>NZ_MPOH02000019.1:110577-173167 GCF_001896135.2 Streptomyces phaeoluteigriseus
GCCCGCCGGTCCGCCGCTCTGGGCGCCCTTGGCGGGCGCCCCGGCCTGCGCGGGGCGAACCAGTCGCTCGGCATCTTGTCCTCGGCCGTCGCGCGTGGTCGCCGGGTGCGTCGGCACTGCCGTCGGCTCCCGGGCGTCCGGTGGCTCCCGTCGCGGGGGCCCCGCCCGCGGCTCCGGCGGGGCCGGTGCCCTGCGCGTCGGCGCCGGCGTCGTCGCCCGCCGGATCCGCGTCGGTGACGGGCGTGCGCACGACGACCGGCGGGATGGGCCGTGAACCCGGGATGTTGATCCGGATCCGGGTCGTCAGCGTGGTCTCGGTCTTGCGTTCCTCCGGCCGTGCGGCCGAACGGCCCGTGTCCGGGCCGCCGTCGGACACCATCGGGGTGCCGTAGGGCGGCGTGCCCGAGGGGTATGCGGCTCCGCCGCGCCCGTTGGACCCGTTGGGCCCGGAGGACGGACTGTCAGTTTCACGACTCAAGGCAGGTTCTCCAGGTTGGCTCCGCCGCCCGCCACGACCTCACGGGCAGCTCGGCGGCGCGCACCACCATACTGGCCACTACTGACCCGTATCCCATGACCGCCGTGGAAACCGTCACGGGACTCGCACGCCCGCGCCACGGCGAAGTGGTACGTCACTTGCCAAGTCGGACCCCGTCGCCGACCGGTTGCCGCCCCCAGCCGATGGTGGCGCAGATCACAGCAAGTGCCATGCCGCCGAGCAGGAAGAGGTAGGAACCGCCTCCCGCGCCGAACAGGAAGTCGCCCTCGGGGCGGCCCGCGGTGAGCAGGACGACGCCGATCATCCAGCCGGCGGCGGGCGAGACGGCCCCGCCCCGGCTGCCGAGGGCCCGCGCCCCGCCGAGGAACAGCCCGGCGGCGCCCGTGAGCGCGAGCAGCAGCCCGCCGGGGAACCAGCCGGCCTGGAGGAGCGCCCCGGCCAGCGCGGTCAGCGCGCCGAGCAGCAGGAGTCCGAGGTGGGCGGCGATCCGTCCGACGGGGGGCCGTTGGAGGGGCTGGGCGAGCAGGGAACCCTGGTCCGGCATCAGACGGCCTCCTCGACACCGGCGAACAGGTCGGTCTCCCGCTGCTGGGGCCGCTCCCCGCGGACGAGTTCGTAGTACTCGGTGGTGAAGAGGGGCTGGGCCAGCTCGTTGGAGAGCGCGAAGTGGCGTTCCCCGGGGGCGACCTCGATCTGGGTGGCGTGCGCGCGCATCGCGGCGGCCTTGGCGGCGGCGTACGCGCTGCCGTCGATCTCGGTGGTGACGCTCTCGTCGTCGACGACGCCGGGTACGTCCCCGATGTCGGCGCTCTTGGCGAAGGGCAGGCCGGGCAGCTCCTCCCGGAGCCGGGCGAAGGCGGCCTCGGCGACGGAACGCGGGACGCGGTTCCAGTAGACCTTGGGGACGCTCCAGCCGGCCCCGGCGGCCAGCTCGACGGCCCGCATGGCGACGCGGTGGGCCTGGATGTGGTCGGGGTGGCCGTAGCCGCCGTGCTCGTCGTAGGTGACGAGGACCTGGGGGCGCAGGGCGAGGATCACCTCGGCGAGGGATCCGGCGGCGGCGTCGACGTCGGCCTGCCAGAAGCAGGCGGGGTCGTCGTTGTCGGGCAGGCCCATCATCCCGGAGTCGGCGTGGCGCCCGACTCCGCCGAGCAACCGGAAGTCCTGGACGCCCAGTTCGCCCATGGCGGCGGTGAGTTCGCGCAGGCGGCACTCGCCCAGGGCGGCACCGGTGAGGTGCCGCAACTGCGGCGGGATGACCTCGCCACGCTCACCGAGGGTGCAGGTGACCAGAGCCACCTGGACGCCCTCGGCCGCGTACCTGGCCATGGTCGCGCCGTTGTTGATCGACTCGTCGTCCGGGTGCGCGTGCACCAGCAGCAGACGCCGGGCTGGCAGTTCCGTCATGGGGCAACCCTACGAGGCGGGCATACATCTCCGCCCGAGGGGCAGGCGCAGAGACGGACGCGGCGTCGGGCACCCGGTCAGAACTTGATGCTGCCGATCATGCTCGCCACGCTCGTCGTCAGGTCGCTGATGGTGGGCGCGATCGTCGAGGAGGCGAGATAGAAGCCGAGCAGGATGCAGACAACAGCGTGACCACCCTTCAGTCCTGACTTCTTGATCAACAAGAAGACGATGATCGCCAGCAGCACCACCGCCGAAATCGAGAGTGCCACGGCGGCTCACCTCCAAGAACCCGGGTACGTGGGGGAATGACAGAGCTAGGGAACCTGTAAATCCATACATCAGCCAGCAGGTTCATACCCACACAGCGCTAGTGATCATAACTATGGGTGCGTGCGCATCTCTCGGCGCACAGCCGCACAAGGGGGCGCATGGCCAATATGGTCGGGGGATGACGACCGAGTCCGACTCATTCCCCCGCCGGCACGCCCGGACCCAGCGGTTCACGCTCGGCGCGCCCCGTTCGTTCACCGTGGCGCCCGACGGCTCTCGCGTGGTGTTCCTGCGCTCCCGTGCCGGTGACGACCGCAGCAACGCGCTGTGGGTGCTCGATCCGGCCGACGGCCGCGAGCGCGTGGCCGCGGACCCGCGCATCCTCCTCGGCGGCGCCTCGGAGGACCTCTCGCCCGAGGAGCTGGCGCGCCGTGAGCGCAGCCGGGAGGGCGGCGCCGGGATCGTCGGGTACGCCACCGACGCGGCGGTGGAGCTGGCGTCTTTCACCTTGTCAGGGCGGCTTTTCACGGCTGAGTTGCGGGCCGGTACGGCGCGTGGGATCCGCGTTCCCGGACCGGTGATCGACCCCCGTCCGTCACCCGACGGGCGGCTCGTCGCCTACGTGACACGGGGCGCCCTGCGGGTCGTGGGCGCCGAGGGCGAGGGCGATGTGGCGCTCGCCGAGCCGGAGTCGGAGTCGGTTTCATATGGATTGGCCGAGTTCATCGCGGCGGAGGAAATGGGCCGTTCGCGGGGTTTCTGGTGGGCTCCGGAGTCCGACCGGCTGCTGGTCGCGCGGGTGGACGACACGCCGGTGGCGCGGTGGTGGATCTCCGATCCGTCCCAGCCGGAACGTGACCCACAACACGTCCCCTATCCGGCTGCCGGGACGGCCAACGCGGACGTACGGCTGTTCGTGTTCGGCCTCGACGGCGTGCGCACGGAGGTCGTCTGGGACCGGACGCGCTATCCGTATCTGGCGCGAGTGCACTGGTCAGCGGCGGGTGCCCCGCTGCTGCTCGTCCAGGCGCGCGACCAGCGCAGCCAGCTGTTCCTGGCCGTCGACACCGAGTCCGGGGCGACCCGGATGGTGCACGCCGACGAAGATCCGATTTGGCTTGATCTTTTCCCTGGGGTGCCCTGCTGGAGCCCCTCCGGGCAGCTGGTGCGGATCGCCGACGAGGGCGGTGCCCGAGTGCTCGCGGTCGGCGAACGTCCGCTGACCGGAGCCCAGTTGCACGTCCGGGCGGTGCTGGACGTGACGGCCGACGACGTGCTGGTCTCGGCCTCGGCCGGGGAGTCGGCGGAGAGGCCCGAGATCGGCGAGGTGCACGTCTACCGCGTCAACGAACTCGGCGTGGAGCGCCTGTCCGACGAGCCCGGCGTGCACTCGGCGGTACGGGCCGGGGACGTCACCGTCCTGGTCTCGGCGACTCTGGACCGGCCCGGGAGCCGGGCGCGGGTGCTGCGGCACGGGAAGGCGCCAGCCACTGTCCGGTCGTATGCGGAGGATCCCGGCCTCTTCCCCCGCGTGAAACTCACCCAGGGGGGCGCACGGCGGATCCCGTGCGCCGTGCTTATGCCTACGGACTACCCCGGTGACACCTCGCTCCCGGTCCTGCTGGACCCCTACGGCGGCCCGCACGGGCCCCGCGTGCTCGCCGCGCACAACGCGCACCTGACCTCGCAGTGGTTCGCCGACCAGGGGTTCGCGGTGGTCGTCGCCGACGGACGGGGCACACCGGGGCGCTCACCGGCCTGGGAGAAGGCGATCAAGGACGATCTGGCGGCCGTCGCGCTCCAGGACCAGGTCGACGCGCTCCAGGCGCTCGCCGCGGACTTCCCGCTCGACCTGAGCCGGGTCGCCATCCGCGGCTGGTCCTTCGGCGGTTACCTGGCCGCCCTCGCGGTGCTGCGACGCCCGGACGTGTTCCACGCGGCGGTGGTCGGCGCCCCGGTCACCGACCTGCGCCTGTACGACACGCACTATCAGGAGCGCTACCTCGGACACCCGCGGCAGCAGCCGGAGGTCTACCGGCGGAACTCACTGGTGGACGACGCCGGCCTGGTCGACCCCGCGGAACCGGCCCGCCCGATGATGATCATCCACGGCCTGGCGGACGACAACGTGGTGGTCGCCCACTCCCTGCGGCTGTCCTCCGCACTGCTCGCGGCCGGACGCCCGCACGAGGTCCTGCCCCTGGCCGGCGTGACCCACATGACCCCTCAGGAGACGGTCGCCGAGAACCTGCTGCGCCTTCAGCTGGACTTCCTCCGCCGCGCTCTCGGCCTGTCCGGGGAGCAGCCCCCCAGGGACCACCGCGACCACTGACGAAGCACCGGCCAGGTCCGCGGGAGCGGCGCCGGCTCAGGCGCAAAAAGGGGCAACGGGCCGGGAGACATGGCGCTCCCGGCCCGTTCACGGCACCCGCACGG
Organism: Streptomyces phaeoluteigriseus; assembly: GCF_001896135.2. Lineage (GTDB taxonomy): Bacteria > Actinomycetota > Actinomycetes > Streptomycetales > Streptomycetaceae > Streptomyces > Streptomyces phaeoluteigriseus. Next base: position 115,193 of record NZ_MPOH02000019.1, read on the forward strand.
CCGTACGCTGTTCAGCCTGACGCGTCCGTATATCGGAATCGCGTCGGTCAAGTTGCCTGCGTGTTAACGCGGTTGCGGCTCATATGTGCCTCTATGCCCCCGTGTCTCCATGGTCTTCCCGGGGTTCCTCGGGCGGGACCACCTGCTTCTCCTCCGCGAAATGGCAGGCCGAGTCATGGGCCGCGGGTCCGCCCGTGTGACGGAACTCGGCCGGGACGGCGAGGGCCGGCACCTCCAGGGCGCACCGCTCCTGTGCCTTCCAGCAGCGGGTGCGGAAGCGGCAGCCGGACGGGATGTTCGTCGGGGACGGCACGTCGCCGGAGAGGATGATCCGCTCCCGGTGCTCGCGCGCCTCCGGGTCCGGCACGGGCACCGCGGAGAGCAGCGCCTGGGTGTACGGGTGCGTGGGGTGCTCGTAGATCTCGGCGTCGCGGCCGGTCTCCACGATCCGGCCGAGGTACATCACGCCGACCCGGTCGGAGATGTGCCGGACGATCGACAGGTCGTGCGCGATGAAGATGTACGAGAGGTCGAACTCGCTCTGGAGGTTCGCCATCAGGTTGATCACCTGCGCCTGCACGGACACGTCGAGCGCGGACACCGGTTCGTCGGCGACGATCACCTCGGGGCGCAGGGCGAGCCCCCGCGCGATGCCGATGCGCTGCCGCTGGCCGCCGGAGAACTGGTGCGGGTAGCGGTTGATGTACTCGGGGTTGAGCCCGACCACGTCCAGCAGGTCCTGGACCTTCTTGCGCCGGTCCCCCTTGGGCGCGACCTCGGGATGGATCTCGTACGGCTCCCCGATGATGTCGCCCACCGTCATACGGGGGTTGAGGGAGGTGTACGGGTCCTGGAAGACCATCTGGATGTTGCGGCGTACGGCCCTGAGGGCCCGGCCGGAGAGCTTGGTGACGTCCTCGCCCTTGTAGCGGATCCGCCCCGCCGTCGGCTTCTCCAGGTTGACCAGCATCTTGGCGACCGTGGACTTGCCGCAGCCCGACTCGCCCACGATGCCGAGGGTCTCGCCGCGGTGGAGGACGAAGTCGACGCCGTCGACGGCCTTGACCGCGCCGACCTGCTTCCTGAAGAGGACACCCCGGGTGAGCGGGTAGTGCTTGACGAGCCCGGTCACCTCGAGGATCGGCTCGGCCGGCGAGGTCGCCGGGGCGGCCGGGGCGGCTGAGGTACTAGCCATGCAGGCACTCCCTCCAGAAGTGGCAGGCGCTGCCCCGCTCCTCCTCCACCTCGTACAGGGGTGGCTCGTCGGTGCGGCACACGTCCTGGGCCATCGGGCAGCGCGGGTGGAAGGCGCAGCCCGGCGGGATGTGCATGAGGTTGGGCGGCAGGCCCTTGATGGCGTACAGCTCCTGGCCCTTCTGGTCCAGGCGCGGGATGGAGTCGAGCAGGCCGCGGGTGTACGGGTGGGCGGGCGCCTTGTAGATGTCGTGGACGGGCGCCGACTCCACGATCCGGCCCGCGTACATCACGGCGATGCGGTCGGCGACGTCGGCGACCACGCCGAGGTCGTGGGTGATGAGGATCAGGCCCATGTGCAGCTCGCGCTGCAACTCCGCGAGCAGCTCCATGACCTGGGCCTGGACGGTGACGTCGAGGGCGGTGGTCGGCTCGTCGGCGATGATGAGCGCGGGTTCCAGGGCCATCGCCATCGCGATCATGATGCGCTGGCGCATACCGCCGGAGAACTGGTGCGGGTACTGCCGGACCCGCTCCTTCGCGGCCGGGATGCGGACCCGGTCCATCAGCTCCACGGCCTTGGCGCGGGCGTCCTTCCGCGACATTCCGCGGTGCACGACGAACATCTCGCCGAGTTGGTCGCCCACGGAGAGCACGGGGTTGAGCGAGGACAGCGCGTCCTGGAAGATCATCGCCATCTCGGCGCCCCGGACCTTGCGGCGCTCCTCCTCCTTGAGCGTCAGCAGGTCCCGGCCCTGGAAGAGGATCCGGCCGCCGGTGATCCGGCCGGGCGGGGTGTCGAGGATGCCCATGACGGCCTGGGCGGTGACGGACTTGCCGGAGCCGGACTCGCCGAGCACGGCGAGGGTCTCCCCCGCGTCGACGCCGTAGGTGACGCCGTTGACGGCCTTGGCGATCCCGTCGCGGGTACGGAACTCCACGTGCAGGTCGTGCACTTCGAGCAGCATCGGCACGTCACCTCAGCTTCGGGTCGAGGGCGTCGCGCACCGCGTCGCCGAGCATGATGAACGCCAGCACGGTGAGCGCCAGGGCGCCGGAGGGCCACAGCAGCGCGTGCGGGGCGTTGCGGATGTACGGCGAGGCTGCGGAGATGTCGATGCCCCAGGAGACGGTCGGCGGCTTCAGGCCGACACCGAGGTAGGACAGGGTGGCCTCCAGCGCGATGTACGTGCCGAGCGCGATGGTCGCCACGACGATCACCGGGGCCACGGCGTTGGGCGCGATGTGCCGCAGCAGCATGCGGGAGTTGGAGGCGCCGAGCGCCCGCGCGGCCTGCACGTAGTCGTTCTGCTTCGCGGTGATGACCGAGCCGCGGGCGATCCGGGAGATCTGCGGCCAGCCCAGCAGCACCATGAACCCGATGACGGGCCAGACGGTGTTGCTGGTGACCACGGAGAGCAGGACCAGGCCGCCGAGGACGACGGGAATCGCGAAGAAGATGTCGGTGATCCGGGACAGGACCGAGTCCCACACGCCGCCGAAGAATCCGGCGAGCCCGCCGAGGACGCTGCCGAACAGGGCGACGCCGAGCGTGGCCAGGACGCCGACCGTGACGGAGGTACGGGCGCCGTACACGGTGCGGGTGTACACGTTGCAGCCCTGGCCGTCGTAGCCGAACGGGGCGCCCTGCTGGGAGCCTTCCTGGGCCTTGGCGAGGTCGCACTTGAGGGGGGAACCGGAGGCGATCACCGAGGGCCACAGGGAGACGAACACCAGGAAGAGGATGACCAGGCCGGAGAGGATGAAGACGGGGTTGCGGCGCAGGTCGCGCCAGGCGTCCGACCACAGGGAGCGGGGCCTGTCGGTGGGGCCGGTGCCGTCCGGGCCGGCCGGGGCCCTCTCCAGGGTCTCGCCCTCGGCGGTGGCGAGGTCCATCGCGCCGCCCATGCCGGTCGCGGCGATGGCGCCGTCCTCCGGGACGCGGCCCCCGCCGGACAGGAGCGGCTCGGGCGGCATCGGTTCAGGCATAGCGGATCCTCGGGTCGAGTACGGCGTACAGGAGATCGACCAGCAGGTTGGCCACCAGGAACACCAGGACGAGGACGGTCACGAAGCCGACCACGGTCTGGGTGTTCTGGCGGAGGATGCCCTGGTAGAGCTGGAAGCCGACGCCGTGGATGTTGAAGATGCGCTCGGTGACGATCGCGCCGCCCATCAGGGCGCCGATGTCGGTGCCGATGAAGGTGACGACCGGGATGAGCGAGTTGCGCAGCAGGTGGCGGGTGACGACGCGGCGCCTCGGCAGGCCCTTGGCGATGGCCGTACGGACGTAGTCGGACCGTTTGTTCTCCGCGATGGAGGTGCGGGTCAGGCGGGTGACGTAGGCCAGTGAGACGCTCGCCAGCACCAGGCCCGGCACGATCAGCTCGCCGAAGGTGGCGTCCGAGGACACCGAGGGCTTGATCCAGCCCCACTTGACGCCGAGCAGCAGTTGGAGCAGCAGGCCGGTGACGAAGGTGGGGACGGAGATCACCACGAGGGTGACCAGCAGGACGCCGCTGTCGACGGGGCGACCGCGGCGCAGGCCGGTGACGACTCCGAGGGTGATGCCGATGACGATCTCGAAGACGATCGCGATGATCGTGAGCCGGATGGTGACGGGGAAGGCCGTCGCCATCAGTTCGGTGACCGGCTGGCCGTTGAACGCCGTACCGAAGTCACCGGTGAAGACGTTCCCCATGTAGGTCAGGTACTGCTGCCAGACGGGCTTGTCGAGGCCGAACTCCTTCTCCAGCTGGGCGGCGGTGGCGGGGTCGCACTGCCGGTCGCCGCAGAGACCGGCGATGGGGTCGCCCATCACGTTGACCATGAGGAAGATCAGCAGCGTGGCTCCGATGAACACCGGGATCATCTGGAGGAGACGCCGGATCACGTACCGCCCCATCGCGGGTCAGCTGACCTTGATCTCGTTGTACACCGGGACGGAGAACGGGTTGAGCTTGACGTTCGACAGGCGGTCCGAGTAGCCGGCGCTGCCGTTCTGGTACCAGAGCGGGATGGCGCCCATGTTGTCCCGGAGCACCTCCTCGGCCTGCTGGAACGTCTCGACGGCCTTGGCGGTGTCGGTCTCGGCGTTGGCCTCGTCGACGAGGTCGTCGAACTCCTTGTTGGACCACTTGCCGTCGTTGGAGGAGGCGTTGGTGTAGTAGAGCGGCTGGAGGAAGTTCTGGATGAGGGGGTAGTCCATCTGCCAGCCCGCCCGGAACGGGCCGCTCATCTTCTGGTCGCCGATCTGGCTGCGGAAGTCGGCGAAGGTGCCGACCGGGTTGCCGACGCAGGCCTTGTCGTTGCCCAGGGCGTTGTTGATGGAGTTGCAGACGGCGTCGACCCACTGCTTGTGGGAGCCGGTGTCCGCGTTGTACGTGATCTTGACCTGGCCGCCGGGGAGGCCGCCGCCCTCCTGGATCAGTTTCTTGGCCTCCGCCGGGTCGTAGTCGCAGGCGTCCCCGCACAGGCCTTCCTTGAAGCCGCCGTCCTCCCCGAGCACCGGGGACGTCCAGTCGGTGGCGGGGGTGCGGGTCTTCTGGAAGATCGTCTCGGTGATCTGCTCGCGGTCGATGGCCCGGGACAGGCCGGTGCGGACCTTGTCGGAGCCGCTCTTGTTCCAGTTCTCGTCGTAGAACGGGAAGGCGAGGGTCTGGATGATGCCGGCGGGGGTGTTGAGGTAGCGGTCCCCGAGGTCGTTCTTGACGTTCTTGAGCTGGGCCGCGGGCACGTCGTCGACCAGGTCGAGGTTGCCGGCCAGCAGGTCGGTGTAGGCGGTGTTGTTGTCCGTGTAGACCTTGAGGTCCACGCCGCCGTTCTCCGCCGCGTCGTCACCGGGGTAGTCCTCCCACTTGCGCAGGCTCATCTGGGAGCCCTTGGCGTAGGAGTCGACGGCGTAGGGGCCGTTGCCGATCGGCTTGGACAGCCAGCCCGCGTGGTCGGTGAAGAAGGCCTGGGGCAGCGGGGCGTAGGCCGGGTAGCCGAGGGTGTCGGGGAAGGTCGAGAACTTCTGGCTGAGCTTGACCGTGAAGGTCCTGTCGTCGACGACCTTCAGCCCGGAGAGGGTGTCGGCGGTCTGCTTGCCGCCGTCCTCGGGGTGCGTCTTGTCGTAGCCCTCGATGTACCCGAAGAAGTACGCGTTCTTCTGGTTGTTCTTCAGGCTGGCGCCGTAGTTCCAGGCGTCGACGAAGGACTTGGCGGTGACCTTCTCGCCGTTGCTGAAGGTCCAGCCGTCCTTGACGGTGATGGTGAAGTTCTGCGAGTCCGAGGTCTCGATCTTCTCGGCGAGCATGTCCTCGGCCTCGCCGGTCTCCGGGTTGTACTTCTTCAGGCTCCGGAAGATCATGTCGAGGACCTTGCCGCCCTGCACCTCGTTGGTGTTGGCCGGCTCCAGCGGGTTCTGCGGGTCTCCCCACGAGGAGCTGAGCACCGCACCGCTGTCGCCCCCGCTGTCGCCCCCGCCCCCGCAGGCCGTGGCCACGAGGGCTACGGCCGCCGCGCATGCGGCCCACTTGGCGTGCGTGGCTCCACGCATGGATGACTCCTCTCACCGCGCTTCACCCGAGCGCTGTGCCGTCGTGCCGACGTCCGTATTGACGTACTGATCCTTTATCGGCCAATATCACCGCAAAAGGTGCATGACGCACACGCGCGCCACCCGTCCGGGTGCCGAAACTCCGTGAACCGTGGACGGCCGGCGACAGCCGGGGAAGCTCACCGGCCGGGGTGCGCGGACCGCGGGGTGCCGACCGCGGGCACCACCACCGGCCGGGGCGTACGGACCGCGAGGTGCCGACCACGGGCACCACCACCGGCCGGGGTGCGCGGACCGCGGGGTCTGACCTCGGGCTCCACCACCGGCCGCGGCGTGCGGACCACGAGGCGCCGACCACGGGCTGCGAGACGCGGGAACCGGTGGTGCGGGAGGCCAGGGTGCGCCCGATGCGGGCTGCGGCACAGGACGGCGGCCGGGCGGGCCTGGGAGACGCGTCACGCGGGCCGGGTGCCCGGGGCGTCGCGGCGCGTGGACGCGGGCCGGGTGCCCGGGGACCTCCCCCCCTCCATGCGGTGGTGGGAGGAGGCCGACCTGCGACCGGGACGGACGGCACGCTCAGGTGCGTCGGCGTGGGGCCGGGCCCTCGCGCAACGAACGTACGACGACGGGAGGCGGGGTCGGTGACCCCGCCTCCCGTCGTGATCGTCACCGGCGCGGGCCGAACCCGGCGGCGACGCACACGCCGCGGGGCGAACCCCGGGCTGACACTCGGCTCGCACGGCGAACGCGGCGCCGACACGCTCGCGCCGCAGGGGCGCAGCCCGCTGCGACGCCTCCGCCCTACGGGCGAACCCCGCACCCGCGCCCGCCGCACGGCGAACCCGCGTCGGTCACTTCTTGCCGGCGGGACCGCCCTCCGCGTCGCTCTCCAGCGCCCTGAGCGCCGGGTCGAGGATGACGTCCTCGTCTCGGCGTTCCGTGGTCGGGTCCTCCGGGAAGTGGCAGGCCGTCAGGTGGCCGGGGCGGTTGCCCGAGAGCTGGACCAGCGGGGGCTCCTCCGTCGCGCACTTGTCCTGGGCCTTCCAGCAGCGGGTGCGGAAGCGGCAGCCGGACGGCGGGTTGATCGGCGAGGGAACGTCACCGTAGAGCCGGATCCGCTCGCGAGCGGGGGTCTCTCCCTCGATCTCGACCTCGGGGACGGCGGAGAGGAGGGCGTGGGTGTACGGGTGCCGGGGGCCGTTGTAGATCGACTCGCGGTCGCCGACCTCGACGATCTTGCCCAGGTACATCACCGCGACCCGCTGCGAGAAGTGCCGGACGACGGCCAGGTCGTGGGCGATGAACAGGAACGCGATGCCGAGTTCCCGCTGCACCTTCTGCAGCAGGTTGACGACCTGCGCCTGGATCGACACGTCCAGCGCGGAGACCGGCTCGTCCGCGACGATCAGCTTCGGCTGCAGGGCCAGCGCGCGGGCCACGCCGATGCGCTGGCGCTGACCGCCCGAGAACTCGTGCGGGAAGCGGTTGTAGTGCTCAGGGCTGAGGCCGACCAGTTCCAGCAGCTCGCGGACCCTGGTCTCGCGGCCGCCCGTCGGCTCGATCCCGTTGATCTCCATCGGCGACTTGATGATCGTGCCGACGGTCTGACGCGGGTTCAGCGAGGAGTACGGGTCCTGGAAGATCATCTGGATCTCGGAGCGCACCGGCGCCAGCCGGCGGCGCGAGGCGTGGGTGATGTCCTGCCCCGAGTACGTGATCCTGCCCGCGGTGGGCTCCAGCAGGCGGGTGATCAGCCGGCCGGTGGTCGACTTGCCGCAGCCCGACTCGCCGACCAGGCCGACGCTCTCGCCGACGCCGACGGTCAGGTCGACGCCGTCGACGGCCTGGACCGCGCCGACTTTCCGTTTGATCGGGAAGCCGCCGTGGATCGGGAAGTGCTTGGTGAGGCCCTCGACCTTCAGCAGCGGCTCGGGGGACGGGGTGTCGGTCGATCCCTGCTGTGTGGGGAGGGTGAGGTTGTCGCTCATGTCTCGGTGCTCCCTAGCGCAGCCGGGGCTGGATCTTGTCGATGAAGATGGTCTGCTTCTGCTCGGCCGTCAGATGACAGGCCGCGGCGCGCCCCGCGGCCAGCGTCGGCCGTTCCTGCGAGCAGAGGTCTCCCGCGACCTGGTCCTTGAAGGCACAGCGCGGGTGGAAGGGGCAGCCGGAGGGCGGGTTGAGCAGCGACGGCGGGCTGCCCGGGATCGGGTCCAGGGCCTGGTTGATGTCCCCGTCCAGGCGCGGCATCGAGCTGAGCAGACCCCAGGTGTAGGGGTGCTTCGGTGAACGCAGCACCTCCTTGACGGAGCCGCGCTCCACGGCCCGGCCGGCGTACATCACCAGCAGGTCGTCGGCCATGCTGGAGATGACGCCGAGGTCGTGCGTGATGAAGACGATCGCGGAGCCGAACTCCTGCTGGAGGTCCTTGAGCAGGTCCAGGATCTGGGCCTGCACGGTGACGTCCAGTGCGGTGGTCGGCTCGTCGGCGATCAGCAGCTCGGGGTCGCACATCAGCGCCATGGCGATCATCGCGCGCTGGCGCATACCGCCGGAGAACTGGTGCGGGTAGTCGTCGAAGCGGACCTTGGGCTGCGGGATGCCGACCTTCTCCAGCATCTGGATCGCCCGGTCCTTCGCCTCCTTCTTGGAGGCGCCCCGGTGCTTCATGTAGGGCTCGGACAGCTGTCGGCCCACGGTGTAGTACGGCGACAGGGCGGTCAGCGGATCCTGGAAGATCATCGCCATCTTGTTGCCGCGGAGCCGCTCCAGTTCCCGCTCGGTGGCGGTGACCAGTTCCTTCCCGTCGAGGAGGATCTCGCCCTCGATGGTCGTGGTCCGCGGGCTGTGCAGGCCGAGGACCGTCAGGTTGGTGACGGACTTGCCGGAGCCCGACTCGCCGACGATGCCCAGGGTCCTGCCGCGCTCGACGTCGAAGGACAGGCCGTCGACCGCCTTGACGATGCCGTCCTCGGTGGAGAACCGCACCTTCAGATCGCGCACCGACAGGAAGCCCTCCGGGCCGGTGGGGGCCGGGGCGTCCTCGGTCTTGGTCAGTGTGGTCACGATGGTTCGTTCTTCCTAGGAGAGCCGGACGCGCGGGTCGATCCAGGCGTACACGATGTCGACGAGGATGTTGAGGAGCAGGATGAAGAAGGCTCCGAACAGCATGACGCCCATCGTGAGCGGGAGGTCCTTGTTGACCGCGCCGTCCACGGCGAGGCGTCCGATGCCCTGCAGGGAGAAGGTGAGTTCGGTGACCACACCGCCGCCGAGCAGAGCGCTGATGTCGATGCCGAGCACGGTGACGATCGGGATGAGCGAGCCGCGCCAGGCGTAGCGGAAGAAGACGTACTTCTTGCCCATGCCCTTGGCGCGGGCGGTACGGACGTGCTCCTCGGCGAGCTGCTCGATCATGGAGGCGCGCGCCATACGCGTGTACTGCGCGGTGAAGATGGTGGCCATGACGACCATGGGGATCCACAGTCCGGCCAGCCAGCCGAACGGGCTCTCGGTGAAGGGCACGTACTTGGGGCTCTCCACCCACCCGGTGCTGTACACGAAGATCATCAGCACGATCGGGCCGAGGAAGTAGATCTGGAACGAGCTGAGCACCATGGAGGCGCCGGTGGCGAGCTTGTCGACCGTGGAGCCCCGCCGGTACGCGGCCAGCATGCCCGCGCCGATACCGATGGTGAGGAAGACGAGTATGGCGCCGGCGGTCAGCGACAGGGTCAGCGGGAAGCGGTCCATGATCGTGTCCCAGACGAAGTCGCCCGAGTAGAAGGACTGTCCGAGGCACGGGGCGGCGCAGTGGCCGTCGGGGAAGTCACGGCCGACCACGATGCCGGACATGAAGTCCCAGAACTGCTGGGCGACCGGCAGGTTGAGGCCGAGGGCCTCGCGGATGGACTCCAGTCTCGCGGGCGAGCAGTCCCTGCCACAGGCCAGAGAGGCGTAGTCGGACGGTGCGGCGACGAAGAGGAAGAAGGTGGCGGCGCCGATGAGGAACAGGGTGACGACGGCACCGACCAAGCGCCGGAGGATGAACTGAAGCATGGCGGGGAGGCTGCTCTCTGCGGAGACGGTCAGGTGGTTTCACGGAACCGCGGGGGTGCGCTCCGCCTGGTGCGCACCCCCGCGGTCAGCCGGAGAGAGTTACGACTTCAGGAACAGTCGGGTGACGTCGATGTAGCTCGACTCGGTGCTGTAACGGGCACCGCCGATGTTCGAGCCGTAGAGCTGGAACTGCTTGGTGTACCACAGCGGAGCGGCCGGGTTGACCTTCTCCAGGATGTAGTGGTGCGCCTCCTGCCAGGTCTTCGCCGCCTCGGTGGGCTCCTGGGTCAGGGCCTTCTGGATCAGCTCCTGCACCTTCGGGTCGTCGATGTGCGAGTAGTTCGACGAACCCTTCGCGACCTGGTCACCGTCGTAGATGGGCGTCACGACCGTGCCCGGGGACGGCCAGTCCTGGCCCCAGCCGGTGATGTAGATGTCGTACGGGTTGTCCAGCTCACCGATCTGCTGGTAGTAGCTGGCGGAGTCGATCTCCTTGGCGACCACGTCGATGCCCACCTTGCTCAGGGCGTCCTCGATGGCGACCTTGCGCTTCTGGCCCGCCTCGGTGTTGCCGTAGGCGAAGACGAGCTTCCTCTCGGCGGCCGGGACGTCGGCGAGCAGTTCCTTGGCCTTCTCGAGGTTGCCCTGCGGTGTCTTGAGGCGACCGTAGGGGTCGTAGGTGGCCTCGTAGCCCGGCAGGGTCGGCGCGAACAGGTTCGGGGCCACGTCACCGCCGTAGGCGCCACCCTCACCGGCGATCAGCGACTTGGAGTTCACCGCGTAGGTGACGGCGTCGCGGATCTTCTTGTTCTTGACCCGGTCCAGGTTGAACGTCAGCTGCATGACGTAGGGCTGGTAGCCCTTGATCGTGCGCTGGTTGACGGCCGGGGTGCCGATCACGTCCTGGATCTGGGTGGCGTCGACGCTGCCGGTGAACTGGATGGCGCTCTTGGCGTCACCCTGGTCGGAGATCAGACGCTTGGTCTGGGTCGACTCGGTGACACCGAACTGGACGTCCCACAGGTCCACGTACTGGTGGCGCACGGAGTCGGTCTTCGGGTCCCACTGGTCGTTCTTGACGAGCTTGAGGGACTTGCCGACCTTGTACTCGGAGATCTTGTACGGGCCGAGGGAGACGGGGGCCTTGTCGTACTTCTCCTTCGTGTCGGACCCTTCCGGAACGATGGAGTAGCCCGGCATGGCCAGCGTCTGCGGAAGGTCCGGACGCGGCTTGTCGAAGTGGAAGACGACCGTCTTGGCGTCCGGGGTCTCCAGGACCGAGTCCGGCAGGTGCTTGGCACCGTAGCCGCCGTCCGGCAGCGCCTTGCGGTACTCGGCACCGCTCAGCCAGGTCTGCAGGTAGGTCGGGCCGTCGAAGATGAACTCGGCGTAGGTGCGCTCGACGGTGTGGCGGATGTCGGCGGAGGTGATCACCTTGCCGTTCTGGTCCTTGACGCCGTCCTTCAGCGTGAACGTCCAGGTCTTGCCGCCGTCGGAGGACTTGCCGGAGTCGGTCGCGAGGTCACCCACGACCGAGACACCGCCCTTGCCGTCCTCCTCGAAGTTCGTCAGCCCGCGGAAGAGCAGGTTGGCGACCTGGCCGGCGTCGGAGACGTAGATCTGACCCGGGTCCAGGTGGGTCAGGCCCGCTTCCTGGTAGACGGTTATGGTGCCGCCGCTCTTGGCGCCGGGGACCTCCTCGGCCGGGCCGGTCGAGGCTGCGGCGTCGGCGTAGGTGACGGCCTTCGACTGGGAGGACGCCTCCTCCTGGTCCTTCTTGGAGTCCTTGCCCGAGCTCGAGCCCTTGTTCTCCGAGCAGCCTGTGAGCGCGAGGGAGCCGGCCGCGATGGCGACCACTACGGCGCGCGCTCTGCGCGAGGTGAACGACTTCATAGCGGTGAATGCACCTACCTGTCGGTTGTTATCCATGAGTACTGCCTGACGCGGCCGGTAGGCGTCGCGGGGGCGGCAGTCACCCCCCACCAATGGACGGTTTAGCGCCCGGACTTGGGGTCGAAGGCATCCCGTACCGAGTCTCCGAGGAGGTTGAAGCACAGGATGAAGATCACCAGCGCCACACCCGGGAAGAACATGAACGCCGGGTCCTGCTCGGCGTAGCGGGCGCCGGCGGCGAACAGCCGTCCCCAGTCCGGGGTGGGCTCGACGAAGCCGACACCGGCGAAGGAGAGGAACGCGATGGTGAGGATGGTGCTCGGCAGCTGGTACGTGAACTGCACCAGGATCGGCGAGACGATGTTCGGCAGGATCTCCTTGCGGACGATCCGCACCGGGGAGGCGCCGGCGACCTTGGCGGCCTCCACGAACTCGCGCTCACGCAGGGACAGCACGGTGGAACGGACGAGTCGGGCCATGCCCATCCACCCGAGCACCCACAGCACGATCAGAATCGCCACCGCCCGGAAGTACGTGGGGGTCTCCTCCCGGGGGTCCACGAAGAACGCGGTCACGACAGGCATGAAGGCGATGAAGAAGAGCTGCGACGGGAACGACAGGAAGAAGTCCGTGATCCTGCCGAGCCAGTAGTCGGTGCGGCCGCCGAAGTAGCCGCCGACCAGGCCGATGATGACGCCGGTCAGCATCACCAGCACGGTCACGCCCAACGCCATGAGCAGCGAGGTGCGCATGCCGTAGAGCAGCATGGCGAAGAGGTCGCGGCCGTACTGCGGCTCGACCCCGAACCAGTGGCTCCCCGAGACACCGCCGAACCAGCCGAGCGGCAGACCGAACTCGTCCAGCACGGGCTGATCGGCGTACGTGGGGTCCTGACCGTACAGGGTGTAGGGATCGGAGCCGCTGATCATGGTGAGCAGCGGCGCGCACAGCGCCACGACGAAGTAGAAAATCACTACGCCGGCGCAGATCATCCCTGTACGGTCACGCTTGAAGCGCTGCCACATCAACTGACCGGGGGAGCGGCCCTCAAGCTTCTTCGCGCCCTCGGCGACCTGCGAGGTCGCGTCGAGCTCAGGGTCCAAGGCGACCGCGGAGCCGGGGCCCTCGGTCTTTGCTGGACTGGTCATGTGTGTACTTCCCCCGGGGGTTGGAGAGTTGAGCGCAGCACAGATACCGGCAGGTTCTGTGGTTTGGGGGAACTTTCGCCAAGTAAGTCAACGCGCGTCAAGGCCGGAAGACATAGGGATCTCCCTACCGTCCATATTTTGAGCAAAAATTGCAAAGATTGACACCTGCGCGCGCTTGACAGGTGAAATGCTAAACGGTCATTTCAGACATGAAGTGACTATTTTTTGTTTACATGTCCGAAACGCGTTGGCCGGATAACCGATAACCGGACGGCTTCTCCTGCGGCTCGGACAGCGGGCTCGCACCCTGCCCGGGAAGCGCCGCGGCACACCCCTCACGCCCTCTCCGGAACCGGCCTCGAGCACGCCGAAGTCCCGGCCCTCCGCTCAGGAGGACCGGGACCCCGGTGAAGAACCGTCAGCCGTGCTTGGCGCGGCTCGCGGAGCGGGCCCGCTCGCGCTGGTCGAGAACGACCTTGCGGATGCGAACCGCCTCCGGAGTCACCTCGACGCACTCGTCGTCGCGGCAGAACTCCAGCGACTGCTCCAGCGACAGCTTGCGCGGCGGGACGATCGCCTCGAAGGAGTCGGCCGAGGCGGACCGCATGTTCGTGAGCTTCTTCTCCTTCGTGATGTTCACGTCCATGTCGTCGGCGCGCGAGTTCTCGCCGACGATCATGCCCTCGTACACCTCGGTGCCGGGGTCGGTGAACAGCACGCCGCGCTCCTGGAGGTTCGTCATCGCGAACGCGGTGACGGCACCGGCGCGGTCGGCGACCAGCGAACCGTTGTTACGGGTCGTCAGCGTGCCGAACCACGGCTCGTGGCCCTCGTGGATGGAGTGGGCGATACCCGTGCCGCGCGTGCCCGTGAGGAACTCGGTACGGAAGCCGATGAGACCGCGGGACGGCACGACGAACTCCATGCGGACCCAGCCCGAGCCGTGGTTGGACATGTTGTCCATCCGGCCCTTGCGGACGCCCATGAGCTGCGTGACGGCACCCATGTGCTCCTCGGGCACGTCGATCGTCATGCGCTCGACCGGCTCGTAGACCTTGCCGTCGACGAGCTTGGTGACGACCTGCGGCTTGCCGATGGTCAGCTCGAAGCCCTCACGGCGCATCTGCTCGACCAGGATGGCCAGCGCCAGCTCACCGCGGCCCTGCACCTCCCAGGCGTCCGGACGCTCGGTGTCCAGGACACGGAGGCTGACGTTACCGATCAGCTCGCGGTCCAGGCGGTCCTTGACCTGCCGGGCGGTCACCTTGCGGTCCTTGACCGCGGCCTTGTTCTCGGCGCCCTTGCCGGTACCGCCACGGCCGACCAGCGGCGAGGTGTTCGTACCGATGGTCATCGAGATCGCCGGCTCGTCGACCGTGATGAGCGGCAGCGCGACCGGGTTCTCCGGGTCGGCGAGGGTCTCACCGATCATGATCTCCGGGATACCGGCCACGGCGCAGATGTCACCCGGGCCGGCCTTCTCGGCGGGCTTGCGGGTGAGCGCCTCGGTCATCAGCAGCTCGGTGATGCGCACGTTGGACATCGTGCCGTCGCGCTTGATCCACGTGACGGTCTGGCCCTTGCGCAGCTCGCCCTGCTCGACGCGCAGCAGCGCGATACGGCCGAGGAAGTTGTCGGCGTCCAGGTTGGTGACGTGCGCCTGGAGCGGAGCCTCCTCGTCGTACTCCGGAGCCGGGACGTGCGACAGGATCGTGGAGAAGAACGGCTCCAGGTTCTCGCTGTCCTTCGGGACGGTGCCGTCCTCGGGCTTGCTCAGCGAGGCGACGCCGTCACGCGCGCACGCGTAGACGATCGGGAACTCGATCTGGTCCTCGTCGGCGTCGAGGTCGAGGAAGAGGTCGTAGGCCTCGTTGACGACCTCGTCGATGCGCGAGTCCGGGCGGTCCGTCTTGTTGATGCACAGGATCACGGGCAGGCGGGCCTGGAGCGCCTTGCGCAGCACGAAGCGGGTCTGCGGCAGCGGGCCCTCGGAGGCGTCCACCAGCAGCACGACGGCGTCGACCATCGACAGACCACGCTCGACCTCCCCGCCGAAGTCGGCGTGACCGGGGGTGTCGATGATGTTGATGGTCACGACGTCCCCCCCGTCCTTGGGGTGGTACTTCACCGCCGTGTTCTTGGCGAGGATCGTGATGCCCTTCTCACGCTCCAGGTCGTTCGAGTCCATCATGCGGTCGTCGAGCGACTCGGCGGCGTGCGCGGCGAAGGCGCCGGCCTGCTTGAGCATGGCATCGACCAGAGTCGTCTTGCCGTGGTCGACGTGGGCGACGATGGCTACGTTGCGAATATCGTGGCGCGTGGCCATAAAGCGGCGATCTCCCGGAGTGTGAGGGCGGCCCTGCTGCGTACGTCTGTGTTACGCGGGCCCTGCCGGGCTTGACACGCCACGGCCTCACCCCATCGTACGTGGCCCGGCGGGGGACGGCCTCCGCAGGGCCACACGGTTCATCCGACGATCACTCGGCGCTCACTTCTTCGAGGGGCTCGCGGAGACCTTCACGCCCTTCTTCAGGAAGCCCATGTCCTCGTAGACGGGGGTCTGGAAACCGAAGGCACCGACGTTGACCAGGTTCTTCCGTACGGCCGTGAGCTGTGGGCGCTGGTAGAGAGGAATCGATCCGGCAGCGGCCCAGATCCGGGCGTCGGCCTTGCGGATCAGGGACCGGCCCTCCTCCTCGTCGAGGGTGGAGACCGCCTGATCGAACAACTGGTCGACCTGGTCGGTGCCGACCCTCGTGTAGTTCTGCTCGACGCTCAGCGAGCCGTCGGCTCCCGGCACCGGCTTGGCGTAGATCGGCCGGGCGTCGGTGGCCGGGAAGGCGGAGGAGGGCCAGGAGTAGAGTGCCAGGTCGTAGTCGCCGGACGCGATGTGGTCCTTGAAGTAGCTCTCGTCGGAGACCTTGGTGGTCTCGGTGCGGATGCCGACCTTCTCCAGCATCCGCGTGATCCGCCCGGCCACCAGGTGCAGGGAGTCCGAGCCCGGACCGGTCGGCAGCACGAACCGCAGGGTGAGCGCCTTGCCGTCCTTGGCCAGCGCCTCGCGCGCGGCACCGGCCGGGGCGGCGGTGCCCCGGGGGGCGTAGGCGCCGGGAGCGCCCTGCCGGTTGAGGTACTGCTTGCCGTCCTGGGCGAGCCGGCTGCCGTGGTCCTCGTGGTCGCGGCCGTGCTCCGCGGGCGCCTTGCCGTCCTGGCCGACGATGTACGTGCCGTCGTCACCTCCCTCCGACCTGTCGTCGCGGCCGGCCTTCTCGCCGTCGCCGGCCTTCCTGTCGCCCTCCGCCTCCTTCTCCCCGTCGGACTTCTCACCCTCGGACCCGGCGGCCTTCTCGCCCTTCTCGCCCTTCTCCACCGGGCCGCCGGCCACCCAGCCCGCGTCCGCGAGCAGCGCCTGCGCCTCCTCGGTGTCCTGGCCGCCGAGCGCGCCGCTGTTGTCGGCGTACGCCTCCTGCCCGGAGAGCGCCAGGTGGCTGCCGACCGGCACGGCGGGCAGGCCGAGCGGCTTCAGCACCACCTTCGCCAGCTCCTTGCGGTCGAGCGCCCTGGCCACCGCCCGGCGCACCCGCTCGTCGGCGAGGGGGCCGTCCGCGCCGTTGAGGGCCAGCTGCGTGTAGGCCGGCTCCAGCGACCTGCGCACCTCGTAGCCCCGCAGCTCCTTCCGCTGCCGCTCCCAGGCGGCGACGGCCCCGCGCAGATCCCCGCGGGCGAGGACATCCCGGTCGCCCTGCTCCTGCTCCTGGTCCGCGTCCGCGTTCTCTTCCGCGTCCTCGTCGGAGGCGTCGACGACGGCCCACGAGTGCAGCGCCTTGGCCGCGGTGCGGCCGGCGCCGGGTCCCGAGAGCGGTCCGGCGGCACCCGCGGCACTGTCGAGGCCGCGGGCCACGGCCGGGTCGATCTCGGCCACCTCGAGGTCGCCCTCGGCGAGGTGGGCGGCCCGCTCATCGCGCGGTACGGCGGTCAGCACGATCTCGGTGAGCTTGGCGGGCCGGCCCCACCAGCGGGGGTTGCGGGTGAGCCGGATCCGGTCCTTCTCGCGGTCGACCTGCTTCAGGGCGAACGGCCCGGCGGTGACCTTGAGCTTGCGCCGCGCCCCGTCGTTGAAGGCGTCGGGCGTGCCCATGACGTCCTTCGGGTACAGCGGGGAGAACAGCGACCGCCAGTCGGCGTAGGGCCGGGCGAAGGTGACCCGGACCTCCAGGTCGTTGGCGCCCCGTTCGATCTTCTCGATGCGGTCGTAGCCGGCGTTGCGGGCGGTCCAGTAGGCGCTGTCCTTGCCGGACAGGGCACGCCACTGGGCGGCGAAGTCGGCGGCGCCGATCTCGCGGCCGTCGCTCCAGACCGCCTGCTGGTCGAGCCGGTACAGGACGACCTGCCGGGGCTCGGTGTCGACGACCTTGGCGGACTCCAGGAAGTCGGGGTTCGCCCTGGGCCGCCCGTTCGCGTCGAGCCGGTACATCGAGGGCAGGACGGCCTGGGCGACCCGGGTGGTGGTGGCGTCGGCGTCGGCCTGGAACGTGTTGAGGGTCTCGGGTACGGCGTCCACGGCCCAGCGCAGCGTGCCGCCGTCGGCGATCTGGGCGCGGGCGGCCGGTGCGATGTCCTGGGCGGCCAGCGGCTTGCCGGCCTCGTCCTCGGCGGAGCAGGCGGAGAGCAGGGGTACCGCGAGCGCCCCCGCGGTGAGGAAGGCGACCGAGCGCAGGGCCGCCGCGCGGGGTCCGAGGCCGTCGTGGGACATCTCTGCTTACCTCCGGGAGCCGCGGGCGTTATGTCACTTTTGCCGGTATATATGGAGCTGATCACATCTATCCGGCCACTGAAGAGGAAAGGGTTCGGCAGCGGACGGCGACACGGCGACGACAGCCGGGAAGCCCACCCGTGCGGCGCAACGCACCACGACATGCACCCCTGGGTCACCCGTACGCATCGGCCAATCGGTGCACGTCCCTTCCCACCGACCGGTGTGACGCGCAACACTCGCAGGCGCATGACCGTTGCCACCCACGGCCGCCAGGCGACGGAAGCGAGGTACGTCATGTCCGTGCACGACGAACTGAGGTCGGTACAGCGCTGCCTCGACGACCTGACCCGGTCGGTCGGGCGGCTGGAGCAGCAGCTGGGCAGCGGAGGGCTGGACATGCGCCGCGTCCGCACCGACACCGAACACCTGCGCGAGAGCGTCGCGATCCTGCGTGAGGCGGCCTCCTCCCCGGCCGCCATCGCCCGCCCGGACCTCGTGACCATCCCCGACACCCCGTACGACGACTCGCTGTGGATCGACACGGACGACGAGGGACTCGGCGCCCGCGACCGCCGCGCCCCCTGACCCGACCGGAGTCACACCTTGGCCACTGGTACGGAACCCCGTCCCCCCGGCGGCGTGCGGAGCAGTACGCGCGCCGCCATCGACGCCCCCCACCTGCGGACCGACCGCTGGTGGCTCGCCCCGGCGGTCACGGCCGCCGGGCTGCTCGCCTTCATCGTGTACTCGACCTGGCGGGCGTTCGCCGACGCCGACTACTACGCGGCGCCGTACGTCTCGCCCTTCTACTCCCCCTGTCTGGCGGAGCGGTGCGAGCCGATGCACGCCGGCCCCAACTGGGAGATCTTCGGCGGCTGGTGGGGGATCTCCCCCGCGATCATCATCCTGATCTTCCCGCTCGGCTTCCGGCTGACCTGCTACTACTACCGCAAGGCCTACTACCGGGGCTTCTGGGCGTCCCCGCCGGCCTGCGCGGTGGCCGAGCCGCACAAGAAGTACACGGGCGAGACCCGCTTCCCGCTGGTGCTCCAGAACATCCACCGGTACTTCTTCTACGCCGCGATCGTCGTCGCCGGAATCCTGACCTACGACACCGTGCTCGCCTTCCGCGACGAGCAATACGCGTGGGGCCACATGGGCCTGGGCACCCTCGTGTTCCTGGTCAACATCGTGCTGATCTGGGCGTACACGATCTCCTGCCACTCCTGCCGGCACATCGTCGGCGGCAAGCTCAGACACTTCTCCAAGCACCCCGTCCGCTACCGGATGTGGCAGTGGGTGGGGAAGCTCAACGCCCGGCACATGCAGCTCGCCTGGGCGTCACTGGTGAGCGTGGCACTCGCCGACTTCTACGTCTATCTCGTCGCGTCCGGCGCCTTCGACGATCCGAGGTTCTTCTAGATGAGTGGGGCCCTTTGATGTCCGTGGTCGACCGCCAGCAGTGGGACGTCGTCGTGGTCGGGGCCGGCGGCGCCGGTCTGCGGGCCGCGATCGAGGCCCGCGAGCGCGGCGCCCGTACGGCCGTGATCTGCAAGTCGCTGTTCGGCAAGGCGCACACCGTGATGGCCGAGGGCGGTATCGCGGCCGCCATGGGCAACGTCAACTCCGGTGACAACTGGCAGGTCCACTTCCGCGACACCATGCGCGGCGGCAAGTTCCTCAACCAGTGGCGGATGGCCGAACTGCACGCCAAGGAGGCCCCGGACCGGGTGTGGGAGCTGGAGACCTGGGGCGCCCTGTTCGACCGGACGCGGGACGGCCGGATCTCGCAGCGCAACTTCGGCGGCCACGAGTACCCGCGCCTCGCCCACGTCGGCGACCGTACCGGCCTGGAGCTGATCCGCACCCTCCAGCAGAAGATCGTGTCGTTGCAGCAGGAGGACTTCGAGGAGAGCGGTGACTACGAGTCCCGGCTGAAGGTGTACCAGGAGTGCACGGTCACCCGGGTCCTCCAGGACACCGCGTCCGACAGCGGCTCCGCCGCGGGCGGCCGGGTCGGCGGGGTCTTCGGCTACGCCCGCGAGTCCGGCCGCTTCTTCGTGCTGGAGGCGCCCGCCGTGGTGATCGCGACCGGCGGGATCGGCAAGTCCTTCAAGGTGACGTCGAACTCGTGGGAGTACACGGGTGACGGCCACGCACTGGCCCTGCTCGCGGGCGCGCCCCTGCTGAACATGGAGTTCGTGCAGTTCCACCCGACGGGCATGGTCTGGCCGCCGTCGGTGAAGGGCATCCTCGTCACCGAGTCGGTCCGCGGTGACGGCGGGGTGCTCAGGAACTCCGAGGGCAAGCGGTTCATGTTCGACTACGTCCCGGACGTCTTCAAGGACAAGTACGCCGAGTCCGAGGAGGAGGGCGACCGCTGGTACGAGGACCCGGACAACAACCGGCGCCCTCCCGAACTGCTCCCCCGCGACGAGGTCGCCCGCGCCATCAACTCCGAGGTCAAGGCGGGCCGCGGCTCCCCGCACGGCGGCGTCTTCCTCGACGTGTCGACACGGATGCCCGCGGAGGTCATCAAGCGCAGGCTGCCGTCCATGTACCACCAGTTCAAGGAGCTGGCGGACGTGGACATCACCGCGGAGGCGATGGAGGTCGGGCCCACCTGCCACTACGTGATGGGCGGCATCGCGGTCGAGTCCGACACGGCCGCCGCCCGCGGGGTGCCGGGGCTGTACGCGGCCGGCGAGGTGGCCGGCGGGATGCACGGCTCCAACCGGCTCGGCGGCAACTCGCTCTCCGACCTGCTGGTGTTCGGCCGCCGGGCGGGCCTGCACGCCGCCGAGTACGCGGCGGGCACCGCCCGGCCCGCCATCGACGACACCCAGGTCGACGCGGCCGCCGCGGAGGCCCTGCGTCCGTTCTCCGCGGAAGCTGCGGAAGCTGCGGAAGCTGCGGAAGCTGCGGAAGCTGCGGTACCCGGGGAGAACGGGAGGCTCGCGGGAGCCGCGCCGGAGAACCCGTACACCCTCCACCAGGAACTCCAGCAGACCATGAACGACCTGGTCGGCATCATCCGCCGGGAGGGCGAGATGGAGCAGGCCCTGGAGACGCTGGCGCGGTTGCGCGTACGGGCCCGGCGGGCCGGGGTGGAGGGGCACCGCCAGTTCAACCCGGGCTGGCACCTCGCGCTGGACCTGCGGAACATGCTGCTGGTCAGCGAGTGCGTGGCGCGGGCCGCCCTGGAGCGCGTCGAGTCGCGCGGCGGCCACACCCGCGAGGACCATCCGGCGATGGACCGCGCCTGGCGCAACGTCAACCTGGTCTGCTCGCTGACCGATCCCGACGACCTGCTGCCCGCCGTCGACCCGGCGCGCGGCCGGATCACCCTCACCCGTGAGACCACCGAGCCCATCCGCCCCGACCTGCTCGCCCTCTTCGAGAAGGAGGAGCTGGTCAAGTACCTCGCCGAAGAGGAGCTGTACGAGTGAGCAGCTACGAGGCCCGTTTCAAGGTGTGGCGGGGTGACGACCGGGGCGGCGGCCTGGCGGACTTCCGGGTCGAGGTCAACGACGGCGAGGTCGTCCTCGACATCGTCCACCGCCTCCAGGCCACCCAGGCACCCGACCTGGCCGTCCGCTGGAACTGCAAGGCGGGCAAGTGCGGTTCGTGCTCGGCGGAGATCAACGGCCGGCCGCGGCTGCTGTGCATGACCCGCATGTCGGTGTTCGACCGGGACGAGACGATCACGGTGACCCCCCTGCGGGCCTTCCCGGTGGTCCGCGACCTGGTGACGGACGTCGGCTTCAACTACCGCAAGGCCAGGGAGGTGCCGGCCTTCGTGCCGCCCGAGGGGGTGGGCCCCGGCGAGTACCGCATGTTCCAGGAGGACGTGGACCGGCCGCAGGAGTTCCGCAAGTGCATCGAGTGTTTCCTGTGCCAGGACACCTGCCACGTGGTCCGCGACCACGAGGAGAACAAGGCGGCGTTCGCCGGCCCCCGGTTCCTCATGCGGATCGCGGAGCTGGACATGCATCCGCTCGACGCGGCCGAGGAGAACGGCCTGGACCGCAAGCGCGCGGCCCAGGACGAACACGGCCTCGGCTACTGCAACATCACCAAGTGCTGCACGGAGGTGTGCCCCGAGGGCATCAAGATCACGGACAACGCGCTGATCCCCCTGAAGGAGCGGGCCGTGGACCGCAAGTACGACCCGCTCGTCTGGCTCGGCAACAGGATCAGGCGGCGGACCTCGTCGGAGTGAGGGCCGTGGCACCTGGGGTCAGGACGAGGCCCGCAGATACCCCGAGTGCGCCACACCGCCCAGGAACGTGAACCGCGTGTCGGTGGCCATGTGCTTGTCGAAGGCCTCCTTGATGCCCGGCCACTTGGGGTGCCCGAAGTCGTCCAGGACGACGATGCCGCCCGGCGCGACGATCTTCTCGGCCCACTCCAGGTCCGCCGCGACACCGGCGGCCGAGTGGTCGCCGTCGACGATGACCACGCCGTAGGAACGGTCGGAGACCAGGGCACGCACCTCGGGATCCTCGGAGAAGCCCTGCTGGATGCGGGTCGCGGCGCCGGCCGCGCCCGCCAGGGAGAGGTTGGTGCGCACGGCGGCCTCCCGCACGGGTGTGCCCGAGGCGTCGTCCGACATGGTGGTGCCGGGCTGCAACTGGGTCCCGGCGAGCGGGTCGACGATCGTCAGCCGGGGGTCTCGGCCCGCGCGCTCCATCATGCGGATGAGGGCCGCGCCGAACATCCCGTACAGGGTGCCGATCTCCAGCATGTCGTCGTTCGGCGGATCGAGCAGCGGTACGGCGGACAGCTTGCCGACGATGTTCATCGTGCCGCCGGCGATCCGGCCGACCCCGAGCGCCTCCAGGGCGATGAGCAGCCGGAACGCCTGGGCGACACTGCGCTCGGCGTCGGCCCGGTCGCCGGTCACCGCGGCGAGTTCGTCGATCAGCTGGTTCAGGTGGGTCGCGGACGGCATGCGCGCCATGCCGCGCCCGGTGCCGTCGAAGAAGATTTCCAGGGGGCGCTGGCGGTTGCGGAGCGCCTGGAGTTCCTGCTGAACCGCGTCGAGGGAGACGTCCGGGGCGGCGCGCCGCTCATCGCGGACGGCGCGGCGCACCTGGCGCTCGATGCGCTGGTCGATGAGTTCGGCCACCGGGCGCAGGGCTCGACGGACGGCCTTACTGGTGAGTAGCGATCGCATCAGAGTGTGACCCTTACAGGGATAGGAGATCTGGACGCTAGGGCGCTCACAGACCATGCACAACCAACACAGGCGGCCTTGGAAGCAAAGCTCGCATGACGTCCCGGCGACGGTTCGATGGCGTCCCAGGTGGCGGGGCGAAAGCCACGCGTGACGGGACGCCGGGCCGGGTATCAGCGCACCCAGCCCTCGCGGTACGCCGTCCAGTCCGCCTCCTCCGCCGCGAAGTCCACGTACAGCGCGACACCGAAGTTCGCGCGGTCGGCGTCGGTGCGGGACAGGCCCAGGCGGACGCCCCGGACGCCGGCGGGGACGGTCTCCGCGTGATTCCAGTGGCCGAAGCGGTTCTCGTGGTAGAAGGGCAGGCCCATCAGCAGGTCGGTGGTGGGCGGGGCGACCTCCAGGGCGAGGGAGGTCTGCTGGGCGACGTAGCCGCCGAAGGTGCTCTCCAGCGGCTGGATGGTGTCGTACGACATGACGGCGATCTGGTCGACGCGGCGGGCGACCTCGCCGAAGAACTTCTGCGACCACCACTTCGGGTGGCCGGTGGTCGTACCCCAGAAGGAGTGGAAGCCGGGCACCGGGTCGATCTGGTGGGCGGCGACGGACAGGGGCGCGTCCTGGGCGGCGGTGACGCGGTGCAGGGCGTCGAGGAGGGTCAGGTAGTTCCGGTCGCCGGAGTGCAGGGGCTCCAGGTCGAAGTGGACGCCGTCGAAGCCGGTGGCGAGGATCTCGCGCGTGGACCGTACGACCGCCGCGCGCGTCTTTGGGCGCTCCAGCCGCATACCGTGCGGGCTCTCGCTGGCGAGCACGTCACCGAGCCAGGCCTGGACCCGGATCTGCGGCATCTCCCGGTGGACGGCGGCGATGAACCAACGCGCGTTCGGATACGACGACTCGGGAAGCGTGCCGTCGTGCTCCAGGGGCCCGGAGTGGACGTACAGGTCGCGGATTCCGGTGTCCTTCAGACGGGCGGCCAGGGCCGTCACGTCGGCGTCCTTCTTGCGGCCGTCCACCCAGGCGTGGCCGAGCCAGATGGCGTCCTTGCCTCGGGTGTACGTGCCGTCGGCCGGGTCGCCCAGGTAGTTGACACGCAACGCGGTGAGGCCGACGAGGACCGGGAGCACGAGGAGAAGGAGGGGCACGGCCAGCGCGATCCGTATCCTGCGCCGGCGCAGGCGCCGACGCCGCAGCAGGGCCGCTTCCTCGGCGGGCGCCTCGGAGGGCTTTTCGGCAGACGCCCCGGCAACCTTCTCGGCGGGCTCGCCAGGCGCCGCCTCCGCCTCCGTGTCCGGCGCCGCCTCCGTGCCCGGCGTCACCCTCGCCTCCGTGTCCGGCGTCTCCTCCGCGTCCGTACCGGTGGACTGGTCCGTCACTGCTCCCCCTCTGTGTCGCCCGCCCCACGTGCCCCGTCTCGGGTGTATCCGGGTCGCGTGACCGCATGGGCGGCCATACGCTCCCGAATGTGACGTCGTCCAAGCTCCGAGGCCGGTCGCGGCGGGCCGGTCCGCAGGTGTCCGTGCGGGTGGTGCTCGCCGTGCTGGGCGGAGTGACGGGGATCGCGTGGCTGGTGTTGCCGGGGATGACGACGAGAACGGACGCTCCGGTTGCGATCACCGGACCCGTCGCCGCCTCGCCGGCCGTGGCACCCGCAAAGGACGGGGCGTCGACCGCCGACCTGGTCCTGCCGCTCGTCGCGGCCGGCGCGGCCGGGGCGCTCGCGGGGTACGGCTACCTGCGCCGCGTCCGACGCGCCCGCACCCGGACGACACCGGGCGGCAGCACCCCCTCCCCACCGCGGACAGAGCCAGGCGTACCGGACGACCGGGCCCGCACGGCCTCGTCGCCGCCGACGACCGGGTCCGGGCCGCCCGCGACGAACTCGGGTTTCCACGGGAGCTGTTCGGCGCGGAGGCGGTGGCGCCCTTCGCCGATGCGCTGCGCGAGGCCGAGCGGGAACTGGCCGCCGCGTTCCGGATGCGGCAACGCCACGACGACGGCGTACCGGAGGATCCGGTGGCCCGTCGGCAGGCACTCGCCGGGATCGTCGGGCGGTGCGCCGAGGCCGAACGGCGCCTGGACGCGGCGGCGGACGGCTTCCGGCGACTGCGGGGGCTGGAGCAGGGGGTGGGTGAGGCGCTGGCGGTCGCGGAGGCGCGGTTCCGGGAGCTGACCGGGCGGACGCCCGCGGCCGAGGCGGTCCTCGGCGAGCTGCGTGAGCGGTACGCGGCCACGGCGAGCGCCACCGTCACCGGGTACGTCGAACAGGCCAAGGACCGGCTGGTGTTCGCCACCGTCCGGCTCAACCAGGCCCGTCAGACGGACGACGCGGGCCACCCCGAGGAGGCGGCCCGGCACCTGCGTACCGCCGAGAGCGCCGTCGCCCAGGCCGCCGTCCTCGTCGGGGCCGTGGAGCGGACCGCGGCCGAACTGCGGGAGGCCGACGGGCTGCTCCCGGCCGCGCTGACCGGAGCGGAGGCCGAACTGGCCCCCCTGCGGGATACGGCAGGCACCGAGGCCCTCGCCCACGTGCTGCGCGCCGACGCGGTGCTGTCCCGCGTGCGCCAGGAACTGACGTCGGGACGGCCGTACGACCCGGTCGGCATCCTCCGCCGCGTCGTGGGGGCGATCTCAGCACCGGAACCGCCACGGGCCGGGGTGCTCGCGGCCGCCGGCCGGCTCACCGCCCGCAGCGCCACCGCCGCGGCGGCCGACTTCGTCGCGACGCACCGGGGGGGCGGTCGGCGCCACCTCCCGCACCCGCCTCGCGGAGGCCCACCGCCTCCTGGCCGACGGCGACACCGCCGGGGCCGACGCCCTGGCCCTGGAGGCCCGCGCCCTGGCCGAACAGGACGTACGCGTGCGGGGCAACCCGTACACCCCTGCGCCACCCGTCCCCGACGCCTCCCGCCCGGCGCCCACCGCCGGAACCGCCGGCGCCGTCCTGGGCGGCATCCTGCCGGCCGACGACCCGGAGAACGCCCACCCGGCCGGGTTCACGGGACGACCGGGCGCGTCCCGGACGCCACCCGCGTAGGGGCGGCGGGCCGTCAGAAGAGGCTCAGCAGCGCCTCCGCCGGGTCCGCGAGGCCCGTCTCACCGTCGGGGAGCGGGAGTTCGAACCAGACCGTCTTCCCGCGGGGCGTGCGGCGGGAGCCCCAGGCGGCGGAGAGCAGGCCGACGAGCTGGAGGCCCCGGCCGCCCTCGTCGGTGTCGCGGGCGCGGCGGCGGCGCGGCTGGACGAGGCCGGAGTCCCACACCTCGCAGACCAGGGTGCGGTCGAGCAGCAGCCGTAGCCTGATCTCCCCCTCGCCGTAGCGGAGCGCGTTCGTCACCAGTTCGCTGACGAGGAGTTCCGTGGTGTCGACGAGCGGTTCCATGTCCCAGCTGAGCAGTTGCCCGCGGGCGTACTCGCGGGCGCGGCCCACGCTGCGCGGCTCGCGCGGCAGCGTCCAGTCGCCGACGGAGTCGGCGGGCAGACCCTGGACGCGGGCCATCAGCAGCGCGATGTCGTCCTCGCCGTGGTGGGTGTCGAGGGTGTTGAGGACGTGGTCGCAGACGTCCTCCAGGGGGCTCGCGGGATCCGTCAGGGCGCCCACGAAGGCCTGGAGGCCCTCGTCGAGGGGGTGGTCGCGGGATTCGACCAGTCCATCCGTGTAGAGCGCGAGCAGCGCGCCCTCGGGGAGTTCGACCTCGACCTCCTCGAAGGGCTCCCCGCCGACGCCGAGCGGCATGCCCGGCGGCACGTCGAGCATCAGCGCGGGCTCGCCGGGTTCGACGAGCACGGGCGGCAGATGGCCGGCGTTGGCGAAGGTGCACCTGCGGGTCACCGAGTCGTACACCGCGTACACGCAGGTCGCGAGGTACACCTCGGACAGGTCGGCCTCGCGGGGCCGGCGGGCGGCACGGGTGGCCTGCTGGACGCCGCCGGGGGCGCCGAGGCCGCGCGCGATCTCGTCCAACGCGGAGAGCACCTCGGCCGGTTCGAGGTCGAGGAGGGCGAGGGTCCGGACGGCGGTGCGGAGTTCGCCCATGGCGACCGCCGCCCGCAGCCCGCGCCCCATCACGTCGCCGACCACCAGGGCCGTACGGTGGCCGGGCAGTTCGATGACGTCGAACCAGTCGCCGCCGACCTCGCTGGGGCGGCCCGAGGCGACGCTGCCCGGCAGGTAGCGGCAGGCGATGTCCAGGCCGGAGGCGACCGGGTCGCCCGGCGGCAGCAGCGACCGCTGGAGCATCAACGCCCGCTCGTGCTCGCGCCGGTACAGCCGCGCGTTGTCGATACAGACCGCCGCCCGCGCCGCCAGCTCCACCGCGAGATCCCGGTCCCGGTCCCCGAACGGCTCGCTGCCCTTCGTCCGCGAGAACTGCGCGAGGCCCACGACCGTGTCGTGCGCGACCATCGGAATGGCGAGCGTGGACTGCACGAGGCCGCCCTCCTCGCCGGGGATGCTTCCCGGACGGCCGGTGCGCAGGGCGTCCGCATGGGGCGAGTTGAACGGGAAGTGGTGGACCGCGCCGACCGCGACGGCCGTACCGCCGCCCGTCAGGGGCCCGTCGGACACGGCGGACGAGAAGGCCACCCGGCGCAGCTCGGCGCTGCCGTCGGCGAGGCCGGGCGGGGTCTCGTCGCCGGCCAGGAGCCCCTGGTAGAGGTCGACGGTGGCCAGGTCGCAGAATCCGGGCACGACGACGTCGAGGAGTTCGCGCGCGGTCGTCTCCAGGTCGAGGGAGTTCCCTATGCGGGCGCCGCCTCGTTCAGCAGCGCGAGGTTGCGCCGTGCGGCGGCGGCCTCGCGGGCGGCGGCGCGGCGGGCCGTGATGTCGGTGCCGAGCCAGGCGACGCCGATGGGCCGGCCGGAACCGCTGTGCACCCGGTAGAGGTTGATGGACCAGTGCCGGCGCTCGTCCGAGCCCGGCACGAAGCCCGTGACGTGCATGTCCGTGATGGAGTCGCCGGTCTCCAGGACCCGGCGCAGGACCGCGCTGACCCGCTCGGCCTCGGGCCTCGGCAGATAGTCCTGGACGCCCTTGCCGCGGTGGTCGTCGGGGGTGCCGCCGAAGACGGACGCGAACCGCTCGTTGGCGCGGCGGACCCGCAGTTCGGGGTCGATCAGCAGGAAGCCGAACGGGGATTGACCGAATATCGCCTGCGAGGCGGCCAGGTCGGTCTCGATGCTGCGGAGCGTGCGGACGTCGACGACGATGCAGACGGCGGCCTTCTCACCCTCCGGGGTACGCGTCGGCATGACGTACACCTCGGCGAGGCCCTGCTCGCCGCGCGCCCCGTCCTCGGCGTCGGGCAGCCGGAAGGGGAGGACACCGGTCCACTCCCGGCCGTCGAGGATCTCGGCCATCTTGCGCTGGCCGCGCTCGCGCCGGTCGGGGTCGACGAACGCGTCGATGGGGTCCATGCCGACGGCCCGGTCGGCGGGGATGCCGAAGATCTGCTCGGCGCGCAGGCTCCACTGGTCGACGAGACCGTCGGGGCCGATCGAGAAGGAGGCGACCTTGATGTAGTCGTAGATGGAGCCGGGCGGACTGCTCTGCCACAGGCTGTCGCCGGCCGGCACCTCGCCCTCGCCGTCGGCAAGGGTGTGTCCGGCGTCGCCCGCGAGCGCACCCGCGGTCTCCGCCCTCGCGCCGCCCGACGGGTCCTCGGACTCCGTGGCCTTCGCTGGTATCTCGCTCACGCGAACCGTCCCCTCCAGCTCACCGCGCCCGGCACCGGTCACCGGTTGCGGCTGCCCGCAGTATCCAGCACTACGGCGCCGCACGACACGGTGTTCACGATCACAGCACGGTCCAGGCTTTTTTCGGACCGTCCCGTGACAACACTTCCAGTCTTCTAACCAGCGGACACGTCGTCGAACCACACCTGACGGCACGGGTCGCGGGACTGGTGTCCGGGCGGCCGCCGGCCACGTCGCCGGCCGGGCCGCCGTGGCCCGGATCCCCGGCCTCGTGCGCGGTCGGTCCCGGCCTTCCGCCCCCGCGCGAGGGGCGGGATTCAGCCGGGACCCGGCCAGGAGTTCAGCCGGGGACCGCCAGCTCGAACCAGACCGTCTTGCCCGTGCTTCCCAGCCTGCTCCCCCAGCGGCGCGAGGAGGAGGCGACCAGTTGCAGTCCGCGGCCGCTCTCGTCCTCGGGCCGGGCGGCCCGCTCGCGGGGTGGGTCCGGCACCGGGTCGGAGACCTCGACGAGAAGCACCCCGGGCAGTCCGGCGGGCCGGACCAGACGGACCCCGATGGGACCGGTGGCGTGCCGCAGGGCGTTCGTCACGAGTTCGCTGACCAGCAGGGCGGCGATGTCACCGAGGCTGTCGAGGCCCCAGCCGCGCAACTGCCCCCGGACCGCGGCGCGGGCGGTGCGTACGGCGCCGGGTTCCGCGGGGAACGTCCACTCGGCGCGATCGCCTTCGGTGTGGATCACGCCGATCACTTCCCGGGCCAGCGAAGTACCCACCCATGTCTGGTTTCGTGGGGTTAATGGGGACATACCCGATATACGGGATGCAGTACCCCGAGACGGCGCATGGAGGCACCGAGGGCGCGCAAGGGCGGCGCGAGGAGGGCGGTAGGTCAGTCTCGGTCGGCCGCCGCCTGCGGCGGCTCTCCGGCGTCAGCACCGGCTCGCTCACCGGCCCTCAGCCGCGTGGCCACTTCCCGTACGGCCGGGATGTCCTGGTCGAGCCAGTCGACGTCCCAGATCTCCCCGGGCGTGAGCCAGCGCAGGCCGTCGTGGTCCTGGAGCGGGGCGGGAGCGGCGGAGGCGGGCTCCAGGCGCGCGGTCCACACCTGCAGGGCGTAGGGCGGCCGTAGCGGCCACTCCCCCGGGACGCGCTCCACGGTCCGCGCGTCGACGCCGAGTTCCTCGCGCAGTTCGCGGACGAGGGCTTCCTCGGGCCGCTCACCCGGTTCGACCTTGCCGCCGGGCAGTTCCCAGCGTCCGGCGAGTTCGGGGGGCGCGCTGCGGCGTGCGGCGAGCAGGCGGTCGCCGTCGAGAAGGGCGGCTCCGACCACCACGATCCGTTCCGTCATGTGCCGGAGCCTACGGGAGCATCCAGAGGAGCGGCCGGGGTGTCGGGTCGCCCCCTCGTCGCCGTTCAGTCGTGTGCGCCGTCGCCGTTCTGCCCGATGCGTTCGACCCAGTAGAGCTGCTTGTGGCCGCGCTGGTCGAGGCTGTCCGCGATCTTCTGGGCCTCGGCGCGGGTCGCGTACCGGCCGACGCGGTAGCGATTGCCGTTGTCGTCCTGGCGTATGACGAGCCAGGGCAGCGAGACGGTGCTGTCGTTCATCGCACCTCACGCCCCCTTCTCGCCCCGGCCAGGTCGGATCCCGTCCGCGGTGCGACCCGCGTCCCGCCCTCTGAGGAAACCGCAGTCCGCATATGCCCGAGCGTACGCCTAACCTTTACGCAGCGAACACGGCTTTTCACAAACAGGTACGCAACCAGCCAAGGCACAGGGGGCGCACGGGACCGAACGCGCCGTCCGCGCAACGTGATGCCTCCGGTCGGCGGGCTGCCGGACACGTGGCGGGCGACCTGCGGGAACGCACGGAAACGACCGGATTCCGACGGCCCCCGGAAGGCCGCGCGGCGGGCTGTTTCCGGGGGCAACTGCCAGGGGGGTGTGCGCCGCTGCCGCAAGGGTGTGCGCCGCTTCACCCCCGCACCGGGTCGGGCGTCCCCGTCACCTCACCGGCAGGTGGTAGGCGACCTGGTAGCGGTCGGCGGGGATGACCACGTCGGCCGTCTCGACCGGGCGGCCCGAGGCGTAGTACGTGCGCTGGACGACCAGGACGACATGCCCCGGTACGCCGCCGAGGGCGAGGAGTTCCTCGGCGAGGCCGGGGCGGGCGCCGACCTCCTCGGTGACGTTGTCCACGATCACGTCGATGGCGCGCATGCGCTCGACGACGCCCATGCCGCCGAGCGGACCCTCCTCGGGGAGCATCACGGGCGTGCGGCCGGTGACGGCGAGGGGCTCCCAGGAGGTGGAGAGCATCATCGCCTCGCCGGCCTCGCGGAACACGTACCTGGTGCACATCACACGGTCGCCGGGCTTGACGGCGAGCCGCTCGGCGACCGCCCGGCTCGCCTCGGCCTGCTCGCTGCGGGACTCCCAGGTGCCGCGCGCCCGGGAGTCGGCCTGCTCCTGCCGGAAGGGCGTCGCGCCGGTCTCCGGGCGGTACCCGGAGCGGGCGATCCGGCGTGGCACGGGCCGCTCGCGCACGTACGTCCCCGAACCGGAGCGGCCCTCGACCAGGCCCTCGGCCATCAGCACCTTGCGCGCCTCCAGCGCGACGGTGTCGGAGACGCCGTACTCCTCACGGATGCGAGCCTGGGACGGGAGGCGGGTGTGCGGTGGCAGCGAGCCGTCGACGATCTGCTTGCGGAGATCGCCCGCGACCCGCAGGTACGCAGGCTGCTCACCGAATGTCACTGGCCGCTCCCATCAGCTTGTACAGACAGCTACAGCGTGGCAACCATCAGTTGTCCTGTGCAAGCAAAGGCCAGAGAATCACTCGATGTGATGACTTCTCCCGGGGAAGGGCTTTACGCAGGCAGTTTCTCCCCGCTATGGAAGCGATCACACGTCCAGGCCGCCGTCACCGCCCCCGCCGCTGCCGCCCCCGCTGTCGTCCTCGTACGCCGGCGGGGTGGTGGCCAGCCCCAGAGCCTCGCGGGCGGTGACGGTCTCGTCGCCGTCGACGTAGGAGTAGGCGGTGTCGTAGTGCTCGTAGAAGGTGTCCACGTCGGAGGCCGTCGACGCCGCCGTCCACTCCTTGCCGGCCTTGCCCATGGTCTTCACGAGGTCGGCGACGGGCTGGCGGGCGGCGGACTGCCAACTGCGCCCGTTCAGCGCCTCGGCCTGCTCGGCGGTCGCGTCCGCCACGTCTTTGGCCCAGGCCTTGTTGACGTCCAGGTCGTCCTCGGCGTACTCCTCGGGTTCCTCGTAGAGCGCGTCGTCGAGGGCGTTGACGGCCTCGAGGAAGGCCAGTTGATCGGCGGTCAGCGTCGTGGCGTCGGAGCGCAGCGAGCCGGTCAGCTTGGACCGCTCGTCGGTGTGGGCGAAGACGCACACGATCTGGCGGTCGCCCCACTCCCAGCTCTCACGGGTGGGCGTGAGGTGGTAGACGTCGATCTCGTCGGTCAGCGTCCAGGTGTCCATCGTGTACCGGCTCTCGAGGGTGTAGCACTTGTCCTCGGCCTCGTCCGCCACGTGCGCGTCGCCCGGGTAACTCCCGCCGGAGAGCCGGACGGTGCCGAACACCTCGCCCTCGTGCTCACCGGCGCAGTCCACCGTGTCGACGTCGTAGACGTCCTCGTCGATCGAGTCGCCCGGCACGTCGAAGCAGTCGCCCTTGACCAGGGAGAGGCTGGAGTTGCCGTTCGCGCCCTCCTTGAAGCCCTCCCAGAACGAGGAGGCGCCTCCGGTGGCCAGCATCACCACCCACAGCGCGAGCCCGAGCGAGGACAGCACGGCCCCGCCGATCGCCATGCCCGTGCCACGCTCCCCCCGCTTCTTGATCTGGAGCAGCGCGATGACGCCGAGCACCAGGCCGACGGCCGGCAGGAAGCACAGCACGCCGAGGACGAGGGCGGCGATCGCGACCCCGTTGACCGGCGCGGGCCGGTTGAGGGGCAGGTACCCCTGCCCCCAGACCGCGTACGGCGCACCCGCGTACGGCGCCCCCGGGTACGGCCCCTGGGGCGCCTGCGGGCCGTACGGCTGCTGCGGATACGGACCGGGACCCTGCGGCTGCGGCGGCCCGTACGGGTCCTGAGGCTGCTGGGGCCCGGGGGGCGGGGGTATGGACACGAGTACCGTGCTCCTGGATCAGACGGGCGGGCGGGGCGGGCCGCACCAGGCTGCACACGGCGATGCAGAACTGACGTACGACTGGGCGCATGGTAAGCGCGGTACGCGCGGGGGCGGTACGGGAGGCATGAATACGACGATCCGGGCGGTGACCTGGCGTGCTCGGTGACCACCCCGTCTCCTCGGCCGCCGCACCCAGCCGTCACCGCAGCCGCCCGCCTCGCCGGCCAAGGGGCAGCCTCCGGAAGGCGCAAACCCGTTCCGCCGTACGCACGTTGGACCACACCCGACGGTCCTCACCACCGTCGGGCGTCCAAGGGGGCCGGTGGCCGGGTGTCCGGCGGGCACCGGCCCCCCCCCAGGTCACGCGGCCAGGGCAGCCGGGGCCGTGCCCGCGTGCTCCCGGCCGGCCGGCTCCGGGCGGTGCTCCTCGGCCTCGGCCAGCAGGCCCATGAGCGTCACGCGGGCGCGGGCCACACGGGAACGGACCGTCCCCACGGGGCAGTCGCTCACCGCGGCCGCCTCGGCGTACGGCAGGCCCAGGAGTTGGGTGAGGGTGAACGCCTCACGGCGCTCGTCGGGCAGTGCGGCCAGCAGGTCGAGGAGCGCGACGCCGTCGTCGAAGCCGGGCAGCCCGCGCGGCTGAGCGTGCTCGACCGCCAGGCGCCAGTCCCGTACGTCGGACAGGCGCGGCCGGGCGGCGGTGTGCCGCAAGCTGTCGATCACCGCACGACGCGCGATGGACAGCAACCAGGTACGGGCCGAGCAGCGGCCCTCGAAACGGTGCAGGCTGCCGAGCGCCCGCAGGAACGTGTCCTGGGCCAGGTCGTCGGCGGCCTGGGGGTCCGCCGAGAGGTGGGCGACGTAGCGTACGACGTCGCGGTGCAGGGCTCGTACGAAACGCTCGACGGCGTCCGGGTCGCCGTCACGGGCGGCCAGCGCCAGGGCGGTTGTCGACTCGTCACCCGACGTCGTCGTGTCGCGCGAGGCGAGCAGGGCAGGATCGGTCACCTGGTGTCCTTCTCGGGTCGTCCGGGATCCGGGACCCGCACGTGGGCGGGGCCGGTCCGGCGAGTGGAGTGGGCTGAGGGCCGTACGAGGACGTACGACCGAGGCCCGAGGCGCACACGGGCAGCCTCGGGGAACCGGCTGTCTTCAGACGACAGCGGTCCCCACGGGCGGCCCCCGAGAAGTGATCG
The DNA here is from genome assembly GCF_001896135.2 of Streptomyces phaeoluteigriseus. Lineage (GTDB taxonomy): Bacteria > Actinomycetota > Actinomycetes > Streptomycetales > Streptomycetaceae > Streptomyces > Streptomyces phaeoluteigriseus. Next base: position 148,983 of record NZ_MPOH02000019.1, read on the forward strand.
CGTGGACGAGCAGCAGTGTTCGCGGCGCCCGGTCCGAGCGGCGGCGTACACGCAGGCGCGGGCGGTCGGGTGGCGTCGGCAGGGCGAGCGGCAGCCGCAGCGGCACGGTCAGCCGGCCGACCACGGCCCGCAGGATGCGGAAGGCGGCACGTTCCCCGTACGCGAGCCACAGGCCGCACAGCAACGCGGCCAGCAGGTGGGCGGAGACCATGCCGAACGACGACGTACCGCCCACGGCGTGCCCGAGATGGTCCATGTGGCCTGTGTCCATGGAATCCACGGAGTCCACGTGCAGGGAACCCATGTGCATGGAGCCCATGTCGTGTGCCCCGGAACTCATGTCCATCGAGGCCGTGTCACCGGATGCCGGAGCCACGGGGTGCGCACCGGACCGGGCCAGGGAGAACGCCGAGTGCAGGGCCGTCTGTGCGGCGACCACGACGGACACGACCAGCGGAAGCCCGCGCTCACGGCCTGCCAGACACCAGCCCACGGCGCCGGTCGCCGCCGCACCGGCGGCCAAGGTCCACCACGGCACCCGGCTGCCGGACATCAGCACGTGCCCCAGGGCGGCGAGCAACACACAGACGGCCGCGAACACCGCGGCCCGAAGCGTGCGAGAACACCACCCAGCAGTCATGACGGGCCTCATCCTTGCATCCGGGGTGCGGTCGTCAGGGTGAGGTACGGAAACCGCCCCGGCAGCAGGCTCAATCCGGGACACGTGATCCAGAACACAGCAACGGGCCGCCCCTCCGCCACGTCTCCGGCCGGATCGCGCTCCCCAACTCCCTTGCCTCGACCGCCATCCGCCAACTCACCGCGCCCAGGCGGTCAGCAAATCGCCAGGGCCGTAGGCGGCATCGAGCCCCGGACAGTCGACTCCGCTGCGCGAGACCGCCACGACTGGAACAGGTTCGCCGGTGAGGGCGGCCCGGTGTCGATGGAGAGCTGCCAGGTCGTGCCGATCGAAGGGCGACTGCTCCAGCCACTTGATGGAGCCGACGAAGAGCAGTTCCTTGGCAATGGGGGCGCGGTCCGCCCCGACGACATCGATCTCGACGTCGTTGGTACGGGTCCAATAGCCGCCCACTGCGGAGGCCGCGGGCAGCCTGTCATCGGGCAGTATCCGCGCCAGGGCCTCGCGGACAAGGGGTTCGACGGCTCGGCCGCGCCAGCTGGTCCAGTTCTCCCGGATGCGCGCCAAGGTCAGATCGCCCCGCCCCCGCTCGATCTCCTCCATGGACGGGCCGAGCAGGTGCAGCCAGAACCGCAGGTAGGGATCTGCCACCCGGTAGCGGCGATCCTTCGACGGACGCAGCGATACGGGCAGCTCCGCAGCGACGATCCGCTTGTCCGTGAGCAGCTCCAGCGCTCGCTGCAGGGGCGTGGCCCCGATTCCGCCGGCTGCACGGGCGATGTTGGTGAAGGTCCGCTCGCCACTGCCGATAGCCGCCAGCACCGTACGCGCCTGAGCCTGCGGAGGGAATTCGGCAGCCAGCGAGCGCTCGGCCGATACCAGTAGGGCCGAGACCGGGTCGCTCAGCGCCTCGCCGAGGAAGTCCCACAGCCCTGCGCCTGGCGGCCACTCCGCGCAGACCAACGGCAGCCCGCCGGTGACCAGCGCGGCGTCGAAGGCTGCCGCCGGTTCCAACCCGAGCATCTGCCCCACCTCGGCGGGGTTCAGTGGTCCTAGCACCATCTCCCGGCCGCGTTGATGGAAGGGGCGTCCGTAGCTGTTCAGGGCCTCCATCATCGACAGATCGGAGCCGATGAGGACCAGCAGCACTGGCCTGGTCTCCAGCACCCGGTCCCAGGCCCGTTGCAGCATCCCCTCAAAGGCGCCATCGGCATCCATCAGGTATGGCACCTCGTCGATGATCAGCACGCTCGCCCGGTCGGCGGGCAGCGCCGCAGCCAGCACGTCGAACGCGGCGTCCCAGCTCTCCGGCCGTGCGGCGGCCACGAGCCGCGCCATCGGCAGCGTCGATGCCTGGGCGTCCCGGGCAAGCCGTGCAAGATCATCTCCAGGGGACGCACCGGTCGCCGCGTAGAACAGGAATGGGGCCCCGGAGCGCTCCGCAAACCGCTCGACCAGCCGCGACTTGCCCACCCGGCGCCGCCCACGCAACATCACGCACCGACCGGGTCGCTCCCCGCCAACCCCTGCCGCCACCTTCTGCAGCTCTCGCTCCAATGTCGCCAGCTCCTGCCGACGACCTACAAAGTCCACCACGCCCGCCGACCTCCACGCATGATACTAACGACAACGTTACTAACATTGACATTAGTAGATGGCTTCGCCGGTTGTCGCCCACGATCACGAGTCATGGACCTGCGTTTCGAGGGCCGTGCGACATCGGGCCGGTCGCGCAAAGCGGGGGCCAAGGCTTCCCGCTTTTCGTCGTCCAGGTGGATGCCGAGGAGGTGGTCGGCGATCTCACCCTGGAGCGCGGACTCCAGCAGCCGCTTGGTCAGCTGCTGAAGCAGCCCACCCCCGCCAGTCAGCCGGAGGCCGTCGACCTGGGCACGGCCGACCAACTCGTCGATCAGCCGACCGTCACCGCCTTCGCCTGCTGCGCCGCCTCGAGAGTCTCGGTCTCGGGGGACATAACGGGCCCTGGCCGCCGCGCTTCCCGGCCCCCGAGGGCTCGCCGTTCACCGACGCGGCCGCGGACCCGGATGCCGACGCGGGCGCGGGCACGTTCACGCCGGGGGCGGCGGACGGCGCGGGCGAACCGAACCGGCCCGCCGCACCTCGCGCACGGGCGAGGACGACGAGGACGGGAGCTGATCCGGTAGAGGCCGTGATGGGCTACGGCTCGGAGCCGTGAGGAAAGTGTGAGCGCAGGCTGCTCGACCGCCCCGCAACCCCTCCTACGGGGCTGTGGCCCACGGAAATCAACCAGGGGCCCAACCCCGAGAGGCCGGACCCCTTCTGACCTGCATGTTTGCCAGATCATCGAAGTGATGGTGAAGCACCCGCTACACGTTGAAGCGGAACTCCACCACATCCCCGTCCTGCATCACATAGTCCTTGCCCTCCATGCGGGCCTTGCCCTTGGCGCGGGCCTCGGCCACTGAGCCGGTTTCCACCAGGTCGGCGAAGGAGATGACCTCCGCCTTGATGAAGCCCTTCTGGAAGTCGGTGTGGATGACGCCGGCGGCCTCGGGGGCGGTGGCGCCCTTCTTGATCGTCCAGGCGCGGGATTCCTTGGGGCCGGCCGTGAGGTAGGTCTGGAGGCCGAGGGTGGTGAAGCCGACGCGGGCGAGGGTGGCGAGGCCGGGCTCCTCGGCGCCGACCGACTCCAGCAGCTCCATGGCGTCCGCCTCGTCCAGCTCGGCGAGGTCCGACTCCAGCTTGGCGTTGAGGAAGATCGCCTCGGCGGGGGCGACCAGGGCGCGCTGCTCGTCCTTGAAGTCCTCGTCGACCAGCTCGTCCTCGTCGACGTTGAAGACGTAGAGGAAGGGCTTGGTGGTGAGCAGGTGCAGGTCGTGCAGGAGTTCGTTGCGCTCGGTGCCCTGGACGATGCCGTGCGAGAAGAGCGTGTCGCCCTTCTCCAGGATCTCCTTGGCCTCCTCGACGGCCTTCACCTTCGGGACGATGTCCTTCTTGATGCGCGACTCCCGCTGGAGCCGGGGAAGGACCTTCTCGACGGTCTGGAGGTCGGCGAGGATCAGCTCGGTGTTGATCGTCTCGATGTCGTCCTTCGGCGAGACCTTGCCGTCGACGTGCACGACGTTCTCGTCCTTGAAGGCGCGGATGACCTGGCAGATCGCGTCGGACTCGCGGATGTTGGCCAGGAACTTGTTGCCCAGGCCCTCGCCCTCGGACGCACCGCGCACGATGCCCGCGATGTCGACGAAGTCGACGGTCGCGGGGAGGATCCGCTGCGAGCCGAAGATCTCCGCGAGCGTGGCGAGCCGGGCGTCGGGAACGCCCACGACACCGACGTTCGGCTCGATCGTGGCGAACGGGTAGTTGGCCGCCAGCACGTCGTTCTTGGTCAGGGCGTTGAACAGGGTCGACTTGCCGACATTCGGCAGACCGACGATTCCGATCGTGAGCGACACGTTGCGACTTCCCGTAGTGAGAGGGCCAGGGGGCCAGAGGGCTGGCCGATCCACCAGTTTACGGCGTGTCCGCGCCCGCCCCGGCGGACCTGTCGAACGCATGGCCAAGGTCGCCTCTCCGGCGTGTCCCGCGCCCGATTCGGCACATAAACCGACCTAGGTTGGACGGGTGGAGCATCACAGGACGCGACGCGGCACCGTGCCCCTGCCGCCGCAGACCGGCCGCGGCGGGAGCGGTGACACCCGCCGCGGGAACGGTTCGGTGCGCGCCGGCCGGGCGGAGCCGCCACGCGGCTCACGTTCCGGCTCCGGCACGCCGCCCCGGGCCGGCGGTGCGCCCCGGCCCCCGAAGCCGGCCCGCTCCCCCGCCTGCGCCGCGCCGCCCGCCGCGAGCCGGCACATGCCCAGCCCCCGGCTCACCGGTCTCGGCACGGGCCTGTTCAGCGTGCTGGTGATGGTGACGCTCGGCTGGCTCGACCGGCTGCTGCTGGGCGCCTCGCAGACGGCGTACGGCGTGCTGTTCGTGCCGGTGTGCGTGCTGTGCGGGCTGTGGGTGCGCCGGGCCGACCTGGTCGCCGCGCCGGTCGTGATGCCCATCGCCTTCGCCCTGGGCATCCTGCCGCTCGCGAAGGACGGCGGCGGGCCCGGCGCCCGGCTGATGGCACTGGCCACCGCCCTGGCCACCCAGGTGGGCTGGCTGTACGGCGGGACACTGCTGGCCGCCCTGACCGTGCTGGTGCGCCGGGTGGTCCTGGTGGCCCGGCGCCGCCGGGCCACCGCCCGCCGCTAGCGCCGGGCCGGACGGCTGCTAGCGGCTCTCCGCCGCCCGCATGGCCGCGCCCACGATCCCCGCGTTGTTCTGGAGCTGCGCCGGGACGACCTCGGCCTTGATGCCGTCGATGAAGTGCAGGAACTTCTCCGACTTGCGGCTGACACCGCCGCCGATGATGAACAGTTCGGGCGAGAAGAGCATCTCGACGTGGGCGAGGTACTTCTGGACGCGGTGCGCCCAGTGCTCCCACGTCAGGTCGCCGTCCTCCTTGGCCTTGCTGGAGGCGCGGGTCTCCGCGTCATGGCCGTGCAGCTCCAGGTGGCCCAGCTCGGTGTTGGGGACGAGGACGCCGTCCACGAAGACGGCGCTGCCGATGCCGGTGCCGAAGGTCAGGAGGATGACGGTGCCCCGGCGGTCGCGCCCGGCGCCGAAGGCGACCTCGGCGACACCCGCCGCGTCGGCGTCGTTGACCACGGTCACCGGCAGTCCGCCCAGCCGCTCGCTGAACAGGGCACGCGCGTCCGTGTCGATCCAGCCCTTGTCGACGTTGGCCGCCGTACGGATCGTGGAGCCGCCGGTGACGACGCCCGGGAAGGTCAGGCCGACCGGGCCCGTCCAGCCGAAGTTCTCGATCACCTGCCGCACGCCGTCGGCCACGCCGTCGGGCGTCGCCGGGTGCGGGGTGAGCACCTTGAAGCGCTCCTGGGCCAAGTCGCCCCTGTCCAGGTCCACAGGGGCGCCCTTGATCCCGGATCCACCGATGTCCACGCCGAAGATCTGCATGGCTCCACGTTACGACGGCGGACTGACGGTCACTCGGCCGAGGTCTCCACCGGGCCGCTCCCGCCCCGCCCGGCCACCAGCGCGGCGGCCTCCTCGCGCAGGTCACGGCGGAGTTCCTTCGGCAGCGAGAAGATGATGTGCTCCTCGGCCGCCTTCACCAGCTCCACATCGCCGTAGCCGCGCTCGCCGAGCCAGCCGAGGACCTCCTCGACGAGGATCTCGGGGACGGAGGCACCGGAGGTGACGCCGACCGTCGTCACACCCTCCAGCCACGCCTCGTCGATCTCGCTCGCGAAGTCCACCAGGTACGCCTCGCGGGCACCGGCGAGCTTGGCGACCTCGACGAGCCGCTTGGAGTTCGAGGAGTTGCGGGAGCCGACGACGATCACCAGCTCCGCCTCGGCGCCCATCTGCTTCACCGCGAGCTGACGGTTCTGCGTGGCGTAGCAGATGTCGTCGCTGGGCGGCGAGATCAGCTGCGGGAACTTGTCCTTGAGGGCGTCGACGGTCTCCATCGTCTCGTCGACGGAGAGGGTGGTCTGCGACAGCCAGACGACCTTGGACGGGTCGCGGACCTCGACCTTGGCGACGTCCCCGGGCCCGTCGACGAGCTGGATGTGGTCGGGGGCCTCGCCGGAGGTGCCGATGACCTCCTCGTGGCCCTCGTGGCCGATCAGGAGGATGTCGTAGTCGTCCTCGGCGAACCGGACGGCTTCCTTGTGGACCTTGGTGACGAGGGGGCAGGTCGCGTCGATGGTGGCGAGCCTGCCGCGCTCGGCCTCCTGGTGGACGACCGGGGCGACGCCGTGCGCCGAGAACATGACGATGTTGCCCGGCGGGACCTCTTCCGTCCGTTCGACGAAGATGGCGCCCTTCTTCTCCAGCGTCTGCACGACGTACTTGTTGTGGACGATCTCGTGGCGGACGTAGACGGGAGCGCCGTACTGCTCCAGGGCTTTCTCGACGGCGATCACGGCGCGGTCCACACCCGCGCAGTAGCCCCGGGGGGCGGCGAGCAGGACACGGCGGCCAGACGAAGCAGTCATGCGTCCCATCGTAAGGCCGGGCGCGGGGGCGCAGAGATCGCGTACGCTCCCGGGCCCCGGGTTGTCAGCGGGGGCCACTACTCTCGCGGCATGGCTGTCAACACGTCCGCTGAGGCTCCGCTGCCCGTCGGTGAGGTCTCGCGGCTCATCGGGGGGTGGATCGAGCGACTCGGCGCGGTGTGGGTCGAGGGGCAGATCACCCAGTTGTCGCGGCGGCCGGGTGCGGGTGTCGTGTTCCTGACACTGCGCGACCCGTCGCACGACATCTCCGTCGGCGTGACCTGCTTCCGCCAGGTCTTCGACACGGTCGCGGACGTCGTCGGGGAGGGCGCGCGCGTCGTCGTGCACGCCAAGCCGGAGTGGTACGCCCCGCGCGGGCAGCTGTCGCTGCGGGCCGTCGAGATACGGCCGGTGGGTGTCGGGGAGCTGCTGGCGCGGCTGGAGCAGCTGAAGAAGTCCCTCGCCGCGGAGGGCATGTTCGCCGCCGAGCGCAAGAAGGCGCTGCCCTTCCTGCCGCAGCTCATCGGGCTGGTGTGCGGGCGGGCCTCCGCCGCGGAGCGGGACGTGCTGGAGAACGCCCGGCACCGCTGGCCCGCGGTCCGCTTCGAGGTGCGAAATGTCGCCGTACAGGGCGTGCACGCCGTACCGCAGGTCGTCCAGGCGGTGAAGGAGCTGGACGCCCAGGCGGACGTGGACGTGATCATCGTCGCGCGCGGGGGCGGCAGCGTGGAGGATCTGCTGCCGTTCTCCGACGAGCAGGTGGTGCGGGCGGTCGCGGCCTGCCGTACGCCGGTCGTGTCGGCGATCGGGCACGAGCCCGACAACCCGCTACTGGATCACGTGGCCGACCTGCGGGCCTCCACGCCCACCGACGCGGCGAAGAAGGTCGTGCCGGACGTCGGCGAGGAGCTGGAGCGGGTGCGGATGCTGCGCGGCCGGGCCCGGCGGTGCGTGGAGGCGTTCGTGGAGCGCGAGGAGCGCGGGCTCGGCCACGCGCTCGGCCGGCCGGTGATAAGGGATCCGCACCGGATGATCGACGAGCGGGCTGACCAGGTCTCCTCGCTGGCCGACCGCTCCCGGCGCACGCTCGGGCATCTCCTCGACCGGGCCGACTCCGAGCTGTCGCACACCCACGCGCGCGTGGTCGGGCTGTCCCCGGCGGCGACACTCAAGCGTGGCTACGCGGTGCTCCAGAAGGCCGACGGCGACGTGGTCCGCGACCCGGCCGAGGTCGCGGCCGACGAAGTGCTGCGGGCACGGGTCGCCGCGGGTCAGTTCACAGTTCGAGTCGACGATCAGGGATTGGGTGCATGACGAGCAAGACGGACGAGGCGCTCGGGTACGAGCAGGCGCGCGACGAGCTGATCGAGGTCGTACGCCGCCTGGAGGCCGGGGGTACGACGCTGGAGGAGTCCCTCGCCCTGTGGGAGCGCGGGGAGGAGCTGGCCAAGGTGTGCCGACGCTGGCTGGAGGGCGCGCGGGCCCGGCTGGACGCGGCCCTCGCCGAGGAGGAGGGGGCGACGGAGCAGGAGTAGGAGGAGGAGTGGAGGAACGAGGGGGCTTCCACTGGGGCGTGTGAGGCCGGTCACCGGCACCTCGGGTTTTGTTGAACGTTGAAGTTCTGTCCCGTAGTGTCGAACACGTCAACCGGCCCGGCGTTCGGGTTCCGGACGCCCACCCGAGGAAGATCGCTCATGTCTCTCGTGCTTGACCCCGCCGCCCAGGACCTGCTGTTCCGCGAAGCCCGCACCGCGAACACCTTCACCGACGAGCCGGTGACCGAGGAGCAGGTCCAGGCGATCTACGACCTGGTCAAGTTCGGCCCGACCGCCTTCAACCAGACGCCGCTGCGCATCACGCTGGTCCGCTCCGCCGAGGCCCGTGAGCGCCTCGTGCGGCACATGGCCGAGGGCAACCAGGCGAAGACGGCCTCCGCCCCGCTGGTCGCGATCCTCTCCGCGGACAACGAGTTCCACGAGGAGCTGCCGACCCTGTTCCCGGCGTTCCCGCAGGCCAAGGACCTCTTCTTCGCCGAGCGCCCGGCCCGTGAGGGCTCCGCCACGCTGAACGCCGCCCTCCAGGCCGCCTACTTCATCGTCGGCATCCGCGCCGCCGGTCTCGCCGCCGGCCCGATGACCGGCTTCGACGCCGAGGGCATCCGCAAGGAGTTCCTGGACGACGACCACACCCCGCTGATCGTCGTCAACATCGGCAAGCCGGGCGAGGGCGCCTCCTACCCGCGCTCCCCGCGCCTGTCGTACGAGCAGGTCGTCACCACCGTCTGAGACGCGACGCGCGTGACACGGCGAAGGCACCCGGCGGATCAGCCGGGTGCCTTCGCCGTTCTCGGGAGCGCTCGTGGCGCTGGAGATGCAGGAGACGCTCGAAGGCGCCCGAGGCGCTCAGGATGCTCGGGGCACCCGAGGCACCCTGCGGGGAACGCGTCCAGCAACGCGAGGAGTGCGCCGCGCTGCCCGGCCTCCGTGGCACCCGAGGCCCCCGAGGCACCCGAAGGTGCTCATGCCAGCTTCAGCGCGCCCGCCATCTTGGCCAGCTGGGCGAACGAACCCGTACCCGCGACGACCGTCGTGGCGCCGCCGGTGTCCTCCAGGACCAGGGCGTCGTATCGGCCGCCGGTGTACCGGATCCAGGTGCGGCCGCCGATCTCCTCGGTCACCTTGGTCTCCCGGGCGCCCTGGCTCGCGTCGTCGATGAACCGCGCGCGCTTCTCGGTCGACTGCTCCACCGTCACGTACTCCCCGTCGGGGGAGTGGAAGCCGAGGTGCCAGGCGTCGAACTGAGCGCCGTCGAAGCGCACCGAGGTCGCCTTCCAGTCCGAGGACAGGCCTTCGGGGGCGGCCACCGGGTAGGAGGCCGCACGGCGCGCCGTGAGCAGCTCCACCCGGTAGTCGACCCGCTTCACATCGGGAGCGGCGCTGTCGTCGTGCGGGATGAAGAAGTACATCACCAGACCGGCGACCATGATCAGACCCAGGGAGAGCACCATGTCCCGGACCGTCTGCGTCTTGCCTTTCGAACCTGCCACGCCCCCTATCGTCGCAGGTGCCGGGTGCGCTCATCCGTGGGGTCCCCTGCTCATTTTTTCGGACTGACGATAGAGTCGGGTCGAACCCTCATCCGGCCGTCGTCGTATCAGAAAGGTGCGCTCCGATGACCGAGAATCATCATCTGCCGTCCGAACTCGATGTCCCCTCCGAGGCCCCCGACCGCAACCTCGCCCTTGAACTGGTCCGGGTGACCGAAGCGGCGGCCATGGCCGCCGGCCGCTGGGTGGGACGCGGCGACAAGAACGGCGCCGACGGTGCCGCGGTGCGTGCCATGCGGACCCTCGTCTCCACCGTCTCGATGAACGGCGTCGTCGTCATCGGTGAGGGTGAGAAGGACGAAGCCCCGATGCTCTTCAACGGCGAGCGCGTCGGTGACGGGACCGGGCCCGAGGTCGACATCGCCGTCGACCCGATCGACGGCACCACGCTGACGGCAAAGGGCATGCCGAACGCGATCGCCGTCCTCGCGGCCACGGAGCGCGGCGCCATGTTCGACCCGTCCGCCGTGTTCTACATGGACAAACTGGTCACCGGCCCCGACGCCGCCGACTTCGTCGACATCGACGCCCCGGTGTCGGTGAACATCCGCCGGGTCGCCAAGGCCAAGCGGGCCACCCCGGAGGACGTCACCGTCGTCATCCTGGACCGGCCGCGGCACGCGGGGATCATCGACGAGATCCGCCGGACCGGTGCCCGCATCAAGCTCATCTCCGACGGCGACGTCGCCGGGTCCATCCTCGCGCTGCGGGAGGGCACCGGCGTCGACCTTCTCCTCGGCATCGGCGGCACCCCGGAGGGCATCATCTCGGCCTGCGCCGTGAAGTGCCTGGGCGGCACCATCCAGGGCAAGCTGTGGCCCAAGGACGACGAGGAGCGGCAGCGGGCGATCGACGCCGGGCACGACCTCGACCGCGTGCTCACCACCGAGGACCTGGTGACCGGGGAGAACGTGTTCTTCGTCGCCACCGGGATCACGGACGGGGAGCTGCTGCGGGGGGTGCGCTACCGGTCCGAGACCGCCGTCACCGATTCGATCGTGATGCGGTCGAAGTCCGGGACGGTGCGCAGGATCGACTCCGAGCATCGGCTCAGCAAGCTGCGGGCGTACAGCGCGATCGACTTCGACCGGGCGAAGTAGCGGCTTTCCGGTTCGTCGCCGGCAGCCGCCCCCCTGGGCAGCCGCACGTCCGGCAGAGCGAAGGGCGCCCCCGGTGCGGTGGGGGCGCCCTTTCGCCTGGGCGTGGGGTTTAACCTGCCACGCTATGCGGGGTCCTGACCTGCGACCGCTGTGCGGGGTCTAACCTGCGGCCGCTATGCGGTCCGTCGGCCTGCTCGCCTTCTTCAGTTCCACGTCTCGGCGGCGACGGCGGGCCAGGACGACCCGGCGTTCCGCGGCGGTGAGGCCGCCCCAGACGCCGTAGGGCTCCGGCTGGAGCAGGGCGTGCTCTCGGCACTCCACCATGACCGGGCAGCCGCCGCAGACCCGCTTGGCCGCCTCCTCGCGGGAGAGCCGGGCCGCGGTGGGCTCCTTGGAGGGGGCGAAGAACAGGCCTGCCTCGTCGCGTCGCACACCGCTTCGGTGTGCCAGGGCGCGTCTTGGTCCCTGTCTCGCGCTGGCACCCGCTGGGCCGGTACGGCAGCGACCTGGGACGAATGCGGCGATTGCAGCACGGTCTACTCCTGACGACGGCTTCGCGAGCGAGAGACGATGCAGCAAGGCCTACCCGCTGTGCGCACGCCTATGCACTGAGTCCCCAACCGCCGGATTCACGACCGTCAACGGTCCAGGTGTCTGCGCAAACTCCGGTCGACCTTGCGGTGGACCCGGTCGAGGATGTCCGCGACGAGCTTGCCGCGCTTGGGGCGGGCCTCGATGTTGCCGAGGACGGACCAGCCGTCGACGTAGATGACGGGGGCGTCGGGGTCGGACGAATCGAGGGTGTCCACCTCGAAGTTGCCGAGGACGCCGCCACCGGTGCCGCGCAGCGACACGTTCTCCGGGACGCGGATCTCGACGTTGCCGAAGACCGAGAACGCCTTGATGACGACCTGCTGGTACTCGAACAGCGCCTCGCTCAGGTCGATCTCCACACTGCCGAAGATCGCGTAGGCGTGGATACGGCGGCCCGCGCGCCAGCGGCCCCTGCGGACGGAGGCGCTGAAGACCGCGATCAGGTTGTCGTCCGGGTCGGCCGGGATGGCGCCGGCCGTCGGGCGGTTCGGGGCCGGCATGCGCGGTGAGGCATGCCGCTGGTGCGCGGCGGGCAGGTCCCGGACGAACACGTCCAGCTCGCCGACCGTCCTCGCGGCCAGCACGCCCTCGACGCGCTCGGCGTGCTCCTCGGCGGTCAGCCGCCCCTCGGCGAGAGCCTCGCGAAGGATGTCGGCGATGCGGTCACGGTCGGCGTCCGAGGCGCGCAACTCGCTCACCGCGGCAGGCGGTTCGGTCTGCTTCTGAAGGTCCACGGCAGCAGCGTACCGAAACACGATAGATCGCGATAGCCCTCCTCCGGGGCTGATCGGTACCGGACCGAGGTCGAACTGAGCCTTACCTCACAAGCTCGCTGTCAGTTGCACGTTCTACGCTGGTGGACGCTTGCCAATGGAGGCCGGCCGCGCTGTCTGTCGAGTGAGGAATGGGCGAGATGCCTGAGTTCGCGTACACCGATCTGCTCCCCATGGGAGAGGACACCACCCCCTACCGGCTGGTGACCTCCGAGGGTGTCTCCACCTTCGAGGCCGACGGGCGGACCTTCCTCAAGGTGGAGCCGGAGGCGCTGCGCAAGCTCGCCGAGGAGGCGATCCACGACATCCAGCACTACCTGCGCCCGGCCCACCTCGCGCAGCTGCGCCGGATCATCGACGACCCCGAGGCGTCGGGCAACGACAAGTTCGTCGCCCTGGACCTGCTGAAGAACGCGAACATCGCGGCCGCCGGCGTGCTCCCCATGTGCCAGGACACCGGCACCGCCATCGTCATGGGCAAGCGCGGGCAGAACGTGCTGACCGACGGCGGCGACGAGGCGGCCCTCTCGCGCGGGATCTACGACGCGTACCTGAACCTGAACCTGCGCTACTCGCAGATGGCTCCCCTCACCATGTGGGAGGAGAAGAACACCGGCTCCAACCTCCCCGCCCAGATCGAGCTGTACGCCACCGACGGCGGCGCCTACAAGTTCCTCTTCATGGCGAAGGGCGGCGGCTCCGCCAACAAGTCGTTCCTCTACCAGGAGACGAAGGCCGTCCTGAACGAGGCCTCCATGATGAAGTTCCTGGAGGAGAAGATCCGTTCGCTCGGTACGGCCGCCTGCCCGCCGTACCACCTCGCGATCGTCGTCGGCGGCACCTCCGCCGAGTACGCGCTCAAGACCGCCAAGTACGCCTCCGCGCACTACCTGGACGAGATCCCCGCCGAGGGCTCGCCGCTCGGGCACGGGTTCCGGGACAAGGAGCTGGAGGAGAAGGTCTTCGAGCTGACGCAGAAGATCGGGATCGGCGCGCAGTTCGGCGGCAAGTACTTCTGCCACGACGTGCGGGTCGTGCGGCTCCCGCGGCACGGGGCCTCGTGCCCCGTCGCCATCGCGGTGTCGTGCTCCGCCGACCGGCAGGCCGTCGCCAAGATCACCGCCGAGGGAGTCTTCCTCGAGCAGCTGGAGACCGACCCGGCGCGTTTCCTGCCGGACACGACGGACGAGCACCTCGAGTCCGACGGGGACGTCGTGCGCATCGATCTCAACCAGCCGATGGACGACATCCTCGCCGAGCTGACCAAGTACCCCGTGAAGACCCGGCTGTCCCTCTCCGGGCCGCTCGTCGTGGCGCGTGACATCGCGCACGCCAAGATCAAGGAGCGGTTGGACGCGGGGGAGGACATGCCGCAGTACCTCAAGGACCACCCGGTGTACTACGCCGGGCCGGCGAAGACGCCCGAGGGCTACGCGTCCGGGTCGTTCGGGCCGACCACCGCGGGGCGGATGGACTCCTACGTCGAGCAGTTCCAGGCGGCGGGCGGCTCCAAGGTGATGCTGGCGAAGGGCAACCGGTCGGCGCAGGTCACCAAGGCGTGCGACGCGCACGGCGGCTTCTACCTGGGCTCGATCGGCGGCCCGGCGGCCCGGCTCGCGCAGGACTGCATCAAGAAGGTCGAGGTCGTCGAGTACGAGGAGCTGGGCATGGAGGCCGTCTGGAAGATCGAGGTCGAGGACTTCCCTGCCTTCATCGTCGTGGACGACAAGGGCAACGACTTCTTCCAGGATCCGGCGCCGGCGCCGACGTTCACGTCGATTCCGGTGCGGGGGCCGGGGCTGGCGTAGGGGGCCCTCGCCCCGCCGCCCCTTCCCGTTCCGGACCTGTCGCCCCCGGACCCCGCTTCGGCCCGAACGGCCTCGTTCCCGAACGCCGGACGAACGCCGGACGGGCCGGACGCAGCCACCGAGTCGGGGGGGCGGCGGGCAGGCACGGGCCGGCCCCGAACAGCCCACCACCCGGAACAACCGGGGCCGGCCGCACGCTGTACCCCGTATGACCGAATACCGCATCGAACATGACTCCATGGGCGAAGTCCGCGTACCGGCGGATGCCAAGTGGCGGGCGCAGACGCAGCGGGCCGTGGAGAACTTCCCCGTGTCCGGGCAGCGCATCGAGCGCGCGCACATCGAGGCTCTCGCCCGGATCAAGGGTGCCGCCGCGAAGGTGAACGCCGAGCTGGGCGTGCTCGACGAGGAGATCGCCGGGGCGATCCAGGAGGCGGCCGCCGAGGTGGCCGGGGGGAAGTGGGACGAGCAGTTCCCGGTGGACGTGTTCCAGACGGGCTCGGGAACCTCGTCCAACATGAACACCAACGAGGTCGTGGCCACGCTGGCGACCGAGCGGCTCGGCCGGGACGTCCATCCGAACGACCATGTGAACGCCTCGCAGTCGTCCAACGACGTCTTCCCGTCGTCGATCCACATCGCCGCCACCGCCGCCGTCACCCGCGATCTGATCCCCGCTCTGGAGCACCTGGCCGCCTCGCTGGAGCGCAAGGCGGAGGAGTTCGCCGATGTGGTGAAGTCGGGGCGCACCCACCTCATGGACGCCACGCCCGTGACCCTGGGACAGGAGTTCGGCGGGTACGCCGCGCAGGTGCGGTACGGCGTCGAGCGGCTGACGGCGTCCCTCCCCCGGCTCGCCGAACTGCCGTTGGGCGGCACCGCCGTGGGCACGGGCATCAACACCCCGCCCGGCTTCTCCGCGGCCGTCATCCAGGAGGTCGCCCGGGTCACCGGGCTGCCGCTGACGGAGGCGCGCGACCACTTCGAGGCGCAGGGTGCGCGCGACGGCATCGTGGAGACCAGCGGGCAGCTCCGGACGATCGCCGTAGGACTGACGAAGATCGCCAATGATCTGCGGTGGATGGCTTCCGGGCCCAGGACGGGACTCGCGGAGATCTCGCTGCCCGATCTCCAGCCGGGTTCCTCGATCATGCCGGGCAAGGTCAACCCGGTGATCCCGGAGGCCGTGCTGATGGTCGCCGCGCAGGTCGTCGGGAACGACGCCACCGTGGCGACGGCGGGCGCCGCCGGCAATTTCGAGCTGAACGTGATGCTGCCGGTCATCGCCAAGAACGTGCTGGAGTCCATCCGGCTGCTCGCCAACGTGTCGCGGCTGCTGGCCGACCGGACCGTGGACGGGATCGTCGCCGACCGTGAACGGGCCCGCGAGTACGCCGAGTCGTCGCCCTCCGTCGTCACCCCGCTGAACAAGTACATCGGGTACGAGGAGGCCGCCAAGGTCGCCAAGAAGGCGCTGGCGGAGCGCAGGACGATCCGCGAGACGGTGCTCGACGGCGGGTACGTGGAGCGCGGTGACCTGACACTGCGACAACTCGACGAGGCGCTCGATGTCCTGCGGATGACACGCCCGTAACCTTTCACGCCCCGGCGTGAGAACCGTGACGCGCGCCGCAGCGTCGTATGCCCATGGCACCTAATATCTCCGCATGGCAGACGGTGGAGCGGTGAGACGCGGGGGAACGGACGGGGCGGCGGGCTTCTGGCGGCCCGGGGACCAGATCCTGTGGCGGTACCGGGAGAACGGCGGCGCGGGCATTCACATCGCCCGCCCCGTCACCGTCGTCCGGGACGACGAGGAACTGCTCGCCGTGTGGCTGGCCCCCGGCACCCAGTGCGTCAGGCCCGTGCTCGCCGACGGCACTCCCCCGCACCAGGAACCGCTGCGCACGCGCTACACCAAGCCGCGGACGGTGGTGCCGGGCCGCTGGTTCGGCACCGGGGTGCTGAAGCTGGCCCGGCCGGGTCAGCCCTGGTCGGTGTGGCTGTTCTGGGAGCCGGGCTGGCGGTTCAAGAACTGGTACGTCAACCTCGAGGAGCCGCTCGTCCGTTGGGACGGCGGCGTCGACTCCGAGGACCACTTCCTCGACCTGTGTGTGTATCCCGACCGGTCCTGGGGCTGGCGCGACGAGGACGAGTTCGCGCAGGCTCAGCAGGACGGACTGATGGACGTGTCGGTGGCCGAGCGGGTCCGGGAGGCGGCCGGTCGGCGGTGGAGGTGATCCGTGTTTGGGGAGCCCCGTTCGCCGACGGCTGGGAGAACTGGCGCCCGGATCCGTCCTGGGCCGTACCGTTGCTGCCGGAGGACTGGGACCGAACGCCCGCGCACCTGTCCACATGAGACCCTTGCTGCGCCCCCGGGCGGCAAACGTAGGATCAACCTCCGCAAGGGCGCTTCAACCGCAACTCCCGGAGCGGGCGCCGGGTCTGACCTAACGTCACCGAGGGGCGGCAGGACGTGAGCGAGGGGTACGAGGGCAGTACCGGCAAGGGACGCGGCAGGTCCACCGGTTGCACAGGAACAGCCTCTGACCACGCGGGAATCCCGTTCCAGGGACATGTATTCCGGGTATCGGGTTATCTGCGGGACCGACTGCACGCGCGGCGCGCAGCCCCGGACGGACGGATTCGACACGCGTGACGGAGCAGCCCACCTCCTACGAACGCCCTCAGGGCGTGGACCCCACGGATGCCCGCGGGGCGCTCCTGCGTACCCAGGGGCCCACGCCGGGCGCCACCGCCTTACCGCCCGCCGCCGCCCAGGCCCGTACCGACGGCACCCCGGACACCACCACGCCGGGCGGCCCGGCGCCCCGCCCCCAGGGGAAGGATCCGGCCGTTTCCGACGCCGAGCACTCACAACCCGCGGCGGCCGCCGAGCCGGACACCCACCGGCCGCGCCCCGCGCCCGAGGCCGTACCGCTCCAGCCGGGCGCCGAGACGCGCGCGGAGCGGCCCCCGGACGGCCGGGACCGGCGTACCGGGCAGGCGCCCACGGCCGGCCGGCAGCCCACGCCGATGCGGCGGGACGGCGACCGGCTGCGCTTCGTGGGCGCGGCGACCCGGCGGATCGCCCGTGGCCTGGACCTCGACGAGATCGTGATGGGGCTGTGCCGGGCCACCGTGCCGACCTTCTCCGACGCGATCCTGGTCTATCTGCGCGACCC
Source organism: Streptomyces phaeoluteigriseus (assembly GCF_001896135.2). Lineage (GTDB taxonomy): Bacteria > Actinomycetota > Actinomycetes > Streptomycetales > Streptomycetaceae > Streptomyces > Streptomyces phaeoluteigriseus. Next base: position 166,224 of record NZ_MPOH02000019.1, read on the forward strand.
GCTGCCCGTGGGTGACGAGCGGCCGGCCGCCGACCGGGTCGTGCTGCGGCTGCGGCGCACCGACCGGATCCCCGAGGAGCGCGAGCCCGAGCCCGGGTTCGCGCAGCTCGGCATGCCGCCTCCGGAGACGCCTGAGCTGTCCGAGCTGTCCGCGGCGATCGCGGAACTGTGCGAGGTGCGGCCGGGCGGGGCGCTCGCGGAGGTGCTGCGCGGGGTGCGTCCGGTGTTCGCGGACACCCCGGCGGCGACCGCCGCGCTGCCCGAACTCCTCGGCGCGGAGAGCCGGCTGGACATTCCGGGCGGCCAGCGGGCGATCCTCGCGCCGCTGCGCGGCCGGCGCCGGGTGATCGGCGCCGCGGTGTTCATCCGCCGCCCCGAACGCATCCCGTTCGAGCCGGACGACCTGCTGGTGGCCGCCCAGCTCGCCACGCACAGCGCCCTGGGCATCGACAAGGCGGTGCTGTACGACCGTGAGGCGTACATCGCCGACGAACTCCAGCGCACGATGCTGCCGGAGACCCTGCCGCGCCCCACGGGCGTGCGGCTGGCCTCCCGCTACCTGCCGGCCGCGGAGACCGCGCGGGTCGGCGGCGACTGGTACGACGCGATCCCGCTGCCCGGCAGCCGCGTCGCGCTGGTGGTCGGCGACGTCATGGGCCACTCCATGACCAGCGCGGCCATCATGGGCCAGCTCCGCACGACGGCCCAGACGCTGGCCGGCCTCGACCTGCCCCCGCAGGAGGTCCTGCACCACCTCGACGAGCAGGCCCAGCGCCTCGGTACCGACCGCATGGCGACCTGCCTCTACGCCGTCTACGACCCGGTGTCGCACCGCATCACCATCGCCAACGCGGGCCATCCGCCGCCCATCCTGCTGCACCTGGGCGGGCGGGCCGAGGTGCTGCGGGTGCCGCCGGGCGCCCCGATCGGGGTCGGCGGCGTCGACTTCGAGGCCGTGGAGCTGGACGCGCCCGCGGGGGCCACCCTGCTGCTGTACACGGACGGTCTGGTGGAGTCCCGGCTGCGGGACGTGGCGACCGGCATAGAGCAGTTGCGCGAGAAGCTCGCCGCGACCGCGCAGCTGACCGGGCCGGATCACCCGCCACCGCTGGAGGCGCTCTGCGACGAGGTGCTCGACATGCTCGGTCCGGGCGACCGGGACGACGACATCGCGCTGCTCGCCGCCCGCTTCGACGGGATCGCGCCCAGTGATGTCGCGTACTGGTTCCTGGAGCCGGAGGACGCGGCTCCCGGGCGGGCCCGGCGGCTGGCCCGGCGGGCGCTGGTCCGCTGGGGCATGGAGGACATGACGGACTCCGTCGAGCTGCTGGTGAGCGAGGTGGTCACCAACGCGGTCCGGTACGCCACGCGGCCCGTGTCGCTGCGGCTGCTGCGCACCGATGTGCTGCGCTGCGAGGTCGGCGACGACGTACCGCAGCTGCCCCGGCTGCGGCAGGCCCGCGCCACGGACGAGGGTGGCCGCGGCCTGTACCTGGTGAACCGGCTGGCCCGGCGGTGGGGGGCGACCCGGCTGAGCACCGGCAAGGTGGTCTGGTTCGAGCTGAACCGGGGCTCGTAGGACGCGTCGTCCTGTGCCCTCGCCCCTACGGGCCGAACTGCGGATCCAGCGGATTCTCGGGTTCCTCCGTCGACGGCTCCCCCGTGGTCGGCTCCTCCGACGGCTCCTGTGTCGTCGGCTCCTCCGACGGCTCCTCGGTGGTCGGCGTCTGCGACGGCGTCTGCGTCTTCGGCGGCTTGGTCGACGGGGTCGCCGTGCTCGGCTCCTCCGACGGCTCCTCCGAGGGCGTCGGCGAGGGGCTCGCCGTGATGGTCGGCTGGACCGCCGCCCCCTGGTCGGTCCTCAGGTCGAACCTGCTGACCTTGTTGGAGACGCCGAAGGTGTACGCCGCCCAGATCTGCGCCGGGTAGCCACCGCCGTTGATACGGCCCTTGCCGGGGAGCAGGCCGGTCGCGCCGGTCATGGTGACCTGGGGGTGCGGCGGCTTGGCGGACTCGCCGAACAGGCCGACCGCGGTGACCAGGTCGGGCGTGTAGGCGGTGAACCAGGCCGACTTGTTGTCGTCGGAGGTGCCCGTCTTGCCCGCGACCTTCTGGCCGTTGCGCAGCGGGTTGTCCCGCACGGACTTCTGGGCCGTGCCGTCGTCGACCACGCCGGTGAGCACCGAGGTGACCGTGTCGGCGGCCTCGCGGCTGATGACCTGCTCACCGATCGAGTCGGCCGGCTGCACCGCGTGGGCGCTGTTCTCCGCCGACTTGATGAGCGTCGGGGTGACCTGCTTGCCGTGGTTGTCGAGGGTCGCGTAGACGCCGGCCATCTGGAGCGGGCTCGCGCCCATGGTGCCGAGGGTCTGCGCCGGTACGGCCTTCAGCTCAGCGGTGTCCATGCCGAGGTCGCCGGCGGTCTTGAGGACCTTGTCCATGCCGACGTCGACGCCCATCTGCGCGAAGACGGAGTTGATGGACTTGTTCATCGCCGTCTGGACGGTGACGTCGCCGTAGTCGACGTCGTCCTCGTTCTCCGGGGCGAAGCCGATGTCGCTGCCGACGACCGGGCGCTTGCTCGTGCCGTCGTAGACCGTGTTGGCGTCGATCTCCTCGTCGTCCTGCGTCACCGCGCCCTGGTCCAGGGCCGCCGCCAGGATCACCGGCTTGAAGGTGGAGGCGGGCTGGTAGTCGGTGCGGGTGGCGTTGTTGGTGTAGTGCTTGACGTAGTCCACGCCGCCGTACATCGCCACGACCCCGCCCGTCTTCGGGTTCACGGAGACGGCGCCCGCCTGGACGTCGCCGTCGACCGGGCGCTTCTTCGCGTCGAGCTTGCTGGTCAGCTGTTCCTTGACGGACGTCTCCAGCGCCTTCTGCTTCTTCTTCTCGACGTTGAGGGTGATGTTCCAGCCGCCGGCCTTGACCATCGTCAGGGCGTCGTTGATGTTCTCCGCGACGCCCTGGGTGACCAGTTGCCTGGCCAACTCGTTGTTGGCCGCGTCCACCAGGTAGCCGGTCTGGCCCTCCATGCCGGGGGCGGGCTTGGGCTCCTCGGGGACCGGGAACTTCATGGCGTCGCGCTCGGCCTTGTCGAGCCAGTCCTCCTCGACCATGTTGTCGAGGACGTAGTTCCAGCGCTGCTGGACCAGCTTCTTGCCGGTTTCGGAGGCCGCGGCCCAGTCGTACTGGCTGGGGGCCTGGAGCAGCGCGGCGAGGTAGGCGCCCTGCTGGACGTCGAGCTTGTCGGCGTCGACGCGGTAGTAGGCCTGGGCGGCCGCCTGGATGCCGTAGGCGCCGCGGCCGTAGTAACTGGTGTTGATGTAGCCGGCCAGGATGTAGTCCTTGGACTTCTCCCGGTCCAGCTTCAGGGAGATGACCAGTTCCTTGAGCTTGCGGGTGACCGTCTGTTCCTGGGTCAGGTAGTAGTTCTTGACGTACTGCTGCGTGATCGTCGAACCACCCTGGGCGCCCTTGCCCATGACCGTGTTGAGCACCCCGCGCGTGGTGCCCTTCAGGTCGACGCCGGCGTCCTGGTAGAAGGTCTTGTTCTCGGCGGCGACGAAGGTGTGCTGCACGGGCTTGGAGATGTCCGCCAGGTCGACGTTCTCCCGGTTGAGCTTGCCGTCCCGGGCGAGCATCGTGCCGTCGCTGTACTTGTAGACGTTGCTCTGGAGCTGGGCGTCGGCGTTCGCCGTGTCGGGGATCGGCGTCGTCATGTACAGGACGATGAAGGCGCCGATGACGAGCACGGTGAGGCCGAGGAAGGTGCTGAGCATCTTCTTCCAGGTGAACAGGCGACGTATCCGGCCCTTCTCGCCCTTGGCTCCCCTGTCGCCCCTCGGCGTGCCGCGGCGGGCCGCCGCGCGCCCGCCGGCCGCAGCGTGCGTCGCGCCCTCGGCCGACGACAGCGGCTCGGTGCGCGGGTCGGGAGCCGCCGTCTGCGACGAGCGGTTCCTGGGCGCCGCGCGACGGCCACCACGCTGTCGCGCTCGTCTCTCTTCCGCTCGTCCCATGAGTCCGCTCGCTCCGCTTCCTACTCGGCAGTCACACCAGTGCCCGGAGGCAGGTCAGCTCAGAAAGCTAACACCGCTCTCTGTGACAAAGGGGCCTCGATCCGGTCCCGCGCGGGCGTGAGAATCAGCACCCCTCGCGCCGGAACCGGTGCACCGTCCCAAGGAAACCGACGTACGGGAGCGGTCAAGGGTTGCCATCCCGCGATAAAGTGATATCACTTAGATAGATCGAAGCTCACTCGCGAGCGAACGCCGTCCGGCCGGCTCACTCCGGCTCACCGGTCGACCCGGCCCGTCGGCTCACCCGCTCGCACGAAACGGGGGACCCATGTCCACGCACGACCCGTCGGCCACCGTCGACGCACCCGAGATGCCCGCCCCGCGGGTACGCGAGTTCCCGGCCCGCAGTGTGGGCGGCGGCCTCGCGCTGCTGTGCGGCCTGGTCGGGCTGCTGGCCGGAGCCGGCATGATCGCCGCCGCCACGACCGTGACCTCCTCCGGCACCGACATCGCGCTGATCACCGGCGGCATCCTCGTCGCGCTCGCCGCGTTCCTCGCGATGTGCGGGCTGAACACGGTGGCGCCGGGCGAGGCCCGCGTCGTGCAGCTGTTCGGGCGCTACCGGGGGACCATCCGCGAGGACGGACTGCGCTGGGTGAACCCCTTCACCTCCCGCGAGAAGATCTCCACCCGCGTCCGCAACCACGAGACCGCCGTCCTCAAGGTCAACGACGCCTACGGCAACCCCATCGAGCTGGCCGCGGTCGTCGTATGGAAGGTGCAGGACACCGCACAGGCATCCTTCGAGGTGGACGACTTCCTGGAGTTCGTCGCCACCCAGACCGAGGCGCCGTACGGCACATCGCCATCGAGTACCCCTACGACGCCCACGAGGTGGACGGGCTCTCACTGCGCGGCAACGCCGAGGAGATCACCGAGAAGCTCGCCGCCGAGCTGCACGCGCGCGTGGCTGCCGCCGGTGTGCGGATCATCGAGTCCCGCTTCACCCACCTCGCCTACGCTCCGGAGATCGCCTCCGCGATGCTCCAGCGGCAGCAGGCGGGCGCGGTGGTCGCGGCGCGGCGCGAGATCGTGGACGGCGCGGTCGGCATGGTCGAGGCGGCGCTCGGCCGGATCGCCGAGCAGGGCATCGTGGAACTGGACGAGGAGCGGAAGGCGGCGATGGTGTCCAACCTGATGGTCGTGCTGTGCGGGGACCGGTCACCGCAGCCGGTGCTCAACACGGGGACGCTCTACCAGTGACCCCACCCGAAGAGGGGGAGGCCCCTCGGCGTCGGCCGCAGCAGCGCAAGCAGGTGCTGCTGCGGCTCGATCCGCTGGTGTACGACGCGTTGGCCCGGTGGGCCTCCGACGAGCTGCGGTCGGCGAACGCCCAGATCGAGTTCCTGCTGCGGAAGGCACTTCAGGACGCCGGGCGACTGCCCGGCGGGGCCCAGCCCCTGCCCCGGCGGGGGCGACCGCCCGGTCCTCCCGGCCCGTCCGGCCCCTCCGGCCCGGCTGAGGGGCCGACCCCCGGATCCCCGTAGCGAAGCTGTGACAATCGGCCCTCACCTGCGGCGCTCCACGCCCCGCCGCCATCTGTGCACGCGGCGTATACACACCGCGTATACACCCTGTGTACAGTCCTCCTCATGTCCATCGGTCACACACTCCTGGGACTCCTTGAGTCCGGGCCCCGCCACGGCTACGACCTCAAGCGGGCCTTCGACGAGAAGTTCGGTCACGACCGGCCGCTCCACTACGGCCAGGTCTATTCGACGATGTCCCGCCTGCTGAAGCACGGCCTGGTCGAGGTCGACGGCATCGAGGCAGGCGGCGGCCCGGAGCGCAAGCGGTACGCCATCACCGACGCCGGGGTCACCGACGTCGCCCAGTGGCTCGCCACGCCCGAGAAGCCCGAGCCGTACCTCCAGTCGACGCTCTACACGAAGGTCGTCCTCGCGCTGCTCACCCAGCGCGACGCGGCCGACATCCTGGACACGCAGCGCTCCGAGCACCTGCGCAGCATGCGTATCCTGACCGACCGCAAGCGCAGGGGAGACCTCGCCGACCAGTTGATCTGCGACCACGCCCTGTTCCACCTGGAGGCCGATCTGCGCTGGCTGGAGCTGACCGCGGCGCGCCTCGACAAGCTGCGAGAGGCGGTGACCTCGTGAGCGCCCCCGCCGGTTCGCTGCTCGCCGCCGTGGACCTGCGCAAGGCCTACGGTTCGACCCTCGCGCTGGACGGCGCCGAGTTCTCCATCCACCCCGGCGAGGTCGTCGCCGTCATGGGCCCCTCCGGGTCCGGCAAGTCGACGCTGCTGCACTGTCTCGCGGGGATCGTGCCGCCCGACTCGGGCTCGATCACGTACGACGGGCGGGAGCTGGCGACGATGAGCGACGCCCGGCGCAGTGCGCTGCGGCGCTCGGAGTTCGGGTTCGTGTTCCAGTTCGGGCAGCTCGTGCCGGAGCTGACCTGCGTGGAGAACGTGGCGCTGCCGCTGCGGCTGAACGGCGCCCCGCGCAAGCAGGCCGAGCGGACCGCCCTGGCGTGGCTGGAGCGGCTGGAGGTCGACGACCTGCGCGGGAAGCGGCCCGGTGAGGTGTCCGGCGGACAGGGTCAGCGGGTGGCCGTGGCGCGGTCGCTCGTGACCGGCCCGCGGGTGATCTTCGCCGACGAGCCGACCGGCGCGCTGGACTCGCTCAACGGCGAACGCGTGATGGAACTGCTCACGGAGGCCGCCCGGTCCGCCAACGCGGCCGTGGTACTGGTCACGCACGAGGCGCGGGTGGCGGCCTACTCCGACCGCGAGATCGTCGTACGGGACGGGAAGTCGCGGGACATGGAGCGGGTCGTATGAACCTGCGCCAGTGGGGCCGGGATCTGGCCCTGGGGTTCCGGTTCGCCTTCGCGGGCGGGCGGGAG
>NZ_MPOH02000019.1:173267-213126 GCF_001896135.2 Streptomyces phaeoluteigriseus
AGCTCGACCGGGCTGACGGCCGTCGGCGTGGGGTTCGGCGTGGCGCTGCTCCTGCTGTCGACCGCGCTGCCGAACGTGCTGTCCGCGCGGCACGACCGCGAGCAGGCCCGCATGGACTACACGTACGACCTGACCGAGCCGCCCAAGGCGGACGACACCCTGGTGATCTCCGACGTCGACACGACGTTCCGGGACAAGGACGTGCGCGGGCGGCTGATGGAGCCGGAGGGGCCGCGGGCGCCGCTGCCGCCCGGCGTGAGCCGGTTCCCGGGCCCGGGCGAGATGGTCGTCTCGCCCGCGCTGAGGAAGCTGCTCGCCGCGGACGGTTCGGCCCTGCTGCGGGAGCGGCTGCCGTACCGGATCATCGGGGACATCGGGGAGAGCGGGCTGGTCGGCTCGCAGGAACTCGCCTACTACGCGGGCGGATCGGGGCTCGCCGCGCGCGTCGACGGCTCGCAGACGGCCCGGCTGACGGAGTTCGGCGACCCGAACCCGACCACCGAGGAACCCGACCCGGTACTGGTCCTGCTGAACATCGTCGTGATCGTGGCGCTGCTGATGCCGGTCGCGGTGTTCATCGCGGCGGCCGTGCGGTTCGGCGGCGAGCGGCGCGACCGCCGGCTCGCGGCCCTGCGGCTGGTGGGCTCCGACAGCCGGATGACCCGGCGTGTCGCGGCGGGCGAGGCCCTGGCCGGCGCACTGCTCGGCCTGGCCCTCGGCACCGGGTTCTTCCTGATCGGACGCCAGGTGGCGGGCTCGGTCGAGCTGATGGGCGTGAGCGTGTGGCCCAGCTATCTCGACCCGTCCCCCGCGCTGGCCGCGCTGGTCGCGGTGGCGGTGCCGAGCGCCGCCGTACTGGTCACGCTGCTCGCGCTGCGCGGTGTCGTGATCGAGCCGCTCGGCGTGGTGCGCGCGGCGAAGCCCGCGCGGCGCCGGCTGTGGTGGCGGCTGCTGCTGCCGGTGGCCGGCCTCGCGATGCTCTACCCGATGGTCGGCCAGGGCCGCGACAACGGCGACTTCAACCAGTACCTGGTGGTCGGTGGCGTCCTGCTGCTGCTCGTCGGGATCACCGCACTGCTGCCGTGGCTGGTGGAGACGGTCGTCGGCCGCCTCGGTGCCGGTGGCGTCGCCTGGCAACTGGCCGTCCGGCGACTCCAGCTGAGCAGTGGTACGGCGGCCCGGATGGTCAACGGCATCGCGGTGGCGGTGGCCGGGGCGATCGCGCTCCAGATGCTGTTCGCCGGCGTCGACGGCCAGTACACGCAGGAGACCGGCCAGGATGTCCGCCGGGCGCAGATGCAGGTGGGTCTCCCGGACGGCGTCCCGATGGCCGCGACCGTCCAGCAGTTCGCCGACACCAAGGGCGTACGCAAGGTCACGGCCCTGTGGGAGGGCTACCTCGGTGACACCTCGTGGGACACCGAGACCGGCCCGGGCCTGTCCACCGAGCTGACCGTCGGCGACTGCGCGGCCCTGCGCGAGGTGGCGAAGCTGCCGTCCTGCGCGAACGGCGACCTGTTCGTCCTGGAGGGCGCCGAGTACTCCGTCGACGGGCCGGCGCTGAACCGGCCGGGCAGGAAGCTGTACCTGGAGTCCTACGGCCGCGGCGACGTCGCCGAGGTCACCTGGACCGTCCCGGCGGGCGTCGGCACGGCCCGCTCGATCACGGACCCGGCCGGCAGCCGGCGCGGCGGCTTCCTGATGACTCCGGCCGCGATGCCGGAGGATGTCGCGAGGACCGTCAGAGGAGAGCTGTACCTCTCGGTCGACGAGTCGGTGCCGGACGCCTCCGACCACGTCCGCAACACCGCCGCCCGCGTGGACCCGCTGGCCGATCCGACCAACTGGACGGCCACCAGGACCTCCGCGAGGTACGACTCGCTGCGCACGGGGCTGCTCGTCGGCGCCGTCTGTGTGCTGCTGCTGATCGGGGCGAGCCTGCTGGTGTCGCAGCTGGAGCAGTTGCGCGAACGCCGCAAGCTGCTGTCGGCGCTGGTCGCCTTCGGCACCCGCCGCCGCACGCTGACCATGTCGGTGCTGTGGCAGACGGCGATCCCGATCGCGCTCGGTCTGCTGCTGGCCTCGGTGGTGGGCATCACGCTGGGCGGGGTGCTGCTGCGGATGTCGGACACACCGGTGGGCGTGGACTGGGCGAGCGTGCTGGCCATGACCGGCACCGGCGCCGGGGTCGTCCTGGCGGTGACACTGCTGAGCCTGCCACCGCTGCTGCGGCTGATGCGGCCGGAAGGCCTGCGCACCGAGTGAGCACGGTGGAGCGGGCGGGCCACCCGCGGACGCCGTACGCCCCTTCGGGCAGGGCGTGTCCGTCCCGGCGGCCTACGCCGCGTCCGGGAGCCGGCACGAGCTGCTCGGTGGGGAGCGGCGCCCTGCCGGGGCCGGCGCCCACCGGTCGGCGGGAGCGTCCGCTGACGGCGCTCGTGCCGAGCGGCGCGATGACGGTGCCGGCCGTGCGCACGGCCCGATGACGGTGCGCCGGGCGGCGGACGGAACGCGCCGCCGTGCCCGCCCCGTTCACCCCTCGGGGTGGGCGGGGCCCGGTCGTTCCTCGCCCCCGTCGCCCCTCCCCGTCCCGTCCCGGGGGGTTTCCGTCCCCGGGCCCCCGCTGTCGGCCTCAACGGCCTCGTCCTCGACCGCCGCACGGGCCGGCTGTCGTACCGGAGCCGCGTCGAGCGCCGTCGTGCCCCTCGGCTTCGATGCCGTCAGCAGGGCCGGTTCCCTCGAGTACGCGTACAGGTAGCCCACCACCGTGTTCGTCACCGCCACCAGCGGTACGGCGACCACCGCGCCACCGATGCCGGCCACCATGCCGCCGGAGGCCACCGCGAGGACCACGGCGAGCGGGTGGACGCGCACGGCGCGGCCGAGGATGAACGGCTGGAGGATGTGCCCCTCGATCTGCTGCACGGCCAGCACGACCGCCAGGGTCATCACCGCGGTGAAGACGCCCTGGGTGACCAGGGCGACGACCACGGCCAGCGCCCCGGAGGCGACCGCGCCGACCAGCGGGATGAAGGAGAACAGGAAGATGAACACGGCCAGCGGTACGGCCATGGGCACGTCGAGGAAGTAGATGCCGAGGCCGATGAAGATGGCGTCGATCAACGCCACCAGCACCGTGCCGCGCACGTACGCCGTGAGCGTCGCCCAGGCCCGCGGACCGGCGCCCGCGACGCCCGGCCGGGCGGCGGCGGGGACCAGCTTGAGGGTCCACTGCCAGATGCGCTTGCCGTCGTAGAGCAGGAACAGCGTCGAGAAGAACGCCAGCAGGATGCCGGCGAGGGCCTCCACGACGACGGTGACGCCCTCCAGGCCCGCGGAGGTGATCTCGTCGGTGTTGGCGCCGACCGCCTCGCGCAGGTTCTTGGCGATGCCGTTGATCTGCTTGTCGGTGACGTGGAAGGGGCTGTTGAGCAGCCAGCGACGCAGGTCGTCGATGCCGTCCTGGACCTGGTCGGAGAGGTTGTCGATGTTCTCCATGACCTGCCAGGTCACGAACCAGCCCATCAGGCCGATGACCACGAACCCGAGGATCCCCGTCAGCGCGGTCGCGGGCCCGCGGGGCACGCCCAGCCGCTTGAGCCGGGCCACGGTGGGTTCGAGGAGCGCGGTGAGCAGCAGGGACACCACGAAGGCCAGCACGACGAGTTGGACGGCGCTGATGATCTTCATCAGGACCCAGACGGTCCCGGCCAGCACCAGCAGGCGCCAGCCCGCCTCGGCGGCGACCCGGACACCCCAGGGCACGACCTGCGCGGGGTCCGGGCGCGGCGAGGGAGGCGGGAGTTCCCCGGCGGGCGCCGCCGGCATCTCGGGCACCGCCGGCTCCGGCCCGGCGCCGCTCTCCCGGTCGGTCTCGGCCCGACGCTCGTCGAGCCGCTGTCCCATCTTGGTCAGACCGGCACCCACCCGGCCGAGCCACCTTGGCACTCGCGACATGATCCGCCCTCTTCCCCCGTCTCTCCCCACCACTCACCCCTGGAGCCGTCGGCATAGACCGTACAGGGCGAAAGCCCCTCCCCCTAGGACGGGGAGGGGCTGCGCGGGGTTGAGCTGTCGGTGCTGGGCGGCGGGCCTAGTACCAGTGGTTGGACTGCCAGAACGACCAGGCGTCACACGGGCTGCCGTAGCGGTCGTTCATGTAGTTCAGGCCCCACTTGATCTGGGTGGCCGGGTTGGTCTGCCAGTCGGCGCCCGCGGACACGTACTTGCCGGCGGGCAGCGCCTGGAAGAGACCGTAGGCGCCCGAGGAGGGGTTGACGGCCCGGTAGTTCCAGCTGGACTCGTGGTCCACGATGTTGCTGAAGCACTGCCACTGGCCGCTCGGCACCATCTGCTTCGCCATGGCCTGGATCTGGGCGATGGTGTAGGAGTTCTGGACCGGGAAGTCGGCGGAGCTGCGGCTCGCGGCGGCCTTGACCTCGGCGCGTTCCTTGGCGTCGGCGGCCGCCTTCTCCGCGGCCTCCTTCTTCGCGATCGCGGTCTTGGCCGCGGCCTTGCGGGCCGACTCCTCGGCGTCCTTCTTGGCGCCCTCGTCAGCGGCGATGGCCTGGACACTGGCCTGCTGCGTCAGGGAAGCGGTCTGCACCTGGGCCTGCTGACCCACGGGGATGTCTGCGAGGAGCGTCGTCGAGTCGCTTACCGTCGCTTCCGCGTCGTTCGGCTGCGCGGTGCTGCCCGAGGCAACACCGACGACGCTTCCGACGGCGGTGACCGCGGTGGCCGAAGCCACTGCGAATCCCCGGACCGAGATCCGGCTCACACGGTTTCCTTCCAGCATCGCCCGCTTCGGTGACCCTGGCGGACGCAATCGTGCCCCTGAACACTGGCCTCCCAACTGCGGGGTCACGGGAGGCGCGGGCCCGGTGGGCAACTCCCTGCTCGGGAGCGCCGCGTGGTGCGCGGGCGGCATACGACGAAGCTATGGAGTTGATGTGGTGTCGTATCGCTGGGGATACACGTGTGTCGTATGCGGGGCCTGACAGGAAGGAGACTCTGCCGTAACCGACGCCCACTGGCAATTCCGAGTTGCGTGTGAAAGCTCACATCCCGTTTCGCCCCGGGTATTTCATCGTTCGCCCACACACGAAGGCGCCGCCCGACTAGGCTCACAGCCTTTGCCGAGCGGCGCCAACTACCTGATACGGCCCGCGAAACGGGGCGGTCCGGTCAGTTGTGTCCTTCCTCCAGCATTTCGGTCACCAGGGCCGCGATCTGGGACCTTTCGGACCGGTTGAGGGTGACGTGCGCGAAAAGCGGATGCCCCTTCAGTTTCTCCACGACGGCGACGACACCGTCGTAGCGGCCGACCCGCAGATTGTCCCTCTGCGCGACATCGTGGGTCAGAACGACCCGCGAATTGGCGCCGATCCGGGACAGAACGGTCAGCAGGACATTCCGCTCCAGCGACTGCGCCTCGTCCACGATCACGAACGCGTCGTGCAGCGAGCGGCCGCGGATGTGGGTGAGCGGCAGGACCTCCAGCATGCCGCGGGCGGTGACCTCCTCGATGACCTCGCGGCTGGTGACCGCGGACAGCGTGTCGAAGACCGCCTGTGCCCAGGGGCTCATCTTCTCGGCCTCGGAGCCGGGCAGATAGCCCAGCTCCTGCCCGCCCACCGCGTACAACGGGCGGAAGACCATCACCTTCTGGTGCTGACGGCGCTCCAGGACCGCCTCCAGGCCCGCGCACAGCGCGAGCGCCGACTTGCCGGTGCCGGCCCGGCCGCCCATCGACACGATCCCGATGTCCGGGTCGAGCAGCAGGTCGAGCGCGATGCGCTGCTCGGCGCTGCGGCCCTTGATGCCGAACACCTCCCGGTCGCCGCGCACCACCCGCACACCGCCGTCGGCCGTGACCCGGCCGAGCGCCCTGCCGCGCTCGGACTGGATGGTCAGGCCCGTGTGCACGGGGAGTTCGGCGGCTTCCGGGACGTACACATGTCCTTCCTCGAAGAGGATGTCCACCTGTTCGCCGGGGAGTGTCAGCTCGGACATTCCGGTCCAGCCGGAGGAGTCCGTGATGGCCAGTTCGGCCCGGTACTCCTCGGCGAGCAGACCCACGGAGGACGCCTTGATCCTCAGCGGGAGGTCCTTCGACACGACGGTGACGTCGAACCCCTCGGCCTGCAGGTTGCGGGCGACCGCGAGGATGCGTGAGTCGTTGTCCCCCAGGCGGTAGCCGGTGGGCAGCACGCTGGGGTCCGAGTGGTTGAGCTCGACACGGATGGTCCCGCCCAGCTCCCCGATCGGGATGGGGGCGTCGAGGCGGCCGAACTTCACCCGGTAGTCGTCGAGCAGGCGCAGGGCCTGCCGGGCGAAGTAGCCGAGTTCGGGATGGTGCCGCTTGGCCTCCAGCTCGGTGACCACGACGATGGGGAGCACGACCTCGTGCTCGTCGAAGCGGTTCATGGCGTGCGGGTCGGCCAGCAGGACGCTGGTGTCGAGAACGTAAGTGCGCCGGTCGGGCTTATGGCGCTTTGTGCTGGTCACCACGGAAGGACGTACCCCCTCGGATGAGGTCGGGGAGCGACGGAGTGGAGCTGGACCGGAAGTCGACCGCCTGCACGGGCCGAAAACCGGCCCTCCGCCGCCTCCGTGCGGACCGCACGATCGGGCTGGTGCAAAGGGCCTCCCGGGCGGACGGCCCCGTGCCGTCCGCTGAGATCCGACACCCGTGGTTCGGGCGTCGACCTGCTTGGGTTATGCCCTCGAAGACGCGCCGCCATGCCACGGCATATGACGGCGTGCCGATGAACTCCTCGTTACGTGCCCCCCAGCGGGGTACTCCGGGAAGTTCGACGGTGGCGCGGAGGCGTGGGGCCCGGGGTGACCGGAACGGGCCGGAGACGGCTGCGTCGTGGGGGAGACGGTGCGGCCGGCCGTCAGGTGCGTACGGCCGGCCGTCGTGTCCTTGGTGTGGTCAGCCGCCGAAACGCCGGTGCCGGGCCTCGTAGTCGCGCAGGGCTCGCAGGAAGTCGACCTTGCGGAAGGCGGGCCAGAACACGTCGCAGAAGTGGTACTCGGAGTGAGCGGTCTGCCACAGCATGAATCCGGACAGCCGCTGTTCGCCACTCGTGCGGATCACGAGGTCGGGGTCGGGCTGGGCGCCTGTGTAGAGGTGACGGCCGATCATGTCGATGTCGACGGACTCCGCGAGGTCCTCCATCGACACGCCCTTGTCCTGGGCGTCGAGGATCATCGAGCGGACCGCGTCGGCGATCTCCTGGCGGCCGCCGTAGCCGATGGCGACGTTGACGAGTATCCCGTCGATGTCGGCGGTGGTCTCCTCGGCCTCCTTCAGCGTGCGCTGCATGCCGGCCGGGAGGAGGTCGGGCGTGCCGACGTGGTGCACACGCCAGCGGCCGTCGGCGGCGAGGGTGCGGACGACGTCCTCGATGATGCCGAGAAGGGGGACCAGCTCTTCCTCGGCGCGGTCGAAGTTGTCCGTGGAGAGCAGCCAGAGCGTGACGACGCCGACGTCCGTCTCGGAGCACCAGCCGAGGAACTCCTCGATCTTCTCGGCGCCCGCCCGGTGGCCGTGCACGGTGGTGGAACCCGCGGCCTTCGCCCAGCGTCGGTTGCCGTCCATGATCACGCCGATGTGCTTGGGCACCTGAGCGTGGTCCAGGTGGCCTTCCACCCGGCGCGCGTACAGCCTCACCAGCAGGCCGCGCAGCTTGTCGCGCAGGTTCACGTGAATGTCAGCCCCTCCATGCGGTGGCGGTCCCCGCGGGCGGCAGCCTACCCCCACGAGAGCCGTGGGCGGCGGGTGGGGTGGGGGCGCGTCCGCAGCGGAGTGGGGTACGCCCGGTGCTTTCGGGTGCTTCCGCCGCACGGTGGGGGTGCGGGGCTTTTCCGGCGTCGTCGGGGGGGGCGGGAGCGCCTGCCGGGGGGCGGCGCCTCGGGCTGGACCCTGGGCGGGGCCCTGCGCGGGGCCCTGGGCGGGGTCCTTTACGGGGCCCTGTGCGGCAACAAAAAAACGGCCGTCCGTGGGGGGGATACGGACCGGCCCGAGGGGGGGTTTCCACCATAACCCTTCGTGAGGGATGCTGCGTGCATTGGCGCACCACAATTACTCTCCGCAGCCGTCCGGCGACGGGGCGGTGGTGGTTCCGGGTGGGATTCACAGGTGGTTCATGGCCGAAAGGCGGCGGAATCCCAGGCGGACGGGGCCGGACACCGGTGGAAGCGGAGGTTTTCGCGCCGGTTGAGCCCCTGTCGGGCAACTGCCCGCCCATCCCCCCGATGGACTACCCCACCCGTGCGTCCACTTGACGCGGCACGTCACCGCGCAGCCCCCTCCACCGCGCGGTGACGCCCGCGCAGCTTTGCTGGCGCGAATTGCCTGACCATGAATTTACCGGACCCGCGAAGGGGGTCCGGACCAACCGCGATAACGATGTGGAAACCCTGTGGAGATGACGGGTCGGATGCTCTGCTATGCCGGAAATCCCCCACTTCTCCAGGGCGTATGTCTGGATGTGTCCGGTGGGGCGGTCGGCGTTCGGGCGGGTTCGCGGGGTCGACGGACGCAAAGTGGGCTCGGCCCGTCGCCGCGGGGACGGGCCCGGTCCTCCTGCGGCTCCGGCGTCGGCCGCGCGTCCTCGGGGAGCGGCCGGCGTGAGGCGGGTGTGCCGCAGCGCGGACGGCGGTTCCTGGCCAAATCGGCCCGAGGAGAGGCCTCTTGGGGTCGGGGATGCCGTCAGGCCGGTCTGCGGGCCTCGACGAGGTGGCGGGTGCTGTGGGCCAGGAAGGGGCCTTCGGACTCGATCCGCTCGTGCAGGGAACGGAGTTGTTCCTCGTACCGGTCCACGGTGAAGCCCGGCACCATCCACACCACCTTGCGCAGGAAGTGGACGACGGCGGCGATGTCGTGGAACTCGACGCGCAGCCGTTCCGCGCGCAGTCCGACGATCTCCAGCCCGGCCGCCTCGGCGTCGGCGCGTTCACGGTCCGGGTGGCGGACGGCGCTCACCTCGTCGGGCAGCGGCCCGAGGAAGTACTCGACCAGCTCGAAGACGCTGCGCGGACCGACGTGTTGGGCGAAGTAGGTGCCGCCCGGTTCGAGGACGCGCGCGATCTCGGCCCACGGCGGCCGTACCGGATGCCGGCTGGAGACGAGGTCGAAGGCGGCGTCCGCGAAGGGCAGGGGCTCGTCCTCCGCGACGGCGACCACCGCGATCCCGCGCGGGCGCAGCAGGGCGGTGGCCTTGGCGACGTTCGCCGGCCAGCCCTCGGTCGCGACGGCGAGGACGGGTGCCTTCGGGGCGGCCCGGCCGAGGGCGAAGTCCAGGACCTCCCCTCCCCCGGTCTGGACGTCGAGGGCGGCGCGGGCACCGGCGAGGCGTTCGGCGAGGGACACCGCGTACCCCCAGGAGGGCCGCGCCTCGGTGGCCCGCCCCTCGAACCAGGAGAAGTCCCACCCCTCGGTGGGCACGGCCGCGCCCTCGGCGACGAGGTCCTCGAAGCCGCGGGGCCGGTCGTCGCCGTCCCGCGACGGCTGCTGGGCGCTCACCGCGGCCGCCACCGTCACTTCACCAGCGGGCGTACGTCGTCGCCCACGAAGCGGATGAAGCCCTCGGGGTCGGGTTCGTCGGCGGTCGGGAGGAGGACGACCGTGTCGGCGCCCGCCTCGGCGTACCGCTGGACCCGCTCGGCGACCTCGGCCGCGTCACCGGCGACACCGAGGCCCGGCACGTCGGTGAGGCCGGTCGTGACCAGTTCGCGCTGGAGGCGGGCGGCGGCGTCCTCCCCCGTGGCGGCGAAGAGATAGACGACGAGCTTGTGCGCGGCGGCGTCCCGGCCGGCCGCGGCCCTGCCCTCCCGCACCAGCTCACGTGCTGCGCGTACGCCCTCCGGCGAGAAGGACTCGTTGAGGACCGTGCCGTCCGCGACCTCGCCGGACAGCCGCAGGGTGCGCGGGCCGATCCCGCCGACCAGCACCTCGGCCCCGCCCTGCGGCGGCCAGTCCAGGGCGACGTCGTCCAGGGTGACGTACCGCCCCTGGGTCGTGATCCGCTCTCCGTTCAACAGGCCGCGCAGGGCGAGGGTGTACTCGCGCAGCAGGGTCAGCGGGGAGGCGGGGCGGGCGCCGACCTGGCCCATCCAGTCCTGGACGCCATGGCCGATGCCGAGGCTGACACGGCCGGGGAACATCCGGTGCAGGGTGGCGGCCTCCATCGCGGTGACGGCGACGTTGCGCAGCGGGACCGGCAGCAGGCCGACACGATCCGGACCCGCTCGGTCCAGGCGAGCGCGGCCGCGGCGGCCGAGATCCCGGCCTCACGGAAGCAGTCCTCGAAGACCCACAGCTCGTCCAGGCCGGTGGCATCGGCCAGTCGGGCGATCGTGCGGAGCCGCTCCGGGGGCAACTGTGGGCGGAAGATGGCGCCGAGTTCGGTCATGATCCCTTCCTATCCGGGTGCTCCCGCCCGGACAACCCCTTTACGGCGTCGCCGAGTCGACGGCTCGGGGGGCGTGGGGGCGTGGGGCTGCGGGGGTCATGGCGGGGGTGGGGGGTGCGGGTGGGGGGTGGTGGTCAGAGTTGAGTTCGAGAGCGGTTGAGCCGAGTTCGAAGGAGGTTGAGCCGAGTTCGAGATGGATCCGGCCACTCTGTGCGACGGGCCGCTCCGCGGTGTGACTGTTTGTGGCTACAGTCATCGGTGGGACATCGGGTGTTCGTACTTGGCTCTACGGGCGTGTTGCGTAACCGGGCGAGGGCGAACGGCGTCGTCATGGCCTGTCCCGCCTGCTCGACGCGGCGCCGGAATCGGCTGACACCCGATCGGCGGGCGCCTCGCCCGAGGACGACAACGGGATGCCACAGCTGTCGACAGACGCAAGGGCTGTCGTACTCCCGGCCGTCGAGGCACCTGCTTCACGCCAATCTCCTGGTGCGGCCGTGCGCCCGTGTGCCCGAAGAACTCACACACCCCACCCTGCCAGGAGCACCGAACAGAAGCAGTACGACGGGTCACGAGGAGGTTCCACGCATGGCGTGGGAGGAGTGGGAGCAGGTCAAGGCCGCCGCGGGGGAACCGGGCGGCCATGCGCGGATGCGACTCAACCAGCTACCGGTGGACCAGGGTGCGAGCGGCGGAGCCGGTGACCTGGTGGTGTCTCAGGACGACCTGGGCGCGGTCGGCCACGACGCCTACCTGCTGTGGGACGCCCTGCGCACGGCAGCGGACATCGCGGGCGCGGGCGCCGACAAGAGCGGCGAGGGATCCACTGCCCAGGCGGCGAGTTCACTCACGTCCCACGGCTTCGCCATGGGCGCCGGGCTGACCAAGACGGTGGAGATCTGGACCTCCCAGGCGAAGTCGGTACTCCAGGCGTGCGCGCACATCTCCAACCACCTCGACTTCACCAAGAAGCTGCACGCCGAGGATGACGCGAAGATCGCCGCCCAAACCGCGGCAATCGACGGCGGCGCCCTATCTGTGTCGGTTCTGAGCAAGTACTTCCAGTAGAGGGACGAATCTGTGGCGCTCACATACGCGGACCTCATCGAGGTCGATCTGGGCAGACTGGGCTCGGCCGTCACCGACTGGGGCAGCACCGTCAAAGGGCTGAAGACGCTCGCCGAGAATGCCCGTACAGGCATGCTGGCGAAGTCGGACGCGGCACGCTGGGCGGGGGTGAACGCCACGGTCACCCGGGGGTTCGTCGCGGAGACGGCGAAGGAGATCGCCGACCTGCACGCCGAGGCCGACAGCATCCATCACGTCCTCGACGACGCCCACACCGAACTCGTCTCGCTGCAGAAACAGATCCGAGCCGCCCAGGCTGAAGCGCAGAAGTGGGGCATCAGCGTCCAGGACTACGGTGACGGCACCGTGCACTGCGTCTACCCGCACATCCGGGGCGATACGGACGTGCGCACCACGGAGGAGAACACGGCCAGGGACGAACTGGCCGGCCGGATCAACCGCATCCTCGCCCACGCCGCCGAGATCGACGTATCCGTCGCCCGCGCACTGAACAAGAGCCACGGCAACGACGCCCACAATGCCGGCCACAGCTCGTACGAGTCCCTCGACGACGCCCAGGCCGAGCGGGCGGCCGAACTGGCCAAGCTCGGCCCCGAGATGAGTGACAAGCAGTACCTTGAACTGAACTCCATCATGAAGTTCAACGCCAGGGACTCGGATTTCTCGACGGACTTCTACAAGTCGCTCGGCGGCCCGATGGACGCGCTGGAGTTCTACGGCCGCATGTCGTTGGACGGCACGATCGGGGACGACAAGGACCGGCTCGCCCTCGTCCGGCAGCTCCAGAAGAACATGGGCCTGGCCCTGGCATCGGCGACCGACCCGGACAACAGGTCGCACCTGCCGGCAAGCTGGACCTCGGAGTTCCGGAAGCTGGGCACGCAGCAGATCCCGCTCTATCCCGCGGGCAGCGCCCCGTACGGCTACCAACTCCTGGGCGGAATGCTGCGCTACGGCAACTACGACGCGCGGTTCATCAACCCCATCGCGGAGCACATCGTTCAGCTGCATCGCAAGGATCCCTACCGGTTCATGGGCAACAAGCCCATGGCCGCCGGATCCGACCTCGACTGGGGCTTCAACCCGTCGGGAAGGAACGGCGCCGGCTACGACCCGCTGACCAGCGTCCTGGAAGGCCTCGGCCACAGCCCCGAAGCCGCGAAGAGGTTCTTCACCGACGCGCCGACCGTCTACAGGGAGGACGGCACGGTCGACAGGAACGCGACGCTCGAAGCCGACTTCTACTTCGCCGAGTTGAACAGGACGGACTTCGAATGGGCCCCGGACAGCCTCGCCCACGCCGGCGGTGAGGGGGCGAAGCACGCGCGCGAGATGGGCCCCGACGCTCTCGGTCACGCGCTGGAGGCCGCGACGACGGGGGCGGCTTGGGATGCGGATCCGCCGGTGTTGCGGCGCGATGAAAAAACTTGGGAAATTATGGAGAAGGTGGTTCTGCGTTACAACGTCGCCTCCGAAGGCGGACCGCCGCCCGAGATCATGAAGGACAGTCTGGCCCGCATGGGCGCGGCGTACATCGACGACCTCAACTACTCGCTCATGGATTGGGGTAATACGGGCGATGAGCTGGGCCGTGGCCGGATCTTCGGTGACAGCAGCGACGGTTGGGAGCGTCGGGCCTTCGAGACTGCGGATGCGCGAAACTTCATGATGCTGGTCGCCGGGGACGAAGAAGGTTACAAGACCATGTCCGCCGCCCAGCAGGTTTATACGGCTAGCGGGCTCGCCTCCCACGAGGACAACCGCGACGACGGACTCGCCTTCGCCCACAACTCGGCCAAGGCCAACGGAATCCTCGATGAGTCGCGAGCCCACCAGATCCGCGAGGACTTCAAGAACGACGAGACCGCCAAGAACCTGGAGATGGGCAAACAGGGCGAGTGGCGCAAGACATTGATGACTGGTGTCGTCACGGCGGTCGCCGCCGGGGGCACGGCATTGGTCCTCGGCCCTGCCGCCGGCATCGTGGCAACGACCGCCGTTCCGGTCCTGCTGGGAACAGGCGCCTCCGTAGTCAGCACGGCCTACGGCAACCACACCACACAGTATCTGGAGGACAGCGCATACAAGAACGATGCGGAGGCGCTGAGGACGGTCCAGGGTTTGGAGGCCGTCGGAGAACATGGCGCCTGGCTACCCGTCTACAACTACGCCAATCAAATCGGTATGACTCAGGTGGAGATACTCGATCTCAACCGGCAGATCGAAGGTTCGTATGGGGATGGAAAAGATGCCATCTCGAACGCGGAGAAGGTGTCGCAGTGAGCTTTCCTGGAAGGACATCCCCGGCCCTCGGCACGGTGATCGCGGCGGTGGCCCTGGTGTCCGCCTGCTCCGGATCTGGAGGGGACGGCGGCCGGGACAGGAGCGATGCCCCAATGGGATGGAAGACGTGCAACGCGCTGTTCGGTGCCGACAGGATCGACGCGCTACAGGACCAAATGGGGGAAGGAACTCTGCAAGTCCTGAACTACACCCAGTCACTGGAAGAGTCGACATCCGGATGGGCCGATCTCGCACGGTCCTGGAAACCCGGTAAGAACGCACATTTCGCGACGCTCCCCTGTGACCTGGGCATCGACGGAACGGGCAAGCGGTTCGGCCTCCATGTGAGCTGGTCCCTCTTCTCACTGCAGTACGCCGAGTCCAAGGACGGGTGGGAATCCGCGGGCAAGGATCTGTACGTCCGGACCGAGGAGAACGGTCTGCACCTCACCGCGGTGTTCCCCTGCAAGATCAAGGGATCCCACAACGATCAGGAAGCTGAACTTCCCCTCGAAATCGAGACCAGGGTCAGAAACGTGCCCGGCTTCGACACAGAACTGCTCAGTCAGATGACCGCCCAGCTGGCCCGCAACCTAGCGGACGAGTTGCCCTGCGCCAACGATCCTGTAATTCCGCATCAGTTGTCGATCAGCGAGTGAGTCACGCCGCTGTGCGCGCGGAGAACGGCGCCACGACGTACGGCGCGCGGGGCGGTCCATGCCTCCGCGCACCGAGCGCCTGGGTCTATCGACCCTGCCGACCCTCGTCCTCCGTGCAGTGGAAGCAACGGCAGCGTGGCCATGGCAAGGAGTCCGGCGGGGCGGTCTGGTCTCCGGCGGCGTCGTGAGTGCGGGTCTCGGTCGAGCCGACGCGTCGGCCATTCCGGTCCAGGCGATACGTGCGGAGCGTCAGGCGGGAGTTGCCCGGCTCGGGTCGGGTGCCGGCGTTCACCGTGGCTCCTCCCCCGTCGCCGGGCGGTGGCAGACGCAACCGCAGCGGCGTACCAGCGGCAGCAGGCCACCGCTGTGCGGGAGCGGGATGTCCCGCAGGCGGCGGCACGCGTCGTGTACGTCCTCGTATCCGGGCCCGCGCGCCAGCGTGCACTCCGGCGACAGCTCCCGCTGGTCCGCTGCCATAGCCGGACCCGGGCTCATCGCTCGTCCTCGGCTTGGCCCGAGGGCCGCAGGCCGGTGAGGACGTTCGGCTGCGGCGGGTAGTGCGCGGCGCACGCCTGGCAGGCGTACACGACGAACCCCGGCCCCGTGTTCTGGTGCACCACGGCGACCACGACCGGAGTCTCGGTGGTCACCTCGCAGCGCACACACATCCGCACCGGCGGGCGGGGCTCCTTGTCTCCCGTTCCCATCACGCCGCCCTCTCCGCGCCGACCACATGCAGGTCGAGGTCGACGCCGAAGTCGGCGGCCAGGACCAGGGCGACCCGGCGCCGTGTCTGCCGTGCCCGCTCACGCTCCCGTTCCTGTTCAGCCCGCTCGGCCGCGAGCACGTAGGGGCGGATGGGGGCGGTGCGGGCGCGTCCAGCAGCACGGGCAGGCCGTACGGGGAACGGGGTACCGGGAGCGGTACGACCGCTGGGCCGGGCCGCTTCTCGGGTAGGCGGGCGGGAGCCGCTGCGGCGGGGTGAGTGCCTGCCCTGCGCCTGCCTGTGCCGGGCCGGAATACGCCCAGGATCCAGTGCGCCAGGGCGTGGATAATGCTCACTGTCATCAACCTCTGGTTGGTCGGTTGGTGGCCAGGCCCCCGGACGGCGCCTACCGTCGCGGGGGCCTTCTGTTGGCATCGACTCTAGGGCAACTTGGTACGTCTTGGCACGTCTTTAGACGTATAGGGTCGGCCTATGCTGGCTTGGGATGGCCTTTTACGCTCCGGGCATGATAGAGATCGACCGGGAAAGCATCATTCCGATGTACGTGCAGCTTGCCTCTGCCCTGCGCGAGCGCATCCGACGCGGCGAGATCCCGGTCGGCCGACGCATTCCCTCTCACCACGAACTGGAGCAGGAGACGGGCGGGGTGGTCAGCCGCCGAACCATCAAGTCCGCCATCGAGGCGCTGCAAGCCGAGGGAGTCGTTCAAGGAGTCCAGGGCAAGGGCGTGTTCGTCATCGCCGTGCCCGCGGACACGTCCGAGAGTAGCGAGTCCACCGACTGATGGTGCCCCGGGCACGGGCGAGGGGCCGGTCGGCTGACAGGCGGGGCCACGGATCGGTCCGTCAGCTCGCTGTCCTCGGGAAGGTGACCTCCACTCGGCGGTTCTTCTTGCGGCCTGCTTCGGAGGCGTTGTCGGCGATGGGGTACTGCTCGCCGTAGCCGCGCACCTCGAAGGTGACGTTCGCGCTGTTGAGGTCGCCGGCGAGGGCGGCCTGGACCGCGTTCGCCCGCTGCTTCGACAGGACGTCGCCGTGGGCCGAGGAGCCGAGGTTGTCCGTGAAACCGAAGACGCGGATCTGGGTGGCGTTCTGCTTCTTGATCTCCTCGGCGATACCCGCGATGCGGGCCTTCGCGTCGGCGCTCAGCTTGGCGCTGTCCTTGCCGAAGAGGACCTCCGCCTGGAGCGCGAACTTCACGTCCGCGTTGGTGTCCTCCCGCCGCTCGTCCCCACTCTCGTCCTCGACGACCTGCTTGATGTCGAGCACCTTGGCTTCCGCGAGGGTGGCCCCCTCGGGCAGCTTGAGGTCGGGGTCGTTGGGGTCCACCTCCACGGGGGCGGTGGCGGTGGGTTCGGTGCCCGGAGGGACGCTGGGGTCGTCGGCGTGGGCGGGGGGTGTGGTGAGGAGCAACAGGGTGGTCGTGAGCAGGGCCAGGGGCAGGTGGCGGGGTGCGAGTCCGGTGTGGGTCATCGGGGGCTCACCCGGAGACCTTGATCACCGCGCTGGGGAACAGCGGCAGTTGGAAGGAGACGTCGGTCGTGTCGGCGGGCGGTGACGGGAACTGGAGGAACACGTCGATCGACTCGCCGGCCTTGAGCGTCGAGAAGCCCGTGGTCGTCAGGGGGCGGCCTTCGGTGTCGCGGAGGACGTAGTAGCGCTTCTTGCTCTTGGAGTCGACGAGGGTGGCTCCGCCGAGGGAAAGCCCATTGTTGATGATCTCGGTCTCGTTGCCACTCAGCGCGGACGGGACGACGACTTCCGTCCCACTGTCGTTCTTGAGCGCACCGCTCACCGTGATGAAGCCGCCGGCGTCGCGTACGGCAGAGGTGAGCTGGAGAAGGAGACCGCTCGGACCCTTCACTTCTGCCAGCGGTTCCTCGGACTGGCCTTCCTGGGCGCTGGGTTGCGACCCGTTTCCCTGCGAGGCGGAGGCCGAGTTCTGGGGCTTCTTGTCATCGCCATCGCCACCGCTGCAAGCGGTCGCGCCGACGGCCAGCCCGGCCACGGCGGCCAGTGCGACCATCCCCCTGCCGGCTTTCGCCGTGAACCGCATCCTCATCACTCTGCTTCCTTCTCCACTCGTCGTTCGCTGGTCAGTCGGCCAGGTGGACATCGAAGAGGTCTTCCGGCGCGGGCAGATCGGTGAGGTCCTCCGGGTCCAGCTCCCAATCCCCGTCCTCGCAAGTCAGCTTCGGAAGTACATCACCTTCGGCATCCTCGCCCGGCACCTGGAACGTGCACAGCGGCTCGATCACGGCAGTCGCGGAGGCGTGTGCCCTTCTGTCCGCCGTCCCCGGGACGACAGAGGCTCCGATGGGCTTGTTCGCCTGGACGGTCACGCTGTAGCCCAGGAGGCCATCGGGGCCGCATTCGACGTTTCCCGCGTCGTTCATCGCCGCAAGCTCGAAAGCTCGCCAGCATGTGTCGTCAGCTCCGTTGCCGTCGAAAATGCCCTGCCATTTCGCCGGGTCTCGGACATCCACGATCCACAGGTCAGCAAGCTGATCTCTGGCCTCCTGCGCTGCCGCCAATGCCGCCGCGTCGGCGGCCGTCTGAGCACCGTTGCGGTTCACCGCTGCCTGGCCGACGGCGAAGTAGGCGAACGCCAGAAAGAGCAGGCCCGCCACCACCGTGAGGTAGATGGGGAAGACCTGCCCTGCGTCGCCGTGCGCGCGAGGTTGTGTCAGGGAGCCACCTTGGAGATCTGTGTCCTGAGCTTGTCCACGATCGTCTGTCCAAGGTTCGTATTCGCGATCAGCACCACGATCGCCACCACCACCGCGATGATCCCCAGGTACTCGACCGCGGTCTGGCCCCTGTCCCCGACGGCGCGGCGCCGTACGGCCTCGGCCGTCGTGTTCTTCCAGCCGCTCACCCGGACCTTGGCCGCGACGGCGGTCTTCAGCATCAGGTCGCTCATGGCGTTCCCCTCCGTTTGAGGCGTTACCGGCTTGAGGAACGTAGGGCGGAGAGGGTGTCTCGGTGGAGGGCCCCAGGGCCCAATCGCGGGCCCAATCGGTGGTCCGGGCGCGTTTCACGGGGTCACCGCCGTTCCCAGCCACTTGGCGGCGGCCTCCGAGCGGCTGGTGCTGTGGAGTTTGGCGAAGATGCGGTTGATGTGGTTCTTGACCGTCTTCTCGCTGATGAAGCAGGTGGCGGCGATCTGTTGGTTGGTCAGGCCGGCCGCGATGAGGTCCATGATCTCCGCCTCCCTCGCACTGAGTTGGAACACCCGATCTGACTGTCCCACAGATGATTGCATGTGCGAAAGTCGTTCGCGAGAAGTCTGGGAGAATGGGGGGTGTACGGGTTCGCCATCATGTGCAGTCGCACTGGCGCGGAGCTGGGCAAGTACCGCGGTCGCCGCCGTCGGCGTGAAGTGGGCCCGTCCCGCCACGACGTCCCGGATCGCGGAGAGCAGTTCCGCCACGGTGAACTCGCCGTGCACCAGATAGCCACCCGCCCCCAGCCGCAACGCCTCGTGGACGATCTCCGACTCGCTGCTGTAGGTGAGCATCACGACGGGGGCGATCCGCACCAGGTGGGGAAGTGCCGCGAGGCCGTCCACCTCGGGCATGCGGACGTCGAGCAGGACGAGGTCGGGGCGATGGTGGAGGGCTGCGTCGTAGGCCTGGCGGCCGTCGGCGGCCTCCGCGACGACCGTGATGTCCTCACGGCCGGAGAGCAGAGCGGTCAGGCCGGCGCGGACCACGGGGTTGTCGTCGGCCACCACCACGCGTACCGGCGTGGACCGGGGTGGTGCCGCGAGAGCCTCCGTCAAGAAGGTCGAAGGCGACTGCGCGGCGCCGGGCCGGGGCGGCTGGTCCTGCATCGGGCGGCCTCCTCTCGTGGGGTGGGGGGTCGGGTCGTACGGCGTGCCGGTCATGGTGTCGATGTCGTGAGTGCCTCGAGCGGAAGTTCCAGGAGCACTCCCGTGCCGCGGGAGTGGAGGCCGCCGCCGAAGCGGATGTGGGCGCCGACGGACGCGGCCCGCTCCGCCATGCCGACGATCCCGAAGTGCCCGGTGCGACGCAGCTGTTCCAGGGTGGTGCCGGGCGGTAGGCCGCGCCCGTCGTCGAGGACGCCCACGTCGAGCAGTCCGTCGCGCATGCCCGCCCGTACCTCGACGCGGGTCGGGTCCGCGTGCCGGTGGGCGTTCTCCAGGGCCTCCGAGGCGATGGTGAGGAGATGACGGGCCACCGCGGGCGGGACGGGGAGGGTGGTGCGGTCGCCCGTGGGGTGGTAGGTGACCGGCAGGCCGGTGCGGGCGGCGAAGTCACGGGTGCGGGAAGCCAGTTCGTGCAGCAGGTCGACGCCCTGGTCCGGGTCCGTCTCGCGGCGCAGGTCGGTGAGGAGTTCGCGGGACTCGGCGGCGGCCCGGCGTGCGGCACGGGCGACGAGTTCGGCCTGTTGCCGGACGCGGTCCGGGTCCATGGCCGCCGAGCCGGCCGAGCAGGCCAGGCCGTCCGCCGCGAGCGCCACGCCGTGCAGGGTCTTGGCCACTGAGTCGTGCATCTCCCGGGCCAGCCGGGCCCGTTCGGCGGCGACGGCCTGGGTGACGGCGAGCCGGGCCTTGACCGTCGTCAGGGCCAGGGTCGCGGTGCCGAAGCGGAGCATGAGGTTGCGCAGGGTGGAGCCGACGGCCCCGGTGATGACGCAGAGGCCGGGAAGCAGCAGCCTCTCCGCGAGGCCCGTGCCGGACTCCCGTTCCAGGGTGGCGTGGACCAGCAGCAGGATCAGCGACTGGAGCGAGGCGAAACAGGCGGCGCCTCGCCAGCCGTAGACGATGCCGGCGAGGAGAGGAGTGCAGACGCTGACGTAGGCGAGGGTGGTGTCGGGCCCCGCGGAGATCAGCAGCAGCGTGCCGAAGAGGGTGTCCACGGCCAGCAGGGTGGGGTGGCGCAGCAGGAGGGGGCCGAAGCGTTCCCAGTCCCGGAAGAGGACGTACGAGCCCATGAAGGTGACGACGACGGCCGCGCCGACCAGGCGGGCGCCCAGGCCCGGTGAGGCGTTGAGGAGGGCGGCCGGGGCGGCCAGGGCGATCATCGCGAGCCGGAAGCCGAAGACCTGGCGGCACATCGCCTGGAGGGCGTTGACCTGGAGCGGGATGGGGGGCTGGGTGTCCCGGGTGTCGCGTCGCTCGGCCGTGCCGGCCGTCCCGGCCGTCCCGGTCATCCCGGTTGTCCCCGTCGTCCCGGTGGTCCCGGTCATCCCGGTTGTCCCCGTCGTCCCGGTGGTCCCGGTGGTCCCGGTCGCCGTCTCAACGGTCCCAGCCGTCTCGACAGGCCCGGTGGTCCCAAGGGTCCCGGCGGTCCCGGTGGTCCAGATCGTCCCGACGGTCCCGGCGGTCCCAGCCGCCCCAGTGGTCCCGGTGATCGCGGTTGTCTCCTCGACCTCAGGGGTCTCAGTGGTCTCAGCGGTCTCAGCCATCCGAGCCGTCTGACCCGTCCCCGCCGTCTGTGCCGTCCATGCCGTCCCGGCCGCGACAGTGTCGTTTCCGTCGCTCACGACAGGGACAGGAACGCACGTTGCCGCAGCAGCCTCCCGCGCCCGCGCCCGCGCGCGGCGGCGGCGCAGCAGGCCGCCGCGTCCCCTCGCAGTGGCTGTCATGACCGTCATCGCGCTCACCTACTCGCCCGTGACCGAGCTGAAGTCCGTGCCAGAGCCCAGCAGCATGCCCGCGCCCAGGAGGAGCATGGTCGCCGGGACCATGAACGTCGTGATCATCAGCGTGGCCTTGGGGACGGCGCGGGCGCCTTGCGGCGGGCGTTCTGCGCGTCCGTACGGCGCATGTCCTTGGCGATCGCCACCAGGGTGTCGACGATCGGCGCGCCCAGTTCCTCGCCCTGCTGGAGTGCGGTGACGAACATGGCGACCTGCTCGGAGTCGTTACGGCGGCGGAGTTCGGCGAAGGCGTCGCGGCGGCTCATGCCGAGGTCCATCTGACGGAGGGTGATCCGGATCTCGTCCGCCCACGGGCCCTCGTACCTCGACGCCACCCGGTCGAGGGCCTGGCGGAAGCCGAGGCCCGCGCTCACGACGACCGCGAGTACGTCCAGGAAGTCCGGGAGGGTGCGTTCGATCGCGTCCTTGCGGACCCGGATCGCGGACCAGATGCCGACCTCGGACCAGAACGCGCCGAAGGCGATCATGAGGAGGGCGAGGAAGAAGCTGCCCTGGAGCAGCGCGGCCAGGCCGCCGATGCCACCGATCGCCCCGTAGACCGCCCGGCGGGCCGCATAGCGGTCGATCGTCAGGCCGCCGGGATTGCCGGCGAGGTCGATCCTGCGGCGGTATCTGGCGACCTGCCCGGGTCCCATGAGCCGTAGGACGGCGGGGGCGTATCGCATGCCGAGGCGGTCGATGAGGGAGCCGACGGCGCTGGTGCGGGTGGCGCCGACCTCCAGGGCAAGCGCGAGGTCGGTGGGCAGTTTCACCTCGGCGCGGTACATGCGTACACCGGCGAAGACGCCCCAGACGCTGAGGCCCATGACGAGTGCGAGCAGAAGTTCCATGGCGGTCGATTCCTCCCCTCGGTCTCAGACGTCGATGCGTGACATGCGGCGAATGAGGACGAAGCCGACGGCGTAGAGCGCGAAGGCGATGATCACGCTGGCCTGCCCGGCGGGTGATCCCGTCATGCGGTCGAGGGTGCCGTCGGCGACGCTGTCCATGAGGAACAGGGCGCCGACCCCCAACACCGGTACCGCGTAGGAGGTCATGCTCACCTGCGACAACTGGGTCCGTACCTCCCGTCGGGTCTCCTTCCGTTCCTCCAGGGTCTCCGTCAGGTTGCGGAGGGCGCCCACCACCTGGCCACCCGCTCGGTTGGAGAGGACCAGTGTGGTGACCAGGACGACCAGTTCGCGGGAGGGGAGGCGTTCGGCGAGTTCACCGAGGGCGTCGTCCAGGGAGTGGCCCACGGCCAGCTGGTTGGCGACCTTGCCCAGTTCCTCACCCGCAGGGGCCTCCAGTTCCTCGGCGGCCATGCCGATGGCGGTGCGCAGGGCGAGCCCCGCGTTGGTGGCGTTGGCCAGGATGCGGGCGAGTTCCGGGAGTTGGTTGATGAAGCGTTCGATCCGTTTCTGGCGCTGCCAGTTGAGGAACTGCCAGGCCGCCCAGATGCCGAGCAGGCCGGCCAGTGGGCCGAAGAAGGGAGCGAGGGTGGCCTGACCGATCAGCCACAGGGCGGCGACCGTCGCCAGCATGTACGCGAAGAACTCGCCCGGCGTCACGTCCAGGCCGGTCGCCGTCAGCCGAAGCTCCAGTTTGCGGCCGAAGTCGGTGCGGCGCAGGCGGCGGTCCAGGCCACGGAAGCGGCGACGGCGGCCGGTCAGCGGGACCTGTCCGGCGGCGGTGAGACGGTCGACGAGGGCGGCCCGCTGGGCGCGGCCCCGCGCGTACGTGTGCACGCCCGCGACGGCGAGACAGCAGGTCAGCAGGCTCACACCGGTGGTGAGGCTGATCAGGTTCTGGAGGGTCATGGGGTGTCCTGCCTGTCCTGGCTTTCCTGGCTGCTTCCGCGACGTCGTACGTCGTACGTCGTCCGTCGTACGTCGTACGTCGTACGTCGTACGTCGTACGTCGGCCGTGGGGCTGTCGGCTGTGGGCTGTCTGTCGGCTGTGGGCTGGAAGCCGTGGGCTGTCTGTCGGCTGTGGGCTGGAAGCTGTGGGCTGGAAGCTGTGGGCTGTCTGTCGGCTGTGGGCTGGAAGCCGTGGGCTGTCTGTCGGGCTGTCGGGCTGTCGGGCTGTCGGGCTGTCGAACGTCGTCTGCCGGACGTCGTCTGCCGGCTATCGGGCCTCCCTGGTGGTCAACTCGTCGAGCGTGCGGGCGACTCCGAAGGCCTGCGGTATCGGCTGGCTGGCCATGTAGAGGCGGTCGGCGGTGCGGCGTGGCAGCGGGTGGTACTCGAAGACGCCGTGGATCCGGCCGTCCGCGGCCATCGGGCGGGCGTTGAAGCGGGCGATGGTCGCCAGCCGGTACGGCTCTCCGCCGTGGCTGTCGAGCAGCGCGATCTCGGTCACCCGCCGGGCCCCGTCCGCGAAGCGGGTGAGCTGGATGATGACGTCCACCGCGCTGTTGATCTGGTCGTGCAGGGCGACGAACGGGATCTCGACGTCCGACATGGACGCCAGGGTCTGGAGCCGCATCAGCGCGTCCTCCGCGCTGTTCGCGTGGACGGTGGCCAGGGAGCCGTCGTGTCCCGTCGACATGGCCTGGAGCATGTCCAGGGACTCGCCGCCGCGGACCTCGCCGACCACGATCCGGTCGGGGCGCATGCGCAGCGAGTTGCGGACCAGGTCGCGGATGGTGATACGACCGTTGCCCTCGACGTTCGGAGGGCGGGACTCCAGGCGGATGACGTGCGACTGCTGGAGCTGGAGTTCGGCCGAGTCCTCGATGGTGATGATGCGTTCGGTCTCCGGGATCAGGCCGGAGAGGGCGTTCAGGAGGGTCGTCTTCCCGGTGCCCGTCGCGCCGGAGACGATCACGTTGAACTTCGCCTGCACCAGGCCCGCCAGCAGGTACAGCATGGGCTCGTCCAGCGAGCCGAAGCCGATCAGTTCGTGCAGGGTGAAGGAGCGCGGGAAGCGGCGGATGGTGAGGATGGGGCCGGTGAGGGACAGCGGGGGGATGATCACGTTGACGCGTTCGCCCGAGGGGAGGCGGGCGTCGACCATCGGGTTGGTCTCGTCGACGCGCCGGTTGACGGTGGAGACGATGCGCTCGATGGTCTGCATGAGCTGGTCGTTGGAGGCGAAGCGGATGGGCAACTGCTCGACCCTGCCCGCCCGTTCGACGAAGATCGAGTCGGGTCCGTTCACCATGATCTCGGTGATCGAGGCGTCCTCCAGGAGCGGTTCGAGGATGCCGAGGCCCAGCGCCTCGTCGACCACCCGGCGGATCAGCTGCGCGCGTTCCGCCGTGGACAGCACCGGGCCCTCGCGGCTGATGATGTGCCCCAGCACCCGTTCCAGACGGGCCCGGCGCTCGGCCGCCGCCAGCGCGCTCATCTCGGCGAGGTCGATCTCCTCCAGGAGCTTGGCCCGGTAGGAGGCGACCATGTGGCCGTCCTCGCCCCGGCCGCCCTGCTCCTCGGGCGAGGTGATGCGGGCCCGCAGGCTCATCTCCGGTTCCTCCTCGTTGCGTTGCGTCGGCCGGCTCGGACGTGCGCCGGGCTCAGTGGTCCACCGGCATGGTCGCCGTCCTACGGGCCGCGCCGAAGTCCCCGATGCCGGGGATGACCGACGGGATGGTGATGGTGGAGGTGACCCGGACCTCCTCGCCCAGGTCCTCGGGGGCACAGCTCGTGCCGTCCGCGAGCCAGGAACTCACCGCGCTCCGACAGGCTCCCCCGGCGCCCTCGCCGAGCGACGCGCTGCGGGCCCCGGCCCTGGCAGCCGTACCCGCCTGCTGTGCCGCGTACGCGATCAGCCCGAGTTGTACGGCGGCCAGCGCGACGAGCAGCAGGATCGGGAGGAAGCCGAGGTACTCCAGGGCGACCTGCCCGCGATCGCGTCCACGGCGTCCGCGGCCCATGTCAGTCGTCATCCTCTTCCTCCACGGCACCGGCGTGGCCCTTCACCTCGAACGGGAAGTCGATCGCGCCCGGGAAGAGGACCGGGACCCGGAGTGTGACGGTCGCCGTCACGTATCCGCCCGACGTGGGGCAGCTGACCGTGGCCCCGGAGCGCCAGGCGTCCGACAGCTTGTCCAGTCCCGCCTGTTCGCACACGGCCTGCCGCTCCCCCCGCTGCGCCGCCGTCCCCGCCCGCACCGCCTCGTCGGCAGCATTCCCCGCGAGGGTGAACGTGTATCCCAGCAGGACGAACTGCCACACCAGCACCAAGGTCACGATGATCAGCGGGGTCATGCCGAGGAGTTCGATCGTGACCTGGCCCCGATCGCCTCCGTGTCGCCGTGGTCTCATGTCACTCCCTCCTCCGCCGGAATCCCGCCGACACCCGGTCCCCGCCGCGTCCCGCCCGGCCGGACCTGCGGTGCTGGGAGCCCTCCGGGGCCCTGACCAGGCCGAGTTCGCCCGCGAGGGCCCACATGGCCTGGCGGACGGTGCTTTTCCCGTCGAGGGCGTGGACGCGGCCGGCGTCCACGGCCGACTGGAGTTCCTTGAAGTTCGCGGGGATCACCGTCGTCGCCACGGGCGTGCCGGTGATCTTCTGGACGAGCGCGGGCTGGATCTCCGTACCGCGGCTGTGGCGGTTGACGACGACCGTGGTCTCCTCGGCCTTGCGGATCTGGAGGCGGTCCCACATGCGGACGGCGCGTTTGGCGCCGCGGACCGCCACCACGTCGGGGGTGGTGACGAGCAGGGCACGGTCGGCCATCTCGACGGCGGCGGCCCCGGCCCCGCCGAGCTGGGCGCCGCAGTCGACGACGACGACCTCGTAGCGGGAGCGCAGGGCGCCGACGATCTGGCGGGCGGCGCGGTCGGTGACCTCCTCACCGCGTTCGCCCTCGCCGGGGGCGAGAAGCAGGGCCACGCCGGTGTCGTGACGGAAGACGGCCTCGTCGAGGATGCGGGGCGAGATGTCGGTGATGGCCGCGAGGTCGACGACCGAGCGGCGGAACTGGACGTCCAGGAAGGACGCGATGTCGCCCGCCTGGAGGTCCATGTCGACGAGGGCGGTGGGGCGGCCGGAGGCCTGGGCGGCGAGGGCGAGCTGGACGGCGAGGAGGGTCGTGCCGACGCCCCCCTTGGCGCCGCTGACGGTGACGACGGTACCGCCGACGCCGGTGAACACGTCGCCCCCGTGGCCGAGATGGCGCCGTACGCCCACCGACCACTGGGCGACGGCCTGGACGCGGTGGGCCAGGTCCTCGTAGCCGAGCGGCAGGGTGACCAGGCCGCGCGCGCCGGCGTCCATGGCGGCGGAGAAGAGGGCGGGTCCGGCGTCGGTGGTGACGAGGATGACGCCGACGGCCGGGAAGCGCAGGGCGACCTCGCGGACCAGTTCCAGCGCGGGGACGGGGCCGATGCGCTCATGGACGATCACGACCTCGGGCAGTTCGTCGACCGACTCCGCGGCCAGGCGGGCGAGGGTGTCGACGAGCTGCGTGGAGTCGGTGACCGGGGGGACGGGTTCGGCGTCCGGGAGCTGGCTGAGCAGGGTGGTCAGGGAGCGGGCCGCGTCCGCGTCGCCGACGGCCGGGAGGATCCTCGTGGGCATGGCGGCGGCCTCTCACTTGTCCGTGGTGAGTTCGTACGTACGGTCCTGTTCGGGGACCGTGGTGGGAGTGCCGGGCGCCACCAGGGCGAGCCGTACGCGCTTGGCGAACGACTCGGCGTACGTGATGCGCTGGGCGTCGAGGGTGGACAGCGCGAAGGTGATCGGGACGGCGTCGGTCGGCTGCTGCTGTCCGCGGTCGTCCCTGTCCGGGTCCAGGGCGGTGATCTCGCCGACGTCGAGGACGCGGGCGTTGGTGACGATGATCTTCGACTGGTCGGGGTCGCTCTCGCGGGCGCCCTCGAAGGTGGCGTAGACGTTCACGGAGGAGCCCGGGGTGATCTTCCCGGCGACGCCGGTGGCCGCGTCGATCATGATGGCGACCTCCTGCTGACCTGCCTGGAGGGCGGGCTGGTCGACGATCATGTCGCTCTGGAGCAGGGAGCCCTTCTTCAGCGTCGTCACGGCGATCTTGCCGCGGATGTCCCCGAGGTCGGTCACCGCGTTCGCCGAGAGCCAGCGCTCGGGCATCTCGATCTTCTCGAACTGGCCCGCGCTGAGCGGGGTGTAGGGCGCCACGCTGGACCTGACCCGGTACGCGGTGACCTCGGGGCCGACCTTGGACTGCACGTCGTCGATGACGGAGAGGACGCCGGCGAAGGCGCCGAGGGCGCACAGAACCGACAGGAGCAGGAGGATCACGCCGCGGCGCTGACGGGAGTTCATGAACCGGTGCAACCTCGTTGGGGGTCGGGTCGAACGGACAGGAGCGGGTCGGGCGGATGCCCTGGAGCAGGTCCGGCGGATGCTCCGGAG
Organism: Streptomyces phaeoluteigriseus; assembly: GCF_001896135.2. Taxonomy (GTDB): domain Bacteria; phylum Actinomycetota; class Actinomycetes; order Streptomycetales; family Streptomycetaceae; genus Streptomyces; species Streptomyces phaeoluteigriseus. The sequence goes on from NZ_MPOH02000019.1 coordinate 200,455, forward strand.
CGGGTGGGTCGGATGCTCTCGGTCGGGTCGGTCGGGTCGGGCCGGGCTGAGTGGAACGGGTCTCGCGTGGTGGAGCGGGCTGCGCGTGGTGGAGCGGGTCGCGCGATCGGTGGGCCTCGTGGTCGGTGGGCCTCGTGGTCGTCAGCCGCCCGTGGTGAGCGCGCGGTGGGTGCGGTGGCTGCCCGCGGTGAGCGCGCGGGCGGGTGCTGGTTCGTGGACGGGCGGCGGGGTGGCGGAACAGAAGACGCAGAGGTCGCCGATGACGTCGATGCCGCACCAGTGGCAGACGGTCCGGCGGACCGAGGTGACGAGTTGGTAGAGGACCGACAGGTCGGGCAGGTAGGAGCAGAACTCGATCAGCTTGTCGGTGCCCCACCAGGCGGCGGACTCGGCGGGTGCCTCCGTCTCGCGCAGGCCCTGGGTCCGCCAGGCGGGCGCGAGGGTGCCGGTGACCCAGTCGGACTGGAGGCGGCCCCGCCCGACGAGCATCCAGGTGCCGAACTCGGGCCCGTCCAGCAGTGAGTCCGGGGCGACCTTGACCAACTGGGGTTGGGGGTGTGCCAGTACGGCGAACTGGCTGCCGGGCATCCAGGACCGGGCGTGCGAGGTCAGGCCGACGGGGACGCGGTCGAGGCGGGCCACGGAGGCCAGGAGCGCGCGGCGTGGATGTAGTGGGTGAGCAGCCGGCCGGCCGAGGCGAGGACGCCGGGGCTGAGGTCGCAGGAGGCGAGCTGGCGCAACTGGCGGGCCAGGACGGCCAGTCCGAGTGGGGGCAGCTCGGGCCGGAACAGCGCGATGCGGTCGCTCTCCAGGAGGGAGCGGACGGTGTGCAGGCGTTGTTCGACGGCGGCGGGGACGGCCCGCGAGTACAGGACGACGAGGTGCCCGTGCTGGTCGAGAAGGGTCTGGACGTCGGCGACGGCCTGATCGAGGGGCCGGCGGTCGAGGCCGTCGAGCACGGCGGCGGGCACGGTGCGTTCGTCCTGCGGCGGCAGGGCCAGGTCGGCACCGGTCACGGCAATGGCAGTTGGCACGCGCAGCTCCCCGATTCCCGCGGTCCGGCCCACCGGGAGTTACTCCGGTGCTCCGAGGTGACTTCATTGCGTGACTACCTCAGCACTGTATCCACGCCCCTGTGGCCGGAGAACAGCTTTCCGTGGCCGCCTGTGGACGGATCTTCGCGCAACTCACGTCAAACCGGGGCAGGTTGCCCACACTGATTCTCCACGGGCGGACCCCTTGACAGGAGAATTGGTCTGGACCAACTTGTTGTCATGTCCCCACTTAGAAGATCGGCACGGTTCTGGTCGGGAGCCGTCACCGCCGCACTCGCCCTCACCCTCGCGGGCACGGGCCAGGCGTCCGCCGCGGACGTCAACAACGCCAGGAACGCCGGCTTCGAGTCCGGCCTCGGCAACTGGACCTGCTCCGCGGGCAGCGGCACCACCGTCGCCTCCCCCGTGCACAGCGGCACGGCCGCACTGAAGGCGACCCCCGCGGGGCAGGACAACGCCCGCTGCGCCCAGACGGTCGCCGTCAAGCCCAACTCCACCTACACGCTCAGCGCCTGGGTCCAGGGCGGCTACACCTACCTCGGCGCGACCGGGACCGGCACCACCGACGTCTCCACCTGGACCCCGGACTCCGCCGCCTGGAAACAGCTTTCGACGACGTTCTCCACGGGCGCGTCGACCACGTCCGTCACCGTCTACCTGCACGGCTGGTACGGCCAGGCCGCCTACCTCGCCGACGACGTCTCCGTGTACGGCCCCGACGGCGGCGGGGGCACCGACCCGGCCCCGACGGTCCCGTCCGCCCCGGCCGGCCTCACGGTCTCCGGTACGACGTCCTCGTCCGTGTCCCTGGCCTGGAACGCGGTGTCCGGCGCGACCGGGTACAGCGTCTACCGCGACGGTACGAAGGTGACGGCGGTGACCGGCACCTCGGCGACCGTGACCGGGCTCGCGGCGGCCACGTCGTACTCCTTCCAGGTGACCGCGGCGAACGGGGCCGGCGAGTCGGTGAGGTCGACGGCGGTGACGGGGCGGACGGCCGCGACCGGCGGGGGCGGTGGGGGCTCGCTGCCCAAGCACGCCGTGACCGGCTACTGGCAGAACTTCAACAACGGCGCGACGGTCCAGCGGATCTCCGACGTCCCCGCGCAGTACGACATCATCGCCGTCGCCTTCGCCGACGCGACGACGACCCCGGGCGCCGTCGGCTTCACCCTCGACTCGGCCGGCCTCAACGGGTACACGGTCGACCAGTTCAAGGCCGACATCAAGGCAAAGCAGACGGCCGGCAAGAAGGTCATCATCTCGGTCGGCGGCGAACGCGGCACGGTGACCGTCAACGACGCCACCTCCGCGGCCAACTTCGCCAACTCCCTCCACACCCTCATGCAGACGTACGGCTTCGACGGCGTCGACATCGACCTCGAGAACGGCCTCAACGCGACGTACATGACACAGGCGTTGCGCTCACTGTCGGCAAAGGCCGGGCCGTCCCTCATCCTCACCATGGCCCCGCAGACCATCGACATGCAGTCGACGTCCAACTCCTACTTCCAGACGGCCCTGAACGTGAAGGACATCCTCACGGTCGTCAACATGCAGTACTACAACAGCGGCTCCATGCTGGGCTGCGACGGCAAGGTCTACAGCCAGGGCACCGTGGACTTCCTCACCGCCCTGGCCTGCATCCAGCTGGAAGGCGGCCTGGCCCCGTCCCAGGTAGGCCTCGGCCTCCCCGCCTCCACCCGCGGCGCGGGCAGCGGCTACGTCTCCCCGACCATCGTCAACAACGCCCTGGACTGCCTGACCCGGGGAACCAACTGCGGCTCCTTCAAGCCGTCGAAGACGTACCCCGACCTGCGCGGCGCGATGACCTGGTCGACGAACTGGGACGCCACGGCGGGCAACGCGTGGTCCAACGCGGTGGGGCCGCATGTGCACGGGCTGCCGTAGGGCAGGGGGTTGAGGTGAGGGGCGACGCCCGGTTCCCGGCGATGGGGGGCCGGGCGTCGGCGGTACGTAGGCTTGCGGACGTGGACGACACCGCCTCAGGGAAGCTGCAGATCTACTCGGTCGAGGAAAAGGATCCGAAGGGCGCCACGTGCATTGTTCGGTGCGTGGGTGGCAGAGTGCGGGCCGGTCAGCGATTCGAGGTCGATCGGGACGTCGACGCAACAGCAGATACGCCACCACTGATGCTTGACCGGATCAATCGCTATGAACGGCTGGTGGATTTCATCGGTCCGCCGCACAGTGCGCAGGTTCACCTGTCAGGGGAGGGTGTCGCGACGCTGACGAGGGGCTGCATTCTCAGCTCCGTCGCACCACCCCTTACCGTCGGCATGCTGATCGCCGCCGAGGACGCCTACCTCACCGACTCCCGTGACGCGCTCCGGATCATGATCCTCGACATCAAGGCGGGGAAGGCCGACCACCTGCTGTGAGTCAGCCGGCCGGGCGGTAGTACCCCAGCACCCAGGCCAGTTGCGCGAACCAGTCGCGCAGCAGTTCCCGTGGCTTGGCGTTCACCACGGCCTCGTACACGCGGCCGTCCACATGGACCACGGCGACCATCAGGGCCTTGCCGTCGGGGCTCGCCCTGTAGTGGACGCTGCGGATCTCCGGCCAGGTGAAGTCGACGACGATGTCGTACATGTCGAAGGCCACGCCCGACGCGTCGACGACGACCGAGCTGTGCTTGTCCACCGCCAGGAACTCCGGGGCGTCCGGTGCCGAGGGGGCGTACTGCGGTGGGGGCGGGCCGAAGCCGGGCGGGACGGGGGGCGGCTGCTGCTCTGTCACACCCGGGAAGCTACCCGACGTACGGGCTACGAAGGCGGGACGGGCCGGACCGCGAGGACCGCGATGTCGTCGTCGCTGTCCGCTCCCAGGCCGATGAGGAGTTCGTCGCAGAACACGTCGAGGGGTTCGCGGGCGAGGGCAGCGGCGTGTCGGCGGAGGCGGTCCATGGCGTCGTCGAGGGACTCGTCGCGGCGTTCGATCAGGCCGTCGGTGTAGAGGAGGACGGTCGAGCGGGCCGGGATCGCGTCGCGGGCCCGCGGACGGGGCAGGTCGAGGTCCAGTCCGAGGAGTACTCCCGCGCCGTCCTGCAGATAGCGGGTGCGGCCGTCCTCACCGACCAGGAGGGGCGGCAGATGGCCGGCTGAGGAGTGCACCAGCTCCCAGGGGCCGTCCGCGGGGCCTTTGACCAGTCCGTAGATGCAGGTGGCGGTGGCCTCCCGGTAGAGGCTGTGGTTCGCCATGTCCAGCCGGCGCAGAACCGTCTCGGGAGGCTCCTGCCGGTCCACGGCGATGCCGCGCAGCATGCTGCGCAACTGGCTCATGGCGATGGCCGCGTCGAGGTTGTGCCCGGTGACGTCGCCGATCACCACCGCGGTGTCCCCGCCGGGCAGGACGAAGCTGTCGTACCAGTCGCCGCCGACCTGGGCGGTGGTGGAGGAGGCCGCGTAGCGGGCGGAGATCTGGAGGTGGGCGATCTCCGGCAGTACCGGCAGCAGTGAGCGCTGGAGACGTTCGGCGATGTTTCTCGTCTCCTGGTAGAGGCGTGCGTTGTCCGCTCCCAGGGCGAGGGCGCGCGCCAGGTCGTCGATCAGGGGCAGGTCGTCCTCGGTGAACGGCCGTTCCGCACCGCCGCGTGCCACGGTGAGGGCGCCGATGACCTCCCCGCGTGCCCGGAGCGGGGCGACGACGGCGCTGCGCGTCCCCATGCCGCGCAGCAGGTCCCGGTAGTGGGTGTCCAGCGGGCTCGCGGCCTGGCCCGGCGGCGGGGCCTCGGTGAGCAGCAGCGGGCCGGCGCCGCGCAGCGCTCGGGCCAGAGGACCGCGGGCGGTCTCCGACACCGGCGGGAGCCGGCCCTCGTACTCCTCGGGGCAGGCCGTTCCGGGGGCGCGGCGGACGACGCGGACCCGCTCCACCCGGGCGGCCTCCGCGGTGAACAGGTCCACCGCGCACCAGTCGGCCAGCCGATCGGTGAGCACCCGGCCCACCTGCCCCACCCCCTCGTCCAGGTTCGGGGCGTTGGTGAGCGCGGCCCCGGTGTCGGCCAGCAGGGTGAGCCGTTCCAGCGCCGACATGCCCGCGCCGGTTCCTCCGGTCTGCGGGGCGGCCGGTGGGCTGGGGCGGCCCGGTGGCTGCGGTGCCAGGGGGCGGGCCCGGCCGGGCGGGCGGGACGGGGTGACCGGCGCGGCGGCCCTGGGGGTGAGCTGGGCGACGAACACGGTGCGGCCGTCGGGCATCTCCTGGGTCTGGATGAACAGCCGGACGGGGACCAGCCGGCCGTCGCGGTGCAGGGCGGGGAGCGGTACCGAGCGGCCCAGGATCCGGGGCTGCCCGCTGAGCAGCAGGGACGTGAACGCCGCGAGGTGGCGTTTGCGGAGGTGCTCCGGGATGAGGGTGGTGAGGGGCAGCCCGACGAGGTCGTCCGGGTGCCGGCCGAGCAGGTCCGCCGCGGGTCCGTTCGCCGCGATGATCGTGTTCCGCTCGTCGGCGGCGATCGTCGCCACCCTGCTGGCATGCACCTGGCCGACGTCCCAGGGCACCAGCTCGGAAGGGCTGGCGCCGGGCTCCCGGGGCACCACCGTCCACGCGGTGGGGGGTCCGCCGGCGAGCTGGCCGACGATCTGGTCGAACAGCCACTCGTGGAAGACGCGACTGCGCGGCAGGGCCGGCAGGGTCAGGAACCGTTCGTCACGGGCCTTCTCCTCGGCCAGGTGCAGAACCGTGCGCAGCGCCTGCACCGCGGGCCCGGCGTCCGACGGCACGGGCAGGGGCAGGGAGCGGATCTCCGCTCCGTTGGCCTCCTGCCGCAGTGCGGCCGTCACACAGGTGCTGATCAGGAGGTTCATGTCCTGGGCTGCGGCGAGTTCGCCCGGTGGCACACCCAGGTCGTCTCCGGTGGCCAGGGCCAGGACGACCTCGCGCAGCAGCCTGTGCCGGTGCTGCTGGGACGCCGAGTAGAGCGCTCCTGGTACGTCGACCAGTGTCACGGTCGCGGCGGAGCCGGGGCCCGACGGAGGCGCCGAGGTCTCCCACCCGTCCGGCTGCCGCGGTGTCCCGTCGGGTGCCAGCTCGAACCACACCGTCTTGGTGTCCTCGCCCACGTCGACGCCGTGCCCGGAGGCCAGTTTCCCGACGAGGGCCAGGCCCTGCCCCGTACCGGCGTAGGGGGGGTAGTCGTACGGCACGAGCCCGCGGTCCGGCCGCCGGTCGGTCACCCCCACCCGCACCGTGCCGCCGTCCACCCGGGCCGACACCTCGACCTCGGTGCGGGCGTGCAGCAGCGCGTTGGTGACCAGCTCGCCGACCAGGAGCTGAGCGGTCTCGACCAGGTCCGGCGCGACGCCGTCCAGAGTGGACCGCACGAACCGACGAGCCTCCGCCGCGCTCTGCGGCCCCTGGGCGAACCGGCGCGATGGCGCGCCCGGGGCAGGGTGGTCGGCCATGGCCTCAGTCTGCCCCAGCGGGCCCGGCCTCGCGCCCGCTCGCTGCTGCCGGGCGGCGGACGGGTGAAGATTCCTTCCGTCACCCTGAAACATTTCCACCGTCCCACCGCATCAATGAGGTGAGGGCAGCCCGCACGGGCACAGGGCGGGCACCAGAGGCACAGGGCGCGCAGGAGCCCACCGGACTGGGGGAACAGGCATGAGACAGGCCCGCGCGGACGAGTACGCCGAGTTCGCGGCGGCACGGACCGGGCATCTGTACCGGTCCGCGTGTCTGCTCACCGCGGGGGACACGCACCTCGCCGAGGATCTCGTGCAGGAGACCCTCGGCAGGCTGTACGTCCGCTGGGGGCGCGTCTCCCGGGCCGACAACCCCGCCGGGTACGCGCAAACCGTCCTCACCCGCGCCTTCCTCACCCATCAGCGCCGGCGCAGCAGCGGCGAGCGTGCCGTGGACGTCCTGCCGGAGCGGGCCGGGGCGGGGGCCGACGTGTCCCTGCGGCTCACGCTGGTGGAGGCCCTCGGCCGGCTGCCCGCGAAGGACCGGGCCGTTCTCGTCCTGCGGTACTGGGAGGACCGGTCCGTCGAGGAGACGGCCCGTGCGATGAACGCCAGCTCCGCCGCCGTACGGACGCGGTGTGTGCGGGCCCTCGGCCGGCTGCGGGAGCTGCTGGGTGAGGACATCGGCGAGTACGCCCGTCCCTGAGCGTGCCCCGGCCCGCCCCTGGCGGGCTGCCCGGCACCGAGCGCCCGTCAGCGGGCGGCACGACCACCCCCACTACCTCCTTCGACCAATCCGACCCCGGAAACGGTGGTGCGCCATGCCCGTCGACCAGACCCACGACCCCTTCGAGGACCGGCTCTCCGCTGCCCTGCACCAGGCCGGCGGTACCTTCGACACCGACCGGGCCGCGCTCGCCGCGGCCGGCCAGGTGCGAGGGCACCGACTGCGCCTGCGGCGGCGGGCCGCCATCGCGGGGGGTGCGGCAGGCCTCGCCCTCGTGGGGGTGGGCGGGGCGCTGCTCGTACCCTCCGGCACAGGCGGCTCCGCACGGCACGGCTCGGTCGCCGCGACCGGATCCGGCGCGCCGAGTGCCGTGGCCGCAACGCCTGCCGTGCCCGCCGTCTCCGCCAACGAGATGGTCCGTACGCTCACGGAACTGCTCCCCGAGGGGGAGGTGACCCGCGGCGAGGCGCGGGGCACGGACAGTCCGCTGCCGCCGCTCGCGCAGGTGGTGTTCGACGACGGCAAGGGCGAGGGGGCGGTCTCGCTGCTCGTGGACCGGGTCCGGGGCGAGGGCGGGGCCTTCGATCCGGCGAGCGCGGTGACGCCCTGCCCCGAGATGGAGCTGCCCGACTCGGGCCTGGACAGCTGCGTGACGCAGACCCTGCCCGACGGGTCCGTGGTGACCCTCATCCAGGGGTACGAGTATCCGGACCGACGCGCGGACACGAAGGCGTGGAGCGCCGACCTGGTCACGCCCGACGGGACGCGGGTGAGCGTCAGCGAGTGGAACGCCGCCGCACAGAAGGGCGAGCCCGTCTCCCGGCCCGAACCTCCGCTCGGCATGGAACAGTTGAAGACGCTGGCCGCGGCGGACGAGTGGCGCAGGGTCGCCGACGCCATCCCCGAGGAGACCCGCAGGCCGACCTCCTCCGCGGGGGGCTCGACCGGGGACGCGACGAGCCACGAGGGCCGGCGGATCCTCGCGATCCTCACCCAGGCGCTGCCGGACGGAGTGAAGGTCGTCTCCAGCGACAACGACGAGACCGAGTTCGCCCACGCCGTCGTGGACGACGGCAAGGGCAGGAGCTACGTCCAGGTCAACCTGCAGCACGACATGTCCGATGTCGCGGGTGAGCTGTACGGCTCCGGCGCCGAGACCCTTCCCGACGGCACGCGCGTCGCGACGCGGCAGGGGCCCGGGGAGAAGGGCGGCGAGGGCGTCGTGATGTGGACCGTGGACACGATGCGCGCGCACGGGATGCGGGTCGTGATCAGCGCCTTCAACTCGGGGAGCCAGACGACGGCCGCGACCCGCCCCGAACCGGCCCTCACCATGGCCCAGTTGCGGAAGATCGCGCTCAGCCCGCAGTGGGAGCTGCTGGGCGCCTGACCGGCGACCGGCACGACCGCCGGGGCCGTCCGCCGATCGCGGCCGGCCCCGGCGTCGGCGGGTGCGGCGCCTTGCTTCGAGCGGCCGGCCCCGGCGTCGGCGGGCGGCCGACAGGTCGAGGGTCGCCTTGGCCGTGCCGGGCTCGCCGAGCAGCGGGAAGAGGTACGACACGCTGTGCCGGTGGGCGTCCTCGTCGATGTCGGTCATCGTGTCGACCGCGAAGGTGACGTGGTAGCCGTGCTCGTGGGCGGCGCGGGCGGTGGACTCGACGCCCAGGCTGGTCGCGATGCCGGCCGGCACGATCTGGGTGACACCCCGGCGGCGCAGCTGGAGGTCGAGGTCGGTGCCGTGGAAGGGGCCCCAGGTCCGCTTGGTGACGAGGATGTCGCCGTCGTGGCCGGTGAGCGGTTCGGCGACGGGACCCAGGTCGTACGGGCGGGAGCGGCCGCCGGCCAGGCGGGCCGCCTCGGTGCGGCCGGGGGTCGCGTCGGCGCCGTCGGGCGACGTCGCCATGCGTACGAGGACCACGGGGGCGCCGGTGGCACGGAACGCGTCGGCGAGTTCGGCGGCGCGGGCCACCACGTCGGCCGCCGGGTGGGGCTTGGCGGGCGCGGCGAGGGTGCCGGCCTGGAGGTCGATGAGGACGAGCGCGGTCCTGTCGTCGAGCGCGGTCACGGTCACGGGGCTGTACCTCTCCTGGGGAACAGCAGCCCAGGAGAGGTACTTGCGAAAAGCAATTTGTTGCGAGACTCAAGCTTTCGCTCTCGGCGGGTGTGCGACTAGAAGAACTCCGACCACGGCTGGTCCCAGATCTGCTTCACGCACAGCACCAGGAACAGCAGCCCGGCCGTCGCGAGCATCCCGTTGCTGAGCCGGCCGTTGCGCCATTCGCTGGGCGTGCGGGCGGAGTTGAGCAGCCAGATCAGGGTCAGGGCGAGGAACGGCAGGAAGGCGGCGCCCAGGACGCCGTACAGGATGATCAGGCGGAAGGGCTGGCCCTGGAAGAGCAGGATCATCGGCGGGAAGGTCAGCCACAGCAGGTAGAGGCGGAACGGCCAGGAGCGTTCCCGCCGGCCGGAGGCGACCTCGGCGCCCGTGGCCCTCGCGCTGCCGCGGTAGCGGGCGACGAAGTCGGCGAACATCAGGCTCACGCCGTGCCAGACGCCGATCAGGGAGGTGAAGGAGGTGGCGAAGAAGCCGATGAGGAAGAACTTGGCGGTGGCCGTGCCGTACTCCGCCTCCAGGATGTCGCTGAGCTGGACGAGTCCCTTGTCGCCACTGGCGATCGCCACGTTCGCGGAGTGCAGCAGCTCGGCACCGACGAACAGCATGGAGACGACGAAGACGCCGGTGGTGATGTAGGCGACGCGGTTGTCGAGCCGCATCACCTTCATCCAGCCGGTGTCCGTCCAGCCCTTGGCGTTGACCCAGTACCCGTAGGCCGCCAGGGTGATGGTGCCGCCGACGCCGCCGACCAGGCCGAGGGTGTTGAGGATCGAGTCCTTCTCGTCGGGCAGGACGGGCAGCAGACCGGCCACGGCGTCGGCGATGTTCGGCGTCACCCGGATCGCGAGGTAGACGGTCACCACGAACATGACGCCCACCAGGACCGTCATGACCTTCTCGAAGACCGCGTACTTGTTGAACCAGACGAACACCAGACCCACCAGCCCGCAGGCGATGGCCCACCACTCCAGGTCCATCACATCCGGGAACAGGGCCTGGAGGGGCAGCGCGCTGGACGACATCGCCGCCGCGCCGTAGACGAAGCCCCAGACGACGACGTAGACGAGGAAGAAGTACGTCGTCCAGCGGCCGATGCTCGCCCAGCCGTCGAACAGGGTGCGGCCGGTGGACAGATGCCAGCGGCCGGCCGCCTCAGCGAGGGAGATCTTGACCAGGCAGCCGAGGACCGCGGCCCACAGCAGCGTGTAGCCGAAGTTGCTGCCGGCGATGAGGGTGGCGACCAGGTCGCCGGCGCCGACGCCGGTCGCGGCGACGACGATGCCGGGCCCGATGTGGCGCCAGCTGGACTTGCGGGGGGATGGGTGGTTGCCGCCGGATGATGCCTCGGTGTCAGTGGGGTTACCCGTGGTGTCCGCCATAGGAATCAAGAAACCGGAAGCAGCCGGAGCCGACAAGAGGGCGTACGCGGGTGTCGCGCGCGCCCGGGGTACCGGACCCGCCGCGGCCGAGCGTCAGTCGCACGCACACGTGGCCAGTTCGAACCACACGGTCTTGCCCGGACCGTCCTGGTGGCAGCCCCAGCGCCGGGCGAGCGCCTCCACCAGGAACATTCCCCGGCCGCTCTCCGCGGAGCCCGCCTGGAGCACCTGCGGGGTACGGCGGCCGGTGTCGGTCACCTCGCAGCGCAGCACGCCGTGCGCCGCGGACAGCGTCAGCCGGTAGTGGCTCGCGGAGTGCAGCAGGGCGTTGGTGGCGAGTTCGCTGACGAGCAGTACGGCGGTGTCGACCAGGTCCTCGGGCTCGGCCAGCCCCCAGTCCTCCAACTGCCGGCGCACCTGCGAGCGTGCCTCACCGACGGCGGACGGCCGGGGGTCGTACTCGACACTCCAGTGGCCCGCGCCCAGGGGCGGTTGGGGGCAGGCGCCGTACGGGGAGTCGGGGTCAGGGAGGCGCCCCCCGGAGAGTTGCAGCATGCCTCCACCATGACCTGCCCCGACGACCCGTACACGGGGAGGACTACCTGTTTCCGTACCTGTGGATAGCTCCTGATACCTGCGAATACCTGTGGATAGCCGGTGATGCCCGTAGATGTCGGGGATCACCCGTACTGGAGGCGTACGGCCGTGCCTTCCCGGGTCGGGCGGAGGTCGACGTAGGAGCAGACCTGGCGGGTGAACCACAGGCCCTGGCCGGGGGACGGGGTGATGCTGGGCGGGGGGACGAAGCCGGCCAGGGGGTCGTCCAGGCGGTCGGAGAGGCGCAGTTCGCAGACGCAGGCGGGGCTGCGCCCCACAGGAGGGTGGAGGTGACGGGGGCCAGGGAGGCCGCTTCCGTCACCGCCTGTGCGAAGAGTTCCGCGTCGGCGGCGCCGAGGCCCTGCCCCGCCGCCCAGGAGCGGACCGTGTCCGTGGTGGGCGCCGGGAGGGGCCGGGCGTCGACCGGGGGGCGGGGCAGGGGGACCGCGTCCAGTTCGGCCGCCAGCCGGAGCGGGTCCTCGTACGCGCCGCTGTCGGGGTGGGCGCGGCGGGCCGCCGCGACGAGGTCCGGCGCTGTGGTGCGGGTGTCGTAGACGCACAGGGCGGTGGTGGACGTGGGGGCGAACAGCAGGTTGGCGAGGGCCTCGTAGCGGAGCCACTCGGCGCTCTCGCGCGGGGAGCGGCCGGCCCGGCCGTTCCACACCGGTTCCATGAGGAGGTGGACACGGCCGTCGGGGCCGGCGTGCGCGGCGAGGTGACCGGCGGCGCGGGCCACGGCGTTGGCGGCGGAGCCGGTGTACCAGTCGGTGTGCGGGACGAGGGTGACGGCCTCGGCGTCGCTGCCGAGGGCGTCGCGCAGGGCGTCGAGTTTGGCGGGGGCGACGATGGCCACCGGCGGGGGCTCGTCGGCGGCGGCGAGGCCCTCGGCGAGGAAGGGCAGGGCGGCGGCGAGGAACGCCTCGTCCGTGCCGGGGGCGGTCATACGGTGGTCGAACGCCCTCCGGGGCGGAGCGGTGGTTCGGACGGTCATCGGGCGGTCCCCTCGGTTCTGGCGGGTTCGGATGCGGGTTGCGTTCGGGTTCGACACTGCTGTGCGACATGGCGTTGCCTGGCGCGTCGCCTCACCGCTGGGCCGTCACCCAGGCGGCGATCTGACTGCGGTTGCTGAAACCGAGCTTGCTGAGGATGCGCTCCACATGGCCCTCGGCCGTGCGGCGGGCGATCACCAGGCGGTCGGCGATCTGCTGGTTGGCGAGGCCCTCGGCGACCAGTTCGGCCACCTGTGCCTCGCGACGGGTGAGGCGGACGGCGTCCGACGGGGCGCCGGGCTCGGGGGCGGGATGTGCGGGGGTGGGACGTGCGGCGCGGGCGCGAGGCCCGGCGGTCTGCCGGGGTGTGCGGGGCACGGGGCCTGCGG
>NZ_MPOH02000019.1:213226-233136 GCF_001896135.2 Streptomyces phaeoluteigriseus
GTGGGGAGAGGTCGGGGGTCCGGGGGTGGAGCCCTCGGGGGGTTCACCGGGCCCCCCTCCCGGCCGCTCCCCCGCGTCCGCGTCCCCGCACACCGCCTCCGCCGTCTCCAGGTCGAAGCTTGCCGGGAGGACCGACAGGCGGGCCCACACCCCCTGTTCCACCTCCCCGCACAGTTCGTGGGACCAGGCGACCGCCGCCCGCAGGGTCCGGTGACGGGGGGCGGCCGTGGGGCTGCCCGCGCTGAGGAGGCGGTAGCGGTCGTCGAGGCGGGCCAGGAGCTGGTCGGCGTCGAGGACGCGCATCCGCACGGCGGCCAGTTCGATGGCGAGCGGGAGGCCGTCGAGGCGGCGGCAGAGGCGGGCCACGGACGCCCGGTTCGCGGCGGTGAGGCGGAAGCCGGGGACGACTGCGGCGGCCCGGTCGGCGAACAGGGCGAGGGCCGGGTAGCCGTCGGCGGCGGAGAGGTCGCCGTCCGGATCGGGGACGGGCAACGGCCGTACGTCCATCAGGTGTTCCTCGGTGAGGCCGAGCCGGTGCCGGCTGGTGGCGAGGATCCGGACGCCGGTGGTGCCGTGCAGCAGCGCGCCCGCCAGCGCGGCGCAGGCGGGCAGCAGATGCTCGCAGTTGTCGACGACGAGGAGCAGCCGCCGGTCCCGGAGGCGTTCCACGAGGGCGTCGAGTGCCGGGCGGGCGGAGTGGTCGTGCAGGCCGAGCACGTCGGCGACGGCGAGCGGGACGAGTTCGGGATCGTACAGGCCGGAGAGGTGCACGAAGCGCACGCCGTCGGGGAAGGCGCGGGCGACGCGCGACGCGATCCGCCCGGCAAGCCGGGTCTTGCCGACGCCGCCGGGGCCGGTCAGGGTCACCAGCCGGGCGCGCGCCAACAGCTCGTGTCCTTCGGCCAGTTCGCCGCGCCGATCGACGAAGCTGGTCGTCTCCACCGGCAGGTGGCCGTCCCGGCTCGGCGCTGATCCGCCCATGATCAGCCAGTCCTCTGGGGGTGGGTTCCTCGAAGGAGCCGGAGGGCCGGACTCCTCTTGTGCGCGGACCCTCAGCCTTCCCCGGGGCGTACATATATGCACGCGCGACTCACACCCGCGGGTGCACTTTGCCCGGGTCCGCCTTCTGAGGGCTGGTCACGCGTACACTGCGCGGCCGCCCTCGGCGCGACGGCCCTCCTCCCCCGCGCGGTCGCTCCGTACGATTCCGGCCACTCGGCGCCTTGGTCGCCCTTGACCTGACCATGTCATACCCCGACGATGAGCGGCACCCCGCATGCCGAGCACAGCCGGCACACAGTTCCGTCCCCGCTCCATCCCCCACGTGTCCGGCGATCCCGGACTTCTGGAGAACCGAGGAGAACCCATGCGACTCCGCACACGCGGCGCAGGCACCCGCGGCCCCGGCCGCAGCGGCAGACGAACCGCCGCGCTGGCCGCCCTGATGGCCCTCGCCCTCGCCGCGCCGATCTCGGCGACGGCCACGAACGCGGCGGCCGGCAGCGCCGCGAAGCCTGCGGCTTCCGCCGACGACATCCGCCAGTACGAGATCCACGTCCATCACAGCACGGCCCAGATGCGCACCGCGATCGCCGGGTCCGGGGTGAGCGTCGACGAGGCCGACGAGGAGACCGTCGTCGTCTCCGGCCGCGCGGACCAGATCAGGAAGCTGCGCGCGCAGGGCTACGAGGTCGCCCCGCTGGGCGCCGCCCCGGACCGCACCGCCGAGGGAGAGGTGCGGCTCTACGACTTCCCGTCCGCCGACGCGCGCTACCACAACTACGCCGAGATGAACGCGGAGATCGACCAGCGCGTCGCGGCCTACCCGAACATCATCAGCAAGCGGGTGATCGGCACCTCCTACCAGGGCCGGAACATCGTCGCCATCAAGATCAGCGACAACGTCGGCACCGACGAGGCCGAGCCCGAGGTGCTGTTCACGCACCATCAGCACGCCCGTGAGCACCTGACGGTGGAGATGGCCCTGTACCTGATCCGCGAGCTGGGCGCCGGTTACGGCACCGACTCCCGGGTCACCAACATGGTCAACAACCGGGAGATCTGGATCGTGCCCGACCTCAACCCCGACGGCGGCGAGTACGACGTCGCCACCGGCGCCTACCGGTCATGGCGCAAGAACCGCCAGCCCAACTCCGGTTCCACGGCGGTCGGTACGGACATGAACCGCAACTGGGCCTACCGGTGGGGCTGCTGTGGCGGCTCCTCGGGCTCGCCGTCCTCCGAGACGTACCGGGGCACGGCGCCCGAGTCGGCGCCCGAGGTGAAGGTGGTCGCGAACTTCGTGCGCAGCCGGGTCGTGGGCGGCGTCCAGCAGATCAAGGCCGGCATCGACTTCCACACGTACAGCGAACTGGTGCTGTGGCCCTTCGGATACACCTCGGCGGACACGACCACCGGCATGACCGCGGACGACCGCAACGCCTTCGCCACGGTCGGCCGTTCGATGGCCGCGAGCAACGGGTACACCCCGGAGCAGGCGAGCGACCTGTACATCACGGACGGGTCGATCGACGACTACCTCTGGGGCACGCACAAGATCTTCGCGTACACCTTCGAGATGTACCCGGGCTCGTCGGGCGGCGGCGGTTTCTACCCGCCCGACGAGGTCATCGAGCGGGAGACCGCGCGCAACAAGGACGCGGTGCTGCAACTGCTGGAGAACTCGGACTGCATGTACCGGTCCATCGGAAAGCAGGCGCAGTACTGCGGCTAGCGGTCGGCGGCGCCCGCTAGTCGGCGCCCGCTAGTCGGCGTCGGCCTCGTCGGCCTTGCCGTCGGCGTCGGCCTCGTCGTCGAAGTAGGCGTCGAGAACGGCGTCCAGCTGCTCGTCCCACTCCTTGAAGCGGCCCCTGGCCGTCGCCTCGATCTCGATCGGGTACCAGCGGCGGTCAGGGGTGTGCACCGTGATGGTCAACCGCTTCCCGAACCGCGGGACTTCCGTCTCGATCGCGCCGATCTCCTCCCAACGGAACTCGCACTCCTCCTCGTCGAGGCGGAGGCGGACGCCCCGGGCGTCGGCGACGATCCGCGCCCGGCGGTCGGCGGCCTCGAAGACGGGACCGTCCGAAGGCTCCCCGGACTCGGAGTCCTCCGACTCCGCGCCCTCCGACTCGTCGGCCGCCGCCGCCGATCGGCTGTCCGAGGCGTGCCCGGCGGTGTCCGCCGCGTCGCCCTCCGAGTCGTCCTCCGGCTTCGCGGCTCCCGGCTTCGCGTCCTTCGGCTTCGCGTCCTTCGCCTCCGCGGTCACGGGCGAGGTGAGCCCGGGGATGAATGCCGGATCGAATCCGGCGCCCTCCAGGGGCTGGCTGCTCGAACCTATACGCTGCTCCACAGCGGGCAGTATGGTCGAAGATCCTGTGCCGGACACAGTCAGCCCCCCACTTCGTTATGAGACGCCTACACGCGAGCGAGTGACCGCGGCTGGGGCCTGTCGTTTGGATCAGGCCGCAGGAAACCAACGGTGCTGTTCAGCGCGGTGAGCGGGGCCTGGTGCGTGCGGCCGCGAGGCGGAGGAGGGAGTCGACGCGGAGCGTCGGCGTGTGACGACAACGCGGCAGATGTGCGTGCCGGGCCCCGCGTCTGCGGCGTGATCCAAACGACAGGCCCTAGACGAACAGGCTCAATACGGCCGCCACGACGAACCCGACGACCGACAGCACCGTCTCCAGCACGGTCCACGTCCTGAGGGTGTCCCGCTCGCTGATCCCGAAGTACTTGGCGACCATCCAGAAGCCGCCGTCGTTGACGTGCGAGGCGAAGATCGAGCCGGCCGAGATGGCCATGATGACGAGGGCGACGAAGGCCTGCGAGTGGTCCCCCTCGGCGAGCAGCGGCGCCACGATGCCCGCGGTCGTCACGATCGCCACCGTCGCCGAGCCCTGGGCGACCCGCAGGACCACCGAGATCAGGTACGACAGCACCAGCACCGGCAGACCCACGTCGTTGAAGGTGTCCGAAAGGGCCTGCGCGACCCCGCTCGCCTTCAGCACGGCGCCGAAGACGCCGCCCGCGCCGACGACCAGCAGGATGTTTCCGACCGGCTTCAACGAGGCCGTGGAGACGGTCTCCAGGGACTTGCGGGACCAGCCGCGCCGGATGCCGAGCAGGTAGTAGGCGAGGAGCAGGGCGATCGTGAGGGCCACGAACGGGCTGCCGAAGAACTCGATCACCGAGCGCGTGGTGGAGGGGTCCAGGGCGATCGAGGAGAACGTGGCCGCGAGGATCAGCACCAGCGGCGTACCGATGATGCCGAGGACCGTGCCCAGCGGTACCGGGTCCTCGCGCGGGACGACGCCCTGCGTCCGCTGCTCCTCGACGACGGCCGACCGGGCCTCCGCCGCCGCCTCGACCATGTCCTGCGGTACGGCGACGAAGAGGCGGCGCCCGATCCACGCGGAGTACGCCCACGCGGCCAGCACCGCGGGGATGCCGCACACGACGCCCATGAGGATGACCCAGCCGAGGTCGACGTGGAGGAGTCCGGCGGCGGCCACCGGGCCGGGGTGCGGGGGCAGGAAGGCGTGGGTCATCGACAGGCCGGCGAGCAGGGGGAGGCAGTACAGCAGGATCGACTTGCCGCTGCGCCTGGCGGCGGCGTAGACGATCGGCGCGAGGACGAAGATGCCGACGTCGAAGAAGACGGGGATGCCGAAGATGAGGCCGGTCATGCCCATCGCGAGGGGTGCCCGCTTCTCACCGAAGAGGTTGAGGAGCCGGGAGGCCAGGACCTCGGCGCCGCCGCTGACCTCGAGGACCGCGCCGAGCATGGTGCCGAGGCCGATGATGATCGCGACGTGGCCGAGGATGCCGCCCATGCCGGACTCGATGGTGGAGACGGCGTCCGAGCGCTGGACGGTGCCGAAGAGTTCGGTGACGGACAGTCCGGCCGACAGGCCGACGGCTATGGAGACGGCGAGCAGGGCGACGAACGGCTGGAGCCTGACCTTGATGATCAGGACGAGCAGGAGGGCGATGCCGAGGGCGGCGACCGTGAGCAGTCCGGCCGTGCCGTCGATGAGCAGGAGCAGTCCGCCGGTGTGGGGTGGGGCTTCGGCGGCGGCCGCGAGGGGAGCGGGGGAGGGGCATTCGGGGGTCCTCTGCGTAAGAACATGGAGCTTTCGGGCAGGGCGGATCGCGGCACGGCGCGCCCCCGGACCGGGGGGTCGCCGTGCCGTCGTACGGCGTGCGGATCTGGTGCGTGCGGGAGTCGGCTGGTGCGTGCGGGAGTCGGCGGGCCGTCGGAGGAGCGGGCTCAGCCCAGGACGGCGAGCGCGTCGATCTCGATGAGGAGGCCGGCGGGGAGGCCGACGTAGACCGTCGTGCGGGCGGCGGGCGGGGCGGTGAGCGCCTGCTCCTCGAAGTAGGCGTTGTAGAGGTCGTTCATCTCGGCGAAGTGGTCCACGTCGGTCAGATAGACGCGGATCATCATCACGTCGTCCCAGCTCGCGCCGCCCTCCTCCAGGATCGCCTTGACGTTGGCGAGGGTCTGGAGGGTCTGCTCGCGCAGGGTGGGGCCGGCCGGTGTGGGGGGCTCGCCCTCCTCGGCGGGCAGGAAGCCGACCTGGCCGGCCACCTGGAGGATGTTGCCCTTCCGCACTCCGTGCGAGAACTTCGCGGGCGGAGTGGTGTGGGTGCTGGGCGTGAGCGCGATCTTGTCGGTCATGGTCGTACGGTGTCCTTCGCTGAGGTCCTGCCGGAGTACTCGCCGCTGATGTCGTCCGCCGTGCGGCGCACCTGCGGGAGGAGGGTGAGGAGTTCGTCGGCGGTGACGACGACGTTCGGCGCGGAGACCGACATCGCGGCGACCACCCGGCCGTCGGCACCGCGGATCGGTGCGGCGACGCAGTTGATGGACTCCTCGTGGCCGCCGAGGTCGGTGGCCCAGCCCTGTTCGCGCACCTTCGTCAACTCCCGCAGGAAAGCAGGCGGGTTGGGGGTGGAACGGGCCGTGTAGAGGGGGTATTCGAGCCGCTCGGCGATCGTGCGCCGCTCCGGCTCGGGCAGGTCGGCCAGGAGCAGCTTGGCGACAGCGGCGACGGTGATGGCGACCGGCTTGCCGATCCGCGAGTACATCCGCACCGGGTAGCGGCTCTCCACCTTGTCGATGTAGAGGACCTCGCCCTCCTCGTACACGGCGAGGTGCACGGTGTGTCCGCAGCGTTCGTTGAGCCGGGCCAGGTGGGGGTGGGCGATCTCGCGGATGTCGAGGTTCTCCATGGCCTCCTGGGCGAGCGCGAAAAGGCGGGCGCCGAGCCGGTAGCGCTGGTCGGACTGGCGGTAGACGAGCCCGTGCTCGTGCAGGGTCCGCAGCAGCCGCAGGGCGGTGGACTTGTGGACGCCGAGGCGGTCGGCGACCTGTCCGAGATCGGCGGGGCCCTCGGCGAGCAGCGGCAGGATGCTCAGGGCGCGGTCGACGGTCTGGCTCATGGGGTGGGTACCTCCTCGGTGGCCGCCGCGGCTTGCGTCCAGCCGGGGCCGAGTCGAAGTCTCCCCCACGCGCCGTCGTCGAGGGCGGCGAGGCGGTCGGCGTGTGCGATCCAGGCGGGGCGCGGCGCGGCCGCTCCACGAGGGGCGGTGGCCGGGCGCCGGGCGGGCGGGGGCACGGCGAGGGGGGGCGGTGGCGGGCGGGGGTACGGCGAGGTCGCCGGGGGCGGTGAGGGCGGCGGCGGCCCAGAGGTGGCCGTGGCGGAGGCGGGCCTTCATGGGCAGTGCGCGCAGGGTCGCGGAGAGGAAGCCCGCGGCGAAGGCGTCCCCCGCGCCGACGGCGGCGACGACGTCGACGCGCGGGGCGGGCACGAAGGTGACGTGGCCGGCGTCGAACACGGTGACGCCGTGTCCGCCCTGCTTGACGACGAGCGTGGCGGGGCCGGGCAGGGCGCGGCGGACGGCCTCGGTCCCGTGCAGGCCCCACGCCTCCTCCGCCTCGTCCGCCCCGACGAACACGAGGTCGGCGCCGCGGGCGAGTTCCAGCAGGACGCGTGGGTCGTCGTCGTCCGGCCAGAGTCCGGGACGGTGGTTGACGTCGAAGGAGACGAGCGGCCGGCCGGGGCGGGGCGCGGTCAGCTCGTGGAGGAGTCCGCGGCACTCCCCGGAGAGGGCGGCGGTGATCCCGGTGAGGTGCAGGACGCGTCCGGCCCGCGCGGCGGTGAGGTCGACGTTCCCCGCGGTCATCGCGGAGGCCGCCGACCCGGCCCGGTAGTACGCCACCTCGTGGGCGTCGGTCGCCCGGTCCCCGGCGGTGCGGAAGTACACGCCCGTCGGCCGCGCGGGGTCGCGCCGGACGGCCGTGACGTCGACGCCGTACGCCCCGATCGTCTCGACGAGGTGGTCGCCGAACCCGTCGGCGCCGACGCTGCTGATCCATCGGGCCGAGTGGCCGGCGGCGGCCAGCACGCAGGCGACGTTGGACTCGGCGCCGCCGATGGCCCGGTCGAAGGAGGGGACGTCGGCGAGGCGGCCGGGTCGGGAGGGCAGGAAGGTGACCATGGACTCGCCGAGCGCGACGACGTCCACGACGTCGGGGGCGTTGCGGGGTCCGGTGGCGGTCACGATCGTCGCTGCTCCCTGGTCGGTGTGCGGGTCGGCTCCGTTGACCTCGCGTTGGCCGAGATGTTAGACAGCGGTTAGCGACATACGCAATGAGCGTTGCACATGACGCAACACATCACTTCAGGAGGCTCGCATGGCCCTGGATCCCGGAACCGACGCGCTCGCGCGGCTCGCCGAGGAGCGCGTCGACCACCGTTTCAAGGGCCTCCCGCCGGACGCCGACGGTCTGTCGGTCGGCGAACTGGCCGCCCAGCGCCGCAACCTTTTCACCGGCGGTTTCAGCGCGCCCGTCCTCGCCCTGTCCGCGGAGCGCCTGGACCACAACCTGCGGCTCATGGAGACGTACGCGAGCCGCCACGGCCTCGCCTTCGCCCCGCACGGCAAGACCTCCATGGCGCCACGGCTGTTCCGGCGGCAGATCGAGCACGGCGCCTGGGGCATCACCCTCGCCGTCCCCCACCAGGTCCGCGTGGCGCGGGCGTACGGCGTCCGGCGGGTCTTCCTGGCGAACGAGCTGGTCGACCCGGCGGCCCTGCGCTGGACCGCGGCGGAACTGGCCGCCGACCCCTCCTTCTCCTTCGTCTGCTACGTCGACTCCGTGCGCGGCGTGGAGCTGATGGACGCGGCCCTGCGCGGGGCGGCCCGCCCGCTGGACGTGGTCGTCGAACTGGCCGCGGGCGAGGGCGCCCGCACGGGGGTCCGCACGGAGGCGGAGTGCGCGGCGGTCGCGGACGCGGTGGCCGCGGCGCCGGCCCTGCGGCTGGTGGGCGTCGCGGGGTACGAGGGCGAGGTGCCGGGGGCCGACCCGGAGCGCGTGCACGCCTGGCTGCGCCGACTGGTGGCGCTGGCCGTGGACTTCGACAAGGCGGGGCGGTTCGCGGGCGTGACGGAGATCGTCGTGAGCGCGGGTGGCAGCGCCTGGTTCGACGCGGTCGCCGACGTCTTCGCCGGTATTCCCGAACTCTCCGCGCCCGTCCTGAAGTTGCTCCGCTCCGGCGCCTACGTCTCGCACGACGACGGCCACTACCGCAAGATCACGCCGTTCAACCGTGTCCCCGAGGAGGGCGCCCTGGAACCGGCGTTCCGCCTCTGGGCGCAGGTGGTGTCCCGGCCGTCCGCCGAGCAGGCCTTCGTGAACGCCGGCAAGCGGGACGCCGCCTACGACCTCGACCTGCCCTTCGCCCAGGTGGTCCGGCGGGACGGCGTCGAGCGGGCGGCGGCCGGCATCGAGGTGACCGCCCTGTCCGACCAGCACGCCTGGCTGCGGACGGACCCGGACGCGGACCTCGAGGTGGGCGACTGGGTCGGCCTCGGGCTGTCCCACCCGTGCACGTCCTTCGACAAGTGGCAGCTGATCCCGCTGGCGGAGGCGGACGGCACGGTCGTCGACTACATCCGCACGTTCTTCTAGTCCGTACGGCCTTCTGGTCCTCACGTTCTTCTGCTCGTCACGTTCTTCTGGGAGGTTCGGTCGTGGAAGATCTCGTCATCCGGGACGCGGACGTCGTCGACGGCACGGGTGCGGACTCCTACCGCGCCGACGTGGTGGTCGACGGCGGCAGGATCGTCTCGATCGTCAAGGAGGCGGCGGCCGCCGGCTGCCAGCGCCCGAAGGCGGTCCGCGAACTGGACGCCGAGGGACTCGTCCTGTCCCCCGGCTTCATCGACATGCACGCCCACAGCGACCTCGCCCTGCTGCGCGACCCGGACCACAGCGCGAAGGCCGCGCAGGGCGTGACGCTGGAGGTGCTGGGCCAGGACGGCCTGTCGTACGCGCCGGTCGACGACCGCACGCTCGACGGAGTGCGCCGGTCCATCGCCGGGTGGAACGGCTCGGGCGAGGACATCGACTTCGACTGGCGGTCGGTGGGCGAGTACCTCGACCGCCTGGACCGCGGTATCGCCGTCAACGCCGCCTACCTCATCCCCCAGGGCACGGTCCGCGCGCTCGTCGTCGGCTGGGACGACCGCGAGGCGACCCCCGCCGAGCTGGACCGGATGCGGCAACTGGTCGCCGAGGGACTGGAGCAGGGCGCGGTCGGCATGTCCTCCGGGCTGACCTACACGCCCGGCATGTACGCCAAGAACGCCGAACTGACCGAACTGTGCCGGGTGGTGGCCTCGTACGGCGGCTACTACTGCCCGCACCACCGCTCCTACGGCGCGGGAGCCCTGGAGGCGTACGCGGAGATGGTGGAGCTGTCCCGGCAGGCCGGCTGCCCGCTCCATCTCGCCCACGCCACCATGAACTTCGGCGTGAACGAGGGCCGGGCACCCGAGCTGCTGGCCCTGCTGGACGAGGCGCTGGCCGCCGGGGCCGACCTCACCCTCGACACGTATCCCTACACCGCCGGCTGCACCACCCTGGTGGCCCTGCTGCCGAGCTGGGCGAGCGAGGGCGGCCCGGAGGAGACCCTGCGGCGGCTGACGGACGACGGGACCGCCGAGCGGATCCGCCACGAGCTGGAGGCCCTGGGCTCGGACGGCTGCCACGGCGTGCCGGTCGACTGGGACACCATCGAGATCTCCGGCGTCGGCGGCGCCGGACTCGGCGAGTACGTCGGCCGTACGGTGCGGGAATCGGCGGCGCTGCGCGGCGAGGCGCCCTGGGCGACCGCCCGCCGGCTCCTGGTCGAGGACCGGCTCGCCCCGGCGATCCTCCAGCACGTCGGCCACGAGGAGAACGTGCGCGCGATCATGCGCCACCGCGTCCACACCGGCGGCTCGGACGGCATCCTCCAGGGCACCAAGCCCCACCCGCGCGCGTACGGCACCTTCCCGCGGTATCTCGGGCAGTACGTGCGGGAGTTGGGCGTCCTGTCGCTGGAGGAGTGCGTCGCCCGCCTCACCGGCCGCCCGGCGGCCCGACTGCGCCTGCCCGACCGGGGCCTGATCCGCGAGGGCCACCGGGCGGACCTGGTGTTGTTCGACCCGCGGACGGTGGCCGCGGGCTCGACCTACGACGCGCCGCGCACGCCGCCCACCGGCATCCCGTACGTCCTGGTCGACGGCCGGTTCGTCATCGAGGACGGCCGGCGGACGGACGTACTGGCGGGGCGGGCGGTCCGCCGCGGTCCCGTGGCCGGGTGACGGACCGCCCCTCCGCGTGGCGCTACGGCTTGGGCAGGACGCACCCGGCGGCGCTCAGGTTGAGCTGGTTGCGGGTCGTGAAGCAGGCCGGGAACTGGTAGGTCTGCTGGGCGTAGTTGATGCCCTGGCGGACGGTGACGTTGCCGCTCGCGTCGACCTCGCACGGGTTGTTCACCGTGCAGGACTGGCCGTCCTCGTTGCCGGTGTTGTTGACGGCGACGACCTTGCCGGTGGCCTGGTCGATCACCGGCGAGCCGGAGGTGCCGCCGATGGTCTGGCAGGCGGAGGTGTAACGGACCGAGTCCTTCCAGGTCCAGTCGCCCTCCTTGAGGCGGTACACGAACGCGTCGACGTTGCAGCTGTACAGCCGCTTCCAGTAGCCGGAGGCGACGGTGATCGCGGTGCCGGCGGTGGGGTGCGTGTCCTGCACGGTGAGCGCGCTGATGCCGTACGAACTGCGGATCGTCGCGTACGTGCTGGTGAGCTGGTAGACCGAGGCGTCCGTGTCGGTCATCGTCGCGTAGGCGATCTTGCTGGCGCGCAGGGTGGCGACCCGGGTACCGGCGGAGTTGAGCAGCCCGAAGGTGCGGCTGGAGGCCCGGTTGACGATGACCTGGCCCGGCGCCGGGAATCCCGTCTCCAGGCAGTGGCCGTTGCTGAGGACCAGTGCCGGGTCGGTGTCGAGCGAGTTCGGGAAGCGGACCAGGGAGCCGGAACAGTTGCTCAGCGCGACGGTCCCGGCCAGGGTGACGGCCTGGAGGGTCGGCGACGCGACCGCCTTCGTGTCCGCGACCGCCGGCGTCGAAGCCTTGCTCACGGCTGCCGGCGCCTCGCTCACGGGCGCGCGACCGCGGGCGCGCACCGGCCCCGGCGATGGCCAGGGCGATGAGCGCGGCGACGAGAGGCTTTCTCATGTGGGGGGTCCCCTCTGACGACAAGGCGACCGGAGATCTTCCGGCCGCCGCTGCTGTGACACACGCGATGGATCACGCACACCTTTTTGTCATGCGCATTGTTAGCGCAGGGGGAGGGGAGGGCAAGGATCACTTTTCAGCCGCCGGCAGCGGTGGCCGACGGACAGGACGAGAGGCCGGCGGAGGCAGCCGGGACAGATGACGGGCGGCCACGGGTCGAGCCGGCTCCGGTGGCGTGCCCGCCGGTCTGTGCGCCGTGGGCGGGTCGTGCGGCGACCGGGCCGGGGCAGTCCGGGACGACGGAGCGCGAGCCGAGGGCCGGCACGAGCCGACGAGGCACACCGGCCTGGACCAGCAGGCAGCCGGCAGGGAGTCGGCACGGGCCGGTGGGAGCTGCCCGGCGCATTTCGCAGGCGTGCGTGCCTCAGGGCGTCGTGTCGTTCTCGCGTCCCGACCTACCGGGGCCGTTCGCCCCGTCCCCGCCTACCGGGGCCGTTTGCCCCGTCCCTTGGGGGCTCCTTTGCCCGAGTCGGTCGCCGGCGCGAGCCGGTCTCGGAGGGGGTGGAGCTGGCCGTGGGAGTGGCCGAAGGGGATGTGGTCGGCGGCCTGGAGGCCGTGGCGGTCGGCGAGGGCGTGGACTCCGCGCCGGTGGGCGACGTCCCGGCCGCGGCGGGCCGCCCGGCATCCGTCTCAGGGGGGAGGGACGGGGACTCCGTCTCCCCGCCGCCCCCACCGCTACCGCCCCCGGCCGAGTCCGGCGCCGCGGCCGAGCGGGTGCCCTCCGGCCGGCCCTTCTCCGTGTCGTCCGACGATGAGGTGAAGGCGAAGCCGGCGACCAGCGCGGCCACCGAGACGACGCCCACCGCGCCGAGGGCGGTGACCGCGCGCCGGGGCCTGCGGGCGGCCCGCCGCCGGTCCGCGCGCCCGCCGGTGACCTCCGGGTCGTACTCGTGCGGGGCCCGCGCCTCGGCGATGCGAGGCAGCTCGCTGGTCTCGTCGTAGGCGTTCTCCCACCCGTGCGCCGCGGCCGGATCCCGGTACGCCTCGTACGGCGGCGGGTCGGCCTCGACGTACGGGAGATACACGTTCGGCCGAACCGGACGGTTGGCGCTCTCACCTGGCCTGGACATGGCCGGGGATTGTAGAGACGTGGGGGCCTCCGGGACAGCGGGCGGCGATATCGTGGCAAACCCGGCGTCTCACGTGGCGGAAAACACGCCCCGAGGGGCGTTACCGGGCCGTAAGCTCCCAGACATGCAGGTGATCCAGTCGACCAAGCTCAGCAACGTCTGTTACGAGATCCGGGGCCCGGTTCTCGAGGAGGCGATGCGCCTGGAGGCGGCAGGGCACCGCATCCTCAAGCTGAACACCGGGAACCCGGCCGCGTTCGGCTTCGACTGCCCGCCGGAGATCCTCGAGGACATACTGCGCAACGTCTCCTCGGCGCACGGCTACGGCGACGCCAAGGGCCTGCTGGCCGCGCGCCGCGCGGTGGTCATGCACAACCAGACGCTGGGCATCGAGACGGACGTCGAGCACGTCTTCATCGGCAACGGCGTGTCCGAGCTGATCGTGATGGCGATGCAGGGCCTGCTGGACGACGGCGACGAGGTCCTCGTCCCGGCGCCCGACTACCCCCTGTGGACCGCCGCCGTGTCCCTGTCCGGCGGCACCGCCGTGCACTACCGCTGCGACGAGCAGTCCGACTGGATGCCGGACCTCGCGGACGTCGAGCGCAAGGTCACCGACCGCACCAAGGCGATCGTCGTCATCAACCCGAACAACCCGACGGGCGCGGTGTACGACGAGGCGATGATCCGGGGTCTGACCGACATCGCCCGCCGGCACAACCTGCTGGTCTGCTCGGACGAGATCTACGACAAGATCCTCTACGACGGCGCCACGCACATCCCGACCGCGAAGGTCGCGCCGGACCTGCTCACCCTCACCTTCAACGGCATGTCGAAGGCGTACCGGGTGGCCGGGTACCGGGTCGGCTGGATGTCGATCTCCGGGCCGCGCGCCCACGCCGACTCCTACATCGAGGGTCTGACGATCCTGGCGAACATGCGCCTGTGCGCGAACATGCCGGGTCAGCACGGGGTCGTGGCCGCGCTCAGCGGGCGGCAGACGATCAACGAGCTGGTGCTGCCGGGCGGGCGGCTCAAGGAGCAGATGGACACGGCGTACGAGCTGCTGACGCAGATCCCGGGCGTGACGTGCGTCCGTCCGAAGGGGGCGCTGTACCTCTTCCCCCGCCTGGACCCGACGGTCTTCAAGATCAAGGACGATCGGCGGATGGTCCTCGACCTGCTGCGCCAGGAGAAGATCATGGTCGTCCAGGGCACCGGCTTCAACTGGCCGGAACCCGACCACTTCCGGGTGGTCACGCTGCCGACGGTGACGGATCTGCGGGACGCGGTCGGGCGGATCGGGCGCTTCCTGGACGGCTACGGCCAGCCCTGACGGCCACGCCCGGCAAGTCCCGGGTCCGGCTCTAAGCGGCTCTAAGATCGACTCAACTTTAGACGAATTCCAAGCTAGGATGGTTTCCTGCAAGCACTCGGGAGGCCATCTCATGTACGAACCGATCCGCACCAAGTCGGTCCACAGCACGATGGCCGGCACCTCCGACTTCCCCCACCGCACGCGCGAGGAGGAGTTGGACATCCAGCTCGCGAGTCATCTCGCGGCACTGCTGGCCGTCACCGACGAACTGCGCGCCCAGGCCCCCTCCACCGACCTGGACACCGCGGCCGAAGGCCTCGCGCGCCAGGTCGCCCGGCTGCGGGGCGGCACGCCGCCGGCCCGCGCCACGACCACCGGCCCGACCCGCTCCGCGGCCCTGCACCGCCGGGCCCACGCCCTCGCGGGACGCGCCCCTGGTCTCGCGGCGTCCCCGCGCCGACACGGCGGTCGCGGCGTCCCGCGCCGACACGGCGGCGGCGATCCTGGCGGCGGAGCGCATGGACGCCCACGCCGCGGCCCTGGCGGCCGACACCCTGGCCGCCACCGCCTGACCCCACCGGGTCCCCCGAACGGCCCCGGTCCGCGTGCACCCGCAGCGACGCGCGGACCGGGCGCCACATCTCCGTACCCTGAGCGCATGGGTATGGAGTACGCGAAGATGCGCGCGATCGCCGAGGAACTCGGGGCCTACGCCGAGCACCTCGAAGGAGCTTGGAGCGTCGAGATCGGCCCCTCCGGCCCGGTACTGGCCATGAGGCGCCCGTCGAAGCGTCACGCGGGCACGATCCGCCGCATCTGCAAGCAGCTGGACGCACAGCTTCCCGTCACCCACCCGGGATACATCTGCGCGAACGGCCCTGAGATCGAGCACCCCGGAATCGGCCGCATGCGCCTCCCCGACGCCGCCGTCATCCCCGAAGAGGCCCTTGACGAAGAGGGCCTCGCCGTCGACGCCACACAGGTGCTCGCCGTCGTAGAGATCATCTCGCCGTCCAACCCGAACAACGACTACATCGAGAAGCTCGCCGACTACCCCGCCATGGGCATCCCGCACCACCTGATCGTCGATCCGCGCACCGGCACCGTCGAAGTGCACTCGGAGCCCTGCAAGGGCCGCTACACGCGCAAGGACCCGTACATCTACGGCGACAAGGTCCCGTTCGGCGCGTGGACCGTGGAGACCGCCGACTTCCGCCGCTACGGCAAGGCCGGGGACGGCGCGGACCGAGCCGGACTCGCGGCGCCGCACCGGCCGTAACAGGAACGGCCGGTTCCCGTTGCGTTCCGGGTCCGCTCCTTCACTCCCCGTTCATCCGGGGCACCCGGGAACGTGTGATTCCGGGAGCACGCTCCGGGCGTGAGACGTATCGCAGGAATCGTCCTCGCGGTGCTGCTGATCGGTGGCGTGGTGGCCGCCGTCGTCGCAGGCCGGGACAACGAGGAGACAGGCACGGCAACGAAGACCGTGCGGATGGTCATCGGATCGGAGAAGGCCGCTTTCTTCGCCGATCCGGACGTGGTGAAGGCCCTCGCCGCCAAGGGCTACACCGTGAAGGCCGAGACCTCCGGGTCCTGGGCCATGGAGGGGCTGGACCTCAAGGGATTCGACCTCGCCTTCCCGTCCAGCCAGGCGCCCGCGGCCGAACTCGCCGCCAAGTACGAGGTCACGGGGACCCTCCCCCGCCCGTTCTACTCGCCCCTCGTCGTCGTGGCCCACCGCGGGGCCGCCGAGGTGCTCGCCGGGAACCGTTTGGCCACGCTCGACGGGAAGAGCCGCGGCACCCTGGACATGGCCGCCTACCTCGACGCGGCCAAAGACGACCGCACCTGGCAGCAGCTCAGGGGCGCCGCGGTGTACGGGGAGCTGACCGGCACCCTCTACATCTCCAGCACCGACCCGCAGACCTCCAACTCCGGCGCCCTCTACCTGGCCGCCGCCTCCTACGTCGCCAACGGCGGCAAGGTGGTCGCGAGCGACGCCGAGGTCGACAGGGCCGCCCCGCTGCTGCGCAAACTGGTCAGCGTGCAGGGCGCCCAGCAGTCCAGCACCGACGCGGCCTTCCGGGACTTCGTCAGCGGCGCCGGCAATCCCCTCGTCCTCGTCTACGAGTCCCAGGTGGCCGCCCTCCTCGACGAGCAGGCGAACCCCGGCGACGTGGTCGTCCTCTACCCGGACACCACGGTCAACAGCGACCACACCGTCGTACCGCTGACCGAGCGGGGCAGAGCCGTCGGTGAACTCCTGGGCGCCGACCCGGGGTTGCGCAAGCTGGCCGTGCGGCACGGCTTCCGTCCGCAGGGCGACCTCGCCGAGTTCGCGGCGGCCACCGAGAGCCGCACCGCCCATCTCAAGCAGCAGCTGACCGGCGTCCGCCAGGCCCCCGTGCCCACCTCCGCGGTGTTGCACGAGCTGGCGCGGCGGGCGCGCGGATAAGGGGGACACACCAAGTGAGCAGCAACGAGAACGACTTCACCCTCACCCCGCCGGAAGCCGTCACGGCCGTACCGCAGGAGAAGGCCGGCGGACTCGTCCCGGTCGACGACGCGGTCCGTACCGACATGGCCGCGAAGGCCGCCGCCTACGTCGACGGCCTGGCCGCCCTGGACGCCCGCTCCCCCGAGTTCGCCGGCAAGGTCGGCGAGATCACCGCGCTGGGCGCGGGCGAGATGCGCAGCGCGACCTCGCAGTCCAACCGGATGCTGGAGCGGACCGTGCGCAGCCTGCCCGACAAGGGCGGGGACGCCCAGTCGAAGGTGGCGGGCTCGCTCGTGGAACTGCGGCGCGTGGTCGAGGACCTGGACCCGCGGGACCTGTCCGCGAACAAGGGCCGCAGGTTCCTCTCCCGGCTGCCCGGCGGCAACAAGCTGCGCGACCACGTCGCCAAGTACGCCTCCGCGCAGGGCACCCTCAACAAGATCGTCGGCTCGCTCCGTGGCGGCCAGGACGAACTGCGCCGCGACAACGCCTCGTTGCAGACCGAGCGGGTCCGCCTGTGGGAGACCATGGGCAAGCTCCAGGAGTACGTGGTCCTGACCGAGGCCCTGGACGACGCCGTCGGGCGGCACCTCACCGGCGTCGAGGCCACCGACCCCGCGCAGGCCGACACCCTGCGCGCCGACGTCCTCTTCCCGGTCCGGCAGAAGCACCAGGACCTGCTGACCCAGCTCGCGGTGTGCGCGCAGGGCTACCTCGCCATGGACGTCGTACGCCGCAACAACGAGGAACTGATCAAGGGCGTCGACCGGGCGGCCACGACGACCGTGTCGGCGCTGCGGATCTCCGTACTGCTGGCCTCCGCGCTGGACAACCAGAAGAAGGTCGTCGAGCAGGTCAACGCCCTGCGCGGGACCACCGAGGACCTGATCCGGGGCAACGCGGAGATGCTCGCGACCCAGAGCGGGGAGATCCAGCGCATCGCCGCCGACCCGGCGGTCGGGGCCGAGACCCTGCGGACCGCGTTCCAGCAGATCTACCGCACCCTCGACGCCATCGACAGCTACAAGGTCCAGGCCACCGAGGCGATGGCGGTGACGGTGGAGAACCTGACGTCCGAACTCCAGCACGCGAGCGCGTATCTGGACCGCAGCCGCAAGCAGGGCGCGCTGGAGGGTGGCCTCGGATGAGACGACCCCTGGCCGCCGTCCTCGCCTCCTTCGCCCTGCTCGCGGCCACGGCCTGCTCCACGCAGCACGACGGCACGGACGGCGAGGACGACGGGACCGCCCCGCGGCCGGGCACCCTGCGGGTCCTGGCTTCCAGCGAACTCAGCGACATGACCCCGGTCTTCGAGCGGGTCGGGAAGGACACCGGCGTCACGCTCCGGCCCACCTACATGGGCACCCTCGACGCCGTGGACCTGCTGGCCACCGGCAAGGCCGACGGCCGCTACGACGCCGTATGGCTGTCCTCCAACGACTACCTGCGGCTGCGCCCGGACGCGGCGGAGAAGGTCGTCTCGGAGACGCCCGTCATGTCCAGCCCGGTCGCCATCGGCGTCCGCACCGCCACGGCCGCGAAGCTGGGCTGGAAGCCGGCGGAGGTCACCTGGTCGCAGATCGACCAGGCGGTCCAGGACGGCCGGCTCACCTACGGCATGACCGACCCGGCCCGCTCCAACTCCGGTTTCTCCACGCTGGTCTCGGTCGCCTCGGCGCTCTCCGGCGCCCAGTCCGCGCTCACCGACGCGGACGTGGCGAAGGCCGGGCCGCGGCTGAAGGAGTTCTTCAAGGGGCAGAAGCTGACCTCGGGCTCCTCGGGCTGGCTGGCGAGCGCGTACGCCCGCCGCGGTGACGTCGACGCGCTGCTCAACTACGAGTCGGTCCTCAAGGGCATCCCGGGCCTGACCGTGATCCGCCCGAAGGACGGCGTCGTCACCGCCGACTACCCGCTCTCCTCCCTCGCCTCGACGGACACGACGACCCGCGAGAACGTGCGCCGGGTGACCGAGGCACTGTGCACGGACCCCGTCCAGCGGCTGATCACCGACCGCACCCACCGCCGCCCGGTCGTCGCCTCGGTGCCGCCCGCGGCAGGCCTGGACACCGGCCGGCGGCGCGAACTGCCCTTCCCCGGCAGCCGTTCCGTCGCCGACGGCCTGCTCGACGCCTACGAGAACGAACTGCGCCGCCCCTCGCGGACCGTGTACGTCCTCGACACCTCCGGCTCGATGGAGGGCGACCGCCTCAGCCGGCTGAAGACGGCGCTCACCGACCTCACCGGCGACTTCCGCGACCGGGAGGAGGTCACGCTGATGCCGTTCGGCTCGGACGTGAAGAGCGTGCGCACGCACGTCGTCGACCCCGCCGACCCGGACGAGGGCCTCGCCGCGATCCGCGACGACACCAAGGGCCTGGAGGCCGAGGGCGAGACCGCGATCTTCACCTCGCTGGAGAAGGCGTACGACCGTCTCGGCACCGGCAAGGAC
Source organism: Streptomyces phaeoluteigriseus (assembly GCF_001896135.2). GTDB lineage: Bacteria > Actinomycetota > Actinomycetes > Streptomycetales > Streptomycetaceae > Streptomyces > Streptomyces phaeoluteigriseus. The sequence goes on from NZ_MPOH02000019.1 coordinate 232,194, forward strand.
ACGTTCACGTCGATCGTGCTGATGACGGACGGCGAGAACACCGCGGGCGCGGACGCCGAGGACTTCGACGCGTTCTACCGCGAGCTGTCCGGGGACCGCCAGGACATCCCCGTGTTCCCCATCCTCTTCGGCGACTCCGACCGCGAGGAACTGGAGCACATCGCCGAGCTGACCGGCGGCCGCCTCTTCGACGCCCAGCAGGGCTCGCTGGACGGCGCCTTCGAGGAGATCCGTGGCTACCAGTAGGTTCATGGGCTACCTGGAGTCCCGCAAGAACATCGCGGGCAGCGCGTGCGGGCTGGCCGGCCTGGTGCTGACCTTCACGGGCGTGGCGGGGACGTACTGGCCCGTCGTGGTCGCCGGTCTGTACGGCGCGGGCGCGCTGATCGCGCCGCCTGAGCGGCCCGCCCTGCCGGACTTCCCGGACCCGTCGGCGCAGCTCGAAGAGGTACGGGCCGACTTCGACCGGCTGAAGGCCTATCTGGCGGACGTCGATCTGCCGCCCGCGGCGGGGGGCCGGCTCACCGAACTGACCGGGCTGCTGACCGCGTTGCTGGACCCCGGCTGGGTCACCGAGATCCTCGCCCAGGACCCGGAGGGGCTGCACGCGCTGTCCCGGGCGGTGCGCCAGGACGTTCCGGAGGCGGTCGACACGTTCGTGCGGACCCGCTGGTGGACACGGCTCGCGCCCGGCCAGGAACCGCCGGAGCGGCACCTGGAGCGGCAGTTGACACTGCTGCACGAGGAGGCGGAGCGGCTGGCCGCAGGGCTGCGCGAGACGGAGGCGCGGCGGCAGGAGTCGCACACCCGGTATCTGGAGGACCGCTCACGGTAGCGGGTTCCCGGTGCGGGGGGGGGCACGGGCTGGGGCGAGCACGCTGTCCCCGGCCGCCACCACCCGTATGCCCCGCAGGAGTTCGGCGGTGTGCACGTCCTTCAGCAG
>NZ_MPOH02000019.1:233236-248976 GCF_001896135.2 Streptomyces phaeoluteigriseus
GAAGGCCCCCCCGGCGCGGGGGGCCTTCGCACGGGCTAGGGCCCCCGGTGCAGGGGCCTGCACGGGCGAAGGCCTGCCGCCGCCCGTCCCGTCGGGGCCGACGGGTGGGCGACGACAGGCCCAGGGCCCCCCACGCCGTTGTGCGGGGCCTCGCCGGTCTGTGGTGCTGTCACCGCGGCCGGCCGTGACGACATCGCTGGTCAGGGCTCAATCGGAACCGGCCGCGGCGTTCTCGGGGGCTGGTTCAGCCCAGGCGCCGCACCAGTGCGCGGTACTCGTCCCACAGCTCCTTCGGCGTGTGGTCGCCGAAGGTGTCGAGGTGCTCGGGGATCAGGGAGGCCTCCTCGCGCCAGATCTCCTTGTCGACCGTGAGGAGGAAGTCGAGGTCCTTCTCCGCCAGGTCGAGGCCCTCGGTGTCGAGGGAACCCGGCGCCGGCAGGATGCCGATCGGGGTCTCGACGCCCTCGGCCCTGCCCTCCAGCCGCTCCACGATCCACTTCAGGACGCGGGAGTTCTCACCGAAGCCGGGCCAGACGAACCTGCCCTCGTCGTCCTTGCGGAACCAGTTGACGTAGTAGATCTTCGGGAGCTTCGCCTGGTCCTTGCCCTTGGCGACATCGACCCAGTGACCCATGTAGTCGCCCATGTTGTAGCCGCAGAACGGCAGCATGGCGAAGGGGTCGCGGCGCAGCTCGCCGACCTTGCCCTCGGCGGCTGCGGTCTTCTCGGAGGCCACGTTGGCGCCGAGGAAGACGCCGTGGTTCCAGTCGAAGGACTCCGTCACCAGCGGTACGGCGGTGGCGCGCCGGCCGCCGAAGAGGATCGCCGAGATCGGCACGCCCTTGGGGTCCTCCCACTCGGGCGCGATGATCGGGCACTGCGCGGCGGGCACGGTGAAGCGGGCGTTGGGGTGGGCGGCCGGGGTCGCCGACTCCGGCGTCCAGTCGTTGCCCTTCCAGTCGGTGAGGTGGGCGGGCGGCTCCTCGGTCATGCCCTCCCACCACACGTCGTTGTCGTCGGTGAGGGCGACGTTGGTGAAGACCGCGTTGCCCCACAGCGTCTTCATCGCGTTGGCGTTGGTGTGCTCACCGGTGCCGGGCGCGACGCCGAAGAAGCCGGCCTCGGGGTTGATGGCGTACAGGCGGCCGTCCTCGCCGAACCGCATCCACGCGATGTCGTCGCCGATGGTCTCGACGGTCCAGCCGCGGGTGGTCGGCTCCAGCATGGCGAGGTTGGTCTTGCCGCAGGCGCTCGGGAAGGCGGCGGCGACGTACTTCGACTCGCCCTGCGGCGGGGTCAGCTTGAGGATCAGCATGTGCTCGGCCAGCCAGCCCTCGTCACGGGCCATGACGGAGGCGATGCGCAGGGCGTAGCACTTCTTGCCGAGCAGGGCGTTGCCGCCGTAGCCGGAGCCGTAGGACCAGATCTCGCGGGTCTCGGGGAAGTGCGAGATGTACTTGGTGGAGTTGCACGGCCACGGCACGTCCGCCTCGCCCTCGGCCAGCGGCGCTCCGAGCGTGTGCACCGCACGCACGAAGAAGCCGTCGGTGCCGAGTTCGTCGAGGACGGGCTGTCCCATGCGGGTCATGGTGCGCATGGACACGGCGACGTAGGCGGAGTCGGTGATCTCGACGCCGATCGCGGAGAGGTCCGAGCCGAGGGGGCCCATGCAGAAGGGGACGACGTACATCGTCCGGCCCTTCATCGAGCCGCGGAAGACGCCCTTGTCACCCTGGAAGATCTCCCGCATCTCGGCGGGGGCCTTCCAGTGGTTGGTCGGGCCCGCGTCCTCCTCCTTCTCGGAGCAGATGAAGGTGCGGTCCTCGACCCGGGCGACGTCGGTCGGGTCGGATGCCGCGTAGTAGGAGTCGGGGCGCTTGACGGGGTCGAGTTTCCTGAAGGTGCCCTTCTCGACCAGTTCCTCGCACAGCCGCCGGTACTCGGCCTCGGATCCGTCACACCAGACCACGCTGTCCGGCTGCGTCAGTTCGGCGATCTCGTTGACCCACGAGATCAGTTCCTGGTGCTGGGTGGGGATGACGGGGGGAGCCGCGATGTCGCGCGCCACGATCGCTCCTAGGTGAGGGATTTTGTCCTTGTCTGCCCCGTGGGGGCCGCGGCCCGGATGCTTCGCAGCGAGCTGCTGAGCGCTCATCCGGTGCCGACCGCACTCATTTGATCATCCGACGCAAGGGCGCATCTGTCCAGAGGGCATCACAGATGAGCGGCGTGAGGCTCGCCACGTGGTCGTCCGCGGACCTCTGCCGCACCCCTCAGGGAGCGTGAGATGCAGACCACCGTCGACCCTGCGTCCCACCCCGCCGAGCCGTAACTTACGGTTGCGTAGGTACGATGGAACGCATGACTGCGTCCGCCCCCGACGCGCACACGGACACGCCGGCCGCCGGCCGCGGCCCCGTCGCGCTCTCCCTGCCGCATCCGGTCAAACCGAAGCTGCGCGGTTGGCTGCATCTGGGCATGTTCCCCGCCGCCCTGGTCGCGGGGATCGCGCTCACCGCCCTCGCCGACTCCACCAGGGGCCGCATCGCCTGCGGCGTCTTCGCCCTCACCGCCTGCCTGCTGTTCGGCGTGAGCGCCCTGTACCACCGGGGCGACTGGAGTCCCCGCACGGACGGCGTCCTGCGCCGCCTGGATCACGCCAACATCTTCCTGATCATCGCCGGCACCTACACGCCGCTGACGATGCTGCTCCTGCCGGGCGGCAAGGGCGAGGTGCTGCTCTGGGGCATCTGGGCGGCCGCGGCGGCGGGGATCGTCTTCCGTGTCTTCTGGGTCGGCGCCCCGCGCTGGCTCTACACCCCGTGCTACATCGCGATGGGCTGGGCGGCCGTCTTCTTCCTGCCCGACTTCATGCGCGCGGGCGGCATCGCCGTGCTGGTCCTGGTGATCGCCGGCGGCCTCCTCTACAGCGCGGGCGGCGTGATCTACGGCATCAAGCGCCCCAACCCCTCACCGCGCTGGTTCGGCTTCCACGAGGTGTTCCACTCCTTCACGCTGGCGGCGTTCATCACGCACTACGTGGGCATCTCACTGGTGGCGTACCGGCACGGATAGCCCCCATCCCGCTCACCCAAGGGCCACGGCTTTCGAGCCGTGGCCCTTTTCCGTGCGCCGGCCCCGCGACAGCGAGAGGCTTTTGACAGTTACTGCCATTTCGTGGTGGCCACCACTTCTCCTGACCTCCGTCACTGGTGGCTCTCGCCGCCCTCGTCACCGGCCTGCCGGCCGCCGCGTTCCTACCGGGCGGCGTGCGCGGCGGCCGACCCCCCACCGCCGACCCGCTCCCCGCCCCTGACCTGGCCGCCCCGGCGACGGATGGCCGACAATGACCACCATGACGGCCGCACGCCTGCCCTTCTCCCCCGCCGACCGCCCCCCGCTCGGGCTCCGCGAGCGTAAGAAGATCAAGACACGCGAGGCCATCCGTGCCGCGATGTACGCGCTGGTCGAGGAGCAGGGCTACGAGGCGACGACGGTCGAACAGATCGCCGAGCGGGCCGAGGTCTCCGCGTCGACCGTCTTCCGCTACTTCCCCACCAAGGAGGACATCGTCCTCACGGACGAGTACGACCCGATCCTGCTGGAGGAACTGCGAGCCCGGCCCGCCGACGAGCCGTGGCCGGACACCATCAGGGACGTGATGCTCGCCGCCGCCCGCGTGGGCGTCGAGGAGGACCCGCACGTGGCGCGGCTGCGCACCCGGCTGATGGCCGAGGTCCCGGCCGTGCGCTCGCGGATGATGGAGAGCATGTCGGTCACCGGCCGCCTGATCTGCGCCGCGCTCGCCGAGCGCACCGGCCGCGACCCCGACAGCCTGGAGGTCCGCGTCTACGCGATGTCCTTCATCGGCGGCCTGATGGAAGCCTCCCTCTACTGGGCGGAGAACGGCCACCAGGGCGACTTCACCGCCGTCGTCGACCGCGCGCTCGACGTCCTGGAGCACGGCCCAGGACAGGAGGACCGCTGAGGTCTCCCCGTGGCCCCATGCCATCCTGACCGGGTGAACCCACCCGAGATCCGCGTCGAAGTCGCCCCCGAGCTGGCCGTGTTCGTCCCGCCCGCCCGACGCTCCGGCGCCACCGCCCTCGCCGTCGACGGCGTCTCGACCCTCGGCCACGTCGTCGAGTCCCTAGGGGTGCCCCTCACGGAGGTCGGCACCCTGCACGTCGACGGCCGCGAGGTGCCGGTCTCGCACGTCCCGTCCGACGGCGAGTCGGTGAGCGTACGCCCCGTCACCCGCCCCCAGCGGGTGCCCGGCGCCCCCCTGCGCTTCCTCCTCGACGTCCACCTCGGCACCCTCGCCCGCCGGCTGCGGCTGCTCGGCGTGGACACGGCGTACGAGTCGGCCGACATCGGCGACCCGGCACTCGCGGCCCGCTCGGCCGCCGAGCGGCGGGTCATGCTGAGCCGCGACCGCGGCCTGCTGCGCCGCCGGGAACTGTGGGCCGGCGCCTTCGTCCACAGCACGAACCCCGAGGAGCAACTGCGCGACGTCCTCGGCCGGTTCGCCCCCGAGCTGCGCCCCTGGACGCGCTGCACCGCCTGCAACGGACTCCTGCGCGAGGCCACCAAGGAAGAGGTCGCCGACCAGCTGAAGGGCGGCACGCGCAAGACGTACGACGTGTTCGCGCGGTGCGGGGAGTGCGGGCGGGCGTACTGGAAGGGCGCGCACCACGAGCAGCTGGAGGCCATCGTGGAGCGCGCCCTTCGGGAGTTCGCGGGCTAGGACCGCTTCTTCGTCACGTCACCCTTTCCGCAGGCGATGCCGTCCTTGACGCGGTCCAGGCCGTGGCGGTCGCGGCCGGAGACCTTCAGGGCGGTCCCGTAGCCGTTCTCCGCGAGCCAGTCGCAGCGCTCGGCGACGGTGTTCAGCTTCTTCGGGAAGGTCCACGGCACGCACTGGCTGATGGTGCCGTAGGAGTGGTCGCAGCCGTCGAAGCCGGCGGGCATCTCGACGCCTTCGTGGCCCTGGTGGTTCCGGTGGTCGCTGTGATCGGTGCTCTCCGGTACGGCGGTGTCCGTCTCGCTCGCGGGAGCGGCCCGGAGGCCCTCCGCGAAGTCCTGGACCCGGGCCGCCGCGACCTGGCCGGCCGCGCCCGGGTCACCACACCCACCGCCACCCGGAAGACCCCCGAGGGCTGTACACCCGCTACGCGCGTAGATATGCTCGTCTGGTGACCATGCCCACCAACGCACCCACCGCAGCACCCCCCCTCCCGGACGTCGCCTCGTCCGACACCACGCTGCGCCACTTCCTCCACGGGCTCCCCGGCGTCGACACGGTCGGCCTGGAGGCGCGCGCCGCAGCCCTCGGCACCCGTTCCATCAAGACGACCGCGAAGGCGTACGCCATCGACCTCGCCATCTCGATGGTCGACCTGACGACGCTGGAAGGCGCGGACACCCCGGGCAAGGTCCGGGCGCTCGGCGCGAAGGCGGTCCACCCCGACCCGACCGACCCCGCGACCCCGTCGACCGCCGCGGTCTGCGTGTACCCGGACATGGTCGCCTCCGCGAAGGAGGCGGTCGCCGGCTCGTCCGTCAAGGTCGCGTCCGTCGCCACCGCCTTCCCGGCCGGCCGCGCCGCACTGCCCGTGAAGCTGGCGGACGTCCGCGACGCGGTCGCCGCCGGCGCGGACGAGATCGACATGGTCATCGACCGCGGCGCGTTCCTCGCGGGCAAGTACCTGAAGGTGTACGACGAGATCACCGCCGTGAAGGAGGCCTGCGGCACGAGCGCCCGCCTGAAGGTCATCTTCGAGACGGGCGAGCTGTCGACGTACGACAACATCCGCCGTGCCAGCTGGCTCGGCATGCTCGCCGGGGCGGACTTCATCAAGACGTCCACGGGCAAGGTCGCGGTGAACGCGACGCCCGCGAACACCCTCCTGATGCTGGAGGCGGTCCGCGACTTCCGCGCGCGGACCGGCGTGCAGGTCGGTGTGAAGCCGGCCGGCGGCATCCGCACCACGAAGGACGCCATCAAGTTCCTGGTCCTGGTCAACGAGACCGTGGGCGAGGACTGGCTGGACAACCACTGGTTCCGCTTCGGCGCCTCCTCGCTGCTGAACGACCTGCTGATGCAGCGTCAGAAGCTGGCCACCGGCCGCTACTCCGGCCCCGACTACGTGACGGTGGACTGATCACCATGGCTTCTCTGTTCGAGTACGCACCGGCCCCCGAGTCCCGCTCGGTCGTCGACATCGCGCCCTCCTACGGCCTGTTCATCGACGGCGAGTTCACCGAGGCCGCCGACGGCAAGGTCTTCAAGACGGTGTCCCCGTCGTCCGAGGAGGTGCTGTCGGAGGTCGCCCGGGCCGGCACCGAGGACGTCGACCGTGCCGTTCGGGCCGCCCGCAAGGCGTTCGAGAAGTGGTCGGCGCTGCCCGGCTCGGAGCGCGCGAAGTACCTGTTCCGGATCGCCCGCATCATCCAGGAGCGCAGCCGCGAGCTGGCCGTCCTGGAGACGCTGGACAACGGCAAGCCGATCCGGGAGACCCGTGACGCGGACCTTCCCCTCGTCGCCGCGCACTTCTTCTACTACGCGGGCTGGGCCGACAAGCTCGACCACGCCGGCTTCGGCGCCGACCCCCGCCCGCTGGGCGTCGCGGGCCAGGTCATCCCCTGGAACTTCCCCCTGCTGATGCTGGCGTGGAAGATCGCCCCGGCGCTGGCGACGGGCAACACCGTGGTCCTCAAGCCCGCCGAGACGACCCCCCTGTCGGCGCTCTTCTTCGCGGACATCTGCCGCCAGGCGGGTCTGCCCAAGGGCGTCGTCAACATCCTTCCCGGCTACGGCGACGCGGGCGCCGCGCTGGTCGCGCACCCGGACGTGAACAAGGTCGCCTTCACCGGCTCCACGGCCGTCGGCAAGGAGATCGCGAAGACGGTCGCCGGCACCCGCAAGAAGCTCACGCTCGAACTCGGCGGCAAGGGCGCGAACATCGTCTTCGACGACGCCCCGATCGACCAGGCCGTCGAGGGCATCGTCAGCGGCATCTTCTTCAACCAGGGCCAGGTCTGCTGCGCGGGTTCGCGCCTGCTGGTCCAGGAGTCGATCCACGACGAGCTGCTGGACTCGCTGAAGCGCAGGCTCTCCACCCTCCGCCTGGGCGACCCGCTGGACAAGAACACCGACATCGGTGCGATCAACTCCGCCGAGCAGCTCGCGCGCATCACGACGCTGGTGGAGCGGGGCGAGGCGGAGGGCGCCGAGCGCTGGTCCCCGGAGTGCGAACTCCCCACCTCCGGCTTCTGGTTCGCCCCGACGCTGTTCACCAACGTCACCCAGGCGCACACCGTGGCCCGTGACGAGATCTTCGGCCCGGTGCTGTCGGTCCTCACGTTCCGCACCCCGGACGAGGCCGTCGCCAAGGCCAACAACACGCCGTACGGCCTGTCGGCGGGCATCTGGACGGAGAAGGGCTCCCGCATCCTGGCGGTGGCGAGCAAGCTCCGGGCCGGAGTCGTCTGGTCCAACACGTTCAACAAGTTCGACCCCACCTCGCCGTTCGGCGGTTACAAGGAGTCGGGCTTCGGCCGCGAGGGCGGCCGCCACGGCCTGGAGGCGTACCTCGATGTCTGACAAGTCCGAGCAGCAGCGTCTGAGCGTCTTCAAGACCTACAAGCTGTACGTCGGCGGGAAGTTCCCGCGTTCCGAGAGCGGCCGGGTGTACGAGGTGTCGGACTCGAAGGGCAAGTGGCTGGCGAACGCGCCGCTCTCCTCCCGCAAGGACGCGCGTGACGCGGTCGTCGCCGCGCGCAAGGCGTTCGGCGCGTGGTCCGGCGCGACGGCCTACAACCGGGGCCAGATCCTCTACCGCGTCGCCGAGATGCTGGAGGGCCGCAGGAGCCAGTTCGTCCACGAGGTCGCGGACGCCGAGGGCCTGTCCAAGTCGAAGGCGAACGAGCTGGTCGAGGCCACGATCGACCGCTGGGTCTGGTACGCGGGCTGGACCGACAAGATCGCCCAGGTCGTGGGCGGCGGCAACCCGGTGGCGGGCCCGTACTTCAACCTGTCCTCCCCGGAGCCGACGGGTGTCGTCACGGTCCTGGCGCCGCAGGAGTCGTCGTTCCTGGGCCTGGTCTCGGTGATCGCCCCGGTGATCGCCACGGGCAACACGGCGATCGTGATCGCCAGCGAGAGGTCCCCGCTCCCCGCCCTGTCCCTGGGCGAGGTCCTGGCCACCTCCGACCTGCCCGGCGGCGTGGTCAACGTCCTGTCGGGCCGTACGGCGGAGATCGCGGCGCCCCTGGCCTCCCACCAGGACGTCAACGCGATCGATCTGGCCGGCGCCGACGACGTGCTGGCGAAGGAGCTGGAGATCGCGGCGGCCGACAACCTCAAGCGCGTTCTTCGTCCACAGCCTGTGGACGACTGGCGGGCGGTGCCCGGCATCGAGCGCATGACGGCGTTCCTGGAGACGAAGACGGTCTGGCACCCGACGGGTTCACTGGGCGCGTCCGGCTCGTCCTACTGAGCCGTCCCGAGAAGCCGGAGGGCCGCGCCCTCTCCCCGTCCGGGGAGGCCGCGGCCCTCCGCCGTGCCCTCAGTTGGCGCCCAGCAGCCCCGTCACCTGCCCCAGTACGGGGATCGACCCGATCGACTGCGCCTGCGCCACAGGGCCGGTCAGGGCCTGTGAGGTGAGCGGCTGGAAGTCGGCGAGCTGGGTGCCGACGCCGTTGTCGAGCGGGTCGACGCCGGTGCCCGCGAGCGGGTTGGGCTTGAGGCCGGCGAGCGGGCCGGTGACATGGCCGACCGTGCCGGTCAGGGCCTGGAGGCCGGCCTGCGGGTCCACGTCGCCGAGCGAGGTCGGGCGGGTGTGCAGCACGCCCATCGCCGTCTCCGCGTCGTCCGCGGATGCCGTGGTCGCGCCGGCTCCCAGCGCCATTCCGGCGGTCACGAGGGTCATGAGGGCGCGCTGGGCGGTGAGGCTGTGGGGGGACGCGTGTCGGGCCATCGATTGAGCCACCTTCTCGAGCACTGGGTAATCGGGTCGACACGAAGGGTAGTTGTGGTGTGACGCGCGCTGCAAAGCCGACCCGCGGGGTCGTAACCGGTCCCGCCGATGCCTCAGACTGGTGTCCCGTGAGTTCCCATCCGCCCGTACCCACGCGAGTCGTGCTGCTCTGCGGCCCCTCCGGCTCCGGCAAGTCCCTCCTCGCGGCCCGCTCCGGCCTTCCGGTGCTGCGCCTCGACGACTTCTACAAGGAGGGCGACGACCCGACGCTGCCGCTGGTCGCGGGAAGCTCCGACATCGACTGGGACGCCCCCGGGTCCTGGGACGCGGACACGGCCGTCGCCGCGATCGTCGACCTGTGCCGCACGGGTCGTACACAGGTACCCGTGTACGACCTTTCGCTGAGCGCCCGCACCGGCGAGGAGGGCGTCGAGATCGGGCGCACCCCGCTGTTCATCGCGGAGGGCATCTTCGCCGCCGAGATCGTGAACCGCTGCCGGGAGCTGGGTGTCCTCGCCGACGCGCTGTGCCTGAGCCGCGGCCCGGTGAGAACGTTCCGCCGCCGCTTCCTCCGGGATCTCAAGGAGGGCCGCAAGTCGGTGCCGTTCCTGGTGCGCCGCGGCTGGCGCCTGATGCGCGCCGAACGCTCCATCGTGGCCCGCCAGACCGCGCTCGGCGCACACGCCTGCGACCGCGACGAGGCGATGGGCCGCCTGGCCTCCGCGGCGGCCGGCCACCGCACCCGGACGGCCCGTACGGCGGCGTAGCCCCCGCAGGACACGGCGATGCACCCGGGGCCACACCTCGGACACACGTGAAAGCGGGGCTGGACGGACCCCCCCGGCCCTCCAGCCCCCGCTCCCTCTGGTGCTCCCCCCTGTTTCCCCCGTCTTTCCCCCGTCGTTTCCCCGTTGCTTCCCCCGTGCGGGTGCGCGGTACCGCTCCCCCGACGTCCCCCGTCGGGTCCCCCCGGTACCGCTTCCCCGTGCTCCCCCGTGCGCCGGCTTCCGCGAACGGAAGCCGGATCCCCCGTTCGCCTCAGGCGACCAACTCGCCGAAGGCGTCTTCCTCGTCACGGCCGAAGCTGAGGACCTCGTCCTCACGCAGCCGGCGGAGCGACCGCCAGATGCTGGACTTCACCGTGCCGACACTGATGCCGAGGATGTCCGCGATCTCCGGGTCGGTGCGGCCCTCGTAGTACCGCAGGACCAGCATCGTGCGCTGGAGTTCGGGCAGCCGGGCCAGCGCCTGCCACAGGACCGTGCGCAGTTCGGTGCCGCGCATCGCGTCCGTGTCGCCGGCGGTCTCCGGCAGCTCCTCGGTCGGGTACTCGTTCAGCTTGCGGCGGCGCCACGCGCTGATGTGCAGGTTCGTCATGGTCCGCCGCAGGTATCCGCCGACGGCCGCCTTGTCGCTGATCCGCTCCCACGCCCGGTACGTCGAGAACAGCGCGCTCTGGAGCAGGTCCTCGGCCTCGAAACGGTCACCGGTGAGGTGGTAGGCGGTGGCGTACAGGGAGGCGCGGCGCTCCTTGACGTAGGCGGTGAACTCCGCCTCCGACAGCGAGCGCCGCTCCCCCGAGTCCTCCCTGTACGCGGCTCCCCCGTCCGTCGCGGCGGGCGTCTCCCCCGTGCGGGCGTCGACCACCGTCATGATCCCGGTGTGCTGACGCCCGGTGCCACGGACGCACCCCCGCGCTCCCCCACGCTCGAACACGCTCGTGCGGGACGGACCCCCATCGGCACCGGGCTTCTCCGAACCCCGGTTCACGTCGTGCAGGCGCGTGATCACTGCGCTGGTGTTCAGGCTGTGCAGCGTGTTCATCTCGCGCCCCCCGTCGTGGACTTGCGGTGGTCTCGGTCTGTCGTCACCGGCTCGGCGTCCTGCTCCCTTGCCTGATGCCGAGAAGCTTGCCCACGCCACTTCATCGCCGTGTCCGTCGACTGTCACAGACCTGTCACAGGGGTCCGTCACCGCGACACCACAGATCGTCCACAGGAGTTGCCGGTAGCCGTCGGCGTTCGGTTTGGCGCAGATCGGCGTGGAGGTGTCGGGAGACGACCCCCGGCATGGTGTTGTCCGACTCCCGCCTCCGCGCCTCGACGCGGACACGGACGCGGACACGGACGCGGCCATCTCCGCACGATCCGCGCGCCCGCCGCACCGGCCGGGCCCCGGTTCCGTCCGCTCCACGATCCGCGCCCGGGTCAGGGAGACCCCGGCGGGGGCGGTCGCCTTCGGCCTGGGCACCGGCACCGGGGTGCTCGCGGCGGTGCCGCCCCGCCGGGGCGTGGGCCGGGTCGCGGGGACCGACGCCGACCCGCGCGCCCTGGTCCGCGCACGGGACAACGCCGACCGGCTCGGCCTGGACCGGCAGCGAGGTGACGGGTCCCGGCCTCCGTCCGCCGGGCCGGGCGGATCTCGTCGTCCGCAACCCTCCGTGGCTGCCCGCCCGGCCGACGTCCGCCCTCGAACTGGGCGTCCACGACGAGGACGCGCGATGCTCCGGGAGTTTCTGCGGGGTCCGGCGGCCGGTCTGCGGCCCGCGGCGAGGGCCGGCTGGTCCTCTCCGATCTGGCCGAACACCTCGGTCTGCGCATCCGCGACGGGTTGCCGGATCTGATCGAACAAGCAGGTCTGCGGGTCGTGGGCCGGACCGGGACCGTGCCTTCGCATCGGCGCCCGCGGGACGTCTCCGACCCCCCGCACGCCGCGCGCGCCGCGGAAACCACACACCTCTGACGCCGAGCCCCGACCCACGGGTCGAACGACAGCCCCTCCATGGGCCAGAATGAGCCCGTGCCTTCCCTGTTGCTGATCGAGGACGACGACGCCATCCGTACGGCCCTGGAGCTCTCACTGACGCGCCAGGGACACCGCGTGGCGACCGCTGCGAGCGGTGAGGACGGTCTGAAGCTGCTGCGCGAGCAGCGGCCGGATCTGATCGTGCTGGACGTGATGCTGCCCGGCATCGACGGATTCGAGGTGTGCCGTCGTATCCGGCGCACCGACCAGCTGCCGATCATTCTCCTCACCGCGCGCAACGACGACATCGACGTGGTGGTCGGGCTGGAGTCCGGCGCCGACGACTACGTCGTCAAACCGGTGCAGGGAAGGGTGCTGGACGCCCGGATCCGGGCCGTGCTGCGACGCGGGGAGCGCGAGTCGAACGACGCCGCGACCTTCGGCAGCCTCGTCATCGACCGCGCGGCGATGACCGTGACGAAGAACGGCGAGGACCTCCAGCTCACCCCGACCGAGCTGCGGCTGCTGCTGGAGCTGAGCCGGCGCCCGGGTCAGGCGCTGTCCCGGCAGCAGTTGCTGCGGCTGGTCTGGGAGCACGACTACCTGGGCGACTCCCGGCTGGTGGACGCCTGTGTGCAGCGCCTGCGCGCCAAGGTCGAGGACATCCCGTCCTCGCCCACGCTCATCCGCACCGTGCGCGGAGTCGGCTACCGCCTGGACACGCCTCAGTGACACCAGGGCAAGGGGGGGGCCGCGGCTGGTCCGCGGCGCGCAAGGGACATCTTTCACGGCTGCGTTTCACCAGCCTGCGGCTGCGGCTCGTCGTGGTCTTCGGAGCGGTGGCGCTGACGGCCGCCGTGTCCGCGTCGGGCATCGCGTACTGGCTCAACCGCGAGGCCGTCCTCACGCGCACCCAGGGCGCGGTGCTGCGGGACTTCGAGCAGGAGATGCAGAACCGGGCGGGCTCGCTGCCCGAACACCCCTCGCAGGACGAACTCCAGCACACCGCCGGGCAGATGGCCAACAGCAGCCAGCGCTTCAGCGTGCTGCTCGTCGGTGAGGACTCCACCGGCAAGACCGTGTACGGCAACTCCGGCGGCCTGAACGGCTTCTCCCTGGACGCCGTGCCCGAGTCCCTGCGCACCGCCGTCACCAAGGAGCAGGACACCACCGCCGGCAACGGCTCGCCGTACCACCTGTACTGGCAGCGGGTCGTCGACGACGGCAAGCCGTACCTGGTGGCCGGCACGAAGCTGATCGGCGGCGGCCCGACCGGCTACATACGCAAGTCCCTCGAACCGGAGGCCAAGGATCTCAACTCCCTCGCCTGGTCCCTGGGGATCGCCACCGGCCTCGCCCTGATCGGCGCCGCGCTGCTGGCGCAGGCCGCCGCCACGACCGTACTGAAGCCGGTGCACCGCCTCGGGGTGGCCGCACGCCGTCTCGGTGAGGGCAAGCTGGACACCCGGCTGCGGGTGTCGGGCACGGACGAACTGGCCGACCTCTCCCGCACGTTCAACAGAACGGCCGAGGCCCTGGAGAAGCGGGTCGCGGACATGGCGGCCCGCGACGACGCGTCCCGCCGTTTCGTCGCGGACATGAGCCACGAACTGCGCACCCCTCTCACCGCGATCACCGCCGTCACCGAAGTGCTGGAAGAGGAACTGGACGCGGAGTCGGGCAGCATCGACCCGATGATCGAACCGGCGGTCCGCCTGGTGGTCAGCGAGACCCGACGCCTGGGCGACCTGGTCGAGAACCTGATGGAAGTCACCCGCTTCGACGCCGGAACGGCCCGCCTGGTCCTGGACGACGTCGACGTCGCCGACCAGATCACCCACTGCATCGACGCCCGCGCCTGGCTCGACGCGGTCGACCTGGACTCCGACCGCGGCATCCACGCCCGCCTCGACCCCCGCCGCCTGGACGTCATCATGGCCAACCTCATCGGCAACGCGCTCAAGCACGGCGGCTCACCGGTACGCGTCTCGATCCGGGAGTCGGCCGACGAGGTGGTCATCGCGGTCAGCGACCACGGCCCCGGCATCCCCGAGGACGTCCTCCCGCACGTGTTCGACCGCTTCTACAAGGCGAGCGCCTCCCGCCCCCGCTCCGAGGGCAGCGGCCTCGGCCTCTCCATCGCCCTGGAGAACGCCCACATCCACGGCGGCAGGCTCACGGCCGCCAACTCCCCCGACGGCGGCGCGGTGTTCACCCTGCACCTGCCACGGGACGCGTCGGAACTGGCGGAACAGTCCGAGAAGGACAAGGGGGACGCCTCGTGAAGAGGGACCGTGTACGCCTTCTGCTCGCCCTCACCCTTCTCGCCGCACCGCTCGCCGGCTGCGGAATCCGGGCCACCGAGGTACCGACCGACTTCGGCCCGGCACCGTCACGGGTGCACTGCTCCCTCGCCGACCCCGAGGTGACGACCCGGCCCACGAGAGGCGTACCGGTCCAGGTGTTCCTTCTGTGCGGCTCGTCCCTGGTCGCCGTGGACCGCGCCGTACGGGTCCCCGACGGCACGGCGGACACCGCACGCCGCGTCCTGGTGGCCCAGGGGCTGCTCGACGAACTGGCGGATTCCCCCTCCGTCGCGGAGAAGGAGGCCGGCTACACCACGGACGTACGCGGCGGCATGACGGTGGGCGGCCCGGCCCCCGAGGACCCCGACGACACCCTGCGTCTGAGCACCTCCCCCGGCGACCTGACGTCGTACGCCCTGGCCCAGCTCGTCTGTACCTTCTCCGACTCGGCGGCGGCGGAGGGCGACGGCTCGGTGGTCCTGGGCGGCCCGGCCCCGGACCGCCCCCGACGCTACGAATGCACCGACGAGGTCCGTTCCCGTCCGGGCTCGGCAGAACCCCCGTCGTCGGAAGTCCCGGACAACTGACCGCGGGCGCGCCCCGGTCGCGCGAAAGGGACAGCAGCGAAACCACGGGAGCGGGCCGTGGCGGGTGCGTCGTGCCGCCACGCCCGCGCCCCACCCACTCGCCCGCACGCCCCCTCCGCCGAACCCCGCGGGGCCTCCCGCCCCGCCCCCGCCGCACAAGTGACGCACACCTCCCCCCTCGCCCCGGAACCGATCCCGCCACCCCCCGCGTCTAGGGGAGCGTGCAGCGTCAAGGCATCGGCGGCAGCGCCGTGATCCGCATCCGTGCGGCCGGGAGTGTCCTCCTGGTCGCACATCTCCTGTTCGTAGCCTGGCTCACGCTGCGCCCCCTGGACGTCCCGTGGGTGATGCCCACCAACCTGCACCCCTTCGCGGGCATCCGGGCCGACCTACGGCTGGGCTGGCCCGAGGCGGCCCGCCGCATCGGCGAGGACCTGGCCCTGCTGGCCCCCCTGGGGCTCCTTCTCCCGCTGGCCCACGGCAGACTGAGCGTCTCCCCGCTGGCCTCCCTGGTCCGCACGGCCACCGCGGGCGCCCTGCTGTCCCTGGCGATCGCCCTGCTCCAGACGGACGTACCCGGCCGCGTGGTCGACATCGACTCGGTGCTGCTGAACACGGCGGGCGTGGCCCTCGTCCACGCCGCGCTGGTCCCGGCGGCACGGGCCTGGGTGGGTCGGCGCGGTGCGCGACGGGATCGCCGCACGGTCGGCCTGGAGGACCCGGCTCAGGGTCTGACCCCGACGATTCCCAGGGTCGGTATCGCCCCGTAGAGCGACGTTTCATCCGCTTCGTCTCCGTAGCGTTGTGGTCAGAAAGGGGAGCCACCAGGGCCACCCCGGACCGACGCTCAGGAAGAGGAGCCGCAGATGTCCAGCAGCCTCGCCCGCCCCACCCACGACCGCATGATCGGCGGAGTGTGCGCCGCGCTGGCCCGCCGCTTCGGTACGTCGGCCACGACCATGCGCGTGATCTTCCTGCTCTCCTGCCTCCTGCCGGGCCCGCAGTTCCTGCTCTACATAGCGCTGTGGATCTTCCTGCCCTCCGAGGAAGGTGTGCGCGTGCGGGAACGCCTTGCGCAGCGCCGGGATGACGTCCGTCCGGGTGCCGGGGTCGACGAGCAG
>NZ_MPOH02000019.1:249076-309833 GCF_001896135.2 Streptomyces phaeoluteigriseus
GGCTGGCGAGCGCGACGCCGTCGGGGCGCGCCCGGAGAAAAAGGGCGCGCGAGGCGTACGTGCGGGGGTGGTTCAGCCGAGCGGGATCCCGTTCACCGGCAGCCCGTGCGTGGGCAGGCCCTGGAGCGGCAGACCGCCGAGCAGACCCGCGACGGGGGCGGTGGGGCCTTCGGCGAGCAACTGCTCGGCAACGGGCTGGACGGCGGTCAGACCCGCGCCGAGCGCCGGCTGGGCCTGCGCGAGGGCGTCCCCGGCGCCCGGCAGGGCCTGGGCGACGTTCTCCGCCGGCAGCGTCCTGGTGACACCGTCCAGGGTCTGGGTGGCGTCCGGGACGGCCGGGGCGGCGTTGGCGGCGCCCGCACCGGCGGCGGCGAAGGCGGCGCCGAGGGCGGCGACACCGAGGGTCTTGACTGCAGACTGCTTCATGATGAATGCGTCCTCGAATACGGGGAACTGAGCGGTCCACGACCGTAAACACGGGACGCCGCTCTCCGCAAACAACGAAATGCGGACGGATCGTGAAGACCCGTCCGCACCCGGAGCCGGAATTATCGGAAATTCGGACTCAGTTGTCCGTGGAACCGCTGGTGGAGGCGGTCTGCTGGAACAGCCATTCGGACTTCAGTTCCGCATATCCGGGCTTGATCACGTCATTGATCATGGCCAGCCGTTCATCGAAAGGGATGAATGCTGACTTCATAGCATTGACGGAGAACCACAGGAGATCTTCGAGCACATAACCGAACGCGTCGACAAGGTGCTCGAATTCCCGGCTCATATTGGTGCCGGACATGAGCCTGTTGTCCGTATTGACCGTGGCCCGGAAGTGCAGCCGCCGCAGCAGTCCGATCGGATGCTCGGCGTACGAGGCGGCGGCCCCGGTCTGGAGGTTGGAGCTGGGGCACAGCTCCAGCGGGATGCGCTTGTCGCGGACGTACGAGGCGAGCCGTCCGAGCTTCACCGAGCCGTCCTCGGCGACCTCGATGTCGTCGATGATGCGGACGCCGTGCCCGAGCCGGTCGGCGCCGCACCATTGGAGGGCCTGCCAGATGGACGGCAGCCCGAAGGCCTCGCCCGCGTGGATGGTGAAGTGGTTGTTCTCGCGCTTGAGGTACTCGAAGGCGTCGAGATGCCGGGTGGGCGGGTAGCCCGCCTCCGCGCCGGCGATGTCGAAGCCGACCACGCCCAGGTCGCGGTAGCGGTTGGCGAGTTCGGCGATCTCCAGCGCGCGGGCGGCGTGCCGCATCGCGGTGAGCAGGGCGCCGACGCGGATCCGGTGGCCGTTGGCGCGGGCGAGCCGCTCGCCTTCCCGGAAGCCCTCGTTGACGGCCTCGACGACCTCCTCGAGGGTGAGGCCGCCGTCGAGATGCTGCTCGGGCGCGTATCGCACCTCGGCGTAGACGACGCCGTCCTCGGCGAGGTCCTCGGCGCACTCGCGGGCGACCCGCACCAGCGCCGCGCGGGTCTGCATGACGCCGACGGTGTGGGAGAAGGTCTCCAGGTACCGCTCCAGGGACCCGGAGTCGGCGGCCTCCCGGAACCAGATCCCGAGCTTGTCGGGGTCGGCCTCGGGGAGCCGGGTGTACCCGGCGTCCCGGGCGAGGTCGACGATCGTGCCGGGACGCAGCCCGCCGTCGAGATGGTCGTGCAGCAGAACCTTGGGCGCCCGGCGGATCTGATCCGGGCTGGGGATGGCGCCCTTCTGGATGCTCTGGCTCGTCATTTTCGCACCCTAACTCCTACGCGCGTAGATCGCTCGGCGGTCAACTCGGTCGATACGCAACGGTGACCGCACGGCCGGGTGGAGTACACCGGCGCTTCTGACACTGTTCTGTCATGGGACAGCAAGCGACGCCGCTTCGGTCGGCCAGGCTGGGGAGGGCCATCGGTCCGGAGCCGCAGTCGGTGAGTGGGGCGGTGCTGCTGCTCCCCGAGGGCGAGGAGGTCTCCGCCCGCAGACCCTCACCGCTGTGGCCGAGCGCCTCCGTCCGCGCCCTCGGGCGCAAACTCGCCCGCGCGGGGCGGGAGGAGGGCCTGGCCGTGCATGTCGTGCAGTACCGCTACCGCGGCTGGAACGGCAGCGAGGCCCACTTGGCCGCCGACGCCTCCTGGGCGGCCGACGAGATCGTACGGCGCTACGGGGACGTCCCGGTGTGCCTGGCCGGGGTCGACATGGGCGGGCGGGCCGCGCTGCACGCGGGTGGCCACGAGGCGGTCACCTCGGTCCTGGCGGTCGCCCCCTGGCTGCCGGAGGAGGACGTGGCGGTGCCACCCGAACCGGTGAAGCAGTTGGCGGGACGGCGGGTGCTGATCGTGCACGGCACCAACGACGAACGGACCGATCCGGAGCTGTCGTTCCGGCTGGCGGCGCGGGCGAAGAAGGCGAACCGGGACGTGTGCCGGTTCGAAGTGCACTCCGACGGACACGGGTTGCATCAGCACCGCGCCGAAGTGCTGTGCCTGTGCGAGGACTTCGTGATGGGGGCACTGTTCGGGCAGGCGCTCTCCCGCCCGGTCGAGGACGCGTTCGCGGCTCCGCCGCCCCTGGGGCTGCGGATGCCGTTGGCTTCGGGGTTCGGACGGTCGTTGCGGCGGTAGGCGGCGGGCGGTGCGCGGCGAGTGAGCGCCCTGTCTACGGCAGCAGGTTGCCCCTTCTCGACAGCAGGAACTTCTTGAAGGCCGCCACCGGGGGCGTGTCCGGGTGGCCGTCCAGCCAGGCGACGCCGATCTCACGGGCCGCTCTCGGGGCCGTGACCGTCAGTTCGACCACTCCGGGGCGGGGGACGGCGGGAGGTGGGAGCAGGGCCACGCCCAGGCCCGCGGCGACCAGGCCGCGCAGGGTTTCCGCCTCCTCGCCCTCGAAGGCGATCCGCGGGCGGAAGCCGGCCTGCCGGCAGAGGTCGTCGGTGATGCGGCGCAGACCGTAGCCGGGTTCCAGGGTCACGAAGGTCTCGTCGGCGGCCTCGGCGAGGCGGACGCGCCGGCGGGCGGCGAGGCGGTGGTCGGCGGGGACGACGAGGCGCAGTTTCTGCTCGTCGAGGCGGCGGCCGACGAGGTCGGGGGCGTCCGGGACGGGCGAGGTCAGGCACAGGTCCAGTTCACCGGCGCGCAGCCGCTCCAGCATGGCCTCTCCGTAGTTCTGGACGAGGCTGAAGCGGACCCGGGGGTGGTCGGCGCGGAAGGCGTGGATCAGGCCGGGGACGGTCTCGGCGCCCATCGTGTGCAGGAAGCCGAAGGCGACCTTTCCGGTGGCCGCGTCGGCGTCGGCGCGCACCTCGTCGGCGGCCCGCTCGACCTCGGCGAGGGCGCGTTCGACGGAGGTGAGGAAGGTGCGTCCGGCGGGCGTGAGGGAGACGGTGCGGCCGCGGCGGGCGAAGAGGTCGACGCCGAGGTCCTGTTCGAGGCGGACCATGGCCCGCGACAGGGTGGACTGCGGGACCTGCATCTCCTGTGCGGCTCGCGTGACGTGCTCGGTGCGGGCGACGCCCGCGAAGTACGCGAGTCGCGGGGCGAGCAGTGTGACGATGTCTTCCGTGTCACCGGACGGTGACAGCTGACCCTGTGACCTGTGCTGATGCGCCATGGGAACGATTATGGCGATTCCATGCATTGGACGGATGAGCGGGGCGGTCCGTACGTTCGATGCATGTCTCCCGCCAGTACCGGGGCGTCCACCAGCGTGGGCGCGTCCCGACCGTTCCCGCCGCCGCCTCCCCCGCCTCCCCCTCCGACACCCTGATGGCTCCGGGCGGTCCCGGTTACCGCCGGATGAGCTTCGCCCTCTTCCTGGCCGGGGTGGCGACCTTCGCCCTGCTGTACTCCACGCAGGCGCTGCTGCCGCTGATCTCCGGTGAGTTCGGGGTCGCGGCGAGCGACGCGAGCTGGACGGTGGCGGCGGCGACCGGTGGGCTGGCCCTGTTCGTGCTGCCGATGAGCGCCCTGTCGGAGCGCTACGGCCGCCGTACGGTGATGACCGGCTCGCTGGCGGTCGCGGTGAGCGTGGGGCTGCTGGTCCCCTTCGCGCCTTCGCTGGGCTCACTGGTGGTGCTGCGGGGCCTCCAGGGGGCGGCGCTGGCCGGTCTGCCGGCGTCCGCCACCGCGTATCTCGCGGAGGAGGTCCGGCCTCGGTTCCTGGTGACGGCGATCGGCCTGTTCGTGGCGGGCAACAGCGTCGGCGGGATGAGCGGCCGGGTCATCACCGGCTGGGTCGCGCAGGAGTGGGGCTGGCGGGTCGCGGTCGGCGTGATCGGGGCGGTCGCGGTGGCCTGTGCGATCGCCTTCCGGCTGCTGCTGCCGGCGCCGAGGCACTTCACGCCGGGCTCGCTGCGTCCGCGGGTGCTGGCGCGCACGGTCCGCGATCACCTGGCCGACCCGCTGCTGTGCCGCCTGTACGCCATCGGCGCGCTGTTCATGACCGTCTTCGGCGGTGTGTACACGGTCATCGGCTACCGGCTGACCGAGGCACCGTTCTCGCTGCCGCAGGGCATCGTCGGCTCGGTCTTCCTGGTCTATCTGGTGGGCACGGTGTCCGCGTCGACGGCGGGCCGGCTTGTCGGCCGACTGGGCCGGCGCGGGGCCCTGTATCTGGCGGGCGGCACCACGGCCCTGGGCCTGCTGGTCTCCCTCGCGGACTCGCTCCTCCTGGTGCTGCTGGGTCTGGTGCTGATCACGGCGGGCTTCTTCGCCGGGCACGCGGTGGCGTCCTCGGCGGTCAGCAAGACGGCGACGACCGGCCGCGCGCAGGCCTCGGCGCTCTACCAGTCCGCCTATTACATCGGCTCCAGCGCGGGCAGCACGGTGGGCGCGGTGGCGTTCCACGCGGGCGGCTGGGCGGGCACGGTCGGCGTGGGCGTCCTGGCGGTGCTCGGCGTCGTGACGATCACGGTGTTCGGGACCCGGGCGGCACGCCGGCAGCCGCTGGTCGCCGCGCACTGAGGCGCTCTCCTCCCTGGGTGCCCCTTCGGGGGCACCTCACCACCACCCGCCCGACCTGCGGGTTCGCCGAGTCGGGGAGCCGTTGTCAGTGGGCTGCGGTAGCTTCCGAAGTACCGGGGCGCACAGGCGCGTGACAGAACGGCCACAGGGGTGGGTGGACGACGATGAGTGACAGTACGGCGACGGTGGACGATCTCGACGCCAGGCTGGAGAAACACCGGGTCGAGCTGACGGGGTACTGCTACCGCATGCTCGGTTCCTCCTTCGAGGCGGAGGACGCGGTGCAGGACACCCTGGTGCGCGCCTGGCGGAGCTACGACAAGTTCGAGGGCCGTTCCAGTCTGCGGTCCTGGCTGTACCGCATCGCGACGAACGTCTGTCTGGACATGCTGAACGCGGGCAACAAGCGGGCCCGCCCGATGGACCTCTCCGAGTCCACGCCCCTCGCCAGGGCGGCGCTCTCGCCCCGTCCGGACAACACCTGGCTGGAGCCCATGCCCGACGCGCGCGTGCTGCCCACGGTCGAGGACCCGGCGGAGGCGGCCGTCGCCAAGGAGTCGGTGCGGCTGGCCTTCATGGCCGCGCTCCAGCAACTGCCGCCGAAGCAGCGGGCCGTGCTGATCCTGCGCGAGGTGCTGGCGTGGAGGGCGAGCGAGGTCGCCGAACTGCTGGACACCTCGGTCGCCTCGGTGAACAGTGCGCTCCAGCGGGCCCGCGCGACCCTCGCCGAGCGCGCCGACCGAGGTGCCGAGGCGGCGGTCTCCGACCCGTTGGACGAGGAGCAGCAGAAGCTCCTGGAGCGCTATGTGGCGGCCTTCGAGGGGTACGACATGTCGGCGATGACGGCGCTCCTCCACGAGGACGCCGTCATGACGATGCCGCCGTTCGACCTGTGGCTGACCGGCCATGACGACATCGCGGGCTTCATGACGACGATGGGCTCGGCCTGCGAGGGGTCGCGTCTGCTGCCGGTCGAGGTCAACGGCCTGCCGGGCTTCGCGCAGTACAAGCCGGACCCGGAGAAGGGCGGCTTCACGCCCTGGGCGGTTCAGGTCCTGGAGATCTCAGACGGCCGCCTCACCGGATTCCACTTCTTCCTCGACACCGAGCGGTGGTTCCCGCTGTTCGGGGTCCCCCTCCACCTCGAAGCGGAGGCCGACCAGGTCGAGCAGGGCGAGTAGCGCCGGGTCGGGGGCGCGCAGGCGTATGCGTCCACCACCCCGGCGGGCGGTCAGCTGGAGCCGTGCCAGCAGGTCGACGGTCGTCACCCCCGGCGCCCCGAGTCCGGCCACCTCGCATACGACCACGCCGCCCGCGGCGCGCTCCAGCAGGGCCCGCAGGTCGTCGCAGAGTCCCCCCACCCGGCTCCGCGCGAGGGGGCCGGCGAGGGTGAGTACGGGGGGTGTCGTCGCGTCCACGGGGGGTAGACCGGCCGTGTTCGCGTAACTCATCGTCGCCGTGGGGCTAAGCCAAGCCCTCATTTGCCTAAAACCTTTAGCCAAATGCACACTGAGGTCCACTGTCTGGCGAGAGGACATGGTGAGCTGTCATGGCGCGCGTGGGCCTGACCCCGGATCGGCTGACCCGGGCGGGCGCGGACATGGCCGACGAGGTCGGCTTCGATCAGGTGACCGTCTCGGCGCTGGCCCGCCGGTTCGACGTCAAGGTCGCGAGCCTGTACTCACATGTGAGGAACTCGCACGACCTCAAGACGCGCATCGCCCTGCTGGCCCTGGAGGAACTGGCCGACCGGGGCTCCGCCGCGCTGGCCGGCCGCTCCGGCAAGGACGCCCTCACCGCCCTCGCCGACGTCTACCGCGACTACGCCCACGACCACCCCGGACGCTATGCCGCCGCCCAGTTCCGGCTCACCCCGGAGGCCGCCGCGGCCAGTGCCGGGACACGGCACTCCCAGATGACCCGGGCCATCCTGCGGGGCTACGACCTCGACGAACCGGACCAGACTCACGCCGTCCGGCTGCTCGGCAGCGTCTTCCACGGATACGTCAGCCTCGAACAGGCCGGCGGTTTCAGCCATAGTGCCCCCGACTCCCAGGCGTCCTGGTCCCGCATCCTCGACGCCCTCGACGCGCTGCTGCGGAACTGGCCGACCACGGAAGCAGGCTGAAGCGATGTCTCCCGAGACCCGCTGGACCACCACCCCCATCACCGCCGGCCTCCTGCGCGGCGCCCTGGAGACCGAGCGCACCGAGCACGGCCTCCTGCCGCACCGCCTGCCGGCCTGGGCCCGCGCCCAGTGCGCCGACGAGCAGCTGGCCATGGCCGAGTCCCAGCCGTCCGGCGTCCGGCTGGCCTTCCGTACCCGGGCCACCGCCGTCGAGCTGGACACGCTCCCCACCAAGCGGCAGTACGTGGGCGCCCCGCCCCGGCCGGACGGGCTCTACGACCTGGTCGTCGACGGACGCCCCGCGGGCCAGGGCACCGTGCCGGCGGGGCACGTGCTCGTCATCGACATGATGGCGGGGACCTCCGAGCGTCGGCCCGGCCGGCCCGGCACGCTGCGCTTCACGGACCTGTCCGAGGGCGCGAAGGACATCGAGATCTGGCTGCCGCACAACGAGACCACCGAACTCGTCGCCCTGCGCACCGACGCGCCCGTGGAGCCCGCGGGCACCCCCGACCGACGGCTCTGGGTGCACCACGGCAGTTCCATCAGCCATGGCTCGGACGCCGCCGGTCCGACCGGTATCTGGCCCGCGGTCGCCGCCCGGGCGGGCGGGGTGGAACTGGTCAACCTGGGGCTGGGCGGGAGCGCGCTGCTCGATCCGTTCGTCGCCCGCGTCCTGCGGGACACCCCGGCCGACCTGATCAGCATCAAGATCGGCATCAACCTCGTCAACACGGACCTGATGCGGCTGCGGGCGTTCGGGCCCGCCGTGCACGGGTTCCTCGACACCGTGCGGGAGGGGCATCCCCGTACGCCGCTGATGGTCGTGTCGCCCGTCCTGTGCCCCATGCACGAGGACACGCCCGGGCCCAGTGCGCCTGATTTCCGGGGGCTGGAGCAGGGGGTGCTGCGGTTCGTGCCCATGGGGGATCCCGCGGAGGTGGCGGGCGGGAAGCTGACCCTGCGGGTCATCCGGGAGGAGCTGGCGCGGATCGTCGCGCAGCGGGCGGCCGACGATCCGCACCTGCACTACCTCGACGGGCGGGAGCTGTACGGGGAGGGGGACGTGTCGGAGTTGCCGCTGCCCGACCAGTTGCATCCGGATGCGGCGACCCATCGGCTGATGGGCGAGCGGTTCGCGGCGGCCGTCTTCGGCGAAGGGGCCTTCGGCGAAGGGGTCGGGGCCGGGTGAGGGCCCCGGGACCCTGGGGCGCGCCCCCACACCCCCGCTTTCGGCCTGAACGGCCTCGGCCTCGAACGCCGGTCGGGCTGTTTACGCGATGCGCTCCCGAACCACCGGGGACGCCTCGTGACGCGTGCCCGGGGCCGCGATGTCGTAGGAGCCCTCCACCGATTCCAGGGCGTAGGCGAAGCGCTCGGGGGTGTCGGTGTGGAGGGTCAGGAGGGGCTGGCCCTCGGTGATCGTGTCGCCGGGCTTGGCGTGGAGTTCGATGCCGGCGCCCGCCTGTACCGGGTCCTCCTTGCGGGCGCGGCCGGCGCCCAGGCGCCAGGCGGCGACGCCGATGCCGTAGGCGTCGAGGCGGGTGAGGACGCCGGTGGCCGGGGCCTTGACGACGTGCTGTTCCCGCGCGGTGGGGAGGGGGGCGTCCGGGTCGCCGCCCTGGGCGGTGATCATGCGACGCCAGGCGTCCATCGCGGAGCCGTCGGCGAGGGCCTTCGCCGGGTCGGCGTCCTTCACCCCGGCCGCGTCCAGCATTTCGCGGGCCAGGGCGAGGGTCAGTTCGACGACGTCGGCAGGGCCGCCGCCCGCGAGGACCTCGACCGACTCACGGACCTCCAGGGCGTTGCCCGCGGTGAGGCCGAGGGGGGTGGACATGTCGGTGAGGAGTGCGACGGTCCGCACGCCGTGGTCGGTGCCGAGACCCACCATCGTGGAGGCCAGCTCGCGCGCGTCCTCGATGGTCTTCATGAAGGCGCCGGTGCCGACCTTCACGTCCAGGACCAGGGAGCCCGTGCCCTCGGCGATCTTCTTCGACATGATCGACGAGGCGATGAGGGGGATCGCCTCGACCGTGCCGGTGACGTCGCGCAGGGCGTAGAGCTTCTTGTCGGCGGGGGCCAGGCCGTCGCCCGCCGCGCAGATCACGGCGCCGGTGGTGTCGAGGACGTGCAGCATCTCCTCGTTGGACAGGAGCGCGCGCCAGCCGGGGATCGACTCCAGCTTGTCCAGGGTGCCGCCGGTGTGGCCGAGGCCGCGGCCCGAGAGCTGGGGGACGGCCGCGCCGCAGGCCGCCACCAGGGGGGCCAGCGGGAGGGTGATCTTGTCGCCGACGCCGCCCGTGGAGTGCTTGTCGGCGGTCGGGCGGGACAGGGACGAGAAGTCCATGCGCTCGCCGGAGGCGATCATCGCGGCCGTCCAGCGGGCGATCTCACGGCGGTTCATGCCGTTGAGCAGGATCGCCATGGCGAGCGAGGACATCTGCTCGTCGGCGACCTCGCCACGGGTGTACGCGTCGATGACCCAGTCGATCTGTTCGTCGCTGAGTTCACCGCGGTCCCGCTTGGTGCGGATGACGGAGATGGCGTCCATGGCCATGGCTTTCCTTCCGAGGGACACAAGCTTCGCAGGGGCCGGAGCTTGCGGGGTGCAGAGATCGGTGCCGAGAAAGTGTGCGGCCCCTCTGCCCGGTTCACGCGGGTCAGAGGGGCCGCACGGGAGTCACTTGGTGAGGTGGTCCGGGCCGAAGGCCTGCGGGAGCATCTTTGCCAGCGGGAGGATCCCGGCCGGCGTCTCCAGCAGCAGGTCCGGGCCGCCGAACTCGTACAGCAGCTGGCGGCAGCGGCCGCACGGGACGAGGATCTCGCCCCGGCCGTCCACGCAGGTGAAGTGGGTGAGGCGGCCGCCGCCGGTGCGCTGCAGCTCCGAGACCAGACCGCACTCCGCGCACAGGCCGATGCCGTAGGAGGCGTTCTCGACGTTGCAGCCGGAGACGGTACGGCCGTCGTCGACCAGGGCCGCCACGCCGACCGGGTAGTCCGAGTACGGGGCGTACGCGTGGCGCATGGCCTCACGGGCCAGCTCGCGCAGGGCGTCCCAGTCGACGGCGGCGGCCGGGGTCACTTGCCCTGCCCCTTGTAATAGGGCAGGCCGTCGGCCTTGGGCATGCGCAGGCGTTGCGCGGAGAGCGACAGCACCAGCAGGGTCACGACGTACGGGGCCGCGGAGACGACCTGGCGCGGGACCTCGTCCACGCTGGTGTACCAGAGGAACATCAGGGCCGAGATCACCAGGGTGACGACGGCGGAGACGTACTTCTTCTTCCAGGCCAGGTAGGCCGCGCCGATGACCAGCAGGATCGCGAGGAGCAGGATGAGGGCGTGCACGTTGGTGGTGCCGCCGCGCAGGTTCAGGCTGTCGGTGTAGCCGAACAGGCCCGCGCCGAGGGCGAGGCCGCCCGGCATCCAGTTGCCGAAGATCATCGCGGCGAGGCCGATGTAGCCGCGGCCGGCGGTCTGGCCGTCGAGGTACACGTTCGAGGCGACGATCGACAGGAAGGCGCCGCCGAGGCCGGCGAAACCGCCCGAGACGATCACGGCGATGTACTTGTACTTGTAGACGTTGACGCCGAGGGATTCGGCGGCCACCGGGTTCTCGCCGCAGGAGCGCAGCCGCAGGCCGAAGGCGGTCCGCCACAGCACCCACCAGGTGGCGGGGACGAGGGCGACCGCGACGACGGTCAGCGGGGAGAGGTTGGTGACCAGACCGCCGACCAGGCCGGCGATGTCGGAGACCAGGAACCAGTGCTTGTCGTTCAGGGTCTCCAGCCAGCCGGACAGCCCGGGGATGTCGAAGGTGCCCAGCGATTCGATCGGCGGGGACTGCTTGGAGGAGCCCTGCGGGGCGTCCTCGAAGGTGAACTTCGACAGGTAGCGGGTGGTGCCCAGGGCCAGGATGTTCAGCGCCACACCGGAGACGATGTGGTTGACCTTGAACGTCACGGTGGCGATGGCGTGCAGGACACCGCCGAGCGCGCCGCCGATGATGCCGAAGGCGACACCGGTCCACGGGCCCCACTGGTAGCCGGCCCAGGCGCCGAACCAGGTGCCGAGGACCATCATGCCCTCGAGGCCGATGTTGACGACGCCCGCGCGCTCGGCCCACAGGCCGCCGAGGCCGGCGAGGCCGATCGGCACGGCCAGGCGCAGCGCGGTGGACATCTGGCCGGTCGAGGTGATGCCGTCCGCGCCGGAGATCAGGCGGACGATCGAGGTGAGGACCAGCACTCCCGCGATGATCAGCAGGATTACCGGGAGAGACATGCGGCGGCCGCCCTTGCCGGGCTTCGCCTGCGGCTTGGCGATGGTCGCGGTGGACATCAGGCCGCCACCTCCTTCTTGGCGTTGTTGTTGGCGGCCGCGGCCAGCTCGGCGCCGACCAGCTTCTGCTGACGGCGCAGACCCCACTGGCGCACGGCCTCGTAGGAGATGACGACCGCGAAGACGATCAGGCCCTGCATGATCGTGGCGATCTCCTTCTCGTACGCCACCGGGGTGGCGTAGTCGAGGGCGGGGGACGTCTTGTCGAGGAAGGCCCACAGGAGGGCGGCCAGCGCGATGCCGCCGGGGTTGTTGCGGCCGAGGAGGGCGATGCCGATGGCGGTGAAGCCCAGGCCGGCCGGGAAGCTGAGGCTGTAGGTGTGGGCGTCGCCGAGCAGCAGCGGCAGACCGGAGATGCCGGCGACTGCGCCGGAGATCAGCATCGCGGTGAGCACCATGCGCTTGGCGTTGACGCCGGAGGCCGCCGCGGCGGTCTCGGACTCGCCGGTGGCGCGCAGGTCGAAGCCGAAGCGGGTGCGGTTGAGGACGATCCAGTAGCCGATGCCGAGCGCGACGGCGAGGAAGACCAGGCCGTAGATCTCGCCGACGTCCTGGCCCAGGTCGATGCCGGGGACCCAGCCGGACTCCTTCATGACGCCGGTGGTGACATTGTCGCCGAGTAGGACGCCGAAGTTCTCGCGGAGCGTGAGGTAGCCGATGAGGCTGGTGGCGATCGCGTTGAGCATGATCGTCGCGACGACCTCGCTGACACCGCGGGTGACCTTCAGGACGCCCGCGATGCCCGCCCACATGGCGCCGGTGAGCGCGCCGACCAGGAGCAGCAGCGGGACCTGGAGGAAGGACGGCAGCGACACGTGCGCGCCGACCACGGCGGTCATCATGGCGCCGAGGCGGTACTGGCCGTCGACACCGATGTTGAACAGGTTCATGCGGAAGCCGAGGGCGACCGCGAGGGCGGCGATGTAGTACAGCGAGGCCTGGTTGACGATCAGGACCTGGACGTCGGAGAACCCGGCCTGCTCCAGCATCAGCCGGTACGGCTCGAACGGGTTCTTGCCGGAGGCGATCAGCACGATCGACGTCAGCAGGATCGCCGAGACCAGCGCGATGACCGGGCCGGCCACCGCGAGGAGCAGGCGCTCCTTGTCGAACTTCTTCATCGGGCCTCGTCCTCCGGGGCGGCTTCTTCTTCGACGTGCTCGAGGTGCCCGGACGCGGCGCCGGTCATGGCCGAGCCGAGTTCCTCGGGGGTGACGGTCGCCGGGTCGGCGTCGGCGACCAGCCTGCCGTCGTAGATCACCCGGAGGGTGTCCGACAGGCCGATCAGCTCGTCCAGGTCGGCCGAGATCAGCAGCACCGCCAGGCCCTCGCGGCGGGCCTCGCGGATGCGGTCCCAGATCTGGGCCTGCGCGCCGACGTCCACACCGCGGGTGGGGTGGGCGGCGATCAGGAACTTGGGGTTGTGGCTCATCTCTCGGCCGACGATCAGCTTCTGCTGGTTGCCGCCGGAGAGGGAGGCGGCCGTGACGTCGATGCCGGGGGTGCGGACGTCGTACTCCTGGACGATCCGGCGGGTGTCGTCCTGCGCGCCCTTGGGGTTCAGCCAGAAGCCCTTGGCGTTGGGGGCCTCGGTGACGTGGCCGAGGATGCGGTTCTCCCAGAGCGGGGCCTCCAGGAGCAGGCCCTGGCGGTGGCGGTCCTCGGGGATGTAGCCGACGCCCTGCTCACGGCGCTTGCGGGTCGGCCAGGGGGTGATGTCCTCGCCGAGGAAGGCGATGGTGCCGGAGTCGGCGTCCCTGGTGCCGATCAGCGCGTCGATCAGCTCGGTCTGGCCGTTGCCCTCGACGCCGGCGATGCCCATGACCTCACCGGCGTGGATGGTGAAGGAGACGTCGTCGAGGACCTTCTTGACCTCGCCGGCCGCCTCGACCAGGGAGCCGGGGCCCACGGGCTCGGACTCCGGGCCCAGGGAGGCGCCGCCGCTCGCGTAGACCGTGAGGTTCTCGACCTTGATGACGGGCTTGTCGGTGACCGTCGACTCGGCGGTCTCCGGGGTGGGCAGTTCGCTGCCGACCATCATCTCGGCGAGCTGGCGGGGGGTCGTCTTCGCGGGAACGGCCGTGCCGACCGTCGTACCGCGCCGGATGACCGTGATGTCGTCGGCCACCGACAGGACCTCGCCCAGCTTGTGGGAGATGAAGATGACGGAGAGGCCCTCGGACTTCAGCTCGCGCAGGTTGGCGAAGAGCGCCGCCACCTCCTGCGGGACCAGGACCGCGGTCGGCTCGTCGAGGATCAGGGTGCGGGCGCCGCGGAAGAGGACCTTGAGGATCTCCACGCGCTGGCGGTCGGCGACACCGAGGTCCTCGACCAGGGCGTCGGGGCGTACGCCGAGGCCGTAGCGGTCGGAGATCTCCTTGATCTTCCTGCGGGCGCCGCCGCCGATGCCGTGCAGCTTCTCGCTGCCGAGCACCACGTTCTCCAGGACGGTCAGGTTGTCCGCGAGCATGAAGTGCTGGTGGACCATGCCGATGCCGCGGGCGATGGCGTCGGCGGGGCTGGAGAAGCTCACCTGTTCGCCGTCGACCGCGATGGTGCCCTCGTCCGGCTTCTGCATGCCGTAGAGGATCTTCATCAGGGTCGACTTGCCGGCGCCGTTCTCGCCGACGAGGGCGTGCACGGTGCCCTTGCGGACGCTCAGGTGGATGTCGTGGTTGGCGACGACACCGGGGAATCGCTTGGTGATGCCCGCGAGCTCTACCGCGACTGTCGACGGGGCGGTGAGCGGAGGGCTGCTGGACGCGTCGATGGCGCACTCTCCTCGGGAAAGGGGCCGCTCTACGCGCGTAGCGCCCCTGCTTTAAATAGTGCCCGGACCTGATCGATCTTGATTGACCTCTCGGTCAGTCTCGATCCGTTCCGAGCATTCTGCCGCGCGAACGGGGCGCGGGGAGTCATCGTCCCCGCACCCCGTTCCGAGGCCGTAACGCTGTCATTACAGCGCCTCTTTGGCCATGCCTTCGACAGGTCTCGCCACGTCTCGGCAGGCCGACGCCACGGTCGTCAGGAGGTCTGCACCTTGATGGTGCCGTTCTTGATGCCTTCCTCGGCCTTCTTGACGGCGTCCTGCATCTCCTTGTTCCCGGCGAAGACCGGGTTGGAGTTCGACAGGCTCACGCCGCCGTTGGCGAGGTCGCCACGGACCACACCGGTGGCGGGCTTGCCGTCCTCGACCGACTTGGCCAGCGTGTAGACCGCGCCCTCGACGTTCTTCATCGCGGACGTGAGGATCGAGTCCTTGTACGTCTTCAGCGCGTCCTGCTTGTACTGGTCCGAGTCGACGCCGATCGCCCACACCTTGTTGGCGTTGGCGGCCTTGATGACGCCCTGGCCGGAGAGGCCGGCGGCGGCGTAGACCACGTCGGCACCGGCGTCGATCTGACCCTCGGCGGCGCTCTCACCCTTGTCCGGGCTGGAGAAGCCGCCCTCGGCGGCGGTCTCGGTCAGGTACTGCGACTTGACCGTGACCCCCTTCTTGGTGTCCGCGACGCCCTGCTTGTAGCCGGCCTCGAACTTGTGGATCAGGGGGACGTCCACACCGCCGACGAAGCCGACCACGTTGGACTTGGTCGCCTTGGCGGCGGCGACGCCCGCCAGGTAGGAGGCCTGCTCCTCGGAGAAGACGAGGTCGGCCACGTTGTCGGCCTTGGTCTGCTCGTCGTCGACGATGCCGAAGGTGGTCTTCGGGTACTTGGCCGCGGCCTCCTTCACGGCGGGCGCGTAGGCGAAGCCGACGCCGATGACCGGGTTGTAGCCCTGCTTGGCGAGGCTCTCCAGGCGCTGGACCTTGTCGGCGTCGGACTCGCCGTCCTGCGGCTCGACGGCGGTCGACTTGTAGCCGAACTCCTTGTCGGCCTTCTCCAGGCCGGCGGTGGCGGCGTCGTTGAAGGACTGGTCACCCTTGCCGCCGACGTCGTACGCGAGGGCGAGGCCCAGGTTCTTGTCGTCACCGGAGGAGGACGACGTGGAGGAGCTTCCGCAAGCGGAAACGCTGACTGCGAAGGCTGCGGTAGCAACACCAGCAACCGCGATACGGGACACCCGGCGCATGGAACGAGACTCCTTTGTGCAAGCGCCCATACCAGGCGCTGGTTCCGCCGCAGCGTAACGCGCGTAGACCAGACGGAAAAACCCTTCTGTCCGGTCCGTTATCGAGCTGTGGCCACAGTTTGCGCTCCAGCCTACGGACGTCGGAGCGCCGCTTGCGGGAGGCAGGGGCCGCTGGTCTGCGAGGACGCCCTCAATGGGCGTAGGCGGGGGTGGAACCGGGGCGGTGCCCCGCCCCCGCCGCCCCTTCCCGTCCCGAACCCGGGGGCCGCGCCCCCGGACCCCCGCTCCGGCCCGAACGGCCTCGTCCGCACGCCGACGGGCCGCGGGGCCGGCCCCCTCCGACGGGTGCGGACGCAGGCGCCCCGCCTCGCGCGCCCCCCGGGGTGGGGGACGGGCGGGCGGGGCCGGTGCCGGGAGTCGGTGTGCCGGGACTCTGTATGCGGGTGGGCGGGTTACTTCGTGTTGACGGTGATCTTGCCGTCGACGATGTCCTTCTTGGCCTTGTTCACGGCGTCGACGACGTCCGTCATGGCCTTGTACTTCGGGTTGGTGTCGGCGAAGCCGACGCCGTCGTTGGAGAGGCTGCCGCGGACCACGCCGGAGAGGGGCTTGCCCTCGTGGACGGACTTGGCCAGGTCGTAGACCGCGCCGCCGACGTTCTTCAGGGCCGAGCCGAGGATGTAGTCCTTGTACGCGGCCAGCGAGGTCTGGGCGTACTGGTCGGAGTCGACGCCGATGGCCCACACCTTCTTGCCCGCGGCCTCGGAGATCACGCCCTGGCCGGAGAGACCGGCCGCGTGGTAGATGACGTCCGCGCCGGCCTCGATCTGGCCGCTCGCCCCCGCCTTGCCCTTGTCGGGGCTGGAGAAGCCGCCCTCCTGGGGCGTCTCGGTGAGGTACTGCGACTCGATCTTGATGGCCGGGTCGACGGACTTGGCGCCCTGGATGTAGCCGGCCTCGAACTTGTGGATGAGCGGGATGTCCACGCCGCCGATGAAGCCGATGTGGCCCTTCTTCGACGCCTTCGCCGCGGCGACGCCGGCCAGGTAGGAGGCCTGCTCCTCGTGGAAGACCATGTCGGCGACGTTCTTCGCCACCACGGTCTCGTCGTCGATGATGCCGAACGTGGTGTCCGGGAACTTCGCGGCGACCTCCTTGACGGCCGGCGCGTAGATGTAGCCGACGCCGATCACCGGGTTGTAGCCCGACTGGGCGAGCTGGGTCAGCCGCTGGACCTTGTCCGCGTCCGACTCGCCGTCCTGCGGCTCGACGTCCCGGCCGCCGATGCCGAACTCCTTGTCGGCCTTCTCGAAACCGGCGTACGCGGCGTCGTTGAAGGACTGGTCGCCCTTGCCGCCGATGTCGTACGCCAGGCCGATGCCCTTGCCGGTGTACTTGCCGGACTCCTTCTCGCTGGGCTTGGAGCCGGTGCTGGACTCGCCGCAGCCGGCCGCCGCGAGAGCCACGACCGCGACGGACGCCGCTGCCTGGATGAACCTGGTCCTTCGAGATATGAGACGCACAGCAAGCACCCTTCATCCCCACGGCGCCGTCACCGGCCCGCATTCCCCAATGTGACGCCTCCGGCACGGCTCCCCAACAGGCCGTTCCGAGGGGCGATTTCGGCGCACAGTAACGCGCGTAGACGGGGAGGGGAACGGGGTTTCTCGTGGCCGTTATCGATTCGTGCCGCCCCCGGGTCGCAACCGGGTCCCACGGGTTACACCCCGGTGACACAAGTGGACGAAGGGGCGCCTTTCGGGCACCCCTTCGTCCGGCCGTCCCCGTGTCGGACCTCACCGGTGACGGCCTTCACCGGCTTCGGTCCCCCACCGGCTTCCCGTGTCTGCTCACGCCGTGCGGGTCGCCGCGTCCAGCAGTGCGGCGGCCGTGAACAGCTCCACTCCTACGGTGATGGCGTGTTCGTCGGCGTCGAAGTCGCCCTGGTGCAGATCCCGGACGGTGCGCTCACCCGGCGTACGGACACCGAGGCGGGCCATGGCTCCGGGGACGCGCTCCAGGTACCAGGAGAAGTCCTCGCCGCCGAGGCTCTGCTGGGTGCCCTCCACCGCCTCCTCGCCCCGCCGGGCGTGCATGGCGTCCCGGAGCAGGCCGGTGACGTCGGTGTCGTTGACGACCGGGGGGACGCCGCGGACGTAGTTGATCTCGGACTTGGCGCGGTGCAGGTTGGCGACCTCGTCGATCGCGGCGACCACGAGGTCGGGCGCCTGCCGCCAGGCGTCGATGTCGAGGCAGCGCACGGTGCCGGACAGTTCGGCGTGCTGCGGGATGACGTTCGGGGCGTGGCCGCAGTCGATCCGGCCCCAGGTCACCGCGAGGCCGGCCCGTGTGTCGACGCGGCGGCCGACCAGCGCGGGTACGTCGACGACGACCCGGGCGGCGGCGGTGACCAGGTCGGTGGTCAGGTGCGGGCGGGCGGTGTGGCCGCCGGGCCCGTCCAGGGAGATCTCCAGACGGTCGCAGGCGGAGGTGATGGCCCCCTCGCGCAGACCGATCAGACCGGCGTCCACGCGCGGGTCGCAGTGCACGGCGATGATCCGGCCGACGCCCTCCAGGGCGCCGTCCGCGATGGCGTCGGCGGCGCCGCCGGGCAGCACCTCCTCGGCGGGCTGGAAGATCAGCCGCACGGGGCGCGGGAGCCTGCCCTCGCGGTGCAGGTCGGCGAGGACCAGGCCGGCACCGAGGACGACGGCGGTGTGCACGTCGTGACCGCAGGCGTGGGCGCGGTCGGGGACGGTGGAGCGGTAGTCGCAGTCCGCCTTGGTGTCCGGGATGGGCAGGGCGTCGATGTCGGCGCGCATCGCGAGGACCGGGGTGCCGTCGGTCCAGTCGCCGATGTCGCAGATGAGCCCGGTGCCGCCGGCGAGTACGCGGGGCTTGAGGCCCGCCTGCTCCAGGCGCTCCTTGATCGCCGCCGTCGTACGGAACTCCTGGTTGCCCAGCTCGGGGTGCATGTGCATGTCGCGGCGGAAGGCGACGAGCTCGGCGCGCAGGGCCTCCGGCAAAGTGCCGGGGAGCACGGCTTCCCCTGAAGGATCGGCCTCGGACTCTCGGGACATCAGTTGCTTCACCCTTTGAAGGGTAGGACGCCGGGGTGGTCTGTTGACCCACGATCAACAAAACTTCAACCTGTTAGGGGAAGAAAAGTTGGCCGCGCGGCGCATGGCTGGCGTTCGGACTGGGTAAACTCGGCCGGTTTCGAGTCGAGTCGATCATGGCTTTCCGGCCACCCCTCAATCTTCCTCCTTCACGGTTACCACGGCTCACTCGATGCACGCCCGGCTGTCCACGGAGCGGAACGTGCGGACGGGTACCCGGCTCTTCGTGGGTTCGGCTGCCGGGGGGCCGGGCCCGCCACTAGAGTCCGGGCACGTGAGCGAACCGAACACCCGCTCGGCCCTGGCCGACGCCGATCCCGGCTTCGTCCGGGACACCCGTGCGGCGTACGACGCCATCGCCGAGGAGTACGCCCGTGAGTTCCCCGACGGGCTCGGGGAGCGGGTCCTGGACCGGGCGCTGCTCTCCGGGTTCGCGGAGCTGGTGCGGGCCAGAGGCGAGGAGCCGGTGGCGGACGTGGGCAGCGGGCCCGGCAACGTCACCGCGCTGCTGCACCGGCTCGGGGTGCCCGTCTTCGGCGTCGACGTCTCGCCCCGCATGGTGGCCCTGGCCCGCCGGGCGCATCCGGAGCTGCGTTTCCACATCGGGTCGATGGACGCCCTGGACCTGCCCGACCGCACGCTGGGCGGGCTGCTCGCCCTGTTCTCGGTGATCCACGTGCCGGACACGCACCTGTCGGCGGTGCTCGCGGAGTTCCGGCGGGTCCTCGTTCCCGGCGGGTACCTGCTGCTCTGCTTCCAGACCGGGAACGGCGAGCGGCAGCGCCTCACGGAGCGGTTCGGCCGGCGGATCGTCCTCGACTACTACTGGCGCACCCCGGAGTCGGTCGCCGCCCGCCTCACCGAGGCCGGCCTCGACGTCCAGGCCCGCGTGGCCCTGGAGCCCGAGGGCGGCGCGACCCGACCCCGGGCATTCCTGTTGGCGCGAAGGCCGGGGTAGTCACCGGCGGTGGCAGCCGACCGGCGGGGCGGCGGCGGGCAGTCACCGGCCGGGGGCAGCGGGCCGGGGCAGTCACCGACGGCGGCAGCGGGCGGGGCAGTCACCGACGGGAGCGAACGGCGGGAGCGGCGGGCCGGACCGGCCTCCGGCGCAGGCGGCGGCCGGGGCAATAACCGGCAGGGGCAATAACCGGCAGGGGCGGCGGGCCGTGGCAGTCACCGGCGGGAGCGGCGGGCTGGACCGGCTTCCGGCAAAGGCTGCGGGCCGGGCCGATCCCAGGCGGGGCGGTCGGTCAGGCTGATCCACGACGAGGGCCGCGGGCGCCGGACTTGCCCCGGCGGGGAGCTTCGGTCAAGGCCGGTGCGGCCGGCCGCGGGCCCGACTGCTGCCGGCGCGCGGCCGGGATGTACGCCGCCGGCCCGGCAGGTCAGGTCAGGTCAGGTCAGGTCAGGTCAGGTCAGGTCAGGTCAGGTCAGGCTGTGGTGATCGTGGCCAGGTGGTCCACTCCGCGGGCTGTTCCTGTGACGCCGGAGAGGAAGCCCTGGGCTCGGGGGGAGGCGTGCCGGGTGAGCCAGGCCGGGTCGATGTCGCAGACCGCGACGCGGACCTCCGTGCCGGCGAGGGCCAGCGGGAGGGTGTGGACGACCGTGGAGGGGAAGCTGAGGACCGTTCTGCCGATGGGGCCTCTGCGGGCGATGAGTTCGAGGGGAAGGTCGGGGCGGACGACCTCCAGGCCCGTCTCCACGGCGAGTCGGTGCAGCTTCTCGGCGCTCTCGCGGCGGTGGGCGAAGTAGCGGGCGGCGCCGTGGGTCCTGGCGAGGACGCCGACGGCGTGCAGATAGCGGTCGCCGTCGACGACGCCGGTCTCGACGAGGGACGTACCGACCATGTCGGCGCCCTTCGTCACGCGGGGCGGGCCGAAGCGCTCGCGGGTCCAGGCGAACGTGTTGGAGGTGACGGAGACGCCGTCCGGGGCGTCCTCCATCGGCATGGAGGAGAAGACCTCCACGCGGCGGGCCGGGCCGGGGGTGAGGCGGCGCCGGGCCGCGGCGGACACCGGGGCGAACAGCAGGTCGCGGGGGCCGGGGCGGCCGCCCTTGCGGTGCCAGCGCACCAGGCGTTCGCCGCGGGCGAGCTGGCCGACGAACTCCATCGTGGCCGTGCCGTCGTCGACGACGACCAGGTCGTCGGCGTGGGTGATGGTCAGCAGGAGCTGGACGTAACGGGAGAAGGGGTCGCCCATGACGATCCGGTCGCCAGGCGCAGCTCGCGCGCCAGGCCGCCGATGGTGCGGAAGGGGGCCGCGGGGCCGCCGCGGGCCTCCTCCCAGCGGACCTCGTGGCCGTCGTGGCGGGCCAGTTCGGCCATGCGGCGCAGTTGGCCACGGGTCATCGGGTCGGTCGGGGACAGGACGACGAGGGTGAACCCCGCGCCGGGCCCCTCCTGGGGGCGGGGCCCCTGGGAGTGGGCCCACTCCAGGACGTTCAGGAGCTGTACCGGGCTCTCGACGAACGCGAGGGTGTGGGGGGTGGTGCCGGGTTTCCCGGCGCGAGGGCTCATCGTCGTACGACCGTCCCGTAGGGCACTGGTAGCGGCAGTCGGAGAGGTTCCGGGGTCAGACGCCGACGGGCTCGCCGGCCGCCGCGGCGATCTCCGCCTCGGCGACGACGCCCGAGACGCGGCGCAGCTTCTTCATCGGGCCCAGCTCCGACTCGTAGACCTTCTTGACGCCGTCGCCGAGGGAGGCCTCGATGGTGCGGATGTCGCGGACGAGGCGGGTGAGGCCCTGCGGCTCCACGGAGGCGGCCTGGTCGGAGCCCCACATGGCGCGGTCGAGGGTGATGTGGCGCTCGACGAAGGTGGCGCCGAGGGCGACCGCGGCGAGCGTGGTCTGCAGGCCCGTCTCGTGGCCGGAGTAGCCGATCGGGACGTTGGGGAACTCGGCCTGGAGGGTGTTGATGACGCGGAGGTTCAGCTCCTCGGCCTTCGCCGGGTACGTCGAAGTGGCGTGGCAGAGCAGAATGTTGTCGCTGCCCAGGACCTCGACGGCGTGGCGGATCTGCTTCGGGGTGGACATGCCGGTGGAGAGGATGACCGTGCGGCCGGTCGAGCGCAGGGCGCGGAGCAGCTCGTCGTCGGTGAGGGACGCGGAGGCCACCTTGTGGGCGGGGACGTCGAACTTCTCCAGGAAGGCGACGGCCTCGGTGTCCCACGGGGAGGCGAACCAGGCGATCCCCTTCTCCTTGCAGTACTCGTCGATCTGGCGGTACTCGTCCTCGCCGAACTCCACGCGGTGGCGGTAGTCGATGTAGGTCATCCGGCCCCAGGGGGTGTCGCGCTCGATGTCCCACTGGTCGCGCGGGGTGCAGATCTCCGGGGTGCGCTTCTGGAACTTCACGGCGTCGCAGCCGGCCTCGGCGGCCGCGTCGATGAGCTTGAAGGCGTTGTCCAGCTCACCGTTGTGGTTGATGCCGATCTCGCCGCAGATGTAGACGGGGTGGCCGGGGCCGGCCGTACGCGAACCGAACTGGCGGAGGCGGGAGTTGGTGCTCATGAAAGGGGTTCCTTACTGGGTGAGGGGGTCGAGAGAGTCGAGAGAGGGTCCGAGGATCCAGCCGGCGATCTCCCGGATCGCGCCGTCGCCGCCGGGGAGGGTGGTGACCGCGCGTGCGGCGCCGCGTACGACGTCGTGGGCGCTCGCGACCGCCACGGGCCAGCCCACGAGGGCGAAGCACGGGAGGTCGTTGACGTCGTTGCCGACGTAGAGCACGCGCTCCGGCGCGATGCCCTGCTCCTCGCACCACTGCTTGAGTGCGAGGTCCTTGCGGTCGATGCCGTGCAGGACCGGGAGCCTGAGCTTCCGGGCGCGGGCGGCGACCACGGGGTTCTGTTCCGTGGACAGGATCAGCAGCTTCAGTCCGCTCCTGCGCAGGGCGGCGATGCCGAGGCCGTCGCCGCGGTGCACGGAGACGAACTCCCGTCCGTCGGAGTCGATCAGCACCCGGTCGTCGGTCTGGGTGCCGTCGAAGTCGAGGACCACCGCGTCGATGTCGGCGGCGGTCGGGAGCGAGCCGGGCCGGGCCGCGTCGAAGAGCGGGGCGAGGGCGCGGGCTCGGGCCAGGTCGTGCGGGTCGTCGATCTCCAGCACGCGGGCGGGGTCGGTGCGCACGAGGTCGGTGCGGCCGAAGAAGCGGTGGCCGTGCTCGCGGAAGCCGGCCGCGTCCATTGCGTAGGCGGCGCCGGTCTCCAGGAGGTCCTGGGGGCGGTCCTGACGGCGCGGGCGGTACGACTTGTCGTGGTTGACGCCGAAGCCGCCGCCGGTGCTGTCGGTGCTGTCGGTGCTGTCGGTGCTGCCGGCCGTGCCGTCACGCCAGACGAAGCCGTGGAAGGGAGCGACGGTGACGGCCGTGTCGGCGCCGTTCTCGACGACCGCGGCGGCGACGCCGTCGATGTCCTCGCGGACGATGAACGGGCTGGTGCACTGCACCAGGAGCACCGCGTCGACGGCCGCGCCGTGCAGGGCCTCGTGGGTGTCCATGGCGTGCAGGACGGCGGCCTCGGAGGTGGCGGTGTCACCGGCGATGGCGGCCGGGCGCAGCACGACCTCGGCGCCGGCCTCGCGGGCGGCCACGGCGATGGCCTGGTCGTCGGTGGACACCACGACGTCGGTGACCAGGCGGGTGGCCAGGCACTCCCGCACCGCCCGTGCCACCAGGGGCACGCCACCGACGGACGCGAGGTTCTTCGCGGGGACGCCCTTGGAGCCACCGCGCGCGGGGATCACGGCGAGGACGCGACGCACGCCCGCCTGGAGGTCGGACATGGGCTGGACTCCTTGGGAGGACACCGGAGAAGGAGCGGGTGCGGACGTCGGGGACCTCACAGGTCCCCCATCCGGCGGATGACCGGGGCGACCCGCTGGACGCCGTGGCGGTAGGCGCCGCGGGCGGCGCGGCGGACGATCTGGCGGACCGGGCCGGGTTCCCCGTCCGAGGCCGGGGCGCCGGGCAGCGGGCTGCCGTCGGGGCCGAGGTGGTGACGGGCGAGGATGCCGGGGAGGTAGCCGGGCGCGGTGGCGGGTGTGTAGTACGGGGTGAGCGGGGGCAGGCCGCCGGGGCGGTCGAGCAACCGGGCGATGCGGTCGCGCGCGGTGTCGAAGGCCCGTTCGTACGCCCCTCCCCCGGCGGCGACGCCCTGCCTGGCCACCCAGTCCTCGTCGGGGGTGGGCCGGTGCCCGGCGTCGAGCTGGTCCCAGGAGGCGAGGCAGCCGGAGCCGACGAAGTGGTGGTTGCCGAGCGCCTCGCGCACCCCGAGGTCGGTGAGGACCACGGTGGGGATGCCGCGGTGCAGGGACTCGAGGGCGGCGGTGGAGCTGACCGTGACCATGAGGTCGGTGCGGTCGAGAACCTCGCCCATGTTGCCGTACACCAGGCGGAAGTTGTCGGGCGGATCGAGTCGCTGCGCCAGCTTCTGGTACGGCAACTCCTCGATGTGGGTGGTGTGTTCACCCGGCTTGGAGCGCAGCTTGAGCAGCACCTCGCGCTCGGGGTGCAACCGGGCGTGCCGCACGAGCCGTTCGAGCAGGTAGGTGCGGTCCTTGCGGTTCTCCGGCACGGAGGGCTGGGCCGCGAAGACGACGGTGTACGGGTCGTGCTCGCCGGTGTAGGGGGCGCCGCCGAGGAAGGGCAGGGCCACCTCGGTCACCGAGGAGGCGTCGGCGCCGACACCCTCGTACACCGCGCGGAAACGCTCGGCGTCCTGGCGGGAGTTGGCGAGGACGAGGTCGGCGCCGTGCCGCAGCAGCAGACCGTCGGCGAGCTTCTCGTAGACGACACCGACGTAGCCGGTGACGACGACGGGCCGCTCGCCGCCGTCCTCCCAGATCCGCTTGAGGCCGTGCAGGACGGCCTGGACGCCGCCGCCCACCAGCGCGAGCACGAGGACGTCGTACTTCTCGCTCGCCATGGCACGCAGGAACTCGACGGCCGTCACCTCGCGCAGCGAGTCGGCGCGCACGCCGACTTCGGCGAGTTGACGGGGCGTGGGGGTGGCTCGGCCGCGCAGGAGGTAGCCGTCGAGGACGGGGGCGACTTGCGCGTCGCCCCGCGGTCCGGCTTCCATGGACGGGCCCGGCTGCCCGCCCGGAGCGATCCGGCCCGCGGTCAACGCACCCCATTTCCAGCGGGTGTCGGAGTCCGCGAGTACGGCGATCCGCGAGGGCTCAGAAGTACGTGGTGGCACGTTGAAGACGCTAGGAAGCAAAACCCAGGCTTTGCCCAACCGCGACTCAACGGAAAGTTAACAGCGCGCCACCGGTTTCCGAACCGGCTCGTCGACTCCGGGGAAATACGCGTGATGCACCAATCCGACACATCGAGTTCATCGCCCGTACCCTTACCGGAAATTTTCACCGCCGGGCGCACTCCTAGGATTTCCGCGTGCCCAAGCTTTCCGTGATCGTGCCGTTCTACAACGTCCAGCAATACGCCCCGGACACCCTCAGAAGCCTTCGTCTGAACGCCCGCCCGGACTTCGAGTTCGTGCTGGTGGACGACCGCTCGAAGGACGAGACGCCCGCCATTCTCGAACGGGCTGCCGAAGAACTCTCGAAGGTCGCCCAGGTGCGTCTGATCCGTCATGAGGAGAACGGAGGGCTCGCCACCGCACGCAATACCGGACTGGATGCCGCGCAGGGCGAGTACCTGACGTTCCTGGACGGCGACGACTGGCTCGCGCGCGGATATCTGACCGAACTGGTCACCGCGATCGAGGAGCTGGGCTGCGACTTCGTGCGCGTCGACCATGTGCAGGCGACCGCGCGCGCCCGCACGCTGGTCCGGCATCCGCACGGGCTGCGCGGTCAGGTGCTGAACCCGCGCGACACGATCCTGCCCGCGGACCGCTCGACGTCGGTGGACTACCCCTACGCCTGGGCCGGCGCCTACCACCGCCGTCTCGTCGACCGCGGGCTGCTGCACTTCACCCACGGGCTGCGGACCGCCGAGGACCGGCCGTGGATCTGGAAGCTGCACCGGGAGGCGGAGTCGTTCGCCGTGCTGAACCTGCTCGGCGTGTTCTACCGGCGCGGGGTCGCCTCCTCCCTCACCCAGATCGGCGACGCCCGCCAACTGGACTTCATCCGGGCGTTCGACCAGGTCATCGATGAGACCGCGCGGGACCGCGAGGCCGACCGGCTGCTCCCCAAGGCGGTGCGCACCTACTGCGCGATCATCGCCCACCACCTCGGCGAGATCGAGAAGTTCGAGCCGTCGGTGGCCCGGCAGCTGCGCGCCATGAGCGCGGCGGCCATCAAGCGCATGCCGCAGGAACTGCTCGCCGAGGTCCTGGACACGATGGACCTGGAGCGCTCGTCGACACTGCGCCGGCTGCGCCGCAGGATCACCTCTTCGAAGACCGGCACCCCGAAGGCGGCCGCCTGATGCCTCGCACGACTCAGATCCTCTGCGCCTCCACGCTGTACGGCGCCGCCACCCTGGCCGCCGCGCTGGACGCCGGCTGCTTCCCGGCGGCGGACCGCCGGCTGCTGCTGGTGTGCAACAACACGACGACGCCGGAGACCACCCCGGCCGTCGACGAGATGCCGGGCTTCGCCCCGCTGCGGGACCGCTTCGACGCGGTGCTGTCCTGGAACGAGGCCATCAGTCCCTTCCACCCGGGCGCCTGGGCACCGCGCCCCGACGACGCCCCGCTCCTGGAGCGGTATCTGCGGATGCTGTGGGGGCTGGGCGAGGACCGGGTCGAGATCGTCGTGGAGTCGATCCAGGTCAACCCGGCGCAGGCGATCGCGCAGGTGTTCCCCGGAGCGCCCGTCGAGGTCTACGCCGACGGCCTGATGAGCTACGGGCCGACCCGCAACAAGCTCGACCCGCTGATCGGCACCCGGGTACGCCGGCTGCTCCACCTGGACCTGGTGCCGGGACTGGTGCCGCTGTTGCTCACCGAGTTCGGGGTGCCCGCGCGGACCGTGCCGGCGAGTGGCTTCCTGAAGGTCCTCGGGGAGATCGGCGAGGCCGTGGAGGGGCTGCCCGCGCTGCCCGACGACTCCGCGCTGCTGCTGGGCCAGTACCTGTCCGCCCTCGACATCCTCACCGTGGAGGAGGAGGAGGACCTGCATGTGCGGATGATGCGGGGGGCGGTCGCCCGCGGCCACCGGTCCGTGGTGTTCAAGCCGCACCCGACCGCGCCGGCCCGCTACAGCAGGACCCTGGAGGCGGAGGCCGCGAAGCTGGGCGTCGACCTCACGGTGCTGGACACGCCGGTCCTCGCCGAGGTGCTGTTCGCCAGGGCGCGGCCCGCGCTGGTGGTGGGCTGCTTCTCCACCGCCCTGTTCACCGCGTCGGCGTTCTACGACCTGCCGGTCGCCCGGATCGGCACCGAGCGGCTGATGGACCGGCTCACCCCGTACCAGAACAGCAACCGGGTGCCGGCCCTGCTGGCGGACGCGCTGCTGCCGGACCTGGAGGAGGGCGAGGGCGAGACGCGCGTCCCGGAGGAGTCGCTGACCGATCTGGTCAGGACGGTGGGCTATGTGATGCAGGCCCAGATCCACCCGAGCCTACGGCCGGTCGCCGAGGAATATCTGCGCACCCGTCTCGGGCCGCGCACCAAGCGGTACTTCAAGCGCCGCCGGCTCACCGCGCTGGGCCTGCCGGGCGGTATCCCGGAGCGGTTGTCGTTCATTCCGCGCAACTCCACCGCACGCCGGGTGGTGCGTCGGGCGAGAGCGATGCGCAAGGCGGTGAAGCGGGCGTAGACGGCCGGTTCCACGGGTCCCACGCGCCCTGCGCATTCACGCGGAGCGGCGGGCAGATGCGGGTGCGGGCCGCGGGAACTCCCG
This sequence comes from Streptomyces phaeoluteigriseus, assembly GCF_001896135.2. Taxonomy (GTDB): domain Bacteria; phylum Actinomycetota; class Actinomycetes; order Streptomycetales; family Streptomycetaceae; genus Streptomyces; species Streptomyces phaeoluteigriseus. Next base: position 276,484 of record NZ_MPOH02000019.1, read on the forward strand.
TGCACGCGGACGTATCCTGACGCTCATTCACTGTTCACCGGGAGTTCGATCCGGATGACAGGTATGGGGAAACCCGTTCGTATTTCATTCACACGGTGCGCATCGCTGTGTTTGTCGAGAACCGCAATGGCGTCGGCCTCGCCTCGGAGATCATGCGAGCCGAGGGAGCCGACGCCCACTCGTTCCACCTCCTCGTCGCCGACCGGGACGCGATCAACGCCGGACGGCTCGAACAGGAGGCCGCGGCCCGGTGCGAGGGCCTCGTGGCCCGCAACCTGTTCCCCGTGGACGAGGGGCTGGACAACGCGGAGTTCCTGGAGGAACTCGGTCACCGAATACGCGCCTTCGCCGAAGAGGAGCGCATCGACCGGCTGCTGTTCTTCGACGACCAGTCGCAGCGCGGCCGCCGGGTGGCCGGCACGCTGGGCCGTACGCTGCCGTTGATCCTCGTCCAGGACTGTCACCTGGACTTCCGCTACAAGAAGACCGGCACCGGACGGCGCGACCAGAGCTGGTACTACGGCTCCTCGTCCCCGGCCGCCATCTGCGTCTGGGGCCCGTCGACCGCGCACCACCTGCTGTTCCGCTCCGCCGACGCCGACCCGACCGTCCACATCACCGGCGCCCTCGGCCACAGCGACGACCCGGCCCTGCTGCGGGCGGCCCGCACCACCGTTCACCGGCCCGCCAGGAAGCCCGACCAGCCGCTGCGCATGGCGGTGCTCGCCCAGCCGCTGACCCGCCACAGCCGACTGTCCCGCCAGGACCACCGCGAGCAGCTCGCCGAACTGCGTGCGGCGCTCGCCGAGTTCGGCGAGGTCGACACCGACCCGGACCCCTCCACGCTCGACGGCTACGACCTCGCGGTCACCTTCTACTCCACGGCCTATCTCCAGACCCTGCGGGCGGACACCCCGCTGATCCTGTTCAGCCCGCCCCCGCTGAACATCGTCTTCCCCACGATCAACCACCCCCTGTTGCGCAATGTGGGCACCCTCGGCGAACTCGTCGACGTGGTGGCCGACCTCAGGCGCTCGGCCGAGTTCGCGGCCAACGACCACGGTGAGCCCCTGGAGCACTTCATCGCCTTCCGGGACGACGTCGCCGGGCGCGTGCTGCGCGTCGTCGAGGAGGCCGCCGTACCCGTCGAACCGCCGGCCCCGCGCTGGTCGCCGCGGGACGACGGCGGAGGGGCCGGGCTGTCCCGGGCCGAACGGGCGCTGCGCGCCGTGCGCGGGCGGGTGGCACGGCCACGCTCGCTGGCCGTGCTGGGACTGGGCTTCGACTACGTCACCGGAGTGGCGATCCCCGTCCTCACCTACACGCAGGCGCTGCTCGCGCAGAGCCGGTCGACGTGCGCTACTTCGACCTCGGGGCCTACGGCCGCCACGAGGACGTCCTGACGGACCTGGCGGACGCCGAGGTCGTCCTGATCAACAGCCTGGCCCCGTTCTGGCGTTCGCCGCTGGCGGGCGAGCTGGTGCCGGCGTTGCGGGAGCGGGGCAGGTCCGTGGTGGTGTACGCCCACGAGACCGAGTACGTCATGAACTTCGAGGGCTCGCGCAACGCTCCGCGGCACCAGGAGATGGTCGGCCTGCTGCCCGGACTGAAGGTGCTGTGCGTGTCGAACGCCCAGGCGGACATGTTCCGGGGGCTGGGGGTGAGCGACCCGGTCGTGGTCTACAACACGGTTCCCCGCGACGCCCACCGCGCGCGTGCGAGGCGTACCCCCGGTGCGCGTCCGCGCGTCGTGATGGTCGGTTCGATGCAGGACCGCAAGGGCCTCGACCTGTTCTCGCGGGTCGCCGAACTGGCGTACGGGCAGGGGCTGCCGTGGCGGTTCGCGTGGATCGGCCAGAAGACCTGGCGTATCGGGTCCACCACCCTGCTGTCGGACCGCGTCGAGTGGATGGGGGCGCTCTCGCGCGAGCGCGTGCGGGAGGAGCTGGCCGCCTCGGACGTCTTCTTCCTGTCCAGCGTCGACGACCCGATGCCGCTGTCGGTGGTCGAGGCCGTGCAGCAGCGGCTGCGCACGGTCACCTACCACCGGGTGGGTTCCCGGGAGGTCCTGGACGGCGTGTCCGGCTACCGCTCCTTCCCCGAGTACACCCCGGAGGCGGCGCTCGACGCGCTGCGCCGGGTGCTGGACGACGAGGTCTCGGAGACCGAGTACGGCGACGTCGAGGAACTCTTCGACGTCCCCGCCTTCACCGCGCGGATGACGACGGCACTGGGCCTGCCGGGCCCCGGTGATCCCGTACGGCCTCCGGCCGGTGACGGTGTGCCGGAGACCGACGGCAGGGCGGGCGCGGACCCGGTGGAGCCGCGGTTCCCGACCGTCCCGGTCCCGTCGCGGAAAGGCACCCACCTCATCGAGGACTTCACCCGGCACCTCACCGCGGGCCGCCACGACGACGCCCTGCGGGTCGGCGAGGAGATCCTGTGCCGGCGCAGTCGGTGGACGTCCTCGTGGGCATGGCGGAGATCAGGGCGGGGCGCGGCGAGGCCGAAGAGGCGTGCCGGCTGCTGTCCGCCGCGGCGATCGCGGGCGGCGACCGGGCCAGGGTCTGGACGGAGATCGGGCGGATCGCGGACCTGCTCGGCGCGCGGGGGCGGTCCGTCCGGCAACTGGCGCGGAGGGAGTCGGTCCGCCTCCGGATCGGCAACCAGGCGGCCCGGTTGCTGAAGCGGAACTGACGTCGCGGTGAACACGCGGCGACGGATGGACAAAGGCCATCGTGTCGAACAAAAGACCTCCTGATCAGGCTCTAGGATCCCGGTTGACGACTCTCCGGTGATCCGATCGTCTCCGGTCAGGAGCGTGCACGAAAGAACCCACGGGGCACTGCGAGGGATACCAGCGTGACCGAAACGGTCGTGAGCACATCGAAGCCTCAGCCCGCCGCGGCTGTGTCCGCACAGGAGCCCGGCGTTCCGCTCCCGCCCGCGCCGTCACCCGGCCGCCGGGTGGTCGGCAGGCTCCGGGCGCTCGACGGACTGCGGCTGGTCGCCGCGCTGATGGTGGCGGTGTACCACTACGCCGGCCGCGGCGGCTATGTCACCGAGGCGTGGGGCACCACGCCGAAGCACCAGTTCCCCACGCTGCACGCGTTCGCCGCCTACGGCTGCCTCGGGGTCCAGGTCTTCTTCGTGATCAGCGGGTTCGTGATCTGCATGAGCGGCTGGGGCCGGCCGCTCAAGTCGTTCTTCGCCTCCCGCGCCTCCCGGCTGATGCCCGCCTACTGGGTGGCCGTCGTACTGGTGACGGCGGTGTTCGCCCTGCCCTCGGTCGTCTACGAGGCCGTGTCGCCGAGCGACGCCCTGCTGAACCTGACCCTGCTGCAGCAGCCGCTGGGCGCGGACCGGGTGCTCGGCGTGTGCTGGACGCTGTGGGTGGAGATCCGCTTCTACGCCCTCTTCGCGCTGTGCGTCGTCCTGCCGGGGGCGAACCGCCGCCGGGTCATCATGTTCTGCGCGGGCTGGACGCTGGCCGCGGCCATCGCGCAGGCCGCCCGTCAGCCGCTGCTGGACCTGGTCCTGATGCCGGAGTACGCACCGTTCTTCATCGGCGGCATCGGCCTCTACCTCGTCCACCGCGACCGGCGGGACGCCTACGCCTGGGGCATCGTGCTCGTCAGCTTCCTGATCGGCCAGCACTACGCGGTCGGCGAGCTGTGGAACGCCTCCGACCCGAACGCCTTCGCCCACCGCACCACCACCGGCATCGTCGGCGTCGTCGCCTTCGGCTTCGTGGCCGTGGCCGCGATCGCGCTGGGCTGGCTGAACCGGGCGAACTGGCGCTGGCTGACGGTGGCCGGGGCGCTGACGTACCCCTTCTACCTGGTCCACGAGCACCTGGGCTGGGTGGTCATCCGGGTCCTGCACCGCACCCTGGAAGTGCCGGCGTCGGTGACCTTCGCGCTGACCATCGCCTCGATGCTGCTGCTGGCCTGGCTGATGAACCGTTTCGTCGAGAAGCCGATGACCCCGTGGCTGCGGGGCGTGCTGTCCAGGAAGCTCTGAGAGAACAGGCCGGCGCCCGGGCAGCCGGACCCACCGGCTGCCCGGACCGCTTCGGCGCTGCTCAGAACGCGTCGCTGGGCACGTAGGTGCCCCAGACCTCACGCAGGGCGTTGCAGACCTCGCCGACCGTCGCGCGGGCCCTGAGGGCGTCCTTCATCGGGTAGAGGACGTTGTCCTCGCCCTCGGCGGCCTTCTTCAGCTCGGCGAGGGCCGCGTCCACCGTGGCCTGGTCGCGCTCGGCGCGCAGCTTCGCGAGGCGGTCCGCCTGCTGGGCCTCGATCGCGGGGTCCACGCGGAGCGGCTCGTACGGCTCCTCCGCGTCGAGCTGGTAGCGGTTCACTCCGACCACGACCCGCTCACCGGAGTCGGTCTCCTGGGCGATGCGGTACGCGCTGCGCTCGATCTCGCCCTTCTGGAAACCGTGCTCGATGGCGGACACCGCGCCGCCGAGGTCCTCGACCTTCGTCATCAGCTCCAGCGTGGCGGCCTCGACGTCGTCGGTCATCTTCTCTATGACGTACGACCCTGCGAAGGGGTCGACCGTCGCCGTCACGTCCGTCTCGTAGGCGAGGACCTGCTGCGTGCGCAGCGCCAGCCGGGCCGACTTGTCGGTGGGGAGCGCGATCGCCTCGTCGAAGGAGTTGGTGTGCAGGGACTGGGTGCCGCCGAGGACGGCCGCCAGACCCTGGACGGCGACCCGGACAAGGTTCACCTCGGGCTGCTGCGCGGTCAGCTGCACGCCCGCGGTCTGCGTGTGGAACCGCAGCATCAGCGACTTGGGGTTCTTCGCACCGAACTCGTCCCGCATCACGCGCGCCCAGATCCGGCGCGCGGCACGGAACTTGGCGACCTCCTCCAGGATCGTCGTACGGGCGACGAAGAAGAAGGACAGGCGGGGTGCGAAGTCGTCGACGTCCATGCCGGCCGCGACGGCCGTGCGCACGTACTCGATGCCGTCGGCGAGGGTGAACGCGATCTCCTGAGCGGGCGAGGCACCCGCCTCCGCCATGTGGTAGCCGGAGATCGAGATCGTGTTCCACTTCGGGATCTCGGCCTTGCAGTACTTGAAGATGTCGGCGATCAGGCGCAGCGACGGCTTCGGCGGGAAGATGTACGTCCCCCGCGCGATGTACTCCTTCAGTACGTCGTTCTGGATCGTGCCCGTCAGCTTGTCGGCGGGGACGCCCTGCTCCTCCGCGACGAGTTGGTACAGGAGCAGCAGCAGGGCGGCGGGCGCGTTGATCGTCATCGACGTGGACACCTTGTCCAGCGGGATCCCGCCGAACAGCACCCGCATGTCGTCGATGGAGTCGATGGCGACGCCGACCTTGCCGACCTCGCCGGAGGAGATCGGCGCGTCGGAGTCGTGGCCCATCTGGGTCGGCAGGTCGAAGGCGACCGACAGACCCATCGTGCCGTTGGCGATGAGCTGCTTGTAGCGGGCGTTGGACTCGGTCGCCGTGCCGAAACCGGCGTACTGGCGCATCGTCCACGGCCGGCCGGTGTACATCGACGGGTACACGCCCCGCGTGTAGGGATAGGCGCCCGGCTCGCCCAGCTTCTCCGCCGGATCCCAGCCCTGAAGGACGTCCGGTCCGTAGACCGGTTCGATGGGCAGTCCGGACTCCGACTCGCGCGCCATGGTGTGTTGCCTCCCGCTGAACGTTACTCGCCAGTTACCAGCTGGTACGGTCCGACCCTTCGACGGACTGTAGCGGTGTGCCTGCACCCCGTGGAGGGGAGCACGCTGGGACCTTGCTCACAGACTTGTTGCGGTCCCCGTCACCACCATGCCGGGCCGTTCGCGTGGCGTCATCCGCGGGGAACATCCGGGGTGAGACAGTGCGCCGGTGAGACGACGGGGGTCACGCGTGCGTATGACGGGCATGAGAAGCGCGACGGCCGGGCGGAGATCGCTCCCCGGTCGAAGATCGCAGGCCGTGCGGGCAACGCTCGCCGTGCTGACCGGCGCGGCGGCGCTCGCCGCGGTGTGCGGCTGCACCGCGGGGACGGCCGGCGCGGACGGCGGCGCGGCGCGCCCGCCCGTGCGCGTCGACGTCAGCCCCACGGCCCCCGGCGGGCCCGGCGACGGCAAGGCGGCGAGTACGGCGCCCGCGCGTCCGGCGGGCGACGGCCCCCCGAGCCCGAAGGCCTCCGCCACCACCCCCCGCTCCCCCGCCCCGCGTCCTGTGGTCGCCCGGCGACTCCGGGCGCGACGTCCGCGAACTCCAGGCCCGGCTGCGGCAGGTGGCCTGGCTGTTCGAGGGGCCCAGCGGGAGCTACGACGCCCGCACGGAGGAGGCCGTGAAGGGGTTCCAGGGCAAGCGCGGGCTGCCCAGGACCGGGCGGACGGACACCGTCACCTGGCAGCGGCTGCTCGGCATGACGCGCGAGCCGGGGCAGTGGGAGCTGTACCTGATGGGCGGTCAGCCCGCCGCCGAACCCGACGCCCGCTGTCTGACCGGGCGGGTGCTGTGCGTCGACAAGACGAGCCGCACCCTGCGCTGGATGATCGACGGGCGGACCCTGACCACGGTGTCGGTCCGGTTCGGCTCGCAGTACACCCCCACCCGCGAGGGGGTGTTCCGCGTCTACTGGAAGTCACGCCATCACGTGTCCACGCTCTACGACTCGCCGATGCCGTACGCGATGTTCTTCAGCGGTGGGCAGGCGGTGCACTACTCCTCGGACTTCGCGGCCCGGGGATACGCCGGGGCCTCGCACGGCTGCGTCAACGTACGCGACGAGGCGGCGATCGCGGAGCTGTTCGCGCGGGTGAGGAACGGCGACAAGGTCGTCGTCTCGTGGTGAGAGGTATGGGGCGCGGGCGGGACCGGGGGAACGTGTCCCGCCCGCGCCAGGTGCACGAGCCGTAGGTACGGGGGGAACCCCGGCTCCGTGCGAGGGCCGATGACCAGTCGGCTCACTCCTTACTGCGCGGGAGCCGCCGAAAACGTCACACCTTGCGGCAGGAAGTTTCTACGGACCGAGAAACCGCAGGTCACGGCCCAGGGTCAGTGGGCGTTGGTGCCCTTGCCGCCGTTACCGCCGTTACCGCCGTTGCCTCCGTTGCCTCCGTTGCCTCCACCGGAGGACTTCCCGCTCTCGGCGCCCTTGTCGTCCTTGCCGCCCGGCTTACCCGGCGCCTTCGCGCCCTTGTCGGCCTTGTCGCTCTTGTCAGCCTTGTCGCTCTTGTCGGTTCCCTGGTCTTTGCCGTCCTGGCCGGTCGTGCCACTGGTCTGCCCGCCCGACCGGCCCGTGCTCCTGCCGTCGTTCGACTCGTCGCCCTTGCCGCCCTGACCCTTGCCGCCCCCCGACCCGCCGGAGCCCTCGCCGCCCCGGTCGTCGAGAAGGCCCGCGCAGTACGCCGGTACCCGCGCGGAGCCGCCCGCCGCGCGTTCCAGGGTGCGGCGGCGCTCGGCGTCCAGCGTCCGGCCCGCGCCCTTCTCGCGGCAGGCCGCGGTCAGGTCGTCGACGGTGCCCGGCGCGCCGGATCCGGGGTGGCCCCGCACGCCGTCGGGGTGGCCCGCGGCGGGGGCGAGACGAGCGGGCGGTCCGGTCCGGGGGTCGCGGCGGCCGACACGGACGCCGCCGGGCCCGGTTCGGCGTCGTCGAACGGCGTGGGCAGGACCCCCGTACCGGCCGCGACGGCCACCCCGCCGACCATGCCGACGGTCAGGGCGGCGGCCACCCCCAGCCGGGCGGGGCGGCTCCAGCGGGGTCGACGGCGACGGTTCGACGGGGTACGGCCGCCGATGCGGACCACACCGGCGTCGTCGGCGGGCGGCATCGGCCCGGACGAGAAGGCCGGCCCGGACGGGAACGCCGGCCCGGACGGGAACGCCGACTCGGAGGCGAAGTCCGGCCGCGCGTCCGCCGCGCGGTCCGCGTGGACCTTGCGGAACGCGGCGAGGGCCGCCGCCTCGCCGGGGAGTTCCTCGTCGTCCGGGACGGGTGCGGCGGCCGACATCGCGGCGAGCGCGCCCAGGGTCCTCGCCAGCCGGTCCGCCTCGGCGCGGTGTGCGGGCGCGACAGCGTTGTCCGCCGTCTCCCCGTTCAGCAGGCGCTCCGCCGTCTCGCGGTTCAGCCAGCGGCCGTCGGAGCGGCCCGCGGCGCCGGTGGGGGGCTCCCCGTCCCCGGGGAGGACACTGCGGTCGTCGGCCATCACATGTCCTTCTGCGTCGGCGCGCACGCGTGCGTCACACCGCCGGACGACACCGCGCGCCCCCTCGGGCGCCGTTGCGCCGGCAGCGCGTCGAGCACGCCCGCCATGTCCGGGTCCTCGCCGAGCAGCTCGGCGAGTTTCCTCAACCCTCGGTGCGCGGCCGTACGTACGGCGCCGGGTCGTTTGCCGAGCGTCTCGGCGGCGGTCTTGGCGTCGAGCCCCACCACCACGCGCAGGACGACGGCCTCGGCCTGGTCCTGCGGCAGGCGGGCGATCAGGCCGAGGGTACGGCCGGTGGCGAGCGCTTCCATGGCCTCGCCCGCGGTGTCGGACTCGGCGGCCCGGCCGGTCAGTTCCGTCTCGTCGCCGACGGCCACGGGACGGCGCCCGCGCATCCGGATGTGGTCCAGCGCGCGGTTGCGGGCGATCCGGGCGGCCCAGCCGCGGAAGCGGTCGGCGTCCCCGCTGAACCGCTCGAGGTCGCGCGCTATCTGGAGCCAGGACTCGGAGGTCACGTCCTCGGCGTCGAGGTCACCGACCAGGGTGCGGACGTACCCGAGGAGCCGCGGGTGCACCGAGCGGTACACAGCACGGAAAGCGGTCTCGTCCCCGTTCTGTGCCGCGAGCACCGCGGCTGTCAGCTCCGCGTCGTCCCCCACGTGGTGGTTCCTCGGTCGATGGTGCGGTTCGCCGACCGAAGATGGTCGGGGCCGCTCATGGTCGCGGGCGCAGCCGGTCACGCTGCTCCAGCCCTTCGCCGTCCGGCGCGAAAGGCACGTTACGACCTGAAACCACGCGTCGTCCATGTCCGAACAAGCTGCAACCGACTCGTGACGCGTGTGCGCGGGCACCGGGTGTGACAGAAACCGCACTCATGGCGCTGTAGGAAATACGGGTCGCCGCGCGGCCCGTGCCGCGCGACGGCCGGGGCCTCTCCTGTGGGGGGTGGCGGCCTCGGCCGTTGCCGTGGCAGCACTGCCGCGGCAACCTCCGGGACACCGCCGAGGGTAGGCCTGCGAGCGGTTGCCGCTCCCGGTCACCGGTCTCCGCGCTTGGCGACCGACGTCTTCCCGGCCTCCGGCCGACCGTTGTTCCCCGGGTCGCCGGCCGTTCCCTCGTTGCCGGCCGTTCCCTCGTTGCCGGCCGTTCCGGTGTTGTCGGCCGTTCCGGTGTTGCCCGCCGTTTCGGCGTTTCCGGTGTTCCCCGGGTTTCCGGTGCTCCCCGCGCTGTCGCTGTTCCCCGGGTTTCCGGCGGCCGGGTCCGTGCCGTCGCCGCTCTTGCCCTGACCGCTGTCTCCGCCGCTGTTCCCGGGGGGCGAGGTGGCCGACGCGGTACGGGCCGCGCAGTAGGCGGTCACGTTCTCCTCGCCGCCCGCGGCGGTGACCAGGCGCTGCCACGCCGTGGCCTCCAGCGCCCTGCCCCGGCCCGCGGCCTGGTCGTAGGCGCGGCACCGGGCCTCGGTGTCCTGGGCGGACGGCGGCCGGTCCTGGTCGGCGGAGGCGCCGGACGGGAGGGTGGGCGCGGGCTCGGCGCGCCGGCCGTCGGGCGTGCTCGCCGACGGAGTCCGGCGTCCGGCGTCCTCGGCGGTGTCCGCCGAGGAGCCGGCCGAGCCGATCGCGGCGACCGCGACACCACCGACGGTGAGGCTTGCCAGGAGTACGGAGAACGTGGCCTTCAACGAGCGGACGGTGTGCCGCTGCGCGCGGGGCCGCCAGTCGTCCCGCCGCCGGGTGCGGGCCCGCTGCGCGTCGGCGTCCCGCGCGGCCCGGAAGGCCTCGACCGCCTGCCGTTCGCGCTCGGGACCGCCGTCCGTCTGCCGCAGGGCGCGCGCGAGCAGCGCCTCCACCCGGAGGTGACCGTCCGTGTCGGGTACGGAGCGGGCGGAGTGTGCGTGTCGGCGGTGGACGTCCCCGCCGCCGCTCATCCGTTCACCCATGTCCGCTTCCGCCTGTCGCGCTTGTTCGATCTCTTCCGCCGGGAACGTCCGCCGCCCCTGATCCATACGGGCCGCGATCGCCACCGTTCATTTCGACTCCCCCAGCGTCCGGGAGTCGTCATCCGTCACACCTTCGACGCCGAGCTGGCGCGCGAGCCGCTTCAGCCCCCGGTGGGCGGCGGTACGGACCGCGCCGGGACGCTTGCCGAGGACGCGGGCCGCCGCGGGTCCGTCCAGGCCGACGACGACTCTCAGCAGTACGGCCTCGGCCTGGTCGGGCGGCAGCCCGCGCACCAGCTCCAGGGCCCGTTCGGTGGACAGCGCCTCCACGACCTGCTCGTGGGTGTTGTGCGGGCCGGGCAGGTCGAGCATGTCCTGTTCGAGCGCCGCCGACCGGGGCCGTACCCGCAGCCTGCGCAGGTGGTCCAGGGCCCGGTGCCGGGCGATGGTCGCCGTCCAGCCCCGGAATCCCGCCCCGTCGCCCTTGAACCGTCCGAGGTCGCGGGCGATCTCCAGCCAGGCGTCGGAGGCGACGTCCTCGGCGTCCTCGCCGACGATGCCGCGCAGATAGCCGAGCAGACCCGGCTGCACGATCCGGTACGCGACCGCGAACGCCGACTCGTCGCCGTCCTGGGCTCGCGCTACCGCCGCGCCCAGTTCCCCGTCGTACGCCTGCGCGCGCCGGGGTTCCCCTCCCTGGCCCAAGACTGTCCTCGTTCGTGCGGAGTTCGTGGCGGGTGCGTGGCGAACGCGCCGTGCACACGTCCCGGCCGCGTCCTCGCCCCCACGGTCATCAGCGTCAGGCCTCACAGAAGTGTCACAGGACACCGCCGGCACCGGCTCGGTCGCCCCCGCGGGACCGTGCCGGCACCGGCGGCGCGTCCCTGGGTCAGGCCGCCGCCCCCCTGACCGGCGTACCCCTGCCCGGGGACCGCCGGGCCCTGCCGTGCAGGGTCAGGTAGAAGGTGTGCAGGGATTCGTCGGCGCCGCCCGCCTCGAAGCGGTTGACGACCTTGCCGAGGGGGTTCCAGACGCGTCCGTCCGGCATGCGCACCCCGACGGACTGGCCGAACCAGGCCCGCTGCCGGTCGTCGAGGTCGACCCATTCGGCGCCCGCCCGACGGACCAGGACCTCCCCCACGTACGCCCCGAGTTCGACCAGCGTGTCGTGCGCCCGCTCCCGGTCCGCGCCGCCCTTGCGCAGGCCGTCGACCAGGAAGTCGACGACGCGCAGGCTGGCCACGGAGTAGTCCAGCGGCAGCCGGCCGCGTGCGCCGACGCGCGCGACGAATCCGGCCGCGCACGCTCTCATCCCGCCCTCGCCGTCCATGGGTTCCGTCCCCTCCCCTCGGGTGGGGGGACCGCCGAGCCAGGTCCCCCGCCTGCCCCAGCGGATCGGACCCCGAAAGCATCACGCGCACCGACTGTGCCAGTGGTCACAGCGGGACGGGGAGAGGCCCGGTGGCACGGGGAGCCGGGGTCCCCGCAGGCCCCGGGCGTGGGTCGTCGTGAGCGGGGACGACGGAACCCGGACGACGCCGGGCACCCCGGCGGCCGGCCGCCCGACGGGAGGCTCCTGAAGCACTGACCGTCTCCTCACCGGGCGCGGTCAGCCCGTCGCGTCCCGGCACAGCAGGCGCAGGGAGCCGTGGCCGGCGAAGCAGCGGCGGGCCTCGTCGACCGGTCCCACAGCCGGCCGTCGGGGGTGCGGACCCAGTGGTCGCCGCCCGTCGACCACCACTCGCCGCCGGTCTCGCGGACGATCACCTCACCGCCGTACGCCCCGAGCCCGCGCAGCACGTTCTCCACGGCGCCGTACGGCGTGTCCTCGCGGCGCAGCTCGTCGATCACCCGGTCGACGCGCCACAGGCTCTGCGCCGAGTAGTCGAGGGGCAGCCGCGCGCCCTCGCGCAGGGCGGTCACGGCGTCCGCCGCCCACCGCGCCGGTCTCGCGGCGGCGGAGGGCCTGCCGCCGGGCTGGGTCTGCCCCGGCGCCGGGGGCTCCGTCGCGGCGTCCGCCGCTCCTCGCGTCACATTCCACGTCACATACGGAACAGCGAGGTCGGCGCGGTTTCCGTCACGCCGTTCGGGGCTGTTCCCGGGACCGGCGCACGACCGCCCCACCTTCCCCGCAGGACGGTCACCGGAGTGACACTTCCGCCCTCCGGTGCGCTGTCGGGCCGGGTGGAGATCCTGGGCGGAGCAGTAGCCGTTCGCGCCCCCACCGCGGCCCGGACGACCCGCGTCCGGCCTCCTCGCGGACCCCGACCTCGACGGCCCGTGGCGCCCGGTCCGCCCGAGCCGTTCCCCGCCCCGGCGGCGTGGGCCGAGGAGGCACACACCCGCGCCGCCCCGCCCACGCCGCGCCCACACCGCCCTCCCGCGCGACGCGACCGCGCGATACCGCGACGCCGTGGTCGAGTGGCCGCACAAGTGCGTCACCCCTCCGATCGACCCGCCGGGGTCACTTCCGCCCGCGCGCCCTGCGGGACACCACCGCCCGGAGCACCCGGCGCCCCTCGACGGACACCTCCAGCGCCCGGCGCAGCCCGCCCGCGCCGTGCTCGGCGAGGACCTCCAGGACGGTGATCTGACGGCGCAGTTCCGCGGCGGCCAGCGGCGGCATGGCCTCCGTACGGCCCGCGCGGCGGGAGTCCAGCGTGGCGGGGTCGTCGGCGGGGTCGAGGAGCCGGTGGATCTGGAGCGAGGCGACCGAGCAGGCGTCCGCCCAGACGCGGACCTGCGTGCCGGTGCGTTCGGCGGGGGCGGCCGCCAGCATCCGCCGGGCGAGCAGAACGGCCTCGTCGTCACCGTCGGCCTCGCTGTCACCGTCGGCCTCGCTGTCGCCCAGCTTGCCGCGTATCCGGTCCAGGATCCCGCCCCAGTCGGCCGTGTCGGACGCCTCCGTGAGGTTGCCCCACAGCGGGCGCAGGATCTCGTCGTCGCCCCCGAGGAGAGGCACGCATCGATCCAAACAAGCCAGTCCGCTCGCGGCCAGACCGCGTTCGTCGGCCTGGGCGATGAGGTCCACCAGGCTCATTCACGTCTCCCTGTCCAGGGCACCACCCTTACGGAGCCCGCACTTCCCCTTACTGCGTGCGACAGCCGAGGAGTGTCACAGGGGGCGGGAGGAGATGTTTTCGGCCAGGCCGCTCAAGGGCTCAGCCCAGGCGGTCGGCGAGCGCCTTGAACTGCGTCCAGGACAGCTCCGGCGCACCGGGGTCCCACAGCTTCTGCACGGTCGCCCGCAGCGGCATCCTGATGCCGGCCGCGACCTGGTCCTGGGTCTGCGAGTTCGCCAGGTCGCACCAGACGGCGAAGGTCCCGCCGAGGATCTGGCCGTCGTAGCGCGCGGGCACCGGCGTCGTGCCGCGCAGCACGCGCGGGGTCCACTGCTCGTAGATCCGCTGCCCGGTCGGGTAGACGAAGGTCTGCGGCTGTCCGAGGACGTAGTAGAGGTACTCGTCGTTGTAGTTGACGACCTCGCGGCCCGCGCTCAGGTAGTCGGTGGGCGGGCGCGCGCCGATCTCCTTGCCGGTCCAGTAGGCGACCTGGAGGGCGGCGTCGGCCTTCACGGACGTGCCCTTGAAGAAGCCGTCGTTCCAGGCCCGCACGGTGCGGTCGTGGGTGCGGACGGTGTCGGCGCGGTCGTCGAGCCAGCCGGTCGCGAGGTCGGCGACGGTCGCGCCGGAGCCGTACCGCTCCCGCGCGGCGGCGGCCAGCTGCGGGTAGGAGGCCTCCGGGTCGGAGACGGTCAGGGCCTGGTACTCGTCGCCGCCCAGGTGCCACTGCCCGCCGGGGAACAGCTCGGCGTACTCGTCGAGGAGGTCGTCGAGGAGGGCCGCGGAGGCGTCCTTGGAGATGTCGATCGCCCCGCGCGTGGCGACACCGCTCGCGTTGCGCAGTTGGAGTTCGGGGTGGGCGGCGAGGACGGCGCCCAGGTGCCCGGGCGAGTCGATCTCGGGCACGACCGTGATGTGCCGGCTCTCCGCCAGGTCGACGATCTTCCTGACCTGCGCCTTGGTCAGGTGCTGCCGGGAGACGATCTCGGGGTGGGTGTCGGACTCGATCCGGAAGGCCTGGTCGTCGGAGAAGTGCAGGCCTATCTCGTTGAACTTCAGGTCCCCCAGCTCCCGCACCCGGGCCTCGATCCACCCGGCCGTGAAGTTCTTGCGCGCGATGTCCAGCATGAACCCGCGCCGCGGCTTGGCCGGCTCGTCGCGCACGACTCCCTCCGGTGCCGTACCGCCGCCGCGCACCTCCTGCTTCAGGGTCCGCGTGCCGTAGAACACGCCCGCGTCGGTCGGCCCGCTGACGGTCACCCGTCCGCCGCGCACGGTCATGGTGTACGACTCCGGGTTCGCGCCCTCGTCGTCGTTGAGCGCCAGCCGCAGGTCGCCGGCGCGCACGTCGTCCCGCTCGCCCGCGTACGTCATCCCCAGCTCACCGGCGACCAGCCGGCCCTCGTCGGCGAGGTCCGCGTCGCTCACCACGACCCGCCGCTCGGCGGCCGGCCGCCAGCCGGGGCCGCGCGCCGGGATGTGCGCACGGACGGCGGGAATCGTCCGGGGGGCCTTGGAGAGGGCGTACGACCGGGTGGGGGTCGGGCTCGCGCCCGACGCCGGACGGGGCGGGATCGCCGCTCACCCCGCCGGACGTACCGGCGGCCCGGTCCGCCGCCGATCCCGCGGGCGACCCACCGCCGCCGTCCCCGGAGGCCCAGACGCCCACCCCCGCCCCGAGCACGACGACGAGGCCGCCGGCCAGGAGCGCCCGCCGTACGGCCTTGTCCTGCGGCCTCTTCTCCGGCGCGCGGCGCCGATGCCTGTGCCTGCTCACCCCGCCAACCTACGACCCTGGTCCGGCCGGGGCGCGCCGAAGGGGGCCGTCACCGGTTCCGAAACTCTCCCGTGCGGGTGAAATTCGGGCATCCGTCGGACACGCCATGACCACTCTCGATAACGTGATGTCACACCCTTCACTGCATCCCCTGCCACACCACACGTGACGCGAGGATCCACGCTGCCTGCGCACCGTCTCTCCGACCTTCCGGACCGGGTCGCCATACCGACCCTGCCGGAACAGCCCCGCACCCCTCCGCCGGCCTCCACCGCGCTGGAAGGGTTCAACGGCGCGCCCGAGGCCGAGGCGCACCGCACCCTCCTCGGCTGCCTCCGCAGCCTCCGCTGGGCGCACCGCCTCGCGGCCCACCGCCCCTACCCCACCCTCGACGCCCTCCTGGCCGCGTCGACGAGGCGGCGTACGACCTGACGGCGGGGGACCTGACGGAGGCACTGGCCGCCGAGTCCCAGCCGTCGCTGCCCGAGGACGCGTACGGCGCGGCCCACACGGCGCTCGGCGCGGCCCACGCGGCCTACGAGGCGCGCTTCGGCCACACGTTCGTCATCTGCCTGGACGGCGTACCCCCGGACGAGACCCTGGACTACGTCCTGGAAGCCATCCGGTCACGGTTGACGAACGATCCGGAGGAGGAGCGGGTGGTGACGGCGGAGGAACTCCGCCGCCTCGCCAGGCAACGGCTGTCCGAGTCGCTCTGAGGGGCACGGGGCCGCGACATCTGCGGCACCTCACCCCATATGCCGCAATCCTCACCCATACGCGTGCCAGTTTGATCACACCGGTAGGCCCCCCGTAAGCCGAGCGCCAGCGCGTCGCTACGATGCTGGGGGCCGGTGGACCGTACCCGGCCGGCCCGTCCGACGCCGAAGCCGGCAGGCCCCAATCCCCGCTCCCGGAGGGTTCTTCCGTGCCGGCTGGAACGCTGTACCGCGGCCGGGAAGGAATGTGGTCCTGGGTGGCTCATCGAGTCACCGGCGTCCTCATCTTCTTCTTCCTGTTCGTACACGTGCTGGACACCGCACTCGTGCGTGTCTCCCCCGAGGACTACGACAAGGTCGTAGCCACCTACAAGACCCCGATCGTCGCCGTGCTTGAGTACGGCCTGGTGGCCGCCATCCTCTTCCACGCGCTGAACGGTCTGCGCGTCATCGCCGTCGACTTCTGGTCGAAGGGCCCGCGCTACCAGAAGCAGATGCTCTGGACCGTCGTCGGCATCTGGGTCGTGCTGATGATCGGGGCGATCTACCCCGTTCTCGGCCACGCCGCTCGTGAAGTGTTCGGGAGCTGAGACAGATGGCCACCACTGAAACCACCGCGTCCGGGATCGGCCCCGTCGAGGGCGCTTCCCAGTACAGCGTCGACAATCCGGCGCCCCTGATCGAGGCTCCGCGTCAGCGGACCAAGAAGTCCCCGAAGTCGACCCGGGGCAACTTCGAGATGGCCGCCTGGCTGTTCATGCGCCTCTCCGGCGTGGTGCTGGTCGTCCTGGTCATCGGTCACCTGCTGATCCAGCTGGTGCTGGACGGCGGCGTCTCCAAGATCGGCTTCGCCTTCGTGGCCGGCCGCTGGGCCTCGCCGTTCTGGCAGGTCTGGGACCTGCTGATGCTGTGGCTGGCGATGCTGCACGGCGCCAACGGCCTGCGCACGGTCATCAACGACTACGCGGAGCGCGCGAACACCCGACTGTGGCTGAAGGGCCTGCTCTACACCGCCACGGTGTTCACCATCCTGCTGGGCACGCTGGTGATCTTCACCTTCGACCCGAACATCCGCTAGGCACGGGGCTGAGGTAATCCACTCATGAAGATCCACAAGTACGACACCGTCATCGTCGGCGCCGGCGGCGCCGGTATGCGCGCCGCCATCGAGTCGACGAAGCGCAGCCGCACCGCGGTCCTGACGAAGCTCTACCCCACCCGCTCCCACACGGGCGCGGCGCAGGGCGGCATGGCCGCCGCGCTGGCCAACGTGGAGGAGGACAACTGGGAGTGGCACACCTTCGACACGATCAAGGGCGGCGACTACCTGGTCGACCAGGACGCCGCCGAGATCCTGGCGAAGGAGGCCATCGACTCCGTCCTCGACCTGGAGAAGATGGGCCTGCCGTTCAACCGGACCCCGAACGGCACGATCGACCAGCGCCGCTTCGGCGGTCACAGCCGCAACCACGGCGAGGCCCCGGTCCGCCGGTCCTGCTACGCGGCCGACCGCACCGGCCACATGATCCTCCAGACGCTGTACCAGAACTGCGTGAAGGAGGGCGTGGAGTTCTTCAACGAGTTCTACGTCCTGGACCAGCTGATCAGCGAGGTCGACGGCGTCAAGAAGTCGGCCGGCGTCGTGGCGTACGAGCTGGCCACCGGCGAGATCCACGTCTTCCAGGCGAAGGCCGTGATCTACGCCTCGGGCGGCACCGGCAAGTTCTTCAAGGTGACGTCCAACGCGCACACGCTGACGGGTGACGGGCAGGCGGCGGTCTACCGTCGCGGCATCCCGCTGGAGGACATGGAGTTCTTCCAGTTCCACCCGACCGGCATCTGGCGCATGGGCATCCTGCTGACGGAGGGCGCCCGCGGTGAGGGCGGCATCCTCCGCAACAAGGACGGCGAGCGCTTCATGGAGAAGTACGCGCCCGTCATGAAGGATCTGGCGTCGCGTGACGTCGTGTCCCGGTCCATCTACACGGAGATCCGTGAGGGCCGCGGCTGCGGTCCCGAGGGCGACCACGTCTACCTCGACCTCACGCACCTCCCGCCGGAGCAGCTCGACGCGAAGCTGCCGGACATCACCGAGTTCGCGCGCACCTACCTCGGTATCGAGCCGTACACGGACCCGATCCCGATCCAGCCCACCGCGCACTACGCCATGGGCGGCATCCCGACGAACGTCGCGGGTGAGGTGCTGGCCGACAACACCACGGTGGTGCCCGGTCTGTACGCCGCCGGTGAGGTCGCCTGCGTGTCCGTGCACGGCGCCAACCGGCTGGGCACGAACTCGCTGCTGGACATCAACGTGTTCGGCAAGCGCGCGGGCATCGCCGCCGCCGAGTACTCCCAGAAGGCCGACTTCGTCGAGCTGCCGGAGGACCCCGCGTCCCTGGTCGTCGCGCAGATCGAGCGGCTGCGCAACTCGACGGGCACCGAGCGGGTGTCGACGATCCGCCGCGAGCTGCAGGAGACCATGGACGCCAACGTCATGGTGTTCCGCACCGAGCAGACGATCAAGACGGCGGTCGAGAAGATCGCCGAGCTGCGCGAGCGCTACCTGAACGTCTCGGTCCAGGACAAGGGCAAGCGGTTCAACACCGACCTGCTGGAGGCCGTCGAGCTGGGCAACCTGCTCGACCTGGCCGAGGTCATGGCCGTGTCCGCCCTCGCCCGCAAGGAGTCCCGCGGCGGTCACTACCGCGAGGACTACCCGAACCGCGACGACGTCAACTTCATGCGCCACACCATGGCGTACCGCGAGGTGGGCGACGACGGCACCGAGTCCATCCGTCTCGACTACAAGCCGGTCGTCCAGACCCGCTACCAGCCGATGGAGCGTAAGTACTGATGGCTACCCCTGTTCTGGACAAGGCGGACTCGGCCCCCGAGCCCGGTTTCGCCGACTCCCCCTACATCACGGTCACCTTCCGGATCCGCCGGTTCAACCCGGAGATCTCGGCCGAGGCGTTCTGGGACGACTTCCAGGTGGAGATCGACCCCAAGGAGCGCGTCCTCGACGCCCTCCACAAGATCAAGTGGGAGCTGGACGGCAGCCTGACCTTCCGCCGTTCCTGCGCCCACGGCATCTGCGGTTCCGACGCGATGCGGATCAACGGCAAGAACCGCCTCGCCTGCAAGACGCTGATCAAGGACATCAACCCCGCCAAGCCGATCACGGTCGAGGCCATAAAGGGCCTCACGGTCCTGAAGGACCTCGTGGTCGACATGGACCCGTTCTTCCAGGCGTACCGCGACGTCATGCCCTTCCTCATCACGAAGGACACCAACGAGCCGACCCGTGAGCGGCTCCAGACGGCCGAGGACCGCGAGCGCTTCGACGACACCACGAAGTGCATCCTGTGCGCCGCGTGCACGTCCTCGTGCCCGGTGTTCTGGAACGACGGGCAGTACTTCGGCCCGGCGGCCATCGTCAACGCGCACCGTTTCATCTTCGACTCGCGCGACGAGGCCGGCGAGCAGCGTCTGGAGATCCTGAACGACCGTGACGGCGTGTGGCGTTGCCGTACGACGTTCAACTGCACGGACGCGTGCCCGCGTGGCATCGAGATCACCAAGGCGATCCAGGAAGTGAAGCGGGCGCTGATCACCCGCCGCTACTGATCACTGATCCCGGCGCAACGCCGAGGGCCCCGCTCCATGCAGGAGCGGGGCCCTCGGCGTTGGGCGGGCGGGATCAGCCGCGCAGGACGCGGCCCTGGGCGTCGGTACGGTCGTTGCTCGTCAGGAACAGGATGCCGTCGATCAGCGCCCAGATGCCGAGGCCACCACAGGTGAGGAGCTGGGCGACGCCCACGCCGACGGAGCCGACGTAGAAGCGGCCGATGCCGAGGGTGCCCAGGAAGAGCTGGAGGATGCCCGCGACGATCTTCGACTTGTCGGAGTACGGACGGCCCATCGGGTCGACACCGTAGGGGGCTTCGGGAGTGGGGACGGTCATGAGAACTGCTCCTGGATTGCTTCGTGTTCAGGCGTTCCCGGAGCTGGTTGCTCCGGAACGGGGAGTCCGGGAGGGATGCGAGTTCTACATACGCCGAGCTTGCGCCGACCGTGCGTCGACCACGTCCGCGCACGCCTTTCGGCCGTGCGGACGTCCCCCCTGTCAGCCGTGAGCCTAGATAAGGCGAAGGTAAGAAAGGGAGTGGGCGCGAACGATCGTTCCTATTCCGTGATCAAGTACGGCCGATCACCGGGTACCCGACGGGGTTTGCGCACCGGCGTGCGGGCCACGCGGATGGTGCGGGCGGGCTCCGGCGGGGCGCTCCGGAAGACGTCGCTCCAGAAGTCGTTCTAGAAGACGTTGCGCACGACGGTCCACGTCACGGCGAGCCCCAGGATCGCGGCCTGGGAGCGCTTGCCGAGGGCGGGGCGCCAGCGGCGGCCGTGCAGCCCTTCCCACACCCAGCGGCCCAACAGCGCGAGCGCGAAGGGCGAGGCGAGGAGCAGGGCGCGGTTGTCCAGCCAGGCGGCGCCGAGATGACCGTGCATCAGGTCGTACGTCATGCGCGTGCCGCCGCACGCGGGGCACAGGAGGCCGGTGACGAAGCGGAACGGGCACTGGGGCAGCAGATGGCCGGGCTCGTGAGGGTCGGTGCCGTAGAGGTGGGCCGAGCCGGCCAGACCGGCGGCGAGCACCGCGAGGGGTGCCGCCGCCGGGTGTCGCAGGAGGGAGCCGGGCTCCCCGCCCACCACGTCAGCCACGCAGGATCCGGCCCTGGGCGTCGGTCTTGTCGTTGCTGGTGAGCAGGATGATGCCGTCGATCAGCGCCCAGATGCCGAGGCCGCCGCAGGTGAACAGCTGGGCGAGGCCCATGCCGACGTGGCCGATGTAGAAGCGGCCCACCCCGAAGGTGCCGAGGAACAGCTGGAGAATGCCGGCGACGATCTTCGACTTGTCGGAGATCGGCCGGCCGTAGGGGTCGTAGCCGTAGGGGGCGTTGGGGTCGCCGGTGTAGGCGCCGGGCGGGACGGCGCCGGGGGGCGGGTAGCCGCCCTGCTGGTAGCCCTGCTGCTGGTAGCCGGCCTGCTGGTAGCCCTGCTGCGGGGCGCCGTAGGGGCCGGGCTGACCGGGCTGGCCGCCGTAGGGCTGCTGGCCGGCGTTGGGGTAGCCGTAGCCGGGCTGGGGCGGCTGCTGGGGCTGCTGCGGCTGTTCGGACAAGGTGACCCCCGAGGCGGTTCGGTGTGAGCGGACGAAGTGAGTTCACGTCATCTTGCACGAAGATTCCGCCGCCGGTGAAGCCAGGTCCGGGCAAGGAGCGGGCGAGCGACGGGCGAGGGCGGGCCGAGGCCGCCACGAGGCCGGTGCTCCGCACGGTTGTTCCCGGGGCACGGTCGTCGGCAATCACCGGTTTTCACCCACCACACACTTATTCTGACGGTATGTCAGATGACGAGTCCTACGAACTGCTCGGGTTCGACAACGTCCTGCTGCCCGTCGGCGACCTCGGCGAGGCCGTGAGGTTCTACGAGCGGGCCGGGTTCGCGGTGGCGTTCCGGTTCGACGACGCCGGGATCGCGTTGCTGAAGGTCGGGGGCGAGACGCCCGGCATCCTGCTGCGCGTGGAGGAGGGGCTGGGGCACCGGCCGCCGCCGTGGCCCTCCCCGCGCGTCTGGCTGGAGGTGCCGGACGCGCGCGTGGCGGCCCGCGCGCTGGCGGACGCCGGGATCGCGACCCTGGACGCGCCGTTCCCGGAGGCCACCGGCTGGACCGTGGAGGTCGCCGACCCCTGGGGGAACGTCCTGGGCTTCACGGACTACTCCAAGCGGCCGGAGCTGGGCCGAAGGATGTGAGGCGGGGAGGGGGCACGGGGTCGGGGTGTGACGCAGGCCCCTTTCCCTGCACCCGCAGGTTGGTTGAACGCGTTCAAAAGCAGGACTACAGTCTCCCCTGTCAACGTTTTTGAACACGTTCAGAAGGGGGAGGCGCATGGACCGCACGGTCGTCGCCTACGTCATCTACCTGGTCGTCAGCATCGCCCTGACCATCTGGGTCGCCCGCACCCTCAGCAGCAACGGACGGGTCTTCCTGGCCGACGTGCTGCACGGGAACGAGAAGCTCGCCGAAGCCGTCAACCATCTGCTGGTCGTCGGCTTCTACCTGGTCAATCTCGGTTTCGTCGCCCTGTACCTCAGCGGTGACGAGACCATCGGGAACACCCGCGGCATCTTCGAGGCCCTCTCGACCAAGCTGGGCGTCGTCCTGCTGGTCCTCGGGGTGATGCACCTGGGCAACGTGTACGTGCTCAACCGCATCCGGCGGCGCGGGCTCATGGAGCGCGAGCAGGTGCCGCCCGTCGCGCCGCAGGGCTGGGTCGCCCCCTCGGCCGGGGCCTGAGCCATGACCGCCCGACAGGCCCCCGCCGAGGCCACCGGGGCCACCGCCGACCGGGGCGCCGCGCGCGTCCCGGTCCGCCGACTCACCGTCCTGTACGACCCCGGCTGCCCCCTGTGCGCCTTCCTCGGCGACTGGCTGCGCCGCCGGCCGCAACTGGTGCCGCTGGAGCTGGTCCCCGTGGGCTCCGCCGAGGCGGCCCGCCGCTTCCCCGGCCTGGACCACCGCGCCACCCTCGACGAGATCACCGTCGTCGGCGACGCCGGCCAGGTCTACCGCTCCACGGCCGCCTGGATCGTCGTCCTGTGGGCCCTGCGCGAGCACCGGCCCCTCGCCCACCGCCTGAGCACCCCCTCCGGCGCCACGCTCGCCAGGGGGGCCGTCCTCGCCGCCGCCAAGTGGCGCGGGACCCAGCAGCACCGCGGCGGACGGGGTGGGACGGGGTACCGCCGGGTCGACGGATGGGCGTACGACCCGGCGCGGGGCCGGGTCCACACCTCCCCCGGCTGTGACGACGGCTCCTGCCGCACTGGTTAGGCTCTCTTCCCGTGCCCGCGAACAACGACGCCCCGACGGGGCCGCTCCCCCGACCCGGTCCTCCGAGGCCGCCGTTCCGACCAAGTCGGAGCAGACCCGCGCGCTGATCCTGGAGACGGCGATGCGGCTGTTCCAGGAGCGCGGCTACGACAGGACGACGATGCGGGCCATCGCCAAGGAGGCCGGGGTCTCCGTCGGCAACGCCTACTACTACTTCGCCGGCAAGGAGCACCTGATCCAGGGCTTCTACGACCGGCTCGCCGCCGAGCACCGGGCGGCGATCACGGAGCTGCTGGAGCGGGAGACCGGCCTGGAGGCACGGCTGGCGGGCGTGCTGCGGATCTGGCTGGACGTGGCCACGCCCTACCACGAGTTCGCGGTGCAGTTCTTCAAGAACGCCGCCGACCCGGACAGCCCGCTCAGCCCCTTCTCCCCGGAGTCGGAGCACGCGCGCGAGGAGGCCGTCAACGTGCACAGGGAGGTGCTGGCCGGGTCGAAGGCGAAGGTGCCGGAGGAACTGCGTCAGGTGCTGCCCGAGTTGATGTGGCTCTCCCAGATGGGGCTCGTCCTGTACTGGATCTTCGACCGCACGGAGGGCCGCGAGCGCAGCTACCGGCTCGCGGAGCGGGGCGCCCGACTCACCGCGCGCGGTGTGGCGCTGGCCCGCTTCCGGGTGCTGCGGCCGCTCGTCCACGAGGTGCACGAGCTGTTCACGGACTTCCTGCCCGGCATGACGAAGGCCCTGCCGGACCCGGCGAGGAAGCAGCCGCAGGGCCCGGCCGACCCGGACGAGTAGCGCGCGTCAGCGCGGCGCGTCCACCTCCCCCTGCTCCAGCTCCACGTCGACGACCAGCGGTTCGGACCCGACCACCAGCTGCCGGGCGCGCGAGGCGTACGAGCGTGCGTCGTCGCCAGCAGATACGTCGCCCGCGCGGACCGAGACGATGTAGGAGCCGTCGGCGAGGGAGGTGACCCGGTCCAGCCGGCGTCCCCCCTTGGACATCAGGGTGACCGCCGCGCCCTCGACGGGATCGCCCGCCGGGTCGCGCACGTAGCCGTGGACGGCCGAGGCGGGACCGTCGGTCACCGGTGCCGTCTCCTCGGCCTCCTCGCGCGGTTCCACCGCCAGGTGCGGCAGCCGCTTCTCCAGCCAGGCGGGCAGCCACCAGTTGGACGTGCCGAGCAGATGCATAGCGGCCGGGACCAGGGCCGTACGCAGGATGAACGCGTCCAGGGCGACCGCCGCCGCCAGGCCCACGCCCGCCATCGCGGCACCCGCGTCCCCGCTCAGGACGAACGCGAGGAACACACAGACCATGATCAGGGCCGCGGAGTTGATGACCCGGCTGGTCTCGGCCAGGCCGACGCGCACCGCGCGGGCGTTGTCGCGCGTGTGCACCCATTCCTCGTGCATCCGGCTGACCAGGAACACCTGGTAGTCCATCGACAGACCGAACAGCAGGGACAGCATGATCACCGGCAGGAAGGCGTTGATCGGGCCCTCCTTGCCGAGGCCGAGCAGATCCAGGCCCCAGCCCCACTGGAAGACCGCGACGAGCACGCCGAAGGAGGCCGCCGCCGCGACCAGGTTCATCAGGGCCGCCGTCAGCGGCACCACCAGGGAGCGGAAGGCGACCAGCAGGAGCAGGAAGCCCAGGCCGATGATGGTCGCCACGAACAGGGGCAGACGGTCCCCGGTGACGGTCGCGAAGTCCTTGGAGACCGCGGTGACCCCGCCGACGTGCGCCTCCGCCCCGGCGCCCGGGATCACCTCGCCGCGCAACCGGTCGATGAGCGCGTCCGTCTCCTCCGACTGCGGTGAGGTCGTGGGGATCACCTGGACGACGGTGACGCCCTGGGCGGGCGGCAGCGCGGTGACCCGGGCGACCCCCTCGGTGCCCTCGATGTCCTTGACGAGAGCAGTGGTGTCGCCGTCCGACACCACCACCTGGAGCGGGCCGTTGAAGCCCGGTCCGAAGCCCTCGGCGAGCAGGTCGTAGGCCTGCCGGGTGGTCGTGGTGGTGTCGTCGTTGCCCTGGTCGGTGGCGCCCAGCCGCAGCGAGAGCACCGGCAGGGCGAGGACGGCCATGACCGCCAGGGCGAGCACGGCGATCCGCCACGGCCGCCGCTGCACGCCCGCCGACCAGCGCAGGGCGAGCCCCGTCGCCTTCTCCGGCTCGGGGCCGGTCGTGGCGAGCGTGCGCCGCTGCCTGCGGCTGAGCACGCGCGGGCCGAGGAAACCGAGCAGTGCCGGGAGCAGCGTCGTGGCGGCCAGGACGCTG
Organism: Streptomyces phaeoluteigriseus; assembly: GCF_001896135.2. Lineage (GTDB taxonomy): Bacteria > Actinomycetota > Actinomycetes > Streptomycetales > Streptomycetaceae > Streptomyces > Streptomyces phaeoluteigriseus. Next base: position 301,343 of record NZ_MPOH02000019.1, read on the forward strand.
AGGACGACCGTGAGGGAGGTGCCGATGACGACGCCGTCCAGGAAGCGCAGGTTCGTCACCAGCATCCCGGCGAGCGCGATGCACACGGTGCCGCCCGCGAACAGCACGGCCCGGCCCGAGGTGTTGAGGGCGGTGACCGTCGATTCCTCCGGGTCCATGCCGCTCAGCACGCCCTTGCGGTGCCGGGTGACGATGAACAGGGCGTAGTCGATGCCGACGCCCAGGCCGATCAGGGTGGACAGCAGCGGGGCCAGGTCGGGGATGTCGGTGACATGGCTGAGCAGTTGGGTGGAGAACATGCCGGTGCCGACGCCGAAGACGGCCACGCCGATCGGCAGCAGCATCGCGAACAGCGAGCCGAAGGCGAGGAACAGCACGACGGCCGCGGCGGCGATGCCGACCATCTCGGCGAGGCCGGTGGGCGGCTCCTGCACCCGCTGGACGGCCTGGCCGCCCAGCTCGACGTCCAGGCCGTCCTGCCGCGCCTGACGCGCGGTGTCGACGACGTCCTCGACGAGTTCCTTGGGCACGGCGTTCGCCTGGTCGGTGAAGGTGACCTGGGCGTAAGCGATCCGCCCGTCCCGGCTGATCTGGCCCGCGCCCTCGGCGCCCGCGTACGGGCCGGTGACGCCGCCGACGCCCTTCATGCCGGCGATCTTCTCCAGCGCGGGCTGGATCCGGGACCGCACCTCCTCGTCCCGGACCGAGCCCTCGTCCGTCTTCCAGACGACCGTGTCGGTGTCGCCCGCGCGCGCGGGGAACGCCTTCTCCATCAGGTCGTACGCCTTCTTGGAATCCGTGTCGGGGAGGGAGAAGACGTTCGCGTAGTCCGTGCCCGCGGACGAGGCCGAGAAGCCGAGTCCGAACAACGCCCCCACCCACAGCAACAGGACCACCAGCCGGTGCCGATAGCACCATCGCGCCAATGCCGCCACGCTCGCTCCTTCGTCGTCGGTCGGTCCCCCAGGTCCTGCGCAACAGGATCGGGGCCGCCGCCCGCGCGCGGCGGGAAACCGCGATGACTCTCAAGAAACTCCAAAGCGGGAACCGGCCCCGTTCCCGGCGGCCCCGCCGATACTGGGGGCATGACGACGGCTCCCGGCACCGTGCTGGTCGTGGAGGACGAACCGAGCATCGCGGACGTCCTCTCCATCGCCCTGCGCTTCCACCGCTTCGAGGTCATGACCGCGGGCACCGTCCGCGAGGCCCTCGCTCTCACCGGCCGTGTCAGGCCCGACGTGGCACTGCTCGACGTGATGCTGCCGGACGGCGACGGGCGGGCCCTGGGGCGGGAACTGCGTGAGCGGCGACCGGACCTGGCCCTCGTCTTCCTCACCGCGCGGGACGCGCCCGCGGAGATCGTCGGCGCCCTCGGCTTCGGCGACGACTACATCACCAAGCCCTTCGACATCGACGTGGTCGTCGCCCGCATCACGGCCGTCCTGCGCCGCACCCTCCCCCACGCTCGAACCCGCTCGCGCGGGGGGACCCCCATCGCCGACGTCCTCCCGCGGCGCCCACCACTGCGCTACGGCGACCTGGAGCTGGACGAGGCCACCTACTCGGCGCACCGCGCGGGCCGCACCGTCGAGCTGACCCCCACCGAGTACGCCCTGCTGCGCTTCCTGGTGCGCAACGGCGGCCGGATCGTGCCCAAGGAGCAACTCCTGCGCCACGTCTGGCAGTACGAGCACACCCCGCCCGAGTCGACCGTCGTCGAGACCTACATCAGCTATCTGCGGCGGAAGCTGGACGCGCTCGGACCACCCCTGATCACCACCCGACGGGGCGTCGGATACGGGCTGGCGTGAAACGGCTGCACCGGCGTGGCATGCACTCCCTGCGCGTGAAGCTGACGGCGGCCAACGTGGTGCTGCTCGCGCTCGGCATCGCCGCCGCGACCGCCTTCAGCCTGATGGGCATGCGGCACTACCTGCTGGACCAGGCCGACTCCGAACTGACCAAGACCCGCGCCTCGCTGAGCAGGTCCGGACTCACCCTGCGGCAGATCGACTCGCTGAGCGTGCTGGGCTTCGTGCGGGAGCGGCTGGTGCCCGCGCGGTCCGGGGAACTGCCCACGCCGGACACCGTCTTCGCCGCCGTCGGCCGCGACGGAAAGGCGGTGGCCGTCTTCGGCGTCGAGCCGACCGACGCCCAGACCGGGCTGGCAGCGGCGGTCGACGACCCCGCAGCCCTCGCCCGCGACGCGGACCCGCACGACGTCACCGTGCACGGGGCCGCCTACCGGGCGACCGCCACGCGGCTCCCCGACGGCAGCCACATCCTGCTGGCCACCTCCACCGACGCCCTGCACAAGGGCATGCTCAAGGCGCTCAAGCTCGACCTCGCCGTGGGCACCCTGCTGCTGGCACTGCTCGCCTGCCTGACGCTGTTCAGCGTGCGGCGGCGGATGCGGCCACTGGAGGACATGGTGGAGACCTCCTCGGCGATCGCCGAGGGCGACCTGACCCGGCGCGTGCCCTCGCGGCACGACCCCACCCAGGAGGTCGAGCAACTGCGACTGGCGCTGAACTCGATGCTCCACCAGGTCGAGACGGCGTACCGCACGCGCGAGCGCAGCGCGGCCCAGCTGCGCCGGTTCGTCGCCGACGCCTCGCACGAGCTGCGCACCCCGCTGTCCGCGATCCGCGGCTATCTCCAGCTGTACGACCAGGGGATGCTGCGCGACCCGGCGGAGCGGCGGCGCGCCTGGGACCGGATGAACGGCGAGGTGGACCGCATGGGCCGACTCGTGGACGAACTGCTCACCCTGGCCCGCCTCGACCAGCGGCCCGAGCTGCGGCTGCGCACCGTCGACGTGAGCCGACTGGTGCGGGACGCGGCGGAGGATCTGCGGGCCCAGCAGCCGGACCGGCCGGTCACGGTCGACGCGGAGGGCGCGGTGCTGGTGCGGGCCGACGAGTCGGGGCTGCGCCAGGTCCTCGGCAACCTCCTGGCCAACGTGCGCACGCACACGCCCGCCGACGTGCCGGTCCGGCTGGCGGTGGAGCGCGCCGACGACGCCGTGGAACTGTCGGTGCGGGACAAGGGGCCGGGACTGGCCGCGGAGGACGCGGCGCGGGTCTTCGACCGCTTCTTCCGCGCGGGCGGCGGCGCGGGCAGCGGTCTCGGGCTGGCGATCGTGCAGGGCGTGGTGGACGCCCACGGCGGCGAGGTGAGCGTCCGCACAGCATTGGGCGAGGGCCTGACCGTGACGGTACGGCTCCCGACCCGGCTCAGATCCGGATGAGCCGCACGGGGCGGAACATGGCGCCGCCCGTCCGCACAGCACCGGGCGAGAGCTTCACGGCGACGGCACGGCTGCCAGCCCGGCTCAGGTCCCGTTGAGCCACCACAACCCCAACCCGCCGACACGTTCCGCACAGCACCCGGCGAGAACCTGACGGTGACGGCACGGCTCCCGGCGGCTCAGATCCGGATGAGCCGCCACAGGCGGAGCACGGCGCCGCCGTCCGCCGGACACCAGCGTCGCCGACGTCCACGTCGGTGCTTCTCAGGCCTGCTTCGACGCCAGTTCGATGACGGTGATGTCCGACGGGGCACCCACGCGCGTGGGCGGGCCCCAGGCTCCGGCGCCGCGCGAGACGTACAGCTGGGTGTCGCCGTAGCGCTCCAGGCCCGCGACGGTCGGTTCGCGGCCGCGGCCAGGAGGTTGCCGGGCCAGAGCTGGCCGCCGTGGGTGTGGCCGGAGAGCTGGAGGTCGACGCCGTGCTCGACGGCGTCGTCGATCTGCACGGGCTGGTGGGCGAGGAGCACGCACGCGCGTGCCGTGTCCCGGCCGCCGAGCGCCTTGGTGAAGTCGGGGCCCTGGCCCTCGCTCTCGCCCGAGATGTCGTTGACGCCGGCCAGGTCGAACCACGGCAGTTCGGTCCGCGCGTTCTCCAGGGGGAGCAGGCCGAGCCGCCGTACCTCGGCGACCCATTCCTGCGCGCCGGAGAAGTACTCGTGGTTGCCGGTGACGAAGTAGCTGCCGTGACGCGCCTGCAACTGCGCGAGGGGCGCCGCCGCCGGGCCGAGGTCCTTCACGCTGCCGTCGACCAGGTCGCCGACGACCGCGATCAGGTCGGGCTGCGTGCCGTTGATCGTGTCGACGACCTTCTGCGCGAAGCCGCGGCCGAGGACGGGGCCCAGGTGGATGTCGCTGACGACGGCGATCCGGTAGCCGTGCGCCCGGCGCGGCAGCCTGGCCAGGGGGACGGTGACCCGCTTCACCTGAGGGCCGCGCAGTACGCCGTAGGTGCCGTAGCCGACGGTCCCGGCGGCTGCCACGGCCGCGGCGCCGCCGATGACCCGGGAGACGAACAGACGGCGGGAGGGTGCGGCGAGGAGCACGGAGCCGCTGCCCTCCGGGGCGTCGGGCGGCGCGGGCCTCCCGCTCGCCCGGGAGGACGACGGCACGGTCTCCGTCTCCTCGTGGCGGGCGTCCACCGGCCGCGCCACCGGCACCTCGGCGGGTGCCCGCCGCTCCAGCAGGCGCCGCAGCAGCGGCCGTACGGCCTCGCCCGCCAGGACCGCCAGCAGCAGGTAGACCGACAGGGCCAGCCACAGGAAGCCGGGCCAGGCCAGGACGCGCTGGAGCCAGAAGGGGGCGCCGGTGCGCTCGGCGACCAGCGCGCCCACGGCGAGGGCCCAGCCGCCCGCGATCAGCACCGCGCCGCCGCGCCGGACCCAGCCGGTGGCGCGCGTCGTGTCGCGGAACAGGCGGCGCCACAGGTACCAGTTGGCCCCGACCAGGACGGCCAGGGCGATCAGCACGAAAAGGATGGCCACGGTTGTCGTATCCCCGCTGTGGTCTTCGGCGTCGGGCTATGAGGTTCGGCGCAGGGCGCGCAGTCCGCGCAACCCGATGCCCCCGACGACCGTCCCCAGTACGAAGGAGACGACGGCGAGCGTCAGATGGACCCAGAAGTAGGCCGTGGGATCGCCGTCGTCGAACGCGAGCCCGCTGCCGTCCTTGACCAGGTTTTTGACGAAAGTGACCCAGATGATCCAGCTCCAGACCCCGAAGGCGAGAAGGAACCAGGACACCGGGCGGCTGAGCTTCATGCGTTCAGTATCGCCGCCCGGTGTCCGGTTCCATGAGGGGGGTGGGGAGGGGGGCGGGACTTCCCGTCGTCTGCCAGGTACTTTCTCCGTCGTGCCCGCACCCTTGAAGCAGACCGCCAGGCGAACCCTGCTGGTCACCTCCGCGACCCTCGCGTCCCTCGCGCTGACCGCGCCCGTGTCCCTGGCGCGCCGACCCCGACGCCGGCCCCGTCGCCCTCGGCCCCGGTCTCCGGTTCGCCGTCCCCCTCCGGATCGCCGTCGGCCTCCGGTTCGCCGTCGGCTTCGGCTTCGGCTTCGACCAGTCCGTCGGCCACTCCCCCGGCGAAGATGTCCTCGCTGGGCGGTGCCCGCCTCGGGCAGGCCGGGACGCAGGTCCAGCTCACCGGCGGCGCGCCGGTCCTGCCCAAGGACATCAGCGCGCGGTCCTGGATCGTCGCGGACGCCCAGTCCGGCGAGGTGCTCGCCGCGCACAACGCGCACTGGCGGCTGCCCCCGGCGAGCACCTTGAAGATGCTCTTCGCGGACACCCTCCTGCCGAAGTTCCCCAGGACCACGCAGTACAAGGTCGAGCGGGAGGACCTGGAGGACCTGGGCGCCGGGTCCAGCCTCGTCGGGATAAAGGAGGGCGAGACCTACTCGGTCCACGACCTGTGGCTCGGTGTCTTCCTGCGCTCGGGCAACGACGCCGTGCACGTCCTGTCGTCGATGAACGGCGGCGTCGCGGAGACGGTCAGGCAGATGAACGAGCACGCCGAGGAGCTCCAGGCCCTCGACACCACCGTGGTCTCCCCCGACGGCTACGACGCTCCCCACCAGGTCTCCTCGGCGTACGACCTGACGCTGATCGCCCGCTCCGGGCTCCAGAAGAAGGACTTCCGGGAGTACTGCTCGACGCTGACCGCGAAGTTCCCGGGTGCCACGACGAAGAACAAGAAGGGCAGGACGGTCCGCGAGACCTTCGAGATCCAGAACACCAACCGGCTGCTGACCGGCGACTACGACATCAGCCAGTACCAGGGCATCGCGGGCGTGAAGAACGGCAACACCACCAACGCGGGCGCCACCTTCACCGGCGTCGCCGAGCGCGCCGGGCGGGTGCTGCTCGTCACGGTGATGAACCCGGGCAAGGACGACCACAACGAGGTCTACAAGGAGACCGCCGCCCTCTTCGACTGGGGCTTCCAGGCGGCCGGCAAGGTGACGCCGGTGGGCGAGCTGGTCCCGCCGAAGGGTGCCGCGCAGGCCGGCGCGCAGCCCGGCGGGAACTCCGGTGAGGGCGGGGAGGCCGGCGGCGTCGGCAACGTCTCCGAGAAGCCGGTGGCGGGCGCGGTCGCCGAGAACGGCTCCGGTGGCGTCGGGATCGCCATGGCGATCACCGGCGGGGTGATCGCGCTGCTCGCCGGTGCCGCGTTCCTGGTCAACCGCCGCTGGCCGCTGCCGGACCTGGTGCGCCGCCGCCGCTGACCCCGTCCGGGGCGGCGCCGGGACCGGTGCCCGTCTCCGTGCCGCTCTCCCTGCCGGTTTCCGCGGCGGTGTCGGTGTCGGCGGTCTGCGTCGCCGTCCACGCGGCGCAGAACAGGACCAGTTTCGCGGTGAAGTTGATCCACAGCAGCAGGGCGATGGGCACGCCGAACGCGCCGTACATGCTCTTCGTGGCCACGCCCTGCATATAGCCGCTGAGCAGCAGCTTCAGCAGTTCGAAGCCGACCGCTCCGGTCAGCGCCGCCACGATCAGGCGGCGGCGCGGCGGCTCGACGCCCGGCAGCAGGGTCAGGACGTACAGCAGGAGCAGGAAGTCCGCGAGGACGGCGACGAGGAAGGCGGCGACCCGCAGCAGGATGCCGCCCCAGCCGGATTCGTCGATGCCGGCCTGCTCGGTGATCCAGCCGACCATCGCGGAGGCGACGGTGGAGATGGCGAGGGTGGCGAGGACGGCACCGCCGAGGCCGAGGAGGATGCCCAGGTCCTTGGCCTTGCGCAGGACCGGGTTCTCCTCCTCGACGGGCAGTTCCCACACCGCGCGCAGGCACTCGCGCGTCGAACCGGCCCAGCCGACGCCGGTGAACAGCAGGGCGACACCGGCGATGAGGCCGATGGTGCCGGCGTTCTGCACCAGGTCGTCGATGTTCAACCGGTCGGAGATGCCGGGCACCTGGTCGGTGATCTTGTCCTGGAGTTCCTGCTGCCGCTCGGTGCCGAGGGTGGCGGCGCCGATCGTGGCGGCCACGGTGAGCAGCGGGAAGAGGGCGACGAAGCTGGTGAACGTCATCGCGGCGGCCAGCATCGTCCACTGCACCCGGTCCAGCCGCTCGTACGACCGCCAGGCGTGCGTGGCCATCAGCCGCGCGATCCACGGCCCGATCCCGGGGAGCTTTTTCAGCCAGTCCATGATCCGACTCTGCCCTCGTGAGATCCGCGCGGTACTCCCGCCGAGCACCGTGTCGGTCCGTCCACCCGGGAACCGTCTACCCCGGATCCGGACGAGGGTGACCGGCGACGGGACCGCGGGTCACCAATTGGCCACCGCCAGACCGTACATGGCGAGCCAGGCCAGGCCGATGAGCGACAGGGCGCGGTCGCCGAGGACGACCTCCTCGGGTTCGCCCGCGGTCCCGCGGTCGGCGAAGACGGCGTAGCGCAGGACGGCCAGGATGAAGGCGACCACGGACAGCTGGCGCCAGGGCAGCACGCTGGTGTGCGGGACGCCGCCCTCCCCCAGGGCCCACAGGCAGTAGCCGAGCACGGCGACGCCGGCCGCGAGCTGCCAGACGAAGCGCAGGTAGCCGGTGGTGTACTCGGTGAGCAGCGCGCGCGTGGCACCCGCCGTCCCGGCCATCTGGACGGCCTCGGAGTAGCGCTTGGCCGACACCATGAACAGCGCCCCGAACCCGGTGGTGATCAGGAACCAACGCGACAGCGGGATGCCGAGCGCGAGTCCGCCGACCATGGCCCGCATCAGGAACCCGGTGGTGACGACGACGAGGTCGACGACGAGGACGTGCTTCAGGCTGACGCAGTACGCCAGTTGCATGACCAGGTAGGCGGTCAGGAGTACGGCGACGGCGGGTGCGGTCAGCCAGGCCGCGGTGGCCGGCGCGATGACCGCGAGGGCCCCTCCGACGGCGTACGCGACAGGCACCGGGACCTGGCCGGCGGCGACCGGGCGGTGCCGCTTGGTGGGGTGGGCGCGGTCGGCCTCGGCGTCGCGGGCGTCGTTGACCAGGTAGACGGCGGCGGCGCAGGCGGTGAACAGGGCGAGGACGAGGGCGAGTTCGGTGAGGGCGTGGACGGTGAACAGTTGCCCGGCCGCGGCGGGGGCGGCGATCACGAGGAGGTTCTTGACCCACTGCTTGGGGCGGGCGGTGCGCAGGAGGCCGGCCAGCAGGGAGCGGGGCGGCGGGGCGGAGTCGGTGCCGGCCTCGGC
>NZ_MPOH02000019.1:309933-342656 GCF_001896135.2 Streptomyces phaeoluteigriseus
GTTCCGGGGGGGCGTGCCTCTGTGGGGCGGTGGGTCTCGGTGAGGGGCACGGCCTCAGTCATGAGCGCCTCCCCGGACGCCGTGCGCGCCTGCTTTCATCCAGCGGGCGCGACGCGCGCCGCGACGCCCCGAGGGCGGCTCCCGCGGCCACGTCGGAGGGGTAGTGCACGCCGACGACCAGGCGTGAGAGGCACATCGCGGCGGCGAGCGGGGGCACGGCGTACGCGCCGAGGGCGCCGTAGGCGACGGCGGCGGCCACGGCCGAGGTCGCGTGCGAACTGGGGAAGGAGTGCCGTCCGGCGGTGCGGACCAGGGGCTCGACATGCGGGGGACGCGGACGGCGCACGACCCGCTTCACGCCCATGCTGGCGAGGTGGGCGCCCGCGGTGAGCGCGGTGGCGCGCAGCCAGGCGCCACGCCGGGCGCGTCGACGGTGGCTCCCGCGAGGCCCGCCGCGATCCACAGCGCGCCGTGCTCGCCGGCACCGGACAGGGCGCGTGCGGCGGCCGCCACGCGCGGATCGGCGCCACGGGCGCGGATCGCCGTGAGGATGCGGCGGTCGATGCCGGTCTCCCGGTCGTCCATGCCGGTCTCCATGTCGTCCATGCCGGTCTCCAGGTCGTCCATGTGGATCCACTGTTCACGTCGGGTTCACCGGAACTCCGGCAATATTGGGCGACATCCCATTAATCACCCATTTCGGGGAGAGTGGAATGTTTCAAAACTAATCGCTTACTGAGGGGCGATACGGTCACCGACATGCCTGCCGAGACCGTTTCCGTCACGGGGTGGGGCCGCACCGCTCCCTCCACCGCCCGTCTGATCCGTCCCAGGACGTACGAGGAGGCCGTGACCGCCGTCCGGGACGCGGGGGCGCGCGGAAGCATCCCCCGGGGCCTGGGGCGGGCGTACGGGGACGCGGCGCAGAACGCCGGCGGGGCGGTCCTCGACATGACGGGCCTCGACCAGATCCACGCCATCGACGTGTCCGGCGGCAGCGTCCTGTGCGACGCGGGCGTCTCCCTGCACCACCTCATGGAAGTCCTGCTGCCGCTGGGCTGGTTCGTGCCGGTGACCCCCGGCACCCGCTACGTGACCGTCGGCGGGGCGATCGGCGCCGACATCCACGGCAAGAACCACCACGTGTCCGGCTCCTTCTCCCGGCACGTCGTCTCGCTGGAACTGCTCACCGCCGACGGCACGGTGCGCACGGTCCGCCCCGGCACCGCCCTCTTCGACGCGACCGCGGGCGGCATGGGCCTGACCGGCGTGATCCTCACCGCCACCGTCCGGCTCCACCCCGTCCGGACGACCCTCATGTCCGTCGACACCGAGCGCGCGACCGACCTCGACGACCTGATGGCCCGGCTCACCGCCACCGACCACCGCTACCGCTACTCGGTCGCCTGGATCGACCTCCTCGCCCGCGGCGCCGCCACCGGCCGCGCCGTCCTCACCCGCGGCGACCACGCGCCCCTCGCCGCGCTTCCCGCACGCGCGCGCAGCACCCCGCTGTCCTTCCGCCCCGCCCGGCTCCCGGCCCCGCCCGCGTACGTCCCCCAGGGGCTGCTCACCCGCCGGACCGTGGGCCTGTTCAACGAACTCTGGTACCGCAGGGCCCCTCGCGCGCGTACCGGCGAACTCCAGCGGCTGTCCGCCTTCTTCCACCCCCTCGACGGTGTCCCGCACTGGAACCGCGTCTACGGCCGCGGCGGCTTCGTGCAGTACCAGTTCGTCGTCGGACACGGCCGGGAGGAGACCCTGCGCCGGATCGTGGGCCGTATCGCGCGGCACCGCTGCCCGTCCTTCCTCGCCGTCCTCAAACGGTTCGGGGACGCCGACCCCGGCTGGCTCTCCTTCCCCGTGCCCGGCTGGACGCTGGCCCTGGACATCCCGGCGAACCTGCCCGGCCTCGGCGCCTTCCTCGACGAACTCGACGCGGAGGTCGCCGCCGCCCAGGGCCGCGTCTACCTCGCCAAGGACTCCCGGCTGCGCCCGGACCTGCTCGCCGCGATGTACCCGCGGCTGGACGACTTCCGCACGCTGCGCGCGGAGCTGGACCCCCGCGGGGTGTTCGTGTCCGACCTCGCGCGCCGACTCACCCTCTAGAACCACCCTCCGAACCCCCAGGAGCAGTCGTGAAGGACGCCTTCGGCCTCCCCCAGTCCCTTCTCGTCCTAGGAGGCACGTCCGAGATCGCGCTCGCCACCGCGCGCCGGCTGATCGCGCGCCGCACCCGCACGGTCCGGCTGGCCGGACGTCCCACGCCCGCCCTGGAGTCGGCCGCCGCCGACCTGCGCGCCCTCGGCGCCGACGTCCGCACCGTCGCCTTCGACGCCCTCGACACCGAGTCGCACGAGAGCGTGCTCGGCAAGGTGTTCGCGGAGGGCGACATCGACCTGGTGCTGCTCGCCTTCGGCGTCCTGGGCGACCAGGCGAGCGACGAACGCGATCCGGTGGCCGCCGTGCGCGTCGCGCAGACCAACTACACGGGCGCGGTGTCGGCGGGCCTGATCGCCGCCCGCGCGCTCCAGACACAGGGCCACGGCTCCCTGGTCGTGCTGTCCTCCGTCGCCGCCGAGCGGGCCCGCCGCGCCAACTTCATCTACGGCTCCAGCAAGGCCGGCCTGGACGCCTTCGCCCAGGGCCTGGGCGACGCGCTGCACGGGACGGGCGTCCACGTCATGGTCGTACGCCCCGGCTTCGTCCGGACGAGGATGACCGCCGGGCTGGAGGAGGCGCCGCTGGCCACCACCCCCGAGGAGGTCGCGGCAGCCGTCGAGCTGGGGCTGCGGCGCCGCTCGGAGACGGTGTGGGTGCCGGGGGTGCTGCGCGTGGTGATGTCCGGGCTGCGGCATCTGCCGCGCGGGCTGTTCCGCAGGCTGCCGGTGTAGGGGGCTCGGGTGTGCGGGGCCTCTCGCCCGGCTCAGCGGGTGGGGAGGGAACCGCGGTCCACGTGGGCGGCCTGCGGGGGCACGACCGGGCCGCCGAAGGTGTACTCGTGGAGCTTGCGCCAGATGCCGTCGGCGCCCTGCTCGTAGAGGGCGAAGCCGGTGCAGGACCACTCGGCCCGGTAGTCGGCGAGGTCCTCGTACGCGCGGTCCATCGCCGCCTCGTCGATGCCGTGCGCCACCGTGACGTGCGGGTGGTAGGGGAACTGGAGGTCGCGGGCGAGGGGCCCGGAGGCGTCACGGACCTGCTTCTGCAGCCAGGCGCAGGCCGAGGCGCCCTCGACCACCTGCACGTACACCACCGGCGACAGCGGCCGGAAGGTGCCGGTGCCGGACAGCCGCATCGGGAACGGGCGGCCTGCCTCGGCCACCGCGGACAGGTGCGCCTCGACGACCGGGAGGGCACTGTCGTCGATCTCGGTCGGCGGCAGCAGCGTGACGTGCGTGGGGATGCCATGGGCCGCGGCGTCGCCGAAGCCCGCGCGCCGCTCCTGGAGCAGGCTGCCGTGAGGCTCCGGGACCGCGATCGACACACCGATCGTTACGGACCCCACGTCGTCTCCTTCGTCGCGTCGGATGTGCCGGGCGCCCGCCCGGTGCCGGTTCGTGCCCGGCCGTACGGCTTTCGTACTCAGTCGTACGGCTATCGACTGTACGGCCACGACCGGGCTGGGGGCAGGCGCAGCGGAAGTGATGTGCAGCGCTCTGCCCGGTGGAACATGTGTGCGGTGCGCGCCCTCAGTGCTTGGCGGGCAGGAAACCCACCCGCTCGTACGTCTGCGACAGCGTCTCCGCGGCGACGGCGCGGGCCTTCTCCGCGCCCTTGGCCAGGATCGAGTCGAGCGTCTCCGGGTCGTCCAGATACTGCTGGGTACGGTCCCGGAACGGCGTGACGAAGTCGACGACGACCTCGGCGAGGTCCGTCTTGAGGGCGCCGTACAGCTTGCCCTCGTACTGCCGCTCCAGCTCGGCGACGCTGGTGCCGGTCAGGGTCGAGTAGATGCCGAGGAGGTTGCTCACGCCCGGCTTGTTCTCGGCGTCGTAGCGGATGACCGTGTCGGTGTCCGTGACCGCGCTCTTGACCTTCTTCGCGGTGACCTTCGGCTCGTCGAGCAGATTGATGAGCCCCTTCGGCGTGGACGCCGACTTGCTCATCTTGATCGACGGCTCCTGAAGGTCGTAGATCTTGCCCGTCTCCCTCAGGATGTGCGGCTTCGGGATCGTGAAGGTGTCGCCGAAGCGGCCGTTGAAGCGCTCCGCGAGGTCGCGGGTCAGCTCGATGTGCTGACGCTGGTCCTCGCCGACCGGCACCTCGTCGGCCTGGTACAGCAGGATGTCCGCGACCTGGAGGATCGGGTACGTGAACAGGCCGACCGAGGCGCGGTCGGCGCCCTGCCTGGCCGACTTGTCCTTGAACTGGGTCATGCGGGAGGCCTCGCCGAAGCCGGTGAGGCAGTTCATCACCCAGGCCAGCTGGGCGTGCTCGGGAACGTGGCTCTGCACGAAGAGCGTGCACCGGTCCGGGTCGAGCCCCGCCGCGAGCAGCTGCGCGGCGGCCAGCCGGGTGTTGGCGGACAGCTCCTTCGGGTCCTGCGGAACCGTGATCGCGTGCAGGTCGACGACCATGTAGAACGCGTCGTGGGACTCCTGGAGGGCCACCCACTGACGGACGGCACCGAGGTAGTTGCCGAGGTGGAACGAGCCTGCGGTGGGCTGGATTCCGGAGAGCACGCGAGGTCGGTCATTCGCCATGCCCACCATTGTCTCAGAGCGCGGGGACCGCCCGGAACGGGTCCCGGGCAGCCCTGCGGGCCGCCCGGGACACCGGTGTCAGCCGAGGTCGATCTCCGGGTACAGCGGGAAGCCCGCGACCAGGTCGGTCGCGCGCCGGGAGATCTCGTCGGAGACCTTCTCGTCGAGGACGTGGGAGGCCTTCGACGGGGCGCCCGACTTGGTCGTGCCCGGCTCGGTCGTCGTCAGGACGCGGTCCATCAGGGCCGCGACCTCGTCCATCTCGGCCGCGCCGAGGCCGCGCGTGGTCAGCGCGGGGGTGCCGATGCGGATGCCGGACGTGTACCAGGCTCCGTTGGGGTCGGCGGGGATGGCGTTGCGGTTGGTGACGATGCCCGAGTCGAGCAGGGCCGTCTCGGCCTGCCGGCCGGTGAGGCCGTAGGAGGAGGCGACGTCGATCAGGTTGAGGTGGTTGTCGGTGCCGCCGGTGACGAGGTTGGCACCGCGCCGCATCAGACTGTCCGCCAGCGCACGGGAGTTGTCGACGACGCGCTGGGCGTAGTCCTGGAAGGCGGGCTGCCGGGCCTCGGCCAGGGCCACCGCCTTCGCGGCCATGACGTGCGGGAGCGGGCCGCCGAGGACCATCGGGCAGCCGCGGTCGACCTGGTCCTTGAGGGAGTCGTCGCACAGGACCATGCCGCCGCGCGGGCCGCGCAGCGACTTGTGGGTGGTGGTCGTGACGATCTGGGCGTGCGGGACCGGGTCGAAGTCGCCGGTCAGCACCTTGCCCGCGACGAGGCCGGCGAAGTGCGCCATGTCGACCATCAGGGTCGCGCCCACCTCGTCGGCGATCTCCCGCATGATGCGGAAGTTCACCAGGCGGGGGTAGGCGGAGTAACCGGCCACGATGATGAGCGGCTTGAACTCGCGGGCCGAGACGCGCAGGGCGTCGTAGTCGATCAGGCCGGTCGCCGGGTCGGTGCCGTAGGAACGCTGGTCGAACATCTTGCCGGAGATGTTGGGGCGGAAGCCGTGGGTGAGGTGGCCGCCGGCGTCCAGGGACATGCCGAGCATGCGCTGGTTGCCGAAGGCCCGGCGCAGTTCGGCCCAGTCGGCCTCGGAGAGGTCGTTGATCTGCCGGGCGCCGGTCTTCTCCAGGAAGGGCGCCTCGACGCGGTCGGCGAGGACGGCCCAGAAGGCGACCAGGTTGGCGTCGATGCCGGAGTGCGGCTGGACGTAGGCGTGGCGGGCGCCGAAGAGTTCGCGGGCGTGCTCGGCGGCGAGGGACTCGACGGTGTCGACGTTGCGACAGCCGGCGTAGAAGCGGCGGCCGACGGTGCCCTCGGCGTACTTGTCGCTGAACCAGTTGCCCATCGCGAGGAGGGTGGCCGGGGAGGCGTAGTTCTCGGAGGCGATCAGCTTGAGCATCTCGCGCTGGTCGGCGACCTCCTGCCCGATCGCGTCGGCGATGCGCGGCTCGACGGCGCGGATCACGTCGAGGGAGGCGCGGAAGGCGGTGGACTCGGTGGAGAGGGGCTGCTGCTCTGACATGACATCGGCCTCCGGGTGGCGTGGCGTGCAAGCGGTCACGGTCTCGGTCTGGCCCAGGCGCACGGCACTCGGTCACTCCGGGCCGCTCCCCGATGGTCCGTCCCATCCCAGCGCGCCAGTCACGGCCCGCCGTCAGCCTACCGGGCCCGCCGGACGCCGGCCGTCACCCCCGGAGTCCCTGTCCGTGCCTTTCGACAGGGTGCGCGCCCGGTTTTCGGCCGTCCGCTTCGGGGCGGCGACGGTGTCGCAGGCGACGACCGCACGGGCGGCGGAACCGGGCCCGGACGGCGGGGCGGCGCTGTGCCCGCGGGCGGTGCGGCAGTGGCGGTTCGCCGCCGGGCGCGTGCTGGACGGGGCGCCGGCCCTCTTCGGGGAGGCGCCGGAGGGTGCCACCGAGAAGGCGGCCGCCGCGGGGCGCGCCGTCCCGTGGTCACGGCAGCACCCTGCAGAGCGCGTTCAGGGCTCCTGCCCAGGCGTGGTCCGGTGGGGTGCCGTAGCCGACGACCAGGGCGTCCAGGACGGCCGTGCGGGCCGATTCGTGGCGGAAGTAGGAGAGGCCGTACAGGGCCAGGCCCTGCCAGGCCGCTGCCTGGAGCACCGACTGTTCGGTGCCGGGCGGGAGGCTGACCACGGCGTGCAGACCGGCCGCGATACCGGTCACGTGGGCCTCGGGGGCGTGCTCGGCCAGGGCCGTGACCAGGGCGTCACGGCGACGGCGGTAGCGCAGGCGGGCCGAGCGGACGTGGCGGTCGTAGGCGCCGGAGGTGAGGAACTCGGCCAGGGTCAGCTGGTCCAGAACGCCGCAGGTGTCGATGCCGCCCTTGGCCCGGGCGGCCTGCTCGGCGAGGCCGGGCGGGAGTACGGCCCAGCCGAGCCGCAGGGCGGGCGCGAGGGACTTGCTGGCGGTGCCCAGATGGACGACGTGGTCGGGGTCGAGGCCCTGGAGGGCGCCTACGGGCTGGCGGTCGTAGCGGAACTCGCCGTCGTAGTCGTCCTCCAGGACCAGTCCTCCGGTGCGGCGCGCCCAGTCCACGACGGCCGCCCGCCGGTCGCGGTGCAGGGGGACACCCATCGGGAACTGGTGGGCGGGGGTCAGGAGAACCGCTCCGGCGTCGTTCAGCCCGTCGGGGTCGGTGCCGAGGCGGTCGAAGGGCAGCGGGACGGTCCGCAGTCCGGCCGCCGTGAGCTGCTTCTCGTGCTCGTCGAGGCCGTACGACTCGACGGCGACCGTGTGGACGCCGCGGGCGCGCAGGACCTTGCCGAGCACCTGGAGTCCGTGCGCGAACCCGGCGACGACGAGGACGTGTCCGGGGTCCGTGCGGACGCCGCGGGCACGGGCGAGGTAGCCGGCGAGGGCGGTGCGCAGTTCGACTCGGCCGCGCGGATCGCCGTAACCGAGGGCTTCGTTGGGGGCGGCGGTGAGGGCGCGGCGGGCGGCCTTGA
Organism: Streptomyces phaeoluteigriseus; assembly: GCF_001896135.2. Lineage (GTDB taxonomy): Bacteria > Actinomycetota > Actinomycetes > Streptomycetales > Streptomycetaceae > Streptomyces > Streptomyces phaeoluteigriseus. The sequence goes on from NZ_MPOH02000019.1 coordinate 317,610, forward strand.
GCCATTCGGCGCGCGGGAAGGAGGCGAGGTCGGGGGTGCCGGGGCGCAGGTCGTACGCCGGGCGGTGGCGTTCCCTGGGCGCCCGTGCCGTACCGGTCGGCGGGACCACCGGCCGGTCCGCCACGCGTGTGCCGGAGCCCTGTCTCGCGGTCAGCCAGCCCTCGGCGACCAGGTCGCGTACGCCTCCGCGACGGTGTTGCGGGCGACGCCGAGGTCGGCGGCGAGGACGCGGGAGGAGGGCAGCCGGGTGCCGGGGGCCAGCCGGCCGCCGCGGACGGCCTCCCGCAGGGCGTCGGTCAGGCCGCGCCGCACGCCGGGACCGGTCGGTTCGAGGTGCAGGTCGACACCCAGAGTGGCCCACGATTTCGCCATGGAAATGGACCATACCCGTGGGCAGCCTCGCTCCTAGGGTCGACGACATGACCAACGAAGGCATCACGAACGACGGCATCGCGAACGGATCCGACAGCACGACGACCGTGGAATACGCCCCCGAGCACACCCCCCGGCTGGCCTGGGCCGAGCTGGCTCCCGAGGTCTACAAGGCGATGGTCCGGCTGGACGCGGCCGCCCGGAAGGGCCTCGACGCGAAGCTGCTGGAGCTGGTGAAGATCCGCGCCTCGCAGATCAACCGCTGCGCGCTCTGCGTGGACATGCACAGCAAGGACGCCCTCGCGGCCGGGGAGAGCGTCGAGCGGATCGTGCAGCTCAGCGCCTGGGAGGAGTCCGGGCACTTCTACACGGAGAGGGAGCTGGCGGCGCTGGCACTCACGGAGTCGGTGACCGTCCTGACGGACAGCTTCGTGCCGGACTCGGTCTACGAGCGGGCCGCCAAGCACTTCGAGGAGGCAGAGCTGGCGCAGCTGATCGCCTCCATCACGGTGATCAACGCGTGGAACCGGTTCGGCGTGACCTGCCGGCTGGTGCCGGGGCACTACCAGCCGGGGCAGCACCGGTGATCGGCCCCGGGACCGGCGCCCGCGACGCCTCACCGGGGAGCACGTCATGGTGACCAAGGCCGACACCTTCCGCGCCCTGCACCGTGGGCGGCTCCCCGACGACCCGTTGGTCCTGCCGGGGCCGTGGGACGCGGCGAGCGCCCGCGCCCTCGCCGACGCCGGATTCCCGGCGCTGGCCGTCCCGAGCGCCGGGGTCGCCGCCTCGCTCGGCCACGCGGACGGGGAGACACCGCCCGAGGAGATGTTCGCGGCGGTCGCGCGGATCGCCCGCGCCGTGGACGTACCGGTGTCGGCGGACGTCGAGGACGGCTACGGCCTGCCGCCGAAGGAGCTGGTCGAACGGCTGCTGGAGGCGGGTGCGGTGGGCTGCAACCTAGAGGACTCCCACAGGAACTCCGGCAGGAACTCGGGCAGATATTCCGGCAAGGACTCCGACGGGGGTGTCCTCAAGGACGCGCACGCGCACGCCGACTGGCTCGCGGAGGTGCGGTCGGCCGCCGCCGACCAGCTCTTCGTGAACGCGCGGATCGACACCTTCCTCCGCGGCGAGTCCGACCCGGCCAGGGCCATCGAGCGGGCCGCGCTGTACGTCGAGGCCGGCGCCGACTGCGTGTATCCGATCGGCGCCCCCGTCGCCGTACTGCCGCTGCTGCGGTCCGGGACGCGGGCGCCGGTCAATGTGCTGGCGCGGATCGACGAGGGCCCTCGCCCGCCGAACTCGGCGAACTCGGGGCCACCCGGGTCACGTTCGGACCCGGGTTGCAACGGCGGGCGACGGCGGCGGCCGCGGAGATCGCCGCCCGCATGCGCTAGCCGGGGTCCGTCGTCAGGACAGCCACGTGCGCCAGGTCGACTCGTGGCTGTCCACCCACCTCTTCGCCGCCTCCTCCGGGGTGAGTTTCCGGTCGGCGATCAGCAGGGAGACCATGTTCTGGTCCTCGGTGGTCCACCTGAACTTCTTCAGGAAGGCCGCCGCCTTGCCGCCGGTCCTCGCGAAGTCCGCGTTGAGGTACTTCTGCAACGGGGTCCGCGGATAGCCGCAGGCGACCTTCTCCGGGTCGGCGTCGCAGCCGTCCTCGTACGCGGGCAGCTTCACCTCGGTCATCGGGACCTTCTCGAACAGCCACTGCGGGGAGTACCAGTAGGTCAGGAAGGGCTTCTTCTCCTGGGCGAACCGGCGGATCTGGGTGATCTGCGCGGCCTCGGAGCCGGCGAAGACGACCTGGTAGTCCAGGTTCAGGTTCTCCACCAGCGCCTTGTCGTTGGTGACGTACGACGGGGAGCCGTCCATCAGCTGGCCCTTGCCGCCGCTCTCCGGGGTGCGGAACTGCGAGGCGTACTTGTTCAGGTTCTTCCAGTCGGTGACGTCCGGGTGGGCCTTGGCGAAGTACGTGGGGACGTACCAGCCGATGTGTCCGGTGACGCCGAGGTCGCCGCCGCGCGCGATGGTCTTCTTGTCGACGACGTAGCGCTGTTCCTGGTCGGGGTGGCCCCAGTCCTCCAGGAGCGCGTCGACGCGGCCCTGGCTGAGGGCGTCCCAGGCGGGCACCTCGTCGACCTGGACGGTGTCGACGCGGTAGCCGAGTTCGTGTTCCAGGAGGTACCGGGCGACGGCCACGTTGGCCTGCGCGCCCACCCAGGACTGGACGGACAGGGTCACCGTCCTCGCGCCCTGGGCGTTGGCGAAGGGCGAGGCCTGCTCGGTCATGTCGGCGGCGCCGCAGCCGGTCAGCAGCAGCAGGCCCGCCGCCGCGGCCGCGGTGGTCGTACGGAGTCGCATGTCAGGCTCCCTTCTTCGCGCGCCGGTCGGCCGGCTGGGTCACGCGGTCGAGCATCAGGCCGAGGCAGACGATCGCGGCGCCGGCCACCAGACCGGTCGCGAGGTCGCCCTGGGCGAGGCCGAAGACGGCGTCGTAGCCGAGGGCGCCGCCGCCGACCAGGCCGCCGATGATGACGACGGCGAGGACCAGGACGACGCCCTGGTTGAGGGCCAGCAGCAGCGCGGGCCGGGCCAGTGGGAGCTGGACCTGGCGCAGTTGCTGGCCGCCGGTGGCGCCGAGCGAGCGGGCGGACTCCAGGGCGGCCGGGTCGACCTGGCGCAGACCCTGTGTGGTGATGCGGACGACGGCGGGCAGCGCGTACACGACGGCCGCGGCGACGGCCGGTGCGCGGCCGACGCCGAACAGGGCGACGACCGGGATCAGGTACACGAACTGCGGCATCGTCTGGAAGACGTCCAGGACGGGGCGCAGCAACCGCTCGACGCGGTCGTCGCGGGCCGCCGCGACACCGGTCGCGAAGCCCAGCACGAGAGTGACGGCGACCGCGGCGAGGACCTGCGACAGCGTGTCCATGGACGGCTCCCACACGCCGAGCACACCGATCGCGGCCATGGCGAGGACGGCGGTCAGCGCGGTGCGCCAGGTGCCGATCAGCCAGGCGAGCGCGGCGACCAGCAGCAGCACCGACCACCAGGGCAGCCCTTGGAGGCCGTCGCGGACCGGGTCCAGGACCCAGGTGGTGAACCGGCCCGCCCAGTCGGCGGTGCCGCCGATCACCGGCACCCCCGAGTAGAGGTGGTCGGTCATCCAGTCGACGACACGGTTGACCGGCTCGGCGACGGCGACCGTCCACGCGTCCGGCCAGTCGAGCCGGCCGGCCAGCCGTACGGCGACGGCGACGGCCACGGCGGCGGCGAGCAGCGCGTACGTCGTGGGGCGCCCGTGGGCCGGCTCGGTGCCGCGTCCGGCGGCGGCCGTCACCCGGTCCAGGACGACCGCGAGCAGCACGATGGGGATGCCGGCGGCGAGGGCCGCGCCCACGTCGACCGAGGCCAGCGCCTGGTAGACGCGGTCACCGAGACCGCCGCCGCCGATCACCGACGCGATGACCGCCATCGACAGCGCCATCATGATCGTCTGGTTGAGGCCGAGGAGGAGTTCCCTGCGGGCCAGCGGGATGCGGGCGGTCAGCAGGCGCTGGCGGGCGGTGGCGCCGAGCGACTCGACCGCCTCCAGGACCTCCTTGTCCGCGCCGCGCAGACCGAGCGAGGTGAGGCGGGCCATCGGCGGGGCCGCGTACACGACGGTGGCCAGGACGGCCGCCGGGACGCCGATGCCGAAGACCAGGACGACGGGGAGCAGGTAGGCGAAGGCCGGCAGCACCTGCATGGTGTCCAGGACAGGGCGCAGGGCGCGGTCCATACGGTCGGAGAGGCCTGCGGCGAGGCCCAGGACCGCGCCCACGGCGACGGAGGCGAGGACCGCGACCACCATGAGGGCGAGGGTCTGCATGGTCGGCACCCACATGCCGAGCAGACCGCAGGTCAGGAACGCGGCGGCGGTGCCGAGCGCCAGCCGTACGCCCGCAGTGCGCCAGGCGACGAACGCGGCCAGCGCGGTGACGCCGGCCCAGCCCGCGGCCAGCAGGAACAGGTAGACGGCGCGTACGGAGAGGACGACGCCGTTGCTGATGTGGCCGAAGAAGTAGAGGAACAGGGGGTGGCTGTCGCGGTTGTCGATGATCCAGTCGCTGACGTGGGTCAGCGGGTCGGTCAGGTCGACGGTGAGGGCGGCCGGCCAGGTCCCGCTGTGCCAGCGGGCGTGGGCGAGGGGGGCGAGGACCGCTGCGACGAGGGCGAGGAGGAGCAGTTTGCGGACGGCCCGGTGCTTCAGCACGCCGGGGAGGGTGGCCCGGAGGGCCGGTGCGGTGACCGTCGCCATCAGACCGCCTCCTTACGGGGTTCCGCCCCCGCGGCGGCGCCGGGTGCCGCCCCCGCCACGACCCCCAGCAGGGCGTCCGAGTCGACCACTCCGAGGCAGCGGCCGTTGTCCATCACCCGGGCCGGGGTGCCGGTGCGGGCGACGGCCTCGATGGCCTCGGAGACCGTGGCGTCGGGGGTGACGGCCGCGCCGGTGCCCGCTTCCGCGTGGGTCGCGGCGCGCATGGCCGTGCGGACGGTGAGGACCTGCTCGCGGGGCACGTCACGGACGAACTCGCGGACGTAGTCGTCGGCGGGCGAGCCGACGATCTCCTCCGGGGTGCCGAGCTGGACGACCCGACCGTCGCGCATCAGGGCGATGCGGTCGCCGAGCTTGAGCGCCTCGTTCAGGTCGTGCGTGATGAAGACCATCGTGCGGCCCTCCTCGCGGTGCAGGCGGATCACCTCCTCCTGCATGTCCCGCCGGATCAGCGGGTCGAGCGCGCTGAACGGCTCGTCGAAGAGGAGGACCTCCGGGTCCACCGCCAGTGCCCGCGCCAGACCGACGCGTTGGCGCTGGCCGCCGGAGAGCTGGCCCGGCCTGCGGTGTTCCATGCCCTCCAGGCCGACCTTGGTGACGACCTCGCGGGCGCGCTCGCGGCGCTCGGCCTTGCCGACGCCCTGGATCTCCAGGCCGTAGGCCACGTTGTCGAGGACGGTGCGGTGCGGGAGGAGGCCGAAGTGCTGGAAGACCATCGCGGCGCGGTGGCGGCGGAGTTCGCGCAGCCGGGTGCGGTCCATCGCGCGGACGTCCTCGCCGTCGACGGCGATGGCGCCGGCCGTCGGCTCGATCAGCCGGGTCAGACAGCGCACGAGGGTGGACTTGCCGGAGCCGGACAGGCCCATCACGACGAAGACCTCGCCCTTGCGCACGTCGAAGGAGACGTCCCGCACGGCGGCCGTGCAGCCGGTGCGGGAGCGCAGCTCGGCGGCCGGGAGGGCGGCCAGCTCGGGGTCGAGCGGGACGCGTTCGGACTTGGGGCCGAAGACCTTCCAGAGGCCTTCGACGGAGAACACCGGGGTGTTGGGGAGCACGGTCATCACGCACCGCCCCCGATCAGGTCGACGGCTCGTTCCCCGACCATCAGCACGCCGATCATCGGGTTCACGGCGGTCATGGTCGGGAACACGGAGGCGTCGGCGACGCGCAGGCCGTCCAGGCCGCGGACGCGCAACTCGGGATCGACGACGGCCAGTTCGTCGTCGACCGCGCCCATCCGGCAGGTGCCCGCCGGGTGGTAGACGGTGTGGGCGACCTTGCGGGCGTACTCGCTCAGCTCCTCGTCGCCCGTGATGTGCGGGCCGGGGGCGACCTCGCGCTTGAGCCAGCCGGCGAGCGGTTCGGTCCGCGCGATCTCGCGGGCGATCCTGATCCCGTCGACGAGGGTGCGGCCGTCGTAGTCGTCCTCGTCGGTGAAGTAGCGGAAGTCCAGGGCGGGCTTCACGGAGGGGTCCGGGCTGGTCAGGTACAGCCGGCCGCGACTCTTGGGCTTCGGGATGTTGGGGGTCATCGAGACGCCGTACGGGGGCCGTTCGTAGCCGAGGCGCTCCGGGTTGTCCGTGAAGGGGATCTGGTAGAAGTGGAACATCAGGTCGGGGCCCGCGTGTTCGGGGTCGCGGCGCACGAAGAGGCCCGCGTCGGAGTCCATCGCGGAGTTCTCGGGGATCGGGCCGTGCGTCTCCCACACGATCACCGACTCGGGGTGGTCGAGGAGGTTCTCGCCGACGCCGGGCAGGTCGTGGGCGACGGGTATGCCGAGGGCGTCCAGGTCGGCCTTCGGTCCGATGCCGGAGTGCAGGAGCAGGCGGGGCGTGTCGACGGCGCCCGCGCACAGCACGACCTCGTTGCGCGCCCGTACGACGAACTCCTCGCCGTCCCGCGCGCGTACGTGCACGCCCGTCGCCCGGGTGCCGTCCAGCTCCAGCCGGTACGCCCAGGTCTCCAGGAGGATGCGGAGGTTCGGGCGCTCGTCCATGACCGGGTGCAGATAGGCCACCGAGGCGCTGGAGCGCTTGTTGTCCTCGGGGTGGTAGGCCAGGTCGAAGAAGCCGGCACCGTCGGTGAACGGCCTCCGGTTGAAGCCCTCGACGCGGGGTACCCCGAGTGCCGCGAGGGCCGCGTCGACGAAGTCGCGGGCGATGGCGTTCCGGTCCTTCTCGTCGACCGGGACGATGTTGTTCAGCAGGCGGGCGTAGTACGCCTCCATGGCGGCCGCGCCCCAGCCGTGGGCGCCGGCCGCCTCCCACTCGTCCCAGTCGGAGGGGAGCGGCTTGAAGGCGATGAGGGTGTTGTGCGAGGAGCAGCCGCCCAGGACGCGGGCGCGGCTGTGCCGGATGTGGGAGTTGCCGCGCGGCTGTTCGGTGGTGGGGTAGTCGTAGTCGAGTTCGCCGCCGAGCAGGCCCATCCAGCGGCGCAGGGTGAGGACGTCGTCGCGGCCGACGTCGCTGGGGCCGCCCTCGATGACGGCGACGGTGACGTCGGCGTTCTCGGTGAGGCGGGAGGCTATGACGGAGCCGGCGGTGCCACCGCCGATCACGACGTAGTCGTAGACGTGGGGGGTCTCTGGCATGGGGGACTCCGGGTGGGGGACGGCGGGTGGGGTGAGGGGGCGCGTCGGTGTGCGGGTCAGCCCGCGAACCAGCGGACGGGCTTCGGTGCGAGGTTCTGGTAGACGTGCTTGGTCTCGCGGTACTCGGCGAGTCCGGCCGGGCCCAGTTCGCGGCCCACGCCGCTCTTGCCGAAGCCGCCCCACTCCGCCTGCGGGAGGTAGGGGTGGAAGTCGTTGATCCAGACGGTGCCGTGCCGCAGCCGGCCGGCGACCCGGCGGGCACGGCCCGCGTCGGTGGTCCAGACGGCGCCCGCGAGGCCGTACTCGGTGTCGTTGGCGAGGGCGACCGCCTCGTCCTCGGTGCGGAAGGTCTCGACGGTGAGGACCGGGCCGAAGACCTCCTCGCGGACGACGCGCATCTCGCGGTGGCAGTGGTCGAGGACGGTCGGCTCGTAGAAGTAGCCGTTCTCCGGCCGCTGCGGGGAGGCGTCGGGACGCTTGCCGCCGGAGCGCAGCACCGCGCCCTCGGCGAGCGCCGACTCGACGTACGCCTCGACCTTGGCGCGCTGCTGCGCGGAGACGAGGGGGCCGCACTCGACGCCGTCCTCGGTACCGCGGCCGAGGCGGATCCGCCCGGCCCTGCGGGCGAGTTCGGTGACGAAGCGGTCGCGGACGGACTCCTCGACGATGAGGCGGGCGCCCGCCGAGCAGACCTGGCCGCTGTGGATGAAGGCCGCGTTGAGGGCCTGGTCGACGGCGGTGTCGAAGCCGTCCTCGGTGGCGCAGGCGTCGGCGAAGACGACGTTGGGGTTCTTGCCGCCGAGTTCGAGGGCGACCTTCTTGACGCTCGGGGCGGCGGCCCGCGCGACCTTGGTGCCACTGGCCAGGCCGCCGGTGAAGGAGACCAGGTCGACGTCGGGGTGCTCGGCGAGGCGGGCGCCGACCGTGTGGCCGGGGCCGGTGACGATGTTGGCGACCCCGGCGGGCAGTCCGGCCTCGGTGAGCAGGCCGATGAGGGCGATCGTCGTCAGCGGGGTGATCTCGCTGGGCTTGACGACGAAGGTGTTGCCGGCGGCGAGCGCCGGGGCGATCTTCCAACTGGCCTGGAGGAGGGGGTAGTTCCAGGGGGTGATCAGTGCGCACACGCCGACCGGTTCATGGACGACGACGCTGTGGATGTCGGGCGAGCCCGCGTCGACGACCCGGCCGGGGGCCTCCCCCGCGACGAGGTCGGCGAAGTAGCGGAAGGCGTCGGCGACACAGTCGATGTCGACGCGGCCCTCCTCGACGGTCTTGCCCGCGTCCCGGCTCTCCAGCAGACCGAGTTCCTCACGGTCGCGTACGAGGAGTGCGGCGACGCGGCGCAGCAGCGCGGCGCGCTCGGTGACGGGGGTGCGCGGCCAGCCGCCGTGGTCGAAGGCCTGCCGGGCCGCCGCCACCGCCAGATCGGTGTCCTTCTCGTCGCCCTCCGCGACCAGGGCGAACGGCAGGGCGTCCGCGGGGTCGAGGATCTCGCGCGTGGCGCCGGAGACGGCTTCGCGCCATTCGCCGCCCGCGCAGATGGTCTTCCGCGCCTGGAGTTCTGTGCTGTCCGCCATGGTCGGGATTGCCTTCCGTTCCTGTTCGGTGCCTGTGCGTGACACTCCTGTCACCCACCGGGACCGTGAGCGCATGCCCTTCGCCCCCGATTGCATGCGCGATCCATGGCCGAAAGTGCGCCGCGTCACTGAAAATGCGGACAGAAGGGGTCAAAGCCGGGCCGTCGTCCCTCGGGCCGCTGGGGCCGCTGGGGCCGCTGCTCCAGGAGCCGACGAAGCCGTCTCGGCCGTAGGGGACCCGGCGGACGAACCGGGCGAGACGTGCGGCGTACGGGTCGGGCAGGACCCCGGGTCAGGAATCGTGGGCGACGACCGGCAGCCCCCCGGCACGGGTCGAACGGTGGGCTGCTTCGAGGCCGTGGCGGCGTCCGGCGAGGAGGCGGCCTCGTGCGTGGCGTCGGTACGCCGGTCCGCCGGTCCGCCGGTCCGCGGACGGCATGACGGCGGACGGCATGACGGCGGACGGCATGACGGCGGACGGCATGACGGCGGGCGGCATGACGGCGGACGGCACGGTGGTCCTGGATCCGACCGACCGGTTGATCCGGTGCCGCGGCGCCGCACCGGGTTCCTTCGCGCCGCTCCGCCAGGGACGGATCGTCGCGGACGGCCCAGGGCCATGGAGGCGCCGGACGCACCGGACGCGACGCACCCACCGGACGCACCGATCCCCGGGCGGCCGGTGCCGCCCGGGGATCGGGGAGTCAGACGTGTGGTGGAGCCAGGGGGCTCAGATGAGGCCGAGCGAGCGGACCGCCTCGCGCTCCTCGGTCAGCTCCTGCACGGAGGCGTCGATGCGGGCGCGGGAGAACTCGTTGATGTCCAGGCCCTGGACGATCTCGTAGGCGCCGTTCCTCGTGGTGACCGGGAAGGAGGAGATGAGGCCCTCCGGGACACCGTACGAGCCGTCGGAGGGGATGCCCATGGAGGCCCAGTCGCCCTCGGCGGTGCCGTTGACCCACGTGTACACGTGGTCGATGGCCGCGTTGGCGGCGGAGGCCGCGGAGGACGCGCCACGCGCCTCGATGATGGCCGCACCGCGCTTGGCCACGGTCGGGATGAAGTCCTCGGCCAGCCACTTCTCGTCGTTGACGACCTCGGCGGCGTTCTTGCCGGCGACGGTGGCGTGGAAGATGTCCGGGTACTGCGTGGCCGAGTGGTTGCCCCAGATGGTGAGGCGCTTGATGTCGGCGACCGTGGAGCCCGTCTTCTTCGCGAGCTGGGTCAGCGCGCGGTTGTGGTCCAGGCGGGTCATCGCGGTGAAGCGCTCGGCCGGTACGTCCGGGGCGGCGGCCTGGGCGATCAGCGCGTTGGTGTTGGCCGGGTTGCCGACGACGAGGACCTTGATGTCGTCCGCGGCGTTGTCGTTGATGGCCTTGCCCTGCGGCTTGAAGATGCCGCCGTTGGCCTCCAGGAGGTCACCGCGCTCCATGCCCTTGGTGCGCGGGCGGGCGCCCACGAGGAGGGCGACGTTGGTGCCGTCGAAGGCGACGTTCGGGTCGTCGGTGATGTCGATGCCCTGGAGCAGCGGGAACGCGCAGTCGTCCAGCTCCATGGCCGTGCCCTCGGCGGCCTTCAGGGCGGGCGTGATCTCCAGGAGGCGCAGCTTGACCGGCACGTCCGCGCCGAGCAGCTGGCCGGAGGCGATGCGGAAGAGCAGTGCGTAACCGATCTGGCCGGCCGCGCCGGTGACGGTGACGTTCACGGGAGTGCGGGTCATGGCGTTCTCCGTATGACAGCTGGCGGTGGGGCGTCCCTGCCCCGGACGTTTGATCGATCTCTTGGCGTCAAGAGATCCACCAGCGGTCAGGCTATCGCGCATCCGCGACGGCGTACCTACGGGGCTGTGTGGCCCGTCCCACAGAGTGACACCGGTTTGCGGTTCCGTACGGCCGTCCGGGTACCCGGCCCCGGAGACGAGGAGGCGGCCGCCGGTCCGGGAGAGGGGGGAACCGAACGGCCGCCGGTGGGGGTACCGGGTCGTGCCGGACTCCCGTGGGGGTTACGGTTCGCGTGCCCGCGGCGGAGCCGGGTATTCCTGCGAACGCGAGGTTTTCCCCTCGTGGCGCCCACCGGCTTACCCACTCCTTTTCCCGACTCGCGTGCGCAGCCCTCCGTCAGCCCGGGCCCAGGTCGCCTAGGTACAGGCCCGCTCCCCGGACGCCAGTTCCGCGCACGCGCGCATCTCGCCCGGCTCCCTCACCGCCACCATCGGGGTGTACGCGATCGTGTCGCCGACGGTGGTGACCTCGCCGCTCTGCTGCACCCGGCCCACGGTCACCCGGACCGTGTCCCCCTGTACCGCCCGGACGATCCGGCCCCAGGCGGCGGCACAGGTATCGCTGTAGCGAACCTCCACCAGGGTCGTGCCGACGGTGATGCTGTCCGCCGTGGTGACGTGCCCGTCGCCGCACCCCGTCTCCTCCGGGTCCCTGCCGGTGCAGTCGGGGCCCGCGCACAGCACGCCGGGCGGCAGGTCGCGGACGGGGGTGGCGGACGGGGCGGGCGTCCCGGCGGCGGTCCGGTTCCTCTCGGCGGGTCCGCCGTCGGTCAGGAAGAAGGCGCCCACGGCGACGATCACCACCCCGAGCGCGCCCGCGAGGAACATCGTGGGGCGCCGCGTGGGGCGGGCGACGGTGGGAGGCGGCTCAGCCGCAGGCGCCTCGGGGCCGGGCGCCGGGGCCGTCACCGTCCGGGCACCGGACAGGCGTACGGCCTCGGTGGCATTGTCGTGGCGCAGTTCCGAGCGGCTCCAGGCGCGCTCGGCCAGCTCCCACAAGGTGATCAGCGGGACCGGGTCGGTGCCGGTGACCTCGGCCAGGGCGACGACCGCGCCCTTGGGGGCGAGCAGCCGGCCGTTGAGGTAGCGCTCCCAGGACGTCCTGCCGTAGCCGGTGCGGTCGGCGAGCGTGGCGAGGCTCGAACCGTCGCCGTCCACGATCCGGCGCAGTCGCGCGACGAACTCCCCCACCTGCGGGTCCAGTCCGTCCGGCAGATCCTTCCAGCGAGGCATCGCTCCCCCTCCCTCCGCCGTGTCCCCCCGCGGCCACGGTAGCGCCCGCCGACGACCACGGCTCCCCCGGCGGGAGCGGTTCCCGGACCCGGGGCGACTGTGGCGTGGCGCGCACACGGTGGCGGAACGGTCACCGCTGTGCCACAGCGAACGGCCAGGCGTTGAACAGGTGCTTCACGGTGAGGCAGCGTGGAACACGGCGGCGGCCCGTCCTTCTCGGGGGAGAGGACGGGCCGCCGTGCGCACGGAGCGGACCGTCAGCCGTCGACCGTGAAGTGCAGGGTGTCCTTGAGGAAGGGGATCTGCAGCAACGGGTCGGGCTGGGCCATCAGCGCCAGCAGGACGATCGCCGCGCCCAGCAGGCCGTACGTCGCGATGTCGGTGAAGCGGGAGCGGACGGCGAGCATGCCGACGCCGGGCAGCAGCCAGCGCAGGGCCGCGCCGCTGAGCAGGGCGGCGCCGATCAGGATCGTGCCGACGCGGAACTGGTCGAGGGCGGTCAGCAGCAGGCCCAGCGCGACCAGACCGAGGACGGCGAGTATCGGCCACTGCCGGGCGGGCGCGGGGGCGTCTCCCGGTGCGGCCCGGCCGCCGCCCTCGGGGCGGGCGGTGTCCCGCGTGAACCGGGGGAAGCGGCGCGTGGTCCGGCGCGGTATCCCGTCGGCGTCGGGCGCGCTGACCGGGTCGCGGACGACCGGCTCCGTGAACGCCCGCTCGTAGTCGGACGTGGGCGCGTCACCGTCGGCGTCGGTGCCGTCCGTACGGTCGCCGCGGTCGGGATGGATGCTCCGGTCAGCCGACACTGCGCTCCGCCGCCTCGACCACGTTGACGAGCAGTTGGGCGCGGGTCATCGGGCCGACGCCGCCGGGGTTCGGGGAGATCCAGCCGGCCACCTCGCGGACGTCCGGGTGGACGTCACCCACGATCTTGCCCTCCGCGTTGCGGGAGACGCCCACGTCGAGGACGGCCGCACCCGGCTTGACGTCCTCGGCGCGGACCAGATGGGCGGAGCCCGCGGCGGCGACGATGATGTCCGCCCGCTTGAGATGCGCCGAGAGGTCACGGGTGCCGGTGTGGCACTGGGTGACCGTGGCGTTCTCGCTGCGCCGGGTCAGCAGCAGCGGCATCGAGCGGCCGATGGTCACGCCGCGGCCGATGACGACGACCTCGGCGCCCTTGATCTCGACGCCGTGGCGGCGCAGCAGGGTCAGCACGCCGTTGGGGGTGCAGGGCAGCGGCGCGGGTTCGTTGAGCACGAGGCGGCCGAGGTTCGTCGGGTGCAGGCCGTCGGCGTCCTTCGCGGGGTCCATCAGTTCGAGGACGCGGTTCTCGTCGATGCCCTTGGGCAGCGGCAGCTGCACGATGTAGCCGGTGCAGGCCGGGTCCTCGTTCAGCTCGCGGACGACCGCCTCGATCTCCTCCTGCGTGGCCGTGCCGGGCAGCTCGCGCTGTATGGAGGCGATGCCCACCTGGGCGCAGTCGCGGTGCTTGCCGGCGACGTACTTCTGGCTGCCGGGGTCGTCCCCGACGAGGACCGTGCCGAGGCCGGGCGTGACGCCCTTCTCCTTCAGCGCCGCCACTCGGGCGGTCAGGTCCGACTTGATCTCGGCCGCGGTGGCCTTGCCATCGAGAATCTGGGCGGTCATGGACCCATCCTCCCGGATGACGCCCTCCCGGTTCCAATCCGGGTGACTCCTCGGCCCGGCGCCGCTGAGCGGCCGGTACGACGATCACTCCGGGGGGTGATCCACGGGGTTGCACTTGCACAACGTCCCGGGTAACCGGCTGGACAACGAACCGGCCGCTGACGAACGATTGACGCTCAGTGCCGCGGGCAGTACGGGGGGACGCACCGCATCCGTACGACCTTCCTCCGCATGTGCCACGCGTCGTCCCCGCACGTCAGTGCACACGGAGGAAGGACCGCCATGAGTTTCGGCGAGCCGAACAACCCCTACGGGCCGCCGCCCCAGCAGCCCCCGAACACCCCCGGCTACGGCGTCCCGCAGACCCCGTCGTACCCACAGCAGCCGTATCCGCAGCAGGCGTACCCGCAGCAGCCGTATCCGCCGCAGTACCCGGGCGGCCACCACCCCGGCGGCCCGGCGGAGATGCCGCGGCCGACCCGCGTCGCGCAGATCCTGGTGGGCGTGATCGCCCTGGCGCACGCGATCCTCGCCGGTGCGTACGTCTACTTCCTGACCCAGTGGGACGAGGTGATGACGGAGGCCGGCATCACCGGCGACGCGGAGGCGGAGAGGTTCGCCGACCTGGGCAAGGGGGTCGTCGTCTTCTTCCTCGGCCTGGCCTCGGTGTTCGCGATACTCGGCCTGGTGCTGCTCCTCCAGTACGCCAAGGGCGGCAACACGGTGCGGGTGTGCTCGATCGTGTACAGCTCGTTCGCGATCGTCACCGGCATCTTCATGCTCGCGTACTGGGGTCTCGGTCTGCTCCTCATGGCGGTCTCCATCGTGGCGATCGTCCTGTCGGCGAAGCGCGAGAGCGCGGCCTGGTTCCAGCGCCCCCGCTACTGATCTCCGGTGCCGCCCGGCCCTGAACCCCGGGCCGCACGCCACCGATCACGGGAGCGGCCGACCGGTCACGGCGGACGGTCGACCCGGTGGGGCGGACGGTCGACCCGGTAGGGCGGTCGGCCAGTCATGACGGGGCGGGCGGCCGGTCACGGTGGGGGTGGCCAGCCGTCATGGCTAGGGCGGTCGGCCGTCCATGACGGGGGCCCGACCCACGGCCGGACGCACGGCCCTCCATGCGGGCGGACAGCCCTCGTGGCGCGGGCGGACAGCCGGCGTGGCGGGGGCGCCCGATCCTCGCGGGGGCGGTCGGCCAGTCATGACGCGGGGAGTCCAACTCCACGACCGGACGCACGGCCCTCAATGCAGGGCGAACAGCCGTCATGGCAGGGCAGGCGGCCGTCATGGCATGGGGCGCCCGGTCCTCGTGGCAGGGGCGTCCCGCGTATCGCAAGGGCCGCCGCGCATCGCAGGGGCCGCCACCGATCTCGGCGGCCGCCGCGGAACTAGGGGCGCCCGGCCGGTCATCGGGGCGCCCGCCGTCATCCGTGCGCCGAACGGTTCGCGCCATTCACGCCGGCGGGACGTGTCGGACCCGCACGAAGGGGGACGCCGCCCCGGCGCGTCGCCCTACCCTGACTGCCGTACCGTCGGCCACGGGGAGACGCACCTTGTACAGCATCATCGTGGTACCTCCGCCGACCGCCGAGGACCCGCGAGGGGGCGGCCAGGTCCGGCTCGCGCCGGGCGAGCGGCTCACCTTCGGGCGGTCCGCGGCCGGCAACGATTTGCGCATCCCGCACGACGGGGTCTCCCGCAGAGCGGGTGAGATCACCGCGCAGGGTGCCTTCTGGATACTGAGCAACCTCTCCGGCCGGCACACGTACGTGGTGGAGAACCCCGAGGGCGCGGGCGAGCACATCAAGGTCGGGCCGGGCCGGCTCGACGCCCCCGTGCCGTTCGAGTTCTCGCGGATCGTGCTGCCCGCGGCCGGTGACCTGCTGTCGATCGAGGTGTGGGCGCCGCGCCACGACTACCGGCGCCTGGACGGCGTGGGGCCGGACGGCGACACCACCGCGCCCGCCTTCTCCGTGGACCGCACCAAGCGCTACTTCGCGGTGCTGGCCGCCCTGTGCCAGCCCCGGCTGCGCGGCGAACCGCACGCCCCGCTGCCCACGGTCGACCAGGTCGTGGACCGGCTGCGCCCCACCTGGCCGGCGGCCTCCCGCACCTCCGTCCAGTGGAACATCGACTACCTGGCCGTCAAGCTGCGGCTGAAGCCCGGCCCGGACACCGCGGACACCGGCCCGCGACTCAACGGCAAGAAGGAGTCCCTGGTCTCCCTCGCCCTCCGCTTCGACCTGGTGCGCGAGGACGACCTGGTCGTCCTCGCGGGCTCCCCCGACAGACGGGCGGCGCGGTGACCGAGCCGTACGCCGTACCGGTGCCGACCGGCTACCGGGTGGGCGACTGGGAGGTGCGGGCCCCGCTGGCGACGGGCGCGTTCGGCAGCGTCTACGAGGCCCACCACACCGGCACGGACGACCGGCTGCCACGGACGGCGGCCCTGAAGTTCCTGCCCACGGGCACCAACACGCCCCGCCGACTGGCGCATCTGCGCGACCTCGTCGAGCGGGAGGTGGAGCTGTACCGGCGGCTGAGCCACCCGCGGCTGATCCGCCTGTACGAGACGCTGACCGTCGACGACCCCGGCCGCCCCGGACTCGACGGCGCCACCGTCCTCGTCCTGGAGAAGGCGGAAGGCTCCCTGGCCGCGCTCCTCTCCCGCTCGCCCCGGCCCGCCGACGGGCCCCGGCTGCTCGCGCAGATCTGCGAGGGCCTCCACCAACTGCACGAGGCCGGCTGGGTGCACGGGGACCTGAAACCGGCCAATGTGCTGCTGATGCGGGACGGGTCGGTCCGCCTCGCCGACTTCAACATGGCCGCCGAACTCGAGGGCACCCACGCCTACACGCCGGCCTTCTCCACCCCCGACTACACCCCGCCCGAACTCCTGTGGTCCGAGATCGGCGAGCGTGGCCGCAGGATCCGCCCCTCCGCCGACGTATGGGCCTTCGGTGTCCTGGCCCACCTCGTCCTCACCCACGCCTTCCCGCTGCCCGGCGGCACCCCGACGGCCCGCCGGGACGCGGCCGCCGCCTACGCCCGCGGCACCGACGAGCTGCGCCTGTCCCCCCGGTTACCGGACCCCTGGCGGGACATCGTGCGGGACTGCCTGACCCGTACCCACGAAGGGCGCGTCACCGCCGGGGCGCTGCTGCGCCGGGTCGAGGCCGCCGTGGGCACCACGCCCCGGCCGCGCCGCCGTCCCCCGGCGGGCGACCGCGTTCGCCGCGGCGGGCGCCACGGTCGCGGCGGCCGTCCTCGGCTGGGGCGTCAGCGGCTGGGTGGCGGACGGCGGCGACGGGCCGGGCGGCCGGACCACCGGGAGTGCCACCGGGACGGCCGTACCGGCCGCCGAGCACGGCGCCTCCGAACTCCGTACCGACCGGGGCGTCCCCGCCGCCTACCGGCTGCTGATCGTCGAGACCGCGAACGACTGCAAGCAGGCTGACGTCACCTCCTCCCTGATCGCCGCGATGCTGAAGGTGGAGAGCGACTTCGACCCCGCCCTCTCCGACCCCGCCAAGGACGAGTACGGCATCGCCCGCTGGACCCCGAGCGTGCTGCGCTGGTGGATGAACGAGGACGGCACCCCCAACGAGACCGTGCCCTCGCCGCCCTTCCCGCCCGCCGAGTCGATCCCGGCCATGGGCAGGTACCTGTGCTGGATCGCGCCCCGCCTGGACCGCCGGCTGCCGGGCGACCGCCGGGTGCTGATCGCCGCCGCCTACCGGACCTCGTTCAAGAAGGTGAACGACACGGGCGGAGTTCCCCCGAAGTACCGCGACTACGCCGCCCGCGTCGCCCACTACCTCAAGGAGTACACGCCGCCCGGCCGGAAGTGACCCTGACACATCCGAGGTACCCGTCGGCCTCCTGCACCCCCACTGTGGAACCACCGCACCGCGAGACCTGCGGCGACCGGAGACCCACGGGGGAACGGACCCCCCAAGGGAACGGTGGGAACGGGGGAAACGGGGAACGGGGGACGGGCTGCCCCGAGCCGCCGGGCGCTGACGGCGGTGGCAGACGGACAAAGGCGGGCGGTCCGGCACAGTGCCGGACCGCCCGCCCTCGCGTTCCGCGTCGATCAGTGGAAGAAGTGCCGCGTCCCCGTGAAGTACATGGTGACGCCCGCCTTCTTCGCGGCCTCGACGACCAGCTCGTCCCGGACCGAACCACCCGGCTGGACCACGGCCCTCACCCCGGCCTCGACCAGGATCTCCAGCCCGTCCGGGAAGGGGAAGAAAGCGTCGGAGGCGGCGTACGACCCCTGCGCCCGCTCGGCACCGGCCCGTTCGACGGCGAGCTTCGCGGAGTCCACCCGGTTGACCTGACCCATGCCGACACCGACCGAGGCGCCGCCCTTGGCCAGCAGGATCGCGTTGGACTTCACGGCCCGGCACGCCTTCCAGGCGAAGGACAGCTCGGCCAGCTCGTCGGCGGTGAGCGCCTCGCCCGTCGCCAGCGTCCAGTTGGCCGGGTCGTCGCCCTCGGCCTGGAGGCGGTCGGCGACCTGGAGCAGGGCACCGCCGTCGATCGGCTTGACGTCCACCGGGTGGGCGGGGCCGTCGGGGCAGCGCAGAACACGGATGTTCTTCTTCTTGGCCAGGGCCTCCAGCGCGCCGTCCTCGTAGCCGGGCGCGACGATGACCTCGGTGAAGATCTCGGCGACCTGCTCGGCCATCTCCCTGCTCACCGGCCGGTTGACGGCGATCACGCCGCCGAACGCCGACAGCGGGTCGCAGGCGTGCGCCTTGCGGTGCGCCTCGGCGACGTCCGTGCCGATCGCGATGCCGCACGGGTTGGCGTGCTTGATGATCGCGACGGCCGGCTCGGCGTGGTCGTACGCGGCGCGGCGGGCGGCGTCCGTGTCCGCGTAGTTGTTGTACGACATCTCCTTGCCGTGCAACTGCTCGGCCTGCGCGAGGCCACCCGTGCCCGCGGTGTAGAGGGCGGCGGGCTGGTGCGGGTTCTCGCCGTAGCGCAGGGTGTGCGCGCGCTCCAGGCTGGTGGCGAGGAACGACGGGAAGGGCGAGTCGTCGGCGGGGGCGTAGGAGGAGGCGAACCAGGAGGACACCGCGATGTCGTACTCGGCGGTGTGCCGGAAGGCCTCGGCGGCGAGCCGCTTGCGGTTGGCCAGGTCGAAGCCGCCGCTCTGCACCGCGGCGAGGACATCGCCGTAGCGCTCGGGGCTGGTGACCACGGCGACCGACGGGTGGTTCTTGGCGGCGGCGCGCACCATGGACGGACCGCCGATGTCGATCTGCTCGACGCACTCGTCGGGCGAGGCCCCGGAGGCGACCGTCTCGCGGAACGGGTAGAGGTTCACGACGACGAGGTCGAACGGCTCGACGCCCAGCTCCGCGAGCTGCCGCCGGTGGTCCTCCAGCCGAAGGTCGGCGAGGATGCCGGCGTGCACCCTGGGGTGCAGGGTCTTGACGCGGCCGTCCAGGCACTCGGGGAAGCCGGTCAGCTCCTCGACCTTGGTGACGGGGACGCCGGCGGCGGCGATGCGGGAGGCGGTGGACCCGGTGGAGACGAGGGTGACACCGGCCTCGTGCAGCCCGCGGGCCAGCTCCTCGAGGCCGGTCTTGTCGTAGACGCTGACGAGCGCGCGACGGATCGGCCGCTGGGTGCTCTCGTTGCTCTCGGCGGTCACTGGATAACTACCTTTCGTCCCTCGATGCGATAGCCGTTGCGGGCCAGGCGCCCCACGACCTCGACGAGCAGCCTTCGCTCGACTTCCTTGATGCGCTCGTGCAGCGCGCTCTCGTCGTCCTCGTCCCGGACCTCCACCACGCCCTGCGCGATGATCGGGCCGGTGTCGACGCCGTCGTCGACGAAGTGGACGGTGCAGCCGGTGACCCGGGCGCCGTACGCGAGCGCGTCACGCACGCCGTGGGCCCCCGGGAAACTGGGGAGCAGGGCGGGGTGGGTGTTGACGAACCGCCCGCCGAACCGCGCCAGGAACTCCTTGCCGACGATCTTCATGAACCCGGCGGACACCACGAGGTCGGGCTCATGGGCGGCGACGGCCTCCGCGAGGGCGGTGTCCCACTCCTCCCGGGTCGCGTGGTCCTTCACCTTGCACACGAAGGTGGGGATCCCGGCCCGCTCGGCCCGCGCGAGGCCCTCGATGCCCTCACGGTCGGCGCCGACGGCCACGATCCCGGCGCCGTAGGACTCGACACCGGTCGCGGCGATCTCGTCGAGCAGCGCCTGAAGATTCGTACCGGAACCGGAGACCAGCACGACGAGGCGCTTGGCCACGGGCTTGGCGGCCACGGTGGGGCCCTTTCTCGGGGGAGCGTCTGTACGTCGCCGACTCACGACGCCGCGCTTGTGCATTCATACGAATGCTTCGCGTCCCGGGATACGGGGAAGTCTACGAAGCGGCCGACCGTCAGCAACGATACCGGCACACCGGACGGCCCCCGCGGGACGGGGGCGTGGCCGGAAGGTAGCGTCTGGGGCGAACGGGCTCGGGAACGCGGTCGTCGTGCGGAGCGTTTCCCGGGTGACCGCTCACACCGGACAGCCACCGTCGTGATCACTTAGGGGAAGACGCTCTCTTGATGCCGGACCGCAGTCTGCGACTCCTCACGCTCCCCCCGCAGTCACCACAGGGAGGGGAGCGCGGCGCCGTGCTGCTGCGGGAGCGCCCAACTTCCCCGCCCGACGAGGACTCCTCGTCGAAGGACTCCTCACCGAAGGACGACAACCCCTTCGCGCCGCCCCCGGAGCACCCCGGACCGCCCCTGGCAGCCCCGCCGCCCGGCCCAGGGCAACGGCGGACCTCCCGGCGGCGAGCCCCCCGCCGGGTACTCCCCCTGGGGCAGCCAGTGGAGCGACCGCCAGCCCGGCCGCTCCGGCGACGGCTTCGGGGACCGCCCCGGCGGCCCGCCCGAGGGCGGCAGCCCCGGCTCCGCGCCCAACCCGCGCTGGGACCCCAAGGACCCGTCCCAGCGCCGCGCGCGCTACGCCCTCCTGTGCGGCATGTGGGCCTTCTTCTTCGCCCTCTTCGGCTGGCCCTACGTCGCTCTCCTCCTCGGCGCCCTCGCCCTCAACTGGGGCATCAGCTCCCTCCGCGCCAAGCCGCGCACCCCCGACCCGGACAACCCCGAGCCGCCCGCCCGCCCCCAGACCACGGCAGCCATCAGCGGCCTGGTCACGGCGTCGCTGGCCCTGGCCCTGGTAGCCCTCACCTTCACGGCACAGCTGGTGTACAGCGACTACTACACCTGCACGAAGGACGCCCTGACCAACGAGTCCAAGCAGTCCTGCGACAGCCTCCTGCCGGAACCCCTGAGAGACGTGCTGGGCGGCAACAGCTAGACCCCACCGGGTCTCCGCCCCCTTCCAGCCCCGTCTCATGCCCACCCCCTCCACCAACCGACTCGGCGAACCGACGGGTACCGGCTGGGCGGTTCGGCCCGTCCGGCGTTTGAGGGCGCGGGGGTCCGGGGCGGCAGCCCCGGGCCTGGGACTTCCGAGCCCGTCCGGCGTTTGAGGACTACGGGGGTCTTACCCTCTACGCCGGACCTTTCGCATGTCCTTCGTCTACATCAACGGTTTCTGACTCGCCCTGCCGCCGGCAGACGACAGAAGAGAGATCCACAGCACCATCACCGGCACGGCGAACGAGCCGAGCCCGAGCCCGGCCGCCAGGACACCGCCGAGCAGTCCGACGGCCAGTCCCGGGGAGCGGTCATGCAGCCGGGTGAGGAGGAGCGACAACGACGAACGGCGAGCGGTCATCTCGATCACGCCCGCCATGGTCGCAACGACACGCGCTTTCCCGTCGTAACAGGCGAACCCCCGTTGTGTCGCTCAATATACGTTTATGTACTTTTTCGTACGAAGGGGTGCCCTGTGACACAGAGTTTCGACACCCCGCTCCCCCCACCCAAGGAGCGCCGACGCCTGCGCGAGAAGGGCGCGCTGACACAGGCTCAGCTCGCGGCAGCGCTGGGCGTCAGCAGGGAGACGGTGCGTGCATGGGAGACCGGCCGCTCGACTCCGAGCGGCCGCAAGAGGGAGTCGTACGGGCAACTGCTGGCCTCACTCGCGGCCAGGCCGTCGGCCGAAGTGACGGCCCCGCAGAAGCAGGAACCGGCGCCGAACCTGACCGTCAGTCTGAGCAAGGCCGAGAAACCGAACCCCCACACGCCGACGGCCACACCCACCGCCACCGCCACCGCCACCAGTCCTCCCCCGCCCCCGACCACCGCTCCCCTGACCCCCGCCCAGGCCTTCGACGCGCTGTACGCCTTCTGCGCGCCCGCCCTCGTCCGCCAGGCCTACCTCCTCACCGGCCGCCGCGAGCTGGCCCGGGAGTCCGTCGAACAGGCCTTCCAGGTCGCCTGGCAGCGCTGGCCCGAGGTGGCCGTCGACCCCGACCCGGCGAGCTGGGTGCGGGCGGCGGCGTACGAGTACGCGCTGTCCCCCTGGCACCGGTTCCGCCCCCGTTACCGCCATCCCGAACCGCCGCCCGCCGACGCCTCCGACCGCGCCCTGCTCGACGCACTCCTGACGCTCCCGCCGTCGTACCGCCGCACCCTGCTGCTGTACGACGGGGTCGGTCTGGGGCTGCCGGAGACCGCGGCGGAGACGGAGGCGAGCACACCGGCGGCGGCGAGCCGGCTGCTGAACGCCCGCTCGGCGGTCGCCGCCCGGCTGCCGGATCTGGCGGAACCGGACGTGTTGCACCGCCGCCTGGCGGAGACGGCGTCGACGGAACGCCTGCGCGCCGCCAAGCCCCCGACGGTACGGATCGGCAGCGAGCGCCGGGCGCGGTTCTGGACCAGGGCGGCGATCGCCGTCACGGTGGCGATCATCGGCGCGACGGCCCTGACCCTGCACTCGGCCCCCACCCGCTACGAGCCCCCGGTCCCGCCCGGCGAAACGGTCCCCGGCCTCCCCCCGCGGGCGGCTCCCGGCACCCTCTCGACCGCGGAACTGACCCTGCGGGCCAAGCTCCGGGCGGAATCGGCGAACGGTCCGGAGAGACTCCTGCCGGAGCCCCGTTGACGCGGACGTGCCGACTCCGCGCCCGGCACACCTGCGGACACGTCGGTGGGCCCGCCCCCACGAGGGGAACGGGCCCACGGACGGTCAGCCGGAGGTTCAGCCGGCCAGGATCTCCCGCGCCAGCTTCGCCGTCTCGGTCGGCGTCTTGCCGACCTTGACGCCGGCGGCCTCGAGGGCCTCCTTCTTGGCGGCGGCCGTACCGGAGGAGCCGGAGACGATGGCGCCGGCGTGGCCCATGGTCTTGCCCTCGGGTGCGGTGAAGCCCGCGACGTAGCCGACGACCGGCTTTTTCACGTTCTCCTTGATGAAGGCCGCGGCACGCTCCTCCGCGTCGCCACCGATCTCACCGATCATGACGATCAGGTCGGTGTCGGGGTCGGCCTCGAAGGCGGCCAGCGCGTCGATGTGCGTGGTGCCGATGACCGGGTCGCCACCGATGCCGACGGCCGACGAGAAGCCGATGTCCCGCAGCTCGTACATCATCTGGTACGTCAGCGTGCCGGACTTCGAGACCAGGCCGATACGGCCCGGCTTGGTGATGTCGCCCGGGATGATGCCGGCGTTCGACTGGCCCGGCGTGATGAGACCGGGGCAGTTCGGGCCGATGATCCGCGTCTTGTTGCCCTGCGACACGGCATACGCGTAGAACGCGGCCGAGTCGTGGACCGCGATGCCCTCGGTGATGACGACCGCGAGGGGGATCTCGGCGTCGATCGCCTCGACCACGGCGGCCTTGGCGAAGGCCGGCGGGACGAAGAGGACGGACACGTTGGCGCCCGTCTTCTCGATCGCCTCGGCGACCGTGCCGAAGACCGGGATCTCGGTGCCGTCGATGTCGACGGACGTGCCCGCCTTGCGGGGGTTCACGCCACCGACGATGTTGGTGCCGTCCGCGAGCATGAGCTTGGTGTGCTTCATGCCCGTGGCACCGGTCATGCCCTGGACGATGACCTTGCTGTCCTTGTTGAGGAAGATAGCCATGGCTGAGTCTGTCCCTCTTCCTTACTTCGCAGCCGCGAGCTCGGCGGCCTTGTCGGCCGCGCCGTCCATGGTGTCCACGCGCTGCACCAGCGGGTGGTTGGCGTCGGAGAGGATCTTGCGACCCAGCTCGGCGTTGTTGCCGTCGAGGCGGACGACGAGGGGCTTGGTGACTTCCTCGCCCTTGTCCTTGAGCAGCTGGAGCGCCTGCACGATGCCGTTGGCGACCTCGTCGCAGGCGGTGATGCCGCCGAAGACGTTGACGAAGACGGACTTGACGTCCGGGTCGCCGAGGATGATCTCCAGGCCGTTCGCCATCACCGCGGCGGAGGCGCCGCCGCCGATGTCGAGGAAGTTGGCGGGCTTGACCCCACCGTGTGCCTCACCGGCGTAGGCGACGACGTCGAGGGTGCTCATGACGAGACCCGCGCCGTTGCCGATGATGCCGACCTCGCCGTCGAGCTTGACGTAGTTGAGGTTCTTCTCCTTGGCGGCGGCCTCGAGGGGGTTGGCCGCCGCGTGGTCGACGAGCGCCTCGTGGTCGGGGTGGCGGAAGTCCGCGTTCTCGTCCAGGGAGACCTTGCCGTCGAGGGCGATGACGTCGCCGGAGGCGACCTTCGCCAGCGGGTTGACCTCGACGAGGAGGGCGTCCTCCTCGATGAAGGTCTTCCAGAGCGTGACCAGGACGTCGGCGACCTTGTCGGCGACCTCGGCCGGGAACTTCGCGGCTTCGACGATCTCGCGGGCCTTCTCGGGGGTCACACCCTCGTTGGCGTCGATCGGGGTCTTGGCGACGGCCTCGGGGCGGCTGGCCGCCACCTCCTCGATGTCCACGCCGCCCTCGACGGAGGCGATGGAGAGGAAGGTGCGGTTGGTGCGGTCGAGGAGGAAGGAGACGTAGTACTCCTCCAGGATCTCCGGGGCCGTCTCGGCGATCATCACCTTGTGGACCGTGTGGCCCTTGATGTCCATGCCGAGGATGTCCGTCGCGCGGGCGACGGCCTCGTCCGGGGTGGCGGCGAGCTTCACGCCACCGGCCTTGCCACGGCCGCCGACCTTCACCTGGGCCTTGACGACGGACTTGCCACCGAGACGCTCAGTGGCTGCGCGGGCCGCCTCAGGCGTGTCGATGACTTCACCGGCCAGCACCGGTACATCGTGCTTGGCGAAGAGGTCCCTCGCCTGGTACTCGAACAGGTCCACGCGCTTCCGTCCCTATCAGTGATCTCGCGGTTCGTTGTCTGCGTGGGCGTGCCGCGAGGGCAACGTGACGTCCGCCGTCTGTCATCAGTCACAAGGGAGGCGCACACGGTGTCCGAGCGCGCGGCATGTCCGTCTCGCAGGTTATCCCTGCTTGCCGGGGGCCTCTAAATCGCGGGTCACACCTGAGCGGTGATACCTGTCACATGATGCCGGGATCACCGGCACGCGGTGCCGCTTGTGAGGTGCGGGGGAGCGACGCGAGAGGGGCCGGGGAGGGGCCGGGGAGGGGCGCGGCCGG
>NZ_MPOH02000019.1:342756-379931 GCF_001896135.2 Streptomyces phaeoluteigriseus
GTTCTGGGCGAAGGGGCCGGCGGGGGCCGTCGCGGCCCGGCGAAGGGGCGACGGGGCCGTGACCTCCTGCGCGAAACCGACCACCGGCGCGGCCACCTCGTGCGCGAGGGCGACGGCGGGGGCCGACACGTCGTGGGCGAACGGCGCGAGCGGGGCCGTCGTCTCCCCGGCGAACGGCACGACAGGGCCCGTCACCTGCTGGGCGAAGGGCCCGA
Source organism: Streptomyces phaeoluteigriseus (assembly GCF_001896135.2). Classification (GTDB taxonomy): domain Bacteria; phylum Actinomycetota; class Actinomycetes; order Streptomycetales; family Streptomycetaceae; genus Streptomyces; species Streptomyces phaeoluteigriseus. Next base: position 342,972 of record NZ_MPOH02000019.1, read on the forward strand.
CGGGTGCCGTCAGGTCCCCGGCGAGCGGGGCGACCGGGGCCGTCAGGCCCGTGACCAGCGGGGCCACCGGGGCCGCCACGGCCGCGGTGAAGCCGTCGGCGGTGCCGGTCACACCCTGGGCGAAGGAACCGGCCTCGCCGCCCACGCCGTAGGCCAGCGTGGCCGCGTCCGCGACCGCCTGCCCCGCGACCGGTGCGACGGCCCGCACGGCGGTGTGCGCGACGGGCGGCAGTACGGCGCCGGTCGCGTCGTGGGCGACCTCGGCGACGAGCCCGGTGACGTACGGCGGGACGTCCGCGACGGCACCCCCGACGACCGGTCGCAGGCCCCGCACCGCTCCACCGGCGACCGGCTGGACGTCCGCCACGACCCCGTGGGCCAGTGCGGTCGCCGCTGCGGTCGCGTGCGTGGCGACGGGGGCGACGCCGTGGGCCGTCTGCCCGGCGACCGGGACCAGCCCGTACGCCGCGCCGGCGGCGACGTGCCGCGCGCCGTAGACGGCGGAGGCGGCCACCGGCGGGACGGCCCCGGCGGCCGTCTCCTCCACGACCGGAGCGAGCTTCGTCTGCGCGGCGGCCGGCGCCTGCTCCACCTCCGGCGCGAAGGCGGCTAGGGGTCCGAAGAGGTAGTCGATGTCGGCATCGGCATCGACGCCGGTGCCGGTGCCGGTGCCGTCCGCCTGGGCGGAGGCGACGGGGCGCGCGGCGTCGGTGACCTCGGTGGTGTCGACGGTCAAGGGGGTGAGGGCGGTGGCGTGCGTGGTGTCGACGGCGTGCCCGGCCTCGGTGGCGTGCGTGGCGGTGACCTCGGCCGTCGCGGCTCGTGCCGCTCGCGCGCCCTGGATGGCCTGCGTGCCACGGACCTTGGCCGCCTCGGTCTGCGGGACGGTGGCCTCCGCGCCGGTGGCCGTGGCGGTGACCGCTCCGGCGACCTCGGTGGCGGCGGAGGAGGTGGTGGTGGTCGTGGCGGAAGAAGTGGTGGTCGTGGCGGAAGAAGTGGTGGTCGGGGCGGAGGAGGCAGTGGTCGCGGCGGCTTCGAGGGTGTCGTCGACCGTGCTGGTCACGTCCGGGAGGGTGAGGGCCGAGGTGGGCAGTTCGTCCGCGCGGCGGTGGCGGAGCCGAGCGCCCAGGCGCCCGTGACACCGGCGGCGAGGACGATGGAACGGCGGATGTTCTTGTTCATGCGTACGTCAGATCCTTGGGACTGGAAGTCATCCCGGCGCCGGAGCGACCAGACACGGGCTCCGGGCCGGCGGGCGGCGTGTCCACCCGCGCGGCAGGTCCACGGCGGGCGGAGAGAGACCTGCCCTAACCGGGGAAGACGGGGATGTCCCGGTACCTGTCCCTGACCCCGGCCGCGTCCACATCCACGGCACTGCCGGGCACCAGCAGCACCGGCATCCGGTGATACGGCGTCACGGCGTGCGCGTCGGCGTGGCGCGAACCACCGCTGTCGAGCAGTGACGCGCTGCCCAAGGCCCCGTCGGGCACCCCGGCAGGCGTCCCCCGCACGGGCGCGTGACCACCGGTCGCGGCCTGCCCGGCACGCTGCGGCCCGCCGCTGTGCGCCACCGGCCCCATCGAGGCCTCGCTCACGACACCCCGGGGGCCGTACGACGACTGCGGCGCCGCCGCTTCCACGGTCCCGGAGTCCTGCCCCGGATCCGACGCCACGGGCGCCGGAAGCGTCAGCCCCGGCTGCGACACGGGGAGCGTCGGCAGGGACGGCGGGGACGGCAGGGAAGGCAGGGACGGCAGCGGGGGCATGCTCGGAAGCGAGGGGGAGTCCGGCAGGTCGGGGAGGGAGCCCAGCGGGGGAAGCGTCGGCAGCTCGGAGACGCCGGGCAGCGACACCACGGGCGTCACCCGCGTCCCCATCAGCTTGTCGCCCAAGCCCTCCAGCACCTCACCGACGGGCTTCACGACCCGCTCCCGGACGGGCGTCACGGGGTTGGCCGAGGCACCCCGCGGCGAGGCGGCGACCGCGTTCGTGGGAGAAGCCGCGGCCGTGGAAGGCACAACCGGAGAAGTCGCGGCCGTGGAAGGCACAGCCGCAGAAGTCACCGACGTCGAAATCGTGGCCGCGGTGGCGGTGGTCGCAGTGGTCGTCCCCGTCGTGGCCGTCTCCGTCGTGGCCTTCGTCCCGTCCGCCGCCTGTGCCTGCCCTCCGAAGAGGAACGCCAGCGCGAACAGCCCGCCCAGCAGCACCACACCGCGCAGCGCGAGGCGCAGGGCGGCGGGCAGCGGAGCGGGGCGGGACAAGGGGGAGGGACCTCCCGTGCGACGAAACAAGGCGTTCGATCCTCGCACGGGAGTCCCGAGGTTACGCAAGCCCCCTGTTACCGATGGGTAGTCATGCCCCGTTTGTCACCGTGGTGTCCGGGTCCGGTACGGGAAGCGGGCGTTTCTCGATCGCGGCCGCCATCACGTCCGGGAACAGGTCCGGCGTACAGGCGAAGGCCGGTGCGCCCAGCGCCGCCAGAGCGGCGGCGTGTTCGCGGTCGTAGGCCGGCGTGCCCTCGTCCGAGAGCGCGAGCAGGGCGACGAACTGCACCCCCGACGCCTTCATCGCCGCCACCCGCTTCAGCATCTCCTCCCGGATGCCTCCCTCGTAGAGGTCGCTGATGAGCACCACCACGGTCTCGGCGGGCCGGGTGATCTGCGACTGGCAGTAGGCGAGCGCCCGGTTGATGTCCGTGCCGCCGCCGAGCCGGGTGCCGAACAGGACGTCCACCGGATCGTCGAGCTGGTCGGTGAGGTCGACGACCGCCGTGTCGAAGACGACGAGCCGGGTACTGATCGACCGCATCGAGGCCAGCACCGCCCCGAACACGGAGGCGAAGACGACCGAGGCCGCCATCGACCCCGACTGGTCGACACAGAGGATCACCTCCTTCTTCACGGACTGCGAGGCCCGCCCGTACCCGATGAGCCGCTGGGGCACGACCGTCCCGTACTCGGGCAGGTAGTGCTGGAGGTTGGCGGCGATCGTGCGGTTCCAGTCGATGTCGTGGTGGCGGGGCCGGGCGACTCGGGCGCTGCGGTCGAGGGCACCGGTCAGGGTGGCGCGGGTGCGGGTGGCGAGCCGCTTCTCCAGGTCCTCGACGACCTTGCGCACGACTGCCCGTGCCGTCTCCTTCGTGGTCTCCGGCATCGCCTTGTCGAGGGACAGGAGTGTCCCGACGAGGTGCACGTCCGCCTCCACCGCCTCCAGCATCTCCGGCTCCAGCAGCAGGGTTGCCAGGCCGAGTCGGTCGATGGCGTCGCGTTGCATGACCTGGACGACGGAGGAGGGGAAGTACGTCCGGATGTCCCCGAGCCAGCGCGCCACGGACGGCGCCGACGCGCCGAGCCCCGCCGAACGGTCCCGCCCGGTCCGCGCTCCGTCCCCCTTCCCGTAGAGCGCGGCGAGCGTGCCGTCCATGGCCGCGTCCCGGCCGGTCTGTTCGTGTTCGGTGCCGTCCGCCTCGCCGCCCCCGAGCACCAGCCGCCAACGCCGCAGCCGCTCCAGCGCGGGGTCCTCGTCCGTCGCCCCGATCGTCATGTCCTCGCCCCCGTCAGATCGTCGTCGTGGTCAGCCGGTTGTCGTTGCCGGCTGGTCGTTGCCGGCTGGTCGTTGCCGGCTGGTCGTTGCCGGCTGGTCGTTGCCGTTGGCCGGTCGTCGCTGCCGGCTGGTTGTCGTTGTCGTCCCGCTGTGCGCCGTCCAGCCCAAGCAGGAGCCGCACCACCGGGAGGACGGCGTCCGCGCGCCCGGCGTCGAGGTCGTCCGCGAATCCGGCGGTCCCGGAGCCCGCCCCCGGCACGCCGCCTCTCTCACCGGGGCCCCTCCGCACCAGTTCCCCCAGCGTCCGGCGCACCCCCGTCTCGTACGCCGAGAACGTCCGCCGCAGCAACGGCAGCACGTCCGTGAAAGCCTCCGCCGGAACGCCCGTCAGCCACCCGTCGACCAGGCCGAGCAGCCGCTCGTCGTGCACGAGGAGCAGCCCGCCGCCTGCTCCGCCCCCGACGAAGCCCTCGATCCAGGCGGCAGCGTCCGCCGGAGGAGTCCCGCGCGACAACGCGAGCCCCATCAGCCGCGCGACCTCGTCCCGCTCCACCTCCCCGCCGTCGAGCAGCAGCCGTACGGCCCGCCCCCGCACGACCCCCGCCACACCGTCCCGTCCGGACAGCACCCGCAGCACCGCCCGCCAGCGGTCCCGAAGGCGGCGGTGGAGCGGGGTGCCCCGCTCCGGTCCGGCCACCTCCTCCAGCAGTTCGACCGCGCCGTGCACCGCGTCCACGTGGCGGCGCATCTCCTCGGCCGCGTCGGCGTCCAGTGCGGTGCACGCCGGTGGCAGGCCGACGAATATCCGCTCGGCGAGGCCCGCCGCGACATCGGCCAGGGCGCCGGTGTCGGTGCCGCGGACGTCGCCGTAGCGCAGGGAGCGGACGAGGGCGGGCAGCGCCTGGGCGAGATGACCGACATCGGTGTCCAGTGCCGCCCGGTCGGCGAGGACCCGCATCACCGTCGGCAGGGCGTCCGGCAGCCCCGCCAGCAGGCAGCGCTCCGCGAGGCCGGTCACCTCGGCGAGGCCCCGCGCGGCGACCGCGTCCGCCTCCGCCCTGGCGGTGGCGGCGGCCAGTACGGTCGTCCCCCACACCCCCGCCTCGGCGACCCGCACGGACAGCTCGGGCTCCCAGCGCAGCCGCCACGTCTCCCGGAACGTGCCCGTACTCCCCCGCGAGACCGTCGGCTCGCCCCACTCCACCCGCAGCAGCCGCAGCCGGTGCAACAGCCTGCCGCGCTCGGCGTCGGTCTCCTTGCGCAGGTCCAGTTCCACCTCCCGCTCCGCGGCCTCCGGTTTGAGCCGCAGGCGGCGCTGGAGCCGGTCGAGGTCGCGCTGCAGGGGCACCGCGGGCGCGGTGGCGGGCACCTCCCCCATCACGTCCCCGACGATCAGTCGGTCCCGTACCAGCGTCAGCGGCACGTCCGAGCCCTCGCACAGCACCGCCCGCACGGCGTCGGTCGTCTCGCCCAGGCCGGGCAGCGGGCGTCCGCGCAGCGCGGCGAGCGTCTCCGCCAGCCGTACCGCTTCGATGACGTGCGCCGGGGAGACGACGCGGTCCTCCTCGCGCAGCAGGCCCGCCACCTTGGTGAGCCACCGCTCCACCGGCCGGTCGGGCGCGGCGAACAGGTGTGCGTACCAGCCCGGTGAGTCGATACCGGCGCCGTATCCCCCGGCCCGTGCCAGTCTGCGGTGGGTCCAGGGCACCCACGTCAGGTCGGTCCTGACCCTGGGCAGCCCCTTCAGCAGGGCCCGGTCGGCGGTGAGCGCCGCCTTCTGCCGCAGCGCGGGCACGTGCCAGGCCCCGCACACGACGGCCACGGCCCCGTCCCCGAACTCCCGCTGCGCCGCCCGCAACTGGAGCCGCATGTACGCCTCCCGGACGGGGTCCCGCTCGCCGCCCGCGGCGCCGTACGTGTCCCGCAGCGCCGTCATGGCCTCCTCTATCGCGGTGAACGGCGCGAACGGGTCGCGTCGGCCCGGGCCCCGGTGCTCGACGACGTCCTCCCACCAGCGCTCGGGGTCGTCGTATCCGGCGACGTCGGCGAGGGTGGCGAGCGGGTCGACGCGAAGGTCCGCACGGGAGCCGGGGTCACGGTCGTGGCCCGGTGGTGCGCCCTCGGAGTCCGTGTCCTCGTCGGCCTTGCGCTCCCAGGCAAGGGTGTGCGCGGCCGGCAGGTCGATGAAGCGGGCCGGGACGTCGTGCTCCAGGGCCCAGCGGATCGCGACCCACTCCGGGGAGAACGCGGCCATCGGCCAGAACGCCGACCGTCCGGGCTCGTCCACGGCGTGCCCGAGGAGCGCGACCGGGGGCCGCAGGCCCTCGTCGGCGGCCAGGGGGATCAGCGCGTCGGCCTCCGGCGGGCCCTCGATGAGCACGGTCCGCGGCCGGGCGGCGTCCAACGCCCTGCGCACGGCCCGTGCCGACCCCGGCCCGTGATGCCGTACCCCGAGGAGCAGGGCCTCCCCCGGCCAGGACCCGGACCGTCCTTCCGCGTCTTCCCCCGCGGCCCGGGGTCCCGGCCCCCCGGCCGGTTGCGACGCCGGTTCCGCGGCCGGTTCCGTCGATCGCCCCCGCACCGGCCGCCCGGCCGCTGCCGGTCCCCCCGCCCTCACCGTCCGGCATCCCGGCTCCTCCCCCGTGTCCCGCGGTGCGGCCGCCGTGCCCCGGCCCCCGCCCCAGCGCCTCCCCCCGGCGCCCCCTGCGGCCCCGAGCCCACCCGCGACCTCCCGGTGCGCAGCCCCGGGTCGTGTCCTCGTCCGCGCTCACGCGCTCACCTCCCGGCACGCCCGGTAGAAGTCCGTCCAGCCGACCCGCTCGCGGACCACCGCCTCCAGGTACTCCTGCCACACCACCCGGTCCGCGGCCGGATCGCGGACGACGGCGCCGAGGAGGCCGGCGGCGACATCGGCCGGCCGCAGCACACCGTCGCCGAAGTGGGTGGCCAGGGCCAGGCCGTTGGTCACCACGGAGATCGCCTCCGCGGGTGACAGGGTGCCGCTCGGCGACTTCACCTTCGTCCGGCCGTCGGAGGTGATCCCGGCGCGCAGTTCGCGGAAGACGGTCACCACGCGGCGGATCTCGTCGATGCCGTCGGGTCCGGCCGGCAGGTCGAGGGAGCGGCCGATCTGGTCGACGCGCCGCGCGACGATGTCGACCTCGGCCTCGACGCTCTCCGGCAGCGGCAGCACCACCGTGTTGAAGCGGCGGCGCAGGGCGCTGGACAGCTCGTTGACCCCCCGGTCGCGGTCGTTGGCCGTGGCGATCAGACTGAAACCACGGACCGCCTGCACCTCCTGCCCCAACTCCGGTATCGGCAGCGTCTTCTCCGACAGGATGGTGATGAGGCTGTCCTGCACGTCGGCCGGGATGCGGGTCAGTTCCTCCACCCGCGCCGTCATGCCCTCCGCCATGGCCCGCATGACGGGGCTGGGCACCAGCGCGGTACGGCTGGGGCCGTGGGCGAGCAACTGCGCGTAGTTCCAGCCGTAGCGGATCGCCTCCTCCGGGGTGCCCGCCGTGCCCTGGACCAGCAGGGTCGAGTCACCGCTGACGGCGGCGGCCAGATGCTCGGAGACCCAGGTCTTGGCGGTGCCGGGCACACCGAGCAGGAGGAGGGCACGATCGGTGGCGAGCGTGGTGACGGCGACCTCGACGATGCGGCGCGGGCCCACGTACTTCGGGGTGATCACGGTGCCGTCCGGCAGGGTGCCGCCGAGGAGGTAGGTGGCGACGGCCCACGGCGAGAGCTTCCAGCGGGCGGGGCGCGGGCGGTCGTCCTGCGCGGCCAGCGCCGCCAGTTCATGGGCGAAGGCGTGCTCGGCGTGCGGCCTCAGCACCTCCTGCGCGGCTGTGCCGTTCGCGGGCGCGGAGTGGTCGTGGCGTGGTTCGGCGGACGTCGGTCCAGCGGTGACTGACATGGCTGAGGTCCCCTCCAGCTCGGCCGGTTCGGATCTGGTGTCCACCTTGCACCACGCCACTGACAACGCGATCCGACCTGCACAGACGCCGTCGCGAGAGCGCTCGCGGGACCGATTGTCAGTGGGGGGATCTACCTTCGACGACATGACACAGCAGGGGGTGCGCTGGACCACGGACCAGGTGCTGGCGCTGGCGCCTGACGCCGCGTCACGCAAAGCGGGGAGCAAACTCGGCGCGGCCGGGCCGTGGTCCGAGACGGGAAGTTCCGACGAGGGGGCGGTGTGGGGGCTGTGCCGGGGCAGCGGGGCGGGGTCGTATCGGACGGTCGTCGATGTCGCCGACGGGTCCGCACCCGCGTACACGTGCAGTTGTCCGAGCCGGAAGTTCCCCTGCAAACACGCGCTCGGCCTGCTGCTCCTGTGGTCGGACGGGGAGGAGTCGGTGCCGGCGAGAGCGGAGGCGCAGGCGCCGGACTGGGCGGAGCGGTGGCTCGCGGCGCGGCGCGGGCGCACGCGGGAGGAGCGGGGGACGGACGCGCGGGGTTCCGAAGCGGGCCCCGCCGACCCGGAGGCCGTCCGGCGCAGAGCCGAACGCCGCGCCGAGCGGATCACCGCGGGGGCCACGGAGTTGGAGCAGCGACTCGCCGATCTCCTGCGCTCCGGGCTGGCCACGGCCGAGCAGGCGGGGTACGGGCTGTGGGAGGAGACGGCGGCCCGCATGGTCGACGCCCAGGCGCCCGGACTCGCGTCAAGGGTGCGGGAGTTGGGGGCGATCCCCGGCTCCGGGCCCGGCTGGCCGGTGCGGCTGCTGGAGGAGTGCGCGCTGCTCCACCTCCTCGACCAGGGCTGGCTGCACCGCGAGCACCTGCCGGAGGCGCTCGCGGCGACGGTCCGCACCCGCGTCGGCCTCACCCGGCCCCCGGACGGAACACCGCTGCGGGACGACTGGCTGGTCCTCGCCCAGTACGACGTCGTGGACCCGAAACTGACGACCCGCCGCATCTGGCTGCACGGCCTCGCCTCGGGCCGCACCGCGCTCGTCCTGTCCTACGGCGCCGCCGGCCGCGCACCCGAGCTGAACCTGCCGGTCGGCCTGACCCTGGACGCGGAGGTGTCGGCGTATCCGGGGGCCGGGCAGCGGCGGGGTGCTCTGGGCGAGCAGTTCGCGCCGCCCGCCCCCACGGCGGTCCGGCCTGTCGGGGTGACCACGGCGGAGGCCGCCGCCCGCTATGGCTCGGCCCTGCGTGACGATCCCTGGCTGGAGTCCGTGCCGGTGACCCTGGACGGCGTCGTCCCCACGCCGGACGGGTCCTCCTGGCAGCTGGCGGAGGCCGACGGGGACACGGCGCTGCCGCTCACGCCTTCGGCGACGGCCGGCCCGGGTTGTGGCGTCTGGTCGCCCTCTCGGGGGGTGCGCCCGTCACCGTCTTCGGCGAGTGCGGCCACCGCGGCTTCACTCCCCTGACGGCCTGGCCGCCGGCCCCCGGAGAGGCGGTCCCCCTGTGCTGACCCCCTGGGTGCCCATCAGGGTCGCGGTGCGCAGCCGGTCGGGGTGGTCGGCGAGCAGCAGTTGGGTGAGCATGCCGCCGGTGCCCACCCACCCGACTCGGTCGGCCAGAAGGCGGGCGCCTGCGCGACCGGCACCCGACTCGGTCGGCCGGGAAGCCCACCAGCGCGAGAAGCCCCCGCACCCCGTTCGGCCGGCCAGGAAGCCCACGCCGGCACGGACCACCCCACGCACCGGAAGGGAACCCGCATGACCGCCACCGGAACCCCGTCGGCGTCCTGGGAGGACCTCGTCGCCGTGGCCCTGCTCGGGACGGACCGGCGTGCGCCGTCGGGAGTGGCACCCGGCCGGTCCGCGCCCTCGGCGCTGCTTGACGCGGCGGCCGCGGAGACCGTGCGGCGTCGGGCCGGGTTGCGGCCGGGGCGGGCGGCGCCGCGCCCTGAGCCGGCCCCCGAGGACCCGCGCCCGGCGCTGCCCGCCGCGGCGGCGCGCAGACTGGCCCGTCTGCTGGCCGACCGGCCCGGCACCGGCGGAGGCGGCCGCAGGGGCACGGCACCGGATCTCATGGAGCTGCTGCCCCAGTGGCTGGCAGCCGCCAACGCCCGTGGGTTCGCAGCGCCCGCCGCGACCCTGCCCGCCCTGTTGGACGCGGCCCGCGGCCGGACCGATCTGCGCCCGGCCGCGTTGGAGTTCGCGGGCCCGCGTGCGCTGTGGCTGGCCCGGCTCAACCCGGACTGGCGGTTCGCCCTGCGCTCGACACCCGGCGGTGGGACGGCCCTGCCGGGTCCGGAGGAGACCGGCAGGATCGAGAAGCTGTGGCAGGAGGGCCTGTTCGCCGAGCGGGTCGCCCTTCTGGCGGGAATCCGGTCCCGCGACCCGGACGCCGCCCGCGCACTGCTGGAGTCGACCTGGCCTACGGAGCGCGCCGAGGACCGCCTGATGTTCCTCGACTCGCTGCGCACCGGCCTCGGCCCCCGGGACGAGCCGTTCCTGGAGCAGGCCCTGGCCGACCGCAGCCGAAACGTCCGTTCGACGGCGGCGGAGTTGCTGTCGGCGCTGCCGGGTTCGGCACTGGCCGCGCGGATGGCGGTGCGGGCCGCCGCGTGCGTGGCCGTCGACCACACGCGGGACGCACCCACGATCGTCGTGGAGGCACCGCACGAGTGCGACGCGGGCATGGAGCGCGACGGCGTGGTGTCCAAGGCGCCGCCCGGCCGGGGCGAACGGTCCTGGTGGCTCGGCCAGTTGGTGGAGTCGGCCCCGCTCGCCTCGTGGCCGGCGCGGCTGGGCGGCCGTACGCCCGAGGAGATCCTCGCGCTGCCGGTGGCCGACGACTGGACGGGCGAGCTGCACGCGGCCTGGTGCCGGGCGGCCGTACGGCAGCGGGACGCCGACTGGTCGCGGGCGCTGCTCGGTGTGCCGTCGGCGCCGGAGGCGGGCGGGCCGGGCGCGGTCTCCCTCGCCGAGCGGGCCAAGCTGCTGAGCACCCTGTCGTCGGGCGAACGGGCCGGCTGGGTGGCCGGTTTCATCGCGACGCACGGCCTGTCGGAGGCGTTCCAGCTGCTCGGGGTGTGCGCGGTCCCGTGGGCCGCTCCGCTCGGCCGGGCGGTGCTCGACGCACTCAACATCGCTCGGGACGCCGGGAGTTATCCGTGGAGCTTCAGCGGGGTGATGGGTCTGGCGGAACGCTGTCTCGACCCGGCGGAGGCGACGCGCCTGGACGGCCTGCTGGCGGTCCCGGAGGAGCCTGAGGACGCCTCGCCCGGCGCGGGCGGCTACTGGGCGGAGGCCTTCCAGCGGCTGGGCACGACGCTGCGGTTGCGGGCGGTGATGAGCGAGGAACTGGGCGCGGTGAGAGACACCGCCGGATGACGCCCGGCCCGCCGGGGGCGTGCGGGGGTCCGGGGTCGCCGCCCTCGGGCGAGATCACCCGGACCGCTCCCGCCTCGGGACCGCGCTACGCTCCCGCGGGCTGTCGTACGTTCGCCCGCACCCAGTTCACGATCGACGCCGTGGTCGCGCCGGGCGTGAAGATCTCCGCGACGCCCTTCTCCTTCAGCGGCGCGATGTCCGCCTCGGGGATGATCCCCCCGCCGAAGACCAGGATGTCCGCCGCGTCCCGCTCCTTGAGGAGTTCGATCACGGCGGCGAAGAGCGTGTTGTGCGCCCCCGACAGGATGGACAGACCGATCGCGTCGGCGTCCTCCTGGATCGCGGTGTCGACGATCTGTTCGGGGGTCTGGTGGAGGCCTGTGTAGATGACCTCCATACCGGCGTCGCGCAGCGCACGCGCGATCACCTTGGCCCCGCGATCGTGGCCGTCGAGCCCCGGCTTGGCCACCACCACGCGGATCGGACCGGCTGCCACACCCATCACTGCCTCCATGAAGCGACTACATCCATCCGTACCGATTCCCTGCGTACCGAGAGGTACCACCACACCGGCCGGGGAAGTGAACGAACGTTATCCCCAGGATCCCGCAACCGGCGGTTTTACGGTGCGCACCGAGGGGGAAATCACACCATGGGACACGTTCACCAAACGCGGTTTCCTCTCCCCCGACGGGGAGCCCGGGGAAATCCGCGCAACGGGAGCCGCAACGAGGTCGCCGCACCGCCGCTTCGCAGGCTGCGGGCCCGCAGGCTGCGGGCCATGGCGGTGAGGCACATCGGCGCAGGCTCGACGGGCAGGCAGGACAGGGTTTTCGACGACAGACGACAGGAGCGCAGGGAGCACACCGCTCGCCCCGCCTCACACGCCCCTCGCGCACCGCCGTCCGCCTCCGCCGCGACTTCCACGAGGGCACACGGGGGACAGAGCCGTCCTCAGCGTGCCGACAGGAGGTCGGCCATGCAGGTCACCCGGGCCCTGGAGCCCCTTCTTCCGCTGCGTCTCTGCCGGCGTCTGCTGCCCGGCGGACTGATGGGACTCTCCGCGACACTGCTCAAGGCGACCGCCCTGGAGATCGCGATCCTCACGGGCCATCTCCTCCTGTACCCCTCCGGCATCACCCAGGAGCGCCGCGGCGGCACGCCCGCACTCCCGGCCCGGGGCACCGAAGGCGCCGAGGACCCGGCGCGGCTGCCGACCCAGGCCCCGCCCCCGGTCGTCCTCCTGCACGGCTTCATCGACAACCGTTCCGTGTTCGTCCTGCTGCGCCGCAGTCTCGCCCAGCACGGCAGACACCGGGTGGAGTCACTCAACTACTCCCCGCTGACCTGTGACATCCGGATCGCGGCCGAGCTGCTCGGCCGGCACATCGAGCAGATCTGCCAGCGCACCGGCAGCAGCCAGGTGGACGTCGTGGGGCACAGCCTCGGCGGGCTGATCGCCCGTTACTACGTGCAGCGATTGGGCGGCGACACGCGCGTGCGGACCCTGGTCATGCTGGGCACCCCGCACTCCGGGACCCGGGTGGCGCCACTGGCGAACGCCCACCCGATCGTGCGCCAGATGCGCCCCGGCTCGGAGGTCATCGAGGAGCTGTCCCGGCCCGCGCCCGGCTGCCGGACGCGGTTCGTCAGTTTCTGGAGCGACCTCGACCATTTGATGGCGCCGCTGGAGACCGCCCGCCTCGACCACCCCGACCTCCTGACGGAGAACGTCCAGGTGAGCGGCATCGGCCATCTCGCCCTCCCGGTGCACCCGGCCGTCGCGACCGGCATCCGGCAGGCCCTCGACGGCGACGGGACCGCGGCCGACGCCACGCCCGGTACACCTGTCGCACACACCGGCGATCTGACGGTCGCCTGAGGACACCCGGCAGTACACCTGACGTGACATCCGGCAGGACGGCCAAGAGGCGCCACAGGACCGCCCCCGACGGGACGTCCGACGCCACTTCCGGTCGCAAAGAGACACACGGCGACATAACAGCCGCCCGGCACAGTCGACTTACCTCGCCTCCACAGCGCCACGACAGCCCTTCGGCATCGAACAACCTTCGAACATAGGGCCAAACCCGCGTCCGCCCTCCCCCGAAACAGGGCCGAATGCCCCTTTCCCGCGGACCCGAAACCTGCGGAAGATTGTCGAGCCCGCATACCGGCGGGTACAGTCACCGCACTGCTCTGGCAGCCCCTGTTGTCGAGGCGAGAGAGAAGTTGGTGAACGATCGTCACCCGTCGGGGACCATGACCACCCCGGCTCCGGCTTCCGACGCCGACTCGGCGCACCAGGCGTCGTACGGCTCCCCGGAAGCCCAGTACGGCGACTTCACCACGTACAACGGCTACGACTCCGGCACATACGACTCCGTCGCGCACGGCACGGGTCACTTCGCGGTCGACCCCCTCTTCGGCGACATGCCGGGCGACGGAGCAACGGCGGCGTCGACCGGGGCGTACGACACCGGGCAGTGGGCCACCGGCAGCCACCAGACCCTGAACCACGACCCGTACGCGGCCCAGCACCACGCCGCCTATGACACGGGTGCCTACGACACCACGGCCTGGTCCACGGATCCGCAGCAGCTGTCAGGCATCCCGCCGCAGGCCGCCGCGCCCGACGTCAGTGGTCAGTGGGACGCGAGCGCCTGGCGCCAGCCCGACATGTCCGCCGCCCCGGCCGAGGCGACCCAGCAGTGGGAATGGGGCACGCAGGCCTTCGACACCGGCGCCTACGACGCGACGCAGTGGAACTCCGACGGCGGCGGCGCCGAGGCCACCGAGAGCGGCGGCGAGTACGAGCAGCAGGCCGAGGGTTCCTTCCAGGCCCACCAGGCCGAGGTCCCCTTCGACCAGCAGGCCACCGCCACCTTCGAGCAGGTCGACCGCGACGAGTCCGCCCCCGCCGACGGTGAACCGGCCGACGGCGCCGCGCTCCTCCTCGACGACCAGGAGGAAGTCGTCTCGGCCCCGCTCGGGCGGGCGGCGACCCGTAACGCGAACCGCTCCCGGCGGCGTGCGCCCGCGAGACGTTCCGCGCTGCTGACCGTGGCCGTGCCCTCGGCATGCGTCATGGGCGTGGCCGGTATCGCGGCGGCCTCGGTCGGCACGCTGACCGGTGGTGACGACCACGACACCACGGCGTCCGCCTCGGACGCGCAGCCGGTGAAGCCGTCCGCCGCGAACAACAAGCTGGACACCCAGCTCCAGACCCTCACCGCCGAGGCCGGCGACTTCGCCGACCGGGCCAGCCGTACGCAGGAACGCATCGACCTCAAGGCGCAGCAGGAAGCCGAGAAGAAGAAGGCGGCGGCGGAGGCGGCCCGCAAGGAGCGGCTTCGCCCCAAGTACGCGCTGCCGGTCTCGAACCACGGCCTGAGCGCCTACTACGGCCAGTCCGGCATCAACTGGATGTCGCAGCACACCGGCATCGACTTCCCGGTGTCCTACGGCACCACGGTGATGGCGGCGACCGACGGCGTCGTCCGCACACAGTGGAACAGCGCCTACGGCAACATGATGATCGTGACGGCGAAGGACGGCACGGAGACCTGGTACTGCCACCTCTCCAGCTACCGCGTCGCCTCCGGTACGACGGTGAAGGCCGGCGACCCGATCGCGTACTCCGGGAACTCCGGCAACTCCACCGGGCCGCACCTGCATTTCGAGGTCCGGCCGGGCGGCGCCTCCGCCGTCGACCCGCTGCCGTGGCTGCGCAGCCACGGAATCGACCCGACGTAAGGCCTGCCGGCCCGACGTAGGCCTCCCGACCCACCAGGCCTCTCGAATCGACCGATGAGCCCCCGGCGCCGACTTGGCGCCGGGGGCTCATCGCGCGAGAGCTACAGCTTCTCCACCGGCGCGTACCGCAGCAGCAGGCGCTTCGGCTTGGCTTCGCCGAAGTCGACGGTCGCCTCCGCGTTGGCGCCCGTGCCCTTCACGCCGACGACCGTGCCGAGGCCGAACTGGTCGTGGGTGACGCGGTCGCCGACGGCCAGGGCGACCACGGGCTTCTCCGAGGTGCGCCGCGTGGCGAAGCCGGACCCGCCGGCCGCCGAGGAACGCGATCGGGACGACGACAGCGAGGCCGCCACCCCGGACACCGGACCGGAGGACACCGGCGAGGTCGCCCCCGTCCGCTTCCAGTCGACATGCGCGGCCGGGATCTCCTCCAGGAAGCGCGAGGGCGGGTTGTACGACGGCTGCCCCCAGGCGCTGCGCAGCGCGGAGCGCGTCAGGTACAGCCGCTCCCGCGCGCGCGTGATGCCGACGTAGGCCAGGCGGCGCTCCTCCTCCAGCTCCTTGGTCTGGCCGAGGGCGCGCATGTGCGGGAAGACGCCGTCCTCCATGCCGGTGAGGAAGACGACCGGGAACTCCAGGCCCTTGGCGGTGTGGAGGGTCATGAGCGTGATGACGCCCGAGCCGTCCTCGCTCTCGTCGGGGATCTGGTCGGAGTCGGCGACCAGCGCGACCCGCTCCAGGAAGTCGGAGAGCGAGCCGGTCGCCTCACCCTCGCCGGACTCCTGCTCGAACTCCAGCGCCACGGAGGCGAGTTCCTGGAGGTTCTCGACGCGGGTCTCGTCCTGCGGGTCGGTGGAGTTCTGCAACTCGGAGAGGTAGCCGGTCTGGTTGAGGACCGCCTCCAGGACCGTGGCCGGTCCCGCGCCCGACTCGACGATCGTGCGCAGCTCCTCCATCAGCGTGTTGAACCGCTTGACCGCGTTCGTGGAGCGCGCGGCCATGCCGTAGGCCTCGTCGACGCGCTGGAGGGCCTGCGGGAAGCTGATCTTCTCGCGCTGGGAGAGGGCGTCGATCATCGCCTCGGCGCGCTCGCCGATGCCGCGCTTGGGCACGTTGAGGATGCGGCGCAGGGGTACCGAGTCCTCCGGGTTGGCGAGCACACGCAGGTAGGCCAGGACGTCCCGGACCTCCTTGCGCTCGTAGAAGCGGACGCCGCCGACAACCTTGTAGGGCAGGCCGACGCGGATGAAAATCTCCTCGAAGACCCGGGACTGGGCGTTGGTGCGGTAGAAGACGGCCACGTCACCGGCCTTGGCCTCGCCCGCGTCCGTGAGGCGGTCTATCTCGTCGGCGACGAACTGCGCCTCGTCGTGCTCGGTGTCGGCGACGTAGCCGGTGATGCGCGCGCCCTCGCCCGCGTTGGTCCACAGGTTCTTGGGGCGGCGCGACTCGTTGCGCTCGATGACGGCGTTGGCGGCGGTGAGGATCGTCTGGGTGGAGCGGTAGTTCTGCTCCAGCAGGATCGTCGTGGCGTCCGCGTAGTCCTCCTCGAACTGGAGGATGTTGCGGATGGTCGCGCCGCGGAAGGCGTAGATCGACTGGTCGGCGTCGCCCACGACGCACAGTTCGGCGGGCGGCAGGTCGTCCGCGCTCGGCGGTACGTCCACCGGGTGCTCGGAGGAGCCGACGAGTTCCCTGACCAGGGCGTACTGGGCGTGGTTGGTGTCCTGGTACTCGTCGACGAGGACATGGCGGAAGCGGCGGCGGTAGTGCTCGGCGACGTCGGGGAACGCGCGCAGCAGATTGACCGTCGTCATGATCAGGTCGTCGAAGTCGAGGGCGTTGGCCTCGCGCAGCCGCGACTGGTACATGGCGTAGGCCTGGGCGAGGGTCTTCTCGAAGCCGTCGGTGGCCTGGGCGGCGAAGTCCTCCTCGTCGATCAGCTCGTTCTTCAGGTTGCTGATCTTGGCGCTGAAGGACTTCGGCGGGAAGCGCTTGGGGTCGAGGTCCAGGTCGCGGCAGACCAGGGCCATCAGACGCTTGGAGTCGGCCGCGTCGTAGATCGAGAACGACGAGGTGAAGCCGAGCCGCTTGCTCTCGCGGCGCAGGATGCGCACGCACGCGCTGTGGAAGGTCATCACCCACATCGCGTTGGCCCGCGGGCCGACGAGCTGCTCGACGCGCTCCTTCATCTCGCCCGCGGCCTTGTTGGTGAAGGTGATCGCGAGGATCTGGCCCGGATGGACGTTCCGCTCGGCGAGGAGGTGGGCGATGCGGTGGGTCAGCACGCGCGTCTTGCCGGAGCCGGCGCCGGCGACGATGAGCAGCGGGGTGCCGGAGTGGACCACGGCCGCGCGCTGGTTCTCGTTGAGTCCCTCCAGGAGGGCCGCCGCGTCGAGCGGCGGGCGCGGGGCGCCGTCCCGGTAGTAGGCGTCCCGGTCCGGCGGCGCGTCGAACTTCCCGCCGAACAGATCGTCCGGAACCGGTTCCGGAGAGTGATCGTCCTCGGGCGGCGGCGGGGGTTCCTCGTGGTGGCCGCGGGGGGCCTGGAGGTCCGCCAGGAAGCTGTCGTCAAAGAGGCTGCTCATCGCTCTCCGAGTCTAGGCTGCCCCACTGACAACCCGCGGCCGTCCCGGAAACATCCCCCGGCCCTCACCTTCCGGGGCGCCCCTGGCACCGTCGGTGACCGCGGACGGCGGCCTGACCCGAGGTCACGAAAATGTATCGGGCATATCACCCAGCAACCTTCACACGGGCCACACCAGTTGGCTACGGTGCCGGGCAGGCCGTACGACCCCTACCGGCGAACCTCGCCGGGCCGCGCGGCCTCCGTCGAGTCCGGCGTGCCCCTCACGGCAACCGGAGCCGGGGACCCACCGAACCTCGGGGTGAATCGGCTCACTCCCCTCCGGGGAGGACGAGCCGTAGGGCAACCCTTCCGAAACACCCGCCCGAACCCTCCCCCAGTGCCCGCACGGCCTGGGGGTGCCCCCACCGCTGACCCGGTAGGCGGTAACTGGAAGGAGTCGCCTCCCTTGGCGTCGCAGCACCGCAAGCCCCGTCCCGCGGGCACCCGCGTGGCAGGAATCCGTACGCCCGCTCTCGCCACCGCCGCGCTCACCTCGGTGGCCCTGCTCTCGCAGACGGCGACCGCCGCCCCCTCCACCGACGACAAGCCGAGTGTCGAGGAGGTCGAGAAGAAGGTCGACGATCTCTACCGCCAGGCGGAGTCGGCCACCGAGAAGTACAACGCCGCCAAGGAGAAGGCGACCAAGCAGCGCAAGCAGGTCGACACCCTCCTCGACGATGTCGCCCAGCGCGCCCAGAAGCTCAACGAGGCGCGGGAGGAGCTGGGTTCGTACGCCGCCGCCCAGTACCGCACCGGCGCCTCGGCCCCGGACACGGCGACCTTCCTGCTCGCGGACTCCCCGCAGGACTACTTCGACCAGACGCAGCTGATGGGCCGGGTGACCGAGCGGCAGAAGAGCGCGGTCGACGACTACTTCGCCGACCAGGCGGAGACGATGAAGAAGCGCCAGGAGGCCTCCCAGAGCCTGCGGACGCTCACCGACTCGCAGAACGACCTGAAGACCGCCAAGGCCACCGTCCAGAAGAAGCTCGGCTCCGCCCGCGCGCTGCTGTCGCAGCTGACTGCGGAGGAGAAGGCGCGGCTGGCGGCGATCGAGGAGCGGAAGCGGCAGGAGGCCGCCCGCAAGGCCGCCGAGCTGGCCGAGCAGCAGCGGGCGGAGGCGGCGGCCGCCCAGCAGGAGAGCGGTGACTCCGCGGGGTCGACGGGGTCCTCGAGCACCGACACGTCGTCGTCCTCGCCGTCCACCGCGCCGTCCGCCTCCCCGGTCACGGACCCCTCGTACGCGACCAAGGCGGAGAAGGCGCTGGCCTTCGCCCGCGCGCAGATCGGCAAGCCGTACGTGTGGGGCGCCACCGGCCCGGACTCCTACGACTGCTCCGGTCTGACCCAGGCCGTCTGGAAGGCCGCCGGCGTCTCCCTGCCGCGCGTCACCTACGACCAGGTGAACGCCGGCACGACGGTCCCCCTCTCCGCCGCACAACCCGGTGACCTGGTGTTCTTCTACGCCGACGTCACCCATGTCGGCATCTACATAGGCAACGGCATGATGATCCACGCCCCGAAGCCCGGCGCTTACGTGCGCGAGGAGTCGATCTACTACGACGGGGAGTCGTCGATCCACAGCGTGGTGCGCCCGGCCTGAGGCGAGCGCCGCGCACGCGGGGCGCGCGAGACGCACGGGCGGAGCCGAGGACGCCCAGGACGTCCATGCCGCTCAGGACGTCCATGTCGCTCAGGACGTCCATGTCGCTCAGGTCACCCAGGTCGCTCGGGTCACCCAGGCACCCAGGCACCCAGGTCGCTCTGACGCTCAGGGCGATCAGGTCGCTCAGGTCCAGAGCACCGCGATGAAGACGTTGGCCACGGTCAGCAGGCCGACCAGGCCGAACAAGGGCTTCTCCACCCTCTCGTCGTCCCGCTTCACATAGACGAGGCCGAGGATCACGATCAGCAGGGCCAGCTTCACGCCGATCTTGATGTTGTCGACCTCCTGGTCGTCGGCCTGGTTGAGACCGACCAGGATCACGCCGGTGACCAGCATCGTCGCGGCGCCGTGCAGCATCGCGGGGACGAAGCGGGCGGTGCCCTGCCCCATCGCCCTCATCTGCGTGAGGAAGCCGCCGAGCAGCGCGGCGATGCCGATGATGTGCAGGCCGACGAAGAGGTGGATGAGTACGTCCATGAGGCCGGATGCTAACCAGCGGCCCGGGCTCCTCCCGACACCGGCCCATTCCGTCCAGCCCCGTCCCACCGTGCTCGCACATATGCGCCTCATAGCAGCGCGCCGCCCAGGAGGGGCCCGGATTCACCGCATCGGTCGACCCGCCCTGTGAAGTCGACGACTCAGGACCAGCGGTACGGCCACTTCCGGTCACCCGGCAGTCCTCTCGCGTCACTTCCGCACATCGCGTTACCCGACCGACACGAACGGGCCTAGCGTCCTCCCCCAGGTGACCGGCTCCCCACCGCCGCCCGGACAGGGGCGGCAGTCGGACACCACCGCCGAGAAGGTCCGGCGCGCTCCGCTCCCCCCGTGCGGCGCGCGACGCGTCAGCCGCGCCCCGCGGCAGTGCGCCCGCTCCCCCCGGCGGCCGAGGCCCGTCCCCACGGACCCGGCCGGCCCGGCGGCCGTATCGACGAGGCGGTCGACGAAAGGACGTGCAGTACCACGTGCCAGCGCACCGCAAGCCCCGTCAGCGTCCGGCCGCGGGCCACACGGCCCGCACGGCAGCCACCATCGCCCTCGCCGGAGTGGCCGGCGTGACCGCGTTCGACGGGACCGGGCACGCCGAGCCGAACGCCACACCGGCGCAGGTGAAGGCCAAGGTGGACACGCTGTACCAGGAGGCCGAGGCGGCGACCGAGAAGTACAACGGCGCGCAGGAGAAGGCGACGGCCGCGGAGCGGCGGCTGGCGACCCTGCGGGACGAGGCCGCTCGCAAGGAGGCACGGCTCAACACGGCCCGCGAGGCGCTGGGCACGATGGCCGCGGCGCAGTACCGCAGCGGCGGCCTCGACCCGGCGATGCAACTGGCGCTCTCCGACGACCCCGACCAGTACCTCGACAACGCCTCCTTCGCCGAACGGGCCGGCGACCGCCAGTCCGCCGCCGTCATCCGGTTCCGCAAGCAACTGCGGGAGGCGGAGCAGCTGCGGGGCGCCGCACGCGTCGAACTGGCCTCGCTCAAGACGCGCCAGGCCGAGCTGAAGCGGCACAAGAAGACGATCACCGACAAGCTGGACGCGGCGCGCGGCCTGCTGAACCGGCTCACGGCGGAAGAACGGGCGCGGATCACCTCGGGTAGCGGGGCCGGGACGGACACCCGTGCCTCGCGGGCCTCGACGGGCGCCCGCGACAGCCTGCCCGCCCCCGGCTCGGCCACCGCGACGGCCCCCAACGCCCGTGCGGCGGCGGCCGTCTCCTACGCCTACGCCAAGCTGGGCAGCCCTTATGTGTGGGGCGCGACCGGCCCGAACGCCTTCGACTGCTCGGGCCTCGTCCAGGCCGCGTACCGCGCGGCGGGCGTCTCCCTGCCCCGCACGACGTACGCGCAGATCGACGCCGGGCGCCGCGTCGCCCGCTCCGAACTGCGGCCGGGCGACCTGGTGTTCTTCTACTCGGGCATCACGCACGTCGGGATCTACATCGGTGGCGGCAAGATGATCCACGCACCGAACCCCTCGGCCCCGGTGCGCGTGGCACCCATCGACGAGATGCCGTACGCGGGGGCGAGCCGGGTGGTCTGAGGACGCCCCCTGTCACACCAGCCGGCGTGCCGTCGCCCAGCGGGTCAGCTCGTGCCGGTTGGACAGCTGGAGCTTGCGCAGGACCGCCGAGACATGGGACTCCACCGTCTTGACGGAGATGAACAGCTGCTTGGCGATCTCCTTGTAGGCGTAACCGCGGGCGATGAGGCGCAGGACCTCGCGCTCGCGCTGGGTGAGACGGTCGAGGTCCTCGTCGACCGGCGGGGCGTCGGTGGAGGCGAAGGCGTCCAGGACGAACCCGGCTAGCCGCGGCGAGAACACCGCGTCGCCGTCCTGGACCCGGAAGACGGAGTCGACCAGGTCCGTGCCGGTGATCGTCTTGGTGACATAGCCGCGGGCGCCGCCGCGGATCACGCCGATCACGTCCTCCGCGGCGTCCGAGACGGACAGGGCGAGGAAACGCACGGGCCGCTCGGGGTCGCTCATCAACGGGGCGCAGCGGCGCAGCACTTCGACACCGCCACCGCCCGGCAGATGGACGTCGAGGAGGACGACCTCGGGCCGGGTCGCGGTGATGACCGTGACCGCCTGGTCGACGTCGGCGGCCTCGCCGACGACCTCCACACCGGTCTCCTCGGTCCGGCCGATCTCGGCCTGCACTCCGGTGCGGAACATGCGGTGGTCGTCGACGAGGACCACGCGCACGTGCCGTCCGGGGCCGCCCTCGCCCTGCGCCGGGTCGGCCGCGGGGGCCGCTCCTGTCGTGCCGTCCGTCTCGGTCGGGTCGCTCATCAGTTCTCCGCCCTCTCCATCTCCAGCTCGACCTCCGTGCCGCCGCCCGGGACCGCCCGCAGCCGCGCCGTGCCGCCGTTGCGCTCCATGCGGCCGATGATCGATTCTCTGACGCCCATCCGGTCGGCGGGTATCGAGTCGAAGTCGAAGCCGGGACCGCGGTCCCGGACGGACACGAAGACCGTCCTGCCCTCGACCTCGGCGTAGACCTGTACGGCGCCGCCCTCGCCACCGTACTTGGCGGCGTTCACCATCGCTTCGCGCGCGGCCTGCATCTGTGCGGTCAGCCGCTCGTCGAGCGGGCAGTCGCCGACGACCACGACCTCCAGTGGGACACCGTGCTTGTCCTCCACCTCGGCGGCATCGCGCCGGACCGCGTCGGCGAGGGTGGTGGGCTCGTCCGCCTCGTCCTTGCCGGTGCCCTCCGGCTTGTACAGCCAGGTGCGCAGGTCGCGCTCCTGGGCGCGGGCGAGGCGGCGCACCTCGTTCGCGTTCTCCGCGTTGCGCTGGATCAGGGTCAGGGTGTGCAGCACCGAGTCGTGCACATGGGCGGCGACCTCCGCGCGCTCCTGGGCACGGATGCGCATCAGGCGCTCCTCGGACAAATCCTGCGTCATGCGCACCAGATACGGCCCGGCGAGCAGGGTGATGCCGACCAGGACGGCGAGGGCCGCCTGGAGGACCGAGCCGAGGTGGGCGGCGGAGCCCTGGAGGACGAAGATGCCGGAGACACCGGCGGTGACCAGCAGGACACCGGCGCCCGCGCGCAGCAGCGTGAGCGTACGGCGTCTGCGGCCGGCCTGAACCCAGCGGGCCCGCCGGGCGTTGTCCGCCTGACGCCAGACGAGGGCGACGCCCGCGCCGACGAGCACGGCGGGCAGGAGGTACGCCTTGGCGCCGCTGCCCAGGTTCACATTGCCGACGAAGACCATGGCGACGACGACCATGAGGAGCAGGGCGACGATCTGGCCCTTGTCGGGCTTGCGGGTGACGAGTCTGCGGCGGCCGTCGGGCGTGGAGCCGGTGGCGGCGTCGGAGGGGGAGGGGAATCGCTGGCCGCCGACCCCGCCGATGCCGAGCGGGACGAAGAACCAGAAGGCCGCGTAGAGCAGAGCGCCGAGGCCGTCCGCCAGGAACAGGCCGACGAAGACGAGCCGCACCCAGATCACGGGCAGCCCGAGATGTCCGGCGAGCCCCCGCGCCACACCACCCAGCCAGCGTCCGTCACCGCTGCGGTAGAGCTTGCGCGGCGGCCGCGGTTCGACGAGTGGCGCTGTTGCGGCTTCCGGCATGCCAACGATGGTCACACGGCCCCACGCCCCGGGCATCAGGGTTTGCCCCCGAGACGCCCCTGATCTTCGACGGCCCCGCGGCCCGAACGCCTCCCGGGCGTCGGCTCAGGGCCGATATCAGGGTCCGACCAGGGTCGTTCCGACTGCCGCCGGGGCCTCTCGCCCGCCACCATGGAGCCATGACGGATCACCAGCACGCCGCGGACACCGGACCGGGCGGGAGCACCGCACCGGACGCGGCCGCCCCGCCCGCCGGCGAGCACCCGCCGCACCGGTTCCGCCGCGACCGCGAGCACAAGATGCTCGCCGGCGTGTGCTCAGGCCTCGGGCGGCAGTGCGACATGGACCCGGTGATCTTCCGGATCACGCTCGCCGTGCTCTCCGCGACCGGCGGCATCGGCCTCATCTTCTACGGCTTCGCCTGGTTGTTCGTCCCCTACACCGACGACGGCCAGAACGAGGTGCGCAAGCTGCTGACCGGCCGGGTCGACGGCCAGGCCCTCGCGGCCGTGCTGTTCGCGCTGGTCGGCTGCGGGGTGTTCCTGTCGATGCTCAACAACGGCGGGGTCCTCACCTTCGCCGTCGTCCTCTCCCTCCTGCTGGCCGCGCCGGCTACTGGTCACGGCACCGGGAGGCCTCCGACGCCGACCCGCTCGCCGCCCAGGCCGTCGCCGACGCCCCACCGGAGGCCCAGGCGCCACCCGTCCCGGCCGCCTATCCGTCCTGGTGGCGCGACCCCATCGTCAAGGACGGCACGCACGACGGCGGCACGGGGTATCTCTGGGGCCCCGGGGGCTCCCACGCCCCGGACTTCGTGTCCTCCATCAACGTCGACCTCATCGGGCACGGGAAGCACCACGAGGACATACGCACCCCGTACGGCCGGGCACCCCGGCCGCGCGGCCCGCGCTGGACCGGCGGCTGGTCCTTCCTGCTCGCCCTGGTCGCGGGTGGCCTGGCGACCCGGCTCACCTGGGACGAGCATCCGCTGGGCACCAGCCTCCAGGCCGGTCTGTCCGCCGCGCTGATCGTGCTCGGCGTGGGCATCGCGGTCAGCTCGCTGCTGGGGCGTACGGGCGCCGGATCGGTGCTGCTGGCGCTCGTCACGGCGGGCCTGCTCGCAGGGGCGACCCTGGTCCCCAAGGACGTCGGCACCCGCTGGATCGACACGACATGGAGACCCACGGCGGTCGCCGACGTCCGGGAGAGCTATGACCTCGGCACGGGCGACGCCACCCTCGACCTGTCCCGCCTCAAGCCCGCCAAGGGCCAGACGGTGAGCACCGACGCCGAGGTCGGGCTCGGCCGGCTGCGGGTGATCGTGCCGCCGGATGTGACGGTGAACGTCCGGATCGATGTGGGCCTGGGCGACATCCAGCTGCCGGGCGAGAAGCAGGAGGACGTGGACGTGGAGCCGGGCAAGCACAAGGAGGTGACCTTGTCCCCCGTGTCCGGCGGCAAGGACACCGGGACGATCGACCTCGACCTCCAGGTCGGGGCGGGACAGGCGGAGGTGGCCCGTGCTGCGTCATGAGTTCCGGCCGGGCCGGCTGGTCGCCGGCGCCGCCTTCGTCCTCGTGGGCGTGATCTACGCGGGAGACGCGGGCGGCCTCTGGGAGACGCCCTGGTTCACCGTCGTGCCGGTCGTGGTGGCCGGCCTCTTCCTGGCGGCCGTCACCGGCCTCGTGACGCGGGCGGTCCGCAGACGCCGGGGCGGAGAGCCGGGCGCCCCCGCGGACGCGGACGCGGGGGCGGACATAGGCGCGGGGGCGGGGACGGCGGGGCGGTGACTGCGGGGCGGTGACTGCGGGAGTGGGCCGTGTCGTGGGCGGCACGGCCTACCGGAAGCCTCCGGATCGCAGCCGCCTCCTGGAGCGCCAGGCGGCGTCGAGAGAGAGGACCGGGGCGCCGGCGAGGACGAGGGGCAGCCAGGCCATGAGGTAGACGAGATCGTTGCCGTAGTAGTACGGGTCGGAGGCCCAGCTCACGGTCAGCCACAGGCTGAGGGAGATCAGCGCGCCGCCGAGGGCGGCGAGGCGGGTGAGGACACCCAGCAGGGTGCCTATGCCGACGGCGACTTCGCCGAAGGCCATGGCGTAGCCGAAGCCGGTGGGGCTCTTGAGAGAGAGGTCGACCAGGGCGGGGATGGCCGAGGAGTCCCGCACGGCCCGCATGGTGTCGCCGATCGAGCCGGCGCCGCTGTCGTTGAGGAAAGCTCCGTCGGTGAGCTTGTCCAGGCCGGCGTAGATGAAGGTGATGCCGAGGAACACACGGAGCGGGAGGAGGGAGTAGCGGGTGGCGGTGTCCCGCCAGTTGCCGCGGTCTCCGTCGAGATGGGGGGAATGCGTGTCCGTTCGCATGCCGTGAGTCATCGCCCGTAGCCGCCTCTCGCCCGCGTTTGGTGGACCCCTCGACAGACCATACGTACGAAAGGGGCGGTGCGCTCAGTGGTCGGTCGGGCCTTGGGCATCTCTTTCCGGCGCCGCGCGTCCCACTCCCACGCGGCGCAGTCCCGCGTCGTCCGATCCGGCGCGGTCCGGTCCCGCGTGTGTCAGTCCGTCACGTCGATCGCGTAGCGGTTCGTCTCCACGCCGGCCGCGGTGATCACCTGGACCTCCGCCCGGCCGGGCTCGACCTCCGCCGGGACCGGGACGGTGAGGACCGCGTCGGTGGGGTTGCTGAAGCCGCCCGTGACCGGGACGAGGGGGACGTGGACATGGACGGCGCCGATGCGGACGACCATGCGGGAGAGACGGTCGGCGCTCTGTGCGCCGGGCGGCACGAATCCGGCACCGCGGATCTCGATGTCGTCGCCCGTGCGGATCGGTCCGTCCAGGTCGCCGGCCTCGCGGGAGCGGACGACGGAGAGGATCACGGGCCGCCCGCCCTCGGCGTACTTTCCGGCGAGATAGGTGGCGGCCGACACCAGGACGACCACGGCGAGGCCCCAGGGCAGGTCGGGGAGCTGGTCGGGGCGGCGGGCGAGACGTACGGCGGCGAAGGCCAGGGCGACGGCGCTGATCACGACGTACTGGATGTCGGCGAAGGTGCCGCGGCCGGCGTCGTCGGTGAGCAGGTCGGCGGCCCGGGGCCGGTGCGCGCGGACCTTCTGGAGCCGCTGGCCGAGGACGCGCAGACCGACCACGCGCCGCACCAGGACGGCGATCGCGCAGACCACGGCGAGGACGGTCACCGCACCGGCGCCGCGTGCGAGGTCGAGCCCGGAGATCAGGGCGTCGCGCTCGGCGGGGCCGGAGGCGGCCGCCAGCCTGCCCACCAGGACCAGCACCGCGTACGCCACGAACAGCACCCAGGCGGCGGCGACCACGCGGGAGGTGGACAGGCGGTTGTCCTCGCCGATCACGGGGGCCAGCGCGCCACCGCGCGCCCGGTGGAGCCATGAGGCGGCGGTCAGGGCGCCGCCCACGAGGAGTGCGGCGAGCAGTCCGGCGGTGCGGGCCGCGGTCCAGCCGGCGCCGATCGCGGTCAGGGACTGCACGAGCAACAGGGCGACGACGGCCGCACCCACCGTGCAGGCGGTGCGCTGCCACACGCGGCTCAGCCAGGACTCGCCTTCGGCACGGCCTCTTTCGGCGACGCGTTCGGCGGACTGGGTGAGTTCCTCCGAGACCCACTGGCGGGAGGCCGAGGCGGAGTGGGCGACGGCGGCGGGAAGTCCCTGGCCGGCGGCGAACTCGTCCCGCTTCACCAGGAAGGCGGCGACGGCTCGCCGGTGCCCCTCGCGCGCGCCGTGCGGGCAGTCCCCGCAGGCACAGCCACCGTCGTGCGCACCCGGCTCCGGGCCTTGTCTCGCCTCCTGCACCGCCACTGCCGACGCCTGCCTTCCCCGCTACCGGAAACGGTCGGCGACCCCCGTGAAACCGGCCCGCCGACCCTGTGAACAACTGCGCTGCGACGACAGCGAATTGTGCCCTACGGCACACCGTCCCGCTCCGGCAGGTCTGGTCAGCGCGGGTGAATCCGAGGTTGCCGTGTTGACGTGGTCAGCTGAGCAGGTCCGGTTCGCTGCGGCTGATGTCCTGCCACAGGGGCTGGTAGTTGATCCACGCCACCAGGTCGCCGCCGAGCTGTTCCCGGGTCGCCACCGCCGCCTTGTGCTCGATCAGGACGGGCCGGCCGGCGGCGCGGGCGGTGAGCTGGACCTGGCTGGAGCGTTCCATCGACAGGAACCACCAGGCCGCCGCGTCCACCGACTCGCCCACCGTCAGCGGGCCGTGGTTGCGCAGCACGAGTGCCTTGCGGCTGCCGAGCGCGGCGGCGATGCGCCGGCCCTCCTCGGCGTCCACGGCGACGCCGGTGTAGGCGTCGTAGAGCGCCATGTCCTCGTAGAAGGCGCAGCTCTCCTGGGTGATCGGGTCGATCAGTTCGCCGAGGGCGGCGAGCGCGCGGCCGTGGACGGAGTGGCAGTGGGCGACGGCGACGACGTCCGGCCGGGCGGCGTGCACCTGCGCGTGCACGGTGAACGCGGCTGGTTGACGTGATAGCGGCCCTCGACGACCTGCCCGTCGGCGTTGACGAGGACGAGGTCGCTCACGGTGACGTGCTTGAAGGGCACGCCGAAGGGATTGACCCAGAAGCAGTCGCCGTACTCGGGGTCGCGGGCGGTGATGTGCCCGGAGACCCCGTCCTCGAAGCCGTGCCGGCCGAAGATCCGCAGGGCGCCCGCGAGCCGTTCCTTGCGATGCCGGCGCTCGTCGTCGGCCGATTCGTGTGTCGGAGGCATGGCGAACCGCAACCGGTCGGTGGGCAGCGGGGCGGGTGACATGGGCCCGTGCATCGGTCCTCCAGCACTGGGATGCGTTACGGGCGGAAGTTACCTCCGGTCGGCGGAAAAGGGCAGAGCCGTCACGGAGAAGACTCCTGCGATACCGGACATGAGATGTCGGGTATCGGCGCCACACTCGATGTATGACAGCACGTCGTACGACAGCAGTGAACTGGGCGGCGTTCGCCGAGGCGGAGCCGGATCTCGCGCGGGTCGTCGAGGACCGGTTCGGGGCCTTCACCCACCACGTACTCGCGACCCTGCGCAAGGACGGCTCCCCGCGCACCAGCGGCCTGGAGGTGCGTTTCGTGGGCGGTGAGCTGTGGCTCGGCATGATGCCGGGCTCGCTCAAGGTCCTGGACCTGCGCCGCGACCCCCGCTTCTCGCTCCAGGCCAACCCGGGTGAGGGCACCGGGATGGGCGGCGGGGACGTACGGATCAGCGGGCGGGCCGTGGAGGTCGAGGACGGGGAGGCGAGGGCCGGGTACGTGAAAGAGGTGGAACCGCCGCAGCCGTTCCACCTCTTTCGCACCGAGCTGACGGAGGTCGTCAGGACCTGCGTCGAGGACGACACCTATCTCGTCGCCCAGGTCTGGAAGCCCGGAGAGCCGGTGCGGACCCTCAAGCGGACCTGACCCCGCTGGAGGGGCCTACTCCCACTCGATGGTGCCCGGCGGCTTCGAGGTCACGTCGACGACGACCCGGTTGACGTCGCGCACCTCGTTGGTGATCCGGGTGGAGATCTTCGCGAGGACGTCGTACGGCAGGCGCGACCAGTCGGCCGTCATGGCGTCCTCGGAGGAGACCGGGCGCAGGACGATGGGGTGGCCGTAGGTGCGGCCGTCACCCTGGACGCCCACGCTGCGGACGTCGGCGAGCAGGACCACGGGGCACTGCCAGATCTCACGGTCGAGGCCGGCCGCCGTCAGTTCCTCGCGGGCGATCGCGTCGGCGTCGCGGAGCAGGTCCAGGCGGTCCTTGGTGACCTCGCCGACGATCCGGATGCCCAGGCCGGGACCGGGGAACGGCTGCCGCTGGACGATCTCCTCCGGCAGGCCCAGTTCCTGGCCGACCATGCGGACCTCGTCCTTGAACAGCTTGCGCAGCGGCTCGATCAGCTGGAACTCGAGGTCCTCGGGCAGCCCGCCCACGTTGTGGTGGGACTTGATGTTGGCGGTGCCGGTGCCGCCGCCGGACTCGACGACGTCCGGGTACAGGGTGCCCTGGACCAGGAACGCGACCTCGGGGCCCTCGTCGGCGATGATCTCCGCCTGGGCCTGCTCGAAGACGCGGATGAACTCGCGGCCGATGATCTTCCGCTTCTCCTCGGGGTCGGAGACCCCCTTGAGCGCGGTGAGGAAGCGCTCCTCCGCGTCGACGACCTTCAGCTGGACGCCGGTGGCGGCCACGAAGTCCTTCTCGACCTGCTCGGTCTCGCCCTTGCGCATGAGGCCGTGGTCGACGTAGACGCAGGTCAGCTGGGAGCCGATGGCCTTCTGGACCAGGGCCGCGGCCACGGCGGAGTCGACGCCGCCGGAGAGGCCGCAGATGGCGCGCCGGTCGCCGACCTGCTCGCGGATGGCGGCGACCTGCTCCTCGATGACGTTGCCGGTGGTCCAGTCGGGGCGGAGACCCGCGCCGCGGTAGAGGAAGTGCTCCAGGACCTGCTGGCCGTGCGTGGAGTGCATGACCTCGGGGTGGTACTGGACGCCGTAGAGCTTCTTCTCGTCGTTCTCGAAGGCGGCGACCGGGACGACGTCCGTGGAGGCCGTGACGGAGAAGCCCTCGGGGGCGGCGGAGCAGGCGTCGCCGTGCGACATCCACACGGCCTGCTCGCCCGGGGTGCCCTCGAAGAGGGTGGAGGACGAGCGCGAGACGTGCAGCTCGGTGCGGCCGTACTCGCGGGCGCCGGTGTTGTCGACGGTGCCGCCGAGGGTCTGCGCCATCAGCTGGAAGCCGTAGCACATGCCGAAGACGGGGACGCCGGCCTCGAACAGCTCGCGGTCGAGGCGGGGGGCGCCCTCCTCGTAGACGGACGAGGGACCGCCGGAGAGGATGATCGCCGCCGGGTTCCTGGCGAGCATCTCGGCGACCGGCGTGGTGCTCGGCACGATTTCGCTGTAGACCCGCGCCTCGCGGACTCGACGGGCGATGAGCTGGGCGTACTGCGCGCCGAAGTCGACGACCAGGACGGTGTCGGGGGCGGCGGCAGTAGGAGTCGCTGATGACACGGGGGCCTTCCGGCGGTTCGGGCGGAGTCTCTGTGCTGCCCAATTCTACCGAGTGGGCGTGGGAACGATCCCGTCGCTTCCACCGACGCCGACGCGGGACCGGTCTCGTCACCGGGGGGCCCGCCGGGCCGGTGCCCGCCCACCGTGCGAAAACCGCCGTGGCATACTGGCGCCCATGCTCTCGCACGCGACCTTCGTCTTTACCTATGGCACCCGGCCCGCCGGCTGCCATGGTCGTGCTGCTTAGCTGAGGCAGCGACTTCCCAGGCGCCCCGGGCCGACAAGGCCCGGGGCGCCTGTCGTTTCCCTCCGGGTCAGGTCGCTCCGGGGCATCCGCACCCACCACCACAGGAGCCCCCATGACCGCCACCGACGTGACCGGCGCCCGTACCTCCGAGGCGGCCGGCGTGATCACCGGCGCGCGTGACCGCATCGACGCGCTCGACGACCGGATCATCGGTCTCATCCAGGAACGGATCGCCGTGTCCGCCGTGATCCAGGAGGCCCGGATCACCTCCGGCGGCCGGCGCGTGAACCTGTCCCGCGAGATGGAGATCCTCGACCACTACCGGCAGGCCCTCGGCAGGCCCGGCACCTCCCTCGCCCTGACGCTCCTCGAACTCTGCCGTGGTCGCATCTGAGTTCGGTGTTCCTCTCACTCGTACGGCGCGTGACCGGTCGCGGACGGCTTCGTTGGTCCCGATGTCCGTTCCAGCCAGGGGCGGACCCGGAAGAACCACGCGTGGCTCACCTGGAGCGATGAGGCGTACGGATCGTGCCGTGCGCCGTGGGACCTCGCTCCGGGGAAGTGACCGGACGGCAGGGGACAGCGGCCCGGTCACCCAGGAGAACGGCCGGCCCCGGGGACGCTCGGGGCCGGCCGGCGGGAAGGGCAAAAGTGCGTAAGGGCTGGGTCAAACGGTTGCGGGCACCGCGTTCATCCAGCACGATGCGTAGAAAGCCCCAAGTCCCGCCGGGGACAACGGCATTGCCCCGTCCTCTCCTGCTATGACCTGTTGTGCGGCGTTTCGTCCCCACCGACCGCCAAAGGTTCGGACCAGTCGCACACCCCGCGTGCGCCCCGGCGGCCACCCGGCACGGACGC
Organism: Streptomyces phaeoluteigriseus; assembly: GCF_001896135.2. Taxonomy (GTDB): domain Bacteria; phylum Actinomycetota; class Actinomycetes; order Streptomycetales; family Streptomycetaceae; genus Streptomyces; species Streptomyces phaeoluteigriseus. The sequence goes on from NZ_MPOH02000019.1 coordinate 374,076, forward strand.
GGGCGCTCGACAAGCCAGCGGCGCAACCCCCCGGCGCCGCTCCCCAGGCACCGGCGCTGCCCTGACGCCGGTGCTGACGATAAAGAAGGGCCTCGCGGATCCGTCCCGCGGGGCCCTTCGTCATGCCCGGAGGCGGCCGGCGGGTCCGGCGGGTGCGACTGAGCCCTCCAGGAGGGCCCAGTGGTGTGACGTATGCCACATAAGGAACCTGTGAAGAGAGAGCAACTCTTCACAGGCTTCGCCAGTCACACGTAGCGAACTCAGGGCCATAAGCCGCTCCCCCATGCGGAAGGCCTCCTCAACCGCGTCGCGGCCTTGCTGTCGCGACGCACAGCAATCATCGAGGTCTTTTCATGAAGCTCCGCCGGGCCATGGTCACCATGGCCGCGACCGCCGCCCTCGCGCCGCTGGCCCTGCTGTCGGCGCCGGGCGCCTTCGCGGAGGAGAGCGGCTCGGCGTCGCCGAGCGCATCGTCGTCCGAGAGCGCCTCCGCCTCGCCGTCCGACTCGGCGAGTTCCTCGGAGTCCGCCTCCGCGTCCGAGTCCGCCTCCGAGTCCTCGTCGGGCTCGGCCTCCGCCTCCGCCTCCGCCTCCCAGGGAACGGCGTCGGCTTCCGCGTCGTCGTCCGCTTCCTCGTCGCCCACCGGGGAGCCGTCGGAGTTCCCCGACGACTGTCCGGTCGACGAGGACGGCGTCGACGTGGACTCCCAGCTGGAGCTGTCCGTGTCCGGTCTGCCCGGCAAGATCGTGGCGGGCAGCGGCCGGCACCCCTTCAAGCTCACCGCCGCCAACCACAGCGACAAGGCCCTGGGCACCGTGCAGTGGCTCGCGGCCGTCGACAACGACTCGATGAGCGACGACGAGCGGACCTGGCTGAGCACCTACGCCAAGATCGAGTACTACGACCCGGCGACGAAGGCCTGGGACTCGATCGCGGACGACTTCGGCAACGGCTTCTACTTCGGCCAGACGGAACTCGGCCCCAAGGAGACCGTCGACATCAAGCTGCGCGTCGACATCACCTCCAAGGCCCCGGCCGGTGACGGCTTCACCCTGGGCCTCGGCGGCTACGTCGACTCGGAGAAGAACTGCGTACACAGCTCCTTCGCGCTCTACGAGTTCACCGTGCTCAAGCCCGGCAGCAGCAACGACGACCCGGGCAAGGCCAAGCCGGGCGACGGCAAGGCTCCCGCGGGCGGCAAGCAGCCGCAGGGTGGCGCCAAGGAGATCCCCGCGACGGGCAGCCTCGCCGAGACCGGCTCCGGCTCGGCTCTGCCGATGATCGGGCTGGTCGGCGGGGTCGCCGTCGTCGCCGGTGCGGGCGCGGTGTTCACCGCGCGCCGCCGCAGGACACAGGCGTAAGCCTGAACCGGCCTCAGGGCCGTTGGTGAGGAGGGACCTGCGCTCGGAGGGGGGCGCAGGTCCCTTTTCCGTGCCCGCTGCCTCATCTACTTCTTCGGCGGCACCGTCGGCATGCCCAGGAACGGCAGCCGCAGCGCCGCGAACGCGTCCGCCGGGACCACCGGGTCACGCGGCTCCACCGGCTTCAGACGTTCGTACGCCGCTCCCTGCGCGGGGCGCGGGTCCTGCTCTCCCTTGTTCGGCCAGTACGACATCGCGCGCTCGGCCTGGGCCGTGATCGTCAGGGACGGGTTCACGCCGAGGTTCGCCGACACGGCGGCGCCGTCCACGACCGAGATGCCGGGGTGGCCGTAGAGGCGGTGGTACGGGTCGATGACGCCGGTCTCGCGCGAGTCGCCGATGGGGCAGCCGCCGAGGAAGTGGGCGGTGAGCGGGGTGCCCATCAGCTCGCCCACGTTGGAGCCGGCGAAGCCGTTGATGTCGGCGGCGATCGCGGTGGCCGCCTCCGAAGCCGCCCTGATCTGCTTGGGGTTGGGGCTGCCGTGCCCCTGGCGTGCGGTCAGCAGGCCCTTGCCCACACCCGTCGGCTTCAGGTACGTCGTCAGCGAGTTGTCCACGGACTGCATGACCAGGCCGATGATGGTCTTCTCCGACCAGCGGCGGTTGGAGAGGGAGCGCAGCACGAGGACGGGATGGCGGGCGGCGTTCGCCAGCCAGCCGGCCACCCGCGACGAGCCTTCCGCGTACGGCACCTGGAGGATCGACAGGCTGCCCATCGAGTTGGAGCCCTTGCCGTAGCGGACGGGTTCGATGTGGGTGACCGGGTCCGGGTGGATCGAGGACGTGATGGCGACCCCGCGCGTGAAGTCGACCTTCGCCTGTCCGGTCGCCCTGCGGTAGCGGCGGTCATTGGTCTGGGCGCCGACCAGCGCCTCGGAGTTGGTGCGGGTCAGTTCGCCGAGCTTGTCGGAGAGGTACGGCAGTTGCCGGCCCGCCTTCATGCGGTGCAGCAGGGTCTGGGTGCCGTAGGTGCCGGCGGCGAGGACGACCCGGCGGGCCGTGAAGGTGCGGCCCTTCGACCTGCGCCGGCCGTCGGTCGGGAGGGTCGCCACCGCGTACCCGCCGCGTGCGTCGTCGGTGACCGACACGACCGTGGTGAGGGGGTGGACGACGGCGCCCGCCTTCTCGGCGAGGTAGAGGTAGTTCTCGTTGAGGGTGTTCTTCGCGCCGTGCCGGCAGCCGGTCATGCACTCGCCGCACTCGTTGCAGGCCTTGCGGGCGGGGCCCGCGCCGCCGAAGTAGGGGTCCGCCGCCTGCCGGCCCGGCCGTGCCGTGACCGACCCGTCGGCGTCCTGGCCGTCCCCGAAGAACACGCCCACCGGGGCCATGTGGAAGGTGTCGCCCACACCCATCCGCTCGGCCGCCGCCTTGAGGTGTACGTCGGACGGGGTCGTCGTCGGGTTGAGGCGCACGCCGAGCATGCGTCGGGCCTGGTCGTAGTAGGGAGCCAGCTCCTCCTGCCAGTCCGTGATGTGCCGCCACTGCGGGTCGTCGAAGAACGGCTTCAGCGGCACGTACAGGGTGTTGGCGTAGTTGAGGGAGCCGCCGCCGACGCCCGCGCCCGCCAGGACCATGACGTTGCCCAGCAGGTGGATGCGCTGGATGCCGTACATGCCGAGCTTGGGGGCCCAGAGGTAGTTCTTCAGGTCCCAGGAGTTCTTCGGGAGGGACTCCCGGGTGAACCGGCGGCCGGCCTCCAGGACGCCGACCCGGTACCCCTTCTCCGTGAGGCGGAGCGCGGTGACCGAACCGCCGAAGCCGGATCCCACGACGACGACGTCGTAGTCGTAGGCGTCGTCCGCGGCGTCGGCCTCGGCGCTCACCTCGACGTTCACCTCGGCGTCGGCGTCAGCTCCGGCGTCGGCGTCGGCGTTGACTTCGGCGGCGGTGTCGGCGTCCTGGCGGCCGGGTCCGTCCTCGTGCCGGATCCGGGCGGAGTTCTCCTGTGACACGTGCTCTCCTCATTGAGAACGGGTGGTGCTGTCTAGCGGAAGCGGAACGCCTTCATCAGGCGGAGGCTGCGGCTCATGAACTCCGCGTACCTCTCGTCGTCCATCCCCAGGGACGGCGCCATCGGCAGCAGTCGCTGCTGGGCCACCGTCTGGGCCTCCGTGTACTTGAGGATGCCCTCGGAGCCGTGGCGGCGGCCGAGGCCGGAGTCCTTCATGCCGCCCATGGGCGACTGGACGCTGCCGTAGGCGGGGGCGTAACCCTCGTTGATGTTGACGGTGCCGGTGCGCAGGCGGGCGGCGATCGCGCGGCCGCGGCGGCCGTCCCTCGTCCAGACCGATGAGTTCAGGCCGTACGGCGTGGAGTTGGCGAGGTCGACCGCCTCGTCGTCCGTCGTGAAGCGGTAGATCGAGACGACCGGGCCGAAGGTCTCCTCGCCGCAGACCGACATCGGTTCCGTCACGCCGTCGAGGATCGTCGGCTCGAAGAAGTAGGGGCCGATGTCGGGGCGGGCGACACCGCCGGCGACGACCGTGGCGCCCTTGGCGACGGCCTCCTCCACATGCCGGGACACGGTCTCCAGCTGGCGTTCGCCGACGAGGGAGCCCATGTCGGCGCCGTACGCGAGGGAGGTGCCGAGGCGCATCGCCCTCGTGCGGGCGGCGAAGCGCTCCAGGAAGGCGTCCGCGACGGACTCGTGGACGTACAGCCGCTCGATGGAGATGCAGAGCTGGCCGGCGGAGGAGAAGCAGGCGCGGACCGCTCCGGCGGCGGCCTTCTCCACGTCGGCGTCCGCGAGGACCAGCATGGCGTTCTTGCCGCCGAGTTCGAGGGAGACGCCGACCAGGCGGGCGGCGGCGCCCTGCGCGACCTCACGGCCGGTGCGGGTGGAGCCGGTGAAGGAGACGTAGTCGGCGTGCCGGACGACCTCGGGGCCGACGACCGGGCCCTCGCCGAGGACGACCTGGAAGACCTCGGCGGGCAGCCCGGCCTCGATGAGCAGGTCACGGGCCCACAGCGCGGTGAGACAGGTCTCCGTGTCGGGCTTCATGACGACCGCGTTGCCCGCGGCGAAGGCGGGCAGCGCGTCGCCGACGGAGAGTTCCAGCGGGTAGTTCCAGGGGGCTATCTGGCCGACGACACCGCGCGGGTGGCGCAGTTCGGTGACCTTCGTCAGCGTCGGCATCGCGCCCGCGTGCCGCTTCGGCCGCAGGTAGGAGGGGGCCTTGCGCCCGTAGTGGCGGGCGGCGACCGCGACCGCCTGCACCTCCTCGTGGGCGTGCAGGCGCGCCTTGCCGGTCTCCAGCTGGATCAGGTCGAGGACCTCGCCCTGACGCTGGAGCACCAGGTCGTGGAAGCGCAGCAGGACCGCCGCCCGTTCCCGCACCGGCACCTGCTCCCACACCGCCTGCGCGGCACGGGCCGCGGTGAACGCCCGCTGTACGTCCTCGGGGGTGGACTCGGGCAGGTCGGCGAGCTTCTCGCCGGTGAACGGCGTGTGGTTCGCCGTGCGCCCGGAACCGACGACGCCCTTGGTGAGCTGGGCGACGAGCTGGGGGGTGACCACGTCGGCGGCGGTGCGGGCGCCGGCGGGGGTGGGGGCGAGGGGGTTGGTACCGGTCTTCTCCGGGGCCTGCGAGTCCGTCATGAGCCGCAGGGTATGACGTGGGAACGGCTTTTGGTACCCGTCGGTAACGGGGATTCACCGACCGCACACATGACGCCAGTGGTCACTGGCAACGAACCTGCTGATCAGCGGGTTGTGCGGGAAGGTTCACCGCTCCGGGGGAAGTTCCGCAGCACGTTCCCCGGGACGTCTTCCGGCGCGTTCTCCGGGACCTTCTCCGGCTCCGGAGTCTCCCGGCGCGTTCTCCGACGCGTCGATACGCAGCCGGTCTCGGGCCGCCTTGAAGACCGCCGTCCCCTGTTTCTCGTCCGGGGTGCCCTTCGGCATGTCGACCCGCAGCTCGTACATCCGGCTGTCGTCGGTGAGCACGAACAGCTCCAGCACGCGGGCCGGCGAGGTCTCCGGGCCGTGGGCGGTGTCGGCGAGCACGGCCTCGTGACCCTGGAAGGTGGTCCGTGTGGTCCGCGTGCGCGCGTCCCCCTCGCCACCGTCCCAGGTCTCGTGCGCCTTCGCCGCCCGCCCGAGCGGCGATCCCGGTGCCCTGTCCCACTGCGTGAGGCGTACGTCGACGGGGCCGGCCGAGTAGACGACGAGCCTCGGCTGCTCGTCGGGGCCACCCTGCCGGGCGGACTCCCGGTACTCGGCGGGGAGGGAGAGCGACGGCGCCCATCTCGGGCTCGGGGTGCGCCGGTCCACGCGGCCGGGGTGGGAGGCGGAGGTGGTGCTCGGGGAGGACACGGGGCTGGAACTGGCGGGCGGCGGTCGGCTCGGTCGCGCCCGTCGCCGGCGTCCAGGAGAAGGGAGGCGCCCAGGCCGGCACCGGCGAGAACGAGGACGGCGAGGAGGGCGAGAGGGGCG
>NZ_MPOH02000019.1:380031-430202 GCF_001896135.2 Streptomyces phaeoluteigriseus
GAGGGAGGCCGGTGCGGATGCGGAGTCGGGGGTCGGAGCCGGAATTGGGGCTGGGGTCGGGGCGGGGTCGGGCTGCGAGGGTGCTTCGGCAGCGGGCCCGGGCTGTGGGTCGGCGGGCTCATCGGGCCGCTCCCCCGAAGGTGCCGCGGGCGGTCCCGCGGGCTGCGGTTCCGCCTCCGCGCCGAGCCGTGTCGTCCCCACGTCTTCGCCGGGCTCCCGCGGCCGCGCCGTGTCCTGCGGTTCCGCGGGTTCGGTGGTGGCGGACGGTGTCGACCGGCCTTTCGGGGCCGCAGCCTCCAGTGCCTCGGCCACCTCCGCCGGGTCCGGCCGTCGGTCGGGGTCGCGGGCGAGCAGGCGTACGAGGAGCGGGGCGAGGGGACCGGCCTGTTTCGGCTCGGGAAGGTCGGCGGCGAGGATCGCGGCGAGCGTGGCCTCCACCGTCGTACGGCGGAAGGGGGACCAGCCCTCGACGGCGGCGTACAGCAGGACGCCGAGGGACCACAGGTCCGAGGCGGGACCGGCACCGCGGCCGGACATCCGCTCGGGGGCGACGAACTCCAGGAAACCGACGAACTCGCCGCTGGCAGTGAGGGATTCCTCGCCCCGGACGTGCGCGATGCCGAAGTCGGTGAGGACGACGCGGCCGTGCGGGCCGAGCAGCACGTTGGCGGGTTTCACATCCCGGTGGACGATGCCGACGGCGTGCGCGGCGCGCAGCGCGCCCAGGACGGCGAGGCCGATCCGCGCGGCCTCGGCCGCGTCCAGCGGGCCGCGTCGCAGCGCCTCGTGCAGGGACTCGCCGCGCACCAACTCCATGACGATCCAGGGCAGTCCGTCCCGGAGGCCCTCGCCCTCCTCCACCACGACGTCGTGGAGGGAGACCGCGGAGGGATGGTCGACGCGGGCGGCGGCGCGGGCCTCCCGGTAGAGCCGGTGGGCGGCCCGGCGGTGGAACTCGTCCTCGGGGTCTCCCGGTAACCGGGGTTCCTTGACGGCAACTTCGCGGTCCATGAGCAGGTCTCGGGCCCGCCACACGGTGCCCATGCCGCCGGAGCCGATGCGTTCGAGCAGCCGGTAACGCCCGCCGACAGTACGGCCGTCGGCGCCTCCGGGATGCCCGTCGTCGCTCATGTCACATGACTACCACGAGCGGCCCGTCAGGGCTTGTCCACCTCGAGATGGGCGATGGCCGTGCGCGCCACCTCCTGGCCCCGTTCCGTGAAGTCGCCCTTGCCGGGGTAGGAGATGGTGAGCTTGTACATGTCGCCCGCGGTGGACTTGTAGTAGAGGGTCCGCATCTCGCGGGGGCGGGGGTTCTGGGTGTCGTCGGTGGTGTAGACGACCGTGTTCTCGGCGGCCGGCCTGCCCTGGTACTCGGCGTTGGCGTCCGGCGCGGTCCTCGGTGCCTTCGGCATGTCGAGGGCGTAGCTGCCGTTGGTCTTGAAGTCGTCGTTGTCCTCGTACATCTCGGCGGCTGCCGAGTCCTTGATGTCGCCGCCGGTGTCCTCCGCCTTGCGGTCGACGGTCAGGACGATCGAGATGGCCCCGCTCGGGTCGGTGAAGCTGACCCAGTGGTCGTCGTCCGACGTCCGGTCCGGCTTGCCGGGCACGTAGTCCTTCGGCACCGCCAGCGTGGCGGTGACGTCCTTCTCGGCGCTCGTCCTCCAGTCGGCGGGCAGTCCACCGGTGGAGGGGTCGGCGACGATCAGCCAGGCCGCGATCGCCGCGGCGACGACGGTCGTGCCCAGCCCGGTCCAGAACAGCCTGGTGCCGACCCGCAGGCCCCAGCCGGCGCGCCCGGCACTGGCCTTGACGGACCAGCCGCCGATCGGATCCGGCGCGTCCACGGCCGGGGCCGCGGGCGCGGTGACCACCTGGGTGGGCGCCGGGGCGGGCGGGTTCGCCGCGTGTTCCAGGAGGGCGCGGACCCGCGGGGCCCGGGGGCGGCGGGCCGGGTCCTTCTCCAGCAGGCCGTTGATGGCCTCGGCGAGCGGGCCCTGCGCGGCGGCGGGCGGCGCGGGCGCGGCGTTGAGGACGGACTGGAGGGTCGCCGGGGTGTTGCTGCGGCGGAACGGCGAGACGCCCTCCGTGGCCGCGTACAGCACCACGCCCAGCGACCACAGGTCGGACGCCGGACCGGGGCGCTGGCCCAGCACCCGCTCGGGCGCGATGAACTCGGGCGAGCCGACGAAGCCGCCGGTGTCGGTCAGGTTGGTCTCGCCCTCGATCTGGGCGATGCCGAAGTCGGTGAGGACGACCCGGTCGTGCCGCCCGAGCAGCACGTTGTCCGGCTTCACGTCCCGGTGCAGGATGCCCGCCGCGTGAGCGGCCTCCAGCGCGCCGAGCACCTCCAGGCCGATCCGGGCGGCCTCGCGCACACCCAGGGTGCCCTCCTCCAGGGCCGCGCCGAGCGACCGCCCGTTGACCAGTTCCATCACGATCCACGGCTGCCCGTCGACGACGGCGACGTCATGGACGTTGACGACGGACGGATGGTCGAGCCGGGCGGCGGCCCGCGCCTCGCGCCGCATGCGCTCGAACGCGTTGGACCGTTCCCGTTCGGGAAGGTGGTCCGGTACGCGCGGCTCCTTGACGGCGACCTCCCGATCCACCGTCTCGTCCTTGGCCCGCCATACGGTGCCCATGCCGCCGTGCCCGAGCTTGGCGAGAAGCCGGTAGCGGCCCGCGATGAGCCGCCCGACACCGGGTTCCTGCGGGGCCGAGGCGACCTGGGCGGGCATCGCGTAGGGGTTGTCGGGGTGCGGGACCCGAGGCGCTTGCGGAGGATGCCGCGCATCCGGCTGCCGAGGCGGTTGCAGAACAAAACTCGTCGTGTCGTCGGCCCCCTGGCCCGGTCCCCCGTCGTGGCTCATGCGTCCATCAATATCGCGCCACACGGGCCGATATCCACCAGCGGCCCTCACCGGTCACAGACCCGTGACTCAGGCCGCCCTTTATCTCCCCTTTATTCCGGTACGAGCGTGTCGACCGCCACGTCGAAGTACTCCCGTGCCTCGCGCGCCTTCCCGACCGGCGCCGACACCCACACGTCGTACAGCCGCCCGCCGTCCTCCCAGCACAGGTCGTACGTGTGCCGGGCGCCCTGCGCCGCGTCGAAGCCGTTCCAGGTGAACTCCCAGAGGGCGGCCGGCCGTCCGGCGCGGGTGGTCTCGGTGACGTGGCCGTCGCGGTAACCGGGGTTGGTCTCCGGCCCCTTGGCCGCGGCCCGCTCCATCACGCCCAGCGGGCCGCCGGGTCGGGGCGCGGTGATCTTCACGCCGAGCCGGAAGACCCGCCCCGGGGACAGGTAGAACACCCGCTCGCCCTGCGGATCACGGGTGAACCCCTCCGGTACGGCCAGCGCGAACCCGGCCGGGTCGTCGACGACGCGATAGCCGGAGGGGGCACTGGGCCGCCCGTGGGAGGGAGCGGGCGTGGCGGTACCGCCGGGAGTGCCGCCGGACGTCGTACCCGCCGTACTCGTGGAACTCGTGGAACTCGTGGAACTCGCCGTATCCTTCGACCCGCTCGGCCCTCCCGGTGCCGAGGTCGACGGCGTGTCGCGCCCGTTGCCCTCACGGTCGAGCAGCAGTGCCGCCGCGGACACGCCCGCACCCGCCATCGCGGCGACCAGCAGCGCGGCCACCAGCACGCCCCGCGTCGACCGTGCGCGCAGGGGCGGGTCCGAGTCCGGGCGGGCGGGCCGCCGACTCGGGAGGTCGGCCCGCGTGGGCGTGTACCCGGTCCGGCCCGACGGCGTACGCCCGGTGTCCAGGAAGGCCCGCAGCATCCGCTCGGCCTCCTCCGCGCCCAGCCGCCGGTCCGGATCCCGCTCCAGCAGCCCCCGTACGACCGGCAGGAGCGGCTCGGCCTGCGGCGGCGTCCGGATGTCGGCGAAGACGACGGCGTGCAGGATGCCGCCGAGCGAATCGCGGCGGAACGGCGACTCGCCGCTCAGCGCCGTACACAGCAGCGCGCCCAGCGACCACAGGTCGGACGCGGGACCGGTCCGCTCCCCCGACATGCGTTCCGGCGCGGTGTACTCGGGCGAGCCGACGAAGGAGCCCGTCTCGGTGAGGGTGGTGGCGCCCGCGACCTGCGCGATGCCGAAGTCGGTGAGGACGGCGCGGCCGGTGGCGGAGTCGACCAGGACGTTCGCCGGCTTGATGTCCCGGTGCAGCACCCCGGCGGCGTGTGCGGCGCGCAGGGCACCCAGCAGACCCGCGCCGATCCGGGCGGCCTCGCGCGGGTCGATCGGGCCGCGCTCGGCGATCCGGTCGGCGAGCGAGCCGCCCTCGATCAACTCCATCACGATGTACGGCCGTTCGTCCTCCTCGACGACGTCGTGCACCACGATGATGTGCGGGTGGCTGAGCTGGGCGACCGCGCGGGCCTCGCGCAGCGTCCGGTCGCGGCGGGCGCGGGCCTCCTCGGCCGACAGGGCGTCGTCCTGGACCAGTTCCTTCACCGCGACACGCCGTCCCAGCAGGTGGTCCGTCGCCCGCCACACGATCCCCATACCGCCGCGCCCGAGCCTCGCCTCCAGCCGGTAGCGGCCCGCGATGACCCGGACGTCGTCCCCCTCGGTCCCCATGCGCCCATCATGCCCCAACGGACGCCGCGCCTCCGGGGCGCCGACCGGCCAACTCACGGACGGTACGGGCCCCTCCGGGAGCGGGGGCCGGGGATCACGGGCCCCTCCGGGAGCGGGGGCCGGGGATCAGGAAGTGCTCGGCGGCTCCCGCCAGCTCTGGAGCACGGAGGTGAACTGCCGGGCGGTGCTCGCCCAGTCCGCCGCGGGCGAGGACATGTAGATGACGTACTCGGTCCCGTCCCGGGAGATGTACGTCTCCTCGATCGCGCGCCGCGGACCCGGGAAGTCCGTGTCCTTGGCGAGCGCGGTCCAGGTGTACTCCCACCGGGCGCTCTCGCGGTCCCGGTAGGTGTTCCGCTCGAGGGTGACCCTCTGGTAGTCGGCCAGCCGCTGGAGCTGCTGTTCGAGGTCGACCTGGTGGGCGTAGGGGTCGTCGAAGTCAGGGGAGGCGTCGATGGCGATGCGGACGAAGTGCTCGCCGCCGTCGGGCGAGTAGTCGATCTGCTTGAGGTCGGCGTCGTCCTGGTACACCGACCGCTCCCAGCCCGGGGGCAGCGAGAGCCCGAAGCCGAGGGGGTCGTCGATGTCCACCCGGGAGTCGGCGACGGTGCCCTGCCCCGACCCCTTGCCGTTGGGGGTCTGGCTGGGACTCGCGGTGGGGCTCGGCGAGCCGGAGCCCTGCGCCGTACCGTCAACGCCCCACGTCCGCAGCGCCACCGCCGTACCGCCCCCCACCAGCGCGGCGACGACGACCACGAGCACGAACCTGCGCAGCCGGCGACGCCGCAGCGGCTTCGGGGGCGGCGCGGACGGGCCGTGTCCCAGCCCCGTCGGGCCGATGGCGGTCGGGCCGCCGGTGACGAGGTGCGCGTGGGCGCCGGAGGCGGCGGGGACGGGCGTCGTCGCCCCGGCGTACGGACCGGACGGCGGACCGGAGGCCGGGTACGGCGTGGCACTGCCGTTCGTGAAGTGGGGAGCCCCGCCGGTCGTCCCGCCGGTCGTCCCGCCGGTCGCGACGGTGCCCTGCGTGCCGTGCCCCGCCGGTCCCGCGTACTGCGTCGGTATGTAGGCCTGCGCCTCGTCGGGCCGGCGGCCCTCCGCCGCCTCCGCGAGCAGGCGTTCCGCACCGGCCGTGTCGGGCCGGGCGGCCGGGTCCTTGCGCAGCAGCGCCGCGATGACGGGCGCGAGCGGGCCGGCGTACCGCGGCTCGGCGGGCTCCTCCTCGACGACCGCCTGCATCGTGGACAGCGGCGAGGTGCGGCGGAACGGCGAGCGGCCCTCCACCGCCGTGTACAGCGTGGCGCCGAGCGCCCACAGGTCGGAGGACTGGCCCGGGTCGTGGCCGCGGACCCGCTCGGGGGCGAGGAAGTCGACGGACCCGACGACCTCTCCGGTGCGGGTGATGGTGGTGTCGCCGTCGATCTGGGCGATGCCGAAGTCGGTGAGCAGGACCCGGCCGTCGTCGGAGAGGAGCACGTTGCCGGGCTTGACGTCGCGGTGCAGGACGCCCGCCGAGTGCGCGGCGCGCAGGGCACGCAGCACCCACAGGCCGATCCGGGCGGCCTCGGTCGGCTCGACACGCCCGTCCGCCTTGACGGCGTCGGCCAGCGAGCGACCCTCGACCAGCTCCATCACGATCCAGGGGCGGCCGTCGTGTTCGAGGACGTCGTGCACGGTGACGACGGCGGAGTGGTTGATCCGCGCGGCCGCGCGGGCCTCGGCCCTGGTGCGCGCCAGCAGGACCGTACGGTCGCTCTCGGACACGTAGAGCGCGGCGGTCAGCTCCTTGAGGGCGACGGCCCGGTGCAGCAGCTCGTCGTGCGCGCGCCATACGCGGCCCATGCCGCCGCTGCCGATGGCGTCGACGAGCCGGTAGCGGCCCGCGACGAGCAGGCCCTGCATCTGATTCACGTTGCCCCGCAATGCTCTTGACAGGATCAGCGTAAAGACCGGTCCGCGTCCGGGGAACCAGCGGGGGCCCACGGAAACCGCACTGTGACGGTTGTCGCTTCTGCCTCCGCGCCGGAACCATCCGCGTCGACCGGACGACCGGAGGTGTCACCGACCGGTCGCTCACCCCGTGTAGCGGTAGCTGGCCGACGCCTGCTCGAACAGCCGCGTCACCTCGTCCCGCTCGGCCTCCGGGCCACGCAGCTGCACGACGTGGTACCGCCCGTCGAGGAGCAGCGCCACATTGCGCACGAACAGCTCGCGCCCGTCGCCGTCGGTCCAGGTGAACTGCCCCTCGGCCGAGATCCGTCCGCCCACCTGGATGGTCCGCAGCCCGGAGGCGGTGGCCCAGCTGGAGTCGCGGTACGGCTGCAACTCGCTCTCCTTCTCCCGCTGGTACACCATCGGGTCGCTGCCGTACTGAGCGGCGGAGTCCCGCCCCGGCACCACGATCAGCTCGAAGCCGGAGTGCGTGTAGACGACCTGGCCGCGCCCGTTCTTCGGGGTGCGGTCCCAGCCGTCGGCGACGGCGAGCTGGAAGCCCTCGGCGTCCTTGCGCAGGGTGAAGCCGCCGGGCAGCGCGCCGGACTGCGTCTCGGTGGCCCCGGAGGCGGACTCGGAGGGGGTGTTGCCCGACGCCGGAGGGCTTCCGTCGTCGGGCCGGGGCTCGCTGCTCGCATCGGGCGCCGGATCGACCTGGCCCGCGGCACCGGTCTGCTCCGCACCGCCCGCGCTGCCGGTGCCCTCCTCGCCCGCCTTGGGCATGAACATCACGGCGTACGCGATCGCCGCCGCCAGCACCAGCAGCACCACCAGGACGAGGGTGCGGCCCAGGCTGCGCGGCGAACGACCCGTCTCCGCCCGGCCCCGTTTGTGCCGCCCGTGCGTCGCGGGCAGGCCGGCGCGCCGTCTGCGCACCAGCTCGCCCCTGCGGCGCACGATCGGCAGCCGGCGCGGGTCGGTGGGCGGTGTGGCGACGACGTGGGTGCCCGCCTCGGGTTCGGGCGCCGAACGCACCAGCGAGCGCAGCCAGCCGCGCAGTTCCTCGAAGTCCAGTCGCTCGGTGGGGTCCTGACGCAGCAGCGACTCCACGACCGGCCGGAGCGGGCCGCACTCCTCCGCGAAGGCGGGCGGTTCGGCGCAGACCAGCTGCACCAGCTCGGCCGTCGACTCCTCCGGATAGGGGGCATGCCCCTGCACGGCGCGGAACAGCAGCGCGCCGAGCCCCCACAGGTCGGTGGCCGGCCCGATGGGCGCGGCCAGTTGCCAGTTCTCGTGCACGGGCCCGGCCTGCTCCGGCGCCCACCTCTCCGTGACGGGTCCGACGACGGACATCCGCGCCTGCCGCGCCCGCTCGGCCGCCAGCGCCGTGGCCGGCCCGCGCCGCACCGCGGCCCCGGCCGGCTCGTCCCACCGCGTCCCGGCGGGTGCGCCGCCGGCCTGCGGCGGCACCGCGCCGGTCCCGAGGGCGATCGGCGCCGGTGCGCCACCCACACCGTAGGGATCGGCGCTCTGCCCGGGGGACGTACCCCCACGCCACCCGGCCCCTGCTCCCGGCCACTGCCGAGGACGTGACGGCGACGGCGCCGCGCCCGCGATCCCGGTCCCGGTGTCGCCCTCGACGGGAGTGCGGGCACCCGGCAGCGCCGTCCGGCCGCCCTGCTGCGCCTCCTGCACCCGCGCGGCGGCCCGGGCGCCCGCGCGGTACGCGGCGATCGCCCCGGCCCGCGCGGCACGGATGTCCCCGCCCGTCTCCACGGGTCTGCGGGCCACCGCACCGGAGGCCCCGTTCGCCGACTCGGCTGCCGCGGCGGGCAGCCCACCGGCGGCCCGCGCCTCGATCGCCGCGCGCCGAGCGGCCTCGGGATCCACGCCACGGACCCCACCGACTCCGCCGACACCACCGGGCGCACCGGCACCTCGCCCCGGCCCCGGCACACCGGGTGCGCCGACGCCACCCCGGCCGCCCGGCGGCTGCTGCCCCTGCTGCGCCTGTACCTGTACCTGCACCTGTTCCTCGTCCACCGGCACCGGGTCGTACCCGCACAGCGCCTCTTCCGCCGCGCCGACCGCCAGCCCGGTCAGCATGACCCGGCCGTCGTCGCAGACCAGCACCGTGCGCGCGGTGATGTTCCGGTGCACCCAGCCGTGCGCGTGCAGCACCCGCAGCGCCATGAGCACGTCGGAGGCGACCTCCGCCGCCCGGTACGGCGTCAGCGGCTTCTCGGCGAGCAGCGCCGCCAGCGGCCGGGCGGACACCAGTTCACTGACGACCCACAGGGAACCCCCCTCGGCGAACACGTCGAAGACCTGGTCGAGCCGCGGATGGTCGGGGATGCTCGCGGCGGCCTGCGCGGCCTCGACGGCCCGCCGTACGACGGGATCCGCAGGGCGTCGCGTGCTCGCGCCGGTGACCCTCGGGGGCCGGCGCGCGCCGCGCTCCCGAGCCGTGAACCCCTCGGGCAGACCCTCCGCGTCGAGCACCTCTGCCTCGACGACCTCCGGCAACGGCACCTGCCGGACCAGCACTTCCTGCCCGCTGTAGGTGTCGAAGGCCCGGGTCTCGGTGAGTTCGTACTCGTCGGACGGCGGCAGCGGCAGGCGGTAGCGGTCGGCGAGTACCCGTCCCGCATATTCGTCCACGATGCCTCCCCCGGCCGCCCGGTCGGTCAGATCCGTTCGTCACGCGGACCGTCTCCACCGGATCCAGCCGAACAGCTGGATGCGCACGGTCCGCAGCCACTCACGATACGTGCCGGAGGCAACCCGCAAAGAGGGGATGCGAGATCTGGACGCACCGAACCCGCCCCGAAGCCTCATCGAAGCCGCATCGAAGCCGCAGAACCCGCATCGAACGCCTGCCGGGGGCGCGCCGAGCGCCCGCCGGGGGCGCTCGGCGCGCGGGTTGCCGCCCCGCGCTACTTCTTCGGCGTGAACGTCTCCGTGAGCGTCTTCCAGGTGCTCACCTGCAGATCGCCGCCCCACACGGCGGACTTCGCCGTGTACATCAGGGCATGCCCGAGCTGGTCGTGGACCACGAACCCGCGGTCGATCGTGCGGTACGCGGTCCCGCTCTCCGAGTAGGTGAACTCCCAGTCAGCCGTGTTCCAGCCGCGGTAGTCCACCTTCTCTATGCGGACCTTCTTGTACTGGGAGCGCTTCATGTAGCGCTCCTGGTTCTCCCAGTCCGCGACCGGGTCGTCCTTGGGCGTGGTCGTCCACCCGATCAGCAGCTTCTGCCCGTCGGGCCCGGTGAAACGGTCCCCCGCGCCGCTCGTGGACTGGTACTTCCAGCCGGTGGGCAGCCCGATGGTGTAGCCCTGCTTGCCCTCGTGCGTCGTCACGGCCGCTCCGGCTCCACCGGCGGAGGTGCCGACCCGGCACCGCCGTCCGCGGCGGTGTTGCTGGGCGAGCTGCTGCCGGAGGCCGATCCGGCCGTCGCGGACTGCGACGCCGAGCCGTCCGTCCGCGTCCCGCTGCCCTCGTCCTCCTTGGTGTCGGCGGCGGCGCTGTCGCTGGCGACGGCCTGGGGACCGCCACCGCCGTTCGAGCCGTCCGTGCCGCCGTCGCCTCCGCCGAGGGTGAGGGCCAGCACCGTGCCGAGCACGGCGAGCGCCACCACGACGGCGATGATCACCAACGTCCGCTTCGGCACCACGTCGGTCAGCGGTGCCCTGGGCACGGGCCGCGGCGGCAGGTCCGGCGGCGTCATCACGGGCCATCCCGAACTGCGCTGCGCCGTCGACCCGGACACCGGCAGGGACGCGGAGGCCGCGGTGGCCGTCGTCTTCCCGGCGGCGGCCCCTTCGGCCTTGGTGGCCGCCACGGCCGACGCCGAGGTCACGGCCCCGGCGGCCGCGCCGCCCCGCGTCTCCTCCTGCGTGCCCAAGGAGCCCGAGGCCCCCGAGCCACGCGAGGCACCCGCCGTCCCCGAAGCACCCGACGTGCCCGAAGCACCCGACGCGTTCGCCGACTTGGCTCGACCGGCGGCGGCCGAGGTGGCCGCCCCGGCCGCGACGGCGGCCTTCCGCACGGACCGCAGGGCCCCGCGCAGCTTCTCGGCCGCCTCTCCACCGGACGAGCCGGCGGACGAACTCGGGCTGCTCTGCGGGCCGTCCGGCTGCATCGGCAGCGGCACGAGCTTCGTCGCGTCCACCGCCTCGGCCGCCCGGCGGTCCGGCGCGTGGATCACCGCGTTCAACATCGCCCGGGCCCCGGCGTCGTCGAGCCGCCGCTCGGGGTCCTTGGTGAGCAGGCCGTAGATGACGTCCCGCAGCGGACCCGCGTTGGTCGGCTCCTCCAGCGGTTCGGTCATCACCGCGGTGAGCGTCGCGATCGCGGAGCCCTTGTCGTACGGGGGCGTCCCCTCGACGGCCGCGTACAGCAGGCCGCCGAGCGACCACAGATCGGCCGCCGGTCCGGGCTTGTGGCCGCGGGCACGCTCCGGGGAGATGTAGGAGGGCGCCCCGACGAGCATGCCGGTCGAGGTGATGGACGGGTCGCCCTCGACCTGGGCGATGCCGAAGTCGGTGAGCACGACCCGGCCGTCCTCCGCGATCAGCACGTTCGACGGCTTCACGTCGCGGTGCAGGATGCCCTCGCGGTGTGCCGACCTCAGCACGTCGAGGATCGCGAGCCCGACCTCCGCCGCGCGCCTCGGCTCCAGCACGCCGTCCTCACGGATGACCTCGGCGAGCGACTTGCCCTCGACCAGCTCCATCACGATCCACGGCCGGTCGTCCTCCTCGACCACGTCGAAGACCGTCACCGCGCTGTTGTTGCGGATCCGCGCGATGGCCTTGGCCTCGCGCAGCGTCCGAGTGATCAGCCGGCGCTTCTCCTCGTCGTCGATGTTCCCCGGGAACCGCAGCTCCTTGACGGCGACCGTGCGTGCGAGGGTCTCGTCCTCGGCGCGCCACACCGTCCCCATGCCGCCGCGGCCGAGTACGTCTCCCAGCCGGTACCGCCCGGCGAGGAGACGTGCGCTCTTGTCCTGACGGGATGCTCCCGCCCGCTCCGCCTCCGACATGCGTCCCCTCATGCAACCCGCCCTGACAGAGCCTTCATTGTCCCTCACCCGACAAGTGCCCGACGCCCAGGGGCCCCTTCACCGCCTCCCAGGACCGGTGCATTCCGGCCAGAAGGTGCAGCAAAGTCCGGCCAACAAGCGGAACGAGCCCCGCCCTGTGCGCGAAATCCCCCTCCACGAGACCTCACAGCGCCCTCCTCGCCACCGCAGAGCCCACCCACGGACTCGGTGCGGCGCCTTCCACCCACCCTGCATGATGGGCCACTCCAGGGACAGGGAGCGGAGGGGAGGAGAGGGAACTCCGTGAGGCGACCTCTGCGCATGCTCCTTTTCCTTCAGGTGGCCCTGACCCTCCTCTGTGCCGCCACAGCCGACTTCGAGCCGGCCCCGACTCCCGGCGCCGACACGACCGCCACGGCTGGTGCCGCTGACGCCACCGACACCGCCGACGCGCTCCTCCCCCTGCTCCGCACCCGGGGCAGGGCTCCCGCCGCCGCGCTGCTGGCCCACGAGGAGAGTGGCACCCGCTTCGCCGAGTCCGGCCCGGGCATCTCCCGGTCCGACCACTTCCGGGCCGGCAGCATCACCAAGACCTTCCTCGCGACCGTCGTGCTCCAACTGGCCTCCGAACAGCGGCTGCCGCTGTCCGACCCGGTGGAGCGGTACCTGCCCGGCCTGGTGCGGGGAGCCGGCAACGACGGGCGCGCGCTGACCCTGCGTTCCCTGCTGACCCACACCAGCGGTCTGTACGACTTCGCCCGGGACACCGGCGGCATCCGCCCCGTCACCCCTGTGCAAGCCATCCGTATCGCGCTCACCCACCCTCCGGCCGACCGCGGCCGCTATGCCTACTCCAACACCAACTACGTCCTGCTCGGCCTGGTCGTCGAACAGGTCACCGGTCGCCCCTACTCCACGGAGGCCGAACACCGCATCCTCGATCCGCTGGGTCTGAACGGCACCTCCTTCCCCGGATCCCGCACCTCACTGCCCTCCCCGCACGGCCGCGCCTACGAGACGGACGGAACCGACGTCACCGAACTCGACCCACGGGTGGCCGGGGCCGCGGGCGAGCTGGTGACGACACTCACCGACCTGAACCGCTTCTACTCAGCCCTCCTGAGCGGCGAGCTGCTGCCCTCGCACCGGCTGCGCGAGATGCTCGACACCCACACCGCACACGGCTCGTACGGCCTGGGGCTGATTCCGGCGAGGCTGCCCTGCGGAGTGACCGTGTGGGGGCACAACGGCCGGATCTCGGGCAGCTACGTGCGCACCGCGGCCACCGTCGACGGCCGTCATGTCCTCACCTTCCGCGTGAACACGACGGCGATGGCGGACCCCGACCTCGAACCGGCCCTGCTCGCGGCCGAGTTCTGCCCTCGCACCTCTTGGAACGAGCCGGTTCCGAACAGAGATCCCGGTCAGCGACACTCGTTCGAGTGAAGCGAGTCGGGCGTTCCCGCCGCGGCAGCCCAGAGCCCGGTGGGCCTCACCCCCAGGACCGCAGCGACCGGGGCGGCCTGCCAGCCACGGCCGCACAACCACCACCGCACAACCGCCGCCGCAAAGCCGCGGCCGCACAACCACCGCCCGCCCAGCCGCCGCCTCACAGCCGCCGCCTCACTGCGGCACGATGTCCGGCGCCCCCAGCCGCGCGGCGTCCGCCGTCAGGTCGTCGGGCTGCCGTTGCGACTCCCGCTCGGCCTCCACCCGCTTCTCGTAGTGCTGCACCTCGCGCTCGATCTGGTCCTTGTCCCAGCCCAGGACCGGCGCCATCAGTTCCGCCGCCTCACGGGCGCTGCGGGTGCCCCGGTCGAAGGTCTCGATGGAGATGCGGGTGCGCCGGGTCAGCACGTCGTCCAGGTGCCGCGCTCCCTCGTGCGAGGCGGCGTAGACGATCTCGGCGCGCAGATAGTCGTCGGCCGTCCGCAGCGGCTCGCCGAGTGTCGGGTCGGCTGCGACCAGGTCGAGCAGTTCCTCGGCCATCGAGCCGTACCGGTTCAGCAGATGCTCGACGCGCACCACGTGCAGCCCGGTCCGGGTGGCGATGCGCGCTCGCGCGTTCCACAGCGCCCGGTAGCCCTCCGCGCCCAGCAGCGGCACGTCCTCGGTGACGCACTCGGCGACCCGCAGGTCGAGCCCGTGCACGGCCGCGTCGACGGCGTCCTTGGCCATCACCCGGTACGTCGTGTACTTGCCGCCCGCCACGACGACCAGCCCCGGTACGGGATGGGCGACGGTGTGCTCCCGGGACAGCTTGCTGGTGACGTCCGACTCGCCCGCGAGCAGGGGACGCAGACCGGCGTAGACACCCTCGACGTCGTCGCGGGTGAGCGGCACCGCGAGGACGGAGTTCACGTGTTCCAGCAGATAGTCGATGTCGGCGCTGGACGCGGCCGGGTGGGCCTTGTCGAGGTCCCATTCGGTGTCGGTGGTGCCGACGATCCAGTGCCGGCCCCAGGGGATGACGAACAGCACGGACTTCTCGGTGCGCAGGATCAGGCCGGTGGAGGAGTGGATGCGGTCCTTCGGCACGACGAGGTGGATGCCCTTGGAGGCGCGGACGTGGAACTGTCCCCGCTCCCCCACCATCGCCTGCGTGTCGTCGGTCCACACGCCCGTGGCGTTGACCACCTGCCGGGCGCGGACCTCGTACTCCCCGCCTCCTTCGGCGTCCCGCACGCGCGCGCCCACGACCCGCTCGCCCTCGCGCAGGAAGCTCGTCACGCGTGCGCGGTTGGCGACCTTCGCGCCGTACGACGCCGCCGTGCGCACCAGGGTGGCGACATAGCGGGCGTCGTCCATCTGGGCGTCGTAGTACTGGAGGGCGCCGACGAGTGCGTCCTTCTTCAAGGCCGGTGCGACACGCAGGGCGTGGCGGCGGCTCAGGTGGCGGTGGGCCGGAAGCCCCCGGCCGTGCCCGCGGGCCATCGACATCGCGTCGTAGAGCGCGACGCCCGAACCGGCGTACAGCCGCTCCCAGCCCTTGTGCTGCAGCGGGTACAGGAACGGCACGGGCTTGACCAGGTGCGGCGCCAGCCGCTCCAGCAGCAGTCCGCGCTCCTTGAGCGCCTCGCGGACGAGGACGAAGTCGAGCATCTCCAGATAGCGCAGGCCGCCGTGAATGAGCTTGCTGGATCTGCTCGATGTGCCCGAAGCCCAGTCCCGTGCCTCGACCAGCCCCGTGGACAGGCCGCGGGTGACGGCGTCGAGGGCGGTTCCCGCGCCGACCACCCCGCCTCCCACGACCAGCACGTCCAGCTCGCGCTCGGCCATGGCCGCAAGTGACTCGGCTCGCTGCGCCGGCCCCAGTGTCGCTGTCCTCACCGCTGCCTCCCGCTGTAGGTCGCGCCGGCCGCACCCTTCAGGACGAGGCCCGGCCCGTATCCCCCATGCCCCAATGGTGACCGTGTTGCCCGAGTTCAGCCACCACGCACCCCCAGCCTGTGGACAACTCTCACGGAACAGCAGCCGGGTCCCATCGAGGCGACCGGAAAACACAGCCGATCAATCCCGCAAATCGGTCATATTTACTCCTAGTCTGACATTGCGCTCGCCCGTCCTGTCCACAGGGCTTGCGCACCTGTCCCGCTTCGGTTACTGGGAAGGACGGCCCACGCCATGCCCGCAGATCTCGCCGTCATCGGACTCGGCCCGCTCGGCCTGCCCCTGGCCCAGGCCGCCGTGGCCGCCGGCATCCCCACGCTCGGCTACCGCACCGGACCCGAGCCGGGCTCCCTCAGCCCCGCCGAGCTGCGCCGGATGCTCTCGGAGGGCTTCCGGCCCACCACCAACCCCGCCGAGCTGGGCCGGGTGCGCACCGCCGTCATCTGCGCCCCCACCCCGCGCGACGCGGACGGCGGGCTCGACCTGAGCCAGGTGGAGGCTGCCGCCCGCACCCTGGCCGGACACCTGCGCCCGCACACCACCGTCATCCTGGAGTCGCCCGTACCGCCCGGGACCACCGAGGAGTTCCTGCGGCCGCTCCTGGAGGAGACGTCCGGTCTGCGCGCGGGCCGCGACTTCCATCTCGCGTACTCCCCCAGCCGGGTCGACCCCGGACGCCGCGACTTCACGCCCACCAACACTCCGAAGGTCATCGGCGGACTCACGCCCGCGTGCACCGAGTCCGCCGCCGCCTTCTACGGCCGCCTCACCGACAAGGTGGTACGCGCGCGTGGCCTCAGGGAAGCCGAGACCGTGACGCTCCTGGAGACCAATTTCCGGCACGTCAACATGGCCCTGGTCAACGAGATGGCCGTCCTCTGCAACGACCTCGGCGTGGACCTCTGGGACGTCATCCGGTGCGCCGAGACCAAGCCGTTCGGCTTCCAGGCCTTCCGCCCCGGCCCCGGCGTCGGCGGCCACTCCGTCCCCCTGGACCGCACCGGCCACCCCGGCAGCCCCCTACGCATGGTGGAACTCGCCCAGCAGGTCAACAGCCGCATGCCCCGCTACGTCGTCCAGCGCGCCGCCACCCTCCTCAACGAGCACGGCAAGTCGGCGCGGGGCGCGCGCGTACTGCTGCTCGGCGTCACCTACAAGGCCGACCTCGCCGACCAGCAGGGCACCCCCGCCCAGGAGATCGCGATCCGCCTGATGGAACTCGGCGCGGCCGTCAGCTACCACGACCCGCACGTACCGTCCTGGAGCGTCCTGGACCACCCGGTACCGCGCGCCGACTCCCTGTACGAGGCCGCCGCCGACGCCGACCTGACGATCCTCCTCCAGCAGCACCGCACGTACGACCTACAGGGCCTGTCGGTGAAGGCACAGCTGCTGCTCGACACGCGGGGCGCCACGCCGACGGGGGCGGCGCACCGGTTGTGAGAGGGGGCGCACGACGCCGCCCCTGGCCCCGGAGGCTGGTGGCGTACGGCACGGCTCGCCGGTAACGTGAAAACGGGTGGTGCCCACCGCAGGGATCACTGCGGCAGGCACCTGATGGATCACGGAGTGTCCGCCCTCAATGTGTGCGGGGACGGCCGCTCACCACCCGAAAATAGATGGTGCCCACCGCAGCGGCCACTGCGGCAGGCACCGGATGGTTCACGGAGTGTCCGCCCCCAATGTGTTTGGGGACGGCCGCTCACCATCCGAAAAGCCGCAAGATCCACCTCCTCCGGCACTGCACCGTCCGAAGACGGAGTCGGTCCCAGCGGGTGGGCTTGCGGTGGCGTCCCATGGGCGCCCCCTTCCACGACGCCGCCCGGTGGCCCGGTGGACGGCTCGTTCAGGAACTCGGGCCGGGCCCCGAGGGCTCGGGTCCGGAACCATGTCCTTGGAAGGGGGCACCCCACACCACTGGGGCGCCGACCCGGACGCTACCGTCCGCGACCCCCCTGACCAGCCCGCATTCGGCCCGAGGGCAACCGTGCGCCCCCGCTCCGCACCGCACGCCCCCACATCCGTCCCGGGCATGCGAAAGGGGCCGGTCACCTCACCCGAGTGAGCTGACCGGCCCCTGCCGAAGTCCTGCGAACTACCGTCGGGCTAGCGCCGGTGCACCGAGTCCGCCACCGTCACCTCGACGCGCTGGAACTCCTTCAGCTCGCTGTAACCGGTGGTGGACATGGCGCGGCGCAGGGCGCCGAAGAAGTTCATCGAGCCGTCCGGCGTGTGGGACGGGCCGGTGAGGACCTCCTCGATGGTGCCGACCGTGCCGAGGTCGACCTTCTGGCCACGCGGCAGCTCCTCGTTGACGGCCTCCATGCCCCAGTGGTGGCCGCGGCCGGGCGCGTCGGTCGCGCGCGCGAGCGGGGAGCCCATCATCACCGCGTCGGCGCCGCAGGCGACGGCCTTGGGCAGGTCACCGGACCAGCCGACGCCGCCGTCCGCGATCACGTGCACGTACCGGCCGCCGGACTCGTCCATGTAGTCGCGGCGGGCGGCGGCGACATCGGCCACCGCAGTCGCCATCGGGACCTGGATACCGAGCACGTTGCGCGTGGTGTGCGCCGCGCCGCCGCCGAAACCGACGAGGACGCCCGCCGCACCGGTGCGCATCAGGTGCAGGGCCGCCGTGTAGGTGGCGCAGCCGCCGACGATCACCGGGACGTCGAGTTCGTAGATGAACTGCTTCAGGTTCAGCGGCTCGTGCGAGCCGGAGACGTGCTCCGCGGAGACCGTCGTACCGCGGATGACGAAGATGTCCACGCCCGCGTCGACGACGGCCTTGGAGAACTGGGCCGTGCGCTGCGGGGAGAGTGCGGCGGCGGTGACCACGCCCGAGTCGCGCACCTCCTTGAGGCGCTGCCCGATCAGCTCCTCCTTGATCGGCGCGGAGTAGATCTCCTGGAGCCGGCGGGTCGCCTTGTCGACGGGCAGCTTGGCGATCTCGTCCAGCAGCGGCTGCGGGTCCTCGTACCGCGTCCACAGGCCTTCGAGGTTCAGCACGCCCAGGCCGCCCAGTTCGCCGATGCGGATCGCGGTGGCGGGGGAGACGATGGAGTCCATGGGGGCGGCCAGGAAGGGCAGCTCGAAACGGTAGGCGTCGATCTGCCAGGCGATCGAGACCTCCTTCGGGTCCCGCGTACGGCGGCTGGGGACGACGGCGATGTCGTCGAAGGCGTACGCCCGGCGGCCGCGCTTGCCGCGCCCGATCTCGATCTCAGTCACGTGTGTGGCCTTTCCCTGATGCGTTGCAGCGTCTACCAGTATCGCCGACGGGCACGACAAGGGCGCCCGGACGGCAATCCGGGGCCGCCCTCAGTCGTGTGAGACGGACGCACGCGCGCGTGCCGCTACTTCTTACCGCTGTAGTTCGGCGCCTCGACCGTCATCTGGATGTCGTGCGGGTGGCTCTCCTTGAGACCCGCCGAGGTGATCCGGACGAACCGGCCGTTGTCCTGAAGCTCCGGAACGGTACGGCCGCCGACGTAGAACATCGACTGGCGCAGTCCGCCGACCAGCTGGTGGACGACGGAGGACAGCGGGCCGCGGTACGGCACCTGGCCCTCGATGCCCTCGGGGATCAGCTGCTCGTCGGAGGCGACGCCCTCCTGGAAGTACCGGTCCTTGGAGAACGACTTGCGCTCGCCGCGGGTCTGCATGGCACCCAGGGAACCCATGCCGCGGTACGACTTGAACTGCTTGCCGTTGATGAACAGCAGCTCGCCGGGCGACTCCTCGCAGCCCGCGAGCAGCGAGCCCAGCATCACGGTGTCGGCGCCCGCGACGAGGGCCTTGGCGATGTCGCCCGAGTACTGGAGGCCGCCGTCGCCGATGACCGGGACACCGGCCTCCTTGGCGGCCAGCGCGGCCTCGTAGATGGCGGTGACCTGCGGGACACCGATGCCGGCGACGACACGGGTCGTACAGATGGAGCCCGGGCCGACACCGACCTTGATGGCGTCCGCGCCGGCGTCGACGAGGGACTGGGCGCCGTCGCGGGTGGCGACGTTGCCGCCGATGACGTCCACGCGCGTGTGGTTGGACTTGATCTTGGCGATCATGTCGCCGACCAGGCGCGAGTGGCCGTGCGCGGTGTCCACGACGATGAAGTCGGCGCCCGCCTCGATGAGAGCCTGGGCGCGCTCGAAGGCGTCACCGGCGACGCCGACCGCGGCACCGACGATGAGGCGGCCCTCGGCGTCCTTCGCGGCGAGCGGGTACTTCTCCGCCTTGACGAAGTCCTTGACCGTGATCAGGCCCTTGAGGTGACCCTCGTCGTCGACGAGCGGCAGCTTCTCGATCTTGTGGCGGCGCAGCAGCTCCATGGCCTCCACGCCGGAGATGCCGACCTTGCCCGTGACCAGCGGCATCGGCGTCATGACCTCGCGGACGCGGCGCGTGCGGTCGGTCTCGAAGGCCATGTCACGGTTGGTGACGATGCCGAGCAGCTTCTTGTTGCCGTCGGTGACCGGGACGCCGCTGATGCGGAACTTGGCGCAGAGCGCGTCGGCCTCGGCGAGCGTGGCGTCCGGGTGGATGGTGATCGGGTCGGTCACCATGCCGGACTCGGAGCGCTTCACGAGGTCGACCTGGTTGGCCTGGTCCGCGATGGAGAGGTTGCGGTGCAGTACACCGACGCCGCCCTGGCGGGCCATCGAGATCGCCATGCGCGATTCGGTGACCTTGTCCATGGCGGCGGACAGGAGCGGGATGTTCACCCGCACGTTCCTGGAGACGTACGAGGCGGTGTCGATCTCGTCGGGAGCCATGTCCGACGGGCCCGGCAGCAGCAGCACGTCGTCGTAGGTCAGCCCGAGCGTCGCGAATTTTCCGGGCACTCCGTCGACGTTGGCAGTCATGACACCTTCCCCAAATGGCCTTGATCGGTGCGGATGTCCATGCTAACGGGAAGCGCACCTCCCGAATTCCACGGTCCGATGTGACTCCGGCTCCGCATGTTCGTACGGCGGCGGCGGGCGGCCTGTTCACGGAAGGGGCCGTCCGCCTGTTCGGCGTGGGCGCCTCGGCCGGTCCGGCGTTGGGCCCGTGCTTCGTTCGGCGGAGGGGGTGCGGCGGGGCCGCAGCGGGACTACTGCTCGGCGAGGGCGCGCAGCCTGCTGAGCGCGCGGTGCTGGGCCACGCGCACGGCCCCGGGTGACATTCCCAACATCTGACCGGTCTCCTCCGCCGTGAGGCCGACCGCGATGCGCAGCAGGAGCAGCTCCCGCTGGTTGTCGGGCAGGTTGGCGAGCAGCTTCTTCGCCCATTCGGCGTCGCTGCTCAGCAGGGCCCGCTCCTCCGGACCGAGGGAGTCGTCGGGACGTTCCGGCATCTCGTCGGAGGGAACCGCCGTGGAGCCGGGGTGGCGCATCGCCGCGCGCTGGAGGTCGGCGACCTTGTGCGCGGCGATGGCGAAGACGAAGGCCTCGAAGGGACGGCCCGTGTCCTTGTAGCGCGGGAGGGCGAGGAGGACGGCCACGCAGACCTCCTGCGCGAGGTCCTCCACGAAGTGGCGTGCGTCGCCGGGAAGCCGGGACAGCCGGGTGCGGCAGTACCGCAGGGCGAGGGGGTGGACATGGGCGAGAAGGTCGTGTGTGGCCTGCTCGTCCCCGTCGACCGCGCGGTGCACGAGTCCGCCGATCACCCCGGGGGCACGGACCGCCTCGTCTTCGCGCATCGGTCCATGGTGCACTGCGGCCGGACCGGCCGCGGCACCGTGCCCGTCGTTGTGCACCGAAGCGTTATGAGCAGGTGCGCCGGAACTCATCCCCTGCGCCCTCCCCTCCCGCTCGACCGACTTGTCCCCGAGGAACTCCACCCCTCAAGGATGCGGCATCAGCGGCGAAACGAGCAGCGGGCGACCGGCGAGGCCCTGTTCCGCCCCCGGTCGACGCCCGGCCGGCGGGGGGTTCCCGCAAGCCCAGAACCCCGCGCGAGCAGGGAGGTTCATCCATTCCCCCGCTCCTGTCCACTGGGATGGGCTTGCTCGAAAAGTCCGTCGGCGCAGCCTGTCCAGCGCTGCCGCCGACCGAAGAAGTCCGCAGCAGGGCCGTACGGCCGTGGCACCGAAGACGCCCGACCGAAGGGGCCGACCGAACGGGCCGGACCCGGCACCGGCGCCCGCGCCTCCGCCGACGATGTCGGCGAACTCACGCGCCGGACCACCTCACCGGTGTCCGGCACGTGCCGCCGCCCGCCGGGAGAGCGAGCGGCCGCCGGGCAGGCGGGGCGACCGGGACCGGCCGGACGGGTCCTAGCGGACCAGTCCCCACCGGAAGCCCAGCGCCACCGCGTGCGCGCGGTCCGAGGCACCGAGCTTCTTGAACAGCCGGCGGGCGTGGGTCTTGACGGTGTCCTCGGAGAGGAACAGCTCGCGGCCGATCTCGGCGTTGGAGCGGCCGTGACTCATGCCTTCGAGGACCTGGATCTCGCGCGCGGTGAGCGTGGGCGCCGCGCCCATCTCGGCCGAGCGCAGGCGCCGCGGGGCGAGCCGCCACGTGGGGTCCGCGAGGGCCTGGGTGACCGTCGCGCGCAGTTCGGCGCGCGAGGCGTCCTTGTGCAGATAGCCGCGGGCGCCGGCGGCGACCGCGAGTGCGACGCCGTCGAGATCCTCGGCGACGGTCAGCATGATGATGCGTGCGCCCGGGTCGGCGGACAGCAGCCGTCGGACGGTTTCGACACCGCCCAGTCCGGGCATGCGCACGTCCATCAGAATCAGGTCCGAGCGGTCGGCACCCCAGCGGCGGAGGACTTCCTCGCCGTTGGCCGCCGTCGTCACGCGCTCGACGCCGGGCACGGTCGCGACCGCGCGGCGGAGCGCCTCTCGGGCAAGCGGGGAGTCGTCGCAGACGAGGACGGAAGTCATGGCCGCCCTCCGCAGCTGATGCGCGTCACCTTGTGCCTCCAGGCTGGTACGTATCGTCACCTGTGCGGTCGACCGTCTCGGACGCTTGCCCGAGCGTTTGTGTTTTCAACCGCCACCGCACTCTCAACGATGGTCACTCGAAAGAGTTACGGGGCCGCGTGCATTCTTCGGCACTCTACGTGAGGGAGTGGACACGGTGGAGAGACCCGCGCGGACCCTCAACCTTTCACCACAACCCGTGCCCCATTCGGCCCTATTTCTTCCCATTTACTGGTGTCTGAGGCTAGATTCGCAATGAGTCATATTTTCATCTCCTTAGATCGTAGTTGTACGGTCGTGGGCACCGTATCCGCTCAGCACGGCTACAAGGGGTCACGCAATGGCAGATTTCTCCCGCCTTCCCGGACCGAACGCGGACCTGTGGGACTGGCAGCTCCTGGCCGCCTGCCGCGGGGTGGACAGCTCGCTCTTCTTTCATCCCGAGGGCGAGCGCGGGGCGGCGCGGAGCGCTCGCGAGAACTCGGCCAAGGAGGTCTGCATGAGGTGCCCGGTGCGCGCACAGTGCGCGGCGCACGCGCTGGCGGTGAGAGAGCCGTACGGCGTCTGGGGCGGGCTGACCGAGGACGAGCGCGAGGAGCTCATGGGGCGGGCGCGCAACCGCCTGGTGTCGGCGTCGGCCGGCTCGAGCGGTGTTTCGAACAGTTGAAGGAACGTTTCTCCACAAGGCTGAGGGCACCCGCACCCGCGTGTGCCCTCCTTGCTTGTACGACACGCCTGAACAACGCGCCTCCATGACGCGCCCCCACGACCTGCCCGCACGACCCGCCCGCACGCCCCCTGCCGCCCGGTACGGCTACCGCGCCGCCGCCCGCCCCAGTTGCTCCAGCGTGGCCGCCACCGCCGGCACCTGGGCCAGGTCGGGGAGGGTGAGCGCGACGACCTCCCGCCGTACCGCCGGTTCCAGGGTCACCGCGCGGGCTCCCCGCTGCCGTACGGACTCGATCGCGAGCTGGGGGAGGACGGCGACGCCCAGGCCCGCGCCCACCAGGCCGGCCACCGCCGGGTAGTCGTCGGTCGCGAAGTCGATGCGGGGGGTGAAGCCGGCGGCCTCGCACACCTCCACCAGCCGGCCGCGGCAGCGCGGGCAGCCGGCGATCCACGGCTCGCGGGCCAGTTCGCCGATGGCGAGGGAGTCCGCGCGCGCGAGCCGGTGCCGTTCGGGCAGGAGGGCGACGAGACGATCCGTCAGCAGGGGGCGCACGACCAGGTCCGGCCACTCCTCGGCGCCCGGCGCGTCCTCGTAGCGGAAGGCGAGGGCGACGTCGCAGTCGCCGGCGCGCAGCTTG
This sequence comes from Streptomyces phaeoluteigriseus, assembly GCF_001896135.2. Taxonomy (GTDB): domain Bacteria; phylum Actinomycetota; class Actinomycetes; order Streptomycetales; family Streptomycetaceae; genus Streptomyces; species Streptomyces phaeoluteigriseus. Next base: position 403,212 of record NZ_MPOH02000019.1, read on the forward strand.
TCGACCGACTCGGGCGGCTCGGCCTCCTCCAGGGAGACGCGGGTGCCGGGGTGGGCGGCGCGCAGGGCGGCCAGCGCGGTCGGGACGAGCGTGGAGCTGCCACTGGGGAAGGAGACCAGGCGGACCCGGCCGGCGCGCAGGCCGGCGATGGCTGCGACCTCCTCCTCGGCGGCGGTGAGTCCGGCGAGGATCCCGGCGGCGTGCCGGACGAGGGCGTCGCCGGCCTGGGTCAGCCGCATCTCGCGGCCGCTGCGCACCAGCAGGGGCGTGCCCACGGACGCCTCCAGGGCCTTCATCTGCTGGCTGACCGCGGGCTGGGTGCAGCCCAGCTCGCGGCCCGCCGCCGAGAAGGACCCGGTGGCGGCGACGGCGCGCAGCACGCGGAGATGACGGGCCTCGATCATACTTCGAGCATAGGCGAGTCGCATAAGTGAGTCTTGGGGGCGGCGACGAATAATGCGTCGACACTTTGACCGCCGGTCGCTTAGCGTGCCGCCATGAGGCTTCTGTCCGTCAACGTGGGCCGCCCGAAGGCCGTTCCGTACACCGAGCACCCGGAGGGGCTGACCGGTATCGACAAGCGGCCCGTCGAGGGGCCGGTGCGGGTGGCCGCGCCCGGCCCCAAGGGGGTCGCGGGGAGCGGGCTGGCCGGGGACGCGGTGTGCCACCTGCGTCATCACGGCGGCGACGACCAGGCGGTGTACGCCGTCGCGCGCGAGGACCTGGACGACTGGGAGCGTGAGCTGGGGCGCACGTTCACCGACGGCTCGTTCGGCGAGAACCTCACCACCACCGGGCTGGACGTGTCCGGGGCGCGGATCGGTGAGCGCTGGCTGATCGGCCGGGAAGTGGTGCTGGAGGTGACGTCGGGGCGGATTCCCTGTCGCACCTTCCAGGGCCATGTGGGTGAGAAGGGCTGGGTGAGGCGGTTCACGCAGAAGGCCGCGACGGGCGCCTACCTGCGGGTGATCGTGCCGGGCGAGATCCGCGCGGGGGATCCCATAGAGATCGTCCACCTGCCGGAGCACGGGGTGACGGCCCGGATGGAGTTCCAGGCCACCACCACACACCGGGAGCTGCTGCCCCAACTGCTGGCGGCCGGCGAGGCCCTGCATCCCGAGGCACTGGAGGCGGCCCGCAAGTACGTCGAGAAGCAAGGTGGCTGAGCCGCTGTCACAGGCGCAGGTGCGCACGGCTTCTTCACTTTCCGCAGGGCGCGTGCAGAGAGCGGACGCCCGGACTCCGGGTCATTAACCTGCTGCCATGACAACGGCTCTGATTACGGGTTCGACCGCGGGTATCGGTGCCGCGTTCGCGCGGCGGCTCGCGGCGGACGGACACGACCTCGTCCTCGTCGCCCGGGACACCGACCGGCTGCGCGAGCAGGCGACCGAGTTGCACGACCGGCACGGCATCGAGGCGGAGGTGCTGACGGCCGACCTGGCCACGGACGAGGGCATCGAGGCGGTGGCCGCCCGGCTCGGCGATCGCAGGAACCCCGTCGACCTGCTGGTCAACAACGCCGGCTTCGGCAACAAGGGCCGCTACCTCGACGTATCGATGGCCGACGAGCTGAAGATGCTCAAGGTGCACTGCGAGGCGGTGCTGCGGCTGACGTCGGCGGCGGCCGAGGCGATGCGGGAGCGGGGGCGCGGGGGTGTCGTCAACGTGGCCTCGGTGGCGGCCTTCGTGCCGCGTGGGACGTACGGCGCGTCCAAGGCGTGGGTCGTGCAGTTCACGCAGGGAGCGGCGAAGGACCTGGCGGGCAGCGGGGTGCGGCTGATGGCGCTGTGCCCGGGGTTCGTGCGCACCGAGTTCCACGAGCGGGCCGGGATGGGCACGGACAACATCCCCGGCTGGATGTGGCTCGACGCGGACAAGCTGGTCGCGGCGGCGCTGGCGGACCTGGCGCGCGGGAAGTCGGTGTCGATCCCCGACCCCCGGTACAAGGTGCTGATGGGTCTGGTGAAGGTGACGCCCCGGGCGCTGCTGGGCGGGGTCAGCTCGCGGACCGGACGGAAGTACGGGCCGCAGTAGGGAACGGCGCCGACCGGGCTCCGGTGGGAGGATTGGGTGTGACGGGGCCGGACCCAGGGGGGCCGGAGGCGACGCGATGACGTTCGTACAGCTCATCGATTGCAGGACGAGCCGGTTCGACGAGATGGATCGGCTGATGGACACGTGGGTCGAACAGACGAAGGGAAAGCGGACGGCGACGCATGCGCTGGTCGGGAAGGACCGGTCGGACGCGGCGCACTTCGTCGAGATCGTGGAGTTCCCGTCGTACGAGGAGGCGATGCGGAACTCGAACCTGCCGGAGACCGACAGGATCTTCCAGGACATGGTCGCGTTGTGTGACGAGATGCCGACCTTCACCGATCTGGAAGTGGTGCGCGACGAGCAGCTGAACTGCGCGACGGCGCGGGAGTGGTTCGAGCAGGCCGGGACGATCGAAATCGACCGCATGTTCGATCGAGTGACCGACGACTATGTGGACCACGATCCCTCCGGTCCGCGGGACAACGGGCTGCGGGCCGCGCGCGAGGAGTTCGCGGGCTGGCGGAAAGCCTTCGACTTCTCCTTCCGGGTCGACGACCAGATCGCCCAGGACGACCGGGTGTGCACCCGGTGGACCTGGACCGCCCGCCACCAGGGCGACTTCGTCGGCATCCCGGCCACCGGGCGGAACGTCACCATGACCGGCATGACCTGGCAGCGCTTCCGGGGCGGCATGATCTGCGAGGGCTGGTGGCAGTACGACCGGGCGGGTCTGCTGGAGCAGTTGGGGGTACTCGGGGAGTAGCCCGCGAGGTTCCGCCAGGGCCCCCTCCGCTCGTCCGGGGGCCGGGGCCCACCTCTTCCCGCCGGATCCGGTGATGCCGGAGGGCGACCGGGTTGCGGTCGCCCTCCTTCACGTTCACCTCAGCCGTGCGCGACCATCCGCACGAACGCGGCCCACTGGTCGGGGTCCACCGTGAGGAAGCCGTCCCCCGGTCAACGCGTCTGCCCGGAGGGCGCCGTACGTCGCTTCCAGCGGGCTGACCTTCTTCGGCTCCGCGTACAGGGCGCTCACGTCCCGTACTTCCATGTGCGCCATCCTGCGCTGATTCTTCGAGTGGATCAATGTGAACGGCCCTGCGAGACCAGCATGTTCCTCTCGTTCCATCGGCATGATCAACGTCGCGACGTTGCGCTGGTGGCCGTAGAGCAGAAGCTGCTCCAATTCGCCGCGCCAGACCTCGCGCCCGCCAAGTGGCCGCCGTAAGACATGCTCGTCGATGACGAGGCTCAGCAGTGGAGCCGGACGCCGTCCGAACAGCTTCTGCCGTTCCATGCGCGCGGAAACGCCCTGCTCGATCGCCTCCCCGTCCAGCAGCGGACGCCACATGCGGAACACCGCACGCGCGTACTCCTCGGTCTGCAAGAGCCCTTTGACGGCCCGGCCGATGCAGGCGTGCAGCTCGACCGCCCTACGCCTCCAGCTCCGCGTACCGCCGGAAGAATGACGGATACCGAGCCTTCGCCACCTCCTCACCGCGCCCCCGCGCCTTCACCCAGTTCTCCCACGACCTGATCCGGCATCCCCGGCTGTCGTCGGACGCCGTTCGACTCCTCACCTGGCAGCTCTCCCTCCCCGAGGGAGCGCGCGAACCCCTCGCGCACCGCCGAACGCGCCGACATCGGCGCGACCGCCTTCACCCGCGCCAAGCGCCAGCTCAAGGACGAAGGCTTCGTGCACGAGCGGCTGCTGCAAGGTCCCGGCAGCCACTGGGTCACCCAACAACGCATCCGCAAGGTGCCGTTGAACTCCGCCGAGGCCGCCAAGCTCCTCGCCCGGATGCCCGTACCGGCGCCCTCCGCCCCCGTGTCGCCGCAGGTCGCTCCGAGTCCCCGTGTTCCGGCGGTCGGTGCTCCGACCCCTCCGCCCGCCGACGGTCGTCCAAGGAAAGACCCTGAGGGAAACACCTCCCACCCTCCCGCCGAGCGGGACGGCTCCGCGCCGGAGGCTGCCGGGCCCCCAGAAGTCCCTCGGACCGGCTGAAGCCGCCCGCGTACTCGTCTCCTCCTACGGCGACCTCGACCCGGCCCTGCGCACCGTCCCCCGCTCGATGCACACCGAGCTGACGGACCTCACCGCCCGCTGGCTCGCCGCCGGACACCACCCCGCCGCCGTCCGCGCCCACATCCTGCGCCACCTCCCCGGCGAGGGCACGCCGGTCCACCGCCCCGGTGGTCTCCTGCGTTACCTGCTCCGCGACGCCCCGCCCGTGTCCGGACCGGGCAACGCGCCCGCCCTCAGGGGCCCGAGTCCCGGCGCCCCTGCCCCGATCGCCGAACAGCCCTGCCCCGAGCGCCTGTCCGTCCGGCTGGCCGCCTTCCGGGAGTGCGAGGGCGACCACTCCCAGGCGACGCCGTTCCGGCCGACCGGCGAGGAGACACTGTGCCACCGCTGCCTCAACTTCCCTGCTTCCGCGCGGGATCCCGATGCCCTGTCCCCGCTCCTGACCCGCGGTGCGCACGGACGGGACATCTGCGTGGCCGAGGGCCCGTCGTGCGCGCTCCCGCACGGTCCTTGAGCGTTGAACCGGCGCTCGGTCCGCCGTCGGGCCCCGGCGGCTGCCGGGCAGGGCCGGGGAGCCGCCGACGGGGTAGCTGCCGCCGACAGGCGTGGGACGGTCGTGCCGCCTATGGTGGAATGCGGTGAGCCGACCGGGACTCACCCTCTCGGGGCCGCCTGGTTCGCGGTCCCGACAACGCATCTCATCCCGTGGGGCCGTGAGTACGTCGGCCTTCTCCCCCATCCACAGCGCATCCGCCGGTCGGCGCTGTTCCGACCGACTCCGATCACCGCCGCCGTACCCGACCGTGCCGTCCACGGACCACACCGATCCGTTCGCGGCACCGGCGGCCTCCGCCGACAGGCGGGGCCCGGAAACGGCCCACGGATCCCGGTCCCGCAGGCGAATCGAGGAACGGAGAAACCATGGCAACGCTCCGCCTGACTCTGAAAGCCGCGTTGTGCGCGCTCGTCGCGCTGATGATGGCCGCGGTCTGGGCCCAACCGGCGAACGCGTGGACCTGGGCCACCAGGGTGACCGTGTACAACGGTGCCGGCCTGTGCGTCCAGGGAACCGCGGGAATCGACCACCTACGCCCCGGCACGCTCTCCGGCAACCTCGCCTACGCGGACACCTACGCCCTGACCCAGGGCTGCGGGACCGGCCAGGCCAAGCCTGACGGCTGGGCCGCCGCACGGGCACCGTCTACCGGTGGAACGGCGCCGACTGGGCGGTGTGCCGCACCAGCCCCTGGAAGTACGGCGCCACGGGCCAGGCGGGGGGCGAGTTCCCCGGACCCTGGGGACCTGAGCAGGTGTACAACTGGGGCGGCTGGCAGTCCTGCGGGGCGGGCTACTACGGGACGGTCGCCTCGGCCTACGTCTGGGACGGTTCCGCCTGGCGCGGCGGCGACGTCTGGTCGGGCTACGAGTTCGCCTCGTCCACCCGGTCCCAGGAAGGCCGGCCGTCCGAGCCCAGGACCACTCCCGAGGCGAAGGTCACGCCGCCCCCCGCCCACCCGCCGGTGAAGGCGGGAGCCCGGTAGGGCCAGGAGTGCGCCGCACGCTCCACCCGTGTCCGGCGATCCGCGAGGACCGCCGGACACGCTCCCGTGCCGGGCGGCGACGCGTGCGCCCGCCGCCCACGCGACCGGGTCCGCGCCCGCGCGGTGCCGGGGGGACGGCCGGCGCGTGCCCCGACAGGCCCGACACCGCCGCCCCGCACCCCGACAGAGCACCACCGTGGGAGTGTCGTACCTGGTGAACGGCGGTCGCGGCACGGGATCTTCGGGTCATGACCACATCCCCCGCCGGGAGCGACCAGCCGCTCCCCGCCTCCCCTCCTCGCCGACCAGTCGGTCCTGGCCCTCCGCTTCACCGCCTCGCCGCGCGGCGCCCGGCTCGCCCGCCGGTTCGCCTCGTGCCGGATGGACGCCTGGGGCCGACGGCACGGCCCGCCCGCGCACGACGCGGTCGAGCATCGTCGCCGAGCTGGCCGCCAAACGCCGTGACCCACGGGCGGGTGCCCGGCCGGGACTCTGCGCCTCGAACGGCTCGACGACGCCGGACGGATCCGCGTCGAGGTCAGCGACGCGCGGGGCGAACGGCTTCCGCGCCCCGTCCGGGACGGCCGGCCCGACGCGGACGGGAGGCGCGGGCCCACGCTCGTCGCGGCCCTCGCCGAGGACTGGGGCGTCGCCCTGCGGCCCGGTGCGCCCGGGAAGACCGTGGGCGGGGTGCGGGGCGAGACCGGTCCACGGTGAGGGTCGGGGGGGCCGGCGTCCGCGCCGGAGCAGCGGCGACCTCAACCGTCGGGAACATCCGCGGCCAAATCACGAAGGAGGGCGGGCGGCGCTCGCGGCGCCCGCCTGGTTCCCCGTCCGGTTCCTGGTGCGGCACGACGGGTGATGCGAAGGGTGACGGTCGGCGCGGAAACGCCGAGGCCCGGCGCCCCTTTCGGGGGCCGGGCCTCGGTGGCTGACGTGCGTCAGTGGGAGTGGCCGTGGCTGTGACCACCGGCGGCCGGCTCCTCTTCTTCCTTCTTCTCGACGACCAGGGTCTCGGTCGTGAGGAGGAGGGAGGCGATGGAGGCGGCGTTCTCCAGGGCGGAGCGGGTGACCTTGACCGGGTCGATGACGCCGGCCTTGACCAGGTCGCCGTACTCGCCGGTCGCGGCGTTGAAGCCCTGGCCCTTGTCCAGCTCGGCGACCTTGGAGGTGATGACGTAACCCTCCAGGCCGGCGTTCTCGGCGATCCAGCGCAGCGGCTCGACGGCGGCCTTGCGGACGACCGCGACACCGGTGGCCTCGTCGCCGGTCTTGCCGAGGTTGCCCTCGAGGACCTTCACGGCGTGGACGAGCGCGGAGCCACCACCGGAGACGATGCCCTCCTCGACCGCGGCGCGGGTCGCGGAGATGGCGTCCTCCAGGCGGTGCTTCTTCTCCTTCAGCTCCACCTCGGTGGCGGCGCCGACCTTGATCACGCAGACGCCGCCGGCCAGCTTCGCGAGGCGCTCCTGGAGCTTCTCGCGGTCCCAGTCGGAGTCCGTGTTCGCGATCTCGGCCTTGATCTGCGCGACGCGGCCGTGGACTTCCTCGGTCTTGCCGGCACCGTCGACGACCGTGGTGTCGTCCTTGGTGACGGTGACGCGGCGGGCGGAACCCAGCACGTCGATGCCGACCTGGTCGAGCTTGAGGCCGACCTCCTCGGAGATGACCGTGGCGCCGGTGAGGACCGCGAGGTCCTGCAGCATCGCCTTGCGGCGGTCACCGAAGCCGGGGGCCTTCACCGCGACGGCGTTGAACGTGCCGCGGATCTTGTTCACGACCAGGGTGGAGAGCGCCTCGCCCTCCAGGTCCTCGGCGATGATCAGCAGCGGGCGGGAGGAGTTGGTCTGGATGACCTTCTCCAGCAGCGGCAGCAGATCGGCGATCGAGGAGATCTTGCCCTGGTTGATGAGGATGTAGGGGTCCTCGAGGACGGCCTCCATGCGCTCCTGGTCCGTCACGAAGTACGGCGACAGGTAGCCCTTGTCGAAGGCCATGCCCTCGGTGAAGTCCAGCTCGAGACCGAAGGTGTTGGACTCCTCGACGGTGATGACACCGTCCTTGCCGACCTTGTCCATCGCCTCGGCGATCAGCTCGCCGACCTGCGTGTCCTGCGCGGACAGCGCGGCCACGGCGGCGATGTCGGACTTCTCCTCGATCGGGCGGGCCGAGGCCAGCAGCTCGTCGGAGACGGCCTTGACCGCGGCGTCGATGCCCTTCTTGAGGAGGGCGGGCGACGCGCCGGCGGCGACGTTCTTCAGGCCCTCGCGGACCAGCGCCTGGGCGAGCACGGTGGCGGTGGTGGTGCCGTCACCCGCGATGTCGTTGGTCTTGGTCGCCACCTCCTTCACCAGCTGCGCGCCGAGGTTCTCGTACGGGTCATCGAGCTCGACCTCGCGGGCGATCGTGACACCGTCGTTGGTGATGGTGGGGGCACCGAACTTCTTGTCGATGACGACGTTGCGGCCCTTGGGGCCGATCGTCACCTTGACCGTGTCGGCAAGCTTGTTGACGCCGCGCTCGAGGGCGCGACGGGCGTCCTCGTCGAACTTCAGGATCTTCGCCATGACAGCGGGAGCCCTCTCGGGAATCTGTTGGGTGAAAAAGACACTGCGCCCCGGGCGCCCGGGTTCTTATGTGGTCGCGGGGGCCAGGGGCGCAGCTTGAAGCAGAATGCTTCCGGTGAATCCGGGTGAACTACTTCTCGATGATCGCGAGAACGTCGCGAGCCGAGAGGACGAGGTACTCCTCGCCGTTGTACTTCACCTCGGTGCCGCCGTACTTGCTGTACAGAACGACGTCGCCGACCTTGACGTCGAGCGGCAGGCGCTCGCCGTTCTCGAAGCGGCCCGGACCAACGGCAAGGACAGCACCCTCCTGGGGCTTCTCCTTCGCCGTGTCCGGGATGACCAGGCCAGAGGCGGTGGTCTGCTCAGCGTCGAGCGGCTGGACCACAATGCGGTCCTCGAGCGGCTTGATGGCAACCTTGGAGCTGGTGGTCGTCACGATCCGACCTCCCCCTTCGGAGATCTCACGGGGTTAACTGTCTGAGGTGGCGACCAGGTGGATCCGTCGTCGCGGGTGCCGGACCTGCCCGTCGCGTTGTTGGCACTCTCCACTGGGGAGTGCCAGAGCTGAGACTATGACCGCGGTTAGCACTCGGTCAAGCGGAGTGCCAGATTCGTGCGGCGCGTCCGCCGGAACCGGATCTTCGGGCGCGTGGGTTTCGCGCCTTCGGGCGCGTGGGTCTCGTGCCGTTCGCCCAGGCCGGCGGCGGCCGGGTCGGCGTGGACCGGACTCTTCCGACCGCGCTCAGAGGTAGTTCTCCAGGCGACCCACCGTCAGGCCCTGCCGCTGGATCTGCCGCAGCAGCCTCGCCGTGCGTTCCCGCAGGGTCGGGCCGCTCGTCTCGTCGGGGTCCACGGCGACGATGTCTCCGGGACGCAGGCGGTGGGAGCCATGCGTGTAGGTGAGGTCGGTGGGACCCATCGAGGCCCGCCAGAGGACGACCGCGGTGATCCCGCAGTCGGCGGCGGCCCGCAGGGTCGTCGTGTCGTACGCGCCGTAGGGCGGGCGGAACAGACGGGGGCGCAGGCCGAAGCGGGACTTGAGCTTGTTCTGCTGGCCGCAGATCTCGGCACGCTGGCCCGCGTACGGCAGACCGCGCAGCGCGGCGTGGTCGAGGGTGTGGTTCTGGAGGCCGGCCCCCACCGACCGCAGCCGGGCGAAGTGGGCGTAGCCGGGGCCCGCCACACTGTCGGTGAGGAACATGCTGACGGGCAGGCGCAGCTCACGGACCATGTCGACGAACCGGGGGTCGCGTTCGGCGCCGTCGTCGTAGGTGAGGAAGACGACCTTGTCGCGGGTCGGGATCCGGTCGACGACCGGGGGGAGCGCGGGGCCCGCCGGGCGCGCCGGGCCGGCCTGCGAGAGGGCGGCCGCCGGGGTGGGGGCGGTGTACAGGGTGTCGGGGTCGACGACCGCGTTGCGGTAGCGGAACTCGGAGGCGGGCTCGGCGTCCGCGGGGATGCGGTCAGGCCCCAGCGGCGGTACGGCTTCTCCCCCGCCGGCCCCTCCGACCCGCCCCTGTTCCGCCGCGGCGCGCCCAGGCGTTCGACCGGGTCGGCCGACCGGGTACAGCCGGTCACCGCCACGGCCATGGCCAGCGTCACGGCCATGACCGCCCCCGTCGCCCCCCGCCTCCTCACAGGTAGTCCTCCAGCCGGGCCACCGCGTAGCCCTTCTCGGTGACCAGGTTCAGGAAGCGGCGGATCATGTCGGGCATGGTGCCCTTCCAGTCGGCGTGGCCGCGGAAGTGGGTGAGGACGATGTCGCCGGGGTGGAGGTCGCGGTCCCACTCGCGGTAGTCCCAGTGGTCGGCGAAGACCTCCTCGCTCCACAGCGGGACGTACTTCACGCCGCAGCTCTTCGCGGCGCGCAGGGTGTCGCGGTTGTAGTTGCCGAAGGGCGGGCGGAAGAGTTCGGGGCGTTTGCCGTAGCGCTTCTCGATGACGTCCTGCATGCCGCAGATCTCGTGTCGCTGGCGGCTGTGGGAGAGGTCGGGCAGGTAGGGGTGGTGCAGCGTGTGGTTGTTGAGGGTCACTCCCCTGTCCTGCATCTTCTTGAAGTAGCCGTAGTCCTCCTTGACGAGGTAGTCGCTGAGGAAGGCCGTGTAGGGGATCTTCAGGTCGCTCATCATGCGCAGGAACGCCGGGTCCTTCTCGGCGCCGTCGTCGATGGTGAGGAAGACGACCTTGTCCTTGGTGGGGACGGTGGTGAAGACCGGCGGGAGGCCCAGTTCCTCGTGGTCCTCGACCTCGAAGCCCTCGCGGGTGGTGATCGCCGGTTTCGTCACGGGCGGCGCGGGGGGTGTCAGCGGGACCTTCCTCAGCCCCCAGCGTCGGGCCGCGGCGGCACGGGCGGCGTACTCGGCGCGCATCTTGGCCGCGTGGGTCTGCTTGGCGCCGGCCTGCCCGTGGGGTGACTCTCCGCCGGGGGCGGGACGGGTTCCGGTCGCGCGGCGGCGCCGGGGCCCTTGGTGCCCTGTGCGCAGCCGGAGGCGACGGCCGCCAGGGCGAGGACGGCGAGGCCGGTCCTGACGCCCACTCGGCGCATCCTCTTTTTGTCATTTTGTACGACTGATCCTGATCCCATGGCGCCGGATCCTCGCAGTCACCGGCGCGCAACCCCGTCCGACACCGCCGCCGGAGGCGCACCATCCACCGACTGGCCCACAATGACCCGGTGAACGACCTCGCCCCGCTCCTCACCCCCGAGGGCCGCGCCCTCCTCGACGCCGTGCGCGGCACCGCCCCCGCCGACGAACTGGCCGTCGCCACCCGGCTGCGCCGCGAGCACCCCGCCGAGCTGGTCTCGGCGCGCTCGGGCAGGCCCGGCTGCGACAGCGGGCGGCGGCGAAGTTCGGGGCCGAGGACGCGGAGCGGATGTTCTTCACGCCCAACGGGGTCGAGCAGTCGACCCGGGCGAGTGTCGCCGGCCACCGGGCCGAGCGGATGAAGGCGCTCGGAGTGACCTCGGTCGCCGACCTGTGCTGCGGGATCGGCGGCGACGCGATCGCGCTCGCGCGCGCGGGCATCAGGGTCCTCGCCGTCGACCGCGATCCGCTGACGGCGGCGGTGGCCCGGACCAACGCCGAGGCGCTGGGGCTCGCCGGCCTCATCGACGTACGGGAGGCGGATGTCACGGAGGTCGACACGGGCGGGTACGACGCCGTGTTCGTCGATCCGGCGCGGCGGGGCGGGCGGGGGCGGATCTTCGATCCCGAGGCCTACTCGCCGCCGCTCTCGTGGGCGATCGGGGCGGCGCTGAAGGCTCCGCACGGGGCGTTGAAGGTCGCGCCCGGCATCCCGCACGACGTCGTCCCCGCCGGGGCCGAGGCCGAGTGGATCTCCGACGGCGGGGAGGTGAAGGAGGCCGTGCTGTGGTTCGGCACGGAGCCGGGGGCCGTGCGCGCCACCCTCCTCCCCGGCCCGCGCACCCTGCTCGGCACCGGTCTGCCCGACCCGCAGGTCCGGCCGGTCGGGCGCTATCTGTACGAGCCGGACGGTGCCGTCATCCGGGCCCACCTGGTCGCCGACGTCGCGCGGGACCTGGACGGCGGGCTCGTCGACGAGACCATCGCCTACATCACGGCGGACACGCTCCGGCCGACGCCGTACGCCACGGCCTACGAGATCACCGACCGGCTGCCCTTCAACGTGAAGAAGCTGAAGGCGCTGCTGCGGGAGCGCGGGGTGGGCATCCTGACCGTGAAGAAGCGCGGCTCGGCGGTGGAGCCGGAGGAGCTGCGCAAGAAGGTCAAGCCGCAGGGGCCGCACTCGGCGACCGTGTTCCTCACCCGGGTCGCCGGGGCGCCCACGATGCTCGTCGGTCACCCGGCCTGAGCGGCCCGGCGCAGCAGCAGTCCCCGTTCGCGTTCGTTGCCGGTCAGCCGCGCGGCCCGCTCGAACTCCGCGCGCGCCTCCGCCGCGCGGCCCAGGCGCTGGAGCAGGTCGCCGCGGACGCTCGGGAGCAGGTGGTAGTCGCGCAGGGCCGGTTCGGCGGCGAGGGTGTCGACGATCCGCAGGGCCGGCTCCGGACCGTCGACCATGGACACGGCGACCGCGCGGTTGAGTTCGACGACCGGGGACGGGACGCGGACGGCGAGGAGGCCGTAGAGGGCCGCGATGGCACGCCAGTCGGTGTCCTCGTAGCGGTACGCGTGCGCGTGGCAGGCGGCGATGGCGGCCTGGAGGACGTAGGGGCCGGGCGCGCCGGTGGCCACCGCCTCCGCGCGGCCGAGGGCGGTGATGCCGCGGGAGACGAGCATGCGGTTCCAGCGGCGGCGGTTCTGGTCCTTCAGGAGGACGGGCGTGCCGTCGGGGGCGGTGCGGGCGGCCGTGCGGGAGGACTGGAACTCCAGCAGCGCGGCCAGGCCGTGCACCTCGGGCTCCTTCGGCATCAGGGCGGCCAGCAGGCGGGCCAGCCGCAGGGCGTCCTCGCACAGGCCGGGCCGCAGCCAGTCGTCGCCCGCGGTGGCCGCGTACCCCTCGTTGAAGATCAGGTAGATGACCTCCAGGACGACTCGAGCCGGGCCTCCCGGTCGGGTCCACAGGGCACCTCGAAGGCGACGTTCTTCCTGGCCAGGGTGCGTTTGGCGCGGACGATGCGCTGGGCGACCGTCGGTTCGGGGACGAGGTGGGCGCGGGCGATCTCGGCCGTGGTGAGGCCGCCGAGCAGCCGCAGGGTGAGGGCGATGCGGGCCTCGGCGGACAGCACCGGGTGGCAGGAGGTGAAGACGAGGCGGAGCAGGTCGTCGTCGATGTCCTCGGGGTCGGAGGGCTCGGGCGCGGGCGTGGTCGTCTCGAGGTTCCGGCCGATCTCCGCCAGCTTGCGGGCGTACGTCTCCCGGCGGCGGACCAGGTCGACGGCGCGGTGCCTGGCGGTGGCGGTGAGCCAGGCGCCGGGGTTGTCGGGGACGCCCTCGCGGGGCCACCGTTCCAGGGCGGCGACGAGGGCGTCCTGCGCCAGTTCCTCGGCGATGCCGACGTCCCGGACGATCCGGGCGACGGCGGCGACGACGCGGGGCGACTCCAGGCGGAAGACGGTTTCGATGGCGGCCGTGGCGCTGGGAGGGCCGACCGCGGGCTGTTGGTCCACAGCCCACCATCGAACACCCTGCCGGGGTCGCGGGGAAGGAACCACAGCCCTCCCCGCCCCCGGACGTCCCCGATCCGGAACCGGGATCAGCCCTCCCCGACTCTCCCGGACCTCCAGGGTCAGGGTCCAGTCGTCGCCGTGGACCTTCAGGAAGCGCTTGGCCCATTCGAGCGCCTCGGCCTTGTCCTTGCACTGCATGATCGCGTAGCCGCCGACGACCTCCTTGGTCTCGGTGAAGGGGCCGTCGGTGAAGGAGACCTCGCCGCCCCTGAGGTGGGCGCGGGTGCCCTGCGCGGAAGGCAGCAGGCCGGCGGTGTCGAGCATGACGCCGGCCTTGGTGATCTCCTCCAGCAGCTCGCCCATCCGCTGCATCAGCTCGGGGCTGGGGCCCTCGGCCGGCACGTTCGACTCGTCGATCCTCACCAGGGACAGGTAGCGGGGCACGGTGACTCCTCGGGTGGTGCGGGGGCCGGGCTCCTCCCGGCCTCTCACCCATGCGTCGAACGGGGAGCGGCCGGATCGACACCCTCGCCGGAGATCTTCGGAATCTTTTCGGACGGCCCGCTCGCGTGCCGGATCAGGCCCGCCGGAGCGACTCCCACAGCTCGCTCGCCTCGGGCTCGTCGGGCACGACCCGGTTGCGGTCCGAGGGCGCGGGCAGCACCGGCAGGGTGACGGTGGTGACGTTCGCGGCGGACAGGTCCTTCAGGCTCTGGCCGAGTTCCATCAGCTGGGCGAGGGAGTCGAGGCCGGTGTCGGTGGTGAGGCTTCCGGTGACCGCGTCGGCGACCCGGTAGAGCCGGGTGGGGCTGGTCAGCAGGTCGGTCGCGGCGATCTGCTCCAGCAGGGCTTTCACCAGGGTCTGCTGGAGGCCGATGCGCCCGAGGTCGCTGCCGTCGCCGATGCCGTGCCGGGTGCGGGCGAGGGCGAGGGCCCGCGTGCCGTCGAGATGGTGGGTGCCGGCGGCGAGGCTCAGGTGGCTGTCCTCGTCCTCGATGTCCTCGGTGGTGGTGACGGTGACCCCGCCGAGCGCGTCCACGAGCTTCGCGAAGCCGGCGAAGTCGACCTCGACGAAGTGGTCCATGCGGACGTTTGTGAGGGACTCGACGGTCTTCACCGCGCAGACCGGGCCGCCGAGCGCGTAGGCGCTGTTGAACATCGCGCCGTGGGAGACCTCCGTCGAGCCGCCGGAGGGCAGCGGGCAGGAGGGGCGGGTGACGAGGGTGTCGCGCGGGATGCTGACCACGGTGGCGCTGGTGCGGCCGGCGTCGATGTGCACGACCATCGCGGTGTCGGAGCGGGCCCCGGAGCTGTCGCCGCCGCCGAGCTGCCGGTTCTCCTCGCCGCTGCGCGAGTCCGAGCCGAGGACCAGGATGTTGACGGCCCCGGTGGGCAGCGGGGCGGCGGTGGCGGTGCCGGACGGGGACGGGGTGGTGACCGCGCGGGGCGGGCGGTTGTCGCCGAGTGCGCTGTCGACGTCGACGCCGCGGATGTTGTCGTTCAGCTGCCAGTAGACCCCACCCGCCGCCGCCACGCCCAGCACCAGGGTGCCGGCCAGGGTGAGGCCGACGGCCTTGAGCGTTCTGGACCGCCGGCCCCGCTGTCTTTCCTCGTAGCCGTCTCCGTGCCCGTCTCCGGGCTTGCGCCCGCGCCCGCTCGCGTCGTGTCCCGTCACGGAAGGAACGTACGTCCGAATTATGAGCGGACTGTTAGGAACGGCGGCCCGAGCGGGATTTCTTCGGAGAATCTCACGGTCGGCGAGTCACCGGCGCCCCTTTGCCCCCGCTCACCCCAGGGTCACCGCGGGCACCGGATTGCTGCCGCTCCACGAGCCGTTGAACCCGAAGGTGACCGAACCGCCGTCGGGAACCGTCCCGTTGTACGAGGCGTTGGAACAGGTGACGGTCGCCCCCGTCTGCGCGCAGGTCCCGTTCCAGGCCTGCGTGATCCGCTGCCCCGCACCGAAGTTCCAGCTCGCCCTCCACGACGACAGCGCCGCCCCCGAGCAGGCGATCCTCACCTGCCCGGTGAAGCCGGTGTTCCACTGACTGGTGACGCTGTAGGCCGCCGTGCAGGCACCCGTGGGCGGCTCGGTCGTGGTCCCGCCAAGCGCTTCGACGATCGCGCGGTACGCCGGTTTCGGCGCGTAGTTCTCGTCGTACGGCGTCGCCGCGCCCTGCCCCGGGAAGGTGTCCGGGATCCAGGAGTCGGAGTCGGTGAAGCCCCACACGGTGACGCCCGTGCAGCGGGTCACCGCCAGGCAGGCGCTCATGACGGCCTTGTAGTCGGCGGCCTGCTGGGTGAGCTTGGCGCTGTCCGAGGGCAGTTGCATCCGGATGTCCAGCTCGGTGATGGCCACGTCCACGCCGAGGTCGGCGAAGCGCTGGATGTTCTGCTGGAGGGTGGCCGGCACCTGACCGACGATCAGGTGGGCCTGGAGGCCGACCCCGTCGATCGGGACGCCCCGCTCCTTCAGCGACTTCACCAGGTTGTACAGGGCGGTGGACTTCGCGTTGACGCCCTCGACGTTGTAGTCGTTGATGTACAGCTTCGCGGCCGGGTCGGCGGCCCGTGCCCAGGTGAGGGCGCTGGCGATGTAGTCGGCGCCGAGGCCGTCGTACCAGAGGGTCGGGCGGTAGGTGCCGTCCTCGTCGAAGGGCTCGTTGACGACGTCCCACGCGGCGACGCGGCCCTGGTAGCGCCCGACCTCGGTGTTGATGTGGTTCTGCAGGAGCGTGCCGAGCTGGGCGGGCGTCCAGCTGCCGTTGGCCAGCCAGTCGGGGTTCTGGCTGTGCCAGACCAGGGTGTGGCCGCGCACCTCCTGGCCGTGGGCCTCGGCGAAGTTCACGATCCGGTCGGCCTCGGCCCAGTCGAAGGTGCCCTGGGTGGGCTCGACCGAGCCCCATTTCATGGCGTTGCCCGGGGTGAGCCAGTTGAACTCCCGGCCGGCGATGTCTCCGTAGGTGCCGGTGAGCTTGGAGCCGGTGACCGCCGTGCCCATGACCTTGCCCTTGGCCGCGGCGAGGTCGCGCAGCGGTGTGTCGGCGGCGTGGGCGGTGGTTGCTCCGGCGGTGATCAGCGCGCCGACGGTGGCCACCCCGGCGAGCAGGGCGGCGAGCCGGGCGCGGAACGAGGTACCGGACGCTCCCGTGGCCGGACCCGGGGGTGCCGTGGACGGACGGGACGGTGTCGCTGCCGCACTGGACGGTGTCCCTGCCGTACCGGAGGGTGTCGTTGAGGTACTGGAGGTTCTCATTGCGGGCGCCTCCGAAAGTTTCGGTTGTGCAACCGATTGACTTCGGAGGAGTGTGGGGGCGTCATCCCCACCCGTCAATACGTCAACTTCCGGCCAGGGGCGGCGCTCCGGTACTCGCCCGCACCACCAGGCTGGTCGCCAGCTCCACCCGGGTCGCCGTGGGCGCCTCGTCGGCCGCCCCAGCTCCAGCACCAGCCGGGCCGCCGCCTCGGCCATCTCGGTCAGCGGCTGCCGTACGGTCGTCAGGCGGGCGCGACCCAGCGGGCCACCGGCAGATCGTCGAAGCCGACCACGCTCACGTCCTCGGGGATGCGCAGCCCCAGTTCACGGGCGGCCTCGTAGAGGCCGAGCGCCTGGAGGTCGTTGCCGGCGAACACGGCCGTGGGCCGGTCGGGGCGGGCGAGGAGTTCGCGGCCGAGCCGGTAGCCGGTCTCGTGGTGGAAGTCGCCGGTCCTGACCATCTCGGGGTCGACCGGCAGCCCGGCCGTCTCCAGGGCCGCGCGGTAGCCGTCGAGCCGGGCCCGGCTGCACATCATCTGCGGGGGTCCGCTGATCGCCCCGATCCGCCGGTGGCCCAGTTCGACCAGGTGCCGGGTGGCGGCCAGGCCGCCCTGCCAGTTGGTGGCACCGATGGAGGGCACGTCGGCGCCGGGGTCGCCCGCCGGGTCCATCACCACGAACGGGATGGAGCGGCTGGTCAGCAGCGCCCGCTGGGACTCGTCGAGCCCGGACAGCACGAGCACCACGCCGTGCGGGCGGCGGGCGGCGACCTGGTCGGCCCAGGTCCGTCCGGGGGTGAGCCGCCCGGCGCTCTCGCTGAGCACCACGCTCAGCCCGGCGTCCCGCGCGACGTTCTCCACGCCCCGGATGACCTCCATCGCCCAGGCGCTCTCCAGTTCGTGGAAGACCAGGTCGATCAGGGGCGAGCGGGTCGCCTCGGCCCGGCGGCGCCGGTAGCCGTGGGCGCGCAGCAGCCCCTCGACACGGGTGCGGGTGGCGGGGGCGACGTCGGCGCGGCCGTTGAGGACCTTCGAAACAGTCGGCGCGGAGACGCCCGCCTCGCGCGCGATCTCCGCAAGGGTGGCCGTCTGTGCCGCCGGTCGCCGTGGCGGCCGGTCTTCCGTCCGCGTCTCAGCGGGCTCCGAGGGTGTCATGGCGGCGATCGTATCCCCGCGCTCCCTCTTGACGAACCCAAGGGGACGCCATAGGTTCCCGGAACATTCGAAGTTAAGCTCGAAACATTCGTTGTGGTTGGATTCCAGCTCTGGTGGCTCACCGACCTCTGACAGGAGTTTCATGACCACCGCCCCCTGGCGTGACCCCGCCCTGCCCGCCGTCGCCCGCGTCGACGACCTCCTCTCCCGGATGACCCTCGAGGAGAAGACCGCCCAGCTGTACGGCGTGTGGGTCGGCGCCGACACGGACGGCGACGGAGTCGCCCCGCACCAGCACGACATGACCGCCGGCTACTCCGCCGATGAATGGGACGAGCTGATCGGCAGGGGCCTCGGCCAGCTGACCCGCTCCTTCGGCACGGCCCCCGTGGACCCGGCGCTCGGCGCCCGCGCCCTGGCCCGTGCCCAGCGCCGGATCGTCGCCGCGGGCCGCTTCGGCATCCCCGCGGTGGCGCACGAGGAGTGCCTGGCCGGATTCACCGCCTGGCGCGCCACCGCCTACCCGGTCCCGCTCGCCTGGGGCGCCGCCTTCGACCCGCCGCTGGTCGAGGAGATGGCCCGGCGCATCGGCCACGACCTGCGCTCGGTCGGCGTCCACCAAGGCCTCGCACCCGTCCTGGACGTCGTACGCGATCCGCGCTGGGGCCGGGTCGAGGAGACCATCGGCGAGGACCCGTACCTGGTCGGAACGATCGGCGCGGCCTATGTGCGCGGCCTGGAGTCGGCCGGGATCGTCGCCACGCTCAAGCACTTCGCGGGCTACGCCTCCTCGGTGGGCGCGCGCAATCTGGCCCCCGTGCGGGCGGGCACCCGTGAGTTCGCGGACGTGACCCTGCCGCCGTTCGAGATGGCGCTGCGCGAGGGCGGGGCCCGCTCGGTCATGGCCGCCTACACCGAACGCGACGGCGTCCCCGCCTCCGCCGACCCCGAACTGCTCACCCAGCTGCTGCGCGAGGACTGGGGCTTCACGGGCACGGTGGTCGCCGACTACTTCGGCATCGGCTTCCTCCAGACCCTGCACCGGGTGGCGGGCACCCCCGCCCAGGCCGCCCACCTGGCGCTGGAGGCGGGCATCGATGTCGAGCTGCCGACCGTGAAGTACTACGGCGACACGCTCAACGAGGCCGTCCGCGCGGGCGAGGTCCCCGAGAACCTGATCGACCGGGCCGCCCGCCGGGTGCTGCTCCAGAAGTGCGAGCTGGGCCTCCTGGACGAGGACTGGCGGCCGGAGACCCCGGAGACGGTCGACCTCGACTCGGCGGCGAACCGCGCGGTGGCCCGCCGGCTGGCCGAGGAGTCGGTGGTCCTGCTGGACAACCCCGACGGGCTGCTCCCCCTCTCCCCCGACACCCGGATCGCGGTCGTCGGCCCGAGGGCGGCGGACGCCCTGGCGATGCTCGGCTGCTACTCCTTCCCCTCCCACGTCCTCACCCACCTCCCCGGGGCCGAGCCAGGCATCGACATCCCGACGCTGCTGGAGTCGCTGCGCGCCGAACTCCCCGACGCCAAGGTCACGTTCGCCGAGGGCTGCCCGGTCTCCGACCCGGACACCACGGGCATCGAGGAGGCCGTCGCGCGGGCCGCGGAGGCGGACGTGTGCGTGGCGGTCCTGGGCGACCGGGCGGGCCTGTTCGGCCGGGGCACCTCGGGCGAGGGCTGCGACGTGGCGGACCTGCGACTGCCCGGTGTCCAGGGCGCGTTGCTGGACTCGCTGGTGGCGACGGGCGTCCCGGTGGTCCTGGTCCTGCTCACCGGCCGCCCCTACGCCCTCGGCCGCTGGCACGGCCGCCTGGGCGCCGTCGTCCAGGCCTTCTTCCCCGGCGAGGAGGGAGGTCCGGCGGTCGCGGGAGTGCTGTCGGGCCGCGTCAACCCCTCGGGCCGACTGCCCGTGAGCGTGCCCCAGGTGACGGGCGGCCAGCCGTGGACCTACCTCCAGCCGCCCCTGGGCCTGGCCGGAGAGGTCAGCAACCTGGACCCGACCCCGCTGTACCCGTTCGGACACGGCCGCTCGTACACGACGTTCGCCTGGGAGGACGTCCACGGACCGGAGACCGGCCTCGGCACGGACGGCTCGTACGACCTCTCGCTGACCGTCCGCAACACCGGCGACCGGGCGGGCGCCGAGGTCGTCCAGCTCTACCTGCACGACCCGGTGGCCGGCGTGACCCGCCCCGACGTACGGCTGATCGGCTACCAGCGACTGGAGCTGCCCGCGGGCGGGTCGGCCCGGGTGACCTTCCACTTCCACACCGACCTGTCGGCCTTCACCGACCGCGGCGGGCGGCGCGTGGTGGAACCGGGCGACCTGGAACTGCGGCTCGGCACGTCCAGCGCGGACGTACGGCACACGGCACGGCTGAGCCTCACGGGGCCGGTACGGGTGCTGGGGCCGGACCGGCGGATGCGCTGCGAGACGCGGGTGTCGGAGCAGGCGTAGGGCGGCCCCGGCTCAGTCCGGGTCCACCGCCTCGAACCGCCACCGGTGCACCGCGCGCGTGACCAGCTCGCCGTCGGGCTCCGGCAGTTCCGGGAGGTCCGCGTCGAGGTCCGCGTCCCACCAGGTGATGACGAGGACCCGGTCCTGCGGGGCACGGAAGGTCTCGCGGCGCACGGGAGGGCGCGGGAGCCGCTGCTCCCGCGCCCACGCCAGCAGTTCCCCGCCCCGGCCGTCCGCCGCGCGGGCCTCCCACATCAGCGCCACCGTCATGAGTACAGGTTGTCCTTGCCGCCGACCTCGTGCGCATGGTCGTGGTCGTGCGCGCGGCCGGGGACGTGCGGGTCGGTCACCGGCAGGGACGAGTCCGCCGACAGGTCCCAGTCGGAGGCGGACCGGTTGCGGGCCACCATCTCCGCGCCGAGCGCCGCGACCATCGCGCCGTTGTCCGTGCACAGCTTGGGCCGGGGCACGCGCAGCCGGATACCGGCCGCCTCGCAGCGCTCCTGGGCCAGGACGCGCAACCGGGAGTTGGCCGCGACGCCGCCGCCGATCATCAGGTGGTCGACGCCCTGGTCGCGGCAGGCGCGGACGGCCTTGCGGGTCAGCACGTCCACCACCGCCTCCTGGAAGGAGGCCGCCACGTCCCGCACCGGCACCTCCTCGCCCGCGGCCCGCTTGGCCTCGATCCAGCGGGCGACCGCCGTCTTGAGACCGGAGAAGGAGAAGTCGTACGCCGGGTCCCGCGGGCCGGTCAGCCCACGCGGGAAGGCGATCGCGGACGGGTCGCCCTCGCGCGCGTACCGGTCGATGACCGGGCCGCCGGGGAAACCCAGGTTCAGCACGCGGGCGATCTTGTCGAAGGCCTCGCCGGCCGCGTCGTCGATCGTCGCCCCCATCGGGCGCACGTCGGAGGTGATGTCCGAGGAGAGCAGCAGGGAGGAGTGCCCGCCGCTCACCAGCAGGGCCATCGTCGGCTCCGGCAGCGGGCCGTGCTCCAGCTGGTCCACGCAGATGTGCGAGGCCAGGTGGTTCACGCCGTACAGCGGCTTGCCGAGGGCGTACGCGTAGGCCTTGGCCGCCGACACGCCGACCAGCAGCGCGCCCGCCAGACCGGGGCCGGCCGTCACGGCGATGCCGTCGAGGTCCTTCGCGGAGACGCCCGCCTCCTTCAGCGCCCGTTCGATCGTCGGGACCATCGCCTCCAGGTGCGCGCGGCTCGCCACCTCCGGCACGACCCCGCCGAAGCGGGCGTGCTCGTCGACGCTGGAGGCGACGGCGTCGGCCAGCAGGGTGGTGCCGCGGACGATGCCGACGCCGGTCTCGTCGCAGGAGGTCTCGATGCCGAGGACGAGCGGTTCGTCAGTCATTGATCTCGGTTCCTTGTACTGATGTCGGTTCCGGGGCGGCGCCGCTGTCGGATGCCGTGGTCAGGCGCATCACGAGGGCGTCCACGTTCCCCGGCTGGTAGTAGCCGCGCCGGAAGCCGATGGGCTGGAAGCCGAAGCGCTGGTACAGCTTCTGCGCGCGGACGTTGTCGACGCGGCACTCCAGCATGACCTCGGCGCACTCGAAGGCGGTCGCGGCCCGCAGCAGCTCGGCCAGGAGCCGGCCGCCCAGTCCGGTGCCCCAGTGATCGGCCGCCACGGCGATGGTCTGGACGTCGGCGAGGTCCCCGGAGGAGGCGAGGCCCGCGTAGCCGACGACACGGTCGCCGCTCTCGGCCACCACGTACCGGCGGGTCGCCTCGGGGCCGCGGGAGTGCGCCAGCTCGGACCAGAACATGCCGCGGGACCAGGCGTCCTCGGGGAAGAGGGCCTTCTCCAGTTCGAGGACGGGATCGATGTCCCACCAGCGCATCTCGCGCAGCACGGGGATGACGGGCTCGGTCACTTGGGGGTGACCACCTTGTAGTTCTTGGGGACCTGGGCGTCGGGCCGGCGCAGGTAGAGCGGGCGGGGCTCCGAAAGCTCCTCCCCCGCGGCCAGTCTCTCGGCGGCCAGCGAGGCGAGGGCGGCCGCGGACACGTGCTCCGGCTCGTGCGCCGCGGGGAAGGTGTCCGGGTAGAGCAGCGCGCCCGCCCCGACCGCGGGCAGTCCCGCCACCTGATCGGCGATGTCGGCCGGCCGGTCGACGGCGGGCTCGGTGACGCGGGTGCGGGAGTCGGCGTAGCGCGCCCAGTACACCTCCTTGCGGCGGGCGTCGGTCGCCACGACGAAGGGGCCTTGGAGGTCGGTGGCGTACGCGAGGCCGTCGAGGGTGCACAGGCCGTGCACGGGGACGCCGAGCGCGAGTCCGAAGGTGTCGGCGGTCATCAGGCCGACGCGCAGCCCGGTGTACGGGCCGGGGCCGATGCCGACGACGATCCCGGTGACGGCGTCGAGCCGCTGCCCCGCCGCGGCGAGGAGGCGGTCGACGGCCGGCAGCAGCAGTTCGCCGTGGCGGCGGGCGTCCACCTGGCCGGCCGAGGCGAGGACGTCCGTGCCGTCGTGCAGGGCGACGGTGACGGCGGGGGTGGCGGTATCCAGAGCGAGCAAGAGCACGCAAACAGCCTACGGCTCCGCGGGGCCCGGGCACGGCCGCCCGGGTAAGGGGCCCACCGGCTGCTAACGTCGCCGGGAGGCACTGACGTACGACGGAGAGGTGGTCGCGGTGGCAGGCAGCAGCTCGACTTTCGTGGCCGCGCTCACCGTGGCGGCCGTGGCGACCGTCGGGTTCCTCGCCTTCCAGGCCTCGGCGAACGTGCCGGCCGACCTCGCGTCGCCGCCGCCGGCCGCCTCCCCCACGACGCCGAAGGCACCGCGCGACATCCGGGACCTCACCGCGCTGCCGGCCCGCTCCGGCACCGGCGCGCGGGTCGTGTACTCGGTGGACGACGACCGGGTCTGGCTGGTGGCCGAGGACGGCAGGCCCACGCGCACCTTCCAGGTCACTCCCGGCAGCGTCGACCCGCTCCCCGGCACCTACGCCGTCACCTCCCGCTCCGGCGCCGTCACCGGCACCGACGGCACCCCGATCGAGCACGTGGTGCGCTTCACCGACGTCAAGGGCGTCTCGATCGGCTTCAGCGCGGCCGTCGACGGTTCGAAACCGGTCGTCGACCCGATCAAGAAGACGGGCGGCATCCGCGCCTCCGGCCGGACGGGAAGGCGCTCTGGAACTTCGCCACGATCGGGCAGCGGGTCGTCGTGATCCGCTAGACGGTCAGGCGGCTTCCCGGTGCCGGGTGTGCCGCTTCTCGGCCCCGGTCGCCGTCGCCGGGTCCGGCTCGCGCGGCGGGCGGGAGACGGCCTCCGCGGCGGCGCAGGACGCCAGCAGGTCGCGCATGGACACCCCGGCGAGGGCGGACGGCCGCCGCGGGGCCTTGGGCTCGGTGGCCGGCATGGACGCCTCCTGAGGACCGGGGCGGACCTAGTTAGGTAGCCCTAACCAAGGGCGGGATACCATGTGACCACGCCCAGGACACCGAACGCAACATCTTGCCGACGTCTTGTCGGAACGTCCACGTGCGGCACGTCCCGCCCCCGCCGCGCGCTCAGGCCGTCAGCACGCCCAGGTCCGCCGAAGCCCACCGCTCACCCAGACCGGTGACCGTCACCTGCCGGACCTCGTCCGTGGTGTCGCCCACGGCCCGGTGGATGCGCACCTGGAGCCGCTCCTCGGTCAGCTCCTCGACCTTGCCCTCGCCCCACTCCACGACGATCACGGACTCGGGCAGGGACACGTCGAGGTCCAGGTCCTCCATCTCGTCGAGCCCGCCGCCGAGGCGGTACGCGTCGACGTGGACGAGCGGCGGACCGTCCCCGAGGGACGGGTGGACGCGGGCGATCACGAACGTCGGTGAGGTGACCGCGCCCCGCACGCCCAGACCCTCACCGAGCCCGCGCGCCAGCGTCGTCTTGCCCGCGCCCAGCTCCCCGCTGAGCATCACGAGATCACCGGCGCGCAACAGTCCGGCCAGGCGCCGGCCCAGGTCCCGCATCCGCTCGGGGGAGGTGACGGTCAGCTCTGTCTCAGCCCTGCGCGCTGTTGCTGGTGCTTCCATAGCCACCCACGGTAACGCCTGCCGGTACGGCGCCCGCGCGGGTGAGCAGGTCGGCGAGCCGGTCGGTGACGACCTCCGGGTGCTCCAGCATCACGAGGTGCCCGGCGTCGGGGACGAGGACCAGTTCGGCGTCCGGCAGCAGGTCGGCGATGGCCTCGCTGTGCTCGCTGGGCGTCACCAGGTCCCCGATGCCGGACAGCACCAGCACCGGCATCTCCGTGAAACAGGCGAGCGCCTCGGTCTTGTCGTGATCGGTGAAGGCCGGGTAGAACTCGGCGACCACGTCGATCGGCGTGCCCTCGATCATCCGCTCGGCGAACCGGGCGACGGCCGGATCCACGTCCCGGGACGCGAACGAGTACCGCTTGATGATCCCCGCGAACAGATCGGCGGTGGCCCGCCGTCCCTTCTCCACCAGCGCGGCCTGCTGCCCGAGCGCCTTCAGCACGCCCGGCAGCACCCGACGCACGGCGTTCACCCCGGCGACCGGCAGCCCGAAGTTCACCTCGCCGAGCCGCCCGGACGACGTTCCCACGAAGGCGGTGGCGGCGACCCGCTCGCTGATCAGCTCGGGGAACTGCGCGGCCAGCGCCATGACGGTCATCCCGCCCATGGAGTGACCGACGAGCACGATCGGCCCCTCCGGCACGGCCGCGTCGATGACCGCCTTCAGGTCGCGCCCCAGCCGGTCCATGGTCAGCGGCTCACCGTCGCGCAACTGGGCCGCACCGCGCGCGGACCGGCCGTGGCTGCGCTGGTCCCAGTACACGGTCCGTACGACGCCCCGCAGGGCCGCCCGCTGGAAGTGCCAGGAGTCCTGGCTGAGGCAGTAGCCGTGGCTGAAGACGACGGTGACGGGGAGCGGGGACTTGCGGCCGAACAGGCGGCGCCGCCGGTTCGCCGGTCCGCCCTGCGGCTCGACGTCGTCGACCTCGTAGTACAGCTCGGTGCCGTCGTCGGCGTACGCCTTGCCGGGGGTGCCGCGCAGTGCGCCGTACGGGCCGGTGGAGTCCAGGGCGAGGCGGGCCTTCGCCCGCATGCCCCGTCCGACGGTCATCCGCTCCAGGGCGACTCCGGCGGCGGCGCCGGCGGCGATCACGCCTATCGCGGCGCCCGCGATGCCCGTCGTCCGACGCCAGCCACCGGCCCCCGTGGCGGAGGCGGCGTCGACGATCGCCGAGGCGGCACTCGCCACTGCCTCCGCGCTGCTCTCGCTCACGTACCGCTCCTCTTCACCGGATGTCGCCGGATACCGGGGTGCCCGCGCACGCGGGTACCCGTCTCGTTCCTCGTTCACATGAACCGCATGCACGCGAATCACATGCACATGAATGGACGCGCGCGGGCGCGCTCAGGAAAACGTGCTCACGAAGTCCGGTCCGCCCGGCTCATCCCGCTCGTCCCGCTGGTCCCGTCGCCGCGTTCGTCGCGTTCATCTCGATCGTCTCGTTCGTCTCGTCGACATAGACGCGGGGGACCCGTGATCCGATGCGCGTGACGATCTCGTAGGCGATGGTGCCCGCGGCCTGCGCCCAGTCCTCGGCGGTGGGCTCGCCCCGGTCGCCGGGGCCGAAGAGCACGGCCTCCTCGCCGGGCCCCGGTTCGTCACCGCCGAGGTCGACGACGAACTGGTCCATCGCGATCCGCCCGGCGACCGTACGCCACTTGCCGCCGATGAGGACCGGGCCGGTGCCCGAGGCGTGCCGGGGGACGCCGTCGGCGTATCCGAGGGGTACCAGGCCGAGGGTGGTCTCGCCGGGAGTCGTGTAGTGGTGGCCGTAGCTGACGCCGTGGCCGCCGGGGACGTGCTTCACCAGGGCCAGCGAGGCCGCCAGCGTCATCACCGGGCGCAGTCCCAGGTCGGCTGCGGAGCCCAGCTCGGGGCTCGGCGAGACGCCGTACATGGCGATGCCCGGCCGGACCAGGTCGAAGTGGGTCTCGGGGAGCGTGAGCGCGGCCGGCGAGTTGGCGATGTGCCGCACCTCGGGCCGTACGCCCCGCTCCTCGGCGTACGCCAGCATCTCGCGGAAGCGGGCGAGCTGGGCGGCGACGGAGGGGTGGCCGGGTTCGTCGGCGCAGGCGAAGTGGGACCAGAGGCCGGTGATCCGGACGAGGCCCTCGCGCTCGGCGCGCAGCGCCTCGGTGACCAGTTCGGGCCAGTCGGCGGGCTGGCATCCGTTGCGCCCGAGGCCCGTGTCCGCCTTGAGCTGCACGCGGGCGGTCCGCCCGGCGAGCCGCGCGCCCTCGACGGCCTCGCGCAACGCCCACATGCCGCTCACGGACACGTCCAGGTCCGCCTCGACGGCCTCCCGCCAGGGGCCGCCCGGCGTCCACAGCCAGCACATGATCCTGACGTCCGCCGGCAGGCCCGCCCCGGCGCGCAGCGCGAGGGCCTCCTCCGGGGTGGCGGTGCCGATCCAGCCGGCGCCCGCCTCGACGGCTGCGCGGGCGCAGGCGACCGCGCCGTGGCCGTATCCGTCGGCCTTCACCACGGCCATGAACGCCGCACCGGGCGCCTTCGCGCGCAGCGCGCGCACGTTGGCCCGCAGCGCGGCCAGATCGATCTCGGCGCGGGCACGCTGCGGGGCGGCGGTCGGCTGTGCAGTCTCACTCATCCCGCCCAGTCTCTCAGAGCCCCCGGACGCACCCTAAGAGCCGGGCCGCATCACCTGACCGCCACCCGCTCGGTGGGACAGGGCGCCGGCCGGACACCGCATCCCACCCGGCATCCGAAGACGAACCCCCACCGCCCCGAGCCCCACCCACCGAAGGCGCGCCTGTCAGGCGCCGGACGGCTGCATCCCACCCGACCCCCCGC
>NZ_MPOH02000019.1:430302-501346 GCF_001896135.2 Streptomyces phaeoluteigriseus
CGTTCATTGTGAGTATAGGTAACAATGAGCTACCGCTCCCCCCGTCCCGCCCGCCTACCCCTCCGCGACGACCACCGCCGAGGCGACGCCCGCGTCATGACTCAACGACACATGCCATGAGCGCACGCCCAGTTCGGCCGCCCGCGCGGCGACACTCCCCCGTACCCGCAGCCGCGGCTGCCCGCTGTCCTCCACGTACACCTCCGCGTCGGTCCACAGCAGTCCCGCGGGAGCCCCCAGCGCCTTGGCGAGCGCCTCCTTCGCCGCGAACCGGGCCGCGAGCGAGGCGGCGCCCCGCCGGTGTCCGCTCGGCAGCAGCAACTCGCTGTCCAGGAAGAGGCGTTTGGCCAGTCCGGGCGTGCGCTCCAGCGATGCCGCGAACCGGTCGATCTCGGCCACGTCGATGCCGACCCCGATGATGCTCATGCCGAGCACCCTACGACTGCGCAACCGCCCGCCCCGGTCGCCCACGCGATTGTCGGAGGCGGCTGCTAGCCTGCGTCGACTTGATCACACAGTCGCACCGATCACACAGATACCGACAGCAGACGTCACGCACAATTCGCCACACGTCACACCACACACGTCAGATCACGGACGCCAGATCGCAAACGTCAGATCGCAGACGTCACACCATCACTTCACCGCCCGCGCCCTGGGGGGCCAGTCGGCGCGCGCGGACGGCATCGCCAGGGGGCGGGGGCATTGAGCAGTACCACCAGCGGCACCACCACGGGCTCTCCGGGACCGACCTTCGACCCGTACGACAACACACCCGAGCTGATCCCGCTGCGCACGGCCGCGCAGGCCGGTGACTGGCCCGCGGTCCGGGCCTTCGCCGCGCGCCTGGACTCCGCCGACAAGATCTCCGCGGTGTCGTCCGTCCTCGCCGAGATCCCCGGTGTCGAGACCTTCCTGGAGCGGGCGGTCGCCGAACGCCCCGGCGACCCGCTGCCCCGCACCCTGCTCGCCGAGCGGTACGTCCACATCGGCTGGGACATCCGCAGCGGCGCCCGCGCGCAGAACGTCTCGCAGGACCAGTTCGCGCAGTTCCACTCCTGGCTGCGCCGGGCCGAGCAACTGCTGATCGACGTGTGCGCGGAGCAGCCGGCGTACACCCCCGCCTGGACCGTGCGACTGACCACCGCGCGCGGGCTCCAGTTGGGGCAGGCCGAGGCGCGCCGCCGTTACGACCGGCTGGCCGCGCACCACCCGCACCACTACCGGGCGCAGACGCAGCTGCTCCAGCAGCTCTGCCCCAAGTGGGGCGGCACCTGGGAGGCGGCACACGGCTTCGCCCGCGAGTGCGCGACCGCCGCGCCGGACGGCTCCACCTCCGCGGCCCTGGTGGCCGTCGCCCACATCGAGCACTGGCTGGACCTGGACAGCCCCGAGGACACCGCCTACCTGCGGGGTCTGCCGGTCCGCGACGATCTGCGGTTCGCCGCGCAGGTCTCGGTCCTGCACCCCGGCTACCGCCCGGACTGGTACTCGATCGGCGCGCACAGCGTCTTCGCGTTCGCCTTCTCCGTCGGCGGCCACCACGCCGACGCGGCCCGGCACTTCGCCTTTCTCGGCGACCGGGCGACGGAGTTCCCGTGGCAGTACGCGGGCGACCCGAAGGGGTCGTTCCTGAAGTTCCGCAAGCTCGCGACACAGGCCTGAGGGGGCACCGGCACATGACCACCGACCTGCACGACCGGAGCGGACTCGCCGCCCTCGACGGCCTGGTCTCGCACACCACCACCCAGGGCATACCCACCCTCCACGCCGCCCGCTCCGGCCACGAGGTCACCGCGGGCCTCTTCTTCCGGGTGGGCCGCGCGGACGAGACCCTGGCCACCGCCGGCATCACCCATCTAGTCGAGCACCTCGCCCTGCACCGCCTCGGCCTGTCCGACCTGCACTACAACGGCGCGACGGCGAACGCGTACACCCTCTTCCACGTCACCGGCAGTGAGGAGGAGGTCGTCACCTACCTCAACAGCGTGTGCGCCGGCCTGCGGGACCTGCCGATGGACCGGCTGGAGACCGAGAAGGAGATCCTGCGCACCGAGGCGGCGAGCCGCGGCGGCGGCCCCGGCTCCCCGCTCGCGCTGTGGCGGTACGGCGCCCAGGGCTACGGCCTGTCCAGCTACAACGAGCTGGGCACCTGGGGCCTCACCCCCGACCGGGTGCGGCACTGGGCCGAGACCCGCTTCACCCGGGACAACGCGGTGCTGTGGATCACCAGCGACCGCGTACCCGAGGGCCTCGACCTCGGCCTCCCCGCGGGCACCCGCTCGCCGGCCCCGGCCGCGACCAGCGCGCTGCCCGTCACCCCGGCCTACATCCAGGGCGACGACGGCCAGGTCGTGCTCACCTCGGTGCTGCGCCGCTCCACCGCGGCCTCCGTCTTCGCGGACGTCCTCGGCCGGGCCCTCTTCCAGGACCTGCGCCAGGAGGGCGGCTACTCCTACACCGCCGAGGCCGACTACTCCCCGCGCGACGCGGAGTTCGCCACCCTCACCGCCTACGCGGACGCACTGCCGAAGAAGCAGGACGCGGTCGTCGGCGGCTTCGTCGACACCCTCGCCCGGCTGCGCGCGGGCCGCATCGAGCAGTCCGAACTGGACTCCGTGCGCGGCAAGCTCCTGAAGATGTACGACGCCCCCGACCTCGGCGCCGCCGGCCTCCCGTCGTACGCGCTGAGCCTGCTGCTCGGGCACCGGATCCTCTCCCCCGAGCAGCACCGGGCCGAGCTGGAAGCGGTGACCGTCGCCGACCTGCACGAGGTCGCCCGCCGGACATGGGACGGCGCACTGCTCCAGGTGCCCGGCCGGGGCGTCGACTGGGCGGGCTTCACCCTCGCCCCGCAGTACTCGCCGGCCGCCGTCACCGGCACCCGGCACACCTCCCTGGAGGACGACCGGGTCACGCTGGTCATCGGCACCGAGGGCGTCACCCTGGCGACCCCCAAGGGTCCGGTCACGGTCCGCTACGACGCCTGCGCCGCGATGACCACCCGGCCGGACGGCGCCCGCGCCCTCACCGGCCACGACGGCTTCGCGGTCACCGTCGAGCCGACCCTCTTCGAGGGCATCACCGCCGAACGCGTCGCGGCGCTGGACGCGGCCGTTCCCGCCGAGTCCGTGGTCCCCATGCCGGCCCGCGACCCGGAGCAGATCCCCCCGGCCGCGCGAGCGGACACCGGAGCCCGCCGCGAACCGGCGCACGGCGGCCGGCTGGGGCTGGGCGGCCCTCGTCGTCCTGCTGGCCGTGTTGGCCGTGGCCTGGGCCTCACTCGGCGTGTACCTGATCGTCGACCGGATCGACGAGGGCCGCATACCGCCGATCACCGGCACCCTGGGCATCATCGCCCTGGAGGTGGCCCTGCTCCGCTGGACCCGCACGGCGAACCGGCGCCGCAAGCGGGCACGCGTCTGACCGACGGCGCCTTCCCACGGGTGGACGCCGTCGCCTCGAACGGCACTCCACCCGTGGGACGGCCACGCCTCACTCCACCGTCACCGACTTCGCCAGGTTGCGGGGCTGATCCACCTCGTTGCCCCGCGCCGTGGCCAGCTCGCACGCGAACACCTGCAACGGCACCGTCGCCACCAGCGGCTGCAACAGCGTCGGCGTCACGGGGATCCGCACCAGATGGTCGGCGTACGGCACGACCTCCTCGTCCCCCTCCTCCGCGATCACGATCGTCCGCGCCCCCCGGGCCCGGATCTCCTGGATGTTGGACACGATCTTGTCGTGCAGCACGGACCGCCCCCGCGGGGACGGCACCACGACGACGACCGGCAGATCCTCCTCGATCAGCGCGATCGGCCCGTGCTTCAGCTCACCGGCCGCGAAGCCCTCGGCGTGCATGTACGCCAGCTCCTTCAGCTTCAACGCGCCCTCCAGCGCCACCGGATAGCCCACGTGCCGCCCGAGGAACAGCACGGTGTCCTTGCCGGCGAGCGACCGCGCCAGCTCCCGCACCGGCTCCATGGTCTCCAGCACCCGCTCGACCTCCCCGGAGATCCGCGCCAGATCCCGCACGACGGCCCGGATCTCGTCCCCCCACTGGGTGCCGCGCACCTGACCGAGGTACAGGGCGACGAGATAGCAGGCCACCAGCTGGGTCAGGAACGCCTTGGTGGAGGCGACGGCCACCTCGGGCCCGGCATGGGTGTACAGCACCGCGTCCGACTCGCGCGGGATGGTCGACCCGTTGGTGTTGCAGATCGCCAGCACCTTGGAGCCCTGCTCGCGGGCGTGCCGCAGCGCCATGAGCGTGTCCATGGTCTCGCCGGACTGCGAGATCGCGATCACCAGCGACCGCGCTCCCAGGATGGGGTCCCGGTACCGGAACTCGCTGGCCAGCTCCACCTCGCACGGGATGCGCGTCCAGTGCTCGATGGCGTACTTGGCGATCAGCCCTGCGTGGAACGCCGTACCGCAGGCGACGATGACGACCTTGTCGACCTCGCGCAGCTCGGCGACCGGGATCCGCACCTCGTCGAGGGTCAGCGCCCCGGAGACGTCGATCCGGCCGAGCAGGGTATCGGCGACAGCCTTGGGCTGCTCGGCGATCTCCTTGAGCATGAAGTAGTCATACCCCCCCTTTTCCGCGGCTGACGCGTCCCAGTCGACGTGGTACGACCGCACCTCGGCCGGACTGCCGTCGAAACCGGTGACCGTCACCCCGTCCCGGCGCACCTCCACCACCTGGTCCTGACCCAGCTCGATCGCCGACCGCGTGTGGGCGATGAACGCGGCGACGTCCGAGGCGAGAAAGGCCTCACCCTCCCCAACGCCCACCACCAGCGGCGAGTTCCGGCGCGCCCCGACCACCACGTCCGGTTCGTCGGCGTGCACCGCGACCAGCGTGAACGCCCCCTCCAGCCGCCGGCACACCAGCCGCATGGCCTCCGCGAGGTCGCCGGTGCCGGAGTACTCCTCGGCGAGCAGATGCGCCACGGCCTCGGTGTCGGTCTCGGACAGCAACTCGTGTCCGCGCTCGGCCAGTTCGGCCCGCAGCAGGGCGAAGTTCTCGATGATCCCGTTGTGCACGACGGAGACCCGTCCGGCGTTGTCGAGATGGGGATGGGCGTTGGCATCGGTGGGCCCGCCGTGCGTGGCCCAGCGCGTGTGCCCGAGGCCCGTCGTCCCGGCCGGCAGCGGACGGGCCCCCAGTTCCTTCTCCAGATTGACGAGTTTGCCCGCCTTCTTGGCGAAGGCGAGCCCTCCGTCCGCCAGGACGGCGACGCCCGCCGAGTCGTATCCCCGGTACTCCAGCCGCTTCAGCCCGGCCATGACGACCTCGAGAGCCGACTGAGACCCCACGTATCCCACGATTCCACACATGCCCGGCAGCGTACGGCGGGAGAGTGCCCCAAAAGAGCCTCCACGTGCCCGAATTCGGAAATTCCCACGGGGGTACGCACCTTGTTCGTCCGCAACGCCAGCGTCCTGGTGTCGGTGGCGAAGACGTCGACGACCGTGAACGACAACGACGACGCCGGCTGGGACGAGAGGGGCTCCGACGTCGGCCGACCGGCCAGCGATCAGATGCGGGCACGCGGGGACGACGGCGGCTGAGTCTCCTCCGAGTGGTTCACCGAGTCACCCTCTGAGCACCCCTGAACAGCCGCTGAGCAGCCCGGCGCCCGTGTCCCCCTCCCGGGGAGGGCGGCGGGCGCCTCGCCCGGGGTGACGGATCCCACCTGTCATCCTGTTCAAACTCCGTTAACAATGGACTGTGAAATCACCGGTCCCCTCGATACCGCGGAGCGCCCACCGGCAGAAGCCGGAGGCGACTCCCTACGTCGACCTCACCCGTTCCGAGTGGAGCGCGCTGCGCGACAAGACGCCGCAGCCCCTCACCGCGGAGGAGGTCGAGCGGCTGCGCGGCCTCGGTGACGTCATCGACCTCGACGAGGTCCGTGACATCTACCTGCCTCTGTCCCGCCTGCTGAACCTCTACGTGGGCGCCACCGACGGCCTGCGCTCGGCCCTGAACACCTTCCTCGGCGAACAGGGCTCACAGTCCGGCACCCCGTTCGTCATAGGCGTCGCAGGCTCGGTGGCGGTGGGCAAGTCCACGGTCGCCCGCCTCCTCCAGGCCCTGCTCTCCCGCTGGCCGGAACACCCGCGCGTGGAGCTGGTGACCACGGACGGCTTCCTGCTCCCCACCAAGGAGCTGGAGTCCCGCGGCCTGATGTCGCGGAAAGGTTTCCCCGAGTCCTACGACCGCCGCGCCCTCACCCGCTTCGTCGCCGACATCAAGGCCGGGAAGGACGAGGTCACCGCCCCCGTCTACTCCCACCTGATCTACGACATCGTCCCCGACCGGCGCCTCACGGTCCGCCGCCCCGACATCCTCATCGTCGAGGGCCTGAACGTCCTGCAGCCCGCGCTCCCCGGCAAGGACGGCCGTACCCGCGTCGGCCTCGCCGACTACTTCGACTTCAGCGTGTACGTCGACGCCCGCGTCGAGGACATCGAGCGCTGGTACCTCAACCGCTTCCGCAAGCTGCGCGCGACCGCCTTCCAGGACCCGCACTCGTACTTCCGGAAGTACACCCAGGTCTCCGAGGACGAAGCACTCGACTACGCCCGCACGATGTGGCGCACCATCAACAAGCCCAACCTGATGGAGAACATCGCCCCCACCCGCGGCCGGGCCGCCCTCGTCGTCCGCAAGGGACCCGATCACAAGGTGCAGCGGCTGAGTCTGCGCAAGCTGTGATCTGAGCCTGTTAGAAAGGGCGCCATGCTGCACCTGCGCCTGATCACTCCGCCCGACTGCACCGACGACGCGGTCCGCCTGATCGAGAACACGGTCGGCACCACCCACCTCGTGGTGCTGACGGGCGCCGCCCGCGACCCCGAGGGCGACGTCGTGACCTGCGACGTGGCCCGCGAGGCGGGCGACCAACTCCTCAGCGGGCTCCAGAAGTTGGGCCTGGAGAAGACCGGCTCGATCGCCGTGGAGAACATCGACCTGTCACTGTCGAGGCGGGCCGACAAGGCCGAGTCGGACGCTCCGGGCGAGGCCGCCGACGCGGTCCTGTGGGAGCACCTGGTCGACGCGACCCACGAGGAGTCGACGCTCTCGGTCACCTACGTCGCCTTCATCACCCTGGCCACGATGATCGCGGCCTGCGGTGTGGTGCTCGACAACGCGATCCTGATCGTGGGAGCGATGGCGGTCGGCCCGGAGTTCGGCCCGCTGGCCGGAATCTGCACGGCCGCCGTACAGCGCGCCCCCCGCCTGGCGCTGCGTTCCCTGATCGCGCTGCTGGTCGGCTTCGCCGCGGCGATGGCGATCACGGTGGGATTCAGCTTCTTCATGGACGCCGTGGGTCTGTTCACCGAGGAACAACTGGAGGCCGACCGCCCGAACACGGGCTTCATCTACGCCCCGGACTGGTTCTCCTTCGTCGTGGCGATCCTCGCCGGAGCCGCCGGCACCCTCTCGCTCACCTCGGCGAAGTCGGGCGCCCTGGTCGGCGTCGCCATCTCGGTCACCACGGTCCCGGCCGCCGCCAACGCGGCCGTTGCCCTGATCTACGGCGACACCAACCAGACCCTGCGCTCGTCGGAACAACTCCTGCTGAACCTGCTGGGCATCATCCTGGCGGGAACCCTGACCCTGCTGATTCAGAAGTGGCTCTGGTCCCGGCAACGCAACAGCGCCGGGTGACAAATCCCCCGAGGGGCACGGGGCGGTGTCGCTGTGCGGATCCGCCGCGTGGACGCGACGCCCCGCGACGACGCCGCGCCCCGGGGCGCACGGAACGCCCGCCCCGGACGGCCCCCGGAATCAGCCCAGCGCCGACTTCACCGCATCGGCCAACCGGCCGGCGACGGACCGAGCCTGGTCGATGTCCGCCGCCTCCACCATGACCCGCACCAGCGGCTCGGTTCCGGAGGGCCGGAGCAGAACCCGCCCGGTGGCACCCAGCTCCCGCTCCGCCTCGCCGACCGCGGCCGCGAGGTCGGCCGAGCTGGCGACCCGGGACCGGTCCACGTCGGGCACGTTGATCAGCACCTGCGGCAGCCGCTCCATGACGGACGCCAGCTCCCGAAGGGTCCGTCCGCTCTGCGCGACCCGCGCCGCCAGCATGAGCCCGGTCAGCGTGCCGTCACCGGTGGTCGCGTGGTCGAGGATGATCACGTGCCCGGACTGCTCACCGCCGAGCGCGTACCCGTGCTGCTTCATCTCCTCCAGCACGTACCGGTCGCCCACGGCGGCCTGCACGAGCGAGATGCCCTGGCGTTCCATCGCCAGTTTGAAGCCCAGGTTGGACATGACGGTCGCGACGACGGTGTCCGAGCGCAGGGCGCCCCGCTCCTTCATCGCGAGCGCGAGCACGGCGAGGATCTGGTCCCCGTCGATCTCCTCGCCGGTGTGGTCCACGGCGAGGCAGCGGTCGGCGTCACCGTCGTGGGCGATGCCGAGGGCCGCCCCGTGCTCGACGACGGCGGCCTTCAGCTTGCCCAGGTGGGTGGAGCCGCAGCCGTCGTTGATGTTGAGCCCGTCCGGCTCGGCGCCGATCGTGACGATCTCGGCGCCGGCCCGGGTGAAGGCCTCCGGCGAGACACGGGCGGCGGCACCGTGAGCCTCGTCGAGGACGATCTTCATCCCGTCGAGCCGGTTGGGGAGTACGGCGATCAGGTGGGCGACGTACCGGTCGAACCCCTCGTCGTACGAGCGCACCCGGCCGACGCCGGCGCCGGTCGGACGGTCCCAGGGAGCGCCGGTGCGGTGCTCGTCGTAGATCGCCTCGATCCTGTCCTCCAGCTCGTCGGCGAGCTTGTGGCCGCCGCGGGCGAAGAACTTGACGCCGTTGTCGGGCATGGCGTTGTGGCTGGCGGAGAGCATCACGCCGAGGTCGGCACCGAGCGAGCCGGTCAGGTAGGCGACCGCCGGCGTCGGCAGCACGCCGACCCGCAGGACGTCGACGCCCGCGCTGGCCAGACCTGCCACGACGGCCGCCTCGAGGAACTCCCCGGACGCACGCGGGTCCCGTCCGACGACTGCCACCGGACGGTGGCCCTCGAACGTGCCCGCCTCGGCCAGCACGTGAGCCGCCGCGACGGAGAGACCGAGTGCCATCTCCGCCGTGAGATCCACGTTGGCGACACCGCGCACGCCGTCCGTGCCGAAGAGTCGTCCCACTTGTCCTCCTGAGGAAGCGTCAGTTTCGAAAGCCGTGCGGCGCGTCGGTGGATCAGCGGCGGCTCCCGCGTCCAGGCATTCGATGCCCTGAACATCCGATCACACAAGCCTTTGAGCACCTTGTGCCGTTATACGCCCACGGCTGCGAGAAAACGAACGCCCCGGCGGCACTGTGGCGTGCCGCCGGGGCGTTCGGAGTACGTAGGAGCGGGCCGATCGGCCCGCAGCCCGTACGAGCAGGCAGCGAAGCTTAACGCTTGCTGTACTGCGGGGCCTTGCGGGCCTTCTTGAGACCGGCCTTCTTGCGCTCGACCGCACGGTCGTCACGCGTGAGGAAGCCGGCCTTCTTGAGGGCGCCGCGGTTGTTGTCGACGTCGGCCTCGTTCAGCGCGCGGGCGACACCGAGACGGAGCGCACCGGCCTGACCGGAGACACCGCCGCCGGAGATGCGGGCGATGACGTCGTAGCGACCCTCGAGCTCGAGGACCTTGAACGGCTCGTTGACTTCCTGCTGGTGCACCTTGTTCGGGAAGTAGTCCTCGAGGGTGCGACCGTTGATCTTCCACTTGCCGGTGCCCGGGACGATCCGGACGCGGGCGATGGCGTTCTTGCGACGGCCCAGGCCGGCGGCCGGCTGCGGCTCGCCGAAGCGGGAGGCCAGCGACTCCGAGGTGTACTCGCCCTCGACGGGCACCTCGGACTCGGTGGTGTAGCTGTCGATGTCAAGCTCTTCGAGCGGCTGCTCGGCAGTGGTCTCGGCCACGGTTCTCCTCAGATTCTCTTAGCTTGGGGTGGTGTGGCCGGACTTACTGCGCGACCTGGGTGATCTCGTACGGCTGCGGCTGCTGCGCGCCGTGCGGGTGCTGGTCACCCCTGTAGACCTTCAGCTTCGAGAGCATCTGACGGCCCAGCGTGTTCTTCGGGAGCATGCCCTTGACGGCCTTCTCGATGGCCTTCTCGGGGTTCTTGTCCAGCAGCTCGTCGTAACGGACGGAGCGCAGACCACCCGGGTAGCCGGAGTGGCGGTAGGCCATCTTCTGGGTCCGCTTGTTGCCGGACAGGTGCACCTTGTCGGCGTTGATGATGATGACGAAGTCACCGGTGTCGACGTGAGGGGCGTAGATCGGCTTGTGCTTACCGCGCAGGATGGAGGCGGTGGTGCTGGCGAGACGACCCAGGACGATGTCCTGAGCGTCGATGACGTGCCACTGGCGCGTCACATCGCCGGGCTTGGGGCTGTACGTACGCACGGTTCGTAGCCTTCGCTTCGAGTGAGTGGTCCTGACAAGGTCACCGAAGACGATCACGACAGCCCTGACCGCACTGCGGTGACGCATACCGCGTGCAGGTCGCTGGTCATCGGCCCGGTGGACCGGTGTAAGGGCCCGTCCCGTGAGAATGAGCAAGCCAATACACAACGAAGATGCAGGATACCTGCGGTGGCTGGGCCGGGTCAAAACGAGGCTTTCGGCCGCCGGGCATCACTGCTTCTTCTCACCCAGTGTAAATGTGATCGTCGCCGGGGGCCGCCGCCCTCGGGCCCGCGCCCGGCGGCGCGGCCGGTCCCACCCTCGGACGCCGGTCCGGCCGGTGCGCGGCCACGGCGGCCATCAGCCCGCACAACGTCACCGCGTCCTTAAAGGCCCGGCGCTGCACCTGTTCCAGATAAGGCCAGGTCAGACCGGGTAGCTGGGGCACGAGCGCCAGCCAGAACCACGGACCCCGCGCCACCGAGCCCGGGTACGGCAGCCCGGCGAGCAGCAGCGGCACGACGACGACCAGATAGTGGTCGTACGACGGCCGTGAGACCAGGAACACCGAAAGCATCAGCCCCGCCGCGGTCTCGGACAGCCTCAGCGGGCCGGGATCGGCACGGCCCCAGCGCCGGTACGCCGCGACCAGTCCCGCCGCGCAGGCCGCCAGCGCGAGCGTCCGGGCCGCGAGCCGCGGCATCCCCAGCCGCGGCAGCACGGCCCCCGGAGATGCCTCGTACAGCCGCACGAAGGCGTCCTGGCCGTGCAGCAGGAAGGGCAGGGTCCGGGTGAAGAAGCCGGCCGGGTCGGGCAGCAGCAGGGCGCACGCGCCCGAGGCCAGCGCCGGGACCGCGGCCAGGACGGTGAGTGCCTTCCAGCGGCCCGCGAAGAGGAACAGCAGCGCCAGCGGGGCCAGCAGCGGCTTCAGCGCCAGGGCCGTACCGAGCACCGCGCCCGCCGCCGTCCAGCGACCCCGGCTCATCAGCAGCAACCCCAGCGGCAGGGCCAGGACCGCCGTCGCCGTCCAGTTGCCGAGCCGCACCAGGTGCCCGAAGGGCGCGAAGCCGGCCGCGAGCGCGATCAGCCCGAGCGCCGCGAGCCGGCTGTCCAGCGGCACCCGGTGCAGCCGCAGCGCGCACGCCCAGCCGCCCACCAGACAGGCCATGACCACCGACGGCACCAGCACGCGCAGCAGGTCCGGCGGCAGCAGCGCCTGCGGTGCGGCGGCGAGCACCGCGCCCGGCAGGTACAGGAAGTGCGGGTCGTCGTACGGGGAGCGTCCCTCCAGCCAGGCGTGTGCCGCCCGGACGACGATCGCGTTGTCCATGCCGCCGTCCGGGGTGGCCCGCGCCACATGCCCGGTCAGCACGCCCAGCACCGCGACCAGGCCCAACCACGGCGGCCAGGGAGAACGCCGTACCAACCACCCTGACATGTCGCCTTTGCCCGTACTCATTCCCTGAACGCTAGGGGCAGCGGAGCCCGTTGAGGCGGAACAGCACACCTCCGGCCCCGTCTAAGATGCGGCCCATGAGCTATGGGCAGGGGGGACCTCAGTCCCAGTGGGATCCCTGGAAACGGAACTCCGAGCAGCCGTGGACCAGCGGCGCCACGGACCCGACGCCGGACTGGGCCGCACTCGCCGAGGCGTCGGAGTCGCGCAACAGGCGCCGTCGGCTGCTGCTGATAGGCGGGGGCGTGCTCGCGACGCTCGGCGTCGGCACCGCCGTCGCCATGGCCGTGGTGTCGGCGAACGGCGGTGACGAGGCGTCCAACCGGCCGTCCTCCTCGCTGCCCGCCACCGCCGACCTGCCGAGCGCGTCCACGACCCCGTCCTTCGCCCCGACCAGCGCCCCGCCGCCGCTGGACCCGAAGGAGTTCGTCTCCAGCAAGGCCAAGGACAGCGCGCCCAACGGCCCGGACATCATGTTCCCGGGCAGACAGCTGACGATGGGCTCGGCCGTCTACAAGAAGGCCGCGAAGGCCGACACCACCAACTGCGTCACCGCCGTCCAGGGCACCCTGCCCAAGGTGCTCACCGACAACGGCTGCACCCGCCTGATGCGCGTGACCTACGTCAAGGACGGCGTCGCCGTGACGGTCGGCGTGGCCGTCTTCGACACCGAGGCCCAGGCCCTCAAGGCTAAGGGCCAGGCCGACAAGAGCAGCATCGTCAAAGCGCTGACCGGCACCGACGCCAAGTCCTTCTGCGCCGGCGCGATCTGCCGCTCGACGACCAACTCCTACGGCCGCTACGCCTACTTCACGATCACCGGCTTCACCGCCGGCAAGGACGTGACGACGAAGGACACCCAGGTCTTCGCCGCGGGCGACGGCCTCGCGGAGTTCACGTTCCAGCAGATCCGCCGCCGCGGCGAGACCCAGGCATCGGCGGCGGCGGACCAGTGACCCTCTCCCCGGGGGCGGGTCAGCAGCACCCGGCCCCGGGCAGCGTCCGCCTGTTCCGCGCCTCCCTGTTGCGCGCGGCCAGCAGCTCGTCGGCCGGATAGCCGACCTCCTCCAGCGTGAGTCCGTGCGGCCGTACGACATGCACCGCCGAGTCCCGTACGCCCGCGGCCAGCACCTTTCCCGGCCATTCCGGACCCCGGTGCCCGTCCCCCACGAACAGCAGCGCCCCGATCAGCGAGCGCACCATGTTATGGCAGAAGGCGTCGGCCCGCACGGTCGCCGTGACGATCCCGTCGTCACCGCGCACCAGGCTCAGCTCCTGGAGGGTGCGGATCGTGGTCGCCCCCTCGCGCCGCTTGCAGTAGGCGGCGAAGTCGTGCTCGCCCAGCAGCCGCCCGGCCGCCTCGTTCATGGCGGCGACGTCGAGGGGCCAGTCGTGCCAGAGGACGTGACCGCGCAGCAGCGGGTCCACCCCGCCCGGGTTGTCGGTGACCCGGTACGCGTACCGCCGCCAGACCGCCGAGAAGCGGGCGTTGAAGCCGTCGGGAGCCTCCCGCAGCGCCCACACCCGTACGTCCTTGGAGAGCCGCCCCGCGAGCCGCTTGAGCAGCTTCGCGCGATGCTCAGCCCAGACCTCGCGCGGCAGATCGACATGCGCGACCTGCCCCCGCGCGTGCACACCGGCGTCCGTACGCCCGGCCACGGTCAGCTCGTACGTCTCCCCCGACCGGGTGACCGTGCGCAGGGCGTCCTCGATCTCCCCCTGCACGGTCCGCCGCCCGCCGGCCTGCTTGGCCCACCCGGAGAACTCCGTCCCGTCGTAGGACAGGTCCAGCCGCACCCGTACGAAACCGGGCTGTACTTCGTCACTCACCCCTAGATCCTCTCGACAACGCGAGAGCGGGCCCGCCCCGAAGGGCGGACCCGCTCACACGCAAGGCAGAGCCTCAGGCGTCCTTCGACTCCTCGGACGCGCCCTCGGCCTTGGCCTCGGCAGCGTCCTCGACGACCTCGTCGGACTTGGCCTCGACGGCCTCGTCCTTCTTCAGGGCATCTTCCTTGACCGCGCGCTTCGTCGCGGCCTCGGCCTCACCGGTCGCCTGCTGCGCCACCGTCAGCGCCTCGACCAGCTCGATGACAGCCATGGGCGCGTTGTCGCCACGGCGGTTACCGATCTTGGTGATACGGGTGTAACCACCCGGACGGTCCTCGTAGCGCGGACCGATCTCGGTGAAGAGCGTGTGCACGATGCTCTTGTCCGAGATGACCTGGAGCACCTGGCGACGGTTGTGAAGGTCACCCTTCTTCGCCTTGGTGACCAGACGCTCGGCGTACGGCCGCAGACGGCGGGCCTTCGCCTCGGTGGTGGTGATACGGCCGTGCTCGAACAGCTGCTTCGCCAGGTTCGCGAGAAGCATCTTCTCGTGCGCGGCGCTGCCGCCCAGACGGGCACCCTTGGCGGGCTTCGGCATGGTCTTTCTCCTCAGTGTCTGCCCCGGCCGTACCAGGTACCGGGGTCAGTATCCGAGCGGGCGGTCGCCCGTCGGAGATCCGGGAGCAGCCCCGTGGGGGCGCTCCCGGAGGTGGCGCGGGGAAGGCACCGCGCGATCAGGCACAGCACTTCCGCACCCGAGACCGATCAGTACTGCTCGGTCTCCACGAAACCCGCGTCCACGTCGTCGTCGGCGCCGAAGGCGTCGGCGGCGGCGGTCGGGTCGAATCCGGGCGGGCTGTCCTTGAGGGCCAGGCCCATGCCGGCCAGCTTCGCCTTGACCTCGTCGATCGACTTCGCACCGAAGTTGCGGATGTCGAGCAGGTCGCCCTTGCCGTTGAGCGTGGCGAGGACCAGGTCGGGGTTGTGCACCTCGACACCGGCCGGCGGCGCGATGTCGGCGGCAGTGACCAGACCCGGACCCTGCTTGCGCAGGTACATCACGACCGGCTCGTCGTGCTCCGAGGAGACGACCAGCTGCTTGATGTTGAGGATCAGGTCGGTGACGTCCTCCTTGACGCCCGGCACGGTGGTGAACTCGTGCAGCACGCCGTCGACGCGGATGGACGTGACAGCCGCACCCGGAATCGAGGACAGGAGGGTCCGGCGGAGGGAGTTGCCGAGGGTGTAGCCGAAGCCCGGCTCCAGCGGCTCGATCACGAACCGGGAGCGGAATTCGTCGACGACCTCTTCGGTCAGTGACGGACGCTGAGCAATCAGCATGGTGCGTTCCTTCTGTCAGGGGCGACCGCTATTTGACGCCCTGATATGAGACAAGGGTACGGGCGATACGACTCCGAGGAGCCATACCGCCCGAAAGCCTCAGTCCGACAAGCAGCCGTGCGTCAGACGCGGCGGCGCTTCGGCGGACGGCAGCCGTTGTGGGGCGTCGGGGTGACGTCCTGGATGGAGCCGACCTCGAGGCCCGTGGCCTGCAGGGAACGGATCGCGGTCTCACGACCGGCGCCCGGACCCTTGACGAACACGTCGACCTTACGCATGCCGTGCTCCTGCGCGCGACGGGCAGCCGACTCGGCGGCCATCTGCGCGGCGAACGGCGTGGACTTGCGCGAGCCCTTGAAACCGACGTGGCCGGCGGAGGCCCACGAGATCACGTTTCCGGCCGGGTCCGTGATGGACACGATCGTGTTGTTGAACGTGCTCTTGATGTGCGCCTGGCCGTGCGCGACGTTCTTCTTTTCCTTGCGGCGCACCTTCTTGGCAGCGCCCTGACGACCCTTGGGGGGCATCTAATACTCCTACGGGAGGTGGTCGGTCCTACAGCGAAGACCGCTTCGGGGGTCTGGGGGCATCCCCCAGAACGCACAAGTGCGTCCGCTGAGGACTACTTCTTGCCCGGCTTCTTCTTGCCGGCGATGGCGCGACGCGGGCCCTTACGGGTACGAGCGTTCGTGCTGGTGCGCTGACCGCGGACGGGCAGACCACGACGGTGACGGAGACCCTGGTAGCAGCCGATCTCGACCTTGCGGCGGATGTCGGCCTGGATCTCGCGACGGAGGTCACCCTCGGTCTTGATGTTGGCGTCCACGTACTCGCGGATCGCGACGAGCTGCTCCTCGGAGAGGTCGCGAACGCGGGTGTTCGGGTCGACGCCGGTCGCAGCCAGCGTCTCCTGGGACAGGGTTCGGCCGATGCCGAACACGTAGGTGAGGGCGACCTCCACGCGCTTTTCGCGCGGGATGTCAACACCGGAAACGCGTGCCATTCAATGGCTCCTGGTGATCTTCGGAGGTCTTCCACAGAACCGTCCCCCAGCCGCCGGCCTCTTCCCTGGGAAGATTTGGTACGGACTGGGTCCCCGGCCTCCGAACCGGGGGTGTCAGACCAGAGGTCTGGGTTCTGCGTATGAACATATTCAGCTCGCGTCGCGCGAAGTTCTGCGTGATGCAGAGGGTGGGGATCTGGGTGCGATCAGCCCTGGCGCTGCTTGTGGCGCGGGTTCTCGCAGATCACCATGACCCGACCATGACGGCGGATCACCCTGCACTTGTCGCAGATCTTCTTGACGCTCGGCTTGACCTTCATGGGATGTGAGGTTCTCCGGGTCAGTTGCCGGTCACCCCGTGCGGGAACGCA
This sequence comes from Streptomyces phaeoluteigriseus, assembly GCF_001896135.2. Lineage (GTDB taxonomy): Bacteria > Actinomycetota > Actinomycetes > Streptomycetales > Streptomycetaceae > Streptomyces > Streptomyces phaeoluteigriseus. Next base: position 446,717 of record NZ_MPOH02000019.1, read on the forward strand.
CGGGGGGCCTGGGCAAGATCTACTTGTACCGGTAGACGATCCGGCCACGCGTCAGGTCGTACGGAGACAACTCCACCACGACCCGGTCGTCAGGGAGGATGCGGATGTAGTGCATGCGCATCTTGCCGCTGATGTGTGCCAGGACCTGGTGGCCGTTCTGGAGCTCGACCCTGAACATGGCGTTCGGAAGAGACTCGACGACAGTGCCCTCGATCTCGATGGCACCTTGCTTCTTGGCCACGCTTCGCCCTTCGAATCGACTACCTTGATCGACTCCTGGGCTTTCCCTTACGGGCGCATACAGACATGCGGGTGCACAAGAGCCGACGAGTCAGTCTACGTCAGCGCACCCGGAAACACGAATCGAGGAAGGAAGTGTGCCCCGCCAAGGAGATCCTTAAGCGGCGGCCGGCCCGTCCGGCGTCCGAGACCGATGCCGACGAGGCGAACGAGGTCGTTCAGGCCGTACGGGGGACCGGGGGCACAACCCCCGGGTGCGGGACGGGAGGGGCGGCGGGGGCGAGAAGACCTCGAGCCCCCGCCCGGCACCCTCTAGCCCAACGGGTCGGGCGCGGCCACGACCCCGTGCTCGGCCAGCTTCGCCTTGCCACCGTCCACAGCGGTCAGCACCAGCGGCCCCTGCTCCGTCAGCGCGACCGAGTGCTCCCAGTGCGAGGACCAGGTCCCGTCCGTCGTGATGACGGTCCAGTCGTCCGAGAGGACCTCCGTCCGCGGCGTCCCCAGCGACACCATCGGCTCGATGGCCAGGCAGAACCCGGGAACCAGCTTCGGCCCCTTGCCCCGCTTGCGGTCGACGTAGTTCAGCAGGTGCGGGTCCATGTGCATCTCGGTGCCGATGCCGTGGCCGCCGTAGTCCTCGATGATCCCGTAGCGACCGCCGCCCGGCTTCGGCTGGCGGCGGATGTACGTCTCGATGGCCCGGGAGACGTCGACCAGCCGGTTGCCCTGCTTCATCGCGGCGATGCCCGCCCACATCGACTCCTCGGTCACCCGGGACAGCTCGATCAGCTCCGGGGCGTGACCGGAGCCGACGAAGGCGGTGTAGGCGGCGTCGCCGTGCCAGCCGTCGACGATCGCACCGCAGTCGATGGAGATGATGTCCCCGTCCTTGAGGACGACCTCGTCGGAGGGGATGCCGTGGACGACGACATCGTTCACGGAGGTGCAGATGGTCGCGGGGAAACCGCCGTAACCGAGGAAGTTCGACTTCGCGCCGTGCTCGGCGAGGACCTTGCGGGCGACCTCGTCGAGGTCCTTCGTCGACGCCCCCGGCACCGCCGCTTCCCGCGTGGCCGCGTGGATGGCGGCGACGACCAGGCCCGCCGCACGCATCTTGGCGATCTGCTCGGGGCTCTTGATCTGGACCATGGGGGGCCTGCGCTCTCCGTCACTCAGGTCGGTCGTTGACACATACGTACACAACAGTACGGCCGTGGCGTCCCGGAGGACTCCACGGCCGTACCCGGGACGGAAACCTACTGGCCGTCGTCCTCGCGCTTCAGTGCCGCCAACGCGCGGCCGGTGACCTCGTCCACCGGGCCCATGGCCTCGATCGTCACGACCAGACCCTGCGCCTTGTAGTAGTCGATGATCGGCTCGGTCTGCGTGTGGTAGACCTCCAGCCGCGTGCGGACGGTCTCCTCGGAGTCGTCGTCGCGCTGGTACAGCTCCCCGCCACAGACGTCGCAGACGCCGTCCTTCGACGGCTTCTTGTACGTCACGTGGAAGACGTGCGAGGAGTCGTTGCGGCAGATGCGCCGGCCGGCGATCCGCTTGACGACCTCCTCCTCGGGGGCCTCCAGGTCCAGTACCGCGTCCAGCTTGATGCCCTCGGTGGTGAGGAGCTCGTCCAGCGCCTCGGCCTGCGAGACATTGCGCGGGAAACCGTCGAGCAGGAAGCCGCGCTCGGCGTCCGGCTGCTCCATGCGGTCCTTCGCCATGGCGATGGTGACCTCGTCGGGGACGAGGTTGCCGGCGTCCATGTAGGACTTCGCGAGTTTCCCGAGTTCCGTCTGCCGGCTGATGTTGGCGCGGAACAGGTCGCCCGTGGAGATGTGCGGTACGCGCAGCTTCTCGGCTAGGCGAGTGGCCTGCGTTCCCTTACCGGCACCCGGCGGCCCGACGAGGACGATACGCATCAGCGGAGGAACCCTTCGTAATTGCGCTGCTGGAGCTGGCTCTCGATCTGCTTCACCGTCTCGAGCCCGACACCCACGATGATCAGGATGCTGGTGCCACCGAACGGGAAGTTCTGGTTTGCCCCGAAACCAGCCAACGCCATCGTCGGCACGAGAGCGATAAGCCCCAAGTACAGCGAACCCGGCCAGGTGATCCGGTTGAGTACGTAACTCAGGTACTCAGCGGTCGGTCGGCCAGCCCGGATGCCCGGGATGAAGCCACCATACTTCTTCATGTTGTCGGCTACTTCCTCGGGGTTGAAGGAAATGGCCACGTAGAAGAACGCGAAGAAGACAATAAGGAAGAAGTAGAGAGTGATGTGCGCGGGCGCCGCCGTGTCCGCCAGGTTCTGTGTGATCCAGGTCGCCCAGCCCGCCTGCGAATTGGAGAACTGGACGATCAACGCCGGAATGTAGAGCAGCGACGAGGCGAAGATGACCGGGATCACACCGGCCTGGTTCACCTTCAGCGGGATGTACGTCGACGTACCGCCGTAGGACCGGCGGCCGATCATGCGCTTCGCGTACTGCACGGGGATGCGGCGCTGGGCCTGCTCGACGAAGACCACCAGGCCGACCATGACGAGGCCGACGAGGATGACCGTGCCGAACTCGATCCAGCCGTCGGCCAGCGTGCCCTGCTTCTTGATGGCCCACAGCGCGGAGGGGAAGGTCGCGGCGATCGAGATGAACATCAGGATCGACATGCCGTTGCCGATGCCGCGGTCGGTGATCAGCTCACCGAGCCACATGACGGCGGCCGTACCGGCGGTCATGCAGATGACCATCGTGATGGTGGTGAAGATCGCGCGGTCCGGGACGATCTGGCCGGCCACCGAGCAGCCCGAGAACAGCGCGCCGCTACGGGCGGTGGCCACCAGGCCGGTGCCCTGGAGGATGGCGAGCGCCACGGTCAGGTACCGGGTGTACTGGGTGATCTTCGCCGTACCGGACTGGCCCTCCTTCTTGAGCGCTTCCAGACGTGGAATGACCACGGTCAGCAGCTGAAGGATGATGCTCGCCGTGATGTACGGCATGATGCCCAGCGCGAAGATCGTGATCTGCAGCAGCGCGCCGCCGCTGAACATGTTGACCAGACCGAAGAGGCCCTGGTTGCCGGATGCCTCGTCCACGCAGGTCTGGACGCTCTTGTAGTCGACACCCGGGATCGGGACATGGGTGCCGACCCGGTAGACCACGATGATGCCGAGCGTGAAGAGCAGCTTGTTGCGCAGGTCGGGCGTCTTGAACGCCCGGGCGAACGCGGTGAGCACGGTGCCTCCTGCGACCCCCGCGCGTCTGCGTCAAGGGTGACGGTGTTGAGGTTCCAATAAGAAACAACGACATGTGTAACGGTCGACTGCCGCCCAAGGTGCCCCATCGGAAGCACCTTGTGAAAGTGGGCAGTGCAGGCCACCTTACCGGCGACCTGCCGCCCTAGGAACGACCAACCGGGGATACCCCTTTTGTGGGGTATCCCCGGTCGGGATCGCTCAAGTCATCGAGACGCCTGTGGTGTTCAGACGAGCTCGGTGACGGTACCGCCGGCGGCGGTGATCTTCTCCTTGGCGGACCCGGAGACGGCGTCGACCGTCACCTGGAGCGCCACGGAGATCTCGCCCTGGCCGAGGACCTTGACGAGGCTGTTCTTGCGAACGGCACCCTTGGCGACGAGACCCTCGACGGTGACCTCGCCACCCTCCGGGTACAGCTCCGCCAGCTTGTCGAGGTTCACGACCTGGAACGTGGTCTTGAACGGGTTCCGGAAGCCCTTGAGCTTCGGAAGGCGCATGTGGAGGGGCATCTGCCCACCCTCGAAGCGCGCCGGAACCTGGTAACGGGCCTTCGTGCCCTTGGTACCACGACCGGCCGTCTTACCCTTGGACGCCTCACCACGACCCACACGGGTCTTGGCGGTCTTGGCGCCCGGGGCGGGACGGAGGTTGTGGATCTTGAGCGGGTTGTTCTCCGCCATGATCAGTCGACCTCCTCGACCGTCACGAGGTGGCGGACGGTGTGAACCATTCCGCGGAACTCGGGGCGGTCCTCCTTGACGACCACGTCGTTCAGGCGCTTGAGCCCGAGCGAACGCAGGGTGTCACGGTGGTTCTGCTTGCTGCCGATGTACGACTTCGTCTGCGTGATCTTGAGCTGAGCCATTACGCAGCACCAGCCCCGGCACGCGCACGCAGCAGGGCCGCGGGAGCGACGTCCTCGAGCGGCAGACCACGGCGAGCCGCGATCTCCTCGGGACGCTGCAGACCCTTCAGGGCCTCCACGGTCGCGTGCACGATGTTGATCGCGTTCGACGAACCGAGCGACTTCGACAGGATGTCGTGAACGCCGGCGCACTCGAGCACGGCACGCACCGGGCCACCGGCGATAACGCCGGTACCGGGGGACGCCGGCTTGAGCAGGACGACGCCCGCCGCCTTCTCACCCGTGATCGGGTGCGGGATGGTGCCCTGGATACGGGGGACCTTGAAGAAGTGCTTCTTGGCCTCCTCAACACCCTTGGCGATGGCGGCCGGCACCTCCTTGGCCTTGCCGTAACCGACACCGACGGTACCGTCACCATCGCCCACCACGACCAGCGCGGTGAAGCTGAAGCGACGACCACCCTTCACTACCTTGGCGACGCGGTTGATCGCGACAACGCGCTCAACGTACGCGGTCTTCTCGGCGGCAGCTGCGCCACCGTCACGGCCCTTCCGGTCCCGCCGCTCGCCGCCACCGGCACCGCCACCGCGGCGCTGGGGTCCAGCCATTGGAATTACCTCTCTCTGTCTCCGCTAGCTACGGAACCAGGACTCAGAACTTGAGTCCGGCCTCGCGGGCTGCGTCCGCCAGAGCGGCAATGCGCCCGGCGTACTGGTTACCACCACGGTCGAAAACGACGGCCTCGACACCGGCGGCCTTGGCACGCTCCGCGACCAGGGCGCGACCTGCTTGGCCTGCGCCGACTTGTCGCCCTCCGCACCGCGGATCGACGTGTCCAGTGTGGACGCCGAAGCCAGGGTGTGGCCCTTCAGGTCGTCGATCACCTGCGCCACGATGTGGCGGTTGGAGCGAGTGACGACCAGACGCGGGCGCTCCGACGTACCGGCGATCCGCTTGCGGATCCGGATGTGACGGCGCTTGATCGCGGCACGCTTGTAGGCGTCGCCCTTCAGGATCTTCTGCCCGTATGCCATGGCTTACTTACCCGCCTTTCCGACCTTGCGGCGGATGACTTCGCCCTCGTACTTGACACCCTTGGCCTTGTACGGGTCGGGCTTGCGCAGCTTGCGGATGTTGGCCGCAACCTCGCCGACCTTCTGCTTGTCGATGCCCTCGACCTGGAAACGGGTCGGGTTCTCCACCTTGAAGGTGATTCCCTCGGGGGCTTCGACGGTGATCGGGTGGCTGTAACCGAGCGCGAACTCGAGGTTCGAGCCCTTGGCGGTCACGCGGTAACCGACACCACTGATTTCGAGCTTCTTCACGTAACCCTGGGTCACGCCGGTGATCATGTTCGCCACCAGCGTGCGGGACAGGCCGTGCAGGGCCTTGCTCTGACGCTCGTCGTTGGGGCGGGTGACGTTCAGAACGCCGTCCTCACCCTTGGCGATCTCGATCGGCGCAACGACGGTGTGGGTCAGCGAGCCCTTGGGGCCCTTGACCGAAACCGTCTGGCCGTCGATGGTGACGTCCACGCCGGCGGGAACCGTGATAGGGAGCTTGCCAATGCGCGACATAGCTGTTTCCTCCGTTCCCTTCCGCTACCAGACGTAGGCGAGAACTTCTCCGCCTACGCCCTTCTTGCCGGCCTGCTTGTCGGTGAGGAGACCGTGCGACGTGGAGATGATCGCCACGCCGAGGCCGCCCAGCACCTTGGGCAGGGAGGTGGACTTCGCGTAAACCCGGAGACCGGGCTTGGAGATCCGCTTGATGCCCGCGATGGAGCGCTCACGGTTCGGACCGAACTTCAGCTCGAGGGTGAGGTTCTTACCCACCTCGGCGTCCTCGATCTTCCAGCCCGTGATGAAGCCCTCCTGCTGGAGGATCTCCGCGATGTGAGACTTGATCTTCGATGCCGGCATCGTCACGGAGTCGTGGTACGCCGAGTTCGCGTTCCGCAGACGCGTCAGCATGTCTGCGATCGGATCAGTCATGGTCATGAGTTGGCCTGTGGCCTCTCTCGCCGGGGTTTCCTGGTGCGCCATCCCTCTCCCCGATCCGAGACGGGACGGGTGCGGCGCGGTGGACCTACGGCGTAGTAAGTCGTACGGGCGTCAGGCGCCCAACCCTCCTAGCCTACGCCATGGAGGGACGGGCACCTGACACTGCCCTTTACTTACCGAGAGCTCAGGAATCCCGAATTACGGGATTACCAGGAGCTCTTGGTCACGCCCGGCAGCTCGCCACGGTGAGCCATCTCACGAAGGCACACGCGGCACAGGCCGAACTTGCGGTACACGGAGTGCGGACGGCCGCAGCGCTGGCAGCGCGTGTAGCCGCGTACTCCGAACTTGGGCTTACGAGCAGCCTTGGCAATCAGAGCCTTCTTCGCCATCTCGCTCACGCCTCCTTGAAGGGGAAGCCGAGGTGACGAAGGAGCGCACGGCCCTCAGCGTCGTTGGTCGCCGTGGTGACCACGGTGATGTCCATACCCCGGACGCGGTCGATCTTGTCCTGGTCGATCTCGTGGAACATGACCTGCTCCGTGAGACCGAAGGTGTAGTTGCCACGGCCGTCGAACTGCTTGGGGGACAGGCCGCGGAAGTCGCGGATGCGCGGAAGCGCCAGCGACAGGGTGCGGTCCAGGAACTCCCACATGCGGTCGCCACGGAGCGTGACGTGAGCACCGATCGGCTGACCCTCGCGCAGCTTGAACTGCGCGATGGACTTCCGGGCCTTGGTGATGGCCGGCTTCTGACCGGTGATGGTGGTCAGGTCACGGACGGCACCGTCCATGAGCTTCGAGTCACGGGCGGCGTCGCCGACACCCATGTTGACCACGATCTTGACGAGGCCGGGGATCTGCATGACGTTCTCGTACTTGAACTCGTCACGCAGCTTGCCCGCGATCTCTTCGCGGTACTTCGTCTTCAGACGCGGAGTGGTGGTGGTAGCCATCAGATGTCCTCACCCGTCCGCTTGGCAACGCGGATCTTGTTGCCCTCGTCGTCGAAGCGGTAACCGACACGCGTGACGACCTTGTTGCCGTCCTTCTCCACGACCAGCTGAACGTTGGACACGTGGATGGGGGCTTCGGTGGTCACGATGCCGCCGGCCTGGGAACCGCTGGCGGTGGGGCCGGCCTTGGTGTGCTTCTTGACCCGGTTGACACCCTCGACCAGGACACGGTCCTCACGGGGGAAGGCCGCGATGACCTTGCCCTGCTTGCCCCTGTCCTTACCGGTGATGACCTGGACCAGGTCGCCCTTCTTGATCTTCATGCTTACAGCACCTCCGGCGCGAGCGAGATGATCTTCATGAACTTCTTCTCGCGCAGCTCACGGCCGACCGGGCCGAAGATACGGGTGCCGCGAGGGTCGCCGTCGTTCTTCAGAATGACGGCGGCGTTCTCGTCGAAGCGGATGTACGAGCCGTCCGGACGGCGGCGCTCCTTGACGGTGCGAACGATGACCGCCTTGACGACGTCACCCTTCTTCACGTTGCCACCGGGGATCGCGTCCTTGACGGTGGCGACAATGACGTCACCGATGCCCGCGTAGCGGCGACCGGAGCCACCGAGCACACGGATGCAAAGGATTTCCTTCGCACCAGTGTTGTCGGCGACACGCAGTCGCGACTCCTGCTGGATCACGTCTATCTCCTGTTTGTCTGCCGGTTCCCGGCAGGGGCCGCCTCTTCACGAGGGGAGCCCCTGCCGAGCCTGGCGGAACTGTCCTGCGGGGTTGCCCGCAGGCGTACTGGTGGAGGTTCCCTTGCGGGAACCGCCTACTTGGCCTTCTCGAGGATCTCGACGACGCGCCAGCGCTTCGTGGCGGACAGCGGACGCGTCTCCATGAGGAGGACACGGTCGCCGACGCCGGCAGCGTTCTGCTCGTCGTGAGCCTTGAGCTTGTTCGTACGGCGGATGACCTTGCCGTACAGCGCGTGCTTGACGCGGTCCTCGACGGCGACGACGACGGTCTTGTCCATCTTGTCGCTGACGACGAGACCCTCACGGGTCTTGCGGAAGCCGCGGGCCTCTGCAGTCTGCTCAGTCACGTTGTTCTCACTCATCAGGCGCTCTCCACCGTCTCGATGCCCAGCTCGCGCTCACGCATCAGGGTGTAGATCCGCGCGATGTCCTTGCGGACGGCCTTCAGCCGACCGTGGTTCTCGAGCTGACCGGTCGCCGCCTGGAAGCGGAGGTTGAACAGCTCTTCCTTGGCTTCGCGGAGCTTCGCGAGAAGCTCCTCGTCACCCAGTTCGCGCAGCTCGGACGCCTTGGTACCGGCCGACATCACGCTTCACCTGCCTCGCGCTTGACGATCCGGCACTTCATCGGCAGCTTGTGGGCTGCGCGAGTGAGGGCCTCACGGGCGATCTTTTCGTTGGGGTAGGACAGTTCGAACATGACCCGACCCGGGTGCACGTTCGCGATCCACCACTCGGGCGAACCCTTACCGGAACCCATGCGGGTCTCGGCAGGCTTCTTCGTGAGCGGGCGGTCCGGGTAGATGTTGATCCAGACCTTGCCGCCACGCTTGATGTGGCGGGTCATCGCGATACGAGCCGCCTCGATCTGGCGGTTGGTCACGTACGCCGGCGTGAGGGCCTGAATGCCGTACTCGCCGAACGCGACCGTCGTACCACCCTTGGCCTGACCGCGGCGCTTCGGGTGGTGCTGCTTGCGGTGCTTGACCCTACGGGGGATCAGCATGTCGGTCAGGCCTCCGTTCCGGTGCTCTCAGCCGGAGCGGCGGCGGGAGCTCGGCCTTGGGGGCCTCGGCACCGGCAGCCTGCTGCGGCTTGCGACCGCGCCGCTCGCCACCGCCGCCACGGCCACCACGGGCCGGGCGGTCGGCGCCGCCGCCACCGCCACGGGCCGGGCGGTTGCCGGCGCGGGCAGCGGCGTTCTCGGCACGGACCTCGGCGATGTTCTTGACGTCGCCCTTGTAGATCCAGACCTTCACACCGATGCGGCCGAAGGTCGTCTTGGCCTCGAAGAAGCCGTAGTCCACGTTCGCGCGGAGCGTGTGCAGGGGCACGCGGCCCTCGCGGTAGAACTCCGAGCGGGACATCTCGGCGCCACCGAGGCGGCCACCGCACTGGATCTTGATGCCCTTGGCGCCGGCCTTCATCGCCGACTGCATGCTCTTACGCATGGCGCGGCGGAAGGAGACGCGGGAGGAGAGCTGCTCGGCAACGGCCTGGGCGACCAGCTGGGCATCCGTCTCGGGGTTCTTGACCTCGAGGATGTTCAGCTGGACCTGCTTGCCCGTGAGCTTCTCGAGGTCGCCGCGGATGCGGTCGGCCTCGGCGCCACGGCGGCCGATGACGATGCCCGGACGAGCGGTGTGGATGTCCACACGCACGCGGTCACGGGTGCGCTCGATCTCCACCTTCGAGATGCCGGCGCGCTCCATGCCGGACGTCATCATCCGACGGATGGCGACGTCTTCCTTGACGTAGTCCTTGTACAGCTTGTCGGCGTACCAACGGGACTTGAAGTCCGTGGTGATGCCGAGCCGGAACCCATGCGGGTTAACCTTCTGGCCCATTACCGGGTTCCTTCCTTGCTGCTGACGACCACGGTGATGTGGCTGGTCCGCTTGCGGATCCGGTAGGCGCGGCCCTGGGCACGCGGACGGAACCGCTTCAGGGTCGGGCCCTCATCGACGTACGCCTCGGAAATGACGAGGCTGTCGACATCGGTGTGGTCGTAGTTGTGCGCGGCGTTGGCGATGGCGCTGTCAAGCACCTTGCCGACCGGCACGCTCGCGGCCTGCGGGGCGAAACGCAGGACCGCCTGAGCCTCCGTGGCATCCATGCCACGGATAAGGTCCACCACGCGGCGGGCCTTCATGGGCGTAACGCGGATGTACCGCGCCTGGGCCCTGGCTTCCATGGTTGTCCTTCCAGTGTCTGTCATGGTCGATTCCACCCCGCGTTAGCGCGCTTCGACTTCCGGTCGTCCTTGACGTGACCCCGGAAGGTGCGCGTCGGCGAGAACTCGCCGAGCTTGTGGCCGACCATCGACTCGGTGACAAACACCGGAATGTGGGTCTTGCCGTTGTGCACCGCGATCGTGTGGCCGAGCATGGCCGGGATGATCATCGAGCGACGGGACCAGGTCTTGATGACGTTCTTGGAACCGGCTTCGTTCTGTACGTCCACCTTCTTGATCAGGTGGTCGTCGACGAAGGGCCCCTTCTTGAGACTGCGCGGCATCTAAACCCGCTCCTAGCGCTTCTTGTTCGTCTTGCGGCGGCGGACGATGTACTTGTTCGAAGCCTTCTTCGGCGAACGAGTACGACCCTCCTTCTGACCCCACGGGGAGACCGGGTGGCGACCACCGGAGGTCTTGCCCTCACCACCACCGTGCGGGTGGTCAACCGGGTTCATCGCCACACCGCGGACGGTCGGGCGGACGCCAAGCCAGCGCTTGCGGCCGGCCTTGCCCCAGTTGATGTTGCTCTGCTCGGCGTTGCCGACCTCGCCGACCGTGGCGCGGCAGCGCTGGTCGACCAGGCGGATCTCACCGGACGGCATGCGGAGGTGGGCCATGGTGCCCTCCTTCGCGAGCAGCTGCACGGAAGCACCGGCGGAGCGGGCGAACTTGGCGCCGCCACCCGGACGGATCTCGATCGCGTGGATCGTGGTACCGACCGGGATGTTGCGGAGCGCCAGGTTGTTGCCCGGCTTGATGTCGGCCCCGGGACCGTTCTCGACGCGGTCACCCTGCTGCAGGTTGCGCGGGGCGAGGATGTAGCGCTTCTCGCCGTCCGCGTAGTGCAGCAGCGCGATGCGCGCGGTGCGGTTGGGGTCGTACTCGATGTGCGCGACCTTCGCCGGCACGCCGTCCTTGTCGTGACGACGGAAGTCGATCACTCGGTAGGCGCGCTTGTGTCCGCCACCCTGGTGGCGAACGGTCACACGACCGGCGTTGTTACGGCCGCCCTTGCTGTGCAGCGGGCGGACCAGCGACTTCTCCGGCGTGGACCGCGTGACCTCGACGAAGTCGGCGACGCTGGAGCCACGACGGCCCGGCGTAGTCGGCTTGTACTTGCGGATTCCCATTTCTCAGTCCTCGTCCGATATCGGACGATCCGACCCGCTTACGCGGTCGGACCGCCGAAGATGTCGATACGGTCGCCCTCAGCGAGGGTCACGATCGCGCGCTTGGTCGCAGCGCGCTGACCGAAACCGGTCTTGGTGCGCTTGCGCTTGCCCTGGCGGTTGATCGTGTTGACCCCGGTGACCTTGACCGAGAAGACCGCCTGGACGGCCTGCTTGATCTGGGTCTTGTTGGCGTTCGGGTCGACGATGAACGTGTACTTGTTCTCGTCGAGAAGCGCGTAGCTCTTCTCCGACACGACCGGCTTCAGCAGCACGTCACGGTGATCCGTGTACGCCTTGCTGGGCGCGGTGACGACGGTGTTCTTGCCCTCGGCGGCGTGGCGGCGGGCCTTCGCGAGACGCGCGGCCTTGGCGGCCTTCGCAGCCTTGGGGGCGATGCTCGGGTGACGCGTAGCCATCAGGCGTCACTCCCTTCGGTGTCGTTGGCCTTCGGGCCGGCGACGAAGGACTCGAGAGCGGCCTGGGTGAAGACCACGTCGTCCGAGACGATCACGTCGTACGTGTTCAGCTGGCCCGGCTCCAGGATGTGCACCTGGGGCAGGTTGCGGGCGGACAGCCACGCGGCCTCGTCGGAGCGGTCGATGACCAGGAGCACGTTCTTACGCTCCGAGATCTTGCCGAACAGCGTCCGAGCGGACTTCGTGGACGGAGTCTCACCCTCGATCACGCCGGTGACGACGTGGATCCGGTTGTGGCGGGCCCGGTCGGTGAGGGCGTGACGCAGAGCGGCAGCCTTCATCTTCTTCGGGGTCCGCTGCGAGTAGTCACGCGGCTGCGGGCCGTGGACGACGCCACCGCCGGCGAACTGCGGCGCGCGGGTCGAGCCCTGGCGGGCGCGGCCGGTGCCCTTCTGGCGGTACGGCTTCTTACCGCCACCACGGACTTCACCGCGGCGCTTGGTCTTGTGCGTGCCCTGACGGGCAGCGGCGTTCTGCGCGACGACGACCTGGTGGATCAGCGGAATGCTGATCTTCTCCACGCCGAAGATCTCCGCGGGGAGCTCGACGCTACCGGTCTTCTCGCCTGCAGGCGAAAGGATGTCAACAGTGCTCATCGGTTACCTCAGGCCCCCTTGGCCGCGGTGCGGACCAGGACGAGGCCGCCGTTCGGACCGGGAACCGCGCCCTTGATGAGCAGCAGACCCTTCTCCGCGTCAACGGCGTGGACGGTCAGGTTCTGGGTGGTGACGCGCTCGTTGCCCATGCGACCCGCCATGCGGAGGCCCTTGAACACGCGGCCCGGGGTGGCACAGCCACCGATGGAACCGGGGGAGCGGTGCTTGCGCTGGGTGCCGTGTCCGGCGCCGAGGCCCTTGAAGTTGTGACGCTTCATGACACCGGCGAAGCCCTTGCCCTTGCTCTTGCCGGTCACGTCGACCTTGATGCCGGCCTCGAACACCTCAGCGGTGATCTCCTGGCCGAGGGTGTACTCGCTGGCGTCAGCGGTACGGATCTCGACGAGGTGGCGGCGGGGAGTGACGTCGGCCTTGGCGAAGTGGCCCTTGAGGGGCTTGTTCACCTTGCGCGGGTCGATCTCGCCGAAGGCGATCTGGACCGACTCGTAACCGTCGGCGTCGTTCGTACGGACCTGGGTGACGACGTTGGGTCCGGCCTTGACGACGGTGACGGGAACAACACGGTTGTTCTCGTCCCACACCTGCGTCATGCCGAGCTTCTCGCCCAGGATGCCCTTGATCTGCTTTGTCATCTTCAGATCACCGGCCCTCAGAGCTTGATCTCGATGTCGACACCGGCCGGGAGGTCGAGTCGCATCAGAGAGTCAACGGTCTTGGGCGTCGGGTCGAGGATGTCGATCAGGCGCTTGTGCGTGCGCATCTCGAAGTGCTCGCGCGAGTCCTTGTACTTGTGCGGCGACTTGATGACGCAGTACACGTTCTTCTCAGTGGGCAGCGGCACCGGGCCCGCGACCGACGCACCAGTACGCGTCACCGTCTCGACGATCTTCTTCGCCGAGCTGTCGATGACCTCGTGGTCGTAGGCCTTGAGCCGGATGCGGATCTTCTGTCCCGCCATGGCTACTCAGTAGTCCTGTCTCTTCTAACGCTCTGGACCTGGTCGGCCCCTTACCGTTCTCCGACCCACGCGGTCGGGTGTGTCGCCCTCCCACTGACACGGATGTCCCACGTTCGAACATCCCTGCGGGGAATGCACACGGCCCTACCGGAACCGCAGACCGAGGGCGGAAGGCCCACCGGGTGCCTGATCGGTGTCGCGCCCACGCTTCCCGGAAGATTCCCGTACGTCCGCCCCAGCGCTGCCGTGAGGCAGTTAGGGCGACGAGTACTGTGGGACTCGCTTCCAGTCCTCCCGGCGGGAGGCGCGCAGCATCAACACTCGACCGAGCAACTCGGACAGTCTGCCATATGGGGCAGCCCCTCCGCCAATCGAGCCGGAGACAATACCCCGGACGTGACGCAGGTCAAACGCGAGGCGCGACGGCGACTCGTGACCCCTGTGTGGAGGTCGCGTAGGGGCGTTGTGCGTTCCCGGCCCGGACTCCACCCCCTCACGCGCGGCCGCCATAATCGTCGGCATGTCTGAACACGGGGGCACAGAACACAGGGACACGGGAGGCGAGCCGCCGGGGAAGAGCAGCGTCCCCAGGTCACGGCTGGCCGAGTACGCGGAGATGGCGGTCTCCCCGCAGGACCGGGCCGAGGAGCGAGCGCCGCTCGCCGGGCCGGACCCACGGCCGGCACCGGAGCCCGCAGCCGAGCCCGTAGTCGCTCCGGCGTCGCATGACCCCGAGGTCGAGGCCCGTCGGCGGCGGTTCACCGCCTTGCTGGAGGAATTCCGCGAGACGCCGGTGCTGGTGCCGCTCGGCGGCGGTCCCGGCCCGGACGACGAGCGGGGGCTGCTCACCGTCGACTGGAACGGCGTCCGGTTCATCCTGGCGTTCTCCGACGGGCAGGCGCTGGCGCGTTATGCCGAGGCGCGTGGTGAGTACCACCGCGAGTGGGTCTACCAGACGATTCTCGGTGCCCGGCTGCTGGATGTGGCGGTGCCCGCGGCGGGCGTGCCCTGCGGGGTCGCGCTGGACTGCGCGGACGGCCCGGACGGCGTGGTGTTCCCGCCGGTGCTGGGCGTCGTGGCGGACGAGGTGGCCGTGGACCGTGGGCAGGGGGAGGGGCTGTGATCGACGGCGGGGTGACCGTGAGCGGCGGTGGAGGTGCCCGTGAGCGTTGACGGGGTGCCCGTGAGCGGTGGCGGGGTGCCGGTGACCGGCGGCTGGGTGCCGGTGGCGGGCGGCGGAGGTCCCGATCTGAAGGCGCAGGGCCTGGACCTGGTCGCCAGGGGTCTGACCGAGGCGCTGGGCGAGCTGAAGGAACTGGGCATGGTCGGCATGGCCGGCGCCGGGCGCGGGTTCGGTGACATCGCCCTGAACGGGCTGGACCTGGGTCACGAGGGGCTGACCGGGACGTTCGGGTCGTTCTGTGAGCGCTGGGAGTGGGGGGTGCGCTCGCTGATCAACGAGGGCAACGCGTTCGCCGTCAGGACCGGCCTGGCCGCGGGCACCCTGCACGAGACCGAGGAGTACGTCGAGGGCACCTTCAAGGTGGTCACCAACGCGGCCATCGGCAATCCGTACGCCTCCGAGGACGAGGTCACGGGGATGGGCTGGGGCGACATCGCCAAGTCCGGTGCGTGGGGCGGTGACGTCGACTACAGCAAGGAGTCCTTCGAACAGGCCCTGGCGAACAGCGGGCAGGGCTGGAAGGACGCCGGCCGTGACGTGATGACCTCGCACACGGTCGGTCCGCTCGGCCTCAACCCCCAGAACCTGCATGGGCGGTTGGGGGTCTCCGACGCCGAGTACGAGCAGATGCTCGACGACACCTTCGGGCCCTCGCCCGAGGCCCGCGCCCAGGCCGCCGAGGCCGCGCAGCAGGCCGGGGGTGAGCGCTGATGGGCATCGTCGGTGACATCAAGGACGGCCTCAACTCCGGTCTGGAGGTCGGCGAGGACCTCTTCGAGGAGGGCAAGAAGAAGCTCGGCGAGGGCGTCGACTACGTCACCGACAAGGCCGGTGACGGGCTCGACCACGTCGGTCTGCACGACGCCGCCGACGCGGTGGAGGACTTCGGCGACGAACTCGCCGCCGACCTCGGCGCGATGCCCGGCGAGCAGCAGCTGGGCGAGACCGAGGAGGCCGGCGAACTCGTCCACGGCAACCCCGCCCGGATCCGGGAGAGCGCCAAGCACCTCAAGGACTTCCAGGCCGCCTTCGACAAGGTCGGCACGGGGATGAAGAAGGTCGACTCCTCCGGCTGGAAGGGCGAGGGCGGCAGCGCCTTCCGCGAGAAGTTCGGCGTGCACCCCGCCAAGTGGCTGCACGCCGCGGACGCCTGCGAGACGGCCGCGGGGGCGCTGGACTCCTACGCGGAGACGGTCAAGTGGGCCCAGAGCCAGGCCAAGGAGGCCGTCGAACTCTACAAACAGGGCAAGAAGGCCTCCGTGCAGGCCGTGGAGGCCTACAACAAGAAGGTCGACGCCTATAACGCCAAGATCAGGGCGGACCAGGACCCCGGGCCGCAGCCCGGGCCGTTCCACGATCCGGGTATCGACGACATCCGAGCCGCACGGGAGAAGCTGGCCCAGGCCCGCAAGCAGCGCAACTCCGCCGCCACCGACGCACAGACCCAGGTCAAGGCCGCCCTCGCGCACGCTCCCGCCGAACCCCCGCCGCTCGACCGGCTCGGCGGCAACATGATCGACGGCTACCAGGCCCTCAACACCGAGCTGACCCACGTCATCGGCGGCGCCCTCAAGGGCACCGCGGGCCTGCTCAACTTCGTCCGCGGTCTGAACCCTCTCGACCCCTACAACCTCACCCACCCGGCCGCCTACCTCCAGAACGTCAGCATGACGCTCTCCGGCCTCGTCTCCACCGCCTCCCACCCCGAACGCGTCGTCCAGGCCGTCGTCGACGGCTTCAAGAAGGACCCCTCCGAATTCGTGGGCCGCCTCCTCCCGGAACTGATCGGCACGAAGGGAGCCGGGCTGGGACGCACGGCACTGCGGACCGGGCTGCGGGAGGGCGCGGAGGCCGGTGCGTCGAACGCGGCGTCCAAGGGGCTGAAATACGGGGACGAGGCGGTCGGCTCCGCACCGAAGGACTGGAGCGGACTGGCGAAATCCACGGATCATGTCGGCGAAAAGGCCATTCACTATGACGCCGTGGATCCCAAGGCGGCCAAGGAATTCCTGGACAGCGAATACCCCTGGCTGAAGGACGTCAACAACACCGGTATGCCGGGCTACACGGACAACTGCAGTCACAATGTCGTCGCGGTGGACCGCAGGATGGACGGCGCGGAGGTCAGCGCCGCACCCAAGCAGGCGGGCGACCACATCCCGCCCGAGCAGCTCGGTCTGACGAACCGGGCCAAGGGCCACTACGACATGGTCAACAGCTACGATGACATCGTCAAGGACCTCCAGGCCCGCGGCGAGGGTTCCCGCAGCGCCGTGTACATCAGCCGCCCGGACGGCACGGCACACGTCTTCAACGCCGTGAACACCAAACACGGCGTCGTGTTCCTCGACGGCCAGAGCGGGCAGCTCGGAATGCTGGAGAAGAACGTCTCCTCCATCGGGCACATCCCTTATCGCGACGGAGTCAAATAAATGGTGACCAAAGAAGAAGCCGTGCTGGCGGGGGCCCACTTCCTGAAAACCGCGGGATATCCGGACCGCCCGGACTCCATCGTCATGCTCCCGGAAACCGCCGTCGAATTCCCATACGGCTGGACCGTGCGCTTCGATTTCAGGGAGCACATCGAGACCGGTGACTCCACGCAGGCTCCCTTCTCGTCCGTCGTGGTCGTCCCCCACGACGGAACGCCTGCGCACTTCGCCCCGACCTTCCCTCCGGTGGCGATGTACATGGAGATGCGTGCCGCAGGCAACTGGCCCCCCCAGAAGGGATAGGGAGTGACTGTCCCGCACGACCACGCCGCCGCCTGGCTCGCCGCCACCTACGGCGGTCTCGTCCAGCTCGCCGCCCCGCACCCCGTCCACGAGACCGCCACCGCCTGGCTGATGTCCTGCCGGACGGTGCCGCAGCCCGGCTATCCGCAGACGCCGATGCTGGCGGCCTCCGTGGTGGTGCCGAAGGACGGCGGCACCCCGTTCCACCCCGCGCCGAGCGATCCTCTCGCGGACCTGGCCCCGGCCTCCTCCCCCGAGGAGGCGGCTTTCCGGGTCGAGGGCCAGTCCCGCCGGATCAACTCCCGCGGCTGCACGGTCACCCTCCACAGCATGATCGGCGGCGCCCCGTCGGCTCCCCTGCCGTGGCGGCCGTCCGACGAGGCGCCGGGCTGGGTGGCGAGGCTCACGCGCCGCTACTTTCCCGAGTTCACCCGTGTCCCCGTCGACAGCTGGGACGACGTGGTGAAGGCCGTCGCCGAGCCGGGTCCGGACACCCGGGGCGTGGTCTGGGTACGCCGGGAGATCGGCGGCCAGGAGGTGACCGGCAACCTGCTCTACGCGCACAACAACAAGGGGCAGGTCGCCCTTCTGGACGGGGTGACGTCCTCACTCGCCCGGCTCGACACCTCCTCGGTGCGCGAGCTGCTCCTGTTCCGGGCCCCGCCCGCCGCCCAGGCAGCCCGCCGGCTGCCGTGGGAGCGGCCGGCGGTGGACTTCGCCTCCGCGGTCGACAAGGCCCGCCGCTGGCTCGGTGACGCCTATGACGGGCAGGTCGTCCTCGCGGCGCCGACGGCGCAGGACGAGATCCGGCGCGGCTGGGTCTTCTCCTGCAACACCGAACGCTTCCTGAGCGACGGTCACTGGCAGGACGCCCTGCTCGACGCGACGGTCGTCGTGCCCAAGGACGAGGCCGCGCCGTTCGGCCTGCCCAACTCGGACCCCTGGGCGTGGCTGGCTCGCTGGGACGCGGGCGAGAACCCCGGCTCGTCGGGCCTCTCCGCCCCGCCCCGGCCCGGCCGCGCCTTCTGGTTCGAGCCGACGCTCTCGGAGCTGGGCACCGTCCTGTCCGCTTCCGAGCACGAGGACTGGCCGGACGCGCTCGAAGCCCTGTCGGCCCTGCCCGCCGACGCACGGGCACTGGTCTGGGTGCGCCGTACGGACGGCAGGTCGCGGGAGGCCGTGGGGTGGCTGGTGAACGCCTTCAGAAGGGCGGACGGCGTCATCCTGGTGGACGGCGCGACCGGCGACCCGGCGGCGCTGGACGCGACGGGCGTCCACCGGCTGCACGTGATCCGCTACCGCTGAGCGAGGGGGCGTCCCGGTCCGGGCGGACCACCCCGTTCCGGGTGCCCACGGTTCGGCCGCCCGGTTTCGGCGGCCCCACGGACGGCGCCCGGGTCGCCCACACGCCGGCAGCCCGGCCCCTGCCCCGGCCCCCTCGGGGCCGGGGTCACCACGTGGACAGCACCCCGCGCCAGGTCCACCCCGCGTCGAGGACCGCCTTCACCAGGGGGTCGCGCATGTCCCGTGAGTCGAAGCGAAACGTCTCGACCCTGCGCCTGCGCCCGTCGGGCCCCCGCTCGTAGGCCCACTGCCGGGCGACCTTGGTCCCGGGTCCCCGCCCGTACCGCTTGCCGCCGCTCTCGGGCGACCGGTCCCACCGCTCGTCGAGGGTGTGCACCTCGTGGTTCTCGGGCACGAGCCGCATCCGCGTCCTGAGCCGCAGGCGCAGCTCAGGAACCTGCCACTCCGCCACGACATCGGCCTTCTCCTCGGGAAGCGCGGCTCGCACCAGGAACGGGACACCGGCCGCGTCGACCGCGAGCAACGCGGCACGGACCTGCTCGGCGGAGAGCGGAGCGATACCGCTGTCCGGGTACCTGGTGCCGGTTCGCCTGTCCCGGTATCTGCTCCACAGCCCCACCGCTACGCCTCCGTTCCGGTACTCGGCCGCACCGTGCGCAGGAACTCCTGGAAGTCCGCGAGGACGGCGTCGTGCTGGGCCGCCGTCGCCGTGAGGGCCAACCGGATCACCGCCCGCTTGTGCGGATCGTCCACATCTTCCAGGGACAGGTACACCTGGGACTGGACGAGGTCTCGGCGGGTGTCGCCGCGGACGGCCGAGAAGGTCAGCCGCTGTGTCAGGGCGGGTGCCTCGGCCGAGCCGACCTCGCGGCGCGCGGCCACCGAGACCGACGCGGCGATCCCGCGCAGGTGGTCGACGGACTCGTCGGCGAGATCGGCCAGCGTCGCCGCGTCCGGCGGGATCTCGCCGTCGATGGTGATGTTGGCGCTGAACCCGGCGTCGGGTAGCGGGTGCACGGCGGCGAAGGCCACTCCCGGGGCGGCCTCCCACCCGTCTCCCGGCTCGGGGCGGACCGGGAGCCAGCCGTCCGGCAGGCGGAAGCTGATCGGCACCGGCAGTGTCGCGGGCATCTGGGGCCCTCCTTCCCAGCGGGAGTACATCAGAGCCAGCCGCTGACGGCGCTCTTGACCGAGCCGGCGGTGTCCGTGACCGCGCCGATCCCGTCGCCCAGCGCGTCGGCCGCGGCGTCGAGGCTCTGGGAGACCTTGTCCGGGTCGACGGTGATCTCGAGGCCCAGACTGCCGCCGACGCCGGGAGACAGGCCCGCGTCCGCGCCGATGCTCCACACCCCGGTGTCCTCGTCCTTCTTCCAGCCCGCCCAGGCCTCCGCGCCGGGCCCCTTCCATCCCTCGGCCGATCCGCCGACACCGACCCCGAAGACCTCCACGCCGCCTGCCACGCCGCCCTTCGCCCCGGCGAACGCCTTCGCGCCGACGGTGACCTCCTCCTTGGTCACCTTGAGGCTGACTCCCGCCTCCCCGCCGGCGAATCCCTCGGCGCGCCCGTAGACGCCCGCGTACGGCCCGTACTCGGCGCGGCCCTCGGCCAGGGCACGGATGCCCGCGGACGCCTCCGCCTTGGCGACGAAGCCCTTGTCCGTGAGGCCGTAGTTCGCGGTGGCCCGGGCCCCGCCGTAGACGTCGGTGATCCCGGAGAGCTTCCACGGCCCGTTGGTCAACGTGCCCTTCGCGGTCAGGTGGAAGAGGTCGGCGTACGCCTTGACCGTGCCCTCCTTGCCGTACTTGGGCCCGACGGCGGTGAAGCCGACTCCGGGTCCGGTCACCGTGAACTCGCCGGCCGACACCCAGCCGCTGATCCGCAGACCCGCCTCGGCCGCCGCCTTCTCGGCCTCGTACCGCTCGATGTCGCCGTAGGCCTTGCCGTTGAAGCCGTTGAGCGTGCCGTCGTTGACATCGGAGTCGACCACGACCGCGCTGAGGGCGATCTGGACGCCCTTGTCGGCCTCTGCCACGTCCTTCACCAGCTGGTCGATCCGCTGCTGCCAGGAGGCGACGGCCTTGCGACTGCTCTCCTGGTAGTCGGGGTCGTGGACGTAGGCGGTGTACTCGCTCCGGCTCAGCCGCTCCGTGTCGAACGTGACCACGCCCTGGTCCGACACCTTCATCCCGGCGTCGACGGCGTCCTGACGGGCCGACCGCAGCTTGCCGCGCAGATCGACGAACTGCGCGTGCGCGTCCCGCAGCAGCGAGGCGATCGCCTTGGCCTCGACCTGGGCGTTCTGGAACTCCTTGAGCGTGGTGGCGAAACGCCGGCCGGCCGCGTACGCGCTCAGCCCCACCCAGGTGTCGCCCATCGAGATGCCGTGCACATCGCGCCGGTAGGCCTTCTCCTGCTTGAGGAACTCCCCGGCCATGCCGTCCCAGCGGTCGGCGGCCGTCGTGAGCGTGGCCAGATCGGTCGTCATGACCTCGTGGTACGTCGGCATGTCAGTACCCCTCGATCGGTGAGACCCGGCGCACGTCCGTCCCGACTCCGAGGTCCGTGTTCCGGAGCACGGTGTTGGTGCTCCGCAACGCCGCCTTCTCCGACGCGAGACGGCTCATCAGGTTCTTCACCTGCCCGTCCCACGTCTCGTGGGCCTTCTTCAGCGCACCCGACGTGATCCACCCGTCGCCGTCCTTCGGCGCGAACGCCCGGACGGCCGCGCCGGTTTCGGTGTCCGCCCAGTCACCGGCCTTCTTCGTGTCCGGTTCGATGTGGTCCTCGATGGCCTTCGCCGCGGCCTGCTTCTGCGCGGGTGACGACGCCAAGTCCCGCTGTCCGCCCGGAAGTCGGCCTCCGGGGGAAGAACCCCCGGGATCGAGCGGGATCTGGTTCAACCGCATGCCCACGGGGCTCTCTACCCCGCCGCCGGTTATGTCCGGCACTCCTGCCGACTGCGCCATGACTGTCAACCCCCGTGTGTTCAGTTGGCGTACGGCGGTCAGATTAGCAACGTGCGTACAGCGGCACGAGCGACATGAGTACGCATCCTGAAGGCCTCGGCGTCCGCCATCGATGGGACGGGACCCATGACGCACCGTCGGGAGCGACCCGCCCTCACGCCCCTCCCCCAGGCCTGGCCCCGCCCCGGCGCGGTCTCCGCGCACGCGCCCTGTCCCCCAGCCCGAGCCCGCGAGAACGCCGTCTCCAGCCCGCGCTTCACCACCCCCGCCAACGGCCGCTCCACGAACCGGTGTACCGCCCAGCTCAGTACCAGGAATCCGGCGATGACCGCCGCCACCAGCAGGCGGGCGTCCATGTCGTCGTGCAGGCGGCTGATGATCGCCGTACCGGCCGCGTAGTGCATGAGGTAGAGGGGATACGTCAGGCTTCCCGCCGTCACCAGCCAGCGCCACCGGACGCGGTCGGTGTGGCCCAGGGCCACCGCCACCATCAGCAGCAGGAAGGCGGTGAAGATGAGCACCGCGCCCCGCCAGCTCGACACGTGTTCGACCTCGTCGACCCGTATGCCCAGTTCGCGCTGGCCCATCAGCCAGGCCATGCCGAGGATCCCCCAGAGGAGCAGGTCCTGGCCGAAGCGGTGCATGAGGTAGAGGGCTAGGCCGGCGATGAAGTACCAGGCCCCCTCGGGGTTGGCCACCAGGTCCAGCAGGGGCAGGCGGGACACCGGCGCGAGCATCGCGGCCGCGCCCCACACACAGCAGAAGAGGACGACCTTGCGGTACGTCAGACCGGTCGCGACGACCAGCAGGAACAGCAGGTAGAAGCGCAGCTCCGACCAGAGCGTCCAGTACACGCCGTCCACGCTGCGCACCCCCGAGCCCGACTGGAGCATCGTCAGGTTCAGCAGGACGTCCCGGGCCCGGAGCCGCTCCCAGACCCCCGGCACAGCAGCCAGCACGGCCGTGGTGAACAGGACCGCGAACCAGTACGCCGGGTAGAGCCGGATCACGCGGGAGACGAAGAACTGACGGGGAGTCCGGCCCCAGCAGGACATGCAGATCACGAAGCCGCTGATGACGAAGAAGATCTCCACGCCGATCCAGCCGTACGTCGCCACGTGGAACACCGTCGGCATGATCTCGGAGACCGGGCGGTCCCAGATCAGGTTGCCGGGCCGGTCCACCCGGTCGGTGCCCGCGAAGTGGTGGAGCGCGACCAGCAGCGCGGCCAGCAGGCGGATGCCGTCCAGGGCGTAGAGGCGGGGACGCCGCTCGCGGCCGCGCGGGGCGTCGGTGAGCGGGATCTGCACGGCGAGCGGGGGAAGCGGCTGCGCGCCGCGTATGAGAGACAAGCCAGTCATCCTCGTCGGGGGGTCCGACGAGTCAGGCTACGGCGGCGACAAGCACCTCACAGGTCACACACCAGAACGTTTGTCCACGGTTCACCTGTCGCACATCCATCAGCACCCTCCCGCCGACGCTCCTCCCCCGACGCCCTCCCCAACGCCCTCCCCCAACGCTCCGGGCACGCGAAAGGGCCCGTACGACCGAAGTCGTACGGGCCCTCTCAGGTGCTCGCAGTCGGAGCTACCAGGTCAAAATCACTTGGTGATCTTGATGACCTGGCCGGCGCCCACGGTCCGGCCACCCTCACGGATGGCGAACTTCAGGCCCTCCTCCATGGCGATGGGCTGGATCAGCGCCACCGTCATCTCGGTGTTGTCGCCCGGCATGACCATCTCGGTGCCCTCGGGGAGGGTCACGACGCCGGTCACGTCCGTCGTACGGAAGTAGAACTGCGGGCGGTAGTTGTTGAAGAACGGCGTGTGACGGCCGCCCTCGTCCTTGGACAGGATGTACGCCTGCGCCTCGAACTCGGTGTGCGGGGTGACCGAACCCGGCTTGATGATGACCTGGCCGCGCTCGACGTCCTCGCGCTTGATGCCGCGGAGCAGCAGACCGACGTTCTCACCGGCCTGGCCCTCGTCGAGCAGCTTGCGGAACATCTCGATACCGGTGACCGTGGTGGTGGTCTTCTCGGTCTTGATGCCGATGATGTCGACGGTCTCGTTGACCTTCAGGACACCACGCTCGATACGGCCGGTGACGACCGTACCGCGACCGGTGATCGTGAAGACGTCCTCGATCGGCATGAGGAACGGCTTGTCGACGTCGCGCTCCGGCTCCGGGATCGACTCGTCGACGGCCTGCATCAGGTCGAGGACGGTCTGGGCCCACTCCGGGTCGCCCTCGAGCGCCTTGAGAGCGGACACCTTGACGACCGGAAGGTCGTCGCCCGGGAACTCGTACTCGGAGAGGAGCTCACGCACCTCGAGCTCGACGAGCTCCAGGATCTCCTCGTCGTCCACCATGTCGGCCTTGTTCAGGGCGACGACGATGTACGGAACGCCGACCTGGCGGGCCAGGAGCACGTGCTCCTTGGTCTGCGGCATCGGGCCGTCGGTGGCGGCGACCACGAGGATGGCGCCGTCCATCTGGGCCGCACCGGTGATCATGTTCTTGATGTAGTCCGCGTGACCCGGGCAGTCGACGTGCGCGTAGTGACGCGTCTCCGTCTGGTACTCGACGTGCGCGATGGAGATGGTGATACCGCGCTGACGCTCTTCGGGAGCCTTGTCGATCTGGTCGAAGGCCGAAGCCTCGTTCAGGTCCGGGTACTTGTCGTGCAGCACCTTGGTAATGGCGGCCGTGAGGGTCGTCTTACCGTGGTCGATGTGACCGATGGTGCCGATGTTGACGTGCGGCTTAGTCCGCTCGAACTTCGCCTTCGCCACGGGGGTCCTCCTGGGAGTGGTTCTGGTACGCCTACTTCATCGGCGCCAGGGTGATCTTTGCTGGTATGCCCGGGCCCAGGGGCGAACGGCCGGAAATGCGGCCGTTTGCCCCCAGAGGCTCCGGAGTCAAGCCTACGGCGTGAAAACGGAGTGCGTTACTCGCCCTTGGCCTTCGCGATGATCTCCTCGGCGACGTTCCGGGGAACCTCGGCGTAGGAGTCGAACTGCATCGAGTAGCTTGCGCGACCCGAGGTCTTGCTGCGGAGGTCTCCGACGTAGCCGAACATCTCCGAGAGGGGCACGAGGCCCTTCACGACGCGAGCGCCGGCACGCTCCTCCATGGCCTGGATCTGGCCACGGCGGGAGTTGATGTCGCCGATGACCTCGCCCATGTAGTCCTCGGGCGTGGTGACCTCGACGGCCATCATCGGCTCGAGCAGCACGGGGCTGGCCTTGCGGGCGGCCTCCTTGAAGGCCTGCGAACCGGCGATCTTGAAGGCCAGCTCGGAGGAGTCCACCTCGTGGTAGCCACCGTCGAGCAGGATGACGCGCACGCCGGTCATCTCGTAACCGGCGAGGATGCCGAACTGCATGGCCTCCTGCGCACCGGCGTCCACCGAAGGGATGTACTCCTTCGGGATACGGCCACCGGTCACCTTGTTCACGAACTCGTACGAGGCGTCGCCGCCCTCGATCGGCTCGATCGCGATCTGCACCTTGGCGAACTGGCCGGTGCCACCGGTCTGCTTCTTGTGCGTGTAGTCGAGCCGGTCGACCGCCTTGCGGATGGTCTCGCGGTACGCGACCTGCGGCTTGCCGACGTTGGCCTCGACCTTGAACTCACGGCGCATACGGTCGACCAGCACCTCGAGGTGCAGCTCGCCCATGCCACCGATGATGGTCTGGCCGGTCTCCTCGTCCGAGTGGACCTGGAAGGAGGGGTCCTCCTCCGCGAGACGCTGGATGGCGACACCCAGCTTCTCCTGGTCACCCTTGGACTTGGGCTCGATGGCGACCTGGATGACCGGGGCCGGGAAGTCCATGGACTCCAGGATGACCGGCGCCTTGTCGTCGCACAGCGTCTCACCGGTCGTGGTCTGCTTCAGACCCATGACGGCGACGATGTCGCCGGCGCCGACCGCCGCGATCTCCTCACGCTTGTTCGCGTGCATGCGGTAGATCTTGCCGATGCGCTCCTTCTTGCCCTTGACGGAGTTCAGCACGGCGGTGCCGGACTCCAGGCGGCCCGAGTAGACCCGGACGAAGGTGAGCTTGCCCAGGTGCGGGTCGCTCATGATCTTGAACGCGAGCGCCGACAGCGGCTCGTCGTCGGACGGCTTGCGCTTGACGACCAGCTCCGGGTCCTTGACGTCGTGGCCCTCGATGGCCTCGACGTCGAGCGGAGAGGGCAGGTAGCGCACGACCGCGTCGAGCAGGGGCTGAACACCCTTGTTCTTGAACGCGGTGCCACAGAACACCGGGGTGACCGTGACGTCGTTGGACTTGCCGGACGCGATGGTGATGCGACGGATCGCGGCGTACAGCTGCTCCTCGGTGGGCTCGGTGCCCTCGAGGTACAGCTCCATGATCTCTTCGTCGTTCTCGGCGACGGCCTCGATGAGCTTGCCGCGGTACTCCTCGGCAGCCTCGGTGTGCGTGGCCGGGATGTCGACGATGTCGTACATCTCGCCCTTGGTGGCCTCGGCGGACCACACGAACGCCTTCATCGTGACCAGGTCGACGACGCCCTTGAAGTCCGCCTCGGCACCGATCGGGAGCTGCATGACGATCGGCTGAGCGCCGAGGCGGTTGCTGATCATGTCGACGCAGCGGTGGAACTCGGCACCGGTCCGGTCGAGCTTGTTGACGAAGCAGATGCGGGGGACGCCGTAGCGGTCCGCCTGACGCCACACGGTCTCGGACTGGGGCTCCACACCGGCGACGCCGTCGAACACCGTCACGGCACCGTCGAGCACGCGCAGCGAACGCTCCACCTCGACGGTGAAGTCGACGTGGCCCGGGGTGTCGATGATGTTGATGGTGTGGTCGACGTCGGCCAGCGGCCAGTGACAGGTGGTGGCAGCGGACGTGATCGTGATGCCACGCTCCTGCTCCTGCTCCATCCAGTCCATGGTGGCAGCGCCGTCGTGGACCTCACCGATCTTGTAAGACACACCGGTGTAGAACAGGATCCGCTCGGTGGTGGTCGTCTTGCCCGCGTCGATGTGGGCCATGATCCCGATGTTGCGGACCTTGGCCAGGTCAAGTGAAGTGGTAGCCATAAGGCTTTCGTCTTCTCTCGGTCTCGATGTGGGTAGCGACTACCAGCGGTAGTGCGCGAAGGCCTTGTTGGACTCGGCCATCTTGTGGGTGTCCTCGCGCTTCTTCACAGCGGCGCCGAGGCCGTTGGAGGCGTCGAGCAGCTCGTTGAGCAGACGCTCGGTCATGGTCTTCTCGCGACGGGCGCGGGAGTAGCCGACGAGCCAGCGGAGCGCCAGGGTGCTCGCGCGGCCGGGCTTGACCTCGA
This sequence comes from Streptomyces phaeoluteigriseus, assembly GCF_001896135.2. GTDB lineage: Bacteria > Actinomycetota > Actinomycetes > Streptomycetales > Streptomycetaceae > Streptomyces > Streptomyces phaeoluteigriseus. The sequence continues at coordinate 473,757 of NZ_MPOH02000019.1, forward strand.
CCGGGACCTGGTAGGTCGCGCCACCGACACGGCGGGACTTGACCTCGATGGTCGGCTTGATGTTCTCGAGAGCGCGCTTCAGCGTGATGACCGGGTCGTTGCCGGTCTTCTCGCGGAGGCCCTCCATGGCACCGTAGACGATGCGCTCGGCGGTGGAGCGCTTGCCGTTCAGCAGCACCTTGTTGATGAGCGACGTGACAAGAGGAGAACCGTAGACCGGGTCGATGATGACCGGGCGCTTCGGGGCAGGGCCCTTACGAGGCATGTCTTACTTCTCCTTCTTGGCGCCGTAGCGGCTGCGGGCCTGCTTGCGGTTCTTGACACCCTGGGTGTCGAGGGAGCCGCGAATGATCTTGTAACGAACACCCGGCAGGTCCTTCACACGGCCACCACGCACGAGCACGATGGAGTGCTCCTGCAGGTTGTGTCCCTCACCCGGAATGTAAGCAGTGACCTCGATCCCGCTGGTCAGACGCACACGCGCGACCTTACGCAGGGCCGAGTTCGGCTTCTTCGGGGTGGTCGTGAACACACGCGTGCAGACGCCGCGACGCTGAGGGGAACCCTCGAGTGCGGGCGTCTTGTTCTTCTCGACCTTGTCCTGCCGGCCCTTCCGGACCAGCTGCTGGATCGTAGGCACTACTTCTCCGGTTTCTGTGTGCCGAATGTGAAGCTAACCTGGAACGTCGCCGACCCACGCGGTCGGGTGTGTCGAATACCGCGGACTTCCGCCGCGAGGCAGGAAGGGGCGCGGATTGCGGTGGCCGCTTTTCAGGCCCCTGTGCGGTTGAAGGCACGCACGAGGGCCAGGGCACACCCCAGGCACAAGGTCTGAGCGTACCCAGCGCAATCACTTCGGTCAAAACAAAGGCGGCGGCGCCGACACACCGAGGCTACGTCCGCATCCCCGGGAACCCTTGTGGTAGCGGGGTTCCGGCCTCCGCGGGCGGCGGAATCGCGGCCCCTGCGTGAGCCGCGTCATGTCCGGCGCCGGGCGCGGGCACCCGGCCCTCGGTCCCCCCGTGCGCGGTGTCATGACCGATGAAGTACGTAGGACGGTTCTGTACGGCCGTATAGATGCGGCCCACGTACTCGCCGAGCAGGCCCACGCAGACCAGCTGGACCGCGCCGATGAACAGCACGCCGGTGAACAGGGAGGTCCAGCCGGGGACGGTGTGTTCCAGGGCATGTGCGCCGAGCGTGTAGACCATCAGGGTCAGACAGACCAGGAAGGCGAAGCCGCCGAGCCAGGTGGCGATGCGCAGGGGGGCCGCGGAGAAGCCGGTGACGCTGTCCACCGCGAGGCGGATCATCCGGCCCAGCGGGTACTTGCTGCGGCCGGCCGGGCGCGGGGCGCGCTCGTAGGTGACCCGGCCGCTGGGGAAGCCGAGCCAGGGCACCAGCAGGCGGTAGACGCGCTGCTGGTCCGGCAGGGCCTTGAGCGCGTCGACCGCGGCCCGGCTGAGCAGCCGGAAGTCCCCGGCCTGGGCGGGCACGGAGGGGCCGGCCAGGCGGCGGACGAGCCGGTAGTACAGGCCGGCGGTCCACCGCTTGAAGCCGGTGTCGCTGGCCCGGTCGGCCCGGATGCCGTAGACGATGTCGAGGCCCTCGGCGCGGGCCAGGTCCAGCATCTCGGGGATCTTCTCGGGCGGGTCCTGGAGGTCGGCGTCCAGGCTCACCACGTACGCGCCGTGCGCCCGGTCCAGGCCGGCGGTCAGGGCGGCCTGGTGGCCCGAGTTCCGGCGCAGACCGATCACGCGCAGCTCGGGCCAGCCGAGGCGGAACGCGGCGAGCAGTTCGCCGGTGCGGTCGGTGCTGCCGTCGTCGACGGCGACGACCTCGTAGGCGACGCCCAGCCCGGCGAGGACCGGGCGCAGCCTGCTCACCAGCGCGGGAAGGACCTCTTCCTCGTTGTACATGGGTACGACGACCGACAGGACGGTCGCCGCCGCCGTGGTGTCCGGCGCTTCAGGCACCCGTCCTCCCCCAAGCTGTGACGCACATGTGCGACGCTGTTGCGATCTTATGACCACACTTCACGATCATCCGGACAGCGGTCGCGCGCCTGGCTCAGGCCGGTCGTCCGAGGGGGGACCCCAGTCATGAGCACGGCCCGCAGCGACGCGGCGACGGACGCCGCGATGCCCGACGAGCCCGGTGAGCCGGACGGACAGCGGGAGCGGCCACGGATGACGCGCCGACTCGCACTGCCGGATGGTCTACGACCGTACCGTGCCCCGCTGCTCCTGTACGGCGTCACGAAGCTGGTCGGGCTGACCGTCTTCGCGCTTCTGCTGGAGGCCGCCGGCGACTACCGGGAGAAGCAGCCCCGCTTCGGCGGCGGCGCCCACTGGTGGGACGTGCTCGCCACCTGGGACGGCTGGTGGTACCTCCAGGTCGCCGAGAAGGGGTACGACCCGCGGCCCCTGGAACGGCTCGACCCGGGCGGGCTGTTCACCGTCAAGCAGAACTCCGTCGCGTTCTTCCCGCTGTACCCGGGGCTGATCCGGGGGGTGTCCGAAGTCACCGGGCTCGGCCTGTTCGGGTCCGGGATCCTCGTCTCGGTGCTCGCGTCCTTCGTCGCCGCCGCCGGGATCTACGCCGTCGTCTCCACCCTCGCGGGCGTGCGGGCCGGCACGATCGCCGCCGGGCTGTGGGCGGTCGTGCCCGGCGCCGGAGTCGAGTGGGCGGTGTACTCGGAGTCCCTGTTCGTGGCCATCGCCGCCTGGTGCTGCCACAGCGTGATGAAGGGCCGCTGGCTGGCGGCCGGACTCCTCGCCTTCGTGGCCGGACTGAACCGGCCCACCTCCGCCGCGCTGATCGGCGCGGTCGGGCTCGCCGCGCTGGTGACACTCGCCCGGCGCGACAGCAGACGGGAACACGGCGTGGCGGGGCCGGTGTACGCCATGGTCGCCGCGCCGCTCGGGCTGCTCACCTATGTCGCCTGGGTCGGCCTCAGCATGGACGATCCGACGGCGTACTTCACACTCCAGCGCGAGGGCTGGGCGCACTACTTCGACTTCGGTGCCTACACCCTCGACGTGCTGGGCAACACGGCCGTCGGCCACCACAACTACCTGTTCGCCTTCTCCGTCCCCGACCTCATCGCCGTCCAGGTGGTGCTGGCCCTGCCGTTCCTGATCGCGCTGATGCTGCGGAAGAAGCCGCCACTGGTGCTGGTCGCGTACACCCTGGCGAGCATCGTGACCGTGCTGGGCACCCAGCAGATGTTCGGCAACACCCCGCGCTACCTGCTGCCCTGCTTCCCGCTGCTCCTGGCTCCCGCGGCGGCGATGGGCCGGCTGAAGTGGCCGAGTCTGACGGTGTTCTTCACCACGGCGGCGGTGGCCTCGGGGTGGTACGCGCACTACGTCATGTTCGAGCTGGGCATCCCGTAGCGGGGAGCGGGCGGGCCCGGTCGGGCAGTGGGCCCGGCCGGGCAGTGGGCCCAGCCAGGTCCGCCCGCTCCCCCGCTACGCGACCGCAGCCAGGAACAGGACGGCCAGGAAGACCGCCCAGCCCGCCACCGACAGCCAGCCCAGGACGAGGCCGGCCATGGCGAAGCCCTCGCCGCCCTCGCCGGAGCGGCGGATCTCTGCTCTGGCCGAGTGCCCGAGGATCACCGCGGGGATGCCGGTGAGGCCCATCGTCATCGTGGTGAGGACACCGCAGACCATGGAGCCGACCGCCTTGCCGTTCGTCGGCGGCGGGGCGGGCAGGAAGGTCCGCGGAATCTGCGACGGATAGCCGTGCGGCTGCGGGACGGACGGCTGCACGGCGACGGGGCCCTGCGGCAGGTCGGCGACGATCAGGGACAGCTCCCCGACCGTGCGGGCCTCGTACGCCCGCGCCACCCTCCGCTCGAACTCCGACTGCTGGAGCCGGCCCTCGGCGAAACCCGCTCTGAGGACGTCGACGGTGCGCTCCCGGTCCGCGTGGGCGGCCAGCATCGGCGGACCGCTCTGGCCCTGCCACGGCTGCCATGGCGACGGATACGACACGGACACCTCCCCCGCTCGGCGTGAACTGCCTCCCATCATTCTCCTACGCTCGGCGTCCCGCGATGGTTCCCCACCGACCCGAGCGCATCGCGTTGCCGCGGGCGGAAGCCATGAGAGACCGCGAGCGGGCCGGGGATCCCGTGGGGGCTGCCAGGGGGCCGGTGCGCCGTCCCGGGGCCACACCGGGGCCACAGCACCGCGTACGGCCGCAAGGCGCGCCGAAGGGCGGCCACCCGCACGGGTGACCGCCCTTCAGTGCTTCAGACGTACGCCTTACTGGTTGTACGGACCGTAGTCGTAGTCCTCCAGCGGGACGGCCTGGCCGGAGCCGGTGCCGAAGGGCGAGTAGTCGATGTCGTCGTAGCCGACGGCCGAGTACATCGCGGCCTTGGCCTCCTCGGTCGGCTCGACCCGGATGTTGCGGTAACGGGACAGACCCGTACCGGCCGGGATGAGCTTACCGATGATGACGTTCTCCTTGAGGCCGATCAGGGAGTCGGACTTGGCGTTGATCGCCGCGTCCGTCAGAACCCTGGTCGTCTCCTGGAAGGACGCCGCCGACAGCCAGGACTCCGTGGCCAGCGAGGCCTTGGTGATACCCATGAGCTGCGGACGACCGGAGGCCGGGTGACCGCCCTCCTGCACCACACGACGGTTCTCGGTCTCGAACTTCGAGCGCTCGACCAGCTCGCCGGGCAGCAGCTCGGCATCGCCGGACTCGATGATCGTCACGCGGCGGAGCATCTGCCGGATGATGATCTCGATGTGCTTGTCGTGGATCGACACACCCTGCGAGTTGTACACCCGCTGGACCTCGGCCACCAGGTGGACCTGGACGGCACGCTGGCCCAGGATGCGCAGCACGTCGTGCGGGTTCTGGGTACCCACGGTGAGCTGCTGGCCCACCTCGACGTGCTCGCCCTCCTCGACCTTCAGACGGGAACGCTTCGAGATCGGGAACGCCGTCTCGTCGCTGCCGTCGTCCGGCGTGATGACGATCTTCTTGGTCTTCTCGGTCTCCTCGATCCGCACGCGGCCGGAGGCCTCGGAGATCGGGGCGACACCCTTCGGGGTACGGGCCTCGAAGAGCTCGACGACACGCGGCAGACCCTGGGTGATGTCGTCACCGGCCACACCACCGGTGTGGAAGGTACGCATCGTCAGCTGGGTACCGGGCTCACCGATGGACTGGGCGGCGATGATGCCGACCGCCTCACCGATGTCGACCAGCTTGCCGGTGGCCAGCGAACGGCCGTAGCACATGGCGCAGGTGCCGACGGCGGACTCGCAGGTCAGGACCGAGCGGGTCTTGACCTCCTCGATGCCGGCCTTGACCAGCTGGTCGATGAGGACGTCACCGAGGTCGACGCCCGCCGGGGCGAGCACCTTGCCGTCGACGACGATGTCCTCGGCGAGGCAGCGCGCGTACACGCTGGTCTCGGCGTTGTCCGCCTTGCGCAGCACACCGTCCTCGCCGCGCTCGGCGATGGCCAGCTTGAGGCCGCGCTCGGTGCCGCAGTCCTCCTCGCGGATGATGACGTCCTGCGAGACGTCCACCAGACGACGGGTGAGGTAACCCGAGTCGGCGGTACGCAGGGCGGTGTCCGCCAGACCCTTACGGGCACCGTGGGTGGAGATGAAGTACTCCAGCACGGACAGGCCCTCACGGAAGGAGGCCTTGATCGGACGCGGGATGGTCTCGTTCTTCGCGTTCGACACCAGACCACGCATACCGGCGATCTGACGCATCTGCATCATGTTTCCGCGGGCACCCGAGTTGACCATCATCGAGACCGGGTTGGTCTTCGGGAAGTTCGCGTTCATCGCCTCGGCGACCTCGTTGGTCGCCTTGGTCCAGATCGCGATGAGCTCCTGCGTGCGCTCTTCCTTGGTGATCAGACCGCGCTCGTACTGCTTCTGGACCTTCTCGTCCAGCGCCTCGTAGCCCTTGACGATCGCGCGCTTCGCGTCGGGAACGACGATGTCGGAGATGGCCACGGTGACGCCGGAACGGGTCGCCCAGAAGAAGCCGGACGCCTTCAGGTTGTCGAGCGTCGCCGCCACGATGACCTTGGGGTAGCGCTCGGCGAGGTCGTTGACGATCTCCGAGAGCTGCTTCTTGCCGACCTCGTAGTCGACGAACGGGTAGTCCTCGGGCAGCAGCTCGTTGAAGAGCGCGCGGCCCAGGGTCGTCCGCAGACGGAACGAGTCACCCTGCTGCCACTCCGGCTCGCCCTCCTCCTGCGCCGGCGGGGTCCAGCCGCGCGGCGGGATGGTGCCCACCGGGAAGCGGATGTCCACGCGCGACTGCAGCGACAGCTCGCCGGCGTCGAACGCCATGATCGCCTCGGCGACGGACGAGAAGGAACGCTCCTCGCCCTTGACGTCGCGCAGGGCGCCGTCGGTGGTGAGGAAGAACAGACCGAGGACCATGTCCTGGGTCGGCATCGTCACCGGACGGCCGTCGGCGGGCTTGAGGATGTTGTTCGAGGACAGCATCAGGATGCGGGCCTCGGCCTGCGCCTCCGCGGAGAGCGGAAGGTGCACGGCCATCTGGTCACCGTCGAAGTCCGCGTTGAACGCGGTGCAGACGAGCGGGTGGATCTGGATGGCCTTGCCCTCGACCAGCTGCGGCTCGAAGGCCTGGATGCCGAGGCGGTGCAGGGTGGGCGCACGGTTCAGCAGCACCGGGTGCTCGGCGATGACCTCTTCGAGGACGTCGTACACCACGGTGCGGCCGCGCTCGACCATGCGCTTGGCCGACTTGATGTTCTGCGCGTGGTTCAGGTCGACCAGGCGCTTCATCACGAACGGCTTGAAGAGCTCCAGCGCCATCGCCTTCGGCAGACCGCACTGGTGGAGCTTCAGCTGCGGACCGACGACGATCACGGAACGCGCGGAGTAGTCCACACGCTTGCCGAGCAGGTTCTGACGGAATCGACCCTGCTTGCCCTTCAGCATGTCGCTGAGGGACTTCAGCGGACGGTTGCCGGGGCCCGTGACCGGGCGACCACGACGGCCGTTGTCGAAGAGGGCGTCGACCGCCTCCTGGAGCATGCGCTTCTCGTTGTTCACGATGATCTCGGGCGCACCGAGGTCGAGAAGGCGCTTCAGGCGGTTGTTGCGGTTGATGACACGGCGGTACAGGTCGTTCAGGTCGGAGGTCGCGAAGCGGCCACCGTCCAGCTGCACCATCGGACGCAGGTCCGGCGGGATGACCGGCACGCAGTCCAGCACCATGCCCTTGGGGCTGTTGCTGGTCTGGAGGAACGCGGAGACGACCTTGAGGCGCTTGAGCGCACGGGTCTTCTTCTGGCCCTTGCCGGTACGGATGATCTCGCGGAGCTTCTCGGCCTCTTCGTCGAGGTCGAAGGACTCCAGGCGCTTCTGCAGCGCCGCGGCACCCATCGAACCGTCGAAGTACGTGCCGAAGCGGTCGCGCAGCTCGCGGTAGAGCAGCTCGTCGCCCTCGAGGTCCTGGACCTTGAGGTTCTTGAAGCGGGTCCACACCTCGTCGAGACGGTCGATCTCGCGCTGGGCGCGGTCGCGCAGCTGCTTCATCTCCCGCTCGGCGCCTTCGCGCACCTTGCGGCGCACGTCGGCCTTGGCGCCCTCGGCCTCGAGCTCGGCCAGGTCGGTCTCGAGCTTCTTGGCGCGGGCCTCCAGGTCGGAGTCCCGGCGGTTCTCGACCTGCTGACGCTCGACGGAGACGTGCGCCTCCAGCGAGGGCAGGTCACGCGTGCGGCGCTCCTCGTCGACGTACGTGATCATGTACGCCGCGAAGTAGATGACCTTCTCGAGGTCCTTCGGAGCCAGGTCGAGCAGGTAGCCCAGACGGCTCGGGACACCCTTGAAGTACCAGATGTGCGTGACGGGAGCGGCAAGCTCGATGTGGCCCATCCGCTCACGGCGCACCTTGGCGCGGGTCACCTCGACGCCGCAGCGCTCACAGATGATGCCCTTGAAGCGGACACGCTTGTACTTGCCGCAGTAGCACTCCCAGTCCCGGGTCGGACCGAAGATCTTCTCGCAGAAGAGTCCGTCCTTTTCGGGCTTGAGCGTGCGGTAGTTGATGGTCTCGGGCTTCTTGACCTCGCCGTGGCTCCACTGACGGATGTCGTCAGCGGTGGCCAGACCGATCCGGAGCTCATCGAAGAAGTTGACGTCGAGCACTATGCGTCAATCCCTCTCAGGGTTGTAAGTCTTAGGGGTCTGAAACGGGGGTCCTGGGGCCGGCGGCCTTCTGTCGAAGGCCGCCGAAACTCCCGTCAGACCTCTTCGACGCTGCTCGGCTCACGCCGGGACAGGTCGATGCCGAGCTCTTCCGCCGCGCGGAAGACGTCCTCGTCGGTGTCGCGCATCTCGATGGACATGCCGTCCGAGGACAGCACCTCCACGTTGAGGCACAGGGACTGCATCTCCTTGATGAGCACCTTGAAGGACTCGGGGATGCCGGGCTCGGGGATGTTCTCGCCCTTGACGATGGCCTCGTAGACCTTCACGCGGCCGGTCACGTCGTCGGACTTGATGGTCAGCAGCTCCTGGAGGGCGTACGCGGCGCCATAAGCCTCCAGCGCCCACACCTCCATCTCACCGAAGCGCTGGCCACCGAACTGGGCCTTACCACCCAGCGGCTGCTGGTGATCATCGAGTACGGACCGGTCGAACGGGCGTGCAGCTTGTCGTCGACCAGGTGGTGGAGCTTGAGGATGTACATGTAGCCGACCGAGATCGGCTCCGGGAACGGCTCACCCGAGCGGCCGTCGAACAGCGGGGCCTTGCCGGACGGGAGCACCATGCGCTCGCCGTCGCGGTTCGGGATGGTGTGCTGGAGCAGACCGGTCAGCTCGTCCTCGCGGGCGCCGTCGAACACCGGGGTGGCGACGTTGGTGCCGGGGGCGACGCTGTCGGCGCCGATCGACTGGAGCCGCTGGGCCCAGTCCTCCGCGAGACCGGAGACGTCCCAGCCGCGGCTGGCGAGCCAGCCGAGGTGGATCTCCAGAACCTGTCCCGGGTTCATTCGGGACGGCACACCGAGCGGGTTGAGGATGATGTCGACCGGGGTGCCGTCCTCCAGGAACGGCATGTCCTCGATCGGCAGGATCTTCGAGATGACACCCTTGTTGCCGTGGCGGCCGGCGAGCTTGTCACCGTCCGTGATCTTGCGCTTCTGCGCCACGTAGACGCGAACCAGCTGGTTCACGCCCGGCGGCAGCTCGTCGCCCTCTTCACGGTCGAAGACGCGGACGCCGATGACCTTGCCGATCTCACCGTGCGGCACCTTCAGCGAGGTGTCGCGCACTTCGCGCGCCTTCTCACCGAAGATCGCGCGGAGCAGGCGCTCCTCGGGGGTCAGCTCGGTCTCGCCCTTGGGCGTGACCTTGCCGACGAGGATGTCGCCGGCGACGACCTCGGCACCGATCCGGATGATGCCGCGCTCGTCGAGGTCGGCGAGGACCTCCTCGGAGACGTTCGGGATGTCCCGGGTGATCTCCTCGGGGCCGAGCTTGGTGTCACGGGCGTCGACCTCGTGCTCCTCGATGTGGATCGAGGAGAGGACGTCGTCCTGCACGAGGCGCTGCGACAGGATGATCGCGTCCTCGTAGTTGTGACCCTCCCACGGCATGAACGCCACGAGCAGGTTCTTGCCCAGCGCCATCTCGCCGTTCTCGGTGGCGGGACCGTCGGCCAGGACCTGGCCGTGATCACGTGGTCACCCTCGTTGACGATGACCTTCTGGTTGACCGAGGTGCCCTGGTTGGACCGGGAGAACTTGGCCAGGCGGTACGTGATGTACGTGCCGTCGTCGTTGGCCGTGGTGATGTAGTCCGCGGAGACCTCCTGGACCACACCGTCCTTCTCGGCCCTGACCACGTCGCCGGCGTCGACGGCGGAGCGGTACTCCATGCCGGTGCCGACCAGCGGGGCCTCGGACTTGATCAGCGGCACCGCCTGACGCATCATGTTCGCGCCCATGAGGGCACGGTTGGCGTCGTCGTGCTCGAGGAACGGGATCATGGCGGTCGCGACGACACCATCTGGCGCGGGGAGACGTCCATGTAGTCGACGTCGTCACCGGGGACGTAGTCGACCTCACCGCCACGACGGCGGACCAGGACGCGGGCCTCCTCGAACTGGAAGTCGTCATTGAGCGGCGCGTTGGCCTGCGCGATGACGAACCGGTCCTCTTCGTCGGCCGTGAGGTAGTCGACCTCGTCGGTGACGACACCGCCGGTGACCTTGCGGTACGGGGTCTCGATGAAACCGAACGGGTTGATCCGGCCGTACGAGGCGAGCGAGCCGATCAGGCCGATGTTCGGGCCTTCCGGCGTCTCGATCGGGCACATGCGGCCGTAGTGCGAGGGGTGAACGTCACGGACCTCGAAGCCGGCCCGCTCACGGGACAGACCACCCGGGCCGAGCGCGTTGAGACGACGCTTGTGCGTCAGACCCGACAGCGGGTTGTTCTGGTCCATGAACTGGGACAGCTGGCTGGTGCCGAAGAACTCCTTGATGGAGGCGACGACCGGCCGGATGTTGATCAGGGTCTGCGGCGTGATCGCCTCGACGTCCTGGGTGGTCATGCGCTCACGCACGACCCGTTCCATACGGGCGAGACCCGTACGGACCTGGTTCTGGATCAGCTCGCCGACGCTGCGGATGCGGCGGTTGCCGAAGTGGTCGATGTCGTCGGTCTCGACCATGATCGAGCGGCCCGACTCGCCGAGCGTCTCGGTCTCACCGGCGTGCAGCTTCACCAGGTACTTGATCGTGGCGATGATGTCGTCGGTGGTGAGCACACCGGCGTCCAGCGGCTCTTCCGCGCCGAGCTTCTTGTTCACCTTGTAGCGGCCGACCTTCGCGAGGTCGTAGCGCTTGGGGTTGAAGTAGAGGTTCTCGAGCAGCGTCTGAGCGGCCTCGCGGGTCGGGGGCTCGCCCGGGCGCAGCTTGCGGTAGATGTCCAGGAGCGCGTCGTCCTGACCCTGGGTGTGGTCCTTCTCCAGGGTGGCGCGCATCGACTCGTACTCGCCGAACTCCTCGAGGATCTGCTCGGTGGTCCAGCCGAGAGCCTTCAGGAGGACGGTGACGGACTGCTTGCGCTTGCGGTCGATGCGGACACCGACCATGTCGCGCTTGTCGATCTCCATCTCCAGCCAGGCACCCCGGGACGGGATGATCTTGGCGGAGAAGATGTCCTTGTCGGACGTCTTGTCGATGGAGGAGTCGAAGTAGACACCGGGCGAGCGGACCAGCTGCGACACGACGACACGCTCGGTGCCGTTGATGACGAAGGTGCCCTTGTTGGTCATGAGCGGGAAGTCGCCCATGAAGACCGTCTGGGACTTGATCTCGCCGGTCTCGTTGTTCGTGAACTCGGCCGTCACGAAGAGCGGGGCCGCGTACGTGAAGTCACGGTCCTTGCACTCGTCGATGCTGTTCTTCGGCGGCTCGAAACGGTGGTCGCGGAAGGTCAGCGACATCGACCCGGAGAAGTCCTCGATCGGGGAGATCTCCTCGAAGATCTCCTCGAGGCCGGACTTGGTGGGGACGTCCTGACCGTTCTCGAGAGCCTCCTCGACGCGAGCCTTCCACGCTTCGTTGCCGAGCAGCCAGTCGAAGCTCTCGGTTTGCAGGGCGAGAAGGTTCGGAACCTCGAGGGGCTCCTTGATCTTTGCAAAGGAGATGCGCAGCGGGGCAGTGCTGGCAGCATTGTTCGTATTCGCGGTCGAGGCATTGCGCGAGGCGGCCAAGAGGGGGTCCTTCCGAGGGCTCGGACTCACTACGCGCGTACCGGCTCCTCCCCCACACAACGAGACGGACTTCCCCGGATCGGCCGAAAGGCCGGGTCAGAGAGGGTCAGTCATCGATGTTCGGGCGAGGGCATGCCCCTGGTGACGGGCAGGGGGCAGCTAACAGGCAGCGCAAAGGGTCAGTGTAGCCACTTGGCACACTGATGTCCAGTGCGGGTTTTTCGAGACCCTCGTAGCTCTCAACGCCCTCGGTCCGGTTGCCCTCAACGCACGTTGTCTCAACGCACGGTGATACTGCCCTCTTCGTCGTCGATCCATGCCTCGGATTCGGATCCTTGTGACGACGCGTCCTGAGAATTGCGCGCCGCGTGCGGTTCGTCAAGGCCCCCATGCCCGGAACGGCGGCCGCCCGGCTACACGACGAAGATCACCATACCCCTCGCGAACTCAGGTGCAAGGTAACCGTGGCCGGGCCCCCGACAACGCCGAAGAGCGACCACCCGAATGGATGATCGCTCTTCGGTGCGTCAGCGTTACAGCCCCGAGGGGACTGTTTCGGCCGACGCTGCGGTCGTCGCCGACCGCGGGGTGTTACTTGACCTCGACCGAGGCGCCGGCGGCCTTGAGGGACTCGGCGGCCTTCTCGGCGGCCTCCTTGGCGACCTTCTCGAGGACCGGCTTCGGAGCGCCGTCCACGAGGTCCTTGGCCTCCTTGAGACCCAGGGAGGTCAGCTCACGCACGACCTTGATGACCTGGATCTTCTTCTCGCCGGCACCGGTGAGGATGACGTCGAACTCGTCCTGCTCCTCGACGGCCTCGACGGCGGCCGGACCGGCCGGGCCCGCAACGGCGACCGCGGCGGCGGCGGTGACGTCGAACTTGTCCTCGAAGGCCTTCACGAACTCGGAGAGCTCGATGAGGGTCATCTCCTCGAACTGCGCGAGCAGGTCTTCCTGGCTGAGCTTCGCCATGGTGGGCGATCCTTCCACTAATTCGGCTGGTGCCGATGTACTTGTTCGGCGGGCGTACGTTCGGCCCGCTAAGACCACTGCCTCAGGCGGCGGTCACTGCGCGAGCCGAATTACTCGGCACCGCCCTGCTCCGCCTGCTTGGCGCGAAGGGCGTCCACGGTGCGGACGAGCTTCGAGGGAAGCGCCTGGAAGAGCTGAGCAGCCTGGGACTGCTTGCCCTTGAAGGCACCCGCCAGCTTGGAGAGCAGAACCTCGCGGGACTCGAGGTCCGCAAGCTTCTTGATCTCGTCGGCGGACAGCGCCTTGCCGTCAAGGACACCGCCCTTGATGACGAGGTTCGGGTTGTCCTTGGCGAAGTCACGAAGACCCTTCGCCGACTCCACCGGGTCACCGGTGACGAAGGCAACTGCCGTCGGACCGTTGAACAGGTCGTCGAGCGTCGAGATCCCGGCCTCGTTGGCCGCAATCTTGGTCAGCGTGTTCTTCACCACGGCGTACTGGGCGTTCTCACCGAGCGAACGACGCAGCGTCTTGAGCTGCGCCACGGTGAGACCCCGGTACTCGGTCAGCACGGCGGCGTTCGAGCTGCGGAACTGCTCCGCGAGCTCGGCTACCGCGGCAGCCTTGTCGGGCCTTGCCATGAGCGTCGGCCTCCTTCCGGGTGTTGACGACCGCTCGGAAGGGGCTGGGACAAACGAAACGCCCCGGCGCAGGCGCACGGGGCGAGGGCTCGACCGAACGAAATCCATGGGGCGGATCGCGGTCCGGGAGCACTACCACAGTCACCTGCGCGGGTCGTCCGCATATCAGCGGATCCTTCGGCCACCGCGTCCTCTCACGAGCACACGGCAACGACCAGCGGTCTTTGGCTTCTGTAGGAGCGTACGTGAACGGGTCGCCGTCAAGCAAATCCGCCCGTAAGGGGGGTTCAGCGCCGGTTCAGCGCCCGGCCTTCTTCATCTCCTCCGCCAGGTCGAAGGTGTCCGAGGCGGGCGGGGCCTGCACGGTGACCGGCTTGTCGAAGTCGAGGAAGGTGACGGTGAGGTCGAGCTGGCCCTTCCGTCCGAGGCCCTGGAAGCGCTGCTGCTTGGTGCGGCCGGACTCGTCGATCCAGACCTCCATCTCCAGCTCGTCGACGCCGACCTTCTCGTACTGCGCGAGAGCCTGCTCGCGGACCTGGCGAACGCTCTTGGCCTCGTCCTGGTACGACGCCCTGATCTCGTCGACGGTGGCCGTGCCCTCGTAGTGCGTGGTGGTGACGCCGTCGACGGTCTCGGTGCCGGTCTTCCTCAGGTCCTCGGCCGCGGTGAGGAAGGTGCTCTCGTGGGCCGGGTTGCGGCGGACCTTGTCGGCCATGGGGCCGGTGTCGACCTTGACGCCGCTCGGGGTGTCGGAGCTGCCCGGCGCCCCGAACTTCATCCAGTGCTTGCCGTCCTCGGTGGCCTCGTCGCTGCCTATGTACACCATTCCGTCGACCAGGCGGACCTCGCCCTCACCCTTGTCGGGTCCGCCGAGGATCGTCGTCTTCAGGCTCATGGCCGGCGGCTTCACGGCCATCGCGGCCTCGGCCCTGAGCCGCCCCTCCTCCGGCATCCGGCCGGTCATCCGGTAACGCAGCGAGCCGACCCGCTCCGTCTTCTCGGCGGCTCGCGCGACGGCAGTGGCCGCGGCCTTCGCGTCGCCCCCGCCCGCCGTGTCGTCCGAAGCCGCCGCACAGCCCGTGACGAGCAGGGCGGACAACCCGAGGACACCCACGGAAAACCTCATGCACATTCCCCCACGCAGCACACAGTGAACACCTGATCGATTCACAGGAATGGTGTGAAGGTATCCCAGAGGTGGGGGTGGGGTCCCGTGAATTCCCGCGGCCGGCCTCAGGACCTGGGCCCGGCCCCCTGCTGCTGGAGCAGCTCCGAGAAGTCCGCGGTGTCGGCCGCCGGGGGCACCTCGGTGTCGACCGGGGTGCCGTAGTCGCTGTAGTAGGCGGTCTGGCTGTACACGCCGTTCGCCGACTCACCCTTCTCGACCTTCTTGACCAGAAGGTTCTCGTCGTCGACCCAGATGTCGACGGTCTGCGTGGTGACGCCGGCCTGCTCCAGCTGCTTCCTCAGGTCGGCGAGCTGGCTCTCGCTGAGGCTGGAGTTGCGGGTGGCGAAGTCGGCGACCTCGACGGTGCCCGAGTAGTGCGTGGTCCGCTCGCCGCGCACCTTCTCCTCGCCGACCCTGCGCACGTCCCCGGAGGCCAGCAGGAGCTTCACCGACTGGTTCGGGGTGGAGTTCTCCATCTGGTCCTTGAGATAGGCCCCGGAGCCGCCGCCGAGGGTCTCCAGTGCCGCGTACGGGTATTTGATCCAGTGCTTGCCGCCGGTCTGCTCGGCGAAGGCGTCGCCCATGCGCGCGTAGTACGCGTCGGGCAGATAGCGGGCCTCCATCGAGGTGGTGCCCATCTGCCGCATGGTGTCGGCGATGGTGCCGCCGGTGTAGGTGATGGTGAGGGTGCCGGTGAGACCGTCGCCCCAGCCGAGGGAGCCGTCGGCCGTCATCGCCATCACCGCGCCCATGGTGGTGGTCGACTCGACCTTCGCGGAGTCGGCGCCGTCGGTGGACTTCTCGGCGGTGCGCAGGGCTGCTATCGGACTGATGCCGGTGCCGGCGCCCTCACCCGAGGCGGAGGAGGAGGACTCCTCGTCCGCGCCGGATCCCCCCCGAGCCCCCCGAGCTGCAGGCGGTCACCCCGGTCAGCAGGGTCACCGCGATGATCGAGAGGCCTGCCCGGCGCGCCTTCGTGCCCTTCATACCTTCACCCCCAACTAGTCCCCGTGTTCGCAAGGTAACGCACGGCACTGACACCCGTACGGCAAAAGGGACGAGCCCCGCACCTCGAGAGGTTGCGGGGCTCGTCGCCGACTGGGGCGAACCGTCAGGTTCAGACCGCGGCCGGGTCCTCCTCGACGAGGAGGTTCCGGGTGCGGTTCGGGTCGATCAGGATGCCGGGGCCGATCGTGGTGCTGATCGCGGCCTTCTTGATGTAGCGACCCTTGGCGGCGGACGGCTTCAGACGAAGGATCTCGTCCAGGGCCGCGCCGTAGTTCTCCACCAGCTGCGTGTCGTCGAAGGACGCCTTGCCGATGATGAAGTGCAGGTTCGAGTGCTTGTCGACGCGGAACTCGATCTTGCCGCCCTTGATCTCCGTGACGGCCTTGGCCACGTCGGGGGTGACGGTGCCGGTCTTCGGGTTCGGCATCAGACCACGCGGACCGAGCACGCGGCCGAGGCGGCCGACCTTGCCCATGAGGTCCGGGGTGGCGACGACGGCGTCGAAGTCCAGACGGCCCTTCGCGACCTCGTCGATCAGTTCGTCGGAGCCGACGATGTCGGCGCCCGCGGCCTCTGCGGCCGCAGCACGGTCACCGGTCGCGAAGACCAGGACCCGGGCGGTCTTGCCGGTGCCGTGCGGCAGGTTCACGGTGCCACGGACCATCTGATCGGCCTTGCGCGGGTCGACACCCAGACGGAAGGCGATCTCGACGGTGCCGTCGAACTTGGAGGTGGAGGTCTCCTTGGCGAGACGGACGGCCTCGAGCGGGGCGTAGAGCTTCTCCCGGTCGATCTTGGCGTCCGCAGCGCGGAGAGACTTGCTGCGCTTGCTCACTACTGCTCCTGGGGGTTCTGAGGAGTCGTGGTACGGGCCGAGCAGGCCCTGCCACGTGCGGCCGGAGCCGCGACTACGAAGGTGCTACGAGGCTGGGGCTCAGCCCTCGACCGTGATGCCCATGGAACGGGCGGTGCCGGCGATGATCTTCGACGCGGCGTCCAGGTCGTTGGCGTTCAGGTCGGGAAGCTTGGTCGTGGCGATCTCACGGACCTGCGCCTGGGTGATCTTGGCGACCTTGGTCTTGTGCGGCTCGCCCGAGCCCTTCTCGACACCCGCGGCCTTGAGGATCATCTTCGCGGCCGGCGGCGTCTTGGTGATGAAGGTGAAGGAGCGGTCCTCGTAGACCGTGATCTCCACCGGGATCACCCAGCCACGCTGCGACTCGGTCGCGGCGTTGTAGGCCTTGCAGAACTCCATGATGTTGACGCCGTGCTGGCCGAGCGCGGGGCCGACCGGCGGAGCGGGGTTAGCCGCACCGGCGTTGATCTGGAGCTTGATGAGCCCCGTGACCTTCTTCTTCTTGGGAGGCATTGCTCTCTCCGGGTCCTAGTGAGAGTTTTCAGCCGTCCGGTCCGGATGATCCGGATGGAGGCATACCGCACAACGATAACGGGTATCCGTGCGCGGCCAAAAACCGAGCAGGTCAGGCACCGCGCGAGCGGCCACCTGACCTGGTCGGAGGCTTGTGTTCCAGAAGGGGCTAATTCTTCTGGATCTGGTCGAAGCTCAGCTCGACCGGGGTCTCGCGGCCGAAGATCTCGACGAGGCCCTTGACCTTCTTCGAGTCGGCGTTGATCTCGTTGATCGTGGCCTGGAGCGTGGCGAACGGGCGTCGGTGACGGTGACCGAGTCGCCGACCTCGAAGTCCAGGACCTGGACCTCGACCTTGCGCTGCGGAACCGGCTTGCCCTCGGCCTCGGCGGCCTCGCGGGCGGCCTTCTCCTCGGCCTCCGGGGCGAGCATCTTGACGATCTCGTCCAGGGTCAGCGGGTACGGGTCGTAGGCGTTGCCCACGAAGCCGGTGACGCCGGGGGTGTTGCGGACGACGCCCCAGGACTCGTTCGTCAGGTCCATGCGCACCAGCACGTAACCGGGGAGCTTGTTCTGACGGATCGTCTTGCGCTCGCCGTTCTTGATCTGCGCGACCTCTTCCTGCGGCACCTCGGCCTGGAAGATGAAGTCCTCGACGTTCAGCGAGACGGCACGCTGTTCGAGGTTGGTCTTCACGCGGTTCTCGTAACCCGCGTACGTGTGGATGACGTACCACTCGCCGGGCAGGGTGCGCAGTTCCTCGCGCAGGGCGGCGACGGGGTCGACGGCCTCGGCCGGCTCCGCTTCCTCGGCCTCTTCCGCGACGGCTTCGCCGTCCTCGGAGTCCTCGTCGGCGGTGTCCTCGACGTCGGTGGCGTCGTCCTCGTCGGCGGACGCGACGGACTCGTCGGAGTCGGCTGCCTCGTCGGCGGCGTCCTCGTCGTCCTCGACGTGCAGCGCGGCTTCCTCCGCGGGCTCGCCCGCCTCGGCATCGGCAGCCTCGAACTCGTCCAGGTCCTCGTCAGCGCCCTCGACGATGTCGAGCTCGTCGTCAGCCGACTCGTCCGGCTCGATGGCGTCGTTCAGGTTCTGGTCAGACACGGTGGCTGCTTCTTCCTGGATACATAGGGGTGGAACATGCGAAAGAGGCGCCGATCACCCGGCGCCCTTCGCTCTCGGCTCAGCCGAATACGTACTTCGCGGCGTGGTCGAGTCCATAGTCAATCACGGTCACCAGACCGATCATGATGACCACGAAGACGATCACGACCATGGTGTACGTGCTCAGCTGGCCCCGCGTCGGCCAGACGACCTTGCGAAGCTCCGCGACGATCTGACGGTAGAAGAGCGCGAGTCGCTTGAGCGGGCCCTTCTTCGCGCGCTTGCCGCCCTTGCGGGACTTCTTCTGCGCCTCAGGCACCTCGTCCTGGGCATCAGGCGTGTCGATGGAGCCCACGGCGTCCGCCATTCGTCCTCACCTGTTCCCGGGTCGTGGCCGTGCCGCGCCCGGTCTGAGCCGCACGGCAGTGCATTTCTGTACGTACATGCGCACACATCCTGGCGAAGGAGTGTGTAGCAGGGCCGGAGGGACTTGAACCCCCAACCGCTGGTTTTGGAGACCAGTGCTCTACCAATTGAGCTACGACCCTTTGTGTGTTCCCCAACGTACCGCATCCGGCCGGATGCTCAATGTGCACCGGTTGTGGCACGGCTGTTGAAGGCCAACGACGTAGGAGTGTACGTGTTCCGGGGCGCCTCGTCGAACGGAAAGTGCCCGTGAGCGCCGCGGGGGCGGAAGATCGTCGGGAAAACTCCGGAAGATCACCAGGCCATCGCCCGGATCAGCACGGATGTTCAAAAGGGGGCCCGTCCTTGTTCAGTCCGTGAAACCCGTGTGCCGGGCCGGTTTACCGTCTGAAAACATGGGGTCATGAGCGCTGCAACCCCTCCCACCGAGCGCCGGGTCTCCGCCCGGGTCGGTGCGATCTCCGAGTCCGCCACCCTCGCCGTGGATGCCAAGGCCAAGGCCCTGAAGGCCGCCGGGCGGCCGGTGATCGGCTTCGGCGCCGGTGAGCCCGACTTCCCGACCCCGGACTACATCGTCGAGGCCGCGATCGAGGCCTGCAAGAACCCGAAGTACCACCGCTACACGCCGGCCGGCGGTCTGCCCGAGCTGAAGGCTGCGATCGCCGCGAAGACGCTGCGCGACTCCGGCTACCAGGTCGACGCCTCCCAGATCCTGGTCACCAACGGCGGCAAGCAGGCCATCTACGAGGCCTTCGCCGCGATCCTCGACCCGGGCGACGAGGTCATCGTCCCGGCGCCGTACTGGACGACGTACCCCGAGTCGATCCGTCTCGCGGGCGGTGTCCCGGTCGAGGTCGTCGCGGACGAGACCACCGGCTACCGCGTCTCGGTCGAGCAGCTGGAGGCGGCCCGTACGGAGAAGACCAAGGTCGTCCTCTTCGTCTCGCCCTCCAACCCGACCGGCGCCGTCTACGGCGAGGCCGAGGCCGAGGCGATCGGCCGCTGGGCCGTGGAGCACGGCCTGTGGGTGCTGACCGACGAGATCTACGAGCACCTCGTCTACGGCGACGCGAAGTTCACCTCGCTGCCGGCGATCCTGCCGGAGCTGCAGGACAGGTGCATCGTGGTCAACGGTGTCGCCAAGACGTACGCGATGACGGGCTGGCGGGTGGGCTGGATCATCGGCCCCAAGGACGTGGTGAAGGCGGCGACGAACCTCCAGTCGCACGCCACCTCGAACGTCTCCAACGTGGCCCAGGTGGCCGCGCTGGCCGCCGTCTCCGGTGATCTGGACGCGGTCGCGACGATGCGGGAGGCGTTCGACCGCCGCCGCAGGACGATCGTGCGGATGCTCAACGAGATCGACGGCGTGCTCTGCCCGGAGCCCGAGGGCGCGTTCTACGCCTACCCGTCGGTGAAGGGCCTGCTCGGCAAGGAGATCCGCGGAAAGCGCCCGCAGGACTCCGTCGAGCTGGCGGCGCTCATCCTGGAGGAGTCCGAGGTCGCGGTCGTCCCGGGCGAGGCCTTCGGCACGCCGGGCTATCTGCGGCTGTCGTACGCGCTCGGTGACGAGGACCTCGTCGAGGGTGTGAGCCGGATCCAGAAGCTGCTGGCGGAGGCCAGGGACTGAACCTCCTCGCGAGTTGATCCACTCACGTGAGTGGTCGGCGGGCCGTCTCCTTCGGGAGGCGGCCCGCTGCTGTGTGCGAGCAAGACCACGTTCGGGGAAACGGCTACCCGGACGACGTCGGCGTACGGCAGGATTCCGGAATGGAGCGTGTACGTGAGGTCTCTGAGCTGCCGAAAGCCCATCTGCACCTGCACTTCACCGGGTCGATGCGGCCCGGTACCGTGCTGGAACTCGCCGACAAGTACGGCGTGCGTCTGCCGGAGACGCTGAGTGAGGCCCTGACCAGCGGGGAGCCGCCCCAGTTGCGGGCGACCGACGAGCGGGGCTGGTTCCGCTTCCAGCGGCTGTACGACGCGGCGCGCTCATGCATCAGAGAGCCCGAGGACATCCAGCGGCTGGTGCGCGAGGCCGCCGAGGAGGATGTGAAGGACGGCTCGGGCTGGCTGGAGATCCAGGTGGACCCGACGTCGTACGCGCCGAGGCTGGGCGGGCTGATCCCGACGCTGGAGATCATCCTGGACGCCGTGCGGTCGGCGTCGCGGGAGACCGGGCTCGGGATGCGGGTGCTGGTGGCGGCGAACCGGATGAAGCATCCGCTCGACGCCCGCACGCTGGCCCGGCTGGCCGTGCGGTACGCCGAACAGGGCGTGGTGGGCTTCGGGCTGTCGAACGACGAACGCCGGGGCATGGCGCGGGACTTCGACCGGGCCTTCGCCATCGCCCGGGAGGGCGGGCTCCTGTCGGCCCCGCACGGCGGCGAGCTGGCCGGGCCCTCGTCGGTCCGGGACTGCCTGGACGACCTGCATGCCACGCGGATCGGGCACGGGGTGCGGGCGGCGGACGACCCCCGGCTGCTCAAGCGGCTCGCCGAACGGGGCGTGACCTGCGAGGTCTGCCCCACCTCGAACGTGGCGCTGGGCGTCTACGAGAAGCCGGAGGACGTGCCGCTGCGCACCCTGTACGAGGCCGGTGTGCCGATGGCCCTGGGCGCCGACGACCCCCTGTTGTTCGGCTCCCGCCTGGCCGACCAGTACGAACTGGCCCGCCGGTGTCACGGCTTCACGGACGAGGACCTGGCCGAGCTGGCCCGTCAGTCGATCCGCGGCTCGGCCGCCCCGAGTGACGTACAGGAGAAGCTGCTGACGGGGGTGGACCACTGGCTGGCCTCCTGACCGGGGGACGCCCGGTCAGCGCGTGATGCCTGCCAGGATCGTGCGGGCCAGGCGGGGGGCGAAGTCGTCCACCGGGGGGCGTTCCGTCGCCGCGTCGTAGGCGAAGGCCCGCTGGGCGCAGGCGCCCATCAGCAGGGAGGCCGCGGCGAAGGGGTCCGCGGCCGGACTGACGCGGCCGGCGTCCTGTTCGGCGCGGAGGTAGGTCTCCAGGGCCTGGATCGGCACGTGCGCGCCCGCGCCCATGCCGCGCATCGCCTCGTCGTGCCGGCGTTTGAGCTGGGTCTCGGCGTAGAGGGAAGCCGCGATCGGGAAGCTCTGTTCGTAGAAGAGGGCGGCCTGGCGGGCGATCTCGGTGAGGTTCTCCTCCAGGGTGCCGCGGCCCGGCTCGGCCGCGAGGCTGCCGAGCAGCGGGGTGAGCGCCGGCAGGCGTTCGGTCAGGACGCGGACGAACAGCTCCTCCTTGCTCGGGAAGTACTTGTAGAGGGCCGCTTCGGAGCAGCCGGCCGCGCGGGCGATCTCCTTGGTCGTGGCGCGGGCCAGTCCGACCGTCAGCATCAGTTCGTGGGCGGCGTCGAGGATCCGGACGCGGGCCGGCTTCGTCTCCATGGTTCGCCTCTCGGCCTTGACCTGGGGGTGAGTGCATGCTCACCTTAATGGGCAGAGTGGTGAGTGAGTACTCACCCACCTTCGTGTCCGTCCCTGGAGGGACCCATGAAACTCACTGTTCTCGGCGCCACCGGAGGCATCGGCGGGGAGGTCGTGCGCCAGGCGCTCCTCGCGGGCCACGAGGTCACGGCCGTGGTCCGGGACCCGTCCCGGTTCTCCGTCGACGGCGATCTCACCGACGGCCGGCTGCGGGTGGTCACCGTCGACCTCACCTCCCCCGAGGACCTGGTCCCGGCCCTCACCGGCCGCCACGCGGTCCTGTCCGGCCTGGGCGCCCGCACCCGCAAGGACGCCGGGGTGGCGACCCGCCTGACCCGCACCCTCCTGACGGCCATGGAGACGACGGACGTACGCCGGCTCGTGGTCGTCAGCGCGGCGCCGGTCGGCCCGGCCCCCGCCGACGACGGCTTCCTCGACCGGACGGTCCGCACCCTGGTCTCGGCGGTTCTGAAGGACATCTACACGGACCTGCGCGCGATGGAGACGGCCGTGGCCGGCAGCGCCACCGAGTGGACGGTCGTCCGCCCGCCGCGTCTGCAGAACAAGCCGCTCACCGGCGGCTACCGGACGGTGGTCGGCGGCTTCCCGGCCAGGGGCCGGTTCATCGGACGGGCCGACGTGGCGCACTCCATGCTGGCCCTGACGAACGACCCGGCGGCGGTGAAGCAGGGCGTGGGCGTGGCCTACTGACCACGCCCACGCCTGTTTCCGCGCTCGCGGACCGGGTCAGAGTGCGGCCCGTGCCCTTGTGGGGACGGGCTCCGGCAGCAGCGGGTAGCGGGCCGACAGGCGCATCGCGCCCTCGGTGACCGCAGGATCGTGCGAGGCCGCCTGCACGCCGTCGAGGTAGGCGTGCGCGGCCGCCTCGAACACGGCGTCCACCGCGGCCAGTTCGGCGGCCAGCGCCTCGCCGCGCTCCCTGGCCCGCGCCTCCTGGGTGTCCTGGTCCCGCCGGGCCCCCGCCGCCGCGGCCACGGCCCGCGCGAGTGCCGTCTCCGCCTTCTCCAGGTTGCGGTGGTGGTGGCGGTAGGCGGCGACGAAGGGGTGTTCCTCGGACAGGGCCAGCAGGAACGCGATCCCGCCGGAGAGCAGCAGCAGCGAGATGAACGTGACGCCGACGGTGTGCTGGTCCAGGTGGAGCTGCTCCAGCACGGTGGGCGCCGGGGGCAGTTCGACGCCCATCTGGCGGGCGAGGTCCGCCATGCCGGTGTCGGGGGTCTCCCGGAACACGATCCGCGCCCGCAGATCGCCCAGGTACCAGGCCGCCCACGCCCACACGGACGCCAGCGCGGCCGCCACCGGCAGGACCATCCACAGCGAGGCGGTGGCCCCGCGGCGGCGCCACTGGCGTCCGGCCTGGAAGGGCCCGGCCGTCATGACGACACCGACGGCGGCCGACAGCAGGTACGCGCTCAGCCTGCCCTCCGGCGTCCCGTCGTGGATCGCCAGGAACAGCGTGACGTAGACCGGGAGTTCGACCAGTACCAGCAGTGAGGCCAGGGCCAGCCGGGGCCGGCGGGCCATGGCGGCGGTCTCGGTGAGGCCCTCCCAGTGCGCGCCCGGCGCGGCGGGAGCGGGCACGGGCTCCGGCTCGAAGTCGTCGTCCGGGTCGGAGGCGTACGGCGTGGCGGGCTCCGGCGCCGGGGCGGGGCCGGGGTCGCGGTCCGGTCCGCCGGTGGCGACGCGCCTCGTCATCCAGGGCAGCAGTCGGTCGCGGCTGTCCTCGCGGGCGGCGATCCGGGTGGCCGCCCGGTCCAGCTGGGCGGTGGCCGCGAGCCGCCGGCGCGTCTGCTCCACCTGGGCGTCACGGGCCCGCCGGGCGTCCTCCTCGCGGGCCGCGGTGTCGGCGTACAGGCGCGCCGACTCCAGCAGTTCGCGTTCCTCCCGCTCGTGGTGACGGGCCACGGTCCGGTCGCGGGCGTGGCCGCGCAGCCCGGTCAGCCGGCCGAAGTAGGGCAGGCGGTGGACGGAGCCGAGGACGTACGGGTTGAGGGTGCCGTCGTCCGCGGCGCGGCGGCCGGCGGACTCGGCCTGCGAGAGGAGCTGTCTGGCCTCCCTGCTCTCGGTCGGCGGGACGGGTCCGCGCGGTGCGGTGCCGCCGCCGGTGCGGCCGAGGCCGGGGGCGCGGCCCTCGCCGCGCCGGAAGGGCAGGCCGTCCCTGAGCCTGCGGGGGGTCTCAGGCCCCGTATCCGTCGTCGACACCGACCTTCACCTCCTTCTCCAGGACCTGCTGCCAGAACTGGCCCATCTGCTCGACGCGCTCGGGTGTGGTCCTGCCGCCGCGCATGGCGAAGCCGACGCGGTGGACCGTGGTGTCGGGCAGCTCGGGCACTCCGCGTACGGCGACCAGCGCGTCGACGGCCTCGTCCCGCTGCGCGGGCGTCTCCAGCTCGAACCTGGAGAGCCGGAAGTCGGGGTCGGACTGGTCGAAGTCGCTGATCACCAGCACGTGGTAGGTGCCGTCACCGTCACGGGGCACCTTGGCGGCGCGTTCGAGTCCACCGAGGACGTCCGAGCCGGGCTGGCGCTCGCGGGCGCAGTCCAGCATCTTCTCGGCGCCCGCCTGGGCGAGGGCGCGGGTCTGCAGCCACAGGCTCTCGCGCTCGGAGCGCTTGTCGGCGTCAGGGTCGAGGTCCATCCGTCCCACCTGGCAGGAGGAGGCGGCGGAGGCCGCGGTGATGGGCGCGTAGGAGACGTACCGGCATTTCTGGTCGGCCAGGAAGCCGGGCACGGTCGTCTTCAGTTTCTCCTTGGCGCGGAAGCCGTTCTCGCTGTCGGCGCCGGAGCCGGAGCCGTCGACGACGACCGCGCAGTCGGCGGAGAGCCGTTCCGGTCCGTCGAGCCCGCCGCACCCCGTCAGGAGCAGGGCCGTGGCACCGAGTGCGGCGGTGAGCCGGGTGGCGTGGCGGACGGTCTCGCGTGCGGTGTGAGGCGTTGCGTGGGGCGTTGCGTGACGCGTGGTGCGGTGTGCGGTGTGGTGTGCGGCCTTTCGCGCGCCCTCTTTCGCGCCCTTTTGTGCGGCCCTTCGTACGGCCTTCTGAACGGCCTTCTGCGTGGCCTTCCGTACGGCCTTGTGTGCGGTGCTCATCGGGTCCCCCGTTCTCCCCGGCCGCCGCCGCGGCCGCCGGCCCGATCCTCTGCTCCAGGATGTGCAGGGCCCTGCGGACCAGGGCCTCGTCGAGCATCCAGTCCGGTGCTCCCGTCCATATCTGGTCGGGCGCGGCCATGACCGCGCCGGCCGTGTCCGGCTCCGGTGGCTCCAGCGGCTCCGGTGGCTCGGGGCGCGGTTCGCCGCGTGCCTCGGCGCGGCGTTCGGCTGCGCGCTGGGCCCGGCGCCGGGCGCGTGCCTCGGCGCGGTGCCGGGCGCGCGTGTAGGCGGCTTCGTAGTGGGCGAGTTCCTGGTCGGCGCAGGCGGCGAGGGCCAGGCCGCGCTGCTGGCAGGCCGTCACCTCCGTGCGCCACTGCGACACCCAGCCGCCGAAGCGGGCCAGGGCCGCGGGCACGTCCTCGCGCCGATGGTCGTACTCCGTCACGATCCGCGCGGACTCCGCGTGGACCCGGTCGATGTGGGCCGCGTTCCGTGTGACGAAACGGGACCGCAGGTCCTCCAGTGCCATCCGCAGCGCGCGTTCGAGCTGGCGGGCGTAGTGCTCGGGGCCGATGCCGACCCGTCCGTCCCGCTTTCCGCGGCGGGCTGCCCGCCAGCGGGTGCGCGCGGTGAGACGGCTGCGGCCGTAGTCCGTCGGGACGGACTTCACCTCGCTCATGGGATCTCCCTCGTCGATTCCCCGGACCGCCCTCCTGGGCCGCGTGCGGGCACGGCGACGGCGCCCTCGTCGGTGCGAAGGCCCCGCCGGAATCCGGGATTTCGCGCAGCCTAGGGGAAAAACGAACGCCGAAGGGAGGGATTTTCGACACCGGATTTCCGGTCATCCGGAAATCAGCCGGAGATCGACCGGAGGGCGACCGGAGTGGTACCGGCGTTCCTGGAAAACTTCCGAAAACCCCGGTGGGGCGGGCGGGACTCGGAATAGTCTTCCCTTCCGCCTCGGGCCCGGGGGATCCAGAAAAGCGAATAGATCTTCGAATGCACACCGGTGCACGCCGGATGCATTCAGGGAGTACAGGGGCGCAAGGGGGGCGCATGGCTGAATACGACGCCGACGCGGCGCGGGAGGTGCGGATCGCCGACGGGTACTACCCCGTCGAGACGCTCGGCCCCGGCCGGCGGCTGGCCCTGTGGTTCCAGGGCTGCGCCCTGGCCTGCCCCGGTTGCATGTCCCGGCACACCTGGGACCCGGCGGGCGGGCGGACGGCGACCGTGGGCGAACTGCTCCGGCTGTGGGAGACCGCGCTGGACCGCGGGGCGCAGGGCCTGACGGTGAGCGGCGGGGAACCGCTGGCCCAGCCGGCCGCGCTGGCCGCGCTGTTGCGGGGCGCCGACCGGCTGCGCCGCCGCGGCGACGGTCCCCGCGCGGACCTGCTCGTCTACACCGGCCACGAACCGGACGAGGTGCCGGCCGGGGTGTGGTCGGCGCTGACCGGCGCGGACGCGGTGGTGACGGGCCGCTTCCGGGTCGCCGAGCCGACCGACCTGGTCTGGCGCGGCTCGGCCAACCAGCGCCTCGTCCCCCGCACCCGCCTGGGCACCGCCCGCTACGGCCCCCACCTCACCCGCACATACTCCCCCGGCCCGCGGGTCACCCTGCGCACCGACGGCACGGCCACCCGCCTGTACGGCGTCCCCGCGCGCGGTGAACTGCGCCGATGGGAACTCGGCCTGGCGGCGACGGGCGTACGGCTGAGGGGGCCGAGTTGGCGGGGGTGAGGGGGCGGGCGCCGGTGGGACCGGCGCCGCGGGTACGGGCGCCGGGGGTACGGGCGCCGCGGGTACGGGCGCCGCGGGTACCGGCGTTGGCGGGTGCGTCCTCCTCCGACGCGGGTGTCCCCGTACGCCCCGCCGCTCACCGTCACGCCCTATGCCCCCGGTGTCTCCGGCTTCCCCGGCTTCTCCGGCACCTCCGCGTCGAAGTAGCCCGCGGCCTCCGGATACCGGGTCACGATGTGCACGGACCAGTCGGGATCGGCGGTGAGGGCGTCCTCTATCGACCAGCGGAGCCATTCCGCGCTGGTGCGGCGGTCCAGGCCGCCACGGCCCGCACCCAGCAGGGGGAAGCAGATCGAGCGCAGGCCGACGGCACGTTCCTGGCGGGCGCGGGCGAAGCAGGCGGCGACCGCGGTGGCGATGCTCTGCGGGTCGACGCGGTAGCCGAGGCCGTCGGGTATCGCGAGGGCCGCGTGGTAGACGCGCCGCACCCCGCGCTCGGCGAGAGCGCCGGGTCCGGTGGGGACGACGGTGCCGGGCCGCAGGGGCAGGACACCGGGCCGGGCGCGTACCCAGGCGGCGAGTTCCTCGGCCAGGACGTCGGTGTTCGGCCCCTCGGGGGCGCTGCCGACGACCGCCGAGCGGCGCAGCGCCCCCGAGACGGTGGGCCGGAACGACTTGGACATCTCCAGGTGGACGTTCTCGGAGGAGACGAGGACGTCGATGTCCCGCAGCAGTTCGATGGGCGAGACATGCACGGTCACCGGCCGGCCCCCGGCCCGTCCCGGCAGCCCGGTGTACGGCACCGCCGTGGCCCGCGGACCGGCGGGGCGGGCCGGGACGGGGCCCCTGCGGCGACC
>NZ_MPOH02000019.1:501446-566707 GCF_001896135.2 Streptomyces phaeoluteigriseus
CCTCCCGACCCCGGGTCCCCTTCCGATCCCCGTACGGGCTCCCCCGTCCGGCTCCCCCGCCGATACCCCCTCCGGCTCCCCAGCCGGTTCCCCTTCTGGTTCCCCATCCGGTTCCCCTTCTGGAGGAGTGACGTGAGCAGCGCGTTCACCGGCACCGATCTGCTGACCGTGATGCCGGACGTCTCGGCGTACGGCTACCCGCCCGACCCGGCGGGCCTGACCCTGGACACCGGCGTTCCCGACGTGGCCGGCACCGGTGTCGCGGACATGGCGTCCGTCTCCGACCAAACCGCCGACGCCGCCACGCACGTCGCCGACGCCGCCACGCACGTCGCCGACGCCGCCACGCACGTCGGCGACGCCGTCGGGCACCTGGCGGACCAGGCCCAGGACATGATCGTGCCCGCCCTCATCGGGCTGGCCGACCTCAGTGGGGCGCTGCTCGTCACACGGCTGGCGCTGCGCGGCACGGTGGCACTGGCGGCGTTCAACAACAAGGTCGCCGCCGAGCAGGAGGCCCTCTCCCGGCGCCAGATGTCACTGGAGACGGGCAGCGAGTGCTGGCGGCGCGCGGCGGAGGCCGCGGCCGGGCTCAACGCCCGGATCACCGTGCTGGGCCTGGACCCCTCGGGGCCCGGCGACCCGCCGCCGCCCGCCCCGGTGCAGCCCGTCGGCGTCCCCCTCGACCTGCTGTGGAAGCGGCTCGCCGAGACCGAGCGCGCGCTGCGCCGGACGGAGGCCCAGCGCGCGGCCCGGGCGACCGCCCGGCTGCCGTTCGACCACGCGCAGGACCCGGAGCACGCCGCCTGGTACGACCGGCTGCGCGAGCGGCGCCGCCAGGCTCTGATCCGGTACGCCGAGGGCGGCCCCGGGCCCGAGGCTGCGGCCCCGGACCACTCCGGGTCCACCGTGCTCGCCGAGGGCACCACGCTCGCCGAGGCCACCGCGCTCACCGAGGACGACGTCCTGCGCGAGGGCGCCGAGCTGTTGGCCGGGCTGCCGCTGGCGTTCACCTCCGCCGGCCGGGAACTGATCGACGACTGTCTGCGGGAGGCCAGGCGGGCGGTGGGCCGACGGCCCACCGCGGTGCGGCGCTACCTCGACGAGGCCGCGCTGATCGCCCACAAGGAGTCGGAGCGGGCGCTGCTCGCCGACCGGGCCCGCCAGGACGCGGCCCTTCGCCTCGGCGCGCTCCAGGCCCCCGCGCCCGAGGGCGTGGACACGCTGCCGGACGCCTCCGAGGCCGTCGAGGTGCTCCAGCGGGCCCTGCGGGCCGGTGTCGCTCCCTCCGGTGCGGCCGAACGCACCGTCCGACAGGCCCTGGTGAGCCGCTCGGCCGCCCTCCAGCGGGCGTACCTGGTGGCGGCGCTGCGTCGGGCGACCGAGCAGTGGGGCGAGGGTTCGGTGCAGGGCCGGATGGACGCGGACCACTGGGACTTCGCCCCGGCGGCCTGGGGCGGCCGGTACTGGCTGCGGGTCCGGCTCACCTCCACCGGCCAGGCCCGCGTCTTCACCATGCGCCGGCCGCTGCCCCCCGAGGAGGAGGCCGACCCGGCCACGGCGGCCCTGGACGCGGAGCGGTGCGCCGAGAGTTCCGGATACGTCGACGCGTTGGGCCGGCTCACCGAGGCGGAGGGCGTCCGCGCGGAGTTCGCCTGGTCCAGCGGCCAGGTCCGCACGGGCGAACCGGCACCGGGTCTGTCCGGCCGTACGTCCTCGCGGCGACGACCGGCGCCGCCCCTGCACCGCCACCACGACCGCTGACCGGCGCCCGCGCCACCGCCTTCCCGGAGGACCCTTGACCAGCTTCCCCGTCCAGTCGCCGCCGCACCTGACCAAGGCGACCGTCACCCGGACCGTCCACCCGCCGTTCGCGGCCGAGCTGCTCACCACGCTCAGCGTCCACTCCCAGTACGTCCTGCACGGCAACGTCCGCGACGACCACCTGGTCGCCGACGTGCGCGACGACGGCACCCGCCGCAACCGCGCGCTGAGCCTGGAGGACCTGCTGTGGGAAGGGCTGCGGCGGGCCGGCTACAAGTGCCTGCTGCGCTACGACCAGGTGGCCGGGTTCACCGTCGCCCGCAGCGAGGACGGCCTCGACATGAACACCCTCCTCCAGCGCAACACCCGCCGGGTGCCCGGCCGTCCGGACGAGGACGACGGCAGCCAGGCGGCACGGGTCTTCGAGTCCTTCGCCCGCGGCTGGGTCGGCGAGCGGCCCGGCCCCCCGAAGGACAATCCGCGCTACGACGACTACCAGAAGCCGGTGCACGCCGCCCTGCTCGTCGACTTCGCCTCCCGGATCCCCACCCAGGCCAACCAGCTCAGCGACGAGGAACGGACGTTCTTCCTGCGTTGTCTGAAGATCGCCGAGGAGGCCCGGCCCTTCCCCCGCCCCAAGACCGGCCGAGCCCTGTTCAACCCGGTGATCTGGCTCGCCGACGGCGAACGCGACCTGCCGGCCTGGCTGGTGACGAGCAGCGTACGGGTGCGCAGCATCGGGGTCCCGATGCCGGACCTCGGCCAGCGTCGCCGTATGGCGGAACTGCTCTCCGGGCAGGCGGGCGTGCCCGAGACCGCCACCAGGCTGGACGTGGGGCCGCTGCTGAAGGGGGCCGAGCGGGAGGAGCCGACGGACGAGGACGTCATGCGGTTCGCGCGGGCCGCGGGCGGGCTCACGCTGCGCGCCATGCGGGAGAGCATGCGGCTGGCCCGTGCCCGCCGGCTGTCGTTCGCCGAGATGGACCAGGCGGTGCGCCTCTACGAGCTGGGCGTCAGCCGCAATCCGTGGACCGGCGGCGCGGTCGCCGACAGCATCCGGGACGGCGAGACGCTCATCGGCGAGCGGGTGCGCGGCCAGCAGAAGGCCGTCACCCAGACCCTGGACGTGCTCAAGCGGGCCGCGCTCGGCCTGTCCGGCGCCCAGGCCGCGTCGACGTCCGTGCACCGGCCGCGCGGTGTGCTGTTCTTCGCCGGACCGACCGGCACCGGCAAGACCGAGCTGGCGCGGGCGGTCGCCACCACCCTGTTCGGCTCGGAGGACGCCTGTCTGCGCTTCGACATGAGCGAGTTCTCCGCCCCGCACTCCGCCGACCGTCTGGTGGGCGCCCCGCCCGGATACGTCGGCTACGAGGCGGGCGGCGAGCTGACCCGCGCGGTGCGCGAGGACCCGTTCCGGGTGGTCCTGTTCGACGAGATCGACAAGGCGGACAAGGGCGTCCTCGACAAGTTCCTCCAGGTCCTGGAGGACGGCCGGCTCACCGACGGCCAGGGGGTGACGACGTACTTCAGCGAATGCGTTCTCATCTTCACGTCCAACCTGGGCGTGCACGGCCCGTCGGGCGCGGACGGGCGGCCCGTGTCGTCCCCGGCCGGGCGCGACCGGCTGCCCGAGACCCCGGACGAGCGGGCCGCGTTCGAGCAGGAGATCCTCGGCAACGTCCGCCACCACTTCGAGCACACCCTGAAGCGGCCCGAGCTGCTCAACCGGCTCGGCGGGAACATCGTCGTCTTCCAGTACATCGACGGGCCCACCTCCCACCTCATCTTCAAGGGGCAGCTGCGCAACATCGTCGAGCACATGCGGCGCCAGGGCGGCCTGTGCCTGGAGGTCCTCCCCGAGGCCGAGAAGGTCCTCGCCGACGCGTGCACCCGTGACCTGCACAACGGCGGCCGGGGCATCGGCATGAAGCTGGAGACCCACCTCATCAACCCGCTCGCCCGCGGCCTGTTCGACCTCGGCGTGCACCTGACCCCCGGCACGGTCGTCACCGTCTCGCGGGTCACCGTCCAGCGGGACGGCAGCGTGCGCCTCGACATCGAGGCCGTACCGGGCGAACGGGCGCAGGACCGGCGACCGCCGTGGTGAGGGACGCATGGGAGCGCCCCGCGCGCCACGTCGACAAGTCGCTCGCGGAGGACGTGGACCTCGACGACGAGACCGGCGACGACGACCTCGACGGGACGGTGCCGGAGCCGCCTCCCTGGCCGCCCGGCCCGCCGGAGCCCGTCGCACCGCCGTCCCGGGCCCACTCCTGCTGGTCCTGCGCCGCAGACGTCCCCTCGGGTGCGGCCGCCTGTCCGGAGTGCCAGGAGTCGGCCCGTCATCTGCGGCTGATCAGCACCCGGCCGCCGGTGGACCTGCGGCACGGCAGCTGCGGCCCCCTGAATTTGGGCCGGCATCCCTCCTGGGCGGCGCCCGACGTGGCCGCCGCCCTCGACGGAGAGCCGGGCGTCTCGCGTCGCCACGCGAGCGTCGAGATGACCCCGGACGGCGGTCTGTGGCTGACGGAACACCCGGCCGGCCCCCTGAACGGCACCTTCGTCAACGGCGAGCGGGTGCCGCCGGGCGGCCGGGTCCCCGTGACGGACGGGGACACCGTCCGGCTCGGCAGGCACTGCGCGTTCAGGGTGCTGGTGGTGGAGCCGCCCGTGTAGGCGGCCCCGGACCGGCCGGCGCAGGGGGATGGTTCAGTCCGCGGGCTCCGGCGGCACGATCGCCGCGCGCAGGGGGGCCAGCAGCCGGTTCGCCGCATCCACCCCGGCGAGCGTGGCGAGGTCGTAGGAGACCAGCGGCTCGCTGTGGAGGGGCACGCGGTCGCAGCGGTCCCCGAACAGCACGAGCGCCTCGCGCGGCCGGTGCCGCCGGGACTGCCAGAGCAGACCGTGCGCCTCCTTGGCCTGACGGCGCAGCTCCTGGGCCCAGTACCGGGTGCGCGGGTAGTCGTCGGGCTCGGAGTCGAGCAGCCAGCTC
This sequence comes from Streptomyces phaeoluteigriseus, assembly GCF_001896135.2. GTDB lineage: Bacteria > Actinomycetota > Actinomycetes > Streptomycetales > Streptomycetaceae > Streptomyces > Streptomyces phaeoluteigriseus. The sequence continues at coordinate 506,203 of NZ_MPOH02000019.1, forward strand.
GTCTGGCAGACGGCCGCCAGGTCCTCCTCGGTGCGCAGTGACACGAAGGTCAGCTCGGTGTCCGTGACGACCTGGGCGAGCGTGTACCGGCTGGCCTGCGCCCACGGCACCAGCCGGACGCCGACGACCGGGTCGAAGTCCATGGACCTCAGGAACACCTCGGCCAGCGCGGTGGTGGGTTCACGGGTGGCGTACAGGTACGGGTAGGGGTCCTCGGCCGTGCAGTCGAAGCGGCTGCCGCCGAACTGCGTGTGCGCCGCGACCGACTTGAAGCCGGTCGCCGGGTAGTGGGTGCGGTGGCAGCGCCAGAGCGCGGTGCCGGCGGGGAGCATCGTGACCCGGGGGACCATGGTGATCTCCGGGGGGATCTGCCGTGTCATCGGCCGCCCTCCTCGACGAGAGCGAGCGCGGCGTCCGCCAGCCGGTCGTCCGGCACCCGGCCGAGCAGCGAGGCCGGCGGCCCGCCCAGCCAGGAGTTCCGGCCCAGCCACCAGTCGGCGGCGCCCCAGGGGTCGCGGTCGGCGAGCAGGATGCGGTTGATCCGTACGACGATGTCCCGGGGCTGCCCGGTGTCCGGGTCGAACTGGAACTCGGGGCTGCGCGGCCCGTCCTCGGGATCGGCCAGCACGATGACGTCCGCGGGCCCCTCACCCGCGGCCGGGCTCCCGGCCGGCGCGGCGGTCCGGGACGGCGCGGTGAGCAACCGCCGCCGCGCGGCGGCGATGACGGCGGCGGGGTCGGTGGCAGCGGGTTCGACGGGGTCGGCGGCGTCTCCTTCGGGAAGGTCCGGCTCCCCCGCCGCCGGTGCCGCGTACAGCTCCTCCAGCGCCGCGAGGACCGCCTCCGGCGTCGGTACGGTCGTCGCCGTGGCGATCGAGCGGTGGTCGGCGTGGAGCAGTTCGGCCAGTACGCCCGCCTCGTCCGGGACGGGCCACAGGGCGCGGACGATCGCCATCACGCCATGCCGGCCCGCTCGGGGTCGTCCCCGACCTCCCGGAGCCGTTCCGTCATGGCCAGGAAGTGCCGGTACTGGTCCTCGTCCAGCCACTGCCGGAGTTCCGCCCGGTGTCTGACGAGAAGGGCCAGCAGCTCATGCGTGTCCAACGGTGTTCCCTTCGGGTCGGACCGGTGCGGGGTTGCCCTGATGGATGAAGGGGGCCCAGGCGTCCGCGGACAGGGCCGGCTTGCCCTTGATCCGGACGGCCAGCGGCCCGGGAAGGCCGGGAAGCGCGGGCCGGTCGGCGTCAAGCGCCCACAGCTGGGTACGCCGCAACGCCTGCGCGGGATCAGCGCCCTGGGCGAGGAAGTGGTGCAGGGCGTACATGAGGACGGCCGAACTGGCGTCGGCGACGGACCACTTGGAGCCGATGACATCGGCGGCCCCGCGCGCGACGAACGCGGTGGTGAGCGTGAGCGTCTCGTCGTGGTCGCGGGTGCTGAGGTCGGTCTCGCAGGCGCTGAGCACCACCAGCGGCCCGGCCCCGCCGCCGTCCACGGCGGGCGCCCCGAGCAGCCGCCGTACGGTGAGCAGGCCGCCTCGTCGGCGGCGCCGCGCGGCCGGTGCAGCAGCAGCCTCGACACGGTGGGCAGGTCGCCGGCGATCCCGTGGACGCTGAACTGCACCAGTCCGGCGGGTCGTTCGGCGGTGCCGCCGGGCAGCAGCGGCAGCAGTTCGTCGGGGGTGCCGTCGACGTCGAAGACGTTCCGGCTGAGGAAGCCGTAGCAGCGGGCGTCCGGATAGAAGGCGGCGCGCAGCGCCTCGACCTCGTGCTCGGCGTAGGCCAGCGTGGCGCGCGGGTCGGCGACCAGGACCGGAGCCTCGGCCAGGGGCAGCCGGGTCCGGGCGGCGGACCGTACGAACTCCGCCCCGGACGCGGCGTAGCTGAGGACGGCGTGGTCGACGGCGTACACGGGCCGCTCCCCCGCACGCGCGCCGAGCCGGGCCGCGTGCCAGGGCACGATGCCGAGGTTCCCGGCGGGCAGCAGCACCAGCCGTACGGGATCGTCGGGGCGGGCCGGGCGGCCGGGCCGGACCACGTCCAGGACCGGCCCCATCACGGCGGGTCCCGCCCAGTCGCACAGCTCGTCCAGGGCCGCCTCCCAGGCCGCCACCGCCTCCGCGCGGCCGGGCGCCGAGGGCGGTACGTCGGGTGCGGTGACGGCGGAACGGGCGCGCGCCGCGTCCACGTACCGTTCCAGGGGTGCGCGTTCCGCCGCGGCGAGGCCGGTCAGCTCCAGCGACAGCGGGGCCAGTCCGGGCCGTACCACCAGCGCCCGGCCGGGCCCCTCGCCCTGCCCGACGAGCAGATGCACCACGGCGTCGACCCCGGCGGCCTCCGCCGCGTCGGACACCTCCTGCCAGCCCGGCCCGGCCGAGATCCCGGCGGTGCGCAGTGCCCTCAGGGCCCGGCGTCGCAGGGTGCTGGGGATGAGGGTGTCGGCGTCCTCGCGGACGGTGGCCGCATCGGCGTCCGCGCCCGCCCGGGCGGCTTCGCGCCACCGGCCGGCGAGGTCCGTCTCGCCGCAGGCCTCCAACTGCTCCGGCACGCTCGCCGAGGCCGCGACCGCGCGCAGCACGAGGGCGCGGCCCGCCTCCAGGACGCGCAGCGCGGTGGCGGCGTCGCCCGACTCCGCCGCCCAGACGGCGGCGGTGACCCCGCGGTCGGCCGCCGCCCGGGCGGCCTCCAGACCGTGCTCGGCGCCGATCTGGAGCAGCACGTCCTCGGCGACCTTCTCCAGCAGCCGCTCGGTCGCCTCCAGCGCCCGCTCGGTGTCGCCGGGGCCGCCGCGGCGCCGGTACTGGTCGGCCAGCTTGCGGTACACGTCCTGCGCGGTGCCGCACCCGGTCAGGTCGCCGATCTCGGCGCGGGCCGCCTCCAGTTCGGCGAGCGCCGCCTCGAGGACCGCCGGATCGCCCCGCCGGTCGTACTCGATGTCGAGGACGAGGGCCATGCCGATCCGTGAGCGGATGTCCTGGTCGGCGGCGACGCGGGGACCGCCGAGCGCGGCACGCAGCTCGGCGACGTCCTCCAGGAGACTGCCGGCGGAGGGGTCGACGTACTGTTCCAGCGCCTTGCACATGGCCCCGACGGGCGCCACGAGCCCGCGCAGCGCGATCGGCATGCCGGGGTGTTCCGTCGACTCGCGCAGATACATCAACGCCCGCCGCAGCGGCGGGGCCACCGATTCGCCGGCCCGGCCGATGGCCATGGTCCGGCGCAGTTGCAGGAAGCCGAGGACGAAGAGGACGACGCTCGCCGAGCCGCTGTCCTCGGACAGTTCCTGACGCATCGCCAGCAGGCGTTCGCCGATGTCGTCGAACGCGTCGAGGTCGTCATCGGGCGTGTCGCAGACCCGCTGGTACTCCAGGAGGGCGCGGCCCGTCTCCATGAACTCCCGGCCGGCCGAGCCCGAGGCCATGCCGTCGGCGAGCGCCGCCAGGTCGATGTCCTCGGTGAGCAGGCGCTGCGCGGCCCTGGCGTCCTCGATGTTGCCGCCGTTGAGGGAGGCGCCGGCCAGCAGCGCCGCCTGGAGGACGGCCGCGACGCCCGGCGGGACGTCCTGGTCCCGTCCGGCCTGGAGCAGCGGCTCGGCCGCCTCCACCAGGTCCTCGGGGTCGCCCGTGCGCATCGCCATGCCGAAGCGGGCCAGCCCCGCGGTGGTCTGTTCCTGCCAGGAACCGCGCGGCAGCCCCTCGACCGCCCGCTCCAGCTCCTCGGGACGCAGGATGCCGGGCGCGAACAGCTCCATCAGCGGAAGCATGTCGTCGGCCGCGCGTTCCACCTGCTCCCGGATCTCCTCCTGCGCGCCGCCCAGCTCCACGGGCGTGGCGTCGGGCAGCCCCTTGAGGAGTTCCATCGCGGCACCCATGAACATCTGGAGCTGCGGCGGCATCGCGCCGGTCGCGGTGGCGAAGTCGCCCAGTTCCAGCAGGGAGTCCCGGTCGCGCGCGGTCTGCATCATCCGCAGCAGCGTCGTCCAGCGTTCCAGGTCCGGTTGGTCGGCCGGGTCGGCGGTCTCCGCCAGTTCCGTGAGCAGGGCACCGACCTCGGCGAGATTCTCGCGCAGCGCGCTGCCGTCCGGTGCCATGAAGGTGGCGCCGACCGTCAGTACGTCGATCATGTCCCGCCGGCCCCGGAACGAGAGGTCCGGCAGCTGCGGCACCAGCAGCCTGATCAGCAGCTTGGTGACGGCCGTCCGGGACCGCGTCTCCCGCTCGTCGACGGGTTCCTGCTCGCGGGCCTCCCGCAGCAGGACGAGGGCCTCGGCCCGGTCGGCCACCGGGTCGCCGACCCGCCGTGCGTCGCGTCGGCCAGGTGACGGACGGCCAGCAGCGAGCCGCGCGCCATCCGTAACGCGCGCCGCCCGGCCCCGTCCGTCTCCCGTTCGGCGTCGGCCAGTTCGCGCAGCATCCGCTCGGTCGCGGCCCCGTCCGGCGGCCCGCCCCCCTCGTGGGCGCCGGCCCACCCCTGGCTGATCGCGGTGGCCCGCCGGAACAGCTCCCGCGTCCGCGCCTCTCCCTCGTCCCCTGCGGCCGTCCCCTGAATCCCGCTCACCGTCACGCGCGCCTCCCCGGATCCCTTTCGCCCACATACTGGCGCCGACGCGGGGTCCGCGAGGCGGTTTCGGCCGCATTTCAGCCGCCTCGACCGGGAAACAACCGTGCTGCGGGCGGTCAGGAGAGACGGGAAGCGCCCACCATCGAGGCAGGGGGCGCCCGCGGCCGCCGGGGCTACGGATCGGGGGAGGCCCTTGGCCCGCGGTCGCCCCCTGCCCACGGCGCCACACGCGTGTGGAGCGCCGGCCGCGCGCGGGGCCCGGGCCAGAGCCTGTCGTTCGGATCAGGTCGCGGGAAATCGACGGCGCTGTTCAGTGCCGGTGAGCGGGGGCTGTGCGTGCGGCTGCAAGGCGGAGGAGGGCGTCGACGCGGAGCGTCGGCGACCGACGACAACGCGGCAGATGCGCGCGCCGGACCCCGCGTCTGCGGCGTGATCCAGACGACAGACCCTGGGCTAGAGCCCGACCCCCACCATCACCGGCTCGTTCACCAGCGTGACGCCGAACGCCTCCCGCACCCCGGCCACGACTTCCCGGGCCAGGGCCAGCAGGTCCTCCGTGGTGGCCGCACCGCGGTTGGTGAGGGCGAGGGTGTGTTTGGTGGAGATGCGCGCGGGCCCGCTGCCGTAGCCCTTGGTGAAGCCGGCCTTGTCGATCAGCCAGGCCGCGGAGGTCTTGGTGCGCCCCTCCCCCGCCGGGTAGGCGGGCGGTACGGCGTCCTCGCCGAGCCGCTCCTTCACGCGCGCGTGGAACACCGCGAAGTCGGCGTCGGTGAGGATCGGGTTGGTGAAGAAGGACCCGGCGGACCAGGTGTCGTGGTCCTCGGCGTCCAGGACCATCCCCTTGCCCGCGCGCAGTTCGAGGACGGTCTCGCGGGCCCGCGTCAGCGGCACCCGGTCGCCGGGCTCCACGCCCAGCGCGCGTGCCGTCTCGGCGTACTTGACCGGCGCGGACAGCCCGTCGGCGTCCTCCAGGGCGAAGCGGACGCGCAGCACGACATAGCGCTCGGGGTCGGCCTTGAAGCGGCTGTGCCGGTAGGAGAAGGCACAGTCCTCGTTGCTGAGGGTGACCGTCTGGCTGGCGCGACGGTCGTAGGCGATCACCTCGGTGATCGTGGCGGAGACCTCCTGGCCGTACGCGCCCACGTTCTGGATCGGGGTCGCGCCCGCCGAGCCGGGGATGCCGGCCAGACATTCGACACCGGCCAGTCCGGCCTCGACGGTGCGGGCGACGGCGTCGGTCCACACCTCACCGGCGGCCAGCTCCAGCGTCGTACCGACGAGGTCGAAGCCGCTGGTGGCGATGCGTAGGGCGGTGCCCGCGAAGCCCTTGTCACCGATGACGAGGTTGGAGCCGCCGCCGATGACGAGCAGCGGCGTGCCGTCGGCGTCGGCCTCGCGCACGGCGGCGACCACCTCGGCGTCGGTCGTCGCGGTCACCAACCGGGTGGCGGGACCGCCCAGCCGGAAGGTGGTCAGCGGGGCGAGCGGGGCGTCGTGGAGTTCCAGCACGCGCCCAGCCTACGAGACGGCACCGACAGCCCCGCCCGCGCACTCGCCATGACGCTCACCATGGGTAAGGGGCGCTCCCCAAGGGAGGACGCCCCTTACCTCACGTGGCTCGTCGAGAGCTTCTCAGAGCCGGGCGGGCCTGCCCGGAAACCCGGCCCGTCTCAGGCCAGTCGTACGACCGCCCGTGACATCCCCAGCACCTTCTGCCCGCCGCTGGTCGCCGTCAGGTCGACGCGGACCGTGTGGTCGTCGAGCTTGGCGCCGATCTTGCCGCTGACCTCGATGGTCGCGCCCTGCTCGTCGTTCGGGACGACGACGGGCCGGGTGAAGCGCACGCCGTACTCGACGACCGCGCCCGGGTCACCGACCCAGTCGGTGACGACCCTGACCGCCTCGGCCATGGTGAACATGCCGTGCGCGATGACGTCCGGCAGGCCCACCTCCTTGGCGAACTTCTCGTTCCAGTGGATGGGGTTGAAGTCCCCGGAGGCACCCGCGTACTGGACGAGGGTGGCACGGGTCACGCCGAACGAGCGGGCCGGCAGCTCGGTGCCGACCTCGACGTCGTCGTAGGAGATCTTCGCGGTCATGTCAGCCCTCCTCCGCCGCGCGGGCGACGAGCTTGGTCCAGGCGGTCACGACGTGCTCGCCCGCCTCGTCGTGGACCTCGCCCCGGACGTCCACGATGTCGTTGCCCGCCATGGACTTGATCGCCTCGATGGTGGAGGTCACGGTGAGCCGGTCACCGGCCCGCACGGGGCGCCGGTAGGCGAACTTCTGGTCGCCGTGCACCACCCGGCTGTAGTCCAGGCCGAGCTGCGGGTCGCGGACGACCTGCCCCGCGGCCTTGAAGGTGATGGAGAACACGAAGGTGGGCGGGGCGATCACATCGGAGTACCCGAGGGCCTTGGCGGCTTCCGGGTCGATGTAGGCCGGGTGGGTGTCCCCCACGGCCTCCGCGAACTCGCGGATCTTCTCCCTGCCGACCTCATAGGGATCGGTGGGCGGGTAGGTCCGCCCCACGAAGGACTGGTCGAGCGCCATCGGCTCGGCACCTCCTGGTTGCTCCGTCGCTCTACTGACCGGTACTGCTCGCTCAACGACGTGAGGCCGCCCCCGATCACTCGGGGACGGCCTCACGTACGAGCCTGTAACTATCCAACTATCGCGTTTCGCGATGCGCGGTGTGCGCATTGCAACGCGGGCAGTGCTTCTTCATCTCCATACGATCCGGGTTGTTACGCCGGTTCTTCTTGGTGATGTAGTTCCGCTCCTTGCACTCCACGCAGGCCAGCGTGATCTTCGGGCGGACGTCGGTGGCAGCCACGTGAGTGCTCCTTGACGAACGGATGGGACATATACACAAAGAAGAGTAGCCGATCGAAGGACCGACCCCACAATCGGCTACTGTCAGTAGCGGTGACCGGACTTGAACCGGTGACACAGCGATTATGAGCCGCTTGCTCTACCGACTGAGCTACACCGCTTTGATGGGATCAGGTCCCGTCTCGCGACGGGAACCTCACCCACCAGAGCCCCAATACGGAATCGAACCGTAGACCTTCTCCTTACCATGGAGACGCTCTACCGACTGAGCTATTGGGGCGAGCGATGAAGACATTACACGGTCCGCAGCCGTTCACCCAAATCCGTTTGTCCGGCCCCGTCCGACCCCTTTCCGCCCAGGTGGCACACGGATCCTGAGCCCCTCGGACCCACCGGACCACACCGGTACGACTATTGCCCTCCTCCCCGTCGGCGCCGGACGGCCGTCCTAGGCTCGACTCACTCTCCGTGATCTTGCCCGAGCCCACGGGCACCGAGCCCCCACTCATCGCCGAGCCCCAGGAGCGCGATGCCCGACAGCCAGCCGCAGCCGCCCCCGTCCTCCGGTGCGCCGGGAGGCTCCCCGGACGGACGGCCGGACCCCGGCACCCTCCTGCTCAGCGGCGCCCGCCTCACGGACGGCCGGACCGTGGACGTACGGCTGGGCCGCGGACGCATCGAGGCGGTCGGCACCGCCGGCAGCCTCACGGCCGGCCCCACCCCCACCCCCGGCACCCGCATGGACCTCGGCGGCTACCTCCTCCTCCCCGCCCCCGCCGAACCCCACGCCCACGCCGACACCGCCCTCTCCGCGGACACCGACGGCCCCGTCTCGTACGCCCCCGAGGACGTCCAGCGCCGCGCCACGGAGGCCGCGCTGCTGCACCTCGGGCACGGGTCCACCGCGTCCCGCGCGCACGTCCGCGTCGGCGACGTCCAGGGGCTCGGCGCGCTGGCGGCCGTCCTCCAGGCCCGGCGCGCGCTGCGCGGCCTGGCGGAGCTGACGACCGTGGCGATGCCCCGGCTGCTGACCGGGGCGGCGGGCGCCGACGGGCTCGCGATGCTGCGGGACGCGCTGAAGATGGGCGCCTCGGTGGTGGGCGGCTGCCCGGACCTGGACCCCGACCCGACCGGCTATGTGGAGGCCGTCCTGGAGGTCGCCTCCGAGCACGGCTGCCCCGTCGACCTGCACACCGACGCCGCCGACCCGGCCCGGCTCGCCCGGCTGGCCGCGATGGCGGGCGGCCTGCGCCCCGGCGTCGCCCTCGGCCCCTGCGCGGCGCTCGGCCGCCTCTCCGCCGAGTCCGCGGGCCGCACCGCCGACCAACTCGCCGCGGCCGGCATCACGGTGGTGTGCCTCCCCCAGGGCGGCTGCGGCGCCACGGACCGCCGCGGCACGCCTCCCGTACGGCTGCTGCGGGCGGCCGGCGTCCGGGTCGCGGCCGGCAGCGGCGCCCTGCGGGACGTCTCCAACCCGGTCGGCCGGGGCGACCCGCTGGAGGCGGCGTACCTGCTCGCCTCCCGCCACGGCCTGCGCCCCGAGGACGCCTACGACGCCGTCAGCAGGTCCGCACGGGCGGCCCTGGGCCTCCCGGAGGTCCGGGTGGAGGCCGGGTTCCCCGCCGACCTGCTGGCCGTCCGGGCCGACCACCTGGCGGGCGCGCTCTCCCTGGCGTACAGCCGGATCGTGATCCACCGCGGCCGGGTGGTAGCACGCACGAGCGCGGTACGCGAGTACTGCGACTCGGCGGCCGCAGCGGAGCTGGGACTGCCCCGGCAGGGGCGGGGGACGCCGTCGTAAGGCGCCCGGCCCCCCTCCGACCTGCCGGTCGCCCGCGGCGACCACCTGGCGGGCGCGCTCTCCCTGGCGTACAGCCGGATCGTGATCCGCCACGGCCGGGGGGCGGCCCGCACGAGCGCAGTGCGCGAGTAGTGCGACTCGGCGGCCGCAGCGGAGTTGGGGCAGCGGAGCTAGGGCTGCCCCGGCAGGGGCGGGGGACGCCGTCTTAGGGCGTGAGGACGCCGTTCGCGCGCCGGGACGGCCCGGCCGGACGGCGCGAGGCCCCGGCCGGGCGTACGGTCGAGGGCATGCGCATTGTCATCGCCGGAGGTCATGGTCAGATCGCACTGCGGCTGGAGCGTCTGCTCGCCGCACGCGGAGTCGAGGTCGCGGGCATCATCCGCAAGGCCGAACAGAGCGACGACCTGCGGGCCGTCGGCGCCGAACCGGTCGTCCTGGACCTGGAGTCGGCGTCGGCGGAGCAGGTCGCGGACGTCCTGCGGGGCGCGGACGCGGCGGTGTTCGCGGCGGGCGCGGGCCCGGGCAGCGGAACGACCCGCAAGGAGACCGTCGACAAGGGCGCGGCGGTCCTGTTCGCGGACGCGGCGGTACGCGCGGGCGTACGCCGCTTCCTCGTCGTCTCCTCCTACGGCGCCGATCCCGGCCACCAGGGCGACGAGGTCTTCGACGTCTACCAGCGCGCCAAGGGCGAGGCCGACGCGTACGTCCAGGGCCTGGACGGCCTCGACTGGACGATTCTGCGCCCTGGTTCGCTCACGGACGACGCGGGCAAGGGACTCGTCCGGCTGGAGGCGCGGACGGGCCCCGGATCGATCCCGCGCGACGACGTGGCCGCGGTCCTCGCGGAACTGCTGGACACCCCGGCGACGGCCGGCCTGACCCTGGAACTGGTCTCCGGGTCGACGCCGGTCCCGGTGGCGGTGAAGTCGGTCGCGGGCAACTGAGCGCGCTGCCGGGAGATTTGCCGGACGGGCGCGTTGTCGGGGCGATTTGCCGGGACGCGTTGCCGGGGCGCGTTGTCGGGCGCGTTGCCGACAGCGTTCAGAACAGGGGCAGCTGCCCCGGAATGTCGGACACCACGTAGCCGTCCAACGAGGGCTGGGCAGCGTCCGATTGCGCCGTGCTGCGGGAGCCGGGGCAAGATGTCAGGCGACCGTTCTCGCGCGCTCCGGGCGGGTCGTGCCGGGCGAACCGTCCGGCGACCACGGCGATCTCCCGACAGCACTCGGGGCAGGTTCTTCGACGGCTGGACATGGGTTCAGTCTGCCCCAGTGAGCCACACGGGTACCGCGCGACAACGCACGCCCCGCTCGCCGCGCACAACTGCCTTCCCGTCCCTAGCATCCCTAGATGTGGCACATACCTTCGAGGAACTCGTGGCGAAACAGCGCGCGGCCGACGAGGCTCACGCGAGGGTCCTGCACCTGCGGGACACCTACGGCGCGCCCACGGCGGCCCCCTGGACCCAGGTCCAGACCGACACCTACGAAACCGCCTGGCGCGCCTGGCGCGACCTCGCCCGCGACACCCAGGCCGCGCTCACCGAATACGCCAAGGACGAGGGCAAACCCCGCAACGCCATCGAAGCGGACTTGAGGAGAGCCGCGAAAACACCGGAGGAGACACCGGGGACGAGGTCGGGCACGGGGTCGAGCCCGACGGCAGGGCCGGGCACGGGGTCGGGTCCGGCAGCCGGGCCGGCATCCGGGTCGGCTTCCGCGGGGCCGCCGTCCGGCGACTGATGCGCCCGGCCCGGACCATGCCCACCCCGACGGACCAGAAGAACCCCCGAAACGAAGCAGACCCCCTCCGCTCTGCGTTTCCGCAGTTCGGAGGGGGTCTCACTCAGCGTGGCGGCGCCAGGATTCGAACCTGGGAAGGCTGAGCCGGCAGATTTACAGTCTGCTCCCTTTGGCCGCTCGGGCACACCGCCGGGTTTGCCGCCGTTCGAACCGCTTTTCGGCGGTGCTCTCCGGCAACGACGTAAACGATACCTGATGGGGAGGGGTGCTTCGCCACCTGGATTCCTCACCGTCCGGGCGGGGCCGGGTGGCTAGGCTTGTCCGGATGCGGCCCGCGTCTTGCGCCGGGTTCGGCGGCAGTCCCACGGACGCCGACACGCATCCGATACACACCCCGATACAAGGAGCCACAGGACATGGCCGACTCCAGTTTCGACATCGTCTCGAAGGTCGAGCGGCAGGAGGTCGACAACGCCCTCAACCAGGCCGCCAAGGAGATCTCGCAGCGCTACGACTTCAAAGGCGTCGGCGCCTCGATCTCATGGTCCGGAGACAAGATCCTCATGGAGGCGAACTCGGAGGACCGGGTGAACGCCGTCCTCGACGTCTTCCAGTCGAAGCTGATCAAGCGCGGGATCTCCCTGAAGGCGCTCGACGCGGGCGAGCCGCAGCTCTCCGGCAAGGAGTACAAGCTCTTCGCGGAGATCAAGGAGGGTATCTCCCAGGACAACGCGAAGAAGGTCGCGAAGCTCATCCGCGACGAGGGCCCCAAGGGCGTCAAGGCCCAGGTCCAGGGCGAGGAACTGCGCGTCAGTTCCAAGAGCCGTGACGACCTCCAGACCGTCATCTCACTGTTGAAGGGTCAGGACTTCGACTTCGCGTTGCAGTTCGTGAACTACCGGTGACCTGAGCGGCTGACCTGCACTATCCGGAAATGAAAGTAGCGGGAGGGCACAACGCGGGCACATCGCCGAGGACCGCCTCGACGGCCGCCCGCGTTGTGTCCTCATCGTCGGGCCACAGATGCGTGTAGATGTCGAGCGTGATCGACGGCTTCGAGTGGCCCAACCGGCGCTGCACGGTCTTCACGCTCTCGCGGTTCTTGATCAGCGCTGAGGCGTAGAAGTGCCTCAGGTCGTGCATGCTCGCCCCGTCCGGCACCCGCACGGGCGCGGGCTCCTCTCCCTTCGGCCGGCCCCGCTGCACCCAGGCCGCGTACGCCTCCGCGTAGGCCTTGCTGAGCGCCTCGTTCGCCCGCTCCTCCATGCGCGTCCACACGTGCGACCAGTTGGCCCGCTTCAACACCACGGCGCGGTCGTTGGTGAACAGCATGCGCGCCTTCCGGCGGCGCGGCTTCCGCGGGTCCGTCCGGTCCTCGATGTCGACCACGGCCGCCGGGTACTGCTGGAGGTGAGCCGCCAGGGCGTCGACCGCGAGGCCGACCAGCGGCACGGTGCGGTAGCTCTCGTGCGTCTTCGGCTCACCGATGTACGGCTCGGGCGTCTCGTCCTGCTCGGCGTCGACGTCCTTGTCCGGGGTGATGAGCTGCTGCCGCACCGTCACCTCGCGGCGCAGGAAGTCGACACAGTCCACCTCCAGGCCGAAGACCTCGCCCTGCCGAAGCCCGGAGGCGACCGCGAGCAGGATCATCGCCCGGTACCGGGGCGGGGCCGCCTCGATCAGCGCGCGCACCGCGTCCCTGTGAAGGGGCACGATTTCCGGGCGTCGCACCTCGGGGAGCTTGATGCCGGTGCACGGGTTCACCGCGATCGTCCGGTCCCGCACCGCCGTGTGCATCACGGTGACCAGGTAGGCGAACGTCACCCGGAGCGTGGACGGGGCGAGGATCTGCGAGCGGTCCTTGACCCAGGCCTGCACCTCCGAGGGGCGGATCGTCACGATCGGCCGGTCCCCAAACGTCGGGTAGATGTGGATCCGCAGGGCCCGTTCGACCCGCGAGGGCGTCCCGCCCTTGTGCACGGCGGACGTACGCCAGCGCTCGGCGACCGCGCGGAAGCTCTCCTTGCCGGCCGCTGGGTCGACGTAGAGGCCGCGCGCGAGGTCCGCCTCGATCGTGGCCGCGCGGGTGTCAGCTTGGCTCCGCTTGGCGAAGTTCTCCTTCTGCTGTTCCCCCGCGGCGTCTCGCCAACGAACCTGCCAGCGCTTCCCCTTGCCGTGGTCGCTGCTGGGCACGAGCGTGCGGGTCTTGCTGGAGTGCTCGGTGCAGGGCTCGGCGCCCTCGTCCGGGCGGGAGCGGTGCCATCGGTCATAGACGCTAGCCATCGTCACGCTCCTCGGCGACCGGCTCGGCGTTCTCCCGCTCCTGTGCCCGCTTCTGGAGCACAGCCCCCTGCTCCGCGAGACTCAGCAGCGTCTCTCCCTGGGCGATCTGCCGTGTGAGGACGTCGTTCCAGTCCCGGATGTGCTGGTAGTGGTCCCGCAGCGTCGCGATGCCTTCAACCAGGTCTGTCGAAGACTTGCCGGTGATGTCCGCAGGGTGGAAGGCGAGCTTGCGATATTCCTCGCGGGACACCTGCACGCCGCTGCGAAGCTCCACTCCGTCGGCCGGCAGCTCAAAGTTGAGCAGCAGCGAAGGGACCGTGGTCTCCAAAGCCAGGGCGAGCGCCACCATGTCGCGCGCAGTGAAGGCTCTCTTGCCCTGTTCAGCAGCGTTCACAGCCTGCCGACTCCACGGCTTTTCCAGGTATCGGCCGAGCGCTTCCCCTAGCTGAGCCTGCGACATCTCTCGATCGTTGCGCAGCCAAGCCAGCTTCTTGCCGATGGCCTCTTCGAGCTTCACGCTCGCTCCCTTCGTGGTGACATCGAAAAGCATGGCAGACGTTGAGAGCGTTGACAACACCAGCCATCGACTGTCATCCTTTTCAACGTCAGACATCGAAACCGATGGCGGAGAGACATGACCAGCAAGCTGCCCCGACGCACTGCGTCCGCACGTCCCCCGCTCGCCAAGCCTGAGGAGATCGCCGAGTTCTGCGGCGTCCCGCTCGGCACCGTCTACCAGTGGTCCAGCCGCGGAGGCGGTCCGAAGCTGATCAAGGTCGGCCGGCACCTCCGCGCCCGCTGGACGACATCGAGCAGTGGCTCGACTCCCAGACGATCGCCGCATAGAAGCGGCCCCCAGCAGGACGGCAATCCAGCTGAGGGCCAGAAGCGCCAGCCATCCATGAACAGCACAACGGCGGCGCGGGCCGTGAACCCGTTGCGCCGCCGTCGAAAGGAGCTTCCCTTGAAGACTGCCACGAACATCCCGCGGAGCGCCACTGCGCCCACCGGCCGCCCGCACCCGCTCCTCACCGCGGCCGCCGTCGCCGAGACCGCCCGCGAGCACACCGACCGGCCGCTCACTGCTGCCGAGCGCGGCAACGACTGGATGTTCCGCTGGGGCTGCACCCCCGACTGCATCAACGACCACGAGGGCCCCGGCGCCGAGTGGCACACCGCCGGCCGGGTCGCAACCGCCCTGCGGGACCTCGACTCCAGCAGCAGCCCCGACGAGAACGCGCGGGTGCCGTGGCTGGCCGCACAGGTCGTCATCTCCAGCGACAAGCCGCAGGCATACGGCCGTCAGACCCGCGTGTGGCTGGACTACGGCACCACCACGGGCGAGCTGAGCCCCGCCGAGGCCCGCCAGGCGCTGGAGGCGATGCGCGGCTTTGTCGCCGATCTGGAGTCCGTCGTCGTTCGCGCCGAGGAGAGCGCGGCCGACGACTTCGACGGGGACCCCGAGATCGCCCGGCTCGACTCCGAGGCGACCAACCGCCGGATCCGCGCGATCACCGAGGCCCGCGCGTGACCTCCCATCAGCCGCAGGAAGCCCCCCGCCCGTTCACCGGGCGGGGCGCCCCCTGCACGCTGTCCCCGACCACGCCACCGCAGGCGAGGTGACCCACCTGCGGGCCTGCGCGCAAGCGACCGTCCTGCTCCCCAACGGCGAGACGTGGCCGACCTACGGCACCCTCCCGTGGCTACGTCTCGATCCCCAGGACCCGCGCGTCTACGTCGCCACCCTCGAAGCAGCGGAACAGCACCGCATGGACGAGGAACGCCGCCACGCCGACGCTCGCGCGCAGGCCCTCGCCACCAGGCAGGCCGCCGCCGATCAGCGCGCCGCACGGCACCACACCATGCGCACCCGCGAGCCGCACGCCCTCACCGCCACTCCCGATTGGCCGCCGATCCAGATCCCTGGCAGCCCCGGCGAGTACCTCACGTACCAGGGGAACGAGTGAACCTGCACGACGCACCCCCGCCGCCGCCGCACGTACGCGACCCGTTCGCGAACGGCGCGGCGGCGGGGGACCGCGGCCCCGTCCTTGGCCCCTTCGCGGATGATGGCCAGTGGCCGCCGCAGGAGCCGCCGGAGAACGAGACGCCGCCGGATCCCGAGCCGCGCGCCCTCATCCTGCGGCCTGCCTCCGAGATCAGGATCCGGCCCGTGCGATGGCTGTGGGACACCACTCCGGAGGGTGCCCCGCCCACCTCGCACGGCCGTATCCCGCTCTACTCACTGGCCATTGCGGCCGGTGGGCCCGGCCTCGGCAAATCTCAGTTCGCCGTCTGGCTGACCGCCCGTATCACCCGCGGTGAACTCCCCGGCGAGCTGTACGGCAAGCCGCGCGGCGTGATCTACGCGGCCACCGAGGACTCGTGGACGTACACGATTGCGCCTCGGCTCATCGCGGCCGGCGCGAACCTGGAGCTGGTGTTCCGCGTCGAAGTGAAGGACGACGAACGCCCAAGGGCTCGACTCACGCTCCCCTCGGACACGTCCCTGATCGGGCAGGCCGCCGAGATGTACAGCGTCGCCCTGCTGGTGGCAGACCCGCTGCTGTCCTTGATCGATCGCGGCATCAACGACTACCGGGCCGCGGAGGTCCGCGAGGCCCTGGAGCCCCTCGTGGCCTCCGCCGAACGTCACCACTTCACGATCCTGGGGCTGGCCCACTTCACCAAGTCTGGTGGCGCCGACCCCCTCGCCCGCCTCGCCGGATCCGGCGCCTTCGGCCAACTCATCCGCTCGTTCGTCGCGTTCGCCCGAGAGGACGTGGAGGGAGGCGAGGAGCGGTTCGTCATGTCCCTGGAGAAGAACAACCTCGGACGCCTCGGACTGCCCTCCTACTCGTACGCGATCCAGCCGGTGACCGTGGAGACCGAGGACGGTCCGTCGTACGTCTCGAGGTTCGTCCTCGGGCCCGAGACGTCCACCTCGGTCCGCGACGTGATGCGCGACGAGATCGCGCCGTCCGGCGACAAGGCTGAGAACGACGAGGTCCGCATGTGGCTGCGCAACTACCTGGTGGACCTCGGCGGTGCCGCCGAGAGCGGCGACCTGATGAAGGACGCGGAGAAGCACCGGTACAGCCGTCCGTCGATCTACCGGGCCAAGACCAAGCTCGGTCTGATCACGCGTCAGAGCGGCTTCGGCAAGAGCAAGAAATCGGTCTGGTACCTGCCTGAAGCGGCGCCCGCCGAAGAGCCCGACACCTCTCCCGTCACACCCTGAGACGAATGAGACGACTGAGAAAAATGGCTCCGACCTGCACCTTCTCTGTACGGACTAGCTGAGACGAATGAGACGGATGGTGAGACGCATGCACGGTATTCGTCTCACCCTCGCCCATGCGTCTCACCAATCGTCTCAGCGTAAAACCGCAGGTCAGCACCAATCTTCTCAATCATCTCAATCTTTCCCCTTTACGTAAGGACAGGCCCCATGATCAACGTCATCCCCGCCACCCCCGGCTGGTACGTCCACGAGACCGACGGAGAAGACAACAGCGTCTCCCTCGACCCGGTCATCGCCTGGAAGGTCGTCGCTGGCAACGACGGCGAAGACATCCTGCTGCCCTTCGTCGACGCCGGCTCCTGCTGCCCGCCCTTCGCACACACCGAGGAGTCGTTCAGGGAGTACAGCCGGCACATCGTCTACCGCCCCAACCACGACCCCGCCAACGGCTGACCCGGAGGACCCATGGAACCCGTACGCACCACCTACGCCGCCGGAGCCCCCGAAGTCCTCGCCGCCATGGTCAGCAACTACCGCTGCGGCAGCTGCAACGGCCAAGTCGAGATGCTCACCACCGACGACCGCACCGGCCTCATGGAGGCCAGCATCCGCCACGACGACAACTGCCCCGTCCTCAACGGTCACGTGAGCGTCCTCGGCGACTACGCCCGCGCCGCGACCATCCCCGACACCTTCCGCCGCTGACTGCCGGGCGCATCCGGTTACACCCCATCCCGCGATTCACGCGCGCGCTCGCGGACACACTGAACCCCCAGGTAGGAACCCCTATGCGACTGCAACCCGTGCACATCGAGTGGAACCAGAAGGTCGTCACCGAAGCCCGCAAGCGTGGCTTCACCGCCCTCGAACAGACCCACCCCAGCCACCGCACCGCCGACCCCTCGATCATCCTGATCCGCGGCCCCCGCATCCTGCATGTCTGGCTGCGCTCCGGGCGACGCAAGCCCGTCCCCCAGGCCGACGCCTACACGGAGGCCGGCCTCGAAGCGCACGTCTGGTATCCGGCGGACTGGCCGTTCGTCCTGTCCACGCTGCTGCTGCCTGCCCCTGAGCCGGTTGCCCCGGACGCCGACGAGGTCAGCAACCTGGCGTGGGCGGTCGTCGCCGCGACCGCCGAGGAGCGCGTCCAGGACGTGCACGCGCTGTTCAGTGAGCTGGCCTGGCCCACACAACTCGCCGTGCTGTACGGCGTGGCCACCGCCCTGGTGCGGAGCGTGGCAGACGCCGGCACGGGCGAGATGACGGCCGAACACCGGGCGATGGTGGCCGACATGGCGCGCCGTCAGCTCATCCAGCGAGCCGGCCGTGACGACGGCTGAGGAACTCCTCGCCGAGGACGGCAGCGTGCGCGTGCTGCCGTCCCTCGTGGACTGCGTCGGCGAGTCCTTCAACCTGTACGGCTCCGCCCTCGCCCGGACCAACGAGACCGGCCTGAGCCCCGACGCCCGCACACAGCTCGCCGCCTTCCGCCTCGCCGCCCGCCGTACCGTTTCGCCCACGAAACCCGCAGGTGACAGCCCTGCCAAGGTGGTCATGTTGGGCATGGGAGAGGTCGCCGCGCTCCTGGGGTGCACACCCCAGTGGGCGCGGCGCCTCGCATCCCGAGGGGACCTCCCAGGCGCCCAACGCGTCGGGGGCACGCGGACCTGGGTGATCTCTTCCACGGATCTCGACGCATACCGCGACGAGACCGAGGAGGGCACCCATGGGGAGCCAGGACACACACCGCCGGCCTGATCTGTACGGTGCGGTCGGCAACGCGCTGACCGAGCAGCGGCAGAAGGCAGACGAGGCCGCGCGACCGGAGCGCGAGCGCATCGAGCAGCAGGCCGCCGCGGACGCCAAGCTGATGGGCACGCCCGCGTGGGTCGCCCTCGGCGGCCTCCGTAAGGCCCGCGCCACCCAGTACGCCACCCGCCCCGTAACCGGCGACGACGCGACCGCACAGACCGTCGTGCAGCTCGCCCAGGGGCAGGCGCAGGGAGGTGGCGACGATGCCGCGTGACCTCGCCACCGCCCAGGCCGAGCTGGACACCGCCCGCGCCACCCTCGCCACCCTGCAAGAGCAAGTCCGCGACGGATCCCCCGACGTGACGCCGCAACAGCTCGCCGACCAGCGCGAGCTGATCGCGTTCGCCGAGCTGCGCGTAGAGGCCGCACAGCGCACCGAGACCCGCATCCGCGATGAGGAGCGGGCCGCGCTCGGCGCCGCCGCCAAGCGGGCCGCCGTGCAGCTCATCGAGGGCGACGGCATGGACGCGGTGGCCGCCGCAGAACGGGCCGCCGTCGACGCCCTCGCCCACCTCGCCTCCGTGGCGTACGCCCGCAACGCGCGGATCGCCGAGGTCGGCACAATGGTCGTCCGGCTGGACGGGGACCTTGAAGTCGCGGGAGCTGGCAAGGCTCCGGGCAACACCCGCCGGTACGGCATCTGGGGCGACCGCGGCCACGTCGTCGTGCAGGGCGTGGGCAGCGTGTCTCTGCTGGACGTCGGCGCCCTCACGACCACCGCGGTAGTCGCCGGGCTCGGTGTCGATCCGGTGGGCCGCGACGCCCAGACGCGCCACATGACCACCTTTCACGGGCTCCGGGACCAGGTGGTGCACGGGCTGCTGGAGGCCTATCCGCAGCTCGCCGAAGTGCTGCATGTGACCCCGGAGGAGTTCGCCGCTGCGGACGAGCGGGGCCGGTATCTGCTGACGTTGCAGGGCCGCCGCCCGGTCGCGCAGGAGGTGCCGGCATGAGCGACACCCTGACCGAGCTGGAGGAGCGCGTCCGGTCCGGCGACGAGACCGTCACCCCCGAGCAGATCGAGCAGGCCCGCACGATGGGCCGGTTTGCCGAGCTGCGTCAGGAGGCCGCCGACCGCCGGGCCGCCGAGGAGGCCGCCGCCAAGCAGGCCCGCGAGCGTGCCGACCGGATCGCCGAGGCCCGCCGCCTCCTCGACGGCCACGGCCTGGACGACGTCGCCCCGCTGTACGTCGCCGCGAGAGACGCGCTCAGTGCCCTCGTGGCCGCCTGCGACGGTCGCACCGAGGCCGTGGGCGAGGCCGCCCGCCTGCTGGCCACGACGGACGGCGTGACGGCCGTGTGGGACGGCTCGACGCGCAACGCGGTCGTGGAGTTCGAGCCCGGCGACCGGCACACCGCCCTCCCGCCCGGCCCGGTCGTGCAGGTGCTAGTGGGCAGGCTCGCCGAGGCACGGCCGGACGGCATGGCCATCGACTACACGCACTCGGTCGCCCGGAAGCTCACCCCCTTCCCTCGCGTGTCGCCCCTGGACGAGGCTCTCGCCCGGCGGGAGGGCTGACCCATGGCCCTGACCGTCGGCGAACTCAACGGCATCATCACCATCGATGCCCGTGGCATCGACCCCGGTCTGCGCCGTGCCGAGCAGGCCATGCGCCAGTCCGGGCGGAGCATGGGCGACGACGCCGACCGCGCGGGCGAGACCGCCGGCCGCAACCTCGGCGAGGGCGTACAGACCGGGCTCCTCGCCCGCATGCGCAGCGCCCTGTCCCGCTTCCGTAGCGCAGGCCAGGCCGCGGGCGAGGAAGTCGGGGAGGGTGTCGCCCGCGGAGCCAGCAACAGCCTGCGCACCGCCAGCGGCAGACTCGCCGACGCAGGCCGTGACGCAGGCGAGGACGCAGGCGACGCCCTCGGCGACGGGCTCAACGACCAGGCCAGCGCGGGCGCCGGTGATGCCGTGGGAGGCGTGAAGGGCAAGCTGGCCACACTGGGCCCGGCCGCCCTCGCGCTCGGCGCCGCCGCAGGTGCCGCGCTGATCGGCGCGTTCGGCGAGGCCATGGAGCAGGGCAAGATCACGGCCAAGCTCGGTGCGCAGCTCGGCGCGACCGGCGCGCAGGCGGAGCGGTACGGGAAGATCGCGGGGCAGCTCTTCACCGACGCGGTCGTGGACGACTTCCAGGCCGGCGCCGACACGATCCGGGCCATCGCCTCGTCCGGACTCATCCCGCCGGGCGCGACGAACGCGCAGATCAAGTCCATCGCCACGAACGCGGCGGACCTCGCCGACCTCCTCGGCGTGGACGTGTCGCAGGCCGCGAACGCCGCGGGCACGATGATCCGCAACGGCCTGGTGAAGAACAGCAAGCAGGCGTTCGATCTGCTGGTGAAGGGCTCGCGCGGGCTCGGCGCTGCCTCCGAAGACCTGCTGGAGACGTTCACCGAGTACGGGCCCGTGTTCAAGGCGGCCGGCCTGTCCGGGCAGACCGCGATGGGCCTGATCCGGCAGGCCGTCACGAAGGGCTGGGGCAAGGACACCGACAAGATCGGCGACGCGTTCAAGGAACTGAACCTGCGGGTCACCTCCGGGGCCAAGTCCTCGTCCGACGCGCTCAAGTCGCTGGGCCTTGACTCCCAGAAGCTCGCCGACGACATGTCCGCCGGCGGGACCCGCGGCGAGAAGGCCATGGATACCGTCCTCGACGCGATCCGCAAGGTCGGGCCCGACTCGCAGACCGCGAAGGTCGCCGTGCAGGACCTGTTCGGCGGGCCCGGCGAGGACCTCGGTGCGGCTCTGTTCGCCCTGGACGTCGACAAGGCGTCCGAGGCGATGGGCGGCACGGCCGGGGCCGCCGACAAGCTCGGCAACGCGATGCGGGACAACGCGGGCACGAAGGTGACGCAGTTCCAACGGCGCATCCAACAGGGCGTGGTCGACTTCCTGGGGACGAAGGTCATCCCCGGGATGGAGACGTTCCGGAAGTACGTCGGCACGAAGTTCGCGGGCGTCTGGGAGGAGGCCGGGAAGGACGGCGAGAAGGGCGCGGACCGCGTGGCGAACGTCGCCCTCCTGATCGGTCAGAAGCTGGTGGAGAAGATCGTGGAGGTCACGCCGAAGGTGCTGTCCGCGGTCGCCGGGCTCGGCGGGAAGATCGCCGAGTACGTGATGAAGAACCCGATGCAGGTCTTCAAGATCGCGGCCATCGCCGGGGCTATGCTCACCGCCCTCGTGGCCCTGCCCGCGCTGGTCGCGGCGGGTATCAGCGCGGTCGCCATCTCCATCATGGTCGGCTTCGTCGGCAAGCTCATCAGCGCCACGAAGACGAACGTCCCCAAGTGGTGGAACAGCTTCACCGGCTGGGTGTCGAAGAAGGCAGGCGAGGCGGGCTCGTGGCTGGCCGTCCTCGGAACGGCGATCGGCCGATGGTTCGGCAACCTGTGGTCGAAGTACGTGACGCAGCCCGTGAGCCGCACGTGGAACTCGTGGCTCACGTCCGTCCGAGGCCTACCGGGCCGGACGACGGCGGCCCTGTCGCGGCTGGGCTCGCAGCTGGGCTCGACGGCGGGGCAGGCGTGGCAGCGGTTCAAGGACGCCGGCGTGCGCAAGACGGGCGAGATCATCTCGTACGTCCGGGGCATCCCCGGCCGCGCCCGGTCGGCGCTCGGTGGTCTCGGTGGCTACCTGTTCAACGCGGGCATGTCGCTGATCGGGGGGTTCATCAACGGCATCCGCGCGAAGATCGGCGACGTGCGGCGTGCGGCCTCAGCCGTGCTGTCCGCGGCCCGCGACTACTTCCCGTTCTCCCCGGCGAAGCGAGGCCCGTTCTCGGGGCGCGGGTACACCACGTACTCCGGTCGGGCACTGATCCAGGGGTTCGGGAAGGGTATCGACGGTGAGGCGTCGACGCTGCGGAAGCGGATGCACACGCTGATTGCCAGTCTGCCGCGGCTGGACGTCGAGAGGCAGGTGGCGGTGCGGCCGTCGATGGCCAGCCTGGTCGAGACGCCGCCCCCGGCGGGCGCCGGTGGCTACGGCGGAGGTTCCGGGCGTCAGCGCCCGTCGGTGACTGTCCTGGAGCTGCGCTCATCAGGCAGTGGCCTCGACAACTTCTTGATCGATCGGCTCCGTGCAGGCATTCACAAGAAGGGCGGAGGCGACGCGCAGTTCGTCCTTAGCGGCAACAATCCCGCGATGAGGTGGACAACCCGGGTGCGCAGATGAAGGAACGAGAGAAGCTCGACAAAGGTTGAGGTCTGAGGGGCGTCCGGTCGGGCGCCCCTCACCGCTGCTCGGCGACGAAACTGCCCAGCCCCGGCTCGGTGTAGATCAGCCCGTCCTCGCGCAGCCCGGCATGCACCTTCTGCGCGGTGGCCTGCGCGATGCCGAACTCCGTGGACAGCTGGATGACCGACGGCACGCGCGTGCGCGGCGGATAGGTGCCGTCGGCGATCCGTTGCCGGATCACGTCCGCGACCTGGCGCCAGCGGGGCACATCGGGTGCGAATTCGATCATGCGATCAAGCTGACACGCGATGGTGTACCACGCGAGCGGTCGCATACCTAGCACGCCATAGCATACTGCCTCTACGCTGCACGGATACGACAGAGCCCCCGCGACCTGGCCGGGTCCGGGGGCATGGACGACTGGTGTGGAGTCGACATGCAGCAGCGTACGCAGCCCGACCAGGACCCGACCATCCCCCCGACCGTGGGTATCGCCTGGTGCGCGTGGCACGAGGCGTACAGCAACACCGCCCGCCCCGTCCGGGACAGCAGTGGCGCCCGACTGTTCGCCTGCTACTCGTGCAGGGAGGCCTACGACCTCCCGCTGATCGCGGACGACCAGCAGTGAAGTGCGAGCTGCCCGACGCGGGCGACCTGCCGCGGCGCCAGTACTCCGGCTGGGCGTGCGTGTGGTGTGGCGCATCCTTGCGGGAGGGCGGGAAGTCGGCCGGCATCGCCCGCGGCCGTATAGGTGCCCACCGGCTCGACGTTGAGGTGTACGAGTGCCTCCCCGGCCGCGGGTGCGGCGATGAACCCCGGGCCGCCGCAGCTCCCCAGGCATAGGCGGTCCGGACAGGAAGCGACCCCCGAGGGCTGGAGCCTTCGGGGGTCGCTTCACGTGCGAGTGGGCTACTGGTGCGGGCAGTTCTGGACCCACCAGCCGCATGACGGACAGTAGTCGTAGGCCAGGGCCAGGAGACGACGGATCATCGGGAATGCACCTCCCCCGACTCGTCGACGTACTCGATTTCGGGGAAGATCGTCATCCCCTCCCCCGGCCCCTTCCGCACTTCGCGGACGCGTCCGCTCTCACGTGCATAGGAGTCGACGAGGGGGGCCGTGGAGCGCGGTGGGGGAGGGGCGGACCAATCGGACATCTGCCATGCGCCGACCGCCCACACGAGCGGCACGGCGTAGATCCCGCCGGGGACCCGCTGGAGCAGCGCCCCGTAGAAGACGACCACGAGGAGTGACAGCAGGAGGCGGCGCAGGATCACGCCGAGACGGACGAGGCCGGACTCCTGCTTGTGGCTGGCGCCGGACAGCCACCGCCCCCAGGCCTCCATCTGGTGCCACGTCCCGCGGCTCATGCGGCGGCCCGCGTTGGCCGCTTCCGCCTTCACAGCAGGCCTGCCACGAGGTCACCGAGGGTGGAGACGACCGGGGCGAGGACGACGCCGGCCACGCCTGCCACGCTCTTGGCCAGGCCCAGGCTGATCCCGGCGACGGTCGGCCGTACGAAGTCCCATCGCCAGCCGCGACGGGACGCCACGGCGACCAGCACGACCGTGGCGAGAATGACGACCGCGTGGCCGCCCGGGGTGAGGACGAGGTGGGCGGTGCGGGTGACGTTCGGTGCGGTGCCGCCGACGCCGTAGACGAGGAGGCCCTCGCCGATGTGGTTGGTGCCCCACAGGGACCAGTCCGCTGCGGCGCCGAGGAGCCCGCCGGCCGACAGGATCAGAAGGGTGCCGTAGGACAGGCACAGCAGCGTCGGGGCGAGCTTGCGCAGGGACTTGAGGCTGAGCCGCTTCTTCGGGTGGTCGGCCCACCAGCGGGAGGCGTCCCACAGGAACAGGCCGAGGCCGACGACGACGCCGCCAAGGGTCACGATGCTGTACGTCGGGATGTCGAGCGGAGTCATTGTGGTCCTATCGGACGATGGCCGCGGCGAGGGCGGCGCAGGTGACGATGAACGCGACGGTCCCGGTGATGCGGGGGACGTCGTGGAGCGCGAGGGCGCACAGCCCGGCGAGGGCGACCAGGGCGGAGCCTGCGAAGAACACGGCGATCACGTGGCGTCTCGTGCGGTGCGCAGGAGTCGCCGGCCGTATCCGTCGGAGACGCCGAGCCTGGTTCCGATCTCGGTTCCGGTGAGTTCCGGTTCGGAGTAGAGCCAGGTGCGGACCAGGGCGACGCGGGCCTCGAACGTGGTGTTGCCGGTGTCCTCGGAGGCGATGTCTTCGGCGCCGGTTCCGGTGGGCGGAACTAGGGCGGTACTCGGTTCCGGTGCCGGTTCCGGCATGGGCCCGGTGATCACTTCACGGACGTCCGTAAAGTGATCGAGCAGCAGGTCACGGCTGGTTCCGGTGCCGGTTCCGCTGGTTCCGCCCGCGAGTTCCGCCACAGGCTGCCAGGGGCCGAGGACAGGCCCGACCGGGGCCGCGTCGACGGGCTCCGGGGCACGCTCCACGGTGATCGGTTCCGCTGGTTCCGGCGCCGGTTCCGCCACGGCCAGGACCGGTTCCGCCGCGCGTTCCGGCTGGTGCTCGGAGAGCCGGTGGACGCGCCACAGGACGAGCGGGGCGACCGCTGACACGGCGACGACCAGGGGCACGCTCACGGGCAGCAGGCCGACCGCGACGAGGTGGCTGGCCGCGTTCACGGCGATCAGGGTGACGACGACCGCGAGGACGTCTCGGCGGGCTCGGAGCGCGGCGAGGGCGTACACGTCGAGGGCGGCCGGGACGCCGGCGGCGACGTACTGGCCGAAGCCGCACGCGACCGCGAGTTCGTACTCGGCGGAGGCGAGGACGACGAGGACCGCGGCAAGCGCAGCCCACAGCAAGGGGTCGCGCTTCACGCCGCCACCTCCAGCTGCTCGCGGGTCAGCCAGGGCCGCAGGATGAGCAGCAGCCCGAGCGGCAGCGTGTCGCCCTTGGCGTTGTTGCATGGCTGGCAGGCCACGACGAGGTTGAAGACCACGTTCGCCTGCCACAGCGCGTACGGGAGGTAGTGGTCGAACGTGCCCTCGGTGGCCGGGTCGGTGAAGCGGAGACGGCAGTAGAAGCAGCGGTTCCCCTGCTGGCGGGCGATGCGGACGCGCTTGCGGCGGCCCTTGGCGCCCCGCATGTGGCCGACGCGCTGGCGGGCGCTCACTGGCCACCCCCAGCGAGGAACGCCTCGTGCTGGTCGGCGAAGTCGCGGAGCTGATCGGCCGCGGAGTCGAGTGCCGCAGCCAGGTCGTACAGGCCGGCGGCGTCGAGCGTCGCGGTGAAGTTGGTGTGCTCGATGTACGCGCGGGTGTCGCGGCTGGCCTTCCTGGCCATCGGGGTCTGCGCGAGCATCACGCGGAACAGCGCGGCTCCGTTGAAGGTGAGCCGGTGCTCGGGTCCGTAGTGGGTGATGTCGCTGCGGTGCTGGGCGTGCTCGTGCGGGTCGACGCACCAGTCGGGCTCTTCGACTTCGAGCCGGTAGGTGCGGAGCACGTGCACGCTGACGGTACGGTCTGGCATGGGTCTGACTCCTTGATGCGAAGGGGTTCGGATCAAGGCGCCGTTCGGTGGTAGGACACCGGGCGGCGCCGCTCTGTCTGCGCGAGGCAGACGAGCGGAGTCGGAGGACCACGAGAGGGCACACCCAGGGCACAAGCCCCTGGATGACAGTGCGCAACGTTGGCAAACACTGTCAGTAGTTTCGGCACGTCAACCCCCCTTTCGGGGTTCACGTGCAGGTCAGGCAATCAAGCGGGCGGTACGTGAACTACCGGTAGCACCTGACTCTTCCAGGACGGACTCCCTCAAGACCCGGCAGCGTGGCGGGAAGGGGCGGGGCACCGCGGCAGCGGTGCCCCTTCCCGCCTGCCCGGCCCGGCCCGGACGAGAGGCCCGGGGTCAGTCTCGTGAATTGCCGAACAGGATGCGGTAAGCGATCAGCAGCACCAGCGATCCGCCGATCGCCGCCGCCCAGGTGGCACCGTCGTAGAAGTCCTTGGTGACGGGGTGGTCCAGCCACCGGGCCGATATCCAGCCGCCGATGAACGCGCCCGCCACGCCGATGACGGTGGTGCCGATGAAGCCGCCCGGGTCCCGGCCCGGCAGCAGTACCTTGGCGATGACCCCGGCCAACAGCCCCAGAATGATCCAACTGACGATGCTCATGTCCTGACCCTGCCCTTCCGCGCTGTGCCCGCACCGTCCCGGTGCTGTGATCCTGCTGCGGACGGGCTGTGCGTCCGCACGTCGTCCACGGACCGTTCGTGCTGTGTTGCCGGGGACGACGCCCCGGCGGCGCCCAGTGGTTCCCCGGCTCAGTAGGGTGCGGCCCATGGCACAGTCCGGATCGGCCGCCGAACTGCGGCGCACCCTGGGTGTCGGGGACGCCGTGGTCGTCGGGCTCGGCTCGATGGTCGGCGCCGGCATCTTCGCCGCCCTCGCGCCCGCCGCACGTGCCGCCGGCTCCGGACTGCTGCTCGGACTCGCGCTCGCCGCAGTGATCGCCTACTGCAACGCCATGTCGTCGGCCCGCCTGGCCGCGCTGTATCCGGCCTCGGGCGGCACCTATGTGTACGGACGCGAACGGCTCGGCCCCTTCTGGGGGTATCTCGCGGGCTGGTCCTTCGTGGTCGGCAAGACGGCCTCCTGTGCGGCGATGGCGCTGACGGTCGGGGCGTACGTCTGGCCGGGGCAGGCGCACGCGGTGGCGGTCGCGGCCGTGGTGGCGCTGACCGCGGTGAACTACGGCGGCGTCCACAAGTCGGCCTGGCTGACGCGGCTGATCGTGGCGGTGGTCCTGGCGGTCCTCGCTTGCGTGGTCGTCGTGTGCCTGGGCTCCGGTGAGTCCGACGCCGGGCGGCTCGACATCGGGACGTCCGCAGGCCTCGGCGGTGTGCTGGAGGCCGCCGGCCTGCTGTTCTTCGCCTTCGCGGGATACGCGCGCATCGCGACCCTCGGCGAGGAGGTGCGGGATCCGGCGCGCACCATCCCGCGGGCGATCCCGCTCGCGCTCGGTATCGCGCTGGTCGTGTACGTGTGTGTGGCGGTCGCCGTCCTTTCCGTACTGGGGGCGGGGAGTCTCGGGCGCGCTGCCGCGCCGCTGGCGGACGCGGTGCGCGCCGCGGGTGTGCCGGAACTGGTGCCGGTGGTCCGGGTCGGGGCAGCCGTGGCCGCGCTGGGTTCGCTGTTGGCCCTGATCCTGGGCGTCTCGCGGACGACGCTGGCCATGGCACGGGACCGTCATCTGCCCCGCGGGCTGTCGGCCGTGCATCCGCGCTTCCAGGTGCCGCACCGAGCCGAGCTGGCCGTGGGTGCGGTGGTCGCGGTCCTCGCCGCCACGGTGGACGTGCGCGGGGCGATCGGTTTCTCCTCCTTCGGGGTGCTGGCGTACTACGCGGTGGCCAACGCCTCGGCGTGGACCCTGGATGCCGCGCCGCTCAAGCGGGCTGTGCCGATGGTGGGCCTCCTCGGCTGCCTGGTCCTGGCTTTCGCGCTGCCGGGGACGTCGGTGGTCACGGGGGCGGGTGTGCTGGCGGTGGGCGTGATCGCGTACGGGGTGCGGGCGCGGATGGGTGCGGGGTGAAGGGCGGGGCGAGGATAGGGACGTAGGCCCGTTACGCGGTCGGTGCCTGTGCTCGCCCGGATATGCGGGACACCGGGCGCGGTCGGGCCTGGGCCCGTGGTCCGGTCGGTGGTGTCGTCGCCTGTTCGTTCTCGCTCATGCAATTCATGGTGCGGGCTGCCACTGACATCCGGGTCGGCCTGTGGACAACCGGCGGGCTGTGGACAACTCAGGTCCGCTCGCGGTGACTCAGCGCCCGGCGAACGGCTGGTCCGTGGGCACGATGTCGCGCCCCAGCGGAAGCAGTGAGACCGGGATCAGCTTGAAGTTGGCGATGCCGAACGGGATGCCGATGATCGTGAGACACAGGGCGACGCCGGTGACGATGTGTGCGAGGGCCAGCCACCAGCCGGCGAGGACCAGCCACAGGACGTTGCCGACACAGGACGGCGCTCCCGCGTCGCGGCGCTCGACGGTCGTGTAGCCGAAGGGCCAGAGGGCGTAGACGCCGATACGGAATGCGGCGATGCCGAACGGGATGCCGATGATCGTGACGCACAGCAGCAGGCCCGCGAACACGTAGCCGAGGAACAGCCAGAAGCCGCTGAGGATGAGCCATATGACGTTCAGAATGGTCTTCACTGGTGGCCTGCCATCTTCTCGAGACGGGCGATGCGCTCCGCCATCGGCGGGTGCGTCGAGAACATCTTGGAGAGGCCCTGGCCCGGGCGGAACGGGTTCGCGATCATCATGTGGCTCGCGGTCTCGATACGGGGCTCGGGCGGCAGCGGGAGTTGCTTGGTGCCCAGTTCGAGCTTGCGCAGGGCACCGGCGAGGGCCAGGGGGTCGCCGGTGAGCTGGGCTCCTGAGGCGTCGGCCTCGTACTCGCGGGAGCGGCTGATGGCCAGTTGGATGAGGCTGGCGGCGAGCGGGCCGAGGATCATGATCAGCAGCATGCCTAGGATGCCGGGGCCGTCGTCGTCGTTGGACCGCCCGACGGGAATCAGCCAGGCGAAGTTGACCAGGAACATGATCACGGAGGCGAGCGCGCCGGCGACCGAGGAGATGAGGATGTCGCGGTTGTAGACATGGCTCAGCTCGTGGCCGATGACGCCGCGCAGTTCGCGCTCGTCCAGGAGTCGCAGGATGCCCTCCGTGCAGCACACGGCGGCGTTGCGCGGATTGCGGCCGGTGGCGAAGGCGTTGGGTGCCTCGGTCGGGGAGATGTACAGGCGGGGCATGGGCTGACGGGCCTGGGTGGAGAGCTCGCGGACCATGCGGTACAGGCCGGGCGCCTCGAACTCGCTCACGGGGCGGGCGCGCATGGCGCGCAGGGCCAGCTTGCCGCTGTTCCAGTACGCGTACGCGTTGGTGGCGAGCGCGATCAGCACCGCGACGACGAGCCCCGTACGGCCGAAGAAGCTGCCGATGACGATGATGAGTGCGGACAGTCCCCCGAGGAGTACTGCGGTCCTGAGCCCGTTGTGCCGGCGGTGCACGGTACGCCCTCCTGGTCGTGCGGCAGGGGAACCCTTCGCTTGCTGATCTTCTCTTCCGATCTGCGGTCGCACTGGTGTCGTGGTGCCACCTCCAGTGGAACCTCCCGTTTTGGACAACGCCAGACGAGAGCCCCTGGTTCCCTGGTGCTCCCGGCGGCGGGCGTGGACCGTCCGGGTGACCGCTCAGAAGAGGGTGGTGCCGGCGAAGCGCAGGACCAGCTGCGGGGCGCCGGAGAGGGCGACGCCGAGGACTGCGGTGAGGGTGAGGGCGACCGTGAGGGGCGCGGGGACGGGGTGCTTGCCGGTCGTGCCCTCGGGGGCGCGGAACAGCAGGGCCGTCCACTGGAGGTAGTAGTACAGGGCGATCACGACGTTGGCTGCCATGACGACGGCGAGCCAGCCGAGGCCGGCTTCGACGGCGGCCGAGAAGACGGTGACCTTGGCGAAGAGTCCGATGATGCCGGGCGGCAGTCCGGCGAGGCAGAGCAGGAAGAACGCCAGGAGCAGCGCGGAGAGCGGGTTCTTCGCGTACAGGCCCCGGTAGTCGGTGATGCGGTTCGCGGCGTGCGTGCGGCCCACCAGGGCGGCGACGGCGAAGGCGCCCAGGTTCACGGCGGCGTACATGAGGGCGTACGCGACGGTGGAGCCGACGGCGTGCTCGGGGTCGTCGGAGTACGCGGCGGCGGCGATCGGGACGAGGAGGTAGCCGGCCTGTCCGACGGAGGACCAGGCGAGCAGGCGTACGGCGCTGTACGCGCGCATGGCCTGTTGCCGGAGGGCGCCGACGTTGCCGACGGTCATGGTGAGGGCGGCCAGTGCCGCCAGGGCGGGGCCCCAGACGTCGGCGTACGACGGGAACGCGACGACCGTGACGAGGATGAGGCCGGAGAAGCCGACGGCCTTGCCGACGACGGACAGGTAGGCGGCGATGGGGAGGGGGGCGCGACGTAGGTGTCGGGGACCCAGAAGTGGAACGGGACGGCGGCCGTCTTGAAGGCGAAGCCGATGAGGGTGAGGACGACGCAGGTCTGGGCGAGGGTGTGCAGTTGTCCGTCGACGTCCTGGATGCGGTCGGCCACCTGGGTGAGGTACAGGGTGCCGGTCGCGGCGTAGACGAAGCTGATGCCCAGGAGGCTGACGGCGGTCGCGGTGACGGACGACAGGAAGAACTTCAGGGCGGCCTCGGAGGACCTGCGGTCGCCGTGCCGGATGCCGACGAGGGCGAAGGCGGGGAGGGAGGCGACCTCCAGGGCGACGACGAGGGTGGCGAGGTCGCGGGAGGCGGGCAGGAGGGCTGCGCCCGCGGCGGAGGACAGCAGCAGGAACCAGAACTCCCCTTCGGGGAGCCGTCCGCGCTCGTCCTTGAGGGCGGTGACCGACAGGAGGGCGGCCAGCAGTGCTCCTCCCAGCACCAGGAACTGGATGACCAGGGTGAAGGTGTCGGCCGTGTAGCTGCACACGCCTGGGTCGCCGGTCAGGCAGAAGGTGGAGCGGTCGCCGTCCAGGAGGGGCAGCAGGAGGGCCGTGGCGGCGGCGAGGCCCGCGACGGAGAGCCAGCCGAGGAGCGGCTTGCGGTTCTCCGGCACGAACAGGTCGGCGACGAGGACGACGAGCCCGACGACCGCCGTGAGGGTGGGCGGGGCGATGGCGAGCCAGTCGACTGACTGGACGACGGAGGGGGCGGCGGCGAGCCGGCTCATCGGTTGCCTCCTGCGAGGAGCTGCTGCACGGCCGGGTCGGTCAGGCCGAGGAGTGCCTTGGGCCAGAGGCCGGCGACGACGGTGAGGACGACGAGCGGTGTCCAGGCCGCGAACTCGTAGCCGCGGACGTCGGTGAGGCGTGCGCCGTCCCGCGGGACGGCGCCCATGCAGACGCGGCGGACCACGACGAGGAGGTAGGCGGCGGTCAGGAGCGTCCCGAACGCGGCGATCGCGGTGTAGGTGAGGAAGGCTGTGCGGTTGAGGCCGTCGGCGGGGTCGAACGCGCCGAACAGGGCCAGCATCTCGCCCCAGAATCCGGCGAGGCCGGGCAGGCCGAGCGAGGCGACCGCGGCGAAGGCGAGGAGGCCTCCGAGGCGGGGGGCCTTGCCGTAGAGGGCTGCCCCGGTCTCCTCCGCGAGGGTGTCGAGGTCGCTGGTGCCGGTGCGGTCCTTCAGGGCGCCGACCAGGAAGAACAGCAGGCCGGTGATGAGGCCGTGGGCGATGTTGGCGAAGAGGGCGCCGTTGACACCGGTCGGGGTGGTGGAGGCGATGCCGAGCAGGACGAAGCCCATGTGGCCGACGGAGGAGTAGGCGATCAGGCGCTTGAGGTCGCCCTTGGCGCCCTGTCTGGCGAGGGCGAGGCAGGCCAGGGAGCCGTAGATGATGCCGACGACGGCGAGGGCGGCGAGGTACGGCGCGAAGGTGTGGAAGCCGTCGGGCGCGACCGGGAGGACGATGCGGACGAACCCGTACGTGCCCATCTTCAGCAGGACGCCGGCGAGGAGGACCGAACCGACGGTCGGGGCGGCGGTGTGGGCGTCGGGCAACCAGCTGTGCAGGGGCCACATCGGGGTCTTCACGGCGAGCCCGACACCGATCGCCAGAACGGCGATGACCTGCACGGATGTGGACAGTGACCGGCCGTTGTCAGTGGCGAGTGCCACCATGTCGAAAGTGCCCGCCTTGATTCCGATCAGGAGCAGGCCGAGCAGCATGACCACGGATCCGAGCAGCGTGTACAGGATGAACTTCCAGGCCGCCCGGGTCCGGCCGGCGCCGCCCCAGCGGGCGATGAGGAAGTACATCGGGATGAGGACCATCTCGAAGGCGAGGAAGAACAGCAGCAGGTCGAGGACGGCGAAGGTGGCGAGGGTGCCGGCCTCGAGGACGAGCAGCAGTGCGACGAAGGCCTTCGGGCTGGGGCCCGCGGGCAGGTTGAAGTACGAGTAGACCGCGCACAGGAAGGTCAGCAGCGCGGTCAGGACCAGAAGGGGGAGGGAGATGCCGTCGATGCCGAGGTGGATGCGCACGTCGAGCGCGGGGATCCAGCTGATGTCGGTCGTGGCCTGCATCCTCGACGGCTGGTCGTGGTCGAAGCCGAGCGCGAGGACGATCGCGGCGATGAGGATCGCGCCGGTCACGACGACACCGTGCCGTAGGACGGCCTGCTCGGGTGACTTCCCCTTCAGTCCGGGCGGCGCGGGGAGAAGAGCGGCGGCCGCGCCGAGGAGCGGACCGGCCACGATCAATGCCAGAAGGAACTGCATCACGGACTCGCTGATATCGATCACGCGTGCTCACGCTCCCGTGGCGACGAGGAGGACGGCGACCACCAGGACGACGGTGCCGGCGAGCAGCGCGCTCACATAGGTCTGGACGTTGCCGGTCTGGGCTCGCCGTACGGCGGTGCCGAGCCAGCGGGGCAGGGTGCCCGCGCCGCGTACGTAGGTGTCGACGACCTCGCGGTCGAGGAACCGGACGAGGCTCGCTCCGGTCTGCACCGGGCGGACGAACAGCGTGGTGTAGACGGCGTCCAGGTGGAAGCCGGTGGCCGCGTGGCGGTGGAGCGGGCCGAGCAGGAGCCGTCCGGGGTCTGCGGGGTCTGGCGCCGAGGCCACGTCTCCGTAGGCGGGGGTGTGGGTCGCGATGGCCTCGGCCTCGACGAGTCCGGCGTCGCCCCCGGGGTGGGCGGCGACGGCGCCCAGCGGGGCACGGGCGGCGCGTGCGGTGGTGTGCCGCCAGGCGCTGTGGACGACCAGACCGCCGACGAGCGCCAGGCCGGTGCCGAGGACGGAGGTGGCGAGGGTGGGGGCGAGGTCACGGCCGTCGAACCAGTCGGGCAGCGAGCGGTAGGCGAACCCGCCGAGGGCGAGGGACGGGACCGCGAGCACCCACAGCACCACGGTCATCGTCAGTGGCTGCCGACCGTGGTCGGGGGTCTCGGCGCCACGGCCGCGGAAGGCGAGCAGCCACAGCCGGGTCGCGTAGGCGGCGGTGAGTACGGCGGTGAGCAGACCGGCGACGAGGACGATCCAGCCCGCCGCGGCGGGGGCGTGCTCGGTGTGGCCGGTGGAGACGTGCTCGGCGGCGCCGAGGACGGACTCCTTGGAGAAGAAGCCGCTGAACGGCGGGATCGCGGCGAGCGCGAGGAGGGCCACGGTCATCGTCCAGAAGGCGTCCGGCACGCGGTCCCGCAGGCCGCTCATGCGGGACATGGCGGCCAGCGAGTTGGTGCCGGCGGCGTGGATGATCACGCCGGCCGCAAGGAACAGCAGGGCCTTGAAGGCTCCGTGGGAGACGAGGTGGAAGACGGCGGCACCACGGTCGCCGACGGCGAGGGCACCGGTCATGTAGCCGAGTTGGCCGATCGTCGAGTAGGCCAGGACCCGCTTGATGTCGTCCTGGGCGAGCGCGGCGAGACCCGAGCCGGCCATGGTGACGGCGGCCATGACGGCGAGGACGACCATCGCGGCCTGGGAGGCCTCGAACACCGGGAGGAGACGGGCGACGAAGTAGACACCGGCGGCGACCATCGTCGCGGCGTGGATCAGTGCCGAGACGGGTGTCGGGCCCGCCATCGCGTCGGGGAGCCACGTGTGCAGCGGGAACTGCGCCGACTTGCCGGCCACGCCTGCCAGGAGCAGCAGGGCGATCAGTGTCGGGTGGTCGAGTCCGCCGTGCGCGACCGCGCCGAGGACCTTCGTGATCCGGAAGGAACCGGCGTCGGTGGCGAGGGCGAACAGGCCGATGAGGAAGGGGACGTCACCGAGCTTGGTGACGAGGAACGCCTTGATGGAGGCGGCGCGAGCCTCCGGGGTCTCCCAGTAGTGGCCGACCAGGAAGTAGGAGCAGATGCCCATCACTTCCCAGCCGACCAGCAGCACCATCAGGTCGCCCGAGTAGACGACGAGGAACATCGCGGAGGTGAACAGGGAGACGAGGGCCGCGTACGAGGGGTAGCGCGGGTCGTCGCGCAGGTAGCCCGTCGAGTAGACCTGCACACAGGTGGCGACGAGGCCGACCACGAGGGCGACGAGGGCGGCGAATCCGTCGATGTGCAGGGCGAGTTCGACCGGGACGGAACCGGTGGGCGTCAGCTCGGTGGCCGCGTCGACCGCCGCGTCCCCGCCCTGGCGTACGGCGACGATCGCGGCCAGTACGAGGGAGGCGAGGGTCGGCAGGACGGCCAGCGGGCGGACGAAACCGGGGGCGGTGCGGCCGAGGAGCAGGCCGGTTACGGCGCCGAGGAACGGAAGGAGGGGGACGAGGACGGCGAGGGTGGTCGTGGTCACGCGGTGGCCTCAGCCTTCTCGGCCGCGGGGGCGGTGTCGTCGTCGGCGGGCTCGTCGCTCGGGGCGCTCTCGTGGCCCTCGGCGGTGTCGCGGAGTCTGTCGATGTCCGCGGTGCCGCGGTTGCGGTGGACGGCGAGGACGATCGCCAGGCCGATGCCGATCTCGGCGGCGGCGATGGCGATGGTGAACAGGGTCAGGGCCTGGCCGGAGTGCAGGGTCTCCTCGGCGGTCCGGCTGAGCCAGACGTCGAAGGCGACGAGGTTGAGGTTGACGGCGTTGAGCATCAGCTCGACCGACATCAGGACCAGGATCGCGTTGCGGCGGGCGAGGACGCCGTACAGGCCGGTGCAGAAGAGGAGGGCGGACAGCACGGCGGGATAGGCGAGGTGCATCAGCCGGCGCCTTCCTGCTCGGCCGGATTTTTCCGGGCATCCGGGACGGATGGGGAACTCTCGCCGGTGGCTCGGGAGTTCAGAGGGGGAGAGCTTCGCTCCGCCTTCCCCTTGCGGGACAGGACGATCGCGCCGACCAGGGCCGCGAGGAGCAGGACGGAGAGGGCCTCGAAGGGGAGCACCCAGTTCTGGAACAGGCTCGCGCCGGTGGCCTCGGTGGAGCCGGCGGCCGGGCCGTCGAGGTCGATCCAGGTGGCGCGGAAGGCGTCGACGACCACCCAGACGAGGGCGGCCGCGGCGGCGACGGCGACCGTGAGGGCGGCCCAGCGGTTGGCGGAGTCCGCGTCCGGGGAGCGGCCGATGGGTGCCCTGGTGAGCATCAGACCGAAGAGGAGGAGGACGACGACGGAGCCCACGTAGATCAGCACCTGCACCCAGGCGATGAACTCCGCGGTGAGCAGGAGGTACTCGACGGCGAGGCCGCCGAGCGCCACCACCAGCCAGAGAGCGGCGTGCACCAGCTGCTTGGTGGTGACGGAGACGAGGGCGGCGCCGAAGGTCACCAGGCCGACGAGGAGGAAGGCGATCTCCACGCCGGTCGGGGAGAGGAAGCCGTGGGGTGCCTGAGCGAGGATCACGCCTGGCCTCCCTGGGGGTTGTCCGGTCCGGCCGGGGTGGCCTCGGTGGCCGACGCGGACTGAGCGGCTTGGGTGGCGGCCAGCTTCTCGGCCGTCCTGCGGGCGGCGGTGATCTCCTTCGGTTCCTCCGCGCCGGGGTCCAGGGCAGGCGGGGCCGGCACCGTCCACATCCACTCGCGGAGCTTGTCCCGCTCGTGGGTGAGTTCGTGGATGTCGGTCTCGGCGTACTCGAACTCCGGGGACCAGAACAGGGCGTCGAAAGGACAGACCTCGATGCAGATACCGCAGTACATGCACAGGGCGAAGTCGATGGCGAAGCGGTCGAGGACGTTGCGGCTGCGTTCGCGGCCGCCGGGGGTGGCCGCCGGGATCGTCTCCTTGTGGGAGTCGATGTAGATGCACCAGTCCGGGCACTCCCGGGCGCACAGCATGCAGACCGTGCAGTTCTCCTCGAAGAGGCCGATCACTCCGCGGGTGCGGGGGGCGAGGTCGGGCTGGGTGTCCGGGTACTGCTCGGTGACGGTCTTCCGCGTCATCGTGCGGAGGGTGACGGCCAGGCCCTTGGCGAGGCCGGAGCCAGGAATCGACAGGCGGGGCCGCCCGGAGGACGTCGTTGCGGGGCGGTGGTCGGGTGACGGGCGGGACATCAGGAGATCACCACCTTGACGACGCCGGTGAGGGCGATCTGGGCGAGGGAAAGGGGGACGAGGAGGGTCCAGGAGAGCTTCTGGAGCTGGTCCTCGCGCAGTCGCGGGTAGGTGACGCGCAGCCAGATCACGACGAAGGCGAGGACGGCCGACTTCAGCAGGGTCCAGACCCAGCCGAGGCCGTCGGCGCCCCAGGGACCGTGCCAGCCGCCCAGGAAGAGGACGGTGGTCAGACCGCACAGGACGACGATCCCGGCGTACTCGGCGAGGAGGAACAGGGCGAAGCGGAGGCCCGTGTACTCGGTGTAGGCACCGAAGATGATCTCCGAGTCGGCGACGGGCATGTCGAACGGGGGGCGCTGCAGTTCGGCGAGGCCGGCGATGAAGAAGACGATCGCGCCGACGATCTGCCAGGGCAGCCACCACCACTCGAAGGCGTCGACGATGCCGGGGAGGGACACCGTCCCGGCCGCCATGGCGACGGAGGCGGCGGTGAGCAGCATCGGGAGTTCGTAGGCGAGGAGCTGGGCGGCGGTGCGCAGGCCGCCGAGGAGGGAGAACTTGTTCGCGCTGGCCCAGCCGGCCATGAGGGAGCCGAGGACGCCGACGCCCATGACGGCCAGGACGAAGAAGACGCCCGCGTCGACGACCTCGCCGACGGCGCCGTCGCCGGGGCCGATGGGGATCGCGAGGAGCACCAGGAGGTACGGGAGCAGGGCGACGGCGGGAGCGAGCTGGAAGATACGGCGGTCCGCGCCCGCGGGGACGATGTCCTCCTTCTGCGCGAACTTCACGCCGTCCGCGACGAGCTGGGCCCAGCCGTGGAAGCCGCCGGCGTACATCGGGCCGAGGCGGCCCTGCATGTGGGCCATCACCTTGTGCTCGGCCTGACCGACGATCAGGGGGAAGGTGAGGAAGACGACGAAGACGATCAGGAGTCGCAGGGCGACGTCGAGAGCGTCGTTCACTGCGGGCCTCCCTGGGGGTTCGCCGGGGTGTCCTTGTCGGAGGGGTCGTTGTCGGGCGGGTCGTTCTCGGGAGCGGGCTCTTGGGGCGTCGCCGGTTGCTCGGGCTCGGGGTGCTTCGGGTCCCGGTCCGGGTCCTGGAAGGCGGGGCGGGCGTGGTGCCAGGGGGCGTCGGCGCTGCGGGGTGCCCCGCCGGGGGGTGGCCGACGGCCGGCCGGGCGAGCCCTGGGACGTGCGGCGCGGGTCCGCCGGGGGCTGGGCCGTCCCGTCTGAGGTCGGGGACTCCGGAGCGGTGGGCCCGGTGCCTGTCTCGTCCTGGGCCGTCCCGTCCGACGCCGGGGCCTCCGGGGACGTGCCCTCTGCCCGCTGCGAAGCAGACCCTTGGCTCACGCTTCGGGACCGGCGGGGGGGCGGCGGGCCGGACCGGGGGGCTGGTCGGCTGCCTGGCCGGCCGAGCCCTCGGCGGCCGTCCGGGCGTGTCGTGCGGGGCCGTCGGCCGCGGTCGGCGGTGTCTCCGCGGCGGCGGCAGGCCGGCCGGCCTCCTGGCTGACCGGCTGGCGCGGGGCTTGGCCGACAGCCGGCTGATCCGTGGCCTGGCCGCCGAGCCCTCCGACGCCGTCTCCGCGATGCCCGACACCGGCACCCCGAGGTCCAGCGCGATCTGCACGGTCCAGCGGCCGGTGCCCTTCTGCTCGGGTTGGCCCTTCAGGGGGCCCCACTCGTTGGGGTCGGGGACGCCCGGGGGGGAGCATCTGGCGGCGCTTGGGGGCCGCCGTGCTCGGACTCGCCGGGTTCCTTCGCGCCGGGCCAGGCCTTGGCGACGCGGGCGGCGAGGACGAAGTCCTTGCGCAGGGGGTGGCCCTCGAAGTTCTCGGGGAGGAGGAGGTGGTCCAGGGCCGGGTGGTTGGCGAAGACGACGCCGAACATCTCGTGGGTCTCGCGTTCGTGCCAGGCGGCGCCCGCGTAGACGTCGACGGCGGAGGCGAGCGTCGGGGCCTCGTGCGGGACGGTCGTGCGCACCAGC
The DNA here is from genome assembly GCF_001896135.2 of Streptomyces phaeoluteigriseus. Lineage (GTDB taxonomy): Bacteria > Actinomycetota > Actinomycetes > Streptomycetales > Streptomycetaceae > Streptomyces > Streptomyces phaeoluteigriseus. The sequence continues at coordinate 544,652 of NZ_MPOH02000019.1, forward strand.
AGCCGGCGGACCGGTGTCAGGGCGACGACGTGCGCGCAGACGCGGAAGCCGGTGTCCGGTTCGTCGACCGCGCTGAGCCAGTCGAAGTAGGTGCAGGCCAGCCGGTCGCGGGCGGTCAGGAGTGCCTCGGTCCAGGACTGCGGCGGTACGTCGACCGTCAGGACCTCGTACGACTCCTCGGCGGTGGCCTCCGGGCCGAAGAGTTCCTCGGCGGGGGCGGGCAGCCAGCCGACGGTGGTCATCGGGCGTCCCCCTCCGCGGCCGGCGGCCGTACGAGCCCGCTCTGGAGGGCAGCCGCCGAAGGGCGGTCGGTGCCGGTGGCGTAGCGCTCCCCCAGCGACTCGCGCGCGATCTTCTCCTGGAGTTTGAGGATGCCCTGGAGCAGCGCCTCGGGGCGCGGCGGGCAGCCGGGGACGTACACGTCGACCGGGATGATCTGGTCGACGCCCTTGGTGACGGAGTAGGAGTCCCAGTAGGGGCCGCCGCAGTTGCTGCACGCGCCGAAGGAGATGACGTACTTCGGTTCGGGCATCTGTTCGTAGAGGCGTTTGACGGCCGGGGCCATCTTGTCCGTGACCGTGCCCGAGACGACCATCAGGTCGGCCTGGCGCGGGCCCGGCGCGAAGGGGATGACGCCCAGACGGATGAAGTCGTGGCGGGCCATCGACGCGGCGATGAACTCGATCGCGCAGCAGGCGAGGCCGAAGTTGAAGACCCAGAGCGAGTAGCGGCGGCCCCAGTTCAGGACGACCTTCATCGGCTCGGGGGCGAGGCGGGACAACGCACCCAGCCGCTTCGGCTCGGGAAGCAGCACCGGCTCGGGGGCGGGCGGGTTCACGTCCATGTCAGGACGCCCTTCTTGTAGGCGTACAGCAGGCCCACGGCCAGGAAGCCGAGGAAGATGAACATCTCCACGAGCGTGGCCGCGCCGTAGCCGGGGGCGGCGAAGACCGTCGCCCAGGGGAACAGGAAGATCGAGTCGACGGCGAAGATGACGTAGAGGAAGGCGTAGACGTAGTAGCGGACCTGGGTGTGGGCCCAGCCCTCGCCGACGGGGTCGACGCCGCACTCGTACGTCAGGAGCTTCTCGGGGGTCGGGACCACGGGGCGCAGCAGGCGGCCCGCCCCGAACGCGACCGCGACGAAGAGCACGCCGATGACGGCGAGGAGTCCGACGACCGCGTAGGAGTCGAAGTAGTCCGACGCCACGACGACCGTCGGTTCCCTCAGCGCTGCTTGCGACGACTGCGGCACGGTCCGTCCCTCGCTCCCCGACCCGACCTCGGCCTGTTCGACGATCTGTACGCACGGGAGTCTAGGGCCTGATAAAGGCACGGTAAGCAGGCCGTCACAGCTGAGGCAACGGGGGTGGGGTTTTCCCCAGGGACTCCTGGCGGCGAACTCCATGGCGCGGGGGCGTCTCGCGCGGCACGCTAACCCATATGACCGTATCCAAACCCGCTTCCACGGCCGTGCGTCCGCGCGCCGTGCCCGTCGAGTCCGCCGCCGGCCGGGACGCGCCGGGGGCCGACGAGCAGTTGCCGCGCGTCCGGTTCGCCTACGACCCGCGGACGTGGAAGGAGATCGCACACCTTCTGACGAACCTGCCGATGTCGGTCGTCGGTTTCACCTACGTGATGACGGTGCTGTTCACCGGCGCCACCTTGACGCTCACGGTGGTCGGGCTGCCGGTGCTCGCGCTGGGACTGCTGGGGGCGCGGCTGATCGGCCGGTTCGAGCGGGGCCGGGCACGGATGCTGCTCGCGGTGCGGGTCGACGAGCCGAGCCCGCTGCCGTTGCGCCGGGCGGGCAACGTCTTCCAGGGCATGTGGCTGGTGCTGAAGGACCCGGTGGCCTGGCGGACGGTGCTGTACGACTTCATCCGGCTGCCGTGGGGGATCCTCACCTTCGCGGTGACGCTGACGTCGTTGTTCGTGCTGTGGCCGGTGCTGCCGTTCCTGGCCCGGGGGCTGACCAACGCGGACCGGGCGATGGTGCGGGCCCTGCTGTGCCCGTCCGACGAGCTGGAGCGGCGGATCGCCGAGCTGGAGTCCGACCGGGGGATCGTGGTGGACACCGCCGCGGCCGATCTGCGGCGCATCGAGCGGGATCTGCACGACGGGGCGCAGGCGCGGCTGGTCAATCTGGCGATGGGGCTGGGCCTGGCCAAGGAGAAGCTGCTGGAGGACCCGGACGCGGCCTCGGTGATGGTCGAGGAGGCGCACGGCGAGGTGAAGCTCGCGCTCCAGGAGCTGCGGGACCTGGCGCGGGGGATCCATCCGGCCGTACTCACCGACCGGGGGCTGGACGCGGCGCTGTCGTCGGTGGCCTCGCGGTGCACGGTGCCGGTGCAGGTGACGGCGGATCTGCCGGCGCGGCCGGCGCAGGCCATCGAGGGCATCGCCTACTTCACCGTCTCCGAGCTGCTCCAGAACGTCAGCAAGCACAGTGGGGCGCGGTCGGCGGCCGTGGACGTGTGGCGGGTGGAGGACCGGCTGCTCATCCAGGTGCAGGACGACGGCCGGGGCGGTGCGCGGCTCGACGGCGGGACGGGGATGCGGGGGCTGGCGGACCGGCTGGGCGCCGTCGACGGGCTGTTCATCGTGGACTCCCCGGTCGGCGGGCCTACGACCGTGACGGCGGAGTTGCCCTGGCGGGACCGGACGGAGCCGACGGCGTAGGGGGCGGCGTGGGGGACCGATCCGGGACAGCTCCGGGACCGACCCGGGATCGATCCCCGCGGAGCCGTAAGGGGATCTCCGGGGTGGGACCCCCGGGGTGGGAGCGCTGAAGTCCTGAGGTAGGGAAAACCCCCCTTCCAAGAGGCCGACGGACTCCATGGTCCGCGGGGCCGCCTCCGAGGAGGGTGGAGGTAGGGGACGACACCTGCGGACGCGACAAGCAGAACGGACGACGCCGATGGCCACGCAGTACGGGCAGTACGGGGACTACGGGGACTACCGGGACTCCGGGAGCTACGGGGACCGGTCGCGGCAGGGTGAGGTGCCGGGGGCCGGGTCCGGGGAGCGTCGTCGGCACCGGCTGCCGGCCGCGTTGCGGGCGCCGGTCGAGGCTCGGGCGTGGCGGGAGTTCGCCTACGTGCTGCTGAGCCTGCCGATCAGCATCATGCTGTTCACCTTCGCCGTCACGATGCTGTCGGTGGGGGCGGGCCTGCTGGTGACGTTCCTCGGGGTGCCGGTGCTGGCGGCGGGGCTGGCGGCGTGCCGGGGCTTCGGGAGCGTGGAGCGGGCGCGGGCGCGGGGGCTGCTCGGGCTGGACGTGGCCACGCCGGAGCCGTTGCGGCCGCGGGGGAAGGGGGCGATGTCCTGGATGGGCGCGGTGCTCAGGAGCGGCACGTCCTGGCGGCACGTCCTGTACGCGGTGCTGCACCTGCCGTGGGCGGTGTTCTCCTTCTCCGTCGCGATCACCTTCTGGGTGTACGGCTGGGCGACGCTGACGTATCCGCTGTGGTTCTGGCTCTTCCCGCTGTACGGCGGGCAGGGCGGCCTTCAGCTGTACGGCGACGACGGGCACCGCGTGTACCTGGACAACCCGTTCGAGATCACCGTGACGGCGCTGGTGGGGCTGTTGTTCACGCTGGCCACGCCGTGGATCGTGCGGGCGCTGACGACGGTGGACCGGGTGATGGTGCACGGGCTGCTCGGGCCGTCGCGGCTGGCGTCGCGCGTGGTGGAGCTGGAGTCCGACCGGGGGGTCGTGGTCGACACGGCGGCCGCCGACCTGCGGCGTATCGAGCGGGACCTGCACGACGGGGCGCAGGCCCGGCTGGTCGCGCTGGCGATGGATCTGGGGCTCGCGAAGGAGAAGCTGCGGGAGGATCCGCGGGAGGCGGCGCGGATGGTGGACGAGGCGCACGGAGAGGTGAAGACGGCGTTGCAGGAGCTGCGGGATCTGGCGCGCGGGATTCATCCCGCCGTGTTGACCGACCGGGGGCTGGACGCGGCGTTGTCGTCGGTTGCCTCGCGGTGCACGGTGCCGGTGCAGGTGGAGGTGGACCTGGTGGAGCGGCCGGCGCGGCGATCGAGGGGATCGCGTACTTCACGGTGTCGGAGCTGCTTCAGAACGTCAGCAAGCACAGTGGGGCGAGGTCCGCGGCCGTGGATGTGTGGCGGGTGGACGAGCGGTTGATGGTGCAGGTGAGTGATGACGGGGTGGGCGGGGCGGATGCCTCCGGCGGGTCGGGGCTGGCCGGGTTGGCCGGGCGGCTCGACGCGGTGGACGGGATCCTGGTGGTGGACTCGCCGGCCGGGGGGCCCACGCGGGTGACGGCGGAGTTGCCTTGGCGGCGGGGGCAGTAGCAGTGGACGGCGGGGTGGGGCAGGGGGTTTGGCTCGCCCCACGCCGGTTTGCTCGCCCCCCACCGCCCCCTACCCTTCCCGTCCCCAGGGGCTCCGCCCCTACCCTTCCCGTCTCCATGGGCTCCGCCCCTTCGACCCCACCGGGGCTCCGCCCCCGCACCGCGGCCGGGACTCCGTCCCCTGCACCCCGTACCGGGGGCCGCCTGCCCCCCTGGGCAGGCGGCCGCTTCCCCCACGGCGAACCACCGCCCTCGGGCGCCTCGCGGGGACTCCGTCCCCCGCACTCCTGACGGGCTCCACTCCGCACCTCCCTTCTTGCAAGGGCCCGCGCCTGTCCCTCTCAGGGACCACGTTCCTCGGTCTCCGTGGGCCCGCCCCACTACCCCGACAAGGCGCCGCACCTGACTGGCGCGCGGCCGCGTCCCCGCACCCCCGCGGACTCTGCCGCCCCGCCCCTCGACGCCACCGCCCGTCAGGCGTTTCCCTCCTCCCCCGCTGAGTCCGTCGTTGTCCGGGCGCGGGTGGGGGGTTTGCTGAAATGCTGGGGGTGTTCTGTGGGTGACGGGTGGCTGGGGGCCGGCGAGCGTGGAGGTCAGGGTGCGGGTGGTCATTGCCGAGGATTCGGTGTTGTTGCGGGAGGGGCTGACGCGGTTGTTGACGGACCGGGGGCTCGAGGTGGTCGCCGGGGTCGGGGATGCCGAGGCGTTGGTGAAGACGATCACCGAGCTGGACGCCGAGGGCGCGCTGCCCGACGTGGTCGTGGCCGACGTACGGATGCCCCCTACGCATACCGACGAGGGGGTGCGGGCCGCCGTACTGCTGCGCAAGGCGCATCCGGGGCTTGGCGTGCTGGTTCTGTCGCAGTACGTGGAGGAGCGGTACGCCACCGAGCTGCTGGCCGGTTCCAGCCGGGGCGTGGGGTATCTGCTCAAGGACCGGGTGGCCGAGGTGCGGGAGTTCGTGGACGCGGTGGTGCGGGTGGCCGAGGGGGGTACGGCCCTCGATCCCGAGGTGGTCGCGCAACTCCTCGGGCGCAGCCGTAAGCAGGACGTGCTGGCCGGGCTGACCCCGCGGGAGCGGGAGGTGCTGGGGCTGATGGCCGAGGGGCGGACGAACTCGGCGATCGCGAAGCAGCTGGTGGTGAGCGACGGCGCGGTGGAGAAGCACGTCAGCAATATCTTCTCGAAGCTCGGCCTGTCCCCGAGCGACGGAGATCATCGTCGCGTTCTCGCGGTCCTCACCTATCTCAATTCGTGACAATGACAATGACAATGACAATGACAATGACAAGACAACGACACTGACGGTGACTGTGACGATGGCGATGACAATGGCGGTGGCGGTGGCGGTCTTCATCCGTCGGGCCGTGACCACCGCGGCAGTCGTCACGTCGGCCGTCTCGGAATGACCGGTTTTCCTCGTCGTGCCTTCTTGGTCATCCTGGGCAGTCGGAAATCATGGCAAGTCAGGGCGTCGGGCCGTCTCGGGGCAGTGACCGTCATACGAATGGCCGAGGGAAGGCGACCCTTACAGACGTAGGGTTGATCCAGGGAGGGCCTTCGGGAAGGCCTCTCCCACGGACAGCCGCCTCTAGGGAGGTCCAGTTCAGTGACCAGTCAGGTCAGCAGCCCAGCGGAACAGGCCGACGGAACCGACGGAACCGATGCAGCCGTCGTGGGAGAGCAGCGCAAACCGGGCGGGGCGAAGGACGTACGCCGTCTCGACCGGGTGATCATCAGGTTCGCGGGGGACTCGGGTGACGGTATGCAGCTCACCGGTGACCGTTTCACCTCGGAGACGGCGTCGTTCGGCAACGACCTGTCGACCCTGCCGAACTTCCCCGCCGAGATCCGTGCGCCCGCCGGCACCCTTCCCGGCGTGTCCTCGTTCCAGCTGCACTTCGCCGACCACGACATCCTCACGCCGGGTGATGCGCCCAATGTGCTGGTCGCGATGAATCCGGCGGCACTGAAAGCCAACATCGGCGATGTGCCGCGCGGCGCGGAGATCATCGTCAACACGGACGAGTTCACCAAACGGGCGATGCAGAAGGTGGGGTACGCGGCCTCGCCGCTGGAGGACGGTTCCCTCGACGGTTACCAGATCCACCCGGTCCCGTTGACCACTCTGACCGTCGAGGCTCTCAAGGATTTCGACCTCACCCGCAAAGAGGCCGAGCGCAGCAAGAACATGTTCGCGCTCGGCCTCTTGTCGTGGATGTACCACCGTCCGACGGAGGGGACGGAGAAGTTCCTGAAGTCGAAGTTCGCGAAGAAGCCGGACATCGCGGCCGCCAACATCGCCGCGTTCCGGGCGGGCTGGAACTTCGGCGAGACGACCGAGGACTTCGCCGTCAGCTATGAGGTCGCTCCGGCGGCCAAGGCGTTCCCGGTCGGCACCTACCGGAACATCTCCGGAAACCTGGCGCTGTCGTACGGGCTGGTCAGCGCCTCCCGGCAGGCCGATCTTCCGCTGTTCCTGGGCTCGTACCCGATCACGCCTGCCTCGGACATCCTGCACGAGCTGAGCAAGCACAAGAACTTCGGCGTACGCACCTTCCAGGCTGAGGACGAGATCGCGGGCATCGGCGCGGCGCTGGGGGCGGCGTTCGGCGGGTCGCTGGCGGTGACCACCACCTCCGGTCCCGGTGTGGCGCTGAAGTCGGAGACCATCGGGCTCGCCGTGTCGCTGGAGCTGCCGCTGCTGGTGATCGACATCCAGCGCGGCGGGCCGTCGACCGGTCTGCCCACGAAGACCGAGCAGGCGGACCTGCTCCAGGCGATGTTCGGGCGCAACGGCGAGGCCCCGGTCCCGATCGTCGCGCCCCGCACACCCGCTGACTGCTTCGACGCCGCCCTGGAGGCGGCCCGGATCGCCCTGACGTACCGCACGCCGGTGATGCTGCTGTCCGACGGCTACCTCGCCAACGGCTCCGAGCCCTGGCGCATCCCCGAGCTGGAGGAGCTGCCGGATCTGACCGTGCGGTTCGCGCAGGGCCCCAACCACACCCTGGAGGACGGCTCCGAGGTCTTCTGGCCGTACAAGCGCGACCCGCAGACCCTGGCCCGGCCGTGGGCGGTGCCGGGCACGCCGGGTCTGGAGCACCGTATCGGCGGGATCGAGAAGCAGGACGGCACCGGCAACATCTCCTACGACCCGGCCAACCACGACTTCATGGTGCGCACCCGGCAGGCCAAGATCGACGGCATCGACGTGCCCGACGTCGAGGTCGACGACCCGCACGGGGCGAGGACCCTGGTCCTGGGCTGGGGTTCCACCTACGGGCCCATCACCGCGGCCGTACGGCGGCTGCGGGCGGCCGGGGAGCCGATCGCGCAGGCCCATCTGCGGCATCTGAACCCCTTCCCGAAGAACCTGGGCGCGGTCCTGAAGGCGTACGACAAGGTCGTGATCCCGGAGATGAACCTGGGCCAGCTCGCCACCTTGATCCGGGCGAGGTATCTGGTCGACGCGCACTCGTACAACCAGGTCAACGGCATGCCGTTCAAGGCGGAACAGCTCGCCTCGGCGCTCAAGGAGGCCATCGATGGCTGACACGTCCACGGAAGGCACGGGCACGATCGAGGCGCTCTCACTCGTCCCCAAGGCCGAGGGCCGCCAGTCCATGAAGGACTTCAAGTCCGATCAGGAAGTGCGCTGGTGCCCCGGCTGCGGTGACTACGCGATCCTGGCGGCCGTCCAGGGCTTCATGCCGGAGCTGGGGCTGGCGAGAGAGAACGTCGTCTTCGTCTCGGGCATCGGCTGCTCCTCGCGTTTCCCGTACTACATGAACACCTACGGGATGCATTCGATCCACGGCCGGGCCCCGGCCATCGCGACCGGGCTCGCCGCCAGCAGGCGCGACCTGAGCGTGTGGGTGGTCACCGGGGACGGGGACGCCCTGTCCATCGGCGGCAACCACCTCATCCACGCCCTGCGGCGCAATGTGAACCTCAAGATCCTGCTGTTCAACAACCGGATCTACGGGCTGACCAAGGGGCAGTACTCCCCGACCTCCGAGGTCGGCAAGATCACCAAGTCGACGCCGATGGGCTCGCTGGACGCGCCCTTCAACCCGGTGTCGCTGGCGATCGGGGCGGAGGCGTCGTTCGTGGCGCGCACGATCGACTCCGACCGCAAGCACCTGACGGAGGTGCTGCGTCAGGCCGCCGCCCATCCGGGCACGGCCCTGGTGGAGATCTACCAGAACTGCAACATCTTCAACGACGGTGCCTTCGAGGCGCTCAAGGACCGGCAGTCGGCCGAGGAGGCGGTGATCCGGCTGGAGCACGGGCAGCCGATCCGGTTCGGCGGTGACCGGTCCAAGGGGGTCGTGCGGGACCGGGCGACCGGCGATCTGAAGGTGGTGGCGGTGACCCCGGAGAACGAGTCCGAGGTACTGGTCCACGACGCGCACTCCACGTCCCCGACCACCGCCTTCGCACTGTCCCGGCTGGCCGACCCGGACACCCTGCACCACACGCCGATCGGGGTCCTGCGCTCCGTCGAGCGGCCGGTCTACGACACCCAGATGAGCGACCAGCTCGACGAGGCGATCGACCGGCACGGCAAGGGGGACCTGGCGGCGCTGCTGGCCGGCGGGGACACCTGGACGGTCGTCGGCTGAACGACCGGACCGGCTGTACAACCGGTTGAACGACCGGTTGTACGACGTACAACGACTGAACGGCGGCTGAGCGACCAAGCACGTCTGGCGTGAACACGGGCCCGGGACCGCGGAGGTTCCGGGCCTCTGTGTTCGCGCCCGCGGGACACCGTGGCACTTGGACCCAGCACCGGACATCGCGGCACTGAACACCGCGGCACTGGACATCCCGGCACTGGACATCCCGGCACTGGACATCCCGGCACTGAACATCCCGGCACTGGACATCGCAGAACACCGTGGCTCTGACACCGCGCCACCGGCGTCAGTGCGCTTACCTTGACACCAGTACCTTACTTGAAAGTGGGTACTTTCCAGAAGTTAGCGCAGGCCTTAGGGTTAGTTGCACACCGCACCCCCCAAGGAGTTCTGAACCATGAGCATCGTCGTCACCGGAGCCACCGGACACCTCGGCCGTCACGTCGTGGAGCAGTTGCTGGAGAAGGTCCCCGCCGAGGGGATCACGGCCGTCGTGCGCGACAAGGCCAGGGCAGCCCACCTCGCCGAGCGGGGCGTGAAGCTCGCGGTCGCCGACTACAACGCACCCGAGACGTTCGACGGCCTGTTCGCCGCCGGTGACAAGGTGCTGCTGATCTCGGGCAACGAGTTCGACAAGGGCCGCCCGGCCCAGCACCAGGTCGTCATCGACGCCGCGAAGGCGGCCGGCGTCGCACTGCTGGCGTACACCAGCGCGGCCGCAGCCTGAGCGCCGCGCTGGCCGACGACCACCGCGCCACCGAGAAGGCGCTGCTCGCCTCCGGGCTGCCCTACAGCCTGCTGCGCAACGGCTGGTACCACGAGAACTACACCGAGAACCTCGCCCCGGTGCTGGAGCACAACGCCGTCGTCGCCGCAGCCGGTGACGGGCGCGTCTCCTCCGCCGCCCGCGCGGACTACGCGGCCGCCGCGGTCGCCGTACTGACCGGCGAGGGGCACGAGAACACGACGTACGAGCTGGGCGGCGACGAGGCGTGGAGCTTCGCGGAGTACGCGGCCGAGCTGAGCCGGCAGACCGGCAAGGAGATCACCTACAGCGCCGTGCCCGCCGAGACCCTGGTCGGCATCCTGACCGGCGCCGGGCTGCCCGAGCCGTTCGCCGCGATCCTGGCGGGTGTGGACGCGTCTATCGCCAGGGGCGAGCTGGTCGTCTCCACCGGTGACCTGTCCCGCCTGGCCGGCCGCCCGACCACCCCGCTGTCCGAGGCGATAGCCGCCGCGCTGAAGGGCTGACCTCGGGGGTCGGCCCCCGGGCCGGCCTCGCAGGACCTCCGACCGGCCTCCCGACCCCCGCCTGTCACGACCGTATGGCGATACGGGCATGACAGGCGGGGGCGTCCGGCGTTACCTTCGTCCACGCATGCCTGTCGTGAGGTCGTGAGAAGGAGGAGGCCCGTGACCGGGACGTCCAAGGGTGGTGAGGGCCGGATCGGCCTGCTGAACGGCTTCGCCGCCTACGGGATGTGGGGCCTCGTCCCCCTCTTCTGGCCGCTGCTCAAGCCCGCCGGCGCGGCCGAGATCCTCGCCCACCGCATGGTGTGGTCCCTCGCCTTCGTCGCCGCCGCGCTGATCGTCGTACGGCGCTGGAAGTGGGCCGGTGAGCTGTTGCGCCAGCCGCGTCGGCTCGCCCTCGTCACGGTCGCCGCCGGCGTCATCACCGTGAACTGGGGTGTCTACATCTGGGCCGTGAACAGCGGCCACGTCGTCGAGGCGTCTCTCGGCTACTTCATCAACCCGCTGGTCACCATCGCCATCGGGGTCCTGCTCCTGAAGGAGCGGCTGCGGCCCGTGCAGTGGGTGGCGGTCGGCATCGGCCTCGCCGCCGTCCTCGTGCTGACCGTCGGATACGGCCGCCCGCCGTGGATCTCGCTCTGCCTGGCCTTCTCCTTCGCCACCTACGGGCTGGTGAAGAAGAAGGTCAACCTCGGCGGGGTCGAGTCGCTGGCCGCCGAGACCGCGATCCAGTTCCTGCCGGCGCTCGGGTATCTGCTGTGGCTGTCCAGCCACGGCGGCTCCACCTTCACCGGTGAGGGCGTCGGGCACTCGGTCCTCCTCGCCTCCACCGGCATCGTCACCGCGCTGCCGCTGGTCTGCTTCGGCGCGGCGGCGATCCGGGTGCCGCTGTCCACGCTGGGCCTGTTGCAGTACATGGCGCCGGTGTTCCAGTTCCTGCTCGGCATCCTCTACTTCGGCGAGGCCATGCCGCCCGAGCGCTGGGCCGGCTTCGCGCTGGTCTGGCTGGCGCTGGTGCTGCTCACCGGGGACGCGTGGCGTTCCTCGGTCCGCACGGCCCGCTCGGCCCGGGCCGCCCGGAGCCTCGCCGCCGAGACCAGGGTGCCCAGCACCACCGTACCGACGGGCACCACCGTACCGACGGGCTCCACCGTGCCGACGGGCACCGCCGGCGCCGTACGGAAGGCGGAGAGCGTGCCGTCCGCGGTCGAGGCGCCGGAGGTCTCCCCCATCACCAAGCCGTAGGCGGCGGTCGCGGCGGGGGTCCCGCCGGCCGGACCGCATCGGGTCGAGGTGTGCGGCAGGCCGTTCGTCGGCCCCTGCTCCGCCTCGGCCACCCCGTCGGTCGCCGCGAGGGTCGACGGGCGGGAGATCGACGGCGTCTGCCTGCGCGTGCTCACCGTCACCTGCGCAGCCGGAGCGCGACGGCCTGGTCGGCCGGACCGTGCACCCGGCGCGCACTCGCCGCGCGGCGAGTGCGCATCCAGCCCCCGGGCGGCACCCTGCACCCCGCCACCGGTCCCTGGTGACCTGGACGGAACCACTACCAGGGGACGGTCGCGGCGGCGCGGGCGGTGTACGACGAGCGGGAGACTAGCTCTCCGTAAGCCGTCCGCGGGCCCGGTGGGCGCGAACCTTCTCGCGGTTGCCGCAGTGTTCCATCGCGCACCAGCGGCGGCGGCCGGGGCGGGAGGTGTCGACGAACAGCAGCCTGCAGTCGTGCGCGCCGCACTCGCGGACCCGGTGCGCGTGCGGCCCGGTGAAGAGGTCGATCGCGTCGCGGGCGACGGTCGAGAGCAGTTGGGTGCCGGTGGCGTCGGGGGCCCAGGCGCGGGTTCCGTTTGGGGTGAGGCGGGAGACGAGCGGGGCCTCGGCCGCGGCCGCGTTGAGGACGTCGAGGTGCTCCGGCCGCTGCGGGCGGCCGTGGGCCCGGTCGGCGGTGAGCAGGAAGAGGGCGTCACGTACCTCCCGTGCGCGGACCAACTCCCTTTCGGACACGGCGAGTTCCAGCCCTTCGGACAGTCTGCTGCGGGCGGCCCAGGCCGCGAGGTCGGCGGGTTCGTGCAGCACCTCGAAGCGGGCGAAGGCGCCGGGACCGCCGGTGGGCAGCAGCTCCAGGCAGAGGGCGCCCGGGTCGAAGCGGTAGGGCTTGCCGTCGCGCGAGACCAGGATCAGGCCGGGGAGCGGGCCGGGTGGTGACGACTGGCCGGCTGGTGCCGACTCGTCGACCGGTGACGACTGGCCGGGTGGTGAGAGCTGGCCGGGTGGTGACGGCTGGCTGGGCGGTGACGGCTGGCCGGGTCGTGCGGCACGTGCTTTCGGCGATGTAGACGATCCCGATGTTTTCGCGTGTCCCGGCGTTTCCGTTGCCCGCTCGCTCATGTAACCAATATAACTGGTTACATGAGCGAGACACCCGCAACGAACCCACGCCCGTCCACTGGAAACTCGTCGTCGACTCCCTCGACCCGCACACGCAGGCGGACTTCTGGGCCGCCGCGCTGCACTACACCGTCGAGGACAACAGCGCGCTCATCGAGCGTCTGCTGGGACTCGGCGCACTGCCCGGCGCGGCCACGCTGGAGCACCACGGCCGCCCGGCCTTCCGGGACCTGATCGCCGTACGGCATCCCGCGGACCCCTTCGACGCGGACAGCGGCACCGGGCTGGGGCGGCGGCTGCTGTTCCAGCGGGTGCCGGAGGAGAAGTCGGTCAAGAACCGGCTCCACCTCGACCTGCACCCCGGTGCGGGGCGGCGCGAGAGCGAGGTCGAGCGGCTCACCGCGCTCGGGGCGAGGGTGCTGCGGGAGGTGGCGGAGCCCTCCGGGGCCTGGGTGGTGATGGCGGACCCGGAGGGCAACGAGTTCTGCGTGCACTGAGCCGAGACAGGCGCGGGGGCGGGGGGCGAGACAGGCGCGTGGCGGGGGCGTAAGCGGATCCCGGTATGCGCGGCACCGGGACGACGACGGCTCCAGGGGTGCACGGCCGCCCGGCGACCGTGGCTCAAGGGGTGCACGGCCGCCCGGCGACGACGGCTCCGCTATGTGAACTCCTTGTCCAGATACCGCTCTTGACGAAGAGTTGGCCACAGCTTCACCATCCAGGCACCCCATTCACTGTGGGTTCCCTGTGGCAACCCACGGGGGACCCCTCTGGAACTCGGAGCCCCCCACCATGAAGCTCTCCGTTTCCGGGCGGGCGTCGGCGACCGCCGTCGTCGCCGCCGTCACGCTGCTCGCCACCGGATCCATAGCCGGGGCGGCGCCCGCCCCCGAGCCCGTCGCGATCGCCGCCGCACCCGACATCCCGGTGACCGCCGTCAAGGCACACCTGACGCAGCTCCAGTCCATCGCCACCGCGAACGGCGGCAACCGCGCCCACGGCCGCACCGGCTACCGGGCCTCCCTGGACTACGTGAAGGCCAAGCTGGACGCCGCCGGATTCACCACCACGATCCAGCAGTTCACCGCGTCCAGCCGCGTCGGCTACAACCTGATCGCCGACTGGCCCGGCGGCGACACCAACCAGGTCGTCATGGCCGGTTCGCACCTCGACAGCGTCAGCTCCGGCGCCGGCATCAACGACAACGGGACCGGCTCGGCGGCCGTGCTGGAGGCCGCGCTCGCCGTCGCCCGCACCGGCTATCAGCCCACCAAGCATCTCCGATTCGCCTGGTGGGGCGCCGAGGAACTCGGTCTGGTGGGCTCGCGCTACTACGTGAACAACCTGTCGGCCGCCAACCGCGCCCGGATCAGCGGTTACCTCAACTTCGACATGATCGGCTCGCCGAATCCCGGCTACTTCGTCTACGACGACGACCCGGCCATCGAGAAGACCTTCAAGGACTACTTCGCGGGCATCGGCGTAGCCACGGAGATCGAGACCGAGGGCGACGGCCGCTCCGACCACGCGCCCTTCAAGAGCGCGGGCGTCCCGGTCGGCGGCCTGTTCACCGGGGCGAGCCGCGCGAAGACGGCGGCGCAGGCGACCAAGTGGGGCGGTACGGCCGGACAGGCCTTCGACCGCTGCTACCACTCCTCCTGCGACACCACCGCCAACGTCAACGACACCGCCCTCAACCGCAACGCGGACGCGCTCGCACACGCGGTGTGGACGTTGTCGCAGTAGGCCCGCGCCTCACCCCCGTAGCCCCGCGCCTCACCCCCGTGGGCCCACGCCTCACCCCCGCGGGCCCACGCCCTGTCCCTGCGGGCCCGTACCCGAGTCGCGGGCCCGTCGGGCCAGCCGGGTCATCCGGGACGTGGCCGAATCCAGTTCCTCGGCGTCCTCGGCGGCGGGGCCGCCGTCGGTGACCAACTCGGTCCACAGGGTCAGGAGTTCGGTGCCGAGGTTCAGGCCCTGGAAGGGGTCCCGCACGGCACGCCAGGCCGTCGCCGCGCTCTGTACGTTGCCGTACGCGGCCTCCGCGTCCCGGTTGCCGTGGTGGATGCGGGCCAGGTCGAGCGAGAGGTGGAAGGAGCGGACCGGGTCTCCGGCCAAGTAGGCGATGTAAGAGGCCAGTTCCCGCAACGCGAGCACCTCGGGGTGCTCCGGCCCCAGCGTCGCCGAAGCCTCGGACACGGTCCGCTCCGCGAGCGCCGCGGCCGTGTCCGTACGTCCCGCCCGTACGGCCTCGTTGATCCGCGCCATCGGCTCGCCGAGCAGCGCGGGCGCCCCGTCGACCCCGGGCAGCGAGCGCGGATCGTCCCCGAGCACGGCCTCCGCCACGGCGTCGAAGCCACGGGCGGGAGTCGGCCTGGGCTCGGCCCGGGGTCGATCCCCAGGGCCGCTTCGGGGGCGGGGAGGGTCGGGTGGGGGGGTCGGGGTGGGGGCGGGCGTCCTCGGGGATCCGGTCCATCACCGGCGGTGGGCCGAACACGCCGGTCGGAGCGACGGCTGCGCCCGGGATCCCGTCCTGCGGCTCCACCGGATGCACCAGCTCCACCGGATGCAGCAACTCCAGCGGATGTACCGGCTCCGCCGGCTCCACGGGAGGCGCGAGATGCGCCGGATGCGCCGGCTCCGCCTGCTGGCGGCGCAGGAAGTGCGTGGGCTTGTCCTGCCGGGTCGGTGCCGGCGGAACGGCCGCCTCGGCAAGCTCCGAGGGCGGCGCGATCGGCGCCGCGGTGAGCGGGGCCGCAGTGAGCGGGGCCGCGGTGGGCGATGCCGCCGTGGGCGGGGCCGACGGCCGGTCGCCCGGCTCCCTCGGCGGGGCCACCCGTAGGGGCTCCCCCGCGAAGTGGCTGGAACCGTCCGGCTCGACGCGCAGCGGGACGACGTAGCCGATGCGCTCGTCGTGAACCGTGGCGAGCACCGGGTGCCCGGTGGCGAGGGCGATGCGGTGCAGATGGCCGAGGACGGCCTGCTGGAGTTCCTGCCCGTCCGCGGCGACGACGGGGACGCCGCCGATGCTCGCCGGCCCGCCCCCGAGGACGTGCACGTCGAGCGGCGCCACCGCGACGGCCGGACGCCCGTCGTACTTCTGTGCCCGCTTCTTCTCGCGGCTGAGTCGAGACATCGGTTCCTCACCCTGACACGTCGCCGTGCACGTACGTTGTGCTCATCACCCGTGCACCCACACGTACACGTACTGTTGAGTCTCTCCGGCCGTGCCCGGTTCGCACGTCACCGCGACGTCACAGCCTCGTTCCAAGGCCCGCGCGGTCACGGGGATCCGGCGACGGTCCGGCGGCGCGGGCGGGCGGTGGCGACGACGAGGAGTGCGGGGCATGCGGACGACGGACGGGCGGCTGCCGGGACCGGAGATCTGGATCCGCGGCCCGGTGCCGGCGCCGGAGCCCCCACCGGGGCCGTACCCCTCGCCCCCCGGACCCCGTCGCTTCTCCTGGCTCGGCACGCACGGCGGGGCCGGCGCCTCCACACTCGCCGCGGTCTACGGCGGCCACGACTGCGGACGGGACTGGCCCGGCGCGGACGTCCCGCCGTCCGTGCTGCTCGTGGGCCGCACCCACGCGTCCGGACTGGAGTCGGTGCTGCGGACCCTGGAGGTCTTCCGGCGCGGGCAGGCCCCGGCGGGCCTCGATCTGGACGCGGTCGTGCTGGTCGCGGACGCGCCGGGCCGGCTGCCGCGCCAACTCGCGCAGCGGGTACGGCTGATCGAGTCGGTCATCGACGTGTACCGGGTGCCTTGGGTACCGGACTGGCGCCTCGGTGACCTGTCGGGCACCCCGCCCCGCGAGACGGAACCCCTGGTCCGCCTCACCAGCACGGCCGCCCGGCGGACGCGCTGAGCGCAGCGCCGCCCATGCCCCCCGCCTCGGCCGTCGGGCTCGCCGCCGCCGTCCGGGAGGGGCGGCTGCGGGCCGTCGACGCGGTGGCCGGGGCGCTGGAGCGGATCCGGCGGGAGGACCGGGCGCTGGGCGCGTTCGCCGAGGTGTGGGAGGACGCGGCGGCGGAGCGGGCGGCCGAGGTCGACGCGCGGATCGCCGCGGGCGAGCGGCCGGCGCTGGCCGGGGTGCCGATCGGCGTCAAGGGCCGGCACGGGCTGCGTACGGCGGGGGCGCTGATGGCCGCCGGCTGCGTACCGGTGGGTGCGACGGCCGTGCCCGGACCCGGAACTCCCTGGCAGACCTGGGGACTCGGCGCACACGGCCATACCGTCAACCCCTGGCGCGCCGACCGCACTCCCGGCGGGTCCTCGGCCGGTTCGGCGGCGGCGGTCGCGGCCGGCCTGGTGCCGCTGGCGACCGGCAGCGACGGCGCGGGCTCGGTGCGCATCCCCGCGGCCTGGTGCGGCGTCGTCGGCCTGAAGGTCACGAACGGCCGCTTCCCGTCCGCCGACCGTACGGGGCTCGCGGCGCCGGGCGTACTGGTTCGGTACGCGGCGGACGCGGCGGCGTACTGGAGGGTGCTGTCCGGGGAGGGCCAGGGACCCGGACTCGGGCCGCTCACCGCCGTCTTCTCCCCCGGTCTCGGGTTCGCCGACCCCGACCCGGAGCCCCTGCACCTCGCGCGGACCGCCTTCGCCCGCCTCGTGGAGACCGGTGTCGTACGGCTGCCGCGGTGCGAGGTGCCGTTGCGGCTGGAGGATCCCGCGCCCGCCTGGCTCGCGCTCCGCGCGGCGGGTGCCACCTCGGGCGTACGGGGCCTGCCTGACGTACGGGATGTACGGGATACCCCGGATGCACGGGATACCCCGGATGCACGGGATACCCCGGGTGTGCGGGATATCTCGGATGTGCGGGGTGTGCGGGATGTGCGGGGTGTGCGGGATGTCAATGACCGTCGGTTGGCCGCCCTCTTCGGCCGGGTGGACCTGTTGCTGACCCCTACCACCCCGCATCCCGCGCACGGCCACGACGGCCCCGGAGACCGCTATTCGACGGCGCTGACGTGGGCGTTCAACCTGAGCGGGCATCCGGCGATCAGCATTCCGGCGGGGATCGGCGAGGACGGCTGCCCGGTGGGGCTCCAGGTGGTGGCGGCACACGGGCGGGAGGCGGCGCTGCTCGCCGTGGCGGCGGCCGCGGAGGCACGGGCGGGGATACTCGGCGCCCCCTCGAAGCCCTGACCCTCGGCGCCCTCGACCCTCCGCACTCCCGGTGACCCTGCGCCCCCGGTCCCCCTGCCAACCCCTTGGCGTTAATGCTTGCACATACATATAATGCACGTGCGCCTTACAGTCGCACGCCGACAATTTGGGGAACCCATGAGCACCCGACGCTTTCTGTTCGTACTGGGCAGCAGCCGCCCCGAGGGCAACACGGAGCAACTGGCCCGCGCCGCCGCCGAGCAACTCCCCGCCGATGTCGCGCAGGAGTGGATCAGCCTCGCCGAGCATCCGCTGCCCGACTTCGAGGACCTGCGCCACGACAGCGACCACGTCCGTCCCACGGAGGGCAGCGTGGCCCGGCTGCTCGACGCCACACTCGCGGCGACCGACATCGTGATCGCCTCGCCGCTGTACTGGTACACGTTGTCCGGCCAGGCCAAGCGCTACCTGGACTACTGGTCGGGCTGGCTGCGCACCCCCGGCGTCGACCTCAAGGCGACCCTGGCCGGGCGCACCCTGTGGGGAGTCACCGCGCTCGCCGAGGAGCGGCAGGCGGTGGCCGATCCGCTGGTCGGCGCGCTGAGGAACTCGGCCGCGTACATGGGGATGCGGTTCGGCGGGGTACTGCTCGGCAACGGCAGCAAGCCGGGTGACGTCCTCGACGACACGCAGGCCCTGGCCCGCGCGAAGACCTTCTTCGCGCAGCCCGCGCCGCTCGCCCGCTACACCTTCGAGACCGACTGACCGCGGGCGCCGGGCCCCGCAGAGGCCGGGCCGCGCGGGGGTTACGCCGTGACGTCCTTCGTCGTGAAGCGCGCCCAGGCCGCCGAGCCGAAGACGGCGACGTACACCGCCTGGAGCCCGAGGTTCTTCTGGAGTTCCACCCAGTAGACGGGTTCGCGCATCAGGTCGGCGAAGGACAGCCAGTAGTGGGAGAAGAGGTAGGGCTGGATCGCGTGCAACTGCGGGATCTGGTCGAGGATCTGCACGGTGGTGAGCAGGCCCACGGTCGTCGCCATGGCCGCGATGCCGCTGTTGGTGAGCGTGGAGACGAACAGTCCGAGCGCGGCCACGCCGAGCAGCGAGGCGGTGACGGCCAGGGCGATGAACAAGGCCCGCACCAGGCCGTCGGCGAGGGAGATACGGGTGCCGGAGATGGTCGTGAGGTCGCCGAGCGGGAACAGCAGCGCACCCACCGCCAGTGCCGACACCGCGACGACCAGGGTGGCCAGCAGGCAGAAGGTCACCGTGGTCGCGTACTTGGCCAGCAGCAGGCGGGTGCGGCCGGCGGGCGCGACGAGGAGATAGCGCAGGGTGCCGGAGTTCGCCTCGCCGGCGACCGCGTCCCCCGCGACGACGCCGACGGCCATCGGCAGGAGGAACGGGAGCGTGGCGGCCAGCGCGGTGAAGACCAGGAACAGGCCGTTGTTGGTGATCTGCGCCATGAAGGCCGGCCCCGCGCCGCCGTCGCCCCGCTGACCGGCCGTCGAACCGTCACCGGTCTCGATCTTCACGGCGATCCCGACCAGCACCGGCACGGCGGCCAGCACGCCCAGCAGGGCGAGGGTCCGCCAGCGGCGCAGGGTGATGGTCAGCTCGCTGCGGAAGAGTCCGAGGGTCCACAGCCGGCTGACGGGGCGGCCGATTGCGCCGCCCGCCACCCATGCGGCCTCCACCGGTGCGGCCTGTCCCGGTGCTGCCTCCACCGAGGCGGCCTCGACCGAGGCGGCCTCCCCCGATTCGGCCTCCACCGAGGCGGCCTCCACCGAGGCGGCCTCGCCTGGTGCGGCCTTCACCGGTACGGCCTTCGCTTCAGCCCGCCACATCGAAGCCCTCCCCCGTCAGTGCGACGAAGGCGTCCTCCAGGGAGGCCCGTTCCACGCCGAAGCCGCGCACGCGGACACCTGCCGCCACCAACGCCTCGTTGAGTTCGGCGAGTTCACGGTCGGCGGGCTCGCCCGTCACCCGGTCCTCGGTGACGACCACGTCCGCCACGCCCTGTTCCTTCAGCACCCGTGCCGCGTCCGCCGCGTCCGGGGTGGTCACGACCAGCCGCCCACGCGCACGGGCCGCCAGGTCGGACACCGGGCCCTGGGTGAGGAGCCGCCCACGTGCCATGACGGCCGCGTGCGTGCAGACCTGCTCGATCTCGTCGAGGAGGTGCGAGGAGAGGAAGACCGTGGTGCCCTCCGCCGCCAACTCCCGCACGAGGACGCGGATCTCGCGCATGCCCTGTGGATCGAGACCGTTGGTCGGCTCGTCCAGGACCAGCAGCCGGCGGGGCTGGAGGAGCGCGGCTGCCAGGCCCAGCCGCTGCTTCATCCCGAGCGAGTAGGCCTTCGCCTTCTTGCCGGCGGCGGCCGTCATGCCGACGCGCTCCAGTGCCGAGGCCACACGGGCACGCCGGGTGCGGGGGTCGGCGGTCGGATCGGCGGCGTCGTAGCGCAGGAGGTTGTCGCGGCCGGAGAGGAAGCCGTAGAGGGCGGGGCCCTCGATGAGCGCGCCGACATGCGGCAGCACGGCGCGGGAGGCGCGGGGCATGGGGTGCCCCAGCACCCGCGCCGTGCCGGAGGTGGGCTCGATGAGGCCCATCAGCATGCGGATGGTGGTGGTCTTGCCGGAGCCGTTCGGACCGAGGAAGCCGAAGACACTGCCCGCCGGGACGGCCAGGTCGAGGCCGTCGACGGCGAGCTGTCCGCCGCGGTAGCGCTTGGTCAGGGCGTGGGTGTGGATGACGGTGTCCACGTCGGCCGGACCCGGCGCCCCGAGCGCCGCCTCCGCCGACTCGTCGTCGTCATCCATCGGCTCCCCCGTCCTCTGCCCCCCGTCCCGTCCCGTCCCCCGATCGGTGGTGACACGTCAGGGTACTGACTGCCTCCCGGCGCCTACTTCCCGGTGTTCGCCGCCTTCACGAGGGCGTCCTTGGTGACGGCGCCGACGTAGACCTTGCCGTCGTCCGTGACCAGGGCGTTGACCAGGCGGGTGGAGAAGACGGTGCCCGAGCCGAACTTGCCGTCGACCTTGTCGCCGAAGGAACCCAGGAACCCGCCGAGACCACCCGCGTCGGGGAGGTCGCCGGAGGAGGGCATGCCCTCGCCGCCGGAGTCGAAGGTGGCGACGGAGGTCCACCCGTCGCCGAGGACGTCGAGCCCGGCGAGGTCCTTCGCGAAGTCGCCTTCCAGGTCGCCCTTGGAAGGCGCGGGTGCCTCGGCCGCGGCGTCCGCGCCGTCCTCCTCCGTCACCTTCGCGCCCTTGGGCGGGGTGAAGTCGAAGGTGGCGGCGCCCGGCTTGGCGAAGCTGACCTGGGTGAAGCCGGCGTCGACGACGGCGGCGCCGCCGCTCGCCGGGGTCAGCGTGAACTTGAGCGGCAGGCCCGTCCTCGCGTCCACGGCCACACTGATCGCGCCGACGGTCGAACCGGACTGCTTGGGCTTGACCAGCAGCTTGTAGGCATCGCGGCCGGCCACCTGGACGGTGCCGTCCACGGTCACCGACGTGGTGTCGTCGACGGCCTTCAGGGCTTCGTCGGTGAGGTCCTTCGGCGTGGTGGGAACGGGCTCGGCCGCCTCCGTCCCCTGTTCGACGGTGGAGTGGTACACCTCGTTGGAGGCGCTGTCGTACCCCCACACGTCCTTGCCGTTGTGGATGAGGCTGTACTCGGCGGCGTTCTCCAGGAGGGACAGCTTCTGCCTGTCCGGGCCGTCGGCGGCGACGCGCAGGGTGTGGGTGCCGGAGGCGAGTTCGGTGAGCTTGGCGGAGGGGTCGGCGGAGGACCCGCCGTCGTCGCCGGTGGCCCCGGTCGCCCCGGAGAGGAGCCCGCTCTCCAGCCCGCCCAGGTCGGGCAGGCCGAGGTCGGTGGTGATCTTCACCGTGCCGGACAGCTGCTGGACGTCCGACGCGGCGATCTTCTCGATGAGCTGCTGTGCGGTGATCTTCGGCAGGTCGGGGTCGCCCGAGTCGGCGAGCGCCGGGACCAGCCCGATCGTCGCCGCCGCGACACCGATCACGGTGACCGGAACGATGTACCGCACGGCCTTGCGCCGTCCGACACGCAGATCGTCGGCCTTCCCGGCGGGCGTGCTGTCGTCGGATGCGTACGGTGCCATGTGTGCCTTACCTCCGTCGTCGGCGGCGGCCGGTCGTCGCGCGGGTCAACGTCCCCCGCTCAAGCCGCCATTCTCACCCGAATCGGTGAGGAGTGGTGATTTCCGTATTCCCTATCTGACCAAATCAGCCACCCGCTTACGTCAACCCGAGGGCCCAACTCGACGTACACCTGGGGTATGACGCGGGGGTGGGGGGCGTCAGGGTGGAGTGGGGGAGGGAGC
>NZ_MPOH02000019.1:566807-571741 GCF_001896135.2 Streptomyces phaeoluteigriseus
GGCCGGAACGGAGACCGGGGGCGGGGGGCTGCGCCTCCGTGAAGACGACCGGCGGCTAGTGAATGGGGGCCTGGGCCGCGGGGCCGCGTGCCGGTGGAGGTGCGGGGCGTGTGTCGGCAGGGGTGCCGGGGACGCAGTCCCCGGCTGGGTGCGGGGCGGAGCCCCGGGGCGGTTCGACCCGCACCTCTCGACCGACCGAGCCGGGCGGGTAGGCGGGCGGGCAGGGCCCGTAGGCATCACCCCGCCCGGGATCACCCCGCCCGGGATCACCCCGCCCGGTGGACCACCGCGTCGCACAGTTCCAGAAGCGCCAGCTTCGCCTCACACTCCCGCAACGGCGCCAACGCCGCCCGAGCCTCCTTGGCATACCGCACGGTGTCCCGCCGAGCCTGCTCCAGCGCCGGGTGGGCCCGCAGTGCGGCCAGCGCCTCGGCGAGCCGGGCGTCGTCGCTGAGGTCGGAGTCGAGCAGCTCGCACAGCGCGATGTCCTCGGGCAGCGCCAGCCGCGCCGCCCGCTCGCGCAGCCGCAGCACCGGCAGCGTGGGAATGCCCTCGCGCAGATCGGTCCCGGGCGTCTTCCCCGACTCGTGCGAGTCCGACGCGATGTCGAGCACGTCGTCCGCGAGCTGGAAGGCGACGCCCAGCCTCTCGCCGTACTGGGTGAGCACGTCCACGACCGTCTCGTCGGCGCCGGACATCATCGCGCCGAACCGGCAGGACACCGCGACCAGGGATCCGGTCTTGCCGCCGAGCACGTCGAGGTAGTGGTCGACGGGGTCCCGTCCGTCGGTGGGCCCGGCCGTCTCCAGGATCTGTCCGGTGACGAGCCGTTCGAACGCCTCCGCCTGCACCCGCACGGCCTCGGGCCCGAGGTCGGCGAGGATGTGCGAGGCGCGGGCGAACAGGAAGTCTCCGGTGAGGACGGCGACCGAGTTCCCCCAGCGGGTGTTCGCGCTGGACACCCCTCGCCGTACCTCGGCCTCGTCCATCACGTCGTCGTGGTACAGCGTGGCCAGGTGGGTCAGTTCCACCACCACGGCGGAGGGCACGATGCCGGGCGCGTACCGGTCCCCGAACTGCGCGGCGAGCATCACGAGCAGCGGCCGGAACCGCTTGCCGCCCGCCCGGACGAGATGCTGGGCGGCCTCCGTGATGAACGGGACCTCGCTCTTGGTGGCCTCGAGCAAGCCTTCCTCGACAGCCGTCAATCCGGCCTGGACATCGGCTTCCAGAGCCTGGTCCCGCACGCTCAGCCCGAACGGCCCGACGACGGTCACGAGGGGTCTCCTGTCTGCTGGTGTCTTGTGGCGATTACGCGGTTTGTCGATAGGTCGCTGCCCTCACTCAAGTCAGCGTATCCGGTCACGTTTCGATCACCGACAGGCCCCACGTCCCCCCGTCTCGAACTTCGCTCACCCGGGAGTCGCCCCCCGAACGGCCGGGCGGCATCGGATCATGCCCGGTATGTTGCTGATCAGACGGTATGGGCGCTCCGAACCAGCGAGATGCGGCCCGGCGACTCCGTCCGGTCGCCCTCGTCACCCTCGTCACCCAGCCGGCCGTAGCCGTCCGACACCCCTCCCCGCTGACCTCACGGGGGCCACGCAGATGCGCATCCGTTCGTCCTTCCCCTACGAGACAGCCCACGAGGACCTCCGCATCCGTCTGCCCGACGGAACCCTCCTGTACGCCCGCGTGTGGCGACCATTGACGGACGAGCCCGTGCCGGCGCTGCTGGAGTACACCCCGGACCGGCTCTCCGACCGCACGGCGGCACGCGACCGGCAGCGCCACCCCTGGTACGCGGGCCACGGCTACGCCTGCGTTCGCGTGGACGCGCGCGGGCACGGCAACAGTGAAGGGCTGCCGGACGACGCCGCCCGCCCACCGGCAGTGCCGGCCGGTGAAGCGACGGCCGGCGGCGTGACGGCCGGTGGCTTGACGGCCGACGGCGTAGCGGCAGACGGGGCGGCGGTCGTCGCGTGGCTGGCGGCCCAGCCGTGGTGCGACGGCACGGTGGGCATGTTCGGCATCGGACGGGGCGGCGCCTGTGCCCTCCGGGTCGCGGCCCGCGCAGGCGCCGCGGCCCGCGCAGGCGTCCCGGACCTGGCGGGCATCGCGGACCTCACAGACGCCCCGGACCTCACAGACACCCCGGACCTCGCGCCCACGCCACTGAAGGCGGTCGTCGCCGTCTGCTGCCCGGACGGTCACCCTGACAACGGTGTGCGCCACCCGAGCGGTTCCGCCCTCCCCGCCGACCCGCCGCACACCCGGGCGGCGCAGGCCCGGCTCGCCTCCGTCTGCCTGCCACCCGACCCCGAGCACGTCGGTGACGCCTGGCGGGACATGTGGCTCCGGCGTCTGGAGTCCGTCGACCCGCTCGCCCCCACCGGGGTTCCCGAGGAGTCCACGACCGGCGTGCCCGTCCTGGCTGTGGGCGGCTGGTACGACCCGTACCCCGACACGGTTCTCGGGCTGGTCGAGCGCCTCCCGCCGGACCGCGTGCGCGGCCTGATCGGCCCCTGGCCGCACACGTACCCCGACCACGCCCCGCACCCCGGGCCCGCGATCGGCTTCCTCCAGGAGACCCTGCGCTGGTGGGACCACTGGCTGAAGGGCAGGGACACGGGCGTCCTCTCCGACCCGCTCCTGCGCGCGTACGTCCGCGGCTCGCGCCTCACGGCCACGGCGTACGGCGCCCTGCCCGGCCGTTGGGTCGGCGAGCCCGCCTGGCCCTCGCCCCGGGTGCGCGTCGTGCCGTACGCCCTCCAGGGCGCCCCGGTCCCGGTGTGCTCCCCCCTGCACACGGGGGTCGACGCCGGCCGCCTGCTTCCCCGCGACGACGACGCCGGTCTCCCGCCTGACCAGCGCGAGGAGGACGGGCGCTCGGTCTGTTTCGACTTTCCGGTGAGTGAGGAGACCTGGGTGCTGGGCCGGCCCCGGGTACGGCTGCGGCTGACGTGCGCGGCGTCACACGCCCAGGTCGTCGCCCGGGTCTGCGATGTGGCACCGGACGGCTCCTCCACCCTCGTGACGCGCGGGGCACGGGAGCTTCGGCCGGCGGAGCGCGCAAGCGCGGAGCACGGAAGCCCGGAGCACGGAAGCCCGGAGCACGGAAGCGCGGAGCACGGAAGCCCGGAGCACAGGGGCACGGAGCACAGGGGCACGGAGTGCGGAGGCGCCGCAAGGGACGTCGTCCTCGACCTGGCCCCCGTCGGCCACGCCTTCCCGCCCGGCCACCGCGTCCGTCTCGCCGTCTCCTCCGCCTACTGGCCGTGGGCCTGGCCCGGGCCGGAGTCGGCGGCGGGGTTCACGGTGGATCCGGCGGGCAGCGCGCTGGAGCTGCCGGTGCGGGTCCGGGAGGCGGACCCCGGCATCGCCTTCGCGGAGCCCGAGCAGTCCCCGCCCCTGGGGGTGAGCGTCCCCGCCACTCTCGACGAGCCGCGTCCCGAGCGGCTTCTGGTGCGGGACGAGACCGGGGGCGGGTGGCGGCTGGAGGTCGTCCCGCCCGACGCCGGCACGCGTGTGTACCCCGACGGCCTGGAGTTCACCGAGGACGCGCTGACGACGTACACGATCGCCGAGCGCGATCCCCTGTCTGCCCGTTTCCGCTGCGACCGGACGGTCCGGCTGCACCGCCCGGAGCGGGGCTGGGACACGAGCGTGCGGACCCGCTCGGAGGTCACCTGCGACGAGACGGATTTCATCGCCACCGACGAGGTGGTGTGCACGGAGGACGGCGAGGTGGTGTTCCACCGGACCTGGCGGAAGCGCATTCCCCGGACACCCCTCCCACCGCCGCCCCATTAAAAGCGACTTGAGGCTCAATGCCCGTTTTACCCCTGTTGTGGACGTCGGTGAGTTGGCTCACTCCACGACCACAGGGGCAATCCACCCCGGAATTTGTGATTCCGCTTTGCTCGTCGGCGAGTTGGCGCTCGGCGAACAGAAAGGATCAAGCAGGCATACACCCCTGATCAAGGTCAATAGGGACGATCTGTGAATCCGGCACTTGTTCCGGACATGCGCTCTCGCATACGTTCCCGGCCTGTCGGGCAGACGCCTAATCCTGCCGCCGCCCGGCAACCCATCGACCGACACTCACGCACGGCAGGAGCGGGGGACCCAGGTAAGTCGCCGAGCCGTACGTCACGCACGTACCGCACCGGCTTGGGGTGAAGTCGCGTCGCCGTACCCCTACGGCGGCCGGCCGGGCACTTTCCAGCCCGAACCCGACAGCTCACCTCGTAGGCGCCGGAGAGGAACCTTCGTCATGCCCGCTGCCGTTCAGCACCGCCGTACCCGCCTCGCCCGCACCCTCGCCGTCGCCGCCACCGGCGCCGCCGTGCTGGCCCTCCCGCTCCTCGGCTCGACCAGCGCCTCCGCGGCCACCACGGCGTCGGCCGCGACCGCCGCCACGACCACCGCCACGACCACCGCCGGGTACACCAACAACCTCGACGGCTGGATCCGCGAGTCGCTCGCGATCATGGCCGAAAAGGGCATTCCGGGCACCTACAACGGCATCTACCGCAACATCATGCGGGAGTCCTCGGGCAACCCGAACGCCATCAACCTGTGGGACTCCAACGCGGCTGCGGGCATCCCGTCCAAGGGCCTTCTCCAGGTCATCGACCCCACCTTCGCCGCGTACCACGTGTCCGGCACCGCCTACGACCCGTACGACCCGGTCGCCAACATCACCGCCGCCTGCCACTACGCGGCCCACCGGTACGGCTCGATCGACAACGTCTTCGGCGCGTACTGACAGTCACCCCAGGAACTCCGCAGGAACCTCGGGGGCTCCCAGGGGGCTCCCTAGAGGGCTCCTTGGAGTCACCCTGGGGACTCCCTGCGGGACTGGTGACCCCCACGAACCAGGGGATCAGGGGATCCAGGGGATCAGGGGATCAGGGGATCAGGGGATCAGG
>NZ_MPOH02000019.1:571841-608588 GCF_001896135.2 Streptomyces phaeoluteigriseus
GATCAGGGATCGAGGGATCAGGAGCAGGGAAGAGTCTTTCGAGGACGACGGCCACGCCGTCGTCCTCGTTCGACGTCGTCACCTCGTCGGCCACCGCCTTGAGTTCCGGATGGGCGTTGGCCATCGCCACCCCGCGCCCCGCCCACTCGAACATCGGGATGTCGTTGGGCATGTCGCCGAAGGCGATCGTGTCCTGCGGCCGCAGCCCGAGGTGCTCGGCCGCCAGGGCCAGACCGGTCGCCTTGGTCACGCCGCACGGCTGGAGCTCCACCGTGCCCGGTCCGGACATCGTGACGGTGGCGAGCGAACCGACCACCGCACGGGCCGTCGCCGCCAACTCGTCGTCGGACAGGGTGGGATGGCGCAGCAGCACCTTGCTGATCGGCTCGCACCACAGGTCGTCGCGCGCCCGGACCCGCAGGGCCGGCAGGGTCGGGTGCGGCATCAGATAGCCGGGCTCGATGAGCGTCAGCCCGTCGACACCGTCCTGGTCCACGGCCGCGCGCACCTCCCCCACCTCGGCCTCGATCTTGCCGAGCGCGGTCTCGGCCAGTTCCCGGTCCAGGGTGACCGACCACAGCAGGCGGTCGGTTCCGGCGTCGTAGAGCTGCGCGCCCTGTCCGCACACCGCGAGCCCCCCGCCGCGCAGGATGTCCAGCAGCGGCCGCACGCGGGGGGCCGGCCGGCCGGTCACCACGAGGTGGCGGGCGCCTGCGGCGGCCACCCTCGCGAGCGCGTCGAGCGACCGGTCGGAGAAGGTGTCGTCGCCGCGCAGCAGCGTTCCGTCCAGGTCGGTGGCGACGAGGGAGTACGCGCAGGGCGCGGCATCAGCGGTGGGTGCGGCCATGATCAGAGAATACGGATCCCAACGCGCTCCGACTCACTTCCAGTTCGGCGCCCTTCGCGCGGGTACGGCGAGGTTGAGGGCCTATGCACCGGTTGGCAACAAGATGGTCCGCTACCTACCGCCCGCGGTGCCTGGAGCGGTACCGTCCAGACAGTCCAGGGGGGACTTGATCGGGGGGTCAGGTTGAGCAGCGGACGTATTCGTGTGCTGGAGCCGGGGGATCTCGGCGAGGGGGAACGGGAGCGGTGGCGCGCCCTGCGCGCCGCGTCGACGGCCCCGCGCAACCCGTTCATGGAACCGGAGTTCACCGACGCCGTGGGCCGCGTACGGCCCCGCACGCGCGTCGCGGTGGTGTACGAGGGGCGCGAGCCGGTCGGCTTCCTGCCCCACGAGCGGGGCCGGCTCGGCCAGGGTCACGCCCTCGCGTACGGCGTCTCGGACGCCCAGGGAGCCGTCCTCGGCCCCGGTCTCGGGCTGAACGCGGACGAACTCCTGCGGGCCTGCTCCCTGTCGAGCTTCGCCTTCGACAATCTGGAGGCGGAGCAGGAACTGTTCGTCCCGCACACGGCGGCCGAGTACGCCTCCTACGTCATCGACGTGGAAAAGGGTTACGAGACGTACGAGTCCGTCCTGCGCGCACAGTCGCCGAAGTTCCTGAAGACGACACTCGCCAAGGAGCGTCGGCTCGGCCGTCAGGTCGGCGACCTGCGGTTCGTGTTCGACGAACGCGATCCGGCCGCGCTGCGCACGCTGATGGCGTGGAAGTCCGCGCAGTACCGCAGGACCGGCCGCCGGGACCGGTTCGCGCAGGGCTGGATCACCCGGCTCGTGGACCTGCTCGCCTCGGAGACGCGCGGCGCGGACTGCTCCGGCACGCTGTCCGTCCTCTACGCCGGCGGGCAGCCGATCGCCGCGCACTTCGGGCTGCGCTCGACGACCGTCCTGGCCTGCTGGTTCCCGGCCTACGACCCGGAGTTCGCGAAGTACTCGCCCGGTCTGGTGCTGCATCTGCGGATGGCCGAGGCGGCCGCCGCCGAGGGCATCGGGCTGCTCGACCTCGGCCGGGGCGCCGCCGAGTACAAGGACTCGCTGAAGACGGGCGAGCTGCCCGTCCACGAAGGAGCGTGGACGCGTCCGGGGGCGGGCGCCGCGCTGTACTGGCTCAGCCGCGAGCCCTCGCGCCGCGCGCACCACTTCGTGCGCGGTCGGCCACGGCTCGCGGCGACGGCCGCACGGGCGCTGAAGGGGATCGGGCGGCTGCGCCGGTTCTGACGGGTTCCATGGGAGTGGAGGGGGAGATTCATGTCCCACGCGACACGTGTACGGCAGGAGATTCGGCGGTTCCTCGCGATCGAGCCGGTTCAGGTCGCCGAACTCGAACTGGACGACGGTGGGGCGCTGAGACCTGGACCGGGCAGCCCGCCCGTCACCCACGGCGAGGTGTTCCTGCTGGTCAGGAAGGGCGGCCGGCCGGTCGCCACGCTGCTCGGGCGGGTACCCGAGGGCGCCGACCCGAAAGCGGTCCTCACCGCGCTGGCCCGGCGGCACGCGGACGCCGGAGCGGAACCGGTCCTCACGGGGGGCACCGTGCCGTTCACCAGTGTCGTCGTCGCCACCCGGGAACGCGCCGACCGGCTCGCCCACGCGCTCGACTCGCTGCTCGCCCAGGACCACCCCGACTTCGAGATCGTCGTCGTCGACAACGCCCCGGTGACCGACGCGACCCGGGAACTCGTCGAGCGCAAGTACGCCGAGCGCGTACGGTACGTGACCGAGCCCGTCCCCGGCCTCGCCGTCGCCCACAACACGGGCCTGGCGGCCGCGCGCGGCGACGTGGTCGCCTTCACCGACGACGACGTGGTCGCCGACCCACTCTGGCTGACGGAACTCACCGCGCCCTTCGTCGCCGACCCCGGGCTCGGCTGTGCGACCGGCCTGATCCTGCCGGCCCGGCTGCGCACGCCCGCCCAGGTGCTGCTGGAGAGCCACGGCGGCTTCGCGAAGGGCTTCAGACCACGGACGTACGACCCTGCCGAACCGCCCGCCGACGAGCCACTGTTCCCGTTCACGGCGGGCCGGTTCGGGTCCGGCGCGAACATGGCGTTCCGGACCGGCGTACTACGCGCGGTCGGCGGCTTCGACCCGGCGACGGGGGCGGGGACGCTCGCGCGCGGCGGGGACGACCTCTACGGCTTCGTCCGCGTGCTCGCCCAGGGCCACCGCCTGCACTACACCCCGCGGGCCCTGGTCTGGCACCACCACCGCGAGACCTGGCAGGACCTGGAGACCCAGGCGTACGGCTACGGCGCCGGCCTGACCGCCTACCTCACCGCCATCCTGGTCAACCGGCCCGCCCTGCTGCCGGCGTTCCTCGCCCGGCTGCCCCGCGGACTCGCACACGCCCGCACACTGACCGCGGTCCGGGACAGCGACGCCCAGGGTGCGCCTGGGGTGTCCGGTGCTCTTGGTGCGCTTGGTGGGCCTGGTGCGCCTAGTGCGCCTAGTGCGCCTGGTGCGCCTGGTGCGCCTGGTGGGCATGACGAGCGTGGGCATCCGTGGCCGCGCAGGCTGTCGCGGCTGCAGCGCAAGGGGATGGCGTACGGGCCGGTCGGCTATCTGCGCGCCCGGCGTGCGCTGCGGGCCGCGCTGGCGTTCGGGGTGCCCGGGGCGCCCGGGGTATCCGGGGCGCCCGGGGTATCCGGGGCGTCCGGGGACGTGCGATGACGGGGGCGGGCGGGGATGGCGCCGCCATACCGGTGTTCCTGTACCACGCCGTGATGGAGGAACCGCCGGACTGGATAGCGGAGTTCACCGTCACCCCGAAGGAGTTCGCGGCGCATCTCGACGCGATCGTCGACAGCGGTCGTACGCCCGTGACGGTGAGCGCGCTCGCCGACCACCTCGCGGGGCGGGCGCCGCTGCCGGCGCGGCCGGTGCTGCTGACCTTCGACGACGGGTTCGCCGACCTGCCGGGGCCGACCGCCGAGGCGGTGGCCGCCCGGAACCTGACCGCCACCGCCTATCTCACCACCGGCGCGATCAGTCCCGGCGGGCGCAGTCTGCTGCCGCCCGCTCCGATGATGACCCTGGTCCAGGCCGCCGGGCTGGAGCAGTCCGGCATGGAGATCGGCAGCCACACCGTCACGCACGCCCAGCTCGACACCCTGCCGCCACGTGACCTCGCCCGCGAACTGCACGACTCACGCGCCGTGTTGGAGGACGTCCTCGGGCACGCCGTGCGCCATCTCGCCTATCCGCACGGTTACAACAGCGGGCGGGTGCGGCGCATGGCGGCAGCCGCCGGGTACGAGACGGCCACCGCCGTCCGGCACGCGCTGAGTTCGGAACGGGACGAGGCGTACCGCATCGCCCGGCTCATCGTGCGGCGCACCCACACCGTCGCGGATGTGGAGAACTGGCTGGCCGGCGGGGGCGCACGTGTCGCCCCGTACCGGGACGGGCCGAAGACGGTGGGGTGGCGGTGGTACCGGCGGCCCGCGCGGTGCTGCGCGGGCCCGTGTTCGCGGGCTAGGGGCATCCGGCCCGCGGGCTCCCGGGCCGTCTATCCCCGCGGGCTCCCGGGCCGTCTACCCCCGGGGCTCCCGGGCCGTCTACCCTCGGGGCTCCCGGGTCGTCTATCCGAACGGCTGGTTGAGGTAGGGGTCGGAGACCGCCTTGCGCAGGCTGGCCCAGGCGTCGTCGCCGGCCAGCGCGAGGTCGCAGTGGGGGCCGGGGTCGCGGTAGTTCCACTGGAGTGCGGCCTTGACGCCGTCCAGATCCTTCACGACCTTCGGCACCTGTGCGTACCACTCGGCCTGCCGGCCCGGACGGGACGGGTCGTCGGCGGTACCGAACTCGGAGAGCATCAGCGGTTTGTCGTCGGAGATGTTCTCGCGGATCCACGCGTGCGTGGACTGCTGGGTCTCTGCGAAGGAGAGCCAGCGCGCCTTGTGGCACAGGTAGTAGTTGTACTGGTTGTAGGCCACCCAGTCGACGTAGTCGTCGCCCGGGTACATGCGCTTGATCAGGTCGGCGTGCTCCAGATAGCCGGTGGTGGTCCAGGTCCACACCACGTTGGTCACGCCCAGTTCGCGGAACCGGTCGTGGATGTGGCGGTAGGCGCGGACGTAGTCCTCGGGGGTGCCGTTGGCCGGGGTGCGGGTGTCCATCTCCAGGTCGAAGGAGAGGAAGACCTTCTCGCCGAACTCCTTGACCCGCGCGGCCTGGACGTCGATGACCGACGCGTCCAGGTCACCGTTCGCGATCTGCTTCCAGGTGGGCTGTTGCGCCGGCGTGCCGCCCCACCACTTGCTCTCCCAGGAGAGCAGCAGCAGACGGTCCTCACCGGCGACTCGCTGTTCCTCCGGGGTGAGCAACTGCCCCTCCAGGCGGTCCCCTTGGGCAAGGGACATGTCGTGGTACGTGTACACGATGTCGAGCTTGCGACCGATGCGACGCTCATAGCCGCGGACCTTCTCCGCGAGGTTGTCCTTGCTGTGCGGCACGAACGCGCCGAACCAGGCCCCGCAGGGCGGTTCGAGCAGCTGGGTCGGCGCGCACCTGCCGCCGAGGGCGGGGGGACGCGAGCCCGCCGGCTCCGGCCCGGAACCGGAGTCCCCCAGCCCGAGGCCACCTTGCAGGAGGAGAACGACGGCCAGGACAGCAGCGGCGACCGCGGCGACGGTGACCAGGCGGGGGCCCGAGGCGTGGGAGCAGCGGGGCCGAGCGGCGGGGCCGAGGCCGGCGGACGGGACGGGCCCCCGGGAAACTGACCCCCGCAGTTCCGGTCCCGGTCCCTCCGGGTGGCCCGGCCGCCGATCCGGACCCGGTCCCGGTCCCTCCGGGTAGCCCGGCCGCCGATCCGTTCTCGGCCCCTTCAGGTGGCCCGGGCGCGGTCCCGGTCCCTCCGGGTGGCCCGGCCGCCGATCCGTTCCCGGTCCCCTTGACGACGGGTGCCCCGGCTTCGGCCCCGGCCTGCGTCTCGGCCAAGGTCCCGGTGTGTGTTCCGGCCTGCGTGTCAGCCACGGGTCGGTTCCAGCCCTCCCGGCGCCTCGGCCGGCCGCGCGCCGGACTCCTCCAGTACGCCGACGACCTGCCGCGCCCGCAACGGATCGACCGGCAGCGCATGCCGGGCGAACCAGCGGGCCCCCTCGGGATCCGGCGAGAGGTCGGTGAACCCGGCGCCCGCGTAGTCGTCGAGCGGCGGATCGTAGAGGTACCCGACGACGATGCCCCGCCGCGCGAGAGCCGCGATGGCGGCATCTCGGTCGGCGACGAACAAGGGGACCCGGAAGAGGGGTTGAACGACGGGCTGCGTAAGGGCCCGAGTGACGGGTTGGGCGACGGGTCGGCCGACGGACTGGGCGACGGGCCGGCTGACGGACTGAGTGGCGGACTGGGTGACGGGCCGACCGGCAGGCTGGGCGACGGATCGGCCGACAGGCTGGATGACAGCCGGCCGTCCGGCTCCCGCACCGGATCCGCCCGCCTCACCCGCACCACCCCCAGGGACCGGCCGCGCCCAGCGCGTGGACACCAACTGCTCCGTGCCCGCCCGGCAGGCGGCCAGGACCTCGTCGAGGTGATCGAACTTGCGGCCGATCCGGCCCAGGCGCAGCCCGC
The DNA here is from genome assembly GCF_001896135.2 of Streptomyces phaeoluteigriseus. Taxonomy (GTDB): domain Bacteria; phylum Actinomycetota; class Actinomycetes; order Streptomycetales; family Streptomycetaceae; genus Streptomyces; species Streptomyces phaeoluteigriseus. The sequence goes on from NZ_MPOH02000019.1 coordinate 578,311, forward strand.
CGGAACGCAACCGGTAGTCGTGCATGTCGACCCGGACCCAGGAGTCGCTCGCGGTGAGGTCCGGCGCCGCACCGACCGCGCGGTCCAGCTCCCGCGCCCGCAACGGCATCCGGATCTCCTCGCGCTCCATCAGCCCGAGCATCCGCATCGTGGCCCAGGCGGCCCGCCGCAGCCGCAGCCCACGGACGGCCGCCTCCGCGTACGGCCGGACGGTGTAGGCCAGTTCGGCGCTCAGCCGTCCGGGCAGCAACAGGTCCTCGGACGTCTTCTCCAGGGCCTCGCGCAGGCCCGGGTCGGCGCAGGACAGGAAGCCGCCGGCCTTGGCTCCGACGTGCTTGGACAGACTGAAGACGGAGGCATCGCCCCAGGCCCCGACCGGTCGGCCGCCCACCTCGCTGCCGATGGCGTGCGCCCCGTCCTCGAACAGAGGAATCCCCAGCGCGTCGCACTTCGCCCGCAGCCGCGGTGCGTCGTCCGGATTGCCGTACAGGTTCGTCGTGAGCACCGCGGACAGCGAGCCCCACACCTCGTCCGGCACCGCGTCGACATCGATCGACGCGTCCAGCGGCTTCAACGGCGCCTGCACCGGCCTGAGTCCGGCCGCGAGCACGACGAACAGGATCACGTCGTCGTTCACCGGCGACATCAACACCCGTCCGCCCGGCGGGCACCAGTGGCGCAAGGCCACGAACAGCCCGAACCGGCACGACGGCACGTACACACATTCCCGGCCGAGTCTGCCGCGCATGGTCTCTTCCAGCCGTTTCGGCCGTGAAGCATGCCGCGTCGACCCGAGGCCGGCCTCCCCTGTGGCCATCTGCCCCCCAAATGTGCCATGGGAACGCCCCCTCCCCGAGGCCTTCCAGCACCTGCCCAGAGTCGCCCCTTTCGCACCGCTCCGTCAAGATTGCGGACCGGCCTGTGGACAACTTCCCGTACACAAGCGGAAGCGGAGCGCTCCGACCGCGCCACCCCATCTCTCACCTCCTGTGTCACTCCCGTGTCGCTCCGGTGTCCCTCCTGCGAGGTCAGCCGTAACGTGTGCGGCGGCTCGGCGCACCCGCAGAGCACCCGCGGAGCACCTGCGCATGGCCGGCACCCGGCCGTGGCGAACGTATGTGCAGACCCGGCGAACAGATGGAGAGCACGAAAGTGAGGCAGCACCCGATGCCCCCCTTGGCCCCCTTCGACCTCCCCGAGGGCGACCCCTTCGGCCCGCACAACCTCCCCTACGGCGTCTTCTCCCTCCCCAGCCCCGACGCCGACCCGTATGCCCAGTCCGGCTCCGGCTCCGGCTCCGGCTCCGGCTCCGGCTCCGAGCAGCGCACCGTCGGTGTCCGGCTCGGCGACCACGTGCTGGACGCCGGTGCGGCAGCCCGTGCCCTCGGCTCCCCGCACGCCGCCCTGCTCGACTGCGACCCTCAACCCGCTGCTGGCGGCAGGTCCCACGACGTGGTCCGAGGTGCGCCGCGCCCTGACCGAGTGGGTCACGGACCTCTCCCACCGGCAGACGCTGCTCCCCTTCCTGCACCCCCTTTCCTCCGTGACCCTGCACCTCCCCTTCGAGGTGGCCGACTACGTCGACTTCTACGCATCCGAGCACCACGCCCGGAACGCGGGCGCCATCTTCCGCCCGGACGCCACGGACACCCTTCTGCCGAACTGGAAGCACCTGCCGATCGGCTACCACGGCCGCGCCGGCACGGTCGTGGTCTCCGGCACGGACGTCGTCCGCCCGTCGGGCCAGCGCAAGGCGCCCACCGATCCGGCCCCCGTCTTCGGCCCGTCCCAGCGGCTCGACATCGAGGCCGAGGTCGGTTTCGTGGTGGGCGCACCGTCGCGGCAGGGACACCCGGTCCCGCTGACCGCCTTCCGTGAGCACGTCTTCGGCCTGTGCCTCCTCAACGACTGGTCGGCCCGCGACATCCAGGCCTGGGAGTACGTCCCCCTCGGCCCCTTCCTCGCCAAGTCCTTCGCCACATCGGTGTCGGCGTGGATCACCCCGCTGGAGGCGCTGGAGGACGCGCGGCTCTCACCCCCCGAGCGCACCCATCCCCTGCTGCCCTACCTCGACGACTCCGCCACCGAGCCCGCCGGCTACGACCTGCGCATCTCGGTCGCCGTCAACGGCCACGTCGTCTCCGAACCACCCTTCTCCACCATGTACTGGACGGCCGCCCAGCAAATGGCCCACCTGACGGTCAACGGCGCCTCCCTGCGCACCGGCGACCTCTACGGCTCGGGCACCGTGAGCGGCCCGGCCGACAACCAGCGCGGCTCCCTCCTGGAGCTGACCTGGAACGGCCGGGACCCCCTGGAACTCCCCGACGGCAAGCGGACGTACCTGGAGGACGGGGACGTGGTGACCCTGTCGGCCTGGGCCCCGGGTCCGGGCGGGCTGCGGGTCGGTCTGGGCGAGGTGAGCGGGCGGGTTCTCGCGGGCTGACTCCGGCGGCCCGCGCCGTCATACTGGCGGCGGGAACGGTCCCCGTACCGGGCCCGCCGCACGCACCCTCCAGGAGGACGGCCCCGTCCGTCGCTCCGAGCCGTTTCCCCACCGTCCTTTCCGACCAGGATCCGGAGACCGTGGCAATGACCCTCTGCCTGCTCCTGTTGAGCGTCGTCGCCCTGACCGCCGCCGTGCCGGTCCCGCGTGCGCTGACCCGGGCCGAGTGGCCCGAGCGGGAGCCGGTGGTCGCCCTGTGGGTGTGGCAGTGCCTGGTCGCCACGGTGCTGCTGTGCTGTCTGACGGCGCTGGTCCTGGGGGCCGCCGCCGTCTTCCACACCGTCCGCACCCAGGTCTTCGCCCCCGCTCCGCCCGGCGTGACGGAGGCCTACGACCTCTCCACCGCCCCCCTGTGGGCGACGGTCCTCACGCTGCTGCTGGCCTGCGGGGCCGCCTGGACCACCGCCATGCTCGCCCGCGAGCTGGTCGAGACCCGCAGCGCCGCGGCCAGACCCGCGCCCACCTGCGCGAACGCGCCCCCGACCTGCCTGCGGGGCTGCCGTCCGCCCGAGGCCCTCTCCTCGTGCTGGAGGACGAGTACCCGGACGCCTGGTGGATGCCCGGCCACCCGCCCCAGCTGATCGTGACCACCGGTGCCCTGCACCGCCTCACCTCCCGTCAGATGGACGCGGTCCTCACCCATGAACGGGGGCACGCCCGCGCCCACCACGACTGGCTGCTGCACCTGTCGACGGCCCTGGCGACCGGCTTCCCGCGCGTCCCGCTGTTCGCCCACTTCTGCGACCAGACCCACCGCCTGGTCGAACTCTCCGCCGACGACACCGCGTCCCGCCGCTGCGGTCACCTCACGACGGCCCTGGCACTGATCGAGCTGAACCAGCACCGAGGCGTCCTGTCCTGCGCGTCCTCCCACCGCCTCCTGGGCGAACGCGTGGACCGCCTCCTCCAGCCGCCCCCGCGGCTGCTGCGCCGGCACCGGGCTCTGACGACGACCGTGGCGGCGCTGGTCCCTCTCCTCCCGCTGCTGATCACCTTCGCCCCGGGCCTGACCGCCCTGGCCTGAGCGCCGGCCAGCGACTGAGCACCGACCTGGGCCGGCTCCCGCCCCGGCGATCCCCGGCCGCCCGCGCCCAGCCCCCTGTCTCCGGTGCACCCGGTCCCTGTATCGGGTGCAACCGGTCCCTGTATCGGGTGCAACCGGTCCCTGTATCGGGTGCACCCGGTCCCTATATCCAGTCCTCCGGTTCCGGCTCCGCGTCCATCTCGGGCCAGTAGTCGTCGGCCCCGGCGTCCCCGGAGGGCACCCCACCGGCGGCGGGAGCGGAACCCTGAGCCGTCCCCGGTCCCGTCCCGGAGTCAGCAGCGGCGACGGGAGCCGTGTCCGGGGCCTCGCCCAGCGACGCCAGCACGCCGATCACTCCCTCCCCGTACGTCGCCAGCTTCTTCTCGCCGACTCCGCTGATCCCGCCCAGTTGCCGCACGGACGTCGGCCACTCCGTGGCGATCTCCCGCAGCGTGGCGTCGTGGAAGATGACGTACGCCGGAACGCCCTGTTCCCGTGCCTGTTCGGCACGCCAGGCACGCAGGGCCTCGAAGGCGGGCAGCAGTGCCTCGGGCAGTTCGACCGCGGCGGCCTTCCCCCTGCCCCTGCCGGAGGAGGACCCCGAAGTCCTCGCCGTCACCAACTTCTTCGGCTCCTTGCGCAGCGGCACCTCCCGCTCGCGCCGCAGCACCTCTCCGCTGGAGTCCGTCAGCACCAGCGTGCCGTAGTCCCCCTCGACGGCGAGGAGCCCCTGAGCCAGCAACTGGCGGATGACGCCGCGCCATTCGCCCTCGGACAGATCATCGCCGATGCCGAACACCGACAACTGGTCGTGGTCGAACTGGATCACCTTGGCCGAGCGCTTGCCCATCAGGATGTCGACGATCTGCACCGCGCCGAACTTCTGTCCGCGCTCCCGCTGCAACCGCACCACCGTCGACAGCACCTTCTGCGCCGCGACCGTGCCGTCCCAGGTCTCCGGAGGTGCGAGACAGGTGTCGCAGTTGCCGCAGCCCTTCGGGTCCGGTTCCTGGCCGAAGTAGGCCAGGAGCTGTCCGCGGCGGCACTGGACCGTCTCGCACAGCGCCAGCATCGACTCGAGGTGGGCGGCGGCCCGCCGCCGGAACGCCTCGTCACCCTCGCTCGACTGGATCATCTTGCGCTGCTGAATGACGTCGTTCAGGCCATAGGCCATCCAGGCCGTCGAGGGCAGTCCGTCACGGCCCGCACGGCCCGTCTCCTGGTAGTAGCCCTCGATCGACTTGGGCAGGTCGAGGTGGGCGACGAACCGTACGTCCGGTTTGTCGATGCCCATGCCGAAGGCGATGGTCGCGCAGACGACCAGGCCTTCCTCCCGCAGGAAACGCGACTGGTGCGCCGCGCGCGTGCCCGCGTCCAGGCCCGCGTGGTAGGGCACGGCCTCGATGCCGTTGCGGGAGAGGAACTCGGCGGTCTTGTCCACGGAGTTGCGCGAGAGGCAGTAGACGATGCCCGCGTCGCCCGCGTGCTCCTCGCGCAGGAAGCTCAGCAGCTGCTTCTTGGGGTCCGCCTTCGGCACGATCCGGTACTGGATGTTGGGCCGGTCGAAGCTCGCCACGAAGTGCCGGGCCGTCGGCATGCGAAGCCGCTGCGTGATCTCCTGGTGCGTCGCGTGGGTGGCCGTGGCCGTGAGCGCGATCCGCGGGACGTCGGGCCAGCGCTCGCCCAGCACGGAGAGGGCGAGGTAGTCGGGGCGGAAGTCGTGCCCCCACTGGGACACGCAGTGGGCCTCGTCGATGGCGAAGACCGCGATCTTGCCGCGCGACAGCAGGTTCAGCGTGGTGTCCAGGCGCAGCCGCTCCGGCGCCAGGTACAGCAGGTCCAGCTCGCCGGCCAGGAACTCGGCCTCGACCGTGCGCCGCTCGTCGAAGTCCTGCGTGGAGTTCATGAACCCGGCACGCACGCCCAGTGCCCGCAGGGCGTCCACCTGGTCCTGCATCAGCGCGATCAGCGGCGATACGACGACGCCCGTACCTGGTCTGACCAAGGAGGGGATCTGGTAGCACAGCGACTTGCCGCCGCCGGTCGGCATGAGGACGACCGCGTCCCCGCCGGCCACGACATGCTCGATGACCTCGCCCTGCTCACCCCGGAAGGCCTCGTAACCGAAGACCCGGTGGAGCGTGGCCAACGCCTCGCTCTCCGTGCCCGGCATCTCGGTGGTTGCTGGCATCTCCCTGATCCCGCCCGTCCCTCGCATCGTCCCGTCCCCCGTACGTCGTCCCTCGACCACTGCGTCCACGATAGGGGTCCGGACCGACACCGCCGGAGTTATCCACAGGCTCGGGGTGAGCGGCCGTCCACAGAACGCCGCGATCGCACAGGCGACCGAGCGCGAGCGCCCGCCGCACATGCGCGCAGCAGAACACCCTCCGTCCCCGCTCGGCGCACACGACGGACCCCGGTTCCCTCCGCGGGAAACCGGGGCCCGTCGCACAAGATCCGCAGGTCAGCGCACGAAAACCCCCGCCTGGCCGGCCAGGTCCAGGAAGTACTGCGGCGCCACGCCGAGCACCAGGGTGACGGCCACGCCCACCGCGATCGTCGTCATCGTCAGGGGCGACGGGACGGCGACGGTGGGGCCCTCGGGCCGCGGCTCGCTGAAGAACATCAGGACGATGACGCGGATGTAGAAGAACGCGGCGATCGCCGACGAGATCACACCGACCACGACCAGTGGCGCCGCTCCGCCCTCCGCCGCCGCCTTGAACACGGCGAACTTCCCGGCGAACCCGGAGGTCAGCGGAATGCCGGCGAAGGCCAGCAGGAACACCGCGAACACGGCCGCCACCAACGGCGACCGGCGGCCGAGCCCCGCCCACTTGGACAGGTGCGTCGCCTCCCCTCCGGCGTCCCGCACCAGCGTCACCACCGCGAACGCGCCGATCGTCACGAACGAGTACGCGGCCAGGTAGAAGAGGACGGACGAGACACCGTCCGGCGTGGTCGCGATGACACCCGCAAGGATGAATCCCGCGTGCGCGATCGACGAGTACGCCAGCAGCCGCTTGATGTCGGTCTGGGTGATGGCGACGATCGCGCCGCCCAGCATGGTGACGACCGCGACGCCCCACATGACCGGCCGCCAGTCCCAGCGCAGGCCCGGCAGCACGACGTACAGGAGCCGCAGCAGGGCTCCGAAGGCGCCACCTTGGTGGCGGCGGCCATGAAGCCGGTGACGGGCGTCGGTGCGCCCTGGTAGACGTCCGGCGTCCACATGTGGAACGGCACGGCACCCACCTTGAACAGCAGCCCCATGACGATCATCGCGGCGCCGATGAGCAGCAGCGCGTCGTTGCCCATCGTGTCCGCGAGGGCCGGGCTGACGTTGGTGACCGTGCCGTCGACGACCTGCGCGATCGTCGCGTACGACACCGAGCCGGCGTACCCGTACAGGAGGGCGATGCCGAACAGGGTGAACGCCGAGGCGAAGGAGCCGAGCAGGAAGTACTTGACCGCGGCCTCCTGCGACAGGAGCCGCTTGCGGCGGGCCAGCGCGCACAGCAGGTACAGCGGCAGCGAGAAGACTTCCAGGGCGATGAAGAGGGTCAGCAGGTCGTTGGCCGCCGGGAAGACCAGCATGCCCGCGACCGCGAACAGCAGCAGCGGGAAGACCTCGGTGGTGGTGAAGCCCGCCTTGACCGCGGCCTTCTCGCTGTCACTGCCCGGCACGGAAGCGGCCTGGGCGGCGAAGGAGTCGACGCGGTTGCCGTGCGTCTCCGGGTCGAGTCGCCGTTCGGCGAAGGTGAACAGGCCCACCAGGGCGGACAGCAGGATCGTGCCCTGGAGGAACAGGGCCGGTCCGTCGACCGCGATCGCGCCCATCGCCGCGATGTGTGCCTTGGTGGTGCCGTACCCGTCCGCCGCCAGCGCGACCACCGCGGCGAACGCGGCGACCAGGGCGACGACGGAGACGAACAGTTGGGTGTGGTAGCGGGATTTGCGCGGCACGAATGCCTCGACCAGGATCCCGACGACGGCCGCGCCCACGACGATCAGTGTGGGCGACAGCTGGGCGTATTCGATCTTCGGCGCGTCGATCTTCGAGATCGGGTCGGCCGCGGTTGTCCACAGGCTGTGGACGACTGCTGTACTCACTTGGCCGCCTCCACCTCGGGCTGGGGGTCCTTCTCGTGTACGTCGGACAGCGTCTGTTTGACCGCCGGGTCGACGATGTCCGTGACGGGCTTCGGGTAGACGCCCAGGAAGATCAGCACAGCGATCAACGGGGCGACGACCAGCAGCTCACGCGCGCGCAGGTCCGGCATCGCGGCGACCTCGGGTTTGACGGGACCGGTCATCGTCCTCTGGTAGAGGACGAGGGTGTAGAGCGCGGCGAGGACGATGCCGAAGGTGGCGATGATCCCGATCACCGGATAGCGGGAGAACGTCCCGGCCAGGACCAGGAACTCGCTCACGAACGGCGCCAGTCCCGGCAGCGACAGGGTGGCGAGGCCACCGATCAGGAAGGTGCCGGCGAGCACGGGTGCGACCTTCTGCACACCGCCGTAGTCGGCGATGAGCCGCGAGCCGCGCCGCGAGATCAGGAAGCCGGCGACCAGCATCAGAGCGGCCGTCGAGATGCCGTGGTTGACCATGTAGAGCGTCGCGCCGGACTGGCCCTGGCTGGTCATCGCGAAGATGCCCATGATGATGAAGCCGAAGTGCGAGATCGACGCGTACGCCACCAGCCGTTTGATGTCCCGCTGCCCGACGGCGAGCAGCGCGCCGTAGATGATGCTGATCAGGGCGAGGACGAGGATCGCGGGCGTCGCCCACTTGCTGGCCTCCGGGAAGAGCTGGAGGCAGAAGCGGAGCATCGCGAAGGTGCCGACCTTGTCGACGACGGCCGTGATGAGGACGGCGACCGGAGTGGTGGCCTCCCCCATGGCGTTGGGCAGCCAGGTGTGGAGCGGCCACAGCGGCGCCTTCACGGCGAAGGCCAGGAAGAAGCCCAGGAACAGCCAGCGTTCGGTGTTCGTCGCCATGTCGAGCGAGCCGTTGGCGCGGGCCTCGGCGATCTCCGTCAGCGAGAAGTTCCCCGCGACCACGTACAGGCCGATCACCGCGGCCAGCATGATCAGTCCGCCGGCCAGGTTGTAGAGCAGGAACTTCACGGCCGCGTACGACCGTTGGGTGGCCGCCGTCTCCTCGCCGTGCTGGTGGGCCCGGTCCCCGAAGCCGCCGATGAGGAAGTACATCGGGATCAGCATGGCTTCGAAGAAGATGTAGAAGAGGAAGACGTCGGTGGCCTCGAAGGAGATGATCACCATCGCCTCGACGGCGAGGATCAGGGCGAAGAAGCCCTGCGTCGGCCGCCACCGCTTGTTGCCGGTCTCCAGCGGGTCGGCGTCGTGCCAGCCCGCGAGGATGATGAACGGGATCAGCAGCGCGGTGAGCGCGATGAGCGCCACCGCGATGCCGTCCACGCCGAGTTCGTACCGGACGCCGAACTCGGCGATCCAGGAGCGGGACTCGGTGAGCTGGTAGCGGTCGCCGTCCGGGTCGAAACGGACCAGGACGACGATCGCCAGGACGAGCGTGGCGAGCGAGAACAGCAGCGCCAGCACCTTGGCGGCGTCGCGCCGCGCGGCCGGGACGGCGGCCGTGGCGATCGCCCCGATCGCGGGGAGCACCGCCGTCGCTGTCAGCAGAGGAAAGGACATCGGTATCAGACCGCCCTCATCAGCAGGGTCGCGGCGATGAGGATCGCCACACCTCCGAACATCGAGACCGCGTAGGACCGCGCGTAGCCGTTCTGGAGCTTGCGCATGCGCCCGGAGAGACCGCCGACCGAGGCCGCCGTGCCGTTGACGACGCCGTCGACCAGGGTGTGGTCGACGTACACCAGGGACCGCGTGAGGTGCTCGCCGCCGCGGACCAGGACGACGTGGTTGAAGTCGTCCTGGAGGAGGTCGCGCCGGGCGGCCCTGGTGAGCAGGGACCCGCGTGGGGCGACGACCGGGACGGGGCGGCGGCCGTACTGGACGTAGGCGACGGCGACGCCGATCACCAGGACCACCATGGTGGCCAGGGTGACGGTCAGGGCGCTGACCGGGGGGTGCCCGTGGCTGTGGCCCGTGACGGGCTCCAGCCAGTGCAGGAACCGGTCGCCGATGCTGAAGAACCCGCCCGCGAAGACCGATCCGAAGGCCAGCACGATCATCGGGATCGTCATGGACTTCGGGGACTCGTGCGGGTGCGGTTCCCCCGTCGCGGCGGCGGCATGACCGGATGCGGCCGCGCCACCCTGCGCGGCGGCGGGCTCGGCGCTCGGTGCCTCCGGGGAGCGGGTGGGTTGGTTCTTCCAACGCTCCTCGCCGAAGAACGTCATCAGCATCACGCGCGTCATGTAGTACGCCGTGATGGCCGCGCCCAGCAGCGCGCAGCCGCCGAGGATCCAGCCCTCGGTGCCGCCCTTGGCGAAGGCCGCCTCGATGATCTTGTCCTTGGAGAAGAAGCCGGACAGACCGGGGAAGCCGATGATGGCGAGGTAGCCGAGGCCGAAGGTGATGAACGTGACCGGCATGTACTTGCGCAGGCCGCCGTACTTGCGCATGTCGACCTCGTCGTTCATGCCGTGCATGACGGAGCCGGCGCCGAGGAACAGGCCCGCCTTGAAGAAGCCGTGCGTCACGAGGTGCATGATCGCGAAGACGTAGCCGATGGGGCCGAGGCCGGCGGCCAGCACCATGTAGCCGATCTGCGACATGGTCGAACCGGCCAGGGCCTTCTTGATGTCGTCCTTCGCGCAACCGACGATCGCACCGAACAGGAGCGTGACGGCGCCGACGACGGTGACGACGAGCTGTGCGTCGGGCGCCAGGTTGAAGATCGCGGCCGAGCGGACGATCAGGTAGACGCCCGCGGTCACCATCGTGGCCGCGTGGATGAGGGCCGAGACGGGGGTCGGGCCTTCCATGGCGTCCCCGAGCCAGGACTGCAACGGCACCTGGGCGGACTTGCCGCAGGCCGCGAGCAGCAGCATCAGGGCGATGCCGGTGAGCGTGGCCTCGGAAGCGCCTGTGACGACTCCCGGCTCCTCGTGCGTGCCGAGGAGGGGGCCGAAGGCGAAGGTGCCGAAGGTGGTGAACATCAGCATGATGGCGATCGACAGGCCCACGTCGCCGACGCGGTTGACCAGGAAGGCCTTCTTCGCGGCGGTGGCGGCGCTGGGCTTGTGCTGCCAGAAGCCGATCAGCAGGTAGGAGGCGAGACCGACGCCCTCCCAGCCGACGTACAGCAGCAGGTAGTTGTCGGCGAGGACCAGGAGGAGCATCGCCGCCAGGAACAGGTTCAGGTAGCCGAAGAAGCGGCGGCGGCGCTCGTCGTGCTCCATGTACCCCATCGAGTACAGGTGGATCAGCGAGCCGACGCCCGTGATCAGCAGCACGAACGTCATCGACAACTGGTCGAGGTGGAAGGCGACGTCCGCCTGGAAGCCCTCCACCGGGATCCAGCTGAACAGGTGTTGCGTGAGCGTCCGGTCTTCGGCGTCCTTGCCGAGCAGGTCGGCGAAGAGGACCAGGCCGATCACGAAGGAGACGGCCGCGAACAGGGTGCCGAGCCAGTGGCCGACGGCATCGAGCCGCCGGCCACCGACCAGGAGGACGGCCGCTCCGAGCAGGGGCGCCGCGATCAGCAGCGCGATCAGGTTCTCCACGATTCTTCCGACCCCTTACAGCTTCATCAGGCTGGCGTCGTCGACCGAGGCCGAGTGGCGGGAACGGAACAGCGACACGATGATCGCGAGTCCCACCACGACCTCCGCTGCGGCGACGACCATCGTGAAGAAGGCGATGATCTGCCCGTCGAGATTGCCGTGCATGCGGGAGAAGGCGACGAGCGCGAGATTGCACGCGTTGAGCATCAGCTCGATGCACATGAACACGACGATCGCGTTGCGCCTGACCAGGACGCCCGTCGCGCCGATCGTGAACAGCAGGGCGGCGAGATAGAGGTAGTTGACGGGGTTCACTTCGACGCCTCCTCGGCCCGCTTGAAGGGAGGCGGCTCGATCGGGGTGCGGTCCAGGCGCTCCTCTGCGCGCTGCTCCAGCGCCTTGAGGTCGTTGAGCGCCTCGGCGGACACGTCCCGGATCTGGCCGCGTTCCCGCAGCGTCTTGCTGACGGTGAGTTCCGACGGGGTGCCGTCGGGCAGCAGGCCGGCGATGTCCACGGCGTTGTGCCGCGCGTACACGCCGGGCGCCGGCAGCGGCGGCAGGTGGACGCCCTCGCGGACGCGCTGCTCGGACATCTCACGTTGCGTCAGCGCCCGCTCGGTGCGCTCGCGGTGGGTGAGCACCATGGCGCCGACGGCGGCCGTGATGAGCAGGGCGCCGGTGATCTCGAAGGCGAAGACGTACTTGGTGAAGATGAGGGCCGCGAGGCCCTCCACATTGCCGCCCGCGTTGCCTCGGCGAGGCCGCCGAACTCCGTCAGGGAGGCGTTGCCGATGCCGGCGACCAGCAGGATCCCGAAGCCGAGGCCGCAGACGAGGGCCAGCCAGCGCTGGCCCTTGATGGTCTCCGTCAGGGAGTCCGCGGCGGTGACACCGACGAGCATCACCACGAACAGGAACAGCATCATGATCGCGCCGGTGTAGACGACGATCTGCACGACGCCCAGGAAGTAGGCGCCGTTGGCGAGGTAGAACACCGCGAGGATGATCATGGTTCCGGCGAGGCAGAGCGCGCTGTGCACGGCCCTCTTCATGAAGACGGTGCACAGGGCGCCGATCACCGCGACGGTGCCCAGCACCCAGAACTGGAACGCCTCGCCGGTGGAGGTGGAGTAGGCGGCGAGCTGTGCGCTCATCGGCCGATCACCTCCCCGGCGGCGGGCTCGTCCTCGCCGAACGTGGAGGCGGCCTCCTGCGGAACCTCGCCCTTGGTGAGGGCGACCTGCCGCTCCGTGCCGGGCGCGGCCTCGGTCACCAGGCCCCGGTAGTAGTCCTGTTCGTCCATGCCGGGGTAGATGGCGTGCGGGGCGTCGACCATGCCCTCGTCCAGGCCGGCGAGCAACTGCTCCTTGGTGAAGATCAGGTTGGCGCGGCTGCTGTCGGCCAGTTCGAACTCGTTGGTCATCGTCAACGCGCGCGTGGGGCACGCCTCGATGCACAGGCCGCACAGGATGCAGCGGGCGTAGTTGATCTGGTAGACGCGCCCGTACCGCTCGCCCGGCGAGTAACGCTCCTCCTCGGTGTTGTCCGCTCCCTCGACGTAGATCGCGTCGGCGGGGCAGGCCCAGGCGCACAGCTCGCAGCCGACGCACTTCTCCAGGCCGTCCGGATGGCGGTTGAGCTGGTGCCGTCCGTGGAACCGCGGAGCGGTGGTCTTCTCCTGCTCGGGATACTGCTCGGTGAGCCGCTTCTTGAACATGGCCTTGAAGGTCACGCCGAAGCCGGCTACCGGGTTCTGGAAACCGGGTTTGGTCTCCTTGGGCTCCTCAGCCATCGGACGCCTCCTTTCCATCCAGCGATCCGTCACTCTGAGTATCGGGCCCACCACTGACAATCAGCTCCCGCTCCCGGCGCGAGGGGCGCCTGGGCACCGGCGGCAGCTCCTGTCCCGGCATCGGCGGTACGGGGAATCCGCCCGCCATCGGGTCGAATTCGGCGGGCTCCGCCGGGGCCTGCTCCTCCTTGCCGCGGTCGCGGAACATGTCCGCGATGAAGGAGAGCAGCAGCAGGACCAGGACACCGCCGCCGACGTAGAGGGCGATGTCGGCGAAGTCGTAGTTCTCGTTGCGCAGGGTCCGCACGGTCGCGACGAGCATCAGCCAGGTCACCGAGACCGGGATGAGGACCTTCCAGCCGAGCTTCATCAGCTGGTCGTAGCGGACCCGGGGCAGCGTGCCGCGCAGCCAGATGAAGAAGAACAGCAGCAACTGCACCTTGACGACGAACCAGAGCATGGGCCACCAGCCGTGGTTCGCGCCCTCCCAGAAGGTGCTGACCGGCCAGGGAGCCCGCCAGCCACCGAGGAAGAGCGTGGTCGCCACGGCCGAGACCGTCACCATGTTCACGTACTCGGCGAGCATGAACATCGCGAACTTGATCGACGAGTACTCGGTGTTGAAGCCGCCGACCAGGTCGCCCTCGGACTCCGGCATGTCGAAGGGGGCGCGGTTGGTCTCGCCGACCATCGTGACGATGTAGAGGATGAAGGAGACCGGCAGCAGGAGGATGTACCAGCGGTCCTGCTGCTGCTCGACGATCGTCGACGTCGACATCGACCCGGAGTAGAGGAACACCGAGGCGAACGCGGCGCCCATCGCGATCTCGTACGAGATCATCTGCGCGCAGGAACGCAGGCCGCCCAGCAGCGGGTAGGTGGATCCCGAACTCCAGCCCGCCAGGACGATGCCGTAGATGCCGACCGAGGCGACCGCGAGGATGTAGAGCATCGCGATCGGCAGGTCGGTGAGCTGCATCGTGGTGCGCTGGCCGAAGATCGAGATCTCGTTGCCGGCCGGTCCGAAGGGGATCACGGCGATCGCCATGAAGGCCGGGATGGCGGCGACGACCGGTGCGAGGACGTACACGACCTTGTCGGCGCGTTTGACGATGAGGTCTTCCTTGAGCATCAGCTTGATGCCGTCGGCGAGCGACTGGAGCATGCCCCAGGGGCCGTGCCGGTTGGGGCCGATGCGCAGTTGCATCCAGGCGACGACCTTGCGCTCCCAGACGATGGAGAACAGCACGGTCAGCATCAGGAAGGCGAAGCAGAACACCGCCTTGATGACGACCAGCCACCAGGGGTCGTGGCCGAACATCGAGAGGTCCTCAGCGGCGAGGTACGGGCTCATGCCTCTCCCTCCTTGGGGACGTCGGCGGCGGGCGTCGCCGGGCCGATGCGGACGAGGGAGCCGGGCCGGGCCCCGGCGTCGGAGGCGACGCCCCCGCCGGTGGAGTTGAGCGGCAGCCACACCACCCGGTCGGGCATCTCGGTGATCTCGACCGGCAGCTCGACCGTTCCGGCGGCGCCGGTCACGGCGAGTGCGTCGCCGTCCCTGACCCCGGCTTCGGCGGCCGTGGCGGCGGACACGCGCGCGTGGGCGGCGTGCCGGGTCCCGGCGAGCGCTTCGTCACCCTGCTGGAGGAGGCCCTGGTCGAGCAGCAGACGGTGCCCGGCGAGCACGCCTCACCGGCGGCGGGGCGCGGCAGGGCGCCGGCGGTGTCCAGCGGTGCGGTGGCCCGCGACCCGTCCCAGGCACCGAGCCGGTCCAGCTCGGCGCGCACGGTGCGCAGGTCGGGCAGGCCCAGATGGACGTCCATGGCGTCGGCCAGCATCTGGAGCACGCGCGCGTCGGCCGGTGCCAGGCGGCGCGTCATCTGGTCGGGCTTGAGCGCGGCCTCGAAGAAGCGCACCCTGCCCTCCCAGTTGAGGAACGCGCCCGCCTTCTCGGCGACCGCGGCGACGGGCAGTACGACGTCGGCGTGGGCGGTGACCTCGCCGGGCCGCAGCTCCAGCGACACCACGAAGCCGGCCTCGGCGAGCGCCTCACGCGCGCGCGCCGGGTCGGGCAGGTCGGCGACCTCCACCCCGGCGACGAGCAGTGCCTGAAGCTCACCGCCCGCGGCGGCATCGATGATCTGCCCCGTGTCCCGGCCGTGGCGCAGCGGGAGTTCGGCGACGCCCCAGGCGGCCGCGACCTCGTCCCGCGCGCGCGGGTCGGTGGCCGGCCGCCCGCCCGGCAGCAGCGTCGGCAGCGCGCCCGCCTCGATGGCGCCCCGCTCCCCCGCCCGGCGCGGAATCCACACCAGTTCCGCCCCGGTGGCGGTGGCCGCCCGCACGACGGCGGTCAGACCGCCCGCGACGGCGGCGAGCCGCTCACCGACGACGATCACCGCACCCCCGGCGCGCAGCGCCTCGGCGGCCCGGCTGCCCGGCTCGTCCTCCAGGCCGACCCCGCTGGACAGTGCGTCCAGCCACTCGGTCTCGGTGCCCGGAGCGGCCGGCAGCAGCGTGCCGCCCGCCTTCTCCAGGCCGCGCGTGGCGTGCGTGGCCAGCGAGAACACCTTCTGGCCGTGCTTGCGCCAGGCCTTGCGCAGCCGCAGGAAGACGCCGGGCGCCTCCTCCTCGGCCTCGAACCCGACGAGCAGGACGGCGGGCGCCTTCTCCAGCGTCGTGTACGTGATGCCGCTGCCGTCGAGGTCACGGCCGCGACCCGCCACCCTGGACGCCAGGAAGTCGGCCTCCTCGCTGCTGTGCACGCGCGCGCGGAAGTCGATGTCGTTGGTGCCGAGCGCCACGCGCGCGAACTTGCTGTACGCGTAGGCGTCCTCGATGGTGAGGCGGCCACCGGTCAGGACGCCGGTCCTGCCGCGCGAGGCGAGCAGTCCCTGGGCCGCGATCTGCAGCGCCTCCGGCCAGGAGGCCGGTTCGAGGTCGCCCTCGGCGTTGCGCACGAGCGGGGTGTCGAGCCGGTCGCGCTGCTGCGCGTACCGGAACCCGAACCGCCCCTTGTCGCAGATCCACTCCTCGTTGACCTCGGGGTCGTCCGCGGCGAGGCGCCGCATGACCTTGCCGCGCCGGTGGTCCGTGCGCGTCGCGCAGCCGCCCGAGCAGTGCTCGCAGACGGACGGCGAGGAGATCAGGTCGAAGGGCCGCGAGCGGAACCGGTAGGCCGCCGAGGTGAGCGCGCCGACCGGGCAGATCTGGATGGTGTTCCCGGAGAAGTACGACTGGAAGGGGTCGCCCTGACCGATGCCGACCTGCTGGAGCGCGCCCCGCTCGATCAGCTCGATCATCGGGTCGCCCGCGACCTGGTTGGAGAACCGGGTGCACCGGGCGCACAGCACGCACCGCTCACGGTCGAGCAGTACCTGCGTGGAGATCGGGACGGGCTTCTCGTAGGTCCGCTTGCGACCCTCGAAGCGGGACTCGGCGTTGCCGTGCGACATGGCCTGGTTCTGCAGGGGGCACTCGCCGCCCTTGTCGCAGACCGGGCAGTCCAGCGGGTGGTTGATGAGGAGCAGCTCCATCACACCGTGCTGCGCCTTCTCGGCCACCGGGGAGGTGAGGTGGGTCTTCACCACCATCCCGTCCGTGCACGTGATGGTGCAGGACGCCATCGGCTTGCGCTGGCCCTCGACCTCGACGATGCACTGGCGGCAGGCGCCGGCCGGGTCGAGGAGCGGGTGGTCGCAGAAGCGCGGGATCTCGATGCCGAGCTGCTCGGCGGCCCGGATGACCAGAGTGCCCTTGGGCACGCTGATCTCCGCGCCGTCGATGGTCAGCGACACGAGATCCTCCGGCGGGAGAGCCGCCTCGCCGCCCCCGGAGGGAGCGCTCGTGGTCACCGTCATGCGTTCACCTCCGTGCGGTCGGCCCAGGCCGTCGACTTGGCCGGGTCGAAGGGGCAGCCGCGGCCCGTGATGTGCTGCTCGTACTCCTCGCGGAAGTGCTTGAGCGAGGAGAAGATCGGCGAGGCGGCACCGTCGCCGAGGGCGCAGAAGGACTTGCCGTTGATGTTGTCGGCGATGTCGTTGAGCTTGTCGAGGTCGGACATGGCGCCCTTGCCTGCCTCGATGTCCCGCAGCAGTTGCACCAGCCAGTAGGTGCCTTCGCGGCAGGGTGTGCACTTGCCGCAGGACTCGTGGGCGTAGAACTCGGTCCAGCGGGTGACGGCACGCACGACGCAGGTCGTCTCATCGAAGCACTGGAGTGCTTTCGTGCCGAGCATGGAACCCGCCGCCCCCACTCCTTCGTAGTCGAGGGGGACGTCGAGGTGCTCGTCGGTGAACATCGGTGTCGAGGAGCCGCCCGGAGTCCAGAACTTGAGGCGGTGGCCCGGTCGCATGCCGCCGCTCATCTCGAGGAGCTGACGGAGGGTGATGCCGAGGGGGGCCTCGTACTGGCCGGGGCTGGCGACATGGCCGCTGAGCGAGTAGAGCGTGAAGCCCGGGGACTTCTCACTGCCCATCGACCTGAACCATTCCTTGCCGTTCTGCAGAATGGCGGGAACCGACGCGATCGACTCGACGTTGTTCACCACAGTCGGGCACGCATAGAGGCCCGCGACGGCAGGGAAAGGAGGACGCAGCCGCGGTTGTCCACGGCGGCCTTCGAGCGAGTCCAGCAGCGCGGTCTCCTCACCGCAGATGTACGCGCCCGCACCCGCGTGCACGGTGAGTTCGAGGTCGAGTCCGCTGCCCAGGATGTTCTCGCCGAGGTAGCCCGCCGCGTAGGCCTCGCGCACGGCCTCGTGCAACCGTCGCAGAACAGGGACGACCTCACCACGCAGATAGATGAACGCATGAGACGACCTGATGGCATAACACGCGATCACAATGCCCTCGATGAGGCTGTGCGGGTTCGCGAAGAGGAGCGGGATGTCCTTGCAGGTTCCCGGCTCCGACTCGTCGGCGTTGACAACTAGATAGTGCGGTTTTCCATCCCCCTGGGGAATGAACTGCCATTTCATTCCCGTGGGGAATCCCGCGCCACCGCGGCCACGCAGACCGGATTCCTTGACGTACGCGATCAGGTCGTCCGGCGACATGGCGAGCGCCTTGCGGAGACCCTCGTAGCCCTCGTGCCTTCGGTACACGTCCAGCGTCCAGGACCTGTCCTCGTCCCAGAAGGCCGACAGCACGGGTGCGAGCAGTTTCTCGGGGCCCGTGTCCTTCAGTTCGGCTGCCAAGGTCATCACTCCCCCTCCTCGGCGGTAGGCCCTGCCGGGTGAGCCGGGTCGGAGGCCGACGTGTCCTGCGGCGCGTCATGCGAACTGAGGTGCTCGTTCGGGGACGGGTCGTGCACGGCCCGGTCCTGCGGCGCGTCCTGCGGTCCGCCGTCGCGTGGATGGACCACGCGCGCGGGTGCGGTCTCTCCCCTTGCCAGGCGAAGACCCACCAGCGACGCCGGTCCCGCGCTGCCGCCCGCGTCGACGGCGCCCTCGCGCTCGTCGGGGAAGCCCGCCAGGATCCGGGCGGTCTCCTTGAAGGTGCACAGCGGCGCCCCGCGCGTGGGCGAGACGGTACGGCCGTCGCGCAGGTCGTCCACCAGGCGCTTCGCGCTCTGCACGGTCTGGTTGTCGAAGAACTCCCAGTTGACCATCACGACCGGCGCGTAGTCGCAGGCCGCGTTGCACTCGATGTGCTCCAGGGTGACCTTGCCGTCGTCGGTGGTCTCGCCGTTGCCGAGGCCGAGGTGGTCCTGGAGCGCCTCGAAGATGGCGTCGCCGCCCATCACCGCGCAGAGGGTGTTGGTGCAGACGCCCACCTGGTAGTCACCGCTCGGCCGGCGCCGGTACATGGTGTAGAAGGTCGCGACGCGGTGACCTCGGCGGTGGTCAGGTCCAGTACGTCCGCGCAGAACTGCATCCCGGTGCGCGTGACATGTCCCTCCTCCGACTGCACGAGGTGCAGCAACGGCAGGAGCGCGGAGCGGGAGTCGGGGTAGCGGGCGATGATCTCGCGCGCGTCCGCCTCCAGCCGGGCTCGGACGTCGTCCGGGTAGGCGGGTGCGGGCAGCTGGGGCATGCCCAGGCTGACGCCCCGCTCCGAAGAAGAGGTGGTCACCGGTCGACGCCTCCCATCACGGGGTCGATGGACGCCACGGCGACGATCACGTCGGCGAGCTGGCCGCCTTCGCACATCGCCGCCATGGCCTGAAGGTTGGTGAAGGACGGGTCGCGGAAGTGGACCCGGTAGGGGCGGGTGCCGCCGTCGGACACGGCGTGCACCCCGAGTTCGCCCTTGGGGGATTCGACGGCCGCGTACGCCTGTCCCGGCGGGACCCGGAAGCCCTCGGTGACCAGCTTGAAGTGGTGGATCAGGGCCTCCATGGAGGTACCCATGATCTTCTTGATGTGGTCGAGGGAGTTGCCGAGGCCGTCGGGGCCCAGGGCGAGCTGGGCGGGCCAGGCGATCTTCTTGTCGGCGACCATGACCGGGCCGGGCTGGAGCCGGTCCAGGCACTGCTCGACGATCCGAACCGACTGGCGCATCTCCTCCAGGCGGATCAGGAAGCGTCCGTAGGCGTCGCAGGAGTCGGCGGTCGGGACGTCGAAGTCGTACGTGTCGTAGTCGCAGTAGGGCTGGCTCTTGCGCAGGTCGTGCGGCAGGCCGGTGGCGCGCAGCACCGGCCCGGTGGCGCCGAGGGCCATGCAGCCGGCCAGGTCGAGGTAGCCGATGTCCTGCATGCGGGCCTTGAAGATGGGATTCCCGGTGGCGAGCTTGTCGTACTCCGGGAGGTTCCTCTTCATCTTCTTCACGAACTCGCGGATCTGGTCCACCGCACCGGGCGGCAGGTCCTGGGCGAGTCCGCCGGGGCGGATGTACGCGTGGTTCATCCGCAGGCCGGTGATGAGTTCGTAGATGTCGAGAATCAGTTCACGATCACGGAATCCGTAGATCATGATCGTGGTCGCGCCGAGTTCCATGCCGCCGGTGGCGATGCACACCAGGTGGGAGGACATCCGGTTCAGCTCCATCAGGAGCACCCGGATGATCTTGGCCCGCTCGGTGATCTGGTCCTCGATGCCGAGGAGTTTCTCGACGCCGAGGCAGTAGGCGGTCTCGTTGAAGAAGGACGTCAGGTAGTCCATGCGCGTCACGAAGGTGGTGCCCTGTGTCCACGTACGGAACTCGAGGTTCTTCTCGATGCCGGTGTGCAGGTAGCCGATGCCGCAGCGGGCCTCGGTGACCGTCTCGCCGTCGATCTCCAGGATCAGGCGGAGCACACCGTGGGTGGAGGGGTGCTGGGGCCCCATGTTGACGACGATGCGCTCGTCGTCGGCGCGGACCGCGGACTGGACGACCTCGTCCCAGTCGCCACCGGTGACCGTGTAGACGGCGCCCTCGGTGGTCTCGCGTGCCGATGCCATCGAGGAGGTGGTCCCGGAGGGACTCGATGAGGGGTGGTGGCCGGGCGACGGGTGGGGAGTGCTCACGAGTACGACCTCCGCTGGTCCGGAGCCGGGATCTGGGCGCCCTTGTATTCGACGGGGATGCCGCCGAGGGGGTAGTCCTTGCGCTGCGGGTGGCCCTGCCAGTCGTCCGGCATCATGATCCGCGTCAGCGCCGGGTGACCGTCGAAGACGAGCCCGAAGAAGTCGTAGGTCTCTCGCTCGTGCCAGTCGTTCGTCGGATAGACGGAGACCAGGGAGGGGATGTGCCGGTCGGAGTCCGGGGCGCTGACCTCGAGCCGGATCAGCCTGTTGTGGGTGATCGAGCGCAGGTGGTAGACGGCGTGCAGCTCGCGGCCCTTGTCGTGCGGGTAGTGGACGCCGCTCACTCCCGTACACAGCTCGAACCGCAGGGCCGGGTCGTCGCGCAGGGTGCGGGCGACGCGGACGAGGTGTTCGCGTTCGATGTGGAAGGTGAGTTCGTCGCGGTCGACGACCGTCTTCTCGATCGCGTTGCCGGGGAGGAGGCCCTGCTCCTCCAGCGCGCCCTCGAGTTCGTCGGCGACCTCGTCGAACCAGCCGCCGTAGGGGCGGGTGGTCGGGCCGGGGAGGCGTACCGAGCGGACCAGGCCGCCGTAGCCGGAGGTGTCGCCGCCGTCGGCGGCGCCGAACATGCCTCGCTGGACGCGGATCTCCTCGCCGCCCTGGCCGCGCTGGCCGGGGAGGTTGGAGGCGGAGAGGTCCTTCTCCGGGTTGGTTCCCTCGGCCCCGGTGCCGGTGCCGTTGGCGTCGCTCACCGCAGCAGCCCCTTCATCTCGATCAAGGGCAGGGCCTTGAGCGCCGCTTCCTCGGCCTCGCGGGCCGCCTCCTCGGCGTTCACGCCCAGCTTGGTGTTCTGGATCTTGTGGTGGAGCTTGAGGATCGCGTCCATCAGCATCTCGGGGCGCGGCGGGCAGCCGGGGAGATAGATGTCGACGGGGACGATGTGGTCCACGCCCTGGACGATCGCGTAGTTGTTGAACATGCCGCCCGAGGAGGCGCACACCCCCATGGAGATCACCCACTTGGGGTTCGGCATCTGGTCGTAGACCTGCCGCAGCACCGGCGCCATCTTCTGGCTGACCCGGCCGGCCACGATCATCAGGTCCGCCTGGCGGGGCGAACCGCGGAAGACCTCCATGCCGAAGCGCGCCAGGTCGTAGCGGCCGGCGCCGGTGGTCATCATCTCGATGGCGCAGCAGGCCAGGCCGAACGTGGCGGGGAAGACGGACGACTTGCGCACCCAGCCCGCGGCCTGTTCGACGGTGGTCAGCAGGAATCCGCTCGGCAGCTTTTCTTCGAGTCCCATGGCTTAAAGGCCCCTCAGTCCCATTCCAGGCCGCCGCGCCGCCACACGTAGGCGTAGGCGACGAAGACGGTGAGCACGAAGAGCAGCATCTCCACGAGCCCGAAAACCCCCAGGGCGTCGAAGGTGACGGCCCAGGGGTAGAGGAAGACGATCTCGATGTCGAAGACGATGAAGAGCATCGCCGTCAGGTAGTACTTGATGGGGAAGCGCCCGCCGCCGGCCGGCGTGGGGGTCGGCTCGATACCGCACTCGTAGGCCTCGAGCTTGGCGCGGTTGTACCGCTTCGGCCCGATCAACGTGGCCATGACCACGGAGAAGATCGCAAAGCCTGCCCCGAGGGCTCCCAGTACGAGGATGGGCGCATACGCGTTCACCGCTCCTCGCTCCTCTCAGTCGGCACTGACTGCTGGCGATGGTGTGGGCTCACATCCGCCTCACAGGCCCCACGAACCTCGCCGTCCTCAACGAAGATCGCGAACATGTGAAGCAGGTCACAAGCCCAACTGCCTCGCATCCTATGCCTGCCGCTCTGTGATCTGCGACACGGGGTATTGCACAAGCTTTGTGATCTCCACCACCTGACGAAGGATCATGAAGTCATATCAGCGGTGATCTTCGTACGCGAAGCGTCAGAGTGATCACAAGAAGTGACATTTACGTGCGTCGCCGCAGGTCGGAGGCAGCGTCTCTATATCAAGAGGATTCCGCCGCATGCAAATTGGTGCTGGACGGGGTGCCTTGATAGAGGACGCGTTCACACATCAGGGGGAGCCGCAGGGCCGATGTGGACGCGTGCACGCGTTCACGAGCGGGGCCGGTCGCGCCGGGCGCGTCGGACGCGGGCCTTCCGTTAATCGTTCCGTGACCTCTGCCACACTCGCGACCGGTGCCGGAGAGCCGGGCTTGGCCAACGATCTCAACCAGTGCTAGGCACGGGGCAATCCGGACGTAACAGCGAAAGGCCATGATCACGGGCTTGATCACCTGCGTCCGCAATGTCCGTTACGGCGTCAATAAAGGGTGGTGCGGCAGGTGTTCGGGGTGCCCATTGAGTAATTGTGGCGCAGCACACGTTTCTTGAAGGTATGGAGGACCCCCTGATACCGGTTGTACTCATGTCCCACACCGCTCACATACGCAGCCACCGGAAACCCCGCCGCAGCGCGTCCACGATCGCGATGCGGGCCGGAGTCGCCAGTGGTGTACTCGGCTCGCTGGCCGTGGCCACCGCGGCCGGATCGGCCAACGCCGCCGAGCCGGTGACGCAGACGCTCGAACTGCCCGTCCTGACGGCTGACGTGGCCGCACAGGTCACACAGTCCGCGAACGCCACGCAGCAGGCCGCCGCGAACTACCAGTTGGAGGCCGAGCGCGACGCGGCCGCCAGCGCGGCCGCCAAGGAGGCCGAGAAGGACCTCGCCGCCGCCAAGAAGGCGGCGGAGGCGAAGAAGAAGGCCGAGGAGGCCCGCAAGGCCGCCGCTGAGGCCGCCGTGTCCCGTTCCACGGAGCGGACCACCCTCTCCACCGCGACGACCGCCTCCGCTCCGGCCAGCGGCAGCGTCGGGACGGTCATCTCCTTCCTCAAGGCCCAGGTGGGCGACGCCTACGTCATGGGCGCCACCGGCCCCAACGCCTGGGACTGCTCCAGCCTGGTGCAGGCGGCGTTCAAGCAGGTCGGCGTCGACCTGCCGCGCGTCTCGCAGGACCAGTCGATGGTCGGCACGGACGTGTCGCTGTCCAATCTCCAGGTCGGCGACATCCTGTACTGGGGCGGCAAGGGTTCCGCGTACCACGTGGGCGTCTACATCGGGGACGGCCAGTACCTCGACGCGGCCAACCCCTCCAAGGGTGTGGTGATCCAGGATCTTTCCGGCTACCCGGCGTCGGGCGCGGTGCGCGTGCTCTGAGACGCGCCGATCCGGACGCACGGATCACGAAGGGCCGCAGCCGCTCGGGGGCAGCGGCCCTTCCGGCTCTCCTGGCATCCTCGGGTCGACCGGTGGAACCCCACCGGACGTCCGCGAGTTGAAGGAGAGACACCCATGCCCAGCGTCTTCGTCCAAGGACGCCCCGTCGCCTCGTATCCCCCGCTCGCGCCCGAGGCCGGGCGCGGCTCGGTGCGGCGGATCACCGAGACCGGTGAGGGGGTCCTGCACAAGCCGTGCCGGGACGTGACCGAGTTCGGGCCCGACCTCGCCGCGCTCATCGACGACATGTTCCTCACGATGTACGTCGCAGAGGGGGCCGGCCTCGCGGCGAACCAGGTCGGGGTCGGTCTGCGACTGTTCGTCCACGACTGCCCGGACGAGGACGGTGTCCGACATGTCGGACACATCGTCAATCCGGTGCTGGAGCCGCTCGACCCGGCCCACCGGCGGCTTCTCGACGAGGGCGAGGGCTGCCTGTCCGTCCCCGGCGCCGTCATGGACGTACCGCGACCGGACCGGGCCCGGGTGCGCGGGCTCGACAAGGACGGCGAGCCGCTCCTCATCGAGGGCACGGGGTACTTCGCGCGCTGCCTGGCCCATGAGACCGACCATGTGAACGGGCACGTGTACCTGGACCGGCTCTCCCGGCGGGAGCGCGCGGACGCGCTGCGGCAGGTGGCGGACCGGCGGGACGAGGTGTTCGCCCGCCGGGCCGCCAGGCGGCGGACGCTCACCGCCTGAGCACGCCGCGAAGGTCGCGGGAGCGCAGGACCGCGTCCACCTGACGGGTCAGGCCTTCGGGGCTACCTTGCTCAGGCCGTTGATGATGCGGTCCATCGCGTCGCCGCCCGTGGGGTCGGTGAGGTTGGCGAGCATCTTGAGCGTGAACTTCATCAGCATCGGGTGCGTCAGGCCGCGCTGGGTCGCGATCTTCATGACCTTCGGGTTGCCGATGAGCTTCACGAAGGCGCGGCCCAGCGTGTAGTAGCCGCCGTAGGTGTCCTTGAGGACGCGGGGGTAGCGCTGGAGGGCCAGTTCGCGGCCCGAGGGCGTCGAGCGGGCGTGGGCCTGGACGACGATGTCGGCGGCGATCTGGCCGGACTCCATGGCGTAGGCGATGCCCTCGCCGTTGAAGGGGTTCACCAGGCCGCCGGCGTCGCCGACGAGCAGCAGGCCCTTCGTGTAGTGGGGCTGGCGGTTGAAGGCCATCGGGAGGGCGGCGCCGCGGATCGGGCCCGTCATGTTGTCGGGGGTGTAGCCCCAGTCCTCCGGCATCGACGCGCACCAGGCCTTGAGGACCTCGCGCCAGTCGAGTTCCTTGAAGGAGTCGGAGGTGTTGAGGACGCCCAGGCCGACGTTGGAGGTGCCGTCGCCCATGCCGAAGATCCAGCCGTAGCCCGGCAGGAGGCGGTCCTCGCCCGGCCCCCGCCGGTCCCAGAGTTCGAGCCAGGACTCGAGGTAGTCGTCCTCGTGGCGGGGGCTGGTGAAGTAGGTGCGCACGGCGACGCCCATCGGGCGGTCCTCGCGGCGGTGCAGGCCCATCGCCAGGGAGAGGCGGGTGGAGTTGCCGTCGGCGGCGACGACGAGCGGGGCCCGGAAGGTGACCTCGCGCTTCTCCTCGCCGAGCTTCGCGTGCACGCCGGTGATCCGGCCGGTGCGGTCGTCGACGATGGGCGCGCCGACGTTGCAGCGCTCGTACAGCCGGGCTCCCGCCTTCTGGGCCTGGCGGGCGAGCTGTTCGTCGAAGTCGTCGCGCTTGCGGACGAGGCCGTAGTCCGGGAAGGAGGCGAGATCCGGCCAGTCCAGCTGGAGGCGGACACCGCCGCCGATGATGCGCAGGCCCTTGTTGCGCAGCCAGCCGGCCTCCTCGGAGATGTCGATCCCCATGGCGACGAGCTGCTTGACGGCGCGCGGGGTGAGGCCGTCGCCGCAGACCTTCTCGCGCGGGAACTCGGTCTTCTCCAGCAGGAGTACGTCGAGCCCGGCCTTGGCGAGGTGGTAGGCGGTGGTGGAGCCGGCCGGCCCCGCGCCGACCACGATCACATCGGCGGTGTTTTCGGAGAGGGGCTCGGTCACGGCGGGTTCTCCCCAAGTTCGGAATCGCGTGCCGACCGGCACTGGACACGGGCAGTCTATTCAGGAGAATTGATCAACCTGCTGAAGGGCTGCCCCGTGAACCGAGTTCTGCCCGTAGTACGGCTGCGCGTCCCCACGGACGAGGACGCGGTGGCGTGGCAACGGATCTTCGACCACCCCGATGTCATGGAGTTCCACGGCGGCCGTTCCGCGGGACTGTCCGTCTACGAGGAACTCACCGCCCGCCAGCGCCGGCACGACGCCGAGCGCGGGTTCTGCCTGTGGACGATGCTCGACGAGTCGGGTCGGGTCATCGGCTTCACCGGCGCCCAGCCCTGGGAGCGGGAGTGGGGCCCGACCGGTGAGATCGAGATCGGCTGGCGGCTCGGCCGGGAGTACTGGGGCCAGGGGTACGCCACGGCGGCGGCGCGGATGACCCTGGAGCGGGTCCGGGAGGCGGGCGTGCCGAGCGTGGTGGCCATGGTCGTGGCGGGCAACACCCGGTCCATCGCCGTCACGCAGCGGCTCGGCATGCGGCTCACCGAGGTGTTCACCACCCCGGAGTCGGAGCAGGAGGGGCACTGCTACCGGCTGGACCTGTAGAAGCCCCAACTCCGGTTTGGTGACACCGAGTAGCGGATTGTCACGGAAAGACACATCGTGCTTCCGGACGCCCCCCTCGGGCGGTTACCCTTCCAGTACCGCTGGGGGTGACATCTGTGCACATACGGCCCAAAACATCCGAGGTGCGCGTACCGAAGCTCGTCGGACTGATGGCCATGGACGCGCGCGAAGCCGCCATCGCACAAGGGGTACTGCTGGCCGCGCCCGACCGGCCCGACTTCCACCGCACCGTCGTCGACTACGTCGTACGTCAGTACCCGCCGCCCGGTGTCGAGGTGCCGCGCGGGGCCGTCGTCACCGTGTGGTTCGACTTCACCGAGGGAGGGGGCGGCGGAGGCGCGGGCGTCCGCGAACCTCGGCTGCCGGCGCCGGGCGGAGGCGGGATGCAGCGCGAACTGGACCCGTCGGCGGAGGGCCCCTTCGAGACGATCAGCGGGTAGCCGCGCGCCGCCACGACGACGGACGCCGACCGGGTCGGTCGGCCGGGTCAGCCCGCCGGGTCGGCCCGCCGGGTCGGTCGGCCGTTCGCTCAGTTCTCCTTGAAGCCCCGGTGCAGGGTGACCACGCCGCCGGTCAGGTTGCGCCAGGCGACCTTCGACCAGCCGGCCTTGCGCAGGTGCTCGGCGAGGGCGGGCTGGTCGGGCCAGGCGCGGATGGACTCGGCGAGGTAGACGTACGCGTCGGGGTTGGAGGAGACCGCGCGGGCGACCGGGGGCAGGGCGCGCATCAGGTACTCGGTGTAGACCTGCCGGAACGGCGCCCAGGTGGGGTGCGAGAACTCGCAGATCACGACCCGTCCGCCGGGCCGCGTCACCCGGTGCATCTCCCGCAGCGCCGTGTCGAAGTCCTGCACGTTGCGCAGCCCGAAGGAGATCGTGACGGCGTCGAAGGTGTCGTCCTTGAACGGCAGCTTCGTCGCGTCGCCCGCGGTGAGCGGCAGCCAGGGGTGCTTCTGCTTGCCCACCTGGAGCATGCCGAGGGAGAAGTCGCAGGGCACGACGTAGGCGCCGGTCCGGGCGAAGGGCAGCGAGGAGGTGGCCGTACCGGCGGCCAGGTCGAGGACCTTCTGCGCGGGGCGGGCGTCGACCGCGCGCGCGACCTCCTTGCGCCACCTGCGGTCCTGGCCGAGGGAGAGGACGTCGTTGGTGAGGTCGTACCGTTCCGCCACGCGGTCGAACATCGAGGCGACTTCGTGGGGCTGCTTGTTCAGGGAAGCACGGGTCACCCGCCCATTGTGGCAGCAGGGGGTCGCCGGTCATGGCAGCAGCCTCGGCTTCCTCCGGGCCGCCACGTCCTCGACCCAGCCGCACAGCAGCACGAACACCACGATCAGCAGCCAGCCCACGGCGAACAGGAACCACTGGCTCTCCAGCGGAAGGTACGCCTCGAAGGCGGGCACGTCCCAGAACCGGTCGATCAGCGGGACCGCCAGCACCAGCGCGATCTCGTGCCAGAGGTAGATCGTCACCGCGCGCGCGTTGAAGACGGTGACCAGCCGGTTCGTGCGCCGCAGCCGGGTGAGCCAGGCGAAGTCGATCCGGAAGTACGCCTTGGCCCACATCAGCAGCATCACGAAGCCGGCCGACCAGAAGGCCTGCGCGAGCGGGTTCTCGTCCAGGTCGTAGGTGCCGTACCCGGCCCGCTGCGAGAAGGCGCACCAGCCGCCGTACGCCATGGCGGCGAGGGAGAGGACGGCCACCAGGGCCGGCCTGACGCGCTGGAGCACGCCGTCGCGGTGGGCGAAGCCGAGCATCCAGCAGAACAGGTACGTCGACAGGTCCCACAGGGCGGTGCCGAAGCGGTTGTCCGGGCCCGCCCAGGCGAAGTTCAGGACCAGGACGGGCGCGAGGGACCCGACCAGGACGGGGATCGGGGCGAGGCGGAACAGCCGGAGCAGGAGCGGGGAGAGCAGCACGAACCACAGGTAGGTGCGCAGGTACCAGAGGATCTCCCAGGCCTGCTCGCCCCAGGCGTTGCCCGGTGGATCGCCCAGCGGCACGATCCACCAGACGATCTGCGGGCCCGGCATCCAGCCGTGCACCAGCATGGCCACGACCACGAAGGCGCCCCAGAACCAGAAGGGCGGCAGGAGCCGGCGGAGACGGCCGCGCACCACCTCGAGCGCCGGGCGTTCCAGGGACTTGGCCATCAGGGTGCCGGCCAGGCCGAACATGACGCCCATGGAGGGGAAGACCAGGCCCGCCCAGGCCCACCCGAACGTGTGGTAGGCGACGACGCGGATGAGGGCGAGGGCGCGGAGGCTGTCGAAGTAGCGGTCGCGGCCGGAACCCTCCGGCAACGGGACGGTGTCGCCGGCGGCGTTGTCGGTGGCGCCGGCGGCGTTGTCGGTGGCGCCGGCGGTCATGGCGGTGGCAGCCGTGGCGGTGGCCGTCGTGGCGGTGGCCGTCGTGGCGGTGGTGGCGGGAGCGGCGACCGCGGCCCGTCGGACCGTGCCCCTGCTGTGCGCCCCCCACTCAGCTCACCCCGGCCGGGGTCCCGACCTCGCCGGTCCTCTTCAGTTTCTGCCAGCGCAGGCGACCGCCGGTGAGGGCGGTGATGCAGGAGTGGATGAGGACGAGGTACATCATCTGGCGGTAGGCGAGCTGCTGGAGCGGCATCATCAACAGGTAGCGGTACTTCTCGCGGTCGAGCCGGAAGGCGTACGCGGCGCAGACGAGCTGGACGCACAGGACCGCGAACCAGGCCAGCAGGGCCGCCTTGAAGTCGATGAAGATCATCGAGTAGGCGGTGAACACGTCGATCAGCGGCGCGAAGACCGGCGTGACGATCTGGAAGAGGACGACCAGCGGCATGCCGACGCGCCCGAAGCGTCCCGAAGGCCCCTTGTCCGTCAGGGACTTGCGGTGCTTCCAGAGGGCCTGCATGGTGCCGTAGGACCAGCGGTAGCGCTGGGACCACAGCTGCTTCAGGGAGCCGGGGGCCTCGGTCCAGGCGCGGGCGTGCTCCTGGTAGACGACGTTCCAGCCCGCGCGGTGCATGGCGATGGTGATGTCGGTGTCCTCGGCGAGGGTGTCCTCGCTCATGCCACCGACCTCGAGGACGGCGTCCCTGCGGAAGGCGCCGATCGCGCCGGGGATGGTCGGCATGCAGCGCAGCAGGTCGTACATGCGGCGGTCGAGGTTGAAGCCCATCACGTACTCGATGTGCTGCCAGGCGCCGATGATGGTGTTGCGGTTGCCGACCTTGGCGTTGCCGGCGACCGCGCCGACCTTCGGGTCGGCGAACGGCTGGACGAGCTGCCGCACGGTGTCGGGCTCGAAGACGGTGTCGCCGTCCATCATCACGACGATGTCGTGACTGGCGTTGCGGACGCCGTTGTTGAGGGCGGCGGGCTTGCCGGAGTTCTCCTGGCGGATGACGCGGACGTTCGTCATGCCGAGCGCCCCGGCGGCCTCGCGGGAGATCTCGGACGTGCCGTCCGTCGAGCCGTCGTCCACGATGATGATCTCGATCGGATGGGTGCTGCGCGCCAGCGATTCGAGGGTGTTGGCGATGCACTCCTTCTCGTTGTACGCCGGGACGATGACGCTGACCGGCCGGGTGACGTCCGGTCCCCAGCTGAAGCGGCGTCTGTTGCGCTTTCTGTGGTGCCGGCGGGCGAGGATCAGCATCATCCCGAAGCGGCCCATGACGGCCACGCCCACGACGGCCAGCCCGACGGAGAGCGTCGGCACCGTCCACTCGGCGACGGCGACCGCCGCGACGAGCGCCTTGCCCTCGTACAGGGTCACACCGGTGGCCTCCCGGTGGGCGGCCTGAAGCCGGTCGACGGTCCCGCCGGCCGCACCCGCCCCGCCCGTCGCCCCCCGGGTGCAGCCTCAACCCCGTCGTCTCCTGCGGCAGCGTCATGGAGAGCGACCAGGCCTCGGTCTTCGGCTTC
>NZ_MPOH02000019.1:608688-665396 GCF_001896135.2 Streptomyces phaeoluteigriseus
GCCCCGCCCGTCGCCCCCTCCGCCGCACCCGCCCCGCCGGTCGCCCCGTCGGCCTCGCCGCCGGGGACAGCACCGTCGGCCTGCTGCCCGGAGGCCTCGCGGGCCGCCGCGTTCTCCTCCTGCATCACGCCGCTGATGGTGGTGAAGGTGTAGCCCGCCGCCTTCATCTTCTTGATGTACGTCGGCAGCGCGGCGATCGTCTGTGAGCGCTCGCCGCCCGCGTCGTGGAAGAGGACCGAGGCGCCCTTGCCGTCCTCCGGCGTGGCCCACTTGATGATGTTGGAGACGCCCGGCCGCTTCCAGTCGTCGCTGTCGGTGTCGACGAAGACGCTGGTGTAACCGTCCTCGCCGAGCCGCTGGTAGACGGGCCAGCTGTAGTTGTCGATGGCGTCCGTCTCCGAGGAGTACGGCGCACGGAACAGCGTGGTGGTGACGCCGGCCGCGCCCGCGAGCGCCAGCTGGGTCTGCTCCATCTCGCGGTCGACGCGGGCGTCGCTCTGGTAGGAGAGGTCGACGTGGGTGAAGGTGTGGATGCCCACCTCGTTGCCCTGCTCGACCAGGTCCTCCACGATGTCCGGGTAGCGCGAGACCATCGACCCGACCAGGAAGAACGTGGCCGGCACGTCGTACTTCTCGAGGATCTCCAGGACCTCGGGGGTCCAGGTGGGGTTGGGCCGTCGTCGAAGGTGAGCGCGATCGTCTTGTCCGGCACCGAGACCGTGGTGGCCTGGCCGCCCCGGAAGGTGAGGATCGGGCCGCCGTCGAGGATGTCGTCGGGCACCTCGCTCGCGCTGGCCCCGGTGCGCACGCGCTGGTCGCCGCCGACCTCGGCGCGCAGGTAGCCGTCGAGCAGCATCACGCTGGTGAGCGCGAGCAGGAGCAGCCCCGCGAGGATGACGCGGGGTTTCTGGAGGGCCGCGGCCTTGCCCGCCGCCCGTTCGATACGGGAGGGGGCGCGGCGCCGGCCGCGGGAGGGAGTCGTCGTCATGTGGGTGGCTGCGTTCCGGTCAGTTGGCGGCCGCGGAGGCGGAGACGGACGGGGATGAGGACGAGGACGAGGAGGGGGACGGGGAGGAGGTCGGGGAGGCGGTGCCGGTGGGCGGGGTGTCGCCCGGCAGGCCGACCGGGTTGCCGACGCCGCCGTCCGGGCGCATACCGCCGGGGCCCTGGCCTCCCTGGGCGTTGCCGCCGAACGGCAGCAGTGAGGACGGGTTCAGCGAGGTGCCCCAGCCCATGAAGGCGGCGCTCAGGACGACCGCGTAGACGAGGCAGCCGACGCCCATGAGGACGCCGATCCGGCGCAGCAGCTTGGACCGGCGTCCGGAGTTGTCAACGAACACGGGCCCCTCGGCGGCGGAGTCGTGGCCGCGTTTGCGACGGCGACCGCGAGCGGCGGCACGGCTTTCGATGGCAGGCTCGGAATGCATTCCCCGGATATTAGGGAGGCTTTATGTGCCCTAAACTCTGCTCTTCTTGTGAGAGAGCCATGAGGAACGGGCGAACCTGTCTCCTGCCTGAGAGAAAGGGCAAAGACCTGCGCGGCCGAACCTGGATGAAGGCGGGTCTATTGTCGCTTTTGGGCGCCGGATCGCACCATTTTGTTCACATCCATCCATGAAATGGCTGTGTGTTTGCCGTTCCGGCGCGGGACCCTCGAATGTGAGACATTTCGAGTTCGGGAACGGTCTTTGTTTCCGTCCTGAGACAGAAATCACGAGAGCGGGTGCATGCGCAATGAGGAGTTTCCTGAGGCCGGCGGCCGGGCTCACCTGCCTGTTTGCCTTGGCCACCGCGGGATGCTCCGCGGGGTCCGACGGCACGTCGGACGCGGCACCCGCGACACCGCGACAGAGCACCAGTGCCGCGCCGTCGCAGAACGCCGCGTCCCGTACGTCGTACGCCCCCTACGTCAACGCGGCGGAGGCCTCCGCCAACGACGCGGCGGGCTCACCGGCGGCGTACAACCTGGCCTTCGTCATCTCCGACGGGAGCGGCTGCACCCCGGAGTGGAACGGCCAGTACGCCGTGGACGACACCGCCGTGGCCTCGCGCGTCTCGGCGCTCACGGAGACGGGCGCCTCGGTGCGGGTCTCCTTCGGCGGGGCGTCCGGGAAGGAACTGGCGGCCACCTGCGACAGCGTGGCCGAGCTGACGCGGGCCTACGGCGCGGCGCTCGACGCGGCCGGTTCCACGCAGGCCGACTTCGACATCGAGGGCGAGGAGCTGACCGACGCCGACTCGGTCGCCCTGCGCTCCCGGGCGATCGCCGCGCTCCAGGAGGAACGCCCGGACCTGGAGGTCTCGTTCACCCTTCCGGTGATGCCGTCGGGGCTGGACTCCGACAGCCTCGCGCTGCTGACCTCGGCGAACAAGTACGACGTCCAGGTGTCCGCCGTCAACCTGATGACGATGAACTACGGCGAGTCGTACACCGGCGACATGGGCGGGTACGCGATCACCTCGGCCACCGCCGCGCACACCCAGTTGAAGGGGATCTTCGGCACGGCGGACGCCGACGCCTGGAAGGGCATGGCGCTCACCTCGATGATCGGCGTCAACGACGTCGACAACGAGACGTTCACGCTCGCGGACGCGGCGGAGGTGCGGGCGTTCGCCGAGGAGAAGGGCATCGCCTGGGTGTCGATGTGGTCGACGTTCAGGGACCAGCAGTGCGAGGACGGCACCGACGCGGACGACGCGCTGACCAACTGCAGTGGCGTGGAGCAGACCGCGGGCGCGTTCGCGGAAGCCTTCTCCGAGTGACGCCGGCTCGGCTAGCGCCTCCTGTGCACGAGCCGGCCCGCGCACACCGTCGCGATGCACGCGCCGCTCTCGTCGAAGACGGCGAGGTCGGCGCGGCCGGTCTCGGTGATCGCGGTCGGCCGGGCCCGCGCCAGCACGACCACGTCGTTGCGGTCGGCGGCGGCCCGGAGTTCGGGTGAGCCGGCGTGTTCCGCGAGGACGGCCGCCGCGCCGAGCTTCAGCACCGCGTGGATGCGCTCACGCGGGCTCGGGGCGTCCGGCAGGGGTCCCTCGTGCAGGTGCGCGGGGCCGAGCACGCCGGGCCAGCGCCGGACCCGCGCGCCGGGAAACCGCCGCTCCAGCTCCGCGAGGGGCCCCACACCCGCGACCCGGCCGCCCTGGACGGCGACAGCACCACCCCTGACCGGCTCCGGGTCGTCCCAGACGTGGCGGACCTCGTCGGCCGCGTGGATCGTCAGCACGGGGAGGTCAGTTGGAGGCCAGCAGCTTCAGCTCGGGGTGCGCGGTGCCGCCCTCGATCGCGGTGGACGAGATGTGCGAGACGACCCGCTCGTCGACCGGGTCGTTCGCCGGGTCGTCGTGCACCACGAGGTGCTCGTACGTCGTCGCACGCTGGGCCGGGACGCGGCCCGCCTTGCGGATCAGGTCGATGATCTCCAGGCGGTTGGAGCGGTGCTTGGCACCGGCCGAGGAGACGACGTTCTCCTCCAGCATGATCGAGCCGAGATCGTCCGCGCCGTAGTGCAGCGACAGCTGGCCGACCTCCTTGCCCGTGGTCAGCCAGGAGCCCTGGATGTGCCGGACGTTGTCGAGGAAGAGGCGGGCGATCGCGATCATCCGCAGGTACTCGAAGAGGGTCGCCTGGGTGCGGCCCTTCAGGTGGTTGTTCTCGGGCTGGTAGGTGTACGGAATGAAGGCGCGGAAGCCGCCCGTCCGGTCCTGTACGTCGCGGATCATCCGCAGGTGCTCGATGCGCTCGGCGTTGGTCTCGC
Organism: Streptomyces phaeoluteigriseus; assembly: GCF_001896135.2. GTDB lineage: Bacteria > Actinomycetota > Actinomycetes > Streptomycetales > Streptomycetaceae > Streptomyces > Streptomyces phaeoluteigriseus. The sequence goes on from NZ_MPOH02000019.1 coordinate 612,444, forward strand.
CGGTCCCCATCAGCATGGTCGACGTGGACTCCACGCCGAGGTTGTGCGCGGTCTCCATGATCTCCAACCAGCGCTCGCCGGACTCCTTCAACGGAGCGATCGCCTTGCGCGGGCGGGCGGGGAGCAGCTCGGCGCCGGCCCCGGCGAAGGAGTCGAGACCCGCGGCGTGGATGCGCTGGATCGCCTCCTCGACGGACACCTTCGAGATCCGCGCCATGTGCTCGACCTCGCTCGCCCCCAGGCTGTGGATGACGAGCTGCGGGTACTCCTTCTTGATGGCGGAGAAGTGCTTCTCGTAGTACTCGACGCCGTAGTCCGGGTGGTGTCCGCCCTGGAACATGATCTGGGTGCCGCCGAGTTCGACGGTCTCCGCGCACCGGCGCAGGATGTCGTCCAGGTCGCGCGTCCAGCCCTTGGCCGTGTCCTTCGGCGCCGCGTAGAAGGCGCAGAACTTGCACGCCGTGACGCACACGTTCGTGTAGTTGATGTTGCGCTCGATGATGTACGTCGCGATGTGCTCGATGCCGGCGTACTGACGGCGGCGTACGGCGTCGGCGGCGGAGCCCAGCGCGTGCAGGGGCGCGTCGCGGTAGAGGTCGAGCGCCTCCTCGGGGGTGATCCGCCCACCCTCGGCGGCACGGTCGAGGACGGACTGGAGGTCGGCCTTCTCGGTCACCGAAGCGTCCCTTTCGTCAAGGGTTGTGGACGGACCCGGCCAGCCTACGCCAGCGCCTTCCGACGGCTCACCTCAGGCCGCGTACGCGCCCATCACCACACCGGCGTACACACCGGCGGTCAGGAACGGCCCGAACGGGATCGCCGTCTTGCGTCCGGCCCTGCGCGCGAGCAGCAGCGCGCCGCCGTACAGCGCGCCGAACAGGAACCCGGCGAAGGTGCCCAGCATGACCGTCCCCCAGCCGTACCAGCCGAGGACCGCGCCCGCGCCGAGGGCGAGTTTCACGTCGCCGAAGGCCATGCCGCCCGGGTTGACGAGGTGCAGCACGAGGTAGCCGGCGCTGAGCGCGAGGGCGCCCAGCAGGGCCGTCGTCCAGTCACCCGCGTGCTCGGGCAGCAGCGCGGCCACCCCGAGCAGGGTGAGAGCGGCGGCCGCGAGGGACAGCGTGAGCGGATCGGGCAGCCGCTTCACCCGCAGGTCCACGGCCGCGAGCAGCACCCCGACGGGCGCCAGCAGCAGCCATACGGCCACCTCGGGCCGGATGCCGGTGGCGAGCGCCAGCCCGGCGCAGAGGACCGCGGTGGCGAGGGAGGGACGGAGGGCGCCGGGACCGTACGGCGGTGACGTGCCGGGGCAGCCGGGACAGCGGGCGGGACCGAGCCAGCCGCCCAGGGGGTGTCCCGCGGGACAGGTACGGCGCCAGCCGGGATCGACGGGTCCGGACCCCTCCCCCTCCCCCTCTCCTTCCCCTTTCCCCTCCCCGTCCTCCAGTTCCACCGAGAACCGGTACACCGCCCGTGGCAGCACCGCTCCCGCGAGCGCGCCCCACACCGCCGCGAGGAGGATCAGCAGGGCGTCGATCGGTGCGACGGTCAAGGAACTCCACCTCATCTCTTCACTCGTCGCCTGTGCCCGCGCGCCGCTCTCCACCTGGGCCCGCGCCGCCCGCTAGTCGACCCGCGACATCCGCGCGACGGGATTCCCCTCGGCCGAACTCTCCGACACATACGTCAGGTCGTCGCCCGTCCGCGTCAACCGCACGGTGTGGGCGGCCGGGTTGCAGCCGCCGTGGTTGGTCCGCGCGCCGACCGAGGTGGTGATCAGTTCCTTCGCGGTCACCTTCTTCAAGGTGAGGATGTCGAGGCAGACACCGCCGAGCACATCGGTCTGGCGGAGGCGGCCCAACTCCTTTCCCACGGCGGCCTGTTTTACCGTCAGCCGGAAGGTGCCCATCGGGAGCCGGCCGTCGAGGCCGCTGCCCTGGCCCTCCCAGGTGCCGACGTAGGCCGCGGGGACCACGCCGGTCGCGGCCGGGGGCGCGGTGGCGGCCGGGGCCGAGGAGGACGCGTCGCTGCCCGCGGCGCTGTCGTTGTCGTCGGAGCCCGAGCCCGGCATCAGGTCGAGGACGAACACCGAGCCGACCGTCACCGCCGCCAGCGCGCCCGCGACCGCGAGCGCCAGGGTGCAGCTCAGCCGGCGCCCGCGCCCGCCCTCGCCGGGCGTCGCGGCGGCGGCGAGGGAGAGGGACACCTTGCCGGGCCGCTCACCGCCGGCCGTGGACCTCCCGGCGTCCCGCGGCGCGGGCATCACCGGCGCCGGTCCGAACTCCCCCACCTCGGCGGGAGTCTGTGCCTCCCCCACCCTGGACGGCCCCTCCGCCTCCCCCACCGAGGCGCTGCTGAACCCCACCGGCCCGGACACCGCTCCCGCGCCGGCCCCCGCCCCCGTCGCCTCCAGGTTCAGCAGTTGTACGGCGCTCCGCCCCACCTGTTCCACCAGCCTCCCCGGCAGCCAGCCCGAGGCGACCAGGCGGGCCGCCCCCTCGGGAGCGAGTCGGTGGGCGACCTCCGCGGGGGTGGGCCGGGCGGCCGGTTCCTTGGCGAGGCAGGCCGTGACCAGGTCCAGCAGGTCCCCGTCCAGGCGGCCGAGCGCGGGCTGCTCGTGGACGACCTTGTAGAGCAGGGCGGCCGAGGAGTCGCCGGGGAAAGGGGGTTCGCCGGTCGCCGCGTACGCCAGTACGGCGCCGAGGGAGAAGACGTCGGCCGCGCCGCCCGCGCCCTTGCCGAGGATCTGTTCGGGGGCCATGTAGCCGGGGGAGCCGACGGAGACGCCGGTCGAGGTGAGGGACGCGGTGCCGTCCGTCGCGCGGGCGATGCCGAAGTCGATGAGCAGGGGGCCGTCGACGGTGAGGAGGACGTTGGACGGCTTGACGTCCCGGTGCACGAGGCCGAGTCCGTGGACGGTGGCGAGCGCTTCCCCGAGGCCCGCCCCCAGCACCCGTACCGTGTGCTCGGGCAGTGCGCCGCCGCCCGCGACCGCCGCGGCCAGCGAGGGTCCGGCCGCGTAGGCGGTGGCGACCCAGGGGACGTGCGCCGTCGGGTCCGCGTCCAGGACGGGCGCGGTCCAGGCACCGCCGACCCGCCGGGCGGCGTCGACCTCGCGGCGGAAGCGGGCCCGGAACTCCTCGTCGAGCGCGAGGTGCGGGTGCACGATCTTCACGGCGACGGTGCGCCCTCCGGCACTGCGGCCCAGGTAGACGCGGCCCATCCCGCCGGAGCCGAGCCGGCCCAGCAGCCGGTAGGGCCCCACCTCGGTGGGTTCGTCGACACCGAGCGGCTGCATGACGTCCACCCCTCCCCCGTAGACCCGGTGGGCCCGTGGCCCCCCAGGGCCCGTCAGCAGCCTAGTGCCGTCGTCACGGCTGAAGAAGGTCGACCTTGACGTCGGCCGGGAAGCCGGTCGTCGGGCCGACGCGACGGGCGAACTCGGTGACGGCCGCCAACTGGGCGGGCCCGAAGCGGAAGTCGAGCGTGGTGAAGTAGCGCTCCAGGACCTCCTCGTCGAAGCTCTCCCAACGGGCCGCCTGCTCGGCGACCTTGGTGACCTCTTCGAGGGAGAGGTTGCGGGAGGCGAGGAAGGCCTCGTGGACCTTGCGGGTGATGAGCGGCTCGCGCTCCAGGTAGTCCCGGCGGGCCGCCCACACCGCGAAGACGAACGGCAGGCCGGTCCACTCCTTCCAGAGCGCGCCCAGGTCGTGCACCTGGAGGCCGTACCTGGGGCCGTCGAGCAGGTTCGCCCGCAGCGCCGCGTCGCCGATGAGTACGGCCGCCTCGGCCTCCTGCATCATCAGGCTCAGGTCGGGCGGGCAGGTGTAGTAGTCCGGCCGGACGCCGTAGCGGTCGGACAGCAGGAGCTGGGCCAGGCGCACGGAGGTGCGTGAGGTGGAGCCGAGGGCGACGCGGGCGCCGTCCAGTTCCTCCAGCGGCACCTGGGAGACGATCACGCAGGACATGACGGGACCGTCGCAGCCGACGGCGATGTCGGGGAATGCGACCAGGTCGTCGGCGTTCTTCAGGAACTCGACGAGGGTGATGGGCCCGATGTCGAGGTCCCCCCGCACCAACTGCTCGCTGAGCCTCTCCGGGGTGTCCTTGGTCAGCTCGAAGTCGAGGAGGGTGCCGGTTCTCGCGAGCCCCCAGTACAGGGGCAGGCAGTTGAGGAACTGGATGTGGCCGACGCGCGGCCGGGTGCGAGAATTGTCCACATCGCGACGATAGACCCCGGCCGGTGGCGTGCGGCCTCCGGCCCCCGCCGCGACCCCCACGGGGGCCCGCCGTCAACCCCTTTTCCGGATCTTCAAACATCCGGGTGACGTGATCTTGACCTCTATTGCATTCCGGTGCCTACATGCTAGGCTCGCCCGCAAGTTGCAGTTTGGTTTCCCTTGCAGTACAGAGCCTGCGGAGCATGTAACCGCGGGCTCTTGACGTTTTCAGACGTATGCAGTTGTGCGGCACTTGCTTTCACGCTTGCAGGGTTCTGGAGCAGGGCAACCCTTTGGGCCCAAGGAGGGCTTATGGCTACCGGAACCGTGAAGTGGTTCAACGCCGAAAAGGGCTTTGGCTTCATCGCCCAAGAGGGCGGCGGCCCCGACGTCTTCGTCCACTACTCCGCGATCAACGCGCAGGGTTTTCGTTCGCTCGAGGAGAACCAAGCGGTCTCCTTCGACGTGACCCAGGGCCCGAAGGGCCCGCAGGCGGAGAACGTCACCCCCGTCTGATCGCCTGACCGCATCACACCCTGAGATCGCAAGTCTCTGAGAGCAGTACCCAAGGAGCCCCGCGCCGCAAGGCGACGGGGCTCCTGCCTTTCCGCGACAACCCCCGCGCCCCTACACGTGCTGCATGACGAGCACGAACGTCGTCCCGGGCAGCAACGCCTCGTACGAGTGCGGTACATCACCCCGGTACGTCATGTAATCGCCGGGTTCCAGCTCCACCGTCTCCCCGGCCGGCCCGGCCAGCACCCGCCCGGTGCTCACGATCAGGTGCTCGACCGTGCCCGGAATGTGCGGCTCCGAGACGCGGGCCGCGCCCGGTTCGGCCCGCAGGTGGTAGAGGTCCCGCCGGGCGCCCGGCGGGCTCGCGGACAACAGGGTCGCCACGTACGGCGCCTGCTCCGAGGCGACCGTCGGCCCCTCCCCCGCCCTGACGACCCGTACGGCGGACACCGGGGGCTCCACCAGCGCGCTGAACGGGACTCCCAGGGCCACGCCGAGCGCCCAGATCGTCTCCATGCTCGGGTTGCCGCTCGCCGCCTCCAACTGGGAGAGCGTGGACTTGGCGATGCCGGCGCGCTTGGCCAGTTCGGAGAGGGACAGCCCGGCCCGGGTGCGCTCGCGGCGCAGGGAGGCGGCGATCCAGTCGAGGGGGAGGCGGGAGGGGGGCGAGGGCTGTGAGGGTTGCGGAGGTACGGCGTCGGCCATTTCGTTCGCTCCATCGGTACGTGCGTTCGGCTTGACGAACGGAGTCGCTCTGTCCATTGTAGAAAACATGCGTTCGCCACACCGAACACCCCGCGTATCGGCCGTCCAACGGGCTCTCGTCCGTGACAGTTCGCTCGTCTGGCTCGCCAGCGGGGTGGTCGGCGTCTCCTTCGGCGCGATCTCCGTGGCCGGGGGACTTCCGGTATGGGTGCCGGTGGCGATGTCCGTGCTGGTGTACGCGGGATCGGCGCAGTTCAGCGCGGTGGGCGTGCTGTTGGCCGGGGGCGGGCCGTTCGCCGCGGCGGCGACCGGGCTGCTGCTGAACACCCGGACGGCCGCCTTCGGACTGGCCGTCGCGGACCTGCTGGGCCCCGGTCGTGCGGCCCGGTTTCTCGGCGCGCACCTCGTCACGGACGAGACCGTCGCCTTCGCGCTCGCCCAGCCCGACCCCGCACGCCGCAGGGCGGCCTTCTGGATCTCCGGGCTCGGGCTGTTCGTCGTGTGGAACCTCGGTGTCCTGGCCGGGGCGCTCGCCGGCGGGGCCCTCGGCGACACCGCCGCGTACGGCCTCGACGCCGCCTTCCCCGCCGTCCTGGTCGCCCTGGTGCTGCCCGCACTGCGCGGGGACGCCCGGCTACGGCGTTCCGCGGCACTCGGCGCCGCCCTGGCCCTGGCGCTGACGCCCGCCGTCCCGGCCGGGGTGCCGGTCCTGCTGGCACTCGCCGGGCTGTTTCTGTACGGCCGCGAGGGGGCCGCCGTATGAGTGCGTCGGTCGTCGTGATCCTGGTGTTGGCGGTGGGGACCTACGCGTTCCGACTGGTGGGGCCCGCGCTGCACGGGCGGGTCGTGCTGCCCGCGCGGGTGCGGGAGTTGCTGGCGGCGGGGGCGGTGGTGCTGCTGGCCGCGCTGCTGGCGACCGGCGCCCTGACCGAGCGGGGTGGCTTCGCCGGGTGGGCGCGTCCGGCGGGGGTGCTGGTGGCGGTGGCGCTGGCGTGGCGGCGGGCGCCGTTCCCGGTGGTGGTGCTGGGAGCGGCGGTGACGGCGGCGGGACTGCGGGCGCTGGGGGTGAGGTGAGCCGCGATGATGTACGGGTGGGCGCGTCGTCGGGCGCGACGGAAGCAGGATGGGAGACGGGGATCACATGGAGAACGGTGACGGGAGAGGCGGCGCTTCCGAGGCCGCCGGGGGCACGGCCGCCGCGCCGGTCGGCCTCGCGGCCGGCCTCGGGATCGGCACGGCCGTCGGCGTCGCGCTCGGGCTGACCGTCTTCGACAATCTCGGACTCGGGCTCTCCCTCGGGATCGGCCTGGGCGTGGCCATCGGCGCGGGAGCCGACGCGGGTGCGGGCGCCGCGCGCGGCGCGCGCCGGGCGGGGGACGGGGTCGAGGGCGGTGCGGAAGGTGCCCTCCTGCCGGATCCCGTAGGGTTCCCCCTGTGGTGCGACCGTCCGTGCGGAGGCGTCAACTCCGTTCGACACAAAGGGTTTACGCGGATTCGACCCATTCGCACGCGGTACCTTGCTAGAGTGTTACTCGTCGGTAGCAAGCTGTACGGGGGGACGAGGAACCGGTGACGGACCATCACCCGGGTTCCTCGAGTGGACGATCGAGACGGACGTTCCGGCGACGAGGCCGGACCGGTGCCGTGCCCGTCTCGACGCGGACGCGTCGGCGTGATCTCGAACTCCGTTTCCCTCGCCTATTCCCAGACAGGTGAGACTCGTCAACATGGCCCGTTCCCTGGTCGATCTGCTGACCACGCACGCCACGCACCAGCCCGACCGGACCGCCTACCGCCACCTCGTCACGGGGGACGTGGACGGAGAGATCCAAGAGATCTCCTACGCCCGCCTGGCCACCCGAGCCCAGGCCGTCGCCGCCTGGCTCCAGGAGCGCGGCCTCGCGGGCTCCCGCGCGATGCTGCTGTACCCGCCCGGCCTCGAGTTCGTCTGCGGATACCTCGGCTGCCTCTCCGCCGGAGTCGTCGCCGTACCCGGCGTGCCCCCGCAGGGCCGCACGCAGAACCACCGCGCCGTGACCCGGATGAAGCGCCTCATGGCCGACGCGGACGCCAAGGTGATCCTCGGCGGGCGCGAGGTGATCGCCGCCCTCGGCACCATGGCCGGGCAACTGCCCGAACTCGACGGGATCACCTGCCTCGCCACGGAGGACATCGCCGACGAACTGGCCGCGTCCTGGCGCGAACCCGATCTCACCCCCGACTCCGTGGCCTTCCTCCAGTACACCTCGGGCTCCACCTCCGCCCCGCGCGGCGTGGTCGTCACCCACGGCAACCTGCTCGACAACGAGCGCGTCATCGCCGAACGCATGGGCCACACCGAGGAGGTGCTCGACGCGTACGACCACGAGCTGTTCGTCAGCTGGCTGCCCGTCTACCACGACATGGGCCTCATCGGACCGGTCCTGAACACGCTGTACCTCGGCGCCACCACCACCCTCTTCTCGCCCCTGCACTTCCTTCAGCGCCCCGACCGCTGGCTGACCGCCATCGACCGCCACCGCCCGCACAGCAGCGGCGGCCCCAACTTCGCCTACGAACTCGCCCTCAGGCACGCGAGCCCCGAACTCCTCGACGGCCTCGACCTCAGCGGCTGGAAGGTCGCCTTCAACGGCGCCGAACCGGTGCGCGCCGCCACCCTGCGCCGCTTCGCCGAGACCTTCGCCCCGGCCGGCTTCCGCCGCGAGGCCCTGTACCCCTGCTACGGCCTGGCCGAAGCCACCCTCATGGTCACCGGCGGCCGCGTCGGCACACCCCCCGTCCTCCTGGAGACCGACTCCGGCACCGGCGACGCCGCCGCGGTGAGCTGCGGTCACCCCGCCGACGGCTGGACCGTCGCCATCACCGACCCCGAACGGCAGCAGGAACTGCCCGAGGGCGAGGTCGGGGAGATCTGGCTGCGAGGCGCGAGCGTCGCCAAGGGCTACTGGCGCAACACCCTCGCCACCCGCGAGTCCTTCCGCGCCACCCTGCCCGGCCACGAGGGCCGCTTCCTGCGCACCGGGGACCTCGGATTCCTGCGCGACGGCGAACTGTTCGTCACCGGCCGCCTCAAGGACCTGATGGTCGTCGACGGACGCAACCACTATCCGCAGGACCTCGAACTCTCCGCCGAACTCGCCCACCCGGCGCTGCGCCCCGGCTGCACCGCCGCCTTCTCCGTCGACGGCGGCGTCGAGGGCGAACAGCCCGTCCTGGTCGCCGAGGTGGCCCCGGAGTCGGCCGGTGAGTCCGAGAAGATCACCGACCTGATCCGCGCGGCGATCGGCGACGCCCACGGCCTGCCCGTGCGGGACGTCGTCCTGGTCCACCCCGGCACCATCGCGAAGACCTCCAGCGGCAAGATCCAGCGCCGTGCCACGCGTACGGCCTACCTCGACGGCACCCTCTCCGTGGTCGCGCACCCGCCACCGGCTGACAACGGCCGCCGCCGGTCCGCCCGTTCGGGCCGGCACCACCTCGGGGCCGTCGAACCCGACCTTCCTTCCGGCCGCGCCCTCCACGGCGTACGGAAGTCCGCCGCGCACCCAGTTCACGAGGACCTCTCCAGATGCCTGCGAACGCGTCCCTGCCCCAGAACCCCGAGCCGTCCCCGGCGACCGCCGAGGGCGTGCGCGCCTGGCTGGCCGCGGCCGTGGCCGAAGCGGCCGGCCTCGACCCGCTGCACGTCGACCCACACCGCCCGATCGCCGAATTCGGCCTCGGCTCCCGCCAGTTGGTGGCCCTGGGCGCGGACCTCTCCGACCGCCTCGGCCGCACCCTGGAACCGTCCCTCGTCTTCAACCACCCCACCATCGCGGCGCTCGCCGACGCCCTCTTCGAGGAACGGCCGGCCGCGTACGCCACCGCGGGCACCCGGCAGGACGACCCGGCCACCGGACGCTCCCACGGTGCCGCCGCCACCCTCCTCGGCGACGACATCGCGATCATCTCCATGGCCTGCCGCTTCCCCGGCGGCGCCGACGACCCCGAGGCGCTGTGGCAGCTCCTCGACGCCGGGCGGGACGTCATCTCCGACGTGCCCTCGGGCCGTTGGGACACCCACGGTCTCCTCGACCCCGACCCGGAGGCCACCGGCAAGGCCTACACCCTGCGCGGCGGCTTCCTCGACGACATCGACCGCTTCGACGCCCCCTTCTTCGGCATCTCCCCGCGCGAGGCCGCCGCCATGGACCCGCAGCAGCGGATCCTGCTCCAGACCGCCTGGGAGACCCTCGAACGCGCCGGCATCGTCCCGGACACGCTGAACGGCAGCTCCACGGGCGTCTACGTCGGCCTCTACGACAGCGGCTACCTCGGCGCCGCCTCTCTCGCGCAGCTCGACGGACACGTCGGCACCGGCTCGGCCGCGAGCGTGGCCTCCGGACGCCTCTCCTACACCCTCGGCCTCCAGGGGCCCGCCGTCACCGTCGACACCGCGTGCTCCTCCTCCCTGGTCGCCCTGCACCTGGCCGCGCGGGCCCTGGCGGTCGGCGAGTGCGACCTCGCCCTGGCGGGCGGCGCGACCCTGCTCGTCACCCCGCGCGGGCACGTCGAGTTCAGCAGGCTGCGCGGCCTGTCGCCGTCGGGGCGGTGCAGTCCCTTCTCCGCCGACGCGGACGGCGTGGTGTGGGCCGAGGGCTGCGGCCTCGTCCTGCTCAAGCGGCTCTCCGACGCCCACCGGGACGGCGACCGGATCCTCGCCGTCGTCAAGGGCTCCGCCCTCAACCAGGACGGCCGCAGCCAGGGACTCAGCGCTCCCAACGGGCCCGCCCAGGAACGGGTCCTGCGGGCCGCGCTCGACGCCGCCGGGCTCCGTCCGGACGACATCGACCACGTCGAGGCGCACGGCACGGGCACCCCGCTCGGCGACCCGATCGAGGGCAACGCCCTCGCCGCCGTCTTCGGACCCGGCCGCCCCGCCGACCGGCCCCTCGTCCTCGGCTCCCTGAAGTCGAATATCGGACACACCCAGGCCGCGGCCGGCATCGGCGGCGTCATCAAGACCGTCCTGGCACTGCGCCACGAACGCATACCGGCCTCCCTGCACGCCGCGACGCCCACCGGGCACATCGCCTGGGAGGGCAGCGGCCTGCGGGTGCCGGCCGACGCCGAGCCCTGGCCGCGCCGCGCGGACCGGGTACGCCGGGCGGGCGTGAGCGCGTTCGGCATCAGCGGCACCAACGCCCACGTGGTGCTGGAGGAGGCGCCCGAGACCGCCGACCTTGCCGCGCCCGAGACCGACCTCTCCGCGCCCGAGACCGGCCTCGCGGCCCCGGTCCTGTTCCCGCTCTCCGCCCGCACTCCGCGCGCGCTGAAGGGACAGGCCGGCCGGCTCGCCGGAGCCCTGCGCGAGGCGCCCGCGACACCGCTCCAGGCGGTCGCCGCGACCCTCGCCCGTCACCGCACCCACTTCGCGCACCGGGCCGTCGTCCAGGCCGCCGACCGCGCCGCACTCCTCGCCGCCCTGGACGCGCTCGCCGCGGGGGAACCCGACCCGGACACCACCGCGGGCCCCCAGGAGACCCGCCCGTCCGGCAAGGTCGCCTTCGTCTTCCCCGGCCAGGGCTCGCAGTGGGCCGGCATGGCCCGTGACCTCCTCGCGCACGACCCGGTGTTCGCCGACGAACTCGACCGCTGCGACGGCGCCCTGCGCCCCTTCACCGACTGGTCCGTCGGCGCCGTCCTGCGCGGCGACGCCGGCGCGCCGTCCCTGGACCGCGTGGACGTCGTCCAGCCCGTGCTGTTCGCGGTCATGGTGGCCCTGGCCGCCGTGTGGCGGGCCCGGGGGATCCGCCCGGACGCCGTCATCGGGCACAGCCAGGGCGAGGTCGCCGCGGCCTGCGTGGCGGGCGCCCTCAGCCTCAACGACGCGGCCGCCGTGGTGGCCCTGCGCAGCCAGGCCCTGACCGCCCTGTCCGGCAGCGGCACCATGGCCGTCGTCGCCCTGCCGCACACCGAGGTAGAGGAGCGTCTCGCCGGTCTGCAGGGCGAGGTGTCCGTCGCCGCCGTCAACAGCGGTCGTTCCACGGTGATCGCCGGCGAGGTGGAACCGCTCCAGACCCTCCTCGACGACCTGGACCGCGAGCAGGTGTTCGTCCGCCGCCTCGACGTCGACTACGCCTCCCACAGCACGCAGTCGAACCGGTCCGCGCCGGCATCCTCGACGAACTCGACGGCGTCACCACCTACCCGGCGTCCGTCGCCTGGTACTCGACGGTCACCGGCGAGCCCGTCACCGAGGAACTGGCAGCCGAGTACTGGTACGCCAATCTGCGCGAGCCCGTCCGGTTCGCGCCCACCGTGCGGCGGATGGCCGCCGACGGCTACCGCTGCTTCGTCGAACTCAGCCCCCACCCCGCCCTGCTGACGGCTCTGCGCACGATCGGCGAGGAGACCGGCCACGACCTGGTCACCGTCGGCTCGCTGCGCCGGGACGCGGACGCGCGCGCCTGCCTGGACCGGTCGGCGGCCGAACTGCACGTCCATGGCAGGGACCTCGACTGGCGGCGCGCCGTACCGGAAACGGCCGGCCCCGCCCAACTCCCCACCTACGCCTGGGACACCCAGCGGTACTGGACAGAGCCCGAGGGCACGTCCGCCACCGGCGGTCTCCTCGGCCGGGCCGCGCACCCGCTCCTCGGCGTCCAGCTCCGGTCGCCCGACGAGACCCGCTGGACCTTCCGCGACGAGTGGTCCCCGGCCACCGCCGACTGGCTGCCCGACCACGCTGTTTTCGGCCGGACCGTCGTCTCCGGCACGACCCTGCTCGAACTGTGCCGCGCAGCCCTCACCGAGGCCCGCCCGGACGAGTCCACCGACGTCACCGGCCTGCTCCTGCTCACCCCGCTCGTGCTGCCCGCGTCCGGCACGGTCGAGGTGTCCGTCGAGGTCGTCGTCGACGGCCCCGACACCGAGGTCACCGTGCACAGCCGCCCGCGCGGCCGGGAGGCCACCGGCTGGACCCTGCACGCCACCGCGTCCGGCGCCGACCCGGCCGGAGTCCCGGGGGAGCGTCCCCCGCTCTGGCCCGAGGACGCGGCACCGGCCTGGACCGAGGAGACGTACGAGAGGCTGACCGGCGTCGGCCTCGGCTACGGCCGCGCCTTCCAGGGCGTACGGGAGGCGGTGCTCACCGGCGACGGCGAACTCCTCGCGCGGCTGTCGCTGCCGGCCGAGGCGCGGGACGTGTCCGACCCGTACCCCGTCCACCCGGCTCTGCTGGACGCCGCCCTGCACGTCGCCGCGGTGCTCGACCCGTCCGACGAGCGGGTGCTGCTCCCCGTCGCCGTCGGCCGCTGCACCCTCGAAGGCGGCGCCGACGACCTGATCGTCTCCGTCCGCCGCACCGGATCCACGGCCACCGACCTCACCCTCGACGTCACCCTGTGGGACGCCGACGGCTTCCCCGCGGGCCGCCTGGAGGACGTACGGCTGCGGGCGGCCACTCCGGCGGATCTGAGCAGCGGCTCGGAGAACGCACGCCACCTGTACGAGGTGGCGTGGACGGCCGTGCCCCGGGCGGCCGAGGCCCCGCAGGAGGCGTGGTCGGTCGTCGGGGACCCGGAGGCCGCGCGCGAGCTGATGTCCGCCGGGGTGCCGGTGACCGACGCCGCCGACGTCGTCGTACGGTTCTGGCCGCGCCCGGACACCGACGGCGAACCCGCCGTCCAGGCCCACGAGTTGGCCGCCGTCGCCCTCGGTGAACTCCAGGCGCTGCTCGCCCTGCCGGAGGGGCGGACGCCCGCGCGGACCGTCTGGGTGACCCGGGGCGCGGTCGCGGCCGGTGCGCGGGACGCCGTACCGGCGCTCGCCCAGTCCGTGCTCTGGGGGCTGGCCCGCAGCGCACGCTCCGAACACCCGGACCTCGGGCTCACCCTCCTCGACCTCGACACCCCCGACTGCGCGGACGCCCTCCGGGCCGCCGTGGCGCACGACGACGAGCCGGAACTGGCCGTGCGGGCGGGCGCGTTGCTCGCTCCACGCCTGATCCGCTCCCGCGCCGCCGAGGGCGGCGCCCTGCCCGGTGACGGCACCGTCCTCGTCACCGGCGGCCTGGGCGCCGTCGGCCGGCACATCGCCCGCCTGCTCGCCGAGAACGGCGTACCCCGACTGCTGCTGACGTCCCGCCAGGGACTGGCGGACCCGAGCGCCGCCCGGACCGTCGCCGAACTCGCCGCGCTCGGCGCCGAGGCCGAGGTCGCCGCCTGTGACGTCGCGGACGCCGACGCCCTGGCCGGCGTCCTCGCCCGCGTCGGCGAAGAGCACCCGCTGCGGGGAGTCGTGCACTGCGCGGGCGTCCTGGACGACGGGGTGATCGCCGAACTGACCCCCGAGCGGCTCGCCCGGGTCCTGCGCCCCAAGGCCGACGGCGCCGCCCATCTGCACCGGCTCACCGCCGGACTGCCGCTGGAGATGTTCCTGCTGGTCTCCTCGGCCGCGGGCGTCCTCGGCAACGCGGGCCAGGGCAACTACGCCGCCGCCAACGTCTTCCTCGACCAGCTCGCCCACCACCGGCGCGCCCGGGGCCTGCCCGCCACCTCCGTCTCCTTCGGCGCCTGGGCCGGTGAGGGTCTCGCCGCCGAGCACGCCGACCTGGAGCGGATGGCCCGCCTGGGCCACCGCCCCCTCACCCCAGACCAGGGCCGTGACCTGGTCGGACTCTCCCTGCGGCGCGGCACACCCCATCTGGTGGCCTGGTCGCTCGACCTGCCACGCCTGCGCGAGCACGCGGCCGGGACCGCCCTGTGGCGCTCCCTGCTGCCCGCGCCGCGTACCGTCGGACCCCGTGGCGGCCTCGCCGACCGGCTCGCCGCACTGCCCGAGGCCGAACGCGCCGAACGCGTCCTCGCCCTCGTCCGCGAGGAGGCCTCCCGCGCCCTCGGGCTGCGCTCCGCGGAAGCCGTCCGGCCCGACCAGCCGCTGCGCGACCTCGGAATGGACTCGGTGACCGCGGTCGAGCTGCGCAACCGCATCGGCGCCCGCCTCGCCGCCAAGCTGCCCGCCACCCTCCTCTTCGACCACCCCACCCCCGAACGGCTCGCCCGCCACCTGCTCGACACGGCCCTCGGCGACCCCCGGGGCAAGGCTGCCCCCGCACGGGCGGCCCGCGCCGCCGCCCCCGCCGACGAGCCGATCGCGATCGTGTCGATGGCCTGCCGCCTGCCCGGCGGGGTGAACGACCCCGACGCCCTGTGGCGACTCGTCGCGGACGGCCGCGACGCCGTCGGCCCCTTCCCGGCCGACCGCTGGGACGTGGAGTCCCTGTACGACCCCGACCCGGACGCCCCCGGCAAGTCCTACGCCCGCGACGGCGGCTTCCTCGACGACATCGAGTCCTTCGACGCGGGCTTCTTCGGCATCACCCCGAAGGAGGCCGCCGCCATGGACCCGCAGCAGCGGCTGCTGCTGGAGACCACCTGGGAGGCCCTGGAGCGCGGCGGCATCGTGCCCTCGGACCTCGCGGGCAGCACCACCGGCGTCTACGTCGGCATGTTCGGCAGCGAATACCTGGCCGGCACCCGCCTCGACCAGCTCGACGGCTACGTCGGCACCGGGTCCGCGCCGAGCGTCGCCTCCGGCCGGCTGTCGTACACGCTCGGCCTGCACGGGCCCGCCCTCACCGTGGACACGGCCTGCTCGTCCTCCCTGGTGGCGATCCACCTCGCGGCCCAGGCGCTGCGGTCGGGCGAGTGCGACCTCGCCCTCGCCGGCGGGGTCACCCTCATGGTCACCCCGCAGACCTTCGTCGAGTTCAGCAGACTGCGCGGCCTGTCCGCGACCGGCCGCTGCCGTTCCTTCTCCGACGACGCCGACGGCGCGATCTGGGCCGAGGGTGCCGGCATGCTCGTACTGAAGCGGCTCGGCGACGCCCGGCGCGACGGCGACGAGGTACTGGCCGTGCTGCGCGGCACCGCCGTGAACCAGGACGGCCGCAGCCAGGGCCTGTCCGCCCCGAACGGCCCCGCCCAGGAGCTGGTCCTGCGTCGCGCCCTGGAGCAGTCCGGGCTGGCGCCCGAGGACATCGACCACATCGAGGCGCACGGCACCGGCACCACCCTCGGCGACCCGATCGAGGCGAACGCCCTGACCGAGGTCTTCGGCGTCTCCCGGCCCCCGGACCGCCCGCTGTACCTGGGCTCCCTCAAGTCCAACATCGGTCACGCACAGGCCGCCTCGGGCGTCGCCGGGCTGATCAAGGTGGTGCAGTCGCTGCGCCACGAGACCCTCCCGGCCACCCTGCACGCGGACACGCCCAGCCGGCACGTCGACTGGGAAGACAGCGGACTGCGGCTCCTCCAGGAGGCCCGGCCCTGGCCCGCGCACGGGGGGCGGGTGCGGCGCGCGGGCGTCAGCGCCTTCGGCATCAGCGGCACCAACGCGCACATCGTCGTCGAGGAGGCGCCCGGGACCGCGCCGCGGACACCGGCCGAAGCGAGCGGCGACAAGCACCTCTTCGTGCTGTCCGGCCGCAGCGAGGCCGCCGTCCGCGGACAGGCGGCACGGCTCTCGGCGTACGTCACCGAGGACACCCCCTTGCCGGACGTCGCCCACACCCTGGCGCGGCACCGCAGCCACTTCGAGCGGCGGGCCGCCGTCGTGGCGGGCGACCGGGGCGAACTGCGCGCCGCGCTGGACGCGTTGGCGTCCGGCCGTGCGCCCCTGGCCCCGCACCGCGAGGAGCAGAGCGGCAAGGTCGCCTTCCTGTTCGCCGGACACGGCGGCCAGTGGCCGGGCATGGGACTGGAGTTGTTCGCCGACTCGCAGGCGTACCGGACGGAGCTGACCCGCATCGACGCGGCCGTCCAGCGGCAGGCCGGCTGGTCCGTGCTCAACGTGCTGCGCGCTCCCGAGGAGTTCTCCCCTCTGGAGCGCACCGAGTACCTCCAGCCGGTGCTGTTCGCCGTCAACGCCGCCCTGGCCGCCGCCTGGCGCGCCCTCGGCGTCACCCCCGACGCCGTGGTCGGTCACAGCCTGGGCGAGATCGCCGCCGCCTACAGCGCGGGCGCGCTCACCCTGGACGAGGCCGTGACGGTGGTGACCGGCCGCGTCCACGCGGTCGTGCCGCTCGTCGGACACGGCGGCATGGTCGCCGTCGGCCTCCCGTACACCGAGGTCGGGGAACTGCTCGCGCCGTACGAGGGACGGCTGTTCGTCGGCGCCCTCAACAGCGCCCGCTCCACCGCCGTCTCCGGCGACGCCGACGCCCTGGCCGAGCTGGGCCGGCAGCTGGAGGAGCGGGGCGTCACGGTACGCCGGCTGTCCACGCCGTTCGCCTCCCACAGTCCGCTCATGGAGCCGCTCCGAGACGAACTCCTCGACCG
Organism: Streptomyces phaeoluteigriseus; assembly: GCF_001896135.2. Lineage (GTDB taxonomy): Bacteria > Actinomycetota > Actinomycetes > Streptomycetales > Streptomycetaceae > Streptomyces > Streptomyces phaeoluteigriseus. The sequence continues at coordinate 629,206 of NZ_MPOH02000019.1, forward strand.
TTTCGCGTCCGTCCGGGGCACCCGCACGGACACCCCGCTGTACTCGGCGGTGCTCGCCGAACCGGTGGACGGCGACCGTCTGGACGCCGCGTACTGGTTCGCCAACCTGCGCCGACCGGTCCGTTTCGCGGACACGATCCGCCGGATGCTGGACGACGGCTACCGCTACTTCGTCGAGCTGAGCCCGCACCCCTCGCTCACCGCCGCCGTCGAGGCCGTCGCCGCCGAGTCCGGTGTCGACGCCGTCGGCATCGGCTCCCTGCGCCGCCGGCAGGACGGCCACGCCGTGCTGCTGCGCCGGGCCGGGGAGCTGTTCACCGCGGGCCACGCACCGGACTGGACGGCCCTCTTCCGCCAGGGCCGCCGCCTCGACCTGCCCACCTACGCCTTCGCCCGCGAACGCCACTGGCTCGCCCCCGCCCCGCCCACCGCGGCCGGCGCCTCCCCGCTGCTCGGCACACACGTCGAGGCCAGCGACGAACCCGGCCGGCACCTCTTCCAGAGCCAGGTCGACCTGCGGGACAGCCGCTTCTCCTACCTCACCGACCACCGCGTCACCGGCGAGGTCTGGATGCCCGGCGCCGCCTTCCTCGACATGGCCCTGGAAGCCGCCCACGCGGTGACGGACAGCGCCGAAGTGCGCCTGGAGGACGTGCGGTTCGTCCAACCCCTGCGCCTCGACGAGGGCCGGCCCATGCGCATCCAGCTCGTCCTGCGCCCCGCCGAGGACGGCGTCCGCGAGTTCACCGTCGCCTCGGCGGCCGAAGGTCAGCGACGCTGGGAACGCCATGTCACCGGCCGGATGCTTCTCGACACGCCCCCCGTTCCCGAACCCCGCCTGGACGACATCCGCGCGAGCTGCACGGAGACGGTCGAACTGGGCCCCGTGTACGCCCAGTTGAGCGCCCTCGGCATCGAGTACGGCCCCGCCTTCCGCAACCTGGAGTCCGGCCGCCGAGGTGACACCGCCGCGCTCGCGCGACTCGCCGAACGCCCCGCCGCCGGGCACCTGTTCCACCCCGCCGTCCTCGACTCCGCCCTGCACACCGCCGCCCTGCCCGGCGACGCGCCCCAGGGACGCGCGTTCGTGCCCGCCGGGTTCGGCCGCGTCCGCCACACCGGTCGGCGCACCGCACCCGTCTGGGTGAGCTGCGAACTGCGCTCGGTGGAGGGCGACACAGCCTCCCTGGACCTGCGCCTGTGGGACGACGACGGCCGACTCGTCCTGGAAGCCGAGGAGTTCGGACTCGCCGCGCTCTCCCCGCTGGACGGCGCCCTCTTCGAGACCCGCTGGCAGCCCCGCCCCGCCGCCCGGGAACGCCCCGCCGAGGGCAGCTGGCTGATCCTCGCCGACGGAACCGGCACCGCCGACGACCTCCTCGCCCGCCTCGGCACCGAGGTGCCGCACGTCGTCGCCCGCGGCGGAACCGAGTTCACCGCGGAGGGCCCCGGCCGGTACGTCCTCGACCTCGCCGACCCGGGTCACCTGGCGCGCCTCCTCGACGAGGCCTACCCCGACACCCTGCCCGCGCGCGTCGTACAGCTCAGCGCGTTGGACGCCCCGGCCGTCACCGACGCGCGGACCGCCGAGGAAGCGGCCCGCCTGTGCTGCCTCGCCACCCTCCACCTCGTGCGGGCCCTCGCCGACCGCCCCCGCGGCCGCTCCCCGCGCCTCTTCGTCGTCGCACGCGGCAGCCAGGCCGCCGGGGAGAGCGGTCAAGCCGTCGGGGACGACGGCCAGGCCGTCGGGGGCAGCGGCCAGGTCGCCCACCCGCAGCAGGCGCTCGCCTGGGGCTTCGGTCTCGCCGTCGCCCAGGAGTACCCCGAACTGACGGCCACCCTCGTCGACCTGCCGGCCACCGGCGGCACCGACGCCCTGTGGACCCAGCTGCGCCACGCCGACGACGAACGCCTCGTCGCCCTGCGCGAGTCGGGCCGCCTCGTCCCCCGGTTGACCCGCACCCGGCCCGACATCGACGGCGCGCCCGTCGTCACCCCCGACGGCGTGCACCTGATCACCGGCGGGCTCGGCGGCCTCGGCCGTGTCGTCGCCGAGCGGCTCGTCCGGCGCGGAGCCCGCCGCCTCGCCCTGTTGAGCCGCGGCACCCCCGCCGCCGACGCCCGGCACTGGATCCGCGGCCTGGAGGAACGCGGGATCACCGTGCACCTCGCCCGCGCCGACGTCGCCGACCGCGACAGCCTGGCGGCCGCCCTGGACGCCGTACGCCACGAAGCCGGCCCCATCGCCGCGATCGTGCACGCGGCCGGTGTCCTCGACGACGCCACCGTCGCCAACCTGACCGGTGAACGCGTCCTGCGCGTCCTCGCGCCCAAGGTGCTCGGCACCGCACTGCTCACCGAACTCGCCCCCGAAGCGGGCAACCTAATCCTGTTCGCGTCGGCGGCCGGCCTGCTCGGCTCACCCGGCCAGAGCCCCTACTCGGCGGCCAACGCCTTCCTCGACGCCTGGGCCCACCACCTCTCCCGCACCGGACGACGGGCGCTCAGCCTCGACTGGGGCGCCTGGTCCGGCGTCGGCATGGTCGCCGAGTCCGGCACCCGCGCCACCGAGACCGGCCGCTCCGGGCTCGTCGCCTTCTCCCCGCAGGAGGGCGGCGAACTCTTCGACCGCGTCCTGGACACCGGCCGCCGCCAACTCGCCCCGCTCGCCCTCGACTGGGAACTCCTCGCCCTCTCCCCGGACGCGGTGCGCACCCGCCCGATCCTCGCCGACCTCGTCACCGCCCCCACCGGCACCGGCGACGCCGACGGCCTGGTACGGAAGGTGTTCGCGGCCACCACCGACCAGGACCGCGTCAGCTGGCTGGAGGCCTACGTCCGCGCCCGCGTCGGCGAGGTCTCCGGCGGCGTCGTCGACACCTCCGCGAACAGCGCGCTCAAGGAACTCGGCCTGGACTCCCTCATGCTGGTGCGGCTGCGCAACTCCTTCGCCCGCGAACTGGGCGTCGAACTGCCCACCGCCGAGATGTTCGCCGCCGCCGACGTCAGAAGCCTGGCCGGGACCCTGGCCGCCGCCCTGCCCGAGCGAGCGGCCGAACAGCGCACCGCCGACCCGGACGCCGAGGTGCCGGAGACCGAGACGCACCCGGCGACCCGCGACGTGGTACGCCTGCTGCGCAGCGCCCGCCCCGAGATGCCGCAGGCCGCCCACGCCGTCGGCCTCGCCGTCCGCCTGACCTCGCCCACCGACCGCGAGACGCTCACCGGCATCGTGGACCGCCTCGCCGCCCGGCACGCCGCCCTGCGCACCGCCGTCCGGACCGGCGCGGACGGACGCCTGCTGCACGTCGTCCGGGAGGTGCCACCGCTCCTGCGGTGGACACCCGTGACGGACGATCCGGACGCGGCCGAGCGCCTGCGGACGCTGCTCGAACCGGAGTTCGACCTGACGGCCGCACCCCTGTGGCGGTTCGAGCTGCTGGACGGCCGAGCGGGGGGCCAGATCCTGGTCTTCGGCGCCCACCACGCCGTCAGCGACCTCCAGTCCCTGCTCCTCGTGGCGGGCGAGATCGACACCGAACTGTCCGGCACCCCGCTCGGCGCGGACCCCACCAACCGGGACGTCCACCTCCTCATCGAGGCCCAGCAGACGGGCGAGGGCACCGCGACGGACGACTGGCGCGAGGCCTTCGACGGCAGCGAGCGGCTCGACCTGACCCTGTCGAGCCCACGCCCTGCGCGGCGGTCGTACCGTGCGGGCAGTGTCACGGTGGCCCTCCCCGACGGGCTCATGGACCGTGTGACAGCCGCCGCGAGCGGCCTCGCCGTCACACCCGCCGCCTTCTGCCTCGGCACCCTGACGGTGCTGCTGGCCCGCAAGCGGCGACGCGAACGCTTCGTGCTCGCCGTCCCCGTCGACACCCGCATCCACACCGACGCCTTCGACGCGGTGGGCTTCTACGGCGTCCCCGTGCCGTTCCCCGCCGAGGCACGGGCCGGCGAACCCGTCGCCGACGTGCTGCGGCGCACCGACGGACGCATGCAACGGCTCCTGGCCAGGGGCGCCATGTTCTCCGACGTGCTGGCGACCCTCGCCCGGCAGGGCCTGCACCGCGCCGAGGCCCCGCTCGTGGAGGTCTACTTCAACTACGTCCGCTACGGCGGCGGCCTCGCCAACCTCGACGTCCTGCCCGCCGGAACCGGCTACTCCGACCTGGACCTGATGATCACCATGACCCCCGACGCGGGTCGCATCCGCCTCGACCACAACCTCGACATCCTCGACCCCGCGGCCACGGCCGGGCTCGGTGAGGAGTTCGTGGAGCTGCTGGGCGAGGTGGCGCAGGACGTGTCGGCACCGGTCGCCCGGCAGGAGGCCGCGCCCGCCCGGTCCCTCGCCCTCGCCGCCACCTTCGCCCTCGGCAACCTCCCGCTGATGTGCGCGACCGCCCTCGGGGAGGGGGCGCCGCACGGCGGGCCGACGGTCGTCGAAGCGCCGTACCACCAGGTGCTCGCCGCCCTGCGCGACCCCTCCGGCGTCTTCGCGGACCCCCGTACGGCCGTCGGCGTCGTCCTTCTGCGGGCGCCCGACCTGGAACGGTTCGGTCCGGTGGACGACGCGCTCCTCACCGAACTGCGCACGGAGTACCCGGCCGCCCTGCGGGCCGTCGCCGAACGGACCCGCAAGCCGCTGATCGTCGGTTTCCTGCCGGCCGTCCGCACCGACGAACGCCTCACCCGCTGGGAGCGCGAGACCGCCGGTGAACTCGCCGCGCTGCCCGGCATCGCGGTGCTCCGCCCCGACGACTTCACCCGTCGGCACCCGGTCGCGGAACGCTTCGACGAACGCACCGAACGCCTCGCCCACCTGCCGTTCACCCCGCCCTTCCAGGCGGCGGTCGCCCTGTGCCTCGCCGAGACCGTCCGGTCCGTGCTGCGGCCCGCGCCCAAGGTGATCGCCGTCGACGGTGACGAGACGCTGTGGGGCGGCGTGGCCGGGGAGATCGGCCCCGACGCCGTGGACCTGACCGGGCCGCGCGCCCTTCTCGCGCGCCGCCTCCTCCAGTGGCGGGAGGCCGGGGCACTGCTGGCGCTCGTCAGCAACAACGACGAGGACACCGTCCGGGCCGTCCTCGACCGGCCCGACAGCCTCCTGACGGCCGAGCACTTCAGCGTCCTGTCCGCCGCCTGGGGGCCGAAGCCGACCCGCGTCGCGGAGGCGGCCCGCACCCTCGGCCTGGGTGTGGACAGCTTCCTGTTCCTCGACGACAACCCCGCCGAGATCGGCAGGATGCGCGCCGCGCTGCCCGAGGTGCTGTCCGTGACCTGCCCGCCCGCCGCCGAACTGGAGGATTTCCTGGCCAGGTTGTGGCCACTGGTCCCCGCCCCGGCCACCGCCGAGGACGCCCTGCGGGCCCGCTTCTACGACCAGGAACGCGAGCGCGACACCGTCCGCGAACAGGCGGGCTTCGAGGAGTTCCTCGCCCAGCTGCAGCTGGAGGTCGACGTCCGCGCCCTCGGCGAGGAGACGTGCGGCGGGCCGAGCAACTCGTCCGCCGCACCAACCAGTTCACCCTCCGCGCCCGCTCCGCCGACGGCGCGACCTCGACCGGTGGCTCAGCCGCGGCGAGGTGTGGACGGCCTCGGCCCGCGACCGTTTCGGCGACTACGGCCAGATCGGCCTGCTCGCCGTCCGCGCCGACGGCGACCGACTCGACGTCCTGGCCTGGCTGATGAGCTGCCGCGCCCTCGGACGGGGCGTGGAGGAGCGGCTCCTCGCCCGGCTCGCGGACCGCGCCGACGAACTGGGCTGCACCAAGGTCCGCCTGACGGCCGAGCGCACCGCGCGCAACGCCCCGGCCCGCCGGATCGTGGCCGCGCTCGGCGGCGGGGACCCGGACGACGAACTCCTGGAGACCGTCATCACGCCGGAACACCTGCGGGCGTTCCGCTCCTGGGAACAGTGACGGCGGCCCGGACAGCGGGTGGCGTCCGCGGCGTCGGCGGCGTCCGTGAGGGCTTCGGCAACAGTAAGGCTTCTGGCAGCAGCAGGGAAAGGACCGTGCACATCGTGAAGGGCTCTCATGCGTGACATGAACGAGGACGCGGCGGCGAACGCCGGACAGCGCACGGACGCCGGACAGCGCACGGACGCCGGACAGCGCGCGGACGCCGGGCGGGCCACCGCCGAGGAGATCGAGCGGGGCGGCGGCGGGCTCGGTGTCAGCGAGCTGCTGGCGCTGGTCATGACGGCCGACCCGGCGGGGCCAGGGCCCGCCTCAGGAGACTCCGCGCCGACACCGCGCTCCGACGCCACTGCCCCTGCCGTCGACGCCACTGCCCCTGCCGTCGACGCCACTGGGCCTGCCGTCGACGCCGCTGACCCCGCCTTCGACCAGGACGGCCTGGCCGACGCGATCGCCGTCGCGGCCGGGCGCCATCTGCCCCAGGGGCACCTGGACGCCGACGCCGACTTCTTCGACGCCGGAGGCAGCTCCGTGCACGCCGTGGAGCTGGCGGCGGAGCTGGAGCGCGATCTGGGCGTGGAGCTGGACCTCGACGACGTGTTCGCCGACGCCCGGCCGAGCAGCCTGGCCCGACGGTGGCTGGAGCGGGGCGGCCGCGCAGCTCCCCTCCCGGCACCCCGGACCGCCGACGCGGAGAAGCTCCCGGCCCCCGCGCCGGCCGTGCTTCCCACCTCAGCCCCGGCCGCCGCACAGGCGATCCTTTCCGTCCGGTCCCCCCGGTCCGCGCAGCCCGCGCCCGTCACCACCCTCCCGCTCCCCGACCTCGGGGACGACCCGCACAGCACCGCCCGCCGCGAGGACCTCGACCAGATCCTGGCCGACCTCGCGCTCGCCGACCGTCTCCCCTTCCTCCGCTCGCCCGAGCCGCTGCCGCCCCGGCGGATCCTGCTCACCGGCGCGACCGGCTTCCTCGGCAGCCATATGCTGCTCGACCTGCTCCGGCACAGCGACGCCCATGTGTACTGCCTCGTCCGCGGGGCCGACGAGGAGGCGGCGACCGCCCGGCTCGCCGAGCAGTTGCGGACGTACCGGTTGCCGTGGAACGCGGAGGTCCGCCGCCGTGTCACCGTGCTGCCCGGCGACATCCGCCGTCCCCGCCTCGGCCTGTCCGAAGAGCTGTGGCACACCCTCGCCCACGAGCTGGACAGCGTGGTCGGGGTGGCGGCGGCCGTCGACTTCCTGCGCGGCTACCAGTCGTTGCGCGCCGGCAACGTCCTCGGCGCCCTCACCCTCGCCGAACTCGCCGCCACCGGACGGCCCAAGCCGCTGCACCACATCTCCTCGATCGCCGTCTTCAACGAGGTCGGCATCAGCTCCATGGGCGAGGACGACCCGTTCGCCCACGTCGACCGCCTCGTCGCGGGCTACGACCAGTCCAAGTGGGCCGCCGAGACCGCCCTGCGCCGCGCCCGCGACCATGGGCTGATCGTCTCCGCCCTGCGCCCCGGCGGCATCGGCGGCCACACGAAGACCGGCGCCTACAACCCGCAGGACCTCAGCAGCGGTCTGATCTCGGCGTTCGGCCGCTTCCGCACCGTACCGGCGTTCCGCTACCTCAACGCGGCTCCCGTCGACTGGGTCAGCCGGGTCGCCGTCGCCGTCGTCTGCGAGCCGGACGCGTGGGGCTTCGACTACAACCTCACCGGCGTCCCCAACACGCTCGACGACGTGGTCCGCGACATGGCGTTCGGCGGGATGCACGTCCGGGTGGAGGACTGGGACGAGTGGCGCACCGACACACTGGCCCGCCTGCAAGCCCAGCCGGTGCCCGAACTCGCCTTCCTCACGCGGGTGTTGCAGAGTCCGACCGCGCTGAAGCTGTGCGAGGCCACTCTCAGGGGCCCGGCGGCGAGCGCCGAGCGCACCGACGCCCTGGTGGAGGCCCTCGGGCTGACCCCGGCCGCCCGCTACGACGCGCAGGCCCAGCTGAAGACGTTCGAGAAGCTGGCCGGTGACGGACTCGCCCGACTGCCGCGGAAGGAGGACCAGCCCTACCTGTGGTTCGCCGAGACCACAGAGGGCCGGGTCCACCGGGCAGGCGGAACCGAGTCCACGGCCGGCACCGAGTCGACGGCAGGTACGGCCGGCACCGAGTCCACGGCCGGCACCGCGTCCATGGCCGGCGCCGAGTCCACGGCCGACACGGCCGACCACGATGACAGTCCCGGCAGCCCCTGTTCCATGGCGCTCACCCTCTCCATCGCGAGCATGTACCAGCTCGTCAAGGAGCGCCGGATCGACGTCTCCGGCGAGATCACCTGCCCGGCGGCCCACGCCGAGCCGCTCACCGTCGTACACGGCGACATATGGGTGCGCCCGGAGGAGGGCATCCCGCAGCAGCACGGTCTCAAGCACCCACTCCTGCGCTACCGGCTGCGGTTGCACGACGCGGACGGGCGGCCGTGGTGGCTGGAGGGCCACAAGTACGCCCGCGCCCGCCGCGACCTGTGGCGCCAGACCCGCGCCCTGACGATCGAACTCGGCCGCGAGGGCGAACCGGCCGCCTTCACCGGCGAGGTCGTGGTGCCCGCCGACTCCTACGTCCGCGACCAGATCGACGGCATCAAGGTCGCCCCGCACCTCGCCGGCCGGGAGAAGCGGGCCGCCAAGCTGACCTGGCTCGCGTGGTTCGGCCTGGAGATGGGCCGCGGACTCGCCGGTCCCTTCGCCCGCGCCGCCGCGGACCTGCTCGACCTGCGCCGCACCCCGAACCCCACGGAGCGCCACCGATGATCTTCAAGACGACCCCGGCGCCGCGGCGCCGGCTCCGCAGAGTCAGGACCACCACCGCTCTCCGCCCGCTGCGCCACCGCCTGGACCCGGCGCGCGTGGAGGAGATCCCGTTCCGCGCGGCCGACGGCGTCCGCCTCGGCCTGACCCGCGTCGACCCGGGCGGGAGCGGCCGCCCCGCCGTGCTCCTCCTGCACGGCCACACCGCGTCCGCCGACATGTTCCTGCTCCCGGAGACCCGCAACCTCGTCGACTCCCTCCTCGACGACGGCTACGAACCGTGGCTCCTGGACTGGCGGGGCAGCTGCCGGCTGCCCTACAACGAGACCGGACAGCGCTACACCTACGACGACGTGGCCCTGTACGACATCCCGGCCGCCGTCTCCCACATCCGCGAACGCATCGGCGACCGCCCGCTGTTCGTGGTCGCCCACTGCATCGGCTCCCTCACCCTCTCCCTGTCGATGACGGCCGGACTGGTCCCCGGCCTCGCCGGAGTGGTCTCCCAGGGCGTGTTCCTCACGCCGAAGCTGGCCGGCCGCACCTCCCTGCGCATGTCGGTGGCGGGGGAGCTGCTGAAGTCCCGCATCGACCACATCCCGGTCGACTTCCGCAAGGTGGGCCTCCGGTCGAAGTACACGCCCCTGTTCGCCCTCGCCTCCCGCAGGGCGACCTGCCCCGACCCGACCTGCCAGATGCTGCACAACTCGGCCTGGGGGAGCGGCGCCTCACTCTTCGTGCACGAGAACCTGTCCGACGCCACCCACGACCGGCTCGCCGAACTGCTCGGCCCGGCGCCGCTGTGGATCCTGCCGCATCTGCGCCGTATCGAGCTGGCCCGCAGTGTGGTGCGCTGGCACGAGACCGACGGCCGCTACCGGTCGCTGCCGCGCAACGCCCTGGACGCCGCGGCCCGCATCGACACGCCCGTCCTGCTGCTCGCCGGCAGTGAGAACGGGCTGTGGCTCGACTCGCAGAAGCTCTGCCACGAGATCCTCGCCCACCGGCAGCCCCAGCTCGACGTCCGGTACACCGAGATTCCGGGCTACGGCCACCTGGACACGTTCCTCGGCCGGGGCGCCGCCCTCGACGTCTTCGGGCACATCCTCGATTTCCTCGCCGAACGACGGTGACGCCGACCCCGTCGGCCGGTTACCGTACGCGTCAGTAACCGGACGTTCACGCAGGAGGCACCCATGCCGCAGCTCGAAGTCGACGGCGCGAGACTGACGTACGACGACGAGGGGCCGCGCGAGGGCGGCGGGGTGCCTCTGGTGTTCGTGCACGGCTGGACGGCGAACCGGCACCGCTGGGACCACCAGGTGGCGCACTTCTCGAAGACTCGCAGGGTGATCCGGCTCGACCTGCGCGGCCACGGCGACAGCGCCGGTGCGGGCGTGAAGACGGTCCAGGAACTGGCGAACGACGTCCTCGCCCTCCTCGACCACCTGAAGGTCGAACGGTTCGTGCTGGTCGGCCACTCGATGGGCGGGATGATCGCGCAGACCATCACCCTGGCCCACCCCGAACGCGTCGAGCGCATGGTGCTCGTGAACTCCATCGGCCGCATGGCGTACAACCGGGGCAGAGGCCTGCTGATGGCGGCCTCCACCCTCGTCCCGTACAAGCTGTTCGTCGCCACGAACATCCAGCGCGCCTTCGCCCCCGGCTACCCGCGCGAGGAGATCCGCGCCTACATCAAGTCCTCCGCGGACACCCCGCGCGAGGTGGTCATGACGCTGTACGGCGCCATGCGGGCGTTCGACGTGCTGGACCGGGTCGGGGAGATCCGCACGCCGACCCTGATGATCCACGGCTACCACGACATCCAGCTCCCGGTGAAGCAGATGCTGCGGATGGCGAAGGCCTATCCGGACGCCACCGTCCGCGTCCTCGACGCGGGCCACGAACTGCCCGTGGAGAAGCCGGCCGAGCTGACGGCGGCCATCGACGCCTTCGTGACCGCCCCGCCGGTCCGGCCGGACGCCGCTAGCTGAAGCCGTCCGGGTCCGCCGACTTCCAGTCCGCCGCCCATGACTCCGGGGGGCCGGACAGCAGCACCCCCGGCTCCAGCCACTCGTACAGCTCCGCGTACGACCGGACCGTCCCCGGGCCCGTCCGCCGCACCAGGTGGGCGGGCGTCAGGGCGGCCGGCTCCCGGACGCCCATCGAGGCCATGATCCGCACGGCGTCGCGAACCGTCCCGCGCTGGTAGTCGCGCACCCGCCGGGCCTTGTCGCCCACGTCCAGGGCGCGCGTCCGCCGCGGGTCCTGCGTGGCGACGCCGACCGGACAGGTGTTCGTGTGGCAGCGGCCGGTCCCCACACAGCCCACGGCCCGCATCATCGCGCGGGCGCGTTGGTGTAGTCGGCGCCCTGGGCGAGCCGCCGGACGACGTCCGCGCCCGTGGCCACCCCGCCGCTCGCCCCGATCCGCACCCGGTCCCGCAGCCCGACGCCGACCAGTGCGTTGTGCACGGTCATCAGCCCTTCGGTGAGCGGCAGCCCGACCTCACCGGCGTACGGCGGCGCCGCGCCCGAGCCGCCCTCCGACCCGTCCACCACCACGAAGTCCGGCGCGACGCCCTCCGCGACCATCGCCCGGCACACCGCGAGGAACTCACGGCGCGAGCCCACGCACAGCTTGAGCCCGGTCGGCTTGCCGCCCGCCAGTTCCCGCAGCCGCGCCAGGAACAGCACCAGTTCACGCGGCGTGGAGTACTCCCGGTGCCCCGGCGGCGACACCACCGGCTCGCCCGCCGGCACGTTCCGCTCAAGCGCGACCGAGGCGCTCACCTTCACGCCCGGCAGCAGCGCGCCGCCGCCCGGCGCGGCCCCCTGCGACAGTTTCAGCGACACACAGCGAACCTCTGGCAGCGCCGCCTTGTCCGCGAACTCCCGTGCGTCGAGACGCCCGTCGCCGGTCCGGCAGCCGAAGTAGCCCGTCCCGATCTCCCACACGAGGTCACCGCCACCCCGCAGATGGTGCTCGGACAACCCGCCCTCGCCGGTGTCCTGCGCGAACCGGCCCAGCGCGGCGCCCCGGTTGAGCGCGAGCACCGCAGGGGCCGACAGCGCGCCGAAGCTCAACGCGGACACGTTCAGCAGCGCCATGTCGTAGGGCAGCCGGCAGTCGGGACCGCCCACCCGCACCACGGGAGGCTCCTCGGCCGGTTCGACCGGGGCGAGCGAGGACACCAGGAACTCGCGGACGGCGCCGGGCCGCTCGTCCCGACCGTGCCGGGGCACGAACGGCACGAACGGCAGCCGCCCGGTCAGGGGGTACGCCCGCAGCAGCGAGTCGCGGCGCTGCACCAGATCGCGGACACCGAGGGCGGTGAGGGCCAGCAGCGGCCCGGCCGCGAACCACCACCGCGCCGAACCGGCACTCGCGGCGAGGGCCGCGCAGGCCGCGCCGACGGCGGCCAGCAGCAGGGGCAGACGGCGGCGCACTCAGTCGTCCTCGTCGGCCCCGCAGGAGCTGCCGCTCGGCGGGAGGGAACCGTACAGCAGGAAGTCGTCGACCTTGCGGTGCACGCACTTCGACGAGCCGTACCCCGTGTGGCCCTCACTGCGGTTGTCGAGCACCACGGCCGACGGGCCGAGCCGCTCCGCCGTCTCCACCGTCCAGCGGTACGGCGTCGCCGGGTCGCCGCGGGTGCCGACCAGCAGCATCTTCGGCGTGTCGAGGTCCTTGACCTCCTCGCGTATGTAGTCCGTGCCCTTGGGGCGGCCGTAGCACATCAGGACCTGGGTGAGCCGGTACTGGCCGAAGACCGGCGACGCCTCCTCGTAGTCGGCGCGCAGCCGCTTCAGGTCGGCGGTGATCCGCTCGGCGGTGGGGCGGTCGGGGTCGTCCGCGCAGTTGATCGCCATCAGCGCGGCCGGCAGGTTGTCCAGCGGGATCTCCTCCTCGTCGGTCAGACCTCCGCCCGGATCACCGCCCCCCGGGTCGCGCACCGGCAGGGAGAGGCCACCGGTGGCGAACGCCAGCACGCCGCTGGTGTCCCCGCTCTCCACGAGCTGGGCCAGCGCCCGCTCCAGGGACGGCCACAACTCCCTGCTGTACAGGCCCTGCCCAATGGCACCCACCAGGTCCTGCCCGGTGAAGGGCTCACCGAAGTCCGTCGGCACCGGGTCCTCGTCCATGGAGCGGACCAGCCGCCGCACCTCCTCACGGGCCGTCCGGGCGTCCTGTCCGAACGGGCAGGCGATGTCCTTCACGCACCAGTCCACGAAGTCGTCCAACGCCACCTGCTGACCCCGGGCGCCCGCGATGCCCTGCTCGGCGAGCGGCTCGGTGAGCGTGTCCACGCCGTCCAGGACCAGCCGGCCCACCCGGTGGGGGAACTGGGCGGCGTACACCGCGCCGAGCCGGGTGCCGTAGGAGAAGCCCAGGTAGTTGAGTTTCTCGTCGCCGAGGGCCGCGCGCATCACGTCCAGGTCCTTGGCCGCGTCCACCGTGCCGATGTGCGGCAGGACCGGCCCGGAGTGCTTGGCGCACGCGGCGGCGGCCTTCTTCAGCTGCGCCAGCAGCTCCCGCGGATCACCGAGGTCGTCCGGGTCGTCGTCGACGGCCGCGTACGCGTCGTCCTCGGCGTCCCCGCAGCTGACCGGGGAGGACCGGCCGACGCCCCGCGGGTCGAAGCTCACCACGTCGTAGCCGTCGGTGAGGTCCATGAACTCCTTGCCACCGTAGGCGAGTTCGGGGACACCGGGGCCGCCGGGGCCGCCGAAGTTCAGCAGCACGGAGCCGCGTTTGTCGCCGGTGGCGCGATAGCGTGCGAGCGCCAGGTCGAGGGTGGCGCCCTTGGGGCGCGCGTAGTCGACGGGCACGGTCACCTTGGCGCACTGGAGGTCGTCGGGCATGCCGTCGCCCGTGCACTTCCCCCATGCGACCTTCTGGTCGTGGAACCGGGACAGGTCCGGGGGACGGCCACCGTCGCCGTCCGCGGCCGTGGTCGGCAGCCCCGCGCAGAGCAGGGTCAGTGCGGCGGCCACGGCGAGCGCGCCGCGTCGCGGTGCGGGTCGCGTCGACAGCTTGGCCAGCATCAATGCCTCCCAGGACGCCTTGCGGCGGACCGGGGACCGCCGCCCCGGCCCACGATAGGCGGGCTCCGCGGGACCCGCCTCCGGACGCCGGGCGGCCCGCGCGAGGGTCCGCCGCACGAGGCGGCCCATCGGGGAGGGGCTGCCGGATTGTCGGTTTAACCGCCAGTTCGACGAGAGTGGCCCCCATTGGGGTGAAAGACCGTTTAGCCATAACTCGATGCTTCGGGTCGCGTTCTACGGGGTGCGGGCGAGCGCCCGCGACTATTTCTGGAAGGCAGGGACCCCATGAGACGGGTTACCCGAAACGGTGTGATCGCCGTCGCCGCCGCCTCGGGCGCGCTGGCCGTAGCGATGCCCGCGTTCGCCGACTCCGCGGCGGACGGAACCACGGCCGGCTCGCCGGGAGTGATCTCCGGCAACGGCGTCCAGTTGCCGGTGCACGTCCCGGTGAACCTGTGTGGCAACACCGTCAGCGTGGTGGGACTGCTCAACCCCGCCGCCGGCAACGCCTGCGCCAACGAGGGCTCGGCCGCAGCTCCCGCGAAGAAGGGCGGCGGGGCGAGCGCCCACGGCGGGGCGAGCGCCCACGGCGGTGCGAAGGACTCGCCCGGCGTCGTCTCCGGCAACGGCGTCCAGTTGCCGGTCGACCTCCCGCTCAACGTGAGCGGCAACAGCGTCAACGTCGTCGGCATCGCCAACCCGGTGTTCGGCAACGAGTCCGTCAACACCTCGGACGAGGAGCCGGAACTCCCGACCGAGCCGAAGGCGGAGCCGCCGACGCGACACACCCGCCGCCGCGTCCCACGCGGAGCCGTCGGTGGTGCCGCCCGCCCGGCCCGCGCACACGCCGCTCGCCATGTCGGCTCTCGCCCGCACGGGCACCGACGCCACGGTTCCCGCCCTCGCGGGCGCCGCCGCGCTGGTCCTGGGCGGAGCGGTCCTCTACCGCCGGTTCCGGCCCACCGCGGAACACTGACCGGCGCACCCGCACGGCCGTAGGTCCCCACCCGCGGGGGCCCACGGCCTTCCGGCTCCGCTCAGACGCCGTGGAACCGCCGATGCAGTGCCCGCACCTCCTCCACCAGCTCGGGCACCGGCCCCTCCACGGTCACGCCGGGGGCGATCTCCCGGACCGGCAGGGCCCGCACCGGTGCGGGCGGCACGCCCCACTCCGTCAGCCACGTCGTCAGCTGGGCGGACGAGGCGACGTACACGATGCGGCCGAGGCCCACCCACGCGTGGGCGGCCGCGCACATCGGGCAGTGCTCGCCGGACGTGTACACCGTGGCCGCCGCCCGCTCCCCGGGAGCCAGACGCGCCGCGGCCCAGCGGGCCAGCTCGAACTCGGGGTGGCGGGTGCGGTCGCCGGACGCCACCCGGTTGTGGTCCTCGGCGAGCACCGTCCCGTCGGCCCCGACGAGCACCGATCCGAACGGCTCGTCCCCGGCCCGCAACGCCTCCTCGGCGAGCGCGACACAGCGGCGCAGATGCGGGAGTTCGTCGTCCCTCGGCATGACGTGCGGCTCTCCTCGTCCTCGGTCCGGTCCTCGACGTCCAGGGTAGGACGGCCCGGGTGCGGTACGTCCGGCGGCCGTGCGACGGCGCGAGAACGCCGCCCACCGGTAATCCCGTTGATCACGACGGGACGTGCTGCTGAAGTGTGCCCATGGACAATGCCGCGGTACTCGCCCAGTACGACCGGGACATGCGCGAAGGCGCACTCCCCGAGAGCCCCGGCGCATGCGTCGAACGCGTCGGGCGGGTGGTCCGCCACGTCGGCTCCGAGGACGGCTGGAACGGCGTCGTGTGGTCCGACCTGAGTGACGCGGACGCCGACGCGGCGATCGCCGAGCAGGTCGCGTACTTCGGCGGGCTCGGCCGGGACTTCGAGTGGAAGCTCTACGGGCACGACCGGCCCGCAGGCCTCGGGGACCGGCTCGTAGAGGCCGGGTTCGTGCCCGAGCCCGAAGAGACCCTGATGATCGGCGAGAGCGGTGAGCAGGTCGGCGACGCCGAACTGCCCGAGGGGCTCCGGATCGTGCCGGTGACCGACATGGCGGGCGTCGGCCTCATGGCCGAGGCGAACGAGAAGGCGTTCGGCAAGGACTCCGGCTGGCTGCGCGACCTGATGCGGGACCGCCTCGCCACGGACCCGGACAACCTCGTCGCCCTCGTCGTCCTCGCGGGAGACGAGCCGGTCAGCTCGGCGCGCATGGAGCTGATCCCCGGCACCGGCTTCGCCGGCCTGTGGGGCGGCGGTACCGCCGAGGCCTGGCGCGGTCGCGGCATCTACCGCGCCCTGGTCGCCCACCGCGCCCGTATCGCCGCCGACCGCGGCTACCGCTACCTCCAGGTCGACGCCTCCGACCAGAGCCGCCCCATCCTCCACCGCCTCGGCTTCGCCCCCCTGACCACGACGACGCCGTACGTCCACGTGGTGTAGGCCCGCGTGGTGTAGGCCCGTCCGGCCTTGCCTCCCGGCGTGCCCGCGGTCGTCGCATCGTCCGTGCTCGTTTCTTGGCGTGCCCGCGGTCGTCGCATCGTCCGTGCTCGTCTCCTGGCGTGCCCGCAGCCTCGCACCGCCCGTTCGGACGCGTGTCGGTTGCCCGGCGGTCGGAGCGCCGGTGGTATGGCTGCGGGGCCGCTGTCGCAGGGCCCGGCTCCCGTCAGCCGCGAGGGAAGGGCCCATCCATGCCACGGACCGTCATACGGATGCCGCTCGGAGGGGCCGCGAGCGCGGCGGCCGGGGCGTTGGTGATGCTGCTCGGAGCGGCCGGCCCGGTGTCCGCGGGCGGACCGGGCGGTGACAGTGGTGTCTTCCTGCGGTGGAAGCCCTGCGAGGGCGAGACGCAGACGGGATTCGACTGCGCGGTGGCGAACGTCCCGCTGGACCACTCCCGCCCCGAGCGCCGCACGATCGAGCTGGCCGTGATCCGGCACCGCGCCGCCGAACCCGCCGAGCGGGCCGGCACGCTGTTCTTCAACCCCGGCGGTCCGGGCGGCCCCGGCACCGTCGGACTCCCGGAGCTGTACGAGAAGTTCCCCCGCGCACTGCGCGACCGCTACGACATCGTCAGCTGGGACCCGCGAGGCGTCGGCGAGAGCACGGCCGTGCGCTGCTTCGGCTCCGCCGGGAAGGCCGCCGCCTGGCGTGCCGAGGTCCCGCCGTTCCCGGTGGGCGAGCGCGAACAGCGCGCGTTCACCGCCTCCTACGCCGACCTCGCCGGCGCTGCGAGCGCGAGGACCCCGAGTTGCTGCGTCACGTCTCCACCGCCGACACCGCCCGTGACCTGGACCTGCTGCGCCGCGCGACGGGCGAGGAACGACTGGACTACTGGGGCATCTCGTACGGCACGCTGCTCGGCGCGACCTACGCGAACCTCTTCCCCGAGCGGGTCGGGCGCCTGGTGGTCGACGGGAACGTGGACCCGCAGGCATGGGTGAACCGGGGCGCGACCGGTGAGCCCGCGCTGAACACCTTCCTGCGGCTCGGCTCCCACCAGGGCTCGGCCGGGACGCTGGAACAGTTCCTCGACCACTGCGGCCGCGCACCCGTGACGGAGTGCGTGTTCTCGGCCGGCAGCCCGGCGGCCACCCGCGCCAAGTACCACTCCCTGCTGCGGCGACTGGCGAAGGGGCCGGTCGGGGAGTGGACGTACGCGCGGACCGTGAGCGAGGTGCGCGGCGGGCTCTACACCGTGCATCCCGGCTGGGCGGGGATCGCTGACACGCTCCAGGGGCTGTGGGACGGCAGGGGACCTGTGGACCCGGGGACGGTGGCGGCGGAACCTGCGCGCTACCCGGGCTTCGAGCAGTCGATCGCGGTGATGTGCGCGGAGAGCCCCAATCCCGGCTCGTCGGACCGCTACCCCGGCCTGGAGCGGCGGGCGGTGGCGGAGGCCGGGGCGCTGGGCAGCTGGTGGGCCTGGGCCAACGAACCGTGCACGGCGTGGCCGGCCCGGGCGGCGCAGCCGTACACCGGTCCGTGGAACCGGCGCACCGCCCACCCGGTGCTGGTGGTCAACTCGACCCACGACCCCTCGACCCCGTACGCGTCGGCCCGCGCCATGGCCGCGCAGCTGGGCGGTGCGCGCCTGCTGACGCTCGACGGCTACGGGCACACCGCGCTGGACAATCCCAGCGCGTGCGTGGGGCGGCACGTGGTGAGCTACTTCCTGACGGGCGAGCTGCCGCCGGAGGGCGCGCGCTGTGCGCAGGACCTCCCGCCGTTCGTCGAGCGGACCCCGGAGACGGTGGCGCCCGCCTCGGCCGGTACGCCGACGCAGACGTTGCCGCCGGGTGGCCTGACCGAGTTGCTGCCGCTGTACGGGGTCTGGCCGGCGGAGGTCGTCCCGGGCCTGCTGCCGCCACGGAACGCGGTCGGGACGTCCGGTCGCCGTTGACGTGCAGGTGGGTGGCTGCATAACGTGGGGTGTGCGATCAGAGAGCGACTCCGCGATGGACCAGGTGTTCAAGGCGCTGGCCGACGACACGCGGCGACGGCTGCTGGACCGGCTGCACGAGAGGTCCGGGCAGACCCTCGGGCAGTTGTGCGAGCACATCGACATGAGGCGCCAGTCGGTCACCCAGCACCTGGCCGTCCTGGAGGCCGCCAACCTGGTCGCGACGGTGCGCCGGGGGCGGGAGAAGCTGCACTACCTCAACCCCGTGCCGCTCCACGACATCCAGGAACGGTGGATCGACAAGTTCGAGCGCCCGCGGCTGCGCCTGCTCACCGAGGTCAAGCGGCGAGCCGAGGAAGCCGTGACCGACAGACCCGCTTTCGTCCACGTCTCCTACATCGCCAGTACGCCCGAGCAGGTCTGGGACGCGCTCACGGACGCCGAGCTGACGGCCGCCTACTGGGGGCACGGCAACGTGTCGGACTGGCGGCCGGGCTCGCGCTGGGAGCATGTGCGCACGGACGGCTCCGGTACGGCCGACGTCGTCGGCACCGTCGTGGAGAGCGAGCGGCCGACCCGGCTCGTCACCACCTGGGCCGCACCGGAGGAGGAGGGGCAGCCGGAGCGGCACTCGCGGGTGACCTTCGAGATCCGGCCGCACGCCGACATCGTCCGCCTCACCGTCGTCCACGAGGACCTCGCCGACGAGGGAGCGCTCGCCGAGGTCTCGCAGGGCTGGCCCGCGGTGCTGTCCAACCTCAAGTCGCTGCTGGAGACCGGCCGGCCGCTGCCGCAGGACCCGTGGCTGGTGCCGAGCGGCTGAGAGTACGACGGAAGGCGGACGGCACAGAACGGAAGCCGTACGGCACAGACAGGAACGCGGCCCGGCCGGGCCGCCTTCCTGTCTCTGCCTGTGCTCCGTGGTGCTCCTCGGTGCGCTCCGGCCTCTCTCGTCGACGCGCGTCACGTCTTGGGGACGCTCTTCGCCGCCGTACCGGCGCACAGCAGCCCGAGGATCAGTGCCAGCGCCCCGATGATGATGTTGTTGACGATGACACCGGCGTCCGGGCTGTCGCCGACAACCCACGGAGCGACGATCATCCAGATGCCGAGCGCGCACATGGCCCAGCTCAGGCCGTACATACGGGCCGGAGCCGCGGTGAACCCGAGCGCCAGCAGGCCGATCGCTATGCCGACGATCAGGTTGTGCGTCATGAGCGCGGGCTGGCTGGCGCTGTAGTGGAGTATCCACGGGGATGCGGCGCAGTACAGACCGACCAGGAACACCGGTCCGTCCACGAGCGCCACATCGCGACCACCGAGCATGCGGTCGTGTCGGGTCCGCATCTCGGAAACATCCGGGTGGGTCGACATGTCGCCCCGGGAGTGCGAGACGTTGGCCATGGCTCATCTCCTTCGACTTGCAGGTCCGACCGCGTCCGGTGCGGTGAGCGGTGAGAGCCGCGCACGCCCATTCTGCGCTTATATTTCCTTTATGTGTAGAGGCGGGAGGGTAGCTCCGTGGATGTGCGTCCTGTATTCGGGGAGCATGGACGTATCGCATGGGTGCCTATCTGAATAGTAAAAAAAGTGAGTATGCTGGCGCCGACTCATCGACGCAGGGGGGCGGCCCATGTCCAGCACCCGGACCAGCTACGCGCGCTACGTCGCCCTCGGCGACAGCCAGACCGAAGGGCTCGGCGACGGCGACGACACGACCGGCCTGCGCGGCTGGGCGGACCGCCTCGCCGAGCGACTCGCCCGCCACGACACCGGATTGCGGTACGCCAACCTCGCCGTCCGCGGACGACTGGCCGAGCAGGTCCGCACCGAGCAGCTCGCCCCGGCGCTCGCGCTCCGCCCCGACCTGGCCACCGTCGTCGCCGGCGTCAACGACCTGCTGCGTCCCCGCTTCGACGCCGACGAGGTCGCCGGTCACCTGGAGGCCGCGTTCGCCGCGCTCACGGCACAGGGCGCCCGCGTCGCCACGGTGACCTTCCCCGACGTGGGCCGCGTCGCCCCCCTCGCCCGGCCCCTCGTCCCGCGCGTCCTCGCCCTCAACGCGCGCATCCGGGAAGCGGCCGGTCGGCACGGTGTCGTCGTCGCCGACACCGAGGCGCACCCCGCGGCCACCGACCCGCGCCTGTGGAGCCCGGACCGGCTGCACGCCTCACCGCTCGGCCACGACCGCATCGCCGCCGCCGTGGCCCACGCCCTGGCGCTGCCCGGCAGCGACGACACCTGGACCCACCCGCTGCCGCCCCGGACCGGCCCGCCGCCTCCGGATGGCGGGCGGGCGCCGCCGAACTCCGCTGGGCCGCCACCTTCCTCGGCCCCTGGGCCGTACGGCGGCTGCGCGGCCGTTCCTCCGGCGACGGCCGCACGCCGAAACGCCCCGCGCTGCTGCCCGTGCGGCAGAACTGACCGGGTCTCAGCCGAGCCCGCGCGCCCGCCGGAACCGGGCCAGCCCGTCGGACAGCTCGACCACCGGGTCCGGATAGCCGACCGCGGCCCGGTCCGGCCCGCGCAGCTTCCACGGCTGGTGCACCGCCGCCCCCTCGATCCCCGCCAGCTCCGGCACCCAGCGCCGCACGTACGCGCCGTCCGGGTCGAACCGCCTCGCCTGCGCGACCGGGCTGAGGACCCGGTTCGGACGGGTGTCCGTTCCGGTGCCCGCGACCCACTGCCAGTTGAGCTGGTTGTTCGCCACATCCCCGTCGACCAGCAGGTCCAGGAAGTGCCGCGCGCCGATCCGCCAGTCGACGTACAGCGACTTGGTGAGGAAACTCGCCGTCAGCAGCCGGCCCCGGTTGTGCATCCAGCCCTCGTGGCGCAGCTGCCGCATCGCCGCGTCGACGACCGGGTAGCCGGTACGGCCCTCCCGCCACGCCTCGATGTCCTCGCGGGCGGTCAGCTCGGTGCGCCAGCGGTCGTGCCGGGGCCGGTAGTCGGCGACCGCGGCGTCCGGGCGAGCCGCGAGCACCTGCCGGTGGAACTCGCGCCAGGCGAGCTGCCGCACGAACGCCTCGGCGCCCGCGCCACCCGCCGTACGGGCCCGCTGCACGACTTCGACGGGGGAGAGCGTGCCGAAGTGCAGGTGGGGGGAGAGCCGGGAGGTCGCGTCGCCGGCCAGGTCGTCGTGCCGTTCCGCGTAGGCGGAGATCCCGTGGCGCAGCCAGGCCGCCAACCCCGCGCGGCCCGCACGCTCACCGCCCGCCGCCAGTCCCTCCGACACGCCTCTGTGCACGGGCAGCTGCTCCGAGCCGACACCGTCCGGGACCCGTACCACGCGGGGCGCACCGAGGACGTCCCGCGACCGCTCCTGCGTCCAGCGCCGGAAGTACGGCGTGAAGACGGCGAAGTGGTCCGACCCTGCCGGGGTCACCGCGCCGGGCGCTACGGATGCCGTCACGGCGTCGTGCACGTGCAGGCGTACGCCCTCGACACGCAGGGCGTGCCGCAGCCGCTTCTCGCGTTGCTGGGCGTACGCGCTGACGTCGGCCGCCAGGTGGATTTCGTCGGCGCCCGCCTCGGTGGCGACCCGGCACACCTCCTCGACCACGTCCCCCGAACGGACCACGAGCCGCCCGCCCCGCTCGCGCAGCCCCGCGTCCAGGTCGCGCAGACAGTCGGCGAGGAACGCCAGCCGGTTCGGCGCGGCGAATCCGGCGGCGTCCACGGCCCGGTCGCGCACGAACAGCGGGACCACCTCGCGGGCCCCCGCCGACGCCGCCCGCAGCGGCGGATGGTCGTGCAGCCGCAGATCGGAGGTGAACAGGACGACCGAGACGTTCATGACGCGACTCCGGTTGGGGTGAGCGGGACACCGGGCGCCGGCGAGGCGAGGCTCCCGGCGGATGAGCGATCAGGCACCGGGCGCCGCCGTGTGCGCCTGGGCGGCCGCGGTACGGGCGATGTTGCGGGCCATGCCGCCGAACACGACCGCATGGAACGGGGAGACGCTCCACCAGTAGGCCTGGCCGAGCAGCCCGTGCGGATGGAACAGGGCGCGCTGGCGATAGCGGGTACGGCCCGCCTCGTCCGTCTCCGCGAACATCTCCAGCCAGGCCAGCCCCGGCAACCGCATCTCGGCGCGCAACCGGAGCAGATGCCCGGGTTCGATCTCCTCGACCCGCCAGAAGTCGAGCGAGTCGCCGACCCGCAGGCGTGCCGAGTCCCGCCGTCCCCGGCGCAGCCCCACCCCGCCGACCAACCGGTCCAGCCAACCGCGCACCGCCCAGGCCAGCGGGAACGAGTACCAGCCGTTGTCGCCGCCGATGCCCTCGATCACCCGCCACAGGGCCTCCCGGGAAGCGTCCACGGTCAACTCCCGGCGGTCGGTGTACAGGCTGCCGCCCGCCCAGTCGGGATCCGTCGGCAGCGGATCGCTGGGAGCGCCGGGAAGGGAGGCGGAGGACCACCGGGTGAGGACCCGCGCGTCACGGACACGGGACAGCGCGAGCCGTACCGCCTCGTCGAAGCCCAGCGGATGGCCGGGCGGGTCCGGCACGTACCGGGCGATGTCGTGCTCCCGGCACACCACCTCGTGCCGGAGCGACTCGGTGAGCGGCCGTGCGATGGAGGCGGGCACGGGCGTCACGAGGCCCACCCAGTGGCTGGAAAGACCGGGGGTGAGCACCGGCACCGGGAGGATGATCCGACGGGGAAGACCCGCGACGGCGGCGTAGCGGAGCATCATGTCGCGGTACGTCAGTACCTCCGGCCCGCCGATGTCGAAGTGCCGTCTGACCTCCTCGGGCATACGGGCACTGCCGACCAGGGCGCGCAGCACGTCCCGGACGGCGACGGGCTGGATCCGGGTGTGTACCCAGCTCGGCGTGACCATGACGGGCAGGCGTTCGGTGAGGTAGCGCAGCATCTCGAAGGAGGCCGAGCCGGAGCCGATGACCACGGCCGCCCGCAGCACCGTGGCCGGCACACCGGAGGCCAGCAGGATGCGACCCACCTCGGCACGCGAGCGCAGGTGCGGCGACAGCTCCCGCTCGGGGACACCGGACGGGGTGAGTCCCCCGAGGTAGACGATGCGGCGTACCCCGGCGGCCCGGGCCCGCTCCCCGAAGATCCGTGCCGCCCGCCGGTCGGTCTCCTCGAAGTCCGGGCCCGTGCCCAGCGCGTGCACCAGGTAGTAGGCGACGTCGATGCCCCGCATCGCCTCCGCGACCGAGGCGCCGTCCGTGACGTCCCCGCGCACCACCTCGGCCTCCCCGGCCCAGGGATGGTCGCGCAGCCGCTCCGGTGAACGGGCCAGGCAGCGCACCCGGTGGCCCGCGGCCAGCAGCTCCGGGACGAGCCGGCCGCCGATGTACCCCGTGGCGCCGGTGACCAGGCAGCGGAGCGCTTCCGGGCCGTGGCTGTGTGCGGTCATGAGTCTGGTCCTCCGTGTCGGCGGTCCTCTGACTATGGCTTCCGCGCGGAGGCGGTCGGCGGAGGCGGCGACGGTGTGTGGGCGCACGATCGGGTGATCGCGGGGAGCGGCTACGCTGACCGCGTGGCCACAGGGAACGACCGGACGCAGCACGAGCGCGGTGGAGACGCCGACGCGGCCTCGCCACCGACCGACCTGTACGCCTTCGCCGTCCGGCTGCGCCGGATGAACGGCGAGATCAACCGACTGGTGCACGGGTTCGCGGGCGAGCACGGACTGCACGCGACGGACGTCCAGGCTCTCGCGGCGATCCTGGACGCCGAGGAGCCCATGACCCCCAAGCGGCTGCGCGAGCACCTCGGACTCACCTCCGGTGCCGTCACCGCCTGCGTCGACCGGCTGGAGCGCGCCGGCCACGTGCGGCGGGTCCGGGAGAGCTCCGACCGCAGGGTCGTCCACCTGCACTACGTGTCCGACGCCCGGGCCGCCGCGCGCACCTACTTCCGGCCCCTGGCCGAGGCCACCAGGGCGGCCCGGTCCCGGTTCACCGAGGACGAACTGTCGGTGGCGCTGCGCTTCCTCACGGCGATGAACGAGGAACTGTCGGAGATCACTCCCGCGGACCGCTGACAGGCGGCATGATCCCGGAGCCGACGTCCTGGGACACCGTGCGGCCGGCGTTGCGCGGGCAACCGGGCGCCGGGGCCCCGCCGGGCCATCGGCATCGGCGCCGCCGTCGTGGGCGCGCCGACCTTCCCCCACGCCGTCCCGGTTCCTCCCGATCGCACCGCTCGACACCCTGGTGGTGCGTTCGCCGCTGGTTCCCGCCCTGGTCCGGGGTGTCGGCGCACGCCCCTGGTGGCCGGGTCGGCTCGACCGCGGCCGACCGGGTGTCACCCAGGTGGATGCGTAGTGAACATGGTTGCGTCGACAATGGGCAGGCGTAGGACACGGACCTGTTCGTACGAGTCAGGAGGTGTCTGCCGCTATGGGCGCGAAGGTGTTGGAGCGTTTTGCCGCGGGAGCTCCGCGAGGATCGTTGCCCGCGGAGGAGTACGCGGCTCGGCGGCGGGCCGAGGGGGAGCCCGCGACCGTGGTGATGGACCTGAAGTCGGACGCCTTCCTCGTGGTGGTCCCGGCGGCGGCGGAGGAGGACTGACGCCGCGTCAGGCTCCGGGGGCGTGCGGTCGGCCGTCGGCCGTGACCAGCGTCCGCGCCGTCCGCACGAACACCTCGTGCAGCTCCCGCGCCGCCTGAGGCACCGAGTCCGCGCGCCGCCGTCGCAGCATCAGCAGCACCCGCGTCGCGTCCCCGTCGATCGGCCGGTGGGTGATCGCGCCGCACCGCTCCAGGGGATCCCCGGCCACGCTGAAGTCGGGCAGGACCGTCGCCCCCAGCCCCTCGGCGACCATCAGCTTGCCCATCTCCGCGCCGTCGGTGGAGTACGCGAACGCGGGGCCGTGCCCGCCGAGGAGCCGGTGCACATAGCGGTGCATCACATAGCCGGACCGCATCCCGATCAGCGGCACGCCGATCAGGTCCTGGACCGTCACCGACCGCAGCGAGGCCGGCGGGCTGTCGGGGCGTACGCACACCACCGGCCGCCCGCGCAGCAGCTCGGTGGACTGGAACTCGGCCGGCATGTCGTCGCCCTCCAGATGGTTGACCAGCCCCAGGTCGAATCCGCCCTCCAGCAGCGTCCGGTGGATGTCCGTCTGCTGGGCGGCCACCACCTCCACCTGGGTCACCGGATGCGTCGCACGGAACTCCCGCACGGCCGGGACGAGCAGCGCCGCGGTCGCCGCGTTCACCGTGCCCACCCGCACCATGCGGCTGATCCGGTGCTGCTCGCCCGCCGCCGCGCGCAACCGGTCCACCGCGTCCAGCACCCCGATGATGTGGGGCAGCAGTTCACGGCCCGAGGCGCTCATCGTCGCCCCCGACCGCTTGCGTTCCAGCAGGTCCACCCCCAGCTCGCGCTCCAGATTGCGCACCGTCTCGCTCAGCGCCGGCTGGGAGAGCCGCAGTTCCTCGGCGGCGCGGCGCAGCGAACCGAGCCGGGTGACCGCAGCGATGTATTCCAGCTGTTCCGTCCGCACCCCGGAAGGATGCGGGCGCATTCCCGGCCGGTTCAAGGGTTTCCCTGTCACGCCTTCGTGAAATTCAATGGTCCGCGATACGAGAACGGTCGGGTTCTCCTTGACTGCCGAGACCGGCGGCTGCCACGATCGACGGCATGAAGATGCGACTGGACCTCACGCGGCGACGCCATGTCGACCTCGCGCGCGTCTCCAGCGCCTCCTGTCGCGCCGCGGCCTGATTCCCTCCCGAACCGCCGCCGCCTCCCTCTCCCACCGCGCCACCTGCCCCGACCGCAGTCTGCGCCGTGTGTCTTTGCAGCACCGCCTGAATTCACCACGCTTCACCGCCCTGTGTGAATTCGGCGTGCCCGAAAAAGAAATCGCGCACCAGGAGTTCCGCATGTCCGCAGCGCCCGTGAAATTCGCCTAC
Source organism: Streptomyces phaeoluteigriseus (assembly GCF_001896135.2). Lineage (GTDB taxonomy): Bacteria > Actinomycetota > Actinomycetes > Streptomycetales > Streptomycetaceae > Streptomyces > Streptomyces phaeoluteigriseus. The sequence continues at coordinate 655,274 of NZ_MPOH02000019.1, forward strand.
TGGGTCCCCAACGTCAGCGGAGGGCTCGTCACCAGCAAGATCGAACAGCGCACCGACTGGGGATACGACTACAACCGCGAACTCGCCGTCCTCGCCGAGAACAACGGCTTCGAGTACGCGCTCAGCCAAGTCCGCTACATGGCCAGTTACGGCGCCGAGTACCAGCACGAGTCGACCAGCTTCAGCCTCGCCCTGCTGCTCGCCACCCAACGGCTGAAGGTCATCGCCGCCGTCCACCCGGGGCTGTGGCACCCCGGCGTCCTCGCCAAGCTGGGCGCCACCGCCGACCACCTCTCGGGCGGCCGCTTCGCGGTCAACGTCGTCTCGGGCTGGTTCAAGGGCGAGTTCACCGCCCTCGGCGAGCCCTGGCTGGAACACGACGAACGGTACCGCCGCTCCGAGGAGTTCATCCGCGCCCTGCGCCAGATCTGGACCGAGGACCACACCGAACTCGCCGGCGACTTCTACCGGTTGCGCGATTTCTCCCTCAAGCCCAAGCCCCTGAACACGCCCGAGCGCCCCCACCCGGAGATCTTCCAGGGCGGCAACTCCACCGCCGCCCGCGCCATGGCCGGCCGGGTCTCCGACTGGTACTTCTCCAACGGCAAGGACTTCGACGGGGTGACCGAGCAGATCGCCGACGTCAGCCGCTCGGCCGCCGCGGTGGGCCGCAGGGCACCGAAGTTCGGCCTCAACGGCTTCCTCATCGCCCGCGACACCGAGGCCGAGGCCCGCGACACCCTCCGCGAGATCGTCGCCAAGGCCGACAGCGAGGCCGTCGAGGGGTTCGGCGCCGCCGTCAAACAGGCCGGGCAGTCCACCGCCGACGGCAAGGGCATGTGGCAGGACTCCTCCTTCGAGGACCTGGTCCAGTACAACGACGGCTTTCGTACCGGCCTGATCGGCACCCCCGAGCAGATCGCCGAACGCATCGTCGCCTACCGCCGACTCGGCGTCGACCTGCTGCTCCTCGGCTTCCTGCACTACCACGAGGAGGTCGAGTACTTCGGCAAGCGCGTGCTGCCCCTCGTACGCGAACTGGAGGCCGGGCTCCCGGACGCCGAATCCGAATCCCGATCCGCATCCGACGCCGAGTCCGCGCCCGCCCACGCCTGATCACTTCCACGCGTACCGCACCGCACTGCGAAAGAGGTCACCGAACATGAGCACCGTCACGCCCACCGACTGGCAGACCCGTCCCGCCCCGGCCACCACCGACGAGTGGATCGCCCGCGCCACCGAGGTGGCCGCCGTCCTCGCCACCGACGCCGCCGAACGCGACCGGGCCGGCGCCGCCCCGCACGCCGAGGTCCAGCTCCTCAAGGACGCCGGCCTGGTCACCCTGCTCGGCCCCGTCGAGCACGGGGGTGGAGGCGAGCGGTGGACCACCGCCTACCGCGTCGTCCGCGAGATCGCCAAGGCCGACGGCTCCATCGGCCAGCTCCTCGGCTACCACTACCTGTGGAACTGGGCAGCCCGCCTCGTCGGGACCCGCGAACAGTGGGAGCACGTGGAGGCCGAGGCCGCGCGCAACCGCTGGTTCTTCGGCGGGGCCGTCAACCCGCGCGACAAGGACGTCACCGTCACCGAGGACGGCGACGACCTCGTCTTCACCGGCGGCAAGTCCTTCTCCACCGGCAGCAGGGTCTCCGACGTCACCGTCCTGGAAGGCGTCCTCGAGGGCACCGACCAGCACGTCTTCGCCATCGTGCCCTCCGACAGCGAGGGCCTGACCTTCCACGACGACTGGGACAACATCGGCCAGCGCCTCACCGAGAGCGGCAGCGTCACCCTCGACGGGGTCCGCACCCCCTGGTCCTCGGCCGCCGGCTACGTCGACAAGGTGTTCCGGCCGCGCACCTACAACACCCTCAACGTCCCCACCATCCAGCTGGTGTTCGTCAACTTCTACCTCGGTATCGCGGGCGGCGCCCTGGAGACGGCCGCCACCTACACCCGCACCAAGTCCCGCTCCTGGCTGCACGGCGGCCACGAGAGGGCGGTCGACGAGCCCTACGTCGTCGACATCTACGGCGACCTCACCGCCAAGCTCTGGGCCGTCGAGGCCCTCGCCGACGCCGTCGCCGCCGAGGGACAGAAGCTGCACGAGGACCCCGACGCGGTCACCGCCCGGGCCCGCGGCGACTTCGAGGTACGGGTGGCCGCGGTCAAGGCCCGCGCCACCGACGTCGCCCTGGAGATCTCCAGCCGCATCTTCGAGGTGACCGGAGCCCGCTCCACCGCCACCGCCGAGGGCCTCGACCGCTTCTGGCGCAACGTCCGCACCCACACCCTGCACGATCCGGTCGCCTACAAGCGGCGCGAGGTCGGCCGCTGGGTCCTCGAGGGCGAACTGCCCGAACCCACCTGGTACTCCTGACCGCTCCGGGGGCGCCTCCCGCACCGAGGCCCCCCCGCCCTCCTCCTCCCGAAAGAGGACCCATGGCCACCGTCCTGTCCGTCTCCGGCAGCCCCTCCGCCACCTCCCGCACCGGCCGCCTGCTGCGCCACCTCGACCAGCGCCTGATCGCCCAGGGACACGAGGTCGTCCCGCTCGACGTGCGCACCGTCCCGGCCGAGGCCCTGCTCGGCGCTGACTTCCGTCACCCCGCGATCGTCGAGGCCGCCGAGCTGTTCGCGCGTGCCGACGGCATCGTGGTGGGCACGCCCGTCTACAAGGCGTCGTACTCCGGTGTCCTCAAGGCGCTCCTCGACCTGCTGCCCCAGTACGCGCTGACCGGCAAGACCGTGCTGCCGCTCGCCACCGGTGGATCCGTCGCGCACGTCCTCGCCATCGACTACGCCCTGCGGCCCGTGCTGAACTCGATGGGCGCGACCCACATCGTGCAGGGCTGGTTCACCCTCGACAAGGACATCACCGCCCACGAGGACGGCTCTCTGACCGTCGCCCCCGCCGCGGCCGAGGCCCTCGGCCAGGTCGTCGACCAATTCTCCACAGCCCTCGGCCGTACGCCGCACCTGGCCGCGGCGAGCTGAGGCCACCATGACCGCCCAGGAGAGCGCGCATGTGATCGCCGACGACGCGGAGGCCCTCGCCGTCGCCGCCGTCCTGGCCGACGAGTTCCGGACCGGAGCCGCCGAGCGGGACGCCGAACGTCGCCTGCCCCGAGCCGAGCTGGACCGGCTCTCGGCCTCCGGCCTGCTCGCCGTCACCGTCCCCGCCGAGCACGGCGCGCGGACGTGAGCGCGGTGACCCTCGCGGAGATCCTCCGGCTGCTCGGCACCGTCGACGGCAGCCTCGCGCAGATCCCGCAGAGCCACTTCGCCTACGTCAACGTGATCCGCCGGCAGGGGACCGAGGAACAGCGGAAGTTCTTCTTCGCCGAGCTGCTGGCCGGGCGCCGCTTCGGCAACGCCCAGTCCGAGGCGGGCACCCGGCACGTCCAGGACATCCGCACCCGCCTGGCGCCGCGGCCCGACGGCTCGTACACCCTCACCGGCGTCAAGCACTACTCCACCGGAGCGCTCTTCGCCGACTGGATCCCGGTCCTGGCCCGCGCCGAGGACGACACGCTGCACGTCGCCTACGTGCCCGCCGGCGCACCCGGTCTCACCGTCGTCGACGACTGGGACGGCATGGGACAGCGCACGACGGCCAGTGGCACCGTCCGCCTCGACGGTGTGCCGGTCCCTGGTGATCGGGTCCTGCCCCACCACCTCACCTTCGAGGGGCCGCAACTCCACGGCGCGGTGGCCCAGTTGCTGCACGCCGCCATCGACACCGGCATCGCCGCGGGCGCCCTCGCGGAGGCGGCCGAGTTCGTGCGGACCAAGAGCCGGCCCTGGTTCGAGAGCGGTGTCGAGACGGCCGCCGAGGATCCACTGCTGATCCAGCGCTTCGGCGAGCTGTCCGTGCAGCTGAGGGCGTCGGAGGCACTCCTGCGGGAGGCCGCCCGCACGGTCGACGCGGCGGGCGCCGGGTTGACCGACGACACGGCCGCCGAGGCGTCCGTCGCCGTCGCCGCCGCGAAGGTGCACGCGGCGCAGACGGCCGTGGAGGTGGCGAGCGCCCTGTTCGAGGTGTCCGGCACCCGCTCGGCGCTGCACGCCCTGAACCTGCACCGGCACTGGCGCGACGCCCGCACCCACACCCTGCACGACCCGGCCCGCTGGAAGCTCCAGCACATCGGCCGGTACGCGCTCAACGGGACCCGCCCGCCCCGCCACGGCCTCCTCTAGCCGGCTGTCGGACATCGCTGATCGGAGACCCCACGTGTCCCTCACCTTCCACTGGTTCCTGCCCACCAACGGCGACAGCCGTCATGTCGTCGGCGGCGGCCACGGCACCCCCGCCACCGCGTCCGGACGGGACCGCCCCCCGACGGTGGGCTATCTGAGCCAGATCGCCCGCGCCGCCGAGGACCTCGGCTTCGAGGGAGCGCTGACGCCGACCGGCGCCTGGTGCGAGGACGCGTGGCTGACCACCGCCATGGTCAGCCGGCACACCGAACGGCTGAAGTTCCTGGTCGCGTTCCGGCCCGGCTTCGTCTCGCCCACGCTCGCCGCACAGATGGCCTCGACGTTCCAGCGGCAGACCGGCGGACGGCTCCTGCTGAACGTCGTCACCGGCGGCGAGAGCCATGAGCAGCGCGCCTACGGCGACTTCCTCGACAAGGACGCCCGCTACCGCCGTACCGGCGAATTCCTCCACATCGTCCGGGAGTTGTGGGAGGGCAAGGCCGTCGACCTCGAGGGCGAGCATCTCCGGGTCGAGGACGCCAGGCTGGCGCGCGTGCCGGACCCCGTCCCCGAGGTGTACTTCGGGGGCTCCTCGCCGATCGCCGGCGAGATCGCCGCCCGGCACGTGGACGTGTACCTGACCTGGGGCGAGCCGCCCGCGCGGGTCGCGGAGAAGATCACCTGGATCCGGGGGCTCGCGGCCCGGCAGGGACGGACCCTTCGGTTCGGCATCCGGCTGCACGTCATCACGAGGGACACCTCCGAGGCGGCGTGGGCGGAGGCCGACCGGCTGCTCGCCGGCTTCGACCCCGCCACCGTGGCCTCCGTCCAGGCGGGGCTGGCGCGCAGCGAGTCCGAGGGACAGCGGCGGATGCTCGCCCTGCACGGCGGCGACCGGAACGGACTGGAGATCCACCCCAACCTGTGGGCCGGGATCGGGCTGGTCCGGGGCGGTGCGGGAACCGCGCTGGTGGGAAGCCACACGGAGGTCGCCGACCGGATCAAGGAGTACGCGGCACTGGGCATCGAGGAGTTCGTGCTGTCCGGGTATCCGCACCTGGAGGAGGCCTACTGGTTCGGCGAGGGGGTGCTGCCCCGGCTGGCCGCGGACGGGCTGTGGAGGCATCCGGCGGGGGAGCTGGGGGCTTGCGTGCAGGTACCGTTCGCCGGCTGACCCCGGACGACCAGGGCGTCGAGGTGGGCCCCGCGTGACTGCGGCGTCTGGCCCTGGACCATGAGGAACAGGGCCTCGCGCGCCAGCCGTTGGGCCCGGTTCGCCAGCGACAGGGAACGGCCGCCGCCCGCCACCACCGCTGCCGTCGTCGCCGCGTGCAGCACCTCGTACGCCCGGACCCTGAGCGCCAGACGCTCGTCCAGGTGCTCGTCGGCGACCGGGTGGTCCGCCAGCGCGTAGGCCCGGTCGCGAACCTCCGTGAGGCGGGCGCGCAGCGGAGCCGCCGTGTCCTCGTCCAGGAGGGCGAGGGCCGTCTCCGCCACGCCGAACACCGCCGGGTTCGCGGCCACCGTCTTCGGCCGATCCGTGGCCGCCCACCGGGCGAACGGCGTCCGCAGGGCCACCGCCTCCTCCGGCAGCCGGAACCCGTCCAGCTCCAGGGAGACGGTGCGGGCCGCGGTGAGCGCGGTCAGCCGCATCGGCGGCGACGCCCGCAGCCCCGGCTGCTCGCGCGCCTCGGTGAAGGCGAACAGCGCCTCGTCGGCGTCGGTCACCCCGGCCAGCAGCATCACGTCGTTCAGCCCCCACCCCGTGTACCAGGGGACCCGCCCGTCGAAGCGCCACCCGTCCCCGTCCCGCGTCACCCGCACCGGCGTCCTCGGATACGCGCGCAGATGGGCGTACGCCACACCCGACAGCAGCTCACCGCGGGACAAGGGGCCCAGCAGCCGCTCGCGGACCGGGCCCGCGCTCCTGGCCAGCGTCAGCACCGGTGTGTGGTGCTGCGTCTGCACGAACCAGGTCGAGCAGCAGGCCCCGGCGAGGATCTCCGCCGTCTCCCGCACCACCGACGCGGGCGCCGCCGAGCCGCCGTACTCCGTCGGCGCGTTCACCCCGAGCAGGCCCGAGCGCCGGATCTCCGCGAGATGACCGGCGGGTACCTCCGACTGGTCCACCTCTTCGGCGTGCGGGGCGAGGAGCGTGCGGGCGAGGTGCCGGGCCCGGGTGACGAGCGGGTGCGGTGCGGTCATGGACACGATTCTTCCTGTGCCGCCGCGCGGGGTGTCGATCCGGGGGTGTGGCGTTCGTGCAGGAGGTGAAGGGGCACCGCGGCACGGCGATGCCCCGGACCCACCTCACCCCGCGCGGCCAGGACTACCGGAAGCGCGTCGACCGGGCCGCGCGCACCGCCTGACCCGCGCGTGACGCCGGCGACGGCGACGAGGAACTGCTGCGGACGCTGCGGGGCCCCCTCGCCGGGACGCTGGACGCGTCGGCACGCGTGTAGCGGCCACCTCACGCAAGGTGACGGTCGAGGAGGGGAATGTATTTCGGCTCATGAAAGGTTGGTATATACATCGAGTGGGCCGAGTCGACCGCTCGCTCCCTGAACCCAGGGCTGAGAAGCCCGCGCACCACCAGCGAGGCACCCGTGACCACCGCCACCCCCGAGCAGCCCGCCGACGTCGTCGCCCGGCTGCGCGCCACCTTCCGCACCGGACGCACCAAGCCAGCCGCCTGGCGCACCGGACAGCTGCGCCGACTGCGCGAGATGCTCACGGAACGAGGCGCCGACCTGGCAGCCGCCCTCCACACCGACCTCGGCAAGAGCGTCACGGAGGCCTACCGCACCGAGATCGACTTCACGGTCCGCGAGATCGACCACACCCTCGACCACCTCGACGACTGGCTGCGTTCCGAGCCCGCCCCGGTCCCCGCGCACCTCGGCGCCGACGCCCGCGCCTGGACCCAGTACGACCCGCTCGGCGTCGTCCTCGTCATCGCCCCCTGGAACTACCCCGCCCAGCTGCTGCTCGCCCCGCTCGTCGGCGCCCTGGCGGCGGGCAACGCCGTCCTCGTCAAGCCCAGCGAACTGGCCCCGGCGACCTCGGCGGCCCTTGCCCGGCTGCTGCCCGCGTACCTCGACACCGACGCGGTCGCCGTCGTTGAGGGCGGCATCCCGCAGACCACGGCCCTGCTGGCCGAGCGCTTCGACCACATCTTCTACACCGGCAACGGCACCGTCGGCCGCGTCGTGATGCGCGCCGCCGCCGAGCACCTCACCCCGGTGACCCTCGAACTCGGCGGCAAGTCACCGGCGTTCGTCGACCGCGGCACCGACCTCGCCGTCGTCGCCGACCGGCTGGCCCGCGGCAAGTTCCTCAACGCCGGCCAGACCTGCGTCGCCCCCGACTACGTCCTCACCGACCCCGAGACCGCCGCCGCGCTGGAACCCCTTCTCGCTGAGGCCGTCGAGAAGGTCCACGGTGCCGACCCGCAGACCTCCGGCGAGTACGGCCGGATCATCAACGAGCGCCACTTCGACCGGCTCACCGGCCTGCTCGGCTCCGGCCGGGTCGTGGTCGGCGGGAACAGCGACCGTGCGGACAAGTACATCGCGCCGACCGTCCTCGCCGATGTCGACCCCGCCTCGCCCGTCATGCGGGAGGAGATCTTCGGCCCGATCCTGCCGATCGTGACCGCCGACGGCCTCGACGCGGCGATCAGGTTCATCAACGACCGCGACAAGCCCCTCGCGCTGTACGTCTTCTCCGAGTCCGAGGAGACCCGCGCGCGCATCGCCGCCGAGACCTCCTCCGGGGGCCTGGGCCACGGCCTGCCGCTGGCTCATCTCACCGTCCCCGACCTGCCGTTCGGAGGAGTGGGGGAGAGCGGCATGGGCAACTACCACGGCCGGTACTCGATGGAGACGTTCAGCCACCGCAAGGCGGTGCTGGAGAAGCCGCTGAGCTGAGCCGAACCCGGGCGCGACTCCGGTGCGGGACGGAGCGCCCGGGAGCATCCAGGCAGCCGACCCGGCCGTGCTCCGGCCGGGTTGACTGGTCTACACCCTTGACTGGTACAGACCAAAGCGGTTGAGTGTGGCTCCACACCCCCCACCACGGCCGCCCCCGCGCCGCGACCGGTCCCACCGGCACGCGCACCAGGCCGGGCTCCGCCCTGCCCGCGCCGGGGACGGCCGTGCCCCGCGAAGGAGTTGATCCCGTGTCGAGGCGCCGTATCTCCGCGGTCGTGACCGCACTCGTCCTCTCCAGCGCCGTACCGGTGCTCCTGCCGGCCACGAGCGCGTCCGCCGCCACCTGTTCGAGCTACCCGAACTGGGTGGCGGGCAAGGCCTACCGCACCGGTGACATCGTCCGCTACACCGACGGCAAGGCCTACATCGCCGAGCACGACAACCCGGGCTACGACCCCGTCATCAGCACCTGGTACTGGGAGCCGTACGCCTGCGACAACGGCCCGGGGACGCCCGTCGGCACCTTCGTGGTCACCGAGGCGCAGTTCAACCAGATGTTCCCGGGCCGGAACTCCTTCTACACCTACAGCGGCCTCACGGCCGCCCTCAAGGCCTACCCCGGCTTCGCCAACACCGGCAGCGACACGACCAAGAAGCAGGAGGCCGCGGCCTTCCTCGCCAACGTCAGCCACGAGACCGGCGGGCTGGTGCACATCGTCGAGCAGAACACCGCCAACTACCCGCACTACTGCGACTGGAGCCAGCCCTACGGCTGCCCGGCCGGCCAGGCGGCGTACTACGGGCGCGGCCCCATCCAGCTCAGCTGGAACTTCAACTACAAGGCGGCGGGCGACGCACTGGGCCTCGACCTCCTCAACAACCCCTGGCTGGTGCAGAACGACGCGGCCGTGGCCTGGAAGACGGGCCTGTGGTACTGGAACACCCAGAACGGCCCCGGCACCATGACCCCCCACAACGCCATGGTCAACGGCGCCGGCTTCGGCCAGACCATCCGCTCCATCAACGGCTCCCTGGAGTGCGACGGCAAGAACCCGGCGCAGGTGCAGAGCCGGGTCACCAAGTACCAGCAGTTCGCGCAGATCCTCGGCGTCTCCCCCGGCGGGAATCTGTACTGCTGACCCGGACGGTGTGCGCGAGGCTCCGCCGATGACCTGGGAAGCCGTCACCGCGGACGCCGCAGGCCCCTGGAGACCGGGCGACACGCCCGTCGGCCGCGTCGGCTCCGGCGCGATGAGGTCGACGGGCGACGCCGCCCTCCACGTCGCCACACCGGGCGACCGTGACCGGTCGACCGTGACCGGTCGACCGCCGTCCGACGCGGGGCGGTCGACCTCGGCGTCGGCCACAGCGCGCACCTCGCGCGAAACGCGGCGGCGGGCCCCCTCCGGCCGACGAACCCAAGAGCTGGACCGCCTGAAACGATGCCCACGCGAAGGCGGGCTGAGGGCGACGTCCGGGGGCGTCGGTACGGCTACACGGCCCACACCCCTCGCGCATCACATGCCGCCCGCGCACGCTCGCGCTCCTCCCGCCAGGCCTGCACGTCACGTGGCCGCACCCGGAAGAAGGCGTACGCCGCGCCGTCCGAGCGAGGATCCCACCCCGTCTTCGCGGCGAACGCCTCCACGGCCGCGGCCGGCACCTCATCTCCCGCGTACACCGTCACGTCCCCGTCGATCAGCACCACGTCCCGCGTGTCCCCGAACGCCAGCCGGGCCGGCCGCCGTCCCGGAGATTGCGGCCGGTGGGGTTGGTGAGCCGTGTCGACAGCCACAGACACTCCCCGTCCCAGACGAACCACAGCGCGACGAGACACGGCACGCCGTCCGGTCCGGCCGTGGCCACCCAGATGTCGATCTCCCGTTCCAGCCGGTCCAGGACGTCCGCTCTGCGCTGCCGAGGGCCGCGAAGCGGCTCGATGATCTCCATACCGGAACGCTAGCCACCCGCCCATCCCTCCCGCCTCGGTC
>NZ_MPOH02000019.1:665496-734456 GCF_001896135.2 Streptomyces phaeoluteigriseus
AACCTCCAGCCACTACCCTGCGTAACGAATCTTCGCTGCCTCAACCTGCCAGTTGCGCCAAATAGGCCCTACCGGCGGACGCTCTAAGGGGGAACGGGGCTGTCAGTGGCACCGGTTACGGTCCCGCGCATGACCGAAGCCTCCGATTTCCTCACCGCCACCCGCACCTTCTACGACGCCATCGCCGAGGACTACGCCGACCGCTTCCGTGACCTGCACGCGAAGCTCCCCTGGGACCGGGCCGTGTTCGCGCTGTACGCCGAACTCGTCGGCGTGGGCGGGAAGGTGGCCGATCTCGGCTGCGGGCCGGGGCGGGTGACCGGGCACCTCGCGTCGCTGGGGCTGTCCATGTCCGGGCTGGATCTGTCGGAGTCGATGCTGGCGGTGGCACGGCGGGAGAATCCGGGTATCCGGTTCGAGCGGGGCTCGATGCTGGAGCTGGGGCACGAGGACGGCTCCCTGGACGGGGTCGTCTCCTGGTACTCGTCCATCCACACGCCCGCGGACCGGCTCCCCCGCCTCTTCGCCGAGTTCCGGCGTGTCCTCAAGCCCGGCGGCCACGCCCTGCTCGCCTTCCAGGTCGGCGACGAGCCCAGGCACCTCGAACGGCCTTGGGGCCACCCGGTCTCCCTGGACTTCCACCGCCGCACGCCGGAGGGGATGGCCGAGCTGCTGTCCGAAGCCGGTTTCTCCGTACGGTCCCGGACGGTCCGCGCACCGGAGCCCGAACTCGACGAGAAGGTGCCGCAGGCCTACCTGGTTGCCCGCGCCTAGAGAGCCCCCGCGAGGTCCGGCGCGGCCAGGTGTCCGAAGGTCGGCGCCGGGCCGCGAGCGGTCCCTCTCCTTCCCTGGTGAAGCCCTGGACGAAGCGCCCTTCCCTCACACGCGTTTCCCGTGAGCCGTGAGCGGGATCTCGGCCCAGACCGTCTTGCCCACGTCCCGCTCGTCGACGCCCCACGTCCTCGCGAGTACGGCGACCAGCACCAGGCCCCGGCCACCCTCCGCGTCCGGGTCCGTCACGATCCGCAGTTCCCGGTCGCCTCGCGTGTCACTCACCTCGACACGCAGCGTGCCCTCCGGGAGCAGCAGCAGCCGCAGCTCGAAGTCCCGTCCCGGCACCCGGCCGTGCGTCACGGCGTTCGCGGCCAGCTCGGCGACGACGTGCTGCGCCGCGTGGTTGGCGTCCCCGTCGTGCGGGTGTCCCCAGGCGTCGAGCTGCTGCGCCGTCATCCGCCGGGCCAGCCGGGCACCCCTCGGCGTGGAGCTGAGGCGGAGGGTCAGCTCCCCGAGGGGGGTGGAGATCTGGGTGGAGATTTCGGAGTTCACGTCACTGAGCGTGGTCCGTTGTCTCTACCCTGACCAGGGGCGACTTCGCGACTCTCCGTAGCTGTACGGCTGCGCCGGGATACGAGTACGGGGCGTCGGCGCGACCACGGGCAAGTGCGAAGGCGGTGGGGTGACATGCAGGAAGAACGCGAGCGGAGGCCGGAGACACCGGCGGAGGCTGACGGGACGACGGGGCTGTTCACGGCTCTCGGCAAGATGATGAAGCGGCTGCGTGAGCGGAAGGGGCTCACGCAGAAGGAGTTCGGGGTGCTGGTCGGGTACGGCCCGGATGCATCTCGTCGATGGAGCGGGGAGTACGGCTCATCGGCCGGAGGTGCTGGAGAAGGCGGACGCGCTCTTGGACGCCGGGGGGATGCTGCTGGACGCGATCCCCGAGGTGCGGGAGGCGATGAGCAGGGCACGGACGCGGCATCCGGAGTGGTACCGGAGTTACGCCGCCTTGGAAGCGGAGGCCCGCGAGCTGCACTTCTACGCCAACCAAGGTGTGCCGGGCCTGTTGCAGACGGAGGACTACGCACGGGCGGTGTTCTCACGCCAACGGCCGCTGCTCGACGAGGAGACGATCGAGAAGCGCATTGCCGACCGGATGGCTCGTCAGCAGGTTCTCGACAAGTGGCCTGTGCCCGTGTGCAGTTTCGTGCTGGAGGAAGTTGTCCTGGACCGGCCCATCGGCGGCAAGTCTGTCCGGGAAACACAGTTGAAGCAGTTGCTTCGCATCGGGAACCTGCGGAACGTGGAGATGCAGGTGATGCCCACCGGCATCGAGCAACACCCCAACATGGACGGTGGGTTCAACTTGCTCACGCCAAAGAGGCATCCTCAGGTGGCGTACACCGAGGTCCAGGGGTACCCACGCTTGATCACGGACGCCGAAGAGGTCCGAACAATCGTCGAGCGCTATGGGATCATGCGGGCGATGGCCCTGCCGCCCGCCGAGTCCCGGGCGCTGATCGAGAAGAAGCTGGGGGAGTTGTGAACAGCCCAGAACTCAACTGGTTGAAGTCCAGCTACAGCGGCGGCGAAGGTGGGGAGTGCCTCGAAGTCGCCTACACCTGGCGCAAGTCGACCTACAGCGACGGCGAAGGCGGCGAATGCCTAGAACTCGCCGCCTGCCCCCACACCATCCACGTCCGTGACTCCAAGAACCCCACCGGGCCCGCCCTGGCCCTCTCCCCCGCCGCCTGGGCCCAGTTCCTCCCCTACGGCAGCGGGTCCTCCCCCAGCACCAGCGGAGCGCCCACCGCGGACTCGTAGGCCTCTCGGGGGAACTCGTAGGGACCCAGGGCGAGTTCCCCCCACTCCTCCCGGTACGGCTGGCGGAAGGTCGACCAGGTCACCGTCGTGGGGGTGAGGGTGACCTTGGCCATGAGGGGCCAGCAGCCCCAGATGCCGCAGGAGCAGCCGAGCAGGGGGACGGTGTCCCCGGCGGTGCGGAAGTGGTCCTGGAACTCGGGGACGCCGAGGCCGTCGTGCTGGACGCGGACCTGCTCGGCGGTCTCCTTCTCGTCCTCGGCCTCGTCGTCGAACTCGCCCGCCAGTTCGGCGCGCCACAGCGGGTGGGTCGCCTCGCCGACGAGCGTGCGCAGGTCCGTGCCGTCCACTCTGACTCCCCACACCAGGTGGTCCGGGTGGGCCGGGCTCTCGGCCCAGGGGTAGTGGAAGAACTCGATGGCGTTCACGGGCGCCATCCTCCCCGGCCGCAGACCTGTTCCGTGAACCGATTACTGCCGGTACAGCGCTTCCGCGTCGTCGGCGAAGTCGCGCAGGACCGCCTCCCGGCGGAGCTTCATGGAGGGCGTGAGGTGGCCCTCCGCCTCGGTGAAGTCGCGGGGCAGGACGGCGAACCGGCGGATCGACTCGGGGCGGGAGACGAGCTTGTTGGCCTCGTCGATGGCCCGCTGGAGGACCTCGTTCAACTCGTCGTCACCGATGAGGAGTTCGACGGGGACGGGGTGCTTGCCGTTCATCTGGCGCCAGTGGGTGAGGCCGTCGGGGTCGAGGGTGAGCAGGGCGGAGACGTAGGGGCGGCCGTCGCCGAGGACCATGGCCTGGGAGATCAGGGGGTGCGAGCGCAGCCAGTTCTCCAGTGGGGCGGGGGCGACGCTCTTGCCGCCGGAGGTGATGATCAGCTCCTTCTTGCGGCCGGTGATCGTGAGGTAGCCCTCGTCGTCGAGTTCGCCTATGTCGCCGGTGGCGAGCCAGCCGTCGGGGGCGGCGGGGACGACTCCGCCCGCCGCCGGGTCCCAGTAGCCGCGCAGGACGTGGTCACCGGCGATGAGTATCTCGCCGTCGGCGGCTATGCGGATCTTCGTGCCCGGCAGCGGCCAGCCGACCGTGCCCAGGCGGGGCTTCATGGGAGGGGTGACGGTCGAGGCGCCCGTCGTCTCGGTGAGGCCGTAGCCCTCGTAGATCTCGATGCCCGCGCCGGCGTAGAACGCGGCGAGGCGGCGGCCCAGCGGGGAGCCGCCGCAGATGGCGTGCCGGACCCGGCCGCCCATCGCGTTGCGGATGCGGCGGTAGACCAGCGGGTCGTAGAGGGCGCGGGCCGCGCGGAGGGTGGCACCGGGACCGCTTCCGGTGCCGGCGTTGTGGGCCTCGACGGCCTCGCCGTAGCGGATGGCCGTGTTCACCGCCCGGTCGAAGGTGGACACCTTGCCGCTCGCCTCCGCCTTCGCGCGGGCCGTGTTGAAGATCTTCTCCAGCATGTACGGGATGGCGAGCAGGCAGGTGGGTCTGAACGCGGCCAGGTCCGGGATCAGCTTGTCGGCCTTGAGGCTGGGGGCGTGTCCGAGGCGGACGCGGGCGCGGATGCAGGCGATGGCGACCATCCGGCCGAAGACGTGGGACATGGGGAGGAAGAGGAGCACGGAGAGGTCGTCGGTGGACGACTTGAAGACCGGGTAGAGCAGCTCGATCGCGTTGTCGACCTCGGCGAAGAAGTTCCCGTGGGTGAGCGCGCAGCCCTTGGGGCGGCCGGTGGTGCCCGAGGTGTAGACGAGGGTGGCGAGGGTGTCCGGGACCAACATGCCCCGCCGGACCTCGACTTCGGCCTCCGGGACGTGCTGCTCACCCAGTTCGGCGAGGCGGTCCACATGCCCTTTCTCGATCACCCAGATGTGGTGCAGGTCGGGCAGCCGGTCGCGTTCGGGGCCGATGGCCGCCGCCTGCCCGAGCGTCTCGGTGACGAGGGCGACCGCGCCGGAGTCCTGGAGGATCCACCGGGTCTGGAAGACGGAGGAGGTCGGATAGACGGGGACGGTGACCAGTCCGGCCGCCCAGGCGGCGAAGTCGAGCAGCGTCCACTCGTAGGTCGTACGGGCCATGATGGCGATCCGGTCGCCCGGCGCGAGCCCCTCCCCGATCAACCCCTTGGCCACCGCGAGGACTTCGGCGGCGAACTGCTGGGCCGTCACGTCCGTCCACCGGCCCTCCGCGTCCCTGCGGCTGAGGACCACGGCGTCGGGGGCCGCTCCCGCGTTGTCGAACGGCAGCTCCGCGAGCGAGCCGTACGTCATCGGGCGCGCGAACACCGGCATCGACGCCTCCCTCACGACGCCGTCCAGCCTGCGGGTCTCGGGTTCCACGAGGGCGGGGGGAGCGTCGTAACCGGCGAAGGCCGGCGTCGAGGATGAATACGGGGTGGACACGGGCGGCTCCCTGGGCGTGCAGCGAAGGAACTGCTTGCTGCATGAGGTACGTGCCTCGGACGTCGAGGCGTTCAACCGGGACGGAACCGCAGAAAGGGGTTACCCCCGGTCAGGAAGGGGATCGTACGTGGCTGACGTGTGGGGCTTGTGCGGGTTCGGGGGCGTTCATGGGCTGGGGATGTGCAACCTCCAGGGGTTCGTGAGTGACCCTCAGGTTCGCCGGCGGCGGGGTGACCACGGGTCGCCGAGTGGGCTTGCCGATAAATTTACCGGCGGTAACCTTACTCCACAGTAAGGTCGTTCGGCTGAGTAGGCGAGGGGTGGGAGAGATGGACATGACCGACCGGAACACGCGTCCCGGCGGCGAGGAGCGGGCCCGGTGACGAACCCGCCGCTCTCCGCGCCCCCGGCCCTCGGCCCGTCGTTCGCCCGCGGTGCGCTCCTGTCGCCCTTCAAGCGACCCCGGCCCGGCGCCGTCTTCTCCGGGGGCCGGCTCGTCCTGCCCGGCCTGCGCGTCGACCTGGCCCGGCTCGCCGCCTACGAGCGGGTCTGCGGCTTCCCCACCGGCGACGACGCCCTCCCGATCACCTACCCGCACGTCCTGGGCTTCCCGCTGGCCATGCGCGTCATGAGCGGCCGCGCGTTCCCCCTGCCGCTGCTCGGCCTCGTCCACACGTCGATCTCACTGACCCGGCACCGGAACCTCCCGGCCACCGGGACGACCTACGAACTCGCCGTCCACGTAGACCGGTTGGCCCCGCACCGGCGCGGCACGGAGGCGGTCGTCGTGACCGTACTGCGGGAGGGCGGGGAGGTGGTGTGGGAGTCGGAGAGTACGTATCTGGCCCGGCACCGGACGGGTGGGCAGGTCCCCGAGCAGGCTGCGGGAGGTGTGGAACCGCCGCTTCCGGTGGCCGGTGCCGCCCCTCCGGTGGCCGGGCCTTCCCTTCCCGTGGCCGGGCCTTCCCTTCCCGTCGTCGACGAGTGGCGGCTCGGTGCGGATGTGGGGCGGCGGTACGGGGCCGTGTCCGGGGACCGCAATCCCATCCACCTCTCCCCGCTCACCGCCCGCCTCTTCGGCTTCCCCCGTGCCATCGCCCACGGCATGTGGACCGCGGCCCGCTGCCTCGCCGCGCACGGGACCCCGGCCGCGGCGCACGTCGCCGTCGATTTCCGGGCGCCGTCCTGCTGCCGGGGGCCGTGTCCTTCGCGGCGGACGAGGGGCGGTTCGAGCTGCGGGGGGCGGGGGACGACGGAGAGCGGATGCATGTGAGGGGGCGGGTGGAGGCGGTGGCACCGGCCTGACCGAACGCCCCGGTTCAGGACTCCGGTGGGGTCCAGGGACGGCCGGCCATGAGGTTGCCGAGGCCGGCCCACGCGAAGTTCATCAGCGTCGTCGCCGCCTGGCGGGGGGTGACCGAATCGGCGGTGTTCGCCCAGGCGGCCAGGGACTCGGCGGCACCCACCAGGGCCTCGGCCAGACCCGACACCTCCCGTTCGGGGAGGTCCGGGTCACGGTGTGCCTCGCGGGCGGCGACCACGATCAGCTGGGTCACGAACGCCACGATCTCCGCGCGCATCGCCACGACCTCGGCGGCGAAGGTCTCGCCGTGCGTACGGGCCTGGATGTGCAGGACGGACCAGGCGTGCGGATGGCGGCCGGTGTGCGCGAAGAACGCCAGCAGGCCGCCCCAGAGCTGGCGGTCGGCCGGCAGGGCGGTGTCCACGCCCGCGCGCACCGCGCCGACGAGCGCCTCCGCCTCGCGCCGTATGCACGCGGTGAACAGGTCTTCCTTGGAGTTCAGGTAGAGGTAGACCAACGGCTTGGACACGCCCGCCAGTTCGGCGATCTCGTCCATCGACGCGGCCATGTAGCCGCGCCTCCCGAAGGTCTCCACGGCGGCGTCGAGCATCTGCTGCTCACGGACGGCACGCGGCATCCGCTTGGTCTTCACGGCACCCATGGGCAAAGACTAGTTGGGGCCGCCGGGGTCGAACTCTCCTGCGAAGCCCTGACTCCGCCCGAGTTGGCCGGGGGACGACGGTCGTCACCGCGCGGCGCCGGTCCCACAGGTAGGGCGCGCCCGCACCTGGGCCACCGGTGAGGGCGGGAACCGGACGTGACCTCGGAGCACCAGATCGTGCCCCCCGCGCACGAGATGCCGTGGAATCGATGCGCGCGTCCGGGGCGTGTCCTTCTGCCGCTGGTGGACCGGGAGCCATGGCGGCCGATCGAGAGGCTCGCGGCCCCGGCCGCCCACGCCGTCGCCGTGGACGCCTCCGTGACCGCCGCGGAACTCGACGCACTTCCCCATCGGGGAACAGAGGCTACGAGGGCTGCCCCTGCGCGTGGGCCGAGTCGACCGCCTCGTCCTCCTGGGAGCGGTTGGACTCCAGGCCCGCCTTCAGCCGGTCCACGCGCCGCACGACCGTCTCCGAGGCGCGGTCACGCTCCTTGCGCAGCAGGACGAAGCTGAGCGGGGCGGAGAGCACCAGCGACAGCAGGACGATCCACATGCCGTTGGAGTCGCCCAGGCCGCGCGGGAAGACACCGAAGTAGACGAGTCCCCAGACGGCCGCGAGGCAGCCCACGAAGACACCGAGGCGCATCAGCGAGTAGCGAAGCATCCCTAAATCCACTCTTCCGTCTCTGAAGGTCCCCCCTCCGGGGGAGGTCCGTAGGTCCCGAAGATCCCGAAGGTCCCGAACGGGCACCGTCCAGTGAAGCACGCCCGGCTTCCGATCCCGCGGCCGGGGCGGGGGCGGGGCGGGTACGGGACCGGGTGTCCGTCAGGTCAGGGGCAGCAGCATCGTGACGTCGTCGCGGTCGTCGCCCGGGGCCACCCTGATCGCGTCCGGCACCCGGCCGACCTCCTTGTATCCGCAGGACGCGTAGAAGCGCTCCAGGCCCAGGCCGCCCCGGCAGGTGAGCCGTATCGCGTCGATGCCGTCGAAGGTGCGGGCCGCCGCCTCGGCGGCGGAGAGCAGGTCGCGGCCGTAGCCCTTGCCCTGGTGGCGGGGGTGGACCATCACCGTGTACAGCCACAGCCAGTGGGTCATCAGGCGGTGCGTGTTGGCGGTGAGGAACGCGGCCGCGGCCACCTCGCCGGTCTCGTCCCGGCCCACGAGGAGGCGGGTGCGGCCCTCGGCCATCTGCACGAGGTGGCGGACGAGTTCCGGGCGGACCGTCTCACGGGTCACCGGCGGCACGAAACCCACGGCCCCGCCCGCGTTGGAGACGTCCGTCCAGAGGTCCAGGATGCCGTCGCGCAGCTCGGGGGTGACGGCGGGGTCGAGCGTGAAGGTAAGGGACACTGGGGAATTGTAATCCTTACCTCCACGCGGGCATCCGGCCCACTGCGCCCGACCCCGCCCCAGGTCAGAGCCGCATCGGCTGCGGGGACTCCCTGCGCGCCGGGTCCGGGGCGTCGTACTCGCGGATGATCTCGTAGCGCGTGTTGCGTTCGACCGGGCGGAAGCCGGCGTCCCGGATGAGGTCGAGGAGGTCTTCGCGGGTGAGCTTGTTCGGGGTGCCGTAGTTGTCGGCGTCGTGCGTGATCTTGTACTCGACGACCGAGCCGTCCATGTCGTCCGCGCCGTGCTGGAGGGCGAGCTGGGCGGTCTGGACGCCGTGCATGACCCAGAAGACCTTGACGTGCGGCACGTTGTCGAAGAGCAGGCGCGAGACCGCGAAGGTCTTGAGGGCCTCCGCGCCGGTCGCCATCTGCGTACGGGCCTGAAGGCGGTTGCGGACCTTGCCGTCCTTCATGTCCACGAAGTCGTGCTGGTAGCGGAGCGGGATGAAGACCTGGAAGCCGCCGGTCTCGTCCTGGAGTTCGCGCAGCCGCAGGACGTGGTCCACGCGGTGGCGGGGCTCCTCGATGTGGCCGTACAGCATGGTGCTCGGGGTCTTGAGACCCTTCTCGTGCGCCAGGCGGTGGATCCGCGACCAGTCCTCCCAGTGCGTGCGGTGGTCCACGATGTGCCGGCGGACCTCCCAGTCGAAGATCTCCGCGCCGCCGCCGGTCAGCGACTCCAGGCCCGCGTCGATCAGCTCGTCCAGGATCTCCGACGCCGACAGACCCGAGATCGTCTCGAAGTGGTGGATCTCCGTCGCCGTGAAGGCCTTCAGGGACACGTGCGGCAGGGCGGCCTTCAGCTCGCGCAGGGAGCGCGGGTAGTAGCGCCACGGCAGGTTCGGGTGCAGGCCGTTGACGATGTGCAGCTCGGTGAGGTTCTCCGACTCCATCGCCTTGGCGAGCTTGACGGCCTCCTCGATGCGCATCGTGTACGCGTCCTTCTCCCCCGGCTTGCGCTGGAAGGAGCAGTACGCGCAGGAGGCCGTGCACACGTTCGTCATGTTGAGGTGGCGGTTGACGTTGAAGTGGACGACGTCGCCGTTCTTCCGCGTCCGCACCTCGTGTGCGAGTCCGCCCAGCCAGGCCAGGTCGTCCGACTCGTACAGCGCGATGCCGTCCTCGCGGGTCAGCCGCTCACCGGCCCCGACCTTCTGCTCCAGCTCGCGCTTGAGCCCGACGTCCATGCCGCTACCTCTTCCGTTTCGCCCTGAGACAGACTTCGTCAACCGTACGCCCCCGCCCTTCGGGCGGGTGGTGCCCCCGAACGGCGCCGCACGCGCCCGGCCGGTCAGACCTCTTCGGGAAGCTCCCCGACCCGGTTCTCCCACTTCGTCGAGAGCACGATCGTCGTACGCGTGCGGGACACGCCCTTCGTGCCGGACAGCCGGCGGATGATCTTCTCCAGTCCGTCGACGTCGTTCGCCCGGACCTTGAGCATGAACGAGTCGTCACCGGCGATGAACCAGCAGTCCTCGATCTCGCTGAGGTCCTTCATCCGCGCGGCCACGTCCTCGTGGTCGGCGGCGTCGGAGAGGGAGATGCCGATGAGGGCGGTGACGCCCAGGCCGAGCGAGGCGGCGTTCACCGTGGCCCGGTAGCCCGTGATGACGCCGGCCGCCTCCAACCGGTTGATGCGGTCGGTGACGCTGGGTCCCGACAGACCGACGAGGCGCCCCAGCTCCGCGTAGGAGGCCCGGCCGTTCTCCCTCAGGGCCTGGATGAGCTGCCTGTCCACCGCGTCCATGCGATCGAGCCTTCCGATGAAGAGGTCTGAGAGTTACTGAAAGTGGTGCTGGTGGTTACCGCTGCCCGCCACCGTCGCCGCTGTCCCTGGTCGCTCAGGCGGGGCGTGCGCCGCCGCCCAGTTCGCCCTTCCAGCGGCGGTAGAGGCCGTGCGCCACGCCCGCCGCGTCGAGGACCCGGCCGGCGACGAAGTCGACCAGGTCCTGGATGTGGGTGGCGCCCGCGTAGAAGGCCGGAGAGGCGGGTACGACGCTCGCGCCCGCGTCGTCCAGGGCGACGAGGTGCCGCAGGGTCTGCCCGCTCAGCGGGGTCTCCCGGACGGCGACGACGAGCGTGCGGCGCTCCTTGAGCGTCACGCTCGCCGCCCGCTGGAGGAGGTCCTTGGACAGCCCGAGCGCGACGCCCGCGACACAGGCCGTCGAGGCGGGCACGATCAGCATCCCCTTCGTGGCGTACGACCCCGACGACGGCCCCGCCGCCAGGTCACCGGCGGCCCAGTACCGCACCGCGTCCGAGTCCACGTCGACGTCGAAGGTGTCCGGCTTCCCGTCGGCGCCCCGCGCGAGCCAGTTGCGCAGGTCGTCCCGCCAGTGCGCGTCCCGGAACGAGATCCCCGTCTCGTCGAGCAGCGTGAGCCGCGAGGCCCGGCTGACGACCAGGTCCACGCTCTCGCCCCCGGCGAGCAGCGCGCGCAGCACGGCGGCGGCATAGGGCGTACCGGACGCCCCGGACACCCCCACGATCCAAGGCACGCGCTGCTTTTCTCCTGCGTTCACACCCTGAGCGTACCGGCGAACGGGGAGGTGGTCCGGACCGGACCAGGGCCTGTCCGGCGGAGCGGGCCGCAGGAGGGCAGCGGCGGCTCGTTCCGGCTGGTGAGCGGGGTCCGGTGGGTGCGGCCGCCAGGCGACGGAGGGCGTCGACGCGATCGGGGTCCCCCGCTCGCGTCGACGTCGGGAGCGGGGGAGTCGACGACCGACAACCGACAAGCGCAAACCGACGACAGGCGGCAGGCGGCAGGCGGCGATGGCGCGGATGTGCGGTCGGAACCCGCGCGTCCGCGGCCTGACCCGCCGGACAGGCCCTACACCGTGAGGCCGCGCACCAGGAGGTCGATGAGCGCGCACACGAAGAGGCTGATGCCGATGAAGCCGTTCGTGGAGAAGAACGCCCTGTCCAGGCGGGACAGGTCGTGCGGCCGGACGATGGTGTGCTCGTAGACGAACGCGCCCGCGACGACCAGCAGGCCCAGCCAGAAGAAGACACCCGCGTCCGTGGCGAGGGCGTACCAGACGAACAGGGCCGTGGTGACGGCGTGACAGGCTCGGGCGCCCCAGATCGCGGCCGGGATGCCGAAGCGGGCCGGGACCGACCTGACGCCGATCTCGCGGTCGGTGTCGACGTCCTGGCAGGCGTAGATCAGGTCGAAGCCGCCGATCCAGATGCCGACGGCCAGCCCCAGGATCACCGCGTCCCAGGACCACTCGCCGGTGATCGCCAGCCAGCCGCCGATCGGGCCCATCGCCTGGGCGATACCGAGGATGGCCTGCGGAAAGTTCGTGAAGCGTTTTCCGTAGGGGTAGACCACCATCGGGATCACGGCGACCGGGGCCAGGACGAGGCAGAGCGGGTTGAGCAGGGCCGCCGAGCCGAGGAAGACCACGAGCGCGATGAGCGCGCCGGTCCAGGCGTGCTTCACCGACATGGCGCCGGTGACGAGTTCGCGGTGGGCGGTGCGCGGGTTCCGCGCGTCGATCTCGCGGTCGATGATCCGGTTGACCGCCATGGCGAAGGTGCGCAGACCGACCATGCAGACGGTGACCAGCAGCAGCCGTCCCCAGTGGATGTTCCCGTCCAGCTCGAACATCGCGGTCAGCGCGGCGATGTAGGCGAAGGGCAGGGCGAAGACCGAGTGCTCGATCATCACCAGGCGCAGGAAGGCCTTCGTGCGTCCCGGCTGCTGCGGGAGCGCTGCGGATGCCGAACTCACAGTCCGTACTCCTTCCACCGGCGGTCGACCGTCGCCGCCGTCTCCGGGTCCGAGAGGACCATGTCCGGCCAGCCGCCGTCGCGGGTGTAGCCCTCCTCGGGCCACTTCCTCGTCGCGTCGATGCCCGCCTTGCCGCCCCAGAACTGCTGGTAGGAGGCGTGGTCGAGGTGGTCGACGGGGCCCTCGACGATCGACAGGTCACGGGCGTAGTCGGTGTTGCCCAGCGCCCGCCAGGCGACCTCGTGCAGGTCGTGGACGTCGCAGTCGGAGTCGACGACCACGATCAGCTTGGTCAGGGACATCATGTGGGCGCCCCACACCGCGTGCATGACCTTCTGCGCGTGCTTGGGGTACTTCTTGTCGATCGAGACGATCGCGCAGTTGTGGAAGCCGCCGGCCTCGGGCAGGTGGTAGTCCACGATGTCCGGGACGATGATCTTGAGGAGCGGGAGGAAGAACCGCTCCGTCGCGCGGCCGAGCGGGCCGTCCTCGGTCGGCGGGCGGCCCACCACGATCGACTGGAGCAGCGGACGCTTCCGCATCGTCACGCAGTCGATCGTCAGCGCCGGGAACGGTTCCTGCGGCGTGTAGAAACCGGTGTGGTCGCCGAACGGCCCCTCCGGGAGCATCTCGCCCGGCTCCAGCCAGCCCTCCAGCACGACCTCCGCCTGCGCCGGCACCTGGAGCGGGACCGTCTTGCAGTCGACCATCTCGATCCGCTTGCCCGCGAGGAACCCGGCGAAGAGGTACTCGTCGATGTCGCCGGGCAGCGGGGCGGTGGAGGCGTACGTGACGGCCGGCGGGCAGCCGAAGGCGATCGCGACCGGCAGTCGCTCGCCCCGGCGCGCCGCGACCTGGTAGTGGTTGCGGCTGTCCTTGTGGATCTGCCAGTGCATGCCGATCGTGCGCTTGTCGTGGCGCTGGAGGCGGTAGAGGCCGAGGTTGCGGACCCCGTTCTCCGGGTCCCTGGTGTGGGTCAGGCCCAGGTTGAAGAACGACCCGCCGTCCTGCGGCCAGGTGAACAGGGCCGGCAGCCGGTCCAGGTCCACCTCGTCACCGCGCAGGACGACCTCCTGCACGGGACCGTCCTTCACCTTCTTCGGCGGGACGTGCGTCATCGCGCCCAGTTTGCCGAACGCCTCGCGGACCCCGACGAACCCGTGCGGCAGCTCCGGCTTCAGCAGCGCGCCGATCCGCTCCGAGATCTCCGCGTACGACTTCAGCCCGAGGGCCTTCAGCAGGCGGCGGTCGGTGCCGAACACGTTCATCGCGAGGGGCATCGCCGAGCCCTTCACGTTCTCGAAGAGGAGCGCGGGGCCGCCGGACTTCTGGACCCGGTCGACGATCTCCCCGACCTCCAGATACGGGTCGACCTCGGCCTTGATGCGCTTGAGGTCGCCCTCGCGCTCCAGGGACCTGAGCAGGGAGCGAAGATCGTCGTAAGCCATGCGGTCAAGTATCCCCGAGGGGCTACCCTGACCCCGTACCTGGGGCCCGTACTCGCGGCCCCACCGCCCTCTGCGCTGGAGAGACCCCATGCTGCGGGTACTGATGTTCCTGGTACCGCTGGCGCTGAGCGTCTACGCGTTCATCGACTGCATCAGCACGAAGGACGACGACATCCGGCACATGCCGAAGCCGCTGTGGGCGATCCTCGTCCTGCTGTTCCCGCTCGTCGGCTCGCTCTCGTGGCTCGTCGCGGGCAAGAAGCGCAGCCCTGCCGCCGACGGCTGGGCCGGCGTCCGCGAGGGCCGCGCGCAGCAGCGACAGTGGATCGCCCCGGACGACAACCCCGACTTCCTGAAGTCGCTGGACGACGACGAGAAGAACGACGAGAAGGGCAACGACGGGAAGGGCAAGGGGGACGAGAGCTGACGGGAGCCGACGAGCGCCGACGAGGCTCAGGGGGCGCTCGCGCCCTCAGCCGCCGTCCTCCCCGTCCGGCTCCCACGGCTCCCGCGGCTGCCCCGGCCTCCGGGTTCCCGCGGTTCGAAGGCCACGGCCTCCCGCCGGACCAGGTCCGTCTCGTCCATGACGGCCTCCGGCGACCGGCCGGAGCCGTGCGTCTCACGCTCGGCGCGACCGCCGCCCAGTCCCGGCCGCCGGTCCTCTTCCCCGTCCGACCGAGCCCTCTCCCGCACCGCCTGAGAACGCCCCCGGGACCGTGCGCGATCGCCCCGCCACCCGTGGTGCGCCCGCGGAAACACCGCCGGTACGAGCGCCTCACGAGCGCCCGCTACCGTGGTGCCCGATCACCATGACGACACCCCGCACCCATGACACCGACGGTCGCGGCGGCCGCCTGCGCACCGTCGACCTGGCCCGCCTCGCCGGACTGTCGACCCAGCAGATCCGCAACTACGAGGAGGCGGGTGTGCTGCCCCCGGCCGGGCGCACCGAGTCCGGCTACCGCACCTTCGGGGACGTACACCGGCGGGCCCTGCTGACGTACCGGGCCCTGCTCGCCGGATACGGCCCGCTGCGGGCCACCCGGATCATGCGGACCGTGCACGCCGGTGACGTGCCGGGCGCGCTCGCCCTCGTCGACGCGGCGCACGCCGCGCTGCACGAGGAACGGGCGGCGCTGCGGGCCACCGGCGAGGCCCTGGAAACCCTCGCCGAGGACATCCCGGAACACCGCGAGCGGCCCGGTCTGCGCATCGGAGAGGTCGCCGCCCTGCTCGGCGTACGCCCGTCGGCGCTACGGGTGTGGGAGGCGGCCGCCCTCCTCACCCCGCCCCGCGAACACCCCACCGGCTACCGGCTGTACGGCCCCGCCGAGCTACGGGACGCCCGCGTGATCCACAGCCTGCGCCGCGGCCACTACCTCCTGGACCAGATCCGCCCCGTCCTGGAGGACCTGCGCCGGGAGGGCGGCACCAGGGCCCTGCGCAGGGCCCTGACGGCGCGGGCGGAGTCCCTGACCACCCGCAGCCAGGCCATGCTGGCGGCCGCGGGGGCGTTGTCGGCGTACCTCGCCGACGGGCTCGGCTCAGCGAAGGCGTGAGGACGCCAGGATCGACAGCAGGTGCGCCGGGACCATCACCCACGTGATGACGGCGATCGCGCCCAGCGCCCAACGCGTCGGCTCCACCCCGCCGCTCATCGCGTCCGCCACCGCCACGACCAGCAGCACCAGTGAGGCCTCGATGCCGTTGGTGACCCGGTGGATTTTGAAGGCCGCCGCGAGCCGCCGTACCGAGGCGACCCCCTGCGACCGCGGCCGGGTCGCCTCGTCGTCGGCCACGGCCAGCCCCCGCCGAGCGCGGGCGACGTCCACCAGGTCGGTGGAGGCCTTCAGCAGGACGACGCCGAGCGCGGTCGCGAGGCCGAGCGAGACCCAGCCGTTGAACCCCGCCCAGCCACCGACGATCCCGGACTCGGCGGCCCGGAAACCGAAGCCGATCATCAGCGCCGCGTCGGCCAGGTAGGCGCCGAGGCGGTCGACGTAGATGCCGGTCGCGCTGTTCTGGCCCTTCCAGCGGGCGACTTCGCCGTCGACGCAGTCGAAGAGGAGGAACAACTGCATGAGCAGGGCGGCGAGGACGGCGCCGGTCAGCCCCGGGATCAGCAGCGCGGCACCCGACAGCACGCCGCACACGACCATCGTCCAGGTGAGCTGGTCGGGGGTGACCGGGGTGCGCACCAGCTGACGGGTGAGGCGCAGCGAGACGCGGCGCATGTAGAGGCGGCCGGCCCAGTGCTCTCCGTTGCGGCTCGCCAGCTTGGCCTGCGGCTGGCAGACCTCCCGCAGCTCCTCCAGAACGGGAGCAGCAACCATGACCTTTCCTTCCACCGGGGGCTCAACTGCCGCGCCTGCGGCGGTGATCGGCACAGGCTACTCGACCTCCCGCCGGACGTTTTCCCGGGGATTCCGACACGGTCCGCCGCACCGGCCCCACCGACCACCACACCGGCCGGCCTGCCGAGCGAGCCCGCTCGGCAGGCCCGTCACCGGGGACTTCCTCCCGACTCTCGGCCACAGTGAGGACATGGAACTTCTGGATCGGGCGACGGCGTGGAGCTGGCTCGGCAGCGCCGTCGAGGAGGCACGGGCCGGGCTCGCCGAGGGTGGTGTTCCGATCGGTGCCGCGCTCTACGGCGCCGACGGAACGCTTCTCGGCCGGGGGCACAACCGGCGCGTGCAGGACGACGACCCCTCGACGCACGCGGAGACGGCGGCGTTCCGGGCGGCGGGACGGCAGCGGACGTACCGCGGGACGACGATGGTCACGACGCTCTCGCCGTGCTGGTACTGCTCCGGGCTGGTCCGTCAGTTCGGCATCTCGCGTGTCGTGATCGGGGAGGCGGTCACCTTCCGGGGCGGCCACGACTGGCTCGCCGCACACGGCGTGGAGATCGTGCTCCTGGACGACCCCGCGTGCGTCGCGATGATGCGCGACTTCATCGGGAAGAACCCGGCTCTGTGGAACGAGGACATCGGCGAGTGACGCCGCCCTGCGGTACCACGCCCAGGTTGGCCTAGTTGGCCGGGTCGCCGAATCGCTCGATCAAGCGTTCGAATCTAGCTCGCCAGCGGGGCTCCGTCTCACCCTCGCCCTGGAACTCGTGGGTGAAGCGGAGTGTCGTGCCGCCCTCGCCGTCGCGCTCCAGGTGGAAGCGCATCCGGCCGCCGCCCTCCACCGCGTACTCGGCGACCCGCTCCAGGTCCCAGGCGGTGACCTGTCCGGCACCCAGGCCCGGCAGGCCGATCACGCCGCCGAGCCTGGGTTCGAGGACGTCGACGGGGCCGTACCACCCCGAGAGCCCCTCAGCGGTGGCGAGGGTCGGCCAGACCGTGTCCAGAGGCCGCGGGAGCCGCACCAGGAAGTGCAGGATGTGCGTGTTCCCGTGGGTCTGGCTGGAGCCCTGTTCGATGGAACCGGTCATGACACCAGGGTGACCCCCGGGAACCGCTTTCGCACGGTTACGGCGGACGGCTGGGCCGCTCCTCCGGTGCCGGGGGCTCAGAACCCGGCGGACTGGAGCACACCCAGGCCGACGTCGGCGTACGAGTGCTTGCCGGTGACGAAGATGTTGACTCCGTAGTAGTTGAACAACCAGCAGCCGAAGGCGGCCAGTGCCAGATAGGCGGCCTTGCGGCCCTTCCAGCCGGCGGTGGCGCGGGCGTGCAGGTAGCAGGCGTAGGCGACCCAGGTGATGAAGGACCAGGTCTCCTTGGGGTCCCAGCCCCAGTAGCGGCCCCACGCGTCGCCCGCCCAGATCGCGCCCGCGATGATCGTGAACGTCCACAGCGGGAAGACGGCCGCGTTGACGCGGTAGGCGAACTTGTCGAGGGTCGACGCGGCGGGCAGCCGGTCGAGCACCGAGTTGGCGAACCTCCCGGGCTTGCCCCCACTCACCAGCTTGTTCTCGTAGGAGTCCTTGAAGAGGTACAGGATCGTGGAGACCGCGCCGACGTAGAACACCGCGCCGCAGAAGATCGCGGTGGAGACGTGGATGTACAGCCAGTACGAGTGCAGGGCCGGGACCAGCTGGTCGCTCGCCGTGTACAGCACGGTGACGGCGAGGCCGAGGTCGAGCAGGACCGAGGTGATCAGGAACAGGCCGAGCCAGCGCACGTTCTTCCGCAGGGCCAGCAGCGTGAGGTACACGCCGACGGCCACCGTGGAGAAGGTGATGTTGAACTCGTACATGTTGCCCCACGGCGCCCGCTGCACCGAGAGCGCGCGGGTGAGCACCCCGCCGAACTCGATCGCGAAGGCGAGCACCGTGAGGGAGATGGCGATACGGCCGTAGAGGTCGCCCTGCTCGTCCCCGCCGTGCGCGCCCGGACCGTCGGGCAGGTCGCGGGCACCGGCGGCGGCCCGCACCACGACCTTCGGCCGCTCCAGGACGGCGGTGCCGCCGGCCTTCTGCACGGTGACGGCCGGGGCCGCCTTCTGGGCCGCGGCCTGCGCGGTGAGCGCGGCGGCGGTGCGTCCGACCTTGCTGCGGCCGCCGAAGGTCCATTCGGCGATGTACGCGAAGAAGGCCAGGGTGTAGACGGCCATCGCGGAGTAGATCAGCGTGTTGCTGATGCTCGCGAGGTTCTCGTTGGTCGCGGCGGCGAGGTTCACCGCGCCGGCGAGGTCGGTTGCGGCGGCGAGGTCGGTTGCGGCGGCGAGAGTCACTTCTCAGACCCTTCGGCAGGTACGGCTCGGGGTTCGGGGGGGTCGGTCGATTCGGGGGTGTCGGGGTCTTCGGGCGCTCCGGGAGCCCGGTCGTAGAGGATCCCGGCCAGCTCGCCGAGTTCCTCGGGCACCTTCGCGGACTCGCTGCGGCCGAGCCCGGCCATCTCCACGACCGTCACGCCGTCGGCGCCCCGCACCGCGCGCACCCACACGCGGCGGCGCTGGATGAACAGGGAGGCGGCCAGGCCGAAGATCGCGGCGAGCGCGCCGCCCAGCGCCCAGCCGCTGCCGGGCTGCTGGGTGACCTGGAAGTTCGCCCATTCCTTGGTGCCCTCGTAGGTGATCGAGCCGGCGCCGTCCGGGAGGGTCATGGTCTCGCCGGGCCTGAGGTTGTCCCGCAGCTGAAGGTCCTTGGAGTCCTTGAATGCCTTCATGTTCCGCTTGTCGAGCTGGTACACGCTCTGCGGGATGCCCGAGTCGACGCCGAGGTCGCCGTGGTACGGCTCCAGGTTCAGCACCGGGTTCAGCAGCGCCGGGAAGGCGGAGGAGACCTCGTTGCCCTCGGCGAAACTGGGCAGGAAGAAGGCCTGGAAAGCGAGCTGTTCCTTGGTGCCCCCGGCATCGCGGTAACCGTCGTACACCTTGATCACACCGGAGGAGGTGACGTTGGAGTCGAGCGGCAGCAGCGGTACGGCGTCCTGGAAGACGACCTTGCCCCTGCCGTCCTTGACGGTGACGACGGGGGCGTAACCGTGGGCGGTGAGATAGACCTTCGAGTCGCCGATCTCCAGCGGGTGGTTCACCTTGACGGTGGTCTTCTTCTCCTTGCCGTAGGCGCCCTCGGAGTAGGTGAGGGCCGCCTGGTAGGTGCGCGGAGTGCCCTTGTTGGGGCCGGAGACCTCGTAGGTGCCGGTGAAGTCCTTCAGGCTGAAGCTGAACGGCGCGAGGTCGTCGGCGTCGAAGAGGGTGCCGGACTTGAAGTCGTCGTACTGGGTGAGGGTGTTGGAGAAACCGTCGCCCTCCAGCACCAGCTTGTTGCCCTCCATCTTGAACAACTGGCCCCAGGCGAAGGCCGTCAGCATCACGATGAGCGCGATGTGGAAGGCGAGGTTGCCGACCTCGCGCAGATAGCCCTTCTCGGCGGCGACCGCGTCACCGGCGAGATGCGCGCGGAAGCGGCGCTTCTTCAGCAGGGCGAGCGCCGCCTCGTGCACCTGCTCCGGCTCGGCCCCCGTGCGCCAGGTCGTGTACGCGGGCAGCCGGGTCAGCCGCTTGGGCGCACCGGGCGGACGGCCGCGCAGCTGGCCCACGAACTGCCAGCTGCGGGGCACGATGCAGCCGATGAGGGAGACGAACAGGAGGATGTAGATCGCGGAGAACCACACCGAGCTGTAGACGTCGAAGAGGCCGAGCCTGTCGTAGACCGGCGCGAGCGTGGGGTGGGCCTTCTCGAACTCGGCGACCTTGGTGGCGTCGGTGCCGGTCTGCGGGATCAGCGAACCGGGGATCGCGCCGAGCGCCAGCAGCAGGAGCAGCAGCAGGGCGACCCGCATCGAGGTCAGCTGCCGCCAGAACCAGCGGGCCCAGCCGATGACGCCCATGGCGGGGACGCCCGCCGGCGACTCCGTGGGCGCGGTGGACAACTGGGAGCCGGCCACGCCGACGTCCAGGTCCTCCCGGGCGGCGGCGTCCGTGGGTTCGCCGGCGGTGGTCTTGCTCATCGATCAGATCCCCACAGTGAAGCTGTTGGACCAGGACTGCATGTCCTGCACCAGGTGGTCCCAGACGCCGGTCAGCAGAAGCACACCGGTCACGATCATCATCGAGCCGCCGATCCGCATCACCCAGACATAGTGCCGCTTGACCCAGGCGAAGGCGCCGAGCGCCTTGCGGAAGGCGACCGCGGCGAGCACGAAGGGCACACCGAGACCGAGGCAGTAGGCGACGGTGAGCAGGGCGCCGCGGCCCGCGCTGGCCTCGTTGTACGAGAGCGCGATCACGGAGGTCAGGGTCGGGCCGAGACAGGGTGTCCAGCCGATGCCGAACAGCGCGCCGAGCAGCGGGGCGCCCGCCAGTCCGGTCACGGGCCGCTTGTGGAGACGGAACTCCCGCTGGGTGAACCAGGGCATGAGGCCCAGGTAGAAGACGCCCATGAGGATCATGAGCACGCCCAGCACCCTGGACAGGACGGCCTTGTGATCCTGGAGGCTGTCCCCGAAGTAGCCGAACAGGGCCCCGCTGGAGACGAACACGGCGGTGAACCCGAGCACGAACAGGGAGGCGCCCGTGACCATCCGTCCGCGCCGGGCCTCGGCCAGGTCGCTGCCGGTGACACCGGTGACGTACGACAGATAGCCGGGGACGAGCGGCAGGACGCAGGGGGAGAAGAAGGAGACGAGGCCGCCGAGCAGCGCGATGGGGACGGCGAGCAGCAGGGCGCCGCTCATCACCGTCTGGTTCGGGTCGGTCGCGGCGGCCAGCACGGTGACGGTGCTCACGTCACTTCTCCGCGAGGACCGGGTCGATCATCGCGCGCAGCTTCTCCTCGCTGAGCGCGGCCAGCGAGCGGGCCGCGATCCTGCCGTCCCGGTCGAGGACGAGCGTGGAGGGGATCGCCTGCGGGTTGAGCGTGCCCTTCTCGAAGCGGAGCATCAGCCGGCCGGTCGGGTCGTACAGGCTGGGGTAGGTGACGCCCTGCTCCTCCTCGAAGGCGCGGGCGTTGGAGGTGCTGGTGTCGCGGGTGTTGATGCCGACGAACTGCACGCCCCGCGCCTTGAGGTCGGTGGAGACCTTCTGGAAGTTGGGCGCCTCGGCACGGCACGGAGCGCACCAGGAGCCCCACACGTTCAGGACGACGATCTTGCCCTTGTAGGAGGCGACGTCGAGCTGCTTGCCGTCGATGGTCTTGCCGGAGAGGTCGGGAGCGGCGGTGCGCTCGCCCTTCTCGACGGTCGAGATGCCGTTCTCGCCCATGACGAAGTTGGTGTCACCGCCCCCGCCGGAGGTGCCTCCGGAGGTGCACGCGGACAACAGCGTCGCCGCGGCGACGGCGACGGCGACGGTCAGGGGGGTGCGGCTGGCGGCACTCATGTGAAAAGTTTCGCATGCCCGTTCTGGGGATCTTGCACACCCCCCTTGCGGGGAGAAAACCGCATTTCAGGCGGCGTCCGCGGAGCCCGTCGGGGTACCGGAGGCGGTCGTCGGGGCCGCCGCGAGGAACTCCTTCCAGCCGCCGGCCGGTGCCTGCCCGACGTCCAGCGTGCGCAGCTTGGCGAGGACCTCCGGCTTCTGCACGTCGATCCAGTCGACGAACTGCCGGAAGGAGACCATGCGCACGTCCGCGCCCTTCTCCTTCTCCCGAGCGATGTGCTTGAACGCCTCCTCCACGGCGTCCATGTAGATGCCGCCGTTCCACTGCTCGAAGTGGTTGCCCACGAAGAAGGGCGCACGGTTCGTCTCGAATGCCCGCCGGAATCCCTGGATGTACGCCTGGGCCGACTGCTTCCGCCAGCCCGGGTAGTTGTGGCTGGGCGCCTTCGTCGAGTTGATCGACTGGTTGGCGAGCATGTTGTAGTCCATCGACAGGACCTCGAAGCCGCGTCCGGGAAACGGTATCTGCTGCAACGGCAGGTCCCACATGCCCTGCTTCCGGTCGGGCCAGACCTGGCGGCCGCCGGGCGAGGAGGCGTCGTAGCGCCAGCCGAGGGAGCGGGCGGTGGGCAGCAGGTTGTCCTGGCCGAGGAGGCAGGGCGTACGGCCGCCGACGAGTTCCTTGTCGTAGTCGAAGGGCAGCGCGGGCAGGTCGGTCCACCCGGTGTTGGTGCGCCACTCCTTCACGAACGACTTGGCCTGGTCGATCTCGTTGCGCCACTGGCTCCCGGTCCAGTTGCCGACGGACCCGGAACCGGCGCAGAAGTGCCCGTTGAAGTGGGTGCCGATCTCGTGTCCCTCGAGCCAGGCGCGACGGACGTTGATCAGCGTGGCCTTGACGTGGTCGTCGGTGAGGTAACCGATGTCGGACGCGCCGCGGGGGTTGTTGGGCGGGTCGTAGAGCCGCTTCTTCGACTCGGGCAGGAGGTAGAGCCCGGAGAGGAAGAAGGTCATGGCCGCGCCGTGCTCCTTGGCGAGGTCCAGGAAACGCGGGAAGAGACCGTTTCCCACCTCGCCCGCCCCGTCCCACGAGAAGACGACGAACTGCGGCGGCTCCTGCCCCGGCTCCAGCGGCACGGGCTTCTCCGGCTGGTGCGGCTGCTTCCCGGTGAAAGAGGTGGAGCCGTCACCTATCGGCCGGACGGTGGCCGTGGGCTTCGGGGAGGCCGAACCACCCTTGCCGCCGGAACCACGCCCGGGGCCCGGGTCGTCCGACCCCGTGAAGGTGCCGCAGCCCGCGAGTCCGGCGGCTGCCGCGGCTCCCGCGCCCAGTCCTAGTGCTCCCCTGCGGGTGAGAGTGCGCATGGCGTCCCCGTTCGTCGCGTGCTCTGGTGGTCACCCAGTCAGAGGACGCGTCGAACGGGGAGGTTCCGATCATTTGTGCGTATTACGTAACAGGGTCGTGGCCGACCCCGAGGCTCAGGCCCCGACTCTCAAGCCCTGAATCCGGCAGGCCCTGAAGCCCAGGCCCCGAATCCTCGGGCCCCGAATCCTCGGGCCCGATCTCAAGCCCTGGATCCTCAGGCCCCGAAGGCCTTGCCCTTCCCCTTCACCGGCCGGGCGCCGGCCAGCAGGTGCGGCGGGACCAGGTCACGGGCGGGCTCGGAGTAGCCGACGGAGACGATCGTGTCGCCCTGGTACGTGAACGACGTCAGCGAGGCGAGCGTGCACTGCCGCTTGCGCGGGTCGTGCCACAGCCGCCGCCGCTCGACGTAGGACCGCACGATCCAGATCGGCAGCTGGTGGCTGACGAGCACCGCCTCGTGGCCGCGGGCCTTGTCCTTCGCCGCGTCCAGCGCGCCCATCATGCGCACCACCTGGTCGACGTACGCCTCGCCCCAGGACGGCCTGAACGGGTTGTAGACGTGCCGCCAGTTCCCGGGCCGGCGCAGCGCCCCGTCACCGACGCCGAAGGTCTTGCCCTGGAACACGTTGCCGGCCTCGATGAGCCGCGCGTCGGTGGCGATGTCGAGCCCGTGCGCCTTGGCGATCGGGGTCGCCGTCTCCTGCGCCCGCTCCAGCGGGGAGGCGCAGACGTACGTCACGTCACGGGAGGCGAGGTGCTCGGCGACCCGGTCGGCCATCCGCCGGCCGAGGTCGGAGAGGTGGTAGCCGGCGAGACGGCCGTAGAGGATGCCGTCCGGGTTGGCGACCTCGCCGTGCCGCATCACGTGGACGACGGTCAGGTCCTTGCTGCTGTTGCTGTTGCCGGTGCCGATGGTGTTGCCGGTGCCGTTGTCGGTGCTCACGCGCTGGCCTCCGCAGCCGCTCGGGCCGCCGCCGGAAGGGCGTCGGCGATGCGCTGGACGGCCCGTTCGTCGTGGGCCGTGGACACGAACCAGGACTCGTACGACGAGGGCGGCAGGTAGACGCCGTTCGCCAGCAGCGAGTGGAAGAAGGCGGTGAAGCGGAACGACTCCTGCGCCTTGGCGTCCTCGTAGTCGCGGACGGGCCGGTCCGTGAAGAAGACGGAGAACATGTTGGAGGCGCTCTGCAGCGTGTGCGCGACGCCCTCCTTGGACAGGGCGTCCGACACCAGCGCCTGGATCTGCCCGGACACGGCGTCGATCTTCGCGTACGCGGCGTCGTCGAGGAGCCGGAGCTGGGCGAGACCGGCGGCGGTGGCGACCGGGTTCCCGGAGAGGGTGCCGGCCTGGTAGACGGGCCCCGCGGGCGCGAGGTGCGCCATCACGTCGGCCCGGCCGCCGAACGCCGCGGCCGGGAAGCCGCCGCCCATGACCTTGCCGAAGGTCATCAGGTCGGGCCTGACGCCGTCGATCCCGAACCATCCCGCGCGGCTGGTCCTGAACCCGGTCATGACCTCGTCGGAGATGTAGAGGGCGCCGTTGTTCTGGCAGGCGTCCTTGAGTCCCTGGTTGAAGCCGGGCAGCGGCGGTACGACGCCCATGTTGCCCGGCGAGGCCTCGGTGATGACGCAGGCGATCTCACCGGGGTGCCGGTGGAAGGCCTCCTGCACGGCCTCGAGGTCGTTGTACGGCAGAACGATGGTGTCGGCGGCCTGGGCGCCCGTGACGCCGGGCGTGTCGGGCAGGGCGAAGGTGGCGACGCCGGATCCGGCCGCGGCGAGCAGCGAGTCGACGTGGCCGTGGTAGCAGCCGGCGAACTTGATCACCTTGGAGCGCCGGGTGAACCCGCGGGCGAGCCGGATGGCGGACATCGTGGCCTCGGTCCCGCTGGACACCAGCCGGACCTGCTCGACGGGCTCGACCCGCGCGACGATCTCCTCGGCGAGCGTGACCTCGCCCTCACCGGGCGTCCCGAAGGACGTACCGCGCGAGACGGCGTCCTGGACGGCGGCGATCACCTCGGGGTGCGAGTGCCCGAGGATCATGGGCCCCAGGAACAGACGAGGTCGACGTACTCCCGGCCGTCCGCGTCCGTCAGGTACGGGCCGGTGCCGGACACCATGAACCGGGGCGTGCCGCCGACGGCGCGGAAGGCGCGCACCGGGGAGTTCACGCCGCCCGGCGTGACGACGGCCGCACGGTCGAACAGTGCCTGCGAGGCAGGCGCTTCGTATGAATAGGGCAGTTCGCTCATGACCTGCGACTTCTCCGACTTCTCGGACTCCGGTTGCCAGTGACCTCATCAGGGTAGGCCAGGGGCGCCCGAGGGCAGCGGGGCCTGTGCCGTGCCCGCCCGACCCGGTGGGCCGGCCCCGGAACGTTCGTCATCTGCGAAACTGAAACGGATCGAGCCTGATAGACGTAGCTCACTCCGACAGCGAGTCGAGGGGCTGCGAAGATCCCGCGGACAGGTGTTTCAGCGTACGTTTCGGCGTGCGGCCGTGGGGGAGGTCACTGACACGATGATCGGGTTGCGCGGCGGGGTCCGCGCGTCCTAGAAAAGCAGTCGGGTGGAGATATGCATCGCGGTGGCGGACTGGGCGAGGGGACCGATGGCCTGGGTCCTCGACGTGCCCGGCGGGGAAAGCACCGGCGCGACGCGGAGGAAGCCGACGAAGCACGTCAGACACAGGGCGTCCCTGGCGCCCCTGGTGTACCGAGTGAGTCCGAGCGGCTCGACCGTACGGTCGACCGGCTCCGGGCGGGGAGCGGGAACGGTGGTCGGGTGGGGGTGACGTACAAGTACTTCGGCGCACCGGACGGCGCGACCGCGGCCCGAGTCCCGATCTCGATGCGCCCCGAGGAACTCGGCGGCGACGAGCTGGGCATGAACGGCATGTTCACCAAGATCAAGCCGGAGACGATGGCCGCGATGGTCCTCACCGGCATCGAGGGCGTCCCCCTGCACAAGGTGCCCCCACTGGAACTGGTCGTCCTCCACCCCGACTACGCGGTCGTGAAACTGCCCATGACGGTCGTCGACCCCCTCCGCGACATCGGCGAGGAAGCGGTCGGCGCGGCAGCCTTCATCTGGTCGACGGTCCCGGACCGCGGCGGCCCGAGGGACGCGTTCAACGTGTACCAGCTGCTGCACGAGTGGCAGGACTTCAGCCATCGGCTGCATGAGGCGGGGCATCAGCCATATTGCCTTGTTTGGCCGTGACCTGGGGTTCCGGTGGTGGCGGACGGGGTCTGCGGGGCTCGCCCTGCGCAGTGCCGGAGAGGGGCCGTCGGGCGGCCAGGGCACGTGGCCGTGCGCAACATCCTGACCCTGCGCGGCGCCGTCGTCCGCGACGCCCGGATCTGGGCGTTCTGCCCGGACGAGGCCATCGACTTCGGCGACGACTGCGACGTCGCCTCGCCTCCCACCACATCCTCGCCGGGAAGGACCCCGACGGCACCACCACGGACGGTGACCCCGCCCTGCCGGCCCGCCTCTTCTCCTACGTCGCCGAGCCCGACAAGCCCTTCGCCGTCGTCACGCCCTGACGCCCTCCGGGCCCGAGCAGCGGTGCCGGTCCGCGCATCTCACCGGCTCCGGCTGCGGCTCCGGGACCGGCTCCGGCTGCGGCTCCGGGACCGGCTCCGGCTGCGGCTCCGGGACGGGCTCCGGCTGTGGGACCGGCTCCGGCACCGGCATTCCCTGGTGCGACGCGTCGGGCGTGCGAGGCCGTGACCGGTCCCCCGTGCCGGTCACGGCCTCGCTGGTTTCGAGGCGGTCAGCAGCAGGCCTCCGTGGTGGTCGGAGTCGTGCAGCAGGTGCTGCCCCGTTGCCTGGTCAGGGAGTCGGCGTCGGACTTGACGACGTACACCTCCCAGGGTTCCCGGCCGGGGCCGTGGACCCAGACCTTGTCCTGGACGGCGTAGCAGCAGGTGGTGTCGTTCTCCTCCGCCGTGGGCAGGCCGGCTTCGGTCAGGCGGGCGGTGGCGGTGCGGACGGCCTCGGTGCTGTCGACCTCCACGCCGAGGTGGTCCATGCGCGTCGCCTCGCCTGCCGCGCCTTCGATGAGGACGAGCTTGAGCGGGGGTTCGGCGACGGCGAAGTTGGCGTAGCCGTCGCGGAGTTTGGCGGGCTCGGTGCCGAAGAGTTTCGTGTAGAAGGCGACCGATGCGGTGAGGTCGGGGACGCGGAGGGCCAGCTGTACGCGTGATGTCATGGCGAACCTCTCTGGTGGGGCGGCGGGTTCAGCAGCCGCCGGTGCCGATCCGGACAGTGGTGGGGGTGGCGCAGCAGCCGCCGCCCGACTGCTCGGCGTCGCCCGGCTCGTCGAAGAGGCCCGCGCCACCGCACACTCCGGTCTCCGGCAGGGTCAACTCGACGCGCTCGGCGCCCTCCTGGTCGCCCGCGAGTGCCGCGGCGATGGAGCGGACCTGCTCGTACCCGGTCATGGCGAGGAACGTGGGGGCGCGGCCGTAGGACTTCATGCCGACCAGGTAGACGCCCTGCTCGGGGTGGGACAGCTCCTTCACGCCGTGCGGGTAGACCGTGCCGCAGGAGTGGAGGTTCGGGTCGATCAGCGGGGCGAGGGCGGTGGGGGCCTGGAGGCGTTCGTCCAGGCCGAGGCGGATCTCGGAGAGGAACGAGAGGTCGGGGCGGAGCCCGGTGAGGACGATCACCTCGTCGACCGGGTCGAGGCGGCGGCCGTCGTCCGCGACGAGGACGAGCCGGTCGCCGTCCCGCTCGACGGCCTCCGTGCGGAAGCCGGTCGCGGCGGACGCGTGTCCGTCCTCGACGGCCGCCTTGGCGCGCAGGCCGAGGGCACCGCGGGCGGGCAGCTCGTCCGCCTCGCCACCGCCGTAGGTGCCGGCGCCGATGCCGCGGCGCAGGATCCACACCGCGTGCGTCCCGGCCTCCTCCTTCGCCAGGTCGGCCAGGTGGGCGAGGGCGGTGAAGGCGGAGGCGCCGGAGCCGACGACCGCGGTGCGCCTGCCCGCGTAGCGGGCGCGCACGGCCGGGTCGTCGAGGTTCGGGACGCGATAGGAGATGCGGTCGGCCGCTGTCCCCTCGCCCAGGGCGGGCAGGCCGTCGGCGCCCATCGGGCCGGGGGTCGACCAGGTGCCGGAGGCGTCGATGACCGCGCGGGCGGTGATCCGCTCCTCGTGGCCGTCGGCGGTGCGCAGGTGCACGGTGAACGGCTGCTCCTCGCGGCCGGAGTCGACGATGCGGTCCCGGCCCGCGCGGGCCACGCCGGTGACCGTCGAGCCGTAGCGGATCCGGTCGCCGAGGACGTCGGCGAGCGGCTGGAGGTAGCGCTCGGCCCAGTCGCCGCCCGTCGGGTAGGCGGCACTGTCGGGGCGCACCCACCCGGTCGGGGCGAGCAGCTTCTCGGCGGCCGGGTCGATGACCTCCGCCCAGGTCGAGAACAGGCGCACGTGCGCCCATCCCCGCACGGCCGTGGCGGCGGACGGGCCGGCCTCCAGGACCAGCGGTTCCAGACCGCGCTCCACCAGGCGGGCGGCCGCGGCCAGGCCGATCGGGCCTGCTCCGACGATCACTACGGGCAGGTGGCCGGTGTTGGACGCGCTCACGACGATTCCCCTTTGTTTCGACATCCGTCGATCTCCTTGCTCCGCCAGCATCCCACCTGTATCGACAAGCGTCAACATAGACATTCATCTAATCCGTAGCCGCATCCGGTCCACCCGAACTACTTCGACGTGTGTCAACATAGATACATGTCGAATGCCAAGGCACTGCCCCTGCTGGAGCGCCAGCCGGCCCCGGAGTCCGCGGTGCCCTGCTGCCCGCCGCTGACCGAACGACCGCTGACGGCCGAGGAGGCCGAGCGGACCGCCGGGATGTTCAAGGCCCTCGGCGACCCCGTCCGGCTGCGCCTGTTCTCGCTGGTCGCCTCGCACGAGGGCGGCGAGGCGTGCGTCTGCGACATCTCGGACGTCGGTGTCTCGCAGCCGACCGTCTCCCACCACCTGAAGAAGCTGCGGGAGGCCGGACTGCTCACCTCCGAGCGGCGCGGCACGTGGGTGTACTACCGGGTGGAGCCGTCCGTGGTGGCCGCGATGGGGCAGATGCTGAAGATCGCCGGCTGATCACGGGTTCTTCCCTCAAAGGGCCGCCCGAGGGGCGTGTTCTCGTCATCACCGTGGAGTTACGTCCGGAAACGTCCTCGTGAGACCTCGTGTGACATGGGCACGATAATGCCGTTTCGCGGCACGACACACGCACGAGACACACAGCGCACGAAACACACGAATCGCACGAGACGCACGAGGTCGCACAACGCCGTACGACGCCTTACGACGCGTACGGCGAACAACGCGCACGACGCACCACCGCCTGCCCGGACACCCCGGACACCACCCGGAACAACCCATCCCCGGAAGAGGGTTCACCCGATGTCCCTGCGCATCCGCACCCGAGCGACCACCACGACCGCGGCACTCACCACCGCCACCGGCACCGTCGTCACCGCCGCCGCCCTCGCCCTGTCCGGCGTCGCCCCGGCCTCCGCGAGCACCCCCGCCGCGGCAACCGCCTCGACGACCGCCGCCGCCACCGTCCCCTGGTCCGCCTCCCACGCCACCGCCTCGGCGGCCGGCGACCGGTGGCTCGCGAGTGGCAAGCTCGTCCTCGACGGCACCCTCACCAACACCGGCACCGGGTGCTACTCGGTCTGGACCCGCTTCGCCCACGACTTCGTCGTCCTGCCGTACACCAAGCACGCCGAGATCTGCGGCGCGGGCTCCGTCGACTTCACCGCCACCAAGAGCTACACCTACACCGTGACCGGCACCCTCAGAGTGTGCCGGGGGACGACCGACACCACCGACTGCGGCCCGGGCGTGAGCATCACCCACTGGCCCATCGGGTAGCCCGGGAACGGCGCCGGTACCGGCTCGGTTTCGGCCTCGGCCCCGCCTACTTCGTCCCGACCGTCCGCAGCACCGTGAGCACCACCGCCCGCGCGACCGCCACGACCTCCCGCACCGACACCCGCTCCGCCGCGCTGTGCGCCACGGCGATGTCCCCCGGCCCGAACTGCAACGCCGGGATACCCGCCGCGGCGTACAGCCGCAGGTCGCTGCCGTACGTCGCCCCGCGTTCCCTCGGCGGCGCCGAGCCGGTCGCGTCCGCGTACGCCCGCCCCACGACGTCCCGCAGCGGATGCCCGGCAGGCAGCCGCCCGCTCGCGAACTGCCCGCCCGGCCAGGTCACCGTCGCCGGACGCGTGCTCAGCCAGGGGTCGGCCGCGCACGCCTCCGCCACGCACCGCTCCAGCTCGGCGCGCGCCGCGGCGGGGTCCTCGCCGAGCCGTACGCCGAGCCGTCCCTCCGCGATCAGCAGGTCGGGGACGCTGCTCGCCCAGTCGCCGGAGCGCACGGTGCCGACGGAGAGGGAGTACGGGATCGGGTACTCGGCGAGCAGCGGGTCGGGGGCGTGGTTGCGGTCGGTCTCCAGGCGGGCCAGGGCCCGGTGCAGCGGGAGATAGGCGTCGACGGCGCTGACCCCGGCCTCCCGCGAGCCGGCGTGGGCGGCCCTGCCGGGGACGGTGAGCCGGAAGGTCAGGGCGCCCGCGTTGGCGGTGATGACGGTACCGGCCGTCGGTTCCGTGATGAGGCAGGCGTCGCCGCCGTAGCCGCGTCGCAGGGTGCCGAAGGTGCCGAGGCCGCCGTCCTCCTCACCGACGACGAAGTGCGCGGCGACCCGCCCGCGCAGCCGCACCCCGGCCGCCCGGATCGCCGCGAGGGCGGCCAGGTGCGCGACGAGCCCGGCCTTCATGTCGCAGGCCCCGCGGCCGTGCACGACGTCGCCGCGCACCCGGGGCACGAACGGATCCCCGTCCCACGCGGCCGGATCCCCCGGCGGTACGACGTCCACGTGCCCCTGGAGGATCAGTGTCGGCCCGTCACCGCCGTCCGGAGTGTGCCCGACGAGGCCCCACGCCTCCTCGCGCGGGGCCTCCGTGCCGGGGAAGTCCGGCTGCGCGTACAGCTCGGGCAGGTCCATGGACCACAGGTCGGTGTCCAGGCCGAGCCGCTCCAGCCGCCCGGCGAGATGGTGTTGCAGCTCGGACTCGGCCGGGCTGCCGGTGACACTCGGTATCGCGATCAGCTCCAGCAGGGCCCGTCCCACGGCCGCCTCGTCGATCGCCGCCAGCGCGGCGGCCTCCTGCCCACTCAGCACACCCGGCTCCCTCCACCGGCGACGGGCCACTCCCGCCACCCCGCCCCCGGCATACCAACCCGATCACCGCCCCGCCGCCCTCACTCCGCGCCACCCACCGTGAACCCGATCACCGCCCCGCCCCCCGCCCGCCGGAAGGCGAACGCCGCTCCCCCGTGCGCCAGCGCGACCTCCCGCACGATCGACAGGCCGAGCCCCGAGCCCGGCAGGGAACGGGCGTCCGCGGCACGGTAGAAGCGGTCGAAGACGCGGGTGAGGTCGGCCTCGGTGATGCCGGGCCCGCGGTCGAGGACCTCCACGCGGACGGTGCCGGGCCGGGCCGGACCGGTCACGTCGATCTCGATGGGCGCCAGGCCCTCGCGGTCGAACTTGGCCGCGTTCTCGACCAGGTTGGACAGCGCCCGCTGGAGCATGCCGGGCCGCCCGTCGGTGCTGGTGTCGCCGCTCGTCCGGACCACGATCCGCCGCCCGGTACGGCGCCGCGCGAGCCCCGCCACGTCCTCGGCGAGGTCGGCGAGGTCGATCCGCTGCGGCGGCTCGGTGTCCGACTGCCCGGCGGCGAGATCCACCAGCTCGTTGACCAGGTCGGTCAGTTCGCGGGCCTCCTGGCCGAGATCGGCGACGAGTTCGTCCCGGGTGGCGGGCGGCAGCTCGTCGATGCGGCGCAACAGCGAGATGTTGGTCCGCAGCGAGGTCAGCGGCGTACGCAACTCGTGCCCGGCGTCCTGCACCAGCCGCCGCTGGTCCTCCTCGGACTGGGCGAGGCGCCCCAGCATGCGGTCGAAGGCGCGGCCGAGGCGTCCCGCCTCGTCGTAGCCGGTGACGGGGACCTGGACGCCGAGCCGGCGGGTGCGGGCGACGTTCTCGGCGGCGGCGGTGAGGATGACCAGGGGGTGGGTGATGCGCCGGGCCAGCCACCAGCCGAACAGCCCGGCCGCCGTCACGACCGCGGCCATCAGGATCAGGGTGCGCTGCTGGAGCGCCCGCAGCAGGTCCTCGGTGTCGCTGAACTCCTGCGCGACCTGCACCGCGCCCCGGCCCCCGCCCAGCGCGACGGTGGCGACCCGGTAGACGTCGCTGCCGACGTCGACGTCCTCGTGCTCCACGATCGTGCCCGCGTGCGGCGCCGCGGCGATCTCCCGGTCGGCGTCCTTCACGGGCAGCCCCGGGTTCCCGGGGTCGAAGATGCTCCCGTCCGCCCCCAGCACCTGTACGTCGGTGCGGGCCGGGCGCACGATGTCGTGGCCGGGCGCGGCGGAGGAGAAGTCGGCGGGGTCCATCGCCCGGTCGCGCACCTCGTCGCGCAGGTCCTGCACGACCTCGTCGAAGACGGACTCCTGGTCCACCCGCACCAGGCGGGCGGCGGCGTTGTACGACAGGACGCCGACGAGGACGGTGACGCACGCCGTCACCGTCGCGAAGGACACCGCGAACGTGGTCCGCAGCGAGCCGAGCTTCGGGCGCCGCCGGGACGCCCACCGACGTACGCGGCCGGACACGGGGGCGCCTCAGTCTTCCCGCAGCACGTAGCCCACGCCCCGCACGGTGTGGATCAGCTGCGGGGCGCCGGGCCCGTCGAGCTTGCGGCGGAGATAGCCGACGTAGACGGCGAGGTTCTTGGAGCCGGGGCCGAAGTCGTAACCCCAGATACGGTCGTAGATCGTGGAGTGGTCGAGGACGATGCCCGCGTTGCGCACCAGCAGTTCCAGCAGCTCGAACTCGGTGCGGGTCAGTTCCAGCTCGCGTCCGCCGCGC
Source organism: Streptomyces phaeoluteigriseus (assembly GCF_001896135.2). GTDB lineage: Bacteria > Actinomycetota > Actinomycetes > Streptomycetales > Streptomycetaceae > Streptomyces > Streptomyces phaeoluteigriseus. The sequence continues at coordinate 698,132 of NZ_MPOH02000019.1, forward strand.
CAGGCCCGCCGGGCCTGCGGGTCCATGCGCAGCCCGGCCGCCTCCAGATACCGGGCGGGGGCCGCCGCGGGCTTCGGTGCGTCGGGCGGCGTGCCGGTGCCGGTGCGACGCAGGAGCGCGCGCAGCCGGGCGAAGACCTCCTCGACGTCGAAGGGCTTGACCACGTAGTCGTCGGCGCCCGCGTCCAGGCCGGCGATCCGGTCGGCGGTCCCCACGAGGGCCGTCAGCATCAGGATCGGGATGCGGTCGCCCTCGGCGCGCAGCACCCGGCAGACCTGGAGGCCGTCGATGCCGGGCATCATCACGTCGAGGACGAGGACGTCGGGCGGCGACCTGTGGGCGTGCGCCAGGGCCTCGACGCCGTCGGCGACCGCGGTGACCTCGTAGCCCTCCAGGGTCAGCGCGCGTTCCAGGGCGTGACGGATCGCGCGGTCGTCTTCCGCCAGCAGCAGCTTCTGAGGCACGCGCCCAGTCTCCCAGCCGTCACGCCGCCACGGCGTGACGAGCGCCTCACCGGGCGCCCTTCTTACGTGCCTCTCACCCACCCCGCCCGACTGAGCCACCCTGCCCGGCTGAGCCACCCGCACGGCTGAGCCACCCGCATGGCTGAGCCAACCCGCCTGACTGAGGCACCCCCCGTGACTGAGCCACCCCGCCCGACTGAGCCACCCGCACGGCTCAGCTCCCGGCCGGCTCAGCTCCCGGCCGGGAGCAGCCCACCGGCCGGGAGCAGCCCACCGGCCGGCTCAGCCCGCCGGCCGCAGGGCCGCGAGCTGCTCGGCGAACGGCACGACCGCGAACTCGTCCTTCACGGCGGGCCGCGCCGCCGCCAGGCCGCTCATCAGCGCGGCCAGCTCCCCTGCGGCCCGCTCGATCCGCGCGGGCAGGCCCTCCGCGCCCCAGTCCTCGGAGGCGGCGTAGACACCGGTCGGGACGACGACGGCCCGCAGGTAGGCGAACAGGGGCCGCAGCGCGTGCTCCAGCACCAGCGAGTGCCGGGCCGTGCCGCCGGTGGCCGCGACCAGCACGGGCTTCCCGGCCAGCGCGTCCTTGTCGAGCACGTCGAAGAAGGACTTGAAGAGCCCGCTGTACGACGCCGAGAACACCGGCGTGACCACGATCAGCCCGTCCGCTCCCGTGACCGCGTCCAGCGCGGCGGCCAGCTCCCGGCCCGGGAACCCGTTGGTGAGGTGGTGGGCGATCTCCACGGCGAGGTCGCGTAGCTCCACGACCCGCACGTCGGCCGGGGTGTGCCCGACGGTGGCCGCCGCGAGCCGGTCGGCCAGCAGGCGGGTGGACGACGGGACGCTCAGTCCGGCCGAGACGACGACGAGCTTCATGCGACGGTCTCCTTGTCCTGAGCGGCGGCGTTCCCGTCCTGAGCGGCCGAGTTCTTGTCCTGAGCGGCCGTGTCCTTGTCCTGAGCGGCCGTGTTCTTGTCGTGGGCCGCGTTCTTCGCGGCGGCCTCCCGCACGGCCGCTTCCTTGCGGGCCAGCAGCGACCGGTGGGTCGGCGCGTCCGGCACGTCGGCCGGGCGGCCCTTGGCGAACTCCGCGCGCAGCACCGGTACGACCTCCTCGCCGAGCATGTCGAGCTGCTCCAGGACGGTCTTCAGCGGCAGTCCGGCGTGGTCCATCAGGAACAGCTGGCGCTGGTAGTCACCGGCGTACTCGCGGAACGACAGCGTCTTCTCGATCACCTGCTGCGGGGAGCCGACGGTCAACGGGGTCTGGTCGGTGAAGTCCTCCAGGGAGGGCCCGTGCCCGTAGACCGGCGCGTTGTCGAAGTACGGCCGGAACTCGCGCACCGCGTCCTGCGAGTTCCTCCGCATGAACACCTGCCCGCCGAGGCCGACGATCGCCTGCTCCGGCGTGCCGTGCCCGTAGTGGGCGTAGCGGGCCCGGTACAGCTCGACCATCTGCCTGGTGTGGTCGGCCGGCCAGAAGATGTTGTTGTGGAAGAAGCCGTCGCCGTAGAACGCGGCCTGCTCGGCGATCTCCGGGGAGCGGATCGAGCCGTGCCAGACGAACGGCGCGACGCCGTCCAGCGGCCGGGGCGTCGAGGTGAAGCCCTGGAGCGGGGTGCGGAACTTGCCCTCCCAGTTCACGACGTCCTCGCGCCACAGCCGGTGCACCAGGTTGTAGTTCTCGATGGCGAGGTTGATGCCCTCGCGGATGTCCTTGCCGAACCAGGGGTAGACCGGTCCGGTGTTGCCGCGGCCCATCATCAGGTCGACGCGCCCGTCGGCCAGGTGCTGGAGCATCGCGAAGTCCTCGGCGATCTTCACCGGGTCGTTCGTGGTGATCAGCGTGGTCGAGGTGGACAGGATCAGCTTCTCGGTCCGCGCGGCGACGTAGCCGAGCATCGTCGTCGGGGACGACGGCACGAACGGCGGGTTGTGGTGCTCACCCGTGGCGAAGACGTCCAGGCCGACCTCCTCGGCCTTCAGCGCGATGGCGACCATGGCCTTGATCCGCTCGCGCTCGGTCGGCGTACGCCCCGTGGTGGGGTCCGGCGTCACATCGCCGACCGTGAAGATCCCGAACTGCATGGTCGCTCAACCTCCAAAGTTGTTGACCGTTCAACCATACCGTCCCAACAGTGCCCCTGCCCGCCGTATTCCACCGGACCCCGGACCCGGACCACAGCGGCGATGTCAGTGGCCCGCCCTACGATCCCGGCATGGCCGCCCCACGCCGCGACACCCGAGGCATCGTCGACGCCGCCGAGCTGCTCGCGCGCGTCCGCTTCCGGCGCCGCGAACCGGCCCCACCCCTGCGCCCCTACCTGGAGCACTACTGGCTGATCGACTGGGACCTGGACCGGCCGTACAACTCCCACGTCGTGCCGCACCCCTCGGTCAACCTCGTCTTCCAGCAGTTCGAGGACCAGGACCCCTTCGCCGAGATCTCCGGCATCGGCCTCGGCCTCTTCACCCAGACACTGACCGGCCGGGGCCGCGTCTGCGGAGTGCAGTTCCGCCCCGGCGGCTTCCGCCCGTTCGCACCCGGCCACCCCGTCTCCGAGTGGACCGGTCGCCGCGTCCGCCTCCCCGGCACCGACCCGGCACCGGTCCTCTCCCCCACCGACGAGAACGCCCGCGTCGCCGCCCTCGACGCCCACCTCCTCGCCCTCGGCCCCCGCCCCGACCCCCAGGCCGACCAGGCGATGGTCCTCACCGACCGCATCCGCACCGACCGCACGATCCGCCGCGTCGCGGACCTCGCGAGAACGGAAGCGGTATCGGTACGCCACCTGCAACGCCTCTTCGCCGCCTACGTGGGCGTCGGCCCGAAATGGGTCATCCTCCGCTACCGCATCCACGAGGCCCTGGAACGAGCCGAGACCTCCACCGCCCTCGACTGGTCCGCCCTGGCCGCGGACCTGGGCTACGCGGACCAGGCCCACCTCGTCCGCGACTTCAAGGCGACAGTGGGCGTACCACCGACGGCGTACGCGTCCCGCTAGAGCACGCCGAACGGCGGCATCCCCCTTGGAAACGCGCCGAACGACGCGGCGAGCGCATCCCCTGCCCAGCAACGCGGCGGACCGCGCGACCAGCCACGACCGGCCCGCACCCGCGGACGGCGACCGGCCGCCCCGAGCCCGCCCTACGAGCCCAGCGGCAGCGCGTCCGTGTAGCCGTTCACCGGCCGCTCGATCCGCCCGACCGTACGGCCGTCCAGCGCGACCGCCGCCGACGACGTACCCAGCGTGCCCTGCGCGTGCCAGGTCCCCGTCACCGTCACCCACGTGTCGGCCTTCGGCGCGTCCACGCCGTACACCCGCACCTTCACGGACTGCGCGTCCGCCGCACAGCACGACAGCATGATCCGCGTCAGATACCAGCCCCCGCCCCCGTCCGCGGGCGTGACGAACCCGGTCATCCGCACCGTGCGCCCCTCGATGGACCGCGCCTCGTCCTGCTGCACCCGCTGCGTGAAGTCGGTCAGCGTGATCGGCAGCGGCGAGGTCGCCGGCAGCGGGTCGAAGCCGTCCTCGTCGACGACCGCGACCGCCTTCGGCGCCTCACGGGACGCCGTGTACGCGCCGAGCGCCGGCGGGGCGTAGAACAACAGGCTCAGCGCGGGCAGGAACAGCAGCCAGGCGACCCGCGGCACACCCGCATGACCGTGACCGTCACCGTCCTCCTGCGGCCGCCCCGCCGACCGCCACGCCGACCACGCCTCCGCCGCCCCCAGCAGGATCAGCAGCACACCCGAAGCGATCAGCAGCGGCCGCATCCCCTCCTTCACGTACCTCAGGTAGGCCTCCGTGAACAGCGAGGTCCGCAACAACCCGAGACCGCTCAGCACCAGCAGCCCCACCTGCACGAACCGCCTCACAGCAGCACCCCTCCCACGATCACGCTGCACGCCACCGCGACGACCGCCGTGGCGCTGGAGAACCGGACCGCGAAGGCCCGCCCGAACGTCCCCGCCTGGAGGGCGATCAGCTTCAGGTCGACCATCGGACCCACCACCATGAACGTCAGGCGGGCCGTCGGCGAGAACCCGGTCAGCGAGGCCGCCACGAACGCGTCCGCCTCCGAACACACCGCCAGCACGATCGCCAGCACCGCCAGGAACAGCACGGACAGCCACACCGAGTCCGCGAACGTGTCCACCACCGAACGCGGCACCGCCACATTGAAGGTCGCCGCCGCCATCGCCCCCACCACCAGGAAACCGCCCGCATGCAGGAAGTCGTGCTGGAAACCGCGCCGGAACTCCGTCCAGCGGCTCTGCCCCGGCCGGTGCCCGGTGTGCCGTGCCGCCGGCTTCAGCCACTCCTCGCGCCCCCGCCACAGCCACAGCCAGCCCATCACCGCCGCCGTGACCAACGAGGCCACCAGCCGGGCCAGCACCATCTCCGGACTGCCGGGGAACGCGATCGCCGTCGCGGTCAGCACCACCGGGTTCACGGCAGGCGCCGACAGCAGGAACGCGAACGCCGCCGCCGGAGGGACCCCCCGCCCGATCAGACTGTTCGCCACCGGCACCGACGCACACTCACAGCCCGGCAGCACGACCCCCGCCGCCCCGGCCACCGGCACCGCGAACGCGGCCCGCTTCGGCAGCAGCCGGTTGAACACACTCGCCGGCACGAACGCGTTGATCGCCCCCGACAGCGCCGTACCCAGCAACAGGAACGGCAGCGCCTGCACCGTCACCGCCAGACACACCGTCCGCCACGCCTGCACCGCCGGCTCGTCCAGCGACCGCCCGACCAGCACCAGCACCGCGCCCGGCAGCACCGCCGCACCGACCAGCAGCAACGGCCAGCTCCGAGGCAGCGCACGCCGGGCGCCGGCCTCCGGCGTCTCCCCGGCTGTCCCGTCCGTATCGGCCCTGTCGGTCCCATGGGCCCCATCGGCCGCATGCGTGCCCGTATGGGTGTGCTCCACCGCCCGCATGCCTAGACCAGCCCTCCCCGCAGCCGTACGACCTGTTCCCCGCTGAACTCCACCGTCCGCGTCATGTGCCGCACGATCACGGCCAGTTCGGCGTCGTCCAGATCCTCGAACAGCGGACTCCAGTCGCCCCCCAGCCGCTCCCAGGTCCGCCCGAACTCGGCGATCCGCTCCGGCACCGTAGCCACCAGCACCCGCCGCCGGTCGGCCGCGTCCCGCTCCCGCACGACGTACCCCGCCTTCTCCAGCCGGTCCACCAGCCGCGTCGCCGACCCCGTCGTCAGCCCCGTCAGCTCGGCCACCCGGCCCGCCGTCACCGGCTCCCGCTCCAGCGAGAGCAGGTTCAGACACTGCAGGTCGGTGGGGTGCAGTCCCAGCCGGTCGGCGACAGCCTGATTGAACAACGCGAACGCCGCGACGTACCGACGGGAGACGACCGACAGCTCGCCGAGCAACCGCGACCGCACGTTCCCGGACATCGCCCGCACACCCCTTCGTAGCGCCGTCCGCGCATCGTACGACGTCACCGAACGCGGCCGACGGACCGCGCGACCACCCGGCACGGGGCGACACCACCCGGCACAGGGCGACACCACCCGGCACGGGGCGACACCACCCGGCACGGGGCGACCGGGATCCCGTGCCAAGCTGCTGCCATGCTCGTCCTGCGGTCCGCCGCCCTCTTCGCCGTCGCCGCCCTCTTCGAGATCGGCGGCGCCTGGCTCGTCTGGCAAGGCGTCCGGGAACACCGCGGATGGCTGTGGATCGGCGCCGGCGTCATGGCCCTCGGCGCCTACGGCTTCGTCGCCACCCTCCAGCCCGACGCCGACTTCGGCCGCATCCTCGCCGCGTACGGCGGTGTCTTCGTCGCCGGTTCACTGGCCTGGGGCATGGTCGCCGACGGCTTCCGCCCCGACCGCTGGGACATCACCGGCGCCCTGATCTGCCTCGCCGGCATGGCCGTGATCATGTGGGCACCACGCGGACACTGAAACACGCGGACACTGAAAGCGGACGGCCCCCGCTCAGGACGTCTCGTCGGACAGCAGCCCCAACTGCCCCAGGAAGTCCATCTGGTCGAAGTACAGCCGGTAGCTGACGATCCGCCCGTCCTCCACCGTCGCGATGTCCACGCCCCGGATCCTGAACTCCCTTCCCGTCGCGGGCAGCGTCTCCCCGTCGGGCAGCCGGAGCGGCCCGGTGTTGCGCCCGCTGTACCAGCCCTCGTCGATCGCCGTGTCGCCCACCTCCCACGCGGCCAGCGACTCGAACGTGGCCTCGGGCAGCGCGTCCGTCATCTGCCGCCAGTACTCGACGATGTCGTCCCGCCCGCGGACCTCCCCCGCGTCGGGCGTCACCGCCACGGCATCCGCCGCGTACAGCTCGCCGATCGCCTCGAGATCCCGCCGCGTGGTCAGCGCCTCGGTGAGCCGGTCCATGACCTCACGTGCCTGCCCCATCGGTCCACCTCCAGAACAGAGGATCACCCACCTCAAGTTTCCCACCGTGGCAGCGATCGGGCTCGCGGGAGGGCGGGATGACGGGCCCGTCCGGAGACCGAGATCACGGGCCGTCCGCGGACCGGACCCGCCTATCCTGGCCCGGCAGGCTTTCGACCTTCCGCACCTTCGCGGGGTCCCCGCCCGAGGAACCGAGGAGCAGCCCCCATGGCCACCGCCGCCCCGTCCGCCGCATCCCGCATCGCCGTCGTCACGGGTGCGAGCAGCGGCATCGGCGCCGCCACCGCCCGGCAGCTCGCCGCGGCCGGCTACCGCGTCGTCCTCACCGCCCGCCGCAAGGACCGCATCGAGGCACTGGCCGAGGAGATCACCGCCACGGGCGGCTCCGCGACGGCGTATCCGCTCGACGTCACCGACCGGACGGCCGTCGACGAGTTCGCGACCGCGTTCCGCACCATCGGCGTCCTCGTGAACAACGCGGGCGGAGCACTCGGCGCCGACCCGGTCGCCACCGGCGATCCCGCCGACTGGCGCACCATGTACGAGACGAACGTCATCGGCACCCTCAACCTCACCCAGGCCCTCCTCCCCAAGCTGATCGCGAGCGGCGACGGCACGGTCGTCGTCGTCTCCTCCACCGCGGGCCACGGCACGTACGAGGGCGGCGGAGGCTACGTCGCCGCCAAGCACGGCGCCCACGTCCTCGCCGAGACCCTCCGCCTGGAGATCGTCGGACAGCCCGTCCGCGTCATCGAGATCGCCCCCGGCATGGTCAGGACCGAAGAGTTCGCCCTCACCCGCTTCGGCGGCGACCAGGACCGCGCCGCGAAGGTCTACGAAGGCGTGGCCGAGCCCCTCACCGCCGACGACGTCGCCGAGACGATCACCTGGGCGGTGACCCGCCCCAGTCACGTCAACGTCGACCTGCTGGTCCTGCGCCCACGCGCCCAGGCCTCCAACACCAAGGTCCACAGGGAACGGTGACGACGCACGAAGGCGATGCCGGCATCGCGGCACGTCGGCACGGGAACTGAGCCCACGCCGCCGCAAGTCCTCACCGGCATGGACAGACATCTCCCCTTCGAGACCCTGCACAACTTCCGCGACCTGGGCGGCTACCGCACCCCGGACGGCCACCACCGCATCCGCCCGGGTCGCCTCTACCGCTCCGACTCCCTGGGCAAGCTGACCCCGGACACCCCCGACTGGGACCTCTTCCTCTCCCTCGGCATCCGCACCGTCCTCGACCTGCGCCATTCCTGGGAAGCGGACCGCGCCGGCCGCGTCCCGGCCCACCCCTCCTTCACGTACCGCAACCTCAGCATCGAGCACCGCTTCTACGACCAGGCGGCACAGACACCCGACGTCGAACCCGGCCCCTACCTGGCCGAGCGGTACATGGAGGTCGCCGAGGACGGCACCGAGGAGATCCGCGAGGCCCTGCGGCTCATCGCCGGGACGGACGCCCCCCTCGTCTTCCACTGCGCCTCCGGCAAGGACCGCACCGGCCAACTGGCCGCCCTGGTCCTCGGCCTCCTGGGCATCGACGAGGACCTGATCGTCGAGGACTACACCCTCACCGAGCTGGCCACCCCGGCCCTTCTCGCGGACTGGCGCACCCGGCACGACGGCGACTCCCCCACCTGGCCGTACTACCTGTACGCCCCCGAGTCGGTGATGCGCCTCTACCTGACCGCACTGACCTCCCGCTACGGCTCCCCGCAGGCCTACGTCGAGAAGGCCCTCGGCCTGGACCCGGAGTCGCTCTCCACGACCCTCCGGAACAACCTGCTGGAGCCCGCGACGCCAGGAAGCGGTCCTCCCCGTGGCTGAACGCGAGCCTGTGGCGACGCGGCTCGAGAGCGGCGCCGCGACAGCCCGGGAACCCGGGAACCCGGGAACCCGGGAATCCGGGAATCCGGGAATCCGGGAATCCGGCCGAACGATGGCCGGCGAGGCCCCCGGCTCCGGGGGGCCTCGTGCGTCAACCCTTCACGCAGATGAACTGCTTCAGCTTCGCCACTACCTGGACAAGGTCCCGCTGCTGGTCCATGACCTGCTCGATCGGCTTGTAGGCACCCGGGATCTCGTCCACGACGCCGGAGTCCTTGCGGCACTCCACGCCCCGCGTCTGCTCCTCCAGGTCCTTCGTCGTGAAGCGACGCTTGGCCGCGCTCCGGCTCATCCGCCGACCCGCCCCGTGCGAGGCCGAGTTGAAGGCCTTCTCGTTCCCGAGCCCCTTCACGATGTACGAGCTGGTGCCCATCGAACCGGGAATGATCCCGTACTCACCGGAACCCGCCCGGATCGCGCCCTTCCGCGTGACCAGCAGGTCCATGCCCTCGTACCGTTCCTCAGCCACGTAGTTGTGGTGGCACGAGATCTCCTGCTCGAAGGTCGGCTTCGCCTTCTTGAACTCCTTGCCGACCACGTCTTTCAGGAGCGCCATCATGATCGTGCGGTTGTACTTCGCGTACTCCTGCGCCCAGAACAGGTCATTGCGGTACGCCGCCATCTGCGGGGTGTCCGCGACGAAGACGGCGAGATCGCGGTCGATCAGGCCCTGGTTGTGCGGGAGCTTCTGAGCCACGCCGATGTGGAACTCGGCGAGTTCCTTGCCGATGTTCCGGGAGCCGGAGTGCAGCGTGAGCCACACCGAACCCTCGGCATCGAGCAACAGCTCGATGTAGTGATTCCCGCTGCCGAGCGTCCCCATCTGCTTCGCGGCCCGCTCCGCACGGAACTTCACCGCCTCCGCGATCCCGTCGAAACGCCCCCAGAAGCCGTCCCACCCCCCGGTGGCCAGCCCATGGAACCGCCCCGGCTCGACGGGGCTGTCGTGCATCCCCCGCCCGACCGGAATCGCCTGCTCGATCTTCGAGCGGAGTCGGGACAGGTCCCCCGGCAGGTCGTTCGCCGTGAGGGAGGTCTTGACCGCGGACATTCCGCAGCCGATGTCGACCCCGACCGCCGCCGGGCACACCGCGCCCTGCATCGCGATGACCGAACCGACGGTCGCCCCCTTGCCGTAGTGGACGTCGGGCATGACGGCCAGGCCCTTGATCCACGGCAGGGTGGCGACGTTGCGCAGCTGCTGGAGCGCGCCGTCCTCGACCGTCGTGGGGTCGGCCCACATGCGGATCGGAACCTTCGCGCCCGGCATCTCCACGTACGACATATCGTCCTCATTCCCCCGGAAAGCAACAGAAGTCACAAAGCGCAAAACCGGTGCCAAGGTGGCCAATCGGGACGGCGGACCGGCATCCACGGTGTTGCGTGCGATACACATTGTCTGCTGGGGCCGCCCCTGTCCGGCAAGCGATTAAGCAGCGGGGACACTGGAACCGCCACCCACGATGTGACCGTCGAGAGGAGCCGACCGTGCCGCGGAAGGCGTACGTACCCGGCGTCGCCGCACTGCTCGCGGCGCTGCTGGCCGGCTGCACGAGCGGTTCGGACGACGGCGGCACGACGGACAACTCGAACCCGGGGGACACCGGCTCGGTGACCGCCGTGGCCGAGCCGGGCCGTTACGACGCCCTGCCGGAGGCGTGCCGGGCGGTCGGCCGCAGCGCTCTCGACTCCCTCCTGCCGGGCATCCGTCTGATCCCCGACGAGACGCAGCGCGAGAACGCCTATCAGGGCCAGGCGACGCTGACGTTCGACACCGACCGCAAGGCGGGCTGCCGTTGGAAGGTGGAGTCCACGGACGCCATCGACCATCTGAGCGTCGACCTCGAACGGGTGGTGTCGTACGACAACGCGGTCAGTGACGACTCTCAGGCGGAGACGCTGTTCGCCCGGAAGGTGACGGCGGCCGGTCTCCCGGCACCCACGCCGTCCGGCAGTACGACGGCGACGACACCCTCCACATCCGCCTCCGCTTCCACCTCCCCGTCCCCGTCCCCGTCCCCGTCCGCATCGGCCTCCGCATCCGCTTCCGCCTCCGCCTCCGCGTCGGCCTCCGCCGACCTCCAGCCCCGTCTGCTGGAGGATCTCGGCGACGAGGCCTTCGTGAACGACGTGCTCGCCAGCTCCGGTTCGACGGCGAAACAGCGGGTGGTGACTGTGGCGTTCCGCACGTCGAACGTCATCGTGACGATCGTGTACGAGGAGCAGGCGACGTCGATCGGCGTCGTCCCGGACAGCAAGGAAATGCAGGACAGGGCCCGGAAACTGGCGGCGCAGCTCGCCGATTCCCTGGCCGGCTGAGGCCACTTCACGCGCACGGGCCTCTCGCGCCCGATGCCCTGGAAGCGGAAACGCACAGCTTCTTCACCGCGTACCGTGGCCCCCCGGACCCCGATCCGACCGCAGGAACCACGAGCGTCATGAGTGAAGGAACCATGCAGCGACGAGCCCAGCGAGACGACCAGCGAGCCCGGCGAACGATGCGTACGGGAGGCTTGAACCGCCTCTTGGCCGCGGCGGCCGCAGTACCCGTGATGCTGATCGCCGCAGGCTGCTCCTCCGGCTCCGACTCCGGCTCGGGTGACGACGCCGCCGCGCGGAAGAGCGGTGGCGCGTCCGCGAGTACGTCCCCGAGTGCCGAGCCGACCGTGCAGGCGGCGGCGTACGCCGCGCTGCCCGAGGCGTGTGGCGTGTTGTCGAAGAAGACCCTGACCGCGCTGGTGCCGAAGGCGCCCGCGAAGGGGAAGGAAGGTGCGTCGAGCGACACGGCGGCGCGGGCCTCCTGCTCCTGGTCGAGCCTGGACAACAACGGTGTGAAGGGTTCGCAGTTCCGCTGGCTGAACGTGTCTCTGGTCCGTTTCGAGACGGACGCGGCGAGCAGTGGCGAGCAGCAGGCGCAGGAGTACTACGCCAAGCAGATCCAGGACGTGGCGGCGACGGCGGGTGCGAAAAACGCGAAGTCGCAGGCGGTCGCGGGTACGGGCGACCAGGCGACGACGGTGCGGTACGACCTGAAGAAGTCGGAGGGCGCCTTCAAGCAGCAGACGGTCGTCTCTCGTGTGGAGAACGTGGTGGTCACGGTCGACTACAACGGAGCGGGTCTGGCGGGTGAGAAGACGCCGGACGCGGCCGCGTTGGTGAAGTCTGCGGAGCTGGCGGCCAAGGAGGCGGTGGCGGCGGTGCAGGCGGCCAACGGCGAGGGCGGGGGCGTTGGTTCGTCGTCGCCGACGCCGTCGAAGCCGTCCTCGAAGTCGCCGTCGGCTTCGGCGTCCGCGTCGGCCTCCCCTTCGGCCTCCGCATCCGCCTCGGCGGCGGGCGCGAAGAAGAGCTGACGTACCGGCAACACGTGAGCCGCACACATGTGCCACCCTGTTGCGCGCAACAACACGCAAGGGGAGGGAAGTACGGGTGGCAGCGCCAATCGAGCTGACTCGGACGCACCGCATTCTCATCGGTGTGGTCGTGGCCGGCGCCGTGGTCATCGCCGCGATCGGCTTCGCGGGTTCCTATGCGGCCGTCCGCGAGCTGGCTCTGCAGAAAGGTTTCGGGGACTTCTCGTACGTGTTCCCGATCGGCATCGACGCGGGTATCTGCGTCCTGCTGGCTCTGGATCTGCTGCTGACGTGGATCCGCATCCCCTTTCCGCTGCTGCGGCAGACGGCGTGGTTGCTGACGGCGTCGACGATCGCGTTCAACGGCGCCGCCGCCTGGCCGGATCCGCTGGGCGTCGGCATGCACGCGGTGATCCCGATCCTGTTCGTGGTGTCCGTCGAGGCGGCCCGCCACGCGATCGGCCGCATCGCCGACATCACGGCCGACAAGCACATGGAGGGTGTGCGGCTCACGCGCTGGCTGCTCTCGCCCTTGCCGACGTTTCTCCTCTGGCGGCGGATGAAGCTGTGGGAGCTGCGCTCCTACGAGCAGGTCATCAAGCTGGAGCAGGAACGTCTCGTCTACCAGGCCCGTCTCCGCTCCCGCTTCGGCCGGGCCTGGCGCCGCAAGGCCCCGGTGGAGTCCCTGATGCCCCTGCGGCTGGCCCGCTACGGCGTCCCGCTGGCGGAGACGGCGCCTGCGGGCCTGGCGGCGGCAGGCATAGAACCGGCTCTGCTGCCGCCGGCCCCCAGACAGGAACTGCCGGCCGCGACGACCGCGGGCGATCGTGCCGCCGAGGCGGCAGCCGTCCCCCGGAGGACGGCACCTGCCGACGAGCAGCGCCCCTCCCAGCCCCAGGAACCCGACCCCGGCCGCCGGGACACGACCCGGAGCAGGATCAGAGCCCGTGGTTCCAGCCACCCGCGCAGGAGATCGCCTACCAGGGCGGCTACGACCCCACGTACGACCCGCAGGAGCAGTACGAGCAGTGGTACCAGGAGCAGCTGCAGGCTGAGCAGTACCAGCAGCAGTACCAGCAGGAGCCGCCGGTCCAGGAGCCCTCTCCGGAGGAGACGGGCAGCTTCCCCATCCCGGTGGCTCCCGGCCGTACCCGTGAGCTGGGGGAGGGCGGCGGTCCTCCGGAGCCGGACGAGGAGGATTACTACCTGGTCTTCAAGAAGTCGATAGACGGCAGCTACCCGACCTCGGGCCAGTTCAGGGGTGACGTGGAAGCGACGTACGGCACCACGCTCCCGCAGCGTGAGGCCGACCGCCTGGTCAACCGCTTCACCAATCGCCACACGGCGGAACTGCAGGACGACCACATCGCGTGACCGGTGGGCGGTACGTGGAGGGGGCGCCGGTGATCACCGGGCGCCCCCTCCACGTACGGCAGTGGCTCACTCCCCGAGCAGGGACCGCACCCTCTCCTGGCCCACCGCGAGCAGCAGCGTGGGCAGGCGCGGGCCGGTGTCCCGTCCGACGAGCAGGTGGTACAGCAGGGCGAAGAAGGTCCGCTGGGCGGTCTTGATCTCCGGGGGCAGTTCCTTGGGCGTCGCGTCGGCGGGGAACCCGGCCTGGACCTTGGGCACGCCGTACACGAGGTGGGTGAGCCCGTCGAGGGACCAGTGGTCGGCGAGGCCGTCGAGCAGGAGTCGCAGCGACTTCCGGGAGGGCTCGTCGAGGGACTTGAGGAGTTCGGCGTCGGGTTCGTCGCGCACGATGGTCCGCTGGTCGGCGGGGACGTGCGTGTTGATCCAGGCTTCGGCCTTGTCGAAGCGGGGGCGTGCCTCGTCGAGGGAGCCGATGGGGTTGTCGGGGTCCAGTTCGCTGAGGATGCGCAGTGCCTGGTCCTGGTGGCCGGCGGTGATGTCGGCGACGGAGGCGAGGGTGCGGTAGGGCAGCGGGCGGGGCGTGCGGGGCAGTTCGCCGCCCGCGGTGCGGACCGCGCGCGAGTGGGCGGCGACGTCAGCCGGAAGCGCCGACCCGTCCTCGACCTTGGCGTCGAGCTTGTCCCACTCGTCGTAGAGCCGCTGGATCTCCTGGTCGAAGGCGATCTTGAAGGACTGGTTGGGACGGCGGCGGGCGTAGAGCCAGCGCAGCAGCTGCGGTTCCATGATCTTCAGGGCGTCGGCGGGGGTGGGGACGCCGCCCTTGGAGGAGGACATCTTGGCCATGCCGCTGATGCCGACGAAGGCGTACATCGGGCCGATGGGCTGCTTGCCGCCGAAGATCCCGACGATCTGACCGCCGACCTGGAAGGACGAGCCGGGCGAGGAGTGGTCGACGCCGCTGGGCTCGAAGACGACGCCCTCGTAGGCCCAGCGCATGGGCCAGTCGACCTTCCAGACGAGCTTGCCGCGGTTGAACTCGTTGAGCCGGACGGTCTCGGAGAAGCCGCAGGAGTCGCAGACGTAGGTCAGCTCGGTGCTGTCGTCGTCGTAGGCGGTGACGGTGGTGAGGTCCTTCTCGCAGTTGCCGCAGTACGGCTTGTACGGGAAGTAGCCGGCGGCGCCGGAGCTGCCGTCGTCCTCGGCCGCGGCGCCGGAGCCCTCGGCGGCTTCCAGCTCGGCCTCGTCGAGCGGCTTCTGCTGCTTCTTCGCCGGGTTTTTCTTCGTGCGGTACTGGTCGAGGATCGCGTCGATGTCGCCGCGGTGGCGCATGGCGTGCAGGATCTGCTCGCGGTAGACGCCGGAGGTGTACTGCTGGGTCTGGCTGATGCCGTCGAACTCGACGCCCAGTTCCGCCAGCGACTCGATCATGGCCGCCTTGAAGTGCTCGGCCCAGTTCGGATGGGCCGACCCCTTGGGGGCGGGGACGGAGGTCAGCGGCTTGCCGATGTGTTCGGCCCAGGAGTCGTCGACCCCGGGGACGCCGGCCGGCACCTTGCGGTAGCGGTCGTAGTCGTCCCAGGAGATCAGGTGGCGGACCCGGTGTCCGCGGCGGCGGATCTCGTCGGCGACGAGGTGCGGCGTCATGACCTCGCGGAGGTTCCCGAGGTGGATCGGGCCGGAGGGCGAGAGTCCGGACGCGACGACGACCACCGGGGCGGTGGCGGGTGATGCCGCTTTGCCCCCGGCTCGACGCTCCGACTCCTCGATGACCTCGTCCGCGAAACGGGAGACCCAGTCGGTGGTCTCGGTGCTCTGAGCCACGATCGGCACGTCCTCTGGTGTGAAGGCTTGAAGGTGTGAAGTCCGTCCATTGTCCCAGGCCGGACCGCATCCGCGAAAACCGCTTTTCACCGCGTGGGATACTCGGTTTCCGCGGTACTTCCGAAAACCCGAGCAGAACGGCAGCCACTCCATGGCCTCGGTCACGTCCCTCAGTCACTCCGTCGAACAGCGCCTCGCGTCCGCCCTCTCGGCTGCTCTGCCGGAGGCCGTCGGCGCGGACCCGCTGCTGCGACGCAGCGACCGGGCGGACTACCAGGCGAATGGCATCCTGGCCTTGGCGAAGAAGGCGAAGGCCAATCCGCGGGAGCTGGCGACGCAGGTCGTCTCCCAGGTCGTCACCGGCGATCTGATCAAGGACATCGAGGTGTCGGGCCCCGGCTTCCTGAACGTGACGATCACCGACAGGGCGATCATCGAAAACCTGGGCGCGCGGTACGCGGACGCCGGCCGTCTCGGCGTACCTGTCGCGGACGCGCCGGGCACGACCGTGATCGACTACGCCCAGCCGAACGTGGCGAAGGAGATGCACGTCGGCCACCTGCGGTCGGCGGTCATCGGCGCGGCGGTGACCGAGATCCTGGAGTTCACCGGCGAGAGCGTGGTGCGCCGGCATCACATCGGCGACTGGGGCACCCAGTTCGGCATGCTCATCCAGTATCTGGACGAGCACCCGCACGAGCTGGACCACAAGGACTCCCGGGTGAGCGGCGAGGAGGCGATGTCGAACCTCGACCGCCTCTACAAGGCCGCGCGCAGGCTGTTCGACGCGGACGAGGAGTTCAAGACGAGGGCCCGGCGCCGGGTGGTGGACCTCCAGGCGGGGGATCCGCACACGCTCGCCGTCTGGCAGAGGTTCGTCGACGAGTCGAAGATCTACTTCTTCTCCGTCTTCGAGAAGCTGGACATGGAGATCCGGGACGAGGACATCGTCGGCGAGTCGGGTTACAACGACATGCTGGCGGAGACCTGCCGCCTCCTGGAGGAGTCGGGCGTGGCGGTCCGCTCGGAGGGCGCGCTGTGCGTCTTCTTCGACGACGTCAAGGGCCCGGACGGCAACCCGGTCCCGCTGATCGTGCAGAAGTCGGACGGCGGCTACGGCTACGCGGCGACCGACCTGTCGGCGATCCGGGACCGTGTGTTCCAGTTGAAGGCGGACAGGCTCGTCTACGTCGTCGACGCCCGGCAGTCGCTGCACTTCAAGATGGTCTTCGAGACGGCGCGCAGGGCCGGCTGGCTGAACGGCGAGGCCACGGCGCACCAGTTGGCCTTCGGCACGGTCCTCGGCAAGGACGGCAAGCCGTTCAAGACCCGTGAGGGCGAGACGGTCAAGCTGGTCGACCTGCTCGACGAGGCGGTGGACCGCGCCACGGCCGTCGTCCGCGAGAAGGCGGAGAAGGTCGGCCTGAGCGAGCGGGAGATCGAGGAGAACGGCCGGTACGTCGGTGTCGGCGCCGTGAAGTACGCGGACCTGTCGACCTCCGCCGTGCGGGACTACAAGTTCGACCTGGACCAGATGGTGTCGCTGAACGGCGACACGTCGGTCTACCTCCAGTACGCGTACGCCCGTATCCAGTCGATCCTGCGCAAGGCGGGCGAGGCGCGTCCGGTCGCGCACCCGGAGCTGGAACTGGCCCCGGCGGAGCGGGCGCTGGGCCTGCACCTGGACCAGTTCGGCGAGACGGTCCACGAGGTCGCGGCGGCCTACGAGCCCCACAAGCTCGCGGCGTACCTGTACCAGCTGGCCTCGCACCTGACGACGTTCTACGACCAGTGTCACGTGCTGTCCGCGGACAACGCGCCGGAGGTCGTCGAGAACCGCCTCTTCCTGGTGGACCTCACGGGCCGCACCCTCCACAAGGGCATGGCCCTGCTGGGCATCCGGACGCCCGAGCGGCTCTGACCGTTGCCCGCCCCCGTTCCGCAGGGATGAAAGAGCTCACGTTCTGCGCTGCTCCGGTCCCGGGTGACTGTCGGACCCTGCCTCTAGAGTCGACGGTATGGCGACTCTTCCCAACCCGCTGCCCAAGCTGGCGTCCGATCCCAGCGGACGTTCTCTCGGACTCCAGCTGCCGCCGGGCAGACTGATCGACACGACGGACCAGGGCGTCTGGCACGAGCCGCTGTTGTGGCATGCCGAGCGGACCGCGGCCCCGGGCAACTGGTCGGCGCTGGGCGGTCCGGCGGGGCGGGCCGGGCTGGTCCCGGTCCTCGTCGACCTGGGCGGTTCGCAGGGCGGGCCGGAGCAGTGGGACCTGGCGCCCGCCCGCATGTCGTACCCGGGGGACCACGACGCGGAGGAGGTGCTCGAGGACTTCTGGGAGGAGTGGGCGGCGGAGGACGAGGAGTGGCCGGGTCTGTCCGACGCCCCCACGCTCAACGCCGATCCGGACGCGCGGGCCGCGCAGATCGCCGACGCCCTCGCGGGTGAGGGCCCCTCGTGGTTCGAGGCACCGCACCTGACCCTCGTACCGGCCCGCCGCAGCGCGGACGTACCGGCGGCCATCGGCTGGTCGGGCCCGGTGAACCACGAGAACGACACGGCGCGGCTGTCCGCGGTCCTGCGTTCCTGGGAGGACCGCTTCGGCATACGGGTCGTCGGCATCGGCTTCGACGTCCTGGCCGTGTCCGTGGCGGCCCCGCCCACGACCGTGGCGGAGGCGGAGGCGGTGGCCGCCGAACACTTCGCGTTCTGCCCGGACAACATCCTCCAGGGGTCCGGCACCCTGGAGGCGTACGCCAGCGGGCTGATCGGCGAGCACGTCTGGTCCTTCTGGTGGGACTGAAGCGGGGCTGACCTCAGGCGCCGTCCCCGGGCCCGCCGTCCTTGAGCCCCCTGCCCAGCCTGCGCAGTCCCTCCGCGATCTCCTCCGGCGTCTGCGTCACGAAGCACAGGCGGAGGGTGGAGCGGTCGGGCTCGCCGGCGTAGAAGGGGGCACCGGGGACATAGGCCACGTCCTCCCGCACCACCCGCGGGAGCAGGGCGGCGGTGTCGTACGTCTCCGGCAGCCGGGCCCAGACGAACATGCCGCCCTCGGGCCGCTCCCACACCGTGCCCTCCGGGAGGGCGTCCGGCAGGCCCGCGAGCATCGCGTCGCGGCGCTCGCGGTACACGGCGGCGACCCGTGCCACATGGGCGTCGAGGTCGGAGACGGCCAAGTAGCGTGCGGCGGCCAGCTGGTTGACGGTCGGGGTGTGCAGGTCGGCCGCCTGCTTGGCGACCGCGCAGGCCCGGCGCAGCTCCGCCGGCGCGCGCAGCCAGCCCAGCCGCAGGCCGGGGGCCATGACCTTGGAGAAGGAGCCGAGCAGGACGGTCCGGTCGCGGGCGTCGGGGTGGGCGGCGATCCAGGGGACGCGCTCACCGTCGTAGCGGAGTTCGCCGTAGGGATCGTCCTCGATGATCCACAGACCGTGCCGGGCGGCGACGGAGGCGAGGGCGGCGCGGCGTTCGGCGGGCAGGGTGCGGCCGGTGGGGTTCTGGAAGGTGGGGACGGTGTAGAGGAACTTGGGCCGTTCCCGGACGACCAGCTCCGCGAGGGCCTCGGGGTCCGGGCCGTCCGCGTCCCCGGGCACGGCGACGACCCTCGCTCCGGCGAGGCCGAAGGCCTGGAGGGCGGCCAGATAGCAGGGCTCCTCGACGAGGACGGTGTCGCCGGCGTCGACGAGCGCGGTGGCGAGCAGTGACAGGCCCTGCTGGGAGCCGGTGGTGACGAGCAGGTCGTCGGCGTCGGTCGGCAGCCCCCGCACGGACATCCGCCGCGCCAGCCGCTCCCGCAGGACGGGCTCGCCCTCGGTGGTGGCGTACTGGAGCGCCCGCCCCGGCATCTCCTCCAGCACATGCCGGAAGGCGGCGGCGACACCCTCCCGGTCGAACAGTTCGGGCGCGGGCAGCCCACCCGCGAAGTTGATCACCTCGGGCCGGGCGGTGACGGCAAGGATCTCCCGCACGGGCGACCCCCCGACAGCACGCGTCCGCGCGGCAAGCGGCGGCACGGAAGCGATCGGTGCGGCGGCAACGCTCATGAAACGGCTCCTTCGACCACGGGCACGGCAATCCCCCACGCCCTCGTCCTCGCGCTCCCGCAGCCTAGGAGACGACTGCCATGTACACATGGTTTTCCAGGATGCGGACGCGGGGTTCGCGGAGTTGGGGGCGGGCCTACTGGGCCGGCGAGGACCCCGCCCGCTGCCATGCCGACCCGCCGAGCGGGAACTCGTACGCGGGGCGCCCGTTGTTGCCGCTCGTGCGGAACGGCCTGCCCCTGTCGTCGACGATCAGGGTGCCGTGCCGGGACCCGCTGGACCAGGACAGCTCCAGCGTCCAGCTCACGTCGTAGGCGGAGGCGTCGGCGTCGATGTAGTAGACCTCCGGATCGGACTCGCTGACCTTGAAGGGGAAGTCGTCGTGCCCGGCCTCCGGCACGACCGCCGGCCGCGCGGCATCGAGGGCCACGGTGAAGTAGTGGGTCGGCACCCCTCCCCCGCAGCCGACGCCCGGATAGCCCATGGCGTAGTCGTTCCAACCGAGCGGTGACCGCTTCTGGACCGTGCGGACCTTCAGCCCGTCGACGACCACCGTCTCCTCGCCGGTCCCCTGCACGGTCACCTGCAGAAACTGGCTCCCCGAGGACACGGCCCCGTGCGCGGCCACCCAGGCGGGCGCGTCCTGCTCGACGGGCGGCGGCGCGACCCGTCCCGGCTCACGATCGATCAGGTAGTGCTGTCCGCAGGGGTCCAGCCAGGCGTTCGGGCGGACCTCCACCGTGAGCGGGGGAGCCCCGCCGTCGTCCTCGACGGCCGCGCCAGGGCGTTCGCCGCCGGAGACCGAGGGTGACGGCGTCCCCGAGGAGGAGGCGGACGCGGATGCCGACGGGGACGCGGACGGCGGGGCGGAGGCCGACCCGCTCCCGGACGGCGTCGCGCTCCCCGTCCCCCTCTCCTGCACGGGCCGGGCGGCCCCGGCGCCCCGCGCACCCCCGGCGTCCTCGGCGCCACCGCCGGACAGCCGCATCCCGAGAACCACGGCTCCGGCCACGGCGACGACGGCGACCCCGGCCAGAACGGCCCGCCGCCGGCGCCGATCGGTGGACGGCCGCGGTACGCCGTCCCGCACGAGGTCGGTGACGAGTGCGGCCGGACCCGGCTCGGGGTCGCCGCCCCGCACGCCCTCCGCCGGCGCCGCGTCCGGCTCCACCACCGGCACCGCGTCCGGCTTCACCCTCGACGCCGCGTCCGGCTCAGCCGCCGGCCCGCTCTCCTTCTTCCCCCGCGCCGCGTCCGCCAGCACCCACCGCCGATGCAGCTCGACCAGCTCGGCCGGCGAGGCCTTGCACAGCCGGGCGAGCCGTTCCACGGGCGCGTAGTCCGTGGGGACGGCGTCCCCGTTGCAGTAGCGGTGCAGCGTCGACGTACTCATGTGGAGCCGTTTCGCGAGCGTGCCGTAGCTCAGCCCGGATCGGTCCTTCAGTTCTCGCAGTAGTTCCGCGAACTCGGCCGCAGCCACTGTTCGTCCACCCCTCGTGTCCCATCCCGGCGTTCCAGGGATGGTGCGTTTCCCCAGCTCAGGCGCGTTGCGGGCGTTCCAGCGTCCCGGATCGTCCGCAGGTCGTGGCGGCCGGGACGGATCTCCCCACAAGCTGTGGCCATCCAAGCACGCCGCCCCCGGCACCCGGTCGAGCGGCGTACGCCAACCACCCTTCTCGGTAAGAGGAATTCACCATGCGCATCCGCCGCACCAGCCGCCTGCTCGTCCCCGCCGTCGCCGCGCTCGCCGCCCTCTCGCTCACGGCCTGCGAGAACGGAACGGGCACCGAGGACGAGGGCGCGTCCGCCCCCGCGTCGTCGGTCACCGCACAGCCCCGGGGAACCGACAAGCCGACCACCGGCTCGGACACGGGGACGGGTACGGGTACCGGCACGGGCACCGGATCGGGCTCGGGTTCGGCCGCGAAGCCGGCCGGCGGGACGTCCGCCAAGCCGGGCGCCGGCACCGTCACGGAGGACAAGGACCCGAACGCCCCCGAGAACCGCGTCCTGTGCAACGGCTCGAACACGAAGGTCACCGCCCAGCCGGTCCCGCGCCCCCTCAACCACATGCTGATCACGGTCACCAACACCGGCAGCAAGGTGTGCGACCTGACCTACTACCCGGTGCTCCGCTTCGACGAGATGCAGTGGGCGCCCGCGGCGGCGGAGGCGACCGAGCCGCAGGCGGTCACGACCCTCTCGCCCGGCGAGTCCGGCTACGCGGGCGTCCTGCTGTCGGCGGCCGACGGCAGCGGCGACGGCGGCACGACCGCCGAGAAGCTGACGGTCGCCTTCCAGGGCCGCACCCCGAACAGCGACGGCGGCGCCTCCGCGACGCCGCCGCTCCCGGCCGGGGGCGTCTACTACGACAGCTCGCTGACGGTGACGTACTGGCAGCAGAGCATGGACGACGCGCTCGCCTGGTGAGCCGGTGAGCAGGAAGGCCGACGGGTCAGCGGGTCAGCAGGTCAGCAGGTCACCGCAGGGTCCGGGCCACCTCGGTGGCCCAGTAGGTGAGGATGTTCCGCGCCCCGGCCCGCTTGATGCCGGTGAGCGTCTCCAGGATCGCCCGGTCGCGGTCGATCCAGCCCTTCTCGGCGGCGGCCTCGATCATCGAGTACTCGCCGGAGATCTGGTAGGCGGCGACGGGCACGTCCACCGCGTCGGCGACCCGCGCGAGGATGTCGAGGTAGGGCCCGGCAGGCTTGACCATCACCATGTCGGCGCCCTCCTCCAGGTCGAGGGCCAGCTCGCGCATCGACTCCCGCACGTTGGCGGGGTCCTGCTGGTACGTCTTGCGGTCTCCACGCAGCGAGGAGCCGACGGCCTCCCGGAAGGGGCCGTAGAAGGCGGAGGAGTACTTGGCGGTGTAGGCGAGGACGGCGACGTCCTCGCGCCCGATCTGGTCGAGGGCATCGCGGACGACCCCGATCTGCCCGTCCATCATCCCGCTGGGACCTACGACATGGGCGCCCGCGTCGGCCTGGACCTGCGCCATCTCGGCGTACCGCTCGAGGGTGGCGTCGTTGTCCACACGCCCCTGGGCGTCGAGCACACCACAGTGCCCGTGATCGGTGAACTCGTCGAGACAGAGGTCGGACATGACCAGCAGCTCGTCCCCGACCTCGGCCCGTACGTCCCGCAGGGCGACCTGGAGAATCCCGTCCGGGTCGGTCCCCACGGTCCCGAGGGCGTCCTTCTTCGACTCCTCCGGCACCCCGAAGAGCATGATCCCGGAGACCCCGGCCTCCACGGCCTCCAGCG
Source organism: Streptomyces phaeoluteigriseus (assembly GCF_001896135.2). Lineage (GTDB taxonomy): Bacteria > Actinomycetota > Actinomycetes > Streptomycetales > Streptomycetaceae > Streptomyces > Streptomyces phaeoluteigriseus. Next base: position 720,751 of record NZ_MPOH02000019.1, read on the forward strand.
CCGCCTTCTTCAGACTGTCGCGGGTGTGCTGCACGACCCCGGGCATGGCCCCGATCGGCACCGGCTCGCTCACACCCTCCCGCACGAACGCGGGAAGAATGAAGTCGGCCGGATGCAGCCGGGTCTCGGCGACCATGCGCCGCATGACGGGGGTGGTCCGCAACCGCCGCGGACGCGAACCGGGGAAGGATCCGTACGTCGTCATACCGTCTACGCTACGCCCGCCCCGACACCCCGTTTACCGACGCCAAGTCGGCCGGTTCGGCCCGTCCGGCGTTCGAGGACGAGGCGCGAGGTGCCGAAAAAAGGGGGGCCTGGGGCGCAGCCCCAGGGACGGGAAGGGAAGGGGTGGCGGGGGCGGAGAACCACCCCCACCGCCCACCCGGTCAGGTAGCCCGGCGTCTCCGCGCCCCCGGCCGCCGCAGCCCGAACTCCGCCAACGCCTCGGCCAACTTGTGCACGGACGGCTCGGGAGCCATCACATCCACCCGCAGCCCGTGCTCCTCGGCCGTCTTGGCCGTAGCCGGGCCGATGCACGCGATGATCGTCACGTTGTGCGGCTTCCCCGCGATCCCGACCAGGTTCCGCACGGTGGACGACGACGTGAACAGGACGGCGTCGAACCCACCGCCCTTGATCGCCTCCCGCGTCTCGGCCGGCGGCGGCGAGGCCCGCACGGTCCGGTAGGCGGTGACGTCGTCGACCTCCCACCCGAGTTCGATGAGCCCGGCGACGAGCGTCTCGGTGGCGATGTCGGCCCGCGGCAGGAACACCCGGTCGATCGGGTCGAACACCGGGTCGTAGGGAGGCCAGTCCTCCAGCAGCCCGGCCGCGGACTGCTCCCCGCTCGGCACCAGGTCCGGCTTCACACCGAACGCGATCAGCGCCTTGGCGGTCTGCTCACCCACCGCCGCGACCTTGATCCCGGCGAAGGCGCGGGCGTCGAGCCCGTACTCCTCGAACTTCTCCCGTACGGCCTTGACCGCGTTCACCGAGGTGAAGGCGATCCACTCGTACCGTCCGGTCACCAGCCCCTTGACGGCCCGCTCCATCTGCTGGGGCGTCCGCGGCGGCTCGACGGCGATGGTCGGCACCTCGTGCGGCACGGCGCCGTAGGACCGCAGCTGGTCGGAGAGCGATGCCGCCTGCTCCTTGGTGCGCGGTACGAGCACCTTCCAGCCGAACAGCGGCTTGGACTCGAACCAGGCGAGCTGGTCGCGCTGGGCGGGGGCGGAACGCTCACCGACCACGGCTATGACCGGCCGGCCGCCCTCGGGAGACGGCAGCACCTTGGCCTGCTTCAGCGTCTGCGCGATGGTGCCGAGGGTGGCGCTCCAGGTCCGCTGACGGGTCGTCGTACCGGCGACGGTGACGGTCATCGGGGTGTCGGGCTTGCGCCCGGCCGCGACCAGTTCACCGGCGGCGGCGGCCACGGAGTCCAGCGACGTGGACACGACGACGGTCCCGTCGGACACGCCGACCTCGGTCCAGCACCGGTCGGACGCGGTCCGCGCGTCGATGAACCGGACGTCCGCGCCCTGCGCGTCGCGCAGCGGCACACCGGCGTACGCGGGCACGCCGACGGCGGCCGCGATGCCGGGGACGACCTCGAAGGGAACACCGGCCGCCACGCAGGCGAGCATTTCCTCGGCCGCGTACGTATCCAGTCCCGGGTCCCCGGACACCGCGCGGACGACCCGCCTGCCGCCCCGTGCGGCCTCCATGACAAGATGTGCGGCATCCCGCACAGCGGGGCTCCCAGCGGTTGTTGACGTGCCGTCAACGACCGTCGGGTGCGGCGTGCCCGTGCCCGGAAGAGGGCCCGAAGACGGGCCGGCTTCCGCGTGCACGACGGCGACGCCGGGCCTGGCGTGCGTCCGGACGACGTCGAGCACCTCGTGCTCGGCGACGAGGACGTCCGCCTGCGCCAGCGCCTCCACGGCGCGAAGAGTCAGCAGTCCCGGATCCCCGGGTCCGGCACCCAGGAAGGTGACGTGCCCGTGTTCCGGACCGGCGGGAAGAGTGGTGGGGCTCACTGCGCTCGCTCCCCCATCAGACCGGCCGCGCCCTGGGCGAGCATCTCGGCTGCGAGTTCGCGGCCGAGCGCCATTGCCCGGTCGTACGTCTCGGGCACGGGACCGGTGGTGGACAGCTGCACCGTGCGGGATCCGTCGGTCGTGCCGACGACGCCCCGCAGGCGCATTTCCTTGACAATCTGCCCGTCGGCCAGCAGGTCGGCCAGCGCGCCCACAGGGGCGCTGCAACCGGCCTCCAGGGCGGCGAGCAGGGACCGTTCGGCGGTCACGGCGGCCCGGGTGAAGGGGTCGTCGAGTTCACCGAGCGCGGCGATCAGGTCCGCTTGGTGCGCGGCGCATTCGATCGCGAGTGCTCCCTGGCCGGGAGCGGGCAAAACCGTGTCGACCGACAGGAAGTCGGTCACCTCGTCACTGCGGCCCATGCGGTTCAGTCCGGCGGCGGCCAGGACGACCGCGTCCAGTTCACCGTCGCGCACGTACCCGATGCGGGTGTCGACGTTCCCGCGTATCGGCACGGTCTCGATGTCGAGCCCGTGGCCGCGCGCGTACGCGTTCAGCTGCGCCATGCGGCGCGGTGAACCCGTACCGATGCGCGCCCCGCGCGGCAGGTCGGTGAACTTGAGCGCGTCCCGGGCGACGATGACGTCACGCGGGTCCTCCCGTTCCGGTACGGCCGCCAGGACCAGGTCCTCGGGCTGCCCGGTCGGGAGGTCCTTCAGCGAGTGGACCGCGAAGTCGACCTCCCCCCGCAACAGCGCCTCCCGCAGCGCGGTGACGAACACGCCCGTGCCGCCGATCTGCGCGAGGTGCTCACGGGAGGTGTCGCCGTACGTGGTGATCTCGACGAGTTCGACGGGCCGCCCGGTCACCTGGCTCACGGCGTCCGCCACCTGCCGCGACTGGGCCATGGCGAGCTTGCTGCGCCTGGTCCCCAGCCTCAGTGCGTTCGTACTCATGCCGCTCATGCCGGCCCTCGGTTCTCTGCGTTCGTCTCGGTGCTGTCCTCGGCTCGGGAGACGGAGGCCACCGTCTCCTGGTCGAGGTCGAACAGGGTCCGCAGTGCGTCCGCGTACCCGGCGCCGCCGGGTTCGGCCGCGAGCTGCTTGACCCGTACGGTCGGCGCGTGCAGCAGTTTGTCGACGACGCGCCGCACGGTCTGGGTGATCTCCGCGCGGTGTTTGTCGTCCAGGCCGGGCAGCCGTCCGTCGAGCCGGGCGATCTCGCCCGCGACGACGTCGGCGGCCATGGCACGCAGGGCGACCACGGTGGGGGTGATGTGCGCGGCGCGCTGGGCGGCGCCGAACGCGGCGACCTCGTCGGAGACGATCCGCCGTACCTGGTCGACGTCGGCGGCCATCGGCGCGTCCGCGGAGGCCTCGGCGAGCGACTCGATGTCGACCAGCCGCACTCCGGCGAGCCGGTGCACGGCCGCGTCGACGTCCCGGGGCATCGCGAGGTCCAGCAGGAACAGCACCGGCTCGGGCCGTGCGGGCACGGGGGCGGGCTCGGGCCTGCGGCGCTCGGGGATGCGGCCGACGGTGGCGGCGGTCGCGGCGAGCGCGGAGATCGAGCTCGGCGTCGGCCCGGGGCGGCGCGCGGCCTCCCGGCGGTCGACGGCCGGGCCCGCGGCCCAGGCGGGCGTGCTGTTCCAGCGTGGCCGGCTCCCATGCCGGCCACGGCGGCCTCCCCCCATCAGGGAGAAGCCCGGCTGCACGGCGGAGAGGTCCAGCGGACAGCCGTCGTCGGTGCCGACGGAGGTCGGCGGCAGCGGCCGTACGTCCGCGGGCCCGGACCGGTCCTCGGCGAGGGCGGCGGGTGCTCCCGTGCGGCCCTCGACCGCGGTCGCGACCGCCGCGGCGGTGAGGACGAGTCCGGTCGCGCCGGTGCAGGAGACGGCGACGTCGGCACGTGTCAGTTCCGTCGGCACCGACTCCATCGGCACGGCGCGGGAGACGATGTCCGGGTCGCCGTTCTCGGCGAGGATCTGCGCGAGGCGCTCGGCGCGGTCGAAGGTGCGGTTGGCGACGACGATCTCGGCGACGCCCGCGCGCGCGAGCGTCGCCGCGGCCAGGGAGGACATGGAGCCGGCGCCGATGACGAGGGCGCGCTTGCCCCGCGCCCACGCGGTCACGTCGCCGCCCGCGGCCAGCTGTTCCAGGCCGAAGGTGACCAGGGACTGCCCGGCGCGGTCGATACCGGTCTCGGAGTGGGCCCGCTTGCCGACCCTCAGCGCCTGCTGGAACAGGTCGTTCAGCAGCCGTCCGGCGGTGTGGCCCTCCTGGGCGCGGGCCAGGGAGTCCTTGATCTGGCCGAGGATCTGCCCCTCGCCGACGACCATCGAGTCCAGTCCGCAGGCCACCGAGAACAGGTGGTGGACGGCGCGGTCCTCGTAGTGCACGTAGAGGTAGGGAGTGAGTTCCTCCAGGCCGACGCCGCTGTGCTGGGCGAGCAGCGTGGACAGCTCGGCGACACCTGCGTGGAACTTGTCCACGTCGGCGTACAGCTCGATGCGGTTGCAGGTGGCGAGCACTCCGGCCTCGGTGGCCGGTTCGGCGGCGACCGTGTCCTGCAACAGCTTGAACTGGGCGTCCGCGGAGAGCGAGGCCCGCTCCAGGACGCTCACCGGAGCGCTGCGGTGGCTCAGTCCGACGACGAGGAGACTCATGCCGGCATCACGGCGGGTACGTCCCCGTCGGGTCCCTGGTCGGTGGAGTCCGCGCGGCGCGCGGCGGGGGCGGGCACGGCGCTCTCCTGGGCCGCGGCCTCCTCGCCGGCCTTGCGCTGCTCGTGGAAGGCGAGGATCTGCAGCTCGATGGAGAGGTCGACCTTGCGCACGTCGACGCCGTCCGGGACGGACAGCACGGTCGGCGCGAAGTTCAGGATGGAGGTGATCCCGGCGGCGACGAGGCGCTCGCAGACCTGCTGGGCGACGCCCGGCGGGGTGGTGATGACCCCGATGGACACGCCGTTGTCGGAGATGATCTTCTCCAGCTCATCGCTGTGCTGGACGGGGATCCCGGCGACCTGGCGGCCGGTCATCTCGGGGTCGGCGTCGATGAGCGCCGCGACCCGGAAGCCGCGGGAGGCGAAGCCGCCGTAGTTGGCCAGCGCCGCGCCGAGGTTACCGATACCGACGATCACAACCGGCCAGTCCTGGGTCAGGCCCAGCTCGCGGGAGATCTGGTAGACGAGATACTCGACGTCGTAGCCGACGCCCCGGGTGCCGTAGGAGCCCAGGTAGGAGAAGTCCTTGCGCAGCTTCGCGGAGTTGACCCCGGCCGCGGCGCGAGTTCCTCGGAGGAGACCGTGGGAACCGAGCGCTCCGACAGTGCGGTCAGCGCGCGAAGGTACAGCGGAAGGCGGGCGACGGTGGCCTCGGGAATCCCTCGGCTACGGGTCGCCGGTCGGTGAGTTCGGCCAGTTGCCACGGTGCTCCTGCGGGTAGAGCGGGGCTGTAGGCGGTCACACGTCCCCAGACCGCCCCGTCGGAAGCAGGCTATGTCTTTGTGAACGCGTGCACAAAGATGGTGTCCGATTTGCCCGGCCAACGTGACCGGGGTCACGCGGCCCCGGCGCCTTCGTGGGGAACCGGCGCACGCGCGCCCGCGTTCCTTGATTGTCGGGGGCAAAACCGCACACTCTCCTCACGAATCCCGCCCCCGAGATCTGGTCACCATCGATCCTAAGCGACTTTTCGCCACACTTGGACTGCTCGGTCAGTTGCCTGTGAGTTCCGCGCGCAGCCGGCGCTCGTCCACGCGCCAGAAGGTGTGCTGCCGCCCGTCCACGAGGACGACCGGGATCTGCTCCCAGTACTGCGCGTGCAGTTCGGCGTCCTCGTGATGTCCCGCTTCTCCCACGGCACGCCGAGATCCCCGCACACCTTCTCGATCACCTCCTGGGCGTCGTCGCACAGATGGCATCCGGGCTTGCCGATCAACGTCACGAGCCGGTCCCGCGGTGCGGGGCCCTTGCTGCGGAAGAGGGGACTCATGTCGGCCATTGTCCCGCGCCACCGGACGGGTGTCCCCAAGGCCGTCCTTAACGACTCCGCCGCGGAGAGTTCACACCCTTCGAACCTCGTCACCGACGGAACCACCGAACGGAATGGCTATGCTCACGCCATGGCCGCTCTCGGATGGCTCACCCCCCGTAGGCGCTCCGCCACCGCGCGGAGCGTGTTGGCAGGCGAGGCCTCGGCGGAGGCCGCCCGCAAGGACGTCTCCGCACATGAACCGCAGTTTCCCGTGCGGGGCGACGACCTGGCCGCCGCGTTCTTCGACCTCGACAACACCGTGATGCAGGGCGCCGCCCTCTTCCACTTCGGCCGGGGCCTGCACAAGCGGAAGTTCTTCGAGACCCGCGACCTCGCCCGGTTCGCCTGGCAGCAGGCGTGGTTCCGGCTGGCCGGTGTCGAGGACCCGGAGCACATGCAGGAGGCCCGCGACTCGGCCCTGTCGATCGTCAAGGGCCACCGCGTCTCCGAGCTGCAGTCGATCGGCGAGGAGATCTACGACGAGTACATGGCCGAGCGGATCTGGCCCGGCACCCGCGCCCTCGCCGAGGCGCACCTGGAAGCGGGCCAGCGGGTGTGGCTGGTCACCGCGGCGCCCGTGGAGATCGCCCAGGTGATCGCCCGCCGCCTCGGCCTCACCGGCGCGCTCGGCACGGTCGCCGAGTCGGTCGACGGCATCTACACGGGCAAGCTGGTCGGCGAACCGCTGCACGGCCCCGCGAAGGCCGAGGCGGTCCGCGCCCTGGCCGCGGCGGAGGGCCTGGACCTCTCCCGCTGCGCCGCCTACAGCGACTCGCACAACGACATCCCGATGCTCTCCCTCGTCGGCCACCCCTACGCGATCAACCCCGACGCCAAGCTCCGCAGGCACGCCCGGGAACTCGACTGGCGGCTGCGCGACTACCGCACGGGCCGCAAGGCGGCGAAGGTCGGCATCCCGGCCGCGGCGGGCGTGGGCGCGGTGGCGGGCGGTACGGCTGCGGCCATCGCGCTGCACCGCCGCCGCCGGTAACGGGCGGAGGGCACGGCCGCCGGCGTCCGGCAGGACCGTCCAACCGCGGTCACCGCACTCACCCGGACGGGCAACCGCAGCGAAACGCCGCCAATCCCACCGCCTCACCCTCGCACCCGCCTGGCCAGTCGTGTTGTCTGCCCACCGCCACAACACGCCCCCACCCGACCGGGAATACGAACCCTTTCGATCAACAAGCGATCACCCTGCGCTACTTGATTGGGCGTCAATAGGCTACGGAAGCGACGTAACCGGTGAATTGAGCAACTGGGTGTAGCAGGGCCTGTACGAAGCGTTATTCTCCTCAGACGCAATCCGGTACCCCTTCCGTCGCTACGACGGGTGAACGGTTCCGCACTGCACGTGATGGAAGCTCTGCCTCTGGGAGTCCCGTGTACCCACACGTCGGGGTTGACACCTCGGGCCTGGCTACGCTGCGCGCAACGGTCGCTACGGTCCAGGACCTGTTGCGCGGCTTCGTCCCCACCGCGTACGCCGTCCCCGCCTTCGCCACCGCCGCGCCAGTAGGCCCGTGCTACGCACTCGCCGACGGCCTTGAGCAGGTGCCGGCGCGCGGCGCCGTCGTTGAGGGGCGGCGGTCGGGTGACGGGCGGGAGGTCGGCAGACGAGGACGTGCGACCGGCGCGGCCACCGTCCGCCGACCGGCCGCCGACAGCGACAGCGCCCGAATGATGGACCTCGTCGAGCGGGCCCAGGCCGGCGAGGCCGACGCGTTCGGGCGGCTCTACGACCAGTACAGCGACACCGTGTACCGGTACATCTACTACCGGGTGGGCAGCAAGGCGACCGCCGAGGACCTGACCAGTGAGACCTTTCTGCGAGCCCTGCGGCGGATCGGCACCTTCACCTGGCAGGGCCGCGACTTCGGCGCCTGGCTCGTCACCATCGCCCGCAACCTCGTCGCCGACCACTTCAAGTCCAGCCGCTTCCGGCTGGAGGTCACCACCGGCGAGATGCTCGACGCCAACGAGGTCGCGCGCTCCCCGGAGGACTCCGTCCTCGAGTCCCTCTCCAACGCCGCCCTGCTGGACGCCGTACGACGGCTCAACCCGCAGCAGCAGGAGTGCGTGACCCTCCGCTTCCTCCAGGGCCTCTCGGTCGCCGAGACCGCGCGCGTCATGGGAAAGAACGAAGGCGCCATCAAGACCCTCCAGTACCGGGCCGTCCGCACCCTCGCCCGTCTCCTCCCGGACGACGCCCGCTGACCCCCGCCATGACCCCATCCCGCACCCACCTACTGTCGGCGACGTCAACTCACGTTCAGTGAAAGTCCGTTGGCTTCCCCACCCGATCATCCGCAGTCCGTAACCCAAGTGCCACGCCAGTCGTTGTGCGGGATACAGGCTCCCTGTGGTCACGTCCTGGCCGGCCTCGATCACTCGTTCGCATGCAAGCGATCGAGGGCGTGCAACCCTCAGGACCCCGGGGGAGTCGACCGTCATGACGAGAGGAGGTGCCGCCAGTGATCGCGAACGTATCGGCGCACCGGCGGGCGAACGCCTTCGCCCAGGCCCTGGAGGAGCAGTCCGACCGGGGCACGGCGGCCGAGCAGACCGAAGGATCACCGCCGGCCCCGGCCGCTGCGGGCCGGACCGAGCAGGGCCAACTCCTGGCCCTCGCGACGGGTCTCGCCGAGCTGCCCAAGCCGGAGTTCGACCCCGAGGTCAAGGTCGTCCAGCGGGCGCAGTTGGTCGCCGCGATGGAGGCCATGCTTCAGGCGGGCACCATGGGCGAGGCGGCGGACCGACCGGTGCCGGAGCAGCGCGCTCGGGCACGAGGCGCCCATCGGGCGACATCACTGGGCCGGTTCCGTCCGCGCACACGGCTCGCCAAGGGCCTCACCGCGGGCGGCCTGAGCGTAGGAGTCGCCGCCGGAGCCTTCGGCGGGGTCGCCGCCGCGAGTTCCGACGCCCTTCCCGGTGACTCGCTCTACGGCCTGAAGCGCGGCATAGAGGATTTCAAGCTGAACTACCTCGCCGAGGGCGACGGCGAGCGCGGCCAGGCCTACCTCGACCAGGCCTCCACGAGGCTGAGCGAGGCCCGCAGGCTCATGGAGCGCGGCCGCGGCGGCGCCCACCTCGACCACGAATCCGTGGGCGAGATCCGCCGGGCCCTGTCCGGCATGCGCTACGACGCCTCCGAGGGCCACCGCCTGCTCCACGAGGCGTACCAGCGCGACCCGGACTCCCTCGGCCCCATCCAGGCCCTGTCCGCCTTCTCGCGCTCGCACCGCGAGGTCTGGGGCGACCTGCGCGACCGGCTCCCCGTGCAGCTCGGAGACGTCAGCCAGCAGGTGTCGTCGGTCTTCGACGCCATAGACGAAGAGGTCGCCCCGCTGCGCTCCCTGCTCCCCCAGCCGCCGGCCCCCGGCGGCGGCGAGAGCAGCGGCCAGGGCTCCGGGCCGACGGCGCCCGGCACCACGGGCACCGGCCGCTCGACCACGCCCAGCGCGGGCGGCGGCTCCCCGGCCACCGGCAGCCCCGGGAGCGGCGGCCCGAGCAGGTCGACGGACGTCGGCGAGGACGGTCTCCTCGGCGGCAACACCGGCGGTCTGCTCGACCCACCGGTGGACGACGGCACCTCGTCCCCGCCGACGACCCCGACCCCCGAGCCGGACGTCACGCTCCCGCCCCTCCTCCCGGGCCTCCTGCCCGGCCTGGGCATCGACAGCGACGACGTGGACTAGACGGTGGGCTAGAGGAACTCCGCAGGGTCTCTACGGCGGTGTACGCACGCAGCCCGGAGCCGAACGGGTCGGCGGACGGGTCGGCGGACGGGTCGGCCGAACGGGTCGGCGGACGACAGCTCAGAAGAAGACCGACCGCCGCTGCACGAGCAGCTTGTAGAGCGTGTGCTGGATCTGTTCCCTGACCTGGTCCGTCAGGTTGAACATCAGCATCGGGTCCTCGGCCGCCTCCGGCGGATAGCCGTCCGTGGGAATCGGCTCACCGAACTGGATCGTCCACTTCGTGGGCAGCGGGATCGCGCCCAGCGGCCCCAGCCAGGGGAACGTCGGAGTGAGCGGGAAGTACGGGAAGCCGAGGAGGCGGGCGAGCGTCTTGGCATTGCCGATCATCGGGTAGATCTCCTCCGCGCCGACGATCGAGCAGGGGATGATCGGGGCGCCCTGCCGCAGCGCCGTCGACACGAAGCCACCCCGGCCGAACCGCTGGAGCTTGTAGCGCTCGCCGAAGGGCTTCCCGATGCCCTTGAAGCCCTCCGGCATCACCCCGACCAGGTCGCCCTGCGCCAGCAGCCGTTCGGCGTCCTCGGAGCACGCCAGGGTGTGCCCGAGCTTGCGGGCCAGCTCGTTGACGACCGGCAGCACGAAGACCAGGTCGGCGGCGAGCAGCCGCAGATGACGGCCCGCCGGGTGATGGTCGTGGACGGCGACCTGCATCATCAGCCCGTCCAGCGGCAGAGTCCCGGAGTGGTTGGCGACGATCAGCGCACCGCCCTCGGCGGGGATGTTCTCGACGCCCTTCACCTCCACCCGGAAGTACTTCTCGTACACCGGGCGCAGCAGGGACATCAGGACCTGGTCGGTCAGCTCCTGGTCGTAGCCGAAGTCGTCGACGTCGTAGTCACCGGTCAGCCGGCGGCGCAGGAAGGAGAGCCCTCCGGCGATACGCCGCTCCAGGCCGCCGCCGTCATCGTCCGGCCGCCACGGCTGTTCCTCACCGGTCACAGGGACATCATCGTGCGGAACGGCCCCGGTGGGCAGGGCCTGGACCTCACGAACCTCTGTGACCTCACCGATCTCACGGACCGGCGCCGGCTCGCCGCTCCTGCGCCGGCTCCCCGCGCTCCGGCGCCGCGACGGCCGCTGTACGGCACTCCCGCGGGACCGGTCGTCGTCGAACGGAATGACCTTGGCGTCCGCCATCGTTGATGCGCTCCTCAGTTGGCGCTCTGCGTCGGGGGGTGACCACCGCCCGCGACGGGCAGCGCGGCGATCCGGTCGACGGCCCCCGCGAGGGCCTCGGGGGGCAGGAGACCCGGCCCCTGGCTGCGTGCGAAGTCCGCGAAGGTCTCCGCGGTGGTGTACCTCGGCGTGAATCCCAGCGTCTCGCGCATCTGGTCGGTCGCCACGACCCTGCCGTGCGTGAGCAGCCGGATCTGCTCGGGCGCGAAGTCCGTCATGCCCAGCGTACGCACGAGGGTGCCCGCCCAGGTGACGGCCGGCAGCAGGAGCGGGACGGTGGGCCGGCCGAGCCGCCGCGAGCACTGCGACAGCAGCAGCACGCCGTCACCGGCGATGTTGAAGGTGCCGCTGTTGAGCGTGCCCCGGACGGGCTCGTGCGATCCGATCCGCAGCACCTCGATCACGTCGTCCTCGTGGACGAACTGGAGCCGCGGGTCGTAGCCGAAGACCGTGGGCAGGACCGGCAGCGAGAAGTAGGAGACGAGCGGTGTCTCCGCGGTCGGGCCGAGGATGTTGGCGAACCGCAGCACGCACACGGCGACGTCGGGCCGCCGCCGGGCGAACCCGCGGACGTACCCCTCGACCTCCACGATGTCCTTGGCGAACCCGCCGCTGGGCAGCGACTTGGCCGCGGTGGTCTCGGTGAACACGGCGGGATCGCGGGGCGCGGAGCCGTACACGTTGGTGCTGGACTTCACGACGAGGCGCTTCACGTTCGGCGATTTCTGACAGGCGCCGAGCAGCTGCATCGTCCCGATGACGTTGGTCTCCTTGACCGTGGTCCGGCTCCCGCTGCCGAGCGCGGTGGCCGTCACGTCCAGGTGTACGACGGTGTCGGCACCGGTCTCGGCGAGCACCCGCGCGATGGTGGACTGCCGGATGTCGGCCTGGATGAAGTCGGCGCCGCCGAGATGGTGCTCGGGCCGCACGGCATCCACCGCGATCACCCGGTCCACGTCCGGGTCACGCTGGATCCGTCGTACGAACCGGCCCCCCAGCTGACGGGCCACCCCCGTCACCAGCACGACCTTGCCCAAGATCAGCGCCTTCCTTCGTCAATCGCTAGGTCCGGTCCTACCCTGCCGTGTTCCCCACCCTGCCGCGTTCCCCGCTGCGGGCCAACTTAGCGGGTCGGTGTTGCGCTGTGATGACCCCCCGATGCATGAAGTGACGGCGACGGTCGGTCATACGAGCAGATCAGCCATGGTGCGCGTCCGGACATCCGCACGGCATCCAGCCGGCCGCACAGGCGCCGGACATGCGTGTGGCCCCCCAGCCGGTTACCGACTGGGGGGCCACAGCACGCTTTCGCGGCTCGCGTCGAGCGAACTTACTTCTTGTTACGACGCTGAACGCGCGTGCGCTTGAGCAGCTTGCGGTGCTTCTTCTTGGCCATCCGCTTGCGCCGCTTCTTGATAACAGAGCCCACGACTACCCTCGCTCACTTCTCATCACTCGGTGCTGGGCGCCATGGGCCCATACGACCTACGAGGGGCTAGCCTACCCGCCCGAGCGCTGAGGTCGTAATCGAGGCGGCGGAAGGACCCTGAAGTGCCCTGTGGTGCGGGTCCCCCCACCCCTGCCGTCAGGCCGTTTCCACCCCCACATAGCTCTCGCGGAGGTACTCGTGAACCGCTTGCTCCGGGACGCGGAAGGACCTTCCGACCCGGATCGCGGGCAGATGACCGCTGTGCACCAGCCGGTACACGGTCATCTTGGACACTCGCATCACCGAGGCGACTTCCGCCACGGTAAGGAACTGAACCTCGTTCAGAGGCCTCTCGCCAGCTGCAGCCATGACACACCTGAACCTTCCGCACTCGACTCGACGGCCACCGGCTTCCCCTTCCGGTGACTCTTCGTCGCTGCGTGCTCACTCCCCAATGTAGGGGCGGGTGATGCGAGTGGGGAAGAGGTGCAACCATCGGGGGCCTACTGTGACAGACACGCCCGATTGAGTACGTAGCGGGTGAGTGGCAGGTAGTAGTCGGCCCGCACGCCGTCATCAAGCGGAACGACGACGGACACGGTCCCCTCGGCCTCCCCCACGAAGAGTGCGGGATCGTCGCTGTCCGCCAGCCCGATCGCCTCGAACCCCAGCTGACCTGCCCCGCAGACCCAGCCGTGGTCCCCGATCACCAGCTCCGGCAACGGCCCGCCGGCCTCCGCGGCCACCGCCAGCGCCAGCCGAACCGGGAGGGGCGAGTGCGTGTGTGCGCCGGTGGCACCACCAGGGCGCTCGGGACCCGGTTCCCGCACCAACCCGACACCTCGTACGTAGGCGAGCTGGAGCGTACGTAGACCGAACCGGGTCGTTATGTCGACACAGCGACCCTGCGCCGGGGTGAGAACAACACATCCCGCCGCCGACAAAGCGTCTGCGATCCCCGCGTAGAACCCGAGCAGCCGATGCGGATGCCCGGTCCCGAGCAACACGGGCCCACCACGCTGGGCAACCGCGGCGAGCCGCTCCGCGAACGCGTCCAGCGCGCGAAGGGTCAGCTCCGGATCGATCACATCATGCCCCGAAGTGTGCTCCGGATCGGCCGAAACCCCGCACTTCTCCGCCATCAACGCGATCAGTTCCCGCTCACCCCAAGCCCCTTGGGGATCAATCCCGATCAACACCCGAGGATCCCGAGCCGCGAACAACCGATACCGCCGAAGACTCCCCTCCCGCCCACTCCCCACCACCCC
>NZ_MPOH02000019.1:734556-737828 GCF_001896135.2 Streptomyces phaeoluteigriseus
CCGCACACCCACCCCACTCCCCAAGCCAACAACCGCCTAAGCAACAACCCCCGCAACGGAAACACCGCCCGCCGAGTGGCCAACACAGCCTGGTCCAACCGATCCGCGGGGTCGTCACCCCGCTCCCACTCCCCCAGGACACCGGCCACCGCCCATCAGTCATCCGCACCGGCCCCAACTGCCGAGTACGGGCGAAGACCTCCCGCCGCCACCCCTCCGGAATCACCGTCTCCGGCTCCACGGGCCGCCCCGCCGCGATCCCCACAAGATGCGTCCAGGACCGGGGCACGACATCCACCACCGCATATCCGCCCCCACCCAACGCGACCCACTTCCCCCCGGCGTACTCGTGCGCGAGCGCATGACAGGCGACCTGCACAGCCCGCTGCGCATCCAACGACACCGCCAGATGAGCCAAGGGATCCTCGAAGTGCGTGTCAGCCCCATGCTGAGTGACCAGCACATCCGGCCGAAACTCGGCGACCAGCTCCGGCACCACCGCGTGGAACGCCCGCAGCCACCCCGCGTCCCCCGTCCCCAGCCGGGCAGAGCCACATTCACCGCGGCCCCTCCCCGGCCCCCGCCCCGGTCTCCTCCGGCCACCCGGTCTGCGGAAACAACGTCCGAGGATGCTCGTGCAGCGAGATCGTCAGCACCCGCGGGTCCTCCCAGAACGCCGCCTGCACCCCGTCCCCGTGATGCACGTCGACGTCCACGTACGCGACCCGCCGAGCCCCCAGCTCCAACAACCGCGCGATGGCCAGGGACGCGTCGTTGTAGACGCAGAACCCCGCCGCACCCCCCGGCATCGCATGATGCAACCCGCCCGAGAAGTTCACCGCGTGCAGCGCGTCCCCCCGCCACACCGCCTCCGCCGCGCCCACCGACAGCCCGGCGATCAGCGAGGACACCTCGTGCATCCCGGCGAAGGCCGGATCGTCCACCGTCCCCAGTCCGTACGACGTGTCCGCCGCCCGCGGATCGGCGGAAGCGGCCTTGACGGCCTCGATGTAGTCCTCCCGGTGGACGAGCCGCAATGTCGACTCCCCGGCCGGCTTGGCGGACACGACCTCCACCTCCCGGTCGAGCCCGAGGGCATCGACCAGTCGCCGGGTCAGGGCCAGCCGAACCGGATCCATCGGGTGATCCGGACCGAAGTCATACCCCGTTACTGCCTCGTCCCACATCAGCTGTGCGCGGCCGCTCATGCCCGCCACCGTATCGGTTCGGTTGAGGAGCGAACGACCTGGCGTACACGAACGTCACCAGCACCAACACCATCGGAACCGCCATCGCCCCGCGGTAACTCCACGCGTCCCCGAGCGCCCCGACCAACGGCGAACCGACCAGGAAACCGACGTAGTTGAAGACATTGAGCCGGGCGACCGCCGCGTCCGAGGCCCCCGGGAACAGCCTCCCCGCCGCCGCGAACGTCTGCGGCACCAGCACACACAACCCCAGCCCCACCAACGTGAACCCGCCCATCCCCGCCCAGGCCCCCGGCGCCACGGCCACGACCGCGAACCCCGCCGCGGCCACCAACGCCCCCACCCGTACGACCGCCACGGCCCCGAACCGCCGTACCCCGAGGTCCCCCAGCGCCCGCCCGAGCAGCGTGGTCACCATGTAGACGTTGTACGGCACGGTCGCCAGCTGCTCGGAGCTCCCCAGCACGTCCTGGAGGTACTTCGCGCTCCAGTTGGACACGGTCGAGTCCCCGATGTACGCGAACGTCATCACCAGGCACAGCGGCAACAGGGCCTTGAAGACGACACCCCCACCGCCCTCGACCGCACCGGCCGCACCGACGGCCTCCCGCCCGGCCCCCTCCCCGTCGCGCCCGTCGACGTACCACCGACTCCCCACCACCACCGCCGGCAGCAACACGAGCACCACCGGCAGGTACGACACCCACAACGCGAGATGCCAGTGCGCCCCGGCCCACGCCAGCGAGGCCCCCAGGATCCCGCCCAGGCTGTACACCGCGTGGAAGCTGAGCATGATGCTCCGCCCGTACGCCCGCTGGAGGCTCACCCCGAGCATGTTCATCGAGGCGTCCAGCACCCCCACGGCGAGCCCGAAGAGCGCGAGCGCGGAACCCAGCACCACCATCCGGTCCCCCGCCCCCACGCCCAGGAGCGCGAGCAGTACGACCGGCTGGGACCAGCGCAGCAGCCGACTGGGCGGTATCCGCTTCACGAGCCGCTCGGTGGCCACGCTCCCGACCCCGGCGAGGATCGGCACGGCGGCGAGGAACACGGGCAGCAGCGCGTCGGAGACCCCGTACCGGTCCTGGATGGCGGGGATGCGTGTCACGAGCAGCGCGAAGGCGACGCCCTGGGCGAAAAAGCTCAACGCCAACGAGGCCCTGCCGCGCCGCAGCACTTCTGTCATGGCGGCGAGCGTAAGGCCCTGGGGTACTCGTGGGTAGATCCAGCCAAAGATGAATTGAGTTCAGCTTTGCCGACCGGCTCACCTCAGCAGGTCGGCCAACCCCCCCATGTCGGCGAAGAGTCCGGTGGCACCGGCCAGCTTGGCGGCCGGCGTCATCGCGGTGAACCCGTACACGTCCATCCCGGCCGCCACGGCCGCCCGCACGCCGAGCGGGCTGTCCTCGACGACGACGCACCGCTCGGGCGCGACCCCCATCCGCTCGGCCGCGTACAGGAAGAGGTCCGGTGCCGGCTTCCCCTTGCCCACGTCCTGCGCGCTGAAGATCCGCGCGTCGTCGAACCACCGGTCGAGCCCGGTCGCCCGATGCCCCACCCGTATCCGCTCATGGCTCCCGGAGGAGGCGACGCAGTACGGCACCCCGTCCGCGGCTAGCTTCTCCAGCACACCGGTCGCTCCCGCCACGGGCCGCAGCTCCCGTTCGAACGTGGCGAACACCCGTGCGTGAAAGACGTCGTCGAAGTCCGCCGGCAACCGCTGTCCGCTCCGCTCCAGCACCAGGTCGTGAATCCGGTGCATGGCGGACCCCATGTAGTCCCGGATCGAATCCTCGTAGGTGGTCGGATGCCCGAGTTCGGTGAGGTAGGCGGCCAGCAGCCGATTGGAGATCGACTCACTGTCGACGAGCACACCGTCATTGTCGAAGACGACCAGGTCGTAGCGCATGAGCCGATCCTAGGACGGGAAAAGTCCCCGGAAAACAGAAAACCCCCGTGCCGAAGGCACGGGGGTTTCCTAAAGATTGTTCGGCGGCGTCCTACTCTCCCACAGGGTCCCCCCTGCAGTACCATCGGCGCTGTAAGGCTTAGCTTCCGGGTTCG
>NZ_MPOH02000019.1:737928-806725 GCF_001896135.2 Streptomyces phaeoluteigriseus
GAACGGACGCTTCCTTTGTACTCACCCGAGAGACTCTCTCAGGCTTTCCTCCGGGCGCTTCCCTTCGGTCTTGCGTTTCCGACTCTATCAGACCGTTTCCCGATCCGATTTCCTCGGCGCTTTCCAGGTTCCCGCTTTTCTTTCGCGGTTTCCCTTTCCGGCGGTTCCGACTCTATCAGATCCTTTCGGCGCTGATTCCCCGTCAGAGGGGGGTTGCCTTCCCGGCTGTTGGGCCGTTCCGACGAGTGAGACTTTAGCGGATTCCCCGGCCCCGAAGCCAATCGGGGCTGCGTCCTTTCGAACGCGGATTCCTCATTTCGCGAATACACACGCCAATGACACGACGACAGACGAATCGACTGTTCGTCGAGGTGTGGTTGGTACCTGCGGAATGGCTGTCCGGGGACCGACCGGGGTCGGCGCTCACGTCGGACAACTCGGAGAACACTACGTAGCCACCCTGGGTGTGTCAACCCATGCCCTGGAGCCATCCCGGAGGCGTACGCTGCCTCTCATGACCACGCGTACGTGCAGCACCCAGCTGTGGTGGGCCGCCTGACGGCGGCCGGACTGACGTATGCACTCAACGGCCGCCGCCCCGGCGGCCGTTCGTGTTTCTCCCTCCGGGGGGTCGGCCGGCCGGGCGGCGGCCTCGACCAGGAGGTGGAGAGATGAAGCGGGTCTTCAGCGGGGTCAAGCCGAGCGGGCATCTGACGCTGGGGAACTACCTGGGGGCCATGCGGCAGTGGGCCGCGGTCGACCAGCATCGGGCTGACGCGTTGTTCTGTGTCGTCGATCTGCACGCGCTCACCGTCGATCACGACCCCGCGCGGGTGCGTCGGCTGAGCAGGCAGGCCGCCACGCTGCTGCTGGCGGCCGGGCTGGATCCGCGGCTGTGCACCCTCTTCGTGCAGAGCCATGTCGACGAGCATGCGCGGTTGTCGTACGTGCTGGAGTGTGTGGCCACCGACGGCGAGATGCGACGGATGATCCAGTACAGGGAGAAGGCCGCGCGGGAGCGTGAGCGGGGTGGGAGCGTGCGGTTGTCGCTGCTGACCTATCCGGTGCTGATGGCGGCGGACATCCTGGCGTACGGGACGGACGAGGTGCCGGTCGGGGACGATCAGGTCCAGCATGTGGAGTTGACCCGGGATCTGGCGCTGCGGTTCAACCAGCGGTACGGGCAGGCGTTCGTGGTGCCGCGGGCCACGCATCCGACGGTGGGGGCCCGGGTCATGAATCTGCAGGAGCCGATGTCGAAGATGGGCAAGAGCGATGACTCCGGTCCCGGCATCGTCTACCTGCTGGACGAGCCGGACGTCGTGCGCAGGAAGGTCATGCGGGCCGTGACCGACAGCGGGCGGGAGGTCGAGTACGACCGGGTCAAGCGGCCCGGGGTCGCGAATCTGCTGGAGATCCTCGCTGCCTGTACGGGCGGGAACCCGGAGGCACTGGCAGACGTATACGAGTCGTACGGCGCTTTGAAGAAGGACACCGCGGAGGCTGTGGTGGAGATCCTCGGGCCCGTGCAGGCCAGGCACAAGGAGTTGTGCGCTGACCCCGGGTTCGTGGAGGGGGTGCTGAGGGATGGTGCGGAGAGAGCGCGGGCCATGGCCCGGCCGGTCGTGGATGCCGCCTACCGGGCGATCGGGCTGCTGCCCGCGGTGGCGGAACCGGCGCTGAACGCAGCCCGGTAGGCGCGTGGGCTGGTGGCGAGGCGCGATGCGAAGTGCTGGCGCATCGTGACCTCGCTGCCGAAGCCCGCGCGGCGGGCGACCTCGGGCATGGGGAGGTCGGTGCGTTCGAGGAGTTTCTGGGCTGCGGCGAGGCGCTGGTCGAGGAGCCAGCGGAGCGGCGTGGAGCCGGTGGCTGCCGTGAAGTGGCGGGCGAAGGTGCGCGGGGCCATGCCCGCGCGGGCCGCCAGGTCGGCGACCGTGAGCGGTTCGTGCAGGTGGCGGAGCGCGTGTTCGCGTACGGCGGCGAGCGTGTCGGCGTCGCGGTCGGTGTGCGGGGTGGCGTGTTCGATGAACTGGGCCTGGGTGCCGGTGCGGAAGGGGGGCGGTGCATCGAGCGGGCGATGGTGGCGGCCGCTTCCGCGCCGTGGGAGTGGCGGACCAGGTGGAGGCAGAGGTCGATGCCGGCCGCCGTTCCCGCGGCGGTCCAGATGTTGTCGTCCTCGATGAAGAGGGCGTCGGGGACGACGGTGACCCGGGGGTGGTGGGTGCGCAGGAGGTCGGTCAGGTTCCAGTGGGTGATCGCGCGGCGGCCGTCGAGGAGACCGGCCTGGGCGAGCGTGAAGGCTCCGCCGCAGAGGGCGGCGATGGTGGTGCCGCGGGCGTGGGCGCTGCGGAGGGCGTCGAGGACGGGTGGTGGTGCGGGGGTGAGGTGGTCGTCGAGGCCGGGGACCAGGATCAGGTCGGCGCCGGACAGCCAGGAGAGGGTGCGGTCGGGGAGAAGGCTGAGTCCGCCGCGCATGGGGACGGGCGTGGTGGTGTCGGTGGCGACGCGGCGCAGGTCGAAGGCGGGGGCGTCGCGGTCGGTGCGGTCGGTGCCCCAGACCTCGGTGATGACGGAGACGTCGAAGGCGCGGATACCGGGGAAGGCGACGAGTGCCACGCGGTAGTCGCTCGTCCGTTCCCTGCGTGCGTTCGCCTGCTCCATGCATGGCAGTAAACCATCGATCGCTGGCTTTCCGGCTTCTGGGACGGGCGGGGTCCCGGCGGCAGGATCGAGGACATGGACATCGCTGAGAACGCAGCACTGGTGGTCGTGGACGTACAGAAGGGCTTCGACGAGGCCGGCTACTGGGGGCGTCGGAACAACCCCGGTGCCGACGACAACATCGCCTCGCTCATCGACGTATGGCAGGCCACGGGACGGCCGGTCGTGTTCGTGCGGCACGACTCGGTCGAGCCGGGGTCGCCGCTGCGGGTGGGGCATGAGGGGAACGGCTTCAAGGCGTACGTGGAGGAGAGGAGGGGGAAGGGTGCCGGGGCCGAGCTGTTCCTCACGAAGACGGTGAACTCCGCCTTCTACGGGTCGCCGGATCTGGACGCCTGGCTGAAGGCGGAGGGCGTCGGACAGATCGTGCTGGCCGGGATCCAGACCAACATGTGTGTGGAGACGACCGCGCGGATGGGCGGGAATCTGGGGTACGACGTCGTGGTCGCGTACGACGCCACGTACACGTTCGATCTGGAAGGGCCGTTCGGCTGGCGGCGGAGTGCGGACGAGGTGGGGCAGGCGTCGGCGGTGTCGCTGCACGGGGGCGGCTTCGCGCGGGTCGTCACCACAGCGGAGGTGGCGGACGCGGCGATGTGACCGCCCCCGGGTGGGCGGTGGGGCGGGCGGGGCCGCTGCTGTCAGTCCTTGATGTGCTGTCAGTCCTTGGTGCCGGCGGCCAGCTCACGGCTGCGGTCGCGGGCGGCTTCCAGGGCGGCGATGAGGGCGGCTCGTACGCCGTGGTCCTCGAGTTCGCGGATGGCGCTGATGGTGGTGCCGGCCGGGGAAGTGACGTTCTCACGGAGCTTGACCGGGTGCTCGCCGCTGTCACGGAGCATCGTCGCGGCGCCGATCGCGGACTGGACGATGAGGTCGTGGGCCTTGTCGCGGGGCAGGCCGAGCAGGATGCCGGCGTCCGTCATCGCTTCGACCAGGTAGAAGAAGTACGCCGGCCCGGAGCCGGAGAGGGCCGTGCAGGCGTCCTGCTGCGACTCGGGGACGCGGAGCGTCTTGCCGACGGAGCCGAAGATCTCCTCGGCGTGTGCGAGGTGGTCGGCGGTGGCGTGGCTGCCGGCGGAGATGACGGACATGGCCTCGTCGACGAGGGCGGGCGTGTTCGTCATGACGCGGACGACGGGGACCCCGGCGGTGAGGCGCTCCTCGATGGAGGCGGTCGTGATGCCGGCGGCTCCGCTGATGACCAGCCGGTCGGCGGGGACGTGCGGGGCCAGCTCGTCGAGGAGGGCGCCCATGTCCTGCGGCTTCACCGTGAGGATCAGGGTGTCTGCGGTCTTGGCCGCTTCGGCGTTGGTGACCGGGGTGACGCCGTAGCGGGCGCGCAGTTCTTCGGCGCGGTCCGCGCGGCGGGCGGTGACGAGGAGGTCGGCGGGGGGCCAGCCGCCTCGGAGCATTCCGCTGAGAAGGGCTTCGCCGATCTTGCCGGTGCCTAGGACTGCGACTGTCTGGGACATGGCGGGGGTCCTCCGGGGGGTTGCGTCGTCCGGGGTCATCCTCGCATCGGGGCTGGTGCGGGGTGGGGGCTGTCCGGTGGGTGGGCGGCGCGGGTCGCCCATGCCGCCCCTGCCCGTTCCCGTCCCCGGGGCTACGCCACGGACTCACTGTCGGCGCTGCGCGCCTCGTCCTCGAACGCCGGGCGGGCTGAAGGAGTCGGTCATGTCGTCCTGCGGCGCAGGGTTGCCGCTCCCAGGGTCAGGACCAGTAGGGCGCAGCCCGCCACGATCAGGGCGTCACGGATGAATTCGGCTGTCATGTCCGTGTGGGTGAGGACCTCGTTCATGCCGTCGACCGCGTAGGACATGGGGAGGACGTTCGAGACGGCCTCCAGGGCGGGGTGCATGGTGTCGCGGGGCGTGAAGAGGCCGCAGAGCAGGAGTTGGGGGAAGATCACCGCCGGCATGAACTGGACGGCCTGGAACTCGGAGGCCGCGAAGGCCGAGACGAAGAGGCCGAGTGCTGTGCCGAGGAGGGCGTCGAGCAGGGCCACCAGAAGGAGGAGCCAGGGGCTGCCCATCACGTCCAGGTCGAGGAACCAGAGGGCCAGGCCGGTGGCGAGGGCGGACTGGACGATCGCGAGGGCACCGAAGGCAAGGGCGTAGCCGGCGATCAGGTCGCCCTTGCCCAGGGGGAGGGCGAGGAGGCGTTCGAGGGTGCCGGAGGTGCGTTCGCGCAGGGTGGCGATGGACGTGACCAGGAACATCGTGATCAGGGGGAAGATCCCGAGCAGGGACGCGCCGATGCTGTCGAAGGTGCGCGGGCTGCCGTCGAACACGTAGCGGAGCAGGAACAGCATCACGCACGGGATGAGGATCATCAGGGCGATCGAGCGCGGGTCGTGGCGGAGCTGGCGCAGGACGCGGGCGGCGGTCGCGGTGGTGCGGGAGAGGTTGAGGGGGGTGGTGGGGGCGGTGGAGGTGGGGGTGCGGGGTCCTGTGTCGTCGGGGGGCCCTGGGGTTCGATCGCTGTAATTCATCATGCGATGAATAATCTCTCCGGGAGCTGGAGCCGTCAAGCAGGGGTTGGGCGGGCGGTGCGCGTTGGGGCGCGCGGTGTGGGTGGGGGCGCGCGGTGTGGGTGGGGGCGCTCGGCAGCGCGCTGGGAGTGAGGCGGCGCGTGTGGGATGACGCGGTTCGGTTCGCGCGCTTGCACGTTCGTGTGGTGCTCGGTCGTTTCCGGTGCGCGGTGAACTCGGCTTTATGAGAATGGAATTGAATTCGCCGCGTTCTCCCGACGCGGCGCCCCGCATCTCCCCTTTCCGGCCGGAGGTGCCGTCGTCATGCGCCGTGGTGTCCGCAGGACCGAACTGCTCGCTTCCCTGGTCGTCTTCCTCGTCGCGCTGCCCGTGTGCGTGGGCGTGGCGCTGACCTCGGGAGTGCCTGCCGAGCTGGGGCTGGTCACCGGCGCGGCCGGTGGGCTGGTCGCCTCGCTGGCGCGGCTGGGGCGGTGGTTCCTGGCCGTGCCGGTGGCCGTCGTCCAGGGGATGTTCGCCGGGATCGGGGTCGTCCTGGCCACCGGGCAGGTGTACGCCCTCGGGGACACGGCCGTACCGGCGGGCGGGCTCGGGAAGGTCGCCGGGCTGGTGGGACCGGCCTGGCGAGGGGATCCGGTGGCGTTGTCAGTGGGGGGTGCCACCCTGGTCGTGTCGCTGCTGTGGGGGCGGTGGCGGCGGGGTGCGCGGCTGGTTCCGGCGCCGTTGGTCGCACTGGCGTCGGCGGTGGCCGTGACCTGGGCGCTCGGCCTGGAGGTGCGGCGGGTCGAGGTCGGAGGGCTGGGGGATGCCGTACGGCTGCCGGGCGCGGCGGAGTTCGGACGGCTGGCGGAAGTGGGGGTCACCGGGGCCGTCGTGGCCCTCGTGCTGATCATGTGGGCGGAGTCGTCGTTCACGCGGATGCCGCATCGGGTGGGGGTGCTGGTGGTGGCGGTCGGCGCGTTCGGGGTGGTGGGGGTGGTGGGGATGATCCCGGTCGCTGCGGTGGCCGCTCTCCTCCTGTACGTCGGCTGCGGGCTCGTTCCGGTGCGGGAGGTGCGGGCGTTGTGGCGCGGGCATCGGGGTGAGGTGGTCGTTCTGGTGGTGACGGCGGTCGCGGTCGTCGTGGGGAATCTGTTCGAGGGGGTGTTGGTCGGGCTGGCGCTGGCCGTGGCGAAGACTGCCTGGGAGGTCAGCCATGTGCACCTGGAGACCGAGGACCGGGGTGCCGCCGGGATCGTCGTACGGGTGCTGGGACATGCCACGTTCCTGCGGCTGCCCAGACTGCTGGACGCCCTGCACACCCTGGACGTCCAGCATCGGGACCGGGAGATACGGCTGGAGCTGGGCGGACTGCGGCACGTGGACCACGCGTGTGCGGCGGCCATAGAGGGGTGGGCCGCCGCACGGGAGCGGAGGCGATCGCGGGATCAGGGACGGATCGCGAGCAGCAACCCGACGTCGTAGGTCTCCTCGACGGTGCCGTCGGGGAAGGCGGCGAGGAGGTGTCGGCGTTCCGCGTCGAGGAAGGCGGCGGTGCTCTCCTCCCCGTGCACCAGGAACAGCGAGTGGCTGCTGATGTTCGCCAGGTGCGTGTCGACGGGGACCCGGCGGCTCCAGCGGACGTGGCGGCGGTCGAAGTCGAGGCGGCCGGCGGAGGTGGCGAGGGCCTCGTGCGTGCCGTCGCCGTTCCCGCCCACAGCCCGGTCGAGGCCGAAGTGACGCTCGACGCGGGCTGTCTGCGCGTCGATCCACGGGACGTCGAGCGCGCCGGCGTTCCACCAGAGCGCGAGGGCGCCGCCGGGACGCAGGACGCGCAGGGTTTCCGGGATCGCACGGTCCGGGTCGGTCCAGTGCCAGGACTGGGCGTAGGTGAGGAAGTCGAGGGAGGCGGTGGCGAGGGGAAGGTGGTTGCCGTCGCCGCGGACGATCGGCACCTCGGGCAGACCCCGGCGGAACTGCTCCGCCATGCCCTCCCCCGGTTCCACGGCGACGACCCGGGCGCCTCGGGCGTGCAGGAGGGCGGTCCCGATCCCGGTGCCGGCGCCTATGTCGGCGACGCGCGCGCCGGCCAGCGGGCGGCCCGCCATGTCCTCGATCGCCTCGAAGAGGGCTGCTGGGTAGGAGGGTCGGTTCGCGGCGTACTGGGCCGCGGCGGAGTCGAAGGAAAGGGCCCGTGACGTGCTGGAGGCAGGGGTCATGGGGCCATGGTGGCGGGAGGCACGGGGAGCGACCAGAGGGTCGTGCTCAGTGCGGGGTGGTGCGGAGCCCTCGGCCGCCGTCCCGGTCGGTGTGGTGGTTCTGGGCCGGTGTGGTTCCCGGTCGGTGTGGTAATTCGCAGGCCGGTGTGGTTCCCGGCCGGTGCGGTGGTTCCCGGCCGGTGCGGTGGTTCCCGGCCGGTGCGGTGGTTCCCGGTCGGGGGCTTCTTCAGGAGCGGCGGCGCTTCTTGGACGGGTTGCGGGTGCGGCGGGCGGTGCGGCGTTCGTGCTCGGTGCGGGCCGCCTCGTACTCCGCGCGGTACAGCTTCTCGCCGGGGGCCTCCGTGAGCGAGCGGAAGAAGTAGGCGAGGAGGGAGCCGACGAAGCCGATGGCGAGCAGGCCCCGCAGGGAGGCCTGGCGGTCGGGGTCGGGGCGTCTGGTGAAGCCGTCCCAGGTGTGCCGGAATGCCAGGGCGCTGGAGACCGCGAACATGACGACCAGCAGCACGGTCACGAGGCCGCCGGTGCCGGCGAGGGCCACGCCCTCGTAGGCGAAGCGCAGGACGAGGCAGGAGGCGACCGCCGCGGCGAGCGAGCCGACGGCCACGCCGATGCGGCGGGGGGTGTAGCCGTGGTCGTGGTCCACCCAGGTGGTGCCGAAGAAGCGCAGGGGCTCGGGGCGGGGGGGCGGTGGGGGTGCCGGCCGCCCGGGAACCGGCCGGGAGGCCGGAGGAACCCGCCGCGCGGTCCGGGGAACCCGCCGTGGTGTCCGGGGTGCCGTTTTCGTCGCTCACGGGACGATTATGGCTCCGGGCCGGGCGGGGTCCCCGGGTGGGTGCGTGCGGGTGGGTGCGCGCGGGTGCTTGGTGCGCGCCGGTGGGTCAGTCGCAGCGCGGCGCTATGTAACCGTCGCTGCCCGTCCGCACGTACGCGTCCGAGACGAACTGGCTGTCGGCGATGTTGTCCCAGACGTTCGTCGTGCCGTACGGGCCGGTGACCGAGGTGCCGGGCGTCTGGCAGAAGATCGGCACCCTCGTGCCCTCGGGCAGGACCTTGACGATCGGGTAGCTGGTGGCAGGTCCGCTGCGCACGTTGAGGCGCACACCGGGCGCGATCGGGTAGTACGTCAGTCCTGCCGCCGCGACCTGCGACTCGACGGCGTCCCCGGCCGCAGCCACTCCGGCCTCTTCGGTCTCTCTCACTTCTTCCAGGCGCTCTACAGACATGAAAAACCTCCCCCGTAAGACCCCATGACTGCCATGGGGTCACGTTGATTCCCCCGAATCAAGCCATGAAACACATGTACACGATTCGCACATGGAGGCTAGCAAGTCGCCTCGGTCCCGTGAGCGTCATCGACTAGGCTCCGTGCGTCGCGCGCGCGGACGAACAGCACGGGGGTGGTCCATGGCGCCACAGCACAACACCGGAGCCGGCGCGGAAGCGGAACTTCCGGAGTACTCCGGTCACTACCACCTGGAGTCCTGCCTGGGCTCGGGCGGCATGGGCGTGGTCCACCTGGCCCGCAGCACCTCGGGCATGAAGGTCGCGGTGAAGGTCGTACACGCCGAATTCGCGCGGGATCCCGAGTTCAGGGGGCGGTTCCGGCAGGAGGTGGCGGCCGCGAGGCGGGTCAGCGGTGCCTTCACGGCGCCCGTCGTCGACGCCGATCCGGAGGCCGAACGGCCCTGGATGGCCACGCTGTTCATCCCGGGCCCGACCCTGTCGGAGCATGTGAAACGGAACGGGCCCATGGGCGCGGGCGAGTTGCGGCGGCTGATGGCCGGGCTCGCGGAGGCGCTGCGGGACATCCACCGGGTCGGGGTGGTGCACCGGGATCTGAAGCCCAGCAACGTGCTGCTCGCCGAGGACGGCCCGAAGGTCATCGACTTCGGTATCTCGCGGCCGAAGGACAGCGAACTGCGCACCGAGACGGGGAAGTTGATCGGAACGCCGCCGTTCATGGCGCCGGAGCAGTTCCGGCGGCCGCGGGAGGTCGGGCCCGCCGCGGACATCTTCGCGCTGGGGTCGGTGCTGGTGCACGCGGCGACCGGGCGGGGGCCGTTCGACTCGGACAGTCCGTATGTCGTCGCGTATCAGGTCGTGCACGACGAGCCCGATCTGACCGGCCTGCCGGAGAGCCTCGCGCCGATGGTGCTGCGCTGTCTCGCGAAGGAGCCCGAGGACCGGCCGACGCCCGACGAGTTGATGCGGGAGCTGCGGACGGTGGCCGCCTCGTACGACACGCACGCGTTCATACCGGCGCAGCGCGCGCCCGGTGACGTGCGGGAGTCGGAGCCTGCGGGCTCGGCTGGGACGGCGGATCCCGTCGAGTCGTCGGATCCGTCGGACGGCGAGGACGCGGGCGCGGCCGGGGTGGCGGCGCGGCGGCGGGCAGGCGGCGGCAGGTCGCTCTCGCCCTCGGCTCGCTGCTGCTCGTCGTCGGCGGCGGGTTCACCTGCGTCCAGATGTTCGGCGAGGACGCGGGCGGGGCCGCTCGCGGTACGGACGGGTCGCGGTCCGCCGCCGACTCCTTCGCCCCCTGGGCGACTCGCCCGGCCGGGGCCGACGGTCTGCCCAAGTGCACGTACGACGCACGGCGGCTGATCTGCACCCAGCCGGGGTGGGTGTCCGCGCTCGACGCGTCCGACGGTCGCGAGCTGTGGCGGCACGCCCTGTCCCCCGACGACAAGCCCCGCGAGGCGCCGGTCGTCGCGGGCGGGCTGGCGCATGTGCTCACGCACTCGGGCAAGCGCGTCGAGGCCTTCGACCCGGCGTCGGGCAAGGTGCGCTGGGAGCGGGACGTGTCGGCGTACGAGGGTGTCCGGTACGCCGGCGGGACCCTGCTGCTGACGGCGGCCGACGGCACGGTGACCGGGGTGGACGCCGGGTCCGGGCGGACCGCGTGGAGCCGACGGGTCCCGGGGGTGGGCGATCCGTACTTCGTGTCGTTCCCCGGGGACTCGCTGGTCTACGCGACCAGCACCTCCGGCGAGGGCCGGACCCGGGTCACCGCGGTGGATCCCGCCACCGGAGACGTGCGGTGGGACGAGCGGTTCGACGAGGTGCTGACGCTCGTGGGCGCCGGGGACGACAGCGTCGTACTGCTGGCCGAGGACGGGGACGGCGGCTACGGCATGGCCGACGCCGTGGTCCGGTTCTCCCCCGGGACGAAGGTGTCGCGGCGGGTCGCGCTGTCCGTCGCGCTCCAGCAGCCGAGTGCGGCTGTGTACGGGGACCGGGTCTACCTCATGACGTACGACGGTGCTCTCGTGGCCGTCGACACGCGCGCGGAGAAACTGCTGTGGTCCCTGCAGACGGCCGTGAGCCGGGGCTCGGTGCCGACCGTCGACGGCACGCACGTGTACTTCAGCGCTCCCGACGGCCGTCTTCTCGCCGTCGACGCGGAGGCGGGGAAGCTCGTCGGCCAGACGGAGCTGCGGTTCGGCGCGCACTCCGACGAGGTGGTCAGTACGCTGCCCGCGCCCGAGGCGGCCGACGGGCGGGTCTACGCCGGGGCTCCCGACGGGACGGTGTTCGCCGTGGACGGGCGGGATCCTTCGGGCTGGTGAGCCGGGCTCGTGCGGGGGCGGCTCGTGCGGGGGCTCGCGTGGGAGGCCGGCGCGGGAATTTCGTGGCTTCGTGGGCGGGTTCGTGGGCTCGTTCGTGGGCTTCGCGCCATGCGAGAGGGCCGCCTCCGGTTGACGGAGGCGGCCCTTCGCTGTTCGGTCCGGCGTCAGCCCAGCTTCGACACGTCCCGCACCGCGCCCTTGTCGGCGCTCGTGGCCATGGCGGCGTAGGCCCGCAGGGCGGCGGAAACCTTGCGCTCACGGTTCGACGGGGCGTACACCCCGTTCAACGCCTCGTCACGGCGGGCGAGTTCCGTCTCGTCGACCAGCAACTCGATCGTGCGGTTCGGGATGTCGATGCGGATGCGGTCGCCGTCCTCGACGAGGGCGATGGTGCCCCCGGAAGCCGCCTCCGGGGAGGCGTGACCGATGGACAGGCCCGAGGTGCCGCCGGAGAAACGGCCGTCGGTGATCAGGGCGCAGGTCTTGCCGAGGCCGCGGCCCTTGAGGAAGGACGTCGGGTACAGCATCTCCTGCATGCCGGGGCCGCCCTTGGGACCCTCGTAGCGGATGACGACGACGTCGCCGTGGGTGATCTGCTTGTTGAGGATCTTCTCCACGGCCTCCTCCTGCGACTCGCAGACGACCGCGGGGCCCTCGAAGGTCCAGATCGACTCGTCGACACCGGCCGTCTTCACCACGCAGCCGTCGACGGCGAGGTTGCCCTTGAGGACCGCCAGGCCGCCGTCCTTGGAGTACGCGTGCTCGGCGGAGCGGATGCAGCCGTTCTCGGCGTCGTCGTCGAGGGCCTCCCAGCGCTCGGACTGCGAGAAGGCTTCGGAGGAGCGGACACATCCCGGAGCCGCGTGCCACAGCTCGATCGCCTCCGGGGAGGGGGAGCCGGCTCGCACGTCCCAGGTCTTCAGCCAGTCCGCCAGGGACGGGCTGTGGACCGAGTGAACGTCCTCGTTCAGCAGGCCGGCGCGGTGCAGTTCGCCGAGGAGGGCGGGGATGCCGCCGGCCCGGTGCACGTCCTCCATGTAGTACGTGCGGTCCTTGGCGACGTTCGGCGCGACCTTCGCCAGGCAGGGCACGCGGCGCGAGACCGCGTTGATCTCGTCCAGGCCGAAGGGGACCTCCGCCTCCTGGGCGGCGGCCAGCAGGTGCAGGATCGTGTTGGTCGAGCCGCCCATCGCGATGTCCAGCGCCATCGCGTTCTCGAACGCGGCGAGGGTGGCGACGTTGCGCGGCAGGACCGACTCGTCGTCCTGCTCGTAGTAGCGGCGGGTGATGTCCATGACCGTGCGGGCGGCGTCGACGTAGAGCCGCTTGCGCGCGGTGTGGGTGGCCAGGACCGAGCCGTTGCCGGGCAGGGAGAGGCCGATGGCCTCGGTCAGGCAGTTCATCGAGTTGGCGGTGAACATGCCGGAACAGCTGCCGCAGGTCGGACAGGCGTTCTCCTCGATACGGAGGATGTCCTCGTCGGAGATCTTGTCGTTCACGGCGTCGGAGATCGCGTCGACCAGGTCGAGCGTGCGGACCGTGCCGTCGACGAGGGTGGCGCGGCCGGACTCCATCGGGCCGCCGGAGACGAAGACCGTCGGGATGTTCAGGCGCAGGGCCGCCATGAGCATGCCCGGGGTGATCTTGTCGCAGTTGGAGATGCAGACCAGGGCGTCGGCACAGTGCGCCTCGACCATGTACTCCACGCTGTCCGCGATCAGGTCGCGGGAGGGCAGGCTGTAGAGCATGCCGCCGTGGCCCATCGCGATGCCGTCGTCGACGGCGATCGTGTTGAACTCGCGCGGGATGCCGCCGGCCTCGGTGATCGCCTCGCTGACGATCCGGCCGACCGGCGCCAGGTGGGTGTGGCCGGGCACGAACTCGGTGAAGCTGTTGGCCACCGCGATGATCGGCTTCCGGCCGATGTCCGCACCGGGTACACCGGAGGCGCGCATAAGGGCGCGTGCGCCCGCCATGTTGCGTCCGTGGGTGACTGTGCGGGACCTCAGCTCGGGCATCGTCGCTCGCTCCTTCAGACAGATAGGGCTGTTCATGAGCGTACGCCGGTCATCCAGGGGGCGGGACGAGGTGTCCGGAATGCGGGATACGCATCTCGGGGTCCGGCCCTCGTCGGCCCTCGTCAGTCCTTGTCAGCCCTCGTCAGCCCCTGCCAGCCCTCGTCAGCCCTGCCAGCCCTCGTCGGCTCTCGCGTTCAGGGACCGGTGAGGTGCCCCTGCACCACCGGCGCCACGCGCGCGATGATCTGCTCCACGTCCACCGAGGCCAGCGGTTCCACCTTGATCACGTACCGCAGCATGGCCGTACCGACCAGTTGCGCGGCGGCCAGCTCGGCGCGCAGTTCGGCGTCCGGCACGTCGAGCTGGGCGGCTATGCGGCGCAGCAACTGCGCGGCGACGAGACGGCGGAAGACGGCGGCCGCGGTCTCGTTGTTCACGGCCGAGCGGACGACCGCCAGCAGCGGCATCCGCGTGGTGGGGTTCTCCCAGACGCCGAACATGAACCGGGTGAGCCGCTCCCCCACCTGGTCCAGCGGCGCGTCGGCGACCGCGTCCGGCGCGTCGAGCGCGGGCGCCACGGCGACCTCGACGGCTGCGGCGAAGACCTGCTCCTTCGTGCCGAAGTAGTGGTGCACCAGCGCCGAGTCGACCCCGGCGGCCTTGGCGATGCCCCGCACGGTCGACTTCTCGTAGCCCCGCTCGGAGAACTCCCCGCGGGCCGCCGCGAGGATGCGGTCGCGGGTGTCGGCGGACTCCGCGCGCGGGGGGCGTCCGCGGCGGCGCGCTCCGGTGTCGGTCACCGGCGGGGCACCTTCGCCGCCGACGCCAGGTGCAGGCGCGTGAAGGCCAGGGCCTCCGCGAGATCGGCCTCACGTTCGGCGCCGGACATCGCGCGCCGGGTGTTGACCTCGATGACGACATGCCCGTCGAAACCGCTCAGCGCGAGCCGCTCCAGCAGCTCGGCGCAGGGCTGCGAGCCGCGGCCGGGGACGAGGTGCTCGTCCTTGGCGGAGCCGTTGCCGTCGGCGAGGTGCACGTGGCCGAGCCGGTCGCCCATGCGGTCGAGCATGTGCATCGCGTCGGTACGGGCCGTCGAGGCATGGCTGAGATCGATCGTGAAGTGCCGGTAGTCGTCCTTCGTCACATCCCAGTCGGGCGCGTACGCGAGCATCTCGCGGTCGCGATAGCGCCAGGGGTACATGTTCTCGACGGCGAACCGTACGTCCGTCTCGTCCGCCATCCGCCAGATCCCCCGGACGAAGTCGCGCGCGTACTGGCGCTGCCAGCGGAAGGGCGGGTGGACGACGACGGTGCTCGCGCCCAGCTTCTCGGCCGCCGCGCGCGCCCTCTGGAGCTTGACCCAGGGGTCGGTCGACCACACGCGCTGCGTGATGAGCAGGCAGGGAGCGTGTACGGCGAGGATCGGGACGCGGTGGTAGTCGCTGAGCCTGCGGAGCGAGTCGATGTCCTGGCTGACCGGGTCGTTCCACACCATGACCTCGACCCCGTCGTAGCCGAGGCGCGCGGCGATCTCGAAGGCCGTCGCCGTCGACTCCGGGTAGACCGAGGCAGTCGACAGGGCGACCTTCGCATCCGGGATGCGCACGACTGGCTCTGCCATGGAGGACAGGTTACGGGGTGCGGTGACCTGGCCGCGGGGTGCCTCTTCGCCGTTGTGGCGCACGCCACGGGTGGCGGGTGTGGCGTACGCCACGGGTGGTTGGGGGGCGAGTTTCGGTCGGTCGTGGGGGGAGGTGGGTGTGTGGGCAGGCGACGGGCGGGGCGGGAGAGTGTGTCTGTGCTCGGTCGGGCGGATTGGGCTCGGGCGGGCGTACCACTGGGCCGGGCCGGGCGGACCGAGCCCGGTCGGGCCGGGCAGGCCGCGCTCGGTTGCCTGCGCTCACGCGCGTGGCGCTCACGGCGGGCCATGTCGGTTGCCCGCCGCGAGGTGATGTCCGGGCGGCGCGGCAGGCCGTGTCCGGTCTGCATGCGGGGCCATGCCCCGTCTTGCCGCGCTCGCGCGCGGGCTTGCCCACGCGCGCGTGCCGCCCACGCACGCGACGCCATCTCGCGCACGCACCGCGCCCTACGCGCGCGTGCCGGTTCTCACGCACGCGGCCGGTTTCGCGCACGAGCACGCTCGCCCGTGTCTACGGCGACCCCATGTGGTCGAGCTTTCGCAGGATCACGCCCTCCCGGAGCGCCCACGGGCATATCTCCAGGGCCTCCACCCCGAACAGGTCCATCGCCCCCTCGGCGACCAGCGCGCCCGCCAGCAGCTGGCCCGCGCGGCCCTCGGAGACGCCGGGCAGCTCCGCGCGCTGGGCGGTGGTCATGCCGGCCAGGCGGGGCACCCAGGCCTCCAGGGACTCCCTCTTCAGCTGGCGCTGGACGTAGGGGCCGTCGGCGGAGCGGGCGGCGCCGGCGAGGCGGGCGAGCTGCTTGAAGGTCTTCGACGTGGCGACGACGTGGTCGGGGGAGCCGATGCGGCTGAACTCCCCGACGGTCCGGGCGATCTCGGCACGCACGTGCCGCCGCAGCGCTCGTATCCGCTCGGCGTCGGGCGGGTCCCCGGGCAGCCACCCGGCCGTGAGCCGGCCCGCGCCGAGCGGCAGGGAGACGGCCGCGTCGGGCTCCTCGTCGATGCCGTACGCGATCTCCAGGGAGCCGCCGCCGATGTCCAGGACGAGCAGCTTGCCGGCCGACCAGCCGAACCAGCGGCGGGCGGCGAGGAAGGTGAGCCGGGCCTCCTCCGCACCACTGAGGACCTGAAGCTCGACACCGGTCTCGGCCTGCACGCGCGCGAGCACGTCGTCGGCGTTGCTGGCCTCGCGCACGGCGGAGGTCGCGAACGGCAGCACGTCCTCGACGCCCTTGTCCTCGGCGGCCTGGAGGGCTTCCCGGACGACGCTGATCAGCGTGTCGACGCCCTCGCGGCCTATCGCCCCGCTCTCGTCGAGAAGTTCGGCAAGGCGCAGTTCCGCCTTGTGCGAGTGCGCGGACAGCGGGCACGCGCCCGGGTGCGCATCCACCACCAGTAGATGCACCGTGTTCGATCCCACGTCGAGGACACCGAGTCTCATGCGGGGAACGCTACTGCCAGCAGTCCTGGCCTCGGCCCCTGGTGCCCAACCTGAGACGGTCCCGTTGCCGCGCGCGGGCGACTTACCCTGGTCAGGTGCCAAAGACGAAAAAGGCGAAGGAAGAAAAGACCGACAAGGTCGACAAGACCGATAAGGTCGACAAAGCCGTCAAATCCACCAGGGTTCCTTCGGATTCTTCGCGGGTGAAGTCGTCGAAGAGGTCGCGCAAGGCCCTGGAAGCGGATGAGAAGGGCCTCGACTTCGCACGCGCGTGGGTCGAGTTCCCGGATCCGGCGGACGACGATCAGATCTTCCGGTGCGATCTGACCTGGCTGACCTCTCGCTGGAACTGCATCTTCGGCAGCGGCTGCCAGGGCATCCAGGCGGGCCGCGCGGACGACGGCTGCTGCACGCTCGGCGCGCACTTCTCCGACGAGGACGACGAGAAGCGCGTGGCGGGGCATGTGGCGCGGCTCACGCCCGACATCTGGCAGCACCACGCCGAGGGCGAGCTGGGCGGCTGGATCTCGGAGGACGAGGAGGGCTCCCGGCAGACCCGTCCGTTCAACGGCTCGTGCATCTTCCAGAACCGTCCGGGCTTCGCGGGCGGCGCCGGCTGCTCGCTGCACATCCTCGCCCTCAAGGAGGGCCGCGAGCCGCTGGAGACCAAGCCGGACGTCTGCTGGCAGCTGCCGGTGCGGCGGACGTACGACTGGATCGACCGGCCCGACGACACACGCGTGCTCCAGATCTCGATCGGCGAGTACGACCGGCGCGGCTGGGGACCGGGCGGGCACGACCTGCACTGGTGGTGCACGTCGGCGACCTCGGCGCACGGCGCGGGCGACCCGGTGTACGTCTCCTACCGGCCGGAGCTGATCGAGCTGATGGGCAAGGCCGGCTACGACCGTCTGGTCGAGCTGTGCGAGAAGCGGCTCGCCTCGCAGTTGCCGTTGCTCGCCCCGCATCCGGCGGACCCGGTGCCGGCATCGCACCCTGCGCACCCTGCGCCGGCACCGCACCCGGCAGGCCCGGTGCCGGCACCGCATCCGGCGGATCGGGTGGACGTATCGGATCCCGTCGTTCCGGTCGATCCGACCGTGTGAGGCCCTCGGCCCGGCTCCCCGGAGGCGGCGACTCGCTTCCCGGAACGGGGCGGACGGACCGAGTCCGGCCTACGCC
This sequence comes from Streptomyces phaeoluteigriseus, assembly GCF_001896135.2. Taxonomy (GTDB): domain Bacteria; phylum Actinomycetota; class Actinomycetes; order Streptomycetales; family Streptomycetaceae; genus Streptomyces; species Streptomyces phaeoluteigriseus. Next base: position 755,188 of record NZ_MPOH02000019.1, read on the forward strand.
GTCGACGGGATCGGGTCGCCGCCGCCGTCGGACGGCGGGGCCGAGCCGCCCGGGTCGGACGGGGACGGGGACGGGTCGGTGGGCGTGGGCTCGGGGCCGGAAGAGGTCGGCGGATCGCTCGGTGTGGGGTCCGTGGAGGGCGAGGCCGTGGGGGTCGGCTCCGGGTCCGGGGAGGGCGGCGGGCCGCTCGGCGCGGGGTCGGGGTCCGAGGGGGCGGGCGCGACGCCGTAACCCTCGATGGAGACGACGGCACCGGCCGGGGAGACCGCCACGCGCGCGTGCCAGTGTCCGGCGGGCTCGCGCAGATGGTCGACGTACACCTTGAGAGTGATCGATTCGCCGGGCTGGAGGGTGCCCGTGGTGCGGCTCAGGTAGAGCCAGGAGGCGCCGGTGGTCGCCGACCAGCGGACCGGCCCTTCCGCTTCCTCGGCCACGGTCAGGGTGATCAGGGTGGTGTCGCCGCTGTTCCCGGCCGTGACGGACAGCAGGCCCGCGCCCTTGTCGCCGAGTCCGGGGACGCTGATGACCTGCACGGAGACATCGGGCTTGGCGCCCTCGGGGAGCCGGGAGCCGGGCCGGGTGCTGGCGTTGCCCGCGTTCTGGTAGCCGCCCGACCCGTCTCCGTCGAGGCCGTCGGGGCCCTGCGCCTCGCTGGCGGTGGGCGAGCGGCCGTCGGAGTCGGCGGTCGGGGTGCCCCGGTAGGCCGCCCAGAGGGCGAGCACGGGCGCGGCGACGACCGTGGCGACGACCGTCGTCGTGACGGCACGCGCGCGGAGGCGGTCCCGTCGGGCGGCGCGGTCCTTGGGGTCCATCGGGAAGCCGCGCCGGTCGAAGCGCGGCGCGGCGGCGCCCCGCGCGCGCGGAAGGCGCGCCAGGGCGGTGTGCAGGGCGGTGCGGGGCGCTTCCAGGACGGGCAGCTCGGCGGGTGTGACCCCGGCGCGGGCCAGCGGCCGGGGACCGCGCGCTCCGCGGCCCGGCGGCAGCGCGGGCAGTCGTCGACGTGCCGGACGAGTTCGCGACGGAGCGCGGCACTGAGCACGAGCTGGTGGTCACCGGTGAGGCGGGCCACGCCGGGGCAGCCGCCGGTCTCGACGACGGCCAGGGCGGCACGCGTGCGTTCCACCTCGCAGGCGGCGGAGGAGAGCAGTTCGCGGGCCGCGGCGACCTCCATGCCGAGAACGGCCGCCACCTCGTGGGCGGCGAGGTGATGCCGCACGGCGAGTTCGAGCGCCTCGCGCTGTTCCGGGCTGGTGCCGGCGGCCTCCGGCCAGGCGAGCAGGGCGAGTTCGCGCCGCCGCTGCTCCTGGAGGCCGTCGGGCAGGGGCTCGGCGCCGCTCGCCCTGTGCGCGCTGTGCCGGCCCGGCGCGTGGGTGCCCTGACGCTTCTGCCTGGCCTCGCCGAGCTTGCGCAGGCAGGCCCAGCGGGCCAGGGCGTAGAGCCAGGCCCTGCGGTCGCCGGCGGCGTCCGGGAGGCGTTGTCGGCGCCGTTCGGCGAGCGCCAGGACGTCGCCGAGGGCCGCTGTGGCGGTGTCGTGGTCGCACAGAACGGACAGACAGTAGGTGAACAGGCCGTCCAGGTAGGGCTCGTAGGGAGCGGGTGGGCGCTGCGCGAGCGTGCGCACCGCAGCGCGGTCGCGCGCCTCCCTGTGCACCCGGTGTGCGCCGGTCGTGCGGGTCGGGGTTTCCGAACTGCTGCTCATCACCCGTGCGACCGTAGGCGCCGCGGAACGACCTCTTCTGCCCCCTTGAGCCCTTTTAATCCGTACGGGTGAAACGATCCCTCATAAGGGGACAGCAAACGGGAGTCGAGTGGCTCATTCGTGACAGTGGTGGCCGATTCGCAAGGGGTGGGGGTGCCCGGCCGGGGGGATGGCCGGGCACCCTCACCGGCATCCGCCGCGCCGGGGGGCGGACGCGGCGAACGCCATCTCGGAGACCCGTCTGCCCCGGCGAACCACCTCCATGCACAGCTTCATGCACGGGTTTCTCGCGTTGTCAGACCCGGCGGTTACGGTTTCCCCATGGCTGCCCGTACGAAGACCACGAAGGACCGTCCGTCCTACCGCTGCACGGAGTGCGGGTGGCAGACGGCGAAGTGGCTCGGCCGCTGCCCCGAATGCCAGGCCTGGGGCACGGTCGAGGAGTACGGCGTGCCCGCGGTCCGTACGACGGCGCCCGGCCGCGTCACCACCTCCGCCCTGCCCATCGGCCAGGTCGACGGCCGCCAGGCCACCGCCCGCCCCACCGGTGTGCCCGAGCTGGACCGCGTCCTGGGCGGCGGCCTGGTTCCGGGCGCGGTCGTCCTGCTGGCCGGTGAGCCGGGCGTCGGCAAGTCCACGCTCCTGCTCGACGTGGCCGCCAAGGCCGCGAGCGACGAGCACCGCACGCTGTACGTCACGGGTGAGGAGTCGGCGAGCCAGGTCCGGCTGCGGGCCGACCGCATCGGCGCCATCCACGACCACCTGTACCTCGCCGCGGAGACCGATCTGGCCACCGTCCTCGGCCACTTGGACGCCGTGAAGCCGTCCCTGCTGATCGTCGACTCGGTGCAGACGGTGGCCTCCCCGGAGATCGACGGCGCCCCCGGCGGCATGGCGCAGGTCCGCGAGGTCGCCGGCGCGCTGATCCGCGCCTCGAAGGAGCGCGGCATGTCCACGCTGCTGGTGGGCCATGTCACCAAGGACGGCGCGATCGCCGGCCCGCGCCTCCTCGAACACCTCGTGGACGTCGTCCTGTCCTTCGAGGGCGACCGGCACGCGCGCCTGCGTCTCGTGCGAGGCGTCAAGAACCGCTACGGCGCCACCGACGAGGTCGGTTGCTTCGAACTGCACGACGAGGGCATCACGGGCCTTACCGACCCAAGCGGACTTTTCCTGACCCGTCGTGACGAACCGGTCTCCGGTACCTGTCTGACGGTCACCCTCGAGGGCCGCCGCCCCCTGGTCGCCGAAGTGCAGGCACTCACCGTCGATTCCCAGATCCCGTCCCCCCGCCGCACCACGTCGGGCCTCGAGACCTCCCGCGTCTCGATGATGCTCGCGGTCCTGGAGCAGCGGGGCAGGATCAGCGCGCTCGGCAAGCGGGACATCTACTCCGCGACGGTCGGCGGCGTGAAGCTCTCCGAGCCCGCGGCGGACCTGGCGATCGCCCTCGCGCTGGCCTCCGCGGCGAGCGACACCCCCCTGCCGAAGAACCTCGTCGCGATCGGCGAAGTGGGGCTCGCGGGCGAGGTCAGACGGGTTACGGGCGTCCAGCGCAGACTGGCCGAGGCGCACCGCCTGGGCTTCACGCACGCGCTCGTGCCGAGCGATCCCGGCAAGGTCCCGGCGGGGATGAAGGTCCTCGAAGTGGCGAACATGGGGGAGGCTCTGAGGGTGCTCCCGCGCTCCCGTCAGCGAGAGGCCCCGCGGGAGTCGGAGCAGCGCCGGTAGACTTTGCCCAGGTCTCGCCCGTCCGTACGAACCGAGTGCGCGAAACGGGAGCACCACAGAACCTGTGACCGGAGGAGTGCAGTGGCAGCCAACGACCGGGCGGCAGCTCCCGGAAAGTCCGGTGGGAGTTCCGGTGCCGAAGGCCTGATGCGCGCCGCGCTGAGCGCGGTGGCTCCCGGCACGGCCCTGCGCGACGGCCTGGAAAGGGTTCTCCGCGGCAACACCGGCGGACTCATCGTGCTCGGTTCCGACAAGACGGTCGAGACGATGTGCACGGGCGGCTTCGTCCTGGACGTCGAGTTCACGGCCACGCGCCTGCGGGAGCTGTGCAAGCTCGACGGCGGCATCGTGGTCTCCTCCGACCTGTCCAAGATCCTTCGGGCCGGCGTCCAACTGGTGCCGGACCCCACCATCCCCACGGAGGAGACCGGCACCCGCCACCGCACGGCGGACCGCGTCAGCAAGCAGGTCGGCTACCCCATCGTCTCGGTCTCGCAGTCCATGCGCCTGATCGCGCTCTACGTCGACGGCCAGCGCCGCGTCCTGGAGGACTCCGCGGCGATCCTGTCCCGCGCGAACCAGGCGCTCGCGACCCTGGAGCGCTACAAGCTCCGCCTGGACGAGGTCGCGGGAACGTTGTCAGCGCTGGAGATCGAGGACCTGGTGACGGTCCGGGACGTCTCGGCGGTGGCGCAGCGCCTGGAGATGGTGCGCCGCATCGCCACCGAAATCGCCGAATACGTGGTCGAACTGGGCACCGACGGACGTCTCCTCTCCCTCCAGCTCGACGAGTTGATCGCGGGCGTGGAGCCGGAGCGTGAGCTGGTGGTCCGCGACTATGTTCCGGAGCCCACGGCCAAGCGCTCCCGCACGGTCGACGAGGCGCTGTACGAGCTGAACGCGCTCAGCCACGCGGAGCTTCTCGAAATGTCCACGGTGGCCCGTGCGTTGGGCTACACCGGCTCCCCCGAGGCGCTCGACTCCGCGGTCTCACCGCGCGGTTTCCGCCTGCTGGCCAAGGTTCCCCGCCTCCCCGGCGCCATCATCGACCGCCTGGTGGAGCACTTCGGCGGCCTCCAGAAGCTCCTCGCGGCGAGCGTCGACGACCTTCAGACGGTCGACGGCGTTGGCGAGGCACGGGCGCGCAGCGTGCGCGAAGGGCTGTCGCGGCTGGCGGAGTCGTCGATCCTGGAGCGGTACGTCTGAGGCGAGACGGTATGTGTGGTGCCCGTGAGGCGGCACGGGCGACCGTGCCCCGAACCGGACTCGACAGCCGTGCCGCTCCGGACAGCCCCGTCGCCCCGCCTCAGTCCTGATCGAGCACGAACGACGTCTGCGCCTTCGCGAACCCGGGCGCCTTCGCCTCCACCAGGTACGTGCCGGCCCCGGCGCTTCCCGCCGGAGGCGTCGCGCACTCCGGCGCACTCCGCTTCCGGTCCCACGTCACGGTGTAGGTGAAGCTGCCCTCGGCCGGCACCCGGTACAGCAGGCTCGCGGACCCCTTGGGGCAGTCGGCCGACGACCAGTAGTCCTCGGCGCCACCGGCCTGTGTGATCGTCAACACCGCGTTCTTCGGCCCGAGATCGACCTTGCAGTCACTCCCGGAGGAGTTCTTCGCCGTCAGCCGGAACATGGGCGTCTGGTCCGGCGAGTACGTGTTGCGGACACTGCGCAGGCTCAACGTGACGACGCTGGCGGTGCAGTTGGGCAGCGTCGTACCGGCCGGCAGTGTCGTACCCGACCCGCTGCCGTCGGCACCGCCGCCGGAACCACCGGATCCCGCCGAACCGGCGCCGCCCGTGCCCCCGCCGCCGGACCCGGCACCGTCGCCGGCGCCGGTCTCCGAGCCCGTCTCCGAGCCCGAACCGGAGCCGCCGGTGTCCTCGTCGCCCGACTCGTCCCGCCCGCCGGGGTTTTGACTGATCGCGGGCCCGGAGCCGGAAGGGCCCGGGGTGATGGAGGAGGCGGGATTCTTGCCGTCGGAGCCGTCCGCCCCGTTCTTGCCGCCACCCCCGCCCGAGCTGACCACCCACGTGATCAGCAACGCCAACAGGGCGAGCACGGACAGCAGTACGACCCTCCGTCGCCAGTAGATGGAGGAGGGAAGCGGCCCGACCGGATTGCGCATAGATCCCACGGCGCAAACTGTACGAGAGATCCTTGCGTTACCCGGCCCCACCCGCCGCCTGCACCACAACTTTTCCGGATCATCATCCCGGATACGGCTGTCCGGGTGCCCACTTGAGACTCTCGCGCGCCCGCGCGGTCGCGGGCCGTGACATCGGTGCCGCGCGCCGGACACGGTCCGTGACGGCGCACTCCTGCGCCGAGCGCCCCTCGCGCTCCGGCCGCGCCGGCCGCCCACGCGCGCGGATTCCTCTCGCGCCCCCGCCCCACCGGTGGCGGTACGCGCGCGTGCCCCTCCGCGCATGGCAGGATCGGAAGGGCCATGACTGCGCCCACGAAGCCCCCGCACCACAGCCCCGCCGACACCGTCTCCGGCCCGCCCACCGGAGAACAGCCGCCCCCGGCCACGACCGACCCGACGACCACCGGACGGGCCTCCGGCACGCGCCTGCACTCCCCCGTCATCGACTGGTTCGAGGACCACGCCCGCGACCTGCCCTGGCGGCGCCCCGAGGCAGGTGCCTGGGGTGTGATGGTCAGCGAGTTCATGCTCCAGCAGACGCCGGTCAGCCGCGTCCTGCCGGTCTACGAGCAGTGGCTCGCCCGCTGGCCGCGCCCCGCCGACCTGGCCGCCGAGGCTCCCGGCGAGGCCGTACGCGCGTGGGGCCGGCTCGGCTATCCGCGGCGCGCCCTGCGGCTGCACGGCGCCGCGGTGGCCATAACGGAACGCCACGGCGGCGACGTACCGGCGGACCACGCGCAACTGCTGGCGTTGCCCGGCATCGGCGAGTACACGGCCGCCGCAGTCGCCTCGTTCGCCTACGGGCAGCGGCACGCCGTCCTGGACACCAACGTCCGCCGGGTGTTCGCGCGCGCGGTCACCGGGGTGCAGTACCCGCCGAACGCCACCACGGCCGCCGAGCGCAAGCTGGCGCGCGCCCTGCTGCCCGAGGACGAGAAGGTCGCCGCGCGCTGGGCCGCCGCGTCCATGGAACTGGGCGCGCTGGTCTGCACGGCACGGAACGAGACCTGCCACCGCTGTCCGATCGCCGCCCAGTGCGCATGGCGGCTCGCGGGCAAGCCGGAACACGACGGTCCGGCGCGTCGCGGTCAGACGTACGCCGGTACGGACCGGCAGGTGCGCGGCAAACTGCTCGCCGTCCTGAGGGAGGCCCGTACGCCCGTGCCGCAGGCGGCACTGGACCGCGTGTGGCACGAGCCGGTGCAACGCGCGCGTGCGCTGGACGGCCTCGTCGCGGACGGCCTGGTGGAGCCGCTGGTGGGCGGCCTGTACCGGCTGCCGCTCACCTGACGCACGGCCAGTTCACAGGTGAGCCGACGAGGCGGGGGCCGTCACCGGGCTTCTGTCACAGTCGACCGGCGAACGAATCATCCCGAACCGGCAGCATCGGGCTGTCTTCCTTACCCCTGACCCGCCTCCGTTACACAACCGACGGACAGCCGACTGCTAGCCGCAGGCTGCCTCGGACAGTGCCGTGACAACACCTCCGTAGCTTCATTTGCGTGCCCGACAGCGACACGCGGGCCGCAGACCACGAGCGGGAGACCGGCGGACGACAGCCAGCCGGAACGGGGATACGGAGGCGGTTGATCATGGCGCACGGAGAGGTGCTCGAGTTCGAGGAGTACGTCCGCACCCGGCAGGACGCACTGCTGCGCAGTGCCCGCCGCCTGGTCCCGGACCCGGTGGACGCGCAGGACCTCCTCCAGACCGCCCTGGCGCGGACGTACGGCCGCTGGGACGGCATCGCCGACAAGCGACTGGCGGACGCCTATCTGCGCCGGGTCATGATCAACACGCGGACCGAGTGGTGGCGGGCCCGCAAGCTGGAGGAAGTCCCCACCGAGCAGTTGCCGGACGCCAGCGTGCAGGACTCCACCGAGCAACACGCGGACCGCGCCCTGCTGATGGACGCCATGAAGGTGCTCGCTCCGAAGCAGCGCAGTGTCGTCGTGCTGCGACACTGGGAGCAGATGTCCACGGAGGAGACGGCCACCGCCCTCGGCATGTCGGCCGGTACGGTCAAGAGCACGCTGCACCGGGCGCTCGCCCGGCTCCGCGAGGAGCTGGAAGCCCGCGATCTGGACGCACGCGCGCTGGAGCGTGAGGAGCGGGAGCGTTGCACGGCGGCCTGACCGAGGCCGGGCCCCCACCGGCCCGAGGCACTTTCCAGGCGGTGATCGCGGCAGTGGCCGTGCTCACCGCCCTCGGCCTTTTCCTGTCCTCGTGCGCCACCGGCGGCACCGGCGCCCGCGACGAGGGCCCGGCGCACGCCGGAGCGGTCGCCGGCACCACCGCCTCCCCGTCGGGCACCCCCACCGACGTCCCCGACCGCACCGACGCCGTCCGGCTCGTCAAGGACGACCCCGAGGTCTCGGAGGAGGTCAAGCGCGAGCTGAAACCCTGCCTCGGCGACGAGTACCCGGTCGACGTCTCCTTCGGCGATCTCACCGGCGGCGCCGAGACGGACGTCGTCGTCAACGTGCTGACCTGTGGTGACGCGGTCGGGGTCGGGGCATATGTGTACCGGGAGACGAGTGGCCGGTACGAGAACGTCTTCAAGGCCGAGGAACCCCCGGTCTACGCCGAGATCGACCGCGGCGACCTGGTGGTGACCAAACAGGTGTACGAGAAGGGCGACCCCGTCTCCAGCCCCTCCGGCGAGAACGTGATCACGTACCGCTGGACGAGCGCGGGCCGCTTCGTCAAGGAATACAGCTGGCACAACGACTACAGCAGCGTCGTCGGCGAGGATGCGACGCCGGTGCCGGAGAGCGGCTGACGGACCGGACTCGGTACTTCGAAACTCGGCGACTCGATGACTCGGCGACTCGGCGACTCGGCGACTCGGCGAAAGAAATCTTCTGTCGCGTGAACCGTTCGGGCCTCCCGGACCGATGAACCAGTGAACGGACCAGGCTCTCCGGGCGTCCCACCTAGGGACAGCCTGACAGCGCACCGACAGACGGAGCGGACACGCCGGCACGGCGGGCCCGCAAGCACAGCACATCCACGACACCACTGAGGACTGAGAGCACCGGGATGGCAGACCAGACACACGTCCTGTTCGTCGAGGACGACGACGTCATCCGCGAGGCCACCCAGCTAGCCCTGGAGCGGGACGGCTTCGTGGTCACCGCGATGCCCGACGGCCTGTCCGGTCTGGAGGCATTCCGGGCGGACCGCCCCGACATCGCCCTGCTGGACGTCATGGTGCCCGGACTGGACGGCGTGAGCCTGTGCCGCCGCATCCGGGACGAGTCGACCGTGCCGGTGATCATGCTCTCCGCTCGTGCCGACTCCATCGACGTCGTCCTCGGCCTGGAGGCCGGCGCCGACGACTATGTGACCAAGCCGTTCGACGGCGCCGTCCTGGTCGCCCGCATCCGTGCGGTGCTGCGCCGGTTCGGGCACGCGGGCGGGCCCGACCGCGGGGAGGCGGAGTCCTCCGCCGCCGGGGGTGTGCTGACCTTCGGCGACCTGGAGATCGACACCGAGGGCATGGAGGTGCGCCGGGCCGGGCAGCCGGTCGCGCTCACTCCGACCGAGATGCGCCTGCTGCTGGAGTTCTCCTCCGCGCCGGGCACGGTCCTCTCGCGGGACAAGCTGCTCGAGCGGGTGTGGGACTACGGCTGGGGTGGTGACACCCGTGTCGTCGACGTCCATGTGCAGCGGCTGCGGACGAAGATCGGCCAGGACCGTATCGAGACGGTCCGCGGCTTCGGCTACAAACTGAAGGCCTGAGCGGACAGGGGTATGCGGGGGATGTTGCGGCACCTGGTTCCGGCCCGCGTGGAGCGCGCGGGCATCCGCACCGGCCTGCGGTGGAAGCTCAGCGCGGCCATCGCGCTGGTCGGCGCGCTGGTGGCGATCGTGCTCAGCCTCGTCGTCCACAACGCCGCGCGGGTGTCCATGCTGGACAACGCCCGTGATCTGGCCGACGAGCGCCTCCGGATCGCCCAGCGCAACTACGAGCTGTCCGGCCGCCTCAACTTCCCCAACATAAGGATCGACGACCAGGAGCTGCCCTCGGAGCTGAGGTTCAAGGTCGAGAAGGGGCGCCGGGCCACGTTCGTCTCCGACCACGGGGGCGGGGCGCCGGACATCTGGGCGGCCGTCCCCCTGAAGGACGGGCATGTCCTCTCCCTGCACACCGGCTTCACCGACCGCAGCACCGACATCCTCAACGACCTGGACCAGGCGCTGGTGATCGGCTCCATCGCCGTCGTCCTCGGCGGCAGCGCGCTCGGCGTGCTGATCGGCGGACAGCTGTCGCGCCGGCTGCGCAAAGCGGCGGCCGCGGCGAACCAGGTCGCCAAGGGCGAGACGGACGTGCGGGTGCGGGACGCCATCGGCGGGGTCGTGCGGGACGAGACCGACGACCTGGCCTCCGCAGTGGACGCCATGGCGGACGCGCTTCAGCAGCGGCTGGAGGCCGAGCGCCGGGTGACCGCCGACATCGCGCACGAGCTGCGCACACCCGTGACCGGGCTGCTGACGGCCGCCGAGCTGCTGCCGCCGGGCCGGCCCACCGAGCTGGTCATGGACCGGGCGAAGGCCATGCGCACGCTCGTCGAGGACGTCCTGGAGGTGGCCCGCCTCGACGGCGCCTCCGAGCGCGCCGAGTTGCAGGACATCCTGCTGGGCGAGTTCGTCACCCGGCGGGTGGCGGCCAAGGACCCCGAGGTCGAGGTACGGGTGGTGCACGAGTCCATGGTCACCACCGACCCCCGGCGCCTGGAGCGCGTACTGCTGAACCTGCTCACGAACGCCGGCCGGCACGGCAAGCCGCCGATCCAGGTCACCGTCGAGGGCAGGGTCATCCGGGTCCGTGACCACGGCCCCGGCTTTCCCCGCGATCTCCTTGCGGAGGGCCCCAGCCGCTTCCGCACCGGCAGCAGCGACCGGGCAGGCCGCGGCCACGGCCTCGGCCTCACCATCGCGGCCGGACAGGCCCGCGTCCTGGGAGCCAGGCTGACCTTCCGCAACGTACGGCCCGCGGGGGCGCCGGAACACAGACCGTCCGAGGGCGCCGTAGCCGTCCTCTGGCTACCGGAACACGCCCCGACGAACACGGGAAGCTATCCGATGCTGCCGTAGGGGCGGGCTGCCGCCGGGGAGACGGGCACGGCCGGGGGGAGGGCGGGGCCGTACAGCTAGACGCGGGTCACGGCACCAGGCGCCGTCCGGCCTGAGGCCAGGTCACGGCACCAGGCGCCGTCCGGCCTGAGGCCAGAGGCCCCCAGCGGGGACAGCAGCCGGGGTTACAGGCCACCCGGGCGGACACCGGCCCGGGGGCCTGTCATCCGGCCCCAGGCCAGAGGCCCCCGGCGCGGACACCGGCCCGGGGCTACAGGCCACCCGGGCGGACACCGGCCCGAGGCCGCACGCCCCCAGCGCGGACACCGGCCCGGGGCCAGTCCTCCGGCTCGTACGGCGCCAAGGGGCCGCCGCCGTCGGCCGGCGGCGGCACTCCCTTCGCGGTGGGTCAGACGGGCTCGACCACCGGCGTCTTCGGGGCGGTGGGCTCGTCCGGGGCGCCCTCCTGCTTCGGTTCGGCTCCGCGGAGGGGAACCTCCTTGACGAACACGGCCGCCACCAGCGCGACCACGGCCACGGCGGCTCCGAGGACGAACGCCGCGTGCGTGCCGTCGGACACCGCGAACTGGTAGGCCTCCCGCGCCGGGGCCGGAAGCTTGGCGAGGCTGGCGGCGTCCAGTTGCGCGGACTGCTCGGTGATCTTGGAGCCCAGCGCGCCGGCCCGCTCGGACATGGCGTCCTGGACCCGGCTGTTGAACAGCGCGCCCATGATCGCGACACCGAAGGAGGACCCGAGCGTACGGAAGAGGGTGGCCGAGGAGGAGGCGACGCCCATGTCCTTCATCTCGACGCTGTTCTGCGCGACCAGCATGGTGATCTGCATCAGGCAGCCCATGCCGAGGCCGACGACCGCCATGAACACACCGGAGGTGAACCGGGAGGTGCCGGTGTCCATCGTGGACAGCAGGTACAACCCGACGATCATCAGCGCGCTGCCGACCACCGGGAAGATCTTGTAGCGGCCGCTGCTGGTCGTGATCCGGCCGGCGACCATCGAGGTCACGAGCATCGCGCCGAGCATCGGCAGGAGCAGCAGACCGGAGTTGGTCGCCGAGGCGCCCTGCACCGACTGCTGGTACAGCGGCAGGAACAGGGTGGCGCCGAACATCACGAAGCCGGTGATGAAGCCGATGACGGCCATCAGCGTGAAGTTGCGGCTGCGGAAGATGTGCAGCGGCAGGATCGGCTCGACGGCCCTGGTCTGCCAGAACACGAACCCGACGAGCGCGGCGACACCGATGCCGATCAGCTCCATGATCCGCGCGGAGGACCAGGCGTACTCCGTGCCGCCCCAGGTGGTGACGAGCACGATGGAGGTGATGCCGACGGTGAGCAGTCCGGCGCCCAGATAGTCGATGCGCGCCTGGGACCGCTTCTTCGGCAGGTGGAGGACGGCGGTGATGAGGCCGAGGGCCACCGCGCCGAGCGGCAGGTTGATGTAGAAGGCCCAGCGCCAGCCCCAGTGGTCGGTGATGGTGCCGCCGACCAGCGGTCCGCCGATCATGGCGATCGCCATCACGCCGGCCATCATGCCCTGGTACTTGCCGCGCTCGCGGGGCGGCACGAGGTCGCCGATGATCGCCATGACGCCGACCATCAGACCGCCTGCGCCGAGTCCCTGCACGGCGCGGAAGCCGATCAGTTGGCCCATGTCCTGGGCCATGCCGCTCAGCACCGAGCCGGCCAGGAAGATGACGATCGAGCTGAGGAAGGCGCCCTTGCGCCCGTACATGTCGCCGAGCTTGCCCCAGATCGGGGTGGAGGCGGCGGTGGCGAGGGTGTACGAGGTCACCACCCATGACAGGTGTTCCAGGCCACCGAGGTCACCGACGATCGTCGGCATCGCGGTGCCCACGATCATGTTGTCGAGCATGGCGAGCATCATCGTGATCATCAGCGCGAGGATCACGACCCGTACGCTCTGCTCTTTCTTGCCCTGTATGCCGGTGTCCGGCTCAACGGTTCGCGTGTCCGTCATCGTTCCCCACTCCCCCGGGGCCGCTACTTACTTGCCGCCCGGCTAGTTCACTAGACTGGGAAAGTAGACCCGCAACTAGCCGGGCGTCAAGTAAGTTCTGACCGGGCCGAGGGTAGGAGTTTCTTACCTTCCGGCTCCCGGTTTCGCGGCGACGCGAGGAGTACGAGGATGGACGTCACCATGGACGGCACCAAGCAGCGACGCCGCGGCAACACCCGCCAGCGCATCCAGGACGTAGCGCTCGAACTCTTCGCCGAGCAGGGCTACGAGAAGACCTCGCTCCGCGAGATCGCGGAGCGTCTGGATGTCACCAAGGCGGCCCTGTACTACCACTTCAAGACCAAGGAAGAGATCATCGTCAGCATCTTCACGGATCTGACGAAGCCGATCGAGCACCTGATCGAGTGGGGGCGGAGCCAGCCGCACACCCTGGACACCAAGCAGGAACTCCTGCGGCGCTACAGCCGCGCGCTCAGCGAGGCGGCCCCGTTCTTCCGCTTCATGCAGGAGAACCAGGCGACGGTCCGCGAGCTACAGATCGGCGAGTCCTTCAAGGACCGCATGCGCGGGCTGCGCGACATCGTCATCGACCCGGACGCTCCCCTCGCCGACCAGGTCCGCTGCGTCAGCGCCATCTTCACGCTGCACGCCGGCATGTTCTTCCTGCACGACCTCGAAGGCGACCCCGAGGAGAAGCGCGAAGCCGTCCTCGAGGTCGCCATCGATCTGATCACCCAGGCCCATCAGGGCTCGCAGCCGTCGTCCTGACGGCCGCCGCGGGTCACCGTCGTCAGACGGTCACGCCCTTGCCACGCAGGAACTTCACCGGGTCGATCGCCGAACCGTAGTTGGCGGTGGTCCGGATCTCGAAGTGCAGGTGCGGGCCGCTGGAGTTCCCGGTGTTGCCGGACAGGGCTATGCGCTGGCCGGTCTTGACGATCTGGCCGACCTTCACGTCGACACGCGACAGGTGGGCGTACTGGGAGTAGACGCCGTTGGCGTGCTTGATGACGACGGCGTTGCCGTAGGCGGGGCCGTCACCGGCGCCGTTGCCGCCGGCCTTGACGACCTTGCCGCCGTGGGTGGCGAAGACCTTGGTGCCGCTCGCCACGGCGAAGTCCTGGCCGCTGTGGATGGAGTTCCACATGTTGCCGGCCTGGGCGAAGCTGGCGGACAGCTTGTACTTCTTCACCGGGTCGACCCAGGAGGCCGCCGAGGCCTTCTTGGCGACCGACACGGCGGTCGCGGCCGTGGGTGCCGCCGTCTGAGCCTGGGGCGCGACAGCGGACGCCACTCCGGACCCCAGCACGACCGTGGCGCCGAGAGCGGCGGCGCCGACGGCCACGCGGGTGCGGAGCTGGGACGTACGGGAAGAACGGAACGGGACGCGCTGGAACATCGAAACCTCATGGGGCCGGGGACAGAGAGAACCACCCGACGTACGGACGTCCGCCGGATGGCCATCCCTTGGTAACCCGGGGGCCGCCAATGCCCCAAACGTGTGATCTACGACGGAAGCTAGTAGCTCGGCCCAAAACGGGGCACTTCTTGACAGTCCACCCTTTCGGCCGCGCCCACCCCCGGTCCACACGGGAAGCCTGCCGCACAGAAGGCCTCTGACCGTTACGTCCGTTTCGCCCGAATCACCCTTTCCACTATTCCGCCTAGTACGTGACGTAACTCCTGTGCGCCATGTCACCGGCCGCCCGGCGTACGGCACTTCGGAATGTGACGGGGGCTACTCGCCTGGCACCGAAGGCACTTGTGACCCGCGTCACGAAGCGTGCACGAGGGTGTGACCGGCCTCTCACGGCCCTCTACCGTCCAGTAACCCGCTGGTTCCCGTCAGGCCATCCCCACCGATGAGCATGCCCACGACACCCGCAGCTCGGACGCGAGAGGACCCCCACACCATGACCAGAGGCACCTGGACGCGCCGTATCGGCATGACCGCCGTGGCGACGGCCGCCGTCACCGCGATGGCCGTCCCGGCCGGCGCCCAGGCCGCGTCGGCCACCGGCACCACCGCCGTCGCCACCGTCGTCGCCGCGGAGGACGTCGACTACACCACCTGGCAGGCGGACTGCCTGACCGTGATGAACCAGGCCCTGCCCTACCTGAAGCAGCGCATCGCAACCGCCAAGCCGGGCGAGAAGCAGGCCCTGGTCCTCGACATCGACAACACCACGCTGGAGACCGACTTCGGGTTCAGCTACCCGCAGCCGGCCAACAAGCCGGTCCTCGACGTCGCCAAGTACGCCCAGGAGCACGGCGTCGCCCTCTTCTTCGTCACCGCCCGCCCCGGCATCATCTCGGGCGTGACCGACTACAACCTCAAGTACGTCGGCTACAAGGTCTCCGGCCTCCACGTGCGCGGCCTGTTCGACCTCTTCAAGGACGTCGCCGCCTACAAGACCGCCCAGCGCGTGAACATCGAGTCCAAGGGCTACACGATCATCGCGAACATCGGTAACAGCGCCACCGACCTGTCGGGCGGCCACGCGGAGAAGACCTTCAAGCTGCCGGACTACGACGGGCAGCTGTCCTGACGAGCGCGCACAAAAAAGGGGGCCGCCCCGGGACTCAAGTCCCGGGGCGGCCCCTTTTCCTCTGCTCAAACCCCGAAGGGTCAGGCGTCCTTGTTCAGGTTCGGACCCGCACCGCCTGCAGCCTGCTCGATCGGCGGAACGTCCGGCAGCGCCGACTTCTCCTCACCCCGGAAGGTGAAGGTCTTGGCCTCGCCCTCGCCCTCGGTGTCCACGACCACGATGTGACCGGGGCGCAGCTCACCGAAGAGGATCTTCTCCGAGAGCGTGTCCTCGATCTCGCGCTGGATGGTGCGACGCAGCGGACGCGCACCCAGCACCGGGTCGTAGCCCTTCTTGGACAGCAGCTCCTTGGCGGACTGGGAGAGCTCGATGCCCATGTCCCGGTCCTTGAGGCGCTCGTCCACCTTGCCGACCATCAGGTCGACGATCTGGAGGATGTCGGCCTGGGTGAGCTGCGGGAAGACGACGACGTCGTCGACGCGGTTGAGGAACTCGGGCCGGAAGTGCTGCTTCAGCTCGTCCGAGACCTTGTTCTTCATGCGCTCGTAGTTGGACTTCGTGTCACCTGCGGCGGCGAAGCCGAGGTTGAAGCCCTTCGAGATGTCCCGCGTGCCGAGGTTGGTCGTCATGATGATGACCGTGTTCTTGAAGTCCACGACCCGGCCCTGGGAGTCGGTCAGGCGACCGTCCTCCAGGATCTGGAGCAGCGAGTTGAAAATGTCCGGGTGGGCCTTCTCCACCTCGTCGAAGAGGACGACGGAGAACGGCTTGCGGCGGACCTTCTCGGTCAGCTGGCCACCCTCTTCGTAACCCACGTATCCGGGCGGGGAACCGAAGAGACGCGACACCGTGTGCTTCTCGCTGAACTCCGACATGTCGAGGGAGATCAGCGCGTCCTCGTCACCGAAGAGGAACTCGGCGAGCGCCTTGGACAGCTCGGTCTTACCGACACCGGACGGGCCGGCGAAGATGAACGAACCACCGGGGCGCTTCGGGTCCTTGAGGCCCGCACGCGTACGACGGATCGCCTTCGAGAGTGCCTTGACGGCGTCCTTCTGGCCGATGACCCGCTTGTGGAGCTCGTCCTCCATCCTCAGCAGACGCGAGGACTCCTCCTCGGTCAGCTTGAAGACCGGGATGCCGGTGGCGGTCGCGAGGACCTCGGCGATCAGCTCGCCGTCGACCTCGGCGACGACGTCCATGTCGCCGGCCTTCCACTCCTTCTCCCGCTTGGCCTTGGCGGCCAGGAGCTGCTTCTCCTTGTCGCGGAGGGAGGCGGCCTTCTCGAAGTCCTGCGAGTCGATCGCGGACTCCTTGTCGCGGCGGACGCCGGCGATCTTCTCGTCGAACTCGCGCAGGTCCGGCGGCGCGGTCATCCGGCGGATGCGCATCCGGGAACCGGCCTCGTCGATCAGGTCGATCGCCTTGTCCGGCAGGAAGCGGTCCGAGATGTACCGGTCGGCCAGGGTGGCGGCCTGGACCAGCGCCTCGTCCGTGATGGAGACACGGTGGTGCGCCTCGTACCGGTCGCGCAGACCCTTGAGGATCTCGATGGTGTGCGGCAGGGACGGCTCCGCGACCTGGATGGGCTGGAAGCGGCGCTCGAGGGCCGCGTCCTTCTCCAGGTGCTTGCGGTATTCGTCCAGCGTGGTGGCACCGATGGTCTGCAGCTCACCGCGGGCCAGCATCGGCTTCAGGATCGAAGCGGCGTCGATGGCGCCCTCGGCGGCACCCGCACCGACCAGCGTGTGCAGCTCGTCGATGAACAGGATGATGTCGCCGCGGGTGCGGATCTCCTTGAGGACCTTCTTCAGGCGCTCCTCGAAGTCACCGCGGTAGCGGGAGCCGGCGACCAGAGCGCCGAGGTCCAGGGTGTAGAGGTGCTTGTCCTTGAGGGTCTCGGGCACCTCGCCCTTGACGATGGCCTGGGCGAGGCCCTCCACGACGGCGGTCTTGCCGACGCCGGGCTCACCGATCAGGACCGGGTTGTTCTTGGTACGGCGGGACAGCACCTGCATGACCCGCTCGATCTCCTTCTCGCGCCCGATGACCGGGTCGAGCTTGGACTCACGAGCGGCCTGGGTGAGGTTCCGGCCGAACTGGTCGAGGACCAGGGACGTCGAGGGGGTGCCCTCGGCAGGACCGCCACTGGCGCCGGCGGTCTCCTTGCCCTGGTAACCGGAGAGCAGCTGGATGACCTGCTGCCGCACACGGTTCAGATCTGCGCCCAGCTTGACCAGGACCTGGGCTGCGACGCCCTCGCCCTCACGGATCAGGCCGAGCAGGATGTGCTCCGTGCCGATGTAGTTGTGGCCCAGCTGAAGGGCCTCGCGGAGCGACAGCTCCAGGACCTTCTTGGCACGGGGGGTGAAGGGGATGTGCCCGGACGGAGCCTGCTGCCCCTGCCCGATGATCTCCTCCACCTGCTGGCGGACCGCCTCGAGCGAAATCCCGAGGCTCTCAAGGGCCTTGGCGGCGACACCCTCACCCTCGTGGATCAGGCCCAGGAGGATGTGCTCGGTGCCGATGTAGTTGTGGTTGAGCATCCGGGCTTCTTCCTGAGCCAGGACGACAACCCGCCGCGCGCGGTCGGTGAACCTCTCGAACATCGTTAATCGCTCCTCAGAGCGGTCAGGCAGTGGGGGGAACTTCCCCTCCCTGTCCTTCCGCAGCTTAGTCCCGCAAGCGGGGACCGCTCATTCCAACTGCCGACACCGTCGATGGCCTCCTGACCCCGAACGCCGACATCTGCTCCAACCCGATGGTGCGAGACGATGTTCCCGCAGGCCAGACAGTTACCCCTGTCGCCAGTACGCCGATGGCGAACGTGAGACCGCCGATTCCTGCGTGTCGCCCCCTCCCACTAGGGATGTCTTACCCGCCGGGACCGACACTCCATGCCCTGAGCACCCGATCCCTCCGCTACGGGCGAACAACCTTGCGCCTCCCGGCACCCCCGTACGCCCCCCGCTTCACTACCGTGCGCACTTGGCAGGACACCCAGCGTAACTCGGGGGCCTTCAGGACTGTTGCACTCGGCATGGTTGGCTCAGTCCCCTCGACCGTGTTCCCGGCCGCCCCTCCGGCCGTCTCTCCGTCCATCTCCTCGACATCCCCGCTCCCCTTCCCCCGCAGGCCGCTCGGTCCGGACCGTCCGGCCGAGAGCCTCCGCGGCTGGTACGAGAACGAACTGGGATGGCCGACGGTGCCCGGAGAGCCCGTACGACTTCGGGTGGGTGTGCTCTTCGACGTGCTGGACGTGCCGGCCGAGGTGGGTCACGCGGCGCTGCGGCACCTGGCGCCGGGCTCTCCGGTGGCCGTTCGGGGCGACCGGATGCGGCTGCTGGTGGCGGCGGGGAGCGCGGAGGAGCTGCCGGGGATCCTGCGTTGGCTGGAGTGGGACGCGCTGCCGCTGGATCTGACGGCGACCGGCGTGGGCGGGGTCGTCGAGGCGCCCCTGCCGCCGGGCCGGTGCCAGTCCGGGACAGCGGTGCAGGGGGCCGCCGTGTGGGTGCGGCCCCCCGTCGGAGGGTGCGAGTTCGAGGCCTCGCTGCCGACGATGTCGGCCCTGGGGAACGTTGGGGCGCCCCCGACCTGGTGCGATTGGTGGACACGCTGGCGACGCACTGTCACCGTGTCCGGCTGCGGCGCGCCTGCGCTCAGCCGTTGGCCTTCTCGTAGGCCTCGCGAATGGTCGCGGGAACACGGCCACGGTCGTTGACCTCGTAACCGTTCTCCTTCGCCCAGGCGCGGATCTGCGCGGTGTCCTGGCTGCCGCCGACAGCGGCGCGCGCCTTTCCACGTCCACCCGAAGCACGGCCTCCGGTGCGCCGGCCGCCCTTCACATAGGGGTCGAGAAGGCCGCGCAGCTTGTCCGCATTGGCGGTCGTGAGATCGATCTCGTATGTCTTGCCGTCCAGCGCGAACGTCACGGTCTCGTCGGCCTCGCCGCCGTCGAGGTCGTCGACAAGAAGGACCTGAACCTTCTGTGCCACCGGATTTCCTTTCATCGATAACGTGGGAGCCGGGGGTCTGCGGCGTTCCGCCGTTTCGCCGCCCCCTGTTATATGCAGTACTGCAGTACGTCGGAAAGCAAACCGCTTTTGCTGAGAAAACACAAACCCTCGGGAGAGACCGGCTGCCCGTACACCGCACGGAAACGTGCGCGTTTCGGACATAGGGCACCTGGGCAAGGCGGCTCGACCGGAATGGGACTCGACGATCACAGATGCAGAAGCATCCGGCTGTTGCCCAAGGTGTTCGGTTTCACTCGTTCGAGACCGAGGAACTCCGCGACGCCCTCGTCATAGGAACGGAGCAGCTCCGTGTAGACATCGGTGTCCACCGGTGTCTCGCCGATCTCCACGAAGCCGTGCTTGCCGAAGAAGTCGACTTCGAAGGTCAGGCAGAAAACCCGGCGAACGCCGAGCCAGCGCGCGGTCTGCAGCAACTTCTCCAACAACTGGTGACCGACGCCGGCGCCCTTCAGGCCGGGCTTCACCGCGAGTGTGCGGACTTCCGCGAGGTCTTCCCACATCACGTGCAGGGCACCGCAGCCGACGACCTCGGCGTTGTCGTCGCGTTCGGCGACCCAGAACTCCTGGATGTCCTCGTAAAGGGTCACCGTCGCTTTGTCGAGCAGGATGCGGCCACGGACGTACGCGTCAAGGAGACGGCGTACGGCGGGGACATCGCTGGTCCGGGCCCGGCGGACGGTGATGGCTTTAGCGCTGACTTCAGGGCTCTGTGCTGACATGAGCGGACGCTATCGCCCGTCGGACTCCGTCGCCGACCCGGGGTTCTCCCGTGGACTCCCCGCTTCCGGGCGTTCGGAAGTTTCGGGTCCCTGGACGATGCGAACCGCATCGCGCAGGGCATGCCGCTGTTCGTCGCTCATCATCCCGAAGAAGGCGACGAGAGCGGCGGCGGGGTTGTCGCTCTGCGTCCAGGCCTCGTTCATCAGGGCGGCGGCGTAGGCGGCACGTGTGGAGACCGCCTCATATCGATAGGCCCGGCCTTCCGCCTCACGGCGCACCCAGCCCTTCTGATGGAGATTGTCCAAAACGGTCATCACCGTGGTGTAGGCGATGGACCGTTCCTGCTGAAGGTCTTCCAGGACTTCTCGAACGGTGACCGGGCGGTTCCACTTCCACACCCGCGTCATGACCGCGTCTTCGAGTTCTCCCAATGGGCGAGGCACAACTCAGAACAATAGTGGGAGATCACATCGATCGCGTGCCGGACGTGCACTCATCGCCACAAATACGAACAAAAAGGGCGTACGGCACCCGGAAGTGGGAGCCGTACGCCCCGAAGGACGTGCGTGGGAGGTGGGGGACCTGCGTGGGATCAGGCCCCGGTCTTCGCGGAGGCCTGGCGCGTGCCCTCCGCGCGCGCGAGGGCCGCCTCGACGGCCGCGTCCTCCTTGGCCTTGTTCGCGCCGCCCTGGGTTTTCACGATCACCCTGATCAGGCCGACGAAGAAGACGGCCATGACGACGGGGGGCAGCAGCGCGGAGACATAGTCCATGGATCCAGGGTAGCCAGGGAAGGACGGGATACGGGGACGGGGTCGCGTACCGCGAGGCGGGTCGGTCGCGCCCCACCAGCCCCCACCCCCAGCCGGCGGCGCCTCCGTCAGCCGGCGGCGAGCCGCTCCTGCGGGCCGGTGGACGACGGGGCGGGTTTGCGCCGCGGGAAGACCTCGCCCGGCGTGGGCACGGGCCGGCGTGAGGGCTCGGGCTCCTGCGGCTTCACGGGGACGGGCCCGGGAGCGGGCGGTTTCTCCGCGGGCTTCTCGGCAGGACGCGGCTTCGGCTCCTCGGCGGCGACCGGCAGGCGGTCGCGAACGGCCTCCGCCACCGCCCCGCAACGGCCCCCGGGAAGCGCCAGGAGGCGCGTACGGGACGCCGGCACCGCAGGGGCGGGCGCGACGACCCGGCGGGCCGTACGGCGGGCGAGACGGGCGCGTACGTCCTGCTCGGCAAGGGTCTGACAGCGGTCCAGGAGGGCGGCCGCCACCGGATTGCCCCGCAGGGCGCGCAGGGCGGCGAGGTCGTCGGCCTCGGGCCGGTGGCCGGTGGCCAGCACCTCCTCCAGGAGCGCGAGGTATCCGGCCGCGGTGCCGGGGAGGGCGGCTCGGTACCGGACGAGGTCGGATACCAGGAAGGCCCGCAACCGGGCGGCCTCGCGCATCGCCTCGTCGAGGGATTCGGCGAGGCGATGGCAGTCCTGGACGTCCTCGGACGAGACGGGACCGGGGTGGAGGGCGAAGGCGAGGGCGCGACGGAGCACACGCAGCTCCTCCGCACCGAACGCCATGCCGCCGCGGGATCCGTATGGCGTGGGCATGCGGCGACGATACGCGCTAATCAGACAAACTCGACATAAGGAGTGGGTGTGGCGCGTCCGATTCCACGGACCGGCCCCACACCCACAACTCATCACTCACGACTCACGCCCACGACGAACGACGCACGACTCGCGGCGCACGGCTCACATGCGCGAGACGTTCCGCTCGTAGACCAGCCGCAGCCCGATCAGCGTCAGCCACGGCTCGTGCTCGTCGATCACCGCGGACTCGCCCAGCACCATCGGTGCCAGACCGCCCGTGGCGATCACCGTCACGTCGTCGGGGTCCTCCGACAGTTCCCTGGCCATCCGGCCCACGACGCCGTCGACCTGGCCGGCGAAGCCGTAGACGATGCCGGACTGCATCGCCTCGACCGTGTTCTTGCCGATCACGCTGCGGGGGCGGGCCACCTCGATCTTGCGCAGCTGCGCGGCCTTGACGCCCAGGGCCTCGACGGAGATCTCGATCCCGGGCGCGATGACGCCGCCGACGTACTCCCCGCGCGCGCTGATCGCGTCGAACGTGGTCGCCGTGCCGAAGTCCACGACGATCGCCGGGCCGCCGTACAGCTCGTTGGCGGCGACCGCGTTGATGATGCGGTCGGCGCCGACCTCCTTGGGGTTGTCGAAGAGGATCGGGACGCCCGTCTTCACGCCGGGCTCGACGAGCACCGCGGGGACGTCGCCGTAGTAGCGGCGGGTCACCTCGCGCAGTTCGTGCAGGACCGACGGGACGGTCGCGCAGATGGCGATGCCGTCGATGCCCTCGCCCAGCTCCACGCCGAGGAGGGGGTGCATGCCCATCAGGCCCTGGAGGAGGACCGCCAGCTCGTCGGCCGTGCGGCGGGCGTCCGTCGAGATCCGCCAGTGCTCGACGATGTCCTCCCCGTCGAACAGGCCGAGCACGGTGTGCGTGTTCCCTACGTCGATCGTCAGCAGCATGGCCGGATCCCGCTCCCTACTCCGCAGCTCGCAGGTCCAGGCCGATGTCCAGGATCGGCGAGGAGTGGGTCAGGGCGCCCACGGCCAGGAAGTCGACCCCGGTGTCGGCGTACGCCTTCGCGTTGTCCAGGGTGAGCCGGCCGGAGGCCTCGAGGAGCGCACGCCCGCCGACGACGCGGACGGCCTCCGCGCACTCCTCGGGCGTGAAGTTGTCCAGCAGGATCAGGTCGGCGCCGGCCTCGATGACCTCGCGCAGCTGGTGCAGGGTGTCGACCTCGACCTCGATCGGCACGTCCGGGAAGGCCGCCCGTACGGCCTGGAAGGCCTGGGCGACGCCGCCCGCGGCCACCACGTGGTTGTCCTTGACCAGGGCGGCGTCGGACAGCGACATCCGGTGGTTGAGACCGCCGCCGCAGCGCACGGCGAACTTCTCCAGGGCGCGCAGGCCCGGTGTGGTCTTCCGGGTGTCACGCACGCGTGCCTCGGTGCCCTCCAGGGCGTCCGCCCACGCGCGCGTGGCGGTCGCGATGCCGGAGAGGCGGCACATCAGGTTCAGCGCGCTGCGCTCGCCGGTGAGGAGGTCGCGCGTGCGCGTGGTGACCGACAGCAGCTTCTGCCCGGCCTCCACGCGGTCGCCGTCCTCGACATGCCGCTCGACCTCGAACTCGTCCGTGCAGACGACCGAGAGCACGGCCTCGGCGACCCTGAGGCCCGCCACCACGCCCGCCTCGCGCGCGGTGAAGTCGGCGGTGGCCACCGCGTCCTCGGGAATGGTCGCGACCGTCGTCACGTCCACGCCGTGGGCCAGGTCCTCCTGGATCGCGACGTTGGCGATGTCCTCGACCTCGACCGGGTCAAGCCCGGCGTCCGCCAGGAGCTGGGCGAGCGCGGGGTCGAGCCCGCACTCCAGGTACTCCGCGTCGGTGGGGTCGGCGTCCGTGCCACAGGCACAGCCGTCGCCGCAGCCGCCGCTCTGGACGAGGGGAAGGTCCTCGGGGGTGCTCACTTCTGTCACTGCTCCTGCTGCCGGGTCGGGGGGAAGTCTGCGGTATCGGTGGTGTGTACGGCGAGCGTCCGGTCCGGATTGAGCCGTACGACGATGTGGCGGCGCCAGTGCGTGTCGTCGCGCTCGGCGCGGTCCTCGCGCCAGTGGCAGCCGCGGGTCTCCTCGCGCAGCCGGGCGGCGGCGACCAGGACGCGGGCCACGCACAGGAGGTTGGTGGCCTCCCACGTGTCGACGCCGGGCTCGGCGGTCTTGCCGTTCTCCTCGAGGGCCTCGCGGGCCTCGGAGTGCAGCCGCTGGAGCTGCTCGGCAGCCTTCTCCAGGGAGTCGGCGGAGCGCAGGACGCCCGCGCCCTCGGTCATGCTCCGCTGGATGGCGAACCGGGCCTCGGGGGCGAGGAGGGGGTGCGCGGGCTTCTCGGGGTGCTCGACGGGTGCGGGCACGCGCGCGGAAAGGCCGTCGGCCGAACGGCTCGCCGCGATGTCGGCGGAGATGCGCTCGGCGTAGACGAGGCCCTCCAGGAGCGAGTTGGAGGCGAGCCGGTTCGCGCCGTGCACGCCCGTGCAGGCGACCTCGCCACAGGCGTACAGGCCCGGGACGGTGGTCCGGCCGTGGGAGTCGGCGCGCACCCCGCCGGAGGCGTAGTGGGCGGCCGGGGCGACCGGGACGGGCTCGGTGACCGGGTCGATGCCGTGGGCGCGGCAGGCGGCGAGGATCGTCGGGAAGCGGTGTTCCCACATCTCGGCGCCGAAGTGGCGGGCGTCGAGGTACATGTGCTCGGCGTCCTGTTCCTGCATGCGGCGCATGATGCCCTTGGCGACGATGTCGCGGGGCGCCAGCTCGGCCAGCTCGTGCTGGCCCAGCATGAAACGCACGCCGTTGCCGTCGACCAGGTGGGCGCCCTCACCGCGTACCGCCTCGGAGACGAGGGGCTGCTGGCCCTCCGCGTCGGGACCCAGGAACAGCACGGTCGGGTGGAACTGCACGAACTCCAGGTCGGAGACCTCCGCGCCCGCGCGCAGGGCGAGCGCCACGCCGTCGCCGGTCGACACCGACGGGTTGGTGGTCGCGGAGAAGACCTGGCCCATGCCACCGGTGGCGAGGACCACCGCGGGCGCGTGCACCGCGCCCACCCCGTCGTGCTGGCCCTCCCCCATGACGTGCAGGGAGACACCGGCGGTGCGGCCGTCGGCGTCCGTGAGGAGGTCCAGGACGAGCGCGTTCTCGATGGTGCGCAGTCCGCGCGCGCGTACCGCCTCGACGAGCGCGCGGGAGATCTCCGCGCCGGTCGCGTCGCCGCCCGCGTGCGCGATGCGGCGGCGGTGGTGGCCGCCCTCGCGGGTCAGCTCCAGGCCGCCTTCCTCGGACTCGTCGAAGTGGGCGCCGGTCTCGATGAGCCGCCGTACGGCGTCGGGGCCCTCGGTGACCAGGAGGCGTACCGCGTCCTCGTCGCACAGGCCCGCGCCGGCCACCAGCGTGTCCTCCAGGTGCTGTTCGGGTGTGTCGCCCTCGCCGAGCGCCGCCGCGATGCCGCCCTGTGCCCAGCGGGTGGAGCCGTCGTCCAGGCGGGCCTTGGTGACGACGACCGTCGTCAGTCCCGCGGCCTCGCAGCGCAGGGCGGCGGTGAGGCCGGCCACGCCGGAGCCGACGACCACGACGTCCGCGGAGATGGACCACCCGGGCGCGGGCGCGTGCAGTCGTATGCCTGTGCTGGTCACGAGGCGGCTCCGAAGGTGAGGGGGAGGTTGTCGATCAGCCGGGTCGTGCCGACCCGGGCGGCGACGGCGAGAACGGCCTCGCCGGTGAAGTCGTCGTCGATGTCGCCGAAGTCGGCCGGGTCGACGAGGGCGAGGTAGTCCAGTCTCAGCGGCGGGACCATGCGCGCGGCCTCGTCCAGGACCGTGCGGGCGGCGGCGCGGACGGCGGCCACGGAGCCGGGGGCGGCCTTGGCCACGGCGTGGGCGTCGGCGGCCGCGCGGGACTCGCCGAGGGCGCTGAGCGCCTGCGCACGCGCGTGGGTGGCGGGCACCTCACGCGCGCGTGCCCTCAGCGCCTCCTGCGCGGCATGCCGGTCGCGGCCCGCGAACAGCGCCTGGGACAGGGCGAGCGCGGTGCGCCGCTCGGCCGGGGACAGATAGCGGTTGCGGCTGGACAGCGCCAGTCCGTCTTCCTCGCGCACCGTCGGTACGGCGACGATGTCGATGCCGAAGTTCAGGTCGCGCACCATGCGCCGGATCAGGGCGAGCTGCTGGGCGTCCTTCTGTCCGTACAGGGCGACGTCGGGGCGGGTCAGGTGCAGCAGCTTGGCGACGACGGTGAGCATGCCGTCGAAGTGCCCGGGGCGGGAGGCACCCTCCAGGCGCTCCCCCATGGGTCCGGCGCTGACGCGGACCTGGGGTTCGCCGCCCGGGTAGACCTCGTCGACGGACGGGGCGAACACGACGTCCGCACCCGCCTCCTCGGCGATCTTGACGTCGGCGTCCAGGGTGCGCGGGTAGCGGTCGAGGTCCTCGCCCGCGCCGAACTGGAGCGGGTTGACGAAGACCGTGACGACGACCTCGCCCTCCGGTCCGGCGATCTCGCGCGCGGTGCGGACGAGGGTGGCGTGTCCCTCGTGCAGGGCGCCCATCGTCATCACGACGGCGCGGCGGCCCGCGCGCGTGCGTGCGTGCAGCTCACCGGCGGTGCGCAGCAGGGTCGTGGTCATCGGACGTCTCCCTCGGCGCCGTCGGTCCCCTTGGCGAGTACCCCGAGGAGGTCCTCGGCGAGTTCAGGCTTGAGCAGGCCGCTGGCCAGCGCCCGGTCGGCCGTCGCGCGGGCCATCGCCAGATAGCCGTCGACGGTCTGCGGGGCGTGCCTGCGCAGCTCGGAGACGTGCACGGCGACCGTGCCCGCGTCGCCGCGCGCGACGGGGCCGGTGAGCGCGGCGTCGCCGGAGCGCAGCGCGTTGTCCAGGGCGGCGCCCAGCAGGGGGCCGAGCATCCGGTCGGGGGCCTCGACGCCGGCCGCGCGCAGCAGTTCCAGGGACTGGGCGACCAGGGTGACCAGGTGGTTGGCGCCGAGGGCGAGGGCCGCGTGGTAGAGCGGCCGGTTCTGCTCGGCGATCCATTCCGGTTCGCCGCCCATCTCGATGACGAGTGCTTCGGCGGCCAGCCGCAGTTGGTCGGGCGCGGTGACGCCGAAGGAGCAGCCGGCCAGACGCTGGACGTCGACCGCGGTGCCGGTGAAGGTCATCGCCGGGTGCAGGGCCAGCGGCAGCGCGCCCGCGCGCAGGGCGGGGTCCAGGACCCTCGCGCCGTACCGGCCGGAGGTGTGCACGAGCAGCTGCCCGGGGCGGACCGCGCCGGTCTCGGCGAGGCCCTCGACGAGGCCGGGCAGGGCGTCGTCGGGGACCGTCAGCAGGACCAGGTCGGCGCGCGCCATGACCTCGGCGGGGGTGACGAGGGGGACGTCGGGCAGCATCGTCGCGGCGCGCCGGCGGGAGGCGTCGGAGACGCCGGAGACGGCGACCGGACGGTGCCCGGCGAGCTGGAGGGACGCGGCGAGCGCGGGGCCTACGCGCCCTGCGCCGACGACGCCGACGGTCAGCCGCGCGGGGCGGTCCCTGGGGTCTGGCTGTTGGACTGTACTCACGCGACGGCGGCCTTCCCGTTCCAGTCCGCTCTGGGTACCGGACGATTTCTCGTCATGTTAACGCGATCGGTTACCGGGGGCCCCGGTTGTCCACAGGCTGTGGGTAACCGCACTCTTCCTCCGCCGCCGAAATCGGGTGTCCTCGGGCCACGCGCGCGAAATGATCCACGGCATGAGTGATACGGCGGATCGGTCCACGCGGACGTCCGAGCAGGAGCCGTCCGGGCCGGTGTCGGAGGACGAGCGGCGCGGGCGCCGGTGGGAGCGGCGCAGAAGGGCCTCCCGCAGCGCGCGGCGGGTACTGGCGCGCTCCGGCCTCGAGCGGACGATCCGTCAGCGGCTCGCCCTCCTGGATGCCGCCGACGAGGTGTACGACCTGGACGAGTCCGTCGACATGTACGGCGACGGCGTCGTCGCCGCCCTGGAGGCCAAGGTCGCCGGGCTGCTCGGCAAGGAGGCCGCGGCCTTCTTCCCGACGGGCACCATGGCGCAGCAGGTCGCCCTGCGCTGCTGGGCGGGCCGCACCGGCAACCCGGTGGTGGCCCTGCACGCCGAGGCCCACCCGGAGGTGCACGAGCGCGGGGCGTTCAGCCAGGTCAGCGGATTGCGCCCGGTCCGGCTGACCGACGAGCCGCGGCAGCCCACCGCCGAGGAGGTCCGTGACTGCGAGGAGCCCTTCGGGGCGCTGATGCTCGAACTGCCGCTCGTGGGCCCGGGACACCTGCTGCCGTCCTGGGAGGAGCTGACCGATCTCGTCGAGGCGGCGCGCGAGCGGGACGCGGTGGTGCACTTCGACGGCGCGCGCCTGTGGGAGTCCACCGTCCACTTCGACCGCCCGCTCGACGAGATCGCCGCACTGGCGGACAGCGTCTACGTGTCGTTCTACAAGTCCCTCGACGGTTTCGGCGGTGCCGCGCTGGCCGGCCCGAGCACCCTGGTGGAGGAGGCGAAGGCCTGGCGCCACCGCTACGGCGGCACGGTGTTCCAGCAGTTCCCCACCGCCCTGTCGGCGCTGCTGGGCCTGGAGCGCGAACTGCCCCGCCTGCCTTCGTACGTGCGCCACGCGCGCGTGGTGGCCGCCGCACTGGCCGAAGGCTTGGCGGCGGCCGGGCTGCCGTGGTCGCGGGTGCACCCCGAGGTGCCGCACACCAACGAGTTCCAGGTGTGGCTGCCGTACGACGCCGACACGGTCGCCGAGGCGGCGATCCGTACGGCCGAGGAGAGCGGGACCCTGCTCTTCGCGCGCGCCTGGAACGCCCCCGTGCCGGGCCTGGCCGTCACGGAGGTCGACGTCCGCGCCCCCGGCCTGGAGTGGAGCGCAGAGGACGTACGCACGGCGGTCGCCGACTTCGTGGTCCGGCTGAGGGAGGAGGCCGGCCGGGCCGGGGGGCGGACCGGCCCGTAGACGTCAGCCGGCCGTCGGCCGGGGGCGGCGTTGTCAGCGGTGGGGTGCACCATGAGGGCATGAGCGTGCGCATCGACATCGCGGGGCTGCGGCCGGAGGGGGTCGCGATCGTGCCGTCCCCCCTGGCCGAACTCGGCATGGCGCTGCACGCGCTGTCCGAGCCGGGGCACCATCCAGGGCTCCAGGGCTGGGTCACGAGTGTCACCGCGCGCCTCGACCCGCATCTCGCCGACCGGATGTGCGAGGCCGACTTCCTGTGGCGGACGACGTTCTCCGACCTCTTCATGCCGTACGCCGGCATCCCGGGCCGCAGCACGCTCCCGCGCGGGACGCTCGCCGAGGAGCTGGACCTGCTCGACAAACTGACGGACGAGCAGTTCGTGGACGCCGCCCTGGAGTTCACCTGCGTGATCAGCTACGGCTCCCACGAACCGCTGGTCCTCACCGACGAGCGCGTGCGCCGGCGCGCCCTGGAGGTGGCCGCCTCGCGCGGCCCCCAGCAGGTGCGGTTCACCCAGCGGCTGCTCGACGACCCGCCCAGCGTGCGCGCGTGGCTGCGGCGCTTCCTGGAGGACTGCGACGAGGCGTTCTTCGCGGAGGCCTGGTCGCGGCTGAGCCACGGGTTGACGGCGGACGCCCGGCACAAGAGGGAACTGCTGCGGCACCGCGGGCTGTCGGAGGCGCTGACAGCGGTGTCGCCCGCCCTGGCCGTGGACGAGGCGGCCTGCCGGATCGAGGTCGACAAGCTCATCGAGGGCCGGACGGTCACCGCGGGCGGCGGGCTGCTCCTCGTGCCGACCAGTCTCGGCTGGCCGCATCTCAGCGTGCTGCACCGGAGTGGATGGCAGCCCGTGCTGCACTACCCCGTCGGCTCCCCCGAGCCGGCCTCGCCGCCGTCCGTCGAGCAGCTCACCCTGCGGATGACGGCCCTGTCCCACCCGGTCCGCATGCGGATCTGCCGCCAGCTGGCACGCAGCGCGTACACCACGAGCGAACTCGCCCAGGTGCACGGCATGACGGCCCCCGAGATATCCCGGCATCTGGCCGTCCTGAAGAAGGCGGGCCTGATCACCACCCGTCGGCGCGGCCGGTACGTGCTGCACCAGCTCGACGTGACGAGGGTGGCCCGGCTGGGCAGCGACTTCCTGGAGGGGATCCTCAGGTAGCGCGGCCTCCTGCCGGCCGGCGCCCGTCAGCGCGCGGAGCCGCCGGTGCCCGCCCTGCGCCCCGCCGCCCGGTTCCTGGCCCTGCGTCGACGCCGTCGGTCGCCGAGTTCGCCCCCGACGATCGTGAGGACGGCGCCGACGGCGCACACCAGCAGGCTCGGCCGGTGGCCCACGGCCCGGCCCCCGAGCCAGAAGGCGAGCGTGACCGCCGCCCACCACGCGGCATACCCCGCGGTCCTCCGCGCAGACGCGGTCCATCCCGGAATCGGCTTCACGACGTCACCGTAAGCTCTGCGGGCCCCGCGCCCAGGGCCCGGCGACGGCCACCACGGCGGTCCTCAGTCGAACCGGATGTGCTTCAGGCCGACCCGCGCCTGGCGCAGCCGGGTGCGGAGCGATCCCTCGGTGTTCGGCCGCAGCGTCAGCCCGGCCAGGACGGCGATGCGGTCGGCCGTCTTCGGCACGCTCGTGTGGTCCGTCCACAGGTGTTCGGCGAACTCCGGCTCGCGCAGCCGCTCCAGACAGTGGTCGAGCTGCTGGACGGCCCGACTCTCCCTGCGCGGCACCGCCTTTCTCCCTGGGACGAAGCGGAGGAGGCGCCCCAGACCGCGCTCGCGCAGGCGCCTCACCACGGTCTCCCGCTCGGCGAGGAGCGTGAAGTGCCGTACGTCGTGGCCCATTTCGCCCAGCCTGCCGACGGTCTCGGCGAAGTAGCGCGGGTCGGTCACCGTCATGGGGGCGATCACCACGCCGTCGTGCTCGCGGAGCGCCAGGTCGAGGACCTCGACGACCCCCTGCCGCCAGGAGACCAGGTCCTGGAAGTCGCCTCGCAGGTCCGGCGGCAGCATGCGGCGCAGACCGAAGCCGGCGTGTTCGGGGTCGCAGACGACGCTGCCCGGCAGGCGGCGCCGGATCTCGTGTGCGGTCTGTGTCTTGCCGCCCCCGAAGGGACCGTTGATCCACAGGAGCATGCGCCGACCCTAGTGGCCGCCGGGCGCGCGCGGGGCGCGTTCGGCGGTGATCCGTACGTCCGTACGCACCCGGAGGCGGCTCAGCCGAGTCCCCCCGCCCGCACCAGCCCCGTCTCGTACGCGAGGACCACCACCTGCACCCGGTCCCGCAGCCCCAGCTTCGTCAGGATGCGGCCCACGTGGGTCTTGACGGTCGCCTCGGACAGCACCAGCCGGGCCGCGATCTCCCTGTTGGACAGCCCCTGGGCGACCAGGATCATGACCTCGCGCTCCCGGCCGGTGAGCCGCTCCAGCTCCATGTGCTGGGGCTCCTTGCCCGCGCTGGGCAGCATGGGCGCGAACCGGTCGAGGAGGCGGCGGGTGGTGGAGGGCGCGACCACCGCGTCGCCGCTGTGCACGGAGCGGATCGCGGTGAGCAGTTCACCGGGCGGCACGTCCTTCAGCATGAAGCCGGAGGCGCCCGCCTTCAGCCCGGAGAAGGCGTACTCGTCGAGGTCGAAGGTGGTCAGGATCAGCACCTTCGGCGCGTCGGGGGCCGAGCAGATGCGCCGGGTGGCCTCGACCCCGTCCAGTTTCGGCATGCGGACGTCCATCAGCACCACGTCGACCGCGGTGGAACGCACCACCTGGAGGGCCTCGACACCGTCGCCCGCCTCGGCCACGACCTCCATGTCCGGCTGGGCGGCGAGCACCATCCGGAACCCGGTGCGCAGCAGCATCTGGTCGTCGACGAGCATGACGCGGATCGTCATCGAGTCCTCTTCCATGGGTTGTGACAGGTGTCAACAGAGGGCGTGCGTCGGCGTCAATGCGCCGGTTTGAGCGGGAGCAGCGCGCTGATGCGGAATCCTCCGCCGGGACGCGGGCCCGCGTCCAGGGTGCCGCCGACCATGCGACCCGCTCCCGCATGCCGATCAGGCCGTGGCCGCCGCCGTCGGCGCCGCCCTCCTCGTACAGCTCGTGCGGGGGCGCCCTTGCCGTCGTCCTCGACGAGCAGACCGAGACCGTCGTCGAAGTAGACCAGGCGCACGCTGGCGCCCGCGTTCGGCCCCCCGTGCTTGCGCGTGTTGGTGAGCGCCTCCTGAACGATCCGGTACGCCGTCAGCTCGACGCCGCTCGGCAGCGGCCGTGGGGTGCCCTCGACCTTGAAGTCCACGGGCAGGCCGGAACCGCGGCACTGCTGGACGAGGTCCTCGATCTGCTCGACGTCCGGCTGCGGCACGTACTCCCCGCCCTCCTCGTGCTCGCCGGTGCGCAGGACGCCCAGCAGGCGGCGCATCTCGGCGAGAGCCTGACGGCCCGTGGAGGAGATCGTCTCCAGTGCCTTCTTCGCCTGGTCGGGCGCCGCGTCGAGGACGTAGGCGGCGCCGTCTGCCTGCACGACCATCACCGACACGTTGTGCGCGACGACGTCGTGCAGCTCACGCGCGATCCGGGCGCGCTCGGCGGCGACCGCTACCTTCGCCTGCGCCTCGCGCTCCTTCTCCAGGCGCGCCGCGCGCTCCTCCAACTGGGCGAAGTACGCCCGCCGGGTGCGCACGGAGTCGCCGAGCACCCAGGCGAGCACGAACGGCACCGTCTGGAAGACGACTATGGCCACGTTGCCCGCCAGGCTCGTCTGCTCGTTCTGCCAGCGCAGTTGGGCCAGGGTCGCGGCGCACAGGCCCATGCCCAGCGCGAGCCTGGACGCCCAGCGGGCACCCGTCGCGGCGACCGTGTAGACGATCACCAGCAGGGCGAAGTCGGCGGCCGTCGTCGCGACGTCCAGCACGAGCTGGGCGAGGCCGAGCGCGCAGGCCAGCAGCAGCATCCGCTCCGGCATGCGCCGCCGCAGCGCCACCACCAGGCCCAGCAGAAGCGCGATCGGTACGAGCAGCGCCAGGGAGTCGGTTCCCTGGTGGTTCTCGCCGGTAGTGGTTCCGGCGACCACAGAGATCCCGAACAGGACGAGGGCCCAGAAGCCGTCGACCAAGGTCGGGTGTCTGCGGAGGAAGTCGTAGAGGCGCTGCACGTAACCCAGAGTAGGGAAGCGAGATGCGTGCAGGGGTCAACCGGAGGGCCGATCCGGGCCCGGCGCGCGTACTCCGCAAGGTGGAGACCGTGATCACCTGTACGCCTAGTCTGATCCGGTGGTGGAGACGATCCGGAGGTCGAAACGGTGACGGGCGCGGGCGGATGGCGCGGCTGGCGGGCGGCGACCGAGTCCGCCCTGTACGGCCCGGACGGCTTCTACCTGCGCCCCGAGGGTCCGGCCGGACACTTCCGTACGTCCGTGCACGCCTCCCCCCTCTTCGCCGAGGCCGTGGCCCGGCTGCTGTGCCGGGTCGACGAAGCGCTCGGCCGGCCCGCGTCGCTCGACTTCGTCGACATGGCCGCCGGTCGCGGCGAACTGGTCACCGGCGTGCTCGCCGCACTCCCCGCCGACGTGGCCGCCCGCACGCGCGCGTACGGCGTCGAAGTCGCCGCCCGTCCGGCGGGCCTCGCCCCCCGGATCACCTGGCTTCCCGAGCCTCCGACGCAGGTCACCGGCCTGCTGTTCGCCAACGAGTGGCTCGACAACGTGCCGGTGGAGGTCGCCGAGGTCGACTCGGCGGGCGTGCCCCGGCTGGTCCTCGTCCGGGACGACGGGGTCGAGCGGCTCGGCGAGCCGGTGTCCGGGGCGGAGGCGGAGTGGCTCGCGCGGTGGTGGCCGCTGCCGGGCGAGGAGGGGTTGCGGGCCGAGATCGGACTGCCCAGAGACCGTGCCTGGGCCGGCGCCGTCTCCCGCGTCGCACGAGGGCTGGCGGTGGCCGTGGACTACGCGCACACGGTGCGGGCGCGCCCTCCGTTCGGCACGCTCACCGGCTTCCGGGAGGGCCGCGAGACCTCACCGGTCCCGGACGGCACGTGCGACATCACGGCACATGTGGCACTCGATGCGTGTGCGGAGGCGTGCACCCCGGCGCGTACGCCCCAGCGCCCGCTCCTCCTCCGGCAACGCGCCGCCCTGCGCGCCCTGGGCCTCGCGGGCGCCCGCCCCCCGCTCACCCTCGCCGCCACGGACCCCGCCGCCTACGTGCGTGCCCTGGCGGGCGCCGGCGAGGCGGCGGAACTCACCGCTCGGGGCGGGCTCGGCGACTTCGGATGGCTTCTCCACCCGGTGGGCATCGCGCACCCACTCGCCCCGGACGCCGCGGCGGCCGAGTGACCCGCTCACCCACGCGACCTACTTGTCGATGTCCCCGACGACGAAGAACAACGACCCCAGGATCGCCACCATGTCCGCGACCAGCGTGCCCGGCAGCAGCTCGGTGAGCGCCTGGATGTTGTTGTACGAGGCCGAGCGCAGCTTCAGCCGGTACGGCGTCTTCTCACCCTTGCTGACGAGGTAGTACCCGTTGATGCCGAGGGGGTTCTCGGTCCACGCGTACGTGTGCCCCTCGGGCGCCTTGAGGACCTTCGGGAGCCGCTGGTTGATCGGGCCGGGCGGCAGGTCCGCGAGGCGGTCCAGACAGGCGTCCGCGAGGTCCAGCGCGTTGTGCGTCTGCTCCAGGAGGCACTCGAAGCGGGCGAGACAGTCGCCCTCGGTCCGGCCCACCACCTTCAGGGTGTCCCGCAACTCGCCGTACGCGAGGTAGGGCTCGTCGCGGCGCAGGTCGAAGTCGACACCTGAGGCACGTGCGATCGGCCCGCTCACGCCGTAGGCGTGCACGGCCGCCGGCGTGAGGGTGCCCACGCCGCGCGTGCGGCCCCGGAAGATCTCGTTGCCGAGCACGAGGTCGTCGAAGACGTCCATGCGCGAACGCACGGCGGCGACCGCGCCACGCGCGCGGGACGCCCAGCCGGCCGGCAGGTCCTCCTTGAGGCCGCCGACGCGGTTGAACATGTAGTGCATGCGCCCGCCGGAGACCTCCTCCATGACGTTCTGGAGCACCTCGCGCTCGCGGAAGGCGTAGAAGACCGGCGTGATCCCGCCGAGTTCCAACGGATACGACCCCAGGAACATCAGGTGGTTGAGCACCCGGTTCAGCTCCGCGAGGAGCGTGCGCGTCCACACCGCGCGCGGGGGCACCTCCATGCCGAGCATCCGCTCCACGGCGAGGACCACGCCCAGCTCGTTGGAGAAGGCCGACAGCCAGTCGTGGCGGTTGGCCAGCATGATGATCTGGCGGTAGTCACGGGCCTCGAACAGCTTCTCCGCGCCGCGGTGCATATAGCCGATCACCGGCTCCGCCTGCCGGATGCGCTCGCCGTCCAGCACCAGCCTGAGCCGCAGCACGCCGTGCGTGGAGGGGTGCTGGGGGCCGATGTTGAGCACCATGTCGGTGCTCTCCGCGGCGCCGCCGATGCCGACCGTGGTCTCCGTCGTGGGAGTCATGGACCCAGTCTCTCCTACGTACGCTGGCGGTATGGAAACGGGGAGCGCGGCAGACACGGGGACGACGCCGGAGCCGGAGCCGCGGTGGACCGGGCTGCCGCGGGGGCTGCTGCGCATGCGGCGGCTGTTGCTGGTGGTGTGGCTGGGGCTGGCCGCCGTGGCCGTCGGAGTGCTGCTCGGCCTGTTCGCCGGGCCCGCGTGGGCCGCGTTCGCGCTGCTGCCCCTGGCGGGCATCGTCTGGGGCTGGGTCGGGCTCGGCCGCAACTGGCTCTCCTGGCGGTACGCCGAGCGCGCGGACGACCTGCTGATCAGCCGGGGCGTGCTGTGGCGCGAGGAGACGGTCGTCCCGTACGGGCGCATGCAGCTCGTGGAGGTGACCTCCGGCCCCGTGGAGCGCCACTTCGGGCTGGCCAGCGTGCAGCTGCACACCGCGGCCGCGGCGACCGACGCGACGATCCCCGGTCTGGACCCGGCCGAGGCGGAACGGCTGCGGGACAGGCTGACCGCGCTGGGCGAGGCCCGATCGGCGGGGCTGTGACGACGCCGGGCCTCGACGAGGGCGTACGGCCGAAGCGGGTCGTCGTGGAGCGGCGGCTGCATCCCGTGACGCCGTTCAGGCGGGCGTGGGCACCCGTCGCCGTGGTCGTCGGATGGGCGGCGCACGATCCGAACCAGGCGCAGGAGCAGCTGACCCGGCTGACCACGACGACCCTGCTGATCGTGTTCGCGGTGGTCGTGCCGGCGGCCTCCCTCTACGGGTTCCTGTCCTGGTGGTTCACGCACTTCTCGGTGACGGACAGCGAACTGCGCATCCGCACCGGCCTGTTGTTCCGGCGCACCGCGCACATCCGGCTCGAGCGCCTCCAGGCGGTCGACCTCACCCAACCGCTGCTCGCGCGGCTCGCGGGCGTCGCGAAGCTGCGCCTCGACGTCGTCGGCGCCGACAAGAAGGACGAACTGGCCTTCCTCGGCGCGTCGGAGGCGCGTGCCCTACGCGCGGAACTGCTCGCGCGCGCGGCGGGCTTCGCGCCAGAGACGGCACACGAGGTGGGCGAGGCACCCGCGCGCGAACTGCTGCGGGTGCCCGCGCGCGAACTGGCGATCGCCCTGATGCTGACCGGCGCCACCTGGGGCGCGCTCGCCGCCGCGCTCGTCGTGCCCCCGGTCCTCTGGCTCGCCACCCACAGCGTGTGGACGGTCCTCGCCACCGGTCTGCCGCTGCTGGGCGCGGCGGGCGCGAGCAGTGCGGGACGCTTCGTCGGCGAGTACGACTGGACGGTCGGCGAGTCGCCGGACGGGCTCCGGATCGACCACGGCCTGCTCGACCGTACGCACGAGACGGTGCCGCCCGGCCGCGTGCAGACCGTCCGCATCGTCGAACCGCTGCTGTGGCGGCGGCGCGGGTGGGTGCGGGTCGAGCTGGACGTGGCCGGGTCGGCCAACTCCGTGCTGGTGCCGGTCGCCCCGCGCGCGGCGGCCGAAGCCGTCATCGCGCGCGTACTGCCCGGCGCCGAGGTGCCCGCGACGGCCACCCTGTCTCGGCCGCCGCGCCGGGCCGGGCGGTGCCTCCCGCTGTGGTGGCGGGGCTACGGCATCGCCGTCACCGGCGCGGTGTTCGTCGCCCGGCACGGGCTGCTGCGCCGCAGCGTGGCGCTCGTGCCGCACGCGAAGGTGCAGAGCGTGCGCCTGTCCCAAGGGCCCTGGAAGCGGCTGTGGCGCCTCGCCGACGTCCATGTGGACACGGGGGCCGACAAGACGGTGACGGCGCGTCTGCGGGACGCGCGGGAGGCGGCCGAGTTGCTGCGCGGTCAGGCGGAACGGTCCCGCACCGGGCGCCGCGACGCGGGGCCCGACCAGTGGATGGCGTGACCGCCGGACACACCGCGCCCGCCGCGCCGCAGGGGCGTGGCGGGCCGCAGGGGCGTGGCGGGCCGCAGGGGCGTGGCGGGCCGCGGTATACCGGCGGGCCGCTCAGGAGGCCGCGCTGCGCAGTCCCTGGACGTCGATGTGCTCTGTCTCGTCGTGCGCGGTCAGGTCGATGACCTGACCGACGGCGCGCGTCTGCTCGTGGGCCGGCTCGAACTCCGCCTCGGTCTGGGCCTTGTGGAGCGCGAGCGCCTCCTCGCCGACGACGTCGGCGAGGTCCTCGTTCTGCACGGCCTCCAGCGCGGCGGACGCCGACGCCTTCTCCGCCCCGAAGAAGTCGAAACCGCCCTCGGTCGTGGGGCGCCGCACCGGCTGTGTGGCCGGTACGACGGCGACGGCGGTCGGGACCGCGAAGTGGCCGGAGGGCCGCTGAACGGGGGTGACGGAGGGCGCGGCGGCGGTCTTGGCGGGGGTCTCGCCGGCGGTCTCGGTGGCGGTGGCCGCCACCGGCGCTTCCAGGGTCTCGACCGCTTCGGCCTCCTCCGCTGCTTCGGTCTCCTCCGCTGCTTCGGCCTCTTCGGCTGCTTCGGCCTCTTCGGCTGCTTCAACCTCTTCGGCGGACGGGATGTCCTCGGACTTCGTCCGGGCGGTGGGCTCCTCCGGGGCGGCCTTCTCGTCAGGAGTGCCGTTCGCCTCGGCGGTCAGGTGGGGGGCGGTCGCACGCGCGTGCTCGTCGACCGCCTCGGGCTTCCCCTTGACCTCGTCCTCCCGCGCGGCCTCCGCGTCGGCGCCGGACTCGGCGGGGGCGGCGGCCCGGACGGGCTCGGCCTCGGCGGGCTCGTCGTCCGTGACCGTGCTCTGCGCAGGCTTCGGGCCGTCGGTGTCGAGGCGGGCCAGCGCGGCCTGTGCCCGCAGGAACAGCTTGGAGCCGGAGGGCGAGAAGACCTCGGGAGCCTCCCGCTCGTCCTCGTCCTCGTCCCCGACGGTGCCGGAAGTCTCGGCCGAATCGGAAGCCTCGGCGGTGTCGGAAGCCTGTGCCGAATCGGAAGGCTCGGCCGAGTCGGAAAGCTCGGCGGAGTCGGTGGTTCCGGTCTCGGGTGCCCCGGCCGCCTCCGTACCCTCCGGTGCTTCCACGGCCTCCGTGGCGTCACCCTCGGCCGGTTCGCCGGTCTCGGCGGCGGCCTCGCGCGACTCCGCCGCGTCGTCCTCCGCGGCCCGTGCGGGCGGCAGCGCCAACGACGGGACCGCGCTCTCTATCTCGAGCAGACGACGGCCCTCCAGGGCGCTCGCCCGCTCGGTCTCCGCCGTCGCGTAACGGCGCAGCAGGGACGCGTGTTCGTTCCGCAGCCCGGCCAGTTCGGCGCGCTTGGCCCGCAGCCGCTGCTCCAGCTTCACGCGCAGCTCGCGCGACTCCTCCAGGTCGCTCTCCAGTTCGGCGACCCGCTCCTCGTAACGCCACTCGTCGCCCGCACGCGCGCGCGTGAGGTCGGCCACCTGTTTGCCGGCCTGGATGTCCCAGCGGCGCATGACGAACGCGCTCCCGACCGCCGTCGCCGCGGCGGCCGCGGCCAGGCCTCGGAGCAACGATGGCTCCGTGAAGACCCAGGGGCCGAGCGCGCAGACGAGGGAGACGCCTGCGATCGCCGAGGGAGGCAGCAGCCGGTGCAAAGGTGGGGAATGGCGGTGACGTCCACGTGGCATGGCCAGAAACTTACCGCGCGTAGGCGAATGTTGGCGCCCCGCCCCGTAAAAACACCGCCATACCGAAGCACTCACACGGCATCAGGAAACATACCGGTCGTCGAATTCACCGGGATTCAAGATCATTTCTGGTCGCCACGGTCGCCTCGGCCGTCCACCGACGTCACCGGCGGCTCACCGGCCGCTCAACCGCCCGCTGATCCACTCCAGAGTCGGCGGGATCTCCCGCCGCCAGGTGTTGAAGTTGTGCCCGCCGCTTTCCAGGACGATCGACGAGATCCTTGTCCTGTCGGTCGCCTTCACCAGTTCAATGAACTTCAACGTGTCCTTGTAGTTGGATTCTCCAACCTTGCTGCTGGTGACGAGCAACGAGGTGTCGGGCGCGGGACGGTGCTTCAGGAACCAGCGCAGATCGGCCTCGTTGCGCAGCGTCTCGTCGCCGTGGAACAGGTCACCGGTCGTCGGGTCGGTCGGCGCCTTGTAGTACGCCGACAGGCCGGCGCCCGCCCCGTAGACCTCGGGGTGGTGCATCGCCAGCTTCAGCGCGCAGTAGCCGCCCGTGGAGTCCCCGATGACACCCCAGCTGCCGGGCGCCCTGTTCACCCTGTAGTGGGCCGCCACGGCGGCCGGCAGGTCCTTGGCGAAGAAGGACTCCGTCTGCGGCCCGCCCGGGATGTCCACGCACTCCGTGTCCCGCGGCGGCGCCACCGTCGGCCGCATCATCACCAGGATCATCGGCCGCATGCGGCCGTCCTCGGCGAGCCCGCGCGCGGTGCGCGGGTAGTCCAGCTTGTCCACGAGGGCCTCAGCGGTGCCGGGGTAGCCCGTGAGGACGACGGCCGCCGGGAACGTACGCGCGCGATCGTGCGGGTCGAAGTACTCCGGCGGCAAATACACGAAGGCGGGCGAGGCGATGCCCGACGTACGGCCGTTGACGGCGACCTTCTGGATCTGCCCGCCGAACTCCGGCCGCCCGCCGCCACCCTCCACGCGCCGGGTGTCGACCACCCGCAACGGTCCGCCGCCCGCGTGGTCGACGACGACGCCCTGTTCGGTCTCCTGGCCGAACAGGTCCGCCCAGCTGGCGTAGAACCCGAAAGCCTGGTTCGCGGCGAGCCCCACGGACGCGAAGACGGCCAGCTGGGTGGCCAGCAACAGAGCGACGCGCGCGCTGACGGTCCGCCAGCCGCGTCCGGCCAGCCGCGGCCAGTGCCACACCGTGCCGACGAACAGCAGCACGGCGGACAGGACTGCCAGCAACAGGACTGTTCTGCTCGTGAGACCCATCGGTGTTCCTGCCTGCGCTCTCCGTCCGGGTTCCCGTGGCCCCCGCTCCCCGCGAGGGCTCGCCCGGACTTTCCCTTGCCTTTTCGGCGGCTTTGAAAGGGACGAGTGAACCTCTCCCCCCGAGACACCGTCCTAGAGGGCGCAATGTCGCCGGATGCCCGAATCGGCACCGGATTTCAGAGTCTCTCGCGGAACTACGGGATGCGATGTCTGTCAGGGAAGATGGGGAAATGTCGATCGGGGTTCCGAATCGATCAAGCCGGGTGCGGCAGCTGATCAGGGGGCCGCGCCCCGAGGCCGTGCCCGCCCTCGTCGGCCGGGCCTGCGCTCTCGTGGGTCTGCTGGACGTCGCCGCCGGGGTCTTCCCCCGGTTCCGCCACAGCCGCATGCACACCATGGCCGAGGTGCTGCCCGGCGCGCTCGGCCCGTTCGCGGCGGCGCTGTCGCTGAGCGCCGGCGTCCTGCTGCTCCTCCTCGCGCACGGCCTCAAGCGCAGCAAGCGGCGCGCCTGGCGCGCGGCCGTGGCCCTGCTCCCGGCGGGTGCCGTCGCGCAGTTCACCTACCGGCACTCACTCGTCGGCGCGCTGATCTCGATCGCGCTCCTGGTGCCCCTGCTGCGCCACCGCGACCAGTTCGCGGCGCTGCCCGACCCCCGCAGCCGTTGGCGCGCACTGGCCAACTTCGTCCTCATGGGCGCCGGTTCCCTCGGACTGGGCCTGGTCATCGTCAGCGCCCATCCGCGGCGCATGGTCGGCGACCCCAGCCTGGCCGACCGCATCTCCCACGTCCTGTACGGCCTCTTCGGCTTCGAGGGCCCGGTCGACTACCAGGGCAACACGTCCTGGACGGTCGCCTTTTCCCTGGGCGCCCTGGGCCTGCTCACCGCCATCACCACCGTCTACCTCGCCTTCCGCCCGGAGCACCCGGCCGCGCGCCTCACCGAGGAGGACGAGGTCCGGCTGCGCGCCCTGCTGGCCAAGCACGGCCGCCGGGACTCGCTCGGCCACTTCGCGCTCCGCCGCGACAAGGCCGTGGTCTTCTCCCCCAGCGGCAAGGCGGCCGTGACCTACCGCGTGGTCTCCGGCGTGATGCTCGCCAGCGGCGACCCCATCGGTGACGTCGAGGCCTGGCCCGGCGCGATCGAGCGCTTCATGGACGAGGCCAAGGCCCACTCCTGGACGCCCGCCGTCATGGGCTGCTCCGAGACCGGCGGTGAGGTGTGGACCCGCGAGACCGGACTGGACGCCCTGGAACTGGGCGACGAGGCGGTGGTGGACGTCGCGGATTTCTCGCTGGCCGGCCGCGCGATGCGCAACGTGCGCCAGATGGTCAAGCGCATCGAACGCGCCGGTTACGAGACCCGGGTCCGACGTGTCGGTGACATCGGCGAAGGCGAACTGGACCGCATCCGGCTCGCCGCGGAGGACTGGCGCGGCACCGACACCGAGCGCGGCTTCTCCATGGCACTCGGCCGCATCGGCGACCCCACCGACGGCGACTGCCTGATCGCCACCGCCCACAAGGCCGACGCCGAACCGGGTCCCTACGGCGACCTCAAGGCGATCCTGCACTTCGTGCCGTGGGGCCCCGACGGCGCCTCCCTGGACCTGATGCGACGCGACCGCTCGGCCGACCCCGGCATGAACGAACTCCTCATCGCCGCCTCCCTCCAGGCCGCCCCCAGGTTCGGCATCGCGCGCGTGTCGCTCAACTTCGCCATGTTCCGCTCGGCACTGGCCCGCGGCGAGAAGATCGGCGCCGGCCCCGTGCTGCGCGCCTGGCGCGGACTGCTGGTGTTCCTCTCGCGTTGGTTCCAGATCGAGTCGCTGTACAAGTTCAACGCCAAGTTCCAGCCCCGCTGGGAGCCCCGCTTCGTCGTCTACCGGGCCTCCGGGGACCTTCCCCGCATCGGCTTCGCCGCCATGCAGGCCGAGGGCTTCGTCAACCTCGCCCTGCCCCTGCCGCGCGTCCTGCGCCGCCGTACGTCCGCGGCACGCGCGTGTGCCCACTCGGTGGCCGAACGCACGATGGCCGACAGAGACGTACGGGCGGCGTAGCCGGGACGGCCGGTGGAACGGCACGGACCCGAGCGGCACGGACCCGAGCGGTACAGACGCGAGCGGTACGGGCACGAGCGGTACGGGCACGAGCGGACCGCCACCGCGGCGCGACCGGGTCCGGGCGACAGCCTCGCCCCCTCAGCCCCGGGGCTTCCGCCCGGCCCACCCGGCATGGCGGTACCCCGCTGGGCCTACGCTGAACGTATGAGCAAGCAGAGCGGACGAGGGCGCGTCGCCGGCCTTCCGGACTGGGACCGGTGCGCGGTCATGGGGGTCGTCAACGTGACCCCCGACTCCTTCTCCGACGGCGGCCGCTGGTTCGACACGACGGCCGCGTCAAGCACGGACTCGCGCTGGTCACCGAGGGGGCCGACCTGGTCGACGTCGGCGGCGAGTCCACCCGGCCCGGCGCCACCCGTGTCGACGAGGCCGAGGAACTCCGGCGGGTCATCCCCGTCGTCCGCGGCCTCGCCTCCGAAGGCGTCGTCGTCTCCGTCGACACCATGCGCGCCTCCGTCGCCGCCCAGGCCCTCGCCGCGGGCGCGGCCCTCGTCAACGACGTCAGCGGCGGCCTGGCCGACCCGGAGATGATCCCGGTCGTCGCCGACGCCGGCGCCCCCTTCGTCGTCATGCACTGGCGCGGCTTCCTCGAGGGCGGCAACGTCCAGGGCGTCTACGGCGATGTCGTCCGCGAGGTCGTCGACGAACTGCACGCGCGCGTGGACGCCGTCCTGGCGGGCGGCATCGCCCCCGACCGGCTGGTCGTCGACCCGGGGCTCGGCTTCTCCAAGGAGGCCGGCCACGATCTCTCCCTGCTCGCCCACCTCGACCGGCTGCACGGTCTGGGTCACCCCCTGCTCGTCGCCGCCTCCCGCAAGCGGTTCCTCGGCCGGGTGCTGGCGGGGCCGCAGGGCGCGCCCCCGCCCGCGCGCGAGCGCGACGCCGCCACGGCCGCCGTCTCCGCCCTCGCGGCGCAGGCCGGCGCGTGGGCGGTGCGTGTCCACGAGGTGCGCGCGACAGCGGACGCGGTGCGCGTCGCGCGCGCCGTGGAAGGAGCGCGCACGGACGGTCACACGCCGGGCGCGGGCACGGCAGTCGGGGCGCACAACCCGCCCGACGCGCCGGCCCCTCACGACACGCGCCCCTCGGACACCCCGCATGGCCCAGAAGGAGCCCGGTGAGCGACCCCCACACCGATGTCGAGCAGGTCGAGGCCGCCAACACCGCCTTCTACGAGGCACTCGAACAGGGTGACTTCGACGTGGTGTCCTCCCTCTGGCTCACCCCCTCCGACCTGGGCGTCGACGAGGAGTACCACGACCCGGCGGACGTGGGCGTCGTCTCCTGCGTGCACCCGGGATGGCCGGTGCTCACCGGGCGCGGCGAGGTGCTGCGGTCGTACGCGCTGATCATGGCGAACACCGACTACATCCAGTTCTTCCTCACCGATGTGCATGTGTCCGTCACCGGCGACACGGCCCTGGTGACCTGCACCGAGAACATCCTCAGCGGCGGCCCCGCACCGGAGGACGGCGAGGAACTGGGGCCCCTCGTGGGCCAGCTCGTGGTCGCCACGAACGTGTTCCGCCGCACGCCCGACGGCTGGAAGCTCTGGTCGCACCATGCCT
This sequence comes from Streptomyces phaeoluteigriseus, assembly GCF_001896135.2. Lineage (GTDB taxonomy): Bacteria > Actinomycetota > Actinomycetes > Streptomycetales > Streptomycetaceae > Streptomyces > Streptomyces phaeoluteigriseus. The sequence goes on from NZ_MPOH02000019.1 coordinate 798,763, forward strand.
CCCCGGTCATGGCGGAGAACGCCGACAACGCCGACAACGGCGAGGACCCCGACGAGGAAACGCCGTCCTGAGCGGGTAGGCCCCTAGAAGGGCCGGGCAGGCGACCGAGAAGGGCCGGGCAGGCGATCGGGGGCAGGACGTGGTGGGAGTCACGCACGCTGGTAGGGGTGACCACCAAATCGTGAGCCACCGGGTCCCCCCGGGGGAAACTCACGGTGAATCCTGTCGGCTCCGACGCGGCCGGTGCCCCCGCGGCCCGGCTGTGTCAGCGCTCGCAGGTAGATTCGTTCGAGGCCGGTGTGCCGCCCGCACGCGGTACGGACCGGCCGTCCCCGACGATTGCAGGAGTGATTCGCGTGGATCGTGTCGCGCTGCGCGGCCTCAAGGCCCGTGGGTACCACGGTGTCTTCCCCAGGGAGCGCGAGGAGGGCCAGACCTTCATCGTGGACGTCGTCCTGGGCCTGGACACCCGTCCGGCGGCGGCCGACGACGACCTGGCGAAGACCGTGCACTACGGCATCGTGGCGGAGGAGGTCGTGGCCGTCGTCCAGGGCGAGCCGGTCGACCTCGTCGAGACGCTCGCCGAGCGCATCGCCCAGGCCTGTCTGAAGCACGAAGCGGTCCAGGAGGTCGAGGTCTGCGTCCACAAACCCGACGCACCGATCACGGTCCCCTTCGACGACGTGACCGTCACCATCACCCGGAGCCGAGTATGACCAGGCCGTTCACCCCGGGCCACACCGACCCGACCGTGCAGCCCGTGCCCGCCTCCGTGGTCGAGAGGGTCGACGCCGCCGACGCCACGCTGCACAACCCGAAGCGGGCCGTGATCTCCCTCGGCTCGAACCTCGGGAACCGGCTGGAGACCCTCCAGGGCGCCATCGACGCCCTGGAGGACACACCGGGCGTGCGCGTCAAGGCCGTCTCCCCGGTGTACGAGACCGAGCCGTGGGGCGTGGAGCCGGGCAGCCAGCCGTCGTACTTCAACGCGGTCGTCGTCCTGAAGACGACGCTGCCCCCGTCGTCCCTGCTGGAGCGGGCGCACGCGGTCGAGGAGGCGTTCCACCGCGTCCGGGACGAGCGCTGGGGCGCGCGCACCCTGGACGTCGACATCGTGGCGTACGCCGATGTCCTCTCCGACGATCCGTCCCTGACCCTGCCCCACCCGCGCGCGCACGAACGCGCCTTCGTCCTCGCCCCGTGGCACGACGTGGAGCCCGGCGCCCAGGTGCCCGGCCGTGGCGCGGTCGCCGAGTTGCTCCAGGTGGTGTCGCGCGACGGCGTCACCGCCCGCGAGGACCTGGAACTCCGGCTGCCCGAGTAGTCGTTAGGGTCAGGAGGACGATCGTCCACGGCCACGGGCCGTGGACCCCGGGGGAATGCGAAGGGACACCGTGAGAGAGCTGCGCATCAGGATGCTGGCCGGCGTCTTCGTCGTCGCGGGGATTCTGTCGTGGGCGGGCGCCGCCTCTGGAACTCCGTCGGGACCCTGCCCAGCGTCCCGCTGGCCGCCCCCATCGTCCTCGCCGTGATCGCCGCGGTGCTGCTGGCCACGGCGCTGTCGATCCGCGCCCGTCTCAAGGCGCAGCGCGAGCGCCGGCCCGAGGCCAAGGGCGTCGATCCACTGATGGCGGCCCGTGCGGTCGTCTTCGGCCAGGCCAGCGCGCTCGTCGCCGCCCTCGTCTCCGGGATGTACGGCGGTGTGGGCGCCTTCCTGCTGGAGTCCCTCGACATCCCGGCCCGCCGCGACCAGGCCATCTACGCCGGGTTCTCGGTCCTGACCGGCTTCGGTGTCATAGCGGCGGCCATCTTCCTGGAGCACGTCTGCAAGCTCCCCGAGGACGACGACGACACCTCGGGAGCGGCCTCGGCGGCGTAGCACCGCCGCCGACCGCCTCAGCCCGCCTCAGCGGCCCGTCGTGAGGGATCTCAGCCACCTCAGCGGCCCGCCGTGAGAAGTCTCAGCGGGCCATGATGAGGCTCATCGCCTCGTTGCGCGTCGCCGCGTCCCGCAGCTGTCCGCGCACCGCCGAGGTGATGGTCTTGGCACCGGGCTTGCGGATGCCCCGCATGGACATGCACATGTGCTCGCACTCCACGACGACGATGACTCCCCGTGGCTCCAGGATCTCCATCAGGGAGTCCGCGATCTGCGTGGTGAGACGTTCCTGCACCTGGGGACGGCGGGCGTAGACGTCCACCAGCCGGGCCAGCTTGGACAGCCCGGTGATCTTTCCGCTGGTGGCCGGGATGTAACCGACGTGGGCGACACCGCGGAACGGCACCAGATGGTGCTCACAGGTGCTGTAGACCTCGATGTCCTTCACGAGCACCATCTCGTCGTGCCCGATGTCGAACGTCGTCGTCAGCACGTCCTCGGGCTGCTGCCACAGCCCCGCGAATATCTCCCGGTACGCCCGCGCCACGCGAGCGGGCGTCTCCCGCAGCCCCTCCCGGTCCGGGTTCTCGCCGACCGCCATCAGCAGTTCACGTACGGCGTTCTCGGCCCGCTTCTCGTCGAACTCGCCGACGAGGCCCTCGCCGTCCAGCGTCACGGGGTCGGTCATTCTGTGCCTCGTTCCTGTGCGGGTCGCGTGTGGATCACGCGTGATTGTGCGGCCACAACCGAAATGCCGCGCCCCCCAGGCTAGAACCTGGGGGGCGCGGCATCCATTCCGGGCCTGGTGGGGCCACCGGAAGCCGGATTGTCAGCTCTCCGGACGTTCCTCGGGGACCGGGTCGGCCACCGCGGCGGGGTCCACCGCGGAGGACTTCGCCGTGCTGATCGCGGGCGTCGCGCCGTTGGCCCCGTTGGTCAGTGCCAGCTCCCGGGGGGAGAGCACCGGCGGACGGGTGGACGGCGTACGCCGCGAGGAGCCGGTCCACGCGGGCCGGGCCGGGCGCTTGACGATGGCGGAGAAGATCTCGGCGATCTCCTCCTTGTTCAGCGTCTCCTTCTCCAGCAGCCGGAGCACCAGGTTGTCGAGCACGTCGCGGTTCTCGACCAGGATCTCCCAGGCCTCGTTGTGCGCGTTCTCGATGAGCTTCTTGACCTCTTCGTCGACCAGCGCGGCGACCTCTTCCGAGTAGTCGCGCTGGTGGGCCATCTCACGGCCGAGGAAGGGCTCGGTGTTGTCGCCGCCGAACTTGATGGCGCCGAGACGCTCGGTCATGCCGTACTGGGTGACCATCGCGCGGGCCGTGGCAGTGGCCTTCTCGATGTCGTTCGCGGCGCCCGTGGTCGGGTCGTGGAAGACCAGTTCCTCGGCCGCGCGACCGCCCAGCATGTAGGCGAGCTGGTCGAGCATCTCGTTGCGGGTGGTCGAGTACTTGTCCTCTTCCGGGAGCACCATCGTGTAACCGAGCGCCCGGCCGCGGGACAGGATCGTGATCTTGTGGACCGGGTCGGAATTGGGGGAAGCCGCCGCGACCAGGGCGTGGCCGCCCTCGTGGTACGCGGTGATCTTCTTCTCCTTGTCCGACATGATCCGGGTCCGCTTCTGCGGGCCCGCGACCACGCGGTCGATCGCCTCGTCCAGCATGTGGTTGTCGATCAGCTTCAGATCCGAGCGGGCCGTGAGAAGCGCGGCCTCGTTCAGGACGTTGGAGAGATCGGCACCCGTGAAGCCGGGGGTGCGGCGGGCGACGGCGGACAGATCGACGTCGGGCGCGACCGGCTTGCCCTTCTGGTGAACCTTGAGGATCTCCAGACGGCCCTGCATGTCCGGACGGTCGACCGCGATCTGGCGGTCGAAACGGCCGGGACGCAGCAGTGCCGGGTCGAGGATGTCGGGCCGGTTCGTGGCGGCGATGAGGATCACGCCGCCCTTCACGTCGAAGCCGTCCATCTCGACGAGCAGCTGGTTCAGCGTCTGCTCGCGCTCGTCGTGACCACCGCCGAGGCCGGCGCCGCGATGGCGGCCGACCGCGTCGATCTCGTCGACGAAGACGATCGCCGGGGCGTTCGCCTTGGCCTGCTCGAAGAGGTCACGCACTCGGGAGGCACCGACACCGACGAACATCTCGACGAAGTCGGAACCGGAGATCGAGTAGAAGGGGACGCCCGCCTCGCCGGCGACGGCGCGTGCGAGCAGGGTCTTGCCGGTGCCGGGAGGCCCGTACAGGAGCACACCCTTGGGAATCTTGGCGCCGACGGCCTGGAACTTCGCCGGTTCCTGGAGGAACTCCTTGATCTCGTGGAGCTCCTCGACGGCCTCGTCCGAGCCGGCGACGTCCGCGAACGTCGTCTTCGGGGTGTCCTTGGTGATGAGCTTCGCCTTGGACTTGCCGAAGTTCATGACCCTGGAGCCGCCACCCTGCATCTGATTCATCAGGAACAGGAAGACGACGACGATGAGGACGAAGGGGAGCAGGGACAGCAGAATCCCGACGAAAGCGTTCTGCTTCGTCGGCGAGACCGTGTAACCGTCCGGAATCTGCTTGTCCTGGAATTTGGTCTGCAGCGTGTTGGCGATGGTCACGCCTTGATCGCCGATGTAGCTCGCCTGGATCTTCGAGCTGCCCTTGACCTTTGTGCCGTCCTTGAGCGTGACCTTGATGGTCTGCTCGTCACCGGTGGTGAGCTTGGCCGACTCGACCTTGTTGTCGTTGATCGCTGCAACGACCTGGCCTGTGTCCACCGTCTTGTAGCCGCCGGACGAGCCGACGACCTGCATCAACACGACCACGGCAAGGACGGCCAGCACGATCCACATGACCGGCCCACGGAAGTATCGCTTCACGTCCATCCATACGGAGCGGTGCCGCCCCGTCCCTCCTGCCATAGTGAGTTTGATAAGACAGTTCTTCTGACGGTACCCCAGCATTGTCGCGCGAAGCCGCACGGGGAAGGCTGACGAACCCGTCTGCATGCTCCAACGGCGCGGAACCCGCTGGGGTTCCCGATCGTCCTACACAGGACGCTCCAGTGGCTCAGCCGCCGTACACGTGAGGCGCGAGCGTACCGACGAACGGGAGGTTCCGGTACTTCTCGGCGTAGTCGAGGCCGTAGCCCACGACGAACTCGTTGGGGATGTCGAAGCCGACCCACTCCACGTCGATCGCGACCTTGGCCGCCTCCGGCTTGCGCAGCAGCGTGCACACCTTGAGCGATGCGGGCTCGCGCGAGCGAGGTTGGACAGCAGCCAGGACAGGGTCAGTCCGGAGTCGATGATGTCCTCGACGATCAGGACGTGCTTGCCCTTGATGTCGGTGTCGAGGTCCTTGAGGATCCGCACCACGCCGGAGGACTGGGTGCCCGCGCCGTACGAGGACACGGCCATCCAGTCCATGGTGACGGGGGTGGACAGTGCCCGCGCCAGGTCGGCCATGACCATCACCGCGCCCTTGAGGACGCCGACGATGAGCAGGTCCTTGCCCGCGTACTCCGCGTCGATCTTCGCAGCCAGCTCCGCCAGCTTGACGTCGATCTCTTCCTTGGTGATGAGCACCGTCTTGAGGTCGGCACCCATGTCTTTCGCGTCCACCCGCATCACTTTCGGTCGTCCCACCGGCCGCCGCCCCTCCGATTGGAGGGTCGGGATTCAGCCTTGCCGAATCACCAGTCTGCCACCCTGGCGCTGGGCGACGACTTTGCCCGGGAGGTTGATGGCTCCCTGGCCGCGCCAGCCGGTGATCAGCCGGTCGATCTCCTCGATGTGCCGGGCGAAGAGCGAACCGGCCGGTGCGCCCGCCTCGATGGCCGCGCGACGCAGGATGCGGCGGCGCACGGCGGGCGGCAGGGCGTAGAGCTTGGCGCACTCCAGCAGGCCGGTGTTGTCCCGTACGGCGGCCTCGGCCTGGCCGGCCCAGGCGTCGAGGGCGTCGGCGTCGTCGCGGGAGAGCTGGGCCGTGCGGGCGAGGGCCTCGACGACGCCCTTGCCGAGGGCCTTCTCCAGGGCGGGCAGACCTTCGTGGCGCAGCCGGGAGCGGGTGTAGGCCGGATCGGTGTTGTGCGGGTCGTCCCAGACGGGGAGGGACTGGGCCATACAGGCCTTGCGGGCGGTCTGCCGGTCGAGCTGGAGGAAGGGCCGGCGGTAACGGCCGCCGGCCCCCGAGACCGCGGCCATTCCGGACAGGGAGCGGATGCCCGAGCCGCGGGCGAGGCCGAGGAGGACGGTCTCGGCCTGGTCGTCGCGGGTGTGGCCGAGGAGGATCGCGGCGGCGCCGTGGCGGTCGGCGGCGTCGTCGAGAGCGCCGTAGCGGGCGTCGCGGGCGGCGGCCTCGGGGCCGCCCTCGCGGCCGACCGTGACCGCTGTGGCCAGCACCGGGTCCAGGCCGAGTTCCCGCAGGCGCAGAACGACCTCGTCGGCGCGCAGGTCGGAGCCGGGCTGGAGGCCGTGGTCGACGGTGACGCCCCCGGCGCGGATGCCGAGCTTGGGGGCTTCGAAGGCGAGGGCGGAGGCGAGCGCCATGGAGTCGGCGCCTCCGGAGCAGGCCACGAGCACGAGCGGCGAGGGCGGGCGCTCGTGAGAGGTGGCGTCAGTCGTGCTGTGGTGGTCGGTGAGGATGTCGTGGAGGACGCGGCGGACCGCCAGGCGTATCGCCGCGACCGCAGGATGGGGACCCATGTCCGGTTCCCTTCATGAAATTTTCGGGGGCTGAACCCGAGATCGGTCACGCAGAGTGTGTAGATGGTGACAGAACCGGGCCGTTCCCCGAGCATTGCACGCCTGATGGGGACTCACGGTCCCTCGGACGGGTGATTGAAGGGGCGTTCCCCTGCCGTCGGCCGATTTCGATTCACGACGGACCACGACAACTCACCACCGGCTCACCGGTTCACGACTCGGTCTTGCGGTGCACCCGCGCGACCCAGTCAGCCGGTTTGGCGATCTCGGCCTTGGTGGGCAGCGTGTTCGGCGAGGTCCACACACGGTTGAAGCCGTCCATGCCGACCTCGTCGACGACGGACCGCACGAACCGCTCACCGTCCTTGTACTGCTTGAGCTTGGCATCCAGGCCGAGCAGCTTGCGCAGGGCCGAGTCCAGTCGCGAGGCACCCTTGGCCCGGCGCTGCTGGAACTTCTCGCGGATCTCGGCGACGGTCGGCACGACCTCCGGGCCCACTCCGTCCATCACGAAGTCGGCGTGGCCCTCCAGGAGGGACATCACCGCGGTGAGCCGGGCGAGGATCTCCCGCTGGGAGGGGCTCTGGACCAACTCGACCAGGGAACGGCCGCCGTCGTCCTCCTCGCCCTCGGGGCGTCCGCCCGCGAGGGACTGGGCCGCTTCCCGGATCCGCTCCAGGAACGTCATGGGGTCGACGTCCGTCTCGGCCAGGAACGACTGGATCTCACCCTCCAGGTGATCGCGGAGCCACGGCACCGCGGAGAACTGCGTGCGGTGCGTCTCCTCGTGCAGGCACACCCAGAGGCGGAAGTCGTGGGGGTCCACGTCGAGTTCGCGTTCGACGTGCACGATGTTCGGTGCCACGAGGAGCAGCCGGCCGCCGCCGTTGGCACCCGCGGGCAGCTCGCGGGTGGCGGGGGCGAACGTCTCGTACTGGCCGAGGACGCGGGAGGACAGGAACGACAGCAGCATGCCGAGTTCCACGCCGGTGACCTTGCCGCCGAGGGCGCCGAGGACCGCGCCGCCCGCGCCACCGCCGCGGCGTTCCTCCATCTTGCCGAGGAGGGGCTTGAGGATCTCCCGGAAGCCGGCCACGTTCGCCCGGATCCAGCCGGGGCGGTCGACGACCAGGACGGGGGTGTCGTGGATGTCCTCGGTGCCCATGCGAGTGAAGCCCCCGGACGTGTCCTTCCGAGACCTTGGCGTGCCGGCGCAGCTCCGCGACGACGGCCCGGGCCTCGTCGCGGCTCACCTCTGGGCCCGGCCGTACGAGCCGGGTCGCGGTCGCGACGCGAGATTCCAGTCGACCATCCCGGAAGAGGCACCACCGATGCTCGTCATGCGTCAACCGTACGTGAGGGGTGCCGTTGCGGGCAGGGCGTGGGGCGGGAGT
>NZ_MPOH02000019.1:806825-833220 GCF_001896135.2 Streptomyces phaeoluteigriseus
GGGCGTGGGCGGGAGTGGGGGATGCCTCGAGGGTCGGCTCGGGGTGGGGACCGGGTCGGCGTGGCCGTGGGACGAGGGGCCGGCCGGTCGGGGCCGGGGCTCCGGGGTGGGTCGCGCAGCCCGGCGGTCACGGGGTGCCACCTGCGCCCACACCCCCCGTCACCCCCCGTCGCTCCGGGCGGCACGCATGCCCGCAGGCAGTCAGTGGCCCTTGGGTCAGGAGCAGCCGCACGCCGCCAGGGCCGTGACTGCTGTGTCCAGGGCTGACTGGGCTGCCGTCGGGTCCGTGGTGTCGGCGGTGAGGACGGCGAAGGCCAGGAGGTGGCCGTCGCGGTCGACGACCGTGCCGGCGAGGGTGTTGACGCCGGTCAGGGTGCCGGTCTTGGCGCGGACGACGCCGGCCGCGTCGGCCGCGGTGCCCGTGTAGCGGGTGGTGAGGGTCCCGGTGAATCCGGCCACGGGCAGGCCGGTGAGGACCGGGCGGAGGTCGGGGCGGGCGGGGTCGCCGGCCTTGACGAGGAGCGCGGTCAGGAGGTTCGCGGTGAGGCGGTCGTTCCGGTCCAGGCCGCTGCCGTCCCTGAAGTCGACGCCGTCCAGCGGCAGCCCGAGCCTTCCCAGCTGGATGCGGATCGCCTTGCCCGCGCCGGCGAAGTCGGCACGCACGCCGGTCGCGAGGGCGGTCTGGCGGGCGAGCGCCTCGGCGATGTCGTTGTCGCTGTTGGTCAGCATCCGCTCGACGATCGAGGCGAGCGGGGCCGAGGAGACCGTGGCCAGGGCCTCCGCGCGCGCGGAGGCCTTCGACGGGCCGGGCGCGGACGTCTTGACGCCGTACGCCCGCAGGAACCCGGCGAACTTCCTGGTCGCGTCCGCCGCCGGGTCGGGCACACGGGTCACCGGGCCGCTCGACGAGCCGTCCGTACGCCCTTCGTCCGCGGTCAGGGCGGTGACGCGGGCGAGGTTCGGGTTGACTCCGATCGGGTGAACTTCGGTGCCGGCGTACAGCGTGGTGTCGTACGAGAGGGTCGCCTGGGTGATGCCGCGCTTCTTCAGGGCCGTCGCCGTGGAGGCGGCGAGGGTGCGCAGGCTCGCCCAGCCCTCGGGCGTCTCGCGGGCGGTGAGGGTGGGGTCGCCGCCGCCGACGAGGACGACTTCCCTGGTGCCGGGCTCGAGGGCGGTGCGGGTGGTGAGGCGGTGGTCGGGCCGAGCGCGGCGAGCGCGGCGACCCCGGTGGCGATCTTCGTGGTGGAGGCCGGGGTGAGCGCCGTGTCGGCTCCGCTGCCGTAGAGCCGCCGGCCGGTGCTCACGTCGACGACGGCGGCCGTACGGCGGGTGCCGAGGGCCGGGTCGGCGAGGAGCGGGCCGAGGACGCGGGTGAGGGCGGCGGAACCCGGGGCCGACCTGACGGTGGTCGTCGCTCCCCCGAGGCCCGTCAGGACCGCCCCGGCGCTGGGGGCGGGCCCCGGCGCCCCGGCCGCCGTGTCGGACGTACCGGACCCTTCGGTCGGGCGGCCGTGATCTACGCCACCCGCCCGCTCCAGTGCGGCTGCCCGGTCCCGCTCGGCCGTACGCTGACCGGTGGAGTCCCAGGGGCCGGCGGCGGTCGCCACGCCGACGGCCAGGGCCAGTCCGGCGGTCGTCGCACCCGCGGTGTACTGCCAGGTCCGGCCGGTCTTCGGCCTCGTGATCCGCGTGAGCTGCGGTTTCGCCGCCTGCGTGAGCCGTGCGACCCACGGCTCGGCGGCGGCCGCCGCGCGCGCGAGACGTGGCCGTACGATCCCTGCGGCCCGTGCCAGACGGGGTCGTACGGCGTCCGCGGCCCGCACCACGTGGGGTCTCGCGGCCCGCCAAGGCCTCAGCTCGGGCACGATCACCAGCCCCTTTCGCGATCACACACCTGCGTGAGGGACACTTAACCACCAGAACTATGTGCTGATCATGGAGGAGCCACCGGTGGAGTTCGACGTCACGATCGAGATCCCGAAGGGTTCGCGGAACAAGTACGAGGTGGACCACGAGACCGGTCGGATCCGCCTGGACCGTCGACTCTTCACCTCGACCGCCTACCCGACCGACTACGGCTTCGTCGAGAACACTCTCGGCGAGGACGGTGACCCGCTGGACGCGCTGGTCATCCTGGACGAGCCGACCTTCCCGGGTTGCCTCATCCGCTGCCGCGCCATCGGCATGTTCCGCATGACCGACGAGGCCGGCGGCGACGACAAGCTGCTGTGCGTCCCGTCGACCGACCCGCGCGTGGAGCACCTGCGGGACATCCACCACGTGTCGGAGTTCGACCGGCTGGAGATCCAGCACTTCTTCGAGGTCTACAAGGACCTGGAGCCGGGCAAGTCCGTCGAGGGCGCCGACTGGGTGGGCCGCGTCGACGCCGAGGCCGAGATCGAGCGGTCGTACAAGCGCTTCAAGGACCAGGGCGGCCACTGAGTCGCCAGGCCCCTGAGGGGCCGTGAAGGGCCGCACGCGTGCGTGCGGCCCTTTGGCATGCCGTTGCGCACGTGCCGTTGCGCATACTGAGGTCTACGGAATGTGTCGTTCAGGGAGCGTTGCCCAGTGACGGAGGCGGAGGACCGCAAGCCGCAGTCGGACGAGGCGAAGGGCACGTTCGATCCGGAGATCACCTCCGAGTTCGCGATCCCACCCGGACTGGCCGTCCCCAAGGCCTCCAAGGGGCCCAAGGGCGGGGGCGAACCGGAGACCACGTCGGAGTTCGCCGTTCCGGAGGGCCTCGACGTCACGCAGCCGGCCGACGGGGAGCCCGAGGGGTCGGCGTTCAGTCTGCCGAAGACGTACAGCGCGCGGCACGCCCCGCCCGCCTTCACGCCCGCCGAGGGCTTTCCCGTGGTGAGTCTGACCAAGGACGTGCCCTGGCAGGACCGGATGCGGACGATGCTGCGCATGCCGGTGGCCGAGCGGCCCGCGCCGGAGCCGCCGCCCAAGGCGGAGGAGGGCGGTCCGGCCGTCCCGCGCGTGCTCGACCTCACCCTGCGCATCGGCGAGCTGCTGCTGGCGGGCGGGGAGGGCGCCGAGGACGTGGAGGCCGCGATGTTCGCGGTCTGCCGCTCCTACGGGCTCGACCGCTGCGAGCCGAACGTCACCTTCACCCTGCTGTCGATCTCCTACCAGCCGTCTCTCGTCGAGGACCCGGTGACGGCGTCGCGGACGGTACGGCGCCGGGGCACCGACTACACCCGGCTGGCGGCCGTCTTCCACCTCGTCGACGACCTGAGCGACCCCGAGACGCACATCTCCCTGGAGGAGTCCTACCGGCGGCTCGCGGAGATGCGGCGCAACCGGCACCCCTATCCGACCTGGGTGCTGACCTCGGCGAGCGGGCTGCTCGCGGGCGCGGCCTCGGTGCTCGTCGGCGGCGATCTGGTCGTGTTCGTGGCGGCGGCGATCGGGGCGATGCTCGGCGACCGGCTGGCGTGGCTGTGCGCGGGGCGCGGGATGCCGGAGTTCTACCAGTTCCTGGTGGCCGCGATGCCGCCCGCCGCGATCGGCATCGCGCTGACGCTCGGCCACGTCGACGTGAAGGCGTCCGCCGTCATCACCGGCGGGCTGTTCGCGCTGCTGCCCGGACGGGCCCTCGTGGCGGGCGTCCAGGACGGTCTGACCGGCTTCTACATCACCGCCGCCGCCCGCCTCCTGGAGGTCATGTACTTCTTCGTCGGCATCGTCGTCGGCGTACTGCTGATGCTCTACCTCGGCGTCCAGCTCGGCGCCCATCTCAACCCCGACGCCTACCTGGGCAGCACCGAACGGCCGCTGTGGCAGATCGGCGCGTCGATGCTGCTGTCGCTGACCTTCGCGGTACTGCTCCAGCAGGAACGGTCCACCGTGCTGGCCGTCACGCTGAACGGGGGCGTCGCCTGGTCGGTGTACGGCGCGATGCACTACGCCGGCGGGATCTCGCCGGTGGCCTCCACCGCCGTGGCGGCGGGCGTGGTGGGGCTGTTCGGGCAGCTGCTGTCCCGGTACCGGTTCGCTTCGGCACTGCCCTACACGACCGCGGCGATCGGGCCTCTGTTCCCCGGCTCGGCCACGTATTTCGGGCTGCTGGCCATCGCGCAGAACGAGGTGGACGCGGGGCTGGTCTCCCTGACCAAGGCGGCCGCGTTGGCGATGGCCATCGCCATCGGTGTGAACCTCGGGTCCGAGATCTCGCGGCTGTTCCTGCGGATCGGGTCCGCGGAGAAGCGGCGTGCCGCGAAGCGGACCCGAGGATTCTGACGCGGGCGCCTTACGGGTGCCCGCTTGTCAGTAGCCGCCCTGGTTGTACGGGTACTGGCCGTTCTGCTGCTGGGGCTGCCAGTCCTGCTGCTGGGGGTACTGCTGCTGCTCGGGGTACTGCTGCTGCGGGTACTCCTGCTGGTACTGCTGCTGCTGGGGCTGCTGGCCGTAGTAGTCGTTCTGCCGGTACTCGCCCTGGTACTCGTTCCGCCCCTGGTACTCGTTCTGTCCCTGGTTGCCGCCCTGGTTGCCGTACGGGTCGTGTTCCTCGATGCGGCGGAGCTGGGTCGTGGCGTCGTCCATGGGCTGCTGCTGGTACGCGGGCTGCGGCTGGGCGGGGGGCTCGGCCTGCCGGGAGTTCTTCTTCGACTGGGAGCGGGCGCGGAGGAACTCGATGATGATCGGGACCACCGAGAGGAGGACGATCAGGAGCAGGATGGGCTCGATGTTCTTCTTGACGAAGTCGATGTTGCCCAGCCAGGAGCCGAGCAGGGTCACGCCCGCACCCCACAGGATGCCGCCGATGACGTTGTAGGTCAGGAACGAGCGGTACCGCATGCCGCTGACGCCCGCGATGATCGGCGTGAACGTGCGGACGATGGGCACGAAGCGGGCCAGGACCAGGGACTTGGGGCCGTACTTCTCGAAGAAGTCGTGCGCCTTGGTGACGTTCTCCTGTTTGAAGAGGCGGGAGTCCGGGCGGGTGAAGAGGGACGGGCCGACCTTCTTGCCGAACATGTAGCCCGCCTGGTCGCCCAGGATGGCTGCGACGCAGATCAGCACGATCGCCGCCCACAGCGGGAAGTCCAGCTGCTTCGACGTGATGAGCAGACCCGCGGTGAACAGCAGCGAGTCGCCCGGCAGGAAGAATCCGATGAGCAGGCCCGACTCCGCGAAGACGATGAGCAGCAGACCCCAGATGCCGAAACTGTCCAGCAGATAGTCGGGGTCCAGCCAGCTCGGTCCGAGGGCAAGGGTCGTCACGGTTCCGGGCTCCTGACGGGGGTGAGGAAATACAGCGTCCTTCTACGGCCGCACAAAGCTATCAACGCAATGCGTCCGCCCCAGGTTCCATGGGGCTCCCCAGGATGCACTGTGAGCCCGGTCGGGCAAACCTGTGGGCATGGGCATCGAAGAATACGGCGGCGGCCAGGGGCCCCAGCCGGACGTACTGGTCGTCACCACCAACGACGTACCCGGACACCGGGTCGAACAGGTGATCGGGGAGGTCTTCGGGCTGACGGTGCGCTCGCGGCACCTCGGGAGCCAGATCGGGGCCGGGCTGAAGTCGATGATCGGCGGTGAGCTGAAAGGGCTCACCAAGACGCTCGTCGAGACCCGCAACCAGGCCATGGACCGGCTCGTGGAGCAGGCACGCGCGCGTGGGGCCAACGCCGTGCTGGCGTTCCGCTTCGACGTGACGGAGGCGGCCGACGTGGGCACCGAGGTGTGCGCGTACGGGACGGCGGTGGTCGTGGCCCGGGAGTGACCCGGGCCACGGGGCGCTACGCGCGTGTGTGCCGGGCCGCGTTGGCGGTGATGGCCTCCTTGAGGTGCTCGGCCAGGCCCGCGCGCGTGGAGTCGTAGAACGCCTTGAACCGCTCGTCGGCGACGTACATCTCGCCGAGGGACCGGTGGAGTTCGTACGAGCACTCGTAGAACCAGCCGCTGATGTGCCGCCGGTGTTCCTCGGCCAGGTCCATGGCCCGCTCGCCGGTGGGCCGTTCCCCGGCGGCCATGAGCGCGTCGTAGCGCCCGGTCCAGTCGGCCACCTCCGCCTGCATGCGCCGCCAGTCGTCCTTGGTGTAGCGGGCGGCCCGGCGCTGCGACTCGGCGTACAGCTCGGTGCCGCCCCAGCGCCGCTCGGCCTCCTCGGCGTACTGCTCGGGGTCCTTGTCGCCGAAGACCTCGAAGCGTTCCTCGGGGGTCAGGTCGATGCCCATCTCACGTGCCTCCATGGCGTGTTTTACGGCCGCGGCCATCCTCTGAAGCTGCTCGATGCGGGCGGTCAGCAACTCGTACTGGCGGCGCAGGTGCGCGCGCGGGTCCGCCTGCGGGTCGTCGAGCAGGGCGGCGACCTCGTCGAGCGGGAAGCCGAGTTCTCGGTAGAACAGGATCTGCTGCAGCCGGTCGAGGTCGGCGTCGCCGTAGCGCCGGTGACCCGCGTGGCTGCGCCCGCTCGGGACGAGCAGGCCGAGGCCGTCGTAGTGGTGCAGGGTGCGCACCGTCACTCCGGCGAAACCGGCGACCTGTCCTACGGAGTAGCTCACTTCGTCCGCTCCCTTTCCCTTCTCGGTTCGCACCCCACGGTGGGCCCTCACGTGGCGTCAGGTGCAAGTCGCGGTCCGCCGGTGGCTCCCGCCTCTCCGGGCGGCGCCGGATATGTCCGCTTATCGTGAACCCGTGACCCAGGACACCGCGCGGCAGTCGCTCCCCTCTCCGGCGACTCCCGCGCGCGCGTTGCTGCCCGCGATCCTGCCCGCCCTGGTCGTCGGAGTGCTGGCGAGCCTGCTTCTGCTGCTGGTGAGCGAGCTGGCCGAGCAGTTGCAGAGCGTCCTGTGGGGGAACCTGCCGGACGCCCTGGGGGTGGGCCGCTACTCGGTGCTGTGGATGGTCACCATGCTCACCGCCACCGGCCTCGCGGTCGGGCTGGTGGTGTGGAAGGTGCCCGGGCACGCGGGCCCCGATCCGGCGACCACCGGCCTCGACGCGCCCGTGCTGCCGCCCGTGGTGCTGCCGGGGCTGCTGCTGGCGACGATGCTGATGCTGGCCGGCGGGCCGAGCCTGGGCCCGGAGAACCCGATCATCGCGGTGAACGTGGGGCTGGCGTACTGGCTGGGCCGCCGGCTGCTGCCGCGGGCGCCGGGCCGGGTGTGGCCGGTGCTGGCGGAGGCGGCGACGATCGGGGCGCTGTTCGGCACGCCGGTCGCGGCGGCGCTGCTGATCTCCGAGGCGCTGGCCGGGCGGCGGACCGAGGGGCCGCTGTGGGACAACGTGTTCGCGCCGCTCGTCGCGGCGGCGGCCGGTGCGATGACGGCGACCCTGGTGGCCCACCCGAGCTTCGACCTCGGTCTGCCCCCGTTCGGGCAGCCCGGCTGGGGCGACCTGCTGTCGGCGGTGGTGATCGCCTCCGTGGGCGCGCTGCTCGGAATGGCCGCCGTGCGCGCCTTCCCGTACGTCCACGGCGCGTTCGCGCGCTTGCGGCACCCGATGCTGGCACTGCCGGCCGGCGGGGTCGTGCTGGGGCTGCTGGCGGCCCTGGGCGGCCACCTGACGCTCTTCAAGGGACTGGACGAGGTCGGGGAGCTGGCTCACGATCCCGACGGCTGGACGGCCGGGGAGTTCGCCACGATGACGGTGGTGAAGCTGGCCGCGCTGCTCGTCGCCACGTCCTGCGGTTTCCGGGGCGGTCGGATCTTCCCGGCGGTGTTCGTGGGCGTCGCGCTCGGGCTGACCGCTCATGCGGTCGTGCCCGCCGTGCATCCCGCGGTCGGGGTGGCGACGGCCGTGCTCGGTGTGCTCCTCGCCATCACCCGGCAGGGCTGGGTCAGCCTCTTCGTCGCCGCCGTCCTGATCTCGTCCCCCGCGATCCTCGCGCTGCTGTGCATCGCCTCGCTGCCGGCCTGGCTGCTGGTGACCGGCAGGCCTCAGATGCAGCTGCGGGAGGACGGGACGGCGATTCGGTGAACCGATCAGCCCCTTCGATCCGATGAAGCGGCAGGACGCCACTGGCCCCGACCGGTCCCGCCGCCCTCACCCTGACAGGAGAACCCCATGCCCCTGCACAAAGGCCCCGCTGAGCCCGACGAGCGGTCCCTGTCCGTGAACCCCTTCTACGGCGAGGCGGACCCGGTCAGCGGCATGACCGAGGCGCCGCCCAAGCACCGGCTGCCGGACGGCCCGACGCCGCCCTCGACGGCGTATCAACTGGTGCACGACGAACTGATGCTGGACGGCAACTCCCGGCTGAACCTGGCCACCTTCGTCACCACGTGGATGGAGCCGCAGGCCGGGGTGCTGATGGCGGAGTGCCGCGACAAGAACATGATCGACAAGGACGAGTACCCGCGCACCGCCGAGCTGGAGCGCCGCTGCGTGGCCATGCTCGCCGACCTGTGGAACGCGCCTGATCCATCGGCGGCCGTGGGCTGTTCGACGACCGGGTCGAGCGAGGCCTGCATGCTGGCCGGAATGGCCCTCAAGCGGCGGTGGAGCAAACGCCATCCGGACGCGACCGCCCGGCCGAACCTGGTCATGGGGGTCAACGTCCAGGTCTGCTGGGACAAGTTCTGCAACTTCTGGGAGGTGGAGGCCCGCCTGGTGCCCATGGAGGGTGACCGCTTCCACCTCGACCCCCAGGCCGCCGCCGAGCTGTGCGACGAGAACACGATCGGCGTCGTCGGCATCCTCGGCTCCACCTTCGACGGGTCCTACGAGCCGATCGACGAGCTGTGCGCCGCGCTGGACGCCCTCCAGGACCGCACCGGCCTGGACATCCCGGTGCACGTCGACGGGGCGTCCGGCGCGATGATCGCGCCCTTCCTGGACGAGGACCTCGTATGGGACTTCCGTCTCCCGCGCGTGGCCTCGATCAACACCTCGGGGCACAAGTACGGGCTGGTCTATCCCGGTGTCGGCTGGGCGCTGTGGCGTGACGGGGACGCCCTGCCCGAGGAGTTGGTCTTCCGCGTCAACTACCTGGGCGGCGACATGCCGACCTTCGCGCTCAACTTCTCGCGGCCCGGCGCCCAGGTCGTCGCGCAGTACTACACGTTCCTGCGGCTGGGCCGCTCGGGTTACCGGGCCGTGCAGCGCTCCACGCGGGAGGTCGCCCGGGGCCTCGCCGACCGGGTGGACGCGCTCGGTGACTTCCGGCTGCTGACCCGGGGCGACCAACTGCCCGTGTTCGCCTTCACCACGGCCCCGGGAGTCGAGTCCTACGACGTCTTCGACGTCTCCCGGCGGCTGCGTGAGCACGGCTGGCTGGTGCCGGCGTACACCTTCCCGCCGAACCGCGAGGACCTCTCCGTCGTGCGGATCGTGTGCCGCAACGGGTTCTCCTCCGACCTGGCCGACCTGTTCCTGGACGACCTGACACGGCTGCTGCCGGAGCTGCGCCGGCAGCCGCACCCCCTGACGGGGGACAAGGAGGCGGCCACCGGCTTCCATCACTGAGTGAGTGGATCACTGCGCCACCGGGAGTCCGGGTCACCGGGTGTGCGGGTCACCGGGTCTCCGGTCACCGCGCCACCGAGTCGCCGCGCCACCGGGTCACCGGGTCACCGCGTCACCGCGTCACCGCGTCACCGCGTCACCGGCTCATGCGCCCGAACCTGCGGACCGCCAGCGGGAAGAACACGGCGAGCAGGACCAGCGGCCAGACGACGGCCGGCCAGAGGCCGTCGGTCTGCCCCGCCGGGCCGAACAGGTCACGTACGGCGGTCGCCGTCCGGGACATCGGATTCCACTCGACGACCGTGCCGAGCCAGCCCGGCATGGACTCCGGAGTGGCGAAGGCGTTGGAGAGGAAGCCGACCGGCCAGATGAGGATCTGCACGGCCTGGACCATCTCCGGCTTCCCGGCCACCAGTGCAAGGAGGATGCCGATCCACAGCATCGCGAAGCGGAACAGCAGGAGGAGACCCACGGCACCCAGGAAGGCACCGGCACCGCCCTGGGCGCGCCAGCCGAGCGCGTACCCGACGCCGATCAGCACCGCCAGGCCCAGTGCCGACTGGAGCATGTCGGCCGCCGAGCGGCCCACCAGGACCGCGCCGTCGGCCATCGGCATGGACCGGAACCGGTCGATGACGCCCTTGTCGAGGTCCCGGGTGACGGCGAGCATCGTGCCCTCCAGGCCGAAGGCCATGGTGAGCGCGAGCATGCCGGGGATCAGGTAGTCGAGGTAGTCGCCGTTCACCTCGCGGCCGCCGCCGACCAGGTAGGCGAACATCAGCAGCAGCATCACCGGGAAGACGAGCCCGACGACCAGCTGGCCGGGCTGGCGTGCCCAGTGGGCGAGTTCGCGCCGGGTCATGGTCCAGGAATCGGTCAGCGCGTACGTACTCACAGGGCCTCCTTCGTGCGGTCGTCCGGCCCGGTCAGGTGCAGGAAGACCTCGTCGAGCGTGGGGCGGCGCAGGGCCACGTCCTCCGCCTGGATGCCGGCCTCCTCCAGGGCGCGGACGACGGCGGAGAGGGCGGCCATGCGGTCGGTGACCGGGGCGCTCAGCAGCCGGCGGTCGGGGTCGACGGAGACCTCGTCCTTGGCCATGGGCAGCAGGGCGAGCGCGGCACCCAGCAGGCCCTCGTCGCGCAGGACGACGTCGATGCGGTCGCCGCCGGTGAGCGCCTTCAGTTCGTCCGCGGTGCCCTCGGCGATGATCCGGCCGTGGTCCACGACGGAGATGCGGTCGGCGAGCTGGTCGGCCTCCTCCAGGTACTGGGTGGTGAGCACGACCGTCGTGCCGCCGCCGACGAGGGAGCGGACCGCGGACCACACCTCGGCGCGGCCTCGCGGGTCGAGTCCGGTCGTCGGTTCGTCCAGGAACAGCACCTCCGGGTCCGTGATCAGGGACGCCGCGAGATCCAGCCGGCGCCGCATGCCGCCGCTGTAGGAGCGGACGGGCTTGCGGCCGGTGTCACCGAGTTCGAAGCGCTCCAGCAGTTCGTCCGCACGCACCCGCGCGCGGCGGGCGCCCAGGTGGTGGAGGCGGCCGAACAGTTCCAGGTTCTGGCGGCCGCCCAGTTCCTCGTCGAGTGCCGCGTGCTGGCCGAGCAGGCCGATGCGCAGGCGGACCTCGCGGGCCCGGCGCACCACGTCGTGCCCGGCCACCTCGACCCGGCCCGAGTCCGGCCGCAGCAGCGTGGACAGGATCCTGACCAGCGTCGTCTTGCCCGCGCCGTTGGGGCCGAGCACCCCTTGCACCGTGCCGCGGGCCACGGTGAGGTCGAGCCCGTCCAGCGCGTGCTTGTCGCCGTACCTCTTGCGTACGTCCTCGACGGTGATTGCCGCGTCGGCCATGTACCGAACCCCCACGTTTTCTCGTTAGTCAAACTTGACTACCCGACCAAGGTAACGCGGCCCCACCGGGTCGTCAAACTTGATTAGCGGTCGTCTCCGGGGTGCCGCTCCCCCGTCGCGTACGGGTTCTCCTGGTCGTCCGCGAGGACGCCGACGAACGGCTCGCCCTCGCCGGAGAACGTGTAGGCCCCGCCCTCGATCCGCGCGATCAGGCCCTGGGTCCACTCGGCCTCGGCGTCCGCCGTGTGGACCCAGAGGTTCATGATCTCGCCGATGTGCCCGAGCTGTTCCGGGCCCTCCTCGGGCACGTAGTGGTCGGTGACGGCCGAGCGCCACTCCTCGATGCGGCGGACCCGTTCCTTCAGCAGCGACACCGCCTCGGCGCGCGGCAGGTCCACGATGAGGCCGAGGGCCGCCGACTTCACGTCCATCTTCTGGTCGTACGCGGTCAGCGACTCGCGCACCAGCCGGAAGTACTCCTCGGTGCCCTGCTCGGTCATCTCGTACTCGGTGCGGGGCGGGCCGCCCGCGGTGGAGGGGGCGATCTCGTGCGCGTGCAGCAGTCCCTGCTTCGCCATCTGCTTCAGGGCGTGGTAGATCGAGCCCGGTTTGGCGGTGGACCACTCATGGGCGCCCCAGTACTCCAGGTCGTTGCGGACCTGGTAGCCGTGGGCCCGCCCGTGCTGACGCACCGAGCCCAGCACGAGGAGACGGATCGCTGACATGGCGTCCAGATTAGGCCGCCCGGAACCCGCGGGGTCAACGGGCCGGGAGCGGGGGGCAGAACCGGCCGGACCCCGGAGAGGGAATCGGCCGGAACGGGGCGGCAGGCCTGAGGGCGTCCCCAAGGCCCGCCGGGAAGGCGGGCCTGGAAGGGGAAGGCGGGCCTAGAAGGGGAACCGGCTGCGACCGTGCTGGACCGAGATCCACTTCGTCGTCGTGAAGGCCTCCAGGGTCGTCTCGCCGTTCAGGCGGCCCACGCCGGAGTTCTTCTCGCCGCCGAACGGCACGATCGGCTCGTCGTGCACCGTGGCGTCGTTGACGTGGAACATCCCGGTGACGATCTGCTTGGCGAAGCCGACGCCGCGCTCGATGTCGCCGGTGTGGACGGCGCCGCTGAGCCCGTAGGGGGTGTCGTTGACGAGGCGTACGGCCTCTTCCTCGCCGTCGAAGGTGTTGATGAAGACCACCGGGCCGAAGACCTCCTGCTGGAGCAGGGCGGAGTCGGCGGGCAGGTCGCTCAGCACGGAGGGCTCGACGAGATTGTCGGTGGTCGTGCCGTGCAGCAGGGCGGTGGCGCCCTCGGCGATGGCCTGGTCGACGACGCCGGAGACGGCTTCGGCCTGCGAGGAGTTGATGACCGGGCCGATGAGGGTCTGCGGGTCGCGCGGGTCGCCGGACTTCAGCGTCTTCACCTTGGCGACGAACTTCTCGGTGAACTCGTCGGCGAGCGAGCGGTCGACCAGGATGCGGTTGGCGGCCATGCAGACCTGCCCCTGGTGGACGAAGCGGCTGAAGACGGCGGCGTCGACCGCGTAGTCCACGTCTGCGTCGTCGAGGACGACGAAGGCGCTGTTGCCGCCGAGTTCGATGATGGACCGCTTGAAGTGCGAGGCGGCGACGGTGGCGACGTGCCGGCCGACCTTGTCGGAGCCGGTGAAGGAGATGACGCGGGGGATCGGGTGCTCCAGGAAGGCGTCGCCGATCTCGGCGATGTCGGTGACGACGACGTTCAGCAGGCCCGGGGGCAGGCCCGCGTCCTCGAAGAGCTTGGCGATGATAGTGCCGCCGGAGATCGGGGTGTTCTGGTGCGGCTTGAGCACCACGCCGTTGCCGAGGGCCAGCGCGGGGGCGACCGACTTCAACGACAGCAGGAAGGGCACGTTGAAGGGGCTGATCACGCCGACGACGCCGACCGGCTCGCGGTAGACGCGGTTCTCCTTGCCGTCGATCGGCGAGGGGAGGATCCGGCCCTCCGGGCGCAGCGCCAGGTGGATCGACTCGCGCAGGAACTCCTTGGCCAGGTGGAGTTCGAAGGCGGCCTTGCCGAACGTGCCGCCGGCCTCGTCGACGAGGACCTCGCTGATCTCCGCCTCGCGCTCCTCGACCAGTCGCAGCACCTTCTCGAAGACCGAGCGGCGGGCGTAGGCGTTGGTGGCCGCCCACTCCTTCTGGACGCGGGCGGCGGCACGGTAGGCCTCGTCGACCTCGCCGACGGTGGCTATGGTGATCGACGCGACCTTCTCGCCGTTGTAGGGATTGAAGTCGATGATGTCCCAGGACCCGGTCCCTGGACGCCACTTACCGTCGATGTACTGCTGGGCCAGGTCTGTGAAGTACGACGACATGTGATCCCTCAATCCCCTGCTGCGATCGGCTGCGATCGGCATCACGATCTGATCACACGTCATCGTACGGGTGTTTCAAGGGAGTTGGGGTACCACTTGGGGCACTCCTGGGTTTCCCGAGGGGAAACCCCACAAGAGCCGCACGAACGCTACGAGAGCTGGATCAGCCCGCGCAGCAGGTCCCGGCTCTCGTCGGGGCCGGGGCTGTCCTGCTGGAGTTCCTTCAGTGCCTGCTCGTACTGGGCGACGTCCTCGCGCTTGTCCAGATAGAGGGCGCTGGTGAGCTGTTCCAGGTAGACGACGTCCGAGAGGTCGGACTCCGGGAAGCTCAGGATGGTGAAGGCGCCGGACTCACCGGAGTGCCCGCCGAAGCTGAACGGCATGACCTGGAGCCGTACGTTGGGCCGCTCGGAGATCTCGATCAGGTGCTGAAGCTGCTCGCGCATGACCTCGCGGTCGCCATAGGGCCGGCGCAGGGCGGCCTCGTCCAGGACGATGTGGAAGTCGGGGGCGTTCTCGGCGACGAGGTACTTCTGGCGCTCCAGGCGCAGGGCCACCCGCCGGTCGACGTCGGCCGCGCTCGCGCCCTTCATCCCGCGCCGTACGACCGCGTGCGCGTACGCCTCGGTCTGGAGCAGGCCGTGCACGAACTGGACCTCGTACGCCCGGATCAGGGAGGCGGCGCCCTCCAGGCCCACGTAGGTGGGGAACCAGTTGGGCAGCACGTCCGAATAACTGTGCCACCAGCCAGCCACGTTGGCCTCGCGGGCGAGTCCGACGAGCGCCTGGCGTTCGGCGTCGTCCGCGATGCCGTACAGCGTCAACAGATCCTCGACGTCACGGGTCTTGAAACTCACCCGGCCCAGTTCCATCCTGCTGATCTTCGACTCCGACGCCCGGATCGAGTACCCCGCCGCCTCGCGTGTGATGCCGCGTGCCTCACGCAGTCGCCGAAGTTGCGAGCCGAGCAGCATCCGCCGCACCACCGATCCGGGCTCTCCCGCGCTCACGTTCGCCAGCCTCCCCAACCGTCCTCAGGGCCCGCAGTCTGCCACTAAAACACTTCGAGCAGTACTCGCCCGATTACAGAGATGGAAAAAAGCCACAGGGTACACATGCTGCTGCGCGAGGGAAGGGTGAGCAGAAAGCAAGGGAAGTGTTCGCCAACTGCAGGAGGATGGCGGAAAAAATGGCCAAGAAGCGGTACGGGCGGGTCCATTTCGGTCACGTGCACGTGCATCTGCCCTTGCATCTGCCCTTCGCATCGGAAACCATGGTCCCGCGCCACCGCTGCATCGCAACGACCGCGAATCCCGGGAGTGCCTCGCATGGGGACGAATGGATCGACCATGCTCGAGCCGTTACGGCGGGGCCTTCCGCCGCTTGATCCCGCGGCCGTGTCCGACGCGGCCTCCTGCGCCCTGCCGGCCCGCTTCGAAGCGGTGCGCGAGGCACGCCAGTTCACCAGGAAAACCTTGGGCCAGTGGGATGTGGGCGAGCGGTTCGACGACATATGTCTGGTGGTCTCGGAACTGGTGACCAACGCCCTGCGGCACGGGCTGCCGTCCGACGCCACCGCGTGCGTGCCCGAGCAGCGGCCGCCCGTGCGGCTGCACCTGCTGCGGTGGACCGAGCGGGTGGTGTGCGCGGTGCGCGACCCCGGTCACGACAGTCCCCTGCCGCGTGAGGTGGACGACTTCGCGGCGGAGTCGGGCCGCGGCCTGTTCCTCGTCGACTCCTTCGCCGAGGGCTGGGGCTGGCACCCACTCTCCCCGAACCTGGGCGGCAAGGTCGTCTGGGCACTGTTCCGGCTGCGCGCCCCCGCCGAATGACGAACCGCGGCACCTTCCGGTGCCGCGGTTCTACGCGCGTCGCGAGTCCTTGTGCACCGTTTTTCCCGGCACGTCGCACGGAGGGACGGACCGCCGTCAGCCGACGATCAGGTGGTCGAACTCGCCGTCCTTGATGCCCAGGAGCATCGCCTCGATCTCGGCCCGCGTGTAGACGAGCGCCGGACCGTCCGGGAAGCGCGAATTGCGCACGGCCACTTCACCGCCGGGCAGTCGCGCGAACTCGACGCAGGATCCCTGAGAGTTGCTGTGCCGGCTCTTCTGCCAGGCAACGCCGTACAGCTGTGTGGCCGCCATGCCGTTGTACACGTCGTGCCCCCCGTCAACGTCGTGGTCCACAGGTCGCTCCCTGGTGGTGCACTGGCTCGTGTGGCCATAGATGCCGTGGTCAACTGTTCCGGATCATAGCCCCGTTCACGTGCGCCTGCATGAGCAGATGCACGTGCACGCGGGGTGCCTACGTGGTTACAGCTTTGACGCCTGCTTTACCGAGCCCGGAACGGTGCTGGGGCCCTTCGCGCGTCTGCCCCCGGGCCCGCACCACATGCGGCCACCGGTTCTCCTGGGTGGCCTGCGGCAGGACGGGCAGGACAGGTAGTACGGATCGAACCACTCGTGCACAGGAAGAGACGCATCGGGTGCCCTCGATGTTCCGTCGTCCCGGACACGGTTCGGCCGACCGACCCCGGCGCGGGCAGCGGCGGGCGGCCGGATCGCCCCCGCCCGGCCGGACGCCGGCCCTCCACTCGGCACCCCGTCGGGCCGGCGGGCAGCCTCCGGCGAACCCGGCATCGACAGCATGGCAGCCGTCCGCCCCGTCGCCGCCCCCGCCGCGAACAGGCCAGGACCCCGGCCTCCGACTCCCCGCCGCGAAACGGCCTCGCCCCCGTGGGCGACAGAGGTGTCGGCCGCGGGGGCGAGGCCGGTCCCGTCTCCTGACAGGTCCCAGGAGGCGGCCGGTTGACGGATATCGGGGCGGGCCATCCCGCCAGGACGCTTGGACGGCGGGTGCGCTTCTCCTCGTACGAACAGCGAGTACGTCGTACGGTGATGAGGGGAGCGATCGTACGCAGATGACCGGAGTTCGCCGAGGTGTCAGCGGGTGCTGTACGGCAGCAGCGCCATCTCGCGGGCGTTCCTGACGGCCCGTGCCAGGCGGCGTTGCTGCTGGGCGGAGACCCCGGTGACCCGGCGGCTGCGGATCTTGCCGCGGTCGGAGACGAACTTCCGCAGCAGGGTGGTGTCCTTGTAGTCGATGTAGGTGATTCCGGCCTGATCCAGCGGGTTGGGCCGGTTCTTGACGGGCTTGCGTTCGCTCTTGCGGGGCACGGGTCAGACCTCCAGGAGGGTGTCGAAGGCGGGCGGCAGCCGCTTCCAGGCGTCGCGCCCGGCGGCGTACTCGGCGTCGGTCAGCAGACAGGACTCCAGCAGTTCGTGGAGTCCGTCCCGGTCGAGGCCGGGCGAGGTGAAGACCAGGTGCTGACAGCAGTCGCCGTGCTCGGGGTGCCAGTCCATGGCTGCCGCGGCCCGGCGCACCGGCGGGAGCATCTCCCAGGCCGCGTCCGGCAGCGAGGCCAGCCAGGGGCCCGCGGACTCCACGCACAGGGCTCCGCCGGCCGCGTCCCAGTGGAGCAGCACGTCCGGCTTGTCGGCCAGCCAGAACCGGCCTCGGCTGCGGGCGGCGGCACAGGTCAGGTCCTCCAGCGCCGCGTACAGCCGCTCCGGGTGGAAGGGGCGGCGGCGGTGCCAGACGAAGGTGGTGACGCCGTGCGCGTCGGCCTCCGCGGGGAGCAGGGCGCAGGCCGGGTGCTGGGCCGCGGCGGCGGCCTCCACGTCGAAGCCGGCGAACGCGGCGGCGACCAGCGGCGAGCGCGGCTCACCCTGTGCACGTCCGGATGCCCCCGCCGGGTCCCCGAGGTGGCCGCCCCGGACGGGGACCCGGCGGGCCGTCGGGTGGAGCTGGGCCAGCAGCTCGCGGTCCTCCTCGTCGGCCTCCGGGGAGTCGACGACGGCGAGCACCGGGGCGTACTCCAGCTGCCGGGCGAAGGTGTCGGCGACGGTCCGCTGGTCGGTGGCCGCGGCGGCGAGGCCGCGGTCGGCGAGGTCGTCGCCGTTGCCGAGGTACGGCAGCAGGAGCGCCGGGTCGACGGCGGCGATCACGCCCGTGACCGTGAGGCCGCCGGCGACGACCACCTCCGCCATCGCCTTGGGCTCGACCGAGTCCCACAGCTCGACGACCGCCAGCCGGGTGGCCGGGTCGCCGGCGAGACGGAGCAGCTCGGGCACGAGGTCCTCGCGCAGGGCGCAGCAGGCGCAGTCGTTGACCAGCGGCGTCTCGCTCGCGGAGAGGATGCCCTCGGCGTCCCGGATCGTGCGGACGACCGTGCCGGCCGCCGCCGTCGCCAGGTCGTGGTGGAGCGCCACGCTGCCGGGGACGTCGGCGAGCAGCCGCGCGACGGTCGTCCGGCGGGCCTCGGCGTGCAGTCCGCCGACGATCACCACCGGCAGACTCACGCCCCGCCCCGCTTCCCGAACCGGCGCTCGAAGCGCTCCACGCGGCCGGCCGTGTCCAGGACGCGGGCGGTGCCGGTGTAGAAGGGGTGGCTGACGTCCGAGATCTCGACGTCCACGACGGGGTAGGTGTTGCCGTCCTCCCACTCGACCGTCTTCTCACTGCTCATCGTGGAGCGGGTGAGGAAGGCGTGGCCGGCGGCGCGGTCGCGGAAGACGACGTGACCGTAGGGCGGGTGGATTCCCTCTCGCATGGCTGGTCAGCGCTCCTCTCGGAAGTCGACGTGGCGGCCGACGGTGGGGTCGTACTTGCGCAGGGTCATGCGGTCCGGGTCGTTGCGGCGGTTCTTGCGGGTGACGTACGTGTAGCCGGTGCCCGCGGTGGAGCGGAGCTTGATGACCGGGCGCAGTTCGTTGCGTGCCATGCTGCTACCTTACTGAAAATGAATTCCATTAGCATCTGACTTCGAGGAGAGGTACGTCACCCATGTCCGCGCACTGCATGCTGACCGGCGCCCAGCCGGGCTTCGGCAACCGCATCTCCCACTCCCACCGGCGCACTTCGCGCCGCTTCGACCCCAACATCCAGTCCAAGCGGTACTGGCTGCCGAGCGAGGGCCGTCAGGTACGGCTGCGGCTGAGCACGAAGGGGATCAAGACGGTCGACGTGATCGGCGTCGAGGCGGCCGTCGCCCGGATCCGGGCGCGGGGGGTGCGGGTCTGATGGCGAAGAAGAGCAAGATCGCGAAGAACGAACAGCGGCAGGAGGTCGTCGCCCGGTACGCCGAGCGGCGGGCCGAGCTGAAGGAGATCGTCCGGCGGCCGTCGTCGACGGAGGCGGAACGGCTGGCCGCGCAACGGGAGCTGCGCCGGCAGCCGCGGGACGCGAGCGCCACGCGCGTGCGCAACCGGGACCAGGTGGACGGGCGACCGCGCGGATACCACCGGGCGTTCGGGCTGTCCCGGGTGAACCTGCGGGGACAGGCGCACGCGGGGTATCTGCCGGGGGTGCGCAAGGCCTCCTGGTGAGGTCCGCAGGCTCGCGCCGTCCGGCGATCTCGTCGGGGGCGGGCCTCCCTTGTTTCCCGGCTGGTAGCTTGCTGCCGGTCCCTCCGGTTCTTTCCGGTTCTTCCGGTCGATCCGGCCGTCCGGCTACAGCTTGGGAGCCCGCAGTGACTTCGGCGAACTTCTCGCGCCCCTCGCCCACCCCGCGTCCCACGCGCGGGACGTCCCGCCGGGGGGCGCGGGCTGCCGTGACCGCCGCCGCGCTGGCGGGGGCGCTCACGCTGGCCGCGTGCAGCGGCGGCGGTGACTCCGACGGCTCGTCCTCGGCCACGCCGAGTGTCACGTCCGGCTCGGACACCGGGGGCGCCAGTGGCGGGACGAGCGGTTCCTCCGCCCCGGTCACGGCCTCCGGCGAGCTGGAGGGGAGCTGGCTCACCACGGCGGACGGCCGGGCCGTCGCCCTCATCATCACCGGGGAGCAGGCCGCCCTCTTCGCGACCGGCGGGACCGTGTGCAGCGGGACCGCCGGCAAGGAGGCCGACATGACGATGATCCGGCTCACCTGCGCGAGCGGGAAGAAGGACCGGACGACCGGCATGGTCGACTCCGCCGACGGCAAGAGCCTCCGGATCACCTGGGACGGCGCGGCCGGCAAGGAGACGTACACCAAGGCGGAGGGCGGGCAGTGGCCGTCCGGGCTGCCGACGGCCGGTCCGGGATAGCGAAGCGATCACGAGGGCGGGCACGAGGGCGGGGGCGTGCGGCGGAAGAGGGCGTTCATGCGTGATGATCCTCCGAGCACCGTCACGTAACCGTAGGGACCACACTCATGCGCGCCGTTCCGATCACCGTTACCGCTCTCGCCGCCGCCTTCCTGCTCACCGCCTGCGGGGGCGGGGACGACAACGCCTCCGGCGACGGGGAGAGCAAGGCCTCGTCCGCTTCCGGCACCGCCTGCGCCGCCGGTGATCTGACCATGGCGGCCGGTGCCGTGAACGCCGCCCCCGCCGCCGGGGACACCGGCAACGTGACCGTCACGATCACCAACGGCGGCAAGGAGTGCACTCTGGACGGCTTCCCGGAGGTCGAGCTGGAGGCCGACGGCACCACCGTCGCCGTCCCCCGCGACGAGGCCGCCGAGTCCCAGCCGCTGCCCCTCGCCGAGCAGGGCACCGCCTCGTTCACGATCACCTACGCCCGCGGCGAGGACGGCGACGGCAGCCTCGCCGTCAAGACCCTCAAGTACGGCCTGCCCGACGCCTCCGCCACCGAGAGCCTGGACTGGTCTTACGGCGCGGTCGCCCTCAAGGACGGCGACGTGCCGGACGCCTCGGTGAGCGCCTTCCAGGTGGCGGGGGACTGATTCCTCGGACTGGTTCCTCGGACTGGTTCCCCGGACTGGTTCCCCGGACTGATTCCTCGGACTGGTTGCTCGGTCTGGTTGCTCTGTCTGGTTCCGGGGGCTGCCGCGTCCGGTCGCCTGCCCGGGTCTTCCCGTCAGGGCAGGTGCGGGCGGGAGTGGACCTGGGCCCGGTCCGCCGCCTCGGCGCCCTCCGTCCAGCCCGCCTCGTCGGTGACGCCTCGCAGGCGGGTGGTGGTCGTCCGCGGGAAGAGGCGGTCCGTGGCCGCCGTGACCGCCACCTCCCGGGAGGCCAGGACCGGGAGGAGGTCGGCGGTGACCGGAGTCGCGGCCGCGGCGGCCAGACGGGTGCCGACGCGGTGGGCGTAGGCGGCCAGGAACGACTGGCGGAAGCTCTTCGTGCGTCTGCGGCCACCCGCCCGCTGAGCCGCCTCCGCCTTCGTCATCGCGGTCCGGGCCTGCACCAGGAGCGAGGTGTAGAGCAGCTCCACCACCTCCAGGTCGGCCTCGAAGCCGACGACCGTGGAGAAGCAGAAAGGTTCGTTCCACACGGCCCGGCAGTGGTTCGCGCCGGCGACCGCGTCCAGCAGCACCGCCTTGGCCTGCTCGTACGGCGGCTCGACGCCGACGCGACGGGCGCCGGGCGCGTCCGGCGCCGGAGCCGCCGCGTCGAGCAGCGCCTCGTCGACGCTGTGCCGGGCCATCAGCTCCTGCGCCTTCGCGGTGAGCGCCTCCGCCTCCTCGGGAAACCCGGTCGCCTCCGCCTTGGCGAGCAGCGCGCGGATGCGGGTGAGCATCCGCGAGTCGGAGCGCGGCCGTCCGCTCGCCTCCTGAAGGGGTTCGAGCGTGGGCAGCCGCAGCAGCAGCCGGTACAGCTCCAGGACCGCCGTGGCGTGGGAGAAGCGGTCGCCGGTGCGGGGCGAGGGCTCGGTGGGCAGCTCCTCGAGCTGGGCCGACCAGCGCCGGCCGCGCGCCCGGTCGTGCGGCGCCTGTGCGTGGATCAGCGCCGCGAGCAGTCGTACGTGGGTGTCCTCCAGGTCGCGGCGCACGAGGCGTACGAGGTCCGCGGGCTGCCAGCCGCGGCGCCAGGCCGCTGCCAGGAACTCCTCGCCGCGCCGGTCGAGTTCGGCGTCCGCGGCCGGGTCGGCGGCCAGCAGGGAGGCGCCGGTGTCGAGGGCGGTGTCGGTGTCGTCGTAGAGGGCTGCCCGGAAGGCGCGCTCGACGGTGCTGGGCGTGCTGCTCACCCATGGATCGTGCCACGCGCGCGTGGCGGCCCGAGACTGTCAACCAAGAGTTGACAGTCCGGGGGTGTCAACTTACGGTTGACACATGACTTCGCGACAGGATCCCACGTCCTCCATCCGTCTCGACGACCTCATCGACGCCATCAAGAAGGTTCACCCGGAACCCCTGGAACAGCTCCAGGACGCCGTCATCGCCGGCGAGCACCTCGGGGACGTGGCCGACCACCTGATCGGCCACTTCGTCGACCAGGCCCGGCGTTCGGGAGCCTCCTGGACCGACATCGGCCGGAGCATGGGCGTGACCCGGCAGGCCGCGCAGAAGCGGTTCGTGCCCAAGGAGTCGGCCGACCTCGACCTCAGCCAGGGCTTCAGCCGGTACACCCCGCGCGCGCGGAACTCCGTCATGGCCGCCCACACCGCCTCCAAGACGGCCGGCAACTCCGAGGGTTTGCCCGCCCACCTGGTCCTCGGCCTGCTCGCCGAACCGGAGGGCCTCGCGGTCAAGGCGCTCGCCGCGCAGGGGGTCACCCCGGAGGCCGTGCGCGAGGCCGCGACCGCCGCGCTGCCGCCCGCCGCCGACGAGGTTCCCGAACTCGTCCCCTACGGCTCGGACGCCAAGAAGGTCCTCGAACTCACCTTCCGCGAGGCCCTGCGCCTCGGCCACAACCACATCGGCACCGAGCACATCCTGCTGGCCCTGCTGGAGTTCGAGAACGGCGAGGGCGTCCTCAGCGGGCTCGGTGTCGACAAGGCGGGCGTCGAGCGGTACGTCGAGGAGACGCTGGCCGAGATCGTGGGGGCGCGGGAGGAACAGCGGGACGCCTGAGGTCGGCGGCGGACCCCGGCCGTCGCTCCGGCCCGATGTCAGACCCCCCTGCGACACTCGCAGCATGGCCGAACGCTGGGCACTGGCTCCGGCCGAGGGCGGTGGCGCGGAGCTGGCCCCCCTCGGTCCGGACGGGCTGCCCGCGGGCCCCGTGGTCCGCGAGCCGGACCTGGCGGCGGCGGTCCGGGCCCGGCCGGACGTCGGCCGGTGGGTGTGGCGGTCCACGGCGGAGGTGTATCCGCGTCTGCTCGCCGCGGGGGTGCGAGTGGAGCGGTGCTACGACGTCGAGGACGCCGAGACCCTCCTCCTCGGTCACGAGGGGCGGCACCGGGGAGCCCCGCTCGGCCGCCGCCGCCCTGGCCCGGCTGCGCGGCGGCCCGGTCCCGCCGGACCCGCCGCAGCGCGCCGCCGAGCCCGGCGCGCAGTCCTCGCTCTTCGAGCCGCAGGCCACCGCCCTCCCGCTGGCCGACCTCCTCGCGGTCTACGCCGAGCAGCAGCGGCGGCACGACCTGGCGGAGCACCCGGAGCGGATGCGACTGCTGACGGCGGCCGAGTCGGCGGGGATGCTGGTGGCCGCCGAGATGAACCGCGCGGGGCTGCCCTGGAGCGCCGGCGTCCACCGCGAGATGCTGCACGACCTGCTCGGCGAGCGGTACGCGGGCGGCGGCGAGCCCCGCCGCCTCGCCGAACTCGCGGACGAGGTGTCGGCGGCGTTCGGGCGCCGGGTGCGGCCGGACCTGCCCGCCGACGTGGTCAAGGCGTTCGCCCAGGCCGGCATCCGGGTCAGGTCCACCCGCCGCTGGGAACTCGAGTCGATCGACCACCCGGCCGTGAAGCCACTGATCGAGTACAAGAAGCTGTACCGCATCTGGGTCGCGCACGGCTGGTCCTGGCTCCAGGACTGGGTGCGCGACGGCCGCTTCCGCCCCGAGTTCCTCGCGGGCGGCACCGTCACCGGCCGCTGGGTGACCAATGGCGGGGGCGGCCTCCAGATCCCCAAGGTGATCCGGCGGGCCGTGGTCGCCGACCCCGGCTGGCGGCTCGTCGTCGCCGACGCCGACCAGATGGAACCGCGCGTCCTCGCGGCGATCTCCCGCGATCCGGGGCTGATGGAGGTGGCCGGCCGGGAGAGCGACCTCTACCAGGCCGTCTCCGAGCGCGCCTTCTCCGGCGACCGCGCACAGGCCAAGCTCGCCGTGCTCGGCGCGGTCTACGGCCAGACCTCCGGTGACGGCCTGAAGAACCTCGCCGCGCTCCGCCGCCGCTTCCCGCGCGCGGTGGCCTACGTCGACGACGCGGCACGGGCCGGCGAGGAGGGCCGGCTGGTGCGCACCTGGCTGGGACGGACCTGCCCGCCCGCGGCCGGGACCGGGGAGGACACGGCGGAGGAGGCGGGCATCCCGGCCGGGGACGAGGACCCTCCCGGGGCCCGCCAGTGGGTGCCCGGATACGCCTCCAGCGACGCCCGCGCCCGGGGCCGCTTCGCCCGCAACTTCGTCGTCCAGGGCAGCGCGGCCGACTGGACCCTGCTGTTGCTCGCCGCGCTGCGGCAGACCTGCGCGGGCATGGCGGCCGAGCTGGTCTTCTTCCAGCACGACGAGGTGATCGTGCACTGCCCCGAGGAGGAGGCCGAGACGGTCGTCGCCGCGATCCGGGAGGCGTCGGACCTGGCCGGACGGCTGACGTTCGGCCGGACGCAGGTGCGGTTCCCGTTCACCACGGCGATCGTGGAGTGCTATGCCGACGCCAAGTGATCACCCCGCCCCGGCGAGCAGCTCCCTCAGCTCCCCCACGACGGCCTTCTCGTCCGTGCCGTCCAGCGCGGCCAGCGCCCGCCGCCACTCCTTGACCGCCCGCTCCGGCCTGCCCCGCGCGCGCAGCAGGAGACCGTGCTGGTGGCGGGCCAGAGCGCCGGTGTAGTGGTCGGCGCGGGCGTCGGCGCGGCGCAGCAGCTCGGCGCACTCGCGGACGGCGGAACCGGTGCGGCCCAGCAGGCGCAGCGCGCGGACCAGGCCGAGCCGGGACTGGGACTCGCCGTGCCAGTCGCTGTGGCCGCCGAGAATGCGCAGGCTCTCCTCGAAGTGCGGCCGTGCGGCGGCCGGTTCACCGAGGGTCAGATGCGCGTAGCCGATGTTGCAGTGCGCCGAGTGCTGCACGAGTACGGCCCCGATCTCGTCCCCGATGGCGAGCGAGAGCCTGTGCTGCTCGATGGCGGCGCGCGGGTCGGTGTGCTCGTACAGGTTGCCGAGGTGGCTGTGGGTGACGGCCTCGCCGTGCCGGTCGTCGAGCTGGCGCGAGTACTCCAGGCTCTGCCGCAGAGCGAGGCCGGACTCCTCGTAGCGGCCGAGGCCTTCCAGCAGCAGGCCCCGGTTGTTGAGGCAGCGCCGGATCCAGGAGAGCCGGTCGAGGCGCCGCCAGATCGTCAGGGCCCGGTCGGTGAGGGCGAGGGCGTCCTGCTGGCGGCCGGTCAGGAAGTGCAGACCCGCGAGATCGCCCAGCGCGTAGGCCTCGGCGGCCTCGTCGCCGAGCCGTCGCGCCACCCGCAGGGCGGTCCGCCCGAGCGTCTCCGTCTCGGCGACCCGGCCGCTGCGGTGGAGGTAGGGGAAGAGCAGGCGCAGGAGGGTGGAGACGAGGGGGGCGTGGTCGTCGGCGGTGCCGTGGGCGTCGTTCGTGGCGTCCTCCACCAGCGCGACGATGTTCTCCAGTTCGCTGTCGCCCCAGGCGAAGGCCTCCTCGGGACCGCTGAAGGGCGGCACGTCCCGCACCCGGTCCGCGTGTCCGGGCGGCTGGGCGGTGGTGGGCAGACGGCGGTCGTCCTGGTCGAGGCCCGGTTCGACGATGGCCGTGAGGGCGCGTTCGGCGACGGCGGCGTACCAGCCCAGGGCGCCGCCCTCGGGACGGCGGCTCCGTCGCCGTCAGCGGCGCTGTCGCCGTCGGCGCTCTCCCCCAGTTCGCGCGCGAAGTCCCGCACGAGGTCGTGGGGGGCGTAGCGGCCGTACGCCGTCTCCTCCAGGAGGGCGACGTCGACGAGGCGGTCGAGGGCGGCCTCGGCCCGGCGCCCGTCGGTGCCGGTGAGACGGGCGAGCAGCGGCACGCCGTAGGCGGGGAGGTCGAGGGCGCCGATGCGGCGGAGCGCGAGGGCGGCGTCGCGGTCGGCCTCGCGGTCGGAGGCGGCGAGCGCGTCGTGCGCGACGGCGAGGGAGCGGCGCACACTGAGGTCGTCGTACTCCAGGTGGTACAACCGGCTTTCCGTCTCGGCGAGTTGGCCCGCCAGGACGTCCGGGGTGAGGGCCTGGCGGGCGGCGAGGCGGGCGGCGACGACGCGCAGGGCGAGCGGGAGGCGGCCGGTGAGGCCGACGAGGGGGTGCCCGGGGCCGAGACCGTCGCGTCCCGACACCGCGCGCAGCAGGGCCGCGCTCTCCTCGTCGGACAGGGGCGCCAGGGGGAAGCGGTGGGCGCCGTCCAGGGCGGTGAGCAGCGAGCGGCTGGTGACGATCACCGCGCAGCCACGGCCGGCCGGGAGCAGCGGGCGTACCTGGGCGGCGTGTGCGGCGTCGTCCAGCACCAGAAGAGTGCGGGTCGGCGCGAGCAGGGTGCGCAGCAACGCCGATGCCGCGTCCGGGTGTTCGGGGATCTGCCGAGGGTCGGTGCCGAGGTCGCGGAGGAGGGCGGTGAGGGCCTGACCCGCGGTGAGGGGGGTCATGCCGGGGGTGGCGCCGTGCAGGTTGACGTAGAGCTGACCGTCAGGGAAACGTTCCTTCAGGGTGTGGGCCACATGCAGGGCGAGGGCGCTCTTGCCCACGCCGGCCATACCGCTGATGACGGTGAGCGCTCCCGTGCCGGCCGGCGGCTCCGCGGCGAGGGAGCGGTGGAGGGAGCGGAGGGTGGCGGTGCGGCCGGTGGAAGTGGGCCGGGGGTGGGGGAGTTGAGGCGGGAGGTGGCGAAGGTTGCGCGGGGCGGTGGGTGCGGGCGGGGGTGGT
>NZ_MPOH02000019.1:833320-944500 GCF_001896135.2 Streptomyces phaeoluteigriseus
TGGCGCCGGGGTGGCGCGGGTCGGCGGCCTGCGGTGCTGCGCGGGTCCGGTGCGTCGGGGTGGCGCGGGTCGGCGGCCTCGGTGCTGCGCGGGTCCGGTGCGTCGGCGCTGCTGCCGGCCGCGGGGCCGCTGCCGCGACCGTCCCGGTGGATGTGGACGGCCGACGTGATCCTCGCCGTCGTGCTGGCGGCGTGCACGGTGGGCACCGCGGTACGGCAGGGCGACGCGGGCATGGTCGTACCGCCGGGGAAGGTGCCTCTCTTCCAGGGGCCGGTACCGGTACCGGTACCGCCTCCGCCGCCCGCGGGCTGGGTTCCGGACCTCGGCCCGGTCGGGCATCTCGAACCCTGGCAACTCGTCCTGGCGGCGCTGACCGCCCTGCCGCTGGCCGCCCGCCGTCGGTATCCGCTGACGGCCTTCGGGGCCGTGATCGTCACGACGCTGCTCCTCAACCAGCGGCTGGGCGCGGGCGACACGACCGTCTACACGTTCCTGTCCTGCGTGGTCGCCGCGTACAGCGCCGCCGTCTACAGCCCGCACCGGCTGCGCGCGCTCGCCGGTGTGCTCATGGGCGCCGGTCTGATCGCGGCGTTCTCCGAGGAGAACTTCCCGTACGTCACTCCCGCCGTGGTTCCCTTCCTGCTGCTGGCCGGCGTGGGCCTGGGGGCGAACGCGACCCACGTCTGGAAGCAGCGGGTGCACGCCCTGGAGGTACGGCAGGAGG
The DNA here is from genome assembly GCF_001896135.2 of Streptomyces phaeoluteigriseus. Lineage (GTDB taxonomy): Bacteria > Actinomycetota > Actinomycetes > Streptomycetales > Streptomycetaceae > Streptomyces > Streptomyces phaeoluteigriseus. Next base: position 834,045 of record NZ_MPOH02000019.1, read on the forward strand.
CCGCGACCCGGCTCGCGCTGGACAGCGAGCGGGCCCGTATCGCACGGGAGTTGCACGACATCGTCACCCACAATGTGAGCGTGATGGTGATCCAGGCGGGCGCGGCGCGCAAGGTGATGGACGCCGCGCCCGACCGGGCCCGCGAGGCGCTGCTGGCCGTCGAGGCGGGCGGGCGCACGGCGCTGTCCGAACTGCGGCAGGTCATGGGTCTGTTGACACCCTCCGACGAGGACCCCGGGATCGGCGCGAACGCGGAGCCCGGCGCCGACCTGGCCCCGCAGCCCGACCTGTCCCAGGTCCCGGCACTGGTCGGGCGGGTCCGCGCCACCGGCGTACTCGTCGAACTGACCGTCACGGGAACCCCGGTGCCGCTGCCCGCGGGCGTCGGCCTCACCGCGTACCGCGTGGTGCAGGAGGCGCTGACCAACACGGTGAAGCATGCGGCGGGTGCGACGGTCCGGGTGGTCCTGGAGCACACTCCCGACGCCCTGCATGTGGTGGTGACCGACACCGGTGGGACGGCCTCCCCTTCGGCCGGGACCGGCACCGGCCGCGGTCTGACCGGCCTGCGCGAACGTGTGTCCCTGCACGGCGGCACCCTCCGCGCGGACGGCCGCCCCACCGGGGGCTACCGCGTGGACGCGGTCCTCCCGACCGGGGAACCTTCATGACCGATCCGCTCCGCGTCGTGATCGCCGACGACCAGGCGCTGGTCCGCACCGGCTTCGGCATGATCCTGGCGGCCGACGGGATCGACGTCGTCGCCGAGGCCGCCGACGGGGATCAGGCCGTCGAGGCGGTCCACCGCACCCGGCCCGACCTGGTGCTGATGGACATCCGCATGCCCGGCACGGACGGTCTGGAAGCCACCCGGCGCATCCTGTCCGGCGCGGTGCCCGACCCGGCGCCCCGCGTCGTCATGCTGACCACGTTCGACCTGGACCGCTACGTCTACGCCGCCCTCACCGCGGGCGCCAGCGGCTTCCTCCTCAAGGACGTCACCCCGGAACACCTGGTCGCGGCCGTCCGCCTGACCCGTGCCGGGGACGCGCTGCTCTCCCCGGCCATCACCCGCCGCCTGGTCGAACGCTTCGTCACCCACGGCTCCGGTACGACCGCCCTGCACCGCGACCTGTCGGTCCTCACCCCACGGGAGCGGGAGGTCCTCCAGGCCCTCGGCGGCGGCCTGAGCAACGCGGAACTCGCGGCCCGCTTCCGTCTCAGCGAGGCGACCGTGAAGACCCACGTGGCCCGCATCCTCGCCAAGCTCCGCCTCCGGGACCGCGCGCAGGCGGTCGTCGTCGCCTATGAGACCGGCCTGATCGTGCCTCGCTCCGGGGACGTGGCCTGATCGTGCCCCGCTCGGGGGACGTGGGTGCCTGAGGGGCAGGCCTCGCCGTCGTCGCGGCCCCGTGTGCCTCCCGGCGGTCGGCCTCAGGAAGCCGCCGTTCCGCGCCCGCCGCCACGGCGCAGCGCGCGGGAACACCAGCCGATGACCGTGGCGTTGATCAGCGCGCCGAGCACGACGGCGAGGAGCAGCATCGCGCCACCGTCCGGCAGTACGAGGAACAGGAAGCTGCCCGGGGCGGTGGCGAGCAGCGGGATGACGGCCGCCATGGACTCGCCCGAGTCGTCGGCCGCGGCCACCACGATCGCCCACACGAGCAGGACGGCACAGACCGCCAGGTAGACGAGGGCGACGACGTCACCGAGCGCGTGGCGCAGTCGGCGGAGGAGGGATCTCCCGCGACCGGAATCGGAATCGGGACCGGCGTCGCCATCGGTATGGGTGTGGGTGTGGGTGTGGGTGTGGGCATCGGGCACAGGTGGACTCCTCGGTCGATGGGTGGACGCCGGTGGGCGGGTGGCCGGTCGGTCAGTTGGTCCGTCGGGCCGTCGGGCCGTCGGCCGTCGGTCAGATGAGGGTGCCGGGCAGGTTCGGGCGGGCGAGGCCGAGGTCGTAGGCGAGGATCGTCGCCTGGACCCGGTCGCGCAGCCCGATTTTGTGGAGCAACGCGTTGACGTGGGTCTTCACGGTGCCGACGGTGATGCCGAGCTGCCCGGCTATCTCCGCGTCGTCGAGCCCGGAGGCGACCAGGAGGAGGACGTACCGTTCTCGGCGGGTCAGGCTGCCCAGCTCGCGGGGGCCGCTCCCGGACCGGGATGCGAGGCCCGCCCCGGACGCGTAGTGGTCGATGAGGCGGCGGGTCGCGGACGGGGCGAGCACGCTGTCCCCGGCCGCCACCACCCGTATGCCCCGCAGGAGTTCGGCGGTGTGCACGTCCTTCAGCAGGAAGCCGGAGGCGCCGGCGCGCAGTGCGTCGAAGACGTACGCGTCGAGGTCGAAGGTGGTCAGTACCAGTATCCGGGGCGCGTTCTCCCGGCCGGTGATGATCCGGGTGGCGGCGATGCCGTCCAGGTCCGGCATCCGTACGTCCATCACGACCACGTCCGGCGCCAGTTCGCCGGCGAGCCGCACCGCCCCGGCGCCGTCACCGGCCTCGCCGACGACCGTCATGTCCTCCTCGCCGTCGATGACGGCGGCGAACCCGGCCCGTACGACGCCTTGGTCGTCGACGACCAGCACCCTGACGCTCATCGCTCCCTCTCCTCGTCGCCGCGCTCGGGAAGGGGTTCCGCAGTCGGCTCGGGAGTGGGCTCAGGAGTGGACTCGGGAGTGGACTCGGGAGTGGGTTCAGAAGTCGACTCGCCCATGGACTCGGGAACCGGCGCACCCGGAAGCGGCAACCGGAGGCGTACCGCACCCGGTTCCCCCGTGGTCAGGGTGCCGCCCAGCGCCGCGACCCGGGCTGCCAGCCGTTGCCGTACGACGGGCCGGCCGGAGCGGGGCACCCCGGTGGCCGTGAGGGTCAACGTGTCGCCGTCGGAGTCGAGTTCGAGCACCGCGGGCTCCTCTCCGCCGACGGCGAGCAGTGTCTCGGCGGCGTGATAGGCGGCCAGATCCACGGCCGTCGGCAACCGTTCGGGTACCCGGTCGGTGAGCCGTATCTCCACCTCGCGGCCGGTGGCCCGGCACTGCTGGGCGAGCAGGTCGAGCGCCTGGAGGGTGGGCTGCGGCCGCAGGTCGGGCCCGGTCCGCCCCGACTCCCCCGCCCGGACGGTGTCGAGCAGCGAGCGCATCGCGGCCAGGGCCTCACGGGCGCGGTCGGCGACCGTGTCGAGCCGGCCCGCCTCCGCCTCCGCGACCATGTCGGCGGCGCGCGCCAGCACCGTGGTCTCCAGACCGGCCGCGATCCGGCGCCGCTCGGCCCACGCCTCCCGTACGGCCTCCTCGGTCCAGGCGGCGAGGCGTTCCTCGCGCACCCCACGGGCGGCCCGGTCCCGCCGCCCGCGCGCGGCTCCCGCCCACCGGGCCGCGCCCACCACCAGGGCCACGCCGGCCGTCGCGCCCACGGCGACCGTCCAGACGGGGAGATCCGTGCCGCGGTCCAGGACGGCGGCACCCATCGCGACGGCGTGCACGGCGACGGCGGCCAGGGGGACGGCGTGTACGGCGACGGTGGCCGGGAGGACGCCCCCCGGACGCCGTGCGTGCCGGTCGGGGGAGGGCACGGCCGCGTCCGCGGCGAGCGCCACGCACGTGGCGAGCATGCTCAGCGCGGGCGGCAGGACGACGGGACCGGTGTACTCCCCCAGCGCCATCGCCACCGGCCACAGCGGGGCCAGAGCGAGCAGCACGCCCTGGGCGGCGCGCGGCGCCCGCCGCAGCCACAGCAGGGCGACGGCCTGGGCCGCGGCCAGCAGCGCGAACAGCACACCCGCCGACACCTGCGACCCGCTCGACGTGGTCTGCGACCGGACGACCAGGACCGGCAGCAGTGGTTGCAGGCACAGCCCGACCGCGGCCGTCACCTGGGCGAGACGGTAGCTCCGCGGCACGGACGCCTCCACCGGCGCGGCGGACCGCCCCGGCAGGACCGCCCGCACCTCCCAACCGCCCTCCGCCGTCGGACCGCTGGTCAGCGTGCCGCCGGCCTCCCGCGCCCGGGACCGCAGGAAGCCCTGGCCGCGCCCCGAGCCGAGACTGGCGCCGTGCGCCGCGGCACCGGCCGGCGGTGCCTCGCTCGTGACCACGACCTCGGTGCGGGTGTCGCCGTACCGGCACCGCACGCTCGTAGCGGCACCGGGGGCGTGCCGCGCGACGTTGGTCAGCGCCTCGCGCACGATGCCGTAGGCCGCGTCCGCCACGGCACCGTCCGGCAGCGGATCGATCTCGCACTCCACCCGCTGGTCCAGCCGACGGAACCCGGCGACGAGGGCGCGCAACCGCTCCTCCGGAGAGGGCAGTTCCTCCCGCGAGGGAGCCGGCGCCCGCACCGCGCCCAGCGCGCGGGTCACCTCGCGCCCGGTCTCGGCCGCGAACTCCAGTGCTCCCTCGGCGAGTTCCGGACGCCGGTCGCGCAGTCCGAGCGCCGCCCCCGCCGTGACCACCACGGCGGTCAGATGGTGGGCGCTGACGTCGTGCAGCTCGCGTTCCATACGGCGCCGTTCGACCGCCGGCAGCCGGTGGCGCTCGGCCTCCGCGCGCCGCAGCACCCGCTCGGCCGTCCCCTGTGCGCGACGCGTGCGCCGCACGAGCAGACCGGTGCCGCACGCGGTGGCGTAGAGCAGGGCGGTCAGGACGAGATCGAGCCCGTCGCGGTCGCTGAGCCCGTGCAGGCTGAGGTTCTGGAGCAGCTGCCAGAGGGCCAGCGCGACGACGCACAGTACGGCGGTGAAGGTGTCGCGTTCGGTCGCCACCGTGAACAGGGCCAGCGCGACCCCCGCGGTCCCGAGGACCGCCATCGCGCCGACGGGCAACGGCCCGGCCCCCAGCGCGCAGGCGGCGGCGACCAGCATCAGAGTCACCACGGGGCGGGCACGGCGGAGCGCGAGAGCGGCCGTGACCGGCCCGGCGACCAGCGCGGCCACCAGGAGGGCCGACGCGGGCGGTACGTCCCCGCGCACCAGCTCCGCCCCGGGCCACACCACGGCCTGGACGCAGATCAGCAGGACCGGGAGCAGCCGGTCGTCGGTTCGATTCATGACGAATCCAGGCTAGGGCCGCAGGTGAACGGCTCTCTCCGGCTGGAGGCGGATTTCGTTCTCTTACCTGGGATGCAGAGGGAGGCGGGCGGCTCGGAGTCGCTCTCCATCTCCGGTTCGAGACGACGGTCATCCCGCAGCCCGAGGCCCACGGGAGCGGGCGCGCCTAGGCTCGATCACATCGAGCAAGGGATCGGCGGTCGGCTCGTCCGAGCGCCCGATCGTTTCCCTTCCTTCCCTTTCACCACCCACTTCAGGGGGACCTCCCATGTCCAAGCGCGTTCTGGTGTCGTCGATCGTCGGCGTCGTGGCCCTCGGCGGAGTGGCCGCCGGCGGCCTGGCCCTGGCCTCGGCAAAGACCACGGAGGAACTGACCGTCGAGCACGCCTCAGCACGCTACGTCGCGCCGTCCGCCGGCCTGACCGGCTCGCTCACCTTCACCGCGGACGTGGGCGACGACTCCGGCGTCCGCGGCCTGAAGGTCCTTGCCTGGCCCGCGAGTTCGGGACTCGACCCGACCGCGACGGAGCTGAGGTCCGCGGAGGGCGCGAGCTGCCGCAGCACCTCGGACACGGCGTCCCGCTGCACCTACACCCTGGAGATCACCGAGCTGGAGGCAGCCGAACTGGCGGAAGGCACCTGGCACATCTCGACCCTGGCGACGGCCAGGGACGGCGACACGGAGTTCGCGCCCCGCACGTCGGAGTTCACCGTCACGCGCTGACCGTTCCGGCGTCGTCGGCACCCTCCCGGCAACTTCTACACTGTCGTAGAGTTTGTTGGGGTTCATGTCCCATGGACCCGAAGACGGTTTCCGAGGAGGAGAGCAGCGTGGGAGTTTCTCTGTCCAAAGGCGGCAACGTCTCACTCAACAAGGAGGCCCCGGGCCTGACCGCGGTCCTGATCGGACTCGGCTGGGACGTACGGACCACGACGGGCACCGACTACGACCTGGACGCCTCCGCACTGCTGCTGGACGCGTCCGGCAAGGTCGCCTCCGACCAGCACTTCATCTTCTACAACAACCTCAAGAGCCCGGACGGTTCCGTCGAGCACACCGGCGACAACCTGACCGGCGAGGGCGAGGGCGACGACGAAAGCGTGAAGGTGAACCTCGCCGCCGTGCCCGCCGAGATCGACAGGATCGTCTTCCCGGTCTCGATCCACGACGCCGAGAACCGAGGCCAGAGCTTCGGCCAGGTGCGCAACGCCTTCATCCGCGTCGTCAACCAGGCGGGCGGCGCCGAGATCGCCCGCTACGACCTCTCCGAAGACGCCTCGACGGAGACCGCGATGGTCTTCGGTGAGCTGTACCGCAACGGCACGGACTGGAAGTTCCGCGCCGTCGGCCAGGGTTACGCCTCCGGCTTGGCCGGCATCGCCACGGACTTCGGCGTCAGCCTCTGACCCGTCTCCCGACGGTCGGTCACCGGCCCCCGCCTCCGCGGCGACCGGTGACGACGGCCCTGCCGACGACGCCGTGCGCCGGCTCGGCCGAAGCGGACAGCGTCCGCCGAACATGCCACGGCTTGCGGACCCACCAACTCGGACCCCCTGCAGCTCCGAAACCGAGAACACCACCCCCCCGTTCGCTGAACTGCGGCAGCTTGAGCAGGCGGGTAGGCGGTGACGACCTGGTAGGCGTTGCCCGGACGGAGGACCGTGCGTGGACGCCGGTTCCTTGCGTTCGCGCCACTCTCGGTGAGGACCACGGCGGCGATGTCCGTCATGCGGTTCGGGCTGCAGCGGCTCCGGCGGAAGATCCGCCAGGACTTCGGGCGGGCAACGCGGTTCCCCGTTCGCCGGCTCGTGATCGATCTGCGGGGCATGGACGATGCTCGCTGACACCAGCCGGGCCAATCTCCTGGTGGCGCCCTGACGACGCCCGTGATGCTTCGTTCGATGTCTTTCCTGGGGGCGGTGACCGGTCCTGCCTGCCTGAACCGGGCGGGTGAACGGCTTGCCCAACTGGACCTCCGCGACGCTCCTGGCCCTCGGGGTGGAGTGGCCAGACGGTGCCCGGCCGGCGGGGCGCGACCGGTTCCGGCGCTCTGCCGGGAGCGTGGAGACGCGCCGCCGGTCGAGGGGTCAACAGACATTGAGGAAGATCGCGACCGCGACCGAAGAAGGGCGCTCGAGTGGTGAACCGGAGCGCCCTTTCCCACGTTGCGGTGATTGGACGTGCGTGCGTCCCTGCGATGCCGCCGTGCGCTGTGGCCCTCGGCGGCACCACACCACCATGGAAGGAACAACTCACCAGTGAAGCGCTTCATCACACGCCTCGCGGTAGTCGCGGCGGCCGGAGCCATGGCCGTTGTGCTGCCTGCTTCGTCGGCGTCCGCCATCAACCGCACCGATTGCAATGGACTGGGTCTCCTGTCGCTTCACAACGCAGGCGGCTCCCTCTGCTTCGCCAACGCGGGCGTGCAGAGCGTGGCGATCTACGGCGTGGACCGGATCTGGACCGGAGACAACAAGGTCACGTTCGAGTACGTGCCGAGGCTGGGCGCGCCGGCGACCAGCACGACCGTGGACAAGTGGCATTTTGGGAACATCGAGCCCATCCACAAGATCACGAAGATCAGGATCTGGTAGCACCCGTCGCCGCAAATGAGGTGACAGCGGGTCCTCGTCAGCGATGACGCAGGCACTCGGCACCGGAACCCACCGTGTCGCGGAGGTGGGGGCGCGGCCGGGCGCAGCTGCAGTCGTCCACACGGCTGCATGACGTCGCTGCGATGGGTTCATTGAGCCTTTTCAGCCTTGCCTCTCCAGGGTGAGAACCGCGGCGGCGATGTCCGTCGTGCGGTTCGGGCTGCAGCGGCTCCGGCGGAAGATCCGCCAGGACTTCAGGCGGGCGACGCCTCGTTCGACAGGAGCGCGGACCTGGGCGGGTGCCCGGTTCAGCGTCCGTTCGGTCGGTGACAGTCCGCCGTTGGGCGGGCGGTGGATGGCGGATGGCGGATGGCGGATGGCGATGGTGACCCAGGAGCCGGCGCCGATGTAGGCGCGGTCGGCGACGATCGGGACCTCCTGGCGTTCGCAGATTCGGTCGATGCGGTGGGTGCGTGCGACGGTCAGAGCGTGAGCGCGGCCCGGCAAGGCCGGCGAGATCCACAGAAGCTGGCCTTCGGGATCGGTGACGACCTGCACGTGCACGCCGTGGCGCCGGTGCTGGTGGGAGTGGTCGGCGCGTCCGTCGCCCAGGCGGTCGCACTCGCTGAGGGTGCGTCCGAGCACGTGGTCCGGGTCGTGCTCGCCCAGGGTCTTGAGCAGGCCCGGCGCCCGGTCGGCGAGGAGCCGCACGGCGGTGGCGTGGGCGTGGGCGGTGCACCTCACGCAACGGCACGGGAGCCCTGTCCGTTGCGGGCACCACAACGAGACCGGAACTGAGACCGGGAACAGCCGCGCGCCCCGCGCTCAGCGCGGTCGCCGCATGCGACAAAAAGCAAAAGCCCCAGGTCACGGCGAGTGAGTCCTGGGGCTTTCACAGAGCCGCCTTCGGGATTCGAACCCGAGACCTACGCATTACGAGTGCGTTGCTCTGGCCATCTGAGCTAAGGCGGCGCGCTGTGCGCACCATGGTGCGGTCAGCAACGACGGTAAGTCTACACAGTTTCCGGGGGTGCTCCGAACCGCCCCCGGAGCCCGCCGCTCCGGGGTGGTCGCAAGACCGCCGCAGGCCTATGAGCAGCGCTTACCGTCCGTCGGAGGGGTGCCGCGGACGAGGTAGGTGTTGATCGCGGAGTCGATGCAGGAGCTGCCCCGGCCGTAGGCGGTGTGGCCGTCGCCGCGATAGGTCAGGAGGCGGGCCGAGGAGAGCTGGCCCGCCAGGGACTGGGCCCAGCGGTAGGGGGTCGCGGGGTCGCGGGTGGTGCCGACGACGACGATCGGGGCCGCGCCCTTCGCCTCGATGCGGTGCGGTTCGCCGGTGGGCGCGACCGGCCAGTACGCGCAGTTCAGGGAGGCCCAGGCAAGACCCTCGCCGAAGACGGGGGACGCCTTCTCGAAGTCGGGCAGGGCCCTGCGCACCTCGTCGGGGCCGTCGAACGCGGCCGGCAGGTCGATGCAGTTCACGGCCGCGTTGGCGAACATGAGGTTGGCGTAGCCGCCCTCGGCGTCCCGCTCGTAGTAGCTGTCGGAGAGGACGAGGAGCCCGGCGCCGTCGTTCTCCCGCATCGCCGAGTTCAGCGCCTCGCGCAGTTGTTCCCAGGCGCTCTCGTCGTACATGGCCGCGATCACGCCGGTGGTGGCGAGGGACTCGGTGAGCCTGCGGCCGTCCGCGTCGCCGGTGGGCAGGGGGCGGGCGTCGAGCCGGTCGAAGAACGCCTTGAGGTTCTTGCCGACCTGCGCCGCCTTCGTGCCGAGCGGGCAGTCCGGCTGCCGCACGCAGTCCTTCGCGAACGACTGGAACGCCGTCTCGAAGCCCGCCGTCTGGTCCAGGTTCATCCGGCGGGAGGGCAACGACGGGTCCATCGCGCCGTCCAGCACGAGCCGCCCGACCCGTTCCGGGAACAGCCCCGCGTACGTCGCCCCGAGGAACGTCCCGTACGACGCCCCCACGTACGTCAGTTTCCGGTCCCCGAGGGCCGCGCGCAGGATGTCCATGTCGCGGGCCGCCTCGACGGTGGAGACGTGCCGCAGCAGCTTGGGCGACTGTGCGCCGCAGCCCTCCGCGAACTCCTTGTAGGCGTCCACCAGCTCGTCGGTCTCACGCCGGTCGTCGGGCGTGACGTCAGTCTGCGTGTAGGCGTCCATCTCACGCCCGTCGAGGCACTCCACCGGCTCACTGCGGGCCACGCCGCGGGGGTCCACGGCCACCATGTCGTAGCGGGCGCGGACCGGCGCCGGGTAGCCGATGCCCGCGTACTGCTGGAGGTAGCCGACCGCCGAGCCGCCCGGTCCGCCCGGGTTCACCAGCAGTGAGCCGATCCGCTTGCCCGGGCCGGTCGCCTTCTTGCGGGCGACGGCGAGCCGCACGTCGCCCACGCCGGGCCGGGCGTAGTCGAGCGGCGCCTTCATCGTGGCGCACTGGAACCCGGGGACGCCGCAGTCGCGCCAGCTCAGCTTCTGCCCGTAGTACGGCGCGAGCGCGGACGGCGTGGCCTGCGGCAGCGCGGCCAGTGCCGCTCGGGCCACCGCGGGGCTGGCGGAACTCGTCGCACTCCCGGAGGAGCAGGCCGAGACGAGCAGGGCGGCGAAGGAGAGAAGCGTGACGCCGGTACGGAACCTGTGGGGGGAGCGCCTGGAGTGCATCCAGCGAGCGTAACCGTGCGCAATGGCCTGAAAGCGGTGCGTACGCGAAGTGCCACGGACGAGTGACCCGGTCAATCCGCTCGGTCCCGCCGGCCGCCCGCCGGACGGACCCTCAGCCCGCTCTCAGTGCCATCGTCATCGCCTCCACGGCCAGCAGCGGAGTCACGTTCCGGTCGAGGGCCTCTGCGCACGCGGCGATCGCCTCGATACGGCGCAGGGTGGACTCGGGGGTGCTGGCGCGGGCCAGCCGCTCCAGGGCGTCCTCGGCGTCCACGTTGGCGAGGGCGATGCGGGAGCCGAGCTGGAGGGCGAGGACATCACGGTAGAAGGCGGTGAGGTCGGTGAGCGCGACGTCGAGGCTGTCGCGCTGCGTCCTCGTACGCCGCCGCTTCTGCATGTCCTCCAGGTCCTTCATCACGCCCGCCGTGCCGCGCGGCATGCGACCGCCCTGCACCGCGCCCATCGCTGCCTTCAGCTCGTCGGTCTCCTTGGTGTCCCGCTCCTCGGCGAGCTGCTTGGCGTCCTCGGCGGCGGCGTCGACGAGTTCCTGCGCCGCCCTGAGGCAGCCGCCGACGTCCTCGACGCGCAGCGGCAGCTTCAGCACGGCGGCGCGACGCTCACGGGCCGCCGGGTCGGTGGCGAGGCGGCGGGCCCGGTCGACGTGCCCCTGGGTGGCGCGGGCGGCGGACGCGGCGACGGCCGGCTCGACGCCCTCACGCCGTACGAGCATGTCGGCGACCGCGTCCACGGAGGGTGTGCGCAGGTTCAGGTGCCGGCAGCGGGAGCGGATCGTCGGCAGGACGTCCTCGATGGAGGGCGCGCACAGGAGCCAGACCGTGCGCGGGGCCGGCTCCTCGACGGCCTTGAGGACGGCGTTGGCCGACTTCTCGTTCAGCCGCTCGGCGTCCTCGACGAGGATGATCTGCCAGCGTCCGGTCGCCGGAGAGGTGTACGACTTGCGGACCGTGTCCCGCATGTCCTTGACGAGGATCTCCGCGCCCACGGCGGCGACCGTCGAGACGTCGGCGTGCGTGCCGACGAGGGCCGTGTGGCAGCCGTCGCAGAAGCCGCAGCCGGGGATCCCGCCGAGCGCCCGGTCCGGGCTCACGCACTGGAGCGCGGCGGCGAAGGCCCTGGCCGTCTGGATCCGGCCCGCGCCGGGCGGCCCGGTGAACAGCCAGGCGTGCGTCATGCTCGACGCCTCGGGCGGCGCGGTCCCGGCCGTGGTCGCGGTGACGAGCGCGTCGGCGTCCCGGGCGGCGGCGGCGAGCTGATCGCTCACTTTCTCCTGTCCGACGAGGTCGTCCCACACGGTCATGGGTCACACCGCCCTTCCGTCACGTTCACATCCGCACCGCCGATCGGTCCGCGGTGCGGATCACCCTGCGCCTTGCCGGTTCCATTGTGCGGGCAGCCACTGACAACCCGGCCCGGCGGCCACGGGGCGTCAGCGCCGCCGGCCCCGCCCGCGGCCTTCGTCACGGCCTTCGTCACGGTCGTCGTCGCTGTGCGGGCCCAGAAGCTCGTCCGCCAGCGACGGCAGGTCGTCCAGCGGGGTCTCCTCGGCCCAGTCGGAGCGCGGCCGCTGACGGGGGGCGCCCGACTCGTCGACCTGGGGCAGTTCCCGCGTACGGTCCCCGGTCCCGTCCGGCTCCGCCGCGCGCTCGTCGCGGAAGTACCCCGGCGGCACCCGGTCGTCCGGGTGCTTCCCGGACACGGACGGCAGTACGGCCGTCTCCACCTCGGGACTCGCCCCGCGCACCGGCGGCAGTACGGCCGTCTCGTCCGCGGCCCCGGCAGGCGCCGGCGGCTGCGGCAGCTCGGCCGTCACCTCGTTGTCCGATCCCCGCGCCGCGGACTTCCCGGCGGTCGGCGCCGCGGCGTCCGCCGCGTCCTCCACCGGTTCCTTGCCCATCCGCACCGGAGGCAGCACGGCCGTGTCCTCGATCGGCCCGCCCGACGCGTTCGTCGGCGTCACCACCGGAGTGGGCACGGTCGTGGCCTCCGGGGCGACCGGGGGCGCCGCGGGCGGTGTGGGCCGCAGCCGGTCCTGGGCCGCGGCGGCCGCCTGCTCAGCTGCGCGACGCGCCTCCTCGGCCCGCAGCAGCGCCTCCTCGGCCTTGCGCTGCTTCTCCAGGCGCCGCGCCTCGGCCTCGGCGCGCAGCCGGGCCTCTTCCTCGGCCTGCCGACGGCGCTGCTCCTCCTCCGCCTTGCGGCGGGCCTCCTCCTCGGCGCGGGCCTTCTCCTCGGCGAGGAGCCGCACCCGCTCCTCCTCGGCACGCCTGCGTGCCTCCTCGGCGCGCTGCCGGGCCTCCTCCGCCTGCCGCTCGGCCTCGCGGCGCTGCGCCTCCTCCAGCTCGCGGCGCTTGCGCTCCTCCTCCTCGGCGCGCAGCTTGGCGAGCTGCTCCTGGCGCTCCCGCTCCAGACGCTCCTCCTCGGCCTTGCGGGCGGCCTCTTCCTCGGCCTTGCGGCGGGCCTCCTCCTCGGCCTTCCTCCGCGCCTCTTCCTGGGCCTCGATCTCGGCTTCGGAGAGCGGCAGCATCCGGTCGAGCCGGTGCCGGACAACCGTGGTCACGGCCTCCGGCTCCTGGCCGGCGTCGACGACGAGGTAGCGGCCGGGGTCCGCGGCGGCCAGCGTGAGGAAACCGGAGCGCACGCGCGTGTGGAACTCGGCCGGCTCCGACTCCAGGCGGTCCGGCGCCTCCGTGAAGCGCTCGCGGGCGGTCTCGGGGGAGACGTCCAGCAGGATCGTCAGATGCGGCACGAGCCCGTTCGTCGCCCAGCGCGAGATCCTCGCGATCTCCGTCGGGGAGAGGTCACGGCCCGCGCCCTGGTAGGCCACGGACGAGTCGATGTACCGGTCGGTGATGACCACCGCGCCGCGCTCCAGGGCGGGTCGCACCACGGTGTCGACGTGCTCCGCGCGGTCAGCGGCGTACAGCAGTGCCTCCGCGCGGTGCGACAGACCGGCGCTGGAGACGTCGAGCAGGATCGACCGCAGCCGCTTGCCGACGGGCGTGGCCCCCGGCTCGCGCGTGAGGACGACCTCGTGCCCCTTGGCCCTGATCCACTCGGCGAGCGCCTCGGCCTGGGTGGACTTCCCGGCGCCGTCCCCGCCCTCCAGGGCGATGAAGAAGCCGCTCTGCAACGGCGCCTGCTCCGGGTCGTCGCCGCCGAGCAGCGCGTCCCGCAGGTCGTTGCGCAGGGGGACGCCGGAGCGGTCGTCGACCTTGGCGAGCACGAGTGCGGCCACCGGCAGCAGCAGCGCGCCGACCAGCATCAGCGTGAACGCGGCTCCGCCGTGGGCGAAGACGAACTTGCCGTTCTCCAGCCGGTGCGGCCCGATGAGTGCCGCCACCAGCGGGGCGATCAGGGCGCCGAGCGCCACCAGGACCCGTACGACCGCGTGCAGATGTTCCGTCACGCGCGTGCGGCGCTGGTCCTCGGTCTCCTGGTCGAGCAGCGCGTGCCCGGTGTTGGCGGCGACGCCCGCACCGATGCCTGCAAGGGCCGTGATCAGCAGCACGGTGGTGACGTCCGGGACCAGCCCGGCCGCGAGCAGGGCCACGCCGGTGAAGGCGATCGCCAGCGCGAGGAGCCGCCGCCGCGACAGCGTGACCAGCACCTTCGGTGCCGTACGGACGCCGACGGCGACTCCGCCGGTCAGCGCGAGCACCAGCAGGCCGTACGTCACCGGGCCGCCGCCCAGGTCCTTGGCGTGCAGTACGGCGACGGCGACGGCGGCGGCGATCGCCCCGGCCACGGCCGCGCAGGCGAGGACCAGCACCGGGATGGCACCCGTGCGGCCCGCCTCGACACCGGTGGCCGTCCGCGGGCGGCGCAGCCCCTCGAGCGGGGAACGCGCGCGGGGGGTGCGGGTGCCGGGCAGCTCCAGGAAGACCACGACGGACAGGGAGCCGGCGAACAGCCCGCCCGCCACGTACGAGGCGAGGGCCGCCTGGTGCCGGTCGAACCAGTCGATGCCGGCGCCCAGAAGGTTGTTGACCAGGGCCGCGGTGACCAGGGTGGCGGCCGCCAGCGGGATCGCGAGGAAGCTCGTGCGCAGGGACAGGCGGCGCAGGGCGTCGAGGTGATCGGGCAGCGGCCGTACCGTCGCGCCCTCCAGGGGCGGAGCGGGCAGCAGCGCGGGGGCGGCGCTCTCGCGGGCGACCGTCCAGAACCGCTCGGCGACGCCGGTCACGAAGACGGTGACCAGCAGCAGCGCCAGGGCGTCGTCGGGCGTCCAGTCGATCCACAGCGGCGCCGCGAGCAGCAGGGCGGCCCGCACACCGTCCGCGCCGACCATGGTCCAGCGGCGGTCCAGCGGGCCGTCCGGCGAGGTGAGGGAGGTCAACGGGCCGAGGAGTACGGCGCCGAAGAGCACGGTGGCGAGCACCCGGACCGCGAAGACGATCGCGACCGCGAACGCCACGCCCCGGTAGCCGCCTCCGAAGGCGCCCTCGGCGATGGCCGCCTGGAGGGCGAGGAGGACCAGCACGAGGAGGGCGAGGGCGTCGCCGACGCCGCTCACCAACTGTGCGCTCCACAGCCGCCTCAGCTGCGGCTCACGCAACAAGGCGCGCACTGCGCGCTCGCGGGAGTCCGCCACCAGGGCGTCGTCCGGGGCCGGGTGGTGGGCCGTTGGCTGCTCGGCTCGCGTCATGCTTTCAGCCTATCGGCAGCGACTGACAGCCCGGAGGGCCCGTCCATACGTACGCGCGCTCCGACACCAAAGTGATGCCGGGGCGCGCGTTTCATGATCCGATGCCGGGGAACCGCGGCGCCGCTCAGTCCTCGGAAGCCGCCTTCGCAGCCGTCGCCTTCTTCGTCGCGGTCTTGGTGGCGGTCTTCTTCGCGGCCGTGGTCGTCTTCGCGGCGGTCTTCTTGGCGGCCGCCTTCTTGGCCGGCGCGGCCTTCTTCGCCGTCGCCTTCTTCGCGGGCGCCTTCTTGGCCGTCTTCTTGGCGGGCGACTTCGCGCGCTTCTCGGCGAGCAGTTCGTAGCCGCGCTCCGGGGTGATCTCCTCGACGCTGTCGTCGGAGCGCAGCGTCGCGTTCGTCTCCCCGTCGGTGACGTACGGCCCGAAGCGGCCGTCCTTGACGACGACCGGCTTCTGGCTGACCGGGTCCTCGCCCAGTTCCTTCAGCGGCGGCTTGGCCGCGGCCCGGCCGCGCTGCTTGGGCTGGGAGTAGATCTCCAGCGCCTCTTCGAGCGTGATCGTGAAGAGCTGGTCCTCGGTCTGGAGCGACCGCGAGTCCGTGCCCTTCTTCAGGTACGGGCCGTAGCGGCCGTTCTGCGCGGTGATCTCCACGCCCTCGGCGTCCTTGCCGACGACGCGCGGCAGCGACATCAGCTTGAGCGCGTCCTCGAGCGTGACCGTGTCCAGCGACATCGCCTTGAACAGCGAGGCCGTACGCGGCTTGACCGCGTTCTTGCCGGTCTTCGGGGTGCCCTCGGGGAGCACCTCGGTGACATACGGGCCGTACCGGCCGTCGCGGGCGATGATCTGGTGGCCCGTCGACGGGTCGGCGCCCAGCTCGAAGTCTCCGCTCGGCTTGGCGAGCAGCTCCTCCGCGTACTCGACCGACAGTTCGTCGGGTGCCAGGTCCTCCGGCACGTCCGCGCGCTGGTGGTTCTCCGCGTCCTTCTCGCCGCGTTCGACGTACGGGCCGTAGCGGCCGACGCGCAGCATGATGTCGTTGCCCACCGGGAACGACGACACCTCGCGCGCGTCGATCGCGCCCAGGTCGGTCACCAGCTCCTTGAGGCCACCGAGGTGGTCCCCGTCGCCGTTGCCCGCCTCGGCAGCTCCGCCGATGGCCGGGCCCGCCGCGCCCTCGCCGAAGTAGAACCGCTTCAGCCACGGCACGGCCTTCGCCTCACCGCGGGCGATGCGGTCGAGGTCGTCCTCCATCCTGGCGGTGAAGTCGTAGTCGACGAGCCGCCCGAAGTGCTTCTCCAGGAGGTTGACCACGGCGAAGGAGAGGAACGACGGGACGAGCGCCGTGCCCTTCTTGAAGACGTAACCGCGGTCGAGGATCGTGCCGATGATCGACGCGTACGTCGACGGGCGGCCGATCTCGCGCTCTTCCAGCTCCTTGACCAGCGAGGCCTCGGTGTAGCGGGCCGGCGGCTTGGTGGCGTGCCCGTCGACCGTGATCTCCTCGGCGCTGAGGGCGTCGCCCTCGGTGACCTGGGGGAGGCGGCGCTCGCGGTCGTCCAGCTCGGCGTTCGGGTCGTCGGCGCCTTCGACGTAGGCCTTCAGGAAGCCGTGGAAGGTGATCGTCTTGCCGGAGGCGCTGAACTCGACGTCCCGGCCGTCGGCGGCGGTGCCACCGATCTTCACCGTGACGCTGTTGCCGGTCGCGTCCTTCATCTGGGAGGCGACGGTCCGCTTCCAGATCAGCTCGTAGAGCCTGAACTGGTCGCCGGTGAGGCCGGTCTCGGCGGGGGTGCGGAAACGATCACCCGAGGGGCGGATCGCCTCGTGCGCCTCCTGCGCGTTCTTGACCTTCCCGGCGTACGTGCGCGGCTGTGCCGGCAGGTAGTCGGCGCCGTACAGCTGGGTGACCTGGGCGCGGGCGGCGGTGATCGCCGTCTCCGACAGGGTCGTGGAGTCCGTACGCATATAGGTGATGAAGCCGTTCTCGTACAGCTTCTGAGCCACCTGCATGGTCGCCTTCGCACCGAAGCCGAGCTTGCGCGAGGCCTCCTGCTGGAGCGTCGTCGTACGGAACGGGGCGTACGGCGAGCGGCGGTACGGCTTCGACTCGACGGACCGCACCGAGAACCGGGTGCTGTCCAGGGCGGCGGCCAGCGCGCGGGCGTTGGCCTCGTCGAGGTGGAGGGTGTTCGCGCTCTTGATCTGTCCCAGGGAGTCGAAGTCGCGGCCCTGCGCGACCCGCCTGCCGTCGACGGTCTGGAGGCGGGCGACCAGCGAAGACGGGTCCGACGCGTCCCCCGCGCGGCCGGTCGCGAAGGTGCCCGTCAGGTCCCAGTACTCAGCAGAACGGAAAGCGATGCGCTCGCGTTCCCGCTCCACGACGAGTCGGGTGGCGACCGACTGGACGCGGCCGGCCGACAGGCGCGGCATGACCTTCTTCCACAGGACCGGCGAGACCTCGTAGCCGTAGAGGCGGTCGAGGATGCGGCGGGTCTCCTGGGCGTCGACCAGCTTCTGGTTCAGCTCGCGCGGGTTGGCGACGGCGGCCTGGATCGCGGCCTTGGTGATCTCGTGGAAGACCATCCGCTTGACCGGGACCTTGGGCTTCAGCACCTCCTGGAGGTGCCAGGCGATCGCCTCGCCCTCGCGGTCCTCATCGGTGGCGAGGTAGAGCTCGTCGGAGTCCTTCAGCAGGTCCTTGAGCTTCTTGACCTGGGCCCTCTTGTCGGCGTTGACGACGTAGATGGGCTGGAAGTCGTGTTCGACGTCCACGCCGAGGCGGCGGACCTCGCCGGTGTACTTCTCGGGCACCTCCGCGGCGCCGTTGGGGAGGTCGCGGATGTGCCCGACGCTCGCCTCGACAACGTATCCGGGGCCGAGATAGCCCTTGATCGTCTTCGCCTTGGCAGGCGACTCGACGATGACGAGTCGGCGGCCGCCCTTCGCGGTCTCGCTGGTCGGGGACAACTTCGCTCTTCTCTCCGGTCGACGCTGGGGCCTCCCCAGGCCTTCTCTGCCGGGGTCGGGTCATGGTGACGCTGCGGAGTGTGACGGTACATCCCGCCCCCGTGTCAAACGGGAAAAGCCCGCAACGGCCACTCGAACGGTAACCCGACTCCCGCCATTCCTGCCGCCCGGAGTGTCCACCGGCTCTTTCCGGCCTGACCGGAGCGGCGCCTGTCAATTATCCGCCCCGATCCCCCGCGCAGTTCTCGCAAGGGATCGGGGCAAGATCCCCGGAAGCGTTCAGAGGCGGGTGAGGCACCACGCGCCGCCGGCCAGCGCGACGACCGCGACGAGGGTCGCGACGGTCGCCGATGCGACAGGGCTCACACCATGGGCGACGGGCTGCCGCTGCCGTACACGCACCGCGGTCCACACCAGCAGGCCGCCCCCGAACAGCGCGAACACCATTCCGGTGAAGATCGCCGGTCCGCTCTCCATGATCGCCCGCGCCCCTTTTCTGCACCCGCGCGTGTCCCGTCGCCCGGAGACTGGCACGCACGGGCAGCGTCCGGACGAACCCGAGGTGAACGCCGGGCCCACGGGCGGGGGCGGCGGGTCACCGACGGCGGGTACCGGGGCCGGGAGCGTCCGGCGGGCGCCGCCCTGCGGCACCAGCGGCAAATGGGACGGGCCTCACACCTGGCCCGCGCGCGGCCCTCGTCGTCCGGCGAAGCGGGCGGCGCCACATCCGGAACGGGGTGAGCGCCCGCAACACGTCGAATGCGATGCCGCGGATCTCGGTCGTTCCTGTGACGCCGTTCTTCCCTGTCGTTCTTCTCTCACAGCCTTCTTGCAAGCCTGTTCTCCGGGCCTTCTCTCTCGGCCCTCTCTCCGGGTCTTCTCCCGGCCTTCTCTCCCGGCCTTCTCCGTGGACCTTTCCGCAATCCGAGAGGGCGGATTGCGGCCGTCGTGCCGGGGCGAAGGATCGGCAGGAGAAGGATGTTGGCCTGTTTCGCCCTCAGGCCGGCTCCAGGAACCCCTGCTCCACCAGCAACCGGATCTGCGCGGGCGTACGGTCGCGCAGCAGGACCGGGTCCTCGCCGACGAGCTGCGCGATGGCGTCCAGGATCCGGCCCGCGCTCAGCGAGCCGTCGCACACGCCGGCGAACCCCGCCCCGATGGAGTCCACCTTGGTCGCTCGGCGCATGCCGCGGTTCTGGCGCAGCACCACGTGCTCCGGGTCCTCGGCGCCGGGCAGTCCGACCTGTTCCTGCACGACCTCCGCGGCAAGCCTGAAGTGCGCCGCGAGGAGGGCCGCGTCGTCATGCCCGCGGAGATAGTCGACACGCTCGAAGTGGGCCCTGACCGTGGCACCGAGCGGCTGCTCGACGGGGTGCGGCCACTCCTCCAGGGTGATGGTGGGCTCGTCGGACGCGGTCCTGCGCAGGGTGATCCAGCCGAAGCCGACGGCCTTCACCTTGCGCGCCTCGAACTCGTCGAGCCACGCGTCGTAGCGCGCGCGGTACTCGGCCGGGTCGCCCTGGTGGTCACCGGCGTCCCTCAGCCACAGCTCGGCGTACTGCGTGATGTCCTGCACCTCGCGCTGCACGATCCACGCGTCGCAGCCGCGCGGCACCCACGACCTGAGTCGGTCCTGCCAGTCCTCCCCCTCCACGTGCTGCCAGTTGGCGAGGAACTGCGCGAACCCGCCCACGTTCAGCCGTTCCCCCGCCCCTTGAACGAGCGAGCGGCACAGATCGTCCCCGCCCATCCCGCCGTCGCGGTACGTCAGCCGCGCGCGGGGCGAGATGACGAACGGCGGGTTGGACACGATCAGGTCGAACGTCTCGTCGTCCCGGACCGGTTCGAACAGCGAGCCCTCGCGCAGATCCGCGGCGGGCGCGCCGGACAGGGCCAGGGTGAGCGCGGTGATGTGCAGCGCGCGCGGGTTGAGGTCCGTAGCCGTCACGCGCGTGGCGTGCCGGGCGGCGTGCAGCGCCTGGATCCCGGAGCCGGTGCCGAGATCCAGCGCTGCGGAGACGGGCGTACGGACGGTGATTCCGGCGAGCGTCGTGGACGCCCCGCCGACGCCCAGGACGACGCCCTCGGCGCTGCTGCCGATACCGCCGGCCCCGCCGACGGCGCAGCCCAGGTCGGACACGATGAACCAGTCCTCGCCGTCCGGCCCGCCGAAGGGCCGGACGTCCACGGTGGCAGCGATGTCGTCCGCGCCGGCGCGGGTCAGCCAACCGGTCTCCACGCACGCGTGCACGGGCAGTACCTCCTGCACGCGCGCGTACGGCACCGGCTGTTGGAGCAGGAAGAGACGCACGAGCGTCTCCAGCGGCGTGTCCCCGCGGGTCGCGCGCAGCGCGGGCACGGTCTCGCTGCGCGCGAGGGCCGCGTACGCGGGGGCGCCGAGCAGGTCGAGGAGGCCGTCGGCGGTGAAGGAGGCCGCGAGCAGGGCCTCGCGCAGCCTGGCGGCGACGTCCGGGTGGTCGACGGAGGGCAAGGGGGACCGGGTGGCGTTACTCACGCCCCCATTGTGTCCCGCGGCGGCCGGCTCAGCTGTCGGTGGCCGACGCGGACGCGGCGGCCTTCTTGCAGCCGGCCTGCTTGGCCACGGCCTGCTTGACCTCGCCCTGCTCCAGGCTCTGCAGTGCGGCGACCGCGCCCTTGTACTGCTCGGAGACGTCCTTCATCTCCTTGGAGACCTCATCCAGCCCGGTGGCGAACTTCCCCTGGTCCTTCGTGTCGAGCGCGTCGACCTGCTTCTTCAGATCGGCGTAGGACTCGGACAGGACCGTGAGCTTCTGGACGGCGTCCTGCTGCTTCTTCGCGCTGCCTTCGACGCCCGGAGGGGCACCGGCGTTCTTGAGGGCGGTCGCACGCCCCTTGAAGCCGTCGGACAGGTCCTGGAAGGCCTGGGAGTCGGTCTTCTGGAGGTCCTCCGGCGCGCCGTTCTTGGCGACCTTCGCCAGCGCGTCGTAGGCGGCGACGATCTTCGCCTGCTGGGCGGGGACCGTCTCGCAGACCTGCTTGGCCCAGGCGTCCAGTTCCTTGTTGTCCTTCTCCTCGCTGCATCCCGACAGCGCCACCACGAGTACCGCACCGCCGGACAGTGCGGCCGCGAGCTTCTTGTTCACCGGTTTGGCCCCTTCCATGGCTCTCGGCCCCGGAACATACACGCCGACCAGGTGACAACCCCAGACTTGATATCCGTTTCCTTCATATTTGTTGCGCTTTGAACCAAGAGAGAGAAGGCTCACGGCCATGGCGCACCCACAGCAGGGCGGGCGGCCGACGCGACAACACGCGCCGTCCGCCCGCCCTTTGAGCTGCGGGTCCGACCCTGCCCTACGAAACCACCGCCGGATCGACCGACTTGGCCGACTCGTCGGCGTCGTCCTCGTCGCCCATGGCGATGCCGCGCCGCTTGGAGACGTAGACCGCGCCGACGATCACCGCGAGCGCGAGGACCGCGATCGTTATCCGTACGCCGAGGTTCTTGTCGTCGCCGTAGCTGAAATTGATCACCGCGGGGGCGATGAGCAGTGCCACCAGGTTCATGACCTTCAGCAGCGGGTTGATCGCGGGTCCCGCGGTGTCCTTGAACGGGTCGCCGACGGTGTCGCCGATGACGGTCGCCGCGTGGGCCTCGCTGCCCTTCCCGCCGTGGTGGCCGTCCTCGACGAGCTTCTTGGCGTTGTCCCAGGCACCGCCGGAGTTGGCGAGGAACACGGCCATCAGCGTGCCCGAGCCGATCGCGCCCGCGAGGAACGCGCCGAGCGCGCCGACGCCGAGCGTGAACCCGACGAAGACCGGGGCCAGCACCGCGAGCAGTCCGGGCGTGGCGAGTTCCCGCAGAGCGTCCCTGGTGCAGATGTCGACGACCTTGCCGTACTCCGGCGTCTCGGTGTAGTTCATGATCCCGGGCTTCTCCCGGAACTGCCGCCGCACCTCGTAGACCACGGACCCCGCAGATCGCGACACCGCGTTGATCGCCAGTCCCGAGAAGAGGAAGACGACCGCCGCGCCCGCGATCAGGCCGACCAGGTTGTTGGGCTGCGAGATGTCCATCATCAGGGTCATCGGCGCGCCGTCCCCGGAGAGTTCCTCGCCGACGTCCCGCGCGCCGGTGGTGATGGCGTCGCGGTACGACCCGAAGAGCGCCGCCGCCGCCAGCACGGCCGTGGCGATGGCGATGCCCTTGGTGATGGCTTTGGTGGTGTTGCCGACGGCGTCCAGGTCGGTGAGCACCTGCGCGCCCGCGCCCTGCACGTCGCCGGACATCTCGGCGATGCCCTGCGCGTTGTCGGAGACGGGCCCGAAGGTGTCCATCGCGACGATCACGCCGACCGTGGTGAGCAGGCCGGTGCCGGCCAGGGCCACCGCGAACAGTGCCAGCATGATCGACGTACCGCCGAGCAGGAACGCCCCGTACACACCCAGGCCGATCAACAGGGCGGTGTAGACGGCCGATTCGAGGCCGACGGAGATTCCGGCGAGGACGACGGTGGCCGGGCCGGTCAGCGAGGACTTGCCGATGTCGCGCACCGGGCGGCGCGTTGTCTCGGTGAAGTAGCCGGTGAGCTGCTGGATGACGGCTGCCAGGAGGATGCCGATCACCACCGCGACGAGGGCGAGGACGCGCGGGTCGCCGCTCTTGCCCTGGATCGCCGCGTCGGTGACGCCGTCGAGGTCGGCGTACTTCCCGGGGAGATAGACGAACACGGCCACGGCGACCAGCACGATCGAGACCACCGCGGAGATGAAGAAGCCCCGGTTGATCGCGGACATGCCACTGCGGTCGGACTGACGCGGCGCGACCGCGAAGATGCCGATCATCGCCGTGATCACACCGATCGCGGGCACGAGCAGCGGGAACGCGAGTCCGGCGTCACCGAAGGCCACCTTGCCGAGGATCAGCGCGGCGACCAGCGTGACGGCGTACGACTCGAAGAGGTCCGCCGCCATGCCCGCGCAGTCGCCGACGTTGTCGCCCACGTTGTCGGCGATGGTCGCGGCGTTGCGCGGATCGTCCTCCGGAATCCCCTTCTCGACCTTGCCGACCAGATCGGCGCCGACGTCGGCGGCCTTGGTGAAGATGCCGCCGCCGACCCTCATGAACATGGCGATGAGCGCCGCGCCGAGACCGAAGCCCTCCAGGACCTTCGGCGCGTCGGCCGCGTACACCAGCACCACGCAGGAGGCGCCGAGAAGACCGAGCCCCACCGTGAACATGCCGACCACGCCGCCCGTGCGAAATGCGATCTTCATCGCCTTGTGCGAAACGGCGGTGAGATCCTTTTCCGGTTCGCCTTCCGCCGGAGTCGCTTCCCGGGCCGCCGCGGCGACACGCACGTTACTGCGCACGGCGAGCCACATGCCGATATAGCCGGTGCCCGCCGAGAACGCCGCGCCGACCAGGAAGAAGATCGATCGCCCGGCGCGTTGATTCCAGTCGTCCGCGGGCAGCAGCATGAGCAGGAAGAACACCAGGACGGCGAATACGCCGAGGGTGCGCAACTGCCGGGTCAGATACGCGTTGGCACCCTCCTGGATCGCCGCCGCGATCTTCTTCATGCTGTCGGTGCCCTCGTCCGCCGCGAGCACCTGGCGCAGCAGCACGCCCGCGACCACGAGCGCGGCCAGCGCGACGACCCCGATGACCACCACGAGGAGCCGGTTGCCGTCGGTCAACACCGCGGCCGCGAAGGTTGAGGAGTGGTCCAACCGATGAGGGGTAGAAAGCCCCGCCATTCGTCCTCCTTGACGCTTGGGCTGAGCTCAAGATGTGGACGGATTGTAGGTACCGGAACCTGATCAAAACAGTGGGCGGCAAACGGAATTCGCCTTCGCACGCAAATCCGCCACGGTAATGCCCCCAAGGCATTGTCGTTCGTGAACGAATTCACGAAATTCGCGGCAAGATTCACTTCCCCGCGCGACAGGATTCACTTCTTCAAGATTCACTTCCTGGGACCACTGTAAGCGCGCCGTCGTCACTGCGCACACGCCGAAGGGCCCCACCGGAGTGGGGCCCTTCGGGTACATGTCTGCCCGGCCGGGCGGGACGCGGCGTGTCGGCGTCAGCCGAGCGCCGTGGCCGGCGGGGTGGTCGGCCACGTCATACGAATCAGCCCGCCATGCTCGCCGGCGGTGACCTCCATGTCGTCGACGAGGCCGCTGATGACCGCGAGGCCCATCTCGTCCTCCTCGGCGTCCACGTCGATGTCACCGGAACCCGGCGCCCGGTCACCGGGCGCGATCCGCGGGGCCTCGTCCCCCACCTCGATGGAGAACTGCTTCTCCTCCTCGATGAGCGAAACCTTCACCGGGGCGGTGATGCCACCGCTCTGATGGAGTCCGACGGCACGAGTACAGGCCTCACCCACGGCGAGCCTGACCTCGTCGAGAACGGCCTCGTCCACTCCGGACCTGCGCGCCACCGCCGCCGCCACCAGTCGGGCGGTCCTGACGTGCTCGGGCAGCGCGCTGAAGCGGAGTTCAACGGTGGCCATGCATCCCCCTCGGAACTACGGGCGTGCTGTCGGGGGGCCGGGCTGCCGACAGCCCGGTACCCCGGAGTTCAACTGGGCCTCCGGGCCACAAGGGCCCGGACGGAGTGGTCAGTCGGTGGCCGCGACCGCTTCGTCGACCGAGGTGTGAATCGGGAACACCTTGGTCAGACCGGTGATGCGGAAGATCTTCAGAATGCGCTCCTGGTTGCAGACCAGGCGCAGCGAGCCCTCATGGGCACGCACCCGCTTCAAGCCACCGACCAGCACGCCGAGCCCGGTGGAGTCGAGGAAATCCACGCCCTCCATATCGACGACAAGGTGAAAATTGCCGTCATTCACCAGCTCGACCAGCTGCTCGCGCAACTTGGGCGCGGTATATACGTCGATTTCGCCACCGACCTCGACGACCGTACGATCGCCGACGGTACGGGTCGACAGGGACAGGTCCACGGATCCTCCAGCACCTTGCTATCGAGCGGTCGTCCCTCGGAACACCTGGGCAGGAGCCCCCGGGACGGTACGCCAGCCGCGATGGCATTCAATCACTTACCGGCAGGCGTGCACGACGCCTTGGCTCCATTGTCCGTCACGCCAGTGACACACTCGGTGCCGATGGCCAAGAATCACCGATCCGATCGACCCTCGGCACAGCCCGCGTCCCGCCTGTCGCCGGGCCAGATCCTGGACCGGCTCGCCCCGGGACCGAGCCGGGCGTCGCGCATCACTCATACGGAGCATGTGCCCCCGCGCGCGGGCCGCCATGCCGTCTGGCCTGACCGGATTCGTCCGGAGGTCATCGCGGCCGTGCAGGCCTGCGGCATCGAGCACCCCTGGGCGCACCAGGCCGCCGCTGCCGAGCACGCCCTGGACGGCGAGTCGGTGGTCGTCGCGACCGGCACCGCCTCCGGCAAGTCGCTGGCGTACCTGGTGCCGGTCCTCTCGGCCCTCCTGGACGGCTCACAGGCCCCGAACGGCCGCGGCGCCACCGCGCTCTACCTCGCGCCCACCAAGGCGCTGGCGGCGGACCAGTGCCGATCCGTGAAGGAACTTTCACAACCGCTGGGCACCGCGGTGCGCCCCGCCGTGTACGACGGCGACACCCCGGTCGAGGAACGCGAGTGGATCCGGCAGTACGCCAACTACGTCCTCACCAATCCCGACATGCTGCACCGCGGCATCCTCCCGTCCCACCCCCGCTGGTCCTCCTTCCTGAAATCCCTCAAGTACGTCGTCATCGACGAGTGCCACACCTACCGCGGCGTGTTCGGCTCCCACGTGGCCCAGGTGCTGCGTCGCCTGCGCCGCCTGTGCGCCCGCTACGGCGCCTCCCCCGTCTTCCTGCTGGCCTCGGCGACGGCCGCCGAGCCCTCGGTGGCCGCCGGCCGCCTCACCGGCCTCCCGGTGATCGAGGTGGCCGACGACGCCTCACCCCGCGGTGAACTGGTGTTCGCCCTCTGGGAACCCCCGCTCACCGAGATGAAGGGCGAGAAGGGCGCTCCCGTCCGGCGCACCGCCACCGCCGAGACCGCCGACCTTCTCACCGACCTCGCCGTCCAGGGCGTCCGCACGGTCGCCTTCGTCCGCTCCCGGCGCGGCGCCGAGCTGATCTCCCTCATCGCCCAGGAGCGCCTTGGCGAGATCGACCGCTCGCTGGCCCGGCGTGTCGCGGCCTATCGCGGCGGCTACCTCCCCGAGGAACGCCGCGCCCTCGAACAGGCCCTGCACTCCGGTGAACTCCTCGGCCTGGCCGCCACCACCGCCCTCGAACTCGGCATTGACGTCTCCGGCCTGGACGCCGTCCTCATCGCTGGATACCCGGGCACCCGCGCCTCCCTGTGGCAGCAGGCGGGACGGGCGGGCCGGTCAGGACAGGGCGCGCTGGCCGTGCTGGTCGCCCGTGACGACCCGCTGGACACCTTCCTCGTCCACCACCCGGAGGCCCTGTTCGACCGCCCGGTGGAATCGACCGTCCTCGACCCCGACAACCCCTACGTCCTCGCCCCGCACCTGTGCGCGGCCGCCGCCGAACTTCCGCTCACCGAGGACGACCTGGCGCTGTTCGGTCCCGAGACCGAGGCCCTGCTGCCCCAGCTGGAGGCCGCGAAGCTGCTGCGCCGCCGCACCAAGGCCTGGCACTGGACCCGCCGCGAGCGGGCCGCGGACCTCACCGACATCCGCGGCGGGGGCGGCCGGCCGGTCCAGATCGTCGAGTCCGGCACGGGCCGCCTGCTCGGCACGGTCGACGAGGGCGCCGCCCACTCGACCGTCCACGAGGGAGCGGTCCACCTGCACCAGGGCCGCACCTACCTGGTGCGGTCGCTGGACCTGGACGACTCGGTCGCCCTGGTCGAGGAGGCCGGCCCGCCGTACTCGACGGTCGCCCGCGACACGACGGCGATCTCCGTCCTGGAGACGGACGTCGAAATCCCCTGGGGCGAGGGCCGGTTGTGCTACGGATCCGTCGAAGTCACCAACCAGGTGGTCTCCTTCCTGCGTCGACGTCTCATCACCGGTGAAGTACTGGGCGAGTCGAAGCTCGACCTCCCTCCTCGTACGCTGCGCACCCGTGCCGTGTGGTGGACGGTCACCGAGGACCAGCTGGACGCCGCCCGCATCAACCCCGAGATCCTCGGCGGAGCCCTGCACGCCGCCGAGCACGCGTCCATCGGCATGCTTCCCCTCTTCGCGACCTGCGACCGCTGGGACATCGGCGGCGTCTCGATCCCCCTGCACCCCGACACCCTGCTCCCCACGGTCTTCGTCTACGACGGTCATCCCGGCGGCGCGGGCTTCGCGGAACGGGCCTTCCACACGGCCCGCTCCTGGCTGACCGCCACCCGCCAGGCCATCGCCTCCTGCGAGTGCGAGGCCGGCTGCCCGTCCTGCATCCAGTCCCCGAAGTGCGGCAACGGCAACGACCCCTTGCACAAGAGAGGCGCGATCAGACTCCTGACCGAGCTGCTGCGGGGAGCGCCCAAGGGGGACGACGACGGCCGGGCGGCGGACTCCGGGGCGGAAGACGCAGGGGAGTTGGGCAAGCGGGTGGAGTAGGGGCCTGGAGGCGCGTGGAAAGGGCTGCGGGGCGCGGGAGTGGGTTCGGGACGGGAGGGGGTCTCCGGGGCCCGGAGAGGATCTGAGGGGCGCTGAGGGACGTGACGGGCGGCTTGCAGGGATGCCGCCCCCTGCGGGTGGGTCGAGGGCCAGGGCCAGGGCCAGGGCCGAGGGTCGGGAGTCGGGGGCGGGCGGCGGGGCCCGCCGGTGGGCCGAGGGCCCCGGGTCGGTGGCGGGGCAGGGGCGGGAGCCGCTTCCGGGATCCTGGTGAGGTGGTCGACGCCGGGGAACACCCCGGACGGGGAAGGGCGCTGCCAGCCGCTGGTCGGCCGGGAGGCGGCCACGTCGCCGGGAGGTGCCGGCCTGGACCGCGGTTGACGGAGCAGCCCCCCGGTCAGCCTCCTCCCTCCGGGACCGCCTCCGGTGCGTCCGATATCACCGGTGCGTCCGACGCCTCCGGTGCGCCCGACGCCTCCGGTGCGCCCGACACCACCGGTGTCACCGGCCCCGCAGGTCCCGCCCGCGCCCTCACCTCCACCGTGAACGGCCCCCGCCCCGCCGCCGCGGTGACGTCCGACACCTCTCCCAGGATTACGCACCGCACCAGTCGCGCACCCTGTGCCCGAGCCAGCCGGTCCGCGCGGGCGCAGGCGGCCTCGGTGCCGTCCATCCAGTGGTCCGCGGCAGCCAGTGCCGCGAGGTCAGCGCCACCGGCTGCGCGGTGCCGGGCAAGGACCGCCTGTCCGAGGGCGAGCGCAGCGCCGAAGACCACACACAGCACGGCGATCACTGCGAGGGTCCAGACGGTCGCGGACCCCCGGTCGGCCTGACCCCGGCTCCGGCCCACGAGACCGTCTCTCCAACGGCTGAGGCCGGCTGCACCCCGGCCCGCCCCGAGGCGCCGCGCCAAACCTCTCCCACGCTCCCTCATGACCCCGTCCCCCATCCAGCCACGGCCCCGCCGCCACCGTCCTCCGTGCCCCGCGCGTCCTCCGCCGCCGCCACGGCCTCCTCCCGTACCTCGAACGGCAGCCCCCGCAACATCGGCGGCTTCGCCACGACCACCACCCGGACCTGCTCGCCCTCCCTGGTGACCGTCACCCGCGCCCCACGCGGTGCCGTCGCCCGAGTCACCTCCACCACCGCGTCGGCCGGGTCCTGCCGGGCGGCGGCCCTGGCGCCGGCCCTGGCCGCGTCCACGCACTGGATCTGGGCGGTCATGACCAGCAACCCCCACACCAGCGCCATCGCGAACGCCACCAGCACCGGCAGCGCCACGGCCGCCTCCGCCGTCACGAACCCCCGGTCCGCGCCTCGCGCCCGGAGCCGCTCACGTCCCCGCACTGAGCGCCCGCTTCACGATGCCCTGCAATTCCGCCGCGACCGCCCCGCTCGTCACGACCTGGTAGAGGGCCACGGCGAACGCCACCGCCGCGACGATTCCCATCGCGTACTCGGACGTCACCATCCCCGCGTCCCTCCGCGCCGCACGCACACGCACCCGGCACACCAGGAAACGCAGCCTCGCTCGTACCGCCTTGCTCATGTCGACCCCCGTGTTTCTCGATCCCATCGCCCGTACCGGTCCTGCTGACCAGCCGAACTGCTTGACCTGTTTGACTGCTTGACCTGCTTGACCTGCTTGACCTGCTTGACCGCCTGGCTGACTGCTTGCCTGTTTGCCTGCCGTAGCTGTCGGAATGGAGGGAACTGCCGGCACCGCACGCTTGACCGGCTGACCGACCCCGACCCGGCTGACTGTCAGACACCCCTCACGGCCCACCTCCTCCCAGCACCCCACCCGCCAGGCCGATCACGACGGGCACGATGCCCACCGCGATGAAGGCGGGCAGGAAACACAGCCCCACCGGTGCGGCGACCAGCACGGCCGCCCGTCTTGCCCGAGCCGTGCCGGCGCGGGCCCAGTCGGCGCGGGCGTCGGCCGCGATCCGGGCGACCGGCACCGCCGCCGGGAGACCGGACACATCGGCCCGCTCCAGCAGACGGGCCAGCGCGTCCGCCCCCGGCGCCGAGGCCAACATCCGCCAGGCGTCGGAGGGTTCACCACCCAGCCGCACCTCGGCCGCGCCCCGCGCCAAGGCTTTTCCGACCGGACCGTCCAGCGCCTCGCCCACGGCCTGCGCCGCGATCACCGGTCCAGCGCCCGCCGCGATGCACGCGGCCAGCAGGTCGGCCGCGAGCGGAAGCTGCCGGGCCGCGGCCCGTGCTTCGGCCTCACTCATCGAGTCCGTCGCCTGCTGTCTACGACGCCACCACCACAGCACCGCCACCCCGGCCAGCCCCAGGACGAGACCGACGCCCCCACCACCGACCGTCAACCCGGCGCACACCACCGCCACCTCCGGCAGCCACCGCCGCAGGACCTCCCGCGCCCGCGGCCGTGAGATCTCCGTCCTCGCCGGCCGGACGAGCACCTCGGCGAGCCGCTGCCTCACGCGGCGCCGACGCCGCACGGTGTCCAGCAGCCGCACCACCCATCCCAGGGCCACCACGATCCCCATGGCCACCCCCAGCCTGTGGACAACTTCCGTACTCATCCCGCCTCCCGCTCCCTCATCCGTCCTGCACCGCCTCACCCGGTCGACCCGCCCCTCAGACGCCCTCCGCGCCTCGTACGATCCGCAGCGCCCACCACATCCCCAGCCCTTCCAGCACCCCGCCGACGAGCAGGCAGCCCAGGCCGGCCCCGGTGTGCAGCAGGACGTGCAGGGGGTCCGCGCCGAGTGCGGTGCCCAGGAGGAGCCCGAGGACCGGCAGACCGGCGAGCATCACCGCCGTGGAGCGCGCTCCCGCCAACTGCGCTTGCAAATCAGCTCGTTGGTCTCGCTCGGCGCGCAGGGCCCCTTCGAGGCGGTCCAGTCCGGCCGCCAGCCCCGCACCCTGGTCCACGGCCACCCGCCAGCACGCCGCGAGCCCCAACAGGCCGCCGGTCCCCCGGTTGTCGTGCCGCACCCACCAGCGCGCCAGGTACGTCCCCGCCGAACCGGGCAGCCGCCAACACGGCCGCCTGGGCCTCGCCGAGCCCTCCCGCGTCGCGTGCGGCGCACTGGAGCGCCTCACCGGGTTGCCTTCCCGAACGCACCTCCCCGGCGAGCGCCGCGCACAGTGCGATCACCGCGTCAGCCCGGCGCTCGCCGCCCGCCGCGCCGAGCGGTCCCGCCTCATCCGGCGCAGCAGGGGTACTCCGGCCGCCCCCGCGACGACCGGCAGGACCGAACCGCCCAACACGCCCACGACCAGTCCGACGACGGGTGACCACCACTCGGGCCGCCACCGTCCACGCACGCGCCGCAACTCGTGCGCCACGTCCTCCCACGACGGGGGCCCGCTGCCGACCACTCCGCCTCCGGCCAGCAACAACTGCGCCCGCCGGGCCGCCGAATACGGTCCGCCCCACAGCAGGACCGCCACCCCGACACAGGCAACGGCAGCTCCCATCGGCACGTCACCCATCACGCCGGTCACGCCGGTCACGCCCATGAACCTGTCCTCTCGTTTCGCAGCAGCTCCCTCAGTCGCTTCCAGCCGCGCTCGTACGCGAACGCGTCCGCCTGCCACCGCAGCGCCGGCACGGTCCGCACGAGCCCCGCGGGGTCCCGCTCCAGCACATGCACCTCGGCGATCCGCCGCCGCCCGGCCGGTCGCGCACGAGGTGCAGCACCACGGACAGCGCGGCGGCCAACTGGCTGTGCAGAGCGGCCCGGTCGAGCCCGGCCGCCGTGCCGAGCGCTTCCAGCCGGGCGGGGACGTCGGCCGCGGCGTTGGCGTGGACGGTCCCGCACCCGCCTTCGTGGCCGGTGTTGAGCGCGGCCAGCAGGTGGACGACCTCGGGCCCGCGCACCTCGCCCACGACCAGCCGGTCCGGTCGCATCCTCAGCGCCTGCCGCACGAGATCCTCGAGCGTGACCAGGCCGGCGCCCTCCTGGTTGGCGGGCCTGGTCTCCAGCCGGACGACGTGCGGGTGGTCCGGCCGCAGCTCCGCCGAGTCCTCCGCCAGCACGATCCGCTCCCCCGACCCGACCAGCCCCAGAAGTGCGCTGAGCAGGGTTGTCTTACCGCTGCCGGTGCCCCCGCTGACCAGGAACGACAAGCGGGCCCGCAGCAGCTCTCGCAGCACCTGGTCCCCGCCCGGCGGCACGGTGCCCGCGGCCACGAGTTCGTCGAGGGTGAACGCCCGCGGCCGTACCACGCGCAGCGACAGGCAGGTGCAGCCGACGGCCACCGGGGGCAGCACCGCGTGCAGCCTGGTTCCGTCGGGCAGCCGGGCATCGGCCCAGGGCCGGGCGTCGTCCAGGCGTCGGCCGGCCACCGCGGCCAGTCGCTGCGCGAGGCGCCGTACGGCTGCCGCGTCCGGGAAGGAGACGGCGGTCAGCTCCAGGCCGCCGCCCCGGTCGACCCACACCCGGTCGGGGGCCGACACCAGTACGTCGGTCACCGACGGGTCGGCGAGCAACGGCTCCAGCGGGCCGCTGCCGACCAGCTCGGAGCGCAGCTGTGCGGCCGCTCCGAGGACCTCCGCGTCCCCGAGAACCCGTCCCTGTTCCCGCAGCGCCTGTGCCACACGCGCCGGTGTCGGTTCGGCTCCGCTCTCGGCGAGCCACTGCCGTACGCCGTCGAGGAGTGCGCCGGAGCCTCGCGGCCGGTCGAGCCGGGGCACGGTGCTCATGCGGTGCCCGCCTCGGTCAGGGACCGCTCCCAGAACTCGTTGCAGAAGCGGGCGAGCGGTCCGCGCGCTGACGCGCCGGGCGGTGCTTTGCCGCCGTCCGGGCGCAACAGGCTCGACTCGACGGGCACCTCGCCGGCCAGGGGCAGCCCGAGCAGGCGGGCCACCTCACGGTCGTCGAGTCCCGGCGCGTACGGGCCGCGAACCGCCGCCCTCAGGTCTCGCAGGACCATGCCGACGGCGGAGGCCACTCGTCCGGCCGCGGCGACGGCGCGCAGTTCGGCGGGGACCACCAGGAGCCCGACGTCGAGTTGGGCGAGGACCTCGGCGATGCCGTCATCGATGCGGCGCGGAAGGTCGACGACCACGGTGCCCCCGCGGCGCCGGGCCGCGGCGAGCACCGCCCGTACGGCCTGCGGCGGGATGGTGACGCAGTCGCCGCGGTCCCAGCTGAGCACCCGCAGTTGATGCAGCTCGGGCAGCGACTCCTCCAGGGCGCCGCCGCCGACGCGTCCGCGGGAGGCGGCGAACGCCGGCCATCGCAGGCCTTCGGCGGTCTCGCCGCCGAGGAGTACGTCGAGTCCGCCGCCCAGGGGATCCGCGTCCACGAGGAGGGTGCGCAGTCCCTCCCGCGCGGAGGTGACGGCGAGGGCGCACGCGAGCGTGGACGCTCCGGCCCCGCCCCGCCCGCCGACGACTCCGACGGTGAGGGCGGGCCGCCCGACACCCTCGGCGACGTCGGCGATCCGGTCGACGAGCCACTGCTCGCCGTCGGGCAGCACCAGGACATGGTCGGCGCCGATTTCGACGGCCCTGCGCCAGACCCCCGAGTCGTCCTGGTCACGCCCGACGAGGACCACTCCGCGGCGGCGGGCGGCACCGCGCACGCGCCGGGCGGCATCGTCGCCGACCAGGACGAGCGGCGCTGACTCCCAGCCGCCCCGCTGCTCGGGCACCGAGTGGTGCACCTCTGGTGTGGCACCGGCGGCGGCGCACAGCCGCAGCAGGTCGTCGAGGAGTGCCGCGTCCTCGGTGACGATCAATGGCCTGCCCTGCCGCCCTCCGGCGGCGGGCGGCGGGTCGTGTGTGACGGCTCCGGTCACGGCTTCCATCCCCCTTCGCCGCGTGGCACGCAGTCCTCTGCGGCCCCGCGATTCCCTTACGTGTGAAGAACCGGCATCCGGCCTCCATATGAACGTCCGACGAAAACCGGCTCGGGCGACCGGCAAACGGAACCGGTCCTGAACTCGGCACGAGCGAACGTGTGGGAATCACGGTGCGGCGAACCGGGAAATCGTGTGGATCTTGGTGGATAACTGTGGACGAGTGGCGAGTTGTGAATATCACCGTCACCCGTACCGGTGAGCGCCGTCCGCCCTGTGTACGACGCCCGCAGGGCAGTCCGACGACTACACTGCGTGACGTCCTGCGGGCACGCCGAAGAGACGACCTCAGTCGCCTCGGTACGGCACCACAGCCGCACAGAAAGGGGAAAAACCCATCCGGACATGCGACGACCCCCGCCGGGGGGGAGAGCGGGGGTCGTCTTCCACGGCCGACTCGGGGGGGGGAGGAGTCGGGCCGGGTTAGCACGGTCGCGAACGATCCGTGACTTCCATGGTGTACCCGAGAGCCTTCTCAGGCAAACCCACACGCCGACCTTACGCCGAATGAGCTGCCCCTATGCTCAAGGGTGTGGAAAACCACTCCCTGCCCCGCACAGCGGCCTTCTTTGACCTGGACAAGACGGTCATTGCGAAGTCCAGCACGCTCACCTTCAGCAAGTCCTTCTACCAAGGCGGACTGATCAACCGCAGGGCGGCCCTGCGCACCGCATACGCCCAGTTCGTGTTCCTCGTCGGCGGTATGGACCACGACCAGATGGAGCGGACGCGCGAGTACCTCTCCGCGATGGTCCGTGGCTGGAACGTCCAACAGGTGAAGGAGATCGTCGCCGAGACCCTTCACGACCTGATCGACCCGCTGATCTACGACGAGGCGGCCTCCCTGATCGAGGAGCACCACACCGCCGGCCGCGATGTCGTGATCGTGTCCACTTCGGGCGCGGAGGTCGTCGAGCCGATCGGCGAACTGCTCGGTGCGGACCGCGTGGTGGCCACCCGGATGGTCGTGGGCGAGGACGGCTGCTTCACCGGGGAGGTGGAGTACTACGCGTACGGCCCGACCAAGGCCGAGGCGGTCAGGGAACTGGCGGAGTCCGAGGGGTACGACCTCTCGCGCTGCTACGCCTACAGCGACTCGGCGACCGATCTGCCGATGCTGGAGGCGGTCGGCCATGCGCACGCCGTGAACCCGGACCGCGCGCTGCGCCGTGAGGCCGTCGCGCGCGGGTGGCCGATTCTGGACTTCAACCGTCCGGTGCGGCTCAAGCAGCGGATCCCGGGGTTCGCCGTCCCGCCCCGTCCGGCGCTCGTCGCCATGGCGGCGGTAGGAGCCGCGGCGGCCACGGCGGGCCTCGTCTGGTACGCCAGTCGGCGGCGGGCGGCGGCGACCGCCTGAGCCCGACCGGCGCCTCGACCTGCATCCGTTTGCCACCTTTTTGAGGGCAAAAGTAAAGAACCGGCGCCAGCACTTCCGCTTGCCCGGGTCCTGGAGTACAAAGGATTTAACGGCCCGCGAGACCAAGGACATCCGAGAGGATTACCTGAATACCGCATTTGGCCCCACGGACCGAAGCATGAACACCGAGCACCCACGCGACGTCGACCCGTCGATTACGGGCCAGCCGCACCAGGTGACGGGCGAAGTTCCCGACCTGATGGGCATATATCGAGGACGCTTGGTAACCCGGTGAACATGCCAGCGGCGGTACGAGATCTCGTACCGCCGCAACCCTGTTCAGGCTCCCTTCGGGGAGCCTTCTTCCGTCACGCCGCCCCGCGCTGTAGCGCCTCGCACACCGCTGTCGACTCGCGGGCCCCCAGTTCGACCGCCCTGCCGCAGTGCGCGATCCAGGCCGCCATGCCCTCCGGGGTACCGGCGGCGTAGCCGTCGAGAGCGGCGAGGTAGGCCGCCCGGCCCAGCTCCGCATGGCCCACCTCGGCGGGGCAGACCGACTTGGGGTCGAGGCCGCTGCCGATCAGGACGATGCGTTGCGCGGCACGCGCCACCAGTCCGTTGTGCGAGACGAAGGGGCGCAGGGCGAGAAGTTCGCCGTGCACGACGGCGGCCGTGACCAGGGCGGGTGCGGAACTGCCCGCGACGATCAGCTCGGACAGCCCCTCCAGCCGGCCGGACACCTCGTCCGCGCTCGGCAGCGGCAACTCGATCAGCGGCTCGTCGACGGCCTCTCCCGCCTGCCGGGGCCGGCCCACCTCGTCTTCGTCGGTCGCGGCCGCCACCAGGTGGAGCCGCGCCAGCACACGCAGGGGCGACTGCCGCCAGATGGACAGCAACTGACCCGCCTCGGCGGTCAACCGCAGAGCCGCGCCGACGACACGCGCCTCGTCGTCGGCACCGAAGTCGCTGCGCCTGCGGACCTCCTCCAGGGCCCAGTCCGCCCCGGACAGCGCCGCCGAGCCGCGGGAGCCGCGCAGGGCCGCCTCGGAGGTGATCGCGGTGCTGCGGCGTCGCATGATGCGGTGCCCGTAGACCCGGTCCACCGCCTTGCGCACGGTTTCGACGGAGTCGGCCACCCCGGGCAGCGATCCCAGGGCTGCGAGCGGATCGGCGGTAGCGCCTGTCGTACTCATGAGTACGAGATTACGCAACGCGGCCGCGGACCCCACGAAGGAGTGGTCTTCTTCACGCGCGTGCGCCGAGCAGCACGTTCGTCGCACTACGCTTGCTGAACATGAAAACTGCTTTCGTTGGGAAGGGTGGCAGCGGCAAGACCACCCTGTCCTCCCTGTTCGTCCGCCATCTCGCGGCCACCGGCGTGCCGGTGATCGCGATCGACGCGGACATCAACCAGCATCTGGGCGCGGCGCTCGGACTCGACGAGGCCGAGGCCGCAGCACTGCCCGCGATGGGCGACCGGCTGCCACTGATCAAGGACTACCTGCGCGGCACCAACCCCCGCATCGCCTCCGCCGAGACGATGATCAAGACGACCCCGCCCGGCGAGGGCTCGCGGCTGCTGCGGGTGTCGGAGGACAACCCGGTGTACGACGCGTGCGCCCGGCCGGTGGAACTCGACGGCGGCGCCGTCCGTTTGATGGTCACGGGCCCCTTCACGGACGCCGACCTGGGGGTCGCCTGCTACCACTCCAAGACGGGAGCGGTGGAGCTGTGCCTGAACCACCTGGTGGACGGCCGCGACGAGTATGTGGTCGTCGACATGACGGCGGGCTCGGACTCCTTCGCCTCCGGCATGTTCACCCGCTTCGACATGACGTTCCTCGTCGCCGAGCCGACCCGGAAGGGGGTCTCCGTCTACCGTCAGTACAAGGAGTACGCCCGTGACTACGGCGTCGAGCTGAAGGTCGTCGGCAACAAGGTGCAGGGGCAGGACGACCTCGACTTCCTCCGCGCCGAGGTCGGGGACGACCTGCTCGTGACGGTCGGGCACTCGGACTGGGTGCGCGCCATGGAG
Organism: Streptomyces phaeoluteigriseus; assembly: GCF_001896135.2. Taxonomy (GTDB): domain Bacteria; phylum Actinomycetota; class Actinomycetes; order Streptomycetales; family Streptomycetaceae; genus Streptomyces; species Streptomyces phaeoluteigriseus. Next base: position 870,768 of record NZ_MPOH02000019.1, read on the forward strand.
AAGGGCCGGCCGCCCCGGTTCGACTCCCTGGAGGACACCAACCTGCGCGCCCTGGACGTGTTGCGGACGGCCGCCGACTCGGCGTACGAGCGGCGCGACCGGGAGCGCTACACGCGCCAGATGGTGCACTTCCATCTGAAGAACGCCCAGTCGTGGGGGAACGAGCGCACGGGGGCCGACCTGGCCGCGCAGGTCGACCCCGGTTTCGTCCTCGGCGAGAGCCTGACCGCCTCGGTGTGAGGTCGCGCGGGCCTGCCCCGCGCGACACCCGCCGCCGACGACCGCCCGCTACCGCTTGACCGCCGGTGCCCCGGGTACGCCCTTCGGGGCGGGGGCGGGGCTGCCGGAGAGGAAGGACGCCCAGCCCTGTTTCGGAGCCTCGCCGACCCCGAGGCCCCGCAGCTTGGCCAGGGTCTGCGGGTCCTGGGCGTCCAGCCAGTCCGCGAGCTGGCGGAAGGAGACGCAGCGCACCTCTTCCTTGGTGCACACGTTCTCCACGACCTCCTCGATGGCGCGCATGTACGTGCCGCCGTTCCAGGACTCGAAGTGGTTGCCGATGATCAGTGGCGCGCGGTTGCCGTCGTAGGCCCGCTGGAAGCCCCTGAGCAGGCCGTCACGCATCTGGTCGCCCCAGTACTCGTGCTTGGCCGGGTCGCCCTGGGTGGCGGTGCCGGACTGGTTGACCATGAAGTTGTAGTCCATGGTGAGCTGCTCGAAGGAGTGGCCGGGGAAGGGCACGAGCTGCATGGACAGATCCCACAGGCCCTCCTTCTTGCCGGGCCAGACCTGGTTGTTGACGCCGCTGGTGTCGTAGCGGAAGCCCAGCTCCCGGCCGGCCTTGCGGAAGTTCTCCTGGCCCTCCAGGCAGGGGGTGCGGGCGCCGATGAGTTCCTTGTCGTAGTCGAAGGGCAACGGGGCCGCCTTCGCCATGCCGGTGTTGGTCTTCCAGGTCTTCACGAACTGCTTCGCCTGGGCGATCTCCTCCTTCCACTCCTCGACCGACCACTCGCCGACGCCCCCGCCCTTGCCACAGAAGTGACCGTTGAAGTGGGTGCCGATCTCGTTGCCCTCGAGCCAAGCCAGGCGCAGTTGCTTCACGGTGTCGGCGATGCCCTGCTCGTCGTTGAAGCCGATGTCGGAGCGGCCCGGCGAGTGCTGGGGCGGCCTGTAGAGGTCGCGTTTGTGCTCCGGCAGCAGGTACACGCCGCTGAGGAAGTAGGTCATGGTGGCGTTGTTCTCCTTGGCCACCTTGCGGAAGTGGGAGAACAGGCGCTGACTGTCCTCACCCGCGCCGTCCCACGAGAAGACGACGAACTGCGGCGGCTTCTGCCCTGGCTTCAGGCGTTCAGGCCTGGACAGATGGGGCTGGGCCCCGGTGAACGCGGTGGAGCCGTCCCCGATGAGGCGGACGGCACTCTTGGGGGCGGGGGCCGCCGGCTCCGCCTTCTCAGGCCCCGACGCCCCTCCTTCATGGGAACCACCGGTTCCCCTGGCGCAGCCGGCGAGCGATGCGGCGACCGCCGCGGCGATCACGACGCCCGTGGCGATCCTCTGGGTGGCGGCCATTTTCCGCCCACCTTCTTCCTACTCCGGGCCAACAACGGCGCCGCCAACGTCGCACGGGACCCGAAAAGGAATTAATACGACAAGCCGATGAAATGGCCAGTTCACTCATCGGGGTGATCGATTGACCCATTTGCCCGAAACATCCATGCTTAGCCTTTACTCTGCATTACGATTCATTTACTAAGAGTTGATCCATCCCGCCGCTGTACGCCCGTGACCCACGGCCGCAAAATGCGACCGCGCAGCCCCGGAGGAGACGGGAAACATGTCAGCCTGCGTCCCCACTCGTACGCCGGACTCCTCGCGCACCGAGCGCGTCAATCCACCCCACGACCCCCCGCGTGCCCCGCACCGCCGCTTCCGCGTCGCGGGCGCCGACGTATCCGCCTCGATCGCGGTCTTTCTCATCGCCCTGCCCCTGTCGCTGGGTATCGCCCTCGCCACCGGCGCACCCCTCCAGGCGGGCCTGTGGCCGCCGCCGTGGGCGGGCTCGTCGCCGGACGGCTCGGCGGCTCGCCCCTCCAGGTCAGCGGACCCGCCGCCGGCCTCACCGTCGTCACCGCCGACCTCATCCAGCGCTACGGCTGGCGGACGACCTGCGCCATCACCGTCCTGGCCGGACTCGTGCAACTGGGGCTCGGCTGCCTGCGCGTGGCCCGCAGCGCGCTCGCCGTCAGCCCCGCCATCGTGCACGGCATGCTCGCGGGCATCGGCGTCACCATCGCCGTCGCCCAGATGCACATCGTCCTCGGGGGCAGCCCGCAAAGCTCCGTCCCCGACAACCTCCGCTCCCTGCCCGCCCAGTTGGCCGATCTACACCCCGCCGCTGTGGCGGTCAGCGCCCTCACCCTGGTCCTGTTGCTGCTCTGGCCGCGCCTGCCCGGCCGCCTCGGCCGTCTGTTGCGCAAGGTGCCCGCCGCCCTCGTCGCCGTCACCGGCGCCACCGCGACCGCCGTGTTCGCCGGGCTGACCCAGCCCAGGGTCGAACTGCCGTCCTGGAGCAGTCATGCCCTGGCCGGACTGCCCGAGGGGCCGGTGCTGGGCCTCGTTGCCGCAGTCCTGACCACCACCCTGGTGTGCAGCGTGCAGTCGCTGCTCGGCGCGGTCGCCGTGGACAAGCTGATCGCCGCCCGCCCCGGCGTGCCGGCCCAGGTCGGCCGCTCCGACCTCGACCGCGAGCTGCTGGGGCAGGGGGCCGCCAACATGGTCTCCGGCGCGTTGGGCGGTCTCCCCGTCGCGGGAGTGGCGGTGCGCAGTGCCGCGAATGTGCAAGCCGGTGCCGTCAGCCGGAACTCCACCATGCTGCACGGCGTTCTCGTAGTGATCGCCGCGCTGTTGATGGTCCCGGCCCTGGAGCTGATTCCGCTCGCCTCGCTCGCAGCCCTGGTCATGGCCGTCGGCATCCAGATGGTGTCCCTGCACCACATTCGCACGGTGACCCGCCACCGAGAGGTGCCGGTGTACGCCATCACCACCCTTGGCGTGGTCTTCCTCGGTGTCCTGGAGGGCGTCACTCTGGGCATCGCCGTGGCCGTCGCCGTCTCCATGCGCCGCCTCGCCCGCACCCGCATCACCCACGCCGAGAAGGAAGGAGTCCATCACGTACATGTACGAGGGCAGTTGACGTTCCTGGCGGTTCCACGCCTCAGCCGGGCCCTGCATCACGTGCCACACGGCTCCTCCGTCGTGGTGGAGTTGGACGGTTCGTTCATGGACCATGCGGCGTTCGAGACGTTGCAGGATTGGCAGAGAACGCACACCGCGCGGGGCGGCTCCGTCGAGCTGACCGGCCGCCGCTCCGGCGGAGGGACCGACACCAGCACCGGCTCCGGCAGGGAGGGCGAGGAGCCTGCCGCCTCCCTCGTCCAAGCCGTCGTCCCTGTCGTCGGTACGGCGGACAACCCCCTCGCCGGCTGCCGCTGCCGACCCTGGACACCCTGGCGCAACCATCAGTGCGACGGCCCGTTGCCGGCGCCGCCGCCCGGCCGTCGTGCCGTGGAGCGCCAGAAGCAGCTGCCGGAGGAGCCGTCCTGCGGCGAACCAGGCGGACGTACCGGCGCTCTCCCCCCGGAAGCTGCCGAGTCGGCCGCCGAGAGTGGACCCGCCAGGTCCGCCGCACCCGCGACGCCCACCAGTCCGACCCCTCCGATCCATCCGACCGAGCAGACAGAGCAGACGGATCCGGTCGATTCCACCGGTCCTGACAGGCGCACCGAGTCCGTCGGTGTCGCCGGTTCCGGGCCGAGTGGGCGTCAACTGGTCCGAGGGATCAGCGCGTTCCAGCGCAACACCGCGCCCCTGGTGCGGGGCGAGCTGGCGCGGCTGGCACGGGAGGGGCAGCAGCCGTCCCAGCTGTTCCTCACCTGCGCCGACTCGCGGCTGGTCACGTCGATGATCACCTCCAGTGGTCCCGGCGACCTGTTCGTGGTGCGCAATGTGGGCAACCTCGTGCCACCTCCCGGCGAGGAGAGCGGGGACGACTCGGTCGCGGCCGCGATCGAGTACGCGGTGGACGTACTGAAGGTGCGGTCCCTCACGGTCTGCGGACACTCCGGGTGCGGGGCCATGCAGGCACTGTTCGACGCTGAGCCGGGCGGCAAGCAGACGCCGTTGAAGCGGTGGCTTCGGCACGGGGTGCCCAGTCTGGAGCGGATGGCCGACACCGGACGGCCCTCGGCACGGCTGGCCGGGCGGCCGGCTGCCGACCCGGTGGAGCAGCTCTGCCTGACCAATGTGGTCGAGCAGTTGGACCATCTGCGGGCCTACGAGTCGGTGGCACGGGCGCTGCGGGCCGGGGAGCTCGAGCTGTACGGGATGTATTTCCACGTGGGCGAGGCCCAGGCGTACCTGCTCAGCGAGGCGGGGCAGAGCGAAGGCGAGGCCGCGGTGTTCGACCACGTGGGAGTGGCCGATCTGAGCGCGTCAGAGGCGTGAGAGGTCGGGTCGGGCTTCGCCGGACCGGCGGGGCCGACCGCTCCTCGGCGTACGCCCAGCCCGCACCCGGCCCACGCCCGCCTCCCCCCGAATGTGAAAGCCGTTACACCAGCTGAACTCCGCCCGGCCGGGGTCCGTGGGTACGGATGAATCCGGGTGACAGAAGGGGAGCCGCACCACACCGCCCGACAGGTCTAAACCAATTGCCTGTCGGCCCTTGTCACCGGCCCCCCGGGTCTGATGAGCTGTGGCCTGGGACACAACGGACACCCTTGGAAAGGGAGATGTCGTGAGCAACGAAAGCCTGGCCAACCTGCTGAGGGAGGAGAGGGACTGATGAGCGAGACTTCTTCCCTTTCCAACCTGCTCAAGGAAGAGCGCAGGTTCGAGCCGCCCGCCGACCTGGCCGCCAACGCCAACGTCACGGCGGAGGCGTACGAGCAGGCCAAGGCTGACAGGCTCGGCTTCTGGGCCGAGCAGGCCCGTCGGCTGGCCTGGGCCAAGGAGCCGACGGAGACGCTGGACTGGTCGAACCCGCCGTTCGCCAAGTGGTTCAAGGACGGCTCGCTCAATGTCGCGTACAACTGCGTGGACCGGCACGTGGAGGCCGGGAACGGCGACCGGGTGGCGATCCACTTCGAGGGCGAGCCGGGCGACAGTCGCGCCATCACCTACGCCCAGCTCAAGGACGAGGTCTCCAAGGCGGCCAACGCCCTGTTGGAGCTGGGCGTGCGCAAGGGCGACCGCGTCGCCGTCTACATGCCGATGATCCCCGAGACGGCCGTCGCGATGCTCGCGTGCGCCCGGATCGGTGCCGCGCACTCCGTGGTCTTCGGCGGCTTCTCGGCGGACGCGCTCGCCACCCGTATCCAGGACGCCGACGCCAAGGTCGTCATCACCTCGGACGGCGGGTACCGGCGCGGCAAGCCGTCCGCGCTGAAGCCGGCCGTCGACGACGCGGTCGCGCGCGTGGACAACGTCGAGCACGTCCTCGTGGTCCGGCGTACCGGCCAGGAGGTCGCCTGGGACGACAGCCGTGACGTGTGGTGGCACGAGATCGTCGAGCGGCAGCCGGCCGAGCACACGCCCGAGGCGTTCGAGGCCGAGCACCCGCTGTTCATCCTCTACACCTCCGGCACGACGGGTAAGCCGAAGGGCATCCTGCACACCTCCGGCGGCTATCTCACCCAGACCGCGTACACCCACCACGCCGTGTTCGACCTCAAGCCCGAGACCGACGTGTACTGGTGCACCGCCGACGTCGGCTGGGTCACCGGCCACTCGTACATCGTGTACGGGCCGCTGGCGAACGGCGCGACGCAGGTCATGTACGAGGGCACGCCCGACACCCCGCACCAGGGCCGGTTCTGGGAGATCGTGCAGAAGTACGGGGTGACGATCCTGTACACGGCGCCGACCGCGATCCGTACGTTCATGAAGTGGGGTGACGACATCCCCGCGAAGTTCGACCTCTCCAGCCTCCGGATCCTGGGGTCCGTCGGGGAGCCGATCAACCCCGAGGCCTGGATCTGGTACCGCAAGCACATCGGCGCGGACCGCACCCCCGTCGTCGACACCTGGTGGCAGACCGAGACCGGCGCGATGATGATCTCGCCGCTGCCGGGTGTCACCGCGGCCAAGCCCGGTTCCGCGCAGACGCCGCTGCCCGGCATCTCCGCCACCGTCGTGGACGACGAGGCCAACGAGGTGCCCGACGGCGGTGGCGGCTACCTCGTCCTGACCGAGCCGTGGCCGTCGATGCTGCGCACCATCTGGGGCGACGACCAGCGGTTCCTCGACACGTACTGGTCGCGTTTCGAGGGCAGGTACTTCGCCGGTGACGGCGCGAAGAAGGACGACGACGGCGACATCTGGCTGCTCGGCCGGGTCGACGACGTGATGCTCGTATCGGGCCACAACATCTCCACCACCGAGGTGGAGTCGGCGCTGGTGTCGCACCCGTCCGTCGCCGAGGCGGCCGTGGTGGGCGCCGCCGACGAGACGACCGGGCAGGCGATCGTCGCCTTCGTGATCCTGCGGGGCACGGCGAACGCCGAGGACGAGAACCTCGTCGCCGACCTGCGCAACCACGTCGGCACCGCGCTCGGCCCCATCGCCAAGCCGAAGCGGATCCTGCCGGTGGCCGAGCTGCCGAAGACCCGCTCCGGCAAGATCATGCGCCGCCTGCTGCGGGACGTGGCGGAGAACCGGCAGCTGGGTGACGTCACCACGCTGACCGACTCGACAGTCATGGACCTCATCCAGACGAAGCTCCCCGCGGCGCCCAGCGAGGACTGAGGGCCGCCATCGAGGGCACCCCGCACCAGGAGCGCGGGGTGCCTATTGCACCTAACGTGAGTATCGCCGGAACGTGCCGGGCTCACTTTAGGTAAGCTAAACAAAGGTGAGCCGGGAAGTCTGGTCGGCATGAGTTCTGTGCTGCCCACTCACCGGAGGTCCCGTAGTGCCCTCGCCCAGCACCGCCACCCCCCGCAAGGTCTTCGGACGTCTCTCCCTGCCCGAGCGGAACTACGTGGCGGAGGCGCTGCGCACCGAGACCGTCGGCGGTGTATTGCTGCTGGTCGCCGCCGTCACCGCGCTGATCTGGGCGAACATACCCGCGCTGCACGACAGCTACGAGAGCGTCAGCCACTTCCACCTCGGCCCCGGGGCGCTCGGGCTGAACCTGTCGATCGAGCACTGGGCGGCCGACGGTCTCCTCGCCGTCTTCTTCTTCGTCGCCGGCATCGAGCTGAAGCGCGAACTCGTCGCCGGTGAACTCAAGGACCCGAGGGCAGCCGCGCTGCCCGTCGTCGCCGCCCTGTGCGGCATGGCCGTACCGGCACTGGTCTATGTAGTGACCAACCTCACCGGTGGCGGCGCCCTGGACGGCTGGGCCGTGCCCACCGCGACCGACATCGCCTTCGCGCTCGCCGTGCTGGCCGTCATCGGCACCTCCCTGCCCAGTGCCCTGCGCGCCTTCCTCCTCACGCTCGCCGTCGTCGACGACCTGTTCGCCATCCTGATCATCGCCGTCTTCTTCACCGAGGGCATCGACTTCGCCGCGCTCGGTGGCGCGGTCGTCGGCCTCGTCGTGTTCTGGCTGCTGCTGCGCAAGGGTGTACGCGGCTGGTACGTGTACGTGCCGCTCGCGCTGATCATCTGGGCGCTGATGTACAACAGCGGCGTGCACGCCACCATCGCGGGCGTCGCGATGGGCCTGATGCTGCGCTGCAGCACCCGCGAGGGCGAGGAGCACTCCCCCGGCGAGCGGATCGAACACCTCGTGCGCCCTCTGTCGGCGGGCCTCGCGGTTCCGCTGTTCGCCCTGTTCAGCGCCGGTGTGTCGATCTCCGGCGGCGCGGTCGGGGATGTCTTCACCCAGCCGGAGACGCTGGGGGTCGTGCTGGGACTGGTCGTCGGCAAGACCCTCGGCATCTTCGGCGGGACCTGGCTGACCGTCCGCTTCACCCGGGCCTCGCTCAGCGAGGATCTCGCCTGGGCGGACGTCTTCGCCGTCGCCTCGCTCGCCGGCATCGGGTTCACCGTCTCGTTGCTGATCGGGGAGCTGGCCTTCGAGGGCGACGCGGTCCTCACCGACGAGGTCAAGGCGGCCGTCCTGATCGGTTCGCTGATCGCGGCGGCCCTGGCCACCGTTCTGCTGAAGCTGCGCAACGCCAAGTACCGCCGGATGTGGGAGGACGAGGAGCGCGACGAAGACCTCAGCGGCGTCCCTGACATCTACGAGGAGGACGACCCGGCGTACCACCTGCGGATGGCGGACATCCATGAGCGCAAGGCCGCCGAGCACCGTCGGATGGCCGCGGAGAAGGCCGCCGCGCGCCACGGGCTTGCCGAAGTGCCGGGCGGGGCGGGCAACGAGGGCGACCGTCCGGCATGATCTGACGGGACGGTACAAAAGACGGGACCGTACGCAGTCAGGCAGAAGACGGCGGAACCGTACAAGACGAGGGAGACCGCGATGAGCGCACCCGACGGCAGCCCGGTCGGCGCAGAACGCAGCATCGGCCAACTGTTCGCCTCCGCGACGACCGAGATGTCGTCGCTGGTGCACGACGAGATCGCGTTGGCGAAGGCTCAGCTCAAGCAGGACGTGAAGCGCGGCGCGACGAGCGGCGGGGCGTTCACGGTGGCGGCGGCGATCCTGCTGTTCTCGCTGCCGATGCTGAACTTCGCCCTCGCGTACGGCATCCGTACCTGGAGCGACTGGAATCTCGCGATCTGCTTCCTGCTGTCCTTCGCCGCGAACGTCCTCATCGCCGTGGTCCTGGCGCTGATCGGCGTGCTCTTCGCCAAGAAGGCCAAGAGGAGCAAGGGTCCGCAGAAGGTCGCCGCCTCGATGAAGGAGTCGGCGGGCGTCCTCCAGAACGCCAAGCCGCACCCGCGGCCCGAGCTCGCGCGGGATCGGGACCGTAAGGCCCTCGAGGCTGTGACACGCTCGTCGTCATGACCGACCCCGCTACCCCATCGGCGCAGCCGGCCTCAGTCGTACGGCCCGCGTTCGTCGGCGAGACCAAGGTGACCCACCGCGAGGTCGCCGCCAACGGCGCGCGCTTCCACATCGCCGAACTGGGTGACGGCCCTCTCGTGATGCTCGTGCACGGCTTCCCCCAGTTCTGGTGGACGTGGCGGCATCAGCTGACCGCGCTGGCCGACGCCGGCTTCCGGGCCGTCGCCATGGACCTGCGGGGCGTCGGCGGCAGCGACCGCACGCCCCGCGGCTACGACCCGGCCAACCTCGCCCTCGACATCACCGGCGTGATCCGTTCCCTCGGCGAGCCGGACGCCGCGCTGGTCGGCCACGACCTGGGCGGCTATCTGGCGTGGACGGCGGCGGTCATGCGCCCCAAGCTCGTACGGCGGCTCGCGGTCTCCTCGATGCCGCACCCGAGGCGCTGGCGCTCGGCGATGCTCGCCGACGTCCGGCAGACCACCGCCGGCTCCCACATCTGGGGGTTCCAGCGGCCCTGGATCCCGGAGCGGCAGCTGACCGCAGACGACGGCGAGCTGGTCGGCCGGCTGATCCGGGAGTGGTCCGGGCCGCGCCCGCCGGAGGACGAGGCGATCGAGACGTACCGGCGGGCGATGTGCATCCCCTCCACCGCGCACTGCTCGGTGGAGCCGTACCGGTGGCTGGTGCGGTCGCTGGCCCGGCCGGACGGGATCCAGTTCTACCGGCGCATGAAGCGGCCCGTGCGCGTGCCGACACTGCATCTGCACGGCTCCCTGGACCCGGTGATGCGCACCCGCAGCGCGGCCGGTTCGGGCGAGTACGTCGAAGCGCCGTACCGCTGGCGCCTGTTCGACGGGCTCGGGCACTTCCCGCACGAGGAGGATCCGGTCGCTTTCTCCACCGAACTGGTCAACTGGCTGAAGGATCCCGAACCCGATCGGTGACCGGGCTGTCGCGCCCGGTATCCGGTGCTGAACACCTGTACTACGAACAGCCAATTGCCTGGCGCATAGGCCAATTGGTGGGCTCTCGCGCGGTTATCGACCTTGGGGCAGGGGCAGACGTCGAGGTATGGGCTGGACGCACGACTACAGTGACGCACCACGCAACCGCCGCTCAGCCGGTGGTCTTGACTCCCACCAACGAGGTAACGGCCCGAAGTTGCAGGGCAGCGACCCGCGTGTGGGCATTCCGCGCATCCTGCGCCGCCGGGCCCGCTGGGTCTCGGTACGCCTGCGTCACCCGCGCGACTGACGGCCTCGCGGGCCTCTTCCGGGTGCGGTCGGCCGACTGACCGACCGCACCCGTCTCACAGGGCGCAGTTGTCGCTGTCCACCTGCTGGTTCGCGGTGCGGCCCTGGGCGATGTCCTGCTGGATCTCTTCCGCGGTGAGCGCGTAGCCGGTGTCCGCGTCGTCGAGGGACTTGGCGAAGACCACGCCGTACACCTTGCCTTCGGGCGTGAGCAGCGGGCCTCCGGAGTTGCCCTGGCGGACCGTCGCGTACAGCGAGTAGACGTCACGGCGGACGGTGCCGCGGTGGTAGATGTCGGGGCCGTTGGCCGTGATACGGCCCCGCACGCGCGCCGCGCGGACGTCGTACGCGCCGTTCTCCGGGAAGCCGGCGACGATCGCGCTGTCCCCGCTCGCCGCGTCTCCGGTGGTGAACTGGAGCACGGGCGCGTCGAGATCCGGTACGTCGAGGACGGCGATGTCGCGCTTCCAGTCGTACAGCACGACCGTGGCGTCGTACTTGCGGCCCTCACCGCCTATCTGGACGGTCGGCTCGTCGACGCCGCCCACGACATGCGCGTTGGTCATGACGCGGCGCTCGCCGAAGACGAAGCCGGTGCCCTCCAGGACCTTGCCGCAGCTCTCGGCGGTGCCCATCACCTTGACGATGGAGCGCTGCGCGCGGACCGCCACGGCGCTGTCGGCCAGGGCCGGGTCGGGCGGCTGGACGTCGGTGATCGGCTCGTTGGCGAACGGGCTGAAGACCTGTGGGAAGCCGTTCTGCGCGAGGACCGAGGAGAAGTCGGCGAACCAGGTGTCGGCCTGGGCGGGCAGCGCCTCGGACACGCCGTGCAGCACCGTGGAGCTACGGACCTCCTTGCCCAGCGTGGGCAGGGTGGTGCCGGCGAGGGCGGACCCGATCAGCCAGGCCACCAGCAGCATCGCGACCACGTTGACCAGGGCGCCGCCGGTCGCGTCCAGCACGCGGGCCGGGGACCAGGTGATGTGACGGCGCAGTTTGTTGCCCAGGTGGGTGGTGAGGGCCTGCCCCACGGAGGCGCAGACGATCACGACGACCACCGCGACGACCGCGGCCGTCGTGCTCACCTCGGAGTTGTCGGTCAGCCAGTCCCAGATGACCGGGAGCAGATAGACGGCGACGAGACCGCCGCCCAGGAATCCGATCACCGACAGGATGCCGACGACGAAGCCCTGGCGGTAGCCGACGACGGCGAACCAGACGGCAGCGACCAGCAACAGGATGTCCAGCACGTTCACCGTTCAGGCCTCGCCTCGTTCTACCCGGCCACGGCAGGCCGGCCGGGGTCCGGGGGGTCGTCCCCCGGGTACACACAGCACGGACGACACCCTGTCATGACCGCCAGTCGAGTGGCACCAGCTTCTCGCGGTCCCAGGGGCGCTCCCAGCCCGCGTAGTGCAGGAGGCGGTCGATGACACCGGCCGTGAAGCCCCACACGAGGGCGGATTCGACCAGGAATGCCGGGCCTCGGTGACCGCTGGGGTGGTACGCCGTGGCGCGGTTGGCGGGATCCGTGAGATCCGCCACGGGGACCGTGAACACCCGGGCTGTCTCGTTCGGATCGACCACGCCGACCGGGCTCGGCTCGCGCCACCAGCCCAGCACGGGGGTCACGACGAACCCGCTGACCGGGATGTACAGCTTGGGCAGTACACCGAACAGCTGGACGCCCGCCGGGTCGAGGCCCGTCTCCTCCTCGGCCTCGCGCAGGGCTGCCCGCAGCGGGCCGTCACCATGCGGATCGCCGTCCTGCGGGTCGAGGGCGCCGCCGGGGAATGAGGGCTGCCCGGCGTGCGAGCGCAGGGAGCTGGCGCGCTCCATGAGCAGCAGTTCGGGGCCTCGCTCGCCCTCACCGAAGAGGATCAGGACGGCCGACTGTCTGCCCCCGCCGTCCTCCGGGGGCAGGAAGCGGCTCAGCTGGAGCGGCTGCACCGTCTCCCCGGCGTCGGCCACCGGTCCCAGCCAGGCCGGAAGCCCCTCCTTGCTGAGGGCCACCGCCCCGCCCTGCGTGTCACTCGCACGTGTCATCGCCGCACCACCCCCCGTTCTGCCTGCTCCAACGCCCGAGGAGACGGGGATCGTTCCGGCTCGACCGGGCTTCACCCTGCCTCATCCGGCCCCCAGCGGGGGAGCGGGCCGGCCACCCGCGTCCAGGTAGGCCTGGGGCGGGTTCAGCCGTTGGCCGGGGAAGCCGCCCTTCTCGTACTTGAGGAGCTTCTTCGCCTTCTCGGGGTCCGTCTCCCCCTCGCCGTACGCCGGGCAGAGCGGGGCGATCGGGCAGGCGCCGCAGGCGGGCTTGCGGGCGTGGCAGATGCGGCGGCCGTGGAAGATCACGTGGTGCGAGAGCATCGTCCACTCGCTCTTGGGGAAGAGTGCGCCGACGGCGGCCTCGATCTTGTCCGGCTCGGTCGCCTCCGTCCACCGCCAGCGCCGTACGAGCCGCTGGAAGTGGGTGTCGACGGTGATTCCCGGTCGCCCGAACGCGTTGCCCAGGACCACGAAGGCGGTCTTGCGGCCGACGCCGGGGAGCTTCACCAGCTCTTCGAGACGCCCGGGGACCTCGCCGTCGAACTGCTCGACCAGGGCTTTGGAGAGCCCTATCACCGACTTGGTCTTGGCGCGGAAGAAGCCGGTCGGGCGCAGGATCTCCTCGACGTCCTCCGGGTTGGCGGCGGCCAGGTCCTCGGGAGTGGGGTACTTCGCGAAGAGGCCGGGGGTGGTCTGGTTGACCCGGAGGTCGTGGTCTGGGCGGACAGGACCGTGGCGACCACCAGTTGGAAGGGGTTCTCGAAGTCCAGTTCGGGGTGGGCGTAGGGGTAGATCTCGGCCAGCTCGCGGTTGATCCGGCGGGCGCGGCGGACGAGGGCGGTGCGGGACTCGTTCCTCGGGGGCTTCGGTGCTTCGAGCGCCGTCACGGCGCCCTCGGACTTCTTCGCGGGAGCCACCTTCTTGACGGCCGCCTTCTTCGCCGCCGGTTTCCCGGCTGCCGTGCCCTTCGCAGCCGCAGTCGCCTTCTTCACGGCTTTCGCCCTCTTCTCCTCACCACCGGAGCCCTGTTCGCCCACAGCGGAATCGCGACGTACAACCACCTGTCCAGCCCCCTCGGCCTGTGCTCTCACCGGCGATTTGGACACCCGGCCAGCCTAAAGCCCGGCACCGACATCCGCCCCGGACCCTGAAGATCAGCGCCCAATTGGACCCCTGCCGCTTACCCCAGGACACGTGTGCGGCATCCTTGTGACAGATCACACTGTTTGGACCGTCCGGCAAAATGGGGAACACGGACCCCTGGCACACGGGGGAGCAAGATCCCCTGAGCAGGTCGACAAGGAGAGAACTCGTGGACGACGTCCTCCGGCGCAACCCGCTCTTCGCGGCACTCGACGACGAGCAGGCCGCGGAGCTCCGCGCCTCCATGAGCGAGGTGACGCTCGCCCGTGGCGACTCCCTGTTCCACGAGGGAGACCCCGGCGACCGGCTCTACGTCGTCACCGAGGGCAAGGTCAAGCTCCACCGCACGTCTCCGGACGGCCGCGAGAACATGCTGGCGGTGGTCGGTCCCAGCGAGCTGATCGGCGAGCTGTCGCTGTTCGACCCGGGCCCGCGGACGGCGACCGCCACCGCACTGACCGAGGTCAAGCTGCTCGGCCTCGGCCACGGCGATCTCCAGCCCTGGCTGAACGCCCGCCCCGAGGTGGCCACCGCGCTCCTGCGCGCCGTCGCCCGGCGCCTGCGCAAGACGAACGACGCCATGTCCGACCTGGTCTTCTCCGACGTTCCCGGCCGTGTCGCGCGCGCCTTGCTGGACCTCTCCCGCCGCTTCGGTGTGCAGTCCGAGGAAGGCATCCACGTCGTCCACGACCTCACGCAGGAGGAACTGGCCCAGTTGGTCGGCGCGTCCCGCGAGACCGTGAACAAGGCGCTGGCCGACTTCGCGCAGCGCGGGTGGCTCCGCCTGGAGGCCCGCGCGGTCATCCTGCTGGACGTGGAGCGACTGGCCAAGCGGTCTCGCTAGCCCCTGGGCCTGGCCGACGGGGGTCCCCGTACGGGCGTTCGTCGGCGGGCTCGCGGTGGGTGCGGGCGTCGCCGGGCCACCGCCCCGCCCCGCCCCGCGCCCGCTTTCGGCCTGGACGGCCTCGTTCTCGAACGCCGGACGGGCTGTCCGTCTCCCGGCACGCAAATGGCGAGCGGACGGGCTGTCCGTCTCACCGGCAGGAAAATGGCGAGCCCGGTCGTCGCCCCCGTTGCACAGTGGCCCCATGAGCGAACGCCGCCCAGGGCTCCATGCCCAGGGGTACATCGCGCGCGAAGGGTCCCTCGCGCGCGTGCCGTGTGCCTTCCGTCCGGTCGTCGCCGCGGCGAGTGAGCGGTTGCCGGACGTGTTCGGGGCGCGGCTGCACAGCGCGTATCTGTACGGGTCGCTTCCTCGTGGCACCGCGCGCGTGGGGCGCAGCGACCTGGATCTCCTGGTCGCGCTGCACGAGGAGCCGACCGAGGCGGACCGGGCGGGCGCCCGCGCACTGGGGGAGGCGCTCGACGAGGAGTACCAGCAGATCGACGGGGTCGGCACGCTGCTGTACAGCCGGGCGCGGCTGCTGAGCGAAGCGGAGTCGCACGACCTGGGCTGGTTCGTGGCGTGTCTGTGCACGCCGCTGCTCGGCGAGGACCTGGCCGAAAGCCTGCCCCGCTACCGGCCCGGATCCCTGCTCGCCCGGGAGACCAACGGCGACCTGGCTCCGCTTCTCGCCCGTTGGCGCACCCGCATCGCCGAGGCCGAGGACACCGACGCGGCCCGGCTGCCACTGGTCCGGTTCATGTCCCGGCACCTCGTGCGCACCGCCTTCACCCTGGTCATGCCCCGCTGGAACGGCTGGAC
The DNA here is from genome assembly GCF_001896135.2 of Streptomyces phaeoluteigriseus. GTDB lineage: Bacteria > Actinomycetota > Actinomycetes > Streptomycetales > Streptomycetaceae > Streptomyces > Streptomyces phaeoluteigriseus. The sequence goes on from NZ_MPOH02000019.1 coordinate 885,889, forward strand.
CAGCGACCTGTACGAGATGGCGGAGGCCTTCGCCGCGTACTACCCCCCCGCGCGCGGAACAGCTCCGCGCGGCGGCCGTACGCGGCTACGAGCCGACCGGGGACGCGGACGTGCTGCGCGGGTACGTCGACGACCTCGGGCCCTGGCTCGCGGAGGAGTACACGCGCGTGCACGGCGTGAAGGCACCGCGGCCGCACTGAGGGAGCGGGACTGGGGCCTGTCGTTTGGATCGGGCCGCAGGAGTTCAACGGTGCTGTTCAGTGCCGGTGAGCGGGGTCTGGTGCGTGCAGCTGCGAGGCGGAGGAGGGAGTCGACGCGGAGCGTCGGCGAGTGACGACAACGCGGCAGCTGTGCGTGCCGGGCCCCGCGTCCGCGGCGCGATCCAAACGACAGGCCCTAGATGAGGCCGTGCTCCTGGAGGTACTCCAGCTGGGCGCGTACCGACAGCTCCGCCGCCGGCCACAGGGAGCGGTCCACGTCGGCGTAGACGCGGGCGACGACCTCGGCGGGTGCGCGGAAGCCGTCCTCCACGGCCGTCTCGACCTGGGCGAGGCGGTGGGCGCGGTGGGCGAGGTAGAACTCGACGACGCCCTGGGCGTCCTCCAGGACGGGCCCGTGGCCCGGCAGGACCGTGTGGACGCCGTCGTCGACCGCGAGGGACCTGAGCCGCCGCAGGGAGTCCAGGTAGTCGCCCAGGCGGCCGTCGGGGTGCGCCACGACCGTCGTCCCGCGGCCGAGGATCGTGTCGCCGGTCAGGACGGCGCGGTCGGCGGGCAGGTGGAAGCAGAGGGAGTCGGCGGTGTGGCCCGGCGTCGGTACGACCCGCAGTTCCAGGCCGCCGACCGTGACCACGTCACCGGCGGCAAGGCCCTCGTCGCCCAGCCGCAGCGCCGGGTCCAGGGCCCGCACCTTCGTGCCGGTCAGCTCGGCGAAGCGGGCGGCTCCCTCGGCGTGGTCGGGGTGGCCGTGGGTGAGCAGGGTCAGGGCGACGCGCTTGCCGGCCTGCCGGGCGGTGTCGACGACCGTGCGCAGGTGAGCCTCGTCCTGCGGACCCGGGTCGATGACGACGGCCAGCTCCGAGTCGGGCTCGGAGACGAGCCAGGTGTTCGTGCCGTCCAGGGTCATCGCCGAGGCGTTGGGCGCGAGGACGTTGACCGCGCGCGCGGTGGCGGGGCCCGAGAGGACTCCGCCCCGGGGCTGGCCGGGCAGGGCGGCTGCGTCGGTCATGCGGGGCCTCCACCGGCCGGGATGTGCTTGGTGAACTCGTCGTGTCCCGGCCAGGACAACTCGACCTCGCCGTCCACGAGGCGGGCCCGCGCCAGGACCGGGGTGAGATCGCGCGCGGGTGCGGCGGCGAGGGCCTCGGCGGCCGTGCCGTACGGGAGCAGTTGGCGCAGGGTCGCGATCGTGGGCGGCATCATCAGCAGCTCGCCCTCGTCGTACGAGGCCGCCGCGTCGGCGGGACGGATCCAGACCGTGCGGTCGGCCTCCGTGGAGGCGTTGCGGGTGCGCTGTCCCGCGGGGAGCGCGGCGACGAAGAACCAGGTGTCGTAGCGGCGGGGCTCGAACTCCGGGGTGATCCAGCGCGTCCAGGCGCCCAGCAGGTCGGAGCGCAGCACCAGTCCTCGTCGGTCGAGGAACTCCGCGAAGGATGTCTCACGGGCGACGAGCGCGGCCCGGTCGGCCTCCCAGTCGTCTCCGGTGGTGTCGCCGACGACGGAGTCGGGGGCCGGCCCGGCGAGCAGCACGCCGGCCTCCTCGTACGTCTCCCGTACGGCCGCGCAGACGATCGCCTGGGCCGCCGTCTCGTCGACGCCGAGCCGCGCGGCCCACCACGCGCGCGTGGGGCCCGCCCAGCGCACGTGCCGGTCGTCGTCACGCGGGTCGACTCCGCCGCCCGGATACGCGTACGCGCCCCCGGCGAAGGCCATCGAGGCGCGTCTGCGCAGCATGTGGACGACGGGGCCGCTGCCGGCGTCCTTCAGGAGCATCACCGTGGCCGCGCGTTTGGGGGCGACCGGGGTGAGCGTGCCGTCCGTGAGCGCGCGGATGCGCTCCGGCCAGTCCGGTGGGAACCACTGCCCATTCGCCATGGCCGGAGGCTATCCCGTGACGCGCGAATGTTCGAGAGGTGCCCGAGGTCAGGGGGTACGCCCGTGGGGTTTCCCGTCCCTCCGGCGTCCACCGGCCCGGCGGCTACTCGGCCAGCTCGACCTGGATCTCCACCTCGACGGGCGAGTCCAGGGGCAGTACGGCGACGCCCACCGCACTGCGCGCGTGCACGCCCTTGTCGCCGAGGACCTCGCCGAGCAGCTCGCTCGCACCGTTGAGGACGGCGGGCTGGCCGGTGAAGTCGGAGGCCGACGCGACGAAGCCGACGACCTTCACCACGCGTGCGATGCGGTCCAGGTCGCCCGCGACCGACTTGACGGCGGCCAGGGCGTTCAGCGCGCAGGTGCGGGCCAGGTCCTTGGCCTCGTCGGGGGTGACCTCGGCGCCTACCTTGCCGGTGACCGGAAGCTTGCCGTCCACCATCGGCAGTTGGCCGGACGTGTACACGTACCGGCCGGACTGCACGGCCGGCTGGTAGGCCGCGAGCGGCGGGACGACCGCGGGCAGGGTTAGGCCCAGCTCGGCGAGCCTCGCCTCGACCGCGCTCACGCCCTTTCCCGCTTCAGGTAGGCGACGAGCTGCTCGGGGTTGTTCGGGCCGGGCACGACCTGGACGAGCTCCCAGCCGTCCTCGCCCCAGGTGTCCAGAATCTGCTTCGTGGCATGGACGAGCAGCGGCACGGTTGCGTATTCCCACTTGGTCATGGGCCGACTTTATCCGCTGGAACGGCGTGGCTCCGTCCCCGGCCATGTGGCCGATCGGACACCGGTTATCCACAACCTGCCGATTGGCTCGCGCGCCGACTGGTTACGCTCGAAGACGTGAGCAGGCTCCAGGTCGTCAGCGGCAAGGGCGGGACCGGAAAGACCACGGTCGCCGCCGCTCTCGCGTTGGCTCTCGCGACCGAGGGGAAGCGGACGCTTCTCGTCGAGGTCGAGGGTCGCCAGGGCATCGCGCAGCTCTTCGAAACGGAAGCGCTGCCTTATGAGGAGCGGAAGATCGCCGTCGCTCCCGGGGGCGGGGAGGTGTATGCCCTGGCGATCGACCCCGAACTGGCCCTTCTGGAGTACCTCCAGATGTTCTACAAACTGGGCAGTGCCGGCCGGGCCCTGAAGAAGCTCGGCGCGATCGACTTCGCCACCACCGTCGCGCCCGGCCTGAGGGACGTACTCCTCACCGGCAAGGCGTGCGAGGCGGTGCGCAGGAAGGACAGGAGCGGGCGGTTCGTGTACGACTACGTCGTCATGGACGCCCCGCCCACGGGCCGCGTCACCCGCTTCCTGAACGTGAACGACGAGGTCGCGGGCCTCGCCAGGATCGGCCCGATACACAATCAGGCGCAGGCCGTGATGCGGGTGCTGAAGTCCCCGGAGACGGCCGTGCACCTGGTGACGCTGCTGGAGGAGATGCCCGTCCAGGAGACCGCCGACGGCATCGCGGAACTGCGGGCCGCGAGGCTGCCGGTGGGGCGGGTCGTCGTCAACATGGTCCGGCCCGAGGTGTTGGACCCGGACGAGCTGGAACTCGTCAGGACGGTGGCGCGTTCCTCTGTTGCGCGGTCGCTGTCCGCCGCGGGACTGGGCGGGGCGCGCCGGGGCGGGCACGCCGAGCGGCTGGTGGACCCCCTCCTGACCCAGGCCGACGAGTACGCCGAGCGGTATGCGCTGGAGCACGAGCAGCGTGCCGTACTGGGCGAGCTGGGACTGCCGTCGCACGAACTGCCGTTGCTCGCCGAGGGCGTGGACCTCGCGGGCCTGTACGAACTCGCCAGCGAGCTGCGGAAGCAGGGGATGTCATGAGTGCGGACAAGGCTCCGGTCCAGGACGACACCCGCCGCCTCTCCCCCGCGCGCGTGCTGGACCTCGATCCCCTGCTCGACGATCCGGGGACCCGCATCGTGGTGTGCTGCGGTTCGGGCGGGGTCGGCAAGACGACGACCGCGGCGGCACTGGGCCTCAGGGCGGCCGAGCGTGGCCGCAAGGTGGTCGTCCTCACCATCGACCCGGCGCGCCGCCTCGCGCAGTCCATGGGCATCGACTCCCTCGACAACACGCCCCGCCGGGTGAAGGGCGTCGAGGGGGACGGCGAGCTGCACGCGATGATGCTCGACATGAAGCGCACCTTCGACGAGATCGTCGAGGCGCACGCGGACGCCGAGCGGGCGGCCACGATCCTGTCGAACCCCTTCTACCAATCGCTCTCCGCGGGCTTCGCCGGCACGCAGGAGTACATGGCGATGGAGAAACTGGGCCAGCTGCGGGCACGCGACGAGTGGGACCTGATCGTCGTCGACACGCCGCCGTCCCGCTCCGCGCTGGACTTCCTGGACGCCCCCAAGCGGCTCGGGTCGTTCCTGGACGGGCGGCTGATCCGGCTGCTGACGGCCCCCGCCAAGCTGGGCGGCCGCGCCGGGATGAAGTTCCTCAACGTCGGGATGTCGATGATGACCGGCACCATCGGCAAACTCCTCGGCGGCCAACTCCTCAAGGACGTCCAGACGTTCGTCGCCGCGATGGACACGACCTTCGGCGGTTTCCGCACGCGCGCGGACGCCACGTACAAACTCCTCCAGGCGCCCGGGACGTCGTTCCTCGTGGTGGCGGCACCCGAGCGGGACGCGCTGCGGGAAGCGGCGTACTTCGTGGAGCGGCTGGCCGCCGAGAAGATGCCGCTGGCCGGACTGGTGCTCAACCGGGTCCACGGCAGCGGCGCCGCCCAGCTGTCCGCCGAGCGGGCACTCGCCGCCGCCGAAAATCTTGAAGAACCCCGCATTGTGGATCAGGACGGCGGGAAAGCTGGACTTCGTAACTCTCCCGACTCGTACGGCAGTTCAGAAGCAACCGCTCCCGGAACACCGGCCGCCGACAGTGACACCCCCGACGGCTCCCCCACCGGCCCCGATCCGGAGCGGTCCACCGACCAGCTCACCGCAGGCCTGCTGAGGCTGCACGCCGATCGTATGCACCTGCTCGCCCGCGAGCAGCGCACACGGGACCGCTTCACCTCGCTGCATCCCGAGGTGGCCGTGGCCGAAGTGGCCGCGTTGCCCGGCGACGTACACGACCTGGCGGGGTTGCGGGACATCGGCAACCGGCTCGCGGCCAACCGGCCGGAGCTGCCCGCGCGGAGGCCTGAGGGGACGGACCCCCTCAGCTCACCGCCGCGTAGTTCTCGTACACCTGATCGTCGTCGAGCGGCACGATGCCCGCTCCGCGCTCGTACTCCGAGCGCGCGGTCTCCAGCAGCCGGCGCCAGGAGGTCACGGTCGGCCGCCTGCGCAGCAGTGCGCGGCGCTCGCGCTCCGTCATGCCTCCCCACACGCCGAACTCGACGCGGTTGTCGAGCGCGTCGGCCAGGCACTCGGTCCGCACCGGGCATCCGGTGCACACCGCCTTGGCCCTGTTCTGCGCTGCTCCCTGAACAAACAGTTCATCCGGATCGGTAGTGCGGCAGGCGGCCTGCGCACTCCAGTCGGTTACCCAGCCCATACCGGCGCCGTCCTCTCCCGAATCGAGGCTCCCCCACGGCGGCAGCGGCATATTCACCGCCGCCAGTTGAGGACGTTACGGAAGGTGGGCACAGCGCAACACCCCCTTCGGGCCCAATCTTGAATGGCCCGAACGGACTATGCGTAAGCGGCAGATCACCCGGGGGAGTGAGCCTGCGACATGTGCGACCATCCCGGCAATTCGGGACGGTTTCCTTGAGTCGCAACGGACGCCGGGTGACACACAAGGCGGATTCGGACACGCTCTCACCAAGAAAGTGAGGAACCTCCGGAACGATTCGGGGTCGCCGGACGTATTGATACGTAGTCCTGCTGCTGTGACAGTTGAGAGCAGCTTAGGCCAAGGCATTGACGCGTGTCCGGCGAATGAGAACGTAGGCTGCCCTCATGCCAAAGAAGAGCTCCGGCGGTGGTCTGACGGCGACCCAGCAGGCCGCCAAGTTCCTCGGTGTCAGTGTGCTCGCGGGAGCCGTGCTGGCCGGCATCGCGCTGCCCGCGGTCGGTGCACTGGGCCTGGCGGCGAAGGGTTCCGTGGAGTCCTTCGACGAACTCCCGGCCAACCTGAAGACGCCGCCACTGAGCCAGCGCACCACGATCCTCGACGCCGAAGGCGACCAGATCGCCACGGTCTACTCCCGTGACCGCACGGTCGTCGACCTCAAGAACATCTCGCCGTACATGCAGAAGGCGATCGTCGCGATCGAGGACTCGCGCTTCTACCAGCACGGCGCGGTGGACCTCAAGGGCGTCCTGCGCGCCCTGAACAAGAACGCGCAGAGCGGCGGTGTCTCCGAGGGCGCCTCGACGCTCACGCAGCAGTACGTGAAGAACGTCTTCGTCGAGGAGGCCGGTGACGACCCGACGAAGGTCGCCCAGGCCACCCAGCAGACCATCGGCCGAAAGATCCGCGAACTGAAGTACGCGATCCAGGTCGAGGAGGAGCTGGGCAAGAAGAAGATCCTCGAGAACTACCTGAACATCACCTTCTTCGGCCAGCAGGCCTACGGCGTCGAGGCCGCCTCCCAGCGGTACTTCTCCAAGCACGCCAAGGACCTGACCCTCGCCGAGTCGGCCCTGCTGGCCGGCATCGTCCAGTCACCCAGCCGGTACGACCCCGTCAACGACGAGGCCGAGGCCGTCAAGCGCCGTAACGTCGTACTGGAGCGCATGGCCGAGGTCGGCGACGTCTCGCGGGCCGAGGCGGACAAGGCCAAGGAGGCCCCGCTGGGCCTCAAGGTCACCCAGCCGAAGAACGGCTGCATCACGGCCGTGCAGGGCGCCAGCTTCTTCTGCAAGTACGTCGAGCGGGTCTTCCTCAGCGACCCCGTCTTCGGCAAGACGAAGGAAGAGCGCGCCAAGCTCTGGAACCGGGGCGGCCTGACCATCCGGACGACGCTCGACCCACAGGCCCAGGCGTCCGTGCAGGACTCGCTCAAGGACCACGTCTACAAGTCGGACAAGGTGGCCGCGGCCGCCACGCTCGTCGAGCCCGGCACCGGCAAGATCCTCGGCATGGGCCAGTCGAAGCCCTACGGCTACGGCAAGAACGAGACCGAGTACAACTTCTCGGTCGACGCCTCGATGGGCGGGTCGAACTTCGGCTTCCCGACCGGTTCGACGTTCAAGCCGTTCGTGGCCGCGGCCGCGCTGGAGCAGGGCAAGCCGCCGACGCAGTCGTACCCCGCGCCGTACAAGATGCCGTACCCGCAGCAGGTGCAGACGTGCAGCGGGAAGCCCTGGGTCAACACCAACAACGAGACGCTCGAGAACGAGGCGGAGTCCGAGGTCGGGCCGTACGCGCTGCGGGAGGCCATGGAGCTGTCGGTCAACACCTACTTCGTGCAGATGCTCGGCGACATCGGCATGTGCCCCGTGGTGAAGATGACCGACGCCCTCGGCGTCGTCCAGGGCAACGGCGAGAAGGTGCCCGAGGTGCCGTCCTCGATGACCCTCGGTTCGACCGGCCTCTCGCCGCTGACGATGGCGAGCGCGTACGCCGCCTTCGCCAGCCGCGGCATGTACTGCACGCCGGTCGCCATCGAGTCGATCACCCAGACCGTCGGCGGCTCGAAGAAGTCGCTGGAGGTCCCGAAGTCGACCTGCTCGCGCGCGATGAGCGAGAAGACCGCGGACAGCATCAACACCCTGCTGAGCGGAGTGGTCGACTCCGGTACGGGCCAGCAGGCCGGCCTCTCGGGAGGCCGCGCGAACGCCGGTAAGACGGGTACGACGGACGAGCGCAAGAACGCCTGGTTCGTCGGCTACACGCCGAACCTGTCGGGCGCGGTCTGGGTCGGCAGCGCCTCCCAGAAGGTCAAGATGACCAACATCTCCATCGGCGGCACCTACCACGCCCAGGTCTACGGCGGTGACACCCCCGGCCCGATCTGGCGGGACGCCATGACCGGCGCGCTGGAGGGCAAGGAGGCTCCCTCCTTCAACCTCATCAGCATCCCGAGCGGTGAGAAGGACCCCAAGGAGGACGACCGCGACGACAGCGGCCGCGGCAACGACGGCGGCAGCAGTGACGGCGGGAGCAACGACGACGGGAGCAACGGCGACGAGGGCTTCATCGGCGGCCTCGTCGACGACGGCACGACGGGCGACACCAGCGGCGGCATCACCCTCCCGGACAACCTGTTCCAGGGGCAGGGCAACGGGGGCGGCGGCAATGGCGGTGGGGGGCGGGGCTGAGGCCCTGTCCCCGGACACCGGCTCGCGCCTACGCCTCCAGGCAACGGTCCCGTTCCTGCAGGCAACGGCCCCCGTCTCCCTTACGAGGGGGACGGGGGCCGTTTCCGTTGCTGCTGGACGCAGGGACCGTATGCCTCGGCTTTGCAGCCGGTCCGGTCGGCCCGGTCGGCGTGGATCCGGTCGGCCCGGTCGGTCCCGGCAACCCGGGTCCATTCCCGGCAGCCCGGGTCCGCTCGGGCCCGTCAGCCCGCGAGGGACTTCTTGACCACGGCGGCCACGCGGCCGCCCTCCGCCAGGCCCGCCACCTTCGGGTTCACGATCTTCATGACGGCGCCCATCGCCCGCGGCCCCTCGGCACCGGCCGCCCTCGCCTCCGCGACGGCCTGGGCGACGATGGCCTCCAGCTCGTCGTCGCCGAGCTGCTTGGGCAGGTAGGTGGCGAGGATCTCGCCCTCCGCCTTCTCCCGCTCGGCCGACTCGGCGCGACCCCCCTGCGCGAAGGCGTCCGCGGCCTCGCGGCGCTTCTTCGCCTCGCGGGTGATCACCTTCTGCACCTCGTCGTCGGAGAGCTCGCGCTTGGTCTTGCCCGCGACCTCTTCCTTCGTGATCGCGGTGAGGGTCAGCCGGAGCGTCGAGGAGCGGAGCTCGTCGCGCTCCTTGATCGCAGCGTTGAGGTCTTCCTTGAGCTTCGACTTGAGCGTGGTCATGGGTTTGATTGTCGCAGGTGCGGACGGAACGACGCCCCTTCATTTAAGGGGTGGCACGTCAGGGACAACTGAGGGGCGTTTCAGGGACGTTCCAGGGACGGTGGGGGTCCTGGCCGGCGGCGGGGTCTGACACGATGGTCGTATGCGCGCGCGATATGGAGTACCTCTGTCCATCGCGGCGGCTGGCGCCGCCGGTCTGGTGTACTCGGCGGGTTTCGAAGCCCGCTCCTTCCGCCTCCGAAGGGTGACGGTCCCCGTCCTCCCCGCCGGGATGCGGCCCCTGCGCGTGTTGCAGGTCTCCGACATCCACATGGTGAGCGGCCAGCGCAAGAAGCAGCGCTGGCTGCGCTCGCTGGCGGCCTGCGTCCCGACTTCGTGATCAACACCGGCGACAACCTGTCCGACCCGGAGGGCGTCCCCGAGGTCCTCGACGCGCTCGGCCCGCTGATGGAGTTCCCCGGCGCGTACGTCTTCGGCTCCAACGACTACTACGGCCCCAAGCTGCGCAACCCCGCCCGCTACCTGTTCGAGAAGGCCCAGGGCCGGCACGGACTGAACGGCAACGCGCCCGCGGTCGGCGTCGTCCACAACCCGTGGGAGGACCTTCGCGACGGTTTCGACGGCGCGGGCTGGGTCAACCTCACGAACACGCGCGGCACGCTGAAGGTCGAGGGCGTGTCGGTGGAACTGACGGGACTGGACGACCCGCACATCAAACGGGACCGGTACGAACAGGTGGCCGGCGGCCCCTCGGAGACGGCGGACTTCTCGATGGGCGTCGTACACGCGCCGTACCTCCGCGTCCTGGACTCGTACACGGCGGACGGCTACCCCCTGATCCTGGCCGGCCACACCCACGGCGGCCAGCTGTGCATCCCCTTCTACGGCGCCCTCGTCACCAACTGCGACCTGGACACGGACCGGGTGAAGGGCCTGTCCACGCACACGGCGGACGATCACACGGCGTACCTGCACGTGTCGGCGGGGTGCGGCACGAACCGCTACACGCCGGTGCGGTTCGCGTGCCCGCCAGAGGTGACGTTGTTGACGTTGGTGGGGAGGGAGTAGGGGGCGAGGGCTGGGCCTGCGGGGCGCTGGGCTGGGCCGATGAGTACATGATCGGTGGTCCATCCCCCGAATGGACCACCCGTATCGCCCCTTTTGCCCCCTGTCCGTAGCGTGAGGGCATGACCGCCCCGATACCCAGGGACATCCCGGACCTGCCGGCGATCCCGCGGACCCACGCGCTCCTGCCCTCCTTCGTCCCCGCCTCCGCGGTGGTGACGCCGGTACGCCGCCCGCTGACAGGTGTGCTCCGCCTGCTCATCGCGGGGACGGCGGCGGGGGCGGTGACACTCGCGCTGCTGCTCGGCAGCCCACCTCGTGTGCTGAGCCACTTCTCGGTGCAGAGCACGATCCTGCTGGCCCTGGTCACCCTCGTGTCAGCCCGCCGCGCCTGGACGGCCCGCCGCCCCCTCCCCTCCGCCCTGACGGGCGCGGCACTGCTCTACGCCGTGATCAACGGGCTGGTGTACCACCTGCTGCTGGCGGACGCGGCGACCCCGTTCTCGGTGACGGGCGCCACCAGCGCCCCGACGGGCTGGCACGCGGTCGCCCACCACCTCCTGCACACGGTGATCCCCGCGGCGGCCCTCCTGGACTGGCTGCTGCTGACGGCCCCGGGCCACCTCCACCTGCGCCAGGCGGCGACCTGGCTGGTCTATCCCCTGACCTACCTGGCCTTCTTCCTCACCCGCGCCACACTGATCAACACCGGCGCTCCCGACCGCTACTTCTACCCGTTCCTCGACGCCGCGGCCCACGGCTACAAGCACATCCTGGCCAACGCGCTCCTCCTCGGCCTCTCCATCTTCGCCCTGGCCGTCCTCCTGGTCGCCCTCGACCACGCCCGCCCGAACCCCGTCCCCCACCGCACCAAAACCGGATTTCGTCTCTAGCCAGCGGTGGGCTAAAGTAAACGACGTCGCCGCGACAAGCAGTACAGCAGCGACATCGGGGTGTAGCGCAGCTTGGTAGCGCGCTTCGTTCGGGACGAAGAGGTCGTGGGTTCAAATCCCGCCACCCCGACGCTGGTCAGAGGGCCTGGTGTGCAAGTGACGCCAGGCCCTCTGTCATGCTCGGGGGCCAAACAGAGGGCCAGACGAAGTTGATCAGGCCGCCGTGCCTCCCTCTTCCTGCTCCTCCACCTCCTCTCCTTCCTGATCATCGTCCATGGCCTCGGCGCCCTTCATGATCACGGGCCGGAGCTGTTTGCGATAGACCGCCTCGGTCGTCGCCTGGCTGCTGTGACCGACCAGCAGAGCGATCGTCTCCAGAGGGATGCCATGGTCGGAGAGCAGGGACACGAAGCTGTGCCGAAGCTCCCGCGGCGTCCACTCGTCGGCATTGGTCCCGTCGACGTCCTTGGGCGCCTGGCGGTAGGCGCGGCGGACGTTGGCCGCGTCGAGCGGCTTGCCCACGGCCGAGGAGAAGACGAGACCCTGTTCCTCCCACTTCTCGTCGGCGGCGAGCCGATCCCAACCCTGATCTTCGAACTGCTGCCAGAGGGCTTCGACGCCGCGTGCCGGCAGGGCGAGGGTGCGCCGGGACTTCCGGGTCTTGGTGTCTCCGGTCCGCCGGACCGAGCGCCAGACGGCGATGTGGGGAGGCTGCGGCGGGTCCATCTCGGGGCGGCCCTTGAGGAAGACCTGACGACCCGTCGACATGGGAACGGCAGGGAGGGGCATTCGAACAACCAAGCCAAATGCAACGAGTGCGGGGCCCCTTCGGTCCGTGCCACCGACACAGGGAGTGTGCAATGTCGAGTTATGGCAGCTCTTCTGCCGCGTCCTCCAGCTCGCGCACCAACGGTCTGGCGATCGCAAGTCTTTCCTGCGGCATCATCGGCCTGTTCATCCTGAACATCGTTCTGGGACCCCTGGCCATCATCTTCGGCGCCGTCGCCCGACGCCAGGCAGCGGTCAAGAACGGGGCCGGCATGGCAAAGGCCGGAATCATCCTCGGCATCGTCGACGTGGTGCTGTGGCTCGTGCTCCTGGCCGTCGCCGCCAGCAATGGCGGGTTCAGCTGGTACGTGGGCGGCTGACAACCACAGTCAAGCGCAACTTGCGGGTGGGCACCTGACCGGGCGTCGGGTGCCCACCCGCATGTCCACCCAGACGAGCGCGCGCTACGTCAGCGTCCGATGGAGAACGGTGGCGTCGTCATGAACCTTTCCCCGTGGCCAGCAACGGCCTTAGAGGTCGTCGGCTTCGGCATGACGCACCCGACGGATCAGCTCATCGACATCGGTCGAGGAAATGAGAGCCAAAGTCTCCTGCCACCACGTGCCGAGTTCGAAGCGGTCGACGAGGCGCGTCGCACCGTCGCTCAGCAGCGTCACGGAGGACAGAGGAGGTGGCTCGCCGAGAAGTGGAACTCCGGCCAACCGCACCGCGTTCGCCGCCGGTTCGCCCACGACCAGGGCGACCGCGCACGACGCGTCCGACCTCGGTGGGTACCCCCAGAACTCCAGTTCGCCGGCTACCTGGACCGCCGCCGCGAGCGGACGCCCTCCGGCCAGGTCTGTACGCGGACGGACGTAGTTCTACGACGTCCCCGGCGGCCCTCCGGATCACCCCGAGCCGGACAGGTGGCCTGCGGCGCCGAAGCCTCGCCAGCCCCGCAATCAGGCACCCGCGCCCGCCACGGTGCCAGTGCCATTCCAGTGCCAGTGCCCGTGCCAGTGCCTGTGCCTGTGCCTGTGCCCGCCACAGCCTCCGCGCCCGCTCCGGTGCCCGCGCAGGCCGAGGCGGAAGCGGAAGCGGAGAAATCGGCCCCGCTCGCCGACGCGACCCGCAGGTCCTCGCCGTACTCGCCACCCTGCGGCGAATCGACCCCCGGCTTGCCGTCTTCGGGCAGGAAGCCGCGCGACTGGCCCTGGCCATCTCCGAGTGGCTCGCGAACGGGCATCGACGCGATCCAGATCGCCAAACTGCTCACCGCCGGGCTCCCGGACCGTTTCCTCGCCCGTCCGGCGAGCATCCTCGCCTAGCGCCTGCGCGAGACGCCCCTGCCCGCCCCACCACGGCCGCCGGTGCCCGTCGCGGGACGTCCGGTCCTCCTCCGTTCCAGGACTGCGACGGCTGCTACCGGCCCTTCCGCGCCCAGCACCCCGGCCGCTGCCGCGACTGCCGATCAGCCAACGATCTTCGCGCCGCAGGATGATGATCGGTCCGGCACTTGCCTTCGGTGGGGTAGGCGGATGGCATGGTGTGTGGTGCCAGACGCTGCTTCCCCGCACTGTGGGAGGGAGGCACCGAACCGGGAAAGGACCGGCGACATGATCATCTTCGGGACCAAGGGATATCTGTACCAGCTCGCGATACTGACGCTGGTGTGCGGGAGCTGCGGTAATCCGTCCGCGCACACGTTGAGGAAGCGCGTCACGAAGTTCACGCTGTTCTTCGTGCCGCTGTTCCCGATCTCCACCAAGTACGGCACCCAGTGCACGTTCTGCGGCGCGGAGCAGAAGCTGGTGAAGGAGCAGGCCGACCACCTGGTGGCGCAGGCCGCGGGCGGTCAGGCCGGGCAGGCGTACGGGCAGCCGCAGCAGCAGCCGTACCAGTCCTGAGTGCTCGGTTCCGCCGCCTCAGGTGTTCCACGTCTCGTCGTACGGATCCTTCGGGGGCGGTACCGGCCTCGCGCCGGTGACCTCGATGAACGGGATCGGGCCGTCGTTGACGGGGTCCTTCACGCGGTGCGGGGTGTAGGTGCCGGTGATCTCCAGCCAGGTGTCCGGCTGGAGTACCGGAGGGATCCGGCCGGTCAGGCCCACCTTGACCGGCTGGGCGTCCGCCGCGCAGCAGTTGAGCGCCATGCGGACCAGGTACGGGGTGCCGTCGCGGTCCAGCGCCAGGAAGCCGGTGAGCCGGATGCGGCGGCCGGTGAGCGTACGGCCGTCGTCGTAGACCGCGCGGCCCGCGTAGTCGACCACGCTGAGGCGGAGGTCGCCCGCGGCCGGGAGCGCCGGGTACGCCAGGGGCTCCTGGAGCGACGTACCGGTGCGGGTGGCGCTGTACGAGCCGAGGGCCGGCGGGGCCACCAGGATCAGGGCGAGGAGGGGGAGGACGAGGAGCCAGGAGACGCGGGGTTCGGGGTGGGCGGGAGCCGCGCTGGGGGTGGTAGCGGTTTCTCCGTGGCTCGTCGCGCGCCATTCGTACCAGGCCGTCGCCAGTGCCGTCGCGATGAGGACCGCGCCCGCCGCCAGGAGCAGGGGTTGCAGGCCCGCCTTCACGTACCGCAGATAGAGGTCGGTCGTGCCCGCGTGCAGCAGGCTCGCGCCGAGGAGGAACAGGACCGCTGACTGGGCCTGACGGTTCACAGGAACACCGCCCCGGTCAGGACCGCTCCGCCGATCGCCAGCACGAAGGTGGCGGGCGCGAAGCGGAAGGCGAAGCCACGGCCGAACGTACCCGCCTGCATCGCGAACAGTTTCAGGTCGATCATCGGACCGACCACCAGGAACGCCAGCCGGGCCGTCAGCGAGAACTGGGTCAGCGACGCCGCCACGAACGCGTCCGCCTCCGAACAGATCGACAGGACCACCGCCAGCACCGCCAGCGCCAGCACCGCCACCACCGGGTTGTCGGCCGCCGCTCGCAGCCAGTGCTCCGGGGCCACCGCCTTCAGCGTCGCCGCCGCCATCGCGCCCACCACCAGGAACCCGCCCGCGTGCATCACGTCATGCCGGGTCGAGTCCCAGAACGCCTCGCCCTTGCTCTGGCTCTCGTGCCGCCCGTGGGCCGGTGGACGCATCCAGTCCGTGCGCCCCAGGCGGTGCCACAGCCAGCCCATCGCGCACGCCACCAGCAGACTCGCCACGAAGCGGGCCAGGACCATCTCCGGGTTGCGCGGGAACGCCACCGCCGTCGCCGTCAGCACGATCGGGTTGATCGCCGGGGCCGAGAGAAGGAACGCGAGCGCCGCCGCGGGAGTCACACCACGGCGCACCAGCGCACCCGCGACCGGTACGGACGCGCACTCGCAGCCCGGCAGGACCGCGCCTGCCAGGCCGGCCACCGGGACCACCAGCGCGGGGTGGCGGGGCAGGGCGCGGGCGAAGAAGGACGGGGGGACGTACACCGCGATCGCCGCCGACAGCAGGACACCCAGGACGAGGAACGGCAGCGCCTGGATCATCACCGCCACGAACACCGTCGTCCACGTCTGCATCACCGGGGCGGCGAGGGCGCGGCGCAACGGTGACTGCAGCAGCACCATGAGGAGCAGGAGGAGGGTGAGGGCCAGGGGGGAGGTCAGACGGCGGGGGGTGGGGGCCGCCGGCCCATCGCCCCCGGTCGGCGTGCCCGGCCCGGTCGGCGTGCCCGGCCCGGTCGGGGAGCCCGGCCCGGTCGGCGTGTCCGGCCTGTTCCGGGCCTTTTCGGTTGTGGCCACGGGTGGGGCACCTCCGGGTTCCATGGGTCTCCCTCCCCGCTCATACGGGCCTGCGGCTCGGCCCGTTCAGGTCTCGTATGGAACCATCCCGTGGAACCACCCCTCCCGCTGAGGCAGTCTTTCCCCTCGTGGCTGGTCTACCGAATCAGAGTCCGGCGCCGGGCGAGTCCGGCGCACACATGGTGGTGTGCGGCGACGACGGGCTCGCGCACCGGCTGGCCGCGGAGCTGCGTGGCGTGTACGAGGAACAGGTCACGCTCGTCGTACCGCCCTCCGAACGGACGGTACGGCCGCCGGTCGTGGGGCGGGCCCGTGCGGTGTCCGCCGCGCTGCTCGACCGGGTGGTGAGCGCGGCCGTCGAATCGGGCTGCCGCCGGGAACGGGGGCGGGGCGGGGGCGGCCTCCGGGTTCGGGGACGGGGGGTAGTTCTTCTCGCCCCCGCCGCCCCTACCCGTCCCATCCCCAGGGGCTTCGCCCCTTCGACCCCGCCAGGGGCTCCGCCCCTGGACCCGGGCCGCCGTGTGCCAAGACCGAGTCCAACACCCCCGCGGGCCCGCCCCGCATCCCGGCGGGGACTGCGTCCCCTTGTCGGCCCTGAACGGGCCTCGCCCCCAAACGCCCGCCGGACGGGCCGGGTGGGCAGGGGCAAGGCACTCCGACCGCAAGCGACCTACGCCCGCGCGCCCCCCAACCAGCCCCGCACACGCCTCGTCCTCAAGCGCCCGACGGGTCGGAGGGGAGGTGTTGCTTTGCGAAGTTCAGTTCCAGGGCTACCTGTTTGATGCGTTCGTCCACTACCAGGGAGCCGTGGCCCGCGTCGTAACGGTAGACCTCGTGGAGGGCTCCTCTTGCTTGCAGGCGGGTCACGTAGTTGTCGATCTGGCGGATGGGGCAGCGGGGGTCGTTGACGCCGGCCGAGATGTAGACGGGGGCCTTCACCTCGTCGACGTAGGTGAGAGGGGAGGATGCCTCGAAGCGGTCCGGGACCTCTTCGGGGGTGCCGCCCAGGAGGGTGCGGTCCATGGCCTTCAGGGCTTCCATCTCGTCGTCGTAGGCCGCGACGTAGTCGGCGACCGGGACCGCCGCGATGCCCAGGGCCCACGCCTCGGGCTGGGTGCCCAGGCCGAGGAGGGTGAGGTAGCCGCCCCAGGAGCCGCCGGTGAGGATCAGGCGGTCGGGGTCGGCGAGGCCCGAGGTGACCGCCCATTCGCGGACGGCGGCGATGTCCTCCAGCTCGATCAGGCCCACCCGGTGCTTCAGGGCGTCCGTCCAGGCGCGGCCGTAGCCGGTGGAGCCGCGGTAGTTCACGCGGACGACCGCGTAGCCGTGGTCGACCCAGGCCGCGGGGCCGGCCGCGAAGGAGTCGCTGTCGTGCCAGGTGGGGCCGCCGTGGATGTCGAACACGGTGGGGAGCGGGCCCGTCGCGCCCGCCGGCTTCTGGACCAGGGCGTGGATGCGACCGCCGGGGCCCTCCACCCACACGTCCTCCACCGGCACCGAGCCGGGGGACTTCATGCCGGGCGGGTCGAGGACCGGCTCGCCCGTCGTCGAGCGGACGGTGGGCGGCTCGGCCGCCGAGGACCACAGGTACTCGACGCTGCCGTCGGGGCGGGCCGTCGCGCTGGAGACCGTGCCCGGCGGGGTCGGTACGCGCACGAGTTCCCGGCTCGTCAGGTCGTAGCGGAACAGTTCGCTGCGGGCCTCGAAGCCGTGCGAGACGAGGAGCCCGGAGCCGTCCGGGTACCACTCCGCGCCCACGTCGCCCGGCAGGTCGAGGGCCAGGTCGGTCTGCTCGCCGGTCGCCACGTCCCAGACCAGCGGCTCCCAGCGGCCCCGGCGCTGGTGGCCGATGAGCAGGCGGGTGTCGCCGTCGACGGGGGCGAAGCCCAGCACCTCCAGGCCCAGCTCCCGCGTGCCGCCCTCGGTGTCGTCCAGCTCGGCCACCGTGGAGCCGTCGGGGCGCAGGACGCGCAGCGCGGAGTGCATCGCGTCGCCGTGCTCGGTGTGCTCGATCACGATCAGCGTGCCGTCGTGGGACAGGTCGCCGACGCCCGCCGACTCGCGGTGGCGGTACAGCTCCACCGGTGCCTCGCCGAACCGCGCCACATGGATCGTCGTACCGTCCTCGTCCGTCGAGCGGCCCACCACGGCCGTACGGCCGTCTCTGCCCAGGGCCAGGCCCGCCGGGTAGGAGGGGTCGAGGCCCGGGGTCGCCAGTTCGTCCTCGCCGCCCGTGAAGGGCTGGCGGCGCCAGACACCGAACTCGTCGCCGTCCTTGTCGTCGAACCACCAGATCCAGGCGCCGTCCGGGGAGAGCACGCCGTCCGTCGTGCCGTTGGCCCGGTTCGTCACCTGGCGCTGTTCGCCGGTGGACCGGTCCCAGGCGTACAGCTCGTACGTCCCTGTCGCGTTCGACACGAACAGGGCGTGGTCCGGAGCGTCCTGCGCCCAGTCGGGCAGCGACACCCGGGGTGCCCTGAAACGCTTCTCCCAGTCCGGCATGTCCTCGTACCGCTGCGGCGCGGCGGACCCGTTGCTCTCAGTCATGGCCCCATAGTGCCCGCCTCCGCCGACATCGGAGCACCACGGCCCCCAGCCTGTGGACAACCCTCGCCCTGTGGAGAACTTCTTCACCCACCCCCAGGGGCCCACCGCCGTGTTGCGCCCCGTACCGTTGTCGGCGTGTACCGGTTTCTGCTGACGCCCCGCTGGTGGGGGATCAACGTCTTCGTACTGCTGGCCATCCCCTTCTGTGTGTACATGGGGTCCTGGCAGCTGAGCCGGTTCGAGGCGCGCGTGGACGACCAGCGCACCGCCGAGGCGCAGGCCGACTCGGCCCGTACGGAGGCGCCGCGCCCGCTGGCGGAGATGCTGCCCGTGGACAAGGCCACGTCCGGCAAGCGGGTCACCGCGAGCGGGCGGTACGGCGAGCAGTTGCTGGTCCCGGACCGCGAGCTGGACGGTCGGCGGGGTTTCTACGTGCTGACGCTGCTGCGCACCGACGGCGGCAAGACCCTGCCCGTGGTGCGCGGCTGGCTGCCCGGTACGGCCGATGCCGCCAAGGCCCCGGCCCCGCCGGCCGGCGAGGTCGGTGTCATCGGCGCACTCCAGGCGTCCGAGACGCCCGGGGACAACGGGGTGAGCGCGCAGGGCGGCCTGCCCCGCGGCCAGACCGGCGCGATCAGCACGGCCTCGCTGGTCAACCTCGTCGACGACGACCTGTACGACGCCTGGGTCACCCTCGACACCGCCGACTCGGGGATGACGGCGGTGCCCGCGAGTGCGCCGAGCGGCACCGGGCTGGACCTGAAGGCGTTCCAGAACCTCGGCTACACCGGTGAGTGGTTCGTGTTCGCCGGCTTCGTGGTGTTCATGTGGTTCCGGCTGTTGCGCCGCGAGATCGAGTTCGCGCGGGACGCGGAGCTGGGGATCGTCGAGCCCGACGCCCTCGCGTCACCGGCCTCCGCGTCACCGGCCTCCGCGTCACCGGCCTCCGCGTCACCGGCCTCCGGGTCGGCCGCTGCCTCGGCCGCGGCCGATCAGGACACCGACGTGGAAGCCAGCACGCCCGTCCGGTAGACCGTTCCGGCGCACGCGTTCGACACCGTCGCGCTCGCCGTCGGGGAGCCGCCCTCCGCGGTGTACGTCACCAGGACACTGCCGTCGACCGTGCCATCCTCGGTGAACGTCTGCGGGGACGTGCCGGTGGCTCCGCCGGTCGTGCCGGTCGTGGTGCCGGTCTGCTCGCTCGGGGAGGGGGCCGGGGAGGAGGAGGGGCCGCCGGTGTCGCCGCCGTTGCTGGTGCCGCCGGTGGTGGGGCAGGTCTCGGAGGGGACCCAGGCGAACTTCACGTCGTAGGCCGAGCCCGGGGCGAGGACAGCTGGGAGACGTAGAGGGAGGGGTCGGGCAGGCCCGCCGCCGCGTCGCCGGAGGTGTGCTCGACGAGGCTGATCTTCGCGGGGTCGGCGGCGCCCTGGGGACTGGGCGTCACGGACACGCTCCCGCCGACGGCGCAGCCGCGGTCGGAGACATTGACGACGCGGAAGGTGCCGTAGACGATGCCGGCCGAGTCGGGGACCTCGACGGCGGCGCTGGACTCGCCGAGCTGGGACGTGGTGCAGGCGGGGGCGTCGGCCGGGGAGGTGGTGGCGGGGCCGGTGCCGGCGGCGGAGCCGGTCGCGCTGCCGGAGTCCTTCTGGCCGGCGGCGTTCTCGGTGCTGTTCGCGTCCGGGCGGCCGGTGGTGCCGGCGGGGCCGCCGACCTCGCCGGAGGAGTCGCCGTCGGGGCCCTTGTCCGCATCGGTGCCGCCCTGGGCCTGGGAGGCCTGGCCGGCGATGGAGGGGTTGGCGTCGGAGCCGCCGGAGTTGGAGACGTGCAGCAGGGCGGGGACGGCGGTGCCGACGAAGAGGGCCGCGGCGGCCATCCCGACGGCGGCCTGGCGCTTGCGGGCCGGCGGGCGGGGACGGCCCGCCGGAGGTGGTCCAGCGCCCCGTCGACCGGCTCCATCTCCTGGACCGCCTGGTGCAGCATCCGGCGCAGTGCCAGCTCGTCCGAGTCGAGCCCTTCGGGGCTCTGGTCGTCGAGGTGGTCGTTCACAGTTCCGTTCCCAGCGTGTGGTTGCTTCGGCTCTTGCTTGTACGGCAGCGGCAGCGGCGTCGGCGGCGCCGCCGTCGGGTCGTGCGACGCGTACGGCTCGTGCCGCTCGCGTGCGTCCCCTCCGTCGGGTTCCTCGCCTCGCGCGCTCACGCCGCCGCTCCCATGGCGACGCGCAGGGCGGCGATGCCGCGCGAACCGTAGGCCTTGACCGAGCCGATCGAGACGCCGAGCGTCTCCGCGACCTGGGCCTCGGTCATGTCGGCGAAGTAGCGCAGGACGAGGACCTCGCGCTGGCGGCGCTGGAGGCCCTTCATCGCCTGGATGAGGGAGTCGCGCTCCAGCAGGTCGTAGGCGCCCTCCTCCGCGCTGGCCATGTCCGGCATCGGCTTGGAGAGCAGCTTCAGGCCGAGGATGCGGCGGCGCAGGGCGGAACGGGAGAGGTTGACGACGGTCTGGCGGAGGTAGGCAAGGGTCTTCTCCGGGTCGCGGACGCGTTTGCGCGCGGAGTGGACGCGGATGAAGGCCTCCTGGACGACGTCCTCGCAGGAGGCGGTGTCGTCGAGGAGGAGGGCGGCGAGACCGAGGAGCGAGCGGTAGTGGGCCCGGTAGGTCTCGGTCAGGTGGTCGACGGTGGTGCCGGCGGCGGCCACCTCGTCGGTGTCACGCTGGCTGGGTACGCGGGCGGGCCGCGCTGCGGGCATGGGCGCGATCACCGGCATGCCGCCGGGCGCGCCGGGCATGCGGGGTCGGAGGGCGCCGCGGGGCGGCCGTAGGGCCGTGCCGCGGGTCGCCGGGAAGTCGAGTACCTCTGCCACGCCTGTTGGACACGCTCACCCCCCTCGGGGTTGTACGTGCCGGCCGTGAGTTTCGCGCCGGACGACGGAAGGTCCGCCCGCGCCTGTGTCCCGGACGCCTGTCTCGCACCCGCCGGCAGCCGCCCGGACGGCGTCTCCCATGCCCTCATGTGTCCCGCTCTTCCCCTGTATGCCATCTGAACGGGCGTCCCCACGCCCCGATCCGGCGTCCCCGTACGCCGTGATCACCCGACCGCGCACCCGCGAAGGGGTGACCGCAAAGACGCTCCCCGCGCTCCGCGTGGTTGCGGAGGGCGGGGAGGAATCCTCGGGTGAATCTTCGAACCTTGTAAGTGTCCGCTACAAGTGGTTGCGGCCGTCGACCGTCTCACACCTCTGTGCAATAGATCCTACAAACGCGGTGGCGTCTGGCCAGGGAATTTACGGTCACCGGTCCCTGCCCCGCCAAGGGCCGCACCCGCCGCGGTCGTCACCGGTACTCCGCCGCCAGCAGTTCGGCGATCTGAGCGGTGTTCAGCGCGGCTCCCTTGCGCAGGTTGTCCCCGCACACGAAGAGTTCGAGCGCCGTGGGGTCGTCGAGGGCCCTGCGCACCCGGCCGACCCAGGTGGGGTCGGTACCCACGACGTCGGCGGGCGTGGGGAACTCCCCCGCGGCCGGGTTGTCGAAGAGCACGACGCCGGGGGCGGTGGCGAGGATCTCGCGGGCGCCGTCGACCGTCACCTCGTCCTGGAAACGGGCGTGGACGGTGAGGGAGTGCACGGTGATCACCGGTACGCGTACGCAGGTCACGGCGACGGGCAGCTTCGGCAGGCCGAGGATCTTGCGGGACTCGTCCCGCACCTTCATCTCCTCCGACGACCAGCCGTCCTCGCGCAACGAGCCGGCCCACGGCACGACGTTCAGCGCGACCGGCTCCGGGAAGGGTCCCGTCCGGTCGCCGACGGCCCGCCGTACGTCACCGGGGCTGGTCCCCAGTTCCGTACCGGCGACCATCGACAGTTGCCGGCGCAGCGTCTCCACTCCGGCCCGGCCCGCCCCGCTGACCGCCTGGTACGACGAGACGACCAGCTCGCGCAGGCCGAACTCGGCGTGCAGCGCGCCCAGCGCGACGATCATCGACAGGGTGGTGCAGTTCGGGTTGGAGACGATCCCGCGCGGCCTGTTGCGCACCGCGTGCGCGTTGACCTCGGGGACGACGAGGGGCACGTCCGGGTCCATCCGGAAGGCGCCGGAGTTGTCCACGACGACCGCGCCCCGGGCGGCGGCGACCGGCGCCCACCGCTCGGCGACCTCGTCCGGCACGTCGAACATCGCGACGTCGACGCCGTCGAAGGCCTCCTCGGTGAGTGCCACCACCTCGATCTGCTCGCCGCGCACGGCCAGCTTGCGGCCGGCCGAGCGCGGTGAGGCGATCAGTCGGATCTCGCCCCAGACGTCGGCGCGCTGGGACAGGATCTGCAGCATGACCGTGCCGACCGCTCCGGTCGCACCCACGACCGCGAGCGTCGGTCGTCGGGTCATCGCCCGGTGCCTCCGTAGACGACGGCCTCGTCGCTGTCGGAGTCGAGCCCGAAGGCGGTGTGCACGGCGCGCACGGCCTCCGGCACGTCGTCGGCGCGGGTGACCACCGAGATGCGGATCTCGGAGGTCGAGATCAGTTCGATGTTGACGCCCGCGTCGGACAGCGCCTTGAAGAAGTCGGCGGTGACGCCCGGGTTGGTCTTCATGCCGGCGCCGACGAGGGAGATCTTGCCGATCTGGTCGTCGTAGCGCAGCGAGTCGAAGCCGATGCCGGCCTTGTTCTTCTCCAGGGCGTCGAGCGCCTTGCGGCCCTCGGACTTCGGCAGCGTGAAGGAGATGTCCGTGAGACCGGTGGAGGCCGCGGACACGTTCTGCACGATCATGTCGAGGTTGATCTGGGCGTCGGCGATCGTGCGGAAGATCGTGGCCGCCTCGCCCGGCTTGTCCGGCACGCCGACGACCGTGACCTTGGCCTCGGAGGTGTCGTGCGCGACACCGGAGATGATGGCCTGCTCCACCTGCTTGTCCCCTTGCTCGATCGACTCGCTGCTGACCCACGTGCCCGGAAGTCCGCTGAAGGACGAACGGACGTGGATCGGGATGTTGTACCGGCGGGCGTACTCCACACAGCGGTGGAGCAGCACCTTCGACCCGGACGAGGCCAGTTCGAGCATGTCCTCGAAGGAGATCCAGTCGATCTTCCGGGCCTTCTTCACCACGCGCGGGTCGGCGGTGAAGACGCCGTCGACGTCGGTGTAGATCTCGCACACCTCGGCGTCGAGAGCGGCCGCGAGAGCCACGGCGGTGGTGTCGGAGCCACCGCGCCCCAGCGTGGTGATGTCCTTGGTGTCCTGGCTGACGCCCTGGAACCCGGCGACGATGGCGATGTTGCCCTCGTCGAGCGAGTCACGGATCCGGCCCGGCGTGACATCGATGATCCGGGCTTTGTTGTGGACCGAGTCGGTGATGACACCTGCCTGGCTGCCGGTGAAGCTCTGGGCCGAGTGGCCCAGGTTCTTGATCGCCATGGCCAGCAGGGCCATGGAGATCCGCTCTCCGGCGGTCAGCAGCATGTCGAGCTCGCGCCCGGCAGGGATCGGGGATACCTGCTCGGCGAGATCGATCAGCTCGTCCGTCGTGTCGCCCATCGCGGAAACCACGGCCACCACCTGGTGGCCGTTCTTCTTGGCTTCCACGATCCGCTTGGCGACACGCTTGATGCCCTCGGCATCGGCTACGGAGGAGCCTCCGTACTTCTGCACGACAAGGCCCACGTGCGCTCCTCGCTCAGTTTGTCTCTTTCCGCACATACGCCCTTGTACTGCGGTCGGCTCAGTCTAACGAGCAGCCGAAATCCGCCCCCGGGATGCCGCATGGTGAGACTCCCGGAGGCGGTCCGGACACGTCGTCCAGGGCAGACCCTGCCCACTGGCGCCGAAGTGAAAGCTGTGAATTAAGTTTCAAGCACTATCGTGCGGCTGTGCGTGTACTCCTGGTGGAAGACGACGAGCCGGTCGCCGAGTCCCTGCGGCGCGGCCTGAAGCGGTACGGCTTCGAGGTCGAGTGGGTCACCACCGGCACCGCCGCCCTCTCCCACCCCGGCCCCTACGACGTCGTCCTCCTCGACCTCGGGCTGCCCGACACCGACGGCCTCGACGTCTGCAGGGCCCTGCGCGGGCGCGGCGACGTGCCGATCATCGTGATCAGCGCCCGCAGCGACGAGACGGACCGGGTGGTCGGCCTGGAGCTGGGCGCCGACGACTACGTGTCCAAGCCGTTCGGTGTGCGCGAGGTCATCGCACGGATACGGGCCGTCATGCGGCGCGCCCGGCCCCTTGCGGCCGGGGCGGCCGGCCCCGACCGGTACGGCGCCCGCCTGACGATCGACCGCAAGGGGGCCCGCGTCCACCTGGACGGCGAGGAGGTCGCGCTCACGCCGAAGGAGTACGACCTGCTGGCCTTCCTCACCGAGGAGCCGGGCGCGCTGATGTCGCGCGAGCAGATCATGGAGGCGGTCTGGGACGCGAACTGGTTCGGCCCGACCAAGACACTGGACGTGCACGTGGCGGCGCTGCGGCGCAAGTTCACCGGGGTGATCACCCTGGAGGCGGTGCGCGGGGTCGGCTTCCGCCTGGAGATCACCGGCGGCAGCGCGTCATGATCCGTGCGATCACCGGCGGCAGCGCGTCATGATCCGTCAGCTCATCCGCAGCTACGTCCTGCTCGTCGCCGTCGGCCTCGGCCTGTTCACGGTGCCGGTGGCCTTCACGCTCACCGCCCAGCTGCGCGACGACACGGAGCTGTCCGTGGGGCGCGAGGCCACGACCATGGCGCTGCTGCTGGGCAACGGCGACACCGCGTCCTGCCAGGCCCTGGAGGAGATGGCCGGGGCCTACGCCGCGGAGACGCACGACCATGTGCAGGTCACCGCCACCGCCCGGTGCGTCACCCAACTCCCCCGGCCGCACCGGGACGCGGCCCTCACCGACGCCCTGGAACGGGGCGAACGGACCACCGACTGGGGCTCCGACTTCATCTGGGGCAGCGACCTCGTCATCACCGTCCCGGCGCACGAGGGCGGACGGTCCGTAGGCGCCGTACGGATCGTGTACTCCACCGACAACCTCACCGACCGCCTGTGGACGATCTGGGGCTTCCGGGCCGGACTCGCGGTGGCCGTCCTCGCGGTCGCCGCGCTGATCGGCGCGGTGGTCGCCCGGCGGCTCACCGCCCCGCTGCGCCAGCTCAACGACATGGCGAGCAGACTCAGCGACGGCGACCTGACGGCCCGCGCCCCCGTCACCGGCCCCCAGGAGACACAGACACTGGCCCGCACCCTCAACCAGGCCGGTGAGCGCCTCGACACCCTGGTCGCCTCGCAGCGGATCTTCGTCGCGGACGCCTCCCACCAGCTCCGTACGCCGCTCACCGCGCTCCGGCTGTCGCTGGACAACATCGCCGACGGCGTCGACGACGAGTTCGTCCGCGAGGACGTGGAACAGGCGACCGCCGAGGTGGTGCGGATGAGCCGGCTGGTCAACGGGCTGCTGGTGCTGGCCCGTGCCGAGGCCAAGGTGGCGGCCGCGGAGCCGTTGCCGCTGCGGGACATCGTCACCGAGCGCCTGTCGGTGTGGAGGCCGGCCGCCGACGAGCGCGGAGTCACCATCGCGCTCGGGGGGAGTGCCGACGACCGGCCGCTCGTGCTGGCCACCACCGGTCATCTCGACCAGGTGCTGGACAACGTGCTCTCGAACGCCCTGGAGGTGTCACCGGACGGCGCGACGATCACCGTCCGGACCGAGGCCCGCGGCAGCACGGTGCTGCTGGAGGTCCTCGACGAGGGTCCTGGCATGTCCGACGCGGAGAAGTCCCGCGCCTTCGACCGCTTCTGGCGCGGCCAGGGCCTGACCGGGCGCTCCGGCTCCGGCCTCGGCCTCGCCGTCGTCAGGCAACTGCTGACGGACGACGGCGGCACGGTGACCCTGGCCGACGCGCCGGGCGGCGGCCTGTGCGTCCGGATCACCCTGCGGGCGGGGCAGCGTACGGGCTGAAGGCGGGCCGACCGCCCGGCGCCGTCACTGCTCCGGCATCGCCGAGGAGTGGTGGTTGACGATCTTCCAGGTCCCGTCGCGCTTCTCGTACTCGTACGTGTAGCGGGCCTCGACGACGCGCTTCTCGCCGGTGTCGGGGTCGGTGAGGGTGAACGCGTAGACACCGGTGTCGATCGCGGAGTCGTCGTCGAGGACGTTGACGATCGTCCGGACCTTCTCGCCGACCGGCTTGTTCGCCAGGAAGTGCTCGAAGTAGTCGACGATGCCGGCGCGGTCGGTGCGGACCTCGTTGGAGACGGTGGGCAGCAGGACCGCGTTCTCGGCGTACAGGTCGGCCACCTCGTCCGGGTCACCGGTCCGCAGCGCGGCGTTCCAGGTGTCGAAGAGGGACGCGATCTGCTTCTTCGCGGGCTTGGGGGACCTCTCGGGGCCGGCCGCACCGACTCCGACCGTCACCGTGGCGGCGGTGACGACGGCGGTGGCGGTGACGAGGGCGGCGCGTATGCGGGTCTTGCGAGTCAACGCAACTCCTGTGCGGGAAGGGCCTGTTGGGATGACCCAAGACTCGCGTCCGGCCGGTTAGGGCCCGTGCAGCCGTCGTACAGGGGATGTGCAACGGCCGTCCAATTCGTCGACTCGATGAGGGGCCGCTCGACGAGCCGCTGCCGACGAGCCCGTGCTCGATGAGGGCCTCGCGCCGACTTCGACGAATTGGACGGCCACGGCGGCGACGGAGAGGTTGAAGAGGAAGAGGAAGAGGAACCACAGGACGGGGCGGGAGGAGAACGGCGAACGGGGGTGTGGGCGGTTACACCCCCGCGGTGGCCCCGGCCGGCCCGCCGCGGCCGGGAAAAGCCGCCGAAGCCCTACCTGACCTGGCCCGATCCCAGGTGGCCGCCGATCTCCTCGGCCATCACCCGGCCCGCCTCGAACTCCAGGGTGTCGTCGCCGTCGCCCTGGTCGGTGTCCAGGCCGTCCAGTTCCTCCAGGGGCTGGTTCAGGCGGACGTGCGCCAGGACCGAGTGGAGGGCGCGCAGGGTCGCCGAGGCCGTGGTGCCCCAGTTGGAGAAGTAGGAGAACTGCCACCACCACAGCGCCTCCGAGGTGCGGCCGGCCCGGTAGTGGACCATGCCGTGGCGGAGGTCGGCGATGACGTCGGCGAGGTCGTCGGAGATGCGGGCCGGGACGGGTGCCTTGCGTGGCTCGTAGGGGTCGAAGACCTCGGAGTAGACATCGACCGGCTCCAGGAGACGGGCGAGGTTCTCGCGCAGTTCGTCCGCGTCCGGCTCGAAACCGGGGTCGGGCTCGTAGCGCTCGTCGGGGACGATGTCCTCGTGCGCGCCGAGGCGGCCACCGGCCAGCAGCAGCTGGGAGACCTCCAGCAGGAGGAAGGGGACGGCGGAGTCCGGCTCGTCGCCCTTGGCGACCTCGGAGACGGCGACCAGGAAACTCTCGATCTGGTCGGCGATCTGGACCGCGAAGTCGTCCGGGTTCTGCTCGGTCGCGTGCAGCTTGGCGTCAGACATCTAGGAGTCGTCTCCCCTCGAAGGCGCGGCCGAGTGTGACCTCGTCCGCGTATTCCAGGTCGCCACCCACCGGGAGGCCGCTGGCCAGGCGGGTGACCTTCAGGCCCATGGGCTTGATCATGCGAGCGAGGTACGTGGCCGTCGCCTCGCCCTCGAGATTCGGGTCCGTGGCGAGGATCAGCTCGGTGACCACGCCGTCCGCCAGGCGGGCCAGCAGCTCCCGGACACGGAGGTCGTCCGGGCCGACGCCCTCGATGGGGCTGATCGCCCCGCCCAGCACGTGGTACTTGCCGCGGAACTCACGGGTGCGCTCGACGGCGACCACGTCCTTCGGCTCCTCGACCACGCAGATGACGGAAAGGTCGCGGCGCGGATCACGGCAGATGTTGCACAGCTCCTCCTGCGCCACATTGCCGCAGGTCGCGCAGAAGCGGACCTTCGCCTTGACCTCCATCAGGCACTGCGCGAGACGCCGCACGTCCGTCGGCTCCGCCTGGAGGATGTGGAAGGCGATCCGCTGCGCGCTCTTGGGACCGACGCCGGGGAGCCGCCCCAGTTCGTCGATGAGGTCCTGGACCACGCCTTCGTACAACGGACTGCCGTCCTTCCTGGGTTTCTTGCAGTACGTACGGTAGTTGGCCGCCACCCGTCCTAGGAAGGCGGTGTGAGCGTCGCGCGGGCGACGAACTTCGCGACGGCCGGGCTCGGACGGTGTCGGGCAGGGCCTGAACGGGGGCGGGACGGTGGCGGAACCGGGTCAGAAGGGCAGTCCCGGGATGCCACTGCCGCCACCGCCGAGGCCCTGCGCGAGCGGGCCGAGCTTCTGCTGCTGGAGGTTCTGCGCGTTCTCGTTCGCCGCCTGGACGGCCGCGACGACCAGGTCGGCAAGGGTCTCGGTGTCCTCGGGGTCCACCGCCTTCGGGTCGATCTTCAGGGCACGCAGCTCGCCGGCGCCCGTCACCGTGGCCCGCACCAGGCCGCCACCGGCCTGACCGTCGACCTCCGTGTTCGCCAGCTCCTCCTGGGCGCGGGCCAGGTCCTGCTGCATCTTCTGGGCCTGCTGCAGCAGCTGCTGCATGTTGGGCTGGCCACCACCGGGAATCACGATCAGCTCCTCTTCCGGGCCTCGGTCGTGCGGGTTTTTCCCGCTCGGCACGAGCCTACGTGGTCTGTGCGGGTGTCGCCCCAGCACTCTTTCGAGTGAGTCTCGGGTGTGGCCTATACCTGATCAAGGCCAACTTCCGGGCGGAAAAGTGGCGAAACCTTCCTCTTCGCCACCCATTGGGAGGTAGGAAAGGGTCCGGCGCATCAGCATCGGTCGCATGGATGGGCATCTGTCGTATCGGCATGCACCGGCGTACATCGCCTGCATCAGGTGTTACGCCGGATGATCGGCCGTTGTCGGTCGGCGTCAGTCGGCATCAGTCCGCAACAGTCGGTATTGGTCGGGATCACTTAGGGAGTGCCGGGTGGGTCAGCAGCCGGAGAGGCAGCCCGAGGGTCCGCCCCAGGACGGGCGGGGCGAGGGCGCGGCCGGGCTGCGGCCGGGCGATCTGACCGGGCGGGCCTTCCCGCTCGGGGACTGGGGCGAGCCCGCCGAGCGGCTCGACGAGCTGTACCGGTGGGTCGAACGGGGGGCGCTGGAGACAGCCGCCTGGTACCTCGCCGACCGGGTGTGGAAGCGGCGGGGGGCACGGGTACTGCGCGGCGGTGCCGCGGCGGGGGCGGTGGCCGGGGCGGCCCTGCCACTGCTCGATCTCACCGGGGCGGTGAGCGGGGTCGCGCCCTGGGGGTATCTGGCGCTGCTGTCGGCGGTGGCGTGCCTTGCCGTCGACCGGTTCTTCGGCGTGACCGCCGGTTGGATAAGGGACGTGGCCACGGCGCAGGCGGTGCAGCGGCGGTTGCAGGTGCTCCAGTTCGACTGGGCCTCGGAGAGCGTCCGGGAGGTTCTGGGGCCGGCGGAGGGCACCGCCAGTGAGGCGGCTGAGCGGTGTCTGTCGGTGTTGCGGCGGTTCTCGGAGGATGTGACGGAGCTGGTGCGGGTGGAGACGGTGGACTGGATGGTGGCGTTTCGGACGGGGGCGGCGCCCATGGGGTTGCAGGGCGTCGCCGCCTCCGGCGGTGGCGGGCGGGGGGACGGGGGTGCGGGGTCCGGGCGGTTCGCTCTGCCGCCGGGGGGTGCGGGACGGCCGAACATGCCTCGGCAGCGTCCGCCCGAGCCTCGGTGAGCCGGGGGCACCCCCGCCGCCCTTACCTTCCCTGAGGCTGGACCCCAGGCCCCCCGGCGGCGCTCCACGCCTCGTCCTCAAGCTCCCTCGGAGGGGCTCCGGCCGGGCTGGAGGATGCCGGGCGGCGCTGACGGGTTCGCCCTCGGCGCCCCCCGGGTCTCAGCTTCGGCTGTACGTCAGTTTCTCGCCGGTCGTCGGGTTGAGGCGTTGCAGCCGGCCGTCCGGGAGGAGGGTCACCTCCGTGGCCGCGCCTGGGGAGCAGGAGGAGAGCGGCTCGCCCGTGGTGACTTCTGACGGGCCCAGGGTCAGCGGGGCCTCGGGGGTCGGCGCCTCCGTCAGCGTGGCCGCGAACTCGCAGTGGTAGGCCTCGCCGTCCGCCACCAGACGCAGGACCGTGTCGCCGACCTCGCCCTGGGTGAGGGTCAGGCGGCGGGTGTCAGCGGTGTTGATCGTGGTGGTCCAGGTGCCCAGGTAGTCCCCGGGGATGCTGCCCTGCTGTGAGGGGGACGGGGAGGAAGAGGGAGACGGGGGCGGGGAGGAGGACTCGCCTCCGGACTCCGACGGGGGCGCCGAGGCCGACCTCGTCGGGTCCGGGTTCGCACCGGACACGTTGCCGTCGCCGTTCATGAACGCGTACACCGCGCCGCCCGCGCCCAGCGCGACCACCGCGGCGACCGCTAGCAGCAGCACCGTGGAACGGCCGCTGCGGCGGGGAGCCGGCTCCGGGTCGTAGGGGTCGTAGGGGTCGTACGCCATCGCGTCGGCCGCGTACGGGTTGTGCGGGACGGGTACAGGGGCCGCGGCCGGGACCGGCGTCGGCCGCTGGGGAGGGGCGGCCGGGTACTGCTGGGGGTAGCCGTACGCCGGGTGGGGTGCCGCGAGGGTGGGGACGTGGTCGGGCGGGCCGGAGTGCTGCGGGGCGACCTCAGGGACGGCTCCTTCTGGGTCCTCCGTCTCCAGGAGCCGTACGGCGTGCCGGCCGAGCTGGGCGACGAGGGTGCCCGGCAGCCACGGGTCGCGGGAGCGTCCGTCGGCGACCGTGTCCTCGGCGCCGGTGCGCTCCAGGATCCACTCCAGCGTCGGGCGGGCCGCCGGGTCCTTGCGCAGACAGGCGCGGACCAGGTCGGCGAGGCCCTCGGGCACGCGCGTGAGGTCGGGTTCCTCCTCGGCTATGCGGAACAGCAGCGCGTGGGCGCCCTGCTGTTCGGCGGAGCCGAAGGGGAGGACGCCGGTGGCGGCGTAGGCGAGGACGGAGCCCAGGCAGAAGATGTCGCAGGCCGGCGTGATGCGGTCGCCGCGCACCTGCTCGGGGGCCATGAAGCCGGGCGAGCCGATCACCGCGCCGGTCTGGGTGAGGCCGCCGTCGCCGAGATAGGTCAGTCCGCCGTCGCCCGTCACGGTCTCCAGGGCCCGCGCGACCCCGAAGTCGATGACGCGAGGGCCCTCGATGGTGACCATCACGTTGGACGGCTTGAGGTCGCGGTGGACGATCCCGGCCGCGTGGATGTTGGTGAGGGCGTGGGCGAGGCCGGCGGCGAGGATGCGCACCGAGCGTTCGGGCAGCGGGCCGTGGTCGTGGCCCACCACCTGCTGGAGGCTGGGCCCGGCGACATAGCCGGTGGCGACCCAGGGCACGGCGGCCTCGGTGTCGGCGTCCAGGACGGGCGCGGTCCAGAATCCGCCGACCCGCTGGGCGTTGCGCACCTCGTGGCGGAACCGGGCCCGGAACTCCTCGCGCGCGGCCAGTTCGGGGCGGACCAGCTTCACGGCGACGGTCCGTCCGCGGTCCGAGCGGGCCAGGAACACCTGTCCCATTCCGCCCTCGCCCAGCCGCCCGAGCAGCCGGTAGCCGCCGATCCGCTGCGGATCCCCCGGTCCCAGCTTCTCCATGGCAGCTCCGCCTCTCCCCCACACGTGTGATCGAGCCGAGAATAAACCGGCCATTCAGGGAGTCGAGCGGTGTGGTGTCTACGGTTCCATAACGGGCGGTTCCACAGCGGCACGCTCCTGAGCGGGCGGCTCCAGCTTTTCCAGCACCTGGGACAGGCGTTCCAGGTGCTGGACGGCCTCGGCCAGCTCCGCCTCGCCGTACACCTCGGCCAGCCGGTCGGCGAAGGCGGCGTGACCGGGGTCGATGCGGGCGATCGCGGCGCGCCCCTCCGCGGTGGGCGCAAGCAGCTTGGCGCGCCGGTGCGCCGGGTTGGGCCGGTACTCCGCGAGCCCCCTGCCGACGAGCAGGTCGGCGATGCGCTGCACGCTCTGCCGGGTGATGCCCATCGCGCGGGCGATGCCGGACACCGGGAGGGGTTCGGTGAGCACCGCGCCGAGCACCTGCCACCAGGCGGCGGTGAGTCCGGAGGGCCGGGCCAGTTCCTCCGCGACGCCGAGGAACTGGCCGTTGAGCCGGAAGACACCGAGCGCGCCGCGGCTGAGCAGGTCCTGCCGTTCCCGGCTCACAGCGCCCCGGCCTCGTCCAGGACGGCGTAGGCCTCCGGGTCGGAGTCGTGGAACAGCCGGTACCAGGCGTCCAGCACCTCACCGTCGTACACGCCCAGGAGGCGGAGGATCTCGCGGGCGAAGGCGACGGGCTCGGTGGGTCCGGCGGTGATCAGTTCCCCGTCGGTGACGGCGTCGGTGTCGACGTAGTGGGCGCCGCCCGCGTATCCGGTGGCGGCGAGGTAGAAGGAGACGGCGCTGGTGTGGGCGCGGTCGTCGAGCAGGCCCACGCGGGCGAGTCCGGCGGTGGCACCGCAGATCGCGGCGACGGGTGTGCCCGCGGCCAGGAACTCCCCCGCCGAGCGGGCGAAGGGCGCGAGATCGTCGGACGTGTCCCACAGGTCGGCGCCCGGCAGGATCAGCAGCGCGGCGTCCTCCGGACGTACGTCCGCCAGGGCCGTGTCGGGCTGGACGCGCAGGCCGCCGAGGCTGGTCACCGGGCGCGTCGACGCGCCGACCGTGCGGATCTCGTACCCGGCGCGGGCCAGGTGGGCGGTGGCGTGGCCGGTCTCCCAGTCGGCGAGGGTGTCGTAGACGGCGAGGTACACGGGCTTGCGGGGGGCGGTGCCGGTACTCATGGGTCCTCCTTGACCGTGAAGCCTTATGACAACATCCTGTCTAATTGCCAGTATGCTGTCAATAGCTTTCGCCCTCTTACCCTTCGCCCCCGCTGCCATCCCCGCCGCCTCAGGCCTCTCAGGGCGTCCTCGCCGTCCTCGCCGCATCCGACCCGTCCTCGCCGTCCTCGCCGGGTCCGCCCCGCTCACGCCCGACAACCTGTCGCGGAATCCGCCCGTCCACGGAACAGGACGCCGATACCGCTTCCGCATCGCGGACATTTACGCTCACCGGCATGACCCCTCAGACCGACCCCCAGACCGGCGCCGCGGTGAAGGCCGCGGACCGCGCGCACGTCTTCCACTCCTGGTCCGCGCAGGAACTCATCGACCCGCTCGCCGTGGCCGGCGCCGAGGGGTCGTACTTCTGGGACTACGGCGGCAAGCGCTACCTCGACCTCACCAGCGGGCTCGTCTACACGAACATCGGCTACCAGCACCCCAAGGTCGTCGCCGCGATCCAGGAACAGGCCGCACACCTGACCACCTTCGCGCCCGCCTTCGCCGTCGAGGCCCGCTCCGAGGCGGCCCGGCTGATCGCCGAGCGCACTCCCGGCGACCTCGACAAGATCTTCTTCACCAACGGTGGCGCCGACGCCGTGGAGCACGCGGTGCGCATGGCACGGCTGCACACCGGGCGTCCCAAGGTCCTGTCGGCGTACCGCTCGTACCACGGCGGCACCCAGCAGGCGGTGAACCTCACCGGTGACCCGCGCCGCTGGGCCTCCGACTCGGCGAGCGCCGGGGTCGTGCACTTCTGGGCGCCGTTCCTGTACCGCTCCCGCTTCTACGCGGACACCGAGGAGCAGGAGTGCGCGCGGGCGCTGGAGCACCTGGAGACGACCATCGCCTTCGAGGGGCCCGCGACGATCGCCGCGATCATCCTGGAGACCATCCCCGGCACGGCCGGGATCATGGTCCCGCCGCCCGGCTATCTGGCCGGCGTCCGCGAGCTGTGCGACAAGTACGGGATCGTCTTCGTCCTCGACGAGGTCATGGCCGGGTTCGGGCGCACCGGCGAGTGGTTCGCGGCCGACCTGTCCGGTGTCGTGCCGGACCTGATGACCTTCGCCAAGGGTGTGAACAGCGGATACGTGCCGCTGGGCGGGGTCGCCATCTCCGGCGCGATCGCGGAGACCTTCGGAAAGCGGCCGTACCCCGGTGGCCTCACCTACTCCGGGCACCCGCTCGCCTGCGCCGCCGCCGTCGCCACGATCAACGTGATGGCGGAGGAGGGCGTCGTCGACAACGCGAAGAACCTCGGCGCCTCCGTCGTCGGACCGGGGCTGCGGGAGCTGGCCGAGCGCCACCCGAGCGTCGGCGAGGTGCGCGGCGTCGGCATGTTCTGGGCGCTGGAGCTGGTGAAGGACCGCGAGACGCGCGAGCCGCTGGTGCCGTACAACGCCGCCGGTGAGGCGAACGCGCCGATGGCCGCGTTCGGGGCCGCCGCCAAGAAGGCCGGGGTGTGGCCCTTCGTCAACATGAACCGCACCCACTTCGTGCCGCCGTGCAACGCGAGCGAGGCGGAGCTGAAGGAGGGCCTCGCGGCGCTGGACACGGCGCTGTCGGTGGCGGACGAGTACACCGGACAGCCGGGCGGGCACACCGGATAGCCGCACGTGCACAACGGACGGCCGGGCGGGCACACCGGATAGCCGCACGTCCACGACGGACAGCCGAGCGGGGCACAGCGGATAGCCGAGCGGGCGCAACGGGCGGCCGGGCGGGCACAACGGACGGCCTAGCGCGGGCGCCGGACGGCCGAGCGCACACCGTACGGCCGCGGTTGTTCGTACAAGTCCTTGAATTCGTCGAACGCGTAAGGTGGCGTGCTCGTACATACCGACGAGCACGCCGTCCGCCGACGGCGCTCACGCCGTCGACCGGCGTACGTGACGAGGACGAGGGAGACGCCCCGACCATGCCCGGCAGCAGCGGCAGCGGCGCCGTGACCCGCAGCACCCTGCGGCAGCAGATCGCCGACGCCCTTCGCGACGAGGTGCTGGCGGGACGGCTCCAGCCGGGCCAGGAGTTCACGGTCAAGGAGATAGCCGACCAGTACGGCGTCTCCGCGACCCCCGTCCGCGAGGCGCTGGTCGACCTGTCGGCGCAGGGGCTGCTGGAGGCCGACCACCACCGCGGCTTCCGGGTGCACGAGTACTCCGTGGCGGACTTCCGGGGCATGGTGGAGGCGCGCAGCCTGGTCATCGAGGGCATGTTCCTCGCCCTGGACGAGGGCAGGCAGCGCTTCCAGAACCTGGCGGACCCGCGGATCGCGGCGGCCGTCGCGGGGGTGCGCCGACGAGGCGAGGAGGCCCAGCGGGCCGCCGCCGCCGGTGACCTCACCGTACTGATCGGCTACGACCTGCGGTTCTGGCGCGAGTTGAGCACCCTGTTCGGCAACCCCTATCTCGCCGACTTCCTGAACCGGCTGCGGGTGCAGAGCTGGGTGTGTCTGGTGCAGCACCTGCGTCGGCTGACCGACCTGCGCGGCCACCTGTGGTCCGGCCACACCGAACTGGTCGACGCCCTGTACCAGCGCGACACCACCACCGCCCGCACGATCCTCGACGCGTACAACACCCACTCCGTCGCGCTGATCGAGCGGCTCGCGGCCGGATGAGCGGGACGGACACCTCCGAGGACTCCCACCAGGTCCCCGGGTCCCGCGCAACCACCGCGTCCCCGGCGGTCCCCGACCTCTCCGTCGTCGTGCCCGCCTACAACGAGGAACGCCGGCTCGGCCCCACCCTCGACGCGCTCACCCGCCAACTGTCCGCGGCCGGGGACCGGTGGGGCAGCTGGGAGATCGTGATCTCCGACGACGGCTCCACCGACGCCACCCGCGAGATCGTCACCCGGCGCCGCGACCCCCGGCTGCGGCTGATCACCAGCCCCCGCAACCGCGGCAAGGGCCACGCCCTGCGGCTCGGCGTGGGCGCCAGCCGGGGGCGCCGCGTACTGATCACCGACGCCGATCTCGCCGTACCCGTCGGCGAGTTGAAGCGGCTCGACACGGTGCTCGCGGAGGGCAACGCGGCGGCGGTCGGTTCCCGGGCCGTGCCGGGGGCGACGCTCGGCGACCGCCGGCACCCGGTGCGCGAACTCCTCGCCGGCGGGGGCAACCTGCTCATCCGCGGAACGGCGGTGCGCGGGATACGCGACACCCAGTGCGGGTTCAAGCTGTTCGACGGCGAGAAGGTCCGGGCGGCGTTCGCCGTCTCCCGGCTGGACGGCTGGGCCATCGACGTGGAAGTCCTGCGCCACTTCCAGCGGGCGGGCTGGCCGGTCGCCGAGGTCCCGGTGCACTGGTCGCACCGGCCCGGCTCCAAGATCCGCCCGCTGGACTACCTCCGCTTCCCGCGCGACCTCATCCGCCTGCGCCTCCCGGTCCCGAGGCCCGCCGACGCCGTCGCCGCCGCCCTGTTCCTCGCCATGGCCGTCGCGCTCTACGCCGGCCGCTTCTTCGACCCGGCCCACCGCTACCTCACCGACTCCCTCCAGGACCAGAACCAGTGGGAGTGGTTCTTCGCGGTGACCGCCGACAACCTCGTCCACCTGCGGAACCCGCTGTTCAGCGACCTCCAGGGCGTCCCGGACGGCGTGAACCTGATGGCGAACACCGCCATGTTCGGCGTGTCCGTGCCACTCACCCCGGTCACACTCCTGTGGGGCCCGGCCGTCGCCCTCAGCCTCGCGACGACACTGGGCCTCGCGGCCACCGCGGCGGCCTGGTACCGGCTGATGCTGCGCCGGCTCGTGCCGCAGCGCGGGGCCGCCTTCGCCGGGGCCGCGCTGGCCGCCTTCGCGCCGCCCATGGTCAGCCACGCCAACGCCCACCCCAACTTCGTCGTCCTGTTCATGATCCCCGCGATCATCGAACGGTGCCTGCGGCTGTGCGCGGGCACCCGGGTCACCCGCGACGCGGTGATCCTCGGCCTGATGACCGCCTACCAGGTCTTCCTCGGTGAGGAGGCCCTGCTGCTGGCCGCGCTGGGGATGCTCCTGTTCGCCGCCGCCCACTCCGCCGCACACCCCCGCGTGGCCGCGCGGCCGCACGCCCCCTGCTGCGCGGCCTGGCGATCGCCGCGGCCGTCTGCCTGACCCTGGTGGTCTACCCGCTGGCCTGGCAGTTCTCCGGACCGCAGAGCTACACCCACCTCGACCACGGCCCCGGCGCCGCCAACAGCCTGCGCGCCCTGCTGACCTTCGCCGAGCGCTCCCTCCTCGCGGGCGACGCCGACCGCGCCGCCGCCCTCTCCCTCAACCCGACCGAGCAGAACGCCTTCTACGGCTGGCCCCTGCTCCTCCTCGCCCTCGCGATCACCGTCGGCCTGTGGCGTCGGCCCGTCGTCAGGGCGCTCGCGGCCACCGCCGCCGCCGCGGCCGTCCTCTCCCTGGGCCCGCGCATCCACGTCCCGCTGACCGGCGTCGAGATCCCCGGCCCCTGGGCGCCGCTGGCCGGCCTCCCGCTGCTGGAGTCCGTCATCGTCAGCCGGGTCGCGCTGATCTGCGCGCCCGTCCTCGGCATGCTGCTCGCCCTCGCGATCGGCCGGCTGGCGCAAGCCCGCTCCCGGGGCAGGCGGTACGCCGGTCTCCTCGTCGTCTGCCTGGCCCTGCTCCCCCTGATCCCGGCCCCGCTGCGGTCCGAGCCGCGCGCCGAGGTGCCCGCCTTCTTCACCGACGGCGCCTGGAAGGCGTACGTCCGCCCCGGCGAGTCCCTGGTGCCGGTGCCGCTGCCCGAACCCGCCGCCGCCGAGGCCCTGCACTGGCAGACCACCGCCGGCCTCGGCTTCCGGATGCCGGGCGGCTACTTCAACCGGCCCTACGGCGACGGCGACCGCAGCGGTGTCTACGGCGTCCCGCTGAACTGGACGGCGAGCCTGCTGAAGGACGTACGGGAGACGGGCGTCGCCCAGGTGATCGACGCCCGCGCGCGCGAGGAGGCCCGACGCGACCTCGCGTACTGGCGCGCGGGCGCGCTGGTGCTCGTCCCGCAGCCGCACGACGGGCCGCTCCGGGCCACCGTGGACAGGCTCGTGGGCCGCCCCGGTACGTGGGTGGCCGGAGTGTGGGTATGGGACCTGCACGAAGGGAGCTGACGCGGGACGCACCGACTACCCTTCCCAGTCCGGGCATGGAAGCAATGACCACGCGACACCCTGAGTGAGGAGCTCTCTTTGGCCTGTGACCTGTGGCTGGTGCCGCTCGTCGACGTGTTGTGCCACACCCCCGACAATCCCTTCGCCGAGGAACTCGCGCAGTACAACAAGGTGCTCGCCGAGTCGGGACTCCCACCCGTGCCGGTGTACCAGTACATGCCGGGCCTGTCCGGAGACGTCGCCCCCGTGGCCGGCTTCGACTACGACGCCCTGCACTTCCTGCGTCGCGCCTACCTGCTCCAGGTGTGCGGACTGCCGGTGACCCCGGTGGACGACCTGGGCGGCGACTACGAGCAGCTCCTGGAGATGTTCGAGTCCACCGCGCAGCAGTCCCACCTGGTCTGGCACTACGACCACGCGGGCGCCTACGTCCCGGTGGACTTCCCGCAGCCCCTGTCCAACGACGAACTCCTCGCCGGCGGCGGCCCGCTGGGCTCGGCCCAGTCCCTGCTGCGGGAACTGGAGTACGTCGCCCCGTCCATCGGCATCGATCCGGCCAATCCGCCGGCCGCGCCACATCCCCCGGCCGCCCCGACGAAGTTGGAGGAACCGGCCGTGGCACCGCCGTACGACCCGAGCCCGTTCGCCCGCGAACGGCATGTCTGGCTCGGGTTGCACGCGGCGGCCACCAGAAGCCTGGCGCAGGGGTCGATGATCGTGTTCAGCTGATCCGTCGACGGCCCGGCGTCAGCGGCCCAGTTGGGCGAGACCCTTCTGCACGTCGTCGATGTTCATCACCGGCGTGTAGGTGATCTCCGCGCCGAGGTTGAGGAAGAACGGCTCGCTGATCACCGGCATCTGGGAGCTGTCCTGCATGTCGAAGACCATGTAGGCGGTGCGCTTCCCCTGGTCGGACGTGAAGTAGGCCGCCTCGGGCTTGAGCTGTTCCATCGACTCCTGGATCAGTTTCCCCAGGGTGCCGCTGCGGATGGCCTCGTTGGCCTTCTCCGTGTCCATCCGTGCCTTGAGCAGTACGCGCATCGCACTCACCTTCTTCTGGTCGACGCGCGGGGGGTGTGTTCCACGTTTCAGGCTATGCCTGTTCGCGGCATATCTCCCGGCGAGACCGAGGGGGAACGGTGAGACCGACGGGGCCGGTCGGACGGCTCAGACCGGTCGGACGGCTCAGACCGACGGGACCGGTCAGACCGGTCCCACCGGTGAGACCGACGGCCGCCTTCCGCGTGAACGGAAGGCGGCCGGCGCGATCTCCTGCGGTCCCTCAAGTGCCTCGGAGGCGGGGGCCTCAGATGCTCAAATGCCTCGGAGGCGGGGGCCTCAGATGCTCAAGTGCCTCGGAGGCGGGGGCCTCAGATGAACGAGTTGATCTGGATCGTCTCGTCCCGGCCCGGACCCACGCCGATCGCGGAGATCGGGGCGCCGGACATCTCCTCCAGCGCCTTGACGTAGTCCTGGGCGTTCTTCGGCAGATCCTCGAAGGTCTTGGCCTTCGTGATGTCCTCGGACCAGCCCGGCAGGGTCTCGTAGATCGGCTTCGCGTGGTGGAAGTCGCTCTGCGAGTACGGGAGTTCCTCGACGCGCTTGCCGTCGATCTCGTACGCCACGCAGACCGGGATCTGCTCCCAGCCGGTCAGGACGTCGAGCTTGGTGAGGAAGAAGTCGGTCAGGCCGTTCACGCGGGTCGCGTAGCGGGCGATGACCGCGTCGAACCAGCCGCAGCGACGGTCGCGGCCGGTGGTGACGCCCACCTCGCCGCCGATGCGGCGCAGCGCCTCGCCGTCCTCGTCGAACAGCTCCGTCGGGAACGGTCCGGCGCCGACACGGGTCGTGTAGGCCTTGAGGATGCCGATGACCCGGCTGATCTTCGTCGGGCCCACGCCGGCGCCGGTGCAGGCGCCGCCCGCGGTCGGGTTCGACGAGGTGACGAAGGGGTACGTGCCGTGGTCGATGTCCAGCAGCGTGCCCTGGCCGCCCTCGAAGAGGACCACCTTGTCGTTCTCCAGGGCCTGGTTGATCACCAGGACCGTGTCGGCGACGTACGGCCGCAGCTTCTCGGCGTAGGCCAGCAGCTCCTCGACGACCTGGTCGACCGCGATGGCGCGGCGGTTGTAGAGCTTGGTGAGCAGCTGGTTCTTGACGTCGAGCGCCGCCTCGACCTTCTGCAGCAGGATCGACTCGTCGTACAGGTCCTGTACGCGGATGCCGACCCGGTTGATCTTGTCGGCGTAGGTCGGGCCGATGCCCCGTCCCGTGGTGCCGATCTTCCGCTTTCCGAGGAAGCGTTCCGTCACCTTGTCGACAGTCACGTTGTAGGGCGTGATGATGTGCGCGTTGCCGCTGAGGAGCAGCTTCGACGTGTCGACGCCTCGCTCGTTCAGACCGCTCAGCTCGGAGAGCAGGACCGACGGATCGACGACGACTCCGTTTCCGATGACGGGCGTACATCCGGGCGACAGGATTCCGGAAGGGAGGAGATGCAGTGCGTACTTCTGGTCGCCCACGACGACCGTGTGGCCGGCGTTGTTGCCACCCTGGTAACGCACTACATAATCCACCGAGCCGCCGAGCAGGTCGGTGGCCTTTCCCTTGCCCTCGTCACCCCACTGAGCACCGAGCAGCACAAGTGCGGGCACGCG
This sequence comes from Streptomyces phaeoluteigriseus, assembly GCF_001896135.2. Lineage (GTDB taxonomy): Bacteria > Actinomycetota > Actinomycetes > Streptomycetales > Streptomycetaceae > Streptomyces > Streptomyces phaeoluteigriseus. The sequence continues at coordinate 926,476 of NZ_MPOH02000019.1, forward strand.
CGTACACCCCTTCCGGGTGGGGCATGTCCAGGGTCAGGGGCGTACGCGGAGGCTCTCACCACCGCGTGCACCACGACCGTCGTCGGTCGCGGTACAGCGACCGTCTTCGGTCGCCGAACGACCGTCGCCGGTCGCACACCGTCGGACCCGGATGCCCCGGAATAGACGAAGCCCCTGGCGCAATAGCGCAAGGGGCTCTTGCACAAAGATGCTACCCGAGGAAGCGAGGCAGGACCGAGGTGGCGACTTTCGCGACGCCGGACCAGCTGCTGGTGATCATCGATCCGGTCGCCCGGAGGACGGACGGCGAGTCCGTACGGATCGCGAAAGACGTGCTCAGCGCGGGTGCGGCCACGAAAGTGTGCCTCCCGGAGGATGCGGGGGAATTTGCCCGCGTCCTCGCGCGCCGGGGCTCGCGGCGGCCCGTCGTGATCGGTGACGACCGTGCGCTCCTGCGCGCGGTGGCCCTGCTGCACCGGCAGCGCGAGCTGGCCGAATGCGTGCTGTCGATGGTGCCCGTGGGCAGCGCCCTGAGCGTCGCGCAGGCCCTGGGGGTGCCCCTGGGGGCCGTGGCGGCGGCGCGGGCCGTCCTGGACGGCACAGAGCGCCGCCTGGACCTGCTCGTCGACGACAGCGACGGGGTCGTTCTGGGCACACTGCGGATCCCGCCACTGTCCGGCCAGGACGGACAGCGGGACGCGGACGGGATACGGCCGTGGCTGCGGACCTGCCAGTCCCTCGTGCGGACGCTGGTGCCGTCCCGGCCGGCCCCGGCCCCGGCGGCACCCGGCCCCACGCGGCTGCGGGTCGAGGTCGACGGGGTGACGCTGGTCGACCTGGACCAGCCCGTGGAGGCCGTGTCGGTGACCCCGGACGCCTCCGGCACGGCGGTGGTGCGGGTCCGGCCGGTGTCGGTGGGCGCGGAGGCGTCCCCGCTGGAGGCCCGGGGCCGCACGGTGACCGTGTCCGGGGCGGACTTCCGCTACCGGGCCGACGCGGCGGTGGCGGGGCCGGTACGGCGACGGACGTGGGTGGTGCGGGAGGGAGCACTGGGGCTGGTGCTACCGGGGCGGTGAGGTCGGGGGTCGGTGATCTGGGGGCCGTGGGGTCCGTCTGGGTGCCCTGGGGGGCCGGACGGTCCGGGTGCCCTGTGGCCGGACGGTCCGGGTGCCCTGGGGCCGGGCGGTCCGGCGGGGCGGGGGCTGGGCGGTTCCGGGAGGCCTGGCAGTTCCGGAGGGTCTGGGGGCCCGGGGCCAGCTGGTCACGTAGCCGGGGTGTCGGAGCGTACGGGTCCACGTAGTGGCTGGGCATGCCGTCAGGATCGGCGTTGCGCCACGACGAGTGCGGGACCGGCCCGGCGGCCTACGAGGCGTACCTCCGGGCGTCTGGTGGACCGGTACGCCCTCCGGAACCCGCCGTCGGAGACGAGGCGCGTCGGCGGTCGGCGCGGTGAAGGCGGCCGGGTCGTGCGTGGCCAGGATCAGCCGGGTGACGTCGTCGCGGACCGAGGAGCGCCGACGGGTTCCGGCTGGTCCTGGGAGCCCTTGCCGAAGACCTGCTCACGGTGCACCCGCCACCGCTCCATCATGGCCGTGATCTCGCCCTCGATGAACTCGAAGAAGGCGAGCGTCTCGGCCATCCGGCTGCCCGCGGGGGTGTCGGCGCCCAGGCTGGCGACGCCCTCGCGCAGGGCGCCCTCCCACCGCTTGAGGACCGTCTCGCGGTTGGTGAGTGCCTCGTACCACTGATCGCTGTGCACCCGGTAGCGCTCCCGGCGCGAACCGGGTTCCCGCTCGCGGGCCACCATGTGCTGCTGCGACAGGTACCGGACGGCGCCGGAGACGGCCGCGGGGCTGATCCGCAGCTGCTCGCCCAGCTCGGCCGAGGTCATCGCGCCCGAGTCGGAGGACAGGAGCGCAGCGAAGACCCGCGCGGCCATGCGCTGCATGCCCGCCTCCACCAGCTGCGCGGCGAAGGACTCGACGAACCGCGACACGGCCTCCGCGTCCCGCCCGCCCTGGGCCCTGCCCCCCGCACCGGCTGCTTCGCTCATGGTCACATCCTAACGATCCTTTCCAGGCTTCCTTAACTTCACAAGTTTCTGAACTGAGCGTACGTTCTGAAGCATGACGAAGGCCATCACGGTGTCCGGACTGCACAAGTCCTTCGGCCGCACCCACGCACTGGACGGGCTGGACCTGGAGGTCGAGACGGGCGAGGTGCACGGCTTCCTCGGCCCCAACGGCTCCGGCAAGTCCACCACCATCCGCGTCCTCCTCGGCCTGCTGCGGGCCGACTCCGGCGCCGCGCAGATCCTCGGCCGCGACCCCTGGCGGGACGCGGTGGAGGTGCACCGCCGCATCGCGTACGTCCCCGGCGACGTGACCCTGTGGCGCAACCTCACCGGCGGTGAGGTCATCGACCTCTTCGGCCGGCTGCACGAGGGGGGCCGCGCGAAACGCGTCGGCAGGGTGGTGGCGGGCGACGGGCGGGCGGCCTGGACGACCGGCGCCGCGCCGAACTGGTCGAACGCTTCGAACTGGACCCCACCAAGAAGGGCCACACCTACTCCAAGGGCAACCGGCAGAAGGTCGCCCTGGTCGCCGCGTTCGCCTCGGACGTCGACCTGCTCATCCTGGACGAGCCGACCTCGGGCCTGGACCCGCTGATGGAGGCGGTCTTCCAGCGGTGCGTGCAGGAGGAGCGCGACCGGGGCCGTACGGTCCTGCTGTCCTCGCACATCCTCAGCGAGGTCGAGGAGCTGTGCGACCGGGTCAGCATCATCCGCCAGGGCCGCACGGTCGAGACCGGCTCACTGGCCGACCTGCGCCACCTCACCCGTACCAGCGTCACCGCCGAACTCGCCGGTGAGCCCGACGGTCTGGCCCGTCTGCCCGGCGTCCACGACCTCGACGTACAGGGCCGCCGGGTCCGGCTCCAGGTCGACGCCGAGGGACTCGACGCCGTCCTGCGGTCGCTGAGCGAGACGGGGGTGCGGTCACTGACGTCGACGCCGCCCACGCTGGAGGAGTTGTTCCTGCGCCACTACCAGTCCGGCACCGCGCAGGAGGCGGCCCGATGAACACCCTCGCGCCCCACCTCGCGGGGACCGGAACGCTGTTGCGGTTCGCGCTGCGCCGCGACCGGGTCATGATCCCGCTCTGGGTGGGCGTCAACGCCCTGATGGTCCTCTCCATGCCGAACACCCTGAAAGGCCTGTACGGCACGGCCGGCGAGCGCGCCGACCTGATGGAGCAGATGGCGACCAACTCCTCACTGCGCGCCCTCGTCGGCCCCGTCTTCGACGACTCCCTGGGCGCCCTCACCGCCTGGCGGGTCGGCGTCTACGCCGGCGCCCTCGCGGCCGTGACCAGCATCCTCATCGTCGTACGGCACACCCGTGACGAGGAGGAGAGCGGCCGTCAGGAGCTGATCGCGTCCGGCGTGGTGGGGCGGCGTGCCTCGCTGACGTCGGCGCTGCTGACGGCTGCGGTCGCCGACGCCGTCCTGGCCCTGCTGGTCACCGCCGGACTGGCGGGGCAGGGGGTGGCCGGGGCGCTGGCCCTCGGGCTGGGGCTAGCGGCCGTGGGGATGCTCTTCGCGACCATGGCGGCGATCGTCGCGCAGCTCACCGAGAGCGCGCGGCTGGCCCGCGGGCTGACCTCGGGGGTGCTGGGCGCCGCGTTCGTGCTCCGCGCGGCGGGCGACTCGGCGACGGACGACGGCTCCTCCGCGCTGACCTGGCTGTCCCCGCTCGGCTGGCTGGAGAACCTGCGGCCCTTCGCGGACGAACGCTGGTGGGTGCTGGGGCTGTTCACGGCGGCGATCGCCGCGCAGGGCGTGGCGGCGTACGTGCTGGCGGGACGCCGGGACGTCGGCATGAGCTTCCTGCCGACCCGGCCGGGACCGGCCGCCGGCCGGCTGCGCACGGCCGGGGCACTGGCCTGGCGGCTGCAACGCGGCGGTGTCCTCGGCTGGAGCGTCGGCTTCTTCCTCGCCGGGCTCGTCTACGGCGGGATGACGGAGGGCGCGGCCGACCTGGTCGGCGACAACGAGCGGGCCCGCGAGATCTTCGAGCGGATGGGCGGCCGGTCGGCGATCACCGACGCCTTCCTCGCCGCGATGATCGGCATGCTCGGCCTGGTCGCCGCCCTCTACATCGTCGCCTCGGTCCTGCGGCCGCACGGCGAGGAGACCTCCGGCCGCGCGGAACCGGTCCTCGTCAACGCCGTCGGCCGACTACGCTGGGCCGCCGGTCATCTGGTGATCGCGTTCGGCGGCGCCGCCCTGATCATGCTGCTGGCGGGCCTCGGCTTCACCCTGGGCTACGGCAAGGAGGCCGGCCCGATCCTGGCCGGCTGCCTGGTCCAGCTCCCCGCGGTGTGGGTCGTCGGCGGCCTCGCGGTCCTCCTGTACGGCCTCGCCCCGCGGCTGGCCCCGGCAGCCTGGGGCGTGGCGGGCGCGGTCCTGCTCCTCGGCTGGATCGGTCCCGCCCTCGACGTCCCGCAGACGGTGCTGGACCTCTCCCCCTTCGGCCACCTGCCGAAGCTGCCGGGCGGCGGGATGGAGTGGCCGCCGGTGCTGGTCCTCACCGCGCTGGCGGCGGGGCTGGTGGCGGCAGGGCTCGCGGGGCTGCGCAGGCGCGACCTGACGACGTGACGGGGCCGACGGCGGGCTCGGTCTCTACCCGACCTCGACGCTGAGCCCTTCCAGCCCCCTGATCACGAAGTTCGGCTTGCGCTCGGGCTCCGCCGCCAGGCGCAGTGTGGGGGCCTTCTCCAGGAGCGCCCCCATCGACGCGGCCAGCTCGATGCGGGCGAGGGGAGCGCCGATGCAGTAGTGGATGCCCGCGCTGAAGGAGATGTGCGGGTTCTCCTTCCGGGTGAGGTCCAGGCGGTCCGGGGCGGTGAAGACGGCGGGGTCGTGGTTGGCGGAGCCGAACAGCATCGCGATCTCCGCGCCCCGCGGGATCACCGTGCCGTCGATCTCGATCTCGTCGAGGACCCAGCGCTCGAAGAGCTGGAGGGGGGTGTCATAGCGCATCAGCTCCTCCACGGCGGAAGAGACCAGGAAGTGGTCGGCGCGCAGGGCCGCCAATTGGTCCGGGTTGCGGAACAGCGCCCACCAGCCGTTGACCGTGGCGTTCACCGTGGCCTCGTGGCCCGCGTTGAGCAGAAGCACGGCCGTCGAGATCATCTCCTGCTCGGTGAGCCGGTCGCCCTCGTCGTGGGCCGCGATCAGCCCGGAGATCAGGTCGTCGCCGGGCTCCTTGCGGCGGGCCGCGATCAGCTCCAGCAGATACTCGGAGAACTCCACCGACGCGCGCACCGCCCTGCGGGCCGTCTCCTGCGACGGACTCAGCTCGTACATCCCGCAGATGTCCGCCGACCAGGGCCTGAGCGGGGCCCGCTCCGACGCCGGGATCCCCAGCATCTCGGCGATCACCGCCACCGGCAGCGGTTCCGCGACGTCCGTCAGCAGATCGCCCCCGCCGGCCGCCACCAGCCCGTCCACCAGCTCACCGGCCAGCCGCTCCACGTACGGCTTCAGCCGCTCGACCGTGCGGGGGGTGAACGCCTTCGACACCAGACGCCGGATCCGGGTGTGGTCCGGCGGCTCCAGGTCGAGCATCCCGTGGTCGTTCAGCGTGTGGAACGGCTCGTGCTCCTCCGGGGGCGCCGTCCGCCCGAAGTCCTCGTGCGTGAAACGGTGCTGGTAGGTCCGCCCCAGCCGCCGGTCCCGCAGCAACGCCGAGACGTCCGCGTGGTGCGGCACCAGCCACTGGTCGGTGGGCTCGTACCGGATCACCCGGCCCCGCTCCCGCAGCTCGGCGTAGGCCGGGTACGGGTCGGCCACGAACGCCGGGTCCCAGGGATCGAAGCGAAGGTCGTCGACTGCTGCCATGACCGGACGCTAGCCCGTCGACCCCACCTCTGACCAGGGTGACCAGGGTGCCTGGATGATCAGGGCGATCAGGGCGATCAGGGCGATCAGGGCGAGGTGATCAGGGGTGACCAGGTGCTCTCGGGCCGGCTCCGCCGCGTTCTCACCCCGGTCTCACCAACCGTGCCTCGTAGGCGAACACCGCCGCCTGGGTGCGGTCCCGCAGGCCCAGCTTCACCAGGATCCTGCTGACGTGCGTCTTGATCGTGGACTCAGCCACCACCAGCCGCCCGGCTATCTCCGCGTTGGACAGGCCCTGCGCGATGAGGACCAGGACCTCCGTCTCCCGCTCGGTCAGGTCGCCGTAGGACGCCTGGGCGCCGCGGGGCAGGCGAGGGCCGTCGCTCAGTTTGGAGAACTCGGTGATCAGGCGTCTGGTGACGGACGGGGCGAGAAGCGCCTCCCCGACGGCCACGATCCGGACGCCGTCGGCGAGTTGGCGGGCGGAGGCGTCCTTCAGCAGGAAGCCGGAGGCTCCGGCCCGCAATGCCTGGTAGACGTACTCGTCGAGGTCGAAGGTGGTGAGGACCAGCACCTTCGCCGTGCCGTCCGCGGCCACGATCTCCCGCGTCGCCTCGATGCCGTTCATCTCGGGCATCCGGATGTCCATCAGGACGACGTCGGGGGCCAGTTCACGGACGCGGTCCACCGCCTCGCGGCCGTTGACCGCCTCGCCGACCACCTCTATGTCCGGCATCGCGTTCAGCAGGACGGAGAAGCCCTCGCGCACCATCATCTGATCGTCCGCGATCAGTACCCGGATCGTCATGCCTCACCTTCGTCCACGGCGGCCATCGGCACCGGAAGGAACACCGCCACCTCGTAACCGCCGTCCTGCGTCGGGGCCGCCGTCATCTCGCCGTTCAGCATGGTCACCCGCTCCCGCATGCCCGTGATGCCGTGCCCGGCTCCCGGCGAGGGCTTCACCAGGGCGGGGTTGGGCGGCGGGCCGTTGACTATGCGCAGGCCCAGCCCGCCGAGCACATAGCCGATCTCCACGCGGGCGCTCGCACCGGGCGCGTGCCGCAGGGTGTTGCTCAGGGCCTCCTGCACGATCCGGTACGCCGACAGCTCCACGCCCTGCGGCAGTTCCCGCACCGCGCCGGTCACCACCTTCTCGGCCGGGAGGCCGGCCTCGCGCACATTGGCCAGGAGCCCGTCCAACTCGGCGAGCGTGGGCTGCGGGGTGTCCGGGGCCTCGTAGTCCTCGGCGCGGACCACGCCCAGGACCCGGCGCAGCTCGGTCAGGGCCGCGACCGCGTTCTCCCGGATCGTCGCGAACGCCTTCTCCAGCTCCGGCGGCGGGTTCTCCACCCGGTAGGGGGCGGCCTCCGCCTGGATGGCGACGACCGACATGTGGTGGGCCACCACATCGTGCAGCTCGCGGGCGATCGTGGTGCGCTCCTCCAGCAGCGTGCGCCGGGAACGCTCGTGCGCGGTCACCGTCTGCTGGGCGGTCACCTCCTCCTCGGCCTGCCGGCGGATGTGCCAGACCGTGACGGCGAGCAGGACGAGCGCGGAGAAGACCATCATCGGCGAGACGTTGGTGCTGTAGTGGCCCCAACTGAAGGCCGTCTCGGCGACGAAGCCGTAGGCCGCGGTCAGCAGCCACATCCAGGCCGCCGTGCGCGGCCGGGTGCGTATGGCCACGACCGTCAGCACCACGAGGTGGGAGACGAAGCTGCCCGGCAGCCACGGCCAGTCGCTCCATGCCGTGCCGACGGCGGCGACGAGTGTGGTCGACACCAGGGACAGCCAGAACGCGCCCGCCGGGCGGACCAGCGTCAGCAGGACCGGCGCCAGGGCCAGCAGGCCGCACATCAGGCCCGTGATGCTGCCGCCGCCGTCGGCCAGGCCGACCAGCATGGCCAGCGCGCCACCGGCCCCCACCAGCACGTGCCGGGACCAGGTCGCGTACTCGCGCTTGCGGCCCGTCAGCCGGCGGGTGAAACGGCCGTCCGGCTCACGGCGGGGCAGCGGGCGGTAGGCGAAGGCATCCTCGAACAGGTCCTCCCGCAGCCCCCGCAGGGCGCCCATGGCCGCCCGGATCTCCGGGCTGCGCGGCCGGTAGGTGGCGTACGGGTCGTCCGACGGTGTCGTGTGCGTCTGGGTCGTCTCGGTCACATCAGAACGGTAGGCCGAGACGGGGGTGGCGGTCGTCACCAGTGAGAGGGGTTCCACCAGGTCCGTCTCAAGTACTACGGGTCAGGGCTGGGGGTGAGGGATGGGGGCCGGGGCTGCTGCGAGCGAGGGCTGCGGGCCAGGGCTGCTGCGGGTGAGGGCTGCGGGTCAGGGCCCGGGGCAAGCCCACGGATCGGGCCCGACAGTGGGACAGCCCAGGCAGCAGGCCCACCGGTCGGGCCCGGACGCAGTCGCACCGATCGCGCCGGTCGCCCCGGTCGCCCCGGTCGCCCGGTCGCCCCGATCCGCCCCGACTCGCCCCGATCGCCCCGATCGCGCCGGGAGGTCAGTACCCGGAGGGTCGCACCAGGCCCGACTCGTAGGCGAACACCGCCGCCTGGGTGCGGTCCCGCAGGCCCAGCTTCACCAGGATGCGGCCCACGTGCGTCTTGACGGTCTGCTCGGCGACGACGAGGTGGCGGGCGATCTCCGCGTTGGACAGGCCCTGTGCGATGAGGGTCAGGACCTCCGTCTCGCGCTCGGTGAGGTCGCCGACGCGTTCCTTCTGCGGGGCGCGCGGGGTGCCGTCCAGCCGGGAGAACTCGGCGATCAGCTTGCGGGTGATGCCGGGCGCGAGGAGCGCGTCGCCGGCCGCCACGACCCGCACCGCCTCCGCGAGCTGATCGGCCGATGCGTCCTTGAGCAGGAACCCGGAGGCCCCGGCGCGCAGCGCCTCGTACACGTACTCGTCGAGGTCGAAGGTGGTCAGCACCAGCACCTTGATCTCGGGAGTGGCGACGGTGATGCGGCGGGTGGCCTCGATGCCGCCCAGCTCGGGCATGCGGATGTCCATCAGGACGACGTCCGGGGACAGCTCGGCGACCTGCGCGACGGCGTCGAGCCCGTCGACCGCCTGCCCGATCACCTCGATGTCCGGCCGGGCGTTGAGCAGCACGGTGAACCCCTGCCGGACCATCTGCTGGTCGTCGGCGATCAGTACGCGGATCGCGCCGCTCGTCATCTGGTCTCGTCTCCTGTCGGGGGTTGGGCCGTCGGCGGCTTCGAGCGGGGCGCGGGGAAGATCAGCTCGAGGTCGGCGGGCGGGCCGGTGTCCTCGGTGAGCGGCAGGGCGGTGCCGTCCTTCGGAAGGAACGCCAAGACCGTGAACCCGCCGTGCAGCGTCGGGTGCGCGGCGACGTGACCGCCCAGCATCACGGCCCGCTCCCGCATGCCGAGCAGCCCGTGCCCCGCGCCGGGCGAGGACCGGACCGGTCCGCGCGGACGGGAGTTGGTGACCTCCAGGGACAGACCTCGCCGATCGTGGGTCACCTCGACGCGCACCTGCGAACCCGGCGCGTGCCGCAGCGCGTTGCTCAGCGCCTCCTGCACGATCCGGTACGCCGACAGCTGCATGCCCGGCGGGTACGCCGGCGCCTTCCCCCGCACCAGGGTCACGACGTCCAACCCGGCGGCACGGGTGTTGTCGATGAGGGCGTCCAGCCGGTCGAGCGTGGGCTGCGGAGCGTCCGGGGTGGCTCCGCTGCCGGCCGCGCCGAGGCCGTAGGGGTCCTCGGGGTTCTCGGAGCGGAGCACGCCGAGGACCCTGCGCAGTTCGGTGAGCGCCTCCAGGGCGTTCTTCCGGATGCCTTCCAGGTTCTCCCGCAGTTCGTCGGAGGGGTTCTCCACCAGGTGCGGGGCCACCTGCGCCTGGATCGAGATCACCGACATGTGATGGGCGACCACGTCGTGCAGCTCGCGGGCGATGCGGTTGCGCTCCTCCAGCAGGGTGCGGCGGGCCCGCTCCTCCGCGGTGATGCCGGCCTGCTCGACGAGCTGGTGCCGGGCCTCACGGCGACCGCGCAGGGCGGCGCCGAGGAGGAGGACCGCGGCGAAGAGGCTCACCGCGAGCACACCGGTCGCCTGGTACTCCGTGCTGCCGATGACTCCTTGGACGAGCCAGGTGACGAACACCGTGACGGCCAGCGCCTCGGCGGACACCCGGCTGGGCACCCGCAGGCCGAGCAGGAGGAGCACCGTGCCCTGGGCGACCACCCCGGACGCGGTCCACGGCCACGGTTGTGCGCCCATCGACGGGTCCGAGAGCATCTCCTGCCGAGCACCCAGCGCCGCCACGACGCTCACCACGGTCGACAGCCACCAGGCCGGCACCGGCCGCCACAGGGCCAGGACCACGGCGGCCCCCTGCGCCACCGAGCAGAGCAGGCCGTACTGCGCGCCCAGGCGGTAGTTGTCCACCAGTTGGTCGGCGCCGGCGAGCGCGGTACCCGCGGCGACCAGGCAGACCAGGCCGTGCGGCAGCCAGCGCACCCACACCGAGGGCGGCAGCGGAGCCGCGCGGAGCGTCCACAGGTCGTCGCCGAGCACCCTGAGGACGCGCTTCATCCGCTCCTCGGCCCCGTTCATCCGACTCACTTTATGCACGACCGGCCTCCCGGAGTTCCGAGGTCTCCGGCAGCCGTCCGACCCGCACCACCCGCGACCCGGCCGGCCCCGTCCGCGGGCGCCGCCCGCCCCGGCTCTCGAACCCGTGGAACGCCGCCCAGCACACGGCCAGCACCGCCGCGAAGACCGGCAGCCAGAGCAGCCGGGCGGCGACCCATCCCAGGCCGTCGGGCACGGTGTGCAGGCCGGGCAGGCGGCCGGCCAGGAGGCCGGTGGCGGTGGTCGCCATCAGCGCCGTCTGATGCCACAGGAACACCGTCATCGCGGAGAGGTTCGCCAGGGCCACCGCCGCCCAGAGCACCGGTCCGCGCATCGCCCGCCGCAGCCGGTCGCGCAGCAGCAGGGCCGCGCCGCACTGGGCCAGGCCGAAGGTGACGGCCGCGAGGGTCGGCGGGTTGAGGTTGGAGACCGCCGCGCCGGGCACACCGACCATCGACGCCGGATACCCCGCCCAGGCGACCAGGACCGCCGTCGCCACCGCCCCTCCCCCGCACAGGAGCCGTCCCGCGCGCCGACGCTCCAGCTCACCGCGTGTCCAGGCCGCGCCCAGCGTGAAGGGCACGAGCCAGCCCGCCGCCAGGTTCACCCAGCCGAGCCAGGACGGGCCGCCGAGACCGAAGCGGACCAGGTCGACGTGGAGGACGACGGCCAGCGGCCACAGCGGGCTGAGCCGGGCCACCAACGGGGTCGCCGCCGTGAGCGCCGCGAACACCAGCAGGAACCACAGCGGTGACAGCGCCAGCTTCACCACCGTGTGCACGGTGGTGAAGGACGCGCCGCCGAGCAGCAGACACACCGCGGCCACCGTCCACAGGCCCGTCATGGCGGCCACCGGCACGAACAGCCGGGCCAGCCGGGCCCGCAGCCACCCGCCGTACGTCACGCCCCGCGCACGGGCCGAGGCATGGCTCCTCGTCGCCACATGGCCGCCCACCATGAAGAACACGGCGAGCGTCTGGAACACCCAGGACACCGGGGCCAGCCACGGCATGGGGCCCAGCGGGCTCGCGGCGCGAAGGGCGCCGCCGTCGGCGACGAGCGCGGTCACCAGCCAGTGGCCGAGGACGACGCCGAGGATCGCCAGGGCGCGCAGAGCGTCGACGGCCCGGTCCCGCTCGGGCGGGGTGGCCGCGTCGAGCCGGCCGGCCGCCCGCCGTATGCCGGGACGGGTCGGCAGGACGCGCCGCCGCGGGGGGCGAACCGCGGTCGTCTCAGCCATGGGTGACCTCCGAGGTCTCGCCGAGGACGATCCGGACGAGGTTGGCCAGGCAGACCGAACCCGGTCGGAAGTAGTCGCTGTGGCCGCCGTCCCCGGCGGAGAACACCCGGGCGCCGAAGGCCCGGGACACCGGATCCGTGCCGAAGCCGACCGTCGTGCCGAACAGGTCGACGTCGGTGTGCGGCACCTCCGCCACCCAGTCCTCGCCGCCCCGGGCCGCCCACACCCGCGCGCGGGTGCGCAGTTCCGCCGCCGAGTCCGCGCCCGTGCCCGGACTGCCGAGGAGGACCAGGTCGTCCACGTCCAGACCGTCGGCGGCACGTCCGCACACCACCGAGCCGTACGAGTGGCACAGGAGAGTGATCCGGGAGTCCGGGCCGGTGACGCCGCGCAACCCGCGCACGAACTCCCGCAGATCGGGAGCGGCTTCGTCGGCCCGGTCCGGGGTGATCGCGGTGGTGCTGACCGTCGCCGGAGTGGTGTAGCCGAGCCAGGCGACCACCGCGGTGCCGGAGCCAGAGCCGGTGCCGGTGCCGGAGCCAGAGCCGGTGCCGGTGCCGGTGCCGGTGCCGGTGCCGGTGCCGGTGCCGGTGTCAGTGCCGCCCCGGGCGCCGGTGCCGGTGCCGCCCCGGGCCGGTCGGGTGAGTCCGCTGTGCAGGGCGGCCGCGGCCGTACGGAAGCGCTCGTAGGTGTCCAGCGAGGTGTCCGAGCCCGGCACCAGGACGGCGATGCGGTCGGCGTGGGCCAGGTCGCCGAAGACCTCGGTCGCCCGGCCGGAACCCCGGCCGTCGAAGGCGAGGAGTCTGCGGGACGGCGTCGCGAGCGCCCGGTCGGCGGCGGCGCGATGCCGGTCTCCGTGACCGGCCGCCATACGGGCCGCCAGCTCGGCGTTGGCCCGGTTGGCCGCGTACGCGCCCTCCAGCGTCGACGCCGTCACCGGAGCGAGGTCGGCGGGGGCGGGGGCGGGGATGCGCGGCCGGACCGCGGCCGTGAGCGGAACGACGACGGCGGCGGTGACGAGGACGGCGAGAAGGGCACGCAACCAACGCCGGTCACGGCCCGTTGAGCTGTCACGGCCCGACGGGGGCTCGCGCCCCGGCCCACCACGAGCCGCACTGTCCGATCCGCGCACACTGAACGAACGCACGCCGGACCACCGTCCAGCCGACCGCCCCGCTCCGACCCCCATCGCTCCGCCCCTCCCCGACCGGTCCGCCCGGCCATCGGGCTTCACTGGTAGGGAAGTTACGGATCACCCGCCGTCACTCGCGTCCCACCGGGGAGCTGTCCTCGGAGGTAGCTCTCAGGTACTAGGGGTATGACCGGGACCCCTCACCACGCCAACTGCGCGATCTCCTCCACCACCACGGCACACGCGTCCGCCACCGGGTCGATCAGCGGGAAGTGGCCGACGTCCTCCAGCAGCGTCAGGCCCACCACCTCGCCCGCCCTGGCCGCCGCGTCCGCGTACGACTCGGCGACAGCCTCAGGGACCACGAGGTCGGTGCGGCCCTGGACCAGCGTCGTCGCGATGCCCGTCGGCAGCAGCAGCGCGGGGTCGGCGTACGGCCGTCGGTCGGCGAAGTGCGCGCTCCCACCCAGGAGTTGACGGGCCGCACCGCCGCACACGGCCAGCTTCTGAGCGATCTCGAAGTCGGCGATCGGCGCGAGGGCGACCACACCGCGCAGCGGGGGCGGCCCGTCGACGCGCCAGGGCGCGTCGGCCGGCAGGACGTGCCGGGACGCGGCCCACAGCGCGAGGTGGCCGCCCGCCGAGTGGCCGGTGAGCACCGTGCGGCGCGCGTCCGCCTGAGGCAGGGCCTCCCGGGCGAGGGCGGGCAGTGCGTCCAGCGCGGCGGCGATGTCGTCGAAGGTGTCGGGCCAGTTCCTTCAGCTCGTCGTCCGGCCCGTCCCATCCCCAACCTGACCCCGACCGCATCCCCGTCTTCATCCCCGACCGGGCCCCGCCGGTACTCCACGTTGGCCACGGCGAAACCCCGCCGTGCCAGGAAGCCCGCGAACGGCGTGATGTGCCGGCGGTCGTACGGTGCCCGCCATGCTCCTCCGTGCAGCACCACCACCAGCGGCACGGGGCCGGTCGCGCCGCGCGGGGCGTAGAAGTCGATCAGCTGGTCGGGGTGGTCGCCGTAGGCGGCGGTGGCATCGGGCTCGACCGCCGGATGCGAGAAGGCGGACTCCTCTTCAGCGGCGGCCCGGGCTGCGACGACGTCGTCCGGCATGCTCCAACCTCTCAGCGACAAAACGGAATTGGACGGGACGGTTCTGGCGGACCCGGTGGGGACTCGGCCGCTGGCGGGGACGGTATCAGGCCCGTGACGTGCGCGGACACGCGGATGTCACGCTCGGTAAGGGGTAAACGGTTCTGCTGTTTCGTTACGCTGACGTCCTGGACGGGATGTCGCCCGTACGTGCACCGAGGAGGCCGTTATGTCCGCCGAGCCCGGCACTGTGCGTCCCGGAGGCCGTACCGCACGTGTGCGTGCCGCCGTGTTGCGGGCGGCGGGGGACGTCCTGGTGGAGGAGGGGTTCGACCGGCTCGACCTCGCGGATGTCGCGCGGCGGGCGGAGGTCGGCAAGACGACCGTGTACCGGCGGTGGGGCTCCGTGACGGGGCTGGTCGCCGACCTCCTCGCCGACATGGCGGAGACGTCGTCGCCCCGCGAGGAGACGGGAGCCGCGCTGAGCGATCTGCTGGCCAACGCGGGTCTTGTGCAGCGGACGTTGGCCGATGTCAGGCAAGGCGCGTTGTTCCGTGCGGTGATCGCCGCGGCGGCCTGTGACGCGCGTACGGCGGAGGCGTTGCGGCGGTTCTACGAGGTCCGGGTGGCCGAGTGGGCGCCCTGTGTGGAACAGGGGGTCGCCCGGGGGGAGTTGCCGGTGGGCACCGATGCGGGGGCGGTGGTGCGGGCGGTTTCGGCGCCGCTGTACTACGAGTGGCTGACCGCGGGGGTGGTGCCGGACGGCCCCGCCGCGGAGCGGGCCGCGCGGGCTGCGCACGCCGCTGCCGTGGCGGGGGTCTACGTCCGTACTCCGTGACCGTGGGTCGAAGCGACCGTGGGTCGAGGCCACCGTGCGTCGTCGTGACCGTGCGTCGACGTGACCCTGCGTCTACGTCCGTACTCCGTGACCGTGGGTCGAGGGCCACCGTGGGTCGAGGGCCACCGTGCGTCGAGGTGACCGTGCGTCGATGTGACCGTCGGGGCGGGTGAGCCGCTCGCCCCGCTCGCGGATGCCGTTCTCCGCGGGTCGGGAGCCTCCCCAGCGGGACGACTGCCCGCGGCCAGGTGGCCACGACCACCCCAGGTGGCCACGACCACCCCAGACGGTCACGAGTTCCCCTAGGTACTCACGGCTCCCCCAGGTGGCCACGACTTCCCAGGCGGTCACGGCTTCCCTAGGTACTCAGGACGTCCGCAGGTGGTCACGACTTCCCCTAGGTGGTCACGGCCTCCCCTAGGTGGCCAACACCTCCCCCAGCACCCGCCCCGCCCGTTCCACGTCCCCGAATCCCACGTACAGCGGGGTGAAGCCGAAGCGGAGTACGTCCGGGCGGCGGAAGTCGCCGACGACCCCCCGTTCGATCAGGCGGCGCATCACCTCGCCCGCGGCGTCGCAGCGCAGGGCGATCTGGCTGCCGCGCTGGTCGTGGGGGAGCGGGGTGAGGGACTCCACCTTGCCGTCGGGGACGTACGCGGCGACGCACTTCAGGAAGAAGTCCGTCAGGGCCAGGGACTTGGCGCGGACGGTGTCGACGGAGACGCCGTCCCAGACCTCCAGCGCCGCCTCCAGGGCGAACATCGACAGGATGTCCGGGGTGCCCACGCGCCCGCGCAGGGCGCCCGGGGCCGGCTCGTAGGAGGGCCGCATGCCGAACGGCTCGGCATGCGAGGTCCAGCCCGGCAGCGGGGAGTCGAAGCGGTCCTGGTGGTCACGCCGTACGTACAGGTACGCCGGTGAACCCGGTCCGCCGTTCAGGTACTTGTAGGTGCAGCCGACCGCCAGGTCCACGCCGTGTTCGTCGAGGCCGACCGGCAGCGCGCCCGCACTGTGGCACAGGTCCCAGACGGCGATGGCGCCCGCCGCGTGGACGGCGGCGGTGAGGGCGGGCAGGTCGTGCAGCCGCCCGGTGCGGTAGTCGACGTGGTTGAGCAGCACCGCGGCCGTACGGTCCGACAGGGCCGCCGGCACCTCCGCCGGGGCCACCGGCCGCAACGTACGGCCGGTCAGCCGGGCCGCCGACTCGGCGATGTAGCCGTCCGTGGGGAAGGTGGTCGCATCGACGAGGATCTCGTCCCGCTCCTCCCCCACCAGCCGTACCGCGCCCACGACCGCCTTGAGGACGTTGACGCTCGTGGAGTCGCCGACGACGATCTGGCCGGGGCCCGCGCCCACCAGCGGGGCGATCCGGTCGCCGATCCGCTCGGGCGCGGTCCACCAGCCGCTCTCGTCCCAGGAGCGGATGCGCAGCTCGCCCCACTGGCGGCGGACGACGTCGTCCAGGCGTCCGGGGACGGACACGGGCAGCGCGCCCAACGAGTTGCCGTCGAGGTAGACGACCTCGTCGAGGACGAACTCCTTGCGTTTGTCGGCCAGTTCGTCGGCGGAGTCCAGCTCCCGGGCCATGAGGGGGAGGTCAGACATGGGAGCGCGCCGTCCACAGCTCGGGGAAGACGTTCTTCTGCGCGCGCTTCTCCAGCCAGGCCACCCCGGCCGAACCGCCCGTGCCCGTCTTCGCGCCCATCGCGCGGCGGGTGGCGACGAGGTGGTCGTTGCGCCATCGCCACACCAGCTCGGCGACATCGGTCAGCGCCTCGCCGAGACGGGCGAGTTCGTCGGACTCGTCACCCGCGTAGAGGGCGGTCCACACCGCCTCCACCTCCGGCGACGGCTCGTAGCGCAACGCGACGTCACGCGTGAGCGCGGCCTCCGGGACGGCGTGCCCGCGCCGGGCGAGCAGCCGCAGGACCTCGTCGTAGAGGCTCGGCTCGTGCAGCGCCTTCTCCAGCTCGGCGTGGACACGCGGGGCGCCGCGGTGCGGCACGAGCATCGACGCGGACTTGTCGCCGAGCAGGAACTCCATGCGGCGGTACATCGCGGACTGGAAGCCGGAGCCCTCGCCCAGCGCGCTGCGGTACGAGTTGAACTGGGCCGGCGTGAGCTGTCCGAGCGGCTTCCAGGACGCGTTCAGCGCCTCCAGCTCCCGTACGGAACGCTTCAGCGCGGCGACGGCCGTCGGCACGTCGTCCCGGCGCAGCGCACCGGCCGCGGTCTCCCACTCGTGGACGATGACGGTGAACCACAGCTCCATGACCTGGGTCGTGACCAGGAAGACCATCTCTCCGGGATCGTCGGAGAGGGTGTGCTGGAGGTGGGTGAGCACGTCCGCCTTGACGTAGTCCTCGTACGGCGTCGTGCCTGCGAAGTCGAGATGCGGGGTCTCGGGCTCGTGAGCCTCATGGGACATCGCTGTCTCCTGATATGTACTCCGGGTAGCGGTCCGCCCCTGCCGTTACCGACACGGGGGCCCCGGTCCCCACGTGGCATCCTCCGCAATCGTCACCCGAAAGTGCAAGGCCCGCCTGATCACATCAGGCGGGCCCGTACCCCGAAAGTACTAGCCGGGTGCCGTCCTAGCCGGGTGCCGTCCCGGGACCGGGCGACACCGGCCAGGACTAGCCAGGACCGGCCAGGACTAGCCGAGCGTCTGGGCCGCCGTCGGCGAGGAGTCCTTCAGGAACTGCGTGCAGCGCTCGTACTCCTCCTGCTCGCCGATCGATCCTGCGGCGCGGGCGAGGGCGTGCAGGGCGCGCAGGAAGCCGCGGTTCGGCTCGTGCTCCCACGGCACCGGGCCGTGGCCCTTCCAGCCGCTGCGGCGCAGGCTGTCCAGGCCGCGGTGGTATCCCGTACGGGCGTAGGCGTACGACTCCACGACGCTGCCGCGCTCGAACGCGTCGTCGGCGAGCCGGGCCCAGGCCAGGGAGGACGTGGGGTACTTGGCGGCGACGTCGGCGGGAGCCGTGCCGGCCGCGAGCAGTTCGCGGGGCTCGGGGTCGTCGGGGAGGTGGGTCGGGGACGGTCCCCCGAGAAGGTTTTCGTGAATGGACATGGGTCCAGTCTGGGGGACCCTCCGGGATTTGCGCCGACGGGGTTGCCGCGACGGCCCCCGGACTACCGCTTCGGCCCCGTCACGCCCCGAGCAGCCGTACGCCGCGGGCACCGGCGCCCGCAACCCGTGCCCCCGCCCCCGCCCCCCTGCAC
>NZ_MPOH02000019.1:944600-971875 GCF_001896135.2 Streptomyces phaeoluteigriseus
AGCACACCCCGTCCCGCCCTCAGCCCCCCGACGCCCCGAATCCGCCAGACCCCAGCGACAGTCGTCCCCGCGCCCGCTCCCCCTCCAGCGGCGGTGCCAGCACGGCCCCGTGCGTCCTGCACTCGGGGCGCAGGCAGTCCGGTGCCGGGCGGCGTACGGTCGTGAAGGCGACCACCGAGCCGACGGCCAACGCACCCGCGCACAGCACCATCGCCCGCCCGAACGCGTCGTCGAAGGCGTCGGCCGAGCGGTACGCCTCCGCGCCCATCCCGGTCAGCAGGGGAAGCGCGGCGACCGCGACGAGGCCCGCCGCCCGTGCCGCCGCGTTGTTGATGCCGCTGGCCAGGCCCGCCCGGGAGACGTCGACCGAGGCAAGGACGGTCGCCGTCAGCGGGGCGACCAGGGTGACCAGGCCGAGGCCGAGGACCAGGACGGCGGGCAGGACGTCGGCGGCGTAGGAGGCGTCGGGGCCGACCCGGAGCATCAGCAGCATCCCCGCCGCGGCCAGCAGCGGGCCGACGGTGAGCGGGACGCGCGGGCCGATCAGCTCGGCCAGCTGCCCCGAGCGGGCGGAGAGCAGCAGCATGAGGACGGTCGTCGGCAGGAGGGCCGTACCGGCGCCGAGGGCGGAGTAGCCGGACACGACCTGGAGCTGGAGGGCGGACAGGAAGAAGAAGCCGCCGAGGGCCGCGTACACGCAGAGGGTGACCAGGTTGACGGCCGTGAACTGGCGGGACGCGAAGATGCCGGGCGGCATCATCGGGTCGGGGCGGCGCCGCTCGACGCACACGAAGGCCACCGCGGCGGCGAGCCCGGCCACCGCCGTCACCGCCACGACCACGGACCCCTCGCCCGCCTCGATCAGCGCGTACGTCACGAGGGCGAGGGCGACGGCCCCCAGCACCGCGCCCAGGACGTCGAAGCGGCCGTGGGTCCGCCCGTCGCCCGACTCGGGGACGTGCCGCAGGGCGACCGGGACGCACAGCAGGGCGAGGGGCACGTTGAGCAGGAACACCCAGCGCCAGCCGGGGCCGTCCACCAGCCAGCCGCCCAGGAAGGGCCCCACGGCCGCGCCGACGCCCCCGAAACCCGACCACAGACCCACGGCCCGGCCCCGGTCGTCGCGGTGGAAGGAGGCCTGGATGATGGCGAGCGAGCCGGGGGTGAGGAGGGCGCCGCCGATGCCCTGGAGGGCGCGGGCGGCGATCAGGACGCCGGCGTCCGGGGCGAGCCCGCACAGCAGGGAGGCCACGGCGAACCAGACCACGCCCACCACGAAGACCTTGCGCCGGCCGTAGCGGTCGCCGAGCGAACCGCCCAGCAGGATCAGCCCGGCCAGCGTGACCAGGTAGGCGTTGGCGGTCCACTGGAGGGCGGCGAGATCGGCGTCCAGGTCGCGGCCGATGCGGGGCAGGGCGATGTTGACGACGGTCGAGTCCAGCATGACCATGCTGGAACCGAGAACCGTGGTGAACAGGACCCACTTGCCCTGGGGCGAGGCCAGCCGGACGTCGGACACGGTCCCAGGTATACCGCGAGCCCGGCGCCGAAGCACCGGGCTCGCTGCGAAACCGACCCACCTGGCCGGGAGGCCCCGGTCAGCGGCCGGGCCGGTGACCGGGTCGGTGACCGGGTCGGTGACCGGGTCGGTGACCCGGCCGGTGACCGCTACTTGATCTTCGTACCCGCCGAGCGCAGGTTCTGCGTGGCCTCGACGACCCGCGCCGCCATGCCCGCCTCGGCCAGCTTGCCCCAGGTCCGCGGGTCGTAGGTCTTCTTGGAGCCGACCTCGCCGTCGACCTTGAGGACGCCGTCGTAGTTCCTGAACATGTGGTCGACGACGGGACGCGTGAAGGCGTACTGCGTGTCCGTGTCGAGGTTCATCTTGACGACGCCGTTCTCCAGCGCGGTCGCGATCTCCTCCGCGGAGGAGCCGGAGCCGCCGTGGAAGACGAAGTCGAACGGCTGCGAGCCGGCCGCCTGGCCGTACTTGGCCGCGACGCCGTCGTTCAGTTCCTTCAGCAGGTCGGGGCGGAGCACGACGTTGCCCGGCTTGTACACGCCGTGCACGTTGCCGAAGGACGCGGCGAGCAGGTAGCGGCCCTTCTCGCCCAGGCCGAGGGCCTCGGCGGTGCGGAGCGCGTCGTCGACCGTCGTGTACAGGGAGTCGTTGATCTCGTGCGAGACGCCGTCCTCCTCACCGCCGGTCGGGGTGATCTCGACCTCGAGGATGATGTTCGCGGCGCGCGCCTTCTCCAGCAGCTCCTGCGCGATGGAGAGGTTGTCGGCGAGGGTCTCGGCGGAGCCGTCCCACATGTGGGACTGGAACAGCGGGCCCAGACCGGCCTCGACGCGCTTGCGGGAGATCTCCAGCAGCGGACGTACGTACCCGTCGAGCTTGTCCTTCGGGCAGTGGTCGGTGTGCAGGGCCACGGTGACCGGGTACTTCTCGGCGACGATGTGCGCGAACTCGGCGAGGGCGACGGCGCCCGTCACCATGTCCTTGCTGTACTGGCCGCCCAGGAACTCGGCCCCACCCGTGGAGATCTGGATGATGCCGTCGCTCTCCGCCTCCGCGAAGCCGCGCAGTGCCGCGTGCAGGGTCTGGGTCGAGGTGACGTTGATGGCCGGGTAGGCGAACTTGCCTGCCTTCGCCCGGTCGAGCATCTCGTTGTAGACCTCGGGGGTTGCGATGGGCATTCGTCCGCTCCTTGGGTGTGCGGGTTGGCGTTCTGCGTACTTACGGCCCTGACCTAGACCTTGGGTGCGACGTCATCGTCGTCCCCATCTTTCCAGACATGCGCCGTCGGTCCATGCGCCGGTCAAGTCCAGGTCATACCGGCTCGTCAGTCCAGACCCAGTTCATCCTTCGAGAAGGCGAACAGGTACGGCACGCCCGCACCCTCCTGGATCTTCTCCGCGGCACCGGTCGCCCGGTCCACGATCGTCGCGACGCCCACCACCTCGGCGCCCGCCTCCCGCACGGCCTCCACGGCGGTCAGCGGCGACCCGCCGGTGGTCGAGGTGTCCTCGACCACCAGGACCCGGCGGCCCTTGATGTCCGGGCCCTCGACGCGGCGCTGCATCCCGTGCGCCTTCGCCGCCTTGCGGACGACGAAGGCGTCCAGCGTGCGGCCACGCGCGGCGGCGGCGTGCAGCATCGCCCCGGCCACCGGGTCGGCGCCCATGGTCAGTCCGCCCACCGCGTCGAAGTCCAGCTCGGCGGTCAGGTCGAGCAGCACCTGTCCGACCAGCGGGGCGGCCTCGCCGTCGAGGGTGACGCGGCGCAGGTCGACGTAGTAGTCGGCCTCCAGACCCGAGGAAAGGGTCACTCTGCCGTGCACCACGGCCTTGTCCTTGATCTGCTGCAGCAGTGCGCCGCGTACGTCCGTCGTCATGCCCTCAGCTTAGAGGCGGGTCCAGCGCCAGGTGGTCGTGGCCTCCAGCGGCTCCAGGGGCGTGACCAGGCGCGGGAGGGTGTTCAGGCCGTTGGGCGGGCCCGTCTGCGGTTCCACGCACACGGCGGCCTCCTGCTCGTCGTAGACGACGACCCACTTCTCCGGGCTCGTCACGTCCAGCCGGAGCCGCCCCGGCCAGGTGAGGGAGACGGAGACGCCGTCGGGCATGCCGAAGCAGTCGTCCCAGGGGCCGGGCTTCGGCTCGACGCGGTTGCCGGTCGGCAGATGGTCCTCGCCGCGCTCCTCCTGCCAGGCGGGATCGAACGCGACCCGCACGTCCTCGCCCCCGAGGTCGCGGTTGAACCAGGGGTGCCAGCCGATCTGCGCCGGGAACGACGAGCCGTGCGTCTCCACCGCCATGGACAGCGTCAGCGCGTCCCCGGACAGCGCCACGATCTGCGTGACCCGGCCGGGGTAGGGCCAGGGGTCGACCAGGTCGTACGTCAGGACCGCCTCGTCGGCCGACCTGCGGGCCACCTTCCAGGCGCCGTCGCGGACCGTGCCGTGGATGGCGTGCGGCGGGGAGTTGAGCGGCATCTGCCGGATGTCCGCCCCGTCCCGGAAGCGGCCGTCCCTGATCCGCCCGCACCAGGGCACCATCGGGAAGCACCCGAACCGTTCGCCCTGCCGCAGCAGTTCCGCTCCGCCGACGCGCAGCCCTCCGACCCGCCCGCCGTTGCCGGGCCGGACGGTCACCTCCGCGTCTCCCGCGGTCAGCGTGAAGTCTTCGTCACTCACGGGACGACCCTATCGAGGTGATCAAGGGGGCGCCGGGTGTCACCGGGGCTTTCCGGTCACCGGCGTCGCCGCAGCGCCCGTCCGACCACGATGGCCGACGCCACCGCCAGCGCGGCCGCGGGGGCGGCCCAGCGCAGGGCGTTGTCCCGGGCGACGGTCTGCGGGGCCGGGACCGGGGCGTACCGGCCGCGCGGCGGGGCGTGGTCCACCTCCTCCGCACTGCGCCCGATCATCGTGCGGCGCGCGTGCGCGGCCTCGGCCGGGGGGACACCGGGGTCCGGGAACCCGGCGACGGCCTCGACGGCGTCGATGGGGTCGTTGGGTGCGATGGGGCCGACGGGGCCCACCTCGTCGATGTCCTCCAGGTCGTCCGCGTCCACCACGTCGTCCACGTCGTCCGCGTCGTCCGCGTCCTCCACGTCGTCCGCGTCCACCGAACCGTTCAGGGAATCGAGTCCGTCCGGCCCCGGCGGGGGGATCTCGGTCTCGGACTCGGCGGCCGCCGCAGGGGGTTCGTCGGCCGCCGCCTCCGCCCCGAGGTTCTCGGCCCACCGGTCCAGAAG
This sequence comes from Streptomyces phaeoluteigriseus, assembly GCF_001896135.2. GTDB lineage: Bacteria > Actinomycetota > Actinomycetes > Streptomycetales > Streptomycetaceae > Streptomyces > Streptomyces phaeoluteigriseus. Next base: position 949,360 of record NZ_MPOH02000019.1, read on the forward strand.
GCGTACGGCCGCGGCGTCCACGGCGTCCGCCGGCAGCTCCGCGATGCGGCCGTCCGCCGTCGCCGTACCCCCGAAGCGGAGCGTGCTGGCCCCGCCCGTCTCCCGCACCCCCAGCGTGAGCGCGAGTTCGACCGTGCCGGAGCCGCGGGCCTCGGTGGCGTCGCCCTCGACGGCGTACCCCCCGTCCTCGCGGGCGGTGACGCGCAGGGTGCCGCGGTAGGTGATGGTGTGGCCGCCGACGCGCAGTTTCAGCCGACCCGCGACGGGCTCGGTGCCGGCGTCCTGCTGGAAACCGGGGAGTGCTCGGGCCACCTGCGCGGGGTCGGCGAGGGCCGCCCGCAGTCGCTCTGCCGGAACCGGAACGAACACCTCATGCTCCATAAGGGCGGAGCCTACCCAGCGCGTCCGCGAAAGCACCCGCCGAAACCTGGATTGCCGCCGCCCGCGCACCGGCCAGGCGTACCCTGCGCGCTCAGTAGCGCGGGTGCAGCAGGGTGGAGGCCCGCATTCCCGTCGGTCCCGCCGGCAGCGGCCGTTCGCCGGGCCCGAGGCGCAGGTCGGGGCGGGCGCCGGTCGTGGCCAGGACGAAGCCCCAGTCGCCCCGGGCCCGGTAGGCGGCGGTGCGCAGGCCCGCCGCGCGCATCGTCGTCTCGACGGTCCAGAAGGCGTGCGGCCGGGTGTCGAGGGGGCCGGCGTGGACCGCGAGCCGGCCGCCGGGGCGCAGGGCGCGGCGGGCGAGGCCGTAGAACTCCTGGGAGTACAGCTTCGTGCTGGCGGTGATGCCGGGGTCGGGGAGGTCGGCGATCACCACGTCGTAGGTGCCCGGCGGGGTCTCGCGCATGCTGCGGAAGGAGTCGCCGACGGCGACGCGGACCCGGGGGTCGTCGATGGCGTGCCCGTTGAGACGGGCGAGGCCGGGGTCGGTGCGGGCCAGCCTGATCAGGGCGGGGTCGAGGTCGACGATGTCGACGCGGTGGGCGCCGGGGCGGGCGAGGACCTCGCGGGCGGCCAGTCCGTCACCGCCGCCGAGGACGAGCACGCGCGCGTGGGGGCCGTTCATCGCGGGGCGGACCAGGGCCTGGCGGTAGCGGAGCTGGTCGTGGCCCCCGCCGCGGAGCCGGCCGTCGAGGTAGAGGGCGAGGGGGCGGCCATGGGTGCCGCCGGTGAGGACGACCTCCTGGACGCCGGTGTGCAGGGCGACCCGGACGTCGTCGCCGTAGACCGCGTGGCGCGCCGCCCGTTCGAAGTCGTCGACGAGGACGGCGGTACAGGCGAGTACGGCGAGGACGGTGGCGTTGGCGACGAGGACGAGGCAGCGGGTGCGGCGGGTGAGGTCGCCGCGGAACAGGCCGAGGACGAGGGCGCCCCCGGCGACCACGTTGACCGCGCCGATCAGCAGGGAGCTGGTCAGCTGGCCCAGGAAGGGCAGCAGCAGGAACGGGAACGCCAGGCCGCCGACCAGCGCGCCCACGTAGTCCGCGGCGAAGAGGTCGGCGACCGCGCCGCCCGCGTCCTGGCGGCGGACCCGCTGGATCAGTTCCATCAGCAGGGGGACCTCTGCGCCGATGAGCAGCCCGATGGCGAGGCAGAAGACGACGAGCAGGACGCGCGGCCCGTGCGCCCACAGTCCGCCCCAGTCGCCCGTCCAGGCGAACACGGCGTACAGGGCCATCGCGCTGCACCCGCCGATCAGGGCGAGGGCCACCTCGACGGCGGCGAAACCGGCGGCCGCGAGGCGGCGCAGCCGTTTGGCGGCGAGCGAGCCGATGCCCATCGCGAAGACCATCACGGAGAGCACGACGGAGGCCTGGGTGACCGAGTCGCCCATCAGGTACGACGCGAGGGCGACGAGTTCGAGTTCGTACACCAGGCCGCAGGCCGCGCAGACGAACACGCACGCGAGGACCAGGAACCGCCCGGTGCCCGGCCGGACGGGCAGCCGCGCGGGACCACGCCGGTACGGAACGCCGGCCGGGGCGCCGGGCAGGGCACCGGGTGGGGCACCGGGTAGGGCACCAGGCGTCGCGCCGGGCTGGGCCGGTGCGTGCGGTTCGATCACGACTGCGACGTTACGTCACGAGTATGGAACGCTTCGTCACCCACACGTGTGGAACTCTGCGTCGATCGAGTGCCGTGCGTTTGAGAGCCGTTGACCATGAGAGCCGTTCACCCCGAGGTCGGTTCACCTCGGGCGGTTCACCCCGAGGGGCGCCGGCCGAGGGCGGTTCACCCCGAGGGCGGTGCCGGCCGAGGGGGTTCGGCCGAGGACGGTTCGGCCGAGGGCAGTGCCGGCTGAACGCAGCTTCGGCTCGGAGCGGTTCGGCTCGGAGCGGTTCGGCTCGGAGCGGTTCAGCTCGGAGCGGTTCAGCTCGGAGCGGTTCGGCTCGTCGGTACTCGCGCGCCCACGCGCGTCCTCGTCGCCACCAGTTGCCCGTCCTGCGGGTAGGCGTGCCAGGTCCGCCAGTCCACATAGCCCTCGTGGCGCTGTGCGAGCAGTGCCGTGAAGGCGTGCGGGCTGCCCGGGAAGACGCCCGCGAGGCCGTGCGGATGATCGGCGACCAGGGCCAGCAGCTTCCTGGGCGCGGCCCGCGAACTGACCCGGTGTCAGCACCTCGACGCGGGCCGCGAACTCGTACTCCCAATCACCCACTCGCTTGGCCACGCCGAGCGGGAGGGGCGTGCTGATGCCCGGGATGCACGCGACCGTCTCGGAACAAAAGCCCTGCTCCTGCTCCAGGAGTACCTGGTGGGAGGCGCCGAGCAGTCTCAACTCGAGTTTGGCGCCCGACATTTCGAGGTCGAGCGTGGCAAGTGCGGGCAGGGGCTCACGCCCCAGGGCCCATGCCAGGTCGGCCGCGCACGTGTCGGTGTAGGAGGTGTTCAGGGTCGTGAGCATGACTCGGCTCCGCAAGAACGCAAAGAACGCAAGGAACAGGGGAAGGTCCGGCGCACCCCGGTGACTCCGGGGGGGCGGCCCCGGCCGGCCCGGCGTGGGGAGGGCGTCCGCGCGGGACGTCCGAGGGGTCCGAGGGGCTGCGTTGGTGATGTAGAGGGAATCATGAACTATGGCGACACCACAGCGCTTTTACCCAACTTCGTGGGGTTTCCATCCCTCAGAGGGCTACACAGCTCAACTGTTCAACCTCGGCGTACGCCGTGCGGCTCGGACTCACCCCCGCGCGCCCCACCGACGGACATGGCGCGACCGCGGGGCGCCCTCGGTCAGGGGGCGACCCGCGGCCCGGATGCGGCTCCCCAGGGAGCTCAGCTGCCCCGTGTCAGCTGCCTCCGCCGCATCCGCCGCCTCCTCCCCCGCAGGACGAGCCGCCGCCGCAGGAGTGACCGCCGCCCGAGTGACCTCCGCCGGAGTCGCCGCCCGAACCACTGCCCGAGTCGCTGGAGGAGCTGCACGCCACGGCGGCCCCGCCCCCGGCGACCCACCAGCTGCCGGATCCGTCCCCGCCGCTGCCCCCGCTGGTGCTGCCGCCCCCTCTGCGCGAGCGGGCACCCGACCGTGAGGCCGACCGGGACGAACCCCGGTACGAGGTGCTGCTCCTGTGGACGGCGGTGAGCACGATCGCCACCCCCGCGAAGACTGCGAGTACCGCCAGGATGATGCCGAGAACCATGACGTCACCCTCCTTCCGAATCCCCCGAAGCGGCCCCCCGTGGGCGCCTCGCGTACCGGTGCGACCGGTGCGTGAACAGGGGATGCCCACCTGGCTCGACGGCCAAAGCACACTTGAGGAAGTCCAGAGCTTCGGCGCAGGATGACCGGCATGACCTCCACCGCGCGCCCCTTCCTCAACCGCCGTCTCGCCGATTTCGGGACGACGATCTTCGCCGAGATGTCCGCGCTGGCCCTGCGGACCGGGTCCATCAATCTCGGGCAGGGGTTCCCGGACACGGACGGGCCCGAGGAGGTCCGCGAGGCGGCCGTACGGGCGTTGCGGGACGGGCGGGGGAACCAGTACCCACCGGGTCCCGGTGTTCCCGAGCTGCGGACGGCGATCGCCGGGCATCAGCGCCGCCGGTACGGCCTGACGTTCGACCCGGACACGGAGGTTCTGGTCACCGTGGGCGCCACCGAGGCCATCGCGGCCACGCTGCTGGCGCTGCTGGAGCCGGGGGACGAGGTCGTCGCCCTGGAGCCGTACTACGACTCCTACGCGGCCTGCATCGCCATGGCGGGTGCGGCGCGGGTACCGGTGACGCTGCGGCCGGACCCCGAACAGGCCCGGTTCCGCCTGGACCTCGACGAGCTGCGCGACGCGGTGACGGACCGCACGCGGCTCCTCCTGATCAACACCCCGCACAACCCGACCGGCACGGTCCTCACCCGTGAGGAGCTGACCGCGGTCGCCGAGCTGGCGGTGGAGCGGGACCTGCTGGTCGTCACCGACGAGGTGTACGAGCACCTGGTCTTCGACGAGGCCGAACACGTGCCGCTGGCCACGCTGCCGGGCATGCGGGACCGGACGGTCACGATCGGCAGCGCCGGCAAGACGTTCTCGTTCACGGGCTGGAAGGTCGGCTGGGTGACGGCGGCGCCCGGACTGGTGTCGGCGGTGCGCGCGGCGAAGCAGTACCTGACGTACGTGGCGTCGGGCCCGTTCCAGTACGCCGTCGCCGAGGCGCTGGCCCTCCCCGACACCTACTTCGACGGCTTCCGCGCGGACATGCTGACCAAGCGGGACCTGCTGGCGGCGGGCCTCACGGAGGCGGGCTTCGCGGTCTACCGCCCGGCGGGCACCTACTTCATCACCGCCGACATCCGCCCCCTCGGCGCCGCGCTGTCCGAGAAGGGCGACGGCTTCGCCTTCTGCCGCTCCCTCCCGGAACGCGCGGGCGTCGTGGCCATCCCGAACGCGGTCTTCTACGACCACCGGGAAGCCGGTGCCCCCTTCGTCCGCTTCGCCTTCTGCAAGCGGAAGACGGTGCTGGAGGAGGCGGTGGCGCGCCTGAAGGCGCTGGCGGGATAGGCCCCTGACCCGGTCCGCGCCGTGTCGTCGGCCCCGCCGCCGCCCGCCGCGTGGGCCGCCCCTGCCGCGTCGGCCTCCGGAGCCGTCAGGTGGGTTTCCCGGGCCGCGCGGCCGAGCCGCCGAAGCCGCCGCCGGTCATGCGGGCGCGAGGGCGCCGCCGGCGAGGGCGGTGTCGACGGCCCCGGAGGGGGGAGGGATCGTCCCCTGGCCCGTCCGCACCAGGACGCCGAAGGCGACGAGCGTGCCGGGACCGAGCGCGTACAGCCACGACCGGTCCTCGTCCCCGAGGGCGAGTCCGAGGACCGTGAAGCCGCCCAGCCGGGTCAGGCCCCGAGCGACCGGGTACCCCGGCGGGCCGCCCGCCCCTCGCGGGGGGGGGGGCGGCGGACCGGGTGGCGCCCGGCATGCCGCGCCTGCGCCGCGGCAGCAGCGTCCTGTCGGTTCCCCGGTCCTTCTTCGGGGCGTCCCCCGGCCCTTCCCGAGGCCGTCCCGACCCCTCCCTAGGCCGACCCCCGGCCCTTCCCTAGGCCGTTCCCCGGGGCGCCCCCCCGGCCTCTCCCCAGGCCGGCCCCCCGGTGCTTCCCCAGGCCGTCCCGGCCCTTCCCCGGGCCGTTCCCCAACCCTTCCCCGGGCCGTCCGTCTGTCCACAGCCTGTGGGTAACCCGGTCGCGGTGGTCGTCGTCGGGGCGGACGGCGAGAGCCCGGCCGTGGCTCGCGACGCGTGGGGTCGCGGCCCTGGCCGGGCTCTCTTTCGCCTGGGGCGTGCGGCGGCTACTCGTCGTCCGCGGGCTTGTCCGCCTCCTCGGCCGACGCCGACTCCAGGCCCAGCTGCTCCACGAGCCACTTGTCGAACTCGATCGCGGCGCGCACCCAGCTCACCGTCGAGGAGACGAAGAACTCGAGGTTGACGCCGGCGCCGATCAGCATCTGCGTCTCGCCGATGAGGCGGACGGTGCCGTCGTCGTGGGTGTGCGTGTAGACCTTGGGCCACAGGGTGCGGCGGTTCCAGTCGTCGATGGCCTCGAGGAGCTGGGGCTTCTCGTCGATCGGGTGGGGCCGGTCGAAGAACGTCCGCACCGAGTAGACCGCCTGGTCGCCCTCGCCGCGGAACATGAAGTACGTACGGAATTCCTCCCACGGCGCCGCGAGGTCACCCTCGTCGTCGACGACGTACTTCAGCTCCATCTGGTCGAGGAGCTGCTTCACGAGATCCTGATCCGGAACGACGGGGCCCGCCGGTCCCTGGGGCTGCGGCTCGGGCTGGCCCCCGAAGTTCGGAATCGAGGACGGGTCGATGGTCACCGTGATTTTCCCTTCGTACGGATCCCGCCATCCTCCCCCATGCGGGGCGGGGGGTGGCAACCCCCGCCCCGCAGGGTTCACCTCGGGTTGGCGCAATTCAGCTCAGGGCGTGCGGCCGCAGGGCCGGACGCCCCGGTCAGAGGGTCTTTCCGGCCGCCGCGGGGCCCACGATCAGGCCATCTCCGAAGGCCTCCACCCGGACCGTGTCGCCGTCCTTGACCTCGCCCGCGAGGATCTCCTTGGCGAGGCGGTCGCCGATGGCGGTCTGGACGAGGCGGCGCAGCGGCCGGGCGCCGTACGCCGGGTCGTTGCCCTCGTCGGCGAGCCAGGTGAGGGCCGCCTCGGTGACCTCCAGGGTGAGCCGCCGCTCGGCCAGCCGCTTGGCGAGCCGGTCGATCTGGAGCCGCGCGATCCGGGCCAGCTCCTCCTTGTTCAGCGCGGAGAAGACGACCAGGTCGTCGAGCCGGTTGAGGAACTCCGGCTTGAAGGAGGCCCGGACCACCTCCAGGACCTGCTCCCTCTTCTCCGCCTCGGTGGAGAGCGGGTCGACCAGGTACTGGCTGCCCAGGTTGGAGGTCAGCACCAGGATCGTGTTGCGGAAGTCGACCGTGCGGCCCTGTCCGTCGGTGAGCCGTCCGTCGTCGAGCACCTGGAGCAGGATGTCGAAGACCTCCGGATGCGCCTTCTCCACCTCGTCGAGCAGCACGACGCTGTACGGCCGGCGCCGGACGGCCTCGGTGAGCTGGCCGCCCTCCTCGTAACCGATGTAGCCGGGCGGGGCGCCGACGAGCCGGGCGACGCTGTGCTTCTCGCCGTACTCCGACATGTCGATGCGGATCATGGCCCGCTCGTCGTCGAAGAGGAAGTCGGCGAGCGCCTTGGCCAGCTCGGTCTTGCCGACGCCGGTCGGGCCGAGGAAGAGGAAGGAGCCGGTCGGGCGGTCGGGATCGGCGATGCCGGCCCGCGAGCGGCGTACGGCGTCGGAGACGGCCCGGACGGCCTCGCCCTGGCCGATGAGCCGCTTGCCCAGTCCTTCCTCCATGCGCAGCAGCTTCTGCGTCTCGCCCTCCAGGAGGCGGCCGGCCGGGATGCCGGTCCATGAGGCGACGACGTCGGCGATGTCGTCGGAGCCGACCTCGTCCTTGACCATGGTGTCCCTGGCGGCCTCCTCCTCGGCCTCGGAAGCGGCCTCCAGGTCGCGCTCCAGGGCCGGGATCTCGCCGTACAGCAGCTTGCTGGCGGTGTCGAAGTCGCCGTCGCGCTGCGCCCGTTCGGCCTGGCCGCGCAGGTCGTCGAGCCGCTCCTTCAGCGCACCGACCCGGTTGAGGGACTGCTTCTCCTTGTCCCAGCGGGCGTTGAGACCGCGCAGCTCCTCCTCCTTGTCGGCGAGGTCGCGGCGCAGCTTGTCCAGGCGCTCGCGGGAGGCGGGGTCGGTCTCCTTGTCGAGAGCCAGCTCCTCCATCTTCAACCGGTCCACGACGCGCTGGAGTTCGTCGATCTCGACGGGGGACGAGTCGATCTCCATGCGCAGCCGGGAGGCCGCCTCGTCGACGAGGTCGATGGCCTTGTCGGGCAGGAAGCGGGAGGTGATGTACCGGTCGGACAGGGTGGCCGCGGCGACCAGCGCGCTGTCGGCGATCTGGACCTTGTGGTGCGCCTCGTACCGCCCCTTGAGGCCGCGCAGGATCGCGATGGTGTCCTCGACGGAGGGTTCGGCGACCAGCACCTGCTGGAAGCGCCGCTCCAGTGCCGCGTCCTTCTCGATCCGCTCGCGGTACTCGTCCAGGGTGGTCGCGCCGACCATGCGCAGCTCTCCGCGGGCGAGCATCGGCTTCAGCATGTTGCCGGCGTCCATCGAGGAGTCGCCGCCCGCGCCGGCGCCCACGACGGTGTGCAGTTCGTCGATGAAGGTGATGATCTGCCCGTCGGAGGCCTTGATCTCGGCCAGGACGGTCTTCAGTCGCTCCTCGAACTCGCCGCGGTACTTGGCCCCGGCGACCATGGCACCGAGGTCGAGCGAGACGAGCCGCTTGTTCCTGAGGGACTCGGGCACGTCCCCCTTCACGATCCGCTGGGCGAGCCCCTCGACGACGGCGGTCTTGCCGACGCCGGGCTCACCGATGAGGACCGGGTTGTTCTTGGTGCGGCGGGAGAGCACCTGGACGACCCGCCGGATCTCGGTGTCCCGGCCGATGACCGGGTCGAGCTTGCCCTCGCGGGCGGCGGCGGTGAAGTCGGTGCCGAACTTCTCCAGCGCCTTGTACTGGCCCTCGGGGTCGGCGCTGGTCACCCGGCGTCCGCCGCGGGCCTTGCGGAAGGCGTCCAGCAGCTTCTTCGCGGTGGCTCCGTGCCTCTCGAGCACCTCGCCCGCCCGGCCGCCCTTCGCGGCGGTCCCGATGAGCAGGTGCTCCGTGGACAGGTACTCGTCGCCGAGGTCCCGGGCGACACCCTGGGCGTCCGCGATCACGGCGAGCAGTTCGCGGTTGGGCTGCGGGGGCGCCACCGTGGACCCGGCCACGCTGGGCAGCGAGCCGAGCACCTGTTCGGCGCCGGCGCGCACGGCGGCCTGGTCGGCGTCGACGGCGGCGAGCAGATCGACGATGTTCTCGTTCTCCTGCCCCTGGAGCAGCGCGAGGAGCAGGTGTGCCGGGGTGAGGTCGGGGTGCCCTTCGGACAGGGCTCGGTTGCCGGCGGTCTGGATGGCTTCCCGGCTCCGGTTGGTCAGCTCTGCGTCCACGTTCGCTGTCTCCTCCTTGCGTCAGCCGTCGTCACTGACTCCGTCAGCGCTGTCATCACTGACTCAGTCAGCGTACACAAACTTGAGTCTATTCCACTCAAGGTTGGGTCCGGGAGTCCCGCGGGGGTTAGGTTCCGACCATGGCCGCATACCCCCAGGACCCGGGCGCTCCCGACGCGCCGTACCTCGACTTCTGGCGCGAACGACACCTGTGCACCCTGACCACACCACGCCCCGACGGCTCACCGCACGTGGTTCCCGTCGGAGTGACGTACGACCCCGGGGGCCGGCTGGCCCGGGTGATCGCGGACAGGGCGAGCACCAAGGTGGGCAACGTGCTGGCGGCGGGCGCGCCGGGCGCCCGCGTCGCGGTCTGCCAGGTGGACGGCCGGCGCTGGGCCACGCTGGAGGGGCGGGCCTTCGTCCGCGCGGAGCCGGACCGGGTCGCGGAGGCGGAGCGGCGTTACGCGGAGCGCTACGGCAGGACGCCGCGCCCCAACCCCACGCGCGTGGTGATCGAGATCGAGCTGACGCGGGCGATGGGCCGGGGGTGACCGCGTACGACGGGGTGGGCGACGGAGACGGCGACTCGATCCACACCGATGGTTTCCGGCCACCTCGCCGAGGCTCCAGAACCGGAAATGTCACCACGAACGACAGCGGCGTCACCGTGTTCAGGTCACGGTGACGCCGCTGCCGGGGGGAAGTACCTGAGCGATCTGTTACGACGGGGGAATCGCGTCAGGCACTGCGGGGGGTGGCTGAGATGGTCCTGGGGGCGGCCGGACCGGCCGACTCCGCCAGTTGGTGGTCCCGCTGGTCGAGGTTGACGAAGATCATTCCGTACCGGATGGCACACCGCACGGGCTGGGGGGCTCCTCGGGGCTTGCGCAGACACCGGTACGCGCGCACGTCGTCCTCCTCGTCCCGCGTCACGACGACCGGCTCCCCGAACACCGTCACCATCAACGAGTCACCACTGTGGGGGATGGCGGTGACCAGGTCGATGAAGTGCCAGCCCGAGCGGTAGGCCGTGGCCATCTCGCGGCGGAAGGAGCGATCGTCGGGCGGGGTGGTCACGTCAACTCCTCTCCGTTCCCGTCCCGGCCGCCGGCGGGATGTCGCCGGAGGCGGTAGGACCGGAGACGGCCACGGCGGGCCAGGCGGTGTCCGCCCGGACCCCGCTCTCCTCGCTCGAGAGGCCACCCAGTACTCCGACAGCCGCAACGGCGGAGAAGGCGGCGACAAGCGCCCAGCGAAGCAATCTCTTAGAGCGTCCGCCGGTAGGGCCTATTTGGCGCAACTGGCAGGTTGAGGCAGCGAAGATTCGTTACGCAGGGTAGTGGCTGGAGGTTCAGGAACTCCATGATCAACGAAAGCCGCACCCGCCGTGCCCACCCCCATGCCATCTCGGCCTATCGGCGGACGCTCTTACGCATAGTCGGCTTCGTCCTCACGTGAAGTCCCTCTTCCCCCGTCGGATAAGACGATGGCTCATTCGGACACGTCATGGCCACACAATCAATGCATCATGTTCCTGCATGTTCAGGACCCTGGGGGGTGGAGATTTGACAACGAATCGGGCTAATAGGGCACATCCCCATGCGGTGGCCGAACTGTGCGAGGAGGGCAGCCGACTCTACGCAAGCGCATTGCGGACCGGGCGCGTCGCCCGATCCGCCGTGGAATCGGCTCCCTGCCTGGTGGAATTCGCCCTCCTGCACCCCGACCCCGACGACCCCGAGTGGCTGCGCCCCACCCCGCCGGCCCTCGCGCTCGCCCAGCGACTCAACCCCATCGAACACGAGATCGCCGAGCGCAGGCGCGTGTCGGTCCAGCTGTCCGAGATGTTCGAACCGTTCATGGCCCTCAGCGTCCAGACGGCCGGGCACGCCGACTCCATCACCGTGCTGGAGGGCGGCGCCCGGATCAACGCGGCGCTCAACCTCGCCACCTCACAGTGCCAGTCGGAGGTGCTCGCCATCCAGCCGAGCGGCAACCGCCCGGAGCGCAGCCTCACCCAGGGCCTGGAACGCGACCGGCCGCTGCTCGACCGCGGGATCCGCATCCGCACGCTCTACCAGCACACCGCCCGCTACAGCCCCGAGAAGCTCGCCTACACCGCCCGCCTCTCCGACGGGAAGGCCGAGTACCGCACCATCGACGAGGTGGTCGAGCGCCTGATCATCTGCGACGAGACGGTCGCCTTCATCCCGGCCCGCGAGGACCAGCAGGTCGCCCTGGAACTGCGCCACCCGGGCCTGGTGCGCTACCTGATCAAGGTCTTCGAGTTCCTCTGGGACCGCGCCGTCCCGCTCACCACCGGCGCCCCCTACGAGACCGCCCCCGACGGCATCACCGAGATCCAGCACTCCATCGCCAAGCTGCTCGTCGAGGGCCATGTCGACGAGGCCATCGCCCGCCGCCTCGGCATGAACGTGCGCACCTGCCGGGCCCACATCGCCAAGCTCGCGGCGCTCCTCGGCAGCGGCAGCCGGGCCCAGCTCGGCTACCTCATCGCGCAGTCGGGAATCCTCGACCAGGACACCGACGGATGACGGCACCCGTCCACGACCACGGTCCGGACGAGCCCTGCGAGGCCGCCCTGGACCCTTACGCGCGCGCCCTGCGGGTCCGGCCACGCCCCCGCACGGGAGGCCGCCTCACCGCCGCGTGCCGTCCACACGGGGCTGCTCCGCCCGGACCACCGGGACCCCGGCCGGCTCCTCCCGGTGCCGCCGGCCGTCGCCCCGCCGGCCGTCGCCCCTGCCCCGGCTGCTGCGCGCCGTCGCCGAAAACATCGCCGCCCACCGCCGGCGGGAGACCCGGCTCGCCGAGGCGTTCGAACCACTGCCGGCCCTCGCCGCGCCGGACGGTGACGCCACCGGCACCGGCGAGATCCACCTGCTGAGCGGGCTCGGCCGGATCGACTCCGTCATCACCAGGGCCATGGCGGAGGTCTCGCACGAGGTGCTCGCCATCCAGCCGCACGCCAGCCACGCGGGACCGCCCCGCGACATCCACGGCCAGGCCCAGGACCGCGACCAGGCCTCCCTGGACCGCGGCGGCCGTATCCGCACCCTCCACCAGCACACCACCCGCCACGCCCCCACCGTGCCGGCCCGCTACCACCGGCTGCACGGGGACGTGGAGGCGCGCTCCCCCGACGAGGTGACGGAGCGTCTGCTGGTCGTCGACCGCAGCGTGGCCTTCATCCCGGCCGTGAAGGACCGCACCCTCGCCCTGGAGATCCGGCTCCCCGCACTGGCCGCCGACTACCTGGGCACCACCTTCGACCGCCTGTGGCGGCCGGCCACGCCCAGGTTCCCGGAAACGGTCGCCCGGTCCTCCCTGCACGGCAGCACCCCGCGCCGGCGCGCCATCGCCGCGCTCCTCGTCGAGGGCCACACCGACGCCGTCATCGCCGACCGCCTAGGCATGAGCGTCCGCACGGCCCGGGTGCACATCGCGAAACTCGCCGCCGTCCCCGGCAGCGGGAGCCGCGCACGGCTCGGCTACCTCATCGGGCGTTCGGGGATCCTCGACCCGGAGGGCTGAGCGGCGTCCGCGCCGAGCGGCACGTCGAGGCCCACCTGCGCGATCCGCACGCCGAGCTGGGTACGGCTGGCCGCGCCGAGCGTCTCCGAGAGGCGGGCGATGTGCGCGCGGCAGGTCCGCACGCTGATGCCGAGGCGTTCGGCGATGACCGCGTCCTGGTGCCCCTCCGCCAGCAGCGCCGCGATGGACTGCTCCCGGTGGGAGACGCCCTCGATGCGGGTGTCGGGCAGCGGGGCGGTCAGCGGGACCGCCAATCGCCACAGCCGTTCGAAGACCGTGCCCAGATAGCCGACCAGGGCCGGGTGGCGCAGCTCCAGCGCCATCGTGCGGTCGGCGTTGGCGGGGATGAAGGCGACCGTGCGGTCGAAGAGGATCAGCCGGTCGATGACCTCGTCGAGGGTGCGGGCCTCGACCGCGTCGCCCATCAGTTCCAGGTAGTTGAGCAGGCCCTGGCCGTGCCGGGCCACGTGGTTGTACAGGTCGCGCATCCGTACGCCCCGCCCGCGCAGGGCGAGCGCCCGGTGCAGCCCCTCGGACAGCTCGTGCTCGCGCCGGATGCCGCCGGGCTGCACCGTCAGCACCTCGGTGGTGCACGCCTCGGTGGCCTCGTCCAGTGCGGCCTGGATCCGGGAGGCGCCGTCCAGGACACGGATCGCCACGCCCTCCCCGGCCGCCGTGCCCGGCGCGGGCCCGCCCAGCCCGGCGTACCACTCGAAGGCGGCGACGGCCGAGCCCATGCGCTGCCGGCTCGCGGTCACCTCGTCGTGGAGCCCTCGCAGCAGCCGGGTCATGACCTCCTGCGGGGAGGTCGGGACCAGCCAGTCCATGTCGTCGGGGTCGGGATGGAGCAGGGCGAGGTCCAGCAGGCAGGGGACCGGCTCCGCGTCCAGGCGCGACACCCGGCCCCGCCGTACGGCCCGGGAGTACACGCGGTCCCCGGCCTCACACAGTCGGTCAGCACCGTGAGGATGCTCCTCCGCCCCGTGCCCGGCCATCGTCCATCCCACCCCCGCCGTCTGCGTGTCGCGCGTCGTCCGCGTTTTCCGCAGCGCAACTATGCGCGGCCCCGGACCGGCTCCGCAACACGGCTCCTCCCCGCGACCCTCTGGAATTCCGGCCATTTCCGCGGGTTCCTCCCGGCCTCCGCCCCGCACGCCTGCAACAAGCTGATGCTCCCCGCGTGCGCCCGGCGGGAACCCGTCCGGGCTCTCGCACGCCCGTGCACGCCCGGCACCACCGAGTGATCACCGCGTCACGTCCCGCGTCCGACGTCCCCTCTCGGCGGACACCTTCGACGCGTACGCGTCGGCCGATGCGGGAGAGATGCGAGCGGCCGGGTGGGGTCGGACCGCCGCCCATGTGCCGGTGCCGACGACACTCCAGCCCGTCGAAACGGGGTGATCCGCGTTCCCGGGCCGACCAGATGGCCCGCACGTCCCGCGACCGGGGCATGACGTACGCCTCCGCGGGCGAGGAACACCCCTGGTTCGTGACCCCTGCCCCCTAACCCCTGACCCCTGAACCTCGTGCGAGGATCCTCGGCGCCCCGGAGCGGGATCCCGTACGACGGGGGACGAGCCGGCGGGTCCGGTCCCTGGAGGCTCGCCGGCCGACGCCTCACGGGCCGCGGCCGCTCCTGGACTCCCCGCACTTCCGCCGGGAGCCCACGGGACGAACCGCCCGGCGGGGCGAGCAGGCCTCGCGCTCGGGGTGGAGGTGGCCGAAGACGTACCGGGTGGGCAGGCCCGGACCGTGCAGGAGGGCGCTGGTGAGGCGGGGCGAGGGCCTGGAAGCAGACACCCGCGCCCTGCTCCAAGGCCTCGACGCCCGGTGGTTCACGGTCGGGACACCGGGCAGGTGGGTCACCCGGCCGGCGACGCTGTCCTCCAGCACCCGGAACCTCCCGGCCTCGTCCCGCCCGAGGCGGGATGCCGGCCACGTGGATGATGAGTGGCCACGTGGATGATGACCGACCGCCACGTGGATGGTGGCCGGCCTCGTGGATGGTTGCCGGCCGGAGCCACGCCCTGGGGCGAGTGCCGTGCGGGCGACTGGTACGGCTACGACCCCGGCCACGGGTCCCGCGTGATGGTCGGCCGGGGCCACGATCACGACGACGTCCCCCGCCCAAAGGCGTCCACCGGGCTTCGACGGGCGCCCAGCCGGAGGCGACGGTGGAGTTCACGCGAGGGGCGTGAACGCGGCGCAGGGGGCGCTCAGGCGCCTTGCGCGGGGTCTTCTCCGCCGGCTCCGAGGTTCCAGGACCCGGTACCGGCCCGTCGGCGCGCGCCCGCACCGACGAACTCGCGCTCCTGGACCGGCTGCGGGAGGCCGAGCGGCGCGTCGACCTGGCCCCGGCGGCCGAGCGGTTCCGGGCCTGACTCGCCCGCGCCGAGCCCCGCCCCCCCGCCCCCGGTTCCGGCTCCGGCTCCGGCTCCGGGCGAAGGCGTACGCCCGTTCCCTCGTCGAACCGGACGGCGCGCGGGCCGGCTTCGCCCACGCGATCGAGACGGACTGGCCAGACGCGCCGGCGGCCTCCGGTCAGCCACCCACCGAGCGCCCCGTCGACACCGCCGTCCGCTACCGGCTCGCCCCGCTCAGTTCAGCTTGAGGGCCTGGCAGGCGGCGGCGTACTTGGCGGTGCAGATGTCGGACGGCTTGTAGATGCCGTCCGCGATGACGGTCTCCTTGATGTTCTTCTTCGTCAGCGCCACCACGGTCACCAGCTGGGCCGGGATCTCCTTGTCGGTGGGGCTGTCGATCCTGTCGCGGGTCAGGGAGTCGAACTCGATGGCGCGGCCCTTGACCTTCGCGACGGCCATCTCCGCGGCCGCCTCCGCCATCTGCGGGTAGGGCTTGTACACGCTCATGTACTGCTCGCCGCTGATGATCCGCTGTACCGCGAGCAGCTCCGCGTCCTGGCCGGTTATGGGCGGCAGGTCCTCGACGCCCGCGGCGCGCAGGGCCTTGATGATGCCGCCGGCCATGGCGTCGTTGGCGGAGTAGACGGCCGCGATGTTGCCCTTGCCGATCTTCTCGATCGCCCCGGCCATGTTGGACTGGGCGACCTCCGGGCTCCAGTCCTTGGTGTCGAAGGACTCGGAGATCGTCACCCGGCCGCTCAGCTCCGACATCGCGCCGTCCTTGAACTGCTTGGCGTTGGGGTCGGTGGGCGAGCCGTTCATCATCACGATCTTGTCGGCGGTGCTGGCACCGTCCAGGGCCTCCACCAGCGTGCGGCCCTGCACCTCGCCGACCAGTTCGTTGTCGAAGGAGACGTACGCGTCGATGGGACCCTCGGCCAGCCGGTCGTAGGCGATGACCGGGATGCCGGCGTCCTTGGCCTTCTGCACGGTGTCCGCGATGGCGTGCGAGTCGACGGCGTCGAGCAGGATGATGTCGACCTTCTCGTCGATCATCCGCTCCATCTGGGTCACCTGCGTCGAACTCTTCGCGTCCGCGTTGGCGTATTCGGTCTTGCCCTTGTTGCTGGTGAGGGAGGCGACCTTCGCCTTGATGATGGGGTAGTCGAACTCCTCGTAACGGGTGTTCGTCTTCTCCGGCATCAGCACGCCGACGGTGATGTCGTTGCCCTTCGTCGGCGTCGCTTCACCGCTGCTCTCCGTCGCGCTCAGCATCCCGCATCCGGCGAGCGAGAGGGACATCGTGGAGGCGGCCACGGCTATGGCGATACGACGCATTCGAGGGCTCACTTCAGGTGCGTTCCGGACATGGGTGCGACATGTTGACCCAGGTGGCTCAAAAGCCAACGCGGCGGCGCCCACCGGCGTCAAGCCGTACTACTTAACGAAGTGACAACATCACCCTCCGCTTAGCACGTGAAGACACATGGAGACGAGACGGAAACCTCTCCAAACACCCTTTACCGTCCCTCCACGCCACGGGAGTTCAGACTCCCCGAGGGACAGGCGTGCCCGACATTCCAGCCGTGGCGCGCCACGGTGTCCGACAGGATCCCGCCAACCCGACCCCGGCCAGCGGAATCACCGCTGCCCGCGCTGTTGCGAAGTGATGGCGTCGCCGTCCGGCCCCACGGCCCCGGCCGCCGCCCGGCCGACACCGGTCCCGGCCCCGGCCCCGGCTCCGGCTCCGGCTCCGGCCCAGGCCGTACGTCGGTCCCGCCGCCGTCCTCGTAGGTCTCGGCGGCGCCGCCGCATGGGATCGGCACCCGCCGCCGCCCCTCGCACATCTGACGCCGTGCAGCGTGAAGGGGCCCGGAGGAATCGACCTCCGGGCCCCTCACCTGTCACACCTGGCAGGCCACTCCTGGTACGTCGGGCCTGCTGTCGCGTCGTCAGTCCGGGGACTGCTGCCGCTTCGGCCGCCACACCACCAGCGCGCTGGTCTGCTGGACCTCCTGGTACGGCACCAGGTCGCGCCGGTAGGACGCGTGCACCGCGGCCTCACGCTGCTGCATGGCGGCCGCCGCGCCGTCCAGCGCCGACTCCAGCTCCGCCACCCGGGACTGGAGGGCCAGGACCTGGTTCTCCAGCTCGATGATGCGCTTGATACCGGCCAGGTTGATGCCCTCGTCCTGCGACAACTGCTGGACGGTGCGCAGCAGTTCGATGTCGCGGGCCGAGTAGCGGCGGCCCCGGCCGGCAGTGCGGTCCGGGGACACCAGGCCCAGACGGTCGTACTGACGCAGGGTCTGCGGGTGCAGGCCTGAGAGCTGGGCCGCGACCGAGATGACGTAGACCGGTGTCTCCTCGGTCAGTTCATACGGATTGCGCCGACGGCCGTCCATCACTCTCAAGCTCCCTTCGCTGCCTCGAACAGCTCTGCCCGCGGGTCCTCGTCGGCGGTCGCCTCGCGATACGCCTCCAGTGCGTCACGAGCCTTCCCCGACAGGTCCTTGGGAACACTCACCTCGACGGTGACCAGCAGATCGCCACGGGTGCCGTCCTTGCGGACCGCGCCCTTGCCGCGTGCCCTCATCGTCCGCCCGTTGGGCGTGCCGGGCGGCAGCTTCAGCGTGAGCGACGGGCCGCCCAGCGTGGGCACCCTGATCTCCCCGCCGAGGGCGGCCTCCGTGAACGTCACCGGCACGGTCACCGTGAGGTTGTCGTCCTTGCGGCCGAAGACCGGGTGCGCGTCGACATGGACGAGTACATACAGGTCGCCGGCCGGACCACCGCGCTCACCGGGCGCTCCCTTACCGCGCAACCGGATGCGCTGCCCGTCGGTGACACCCGCCGGGATGCGGACCTGCATGGTGCGTGAGGACTTGGCGCGACCGCTGCCCTTGCACTCCATGCAGGGGTGCTCGGCGATCAGACCGCGGCCCTTGCAGTCGGGGCAGGGGTCGGTCAGCGAGAAACCGCCGCCCGTGCCCCGCGCCACCTGGCCGGTGCCGACACAGGTCGGGCACACCCGCGGCGTGCCGTTCTTGTCGCCGGTGCCGGAGCAGGCCCTGCACGGGGACTGCGAGGACATGCGCAGCGGAACCGTCGCGCCCTCGATGGCTTCCGTGAAGGTCAGGGTGACCTCGGTGTCGATGTCCTGGCCGCGCCGGGGCTGGGTACGGGTGCCCGGGCCCGTGCCGCCGCGGTTGAACAGCCCGCCGAAGACGTCACCGAGTCCGCCGCCGAAGCCGCCGGCCTGTCCGCCACCGCCGCCCTGGGCGCCCCCGAAGAGGTCGCCCAGGTCGAAGTTGAAGGAGCCGCCGCCCGCGCCCGGCCCCGGGCGGAAGCCGCCGTTGCCGAAGAGGGCGCGGGCCTCGTCGTACTCCTTGCGCTTCTTGGGGTCGCCGAGGATGTCGTTCGCCTCGGAGATCTCCTTGAAGCGCTCCTCGGCCTTGGCGTTGCCCGTGTTGGCGTCCGGGTGGAACTCGCGGGCGAGCTTCCGGTACGCCTTCTTGATCTCGGCCTCGGTGGCGTCCTTGGGGACGCCGAGGACCTTGTAGTAGTCCTTCTCGATGAAGTCCTTCGTGCTCATCCTCGACGTCCCTCCTTCCCCATCGGACTCATCCGTTCAAGCTCAGCCCTCGTCCGGGCCACCGCTCTCCTTGTCGTCGCCGGCCTCCGCCTCGTCGGCCTTGACGGCCTGTGCGCCGGGCTGGGGTTCGGCGACGGCCACGCGCGCGGGGCGAATGGTGCGCTCGCCGATCCGGTACCCGGGCTGGAGGATCGCCACGCACGTCGTCTCGGTGACGTCCGGCGCGTAGCTGTGCATCAGCGCCTCGTGGATCGTCGGGTCGAAGGGCTCGCCCTCCTTGCCGAACTGCTGGAGGCCCATCTTCGCCGCCACGGTCTCCAGGGACTCGGCGACGGACTTGAACCCGCCGACGAGTTCGCCGTGTTCCCGCGCGCGGCCGATGTCGTCGAGCACGGGCAGGAGTTCGGTCAGGAGGTTCGCGACGGCGATCTCCTTGACCGCGATCCGGTCCCGCTCGACCCGGCGGCGGTAGTTCTGGAACTCGGCCTGGAGCCGCTGGAGGTCCGCCGTGCGCTCGTCGAGCGCCTTGCGGGCCTGGTCCAGCTGGGCCACCAGTGCCGCTGTCTGGTTCGCGTCCCCGGCCGGGGCCGACTCCTCCGCCGCGGCGGGGGAGTCGGCCTTCGGCTCAGCGTCTTCAGGGATGGCGCCGGAGGGGACGTCGGCTTCTCCTCGAAGCCCGGGGTCTCCTCCGTCACGCGGCACCGTCCTTGCGCTCGTCGTCCACGATCTCGGCGTCCACCACGTCGTCGTCGGCGGCCTTGGCGCCGGCGCCCGGAGCCTCGCCACCGGCGGCCTGACCGGCCTGGGCGTCGGCGTACATGGCCTGGCCCAGCTTCTGGGAGACGGCCGCGACCTTCTCGGTGGCGGTGCGGATCGCGGCGGTGTCCTCGCCCTTGAGGGCTTCCTTCAGCTCGCCGATCGCGGACTCGACCTCGGTCTTGATCTCGCCCGGGACCTTGTCCTCGTTGTCCTTGAGGAACTTCTCGGTCTGGTAGACGAGCTGCTCGCCCTGGTTGCGGGCCTCGGCGGCCTCGCGGCGGGCGTGGTCCTCCTCCGCGTACTTCTCGGCCTCCTGGCGCATGCGGTCGACCTCGTCCTTCGGCAGCGAGGAGCCGCCGGTGACGGTCATCTTCTGCTCCTTGCCGGTGCCGAGGTCCTTGGCCGTGACGTGCATGATGCCGTTGGCGTCGATGTCGAAGGCGACCTCGATCTGCGGGACGCCACGCGGGGCCGGCGGCAGACCGGTCAGCTCGAACATCCCGAGCTTCTTGTTGTACGCCGCGATCTCGCGCTCGCCCTGGTAGACCTGGATCTGGACCGAAGGCTGGTTGTCCTCGGCGGTGGTGAAGATCTCGGACCGCTTGGTCGGGATCGTCGTGTTCCGCTCGATGAGCTTGGTCATGATGCCGCCCTTGGTCTCGATACCGAGGGACAGCGGGGTGACGTCGAGGAGCAGGACGTCCTTGACCTCGCCCTTGAGGACACCGGCCTGGAGCACGGCGCCGATGGCGACGACCTCGTCCGGGTTGACGCCCTTGTTCGCCTCGTTGCCGCCCGTCAGCTCCTTGACGAGCTCGGCGACCGCGGGCATACGGGTGGAGCCACCGACGAGAACGACGTGGTCGATCTCGGAGAGGTTGATGCCGGCGTCCTTGATGACGTTGTGGAACGGCGTCTTGCAGCGCTCCAGCAGGTCCGCGGTCAGCTGCTGGAACTGAGCGCGCGTGAGCTTCTCGTCCAGGTGCAGCGGGCCCTCGGCGGACGCCGTGATGTACGGCAGGTTGATCGAGGTCTCGGTGGAGGAGGACAGCTCGATCTTGGCCTTCTCGGCGGCCTCACGGAGGCGCTGGAGGGCCATCTTGTCCTTGGCGAGGTCCACGCCGTGACCGGACTTGAACTGCTGCACCAGGTAGTCGACGACACGCTGGTCCCAGTCGTCACCACCGAGGTGGTTGTCGCCGTTGGTCGCCTTCACCTCGACGACGCCGTCACCGATCTCCAGGAGGGACACGTCGAAGGTGCCGCCACCGAGGTCGAAGACGAGGATCGTCTGGTCGTCCTTGTCGAGGCCGTACGCGAGCGCGGCCGCGGTGGGCTCGTTGACGATACGAAGGACGTTGAGACCGGCGATCTCACCGGCTTCCTTCGTCGCCTGGCGCTCGGAGTCGTTGAAGTACGCCGGGACGGTGATGACCGCGTCGGTCACCTTCTCGCCCAGGTAGGCCTCGGCGTCCCGCTTCAGCTTCTGCAGGATGAACGCGGAGATCTGCTGCGGGTTGAAGTCCTTGCCGTCGAGCTGGATCTTCCAGTCGGTGCCCATGTGCCGCTTCACCGAACGGATGGTCCGGTCCACGTTGGTGACCGCCTGACGCTTGGCCACCTCGCCGACCAGCACCTCGCCGTTCTTCGCGAAGGCGACGACGGACGGCGTGGTCCTGGCACCCTCGGCGTTGGTGATGACGGTGGGCTCGCCGCCCTCCAGAACGCTCACGACGGAGTTGGTTGTGCCCAGGTCGATGCCGACCGCACGTGCCATGGTGATCTTCC
Source organism: Streptomyces phaeoluteigriseus (assembly GCF_001896135.2). GTDB lineage: Bacteria > Actinomycetota > Actinomycetes > Streptomycetales > Streptomycetaceae > Streptomyces > Streptomyces phaeoluteigriseus. Next base: position 970,444 of record NZ_MPOH02000019.1, read on the forward strand.
TCCAGCTGACTTGAGTGGAACAGGCTCAAGTGTGCACGAGACTCACCGCTGGGTCAACAGACCTGAGTCGGACGCACTCAACTCTTATCCGTTCCTTACACGCAAGGAGCCGTTGACCTGCGAGGATGCCATTCGCGGGGATGCCCGCAGGGGTGATTCCACCGGCTCCGCAGACTCCGTCGACTCCCGAGGGCGCTGCACGAGAGCCCCGCTCCGACGCCGGGACCGGACCCGGTGGCGCGGGGAGTCCTCCCGGCTCGCCCGCACCTCGTGACCGCCGCGGGCGTCGTGGCCCACCCGGGCATCGAGACTCGTCCGGACCTCACGGCTCACCCTCACGTCCGGGCGTCCACGCCCCCGCCCCCGCGCCTGCCCGGGCACGCGCGGGCGGACGCGCCACAGGACGAGGACGACGACCACCACGCCCCCCGCCACCCACAGCACGGCCCCCACACCCAGCAACCCGGTGTGCACCAGCGTCCCCACGAGCACCCCCGCGAAGGCGGCCGCACCGACAGTCACCGTCACCCCCGCGGGCGTGAGGCCGAGCCGTCGCAGCCGGTGGGCGAGATGGTCGGGACCGCGGCGCAGCAGCGGGCGTCCGGACGTGCGCCGGGCCAGCACGACGAGGGCGGCGTCGGCGACGGCGACCGCGGTGAGCGCGAACAGCACCCCCGCCCCCCGTCGTCGCGTCCTGCCCCGCGCGCGTGGTGACGGCCGCCACGGCGAGCAGGAAGCCGGTGAACATCGCACCGCAGCCCCCGAGCGCCACGCGCGCGGGGGGCCAGTTGTGCATGAGGAAGCCGGTCAGCGCGGCGGCGAGCACGCTCAGCAGCACCGCGAGACCGTCCATCACCTCGGCCGCGGCACAGGCGGCCACCCCGAAGGCGGTGACGACCCCGACGGTCCCGGCCACCCCGTCGGCGTGGTCGAGCGCCCGGAAGGCGAGGGCGACGCAGGCGATCCAGCCGACGGCGGCGACACCGGCGAGCACACCGGTGTCGCCGTACGGGACGACGAAGGCCGCCGCCACGGCCGTACCGACGAGGAGGAACCGGGTCTTCAGCCGCCAGGCGTCGGCGACCAGGCCGAGGGCGGCGACGCCGGCGCCGGCGGCGAGCAGTGTGCCCATCCCCTCGCCCAGCGGCGCGAAGCCGGTCCGGTCGCCGGCGACGACCACGAGGCAGGTGGCGAGGACGACGGCGGCTCCCCCGGACAGCGGCACGCGGCGCTGCCGCTGCCGCCGGTCGAGGAGTCCGAGGCGCAGGGTGGGGGCGCGCAGCAGCGCGGCGAGAACGGCGGCGAGGAGCAGGGCGGTGGCGGCGGCGACGATCCCGTAGAGCACGGATATAAATGCGCACCGGGGAACTGACGCGGGGCACCCCGGAGCAGCTCGCCGCGCTGGACGTGCCGGCCCACCGCGAGGACGTCA
>NZ_MPOH02000019.1:971975-1009288 GCF_001896135.2 Streptomyces phaeoluteigriseus
CCTCGAACCCGTCGCCCGCCCCGCCCTCGAGCCCGTTCTCCATGCGGCCCCCGAACCCGTTCCCGACCTGGCCCCCAACCCGCTCCCGTACCCGTCACCGGACCCGTTTCTGAGGTGACCCTCAGCGATCCAGATCACTCCGCGCCCGGCTACAGTGCGGCAGAAGATAGGGGTAGTCTCAGACGGACTGCATAAGTTACCGCTTAGTAATGTCGGCGCCGCCGACGAAACCCCGCAAACCTCGCAGGCCCGAGGAGCCCCCATGCAACTCGCCGCGATCATCGTGTCGCTGGCCCTGACCGTGGTCGGCGTCGCCCTGCTCGCCCGCGCCATCGGCCAGTTCGTCCGGTATTTCAAGCTGGGCCAGCCGGTCCCGGCCGGCACCCGGACCGACAACCCCTACCAGCGCAGCGTGACACTCGTACGCGAGTTCCTCGGCCATACGCGCATGAACCGCTGGGGCATCGTCGGCTTCGCCCACTGGTTCGTGGCCGTCGGCTTCCTGACGCTGCCGCCCACCCTGGCGCAGGCGTTCGGCCAGCTCTTCCAGGCCGACTGGACGCTGCCGGTCATCGGTGGGTTCCTGCCGTTCGAGCTGTACGTCGAGTTCATCGGCGTGATGACGATCCTCGGCATCGCCGTGCTCATCGTGGTCCGCCTGCTGAGCCTGCCCTCGCGGCCCGGCCGCAAGTCCCGCTTCGCGGGTTCCAAGGCCGGTCAGGCGTACTTCGTCGAGTACGTCATCCTCACCATCGGCCTCGCCATCTACGTGCTGCGCGGCCTGGAGGGCGCGCTGCACCACGTCGAGCACTACGAGGCCGGCTACTTCGCCTCGTACCCCCTGGTCCTCGCCTTCAAGGGCCTGTCGGTCGGCACCCTCCAGAACCTCGTCTACCTCACCGCGATGATCAAGATCGGGACGTCCTTCGTCTGGATGATCGTCGTCTCGCTGAACACCAACATGGGTGTCGCCTGGCACCGCTTCCTCGCCTTCCCGAACATCTGGTTCAAGCGCGAGGCGCACGGCGGTACGGCCCTCGGCGCCCTCCAGCCGATGACCTCCGGCGGCAAGCCGATCGACTTCACCGACCCCGGCGACGACGACGTCTTCGGCGTCTCGCAGGTCGAGCAGTTCTCCTGGAAGGGCCTGCTGGACTTCTCCACCTGCACCGAGTGCGGGCGCTGCCAGTCGCAGTGCCCCGCCTGGAACACCGGCAAGCCGCTCTCCCCCAAGCTCCTGATCATGTCCCTGCGCGACCACGCGCACGCCAAGGCGCCGTACCTGCTGGCCGGCGGCGGCAAGACCATGGAGGGCGAGGAGAAGGCGTCCGAGGAGCAGCTCAAGGACGTACCCGCGGCGGCCCTCGCGGAAGCCGAGCGCCCGCTGATCGGCACCGCCGAGGAGAACGGGGTCATCGACCCGGACGTCCTGTGGTCCTGCACCACCTGCGGCGCCTGCGTCGAGCAGTGCCCGGTCGACATCGAGCACGTCGACCACATCGTCGACATGCGCCGCTACCAGGTGATGATCGAGTCGTCGTTCCCGTCCGAGGCGGGCACGATGCTCAAGAACCTGGAGAAGAAGGGCAACCCCTGGGGGCTGGCCAAGAAGCAGCGCCTGGAGTGGACGAAGGAGGTCGACTTCGAGGTGCCGGTCGTCGGCAGGGACCTCGAGGACCTCTCCGAGGTCGAGTACCTGTACTGGGTCGGCTGCGCCGGCGCCCTCGAGGACCGCGCCAAGAAGACCACCAAGGCCTTCGCCGAACTCCTCCACATCGCGGGCGTCAAGTTCGCGATCATGGGTGGCGACGAGAAGTGCACCGGTGACTCCGCCCGCCGCCTCGGCAACGAGCCCCTGTTCCAGGAGCTGGGCATGGAGAACGTCATGGCGCTGAACATGGCGTTCGGCGAGGAGACCGACGACGACGGCAAGGTCACCGACGAGTCCCGCAAGCCGCGCTCGGCGAAGAAGATCGTCGCCACCTGCCCGCACTGCCTCAACACGCTCGGCAACGAGTACCCGCAGCTCGGCGGCGACTACGAGGTCATCCACCACACCCAGCTGCTCCAGCACCTCATCGACGAGGGCAAGCTGATCCCGGTGACCCCGGTCGACGGCCTCATCACCTACCACGACCCCTGCTACCTGGGCCGCCACAACAAGATCTACTCGCCGCCGCGAGAGATCATGTCCGCGGTCCCGGGCCTGCGCCAGCAGGAGATGCACCGCCACAAGGAACGTGGCTTCTGCTGCGGCGCCGGTGGCGCGCGGATGTGGATGGAGGAGCGGATCGGCAAGCGCATCAACAACGAGCGCGTCGACGAGGCCCTGTCCCTGAACCCCGACATCGTCTCCACCGCCTGCCCGTTCTGCCTCGTCATGCTCACGGACTCCGTGAACGGCAAGAAGAACGACGGCCAGGCCAAGGAGTCCGTCCAGGTCGTGGACGTCGCCCAGCTCCTCCTCGACTCCGTCAAGACCCCGGTCGACGACGAACCCCCCGCGGGCGCGGCCGAGTCGGAGAACGAGCCGGAGCCCCAGCCGGTGAAGTGACCGCCGGCGACGGTACGTTGCGACGCCCCCTGTCCTGCCCTGGACGGGGGGCGTTCGTGCTCCCGGACAGGGGCGTCGTCGTGCTGTTCCGCACCCCCTCGGGTACCCGGACGCACCGCCCGCGGCACCCCGGACGCATCGCCCGCGGGTAGCCCGGACGCACCGCCCGCGGGTACCCCGGACGGTCGTACGGGTCTCCCCTTAGGGGATGTCACAGGTCGGCCGCAAAGCCGCTTCCGGGGGGCCGGGCCGCGCACGTCACTCTTCGGGACCAGGTACGTTCGATGACGTGGCTGGATTCAGGATCGGACGTGGCGGCCGGGACGGCCGCGCCCCGCAAGCGCGACCCCATAACCCTCCCCACGGGCAGCAGACGCCCCAGGGGCCGCCCCCGCACGGCTACCCGCCGGCGCAGCAGCCGTACCCGCCGCAGTACGGCGGCGGGGGCGTCGGAGGCCAGCAGTGGCCCCCGACGAACGGCGGCGGCCAGGGTGGCGGTGAGCCCGAGTACTTCGGCGGCGGCGACCCCTACGGCGCGCCCCCGCACGACCCGTACGCCGCGAACAGCCCGGGTCACACGCAGGCGTTCTCGATCGACGACCACCAGCAGTACAACCAGGGCGAGACGTACCACGCGGGCGCCGCGGCCCCGGCGGGCCCGACCGGTCCGCGCCTGCACTGGAAGCAGCTGCTGCGGGGCGTCGTACTGTCCCCCAACCAGACCTTCCTCCGGATGCGGGACTACACGATGTGGGGCCCCGCCCTCGTCGTCACCTTCCTGTACGGCCTGCTCGCGGTGTTCGGCTTCGACGACACGCGCGAGGACACGATCAACGCGACGCTGTCCAACGCGATCCCGATCGTCCTGACGACGGCCGTGGCGATGGTGCTCAGCGCCTTCGTCCTGGGCGTCGTCACCCACAGCCTGGCCCGTCAGCTCGGCGGCGACGGCGCCTGGCAGCCCACGGTCGGCCTCTCCATGCTGATCATGTCCCTCTCGGACACCCCGCGCCTGATCGTCGCGATGTTCGCGGGCGGCGACGCCTCGTTCGTGCAGCTGCTCGGCTGGGCCACCTGGGTCGCCGCCGGCGCCCTCCTCACCCTCATGGTCAGCCGCTCCCACGACCTGCCCTGGCCGAAGGCCCTGGGCGCGTCGGCGATCCAGCTGATCGCCATCCTGTCGATCGTGAAGCTGGGCACGTTCTGATACTCGGTATCGCCTGATAGTCGGTATCGCCTGATAGTCGGTATCGCCTGATAGTCGGTATCGCCTGATAGTCGGTATCGCCTGATAGTCGGTATCGCCTGATAGTCGGCCCGGACAGGAGGAAGGCCCCCGGCGCGAACGCCGGGGGCCTTCCTCGTCCGGGGGTTGCACTCCGGTTCAGATCAGTTCGGGTTCTGATTCCGGTGCCGGTGCCGGTGCCGGTGCCGGTACGGGTGCCGGTGCCAGGGCCGGTACGGGTGCCGGTACGGGTTCTGCTTCCGGAGCCGGTACGGGTGCCGGATTCCGCGCCGGTGCGGGACTCGCTTCCCACCGTGCGGTCGTCCGTGCATAGCCGAGGACCACCGAGCCCATCGCCAGCAGGAGAAGGGGGCCGAACAGCCACGGGTGCTCGGCCATCTCCGACGGCAGATAGCGATACGACACCAGAAGCGCGGCGAAGACCGTCGCGCCGTAAGCGGTCAACCGGAGCCCCGACCGGTCCCAGCCGTGGTCGTAGGAGCGCAGAGCCGCCTCGATGGTGAGCGTGAACACCACTCCGGCGATGAGGTCCGCACCGTAGTGGTACCCGAATCCCAGCGTCGCGCAGAGCGTGGCGATGAGCCAGAAAGTGCCCGCGAACCGCAGAGCGCGCGGGCCCTTCCGGGTATGGATGAAGATCGCGGTGGCCCACGCCGTGTGCAGGCTGGGCATGCAGTTGCGCGGGGTGATCTCGTCGAACGACATGTGCCGCGGGGGCTGGAGCGGCGGCACCGTCTGCGGCCACAGGTCGGCCACGGCCCAGGGCTCGCTGGGCGGCATGTCCGGCGCCCACAGACTGACCCCCGCCCAGTGCTCGGCGCCCGTGCCGTAGGCGAAGATCGGGCCGACCACCGGGTAGATCATGTAGAAGGCCGGACCGATGAGGCCGATCACCAAGAAGGTGCGCACGAGGTGGTGGCGCGGGAAGCGTCGCTCGGCCGCCACGTTGCGCAGTTGGTACAGCGCGGCGATGACCGCGGCGACCGCGAGCTGACCGTAGACGAAGTCGAGAAAGTTGAACCCGATCGAACCGCTGGCCGTCACGACCCGGCCGACCAGCCACGAGGGGTCGCCCAGCGCGTGGTCGGCGGTCGCCACGTACTGGTCGAGCACGAGGGGGCGGGTCTCCGAGGTGATGAGCAGCCAGGTGTCACCGGTCTTGCGGCCGGCCATCAGCAACAGGGCCAGCCCGACCCCCTTCAGCAACAGGACACGTTCCCGGCCGGTGCGGCGTGTGACGGCGATGACCGCGCAGCCGAGGGTCACCCACAGGGCGCCGTTGCCGAAGGGGTGGCCTTCGGTCACCTCGACGCCGGCCGCCCACCGGACCGCCAGGAAGGCGATGTCGATACCGATCGCGGCACCGACGGCGATCAACCGTTGCCGCCAGGTGAGCACCACCAGCATCAGGGTCATGGAGGCGTACAGCAGGCCACCGGACTTGGGCGGGAATATCACTTCCCGTGCCTGTGTCGTCATCGGCCCCGGCAGGCCGAGACGACGCGCCACGAGTTCCAGCGCGATGAGGAATCCGAGGGCCACGGCCATTCCCGTGACCCACACGATCACCCGGGGCTGACGCCACGAGGAGTATGCGTTTCTGCCTTTTATTCGCGAAAACACCCGCGACGCTATAGGTATCAATTATTTGACCGATTTAGTAGATTTTGAGAACCGAGACACTCATCACGCCGGATGGCATGGCTTCCTGTACGGGAAGGTGAACAGGGGCGTTCATCGCGAGTTCGAACAGGTTAGCGGGGCGGAACGAAGGGGTTAAGTCCCCAAGCTGAACCCACTCACCCGCCCTCACCGCGTACACGCCGAGTGGCAGAGCCGACGGGAGGCGGGACGTGACGAGAGGCCTCGGAATCACCGAGGCCTCTCGTTCGCATCTGCGGGGTTCTCCGGGGGTGCGGGAGTTCTCCGGAGTTTGCCGGATTTCTCGGTGCCATCCGATTTTATCCAGTGTCATCCAATGTCATCGGTTTCCTCCGGATACCGAACGATCAGAGCGCTTCCTTGTTCGGCTTGGCCGCTTCTCCCGACCTGTGCACGGGAGGCAGCACGCTCCACGGGAAGTTGATCCAGTCGTCGGTGCGCTTCCAGACGTACTCGCACTTCACGAGGGAGTGGGACTTCTCGTAGATGACGGCGCTGCGGACCTCCGCGACGGCGTCGAGGCAGAAGTCCCGCACCAGCTTGAGCGTCTTGCCGGTGTCGGCGACGTCGTCGGTGATCAGGACCTTCTTGTCGGAGAAGTCGATCGCGTTGGGCACGGGCGCGAGCATGACGGGCATCTCGAGGGTGGTGCCCACGCCCGTGTAGAACTCGACGTTCACCAGGTGGAGGTTCTTGCAGTCGAGGGCGTAGGCGAGGCCACCGGCGACGAAGACCCCGCCGCGCGCGATGCTGAGCACGATGTCGGGCTCGTAGCCGTCGTCGGCGATGGTCTGGGCGAGTTCGCGGACGGCGACGCCGAACCGCTCGTAGGTGAGGTTCTCCCGTACGTCGCTCATACGCCGCTCACACCTGGGTCCGGTGGAAGTTGAGGAAGGAACGGGAAGCGGTCGGCCCCCGCTGCCCCTGGTACCGGGACCCGTACCGCTCGCTGCCGTACGGGTGCTCGGCCGGGGAGCTGAGCCGGAACAGGCACAGCTGCCCGATCTTCATGCCCGGCCAGAGCTTGATGGGCAGCGTGGCGAGGTTGGACAGCTCGAGCGTGACGTGTCCGGAGAAGCCGGGGTCGATGAAACCGGCGGTGGAGTGCGTGACGAGCCCGAGCCGGCCGAGGGAGCTCTTGCCCTCGAGCCGGGAGGCGAGATCATCGGGAAGGCTGATGACCTCGTAGGTGGAGGCGAGGACGAACTCCCCGGGATGCAGGATGAACGGCTCGTCACCCTCCGGTTCCACGAGCCGTGTGAGGTCCGCCTGCTCGACCGAGGGGTCGATGTGCGGATACCGGTGGTTCTCGAACACCCGGAAGTAGCGGTCGAGGCGCACGTCGACGCTGGACGGTTGCACCATGGATTCGTCGTAGGGATCGATCCGTACCCGCCCGGAGTCGATCTCGGCCCGGATGTCCTTGTCTGAGAGAAGCACGCCCCGAGGATACGCAAGGCGCGCGGACCCGCCACCATCAGGACGGTTCCGCGCGCCAGGTCGCTGCTGTCGCTGTCGTTGCTGCGATTACCGGTGTGCCACAACGACGGCTGCCACTGCCACTACCACTGCCATCACGGCTACTGCTCGTGCTCGCCGCTACCGCTTCTCGAAGACCACCGGCACCGCGCTGCGGAGCCGGGCACACCGAGGACACCGGACAAGCCGTCCGGGACCGAGCCGCCCGGCCTGCTGCATCGGGAACGAAGTGGTGCTGAACACGTGCCCATCGGCACAACGGACGACGGTGCGCTCCATCAAGTCCTAGAGTCCCTTCCCCAAGAGCCGCGTCCGACTGCTGCTCGCCGGACGACGAAAGCCACATTACGGGACGAACGAGACGACCCTCCAGGCGGCACTCCGTCCACACCCGGACCCTCTCCCACCCCTCCACCGTACGCCCCAACTCCAGCCCCGAGCACCCGGATCCCCTCCCCCGAAACGCACGCGACCCCCAGGGCTTCAGCGCCGGGGGCCAGGGATGAGGTAGAGTAACCGCGCGATCAGACACCGGCCCGACCGGCGTCTTACGCGGGTGTAGTTTAATGGTAGAACATCAGCTTCCCAAGCTGAGAGCGCGAGTTCGATTCTCGTCACCCGCTCCACGAAGAAGGCCCAGGTCATCGACCCGGGCCTTTTTGCTGTGCTCAGCGATCACTCTCCGCGTGCCAGATTCGTGCCAGAAGGCTTGTCCGGCGCTCTCCCGACCGCGGCGGCCCGTGTCTTCCGTACGGTGGCGTCGAGACCGGCGGCAACTTCCTGCTGCCGGTCGTCGTCGGAGTGCTGATAGATCAGCGCGGCCTTCTCGGAGGACTGGCCGGCGCGGACCATCGTGTCCTTGAGCGTGGCACCGGATCGGGCGGACAGCCTGTGCCCCGTGTGGCGGAGGTCGTAGAAGCGGAAGCCCTCGGGCATGCCGACGACTTCCCGAGCCTTCCGCCACCTTCGCCCGAAGGTGCTACGCCGGAAGGGCGCACCCTTCTCCCCCACGAAGAGAAGCCCGTCGGGCCCCGGCTCGGCGAACGACTCCAGGTGCCAGCGGAGCTCCCGGTGAAGGAATGCGGGAAGGATCACAGTCCGGGACCCGGCCTCCGACTTGGTGTCTCCCTGGGCGCGTCGCCCGTTCATCCGTTCCGGCTCGGCGAGGTGTACGCGGACGCGGAGGCTGCCGAGGTCGACGTCACGGCGGCGGAGACCGGCCAGTTCCTCCGGCCGCATCGGACCGTAGGCGCCGAGGTACACCATCAACCGCCACCGCATCCCCACCGCCTCGGCGAGCGCGTCGACCTGGGCGACGGTGGCGATCCGCCGCTCAGCCGCTTTCTCCTTGCCTGCGCCCCTTGATCCGGCATGGGTTGCGCTGGATCAGCTCGTCGTCCAAGGCCGTCTCCATGACGGCCTGGCCAGGTCGTGCAGGTGCGCGAAGGACAGCGCGGCGGCGATCAGGGCTTGGACGAGTACGGCGTCGAGGCGGACGGGCAGGGAACGCACGGCGTCACTCCTTGCGCGCGGCGATCAGTGTTTCTTGGCACGTCAGCCCCTATCTGACCCTTTGTCCCGCATCCCGCACAGCCCCTGACCAGCAGATTTCGCCGTACGCCCATAGGAATTACATGCGGGCGAAAGGGTCTCGCAGGCAGGCAGGCAGGCAGGCAGGTAAATCGGCACCAGATGAAGGAAAGTGACGGCACGTCGGCAACGACGAGCGGCCCCCTGGGGCAACAGAGGGCCGCGCTCGCACCCACTCGATAGCGAGTCGTCCGAAGAAGGTGCCGCACATGAATGTACGCCTCTACAACAGGGCCCGTAAGGTGGCCGGCCGTCATCCCGCGAGGGTCCTGATCGGCTTGCTGGCTGCGGGGGTGACCGTCAGCGTCTGGATCAGTCCCAGGCTCGCCGTCCCAATCAGCACTGGGGCAGCGGTGTTGGGGGCCGCAGTCCCGGTAGCTCGATCAACCCGTCCGCGCACGCCCACGCACGAGAGGGACATGTCGAACCATCCGGTAGGTGGCGGTTTGGTAGAGCAGCAGGGGCAGCGGCAGTAACGACTGGCCTGCCCTCGGACTCCCGTCTCCTAGGAGCAGCACCGCAGACGCATGAGTTTCCAACTGAGTGACAGCGCCGACGGACAGCGGCACACACCCACGTACGTCTGCGGACCTTCACAGCAGGTGAGAGGCGCATCGGCCCACGGTCGAAGGCTTCTTCAAGTTGCTTCGGGACGAAGCGGTCACTCCGTTACGGTGTCCCGCATGGACCGGCCAAGCTCCTGCATGCCCCGAGTGCAGCCAGCCCATGCAGTCCGGCGGCTTCGTCCTCTCCAAGTGGGAGGAGGATGCCCGGCGGACTCGTCGGGCGCTGTGGCGGTGTGCCGGTCGGCATGTCTGGTGGGGCTGGGCCGACCGGCCGGATGAGCCGCTGGAGGTTTGCCCCCTCCTCAAGCTGGGTCTCTGACATCCACGAGTGACATCGACGGCAGCGGCCAGCGACGGCAACCAGCGGTCGTGTGCGGCAGCAGTGCACGAGGCGAGCTCCGGCCAGACCGGCCGTAGAGCGAACTCCTGAAGCGGGTGTCGCAGGTTCGAATCCTGCCGGGGGCACAGGCCGAAGGGCCGGCGCAGGAGGGCTTCCCTCGCGGGCCGGCCCTTCGTCGTTCCCGGGGTCGTGCCACACGCGTGCCACCACGGCTGCGTGAAGGCCGGGTTCCTGGTCCGGGGCTGCCTCTCCCCCACCCTCACGGATCATTGCTCCGAGGCGATGGGCGATAGCCCGGTCGCGGTCGCCAGTCACGTGCCGGTAGATCAGCGCGGCGCGCGAGCTGCTGTGGCCCATGCGGGTCATCAGCTCACGGGTACTGACTCCGGCGGTCGACTCCAGGGTGTTGCCGGTGCGTCGGAGATCGTGGAAGTGCGGCTCCGACGTGATGCCCGCGGCGTCCCTTGCCGTGATCCAGTCGTCGCGGAATTTGCTCCGCCGGAGGTGGCCGCCGCGCGGGCCGACGAAGACGTGAAATGCCTTCGGGCGCATCAGGCGAACAGGCCTACGACCTGAACGCCCGGGCTCCGCGAATCCCGCACAACCATCGGGCCCTTCCATGAGTCATGATCACGCAGGGTCCACGGGTCCCTAGGGTCCCAAAGGGCCCGCAGCGCCCGCGGGCCTCACAGACCCACGGATCCCTGCTCTCAAAAACATGATCACCGTGGTCGCCGCAGACGGTCGGCGCAAAGACGGCCGTCCGCCGCCCCACCACCGCGACCGCACCGAACGGAGCCAGACACCAGTGAAGCCCACCATCGCCGGCCGCACGGGCGTGACGGCGACCGCCGTCGTGCTTGCCACGACCGGTGGTCTTCTCTCCACGGCCTCCGCCCCCGCCTCGGCGGCCGTGAACTGCACCTCCCCCGTCTACCAGCGCCAGTTCTTCGCGAACACCACCTTTTCCGGCACCCCGAAGAAGACCGACTGCGACAGCACGATCAGCGAGAACTGGGGTACCGGCGCCCCGGCGGCGCACCTGCCCGCCAACTCCTTCGGCGTCCGCTGGACGGTGACGCGCGACTTCGGCTCCGGCGGCCCGTTCGCCCTCACCGTCGCCGCCCAGGACGGCGTCCGCGTCCGCGTCGACGGCACGCTCAAGATCGACCTGTGGAAGAACACGTCGTCCACCGTGACCCGGACGGTCAACCTCACCATCCCCAGCGGCAGGCACACCCTGCGCATCGACTACGTCAACTGGACCGGCAAGGCCAACGTCCGGTTCACGTATCTGCCGCGGACCTCGGCCGCCGTCGACAAGGTCAGGCCGCTCGCGCCGACCGGCGCCGCCGTCGCGTACGACCGGACCAGCCGCAAGACCACGCTGACCTGGGCGAGGAACAAGGAGATGGACCTCGCTGGCTACCGCGTCCACCGACGGCTCGGCAGCGGCGCCTGGACCCGGCTCGCCGCCACCACGGGCACCTCCTACACCGACACGCCGCCCGCCACCGGGCAGTCCTTCGCGTACGAGGTCCGCGCCTACGACAAGGCGGGCAACGAGTCGTCCGGCAGCGCCGACGTGGCCGTCACCACCGTCGACCGGACGCCGCCCGCCGCGCCCTGGCCGGAGATGGACGTCTGCCCGGACGACGAGAAGGTCGCCGGACCCGAACTCGTCACCACCTCAGCCAACGCCGCCGACATAGCCCAGTACCAGGCCCAGCGCCTGAACCCGGCGACCGGCCTGTGGACCGATGTCCACACCGGCGCCAAGGGCGCCTTCTGCGACCGCGGCCGCCCCGCCGACGGCACCACGGCCACCTACCGGGGACGCGCCCGGGACGCGGCCGGCAACTGGTCGGCGTACTCCGCCGCCACCACCCTCAAGGTCACCGACGGCATCCCCCCGGCCGCCCCCGCCGCCCGCGTCGAGTATCGCGGCGGCGTCCCGCACCTGCTGTGGAACGCCGACCCGGACGCGGTCCGCTACGAGGTGCTGCAGCTCGACCCGGCCACCGGCGGCTGGCTCAAGGCCTTCGGCGACACCGCCGTCACCACCGGGACCGACGTGGTGCCCCTCCAGCAGACGGCCCTCGCCGACGAATACCGGTACGCGGTACGCGCCTTCGACGCCGTCGGCAACGCCTCCGCGTCCGCCGAGGTCACCCTGCGGATGGCGGACCGCCCGGAAGCCATCGCGCCCCACCAGGTCACCACGAGCCGCTGGGGCGACTCCGTCATGCTGTCCTGGCGCAGCGCCGACCCGTGGACCGTGGACGACGGTCATCTGCCGTCCTACGAGATCGTGCGCACCGACCCGGCGACCGGGCAGAGCACGCCCCTCACCCAGTGCTCACCGATGGGCGACGGCTCCGGCCCGCAGCCGCCCACGCTGCAGACCGCCTCCGCCGACAGCCACGACCCGGCCTACATGACCTGGCCCAAGCCTGTCGTGCGCGCCCACTGCGTGGAGGGTTCGGGCGCCTCGGAGACCACGTACGAGTACCGGATCGTCACCGTCGACCGCTACGGACACCGCTCCGCGGCGAGCGCCCCGGTCACCGCGACCGTGGGCGACACCGTGCGCCCCGCCCCGGTCTCCGACCTGAAGGCCGAGGTCATCCCGATGGGTGTCCGGCTGACCTGGAACCCGTCGGCCGACGACGACGTCATCGGCTACTACGTCTGGCAGGGCACCACCGACCCGGAGACGGGCGAGACGGTGTGGCAGCGCACCTGTGTGACCGGAAACTCCCTGGCCGAGACCGAGATTCTCTGCGCGACCGTGCCGGACGGACGCGAGCATGTCTACCGCGTGGCCGCCACCGACCGTGTTTATCTCGAGGAGGGCCCGGAGACCTTCCGCACCGCCGACATCAAGGTCGTTCTCCCCGACACCCGCCCGCCGGGCTGGGCGGGCACCCGCATCATCACGGACCAGTACCCGGACCTCTACGTCCGCTGCGGCCAGACCATCTACGACCCGCCGTGCGACAACTGGACCGACTACCGCCTGGAGCGCTGGAACCCGGCCGCAGCGTCCTGGACCACCCTCGCCACGGGAAAGACGACCGACCCGAAGTCCTACCTGGACCAGGCCGTCCACGACGACCGTCTCGGCCTCTACTACTACCGGGCCGTGTACAGCGACGGCACGGGCGCGGAAAAGGTCATGTGGGAGCGCGCGTACGGCATCTGGGACACCTGGCTCTGACCCTTGCGAGCGGGGCTCCGCGACGAAGGTTGGTGCGATGGCGGCCGGTACGACCACTCCCGACCGATCTCTGAGGAGCCAAGGATCAGGTGCTCCACTGCCACAAGCGCAGCCTCGAAGGATCCGTCAGCCCGCAGAAATCCATGAGCGCCAGCCGACGCAGAACCAGTCGCGCCATGCTCTCCGTGAATCGCGGACTGTCTCGATTTACGTATACCGTCGGTCACTTATGAGAGATAATAGGTGACGACGTTGCTTTGAGTGGCGTCATCACTCGACTGGCCGTTCATGTAGAGGTAACTGTAGGCGGTGTTCGCTCCGACCTTTCCGGTCGAGGTTGCTCCGAAGCATGAGGTTCTAGCACCCGGGGAAAGGTCGGAAAGCCTGCAGTAGCTGTAATCCCCGCTCGAGTCCCAGCCGGCGAACACTTGGCCGTAGATCGTAATTTTCTTATCCGAGGTATTCGATACGATGAGCACGGCCTGCAGGTTCCTGCCGGACCCATGGACGATGCAGGTCTGAAAGGCTACGTAATCCGACTTGTCATGCGTTTTGGAATTAAAGCAAACGTAGTCGCTCGGGGCGACCCAAGGCTGCCAGATCACGTCGGCCGACGCCGGGCCGGATGCGAAGATCATTGCACCTATGGCCGCGGCGGTGACACCAAGCCCCTTGACGAGTCCACGCATTTTTCACACCTTTATTTGGGTTCAATAACTGGAGACTTTCCGTCTCCTTCGCGAAGCAATACTTTAGTTGTAATCCACGTAGCCGTTCATTATCAGCTTCGACGTCATGCTTCCCGATGAAGATACGGGTTTGGTCGGCCCCAGACACACCGTCCGAAGACCAGAGTTGAAGTCCGACAGCCCGCAGTGGACGTCTCCGCCGAAGTTTGTGGTGACAAGGCCCTCGATCTTCACCTTGTTGCCTGAAGTGTTATCCACAACAAGCATGGACTGCACGTATGTGCGGCTGTCGTTGAAGATAAAACAGCTCTTGAAGCTGATGTAGTCAGATGCCGCATGGGTCTTCGCGGCGTTGCACGCCCAAGTGCCGCCGGGAGCGGTACGCCAGTTGGATTCGGCCGTTGCCGCAGATGCCGGGCTCGCGGCGAACAGGCCCACACTGATGGCCGCAGCAGCTGCCGCAAACCCCTTGACGGCAAATTTCATACCTGATCTCCCCAATCTCTGATGGAATTCAAGCACCCTCAAGGTGATCTTGAGAGTGATCGACTCGAGACCTTACGTGAATTAATCTTCACGGGTAAGGGGTTTCCATGAATGGCTTGGAAGTTGACTAAAAGCCATACCTGCACGGACACGATCCGCTCCAGCCCCCACGATGAGCCTGGTGATATCGCCGGTGCACTTGGCCGGACCCCTCTTCGCTAGCGACCCGTCGCCGAAGCTCAGGTAGCTGATACCAAGCCAGCCCGGGCCACGCCAGACCCCCACGCGAGTGTCCAACTGCGCGACAACGCCGACGAACAGCGGCGGACGAGCGCGGCCCCCATGGACGGTCATCGCAGATGAGACACCCACCTGCCCAAGGCGGGGCCCCCGCCCAAATTGCTCCGGGTCAAAGAGGCCATCACCCAAGTTCTCACCACCCGCTTCCGCCGTCGCGGCTTGCTCTGGTCGACGGCATGGCAGCGTGGCTGAGACCAGCGGGGGTGCTCCCATGAACGCTGCTGAACGCCCCCGTTCGCAGTCCAAGGGCCCACCAACACAGGTGGAAGCGTGTTGGCGGTACCGAGCTTCAGTAGGCGTCGGGACGTGGCGGCCCCGGTCGGGCCTGCCGGACGCCGGTGCATGCCACCAGCGTGCTGCCGTCCTCGTCGAGAAACAGCATGAAGACCCACGATCCGTCAGCAGTCCTGACCCGGCCCAGGTGAACTGGTCGGCCGTTTGGGTCGAGGCGTTGCACGGCCTGGGCCAGGCCGGAGGTCTCGATGCCCCTCCGAAGGGTGCGACGGAGCCGGCGCCCGTAAACCGTCGAGAGCGACTCGGGTGACGTCGTTCCGTCCCAGACGACGTAAGAAGCGCCAGCACGGAGGGCAGACAGGGCGGCCGACGACGTGTCGTCGCCACCGCCCAGCAGCCGTTCGAGCTGCTCCCGTTCCATGACCACACCCCCGGTCGGGATCCTGCAGTACAGCAACGAAGTACGGCAACCCCAGCACCCGCCAGCGACCACCAAGCCCTTCCCCGCAGCCTGTATGACCTCCACCCGCTGCGTGATCGCAGGGCGGGCGCTGTACGTGGTGGGAGTCACGGCGTCATGTCGGATGGGTGGCCTCAACCAGTGACGTGTCCGCCCGCCCGACTGGGAGCTGGCCCACCGCGTCAAGGGCGAGAAGATCGACGGCCTCGCCGCCGCGATCGCCCGGCAGGCGGGCCCGACCCAGCCCCCCGCCCGGCGCGCCCCCCGTCCGGCGACCTGGGGAACCCGCTCCCGCCCTCGTCGGCACGGGCCGGCACCGCCGACCACCACTTGGCCGCCCGCCAAGCCAGCACATCCGTGCGAGCGCTGCCGTTAGGTTGACCCCATGGAACAGGGTGGGGAACCGCGACTCTTCTCCAACAGGTGGGCTGCCGCGGGCGGTCGGGGCGACGCCTCCGACCCGCCGCGCGACACCTGCGCGTGCCTGGAAAGGCGCCCCGGGGGCCCGCCCCCCGACCTCCGCTTCCACGCGGACCGTCAGGACACCTCCGCGCCCGGCTGGCTGCACCTCCTCGAACTCGTCGACGAGGCCGCCGCCGACGGCCGTGAGGTCTTCTCCCCGCTGGCCGAACTCCCCCCGCGGGAACGCCGGCAGATCATCACGCTCCCCCCGTCCATCGCCCGGCTCCGCGAAGTCCGGCACCTGGTGCTCTACGGCAGCAACCTCGTCCGCCTCCCGCCGGAGATCGGCGCCATGGAGAGCCTGGCGGAGTTCGACCCGTACACCTCGTACCGACTGCACTGGTTCCCGTACGAGTTGACCCGCTGCCCGGTCCTGACCCGCAGCACGGTCAGCACGCGCGCGCTGTACGGCAACCGCACGTACCGGCCGCCGTTCCCCCGGCTCGCGCCGCCTCCGCCACAGGGCCGTCCGGGCGACCTCCACCCGGGCGCCCGGGGCACCCGGGCCGTCACCGCGTGCAGCGTGTGCGCCGGGCCGGTGGATCTGTCCCGGCTCCAACAGGTGTGGATCTCCCTGCGTGTCGCCACCGACGTCCTCCCCCTCCTGGTCAACGCCTGCTCGCGGGGTTGCGTCGACGCCCTGCCCAGCCCGCCCGACGGCTACGTGGCCACGCCGCACCGCGGCGGCCCCGAGGTCCTCCAACCCGCGGAGCGCCGGTGACCGGGTCGGCCGCCACGGGTTCGCGCGGTGGACGCGGCGCTTCGAGGACGAGCGTGAGCGCCGGAACGCCCTGGGCGACCCGGACTGGGAGCGCGGCGCGGCCCTGCACCCGGCGGTGTGGTCCGGCATCCAGCGCTTCCAGGTCGGCGAGGACGGCGACGGCGCCAACCTCGTCGCCAAGGCCGACCGGGCCGCGGACCCGGACTACGCGCGGGCGGTCCGGCTGTTCGTCGCCGAGGAGCAGAACCACGCCCGCCTCCTCGCCCGGCTGCTGGCCGCGGGCGGCCTGCCGACCCTGACCGGCCACTGGTCCGACACCGTCTTCGTACGGCTGCGGCGGCTCATGGGGCTGCGCCTGGAGCTGCTCGTCCTGATGATCGCGGAGGTGGTGGCACTGCGGTACTACCGCGCCCTGCGGGACGGCACCGGCGACCCGCTGACCTCGGACGTCGCCGGCCGGATCCTCGCCGACGAACAGCGCCACGTCCCCTTCCACTGCGAGCGGCTGCACGCCTCCCTGGCCGAGCTGCCCCGCCCGGCCCGGCGCCCCCTGATGGCGTCGTGGCGCCTGCTCCTGTTCGCGGCGTCACTGGTCGTCGCCGCCGACCACGGCCCGGGACTGCGCCGGCTCGGCCTCGGCCGCCTGCGCTTCGTCGCGGACGTCATGGCCTCGTCCGGCGAGGTGGTCTCCGCGGTGCTCCCACCGGTCAGACGGAACCCCGAACCGAACCGGAACTCGAATGCACCTTCGCATGCGGAGCCGGGGTCGACTCGTCACTCGCCGCACGGCGGTACTCGGCGTTGATCCGCCGGGCCTCCTCGAGCTGGTCCTCCAGGATGACGATGCGGCACGCGGCCTCGATCGGGGTGCCCTTGTCGACCAGCTCGCGGGCGCGGGCGGCGACTCTCAGCTGGTAGCGCGAGTACCGGCGGTGGCCGCCCTCCGACCGGAGCGGACTGATCAGGCGTGCCTCCCCGATGGCCCGGAGGAAGCCGGGAGTGGTGCCCAGCATCTCGGCCGCCCGGCCCATCGAGTACGCCGGGTAGTCGTCGTCGTCCAGACGACCGCTGAGCGGGTTGTCTGCTGTCATGTCACCTCGTTGATCGCCGCGTAGAAGGGACCCTGCTGCCGTCCGGCACCTGGGCCCCTGAGGAGATTCAACACCGTCCACCGGTCGTACCGCCGTGCCGGTCCGCCGTTACGGGTACCCGCCCCGCCGGATCCCCGCCCCGGACCACCCCTGGCCGGGCATGCGCAAGGGCCCCGCCGACAGCTGTCGACGGGGCCCTTCTTCGCAGGTGGGAGGCGGTTTCCCGGCCCTACCCGCACTCGCCCGGGGGCGTGGTGCTTCCGATTTTTGCTAGGCCGCCGAGCCGAAGGCGGACCGACGCTGGGTACGGCCACGCGAGGACGAGGCGTCGCCGGTGGACCGGCCGCGCTCGCCACCGCGCTCGCTGCCACCGCGCTCGCCGCCACCGCGACCGCGGCGGCCACGGGAGGACGAGCCACCCGAGGACGCGGAGCGCCGGGGGCGCTCGACGACCGGCGCGGTGATCACGACGGGGATGCCGGACGGGGCCTGAGCACCGGTGATACGGCTCAGCTCCTCCTCACCCGAGCGGACCGAGGTCACCTGAGCGGTGACACCGGCCATGGCCGTCAGACGGCTCATGGCGCGACGCTGGTCCGGGGTCACGAGGGTGACGACACTGCCGGACTCGCCCGCACGGGCCGTACGGCCGCCGCGGTGCAGGTAGTCCTTCGGGTCGGTCGGCGGATCCACGTTGACGACCAGGTCGAGACTGTCGACGTGGATGCCGCGCGCGGCCACGTTCGTCGCCACGAGCACGGTCACGTGGCCCGTCTTGAACTGGTCCAGCGTCCGGGTGCGCTGCGGCTGGGACTTGCCGCCGTGCAGAGCCGCGGCGCGCACGCCGTTGTTCAGCAGGTGCTTGGTCAGCCGGTCCACCGCGTGCTTGGTGTCCAGGAACATGATCACGCGGCCTTCGCGGGCCGCGATCTCGGTGGTCGTGCGCTGCTTGTCCGTGTCGTGGACGTGCAGGACGTGGTGCTCCATCGTGGTGACCGCGCCGGCCGACGGGTCGACGGAGTGGACGACCGGGTCGGACAGGTAGCGGCGGACCAGCCGGTCGACGTTGCGGTCCAGGGTGGCCGAGAACAGCATCCGCTGTCCGTCGGGCTTCACCTGGTCGAGCAGCGCGGTGACCTGCGGCATGAAGCCCATGTCGGCCATCTGGTCGGCCTCGTCGAGGACGGTGATGGCGACGTCGTCGAGGCGGCAGTCGCCCCGGTCGATGAGGTCCTTCAGCCGTCCCGGCGTCGCGACGACGACCTCGGCGCCGCCCCGCAGGGCGCTCGCCTGACGGCCGATCGACATGCCGCCGACGACGGTGGCCAGTCGCAGCCGCACCGAGCGGGCGTACGGCGTCAGCGCGTCGGTGACCTGCTGGGCCAGCTCGCGGGTCGGCACGAGGACGAGCGCGAGCGGCTGACGCGGCTCGGCGCGCAGGCCCGCCGTACGGGCCACGACCGCGAGGCCGAACGCGAGGGTCTTGCCGGAGCCGGTGCGGCCACGGCCCAGGACGTCACGGCCGGCCAGCGAGTTCGGCAGCGTCGCGCCCTGGATGGGGAACGGGACGGTCATGCCCTCGCTGGCCAGCGCGGCCGACAGCGGCGCGGGCAGGCCCAGGTCGCCGAACGACTCGACGGCGGGCAGCGGCGGCGTGATCGTCTCCGGCAGCGCGAACTCGCCCTGCTGCGCCATCGGCCGGCGGCTGGAGCCGCCCTGCGAACGACGGGGCGCGGAGGAGCGGCCGGCGGAGGAGCGCTGCGGGGCGCCGCCTCCGGAGCGGCCGTAGGAGCGGGCGCTGGAACGTGCACGGTTCATGCGGGGGACCTTCCTTGATGCGGCGCGTATCAAGGAATTCCCGGAGCACATGAAGGCGCGGAGAATTGCGAGAACGAGCCGGAGTTGGTGGGGCCGAAACAGGTGGACGGGAAACATGACACCGTCCTGCGGGAAATCAGGTCATCCCGCGCGGCGCCCGGAAAAAGCGGCGAGCCGGGGCCCGCACCCCACGGTGCGGGCCCCGGCTTCGACGTTACGCGTCAGGCAGGGTCAGGCGGGAACGATGTTCTCCGCCGTCGGGCCCTTCTGGCCCTGAGCGATGTCGAACGACACCTTCTGGCCTTCCTGGAGCTCACGGAAGCCCTGGGTCGCGATGTTCGAGTAGTGAGCGAAGACGTCGGGACCGCCGCCGTCCTGCTCAATGAAGCCGAAACCCTTTTCGGCGTTGAACCACTTCACGGTGCCACTGGCCATTTTATTCTCCTTCGAGGAACGGTTCGGAGTCACCCTGTGTGCCTCCGGTCGCCGTGATGATCACCCCGACGGAAAAACCTTCTGGCAACCACAACTGCAACTGATGACGACAGTAGCACGGTGCGTTCGGCCGAGTGCGCTCGACCATTTCGCCTGGTGAGCCGCCTGCGGGAATATTCACCGGGTGCTGCGCCAATTTCTCATCTGGCGACCACAGATATTGCTCCACAGGCACTCCCGCATTCTTGCGGGCATCACCGACCACAGCCCCGTGACCTCCTACGACGGTCACCGCGACCGCCTTCCGGAACCACTCCGGTGAATGCCCGAAACGCGTCCCACTGCGACGAAGGACACATCGACGGTGAACATGCGTCCGATCCGCGGACCGTCCCGTAGTCCCACCGGTGGAGTCCGTACCCCTCACGTACTGCGTTCTCAGTACGGGGGATTGTCGGCAGGCGCACGACGACAGGCAGGAGGCCGGGCGGCGAGTCTGGGCCGACAGTCGGCACCAGATGCGGAGACCTCCTGTCGTGGCTACTTTCCTCTATCGCGTGGGCCGCCTGGCCTTCCGGCGGCGCTGGTACGTCGCCCTGGTCTGGGCGGCGGTCCTCGCCGCCGTCGGGCTGGGCGCCGTCAAGGCCCCCGGCGCCTCCGACGAGCAGTTCTCGATGCCGGGCATCGAGTCCCAGAAGGCGTTCGACCTGATGGAGCAGCGTTTCCCCGGGGCCTCGGCCGACGGCGCCACCGCGCGGGTCGTGTTCGTCGCGCCGGGCGGCCAGAAGGTGACCGCGGCCGAGAACCGGCGGACCGTCGAGGACGTCGTGGCCGACCTCGCCGACGGACCGCAGGTCGCGAGCGCGGCCGACCCGTTCACGGCTCGGGCGGTCAGCGAGGACGGCACGACGGCCTACGCGACCGTCACCTACAAGGTCGCCGCGAACGAACTGACCGACGACAGCACGGCCCGGCTGGACCGGGCTCTCGAGGACGCCCGTGCCACCGGGCTGACCGTCGAGGCCGGCGGGGACGCGTTCGAGGAGTCCGGCGGGCCGGGCGGAGTCGCCGAGATCATCGGCGTCTCGATCGCCGCGGTCGTCCTGCTCGTCACCTTCGGTTCGCTGGCCGCGGCAGGGCTGCCCCTGCTGACCGCACTCATCGGAGTCGGCGTCAGCATGGCGACGATCATGGCGCTCTCCGACGCCCTGGGCCTGTCCACGACGACCGGCACCCTGGCGATGATGCTCGGCCTGGCGGTCGGCATCGACTACGCCCTGTTCGTCGTCTCCCGCTACCGCGAGGAACGCGCGCGCGGCCGTACCCCGGAGGAGGCGACCGGTCTCGCGGTCGGCACGGCCGGGTCCGCGGTCGTCTTCGCGGGCCTCACCGTCGTCATCGCCCTGGCCGGACTCGCCGTCGTCGGCATCCCGATGCTCACCAAGATGGGGCTCGCCGCGGCGGGCGCGGTCGTCGTCGCCGTACTGATCGCGCTGACGCTGGTGCCGGCGTTCCTCGGCTTCTGGCCGAACGCCGTGCTGGCGCGCAAGGCCCGCAGGAGCGGCCGTATCGAGGACGGCACCCCGGACAACGGCGGCACCCGCTGGGCCCGGTTCGTGCTGCGCCGTCCGCTGCCCGTGCTGCTGCTCGGCGTGGTGGGCCTGGGCGCCCTCGCGCTGCCGGTGGCGGACCTGCAACTGGGCATGCCCGGCGACGAGGCGAAGCCCACCTCCACCACCCAGCGCCGGGCCTACGACGCGCTCGCGGACGGCTTCGGACCCGGCTTCAACGGGCCCCTGACCGTCGTCGTCGACGCGCAGGGCGATCCCGACCCGAAGGCGGCCACGCAGACCGTCGCCGACGAGATCGGCGCCACCGAAGGCGTCGTCTCCGTCTCCCCGGCCCGCTTCAACGAGGCCGGTGACACCGCCGTCTTCTCCGTCGTGCCGTCCACCGCGCCGACCGACGAGCGGACCAAGGACCTGGTGAAGGCCATCCGGGGCGAGCGTCCCGGCGTGGAGACCGAGACCGGCGCGACCTTCGAGGTCACCGGCAGCACCGCGCTGAACATCGACATCTCCGACAAGGTCCAGGCCGCGCTGATCCCGTATCTGATCGTGGTGGTCGGGCTGGCGATCCTGCTGCTGATGGTGGTGTTCCGGTCCCTGCTCGTCCCGCTGAAGGCCGCCTTCGGCTTCCTGCTGTCGGTGCTGGCCTCCCTCGGCGTGGTGGTCGTGGTCTTCCAGCAGGGGCACGGCGCCGACCTGCTCGGTGTGGAGCAGACCGGCCCGATCATGAGCCTGATGCCGATCTTCCTGGTGGGCATCGTGTTCGGCCTGGCCATGGACTACGAGGTCTTCCTCGTCTCCCGGATGCGCGAGGCCTACGTCCACGGCGAGCGGCCCGGCCAGGCGGTCACGTCCGGCTTCCGGCACAGTGCCCGGGTGGTCGTGGCCGCCGCGCTGATCATGATCGCGGTCTTCGCCGGGTTCATCGGCGAGAAGGACTCCATGATCAAGATGATCGGGTTCGGGCTCGCCGGAGCCGTTCTCTTCGACGCCTTCGTCGTCCGGATGGCGATCGTGCCCGCGGTGCTCGCCCTGCTCGGGGACAAGGCCTGGTGGCTGCCGAAGTGGCTGGACCGGATCCTGCCCCGCGTCGACGTGGAGGGCGAGGCGCTCACCCGACGGCCCGAGCCCGGCGACCGGGATCCCGCCGACGAGCCGGACCATGCCGGCCTGGAGCCGGCCCGCACCTGAGCGCGGTCCCTCCCCCTCCCCCCGTCCCCTCCCTACAGGGACCGTCCGTGGTGAACGCCACGGGCGGTCCCCTCGCCCGTCGACGGGGGCGGAGGTCACGATGAACACCGCACCACCGACCGGAGAGCCGATGCCCGATGAGCAGCAGCCTTGAGCGCTACCAGGACCGCCTCGAGAGGTACTCGGGACATGTCGGCAAGTACGCGGACCGCCACCCCCGGCTCATCGACGTGGCGGTGGTCCTCGCGCTGATGGGCTGCGCGAGCCTCGGCAGCTCCCTCACCCTGCCCGGCATTCCCCCGCCCGACCACGGGGGGTCCGGCACCGCCCTCATGGGCGTCTCCTGCCTCGCCCTGCTGCGGTACCGGAGCCACCCGCGGACCGCCGTCGTCGTCACCGCGGTCTGCACGGTGATCGCGGTCGTGCTCGGGTATCTGGTCACCCCGTTGCTGCTGGCCCCGATCATGGCTGCGCTCTACTGGCTGGCCATGCTCACCGACCCCGGGACGACCCGCGCCTTCGGCGTCGCCACGACCGTGGCGGTGACGGCCGCGGCCGTCTTCTCCGACAGCATGGACGAACTCTCGCTGCTGATCCGGACGATCGGCCCGTTCTTCTGGCTGATGCTGCCGCTCGCCGCCGGCAACATGACCCGGCTGCGGCGCGCCTACCTCCAGGCGGTGCAGGCCCGCGCCGAGCACGCCGAACGCACGAGGGAGGAGGAGGCCAGGCTGCGCGTCACGGAGGAGCGCATGCGCATCGCGCGTGAACTGCACGACGTCGTCGCCCACCATCTGGCGCTGGCCAACGCCCAGGCAGGCACGGCCGCCCACCTGGCGCTCACCCGCCCGGAGCAGACGAAGAGGATCCTCACCGACCTGACCGGCACCACGTCCTCCGCGCTGCGCGAGCTGAAGGCCACGCTGGGACTGCTGCGCCAGAACGACGACCCGGCCGCCGATCCGCTGGAACCGGCACCGGGCCTGGCCCGTCTGCCCGAGCTGGTCGCGTCGTGCGAGTCGGCGGGGTTGACCGTCACGGTCACCACCGAGGGGGAGCCCCGGCCGCTGTCACCGGGGGCGGATCTGACCGCGTTCCGGATCGTGCAGGAGGCGCTCACCAACGTGACCAAGCACGCGGGCAGTCGGTCGGCGCGCGTGCGGCTGGTGTACTCCGGGTCGCGGCTGGTGATCACGGTCAGCGACGACGGCCCGGCCACCGCCGCGCCGCCCGCGACCTCGCCGGGCCGCGGCTTCGGCATCCTGGGCATGCGCGAACGCGCCCACTCCATCGGCGGCGAACTCCGCCTGGGCCCCCGCCCGGAGGGCGGCTTCGAGGTCACGACGGCCTTGCCGCTGATCCCCGAAGCCTGACCGTGTGTCCGGTCCCTGACCGTCTGTCCGGTCTCCGAGCGTGCGTCCGGTGCCTGACCGTGTATCCGGTGCCTGACCGCGTGTCCGGTGCCTGACCGCGTGTCCGGTGCCTGACCGTGTGTCCGGTCTCCGACCGTGCGTCCGGTCTCCGACCGTGCGTCCGGTCCCTACAGACCGAACTCCTGTGCCGACAGGCCGAGGACCGAGCAGGCCTCGCGCAGCACCTGCTCCTCGGCCGGCGCGACGTACCCGTCCGCACCCGCGATGACGAAGCCGGTCTGGATGACGGCCCTGGCCTCCGTCGGCTTCTTCGCGGCCTTGGCGATCTCCTGGAGAACCTCCGCCTTGCCCTGGGGGAAGTCGAAGGCCAGCCGGTCGACGTGCTTGTTGAAGCGCTGGCGCAGTTGCTCGGACGGGAAGTTCTGGAGCACGTCGTTGTTCAGGATGAGCGATTCCACGTGCTGTCGCTCGGCCGGGTCAACGTGCCCGTCGGCGGCGGCCACCAGCGCGCACATGGCCATGCTGGCGTCACGGTAGGCGCCGCTCTTCAACTCCGTCTTGAGGGAGGTGAGCTGCGTCTTGAGCGTGCCCACCAGCTGGGCGCGCGAAGCGCCCGACCCTCTCGAGGCCGGTCGCCCCTGGCCACCGGTGCCTCGGGCACCCTGTGCCTGCTGGAGCCCCTTGGCCTGGTCCTTGATCCGATCCCACATCGCCACGCGCGCCATCCTCGGCTTCAGCCCTGTCGTTCCGGTCCGACGCGCATGGATCACGCGTCATCCAGCCAACGGCCGCCGGACCGTCGAAGTTCCACGGCGGCCGGGCGGACGCGGCCGTGGGGCACGACGCCGGCATGTGGTGCCGTGCGCTGCTACACGTCTCGCGGGTCGGGGCCGCCGAGCATCTCCGAGGCGGACTGCATGGGGCTGAGGGTGCTGGCGCTCACGGGCGCGGCCTCCTCGGGCAGGCCGTGGCAGGTGAAACCGAGGCGGCGCATGGCCCGGACGACCTCGCCGCTGCTGAAGTCACGACGGTCCTGCCGGGTGACGATCTCGCCGACCTGCTTGACCGGGTAGCGGCGGCGGCCGATGGTGACGGACTCGCCGGTGATCAGCTCGGGCGTGACGCCCGCCATGGAGGCCAGGACCCCGCTCTTGGTCAGGTCGAACGGGTACCGGGCGATGACACAGCGCATGTTGCCTCACAGAGCGAAGAGAAGGGACTGACCCGGGGAGACGGGAAGCAGGAGAGCGGGGGAGCGGGAACGACAGGGGGAGGGGTGAGCGGTGGGGGTGTGGTGGTTACCTGCCGCGCCCCCGGAAACACCGGAATACAGCGAACTGGGGCCCGCACCCCAAGGTGCGGGCCCCAGTTGCGAAAGTGCGGGTCGGTGCCGGTACCGGGCGGTGACGGCAACTGAAATCGACAGTAGCACGGGCCGATCGGGCCCGGCCGGTCAAAGATTTCACTCACTCGGGCGGTCCCCCGGGCCCTCGGACGAGACCGCCGGTCATGCGGACATGAGCGGCCCGGCCGCTTCCTCGGTGGTGTCGGGCGGTACGACCTGGAGATCGCGGCGCCCCTGGCCGGGTGCCATCAGGACGATGGTGTCGGGTGCGTGCGCCGCCGTGGACCTGCGCAGCCGTACGACCTGGTTGCACACGAGCATCCGGCCCGGCGCCCCGGCCCACGTCGTGCCGTTGACCATGACGCTGGCGATGTCCCCCCACGCGCGCGGCAGTCCGGCGAGCAGCTCGGGAAGCTCGGCGAGGAGGTCGTCGGAGCGGGGCCACCAGACCCCGTCGACGCGGCGCGGCACCGGGCTCTCGGGCGCGAGGTGCAGCCTGAGGAGGCGGCCGGACGCCTGCGGGCGCAGGGCGGACCGGACCCGCGCGGAGCGACGCGGAGGGGCGGGGAGGAGGGAGGAGGACGGAGCGAGGGCGAGGGCGGGCGAGGGGGAGGAAAGGAGAGGAGAAGGAAGGAGGGGAGCGGGGAGGGGCTGATCGGCCGGACGGGTGTGGTCGGTGGGCGCGTTCATGTCGCGTTCCCTGTCCCCGGGCCGCCGAGCGGTGGTCCGATGCAGTGGTGCACCGGGAACGACGCCGGCGCGGAGGCGGCGTACGGAGAACTCCCGATACCCCCACGGTACGCCACCAGGACTGTCCGGGGCCGACTTGTCGAACGGGTGTTCGGTTAACGGGGGGCGGTCACGGGCTGGAGTACCGTGAAGGAGCCGGGAGTATCTCGTGCACCGGCCGCCCGCCGCTGCCGTTCCCGGTGACCGACGACACCGGACCGGATCCGTCCGTGCCCGGAGCAGGGCTCGCCCCATGACCGTGAACGTGCCCGGCCGGCCGACGACCCCGGAGCCCGCGCGGCCCGGTGCCCACCGGTGGCCCACCGAACCCCTACCCGACCGCAGGCCGGGCCCGACACAGCGGGACCAGGACCCGTCCCCCTGGGAGGCCGACCGCGTCCGCGCCCTGAGCCGCAGTCAGGTCGAGGACCGGCTCCAGGAGTTGGGCGATCTCTACGCGGACAGCTCCGGCGGCAAGCCGTGGGCGAGGGAGCGGGACCGGGACGCGTTCTTGCGGGGGCTCTCCGGCGACGTACGACGGCCGGGGTTCGCGCTGCTGATAGCCGAGACCACCGTGCTCACCGCCTGCGCCTACGGCTTCGCGGTGGACGACCACGGGGCCTGGTGGCGGGGTCTGAGCCCGCACGGGCAGGTGCCGGCGGATCTGCGCCGCCTCGCCGCCTCCGGGCGGCTGTTCGCCGTCTCCCGGATCGTCGTCCAGCCCGCCGTGCGCACGCGTCACCAGGGCCGCGACTGGAATCTCGCCCGGCGGCTCCAGCGGCGGCTGCTCGCCGACCACGACGCGAGCGCGGCGTCACGCTGGTGAGCCGCACCGACGCCGGGACGCTGAAGGCGATGCTGGGGTGGGGATGGCGCTACGTCGAGGGGGACGCCGGCGACGAGCCGCTGCCCGCCGCGCCCTGGCACGTGCTGATCCTCGAGCCCTGAGGACAGGCGCTCACACCTCGTCCGTGTGCGCGGGGCCCTCCGGGGAGGACTCGCTGGTCGACAGCCAGGACCGGGCGGGCCCCGCGGCCTGCGCGGTGTCGATGGTGAGATGCAGCCGGGTGCCGCCCCCGGTACCGGCCGGATAACTGCGCTGCTCGGCCGAGGCGAAGCAGCGGCGCAGCACCTCGGCGACGCGGCGCGCGGTGTCGGGCGTGGCCGCGACGATACGGACCTCGGCGAACCCCTCCGAGGGCAACGGCTCCTGATCCACCCGGACCTCCCGTACGTGTGTGCCGCGCGCTCGACGACGTACGGCCCGCTCCTCGCAGCCTATGCCGCCCCTCGCCCTCCTCGCCGTCTCACGCACCGTCCGGCGCCACGGCTCTGCCTCCTCCTGGTCCGGGAGAGTTAGGATCCGGGCCATGGCCCTGACCGTGAACGACGTGGATCGGTTCGAGGCCTCCAGGCGCCGCCTGGAGGTCATCGCCTATCGGCTCCTCGGCTCGGCGAGCGAGGCCGAGGACGCCGTACAGGAGACGTTCCTGCGCTGGCAGGCCACCGACGTCGACCGCATCGAGGTCCCCGAGGCCTGGCTGACGAAGGTCCTCACCAACCTGTGCCTCAACCAGCTGACCTCGGCCCGCGCCCGGCGCGAGACCTACGTCGGCCAGTGGCTCCCCGAGCCGCTGCTCGCCGGGGACCCGATGCTCGGCCCCGCCGACACCGCCGAACAGCGCGAGTCGGTGTCGTACGCGGTCCTCACGCTGCTGGAGCGGCTCTCCCCCAACGAGCGGGCGGTGTACGTGCTGAAGGAGGCCTTCGACTACCCGCACCGGGAGATCGCCGAGATCCTCGACCTCACCGAGGCCGCCAGCCAGCAGTTGTTCCACCGGGCCAAGAAGCACGTCGCCCAGGGCAAGGCCCGCAGCGAGATCGACGAGGCCGCCGCCCGGCGGATCGTCGACGAGTTCCTCGCCGCCGCGACCAGCGGCCGGACCGAGCCGCTCGTGCGGCTGCTCACCCAGGACGCCGTCTCGATCGGTGACGGCGGCGGGAAGGTGCCGGCCCGCGCCAGGGCGTTCGAGGGCGCGCTCGCGGTCGCGAAGTTCATGCGCGGCC
This sequence comes from Streptomyces phaeoluteigriseus, assembly GCF_001896135.2. GTDB lineage: Bacteria > Actinomycetota > Actinomycetes > Streptomycetales > Streptomycetaceae > Streptomyces > Streptomyces phaeoluteigriseus. The sequence goes on from NZ_MPOH02000019.1 coordinate 999,602, forward strand.
TGTTCAAGCCCGGCAAGGCCAAGCGCGACCTGGTCGGCGGCTCGCCCGGGATGTACGCCACGACCGCCAACGGCGAACCAGCCCTCGTGGCCGTCCTCGACGGCCGCGTCATCGGCGTCATGTGCCTGGAGATCACGCCCGAGGGCATCGCCGCGTTCCGCAACCAGGTCAACCCCGACAAGCTCGAGCGCGCGACGCGGGTCTGGGCGGCCACCGACCACGGCGAGCCGCTCCTCACCCCCTTCTGATGTCGATTCACCCCCTTCTGATGCCGATGTGAGCTGCTTCACATCGTGTTCCTGTCAGGAAACGCGGGGCCGCCCGGTTCAAGTGGCGAACCCGCCCAAGACAGGAGCATGGAGATGCAGCAGCGCGTCATCGTCCTCGGAGCCGGATACGCCGGAGCCATCGCCGCCGGGCGCCTCGCCAGGCGGCTGCACCGCGAAGACGTCACCATCACCCTCGTCAACGCCGAGCCCGACTTCGTCGAGCGCGTCCGGATGCACCAGCTCGCCACCGGCCAGGACCTCAAGCCCCGTCCCTTCGACGAGATGTTCGCGGGCACCGGCGTACGGCTGAAGCTCGCGAAGGTCACCGCCGTGGACGTCGACCGCAAGACGGTGGCCGTCACCGGCACCGACGCCGGCCCGAGCGGCGTGGAGGAACTGGAGTACGACACCCTCGTGTACGCCCTCGGCAGCGGCTGGAACCCCCAGGGCGTCCCCGGTACCGCCGAGCACGCCCACGAGATCGCCGGCCGCCCCGGAGCACTCCGGCTGCGCGAGCGCCTGGCCCGCCTGGCCGCCGGACAGCCCGTGGTCGTGGTCGGCGGCGGCCTCACCGGCCTGGAGGCCGCGACCGAGATCGCCGAGGCCCGCCCGGACCTCGACGTGGCCCTCGCCGCCCGCGGCACGCTCGGCGACTGGCTGTCGCCCAAGGGCCGCCGCCACCTGCGGAAGGTCGTCGACGGCCTCGGCATCACCGTCCACGAGCACACCGCCGTCACCGGCGTCGCCGCCGACCACGTCACCACCGCCGACGGCGGCACCGTCCCGGCCGCGGTCACCGTGTGGACCACCGGCTTCGCCGTCCACCCGATCGCGCGGGCCAGCGCCCTGGAGGTCACCGACTCCGGCCAGATCGTCGTCGACCGGACCATGCGCTCGGTCTCCCACCCGGACGTGTACGCCATCGGTGACGCGGCCAGGGTCACGGGCCCCGCCGACAAGCCCCTGCGCATGTCCTGCGCCTCGGGCGTCCCCACCGCCTGGCAGGCCGCCGACGCCATCGCGGCCCGCCTCACCGGCGGCAAGGTCCCCGAGGTGCCCCTGCGCTACTTCAACCAGTGCATCTCCCTGGGCCGCAGGCAGGGCCTGATCCAGTACGTCACCGCCGACGACCGAGCCGTCGGAGCGGCCCTGACCGGACGCACCGCCGCCCTCTACAAGGAACTGATCTGCAAGGGCGCGGCCTGGGGAGTGGCCAACCCCACCATGCTCCTGCCGACCCGCCGCCGCCGCGTCGTACCGGAGCGGCCCGAGGCGTCGGCGGCGGCCGGGGCCGAGGCGGCGGCCTGAACCGCACGTCCGGCGAGCCCGTTCCCCTGACCCGCTCCCGTGACGCCTCCTACACTCAGCGTCACATGCCGTGCCGACGCGAAGAGGGGGGCCGGATGGCGCTGAACGCCATGGGCGGGCCGGGGGACGACGCCGCACCGGGGCCGACGCTGGAAAAACTGCTGTCGGTCATGGGGGCCGGGGCGCTGGAGCTGTGCGTGGCTCCGCGCGGCCTGGCGGTCGTGGTCGAGGGGGTCACGGTCCTGGACCCGCTGGAGCCGGCGCTGTCGCGGGGGCAGCTGCTGCTCGCGGTGGGCGTGGACCCGCAGTCGGCCGCAGCCCTCGACGTCGTCCGCGATGCCGCCCGGTCGGGCGCGGCCGCGGTGGTCCTCGGCCAGGGCAGGTCCGGGCGGCCCCCGGACGCGCTGCGGTCGGCCGCCGAGGCCGCCGGTACGGCGCTGCTGTTCCGTACGGCATGGTTCGGCTGGACCGAGCTGGTGGGTGCGCTGCGGGCCGGTCTGGTCCTGGCCGGAGTCCCCGCCGATCCGGCCGCGTCCGCCGTGACGCCGGGCGATCTGAACGGCCTGGCCGACGCGGTCGCGGTCCTGGTCGGCGGTGCGGTCACGATCGAGGACCTGGAGTCCCGGGTCCTGGCGTACTCGTCGACGAAGGAGGACGTGGACGAGCTGCGCCGCCTGACGATCCTCGGCCGCCGGGTGCCGGAGTGGCGGGTCTCCGCCATGCGGGAGGCCGGATTCTTCCGCGCCCTGTGGGGTTCCGGTGACGTCATCCACCGGCCGGCCCACGGGGAGAACCCCGAACGCCTGGTGGTGGCCGTCCGCGCGGGCGGTGAGGTCCTGGGATCGATCTGGGTGGCGGCCGCGGGCGCCGACCTCCCGCCGCACGCCTCCGACACCCTGCGGTCGGCGGCACGGGTGGCCGCCGCGCACCTGCTGCACCACCGGTCCCACCGCACGGACGCCCGGCTGGCCGAGGACGCGGCCCGCGCGCTCCTCGACGGACGCGGCTCCGCCGCCGTACTGACCGAACGCACCGGGATACCGGCCCACGGGCACTGCGCCGTCCTGGCGGTACGCCCCGGGGCCTCCCGCAAGGGGGACGACGGGGCGGGGGAGACGGCCGGGAAGCTGTGCGCCCTGCTCGCGGTGTGCTGCGGCGCGTACGACGTCACCCCGGTCGTCCTGCCGGTCGACCGGGGCGCCCTGATCCTGCTGGGCGCGCTGCACCGGGACCCCCGGCGGGCCGTCGAACAGGTCTCCCAGCTGGGGACGGCGCTGGTCCGGCAGGTGACCGACACGTTCGGGCCGGACGCGAGGATCGGCCTGGGCACGGTGGTCGGCACCCTGACGGACCTGCCCGAGTCCCGCCGGTCGGCGGACCTGGCCCTGCGGGCCCTGCTCTCGCCGGGGGAGCACCGCACCGTCGCCTTCGCGAGCGAGGTGGCCGAGACGATCGCCCTGAACCAGATGCTGGACACGCTGACGGGGACGGGGTCAGGGGCGGGGGCGGCACCGGACACGCCCGTGGCGCGACTCGTGGCGTACGACGCCGGGCACGGCGGCGGCACGATGGTGGAGACCCTGCGCGCGTACCTCGATCACTTCGGTCATGTCCCGGACACCGCACGGGCGCTGGGCGTGCACGCGAACAGCCTGCGGCACCGCATCAGCCGGCTCACCGAGGTCTCCGGGCTCGACCTGCGCAGCCCGGACGCCCGTCTCCTCGCCCAGCTCCAACTGCGCCTGCTGGAGCACGGCGGCCGCCAGGCGTGAGCCTTCGGGCGCCGTCACGATGAAGGGACGGTTCCTTCGTGCCCGCGCACGACGGTGACCGCCCCACCGCGCGGTTTCGCCCCAGGGCGAGAACCGTGGGCCGGAACACCGGAACTCCCGACGAAGACGCCCGCCCCGCCCCGGAGGGAGTCTGGTGGTCCGCCGCACGGCAACCGTGCGCGGTCGAGACCCAGGGCTCCGGGAAGGTGCGCGATGAGTGTTTCCACGCAGGCCGAGAACAAGGCCGACCGGCGTGAACGGATACTGCGAGCAGCCGTACGGCAGGGACTCCTGGACCCGGAGTCGGCACTGCTGGCCGGGTTCGTCGACCTCGACGGCGTCGACGGGACGGTCGCCTCCCTGCGGACCGCGTTCCCCGGCTCCCTCCAGGTCCTGCACGCCTTCGCCGCCAAGGCGAACTGCCTGGTCCCCGTCCTCGAAGAACTGCGCCGCAACGGCATGGGCTGCGAGGTCGCCAGCGCCGGCGAGCTGGCCCAGGCCCTGGAGGCCGGCTTCGCCCCGGCGGACATCGTGTTCGACTCCCCGGCCAAGACCCGGGCGGAACTCGTTCGGGCACTGGGCCTGGGAGTCACCGTGAACGCGGACAGCTTCCAGGAACTCGAGCGGATCGACGAGATCCTCGCGACCCGCCCCTCCGGCTCGCGGCTCGGCGTACGCGTCAACCCGCAGGTCGGCGGCGGCTCGATCAGCGCCATGAGCACGGCCACCGCGACCTCCAAGTTCGGCATCCCGCTGGAGGACGAAGGCAACCGTGAGCGCCTGTTCCAGGCGTACCGGGACCGCCCCTGGCTCACCTGGGTGCACACCCACGTCGGCTCGCAGGGCTGCCCCCTGGACCTGATCGCCGCGGGCATCGCGAAGGCGGTCGCGTTCGCCGAGGAGATCAACGCCCGTCTCGGCCGACGGCAGGTCACCGGCATCGACATCGGGGGAGGCCTGCCGGTCAATTTCGACAGCGACGAGACGACCCCCGGCTTCGACACCTACGTGGACCGCCTGCGCGAGCACGCGCCCGCCCTGTTCTCCGGCGACTACGAGATCGTCACCGAGTTCGGCCGCTCCGTCCTGGCCAAGAACGGCTTCATGGCCGCGTACGTCGAGTACACCAAGACCGTCGGCGGCCGCCCCATCGCGATCACCCACGCCGGCGCCCAGGTCGCCACCCGTACGGTGTTCGCCCCCGACGCCTGGCCTCTGCGGATCGAGGCCTACGACCCCGGTGGCAACGCCAAGAACAGCCCGCCCGTGGCCCAGGACATCGCCGGCCCCTGCTGCTTCGCCGGCGACCTGCTGGCCCGCGACCGCACGCTGCCCCTCCTCGACACCGGCGACCTCGTCGTCGTACCGGACACCGGGGCGTACTACTTCTCCACGCCCTTCCACTACAACAGCCTGCCCGAACCCGCCGTGCACGGCGTCCGCGTCGACGCCGACGGCCGGGTCACCTTCCGCCCGCTCCGCCCCGCCCAGGCCGCCCACCCGTCGGTTCCGGCCCTCGCGGCGCGATGACCCTCTCCGAAGAAGGGCAGGTGCAGCAGCCATGAGGTCACGGCGCGCCCGGTCGGGGCGCCCCATGGAGCCGCCCCGGCGGGAAGCCGTCGGACGGCGACTGTCCGTCACGGCCGCGCGCTGCCGCCGGGCGACGAGCGACATCACCCGGTGGCTCTCCCGCCGCCGCCGCATCGCGGCCGACCAGTTCCTCCGCGGCGCGTGCTACGGCGCCGGCACCGCGGTGGTCGGCCTGCTGGCGGTATGGCTGCAGACCCGCTGACGACCGCCGCGTGTCGTGTGCACGGGAAGTCATCGCAACGGAGGGGACCGGTTCACGGGTGTCCGCCGGGTGCCGTATGCACGGGAAGTCGCCGCAACGGCCGGGACCGGCTCATTCGGTGACCGCCACGTGCCGTGCACGGGAGTCACCGCAACAGCCGCGACCGGCTCACGGTGAAGCCCACCGTGGCGCCGCCACCGGGTCGCGCGCCGGCGGACACGGTTCCCCCGTGGGCCTCGGCGACGTCGTGGACGATGGCGAGGCCGAGTCCGGAGCCGGGCAACGGCCGAGCGCCGTCGGCCCGGTAGAAGCGGTCGAACACGCGCCGGACGTCGGCGTCGGCGATGCCGGGGCCCCGGTCGAGGACGGTGACCGAGCCCTGCCGGACCCGTACCAGGACGGGCTCGTCGCCGTCGGCGTCGAACTTGGCGGCGTTCTCCAGCAGATTGCCCACCGCGCGTTCCAGTCCCTGGGGGCGGCCGCGTACCACGCAGTCATCGGCGTCGACGTGGACCAGGCGGCCGGTGCGCCGGTGCACATGTTGCGCCGCGCGGCGGGTCACCTCGGCCAGGTCCACGGGTTCCTCGGCCTCCTCGCGGGCGCCCTCCAGGGCCAGTTCGACGAGTTCGTCGACGAGGTGACCGAGTTCACGCGTCTCGTCCTGGACGTCATGGAGGAGCCGGTCGCGGGAGTCGGGGGACAGTTCGGTGACCCGGTGCAGCACGGTGGCGTTGGCCAGGAGGCTGGTCAGGGGGGTCCGCAGCTCGTGGGCGGCGTCGTGCACCAGCCGTTCCTGGGCCTCACGGGCGGCGACCATGCGGGCGAGCATCCTGCTGAACGACGCGTCCAGCAGCGGTACGACCTTGCGCCACTGCGTCTCGTTCATCGGCAGCCCGTGTCCGAACACCAGGACCGGCCCCGTGCCGCCGGTGTCCTGGTAGTCGATCGGCCCGGACGAGAGTGCGATCTCCGGCATCGTGCCCCCACTCGACGGATCCTGGAGGGCAACTCTCCTCCACGTCGGCGGTCACCGCCATGACCCCTGGGGTGATGTCCTGCGCTCTGACGGAGACGGCCGTCTCCGCCCGGGAGTCGGCGGGCAGGCGGATCCGGTTCGGCGGAGTCGCTGTGGCGGGTCCGGTTCGGGCGGGGTCCGGTTCCGGTGAGGAGGAAGTCGGTTCGGCGGAAGTCGCTTCGGCGGGTTGGGGTTCGGCGGGGTCCAGCTCGGTAGGACGACCGCTTCGGTAGGCGTTCCGCACGATTTCGCCCGCGAACGTCTGTTCGCATGCCATCATCGCCAAGCCGAGATCGATCACCCGGTGGACCACCCGAGCCGTGCTGCCGCAGGTGGGGTGCCGGGCCTGAGGAAGGATGACGCCCCGTATGGGCAGACCCGTTCCCCCGCAGTCCCGTGTCCGGCCGCCGCACCGGCTGTTGTGGCCGGTCACCGCCGCCGCCGGAGCCGCGCTCGTCGCCGGTACCGTGCAGCCCCCGACCCCGGCCCAGGCCCGGCCGGACGTGACGCCGGTCGCGTCCGTGACCTGCTCCGCCGGAGTGTGGAAGGCCGACTACTACCCCAACACCACACTCACGGGCACACCCCGCAAGTCACTGTGCGACGCCTCCGTCAACGAGAGCTGGGGCAGGGGCCACCCCGCCGGGATATCCCTGCCCAACGACCGCTTCGGGGTCCGCTGGACGATGCGCCGGAACTTCGGCGGTGGCGGCCCCTTCCTGCTGACGACCGCGGCCCAGGACGGCGTCCGGGTGTGGATCGACGGCAAGCGATACGTCAACCTGTGGCGCGACTACGCCTCCACCCAGCGAGCGAGCGTCAAGGTGACCGTGCCCGCCGGGACGCACACCCTCCGGGTCGACTACGCGGCTGTCACGGGCTCGGCCAACGTCGCCGTCAGCCTTGCCCCGACCACCCCGGACAGGACCGCCCCGTTGGCCCCCGCCGCCGTGAAGGCGTGCGCGGTGACGGCCGGGCCACCGTCAGCTGGGCCCGCAACGCCGAGGCCGACCTGGCCGGTTACCGGGTCTACCGCTCCACGAGCACCCCCGTGGCGATCGACACCGCCCACCGGATCAGTGGCTCCGCTCCGCTCACCGGCAGCGCGCTCACCTCGACCGGGCTGCGCAACGGCACCAGGTACTGGTTCGCCGTCACCGCCGTGGACCGCGCAGGCAACCAGTCCCGCGCCTCCGCCGACGTCTCGGCCGTACCCGCCGACACCACCCCGCCGAAGGCCCCGGACGTCCTGGGCGCCGACGGCTACGGCGACATCGATCTCAACGACAACGGCGTGGCCGACCCCGAGGACGACCTGGGCGAGAACCACCTGAGCTGGGGCCCGAGTTGGGACGACGATTTCAGCACCCAGGACACCTTCGCCGGCTACCACGTCTACCGTGCCACCGCCCCCGGCGGCCCCTGGACCAGGATCCGAAGCGCCGACGCCCGAGTGGTCCAGGACAACTTCCACGCCGACAAGCAAGCCCCGATCGGCGTCACCGCGTACTACCGGGTCACGGCCGTCGACACCGCCGGCAACGAGTCCACTTCGGCCACCACCGAGTCCGGTGAGTACGCCCGGACCGTCGCCTCCGCGCTCCGCCCCGACACAGGTCTGTACCCGCCGCGGCAGCCCACCGGGCTCCAGGGTGAGCTGAGCGGTGACAACGCCGCGCTGGACTGGGCCGACAACCCGGTCGGCAGCCCCACCCACGGCCTGACCACCGGCTACCAGGTGCAGTCCGCCACCTCGGCGTCCGGCCCCTGGACCCTGCGCGTCGGCGGCGACGCGCCCCTCACCTCGTCGCAGTTCACCGACACCTCCCTGCCCGTGGGCAGTACCCGGCACTACCGGGTGCGCGCCGTCGGCAAGGCCGTCGACGCCGACACACCGCGCGCGTACTCGGCGTGGACCGAGCCGGTCGCCGTCAGCCGCCCGCTACCGCCGGACACCACCGGCCCCGCCGCACCCGCCGCGCCCGAGGTCACCGCACCCGACGGCGGCACCACCGCCACCCTGACCTGGATTACCAACGGCTGGCCCGGCTACGACCAGGACTTCGCCGGCTACCAGGTCACCCGCGGCGACAGCCCCGACGGCCCGTTCACCAACTCCGGAAGCCCCCGCACACCCCAGTGCGCCGCCGTGCCCGGCACCGACGAGCAGGTCCGCTGCACCCTCACCGACGGGCCCGTCGCCGCCGACGCCACCCCGTACTACCGGGTCGTCGCGGTGGACCAGTTGGGCAACCGCTCCTCCGGCACCGTGGTCCGGCTGAAGCGGCTGCCCCCGCCGGCGCCCAAGCCGTCCACGCCCACCGGACTGACCGCCACCCGCGTCGACGGCGGCATCCTCCTCGACTGGGACGACTCCCCGGCCTCGGAGGTCTACCTCTACTACCTGTACCGCACGACGTACGGCAGCCCGTGCGCGAGCGTCGACACCTTCCACACGGCGGACTCCCACTACGTCGACACCAGCCCGTGGCGCATGGCCCGTTACTGCCTGACGGTGCGCAACTTCGTGGGCGGCTACAGCGACCCGATCTGGGTCGACGTCTCCGACGAGCCCACTCCCGCCCCCCAGACGCCCGAGATGCCGGCCGCGACGGGCACCACCGACGGCATCCGGCTGACCTGGCCGGTCAACGACCCCGTGGCGGCCCGCTACGAGATCTGGCGCCGCACCGAGACGGACGCCGAGTACCTCAAGACCGCCGACATCCCCGCGACGGCCTCCCCGGACTGGACGGACACCGGAGCACCGGCCGGAGTGCCCTCCTGTTACCGGACCGTCGCCGTCAACGCGGCGGGGGACCGCTCGGGCCTCTCCGAGGACACGTGCGCGGTACGCCCGTACCCGGAGGGCACCGAGCGTCCCGACCGGCCCGCGGGACTGGCCGCGCGGCAGGACGGCGACCACGCGGCGCTGTCCTGGCAGCCCGTGCCCGGCGCGACCGGCTACCTGGTCTACCGGTACTGGGGCGACGCCGCCAACCCGGGCACACGGGTCCAGGACCAGCCCGTGACGGGCACCACCCTCACGGACACCGCCGCCCCCTCGCCCTCTTCCAACGCCTACTACGCGGTCGTGGCCGTGGACGCCGCCGGCGTGCGCTCCGAGGCCGCGGTCCTGCCGTGGGCGGGCGACGGCTACGGCGCCTCCATGACGCTGGCCGCGAGCGGCTCCGCGGACGGTGTGCTGCTCACCTGGAAGTGGACCTGCCAGAACGAGTGGTGCCCGGCACCCTCCTCGGTCGCGGTGCAGCGCTGGAACCCGGCCACCCAGGTGTGGGACGAGCTGACGTCGACCCTGCCCGGCACCGCCATGTCCTACCTGGACACCACCGCACCGTCCGGAACCGTCTCCCACTACCAGGTCCAGGTCTACGGCCAGGACGGCGACACCCCGAGCCAGATGGGCTACGGAGCCGTCCCCGCCACCCGCCCGGCACCCCCCACCGAAGCCTGACCCCCACCCCGCCCGCCCTGCGATCACGCAGCGGGTGGAGGTCATACAGGCTGCGG
>NZ_MPOH02000019.1:1009388-1049470 GCF_001896135.2 Streptomyces phaeoluteigriseus
GGAGGTACCCTCCCCACGACGACCGGCCCTCCTCCCGCCGCCGTCCGCCGAGGGCGGGCGACGCGGCGGAGATTCGCACAAGGTCGCGGAGCAGTCCGGCTCCGCGAGGGGTGACGGGACGGGCTTTCCGCCGGCACACGTGTGCGGGTCCCAGCGGCAGGTCAGTACTGCTGCTCGAAATGGAGGCTGTCCCAGTTCCGGGCGGTGATGTCCTCGCGAGCGCCCACGATCAGCTTCGAGGTGAACGGGCCGTGGTCGACGCCGTTTCGGCTATCTGGGCGAGAGGCACCAGCCCGTCCCTGCCGGGCGCCTCCTGCCACTTGGTCGCAGAAGCCGCCGAATCCTCGCCACGAGTGGGGCGAGGCTTCATCGTGGAGGTGGTCGAGGACCGCCTCCACGAAGTGGCCCATCGGCTCGGGCGCGTTCCCCGCGTCAGACGGATACGGGAGTGCCCAGCATCGCGGAAGCTCGCTGGAGCGGGTCGGGGGTGTCCACGGGGGCGGCCGCGGGAAGGGGGCGGCAGGTGAAGCCGAGCCGAGCCATGGCCCGGAAGACTTCGGCGGCACTGAAGTCACGCCGGTCCTGGCGGGTGATGACCTGCCCCACCTGCTTCACGGGGTAGTGGCGGCGGCCGATGATGACGGACTCGCCGGTGGCCGGTTCGGGCTTGACGCCCTTCATCGATTCCAGCACACCGCTCTTGGTGAGTTCGAAGGGGAAGCGGGCGATGACGCAGCGCATGGGGCCTCACAGAGAGAAGGGGAGAACGGTCCGACCAGAGGTGGGACGGTTCAGCGGGAGAGGGCGAGGATGCCCAGGGCGCTGCCTTGTTCGTCGACCACCGGCAGGGCACCGAGCCGACGGGTGCGCATCGCGTGCTCGGCTTCGGCCATCGTGGTCACGGGTGAGGCGAACGAGCCGTGGTCGCCGAGGATGTCGCGCAGGCGGACACGGTCCGTGTAGGCGGAGCCGTCACGCACGGCGGTGAGTTCGGCCTGGGTGACCAGGCCGGTGCACTGGCCGTCCTGGTCGCAGACGACCAGCCGGCTTGTGCGGGCGGCGGCCATGACGGCCAGCGCCACCTCGACGCTCATGTCGTCACACACCTGCGGTCCGGCCGCGTCCATGACCTCCACCGCCGTCCCGTGCGTGGGGTCGGCGTCCGCCGGGCGGGGCTGCGTCTGAACCAGCGTCAAAAGGTGCCTCCTGCAGAGATGGACCGGCTTCCGGAGCACGAAGGTTCTAGGCCACCGCGCCGACGACGGCCTGGCGTACGGGGGTGCGCCGGGTCGCCGAGGCGGGGCGGCGGCGACCCCGGGAGGAGGCGCTGCGCTTGGGACGCTCGGTCACCGGTGCGGTGATGACGACCGGGATGCCGGAGGGGGCCTGGGCGCCGGTGATCCGGTTCAGGGCCTCGTCGCCCGAGCGGACCTGGGTGGTCTGCGGCTGGATCCCCGCGTCCGACATGAGGCGGGCCATGCCGCGACGCTGGCTGGGGGTGACGAGCGTGACGACGCTGCCGGACTCGCCGGCGCGGGCGGTACGGCCGCCGCGGTGGAGGTAGTCCTTGTGGTCGGTCGGCGGGTCGACGTTGACGACGAGGTCGAGGTTGTCGACGTGGATGCCGCGCGCGGCGACGTTGGTGGCCACGAGTACGGTGACGTGCCCCGTCTTGAACTGCGCCAGCGTGCGGGTCCGTTGCGGCTGCGACTTGCCGCCGTGCAGCGCGGCGGCCCGCACCCCGCTGTTGAGCAGGTCCTGGGTGAGCCGGTCGACGGCGTGCTTGGTGTCCAGGAACATGATGACGCGGCCTTCGCGGGCGGCGATCTCGGTCGTGGCGGCGTGCTTGTCGGCGCCGTGGACGTGCAGGACGTGGTGCTCCATCGTCGTGACCGCACCGGCCGACGGGTCGACCGAGTGCACGACGGGGTCGGTCAGGTAGCGGCGCACGAGCAGGTCGACGTTACGGTCCAGGGTGGCGGAGAACAGCATCCGCTGCCCCTCCGGACGCACCTGGTCGAGCAGCGCGGTGACCTGGGGCATGAAGCCCATGTCGGCCATCTGGTCGGCCTCGTCCAGCACCGTGATGCCCACGTGGTTCAGCCGGCAGTCGCCACGGTCGATGAGGTCCTTGAGCCGCCCGGGCGTCGCGACGACGACCTCGGCCCCGCCGCGCAGCGCACCGGCCTGCTTGCCGATCGACATCCCGCCCACGACCGTGGCCAGCCGCAGCCGCACGGAGCGGGCGTACGGGGTCAGCGCGTCGGTCACCTGCTGCGCCAGCTCACGCGTGGGTACGAGGATCAGCCCCAGCGGCTGGCGGGGCTCGGCGCGCTGTCCGGCGGTGCGGGCGAGCAGGGCGAGGCCGAAGGCCAGGGTCTTGCCGGACCCGGTGCGCCCGCGGCCCAGCACGTCACGGCCGGCCAGGGAGTTCGGCAGCGTCGCGCCCTGGATCGGGAACGGCGCCGTCACGCCCTGCCTGCCGAGTTCGGCCAGCAGCTGCTCGGGCATGTCGAGATCGGCGAAGCCCTCGACGGCGGGCAGCGCGGGGGTGATCGTCTCGGGGAGCGCGAACTCACCCTGCAGTGCGGCGGGCCGACGGCCGTAACCGCCGGAGCGGCGGGGCGCCTGCGAGTCGAAGCGGCTGCCACGCCTTCCGGCGTCGGCACGGCCGTCACGGGAGCGGGCGGGACGGTCGTTCGTGTACGTGCGGTTCATGCGGAACCTTCCTCGATGCGGCGCATATCAAGGAATTCCCGCAGCGATGAGCGGCATGGAGAATCACAGGTATGGACCGATGACAAAAGAGAGCAATTTCGGCCGGCGGATATTCACGCGGGCCGAGGTGCTGAAATGCGTGACGCGATGGGACGTAACGTCCGGGCGCCGACCGCGGTGCAGCTTTTCAAATTCAACCGCATCCCAGAAGGGAGGAGTCGCTGTGGTGGGACCACGGATTCCTCCGAGCCGTCCCACGGACGCGACCGCTGCGGGATACGCGTGCAGCTGGGGCCCGCACCCCGAAGGATGCGGGCCCCAGCTACAGAGTGTGCGTCAGCGTCAGGCCGGAACGATGTTCTCGGCCGTCGGGCCCTTCTGGCCCTGCGCGATGTCGAAGGTCACCTTCTGGCCCTCGAGCAGCTCACGGAAGCCCTGCGCGGCGATGTTCGAGTAGTGGGCGAACACGTCCGGGCCGCCACCGTCCTGCTCGATGAAGCCGAAGCCCTTTTCCGCGTTGAACCACTTCACGGTACCAGCAGCCATGTCATATCTCCTTTGGGGCAATACATCGGAATCCGCACTGCGCGGACGCCGTGTCGCCGCGATGATTACCCCGCCCGGAAAAATAACCGGCATACAAAAGTGCTCCCACCCGAAGGAACCGGGTGAGGGCACTTGAAGTTTTGGGAACCACAACTGCAACTGAGGAAGACAGTAGCACGCCGGAACGGCCTGCGCGCGTCGAAGAATTCCGCTCCGCCCATCGCGACAAAATCTCTCACCGCATGGTCCGTAAAACTCTCACCTCACGAGCGTAGATATTGCTTCACTCGAAGTGCAGCGTTTCAGAGAGCGTCCAGGACCTGGGTGCGGGGCAGGCCGGTCGACTCGCCGCGTCGATGTACGACTTGACCGTGTCGGTGACGAAGTCGCGGCTGTCGTCAGGGGAGAGCGCCTGGGTCTGGAGGTGCTCGTACATCGCGCCGAAGTGCCGCACGTCGGACGCCTTCTCCAGGTAGAGATCACTGGAGAACCGCTCCACGTGCACCACGGCCTCGGGGGTGTCGGCGAAGCTCAGGATGGAGAACTGCCCCGAGAGGGCGGGGTGGGCCCCCGCGGCGTAGGGGAGGATCTGGACAGTGATGTGGGGCTCGGCACTGATCGCGTTCAGGTGCTCCAGCTGTTCGCGCATGATGTCGGGGCTGCCGACGACGCGGCGCAGTACCGATTCGTCCAGGACGACCCACAGGCGCAGCGGGCGGGTCGGGTCGTAGATCCGGTGCTGACGGCGGAGCCGCACCTTGAGGCGGCCGGCGGCCCGCGCGGCGGTGAGCGCAGGCATTGCTGCTCTGATCACGGCCTGGGCGTAGGCCGGGGTCTGCAACAGGCCGGGGATCGTCAGGGGCTCATAGGCACGGACGGTGGCGGCATCCGTCTCCAGCGCGATGTAGACGCTCTGGGGAACGTCGCCGTAGACGTTCCACCAGCCCTGCTGTCCGGATTCCTCCGCCATCTGCATCAGCGCGTCGATGACCTGCTGGTCCGTCACTCCATAGATCGCGCACAGATCACGTACGTCGCGGGGGCTGATGGCGCGGCGGCCGTTCTCCAGGTGGCTGATCTTGGGCTGGGAGACCATGAGCCGCTCGGCCACCTCCGTGCTCTTCAGCCCACTGGCCTGACGGAGCCGACGGAGTTCCGCTCCCAGGCGCCGTCTCCTGACGGTGGGATTGCTGTTCGCCGCCACGGGCGGTATACCTCCGGATCCGTTTCCAAGTCACTGCTCTCGCGCGAAGGTTGCCACGACGGCACGCTTGTCGATCAAGCGCCATGCCGCCATGTCCGCGCGTATCGGAAGCGGACGATTACCTTGGCATTTGCCTCCCGCAGGAGCTTGTCGAGGAGTCACCGGGCCAGGCTCGGTCGGGCTCCGGGAGCCTTGCCGCCACCGGCGCGCGAGCCGCCGGTCGCCGCCGGCGCCCGGCTGGTGGGACACGCCGTACCAACCGAGGACGGCGGCCTCGCGCTCGCCGCCAGGACGTCGCCGGAGGCCGGTGCGGACGGTCGCCATGGTCGGCCGACCGGTGACGGCGTCCACGTGGATCGCTTCCGAGGAACCGATCCGGTGCCCCTTCGGATCTACGACGTCGCGGTCGCGCCACTCCCGGACGCGCGCATGGTGACTCATGGTCGGCGAACGGCAGAGTCCGCTGCCGCTCCCACCCGGCCCGCGAGGAAACGTGGTGTCACACGGGACTCACGACACCTGATGTCCCGGCGCCCTGGAACGTCCGTCCGCCGCCGACGCCCGGCGCTCGTGCACCGGCGCTACCGGACGACGCGTGGTGGCCCCGCTCCCGTGATCCCGGTGCGCGACCTGCCGTACCGACCGCCGCGCTGGACGCGCCGGCCGTACTGACCGGCGACGAGGCCTGGCTGACCGGCGACGTGGCCTGGACCGAGAGTGCCATTCGCCGCCGCGGACCCGCTCGTGCGAATGCGCGACGAATGGTCGGAAATGTCATTCAACGTATTTCCGTAGCACTGTGCTCCGATTGAATGAGTGGCGATTTCGCCGGTCTCGTTCCTCTCGGAGCCAGGATATTTCTGCGTAATATGCGGCACCAGCAACAGGCTTCCTGGTTGATCGGTAGGACCCGGAACGCCACGGCCCCCACAGAAAATGGCCTTTCGATGAAGCTGAAGATTCCTCAAGCAGCTCACCGCCGCACTTTGTCCGGCTTGCTGGCCTCGGCCCTCGCCGGAACGGTTTCCGCTGCGATGGTCTTCCTGACGCCGACGGCCGCGTCGGCGATCGCACTGCCCGTGCCTCTCGGCACCGCCGCCAGCTATTCCGTGCTGGCGGGTCAGGGAGTCACCAACACCGGTAACTCGGTGCTCGCGCACGACCTCGGAACGCACCCGAACCCGTCCATCACCGGATTCCCGCCCGGCCAGGTGGGAGGTGCCATCCACGCCGCGGACGCCGCGGCCCTCCAGGCCAAGTCCGACCTCCTCGTGGCGTACAACAACGCCGCAGGCCAGGCGCCTGACTTCGCCCTTCCGGCCGGAATCGGCGGGGGTCCGGCACTGCTTCCCGGCGTCTACCGCGCCACGGCCGGTGTCGGTATCACCGGCGACCTGGTCCTGGACGGTCAGGGAAGCTCCGACGCGGTCTGGGTCTTCCAGATTCCCGAATCCCTGACGACGGCAACCTCCAGTCGGATCCTCCTCACCAACGGCGCCTCGGCCTGCAACGTGTTCTGGCAGATCGGCGAAGACGCGTCGCTCGGCGTCACCACCAGCTTCGTGGGCACCCTGATGGCCGAGAACTCGATCACCGCGAACCAAGGAACCAACGTCGAGGGCCGGCTGTTGGCCCAGGTAGGTTCCGTGACCCTCAACAACAACAGGATCTTCCTCGGCGGGTGCGCCGCCGCCACCACAGGTGGCACGACGACGGGCACCACCACCGGCACCACCACCGGCACGACGACCGGAACCACCACCGGCACCACCACCGGCACGACGACCGGAACCACCACCGGCACGACGACCGGAACCACCGCCGGCAACACCACCGGCGGCGGCCTTCTGGGCGGCAGTCTGATCAGTGGCGGCCTCCTGGGCGGACCGGTCGTCCAGACCGGCGGCACCTCGGGCAACACCGCCGGCAACACGTCCGGAAACATCGCGGGCAACACCGCCGGCAACACCACCGGCGGAAACATCGCCGGGAACACCACCGGCGGAAACACGGCCGGGAACACCACCGCCGGACACGACGCCGGACACGACAACGGGCACGACGGCGGGCACGACCAGGCGCCGGGCGGACCCGAGCACGACGGCAAGGGCAGGCCGGACCACGGCGGCAAGCCGGACCACGGCGGCAAGCCCGATCACGGGCAGTACGTCGGGCCCGGTGAGCGCGACCACGACAAGCACGACCACGACAAGCAGCACGACGACAACTTCGGCTACGACGACGCGCCCAAGGGCTACCAGGGTGGCGACGACCACTCCAAGAGCCACGCGGGCTAGGCAGCGCGTCACGGCCGGTTGGCTCACCGGATAACGCGCGCGCGGAATCCTCATCGATTCCGCCGCGCGCCGTCGGTGGCAGCCGGCGAACAGCCAATGCGAGCAGCAGCCTATGCGAGCAGCCGATAGAGAAAGACAGGTAGGCGGTGTCGAGCGGAATTGAATCAGCGGACGTGGAAGAAATCCAGCATTCCGAATCCGGACCGGCCGCACACGTATGTCCTGACGCCATGACCGAGCCCCCCGGACCGCCGAAAGGTGTCCGTGCGCTCAGAGCCGGGCTGTGCACCGCCGTGCTTCTGTGTCTGACTGCGAGTGTCGTCCACGTGCTTCTGGTGTTCCTTCACGTGGCACCGGCCAACCCCGTCTCCAAGCGATACAGCCCGATGATCAATACCTGGGTGTACCCCTACTTCGAACAGAACTGGCGGCTCTTCGCCCCGGATCCCGAATCCGTGAACCGGCAGATCCTGGCCCGAACCGCGCACACCCGCTCCGACGGATCGGTACGGGTGAGCCCCTGGTTCGACCTCACCGCCGTGGACACCGCCGCAGTCGTACACCAACCGTTCCCGAGTCACACGGCACAGAACATGCTGCGCCGCGCCTGGGCCGGCTACGTCGACTCGCACGGAGGAGAGGACAAGGCTCGCACGGAACGCGCCGTGATGATGCGGAAGTACCTGGGCAACATCGCCGCGGACCGCGTCGCCGCCCACGGCGGTGGATCCTTCGACTTCGTTCAACTCCGCGTCGCCACGCTGCCCATCACCGCGCCCGACGTCGCCGAAGGCAATCGCCGCCCCACGCCGGTCGAGAACCGGCTCCTGCCCTGGTGGAAGGTGACCGGCCATGAGAAGTGACTCCCGAGGGACCACGTCCACCGTTGCCCACCGGTGGCTCGCCGACCGGGTCACCGCCGTGTGGGACCTCGTGACCGGTCGCCCTGTGTCCCTGTACGCGGCGTCGGTGCTGCGTATCGGCTACGGACTGCTGTACCTGGTCTTCCTGCTGCGCGAGTTCCCGCACCGGAACGAGATCTGGGGTCCCGGCTCTCCGTGGACGCCCGCACTGGCGCAAGAACTCTTCGAGCAGACGGGGTGGAACAGCATCCTGGGCCTCTCCGACAGCCGGGCCTACTTCGAATGCTGCTACGGACTGGCTCTCCTCGCCTCGGCGCTGTTCACGCTCGGCTGGCGGACGCGCGCCGTGTCCGTCCTCTTCGCCGTCGTGGTGGCCTCCTTCCACGGCCGGGCGATCTTCATGACGGACGGGGGCGACAACCTAATCCTGCTCATGGCCCTCTACCTCGTCCTCACCGGGTGCGGTCGGCGCTGGTCCCTCGACGCGCGCAGAATCCGGCGGAAGGCACAGGGGAAGGGCGGCGCGCCGGCACCGCGCAGCAGTCCGACGGTGCGAGAACTCCACGACGCGCGAACGGCGTTGGTCACGGTCGTGCACAACTGCGGAATGTTCGTCATCGCGGCACAGGTCTGTTTCCTGTACGGGTCAGCGGGCCTGTACAAGGTGCAGGGCGCTTCCTGGGGCGGCGGTACCGCGCTCCACTACGCCCTGAACCTCGAACTCTTCCGGCCCTGGCCCGCCCTCTCCCAGTTCGTGGCCGAGTACACGCTCCTGGTCGCTGTCGCCGGCTACCTGACGGTGCTCCTGCAGGTGGCCTTCCCGTTCGTGCTCTTCGGCAGGCTGAAGTATCCCGTTCTGACTCTGCTGCTGGGCATGCACATCGGCATCGCCCTGCTGATGGGGCTGCCTCTCTTCTCCGGAGCGATGATCATCGCGGACGCGGTGTTCCTTCCCGACCGCTTCTACGTCTCCATGTCCCGCCTGTGCCGACGCGCGGCGCGCCGTTCGGACGGGGGGCGCCCCGCATCCGCACCGCCGGCCGAACGGAGAACCGTGCCCGCACAGAGTGGACCCGGCGCGTTCGACTCGACATCGCCGGTCGCGGTCCCAACAGGGGGAAGGCAGCGGTCGGAGCCTTCGGGGCAGCCGCCGACCCGACCCTGCTGATGATCACGCGCTGTTCGCGCTCACCCACGCGCTCGTCGGCCGACATCCGGCCGGTCGGTTCACCGCCACCACACGCGAGCGTCCGCGGTGTCGTGACAGCTTCCGCCGGTCGTCCATCCGTCCGTCCTCAGGGCGCTCGGAACCTGTGGTCGCCGTTCGAGAGATGGATCGGATGCGCCGCACCGCCGACGACCGATCGGCGAGTGGCGGACTTCGTCCCCACGCATTTCGTCCCGATAGGATCCGTTTTGTGATCAAGTCAGGGCGGCATCGACACCGCCACCGTCCCTACGGTGGCCACCGGCAGGCCGTGCTGCTGTCGCCGGTGCTTGTCACCGTCCTCATCACCGGTCTGGCGTTCTCCACTCCGAGGGAGATCGCCTTCAGCCGCCTCCTGCCCGCGGCACCCGCTCTCGCAGCCGCGATGTGGCCCGTCCTCCCGACGGTCCTGCTGGGGGCGTTCTGCCTTCTGGTCATGCTCGGCATCAGCTTCTTCCACAGCGATCTGGGGACGCCCTACACGGCTGCCGCGATCGCCGCGGTCACCCTCGCGGCCGCGTATGCGAGCCATCTCCGGCTCCAGCGGGAGGAGACTCTCTTCCAGGTCCGGCTCGTCGCGGACGCGGCGCAGAAGGTGCTGCTGCGCCCGCTGCCACGCCGTATCCAGGACGTCGAGATCGAATCGCTCTACCTGGCGGCCCAGGAGCAGGCCCGGATCGGAGGCGACTTCTACGAGGCGGCCGACACGCCGTACGGAGTCCGCCTTCTCATCGGCGACGTGCGCGGCAAGGGCCTGTCAGCGGTGGGAGCGCGCGGCCGTGACCAACTGCTTCCGGGAGAACGCTTACGACCAGCCGGACCTGACGGGTCTCGTCCGCCGTCTGCAGATCACCATGACCCGCTACAGCGTCGCGATCCCCGCCGACGATCAGCCGGAGCACTTCGCCACCGCTCTGATCGCCGAGATCCCGCACGGCGGCGCAAACGTCATGATCCTCAACTGTGGGCACCCTCCACCGGTGTTCGTACGGAGCGGGCAGGTCCACGTGCTCGAGCCCAGCCACCCCTCCACGCCGCTCAACCTCGCGGCGCTCCTCGGGGACCACTACCACGTCGACACCGTCTCCTTCGCCCCCGGCGATCAGATGCTGCTCCACACCGACGGCGTCACGGAGACCCGCGACCGTTCCGGCGCGTTCTTCCCCCTGTCGGACTGGATGCAGCACCACGGCGCGGCCCCGCCCCGTGGGCTGCTGGACCAGCTCCACCAGGACCTGCTCCGCTACAGCGGCGGCAGGCTCGACGACGACATCGCGGCCCTCGCTGTACGCTGCCGACACACTTCGGCCCAGGAGCCGTAGGGAGGGACTGTCGGCGTCCGACAAGTCGTATCCGTAGGCCCGGCGCCCCCAGGGCAGCCGTCATTGGCGCTCGACCGAGTGGACCCGACGACGCTCGGCCGGCACGAGGAAAGAAGTCGCCCGCCATGTCACTCGCCCGTGTCCACAACTTCTCCATCTCGCTCGACGGCTTCGCCACCGGTGTGGGTCAGAGCCATGACGCGCCGTTCGGCCACGCCGGCGAAAGGCTGCACGAGTGGATGTTCGCCACCCGGTGGTGGCACGAGTTGACCGCCCGGTCCGGCGGGACCGGTGGTCTCGACGA
Organism: Streptomyces phaeoluteigriseus; assembly: GCF_001896135.2. Classification (GTDB taxonomy): domain Bacteria; phylum Actinomycetota; class Actinomycetes; order Streptomycetales; family Streptomycetaceae; genus Streptomyces; species Streptomyces phaeoluteigriseus. The sequence continues at coordinate 1,019,850 of NZ_MPOH02000019.1, forward strand.
CGTCTACGTGCGGCAGTTCACACCTGGCATCGGCGCCGAGATCATGGGTGCCGGGAAGTTCGGGTATCCCGGATGGCACGAGGACCCGCAGTGGAAGGGGTGGTGGGTCCCAACCCGCCCTTCCACACACCGACCTTCGTCCTCACCCATCACCCCCGCCCCTCGATCGAGATGGAGGGCGGCACCACGTTCCACTTCCTCGACACGTCGCCCGCCGAGGCGCTCGAGACGGCCCGCGAGGCCGCGGGCGGCCAGGACGTACGCATCGGCGGCGGACCCACCACGATCCGTGACTTCCTCGCCGCCGGGCTCATCGACCACATGCACGTCGTGGTGGTCCCGATCCTGCTCGGTCGCGGCGTGCGCCTCTGGGACGGCTTGGAGGGCCTCGAGAAGGGCTACGAGATCGAGGCCGCCTCCTCGCCCAGCGGAGTCACGCACATGACGTTCACCCGTGAGCGCCTCTGAACCGCATCACTCGATGCCACGTCCTTCGTGAGGCTTCGGCGGCACCCGCCGACTCCGCGATCCCGCCGTGGTGGCGTCCCAACCGGACCTGCCGGACGTTTCTGCGGCCGTGCTCTCGACCACGCTGCATGGGCATTCTGACTCGAAGCCGGAACCACGCCTCACGTTCCGGCCAGGTCGGTGCGCAGCATGTCGTGGTCCGAGTACGGGGTGGGTTGCACGCGGTGGTTGAGCGCGGTGATGCCTCGCAGGAAGACGTAGTCGAACTTGCTCCGCCAATCGGTGGTCGTGTCGCAGGTGTCGGCGGGCGCGGGACGCACTGGGGGTCCACATCCGCGGCCAGTGCCCACATCGGGGTGAGTTCGGGGGCGTCCGGCACCGCGTTGAAGTCGCCGAGAACGATCGCGCGGTCGTGCCGGGCGACCTCCGCGGCGAGTACGCCGATCTGCTCCGCTCGGACCGCTTCCTGGCGCCGTTCGGCGAGGTGTGTGTTGAAGACCCGCACGGACCGGCCGCCCACCACGGTGGTGACTGCCATGTACCCACGGTCCTCGGATCCGCCGTCGGGGTACTCCACGTTGACGCGGTCGGTCATCGGTGCCGCCGAGAGCACCGCCTGACCGTAGGCTCCCGGACTCCACGGCACTCCCCCGCAGCGGCCCCAGTTCCGCAGGACGCTCCCGTACTCGACGTGGTAGACCAGCCCGTAGAGGCTCTCCAGATGATCCCGGATCCTCTCGACGTCGCGCGCGCAGGCCTCTTGCAGGCCGATGACCTGGGGCGCGTACGTGGCGATCTCCGCTGCCCGGTCGACGTCGCTCGTCTCGCAGGGGTTGCAGATGTTCCACGTCATGACCCGGTTCGGTACGACGTCCTTGGCAGCGTCGGCGGGCAGTGACCTGCCGATTCTGTCATCGCCCGGTGCGCTGGGGCCGACGAGCACCACGCAGGCCACGATCACGGCGCCCGCGAGCAACGGCGTGCCCTTTCCGAACACCATCGCCTCCTGAGTATGGATACGTACGACAACCCACTTCCGTGGGCACGAGGTTACGGGACGCAGTTGTCGGCGACCCACGCGTCCGACCTGTCACCAGGGCCTTCGCCCCGCCCCTCCGCGAAGCGACGACGAGACCCACCTGCGTGCCCGAAGCCTCGCGCCGGGTACTTCGGCGGTCGTAGGCGTACGTGCCGTTGGCGTACGGCCGTCGGGAGGCCGGCCCTCCGGCACCACGCCACACGCGCCGGGCGCTGCCTCCGTCGCCGATGCTTCTCGCGGCCGTGACGCGTGACCCCGCCCGCTGGACCGGACCGCTTCGACCTCCCCTGGGCCCTTCTCCGGGCACCTCGGCTTCGGCCGGGGTCACGCGGACAGGCCCTCGAAACGGCTCCGGGCGGCGCTCGCGCGGTGAGCGCGGGCACCGCCCGGAGCGATGTCGTCGGCGAGGAAAGCGAAGGAACTCGTTTCAGAAAGGAGTTGAGAAGGAAGCCCCTTCATGGCCTCGCCATGGGCAACGCTAGCACTCAGCCGGGGATCAGGTCGCGCAGGTTTTCGAGGGTGACGACCCGGGAGTCCGGGTGCAGTCCCTCGGGCCGTTCGAGACCGACGTACGTCACGGGTTCGTCCGGCACCGGCCCGCCGTCCCACAGCTCCACGGCCGTGGTGTCGCCGGACATCAGGTCGACCAGGTACCGCACCGTCAGGTGCTCGCGCTCCACGAGGGCACGCACCACCTTCGACACCGACACCTGGTTCTCCTCGACCCGGTTGGCCGACGAGATGCCCCTGAGATACAGGTGCAGCCACTTCGCGCGCCACCGGCCGTCGTCCTCGCGCCGGAACACCAGCGGCAGGGCCACTCGGCCCGCCCCGCGAAGCTCCGACTTCATCCGCACCGTGCGCGGCTCGAACGGCCGGCCCTTCTGCTCACCGTCGCGCAGCATGAAGCCGAAGAACGACTCCTCGACCTCTTCGAAACCCTCGCCGGCGTAGATGTTGACCTGCGGAACGATGAACGTGCTGCGTACGCGGTCCAGGGACAGGTCGATGAACTCCGAGGCGCCTTCGGGCGCCTCGGTGACATCGCCCGAGTGCTCACCCCCGACAGCCTTGAGGGAGGTGTAGGAGAGCCACGAGTCGGTGCTGTAGTCGGCGTGGAGAAGCAGTGCCGAGAGGTCGTAGTCGGTCCGGTCCTCGGTCTCCTTCCAGTACACGAAGAAGCGCAGGTGTTCGCCGTCGACGGCCGAGACCGAACCCCGCGGCAGCACGCCGAGCCCGGCCGCGGTCGCCCGGCCGCTGAGCGGGAGCGCCACGTCGAGGACGTCGGGGCCGAGCAGCAGCCGGTCCGGTGTCGGGAGCCGGCGGCGCAGCTCGGTGTCGAGGGCGGCGATCAGACGATCGCGGTCGGCGGCGGGGACGGGTCGCCGGTCATCGGGGGTCACCCAGCCGCGGCCCCGGCGGTTGACGAAGATCCGGGGTTCGGCGGTCTGTCGTTCCCGGTTCTGGAAGTGCTCGCGGACCGACAGAACGACCCGGCCGGAGACCTCCGGAGCGACCCGCACCGCGGCGGCCAGCACCGCGTCCCGTTCGTCCTGGTCGGCGGCGATGCGCAGCAGGAGGTCCAGGGCACGGAACAGCTTGCCAGGAGCGGACGTCAGCAGCCGCACCGCGCCGAGGACGTCGTACTCGTCGAGCAGCTTCTCCAGGCGGCTGTCGAAGGACCGGGCCTCCTTCTCACCCCGCGCCACGGCGAACACGTCGGCGGCGTGCGGCCAGCGCGGGTACTCGTGCGGGTGGAGACGCTCACCGAGCCGCTTGAACGGCTCGCGGTGCGCGTGCACGTCGGCCAGCTTGGCGGGGTTCGCCGCGACCACGGCGTCGAGGCCCGCGAGCAGCGCACGGCGGGCCGGCCGCGACAGGGCCCGGAACCGGGTCGGCTCCTGCAGCGTCACGTCGCCGCCCGACAGCGCGCAGGCCAGCCGCAGCACATCGGTGACGGTGTCCAGCAGGAGGTCCGCGCCGGCCGCGAGACGGGCTTCGTTGACGACGGCCCGGTTCTCGCGGACCGGGATCGACTCCGGCTGGGGGCCGGGCGCGCACCGCTCGGCGAGGGTCCTGAGGTCGCGCAGGTGGTCCTCGCCCAGTGGCGTCGTGCTGCCCGCGAGAGCCAGGTAGAGGTCGGTGAGTTCGTCGTCCAGGTCCCGCCCGAGGTGCAGGACGGTCACCCGGTCGCCCGCGGAGGCGATCAGCTCGTCCTGCGCCGCGAGCATCTCCTCGTAGGTGTGCTGGTAGCGGCCGTACGTGGGGAGGCTGAGCAGGTCCAGCACCCCGTGGGCCAGCTGCGTCAGCACGTTCTCACGCGACGTGTCGTCGCCGAGCGCCTTCGTCACGCACCGCATCCAGAACTCCTCGGTGTCCGGCACGTTCGCCGGAAAGTCGATGAAGTACGCGTTGTGCCGGACGTGGTCGCCCACCATTTCGCTCACGGTGCGCAGCGTCCGCCCGGCGGTGTGCACGACCGCGGCCTCGGACAGCCCCGAGAGCCGCTCCAGCAGCTCCGCCGAGAGCTTGAACCCCACGGAGGTCAGCGCCGCGTCGAACTGCCGCGCGGCGGTGGCCCCTTCCCCGGCGGAGCCCCTGGGGGTGGGGAGGCGGTGGGTGTGCCGGATGACCAGCGATTCGAGACTGTGCGCCATTCGGGGATGATCGCAGAGGTGTGCGAGTCGGCGCACAGGGGTTTCCTCGCTCACGCCGTCACCACCGAACCCCGCTCCGCCCTGCCGGTCCCCGGGCGGACACGGTCCTAGCGGGTGTTCCCGTCGTCCGGCTCCGGGGCCGCATGGTCCTCGTTCCGGCTGACCGAGATCCGTCCTCCCGAACTCGTCTCCGGTTTCAGTTCGACCTGCACCTGATGGGTCGTCTGACGGTCGACCGATCCACCCAGTTCGGCTGTCACCACGCCGATGCGCACCCCGCCGCGGGCTGTTCCGGACTGGTGGACCTGCACCGTGAACGTCAGGCTCACCTTCTCCACGGTGAAGCCCAGGGCCCGGCCCTGTGCCTCGTCGCGGGCCCGTTCCAGTTCGCCCCGGATCTGGCGGATCACCTCGGTCAGCCCCACGAATCCCGGCCCGTCCGTCAACTCGCATCCCCCGTAGGCTCGTTGATCCCTTGCCGCCCCAGTATGCGGCAGGACCTTGCGCTCGTATAGTTCTGGTATGGCGGCCGACGGGGGTGTCGATGATGGTTCGTCACTGGGAACGCCTTGCTGGGCGGTGCGCATCCGGCGGGCGGACGGGAAGATCGCGGGCGCCGGCATTCTGCTGAGCCCGGACCGGGTTCTCACCTGTGCGCACGTGGTCCAGGACAGGGACGCGCGGTTCACCGCGGAGTTCGTGGGAGCGGCGCCCGGTCTCGCGGTGCCCTCGGTGACGGCACGGGTCGACGGGGACGCGTACGTGCCCAACACCCGCGACGCCGACGGGGATCCCAGCGGGGATGTGGCACTCCTGCGGCTCGAGCGGCCGAGGCCTGCCGCTGAAACGACACTGCTGCATCGGCTCTCCGCACCCGACCGCGCGGTGCAGATGTACGGCTTCCCCTACGACCACAACGGCGGCATATGGTTCCGTGCCGTCATCGTCGGCGGCTGCGGTCGCGACGGGCAGGTCCAGCTGAGCCCGACGAGCCCCGGCGAACTCGCCAGTGCGGGGTGCAGCGGCTCGGGCGTGATGGACACGGTGACCAGAAAGGTCATCGGGATGGTCCTCAGCGGGATCGGGGACCGGCACGGGAACCTGTTCTCCTTCATGAGCCCCGCCGAGACCATCGTCCGGCACCTCCCCCAGGTCGACCGGTGGACGCGGGGAAGGACGGCCGTCGACGACCGGCTCAGGTCCACGCGCAAGGACGCGGCCGAGGCCCTGCTCGACGAGCCGTTCGCCCAGCGCCTCACCGACTGGCTCCAGGACGACGGACAGCAGGTGAAGATCAGCCTCGTGCCCGCCGACGACGCGGTGCGGGCCGCCACCCTGCGCCGCGCCATCACCCTGGCCGACCGGGAGTTACGCACCGCGGCCTCCGTGAACCGGGCTTCCCTCGATCCGCCCGGCACCGTCCCGTCGGCCGGCGGTCACGACCTGGCCGTGGACGCGGCGGGGCTCACCTCCACCCGGATCGGGGAGCGGATCGCCGAGCGCATGGGACTGTGGCAGCACCCGGCCGACCCGGTGGCCGAACGGATCAGGGCCGCGGACGTCACCCTCACCCTGATCGTCGTCGGCGTCGACGAGGCCGCCGACCCGCCGGCCCTGCTGGACCTCCTCAAGACCCTGCGTGCCAAGGGCAACCGCCTGCTGCTGGTCTTCCGCACCCCCGGCGCCACCTACCGTCGAGCCCGCCACGAACTGGTCGTCGAGCCCGAACGGGAACGCCGCGCACGTCTCGTCGAGCGGCTGGAACAGATCACCGGGCCCCTCGCCCAGACCCTGCGCCGGCACATGGCCGCCGTGCGGGCCGAAGGCGTCCGGCCCGCCGACGCGGACCTGGTGAGAGCCCACGCCGCACTGGCGACGCTCAGACTCGCGCAGGACGGCGACAGCGGCCCGGTCCGGGACCTGGTCCGCTACGAGCGGCTCGCCGACCGGGTGGTCGCGCGTATGACCACGGCCATCGGCACACTCGACCGGCTCCGCGACCGGCGGGAGGAACTCGACGGCAGGCTGCGCAGCTACCACGTCCTGCACCTCGACTCCGTGCAGGGCAAGGAGGAGGACCTGGCTCTGGACGCGCTCCGGCTCCGCGCGCACGAACTGTTGCAGGCCAGGCCGTGCGACGTGAGAGCCGCCGAGGCCGCCGTGGAGGCCTACACCCGCCATGTCGACCGCGGGGCACCTCCCCGACAGGGACAGGGAGGTGCTTCCGCGTCATGACGTCCCCACCGGCGCCGTGCCCGAGACCGGACTGCACGGGCGGCGCCATCATGGTGACCGGCTTCTGCGACACCTGCCACCGCCGGCCGCCCGACACGGCCCGGGTGGCCCCGGCCCGACCCGCCGCCGTACCCGAGGCGACCGCGCGCAGGCCCGCCGAGCCGGCCGCCGACGCACTCGACAACGACGGCCTGCTGATCCTGCCGTACGTCCCCTCCCCCGACCCGTCCGAGGCCGCGCCCACCACCGCCAGCCCGCCCACCGCAGGCCGACGCTGCGGCGTCGACAACTGCCCCGGCACCATCGGCGTCACCTACGTCGGCGGCCCCGCCCTCACCCGCGGCTACTGCCCCCAGTGCGGCCGGGAGTACTCCTTCGAGCCGCGGCTGAACGCCGGTGACCGCGTCGGCGGTCACTACCGGGTGCTCGGCTACCTCGCGGTGGGCGGCATCGGCTGGGTCTACCTGGCGGAGGACACCAGGGTTCCCGACCTGCACGTGGTCCTCAAAGGGCTGATCAACACCGGTGACGCCGTCGCCCGGCGGTCGGCCGTCGAGGAGCGCCGCTCGCTCACCACGCTCCACCACCGGGACATCGTGCGCATCGTGACGTACGTGCAGCACCAGGAGCCCGGCGAGACGGAACCCACCGGGTACATCGTGATGGAGTACGTGGGCGGCCGCTCGCTCGACTGGATCCGGCGTGCCGCCGACGAAGAACTGGCGCGCCTGTTCGGCGGCTCCTTCGGCATCGGCCACGTGATCACGTACGGCTGCAAGATCCTCGGCGCCCTGGAGTACCTGCACGCCCAGGGGCTGCTGTACTGCGACATGAAGCCCGACAACGTCATCCACTACGGACGCGACATCAAGGTCATCGACCTCGGCGCCATCCGGCGGACCGACGACCGCACCTCCAGCCTCGTCTACACGTCGGGTTACGCGCCGGCGAAGCCGGAACGCGACGAGCGCGGCTTCCACATCGACACCGACCTCTACACCGTCGGCAAGACCCTGGAGACCCTCGCCGCCCGCGCCGAGCCGGCCGCCGGGCTCGCCGCCCGCTCGTTCGAGGCGCTGATCAGACGCGCCACCCACCCCGAGTGGGCGGCCCGGTTCGCGTCCGCGGCCGAGATGTCCCGCCAGCTGTGGGAGGTGCTGCGCGAGCACCAGGCGCTCAGCGGGCACGAGCCGTACCCGGAGCGCTCCACCCGGTTCGAGCCGACGGCGGCCCTCTTCGGCGCGGCGCTCGGCACGGTGCCGTCGCTGGAGCACTGGACCGGGCGCTCGGGCCCCGGGGTGCCGGAACTGCCCGTCGGGGCGCCCGATCCCGGGGACACCGCGCGGGCCTTGCCCGTGCCGATCCCCGACCCCCCGCGACGCGGCCGCCGTGCTGCTCGGCGGCCTCGTGTCCGGCAGTCCCGAGCGCATCGCGGAGCGGGCCGAACGGGACCCTGCGCTCGGCACGGTCGAGACCTCGTTGTGGCTGTGCCGGGCCCATCTCGACGCCGGGGACACGGACCGGGCCGGGCGGTGGCTGGACAGGGCCGGCCGGCAGAGCGGTGCCTACGACTGGCGGATCTACTGGCATCGCGGTCTGCGGATGCTGACGGACGGCCAGGTCCAGCAGGCCGAGGGCGAGTTCGCCGCCGTCTACGCCTCGCTGCCCGGGGAGTCGGCGCCGAAGCTGGCCCTCGGCTACTGCGCGGAGCACCTCTCCGCCGCGGAACGCCCGGCCGAGGCCTACTACGAGGCCGTGTGGCGGCGGGACCGGACCCAGGGCAGCGCCGCCTTCGGACTCGCCCGGCTCCATCTGCGCCGCGGGGACCGGGCGCGGGCCGTCGCGGTCCTCGACGAAGTGCCGGCGACCTCACGGCACTACGACGCCGCGCGCGTCGCGGCGATCCGCGTGCTGGCGGGCCGGCTGAACGGCGCCGGTCCCACGGTGGACCAACTGGCCGACGCGGACCGGCGGCTGACCCTGCTCGAGGGGCACCTGTCCGGCGGCGGGACATGGGACCGGCTGGTCGCCGAGGTCCGCGAGAACGCCTTCGCCTGCCGACCGCCCGGCGGGTGGGGGCCGCGCTTCCCGGCCGGTGAACGGTTCGGGCGGGCGGACACACCGCGGGATGCGAGCGCGCTGCTGTCCCGCTCACTGAAGCGACTCGCGGACCAGGCGGGTGACGCCGCCGAGCGCGGTGACCTGCTCGACCGGGCGTACGCGGTGCTCCCGCAGGCCGTCGGTCTGCGGGAGCTGCTCCCCCGCCGGCGGCGGACGGCATGAGGGGACAGGGCCCGCGGGCGGCGTGCCGACGGGCCGGGAAGGGGCCGACGGCCCGCCGACGACGGCGAGGAGCACGGACACCGTGAACCCAGGCAGACCCGCGAACGAAGACGCGCAGGGCATGTCCGCGGCGGGCGGCGGGGCGAGAAGGAGCGCCTCGGTCGCCCTCGACATCAGCCAGTGGAAGTACCTGTCCGGCGAGGCGCGTGAACCGCAGATGCACGCCATCGTGACCGTCCGGGCGGACGGTACCGAGAACGGCGGCGCCGCGAGCCCCGTGCTGGCGCAGGTGCTGGCGGTGGACTGCTCGAGTTCGATGGCCTATCCGCAGGAGAAGCTGCGTGCGGCCCACCAGGCCGCCGTGGCCGCACTGCGGATGCTCCCCGACGGCACCCCCTTCGCCGTGGTCCGGGGCGCCGAGTCGGCGAGCGTGGTCTATCCGGCGACGGAGACCATGGTCCGGGCGGACGCCCGGCACCGTGCGGAGGCGGAGCGGGCCGTGCACCGCCTGATCGCGGGAGGCGGCACCTGCATCGGCAGCTGGCTCGACCTGTCGCGCCGGCTGCTGGCGGAGGCGGACGCGCCCATCGGACACGTCCTGCTGCTGACCGACGGCAAGAACGAGCACGACGAGCTGATGCCGTTGTCGGACGTCCTGGAGGCCTGCGCGGGGCGCTTCGTGTGCGACGCCTGGGGCATCGGCGACGGCTGGGACGGCCGGGAACTGCTGGGTGTCACCAGCCGTCTGCACGGTCGGGCCTCCTCCGTGCGGGAGGAGGCGGCGCTCGCGCGCGAGTACGAGCAGCTGATGCGGCGGCTGCTCGCCAAGAGCATTCCCGAACTGGTGATCTCGGTGACGCCCATGGCCGGGGCCGGGGTGCGCTACCTCAAGCAGGTCTTCCCGACCGAGGTGGAGCTGGATCCCGTCGGCACGGGCGGCGAAGCGACGCGGCGGTTCGTCACGCGTGCGTGGGGCGACGAGACCCGCCGCTACCAGCTGTGCCTGTCCGCCGACCCCGTCGGGCGGCCCCGCGGTGAGGATCTCCAACTCGCGGTCGTCTCCCTCGACGTGCCCGGCGGCGACGCCGTGGAGGTGACACCGCCCCTGCCGTGCCTGGTGCACTGGACCGACGACGACGCGCTGTCCGGGCACAGCGACATCCACGTCGAGCACTTCGAGCAGCATCAGCGGCTCGGCGAGGCCGTCGCCGCCGCCACCGACGCCCACCGCAACGGTGAGCGTGACCTGGCGCAGCGCCACCTCGGCACGGCCGTGCGGCTCGCCCACGCCATCGGCGCCGATCAGTCGCTCGGCCGGCTGGAACAGCTCGTGGAGATCGACGACCCAGCCGCGGGGCGGGTCCGCCTCCGTCCCGGCGTGGCGGCCGTCGACTTCGAACATCTGATCACCGCCAGCAGCCACAGCACGTACGGCCCCGCTTCGGGCTCCGCCGACGCCATGATCGGCGGCGGGCCGGACGCCGCCACGGCGCGGTGCCCCGCGTGCGACGGGAGGGTGCCCGCGGCGGCACGCTTCTGTCCGCTGTGCGGTCACGGCCTCTCGGGGCGGCCGTGAGCACCACCGGGCGGGACCTGACCCGCAGGCTCCGGCTGCTCCTTGCCCTGGGGGCCGTCACCACCCTCGCGCTGTTCGCCGCCTACCGGGGCGTCCACGACGACACCGTGCCGCTGGCCTCGTCGAGCACTCCGGGGATCCTGGCCGTGGACACCGCGAAGAGCGCCCTGCTGCGGGCGCAGGCGGCCGTCGACGGGAGCCGGTCGGCGGGCGACACGACCGGGGAGTTCCACACGCAGTTGTCGGTCGCCCATCAGAGCATCGCCGTCGCGGCCTCGGAGAACGTCACCGGTCCGGCGGACCGGCACACCCTGCAGACCGTCACCGGGTTGATCACCGTCTACTCGGCCTGGGTGGAGCGGGCCGGCCAGGAGACGGACGCCTCTCTCCGCGGGGCCTATCTGCACTACGCGGAACAGGGCCGGGACGACATCGTCGACCGGCTCGACGACCTGCGTGCCGAACAGGTGCGGGTCGCCCGGGAGCAGGCGTCGTTCCCCTGGCCGCTGTGGCTGGGCTGGGGGGCGGTCCTGGTGCTGTGCCTGGTCCTGTGCGCGGGGCTGGTGGAGGCGCAGCGGTTCACGCGGCACCGCTTCCGCAGCTCCGTGGACCCGCCCCTGCTCGCCGCCACCCTGCTGTGCGCGGGCGGGGTGGCCGTCCTCGGCTGGTGCACCGTACGGGCGCATACGGCGATGCGTGACTCGCTCGCCGAGCTGCGCGTCACGCGGTCCGCGGACGAGATCCCCGGAGCCGGCGCGGACGTGGAGCGGTACATGGCGGATACCGGTCTGTGGGCGTCACTGTCCGAGTGGATCCTGGTGGGAGGGGCGTTGCTGATGGCGCTGACATGGCTGGGGCTGTGGCCGCGGATCGCCGAGTACCGGTTCAGGGCGCCGCGATGACCCGCCCGACCCCCAGGACGCTCGGCATCGTCTGCCTCTGTCTGCTGGTGCTCACGGCGGGGGTGACCGCGGGGGTGCGCTGGGTGCGGGGCTGGACGGGATCGGTGACCGTGCTCGCCAACTGGAGCGGCGGTGAGAAGGAGCAGTTCGAGCGGGCCATGGAGCGGTTCGAGGACGAATACCGCATCGACGTCGTCTACCAGGGCAGCTCCGCCCTGAGCCAGGTACTGGCCGCCGATCTGGCAGCCGGTACGCAACCCGACGTGGTCGTGCTGCCCGGTCCCGGCGAACTGATGGCCTACGCGGCCGAGGGGCGACTGGAGCCGCTGGACGGCCTGTTCGAGGCCGGCGCCTACGACCGTGTGTGGATGCCGAAGGTGGTGGGTGAGGACGGCCGGGAACGCACCTACTGGCTGCCGGTCAAAACCGGCTTGAAGAGCATGGTCTGGCATGCGGGCGGCCTGTCGGCGGACGAGATCGCCCGGACCGCCGACGGGCCCGACGGCTGGTGCCTGGCCATGGAGTCCGGCGCGACCTCCGGCTGGCCGGGCACCGACTGGGTCGAGGACGTTCTGCTCCAGCAGGCCGGCCCGGGGGTGTACGAGCAGTGGGCGACCGGCGACATCCCGTGGACGGACGCCCGGGTGCGGAAGGCCTGGCGGACGTGGGGCGACATGGTGGGCGCGGGCGACCGGACCCGCGTCGACCACCTGCTCAGGGACAACTTCGCCCAGGGTTGCCCCCGGCAGCGTCTGGAGCATCAGGGGTCGTTCCGGGACACCCGGTGGAAGCCCGTGGCGGGCGACTTCGTCCACTCCGCCGAAGTGATCCCCGGCGCTCGGGCGGACTCCGGGCACTGGGAGGTCTCCGGGGACCTCGCGGCCATGCTCAACGCGACCGACGAGGCCCGGCAGTTGATCCGCTTCCTGGCCGACCCCCGCACCGGGCTGCCGGACTTCTCGGCCAACAAGAAGGCCGCGGCACCGAACGGGTCCGAGGACCCGCTGAAGCGGAAGATCAGCTCGATCCTGCGCGGCTCCGAGCGCCACCTGTGCTGGGACGCCTCGGACACCATGCCCCCGGCCCTGCGCAACGCCTTCCACCAGGCGGTCCTGCGTTTCCTCGTCGCACCCGACCGGCTGGACGACCAACTGCGCGCCCTCGAAGCCCTCAGCGCGGAACCGCGCCCGACACTGCCGGTGTGCGGCACCGGCCGAGCGACACCCTGAGGGCCGGGGCCGCCGGGCGTGCGCGACGGCCTGCACCAGCCCCCGCGTCGTATGGCACGATTTCCCCTCGGCCACATCTTGGGGGACATCGTGCGCACTCGCTCCTCGATCATCGTCGCCGCGGCACTGCTCGCGCTCACCGCCTGCTCCTCGGGCGGGGACGAAGGCGGGTCCGCGAGTGACTCCGGTCCGGCAGAGGCCGAGCCGACCATCGCCGTGCCGGAGGCGCACGAGGGCGACGACCTGGAGGCGGCCGCGGCCGTCTACACCTCGGCCTACTTCGCGGCCGACACCGACACCGCGTACGGCATGCTCTCCGCACGCTGCCGGGAGGAGATCGGTGCGGACGCCTACACCGCCCTCGTCGAGAAGGCGAAGGCCGACCACGGACCCGACCACCCGGCGACGGACGTGCGGGCCGAGGTGTCCGGCAAGCTGGGCCGCGTCAGCTACAAGGTGCGGGGCCTGCCCCAGTTCGACCAGCGGGCGCAGCCGTGGACGCTGGAGGACGGCGGTTGGAAGTACGACGCCTGCTGACGACCTCCCGTCGAGCCCGTCAAACCTGCGAGCCTGCGAGCTGCGAGCAGGAACGGCCTGGCCGGTGTCATGTTCCGGCGGCGGGAGGTGGGCCGCCGCGCGGGGATTCGGCCCAGTCCGCGACCGCTCGTGCGACAGTCTCTCGGTGCTCCGCCAGGAAGAAGTGGCCGCCGGGGAAGGACTCCATCCGGAACTCCGCCGAGGTGTGGTTCTTCCAGGCGGCAGCCGCCTCCGGTGACACCCGCGGGTCCCGCTCGCCGGTGAGGCACAACAGGGGCGCGTCCAGCGCCGCTTCGCCGGTCGGACGGTACCGGGCGACCGCGCCGTAGTCGTTGCGCAGCGCGGGCAGGAACAGGTCGCGGATTTCCGGGTCGCGCACGAACTCCGCCTGGGTCCCGCCGAGTTTGACCAGGTCATCGAGGATTTCCTGGTCCGTCGCCGCGTACACGTGGGTGCGGGGCACCGATGGAGCGGCCCGCCCGGAGACCACCAGGCTGCACTGCGCCACAGGCTCCTCGGCGACCAGCCGCAGTGCCGCCTCGAAGGCCACGCTCGCTCCCATGCTGTGACCGAACAGCACGAGGGGCACCGCGGTGGCGGTGAACCGCCGCAGAATCGGCACGAGGTGGCCGACGAGGCCCTCGACGGTGGGCACGAGGGGCTCGTCCAACCGCTCCTGCCGTCCGGGGTACTGGACGGCGGAGAGGTCGAATCCGGCCGGGAAGTGCCGGGTGAACGGCGCGAAGAAGCTGGCGGCACCACCGGCGTGCGGACAGAACACCACATGAGCGGCGGGCTGTTCCACCCGACGCAACTCCCGGATCCACCGGTCCCGACCCGTCATCGACGCTCCCCCTCGCTCATTGCCCCGCCTCCCTACCCACACTTCCACTGCCGCCACGGCTACGGCGCGAAACACTGTCACCGCTGTCATTCGCTCGCCGGCCGGCTCCGCCGTACGGGGGCCCTCACCGACGGACCGCTGTGACGGACCGCTGTGACGGGCGAAGGCTCCACCGACCGGCCGCCGGCCGTCCGGGCGACGCCGTCTCTGGCGGCGAGGGACGTCCCCGGCCGGCCGCGGCCTGCGGGAGCGAACCGGATCCCTCCGGTGGAGCCCGCTGCCCGGCCTCAGCACACCACTGCGCCACCGCTCGGCACCCACCCGCTCACCCCACTCCGCGACCCGCACTCCGCCGCGGCGCACCTCCTCGACCTGCTCGCCACGGCCTTTCCCCGCTCCAGCCGTCCTCGTCCTCGACGCCGTGACAGCATTGCGGCCATGCGATCCGATGTCACACTCCGCCCTCTCGACCGGAACCTCCTCACGGATCTGCTGCTCGCTGCGGTCGAGGACGCCGACCCGCTCGAGGTGATGCCGCCCGTGGAGGGACCTGGTGGATGGACGCCGGAGCGCCGGGCGGCGTTCGTCGGGTTTCACGAGTCGCGGTCGTTGGCGGCAGACCCGGTGGAGACCACCTTCGCCATCTCCGCTTCGGGGCGGGTCGTCGGAGCAGCACGGCTGTGCCCCGTGGAGAAGCGGGCCGGGACGGCGGAAGCCGGGGTGTGGATCGGGCGGTCACACCGAGGCGCCGGCGTGGGCGGTGCCGTACTGCGGTTGCTTCTGGACCGAGCCCGCGCGGCCGGGTTCGCCTCCGTGTATGTGAGCACGACGCCGCACAACCTGGCCGTGCGGGCGCTCATGGCCGGTATCGGTGCGGATCTCGTCCGTGACGGGGACGCGCTCACGGCGTGCGTGGATCTCCGGGCCGACGCGCGATAGGCGCCGGCGCGGCAGGCCAGGAGTCAGCGTGCGCGGCGGCCGCTCCGCCCCGGGCGGGCGAGAGCGACCCGGCGCGCTTCAGTCGGCCAGCGCGAGGAACCGCCGTTGGTCTGCCAGGAACCCGTCCGCGAAGAGCGAGCGGGGAGAGAAGACCGCGGTGAGCGTGATACGCAGGTCCGACCGCTCGATGGCGTGCTTGACCAGCGAATGGGCGGCGTCCGGGTAGCGTTCGACCGTCAGCGCGCCGCCTGCGTCCAGCACCTCGCGGTAGACCCGCTCGGTGTCGGCGGTGTCCACGTTCATGTCATGGCCCGCGAGGATCAGCAACACCGGTGTGCCGCGCAGGGAGCGCAGGTCCCGCGTGGCGTCCGCGGTGTGGTTCTTCGAGACGAAGTTCCAGCGCTCGGCGGTCATGCCGTCCGTGTCCCCGCGTACGGCCGTGACGTACTCCCCGAACGAGGCGTGGCGGCTCAGCAACCGTCGGACGGTGTCGCTCCTGGCCACCTCCGCCTTGGTACGGGCCGCCGATGCCCCGTCGGCCCGCAGCTCGGCGAGGAGGTTGTAGCGGCCCTGGCGGAGCCAGTTGACGGCGGGTGAGACAGCGATGACGAAGCTCACCGGTGTCCTGGCGGCGACCTTCGGCAGGACCCAGCCCGCCTGGCTCGCGCCCCAGAGGCCGATCCGGTCGCCGTCGATGCCCGGTCGGGTCCGCGCCCAGGCGATGGCGGCGGCTGCCTCGTCGGCCCGGTCGTCCATGGTCTGGTCGAGCCAGTCACCGGGTGCGCCGGCGACGCCGGGCTTGTCCCAGGAGAGGGAGGCGTACCCGGCCCTGGCGTTCGCCTCCCACAGGGGCCGGTAGCCGCCGTCATGGGTGGCGTCGACGGGACCGTCACCATGGAGGTACACGACCAGGCCGTGGTTCCCACGGCCGTCCTTGGGCGTGGCCAGTACGCCGTGGAGGGTGCGGCCACCGTGGCGGATCACAACCCGCTGCTCGTCCATGTCGTAGGTGTTCTGCCACAGCATCACACCGACGGCACCGGTGGCCACGACGAGAAGGCCGACGAGCGACCACACGGCGACGCGGAGCCCCCGCCGCCGGCCCTGGTTCTTCGGACTCATGGACCCGACCACCTCTGTCTCGATCCTGCGTGAGGAATGAATCTATCATTTCACATACGACCGTCGAGATAGTGATAGTTTTTGGGGGGAGCCGACGTCAGCCGACGTGAGTCGACGTCAACCGACGCGGCATCGAGAAGGGGGCACACACATGGCACCGGACGCGAGCGGCACCGGAACCGGACAGGTGGCTGTCCGGCGGGGCATTCCTGCCGGAGCCGAACGACGGGCGGCGGAACTGTACTGGGACGCCTTCGGCCGCAAACTCGGCCCCGCGCTGAACCCGCCGGAGAAGGCGGTGCCCTTCATCGCCGCCCACCTGAACGCCGATCGAGCGGTGTGCGCGCTCCTCGACGGGCAGCTGATCGGCCTCGCCGGCTACCAGCTCGGCGGATCGGCCCTCACCGGTGGGTCGGCCGGCGCCGTCCGGCGAACGTACGGACATCTGCGAGGACTGCACCGACTCCTGCTCCTCGCCCTGTTCGAGCGCCGCCCGGCCCCAGGGCAACTCGTCATGGACGGCATCGCCGTGGACCCCGGTGCCCGTGGCCGCGGTGTCGGGAGCCTGCTCATCGAGGAAGTGGCCGCCCTCGCTGCGGAGCAGGACTGCCGGGAGATCAGACTGGACGTGATCGACACCAACCCGCGCGCGAGAGCCCTGTACGAGCGGCGCGGCTTCGTCGCCGTACGCACGGAGCGGACCCCCTACCTGCGCGCACTGCTGGGCTTCGGAGCGGTGACCACCATGCACCGACCCGTCGGAACGAGAGGAGCCAGGGACCTGTGAGCATCGGTACGGACCACGTCGAGGTGCCCACCCGCATGCTCGTCCACGCGCTGATCCGGGAGGACGGCACCGTCCGCGCGGACGAGTTGTACACCGTCGGCAACATCCTCGGCATGAGCGACCAGCAGGTACGCCTGTGCGTCAAACGGCTCGTGGCCGAAGGCCGGTTCACCCACGAGGGCCGAGGCCGCAAGGCGGAGCTGCGCGCGAGCGCGGACACCACGCGCGCCCTCGCCCCCAACGCGGACTTCCTGCGGCACGCGTTCCGGCAGGACGCCGGGCTCGCGCCCTGGGACGGTGTCTGGCACCTGGCCGCGTTCGCGATGCCCGAATCGGCACGCACCGCCCGCGACTCCCTGCGCGAGACGCTCGTCCGGCTCGGCGGCAGTCCGCTCCAGAGCGGACTGTACGTCTGCGCCAACCGGTGGGATCCGTACGTCGAAGAGGCGGCCCGCCGCCTCGGCGCCCACGGCGCGCTCACCCTCCTCACCACGACGGACCTGCGCAGGGGCGACACCGACGAGCCTGCCGAACTCGCCCGCCTGCTGTGGCCACTGGACGAAATCGCCGACCGCTACCACCGCCTCGGCGACGTCGCCCGGCCCCGCCTCGCCCGGCTCACCGACCGTGCCGGTCTCTCCCCGTCCGCGCTCCTCACCATCGCGGTCGAGTTGGCCGCCGAACTCACCCGCGCCATGGAGCCGGACCCGCTGCTGCCCCCGCAGCTCCTGCCCCGGCCCTGGCCCGGCACCCAGGCCCGGGAACTCGTCGCCCGGTGCTGGGCGGCCCTGCACGAACGGGACGAGGGCGAGCCCCGCCCGGCCCTCTTCCGCGTGTACGCCGACATCACCCGGGAGGCGGCGGGCCGGGCCGGACGCTGAAGACGGAGCGTGCGGCCGGGTGCCGCCCGTGGGTCCGAGGGGCACAGGCCGCGATGCGGCGGCGGGTGGCGGCCCGATGCCGCCCGCGTGGGGCCGAGGGGCACAGGCCGCAATGCGGCGGCGGGTGGCGACCCCTGGGCGCGGCCGGCCGAGGGCCATGTCACCGTGTCGGACGAAGCGTCAGCTCGTGCCCGTGTCGCTCACTACCTGGCAGGGATGACACATCAAGCTGAGAGGACCGGCTTCTTCCCCCCACTCCTCGGAGGCTCCTTTGCCACGCACTCCTGCGCGCGCCCGGCTGTTCGGCGTCGGCGTGCTCACCGTCGCTTCCGCGATGCTCGCCGGCAGCGCCCTGGCCTTCACCGCCCAGGCGGCTCCCCGGCCCACGCCCGGGAGCACGCCGAAGAAGGACGCGACGGTGCTCGACTGGCTGGCCGTCAGGCACTCGGACAGCAGGCCGGAGCACGTACACGTCGGCGCCGACTGGACCGTCCACTCCTACCTGTACACCAACGACAAGGGCGGCCCGGCAAGAAGATCGGCGACGCCTCGGCGCGCTGCAGTGCCGTCGACGTGACACCCCGCGGGCATGTCGCCCTGTGCCATCGTGTGCTGCGCACCGACGACGGCAGCATCAGCCTGAGCGACGCCATCGACCGCTTCGGCCCCCTTCCGCACGGCGGCCTCTCGGCGGTCACCGGCGGCACCGGCAAGTACGTCGAGGCCGAGGGCGAGGCCGAGATCGTCATGCGCGGTGACATCGCCCGTTTCCGCGTCCTGCTGGACGACTGACCGTCCGCCCCGGCACCCGACTCCTCGTCAGGCACCCGACTCCTCGTCAGGGCGTCCGCATCCGAGGTCGTGTCGACAGGAGCGGCTCACGGTCGGGCGCCGCGAACCGGGGGACCCCGTGGTGTTCGCGGTCGCCCCGACCGTGACGCCCGGCTTCGGCCGGGACGACGGCGTCCACCCCTACGCGGCGGGTGTTGCGCCCGGCCGGGCCTGTGGCGGGGCCGGATCACGGGGCGGCGGGGCCACCGAAGTGCTGTTCGAGCAGCACCGCACCGTCCCGCGTGTACGCGGTGATCGTGTAGCCAGTGTCCGCCGTGGAGGCGTCGCGGAAGACGTAGTAGGCACCCCATTGCGGATGGCCCGGCAGGGTCAGCACCGTGGCGGCCCAGCGGCGTCCGGAGTCGAGGCGGAGCTGGATCCTGGACGGGAGAGTCTTCGCCCGGAACGCTCCGAAGTACAGGATGTGCTGCCCGTCGACGCTTCTGCCCGAACTGAGGCTGTCGGGACGGATGTTGTCGCCGAGGGCCTTCTTGGCCCGCTCGACGGCCGCACTGATGTCGCCCGTGCCCACGACGTAGTTCTGCCGGCCGTCCGGGAGCAGGGCCATCCGGTGGCCGTGACCGATGTCCACGGCTTCGTAGGGGGACACGGTCCGGGCGCCTTCGTCCTTCGTGGACGGCACGGGGCTGGGCGGAGCCGTGGACGGTGGTGGCGTGGCCGGCGGGGACGGGGTCGCCCTTCGGGCCAGGTCTGTCAGACCGAGGGTCGCCACCAGGCCGATCACCGCGGTGACCACACCGGCTGCGAGGGCCGTGCGGCGGCGGCGCGCGAAGCGGCCTCTGCGCAGCACCTCGTCGACGGGAGCCGGGCCGGTGGGAAACGTGTCCGCCTCGTGGCGGAGGAGTTCGCCGAGTCGCAGGTCGTCGGTCACGGCCGCTGTCCCCCTCGTGTGGCGCGGTCCGCCCCGGGCGTGGCCGCTTCGGACGTGGCCGCCTCGGACGTGGCCGCCTCGGACGTGACCACTTCGGACGTGACCACTTGTTCGCGGAGCTTCTTCAGCGCGCGGGCCGTATGACTGCGTACCGTACCGACGCCGGTGCCGAGCAGGCGTGCCACCTCGCTCTCGCTGCGGTCCTCCAGGTACCGCAGCACGACGACCGCTCGTTGTTTCGCCGGCAGCCGGGCGAGCGCGTCGAGCAGCGCGCTCCGCTCGGCGAACGCCTCGTTGCGGTCCGGAGCCGCGGGCTCCGGGAAACGCGTGGTCAGCCATTCGCGGACCTTCATCCGCCGCAGTCGGTCCGCGTTGGTGTTGATCATGATGCGCCATACGTAGGCGTCCGGGTCGTCCGTGCGCCGTACGCGTTCCCACTTCACGTAGGCCTTCGCCAGGGCGGCCTGGACGAGGTCCTCCGCGTCCTGGTGATGCCCTGTCAGGAGGTGGGCGGTGCGGAGCATGCGGGGCCAGCGGCTGACCATGAACGCCCGGAACTCCGCCTCCGTGCTCGTCTTCAATCGAGTCCTCGTGTTCTGCCGCCCCACGGTGCGTGTCCCGCCGTCGTGCCCCGTCCCCTGTGCGGGGCACGACAGCGGGACATCACCACCGGATGGGCGCAACGGTCGTCAGCGGCTTGCGGGCGCGGGCTCGTACGCCAGGTCGGCGAGCACCGAGCCGTCCGCGTCGTACGCCGTGACCTCGACCGTCTCCTGCGGGCGGCCCGCTCCGGCGGCGTCGTAGTAGTACGTCCCCCAGCCCGGCGTACCGGGAAGCCTCAGCATGCCTGCCTCCACCTCGGCGCCCGTGCCGATGCGCAGAGTGATGCGCGTCGGCACGGTGTCCGTGCGGAAGGCACCGGTGAACAGCACGTCATCACCGTCGACGCCCATCCCACCACTGATGCTGTTGGCCCGGATGCTGTCGCCGGCGAGGGTCCTGGCCCGCTCGACGGCCTCCTCGTAGTCGTCCCAGGCCACCACGTAGTTCTGCCTGCCCTCGGGCAGGAGCCCCATCTTCGCGCCCTGGCCTATCTCGACCGGTTCGTACGGCCGCACGACCCGCGGACCGGTGGCATCGGTAGCGGCCCGCCGCGGCACGTGGACGCCCGCCGCCTCCGTGCCTGCCGTTGCCCGCCGGTCTCCGGCGTCCGTGGCGTCGGCCTTGGCGGGAGGCGTCAGGCCTCCCACGGCGAGAGCCGTGCCGGCCCCTCCCGCCAGCGCCATCGCCACAACTCCCGCTACTACGAGCGTCTTCGACTTCATGCTTCCTCCGGGTGATCCGTCGATCGGTGATCGGATTCACGTGTCAGACGGCAGGCGGCCCGCGCATCTATGTCACAACACGGCGATTTTCTGCCGGACTTCCTGAGGTCACCGCCGACCGAAGGGCTCGGCGGGCGCCTGCCCCAGGGGTGGAGCACCCGCGGCGGGCGCGTCCGCACAGGCGTGAACCCGCCGCAATGCTCGGACCCTGCGGGAAACGGGCTGCGATCGTAGTCACTGCTGCGGCGTGCGGAACGCCCGACGATCGAAGGAGTCAAGGTGACATCTCCAGCCGCCTCTGTCGAATCGATGGAGCAACTCGCCACGGTCTGGCGGCACATGGTGCTCGACCGGAACAGGGATGCCGATGTCCGCGACCTTCCGGGGATCGCGGTTCGCTGGGCCGACTGCCGCTTCGCCTTCTGGAACTGCGTCACCTTGACCGATGTGGGAGCGGACGCGGACCTCCTGGAACGGCGCCTGGCCGAGGCGGCGGACATCATGCGTGCGAAGAAGTACCCGGGGTTTCTGTGGGTCTTCGAGGACCTCGTCGACGCGGAGGCTCGCGCGGGCGTCACCGCGGCGGCCGAGCGAGCGGGTCTGAGCTACGCCTTCCCCGGCACCGGCATGGCCGGGGACATGCTGCCCGTCCCCGCGCCGACCCATCCGGACCTCACGTTCGTCCGTGTCAGCACCGACGAGCAACTGCGCGCCTACGCGGACCTCAACTCCCGCGCCTACGGCTTCCCCCTGGAGGACGGTCGCGACGGACTCGCCGGTTCCACACTGTGGAAGCGGGAGGTACACGCCTACCTCGGTCTGCGGGACGGTGTCCCGGTGACGTGCGCCGGGGCGGTGGAGGCCGACGGCCGCCTCTTCGTCGTACTCGTCGCGACGGACCCCGAGTGGGAGCGCAGGGGCTATGGCGAAGCCGTGACGCGCAAGGCCCTCCACGAGGGCGCCCGTGCCACCGGCCTGACGCGCGCCACCCTGCACGCGACCGTCGCAGGCGCTCCCGTGTACCCGCGTATCGGCTTCGAACCGAACTCGCCTCTGCACTTCTACGGCCTGCGGTAGCCGAGCCGCGGACCCGGGCCGGGAGCGTGGACGTCCGAACGCGCCCGCGCGCACGGTCAGCGTTCACCCACCGCCTGCGGTGGCCGTGGGGGAGCGCCGGCACACACCGGTCCGGCAGACGTGCAGGGAAGAGTCCTGAGCGTGAATCCCGATCGTGTGATGCTGCGCGGCCTGATCGACGCCTCACCGGCGATCAGGACCCGGCCGGGCCGGGTCAGGCCGCAGGCGGCGATCCACGCGGCGGAATCAAGGCTGGGCCCGCTGCCGGCGTCGTGGCGCTGGTGTCCTCGCCGACTACGGCGAGGGCACGGTCGACCGGTCGACGGCGCCGACATCGCGACGGTCCTGCCGTCCGCCCAGGTCGGCGCCGTCGAGGATCTGACCGGACGGCGCGACGGGGACCGGCTGAACTTCTACGACGAGGGCGACGGGGACAGCCAACGACACGCACGAGTGCGCCGGTACGCGCCGCGGTGGACGCTCGTCGGCGACGACAGCGGGGGCAGTGGCCTGTTCATGCGCCCCCACACGGCACCGGCAACAGCTGACGCGCCGACGGACGCCTACATGTCGTAGGCCCGTCGACGGGGACGGGCCAGCCTCATCATCCTGCGGGCCGATCCGCTCCTCGGTCTCCTTCCGTACCCTCCTGGCGCGGGGGTTTCGCGGTGCGCAGCCGGTCGAGCCGGGTGACCACCGGACCCGCCGTGACCCCGTGCAGCACCACCGAGGCGAGCACGGTGAACGTCACCACGGCCCACAGCTCCCGCTCCGGCACGGGGAAGTCCTGCTGTCCCAGGGCGTAGGCGAGGTAGTACAGGGACCCGATGCCACGAATGCCGTAGCCCGAGATCACCCAGCGCTCCCGACTCCCTGGCCGGCCGCCGAGCAGCCCCACCCACCCGGACAGCGGCCGGATCACCACGAGCAGCACCAGCGCGGTGACCGCGCCCTGCCAGGTGAGAGCGGCGAGGCCGCCCAGCGCGATGAACGCGCCCAGCAGAAACAGCACCGTCGCGGTGAACAGCCGTTCGATCTGCTCCACGAAGTCGTGCAGGACGTTGTGGAACCCGTGGGCGCGCTCGGCCGCCCGGATCGTGCACGCGGTGGCGAACACGGCGAGGAAGCCGTAGCCCCCCGCCGCCTCGGTCACCCCGTACGACAGGAAGGTGGCGCCCAGCGCGACGAAGCCCTCCCGGTGCTCGGACAGCCGCAGCGCCGGCGAGCGTGCCATGAAGAACAGCCAGCCCAGCACCCGGCCGATCAGCAACCCGCACAGCACACCCACGGTGCACTTGAACGCGACGTCCTCCACCACCCATGCACCGACCCAGTCCGCCGACCAGCCGCTGCCCGCGGCAGCGGCCAGGGCGAGGGCCGCGTACGTCAGCGGGAAGGCGAGCCCGTCGTTGAGGCCCGCCTCACTGGTGAGGGCGAACCGCACCTCGTCCTCGTCGTGCTCGTCCTCGGTGGGCTCCCCCACCCGCACCTCCGCGGCGAGCACCGGATCGGTCGGCGCGAGGACGGCGGCCAGCAGCAGGGCGGCAGCCGGAGGCCAGTCCAGCAGCCACCACGCGACGAGGGCGGTGGCCACGACGGTCAGCGGCATCGTGACGCCCAGCAGCCGCCACGTCGAGGCCCAGCGGCGTCGGCCGACGGGCCGGTTGAGCGCCAGTCCGGCACCCATCAGCGCGATGATCACACCGATCTCGGTGATGTGCTCCGTCAGCAGCCGGTCGTCCACCGGATCGATCACAGGCAGCGGCAGTGGCAGCAGATACACACAGATGCCGCCGACCAGGAACACCAGGGGCAGCGAGAGCGGTCGTCCGGCCACGACCCGGGGCAGCACGGCCGCGAGCAGCGCTCCCACTCCCAACCCCGCGAACATCGCATCGGCGATCGTCACTGCGCTGTGCCCGTCCTTCCGCCACGCAACCCGTCGGCCCCGCGCTTGTCGCACGAGACCGCGGCCAACTATCGCCGAGGATCACCCGCCCGCAGGAGATCGGCACGACCTGGCCTGAGCCCCGCATACCCACGCTTCATCGATACACAGCTGTCACATCGACCCCGACGGATCCGAAGGCCGACCGTCCCCGCCGCGGGTCACCTGCACGTACCTCCTCAGGAACGTGAGGCCACGTAGTACAGGTTGATGGGGTCTCCCTCGATCGCGTGCGTCTCGACCTTCCCGAAGCCCGCCTCGCTCAGCAGGTGGCGAGCGGTCTGCTCGCCCCAGACGGTGCCGAGCCCGGCGCCTCCGGTGCTGAGGGAAGTGGTCATGCAGTAGAAGACGGAGAAGGCGTAGAGCGTGGGCCCGAAGGGGTGGCCGATGTTCTCCTCCAGGTTGCTGGACGCCGCGATGTCACCCATGAGGAACGTTCCGCCGTCCTTGAGGGCGCCGGCGATCGCCGACAGCGTCTCGGCGGGCCGGGCCAGGTCGTGGATGACGTCGAAGGCGGTGATCACGTCGTACGCCCCGGTGATCTCGCCGGAGTCGCCGACGGTGAAGCGGACGTTGCCCAGCCCGAGCCGGTCGGCCTCGGCGCGTCCCGCGGCGATTCCCTCCTCGGACCGGTCGAGCCCGTGGAAGCGGCTGTGGGGGAACGCCTGGGCGAGGACGACGGGCGCATGGCCATGTCCGGTGCCCACGTCGAGGACGTCGGCACCCTCGCGGAGCCGTTCGGTGAGACCGGGCACCAGCGGCACGATGACGTCGACCAGAGCGGCGTCGTACACGGCCGCGGTCTCCTCGGCCTGGAGCGCCTGGAACCGCGGGTACGCCGAGTACGGGACGCCGCCGCCCTCGCGGAACGCGTCCACGACCTGTTCGTCCACGCTCGCCATGAGGCCCAGGGACACCATGAGCGGCGCCAGGTTGTCCGGACCGGCCGCCTTGGTGAGCGAGGCGGCGTGCTCGGGCGGCAGGGTGTAGGTGGCCGTGTCGGGGGCGTAGTCGACGAATCCGCCCACGACCATGCCGCCGAGCCATTCCCGGACGTAGCGCGCGTCCAGGCCCGCGGCCTTCGCGATGTCGCCGCTGGTCGCCGGAGGGAGCGTGCTCAGGGTGTCGAACAAGCCGGTCTGATGACCGACGCTGGTGAGCAGGGTCAGGGAGGCTCCGTTGAGGACCTCGAGCAGGCGTCCGGCGAACGCCTCCTGCTTCGCGGGGTCCGGTGCCACTCGATCGGTTGCGGGGTTCGCCATGACCCCTCCTTCAGGGAGTACGGCTTCCTCCACGCTACGCCCGGACGGCGGACGGAGACCTCATGAGCCGAGGACGGCAGGGGCGGGCGACGGGGACCGCGCCGTCCACGAGTACCACGCCAGGAAGTCCTCGATCAGGTGGGGCGGGTTGGCGGCCCTGGTGGCCTCCTCCTCCCAGCCCGGACAGTCCATGTCGAACACGGCGACGGGCAGCGGGCGGCCGAAGATCCTTTCGGTGGTGCCGCTGGCGTGCAGGTGACGGGCGAGGTCGATCTGGTCCCGGTCGCGACGACTTCGCGGCTGACGCCGGGGGGCATGCGCGGAGCCGGACGGAAGGACCGGGACCAGCTTGCATCCGCCGACCGAGCCGTCGGAGCCTCGGCGGCGAGGCACCGGGGCCCGGTCGTTCGTCATGTTTCATCCGATTCGCCGCGGGTTAATCTGCCGCGTGTGCGCGAGCCGACGAACGAGCGCGCCGTGAGTCGCTTCGCGCGTGTGATCCGGCACGGATGGGAACGGCTCGGCGCCCACACCCTGGTGCGGCGCGGCCGTGACCTGGAGCTGATGCACCGGGCCATGGGGTTCGCCACCCTGGCCCTGGTCACGCTGGCTCCGCTGCTCATCGTGGTCGCCGCCGCCGATCCGCTCGGGCGCGGCGGCTTCGCGGCATGGCTGGCGGACGGCATGGGGCTGTCCGGGCGGTCCTCGCGCGTGCTCACGGAGATCATCAGCCCGCCGCGCGCGGTGGTCGGCACCACCAGTGTGTGGGGCGGGCTGGCGCTCGCCGTGTTCGGTGTCGCCCTCGGAGCGAGCGTCCAGAACGGCTACGAGCGGGTGTGGAACCTGCCTCCCGGACCGTGGCACCGGGTCTGGCGTCAGGCGACCTGGCTGTGCGTGCTGACCGCGTACCTCTACCAGGAGGCGCAGACGCGCAGCGCGTTGCAAGGACCGGAGCGCATCGTGCTCTCGTCGGTGACGGGCATCCTGTTCTTCTGGTGGGGCCAGCGCTTCCTGCTCGGCGGCCAGGTCCGCTGGCGGGACCTGCTGCCGGGAGCGGTCGCCACGATGCTCGGTCTGATCGGTCTCCGGAGCTTCTCCTTCTTCGTGTTCACGCCGCTGATCGTGAACAACGCGATCAGTTACGGCACCGTCGGAGTCGTCCTCGTGGTCGAGTCCTGGCTGATCGGTGTCGGGTTCGTCGTCTACGGCGGGGCGCTGTTCGGCCGGTGGCTCCTCGATCACCACGGCCGGCGGCACACCGAACGGGGGCACCCGCCGCCCAAAGAGGAGCCGGGCGGCACCGACTAGCGGCGCGGCGCCCGGGGAGCCGAGGAGGGCACGCTCATCCGGGTACGCGACGGGTGTGCGGTCACGGAGGATCTCTCCTGCGAGTCGGCACCGCCATCCACCCGCCCGCCGGTGGCCGAGGACGAAGGAAGCCGTCCGTCGCGGAACCGCTGAGATCTTGGTCCATGGCAGGGGCCGCCCTCGACAGCCGCGCTGCGGAACCCCGTTGCCGAGCGCGTACAGGGGAGGAACGCCTCCGCCAGTGGGTCGGCGACAGCCGTACGCCCTTCGCATCATGTCGGCACGGGCCGCCGGTCGTTAGGAGGGGCACGAGAAGGGAGATCCACCATGTCGACACAAGGATCCGCACAGCAGCCCACGGCCCGGCTCGACGCCCGCTACAGTTCCGCGCTCAATCCGCGCCCGGGTGCCATGGACGTCACCGCCACCGAGTGGGCCGAGGCCCGGCGCCGGCTCGAGGCCGCCGAGATCTTCTGGGTGTCCACCGTGCGGCCGGACGGCCGACTGCACGTCACCCCCGTGATCGCCGCCTGGCACGACGGGGCACTGTACTTCTCCACCGGCCCGGGAGAGCAGAAGGCGAGGAACCTCGCGCACGATGCGCACTGCGCGGTGACCACCGGCGGAAACTCGCTCGCCCAGGGACTCGACCTGGTGGTCGAGGGCAAGGCGGAACCGGTCACCGACCCCGCGGTGCTGGAGGAGGTGATCGCGGTGCACGAGGCGAAGTACGGAGCGCACATCACCTCACCCGAAGGCACCTTCCACGGGATCGGGGACTCGTTCCGCAAGGGGGATGCCGTGGTGTTCGCGGTCGCCCCGACCGTGGCGTACGGCTTCGGCCGGGACAACGGCGTCTACACCCACACGCGCTGGACGTTCTGACCGACCGGGGCACCCGCCGGCAGCCACCGCCGAGGGGCCGGACCGACGGCCGCGTACCGGCGCCGCGCGGACGGGCCTCACGGCCGCACCGATCAGCGTCGCAGCATGCGGCGGCAGGCGCCGAGGGCGGTGGTCGCGGGCCCTCGGCGTCCGGTCAGGCCATCGGCGAGGAGAGACAGTCCGACGCCCAGCATCCAGACGTCCTTGGCCAGCGGGATTCCCTGCTCCGTGGGGCGCAGACCGCCGTCCTGGCGCATGCCCGGCGTACGCAGGTAGAGGCCCAGGGTGCCGCACGAGAATCCGGTGAGCGCGGCCCCCGCGACGGCCGCCGGAACGACCGGCAGGAGCAGGGCTGCGGCGACGGCGATCTCCCCGGCGGAGAGCAGCCTGGTGAACTTCTGGGCGTCGAGCGTGCCCAGGAAGGGGTACGTGGTGGTGGCGAACCCATGGAGCTGTTCAGCGGTCGCCTGATCCGCCCCGCGCTTCGACAGCCCTGAGCTGAGGATGAACGAGCCGACCGTGAGCCTGAGCGGCAGCTGCCGCGCCACGCGACCCCATGCCGAATCCGATGCCATGCCGAGCCTCCCGACGTCACCCCCGTCTACCACCATGGCATCCGCCCGAACCATGTCAAACCGGGAGGAGCATCCGCCGGTGGGACTGGTATCCGGGCGGCGGCGACAGCCGCCACCGCACCCGTGGACGCCCCTCACCCTGACTGCCCCCGAGTCCCCCCTGAGCGGACCCCCGCCGGACGTCCGGCGGGCTCGGCAGGAAGCCCGCCGCCTCGGGCCTGCGCATGGGTATCGTGATCGCGCATCCCGGCCGCAGGGCCGTCCCGCCGCCCACGTCAGGATTCACGTGACCGAGACCCGAGCGCTCGCCGCGCCCCGTCCCCTGCTGCTGGCCGACGGCCGGGACGCCGCACTGGCCTGGACCCTCGATCCCGGGATGCGGCACCTCAACCACGGCTCGTTCGGCGCGGTGCCCCGCGTGGCGCAGGAACGGCAGAGCGCGCTGCGGGACGAGATGGAGCGGGCCCCGGTCGCCTGGTTTCCGCAGCTGCCCGGCCGGATCGCCGCCGCCCGGTCGGCGATCGCCGACCACCTTCGGGTCCGGGCGCGGGACTTGGCGCTCGTGCCCAACGCGAGCGCCGGCGCGAGCGTCGTCTACTCCGCCCTCAGCGCGCGCCCCGGCGGCGACATCGTGGTCACCGACCACGGCTACGGCGCCGTCACGATGGGAGCCGAGCGGCTCGCCCAGCGCTGGGGCGGACGCGTCCGCACCGCCCAGGTGCCTCTGGACGCCGACGCCCGGCAGGCCTGTACGGCGGTGATGTCCGAGGTGGACGAGCGGGTCGCGCTCATCGTCCTGGACCAGATCACCTCCGCCACGGCACGGCTGATGCCGGTCGACCAGGTGGGCGAGGAGGCGGCCCGGCACGGCATCCCGCTCCTCGTGGACGGCGCGCACGCCCCCGGCCTTCTTCCCGCACCTCTGGAGGGCCTGGTCTGCGACGCGTGGGTCGGCAACCTCCACAAGTGGGGATGCGCGCCGCGCGGCACCGCCGCTCTCGTGGCCCGCGGTCCGCTGCGCGAGGAACTCCACCCCCTGATCGACTCCTGGAGCGCCGCCGAACCCTTCCCGGACCGCTTCGACCAGCAGGGCACGATCGACGCGACCGGCTGCCTCGCGGCCCCGACTGCGCTGGACTTCGTGGCCCGCACCTGGGGCTGGGACACGGCTCGGACCTACATGGACGAACTGGCGCGGTACGGCGCCCAGGTGGTGGCGGCCGCGTTCCGCGCGTCGGGCGGCCCGGCGGAACCCGTCGACGTCGGGATGCCCGTGCCGGGAATGCGCCTGGTCCGGCTCCCGGACGGCCTCGGAACCACCCGGATCGAGGCCGACGTCCTGCGCGACCGGGCGACGGAGGAACTGGGCGTCGAGGCCGCCTTCACCAGTTTCGGCGGAACCGGCTACCTGCGGTTGTCCGCCCACGTCTACAACACACCTGATGACTACGAGTACTTCGCCGACGCCTGTGTACCCGTCGTCGAGAAGTGGGCGCAGGAAGCTCGGAACCGACGCTGACGGACCGCCCCACTTCTCGCCGCACCCGCCCCCCTCTCGCTGTTCCGTGCCGGATCGCGCCGCTGACCGGTGCGCCGGCCGCCTCGGGCGACAGGACATGCGACGCCGGAGCCGCGCCGCCGCACTCGGCCGCCGCGGCCCGCGTGCGCGGCGACCGGTCGCGTTCCACTCTGGACCCATGGCTACCCCGATGCCCGTCGTCGTCTACCCACCCGCGGAGGACGGCGGCCGTCGCGTCCGCGCGGGCAACCAGTTCCTCGGCATGGCCTACGGCCTGCTCGACGTCGCCGAGTTCCTGCGCCTGGCCGGCCTGGAAGGCATCGACGACATCGACGTGGCGGGAATGACGGAGATCGAGTGGCGTGGGGGCGGACCGGAGGTGTGGGAGCGCTGAGTGTCACGCGGCTCGGGGTCCGGGTTCGGGGGCCGGGACTTCGGCGTGCTCGAGGCCGGTTCCGGAGAGGGCGTGAGGGGTGTGCCGCGGCGCTTCCCGGGCAGGG
>NZ_MPOH02000002.1:0-58717 GCF_001896135.2 Streptomyces phaeoluteigriseus
AGGCGCCGCCAGCAGGTCATGCCCGAGCCGAAGCCCAACTCTTGCGGCAGGTACTCCCACTGGATGCCCGTGTGCAGCACGAACAGGATCCCGCACAAGGCTTGTCGGTCCGGCACCCGAGGCCGGCCCGCCACCAGCTTCGGACCTGGCTCTGGCAACAACGGCTCGATGAGCGACCACAGTTCGTCCGACACGATCCACGGCCGCGACTGACGTTTCCCCACGCCCCGACCAACGAGCGAACAAGCCGACGGTCACTTGATCAACAACTTCTGTTAGGACCTCTAAGGCCACTACACCGAAGATCATAGTCTCTCGTTTTGCACCCGGCGCCCAGCGCGAATGCCCGCGAACCGGTGTCCCGTCAGAGCGTACGTACGGCCGTACCCAAGGCATGCAAGCCTCCCCCTCGTCCAACTTCCCCGCACAGCCCCCCCCATGATGGCAGGGGGCACTGACAACGCGTCAGAGCATCAGGACCTAGGGTGATCAAGGAAGGGGAGAACCGGCCAGGCAGGCGATGTGCAAGTGGGCCGGCCGTACATGGCATCCCGGCGCTGCCGGTGGCCGAGGGCGAAGCGGTGATGGCAGAGCGGGCTACGGGAACGGGTTGTCACGCCAGGCCGGCAAGCCTGGAATGCGGCCGGCCCCCTCGACCATCAGGTCGAGGGGGCCGGTGCGTTGGTAGCGGGGACAGGATTTGAACCTGCGACCTCTGGGTTATGAGCCCAGCGAGCTACCGAGCTGCTCCACCCCGCGTTGGTGCGGCAAGCCTACGGCATGATTTTGGTGCCGCCGCCACGGCTGCGCTGGGTCTGCGGAGGCCTGGGGCCGGGCATCGGGCCCACGTAGCCCACCTCTGTTTCTGGCTGCCGGGGATGGTTTGGACTTTTTCGGCGGTCGTGGGGGATAGGTCTGCATCGCCGTCGTGTTGTGCGGCGCGGGTGCAGGGGAGGGCGAGGGTGCGGTCAGCGGTGCGGGTCGAGTCGGCTGCGGTGGAACTGCGTAGCGGCTCGGTGCCCGGACCGAGGGGCTCCGGCGGAACGGGATGCTCTCAGGAAGCTCGCCGAGGCTGTTGAAAGCCCTGCTGAGGGAACGCTGACGCCTTGTCACCGACGCGGCTGCGGGATCATTCGCCCGCGGGAGGATGACACTTGCGTTCTCTTTGTGCTGGGCCGGGAACGGTGTTCGGTTTGGATTCGTAGGCGTCGGGGCGCGGTGGCGTCTTCGATGTGAAGGCCGAGGTGGCTTCTCGGTGATTGGTTCGGTCTAATCACGGCCGGTGCCTGCTGGACACCTCCATCACCGCGAAGCTGGGCGGGGAGCCCTGGCACGGTCCGTTCGACTTCCACGACGTCCCCGGGATCCTGAAACACCTGGTCACCGCCTGTTTCATCGTCCTGGGCTATCTCACGGGGATGCGGAGCGGAGAGCTCTTGGCCCTGGAGAACGGGTGCTGCCCGGATCCGCAGGGGCCGCCGGAGGCAGCCCGGCGGCACCTCATCTATGCCGGGCAGTTCAAAGTCGCCTGCGACGAGGACGGCAATCACCAATCCGCCGGAGTCGTACGCGAAGCTCCCTGGGTCGCAGTCCCGCAGGTCGTCACGGCAGTGCGGGTGCTGGAACAGCTCGGCGGGCACGGACTGCTGTTCGCGATCGAAGTCCACGATCCGCTCCAGCCCGAGCGCCGCAGCGGCAGGTCCCTGGCGATCGCCACGATGAGCAACCGCATCGAGTCGTTCATCGAGTGGGTCAACAGCCATGCCCACAACCGGGGGCGCCAGGCGGAGGTAATCCCGGCCGACCCGCATGGGCGGGTCGGCACGGGCCGCTTCCGCCGCACGTTGGCCTGGCACATCGCCCGCAGGCCGGGCGGACTGGTGGCCCTGGCGGTTCAGTACGGGCACATGCGCACGCTGATCAGCGAGGGCTACGGATCGCGCTCGCGCGGCGGCATGCACGACCTGCTCGACTTTGAAACCGCCCGCAACGTCGCCGAGCAACTCAGCGAGGTCCACGAGGCCATCCAGGACGGCGAGGGCGTCTCGGGCCCCGCCGCGAGACGCCTGATCAACGCCGCCACCCAGGAACACCACCGCTTCGGCGGTCTCATCACCTCCGTCCGCCAGGCCAAAGACCTGCTGGCCGACCCGACCTGAACGTCTTCGAGAACAAGGAAGCGTTTCTGTTCTGCAACTACGACCGGGCCAAGGCGCTCTGCCACCCCGGCCGCGACACGAAGAGCGAGGCCCCCAGCCTGGACCGCTGCAAGGTCAATTGCGCGAACATCGCCCGCACCGACACCCACGCACATCAACTTCGGGACGCGGCCGATGACTTGGGTCGCCAGGCCGTCTCTGGCCTGGTTCCCGAACCGCTGGCCGACCGGCTGCGGGAACGGGCCCAGGTCCTGACCGAGCTCGCCGACCAGCACGACCACGACCGCGTCCTGGCGGCAGCGGGGGCCGAGTTGTGAGCTACGACGACGAGAGGAAGAACATCAGGGCCGCGATGGACCGGCTGCTGGCCGGCACCCCGCTGCGGTCCGATGGAGCGCTGGCCGTCTTGGCGCTGGCCGCCGAGGCGGACGTGAAACGGCACGTCCTCACCCACCGGCATACCGACCTCAAGGACGAGTTCTACGCGAAGGTCCGAGCTCAGGGACGGATCCCCGACAGCGAACGCAAACTGCGGGCCGAGCTGAAGAAGACCAAGGAGAGACTGGCCGAGCTGATCGAGGAGAACAAGCGGCAGCAGGCCGAGATCGAGACATTCGCCCGCGTGGTGAACGTCCTCACCGTTGAGAACCACCAGCTCCGCGGCCAGTCGGGGCATAAGCGAGCCCTGGTGGTGGCCTTGCGCCCGGCCCCCGAGCCCGGCTCGTAGTTGCACCGCCTCGTCTCATCCTGACCGCTGCGCGGTCAGGACGAGACCACAGGGCCTGTCGAGCACGAGCTCATTCAGAGGGCATGACGGGGGACCGCATGCCGAGCCATTGCTCGGCGTCCCAGGCATGGAACCGCTCTACCTCTATGAATCCCAGCTTCGCCGCGAGGCGCATCGAGCCGACGTTGGCAGTCTGGGTGGCAAGCACCACCGGCTCGCCGGGAAGGACGCCGTCGAACCAGTCGAGTGCCGCCGCGCACGCCTCGGCGGCGTATCCGAATCCCCACGCTCGCGGCAGGAACAGGTAGCCGAGATCTGCCTTCCCCGCGGCAGCCGGGCGATGGTGCTCCGGTGCTCTCCTGAGCAGGATCTGGCCGATCATCGCCCCGTCGAGATCAACGACGAAACTTCCGGGCCACTGCTCGGGCACCTTGGGCGTCTCGCGCTCAAGCTCGTCACGTGGGCGGGGGCCGCCGAGGTAGGTGTGCACCTCTGGCGAGGCGAGCAGTTCGATGAACGCCGCCCGGTCGCGGGCCTCGGGCTCACGGAGTACGAGCCTCTCGGTCCTGATCGGGGCAGGGGGCCAGGCGATGGGTCCGAGCTCAGTCATGTCGGCCAGCCAATCAGCACGCTCGGCAGCGATCAAGAATCGCAGACCGATCAAGCCACCGGCCCGGGCCCCATCCTCGCCAAGGGGGCGGGCCCTACAACCACGCCTGCCGGGGACGAGATGCCTCCCATTCTCGTGAGCATCGACTTCGGCAGCGGCGGGCCGCATCCCGAAGTGTCGATCTGCTTTCGGGATTCGTGAATAGAGCCACCCTCTCCGCTATTACGCGGAGTCACCTCAACAACCAACACCAGGAGTCAAATGAGAGATCGCTACAACACAGCCAGACTTGACAGGGAAACCTTCTGCTGTTTTCCCGTCTCCATGGGCGCGCTTCCGGCCCACCTGGAGCGCATGCGCTCGCACCCGGACATCGCCGGTGAGGTGCTGCGCCTGGAGTACACGGCGATGAGTCTGAACCCCAACGCCAGGCTGTACGGCAGGCGCAACCTGCTGGAGCTCTTCGCCCCCTCCAGGCCCAGGGACCGTGCCTGCCTGGAGGCGTTCGAGCGTGAGCTCGATGTGCCCTGGGCGCTCTACCACGTGCGCCGCCTGTTCCTGCTGTCCCAGACCGGCAAGCGCCGCCCCGTCATGCGCTCCATCGAACGCGTCGACACCGGCCGCTCCCGGCAACTGGCCCGGCGGCTGATCACCGTGTCCGATCGGCACGGCATCGACGTCGAGCACGACCCGCTCTACGGCCGCGCCCGCGCCTGGCTCCGCCCCCGCCGCGAGGCCTGGCCGATGGCGGAGGAGCTGTTCGTCACCGCCCCCGCCCGCGTGATCGACAAACAGGAAGACACCTTCGAGCAGGAATGGCACGCCCTGCTCTCCGGCTCCGCCGCCCGGCTTCCCCTCGCCTGACTCTCATCACCTTTCCCCTCGGCCGAAACCGGCGGCACCGTACCCACATCAAGACCGGGATTGATGCCCGACCGCCCTGTCCGCGCCGTCCCGACCCCGAACCAGCCGCCCTGTGACGGCCCCTCCCATTCCCTGCCTTCCTTGGAGCAGTCATGCCCGCACGCCCCACCGCCTGCCCGTCCGACACCCCGGACCTGACCGCCTACGACCTGCTCGCCCCACAGCTGTCGGGCGGCAAGGACAGCGGCGTGATGCTGTGGTCGTTCATGCAGGACGCCACGGCGGCCGGGGTCATCAATCGGGTGATCACCTACCACGCCACGCTCGGACCGCTGGAGTGGCCGGCCGTGCACGTCGACGGCACGCGCTTTGCGTCGATGTCCGAGCTCGCCGCCGCCCAGAGTGCGGCCTGCGGCATCCCACCCGGTCGCCATGTGGAAGTCGCACGGCCCGCGTTCCTGCTCACCGAGATCGCCGCCTACGGCCGCTTCCCCCGCATGGGCAGCCCCTACTGCCGCAAGTACGCCAAAGAGTCGATCATCTCCACCGCCTGGACTCCCCTGGTGCGGCGGCTGCGCCACGAACTCGGCCGGCCCGTGCGGATCCTGAAGGTCATGGGGTTGCGGGCCGACGAGAGCCGCGACCGCCCACCACCCCGCCTACCGCAACGTCCTGACCAACGGCGTGCGGATCGTGGACGAGTGGCTGCCGGTGAAGGACTGGCCCACCGCCGCGGTCCTCGAATGGCACCAGGACGCCCCTGTGCCCTACCACTGGACCTACGACTCCTTCCCCGGTGCCAGGGATTTCAGGGGCACCAGCCGATGCTCCTGTTCTCTGTGCGTGTTCGCCTCCAAGCGGGACCTGCTGCTGGCCATCGCCCGCCGGCCCCGGCTCGCCGCGCTGTACGCCGAGGTCGAGCATGCCCGCGGCGACAGCTTCCGTCCCGACTGGCGCATCAGCGACCTGATCGAACAAAGCCGTCTGCCCACCGCCCCAGACCCCGGCATCGTCCTCCCGGACGACGGCCCCGACATGGACCTGCTGGAGAGGCAGATCCGCACCGCCCTGCAACAGCCACCACGCAAAGCCGTCGACCTGGCCGCCCGCCCGGCCTCCGGCCCAGTCTGTGGCGGCTGCGCTGCGGCCTCTATCGCCCCCGACCTTCCTTCCCAGTCCTTCTAGAGAGGCATACTGACCATGATGACGACGAGCACCCAGCGCCTATTGGAACTGTCCGCGGCCGCACCGGTCGCCGATGGCGGGGACCTCCTGGACCTGCTGCGCGAAGGCAACGTCCTCTACCACCAGGGCCTGCAGGAGACACACCAGGCGACCGCGACCCGCCTGCAGGGGCTGTCCACCGCCGACCTCGCGGCCGCAGCCGACGCAGCCAAGGTTCCCTACGACCCCTCACGGGACCGTGCGGAGATGGTTCTGCTTCTCGCCTTGGCCGAGTGGGACATGACCCCTTCGGCGCTCGCCTACTCAGCCATGGTGGAAGACGCCGCGCGCCGAGGAGTCAGCCTTCTCCCCGAGGAATGACGTCTTGCCCACGATCCCGACCCGGGTCAAACGGTGGGCATGCGGCCCTTTGATGTCCGGTTCGGACGGCTGGCGCGTTGGCGCTCCGGTCCGTCCCTGCCCACATGTCGGCGTACTCGTCGATGTACCCGATCCGGTACGGATGAACGTGCCCAGCCAGTCAGCCACAGGCGGGAGAGCTGGGAAGGGCTCGTGGTACGAACCGAGACAGGGATGATCACCCCATGATGCGAGGTGCCTTCGACCACGTCCCTTTGACCGCGCTCTTTCCTCTCCTGACGCCTGCGGACGTGGACTCCTTGCATCAGGCGGCCGGCACGGTCGACGAGGCTCGTGCAGGCAGAAGCACGGCGGATTGGGAGTGGGTCCTGGAGCATGCCGCCTTTCCGGGCACACAACTGGGGACGCCGATCGTCCTTGGGCTGGATGTCAACGAGCACGCCGAGGGAGGCGACCAGCTGGAGTTCCTGCTTCAGGTGGTGTGGACCGACCCGGGCCAGCTCGCGGTCCATGCGTCGGTGAACGTGGCCTGCTGGTGCGAGACCGACCACGCCACCCATGACGTCGACGCCCTCAGGCTCGTGGTCGGCGAGAAGACTCCGTTGTCCGATGCATTCCGCGCCGGCGCCGAACGCCTCACCGGCTGGCTGGCCGATCCGCACGACGCCGACCACTGGCGTGCCAAAGCGGGACTACCTCCCCGGCGGATCAGCTGAAGGTCCGTGCCGGGCACGCTCGTCAGTACCCGACTGGGTACATTCGCCGCGTGTACGCCAACACCACATCGTCCGGGGTGGGCATGGGCCGGCCAGCCTGAAATGTGTCAGTCGACTGGACTTCGCCAGGCAACTCACGTCATTATGGGTGACGTGAGTCGGGTGGGCCGGCTCCTCGCTACGCGACGGGATGTTCAGGTCATGGCTGCCCCGTCCGCGCCACGTCTCATCGACGCTGCAGGAATCCGTGCAGAACACGGGCTGAGCCCGCAGAGCATCAGCCGCCTGTACGTCGAGCGGGAAGCCAATGGTTTCCCCGAGGCTGTCGGGCAGCGTGGCCGCGGTCGGGCCAGGCTGTGGAACAAGGACGAGGTGGACCAGTGGTTCGCCGAGCGCAAGGTGTCCAACCGCTTTCAGGATCACCGGCCTCCCACCCTTGACCCGAATGAGCTGCTCAACGCCGCCCAGGCCTCGCGCTTTCTGGGCTACAAGAGCTCCAAGCAGGTCACTACCTATATCCGGGAGCACCCCGGCTACTTCCCTGAGCCTGACGTCGTTGAGGAACTCGGCACTTCTGAGCGTCCTTACCGCCGGCAGCTGTGGCGGGTACAGACTCTTCTGGACTGGATGGCGACCCGGCCCGGCCGCGGCAAGCGCAGCGACGCCAAGCGATCTGCCCTCCCTTCTTCAGATGTGCCCGTCGACGGTGATCCGGACGAACTCCTGGGGGCGTCTCAGGCCGCCGCCCTGCTCGGGTTCAAGAGCATCAACACGTTCAGCAGCAGTCTCGCCCAGGGCAACCTGCCGCTGCTGAACACCGTGGACGCTCTCAGTGAGAAAGGCGGATACCGCCGGTGGACGCGCCGGCGCATCCTCGAGCAGGCCGCCCAGCGCAAGACCAGGTAACACAACGGGCAGGTGAGCAACGCGCTCACCTGCCCTTCACAGACGCGGTCTCCGGCTATGGGTTGTTGATCCCCGTGCGGGCCGGATTCCGCAACGATGGCCGGCATGGCGTAGCTCGCCACTACGCCGCGCAGCAGCCAGTGTTGCTGCGGACCGGCCATCGTCCGTTTTCCAGAGATTTCAGGCTCGCCCTGTGATCGGGTGGCGATCTGCGATGCAGCCATCCACTGATCTCATCCTGTCGTCTCTGCAGCGCAAGCAGTCTGTGGCCGGAGGACACGGGGCCGACCACGGCTTTGACCGCAAGGTGTTTCCCTTCCGTGACCGTGGTCGGGCCTTCGTGGTCGGTGGTCTGGTCGGGGCTGGGTTTCCTCGTCGACAACGTGCTGTCGGTCGAACGGCCCGCGCTCGACTCAGGCCGCACGCGCGCGCCGAAAAGAAGTTCCCCATGCCCCGCTCCTCTTCGAGGACACGTGTTCCCTATCTGTCTCCCGGCCCGGTCGAGACTTTGAGTCACCAGATCATGACCGCCCTCGCTCAGCACCGCCTCGCCACCACCGGCCAGCTGCGACGGATGCTGCGTCCGGACGGCACACGGCAGCTGATCTCCCGCGTCTTGAACAAGCTGTGCTCCGACGGCTTCGTCGCCTACACGGTGCTGCCCGGATCGGATCGCTCCCCCACACGCGCCTGGTATCTCACCCCCCACGGCGCGCGCGTGACGAGGGACCTGCCGATCCTGCGGGGGCGGCCGCCCTACCCGATCACCTCCACGACGGCGGCTTCGCTGAAAACAGCGCATACCCTGGCCGTGGTGCGCGCTCACCTGGCCTTTGCCGCCGATGCCCGCTGGCTCGGACACGAGCACGGCCCCTGGGACTGGACGCCGGAGGTGTCCCATTCCATCGGCGAAGGGGAGCGGGTGATGGCCGACGCCGTCATGTACTACATGGCCGTCGACGGTGAAGAGCGCCGCAAGCTGCGTGCCTTCATCGAAGTTGACCGCACGACCATGGGCAGTGAACGGCTGGCCGTGAAGCTCATCGAGTACGCCCGTCTCTTCCGGTACGAGGCACAGCCGGTCGGCCGTCGCAGGCCGGCCTCTGCCGGACCGTCATGGCTGCGCTGGTATCCGGTCTTTCCGCGCGTGCTGTTCGTACTGACCGGCGCCTCCCGGAACCGGTTGGAGAACCGGATGAGCGATCTGCAGTCGATGGTGGCGCAGCACCCGCTCGTAGCGGGCCTCGCCCGCGAAGTCCCGCTCGGGGCCGCCGTGCTGGAAGACCTTGAAGAACAGGGTCCTTCTCAGGCCGTGTGGATACCGTTGGCCGGCGGCAAGCCCCGTCCATGGACAGACCTGTGAGCCCTCAGCGCGAGGAATAGATGCTGCCCCGGTGCACGGCGCAGGGGCCCGAAGCTCAACGACCAGCGGGCCACCCGCAGCAGGTCCGCTGCTGCGGACCGGCCATCTTAAGCTTCTGAACCGATGGATGCCGGGCCAGACTCGCACCCTCTCATGCACGAAGCGATCTCCCCAGCCGAGTGTCCTCAGGCGTGGATCGGCTCTAGGGGGCGAGCACCCCCGTGCGCGGGTGCGGTCTCGATGCCCCCGGGCGTCACCGCGCGCGGGCGGCCCGCGCCTCGCGCTCGTCCGTGATCTGGTCCAGTTCGCGCATCGCCTCGGCGTGGGCGCTCATCCGCCGACTGACGCTGCCGCTTGTGAACAGGACCGCTCCGGCCACGGACACCGGCACGGACAGTCCCAGCACGGCCATGGCCTCCGGCCAGTCGCGCTCGTTCTGACAGTAGTCGCCGTGGCCCAGCCCTTCGTTGGCCGTGCCGCTCTCCGTCAGCAGCCGCGACTCGCATTCAACGGGGTACCGGTCGTCGGGCTTGCGGTCCACCTCATACGGGGTAAGGAGCAGCAGGGTGCACCAGCTCCACAGCAGTCCGGCCACGACCAGCAGGCCGGTGCCCCAGGCTCGGGTCCGGCCGGCCCGGTCACGGAAGTCGAGGTCATACTCACTTGATCGCACGACGGGTGAATCTATCAACGGCTTCCGCTGCCCTGCCCAGGTCGTTCTCCCGCCTGACCAGGCACCTCGCCGCCCTCGGCCTGTTCGTCTAGGGAAGAATCATGACGGTTCTTCAGGAATCCCGAGGGGCCATCGTGATCTACGCGGATCCATCGCTGCCGCCTGCCGATCTGGCCTGCGGCAACCGGGAGATAACAGCCACGAACCCGCGGGATATCGCATAGACCGAAGCAGCAGGATCGTCACCGATCCTGCTGGCTTATTCCGTGTCCGGCGGGGCTGGCGGCTCGTTGGCCAGGACAGTAGCGGCCGCCTTGGCGTCCCGGTCGCGGGTGAGGTGTGGAATGTCGATGCGACCGAGGTCGTGGCCGACGGTGCCGCAGTTGACCGCGCAGGTGGCGCGGGCGGTGGCGGCACGGAGCCCGTACCCGTTGGCGATGCGGGTCTGTGACGAGCTGGGCGAATTGTTCGCAGACGCCGAGTTCGCCGAGGCGTTCGGATCCAGAGGGAGGCCGGGCTGGTCACCGGGCCGACTGGCGCTGGTGGTGGTGTTGCAGTTCGCCGAGAACCTCACCGACCGCGCGGCAGCGCAGCGGGTGCGGTATGCCCTCGCCGAGATCGATTTGGTGACCCATCACACCGTCTGAACTCAGTCGGGCGTGGCTCCCATCGGATACCTCTCCTGGATGAGGGCGCTGAGTGCTGCTCGTACTGCTTCCAACTGCTCTCCGGTGGTGGTCATCTCGTGTCGCAGTCGCACAAGCCGCCCATCCGCGCTCCTTCTCTTGATCACCTCGCGGAGCTCGGCGTGGTGACTGTTGACCCAAGCCACGCGCGCGTCGACGGCCTGATCGAACTCCCCCAGAAGGTTGGGACAGTAGATGTGCATCATGCTGCGCAAGTTCCGTCGAGCTGCTTGACGGCGCTTCGTTCCGCTCCACCTCTGGGCGACAGCAGCTGATGGTGACATCAGGGCGTTGATCTCGCGTCTCGTGCGACGCGCGAGAGTGTTCCGAGCGAAGGAACGCCGGAAGGGCAGCGGACCCGCGTAGGAGTTACTGGAGGGGTGCTCGGCTCTGGCCAGGTGTGGTTGATCCGCGAGGATCAACTCGACCACCTTGCTGGTTTTCCGCGCTGCCTCACACCACTCGCGAAGGATCTCGTGCAGCTCGATCAGTCCCTCGTGCATATTCGGCAATACGGGCACGCCCGTCCCCTGGTTCACGATGCTGCGCAGCACGCTGCTGCCGGCTCTGACTACCGCAGCTGCCTCGGGTGCCACCATGGTGATCCCCATCTCGGTGTTTGTCCGGATGTTCAAGGATGGGCAGCCTAATCATGGCGAACAAGGCCGCGTTGGTTTCGTTCACTTCTAGTGGCGGCGTTTGTTGACGAGTTTGGACAGCGGATGGGTGGTCATCGAGCCAGTGTTGTTCGCGAGTTGAACGGCAGGGACGGTGTCGTGCGTCGGTGACCAGAGTGTCCGTACATTGTCGGACGCAGCCGGCGTGGACGGCGAAACCGGGTTTCTGGCTCTGGAGTTCGACTCCCTGGCAGGGCAAGATCGGCACATGTCCAGCCAACGTGAGATCGTTCTGCCGCCAAGCATTCGGT
This sequence comes from Streptomyces phaeoluteigriseus, assembly GCF_001896135.2. Lineage (GTDB taxonomy): Bacteria > Actinomycetota > Actinomycetes > Streptomycetales > Streptomycetaceae > Streptomyces > Streptomyces phaeoluteigriseus. The sequence continues at coordinate 11,178 of NZ_MPOH02000002.1, forward strand.
TATCAGGAGACGGGATACTGCTGAGGGAGTGGGCCGAGTCCGACCTGTCCGCGTTGGTCGAGCTCTATGACGATCCCGAGATCGACCGATGGACTCCGGTGCCCTCTCCGTTCGACTCCAGAGCGGCGCGTGAGTACCTGACCAAGGCTCGCGAAGGCCGCGAGGAAGGGCGCAAGAAAGCGCAATTGGTGATCACTACCGATGGTGAGCAGCCGCGCGGTGAGGTCCTCCTCTTTCGCAGCGAACTCGACGCGCGGGACGTCGAGCTCGCTTACGGCATCGGCAGCCAACATCGGCGGAAGGGCCTGGCCTCACGAGCCGTCACGTTAATGGCTGACTACGCCTGTCGCCAGCTGGGCGCAAGGCGAGTGCTGCTGCGCATTGAAACGGGGAACTCTCCGAGCTTGGCTGTCGCTCGCGCAACTGGCTTCCAGCTCACCGACGACGACCCCGTCACGCGCGAGGCCAAGGGCCGCCAGGTGACATTGCTTACCTGGTGTTATCAGAACAGCGGAGTAGATTCCCCTTCGGCTTGAGCGGCTGAGAGGCCTCGCCTTCAGCCGGCCGCGGCCTGTTCGGCTCGGGCTCGGGTGCTGGCGAGGCGGTAGGAGTCGGTGCCGGTTTCGATGATGGTGCCGTTGAAGGTGAGGCGTCTTGCTGACGAGTTTCGACCAAACGGCGCTGGTGGATGAAGGGGAAAGTCCAAGCCCGCAAGAGATTGCACGCTTCTCGTGACGACTCAGCCGGACCCTGCAGTCACCATGACTGTTGGCCGGAAGGCCTGCGTGCTAACCGACGAGGAGCGCCCGGCACTGCTCACGCTCGTTGCCGTTCACCAGGAGGCCGCCACGGCGAGTTTCGACGTCACCGTGTGGGAGAAGTAGGGAGCGGCCTACGGCGGCACGTCCCTTTGGTAGCTCGCTGCGCTCGCGCGGGCCCATCGCCGGGCTTGCCGCACTGTGCTCCATTTGGAAGGCGCCACACACGGCCTTTACGTGCGGTCGGGCCGTCTGCCTGCTCCCAGGTAAAGGCCTTCCTCGGGGTGCTTCCAACAGGAACACGGCAGGGGAGGGCGCGCCGCCGGGCCCCTTCCGTTCTGTGCGCCTCACCACGGCTCTTCAGGAGGACCCGGACGGCATCTGGGGGGCGGACGGCGCCCGCCCAAATGCTGTCTGTAGCTCAGGGGCATCCTGCCCTGACAGTGGCCTGACGCCTGACACCGTCACAGCCCCCTGACGGGTCGCGGAGAGCTGGCACCGGGCGCTGTCGGTGGCCTCACCTCAGCCACCCGGAGACGTTCACGACTGCCGGTCCGGTCGGGGCGCTGAGGCGGTCATGTTGGTGCGGGTGCCCCATGGTTGCCAGCACGATGAGCGACGCGGGTTGCCGACGCCGGGAAGCGACGCGGGGTTGCCGACGCCGGGGTGTTCCCTGTCCGTGTATCAGCAGGGTCGTTGCCCGCCTGACCCAGCCGCCCGCGGGCCTCACTGCTGACCTGGCCCGGCCGGTGGAGGGTCAGTGACCGGCGCCAGCCTTGACCGCTTTCGTGGCGAAGTAACCGGAGAGCCAGCCGGCGGTGGTCTCCGAGTGGTGCGGCGCCTCGGCGAAGCCGGTGATGGCGAAGCCCGTCGCGATCTGCCCGCCGAGCTGCTCGGTGAGCGTGTGGCTGTACTCCACCGGCGCGTCGAGGCCCCACAGCCGTTCCCGCTCGGCGGGCTCCAGGTGGGTGAGGTCGCTGTAGGGAAGGCGGTGGCGCACCATCAGCTCGCCGCGCGCTTTCAAGGACTCGGCGTCGAAGAGGTAGACGTCCGGGTTGAGGAAGCCGGACAGCAGCGTCCCGCCGGGGCGCAGCACGCGGTGGCACTCGCGCCAGACCGGCGCCAGCTCCGGGATGAACAGGTTGGAGACCGGGTGGACGACAAGGTCGAACGAGGCGTCCGGGAACGGGCTCAGGTCGCGCGCGTCGCCGAGCACGGTGCGTAGGTCGAGCCCCTCCCGCGCCGCGACCATGTCGTCCTGCGCCAGCTGGCGGGGCGAGTTATCGAAGACGGTCACCCGCGCGCCTGCCGCGGCCAGCACCGGACCCTGCTGCCCGCCGCCGGAGGCGAGACAGAGCACGTCGCGACCGGCGATCTCCGGCGGGAACCAGGTCGGGTCGACCGGCTCGTACCCGATCAGAACGATGGACCACTGGCCGGCCCGAGCCTTCGCGATCACCTCGGGGCCGACCGGACGTGACCACTCGTTGCCCTCCTCCACCTCGCGGTCCCAGGCGAGGCGGTTGTGCGCGACGGGGTCGACAGGAGTCTGACTCATACGCCGTACCCTAGTTGCTGCACCGCACCAGTTCCGCCGATGGCTCTCGGGCGGTGAGGCGCTTGTTGATGGCGCCGATGCCGAGGTGGTCGGGATCGAAGGTGCCGCCGATCCAGTGCAGGAGTTCTTCGTACTGCTCGTGCCGGGGGTCGGTGATCGCGGCGAGGAAGTCCGCGTAGCCCCAAGGGCCGCCGCAGTCCTCGGGCGGGCAGGCTCGACGGGTAGGTCAGGCAACGCGGGTAGGTCGTAGCCGACGGGGCGGACAGGACCTTATCCACCTCGATGTGGTGGACCCAGTCGTCGCCGAAGTCATAGGTGTAGCTGATCATGTTCGGCACCGGTCAGCCTCGAAGGGGCTTGGCGATCGGAGTCCCCGTGAGGCCGGCCAGGAACACCCCGGGCGTCGAGATCTTCGTGTCTCTGATCAACGCCGGGACGGGCCTGCCCTCGGCCTCCAGCTGTTCGAGGTAGGTGACCAGCCGCAGGCCCGATCCCTTCTTGAACGGGCCCTTCAGCCCTTCCGCGATCTCGACCAGCCGTCGATGTTCCTCGAAGGCGGCCAGGATGTCGTCGGCGTACTCCTCGACGAACCGCAGGGCCCAGACCAGCAGCGGGCCCATCGTCGCCGGGGAGATCGGCTCGGTGACGTTTTCGCCCAGCGGCGAGGCCGCCGGCAGGTAGTCGTCCATGCCTTCCGCGACCCAGGGCGGCGCGACGAGCCGGTCGGTGTCGGGCAGATACAACCGTCCGTAGTAGTGCAGCCGGGAGAGCGCGATCAGATGACTGGTGGCCGTGTTGCGGGCCAGCCCCCGTGCCTTGTCGAGCTGGTGGCTGTAGTCCGACAGGTCCTCGGCCGTCACCAGCGAGAGCTGCTTGATCCCGCGCTCGTCGAGCCACTGGGCGAACATCGACCATTGAACGACCGTCTGTGTGATCCGGCCGACGCTGAGCTTGGAGCGCATGGCGGCGCCGCGCAGGGTAACGTCCCTGTCGGGCAGCGGATAGTTGATCAAAGTCCAGGACGCGTAACGGAACGGCTCCCTGAAGACCCTGGGGAACCATCGCCAGCGGATGATGTCGTCCGCTTGCGAGGGGTTCTGGGTCAGCGCCAGCAACGACCAGCCGTCGTCGCCGTACAGGGGCACGAAGTCGCGGCGGCCCTCGACCGCCCGGTCGGGATCGAACACGAAGGTGTCGGCCGCGGGGGCCGCGAAGCGGGGGTTCAAGGCCAGGGTCATGCGTCGAATCCCTTCTTCAGAAGCTGGTCAATGACCCTTCGGTCGTGGGCACTTGCCTTCTCCAAGGCGTCGTTCCATTCCGTGTCGGTGAAGTCGGGGGCCTTGCGCAGGTGCCGCAGCCGCGCGAAGGGCTCGCGCCAGTCCTGGTCCCACACCTCCGGCGAAAGCACCGCCCGCAGCTCCTGCAGCACGTGCAGCAGATAGGCCAGCCGCGGCAGGTGACGCGGGGTGATCACGGCGTTCGGGCAGGCCGTGCAGAGCAGGAACGACGCCCGGCAAGGCATCCCCTGTTCCCCGAACGGGCTGTGGGTGTAGTCGCTGCAGCTGGCGGTCGGGGTGTCCTTGTCCACGTTCGTGTCCGCCCGGCTGATCTGGGCCTTGAACAACGACCTGGCCGCCTCGATCGCCTCCTCGACCCCGTCGTGATCACCGGTTGGGCCGCCGCGTGCGTGCGCGGGTCTGGCAGGACATAAGCACCGTCGTGGGTGTCCTGACTGTGCTGCGTGGGCTGCCGCTGATGCGTGATCACCACGGTCTTGCGCAGGCGCCGCAGGTTCAACGAGCCCTCGCCGCCCAGCTCCTGGCGCCAGTTGCGCCAGACGTTGGCATGGAAGTGGCCGTCGAACAGGCCGGCCGTTCCCTCGCCGTAGGCGGCCCGCCGCTGAGCGAGCCGCCAGACGATCAGCCGGTCGGTGGGTGCCCCCACGTTCTTCAGCATCTCCCGTGCCGGGGCTGTGGACTCGATCGCGTGCGTGATCAGCCGTCCAGGGGAATTCGCTCCCCAGTCGGCCAGGTTCCTCGTCTCGTAGCGGTCCGCCGGGCGGCGACGCCGCTTCTCCAACTCGACCCGGTAGATGATCTGCCCCTCGTTGCCCGCGTCGGGGCTCGCATCGGGCACCTTCATCTCGACGACCGGTGTCGCGTTCCACCCGTAGGCCGCGATGATCAGGATCATCAGCGCGAAACCCTCATCGGTGGTCATGAACAGCCGCATCCACGTGTCCTCGGCCCGGTTGCCGCCCAAGGCTTGGGCGTAACACGGGTCGGGACGGTGGCGGCCATCCGGGCGGATGAAGAACGGCGTCTCGCCGGTGCGGATCAACCGGTCCAGTGCCTCACCGACGAGCCAGCCGTCTGTACCTCTTTCGAACCGGCCCGCTCGCCAGTCAAGGAGGTGCTGCAGAGCGAGCACTCGTGTGGCGTCCGCACACAGCACGGCGCGGTGTTCGGCGATCAGACGGGCGGTGCCGTCGGAGCGGACGTCGCCTTCGGCGGGCGGGGGCGCCAGCAAGGGAAGTGGTGGGGCGCCGGCAGGCGAACCAGCGCCCCACGAAGTGGTGCGGGTGAACCGGTGCCGCACCGAGTGGCGCGGTGAAGGGGAGAACGGGAGGGCGGGACCGGCAGGCGAACCGGTGCCGCATCTGGCGGCGCGGTGAAGAGAGGAAGGGGAGGGGCTAGGGGCCGACGTCGGCCGGAGTGCGGGCGGCGGGGTGGTGCCATCCGGCGGTCCGCCGCTGCTCCCACCAGGCGGGCGGGCCGCCCGCCTGACCGGCGGCCGGGCCACCGGCACCCGCCCCGGCGGGCCGCGCCGCTGCGGGGGGCAGCGACCGAAGCGACCGAAGCGGTGGGGGAGATGGGAGCGGCGGCGGCCAGGCTGGGCAGGCTGGTCTCGGTGTAGGCGATGCGCTGGCGCAGGCTGATCCCGAGGTCGTCCACACTCAGGTAGACGACGTTGTCCCGAATCTCGGTGATGCGCCCCATGATCAGGACGCTGACCCCGTCGGTGAGGGACTCGGTGGCGTTGCGGGCCAAGTCTCGCCAGGCGGTGCACACGTAGCCGATCGGGGTCCCGTCGCGCCACTGCTGCGCGGCTGCGTCCCACTGGGTGGGGGTCTGGGTGAGGCGGAACCGGCAGACGGCGACACCGGAGTCGGTGAAGCGAACTTCCACGTCGCCGGTGACGGTGCCGGACACCTGCGTGACGGATGGAGCCATACGAACACGTCGCTTTTCCCATAATAGCTACTTACATGGATGGGTCAATCCCCCTGTCGCCGCACCCTGACGCACTGGAGGGCGGTGCGGTCGGCGAGCCGCCGAAGGCGCCCTTCCATGCAGGGACGCGGGACGGGGCCCGCGGCGCTCCCAGATTGCTGAAGACGGTGGCGTCCTCGGCCTCCACCTGGAGCGGGACTGTATGGTCGGGGCGGACGAGCTACTCGTCGGCGGTGTCCAGGTTCCGCCCTGGCCTCACTTGCGCAGCACGTTGTGCGCGTCTCGTGGGACAACGTCAGCGGCCAGGAGGGTGTCCCGTCATCGCCCTCCGGCCGACGACCGAACGGCCGTGGACCTCTACTACGGCACGGACCGGCACCGCGGTGACGAGGGCTACACGCTCTACACCGACGACATCGCCCGCTGCCTCCGCACACCCATCAATCTCAACCTCACCGATCCCCGCGGCGGCGAACAGCGCGGCCGTCTTTCACTCGATGGCCGGCCCCGACGACGAAGTCCTGCCCTGCATTGAACTGGCGGGGATTCTCGGCGTCGCCTATCTGGACGCCGACATGCGGGCCGTACGGGTCTCCGTATGGGGCAGGTATCCGCGCCCGGCCATTCGCCGGTGCGTTCGTGGAGGGCGTCCAGCAGCTCGGCCAGTTCGATCGGGTGCGGCCGGGTCCGGTGTGATCGACACAGCTCTCTCCTTTCATGCGGCAGGGGTGGTCAGGGCCCGTTCCACAGGGCGTTCCACAGGTCCATCAGGTGTTGCTGGTCGGGGGTGCGGGGCGCGGTGATGTCGTGAGTTGCTGAGCATCGGCGTCGATGATGGCCATGCTTCCTTCGAGTCTTCGCTTCATTCCGTGGTGCAACGTAAGCACTACGTAATCAACGTGGCCCAAAGTCCTCTTGAGTCGGCCCGGGGGCGGGATAAGGCTGCTGCGCAGGAACGCCGCACTATGCGTCCCAGGGCGGGCCCGCGGCACAGCAGTCACGATCACAGTGAAGAGGAGAACGTCGATGCCTGACGCCGGCCGCCGGGACGCCGCATGCTCGATCACGCTGATGGACGGCGCCGCCACCCGGACCCGGGAGGCGGCCCCCGTCGACCTGACACCGGTCCAGGAACTGCACCGGCGCTGCTCCCTGGGCAGCCGGGCCCTGCGGTACAACGCGGGCAAGTCCCAGCTCTCACCTGCAGAATGGCATCAGTTGTCCAACCCGGAGCGCGGCACCACGCTGGTGACCACTCCGGCCGAGCGTACGGACCACATCATCGCCATGACGAACGTCATGCGGACCCATCAGCAAGGGGTGGGGGAACTCGCGATCCTGGTTGAGGACGGGTGGCAGGCCAGGGGACTCGGCACCGCGCTCGCCGAACATGCGGCGGCCGTCGCCCGCCGCGAGGGACACCACACGCTGGCCGCCACGGTCGCGGTGACCAACAAGCCGATGCTCCACGTCCTTCAGAAACTGGACGCAACAGCGGTCGACACCACCGGGCCTGTGCTCGACCTGCGCATACCTCTGTAGATACCTGAGTCTGAGAACATCCTTCGCATGCTTCGTTGACGCGGGTCACCGTGTGGGCAGCCGGCCGGCTGCCAGGAACGACCAAATGAGGGAAGCCAGTGCCCTCAGCAATCGGGGTTCGGGACGCGATCGATTCGCACGGAGCGGGTTTGGCCGGGAAGCGCCCCGCTGATCTCGCGGCGAGGGCCCGCAGCCGGCTGCGGGCCCTCGCCGCGAGCCGACCGTTTCCAGGTGCGCGGTGTTTTCCATGTCGCCCAGGGCGTTCAGCAACTGCTCGGTGGCCGTGGCGACAGCCGGGTCGGAGGAGCGCATGAGCGGGGCAGCTGCAGTGGCGGCCCGGGTGAGCGGCTCCCGCAGGGCGGCCACGGTCTGTCTACTGGCCACCCGTTCCCGGCTCAGCAGTTCAGCCGCGCGCCCGAAGCCCACCAGGCCGCTCTGCAGGTCCGTCCCGCCGACGATCCGGGCTCGGGCGGCGCCGCCGAGAAGGCGAGCACCGTCAGCAGGAACGTCCTCGCGCGCTCGGCAGGCCCTTCCCACAGCAGCCGGTTGGCGACGGCCCGCGCCCTGCAGTTCCACCACGGCCACCGTCATCGCGTCGGCCTGTACCCGCAGGGCACCGATCTCGGCCTGCCGCTCCTGGCGGTTGCGGGAGCGGGTGGTCAGCCACGCCGCGTGTACGGCGATGAAAGCCCCCGAGACGAGCGTGCTGGCCAACTCGATCAACTTGTCCATCCCCGCAGGCTGGACGTCCACCGGCCCCGTGTCCGGCTCGTTGCGTACCTGACGCACAACACGCATGGCCCTGTTGCCGACCCCCCGCTCGTGCCGAGGGGCACGGAGCGGGGGCACTGTGAGGGGTCAGCCTTCACCGCCGCCGCGGCGAGTGGAGAGCGCCGGCCCTTCTGCACCGCGCGCAGCTGCGCTAGTCGACCTCCGGTTGTGCGGGGACGACTGCCTCGACGGACGCCGTGGTGTAGAGCGCGACGTCGACGGCCCTGGCCCGGCTGGTGACGAAGCGGACGATCGACTACGGCAAGCGGACCCAGCCGAGCCGCACCGTCCAGTCGAACTCGACCCTGCGCAGATCACCAGCGTGGTGCCGGCAGTCAAGGCCTCTCCACTGTGCGGGTCAAGTGCGCCCCTGGTGCAGGGTTGGGGGGGGCGACGTCGTAGGCCATGCCTGCGATCACGACGGTGACGGCGGGGCAGACGATGCCGGGCTGCACCTGGCCGGTGATGATCGCGGCGGTCAGCCCGGATGGGGGCGAGTTCGTGCGGCAGGGGAGCAGACCCCTCCCGTGAATCGCACTGAGCCTCGAAGTTTCATGACGGTCCGCCGATCCGACTCGAAGGTCGAGCCACGGGCGCTGCGGGGTCCCGGACAGGCGGTGGGCCGCAGTACGGTCGTGCCATGGGGGAATGTCGGTTCGTGGCCGTAGTCGGTTATCCCGGCGCTGAGTTGCTCGATATCGCGTGTCTGACCACCGCGTTCGACTATGCCAACCGGGCTGGTGCCACTCCCGTGTACCGGGTGCGGGTGGTGACACCCGCCGGGAGGCCGATCCGCTGCCAGTCGGGACTGGTGCTGGAGGCGCAGGGCGCCGTGGAGCGGCTGCGTGGACCGCTGGACACGGTCGTGGTGTCCGGCGGTGAAGGGCATCTGGCCGCCGCAGCGGACAGCGGTCTCGTCGCGCATGTGCGCCGCCTGGCGCACGTGGCCGGGCGGATCGCGTCGGTGTGCACAGGCGCGTCGGTGCTCGCCGCGACGGGGCTCCTCGACGGGCGGCGCGTCACCACGCACTGGCTGTTCGCCGGTGTGCTCGCGGCCGACCACCCGGCGGTGCGTGTGGACCCGGCGCCCCTCTTCATCCGCGACGGCCCGGTGACCACGGCGGCGGGAGTAAGCAGCGCGCTGGACCTCGCGCTGGCGTTCATCGAGGAGGATCACGGCGCCGAGCTGGCCCGCGAGGTGGCCAGGGGACTGGTCACCTACCTCCAACGGCCCGGGAACCAGGCGCAGATGAGCATGTTCGTCGCCTCCCCAGCCCCGGCCGACGACCTCGTGCGCGAGGTGGTGACGGCGATCCGCAACGAACCGCACGCCGACCTGCGGGTCGCGGCACTCGCCGCCCGCGCTGGCCTGAGCGAGCGTCACCTCACCCGCCTTTTCCTCGCCCATGTGGGCCAGACACCGGCTCGGTTCGTACGGCTCGCGCGTACGGAGGCGGCAGCCCGGCTGCTCACGTCGAGCGGTCTGTCCCTGGCCCGGATCGCGCCCCGCTGCGGCTTCTCGTCCGCCGAGGCATTACGGCAGGCGTTCGTGGCCCAGTACGGCATCACACCGTCGCATTACCGGGCCACCCAGGCGCTGGGACCGCCGCGACCGCCGAGGGCACGCGCCCGACGCGGTCAGGAGAGCACTGCGAGCGCCAGGGCGCCCAGCCCCAATGGCACGTCCAGCACCAGGCAGAACTCTGACAAGGACCGGGGCACTACCGCGTCGCGCCGGTAGTGCACCACGTCCCACAAGCCGTGGGCCGCCAGTCCCAGCCCGGCCAGCGCCAGGCCGAGCCGCGGTGCGAGAGCGAGCGCCCCCAGCGCGACAGCGCCGTATCCGGCCATAGCGACGGTCTGCGCGGTCAGCGCGGCCCGCGGCACCCTAGTGACGAGACCCAGGACGACGAGGATCAGCGCCGTGCCCGCGATGCCGCTCCACCAGGGCAGACCGGCTGGTTCGGCGGCCACCACCACCAGCGATCCGCCGACGATCGCGGGCCAGGCGACCTGCGGCCGCCCCGACGCCGCCGTGGCGAGGTAACAGAGGCAGGCCACGCACACCACGACCGACAGGGATTCCCGCTCGACGCCGGTCGCGAACTGGGCGGCCACGGCCGCCAGCCCGAGCGCGGTCGGCCAGCGGCGTAGGACGGCATGGGTGCCGGTCGTATCCGCGCCCCCACTCAGAGGATGTTCGCTAGTCATACCGAAGACAGTGCTCGCCGCGCGCCGGCGGCGTCGAGCCAGCTCCGATCGGTGTCGGGAATCCGGGGACATCTGTCCGTCAGCCACCGGTCCGGCTCGTCGCGCCGTCCGAGGCAGACCCATTTCTTTGGTCAAGGCGGATGGGTGCTGGTTCGGGCGTCCTTCCCGCACCACGGCCCGCGACTTGGAGGCGACTTGGAGCAGATCACCCTCCAGCTCACCGGCCACGCCCGCGCCGTCGCCTCCGACGTCCGACGCCGTGCCGACCAGCTGCCCAAGGACAGCGGCCCCCGGGCGCTCGCCGACGTCGTCCTGCGCGAGGCGGAAGGCCGGCTGTCCGTGCCGATCGAGGGCACCGTGCGCTGCGTCCGGAACCGCGCCCGCCTCGTCCGCGCCCTCTACGAACGCCTGGACCGCCTGGAGGCCGGGTGCGGAGGGCTGCATCCTCAGCAGGCCACCGCTACCTCGCAGACACCGTCCCCGTGCGCCGGGCTGTGCACAGGCGGCAGCCGAAGGCGACCGGACCGGCGACTGCGCCGCCGGTCCGCCACGCCGCCGCCGGCACCCCGTGCTTTCCGGCCGACAGCTTGGAGTCCTCCTGTCCCCAGGACGGCAACGCCCGCGCCAGGACGTCTTCCTCGGCGCCGCACAGGCCTGCCAGGAGCTGCCGTCCGGCTGCGTTCAGCAGCACCTCTGCGTCGGCCCGCGCGCCCCCGCCGTCGTGCCCTGGCGGGTAGTTGCGCCAGTGCCAGCACGACCGCAGCGCCCGGGCTTCCAGCCGTAGCGGCTCGCGATGCGGCAGATCAGCGACGAGGTCGTCTCACCCTGCAGGGGAGCGGTCCGCAGTAGACCGGGGGGATGGGTCACTCCACCACGGTCTCGTGTTCGCCGTCCCGGGCGGGCACTTTCGCTATGGATGCCCAACGGGATCCAAGCAAGCCGGTTCCCCGAGAACGGCTGTGGAGAGCTGATCCCATTCGCAAGCTGCCCCTCGGCTCCTGGGCACCCCAGCCGGTTTCAGTCCAGCGCACGACGACCTGAACGCCCTCAGCCAGGCAGCCGAGCATCATCACCGCCTGCATGGGCCCACCACCTCCGCCACCGCGCCGCCGACCGCGGCGACACCGGCGCCCTGTACCGCGTGGCGGAGATACGGGAGGGCGGCGAGGAGCGCCCGGAGGGGCCGTCGGCCGACGGCGTCTTCGCAGCGCTCACTCAGCTCGACGGGGGCATCGCCACATCTCTGGATCAGGAGACGCGCTTCAGCTGCCAGGCGTTGTGGCTGAAGCTGGGGGTCGACGAGTAGACGCAGCTGCTGGTGTAGTACGTGCTGGTCTGGACCCAGCCGGCGGGCTGGTAGGTGGAGGCGCAGGCGCTGACCACGGTGCCGACCGGCAGACCGGTGAGCTGCTTGATCTGCTTGATGTTCGGGCTGAAGCTCTGCGTACCGCAGCTGCTGCTGTAGCCCCAGCTGACGTCGACGTGTCCGGCCGGTGTGAGAACGCTCGCGCAGGAGGTGGAGACGTCACCGGGGGCGGCCTGGGAGGGCGTGGCGGTCAGGGCGAACATCGCTGCCGTGCCGGCGAGGGCCAGGACGGTGGAACGAAGGCGACGCATCTGTGGTGACTCCTTCTGATCACGGGCGGCCAGCCAGGCCGAGAAGCATGTGGACGGACCAAGGCATTTCTACGGGCCGCTGATCGGTTCGGACAGCGACTTTCCGGCCGAACGCGCATGGCGGTCCGGGCTCGGGTGAAGTCCTCGCCGCCACCGGCGGCGCTCCAGCACCCTGCCGCGGCCGTAGGCGGCGCCGCCCTGGTCGCGGCTGGCGCGGGCGCCCTCGTCCTGATGCGCCGACGCAAGCGCGCCGGACCCCGCCAGAAGGGCCCGTCCCGTCCCGGCCGGACCGCCGTGGACGGGCACTTTTCACGTGGTTACGCTGGTCCCATGTCCGAGGACGGGGGGAGCGTCGGGCGAGCCCGTAGAGCGACCGTACGCGCGGCGAGGGCGGCGCGGAACGTCGAGGAGTTCTTCGACGCGGTGATGACTGCGCTGGCTCCTGTGCTCCCGTCCGACATCTGGGCCGGTGTCACGGTCGACCCGGCGACGTTGATGAACACCGGAGGCAACTACCGGCACGGCGTGCCCGAGTCGCTGATGCCGCGCATGCTGGACATCGAGTACCGCGAAGGCGACGTCAACCTGCTGCCGGATCTGGCGCGGCGCCCGTCGCCCGTCGGGCTGCTCAGCCGTGAGGCCGGTGACCTGCTGGCGGGTAGCCCCCGGTACCGGGACATCATCCGCCCTCTGGGCTGCCGCGACGAGCTACGCGTGGCGCTGCGTGACCGGCACGGTGTGTGGGGCGCGCTGATCCTGGGCCGCGGACGCGACGCTCCGGCTTTCGATGACATCGACCTCGCGACGGCAGCGTCGCTCGCGCAGCCGCTGGGGGACGCGCTGCGCCGGCTGCACGTGACCCGGCAGGCGTGGCGGAACCCGGCGCCCACCGCCCCCTCGACGACCGGTATCAGGTGCTGCACCAGAGCCCCACGGCCGGTTCGCGGCTCGGCGAGCTGCTGGGCGACGACCGCGCTCCGCTCGGCGGCCGGCACACCGGTCCGCCGCCTTCCCTGTGCGCCGCGGCCGCCGCGGTCCGCACCGCGGCGGCGGCCGGCGGATCGCTCACGGCCTAGGCCCACACCCGCACGCTCGGCCCGGCGCGGCTGCACGCGTGGTCGCTGTCCGAGGGCCACAGCCCATCCCGGGCCGTGGGCCAGGACGAGGCAGTCGTGACCGTGGCGATCGAGCCGGCCCGTCCGGAGGAGCGCACCTCGTTCCTGGTCACCGCCCACGGGCTGACGCCCCGGGAGCGCGCTGTCACCGAACTCGTCCTGCGGGGACACGCGACCGCTGAGATCGGCCGCCGCACCGGTTTGTCGCCGCACACCGTCCAGGACCACCTCAAGGCGGTGTTCGACAAGACGGGCGTGCGCAGCCACCGGGACCTGGTAGCGACCCTGTTCGCACGGCACTACGAGCCTGCCTTGACGCGGGGCGCGGACGCCTCGACGGCCCGCCCCGAGGCCTGACCTCGGCTCACCGGCGCGTCGAGACACCGCCCGCCCCGCATCGGCGCGTCCCACTGCACTGACGCGTCGGCCCCCCACATTCCTGGGATGGCGGCGTCCCCCACCGCTCCTTAGGTTGGCAGCCGGCTCCGAACACGGCACGGGGGACTCCGGAGCACCGCGGGAGTGCACCTCTCGGCCGTTTGAGCAGCCGGGAACCGTCGCGCCCCCTCTTTTTGAGACGCGAGGAAGCAGACTCATGCGTGTTCGCTCAATGCTCCGGGGCGCTCTGCCCCTGATCACTCTGATGATCGCCTTCCTGTTCTCGACCGCGGCGGGCGCCGCTCCAGCCGGCTCCGTGACGGTCGGTGCCACGGCACCGGCCGCCGCTCAGGGAGACGGTCTGATCGCCCTGAAGCTCAGCGGTCTGGTGGCCGCGGACCTGGAGGAGGACTCCATGACCGGGGACGGCGACGAAGTGCGTGTCCTGGTCAACGGCCACCGGGTGTGGCCGTGGAACGACGGCGCCTTCGACATCTCCCACGCCGGAACCTGCGTCAAGTTCGTCGAACCGTGGGTCGACAACAACGGCACGTGCGGGCAGGCGTACGGGGCCAACGGCGGGGGCTACGAACAGTTGTACTTCAAGGTCGGGGAGCCGGTCACCGTTCGGATCGAGGAGGACGACCTGACAGGAGACGACGACCTCGGCACCGCGACGGTCACCGCCGACGGCACCCGCCAGGTGTTCACCGCCGCCCGCAACGACGGGCGGTGGCCGAACACCGTCTCCTACAGCACCACCGCGGTCCTCGAGCCCGTGCGGGGGATGGGGGTGTGGAACGTCAACAGCGGTAAGTGCCTGGAGATCAGGGAATCCTCCGACGAGAACGGCGCCCTCGCCCAGCAATGGGGCTGCGTCGGCCAGGACGGCGCCCGGTGGGCCTTCGAGCGCACCGGCTCCGACATGCTCATCCGGCGGGAGAGCAACGGCAAATGCCTGGAGATCGACAACTCCAAGGATGACAACGGAGCGAGGGCCCAGCAGTGGGACTGCAAAGGTCAGGACGGCACGTTCTGGAAGATCGTGTCCGTGAAGTACGAGGCGCTGTACATCGTCAACGAGAGCGGGAAGTGCCTGGAGGTGCAGAACTCCTCCCAGGACGACGGTGCCCGAATCCAGCAGTGGGACTGCGTGGGGCAGCCCGGTGCCATCTGGCAGAGGCTGTGACGACCAGGTTCTGCCCGGCGGATCTCGTGACCGTCCGTTTGTCCGGTCGCCGGATCTGGCGTGGAGCTGGGTGATCTGACGAAGGCCGGGGACCGGGACAGCGCCGAGGTTTGGGCACTCCAGGCCGCAGACCGCGGCCACATCGACAACGCCCGGCTCCGCCTCCGCCAGAAGCCCAATTTGGTCACCATGCTGTGACCGAACGGCCTAGACCCCGACGGTACGCCGACACCACCGTGGCAACCGTAGTCATCCACCCCACTCGACCGACACACATGCCACCAGGCACGTCACAAGGGATGCCACTACGTCGTCCTGAACACCCCCGGTGCCCCCGAGCTGCTCGCCAACTACCCGAGCCCGCCAGGCCCCGGCACATCGCGATCCGGTGTGTCGGCGGCCGACCAGGCTCTCGAGGGGCGTTTTCGCGCTTCTGGATCCACACCGGCTTCACCCCCTGGTCAAGGGCCAGTACCGTGACGGACCGCGTCCAGCAACTGACACCACGAGGTACGGCCGGTCTCCAGCGCGGCCACGAACGAATACGGCCAGCCGGGAATGAACTGGTCACTGGAGCGACCCGAGCGTCCGTAGACGTGACAGAACAGCCTCCGGGCTACATGGAGCATCCGGACGCAGCCAGTTGGTCACGTCGACCGCGAGGACCAGCCGGTTGTCGGCCGCCCTGGGCTGCGGCAGCACTGCCAGGGTCCGGCGCAACCCAGCCGCGTCGCCCCCCGTTGTCCGGCTCTGAGATGGTCTCGTGATCTCACCCCCCAGAGATCGCGGGACTGCGCGAGGCGTACCAGAAGCACCTGCCTCGCCAGCACGCTTAGAAGCCATCTCATTTGGCGTGTTCGGTAGGATGTCGGCCGTGGTGGGGATCGTTGAGCGGCTGGTGCCGGACGAGTGCCTGGCTGGAGACCGGCTACCGGATCGCCCAGGCCGAGGACGACCGCGTCGCCATCGCCCGTATCCTCGCCGACCCGTCCATCAGCCCGGCCCTGCGCGCGGCAGCCAACGCCGCCCTCGACGACAACACACCCCAAGCACTACGCCACTTCCTGGAAGTCGGCAGGTACCAGGTCGCCTGACCGGCACGGCGCCGCACCACAGCGCCTCGCCCGGGTGGCACCCCCTGCCGCCCGCCCGGTCGCCGGAACGCCGAGAATCCGGGCGGGGCCGCCTGCACCTCTGTATGCAGGCGGCCCCGCCCGAGGCCCCGCGCCGGCTCGGCGCCCTCCGCAGAGCTCTGTACTCTCGCCGCCCGGTGCGGCATGGGCCACTGACACCTCCGACAGCAGAAAGCACATTCTTCGATGACCACACAACCCCTACGCACCGAGCGCAGCGGTCCGCAGACCGCTTCCGTGGTGACCGACCTGCCGTTCAAGCCTCAGCTCGTCAAAGCGGTGTTCAGGGACGTGACCTCGTTGCACGTCTCCCGGCCGGCCGCGTGGGCCGCCGCGTCGGTGACGCGGACCGTGCTGACGGAGATCATCGACAGCGCGAGAAGCGCGGCGGCCGAGGAGGCCAGGAAGAGGCTGATTCCCAAGGACCTGATCTCGGCGATCGACCGGAACGTCGAGGTGGAGGTGGGATCGGCGTGGTACCTGCACAGCCCGACCTTCCACGGCCTGATGGGCGAGGTGCGCAGCGCCGATGGTGCGCTCGTGTCTCTTCGTGAGCGCCGCGGGGCGCGTACACCGAGCGGTGTGGCTGGCGCCCACCGGTTCCAGGCCGGGGTGAGGACGCTGCTGGGGAGCCGGGGGGTGAGGGCGGTCCCGGCAATGGTCCGCGACCTGGACGGAATCGCGAGCGTGTTCCTGACCGCCCTGGCCCGGGACGCGGCCAAGGTCGTCCGCGAGGGCGGGGTCAAGCGGTTCGGGACGGTCAGTCTGGTGGTGCCGGGCGAGCCAGCCCCGGCCCCGCTACTCAAGGACCCCCTCCTCGCCCTGTCCACCCGCCGCGGGGACGGGCGAACCGTTGGCGGGGACGACGTCCTGGCCGCCGTCACGATGCAGCTGTTCGGCGATCTCAGACAACGCGCCATCACCGAGGCAGCCGAGATGACACGGAACACGTCGGCCAACTGATCGGGCCCGCCCCTGCGCTCTGCCCACTGTGCGCGGCTCCCGGAATCTGCCGCCCGCATTCGGCTCCGGTCGGCTCGCGAGAACGGGCTCGTAGCATGGGCGCGGACCGCCGGCCCAGACCCTGGCCGCGCTGAATCTGTACTCGTTCCGTCCCCGCTCCCACCGAGGCCGGCGAACACCTCGGGTTGGCTGCTGGCCTCCCACGCGGCGGTCGCCTTCGCCTACGCGTGTGCGCCTGGCGTTCACCACGGTGAAGGGCATCACCGACCTTGCGCGCTGACGGCATACAAAGCGACCAGGCATCGGCGTCTCGGCCGGATCGTCAGCGCCGACGCCGCCGGAATCTACCGGGCACGCGCCCGGCGCCACTGCCTCCCCAGCCATGCCCTTTCGACCACGGGACAAGTCCACGAACGGGTGACGCGAAGCGTTCGAGTGTCTCCCCGCTCCCATCGAGCCGCACTGGAGCGCCGTCCACCCCTCAATAGAACCTTTGTTCACGATCTGCCCCGGGTCTGCCCGTTACGGGTCCATCCGGGGGCCGTTGTTGGAGCACCAGTACCCCTCATGTGCCCCATCTGGAGGAACCCCGTGAATCCTGTGCCCGCCCGCGTGAATCCCCCCGCCGCCTTCGAACAGCTCCAGCTTGCCGTCCTCCACGTGGCGCGGCCCCTCCGCCGCGTTGACGCCCTTCGCAGCGCAGCACGACCGGATACGAGGTGGGAGGCATGAGCGACGGCAGCGATGCAGACGCCATCCGACAGAGCGCGGTCCCCGCCCCGCGCGGGGCGGAACTTCCGCTGCCGCCCGCCGCCGTGCCGGGTGGACCGCACGATGGTGACATCGCCGATGGTCTGGAGGAGACGTACTGGTCCGTGTACGACGGCGCTGCGTCCAAGGCCACGGTGGGGCAGATCCTCGCGCGTCTGCCGCGGATCGTGCGCCAGATCGGCAGACTTGCCTGGACTGCGGACCGGACGGCGACGCTCGCGGTCGTAGTCCTGCAGCTGGCGTCGGCCGCGATGACGGCGTTCGGGCTCATGGCCTCGGTGGCGGTGCTGCGGGAACTGTTTGCTGAGGGGCCCACGCCGGACAGGGTGCGGGCGGCCGTCCCCCAACTGCTGATCGTGGTCGGCTTCCTGGCCGCGCGCGCTCTCCTGGAGGCGGGGGTCGCGGTCGCGCAGGCCAGGGTGACGCCGAAGATCCGCACAGCGTTGGAGACGGAGTTCCTCACCCTGACCGCCCATGTGCGGTTGGAGGTCGTCGACGACGCGGACTGGCACGACGAGGCCTATCGGGCCAACGACCGCGGCTTGTTCTATGCCAGGCAGATCGTCGGCCAGGTCGTCTCCCTGGCCGCGGCACTGCTCGGGCTCCTGGGCACCGCCGGCGTTTTGGGCGTCCTCCACCCGGCCTTGTTGCCTCTTCTCCTGCTGTCGGTGCTGCCGGTCGGTGCGGCCGCCGTACGCACCGCCCGGGCGCGCTTCCACTCCTTCAAGCGGTGGAACACCCTGCAGCGCAGGGTGAGAGTCTTCTCCTGGCTGCTGTTGGAGCGGGACGCTGCCGCCGAGCTCCGCTCCGATACCGCCCAGGGCGCGCTGCTGGAGGAGCACCGCCGGCTGACGACCCGGATCGCCGAGGAGGACACCCGCCTGGGCGTGAGTTCGGCCGGGCTGACCCTGGCGGGCCGGGCCGTCGGTGGGATCGGCACCGGCATCACCTACACGGCGCTCGGCGCCATGCTGATCGCGGGCTGGCTTCCCCTGGCCGCCGGCGCGGGCGCGGTCCTCGCCATTCAGGCCGCCCAGGCCTCGCTGACCCGGCTCGTCGACGTCTCCCACCTGGTCTATGAGCACGCCATGTGGGTGGATGACCTGCTGGCGTTCCAGGAACGCTGCCGCGACCTCCAGCCGCGCCGCAGCGGGCTGCCCGCCGCCGAGACGGTGAAGACCATCTCGCTGGAAGACGTGTCCTTCACCTATCCGGGCAAGGACACCCCGGCGCTCAACGGCATCTCCATGACGCTGCACGCCGGTCAAAGGGTGGCGTTCGTCGGTGTCAACGGCTCCGGCAAGTCCACCTGCGCACGCCTCCTCGCCGGGCTGTACGAACCTCAGGACGGAGGCACGGTCCGCTGGGACGGCGTGAACGTGCTGGACATGGACGCCGAGTCGTTGCAGGCCCGTGTGGGCTGCGTGCTCCAGGACCCGGTCCGGTTCCCGTTCAGCGCGCTGGCCAACCTGACGGTCTCCCGGGGCACCCTTACCGAGGCCGACCCGCAGAGGGCCCTGGACGCCGCGCGGGCCTCCGGCGCCGAGCAGGTCATCGCCGGACTGCCCGGCCGGTGGGAGGCGCTGCTGTCCAAGCGCTTCCGCGGCGGCCAGGAACTGTCCGCCGGCCAATGGGCGAAGGTCGCCGTCGCCCGCGGCCTGTACAAGAACGCTCCCGTCCTGCTGCTGGACGAACCGACGGCCAGCATGGACCCCCGGGCCGAGCACGCCGTGTACGAGGCGGTCCTGCGGGACAATCCGCGCCCCGATCAGATCACGGTGCTGATCTCCCACCGCCTGGCCAGCGTCGTCGCCTGCGACCGCATCTTCGTCTTCAACGGCGGTCGCATCACCGAGAGCGGCACGCACCAGGAGCTGATGGACCTCCGTGGCGAGTACGCCGACATGTTCACCCTCCAGGCTGACGGCTACAGCACCGAGGCCGGGGAGGTCGCGTGATGCCCGACTACTCGCCCCGTCCCGCGCCCGCGTCGGCTGGTGCCTGGCCGGAGACCTCACCGGCCACCGCTACGGCACCGACTGCCCGATGTGCGCGAACGACTTCACCGCCGACGACATCGGCCGGGGCCTCCTTCTGGCGGCGCGGGGAGGTCAGCAACGCCTACCTGTGGCGCAGCGGCCAGGTCCGCGGGTACGCCGTCGTGATCTACACCGGCCGTCATGTCGCCGAGCCCACCGAGCTGGACGAGGGAGACGCCGCCGTGTTCTGGCGCGACGTCCTCGCCCTGAGCCGCGCGGTGGAGGCGCCTCACGAGCCGCTGAAGATGAACTATTTGCTGCTGGGGAACCAGATCCCGCACGCCCACTGGCACTGCGTTCCGCGACGCGAAGCCGGAACGGACCCGGCGCCGGGCGGGCCGCTGCCCTTCTCAGCGCTCGATCTCGGACGGCAGGACGAGGAGCAACTGCAGGTGGACGCCCAAGCACTGCGCCAACTGCTGCCTCCCCCCCCCCCCCGGCCGACCCGGGGGTGCGACGATGAACAGCGCCGAGTCGGACGTGATGGTCGTGGCGGGGATCCTGACGCTGTTTTACCGGATCATCCCGACCGTGGCTGGCGAAGGTCCTGCAGTGACCGCGACCCGCAACTACGTGGCCCGGGACAGCGACGGAGCCCGGTGGTTCCTGACGCCCGCTGCACGGCACCGATTTGGCACCGGAGCGGGAGAGGGCGGTCTTCCAACGGATCGGCGTACTGGCCCGCCGCATCCACCAGTCCTCTCCCCCACGGCCCGCTCCTGTCGGCAGCGGCCCGGCTGTCACCAAGGCCGACCGGCACCTGGCCGCGGCGCGGTCTCATCTCCTGCCGGGCGATGAGGAGTTCATCCGCGACCTCGTCCGGCAGGCCAAGGACGTGCCACCGCTGGAGTGGGTGGACCCACGGCGATTTCCAGCTCCGCAACATCCTCTCGACCCCTGACACCGCCGACGACACGGACGACCTTGAGGTCGTCGTGGCGGTAATCGACCTCGAGCGCAGCGAGCCTGGACCGGCCGTACGGGATCTGGTCCGCCTGTCCGACGCCTGGGCCGCCCGCCCGGACCTGTTCGAGGCGTTTCTGGCCGGGTACGGCAGGCCCCTGACCGCCGCCGAACAGGGGCGCCTCGTCATCGACGCAGCTCTGGATTCCGTGAGCGGGATTGCCTACGGCGCCGCCCACAGTGACCCCGAGCTGGTCGAACGCGGCCGGCGGACCCTGGCCCGCCTGCGCGCCGAGCACCGTGCCGCCCTCTCACCGAAAGGAGATGCCTCGTGAACGCCGACACGGCCCCCACTGCCGCGGCCGAGCCGCGCGACGTCCACGGGCTGCCGCTGGTCCGCGCGGCAACCCCCGCTGACGCCGAAGCCATCACCCGGATGCGCTCCGAACATGTCCTGTCTGCACCGTTCACCGAGGACTGGGTCCGGCAGTGCACGGACGAGCTGGCGCCACGGCTCACGCCGGAGGGAGACGCCCAGGCCATCGTCGTCGACGCCGCGGACGGCACGATGGCCGCCTGTGCCCTCGGCCTGATCCACCCCGTGCTCCGGCCCCGGCCTACCCCCGAGGCCGGGCAGCCCGCGTACAGCTGGTCGCCACGCACCCGGACCACCGGCGTCGCGGTTACGCCCGGGCCGTCGTGTCCGCACTCCTGGACCACCTCGCAGCCGTTGAGGACGTCACGCGGTTCGAGCTGCACACCAGCCCGGAGGCCGCGCCCCTGTACCGAGAGCTCGGCTTCAGCGGCAGCCCGGCACTGATGCGGATGACCCGCCACCGTCAACGTGCTGGTGTCGTGCCCGGTGCGCAGCCGGACTCGACGTGGATGCCGCCGCAGCAGTACGCCGACGCACTGCCCCGGGCGGCCGCGTACGTGTGCCTCTACGTCACCGACGAGGACGACCGGCCGCTCCAACTCCACTCCGTCTACTCCCCCGGCCACCCCTGGCACATGGTCGGCGGCGCGATGGATCTGGGCGAGCGGCCCTGGGACGCGGTGGTGCGCGAGTGCCGGGAAGAGACCGGCATGACCGCCGCGGGTCCGCCCCGGCTGCTGGCCACCGTGTACGGGCAGCCCCGGGAGAAGCGTCCGTACAGCACGCTGCAGCTGATCTTCGACGGCGGTCACCTCACCGCTGAACAGATCCGGGGCATCACCCTCAATCCGCGCGAGCACGACGAGGTCCGCGTCCTGCCCGGGGCCGAGTGGGAGGCGTTGATGCCGGCCCGCAATTTCGTGCGGCCGCGCGCCGTGGAGGAGGCCCGCCGCACCGGCGTGGCCGCATACGTCGACACCTGGGGGAACTCGTGATCGCCGGCAGCATCGTCTTGATGTCCGACCGGAGAGTCGCCGCGATCCCTGTCCAGGAGCGCGGCGAGGTCCTCCTCGATGCCCGCGTGCACGGCCTGATGGTCGAAGACCGCAAGCAGGACGCTGCGGGCGCCTGGGCCCACGTACGTCAGGGCGTGCTCACGCGGCTCCAGCAGGCGCAATCGCTGCTCCCTGGCGGTGTGCGGTTGCTGTTCATCGAGTGCTACCGGCCCCCGTCCCTGCAGCGCCGGTACTTCGAGGAGTACTCCGACGAGCTCGCGCGCGCCCATCCGGACTGGCAGGCCGCCGCGATCCGGGAGGCCGCCAGCCGCTTCGTATCACCTCCGGAGATCGCACCGCACTCCGCCGGCGCAGCCGTCGACGTGATCCTGATCGACCACCATGGCCGCGAACTGGACATGGGTACCCGGGTCAACGCGTCTTCGGAGGAATCTTCCGGCGCCTGCTACACCAACGCCCCCAACCGTGGCGCCCGCGCCCGCACGAACCGGGCCACCATGGGCAGCGCGCTGCCCATCGCAGGGTTGATCAACTACGGCACGGAGTGGTGGAGCTGGTCGTTCGGCGACCGGTACTGGGCGCTGCAAATCCAGCAGCCGGCCGCCCTCTACGGCCCCGTCGAACTGCCCTGACCCCGCCTTTCACGAACGAGGAGAGACCTGTGGGATACACCCGGACTGACTGGTCCGAGCACTACAACGAGGGGCGAGGCTTCCGACGGCTCGGTGACCAGGAGAAGGGCTTGCTCGTCGAGCACGCCTCGGCCCCCGAGGGCGGCCCCGCGCTCGACATCGGCTGTGGCACGGGCGAGTTGTCCGTCTATCTCACCTCGCTCGGCTACACCGTAGACGGAGCGGACTTCGCCGAAGGCGCGCTCGAGCGGGCTCGCGCGGAGCATGCCGAGGTAGAGGGGGTGCGCTGGCTGAGCCTGGATGTCGAGCACGGCGACCTGGCGACCTCGCCGAGGACGGCTACGACCTGATCGTCCTACGGCTGTCCATCGCGTTCATCCGCGATCGCGCCCGTGTCCTTCGCGCTCTGGCCGCACGGCTGCGCGAGGGCGGAGCGCTCGTCATCACGAGTGCCATCTCGCTCACGCATTGCTCGAACGGGATTCCGATGTCGATCAGCGGAAAGTCGTCGTTCCACCACAGTGTCGGCGTCACGCCGAGTGATACCTTGTCGCGACCCAGGTTCGGGATAGTGCCGGTCACGACACTTCCTCCTTCTGGTAGTTCTCGAATGTGGGCGGATTGGCCCACGACCCGTAGCCCGGCGCCTTCGCGCCGGATGGGTGGGCACCGATCGCCCGCCACAACAGCCCCTCGGTGTAGGCGTCGGGGGAGACGACGAACAAGGGTTTGCGTCCGTCACTGGCGTGCGCGCGGTCTTCCCCGGCCTGGTGCTGTCCGGACACGGCCTGCCAGGGCTGGCTTTCCTCGGGCTGGCTGTCATCCGGGACGGCGGGCTTCGCACCGCTCCGGCCGGGCGCCGTCCAGGCCGCCACGTCCATGCGTCCCGCCAGTTCCAGGCCGTACCAGACGCCGACATACCAGAGCTTGATGATGCTTCCCACCACTGGATCGGCGGGGACAGCAGTGGGATCGGAAGCCATCGCCTTGTCGATCGCATCCGGCCCTTCCTGGTTCACCGCCGTCTTGTAGTACGTCTCCGCCTGACCAGTTCCCCATAGGTCGAACTCGCTGAACCCGGTCACAGTGGCAGAGAACTTCACGAATTTGCGTAGCTTCTCTTCTGCGGTCGTTCCTTGCGTCACGATGCCTCCTCCTTCGACGGTCTAGATCTCGAATGTCGGGCCGGCGTTCGCCCCCGGATGCCCTGTGAGCGGGTTGCGGATGAGGCGGTTCATGCTGTCGCGAATGCGGAACATCTCCCAGACCGCCTTGAGTAGTAGGTCGGGCTGACCGTTGTAGGCGAGATTGATACTGGTGAGGAAGGTGGCGTAAGACTGGTTGAATTCCTTGGCCGCTGCCAGGATTTCCGGGTCCTCCGCGAGGTCCGCCATCTTGATGTCCGGCTTCACCGGGTAGGCGGCATTCCAGTCGACGTTCAGATCCGGGCCGGAAGGCTCGCCCGGCTTGTCGCCCTTCTGGTAATAGCGCCCCTTCTCCAGTTGCTGGAACCTGTAGTAGTGGGCGATTTCGTCCTGGCTGTCGAAGATGCCACCGTGCAGCCCCTCGCCCTGCTCCGCAACGAGGTTGAGCGCCGCGATTGCGGTGTCGCGTCCAGTCACCTTGATCACATCGCCGCCACCCGAGTAGAAATACTCGGGGGTCACCTGGCGAGTGGGATCGCCGGTGAAAATCGTCGTCCCCGCCTTACGGGCCTGGTCCTCCAAGTGGTTGATTCCCCGCATGATTTCCTCGTAGAACTCACCGATGCTCGAGAAACGCTGGGCAGGTTCTCCAGGGACGAGGCCGAGAATGGTGCCGGACTCCTCGAGTTCCGCCAGTTTCTCCGGTGACGGCGCCGAGCCGTTGGACGTCAGCCCAAGGGCCGCCCAGTCCATCGGTACGACTCTGTCTTCTTCGCTACTTGCTTGCGCGGGCTTCTCGATCTTCAGGAACGTGTCGAGAGCCTCGTGCGAGAACGGCCGGAGATGCACTTCGAAGTAGTCCGGACCACACGGCAGGCGCGTCGGATAGTTCGGCACGAAGCCGGGCTTGGTGAGGTCCGGCATTCCACCCACGGCGTTCATGACGTTCGCGACCAGGGTGAGGTGCAGCATCTCCTCGACGGCCACGACCCTGATGACGTGCCAGGCATCCGAGTTCTTCCCCGGATGCAGCGAGTAGAGGGCGGTCAGGTAGGGCGGGAGCGTTGCATGCTCCAGTTGAAGTCCCTTGTAGAGGTACTCGTGTAGCTCCTCGATGGTCTGGATCATGGGAGCAGGATCTGATTCTGAAACGGACATGGTCCCCCAATCGTGGGCGGTGGCGGCGGTGGCCGGTGTGGTGTTCGACCCGCCGATCTGCTGAACGCTTAGCTGCGGACGGTGGCCGGCGCCTTCGCGGCACGCAGGTGCCTGACGATGTGGGTCGAACTGCGGAAGGCGAGCGCCGCCATGGTCAGGCTGATGTTGGATGTCCCGATCGAGGGCAGGCTGCCGGGCCCGACAAGGTAGAGGTTGTCGTGGTCCCATGACTGCTGGGTGTGGTCGACCACCGAGTTCGCCGGGTCGGTTCCCATGATGTGGGTGCCCGCCAGGTGATTGCCGCCCACGATGTTGTACCACTGGCCGTCGTGCTCGACGGCGCTGTAGCTGTCCTTGTCGTACGTGGTTCTGTCTTCGGCGCCGAGCTTCTCGAAGATGTCGGTCGCGAGCTTGCGGGCGAATGCGGCGCCCCGCATTGTGTAGGGCGGGATCTTGAGCGACACGACCGGCTTCAAGTTGCCGAGGGCGTCCTTGTATCGCTCGTCCACGGTGACCTTGTTGCTCTTGTCGGGCAGCAGGTCGATCATGAAGGCCAGCAGGAGCTGCCGGGAGATCTGGTTCCCGAGTGTCCTGCGCAACTCCGGCCCGCGCAGGCCCTGCTTGTCCACGAGTTCGACCAGGTCCGTGTAGGGCGAGCCGGTCGCCCACCCCCAGCCGTCGTTGTGGATGTCCACGCCGAATCCGGCCTGGGTTCCGCGGAATCGCCCGCCGCGCAGGTCGGTGATCCCGCCCGTGCAGCTTGTGCCTCGCATCGTGCCGGCCGGCTTGGGCAACAGGCCCCAGGACAGCAGGTAGGCGTGGTCCATCAGGTTGCAGCCGATCAGCTTGCTGCGGCTCATACGCTGCATGTCGGAGGCCAGCATGAGCCGGGCGTTCTCGATGGCGTGCGCGCAGAGAATGTAGACGGTGCCCTTCACCGTGTACGTCTCGTACCTGTCGGAGTCGAGCGACTGGTAGTTCTTGATGGTGATCCCGGTCACCCGCTGGTTCTGCTCATTGATCTCGACCTTGGATGCGACGGCCTGCGTCACGATCTTGACGTTGCCCTTGCGGAGCGCCTTGGCCAGCGTCTTTCCCGCGTGATACTTGGCCTGCACGGGGCAGATCGGGACGCAGTTGGTATTGCCCTGACAACGCTCGCCCTCTTCCACCTGGCTCGTGCTCACCGCGCCGACCGGGACGAAGCCCTTGCCGCCGTCGTACGCGGCGTTCGGCACACCGTT
This sequence comes from Streptomyces phaeoluteigriseus, assembly GCF_001896135.2. Taxonomy (GTDB): domain Bacteria; phylum Actinomycetota; class Actinomycetes; order Streptomycetales; family Streptomycetaceae; genus Streptomyces; species Streptomyces phaeoluteigriseus. Next base: position 36,930 of record NZ_MPOH02000002.1, read on the forward strand.
ACGGGCCTGCGGAAAGCTCCGCACCTGGAGTGTGTAATCGTCGTCCGCCAGGTTGACCCGCATGCCGTCCACACCCTGGGCGACCACCTGGTCGAGATAGGACGGCGGCATGCGGTGCATCGGGAAGACATATCCCTTCGGGAAATGCATCCCCAGGTACGTCTGGTCCTCGACTTCGGCGGCTACGCCCAGTTCGGCCTCAGCCTGCCGGTAGTAGGGCTCCAGGTCGTCATAGCTGAGCGGCCAGTTCAGCCCCTGGCCGTACTTGGTGCGCAGGTCGAAGTCTTCGGGAAGCATGCGCAGCGCTTTCCCCTCCCAATGCATGGAGGTGCCGCCGAGAACCCGAGTGAAGGTGGTGTCCGTGCAGTACTTGTCCTCCTGCACGAGGTAGAAGTCGTCTCGGGGCGTGCCCGGATTCACCGGCATGGTGTCGGTGCTCCTCGGCATCCTGGCATTCGGGTTGAACGGGTACGGGGACTGATTGTCCTTGATGACGGCGCCGTAGAACCGCGACAGGTACGACTCGTACTCGGCGAGGTCCAAGTCCTTGCCGGGGCCGGCTTCGACAATCAGCACCTTGTAGCCTGCCTGGCTCAACTGCTCGGCGACGATGGAACCGGCCATGCCACCACCGACAATGACGGCGTCCCACTCGTTTTGCGCAGCCTCGGCGGCGCTGGTCTGCGTCGCGGCACCGGCTGGGAAGATCACCGGGTCTGTATCGCCGTAAGACGTCATTGATACCCCTTGTCGCGTCATGGGTGAAATCACCCCGGTTACGGGCAGAACAGCCCGGTGACAAATTCCACGAGCCGTCAGAACGCATGGTGATCGAATTACCGTCGAAGGCCCGTTAATGCCACTAGCGATAGATAACTAGCTCAGGATCCGAATTCAAGCTGGAGAATTACAGGCACGTATCACTACATCCACCGATGAACCACTAAGAAACTACCCATGGTTTGCAGCAGGCCCGCTGCCAACTGCGGCCGCTCACCGCATTGTCGGACCATCCGCGTACGTCGCGAACGGGGACCATCCTCCGCTTTGCGATGGGCAAATCTGATGCCGCCCGCTAATTCACGAGGGATCACGGGAGGGGCCTCGGCACAAGGGTTGCATATGACACCGCTATTCCGCTCTACCGCAGTGGGGATCTTGTCGGCAAACCCATCGTTCGGGCGTAATCAGTGGTGAGGATTTTCAGCGTTGCCTCTTCAGGGTGAGGACGGTCTTGACGATGACGGTCATGCCCTTGGTCTGGTGCACGATTTTCGGAAGATCTGCCAGGACTTCAGCCATGCAATGCCGCGTTCCACGGGAGGCCGGGCCTGGTCAGGCGTAGTAGGCGCACAGCGCCGCGTTGGCCGTATCACCGTTCATCTGCAGTAGTTGGGCGCGGCCGGTGAAGTAGTTGTGGACGGCCAGTGCGGCCGCCGCTCCCTCTCCCGCGGCCATGGCGATGCGTCGCACCCCGCGGTACCGCACGTCTCCGGCGGCGAAGACCCCCGGCACGCTGGTGGCGTACGACGGCACGTCCGGGCCGACGTCGGTACCCGTGGCCACGTACCCCTTGGCCAACTGGACGTTTGCGCTCTGCAGCCATTTGGTGTCGGGGTCGGCGCCGATCAGCACGTAGACCGCGCGCACCGGCAGGGTCTCCAGGGGCTTGTTGGGCGTCCGCAGCCGCACGTCGGTGAGCCGCCCGTTCGTGCCCACGTACTCGGCGATCTCGGTCTTCTCGCAGACCTTGATGCCGGACTGCTTCATTCGCGCCACCAGTTGCCGCAGCATCGCGGAGCCTTCGAGGGTGCCGCGGACGACCAGGGTGACCTTGGTGGACTTCTGCGCGAACATCAGAGCGGCGCGCCCCGCGGTGTCGCCGGCACCCACGACCACGACCGAGTCGTCCTTGGAGACCTGTCCGGCGTCCGCGGGCAGGGCCATGTAGTAGACGCCGCGACCCTCGTAGTCGCCCTCGTGCTTCCCACCCTGGCGGCGGGCGGCCACTCCGCAGGCCACCACCACGGCCGCAGCGCTCAGTTCGACCGAACGGCCGTCGTCGTGACGCGCTGTCACCCGAAGTCGCCTGAGCGAGGACTGCCCATCGCCGGCGTCGCGGTTCTCTAGCGTCGACAGACTCCCGCCTCGGCCCGGCAGGCGGGGAGCCACTCCACTTTCATGTTCAGGGCCTGGCGCAGTCCTCGCTGGGCCAGCTCACCGGCGACGATGCCGTCGGGAAAGCCGAAGTGGTTGTCGATGACATTGACGGCGGTGCCGGCCGCGCCGCCGGGCGCCTCGTTCTCGACGATCAGCACCTTGTGGCCGAACAGGCCGGCATGGTTGATCGCCGCCGTCAGCCCCGCCGGCCCGCCGCCGACCACGACCACGTCGTAGTCGGTGCCGCCGCTGTATCTGGTCAGGTGCAGCGCCTCGGCCAGAGTGATCAACGGCGGGTTCTGCAGCTCTCGCTCGCCGATCCTCAGGATGACCCTCCCCTGCCCCTGGGGGCCGCCCTCGACGGCGAACGGGATGCGGTTGAGCAGCAGGAAACGGACCACGCGGTACACGGCGGCATCGCGGCGGTCGCCTTTGACCAGTACTTTCTGCTCATCCTCGGGGGCCGTGTCGTAGAGCATCCGCTCCAACCGTCGAGTCGTCCGGCGAACCGGCGGACGACGGCGGTCGACGGGTGATGCTCGGCATCCCCACCCTGCGCCGCCGTGCGCCCGAAACTCCCGCCGGAGGCCGTCCGTGAGCCCGCTGCCCTCCCCCAGAGCTGAACGCCTGGGGGGACCCCCATCGATTCCCGCCCTCGTCCGCACCCGCGTCCGGGCAGCCATACGCCGCCCGTCCCGCCTCACCCCCGAGGAGGCCGAGACACGCACCCTGCTGCTACGCCTGTGCTCGCTACTGCTGCAGTACCCGGACACCGAACTCACCGCCGCCCGGCCCATGCTGACGGCCACCGTCGAGGCCCTGCCACCCTCACCTGCCGCCGCGGACCTGGCCGACTTCACCGCCTGGCTCACGGGCGAGGAGACGGACGATCTCGAGCGGCACTGCGTCGAGATGTTCGACCTGCGCCGCAAGAGCAGCCTCTACCTCACTTACTACCTGCACGGCGACACCCGCCGCCGGGGCATGGCCCTGCTCACCTTGAACCAGCGGTACAAGGCCGCGGGCTGGGACATTGACGGGGGTGAACTGCCCGACCACCTGCCAGTCGTGCTGGAGTTCGCCGCCCTGGCGGGCCCGAGTGGCGGCGAGGCACCGCTGCGCCAGCACCGCCGCGGGCTGGAGCTGATCCACCGGGCGTTGGCCGACGCCGACTCGCCGTACCGGCACGTCCTGGCCGCGCTGCTCACCCTGCTGCCGCCGCCCACCGAGGCGGACCGCGCGGCGGTGGCCCAGCTCGTCGCCGAGGGCCCGCCGAACGAGGAGGTCGGCCTCGATCCCTACGGGACGTACGGGGAGGGGGAGTTCGCCCCTCCGGGCACGTTCGTACCGCCGATGGCCGCTCCGCCGACCCGTGTGCCGTCCGCCAACCCGACCACCAGCCGTATGGAAGGCACCCGATGAGCGCCGCATCCCTGTCCCCGTCGGCCGCCGCGTCGGTGAGCGGCACCGACCTCCTGCTGTGGGTCGCCATCCCGTACATCGGCCTCGCGGTGTTCGTGGTCGGGCACATCTGGCGCTACCGCCAGGACCAGTTCGGCTGGACCACGCACACCAGCCAACTCCTCGAACACCGCTGGCTGCGCTGGGGCAGCCCCCTGTTCCACCCTGGACGGCGAGGCCGCCCCGTACCCGGCGGCGTACCGAAGGTCGCCCTCACACGTCGCCGGTGTCCAGCCGTCGGGCCGCGTCGAGTACGTGCCGCGGCAGCTTGGAGCGGGCGTCCAGCACCTCGATGCCGATCAGGACGCCGTCCGCGTCGAAATCGAGGTTGATCATTCCGTTCACCTCGGCTCGGGCTCGTGGATCAGTACGTGAACATCGCTTGAGGGCCGGGCGTGGACTGCTCGCCGAACGCGTTCGTGACGACGACGGGGACGGTGCCCAGGATCCCCAGGACGGGTGGGATGACCACGAGCAGGTGCGGTGAAGCCGGTATCACGCTGAGAGCGCCGACTCCGTTGAAGGTGACAGTGGTTGCCGAGTCCAAGCCGCGGCCCGTGATCATGGCTTTGCCGCCGTTCGCCAGCACGCCCAGAGCGGTGTCCGGGCTGATGTCGGAGACGACGGGCGGGTTCACGCCGATCTCGATGGAGAGCTCGTCGAGGACCGGTGCGATCGGCAGCGCCAGCCCGACGGCGGCGGTCGGATTGCTGCTGGTGCTGCTGGGCTTCATCTCGTCTCCCTGCACGAGCAGCCCGATGACGTCGTCGTTCGCGTTGACCAGAACAGAGCCCGAGTCGCCGTGCCACAGAAAGAGCCCTCCGAAGGGGAAGGTGTCCACGCGGAGGCGCTCGATTCCGACCTCCCCAGGGTGCATATGGGCGACGATCACGCCACTGGTGAGCCCTGTCGCGCGACCGCGCTTCCTGACGGCATTCCAGACGTGATCACCGGGTGGGGCGGTGGACGAGCCGGGGAGGGCTCCTATGTCGAGCACGGAGCAATCGGGACTTCCTCTGCCTGGGTCGGGTTCGAGGATGGCGCAGTCCCAGTCCGTCCCTTGCAGTTCGACGATTCCCAGGAGTGTGGACTGTGGAGCTCCCGGGTGCGGCTGGAACATCTCGATGCCGGGAGCGGGGGTGACGTGGTTGGCCGTGAGCAGTCGCCTTGCTCCGTCGCTGCGTCGCTGTGCCACGGCGCCCAGAGTTCCGATATGCACCTGGAAGGGGTCCTCCCAACCGATGGAGACACCGCCGCGAGGCGCCTGGAAGAAGGCCGTGTCGTTGAGGAGCGCGAGCGGCTCGGGGTGGCTCTCGACGACATCGGTCGCGTATCCCTCCCACGTCCGTGGGATCATCGCTTTCAGGGGGAGCTCGGTGGGCGGGCGCTTGTCCGGGACGTAGACGATCAGCGCGAGCTCTTCGACGTAGGTGCCGCCGATCCGCTTCAGACCGACCCCAAATGCCACTTCGGTCGGCAACGCGGGTGCGTAGGCGTCTCTCATTGAGTCCAGGGCCTCGTATGCGCCGGGCGGAATGGGGAAGGGTTCTCCGGGCCGCAGCATCTGAATCCTCCGTTCGGCCGAACGGACCACCGCTTCTTCCAGTGTGCCGAGGTCTTTCAGGCGGGGCGACTTGATCTCCGCCCTTGAGCGATCGGGGGGAAATCCTGAACGGTCTTCCGAGCCGGACTCTGCATCAACGGCATAGAGCGGCTACCGACGAAATGCGGCTCGTCAGGTGACGGAATGCCGGTCGCGGGTCAGCAGTCTGGGCGGCCGGCTCGTGTCCGACGACGTTCGCGCCGAGGCGGATTCCCAGTTTGGGAACCTGGGACCTGGAGAGGGTTTGGTTTTCCGGAGGTCCTCAGTGTGCGGACCGGGTCCGCTGAGATGGTTGCGCCGTTCGCGACCTTCCTCGTCGTGCCGGGAGCCGCGGTGAACGATTTCTCCAGAAGCCGGAGCAGCCGGTGGGCTTCTTTGGCCAGGAGCTCGGTGGGCCGACGGCAAGTTGCCCGGTGGATGCGATTGTTCACCTCCTCGGTGAACTGGCGGACAGAACGGCGTGTGCACTGGGCGTTCAGACCGTGGCGACCATCCATCCGAAGGAGTTGTTCAGGAATCGGGGGATCTTCTGCCACCCGGTCTTGATGCTGCCCCACGTCCAGACGTCGATGTCGATCCAGTTGGTGCCATCCGCCTGGACGAAGGGGCCGGTCATGAGCACGTTGGCTCTATTCACGGGTTGTGAAGCCCGTTGTTCACGGGTTTGGGAGGCGCCCAGATCCACGGTCGGGTGATGTTCACGACAGGCGACGGTGACGACGCCGGCCTCGCCTTCGCCTGCGGTTTCCTCCCGCTCCCCCTGCAGCAGCCGTTGGCCGACGATCAGGACTCGTGGCTCGGCCGCATCGACCCCTGCTACCAGAACAGTCAGTGACTGACGGAACCTGCGGCAAAGCAGCAGGACCGGAGATAGGTTCCTGGGCATGCGCTACTTCAGCTCGGATGTCCTCAGCGTCGCCGACGAGCTCACGGTGGCATACGTCGAGATCTTCGCCGCACCGCCCTGGGAGCACCGTAACGCCAAGGCGACCCGGGCGGCATTCCGGGAGCGGCTAGAGGCCGATGCGCACCGTCCCGGTTTCCGTGCCGTGCTGGCCGTGTCGGACGATGGTGTGGTGGACGGCTTCGCCACGGGCTGGACCACCCAGGCCCCGTTCCGCACCGACCGCGCCTACGGGAAGGTGACCAGACGGCTTGGCGCCGACCGGGTCAACGAGCTGCTGGTGGGTGCCTTCGAGGTCGACGAACTGGGAGTACGTCCACACGCCCGCAGCACCGGTCTGGGTCGGCGGCTGCTGTCCGCCCTCACCGCCGACGCCACCGTGTGCGGCGGTCGGTCATGGCTGCTGACCTGGTACCAGGCGCACGACACGCTCGCCTTCTACCGCCGCATCGGCTGGCAGGAGCCTGATCCACTGCCGGGCAGCGAGACGGACATCGTCGTGTTCCTGTCCCCGAGCTGACTCTCCAACTCCTCGTCCTGGATACGGACAGAGTAGGAGGCGCGAAAGCGCGGTAGGCGGGGCAGGGGCCTTAGAGGTCCTAACAAAGGCGTTGGACGTGTCGGTGGGTGATGAGGCAGGTGGCGAGGCCGAGAAAGGCTTCGTGGATGTCCCGGTCCGGTTCGGCATACACGGCGACACTTGCGATACCGGCATCCCGGCAGGCCCGGGCCACGCGGACTGCGATCTCACCGCGGTTGGCGACGAGCACCTTGCGCACGATGGTCCATCCCCTCTGCTGGCTTGGAGGTCGGTCGAAGGAAGACAGGTCGAGGGCACGGCGACAACGGCCGGAGCCCTCGGGAAGCGGGGCGGTCAGCCCTGCCAGGGACGGCGGGCGGCATCCCCTACGGGCGCCGACCGCCAGCTCAGCGGGGTGCCCGCCGCGTGCCGGGTGCCCGCCCTGCGCCAGCGCGGAGCCGGCGCCCGGCACTGCTCGGCGACGGCGGCCGCGTCGGCGCCGTACGCGGCGCGGTGGAGCAGTACCGCGGTGAGCGCGGCCAGTTCGGCCGGGCCGGCGGTACCCCTCTCGACGCGGATCAGCGGTTCGGAGGACGCGAACGGGGCGAAGGGAGCGGTGGTCATGCGAGGACTCCTCACTGGGGCGGGTTTCCGTGCTTGCGGGAGGGCAGTTCGGCGTGCTTGGCCCGGAGCATCGCCAACGACCTGATCAGCACCGCTCGCGTCTGGCGCGGGTCGATGACGTCGTCGATCAGGCCGCGTTCGGCGGCGTAGTAGGGGTGCATCAGCTCCGCCTGGTACTCGTCGATCTTCTGCCGGCGGACCAGGTCCGGATCGTCGGAGGCGTTGATCTCCCGGCGGAAGATGACGTTGGCGGCACCCTCCGCACCCATGACCGCGATCTCGTTGGTGGGCCACGCGAAGGCGAGGTCCGCGCCGATGGAACGCGAGTCCATGACGATGTAGGCGCCGCCGTACGCCTTGCGCATGATCAGGGAGATGCGCGGCACCGTGGCGTTGCAGTACGCGTAGAGCAGCTTGGCGCCCCGCCGGATGATGCCGTTGTGCTCCTGGTCGACGCCGGGCAGGAAGCCGGGAACGTCGACCAGGGTGACCAGGGGGATGTTGAAGGCGTCGCACAGCTGGACGAACCTGGCGGCCTTCTCCGACGACTCGATGTCGAGCACGCCGGCCATGGCGGCGGGCTGGTTGGCCACGATGCCCACGACATGCCCGTCCAGCCGGGCGAACGCCACGACGATGTTGGGCGCCCAGCCGGCGTGCACCTCGAACGACTCGCCGTCGTCGACGATCTCCTCGATGACGGCCCGTACGTCGTACGAGCGGCTGGCGTCGGCCGGCACCAGGTCCAGCAGGGCGTCCGTGGTCCGGTCCGCGGGGTCGGCGGTCGCGACGACCGGAGACGTCTCGCGGTTGTTGGAGGGGAGCAGCCCGAGCAGGAACCGCACGTCCTCCAGGCAGCCCTCCTCGTCGTCGTAGGCGAAGTGCGCGACGCCGCTCGTGCCGGCGTGCACGTCGGCGCCGCCGAGGCCGTTCTGGGTGATCTCCTCGCCGGTCACGGCCTTGACCACGTCCGGCCCGGTGATGAACATCTGCGAGGTCTCCCGGACCATGAACACGAAGTCGGTGAGCGCCGGGGAGTAGGCCGCGCCGCCCGCGCACGGGCCGAGCATCACGCTGATCTGCGGGATGACGCCGGAGGCGCGGGTGTTGCGCTGGAAGATGCCGCCGTAGCCGGCCAGCGCGGTGACGCCCTCCTGGATGCGGGCGCCGGCACCGTCGTTGAGGCTCACCACGGGAGCGCCGGCGGCCTCCGCCATGTCCAGGATCTTGTGGATCTTCTGGGCGTGCGCCTCGCCGAGAGCGCCGCCGAAGATCCGGAAGTCGTGCGCGTAGACGAAGACGGTCCGGCCGTCGACGGTTCCCCAGCCGGTGACCACACCGTCCGTGTAGGGCTTCCTCGCCTCGAGGCCGAAGCTGGTCGCGCGGTGCCGGCGCAGCGGCTCGACCTCGTTGAACGACCCCTTGTCCAGAAGCAGTTCGACACGTTCCCGGGCGGTCAGTTTGCCCTTGGCGTGCTGGCGTTCGGTGGCCGCGGGGTCCGGTCCCGCCAGGACCGACTCCTTGACGGCTTCCAGTTCGTCCAGGCGTTCCTGGATCGTGTTGCCGGTGGTGGGCATGGTTTCCCCCTCCTTGACGAGGCGTGGCGTGGCGTGGCGAGATGTGACGAGGCGTGGAGTGGCGTGCTGTCGGCCGGCTTCGGCGTGGCGGTCAGACGGTGGTGACGGAACCGACGGGGCCTTCGGCCTCCGCGAGGAGTTCCAGAGCCCGTGCGACGTGGTCCCCGTCGTGCGTGGTGTGGGCGGGCACGTCCGGCGCGATCCGGCGGCACAGACCGGACAGGACCTTGCCGGGGCCGACCTCGAGGATGTGGTCCGTCCCTTCGCCGGCCAGGCGGGTCACCGACTCGGTCCACCGCACCCGTCCCGTCAGCTGGCGCCGCAGGGTGTCGACGACCTCCGCCGCGCTGGTCACCGGCGCCGCCGTCACCGCGGAGATCACCGGGACCGCCGGGTCACGGAACTCCGTGCGCAGCAGGGCCTCGGTGAACTCCTGCTCCACCGGGGCCATCAGGCTGCTGTGGAAGGGCGCGCCGACCTTCAGCGCGAGGGCACGGGTGGCGCCCGCCGCGCGTGCCGCGGTGATCAGCTCGTCCACCGCCTCGGCCTGGCCCGACACGACCGTCTGGGCGAACTCGTTGTCGTTCGCCACCTCGACGACCTGGCCGCTCAGTTCCCGCACGGCGGCGCACAGGCCCTCCACGGTCCGCAGGTCAAGACCCATGACCGCGGCCATCCGGCCGGGCACCCGCTCGTTGACGGCGGCCATCAGCCGGCCGCGCAGCCGGACCAGCCGCAGGGCGTCGAGCCAGTCCAGGACGTCGGCGGCGACCAGTGCGGCGTACTCGCCCAGGCTGTGGCCCGCCACCAGAGTGGGGCGGACCCCGTTGCGCAGCAGTACGTCGAGGGTGGCGACGCTGGTCAGGAGGATGGCGGGCTGGGTGACGGCCGTGTCCGCGAGGGTGTCGGCCGGGCCCTCCCAGCACAGCTCGCTGAGCGGGAGACCGAGCAGCTCGTCGGCGGGCCGGTAGTAGGCGTCGAGCAGGTGGGGCCAGCGGGTGACGAGTTCGCGGCCCATGCCGACGCGCTGTGAACCCTGCCCCGGGAAGACGAAGGCGGTGGTGGTCATAGGTGTGTCTCCTTCACGCGAGTGGCCGTGGTCGGGTGCGCCGTCTCCGACGTCGTCTCCCATGTCGTCTCCGACGTCTCCGTCATCTCCGCCAGGACGCGGGCGGCGTCGGCCTCGTACAGCCACCGGGCGGGCAGCGGGCGGACCGGGCAGGGGTCGGCGGGGGTGCCCCGGACGGCGACGGCGGCCGAGTGCGCCGGACCGCCGGGCAGGTCGAGGACGGTCCAGCGCGGCGGCCTCAGCCAGCCGCCGCGCCCCGGCGTGCCCAGGTAGTCGGCGCGCGGGGGGCGTTGGAGGCCGGTTCCGATGCCTTTGAGGTAGGCCTCCTTGCGGGCCCACAACTGCCCGAAGGCGGCGCCCAGCCGGTCCTGCGGCAGGTCCTCCAGTTCGGCGCGCTCGCCGGGATGGAGCCGGGGCGCGCAGACCTGCGCGGTCCGCGCCGGGGGCGTCCGCTGGACGTCCACTCCGACCGGCACCGTGGCCACCGCCACGAGGGCCTTTCCGCCGCTGTGGGACAGCGAGAAGTGCACGGCGGGTCCGTGGCCGCGGTCGCCGGGGCCGGGCCGCAGCACGGGCCTGCCGTGCGGTCCGCCGCACCCATGGCAGGGCTCACGGCCGTACGCCACCTCCCGCGGCGCGAGCCCGAGGGTGGCCGCGAGCAGCCGGCGCAGGGCGATGTGGGCGGCGGTGTAGAGCAGGGCGTCCCGGGGCCGCAGGAACGAGGCGGCACGGGCGCGCTCCTCGGCGTCGAGTTCGTCCACGGCGAGCCGGAGTCCCGCGGCCGGCGGTGGCGGCAGCCGCACCAGCCAGAGGCCGACGGCGACACGGCCGTCCGGGCCCGCCTGCGCCGCCCGCCGGGGGGACCGGGTGCCGTGCGAGGCCGCACGTGGTGACATCGGGGGGTCCTGCCCTCGCCCCGTCATGACGTGCCCGGTTCGGGGGTACGCCGCGGCAGGACGCCGGTGACCGAGACGGCCAGGCCCGCCACGCCGACGGCGGTGATCAGCAGGAGCGCCGGGTGGTGGCCGGCGAGGACGTCCGCGGAGGACGCGCCCGGCCCCGGCCGGTGAGCCGACATCAGCGCGGCCACCAGGGCCAGCGTCAGCGCGGCGCCGAACTGGACGGCGGTCTGGTAGACGCCGCTCGTGCTGCCGGGTTCCCCCTTCGGGGCCGCGCTCAGCGCCTGCATGTGCAGGGCCGCGAAGCACAGGACGAAGGCCAGGCCCAGCAGCAGCAGCGTGGGCAGTACGTCGGTGGCGTACCGGGTGGGCACCGACGCGCGCAGGTACAGGGCGTAGCCGAGCGGTGGGGCCAGGGAGCCCACCGCGATCAGCCGGTGCGCCCCGAACCGCTTGACCAGCCGCCCGGAGTACGCGGCGGAGATCGTCAGCGGCAGGGCGGCGGGCAGCAGCGCCAGTCCCGTCCTGGCCGGTGACCACCCCAGCACGGTCTGGAGATGGAAGGTGAGGACGAACAGAAGCCCCAGATAGGAACCGTTCAGGGCCGCGGCACCGAACGCGGATCGCCGCAGGGCCGGTCGGGCCAGCACCCGCAGCGGCAGCAGCGGATGCGCGGCCCGCCGCTCCCTGGCCACGACCAGGGCACCCAGTGCGGCGGCGAGCGCGAATCCGATGAGGGTCCCGGGCGCGCCCCAGCCGTGTCGGGGTACGTTCCCGATCCCGTACACCAGCGCCAGCAGGGCGCCGGGCAGGCCCAGTGCGGTCGGCAGCTCGTACGGACGGCCGCCGTCCGCCCGGCCCCTGCCGGGCTGGTCCGGGACGAGACGCAGTCCGACCAGGAGCAGCACGGCGGCGACGGGTGCGGGGAAGGCGAACGTCCAGCGCCAGCTGGCCTCGGTCAGCAGCCCCGAGAGGACCAGTCCCAGGGAGAAGCCGCTCGCTCCGAAGAGGCTGTACACCGAGACGGCCCGGTCGCGGGCGGGGCCCTCCGGAAACGTACTGGTGATGATCGCCAGTCCGGTGGGGGCGGTGAGCGCCGCGCACACCCCCTTGACCACGCGGGTGGCGATCAACAGCCACGCGGCGTCGGCCAGCGCCCCGGCCAGCGAGGCGACGGCGAAGACGGTGACGGCCGCCAGGTACACCCGGCGACGCCCCAGTCGTTCCACGAGCCGGGTGCCGAACAGGATGACAGCCCCGAAGCCCACGGCGAAGCCGCTCATGACCCAGTGCAGCGAGGCCGGGTCCGCCCCCAGGTCCCCGCCGATCGACGGGAGGGCGACCACGGCCACCGACACCTCCAGGGCGTCGATGAGCATGTTGCCGGCCAGTACGAGCAGCAGGCCCCACTGGCGCGGGGTCCAGCGTCCGGCCCCGCCGCCCGCGCCCGGCCGGCCGGCGACCGGTGCCGCTGTCGTCGGTCCCATGGTCGGGCCCCCCTCTCGTCTCGTCACGTCTGTCCGTCCGCCCGTCCGCCGGCTCGCCCGTCCGCCCGCCCGCTCAGCCGACGAGGGTGCCGCCGCTGGCGTCGACGAAGGCGCCGGTGATCCAGCGGGCGTCGTCGGACGCGAGCAGCGCGACGATGTCACCGACGTCGCGGGGTTCGCCCACCCGGTTGAAGACCGACAACTGGGCCATCTGCTCGACGACCTCCGGGATGTCGAAGACCGGGTTGCTGTTGCGGGTGATGCCCGGCGCGACGCTGTTGACCGTGATGCCGCGCGGTCCGAGGTGCTTGGCGAAGTGCAGCGCGAGCATCTCGACGGCGCCCTTGCTCATGGCGTAGGCGATCTCCTGGGGGTTGGCGACCTTGGTCAGTCCCGTGGAGATGTTGATGATGCGACCACCGTCGGGCATGATCGTCAGCGCGCGCTGGATGATGAAGAACGGTGCCTTGGCGTTGACCGCGATGACCCGGTCGAACAGTTCCGGAGTGGTGTCCTCCGGGGACACGCCCCCCATCACGCCGGCGTTGTTCACCAGGATGTTCAGGTCGGTGGCGCCGGTGCGCTCCTTGAGTCCCTGCTCGACGCCGAGGAACAGCTCGTGGACGTCTCCCGGGACGCCGAGTTCGGCCTGGACGGCGAAGGCCCGGCCGCCCTCCTTCTCGATCGTGCGGACGACGTCGTCGGCCGCCTCCTGGTTGCTGGTGTAGTGGACGGCGACGAGTGCTCCTTCGCCGGCGAGGCGCAGGGCCGTCGCCCGGCCGATTCCTCGGCTCGATCCCGTGACCAGTGCGGTCTTCCCGGTCAGCGTTCCCATCGTGGTCCTCCTGTGGTTGCCGTAGTCGGCTGATGTGGCGGGTGTCTTGGTCGGTGTGCCGGTCGCGGCGGTGGGCCGGCCGGGTGAGGTGGCGGGAGTGGCGGCCGGGGCGCCGGGCGGGGTGCCGAACCAGCGGTGCAGGGCCGCGGTGAGTTCCGCGGTGAGTTCCGCGGTGCCGGACGTCGCCGCCCAGGCGACGTAGCCGTCCGGCCGCAGCAGGAACGCGGCGGTGTCCGTGACGCCGGCGAGATCCTCGCCGCGCCGCGGCCGGGCCGGGGCCAGGGACACCCGCCCGGTCCAGGGCCGCAGTGCGGCGGCCCACTCGGCCCGTCGACCGGTGTCGCCGGAGAGGTCGAGCAGGACGCCGTGGCCCGTCCGCAGCAGCTCGGCCACCGTGGCGCCGCCCTCCGGCGTGGTCAGGGACAGCGGGGGGAAGCGCCGGCCGAGCAGCGGATGGCCGCCGTCCCCACCACCGCCGTCCCCACCGCCGCCGTCCGCACCGCCGGTCGCGCCGTCGTAGGTGATGTCCAGGCCCGCGATCATCGCGGCGAGATGGGACCGGGCGGGCGGCAGGGAGACCAGCTCCCCGAACACCTCGCGGACGGCCTCCACTTCCGCGCCGCCCAGCAGCAGCCGGGCCTGGGCCTTGATGTTGCTCAGGACGCGGCGGCCGACCGGGTGGCGTTCGCCGTGGTAGGAGTCCAGCAGGTCCTCGCCGCCCCGGCCGGTCACCGTCGCGGCCAGCTTCCAGCCGAGGTTGACCGCGTCCTGGAGCGCCAGGTTGAGGGCCTGCCCGCCGATCGGCATCTGCCGGTGGGCGGCGTCCCCGGCGAGCAGGACGCGGTCCCTGCGGTACTCGGTCACCTGACGGGAGGCGTCGCCGAAGGAGTTGGCCCACAGCGGGGTGCCGTGGCCGATGTCCTCGCCGGTGACCCGGCGCCAGACTGCGGCGATCTCGCCGAAGTCCGGTTCCGCGGTGCGGGGCCGGGCCGGGCTGCCGAACTCGTGCACCATGACCCGGGTGACGCCGTCGGGCCGGCGGGCCGCGATCGCGAGCCCTCGCGGCAGCCGCTGGAAACGCCGGCCCGGGATGTCGATGCCCGCCACGTCGGCCCGCAGCAGTTCCCGCTCGGCGTCCGCGCCGGCGAAGTCGAACCCCGCCAGCCGCCGTACGGCGCTCTGTTCCCCGTCGCACCCCACGACGTACTCGGCGTGGACGCGCAGCGACCCGTCGGGGCCGAGCACCTCGGCCCCGACATGGTCGGCGGCGGTCGTCAGCCCGCGCAGCTCGTGGCCGCGCAGCACCTGCGCGCCCAGGCCGGTGCTCCACTCCCACAGGACCCGCTCGACCTCCGCCTGGAGGATCTTCCACTGTCCCGGGTGGGTGCCGGGCAGCGTCAGGTCGAGCGGGATGCCGCCGAAATGGCCCATCGGCTCGTTCGGCGGAGTGCCGAACCCGTCCAGCAGGCCCCGGGCGTCGAGCGTCTCCATGGTCCTGGCGTGCAGGGTCGAGGCCCGTGACTCGGTGGTGGGGGTCTCCAGCCGCTCCACCACGAGCACCTCGGCGCCGCCCAGCCGCAGTTCCCCGGCGAGCATGAGCCCCGCCGGGCCGGCTCCGACCACCAGGACCTGGGTGCGCAGGGTGACGGACATGGTCAGCGCGCCTCGGCGTGGGCCTTGGCGTGGCCCAGCGTGGCCCGGCTGTTGGTGCTCAGCGCGGTGCGGACGTACTCCCGGGCCTCGGCGACCCCGGCCTGCGGGCCCAGGATCTTGGTGATGTTCGCGGTGTTGAGGACCACGGTGTGCTGGGAGGAGGCCGTCGTGCCGTCCGCGTCCTCGGTGAAGGTCCAGTAGCCGGTGTGCAGGGTCATCAGCGCCGGCAGGGTCACCTGCTTGTAGGCGATCTTGCGGCCCTCGAGGCAGACCCGGTAGGACTTGGTCAGGTGCGTGGACCCGTCCTTGGCGCGGGTCTCCATCTCCAGCGTCTGAAGACCCGGCACCTCCTCGTCGAGACGGACGGAGGCGACATGGGGGAGGCGCTCCTGCCACAGGTTCGCCTCGTTGATGAAGTCGTACGCGTCCTTGGCCGGGCCGTCGATACGGATGCTGTCCTCGAAGGAGAACGTCACCTCCTCGGCGGCGTGGGCGAGTTCGACGTTGGTCTTCAGCGCGGACAGTTCGGACCGCGAGTTGCGGTCGACCGCCTCGTCGATCCACCTCAGGCCGTCCGGGTCGTCGTCGACGGCACGGTAGTCGTGCAGCAGACGGATCCGGGACGTGTCGGCGCCCTGCGGTTCGATGATCCAGGTGCCGCCCATGGCGGCCACCGGCGGTGTGGAGACCTCCTGGCGGAACTCGATCCGCAGGCCGGCCGGGTCCAGGACACGGCGGGAGGTCCAGTTCTTCGCCTCGCCGTTGGCGGTGGCCCAGATGCGGATGCGCTCGGTGTCCCCCGCGCGCTCCAGGTGGTCCACGTAGATGGTCGGCGGGAAGATGCGGGGCCAGTTCTCGACCTCGGCGATCAGACGGTAGACGGCAGCGGCCGGAGCCGAGACCGTGATCTCGTGCTCCACCTCGCGCAGGCCGGGCTGCGACATGCTCAGGCTCCTTGGAATGGGTGCGTGGTCGGCGGACAGGGCGGACGGGCTCAGAAGTTGCCCAGGCCGCCGCAGACGTTGAGTGCCTGGGAGGTGATGGAGGCGGCCGGGTCGGAGGCCAGGTAGCCGACCAGGCCGGCGACCTCCTCCGGAGTGGAGTAGCGGCCCAGCGGGATCTTGGCCTGGAACTTCTCGAGGATCGCCTCCTCCGTGGCGTCGTACGCGGCGGCGTAACCCGCCCGCACCCGCTGCGCCATCGGCGTCTCGACGTATCCGGGGCACACCGCGTTGACGGTGATCCCGGTGGGGGCCAGCTCGTTGCCGAGCGCCTTGGTGAAGCCGACGACGCCGTGCTTCGACGCGGAGTACGGGGCGCCCAGGACGACACCCTGCTTGCCCGCGGTGGACGCGATGTTGATGATGCGTCCCCACTCCTTGTGGCGCAGGCCGCCTGTGTTGAGGACGGCGTTGGTGAGGCGGAAGACGCTGTTGAGGTTGGTGTCGATGACGTCGTCCCACAGCTCTTCGGCTATGTCCGCCGTGACGCCGCCGCCGCTGCGGCCTGCGTTGTTCACCAGGATGTCGACGGTGCCGAAGCGGTCGACGGCTGCCTGGACGAAGGCGCGCGCCGAGTCGGTGGAGCGCACGTCGAGGGTGGTGCCGTCGGCCTCGATGCCCTCGCTCTGGAGCTGCTTCACCGTCTCCGCCACGTTCTCGGCGTTGCGCGCGCCGATGAACACCTTGTGCCGCGCGCTGCCGAGGACGCGGGCGACGGCGAGGCCGATCCCGCTCGTGGCGCCGGTGATCAGGGCGACCCGGCCGTTCTGCTCGGTCATGTACGTCTCCTTGTTGCGGGGAGGGTTGAGGAGGAGGAAGGGGCGGGGCCCGTGGACGGTCGGGGCCGGGGGGGAAGCGGGCCGCCTGATCGGGGGATCAGGCCGGGTCAGGGGGTCAGGCCGCGGCGGTGTCCACCGAGAGCAGCTCGTTGACGGCCTCGACGAGGGCCCGCGGCGTGGTGATGTCGGAGAGGTTGACGTCGTCGAGGCTGACGCCGAACTCGCGCTCGATACGGCCGCCCGCCTCCAGGAGCGCGAGGGACTCGTAGCCCAGTTCCTCGAACCCGGTGTCGGAGATGTCGGCGTACAGGTCGACGCCTTCTTCCGCGCCCGCGCTCTCCAGCAGGATGCGGCGCAGGTCGTCCAGGGTGAACGTCCGGTCGGACATGTCGACTTCCTCCAGTGCTGACGGTGCTGAGGGTGGTGTGTGCTGTTTTCGGGGCCGGGGTGCCGGCCGGGGCGGCGGGTCAGCCCGCGGCGCGCACGACGACCGCGGAGTTGAAGCCGCCGTAGCCGCGGGCGATCACCAGCGCGGACCGCACGGAGGCCGTGCGCGGCGCTCCCGTGACCAGGTCGAGGTCGTACTGCGGGGCGAGTTCCACGTGCGTGGTGGGCGGGATGACACCGTCCTGGATCGCCAGCAGAGCGGCCGCCACGTCGAGGGGCGCGGCGCCCGAGTAGAGCCGTCCGGTCATCGTCTTGGGCGCGGTGACGGGCACCGCGCGCGCACCGAAGACCTCGTTGACGGCCTCGGCCTCGACACGGTCGAGGTCGGGCACGGCCGCCGCGTCGGCGAAGACCACGTCGATGTCGCCGGGTGCCGTACCCGCGTCGTCGAGGGCGGTTCGGATCGCCTGGCGCAGGCCCGGCCCCCGGCCGCTGCCGGGCTTCGGGTCGAAGGTCGCGCCGTAGCCGGCGATCTCGCCGTAGATCCGGGCGCCACGGGCGCGGGCCGTCGCGAGGTCCTCCATGATGAGGATCGCGCCGCCCTCGCCCGGGACGTGCCCGGCGGCGTGCGGGTCGAAGGGCAGGTACGCCCGCTCCGGGTCGTCCTCCTGGCTCAGCCGTTCGCCGGCGAGCTGGGCGACCCAGCCCCACGGGCAGATCGAGGCGTCGATCGCGCCGGAGACGATGAGACGGGTGCCCTTGCGGATCTGCCGCCGCGCCTGGGCGAGGGCGTCGAGGCCGCCCGCCTGGTCGCTGACCACGACCCCGCTGGGGCCCTTCATGCCGTTGCGGATCGAGATCTGGCCGGTGTTGACGGCGTAGAACCAGGCGAACGACTGGTAGGCGCTGACGTACTGGCCGCCCTTGCTCCACAGCTTCTGGAGTTCGTTCTGCCCGAACTCGAAGCCGCCGGAAGAACTGGCCGTGACCACGCCCATGTCGTAGGCGTTCAGTTCCTGCGGCCTGACCTTCGCGTCCTCCAGCGCCCAGTCGGTGGCGACCAGCGCCAGCCGGGTCATCCGGTCCGTCTGCGGCAGGAGCCGGCCCGGCAGATGGTCCTCGGCGACGAAGCCGGGCACCTCGCCCGCCAGCCGCGCCGGGTACTGGTCCGGGACGAAGCGGGTGACGGGCCCGATGCCGCTCTCGCCGCGGAGCGTGGCCGCCCAGAAGTCCTTGGTGCCGAGGCCGTTGGGAGCGGCGATGCCCAGGCCCGTGACCACAACCGGGGTCGTCATGCGATGCTCCTGTCGGGTCGTGCCAGCACCATGGCGCTCTGGAACCCGCCGAACCCGCTGCCGACGGTCAGGACCGTGTCCGTGTGCCACTCCCGCGCCGTGATCGGCACGTAGTCGAGGTCGCACTCGGGGTCGGGGGTGTGCAGGTTGGCGGTGGGCGGCACGACGTGGTTCTCCATGGCCAGCGCGGAGGCCGCGATCTCGATGGAGCCGATCGCGCCGAGCGAGTGGCCCACCATCGACTTGATCGAGCTGACCGGCGTCCGGTAGGCGTGGTCGCCGAGGCTCCGCTTGAACGCGGCGGTCTCGTGGCGGTCGTTCTGCTTGGTGCCGGAGCCGTGCGCGTTGATGTAGTCGATCGAGTCCGGGCTCATCCGCGCCTCGTCGAGGGCGACCCCGATGGCCTCGGCCATCTCGGCGCCGTCGGGGCGCAGCCCCGTCATGTGGAAGGCGTTGCAGCGGGAGGCGTAGCCGGCGATCTCCGCGTAGATGTGTGCCCCGCGGCGCTTGGCGCTCTCCAGCTCCTCCAGGACGAACACCGCCGAACCCTCGCCCAGCACGAAGCCGTTGCGGGTCCCGTCGAAGGGGCGCGAGGCGTGCTCGGGGTCGTCGTTGCGTGAGGTCGTCGCCTTGATGGCGTCGAAGCAGGCGACGGTGATCGGCGAGATCGGGGCGTCCGAACTGCCCGCGATCATGACGTCCGCGGTGCCCTCCCGGATGATGTCCACGGCGTGGCCGACCGAGTCGAGCCCGGAGGTGCAGCCGGTGGAGACGACCGTCGAAGGGCCCTCGGCACCCACCGCCCAGGCCACCTCGGCCGCGAAGGAGCTGGGCACGAAGTGGTTGTAGAGGTGCGGCACCGCGTACCGGTGGTCGACCAGGTCCAGCCGCCCGCCGTCGCTGACGACCCGGTACTCCTGGTCCAGTCCCGTGGTGGCGCCGACCGCGCTGCCGATCGTCACCCCGGTGCGGTAGGGGTCGAGTTCGGCCAGGACGATGCCGCTGTCGGCGACGGCCTCACGGGTCGCCACCACGGCGAGCTGCGCCGCCCGGTCCATACGGCGGATCTCCTGCGGGCTCAGCCCGTGTTCCTCGGGATCGAAGTCGATCTCCGCGGCGACCCGCGACCGGAAGGAGGAAGGGTCGAAGAAGGTGATACCCCTGGTCGACGTGCGGCCCTCGCTCAGCAGATTCCAGAAGTTCTTGGCGCCGATACCGCCCGGAGCGAGGACTCCGATTCCGGTGATGGCGACACGACGGCCGGTCACGAGGAAGCTTCCCAGTGGTAGAACGACTTGGCCATGGCATCGGCGGGCGAACGCCAGGTGGCGGGGTCGTACGCCTGAATGTACGGCTTGAGGTCCTCGCTAATCTTCACGAAGCGCGGATCCGTTTTCGCTTCCTCGATTATCTCTCCACCGTTGTCGGTCTCGAATTCCTGGAGATGGAAATAGAGGCCCTTGTAGAGGAACAGCTGGCGCCGGCGGGTCCCCATGATGTGCGGCATTTCCGTCCCGTCGAACTCCTGGAACAGCCGGGCGACGTCGTAACGCGCACCGGGTTCCATTCTGGCGACGATAAGTGTGCTGTGCATGCTCTTTTTCTTCTCCTTCTCGGCGAGCAGGTTCCGGGATCCGGAACGGCCCCGGAGGGCGGATCGGGAGGCGGTCAGCGCAGCCGGTTCGCCCGGGAGGGGCCGAACCAGCGCTCCAGCGCCATGGGAAGGTCGTGGTGGCTGCCGGGGGCGGCCCAGGCGACGTACCCGTCCGGGCGGACCAGGACGGCGGCCGTGCCCGCCAGCGGGCTCCCCGCGGGCACGCCGACCGGCGTCCCCGTCACGATGTCCACGCGGTCCGCCCACGGCAGCGCCCGCTCGCGCAGGGCGGCGGTGTCCTCCAGGTCGAGCAGCACGCCGCGGCCCGGGGTGAGCAGGTCGAAGCTGGTGGTGCGCTGCGAGGTCGAGGCGGTCGTCAGCTCCAGCCGCGGCATGCGCCGGCCGAGCAGGGGATGCGCGCCGGAACCGACGTCGTAGTGGATCTCCAGGCCACTCACCATGCCGGCCAGGTGACGGGCCACCTCCGGATAGGCGATCAGCTCGGAGAGCACGTCGCGGACCGGCTGGACCTCACCGCCGCTGAGGAACAGCAGGCCCTGTGCCCTGGTGTTCATCAGGAGGCGCCGGCCGACCGGGTGGCGCTCGTCGTGGTACGTGTCCAGCAGGGCCTCGGGGGCCCGGCCCTGGACGACCGCGGCGAGCTTCCAGCCCAGGTTCACGGCGTCCTGGATGCTCGTGTTCATGCCCTGTCCGCCCGCGGGCAGGTGGATGTGGGCCGAGTCCCCGGCCAGCAGCACCCGCCCGTCGCGGTACCGGGTCACCTGGCGCGTGGCGTCGCCGAACGCGCTGACCCACACCGGCTCGCCGTGCGAGATGTCGACGCCGGTCAGCCGCTTCCAGGCCGCCGCGACCTCCTCGTACGCAGGGGCCTCGGTGCGCCGCTGCGGGGGCGTGCCGCGCTCACAGACGATCAGGCGGGTGATGCCGCCGGGAAGGTGACCGACCATGACCATGCCGCCCGGCAGGGTCTCGCCGATCATCCGCGGCTCCAGCTCGAGCCCCCGCACGTCGGCGAGGTACATCTCCAGCGTGGCGGCCGTGCCCGGGAAGTCGAAGCCGACGGCCTTGCGGACCTTGCTGCGGCCGCCGTCACAGCCGACGAGGTACTGCGCGCGCAGCTCGTGCACACCGTCGGGGCCCTGGACCTCCACGAGCGTGCTGTCGCCGTCGTCCTTGACGGAGAGCACCTCGTGGCTTCGGCGGATGTCCGTGCCGAGGTCGGTGACCCACTGCTCCAGGACGGTCTCGGTGTGGGACTGCGGCACGGTCTTCGCCGCCTGGTGGGCACCGTCGAGGATGCTGAAGTCGACGGGCAGGCCACCGAAGTGCCCGAAGTTGCTGACCTCGATGTCCTCGAACCGGGAGAGCAGACCGCGCTGGGCGAACACCTCCATCGTGCGCGCCGTGAAACCCAGTCCGCGCGACTCGCCCGTCCGTTCGGCCAGTCGCTCCAGAAGGACGACGTCGACTCCGGCGAGCCGCAATTCGCCGGCGAGCATCAGCCCTGCCGGGCCGGCTCCCACGACTATGACTTCGGCGTCCATGCCACTCTCCTCGGTCATCCTCGGCAAATTCCACAAAATTCCGTGTACGGCATCCGTGTGCTGCACCCGTGTACGGCATCCGTGCGCTGGATCGGTGTGCTGAATCCATGGGCCCGACGGTGCGAGTCGTCCCGGTGGGGATCGATGGCCGTCGGGTAAGGCGTCCCTGGGACTGCCTTCGGAAGCCAACTGAATAGTCCTTCAAACCGACCGACCGGTTCAAGGTGATTCAGAGGGAACCTCGTCATGACTCTGCGAAGTTTCGTCAGGT
Organism: Streptomyces phaeoluteigriseus; assembly: GCF_001896135.2. Taxonomy (GTDB): domain Bacteria; phylum Actinomycetota; class Actinomycetes; order Streptomycetales; family Streptomycetaceae; genus Streptomyces; species Streptomyces phaeoluteigriseus. Next base: position 58,614 of record NZ_MPOH02000002.1, read on the forward strand.
CTTTGTGAGGTGAGCCCGCAAAGATTGCGGAATGGTTTCCGCCGAATTGAATCCGGCGCACCACCGGGCGCCGGATCGCTCCGGCGCCGGGGGAGGGGAGGGAC
>NZ_MPOH02000002.1:58817-187645 GCF_001896135.2 Streptomyces phaeoluteigriseus
CTGTCCCCTCACCACCACGCCCCCTACAACCCAGCCCCCGAGCCGGGGTAGGCCGCGGGCTCCCGCCCCGCTCGGGGGACACAGGGCGGGAGCCCATGCTCCACCTTCCACACCCAAGCCCGATGAATCAGGCGCCGCGCGGCCTGCGGCCCGGGGTCCAGCCCCGCCCTGGCCGGAGGTTTCAGCTTCTGGGCGGCGGTTCGGAATCAGGCGCGCTGCGCCCAGTCCTGGTCCAGGCGGTCGGCCAGGCCGGCGGCAGTGAAGGCGACTTCCAGCTCGTCGCGGCCTTCGGTGAAGTGGGCCCAGCTGTCGTGGTGGACCGGGACGACACGGCGGGCGCCAAGAATCCGGGCGGCCTCGGCGGCCTGGGCGCTGTCCAGGACCAGCGGGTTGCCGTCGAAGAGCATGGGGAAGCTGGGTGCGCCGGCGAACAGGATGGCGGTGTCCACCGGGGCGAAGCGCTCGGCGATTTCCTTGACCGCGTCGAGGGAGGCGTTGTCGCCGCTGACGTAGACCGTGGGCAGACCCTCACCGGTCAGGACGAAGCCGACGACCTGGCCGGTGAACGGCTCGACCTCCGCGCGCTGGCCGGGTCCGTGGATGGCGGGAACACCGGTGACGGTGATGGTGCCGCCGCCGGGGCGCTCCAGCTCGACCGTCTCCCAGTCCGCCAGGCCCTTGGCAGTCTTCCCGAGGCGTTCGCCGCCGCCGGGAGTGGTCAGGGTGAGTGGGACGTCGGCGAGCAGGGCCGGCCGGAAGTGTCGAGGTTGTCGGCGTGCTCGTCATGGGAGAGCAGCACCACGTCGACGGGGCCGAGATCGGCGGGAGTGGCGGTGGATGGGGCGGTCTTGGTGAGAGTCGGGCCGAGCGAGGGATAGTCGCCAGGACCGTCGAAGGTCGGATCGGTAAGGAAGCGCAGACCGCCGTACTCGAACAGAGCGGTGGGGCCACCGAACGTGCGGACCGGGAACTGGTCGGTGTTGAGCTGGGACATCACATCTCCGCTTCTCACGAAAAACATCTTCATTAAACGTGAGGACAGGCTAGGCGGGCATCACGGAAAATTGCAAGCGCTACCATGAGAGGTATGGGCGACACCCTGACCACCGACACAGCGCAGACCGCTCTGCCCCCCGCTCCGGGAGCCGATCGGTACCGTTCCCTGGAATTCGCCGACACCGCCGCGGCCCTGCCCGCCGGCCAGAGCTACGACCTGCTTGCCGCCCCGGAATCCGCCATGCGCTGGCTCGCTGCCCACGGCCTGACCACCCCGGACGTGCAGCTGTACGAGGTGTGCGCACAGCGGATGCGTACGCTGCGCGCCCACGTACGCGCCCTGTTCGCCGCCCGCGTCGACGCCACCACCCCGCCCGAGGAATCCCTGCACGCGGTGAACGAGGCACTCACTGCCGTACCCACCGCACCCCTCCTCGCCTGGGACGAGGCCCAGGGGCTGCGCCGCATCCAGGCACATCCCACCGACCGGGCCGTCAGCCACGCACTGGCGGCCCTCGCCGCCGACGCCGCCGATCTGCTCACCGGTCCCGACGCCGGCATCCTCGCCGCCTGCGGCTCCGCACCCTGCGACCGGTTCCTTCTGCGCACCCACGGTCGGCGCCACTGGTGCTCCACCCGCTGCGGCGACCGCGCCCGTGCCGCCCGCGCCTACGCCCGGCGCAGCGGCGCCCCGGGCTGACGCACCACCGGTGCACGTAGCAGTCACACCCAGGGATGAGCATGGTGGCCCCAGGCACAGAGATGTGCAGCATCGGGCGGCCGACGCCCTGCCGACGTCGGCCTGGGCGAGCAGTTGGACTCCACCTGGCCGGATCTGCACCAGAGTCCGACCAAGCGCAGCAGAAGCCGTTGAACAACCACTCACGAAACCCTCGCGTGAGTCACCCCAACTTGCGTCGTTCTTACAACGACTTGAGCGTGGAACTCGCATCCAGGTCGCGCTGCAACGAGAGATAAAACTGGTACGCGGCGGGGCGGACTTGACTCACACACATCGCGGATCCTGAGTAGGGACGCCGTTGAATTGAGCGAGAGAGGATCCCGCCAGTTACTGAAGGTCCATCAGGGCACGGACCCGGGCGGCCAGAAGGTGCTGCCATGTGAGGGATCTGCGCGCTGCCCTGGTCGCCGGACTGATCCACCTGGCCTGAGGCCGGGCGCCGCCGCACTCGGGCGTAGGGATTTCGGACAGGGGACCGAACGTGACCGTGAACAGCATGCCGGGACCGTGCGTGGGACGTACCGGTGACAACCCCACAACGGCCCCTCGGGAAAGCGGTCCACCGCTTCGGGCCCGGCGCTGCCGGGAGCGCCCACGGCCGGGAACCGGTATTACCGCCGTGGCCTCTTAATGGGTGGAGCGAGCTGAACGCCTGTGGCTCTCACGGAAGTTCGATCAACCGACCAGTTCAACCGACCATTGATCCCCACCCGGTCCCGTCCGCTGGGCCGAACCACGCAGCCCGTGCGTGCTCCGTCCGGACGGGGACCACGGGCGCCAGCATCCCGAGGAGAAGAAGGAGACCATGAGCGGCGTACTGGTCCACCTACCGTCGGAGGAGAGGACGGAGATCACGCCCGCCTCGGAGCCGGTGAGCCTCCGGCTCGGTCCGGGGGACGTCGCCCGCTTCGGGCGCGGCTCCGCGTCCGTCCCCGTCGATCTACGGCTGGCATGTCCGGCGGTCTCCCGGCTCGCGGGAGAGATCCGGGTGACGGAGGACCACTGGCAGTTGAGCAACCTCAGTACGTCCCAGACCTACCTGGTGGAGAACCCGGAGGGAGCGGGGGAATACTTCAGGGTCCCGCCCCGCAGGGCCGGAGCGCCCGTGCCCTTCGAGTTCGCCCGCGTCGTCCTGCCGGCCCGGGGTGCCGCCGTCAGCTTCCAGGTGTTCGCCCCCGACCACGCGTACCTCGGGACGAGCGGCATGGCCGACTTGGCGGGCACCGGGACGCTCGCCGGGTTCTCCCTGGACGAAACCTCCACCTACTTCCTCGTCCTGGTCGCACTGTGCGAGCCGAGGCTGCGCGACGAGTCCACGGTGGCGGTGGCGACCACCCCCCAGATCGTCGAGCGGCTGCGGAGCCGGCCGGGCTGCGAACGGCTGACCGCCCGGGCGGTCAGCTCCCACATCGACTATCTGGCGGACGAGAAGCTGCGGATCACCGCCCCCGTGACCGGGCCGGGTCAGGGCGTGCGACGCAACGGCAAGCGGGAGGCGGTGGCGGGACTCGCCCTGCGTTTCGGGCTGGTGCGCGAGGAGCACCTGGGTCTCCTACCGCCGAGAAGACCCGCCTTCCACCGGCCGGGGGTGGCGGGAGCGTGAGCAGCGGATCCGTGGAGGTGGTCCCGGCCGGCTACCGGGTCGGCGAGTGGCAGGTCACCGACCTGATCGGGGCCGGTGGATGGGGGACTGTGTACGCGGCCAGGCGTGCGGACTTTCCGGGCGGCGAGGGTTACGGCCACGTGAACGGGGACGAGGACGGCCACGGGCACGGCCACGGGCACGGCCACGGCCACGGCCACGGCCACGGCCACGTGAACGGGGATGACGGCGGGTCGGCCGCCGACGGGGAGGCGGCTCCGACGGACGTCGCCCTCAAGTTCCTGCCCACTGCCGGGCTCGCGCCGCGTCAGGCGCGTGGACTGGTGGAGACCGCCCGGCGCGAGACCGAACTCAGCCGGCGCACCCGGCATCCCCGGCTGATCCGGTTGTTCGACTCCATCACGCTGGGCGAGTCCGCCGGGCCGGCCTTCGACGGGGCCGTGGTGCTCGTGATGGAGCGGGCCGAACGAAGCCTGCGCGAACGCCTGGAGGCTGCGTCCCCCACCGGTCGGACCGTCCCCTCGTCGTCCGACGCGCGGTCCTCCACCCCGTCCGGGGAGGAGCCGCTGTCGGTGCGCGAGGGAGCGCGGCTGCTCACCGAAGTCTGTGAAGGGCTGGCGCACCTGCACGGGTTGGGCTGGGTGCACGGGGACCTCAAACCCGACAACGTCCTGATCATGGCGGACGGATCGGTACGGCTGGCGGATTTCGGCCTCTCGGTGGAGCTGACCGGCACCCATGCCTACATCCCTCCCCTGGGCACCCCCGACTACCTGCCGCCGGAACGCTGGCAGGCGTCGCTGGGCGAACGGGGCGTGCAGGTGCGGCAGAGCACCGACATCTGGGCGCTGGGCGTGATGATCCACCAGGTCTTCACCGGAGGCGTCTCGCCGTTTCCGGGGGCCACGCCGGCGGCCCGTGGAGCTGCCGCACAGGAGTACGCCGACGGACGCGCCCCGCTGCGGATGGATCTGCGCGTGCCTCCCTTCTGGCGCGATCTGGCGGCCGACTGCCTCAGTCCGGCCCACACCGACCGCGCCGCGCACACCGTCGAGAGCCTGCTGGGTCGCATCCGGGCGGAGGGAGAGCGGTCCTCGACGCCCTCGGGAGATCGGCGCAGACGCACGGTCCTGGCAGCTTCCACGCTGGCAATGGCGATGGCGATGGCGGTGGCGGTGGCGGCGAGCAGTCTGGGCGCCGTCGGGTGGCTCCAGTTCGGCGACGACCGGTCACCGGGCAACGGCGCCGCGTCCGGGCAGGACGGGCCGGGGCCGAGCATCGTGTCGAACGCCCGCATCAAGGTGTACAACGCCGAGCGGTCGTGTGACCGGCTCGACGAGCGGGACAGTCTGTGCAGCCTCGGACTCGCGATCGACCCCTTGCTGCCGTACGACATCGACAACGTCGTGCGGACCAGGGTGTGGGAGGGTGACGTGCTGACCGCCGACTGCCAGCTCCCTCGGGGGGTGCCGGTCGCCGACGAGGCGGGCACGCTCTCGTTTCGGTGGTACAGGGTGCGTCTCACGGCGGAGAAGGGCCGGACCACGGCCTGGCTGCCGGCCGTGCGGACGAAGGATCGCCCCGCACTCGCTGAGTGTCCGGCCCGGCCCTCTCCTGGCTGACCTCGGTCAGCACAGCCGGATGTCGCGCCCGTCGTTGTCCTTCGCCTCGTCGTTCCCCCACCGCTGGAGGTAGTACGCGGAGACGTACGCGCGGCCCGAGCCGCCCGGTGCCACCTCGTCGAGGTCGGTGAGCAGCCACCAGTGGTTGAAGGAGTTCCCCACGCGGACCTCGTCGCCCAGCTTCTTGCACAGGACGTAGTTGGTGCCCTTGAGCAGCTTGCCCTGGACCGCGCAGCGGGGGCTGGTGTCGCCGACGCAGTCGACCGCCGCGTAACCGGGGGCGTCGGCGAAGGTGTCCACCCAGAACCGCTCCGGAGTGGTACCGCCGCCGCAGGCGTTGGTGCTGGTCACGTGCGGAAACTGGCCGGAGGGGGAAAGCCGGTACTCGGTGCCCTGGAGCACCGGGTACACCATCTCGTCCGTCTCGCCGTCGTTGTCGCCGTTGGTGTCGTACAGCTGCTCGTAGTGCAGGTGCGCCGAGGTGGTCCCGACGAGTCCGAGCCTGCCGAGCGGGGCACCCGAGGAGACCTGTTGGCCCAGACGCACGTCGATGCGGTCCATGTGCAGGTACACCGAGAACCAGCCGCCTCCGTGGTTGATCTCCAGGCCGCCGGGCTCGAACAGCTCGGTGACCGTGCCGGCGGCCGAGGCGACGACCGAAGCGCCGAGCGTCTGCCCGCCGACGCGGAACATGTCGAGCTTCTTGTCGTCGGGTGCGTGTCCCTCGTACGTCTGCAACTGCCAGGTCTCACCGCAGGCGAAGGGCAGCCGGAAGTCGGGCCGGGCAGCCGCGGTCACCTGCGTCGGCGCGGCGGCCGCCGGGGCCGCCCCGGCAGCCGTCCACAACCCGAACACCGCGAGGACGGCCGCGACGGCGAGGACGAACGGCTGTGGCAGCGCTGCCCCGAAGGCGTGTCTGCTGCGTAATGTGCTCATGGAATCCTTCCTGGCCCACCCGACCCGATGCCGGGCGGTCGTTTCGTACGGTGTTCCGGCCGGGCCAGGGCCGCCGGACCGGGCCAGGCCCGGACGACCCTGGGCGTCAGCGCTGCCGGGCGGGGCCGTGGGGCGCCCCCGTCAGCAACGCCGCAGGCCGTACTTGCTCGGGTCGGCGTCGAACCAGCTGGGGGTGAACACCCAGTCGGCCGGCACGTAGCCTTCCCGCCCGTCGCTGCTCCAGTCGGGCACCGTGCGGTACCAGGTCGTGTTGCCGCCGCCGTGCAGTCCGCCCGGCGACCAGCAGGTGAAGTAGCTGAACGTCGACTGCAGCAGACCGGTGATGGGGCTTTCGTGGAACGGCTCCACCCGGGTCGGCGCCGATCCGCTGTTCCCGCACCACAGCCGACCGTCGTGAGCGCGCACCCCGCACTCGGCCGCCGCCGACGTCGTCGTCGCCGGTGCGGACGTCGCCGCCCGTGCCGAGGGAGCGACCAGGACTCCGGCCAGTGCGGTGGTCAGCGTGATGGATGCCGCAGCTGCTGTGACGTGTTTCCCGATCATGGTTTCTTCCTTCGTCGTGTACGGGTGTTTTCCGGGTGGGCACGCGGTGGCCGGATGTCCGTCCGGCACTCGACGGGAGGCGGGCACAAGTTGACGCCGATTCAGGCGATGACGGCGGAGCAGCCGCCTCCCCCTCCGCCACCCGCGGCCGGGCAGACCGCGGCGTAGGCCGTCACCAGGGCCGTTACCGAGGGCGCCCGTGCCGACGCCGCGGGGTGGCGGCGTGGCTGCAACCCGCCGCCGCGAGCGGCGACAGCACCGCGGACGCGAGAGGCAGGCCACCGCGCAGGACGTGGTCGAGTGGACGTGGACCCACGAGTGTTCCCCCAAAGACTCCGGCCGCGTTTCGCGCGCTGTGGGATCGCTGTCACCGGTTCCTCGCCGCCGTGACCGGACCGGTGCCTGGAAGGTATCCGTGGGAACGCGGAGGGCGGCATCCGGAAGATTCCGGAGTGACACGCGAGCCCGGCGACCCCCGGAAGCCAGAGATGCGGGGCGGATGCCGGTCCGATCGGTGAGCGGTCCGTCAGGCCGGGAGCAGTCCCGGTGCCCGGCGGCGCAGGGCCACCGTCACCATCTGGAGCAGGGCGATGAGGCTGGCGATCCTGCCGGGCAGGTCCAGGCGTGGGGCGCGGCCGAGGGGCCGGACGCAGCGAACCACGCTGCGGGGGGCGGCGAAGGCGACGGCACCGACGCTGGGGATGAGTCCGCGAGACCCGGCTGAGCATCTACGACGTCGCGGACGCGCTCCGCTCCTGGCGGATCTGAGGGGCTTTCCCGTATCCGTAGCGGTAACCGGAGTTGGGCGTGGTCGCCGGCAGCTCTGGACGCCGTCGAGACCCCGGGCACCCGACTGTGAAGGGCCGACAGGACCTGACTCCCCTTGCGGGGCCGTCGAGGAACGATCAGGTGGTCGCGGCGACGCCGATGCCGATGGCGATGAACAGCCAGCCGGTGGTCAGCTCCCAGCGGTGGCGGATCTTCGGGCGGGCCAGGAGGGCGCCCAGTCGTGCGGCGACGGTGACGAGGGCGAACCAGTAGACGATGCCGATGAGGACGTCGAGGATGCCGAGGAAGAAGATCTGCCGGGTCATGGAGCCGCCGCCGTCGACGAACTGGGGCAGGATGCTGAGGAAGAACAGTGCCGCCTTGGGGTTGAGCACGTTGGTGAGGAACCCCTGGGTGAAGCCGGCTCGCCACCGGTGCGGTTCCGGTTCGCCCCGGGGTGTGGGGTGCGGTGGCGGACCGTCCTGGGGGTCGGTGGCCGTCTCCCGTCCGTGACGCCGCTCGCGGGCGGACCGCCGGGTCGTCAGGACCGCCCGCACCCCCAGGTAGACCAGGTAGGCGGCGCCCAGGAGCTTGATGGCGTCGTAGACCAGGGGAGACCGGGCGGCGATCACCGACAGGCCGGCTGCGGCGGCGAGCATGTGCACGCACAGCCCGGCCTGCGCGCCGAGCGCCGCAGCCCGTCCTTTTGCCGGGTGCTCGGCCGCCGACCTCACCACCACGAGGAAGTCCGGCCCGGGTACCACGTACGCCACCAGGACGACGCCGAGAAAGCCGACGAGGTCGACCGACATCCGCTCTCCGTTCGTCGGGCCCGTCGGCCGGTACGCCGCCGGGGGTTGGTCCGGGAGCCGAAGCGTCCCCGGCCCCTGTCAGGCTGCTGGGGTCCGGGGTCCGCATGCCGCCCACCGAGGCGACGGCCTCGTCGCGCGTGTCGAGGCCGCGGTCGAACTGCTCGGGAGTCACGGCCAGCGGGGGGCGCGATCTTGGCCTCCTCGTGGTGGGGCCGGCCGTCTTCGGCAGCAGACCGCGCCGGAAGGGTCGGCGTCGCACACCTGACGGGCCTCGCCCGGACGGTCGAAGGGCAGGCCCAGGCCGGACCCCGGCCGCGCGAGGCGGGGAGTCCGTACCGGCGGGCGGTCCGGGCGGCGGGGCTCCGCTCCCAAACTCGCCCAGGGCGGCGCTCCTAGCCTCCAGCGCGGCGTCGGAACAGAACAGCTCCAGCAGCCGGGCGGCGATGACGAACGCCCGGTTCAAGCCGGTCGCAGCCGCGGAATGTGCCGTTGTGCTGGTGCGCGCGGGCACCGCGCCACTCGATCCCCGGGGCGTCCTACGGTGACTCTCCGGCGATCGGCGCGATGCTCACGCTTTCCAGCGCGCCCCTGGCCGGCCGCTCGGCAAGCCCGCTGCGGCGGTCAGGGGCTGTCGCCGGAATAGCGAAAGCGGCACGTCACACCCGGGGCGGGTGTGCGGGGTGCGCCGGCAAGGCGGTCGAAGGCTGGTGAAGCCCAGCTCTGGCCAGCCGGCTTCCCCCTTCGCCGCGTGCTGCTGGTTTCCAGCGCCTCCCGAGCAGGGGGCTCAGTCGCCCTGGGGCGTGGTCTTCGATTCGTCGCGAGTGCGGGACCGTTCCGACTCGTTCTCTTCGTCGGCCAGGTCGGCCTGGTCCGGGGCGCCACTGCTCCACGCGACGGGCGGTGTCGGCGCCGTGATCGTCTGCGGTTCGTCGGAACCCGGGCGGACGCTCGGCTGGGATCCCGGTGTGTGGGACGTCTGCGCTTCGTCATTGGAGTTCGTCATGGGGTGCGTGTTCCCGTCGTTCTCATTCGAATGCCCTGATCAAGCAACTGATCTTCCCGATGAACGCGCGGTTGTGGCGGCGGACGAGGCCCGGGCAGAGCGGTGACGGGGGTGGTGAGCGGCCTACGGACAGCAGGCCGACTCGGGGATGACTGCGAGACCACCCCGCACAGCCCGACGCGCAGCAGGAACAACCCGCCCCGGGGCCGACCGTGCCAGTGCCCCACCATTCGGCCACCAGGCTGCCCGATCGGGTGGGCCGTAGCGGTCCCGCCGGTCACGTACTGGACGGCCTCTATGGCTCAGGTCGGGACAGCGGCTGTGATGTGGCTCAAGACGCACAGCCAGCGTCCGTCTCGCTTCACGAACACGTCGGTCGTCCACTCGTCCGCGTCGTAACGCTTGCCCTGGTAGTGAGCCGTGTTCGTCACCCGCCCGGTGACAACGGCCATGTCGCCGTAGACGCCGACCCTGGGGTGGGTCATGAGGTCCATCGCCGAGTGGGTCAGCTCCCCGGACTCGACGAGGGAGAGAAACTGCTCCTTGGAGGTCACCCCCGACTGGGAGACGATCACCCATTCGTCGGCCATGAAGCCGGCGATACGCACGGGATCATTGGCGACAATCGCATCGGCCCAGTCCCGCACGAGGCCAATGAATCGAACGTCGGCCTCATCTCCGCCCTGCGCCTGAGGGCTCGAATCATTTCCTTCACTCATATTCCGACCCTAACCGTGCCAAAGCTGGCCGGGAGGACGCCCAGAGCAAGCTGATGTGACGCCCTCTGTCACGAGTTCGGCATCGAGCAACGCCGAGTCGGCCCGGCCTGGCCGTCTGGCGGACGGAAGGACGGACGGACGGAAGACTGTCAGCCACGGCCGCTTCCCGATCAGCTCACGCATGGTGGCGTCGACGTGGTGGCTGTAGTTGTCCCGGACCAGCACGACGTTGCCACCCAGCTGCTGGTGGGCGGCACGGGTGAGATCCGCGAGCAGTCGGCCGTTCGGAGTCGGCGCGGCCGCCGGCCGGGTCCGGTGCGGCGCGCCGGACGGGTCGGGTGCGGCGCGCCGGACGGGTCGGGTGCGGCGCGCCGGACGGGTCGGGTGCGGCGCGCCGGACGTTCGTGGGGACGGCGCACGGCCGTCCTCCGTGGAGCGGCGTGGTGGGCGGGCCGGTCGGCCCGTCGGACCGGTGCTTCGCACCGGGCGGCCCGCTCTGCTCGTCGGCGCGCGGAGACAGCCGTCGACGGTGCTGTGCAGGCGATGCGCGGCCGGGGGCCTCAGGTGACCGTCCCCGGGGGCGGTGGCGTCGGGTCGTAGGCGGCCTCGTGTGCGATGTCCCGGAGGCGCAGTGAGGCCGTGAGGAGATCCTGGTGGCTGGTGTAGAGGGCGTTGACGCCGAAGCGCAGCAGGTCGGGCGCGCGCATGTCGGCGATCACGCCGCGCTGGGCGAGGGCGACGGTCAGTCCGTGCGCGTGGGGGTGGCGCAGGGTGACCTGGCTGCCGCGGCGGCCGGGTTCGGCCGGTGTGACGGGGGTGAAGCCCTCGGGCGTCAGGAGTTCCTCCGCGCAGCGCAGGAAGAAGCCCGTCAGCGACAGGCTCTTGTCGCGGACCTGGGTCATGTCGACGCCGTCGAAGGCGGTGAGGGCCGCTTCGAGGGCGAGCAGGGACAGGATCGGCGGGGTGCCGATGCGGGCGCGGGCGATGCCCGGGGCGGGCGTGTAGTCCCGGCGCAGGCCGAAGGGGTCGGCGTGACCGGTCCAGCCGGGCAGCGGTGTCTCCAGCGACGCGTGGTGACGGCGGGCCACGTACAGGAAGGCGGGGGCGCCGGGGCCGCCGGAGAGGAACTTGTAGCCGCAGCCGACGGCCAGGTCCACGCCGAGGGTGTCGACGTCGAGGGGCAGCGCTCCGGCCGCGTGGCACAGATCCCACAGTACGAGGGCGCCGGCCTCGTGCGCGGCCCGCGTCAGCGCCCGCATGTCGTACAGCTCGCCGGTGCGGAAGTCGACGGGCGAGTAGCTGACCGCGGCGACCCGGGCGCCCTCGGTCTCCAGGAACCGCGGCAGGTCGGCCGGGGAGACCCGGCACACGTCGAGACCACGGCGGCGGGCTACCGCGTCCGCCAGGTAGCGGTCCGTCGGGAAGTGCGCGGGGTCGGTGACCAGCAGGGGCCGGTCCGGGCGGAGCGCGGCGGCGGCGTCGAGCGCGGTGAACAACTGCACGCTGGTGGAGTCGCCCGCGACCGTCTGCCCCGGCGCGGCGCCGATGAGCGCGCCGATGGCGTCGCCCACCCGCAGGGGCGCCTCCCACCAGCCGTTGACGTTCCAGGAGCCGATCAGGTCGGTGCCCCACTGGCGCGTCACCACGTCGGAGAGGACCGGCGGAACGGCGGCGGGCAGCGGGCCGAGGGAGTTGCCGTCGAGGTAGACGACGTCCGGTGGCAGCAGGTACCGCTCGCGGAGGGGGGCGAGGACGTCGTCCGCGTCGAGCTGTGCTGCCCGCTCGCGCAAGGCGGTCGGTGCCGGGAGTGCGGTGGTCATCGGTGTGCGGCCTCCTCGCCCGCTCGGTCGGACGGCCGCGGGCCGAACGCGGCCGACATCTCCCGCAGGGTCTCGGCGACCGCGCGGGCGCGGGTGCTCCCGGTTCGATGAGGGTGTAGTGGCCGGTGCCGGGCAGGACGACCGTCCGGAGCCCGTGGTGGACGGCCGCGTAGTCGCTGAACTGCGTGAGCGGTACCTCCTCGTCGACGGCCCCGTGCAGCAGCACGGTGGGCACCCCGGTCGTGCCGGCCTCGCGCAGCAGGGTCAGCGGGTCGACCTCGGGCAGCCGCTCGTCGAACACTGCTTCGCCGCCGAGGAGTTGGAGGGCGGCGCCGTCGCTGAGGTCGTCGCGCCGGGTGGCGGTGAGGTCGGTGATCGGTGCGAGGGCGAGCACGCTCGTCGGCAGGGTGCGCGTGTGCCAGCGCGAGCCGGGGGGCAGCAGTCCGCGGGCGGCACACCACAGGGCCAGGTGGCCACCGGAGCAGTGGCCCGCCAGGACGTAGGGCCGTCCCTGCGGCAGGGTGTCCACGATCCGGGCGACGTCGTCGAAGGTCTCGGGATAGCCGCCCGCGCCGCCGGAGCGGCGGAACCCGGGAAGCAGGACGTCGAAGCCCTGCTGGGAGAGGTAGGCCGCGAAGGGGGTGAGGTGCATCCGGTCGTAGCGCCAGTAGCCGCCGTGCAGGAGGACGACCACCGGCGCGTCGGGATCGTCGGCCGGCCAGGCGTCGTAGGACTGGTGGGGGTGGTCCCCGTAGCGGCCGTGCACCGGCGCCAGCACCGGCTTCAGGCTCAGGACCCGCTTCTCCTCCTCGGCCGCGAAGGCGGAGATGACCCTAGACGTCACCGCGCACCTCCCACAGTTCGGGGAAGACCGGGCGGGCCGCGCGCTTCTCCAGCCAGGCCAGGCCTGCGGAGCCCGCGCTGCCCGGCTTCGAGCCCATGGCGCGGCGCACCACCAGGACGTGCTCGAACCGCCAGCGGGTGACCAGTTCGGCGATGTCGGTGAGCAGTTCGCCCAGCGCGAGGTGGGGGTGGTGCTGCGGTCCCGCGTAGATGTGCCGCCAGACGTCCACCACCCCGGGTTCGGAGGTGTACGGGCTGGTGACGTCCCGCTCGCGGACGCTCCGGGGCACGGGCAGGCCCTGCCGGTGCAGGAACGCGAGGACCTCGTCGTACAGGGACGGTTCGCGGTAGGTCTCCGCGAGTGCCTCGTGGACGGCCGGGTCGCCTCGGTGGGCGCGCAGCATCCCGGACGACTTGTCGCCGAGGAGGAACTCCATGTGCCGGTACATCGCCGACTGGAAGCCCGACGCCTGGCCGAACGCGGCCCGGAAGCCGTTGAACTGGGCGGGGGTCAGCGCGGCGATCGGCGCCCAGGCGCCGTTGAGCGCGGTCAGCGCCCGGCGGCTGCGCACCAGCGCGTCCATGGCCGCGCGCAGGTCGTCCTTGGCGAAGGCCACGCGTGCCGAGCGCCACTCGTACACGATCAGGGTGAACCACAGTTCCATCACCTGGGTGGTGACGAGGAAGCCCATCTCGTCCGGGGCTTCGGTGAGCGGGTGTTGCAGCGAGTTGAGGACGGACGCGTGGACGTACGTGTCGTAGGGGCTCGCGCCCGTGAAGGGCTGGGTCAGAGGGTGGGAGTCGTCCGTCACCGGCTCGGCGAGCGCGGACGGGCAGTTGTTCATCGCAACTCCTAGGTGCGGCCGACGGACGGCCGGGGTGGTGAACGGCCGGGGAGGTGAACGGCCGGCGGGCCGGACGCCCGCCGGGCGGAGGGCGCCGGGCGGAGGGCGCCGGGAGGTGGTGTCACACGCCGAGGTGGGCACCGCCGGAGGCGTCGATCCACTGACCGGTCACCCAGCGGGCGTCGTCGCTCGCGACGAAGGAGACGACGTCGGCGATGTCCACCGGGTCGCCGAGTCGGCCGAACGTGGAGGCCTCGGAGTACCTACGGCGGATCTCCGGGATGCTGAGCGTGGGGTTGATCTCCGTCTCGGTGTAGCCGGGCGCCACGGCGTTGACCGTGATGCCCCGGGGGCCCAGTTCCTGGGCCAGGGAGAGGGTGAGGTAGTCCAGGGCGGCCTTGGTCATGGTGTACGAGACGATCGCCGGGAAGGCGACGCGGGTGGCCACGGAGGATATGTTCACGATCCTGCCGCCGTCACGCAGCCGGTTCAGGCCGCGCTGGATGATGAAGAACGGCGCCTTGGTGTTGATCGCGAAGACCCTGTCGTAGTCGGCCTCGGTCACGTCGGCGATGGGGCGCGGAACGGTGATGCCCGCGTTGTTGACGAGGATGTCCAGCCCGGTCGGCGCGTCCTGCCCGGCCAGGGCCTGGTCGAAGGCCGACCACAGGGTGTCGGCGTCCCCGGGCACTCCGAGTTCGGCGTGCACGGGGAAGGCGCGACCGCCGTCGGCCTCGATCTCCTTGACCGTCCGTTCGGCGGCCGCCGGATCGTGGCCGTAGTGGACCGCCACCAGCGCGCCCTCACGGGCGAGGCGGCGGCTGATGGCTCTGCCGATGCCCCGGCTGCCTCCGGTGACCAGGGCGGTCTTCCCCTCGTGGCGGGCGGTGGTGGTCAACGCGGTTCTCCTTCGTTCAGTCGTGATACGGCGGCCTGCCCGCCGGTGCGGGTCATGCGTCGAAGTCGAGGGTGACCTCGGGGGTGCGCGGTCGTGCGCGGCAGACGAGCGTGTAGCCGGCGGCGCGGTCGCCCTCGTCCAGGGCGTACTGGCCTTCCGCTGCCACCTGGCCGTTCAGGACCTTCGCTCGGCAGCTGCCGCACACGCCTTCGCGGCAGGCGTACGGCACGTCGGGGTGCGCCCGCAGCAGCGCGTCGAGGATCGCCGGGTCCTGCGGGAGGACGGTGGCGACGCGGTGGCGCCCGTCGAGGAGGGCGGTGACGCGGGTCTCCTCGCCCGATGCCGGTCCGGCCGTGCGGACCGCTTCGGCCGTCTCCGGCGTCCACCGTGAGGTCCCGGCCGACGTGAACAACTCCCAGCGGACCAGCGCCGGGTCGGCTCCCTGGGCGGAGAGGACCTGCCGTGCGGTGTCGATCAGGCCGGGCGGACCGCACAGGGCGAAGGCGGTGTCCGAGCCCGGACGGGCGTCCACCGCGGCAAGCAGACGGGACAGGCTCCCTGCGTCGATCCGCCCGCTGAACGGGCCGTCACCCTGGCCGCGGTCCTCACGGGTGAGGACGTACAGGACGGTGAACCGGTCCACGAACGCGTCCTTGAGTTCGGCGAGTTCGTCGGCCAGCAGGGCGTCCGCGGCGGTGGGGACCGAGTGGACGAGGGAGACGCGGCAGGCCGGGTCCCGGCGCAGCGCGTGGGCGGCCATGGCAGCCAGCGGGGTGATGCCGGAGCCGCCCGCGAGGAGGACGTGGTGGGCGCCGGGCAGGTCCGGCAGGGTGAAGGTGCCGGTGGGCGGGGAGAGTTCGAGACGGTCACCGGGCGCGAGGCGGCTGGTGGCGTGGGCGCCGAAGCCGTCGGGGCTGCCCCGTTTGATGACCAGTCGAAGCGCCGCGGGGTCGTGCGGGGGCGGGCAGACCGAATAGCCGCGGCGCAGTTCGCCGTCGGCGCGGCGATGGCGGACGACGACGTGCTGGCCGGGCAGGTGCGCGAAGACCTCACGCAGCGCGGCGGGCACGTCGAGGCCGACGGCCACGGCGTCGGCGGTCAGGCGGCGCACCTCGGTGACCTCCAGGCTGTGCCAGCCGGTGCGCGGGCGCGTGCCCCGGTCCTGGTCCTGGTCCTGGTCCCGGGCGACGGGCACTTCGCGGAGGGCGGTGGACGGGGTGGCGGTGTTCACGGTCTGCCTCACAGCGCGGTCAGGTGGGGGAAGGGCTCGCGGCACGCCGTGCACCACAGCATCGACTGGCAACGGGACGGTCCGAACGGGCTGTGCGGCCGGGTGGCCCGCGAGCCGCAGTGCGGGCAGGGCACCCCGCCCAGCTCGACGGGGACCGGTCCTCGGGAGCCGGGGAGACGGGTGGGGCGATGCCGTTCGCGGCGAGTTTGCGCCGTCCCTCGGAGGTGATGCGGTCCGTCGTCCAGGGCGGGGAGAGGACCTGCCGTACACGGCCGTCGGGGTGGCCGCACGCGGTCAGGACCTCCCGGACCGCGGAGGTGATCGCGGGCAGTGCGGGGCAGCCCAGATAGGTGGGCGTGATCTCCACCTCCAGGACCCCGTCGGTGCCCGGGGCGACCGAGCCCACCACACCGAGGTCGCCCAGGCCGATCACCGGCAGCTCCGGATCCGGGATCGCCTCCACCCGCTCGCGCACATCCTGCACGGAGCGACGGAGCCTGGTCGGCTGCGGCCCGTTCACCAGGTTCCTCCGGGAAACTGCCGGTGCACCGACTGGAGTTCGTCGATCAGCGGGCCGAACTCCTCGGTGTGCAGACCTGAGCGGCCGCCCTTGGCCGACCAGGAGGCCGCCGGCACGGTGAGCCCCGCGTCGGTGACGACGTCGGAGACTCGCTGTTCCCACTCACCGCGCAGGGGGGCCGGTGAGGGCACCGTGCCGGAGGCGGCCAGCCGCCGCGACACGTCGTCCTCGTCGAACAGTTCACCGGTGTAGGGCCACACCCGCTCCAGGCCCCGCTGCATGCGGCGGGTGCTCTCCGGGGTGCCGCGTCCCAGCCGCCGGGTCCAGCGGTCCGCGTGCAGCCGGTGGAAGGCGACCTCCTTGGCGGCGCGGGCGCCGAAGGCGGCCAGTTCGGCGTCGGCGCAGCCCGCCAGCGCCTCGTAGTGGAGGACCGCGTAGTGCGTGTAGACCAGTTGCCGGGCCACGGTCACCGCGAAGTCCTCGTTGGGCAACTCGGTGAGCAGGGCGTTGGTGAACTGGCGCGCCGAGCGGGTGAAGGCGAGGTCGTCCTCGGTCCGGCCGGTCCCGTCGAGCTGTCCGCTGCGGGTGAGCAGGGTGCGGGCGTGACCGATCAGGTCCAGGGCGATGTTGGACAGCGCCAGGTCCTCCTCGATGGTCGGCGCACGTGTGATCCACTGACACAGGCGCTGCCCGAGGACGAGGGCGTCGTCGCCGAGGCGCAGCAGATGCGCGGCGAGATCGGCGTGGGCCGGGCGGGCAGGGTCGGCGTCGGTACGGGCGCCGGCGGCGCAGGAGGTGTCCTCGGCCGCCACCGGGGTCGCAGCGGCCGCGGCGGCGGCCGCCCAAGTGTCACTCGGCGTGGTCACCGTCGGGCCCTTTCTCGGTCAGCGGCGCGAAGTGCTCGGGATACCGGTACGGCTTGTGGTGGGCACCGGCGAAGTACGGGTCGCGTTCGTCCGGGGAGGCCGTGTGCACGGCGTCCGAGCGGACCACCCACAGCGACAGCGGATCGCCTCGGCGGGCGTACAGGTCACGCGCCATGGCCAGCGCCGCGTCCGGGTCGGCCGCGCGCACCGACCCCGCGTGCTGGTGGGCCAGGCCCCTACGGGCCCGCAGGAAGACCTCCCAGGACGCCGGTGCGCCCTCGCGGTCGCGGCTCATGTGTGCTCCTCCGTACGCTGCGGGGCGGCCACGCCGGACCGCGTCCCGTCCCTGCCGCCGGTTCCCGTCCGTTCCCCGGCGGCCGCTCCGGCCGGCGAGGCACCCGCGTCCGCGCGGGCGGCGTACGCGGCGGCCGCCTCCCGCACCCAGGCGCCGTCGTCGTGCGCGGCCCTGCGGTGCGCGATCCGCTGCCGCGCCCAGTGCGTGTCGTCGCCCAGCGCCTCGCGGTAGGTGTCCCAGTCGACGGGGGTGAAGTCGTAGTGGCCGCGCTCCTCGTTCCAGCGGATCGCCGGGTCGGGGAGCGTCAGGCCGAGGCGTTCGGCCTGCGGAACGCAACTGTCGACGAAGCGCTGGCGCAGTTCGTCGTTGGTGTGGCGTTTGATGCCCCAGGCCATCGCGCGGCGGGAGACCGCGGCGCCCAGCGCGGCCGTCCGCGCGTCGGCACCGCCCGCCTCGGTGTCGGGCGGCCCGAACATCAACGCCACGGCCGGCAGCCACCAGCGGTTCACCGCGTCCTGTGCCATCTCCTTCTGGTCCGGCGTCCCTTCGCACAGCGCGCGCATCAGGTCGTAGCCCTGCCGCACGTGGAAGGCCTCCTCCTGGCAGACGCGGCGCATCGCCCGCGCGTACGGCCCGTAGGAGGTGCGGCACAAGGGAGCCTGGTTGATGACGGCGGCGCCGTCGGTCAGCCACGCGATGGCCCCGGTGTCCGCCCAGGTCAGCGCCGGGTGGTTGAACGTCGCCGAGGCGCGCTGCTGTCCCTGGTGCAGGGCCTCCAGCAGGTCGGCGCGGTCCACGCCCAGCGTCTCGGCGGCCGAGTACAGGTACAGGCCGTGGCCGGCCTCGTCCTGGACCTTGGCGATGAGGACCGACTTGCGGTGCAGGGACGGTGCCCGGGTGAGCCAGGCGCCCTCCGGCTGCATGCCGATGATCTCGGAGTGGGCGTGCTGGGCGATCTGGCGGATCAGCATGCGACGGTATCCGTCGGGCATCCAGTCGCGTGTTTCGATCGTCGCGCCCTCGGCGATGAGCGCGTCGAAGTGCGCGAGCAGTTCGTCATGGGCCCCGGGTGCGGCTACCCGCTCGGCAGGCACGGCAGCCTGGTCCGCGGGTACGGCAGCGGTGGCCTGTGCGCTCACGCGGCACCACCGCCCGCACGAGCGGTCTGCGCCTCGGCGACGCGGCGTACCGGGCGCCCTCCCGCGGCCCGTACCGGTACCGGCTGCCTGGTCACTCGCCTCACTCCTCTCGCTCCTTCTCCGTCTGCGCCGTGCCGGAACACGGTCGTGCCGGAACACGTCTCCTCGTTGCGGTGAGAGCGTCTCTTCGTTGCGGTAAGAGGCCGGAGACGGGCCCCGGCTATCCCTGGCGCCCGCCGTCCGGGCGCGTGACAAAGCTCACGAGCCGGTCCAGGGAGTGGGGCCGACCGATTCCGCCTCTTGAGGGGTGACAGTCGAGTTCCGCACGGCGGTCGGCACGCCGAGGCGAAAGGGGAAACCATGAGCACCATCAGGGAGTTGCTGGTCGAACTCACCGGCACGATCGAGTACGCGGACAAGGTGGGCGACGACGACGACCTCGCCGCCAGCGGCATCGACTCCGGGGACCTGGTGCGTCTCGTCCTGCTCGTCGAGCAGCGGCTCGGCGTGGAGATCACCGCGGCGGACATGGAGAGGCTGCACACGATCGCCGACTACGAGCGCTTCGTCGCCGAGCACTCCGTCGCCGGTGCCACCGGCGGTGCGTGATGTGGCTGACACAGCTGCTGGAACGCAACCGTCAGTGCTTCCCCGACCGGACGGCTCTGGTGGACGAGCAACGCAGCGTCACCTGGGCCGAGTTCCACGACCGTACGGCCGAACTGGCACGGGGGCTGTCCGATCTGGGCATCGCCCGCGGTGACCGGGTCGCCGTGCTCTCCAAGGACCGCATCGAGGTCCTGGAGAGCTACTTCGCGCTCGCCCGGCTGGGCGCGCTGTTCGTGCCGCTGAACCACAGCCTGGCCGTGCCCGAGGTCACCGGCATCGTCGAACGGGTCGGGGCGGTGGCCGTCCTCGGCGAGTCGGAGCTGCTGGACCGGCACACCGAGCTACCGGAGTCGGTGCGGATCCGGCTGGCCTTCGACAAGCCCGCCTTCGAGACGCTGGGCACCCTGGCCGCCGAGCGGGACCTGCCCGCCGTGGCCGACACCGACCCGATCGCCGTACTGCACACGTCGGCGACCACCGGACAGGCCAAGGGCGTCACCGTCGACAGCGGGTCGTTCCGGGCCATCGCCCTGGGCTGGCTGGTCATGGCCCGGCCCACCGACGACATCGTCATGGTCAACTGCTGCCCGCTGTACCACGGCAGCATGGTCGTGTCCCTGACCTACCTGGCGGCCGGCGCGACGGTGGTGCTGATGCCCGGCTTCACCCCCCAGCGTGCGCTGGCCGCGGTGGAAGGGCACCGTGCCACCCACATGTGGATGGTGCCGCAGATGCTGCGCTTCATGTTGCAGGCCAAGGCGTCCCACGGCACCGATCTCTCCTCGCTGCGGGAGATCCTGTACGGCGCCGCCCCGATGCCGCTCGACGTGTACGCCGACGCCGTCCAGCGGCTCGGCTGCGGCTTCCGACAGGTGTACGGCATGACCGAGGTGGGCGGCCCGTTCGTCACTCTCGGCCCCGAGGAGCACCCCGCCCCCGGGGACGTCACCGCCCGCATCCCGTGCGGGAGGGTCGTACCGGGCATGTCCGCCCGTGCGGTGGACGAGGGCGGCCGGGACATGCCGTGCGGCGAGATCGGCGAGATCGTCGTGCGCGGGCCGGGCCTCATGCAGGGTTACTGGAACGACCCGGAGGCCACCCGCGAGATCACCCTCGACGGCTGGATCAGGACCGGCGACCTGGGGTTCGTGGACGAGCAGGGCCGCATCAGCCTCGTGGACCGCACGAAGGACGTCATCATCCGCGCGGGCCAGAACGTCTACCCGTCGGAGATCGAGCGCGCCCTGATGACCCACCCCGCTGTGCGGGACACCGCCGTCGTCGGGATGCCGGACGAGGACTACGGCGAGGTGCCGCTGGCGTACGTCGTCCTGGAGGCGGGCGCGGACGCGGGTACGGCGGAACTGCTGGCGCATGTCGCGGGGCTGCTCGCGCCGTACAAGCGGCCGCGACGCGTGGAGTTCATCGAGCAGGTGCCGCGCAATCCCGCAGGAAAGATCATCAAGAAGCTGCTGCGGGTCTGAGGGTGTGCGGAGCCGTCCGGAGCGGGGCGCGCTGACCGGGCGCCCCTCTGATACTGGTCCGCCGGGGTTGGTGGCGTTTCCGCACCGGCCCCGGCCGGTCGGGTTCCTCCGCCTGCCGTGGTGGGTGACCTTCCGACATCGGCCGTTCCGGTCCTCGCCCGGCGCCCGACAGCGAGACGTCGTACGGCCACGCAACCCGAGGCAGAGACGTCGTACGGCCACGCAACCCGAGGCAGAGACGTCGTAAGGCCGCGCACCCCGTGGCAGTCGCACGTCCGCAGACGTCCCGTCGGCCGACCTCGACCGGCTCGCCGATGAGGCCGAGCCCGGCGGCGGTCACTAGTGGTGCTGCTAAATCCCCCGCTCGGGACGGCTGCCGGTGTTTCCGCCCGGACGGGCGGCATGCATCTCGCACAGCGCGGGAATAGCCGTCGCCGTGGCCCGCATGCCGAGCCACGGCATCCCGCTCGGCTGCGCTCTGGAGCTGCGATCTGGGGTTCCGGCCACTCCCCCACCGTGCGGACGCCTGGTCCTGCGCGTGGACGAGGAGGGGCTCCTGCTCACCGGCTCCCGGCCGGTGGACGCGGCATGGTCGCTGACGGAGCTGTTCTCGGCCAAGGAAGCCGCGTGCCGTGTGGAAGGCCCTGGATCGGTCCGTAGCGGGTCATCGAGCGGCCGAGCCGTCGGTGACCCTGCGGGCCCTGCGGAAGTGCCCCTCCGGGGACGGCCTGCGTATTTGTCTGCCTCCGAAGCCGGCGCACGCCGTACGGGTACGCGTGGTGCCCTTCGGGACAGGAGTGCTCGGCTACGTCCTGGGGTGGGCCGACTCCGAGAGGTGACCACACGCCCCCGGCCCCCGGCGCACAGCGCCGGGGGCCGCAAGGTCGGTCCCGACAGTCATCGCTCCGTCGTACCGCGGTCCCGGTAGGAACGACGGGCCGCTTCGGCGGCCTTGTCGGTCTGGGCGTCGTACTTGTTCCCCGTCCGCCCGTCGACCGCTCGCTCGGCGCTCGTGACGCCCTTGTCCGCCTGGCCCGGGTGGCCCTTCGCCATGTCCTTGGCCTTCCTCGCCATGTCACCCAGCTTGCCCATGGGGCACCTCCCGCGATAGCGCGTGCGTCGTACCTGGCCGCGGGTACCCCGCTGGCCCGGGGCAAATCACCCGGAGCGCGCGGCCGGCTCCACCCCCACCGCGGCCGGGTCCGCCGCAACCGTCACACCCGGGCGTTCACCAGCGCCGCCATGTTCCCCGCCGGGTGGCGGTTGTCGTGGATGAGCTGGTGGGCCAGGCCGATCTCGTCGAAGTCGAAGGTGCGTGACAGGCAGGGGTCGACGACTCCCTGGTCGATCAGCCGGGTGATCTCCCGTGCCTCGCGGGCGCTGGCGACGTGCGAGCCCTGCAGTCGCTTCTGCCGCATCCACAGGAAGCGCAGGTCCACGTCACCGTTGTAGCCGGTGGTTCCGCCACAGATGACGACCATGCCTCCGTTGTCGCACAGGTACATCGACGTGGGGATGGTGTCGGCGCCCGAGTGCTCCAGCACGATGCGCGGGCTGCGGCGCTCGCCGAGCACCTCCCAGAAGCGCCGTCCGAAGGCGCGGGCGCCGGACAGCCAGCGGGCCATCGCGGCGTCGTCGGAGGTGTCCGGCAGCCGGCCCCAGTGGTCGAACTCCCGCCGGTCGATCCATCCCTTGGCGCCCAGCTTGAGGCAGAACTCGCCGCGTTCCTCGTTGGAGACGACGGCGACGGGGATGCCGCCGACGTGCCGGACCAACTGGATGGCGATGCAGCCCAGTCCGCCGGCGCCGCCCCAGATCAGCACCGGGTCGCCGGGGCGTACCGTGTGCGGCTCCCAGCCGAAGAGCTGGCGGTAGGCGGTGGCCGCGGTCGCCATGTAGCAGGCGGACTCCGCCCAGGAAAGGCGGGCCGGCTTGGGGTGGAGCATGTAGTCGTCGACAACCGCGAACTGGGCGAAGGAGCCGTAGTTCTCCTCGTAGCCCCACACCCGCTGGCTGGTGGAGACCACCGGGTCGGTGCCCAGGCGGATGTCCTCGGCCGACTCGTCCCACCGGGCGGCCAGGACGACCACCTCATCGCCCAGCCGTACCCCGCGCACGTCCTCGCCGACCGCCCACACGATCCCGGACAGGTCGGAGCCACCGATGTGGAAGTCCTCGGTGGCACCCGCCTTCTGGCGTGCGGTGATCACGTCGAGCGGCGAACCCAGCGCCGCCCATACGTTGTTGTAGTTGATGCCGGCGGCCATGACCTTCACCAGGACCTGGCCGCGGCCGACGGGTGGGACGTCGACCACCTCGGTACGGAAGGCGTCGACGGCCGGCCGTAGCGCTCGCGGCGGATGAGCGAGGCGTACATCTTCTTGGGGACGGTGCCGATCTCGGGCGCGTCGCCGAGCTCGTAGAGGTCCTGGGTCGCGGACACGCGGGGTCTCCTGAACGGTCGGGGCGTACTCGGTGGGTCGGGACTCGGGGCGGACGCCGCCCGGCGGCTCAGTCGTGGAGTCCGCGCAGGGCCTTGGCGACCACTCGCCGATCCGGGCGATCGGCTCGGGTTCGGTCATCTCGTAGTGGCCGCACGGCACTTGGTGGTCGTGCAGCGTGCCGTCGACGTGGGGCCGCCAGCTGTCGGCCTTGCCGGGCAGCACCGCCAGGTCCGTCGGGAAGTCCGTGGGATCCTCCCGGGCCGCGCTGAAGAACAGCACGTCCCCGCGGTAGACCCTGGGGGCGAACTGCGGTGCGATGCGCAGGTTGTTGCGCATGACGGTGGCGATGGCGGCCGCCTCGGCGCGCGTGACGGGCGAACTCGACGGGTCGGCCGCGAGGCCGGCGTCGACACGGTCCAGGACGGTGTCGACGTCCGGCGGCGTGGCCCCCGGTTCGACGGACAGACCGGTCACCCGCGACAGCAGAGCCGCCACCTGCCGTTCCGCCGCCTCGGGGTCGTACGTCGTGCCGTGCGGCTGCGGTGCGTCGAGCATGGCGAGGAGTTCGACCCGCTCGCCCCTCTCCTGGAGCGCGCAGGCCATGGCGTGCGCGACGAAGCCGCCGTAGGACCAGCCCAGCAGCCGGTACGGGCCGTGCGGCTGCACCTCCCGCACCAGGTCCAGATAGGCGTCGACCATGGCGGCGGCGTCCGGGGCGGGCGGCCGGGTGCCGTCGAGGCCGACCGCCTGGATGCCGTACACGGGCTGGCCGCCGCCGAGGTGGGGCAGCAGGCCCGTGTAGCGCCAGGACACGCCCGCACCGGGGTGGACGCAGAACAGGGGGGTGGCGGTGCCCTCCGCGCGCAGCGGCAGCAGCGGGCCGAGCGCGGTGGGGGCGCTCCCCTGCGTGTCCGGGGCCCGCTCGTCGGACGCGGCGAGGATTCCGGCCACCGTGGGCGCGGCCAGCAGTTCGGCCGCCGGTACGTCGAGGACGCCGGCCTGCTTGAGCCGGCCCGCCAGCAGCACGGCGCGCATCGAGTCGCCGCCCAGGTCGAAGAAGTTGTCGTGCACGCCGATGCCGCCGATGCCGAGGGTCTCCTCCCACACCCGGGTGACCGCCTGTTCGCGGTCGGAGCGCGGCGGCACGTGCTCGGTGGTCAGCCGGGGCCGTGCGGCGAGGGCCGGCCCCGCCCCCGCCTCCGCGGGGGCGTCGGGCGCGGCGGGGTCCGTGCGGGCGCCGGGGGCGTCGATCCAGTGACGGTGACGTTCGAAGGCGTACGGCGGCAGCGGGACCCGTCGGGCGGTGTCCGGCACCGGCGGGAGGGCGGTGTCCACGCCCGCGCTCCACAGCCGCCCCAGGGCCTCCGCGAGAACGAAGCCGTCGGAGGCCTCGGCCTTGGCGTGCCGCATGGTGGTCACCGTCACGGGCGTCTCGTCGGTGAGCCGCCCGGTGGCCAGCTTGGTCAGCGTGTCCCCCGGCCCGATCTCCACCAGCACGGGGTGCAGGCGGTCCCAGAGGGCGGTGATGCCGTCGGCGAACCGCACGGTGTTCCTGGTGTGGTCGATCCAGTGCCGCACGGAGGTGGCCTGGGCGTCGGTGACCCAGGTGCCGGTGACGTTGGTGACGTACGGGATCCGTGGCGGGCGCAGCGTGACCTGACGCAGGTGGGTCTCGAACGTCGGCAGGACCGGGTCCAGGACGTGGGAGTGGGCCGCGACGGGGATGCGCAGGCGGCGGAACGGGACGCCCCGGCGGGTGAGTTCGGCCTCGAAGCGGGTGACGGCGTCGAGGTGTCCGGCGACGGTGCAGGCGCTGGGGCCGTTCGCCGCGGCCAGGGACAGCTCGTCATCGAGCAGCGGCTCCACGTCCTCGGCCGGGGCGGCCACGCCGACGGTGGCGCCGCCCGCGGTGCTGATGAGCCGGATGCGTTCGGTGACCAGGGGCAGCATGTCCTCCAGGTCGAGGACCCCGGCCAGGCAGGCCGCCGTGTACTCGCCGAGCGAGTGGCCGATCAGCGCGTCCGGGCGCACGCCCTGTTCCATCAGGGTGCGGGCCAGGGCGTACTCGGTCACCACCAGGCCGAGGAACGCGGCGGTGTCGTCGGGCCGCTGTTCCTCGAACAGGGCGGCGCGGACGTCGGTGCCGAGCGCGGGGCGCAGGACGCGGGCGCACTCGTCGA
Source organism: Streptomyces phaeoluteigriseus (assembly GCF_001896135.2). Classification (GTDB taxonomy): domain Bacteria; phylum Actinomycetota; class Actinomycetes; order Streptomycetales; family Streptomycetaceae; genus Streptomyces; species Streptomyces phaeoluteigriseus. Next base: position 83,757 of record NZ_MPOH02000002.1, read on the forward strand.
CGATGTCGCGGTAGACGCCGTGGTCGCGGTACAGCTCCGCTCCCATGCCGGGGTACTGGGTGCCGCCGCCCGGCAGCAGGAACGCCACGCGGGCGGGCTCGTCGGACGGCGGCGGGGTGCCCGGTGCGGCGGCGCGCAGGGCGTCGAGGGCCTCCTCGCGGGTGGCTGCGGTGACGGTGAGGCGGTGGCGCAGCGCGGGCCGGTCGGCGCGCAGGGAGTGCGCGACGTCGTCCAGGCGCAGTTCGGGCCGCCGCTCCAGGTGCCGGACGAGGGCGTCGGCCTGGCCGCGCAGGCGCCGGCGGTCCGCGCGGACAGTGGCAGCACCAGCCGGTGTCCGTCCTCGGGCGGCGCGGCGCGGGCGGGCGACGGGCGGGCCTCTTCCAGGATGACGTGGGCGTTGGTGCCGCCGATGCCGAAGGCACTGACGGCGCCCGGCGGGGGTGGTCGCCCGCGGGCCAGTCCTCCAGCGCGGTGGGCACGCGGAAGGGGCCGGAGGGGAAGTCGATGAGCGGGTTGGGCCGGTCGAAGTGCAGGCTCGGCGGGATCTGCCGGTGTTCCAGGGCCAGGACCGCCTTGATGAGCCCGGCGATGCCGGCGGCCGCGCCCAGGTGGCCGATGTTCGTCTTCACCGAGCCGAGCGCGCAGAACCCGGTCCGTTCCGTGCTCTGCCGGAACGCCTCGGTCAGTGCGGACACCTCGATCGGGTCGCCGAGCTTGGTGGCTGTGCCGTGCGCCTCGATCAGGCCGATGGTGCCGGCCTCGACCTCCGCCTGGGCCTGCGCGGCGAGGATGACCTCGGTCTGCCCGGCGGCGCTCGGGGCGCTGAAGCCGACCTTGCGGCGACCGTCGTTGTTGACGGCGCTGCCGCGGATGACGGCACGAATGCGGTCGCCGTCGGCGAGGGCGTCCTCGAGTCGCTTGAGCACGACGGCTCCCACGCCGTCGCCGGAGGAGGTGCCGGCGGCGTCCGCGGCGAAGGCGCGGCAGTGGCCGTCGGGCGAGAAGGGGCCGTCGGGCACGTGCCGGTAGCCCAGCGCGGCCGAGGGGTTGAGGGAGACGGCGGCGGCGAGCGCGGTGTCGCAGCGGTGGTCGAGCAGGTCCTGGCAGGCGGTGTGCACGGCGACGAGAGCGGTGGAGCAGGCCGTCTGCAGCGACACGCTCGGGCCGGTGAGGCCCAGCTCGTAGGAGACGCGGGTGGCGAGGGTGCCCAGGGAGTTGGCGGTGGCCGCGTGCACGAGCGCGACCGAGCCGGGCTGCCCGGCATGACGCGGATACACGTGTGCGGGGTAGTAGCGGCTGTCGCCGCTGCCCGCGTACACGCCGAACGCCTCGCCCGTACGGTCGCCACGGTCGCCGCCGAGGCAGCCGGCGTCCTCCAGGGCGTGGTAGGCCGTCTCCAGCAGCAGCCGCTGCTGCGGGTCGATCACGGCGGCCTCGGCGGGGCTGTAGCCGAAGAAGCCGGAGTCGAAGCGGTCCATGCCCTCGACGACGGAGGCCATGCGCACGTGTGAGGGGTCGTCGAGGTCGCGCGGGTCGCCGCCCGCGGCGAGGAACTCCTCGTCGGTGACGGGCCGTACGGACTCCCGGCCGGCCGCCAGGTTGTCCCAGAACGTGTCGAGGTCGTCGGCGCCGGGGAAGCGGCCCGCCATGCCGATGACGGCGACGGCGGGGGCCTCCTGCTCGTGTGGTTCGGTGATGTCAGGCAAGGCCTCGGTCCTTCCCGTGCCGTGCGGTACGGCGCGCGCGGGCCGCACGCTGCCGCTGTGCTTGTTCCTTGGCTCGGTCCAGGCCGGTGGGGGCGGCTTCGGCGGACCGTGGTGCTGCGGGGTCGGCGGTGCGCTGTTCCGCGGACTCGCGCTGGGGCGACGGCTTCCCGGCCCACCTGGTGCCGGTGCGCGTCGACAGGTGGCGGGCCAGGTCCCGCACGGTGGGGTGCGCGAACAGGTCGACGACCGAGAGGTCGGCGTCGAAGGCGCTGTTGACGGCGCCCTGGGCGGTGACCAGGAGCAGGGAGTTCCCGCCCAGGTCGAAGAAGTTCTCGTCCCGGCCCACCCGGTCGCGGCCCAGTACGACGCACCACACCTCGGCGAGCCGGCTCTCCAGCCGCCGCAGGTCCTCCCCCGCGTCCGCCTGGTCCCGGTCCTCGGTGGCGCCCGCAGAGCGCAGCGTCCAGTCGTCGCCCAGGCCGGCCGCGCCGGCACTGTCGGCCGCCGCACGGTACAGCGCGCCCAGGTCGGTGCCGTCCTCCAGGCCGACGTGCCCGGTCAGGCGCCGCACTTGACGGACCGGGGCCACGACGTGGCTGCGGACCCAGGGAGCGCTGCGGTCGGCACCGATCAGCAGATGCGGCTCGTCCAGGGCGCGGGCCAGGTCGTACGAGCGCAGGGCGGCGGGGGCGTCGAGCAGCCGGTAGCCGCGGGCCTCGGTGAGCGCGGTGAGCCGGTAGCCGCGGCTCATGCCGTGCTCGCGCCACATGCTCCAGGCCAGGGACTGCGCGGGCAGGCCCAGGCTCCGGCGGTGCAGGGCGAGGGCGTCCAGGTAGGCGTTGGCGGCGGCGTAGGCGGCGTTCATGGCACCGCCGAAATAGCCGTTCACCGAGGAGAAGGTGACGAAGGAGCCGACCGGGTGGTCCGCGGTGAGCCGGTGCAGTGTCCACGCACCGCGCGCCTTCGCCTCCAGCGCCCGGCGCCAGGTGGTGGCGTCCAGGTCGCCCACGGGGCGTTCGACGAGGGTCCCGGCCAGGTGCAGCACCGACGCCAGCGGCACGCCCCACGCCGCGGTGGCCGCGTCCACCGCGGCCCGCACCTGGCGTTCGTCGGTGACGTCGGCGCAGGCGTAGCGGACCTCACCCAGCTCGCGCAGCCGCCGGAGAGCCTCCCCGCGTGCCGATTCGGTTCCCTGGAGGTCCACTTCGGCCTGCGGTGTGCGGCCCACGATCAGCAGCCGCGTACCGGGCGTGCGCAGCAGGTGAGCCGCGACCTCGCTGCCGACGCCGCCCAGTCCCCCGGTGATCAGGGTGAATCCGTCGTGCGCGGGCGTCTCGGCGCGCGACGGTGTGTCGGGCAGGGCCGCGAGGCGGCGTACGTGACGACGTCCGTCGCGGTACGCCACCTCCGCGCCGTCCGCGGCGACCGTCGCCTCGGCCAGCAGGACGGGCAGCGGGTCCTCGCCGTCATCCGGCGCGAGGTCGAGGTGCGCCCCGCGCAGCCAGCCGAACTCCTCGCCCAGCGACTTGAGCAGGGCGCCCGCCATGGCCCGCGCCGGGCAGGGACGGTCCCCGGGACGGACCGCCTGGGCACCCGCCGTGACGTACACCAGATCGACGGAGTGCTGCCGGCCGGGCCGGGCGGCGAGGGCGCGTGCGAACACGAGCAGCCGCTCCGTGCCGGTCGTGTCGTACGGCGCCTCCTCCGGCGAGCCGGTGTCACGCAGCCCGTCGAGGTGCAGGACCGCGTCGACCGGGCGCTGGTCGCGCTCCACCTGTCGTAGCAGCTCGGTGTGGTCGGCTTCCTCCGCGGGCCGGACGCGGTAGTGGGCGGCACCGAGTCGGGCGTACGCCGTCCCGTCGTCGACCACCGTGCACAGACCGCCGCCGGATCGCAGCGCGTCGGCGAGCCGGTCGGCGAGCCGCTGAACGCGGGGGTCGCCGCCGGTGAGTACGAGGGTGTGCCGGCCGGCGTGCGTGGTGCGGGGACCGGGGCGTTCCGCCGGCTGCCACACCGGGCGCAGGAACCAGTCGGGCACGGTGGCGGCGGTGCCCAGCAGCAGCTGTGCCCTGCGGACCTCGTCGTCGAAGGCGCCCGCCTCGAAGTTCTTGCGCAGTCTGGTGCGCTGGATCTTGCCGATCTCGGTCTTGGGGATGGCGTCCGGCTCGACCGGGACGAGGAAGGCGGGGCTGACGCCGATCTCCCGGGTGACCTTGCCCGCGATGTCGCGCAGGGAGTCGGCCGTGTTCCGTGCGACGGCCTGCGGGGTGAGGTGGAAGAAGAGGGCCAGTTCGTCGGTGGGCGAGAGGGGATCGGAGCGCACCGCGACAGCGGCGGTGAAACTGCGCTCCACGTGCGGCAGTTCCTCCACGCAGGCTTCGATCTCGTGGCTGTAGTGGTTGACGCCGTTGACGATGATGACGTCCTTGGCGCGGCCGGTGATGTACAGCTCGCCGTCGCGCAGGAAGGCCAGGTCCCCGGTGTCGAACCAGCCGTCCTCGGTGAACGCCTCGGCGTTGGCGCCCGGGTTGTCGTGGTAGCCGCCGGTCACCGAGGTGCCGCGCACCTGGAACCGGCCCGCCTGGCCCTCGTCGAGGACGGTGCCATGCTCGTCGACGATCCGCATGGCGAAGCCGGGGTAGGGACGGCCGCAGCTGACGAACGTGCCCTCCTTCCCGTCGGGTTGGCCGGGCAGGACCGCGTCGGTGACCACCGAGCAGGTCTCGGACATGCCCCAGCCGGGGTGCATCACGTCCTGCGGCAGGCCGAAGGGCTCGAGGGTGTGCAGGAACCGGCGGGCGGCCGACGCCACGACGACCTCGCCGGCGTTCATCACCAGCCGCATCGGCGACAGGTCCCAGGCGCGGTCCGTGAAGCGGTGGGATTCCTCGGCGAGGAGTCCGAAGGCGAAGTTGGGCGCCCAGGTGACGGTGACCCGGTGCCGGTCGGCCAGGTCCATCCAACGCAGCGGATCCTGGAGGATCCAGGATGTCGGAGCGTGGATCTGGCGGCAGCCCAGGTACACGTCCCGCAGGTGGAACATCACCACGCCGGTGACGTGGTCCAGCGGAATCCAGTTCAGCGAGACGTCGTCGGCGTCCAGCCCGTTCATCTGCTCGGTGGCCGCGGAGCGGGTCAGCACGTTGCGGTGGGTCAGCCGCACCGCCTTGGGCAGCCCCGTGCTGCCGGACGTCATCAACATCAGGATGAGGTCGTCCGGCTGGGCGGGGTGCCAGTCGCGGTCCTCCGGGGCCTCGCGCAGGGCGTCGGCCGTGGTCAGCCGCACCCCGGGCCACTCCTGCCGGGCGGCCACGTCACGCAGCCCGGCCTCGCGGGCGGCGGAACACACGATCCAGGGCCGGCCCAGCATCCGCCAGATGCCCTCCAGCTTCGTGAGCGCCGCCGAGGGCGTGTCGTAGGAGGCGGGGACGGTCAGCGGGACGGCGACGAAGCCCCCGAGGATGCAGCCCCACAGCACGGCGAGGAAGTCCTCACTCACATCGCACTGGAGGATGACCTGGTCGCCGGGGCGCAGGCCCGCCCGCCGCAGACCCGCCAGCACCCGGGACGCCTCGGGGATCAGGGAGGCGTAACCACGCCGGTGTTCACTGCCGTCGGCGTGCACGTGGACGATGTCGCCCCGGTCCAGCTCCGCCGCGCGTCGCAGGGCGTGTGCCCAGCCGGAAACGGACGGTTCGTCGAGTTCGGGTCCCTCGCTGAGCGCCGGGACGGCGGACATCTGGGCCGCGCTCCCGATGCTGTCGGCCGAGGCGGGCTCCGGCATCCGGTCGGGCAGGCCCGCGTGGCGCGCCCGAGCTCCTCGGGGGTGTTCTCCACCGACACCTCGGCGGCGGTGACGCCGGGGACACGGGCCAGCCGTTCCTGCCACGCTCGGGCCGCGGTGCGGTCGACGGCGGGCAGGGCTCGTAGCGCCTCGGTGTCGACGGTGCCGTCGGGGCCGAGGGGCAGCGCGTTGACCGCCGTGACGCGGACCGTGCCGTGGCCCGCGCGGTCCAGGACGTCCTCGACGCGTTCCGCGGCGTCCGCCCGTCCGGGCACCACGTACAGGCACGGTGGCTCGTCGTCGGCGCCGGCAAGGGCGCGGGCGTCGCGGACGCCGGGCACGGACAGCGCCGCGTCCTCCAGCTCCGCGGTGTCGGCCGCCACCGGGGCGGGGGTGCGCTCGGGGGACCGCGGGCAGCTGCCCGACGCGGACCGCGGGCTCGGCGCTCACCGTGCGCAGGACGTCGTGCAGGGCCTGGGCGAACGCCTCGGCCGTGCCGGCGTCGTACAGGTCCGTGGCGTACTCGACGTGCAGCGCGAGGCCGTCGGGGGCACCGTCGGGAGTGCGGCGCTCCAGCACGTCCACGAACAGGTCGAACTTGGCGGTGCCGGTGGCGGTCGGCCTCAGCTCGGCTCGTCGGCCGTCGAGTTCGAGTACGGCGGGTTCGTTGTTCTGGAGGGCCAGCATCACCTGGAACAGGGGGTGCCGCCCGGCCCTGCGGGGCGGGTTGAGTTCCTCCACCAGCCGGTCGAAGGGCAGGTCCTGGTGGTCCAGTGCGGCCAGGTCGGCCGTGCGCAGCCGGGCGACGAGGTCACGGAAGGCGGGGTCGCCGGACGTGTCGGCCCGCAGGACCAGGGTGTTGGTGATCAGGCCGACGAGGTGGTCGAGGGCGGGTTCGGTACGGCCCGCGACCGGGGTGCCGAGGACGATGTCCTCGCCGGCGCCGCAGCGCGTGAGCAGGGCGCTGACGGCGGCGTGCAGCACCATGAACAGGCTGGCGTTCTCGCGGTCGGCGAGGCTCAGCAGGTCACGGTGCACAGCGGCGTCCACGACGGTCTCCACGTGCGCGCCGCCACCGCGCGGCGCGGCGGGACGCGGCCGGTCGCCCGGCAGGGTGCACTCCTCGGGCAGACCGTCCAGCGCGCTGCGCCAGTGGGCGGTGAGCCGCTCCAGTCGGCCCGTGCCGTCCGGATCGGGCGCCAGCAGGGCACGCTGCCACAGCGCGTAGTCGGCGTACTGCACCGGCAGCGGGGTCCACTGGGGCGCCCGGCCCGCGCGGCGGGCCGCGTACGCGGTGCTCAGGTCGTCGGCGAAGGGCCGCAGCGACCAGCCGTCGGCGGCGCTGTGGTGCAGCACGAGCAGCAGGGCCCGGTCGGTGCCGGTACCCAGCAGCCAGGCGGCCAGGGGGCTCTGCGTGGTCAGGTCGAAGCGGTGCCGCAGTGCGGCGGTGACATGGGCGGCCGTCTCGGCGGCGGGGCAGTCGACCCGGCGCAGTTGCGGCCGCAGTTCGCCGGGGGACACGATCCGCTGGTAGGGCACGCCGTCGTGCTCGGCGACCACCGTCCGCAGGCTCTCGTGGCGGTCGGCCAGATCGCCGAGGGCCACCTCCAGGGCCTCGGCGTCGAGGTCGGCGTCCAGCGCGACGAGGAGCGGGATGTTGTAGGTGGCCGCTCCGTCGTCGAGCCGGTTGAGGAACCACATGCGTTCCTGGGCGAAGGACAGCGGTACGCGCTCCGGGCGTACCGCGTCACCGAGGGCGGGCCGTGGCAGGGCGGCCCCGGACCGCGCGGCCAGCCGGTGGGCGAGGGCGGCCGGTGTCGGCGTCTCGAACAGGGCCGTGATGGGGATCTCGGCGCCCGTCTCGTGCCGCAGGCGGGCCAGCAGGCGGGTGGCGAGCAGGGAGTCGCCGCCGAGGTCGAAGAAGTTGGCGTCGATGCCCACGGTGTCCTGGGGCAGCTTCAGCACGTCCTCGAACAGCGCGCAGAGGACGGCCTGTCGCGGTGTCTCGGGGCGCGTGCCGCAGGCCTCGGCGGCGAAGTCCGGGACGGGCAGCGCCTGCACGTCGAGCTTGCCGTTGGCGGTGAGCGGCAGGGCGTCCACGGGGACGCAGGCGGCCGGGACCATGTGCTCGGGCAGGTGGGCGGCGACGTGGGCGCGCAGTTCGGCGGGGTTCGCCGGACCGTCACCCGCCGCCACCGTGTAGGCGACGAGTTGCCGGGTGCCGCTGTCGGCGCGGCGGACCACGACGGCGGCCCGGACGACGCGCGGGTGGGCGGCGAGGACGGCCTCGATCTCACCCGGCTCGACGCGGAAGCCGCGGAGCTGGACCTGCGCGTCCGCCCGGCCGAGGTAGTCGAGGGTGCCGTCGGGGCGGCGCCGCGCCAGGTCGCCCGAGCGGTACATGCGGGTTCCGGGCGGGCCGTAGGGGTCGTCGAGGAAGCGTTCGGCCGTCAGCTCGGGCCGGTTCAGGTAGCCGGTGGCCACGCCGGCGCCGGAGACGTACATCTCGCCGGTCGCGCCGGGCGGCACCGGGCGCCCCGCGGGATCCAGCAGGTGGACGCGCAGATCGGCGAGCGGGGTGCCGATCACGCTGCCGCGGCGCGGGTCGTCCAGGTCGGCGCGGGTGACACGGTGGTGGGTGACGTGCACGGTGGTCTCGGTGATGCCGTACATGTTCACCAGCACCGGGTGGTCCAGTCCGTGCCGGTCGGCCCAGAGGCGCAGTCGGGCCGGACGCAGGGCCTCGCCGCCGAAGACGACGTAACGCAACGCCCCCGTGCCGCCGTCCCGTTCGAGGTCGGCGTCGATCAGCTGCTCGAACGCGGACGGCGTCTGGTTGAGGACGGTCACGCCCTCGCGGTGCAGCAGCTCCAGGAACTCGCCGGGCGAGCGGCTCACGGCGTACGGGACGACGACGACCCGGCCGCCGTGCAGCAGGGCACCCCAGATCTCCCAGACCGAGAAGTCGAAGGCGTAGGAGTGGAACGAGGTCCACACGTCGTCCGCGTCGAAGTCGAAGTGCTCGGCCGCGGCTGCGAACAGCCGGACGACGTTGGCGTGCGGAACGGGCACGCCCTTGGGGCGGCCGGTGGAGCCGGAGGTGTGGATGATGTACGCGGTGTCGGACGGGCTCGTCGGCCCGTGCCGGTCGGAGTCGGTGAGGTCCGCGGCGGATCGGCGGCCGAGGTCCGCCGCGACCTCCGGGTCGTCCAGGACAACGGTGGGCACCGCGTCCCCTGCCAGGTGGGTGTGAGCGTGCTCGGTGACCAGGGCGACAGGGGCCGCGTCCTCGACGACCAGCCGCAGCCGCTCGGCCGGATGACCGGGGTCCAGGGGAAGGTAGGCCGCTCCCGTCTTGAGGACGGCCAGCAGCGCCGGCAGCAGCCGGGGGCCACGCTCCAGGGCCAGCGCCACCACGCGCCCCGGGCCCGCGCCGCGTTCGGCCAGCAGCCGGGCCAGTCGGTTGGCCTCGGTGTTCAGCTCGGCGTACGTGAGGTGTCCGTCCCCGCAGGTGACGGCGGTCCGCTCGGGCACGGACGCCGCCTGCTCCTCGAACAGTTCCGTGAGGGTCCGCTCGACGGGATACGTGCGTGCAGGGGTGTCGCGGGGGTGTTCGCCCGGCAGCAGGATGTCCAGGTCCCGCAGCGGGGTGGCCGGCTCGGCCTCGGCCAGTGCGCGCAGCACCGTGAGGAACCGGTCGCGGTGCAGGGCGAGTTCGTCCTCCTCGTACAGGGCTGGATTGGCGTCGAGGGCCAGCCACATGCCGCCGGCCCGCGCTCCGGGCCGTACGGAGATCTGCAGGTCGTCGACGGCGCCGCCGGACAGGTGGTGCCAGGTGGTGGGGTGGCCGCCGAAGACCGGGGACTCGTCGAACGGGACGATGTTCAGAACCGGCCCGTACAGCCGGCGTCCGGTGCCCAGCAGGCCCAGGTCGCGGCGCAGGAACTCGCCGCGGTACTGCTGGTGCCGGCGCAAAGCCTTCAGTTCGTCCGCGACGGCGCGCACCAGCTCCGCGACGGGCGTGTCCGGGGCGGCGGCCACGCGCAGCGGAAGGATGTCGGAGGCGGTGCCGGGGGTGCGCAGGGCGGCGCTGCCGAGCCGGCTCATCGTCGCCATACCGAGCACCAGGTCCTCCGCACCGGTCATCCGGTGCAGGTACGCGGCGGTGGCGGTGGTCAGCAGGTCGGTGCGTGAGACGCCGAGACGTGCCGCGGCCGCGTCGAGGGCGTCGGCCTCGGCGGGCTCCAGCTCGGCGGTGCGGCGCAGGAAGGGGGCGGCGGGGGCGGCCGTCCGGGAGGTGAGCCGGGCGGGTTCGGGGAGCCCTGCCAGGCGCTGCGCCCAGTGGGCGCGGTCGCGGACGTACCGCCCGGAGCCGCGGTAGGCCTCCTCCTCCGCCTGGAGCCGGCTCACCGGCGCGAAACCGGCGGGGTCCGGGTCGCGCCCCTCGGCCAGCGCGTTGTACGTCTCCGCCAGGCGCCGCCCCAGGAGCTTGTAGCTGTAGCCGTCCAGCAGGATGTGATGGGCCCTCAGCAGCCAGATGAGGCGGTCGGGAGCCAGGGTCAGCAGGGTGTGCGAGAACAGCGGGCCCTTCTCCGTGTCCACGGGGGCCGCGAGGTCCGTGCGGATGAAGGCCCACGCGGCGGCCTCGGGATCCGCGGCGCCGCTGACGTCGACCCGGTGCAGGCTCCAGTCGTCCGGGTCCGGAGCGGGATGACACCGGGGGCCGTCGTCGGTGTCGACGAAACGCAGGGCGAAGGTGTCGGCCTCACCGACGGTGCGCCGCAGCGCGGCCTCGAACAGGCCGGTGTCGACAGGCCCGTGGATCTCCACCGCTTCCGCGGTGTTGTACGCGGCGCTGTCCGGTGCCAGCCGCCCGGCGTACCACAGGCCCTCCTGGGCCCCGGACAGCGGTCGACGTTCGTCCTCCTGCAGTGACATAGCACAACCCTCACGTGACAAGCCGTAATGTCCCGGACGGTGAAGGCCCGGCCGGATCGGACGGGTGCGGCCACCGCTCCGTGCCGCCCTCGCGTGTGTACTCGCCGGGCCGGCCCACAGGGCGGGAAAAGGGGAGGTCGCACACCACGGGCGGGGGATGGCTATCGCCCAGCCCTGGATTCACAGGACCTCACGGTGAGATACCGGTCCCGATCCGGTCAAGCCGAGACGGGCCCCGGAGCGTCAATTCAGGTGTTTCCCTAATGACTGCGGTGCGAGGGAGTTCGCGGCCCGGGACAACTTCTAGGGAAAACACGCGACTTCGCCGTGGACCGGCTTCTCGGATGGATTCGACCGCGCTTCCCGGTGCACTCTCGGAGGGACCTCGATTCCCGCGGACAGCAGGCGGCGACAGGCCGCTCCCGGGTCGAGGGCACACGAAATGGACGACGGAAAGAAGGCTGACGGCATGCACCGTGCGCTGTGTCCGGTTGAGTCGCTCTACGTGGGTCAGAGAAGCAGGGCCGTCCTGTCCTGTTCCCTGCGCGGACGCGTCGACGTCGAGGCGCTGTCGGCCGCGTTCGACGCCATGACGCGGGAGAACCCGACGCTTCGCTCCCGCATCGTCGAGGAGGGCTCGGGTTACGCGCTGCGCCTGCTCGACGAGGACGAGCGGCCCCGGCTGGTCACCCGCACCGGCGACGAGGACGAGGCCTACGCGGCGGAGCTGAACAACCCTCTGCCCGTCGGAGGGCCGCTGAGCCGCGCCGTCCTGGTCAGCGCGCCGGACGGCCGGAGCCACCTGTTCGTCCTGGTGGTCGACCACACCGTCACGGACGGCCACAGCAGCATCGCGCTGCACAATGCGCTGTGGGACCGCTACCGGGCGCTGGTCGACGCGGAGCCCGGTGCCGAAGCGTCCGAGTCCGGCATGCCGCGATGGCCGCGACCCGTCTCCCGGTTGCTGCCCGCGGCCGACGACGCCGACACGGCCAAGTACCTCGACGGCCGTGTGGAGGAGACGAGGCGGCACTCGGTCGAGCTGGTGCCGTACGACGTGCGGCGTGCGTCCGCCACCGGTCAGGCGGCCGACGAGGGCGCACCCGTGGACGGGCACATCGAGGTCTGCCGGCTGACCCTGGACACGGGCCTCACCACGCGTCTGCGCCGCACGGCACGCTCCCGCGGCGTCTCCGTGCACGCGCTGATCGCAGCGACACTGCTGGCCACCGCCAGGCGGCGCCTGGACGGCGACGGCCCCCGCACGCTCGGCTGCCTCTCCCCTGTCGACCTGCGCTCCCGGCTGTCGCCGCCGCTGCCCGCGTCGGACATGGTGCCCGCGGTCACCACCCACCTGCAGACCCTGGACGTGTCCGAGACCTCGGACCCCCTGGACCTGGCGCGAACCGTCCACGCCCGCCTGAGCGACTTCATCGCGCGCGGTGACCACTTCCACGAGATGCGCATCACGCCGGAGATCCCCCACAATCCCAGGCTGCAACTGGCCACGGTGATCGTCACCAACATGGGCGTCGTCCCGGGTCCACGGCTGCCGAGCGGACTGGAAGCCGTCGACGTCCGCCTGGCGCCGGCCCGCGAGCACTACTTCCCGCAGGCAGGACGCAGTCCCGTCATGGCGTGCGTGGTCTCCTTCGAAGGTCGGCTCGCCATCGAGTTCCCGCACTACACCGCCTGCTTCAGCCAGTCCTTCATGCAGGCCTTCCGCGACGACGTGCACAGCGGGCTCCTCGACCTGGTGAGCGCGGCGGAGACCGAACCCGCCCGCGCGGCCGCGGGCTGAGCACCACCCCTTCCGCTCAATCACACGCCGACCCGGCGCCGTAAGGAGCCCCACCCCGACATGACCACCGTCAGCGACCTCCCCTCCCCCCTGACACTGCTCCCCCGAGCCCAGTCGGGCGACGAGCACGCCATGAACCATCTGCTGACCGCCATCACGCCGTACGTCGCGCGCATCTGCCGTTCCGTCACCCACGACGACGGTGCCGACGCCACACAGGAAGCCCTGCTCGCCATCTACCGCGGCCTGAGCACCTTGCGCGAACCGGCGGCGTTCTACGGCTGGGTGCGCTCGGTGACGATCCGCGAGGCGATTCGCACCGCCAAGCGTTACGGCGAGGAACAGACCTGCTCGCAACTGGAGTCGCGGCAGGAGACGAACCCCCTGGACGTGGTGCACATCAGCGATGTGCTGGAGCGTCTGTCCAGGGCGCACCGGCAGGTCCTCACCCTGCGCTCCTACGGGCTCAACGAGGAGGAGATGGCCGAGGTCCTCTCGCTGCCCGTGGGCACCGTTCGCTCCCGCCTCTTCCGCGCCCGCCGCCGATTCCAGGAGGAGTGGCAGCCCTCGGCGGCATGAGGCGGGCGCCGTCGGTCGCCGGGGCGGAGTCCGGCATCCGGCACGGCGGCGCTGTGCCCGTACGACGGCGGCCGTGGCGGTGGTCACCGCCACGGCCGCCTCGCCGGAAGCCGACGACCGGCGTTCCTCGCTACTTCACGCGCTCCGGAAGGACGCGCGGCGGCCACTGGCCGACGGCGAACATCCCGAGCGCGTGCGCACGCGCCACCAGGGCGGGGCGGTTGGGAGCGTCGAACCTCCGCAGCATCTGTCCGACGCGGTACTCGATTCCCTGACGACTCAGATAGAGACGGGAGGCCAGCTGCACCGTGGACTCGCCGCCGGCCACACCTTCCAGGACCTGTGCGTCGAGAACGCTCAGCACGGGTCGTCGGAGACCGGCTCATTGTCATTTCCCGGCCGCTGCGCATCTCCTGTGCGGTGCAAAAGGACGACGACACCGGCGATTTCACCGGAAGGCCTTCTGACGGCCCTCCCGGTCACCTTCGCAGTAAAGGTGCGGCCGCTGCCGTCCCGACCAGTGACCGTTTCCGTGAATCGCCCGCATCGGCCCGAGGACAGTGCGGCGAACTGTTCCCGCAACCGTGCGGGAACGGACGACTGGAGAAGGTCGAGCAGACCCAACCCGCATATCTCGTCGGCGCTCAGACCGAATAGGCGGGCGAATTCCGGGTCCGCAGCGTGGACGACCATGTCCCCTGGGGAGGCGTGTGCGGTGCAGACACCCGGTGACGCGGAACCACGCGGTGCGCTGCTCCTGATGGTGTCGCGGCGGATGCGGGGGGTCGGGTGTGGGGCTTGGTTCTTCCTGCGGGGCGAAGCGTCGGGGAAACTCGTGGTCGCCACGGACGTACCGTCCTTCTTCCTGCGCGTGGAGGGCTGGGAAGGGTCACGAGCGCGGAGCGGACCGGGTGCGCCGATGCCGGGGTGCCGGCGGGCGCCCTGTGCCGGCGCGCCACCTCGTCGGTGGCGGTGCCAGGTGTTCCGCGTCGTCCCGGGCAGACCGGCGGCAGGCGCCGGACTCCCGGAGCAGAGGAGCAGAGGTACCGGCACCGGGACGGCCGATACCTCGATAACGTTGTCAGGGCCATTCGATCTCGCCGCTCGACCCTGAGGGAAAGCCGCCTGACACCAGGTTCGCCGCTCTCCCCGCGACACCTGCGGAACCGGCGACCACGACCGGCCGGACGATCGACCTTCGCGATGAGCCCGGTCGGGCGTGACGCAGCACGAATACCTCCGCGAGACGAGTAGGGAATCGCATCAGGACGGCGCCTTCGAGCCTAAGGGCGCGGCAACCGCCTTGACAAGGGTTTGCCAAGTGACCTGGACAACCTGGCAACTCCCTTGCGCCTGACGCGTTTTCGGCACGCGCGACCACCGCCCGACACCTAGGACCGGAAGACCGACGGAGGCTTCTGAACAGGGGAGTTCACCTGCACAAAACGGCTTGCTCCCCTTCCGGACGCTTCGTAAGGTGTTGACAACTTCATCCGTCCGAGCGGGCGATCCGGGGACGAAAGCCCCGCCGACCGCACAACGGGACCAGAGGAAGGACATGCTCGAACAGCCGCATTTCGGCCGCAGGCTGAAGAGACTCCGACTGGAACGAGGCATGAGCCAGGCCAACCTCGTCGGCGAAGGTCTGTCGACGGGATACCTGTCACGACTGGAGTCGGGTGAACGACGCCCCACCGAGCGCGCCGTGACCTATCTCGCCCAGCGTCTCGGCGTGGACGCGTCCGCGCTGACCGAGCCCTCGGACGGCAGGTCCCTTACGGCGGTGCTGGCAGCCGTGACATCGGCGCCACCCGGCATGGACGACACCGCGGCCCTGAGCCGCGCGGTCGCGGAGGACTCCGGCGACGATCCCGCCGCCCGCTGGCAGGCCCTGTGGCTGCTGAGCCGCGCCGCCGGCCGCGACGGCGACTACGAGCGGGAGCGTGTGCAACTGCTGGAACTCATCGAGCTGAGCGACCTGCTGGAGGCGGCGGAACTCCGGGCGCGGTCGCTCGTCCAGTACGCCCGCTGCACCCGCGCCCTGGGTGACATGCGGGCAGCGGAACCGGCGGCCGTGGAGGCGCTGTCCATCGCCCGCACCGAGGGGCTGTCGGTGTCCGACACCATGGCCGCCCTGATGGTGCTGATCAGCATCGAGACGGAAGTCGGCAGACTGGATGCGGCAGGACGGCACGTCGACGAGCTGGAGCGGGACCTGCTGCCCGAAGCCGCGCCGGCCCAGGCGGCCGAGGCACTGTGGACGGCCGCCATGGTCAGCAACCGCCAGGGCGACCACGCGGCCGCCCGAACCAGACTGGAAACGGCTCTGGACCTCCTCCAGGGCAAGGACGACCTGAACCTGTGGACCCGCCTGCGGGCCGCCGCCACCGCCGCCGCGCTACAGATGTCGCCGCCCCGGGTGGCCGCGGCCGACCGCTGGCTGAACGAGGCGGCATGTGTCCTCGCCTTGATCGGCACTCCCCTGCAAGTACAGGAACTGCGAGCGCTACAGGCCCATCTCGCGTTCCACAAGGGCCAGGTGGACGACGCCCGTGCGCTCAGCCACGCCCTGCTGTCCGAGGAGGACCTGCGCCTGTCCTACCGTGACCGGGTACGGCTGTCGGTCCTCGACGGCCGGCTGATGATCCTGTCGGGCCGCGTCGACGACGGCATCGCGGCCCTGCAACAGCTCGGCCGGCAGGCGGCGGAGTCGAAGAACCTCGACCTGGCGGCCCACGTCTGGCAGTCCCTCGCCACCGCTCTGGCCGACGTCCGATCCCCACAAGCACCGACGGGGACACCGGCACAGCGTCACTCCAGCAGTTCCTCGGAGTCGACGGGTGAGGCGCGCGGCAGCGGTCGGTGACCTGACATCTCATCCGGCTGTTCGACGGCCCGCGCGCGTGGGGATCGTCAAGCGGCCGATGCCGGATGAGCCGTGGGAGGTGGGCCGGCGGTGGTGCCGGAGGCGCCGCCCCGTCCGCAAGGTGGCGGCCGACGTCCGCACGGCGACGACCTCGCCCTGGCGCCGCGTGTGACTGCGGACATGCAGCCCGCCCACACCCAACAACGTCGTCCGGAGCCCGCTACTTGGGCGCACCTCTGCTGGGGTGTGCCCGACCAGGCCTCCTCGACCGCAGCCTTCACGAAAGTACGTGTCTGGTCCTCGGTGTCTGGGTCCCCACGGCCGGAACCGGCAGGGCTACGGATTCAACAACCTGGCTCGCCCGATCGGTGGCCTGGAGGCCGATGGGGATGAGGCAGCCGGTGGGGAGTGAGCTGGTCACGCACGCGGTGAAGTGGGTGGAGCCAACCGTGCTCCCCCGTGCGCCAGGCCCCCCGCGCCCGGCTTCCGTTTCCACCCGCGCACGCGGACGGCTGGGGAGCCCGACAGCGCCGGGACTTCGCGCTTTCCAACGCACGGCCCTCCCCTCTCGCGCCCCTTCCTCTCCGATCAGGCTGGCCCGGCTTCGGAGAAGACGTTTGTTCGGGCGCGATCGGTGCAGACGAAGAACTGACACAGCCTTTACATGACGAAGCGGAGACGCACCATGGGCATCATCGCGTGGATCATCATCGGCCTGCTCGCCGGCGCCATCGCCAAGGCCCGTCGCCCCCGCCGCGCCCGGCGGGGAGACCATGCGCCTGCCGGCCGGCCGGCAGGCGCCGTGGTGTACGTGCTGTGCGGCGCGTTCAGGCGTCGACACCTGCTCGCCGAAGACCGCCGCCACCTCGCCCACGTCCTGCACGGCCGACCCCACCAACCCCGCATGCTGGAGCGCAACGCCAACCGCCTCGATCTGTCCGACCTGATCGTGTGCACTCGCGCGCTGCATCCCGCGAGGCCGCCCGGACCCTTATTGCGGCGATCGTCGACACCGACGACGACGCGCCTGCCGGACGAAGCGACCGTCATGTGCATGGACGGGCACGACGTCGACGACTCCCCACGCGACGCCGCCACCGCAGCGGACCCTCGGGGCCGTCGCAGCGGACCCTCGCGGCCGCCGCGGCCGACCCTCACGGCCGTCAAGGACGGCACGAACCACTCCCGGGCGTTGATTTTCGGCGGGTCAGGCGGTCGCGGCCGCCTGCCTCGGCGCCCGTACGGCGCTGCTGGCCCGGATCGGCGACGACGCGTACGGCCGGCGAGCAACCGCAATGACGGCAAGGCATGGGAGCTGTCCGGCGCGAAAGCCGCCGTCGGCCACGAACGGATGTGCGTCCCGGAAAGGCCAGCAGCACGTTCTGGTGCCCCAGCCTTCCAGGCGGTGCCCCCTCACCGCCACGGACTGCCCTGGCTTCTCCCTACGGCGACGTGCATCCGTCCGGGTCAGTTGTGATGGCGGCGGGTCCGGGCTCGGGCGAGGGTGGGTGGTGTTCGACGTCTGTGTCGGCACCCCATCCCCTGTTCCAAGGAGCATTCATGTCCGATCGCAATACCCTCATCCGCAGCCTGCACGATGTGGGTCTGGCAGCCTGGTTCGGCGGCTCTCTCATGGGCGCGGTAGGTCTCAACGGGGCGGCAAAGGACCAAAGCGAGACGGCCCAGGCCAGGGCGCGGATCGCCTCGTCGGGGTGGGCGAAGTGGACGCCGGTCAACGCCGCGGCCATCGGCGCGCACCTGTTCGGCGGCGGCGGGCTGCTCGCGGTGAACGCTCACCGGGTCGCCGCCCAGAAGGGGGTGGGGGCCTCCACCGCGGCCAAGACCGTCGTCACCGCTGCGGCCCTGGCCGCCACTGCCTACGCCCGTGTCCTGGGCAAGAAGATCGAGCTGGCCTCTTCCTCCGACCCGCAGGACGCCGAAGAGGCTGCCCAGCATCCGATCGAGATCGACACGGCCCAGCGGCATCTGGCCATCGCGCAGTGGGCGGTGCCGGCCCTGACCGGATGCCTGGTCGTGCTCAACGCCCTGCACGGCGAGCAGCAGCGCCCCGAGGAGCAGCTGCCCGGCATGTGGGAGCGGGCCCGCTCCGCCGCCACCCCCTTCATCCCGCAGCACTGATCCGCGTCGCGACGGGGGGCGGACCAGCCGATCAACTCGGATCCGAGCACGCCCCGCAGCCCTTGAGCGTGCACGAGGGCGCGCCGGAAGGGGCGCCCTCGCCTGGTGGAGGCCCGCTCGGTGCCGACGGCACGCACCGAGCCGAGCTGTGGCAGTAGGCCCGTCCAGTAGGCCCGTCCTGGGAAGGTTATGGGTTCCCGAAGGTGATGCCGAAGAGAACAGCCCCACCGGTGTCCGAAGCCTGGTGCAGTCGTCGGCCGCACCGCCCCTGTCTCACGCGCCGACGATGATCACGGCGACCCCCGGCCCCACCGGCGTGTCCATCCCCCGCGACGGGCTCAGGCCCACTCCTTCTCCGGCCCGGGCGGGAGAGCAACCCGTCTCCGCCCCGGGCCGGAGAGGGACCCGACGGGGAACCGGTCCGCGGCTGGGCAGACGAACAGCCACCCGTACCGCCACGGACGCTGTATGTGGATGCCCGACGGTGCCATCACGGGAGCCTGCCGGGTATCTGGAACGAGGTACCCGAGACCAGCTACGGCGGATCGCGGGCCGGCAGGCGTCGGTCGTCGTGATCGGCCGCATCGGTGGGCGCACAAGCGCGGCGTGTTGGTCATGTCAGTCCTGAGCCCCTCGCACGGCTCAGGGCTTCTTCGGCACGGCCCGCTTGGCACCTTTGCTCCTGTTGCTGCTCGTAGCGCCGGGCGGCTCTGGCTTTTGCGGGCGCGTTCTTGCGCGTCGCCGCCTTCTCCGGGCGCGTTCTTGCGCGTCGCCGCCTTCTCCGGGCCTGCGGCCGTCCGGGATGGCGCTGTCCGGGATGGCGCTGTCCGGGTCGGTATGGTCGGCCACTTGAACTCGATCTCCACGCCTCTCAGGTGCGCAGTGCACGCCGGGGTAGCGGTGGAAGGTTCCCGATGAGCAGTTCGGAGGCCATCTGTGCAGGTCGGTGAGGGGCTCGCGCGTGTGGGGAAGCGACCGACGGCGGCAGTCGGGGCAGGGCAAGCCGCGCCGCCGGATGCTGAAACGGCAGGGAGGACCTGTCGGCTCGGCTCGGCCGACGGGCACCGTCACCCCGGATGCCTGGGGCCTCTCCCCGGTCATCCCGCCCCCGTGGCATGGCGATCCGTCGGCGCGCGATGAGCGCCAGGCCCGGATGGGACCTACGGTTGGGGGGGAAGGGCCCACATGTGCGGAACTCGGATCTCCGCCTCACATCCCGTCTTGCCGCCTCACAGCGCGCGGGCTCGAAAACCCGCCAGGAGGGCACACGCCATGTCCACTGCAGCGGACACCCCGTCCTGGAAACCTGCGCCGCCATGACGGTCGACTCGATCGAGCGACGCGGTATGGGTCCGGACATGTTCGTGCTCACGCGCATCGCGCCACCCGTCGCCTCGGACGCCCCGCCCGTCTCCTACGCGGCCCACATCGACCCCGCCAGGAAAGCCGGCCTGACCGTCGAAGAACTGCGGGCGTCCTGGTCGCCGTCGCACTCACAGTGAGCACCGCCCGCGTCACGACGGCAGCGGACAACATCGTCACGGCGTTCGGCATCGCCGCCGCCCCCGCCGCCGTCGCCGATATCGGTGTCGGCGCGCGAGGCTGACAGCAGCCGTCCACCAGGCATCGATGACCCGCGCGGCCACCACCGGACACAAGGCCAAGGAACTGCCCGCCCCGCACGGCGCGCCCTGTGCCGGGCGTCCCCGTGGCCGCAGAATCAGGCAGGAGCGTCTCGATGTCCCAGAACGCGACCACGGCCATGCGCGCCGCACCCCACACGACGCCCGAGGAGCGCGCGGCCCTCGGCAAGGAGGCACGGCGCCGCTCGCCGCGGTCGGACCACGCCGTGTACAGGCCTTCTCCCGACCGGCCGGACCCGCTGGCGATTCTTCGGGCCCAGTCCGAGACACGGGTGCCCGAACTCGTCCCGATCCGCTACGGCCGGATGATGGAGTCCCCGTTCCGCTTCTACCGGGGCGCCGCCGCGATCATGGCGTCCGACCTGGCCGACAGCCCGGTCTCGGGACTCACGGCCCAGCTGTGCGGGGACGCGCACCTGTTGAACTTCCGTTTGCTCGCCTCGCCGGAACGGCAGTTGGTGTTCGACATCAACGACTTCGACGAGACGCTGCCGGGCCCCTGGGAGTGGGACGTCAAGCGCCTCTCGGCGAGCCTCGTCATCGCGGGCCGGGCGAACGGCTTCGACGACGACGAACGCGCCCGCGTCGTGAGCGCCACGGTCCGTTCCTACCGCAAGGCGATGATCCGATTCGCGGAGACGGGCAACCTGGAGGTCTGGTACGCCAAGATCGACGCGGACCTCCTCGAATCGCTGACCTCGGGCCGGCTGCATGCGACGAAGCGCGGGCGGAAGAACCTGGCCCGCGCGACGGCGAAGGCCCGTACTCGCGACAGCCTCCAGGCTTTCGGCAAGCTCACCGAGACGGTCGACGGCCGGCCCAGGATCGCGGCGGATCCCCCACTGCTCGTCCCGGTCGGCGACCTGCTGCCGGACGTCGAGCGCAGCGCGCTGGAGCGCCAGTTCCGCGGTCTGATCGAGCGGTATGGACGCACTCTCGCCTCTGACCGGCGCACGCTGCTGGAGGACTACCGGCTGGCCGACGTCGCTCGCAAGGTGGTCGGTGTCGGCAGCGTCGGAACCAGGTGCTGGATCTTCCTGCTCCTCGGTCGGGACGACCAGGACCCGCTCTTCCTCCAGGCCAAGGAGGCCGACACCTCGGTGCTCGCCGCGCACGTCGGCGCGAGCCGGTACAGCAATCAGGGCGAGCGGGTGGTCTCGGGCCAGCGGCTGATGCAGGCCACCAGCGACATCTTCCTCGGCTGGGAGCGGGTGGACGGGATCGACGGCAAGCAGCGCGACTTCTACGTCCGCCAGCTCCGCGACTGGAAGGGCATCGCCATGCCGGAGAAGATGCGGCCGGAAGACATGCGGGCGTTCGGCGAACTGTGCGGGGTCACGCTGGCCCGCGCGCACGCCCGGTCCGGCGACCGCATCGCGATCGCCGCCTACCTGGGCAGCGGCGACGCGTTCGACCGCGCACTCGCCACCTTCGCGGAGTCGTACGCCGACCAGAACGAGCGTGACCACCAGGCCTTGGTCGACGCGGTGCGCGCGGGCGGGCTCCCTACGGGGGAACTCCCGGCAGCCTGACCCGGGAGAACACACCCGGCTCGCCTCCGACCGCGTACAGGCCCCGCGTTGCTGCGGCGAGGGAGCCTGTCGCTGTCGTTGTCGTCACCGCCAAGCAACCTCCCCGGCTCCAGGAGCATGAGAGCTGGCGCCGGACGAGTTGCGGGCATAGGGAAGCGGGGCGGGGGCCGCCGTCGACCCCCGCCCCGTCCGGCTCTCACGCCGTGGATGCCCCCGCTACCCGGCCGGAACCGTGTCCTGGAACGTCGTGCCCGCACTGCGGTACGCCCCGACCATCGCGTTCACCTGCGACGGGGTGAGCACCTGGTCCTTCACATGGAGGACGTAGTCCACCTGCTGGTCGTAGGCGCGGGGCGTGGTGCTCGGCTGCCCCTCCAGATCGATCAGCCACTGGTTGAAGTTGATCGACATCGGCCGCTCGGGCAGATAGGCCGCCCCGTGCGTCCCGAAGTGCTGGCCGTCGACGTAGTACGTGATCTGGTTGTCGTCGATGGTCACCACCAGGTCGTGCCATCCCGCGTACGACCGCCGGGACTCGCTGTGCGCGTTCACCGCCTCCCAGGGGTCGGGCCGGTAGGTCTCCCAGGAGGTGGTGTAAAGGATGTTGGCCGGCTCGCCCCAGCCGCCGTTCGGCAGGTACTCGAAGTCGTACTCGGCGTAGTCGTCCGCCATCGGCGCCTTGAGGTCGTTGATGGTGAAGAACGTCTGCACGATCCGGTCGCCGTCCGGTCCCGAGCGTGGGGCGTCGCTGAACTTCACCCGGGACGCGTACGTCCCGTTCTTGAACTTCATCGACTGCGTCAGGAACTCGGTGTGCTTGGTGGAAGCCCCCGTCCCGGCGGTGGAGGTCTCCAGGTTCATCACCGAGTTCCCGCTCTGCGAGACGAAGGTGATGTTCTCCGGCGCCCAGGTCGCGCCCGGCACCCCCGGACCGCCGGAGTTGGACCGTACGCTCCAGCCGTTCGCGTTGATCTTAGGGTCGGTGTGCGCGCTGTAGTTGAAGTCGTCGAACAGCCGCGGCCCGTCACCCGGCGGGTCGGTGGGCGGGTCCGTGGGGTCCGTCGGGCCGTTGCCCCCGGGAGCCTCGCCCCACACGGTCGCGCCGTTCACCTGGGCCGTCACCCTGGACCAGTCGGCGTACGTGGTCCGGTTGGGGCCGAAGGAGTAGTCGTCGGACTGGACGAGGGAGGCCCAGGACGCCTGGTGGAACCGGAGCTGCATGTCCCCGGTGTCCGCCCCCGGCGCCAGCGAGCCCGCGCCGGGGGTGAAGCCGATCTCCAGGTACCGGTCGGCGGTGGCCGTCGGGGAGGCGAGCGTCCCGAACGTACCGGTGATGTTCGCGCACCCCTTCACCGCCCAGGAACAGGCGAACCGGTAGGCCGCGGAGGCCGAGTCGGCCTTGAAGTAGTAGCGCACCTTGACGCTGCTCAGTGGTACGGAGGTGGAGCCGGCGTTACGCACCTTCAGCCACGGCTCGCTCTGGTCGGCGCTCGCGCCGGACGCGCTCGTACGGTACTGGACGACGATCCCGTCCGCCGCGGCGTTCGCCGAGGACGGCAGCGCGGCTAGCCCGGTGGCGGCCAGGGCCACGGCGGCGGCTGAGGCGGCGGCGGTGCGCAGCCTTTTCCTGCGGGGGTTCTCACGGGGTGTGTGGGCTGGTGTGTTCATGGGCGTGTCCCTCTCCGGAACGGTGGTGGGGGAGTGGTGACGAGTGGGGTCGCGCTGTTCCTGAGGACGGGGACGCGTAGGGGGCGGCGAGCGACCCCGCGTCCAGCGGGCGGTAGGGGACGCCGAGGGCGTCCAGCCGGGCGGTGTGGTGACGCAGCCGCTCGACGAACCCCGGCCAGTCGCCGCGCCCGCCGGACCAGGAACGGTCGGCCAGCGCACAGAGCCGCGGGTAGCTGAGGTACTCGATCTCCTCGGGCGTGCGGACGTACTCGGTCCACAGCTGGGCCTGCGTTCCGAGCACCCGCGCCCGCTCGGTCTCCGCCCATTCCGCGGGAGCGGGTTCGTAGCCGTGGACCGTGTGCAGGGTGACGGGGGCACCGGGCTGGGCGACCGGTTCGGACGGGTCCCCGGACTGGGCGTAGTCCAGGTACGTGGCCCGGTGGTGCGCGGCGACCACCTGGTGGCCGCGGCGGGCGGCGGCCCGAGCGTGCGAGGGGTCGCGCCAGGTCATCACCGTGAAGTCCAGGGGGAGTTCGGTGCCGGTCTCGGCCCAGCCGAGCGGAATCCGTCCCCGCTCCACGAGGAACGCGCCGATCCGGCCCATGAACCAGCCGTGCAGCGCCGCCGGGTCCGCGAGCCCCTCGGCCGCCGCGCGTTCCCGGGCCGCCGCACTGCTCTCCCACTCGGTGGTCGGGCACTCCTCACCCCCGATGTGGATGTACGGCGACGGGAAGACGTCCATGACCTCCTCCAGCACCGCCCGGCAGAAGGCGAAGACCTCCTCGTGGACGCCGAGGACGGTGTCGCAGACGCCCCACCGGGTCCACACGTCCAGCTCGCGGGCCGGGTTGTTGCCCAGGGCCGGATACGCGGCGAGCGCGGCCCGCACATGGCCGGGCATCTCGATCTCCGGCACGACGGTGACCCCGCGCTCCGCCGCGTACCGCACGAGCCCCCGCAACTGCGCCTTGGTGTAGGCCCCTTCGTGCGGTACGGCGTCGAAGTGCACCCCCTCCGGGCCGCTCGGGCCCTTCTGCGACCGGGCCCGCCGGGCGCCGACCGAGGTCAGCCGGGGGTAGGCGTCGACGGGCATCCGCCAGCCCTGGTCGTCGGTGAGGTGGAGGTGCAGGACGTTCAGCTTGTGCAGTGCCAAGAGGTCCACGTACCGGCGCAGATACCCGATCGGCAGGAAGTGCCGTGCCACGTCCAGCATCGCCCCACGCCAAGGCCGGTCCGGTACGTCGGTGATCTCGACGCACGGCAGCTCCCAGGAGCCCGACCCCCGCGGCCCGCCCGACAGGGCTTCGGCGGGCAGGAGTTGGCGGACGGTCTGGACGCCGCGGAGCAGCCCGGTCGGGTGGGCGGCGCGCAGGAGGAGCGTCTGCGGGCCGACCGTAAGCCCGTATCCCTCCTCGCCGAGGCCACCGAGCCGATCGTCCAGCGCGAGGACGACCCGGCCCTGCGGCGACGGGGCCAGCGGCAGCCCGGCGGCGGGGCCGACCAGGGAGCGCAGCAGCCCGGCCGCGGATTCGGCGCCCGGGAGAGCCCGGACGGTGGTGGACCGGTCGAGGGTGAGCCGTCCGCCCAGCGAGGAGACGTTGCTGGGCCGGGGGAGGAGGGGGAGGTCGGGGTGCGCTGCGGGCACGGGGTCTCCGGGTTCGGTTGGCGGGCGTGGGCGGCGGAGTGCCGTGGCCCCTCAGCCCTTGACGGCACCGGCGGCGAAGCCGGAAGTGACATGGCGCTGGAGCAGCAGGAAGATCACCAGGGCGGGCAGCGCGAAGAGCGTGGAGGCGGCCATCGTGGCGCCCCAGTCGGTGCCGAAGGTGTTCTGGAAGGACGACAGCCAGACCGGCAGCGTCCGGTTGTCCTGCTGCTTGATGATCAGGAAGTTGGCATAGGCGAACTCGTTCCAGGCGGTGATGAAGCCGAAGAGGGAGGTCGCCATGAGGCCCGGCGCCAGCAGCGGCATCGCCACCCGCCAGAACGCCCCGGTCCGGGTACAACCGTCGACCTGGGCGGCCTCCTCAAGCTCCGGCGGGATCGTCCCGATGAAGCCGCGCAGCACCACGATGGTGAACGGCAGCGTGATCATGAAGTAGATCAGTGTGAGCGTCGGCAGCCGGTCGAGCATGTCGGTGTCCCGGGAGATGATGTAGACCGGGATGATCAGCGACTCCCAGGGCGCCATCTGCGCGATGAAGACCATCAGCATGAACTGCCGCCGGCCCTTCCACCGCATCCGCGCCACGGCGAAGGCCGCGCCCAGTGCCACCAGCAGGGCCAGCAGGACGGCCCCCAGCGTGACCAGGATGCTGTTGCGCCAGAACAGTGCGAACCCGTCGGCGTCCACGGCCCGTTCGAAGTGGTCGAGGGTCCAGGTGTGCGGGAAGAGCCGCGGGTCTGACGACTGGATGTCCTTGGACGGCTTGAATGCCGTGGCGATCATCCAGTACACGGGGAAGAGACAGACCACGACGGTCACGGCTGCGGCGATGTTCAGCGGCAGGCGCCGGAGTCGAGGGCGGGCTGTGCGCGTGTTCATCGGGTCTCGTCCTCCTGGCGGAACATCTGGCGGAAGTGGAGGACGAGCACCCCGGACATCAGGACCACGGTGATCATCGAGGCGGCCGAGCCCAGGTCGTAGCGCTGGCTGGAGAGGGCCGTCTGCACCGCGTAGACCGGCAGGATCGTGGTGGCGTCACCCGGCCCGCCCCGGGTCATCACCCAGATCTGGACGAACGCCTTGAACGTCCAGATCACCTCCAGCGAGAAGACCAGCAGGAAGATCGGCCGGAGCATCGGGAAGGTCACCGAGCGGAAGATCCGCCCCGCGCCCGCCCCGTCCAGCCGCGCCGACTCGTACAGCTCCAGGGGCACGGTGGTGAGCGCGGAGTACAGGGTGATCGCGGCGAACGGCACCGACTGCCAGACGATCAGCGTCACCAGGATGGCGAAGGCGGCGGTCCCGTCGGCGAACCACGGATAGCGCTCGAAAGAGCCGAGACCGAGGGAGGTCAGAGCCCAGTTGACGATGCCGAACTCCGAGTGGAACAGCCACTGGAACACCGTGGTCGCCGCCACCACCGGCATCGCCCAGGCCAGCACCAGCGAGCAGAGCACCACCGTCCGGCCGACCCGGCGCAGCCGCTCCACCATCAGGGCGACCAGCGTGGCGATCACCATGATCAGGACGACGTTGATCGCCATGAACAGGAAGGTGCGGCCGACCACCTCCCAGAACCGCGGGTCCGCCAGCAGCGTGCGGTAGTTCCGCAGGCCGACGAAGTCCGCTTCACCGGAGATCAGTTGGCGCAGCCGGAAGTCCTGGAAGGAGATCAGGACGGCCCGCACCAGCGGATACCCCAGCAGACAGAGCATGCCGCCGATGGAGGGGGCGATCAGGGCGTACGGCCAGAGGCCGTGCGCCCGGCCGGATCCTTGCCGCCGTGGCGGGGCCTTGCGTACGGCGCGGCGCGGGGCCGGTCGCTGCCGGGGTGTGCGGGGTGCTGGGGTCCGTCGGTCGACGACCGGCACGGCACGCCTCCCTCCTGGTGATCGGATGGCGCGGGGTCAGGAACCGGCGTTCATCGCGCGGGTGATGTCCTGCGAGGCCTTCGCCGCCTCCTCGGCCGGATCGCCCCCGGTCAGCACGGCCGTCATGTAGTCCTTGATCGGGTTCTCCGCCTCGACCGCGGCCCATCCCGGGGTGTTGGGTGTGGCGTGGCCGTTGGCCGCGCCGACCGCCATGGCTGCCGCACCCGGGTCACCGGCCACGGCGGAGGCGAGCGAGGTGCGGTTCGGTACGTAGCTCATGGCGACGGCGAGCTTCTTCTGCCAGACGTCCCCGGTCAGCTCCTTGATGAAGGTGACCGCCTCGTCAGGGTGGGCCGCGGCGGCCGGTACGACGAGGTCGGAGCCGCCGGTGAAGACCGAGCCGGGAGTGTCCGCGGTCTTTCCCGGGATGGGGAAGAAGGCCAACTTGCCTTTGAGTTCGGGGTTCTTCTCCATGACCACTTTGGCCCCGCCCGGGGTGGAGATGAGCTGGGCCACCTGCCCCTGCGCCATCACCTCGGCCTGCGGCGGATCGTCCTCGTCGGAGTCCTTGGGCCCCTTGCCGAGCGCCTGGAGCTCCTCGTAGAACGCCATGGCGCGCAGCGCCTCGGGGGTGTCCAGTGCGCCGGACCACTTGCCCCCCGACTCGGTGGCGAGGTCGCCGCCCTCGTCCCAGATGAAGCCGGCGAGCGCGTACCACATCTGTCCGGGCAGGTAGATGCCTTGTACGCCGCCCTTGTTGAGCTTGTGGGTGGCATCGATCCACTGGTCGCGCGTCTTGATGGCACTCGCGTCGATGCCCGCCTTGTCGAAGAGGTCCGTGCGGTAGATCACGACCCGGTTCGCCGCGTAGTACGGGATGCCGTACTGCTTCCCCTCGTACGCCCCCGGCTCCGCCAGCCCGCTCAGCCAGTCCTCGCCGTTCAGCTCGTCCGTGCGGTCGCTGAGGTCGAGCAGCCCGCCGCTCTCGGCGAACTGCGCCACCTGGGTGTTGCCCGCCTCGATGACGTCGGGGGCGTCGTTGCTGGCCAGGGCGGCGGTGATCTTCTGACCGATGCCGTCCCACTCCTGGATCTGGATCTTGACGTCGATCTTCGGGTGGCGCTTCTCGAAGTCCGCGGTGAACTCCTTCTGGAAGGCGTCCGAGACGCTGTCGCGCATCAGCCAGACGTCCACCGTCGTCCGTCCGTCCCCGTTCGCGGAGTCGGACGGCGAACTACAGGCACTGAGCGCGGTGGCCAGGACGAGCACGGACCCACCGGCAAGCAAGCGGTACTTCACGGTTCACCTCGGAAAGCAGAACTGAGTCCGACCTGACCACCTGACCAGTGATCCCCACTGGACAGCTCACCTCTCGGTGGGGGTTGAAGGTGGCATAGACCAATGAGGTCGTCAACCCCTTGCGTTTCAGGGGGATTTGATGATGTGCGCGTGGCGCGGCCACCTTGGCGGCCTGCCCTAAGCGCTACACTTCGCCTGACCAGCAGGCCAGTTGGGTCGACGCCCCGGTCAACTGGTAAGAAATGTTGGCCTGCCAGGAGGGGAACGCATGGACGAGGATGTGCCGGGGACGGTGCTCAAACGGGAGCGGACGCGCGATGCCGTGCTGGAGCTGATCGAGTCGCGCAGCCCCGGCGACGCGATCCCCTCGGAGCGGGCCCTGTGCTCCCTGCTCGGCGTATCGCGGCCCACCGTGCGTGCGGCCGTCGACGAACTGGTCGCCGCCGGGCTCCTGGTGCGCGAACACGGCCGGGGCATGTTCGTCGCGCCCGCCAAGATCACCCAGGAGCTGGTGGCGGGGGACCGGTCGCTGACCGTGCCGCAGGCGGCGGGCGCATGGTCGAGCCGGCTGCTGGAGTTCACCACCCTCCAGGCGGGAGCCCGGGTCGGCCGCAAACTGCGGATGTCACCGGCCGCCGAGATCGTCTACGTGGCCCGGCTGCGCCTGGTCGACGGGGCGCCGATGGCCATCGAGCACCTGCACATCCGAGCCCAGCTGGTGCCCGGCCTCAGCGCCCAGGAGCTGGAGAGCGGCGACCTGTACGAGCATCTGCGCACCTCCCACGGCGTGCACGTCCATGAGGCGGTCCAGGCGATCGAGCCCACCGTCGTCACCCGCGCCGAGGCGAAACTGCTCGACGTGCCCGAACTCTCCCCGGCCCTGCTCTTCGAACGGCTGACCTCCGACACGACCGGCAGCCCGGTGGAGTACGTCCACTCGCTCTACCGGGGCGACCGCTACCGGATCGTCTCCCGCCTCGCCCTCGGCCCGGCCGCCGAGTTCGCCCCGGACCGGGAGGGTCACCACCCGGGCATCCCGCCGGGCGACTTCGCGCACGGTGACGCGATCACCTCCTCGACCAGGGGGGACGTCCAGGCGGGGGCCTGAGCCTATGCCCCGACCGGCGTCGTACAGGGCGTAACCCCCGGTTGCGCCTCTCGTCCTTCGGGGCTCGACGATCAGGATGACGGGCACATCCGATGCAGCCGAACCCGCGCACGAAGTGCCTGCCGGGGCCTTGACGGGTTCCTCTGCCGCCCTGTGCGCGCCCGGCCGTTGTGGTGGTGGGACACCCCTGGTCACCGCCTTGACGGACACGCTGTTCCAACAGGTGGGACGCCTCTTGGTGCGGAGCCGGGGCTGTTGTAGAACTGGGCCATGATTCCCGAGCCCTTGGTGCGACGCCTGGTCATTGACCTGTGCCGACGCGCGGGCTCGTGTTGTTGTTGATCCAGGCATTCTGACGCGCTCCGTCGTCCGGTGATGTCACCCGGCCGGGGGCCCTTCTCGCACCCTGGCCGCAGGGTGCTCCCTCTCCTTCGTCCAGCATCACTTTCGCTCGGGGCCGGCCGCCCCTGTGTCGGCCGACGGCAATTGCCCATGTCCCGGCGCCCCATGGAGGACGCCCCATGTCCACAACTTCTCGCCTGCTCAAGCCCGGTACACAGACGGCACCCGCCGACGTTCCGCCCGAACGCCGCCTCACGACCGGAAGGGCGCGGGCACGAGTGCGCCATGCCGCGCTGCCGTTCGGCTCGCTGCTGCTGTTCCTCCTCCTGTGGCAGCTGCTGGCGGCTAGCGGGACGTGGAGCGAGACACTGGTTCCGTCACCGGCCAAGGTGTGGGACGCGTTCGTCGCCGTGTCCACCACCCACGACGGCGTGCGGGGCTACAACGGCACCACCTCGTCGAGCACCTGGGCATCAGCCTGCGCCGCATCGCGATCGGAGCCGGCCTCGGCATCGCACTCGGGGTGTTGTTCGGGTTGCTCATGGGCACCGTGGGCTGGCTGCGCTCGTTGTTCGAGCCCTGGATCACCTTCCTGCGGACGCTGCCACCGCTGGCGTACTTCTCGCTGCTCATCATCTGGCTGGGCATCAACGAGGAACCGAAGGTCACCCTGCTGGCGGTGGCGGCGTTCCCGCCCGTGGCGGTCTCCACCACCACCGCTGTCGCCGCCGTGCCCAAGAGCCTGATCGAGGCGGCCCGGGCACTCGGGGCCTCCCGGTGGGACGTCGTCAGGGACGTCGTCGTGCCGTCCGCCCTGCCGGAGACGCTCACCGGTGTCCGGCTCGCCGTCGGTGTGGCCTACTCCTCCCTCGTGGCCGCCGAGTTGGTCAACGGCCTGCCCGGCATCGGCGGCATGGTCAAGGACGCCGCCAACTACAACAACACCCCCGTCGTGCTCGTCGGCATCATCGCCATCGGCGTCTCCGGCCTGATCATCGACGGCCTGCTGCTGCGGCTGGAACGCGCCGTCGTTCCCTGGCGCGGTCGCGCGTAGAACCCTCTCGCCTCCCTATGCACAGAAACGGCTCCGCCATGTCCCGTGTCCCGCACAGTCCGTCCCGCCGCCTCCTCCTCGCCGGCGCCCTGGCCGCTGTCTCCGCGGCCGTCACCGGTTGCTCCTCGACGGCGAGGCCTCCCCGTCCGGCGGCTCCAAGCGGCTGCGCATCGGCTACTTCGCTTTCCCCAGCGGCGACTTGCTCGTGAAGAACAAGAAGCTGTTGGAGAGGGCGCTGCCCGACTACAAGATCACCTGGATCAAGTTCGACTCCGGCGCCAGTGTCAACCAGGCCTTCATCGGCAAGTCCCTCGACATCGCCGCCCTCGGCTCCAGCCCGTTCGCGCGCGGGGTGTCCGGCAGCTCACCGATCCCGTACAAGGTCGCCTGGATCCTCGACGTCGCCGGGGAGAACGAGGCCCTGGTGGTGCGCAAGGACACCGGTGTCTCCGACGTCGCCGGGCTCAAGGGCAGAACGATCGGCACGCCGTTCGCCTCCACCTCGCACTACAGCCTGCTGGCCGCGCTGGATACGGCCGGGCTCAAGGCGTCCGACGTCAAGCTCGTCGACCTGCAGCCGCAGGCCATCCTCGCCGCCTGGCAGCGTGGTGACATCGACGCCGCCTACGTCTGGCTGCCGACCCTGGACGAGTTGCGCAAGAGCGGCACCCAGCTCACCAGCAGCAAGGAGATCGGTGGGGCGGGCAGACCCACCCTCGACCTCGCCGTCGTCTCGGACGACCTGATCGCCAGGGACCCGCAAGCCATCGGCGCCTGGCGCAAGGCGGAGGCCGAAGCCCTGCGCCTGCTCAAGTCCGACCCCGACGGCTCCGTCAAGGCCGTCGCGGCGGAACTGGGCATCAGTGCCGCGGACGCCGGGGCGCAGCTGCAGCAGGGCGTGTTCCTCACCCCGGAGCAGGTGGCCTCCGCCGACTGGCTCGGCACCGACGACAGCCCGGGCAAGCTGCTCACCTACGTCACCGACACCGGCCGGTTCCTCGCCGACCAGAAGCAGATCGACGCCGCACCGTCCGGGGACGTCGTCCGCAAGGCCTTCTACCTCAAGGGGCTGTCCGATGCCGTCAAGTGAACTCACCGGCACACGGGAGGAGGTGGACTTTGCGCGTGCCGGGTCCGTCCGCCTCGACCACGTCACCCACCGGTACGGCCAGGGCGGCGAGGTGTTCACCGCCGTCGGCCCGGTCGACCTGACCGTGCCGTCGGGGGAGTTCCTGGTCCTGGTCGGCGCCTCCGGCTGCGGCAAGAGCACCCTGTTGCGGCTGATAGCCGGATTCGAACGGCCCACCGACGGCTCGGTGCGGGTCTCCGGGGCCGAGCCGCGGCCCGGCAGGACGGCCGGCGTGGTGTTCCAGACACCGCGGCTGTTCCCGTGGCGGACCGTGCGCGGCAACATCGACCTGGCGCTGCGGTACGCGGGGGTGGACCGCGCGCGGTGGCCCGAGCGCCGCGCGGAGTTGCTGGCCCGGGTCGGCCTCGAAGGCACCGAGAAGCGGCGCGTCTGGGAGATCTCCGGCGGCCAGCAGCAGCGCGTCGCGATCGCCCGGGCGCTCGCCGCGGAGAACCCGCTGCTTCTCCTCGACGAGCCGTTCGCGGCGCTGGACGCGCTGACCCGGGAGCGGCTTCAGGAGGACGTCCGCCGGGTGACCGACCGGACCGGACGGACCGCGGTGTTCGTGACGCACTCGGCGGAAGAGGCGGTCTTCCTCGGCTCCCGCATCGTCGTGCTGACCAGGAGCCCGGGAACCGTCGCCCTGGATCTGCCGATCACCCTGCCCCGCGGCGACATCGACGCGGAGGAGCTGCGCGTCTCCCGGGAGTTCGCCGAGCTGCGCGCGCAGGTCTCCCACGCAGTCAAGGCCGCCGCGGCGGCCTGATCCCCATAGCAAACGAAAGGACACGTAGGTGAGCATCCTCAGCGAGAGGCCCGCCGCTGCGACGCTTCCGGTCGTCGAACTCGGTCCCCACTTCGGTGCCGAGGTCCACGGCATCGACCTCGCCCGCCTCGACGACGACCAGGTCCTCGCCCTGCGCGAGGCACTCGTCAGGTACAAGGTGCTGTTCGTGCGCGGACAGCACGGCCTCGACGATGCCGCACAGATCGACTTCGGCAGGCGCCTGGGCGAGGTCACCGTCGGGCATCCCGTCCACGACTCCGGTGACGTGGCCCCCGAGGTGTACTCCCTGGACAGTCAGGACAACGGGTTCGCCGACGTGTGGCACACGGACGTGACGTTCGTGCGCAGGCCGCCTGCGATCTCCGTGCTCCGGGCCGTGGTCCTGCCGCCCAACGGCGGTGACACCAACTGGGCCGACAGCCAACTCGCCTACGAGTCCCTGTCGCCGGGTCTGCGGGCGTACGTCGACACGCTGACCGCCGTCCACGACGGCACCCGCGAGTTCGGCTACTACCTGGCCCAGCGCCGGCAGGGCCGCGGCAACCTGTGGGAGGGCGAGGTGTTCACCCAGCTGACGCCGGTGGAACATCCGGTGGTGCGGGTGCACCCCGAGAGCGGACGCAAGGGCCTGTTCGTGAACCCCGGCTTCACCTCGCACATCGCGGGCGTCTCGGAGCACGAGAGCCGGGGCATCCTCGACATCCTGTACGCCCACCTCACCAAGCCCGAGCACGTCGTGCGGCACCGCTGGCAGCCGGGCGACGTCGCGCTGTGGGACAACCGCAGCACCGCCCACTACGCCAACCGCGACTACGGTGACCGGCACCGCGTCATGCACCGCATCACGTTGCGTGGGGACACCCCCGTCGGCCCCGCCACCGCCGCCCGCTGACCCACGCGGGGCCGGCGGCGTTCCCGCGGCCGGCCCCGAGGTCACCTGCGTTCCGTTCCGCGTCGGCGCTCATGGGGCCTGATTCGGTCGGCGTGCCGGGGTCTCCTCGTCCGGCGGCGGGAGCGTCCGTCCAGCCCGGCGGGCCGACCAACGCGACGGGGGGACCGCCCTCTCACCTTCAACGCTACTTCTGGGCCCACCTGCCCACACCTGGGAATTCCGAGCCTGATCCGGGCTGCACAGCAGGACGGGCGCGCCTGACGTGGAGTGGAGAGCAGGTTCCTGCAAACGAGGAACCCCCATGGCGTTCAAGCAGATCACACTGCGCTTCCAGGGATCGTGAAGAGTGCGGGTGAGGAAGGGGTCCCGAGCGTGGGACAGGTGCACCCGGAGGCGTTCGCCGAAGGGTCATGGTGGCCGTGCATCGTTGATCATCCTCACGTTGTTCCGGGACACCAGAGACCGCGGCTCACCTGGTTGCCGAGGCCCTGGTGCGAGGGGTGGCGGCTGGGCAGGCTAGTTTGCTCGGGTGAGTCTTCTTGATGATGTGGCTGAGCGTGACGGCTGGCGGTGCTGGGTGTGCGACGAACCCGTCGACCCCGACAAGTCGGTGAACGACCCGCAGGGGCCCAGCGTTGACAGCCGGACCGCCGACCGGAAGGCCAAGGTCGCCGAGCGGCTCGCGCACCGCGGGTGCAACACCCGCAAGGGCGCGGTCAAGGCGGTCATCGCCTGGCCGGACCGCCTGTACGTGGTCGAACCCGCGCCGCTGATCACCGTTGCCGCGAGACTGGAGCGCAAGGGGGGCCGCGAGATGGTGGGCCGTTGTCCGACCAGGCAGGACGCCCAAGAAGCGGCGGATTGGCTGGTGGACAGGTTCTCCCGACTGGTTCCGGGGCTGCCGGTGACCGCCGACATCGAGGCGGGCGGCGGCCAGTTCCTCGTCATCCTGGCCACCGGCCGCCGCTGACCGGGGACCACGAGCGCATACTCGCGTCGAGGTGAACCGGCGGCCCACATCGACCAGTCCTGGCGCGAGCTGACCCGCGGGCGGCGGCCGGGTGTCCGACGGTGCGGCCCGCCGGGCGACATCGAGTGGCCCGCCCTGAGCAACGACCCAGAGTCGGCCGACTCGGCCGAGACACCCGACTTCGGCGGCGGGATCTCCTCGTCGTGACGGGCGGCTTCTCGGTGCCGGGCGGGCCCGCGCCCGCACTCACGTCATGGAGACGACGACCTTGCCGGCCTTCGCGCGGCCCTTCTCGACGTACTCCATGGCCTGGAGGGTCTGGTCGAAGGGGAAGACCCGGTCGACGACGGGACGGATGTTCCCGGCATCGATGAGGGGGGTGAGTTCGCGCAGCTGGTCACCGCTGGCCTTCATGAACAGGAACGAGTACCTGACACCGAGGCGCTTGGCCTGTCGCCGGGTCCTGGCGCTGAGCGCGGTCATGGCCAGGCGGAGGACCGGGTTCGCACCGAGTTCGCGGGCGAAGGCCGGGTCGGGCGGGCCCGCGACGCTGATGGCCTGACCGCCAGGCCTGAGGATGCCCAGGGACTTGGCGAGGTTCTCGCCGCCGAGGCTGTCCAGGACGACATCGTAGCCATCGAGGAGTTCGGTGAAGTCCTGCGTGCGGTAGTCGATGACTTCGTCCGCGCCGAGTTCCTTGACCAGGTCGACCTTGGCGGTGCTCGCGGTGGCGGTCACGTGGGCGCCCAGTGCCTTGGCCAGCTGGACGGCGATGGAGCCGAGCCCGCCGGCGCCCGCATGGACGAGTACCTTCTGGCCCGGTTGTACCTGGGCTCGCTCGACCAGAGCCTGCCAGGCGGTCAGAGCGACCAGGGGAAGGGAGGCGGCCTCGGACATGGTGAGGGTGACAGGTTTGGCGGCCAGGTCGTCCTGGTGGACGGCGATGCGTTCGGCGAAGGTGCCGATGCGGTCCTTGCCGGGCCGCGCGTAGACCTCGTCGCCCACCGAGAACCGGGTGACGGACGGCCCGACCTGGACGACCGTCCCCGCGAGGTCGTTGCCCAGGACGAGCGGGAGACGGTAGGGCAGGAACGCCTTGAAGTCACCGTTGCGGATCCTCACGTCCAGCGGGTTGACGCCGGCCGCGTGGATCTCGACCAGGACATCCTCGGCGCCCACCTGCGGGTCGGGCACCCCTGCGGCGCGCATGGTGGTCGCGTCACCGTACTTCTCGACCACGAAGGCCTTCATCATCGTCTCCGTTTGTTCGGTCTCCCGTCCGAGAAGGGGCGGGGGTCTGTTCGTTCGAGGGGGCTGTTCGTTCTGGGGGCTGTTCATAAACGCTTCACGGCTTCTACCAGTACGCGGCAATCCGTGGCGCTCTGTCTGTCTGTGGTGGCCCCGTGTCGGCCCGGCGGTGGGCCACCACCTCCGCCGGACCGCACGTCGCCCAGCCGCGTTCCGGGCTGAGGCCACCGAAAGGGCCGGGGCGATGACGTATGGGCGGCGCCTTGAAGGCGATCCACGGAGCCGGGGATCCCCTCGGGGGGCGTGCCGAGCGGCACGGCGCTGGGCTTGTCGAGCCGGTGTACTGCTCGTCGGTCAGCTCCTCCGACTCGCCGAACTGGTAGCCGTCGGCGCTGTCGAGGAAGGTGCCGTCGGCCCGGGCGAAGCGGTCGAAGATCCGGCGGGCCCCGCCGGGCTCGGCGCCGGCGCCCCAGCCCGTGCCGAAGTTCGCGGTGCCGAGCGCGTACGCGGACACGCGCAGTCCCGTCCGTCGGCCGAAGGCCGTGGAACGCATGAGGGATGTCTTAGCAGGGGAAAACGCTCGTGCTGGCGTGGAGAAGATGAGCGTCCGCCCCATCCGGTGCAGGGGTGGTGAGCGTCAGCCCGCGTTCGGCTGGAGTGTGGCGGACAGGCTCTGCTTGACGTACCGGCTGGTCTCGTCGGCGAGGATCTCGGGCATGCCCGTTTCGATGCCGCGCAGGGCCTGGGCCGCGACGTCGGCGGCGGCCACCTTCTGATCGGCGGGGATGCCGGCGGCCATGTCGGTGTCCATGTAGCCGACGTGCAGCGCGGAGACGGTGATCCCGCGCGACGCCAGCTCCTCGCGGGTCGCATCGCTCAGCGCCCAGGCGGCGGCCTTGGAGGCCGCGTAGGAGCCGAGGCCGGCCGGGTGGAACCAGGACAGGGCGGACAGGACGTTGAGCACGGCGCCGCCGCCGTTGCCCTCGATGACGGGGGCGAAGGCCCGGGTGGCGATGAGCGGGCCGAAGAAGTTGGTCTCCATCTCGCGACGTACCTCGTCCAGGTCGCCGCCGACCAGCGTCGTGCCGGTGGAGATGCCCGCGTTGTTGATCAGCAGCGTCGCATCGGACGCGATGTGGGCGGACTCGCGTATCGACTCCTGGTCCGTCACGTCGAGGCGCAGCGGGGTGACGCCGGGCAGGTCGACCGTCTCGGGACGGCGGGCCGCCGCGTAGACCTTCGCGCCGTGCTCGACGAGCTGGGCGGCCAGGTGCCGTCCGAGGCCCCGATTGGCTCCGGTGACGACCGCGACCGCGTTCTTGAGTTCCATGAATGCCTCCTGGTACTTCGCGGACGCCGTCGGGCCTCCGCCTCAATTAGATTGCGATTACAATCTAAACAGCAGACTACGATAGATGCCAGTCGACATCCAAACGGGAGGTGGTCATGGGCCGCGTATCGCAGGCGCAGGCGGCGGAGAATCGACGGAGGGTGGTGGATACGGCATCGCGGCTGTTCCGGGAGCAGGGCACCCACATCAGCGTCGCCGATCTCATGAAGGCGGCCGGTCTCACTCACGGTGCCTTCTACAAGCAGTTCGCCTCCAAGGAGGCGCTCGTCGACGAGGCCACCACCCACGCCTTCGATGAGCTCGCTCGGCGCCATGCGGCCGGGCTCGAGCGGTACGAAGGTCAGCGGGATGCCGCTCAACGGGCCCTGATCGATGCCTACCTCTCCGTCGAACACCGTGATGACGCGGCGGACGGCTGTCCGGTCGCCGCCCTCGCCGCCGACGTCGCCCGCGGGGGCGAGGACCGCGAGGCCCGCCGTGTCTACGCCGAGGGCGTGGCCGACTTCGCCGCGTTCCTCGCCTCCGACGGGGACGAGGACACGGACGGCATCGCCCGGCTGTGCCTCCTGTTCGGTGCGCTGGTCCTGTCCCGGGCCACCAAGGGCTCCGCGCTCTCCGAGGAGATTCTCGCCGCGGCGCACGCGGCCCTGACGGAAGCCCGCTGACGGGGTCCCGGTCCCGCCGTCGCGCTGCGCGGGCGTCGTCGGCGTCAGCGCGGCAGCAGGGCCGCCACCTGCCCGGGCCGTCGCGAAGGATCTCGTCCGTGCTCGCGGCGGCATTCGCGCTCGCCACCATCGCGAGGAACAGTGCGGCGGACACGACGCGCGCCGGCGTCGCGGCGTCCTCCTGGCCCGTCCGACAATCCCGGCGCGATGGACTCCCGAAGGGGGCTGCGAACAGCAGCCGCCCGCCTGCTGAGCCCCGGCGACCAGCCAGTGCACCCGGGCGCGGGGCGGGACATGGGTCCGTCACGGGCCCCGCGTCTTTCACCGTGGGCCGTGCGAAGTCGTCGTGTGGGACAGCGGGAGCCGGTCTGCACGACGCATCACCGCCCGCATCGCCCTGCCCGACGTCCCCATCGGACGTCACCGGACGCGGCCCTCAGTAGGGGGCAGCGCTGCTCCCCGCTGGCCCGCCGTCGAAGCTGACGGCTTGCCGTAGAGCGCCGGGCTGCGGAGTACGCGACGTCGGCGGGGAGTCGTCGGGGCGGGCGCGGTGCCTGCATGCGGGGCGCGCCACCGGTCGGCAGAGTCGCCGACGACGCCGGCGCCGGCTTCGCGCCCCGCACACGCCCGCCGCCGACGCCCCAGCGCGTCGGGCCGGTCGGTCTCCGGCTGTCGCGGGTCATGACGTTGCTGACACCACAGACGGGGAGTCCGACGTCTAGTGAGAGCTGCCAGGCTCCAGCGCTCGGCATCGTGCGACCTCGGTCAGGTACTCGCTCATCGCATCACGGTTGCGGATGAGTACGTCGATCCGCTCGGTGAGCCGGTCCCGCTCGGAGGCCAGCAAGGCCAGCATCTCCGGTGTCGCATCGGGAAAGTGGATCGATCGAGGTTTGTCCAGGCACGGAAGGATCTGCTTGATGATGCGAGTGGGGAGCCCCGCATCCAGCAGGCCACGGATCTGGTTGACCCGGTCCACGTAGCGGTCGTCATACTCCCGATACCCGTTCGCGCCCCGGTCGGGGACGATCAGCCCCTGCTCCTCGTAGTAGCGAAGTAGCCGACGGGACGCACCCGTCAGTCGCGACAGTTCACCGATCCTCACACCCGCCGAAACTACTCGGCGCACCTCGGCTTGACCATCACATTTATGTGAACGTTTGAGGATTCGGTCCATGACCACCACGTCTTCTGACCCGCAGCCTTGTACGCGACAGGCCGGCCTGCCGTGGTCGGCGCTGTTGGCACTGGGAACTGCCGTCTTCATCACGAGCTTGACGGAGACCCTGCCTGCCGGTGTGCTGCCTGAGATGTCGGCCTCGCTGGGCACCAGTTCGGGTGCCACCGGCCAGGCCGTCACCGTCTATGCGGCCGGTACGGCGTTGACCGCGATCCCGCTCGCCGCGGCGACGGCATCTGTTCCGCGGAAACCACTGCTGCTCGGCGCCATGGCCGTCTTCCTGGTGGCCAACACGCTGACCGCGGCCGCACCGGGATACATCGTCCTGCTTGCGGGCCGGTTCCTCGCCGGCGTGGCCGCGGGCCTGGCGTGGGCGATCCTCGCTGGTTACTCCCGCCGTATCGCACCTGCCGGCTTGGAAGGGCGCGCCATCGCGGTGGCGATGACCGGGATCCCCGTGGCGTTGTCGTTGGGAGTCCCGGCCGGCACGCTGATCGGTGAACAGGTGGGATGGCGGGCGGCGTTCGGCGCTGTCTCCGTGGTCACTCTTGCCGTCATCGGCTGGATCGGCGTGTCCGTCCCCGGCGTGGGGCGACCCGCCATCGCACAGGCTGACACCAGCCCCTCGGACCCCGCACCAGAAGCAGCGAAGTCGCCCCTGCGGCAGACCCTGGCGGTGCCCGGCGTCACGGCGATCATGGTCACGGTCACGACGTTCGTTCTCGGGCACACGATCATCTACGCCTACATCGCTCCTTACCTACAGGACGCCGGGCTCGGTTCAGCGACCGACGCGGTTCTCCTTGCTTTCGGTGTCGCATGCCTGGTGAGCATCTGGTACGTCGGACGCCATGTCGACCGCCGGCTACGGACGCTGATGGTCACCGGCGCGGTGCTGTTCACTCTCGCCACCGCAGCTCTCGCCGTCACCACGACACACGCGATCGTCTGGGTCGCCGCTGTTCTCTGGGGCCTGGGGTGGGGCGGTGCCCCGACCTTGCTGCAAACCGCAGCCGGACAAGCCGGAATGCGGCGCAGCAGCGCTGCCGCCGACACCGCGCAAGCCGTCCTCGTCACGCTCTGGAATGCCGCGATGGCCCTTGGTGGCATCGTCGGTGGTCTTCTGCTGCAGATTTCGGGCGTCACCGTGGTCGCCGTGTCAGCCGCCGCCCTGGGGGCGGTCAGCCTGCTCGTCGTCGCCGGGGCCCGACACCACGCATTCCGCAACACTCGGGCCACGCCATGACCCACGCACTGAAGGATGTCGGCGTCCGGTCGGACGTTGCCGCACCCGGCCCGTCGCGCAGGGCGCCGCAGAGACGGGCATCTCCAGGGCGACGCATCGCAGCGGGTGTGCCGTGAGTCGGGGGCCCGCGGCCAGGCTCCCCGCGCAATCGGGCATGTACTCCTGCGGATGGCTGATGTGGGAATGCGCCCGGCTTGCTCATTCGTCTGCCGGTTCGCCCGCGGTACGGCCGCGGCGAGCCGGTCGAGAACCACGCCGGGCTCTCGCTGCCGCCGGTCGAGCATGAGCCACTCCGGACCGGTCCGCTCGTCCAGCCATGCGGACATGGCCGCGAACGTCTGGCGGAACTCCTCGGGCGGCTGGTCACACAGACATCGCCCCGTGCGACCTCCTCCACGGACAGCCTGGCAACCGCCCCTCAGGCCTGCGCGTGTCGCTCGTCGCCCTTCCTTGCCGAGAGCCGGGTGTGATCATCTGCGAGGGTGGCGTCGAGAGATGTGGATATGAGGGCGAGCGGACAGGCGGTGCCCGAGCGGTCGGCCCTCCGTGGCGGTGGTGGCCGATGATCGGAACTCCACGGCCGGATTCCCGCCGGCATGCGCTCCGTCGAGGCAGCCGTCGGACTCCTACGCAAGGGGGCGGGCGAACGGCACCGGTCCCGGATAACAACTTCGGCGGCCATGGCCCGTCCGGCGCTCACCCGCTCGTATCCTGTGCGTCCACGGCTGCGGTCATGAAGCATGCTCCCCTCCAGCTAAGCCCGTTCGAAGGACCCCGCATGAGCCAGATGCCCCGCAGCGTCAAGTCCGTTTGCGCCCTGCTCCTCGTCATAGGTGCCGGGAGCCTTCTCCCTGCCCTGTGGTTCGTGGCGGAAGCCGGCACCCTCGGGACCGGCGCCATGGGCGAGCTGATCGTGGGCCTGCTGCTCCTCAAGGTGCTCCCGTTCGGGATGCTGGCCGTGGGTTCGGTGGTCATCGCTGCGCAGTTCGGACACGGCGGCGATCGCGTCCGTATCGGCGCGGTCGTCGTCGGCTCCGTCGTTGCCGGCCTCTGCGCGATCGGTGCGCTGGTCCATGATGGCTCCTGGAGCTTCGGTATCGGAGCCGGATTCCTCGTGATCGTCCTGTTGACCAGTCAGGATGCCAGGGACTGGTTCGGCCGGTGGCCTCGGTGACGAAGCGCACCGAGGGCATGCCGCCGTACGTCGTGGCCTTGTCCACGTCAGTGGAGGCGGCCAGGCGCCGCCGACACGTCAGGTCCGAGCCGAAGCCCAGCTCGACGCAGGGCCGCGCATGCGAATGCGGCAGGGTCCTCGGCCGCCATGCGTGCCGCGCGTTCCGTGGATGACGTGGGCAACTCCGGCGCCGGTGCCTTGCCGAGCCTGCCGCGCCTACGGTCGCGTCGCCGCAGTGTTGCCGCCCGGCACAGCCTGCGCCGGGCGCAGCCTGTCCAGCCAGGAGATCTGTTCCGCTGTGTTCGTCGCGATGTCCGCGGCCAGTTCCTTGGCCTTGTCGGCCTGGCCGTAGGTGCGTTCGCTGGCGCAGAGCATCCGGGACTGGGTGAAGTGGGCGCGCAGCGCGGCGGTGACGATCGTGTCGAACGTCTGCCCGGTCGTGGCGGCTGCCTTCTCGATGGTGGTGAGGCTGACCATGCCGGGCATGTTGTGCCCCTCATGAGGGCGGGTGTCGGGAACGCCTGAGAGTCGCAGCAAGGCGCGCAGGCGTCGCAGGTCCTCGCGCAGTCGTGATCCTGTCTTGGCTGCCATCGCTGTCAGGCCCGGGTCTGTCGTGCGTGAGGGAGC
Source organism: Streptomyces phaeoluteigriseus (assembly GCF_001896135.2). Classification (GTDB taxonomy): domain Bacteria; phylum Actinomycetota; class Actinomycetes; order Streptomycetales; family Streptomycetaceae; genus Streptomyces; species Streptomyces phaeoluteigriseus. The sequence continues at coordinate 125,019 of NZ_MPOH02000002.1, forward strand.
CAGATCGGTCAGGAGCTGTGCACGCTCGTCCATGGGGATCATCAGCTGGATCCATGCGGTGTCGGTGGCGTTGAAGGCCACCGACGGCGATGCGCCGGCTGTCGGCGACGTGCTGGCTGTCGGCTGCGTGGTGCAGCCGACAGCCAGCAGCGCCATGGCCACGGCGCATGCCGACCGCAGGGTCAGAAGGCGCCGGCGGAGTTGCACTTGGCCTTCTGGGTGATGCAGTCCTTCACACGCTGCCCGAGAGCGGTGTTGTCCCAGGCGTTGAAGAAGTCTCCGTGGATGGACGATGCCATGCCCGAGGCAAGCCGGAAACCTGCCGCGCTGCCGCTCGTGGGGTAGCTGATGACGAAGGAGACGTTCGGGATGGCGACGGGGTAGGCGCCGCTGCACTTGCCGTCGTAGGTGAACGCGACGTGCGACTTGTGGTCGGGGCTGTCCAGGTTCTTGCCGTCCCAGCAGTCGGGGAAGACGAGTTGGTGGGTGAGGTGGGCCTTCGGGGCGCAGACCGCCAGTTGCCGTCGGCGCTGCGGCCGATCTCGCCGCCCTCGCCGGCGCACCAGAACTGGCCGGGCGATCCCGCGGGTGTGGGCGTCTGCGCCTTGGCATCGCCTGCGATCATGCGGAAACCCTGGGGGAAGGGCACGGTCGCCGACGGGTCGGGCAGCCGTGAACCGTAGTAGACGATCATGCCCTCGGCCTCGACGGCCTTGCCGCCCTCGTACAGAGTGGGGATCCAGTACGCCGAGAGATCATTGGCCGGGGCGCAACTGGTGGGAGTGTTGGTCAGCAGTGACTCGGTCGTGGAGAACGCGTCGGTGCTCCTGTTGCCGAAGAAGCTGTGCATGTGGGACGCACCGGGAAGCCCCGGCAGGACGATGGGGTCGTCCGGCTTGGAGTGACTGTAGGAGCAGGTGGCGTTGAACTCCGGGACCCGGACCACACCGGGGGGCACCGCGGCCGGCGTCATCGCACGGAACTGCGTCAGCTGGGCGTTCCACTTGGCCTGGTCGACAGGGACCCATCCACTCGCTGCGCTGTCCCCCTCGCCGACGAAGGAGAACCAGTTGATGTTGACGAAGTCGTCGCTCGTCGCGCCGCGCAGCACGGCGAACACCGTCTGCGGCCCGGTGGGATGGGTGGCGACGTCAGTGGCCCGGGTCACCCAGTTCTGCCAGCCGCCGGTCGGTGAGGTCTGCACGACTGCGAGCAGCGGCCCGGTCAGGCTGGTCGTGCGCAACTCCACTGTGCCCGAGCCGGCCGCGGAAGCGATCCGGGCCGAAACGGTCAGGCGGCCGGCCGCGCCCAAGTCGACGTTGTCGAAGCGCATCCAGTCGCCGTTGGCGAGGAACGCCGCGTTCTGACCGCCACCGGTGTCCGCGGTCGCCTCCAACGCGACGCCCGACTGGGCCGCGTAGGACTCGGCCTGGACGGTGACCGTGGCGGCACGGGCCTGCTGAGCCGAGACCGTCAGACTCAGGGCAGCTGCCAGCACGACCGCCAAGGCTCCCGCCAACAGCGTGTACACAGGGATGGGATATCTGCGCATCTCACTTCCTCACGAGCGTCGGATCAAGGGGAACGGAACAGCTGGCTCCTTGTGAGCACAGCGGTGGAGAAGAAGGAGCAGGAGCAGGAGCGTCCCCTGGTCCTGGGTCAGTTGTCCCGGGCCGCCCCGAGGAGGCGGCGGAGCGGCCCGGGAGCTTCGCGGAGCCCGGGGAGGCTACTGATAGACCCGCACGTAGTCGACGAGCATCCTGGACGGGAAGGGTGTGGTGGCGTCTGTCGGGCCCGGCCAGTCCCCTCCCACCGCGAGGTTGAGGATCATGTAGTGCGGGTGGTCGAAGATCCACGGTCCGCGGGTCCGCTCCACCTCGTCCTTGTCGAGGGAGAACACGGTCCGGCCGTCCAGGCTGTACGTGATGCCCTTGCTGTTCCAGTCGGCGGCCCAGGTGTGGAAGTCGTCGGAGAAGTCGGCGTTCCCGGGCAGCGTGTACGGCGAGCCGATCCCGCCTCCGCCGTTGTAGGCCGGTGCGTGGACGGTCGAGTACGCGGTCTTCACGTCCTTGCCGAGGACTTCGACGATGTCGATCTCGCCGTTGTACGGCCAGGGCCGGCCTGTCAGGAAGTCGGCGCCCATCATCCAGAACGCGGGCCACAGGCCGTTGCCCTTGGGCACCTTGATGCGTGCCTCGACCCGCCCGTAGGTGAACTGGAACGTCGCACCGGTGTTCATCCGCGCCGACGTGTACTGGCACGTGCCGCTGCCGCTCAGCGGATCACGCGGGCACGACGATCCGGCGGTGGCCTCCCTGCGCGCTTCCATCACCAGGTGCCCGGAGCCGTCCAGGGCGGCGTTGCGATGATCGGTGTAGTACTCCAGCTCGTTGTTAGGTCCGGTACCCGGATCGGACCTCCACTTCGAGGCATCGGGCTTGGTGTCGGCGGCGCCGTCGAACTCGTCGCTCCACACCAGCCGTGGCGGGTTCGCGGGGTCGCTCGGCAGGGGCGGAGCCGGTATCGGATCACCGCCGGTGCCGTACACCTGGAACTCCCACAGCGAGTAGCCGTAAGGGGTGGCACGCTCGGTGCCGTACATGCGTACGTAGCGGCCGTTGCCGGAGACGGTCAGCGTCTGTTTGAAGCCCGTACCGGTCGTCGTCGAGTAGATCGGCGTCCAGTCGGCTCCGTTCGGCGAGACCTGGATCTGGAAGGACTTGGCATAGGCAGGATCCCACTGCAGGACGACCTTGTTGATGTGCGCCGTCGCGCCGAGATCGACGGCGATCCAGCCCGGATCTGTCCAACCCGTGGTAGCACTCGTCGCCCAGCGTGAAGCCGGATCGCGGTCGAAGGCCCTGGCCGGCGTGCACTCCCAGCAGTTCTGATCGCTCTGCGACGAAGAGGCCGAGCCCGTCCTGCCGTAGGAGAGCAGCCTGTTGGTGTCACCGCCCGGGTCGCCTGCGCCGAAGGCACCGAACACCTGGAACTCCCACAGTGAGTACCCGTAGGAAGTGGCACGCTGGGTGCCGTACAGGCGTACGTAGCGGCCCGTCCCGGCGACAGCCAGGCTCTGGACGCCGCCTGTACCCGTGGCCGTCTCGTGAACGACGGTCCACCTCTGGGCGTCGTTCGACACCTCGATCCTGAACGCCTTGCCGTACGCGGCTTCCCAGTTGAGCGCGACACGGCTGACCTCGGCCGTGGTTCCGAGGTCGATCTGGATCCACTGCGGATCGGCGAACGCGCTGGACCACCGGGTCCCGGCGTCGCCGTCGACGGCGCTGCCGGCGCCGAAGACTCCCTCCGTGCTCGAGGCGACGGCGGTCCTTCCCTGGGAAAGCAACACCTCCGCCGCCTGGGCAGCGGGAACGGGCAGTGCGACGAACGCGAGCAACGAGGCCGCGACGGCCAGAAGTAGTCCGAAGCGACGTAACAGCGTTGGCATGGGCGACTCCTCAGGTGGGGGTGAGGTGAGGGAGCGCTCCCTCATCGGAGAATGGAGGGGTGGGTAAAGGCTGTCAAGGCCCCTGTCACCTCGTAAAAACAGCGCCGAAACCGGCACGTCACTCTCGGGGAGCGATTTCTCGGGAACCTCGCGTCGGGTGGGCACCGCAGTGGTGAGGCAAACGGAGATGGGGTCCCTGGCACCCTCGCGTCGCCCCTGCCTGCAGATACGCTGCTTGCATCGTCACGACGCAGAGCCGGAGGTCGCCCTGATGAGAAACCCCTCCCCGAGCACGAACCCGGGCGGCGGCGCAGGGGACGGACAGGTATGAAGCGCCCCACTCTCGAAGTGGTCGCCGCCCGGGCGGGCGTGTCCAAATCGAGCGTCTCCCGCGTCATCAACGGCGAGACGACGGTTGCCCCCCAGATCCGGGACGTCGTCATGCAAGCCGTACACGAACTGGGCTACGTCCCCAACGGGGCGGCACGCAACCTCGTCACCCGTCGCACGGACACCCTCGCCGTGGTCGTCTCCGACCCGCCCCAGGGAGTCGTCTCCGACGACCCCCTCTTCTCCGCCGTGGTCCGCGCCGTCAGCAGAGAGCTCGAGACCGCCGGAAAGCGGCTCGTGCTCATGCTCGCCGAATCGGACCAGAGCCGAACCAGAGTTGAGCAGTACATCGCCGGCGCGCACGTGGACGGCGTGCTGCTCGTCGCCCTGCACGGCACGGACCCGCTGCCGGCCGCACTGTCCAGGCAGGGCCTGCCGGTCGTCTCCTTCAACCGGACCTCATCACAGGACGTCCCGTACGTGGCCCTGGACAATGCCGGCGGAGCGGCGCTGGCCGTGCGCCACCTCCTGGAACGAGGCCGACGCCGGATCGCCACCATCACCGGACCGCTCGAACTCCACGAGGCACGCGAGCGTCTCGACGGCTACCGCCACACGCTGCGCGACACCGGCCGGCGCTCCATCGTGGCGCTGGGAGACTTCACCAGGGGCTCCGGCGCCGAAGCGATGCGCCAACTCCTGGAGGACGACCCCGACCTCGACGCCGTGTTCGCCGCCAACGACCTGATGGCGATCGGCGCCCTGCGCACACTCCACCAAGCAGGGCGACGCGTCCCCGAAGACGTCGCCGTCGTCGGCTTCGACGACATAGAAGCCGCCTCCTACACCACCCCGTCGCTCACCTCCGTGCGCAGTCCGATGGCCGACCAGGCAACCGCCGCCGTACACCTGCTTCTCAGCCTCATCGACGGCGGTCCCACGGACCCGGTGATCATGCCGAACGAACTCGTCGTCCGCGAGTCAAGCTGACCCTTGACGGCATGGCTTGCCTGGGCTGTCGCCGGCGTCCGAGGTGTCCCGCGCCAGAGATCTGTCGGCAGGCCCGGGCGAGAGCACGTCGTCACGCTCGCCCTGTAAGCCCGTAGCTGCCAGGCTGATCACGCGGGGTGGGTGCGGCATGACGGGGACACGGCGCGGAGGCGACACGGCTCGCGCTTTCGGTCGGCCAGTCCGAGACCGCCGCAGGACGGGTGACCCGACGCGCGCTCCGGAGTCCTCCCGCGTGACTCCGGCAGTCGTATGGTTTGGGGTGATTTATGGTGAAGCAAAGATTATGCCCCTACCGGAGGTGCAATGATGCGCGCCGCGGCAGCGATCGTCTCCCTGGCTGTCAGCGTGGCGCTCATCGTCGCGACATCGGCTTGTGACCAGGGAGGGTCGGAGTCGTCGACCCCTCAGTACGGCGACTGCCCGGTCTCCGGGCATCGCGGTGAGTTTCGCCTGTCACCCGAGACGGCGGGCGCCCTCACGGTCAAGACGACCTTGCCCGCGCCCGGCTGGTGGAACGGCGACACCCCGGACTCCCTCAAGAGCGGCTACGAGTACTGCATGGCCGCCAACATCGCCCACCGGTCCGGACTCGACCGGTTGAAGGTGGAGAACGCCCCCTTTCCGGAGGTCGTGTCCGGCCGGACCACGGACTTCGACCTGGCCCTGGCACAGATCACGATCACTCCGGAACGGAGCGAGGTCGCCGACTTCTCCCCGCCCTACCTCTCCTCGACTCTGGGAGTTCTGATCAGGGACGGTGAGAAGACCGGCGAGGACGACATCCGTGACGTCCGCATCGGAGTGGCCGAGGGCACCACGGGCGAGGAGTTCGTCGAGAAACGCCTCAAGCCGACCAAGCCCGTCACGGCCTTCGCCAACGATCCGGAGATGGTCACGGCGCTGGAGGAGGGACGGATCGACGCGGTCATCCACGACACGACGATTCTGCTGGCGTATCCCCAGAAGCGGGAGAGCCGGGTGCGCCTGGTGGGCCAGTACAGGACCGACCAGGGGTACGGCGCCCTGTACCCGAAGGGGTCACTCAACAAGGACGAGCTGGACCGGATCATCAGGCAGCTGATCGACGACGGAACGCTCACGAAACTGTCGGCCGTCTATCTCGGGGCCGCTTTCGGGCAGGACCCGGCGAAGATCCCGTACTTCACGGCCGATGACGGCTCCTGAACGCTCCGGGCGTGCGCACCCCACCGGGCGACGGTCCGATTTCCGCACCCCAACGGGGTGGCCGTCCGACTTCCGTGCCGCTTCACAGGTCCGCCATCAGGAGACCGCTCAGGTCCCCGGCGGCTCCGGCGTCGAGCGCCTGCTCAGCCCAGATGATCTTGCCTCGGTCGGTGTACCGGGTTCCCCAGCGGCGGGACATTTGCGCGACGAGGAACAGACCACGGCCGCCTTCGTCGGTGAAGGCCGCGCGGCGCAGGTGCGGGGAGGTGCTGGTGCCGTCGGCGACCTCGCAGATCAGGCTGTCGCGGTCGCGCAGCAGCCGCAGGCTGATGGGGCTCGCTCCGTACCGGATGGCGTTCGTCACCAGTTCGCTGAGGATCAGCTCGGTCGTGAAGGCGGTCCCGCCGAGCCCCCAGGATTCCAGCCTTCGGGTGGCTTCGGCGCGGATCCGGGAGACGGCCGCGGGGTCGTCGGGCACCTCCCACTCCTCGATCTGCTCCGGGTCGAGCAGCCGGGTGCGTGCGACGAGCAGGGCGACATCGTCACTCGATCTGGTGCGCAGCATCGCGTCGAGCACCGCCCGGCAGGTGTCGTCGGGATTGGCGCCGTCCGTGTGGGCGAGCGCCTCCCTCAGCATGCCGAGCCCGGTGTCGATGTCACGGCCGCGGGCCTCGACCAGGCCGTCGGTGTAGAGGACCAGCCGACTGTCGGCTGCCAGCCGGAGTACGGCCGTCTCGACCGGTAGACCTCCTCCCACGCCGAGTGGCGGGGCGACGGGGATGTCGGGGAAGGTCACGCAGCCGTCGGGCGAGACCAGCGCGGGACCGGGATGGCCGGCCCGGGCGAGAACACACTGCCCGGAGACCGGATCGTAGACCGCGTACAGGCAGGTGGCACCGGTGACGGCCTCGGTGTCGCCCTCGGCCGCCGCGTCCTCGTCGATCCGGGTGATCAGGTCGTCCAGGTGCGCGAGAAGCTCGTCCGGAGGCAGGTCCAGGGCGGCGAAGTTGTGCACCGCGGTCCTCAGGCGACCCATCGTCGCGGCGGCGTGCAGACCGTGTCCGACGACATCGCCGACCACCAGGGCCACCCGGGCTCCCGGCAGCGGGATGACGTCGTACCAGTCGCCGCCCACCCCCGCCTGGGCGGGCAGGTACCGGTGCCCGACCTGCAGGGCGGACAACTCGGGGAGTGTGCCGGGCAGCAGGCTGCGCTGGAGAGTGACGGCCGTGGTGTGCTCGCGGGTGTATCGACGCGCGTTGTCGATGCACACGGCCGCCCGGGCGGCGAGTTCCTCGGCGGGGGACAGGTCGTCCTGCTCGAAGGGGGCCTGCTCCGAACGCCAGAACTCCACGACCCCCAGCAGCTGACCTCGGGCCTGGAGCGGCACCGAGATCATGGAGTGGATACCGAACTCGATGACCTTCTGGGCCCGCTCCGGGTTCTGGACCCGCCATCCGTCGGCCATGGCGAGGTCCGCCACCAGGACCGGTCGGCCGGTGGTCATGCCGATGGCCACGGGGTTGCCGGGCGCGTAGTGCATACGTCTCCCGGCGGGGTAAAGGGGCACGTCGTCCCGGATGCCCGCGGTGGCGATACGGCGCATTTCCATATTCGCCCCCGTCGGTTCACCGCCTTCCAGCACGGGCTCCACCAGCTCGACGGTGGCGAAGTCGGCGAAGCGTGGGACCGCCACCTCGGTCAGCTCCTCGGCGGTGCGCTTCATGTCGAGGGTGGTACCGATCCGGGTGCTGGCCTCGTAGAGCAGTTGCAGGCGTCCGCCCGCCACGTCCGCCCGGCCCGCGAGGGCGCGCAGCTCCGTGGTGTCCCGCAGGGTGGCCACGCTCCCCGCCTGCAGGCCCACCGGCCGCACGCTGACCGCGAGCAGGATGTCCCCGGCCAGGAAGACCTTGTCCGTGGCCGCCCGGCCCGATCCCAGCAGTTCGGCCAGTGCCGGGTTCAGCCCGAGTTCGGTGACCGGTCTGCCCTCGGCCTCCGGCGGCAGTGCGAGCAGTCGGCGCGCCTCGTCGTTGACCAGCAGCAGCCTTCCGCCGCCGTCCAGGATGATCACGCCTTCTCGGACCGCGTGCAGCACCGCGTCGTGGTGCTCGTACATGCGAGTCATCTCCACCGGCCCCAGACCCTGCGTCTGGCGCCGCAGACGCCCGCTGACCAGTGCCGACCCACCCGCGGCCAGCAGGAGCGCGACCCGCCGGCGGTGAAGATCACCGGCAGTTGGTGCTGCACCACGCTGGTCACCTTGTCCACCGTGACCCCCACGGTGACGAGGCCGACGGCGGTCCCGTTCTCGTCGAAGACGGCCACCGTCGAGTCGACGGCCTTCCCCAGACTGCTGTCGAACGTGTTCTGGTGGGGTTCGCCTTCGAGCGCCTGGCTGTAGGAGGTGGAGACGTGCTTCCCGATCTGGTCCGGGTCCGGGTGGGTCCACCGGAAGCCGTAGGGGCTCAGCGCCACGACGTAGTCGACGCCGGTCTTCCGGCGCACTGCCTCGGCATGTGGCTGGAGTGCCGCCGTCGGGGCGTCGCTCTCCATCGCCTCCGCGGTGCCCGGGGCGTTCGCGAACGACTCGGCCGCGACCAGTGACCGGTCGCCGGCTTCCTGGATCGCGCGGTTGCGGTCCTGGACCACGAGCGCGACCACGGCCGTGGCGATGAGCAGGAGGACGACCACCAGTTGCAGCAGGAAGACCTGACTGGCGACGCTGCGCGGTTTCCGCCACGACAGCAGACGTCGGCCGGCCGAACGGTGACGAGCCTTCGGGCCGGCTTCCGGCGGCCCGGCCTTCGGTGGCACGCGGTCGGCCCGTCGGCTCGCTGGGACATAGCGCCCGAGTTTGCCCATTTTCCCAGTATCAGTGACCGGCCCGGCGGGCGCGGCTCAGGACGGGGCCCGTGCTGGTGCGACGGGGCAGGTGCGCGGCAGGCGGGGGACGTCCGCGCATGGATCCGGCGGCGGACGTGGCGCGATGCCCGGATCCTGTGCTCGGCAGCGGTCTCGGACCGACGTGGCCCGAAGCGAAGCGGACCGAGTCCGCGGGAACCCTCGCCGTGGCACCGAAGGCTCCAGGAACGACGAATCACCGGTGAGTCACGTGCCCCACCGGCGATTCGTGAACGATCCGATGAACGTCCTGCCGCCACATCGCCCATGTTGGCCATCCGGCGCTGCGAGGCTGTGGCGGCGGCCCGGGCCCGCCCGGGAGGCGCTGGATGGGAGGGTTGTCTCTCAGACCACGCTCACCGGATGCCGCACCACCCCGTCGAACAGGTAGCCCTGCGTGTTCGGCACGGCGGTATCCGGCTGAGTGCGGTCGGCCGTGTCCGTGGCGCGGGCCAGCAGATCAGTGGCGCCGAGCGCGTCGGGCCGCCAGCCGAGGGACCAGCGGGTCCAGGTTCCGGCGCGGGGACGGTCGTGCAGGTGGGCGGGCCGCCAGTTCGCCCCGCCGTCGGTGCTGACGTCGACCCGGGTGACGGGGCCCGCGCCCGACCATGACCGACCGTGCAGTACATGCTTCTGGCCTGCCGTGAACGTGGCCCCGGCCGCCAGCTCGAAGGCGCTCTTGGTGGCCTGACGGGTGAGCGGCGCACTGCCGCCCTCCGGGTGGGAGGGGCCGAACAGCCGGTAGAAGGTGGTGTTCCAGGGCGAGTAGAGCGGCTGCGCGGACACCTCGATGTCGCCGACCCACTTGATCGACGCGATTCCCACCCAGGAAGGAACCAGCACCCGCACCGGATAGCCGTGGTCGTAGGGAAGCGGCTCACCGTTCATCTCGTAGGCGAGCAGTACGTCGTCCAGCGCCTTGGCCAGCGGCAGCGGGCGGCGTACCCGCCCCAGGTTCTCGCCGCCGCTGACGTAGTCGGCGTCCAGGCCACGCGGCTGTACGTCCACGGCGTAGGGGGACAACCCGGCCCTGCGCAGCACGTCGGCCAGGCGCACCCCGCGCCAGCGTGCGACGCCGATCGCTCCCAAGGTCCAGGAAGTGCCGGTGACCGTCTGGCCCTGCTGGGTCGTGAAGTAGGAGCGCCCGTTGCCGGCGCACTCGACGAAGGCGGTACGGGTGACGGCCGGCAGGGCTCGCAGATCGTCGTATCCGAACTCCCGCGGCCGGTCCTCACCCGGGGAGCCGCGTAGCCCGCTTCCCCACAGCCTCAGCCGCCAGTCGTCGGCATCCAGGACGGGAGTGGAGGTGTGGTTGCGCACGAAGAACAGCTCGTTGGGGGTGTGGTGGCCCGTCCCGCGCAGCGCCTCCCAGCGGGTCTCCGCGTTGGTGCCGCGCTCGATGAACCACTGGGGTGGCAGGGGCTTGACGATCGGCCTGTCGGCTGCGTGGGCGGACCGCGGGGTGCCGAACGCGGTCCCGGCGGCGGCGGTGGCGGCCAGCAGGGTGAGCAGCCGACGGCGTGTGACTCCGTCGGCCCTGGCTTCGCCGGTGAGCCACTGGTGCAGCCTGCGGCGGTCGTAGTGGGTTTCGTGGGGATGGCCTGCGGGAGTGGGCGACGGCATGGCGGTCCTCGCGATGGGAGCAAAGGAGCGGAAGAGGGGCTGTGCGGGCGCGGGCCGGCACGGGCATCCCGTCGGTGCGGTCGCCTTGTGCGCGAACAAGCCCGCGATGAAAGGTGGTTGTCAGACGCAGAAGGAAGCGCGTGGTCAGCCGGACGTCCGACACAGCGCCGCGGCCACGCGGACGAGGTCCACGGTGCGGCGGCGAGTCAGAGGCACAGGCGACGGCATGGCGGGATGCAAGCATGCGGGGGCGGAAGGTGTCAACGGAGCGTCCGCGGCAGGCGGTTCCGGTCTCCATGCCGACGTGCCTCTCTCGGCCTAACCCAGTGCCAGATCCAGGTTGAAGGCCGCGCTGATGAGGGACAGGTGCGTGAATGCCTGCGGGAAGTTGCCCTGTTGCTCTCCGGTCCGCCCGATCTCCTCGGCGTACAGGCCGAGATGGTTGGCGTAGGTGAGCATCTTCTCGAAAGCCAGCTGTGCTTCGCCGAGGCGACCCGCTCGCACGAGTGCCTCGACGTACCAGAAGGAACAGATGGAGAACGTGCCTTCGTCGCCGCGCAGTCCGTCGGGGCTGGAGCGGGGGTCGTAGCGGTAGACGAGGGAGTCGGAGACCAGGTCCCGCGTGATCGCATCCAGTGTGGAGAGCCATTTCGGATCGGTGGGTGCGATGAACTTCGTCAGGGGCATCATCAGCACGGCTGCGTCGAGGACGTCCGCGCCTTCGTGCTGGACGAAGGCATGGCGTCGATCCGACCAGCCGCGGTCCATGATCCGCCGGTAGACGGTGTTGCGGCAATGCTGCCAGCGTGGCAGGTCGGCGGGCAGGCCGCGTCGGTTGGCGATGCGGATCGCCCGTTCGATCGCGACCCAGCACATCAGGCGCGAGTAGGTGAAGTTCTTACGTCCGCCGCGCGTTTCCCATACCCCTTCGTCCGGCTGGTCCCAATGGGCGCACACCCAGTCGACGAGGGCGCACACGTCGTCCCATTGATCGCTGGAGATGGGCTGTGCCCACTTGTCGTAGAGGTAGACGGAATCGATGAGGGCTCCGTAGATGTCGAGCTGGAGCTGGTCGGCGGCGGCGTTCCCGATCCGTACGGGAGCGGATCCGTGGTGGCCCTCGAGGTGGGGGAGTTCGCTCTCGGTCAGGTCGGTGCGGCCGTCGATGCCGTACATGATCTGCAAGGGTCCCAAGGCGTCGTGTTCGCCACGGCGGATGTGGGCGGTGAGGAAGGTGATGAATGCCTCGGCCTCGCTGGAGAAGCCGAGTCTGAGCAGGGCGTAGACGCAGAACGCGGCGTCGCGGATCCACGTGTAGCGGTAGTCCCAGTTGCGTTCTCCGCCGAGTTGCTCGGGCAGGCTGGTGGTCGGGGCGGCGACGATGGCACCGGTCGGGGCGTAGGTGAGGAGTTTGAGGGTGAGGGCGGAGCGGTGCACCATTTCCCGCCAGCGTCCGCGGTATCGGGACTGGCGCAGCCAGCCTCGCCAGTAGGCGACCGTGGCGGTGAACTGCTGTTCGGCTTCCGCGTGGGCGCAGCCCCGTTGGGTGATGTCGTCGCCGATCTGGTCGAGCGCGAACACTGCCGACTCGCCTTCGCCCAGCTTGAAGTCGGCTCGCACGTCGGTGCCGTCGCGCTCCAGCGCCACCGTCGCCGTCAGGGCGAGGCGGGTGTCGGCGCAGCTGAAGACGGCGGCGTCGGGGGACATCCGCAGGGTGTGCGCGGCGGTGCCGTAGTGGAAGCGTGGGGCGACGTGAACCCGGAAGGGAATGGCGCCCCGCACGCAGACGACGCGGCGGATGAGCCGGTGGCGTTCCGTTTCGTAGGGGTTGTCGGTCACCGGCATGAAGTCCTGTACCTCCCCGACGCCGTCCTCGGTGTAGAAGCGGGTGATCAGGACATTGGTGTCGGGGAAGTAGAACTGCTTGGTCCGCGCCGCCACAGCGGCGGCCAGGGCGAAGGATCCGCCGCGATCGGCGTCGAGAAGCGACGCGAAGACGCTGGGGGCGTCGAATGACGGGCAGCAGTACCAGTCGATCGTGCCGTCGGTCCCGACCAGGGCCACCGTACGCAGGTCGCCGATCAGGCCGTGATCGGCGATCGGCAGGTAGCGAGAACCCGCCTGAGCGCCTGAGGGATGCCCCGTCTCAGCCATCGCCTGCCTCCGCACCGGACCGCGGGCGGCCAGGGCCCCTTCAGCGGCTGGACGGCTCGCGGGCACGCACGTTCCAGCTTAGAAGGAAGCAGCCGTGTGCGGGCAGGTGAGCGGGGGGCGGAGGCCGATGCCTTCCGCGAATAGGGGCCACAGCCGGTACGGCAAAGGCACCACAGCTGACAGCAGCCCTTCCGTCCTCGGTGTCGCGCGTGCGGGGACAACGCAGTGCGGGCGGGCACAACGCCCTCGCACCAGAGTTCCCGGCTGGCGCAACCGCCCGCCGCAGGGCAGACGACCGCGCGGCTCGCCGGTGCTGTGCGGGGACGCCACCCGACTCGACGAGGTGGGCGTGCCCGGCCCGTACGACGTACGCATCACCACTACGCCGAAATCGAGGACCACCACCGGCCCCTTCCCCGAGTGCTGCACCCGCGGTCCTGACCTGCGCGCCCGCCCCCTGGTCATGGCGCGGCGGGCCCAGGGTGGCCAGGGCTCCAGGGCGCCGTGGAGGGCGACATGCGAGGCAGCCGCGAGTTCCCGGGCCCGGACTTCGCTCTGCACTCCGTACAGGACGAAGGGACCCACGTAGGCGTCCGAGCGGACCACCCCGTCACGGATCAAGCGAGCTTTGGGACGCGGTACCGCCGGGCCGCCCCACCTTCTTCTCGCCCGCATACCAGGCTGGCGCTGTCGCTCGGCCAGACATATGAGTCGACCAGCAATCAGGGCGAGCGGGTGGTCTCGGGCCGGCGGCTGATGCAGGCCACCAGCGACATCTTCCTCGGCAGGGAGCGGGTGGACGGGATCGACGGCAAGCCCCCTGCACCCTCCCGCCGGCAGGAACATAAGGGCTGGTGAACAGGCCAGTGGCCCGGTGTGCCGCGCGCCGTGGGGGAGAGGCTGGGATGCTGGAGGAGGGAGCGCCGCCCGTGACGTGACCCTGCGGACAGGGGTGATGATCGCCGTGGCCGAGACGCACGAGGACGCCCAAGGACCGACCGTTCCATTCGCCGATCCCCTCGGAGACCCGTTCCTGAGCACCCGGTTCGCCCTTCCGGCCAGGCCCGCCACGTTCCTGCGACGGCAGCGGCTCGTCGACCACCTCGACCAGGCTCGCGAGACGCCGCTGACCCTGGTCAACGGACCGGCCGGGGCCGGCAAAACCCTGCTCACCGCAGCCTGGGCCGCCGGACAGCGGCCGCCCGTCGCCTGGCTCACCGTCGAAGTGGGGGACCGCCGCCCCGGGGTGTTCTGGGCATACCTCCTCCAGGCCCTGCGCGCTGGTGGTGCACCGCCGTCCGACGCGGTCAAGGCCCCCGCGGACGCGACCGGCGTGGACCACAGGCTGCTGTCGGCATTCGCCGCCGAGCTGAACGATCGCGACCGGCCCGTGATCCTCGTGCTCGACGAGTACGACCGCGTGACCGCTCCCGAAGTCACGGAGCAGCTGGAATTCGTCCTGCACCACGCCGGGCGGGGCCTGCACCTCATGCTCGTCACCCGCACCGAACCCCTGCTGCCGTTGCACCGCTACCGGGCGGCCGGCGAGCTGACGGAAATCCGCGCCGCCGAGCTGGCCTTCACCCCCGAGGAGGCCGTCGCACTCCTTGAGATGCACGGTCTGAGCCTCCCGGTCCACGCCGCGGGCGCCCTGGTGAACCGCACACGGGGCTGGGCCGCCGGTTTGCGTCTGTCCGCACTGGCCGCTCAGGACAGTGCCGACCCGGAGCTCTACCTGAAGGAGTTCGAGGCGGACCGCAGCACGGTCGCGGACTTCCTGCTGGCGGAGGTCCTCAAGGGACAGCCGGAGGAGACACAGGACCTCCTGCTGCGCGTCAGTGTCCTGGAGCGCTTCTGTCCCGGCCTGGCCAACGCGCTGACCCTGCGGACCGATGCCGAGCCCATTCTCGCCGGGCTGCATCGCGCCAACGCGTTCGTCGAGCACCTCGGGCACTCGTGGTACCAGCTCCACCCGCTGTTCGGGGAGATACTCCGGGCCCATCTGCGTGAGCGCCTGCCCGGCCTGGAACCGGAACTCCACCGGCGTGCCGCGCGGTGGCTGCACCGTTCCGAATTCCTGCCGGAGACACTCGCCCACGGGGCCGCCGCGAGAGACTGGGATTTCGTCGCCGGCGCCCTCGTCGAGGACCTGGCGATCGGACAGCTCTTCACCGGCCCGCGCTCAGGTGACCTGACCGATTTGTTCTCCCCCATGGGGTTCGAAGCCAGAAGCCCCGCAGCCGACCTCGTGCGTGCGGCCCGAAACCTGTCGCGGTACGACCTCGACCGCGGACTGGCCCGCCTGCGCAGCGCCGAGGAGCACCTGGCCGACGACGCGCCCCAGTTGGTTGCCGCTCGGCTGAGCTGTGCGCTGCTCGAAGCGCTGGCCGCCCGACTGACCGGGTGTCCGGGACGGGCCGAAAAGGCCGCCGAAAAGGCCGATGAACTGCGCCAGGAGGTCCCGGCACACCTCCTGGACAAACATCCCGAACTGAACTCTCTCCTGCTGACCCATCTGGGCTCGGCCCGCCTGTGGGCCGGGCGCTTCGAGGACGCGCGCGCCGCCCTGACAGCGGCGGCCGACGGCCCCGGCGGGGCCGCCACCGTGCTGTCCCGGGAGGACTCGATGCAGCACCTGGCCCTGCTCGACTATCTGAACGGCTGGCCCGGCCGGGCGGAGCGCAGGGTTCTGGCGACTGTTCCGGATGCGGAACGGGCCGGCCTGCCCCGGCCGTCCGGCTCCGGTATCGGGCAGCTGGTCCTGGCCGCCGTGGCCGTCGACCGCCATGAGCTGGGGCGGGCCCAGGCCCTCCTCGACGAGACGGCCCGGCTCCCGTCGGGAACGCGTGATCCGGTGACGGCGGCGGGACGAGCCCTCGCCACGGCTCGCCTCCTGTCGGTCAGGGGCAAGGCACGAGCCGCCGTCGATGCGGCGGACCCGGCCGTCGCTGCCGCCGTGGTCTCACCCTGGGCGGCAGCCCATGAAGCGCTGTTCGCCTCGGCCGCCCACCTGGCCGAAGGACGGCCGGACGAAGCCGCCGAGGTGCTCCAGGGCGTGACCGGTGCCCAGCCGGCGTGCGCTGTGGAGGCCGCGGCGATCCAGGTTGCCGCCGGCCGTGCCGGGGCGGCCATCGACCTGCTCGACAGCATCCGCGCCGGGGGTCGGCCCGGGCCGGCGGTGACCGTGAGGGCAGCACTGGTGAGAGCCCAGGCCGCGCAGAGCGCGGGAGACACCGCCACCGCCCGCAAGCTCGTCACCCAGGCGCTCCTCGACGCCCGCCGGGAGCGGCTGCGACGTCCGTTCATCGGTGCGGGAGCGTGGATCCGGCCTCTCCTGGCCACGCCTGCGCTCCATGAGCTGACAGCAGGCTGGCTCACACCCGGCCTGCCTGGACACGGTGACCAACCCGGGGCGGAATCGCCTTCCCCGCCGCCGCTCGTGGCGGTGGAGCTTAGCGGACGCGAGCGCGACGTCCTGGAACGGCTGGCCCGCATGATGTCGACGGAGGAGGTCGCCGCCGACCTCTACGTGTCGGTGAACACGGTGAAGACCCACATCAAGAGCGTCTACCGGAAGCTGGCTGTGAACCGGCGAGGCGACGCGGTGCGCCGCGCGCGCGACCTCCGGCTGCTGTGAACGTGCCCTGGTGACAGCTCTGGCGCCCGCGTTTCACGGGACGCCGCTTTCCCCCGTGGCGGGTGAGGCACGAGGCGCGTGTTCGGGATGCGATGGGCGGGAGCGCGGGGCGTGCGAAGGCCACTGCCCGGCCGGATGGCGAGGTGGACAGCGTGAAGCATTGGCGGGCTCTGATCGTCCTCGGTACGGCCCAGTTCCTCATGGTCCTGGACACCTCGGTCATGAACGTGTCCATCAGTCAGTTGGTCGAGGACTTCGACACGGAGGTCACCGCGATCCAGGCCGTCATCACTCTGTACGCGCTGGTCATGGCAGCCTTCATGATCATCGGCGGCAGGTTCGGGGACATCCTGGGGCGTCGCCGTATGTTCCTTCTGGGATTGGCCGTCTACGGCGTCGGGTCGGCCCTGACCGCCGTGGCACCCACTCTGTGGGTCCTCACGCTGGGCTGGTCCGTCATCGAGGGACTCGGAGCCGCCATGGTGCTGCCGGCCATGGCCGCCCTCGTCGCGGAGTCGTACCGCGGGCGGGACCGGGCGTCGCGTACGCGGTCATCGGCGGGCTCGCCGGCGCCGGAATCGCCGTCGGCCCGCTGCTGGGCGGCTGGGTGACGACGTACCTGACCTGGCGACTGGTCTTCGCCGGCGAGGTAGTGGTGGTGATGGCCGTCCTGCTGTGCCGTCGGGTGATCGCGGATTCCCCCCGGACCGGCCCGCGCCCCCGGCTGGACGGGGTCGGTGCGGCGCTCTCCGCGGCCGGGCTGGGGCTGTGCGTGCTCGGCGTGCTGCAGAGCAGCACCTGGGGATGGGTAGAGCCCCGCAACCCTCCCTTCACCGTCCTCGGCTTCGCCCCGACACTGTTCGTCGTCGGCGCCGGCGTGACCGTCCTGTCCCTCTTCCGGCACTGGGAACGGCGACGGGAGATCCAGGGCGCCGACCCCCTCGTGCACTTGGCCCTGCTGGGCAGGCCCGTGCTCCGGTCCGCCCTGATGACGCTGCTGAGCCAGAACCTCATCCTGCTGGGACTGTTCTTCACCATCCCGCTGTACCTACAGGTGGTGCAGGGATTCGACGCCTTCGAGACGGGGCTGCGTCTGCTCCCCGTGTCCGCCACCATGCTGGTGACCTCTCTTTCCGCGTCCTCCCTGGGACGCGTGTGGGGGCCGCGCAGGGTGGTCCGGCTTGCCCTGGCCATCCTGGCGGGGGCCATCGTGTGGCTGCTCGCCACCGTCGACCCGGTCATCGACGACGCGCAGTTCGCCGGAGCGATGGCCCTGTTGGGCGTGGGCGTCGGCCTGCTCGCCTCACAACTGGGCAACGTCGTCCAGTCCGGCGTCGGCGAGGAGGAACGCAGTGAGGCAGGAGGACTCCAGTTCACGGCACAGAACCTGGGCTCCGCGCTGGGCACCGCGCTCATCGGGTCGATCCTCATCGGGGCGCTTGCCCACGCCTTCACCTCGCAGGTGACGGACAACGCGGAGCTGTCCGAGCAGACTCGCGAGCAGGTCGGCGTCGCTCTCGAAGCCGGGATCACTTTCGTTCCCACCGATGAGGTGCGTTCGGCGGCCGAGCGTGCCGGGTTGCCGTCGTCCCAGGTCGACGCCATCGCGGACTCCTACGCATCCGCGCAGTTGGACGGCCTGAAGGCGGCGATCCTCGCCACCGGCGGCATCGCTCTCGCCAGTTTCCTGGTCACTCCTCACCTGCCGACCGCCCGGGACAGCCGTCCGCGCAAGCCGGGCACCGACAGTCCGACCGGAGCGACCGGATCGACGCGCTGAGTGCGCAGGGAGTCACCACATGACCAGAACCGAACCGGCCAAAACCCACGCCGACTACACGGGCGGCGTGTACGGATCCATGCTCGCGGCCTCCGTGATTCTCGGCGCCGGCTCCCTGGGCTCGTTCCCGCGCGCGGAGCTGGTGGTGCTGCTGTTGCTGACCGGCGTCGTGTTCTGGGTCGCGCATGTGCATGCCCAGCTGTTCGGGGCGCGGCTGGCGGAAGAGGCCCTGGACCGCCGGGTCGTGCTGCAGGTGTGCCGCGACGAGTGGCCGATCGTCAAGGCCGCCGTCCCGCCTGCCGCCGCGGTGGCCATCAGCCCACTCCTGGGCCTGGACGTGCGAGGTGCCTTCTGGCTGGCTCTATCGGTCGCGGTCGCCGGGCAGGTGGGCTGGTCCGTGGCTGCGGCACACCGCGCCGGTGCTTCGCGACGGCTTGTGGCCGCGACCGCATCGGTCAACCTGCTGCTCGGCCTGCTGATCATATCGTTCAAATTCGTTCTCAAGCACTGAGAACGGTCGATCCGCAGGGCCCGCCGCAGGGCCACGGTCACCTGTACCGGGTGAGGCCCCACGGTCAAGCGGCGGCGCACGATCGTAGGGAGGGGGCGCCGTCCGCCGGTCCCAGGCAGTCCATGGGAGGACAGCTCGTGCGCTACGAGATCCGAGTCGAGGGACACCTTTCAGAAACGCTGGCCAAGGCCTTTCCGGAGCTGGGCCACGTGGTGATGTCCGGCCAGACCGTCCTCTTCGGCCCCGTCGTGGACGAAGCACACCTGTACGGGCTGCTGGCACGCTGCCAGTCACTGGGACTCCATGTCCTGGAGATGCGGCAGCTGCCGGAGTAGCGGAAGCGGACATGCGGTGCAGGGCAGCCACTCGCGCCGTGAACGGCGGAGTCCTCAGCGGGGCTCCGCGCTGAGCGCACCCACGGTCGAGGCGGTCGCCGCAACACTGGTATCCCGCCGGGGGCGATGGGCTTGCCCGAGCGGTGGGACAGGCCAGGGCCGTCCCGCAGCCGGCTGAACACGGAGAGCGGGCCCGGGCCCATGGTCTCCGGCCGTGAGAGGCAGCGGGCGGTAAAAAGGACGGCGGTGACGACGCCCACCCGCCGGGGTGGAACCGACGGCGCGCGCCGGGTCCGGGCCAAGGGCGGTCCGTCCGGGCAGCGCGGATCGTTCACTTGGTGTCTCTTCGTTTGCCCGGACCTGTGAGCCGATGGTCGGGCGCTGCTTCTCACGGCCACGGTGGCGTCGCCGGATCACCCGTGGTGGGTGACCCCGGCATCCGGAGGCGGACGTGACCCTGGTGAGGGCATGTCCTCGCACACCGCCCCGTCCGCGGCCCGGCATCGACCGTTCGATCACACGAGGAGGCGCCATGACCATGCCGCGTAGTCCGGCACCACCGAACGGAGAGGACCAGGATCCCTACGAGGCGGCCCCTGGTCCGATGGACGACCCCGCGAAGGCACTGGGACGGCTCGGCCGTTCAGGGACCTGGCTTCTGGCCTCGGCCGTCGCGACCCTGGTGCTGGGTGTCCTGATACTGGTCTGGCCGGATGCGACGCTGCACGTCCTGGCGGTGCTCATCGGCCTGTACCTGCTGGTGGGCGGGACGTTCCGGTTCGTCGACGTCTTCGCACGGGCGGGGCACGAACGGCTCCCTGGGCTCCTCATGGCCGTGCTGTACATCCTCGCCGGAGTGCTGTGTCTGCGGAACCCGCTGCAGACGATCAACGCGCTCTCACTGATCGTCGGGGCGGTCTGGCTGGTGTCCGGCATCCTCACCCTCTACACCGCCCTTGCCGCCGAGAACCTGCCGCACCGTGGGGTCGTCCTGGGCGCCGCCGTGCTCGGCATCGTCGCGGGCATCGTGGTGCTCGCGCTGCCGGCCGAGTCCGCTCGCGCCCTGACCCGGCTGCTCGGCCTGTGGCTCGTCCTGATCGGCCTGGCCGAGGCGGTTGTGGCCCTCGCATGGCGCGCCGCGCTCCGCAGGACGCACCCCACGGGGACGCACACCTCCACGACGCCCTGACACGGCGCCCGCCGCCTCGACGGGTGTGCAGACGCCGAAGCCGTGCGGGGATGTCCCTCACCCTCATCCCGAGCGGCTGTCGCTGCGACCCGCGGCGCACACCGAGAGGAGCACCCATGAACCCGGCCGCGATCCCGGAACCACCGGACTCCGGCGGATCCGCGCCCCAGAAACACGTCGTGACCGCCGAGGAACGAGCCGAATACGAGCGACTGCGCCGTCACGCGGCGGTGCGCCACCGCCGGCTACGCCAGGTCGGCTCCTCGGTCCTCCTCCTGCTGGCCCTGCTGCTCGCCCCGTTGGCCGTGGTCGCGGCCTGGGTCCAAAACACCGTCTCCGACACCGACAGGTACGTGGAGACCGTCGCGCCGCTGGCATCCGAGCCGGCCGTGCAGGAAGTCGTGATCAACCGGCTCACGGACCGGGTCGTGGCCAACGTGGACGTCGCGGCGGTGGCGGACTCGCTCGGCCGGGCCCTCCGGGAATCCGGTGCACCACCCCGCGTGGTGGAGGGAGCAGAGTCCCTGGAGGTTCCGCTGCGCAACGCTGTCAGGACCGTGGTGGACCGCACTGTGACCCGCGTGATCACCAGTGACGCCTTCGAGCAGGTGTGGGAGGGCGCCAACCGCCGCTCACACGCCGCGGTGGTGAACATGCTCACCGGTGACCGCGAGGGGGCCGTGCGCGCCGAGGGCGACACCGTCCAGCTGGACGTGGGAGCAGTTGTCGACCAGGTACGGGAGCGGCTCGTCGAGGCGGGATTCGACAAGGCCGCCGCCATCCCGGACACCGACCGCACGATCACGCTGTTCCAGGCGGAGGAGCTGGGCAAGGCACAGGACGCGATGCGGCTGTTGGACATCCTCGGCACCTGGCTGCCCGTCGTGACCGTCTTGTTCGCCGCGCTCGCCGTGTGGACCGCTCCGGCACACCGGGTGATGCTGATGATCACCGCGACGGGCATCGGCGTGATGATGGTCGTGCTGCTGGTCGCGCTCGCCGTCATGAGACGCGTCTACCTGGACTCGGTTCCGCCCACGGCGCTGCCCACCGACGCGGCCGCGGCGATCTACGACACGTTCGTCCGGTTCCTGCGCGACAGCACGCGCACCCTGCTGGTCGTGGCAGTGATCACGGCGCTGGTCGCGTTCCTGTACGGTCCCGCACGCTCCGTCCGCGCCGTCCGCGTGGTGACGGACCGGGGAACGACGGCCGCCGGCCGGGCACTGAGCCGCGGCGGACTGCGCACCGGGACCCCCGGTCGCTGGCTGGCAGACCACAAGTCTTGGACCACCGGCTGCGTCATCGCCGCTGGAGCGCTGACGCTGGTCCTCTGGAACCACCCCACGGTCGGAGCAGTGGCCCTTGTCCTCGGCATCGCCCTGGCCATCCTGATCATCCTGGCCATTCTCACGGCGGCCGCCGGACCAGCCGACCGGGCGGCTCCGTGAGCGATGACGGGTAACCCGGCCCCGGGCACGCATCCCGCAGACACCCGGCGTCACCGCGCGCCGCTGCTGATGATCGTCCCGGGGTTCGCCCCAGGGCCGGCTGCAAGGCCCTCTGGCCCACTCCCTTGACCCGGACTCCGCCGCGGTCGTGGGCGTGGTGGTGGTGACGCCGGTGTCGGCCACGTTCCGCCGCGCGCTTGAGGCGGCGTGCGAGCTGTGATGCCCGCACCACGCGCCGCGGTTGTGAGCCGTGATGCCCGCACCACGTGCCGCGATTGCGGGGCGCCGTCTGGCGCCGGCTGCCCCTGCTGGTCGTCTGCGCTGACGTTCCTACTCCTCAAGGCACCGTTACACAGCGGGCCAACGCCGGCGCGGTGACCGGGCTGGTAACTCTCCCGCTCTCGGCGACACTGCTGTGGCGGTGGTCAGGATCTGCTGTCGGGCGGTCGGATCGGCTGGCGGAGCCTGCTGCCGGGAGCCCTACCGGCCAGCACCGGTAGCCAAAGTCCTGCTGGGCCCGGCCCCGCGTGCTGGTGCCCAGGGCCATGCAGCGCGGCCTGGAGGAGTTCGGCCTCCTGGCCTCCCGTCTTCACATCCCTCTTTTCTGACTGGTTGCCCTTCTCCTCGGGGCCGTCTCGGGCCAGCCCTCAGCGAGTACGCCGCCTCCACCACCTGGTGCCGGGCGGCATCCGCACCCCCGGGCGGGGGTGAATCGGCCCCTGACCAGGCCGCCGGAGCACGTCAACCGCGGCTGCTGGGCTGCCGCAGGCTCACCCGCACCGGGTGAGGAAACACGGTGCTTGCGGACCCACCCTGAAGGCAGTACGCAATGGCGGCCGGGCGGACGCCCGCCCGGGACGGAGGAGAGACATGAGTGCGCAGACCTACCTGGCGTACGACTATCCCTTGCTGAGCGTCTTCTGGAGCATGCTCTTGTTCTTCCTGTGGATCATGTGGTTCGTCCTCCTCTTCCGCGTCGTCTTCGACATCTTCCGTGACGACGCGATGAGCGGGTGGGCGAAAGCCGGCTGGCTGGCGTTCACCGTCCTGCTGCCCTTCCTGGGCGTCTTCGTCTACGTGATCGCCCGCGGCAAGAACATGGGTCGCCGGGAGATAGCGCAGGCCCGAGCACCTGCTCGTGGCGACGACGACGGGCAGCGGCTGGATCGATCCGGCCGCGGACACCTTCGAGTACCTCGGTAACGGCGACTCGGCCACCGTCGCGATCCAGTACTCGTACCTGCCGTCGTGGCTGTCCTACCTCGTCGACCAGTCCAAGGCCCGCGCGGCGGGCCGTGAACTCTTCGATGCCGTCTACGACACGTGGTCCAAGCTGCCCCAGGACCAGCGGCCACGCCTGTTCGTCGCGGGGGAGGGCCTGGGTTCGTTCGGCGGTGAGACGGCCTTCAGCGGGGAATACGACCTGCGCAACCGCACCGCCGGCTCCCTCTTCGCGGGCCCGCCCAACTTCAACACGCTCTTCCGCGAATTCAGCGACCACCGCGACGCCGCCAGTCCCGAGATCGAGCCCGTCTACAAGGACGGGCGCACCGTCCGGTTCACCGACGATCCGGCCACGGGCATACCTCCGCAGGACCGGGCGTGGGACGGCACACGCGTGCTGTATCTGATGCACCCGTCCGATCCGATCGTCTGGTGGAGCCCGAGCCTGGCACTGTCCGAACCGGACTGGATCGGCCAGGAACCGGGCAGCGACGTCCTCGAGGAGATGGTGTGGCTGCCCGTGGTGACGTTCTGGGAGGTGCCGGGAGGAGAGCTCCGGCCAGGTAGACGAGGCCGACCAGCCCGATCAGAGTCAGTGCCCAACGGGCACCGCGGGCGAACGTGCCGGGTGCCAGCCCCGCGTCGTCCCAGGTGCCGTCCGCCCAGTGCAGCACGGCGAGCAGCAACACGCTGACGAGGACGGCCGTGACGAGCCCGGGGGCATCGCCCCAGCGGTGCACGGCCAGATTGGTGGCGACGAGGACGGCGAATGTCAGAGCCACAGCCGTCCAGGTGCCGACCGGCCTCAGGTGCCACCCCGTGCCGAGGCCATCGGGGGTACGGCGGCGCCCAGGCCCGCGGCGCCCGGACTCACCGGGGTCGTGGGTGGACATGGGGAGGTGTCTTGCGGGGAGTGGCACAGCGGGGGGCCCTGACCGTGATCCGGCCTGCTACGGGGTCCGTCTCGAGCCCTGACGCCGCGCCGTCCGGAAGTGAGGTGTGCCGGTGCCCCATGGTCTCGCAGGCAATCGGCAGTCGCTTCATCTTTCGGTTCGCTTCTGCTCTCTTCCGTCGTACGGGGCGGGGGCCCGCCGCGGATCCGGGGGGTGACGTGCCCTGCGGCCAGCGGGCCGACGTCGGTGGCGCCGGCCCCGGGCGGTCCGGGCCCGGCCTCTCGGGCGGGTCGCGGCAGATCAGCTGGGCGTGTCCGGCGGGGAGCGCGTCCTTGCCCCGATCAGGAATCGGTGCGTACCGGCGCTTCCCCCAAAAGATTAGGTGCCGCTCCTGAAGGCCGCGCGTCGATCGCTTGCCGCGATGTGCCGGCCGCGACGTCGTCGGCCGGTGAGTACGGGCTTCCACCAGTTGGCTGGACCGAGGAGCGTCATGACCGCGGGGACGAGGATCCCGCGGACAAGGAGTGCGTCCAGGATCGCTGCGGAGGCGATGCCGGCGCCGATGAGTTTGAGGATGGACACGTGCGAGGTAGTCATGGCGGCGGTGGAGATGGCAAGGGCCACCGCGGCGGAGGTCATCAGCCGTCCGGTGCGGGAGATGCCCTCGACGACCGCTGTCCGGTTGTCCAGGCCGCTGTCGAACTCTTCCCGGATCCTGCCGAGCAGGAAGACTTCGTAGTCGATGGACAGGCCGAACGCCACGGCCAGGGTGAACAGCAACATACTTGCGTCGAGGGAGCCGGTGACCGTGAAATCGCCCAGTGCACCTGCCCCATGTCCCTGCTGGAAGGTCCACACGATCAATCCGAGACTGGCACCCAGGCTGACGACGGCCACAGTGAGTGCCTTCAGGGGTGCCATCGCGCTGCGGGTGAACGCCGTGAGCGCGGCCAGCAGGGACGAACACATCGCCACCGCCACCCACGGCAGTGCGCCACGCACCGCTTCGTTGGTGTCGGTGATTTGCGCGGCCCGCCCACCTACCAGGACCGAGCCCGGCGCGGGAGTCTCCCGCAACGCGTCGACCAGGCGCGCGCCCTCGGCCGTGTCGGGTCCCACCGCAGCCGCCACAAGCACTACCGTCGGGAGCCGCTTGTGCTCCGCGTACCCGTACTCGCCCACTCGAGCGGTAGGCACGACGCGCACCGCACCCACATGAGGCAGCCGGGCCACGGCGGCCGTGTACTCCTCAAGGTTCGCGTCCGGCCGTTCCAGCACCACCACCTGGACTCGCTCCGGGGGCACCTCGAAGCGCTCGCGCACCTCCGCGGCTGCGGCGGCGGCCGAGGCCCCGGCCGGCAGTGTCCGCTCGTCGATCGCGCCGAACCGCAGACCTCCTGCCGGCCAGGCCATCACGACCAGCACCGCCAGTGCCCCCAAGCCCGCCGCCGCAGGCCGGGCGGTGACACGGCGGGCGAGC
Organism: Streptomyces phaeoluteigriseus; assembly: GCF_001896135.2. GTDB lineage: Bacteria > Actinomycetota > Actinomycetes > Streptomycetales > Streptomycetaceae > Streptomyces > Streptomyces phaeoluteigriseus. Next base: position 150,174 of record NZ_MPOH02000002.1, read on the forward strand.
TCCCGCCAGAACCGGCTGGCCCCCCCGATGGGAGCCCGGCGCAGCCTGCGCAGCGGGTCGGCGCGTCGACGCGGTCACCCAGCAGCGTCAACGCGGCGGGCAGCACCGTCAACGCGGCCAGCGCCGCCAGCAGCGTCACCGCCACACCCGCAAGAGCCAGTGCGCGCAGCAGCGGAACGGGGACGGCGGCCACCGCCACCAGACATGAAGAGATCACCAGGGCGGAACAGAACACGCAGCGACCGGATGTAGCGAGGGCCACGTCCAGTGCTCGGGCGCGCGGCATCCCCTTCGCGTGCTCCTCGCGGTAGCGGGCCAGGACGAACAAGGTGAAGTCGATCGACAGACCGAAGCCGATGGCGGCGGCCGCGTTGACCGCGAACGCTGACACATCAGTCACGTGGGTCAGCAGACCCAGCAACGGCGCACAGCAGACGACGGCGAGCACCGCGACCACGAGGGGCAGCGCGGCAGCAGCCCACGAACCGTAGGTCAGCAACAGGAGAAGCATGATGAGCGGCGCGGCCCAGAGTTCGGCCCGCAGCAGATCGGCCGCGCCCTGCCGGTCGATCTCGGCCGTCGCCCATGAGACCCCGCTCGCGTGCACCCGCATCCCCGGCGCCGCCGCCCGCGCCTTGGGCACCAGACGCAATGCCGCTTCCTTGCGGTCCGCGTCGCTACCCGACAGCGAGACCGTCACCAGTCCGGTCCGCCCATCACGCGAAACCAGCCACGGATCTCCCATGGCAGCCGACCGCACCGTACGCACACCCGGCTCGTCCGCCAGTACACGGGCGACAACACCGGCACCCGCTGCAACCGCCGGCCGAGCGCCCCCGTCGCGCACCGTCAGGGCGAGCACCAGATCCGGGGTTCCGACACCCAGCAGCTCAGCCTGAGACTGAGCCCTGGCTGACTCGGTGCCTGTGGCGATCGTCCCCCCAGCGCCGCAGGCTCGGGATACCGCCGGGAGGCTCAGGATCGCTGCGACCAGCGCAACCGTCGCGCACACCACCACCCCCCAGGCCCGGGACGCCGACCACGCCCCCCTCCCTGTCCCATCTCCGCTGCGTACTGGCATACCGGCACCAACGATCCAGGCGCACAACAGTGATGTTGCTCCTGGCCGGAAGTCTGCCGAGCAACCGAACCGAGCCGGCTTCCCCTGCCCGCTCCGGGCGCGTCAAGGACGGGTTCAGTGGTGAAGGGTGAGGTTTTCGCCCCGGGCGTCGGGCAGTTGGGCCGGCCTGGCAGCGGGCGCGGCGTCCAGAGCGGTGCGCCGCCGCCGGCACAGGCGGTCCAGAACCTGCACCCCCGGTTCCGCGCCGCGAAGCAGGGAGGGGCCGGAGCCGACGAAGCGCGAGCAGACGCCCACATGGGCGTGGTGCACATCCGTCAGGACCTCGACCAGGCGCCTGTGGGCGGGGCGCAGGCTGGAGGGCTTCGCCGGTGCGGCCAGACCCCACTCGCGCAGGCTCTGCACCAGGACGCGGTGATCGGCCGACCACAGGCCGGAGAATCCTCGGGGAGCCTGCGGTGGGGCCATCGAGGGCCGGACGGTGTCGTGGTAGTCCTGTGCGTCGAAGGACGCGGTGATGCGCAGGGCGGCCGCGCTGGCGCGCAGGAAGTGGGCGGCGCTTTCCAGGCCGAGGGCGGAACCAGCGGGCGAGGGAGCGCGAAGTGCGTGCCGCAGGGCGACGACGGTCGCCTGGGTGAGGGCGAAGAACAGCCGGTGTCCATGAATCCAGCGTTGGCGCACCGTGGCCTGCGTCCGGGGCTCGCGATCGTCCCTTGGCGAGTCCAGGCCGGCCGCGTGTGCTGCGAGATCGAGGTCGGGTTCCGTTGCGGAGCCGTCCGGGCGCCGGGAGAAGGCCCTCACCGTGGCGAGGGTGTCGTCGAGGGCGTCGATCAACAGGGGCGCGGGGGCGCAGGCGCACCGTGCGACCGCGAAGTACTCGTCGAAGGCGGCCTCGCGGGGGTCGCTTTCGGGGATCCGGCGATGGCCGGGGGAAGTGCGGTGACGGCCTGGTCGGTTGGCGGCCTCGCGCAGGGTCCCCAGGCCGTGGGGCAGATGCTGGGGCGGGGCGAGCCACAGCAGGGATTCGCTTGTCATCTGGGCCATTTCGCTCGTTTTTATGCGGTACGTTACCCGGCATGTCAGTGACTCCTGGTGATGATTCGTTTCGCAGCGCAATCGGCGAGGTCGCCGCGATCCTCGAGGACTACTGGGAGGACCTGCGAGAGGAACGCCTGCCGGTGACGCCGGACCTCCACCCCGGGGACGTACGCGCGATGCTGCCCGACCGCGTACCGGTGCACGGCGAGCCGATCCGGGACGTCCTGGCCGATGTACGGCGTGTGGTGATGCCCGGGCTCGTGCACTGGCAGCACCCTTCGTTCCTCGGCTACTACCCGACCCAGACCAGCCCCGCGTCGGTGGTGGGCGAGCTGTTGGCCTCCGGCCTGGCGGTCCAGCACATGATGTGGTCGACGGGCCCGGCCGCCACCGAACTCGAAGAGGCGGTCCTGGACCATCTCGCGGGTGCACTGGGCCTGCCGGAGCGGTTCCTCAGTACCGGTGACGGCGGCGGGGTTTTGCAGGATTCCGCGTCCTCGGCCGTCCTGGTGGCCGCAGTCGCCGCCCTGTACCGGGCCTCAGGCGGGCGCTGGCGCGAGCACGGCACCGAGGGGCGCTACCGGCTGTACTGCACCGACCAGGCGAACTCCTGCGTCCCCAAGGCCTCGCGCATCGCCGGCCTGGGGGAACCGACCCTGATCCCCACCAGGGCGGGCACCTGCGAGATGGACCCCCACGCCCTGAGCGAGCAACTGGCAGCCGATCGCGCCGCGGGCGTCGTTCCCGCGATCGTGGTCGCCTCGGTCGGCACCACGGGCACCTGCGCCATCGACCCGGTCGCCGACGTCGCCGCCGTATGCCGGGAGTTCGGGGCCTGGCTGCACGTGGACGCCGCCTACGCCGGGTCGGCCGCGGTCTGCCCGGAGAACCGCTGGATCAACGAGGGTGTCGAGCACGCCGACTCCTACGCCGTGAACTGCCACAAGTGGCTGCTCACAGGACCGCCCTGCGACGCCATGTGGGTGGCCGACCGCCACAGCCTCACCGCCGCCATGGACATCCGTCCCGACTTCCTGCGCAACCAGGCCAGCGACTCGGGTGACGTCACCGACTTCCGGGACTGGCAGGTGCCTCTCATGCACCCCTTCCGTGCCCTGAAGCTGTGGTTCGTCCTGCGCACCCACGGCGTCGAGGGCCTGCGCGCGCACATCCGCGAACAGCTCTCCCACGCCGCGCTGTTGGCCGGCCTGGTCCGGGACACCCCCGGCTTCGAACTGATCTCGCACTCACTCGGACTGGTGTGTTTCCGCCTCGTCGGCGACAACGCCCGCACCGAGCGACTGCGTACCGAACTCGACGCCACCCACCGGATCCTGGTGACCCCCACCACCGTGGACGGCCGGTACATCCTGCGCGCGGCCCTGGGCTCACGCCTGGCGTCCCAGACATCCGTACGCAATGCCTGGGCGCTGGTACGCGAGACCGCCGCCTCGATCCCCGACGACCGGCCCGCGTCATCCGAAACGACGCCGACGACCCTGACGACCCCGGTGGGCGCCCGGTGACCAGGAAGTACGTCCGTACGGCACCACGCCCCTGGCAGGCCACGGACCCTGGACGTCGGCAAGTTGAAGCCGGCCGCATCGGCCCCCCGTCGATGCCGCATCCCAGGACATGACGCGTCTGGGCACGTAGCCCATGACCCACATCCTCACCACGCGAACGACCCTCAGCGGAGAACACCGTGCACGACCATGACGACGCGACCACGGCGGGCGAACGCTGGTTCGACTACGCGGCAGCGCACCCGCACTCGAGCATGGAGATCGGCGGAGTTGCCGTAGTCGCCGGCCCCGCCCCTTCGACCGTCGAACTGCACGCGTTGATCGACTTGATCCGGGCGGCCCACCCGCCGTTGCGCGACCGGGCCCGCCCCCGGGGCGCGAACGCGGGGGGCTCGGCCGAGCCCGCCGATCACCTCGAGGAGATCACGCTGCCCGCGCACAGCGGTGAAGTCGCGCTGCACGCGGCGATCGAGCGTGTCTGCGCCCAGCCGCTCACGGACGTCACCTGGGGCATGACCCTGCTCCACGGCCACCGCGACAACGAGTTCGCCCTGCTCCTTCGCGCCCACCACGGCCTCCTGGACGGCATGTCCCTGATCGGGATCACGCTCGCCGCGCTGCGGGAACCCGGCCTCCCGCCTCGCCGCACACCCCCCAAGCCCTCACCCTCCTGGACGACCGGACGCGTGCGCGCCCTGGTACGAGCAGTCGCCGGCCTCGCGCTGCCCGCGCACGCCATCAGCCTCGGCCCCGCCCGGGTCCAGGCCCCGACCGGCCCACCCAGGCGCCTGTGGGTTCACACCCCACTGCCTCGTATGAAGGCCATCGCGCGGGCGGCCGGCACCAGCCTCAACGACGTCTACCTGGCCGCCCTCGCCGGCGCCCTGCGCCCCGGGCTGTCCGACCGTGCCACAGGCACCGTGCGGGCGATGGTCCCCCTCAACACCCGGCGCGGCCACACGAGCGCCGCGTTGGGCAACTTCCACCGCGGCGTCCCCGTCGCCCTGCCCTGCCACCTGCCCACGGCCGCCGAGCGCCTGGCCGCCACCCACCTCGCCACGGCGAACATCCGGACCGGCCGCCGCGATCCCGACGCGGACGTCCTGTTCGAGACCCTGCCCACGCGCTGGCACGGCAGGACCCTGGCGCGGGCCCTGCACCCGCGGCGCACCACTATGGTGGCCACCCATGTCCCCGGTCCCGCACGTCCCCTCGAACTCGACGGCCACAGCATCAGCGCCTTGCTGCCGATGATGTTCCTGCCCGCAGGTCACCACCTGTCGGTCTGCCTGGGTGAATACGCCGGAACCGCACACCTGGCCCTCGTCGCCGACCCCAGCCTGCCCGAATTCGACGAACTGCCCACCCGGTGGCTCGCCGAACTCGGCGCACTGGAAGCCACCTGACGGTCACCCGCTCAACGCCATCGACTCGTTCTTGTGGGCCGAGGACACGACGAAGCGCCTGTCCTTCGAGCCCGGACTCCCCGACAGCCGATGGGCCGGGGCCAAGCCGCGCAATGACGGCTCGATGATCTGGCCTCCGGGGGCCAGGCCGGGTCATGCCCGCACCCCACGGCCTCACGCCGTCCCACTACCGCGCGCCACCACGGGCCGCCACTGGGGCCTGTTCCCTCCGCACCCGCCGGCATCGGGGGAGAGGTGGCGGGCTCTGTCCCACGAACGCCAGCCCTCCTGGTCCTGTCGTTGGCATAAGCCCGACCATGAGGTGCGGCGACTCTCGACCGACCTGCCCCGCGACGCCGGGAGGATCCAACCGTGAGGGCCTAGCCCAGATACCGGGCCCGCGCCTCCTCGATCCCCGCCGCGTCCGCACCCTCCGCCGCCCAGGCCACGTATCCGTCGGGCCGTACCAGGACGGTCGTCCGGCGGTCGCCCGCCCAGCGCTCCACGGTCAGCCACCCCTCACGGACACCGGGGCCTTCGTACGTCCCGGGTGTGATCAGCACGAACCGGCCGCCGCGCAGCGCCTCGTAGAGCCGGCCGTCCTTCAGGGCGACGTCGGGGACGCGGGTGCCGGTGAGACGGTGGGCGCCGCGGGGGGCGGAGTAGGCGTAGCCGATCCCGGTGATCTCACCCAGGGCCTTGCGCTGGACGGACGGGGCCATGTCGACGATCGCGGAGACCAGTGCGCGGGCGGCACGCAGTAGCGGATTGTGCGCGCGGGCCAGCCGAACCAGTCCGCCACTGCTGCGCAGCACCGCCTTGCCGACCGGGTGGCGCTCGGCCTCGTAGCTGTCGAGGAGCCCTTGGGGCGCCCGGCCCTGGACGGCCGCGGCGAGCTTCCAGCTCAGGTTGGCGGCGTCCTGGAGGCCGGTGTTCATGCCCTGACCGCCGGCCGGGGAGTGGATGTGCGCGGCGTCCCCCGCGAGGAAGACCCGCCCGACCCGGTAGTGCGGTGCCTGGCGCTCGTCGCTGTGGAAACGGGAGAGCCAGCGGGCGTCGTGCATGCCGTAGTCGGTGCCCAGGGCACGGCGGGTGATCTCCTTGACCTCGTCGAGGCGGAGCGGGGCGTCGTCGGAGACCTCGTTGCGGCGGTTCCAGCCCATGACCCGGTACCAGCCGTCGCCGAAAGAGGCGATCATCGCGAAGGCGTCGCCGCGGCCGTTGACGGTGAGGACGCTCTCGGGCTTCTCGGCCATCCGGACATCGGCCAGGATCAGCGACTTGATGACGGAGACACCGGGGAAGTCCAGGCCGATTGCCTCCCGCACGGCGCTCCGGTGACCGTCGGCGCCGACGACATAGGCCGCCCGTCGGGTGACGACCGCCCCGTCCGCGCCCCGCACGTCGAGGTCGACCCCCTCGTCGTCCTGCCGCAGCCCGACGACCTCGCTGTCGTACGCGAACTCGACCCCGGCCTCCCGGGCCCGCCGCTCCAGGAGCCGCTCGACCTCGTACTGCGGGGTGATGAGCAGGAACGGGAAACGCGAGGGCAGCATGCTCAGATCGAGGGAGAGGCGGCGGAAGAGCCGCAGGCCGGTGATGGTGTCGCCGGTGGTGAGGAGTTCGTCGGCGAGGCCGCGGGCGTCGAGCTGCTCCAGGGTGCGGGCGTGCACCCCGAACGCGCGGGAGAGGTTGCTGCTCTTGCGCGGCCGCTTCTCGAGGAGGGTCACGGTGACGCCGGCTGCGGCGAGGTCACCGGCGAGGAGGAGGCCGGTGGGGCCGGAACCGACGACGATCACGGGGCGGTGGGTGGCGGTGCCGTTCATGGTGGCCTCCTGATGCCAACGTCTTCTTGCCGTCGTCTACCTGCCAACAAATGTTGGCCAACGCTCGTTGACGACGATAGCGAGGCGCCAAGGTGAATGTCAACATGCGTTGGCAAACGTTTGTTGACCCACGGACGTTGGCCTACGCTTGTTGGCGTGAACGCCAGTGACAGCACCAGTGACAGCACCTCCCCGGTTCCCGGATCCGCCGCCCCCCGCCGCTCCGACGCCACCCGCGGCGCGATCCTCGCGGCGGCCCGCGAGCGCTTCGCGACCGACGGCTACGAGCGAGCAACCATCCGCGCCATCGCCAAGGACGCGAACATCGATCCGTCGATGGTGATGCGGTACTACCGCAACAAGGAGGGCCTCTTCGCGGCGGCCGTCGCCATCGACCTGCGGCTGCCGGACGTCAGCGGGGCGGACCGCCGGCAGGACGCGGGCCGGATCCTCGTCGAGCACTTCCTCGACATGTGGGAGAACAACGAGGTCCTCACCGCCCTGCTGCGCGTCGGCGTGACCAACCAGGCCGGGGCGGAGCGCATGCAGGGCATCCTGCGGGACCAGCTGCTGCCGGTCGCCCAGCGGGTGTGCCCCGACCCCGAGCAGGTTCCGGCACGGGCGGCACTCATGGCGTCGCAGCTACTGGGGTTGGCGCTCACGCGGTATGTGCTGCGGATGCCGCCGGCGGTGGGGCTGGCGCGGGCGGAGATCGTGGCATGGCTGGCACCGACGATCCAGCGGTACCTGACCGCGCCGAGTCCCTGAGACGTGCCGGGCACTCGTTTCCGCCGCGGCGACGGGACCGTAGGAGGCTGGAAGGCCGCCCAGAACCTGAGACCCGCCGGACGCCGAAATTTTCGGGCCCAGGAGGCCGGCCGAGCGCTGAGAACCCGCCGCGCTGAGAACCCGCCGCGCTGAGAACCCGCCGAGCCGAGAATCCGCCGCGCTGAGAACCCGCCGAGCCGAGAATCCGCCGGGCCCTTGAGACGCCCAGGCGGTCTCGTTGGATCATCGACCGGACCAAGGGAAGATGCCTGCGGTGTGGAGTCCCCGGGAACCGGTGCGGAGTCCCCGGGAACGCTGGGAGGCGGCTGCCGGCTCAGGGCTGACGCTTGCTCGCTCCTTACTCGCAGGTGATCTCGTCACGCGGGGTGTAGCGCGTGCGGAGCGGCTCCCGCTTCACTTCCCGGCCGTTGTTGCTGAAGACCCGCTCGACGGTGACGTCGAAGCCCTCAAGTGGGGTCTGCGGGACGCACTTGTCAGCGGTGCCCACCCTCTTCGCCGGTTGCTGCACGTTGGTGCGCGGCCCCTTGACGGACGTGATCTCGTCGTACTTCTTCGTGCCGAGGAAGGTGACGGTCACCGAGGTGTCGGTGGACTCGGCCTGGATGTAGACGGCCTTGCCGGAGTCGTTGGCGAACCTCAGATCGAGGCTGCCCCAGGCGACCGTCGCCTCGCGGCCCTCGGGGTAGCGCTCGATGTAGAAGGAATGGGCGCCGTACTCGACGGGCTTGACGCCGGCGAAGAACATCGCGTTGAAGACGGTCGTGGCCACCGCGGAGACACCGCCGCCGGGCGCCTTGGTGTACTGGTCGTCGAGGATCATGATGCCTTCGACGAAGCCGTTCGCCTTGGTGCGCTCGCCGACGGTCCGGTTGAAGCTCCAGGTCTCGTTCGGCATGACGACGGAGCCGTTGATGAGCTCCACGGCCCGGCCGACGTTCGTCGTGCGGTAGGCGGCCGGTTCGAAGTTGACGGTGAAGGAAGACATCTTCTCGGTCAGCCCCAGACGTGCCGCGTTCTCGCGGGTGACCTCCGGCTGGATCAGCCGCGTGGTCACCTTGCCGGTGCGGGCGGCGTCCGACTTGGTGAGCAGGGGCAGGACAGCCTTGCTCAGGGCCTTGTCGGTTACCTCTGTGCCGGGCCTGGCGTCGGCGGCCACCACGACCTTGTCGCCCTCGAGCCCCAACCGGGCGTTCCGGGGTGTCTTGGGGAGGCCGTTCAGGGCGCCGGTCACTGCGGGGGCGGCGCGCAGGCCCTTGCCGTCGAGTTTTGGGATGAGTCTGCCGGCGTCGTCCGGCCTCATCGTCAGGTACTTGCCCAGCACCGCCGGGGTGATCGTGAACCGCTTGCCGCCCGCGGTGAGCGTGACCGGTGCCGACATCGCGGGCTCCGCGAACTCGCGCACCGCCCGTCGCATCTCCTCCACCGTGACTTTCGGCTTCGTCTCGCGTACGGGCAGCACCGTGATCGAGTCAGCCGCGCCGTGCAGGAAGGGGGCGCGCAGGGCGTCGATCGCGGCGTCCACGTCCAACGCGTATCCGGTGCGCGGGGCGGTCTGCTCGACACGGCCTTCGGCGAAGGAGACGGTGCCGTCGCGGACCTCCTCATCGAGAGCCTCCGCCAGCTTCCCGACGGCGGCACGGGCCTTGTCCCCGTCGATCCGCACCGTCGGCTCGAGGTCACCGCCCGAGCGGAACAGCCCACCGATCACGCTGACCGGATCGGCGCCGGTGGACGCCGCCCGGTCAAGGGTCTCCCGGATGTCAAAGGTGAGCCCCGCCTGCCGCGGATCGATCGCGCCGCTGCGGTCGCCGACCCGCACGGCCAGCTTCCGCGGGCCGGCCGCCACCAGGTGCTTCTCCAACTTTCGGGCGGCCTCCTCGCGGGTCAAGCCCCCGATGTCCACGCCTCGCACCGTCGTACCCGCCTCGATCTCACCGCCGGTGAGCAGCAGCGCGGCGAGATACAGGCCACCTATGCCGACGGTCAACGCACCGCCCGCCAGGGCGACGGGCGGGAGAGAGGCTATGCAAGTGGTGGAGGGTACTCGGGGACGCATAGGTCTCCTGAACGATCGATACAACGTGTACCCGATGCCGCGGCACTGTGGGCGAGAGCAGTCGGTCAGGTTACGCGCAACCGGGCGCCAAAGCGTATATCCCGGATCACACTGGGAGTTTTGGATCAACGGCCTCAAAGGTGAGCGCAACGGCACCCGGCGTGCTCAGCGCCGACATCCCCCGGTGGGAGTACCTCTTCCAGGAGCTGGGCTTCGGCTCGGGTGTGACCGCTGGCGGCGCCAGGCCGCCCGGAAGAGGCCGACGTCCGGGGCCGACTGCACGAGCTCCTGCCGAAGCAGTTGCGGTCGCAGGACCAGCTCGGCCGGTCGCGGGGCGATCGAATCCTCCCGTGTCCGGTCCGCTTGCCGCGGCCCAAAAGAGAACCCGGCCCGGCCGACCGTGCACGGCCGGGCAGCAAGCACCACATCGTCACCACCGACCACGGCATCCCGCGGGGAATGTCCCTGGCCGGCGGCAACCGTGGGCGACGTCACCCAGCTCCTGGCCCTGCCCGACATGCTCTTCCCGGACCGTGGCCACGACCACGACAAGTACCGCCGACTCCTGCGCGGTCGCGGCATCGGGCCGGCGATCGACGAACGCGGCCAGCCGCACGGTACCGGCCCGGGTATCTCCCGCCGGGTCGTCGAACGCACCGTCTCCCGGCTCCACGGTTTCCGCCGCCTGCGCATCCGCAGGGAGGGACGCGACGACATCCACGAAGACTTCCTCGGCCTCGCGGACTGCCTCGTCTACCAGATCAGGCACCAGTAACGGCCATAGCGGCCGATGTCGATACGGCCGCCTTGCGGAACCAGGCTCGGGTCCGGCCGCCCCGCGGCCGCCATGGAGCACGCTGGGTCACCGACCACACCCGCCACGGCCATCCGACGAGCGGCGCCCACTGCCGTCGCGGACGTGTACCACGTGGTTGTTGCCGGCTCGAAGCCGCCGTGCGTCGGTGCCGGCGTCACCGGCTCGGGCGGGGCAGTCGTTGCGGAGGGAGACGGTGCGGGAGTCGACGGCCTCGGCGGCCGTACCGGTGCCGGTGTCGTCACGGGCCGCGGGGGCCGGTCCAAGGGACGGGGCGCCGCGGTCCGAGTGTGCGTCGGGGTCGCTTCCCGCGTCCGGCCGGCGGACGCGTCCGCTGTTGCCGTTGCTCTCGCCGTCGTCCGGTGGGCCGTCGGTCGGTGTCCGGACGGCTGCGGCTGCCCGGTTCCGTCCGCCGGTGCCGACCGCTCCTCGGACGGTCCGGCCGGACGGGTACGGTCCGACCCTGTCGGCGCGGGCGAGCGTGAGCCGGCGGACGCCGACCCGGTTGAGCGCGGCTCTGACGCTGTCGGCGGTGGCGTGCTCGGCGCCTGCGGCTTGGGCGTCCAGGTCGGCACGGGGTTCAGCGTCGGCAGGGACACGTCGGTCGAGGACGAAGGCTTCGGACGAGGCGTGTCGCCGTCCTGCGTCACCAAGGCCCATACGCCGACACCGCCAAGGGCGAGGATGAGGGCGCCGCCCGCGATCCACGGAGTCCGTCGGGGCGGGCGTCGGTGACGGTTCATGGTTCTTACTCTCCTACGGGCCCGGGCGGGACGCTCGTCGCGCACGAGGAACTGCACACACCCGGGATGCCACGATGCGCTGGCTGCCCCAGGCCGCGGTCCCCTTGCCCGCGGTCGCCTTGGAGGCCCTTCACCCACTCCGCGTGGGACCTGCACGCGTGGGACGTGCTGGCGACGCGCGCGGTGCGCCTGGCGCGTGACGGCGGAGCGCTCAGCGCACTGCCACCGGTGCTCATGCACGCGGCCGGGGTCCATATCCATTCCTCGCCCAGGCCAGCCAGCACCGACACCGCTCCCGCCACACCGGGGACGCCGTGGCCTTGAGACAACGAAGATGGCGGTCGTCGCGGTCAGGCCGCCGAGGCCCTGGCCGACATCCTCGGCCCGGACGGAATCAGTGTCGACGCCGCGCTCCCGGTACCTGCGTTCCTCCTGCGCTACACCCCCGGTATCGGCGCGGCGGTTGAAGGGTTCCGCCGGCGCACGCCGTTGCGCAGCCTCGGTCGGCCGGAGGAGACGGCCCTCGGCGTGGCCTTTCCGCGGGGCCTGTCGGGCTGTGTCACCGGCACGTTGCTCGTCGTCCTCGTCCTCGTCCTCGTCCTCGTCGGCGGCGGCGGTGGCGGTGGCTTGACCGCTGTCATTCGACCTGCCGCACATCCTGTCCGCCCCGTCCTTCCCATGAGCAGGCCCTGCACGACAACGACAGATCCTGCCCAGGGTGAACGGCCTTGATCGCGTAGGGTGGAGGCGGCCGACGAGTCCGCACGCGGCGGTTGCATCGCCTGCACCGTCACCATCGCCTGCACCATCAATGGCACTGGCACCATCACTGACACTGGCACCGGCGCCGCGTGGCGACGACTCGACGATTCGTGCCGCAGAACGCCCCAGGCGCTGCTACACGGCTTCCTTCCGTCGGCCTACGGGCGGATGGCCCCCCGTGCCCAGGGCCCGATTTTCGAGAACGGACCATGAGCGACAACACCCTGTGGAACGTCCTGCGGGACGCCGCCCGTGAGCGGCCCGACCAGGTGACCGCGCATGTACGCGGCGACGGCAGCGAAGTCGAGGTGACATACCGGGAGTTGCTGGCCGCCGCCCGGCGGGTCGCCGGAGGGCTGCGCGCGGCCGGGCTCCGGTCCGGCACGCGCGTTCCGCTGGTCGCCGACCGCAGCGAGGACTTCCAGGTGATGTTCTGGGGCCTGCTATGCGCGGACCTGGTTCCGGTGCCGCTCGCCGCGGACGTCCGCCGGGTCCTGCCCGTCTGGGAGCACCTGGACCGGCCGCCGGTGTTCGTGGACACGGCGGGCGAGGACATGGTGCGGCACCTGCCCCCCGGGGCGCCCGTGCTGCGGCTGGAGGAGATGCGCGGCGGCGACGACCTGGGTGGGCCCACCGAGTGCGAGCCCGACGGTCTGGCCATCGTGCAGTTCTCCTCGGGCAGCACCGGTGTGCCCAAGGGCGTCGAACTCACCCACGCTGCGGTGACCGCCAACCTGCGTCAGATCGTGGCCGTCTCCGACCTGGGCCCCGACGACGTGGTGGTCAGCTGGATGCCGTACTTCCACGACATGGGCCTGATCGGCACCCATCTCGCACCCCTGGCCGCCCGAGCCAAGCAGGTCAAGATCGGGCCGCTGACGTTCGCGCGGCGGCCCGGGATCTGGTTCGAGACGGCCACCGCGCACCGGGCCACGCACCTGTCGGCCGCCAACTTCGCTCTCGCGCTGGCGACACGGCGCCTGTCCGACGAGGACATGGCCCGTTTCGACCTCACCAGGGTCCGGCGGGTCGTCGTGGGCGCCGAACCCATCTCCGCGTCCGTCTGGCGCGACTTCGCCCGCCGCACCCGGCCAGCCGGGCTGGCGCCGCACGCTCTCCAGCCCGTGTACGGCCTGGCCGAGGCGACCCTCGCGGTGACGTTTCCGCCGGCGGGCGAGATCGCCGTACCGCTGGCGCTGGACCGCGCGGCGTTCAGCCGTGGACGCGCGGTGGACGCTCCGGACGCCGACGACTCCGCCGTCGCACTCATGGACCTGGGTCATCCCGTGCCCGGCTGTGCCGTCCGGATCGTCGACGACGCCGGGCGTGAACTCGGCGACCGGCGCGTGGGGCACATCCAGGTGCGGGGTCCCCAGACGGCCCGCGGCTACTGCCGTCTGCCCGAGGCCACTTCCGCCGCCTTCACCGCAGAGGGGTGGCTGCGCACCGGGGACATGGGCTTCCTGCGTGACGGCCGCCTGTGCGTCACCGGCCGGTACAAGGACGTGCTGTTCCTGAACGGGCTGAAGCACCACGCCGCCGACCTGGAGGACGTCGTCGCCGCCACGCCAGGGCTGCCGCCCGGCACGGCCGCGGTCGTGGGGTCCACGGATCCGGACAGCGGAGGTGAGCGCGTGGTGGTCTTCGTCTCCTGGGCCCGCCCGCCACGCTCGGCCGACGAGGTGCTGCGACGGGTCGCCGCCCGGGTGGGCGAGGCGCTCTTCCACGACGACGTACGGGTCGTCGCCCTGCCGCCCGGCCAGTTCCCGCGCACCACCAGCGGGAAGGTGCGCCGCCACGTGCTGCGGGACCGGTTCGAGTCGGGCCGGTACCCCCGCGTCGTCCTACGCGGTCGCGGTGGCGCTCCGGCCGCTCCCACCGGACGGCGTGCCGCGGCCGGCGCCGGTGTGCCGCGGTCGAGGGCGGCCATCGAGCAGGTGGTGCGCGAGACATGGGCCGAGGTGCTGGGGATGGACGGCACGCGGATCGACGCCCACGCGTCGTTCCGCGTGCTGGGCGGCACCTCGTTGAAGGCCATGGAGGTGCTGGCCGCGCTGGAGGACGTCTTCGGCACACCGCTGGAGACGGCGGCTCTGCGCGGCGGGGCCGACACGCTGGCCGGGCTCGTCGACCATCTCCTGGCACAGGCGGACAGCCGTGCGGACGCCGGGGACCGAGGGGGTCCGGACGGCACGCCCGGCACCGCTCGTTCCGGCGGCCCGGTCCCGCAGGACAGCGGGACTCTCGCCGTCGTCGCTCTGGCCTGCCGGTTCCCCGGTTCCGACACGCCCGAGGCGTACTGGCGGCTGCTCGCCGAAGGGCGGGACCTCGTCACCCCGGTGCCGCCGCATCGCTGGGATGGCGACCGGGTTCCCGCGGCCCGCTGGGGCGCCTTCCTCAAGGACCCGGACGCCTTCGACGCGGAACGCTTCGGGATGTCAGAGGAAGAGGCCCGCACCCTCGATCCACAGGCCCGTCTTCTTCTGGAACTGGCGCACGAGGCGCTGGAACGGGCGGGATACGCCGGCCCGCGCCGCCGCGCCCACCGCATCGGCGTCTTCACGACGGCGGGGGACAGCGGCTACCGGGAACTGCTGGACCGCGCGGCCGGGGACAGCGGCACGGACCTGCCGCCCTCGGCGCTGACCGGGAACCTCCCCAACCTCCTCGCCGCACGGATCGCCCGGCACTTCGACCTCGACGGCCCGGCCCTGGCCGTGGACACCGCCTGTTCCTCCGCCCTGGCCGCCCTGCACCTGGCCCGCCGCAGTCTCACGGCGGGCGAGTGCGACATCGCCCTCGTCGGCGGCGTCAACCTGCATCTCACCCCGACCGCGCACCGGATGCTGCACGCCGCGCAGGCTCTCTCGCCGACCGGCCGCAGCCGGGCGTTCGCCGCCGACGCCGACGGGTTCGTACCGGGCGAGGGCGGCGCGGTGCTCGTGCTGCGGCGGGAGGAGGATGCCCGGCGCTCCGGCGACGACCTGCTCGCCGTGGTGCGAGGCACCGCCGTCAACAACGACGGTGCCTCGCTGAGCCTGATGGCCCCCAACCCGGCCCGCCAGCGCGAGGTCATCACCGCTGCCCACAGCGCGGCGGGCGTCGACCCGGCCGAGGTGACGTACGTCGAGGCGCACGGCACCGGCACCGCTCTTGGCGACCCCGTCGAGCTGAAGTCCCTCGCCCACGCCTTCCCGCCGCTGCCCGGCGAACGCCCCCGGCTGCTGGGCTCCGCCAAGACCAACGTCGGCCACCTTCTGAACGCCGCCGCGCTGCCCGGCCTGGTCAAGGTCGTGCTGGCGCTGCGCCACGGACAGGTACCGCCCTCGCTGCACGCCGACCCGCCCTCCGCGCTCGTCACCGCGTCCGGGTTCCAGGTGCCCAACCGGCTCGTCGCCTGGCCGGCGCCGCCCTCGGGGGGCCCGCTGGTCGCCGGCGTCAACGCTTTCGGCTTCGGCGGCACCAACGCGCACGCCGTCCTCCAGCAGGCCACCGGGCGCCCCCCGCACGGGCCCCGGCCGGACGACGGCCCTCATGTGCTGGCGCTCTCCGCCACCACCCGGCCCGCGCTGGGTGCCCTGGTCCGCGAACTGTCGGCCCACCTGGACACCCATCCCGGGATGGCCACGGCCGACCTGTGCCTGACCGCCGCGACGTCCCGGGACGACGACCGGCACCGGCTGGCCCTCGTCTGCGACGACGACGGCGACATACGCGCGCGGTTGACGGCTCTCGCCGCTGCCTTGGCCGTCGCCGTCGACCGGGTGGTGGACGCCGCCCCCGCGTTGGACACCGACTCCGCGTTGGACGCTGCCCCTGCGTTGGACGCCGCCCCCGCGTCGCACGCCACCCCCGCGCCGGACGGTCCGCCCCCGGACACGGACGTGTTCACCGGAACCGTCCGCCACCCGCCCCCGCCTCGCCTTCCTCTTCCCCGGACAGGGGACCCAGCTTCCGGGCATGGCGGCGCGGCTGTACGCCACCGCACCCGTGTTCCGGGACACCCTCGACGAGGCGTCCGCCGCGCTCGGCCCCTTGCGGGGCCGCACCCTCGTCCACTGGTGCACCGATCCCGGCGTCGATCCGGCCGAACTGGGCCGCACCGAGATCACCCAACCCCTCCTGGTCGCCTTCGGCGTGGCGCTGGCCCGCCAGCTGGGTGCCTGGGGCGTCGTACCGGACGCGGTCGTCGGCCACAGCGTCGGGGAACTGACCGCGGCCTGCGCCGCGGGCCTGCTGCCGTTGTCCGACACGGTGCGCTTCGCCGCCGCACGCGGCCGTGCGATCGCCGGGCTGACCGAACGCGGCGCGATGGCCGCGGTGCTCGGCGCGGACGACGCCGTGGAGGCGCTGATCGCCGCTTCGGGCGGCACCCTGGCCGTCGCGGCCCGCAACGCACCCGGCCGTCTGGTGCTGTCCGGCACAGTACGGGCGGTGGAGGACGCCGTCGCGGAACTCACCGCGCGGGGCATGGCCGCGCGCGGACTCCGGGTCTCGCACGGTTTCCACTCACCGCTGATGGAGCCGGCCGCCGAGGCGGTGCACAACGCCGCACGCGATCTGCCGCGCGGTACCGGCCGGATACCGCTGCTGAGCACCCTGACGGCCGACTGGACGTCCGCCCCCGACGCCGCCCACTGGCGCGAACACGCCCTGCGCCCCGTCCTGTTCGGGGAAGCGGCCCGGCGGCTGGCGCAGGACGGGTACGACACCTTCGTCGAGATGGGGCCCGGCACCGACCTGTCGGCCGCCCTGCGCACGGCCACCGCCGACCTGCCCGGCGCCCCCACCGCCGTACTCTCCGCCCTGCCCGCCGGACATCGCGAGGACGGCAGCGGGCGCGCAGGACTGCTGCGCACCGTCGCCCGCCTGTGGACGCTCGGAGTCGCCGTCGACCACGCCGCGCTGACGTCGACGGGACGTCGCGTACCGCTGCCCACGTACCCCTTCCGGCGGCGCACCTACCGGCCCGGCCCAGACGCCGCCCGGCTGCTGCACCGGGTCACGTGGACGCCGGTTCCGCTCACCCCGCCCGCCGGAACCGCCCCGGTCACCCTCGTCACCGGGCCCGATGCCGAGGCGGTACGGGAGCTGTCCGCGCGGCTGGCCGAGCGCGGCGTGCCGATGACGCACGCGGGCACGACCTCCGCCCACACGGTCGTGCACCTTCCGCGGCGGGCGGCGGAGGGCACCGACGGATCAGCAGCGCTAACCGACTTCCGGCACACGGTGCGGCAGTTCGACCGGGCCGGCGCACGGCGCCTGCTGGTGCTCACGGAGGACGCCCACCGCACCGGAGCCGATGGCGAGGCCCGGCCACGCCCCGAGCAGGCGCTGCTCACCGGGATCGCGCTGGCGTTCCCGCAGGAGACCGAGGGCACTCGGCTGGTCTGCGCCGACCTGTCCTCCCACGACACGCGGGAGCAGCGGCTGGACGCAGTCCTCGCCGAGGTGAGGGCCAACGGCGGCGACATCCACGTGACCGCCTGGCGGCGCGGCACCCGGCTGCTCCGGGGCGTGGAACCCCTGCCCGCCACCGCCGTGCCCGACGGAGACGGTCCGCTGCCCGCGGACGGCGTCTACCTCATCACCGGTGGCACGGGAGGCCTCGGCGCGGCGCTGGCCCGGGACCTCGCCGGACGCGGCCGCCCCACTCTCGTCCTCACCGGCCGCTCCGCGCAGCCGCCCGCCGGACTGCTCGCGGAACTCACCGAGTTCGGCGCCGACGCGCACTACCGGCAGGCCGACGTGACGGACGAGCGGCAGCTCGACGCCCTCTTCGCGGAGGCTCCCGCGCCGGATGTCGTCTTCCACGCGGCCGGGGTGGTCCTGCCGGGGTCGTTGCGCGGTACCGGCCCGCAGGACACGAGCCGTTCGCTGGCCGCCAAGGCGCACGGCACCCCGCTGCTGGCGCGGGCCCTGGACCACCACGGGCACCGCCCGAAGCTGTGCGTGGCCTTCTCCTCGGTGGCCTCAGTGCTTCCCGGCGCCGCGGGCGCGCTCGGCGACTACGCGGCGGCCAACGCCTTTCTCGACGCCTTCGCCGCGGCCGAACGCGCCGCCGGGCGCCGCTGGCTGGCGCTGAACTTCGGCCCCGTGGCCCGTACCGGGCTCGCGGCCGCCGTCGGGGACGGTTCGCTTCTGCGAGCCGGCGGTGTCCCCCTGGCCCCGGCCGAAGCGTTGCGCGCGCTGCGCGCGGCCTGTGCCGTCGACACGGCCCATTTGATCATCGCCGACCTGACGGGCGTGGACAGCCGCCTCCCGGTCAGCACTCCCGCACGGACGGACATCAAGGTCTCAGCGGGGGCACAAGTACCGGCCGGCCCTGCCGAGGTCCGTGCCCCCGTCACTCGCGCCATGCCCGCCAATCCCGCCATGCCTGCCACTCCGGCCATGCCAGGCACGCCTGCCACTCCCGCCACCCCGGCCATGCCAGTTCTCCCGGGACCCGACCCCAGCGACGACTCGCTCCCCCCGGCCGTCCCCGGCGCGCACACCCCCGATGTGGCCCGCGACTGGGACCTGCCCGAACTGTTGAAGGACCCGAGCTGATGGAACTGTCCACACCCCTGACGTACACCGGCGACCCGCGCGCCGCCGCGGACCGGGCCGCCGCTCTGGAGTCCGCGGGCCTCGACGCCGTCTGGGTGGCCGAGGCGTACGGCTTCGACTCGCCGACGATCATGGGATACCTCGCCGCGAAGACCGAGCGGATGCGGATCGGCTCGGCCATCCTCAACGTCTACTCGCGCACCCCCGCGCTGCTCGCCCAGACCGCGGCCGGACTCGACGCCCTGACCGGCGGCCGGGCGATCCTCGGTATCGGCGCCTCCGGACCCCAGGTCGTCGAGGGCTGGCACGGCCGCCGCTACGACCGCCCGCTGGGCCGCACCCGCGAGGTGATCGAGCTGTCCCGGCGGATCTGGCGGCGCGAGGTGATCGAGCACCACGGCATCACCGACCTGCCCCTGCCGCCCGAGAAGGGAGGCACCCTCGGCAAACCGTTGAAGCTGCTGAACCACCCGGTCCGCCACACCATCCCCGTCCACGTCGCGGCGCTCGGCCCGGCCAACGTCCGGATGACCGCCGAGATCGCCGACGGCTGGCTTCCGTTCCTCTACGTCCCCGAGCACGCCGCCGAGGTCTGGGGCCGGTCCCTGGCCGAGGCGCCGCCGCCCGCGACCCGGCGCTCGGCCCGCTCCAGGTCGTGGCGGGCGGCCCGCTGGCCATCGGCGACGACGCCGAGGCGTCCGGGACCTGATGCGCCCCACCGTCGCCCTCTACGTCGGCGGCATGGGCGCGCCCGGCCGCAACTTCTACCACGACCTGATCTGCTCCTACGGCTACGAGTCCGACGCGGCCGCCATCCAGGAGCACTACCTCGCGGGCCGCAAGAAGGACGCGGAGGCCGCCGTACCGGCCGAACTGCTGGAGCGGCTCTGCCTGGCCGGCCCCGAGGGCCATGTCCGCGACCGCGTCGAGGTCTTGCGCGAAGCGGGCGTGACCATGCTCAACGTCACGCCCGTCGGCCCCGATCCCGCTCGGCTGATCGAGCACGTCAGGAGTTGGCTGTGACCCTGGAACGAGACCTGTACGGCCCCGATCACGAGGCCTTCCGCGAGACGGTGCGGGCCTTCCTCACCAAGGAGGTCCTCCCGCACCACCCACGCTGGGAGAAGGACGGTGTCGTCGACCGCGAGGTGTGGCGCTCGGCGGGCCGCCAGGGCCTGCTGGGCATGGCCGTGGGCGAGGAGTACGGCGGCGGCGGGACCGGCGACTTCCGCTACAGCGCCGTCCTCATCGAGGAGTTCGCCCGTGTCGGCGCCTCCGGACTGGCCCTGAGCCTGCACAACGACATCGTCGGCCCCTACCTGACCAGGCTCGCCGACGACGAGCAGAAGCGCCGCTGGCTGCCCGGTTTCACCTCCGGTGACATCGTCACGGCCATCGCCATGACGGAACCCGGCACCGGCTCCGACCTGCGGGGCATCCGCACCACCGCCACCGACCAGGGCGACCACTACCTGCTCAACGGCGCGAAGACCTTCATCTCCAACGGCATCCTCGCCGACCTCGTCGTCGTGGTCGCCCGCACCACCCCCGAGGGCGGCAGCGCCGGGCAGAGCCTGCTCGTCGTCGAGCGCGGCATGCGGGGCTTCGAACGCGGCCGCAACCTCGACAAGATCGGCCAGAAGGCCCAGGACACCGCCGAGTTGTTCTTCGACGACGTGCGCGTCCCCAGGGAGAACCTGTTGGGCGAGGAGAACCAGGCCTTCACCTACCTCATGGGCAACCTCGCCCAGGAACGTCTGGCCATCGCGGTCGGCGCCGCCGCCGCGGCCGAGGAGATCCTGGACGTCACCACGCGGTACGTGAAGGAACGCGAGGCGTTCGGCCGGCCACTGGCCAAGCTCCAGCACATCCGCTTCGAGATCGCGGAGATGGCCACCGAGACCGCCGTCACCCGGACGTTCCTGGACCGCTGCGTCACCGAGCACAGCCAGGGCCGGCTCGACGCCGTGCACGCCTCGATGACCAAGTGGTGGGCGACCGAACTGCAGAAGCGGATCGTCGACCGCTGTCTGCAACTCCACGGCGGTTACGGCTACATGAGCGAGTTCCCGGTGGCCCGTGCGTTCCTCGACAGCCGTGTCCAGACCATCTACGGCGGCACCACCGAAATCATGAAGGAGATCATCGGCCGCTCGCTGCTCGGCTGAGCGCCGGCCGACTCCCCTCGATGACACCTGTGTCGCGTTCGCGCGCGTCCTCGGACCCCACATGGAAGGCACCCAAGGTGACCACCGAAGCGTACGTGTACGACGCGATCCGCACCCCGCGCGGTCGCGGCAAGGCAGGCGGGGCCCTGCACGGCACCAAGCCGGTCGACCTGGTCGTCGGCCTGATCCACGAGACCCTCCGCCGCTTCCCGGATCTCGACCCGGCGGCGATCGACGACGTGGTGCTCGGCGTGGTCAGCCCGCTCGGCGACCAGGGAGCGGACATCGCCCGCACCGCCGCCCTCCTGGCGGGTCTGCCGGAAACAGTGGCCGGCGTGCAGGAGAACCGCTTCTGCGCGTCCGGCCTCGAAGCCGTCAACATGGCGGCGATGAAAGTCCGTTCGGGCTGGGAGGACCTGGTCCTGGCGGGCGGGGTGGAGTCCATGTCACGGGTGCCGATGGGCAGTGACGGCGGCGCCTGATCCGAGTCCGTACCTTCCGAGCGCCGGGGGGAGCCTGGTCCGAGTCCGTACCTCCTGAGCACCGGCCCGGTTCCCGAGGGTGGGGCCGTCCTTCCCCGGGGCCAGGACCCCACGGGCGGCCCACCTCAATTCCCACACCGGCCCGGCTTCACCGGGCGCGCCCGCAGGGGCTTCCCCCGCCCCGGTCTCCCAGACGTTCCCATCCGACCCGCAAGGAGGCCCCGATGACATCGGCACCACGCACCACCGGTGACCTGCCCGACGACCCGGCCGACCGGACCCTGCCGCAGCTGCTGGCCCGCAACGCACGCGCGTATCCCCGACTTCCGGCCCTGTCCTGGCAGTCGGCGGAACCGGACGCCGACTGGACGACGTTCACCTGGGCGGAGGTCCACGAGCACACCCGGAGCCTCGCGGCCGGTTACCGGGCCCTCGGCGTCGGCCGCGGCGACCACGTGCTGCTGATGATGGCCAACCGGTCCGAACACTGGCTGTCCGACCTGGCCCTGGTCCGACTCGGCGCGGTCCCGGTCAGTGTCTACGGCACCGCGGCTCCCGAGCAGATCACCCACATCGCCCGCAACTGCCGGGCCCGCCTCGCGGTGGTGGAGGGGGCGGCGCAGGTCGCCGTATGGGAGCCGCTGCTGGCCGACGCCGACGCCCCGCTGGAGCGTCTGGTGGTGGCCGAGGCGGGTGCGGAGGACAGCCACCTCCCGTACGCGGCCCTGCTCCGTGGGCCGGTGCCGGAGCGGTTCGCCGAGGAACTGGACGGCGCCCGCCCCGAGGATCCGCTGACCGTCGTCTACACCTCCGGAACCACCGGCGAGCCCAAGGGGGTCGTCCTCACCCACGGTCAGGTGATGGCCAACGCCCTGGCGCTGGACGCCGTGGTGGAGCTGCCCCGTCACGTCGAGCACATCTGCTACCTGCCCTTCGCCCACATCGCCGAGCGGATGCTGGGCATCTACCTGCCGTGCCACCGGGCCTCGCACGTCTACCTCTGCGCCGACCCGACGCGCGTCGGCGAGGTGGTGCGCAAGGTGCGCCCCGCGCAGTTCTTCGGCGTGCCGAGGATCTGGGAGAAGCTGTCCGCCGCCGTACGGGCCGTGCTCTCGCTGATGCCGGCCGAGCAGCGGGTGCTCATCGACCGGGCGTTCGAGATCGCCCGCGAGCACGTCGGCTACCGCGAGCGGGGCGAGACGCCACCCGCCGAGTTGGAGGAGCGTTACGGCCGCGCCCGCGAGGACGTGCTGCTGCCCATGCTGGCCGCGGGCGGTCTGGACCGCGTGACCTGGTCGGCCAGCGCGTCGGCGCCGATGCCGCTCGACGTGGTGAGGTTCTGGGCCGGTTTCGGCATCGTCATCATGGACGCCTGGGGGCTGACCGAGACCACCGGCGTGGCCACCAGCAACAGCCCGAGGACCGGCTTCCGGCTCGGCTCGGTGGGGCGCCCGGTGGAGTCCGTGGAGATCCGCATCGCCGAGGACGGCGAGATCCTGGTGCGGGGCTCGTCCGTCTTCTCCGGCTACCTCCGGCCGGACGGCTCGGTACGGTCCGCCCTGGACGCCGACGGCTGGCTGGCCACCGGTGACATCGGCCGGATCGACGAGGACGGCTATCTCTGGCTCACCGACCGGAAGAAGGAGATGATCATCACCTCCACCGGCAAGAACGTCTCGCCGGCCCTGGTGGAGAACGCGCTCAAGGAACACCCGCTGATCGGCCAGGCGATGGTGCACGGCGACAACCGCTCCTACCTGGTCGCCCTGCTGGTGCTCGACGCGGAGGCCGCCCCCGCCTGGGCCGCCGCCAACGGTGTCGAGGCGGCGGGGGGACTGGCCGGGCTGGCGCGACACCCCGCCGTCCGGGCGGAGGTGGACCGCGCGGTCGCCGCCGCCAACACCCGGCTCAACCGCACCGAGCAGGTCAAGCGGTACGAGCTGCTGACCGAGGAGTGGGGTCCGGCGACCGGCGAGCTGACGCCGTCGCTCAAGATGCGGCGCCGGGTCATCCGGGACAAGTACGCCGACTCGCTGTCCGGGCTCTACCAGGGCTGAGCCCGGCGTCTCCTTCCGCGCCGATGTGACAGGGCGGCCGCCCTGTCACACGAGGGCCGTCTCAGAGGCCGTAGGTCTTGCCGATGACGTCCCGCTGGATCTCGCTGGTCCCGCCGTAGACCGTGGAGGCGACCGCGGCCCGCAGGTGGCGCTCCATGTCGAACTCCGTGGTGTAGCCATAGCCGCCCATCATCTGCATGCCCTCCAGGGCGGCCCGCTTGGCGGTCTCGGTCGCCTTCAGCTTGGCCATGGACGCCTCGCGCGGGAACAGCTTGTCCGGCTGCGCGTCGCAGTCCAGAGCCACCTCGCGCACCAGCAGCCGGGTGCACTCGATCTCGGTGGCGAGATCGGCGATCCGGTGCCGCAGCGCCTGGAAGGAGCCGACGGGCCGCCCGAACTGCTCGCGTTCGCGAACGTAGGTGACCGCGTCGTCGAAGGCGCGGCGCGCCAGGCCCAGCATGTTCGCGGCCAGGAAGAGCCGCTCGTAGTTCAGGCCGGCCATCAACTGCCGCCAGCCGTCGTCCACCTGGCCGACGACGGCGTCCGCTGGCAGCCGCACGCCGGTGAGGAAGACGTCGTTGACCTCCCGGCCGCCCATGGTCTCGATGCCCCGCACCTCCACACCCGGGGTGCGGGCGGGCAGATGGAACATGGTCAGACCGCCGTGCTTGTCCTCGCCCGTGCGGGCCACCAGCAGGATGCTCTTCGCGCAGTGCGCGTTGGAGATCCAGGTCTTCTGACCGTCGATCACCCACGTGCCGTCACCCTTCTGGCGGGCGCGGCAGCGCAGCGCGCCGACGTCCGACCCGGCCCCCGGCTCGGACATGGCGATGGCCAGCACGTCACCGCGCACGGCACCCGACAGCACCTCCCGCCGCTGGTGCTCGGTGCCGAACCTCTCGTACGCCTTCGCGGCGATGACGGTGGTGATGAAACCCCCGGCCGGGACCATCCCGTACGAGGTCTCCTCCAGGAAGAGGCAGGCGTCGGCCAGCCCGCCGCCGGAGCCTCCGTACTCCTCGGGCAGACACACCCCGAGCCAGCCCAGGTCGGCGAGCCTGCCGTACAGCCCGGGGTGGTGGGCCTCGCGGCCGTCCGCGGTCAGCGCGCCGCGCTGCTCCCGGGTGCCGCACTCCCGCTTGGCGAAATCGCGGACGGCGCGACGAAATCGGCCTGTTCTTCGGTGAGGCGACTGCCCATCAGGTCCTCCGGGGTGAGTGCCGCGTTACGAAGATATGGTATGCGTCTCAGCATCTCATGGGGAGGTGTTCGCCGGTATCGTGAGCACCATGAGAACTGACACGAACGACGCGGGGCCCGCCCGGGCCATCGCCCCGCCGGAGACGGAGGACCCCACCGCGCGGCGGATCCTCGACGCCGCACTGGAGCAGTTCACTCTCCTGGGCCTGCGCCGCTCCTCCGTGGACGACGTCGCCAAGCGCGCCGGAGTCTCCCGCGTCACCGTCTTCCGGCGCTTCCAGACCAAGGACAAGCTGGTCGAGGCCACCCTGCTGCGCGAGCTGAGCCGGTTCTTCCAGCGGCTGGACTCGGCTGTGGCGGCGCTGCCGACCATGGAGGAGCGGGTCGTCGAGGGCTTCGTGGTGGCCCTGCGCCACACCCGCGCCCATCCGCTCTTCGGCGGTCTGCTGCGCCTCGAACCCGAGGTCGTGCTGCCCTATCTGACGGTGCAGGGCGGCTTCTCGCTCTCCGCCACCGTCGCCTACCTGACGGGCCATCTGCGCCGTGCCCAACAGGCCGAGGGTCGCCCCGACGAGGACCCGCGTCCGGTCGCCGAGCTGATGGTGCGGGTCGCCGTGTCCTTCCTGCTCAACCCCGCCAGCTGCATCGAGATGGAGGACGAGGACCAGGCCCGGGCCTTCGCGCGCCGCTACCTGGCCCCGCTGCTCGACGCCTGACCGCCCGGACGCGCGGCCGGAGGCGGACCGGCGGGGCCGCCCGGCCGTTCAGCGGCGCCGGTGCAGTGCTCGGGCCAGCCGTACCGCGCGTTCCCTCGTGGCGGCCGGAACATCGAAGGAGGTCAGCGCGATCGGCGGGGCGAACCGCTGCACCGTCGTCGACTGCACGGACGTGAAGGCCCGCAGCCCCTCCTCGCCGTGGATCCGCCCGAAACCGGAGTCCTGCGAACCGCCGAACGGCAGCGCCGGCACCGCCGCGAAGCCCAGCACCGAGTTCACCGACACCGCCCCCGCGCGCAGCCGCGCCGCGACGGCCGCACCGGCGCGCCCGTCGCGGCAGAACACCGCGGCCCCCAGGGCGTAGCGCGAGGCGTTGGCCCGCTCCACCGCCTCGTCCACGTCGGCCACCGGGTTGATCGCCACGACCGGTCCGAAGGTCTCCTCCGTCATCGCCGCCGCGTTCTCCGGTACGTCGGTCAGCACGACCGGCGCGACGTACGGGGCGCGCACCGACTCGGGCCCGCCCAGCAGGGCCCGCGCACCCGCCGAGACCGCACCGGTCACATGCCGCTCGACGATCGCGACCTGACCCGGCAGCGTCATCGGACCGTAGGCGGCGTCCGCCCCGGCACCCGGCCGCAGCGCCCCGGCCCGCTCGACCACCCGTTCGCACAGTTCGGCGTGGATCTCACGCACCGCGTAGACGCGTTCCACCCCGGCGCAGGTCTGGCCCGCGTTGCTCAGCGCGCCCCACACGATCGCGTCGGCCGCCGCGGACAGGTCCGCGTCCGCGGTGACGATCACCGCGTCCTTCCCGCCGCACTCGGCGAGGAACGGCGTCAGCGTCTCGGCGCACACCGCCATCACCTTGCGGGCCGTCTCCGGCGAACCGGTGAACGCCAGCTTGTCGACCCCGGCCCGGGCCAGGGCGTCCCCGGTGGATGCCGCGCCGGTGACGGTGGTGAGCAGCCCGGCATGCTCGGGCACGGCGGCGTCGAAGAGTCGGGCCAGCAGGACCCCGGTGCCCGGAGTCAGCTCGGACGGCTTGAAGACCACGGCGTTACCGGCCGCCAGGGCGTAACCGATGGAGCCCATCGGGGTGTACAGGGGGTAGTTCCAGGGACCGATCACGCCGATCACGCCCAGCGGCCGGTGCACCAGTGAGGCCCGCTGGTGGACGGTGAACAGTCCGGTGCGCACCCTCCGCCTGCGCAGCACGCGTTCCGCGTTGCGGGCGGCCCATGCCAGGTGCTCCAGCGTGAGCACGACCTCCAGCGCCGCGTCGCCGGCCGGCTTGCCGGTCTCCTCGGCGATGGTGCCGGCCACGGCGTCCAGGTCGGTGGCGAGCGCCTTCTTCCAGCGCAGCAGATGGTCACGGCGCCGGGACGCGGGCAGCGTGGCCCAGCCGGCCTGGGCGGTCCGGGCGCGGGCCATGGCGCGGGAGACCGCTTCCGGCCCGTTCACCGGGTGTTCGGCGATCGGCTCGCCGGTCGCGGGGGAGTGGGTGGTGAAGGCCGCGGCGCGTGGTGCGGCGGCCGGGGTGGTGTCGGTCATCGGGTCTCCTCAGGGGGAGCGTGGGAGGCGGACGACTCCGGCGGAACGGAGGCCTGTTCCGGCGCTGTCCCGTCCTGGAGCGGGTCCGGCGGACGGGAATGGGCCCAGTGCGGGCCCAGGTCGTCCAGGGTCCAGCCGAAGGGGTAGGTGCGCGCCCTGGGCTTGCGCGGGAACCGCTCGGGCCGTCGGGGCAGCAGGCGGATCAGCGCGGCCCGGGTGCGGAAGGCGCGGTGGACGGCGACCCGCAACCAGCGCGGTTCCGGGCGGAAGCCGAGCGCCTCCAGCAGCGGTTCGTCGAGGACGGCGAGCGAGACGCGGGACGCCAACCGCCGTACCGGGGACGGGTACCAGGAGGCCAGGATCCGCAAGGTGGCCGCGGCGACCCTGCGGTTGGCGGGGTCGTAGGCGAACATCTCCCGCTCGTAGGCGTCGTGGAGTCGCTCGAAGGCGGCGTAGGTGTCGGGCACGCCGGAGATGCCCATCATCTCGCCCATCCGCCGGCCCACCAGCGCCAGGCTCTCGGTCTCCTGCTCGGACAGGCGCCGCCAGCCGAACCGGTCGATCCACCGTTTCGGGCCCACCACCGTGGTGGCCAGGACGTAGCGGAAGTCCTCGTCGGCGATCCGGTAACGGCCGTGGACGCGGTTCAGATGGCGGGCCGCCGCCCGGCCGTGCTCCGACTCCATCCCCTCGGAGACCATCTCGTACATGGTCAGCACCGTGTCGTCGTACCGCTTCTGGCCGGCACGTTCGAACTCCTGCGTGTGGTCCAGGAGTCGTGCGATGCGGGGGACGCCGTAGTCACGCAGGAACGCGATCGACGTCCCGTGGAGGTAGTCGCGCGGGAACTCGTAGAGGGTGATCCACCGGTAGATCTGCTCGAAGTCCTGCCGCGGATCCATCTGCTGGATGCGGCGGAGCCGGCTGTGGCGGCCCATGGGTGATCCCTCCTGTCGGACATCGCGGCCACCGGCTCGCGGTGCGAGTGGTCATGTCGCAGAAGCGGACGGTCCGCGCGTCGACCAGCACCTGGCCGGCCTCCCCACCGTGGTCACCTCCGGCCTCGGGTCGACGGTGCGGGTGCGCCGGGTGACGTGGCGCGCCTACGACCGTCTCCGGAGCGGATCGTGGTGGTGCCGGCTGCTCGGGATTCCATGGGAAGCACCCCCTGTGAGTCGAAGATACTGAAACTATTGAACTGTTTCATGGGCCGTCAATACTCCGGACGTGACGGACACGCGCAGGCGGCCGTGGCCGCGCCTTGGATCTCGCCCCTGCCATCAACTTCCGTCAGTGCAAGGGCAGGTGACGGCCCGTCCGAACGGACGGCCCGCCCGTCGGCTTTGTGGCGTCTCGCCGCTGTGCTGGGTGTTCCGCTCGGACTCGGCCAGTCCGAGTACGACGCGATGCTCCTGCCCGGCGGGGGTCTGCTGGTGCTGCCCCTGCTGTCACTGGCCCAAGAAGGTCTGGCCTGGCTGACATTGGGTTTGGTGCGGCCGTGGGGAGAAGCGTGGCCGCGTCGGCTGCCGTGTCTCGGAGGCCGTCCGGTCCCGGTACGTGCCGCGGTCGTCCCGGCGGCGCTCGGCACACTCGCCTGCGGCGTCTACGGAGTACTGCTCATCTGGACGACCCTGCACGCTCAGATGGACATCACGCCATGGGGCAACTGGCTCCTGACCGCCTGCTATCTGCCTGTGGCCGCCTGGGGGCCGCTACTGGGTGCGGTGACCGTGCACTACTACCGGCGCCGCACACGCCTGTGAGAGGCGAGCACCCCGCACGGGCGCGCCCCGCCAACCGGTGCCCGCGTCTTGCTCCGCGCAGGCCGTCGGCCGCGCCCCGAGCGATTCGTTCGAGGTACGGCGAGGCCCTTCTGCTCGCCTCGCTCGGTCAGGACCTGGAACTGCAACTCGGCGCCGCGGCGGCCCAGTTCCCCTGTAGGGGGAGTCGATCGCGAGGAGGCCCTGCAAGCGCCCGAAGTCGCGGGTGAGGCTGTGCCGCAACACCCCTGCGACGTGTCCGTCGTGGGCGGTCACGATGACGTCTACGCCGGCGGAGCTGTAGGAGCCGCCAGGACCTGGTCCTCCGATTCCAGCGGCGCCTGATCACCGGATGGTCTGAGCCGGGAGACTGCCGGGGAAATGTCTCTGCCCTCGCGGTAGAGGCAGAGCAGGCCGAGTGTCGGCCCACCGGGGGATCGACGGGGAGCCGATCACGCCGCGCCGGTTGCGGCACGAGGAAGATCCTCGACAGGCCTGACCGCAGCAAGCTGCGCGAGGCGACGGTCGCGGGGCCGGCGGACGAGCCCGCGGCGAGGATCTGCCGTCACCGTGGCGGGGAAAGCCACCCACGGGGAATCGCCCTCTGGCCCGGCCCCCTGACGCGCCGCCGGGGCATTCGGTCGCGGCGTGCGTCGGGCCGTAGGATCGGGTGCCCTTGGGGGTGGGACTGTGGTCAGACGGAGTTCGGGCACGCCGACGCTGGAAGAGGTGGCCGCCCTGGCCGGAGTGGGCCGGGGGACGGTGTCCCGGGTCATCAACAACGCGGCGGGCGTCAGAGAGTCCACGCGCCGTGCCGTGCGGCGCGCCATCGACGAACTGGGCTACGTGCCCAATCTGGCGGCGCGTTCACTGGCCGGGCGGCGTGCGGACGCCGTCGCGCTGGTGATGACGAACACGGACTGGCGGTTGTTCGGGGAGCCGTTCTTCTCCGAGGTCGTACGGGCGGTCGGTGACGCCCTGTCCGGCACGGCGGTGCAACTGCTGCTCACCCTGGTCCGCACGGACGCCGAGCGGAAGCGGTTCGTGGAGTACGCGCGCGGCGGCAGGGTCGACGGAGTGCTGCTGATGTCCGTGCCGGCCGAGGACCGGCTGCCGGACATGCTCGCCGAAGCCGGGCTGCCCACGGTACTGCTGGGCCGGCGCTCGGGCGACGAGCGGATGACGTATGTGGACGCGGACAACGTCGGCGGGGCACGCGAGGCGGTCCGCCATCTGGTGGCCGGAGGACGGAAGGCCATCGCGGCCATCACCGGGCCGCCCGACATGTACGTCGCCCGGTGCAGACTGCGCGGCTACCAGGAGGCACTGGCCGAGGCCGGGCTCGACGACGGATCCGACCTGGTGGTGCAGGGCGACTTCACCGAGGCCAGCGGGCGCCGGGCGATGGCCGGGCTCATCGTGCGGCACCCGGAGGTCGACGCCGTCTTCGCCGCTTCGGACGCCATGGCCGCCGGGGCCCTGGACGCCCTGCGTGCGGCAGGGCGCCGGGTGCCGGAGGACGTGGCGGTGATCGGCTTCGACGACTTCGAGCTGGCCGAACAGACGAGTCCGCCGCTGACGACCGTCCGCCAGCCGCTGGACGAGATCGGGCGGACGATGGTGCGGCTCCTGCTGGAGGAGATGGAGCAGCCGGAGGTGGCCTGGCGCCACGTGATCCTGCGAACGCAGCTGGTGGCGCGCGAGTCGGCGTGAGTGCGTCGGGGCAGTGTTGAGCCGGCCCACGGCCGGTTGGCGGCCCGGGAGTCGGCGTGAGTTCCTCCAGCATGGGCCGAAACGGTTCCCGGCCGACGGTGACTCGACACGAGGGTCGGTCGGGAGATTGCTCGCTCCGCGCGCGGTTTCCGCGACGACCCGGCGTCCTGACGACTCGGCGTCCTGACGTCCTGACGTCCGGACCCGACTTACGCGGGCGCGTCGACGGGCTTCACGCTCACCGGCCGCAGCGACTCGCGACCAGCTGAAGCGAAAGTTTCGGGAGCGCTCCCAACTGCGTGGCATATGACGTGCGTTGGCCGCCGCAATTCTTTGCCGCCACTGACCTGTGACTTCGAAATCCGTTCGACACATTCGGTTCCCACGGGTTGTCAGGGGCCCGAGCGGCTTCTAATGTCCCACCGAAACCAGTAATGGGAGCGCTCCCATCCGTGCTGGTCCCTCAAGCGCTCCCGCTTTCCTGTCCGCTCCAGCCGGTTGTCCCTTCAGGAGAGGCCCCCCGCATGCGACCGTTACCGCACCTCCCCAGAACCGCGCGCGGCCTGCTCGGCGCGCTGCTCACCGCTCTCGCCACCGTCGCGGCCCTCGTGGCCACCGCCCCGGTGGCCGAGGCGGACACCGTGATCTGCGACCAGTACGGCTCGACCACGATCCAGGGCCGCTACGTGGTCCAGAACAACCGCTGGGGCACCAGTGCCCCGCAGTGCGTCACCGCCACCGACACCGGCTTCCGGCTCACCCGGGCCGACGGCTCCGTGCCCACCAACGGCGCCCCGAAGTCGTACCCCTCGGTCTTCAACGGCTGCCACTACACCAACTGTTCGCCGGGGACCAACCTCCCGGCGCGGCTCAGCGGCATCACCAGCGCCCCCAGCAGCATCTCGTACGGCTATGTCGGCGACGCCACCTACAACGCGTCGTACGACATCTGGCTCGACCCCACGCCCAAGACCGACGGGGTGAGCCAGACCGAGATCATGATCTGGTTCAACAAGGTCGGCCCGATCCAGCCGATCGGCTCACAGGTGGGCACCACCACCGTGGGCGGGCGCACCTGGCAGGTGTGGACGGGCAGCAACGGGTCCAACGACGTGATCTCCTTCGTCGCTCCGTCGGCGATCCCCAGCTGGAGCTTCGACGTCATGGACTTCGTGCGGGAGACCGTCCGCCGCGGCATGGCACAGAACAACTGGTACCTGACCAGCGTCCAGGCGGGGTTCGAACCCTGGCAGAACGGCGCCGGGCTCGCGGTGAACTCCTTCTCCTCGGCCGTGAACCTCGGTGATCCCGGCGACCCGGGCGACCCCGGGAACCCGGGCGACCCGGCGACGGCCTGCAAGGTGACGTATGCGACGAACGTCTGGACCGGTGGCTTCACCGCGGACGTCACCATCACCAACACGGGTTCGGCTCCGGTCGATCCCTGGAAGCTGGCCTTCACCCTGCCCACCGGGCAGCGGATCACCAACGCGTGGAACGCCGGTGTCACCCCGTCCACGGGGGCGGTGACGGCGACCGCCCTCGCGCACAACGCGCGGATCGCGCCCGGCGCCGGACAGACCTTCGGCTTCCAGGGCACCCACAGCGGCTCGTTCACCCAGCCGGTCGGGTTCAGCCTCAACGGCACCGCCTGCTCGTGAACCGGCCCACCCGCGTCCGGGCGCTCCCGTGACCTGACCCGCGGTCGCGCACGCCCGCTCTCCTGATCCGAGCCCCACCCGCGCCCACCCGTCCCGGGGCCCGCCTCCTCGTCCGCCATGCCGACGGGGCGGCCCCCGGGGCGACCGACCGTGCTCATCCGCTCCTCCGGCCGCACCCGGAAAGGCCCACGCCATGAGCCAGAGCCCCGCCCCTGCTCCCCGCCGCCCCGCGATCGTCGCCGCGCTGTGCGCCGCCACCCTCGCCGTCACCGGCCTGACCGGTGCCGCTCCGCCCGCCGAACCGGCCCCACGCGTCGCGGCGTTGCCTTACCAGGATCCCTCGCTGCCGGTCGCGGACCGGGTCGCGACCTGCTGTCCCGGATGACACTCGACGACAAGCTCGGGCAGATGACGCAGATCGAGAAGGACTCACTCGTCCCGCGGTCCGACCTCGCCACCCACCGCATCGGCTCGGTGCTCTCCGGCGGCGACTCCACGGTCAGCCCCAACAACGCCCAGACCTGGGCGGACACCTACGACTCCCTGCAACGCACCGCCCTGGGCACCCCGCTCGGCATCCCCGTCATCTACGGCATCGACGCGGTCCACGGTCACAACGCGGTGCGTGGCGCCACGATATTCCCGCACAACATCGGCCTCGGCGCCACCCGCGACCCGGCGCTGGTGCAGCGCATCGGCCGGGCGGTCGCCGAGGAGATGGCCGGCACCGGCATCGACTGGGACTTCGCGCCCTGTCTGTGCGTGGCCCGCGACGACCGATGGGGCCGCACCTACGAGTCGTTCGGTGAGAAGCCCGAACTGCCCACCTCCATGGCCACGTTCGTCACCGGACTCCAGGGCCCGACCCTCGGCGCCGACCCGGCCTCGGTGCTCGCCACCGCCAAGCACTACATCGGCGACGGCGGCACCACCGGCGGCGTCGACCAGGGCAACACCCAACTCACCGAGGCGGAGTTGCGCGCCGTCCACCTGCCGCCCTTCCAGGAGGCGGTGCGGCGCGGCGTGGGCTCGGTGATGCTGTCCTACAGCAGTTGGAACGGGGTACGGTCGCACGCCCACAAGTACCTAGTCACCGACGTGCTGAAAGGCGAACTGGGCTTCACCGGGTTCGTCGTCTCCGACTGGGCCGCGGTCGACCAGCTCGACGGGCAGTCCGGCTTCACCGGCGCCGAGATCACCACGGCTGTCAACGCCGGCGTCGACATGGTGATGGTCCCGTACGACTACAAGAAGTTCCTGACCCTGCTGCGCGGCGAGGTGAGTGCCGGGCGGATCTCGCAGGCCCGCGTGGACGACGCCAACCGGCGCATCCTCACCAAGAAGTTCCAACTTGGCTTGTTCGAGCGTCCGTTGACCGACCGCTCGTACACGTCGGGTGTCGGCTCCGCCGCGCACCGGGCCATCGCCCGGGAGGCCGTGCGCGAGTCGCAGGTGCTGCTGAAGAACGACGGCGGGATCCTGCCGCTCGCGAAGGGCGCCAAGCTGTTCGTCGCCGGCAAGTCCGCCGACGACATCGGCAACCAGAGCGGCGGCTGGACCGTGGGCTGGCAGGGCCGCAGCGGCCCCGTCACCGAGGGCACCACCATCCTCCAGGGCATCCGCGCCGCCGTCACCGATCCCGCAACGGTCACCCACGACCGCTACGGCAACGGCATCGACGGCAGCTACACGGCAGCCGTGGCCGTCGTCGGCGAGACGCCCTATGCCGAGGGCCGCGGCGACCGGCCGAACGGCATGGGCCTCGACCAGGAGGACCTGAGCACCCTCGCCCGGCTCAAGGCGAGCGGCGTGCCCGTCGTCGTGGTCCTGGTCTCCGGACGGCCGCTCGACATCGCCGCCCAACTTCCCGACTGGAAGGCCCTGCTCGCCGCCTGGCTGCCCGGGACCGAGGGCAACGGCGTGTCCGACGTGCTGTTCGGCGACCACGCCCCGACCGGCAAGCTGCCCATGACCTGGATGCGCAGCGCCTCCCAGCAGCCGATCAACGACGGCGACGGCAAGAGCCCGCTCTTCCCCTACGGCCACGGACTCACCTACGGCGCCACCCCCGACCCCGACCCCGACCCGGAGCCCACGCCCAGCGCCTGCACCGCCCAGTTCAGGACCATCGCCTCCTGGTCCGGCGGCTACCAGGCGGAGGTCACCGTCAAGAACACCGGAACCGGCCCGCTCACCGGCTGGAACGTCGCCTGGGACCTCGGCGGTTCCACGGTGAGCAGCCTCTGGAACGGCTCGCTGACCGTGTCCGCGGGCCGGGCCACGGTCCGCAACACCGCCCACAACGGCGCGCTGTCACCCGGCGCCACGGCCGCGTTCGGCTTCACCGCCAACGGCCCCACTGGCACGCCCGCGACGCAGTGCGCCGGCTCCTGACGTACGACCCCCACGCATTCCCGAGGAGGGCACGATGAACCGTCCGTCCAGATCCGGCGCAGCACGCCCGCGCCCGGGCCGCCGACGGCGCCCGGCGGTCGTGGTCACCGCGTTGACCACCCTGCTGCTGGGCGCGGTCGGCCAGCTGACGGGGCAGCCCGCGGCAGCGGCGGCGGAGGCCCATGCCGACAACCCGTTCGCCGGCGCCGACTTCTACGTCAATCCCGACTACGCGGCCCGCGTCGACACCTCCATCGCCCAGACGTCCGATGCCGCCCTCAGGTCGAAGATGGAGCAGGTCGGCACCTACCCCACGGCCGTCTGGCTGGACCGCATCGCCGCCATTCACGGCGGCGACGCCAACGCGGGCCGCAAGAGCCTGGCCGACCACCTCGACCTGGCCCTCGCGCAGAAGAAGCCCGGCCGCCGATCACCGCCACGTTCGTGGTGTACGACCTGCCCGGCCGGGACTGCGCGGCCCTCGCCTCCAACGGCGAACTGCCGCTCACCCAGGCCGGTCTGGACCGCTACAAGAGCGAGTACATCGACGTGATCGCGAACGTCTTCAAGAACCCCAAGTACCAGGACGTCCGCATCACCACGGTCATCGAGCCCGACGGCCTGCCCAATCTCGTCACCAACACGGCCGACGCCGAGTGCGCCCAGGCGAGAAGCAGCGGCATCTACGTCAAGGGCGTCCAGTACGCCCTCGACAAGCTGCACGCCATCCCCAACGTCTACACCTACCTTGACTTCGCGCACTCCGGCTGGCTCGGCTGGGACACCAACCTCTCCCAGACCGTACGGTTGTACACCGACACGGCCGAGGGCACCGCGGCAGGGACGAGCAGCGTCGACGGACTGATCACCAACGTCTCCAACTACACGCCGCTGGAGGAGCCGTTCCTCACCGACCCCGACAAGACCGTCGGCGGCACTGCGGTCAGGGGCGGCAAGTACTACGAGTGGAACCCCAACTTCGACGAGGCCGACTTCACGAGGAACATGCACCGGGCCCTCGTCGCCGCGGGCTGGCCCGCCTCCACCGGCCTGGTGATCGACACCTCCCGCAACGGCTGGGGCGGCTCCGCCCGGCCCACCGCCGAGAGCACGAGCACCACCGTCGACACCTACGTCGCCGGGTCCAAGGCAGACCGCCGTACCCACCGTGGCCTGTGGTGCAACGTGAGTGGTGCCGGCCTCGGTGAGCCCCCGCGGGGCGCCCCGTCCGGCCGGCCGGACTCGCACCTCGACGCGTTCCTGTGGGTGAAGCCGCCGGGGGAGTCCGACGGGGCCAGTGAGGACATCCCCAACAACGAGGGCAAGCGCCAGGACCCCATGTGCGACCCGGACTACACGGTGCCCAACGCCGGCAACGGCAGGACGGGTGCGCTGCCCGGAGCCCCGCTGGCCGGGCACTGGTTCCACGACCAGTTCACCATGCTGGTGCGCAACGCCCACCCGGCCGTGCCCACGGACGGCGGTGGTGGTCCGGGCGACGACACCACCGCCCCGACCGCGCCCACCGGCCTGCGCGCGACCGCGAAGACCGCGAGCAGCGTCTCGCTGGGCTGGACCGCCGCGACCGACGACCGCGGCGTCAGCGGCTACGACGTCTACCGTGACCAGACCAAGGTCACCTCGACGCCGGTCGTCGGCACGACGTACACGGACACCGGCCTTAACGCGGCGACGGCCTACAGCTACTCCGTCCGAGCCCGCGACGCCGCCGGCAACGTCTCCACGGCCTCCACCGCCCTCACCGTCACCACGGAGGCGGGCGGCGGCGGCCCCGGCCCGACGGGCGGCCTCGTCGTCCGCCACAAGAACAACGACGCCTCCGCCACCGACAACGCGATCCGCCCCGGCCTGCGGATCGTCAATTCCGGCAGCACGACGGTCGACCTGACGAAGGTGACCGCCCGCTACTACTTCACCCGTGACGGTGGCTCGCCCGACGTGCGGGCCTGGTGCGACCACGCCGCCCTCGGCTGCGCAGACGTCCGGCTCAGGGTGGTCCCGCTGAGCACGGCCGTGGCGGGCGCCGACACCTACCTCGAAGTCGGCTTCACCAAGGGCTCGCTGGCCGCCGGCCTGGGCACCGGCGACATCCAGCTCCGGATGGCCAAGTCGGACTGGTCGGCCTTCGACGAGGCCGACGACCACAGCCGTACGACCGCGACGGTCTACGCCGACGCCCCGGCGGTTCCCGCCTACGTCGGCACCGCACTCGCCTGGGGCACACCGCCCGCCTGATCCGCCGCACGTCCACCCAAGATCCCCCCCGCCGTCCGGCGGCCTTCTCCCCGGACGGGCGGGGGCTCCATCACCGGACGGCGCACCGCGAAGGAGAGAAGAGCGACCGGAGGACGAACCCCACACAGGCACAGGAGACACCATGGCTCGACGCAACAATCGACTCGTATCCCTGGCGGCGGCATTGCTGGCGACGCTGCTGGGCGGACTCGGTCTGGCCCTGCTGGGCCAGAGCGACGCGCAGGCGCACGGCGTCACGATGACGCCCGGATCGCGGACGTACCTCTGCTATCTGGACGCCAAGACCAGCACCGGTTCCCTGGACCCGACCAACCCGGCCTGCCGGGCGGCACTCAACGAGAGCGGCGCGACCGCGCTGTACAACTGGTTCGCCGTGCTCGACTCCAACGCCGGTGGCCGGGGCCCCGGTTACGTCCCGGACGGGAAGCTGTGCAGCGCCGGTGACCGGTCACCGTACAACTTCACCGGCTACAACGCCGCTCGGTCCGACTGGCCCCGGACACACCTGACCTCGGGGAGGACGATCCAGGTCAAACACAGCAACTGGGCCGCGCACCCGGGGTCCTTCCGGGTGTACCTGTCCAAGCCGGGCTACTCACCCAGCACCGAACTGGGCTGGGACGACCTGGAGTTGATCCACACGGTGACCAACCCGCCGCAGACGGGCTCACCGGGCACCGACGGCGGCCACTACTACTGGGACCTGAACCTGCCCTCGGGCCGCTCCGGTGACGCGGTGATGTTCATCCAGTGGGTGCGCTCGGACAGCCAGGAGAACTTCTTCTCCTGCTCGGACATCGTCTTCGACGGCGGCAACGGCGAGGTGACCGGCATCAGGGGCTCGGGCAGCACTCCGACACCCACGCCCACGCCGACACCCACCCCGACCCCGACCCCGAC
>NZ_MPOH02000002.1:187745-227656 GCF_001896135.2 Streptomyces phaeoluteigriseus
CCACCGCCCACCGACACGAGGGGGAACCGCCGCGTGTGCGCACACGTACTGGTCGCCGAGGACGACGCGATGCAGGCCGAACTCATCCGCCGCTCCCTGCTCGCCGAGGGCCACACCGCCACCGTCGTGCACGACGGCTCGGCCGCGCTGGACGCGGTGCGCCGCGACCGGCCGGACCTCGTCGTGCTGGACCTCATGCTGCCGGTCATCGACGGCTTCGGGGTGTGCCGGGTGCTCCGCCGGGACGACGACATCCCCGTCCTGATGCTGACCGCCCGTGCCGCGGAGGACGACGTGCTGCTCGGCCTGGAACTGGGCGCCGACGACTACATGACCAAGCCGTACAGTCCGCGCGAGCTGATGGCCCGCATCCGCACCGTCCTGCGGCGCAGCGGAACCGCCGCCGGCCGGCGGGAGGACCCGGTCGTACGGGCCGCCGGCATCGCCGTCGACCCTGCACGGCACGAGGTGCGGTGCGACGGGGAGCCGGTGGACTGCACGCCCGCCGAGTTCCAGATCCTGCTCGCCCTCGCCGGTGAGCCCGAACGGGTCTTCTCCCGGCGGCAGTTGCTCCAGTACACCCGCGGCTACGACCGCGCCTCCACCGAACGGGCCGTCGACGTCCACATCATGAACCTGCGTCGCAAGATCGAGGCGGACCCGCGCCGTCCCGCCCGGCTGCTGACCGTCTTCGGCGTCGGCTACAAACTCGGCGGCACCCGCCCGTGAAACGCCCCCGCCCCCGGCCCCGCCCCCACACCCGCATACCGCTGCGCAAACGCCTCCTCGTCCGGCTCCTCATCGCGTCCGTCCTGATCGCCGTCTGCTCCGTGGCCGCGACGGCCTGGCTGGCGGTGACCACCACCACCCGCGCCCTGCGGGAGGAACAGGGCCAGGCCCTCGCCGACGACATGGACATCCTCGCCCGGCTCAGCGGCTACGCCGCCACCCACCCCGACTGGAGCGGCGTACCGGCCACCGTCCGCGCCCTGTCCGCGCAGACGGCCGGCGTATCGCCCTGACCAGCGCCGACCGCACCCTCATCGCCGACTCCGCACCCCGCGGCACCTCCCTGCCGCCGCGCGCCGCCGCCACCGTCGACCCGCTGCGCACCGACACCTCCAGCGAACCAGGCGCCCAGCTCAGCGGCACGGACCCGCGCGTGGTCGGCCCCTACCGGCTCACGGCCGGTGAACGGGCCCGGCTCGACACGCTGGCCCGCAAACGGCAGAGCTGCTTCCTGCGCCACGGCATCGACACGACCGTCTCCCGTACGCCCAGCGGCCGCCCGGTCCTCCACCCCACGGACGACGCCGTCGAGGGCGGCTACGTCCCCGAGCCGTGCGCCGACGGGCTGCTCAACACCGCGATGCCCACGGAGGAGAAGGCGCTGGCCGCACTCCAGAAGCTGGCCCGCGGCTGCCTGACCGGTGCGGGGCTGGACCCCGCGACGCCCCTTGCCCTCGGCGGCGTCGTCGGCCTCGGCGGCGCGGACCTGCGCTCCCCGACGCCGTCACCCGGCTTCCTCCTCAAGGGGGACGGCGCGACGACGCGCGCCGCGCAGCGCTGCCTGGACGACGCCCGCCGCGCCCAGCTCGACCCGTACGTCGCCCCCGTCGCGGAACTCTTCCTCGGCGGCGGGAACAACGGCGCCGCACCCCGCTGGGACATGTCCTCCGCCAACAAGGCGAAGGTCGTCGGCGCGGCCGGACTCGTGCTCGCCGTCACCGTCGCCGTGACCGCCGTCGTCGCCACCCGCCTCGTACGGCCGCTGCGCGCGCTCACCGAGGCCGCCCAGCAGCCACCCGAGCTGCACGCGCGCGTGCCCGTCACCACCCGCGACGAGACGGGCATCCTCGCGGAGGCCTTCAACGACCTGGCCGAGCGCCGCGAACGCCTCGAAGCCCAGCGCAAGGCCCTGGTCAGCGATGTCGCCCACGAACTGCGCAGCCCTCTCACCAACATCCGGGGCTGGCTGGAGGTGACCCGCGACGGCCTCGTCGAACCGGACCCCGCACTGCTCGCCGCCCTGCACGAGGAGGCCCTCGTCCTGCAACGGGTCATCGACGACCTGCGCGACCTCGCCGACGCCGACGCCGGCACCCTGCGCCTGCACCGCGAGGAGGTCCCCGCCGACGACCTCCTCGCCCAGGTCGCCGCCGCCCACCGCGTCGCCGCCGACACCGCGGGCGTCACCCTGCGCACCGGCACCCACGGGAGCCCCTGGCTGGACGCCGATCCGGTGCGGCTGCGCCAAGCGCTCGGCAACCTCGTCACCAACGCCGTACGCCACACCCCGTCGGGCGGCACGGTCACGCTGTCCGCGCGCGAGGACGGCGAACAGGTGGTGCTGGAGGTCGCCGACACCGGCACCGGCATCGCGGCCGAGGATCTGCCGCAGGTGTTCGAGAGGTTCTGGCGCGCCGAGAAGTCGCGCAGCCGCCGCACCGGCGGCAGCGGCCTCGGCCTGTCGATCGTCCGCCACCTGACGGCCGCGCACGGCGGCACCGCACAGGCGGCGAGCACTCCGGGCACGGGGAGCGTGTTCACCCTGAGGCTGCCGCCGCGCGGACCCCGCGGGACGGCTGAGTCGGGAGTGGCGTCCGGAGGGGCTGATTTCGTCCCGGTCGTGCGGGTACCCCGCTGTCCTGACGGCGCGGGCCGTCCTGACGGCGGAGAGGGAGGTCATGCCATGAGTTCGTCCGACGACCTGCCGGTCGCGCGCTCCCTGGCCGAACTGGCCGACCTGGTCATACGGCGGCGGGGACTGTTCGTCCGTTGGTCCCGCGGGCCGGGGACCGACCTCGGGGCGGTGGCGTCCAGCATCGACGACCTCACCGGCATCCGGATGAGCGGCCTGTCCGCCAACCCCCTCGACGTCGAGGACTGGTGGGAGGACCGCTCCCGCACCCTGTGGGTAGCCCGGCGCCTGTACGACTACGCGCACCTGCCGCACGAGAAGGGCCGAGGCGTGCGCCCCTGGGTCCTCGCGGGACGCGAGACGGGCCGGGGCCCCGACAACGAGCCGCTCGTGACCGACGTACGTCCACTGTGCTGGATCGACGGCTCGGTGATCGAGGCGGCGCGCGACGAGGTGGCGCGGCAGGAGGCGCAGTGGGGTCCGCTACGACGACGGCCGGTGAAGCACCGGCCCGTCCGTCCGCGCGGCTCACGAACTGCGCTGTCGTGCCCTGCTGATACGCCGCTTGAGGGCTCGCCGTTCGGTCTCGCTCGTGCCGCCCCAGACGCCGAGGCTCTGATCGGTCTCCAGCGCCCACTCCAGGCACTGCGCCCGGACCGGGCAACCTCCGCAGACCGCCTTTGCCTGCTCGGTCTGCAGAAGTGCCGGACCCGAGGTGCCGATCGGGAAGAACAGTTCCGGGTCCTCTTGGCGGCACGCGGCGCGCTGTCGCCAGTCGTCCATCGAAGTCACCTGCGATCGAAGTCGTTGCGGTTCCGGATGAGTTTTCTCGTGATCGGGTCACCGACGGGGGCGAAGTGAAACCGCCGCCGGGCAACCCGGTGCGGCCCCGACGGCCCGGAATGCCGGTTCGTCAGCTCCGCAGCGTCTCCGCCGCCGTCGCCGCCACGGCGCTCGCGACGGCCGCCAGGGCGGGGGAGTCGAGCTTCCACTGCTGCCAGAACAGGGGGACGTCCAGGGCGCGTTCCGGCACGAGCGAGACCAGGCGCCCGTCCGTCAGCAGCTCCGCGGCCTGTGCCTCCGGCACCATGCCCCAGCCGAGCCCGGCCACCACCGCGTCGAGAAACCCCTCCGAGGTCGGCACGGCGTGTCGCAGCCTGCTCGCGCCGTCGGGGCCCCGCCGCAGGCGGCGTACGAACGCGTCCTGGAGGTCGTCGCGCCGGTCGAAGGTGATCACCGGCGCCCGGGCGAGACCCTCGCCCAGGGGCACGCCGTCGAGGAAGGCGGCGGCGAATCCCGGACTCGCCGCGGCGAAGTAGCGCATCGAGCCCAGCGACCTGACCGAGCAGCCGGTGACGGCGTCCGGCGAGGAGGTCACCGCGGCCATCACCAGTCCCTCCCGCAGCAGTTCCGCCGTCACCGTCTCGTCCTCCCGGTGCAGTTCGAAGCAGAACGGCGGCTCCCGCGGCACGCGCGTGAGGGCGGGCAGGAACCAGGTGGCCAGTGAGTCGGCGTTGACCGCCACCGTCACGCGCGTCGGCTCCCCGGCGCCGTTCATGCCCAGCTCCGACCGGGTGTCGCGCTCGAGCCGGGCCAGCTGCCGGGCGAACCGGACGACGATCTCCCCGGACTCGGTGGGGCGGACCGGCTTGGTGCGCAGCAGCAGCACCCGGCCCGTGCGCTGTTCCAGCGCCTTCACCCGCTGGCTGACCGCCGACGGCGTCACGTGCAGCGCCGCGGCCGCGGCGTCGAAGGTGCCCTCGTCGACCACGGCGAGGAGGGTGCGGACCTGGTCGAGGGGGAGGTCTGTCATCACGAAGGCTAATGATACGTAAGAATCTTTAGCTGGACCCATGGTTGTCCGCTCCCTAGCGTGGACACCATGTCCACCACCTCCCTCGCCGCCGCGGCGGCCGGCTTCGGCACCGGTCTGTCCCTCATCGTCGCCATCGGCGCCCAGAACGCCTTCGTCCTGCGCCAGGGCATCCGCCGGGACGCCGTGCTCG
Organism: Streptomyces phaeoluteigriseus; assembly: GCF_001896135.2. Taxonomy (GTDB): domain Bacteria; phylum Actinomycetota; class Actinomycetes; order Streptomycetales; family Streptomycetaceae; genus Streptomyces; species Streptomyces phaeoluteigriseus. The sequence continues at coordinate 192,393 of NZ_MPOH02000002.1, forward strand.
CCGTCGTCGCGATCTGCGCCCTGTCCGACGCCCTCCTCATCACGCTCGGCGTGGCCGGGGTGGGAGCGCTGGTGGTGGCCTGGCCGGACGCCCTGACCGCCGTCGCCTGGCTCGGCGGCGCCTTCCTGCTCTGCTACGGCGTCCTCGCCGCCCGGCGGGTGTTCAAGCCGGGTGGCGCCCTGGAGGCGACGGGCGAGGCCGGCGGCTCCCGGCGGCGCGCGGTCCTCACCTGCCTCGCCATGACCTGGCTCAACCCGCACGTCTACCTCGACACGGTCTTCCTGCTCGGCACCGTCGCGGCCGATCGCGGCCCGATGCGCTGGACCTTCGGCCTCGGGGCGGCGGCGGCCAGCCTGTGCTGGTTCGCCGCGCTGGGCTTCGGGGCCCGGCTGCTCGGCCGCTTCCTGACCCGGCCCGGTGCCTGGCGCGTCCTGGACGGACTCGTCGCCGCCACCATGATCACCCTCGGCGTCACCCTGATCGCGGGAGCGTGACCGCGGGAGGCCGGCCGCCCGCGCGGACACGGTCGGAGCTGCCATAGTGACCCCCGGACGAGAAAGATGTAGCGAGCAACCAGGAAGTCCGTGGACACCAGCGAGAGCAGCGACGCACCCGAGACGAACGCCGAGGCGAAAGCAGAGGCCGGGTCCGGTCCCGGCCCGCGGGGCGAGGCCCGGCGGGGTCGGCGCCGCTGGGCGATGGACACCCGCCCGCTGCGCCGGCCCGCGTACCGCCGGCTGTGGTCCTCGACCATCGTCACCGCCGTGGGCAGCCAGCTCACCGCCGTCGCCGTACCCAAGCAGATCTACGACATCACCGGCTCGTCCGCCTGGGTCGGCTACGCCGGCCTCGCCGGGCTGCTGCCCATGGTGGTGTTCGCGCTGTGGGGCGGTGCTGTCGCCGACACCATGGACCGGCGCGGACTGCTGCTGATCACCAACACCGGGATCGCCGTCACCTCCGTGCTGTTCTGGGTCCAGGCCGCCGCGGGACTCGACTCGGTCGCGGTGCTGATGGTGCTGCTCGCCACCCAGCAGGCGTTCTTCGGCCTCAACGCGCCGGCCCGCACCGCGTCCATCGCCCGCCTCGTGCCGGCCGGTGAACTGGCCGCCGCCAACGCCCTCGGCTCGACCGTCATGCAGACCGGCCTGGTCGCGGGCCCGCTCCTCGCGGGTGCGCTGATACCCGTCATCGGCCTGCCCGAGCTGTACCTGCTCGACGCGCTAGCCCTGTGCGTGACGCTGTGGGCCGTCGCCCGCCTGCCCGCGCTGCCGCCGCTCGACGGCTCGGCCGCCCGGCGCGCGGGACTGAGCGACATCCTGGCGGGGTTCCGCTACATCGCACGGCACAAGGTACTGCTGCTGTCCTTCCTCGCCGACGTCATCGCGATGGTCCTCGGGATGCCCCGCGCCCTCTTCCCGCAACTGGCCGCCGAGACCTACGCGCCGTACGGGGAGGGTCTCGCGCTCGGTCTGCTCTTCGCGGCCATCCCCATCGGCGCGGTCCTCGGCGGGCTGTTCTCCGGCACGTTCTCGCGGGCCCGCCGGCACGGCTGGATGGTGATCGGCGCCGTCGTCGCCTGGGGTGCGGCGATCACCGGATTCGGACTGAGCGGCAGCCTCTGGCTCGCGGTGGTGTTCCTGGCCGCGGCGGGCGTCGCCGACATGGTCTCCATGGTCTTTCGCGGAGCCATCCTGCTGTCCGCGGCCACCGACGAGATGCGCGGCCGCATGCAGGGCGTCTTCACGGTCGTCGTGGCGGGCGGCCCGCGCCTGGCGGACGCACTCCACGGAACGGCGGGCGCGGCCTACGGCCCCCGCGCCGCGGTGACGGGGGGCGGCCTGCTGGTCGTCGCCGTGATGCTGGCTCTGGCGGCCGCGGTACCGGCTCTGCGGCGCTACCGCGTCTGACCCGGCCGGTCACATGACCGACCGGCGGTGCATGCCGTACTGCTCCATCAGTTTGCCTCGGGTCGTCTCCAGGCGGTGGGCGAGGATCTCGGCCACGATCCGGACCAGGGAGAGACCGAGCGCCGGGTCCTCCTCGCACAGGTCGAGCACCGGCTGGGCCGCGAACTCGTAGGCGCGGACCGGGCTGAACGCCTCCGCGCCGAAGTCCCACTGGTACGGCGGGAACAGCCAGGACCAGCCGAGCAGGTCGCCGGCGCCGAGGCTGGCGACGGTGACCCGCTGCACGGACGTCACCCGCTGGTCGAGGGAGACCGCGCCGGAGCGGATGACCCAGAATCGGTCTGCCGTGCCGCCCGCCTCGAAGATGCGGGTGTCCTCCGGGAAGGACACCTCCCGGGCGAGGGTCATCAGATGCTGGCGTTGGGGCGGGGGGAGGGCGGTCAGCAGCTTTATCGCTTTGGTCATGGCGCGGGGCTCCTCGCCGGCGATGGTTCCGGGATCTTCCCTGGGGCTCGGTGCCCTAAGCCCATTTCAGCCGCTGCGGGCCCCGCGGGCACCTCGGCGGCGCGGGTTTTGTCCCGCGGGCATGGGAAAGCCCTGGCTGGACGGGGGAAACCAGCCAGGGCCGCCACATGCGGTATGCGGAGGAGTAGGCCTCGACTCCGCCACCACTGGATGAACCGTAAACCATTCTGGTGCCTTTCACCCCATCACAACCCGGTCACGTGACCTGTTTCACTCCCGCCGCCCGTCCACCCGGATCCCGCTCGCCCGGATCCCGCTCGGCCAGAATCACTCCGCGTCCCGTGCGACGACCCTGACCGTGTCGAGCTTCCGGTCGGTCGGGTCGGGCAGGTTCATGCCCGCCGCCAGCCCCGAGCGCAGATACCGCAGCACGGGCTCGGTGAGTCGCTCCCCGGGCAGGACGACGGGGATCCCGGGCGGATACGGAGTGATTATCTCCGCGGCGACCCGGCCGGCCGCCTCGGTCCACGGAACGTGCTCGGCCGGACCGAAGAACGCGTCCCGGGGCAACAGCCCCTGCGCCAGACGCAGCTCGGCGGGCGACGGCATCTCCGTCCGCGGCGCGGGCCGCAGGTCCGGCGCGACACGGGCGAGGTCCTTGAGGGCGGCGAGCAGCTCCCCGGTCGTCGCACGGTCGTCGCCGTGGGTGATCTGGACGTTGATCCGGCGGTGGTCGGCCAGATGGACGTCCACGGACCGGTGCTCGTGCAGCCAGTCGGCGGCCTGGAACCCCGAGACCCCCAGCCCGTCGAGGTCGATGACGACGGGCAGCGGATCGAAGTCGTCGGCGAGGCCCGGGCCGCAGAAGTCCGCCCGGTCGTTGACGTGCATGCCGTCGATCTGCTCGACGGCCGCCCGCACCTCGGCCGCCAGCTCCAGGGCCGTGCCCATCAGCTCCTCGCCGTGCAGGCACATCTGCCGCCGCCAGCCGTCGAGCCCGGCGTACAGCAGCACCGAGGGACTGGTCGTGCCGAGCAGGTCCGAGCGTGTCTTCAGCAGCTCCACCGGGACCCGATCGCCCTGGAGGTGGAACACCGACCCCTGTTCCAGACCGCTGCCCATCTTGTGGACGCTGGTGACGCAGATGTCGGCGCCCGCGTCCATCGCCCAGGACGGCAGCTCCGGATGGAAGGGCAGGTGCGCGCCCCACGCCTCGTCGACGACGAGCGGCAGCGAGCGGCGGTGACAGACCTCGGCGATCGCCCGCAGGTCCGCGCAGGCGCCGTACGGCGTGGGGCTGGTGACCAGGGCGCCCTTCGCGTCGGGGTGGATCTCGAAGGCCTTCTCGAACGCGGCGGCGGACGGCGGATGTGCCAGATGCCGTTCGGCGTCCCACTGCGGCTCCACCCACACGGGTTCGATCCCGGCCAGGATCAGGCCCGACACCACCGCCTTGTGCGCGTCCCGCCCGATCAGCAGCTTCTCGTGCGGCCCGGCCACCGACAGCATCGCCGCCTTCACCGACAGGGAACTCCCGCACGTCGTGAAGAAGGTGTGCTCGGCGTGGACCGCGTCCGCCATCAGCTCCTCGGCGCGTTCCAGGACCCGGCCCCGGGTGAGCCGGTCGTCGAGCCCGCCCGACGCCAGTACGTCACCGAGGAACACCGCGTCCCCCAGCACCGCCCGTACGTCGGGGTCGGCGCCGCGCGCCTGCTTGTGCCCGGGTGGCGAGAAGGCCAGGCGGCCCTGTCGGTGATGCTCGGTGAGGGCTTCCAGTACGGGTGCGCGGGTGTGATCGACTGCCATGCGGGTCCTGGTTCCCGCCCTGCCGCCGGTCAAGCCCGTCGTTCGCCGAAAGCCCGTCAGGCGGGCTCCGCATGCTGCCCGGGGGCCACGATCTCGTCCAGTACGTCGAGCACCGCCTCGTAGGCCAGGCCCCGGACGTGCGCCTCGCGCGCCGCGTCCGGATCGGTGCGCCCGAGATCCTCGCTCCGGGACCGCAGGGTCCGCAGTTCCTCTCGTGCGCCGGCCCTGGCGCGCTGGATGCGCCGCAACAGTTCGTCCGAGTCCACGACATCCGTCATGCACTCCGCCTACCCCCGCCAGGCCGGACGATGACCCGGTCTTCGCCGTCGATCCCCTGGCTTGCGTAGACGGCCTCTCCAGATGTTGTCGAATGCCCGGAAAGGCAGGTTTGGCGGGGCTCCCGGGGGCCAGCCGGAGAGAGAGGGCCGTGCCGTCCGGCGGGCGAGAGGGTCCACCGACCAGTCGAAGACGTCAGGAGAGCGAAAGGAATGCGCGCGAACGCGAACCACTGGAGCGACCGCACAGAACACAGCACCGACGGGACTCGTCCCATCGACCGCACTGACCGTTTCGATCGGACTCATCTCATAGACCGCAGTGACTGCGACCGCGCCGACGGGACTGATCCCCCAGACCGCACGGACGGGACCGGACGCGCCGACGCGCCGGCCCCGGTGCACTGTCACGGGTACGGCCCGTGCCGGCCCTCCGACGTCCGCGGTGCCATACGCCGCGCCGTCGCCGGGCGAGGCCGGACCACCGGCGGTCCGTACGACGAGGAGACCCTCTCCGACGCCCTGCTCGTCGCCTCGGAACTCACGACCAACGCCATCCTGCACGGGGGCGGCATCACCGACTTCGACGTGGACGTCGACGGGTCGGCCGTACGCGTCTCCGTGAGCGACCGCAGCGACCGGCTGCCCGTCGTCAGCGACCCGCTCGACGACCAGGGGCGGCGCCGCACCGGCGGCCGGGGCTGGCCGATCGTCTGCCGGCTGGCCTGCGACGTCCGGGTGTCCGGGCTGCCGTCCGGCGGCAAGCGGATCACCGCCGTAGTACCCGTGGCCTGACCCGACCCGACCTGCCCGCACCGCCCGCCGCACAACTTTCCCGCCACCGGAGTTTGTTCCTCCGGGCGCAGGGCAGACGGAGGTTCGTGCTTCGGACCGGAGGCGCGCCGACGGGAGCGGTATGACCGCTCCGGGGCGCTCCCTGTGCCCCGGACGACAGCAGCCCTCCCGTGGTCATTCCCCCCCTGACACGACCGCTCAGGAGCGATTCCGCATGCTCATCGACACGCCGACCAGCCGTCCCGCCACGTCAGCCTCGAACGCCCCCGGCCACTCGCGTCGGCCCCACGACGACGCTCCCGACACCGCACGCCTCTTCGTCCGGCTGACCACGATGGAGGAGGGACCGGAGCGGGACGCCGTGCGGGACAAGATCGTCACCGCCTGGCTGCCCATGGCCCACCGGATCGCCGGCCGCTTCCGCGACCGCGGTGAGTCCATCGAGGACCTCCGGCAGGTGGCGGCACTCGGCCTGGTGAAGGCCGTCGACCGCTTCGACCCGGAACGCGGGGCCTTCGAGAGCTACGCCGTCCCCACCATCACCGGCGAGATCAAGCGGCACTTCCGGGACCGGATGTGGGCCCTGCGGGTGCCCCGCCGGGTGCAGGAACTGCGCAACAAGGTACGCGTGGCCCGGCGCGAACTGGCCCAGACGCCCGGTGCCCCCGAGCCGTCGACCGCCGACCTCGCCGCCCACACCGGCCTCACCGAGGACGAGGTCGCCGCGGGGATCGAGGCCCTGGAGAGCTTCAGCACCCTGTCGCTGGACGCCGAACTCCCCGCAGGCGACGACGGCTACAGCCTCGTGGACACCCTCGGCGGACCCGATGACTCCTTCGACATCGTGGTCGACCGCGAGTCCGCCAAGGAGAGCCTGCGCCGGCTGCCGGAACGCGAGCGGGCCATCCTCTACATGCGCTTCTTCGAGGACATGACGCAGAGCCGCATCGCCGACCGGCTCGGCATCTCCCAGATGCACGTCTCCCGGCTCATCAGCCGCAGCTGCGCCCAGGTACGCCAGGAGGCCATGGGCCGACCGGGCGACCGCGGCTGAGCCGGCCCCGAGAACCGTACGCACCCCACCCCACCGTTTCCGACAAGGAGCCAATTGATGCTGATGCCTCATCCTGCCGTCCTGCGCACCCTCGTCGACGAGTACGAGGCTGTGACGGCGACCGGATCGACCGGATCCGCCGCGGCCGACACGCGGGCGCAGGACCTCGCGTACACGCTGTGCGTCTCCACCGGTACCCGTGAGGTCACCCGGGCCCTCGAGGTGGCCCGGAGCTGGCTCTCCGCGGCCACCGCCGCCGACGCCACGACCCGCCGCACCACGCACGACGAGTCCCGCGTGTACGCCTGACAGGCCGGGCCCTCGGGCGCCGGGTGTGCGGTGCCGAAGCCGGGGCATCAGGGTTCCCGGGACTCTTCCAGGAGGTTGACATGAACGCGAGTGCCCTGGCGCGCAGCGGCCGTATCGAGGCCGGGCGCGCGGCGCGGGGATCGGGCACGAGAGGAGCCGCGCGGGCCGGGCTGGCCGCACGCGGAGTGATCTACCTGTTGGTCGGGGCGCTGGCCCTCCAGATCGCCTTCGGCGACAACAAGACGCGGCAGGCCGACCGGCAGGGTGCCCTCGCGGAGATAGCCGGCAGGCCCTTCGGCTCCGTCATGCTCTGGGCCCTGGGCATCGGCCTGGTCGGCATGGCGCTGTGGCGGCTGTCCGAGGTGGTCTTCGGCTCGGTCGGACCGGACGGCCGCAAGGCGAAGAAGCGCCTGATGGCGCTCGCCCGCTGCGCCTTCTACTCCTTCGTCGCCTACTCCGTCCTCGCCTTCGCCGCGGGATCGGGCGACGGGGGCGGGTCGAGCGACGAGCAGTCCCGCGACGTCACCGCCCGGGTGCTCGAACTTCCCGCGGGCCGGTGGATCGTCGCCCTGGCCGGTGCCGGGATCGTCGTCGGCGGAATCTGGATCGGCGGCCGGGCCCTGCTCCGCAAGTACCGGGACAAGCTGCGGCTCGAGCAGATGTCCCCGCGGGTACGCCGCCTGGTGGACGTCACCGGTGTGGCCGGGGGAGTGGCGCGCGGGCTGGTGTTCGCGGCGGCGGGCGGCTTCGCCGTACGCGCGGCCGTCGACTACGAGCCCGACCGGGCCAAGGGACTCGACGACACCCTGCGCTCCTTCGCCGAGACGTCCGCCGGGCCGGGGCTGCTGGCCTGCGTCGCGGCCGGTCTGGTGCTCTTCGGGGTGTTCTCCTTCGCGATGGCACGCTGGCGGAAGGTCTGAACATGCCGTCGGTGGGGAACCCGGGGGAGATGAACGAATCCGAGTTCCCGCCGGACGGACGGCCCGTGGACATGTACCTCGACCTCCTGCGCGTCCGCATGGACAGCGAGGACTTCGCGATGCTGCTCAAGGTCGTCGCGCCCGCCCTGCGCGCCCTCGACGAACGATCCGCCGAGACCGTCGACTTCGCCCTCGATCCCCAGGAGACCGAGGAGCTGCCCCAGAAGATCCGCGACGAGGCCGCCCTGGTCATCGCCACGGCCGTCACCGGCCGGCTGGACAACCAGCTCGTCGAGATCCAGGTCGACGGCACCGGCCCGGTCCGCGTGGTCACCGACGCGGTGACCGCATCCGACCCGGACCGCCTCGCCGAGATCGCCGGCTGCATCCAGCAGCGCCAGAACGACACGGAGGAGCTTCGCGGCATCGCGGCGGCGAGCGGCCTGCCGACGGACTTCTGACACGGTCCACCGCGGAAGACCACCCCGGGCGCCGACCGCATCCCACGGGGTCCCGACCGACGCCACCGGGCCCGGTGCTCCTCATCCGTCGGCCCGCTCCTGCGGCCGACGCCCCGTCTCGCCCGTGCGTGGCTCCCCGGCTAGCGGGTCCGGCGGCCCTGCTCCTCCTGCTCGGCACACCGGGTCCTGGCGGCCCCTGGCCGGAAGACGCTCGTCACTCCGGCCCCCCGACCGCCTCACTTCCCCGGCGACGACACCGGAACCCCCAGCGGCCGGGCCAGCCCGGCCACCGCTTCGTCCAGGCGTTGCAGGTGCCGTAGGACGCGGTCGGTGACGCGGCCGTAGCGGGGGGTGCCGGGGGTGCCCGGGGTGAGGAGCGAGGCGACGCTCGGGCCGGTGCGGACCTCGGCGGTGCCGCCGTCGTCGGCGACGCGTGCGGCGATGGCGGCGATGTTGTGCAGGATGCGCTGCCCGGCGCCGCGCAGCCGGGGGTCTGCCGCGATGGACGGGTGGGTCGGCAGCAGCTCGGCCGTGGCCGCGAGCGACCTGGCGTGGTAGGCGCAGGTCTCCAGCAGGGCGACGACGTACTGGGCGGTGTCCCGCCGGGTCCGCAGGGGGGTGACCGGGTGCGTCAGCGGCTGGGTCGCGGAGCGCAGGTCGGACAGGGCCTGGTCCAGCTCCCGGGCGCGGTCGAGCAGCTCGGTCGGCGGCCCGCCGCTGAGCTGTTCCACGGCGGCCCCGGTGACGTCGGTCAGCCGGTCGAGGACGGTGGTGAGCAGCTCGTCCGTCCGCCGGTCGGTGCGCACCGGCAGGACCAGCGCCGCCGCGACCACCCCGCAGGCCACCCCCAGCGCCGTCTCCTCCACCCGCAGGACCAGCACCTCCAGGCTGTAGGTGTGCAGCAGCGTGTACAGCACGCCCAGCGCGGCGGTGACGAAGAACGACATCAGCGTGTACGACAGCGGCGCGGTGTAGAACATCGCGAACACGCACAGCAGCACCACGGCGAACGCCGTCCACGTGTGGTGGCCGACCAGTCCCGCGAGCCCGATGCCCGCGATGACGCCGAGCGCGGTGCCGAGCAGCCGCCGGTACCCCTTGACCAGGATCTCCCCGGTGGACGCGGTGTTGATGAACACGATCCAGCAGGTCAGCACCGCCCAGTACCAGCGGTGGGTGGACAGCAGCTCGCCGCCGACGATGGCCAGCGCCGAGCCGACCGAGACCTGGACGGCCGCCCGGGTGGTCGGCCGCCGCAGGCCCGTGGGCTGCGGCGCGCTCTCCTCCTCGGCCTCCGATCCGCCGATGGCCGCGTCCTCCGCGTCCAGCTCCTCCCGGGAGCGGGCGGTCTCGGGGCTGTCGTCGGACTCGTCCTGCGGCCCGTCGAGCGCGATCCGCAGTCCGAGCACCGCCCGGGCGCTCTCACCGACCCCCCGGAAGACGTCCCGCACGGCCGGTGAGGCGGGCGGCAGGTTCTCCTCGTCGCGGTAGCCGAGCAGTCGGTTGCGGATCTGCGCCGACCCCGTGCCGTCGCCGACGGGATGCCGTACCAGCAGGCGCAGCGCCCGCAGGTCGCGGCGGAGCACGTCCGTCGACTCCTCCCGCACGGGCAGCCGGCCGCCCTCGGGAACGGGTGCGCCCGGCAGATGCAGGGTCAGCGTGTCGGCCCGTTCGGCGCTGCGTGCCGTCAGCAGGAGCAGTCCCAGCCGCTCGGCGGCGATCTCCGCGTCGGCGACGCGGCGCTGCACCAGCCGGGCCGTCACCTCGTCCGGGGTGCCCTCCTCCAGCCGGCCGTGGATCAGCATGGCCGTCTCGTGCAGCCGGGCCGTGCCCGTACGGACGTGCGCCAGTGCCTTCTCCACCTCCTGCGGACCGGCGTCGAGCAGCTCGAGCTGGGCGTCCAGCAGTTGCGCGAGCCGCGCCCTGAAGGCCTGCCGCAGCCGCAGCAGGATCCCCGTCGGCGTCTGCGGCACCAGCACGAACCGGGCCAGCGCGCTGCACGCGAAGGCGACGGCGAGGACCCCCCAGAGTCCGGGCAGGATGTGCCGCGTGGCGCCCACGAAGAGGGACAGGAAGTAGACCTGGAAGCCGATCAGGCCGAGCGCGGTGCCCCGGTCGCCGAACCGGCGCCCGTACACCGCGCAGAAGATGAGCACGACGAAGACGAGGTCACCGGCCACCACGTGCGCGCTCAGCAGCGCCGCGAGGGACACCGAGGCCAGCGCCACCGGCAGCCCCAGCGCGAGGGTGACCGCCTGCGGGCCGCGCTGCTTCTCCCGGACGGCGAACGTGGCGACCATCGCCGCGATGGCCCCCGCAACCAGATGCGTGACGTCCGCGTCCGACAGGGAGAGCACGGCCAGCGTGAGGGTGATCGCGCCGACCGTGCGCAGCCCGGCCGCGAGCCGCAGCAACCCGGGATCGGATGCCCTGACCCGGTCCCGCACCCCTGCCGCCCACGCCCGTGCCGCCGCCTTCACGCCGCCGTACTCTCCCGCCCGACTCAGCCGGCGGCCTCCGGGCGCCCGCCCTCCACCTGCGCCCGCACCTGCTCGGGCGTCAGATAGGTGTCGGTGTACTCGAAGTCCTTCAGCTTGGCGGGCCGCCTGGCCTGGAAGCCGGTGCGGACGAAATCGTCGCCCGCGACCGCGTTGAGCGTCCAGTTCGTCAGCACGCGCGCCTTGGCCACGCCCGTGCGCAGCGCCGCCCAGTGGTAGCCGCGGGCCACCGCCTGCGCGGGCAGCCCGCGCAGTTCGATGCCGAGCGGCTTGGACACGGCGTCGGTGCCACCGAGATCGACGACCAGCCCCAGATCCTTGTGCGCGTACGGCCGCGTCGACTGGCCGCGCAGGTGCGCGATGACGTTGTCGGCGGCGACCTTGGCCTGCCGCATCGCGTGCTGGGCGGTCGGCGGGCAGACGGCGCCCTCCTCGCCCTTGGCCTCGTCGGGGACGGCCGCCGCGTCGCCGAGCGCGAACACCCCGTCGTGGCCGGGCAGGTCCATGTGCGAGGTGACGGAGAGCCGGCCGCGGACCGTCTCCGCACCGAGCGTGGCGATCAGCGGGCTCGCCACGACACCGGCCGTCCAGATCAGCGTGTGGGTCGGCACCACCCGGCCGTCGGTGAAGGTGACCTCCTGCGGTCCGGCCTTGGCGATGGACACCCCCAGCGACACCTCGATGCCCCGCCTGCGCAGCACCTCCTGCGCGCTGCGGCCGAGCTTGTCGCCGAGTTCCGGCATCAGCTTCGGGGCGATGTCGATCAGGTGCCACTTGATCAGGCTCGGGTCCAGCCTCGGGTAGCGCTTGACCGCGTTGTGGGTCAGCAACTGGAGGCAGGCCGCGGTCTCGGTGCCGGCGTAGCCGCCGCCGACCACCACGAACTGGAGCCGGGCCGCCCGCTCGGCGGGGTCGTTGCTGGCGTCGGCGAGGTCGAGCTGGGTGATGACGTGGTCGCGGATGTAGGCCGCCTCCGCGAGCGTCTTCATCCCGAAGGCGTGGTCGGTCAGCCCCGGGATGTCGAAGGTGCGGGTGACACTGCCGGGAGCGAGCACGATGTAGTCGTACGGCTCGTTCACGATCTCGTCGGTGATGGTGCGGATGACACAGACTTTCGACTTGAGGTCCACGCCGATGGCGCCACCCGGGATGATGCGGGTGCGGTACTTCTTGCTGCGGCGCAGCGACAGCGCGATCGACTGGGGCGTCAGCACCCCGGAGGCGACCTGCGGCAGCAGCGGCAGATAGAGCTGGTAGGCGAACGGTGTCACCAGGGTGACGTCGGCCTCCGCGGCGGCGAGTTTGCGTTCCAGACGCCGAACGCACCCCACTCCCGCGAAGCCCGCTCCCACCACCAGGATCCTGGTCGTGTCACGATGTCCATCCCTTTCTGCGGCTCCGGGCGGTCTGCCTCGACGTGGTGCGGGTGCCCGCCGACGGCCCTTTCGCACACCGTCGATCCCACCGCGACCGGAGCGGTTGCGCCAGCCGGACGGAGCATGCAGACGAACGTTTCTCCTGAGGCCCCGTGGTACCCGCACAACGACCCGTGTACGCCCTTGTCCTTCGGGTAGGCCCGACGTACACGACAAGTGCGGTGGCCGGAGGGCAGCGGGTGTGGAGTGCGCGGGGGCTCCGACGACGACCGGCGGGAGAGCCGGGTGGCGCAGGCCAGGAGGGTCGTCGACGCGGTGGAGAGCCTCGTGGCCGACTGGCTCGCGACGGCGGAGGAGGCCACGCCCCGGCTGCCGCCCGCCAACTGCTGGCCCTGCGCACCCGTGCGGCACACCCCGGAGCTGAACCTGACCGCCCTGGCCGAGCGGCTCGGTGTGGGCCTGCCCACCGCGAGCCGCCTCTGCGACCGGCTGGAGGCGGCCGGCCTGCTCGAACGCGGCGTCCAGCCGCACAACCGGCGCGAGGTGCGGCTCGTGCTGACCTCCTACGGACAGCGTGTCCTCACGGACGTCACCGAGCGGCGCGTCCACCGCCTGGCGACGGTCCTCGAAGCGATGACCCCGGCGCGGCGCACCGCCCTGGAACAGGGCCTGTCCGGCTTCCAGCAGGCGCACACCGCCCACCACCGGCCGACGGCGCCCGCTGACTGACGGGCCGTCGGCGACCGACCCTCAGCCCGCCCGCACCGTCCCGCTGTCGATGTGGCACAGCAGCAGGCACACGTCGTCGTCGCGTTCGGAGTCGCTCAGCATCGGGTCCAGGATGCGCTCGGCCGCGCCGTCGAGGTCCGTGTCCAGCTCACCGGTGCCGAAGGAACCGAGCGCCCCCGCGAGCCGGTCGATGCCCGGGTCTATGCCCTGGGCGCGCCGCTCCACCAGGCCGTCGGTGTACAGCGCCAGCGTCGAGCCGGGCACCAGGGGCACGGTGTGGTCGGCGATCTCCTGGTGCAGCGGGATGCCCAGCATGGCCCCCGGCTTGGCGTCCAGCGTGCGCACCCGGCCGTCCGGGTCGCGCAGCACCGGCGGCGGATGCCCGGCGGCCGCCCACGTCAGCACCGGCTCGCCGGGCTGGAATCGGGCGATGACGGCGGTGGCGTACAGATCGGGCTGAAGGTGGTGCAGGAAGGTGTGCAGCCGGGTCAGCAGCATGCCGGGGCTGCCGCCGTCGACGGCGTAGGCTCGCAGCGCGGTGCGCAGTTGGCTCATCATGACGGCCGCGTGCAGTCCGTGCCCGGTCACGTCGCCGATGACGGTGATCAGGCTGCCGTCGGGCTGCCGGAACGCGTCGTACCAGTCGCCGCCGATGTTCAGCCCGTACGTCGCCGGCAGATAGCGGGCCGCCAGGCGCAGGCCGGGCGTGGTGGGCAGATCGGTCAGCAGGGCGCGCTGCAGCGTCTCGGCGATGTCCCGGTTGTGCTCGAAGCGGCGCGCGTTGTCGAGCGCGATGCTGGCCCGCCGGGTCAGTTCGATCAGCATGACGGCGTCGTCCGGGTCCCAGCGCTCGCCCGGCGGGGTCAGCGTCAACACGCCCAGGGGCGCGCGTCGCGTCGGCAGCGGGACGCACAGCAGCGGCCGGTCGGGATGCAGCGCCGACGGCGGCTGGTCGTCGACGCCGGGCAACCCGCCGGGGTGGTCGGCGGCGTACTGGGGGCGGCTGGTCCGGGCGGCGACCACCGCGGCCGCCGGGCGCGGAGCGGGCGACTGCGGGTCGCCCTCGGAGTCGAACAACCAGATGTCGACCGTGCGCGCGTACTCGGGCACCAGCAGCTCGGGCAGCCGGCGCACGATCTCCTCGTGGTTGAGGGACGCCGTCAGCACCGCGCTGGCGTCCGCGAGGAAGGTCAGCCTGCGCCGGGCGCGCTCCGCCTCCTGGCGGGCCGCGCGTTCCGCCGCGAACGCCTCGCGCTGGGCTCGTCCGGCCGCGTCCAGCTCGGCGTGCAGCGCCAGCACGCCCTGGTTGGTCTGGTGCAGCTCCTCCCGGTGGAAGGCGACCAGCTCCTCCTGTTCGGCGAGCCGGTCCAGCACCACGGCGGTGTCCTCGTCGGCGCCCAGGAGGGCCTCCGCGAGGACATCGGTGTCGTCCGCCACCCCGGCGGACACCGCGGGATCGGCCGGCTCGGGGCAGGGCACGGTGAGGTGCCACGGCGGCTCCGCGGTGGCGGGCAGCGGGGCGACCTCGACACGCAGGTGGCCGTGGCCGGCCTCCAGGCCGAGCCGCCAGCCGCCGCCCTTGGTCAGGCACTGGCGCAGCCGGCCGCTGAGCGCGGTCGCCAGCCGGGTCCGCTCCAGCGGCGCGACGCCGTAGGCGGCGGCCAGCCGCGCGGCGGCGATCCGGGCGCGCGCCGCGTCGGTGACGGTCGTGATCTGCCAGGTGCGCATCATGGGCGGTCCGGCGGGGTCGGGGACAGGACGGCCACGGCGGTGTCGTCACGCACCGGGCGGGCGGAACTGCTGGTGTCGCGCACGATCACCGCCGCGCTCACCGCGGGGTCGGCCGCCGCCGGCCGGAGGTCCGCGGGCGGTGCCCAGCGGCTGGGCAGCCCGTCGCTGTGCAGGACCAGCAGGCGGTCGGCCGCCCACGGCACCACGGTCTCCGGCAGCCTCGTGGGACTGTGCGCGCCCACGATGCCGGGCCGGGAGAGCAGATGACGCCAGGTGTCACCCTCGAGCAGCCGCGCTCCCACGTTGCCGATCCCGGCGAACCGCAAGCGCTCGGACGGTACGTCGAGCTGGGCCACCGCGACCGCGGCGCCCCGGGTGCCGCGCAGCGCGGTGTCCAGGCGGTGCAGGATCTCGGCGGGCGGGAGATGGGCGCTGCGGTGCGCCTCGTCCACGGCCGCCGTGGAGGCGCGGGCCGCTCGGGGCCGTGGCCCAGCCCGTCGGCGAGCATCAGGGTCAGCAGGTCACCGGCCCGCACCCAGGTCCAGGCGTCCCCCGAGCACGTGGCGCGGGCGAAGGGGATGTTCACCCCGCCGGCCCGCGCCGGTGCCGGATCGCGGGGGTCGGTCCGCGCGGCGGCACCGAGCCGGGCCAGCGCGACCGTGCCGCGCCCCGGGACGCTGTGCAGGTCGAAGCCGTCGCAGACCCGTCGGCAGGTTCCCAGCCCGGCGCCGAGGGAGCCCGCCGTGGAGAACCCATCGCCGAACGCGGTCGGCACGTCGGTCATGCCCCGGCCGTGGTCGACGGCCGCTATCTGTACGACGACCCCGCCCCGGCCGGCGGGCGGCGGGACCATGTCGACGAGGAGCTGCCCGCCGCGGGCGTGCTTGAGGAGGTTGGTGGCCAGTTCGGTCGCCACCAGCGCGGCGGCGGCCGTACGTTCCTCGTCCAGGCCGACGAGCGCCGCGGCCTCCTCCGCGGCGACGCGTGCGTCCCGCACCCGCGTCGAGTCGTGCACCGGCACGTCCCACACCCGGGGCATCAGGGTTCCTCGCGCTGCCGGGGCGTCCGGGTCGCCCAGGAGGTCACGGTGACCGTCGTACCGGTACCGGGCGTGGTGTCGATCGCGAACTCGTGCACCAGCCGCCGGGCCCCGCCGAGACCCATGCCGAGGCCCCCGCCGGAGGTGAAGCCGTCGCGCAGGGCCTGCTCCACGTCGGGGATGCCCGGCCCGGAGTCGGAGAACACCAGCCGCAGCCCCTGCACCCGGCCGTCGGTGAGCGGCACCGCCCGCATCTCGCCGCCCCCGCCGTACACAAGCGTGTTGCGGGCCAGTTCGCTGGCGGCGTGACCAGCTTGGTCTGTTCCACCAGGCCGAAGCCGAGTGCTGCGGCGGCCTGCCGCACATGCTGCCGTACCCACACCAGGTCCAGATCGGAGCGGATCGGCAGGCGGGCCTCGACGCCCGCGGCCGTCCCGCTCACCGAGGCTCCCGGCGAGGGCCGGGCGCCGCCGTGGCGTCCACCCGCCCGAGCAGTTCCAGGGCAGCCTCCGTGCTCAGCGCGGTCCGCAGGCCCGGCAGCGTCAGGCCCAGTTCCACCAGCGTGAGCGCGACCGCGGGCCGCATTCCGGCCACCACGGTCTGCGCGGCCAGCAGCCGGGCGTTGGCCGCGATCTCTGCCAGCACCCGCCCGAGGAAGGAGTCGACGATCTCGACACCGGAGATGTCGATGACCACGCCGGTCACCCGGCTGCGGGCGATCGCCTCCACGATGTCCTGCCGGAGCTGCTCCGCCGTGCCGTCGTGCAGTTCCCCCTGAAGGGTGACCAGCAGGATGTCGCCCAGTCTGAGCACCGGCACGATGGCCCCGCCGGCACGCGAGTAGTCGTCGTTCACCGTGGACCCGTACCGCCGGGCGTCGCCTGCACGATGCCGGCGCCCAGCTCGTGCAGGGCCCATGCCAGGGCGTCGGCGAGACCGGCCCGGGTGATGACGGTGCCGAGGTCGAGGCCGAGGTGGACGATGGTCTGCGCGATCGCGGGCCGGATGCCCGAGACGACGCACTCCGCGCCCATCAGCCGTACCGCCGCGACGGTCTTCATCAGGTGCTGCGCGACCAGCGAGTCGACCGTCGGCACGCCGGTGATGTCGAGGATCGCGTACCGGGCCTGCTGGTCGACGACCGCCTCCAGCAGGGTCTCCATCACGACCTGGCTGCGCGCGCTGTCGAGCGTGCCGATGAGCGGTACGGCGACGATGCCGTCCCAGAGCTTGATGACCGGCGTGGCGACTTCCAGCAACTGCATCTGCTGCCGGTCGATGAGGGACTGCACCTCCGTGAGCGCGGTCTCCATCACGACCAGCCGCAGGGTGCCCATCAGGACCGTCAGGGCCTCCGTGGACTCCCGGACACGGTCCGCCGGCGCGTCCGGCAGGTCGGCGACGAGCAGGTTCACCACGGGCGCCCGCAGCGCGTCCACCTCGCTGGAGACCTGTGCGCTGGACAGCCCGGACCGCGAACGGGCGGCCGCCATCCGCGCCAACTGCTCGCGCACGACCGTGAACCCGGCGCTGTCGGAATCCTCCACCCGCCCGGAGGCGGCGACCTGGGCGAGGGCGTCGACGACGCTCCGGCCCGCTTCCACCGCCTCGTCGCGCGAGACGGTGAACACCGCTCGGAACAGGGGTTCGTCGGCCCAGCGCTGGGCGATCTGCTCCCGGCGGCGGTTCAGGAAGGTCCCGACCTCGTCCGTCGGGCTTCCGTGCGGTGCGGCCGCTTCGTGCTCCGGCACTGCCTCACTCCTCGTCTGTGTCCTGCCGCCGTCCACGGGCCCCGGCCGGTGGAACGGCGTTCGACCTCCGTGGCGGCCGGACCTGCGCCGCGACACCTGTGCGGCGGAGCCTGTCACCCGCCCCGCTCACTCTCTTGCCCGCCCCGCACAGTTGTCAAATGGCAACTGTCGCACGGCCGGATCTAAGGGGCTTCGGGCGACTGCTGCGACCGGTCGATCAGCGCCAGGGCGTCGTCCACCTTGTCCGAGATGGGGACCGTGATACTGACCCCGGTGAGGTCCAGGACCCGGCGCACGGCCGGGGTCGGATCGATCACATGCACGCTGCCGGGCAGCTCTCGCGCCTCCTGGTACACGCGCAGGATGATGTTCATCCCGGACGAGTCCATGAACGGCACCGCCGACAGGTCCAGCAGGAAGTGCCGTCGGCCGTGGTGGAGCTGGTTCGCCAGATGGGCCTGGAACTCCGTCGCGGTGTCGAGGTCCAGATGACCCTCGACCGTGACCAGGGCCACGTCCTCGCGGGGCAGGGTGACCTCGACGGACAGCGGGTTCTGGGCGATGGACAAGGGTACCTCCGAAAACTGACGGTCCGGGCTTTCTGCTCCGGCGGGTGACCACGCTGCGCGGCCGGAGCGCAAGCGGTCGGGAGGCACACGGGCCTCGGCCCGTGCACCTCCCCATCCCACCTGCGGATCCCGACCTCGCATCGCGGACCACCGGATACCCCCGAACGCGACAGCCATGCGTCCTCGGCCGGGTGAACCCGCTAACTGAGCCTGATGCCCACGATGCAGGTGTCGTCGTCCGTGTCGGACCTGCTGTAGGTGAGCAGCCGGTCCAACTGCTGGTCCAGCGACGGCGCCACCGTGCGCGCCTGCCTCAGCAACTGCGTCAGGGACTCCTCCACCGACCGGTCCCGCCGTTCGATGAGGCCGTCGGTGTACATCAGCAACGTGTCCTCGGCCGCGAGCTCGATCTCCTCCTCCTCGTACGAGGTCTCCGGTACGACGCCCAGCAGCATCCCCTTCAGCAGGGGCATCGGAGCCGCGCTCGAGCCGCGCACCAGGACCGGCGGCAGATGGCCAGCCCTGGCCCATCGCAGGGTGCGCCGGACCGGGTCGTACAACCCGCACACCGCCGTCGCCGTGACGGCTCCCGTCAGATGGTGGGCGACGATGTTCAGCCAGGACAGCAGCTGGCCCGGCCCGGCGCCGGTCACGGCGAGCCCGCGCAGCGCGTTGCGCAGGACGACCATGCTGGTCGCCGCCTCGATGCCGTGCCCGGCCACGTCGCCGACGCACAGCATCACCAGCCCGGACGGCAGCACCACGGCGTCGTACCAGTCGCCGCCGACGAGTTGCTCCTCCTCGGCCGGCCGATAGCGGACGGCCACCTGGAGGTCCGCCACCTCCAGCGGCGCTCGCGTGGGCGGCATGATCGCGTGCTGGAGCTGAAGGGCCAGCCGGCTGCGCTCGCTGGCGTGCTGCTCGGTCTGGGCGAGCTGGTCGCGCGTGGCGGCCAGCGCCACCTCCGTCCAGTGCTGGGCGGAGATGTCCTGGTACGCGCCGCGTACGGCCACCAGCTGCCTGTGGGCGTTGAGGACCGGCTCGGCGACGATGCGCATGTGCCGGGTCACCCCGTCCGGCCGCTGGAGGCGGAAGGCGGCGGACGCCGGACGCCGGTGGTGCAGCAGAGTACGCAGGAAACGGCCGATGGAGACCGCGTCGTCCGCGTGGGCGTGGGCTCCCAGTTCCTCCAGCCGCACTGGGCGGCTCGACGGATCCCGCCCGTACAGCGCGAACAGCTGATCGTTCCACGTCGTCTCGCCCGTCAGCACGTCCTCCTCGAAGCCGCCGATCCGGCCGAGGCGTTGGGCGTGTTGCAACAGGCTCGCCAGCCGTGCCGTCTCGTCCTCGATGCGCCAGATGAGCAGCACACAGGTGCCGTGCCGGCTGATGCTCAGGTCCGCGACCGCCGACAGCGGCACCTCGTCGACCAGCGCGGTCAGGCTCATACGGCGGGCCCGGAACGGTTCGCCCGTGGCATGGACCCGCTCGATGCGCTGGAAGAGGTCGCTGCCGACCGCCGCCATCGGGTAGGCCTCCAGCAGCAGGGCGCCGTTGACCACGGCCCGCGGCCGGCCCGCCGGATCGAGGAAGTGGTCGTTGACGTGCTGGATGCGGAAGTCCACCAGCTGTCCCGCCTCGTCGACGAGCGGCACGAGAACCAGCGCCGGGTCGTGCAGACCGTCCGCGAGGTCCATCAGCTCGGAGGCGTCCGGCAGCACCCGCGGCTCCCGGTCGGCGACCTGGGCATGGGGATACACCTGGAGCGTGTGCGCGCACAGCTCCGCGAGAGCCTCCACCTGGCGTACGACCTGAGGCGGCTGCGGCTCCAGGAACGATGGCCAGGCGATCTCCAGGACACCGTGGATCCGACCGCCGGTCCCGGCGGGAACGGCGACCCGGCCACCTTCCGGATAAGCCTGTCGGCCGATGGTGGGCAGCCCGGTCTGCGCCAGCGAGCCGATCCACTGGCCCGCCAGCTCGGTGAGGCCGAGCCGGCCCACGGTGGCGACGTCCGGCGGGACGTAGTGCCAGCGGTCGGCCTCGACCGGGGCGAAACCGGCGCTTCCCGCGAGGGTGAGCGAACCGTCGGAGCCCGCCGACCAGATCGCCACCGCCACCGCGCCCAGTGGGCCCAGCGCGTGCTGGAGGAGGGAATCGGCGACGGCCTGCGTGTCCGGGGCCGCCAGCGCGCCGCTCTCGGCGGCCCGCAGCCGCACGGCCGCGGACTCGGCCGCCACGGACCCCGTGACGGCCGCCATGAAAGCGTCGGTCACCTCGGAGACCCGGTCCTTCGAGGCCCGGTTGATGACCTCCACCGCGAACTCCAGCGGCGTCACCCCCGCCTGCCGGGCCAGCTCGGTGAGCTGCCGGGCGGCCTCCGCGGGCCCGCAGCCGAGCCGCTCCACGAGGATCCCCTTGGCCAGTTCGACCAGCGCGCGGCCCTCGGCATCGGCCTGCGCCGCCCTCACCTCGCGCCGCAGCCGCTCGACGGTTGCCGCGAGGCGTCCCACGGGGGAGGGGGCGGCCTCCCGGCCGCCGGGCGTGCGGGGGTGTTCGTGCGCCGTGCCACCGGCGTCACCGGCCGCCTCCGGGGGTGGCGTGGCCGGTCCCGGAGGGCCGGCCCGGGCCCGGCGACGGCCAGGTCGCCGGAGGCCGGGTCGGCGGCGCGCTGCGCCTCCGTGGACGGTGTGGCCGGGCCCGGGGCCGACGCGACCGGTTGCGCGACGCGCGCCGTATCGGCGGGCGGCATCGGGGACGCGGCCGGCGTCGGCCGGGACGGGTCCTCGTTCCGCTCGGACTGCTGGTCGGACGTGTTCACGGTGCGATGACTCCTCGGCCGGTGCGCCTGGTGCTCGGACGGGCGGACCGCTCTCAGGCGGTCAGCCAGTGGCGGACACAGGACATGAGGTCATGCGTGTCGACCGGCTTGGTGACGTAGTCGCTGGCTCCCGAGGCGAGGCTCTTCTCCCGGTCGCCCGGCATCGCCTTCGCGGTCACCGCGATGATGGGCAGGTCAGCGTACTCCTGCATGGCGCGAATCCGTGCCGTGGCCGTGTACCCGTCCATCTCCGGCATCATCACGTCCATCAGGACCAGGGCGATGTCCGGGTTGTCACGCAGCGCCTCGATGCCCTCGCGCCCGTTCTCCGCGTGCAGCACCCGGATGCCGTGCAGCTCCAGGATCCCGCTGAGCGCGAACAGGTTGCGCGCGTCGTCGTCGACGACGAGGACCGTCCGGCCCACGACGGCGTCGTCGACGGGCGGCGGTGCCATGGGCTGAGGTTCGTCCTGGCGGACCAGGGCGAGGACGTCGCCGGGCTCCTCCGCGGACAGGTGCAGCGTGATGCGTTCACGCAGTTCGTCGAGGCTCGACAGGAACTCCAGCGGCCGGCCCGGTGACGCGGACCGGAGCGCCTCCTCCTGGGCGAGGTCCGCGCGCTGGCCGCTGTGCATCAGCACCGGCACGCTGCTCAGCGCCGAGTCGCCCTGGAGGGCCTCCAGGAAGCGGGAGGCCTCCGCGCCGGGCATCCCCAGATCCAGAACCACGCAGTGGCACGGCTCGGCGGCCAGCGCACCCGCCGCCTCCTGCGCTCCGACAGCGGTGACCACGTCGACCGGGGGGCGGCGGGGCACCGTCCTCCCGGCCGCCCGCCAAGTCGGCCACCACGCTCTCGGCGACCAGCGTCAGCAGTCCGCGCGGCCGTTCCTCCACGACCAGCAGCCGACGCGGACGCCGGGCCGTACCGGACGCCCTGGGCAGGCTGATGGGGTGCGAGGTGTCCGCCGGGGAGCCGGAGCCGACACCGGGGCCCACCGGCCGGCCGGTGCCGAGCACCTCCTCGAAGTCCCCGCGCGCCACCGGCAGGTACAGCGTGAACGTACTGCCCTTGCCGGGCGCGCTGTCCACCGTCACCGCGCCGCCGAGCAGATGGGCGATCTCCCGGGTGATGGACAGTCCGAGGCCGGTGCCGCCGTACTTGCGGCTCGTGGTGCCGTCGGCCTGCTGGAAGGCCCCGAAGATGGTCTCGAGTTGCTGCTCGGGGATGCCGATGCCGGTGTCCCTCACCCGGAAGGCCACCACCGTGCCGCCGTGGACCACGCCCTCGGGCACCGCGTCCGCGGCCGCCGGCTCGATCCGCAGCTCCACGCTGCCCTCCTCGGTGAACTTCACCGCGTTGGACAACAGGTTGCGCAGCACCTGGCGCAGCCGGGAGTCGTCCGTCAGCAGATCCGCCGGAGCGCCGGCGGCCGTGCTGATGGTGAACTCGAGACTCTTCTGCGTCGTCATGGGCCGGAACGTCGCCTCGACGTACTCGATGAGCTGTCGCAGCGGCACCCGCTCCGGAGAGACGTCCATCTTGCCCGCCTCGACCTTCGACAGGTCCAGGATGTCGTTGATCAGCTGGAGCAGGTCCGACCCCGCGGAGTGGATGATGCCCGCGTACTCCACCTGCTTCGGCGTCAGGTTGCGGGAGGGGTTCTGCGCGAGCAACTGGGCGAGGATCAGCAGGCTGTTGAGCGGGGTGCGCAGCTCGTGGCTCATGTTGGCCAGGAACTCCGACTTGTACTTCGACGCCAGCGACAACTGCTGCGCCCGCGCCTCCAGCTCCTGCCGTGCCTGCTCGATCTGGAGGTTCTTCGCCTCGATGTCCCGGTTCTGCGCCACGAGCAGCGAGGCCTTCTCCTCCAGTTCGGCGTTGGAGCGCTGCAACTCCTCCTGCTGGGACTGCAACTCCGCCGACCGGGCCTGGAGTTCGCCGGTCAGCCGCTGGGACTCGCCGAGCAGCTCGTCGGTGCGGGCGTTGGCCACGATCGTGTTGACGTTGACCCCGATGGTCTCCCTGAGCTGTTCGAGGAAGTCCCGGTGGATCTCCTTGAACGCGGTGACCGACGCCAGCTCGATGACCCCGAGCACCTGCCCCTCGAACAGGATCGGCAGCAGCACCAGCGCGCTGGGCTCCACCTGACCGAGGCCCGAGGAGACGATGACGTACCCGGCGGGCAGTTCGTCGACCATGATCGTGCGCCGGCTGCGCGCGGCCTGGCCGACGAGGGAGCGGCCGAACGGGATACGGGTCGGGCGGGAGTCGTCGTCGGGGTAGCCGTAGGCACCCACCAGCCGCAGCTCCGGCCCCTTCGCCCCCTCCTCGGCGAGGTAGAAGGCCCCGTACTGGGCCGCGACCAGCGGCACCAGCTCGTCCATGATCAGCTCCGCCACCACGGGCAGCTCGCGGTGCCCCTGCATGAGCCCGGAGATCCGCGCGAGGTTGGTCTTGAGCCAGTCCTGCTCCTGGTTGGCGAGCGTGGTCTCGCGCAGGGACCCCACCATCGAGTTGATGTTGTCCTTGAGCTCGGCGACCTCGCCGGAGGCCTCGACGGTGATCGAACGGGTCAGGTCGCCCTCGGCGACGGCGCTCGTCACCTCGGCGATCGCCCGCACCTGGCGGGTCAGATTGCCGGCCAGCTCGTTGACGTTCTCCGTGAGGCGCTTCCAGGTGCCGGAGACACCCTCGACCTCCGCCTGCCCGCCCAGGCGTCCCTCGGTGCCGACCTCGCGGGCGACGCGGGTGACCTCGTCGGCGAAGGCGGAGAGCTGGTCGACCATCGTGTTGATGGTCGTCTTGAGTTCCAGGATCTCGCCGCGGGCGTCGACGTCGATCTTCTTCGAGAGGTCACCCTTGGCGACCGCCGTCGTCACCAGGGCGATGTTGCGCACCTGGCCGGTGAGGTTGTTGGCCATGGAGTTGACGTTGTCGGTGAGGTCCTTCCAGGTGCCCGCCACGTTCGGCACGTGCGCCTGGCCACCGAGCCGGCCTTCCGTCCCCACCTCGCGGGCGACACGGGTGACCTCGTCCGCGAAGGCCGACAACGTGTCCACCATGGTGTTGATGACATCGGCCAGCGCGGCGACCTCGCCCTTGGCCTCCACGGTGATCTTCTGCGACAGGTCGCCGCGCGCCACCGCCGTGGCCACCTGCGCGATGGAGCGCACCTGGCCCGTCAGGTTCGACGCCATGACGTTGACGTTGTCGGTCAGGTCCTTCCAGGTTCCGGAGACGCCCCGGACCGTGGCCTGCCCGCCGAGGTTGCCCGCCGTGCCGACCTCGCGGGCGACGCGGGTGACCTCGTCGGCGAAGGCGGAGAGCTGGTCGACCATCGTGTTGATGGTGTTCTTGAGCTCCAGGATCTCGCCGCGGGCGTCGACGGTGATCTTCTGTGACAGGTCGCCCTCGGCGACCGCCGTGGCCACCTGGGCGACGTTGCGCACCTGGGCCGTCAGATTGCCCGCCATGAAGTTCACCGAGTCGGTGAGGTCCCGCCAGGTGCCCTTGACGCCCTTGACGTCGGCCTGCCCGCCCAGGCGTCCCTCGGTACCCACTTCGCGGGCGACGCGGGTGACCTCGTCGGCGAAGGCGGAGAGCTGGTCGACCATCGTGTTGATGGTGTTCTTGAGTTCCAGGATCTCGCCGCGGGCGTCGACGGTGATCTTCTGTGACAGGTCGCCCTTGGCGACGCCGTGGTCACCTGGGCGACGTTGCGCACCTGAGCGGTGAGGTTTCCGGCCATGAAATTGACCGAATCGGTGAGGTCCCGCCAGACACCGGCCACGCCGGGCACCTGCGCCTGCCCGCCGAGACGTCCCTCGGTGCCGACCTCGCGGGCGACGCGGGTGACCTCGTCGGCGAAGGCGGAGAGCTGGTCGACCATCGTGTTGACGGTCTCCTTCAACTGAAGGATCTCGCCGCGTGCGGGCACGTCGATCTTCTGTGAGAGATCGCCCTTGGCGACCGCCGTCGCCACCTGGGCGATGTCGCGCACCTGGGTCGTCAGATTGCCCGCCATGGCGTTCACGGAGTCCGTCAGGTCGGCCCACGTGCCCGACACCCCGGGCACCTCCGCCTGCCCACCGAGGGTCCCCTCGGTTCCCACCTCGCGAGCCACGCGCGTGACCTCGGAGGTGAAGACGGAGAGCTGGTCGACCATGCCGTTGAACACGGTCGCGATGTCGCCCATGAGGCCTTCGCCGTCGGCGGGCAGTCGGGTGCCGAAGTCACCGTCCCGTACGGCGGTCAGGCCGGCCAGGAGCTGTCTGAGCTCCTGATCGCCCGGTACCGTGTCGGCGGCCTCGGTGGCGTTGCTGGTCATGCGTACCCTCGTTCCGCTCCCCAGGAGCCCCCGGCGAGGGCTCGGAACCGGGCCGCCCCCACGGGGAGACGGCACCGCATGTCGTGTGTGCATTTCCGCAGTTCACGGATGTGCGCGATGAGATAAATCCGCCGCAGGCTAACCCATACGCCTGCGGCGGAACAAAATGTCGCGTCACGTGGTGCGCACACGGGATTTACATGGTGCGCACCGTGCATACACGATCGGAAACGGGGTACTCGCCTTCCTTTTCCCGCCGTACGGGAAGTCCTGTCAGGCGACCTCGGAACCCAGCAGGCCGAGCCGAAGCCGCGCCACCATGCGGCTGATGAGCCGCGAGACGTGCATCTGCGAGATACCCAGCTCCTGGCCGATCTCCGCCTGCGTGCGCTCCTCGACGAACCGCAGATGCAGGATCCGCCGCTCCCGCGCGTCGAGCTGGGCGATCAGGGGCGCCAGGGAGTTGAAGTCCTCGACGAGTTCGAGAGCCGGCTCCTCCACGCCGATGAAGTCGGCCAGCACCGACTCGCCGTCCTGGCCGCCGTCGGAGGTGAGAGCCGCGTCGAGCGAGGCGGAGGTGTAGCAGTTGGAGGCCTTGCGCGCCTCGATGACCTCCTCCTCGGACAGCGACATCAGCTGCGACAGCTCCCGCGTCGTGGGCATCCGGCCCAGCCGCGTCTGCAGCTCGTCCGTAGCGCGGGCCAGTTCGACCCGCGCCTCCTGGAGCCGGCGCGGCACGTGGACCGCCCAGCTGGTGTCGCGGAAGAACCGCTTGATCTCGCCCACAATGTACGGCACGGCGAACGAGGTGAACTCGACCTCCCGGGCCAGGTCGAACCGGTCGATCGCCTTGATCAGCCCGATCGTCCCGACCTGGACGATGTCCTCCATCGAGTCGCCCCGGCCGCGGAACCGGGAGGCCGCGTAGCGCACCAGCGAGAGATTCATCTCGATCAGCGTGTTGCGCACGTACTGGTGCTCGTGCGTGCCCTCCTCGAGGACGGCCAGCCGGTCGAAGAAGGGGCGGGAGAGTTCCCGCGCGTCCCGCGGACTGACCGCGGTGGGCACCTCGACGACCGGAACCCCTCCCAGCAGGTCGTCGGTGGCCTGCCGCCCTGCAGTGGCCGTTCGTTCCTGTACCGTCACGGCCTTCATTGCGTTCACTCCGTTCGTCGGGGCCCGCCGAACTGCGGGGGGACGGCGAGCCGTTCGATGACGCAGTCCGTCTGCCCCCGCTTCCCCGACTCATGCCGCGACGGACGCACGACCGCCTTCCGGTGTGTGAACGAGCCACGGTCCACGGCGGCACGAAGCACGCCGAATGCGGGCGCGGCGGCCGGGTATCAGGTGCTGGGGAACCCGAGAAGGGAGCAGCGTGACCATCGACACAATCTGGTCCTATCCGACGGACAGCGGGCATGCCGGGGGACAGGACCTCACGGGGTACGGGGTGATCGCGACCGACGGCACCCTGGGGCACGTCGAGCGCGAGGACGGCCACCACGGGATGTGGCACCTGGTCGTCGACACGGGA
This sequence comes from Streptomyces phaeoluteigriseus, assembly GCF_001896135.2. GTDB lineage: Bacteria > Actinomycetota > Actinomycetes > Streptomycetales > Streptomycetaceae > Streptomyces > Streptomyces phaeoluteigriseus. The sequence continues at coordinate 218,764 of NZ_MPOH02000002.1, forward strand.
GTCTGGCTGTTCGGCAGAAGTGCCGTCGTCCCGGTGGGCGTCGTGACGTCCGTCGACGGAACCGAGCGGCGGATATCCCTCTCCTGCACGGTGGACGAGGTCAAGGAGGCACCACGCTTCCGGACCGACAGCGAGACCATGGACCCCGCCTATCTGACCGCCGTCGCCGACTACTACCGGCGGCTCACCCCGCGCGGGACCACGACCGCCTGACCGGAGCGGTGCCCGTGCCATGAGGTGTGCCCGTGCCATGAGGGGAGCGCGACTCGCGCCCGCCCGAGCGGGCAGCGCCCGGTGGCGACCGTCGCCGCGGCACGGGACCACGTCCGCCCGCGGGGTGGTCGACGCCTGCCGGCAGGCGGCGGCCCGGCCGACCGATGGCGGGACGTCGTCGACCTGCCGCTCGCCGCCGCCGTGCCGGTCGCCCGGGCCGTCCGGCACGGCGGCGGCCTGGCGGGTTTCGAGACGGAACCGGCGCGCGCGAGAGGGGTCCGGCCGGAGGTGCACGCCCACGGCGACGTCGTCCCCGACGCGGCGTACGGCCTCTCCCACCCCCCCCTCGCGGCAGCGGCTACGGCCGACCCCAGCCGCTGGTCATCCGGCCGGCCCGCGACATCCGCATCGGCCCACGCCGCTCGGGCGGGAGGGTGATCCGCGGCTTCGTCCCGATCCGGACCGACAGGGCCGTCAGGACCGGGGCACCTCGATGCGGACCCCGGACCGGTGAACAGCACCCCCGGGGTCACCACGGGAGAAAGACGTGCACGTCCTTGCCCTCGGCCGCGGAGACCACGCTCACCTGGCTGCACAACGTGTGGATCAGATGCCAGCCGATACCGCCGCCCCCCGCGTCGGGGTGGAAGGGCCGCGGAGCCGGCGCCGTGGGGTTGGTGTCGTGCAGCGTCACATGCACCCCGTCGAAGGTCGGGCGCAGTTGCAGCACGAAGGGGCCGGGCGCGTACTGGACCGCGTTGGAGGCCAGCTCGGTGACGATCAGCACGATGTCGTGCCAGCACTCGGGCGCCGCGGGCGGGGTCGCGCGGGCGAGTGTGCGGAGGAACTCCTCCGCGGCCACTCGCGCGCCCGTCACGTCCTGCGGTTCACCCGCGAAACGGGCGGTGCGGCCCGGAACCGCCAAGGAGGCCGGTGAGTCGTTACCACGGGGCTCGGTTGCCATGTCGTCGTGCGGCCCTCTGTCGCCGGGACCGTCGTCCTTTCTCGTGCGGCTCTCTCGTCGCCACTCCACAGGGTTCCCTGGGCGGCGCGACCTACGCGTCCGGCACCGGGCGACCGGACCCGGTCACAGCGGGCGACCGGGTACTCACCCGGCGTGCCCGTGCCCTGACGGCCCGTCACCGGAACACGTCGTCAGAGTCGTCCCAGCTCAGCACCTCGGGAGGGGCGGTCTCCCGGGGGACCGCGCGCGGGCCTGGTACATGGCCTCGATCTCCGCCGCGTAGTGCCGCACGATCGTGTCGCGGCGCAGCTTCATCGACGGCGTCAGCAGACCGTTGGCCTGGTTGAACGGCTCCGCCAGCACCCGGAAGACCCGGATCGACTCCGAGCGGGACACCGAGCTGTTGGCCGTGGCCACCGCCCGCCCGATCTCCTCCCGCAGGGCGTTCTCCTCCCGCGCCTCCCGGCTGGAGCTGTCGCCCCCGTGCAGCGACGGCAGGTTGCGCCGCCAGTGCGCCAGGAACTCCGGGTCCAGTGTGATCAACGCGCCCACACAGGGCCGGTTGTCGCCGACGACCACGGCCTGTTGGACGAGCGGGTGCAGCCGCAGCCGCTGCTCCAGCGCGGTCGGGGCCACGCTCTTGCCGCCGCTGGTGATGATCACGTCCTTCTTGCGGCCGGTGATGGTCAGATAGCCGTCGTGGTCCAGGTGGCCGAGGTCTCCGGTGGCCAGCCAGCCGCCCCACAGCGTGGCCCGGGTGGAGGCGTCGTCGTTGACGTAGCCCTGGAACAGCGACGGGCCGCGGACCAGGATCTCCCCGTCGTCGGCCACCTGGATCTCGGTGCCGGGCAGGGCCTGCCCGACGGTCCCCGTCCTCTCCCGGCCGAGCGGCTGCATGGTGATTCCGCCGCTGGTCTCCGTGAGGCCGTAGCCGTCGTGGACGTAGATGCCGATGCCCTCGTAGAACAGGGACAGGTCGGGGTGGAGCGGCGAGCCGCCCGAAGTCCCGCGGTGCACTCGGCCTCCCAGGGCGGCGCGGAGTCTGCGGTACACCGTCCGTTCGAACAGGGCGTGCTGGAGCCGCAGGTCGAAGCCGGGGCCCGAGCCGCGGCCGAGCCGCTGCCGTTCGACGGCCGCAGCGAAGTCCCGGGCGGTCCCGGCGGCCCGCTCGAACAGCGCGCCGCGGCCCGCCTCCTGGGCGGCACGCAGGAAGTTCTTGTAGATCTTCTCGAAGACCGACGGGACCCCGTACAGATAGGTCGGACGGAAGGTCCGGAGCGCCTCGGAGAGGGCCTCCGCGTTCATGTCCGGCTCGTGGCCCATCAGGATGCCGCCGCGCAGGCACAGCCCCTGGACCATCAGGCCGTACACGTGGGAGAACGGCAGGAAGGCGAGGACCGACGGCTGCTGTCCGGGCGGTGCCGCGGTCTTCCCCCAGCCGGCCAGCAGGGTGTCGCAGGGCGAGGCGAGACTGCGGTGGGTGAGCGCGCAGCCCAGGGGACGCCCCGAGGTGCCGGAGGTGTACGCGATCACCGCGGTGGAGTCCGGCAGCACGATCCGGCGCAGCGAGTCGACGGTGGTCTGCGGGATCACCTCGCCGCGCCGCGTGAGGTCGTCGAGCGCCCCCGCGTCGAGCTGCCAGACGTGCCGCAGGGTCGGCAGGGTCGCGCACACCGACCCCACCGTCATGACGCTCTGCTCGTCCTCGACGACCACGCCCACGCAGCGCGCGTCCCGCAGGATCCATTCGACCTGGTCGCGGGAGGACGTCGGATAGACGGGTACGACCTCGGCCCCCACCGCCCAGAGGGCGTAGCTGAGCACCGTCCACTCGTAGCGGGTGCGCGCCATGACCGCCACCCGGTGGCCCGGCGACACCCCCGAGGCGATCAGGCCCTTGGCCAGGTCCACCACCTCGTCGCGCAGCTCGACGGCCGTCACCTCCTCCCACGGTCCGGAGGGAACGGACCGGCGCGCGAGCACGGGCAGGGTCGGGGTGCGTGCGGCTGTCTCGAAAACGCTGTCGGCGAGCCCTCCGGTCAGGGGCGAGGCGGCTGGGGGAGCGAGGGCGACGTCGCGCATGCGCTGCTCCTGACAGGTACGGGGTGTGACTCCGCCGATGAGGACAGTTATCGACGGTGGTCGAATGTAGCCCAGGCGGGACCGCTTGTGGCCGGGAACAGATAACTATTCCGCGTTGACGATCTCGGCGGCGGACTGTTGGTGAACCGTGGGTTCGGGGACTCGGAGAACATGACATACATCAACCCCGACCCCGATCCCGAGAACACCACCGGACTGGAACCGGGCGGCGGCGTACCGCCGGGCGAGACCCCGCCCGGCGAGAGCAGCATGCCCGGGGCCGGACCCCAGGAGACGACCCACAATCCCCCCAAGGGCTGGGCCAAGGGCCCGCTCATCCTGATCCTCGGCCTGACCGTACTGGTCGCGGCGTTCTTCCTGGCCTACGCCCTGATCCTCATCTTCTGACGAAGGGCTTGCTGACCAAGGGCTTGCTGGCCAAAGGCCTGCTGACCAGAGGCCTGCTGACCAAAGGCCCGCACTGCAGGCTCACCACAGGACCTGCTCACCACGGGGGAGCGGCGGGAGACGTCAGCCCTGTGTGTGCCGCACGCACGCGGTGACGACGTCGCGCAGGCTGCCCGTGCGCTCCCACGTCTCCCGCTGCACCATGGCCCCGTTGCCGTCCCGCAGCAGACGGGAGCAGGTCTCCCGGACCCGTTCCAGGTCCCCGCTGTCGGCCAGTGCCTCCGCCACATGATCGAGCAGGGCCCGCACCACCGCCTCCGCGGGCGCGTGCCGCATGGTCGCCGGGTGCAGCAGATCGCCGGTCAGCCCGGACTTGGCCGCGCGCCAGTTGGCCAGCCGCAGCAGGCTCACACTGTGGTCCACCGGCTCCTCGCCGGCCTTCCACTCGCGGGCCGCCGTCTCGACGAGCCCGCGCACCAGCGTGGCCACGAGCACGGCCGTGTCCGCGTGCAGACAGACGTCCGCGACCCGGATCTCCACCGTCGGATAGCGGGCCGACAGCCGTGCGTCGAAGTAGACCATCGCCTCGTCGAGGATCGTGCCGGTGGCCACCATGTCCGCCACCCGCTGGTGGTAGCGCTCCGCCGAACCGAACAACTCGGTCGGACCGGCCGACGGCCAGCGCTGCCACACCCGGCTGCGATAGCTGCTGTACCCCGTCTCCTTGCCCTGCCAGAACGGCGAGTTGGCGCTCAGCGCCGACAGCACCGACAGCCACGGACGGATCCGGTCGACGACCGCGACGCCCTCCTCGTCCGACTCGACCGACACATGGACGTGGCAGCCGCAGACGAGCTGCTCACGGGTGGCGATGCCGTACTGCTCCGCCATCCACTGGTAGCGCCGGTTCATGCCGATGGAGGGGCGCACCGGCAGCGGCGACGTCGCCAGCGCCGCCACCGTGCACCCGATCTCCCCGGCGTGCCGGGCCGCCTCCGCGCGTATGCGGACGATCTCCTCGGCGAGTTCGTCCATCCCCGACTGCGGATGGGTGGCGAACTCCAGCATCTGGTCGTGCAGTTCCTTCTCGAAGACCTGTTGCTCCGCCGAGTCCCGAGCGGCGCGGGCGAGAACCGCGGCGGAGCGCGCCTGCGGTTCTCCGGACTCGGGGTCTACCAGGAGGAGTTCCTCCTCCACTCCGACGGTGCGCACGTGATACAGCCCTTCTCTGGCAGGTGGTACGCATGCGACTGCCCCGTCGGAGTCGGTTCACACGGACGTGGGCGTCAGCCACACCGTCGCGAGAGGCGGCAGGGTGAGGCTGATCTCCCCGTTCTCCGGCTTGATCCCGTCGAACACCCGCACATCGCTGCCGCCGTACCGCATGTCGTCGGTGTTGAGGGCCTCGTACCAGACGGGGATGTCGTCCGGTACGGCCATCCGGTAGTCGTGCCGGACGACGGGGGAGAAGTTGCTGACCGCGAGCAGGGGCACGCCCTCGGCGTCGTAGCGCAGGAACGCGAAGACGTTGTCCTCGGCCGCGTCGCAGAGGACCCAGCGGAAGCCGCCCGGGTCGGTGTCCCGCTGCCACAGGGCCGGGGTGGCGCGGTAGCGCGTGTTGAGGTCGCGCACCAGATCGCGTACGCCGCGGTGGTCGGCCTCGGCGGCGTAGCCCTCGTCGAGCAGCCACCACTCGGGGCCGTGTGCCTCGGACCACTCCGCGCCCTGGGCGAACTCCTGCCCCATGAAGAGGAGCTGCTTGCCGGGATGGGCCCACATGAAGGCGAGGTAGGCGCGGTGGTTGGCCCGCCGCTGCCACCAGTCGCCGGGCATCTTCGACACCAGCGCCTGCTTGCCGTGCACGACCTCGTCGTGCGAGATGGGCAGGACGTAGTTCTCGCTGTAGGCGTACACCATGGAGAAGGTCATCTCGTGGTGGTGGTACTTGCGGTGCACCGGCTCCTTGGCGATGTACTCCAGCGAGTCGTGCATCCAGCCCATGTTCCACTTCAGCCCGAACCCGAGGCCCCCGCTCTCGGTCGGCCGGGTCACCCCCTCCCAGGCCGTGGACTCCTCGGCGATGGTCACGACGCCCGGGTTGCGGCGGTAGACCGTCGCGTTCATCTCCTGGAGGAACGCCTTCGCGTCCAGGTCCTCCCGGCCGCCGAACGCGTTCGGCGTCCACTGTCCGGAGTCCCGCGAGTAGTCGAGGTAGAGCATGGAGGCGACGGCGTCCACCCGGAGCCCGTCGATGTGGAACTCCTCGCACCAGTACACCGCGTTGGCGACGAGGAAGTTGCGCACCTCGGTGCGCCCGAAGTCGAACTCGAACGTCCCCCAGTCCGGGTGCTCGGCCCGCTGGGCGTTCCCGGGCTCGTACAGCGGGTCCCCGTCGAAGCGGGCCAGCGCCCAGTCGTCCTTGGGGAAGTGCGCCGGCACCCAGTCCACGATGACGCCGATGCCCGCCCGGTGCAGCGCGTCCACGAGGTGCTTGAAGTCGTCGGGCGTGCCGAGCCGCGCGGCCGGGGCGTAGAACCCGGTGATCTGGTAACCCCAGGAACCGGAGAACGGGTGCTGGGCGACCGGCATGAACTCCACGTGCGTGAACCCGAGGTCGTTGACGTACGCCGGCAGCACATCGGCGAGCTGACGAAACGTCAGACCCGGTCGCCAGGAGGGCAGATGCACCTCGTACACCGAGAACGGCGCCGCATGCACCGGCACGTCCCCCCGGTGCGCCATCCACTCGGCGTCGCCCCACTCGTAGTGCGAGGCGTGCACGATCGACGCGGTGTCCGGCGGGACCTCCGCACACCGGGCCATCGGGTCGGCCTTGAGGAAGCGGTGTCCGTGGCGCGAGGTGATCTCGAACTTGTACCGGGTGCCCTCACCGACTCCGGGCAGGAACAGCTCCCACACCCCGGACGAGCCGAGGGAACGCATCGGGAACGCGGTTCCGTCCCAGTACGTGAAGTCCGCGGCGACCCGCACTCCCTGGGCGTTCGGCGCCCACACCGTGAACCGAGTGCCGGCCACGCCCTGGTGGGTCATCGGCTCGGCACCGAGCGCCTTCCACAGCTGCTCGTGCCGGCCCTCCCGGACGAGGTGCAGATCGAGATCGCCCAGCGCGGGCAGGAACCGGTAGGGATCGTGCACCTCGGTCTCGTCGCCCTCGTACGCCACCAGCAGCGTGTAGGCCGGGATCTCGGCCAGCGGCAGGACCGCGGCGAAGAGACCGTCGCCCTCCGACACCAGCGGGGCTGCGCCGCGTCCACCAGGCACGGCGACCGAGCGCGCGAAGGGGCGCAGCGCCCGGAACAGGATGCCGCCGGGCACCGGGTGCGCGCCCAGCAGGGCGTGCGGGTCGTGGTGCGCGCCCGCCAGCAGGCGCCCCCGGCTCGGCGGGGTCGGAGCGCGGGCGCGCCGGCGGGCGGGGCGGGCCGACGCGGGCGGAGAGGTGTCACGCAGAGCCATCGGTCAGCCTCCTCGGACGGCGAGTCGTTCGATCGCCGCCATGGGTACGGGTAGCCAGTCGGGACGGTGCCGTGCCTCGTACAGCACCTCGTACACGGCACGGTCGGTTTCGTAGGCACGCAGCAGCGCGTGCTTCTTGCGGGGGTCCCAGCCGGCCCCGTCCGCGTAACCGGCGCAGAACGCCTCCCGGCAGCGGCGGGCCCACTCGGGACGCCAGGGGCGGCGCTGCCGGGCGGCGTAGTCGAACGAGCGCAGCATGCCCGCGATGTCGCGGACCGGGGATTGCGCGCTGCGCCGCTCGGCCAGTGGTCTGGACGGTTCGCCCTCGAAGTCGATGACGAACCACTCGCGTCCGGCGTGCAGCACCTGCCCCAGGTGCAGATCGCCGTGGACGCGCTGGGCCGGCGGTCCCGGATCGCAGGCGGCGAGCGCGCCGAAGGCGGTGGTGAGCCCGGGGACGTACGGGCGCAGCGCCGGCACGTGGTGGGCGGCGGCCTCCAGCCGCTCGGTCATCCCGGCCGCCGTCCGGGCGTTGTCGCCGAGCGGCCCGACCGGGAAGGCCGCGGCCAGCGCCAGGTGCACCTCCGCGGTGGCCCCGCCCAGCGCGTAGGCCTGCGGGGTGAAGTCCTCCCCACGGGCGAGGGCGTCCAGCGCCAGCGTCCAGCCGTCGGAGGCGTCGGGCAGGAACGGCTGGAGGACACCGAGCGTCGCCTCCTGCGGATGGGTCGTGCGGTACCAGGCCACGGGGGCCGGCACCCGGCCGCACCCCTGTCCGGCGAGTGCGACCGGCACCTCCAGGTCCGGGTTGACTCCGGGCTGCACGCGCCGGAACACCTTGAGGATGAAGGCGTCTCCGTAGACCAGCGAGGTGTTCGACTGCTCGGCCTCCAGCAGCCGGGGCGCCAGCCCGGCCGGTACGTGGACCGACGGGTCGGACTCGAAGGACAGCGGACCGAGCGGTCCCGGATGCCGCATGCGCTCCAGCAGAAGGTGCGCCGACCGCGGGTCCTGCAGCGCGTCGTGCACGGTGAGTCCGGCCAGCGCCCCCGTCTCGACCCTGCCGATCAGGGCCCGGCCCAGCCGGGGCGACAGATGCTCCTGGATGCCGAGGAGCAGCTGGTAGCAGTCCCCGGGAGGGGGAGTGCCGCCCGGGGAGGGCACGCCCGACTGGCCGGTCTGCACCAGCAGATGCAGACAGCCCGGATACAGCTCCGTCATGGACAGCAGACGCAGGTCGTTGAGGGGCCGGTCCTTGCCGGCGAACCAGCGCTGCCGGGGCAGCCACTCGCGCAGCAGTGCCCCGAGCGTCCCGGTGGAGCGGACGCCGACGACACCGCCCGCGCTCAGAGGTGCGGTCTTCTGCATGGTGACGCGTCCTTCCCTCGGCGCACGCTCACAGGCGCCGGCCGACGCGGGATGCGGCTCGGGCGAGCCGGAACCAGTAGAAACCGTGTCCCGCGAGGGTGAGCAGGTAAGGCAGTTCACCGATCGCGGGGAAGCGGACCCCGCCGAACAGCTCGACGGGGTGGCGGCCGTCGAAGCGACGCAGGTCCAGCTCGGTGGGCTGGGCGAAGCGGGAGAAGTTGTGGACGCACAGGACCAGGTCGTCGTCCCCTCCCTCCTCTGCCGAGGGGGCCTCGCGCAGGAAGGCGAGGACGGCCGGGTTGGAGGAGGACAGCTCGGTGTAGGAGCCGAGGCCGAAGGCGGGGTTCTGCTTGCGGATCTCGATCATGCGGCGGGTCCAGTGCAGCA
>NZ_MPOH02000002.1:227756-245988 GCF_001896135.2 Streptomyces phaeoluteigriseus
GCGGGCACGGGAACAGGGCCCGCCCCGACGCGGATGGTGGGCGAGCCCTGTCCGCCGGGACGATTGTCGGGGCCCGCGGCGGCCGGGACCACGGGTGCGCGCCCGCGTCCGGTGGTGAACGCCGCACACCCCATGTGCGGGCCGCGCGCGGGGCACGGCGGCCACCACGACGGCACGGCAGCGCCGCGGCTCACGGCGGCATCGCGGCTCACGGCAGCACCGAGTCGACGTACCCGCCGTCCACGCGCAGCGCGCCGCCCGTCGTCGCGGAGGCGAGCGGTGAACTGAGGTAGACGACGAGGTTGGCGATCTCCTCCGGTTCGATGAGCCGGTGCAGCAGGGACTGGGGCCGGTGCTCGCGCATGAAGGCGCGCTGGGCCTCGTCCCAGGGCAGCTCGGTACCGACCAGTTGCCGTACGAACTCCTCGACGCCCTCCGTGTGGGTGGGCCCGGCGATGACCGAGTTGACGGTGACGCCGGTGCCGGCCGCCTCCTTGGCGAAGCCGCGGCCGACGGCCAGCAGCGCGGTCTTCGTCATGCCGTAGTGGATCATCTCGGCCGGGATCACCACGGCGGAGTCGCTCGCGATGTTCACGACGCGGCCCCAGCCGCGCGCGGTCATCCTCGGCAGGTACGCGCGCGTGAGCCGGACCGCCGCGAGGACGTTGATCTCGAAGTAGCGGCGCCACTCGTCGTCGGTGATCTCCAGGGCGGGCCGGGCGCCGAAGATGCCGAGATTGTTGACGAGGATGTCGGTGTCGGGCAGGGCGTCGACCGCGCGGGCGGCGCCCTCCTCGGTGCCCACGTCGGCGGCGACCGCCACGAACCGGCCGTCCGGCACCGCCCGCCGCAGTTCCCCGACGCTCCGGTCGAGGCGTCCGGCGTCGCGTCCGTTGACGCCCACGGTGGCTCCGGCGCGGGCCAGGCCGGCGGCGATCGCCGCGCCGATGCCCTGGGAGGAGCCCGTGACCAGCGCCGTCCGTCCTGTGAGATCCAGTTTCATCGGTTCGTCCTCCTGCGTACCGTCGGTCGGCCGGGGTGCTCTCCCGCCCACCCTCGCCCACCCGGCGGGCGGGCGCGGTGCGAGGGCCGCCGGTCAGGTGCCCCGTTTCGCGCGTGGCGCACACCGCGGGCGGGAATGCGCACCACGACCTGATATGCGCCGACCCCGCGCGATCATCCACCCGCCGCGACGGCGATACTGACAGTGCCCCGTCGCCCCGCTCCTCACGAAGGGACTCATGCTCACCTCCCCGACCGTCCCGGCCCCGACACCCTCCACGGTGTGGCTGACCCGCGGCCGCCACACCGGGCCCGCCGCGCCGGACGTCCTGCGCAAGAACCTCCGGTCGCTCAAGGAGAACGGGACGCTCCACGACTTCCTGGAGCTCCCCGACGTCGACACCGCCGAGGGCGAACTGGTCTTCGAAGCCCGCTGGCAGGCGCCCGAGGACGTCACCGTGCGGGCCCGGCTGACGCTCGGCGAGTGGTCCGGGTCCGGTCAGGAGTGGACGCTGGTCGCGGAGGCGGAGCGGCCGTGGGACCCGCGATGGCCCTCACCGGCCGCCATGTTCTGGCCCTGGGACGCGGACGGCCTGTGGGGCCACGAGACGGTCACCGGCGGGCGCTACCTCGACGTCAGTCCGCTCCCGGCGGACGACAAGGAGCTGCGGCGGGTGCTGCGCGGCGCCCAGCGGGACACCTGGACCATCGACGTGGTGGTGCACGAGGCCATGACGCCCGACGAGCGGGGCCGCCGCTCCCTGATCCCGTTGCTGCCCGCCGGACTGCACCACCGGGTCGTGGAGCACCGGGCGGCACCGCACCAGCTGCGCACCGCGAACTGGGCGCTGCGCGAGTTCGACGTGGAGCTGCCCCGCGGCGGGGCGGTGGTGCTGCCGGGGTCACCGGCCCCGGCCGGGTACGAGGCCGCCGACTTCTCGGTGCGCAGTGTGTTCCTGGACGGCACGCACCCCACCGAGTTGCTGGACGCGGTGACCCGGTTCGCCGCCCTGCCCAGGCCGCTGCCGGACGGCGGCGAGGCCGCGCTGACCGCGCTGCGGGAGGACTGGCGGCTGCTCACGCTGGAGGAGGAACTGGCCCGTGAGCGCCGGCTCGCGGCCATGTACCGGGAGGCTCTGGAGGCGATGACGGAGTCCCGGGACCTGTACCGGGAGGCCGCCGAGCAGGCCCACGAGGCGCTGACCGCCTACCGGGAGGCCGCCGCCGAGTCGGGCGGGCGCCCCCAGCCTCCCGCCAAGCCGGTCGGCTCGCCGTTCCAGCAGCTGGGCCGGACCCTGGAGCGCCTGCGCGAGACGGCGAAGGGCCTGCGGGAGCGCGACACCCACGACGGCCGGAACGCTGACGGCGAGGACGGCAAGATCGCCAACGGGTGACGGGTGACGGGTGACGGGTGACGGGTGACGGGTGACGGGTGACGGGTGACGGGGCACACCCGCACCACCCGATTCCTCCCGGCTCCCGACGTGTCGAGTGCCGCCCGCTGGATACGCGGTCCCCACGGCACGACGGATCTGCCGAAGGGATCCACGACATGGGCAGCGAGCACGAACCCGCGCACGGCGCCGGCGCACCACCTTCCCACCGCTCCGAGACGACCCTGCGGGTCAACGGCAAACCGCACACCCTGGCCGTGGACCACCGGCGGGTGCTGCTCGACCTCCTGCGCGAGGACCTGGACCTGACCGGCGCGAAGAAGGGCTGTGACCACGGGCAGTGCGGCGCCTGCACGGTCCTGGTCGACGGGCGGCGGATCAACAGCTGTCTGCTGCTCGCGGTCGCCGCCGACGGCTGCGACGTCACCACCGTCGAAGGGCTGTCGGGGGACGGCGAGGAGCCCCACCCGCTCCAGCGGGCCTTCCTGGAACGCGACGCCTTCCAGTGCGGCTACTGCACCCCGGGCCAGATCTGCTCCGCGGTCGGCGCCATCGCCGAGGCGGAGGCCGGCCACCCCTCGCACGTCACCGACGTGCGGGCGGTCCCCGGGCCGGTGCCCCTCGGCCGGGAGGAGATCCGCGAGCGGCTCAGCGGCAACCTGTGCCGGTGCGGGGCGTATCCCCGCATCGTCGACGCGGTCGAGGACGTGATCCGGTGAAACCCTTCGCCTACGTACGGGCCGGCAGCCTCGCCGAGGCGGCCGACGCCTACGCCTCTCACCCCGGCGCCCGCTATCTGGGCGGCGGCACCAACCTCGTCGACCTGATGAAACTCGGCGTGGAGGAGCCGACCGCCCTCATCGACGTCACACGGCTGCCCATGGACGGGGTGACGGAGCTGCCGGACGGTTCGCTGCGGGTCGGGGCGCTGGTGCGCAACAGCGACCTCGCGGCGCATCCGCGGGTCCGCGAGCGCTGTCCCGCCCTCTCGCAGGCGCTGCTCGCCGGTGCCTCCGGTCAGTTGCGCAACGCCGCGACGACCGGCGGGAACCTGCTCCAGCGCACCCGCTGCCCGTACTTCCAGGACGTGTCCAAGCCGTGCAACAAGCGGGAGCCCGGCAGCGGCTGCGGCGCCCTGGCCGGGGTGCACCGCGACCACGCGGTGCTCGGCCACTCCGAGCACTGCGTCGCCACCCACCCGTCGGACATGGCGGTCGCCCTGGCCGCGCTGGACGCGCAGGTCGAGCTGTACGGCCTCGCGGGCGTACGGCGGGTGCCCGCCGCGGAGTTCCACCGGCTGCCCGGGGACCACCCGGAGCGGGACACGGTGGTCGAGCCGGGTGAGCTGGTGACCGCCGTCCTGCTGCCGGCCGCCACGGCCGGGATGCCGTCCGCGTACCGCAAGGCCCGCGACCGGGCCTCGTACGCCTTCGCGCTGGCCTCCGTCGCCGCGGTGTTGAAGGTGTCGGACGGGGTGGTGGCGCACGCCGGGATCGCGTTCGGCGGGCTGGCGCACCGGCCCTGGCGGGCCCGGCGGGCCGAGGAGGCGCTCCTGGGGGTCGCGCCGACCGAGTCGGCGTTCGAGCGGGCCGTCGACATCGAACTGGAGCAGGCCAGGCCACTGCGCGACAACGCCTACAAGGTGCCCCTCGCGCGGGGCCTCGCCGTCGACGTCCTCGGGCGGCTCGCGCGGGACGGGGAGGAAGCGTGATGAGGTCCCCTGCCACGGGCGCTCCCGTCGAGCGCCGGGAAGGGCGCGAGAAGGTCACCGGGACCGCCCGGTACGCCGCCGAGTTCCCCTTCCCCGGGCGGCTGTTCGCCCGTCCGGTGCCCGCCGCGGTCGCGCGCGGCCGGGTCACGGGCGTGGACGCGTCGGCCGCGCTCGGCCTGCCCGGCGTCGTGTCCGTGCTCACCCACGAGAACGCGCCGCGGCTCGCCGAACCGGACGACGCGACCCTCGCCCTCCTGCAGAACGAGCGGGTGCCGCACCGGGGCTGGTTCGTCGCCCTGGTGGTGGCCGACAGCGCAGAGGCCGCGCGGGCCGGCGCCGCCGCCGTACACGTCGACTGCTCGGCGGAGCCGTACGACGTCACGCTGTCCGCCGACCATCCGGATGCCTATGTGCCCGAGGAGGCCAACGGCGGGCATCCGGCCGTCCGTGAACGCGGCGACGCACGGGGGGCGTTCGCGTCCGCGCCCGTCCGGGTCGAGGTCGGCTACCGGGTGCCGCCACTGCACAACCACCCCATGGAGCCGCATGCCAGCACCGCCCGCTGGGACGGGGAGCACCTGACGGTGCACACCTCCAGCCAGGGCACCACGACGGTACGGGACGTGCTCGCGGGGCTGTTCGGGCTGGAGCAGGAGCGGATCACCGTCGTCGCCGAGCACGTCGGCGGCGGCTTCGGCTCCAAGGGCACGCCCCGGCCGGACGTGGTGCTCGCGACGATGGCCGCGCTGCGGCACACCGGGCGGCCGGTCACGGTCGTCCTGCCGCGCCGCTTCATGCCCTCGGTCGTCGGGCACCGGGCGCCCACCCTGCACCGGCTGCGCCTCGGCGCGGACGCCGACGGCCGGCTGACCTGCCTGGAGCACGAGGTCACCACCCACACGTCGCGGGTGAAGGAGTTCGTGGAGCAGGCGGCGGTACCGGCCCGCGTCATGTACGCCGCCCCGCACAGCCGTACGGCCCACCGCGTGGTGCCCCTCGATGTGCCGAGCCCCTCCTGGATGCGCGCGCCGGCGAGGCGCCGGGCATGTACGCCCTGGAGTCGGCCATGGACGAACTCGCCGTGGAACTGGGCATGGACCCTGTCGAACTGCGGGTCCGCAACGAGCCGGAGTCGGAACCGGACAGCGGCAGGCCGTTCAGCAGCCGCCACCTCGTCGAGTGCCTGCGCGAGGGAGCCCGCCGGTTCGGGTGGGAACGGCGCGATCCGCGCCCGCGCTCCCACCCGGACGGCCCGCTGCTGACCGGGACGGGCGTGGCCGCGGCCACCTACCCGGTGATGATGCTCCCCTCCGCCGCGGCGGCCCGCGTCCTGCCCGACGGGAGTTTCCTCGTCGAGGTCAACGCCACGGACATCGGCACCGGCGCCCGTACCGTCCTCGCGCAGATCGCGGCGGACGCCCTGGACGTCCCCCTGGAGAGGGTCCGGGTGCGGCTGGGCAGCAGCGACCTGCCGTCCGCCCCGGTGGCCGGCGGCTCTTCCGGTACGGCGTCCTGGGGCCGGCCGGTGCACGAGGCGTGCGTCCGGCTCGCGGAACGGCTGGCCGGGTTCCCGGGGCCGGTGCCCGCGCACGGCCTGGTCGAGCACGCCGACACCGCCGACACCGACTCCCCCTACTCCCGGCACGCGTTCGGGGCGCACTTCGCGGAGGTCGCCGTGGACACGGTGACGGCGAGGTGCGGGTGCGCCGACTGCTCGGGGTCTACGCGGCGGGGCGCATCCTCAACGCCCGTACCGCCCGCTCCCAGTTCGTCGGCGGGATGACCATGGGGCTGGGCATGGCGCTCACCGAGGGCAGCACCCTGGACGCCGCGTTCGGCGATTTCGCGGAGTCCGACCTGGCGTCGTACCACGTACCCGCGCACGCCGACGTGCCGGACGTGGAGGCGCACTGGGTCGAGGAGGACGATCCGCACCTCAACCCCATGGGCAGCAAGGGCATCGGCGAGATCGGCATCGTCGGCACGGCCGCCGCGGTGGGCAACGCGGTCCACCACGCCACCGGCGTGCGCTTCCGTGAACTCCCGCTCACTCCGGACCGGGTGCTCACCGCGTTGCTCCGTCCCGCCCACTGAGCCGACGCCCGCCCCGCCCACCTGTGCGTGGGCGGGGCGGGTGATCGGGCCGGGTCGGTCCCGGGCGGGCAGTACCGCGGTCTTCGAGCGGGGTGACGAGGCGGACGACTCCTCCAGCGACCCCGATGGGCCGCGGCGGTGTGCGAGGAGCCGTCGACGGGGGCGGGGTGGGCGGCGCGGGGTCCTGCCGGCCGGGGACGACGAGTCGTGACCCGGTACGGAGGCGCTGTCCGCGCCGGTGGTGGTGGGGAGGGGAGTGACGGCACGGTCCGAACCGGGCCGCGTGGAGCGGGTGCTCATGCTTGGCCTTCTCTGCAGGTTGCGGTCGCCACCTGCCCCCGAGACGCGACACGCCACGTGTCGCACATCATTGCTACGGCTCCCCGAAGCCCCCGCCACACGGACGGGTCAACCGTGTGACCGGGCCCTGACGGCCCGGGTGCCGGGGCCCGGCCGGGCCCCGGCACCCGATCGGCGCGATTCTCCCGCCCCGGACGGGGCATTCGGCAGTCGAGAACGGGGAATCCGACAGTCGGGGAAGCACCGGACACCGCGCGACGGACCGCGCACAGGGAGGGCCCGTGGACGCGACCACCACGCTCGTCACCGTCGCCGTGGTAGTGGCGGTGGCGCTGTTCGCCGTGGCCGCCACCGTCATGGTGCGGCTGGTCCGGGCCCGGCGCGGCCTGCGGCAGGCGGGCCTGCCGACCGGCCCCCGCTGGGTGTTCTGGGGCGCCGTCGCCTACTTCGTCCTCCCGGCCGACCTGCTGCCCGACCCGGTCTATCTCGACGACATCGGTGTCCTGCTCCTCGCCCTGCGCTCGCTGCGCCGTGCCCCCGACCGCGCGGACCTCGCCAACTGACCTTCCGGCAACACGTTTTCCGCCCTCGCAGGGCTCATCACCCCTGCTCAGCTCCCTGTGCCCGGCCCGACCCGGCGATGATCACGGAGAGTAAGGAAACCAACCACCCGTTCGATTCGTATAAGTGACTGAAGGTCGCACCACCGCACCGAAGTTCGCACCACGAGTTCGCACCACAGCAGCGGGCCCGAGTGACGTCGCACGGCGGCACCGCTTGATCGACGCAGTACCGACGAGGGAGAGACGATGCAACCGTTCGCGCTCGACTACGCACGCCCGGCGGCGGAGTTGGAGTACGCCACTCCGTACGCCTACGACCCAGGACTGCAGTTGAACGTGCTCCTCGACGGCCGGATCGCGGCCCGCGACCACGCCCTGTTGAGAGAGCTGGGGACGACGACCTCCACAGCGGGCTCCAAGACGCACTTCGACGACTGAGCGCGGGCGGCCGAGATGACCGTGCTCATCCTGACCACCGAAGAGGACGTCACGGCGGACATGGTGGTCGTGCACCTGAACGCCACCGGCGTTCCCGTCGTTCGGCTCGATCCCGCCGACCTGACCGGTTCCGTCGCGCTCTCCGGGGAGTACGTGCACGGTGCCTTCCGGGGTCATCTGTCGTCCGCGGGACGGCTGGTGAGCCTCGACTCGCTGCGCTCGGTGTGGGTCCGCCGGCCCGGCGCCGCGGCGGCCCGCGCCCCCGAACCGTCCGCGTGGCTCACGGAGGAGGCCTCGCAGGCGCTGTACGGGATGCTCCGCGGCAGCGAGGCGCGCTGGATGAACCATCCGGACGCGGCCCGGCGGGCCCGGCACAAGCCCTGGCAGCTGCGGCTGGCCCAGCGCAGCGGGCTGCCCGTGCCGGCCACGCTCATCACGACGTTCCCACAGGCGGCGCGGGACTTCGCGGAGCGCTATCCCGACCTCGTGGTCAAGCCGGTGTCCGGGGCGCATCCGCAGGACCCGCCCCGGGCGGTGCCCACCACCCGGGTCCCGCCCGGCGCCGACTTCACCGCCGTCGCCTACGGCCCGACGCTGCTGCAACGGCGGGTCGCCAAGCGGGCCGACATCCGGTTGACCGCGGTGGGCGACCGGCTGCTGGCCGCCCGCAAGGCCGCGTGCGCCGACGGCGACCCGGACGTGGTGGACGTGCGCTTCACACCGTCCACCGTGCCGTGGTGCCCGGTCGACGTCCCGCCGCGCCTGGCCGAGTCCGTGCGCACCTATCTGCGCGAGGCCGAACTGGCGTACGGCGCCTTCGACTTCGCGGAGGACGCCGACGGGACGTGGTGGTTCCTGGAGTGCAACCAGTCGGGCCAGTTCGGCTTCGTCGAGGTCGACACCGGCCAGCCGATCGCCCGCACGATCGCGGAGTGGCTGGCCGGGCCTCCCGCCCAGCAGGAGGCCCGGCGCGCGGACCGCTGCGGTTCGGCGGTGCCGTGAGCCGGGCCGGGGCACGCTCCCGACGTCGTCAGACCGCCAGGGACAGTCCGCTCTCGCCCTCCCGCTCGCCGTCCCTGGCCGCGTCCTTGTCCTGCTTCGGCACCCGGGCCGTCGGCGGCCGTACCTCGGCGGCGAGCAGGGCGTCCGCCGCGGCGACCGCCTCACGGACGTCGGACGTGGCCATGAGGACGCACAGCGTGTAGGTGACGTCCTCCAACTCGCGGGCCGTGCGCGGTGTCTCCCGCTCGGCCTGAGCGATCCGCAGCGACGCGTAGCGGGTGAGCAGCGTCCTGACGGTCTTCGGGTCCGGAACGATCACGAGCGCCCCTTTCTCCAGGTGTGGTGGGCTGCGTGTGCCCGGACCCGGGCGATTCATGCACGAGTGGGGCGCGTGTCACCCTCCGGGGGTATGGTTTTCGCCACTTGGCCCCCACCCCGATCCTGGTGGCGTCAGGCCGCCTGGCCGCTGTGCAGGGCCGTGTACGCCCCGCCCCGGCGCAGGAGTTCCTCGTGCGTGCCGGTCTCCAGGATCCGCCCCTCCCCCATCACCACGATCCGGTCGGCGCCGCGCACCGTGGACAGTCGGTGCGCCACCACGAAGGTGGTCCGTCCGTGCAGCAGGCGGGCGAGGGCCTGCTGGACCAGCGCCTCCGAGCGGGTGTCGAGCGCGGAGGTCGCCTCGTCCAGGATCAGCACCTTGGGGTCCCTGATCAGCGCGCGGGCGATCGCCAGCCGCTGCTTCTGCCCGCCCGACAGGCGGGCTCCGCGCTCGCCGACGAGGGTGTCGAGTCCCTGGGGCAGCCGGTCGACGAACTCGGTGGCGTTGGCGTCGCGCAGGGCGGCGCGGACCGCCTCCTCGTCGGCCTCGTCCTCCATGCCGTAGGCGACGTTCTCGCGGACGGTGCCGTCGAAGAGGATCGACTCCTGCGGGACCACCGAGACGAACCGCCGGTAGGTGCGCAGGTCGAGGGTGTTCATGTCGGTGCCGTCGAGCAGCAGGCGGCCCGAGGTCGGCCGGATGAAGCCGATGACGAGGTTGAGCACGGTCGACTTGCCCGCGCCGGAGGCGCCGACCAGGGCGACGGTCTCGCCCGGCGCCACGGACAGGGTGAAGTCGCGTACCGCCGGCCGGTCGGCGTCGTAGGCGTGTCCGACGCCCTCGAAGGTCACCGCGCCGTCCAGCGAGGCGAGTTCGGCCTTGCCCTCGTTGTCCTCCAGTTCGGGGGCCTGGAGGACCTCGCCGACCGAGCGGACCGACTCCAGCCCCTTGGTGATGACCGGCGCCAGGCCGGTCAGGGTGGTCGTGGAGTTGGTGAGGGTGGTCAGGAAGGCGCTGAGCATGACGACGTCACCGGGGGTGACGCCCCAGACCTCGTAGTACGACACGAGGGCCGCGCCCGCGAGGACCAGCACGCCCACCACGTTGAGCACCACCCACGCGATCGACCCGAAGCGGCCGTTGACCAGGTCGAGGCGCATCCCGGAGGTCAGCAGGCGGCGCAGGGTGCCGTCCATGCGGGTGAGCGCCTTCCCCTCCAGGCCGTGGGCGCGGGTGACGGGGATCAGCCGGGTCATCTCCGTGACCCGTGAGGAGAGCGTCTCCACCTCGTGCCGGAAGTCCTCGTTGTGGGCCCGCAGCCGGGAGCGCAGCCGGGCCACGACGAACGCGGCGGCGGGCACCACGACCAGGAAGACGGGCACGAACTCCGGGGTGCGTACGGCGATGATGACGAGGCCGCCGATGAGCACGGTGGTCGCGCCGAGCCCGTTCTCCGCGGTCTGCTGCACCATCTGCTCGACGGCCTCGACGTCGCGGACGACCTTGGCCTGGAGCACACCGGCGCTGACCCGTGAGTGGTAGCCGATGGACAGTTGCTGCATGCGCGTGCACAGGGCGGAGCGCAGGCTGGTGCCCATGCGTCGGACGCTGCCGTACAGGAGGCGGACGTAGAGCAGGTGGAGGGGGTAGTTGACGATCAGGATGAAGAGGATGACGCCGGTGCTGGTCCACAGGTGGGAGATGGGCCGGTGTTCGACGACGGTGTCGATGATGGACGCGGTGATGAGCGGCAGCAGCCAGATGGGGCTGTGCTTGACCGTGAAGACGACGACCGCGCCGGCCAGGCGGCGCCGGTCGGCGCGGAAGAGGTAGGCGAGTGTGCGGATCGGGTGTTCGTCGCGGTAGCGGTGGTCGAGGGGTCTGTCGAGCGACGACGCCATCGGCGGAGGTCCTCCCCGGGTGAGCACGGCTCGTGACTTCTCGCGGAAGTCGGGACATGGCGAAGTCCGGTGCACCGGAAGGTGATCTCGGTGCACCGGACGCGTCCCAGCCTGGCCCCGGCGGGCCTCGGAGGTCCAATGGAAGAAAGCGAACGCATTCAGCAGCGGGACCGCTGAATGCGGGCCCGGATCAGGACTTCGACGTCAGGTACTCCTCCACTCCCGGCGCCTGGTGCGCGTCCTCGACGCCCACCACACCGCCGGCCGCCTTCGCGTCCGGCTTGAGCACGTACGTCGACAGCGCGGCGGGCCGGCCGACTTCGGAGAAGTTCTGCGGGCTGCCGAGGCCGGTGTCGACGTTCTTCTGCGAGCGGTGCGCCTTCACCACGTCCTCGCGGGCGAGGCTGCCGGCCTCACAGGCCTTCTTCAGGTCGGCGCCCAGGAGCTGGACGGCGCTGTAGCCGGACAGCGCCCCGGAGTCGACCGGGGAGGCCGGGTACTTCTTGGTGTAGGCGGCGACCATGGCCTTGACGCCGGGGATGTCGGAGCTGACGGCCGGGGCGCCGCTGACGATGTTCAGCATGGCTGTCAGGGCCGGCGCGGCCGGCGTCTTCATCAGCTGCGGGGCGAAGCCCGGGGCGCTGCTGACGACGGGGACACGCAGCCCCCGGGAGGCGGCGACGCCCACCAGGGACGCCGTCTGGGCGGGCCCGGCGCTGACCAGGATCGCCTTCACCCCGTCCTTCTTCAGCGCCGTCACCTGGGCGGAGAGGTCGGTGTCCGTCGCCTTGATCTTCTGGCCGGCGATCTTCAGGCCGGCCTTCTCCGCCGCCCAGGTGGAGCCCTGGAGGGCGTTGGCGCCGTAGTCGCCCTCGAAGTAGACGTGTCCGATGGTGTCGCCCTTGGCCAGGCCCTTGGTGCGGGTGAGGAAGTCGACGGCGGCGATCATGTCGAGGTCGTAGGTGGTGGCCATGACCTGGACGGAGTCTTGCCGAGCAGGGAGGCGGCCCAGGCCTGGGGGTAGGTGAGGAGGTGGTCGCGCTCGATGTCGTCGAGGAGTGCCGCGACCACCGGGGAGCCGATGACCTGGGGCAGGGCGACGACGTCCGGGGAGATGTCGGCGTAGGCGGTGACGGCCTTCTGGACGTCGTAGCCGTGGTCCTTGACGACGATCTCGACCTTGCGGCCGCAGATGCCGCCCTTGGCGTTGGTCTCGTCGGCCCACATCTGCTGGGCCTGCACGATGGACTTGCCGAGGGTGGCGTAGGGGCCCGTCAGGTCGGTGAGGGCGCCCAGCTTGATGGTCTTGTCGGTCACTCCGGGGCCGGACTTGACGCCGTCGGCGCCGTCGGAGGTGCTGCCGCCGTCCGCTTTGGAGCTGCAGCCGGTGGCCGCGATCAGCAGGGCAGCCAGTGCCGCGGTGACGGCGGTGCCGCGGGTGCGGTGCTTGGTGTTCACGGGGTGTGCTCCTTGGCTCGTGCGGGTGTGGCGGGCGGGACGTCCGTGGTGGGTGGCGGGGGTGCGGACGACGGCCGGTCGGGTGACCGGGCGGACCGCAGGCGGGCGCGGACGCGGCGGGACATGCCGTGCAGTCCGTCGGGGGCGTACAGGAGGACGACGACGATCACCGCGCCGTAGAGGTAGCGGGCGGCCTCGGTCGGGCCGATGGCGCCCTCGCCTCCGGTGCCCGGGGCGGCGACCAGCGGGAGCTGGTCGGCGTACCGCGTCATCAGCAGGGGCAGCGCGGTGACGAAGAAGGCTCCCGCGGTGGCTCCGGCGACCGAGCCGAGGCCACCTATGACGATCATGGCGAGGTAGTCGACGGAGAGGGCCAGCCCGAAGTAGTCGGGCACGACCCGGCGGAAGGACAGGGCCAGCAGGACCCCGGCCAGGCCGGCGTACATCGACGACACGACGAAGGCGGCCGAGCGGTAGCGGGCGACGTTCACGCCCATCACGGCCGCCGCGGTCTCGCTGTCGCGGACGGCCGAGAGGGCCCGGCCGGGGCGGCCGCGCAGCAGGCCGCGCGCGGTGAACCAGGTGAACGCGAACAGGGCGAGGCCGAGGTACCAGAGGCGTTCCTCGGCGCCGAACGGCACTCCGAACACGGTGAGTTCGGGATCGTCGGCGGTGAAGCCGAACCCGCCGATGGTGAGCGGCGGCACCGAGCGGCCGTTGAAGCCGCCGGTGACGGAGTCGGCGGTCAGCAGGAGGTGATGGCCGAGGAAGACCAGCGCGAGGGTGGCGTTGCCCAGGTAGATGCCGCGGACGCGTCCGGCGACGGGGCTGAACAGCCCGCCCGCCGCGCCCGCCAGCAGCACGGCCAGGACGGCGGCCAGCGCCGGGGGCAGGCCCGGACCGGGGTCACCGGCCAGCCAGGTGTAGCCGTAGGCCCCCACCGCGAGGAAGAAGGCGTGGCCGAGGGAGAGCTGACCCGCGGTACCGCTGAGCAGGCCGAGGCCGACGGCGCCGATGGCGGCGGCGATCGAGAACAGGCCGATGCGCAGCCAGAAGGCGTCGAGGTAGAAGGGCAGGGCGCACAGGAGAAGGGCGGGCAGCAGCAACTTGCCCCACTTCGGGACGAGTTCAGACACGGACCGCTCCCTTCGCGCCGAACAGACCGGTGGGCCGCACCAGCAGGACGACCACCATCACGGCGTACGGCGCGACATCGCCGAACCCTTCGCCGAGGACGTGCAGTTCGGACTGGTAACCCGCCACGAGGGCCTCGGTCAGGCCGATCAGCAGGCTGCCCGCGAGGGCGCCGGGCGGTGAGGCCATGCCGCCGAGGATGGCGGCGGGGAACGCCTTCAGGGCGATCTGGCCGGTGGTGCGCTCCAGGCCCGGCGCCGGGAACGCGGCGAGGAACACGGCGGCGAGCGCGGCGAGCGCACCGGCCAGGCACCAGGCGAGCATGCGCACCCGGCTCAGCCGGACGCCCATCAGGGCCGCGGCCTCCACGTCCTCGGCCGCCGCGCGCAGGGACAGGCCCCAGGGCGTGAACCGGAAGAGGGCGAAGACCCCGGCGATGACGACGGTGGAGACGGCGATCGCGGCGAGCCGGCTGTCGGCGACGGTCACCGGGCCGAGGCCGGTCACCGCGTCGCCCCACGGGTCGCCGAGGGTGAGGAGATCGCCCCCGATGCGCCGGGCCAGGTCCGTCACCAGGACGATGTCCACGCCGATGGTGACGATGGTCTGCACGTGGGCGGCCTTGGGGTCGGGGTCGCCCCGTTGCAGCAGCAGCCGGTCGAGCGCGCCGGCGACGGCCGCGGTCGCCAGGACCGCCACGGCGAGGGCGCCGGCGAAGCCGAGGTCGTCGTGGAGGACGGCGACGAGGTAGCCGCCGAGCAGGAGCAGCGAGCCGTGGGCGAAGTTGAGGACGCCGGAGGCCTTGAAGATGACGACGAAGCCGAGGGCGACGAGGGCGTACACGGCGCCCAGGGCCAGGCCGTTGAGGAGGGTGTCGAGGAGGGTGGTCACGGAGCGTTCTCCCCGGGGGGTTCGGTCACGTCGGTCTCTTCGGTGGGCGGGGTCGCCTTGGTGGCCTTGGTGGCCTTGGTGGTCTCGGTGGCCTTCGTGGCCTTGGTGGTCTCGGTGGCCTTGGTGGTTTCCGTCGTTTCAGTGATCGCCGCGGTCTCCGGGATCTGCGGGGTCTGCGGGGTCTGCCCGGCCTCCGGGATCGCCGCGGCCTCCGGGGTCTCCGCGGCCTCCGGGATCTTCGGGGTTTCGTCGGGGGCGCCGGTCCCCAGGTAGGCGCGCAGCACCTCGGGGTGGCGGCGGATCTCGTCGGGGGTCCCGTGGGCGAGCCGGCGGCCGAAGTCGAGGACGGTGACCTCGTCGGCGAGGCGCATCACGAGGCCCATGTCGTGTTCCACGAGGACGACGGACAGGCCGAGTTGCTCGCGCACCGTGCGCACGACGTCGGCGGTGGCGGCGCGTTCGACGCCGTTCATGCCGGCCACCGGCTCGTCGAGCAGCAGCACCCGCGGCTCCAGGCACAGCGCGCGGGCGAGTTCGACCCGCTTGCGGTCGCCGTACGACAGCAGGGCCACCGGGGTGTCGACGTGGGCGCCGAGGCCGGTGAGTTCGGCGATCTCGCGGACCCGCTCCAGGTGGGCCCGCTGCTCGCGTACGGCGCTCGGCAGCCGCAGGGCGCTGGCGGCGAAGCCGGCGCGGGACAGGGCGTGCCTGCCGAGCATGAGGTTGTCGGCGACCGTGCCCTCGGTCGTGACGATGTTCTGGAAGGTGCGGGCCACGCCCAGCGCGGCGATCCGGTGCGGGGCGAGGCCCGTCAGGTCGGTGTCGCCGAGCAGGACCTGACCGGCCGCCGGGCGGCACAGGCCCGACAGGACGTTGAAGCAGGTGGACTTGCCCGCGCCGTTGGGCCCGATCAGCGCGTGCACCGAGCCCGGGGCGACGGTGAAGGACACCGCGTCGAGGGCGGTGAGACCGGCGAAGCGGACGGTGACGTCCCGGACGTGGAGCGCCGGGGGTGCGGCCTGCGAACCGGCGGTGGGGCCGGTGGCCGTACGGCCGGTGGTGCGGATGTTCACGCGGCCCCCTGGTCGCCGGCCGGTTCGTCGGCGCTCTCACCGAGGTACAGGCGGCGTACGGCGTCCGTGCGGGCCAGTTCGTCGGCCGGGCCCGAGAGCCGTATCTCGCCCACTTCGAGGACGTACGCGTGGTCGGCGAGGGACAGGGCCATGCCGGCGTTCTGCTCGACGAGCAGGACGGCGGTGCCCTGCTCGTTGATCTCGCGGATCACCTCGGCGATGCGGAACACCATGCGCGGGGCGAGGCCGAGGGACGGCTCGTCGAGCAGGAGCAGGCGGGGAGCGGCCATCAGGGCGCGGCCGATGGCGAGCATCTGCTGCTCGCCCCCGGACAGCAGGCCGGCCGCCTGGCCGCTGCGTTCGGCGAGGACGGGGAACAGGCCGTACACGCGGTCGCGGGACTCCCGGACCAGGGCGGGAGCGCGTCGGCTGAGGCCGAGGCCGCCGGCGCGCAGGTTCTCCTCGACGGTGAGGCCGGCGAAGACCCGTCTGCCCTCGGGGACCTGGACGACTCCGGCGCGGACCGCGGCGACCGGGTCGCGTCCGTCTAGGTCCGTGCCGCCGTAGCGGACACGGCCGGCGGTGACGGTGCCGCGGTGCAGGCGCAGGGTGCCCGAGACGGCCCTCAGCAGCGTGGTCTTGCCGGCGCCGTTCGCGCCGAGCAGTGCGACGACCGCGCCGTGCGGAACGGTCAGGGACACGGAACGCAGGGCTGACAGGGCTCGCCCGTACATGACGTCGAGCCCTTCGACGTGCAGCGCGGGCGGATCCTGCGGTGGTGCTTCGGGCATCGCGGCTCCTCGGGTCCGTGCCGGCCGGTCACGGCACTTCGGGGGACGGGGGGCGCTCACCACAACACGGGGCCGAGGGGCCGGTACAGGCACCTGGGCGGGGTCGCTGCGCGGGCCCAGTGCGGGGGGCGGGCGGAGCCCCGGCCGCCTGACCCGACGCCGACGAGTCCGGCGCCAACGCCCCGGGCCCGCTGACCGGCCTCCGACGAGCCCGGCGCCAAGCCCCGGGCCCGCTGACCGGCCTCCGCCCGTCGGCTTCCACCGGCTCGGCCTCGACCCGCTGGGCCTCCACCGGCTCGGCTTCCAGCAGCCGGAACGAACCCCCGGGGGTGCACTTCGCCGCAGTTGGTGTGCGAGGCTCGCCACGGAGGGCGCCTCGGCGCCCGACGTCACCCCGACCGGAAAGCAGGGAGAGTCAGCGGCATGCGTATCGGTCTGTTCGGCACCGGCCCCTGGGCACAGATGGTCCACGCGCCCGTCCTGGCCGCGCACGAGGGTCTCGAGTTCGTCGGGGTGTGGGGCAGACGCCCCGTCGCCGCGAAGGACTTGGCGGACCGTCACGGCACCCGCGCCTTCGACGACGTGGACGACCTGCTCGCGGAAGTGGACGCGGTGGCGGTCGCGGTGCCGCCGGACGTGCAGGCGGACCTCGCGGTCCGGGCCGCCGGGGCCGGCCGGCATCTGCTGCTGGACAAGCCGCTCGCCGCGACCGTGGCGGGGGCGCGCGACGTGGTGCGCGCCGTGACGGAGGCGCGGGTCGCGTCGGTGGTCTTCTTCACCACCCGTTTCCTCCCCGAGCCCGAGGCGTGGATCGCCGAACAGGCTGAGGCCGGTGGCTGGTTCACGGGTCACGCGCAGTGGTTGGGGTCGGTGTTCACCGCCGAGGACCATCCGTTCGCCACGCCGTGGCGGCGGGAGAAGGGCGCCCTGTGGGACGTCGGCCCGCACGCGCTGTCCGTGCTGCTGCCGGTCCTCGGCGACGTCCGCCGGGTGGCTGCCGCGGCGGCGGGGCCCGGAGACACCGTGCACCTGGTCCTGGACCACGCCGGCGGCGCCTCCAGCACGCTGACGCTCAGCCTCACGGCCCCGTCGGCGGCGTCCGGTTCGGGCGTGGAGGTCCGCGGCGAGGCCGGTGTGGCGCGTCTCCCGGAGAGCGCCGCGGACGCCGCGAGCGCGCTCGGCCGGGCCGCGGACGCGCTGCGCGCCGCGGCCCGTGACGGGCGGCCGCATCCCTGCGACGCCGCGTTCGGCCTGCGGGTCACCGAGATCCTCGCCGAGGCGGGGGGCCTGCTGGCCGCCTCCGACGCCGGCTGAGATCACGCCCGCCGCGGCCTGGTCAGGCGTGACGGTGGGTGCGCTTGTTGCCGCTGATGACCCGGTAGAGGAGCAGCAGGATGAGCGAGCCGACGATGGCGGCGATCCAGGTGGACAGGTCGAAGAAGCCGTCGATCGAGTCCACCCCGAAGATCACCTTGCCGAGCCAGCCGCCCAGCAGACCGCCCACGACACCGATCAGCATGGTGATGATGATGCCGCCCGGGTCCTTCCCCGGCAGCAGCATCTTGGCAATGGCCCCGGCGAGCAGGCCAATCAGAATCCAGGCGATGATGCCCACGGTTCCTCCCATCTCCGTCGGAAAGCGTGTACGTCTTCCGAATGCGCGGAGAGTGGCGACGCAAACCTGTCAAGGGCGCGTCAGCCTTCTTCGAACGGTTCGTCGCTCCACCGGAACCAGGCCCGGTCCCCCCGGACGTGCAGCAGGAACTCGGCCACCGGGCCGTCGGGCGAATGCAGGGAGACACGCCGGTCGATCTCGGCGTAGACGGTTTCCCACTCCTCGGAGTTCTTGGCGAGGTCGCCCTCCAGCAGGGCGAGTTCCCGGGAGAACAGGGGCTCGACGGCTGCGTACGCCGGGCCGGGGCTGAAGCGGCCCGACAGCCACGGGAAGTCGGCGTCGTCGATGACGATCTCGCCGACCTGCTCCTCTCCGTGCCGCACGTACCAGATCTCGCCGTCGAACCCCATCACGCCTCCGCCGTCCGCGTCCGGTCCCACCGCGGGACAGCTTGTCATCCGCGGGGGTGCCGGGCGGGGGGGCTTCCGCACCGCGGCACCCCCTTCCGCACCCCGACGCCGCCCCGGACCCCAGCGCCCCTTACAC
>NZ_MPOH02000002.1:246088-276903 GCF_001896135.2 Streptomyces phaeoluteigriseus
GACGGAGCCGGGCGGCTCGGGCGCATGGACGTGGCGAGGCACCTGGCTCCGCCACCGCACCCACCAGCCGGACGACCGAAGAAACGCAGCACCGTGCCGACGGGACCGGACGGCCCGGACACGCAGACGTGGCGAGGCACATCGAGTCCGCCCCAACCACTGCGGGACGAGTCCGGCGGAACGCGCAGGACCGTGCCGACGGAGCCGGGCGGCTCGGGCGCATGGACGTGGCGAGGCACATCGGGTGCGCCGCGCCCGTGCGACTGAGGGGTGGGCAGGCGGGCGGGCCGGCAGGCGAACGGTCGGTGTCCGTGGGCCGAAGTCATGGCGCCGAGGCCGGTGACAGGCAAGGCCGCACCGGCCGGGCAGAACGGGGTCCGTGGGCACGAAGGACGCGTGCGAAACGTTCGTGAACGCGCGGCCACTGCCTTCCAAGACAGCCCCCCGCACCTGTGCGGGCGCCCTCCCCGAGTCGGGGGCGTACCCGCACAGCGGGGCGCAGCGCTCAGACGGTGACGCCGCCCGCATCCGCCCCGCGCGGAGCCGCCGAGGCCCTGCTGCCGAGGCCGGCCACAGCCAGTACCGCGCCCGTCAAGCAGAGCAGGCCCGTCACCACCGAAGCCGCGTGCAGACCGTTCATGAAGGCCTGGGCGCTGCCCTCGACGACGGCAGCCCGGAGCTGTTCGGGCATGCCGGCGGAGACGGGGGCGACGCCCATGGCGACCGCGTCCTTGGCCTCACCGAGGCCGGCGGCCGTCGCCGCGGGGACCCCGGCCCGGGTCAGTTCGCCGCCGAGCGTGGAGCCGACCCTGGCGCTGATCACGGAGACCAGGACGGAGGTGCCGAGGGCGCCGCCGATCTGGAGCGTGGTGGCCTGGAGGCCGCCCGCGACTCCGCCGTCCTGGACCGGGGCGTTGCCGACGATGGCGTCGGAGGAGGCGGCGAGCACCATGCCGACGCCGAGGCCGAGCGCGACGAACGGCGGCCACATGGTGGCGTAGGAGGAGTCGGTGGACCAGGTGAGCAGGCCGAAGCAGGCGACGCCCTGGAGGACCATGCCGAGCGGCATGCACAGGCGGGCGCCGAACCGGCCGGTGAGGGCCGCGCCGAGCGGGGAGGCGACGAGCGAGGCGAGGCTGAGCGGGAGGGTGCGTACGCCGGCCTCGACGGGGGTGTAGCCGCGCACGTTCTGCAGGTACAGCATGATGAAGAAGATCGCGCCGAGCAGCACGAAGAAGTTGAGCGCGGTGATGATCGCGCCGACGGTCAGCGAGCGGTTGCGGAACAGACGCATCGGCAGCAGCGGGTGCTCGACACGGGTCTCGTACCAGCCGAAGACGGCGAGGACGAGGAGTCCGGCGAGGATGGCGGCCCAGGTTCCCGCGGAGGTCCAGCCCCAGGTCTCGCCCTTGACGACGCCGAGGACGAGGCTGAGCAGGCCGACGGCGAGCAGCAGGACACCGGGGACGTCGAAGCGGTGGTGTCCGGTGGAGTTGCGCGACTGCGGCAGCACGAGCGCGCTGAAAGCGAACGCCACGATGCCGATGGGGAGGTTGATGTAGAACACCGACTCCCAGTTGACGTGCTCGACGAGGAGACCGCCGACGATCGGGCCGAGCGCGGTCGAGACGGCGGAGACCATGGCCCAGATACCGACGGCCATGCCGAACTTCTTCGGCGGGAACACCGCCCGCAGCAGCCCCAGGGTGTTGGGCATGAGCAGGCCGCCGAAGACGCCCTGGAGGGCGCGGAAGACGATGACGCCGGTGATGGAGCCGGACAGTCCGATGGCGACCGAGGAGACGGCGAATCCGACGACGCCGACCAGGTAGAACGTGCGCCGGCCGAAGCGGTCGCCGAGCTTGCCGCCGAGTATGAGGGTGGCGGCCAGGGCCAGCAGGTAGGAGTTGGTCACCCACTGGAGGTCGGCGGTGGAGGCCTCGAGGTCGCGGCCGATCTCGGGGTTGGCGATGGCGACGACGGACGCGTCGAGCTGGACCATGAACAGGCCGAAGGCGACCGCGCAGAGGGTGAGCCAGGCGTTGGAGCGGAAACGACCGGTGGCCGGTGGACGCGCCGCGGTGGACGCGGGCACGCCGGAGTGATCCACGGTGGTGGATGGCATGAAAGAGCCTTGTCTGTGTACGTGATCTACGAAGAGGGACGGCGACACCCACAGGGCACGGCACGACAGGTACCGGGCAGGGGGTCCCCGCCGGAGAAAAGGCGGAGGAGGACCGAGGAGGGCCTGCCGGGGTCAGGCCGAGAAGGGCCGGACCTGACCGGGTTCAGTGCGCCGCGGCGTGCAGGTGGCGCGTGAGGGAGATGAGCGCGCCGACCGCGGAGCCGAGGGCGTCCATCTCGCCGTCGGTGAGGGACAGCAGGGCCTCGGAGAGGTAACCGGTCTCCAGGTCGCGCACCTCGGCGAGGCGCCGCCGGGAGGTCGCCGTCAGGTACAGGTGGGCGACGCGTTTGTCGGTGCCGTCCTGGCGGCGCTCCAGCATGCCCCGCTCGGTCATCTGGGAGACCAGGGCGCTGACGTTGTTCGGCTTCATCAGCAGGGCGTCGGCGGCCTCGCGGACGGTGGCGCCCTCCTGCTGCGCGACGAACCTCAGCAGCAGGAGCTGTCCCTCGGGCGGCTTGGGGTGCGGGTAGGTGGAACCGACACGTCGGTCCAGGGCCCGGTGCAGCGCGGGGAGGCAGACCGCCAGCTCGGAGGCTACGCGGTCGGGGCCCCCGGAGGGCGCGCTGGTGTCGGACATGACATCCACAATAGGTATACATACATACCTATGTCAAAGCGGTCGGCCATGGTCTGCCCTCGGCCGGGGGACGCACGGGGCAGTCCATGTCGCAGTCTCATAGAGGACGACCCTCATGGCGACTGCATGACGACGTCGACGGTGACCGCAGACGACGTCCATGGCGACCTCGTAGCGACTCCATGGCGACCCGGATCCCGCCGTACGGCATAAGCTCCCCCAATGGCGAAGTACTACGACGTTCACCCCGACAATCCGCAGCCGCGCACCATCGCCCAGGTCGCGGCGGCCATCCGGGCAGACGCGCTGATCGCGTACCCGACGGACTCCTGCTACGCGCTCGGCTGCCGGATCGGCAGCCGCGACGGCGTCGACCGGATCCGGTCCATCCGCGAGCTGGACGACAAGCACCACTTCACCCTCGTCTGCCAGGACTTCGCGCAGCTCGGCCAGTTCGTGCACGTCGACAACGACGTGTTCCGCGCGATCAAGGCCACGACGCCCGGCAGCTACACGTTCATCCTCCCGGCGACGAAGGAGGTGCCGCGCATGCTCCAGCACCCGAAGAAGAAGACGGTGGGCGTACGCATCCCCGACCACGTCGTCACCCAGGCACTGCTCGCCGAACTCGGTGCGCCCCTGCTGTCCAGCACGCTGCTGCTGCCAGGCGAGGAGGAGCCGATGACCCAGGGCTGGGAGATCAAGGACCTGCTCGACAACTCCGTGGACGGGGTGCTCGACTCCGGGGACTGCGGCACCGAGCCGACCACGGTGATCGACTTCTCGGAGGGCGAGGCGGAGATCATCCGGTACGGGGCGGGCGACGCCTCACGCTTCGAGTAGACCGGGGCGAAAGGGGCACCGGGTCCCGCCACCGCCGACTCGATGGTGCATGCAACGATATTGATCGCCCGGCCCGCCGCCGGGCCGATCGACCGCTCGCCGTGCACCGCACAGAGAGGCACCCCCTCATGACCTCCGTACCCTCCGTTCAGGGAACAGCCGTCGACGTCCCCACCGAGGACGGCGTGGCGGACGCCCATCTCTCCCACCCCGCCGACGGCGCCCCCCGTCCCGGCGTGCTGTTCTACCAGGACGCGTTCGGCCTGCGGCCGCACCTGCGGGCGATGGCCGACCGGCTGGCCGGCGCCGGGTACACCGTGCTGGTGCCGAACGTGTTCTACCGTCACGGGCCCAGCCCCGTCGTGGAGCTGCCGGAGTTCATCGACCCGGAGGCTCGCCCGGACATCTTCGAGAGGCTGCGCCCGGTGATGCGGTCGCTGACCGACGACCTGGCGATGCGGGACGCCGACGCGTATCTGCGCTGGCTGGCACGGAGCCCGCTGGTCCTGGACGGTCCGGTGGCGGTGACCGGCTACTGCATGGGCGCCCGCCTCTCCCTGCTGACCGCGGGCACCCATCCCGAGCGGGTCGCGGCGGCGGCCGGTTTCCACGGCGGGCGGCTCGCGACCGAGGCGCCGGACAGCCCCCACCTGGTGGCCGGCCGGGTCACGGCCGAGCTGTACTTCGGCCACGCCGACGACGACCCCGCGCTGCCGCCCGATGAGAGGGAGCGGCTGGAGGCGGCCCTGACCACGGCCGGCGTCCGGCACCGCTGCGAGGTCTACGAGGGCGCCCCCCACGGCTTCACCCAGGCCGACACCGCCGCCTACCAGCAGGCCGCCTCCGAGCGGCACTGGGCGGCACTGCTCGACCTGCTCGACCGCACCTTCTGACTCCGGCCCGAGCAACGACGCCCACACCGGCTCCGGCACAAGCCGACTCCGGCCCGAGCAACGACGCCCACACCGGCGCCCGCGCAAGCCGGACTCCGCCCCGAGCACCGACACCCACACGGGCTCCGGCTCCGGCTCCGGCTCCGGCCCAAGCCACCCCGCACCTACCCAGCTCCACGAACGAGACGCGACGCACCGGCTCCGGCACCAGCACCAGCACCCGCACCGACTCCGCACCAGCACCCGCACCGCACCAGCACCCACCCCGCCCCAGGGACGCCCCCGCCATCCCCCCGCACCCCGTCTCCTTCGTCGCACGGTCATTGACATGCCCACACCCTGATGCGACTTTGAGAGCGCTCTCAACAGGTACGGACCAACCCCACAGGCCTACCCGCACGGAGGTGGAGAGTGTTCCGCACACTCATGTCCCGGCTGACGGCAGCGGCAGGAGCCGCCGCGCTCGTCGGCACACTGCTCACCCTGGGGCCACCGGCCCAGGCCGCCGTCCCCAGCACCATCCCCCTCAAGATCACCAACAACTCGGGGCGCGGCGAACCCCTCTACGTCTACAACCTCGGCACCCTTCTGACGACGGGTCAGCAGGGCTGGGCCGACGCCAACGGCACCTTCCACGCCTGGCCCGCGGGCGGCAACCCGCCCACACCGGCGCCGGACGCCTCGATCACGGGCCCGGCGGCCGGCCAGTCGGCGACCATCCGGATCCCCAAGTTCTCCGGCCGCATCTACTTCTCGTACGGCCAGAAGCTGGTGTTCCGGCTGACCACGGGCGGGCTCGTACAGCCGGCCGTACAGAACCCGAGCGACCCCAACCGGAACATCCTGTTCAACTGGTCGGAGTACACGCTCAACGACTCGGGGCTGTGGCTCAACAGCACCCAGGTCGACATGTTCTCGGCGCCGTACGCGGTCGGGGTGCAGCGCTCCGACGGGAGCACGGTCAGCACCGGCCGACTCAAGGCGGGTGGCTACAACGGCTTCTTCAACGCCCTGCGCGGGCAGCCCGGAGGCTGGGCGAACCTGATCCAGACCCGCTCCGACGGCACCGTCCTGCGGGCCCTGTCCCCGTTGTACGGCGTGGAGACCGGGGCGCTGCCCCGTACCGTGCTGGACGACTACATCAACCGCGTGTGGCAGAAGTACGCGACCTCCACGCTGACGGTGACGCCGTTCGCGAACCAGCCGGGCACGAAGTACTTCGGCCGGGTCTCCGGCGGCGTCATGAACTTCACCAACAGCGCGGGCGCCGTGGTCACCAGCTTCCAGAAGCCGGACGCGGACAGCGTGTTCGGCTGCCACCGGCTGCTGGACGCCCCCAACGACGCCGTACGCGGGCCGATCTCGCGCACGCTGTGCGCCGGGTTCAACCGGTCCACGCTCCTGACCAATCCGAACCAGCCGGACACCACCTCGGCGGGCTTCTACCAGGACACGGTGACCAACCACTACGCCCGCAAGATCCACGCCCAGATGGCCGACGGGAAGGCGTACGCGTTCGCCTTCGACGACGTCGGTCACCACGAGTCGCTCGTGCACGACGGGTCGCCGCTCCAGGCGTACCTGACGCTCGACCCGCTGAACTGAGGGCCGCGGACGTCCCGCACGCGAGCAGCTCGCGTGCGGGACGTCCGTCCGCAGGAAGCCGGGCGGATCGGCCGGGTCCCGGCGCGGCGTCGCCACGACGACATCCGGCGAAAGCTTGCCTCCCCGGCGCTCGCCCCGTAGACCTGCCGCACGACAACCGTCACTCCGGTTCGATCCGCTGCTGGTACTCGGCGAGGGGGACTGGAACCGGACCGCACGGACGGGGCGGGCCGTCGCCTCCGAGGAGGAGCCGGTGGCCGGCCGGTCCGCTCCACGCCGTTCGTGGAGCGACGGGTGAGCGGCTCGCGCGGGGGGCCGGCCCGGTGTACGCCGTGTGGTGGGACCACCGCGCTTCGGCGCGCGGGCGCGGTCGTTCCCGCGCTTGTTGCAGGCTCGTGAAATCCGGTGTCCGGCGCGGCGGACGCGGATGAGACCCGCCCTCTCGGTGGTTGCACCCGGCGTCCGTCAGTCCGCCGGAGGGACCGTCCCAGGGAGCGCGCATGACCGTCCAGTACACCGACCGAACGAACCGCACCGGCTTCGTCCGGGAATGGGAGCAATGGCACCGTGAGAAGGAGGAGGTTCTCGCCGGACCGCACGGCTTCCTCGCGATCACCGGCCTGCACTGGCTGAGCCCCGAGCCGGCCCGCTTCGACGACGCTCCCGGTGCCTGGTCGAGTACGGGCGAGGGAATCGTCGTCGAACTCGCCGAAGGCGAGGAACTGACCGTGGACGGCACGGTGGTGCGCGGCCGGTACGCGTTCGGGGTGATCGCCGAGCGCGACAGCGTGTACGTCGCCGCCGGGGACGCGCTGATCGAGGTCGCCAAGCGCGGCGGCCACGACATCCTGCGCCCACGCCACCCCGGCAACGCCCTGCGCGCCGCCTTCTCCCACACCCCCGCCTACGCCCCCGACCCCCGCTGGGTGCGCGAGGGCCGCTTCCTGCCCCACCCGCGGCCCCGGCCGGTGACCGTCGGCGCCGCCGTCGAGGGCCTGGAGCACGTCTACGACTCCCCGGGCCAGGTCGAGTTCGAACTGGACGGCACGACGTACCGCCTGACCGCCTTCAACGGCGGTGCGCCGGGCAGCCTGACGGTGCTGTTCACGGACGCGACGTCCGGTGTGACGACGTACGCCGCGAACCGCTCCCTCCACCTGGCCGCGCCGGACGACGAGGGCCGGGTGACGGTGGACTTCAACCGGGCCGGCAATCTGCCGTGCGCCTACACCGATCTGGCGACCTGCCCGCTGCCCCCGGCGGAGAACCGGCTGCCCGTGGCCATCGAGGCGGGCGAGCGGATCCCGCTGGAGCGGGGAGGCCGGGACTGAACCCGGTCACCCCTCCCCGCCGCCCCGCCCCGGACCGTTGTTACGGTGCACCGGTGTCCGACTCCTCACGCGATACCGCCGAAGGCGCCGGCTGGGGCGCCCACGACCCCGGCACCTACGGGCAGTTGATGCCCTCCAACACGGAGAAGATCTCGTGGCTCGACCCCCGGATGCTGTGGGCCGCGCGCAACGGCGTGCTGGCGTCCTGGTTCGGGGACCCCACCGGCCGTACGCGCGGCCGGTGGGTGGACCAGCGGGCGGCGGCCGGGGCGCCGGCGGACAAGGTGATCCGACGCCCGGAACCGGAGCGCTTCTCCTTCATGGTGATCGGCGACACGGGCGAGGGCGACGACCCCCAGTACGCCGTCGTGCCAGGCTTTCTGAAGGTCGCTCAGGACACCAGCTTCGCCGTCCTGGCGAGCGACGTCATCTATCCCGTGGGCAGCGCGGACGACTACGACGGCAAGTTCTTCCGCCCCTACCGCGACTACCGGGCCCCGATCTACGCGATACCCGGCAACCATGACTGGTACGAGGACCTCGGCGCCTTCATGCGGGTCTTCTGCGACGCCCCGCCGCTGCCCGCGGAGCCCGCGCCCCGGCCGTTCGGCCGGGCCTGGCTGCGCTCCCGGCTGTGGCACCGGCCTCGGCCAGGCGACGGCCAACGCCTGGACGCGGCGCGGGCCTTGCGGGCGGACCCGTCCCAACAGGCCGTACAGCCGGGCCCGTACTGGGCGATCGACTCCGGGCCGGTGCGGATCATCGGCATAGACACCGGCCTGCTCGGCACCCTGGACGCCGAACAGGGCTCGTGGCTGCGGGAGGTGGCGCGGGGGCCGCGCCCGAAGATACTGATCACCGGTTCGCCGCTGTACGTGGACGGCGAGCACCAGCCCTGCCCGATCGAGGGCGGCGGCACGGTCGACGAGATCGTGCGCGACCCCGGGCACCGTTTCGTCGCGGCGATCGGCGGCGACATCCACAACTACCAGCGCTATCCGGTGACCCTGCCGGACGGCCGTACCCTCCAGTACGTCGTCGCGGGCGGCGGCGGGGCGTTCATGCACGCCACGCACACCATCCCGCGCGTCTCGGTGGACGGGGTCGCGGAGTCCGACTTCCGCTGTTATCCGCTGCGCGGCGACTCCCTCGCCTTCTACAGCCGCCTGTACGGCCGGCGGCTGCGGCTGCGGCGCTTCTTCAGTCTCACCGAGGCCGAGGCGACCACGGTGATCGCCGAGCGGCTGGGCATCCCGCCGACCCGTGGTCCGGGCGCTCCGGTGCGGATCACCCGGCGCATCCGGCTGGTGGCCACCCTGCTCGGCACCGCGCGCCGACCCGACCGCGGGGCGCGGTTCCGGCTGCCCGTGCGCAAGATCTACACGTCGCTGTTCTCGCCGAGTTCGGCGACGTACAGCCCGCCCTTCTTCAAGTGCTTCCTCCGCCTGGACGTGAGCCCGGAGAGCGTGCGGCTGCGCTGTTACGCGGCCACCGGCAACCGCGCGCAGGAACTGGACCCGCCGGTCGAGGACGAGGTCGTCATCGCGCTGGCCTGACCGGGCCCTCGACCCGATCACGGAAGTAACCGGTACGGCGGTGTCCGCCGTCGACGAGGGAGGAACGGATGCCGTCCACCCCACGCCCGCTGCGCAAGCTGGGCTTCCTCACCATCGGCCTGTTCGACGAGGCCGAACCCGCCGCGGGCACGAGACCACGCTGGAGATCATCGAGTTGGGCGAGCGGCTGGGCTTCGACAGCGCCTGGCTGCGCCACCGGCACCTCCAGTACGGCATCTCCTCCCCCGTCGCCGTCCTCGCGGCGGCCTCGCAGCGCACGAGCCGGATCGAGCTGGGCACCGCGGTGATCCCGCTGGGCTGGGAGAACCCGCTGCGGCTGGCGGAGGACCTGGCGACCGTCGACGTCCTGTCGGGAGGCCGGCTCAACCCGGGTGTCAGCGTCGGCCCGCCGATGCACTTCGACCGGGTCGGGCAGGCCCTGTACCCGGACACCGCCGACGCCGAGGACTTCGGATACGGCAGGGCGCGACGGCTGCTCGACCTGGTGCGCGGCGAACCCGCCACCGGTTTCAGCGGCACCGAGGGCTTCGAGGTGTTCTCCGACCGTGTACAGCCGCACTCCCCCGGCCTGGGCAGCCGCCTGTGGTACGGCGGCGGCAGCCTCGGCTCGGCGCGGTGGGCCGGGGAGAACGGCGTGAACTTCCTCACCAGCAGTGTCGTGAAGGCCGAAGGCCCGGACGGCGCACGGGACTTCGCCGACATCCAGCTCGCCCTGGTGCGCGCCTTCCGCGCCGCGCACCAGGAGGGCGACGCGGCCCGCGTCTCCCAGGGCCTCGTCGTCATCCCCACCGACTCCGCCACCCCCGGACAGCGCGCGAAGTACGAGGAGTTCGCCGCCCGGCGCCTCCCCCGCACGGCGTCCCCGCAGGGTCCGGGCCGCCTGTTGTTCGCCCCGGACCTGGTCGGCACCTCGGCCGAACTGGCCGAACGCCTGCATGCCCACGCCGCCTTCCGCGAGATCGACGAGGTGGCCTTCGCCCTTCCCTTCACGTTCGCGCCCGAGGACTACGTACAGATCCTCACCGACATGGCGACGAACCTGGGACCGGCGCTGGGATGGAAGCCGGGAGCCTGAGCGGGGCCGGGGGGTCAGGACGACGGCGCTGCCGTCGAGTGACCGTCCGGCGGCATCATCGCCCTCCCGCGGAGGCGGGCGCCCGCGGGCCCGTGCGGGGCAGTGGGCGCGCGCCGGGGCGTCCGCCGCCGGGCGGCCTCACCAGCGGCCGGGCTCGGTTCCCGTGACCGGCTCCGACGGCCTGCCGTCCACGCCGACGGGGATGTCTCCCGTGAGCATCACGCGGTGCATGGTGCGGGGGAAGCCCAGGTGGGTGTTGTCGCTGGGGGCGAGGTGGATGGTGGCGCGGTTGTCCCAGAAGGCCACGCTGCCCGGTTCCCAGCGGAAGCGGACCGTGTACTCGGGACGGGTCGCCTCCGCCAGCAGCAGTTCCAGGATCGCCGCGCTCTCCGCGCGCGAGAGGTCGGTGATCTGCTCGACGTAGTAGCCGTTGACGTACAGGACCCGCTCGCCCGTCTCGGGGTGGACCCTTACCAGCGGGTGCACGGAGGCCACCTGGTGGTCGAGGAGGTGGCGGACGTACGCGTCGTCGCCGGGGCGGGGCTGGTAGCCGACGCCGAGCCGGTGTTCGGCGCGCAGCGCGTCGACGAAGCGCCGCAGCGGCGCGGACAGTCCGGCGTAGGCGGCGGCCAGGTTGGACCAGGTGGTGTCGCCGCCGTACGGGGGGACGGTCTCGGCGCGCAGGATCGTCGCGGCGGGCGGGTCGACGCGTGCACCGTGGTCGCAGTGCCAGCCGCGCAGCAGGGTGTGCCGGCGGCGCCTGAGCCACTCCTCGTGCTCCATGCCGAACCGGCCGCCGAGTTCCAGCCGGTCGGCGGTGGTCTCGATCTCGGGGAAGTCCGCCGGGGAGGCACCGCCGCGCTTGCGCAGGACGACCGGTTCGCCGAACCGGCGGGCGAACGCCACATGCCCGGCGTGGTCGAGCCGCTGCCCGCGGAAGAACACCACCTTCCAGCGCAGCACCGCCGCCCGGATCGCGGCGACCTGGGCGTCGCCGAGGCCGGCCGCCAGGTCGACGCCCTCGATGTCGGCGCCGATGTGCCCGGCGGCCGGCCGGAGCGTCAGTCCCGCGGCCCGCACGCCTTCCTCCAAGGCAGCGTCCGTCGCCCTGCCCTTCGCCATGTCCCTCGCCTCGCTGTCGAACTCGGTCGTCATGCGCGCTCCGCTCGTCGTCGCCGGTACCGCTCCCCGAAGATCGTGTCAGCCGATCGCCGACGTGACGACAGGGCCTTCGCCCACGCCCCCGCCGCCCCGGTTGATCGATCCCCGGGCCTTCGGTGAGGCTGGAGGGACGACACAGCCGAGGGAAGGCACGATGGTGAACCACATCCCCACCCACACGCTCAACGACGGAACGACGCTCCCGGCCGTCGGCCTCGGCACCTGGCCGATGGACGACGCGCAGGCGGAGCAGGCGGTGGCCGGCGCGCTCGGCCTGGGCTACCGCCTGATCGACACGGCGACGAACTACCGCAACGAGACCGGCGTGGGCCGCGGGATCGCCCGCGCGGACGTG
Organism: Streptomyces phaeoluteigriseus; assembly: GCF_001896135.2. Lineage (GTDB taxonomy): Bacteria > Actinomycetota > Actinomycetes > Streptomycetales > Streptomycetaceae > Streptomyces > Streptomyces phaeoluteigriseus. The sequence continues at coordinate 257,691 of NZ_MPOH02000002.1, forward strand.
CCGCGCGAGGAGATCGTGGTGACCACGAAGCTCCCGGGCCGCCACCACGGCTACGAGGAGACCCTGGCCTCCTTCGAGGAGTCGCGTCGGCGGCTCGGCGTCGACCGGGTGGACCTGTACCTGATCCACTGGCCGCTGCCCCGCGTCGACAAGTACGTCGACTCCTGGCGGGCCATGATCAAGCTCCGGGAGGACGGGCTGGTCCGGTCGATCGGCGTCTCCAACTTCACCCCCTCTCACATCGAGCGGCTGGAGAAGGAGACGGGCGTCCTGCCCGCCGTCAACCAGGTCGAGGTGCACCCGCTCTTCCCGCAGGACGCGCTGCGCGCCTTCCACGTGTCGAAGGGCATCGTCACGGAGAGCTGGAGCCCGCTGGGCCGGGGCTCGGCCCTGCTGGACGACCCGGCCGTGCTCTCCGTCGCCGAGGCCCATGGCGTCACTCCCGGCCAGGCCGTCCTGCGCTGGCACCTCCAGCTCGGCGCGGTGCCCGTCCCGAAGTCGGCGGACCCGGAGCGGCAGCGGGCCAATCTGGAGGTGTTCGGCTTCGAGCTGGACGCGCCGCAGATGGCGGCGATCGCGGACCGTGCGCCCCGGCGGCTGGGCGGGGACCCGGAGGTTCACGAGGAGTTCTGAGCCGGGGCCGCGGGTACCCGGCAGCCCCGGGCGAGGAGGTTCGGATGGGTGAGCGGGAACGGCTCGGTGACCACCGCGGGCAGCGCGACGTCGACCGGACCGGCGAGCCGTCCGGGGAGCGGGCGCCCGCCGGGGACGCGAGGCCCCGGTTCGTCGTGCAGATCCATGACGCCGGCACGCTGCACTTCGACTTCCGGCTCCAGGTGGGTGACGTCCTGAAGTCGTGGTCGGTGCCGAGGGGCCCGTCCGCGCGGCCGAAGGACAAGCGGCTCGCCGTGCCGACCGGGGACCATCCGCTGGTCCACGAGGACTTCGAAGGGGTGATCGCGCCCGACGAGTACGGCGGCGGGACCGTGATCGTGTGGGACCGCGGGACGTACGAGCCGCTCGGCCCCGACGCCGGCTTCGAGGAGGGCCTGCGCCGGGGGCATGTGTCGTTCCGGCTGCACGGTGCGAAGCTGCGGGGCACCTACGCCCTCACCCGGTTCCGGGGCGAGGACGACTGGCTGCTGGTGAAGGCGGGCGGTGGCACCGGGCACGGGCACGGTACGCCGAACCCGCGCCGGGCCCGGTCGGTGGCCACCGGACGGACCTTGGGCCAGGTGGCCGCCGGGGCGTGAGCGGGCCCCCTTCGGGCGGCGCGGACCGTCCGGTCAGAACGACGGGGTCAGCGTCTGCTCGCACCAGATGGTCTTGCCGCGGCCCGTCTGCCGGCTGCCCCAGCGCTGGGTGAGCTGGGCGACCAGCAGCAGGCCGCGTCCTCCCTCGTCGAAGGCGTGGGCGCGGCGCAGGTGCGGGGAGGTGGAACTGCCGTCGGACACCTCGCAGATGAGGGTGCGGTCGCGGATCAGCCGTAGCTGGATGGGGGGTTCGCCGTAGCGGATGGCGTTGGTGACGAGTTCGCTGACGACGAGTTCGGTGACGAACGCGGTCTCCTCCAGTCCCCACGCGGCGAGTTGTTCGGTGGCGGCCTGCCGGGTGGCGGCCACCTGGGCGGGGTCCTGGTCCACGTCCCAGGTGGCGACCTGCTCGGCGCCGAGCGCCCGGGTGCGGGCCACCAGCAGGGCCACGTCGTCACTGGGCTCCTCCGGCAGGACGGCCTTGAGCACCGTGTCGCAGACGGCGTCGAGGGAGGCGGCGGGCGCCGTCAGCGCGTTGCACAGCTCGGCGGTGGAGCGGTCGACGTCGCGGTCTCGGTCCTCGATCAGACCGTCGGTGTAGAGCGCGACGACGGTGCCCTCGGCCAGTTCCAGCTCGACCGCCTCGAAGGGCAGCCCGCCGACGCCGAGCGGCGGGCCGGGGGACATCCGGACCAGGGTCGCCCTGCCGTCGGGCAGGACGACGGCGGGTGCGGGATGGCCGGCGGAGGCCAGGGTGAGCCGGCGGGTGACGGGATCGTAGACGGCGTACAGGCAGGTGGCGCCCAGTTCCGCGACGTCCTCGCCGACACCGTCGTAGGCCGCGAGGTGGGTGACGAGGTCGTCGAGGTGGGTGAGGAGTTCGTCGGGCGGGAGGTCGACGTCGGCGAGGGTGCGGACGGCCATGCAGAGGCGGCCCATGGTCGCGGCGGACGGGATGCCGTGCCCGACGACGTCGCCGACGACGAGGGCGACGCGGCTGCCGGAGAGCGGGATGACGTCGAACCAGTCGCCGCCGATGCCGGCGGTGGAGCCGCTCGGCAGATAGCGGTGGGCGACCTCGACGGCCACCTGTCCGGGCAGGCCGCGTGGGAGGAGGCTGTGCTGGAGGGCGAGGGCGGTGGTGCGTTCGCGGGCGAAGCGGCGGGCGTTGTCGACGCAGACGGCGGCGCGGCTGGCGAGTTCCTCGGCGAAGACGGCGTCGTCGGCCGCGTAGTCGTCCGGCTGGGCGACGCGTACGGCGACGGCGACGCCCAGGGTGGTGCCGCGGGCCCGCAGCGGCACCGCCATCATCGAGTGGACGCCCTCGCGGTGGGGGCGTCCACTCGGTGCTCGGGCGTTGCGCTCCTCGACCCAGCGCATGAAGGGCGGCTCACCCGCCTGGCTGATGACCGCCCGGCCCTCCCGCAGGGCCCGCGCGACCGGGGAGAACGCCGGGTAGAGGTCCACCTCTCCCAGGTGTACGGCCGCTTCCGGGGTGCCCTCGGTGACGGAGCCGTGGGCGACGCGCCGCAGCTCCACCTCCTCGCCGGGCAGCATCGGCGGCGATTCGTCGGCGCCCAGCACCCAGTCGAAGAGGTCGACGCTGGCGAAGTCGGCGAACCGGGGCACCACGACGCCGATCAGTTCCTCGGCCGTGCGCACCACGTCCAGGGTGGTGCCGAGGGCGGCCGCGGCCTCGTTCAGGAGCGCCAGCCGCTCCCGCGCCCAGTACTGCTCGGTGCTGTCGAGCGCTGCCAGGGCGGTACCGAGGATGTTGCCCGCCGCGTCCCGGACCGGCCACATCTCGATGCTCCAGGCGTGTTCCCGGTTCAGGGCGGGGGCGCCGGTGAAGCTCTCGTAGCGGACCGGCCGGCCCGTCTCGCAGACATGGCGCAGGTGCCAGTGGAAGCCCCGGCTGTGCTCGGCGTCCTCGACGGTCTCCGGGAAAGGGCGGCCGAGGAGGGCTTCCTCGGGCACGCCCATCACATGGCAGGCGGCGTCGTTGACCCGCAGATAGCGCTGGCCGGGGTCGAAGACCGACATCGACATCGAGGCCTGCTGGAAGGCGCGCTCGCCGACGGTCGGTTCCGGGCCGGGGCCCGGGGACGACGGTACGGCGGTGAGGGCCAGGCCGGCGGGCTCGCCGCCGGGGCCGAGTACCGGGCAGGCGGTCACGGTGACGGTCACCGGGTGGCCGTCGCGGTGCCGTACGACGACGGGGCCGGTCCAGGACCCGTCCGCGCGCGCCGGAAGGGCCTCGGCGAGCAGGTCGGCCGCCGGCCGACCCACCGCGTCCTGGGCCGTGCGGCCGGTCAGCAGACGGGCTCCCTCGCTCCAGCCCGTCACGATGCCCCGTACGTCGACGACAGCCGCAGCGGCGACTTGCTCCATGTCGTCCAGAATGGTCCCTTTGGCCCGCCGCATCAACCGCGGCGGGGCCGGGGCCGTCCGGTTCTCAGGAGCGGTGGGCGCGCAGTACCTCGAGGGCACGGTCGGCGTGGGTGTTCATGCGCAGCTCGCTGCGCACGGCCGCCAGGACGCTGCGGTCCTGGCCTATGACGAAGGTGACGCGCTTGGTGGGGGCCAGGGAGAAGCCGCGCTTCACGCCGAACCGTTCCCGCACGGCGCCGTCGGCGTCGGACAGCAGGGGCATGCCGAGCGTGTGCCGGCCGGCGAACTCCTGCTGCCGGTCGACGGAGTCGCCGCTGATGCCGACGGGACGCGCGCCGACGGCGGCGAACTCGGCGGCCAGGTCGCGGAAGTGGCAGGCCTCCGCGGTGCAGCCGGGGGTGAGGGCGGCGGGGTAGAAGAAGAGGACGACGGGTCCTTCGGCGAGCAGCTCGGTGAGCCTGCGGACCGTCCCGGTCTCGTCCGGCAGCGCGAAGTCCTCGACCAGGTCACCGGTCTCGGGTGCCTTGCTCACGAGGCTCCCTCCGCCTTGCCGGCGTTCCGCGCGACGCTGCGGGCCCACAGCACCAGGGGCACCTGAAGGGGCAGCCGGCCGACGGCGGCGGCCTTGAGAGGGGTGGGGTGGTGGCGCCAGTCCACGGCCATCTTGACGTTGGCGGGGAAGACCCCGACGAAGAACGCGGCCGTCGCCAGCGCGGTCCTCCTGCGGGTCGCGGGCAGGGCGAGACCGGCGGCCAGGGCCAGCTCGACGACACCGCTGGCGTACGTCCAGTTCCGCGGGGAGCCGGGCAGGGCGCGCGGCACGATCGCGTCGAAGGTGCGTGGTGCGGCGAAGTGGGCGATGCCCGCGGAGGCCAGGAGGCCCGCGAGCAACAGGGGTGAACGGTGGGACCGGGACACGGCTGTCTCCTCTGACGACGTGGCGCGCGACATTACCGGAGAGTAGGGAAGCTCCGCGGGTGGGGTCCTGGCGGCTCGGCGGGCCGGGCGGGCCGAGGGCGTCAGGTGGACCCGTCCTCGGTCAGGCGCCGGCCGGCCGCGCTCCGGGCGGCTGCTCGGTGTCCTCGTCGACGGCGTGGGTCAGGAAGTCGTCGACCATGCGGTGGAAGAGGGTGGAGAGCTGACGCAGCTCCTGCGGGGACCACTCGGCCAGGGCCAGCTGCATGCCGCGGGCGCCCGCGTCACGGACCCGGTCGATCGCCTCGCGGCCGGCGCCGGTGAGCCGGATGCGCTGGGCCCGGCCGTCGTCGGGGTCGGGGACGCGTGTCACGTAGCCGGACTTCTGGAGCTGCTGCACGGTGCGGGTCACGTGCGAGGCCTCCACGCCCAGTCGCTGGGCCAGCTCCCCCGGCCGCAGCGGCTCGGAGTCGGCGACCTGCCGCAGCAGGGCCACGGCGGCGCGGTCCAGGGGAACGCCGGCCAGCGCCATCAGCCGGTCGTGCTGACGGGCGCGCGTGCTCAGGTAGGTGATGCGAGTGAGCGCGCGCTCGATCCCGATCACTTCCGGAGAGGCGGAGGCGGCGGGAAGCGGTTCGGTGGACATGGAACACACTTTACCATCTCATTGCGTAACTCAAGTAAGTTACTGCGCACCCGTGTACCGCCCCCTCCTGCGCCGGGACGACGCGTGGAGCCCGGACGGTGCGGCAGGGCCGACGCCGCACGGTCCCGCACACCCCACGGTATGCCCCTGCTCAGATGCGGCCCGCCCCCCGTTCACCCCTCAGCAGCCAGGCCAGATAGGCGCCGCTCGGTCGTCCGCCGTCGGCGGCGGATCGCACCGCGCTGTCGGCATCCGAACGGGCCCGCGGACACCTCGCACCCGCGGTGAACAAGAGAAAGGGCTCGACATGAGCACCATGAAGTCCGTCCGGACCGGCGGCGTCGGCACGATCGAGGTCGCGGACACCGAGCGCCGGCCCCAGGGACGCCCTGGTCCGCGTCCGCGCCTGCGGCATCTGCGGCACCGACGCCGCCTTCCTGCACATGGGCGGCATGCCGACCCGGGCGCACCTGGGCGGCAACGTGGTCCCGGTCCCACTCGGCCACGAGCCGGCCGGCGAGGTCGTCGAGGTGGGCGCCGAGGTCGACGGCCTCAAGGTGGGCGACCGCGTCGTCGTCGACCCGCAGGACGCCCCGACCGGCATCATCGGCTGCGGCGGCGTCCACGGCGGCATGAGCGAGTACCTGCTCATCGAGAACGCCGAGGTCGGCAGCAGCGTCGCCGTCTTCCCCGACACCGTGCCGTTCGCCGTCGCCTCGCTGAACGAGCCGATGGCCGTGGCCCGCAACTGCGTCAACCGCTCCAAGGCCGAGCGGGCCTTCCGGCTCGCCCTCACGCCGGGCGCCGCGGAGAAGGTCGTCGTGACCCTGGGCGACGAGGACTGAGCGCTCACCACCGGCCGGGGCGGGCGGCACCCCATCCACACCTCGTCGTGGCGGAGGCGCTCACCCACGCCGCCGAACACAGCGGCTCGGACCAGGCCGAGGTGTACCTCGCCCGGACGTGCTCGGGACTCGGCGCGCGGATACGTGACGAGGGCCGCGGCGGCGCCGACGAGAGCGCCGGTACCGGCCCACTGGGCATGCGCCGCCGGGTCGCCGCCCTCTACGGAAGCACGCGGGTGACCAGCCCCGCCGGCGGTCCGACGGTCGTCGAGGTGGACCTCCCCTGCGTGTGGTGACCCCGCCCGGGTCCCCCTCGCGACGGACGGGCGCGGCGGACCGTACTGCCAGGCGAGTACGGCGGATGTGCGGCCACCGCACGACGACAGGGGGACGCGACGTCCGGGACCCTGGAGCGGTACCCGCGTTCCGCCGAGCGAGAGGCCTTCGCGCCATGGCCGCATGCCGCCGGGACGGGACCCTGGAGCCGTACCCGCGTCCGCCGAGGAAGGGGCCTCTGCACCATGGCCGTATGCCGCAGGCACCCGGGCTGAGGTGCCGCGGCGGACGCGACGGGCCGCCCCCGCCGTCCGTCCCGCCGTCGGTCACCATGGGACCAGCCCTGTCCCGGACCCTCGGCCGGGTCCGCCGACCGGCCCGCGACACGGGCCCGACCGGAGACGTCGATGCGCATCCCCTGGCAGCGCCGCGGCGACCCGTACGCGCATACCTTCGACGACGCCGACGGCCGTGCTGCCGCGCGCCGTCCTCCTCCTCGGCGACGGCAGCGACGGCATGGGCACCCCCCGGCATCCCGAGCACGCCGTGCCGCGCCCGGTCGCCCTCGGCCTCGTCTCCTGCGGCGCCCTGCCGCTCCGGCAGCGCGCCCGGCCCCGCGCCGGCGCCGCGGTGACCGCCGTCCGCGCGGCCGTGGCCGGCGCTCGCGGGCTGCCCGTCACGCCGTCGTCGCCGCCGCCGGCCGGGTTCTCCGTGCACCGGGCGGCCGTGGGAACCGACGGCCGGACCGCGCGCCGCACGCACCTCGCCGCCATGGCACCGCGGCCGATCGGCATGCGCGAGCGTGCCCCTTCCAAGGGCAGCGTCCTGCGGGCCGGGCACCGCACCGAGGGCGGCTTCCGGGTCGCCACCCGCCTCCCCCCAGCCCCACGCACCCCGAGAACGGACGCCATGACCATCCGCGTACTGCTCGCCGACGACCAGGCCCTGCTGCGGGCCACCTTCCGCATCCTCATCGACTCCTGCGACGACATGGAGGTCGTCGGCGAGGCCGCCGACGGCGCCGAGGCGGTCGAGCTGACCCGCCGGCACCGGCCGGACGTCGTCCTGATGGACATCCGCATGCCCGGCACCGACGGTCTCGCCGCCACCTCAGCCGTCTGCGCCGACCCGGGCCTGTCCGACACGCGCGTGCTGATCCTGACGACCTTCGAGATCGACGAGTACGTCGCCGCCGCGCTGCGCTCCGGCGCGAGCGGCTTCCTCGGCAAGGACGTCACCGCCGACGTCCTCCTCGACGGCATCCGCGTCGTGGCCTCCGGCGAGTCCCTGCTGTCGCCGCTCGCCACCCGCGCCCTGATCACCCGGTTCCTCACCTCCCCCGCCGAGGGTGCCCGGCTGGCCGCGCCGGACGACCTGTCCGGGCTCACCGCGCGCGAGCGCGAGGTGATGGCCTGGGTGGCCGAGGGGCACTCCAACGACGAGATCGCCGAGAAGCTGTTCGTGAGCCCGCTGACCGTGCGCACCCACGTCCACCGGGCCATGACCAAGCTGGGCGCCCGCGATCGCGCCCAACTGGTCGTCATCGCCTACCAGACGGGCCTCGTCCAGGCCCCGCCGCTGCCGCCCGGTGCCCCCTTCTGACCGCCGGACGCTCCCCGGCCGCCCGGCCCGCTGCCTCCGATCAGGGGAACCCCACCGGCCGCGGGCGTGCCGCGGCGCGGGCCCGGCGACAAGTCACCCGTGACCCTGCCGCTGATCGCCCCCATGCTCGCCACCCCCGGCACCCTGCCGCCGTCGGCCCAGGACGCGCGCTGGGCGTACGAGACCAAGCAGGACGGGCAGCGGGCGGTGGTCAGTCTCCCCGGTGACGGCACCCTCGTGCTGCGCGCCCGCTCCGGCGAGGACATCACCGCCGCCTATCCCGAACTGCGCGCGCTGGGCGGCGCGCTCGGCACCCCCGCCGTGCTCGACGGGGAGATCCTCGCCCTGGACCGGCAGGGACGTGCCGACTTCCAGTTGCTCCAGTCCCGGATGGGCCTCGTCCAGGCGCCGGCGAAGGCGGCCCGGCTCGCGGCGACCGCCCCCGTCCACCTGGTGCTGTTCGACGTGATGCACCTGGCGGAGGAGTCCCTCCTGCGCGTTCCGTACTCCCGGCGCCGGGCCCGGCTGGAGGGACTGGCCCTGGTGGGGCCCACCTGGTCGACGCCGGGCGCGCTCGTCGGGCACGGCCGCGAGGCCCTCGAAGCGACCCGCGCCCACGGCCTGGAGGGGCTGGTCTGCAAACGGCTGGACTCGCCGTACGAACCCGGCGTGCGGTCCCGGGCCTGGATCAAGATCCGCAACATGCGTACGGCGGACGTCCTCGTCGGCGGCTGGCTGCCCGGCAAGGGCCGGCTCACCGGTCTGCCGGGCGCGGTCCTGGCCGGCCAGCGCACCGGGAGCGGCCTGCGGTACGTCGGCAGTGTGGGCACCGGCTGGAACGAGGCCGAGCGCACCGAACTCGCCGCGCTGCTGCGGGAGGCGGCGACCGAGGTGTGCCCCTTCGACGCGGTTCCGGCGGCGCCGGGCGCCCGCTGGGTCCGGCCCCTCCTGGTGGGCGAGGTCCGTTACAGCACCCGGACCCGGGCGGGGATGCTGCGCCAGCCGTCCTGGCTCCGGCTGCGCACCGACCTGACGCCCGAGGAGTCGGCGGCCGACCTCCCCGCCTCGCCCAGCGACTGACGCGGCGTCAGCAACCGTTTATTGGGCTGCGCTTCACCACCGGGACGCCCGCGACCCCTTGGCGCGGAAGTGAAGATCGGGGAAGCTGAACTCCCCACTCCCCCACAGCCGTTCGGCTGCGCCCGGTCCCGAGGAGGACGCAGTGTCGTCACCCACGTTCAAGAAGCACCGCAGGAGATGGCTCACCGGACTCGCCGGTGCCGCCGCGCTCGTCGTCGCCGTCCCCACGGTCGCGTACGCCGCTCCGCCCACCGCCCTCCCGGCCAACGCGGAAGCGGGCGAGCGCGCCTATCTGCCGGCGTTCGACTACGACACGGACGGCTGCTACGCCACCCCCGCGATCGGCCCCGACGGGACGGTCAACGGCGGCCTCAACCCGACCGGCGCCCTCAACGGCAGCTGCCGTGACGCCTCGGACCTCGACAACACCAACAGCTACTCGCGCTACAAGTGCAACAACGGCTGGTGCGCCTACCTGTACGGCCTGTACTTCGAGAAGGACCAGGCGATAGCGGGCAGCAGCATCGGCGGACACCGTCACGACTGGGAGCACGTCGTGGTGTGGGTGCAGAACAACGCGGTGAAGTACGTCTCGACGTCCAACCACGGCTCGTTCACCGTCACCGCCGCCTCCGGCGTCCGCTTCGACGGTACGCACGCGAAGGTCGTCTACCACAAGGACGGCATCAGCACGCACTGCTTCCGACTGGCCGGCTCGGGCGACGAGCCGCCGGAGAACCACAAGGGCACCTGGCAGTACCCCCCGCTGGTCGGCTGGAACGGCTACCCGGCGGGCGTGCGCGACAAGTTGAGCGCCTACAACTTCGGCAGCGCCAACTTCGGCCTGAAGGACGCCAACTTCGGCAACCACCTCAACTCGGCGAAGCCGTCCGGCGTCACCTTCGACGCGTACGCGTGACCCGGTGACCGGGGCCGGTCCGCCCCTGGTGCGGTCGGTCCCGGCATCCGATGATGACCGTATGGATCTTGCGAAGGAACTGCCCTCCGCCGTCGACGCGGAGGGCCTGCTCGCCCTGGCCGAGGGCCACCACGACCGTGCGGCCCAGCCCTTGGGGACCCGGGAGGTGGCCGGCCACCTCGTGAAGGCGTACGCCCTGGAGGCGCCGGGCCGCGCGGTCGTCGAAGAGGACACGCGGGCGGCACTGCGGATCGCCGCGGGTCATCTCGCGCTCGGCCGGGAGCGGGGCTCGCTCGGCCTGTCGGTGCTGCTCGTGCACGCGGGCGGCGACGGCGACTACCTGCTGCTGCACACCTGGACCGAGGGGCACATGGCGGACCTCGCGATCTTCACGGGCCCCGCGGGCCGGCCGGAGTCGCTGCGCCCCGGCCGTGCGGGGCTGGCGCCCTGCGTGTGGGAGGCGGCTCTGCTCGCGCACGAGCGGGACGCGTACTCCCGGCACGTCCTGAGCGGGACCGGCCCGCTGCCCGGCCGTCTCACCGCGTGGAGCGCGGACACCTACGCCGGTGACGTGCGATGAGCGACGCGCCCGTGGTGCGCCACGCCCGCCCCGGCGATCTCCCCCGGGTGGCCGAACTGGCCCGGATGCACGCCGAGTACGAGCGCGCCGCACCCCCCGCGGCCGACCTCGCCGCACGCCTCGACGCACTGCTGTTCGGCACCTCGGCCCTCCGGTTGCGCTGCCTGGTCGCCGAGTCTCCGGACGGCGAGGTCGTCGGCTACGCGACCTGCGCGCCCGCGCTGTCCACCTGGGACGGCCTCGAGTACCTGCACATGGACTGCCTGTTCCTCGTCCCCGGACAGCGCGGTCTGGGACTCGGCGCACTGCTGATGGACGCGGTGACCGCCGAGGCCCGCGCCCTCGGCCTCACCGAGATCCAGTGGCAGACACCCACCTGGAACGAGGGCGCGATCCGCTTCTACGACCGGCTCGGCGCCCGTGCCCAGGACAAGACGCGCTTCACCCTGACCGTCGAACAGTGACCTCCCGAGGGTCTATCGTGTCCCGCATGTCCGTTCCGGAACTGATCCGCATCGTCTCCCGCGACTCGCCCATGGCCCTGGCCCAGGTGGAGCGCGTCCGCGCGGAGTTGGCCGCCCTGCGTCCCGGGGTGCGCACCGAGGTCGTCCCCGTGAAGACGACCGGCGACAAGTGGATGGGGGACCTGTCCCAGGTCGAGGGGAAGGGCGCGTTCACCAAGGAGGTCGACGCGGCGCTGCTGGCCGGCCAGGCCGACCTCGCGGTGCACTGCGTCAAGGACGTCCCGGCGGACCGGCCCCTCCCGGCCGGCACCGTGTTCGCGGCGTTCCTCAAGCGGGACGACATCCGCGACGCCCTCGTCCATCCGGGCGGGCTGACCCTCGACGAACTCCCGGCGGGCACGCGGATCGGCACCTCCTCGGTGCGCCGGGTCGCCCAACTGGCCGCTATCCACCCGCACCTGGAGTGCGTGCCGTTCCGCGGCAACGCCAACCGGCGGCTGGCGAAGCTCGCCGCGGGCGAGGCGGACGCGCTGCTGCTCGCGGTGTCGGGCCTGGAGCGCATCGGCCGGACGGACGTGATCAGCGAGGTCCTGTCGCCGGAGACGATGATGCCGCCGATCGGCGCGGGCATCCTCGCCCTCCAGTGCCGTGAGGGCGACGGCGAGCTGATCGACGTCGTCAGCGGGCTCGGTGACCCGGACACCCATCGGGAGGCCGCCGCCGAGCGGATGTTCCTGCACGTCCTCCAGGGCCACTGCAACAGCCCCATCGCCGGCTTCGCCCGGGTGGACCGCGGCGGCGAACTCTCGTTGCGGGCCTGCGTGTTCACCCCGGACGGCAAGACCAGGCTGAACGCCCACGAGTGGGCGGGCCGCCTCGACCCGGCCACGCTGGGCACCTCGGTGGCCGTCGCGCTGCTGCGTCAGGGCGCCCGCGAGATCATCGACGGCATCCCGCACTGAGCGGAGCGGGGCCCCGGGCAGCGCGTCAGGCGGTGCCCGTGCCCTCTTCGGCCTGGTCGCGCAGGAACTTGCTCACCTGGCGGGCCAGGCTGTCGCGGACCGCGGCGGGTGCCCCGGCGGGCCCCTCGTGCAGGCCGACGCCGCCGACCCACATCCGCCGCCCGGCCCACTCCTCCTCGACGCGCAACTGGATCTGCACGTCGATCTGTCCGAGCGCGGCCTCGGGTCCGGCGGCGTACAGGACCGCGGTGGCGCGGCGCAGCGGGTAGACGTCGAAGCCCTCGATGAACTGCGAGTTGCGCCAGTCGATGAAGGCGCTCTCCCCGTCGGGCCCGATCCGCACGTCGATCTGCCCGTCCTCCAGGTGGACGCCGAGGCTCTGCTCGCCGCGGTTCTCGACGGTCACCCGCAGGGTGAAGTACGTCAGCCCTTCGGCGGCGTCGTCGCGTCCCCGGGGCGGCTCCGCCTGCTCCAGACGGTGGACGCGGACGCGCAGGCCGGCATGCTCGTCGTACTCGTGCCAGTCCCCGACCACGTTCGGCTCGTACACAGTCCACCTCTCGACTTCTACCGGCTGCTTCCTATCCGTGGGCTCGGCGGACTGTCAAATGAGCGGAATGCGCCGTGGCCAGCGGCTTCACCCCCTTTGATCGGTGATCAAGCCGTGCGCAGGAAGAATCCCGTTCCGTGCCAGGCGGGCGGCCCGGCGGGCGTGCCGCACATCACGTCGCGGGCAAGATCGGCGGACGTCGGCGGGCTGGCCGGCCGAGCAGGGAGGGGCGGCCGTGATCCCGAGCCCGAACTCGGGCGCCAGGTGCGCGGGCGTACCGGGGAGGAGTCGGCACAGGGCGTGCACCTCGCAGCTGAGCGGGTCGACCCCGTGAAGAACAGTGGCATCGTGATCGCCCGGCGGAAGCCCAGCAGGCTGTCGCGGCCGAGGACGATGTCCGCGAGGGAGTCAACAGGGACCCCGCAGGGCCAGGAACAGGGGCCGAGCCGGGGAGAGACTTCCACAAAAGGCGTAAATGGGGTGAACTGTTTCAGAAGGGCCTAGAGCGGGAATCTGACCACAAGTGCTTCGGACAGGAGGCACCTCCGTGGGAACCCGCCGTACGGGCCGGCCCCGGGTACTCCGCCAGGTCCGCGCGCGCTTCCCACGGTGTCCGTCCATCCACCGGCACCTGCCTGAGGGAGGCGCGCGCGATGCGTACCACCGTCAGAACGAAGCAGCACCCCCACGACGACGCCCCGGACACCGCCGAATCCTTCGTTCGGCTCGCCGAGCTGCCCGACGGCCCCGAGCGCCAGGCGCTCCGCGACGAACTGGTCCGGCTCTGGCTTCCCATGGCCGAGCGCATCGCCGTCCGCTTCCGCGGGCGCGGCGAGTCCCTCGAAGACCTCTACCAGGTGGCGGCCCTCGGACTGGTGAAGGCCGTCGACCACTACGACCCCGACCGCGGCCGCGCCTTCGAGGCCTACGCGGTGCCGACGATCACCGGCGAGATCAAGCGCCACTTCCGCGACCACATGTGGACGCTGCACGTCCCGCGCCGGGTCCAGGACCTGCGCAACCGGGTACGGCACGCCACCAAGGACCTCTCCCAGACCACGTCGGGGCGTGCCCCGACCCTCGCCGAGATCGCTGAGTACGCGCACCTGACCGAGGACGAGGTCCGCACCGGCATGGAGGCACTGGAGTGCTTCTCGGCGCTGTCGCTGGAGGCCGGGATGCCCGGCACCGACGGCTACGCGCTGGAGGACGCCCTGGGCGACCCCGACCCCGGATACGACACCGTCGTCGACCGGGTGGCCGTCGCGCCGTGCCTGCGGGCCCTGCCGGAACGCGAGCGGACCATCCTGTACCTGCGCTTCTTCGGCGGTATGACGCAGAGCAGCATCGCCGAGCAGCTCGGCATCTCACAGATGCACGTCTCGCGGCTGCTGAGCAGCTGTTTCGAGCGGCTGCGCGAGGAGATCACCGCCGGAGCCAACTGACGCGGCGGGCACCGGACCGCGCTCCACCGGACATCACTCCGGCGGATGTCACTCCAGCGGATGTCACTCCAGCGGGGGCGCGCCGGGGATCCGGGGCGGGCCGTGGCGGTCCACCGCGTCCTCCAGGGCCGCGCGGATCTCCTCGGGGATCTGCCCGCTGCGGCCCCAGAAGAGGATCAGCTCCGCGACGTCGCGCAGTTTGATGTTCGTGTGCTGGGAGACCTCTCTCAGCACCGTCCATCCCCCGTCCGGCGCCATCCGTCCCAGGGCGACGATCACCCCGATCGCCTGGTCCACGACAGCGTGGGAGGCCACGGCGTCCTTGAGCTGACCGACTTCCTTCTGGAGTTCGACGATCCGGTCCGTTTCGTCGCGGGATCCGCGCGGTACTCGTGGCACACCTCCATCGTGCCACCGGGTCACTCGGCAGGCGCCGTGGCAGGGTCCGGCGGGACACTGGTGCCACATCCACCGGCCGCCGTCGATCGACCAGGAACGCGAGTGCCATGAACCATCACCGCCCGTCCGCCGCCTCCGGTGCGAAGGAGGTCGTCTCCACCCACTCCGTGTTCGGGGCGCCCTGCTGGGTGAGCCTCACCAGCCGGGACATGGAGGCCACGCAGAGGTTCTACGGGGCCGTCCTCGGCTGGGAGTGGCGCAGGGGCAGCCTCGGCGACCACTTCCGCACGGCTCTGGTGAACGACGTCCCCGTGGCCGGCATCGCCGCCGTCGCCTCGGTGTGGCAGATGGCGGTCGCCTGGACGCCGTACTTCGCCGTGCCCAGCGCGGACGAGGTGGCCTCCCGCGTGCGGGAGCGGGGCGGCACGGTCGCCGTGGGGCCGATCTCGCTGCCGCCCGGCCGGGCGGCACTGCTGGCCGACCGGGACGGCGCGACCTTCGGCGTCTGGGAGGGCCCGCTGCTCGGCAACTGGGAGGCCTGGCGGCAGGCCGCCCCCGCCTTCATCCGGCTGCACACCCGCAACGCCTTCGACTCCGCCATCTTCTACGGCGAGATCCTCGACTGGGCGAGCGACCGGCCGGGCTGTTGCGAGGTGCACTACGAGGGCGGCGAGGTCGTGCTGCGCAGCCGGGGCGATGTCGTGGCCCGGATCGAGTCGGGCGCCCTGGAGGCGGCCCCCGATCCGACGATCCGGCCGCACTGGCAGGTCCACTTCGCGGTGCGGGACGTGGCGGCCTGCGCACGGGACGCCGAGCGACACGGCGGCAGCGTGCTGGTCAAGGGCGCCGACGAGGCCGTACTGCGTGACCCCGACGGCGCCCAGTTCACGGTGACCTCGCAGCCCGCCCGCTGAGCCGCGCCTACTCGGAGCGCCGGGGCGGGCGGGAGAGCACGATGAGGCTGCGGGCCTCCACCGCCACCGCGGCGCCCGCCTTGAACTCCGTCTCGTCCGGCCCGCCGTCCGGCTCCACCGTGTCGACGCGGACCGCCCAGCGCTCCCCGAACTCGGTGCCGGGCAGCCGGAACACGACGGGCTCCCAGTAGCTGTTGAGCAGCAGCAGGAACGAGTCGTCGACGACGGGCCGGCCGCGCGGATCGGGTTCGGCGATGGCGTCGCCGTTGAGGAACACGCCCACGCAGTGCGCGTCGGAGCGCTGCCAGTCGCGGTCGGTCATCTCGCGGGCGTCCGGCAACAGCCACACCAGGTCGGGCAGCGGCTGGCCGGCGTGGGTGACGGTCTCGCCGCGGAAGAAGCGGCGCCGCCGCAGCACGGGGTGGGCCGAGCGCAGCGCGATGAGCCGCCGGGTGAAGTCGACGAGGTCGCGCCGCTGCGGGGTGGCCCGCCAGTCGATCCAGGAGACCTCGTTGTCCTGGCAGTAGGCGTTGTTGTTGCCGCGCTGGGTGCGGCCGAGTTCGTCGCCGTGGCAGATCATCGGGATGCCCTGGGACAGCAGCAGGGTGGCGAGGAGGTTGCGCTGCTGGCGGGCGCGCAGTTCGAGCACGGCCGGGTCGTCGGTCTCGCCCTCGGTCCCGCAGTTCCAGGACCGGTTGTCGCTCTCGCCGTCCCGGTTGCCCTCGCCGTTGGCCTCGTTGTGCTTGTCGTTGTAGGAGACGAGGTCCCGCAGGGTGAACCCGTCGTGCGCGGTGACGAAGTTGACGCTGGCGCGGGGGCGGCGCCGGCTGTGCGCGTACAGGTCGGAGGAGCCGGTCAGGCGGGAGGCGAACTCGCCGAGCGAGCCGGGTTCGGTCCGCCAGAAGTCCCGCACGGTGTCGCGGTAGCGGCCGTTCCACTCCGACCACAGGGGCGGGAAATTGCCCACCTGGTATCCGCCCTCGCCGACGTCCCACGGTTCGGCGATCAGCTTCACCCGGCTGATCACCGGGTCCTGCTGGATCAGGTCGAAGAACGCCGACAGCCGGGAGACCTCGTGGAACTGGCGGGCCAGGGTGGCCGCGAGGTCGAAGCGGAAGCCGTCGACGTGCATCTCGGTCACCCAGTACCGCAGCGAGTCCATGATCAGCTGAAGGACGTAGGGATGCCGCATCAGCAGGCTGTTGCCGGTGCCGGTGGTGTCGTAGTAGTGCGACCAGTCCCCGTCGACCAGGCGGTAGTACGAGGAGTTGTCGATGCCGCGGAAGGAGAGGGTGGGGCCCTTCTCGTTGCCCTCGGCGGTGTGGTTGTAGACGACGTCCAGGATCACCTCGAGGCCCGCCGCGTGCAGCTCCTTCACCATCGTCTTGAACTCGGTGACCTGCTGGCCCCGGGTGCCGTGGGCGGCGTAGGCGTTGTGCGGGGCGAAGAAGCCGATGGTGTTGTAGCCCCAGTAGTTGGACAGGCCCCGGTCCGTCAGGAAGCCGTCCTGCACGAACTGGTGCACGGGCATCAGCTCGATCGCGGTCACGCCCAGCGAGGTGAGGTGCCCGGTCACCGCGGGGTGGACGAGGCCGGCGTAGGTGCCCCGCAGCTCCGGGGGGACGTCGGGGTGGGTGCGGGTCAGACCGCGCACATGGGCCTCGTAGATCACCGTGTCGGCGTAGGAGTGCTGTGGCGGCCGGTCCGCGCCCCAGTCGAAGGCCGGGTCGGTGACCACGCCGAGCAGGGTGTGCCCGGCACTGTCCTCGGGATCGGGGCGGTCCCCGGCCCGCTCGAACAGCGAGGCGTGGTTGTCGATCTGTCCGTCGACGGCGCGCGCGTAGGGGTCGAGGAGCAGTTTGGCCGGGTTGCAGCGGTGGCCGGCGGCCGGGTCCCAGGGGCCGTGCACGCGGTAGCCGTAGCGCCGGCCGGGACCGACGCCCGGCAGGTAGGCGTGCCAGACGAAGCCGTCGACCTCGGTCAGGGGCACGCTGCGGCTGCCGCCGTCCTCGTCGAAGAGGATGAGGTCGACGCGGTGCGCGACCTCGCTGAACAGGGCGAAGTTGGTGCCGTTCCCGTCGAAGTCGGCGCCCAACGGGTAGGGGCGCCCGCTCCAGGCGGGCACCCCTGCGTTCCGGTACGTCCGAGAGGTCACCGGGCGCCCTCCAGGACGCCGTGCGTCTGTTCCGCGGCGGCGGCGAGGGCCGTGACGGGCAGTTCGCGCGGCACCTGGAGCATCTCGCTCAGGTCTCCCTCCGGGAGGGTCGGCACGAGCGGGACGCGCTCGCCGGCGCGAGCCCGCTGCGAGAACCAGATGACCTTGCTGCCGGTGGCGGTGGCGCAGCAGCCCCAGCCGTCGCTCATGGCGGCGATGCGTTCCAGGCAACCACGCAGGTCCTGGTCCGGGCGCAGGTCCCGGTCGTCGCCGCCGACTGCCGTGATCAGGTGCTGGCCGTTCCACCACAGCTCGACCGAGGTGTGCTTGTCCGTGGCGTGCTCGTCGATCGCTCTGAGCAGCATCTCCGTTCCACCGCACACGGGTTCGACGAGCGTGTCGAGGTCCCAGTACTTCAGGTGTGCGGCCAGGATGCGCCTGACCTGTCCGACCCGGTCCGGACTCACGTCCACGTCGAGGTGGTAGTAGCAGGGCACTGCGGTCTTCATCTCGTTCGTCTCCTCACCGGCGAGGCTCCACTCCCTCTCGGCCCGACGGGCCGAGCCCCGAACACGGAGCGTGAGCGTTGATCGCTCCTGAGTCACAACCACAGTGAGGCTGCTACGCCATTCGTGCAACACGAGCACACCACAATCAAGATCCAACAGGACGTTGGGTTGTCGGCCATGCACCATAAGTGAAGGCCTCGGGAGGTTTAGACGGTTTCGCACCTCTGCTTACATGGCCGACCCGCTCGCCGCGGGGCGACGTACCTCTCGAACTCCCGGAAGGTGAACAGCGCCATGCTGCTACCAGCGAAGACCGAAGTGGCCAGACGCCTGCGCAGTTACCGCGCCTGGGAACGGGTGATGCTCGCGCGCCCGGGCGACCGCGCGGTACGGGCCACCTTCGAGGACTGCGGCTACACCCTGTGCGTTCTGATGGGCAAGCGCTGCGCGCGGGAGGCCGCGGACGCCGCCGAGCAGTACCTGCGCGCGGGCGCGGACACCCGTCTGCTGCGCGGTGGGGCGACCCGGAGGAGCGGCGTCACGCGGCTCACGGCGACCCGGCCGACGCTGCGTATCGCGGCGGAGAGGTAGCGCCCCCCGGCCGCTTCGGCCGGGGCATCCGACAGCGGGCGACAGAAACCTTTTTCGGTACTGCGGAGGTGCAGCGTGAGGTCCACCAGAGCGATCGGCCGTATCCCGGTGCGGGACGTCCATCCGCGCGTGGAGTGCGGCCGGCGGCCGGCCAAGTCCGTGAGCGGTGAGACGTTCGAGATCACCGCGACGGTGTTTCGCGAGGGCCATGACGCCATCGGCGCGAACGTGGTCCTCAAGAACCCGGACGGCCGCCGTGGACCTTGGACGCCGATGCGGGAACTCGCGCCGGGCACCGACCGCTGGGGTGCCGAGGTGACGCTCGACCAGGTGGGCCACTGGACGTACACCGTGGAGGCCTGGAGCGATCCGGTCACGACCTGGCGCCGGCACGCGGAGATCAAGATTCCCGCGGACATCGACACGGGTCTGGTACTGGAGGAGGGCGGGCACCTCTACGAGCGGGCGGCGGCCCGTGTGCCGCGCGGTCCGGCGCGGGCGGTGGTGCGGGAGGCGGCGCGGCGGCTGCTCGACGACTCGCTGCCGGTGGCCGAGCGGTATGCGGCGGCGCTGGACCCGGAGGTGGACGAGGTCCTGACCCGTCATCCCTTCCGGGAGTTCGTCTCCGCCAGTGCCGCCATGCCGCTGCTGGTGGAGCGGGAGCGGGCGCTGTACGGCTCCTGGTACGAGTTCTTCCCGCGTTCGGAGGGGACGCCG
>NZ_MPOH02000020.1:0-184819 GCF_001896135.2 Streptomyces phaeoluteigriseus
CGGCGCTCCGGTGATCCCGGTCGCGATGATCGACACGGAGAAGATCCAGCCGCCCGGCCAGGTGATGCCGAAGATCACGAGCACCGGTGCCCGGGTGGCCACCGCGGCCGTCCCTGCCGCCCCGCCCGAGGCCACGCTCCGCACCTCCCCCTCGATCAGCACCGAATCCGGGGTCATGTGGTTCCCCCTCACCCTGGGCCGGGCAGGGCGCGGGTCCGAGGTCAGTTCCACCTCGGCGGTGACGGTCGCGTACTCCCGCGCCAGCACCGGCACCGGGCCTCTCCGCAGATCGGCCCCGTGCAGCCCGGCGGACGCTCCGGCCGCGGCCGCGCAGAGCAGCACCGCTGCCCCGGTCATCCGCGACCACCCGTACCGAGCACCCGGCGGCCGATCCGGCGCCGGACCCGGCGTCCGCCCCCGCGGCCGACCCGGTGCCCTCCCCGGCGATCGGCCTCTCGGCCCATCCGCCGGCCCATCCGCCGGCCCATCCGCCGGCCCATCCGCCGGCCCGTCCGCCGGCCCATCCGCCGGCCCATCCGCCGGCCCGATCCGCCGGCCCATCCGCCGGCCCGTCCGCCGGCCCGTCCGTCGGTCGGTCCCTCGGGGCGTCCGAGGGCCGCTCACGGTGGACCGGTCGTCCCGTCTCCTCCCCCGTCCGGCGGGAGACCGCCGCCAACCGATGCCCGCCCTCCCCGCGCCCGGCTGCCCCACCCTCCCAGGAGCACCCCGGCCACGATCACGCAGACGAGCACGACGCAACCCACCAGCCGGGGCGAGGCGTCCAGCATCAGTGCCGCCGTGGCCCAGGCCGCGAGCGCGGGCGGTACGAGCCGCAGATCGACCGGCCCTTCCTGCCGCGGGTGCGAAGCCCCGAGCCGGCTCCCGGAAGCGGCGTGCACGGCTCGGCGCGCATGCGGTGGGGCATCGGCCCCGGTCGGTGCTCCTGGCCGCCCGGCCCCGTCCACCACCAGGTCCGCCCGCCGCGCCCCTCCGTCCGAAGCCCCTTCCCCCCTCATGGCCGCACCAGATTCCTCAGATCGGAGAAACGTCGCTCGCCGATGCCGTTGACCTCGCGCAGTTCGTCCACCGAACGGAAACCACCGTGCTGCGTCCGGTAGGCGACGATGTGCTGCGCCAGCACGGGCCCCACTCCCGGCAGCGTGTCGAGTTGGTCCACGGTGGCCGTGTTGAGGGAGACGGGAGCCGGGGGCCCCGCTCCCACCGCGCCACCCCCTGATCCGCCTCCCGCCGCCGGGACGCCGGCCCCCGGCGGTCCGCCCACGACGACCTGCTCCCCGTCCACGAGGAACCGCGCCCGGTTCAGGCCGTCGGTGTCGGTACCCGGCCGCACCCCACCGGCCGCCGTCAGCGCGTCGACCACCCGCGAACCGGCCGGCAGCCGGTGGATGCCGGGGTCGCGGACCTTGCCGCTGACGTCGACCACGATCTCCGCCTCCGCCGTACCCACCGCTGCACCGGACGCCGCAACCGAGGGTGAGGGCTCGATCGGCCCGCCCCCCTCATCCCCTCCATAGGGAGCGGCCGCCCGCACCACCTCGGGGGCCCGCACAGGCTGCGCGCGCCCGGTCCAGAAGTGCTGGACGGCGAACGCGGACACGGCGACCACCACGACGGCCAGCGCGAGCACGCTCCCGCGTTCCAGCCCGCACCGCGCCTGCGCCCACACCGGCAGCCGCTCCCGCAGAGCCAGCCCGGCCCGCTCCCGCCAGTCCCCCGGCCCACGGGGCACCGCCGAACGGTCACCGTCCTCGGCCGCGGCGCGGTCCCCGCTCACCACCCCGGCCGTACCTCCTGAGCCGCCGTCTCCCGGCGTCCCATCCCCGACTCCCCCCGCTCGCCGCCCCGTTCCCCGAACAACAGCTCCGCCCGTCGGCGCAGCTCCTCCGCCGAGGCATGGCGGTTCCCCACCCGGCTGCGTGCCGGTGACCGTCGGTGTCGGACGCGTCCGTCGGAGCCGGGCCCGCGCCCGGGTCCACTCGTCGCGGTGGTCGTCCGTGTGCGTGATCGAAGTGCCATGCCACGAGAATGGGACACTTCGCGGAACCGCGATGATCTTGCTCAATTCCCGGGGACGACCGCCCGGTTGTGGACAACTCCGCCACCCGCAGGAGTGGGGTGGCCGCTCCTCACCGGGCCGAGACCACGACTCCCAGCAACCCGGGCCCGGTGTGCGCGCCGATCACCGCGCCGACCTCGCTCACATGCAGCTCCACCAGACCGGGGACCCGGGCCCGCAGCCGGTCGGCCAGGGCCGACGCCCGGTCGGGGGCGGCGAGATGGTGGACGGCGATGTCCACCGGTGCGTTGCCCGCCCGGTCGGCGGCGAGTTCCTCGAGGCGGGCGATCGCCTTCGACGCCGTGCGCACCTTCTCCAGGGGCTCGATGCGTCCGTCGTCGAGCTGGAGCAGCGGCTTGACCGCGAGCGCGGAGCCGAGGAGGGCCTGGGCGGCGCCGATGCGGCCGCCACGGCGCAGATAGTCGAGGGTGTCGACGTAGAAGAAGGCGGAGGTGCCCGCGGCACGTTTCTCCGCGGCCGTGACCGCTTCGTCGACCGTGCCGCCCGATTCGGCGGTCACGGCCGCCGCGAGCGCGCAGAATCCGAGCGCCATCGCGATCATGCCGGTGTCCACCACCCGGACCGGCACCGGCGCTTCGCGGGCCGCGAGGACCGCCGCGTCGTGAGTGCCCGACAGTTCGGCGGACAGGTGCAGGGAGACGATGCCGGTGGCGCCGGCCTCGGCGACCCTGCGGTAGGTCTCCGCGAAGACCTGGGGGCTGGGGCGCGAGGTGGTGACGGAGCGTCGCTTCTGGAGTGCCTGGGCCAGGGAGCGGGTCGAGATCTCGGTGCCCTCTTCGAGTGCCTGGTCGCCGAGGACTACGGTCAGGGGCACCGCGGTGATGCCGTGGCGCTCCATCGTCCGCTGCGGCAGGTAGGCCGTTGAATCCGTGACGATAGCGACATGGCGGGACATGAGCTGGAGGTTACCTGCCGTATCCGCAGGAGGGGAGTCCGGCCCCTCGCGGCCGGTCGACCCTGACCGGATCGGTACCGCGCCGGACGGTCCTCAGGTGGTGCTCTCGGGCCGGGGCTTCTTCTGCCAGGGGTAGGTGGGACGCGGCCCCGGCGGGGTGATGGCGGGCCGGGTGGGCGGCTCCGGCGCGCGCGAGGCTGGCGTCTCGGGCCAGGTCTGTCCGCCGGTCGCACCGTCGGCGGCGGGCGCCTCGGGCCAGGAGGGCGATGCCTGCGCCTGCGCGGGGTCGTCCGCGGTGGTCCAGTGGCGCAGGGCCCCGGCCTCGAGGTCGATCTGTGCGTGGAGGGTGTCCAGGTCGTCGTCGGCGAAGCGGCGCGCCCGGTCGCGGGCGGCCCAGCGCAGCGAGTCCGCCGAGACGTGACCCGCTCGGTGCGCTCGCGCAGCGACGGCAGCCGCTCGACGAGGGTGGCCCGGTCGGGCTCGGTCTCCAGTCGCTTGAGTTCGTCGTCCAGTTCGCGCCCGTGTCCGCTGAGGCGCGCGAACAGGGCGAGGGACTCCTTGAGGGACTCGTCCTCGGCGACGCCCGCCTGAAGCGCCTCCTGGGTGGCCCGCATCGACGTGCGGAGCTTGAGGCGGAGCTGGGCGATCTCACCGGCCGGGCCGAACTGGGCGAAGGACTTGGCCCGCAGGGTGTGGTCCTCCACGGTGCGGCGGGCCTGGGTGATGGTGCGGTCCACGCCGCGCTTGGCGGCGCCGACGACCTTCACCGTCGCGTAGGCGCCCACCGCCAGGAAGAGCACGAAAAGCAGGGCAAAGATCGCGATCACTGCTTCCACGAGCTCCTCCTCCGGTCCCGACGCGGCACGCCACGCGCCGCTCTTCAACGGTAAACGCTACGGGCAGGCCCTGAGTTCCACCGGAACCCCGAACCTGCCCGTAGGGGACTACCCCGAAGCGCGCACCGTCCTCAACCGCACGCACCCGCGACCGTCACTCGCCGGCCTCGACGGCACACACCCGCGCTCGTCACGCACCCGCCTCGACCGCACGCACCCGCGCCGGTCACGCACCCGCGTTCATCAGGCCGGCACGATGTTGACCAGCTTCGGCGCCCGCACGATCACCTTGCGGATTCCGGCGCCGCCCAGCGCGTTGACGACGTTCTCGTCGGCCAGGGCCACCTTCTCCAGCTCCTCGTCGGAGATGGCGGGCGACACCTCCAGGCGCGCCTTGACCTTGCCCTTGATCTGGACCACGCAGGTCACGGACTCGTCCACGACGTACGCCGGGTCCGCCACGGGGAAGTCGCGGTGGACGACGGAGTCGGTGTGGCCCAGCTTGCGCCACAGCTCCTCGGCGATGTGCGGGGCCAGCGGCGCGACCAGCAGCACCAGGGACTCGGCGACCGTGCGGGCCAGCGGCCCGCCCGCCTTGGTCAGGTGGTTGTTCAGCTCGGTGACCTTGGCGATGGCGGTGTTGAAGCGCATGCCCTCCAGGTCCTGGCGCACGCCGTCGATGGCCTTGTGCAGGGCACGCAGGGTGTCCTCGTCCGGCTCGGTGTCGACGACGGTGACCTCACCGGTGGCCTCGTCCACGACGTTGCGCCACAGTCGCTGGAGCAGCCGGAACTGGCCGACCACCGCGCGCGTGTCCCACGGGCGCGAGACGTCCAGCGGGCCCATCGCCATCTCGTACAGGCGCAGGGTGTCGGCACCGTACTCGGCGCAGATCGCCTCCGGAGTGACCGCGTTCTTCAGGGACTTGCCCATCTTGCCCAGCAGCCGGGAGACCTTCTCGCCCTGGTGGTAGTACGCGCCGTCGCGCTCCTCCACCTCGAGCGCCGGTACGGCGATGCCACGGCTGTCACGGTAGACGTAGGCCTGGATCATGCCCTGGTTGTACAGCTTGTGGAACGGCTCCGCGGAGGAGACGTGTCCCAGGTCGAACAGGACCTTGGACCAGAAGCGCGCGTACAGCAGGTGCAGCACGGCGTGCTCGGCGCCGCCGACGTACAGGTCGACTCCGCCGTGCGGCTGCCCCGCGCGCGGGCCCATCCAGTACTGCTCGATCTCGGGGTCGACCAGCTTCTCGGAGTTGTGCGGATCCAGGTAGCGCAGTTCGTACCAGCAGGAGCCGGCCCAGTTGGGCATGGTGTTGGTCTCGCGGCGGTACTTGCGCGGACCGCGGCCGTCGCCCAGGTCCAGGGTGACGTCGACCCAGTCCTCGTTGCGCGACAGCGGCGTCTCGGGCTGGGTGTCGGCGTCGTCCGGGTCGAAGGTGCGCGGCGAGTAGTCCTCGACCTCCGGCAGCTCCAGCGGCAGCATCGACTCGGGCAGGGCGTGGGCGATGCCGTCCTCGTCGTAGACGATCGGGAAGGGTTCGCCCCAATAGCGCTGACGGCTGAACAGCCAGTCACGCAGCCGGAAGTTGACGGTGCCGGCGCCGACGCGGGACCGCTCCAGCCAGTCGGTGATGCGCTCCTTGGCCTCGGCGACGCCCAGGCCGTCCAGGGAGACCTGGTCGTTCGACGAGTTGATGATCTTCGCGTCGTGGGAGGCGAAGGCGTCCTCCCACGTGGAGGTGTCGGTGCCCCGGCCGTCGGTCGGCTCGACGATGCACTGGATCGGCAGCTCGAAGGCGCGCGCGAACTCGAAGTCGCGCTGGTCGCCCGCCGGGACGGCCATGATCGCGCCGGTGCCGTAGCCCATCAGGACGTAGTCGGCGATGAAGACGGGGATCCGCTCGCCGTTGACCGGGTTGGTCGCGTACGCGCCGATGAAGACGCCCGTCTTGTCCTTGGCCTCGGCCTGGCGCTCGACGTCGGACTTGGCGGCGGCCTGCGCGCGGTACGCGGCGACGGCCTCGGTCGGGGTCGCGTGGCCGCCGGTCCACACGTCGTGCGTGCCCTCGGGCCAGGCGTCGGGGGTGAACGTCTCGACCAGGGGGTGCTCGGGCGCCAGCACCATGTACGTCGCGCCGAACAGGGTGTCGGGACGGGTCGTGAAGACGGTGATGTGCTCGCCGTCGATCGGGAAGTCGACGCGGGCGCCCTCGGAGCGGCCGATCCAGTTGCGCTGCTGGAGCTTGATGGCCTCGGGCCAGTCCAGCGCGTCCAGGTCGTCCAGCAGGCGGTCGGCATAGGCGGTGATGCGCATGTTCCACTGGCGCAGCTTGGCCTTGAAGACCGGGTAGTTGCCGCGCTCGGAGCGGCCGTCGGAGGTGACCTCCTCGTTGGCCAGCACGGTGCCCAGGCCGGGGCACCAGTTGACGGGCGCGTCGGAGGCGTAGGCCAGGCGGTACTCGCTCAGGACGTCGGCGCGCTCGACGTCGCTCAGCTCGCTCCAGGAGCGGTCGCCGGGCAGGCCACGCTCACCGGACTCGAACCGGGCGACCAGCTCGGCGATCGGACGGGCCTGCTTCGCCTCCTCGTCGTACCAGGAGTTGAAGATCTGCAGGAAGATCCACTGGGTCCACTTGTAGTACTCCGGGTCGATCGTGGCGAAGGACCGGCGCTTGTCGTGACCCAGGCCCAGCCTGCGCAGCTGGGACTTCATGTTGTTGATGGCGGCTTCGGTGGTGATCCGGGGGTGCTCGCCGGTCTGCACGGCGTGCTGCTCGGCGGGCAGGCCGAAGGCGTCGAAGCCGAGGGTGTGCAGGACGTTGTGGCCGGTCATCCGCTGGTAGCGGGCGAAGACGTCGGTCGCGATGTAGCCCAGGGGGTGGCCGACGTGCAGGCCCGCACCGGAGGGGTACGGGAACATGTCCATGATGAACTTCTTCGGCCGGGCGACGACCGCTGGGTCGCCCGCGAGGTCACCCTTCGGGTTCGGCGCCGCGTAGGTGCCGTCGGCGTCCCAGACGTCCTGCCAGCGTGCCTCGATGTCGGCTGCCATGGCGGCCGTGTACCGGTGCGGCGCGGCCACCTCGGCGGTGGCAGCGGGGTTCGTCTCGCTCATGTCCTCAAAGCTCCATCGATCGTCTCTGCCAGCGGCTGCCACTCAGGAAACGAAAAATCCCCTCGCACAGGAGGGGACCGCCGCGCCGATTCCGAACCATCCGGTTCTCCGGCGTTCGGGACTGATCAGCGCGGCTCGCTAAGCAGAAGGCGTACGGCACGCATGGCCTCAGGGTACCGCAGGGCTTGAGCAAGCCGCGACGCGCTTGCGTATGCCTGGTGGACACGTACGTACCGCGCCGACAACTGAACCAAGGTCAGGGATTACTTCGCGTAACAGCCACTAAGGGACACCGCTGTGGCCACATTGTCCTTTGATAACAACGCAATAACTCAAACCTCGTACCCATCGGTATGGCGCCCACTTAGAGTTCGGCATCGGGACCGCTTTCCCGAAACTGCTCGGAGTTGCCCCCATGAACCCTCGTCGTAGTAACAGCTCGCTCCCCCAGCCGGGCCGGTCGGCCTACGGGGTGGCGTCCGCTGTCGTCCTGCTCCTCATACCCGTGGTCGTGCTGGTCGGAGGCGACCAGTTCCGCGAGTTCCTGAACTTCGGCGCGGGCGTGCTGTCCCTCGTCTCGCTCAGCTGCTCGGTGATCTGGGGCCTGGTCGCCCAGGACCGGATCTTCCTCAACACGCGCCAGCGGCTCATCGGCCAGGCCGTGCACCGGACGACGGCGGTCGCCTCGATCGCGTTCCTGCTGCTGCACATCACCACGAAGATCGCGCTGGAACACACCCAGTTCATCGCCGCGGTCATCCCGTTCTCGCTCGGCGTCACCGGGACCGCCGGCCTGATCGGCCTCGGCTCGCTGGCCGGACTGCTGATGATCTTCGTGGGCGTCACCGGCGCGCTGCGCAGCCGCTTCGCCTCGCCGGCGCCGGTGGCCGCCCGCTGGCGGGCGATGCACATGCTGGCCTACCCGGCCTGGTGCGCCGCGCTGATCCACGGACTCTACGCGGGTCGCGCGGCCAAACCGATCTTCGTGATCCTGTACAGCCTGTGCCTGCTGGGCGTCATGGCCGCCCTCGCACTGCGCTCCGCGCCGCGCCCCTTCAAGCGCAAGGTCGCCGACCGCTTCGCCGAGGTCCTGGGCACCGACGAGCCGGCCGGCCGCGACGCGCTGGACGCGAGCCGGGCCCGGATGACGGAGTCCCGGTCGCTGCCGGGGTACGAGAGCCGCCCCGCCCGGGAAGCCGACCCGGCGGGCTCCCGTCGCACGGGGCCGCCGGCCTCGGCCCTGTTCGACCCGCCCGCGCCCGAGCCGGCGAACGGCTTCGCCGCCGCCTACCGCGCCGTCTCGTCGCCCCCGCGCGCGCAGCAGTCGTTCGCGGCCGACCAGACCGCGCGCATGGACCTGGCGTTCGACACGCAGGCCACCGAGGCCGTCCCGCGCGTGGACAGCGGCGGCAGCACCTCCGGGAACTGGCCGATCCCCTCTCCGCCGCCGGTCGGCGAGGCCCCGCAGTCGGTCTACGACCCACTCCAGGACACGGGATTCAACATCCCGGTCTATGGCAATCCGGGCACCGGCGGGTACGGCGGGAGTGACGTGTACGACACCGGTGAGACAAACACCCGGTATGACGCGTACAACCCGAACGACACGTACAACAGCGGTCCCGCCGATGAACCACCCCCCGGGGCGTCCTTCGACGCTCCGGGTTCGGGCGAACCTTGGAACACGCCTTCCGGAGGCTATAGGTGAACGAGGCCCTGCCCGACGTCCCGGAAGTCCGCGTGGTCGGCCTTCCGCAGCTCACGTCGGGCTTCGACCTTGTCGAGAGACTCGACCTGCCCATGCACCTGAAGGTGCACGGGCCGCTCGAACCCATGGGCGGGGAGAAGCTCGCGCAGCTCTCCGAACGCATCAACCTGAAGGGCCGCGGCGGCGCGGGCTTCCCCTTCCACAAGAAGTTGCGCTCCGTCGCCGACGCGGCCATCAAGCGCGGCGTACGGCCGGTCGTCGTCGTCAACGGCAGCGAGGACGAACCCGCCTGCCGCAAGGACACCGTCCTGATCAACCGGGCCCCGCACCTCATCCTGGACGGTGCGCTGCTGGTCGCCGAGGCACTGGGTGCCCGCACGCTCGTGGTGGCGGTCACCCGGGAGTCGACCCAGCGCTCCATGGAGGCCGCACTGGCCGAGCGCGGCCTCAGCAACGGCCGGCGCTCGGCCCTGAGGGCGTTCGTCCAGCGCAACCCGATCCGCATGGTCACCGGCGCGGCCGCGTCCGTCGTCCGCTCCATCGACGGCGGCCCGGCGATCCCGCCCGGCCGCAAGGTCAGCGCCTCGCAGAACGGCGTCGGCGGCGCCCCGACCCTGCTGTCCAACGCCGAGACGTTCGCCCAGCTGGCCATCGGCGCCCGCATCGGCCCGGAGCGCTACGGCAACACCGGCCTGTACGACGAGCCGGGCACCGTCATGCTGACGGTCTCCGGCGCGGTCGCCCGCCCCATGGTGATCGAGGTCCCCACCGGCGTCCCGCTGCGCTACGTCCTCCAGCTGGCCGGCGCCCCGCCGGTCCCGCAGGGCGTGCTGACCGGCGGGTATCACGGCAAGTGGATCGACGCGGCGACGGTCAACGAGGCGGTCGTCTCCCGTAACTCCCTGGACGCGGTGGGCGGTTCGCTCGGCGCCGGTGCGATCCTGCCGATCAGCCAGGAGACCTGCCCGCTGGGCGAGTCGCTGCGCGTGGCCCAGTGGCTGGCCGAGGAGAGCGCGGGACAGTGCGGTCCCTGCTACCTCGGCCTGCCGGCCGCGGCGCGCGGCCTGGAGGACATCATCAACGGCGGCGGACCGGCCGCCCTCGAAGCGCTCAAGCAGGTCGCCAAGAACGTGAAGCGGCGCGGTGCCTGCTCGCACCCGGACGGCTCCGCGATGTTCCTGGAGTCGACCATCAAGGCGTTCACCGACGACCTGGCGGCTCATGTCCTCGGAAACGGCTGCGGACGGCCCGTGGAGGGCGTTCTGCCGCTCTTCGAGGGCGGCATGACCCCCGCGGGCATCTCGGCCGGCGGAACGCCCGAGGACGGCGCAGACAGCCGTCAGAAGATCTTCGTGGACTGGACCCTGTGCCGGGGCCACGGCCTGTGCGCGGACATCCTCCCGGAGGTCTTCCAACTCGGCGCCGACGGCTTCCCGACGGTCGCGCAGGCGAAGGTGCCGCGTTACGCGGAGGCGAAGGCGCTGCGCGCGGTGCGCCGCTGTCCGGCGCTGGCCCTGCGGATCGAGGAGGACACGCGCGCGAAGGAGCCCTCCCGCAACCTTCCGGTGCTCTCCCAGGGCCGCGGCCGCCGCGCCCTGGGCCGCTGATCCCGCACGCCGCGAGAGGGGCCGGCCGACGGCGCGGCCCCTCGGCCCATGCACGCCGCACGCGCGCGTGCGGACACAAAAAAGATCCCGCCGAATCTTTCGATCCGGCGGGATCTGCTGTGGAGCTAAGGAGAATTGAACTCCTGACCTCCTGCATGCCATGCAGGCGCTCTACCAACTGAGCTATAGCCCCTTGCGGTGTCCGCCGGGCTTCCCCGGCGGCGACGCCAACATTACACGGTCCTGGGGGTGCACCACCAAATCGTTTCCGCTCTGTCCGGTTCTCCCCGATTCCTCCCGTAATGTCACTTCAGGCGGTGACGAACGAGTAGAAACGCTTGAGCGTGCAGTGCTCCTCGAGAAGCCGGCCGTAGATCGGCTCGCCCTCCAGTTCCCGGTACGTCTCGATCGGGTCGCCTTTTATGATCAGCGCCCGCGCGCATTCCTCGCACCAGTACTGGTAGTCCGGGTTGACCGGCTCCATGTCGCGGACGATCGGGGTGCCACTGCCGCACCAGTCGCACTTTCGCCTGTGTGCACCCATCGATCAGCTCCAGCTGTGGCCGCAGGCCGTGCACACGTAGGAAATCCCTCCGTTGTCACCGAGGACCTGGGCCACGAACGCGGAACCGCAGGAAGGGCAGCTGAGCCGGGTGGCCGTGTTCCGTGTCACCGCCGCGTCGGAGAGGTGACCGCCCTCTCCGAGGATGCTCGCAGGCATCGCAACTCCCTCCCGTCGGGCCGCGCCCCCTTCCGGCCGTTTGATTCTGCCACGGCCGGGCCGATACGGTCAGCGACGCCTCAGTACCAGTCCGGACACGGCACCGAGCGCGACCGCCGCAGCGAGCGCGGACTTGCATGTGAGAAGCGCTTCCAAGAGGTATACGCCTCCAGGGCCCCGAGTGACTCAAGCCGGTTCGGGAAGAGTGCGCCGAAGGCCGTGACACCGGTCGACCGACCGAGCTTCGCGACCGTGGCGAACAGGCCGCCGGTGTCCGCCGCGCCCTCGGGACGCACGGCCCGGCGGAGCCGCCGCCCGGACAACGAGAAGATCCCGCCCCCTGGGGGACGGGATCTTCTCAAAACCGATCTTCGACACCGATCTCTGACAATTCGACAGAGTGTCGACCAGTGGAGCTAAGGAGAATTGAACTCCTGACCTCCTGCATGCCATGCAGGCGCTCTACCAACTGAGCTATAGCCCCTCATGCCACGCGACCTGAGCCGCATGGTGTTTCGCCCCGCTCGGCGGGGCGAACAAGAAGAACTTTAGCCTGCGACCTGCCGGAAAGTGAAATCCGGGTCCGGGCCGCCCGTGGGCGCTCAGTCGTCGTCGCCGAGGACCGGTTCCGGCAGCGTGCCGGCGTTGTGCTCGAGGAGCCGCCAGCCGCGGGCGCCTTCGCCGAGGACGGACCAGCAGCAGTTGGAGAGGCCGCCGAGGCTCTCCCAGTTGTGCGCCTCCAGGCCGAGCAGGCGGCCGATGGTGGTGCGGATCGTGCCGCCGTGGCTGACGACGACGAGCGTGCCGTCCTCGGGCAGCTTCTCGGCGTGCCGCAGCACGACGGGGGCGGCGCGGTCGGCCACCTCCGACTCCAGTTCGCCGCCACCGCGACGGACGGGCTCACCGCGCTTCCAGGCGGTGTACTCGTCGCCGAACCGGGAGACGATCTCCTCGTGCGTCAGCCCCTGCCAGACGCCCGCGTACGTCTCGCGCAGGGCCTCGTCGTGGGTCACCTCCAGGCCGGTGAGCGCGGCCAGTTCGGCGGCCGTGTTCGCGGCCCGCTGGAGGTCGGAGGCGACGATCGCGTCGGGCTTGAGGGAGGCCAGCAGCCGGGCGGACCGGCGGGCCTGGGCCACGCCGGTCTCCGTCAGCGGGACGTCCGTGGTGCCCTGGAAGCGGCGCTCCACGTTCCACAGGGTCTGGCCGTGTCGCCAGAGGATGACGCGCCGGCCGCGGCCCGGCGTCCGGCCGGCCGCGGGTGCGGCCTCGGCACCCGGTGCGGTCATTACCAATCACCACCCGGCTCTGCGGCGTCCTCGGCGGCCTGGAGCTCGGCGTGTTCCTGGGCCTTGCCCCGGGTCGCCTTGGCGTCGGCGGGCAGATCCAGCTCGGGGCAGTCCTTCCACAGCCGCTCCAGGGCGTAGAAGACGCGCTCCTCGCTGTGCTGGACGTGGACGACGATGTCGACGTAGTCGAGCAGGACCCAGCGGGCCTCGCGGTCGCCCTCGCGGCGGACCGGCTTGACGCCGAGTTCCTTCTGGAGGTGCTCCTCGATCTCGTCGACGATCGACTTGACCTGGCGGTCGTTGGGAGCGGAGGCCAGCAGGAAGGCGTCCGTGATCGACAGCACGTCGCTGACGTCGTAGGCGATGATGTCGTGCGCGAGCTTGTCGGCAGCCGCCTGGGCGGCGGTCCGGATGAGCTCGATGGAGCGGTCAGTGGCGGTCACTACATGGCTTTCCGTCGGCGGTCGTTTGACCTCAAGGGTCTCACGGCCGCCGACGGCGCCCCACGCGATTACACCCTGCCCGCCGTGACCGGTCCCCCGGCTAGGACGAAGAGCGCTCGTAGTCCTTCCCCAGGACGACCGTCACGTCCGCGTTGGCCGGGACCGTGCCCTTCGCCACCGCGCTGTCGGGCAGGCCCAGGGTCTTGGCGACCTCGGTGGCGTTCTCCTTGTCGACGGCGTCCGCGTAGAGCACCTTGGACGCGGACGCGGTGCCCGCCGCCGTGCCGGCGTCCAGGAAGGTGAAGCCGCCGTTGAGGAGCACCACGCGCGCGTCCTCGGTGGTGGCCGTGACT
The DNA here is from genome assembly GCF_001896135.2 of Streptomyces phaeoluteigriseus. GTDB lineage: Bacteria > Actinomycetota > Actinomycetes > Streptomycetales > Streptomycetaceae > Streptomyces > Streptomyces phaeoluteigriseus. Next base: position 13,068 of record NZ_MPOH02000020.1, read on the forward strand.
CCGCTGGCGTTCTGCACGGAGACGCTGACCGCCGCGTCCTGGGCGGGGCTCTTCGCGGTGCCGCCGAGGACATCCCTGACCACGCTCCCGCCGGCCTCGGCGCTGAGCGTGCCGTCGGCCTGCACGGGCAGCAGGGCGGTCGTGTAGTCGCCGCCCTTGGCGAGGTCGGCGAGGTTGGCGAGGAAGGCGCCGAGGTCCTTGTCGGTGAGCGAGGGATCGAGGATCTGCGCCAGCGTCTGCACGGTGACGGTGGCGCCCTGCGGATCGGACGACACCTTGCGCAGGACGGCCTGCATGACCTGGCCGAACCGCTTCAGCTGGGCGTTCTGGGCCTCGCCCTCGGCGCGGTAGGTGGCGTAGGCGACGGCCATCTTGCCGCTCAGGGTCTGGCCCTCGCCCTTGCTCACGAGCGGTGCCTGCCCCTTCTTCTTGGCGGCGGGGTCGGGCACGGCGGTGTCGGTGTCGACCTCGATGGCGCCGACGAGGTCGACGAGGTTCTGCAGATAAGGGGTGTCCAGCCGCCAGGTGCCCTGGATCCGGGTGCCCAGAACGGTGTCCAGCGACTCGCGCGTGCCGGCGGAGCCGTCGCCGTCGACGGACTTGGCGAGGGTCGTCGTGGTGCCGTCGTCGGTGGTGACGACGAGGGAGTTGGGCAGCAGGACGGTGGTGCCCTGCTCGGTGGTGGTGTTGTCGACGAGCAGGGCCGTGGACGTACCGCCGAGGGCGGTGTCGTGCAGGTGGACCACGATCACGTCCCGCTTCTGGGCGCCGGGGGCGGCCGTGGTGCCGGTCCCGGAGTCGTCGGACGACGACACTCCGGGCAGCTTCCCCGCGTACCAGAGGTAGCCCACGCCGCCGACGGCGGCCAGCGCGAGGACGACGACCAGGGCGACCAGGCGGCTGCGGGCGCGGCGCTTGGCCTCCTCGCGGCGTTCGGTGCGGTTCTCGGTGAAATTGAGCCAGTCGATGACGTCCTCGGAGTCCCCGTCGGGATCCTCGACGAACGCGAACTGCTCGGTGCGGTAGTCCCGTCGGGGCTCTGCGGAGGCGGCGGCGTCCTCGTCGGTCCCGTAGGACCCGGTCCCGTGGGCCTCGTTCGGCTCGGCCGGTCCGGCCTGCTGCGGGATGTAGGCGGTCTGCTCGGCGACACGGGGCTGCTGCCCACTGCTCGCGGTCTGCCCGTAGGGGTCGTACGGGTCCGTGGTCGCGGCGCCCGGCTGCACGCGCGTGCCGGTGCCGTGGGGGTCGTGGACCGGGGCCTGCCGGCCGGTGTCGTACGGGTCGTAGGCGGGGGTGGCCGACTGCTGGCCCGTGTCGTACGGGTCATAGGCGGGCGTAGGTGCCTGCTGACCCGTGTCGTACGGGTCGTAGGCGGGTGTGGGTGCCTGCTGACCCGTGTCGTACGAGGGGTAGGCGGGCTGCTGCCCGCCGCGCTGGGCGTACGGGTCGTAGCCGTAGCCCTGCTGCCGGCCGTACGGGTCGTAGGTCTGCCGGGGCGGGACCTGGCGGTACACAGGCTGCCCGTACTCGTCGTAGCCGACGAGTTCGTACGGGGTCTCCCCGTAGTCCGCGTCGTTTCGGTCGTTCACCGGTGCCCCTCTCGGCTCACTGGCCGCGGTACAGCTCGCGCTTGTCGATGTAGCGCACGACTCCGTCCGGCACCAAATACCAGACGGGGTCGCCCTTGGCGACCCGCGCGCGGCAGTCCGTGGAGGAGATGGCCAGTGCGGGGACCTCCACGAGGGAGACGCCGCCCTCGGGGAGGCCGGGGTCGGCGAGGTTGTGGCCGGGCCGGGTGACCCCGATGAAGTGGGCGAGGGAGAACAGTTCCTCGCTGTCCCGCCAGGTCAGGATCTGGCCCAGGGCGTCCGCGCCGGTGATGAAGAAGAGGTCGGTGTCCGGATTGAGGGACCGCAGGTCGCGGAGGGTGTCCACGGTGTAGGTGGGCCCACCGCGGTCGATGTCGATGCGGCTGACCGAGAACTGCGGGTTCTCGGCGGTCGCGATGACCGTCATCAGGTAGCGGTCCTCGGCCAGGGAGACTCTGCGGTGGCTCTTCTGCCACGGCTCGCCGGTCGGGACGAACACGACCTCGTCCAGGTGGAACTGCGCGGCGACCTCACTGGCCGCCACGAGGTGCCCGTGGTGGATCGGATCGAACGTACCGCCCATGACGCCGAGGCGGCGCTTGCCCGGGTTCGACGGACCGTGCGACGGACCGGTAGGCATGTCCTGCTCTCCCATGCGTGCAGACCCTACCGGCCCGTCCTGAGGGCACCGGTCGGCGCGTGCCCGGAGTGCCCCGCTATGAACACGGTGTGCCTCAGCGGTCGCGGTTGAAGAGGGTGGTGACCCACAGCAGGAGCATCAGGATCAGGAACGCGGCACCACCGGTGACCAGCGGGCTCAGGCTCTCGTGGTTGCCACCGTGCTCCTCGCCCTCGGCGGCGAGGGTGACCAACTGGGCAGCGGCGCTGTGGAAGCTCATCTTCGGCAGGACCTATCCGATGGAGGTCCCCCCGCTCGAGCGAAGTCGAGAGTGGGGGAGGGCGGGATAAAGATGTCGGCCCATCGTAAGCGTGCGCCCCGGAACGCCACACGCCGACTCCAGTGTTGGGAGGGGGCGGTGGGGAAGTGAGGGGGAACCTTCCCGGCGACTCAGTCGTCTTTCCGCTTGTAGCCCCGCAGCAGGAACCAGGCTGTCAGCACACAACCCAGCACCATCACGGTCAGTACGACCCGGAGCAGGTTCCCCGAACCCTGCTCCTGCGCGGCGCCGGCGGCCTGCGCGATCCAGGCCGCTGCGGGGGTGTGCTCCATGGCGCGGGACTCCTTCGGTGTAGTGCCCGTCCACCGTAACTCCGCCTAGGGTGGGCCCTGCTTCGGGGGCGCAAAGGGCTTCACAAAGGTCCGCAAAGGACCACACATACAAGGGCCATACACACGCACTTGGGGGATGGATGTCCGACGACGGCCACGAGCACAACGGTCACGAGAACGTGCCGAGCAGGCAGCGCAAGCGCTTTCCCGGCATCTCCTCGCGTGCGTACGAGCACCCGGCCGACCGCTCGGCTCTGGTGGCGCTGCGCAAGCTGAGCGGTTTCGACACGGTCTTCAAGGCGCTCAGCGGGCTGCTGCCCGAGCGGAGTCTGCGCCTGCTGTTCCTGTCCGACTCGGTCCGCGTCTCGGACCAGCAGTTCACGCACCTGAACGACATGCTGCGGGACGCCTGCTACATCCTGGACCTGGAGAAGGTCCCGGCGATGTACGTCAACCAGGACCCGCAGCCCAACGCGATGTGCATCGGCCTGGACGAGCCGATCATCGTGGTCACCACGGGCCTGGTCGAGCTGCTCGACGAGGAGGAGATGCGGGCGGTCGTCGGCCACGAGGTGGGCCACGCCCTGTCCGGGCACTCCGTCTACCGCACGATCCTGCTGTTCCTGACCAGCCTCGCCCTCAAGGTCGCCTGGATCCCGCTGGGCAACCTCGCGATCATGGCGATCGTGACCGCGCTGCGCGAGTGGTTCCGCAAGTCGGAGCTGTCCGCGGACCGGGCCGGCCTGCTGGTCGGGCAGGACCTGACGGCCTCGATGCGCGCCCTGATGAAGATCGCGGGCGGCAACCACCTGCACGAGATGAACGTGGACGCGTTCCTCAAGCAGGCCGAGGAGTACGAGGCCGGCGGCGACCTGCGCGACTCCGTGCTGAAGATCCTCAATGTGCTCCCTCGCTCGCACCCCTTCACCACCGTGCGCGCGGCCGAGCTGAAGAAGTGGGCCGAGTCCCGCGACTACCAGCGGATCCTGGACGGCCACTACCCGCGTCGCGGAGAGGACAAGGACACCTCGGTCTCCGACTCCTTCCGCGAGTCGGCGTCGCACTACGCCGACCACGTCAAGACGTCCAAGGACCCGCTGATGCGACTGGTCACCGACATCGCGGGCGGGGCGGGCGGCCTGGGCGGGCGGGTGCGTCGCGGATTCGACGGCTTCACCGCCACCGCGCCTCCGAAGGACCGGCCCGCGGACGCGCCCCCGCGCGACGGGGACTGACGAGGACCGAGGGCTGACCGGACCCGGCCCGGGTGCACTTCCTGCCCCGCCGCTCGGACAGTCGGGCAGCCCAGACGGCTCAGACCCTCGGCTGTGCGCTCGCCGCGAGTGATCCGCAGAGCGGCGTCGCGCCTCCGGTGGCGTAGGGGTCGGTGCCGGCCGGGCCGCCCGTTCCGGCGGTCTGGCCGGCGAGCAGCGGGCGCAGGTGGTTCGTGGAGTCCTCGACGCAGGACAGCGGACCTGCCTGGACGTAGGAGACGACCAGCTGGGTCTGGCGCAGCCGCAGGTCGTCGCGGTCGAAGCGGAACTGCAGCTCGCGCCGGACGGTGAACAGCGAGACCGGGGCCTTCGCGTCGGCTCCGGCCGGCCGCAGGGCGTACACGAAGGTGTGGTCGGCGGTGACATCGAGGGTGGACGCGTCGGTCTCGGAGGCTTGAAGGGTTCCCTGGACCCGGATCCCGCGGTCGGCGAGTTCGGCCCGGGCGGGGTCGAAGCGCACGAGCCACCCGGTGGGCGCGTGCCGTCCGTCGGCGGCCGGGTGGGTGAAGCTCTCGTCGAACTGGTCGAGCTGATCGGGATCGAGCAGCACCCGCACGGGCCGGACCTGCTGCCCGGTGAGCACCTCCGGGTGGAGCGAGGACCGCACGATGTAGTCCTTGGCGGTGGTCAGCGCGGTGACGACCTGGCTGTCGGAGAAGTGCGCGGTGCGCCGGGAGGGCGGCAGCGGGATGCCCTCGGCGCCGATGCGGTACTGCGCGGCGGGACTGTGCGCGTACAGGTACGCGGGGTCGGCGGTGCCGGGCACGCCGCCCTGCGGTGCCAGCGGGATGACGGTCGTCCGCAGCGGCTCGACGGCCCGGCGGGCGGCCGGGTTCTGGTAGGGGTGGCGGACGCCCATGTAGATCGCGGTGCCGAAGGCGAGAGCGATCAGCAGGACCAGGGCGAGGGCCTGCCGGGGCAGGCCGCTGCGGCGCAGGGGCGGGCGGGGACGTACGGCGGGAGCGTGGTCGGCGATGCGCTCCTCGGCGGAGTACTCCTGGAGGCGGGCAGCGCGGACGAACGACTCGTCGAAGACGACGGATCGGTACTCGTCCTCACCGCCACCGGGAGTTCCCTCGGGTACCCCCTCCGGTGGCTCTCCGGGCCCGCCCATACCTTCAGGGTAGGTCGCCGGGACTCCGGGTAAACGCCCCGCTGCGCGACAAGTTCTGACAGGTGCTCACCCGGCGGGCGGCGCTCCCTCAGGGGGTGCGCGGGACGGCCTCGACGGGTGGCCGGGACTGATCGGTGGAGCCGGACGGAACCGGCCCGGCGCCTTGTTCGAGCCCGGTCGAGGCGGGCGAGGGGAGCTGGTCGCGGTTGCCGGAGGAGGAGGCGCCCCGGTAGACCGCGGCGAAGGCCAGCACGACCATGCCGACGCCCATGACGAGGGCGAGCATCCAGGCGACCGCCCGGTGCCAGCGGACCTGCTTGCCGTACGGTCCGGACCCGTCGTACCGGCGGCCCCAGGTGTCCGGGTCGTCGGGATCGCCGGAGTCGTCCAGATCCTCGTGGTCCGGATCATGGCCGAATTCGCCGGGGCCGTAGAGGTCGTCGTAGCGGTCGCCGCGGGCGCGGCGCGCTTCCGCCTCGGAGGCCTCGGCTCTCGCCCGCGCGGCGGCCAGGAGGCGTTCGACGGCGGTCGGCTCGTGCACCGGTGCCGCCTGGATGAAGGCCTCGTCGAAGACCACGGAGGCGAACTCTTCGTCCGACACCCCGCGGTCGTGGTCGTCGTCGGGCTCCCAGCCGTCAGGGAACGGCGTGCCCCCCACGTCCTCCGGCACGGATCCAGAGTAGACCTGGGGGGTCATTTTGGGCAGACGGTACGGACATTCATCCGACTGCTGAGACGCCTCTCACGCCCTCGGCGGGCGCCGCGCGCCCCCCGTCGGCACCCCCGTCAGCGCCGTACGTGACCGTCGCCGGTGACGATGTACTTGGTGCTGGTCAGCTCCGGCAGGCCCATGGGGCCGCGGGCGTGCAGCTTCTGGGTGGAGATGCCGATCTCCGCGCCGAAGCCGAACTGGCCGCCGTCGGTGAAGCGGGTGGAGGCGTTCACGGCGACGGTGGTGGAGTCGACCAACTGGGTGAAGCGGCGGGCTGCCTGCTGGGAGGTGGTCACGATGGCCTCGGTGTGGCCGGAGGTCCACAGGCGGATGTGCTCGACGGCCTTGTCGAGCGAGTCGACGACGGCGGCGGCGATGTCGTAGGAGAGGTACTCGGTCTCCCAGTCCTCCGGCGTGGCCTCGACGACGGTCGCCCTGGAGTCCTTGGCGTAGGCCAGGACGCGTTCGTCGGCGTGGACGGTGACCCCGGCGTCCGCGAGGGCGTCGAGGGCGCGGGGCAGGAACTCGGCGGCGATGTCCTGGTGGACCAGGAGGGTCTCGGCGGCGTTGCAGACGCTGACCCGGTGGGCCTTGGAGTTGATCAGGATCTCGACCGCCATGTCGAGGTCGGCCTGCGCGTCGACGTAGACATGGCAGTTGCCGGTGCCGGTCTCGATCACCGGAACGAGGGACTCGGTGACGACCGTCCGGATCAGCGAGGCGCCGCCGCGCGGGATCAGGACGTCGACGAGGCCACGGGCGCGCATCAGCTCGCGCACGCTCTCCCGGCTCTCCCCCGGCACGAGCTGGACGGCGTCGGCGGGCAGTCCGGCGCCGCCGACGGCGTCGCGGAGCACCCTGACGAGGGCGCTGTTGGACTCGTAGGCGGAGCCGGAGCCGCGCAGCAGGACCGCGTTGCCGGACTTCAGGCAGAGGGCGGCGGCGTCGACGGTGACGTTGGGACGGGCCTCGTAGACGATGCCGACCACGCCGAGCGGGACGCGGACCTGGCGCAGGTCGATGCCGTTGGGGAGGGTGGAGCCGCGCACGACCTCGCCGACGGGGTCGGGCAGGGCGACCACGTCCCGCACGTCGGAGGCGATGGCGCGGATCCGCTCCGGGGTGAGGGTGAGCCGGTCGATGATCGCCTCGCTGGTGCCGGCCTCGCGGGCCTTGGCGATGTCCCTGGCGTTGGCCTCGACGATCTCGCTCGTACGGACCTCCAGCGCGTCCGCGATGGCGAGCAGCGCGTCGTCCTTGGCGGCCCGGGGCAGCGGCGCGAGGTCTGCCGCGGCCGCCTTGGCGCGGTAGGCGGCCTGGGTGACCGGGGAGAGGGCGTCGTACGGCGAGAGCGTGGTCATAGGGAAAGGGTAGTGCGCGGCGCGGGCCCGCTCATGGCTTGTTCCACAGCGCGAGACATCTGCCGAGACGCCCGTGGAGACGCCTGACGAGAGGCCCGTCGAGACACCCGACGAGACGCCTGTCGAGGCAGCGGCCGAGGCACGGCCGGGACGCGTTCGGGAGGCGGCGGAGGCGCGCCGGAAACGTTCGGGAGGCGGCGGAGGCGCGCCGGAGCCGTTCAGTAGACGGCGGAGGCGTACCGGAGCCGTTCAGTAGGCGGCGGAGGCGCGCCGGAGCCGTTCGGAAGAGGCTGGAGGCGCTCGGGGCCGTTCCCTCCGCGGCGGGCCCGGTCAGTAGGGGTGGACCCCGACCGGGGTCGCCGGGGCCGGGCCGTAGCCCTCGGCGATGCGCAGGTGGTAGGTCTGGCGGTCGATGACCTCCAGGCCGACGATCTCCCACGGCGGCAGTCCGGCCGTCTGGCGGTGCTCGCCCCACAGGCGCAGGGCGACGGCCGCCGCGTCGTGCAGGTCGCGGGCCTCCTCCCAGTAGCGGATCTCCGCGTGGTCGACGGCGTAGCGGCTGGTCAGCAGGAAGGGGTGGTCGTGGGCGAGCTGTTCCAGGGCGCGCCGCACCTCGGTGAGGTCGGCCTCCTCGCCGGAGACGCTGAGGGTGACGTGCCACAGGCGAGGCAGGTCCGCGGGACGGATCCGCTCCTTGCCGTCGTCCTGCTGTTCCCGGTAGTTCTCCCCGGCCGCGACACTCGTCAGGGCCCGCTCCTCGCCCGCCGGGCGTGAGGCCGCCGGGCGCGCAGCCGCCGGACTCGCCCCGCCGGCACTCCCACGGGCCGCTGCCACCCCAGGGCGCACTCGTCTCACGACGGCCTCCTTTACGCGGCGCTCGTGTGCGGAACTTGTCCCAGACACAAAGTTGAGCAGGCCGCACGGCTCCGTGGGGCCGTTTCACGGAACGTCCCCCACCGGTACGGGCCGTTCGAGCGTCGCCGGGTGCGGCCGTTCGACTGGGCAGGCGGGGGCGGGAACCTCAGGGGTGCAGGATCACCAGGTCGTCGCGGTGGACGACCTCCCGCTCGTACTCGGCGCCGAGTTCGCGCGCCAGTTCGCGGGTGGAGCGGCCGAGCAACTGGGGGATCTCCTTGGCGTCGAAGTTGACGAGGCCGCGGGCCACGGCGCGACCGGAGCCGTCGCGCAGTTCGACCGGGTCGCCCGCGCTGAAGTCGCCCTCGACGGCGGCGATACCGGCCGGCAGCAGCGAGGTGCGGCGCTCGACGACCGCCCGTACGGCCCCGTCGTCCAGGGTGAGGGAGCCTTGCGGGGTGGACGCGTGCTGGAGCCAGAGCAGGCGGTCGGCGGAGCGCTTGCCGGTGGCGTGGAAGTAGGTGCCGGTGTCGCCGCCCGAGAGGGCGTCGGCCGCGTGGACGGTGTCGGTGAGGACGACGGGGATGCCGGCGGCGGCCGCGATCCGGGCGGCCTCGACCTTGGTGACCATGCCGCCGGTGCCGACGCCCGCCTTGCCGGCGCTGCCGATCTCGATGCCGTCGAGGTCGGCGGGTTCGCGCACCTCGGCGATCCGCGAGGTGCCGGGTTTGCTGGGGTTGCCGTCGTACACGCCGTCGATGTCGGAGAGGAGCACGAGGAGGTCGGCGTGGACGAGGTGGGCGACGAGGGCGGCGAGCCGGTCGTTGTCACCGAAGCGGATCTCGTCGGTGGCGACGGTGTCGTTCTCGTTGACGACCGGGAAGGCCCCCATCGCCAGCAGCTTGTCGAGGGTGCGGGAGGCGTTGCGGTGATGGGCGCGGCGGCTCATGTCGTCGGAGGTCAGCAGGATCTGGCCGACGCGGACGCCGTAGCGGGCGAAGGAGGCCGTGTAGCGGGCCACGAGGAGGCCTTGGCCGACGCTGGCCGCGGCCTGCTGACGGGCGAGGTCCTTGGGGCGGCGGCGCAGGCCCAGTGGGGCGAGTCCGGCGGCGATGGCGCCGGAGGAGACCAGGACGATCTCCCGTTCTCCCCCGCTGCGGATCTTGGCGAGGACGTCGACGAGCGCGTCCACCCGGTCGGCGTCCAGGCCGCCCGTGGCGGTGGTCAGCGACGAGGAACCCACCTTGACGACGATCCTGCGGGCCTCGCGCACGGCCTGCCTTGCCCCTGCCACCTTGTTCTTCGTCCCCTTGCGTAGGTTCATGGCTGCCCGTCAGGCAATCTACGCGAACGGGGGCGGAGGGCGCGCCGGGGTTTCACGTGCCGGGACGGTCACCGTCCGTCACAAGTCGTTCACTGTTTGCGTACGGCAAAGAGGTCGTACAGGTTCCACAGGGAATTTGAAGAGATCAGAAATTTCCTTTGAAGTTTGCGTGACCTAAAGTTCGCTGTGTGAAGCGCATACTCCTGAGATCGGGGAAGAGCCCCTTCGACGTACTCCCCGTCGAGGAAGCCCTGCACCGCGATGTGATCGCCACCAACTCCGGCAACCTGATCTTCAGCGATGCCGCCCACAAGATCCTCACCACCCCGGACACCGAGGTGGTGTCGAACAGTATGCGCACCGAGGTGGCCGCGGCCGGGCGCATCAACGAGGAGTACGACGCCTTCGTCGTGCCGCTCGCCAACGCCTTCCGGCCGACGTTCGAGCCGGCGCTCCAGCGGCTGACCCGGCTGATCAACAAGCTGAAGATCCCCGTCGTGGTGCTGGGCGTCGGCGCGCAGGCCGGCATCGACCAGGACACGGCACGGCTGAAGGCCATGGAGCCGACCGTCCGGGCGTTCTGCTCGGCGGTGCTGGAACGCAGCGCGTCCATCGGCGTGCGGGGCGAGTTCACCGAGAAGTACCTCACCGACATGGGCTTCCGGGACGTCGAGGTCATCGGCTGCCCGTCGATGTTCCTGCACGGCGACCGGCTCACCGTGGAGAAGCGGGCGCAGTCGCTCACCCCGGAGTCGCGAATAGCCGTCAACGGCTCGCACACCGCGGTGCGCAGCGGGGGCCTGCACCGGATCATCACGCGGACCCACGCGCACTACCCGAACCTGCGGTACATAGGCCAGAACCTCACCGACGCCAAGCAGCTGTACTGGCGGGACGTGAACTCCGCGGGCGGCCGGGTGACGCAGATGCCGACCCACCCCGACCACCCGATGTACCGGGAGGGCAAGGTCCGGGTGTACGTCGATCCGGTCACGTGGATGGACGATCTCCGCGACTTCGACTACTCGTTCGGCTCGCGGATCCACGGCAACATCGCGGCACTGCTGGCGGGCACGCCCGCGACCGTGCTGGCGTTCGACTCGCGCACGCTGGAGCTGTGCCGCTACTTCGAGATCCCGCACCGGCTGCTCAGCGAGGTACCGGCGGACCTCGACCCGGCCGACCTCTACGAGGAGGCCGACTTCGGGCCGTTGACCGGCAACCACCGCGAGCGCTTCGAGCGGTTCACCGGCTTCCTCGACAAGAACGGCCTGGAGAACACCTTCACGCACGGCGACGGCGGCGCCGCGTTCGACAAGAAGCTGCGGTCCCTGTCCTTCCCGGCCGGGGTGCGGCCCTGGAACGACGCGGACCTCGCCTCGCTGACGAGCCGGTTCGGATGGCTGCAGCAGCGGATCGACGAACTGGACGCGCAGAACACGGAGTTGAAGCGGGAGCTGGCCAGGAACCGGGCGGGCGCCAAGGTCGCGGCCAAGGCCGCGATGGTGACCCCGTCGATCTACCGGCGCGCCCGGCGAGCCGTGGGAGGGCCGCTGCGGCGGGCGTTGAAGCCGCCGAAGTAGCCGCATCGGACGACGTGGGCGCAGTGCGCCAAGTGGACGAGGGAGTGGCGGGAGCAGCTGAAGGCGAAGCCCATGCCTCGTACCGCCGAGGGCCGCTCCCTCACGCCGCCGCCGTCCTCCGCACCGCCAGCCGTCGCAGCTTGCGCCGTACCTTGCGGGCCGCTCTGCGCAGGAACGACTCGGCCGGGCCCTGACGCCAGCCCGGGAAGGCCTTGGCCTCGCGGGGTTCGGCGAGGTAGACGCGGTCGGGGACGCCGGCCGCGCGGTCGCGGAAGTGGGGGTAGGCGAGGTACAGCCGTGTGCCGCGCTTCTCCAGGACGGGGTCGGGCTCCCGCTTGTCCCTGAGGAACTCGATGACGTCCGCGAGGAGATCGGCCCGTCCCTCGGCGACCAGGTGCAGGCGCAGCCGCTCGTGGACCTTGAGCCGGTGGGAGACGCCCTCGTTCCAGTACGCGTCCATCAGCGGCTTGGCCAGTTCGAGTTTGGTGCGCCGGACGTCCTCGTCGTTCCTGAGGAAGACCGGCCCGAACTGCGGCAGGACGGTCACCAGGAACGGGCGGACCATGAGCACGTCCCGCTTGGCGCCGGGCGGCAGCATCCGGGCGATCAGCTCCGTCAGGGCGCGCGCGGAGTCGAAGCGCAGGGTGTAACTGCCGCTCTTGGTCACGTGCTTGCCGTCGCTGCGGCCCACCAGGTAGTAGCAGGTGTGGTCGGCGACCACGGAGACGCCGTCGGCCCGCAGATAGGCCTCCATGGTGAACACCGCGTCCTCGCCGGTCCACAGGGACTCGTCGAAGCGCATGCCGTGCCGCTCCAGCAGTGCGCGGCGGAACAGCTTCTGCGCGCTGAGCGTGAACTTGATGTTGGAGGAGAAGACGTCCGTGCGCTCGAGGGTCTTGCCCCACATCGACCGGGGCGCCTTGCGGTTGACTCCCTCGACGCGGCCCAGGACCACGTCCGTGCCGTTGCGGTCGGCCATGGCGACCATGCGCTCCAGGGCCTCGGGCCCGAGCCGGTCGTCGGCGTCGAGGAAGAAGACGTAACGGCCGGTGGCCTTGGCCAGGCCGACGTTGCGTGGGCCGCTGGGGCCGCCGGAGTTCTCCTGGCGGATCACCGTGACCGCCATGGGGACGCGGGCGGCGAACTCCTCCAGGCAGTCGCCGCTGCCGTCCGTGGAGCCGTCGTCGACCGCTATCACCTCGATGCGCGCCGGGTCCAGCGTCTGTGCCTCCACCGACGCCAGGCATTCGACCAGGTACGGCATCGCTTCGTACGCCCCGATGATCACGCTGACATCGGGCTCCGCCACGGTCACTTCTCCCCCTCGCCACGCACGGTTTTCCCCCTGGTCGAGGATCTGGCATCCCGATAGACGGGGGATTACAGAAAGGGGTTGCCCGGGTTACCTCTGCTTCTGTGTGTGTGCCGCGTCACAGCCTACGGAAACGGCTCGGCCCCGGGAGATTCCCTCTCCGGGGGCGAGCCGCTTTCCCACAGAGCGCCTCACGCGGGCGCCTCCCACACACGCGGCGCCTCACGCGGGGCGCCTCACCCAGGCCGGCGTCAGACCGCCGTCACGCCGCCCTCCGCCAGTTCCGCCTCGCCGGCCGCCGCCACGACGTGGGACGCCTGGCCGACGTTGCGGGCCTCGGCCTTCAGCGCGAGGTCGGCGATCGCGGTGTCGAACCGCTCGATCGACGTCGGCTCGTCGGGGCCGAGCAGGTACTCCTTCAGCTCCTTGCGGTCCGCGGCCAGCGGATCGGCGGCCGGGTCACGGACGGCGGCCAGCAGCTGCTCCACCCCGGCGGCGTCGTTGGTGAGGATCACGGCCGCGCGCACCGCGGTGTTCTGCCGCCGGAACTCCTCCGCCCCCAGCTCCGCCGAGTCGGTGACGGCGTACGGCTTGCCGCTGGCGATGAAGTCCGAGACCACGCTGGAGATGTCCGACACCATCGCCTCGGAGGCGTTGAAGCAGTCGTACAGCCGCGGCTCGGCGCCCGTGATGACGCGGTGCTCGTACGACGGGAAGGAGCGCCAGTAGGCGTCGTTCCAGTCGGTGCGCAGCCGGGCGGCCTCCTGGTGCTTGCGCATGTCGACGAGGCCGTCGCGGCTCGTCACGGCCTCGTCGGCCTTCTCGTCGAAGGCGAGGGCGAGCCCGTCCAGGCGGGCCCTGAGGCGGGTCAGCTCGGCCTTGGCCTTCGCCTGGGCGGCCGGGTCCGGGGTGAAGCGGGGGTCGGCGGCGCGCTCGGCGGCGGCCTTCTTCACCAGGGCGGTGATCCGGCGGTGCGCGGCGCGGGCCTTGGCGCTGCGGCTGCCGGTGAAGGGGTGCGGCTTGTACAGGACGCGGACCGGGGGTTCGGCCGCGACCAGCTTCTTCACGATGTTCTCGCCGGCCAGCAGGATCGAGGTGTTGCCCGGGTCGTCGTCCCAGCCCTCCCAGGTGGGCGCGTACAGCACGGTCGGGATCCGGTCCTGGGGCGCGCCCCGCCAGGGCTCGATGGGCGCGAGCTGCGGGCGGCCGACCTCGACGATGTCCTCGTCGCGGATGCCGACGTCGGCGATGGCGTAGCGGTCGCGGCCCGCGCGGCCGGCGGTCCACACCTCGTCGTACACCTTGCTGAACGGGTTGACGCTGGCGAGCTTGTCGCTGTCGCCGTGGCCGATGAAGACGTGCTTCATGGTGGGTACGCGCAGCAGGTGGATGTTCTTTCCGACGTTGGCCGCGTACAACGCGACCCGCACCATGGAGAGGTCCATGTTCATCAGGTGCACCCCCCCGGGCACGCAGATGACCGGGACCGTGGTGGGCGCCATCGTCTCCATGATGACGCGCTCGCGCAGGATGATCAGCGGCCGGGACTCCAGCTGCTCCATCGTCTCCAGCCACATGTTGACCTGGTAGGTGGAGTCGGCGGAGCCGGAGAAGTACAGCACCGTCTCCGGGCGGTACTCGCGCAGCCAGGCGCTGACGGCCCCGAGGACCTTGTCGGCCTTCGGCGGGACCCGCTTGGCGCGCAGGTACGGCATCAGCGCGAGGACGTACAGGGCGCCGAGGCCGAGGGTGACGCCGACTCCGGCGAAGGCCGCGGCGGCGCTGTCGGTGACGGCGTACCCGAGGAGGCCGGCCATGGCCGCGAGGTCGAGGTGGAGCATCTTCACGCCGGCCCGGCGCAGCAGGAGGCGCGGCGGGGCGTCGGGGATGGGCAGACGGGAGACCAGGTCGACGTTGCGTGTCACCACCGGCATCTGACGGCGGTTGCCGATCAGGGTGACGAGCGCGCCGTGCGGGGCCTGGAGCCCGAAGAAGACCGTGAAGCAGGCGATCGCGGCGTAGAAGGCCGGCTCCTCCGACAGCTCGAGCCGGGCCAGCAGGACGATCAGCAGCAGCTCTCGGACCAGGAAGCGGATCGACAGTCCGGCTCTCACCTTGCCCAGGAGGCTGATGAGGTAGCTGCCCTTGCGGTGGAGGTAGAGGTCCGCAAGGTAGGTCACTGCGGCCGCGGCGGCGAAGGCGGGGACGCTCGGGACGAGCGCGGCCAGCATGAGACAGGGGAAGCCCAGCATCATGAGGGCCGCCGCGGCCAGCTCGGCCACGCTGCCCACCCGGGCCACGCGAATGGCGGTCGTTATCACGGAGAAACCTGCTCTGGGAGGGGGCCGGTCAGTGAATCCGAAAAGTCCAGAAAATACTTTGTGAAGGTTTCCGGAGTTTTACGGATTCAGGCCTCTGTGAATATCCCGTAAACAGGGAGCCACAGAGGCCTGAATTTCAAGGCTAATGGCGGTTGATTATGCCACGCCATCCTGTCGGTCGAGCACGCCGGCCAAGGCCTGTTCGAATCCGGAGGCGCGGGAGGCGTCGGCGGTCGGGTCCTGCTGGCGGACGTCGATGACGTGCCCGGTCAGCTCGGACAGCAGGACGTCGAGGGAGGTGCGGGCCACGGCCTCCGAGGAGAGCAGGCTGCCGGCCGGCTCCTGGCCGAAGGCCTTGGTGCGCATGGGCGTGGCCGTGCGCTCCGGGTTGACGCAGTTGACGCGGACGCCGTCGCCCGCCCACTCGTCGGACAGGGCCTGGGTGAGGTTCACCATCGCGGCCTTGGTCGAGGAGTACAGGCTGTACTCGGCGCGGCCGCGGGTGTAGCTGCTGGAGGTGTACAGCAGCAGCTGACCCTTGGTCTCGGAGAGGTACTTGTAGGCGGAACGGGCGATCTGCACCGGGGCCAGGTAGTTGACCTTCAGCGCTTCCTCGATGGTCGCGTTGTCGGTCTCGGCGAGCTTGCCGATGCGCAGCACGCCCGCGGTGTTGACGACGTAGTCGATGCGGCCGGTCTCGGCGTAGGCCTTGGACAGCGCGTCGTCGACCTCCTCCGGGTTCTCCACGTGGGTGTTCGTGGTGGAGCGGCCGAGGGCGTAGACGGTGGCGCCGTAGGACCCGGCGAGTTCCGCGATGTCCTTGCCGATGCCGTAGGAGCCGCCGAAGACGACGAGCGTCCTGCCGGTGAGGAGTTCGCGGTAGGCCTCCTCGCTCATCTGCTCGGGCGCGGCGGTGGAGCCGAGCTGGAACAGCTTGTCGGCGATGAAGACGTCGACGGGCTGCGTCACCTTCATGTTGTACTCGTCGCCCGCCACGACGTGGATCGGCACGTCCGGCAGGTAGCGCAGGATGACGGTGCAGTCGTCGGTGGCCTGGAAGTTGGGGTCGCCCGCCGCGACCTCGTAGGCCCGCCGGATGGTGGAGAGCTTGAAGGCCTGCGGGGTCTGCCCGCGGCGCAGCCGGGAACGGTCCGGGATCTCGGTGATGAACTCGCCGTCCTCGCCGTGCGTGCGGGTGACGATGATGGTGTCGGCGGACGGGATGGCCACGTCGACGGCCTGGTAGCGCTCCAGCGCGGCGACACAGTCGTCGATGACGCGCTGCGAGAGCAGGGGGCGTACGGCGTCGTGGAAGAGGACGTTGAGGTCCTCGCCCTCGGCCAGGCCCTCACCGAGGGCGGTGATGGCCCGCTCGGTGGTCTCGTTGCGGGTGGTGCCGCCCTCGATGATGCGGGAGACCTTCCTGAACCCGGCCCTGGCCACGATCTTCTCGACGTCCGGCACGTAGCCCGGCGCCATCAGCACGATGATGTCGTCGACCGAGTCGGCCTGCTCGAAGGTGGTCAGGGTGTGCTCGATGACGGCCTTGCCGGCGATCTTCAGCAACTGCTTCGGGATCGACAGACCCACCCGCTGGCCGGTGCCACCGGCCAGGATCACTGCGGTGGTACGGGGCTTGGCTATGCGCTGTGACACGGGTGACCTACCTCGGGGCGACAGGGAACGGGGAAATGCTCCCACTTTCGGTAACCGCGATGCAAGGTGAGCGCCGTTCCGTGCATATGTGAGCGCCACCTGCCATTCACCTTGCGATGCGAAGTGAACCTTACGGTGTGGGTGATTGGTCTGACGCGGGTGTACCTTCCTCGGTCCTCCGGCTAAATCCTGTGAGTAACCGCACAGACGGTAACGGATTGCCGAGAGTGACGGGATTGCGGCTCACCGGCGCCGCAGCCGCGTGAGGCAGCGATGGCCGAGGACTTTCACGAGTTCCTTCGAGGAGGTCTGGTGCACCGGCCGCGCGGAACGCCGGCCGACCGCCGCGGCCACCGCCGCGAGCGCCCCGTACAGCGCCTGAGCCGCCACCTCCGGTGCCATCGCGGGCTGCCCCGAAGGCGCCTGGGCAGGCTCGTGCACCGCGGAGAGCAGGCCCGGATCGCCCAGCATCCGTACGCCCACGGCCTCGATCCGGGCGGCGGCCGAGGCGCCGATCCGGGCGGCGGACTGCGCCGCCCAGGCCGGTGTGGAGATCCTCACGTCCCGTGCCGTGGGGTTGCACGTGTTCTTCATCCGCAGGACCGCGCCGTTGCGAACCAGCTTGGAATACAGCTCGTCGGGGAGGTCATGGCCACGGAATTCCCTATTGAGACTCCGCAGCATCTCGGTTTCGGCGAGAGTGAGGGAACGATTCGCCGTATCGGGCACGGCCCGCAGCAGCCCTTGCGGCAGTCCGAGCAGCCCCTCGAAGGTGCGCATCAGGCCGTCCCGGTCGCGGTCGTCCACCACGACGACGGTGACCTGGTCGGCCCCGACCGCCCCCGCCCACCGCTCGACCAGCCGGTCGTGCCGGTGCCGCCGCCAGAAACTGGGGGTGGGCTTCTCGTACGGGGCCTTGCGGAGCATGTGCTCCAGCCAGTCCTCGTAGCCCATGCGCAGGCCGTTCTGCACGTACTGCTGCCACTGCGAGGGCATGATCCGGGCCAGCGGGCGCAGGGTGACCAGGACGTGCACCCGGTCCGCGCCGAGCCGCTCGACGATCCGCCGGGCCGTCGCGTCGTCGGGGGCGTCGGCGAAGAACTCGCTGCTGATCACGGACGTGCGCGCACCGGTGGCGTGGACCTGCTCGACCAGTTGGTTCCAGTGCCGCTCGGTGGGCACGCTGTCGCCGATCATGCCGGGCCGGGCGCAGGCGGCCAGCACCGCCTGCATGGGGTGCCTGCTCGTCGCCGGGAACTCCACGCCGTACGCCGGCAGCGCGTCCCTGGCCGCGAACAGGGCGCCCTGGATCGAGGTGGTGCCGGTCTTGTGCGGCCCGATGTGCAGCAGGCGGGTGCCGGGCGGCAGCGGGGCCGTGGCAGCGGGCTTCTCGTCACTCGTACAGTGCGTCTCCATGGTCAGAGGACGGTAGGAGAGCTTCCTGAGGCGAGGCTGAGAGGAGCCTGGGACCGGGATGAGTGCCCGGAGTGCTGGAGCGCCGGAGCCCCAGTGCTGGAGCGCCGAAGCCCCGGAGTGCTGGAGCCCCGGAGTGCTGGAGCGCAGGATTCCGGGCTCCCCCGCTCCCCGCCCACGCGTCACACGCGCCGTACGCCCGGCCTGCCGTCGGTCACCCGCAGGGTGGCCAGGGTGCGGGCCGTCGCCTTCGGCTTGCGCACGGTGTCCACGACGCGCACCCGTGCCTCGACGGCGTCGGGGCGGATGTCGAAGAGGTGGTAACCGCGGTGGGCGTCGATCAGCTTCCAGTGCGGGTTGTCGGCCTTCAGCGGGTCCCACTGGGCGTGGAAGGCCGCCTGGTCCTGGTCGCCGCCGCTGGAGACGGACGTACCGACGAACTCGGCGCCCACGGCCGCGGAGGACGGGTCGGCGAAGTCCTCGCGCAGGTCGCTGATCATGGTGAGGTGACGGTCGCCTGTGAGCACGACCGGGTTGCGGACCCGCCGGAACCCGGCCAGCAGGGCGTTGCGTTCGGCCTGGTAGCCGTCCCAGGCGTCGTAGTACCACTTCTTGCCGGCGCCGGGCAGCAGGTCGGTCTCGGCCATCATGATCTGTGAGGCGACGAGGTTCCAGCGGGCGTTCGAGCCGTGCAGCGAGTCGAGCAGCCACCGTTTCTGCTCCGCCCCGAGCATGGTGAGCGACGGGTCCTGGGCGCCGGCCTGGCTGGTGGCCTGGTCGCTGCGGTACTGCCGGGTGTCCAGCACGTTGAGCCGCGCCAGCCGGCCGAACTGGAAGCGGCGGTACATGCGGATGTGCGGCCCGTTCGGGATCGCGGTGGCCCGGACGGGCATGTGCTCGTAGTACGCCTGGTAGGCGGCCGTCAGCCGGGCCACGAAGGCGGCGTGCGTCTGCTTGTCGGGGTCCTGCGGGGTCTCGCCCGCGAAGTCGTTGTCGACCTCGTGGTCGTCGAAGGTGACCACCCAGGGCACATGGGCGTGCATCCGCTGGAGATCGGGGTCGCTGCGGTACTGCGCGTACCGGTTGCGGTACTGCGCCAGGCTGTACGGCTCCCCGCTCCCCTCGTGCCGACGCAGCGCCGTCGCCGAGGGTGCCGACTCGTAGACGTAGTCCCCGACGAAGAGGACCACGTCGGGATCCTGCGCGTACATGTCGGCGTACGGGGTGAAGTAGCCCTGCTGCCAGTTCTGGCAGGAGGCGAGCGCGAGGCGCAGCGGGGCGTTGGAACTGAGCGGCTGGGGGGCGGTGCGGGTACGGCCGACGCGGGAGAGCCGGCCGCCGGCCCGGAAGCGGTACCAGTAGACGCGGCCCGGACGCAGGCCCCGTACATCCACGTGAACGCTGTGCCCGTACTCGGGCCGGGCCTGGGCGGTGCCGCGGCGTACGGAGGTGCGGAACCGTTCGTCCAGCGCGATCTCCCATTCGACCTGCACCACCCGGTCGGGCATCCCGCCGCCGGCCAGCGGCTCGGGCGCCAGGCGGGTCCAGATCACGACGCCGTCGGGCAGGGGGTCCCCGGAGGCGACGCCGAGGCTGAACACCCCGTCCGGGAGCGGGGCTTCGGTGGCCCGTGCGGATCCTGGCAGCCACAGCTGGGCGGAGGCGGCGGCACCGACGGCGGCGGCCCCCGCGGTGAGGAAGCGGCGGCGGCCGGGGGAGGCGGATCCGTTCGGTCCGCCAGGCGTCGGTCCAGCAGACTTCCGTCCAGCAGGCTTCCGTCCAGCAGGCATCGGTCCAGCAGGCATCGGTGAACTCCCTTGCGTCGCCGGAAACTTCGACACAAGGAAGGTGGCAGGCACACCTGGTCAGGGGACTGAACGGAGAATCTCGCGTCCATGACAAGCAGAGGACCAGAGAGAGACCCGCCGCGGCGGATGCCGTGACGGGTCTCTGTCAGCTCCCTGGGGAGCGGGTGGTTCAGAAGGGCTCGAAGCCCTCGAACTCCTGGGTCGCCTCGTCGCGTTCGGCCTGGCGGTCGCGGCGGCGCGTGGTGGCGGGCCGCGGGGCCTCGAAGCGGTGGTCCTCGCCTCGGCGGCCGAGCATCTCGGCGCCGGCCGTCACGGTCGGCTCCCAGTCGAAGACGACCGCGTTGTCCTCGGGACCGATGGCGACGCCGTCACCGTTACGGGCGCCCGCCTTCATCAACTCCTGCTCGACACCGAGCCGGTTGAGACGGTCGGCGAGGTAGCCGACGGCCTCGTCGTTGTTGAAGTCGGTCTGGCGGACCCAGCGTTCGGGCTTCTCGCCGCGGACCCGGAAGAGACCGTCCTCCTCCCGCGTGACGGTGAAGCCCGAGTCGTCCACGGCCTTGGGCCGGATCACGATCCGCGTGGCCTCTTCCTTGGGCTTGGCGGCGCGCGCCTTGGCGATGATGTCGGCGAGCGCGAACGACAGCTCCTTGAGCCCCATGTGCGCCACGGCGGACACCTCAAAGACGCGGTAGCCGCGCGCCTCCAGATCCGGCCGCACCATCTCGGCGAGGTCCTTGCCGTCGGGTACGTCGATCTTGTTCAGGACGACGACGCGCGGACGGTTGCCGAGGCCGCCGTACTGCCGCAGCTCCTCCTCGATCATGTCGAGGTCGGAGACGGGGTCGCGCTCGGACTCCAGGGTCGCCGTGTCCAGGACGTGCACCAGGACGCTGCACCGCTCGACGTGACGCAGGAACTCCAGGCCGAGGCCCTTGCCCTGGCTGGCGCCCGGGATGAGACCCGGCACGTCGGCGATGGTGTAGACGGTCGAGCCGGCGGTGACGACACCGAGGTTCGGGACCAGGGTGGTGAACGGGTAGTCGGCGATCTTCGGCTTGGCTGCGGAGAGCACCGAGATCAGCGAGGACTTACCGGCGCTCGGGTAGCCGACCAGCGCCACGTCGGCGACGGTCTTCAGCTCCAGCACGATCTCGTGCGCGTCACCGGGCACGCCGAGCAGGGCGAAACCGGGCGCCTTGCGGCGGGCCGAGGCCAGCGCCGCGTTCCCGAGACCGCCGCGGCCGCCCTGGGCGGCGACGAAGGAGGTGCCGTGGCCGACCAGGTCGGCGAGGACGTTGCCCGCCCTGTCGAGGACGACGGTGCCGTCCGGCACGGGCAGGACCAGGTCCTGGCCGTCCTTGCCGGAGCGGTTGCCGCCCTCGCCGGGCTTGCCGCTGGTGGCCTTGCGGTGCGGGGAGTGGTGGTAGTCGAGCAGCGTGGTCACTGACTGGTCCACGGTGAGGATGACATCCCCGCCGCGGCCGCCGTTGCCGCCGTCCGGGCCGCCGAGCGGCTTGAACTTCTCACGGTGAACGGAGGCACAGCCGTGACCTCCGTTACCCGCGGCGACGTGCAGCTCGACGCGGTCCACGAAGGTGGTCATGGTGGGGTGCCTCCAGTGATGTACGTGATGTACGGGTGTTACCTGTGCTAACACGCGAAAGGCGGACCCGCCTTCCCGAAAGGGAAGTGAGGTCCGCCTCGCGAAGCGTTCCCGGAAAGCCTGAGATCAGGCGACCGGAACGATGTTCACGACCTTGCGGCCGCGGAACGTACCGAACTCCACCGCACCGGGCTGGAGCGCGAACAGCGTGTCGTCGCCGCCGCGGCCGACGCCGGAGCCGGGGTGGAAGTGGGTGCCGCGCTGGCGGACCAGGATCTCACCCGCGTTGACGACCTGACCGCCGAAGCGCTTCACGCCGAGCCGCTGGGCATTGGAGTCGCGACCGTTCCGGGTGGACGATGCGCCCTTCTTGTGTGCCATGTCTCCTCAGTCCCTTACTTCGCAGCCGCGGGGATCTCAGTGACCTTGATCGCCGTGTACTGCTGGCGGTGGCCCTGACGACGGCGGTAACCGGTCTTGTTCTTGTAGCGAAGGATGTCGATCTTGACGCCCTTGTGGTGGTCCACGACCTCGGCCTGGACCTTGATGCCGGCCAGCACCCACGGGTCGCTGGTCACAGCGTCGCCGTCGACCACGAGCAGGGTCGAGAGCTCGACCGTGTCGCCAACCTTGGCGGTGGAAATCTTGTCAACCTCAACGATGTCGCCGACAGCAACCTTGTGCTGGCGACCACCGCTGCGCACGATGGCGTACACGCGGGTCTCTCTTTCGCTCGGAGAACGGCACCCCCGCAGGCCAGCCACCCGGGCAGGAAACACGGGCGACCTCTCCCGGCCACCGGAGACCGGCGTCCGGAAGGAAGAGGTTTACGGGGATGTGGCGCGCCACTCGACACGCCGACGGTCAAGGTTACGGGGCCCGGCTTGAGGGGTCAAACCGGGCCCCGTTCCTGAACAGACCGGTCAGCCGGCCATACCTCGCTCGTCCGGCCTCCGAAGAGCCTCCAGCTCGGCGGCGATCGAACGCAGAGTCGCGTTCAGAGCGAGTCGCTCCTCCTCGGCTGCCCCGACTTTACGGCCCTCCGCCTCGTACCGGGTCCGGAACGCCGTCCACGCCTCGTAGGCCCGAGCGGTCAGGGTGTCGAGCGCCCCTGCTCGTGCCAGTAGTTCCCGGGCGTCGAGCGTGCGTTTACCTTCGGTCGCCACCCAGGCGTTGAACTCCGAGTACTGCGTCAGAACCTCTCCGACGAGGCTCACGGAGGCGTTACCCAGGAATTCGCTGGACAGCATCGAGACGACCAGGTTGTGCACCCATACCTGGGTGGGCTGTCGCAGTTCCGCCGGAGGGTCCCATGCGGGTCCCTCGCCCAGCCACTCCCAGCCTTCGGGGAAGCTCATGCCTTTCGCCTCTTTCCTATCCTCGTGACCTGATCATCCGTGTTTTCTGATGAGCCATCCTGTCGCGTCCTTGGTGCTGTCGATGGATATATCGGTCACCCCTCCGGCACGCAGAACCTTCGCGCAGTACGTCACGCAGCTGTTCGTCGTCAGGTTGTAGGTCTTGAGGTTGGCCCCCATCGTGACCTCCTGGTAGGCCCTGGCCAAGTTGGCCCGCGGCAGTGGAATACGGACCGCGATGGTGGTTGGGCTGTGCCCCTCTGTCCTGACAGCACCCGTCGTCGTGTCACCGGTGATGACCTGCTCGGTGTGCAGAGGCTGCTCACCTGGCACGTCGATCTTGATCGTCGCGTGCTTCTCGACGGGGTCGAGGTACACCGTCGCCTCGCCCGGCACGTCGCCGCCGGGCAGATCGGCGTCGTCGCAGTTGTGCACCAGCAGCGGCGTGCTACCCGCCAGCACGTAGTAGGCGTGGATTCCGGTGATCGTCAGGTCGTGCGTGCGTTGCCGCTTGTCGAAGTGACGATTGGCGGCGACTTCGACCGTGTCACCAGACGGCGTGTACAGCGTCATGCCGGGCTTGAGATCGCCGGCCATGATCCACGCCTGCTCGGACTCCACCCAGAAGGGGTGCGTGGTCGTAGCGACCAGTGCCTGCTGCTTGCCCGACGCGCTCTTCACCGTGAGGTCGGAGAAGTGTTTGTCGTCCTCGGTGACGATCGTGCCGGCGACCTCGCGGACCGTGGCCTTGCCGCTCTGCGTGTCGGTCGTGACGACCTTGTCGCCGAGCGCGACCTTTTCGATGGGCTTGGTGCTTCCGTCCGCAAGCAGGACCTTCGTGCCGGGCAGGAAGCTATGGCACTTGGTCTTCCGCTTCTTGAGTGCCTCGGCCGCCTTCTTCTTGGCGGCCTTCAACTTGTCCCCGGCCTTGGCCAGCCCGGCCTGGGCCTTGCCGACCGCCTTGTTGGCCTTCCACAGGTCCTTGGCTCCGCCGATCAGGTCGCCGACCAGCCCCGTGACCTTCTTGGCGAGCTTGACTCCCTTGGCCCAGTTCCATGGTGCGCCGTACTTGGCGAGGATCTTGCCCGCCAGACCGCCCGCGAAGCTGCCCGCGATGTTGAGGAGCGTCTCGCCGCAGGCACCGACGTCACCGGTAGAGATGCAGTCCAGGGCTGCGTCGACACCGAGGATGTCCCGAACGATCTTGACCAGAGCCTTGCCCGCGGACTTGATGCGCTGCTTGGCCGCGGATTGCTGCCCTTGCGCCTGCGTGACGTTCCAGGACGCCTTGTCCTTTTCGGACTCCGCCTTGTCCACGTCCGTCTTCGGGAAGTACGGCTGGCCACCGCGGCACTCGATCAGACCCTCCCGGCACTCCGGGATGATCATGCCGCTGGGGTCGGCGTGCGTGACCGGTGAGTTGTTGGCGTACGCGTAGCCGTTGATCTGCTGCGGCTGGGTGTAATCGATGATCGGGTCGACCGAGATGAACTTGCCGATCGTCGAGTCGTACTCCCGTGCGCCAAGGTGCGTCAGGCCGGTGGAGGCATCGATCGTGCCTCCGACGTAACCCCTCTCTCCGGGCCATACCCCGGTCTTCTCGCCACGGTCGACGCCGAAGGGGTCGAAGCGGCGCTGGCTGATCACGCCGGTCGCGGCGTCGATCGCCACCTCGCCCGTGCCGTGGTGATCGGAGGCGACGAAGGACAGCTTGCCCACCGTGCGCACGGCGACCGCCTGGCCGGCGTACTCGTAGTAGCGAGTGGCCTCCTGCTTGGTGCCGTCGGCCGACAGGTTCAGCTCGGTGCCCGGCAGGTAGACCGTCGTTCCCGACGGGGCCTTGCGTACCAAGCGGTTGCCGGAGCCGTCGTATAGGTAGCTGGTCTTCGAGCCGTTCGCCTCGGTGGCCTCGCTCAGCTTGCCCTGGTCGGTCCAGAGCAGGGACTGGGCGTCGCCGCCGATCGTGCGCTTGGTGGTGTTGCCCGCGTCGTCGTACTCGTACGTCGACTGCCGGTCACCGGTCGGGGTCTTCTCGACGATCTTGGTGACCTGGTGCGGCCCGTCGCCCAGCGTGCCCGCGGTGCCGTACTCGTAGCTGCGGGTGATGTTCTTCGCGGCGTCGAGCCCGGTGTCGTGGACGGTCTCCGAGACGCGGTTGCCGATGGCGTCGGTCTCGTAGGACTTCCAGTACGGGGCTGGGCCGCCGAGGGCGCTCGTGCCGGCGGCGGAGTCACAGGCCGTCGGGCCGGACCCCTCGACCGGGATGGCGGAGCCTCGCGTGCCCATACCTGCCGCGCTCGTCGCGGTGGCCGTCGGCGTCCAGGCGTCCTTCAGCCGCTGACGGTCGTCGTAGGCGAAGCACTGAACGTCCGGCGAGGCGGAGTTCGCGGTGTCCGCGATGGACAGGACGTTGCCGGCCTGGTCATAGGAGTACCGGGAGTCCTTGGCCGGAGCAGTCGCTCCGTAGACGTCGACCACCGAGCGGGTCAGCCGGTCGGTGCCCTTCTCGTAGTCGAAGGTCTGCCAGACCTTCCTGCCGCTGCCGGTACTCAGCTCCAGCTGCTGTACCAGGCTCTTACCGGAATAGACGGTGTTGGTGACATACGGGGTGGTGCCCGTCATCGTCATCGGACGCTGAAGGCCGTCGTACGTGTAGGTCAGCACCTCGGCCGGCAGGTCGCCGACGGCCGGCATGCCCGTGGTTTGGAGCGTTCCGTCTCTGTTGTAGGTGGCCGTGTAGACGTAGGTGCCGGCCAGGGAGCCCTGTGATGCGGGGACCTGGTAGGCGGTCTTCAACGGGCGGTAGAACTCGTCCATCGACTGGATGGCCGTGGCGAAATACTCGGTCGGGGAGGTGTAGTTGAGGAAACCGTAGGCTTGGCCCAGCCAACCCGCCTTGTCGTACCTCGTCTCGGTGAGCTTGGTGCCGGTGTTGGCGTCGCCCTGCCACGTGGTCTGGACGCGGCCCAGGTTGTCGTAGACGGTGGAGGTCTTCTTGTTCCGGGCGTCGTACGTGGCGACCGGGCGGTCCAGCTCGTCGTAGTCCACGCGCGAGGTGCCCGCGTCGGGATCGATCGACTTGGTCTGCCGTCCCAGCTGGTCGTACTCGTACCGCCACACGTTGCCCTTGGCGTCCGTGACGGTCTCCAGCTGACCTGCAACGGTATATGTGTACTTCGTCGAGTCGTACGGCACACCCGCGGCCGGCGCGGCGCCGCGGTAGTGGCGGATCTCGGAGACGTTGCCCTGTCCGTCGGTGACCGTCGTGGTGGGTACACCGCCGGTCGGCGGGTCGACGTGGGTCAGCTCCCCCTCGTACCTGGTTGTGGTCCGCCACTGCTCGCCACCGCCGACAGCGAGGATCTGCGCGGTGGCCCGGCCCAGGCCGTCGTACTCCATCAGGCTCTGCTGGCCGACCTGGCCGTTGGCGACGAGCAGCAGCTCGTCGGCGGCGGCGCCGGCCGCGTTGTAGGTGGTGTTGGTCTTCTTGACGTTGCCCGTGCCGTCGTACCAGGTGTCGGCGACCATGCGGGTGCCGTCCGGGCCTTCGGTCTGGATCTGGCGGGGCCTGAGGAAGGCGTCGTAGAGCTGGTATTCGGTGCCGTAGCTGCCGTCGTTCTCGATCTTCTCGGTCTTGATCGAGGTGACCTTGTCCTTGCGGACGTTGTAGGAGTACTTGATGCTCGGCGTCTGGGTCGACACCCGGTCCGGCAGCCACACCGACGTCAGCCGACCCATGGCGTCGTAGGCCAGGTCCGTCCGCTTGCCGTTCGGGTCCGTCTGCCCCTTCGACATGCCCCAGGCGGGGGCGTAGTCGGTGGTGGTGACGTGACCGGCCGCGTTCGTGACGACCGTCTTCGTCAGCAGGCCGTTGGTCTCGGTGTAGGCGGTCTTCGTCTCCTGCGTCGTCCCCTGCTGCTTGGCGTCCTTCTGGGACAGCGGGCGGCCGAAGGCGTCGTAGGTCGTGGTGCCGGTGACCTGGTACGTCGCCGTGGTGCCGTTGTGCGACGTCATCCGTTCGGTCTTGGTGGCGTCACCCTTGGTGGGTGCCGCGCCGAAGGCGAGATTGTCGTACGAGGTGCGCTCGTCGGCCAGGACCTGCGTCTTGCGGTCGGGCGTCGTCGCGCACTTCACGGACACCGACTCGCTTCGCGCGGGCAGCGCGAGCAGGTTCTTCGCCGTGTTGTCCGCGTACGTGGTGCGGGTGCAGGTGTCGTCCCTGGTGACGGAGACGTCACCCTGGTCGTCGACCGTCAGCACCCGGCCGGTGCCGTTCGAGGTGTCGTACGTCGTGGTGGACTTCGTCTCCAGCCAGGTGCCGTCGGACTGGAGGTTGAAGCCGCGGCCGGTCTGGGAGCGCACGATCACCGCGCGGGTGGTGCCCCAGCTCTGGGTCTGCGTCGCGCTGTAGTGCTTCCACGGGGTCTGGATGGACTTGGAGATCAGCTTGGCGCCGTCGTAGGTGGCGACCTCCAGTTGGTGGCCCGTGAACTCCTCGTCGTCGGTGTACGACGTACCCGTGGAGTCCTTCACCGTCACCGAACGCGCGTTGCCCGCCGCGTCCTTGTCGCCGTTCATGCCCTGCATGAAGGTGTAGTCGACGCGGGTCTTCTGCACGTCGGCCGTGCCGCTGGTGACCTTGACCTTGCCGTAGCCCTGCCAGCCGCCCCAGGTCAGGTACTTGGCGTCGGTGATGCCGTCCGGCTTCGCCTTACGCCAGGCCGCGTCGCCCTGGTAGTCGTAGCGGGTGACCATGCCGTCGCTGCCGCCGGTGCGGTCGGTCTCGATGACCGCCGACACGACGTACTTGTGGAACCAGTCCGTGATCGGGTCGACATAGCCCGGCGGAGCCCACTTCACCGGGTAGCAGCGCTTGGTCGACTCGCCCGGCGTCGGCAGTGTGGCCTTGGTGCAGTCGGTCGGCGCGTAGTTGACGTCGAGCTGGGCACCGGTCTCGCTGAGGACCATCGAGAGGCGGAAGCGGTGGAACGGCGCGATGTTGTCGCCGATCGCGTCGACACGGTTGGCGAGCTGCTCGCCGAACAGGTCCACGGAGGGCAGCTTGATCGCCGTACCGGCGCGGCCCTCGTGCTCGATCTTCGACAGCCACAGCGTCTTGGAGTCGTCACCGTTGTCGGTGAACAGGTGCGTCAGGCTCCAGGCGTCCACGTCCTGGTAGGTCGTGGCATCCTTGCGCATCTGCGTGACGACCGAGGTCAGCCGCTTCGTGGTGAAGAACGTCTGCACCGGCGAGGTGCACTTCGTGCTCGCCTTGCACTCCTGGTCGACCGGGACGTCGGGCCAGTGAGCGGCGTTCGCCTTGGTGCGCTTGCTCTCGGCGCAGTCGAAGTCGGCGGTGGGCAGGCAGCGTTCGGCCGTGTTGAACACGATCCGGGCCGGCGCCTTGGCCGCGTAGACCTGGCCGTCGCGCTGGCCGTAGTCGATGCGCTTGAGGTAGCCGCCGCGGTGGTACGCGGTGCCGTTGACGTCCGTCTTCGCGTTGAGCGCGTAGTGGTTGGTCTCGCGGTCGTAGAAGTAGGACATCACGTTGCCGTGGCTGTCCTTGACGTAGTCCAGGCTCCAGCGCCAGGCCTGCTGGCAGTGGGCGCTGGTGAACGTGGCGTTGTAGCAGGGCTCGCCGGAGTCGTCGCCGAAGACCGGCGCGGTCCAGGTGGAGTTGGTCTCCTCGTTGCCCGTGGCCCAGCCCGGAAGGCGGTTCTGACCGAAGTAGTACTCGGTGCCGTCCGAGGTGGTGATGCGCCAGTACTCACCGTCGTTGTCGCCGTTGGTGGCACCGGTCAGCTTCTCGACCTTGCTGCCGTCGTCGGACGACATGTGCCACTTGCCGGTGGTGTCGTCCTTGACCAGCTCGCCGGCGGAGCCGTTGAGCATGACCGTGGCGTTCTCGAACGCCCAGCACTGCTCACCGGAGTTGGCGTGGCCGTCCTCGGAGCACGGCTTGTAGCGGCGCTCGATGTAGCCGGGGTCGTAGGAGAAGCCCTCGCCGATCCAGGAACCCTGGTTGTTCGTCGCCGAGGTACGGCCGTCCGCCGACTGGGACGAGTAGCCGAGGCCGACGGTCGGCGTGAGGCCGCCCGGCGTGGGCACCGAACGGAAGGGATAGTTCCAGTTGAACGAGCCGGAGGAGGTGGCGACGCTCCAGCTCGACGACGGCGCGAGGGCCGTGGCCTTGTAGGTGCCCTGGGCGCTGGACGGGCCCGCCGCGACGGCCACGAGGGAGGTCGCGGTCCCCGCCATCGTGGACACGCCCTCGGCCGGGGCCGGAGCGGCGGTCACGTCGGCGGAGACGGTGCCCGTCTTCGGATCGTTGACCGTCGGCAGCACCTTGGGCTGCTCCGGGCACGCCTTGCTGCCCGGCACGGCCACCGTGGCACAGGAAGGAAGCTGGACGAGCTGGAGACGCGAGGCGTAGGAGCCGCCGAAGCCCTCGGCGAACTCCGAGTAGTCCACGGTCAGGCGGACCTTGGCCGCCTTGTCCGCGCCGTCGGCACGCTCCACGCCCAGCAGCACACCGGCACCGAGCTGCGCGGCCCGCTTGGGGTCGAGGACGTCGACGCGGACCTTGCCCGCCGCCGTCGCCGCCTTGGCCTTCGCCTTGGCGACCTTGACCGGCAGCCCGCCGGCCTCGGTCGCGGCGGTCGCGCCGACGGCTATCTCGGCGCCGCCCTGCTTCGGCCACACCGCCTTGTCTAGGCCCTTGACGGCGGCCTTGCGCGCCGGGTCGGAGGGGCGCTTCTTCGTTTTGGCGTCGGATCCCTTGGCGGGATCCCCGTCGTCCTGGACGCCGGGGCGGCTGGTGCGGCCCCGGTCCCCGTCGTCGAGCACCACAGCCTGGACCGATGAGGCGGACAGCGCGAGGGAGAGCCCCATCACTGTCGCGACCAGCGTCTGTCTGGGCATGCGGCGGCTCAGTGAGCGGCCACGGAAAAACATCTGCCAACTTCCTGATCGTAGGGAACGGCGAAGAAAAAGGGCACAGGACAGGTGTGCCGGGCCTTGGGGGGCCCGGCACTCCTCACTGGTGACCGTCCGTCACATGTCGGTCACGGCCGTCAGCGCGGCCATCTGCTGCACCGCGACCGGGTCGGCCGCGCCGCTGTACACGCGGACCTCGTCGATGGCTCCGGCGAAGTACTCGCTCGCCCCGCGCAGCGAACGGCCCACCTGGAGACCACCGGTGGCGGACCACAGGGTGCTGTCCGTGCCGTAGGCGCCGCCGACGAGCTGGCCCTCGACGTACAGGCGGATCGAGTTGGCGAAGGCGTCGTACACGACCGCCAGGTGCTGACCGGAACCACCGGTGTCGGGCAGTTCCTGGTCGTCGGTGAAGGTGACGACCGAGGGGGCGGCCACGTCGGTCTTCGCCACGGCCAGCTCCCACTGGCCGGTGGCCGCCTGGTAGCGGACCTGGACACGGTTGGCGTTGGTGCCCGGCAGGGACAGGACCGTCTGCGACTTCTCCGGGTCCAGCGAGGTGAGCTGGGCGCGGGCGGTCACGGTGAAGCTGCTGTTGCCGGTGACCGGGGCGGTGGCAGTGGACGCGTAGTCACCGTCGCCGTCCAGGACGAGGTTGCCGTCGCCGACCAGGGCGGCCGTGTCGAACAGCGGGTCGGCCGGGCGATAGATGGAGGCGTTGCCCGCGAGGGTCAGCGCCTGGCCGCCGCCGGTCTCGGCCACCGAGCCGTTGGTGGCCTGGTCCAGCTGCCAGTAGCCCTTGCGCTCCGGCTTGATGGTCATCAGCTCGGCGACCTGGGCCGCCGGCAGGAGACGGTCGAAGACACGGATCTCGGCGAGGTCACCGACGAAGTTGTCGCGGTAGCCGCTCTTGGCCGTCGAGCGGCCGATCTGCAGCGGGCCGTACGACTTCCAGACGGAGCGCCGGGTGGCCGAACCCTTCAGGTCCTTGTTGATGTAGAGCTGGAGCTGAGGACCGCCGGTCTTCTGCGCGTCGTACACGCCGGTCAGCAGGACCCACTGGTCCTTGACCACGGAGATGCCGGTGGAGACGGCCTTCCACTCGCCGAGGGAGTCCACGTCGTTGACCGGGACGGAGAACTTCCAGGTCTTCGCGGTGGCGTCGTAACCCAGGGTGAAGCCGGGCTCGCCGGTGCCGTCCTGGCTGACGACCGTCATGTCCTTGTCCAGGGCGGTGGGCCGCACCCAGGCACTGACGCTGAAGCTCTTGGCGGTGTCCAGCACGGTCTCACTGGCGTCGAGGTAGGACTCGGCGCTGCCGTCGAAACGGGCCGCCTTGTCGACCTTGCCGCCGGGGCCGTCCGCGCCGAAGGTGACGGCGGTACCGGCGGTCGCCGAGAACTCGCCGCTCTCGTCGTGCGCCTCGGTGTCACCGGCCTGGTCGGCCAGGTTCCACTGGGCCACGACCGGCCTGCCCTCGCTCACCAGGAAGTCGTACGGCGTGCTGCTGGCGTGGGCCGCCTTGTCGATGGCGACCACCTCCAGCACCTGGCGCCCGGAACGGGTCGGCAGCCACTGGACGGAGACCGAACCGCCCGGTGAGGCCGGGGTGAGGGTGGTCATCGCCGCGCCATTGAAGGAGTACTGGTACTTGACGACGTCGTTGTCCGCGATGGCGTCGTTCGGGTTCGGCGAGAAGGTGAAGGTGCCGTAGGTGCCCACGCCGTCGTGGTAGACGGTGTTGGACGGGTACTGCTTGGACAGCACGAGAGGCTTGCCCGGCCAGGTCTTGTCGTAGGTGAACTCGCAGCGCTGCGGGGTGTCGCCCTCCGAGCTCCACGGGCCGTAGCCGTCACCGTCGTAGGCCCGCGCGCTCCAGTAGATGGGGGTGTTCTGCGGGATCGACGACTTCACGGTGTGCACGAACTTGGTGCCGGCCGTCGGGGAGAGCCAGTCCGGCGTGGTGTACGTGTACGAGCCGGGAGTGGTTCCGTTCCACTCCACCTTGAACTGGACCTTCACCTTGTCGGTCTGGCCGTTGCCGTGGTCCGGGTCGCTCGCGATGGCCTGGAGCTTCGGCGGCACGTCGGTGGTGGCACGGCCCGTGCCCCACTTGCACACCCCGCCCGGGTCCGTGGACATGTCCGAGATCTTGATCTGCCGGGGCAGGTTGTTGTACTTGATCGACAGGTACGCGTTGCCGCAGATCCGCTTCCACTCCGCGAAGCGGGACTCGTCGCCGCGCGCAGGCCCAGCGTCATCGCGTTCCAGCCGCCCGCGGCGGCCGTCTTGATCTCGCTGGTCAGCTCGCCGGTCGCACTGCTCTCGAAGTGCAGGTTGGCCTGGCTGGAGCAGGAGGTCGGGGAGATCGCCTTGTCGACGGTCTGGAGGTAGTCGTCCCAGTCGTCCGAGGTGTTGGACCAGTTGCTGGACGAGGTGAGTCCGTAGTTCGCGCCGCCGATCCGGTAGAGCTGGATGGGCTCGGCGGTCGGGGAGGCGCTGTAGATGTGCTCGACGCGGGCGGAGAAGGTCGCGCCGAGGATCTGCTTCCCCTTGTAGAAGGAGAGCGGCATCGTGAACATCACGCGCCGGGAGCCGACGCCGTTGCAGGAGACCGGGTTGTAGTCGGTCGGGCACTTGCCGACACCCGCGCTGCCCGAGTACTTCCAGTCCTGCTCGCCCGGGATGCCGGACATGACGCCGGTCCAGGCGGTGCGCGAGGTGGTGCGCTGGATCGGGTCGATGACGACGGGGAAGACGGTGTCCTCGCCCTTGAGGAGCTTCTGGTCGGGGACGAGGCTCAGCTTGTCCTTGCCGACCTCGACGCCCAGCGGGGCCACCCGGCCACCGCCGCCGGGACCTTCGAGGGCGGGCTCGGGAGCCGCCTCCGGTCCGGGAGTGGCTGTGCCCGTGTCGGCCGCGCCCGCCGTCGCCGACTTCAACGCCTTCGCGACCGCCTTCGGGCCCTGCTTGCGCGCGGCGGTCTCCTCGACCGCGGCCGAGTCCCACATGGTGGCTTGCCGGCCTGGAAGACGGTGCCGCCGACGACGGCGTCCTGCGCGAGGATCGCTCCGGTGGCGTCCTCGGCGACCTTCAGTCCGTCGGTGGTCATGCCGAGGTCGAGCCGGGCCAGCCGGGAATCGGCCGCGGCCTCGGGCGTCTTGACGACGATCAGATGGCCGAAGCCGTCCGCCTCCGCCCGCACCGTCAGGTCGACGCCGGGCAGGACCTCGGCGTAGGTGGCGGTGTCGCCGTCGACGCTGGGCGCGGGCAGCTTGCCGTACGGCCAGGTCAGGGCGATCTCGCGGCCCGCGCGCCGCATCGTGACGAAGGGCTTGCCGGCCTGTCCGGCGGAGAAGGCCAGGTCGACGGTGGCGGCCTTCGGCCCCCAGGTGCCGTCGGCGCGCTTGACGAGCGCCGGGTCGACGGAGACCCACTTGCCGCCCTGGACGGTGCGGACGGGCTCGGTGTACTCGCGGGCGGTGAAGGTGCCGTCGGGCTCGGCGAAGATCTCCCTGCGCTCGGTGCGCAGTCCGATCACCTCGGCCCGCTTGCCGCTGTCCTTCGCGGAGGCCATGGCCTGCTGCTCGGTGACCAGCGGCTGGTCGGCCGCGACCGGGGCGGGGCCCTGGTCCGGTCCGCCGCCGTTCGGGAGCGCCGCGGCACCGGCCACCACGGCGCCGGTGACGGCTGCCGCGACGGCGGCGCGCAGCACGGGGCCGCGCCGTATCGGTCTGGGTCTGTCTGCGGACACGCGTCCACTCTCCCGTCGGTTCATGTCTGTCTGGGAAGTCGAGGAGCCGGAGGCACCGGGCCGTCACCCCGAAGGGGATGCCCTGCCTTCGATAGCCGTGCCTGCGCGGCTCTTGAGGGTGAGGTGGTGGCGCGGCGGCCGGCCGTTTCCGGGGCCGGCGGCCACCGCGCGGGCGCCGTCAGCGGACGGTCACGCCGAAGGCCACACCGGTCGCCGGGAGGCCGCCCTCGCCGGGCTTGATCGTCACCGTCGGCGCGCCACCGGAGGCCACGTTCCACGGGAAGCCGTGGACTCCGCGGGCCTCCGCGGGGCCGTAGGGCATGCCGACGTACAGCAGCGAGGGGGTGGCTGCCAGGGAGAGGCCCGCGAGCTGGCGCGGGGCGGGGACGCCCGGCACGCCGTAGCCGGGGTCGATCCACTGGTCGGAGGCGCCGGGCGCGCCGACCAGCGGGACGATGTGGACGCCGCCCTTCTCCGCGTGCTCCTCGGACGACTCCTCGCCCGGCACGCCGATGGCGAGGCGGGTGGTGGTGGCCGTGGAGGTGGCGTTCGGGGAGGTGTTGACGGCGGCGAGCCGCTTGCCGAAGAAGTCGCCGGCCTCGGACTCCTGGTCCACGTCGGCGGAGTTCTGGTCGATCCAGGCGGTCTCGGTGAAGGTGCCGTTGGCGGCGAGCCTGAACACCTGGACGGCGCCCGCGTCGACGGTGGTCGACAGGTCCTCGCCGGGCACGCCGACCGCGAGCAGCGACTCGGTGGTGGAGGTGGCGCCGGACGCCCGGTACGGCACCATGGCGAGCGCGGCACCGAACTGGTCGTCCACCTCGGGGGCGCCGCCGATCACGTCCTGGTCCTGGCCGAGGCCGCCGAGCGGCTTCGGGGAGTTGGAGGTGAGCGCGTGGCTGAAGAAGCCGACGCCGCCGGCGAAGGGAACGGTGCCGAGGGCCTCGCCGGGGGTGCCGACCGCGAAGTGGGTGGGGGTCGCGGCGAGGGTGCTGCCGAAGCGGTCGTCCCGCTCGGCCGTGCCGGAGACGGCGCCCGCGGTCTCGGTGTCCTGGTGGACGAAGGCGACGGTCTGCGCGGTGCCGCCGACGTAGTAGAAGCCGCCCGCGTCCTCGACGGTGCCGACGGACTCGCCGGGGTTGCCGATCAGCAGGTACGGCGCGCCGGCGGAGGTCTTGCCCGCGGCGAGCGAGTAGCCGACCCAGTCGTCGGTCTCGGTGCCGCCGCCCAGGGGCTTGTCGGTGCCCTGGTAGAACTCCTTCACCGGCTTGCTGCCGGCGTTCAGCCCGCTCGTCGAGCCGTGGAGGAGCTGCACGACCCCGGCGTCGGGCACGGTGCCCATGTCCTCGTACGGCGTGCCGACCGCGAGGTCGCTGCATCCGTCGAGGTCGGCGTCGTAGACGGCCAGCGCGTAGCCGTACTGGTCGTTGGCCTCGGGTGCGCCGGGAACGTTGTCAGGCGCCTGCGAGAAGGTCAGGGTCCCCTTGCCGCCGCCGTAGACGACATGGATCTCACCGGCCTTGGTGACCCCGCCGACGGTCGCCTCCGGGTCGGCGATCACCGTGTCGCGGACGCCGTCCCCGTTGAAGTCCGAGTCGACCCCGGACGGACAGGCGACCGCCGCGACGGCCGGCGTGCCACCGGCCCCGAGCCCCCAGGCCAGCAGCGTCCCTGTCACCACTGCGGCAGCACTGTGCCGCCATGTTCTGCCCACGGTAAACACAGCTCTGCCCCCGCAGATGAAGAGTTTCTGAAAAAACGTCACCGGATCATCGCTGTGCGTGACGTGGCCATGCAAGAGATCACCTGATCACCAGAACATGACAAGAATCACAGGAATCACACATCGACCACATGGGCATCGTCCTTCGCCCGACCTCGGTCGCCCGCGTCTGCGAGGGACACACCGATCCCCGTATGCTCGCCCGGAAGTCAGACACCGGAAGGCATCGAAGTGAACTACAGGGTCCAGCCCAGCGCTCAGGTCGACGACACCGCCGAGATCGGCGCCGGCAGCAGCGTCTGGGACCTCGCACAGGTCCGCGAGGGCGCCCGCCTCGGCGAGGGCTGCGTGGTCGGCCGTGGCGCCTACGTCGGCACGGGCGTGCGCATGGGCGACAACTGCAAGCTCCAGAACTACGCGCTGGTGTACGAGCCTGCCGAGTTGGGCGACGGCGTCTTCATCGGCCCCGCCGTGGTCCTCACCAACGACCACAACCCCCGTTCGGTGGACCCCGAGGGCAAGCAGAAGCGGGGTGGCGACTGGGAGGCCGTCGGCGTGAAGATCGCCGACGGCGCCTCCATCGGCGCCCGTTCGGTGTGCATCGCCCCCATCGAGATCGGCCGCTGGGCCATGGTCGCGGCCGGCGCCGTCGTCACCAAGGACGTCCCCGACTTCGCGCTCGTCGTCGGAGTCCCCGCCCGGCAGATCGGCTGGGTCGGCCACGAGGGCGTCCGGCTGGTCGCGCGTGAGGACCGGGCGGGGGTGTGGGAGTGCCCGAAGTCCGGCCGCCTCTACCGGGAAACGGCCGAGGGGACGCTCACCGAGTCGGAGTGAGCCGAGCAGCACCAGGAGGGTGGAACCGGCCCGGGACCGATCCCCCGGGCCTTTCGGTCCTCCAGCCCGTGACGGTGCCCGGACCACGCGGTGGGGCGCCCAGGACACACAACGAGGACGACACATGTCTCAGACCGACGTCAAGGTCCCCGCACCGCAGGACGCGGCGGGCACCGACGAAGCGCCCGAGCCGGCGCCGCCCGCGCCCGCACGGGCCCCGCGGCTCTACGCGCTGGACGCGCTGCGCGTCGTAGCGGCGCTCTCTGTGCTGCTCTTCCACTTCACCGGCGTGGACGCGGCGACGAAGGCCAACTGGGGCATCAACCCGAAGGCGCTGTTCCCGTCGATCTTCCCGTACACCTCGTACGGCTCCTACGGCGTCCAGCTGTTCTTCATCATCAGCGGCTTCGTCATCTGTCTGTCGGCCTGGGGCCGTACCCCGGGCCAGTTCGTCCAGGCCCGCTTCCTGCGGCTGTTCCCCGCCTACTGGTTCTCGGTCGTCATCGCCGTCCTCGTCTGGCGCGGGCTGCCCGACGGCGAGCGCACGGCGCCGAGCTTCAGCGAGTCACTGACGAACCTCACCATGGTCCAGGCACCGCTGTCCGCCCGGCACCTGGTCGGCGCCTACTGGACGCTGTGGGTGGAACTCACCTTCTACCTGATCTTCCTGGTGGTCCTCTGGAAGGGACTGGACTACGTCCGCGTCTCCGTCTTCTGCTGGCTGTGGCTGCTCGCGAGCGTCCTCGCGCAGAAGGACGAGATCCCGCTCGTCGGCATCTTCGCCCAGCCGCTGAACACCGCGCTGTTCGTCTCCGGCATCGCGATGTACCTGATCTACCGGTTCGGCCCCGACCTCAAGCTGTGGGGCCTGCTCGCCGCGGGCTGGCTGGTGATGCAGAGCGACCTCATCCAGCACGCGGACCACGTACGCGACGAGCAGGGCATGGACCGTCAGCCGTACGTCGCCCTCGCCCTGGTCACCGTCTTCTACCTGGTGGTCCTCGCCGTCGCCCTGCACAAGTTCGACCGCCTCGAATGGAAGTGGCTCACCACGGCCGGCGCGCTGGTGTACCCGCTCTACCTGATCCACGAGGAACTGGGCTGGGCCATGATCCGCAAGCTGTACGGCGGCGGCGTTCTGGGTGCGTGGGCCACGCTGGCCGCCACCACGGCCGTACTGATCGTGCTGGCGTGGCTCGTCCACAAGTGCGTGGAGAAGCCTTCCCAGCGGTGGCTGCGCAACCGCCTGGCCAAGGAGTCCGGCAGGCACACGGCGGCGGCCCGCGGCTGACGGCCCGCAGCTTGTCCGGAAACGGGGAAGGGCTTGACGCCACCGACTGGTGGCGTCAAGCCCTTCCCCGTTTCCCGGAAGCGTGTGTCAGCCGCCGATGACAACCCGCCGGACGCCCTTCCAGGCCTCCGGGTCGGTCGTACGGCGACCGTCGACCAGGACCGTGACGTCCGGCAGGTCGGCCGGGGTCAGGGAGCGGTACTCGGCGTGGTCGGCCTGGAGGATCGCGGCCGTGACCTTCTCGCCGGCGTGCGGGGTCAGACCGTGCGCCGCCAGCTCCTCGTCCGTGTACATCGGGTCCGAGACGAACGGGACCGCGCCGCGCGCCCTGAGCGCCTCGACGGTCGGGAAGACGCCCGAGAACGCGGTCTCCTTGACGCCACCGCGGTAGGCGGCGCCCAGCACGAGCACGTTCACGCCGGTCAGGTCGCCGTAGGCGGCGGCCAGCAGGTCGACGGCGTACTCCGGCATCGCGGCGTTCGCCTCACGCGCGGAGCGCACGACGGTCGCGGCCGGGTCGTTCCACAGGTACATCCGCGGGTAGATCGGGATGCAGTGCCCACCGACGGCGATGCCGGGCTGGTGGATGTGGCTGTACGGCTGCGAGTTGCAGGCCTCGATGACCTTCTTGACGTCGATGCCGTTGCTGTCGGCGAAGCGCGCGAACTGGTTCGCCAGGCCGATGTTGACGTCCCGGTAGGTGGTCTCGGCGAGCTTGGCCAGCTCGGAGGCCTCGGCCGTGCCCAGGTCCCACACACCGTTGGCCTGCGGCAGGTCGGCGCGCTCGTCGAAGTCGAGGACCTGCTCGTAGAACTCCACACCGCGGGCCGTCGACGCCTCGTCGACGCCGCCGACCAGCTTCGGGTAGCGGCGCAGGTCGGCGAAGACCCGGCCGGTCAGGACGCGCTCCGGGGAGAACACCAGGTGGAAGTCCTCACCGACGGTCAGACCCGAGCCCTCGGCCAGCATCGGCGCCCAGCGGGTGCGCGTGGTGCCGACCGGCAGCGTCGTCTCGTACGAGACGAGCGTGCCCGGCTTCAGACCCTGGGCGATCGCCTTCGTCGCGGAGTCCATCCAGCCGAAGTCCGGGATGCCCTCGGCGTCGACGAACAGCGGCACGACCACGACGACGGCCTCGCACTCGGCGACCGCCGACGCGGTGTCCGTCGTCGCGCTCAGCAGCCCGGCGTCGACGGCCTGCTTGAGCTTGACGTCGAGGTCGTGCTCACCCGGGAAGGGCTCGACACCGGCGTTGACCAGCTCGACGACCTTCTCGTTGACGTCCGCACCGATGACCCGGTGGCCCTTGGACGCGAACTGCACGGCCAGCGGAAGACCGATCTTGCCGAGCGCTACTACACAGATGTTCATGGACGGTGGCTACTTCCTTCTGGAACCGTTCGGCTTCAGGAACCGTTCGACTTCGACTTCTTGGAACCGTTCGACTTCGAGCCGACGGAGCGGGACTTCACCTTCCGCGCCAGACGCCCGAGCGCCTGCCGCACCAAAGTCCTCTTCGGGGGATACAGCTGGGCCGTGTCGATCACCACACGCCCCTTGTCGTTGACGAGTGCCGACGCCCGGTACGGATCGTCCTCATGGCCCCATCGCCGGGCGAGCGGCATCGGCAGCCCCTCACCGCGCACCGGGATCTCGTACGTCCTGCCCGCGACGTCCAGATAGACCCGGACACCCCTCTTGGCGGTGACGTACTCCAGCGGCAGCCGCGCGTGCAGCACACTGGCCGCGCCGTCCTGGGCCGGCTCCACCCGCATCTCACCGACCGGGGCCGGCAGTACCTGGTCCGCCTTGAGACGGCGGGCGCCCGGCTTGTCCGCCGACTTGGGCATGGCGCCCTTGACGAGCCGCAGCACCGCCCCGGCCTCGTCGACGTGCCCGACCACCGGCACCCGTACGGACGCCGTGTAGACGAGCCCGTCGCCCTGCTGCTCCCAGTCGGAGGCGAGCAGTTCGGTGCCCTGGGCCAGGCGGCCCGGGACGGACTCCCCGATCAGCTCGTAGACCCGGTCGGGCAGACCGACCCGCGGGTCGCGGAAGCCTGGGTAGCGGGCGTAGGCACGCTCGCCCTCGACGACGAACGGCGGCGCCCCGTGCTCCTGCTCGGTGCTGATCGCCTCGGACAGCGCGTCGATCGCCCCCGCCTGGGCCAGGGCGATGCGCACCCGGCGCTTGACGTCCATGGCGTCGCGGATGCCGTCGGTGAAGTAGGTGTCGGCGAGCCGGGCGATGCCCGCGCAGAGCTGCCGCTGCAGGTCGCGGTCCAGGCCCGGGAAGTCGTCCTGGACGAGCTTGGCCAGCTCCCAGGTGAAGTGCCGGCGCAGCACGGCGTCACGCTTGGGACCCGCCTCGATGAGCCCGGCGGTGAAGTCCACGATCTCCGCCGCGGCCCGCAGCCGCGCCAGATGGTCCGCGCGGTAGGTGATGTTGCTGGCATCGCCCCGCTTGACCGCGAAGTAGCAGATGTAGTCGGCCACCACCGAGATCTTCCGGGCGCGCACGCACGCCTCGATGGTGAACGGCTGGTCGCTGCCCACCGGAAGGTGCTCGGGGAAGCGCAGCTTGTGCTTCTCGACGAGTTCCCGCCGGAACAGCTTGGTGTTGGCCAGGGTGAACGGCAGCGCCGAGTCGTACAGGCTGACGTCCGGGTCGTTCTCCTTGTACAGCGCCTGGTGGACGTACCGGCCGTTGGTGCCGACCATCTTGCCGACCACGACGTCCGAGTCGTTCTGGTCGGCGCACTTCACCATGCGCTCCAGGGCCTCCTCACCGAGGTAGTCGTCGGATCCTATGAAGTACACGTACCGGCCCGTGGCCACCTCCAGTGCCCTGTTGCTGGGCGCGGCGGGGCCACCGGAGTTCGGCTGGTGGAGCACCTTGACGGTGTCCGGGTACTGCGCCGCGAACCGGTCGAGTTCGCGACCGCTGTCGTCGGTGGAGCCGTCGTCGACGGCGACGATCTCCAGCCGGTCCCGCCCGATGCTCTGCCCGACGAGGGAGTTCAGGCACTCCGTCAGGTACGGCATCGTGTTGTAGACGGCGACGACGACGGTGACGTCGGGAACGGCCCCGTTCATGAACCCGCCTTCGAGGTTCTGGAAACCAGCCGGGAGTACAGCCCGTCCAGCACCTCGGCCTGCGCCTCCCAGGTCCAGGCGTCGAGCAGCCCGGGCTTGTCGTAGGCCGCCGTGTACTTCTCCGGGTCGGCCAGTACGGCCTTGATGGCGCGGGCGAGATCGTCGATGTCCTCGGCCCGGCAGACCTCGCCCTGGCCCGTGGAACGGGTCATCTCCGACATGGTCTTCACATCGCTGACCACCAGCGGCAGCCGCGCGTGGGAGTACTCGAAGAACTTCGTGATCAGGGCGATCTCGTGGTTCGGCCAGTGGTGGATCGGGATGCAGCCGACGTTCGCCGCGGCCAGGAACCGGACCACCTGCCAGTGCTTGACGTACGGCACCGCGTGCAGCCGGTCGCCCACCCCGAGCTCCTGTGCCCGGCGCAGCAGGCCCTGGATGTAACCGGCGGCCGGCGCCGGGACGACGAACGCCATGTGGACGCCGTCCAGCTTCGGCAGCGCCTCCACCATGTCCCCGAGGCCGCGCTGCGCGCCGGGCGAGCCGCTGTAGACGACCAGCGGGACGTCCGGTCCGATGCCGCACAGGGCGCGCAGGTCCGGCTCCGGCTCGGTGTCCTCGAGCACCAGGTCGGGCTCG
Organism: Streptomyces phaeoluteigriseus; assembly: GCF_001896135.2. Lineage (GTDB taxonomy): Bacteria > Actinomycetota > Actinomycetes > Streptomycetales > Streptomycetaceae > Streptomyces > Streptomyces phaeoluteigriseus. The sequence continues at coordinate 53,857 of NZ_MPOH02000020.1, forward strand.
ACGGGACGGTCGGGGGCGTTGAGGACCACGGTCGGCTGTTCCTTGAGGCCGTGCCGCTCCACCAGCAGGTCGGCCAACCCTTCGGAGACGGTGACCACGGCGTCGGCGAACGGGGCGTACTCGCTCTCGTGCGCGGTGTTGCCGGGGATCCAGTGGGCGTTGTCCTCCCAGGGGCGCACCCCGGGCAGGAACTCGTGGGCGTCCCACACCAGCTTGACCGAGCGGCCGGCGGCACGGGCCCGCACCGCGGCACGGGCGCCGACCCCGAGCATCCGGAAGTCGTTCGCGTGGATGAGATCGGGCTTGAGGGCGTCGATCTCCTTGCCGTAGGTCAGCTCGTAGTCCCACAGCACGGGCTCCAGGCGACGCCAGGCACGCCGGCCCTTGGCCGCCTTCCAGAGGGCGGTGAAGGCGCGGTCCAGGGGCCCGCGCAGCGCACGGCCCGCCTGCTGCGCCTGGCTGCTCTGCCGGGCCCGGAACTCGACCCACTTCTGCATGAACTTGGAGACCGGCCCGGCCACCACGAGACGCAGCTTCTCGACCCGGCGGAAGGCGGGGCCGCCCACGGCCTGCGGCGCCACCTTCAGGGCCGCCCGACGGGCGGCCAGGTCCGCGCGCCAGGCCTTGGCCCACTGACGGCGGTAGGCCGCCAGCGGGCCCGGCGGGTAGGCGAGCGGACGGCGCAGCGGCGAGCGGTGCCGCTCGGCGTGCCGCTTGGCCAGTGGCGTCTTCAGCGGCAGCAGCCGGACCTCGGCGTCACCGAGCTTCCAGGTACGACCGTTGCCGGATCGGACTAGGCCGAGGAGCACCACGTCCCAGCCGGCGGCCGCCGCGGATTCTGCGGCCTTCTGCACGCGCGAGTCGCCGTCGACCTTGTTGTCGACCAGCATGACGACCCGGCCCTTGGTCGGGCGGGGCGCGTCGGTGCGCTGCGCTTCCATGAACAGCCTTTCTGAACCGGTCACTTCAGGAAATCGCTCAGGACCTGGGCGGTCCATGTGCCGTCGTGGTAGGTGCGGGCGAACTCGAGGGACTTCGCGCCGATCCGGGCCGTGCCCTCGGGGTCACCGATGAGCCCTTCCAGGACCTCGCGGAGGGTGTCGGGGGTGGCGCTGACGATGGGCAGGGCACCGTCCGTGGCGAGTTTCACGCCATCGCTGATGTACGCCACGACGGGCTTGCCGGCCGCCATCGCCTCCACGGCGAAGGTGCCGTAGCTGCCGGTGGTGAACTGGTCGAGGACCAGGTCGCAGCTCTGCACCAGCTCGCGCATCTCCGCCCACGGGATGCCCTCGGCGAGTCGGAACTCGATGACGCCCTTGTCGTGCAGCTCGGTGAGCAACGGCATGATCCGGTCGGTGCCCTTGGTCCACCGCTTCGACGGGGCGTGCAGCACCAGCGGCCGCTTGCGCTCCATGACCGGGCGGTCGGTGGCCCACTTGTCCACGTCCACGACCAGCGGCACCCACTTCGCCGTCGGCAGGTCCTCCAGGAGGTCAGGGGTGGTGACGTAGAGCGGCAGTCCGGCTTCGGCCGCGATCCGCTTGTTGACCTCGACCTTGGCCTGGAGCTTCTTGGCGATGCCGTCGGGGGCGTCGTGGAACAGCGAGAAGGGGTGACGCGCCATGTGGTCGGCGGGGTGCCTGATCTCGCTGCCGTGGGCGAGCAGCCCCACCTTGATTTTGGCCTGCTTCAGGGCGTCGAGGTCACCGGCGATGTTCGTGCCGTTGAGGTGCCCGAACACCGGCATGAAGGCGTCGACCAGCAGATGGCTGAAGCGGCCGATGACCCGCTCCATCTGGCGCACCTGCACGTCGAGGTCGGGCAGCCGGTTCGCGTCCACGTACACGTCGGCCGGGTAGTCGAAGGACTCCGGCCGCTTGTTCATGACGACCTCGACGGACACGTCCGGGTTGAGGCGCGTGATGGCCTGCGCGAACGCGGCGCCCTGACCCGCGTAGTTGGCGGGGCCGAGCCCGAGGCGGACCCGGGTGTCGCCGAGCCTGCGCCACAGCGGCCGGCCGTCGGCACCGGAGTTGTCCGCCGTGCGCACCGCCTCGGGGGTCTCCTGGACCGTCCAGGACACCTCGGACCGAGGGCTCGGCGGGGTCTTCTTCGACAGGTCGCGGTACAGCTTCAGCAGCTTGGCGCTCTGCGCCTCCCAGGACAGGTCGGTGAGGACGTCCTCGGTGATCGCGTCGGAGAGCTTGCCGCGGTTCTCCATGGCGCGTGCGGCGGCCTCGGCGAAGGTCCTGGGGTCGTCCCAGGTCCACACCTCGCCCAGACCGTGCTCCTCCACGTACGCCTTGATGACCTTGACGTCGCTGGTGACCAGCGGCAACCCGGCCTGGAGGTACTCGGACACCTTGGTCGGCAGCGACACCTCGCAGTTGGGGACACGCCGGAACGGGGTGAGGCCGAGGTCGGCGGAGGAGAGGTAGTCGGCGACCTCGTGCTGCGGCACGTACGGCACCAGATGGATCCGGTCCCGCACGCCCAGCGCCTCGGCGCGCGTGAGGAGTTGTTCCAGAAGGGGCGTCATGCGGCCGTGCACCAGGGCGAGATGGAAGCCGGGCAGCTGCGGTAGACCGTCGATGACGGCGTCCACACCCCGCTCCGGACCGATCCAGCCCGAGTAGACCATCAGCGGAACCTCGGGGCCCAGACCACAGGCCGCACGCACCGACGAGGCGGACGTGCCGCCCCCGATCACCTCACGGACCGGCGCGTTGCCCACCACCAGCGGCGCCTTGGCCAGCCCGTGGTCCTCCTTCAACAGCTCCGCCATCTGGCTGGAGACGGTGACGACGGCGTCGGCACGGCCGATGAACTCGGCCTCCACCGCGGGCAGCGCGTACGCCTGGCGCGGATGAGGCCACTCCACGCCCTTGACGTACTCGTGGGCGTCGTACAGCCAGGCGCACCTACGGCCCCGGGCGCGCAGCCGGGCTGCGCTGAGCGCGGCCGTCGCGATCATCGTCACGTCGTTGGCGTGGATGACGTCCGGTTCGAGTTCCTCGATCACCGGGCCGAAGGCGAGGTCGAGGTCGACCACCTGCGGCCAGTCGACGCGCCAGTCGCCGGCCAGGTCGTCCTTGGACTTGTGCCGCTGCTCCCACTTGAACGCCTGCACCCGCAGCCGGTGCACCGAGCGGCGCGCCCGCAGCACCGCCTTGATCGAGGTACGGCGTGGAGCACTCGCCCAGTTGCTCTCGGCCGACTTCTGGCGGACCCAGGCCCGGTACTCCGCGGTGTAACGGTTCAGAGCCGCCTGGTCCGGAAGATGGAACTGGGTGGCCGCGGCCCGCAGGGAGCGCTCCCGGCGCGCCTTCACACCCCGCAGGTAGTCGGAACTCACCGGTACCCGGATGACGTCGATCGGCCCCATCTTCGACCGCTGGACGCGCTTGGTGTTGCTCCGGCCGATCAGGGTCACGTCCCAGCCGTCTCGGGCCGCGGCGACGGCTGTCTTCTGGACACGGGAGTCACCCGTGATGCCGTTGGCGACGATCACTGCGATCCTCGGCCTGCGGGCAGGGGATTCCATTACGTACTTCCTCCGGGGGTACAGGAGCGCGGCCCCCCCTGTTCCAGGGGGGGCCGGCAGGTGGCAGTGGCGCGCACCGGAAGCTATCGGGCAGCCACGTGCTCAACCGGGTCGATATTGACGGTACCGCCGTTGGTCGCCGAAGCGAGAACCGCCGCCGCGACCTCCACCGTACGCATGCCCTGCCGCAGGGTGCAGATGTCGGCGGGCTCGCCGAGCACCGCGTCCCGGAACAGCTCGTGCTCCACCTGGAGCGGCTCGCGCTTCGGGATGGCGTAGCGGATCATGTCGCCCTCGGAGACACCGCGGAAGGCCTGGAGGGCCTCCCACTCGGTGGTCACCGCCGCGTTGGAGTGGAAGGTCAGGTCGGCGGTGAGGGTGTCGGCGATGAAGCAGCCGCGCTCACCGGTGACGAGGTGAACCGCTCCTTGAGCGGGCTCAGCCAGTTGACCAGGTGGTTGACCATGGTGCCGTCGTCCAGGCGGCCGACCGCGGAGACCATGTCCTCGTGCTCACGGCCGCTCTTGGAGACGGTGTGCGCGGCGATGGACACGTACTCACGGCCCGTCACCCAGCCGGTGAGGTCGATGTCGTGGGTGGCCAGGTCCTTGACCACGCCGACGTCGGCGATGCGGTGCGGGAACGGCCCCTGACGACGGGTGACGACCTGGTAGACGTCACCCAGCTCGCCGGCCTCCAGACGGGCGCGCAGCGAACGCAGTGCCGGGTTGCACCGCTCGATGTGACCCACGCCGGCGACCAGGCCGCGCGACTCGAAGGCCTCGACGAGCCGGCGGGCCCCGTCGACGGTGTCGGCGACCGGCTTCTCGATCAGCGCGCAGACGCCGGCCGCGGCGAGCGCCAGACCGACCTCCTCGTGCAGATGAGTGGGGCAGGCCACGACCGTGTAGTCCACGCCCAGCGCGATCAGTTCCTCGACCGTGTTCAGGACCGGCACGCCCTGCGCGGCACCGAACTTGTCGCCCATCGGGTCGACGACGGCGACGAAGTCGACGCCGTCCAGGCCCGCAAGGACACGGGCGTGGTGACGCCCCATGGAGCCGAGGCCGACGAGTCCGGCCCGCAGAGGCTTGCTCACAGCTGCTCTCCCAGCGCGTTCACGGCGGTCACGATGCGCTCCAGGTCCTGCGCCGACAGCGCGGGGTGCACGGGCAGCGACACGACCTCGGAGGCCGCCCGCTCCGTCTCGGGCAGGTCCCAGGAGCGGCCCGCCTTCTGGTCCGGCTCCCAGTACGGCTTGAGCCGGTGGATCGGGGTCGGGTAGTACACCGCGTTGCCGATGCCGGCCTCGGTCAGCTTCGCCATGGCGGCGTCACGGTCACCCTGGATGCGCACGGTGTACTGGTGGTACACGTGGCGCGCGCCCTCGGCGACCTTCGGCGTCACCACGTTCGGCGCGGTGATGTTGTCGGTGAGGTAGGTGGCGTTGGCGATGCGCTGCTCGGTCCAGCCGCCGAGCTTGGCGCGCTGCACGCGGCCGATCGCGGCGGACACGTCCGTCATCCGCACGTTCGCGCCGACGATCTCGTTCGCGTACCGCTGCTCCATGCCCTGGTTGCGCAGCAGGCGCAGGGTCCGCGCGGTCTCCGCGTCACCCGTGGAGATCATGCCGCCCTCGAGGCTGTGCATGTTCTTCGTCGGGTAGAAACTGAAGGTGCCCGCGGCGCCGAACGCGCCGACCGGGGTGCCGTGCAGCGCGGCCGAGTGGGCCTGGCAGGCGTCCTCGACGACGGCGAGCCCGTGCTGCTGCGCGATGGTCATGATCCGGTCCATCGCGGCCGGGTGGCCGTAGAGGTGGACGGGCATGACGGCGGCGGTGCGCGGGGTGATCGCGGCCTCGAAGGCGGCCGGGTCCAGACCGAAGCTGTCGGCCTCGATGTCGGCGAAGACGACGTCCGCGCCCACCAGACGCACCGCGTTGGCGGAGGCGGCGAAGGAGAACGAGGGGACGACGACCTCGTCGCCCGGACCGATGCCCAGTGCGAGCAGGGTCAGGTGCAGCGCCGAGGTGCCGGAGTTGACCGCGACACAGTGGCGCCCGTCGACCAGCTCCGAGAACTCCTCCTCGAAGGCGGCCACCTCAGGCCCCTGGACGACCCGGCCGCTCCGCAGCACGCGGACCGCGGCCTCGATCTCGTCCTCGCCGATCACAGGCTTGGCGGCCGGTATGAACTCATGGGCGTCGGTCATCGACATCCCCTCCTCTACGGCGACCTCTAAGGCGCGTCGTGCTTCTTCGGGAAGGGGCCGCATCGATCTCAGCACGGCCGCATCCCTGGGTGTTCACCGCTGCCTGTGGGCGGGCGAACGGCTTGTACACAGGACCCGCCCCCCGAGGGTTCCTTGCGGGAATACAGCCGTATCCGAGCCGGAGGGCCGGATGTGCTGGTCGGCTGCGGTCGCGGCGGGCATGGGTGTGGCCGCCGAGACCACGGTTCACGTTACCAGCACGGAGACGGCAATTTTCCTTAGGGTTACCACAGAGAAACCTGGCCCCGAGGTGGGTTCCATCACAAGCAAGACACACAGTAACTCGCGCGTGAACGCCGGGCGACGCGGCACGACGCGGGCGGCGGCGTGCCCCACCCGGTTGGCACCGAGCGTCGCACGCCGCCGCTGTCCGGCCGGCCCGAGGGCCGACCGGGTGGGCCCGGCGGGAGGGTCAGTCCTCCGTGGTGGCCGAGACGGACGAGACGCTCTGCTGCGCCGCCGCCGTCGTCTTCGACGCCGCCTTCTTGGCCGTCGTCTTCTTGGCCACCGTCTTCTTCGCGGCCGTCTTCTTCGCCACCGTCTTCTTGGTGGCGGCCTTCTTCGCCGTGGCCTTCTTCGCCGTCTTGCGGGCGGCCGTCTTCTTGACCGGGGCGCCCTCCTCCGAGACCTCGCCGGTCTCCGCCTCGGCGTCGGCCGGAGCCTCGGCCGCTGCGTCGGCCGGAGCCTCGGCCGGGGTCTCCGCCGCGGCCGACGGGACGACCACGACGGCCGTCTCCTCGGACGCGGTGGGCGCGGTGGCCTTGCGGACGGCACGGCGCCGCGGACGGGCCGGAGCCGCGCTCTCGGCGACCGGCTCGGCTACCGGCTCGGCGACCGGCTCGGCCTGCGCCTCCTGCTGCTCCGCCGGAGCCTGCGCGGGCGCGGATTCGGCGACCGTCACGACGGCGGCCTCCGCTCCGGCGGGCGAACCGGCCGGCGCGGACACCTTGCGGGTGGCCCGTCGGCGCGTACGGCCCTTGGGTGCGGCCGCCTCCTCGGTCACGGGGGCCTCGGTGACGGGGGCCTCGACGACCGGGTCCTCGACGGCGACCGGCTCGGCGTGCGCGACGGCGGCCTCGGCCGGCTGCACCGGACGCTCGGCCTCCGCCTCGGCGGAAACGTCCTGTGCCGTGGGAACCTCCGCGAGCTGCTCGGACGCGGCCTCCCGCCTCGGTGTGCCGCCCCGCGGCGCACCCGCGGGGGCCGAGGCCCGGCGGCTCGACCGGCGTCGGCCACGACCGCGGCCCGCGGCGGCCTCCGCCTCGGCGACGCTGCTGTACAGCTCCTCGTCGGGCTCGAACTCGGCCACCTCCAGGGCGACCGGCTCGGCCACCTCGGCGGCGAGCTCGGCCGCGGTCTCGGCCTCGGCCTCCTCGCCCGCGCTCACCACGGTCTCGGCGGCGGCCGTCTCGTGCTCGTGGTCGTGCTCCTGGACGTCACCGCCCCGGCCGCGCTTCTTGCGCTTGCCGCCGCCACCGACGGCGGTCGGCTGGTCGAGATGGACGATGACACCGCGGCCGTTGCAGTGGACGCAGGTCTCGGAGAACGACTCCAGCAGGCCCTGGCCGACCCGCTTGCGGGTCATCTGCACGAGACCCAGCGAGGTCACCTCGGCGACCTGGTGCTTCGTACGGTCCCGGCCCAGGCACTCCAGCAGGCGCCGCAGCACCAGGTCCCGGTTCTGCTCCAGCACCATGTCGATGAAGTCGATCACGATGATGCCGCCGAGGTCGCGCAGCCTGAGCTGACGCACGATCTCCTCGGCCGCCTCCAGGTTGTTCCTGGTGACCGTCTCCTCGAGGTTGCCGCCCTGACCGGTGAACTTGCCGGTGTTGACGTCGACGACGACCATCGCCTCGGTCCGGTCGATCACCAGCGAACCGCCGCTGGGCAGCCAGACCTTGCGGTCCAGCGCCTTGGCGAGCTGCTCGTCGATCCGGTAGGTGGCGAAGACGTCGACCTCGGAGGTCCACCGCGACAGCCGGTCGGCCAGGTCCGGGGCGACGTGCGAGACGTAGCCGTGGATCGTCGACCAGGCCTCGTCACCGCTGACGACGACCTTGGTGAAGTCCTCGTTGAAGATGTCGCGGACGACCCGGACGGTCATGTCCGGCTCGCCGTAGAGCAGCGTCGGCGCATTGCCGCTCTTGGCCTTCTTCTGGATGTCCTCCCACTGCGACTGGAGCCGCTCGACGTCGCGGCGCAGCTCGTCCTCGCTCGCGCCCTCGGCCGCGGTGCGCACGATGACGCCCGCGTCCTCGGGGACGATCTTCTTGAGGATGCTCTTGAGCCGGGCCCGCTCGGTGTCGGGCAGCTTGCGGCTGATGCCGGTCATCGAGCCCTCGGGGACGTACACGAGGTAGCGGCCCGGCAGGGAGACCTGGCTGGTCAGACGGGCACCCTTGTGTCCGATCGGGTCCTTGGTGACCTGCGCGAGCACCGGCTGGCCCGACTTGAGGGCGGACTCGATGCGGCGCGGCCCGTTGGCCATGCCGAGCGCCTCGAAGTTGACCTCACCGGCGTACAGGACGGCGTTGCGACCCTTGCCGATGTCGATGAAGGCGGCCTCCATCGACGGCAGGACGTTCTGGACCTTGCCCAGGTAGACGTTGCCGACGTACGAGGTCGACTGCTCCTTGTTGACGTAGTGCTCGACGAGCACGCCGTCCTCCAGGACGCCGATCTGCGTACGGTCGCCGTGCTGGCGGACGACCATCACGCGCTCGACGGCCTCACGGCGGGCCAGGAACTCGGCCTCGGTGATGATCGGGACGCGACGGCGGCCCTGCTCACGGCCTTCCCGGCGGCGCTGCTTCTTCGCCTCCAGACGGGTCGAGCCCTTGATGGACTGGACCTCGTCGGACGGCTCGCTGGCCTTGCGCGGCTCGCGGACCTTGACGACGGTGCGCTCCGGGTCGCTGTCGACCGGCTCGGCGTCGGGGGTGCCGTCCCCGGCGCGGCGGCGACGGCGACGGCGGCGACGGCTGCCCGCGGTGGAGCCTCCCTCGTCGTCGGCGTGGCCCTCCTCGGCGTCCTCGTCCTCCTGCTCGGCGGTGTCCTCGGCGTCCTGGACGGCCTGCTCGGCGGCCAGTTCCTCGACGTCGGCGTCACCGGAGTCGCCGTCCGCGCTGTCACCGCGACGACGGCGACGGCCGCCCCGGCGGCGACGGCGGCGCGAGGCGCCCTCGTCGGTGTCGTCGTCACCCTCGGCGGCCTCGTCGGCGGCCTCCTCGGCCTCCTCCGGCTCCGCCTCGTCCTCGGCGGAGGGCTCGACGGTCCTGGTCGGCTCCGCGGGCTCCTCGGCCTGGACGGCACCCCGGCGCCTGCGGCGGCGCCGCGAACCGGTCTGTTCCTCCGCAAGCTCCTCGGCGGCCTCGACCGGCGCCGTGGGCTCCTCCACGGGCTCCTCGACCTCGACCTCGACGTCGGCGGCCGCGGCCTCCGCGGCGGCGCGCTCCGGCGTCTGGAAGCGCGGCTCGGTGAACACGGGCGCCTGGAACACGGCGACCGCGGGACGGGCGGGACGACGCGGGGTGTCCTCCTCCTCGCCGGCCGGACGCGGAGGCGCGGAGAATCCGACGGCGGCCCGGGTGACGCGCCGACGCCCACGGCGGGGGCCGGCCTCCTCCTCGGCCTGCGGAGCGGGCGCCTCGGGCGCCTTCTCCTCGACGACGGTGGGCTCGGCGGGAGCCTCGGCCTGCTCCGGCGCCCCGGCGGGCGCCGCGACGGCACGGGCCGACCGTCGGCGCGTACGACGCGGGGCCTCCTCGACGGCGGGCGTCTCCGCGACGGGCGTCTCCGCGGCGACCTCGCTGACGTCGGCGGCCTCCGCGGCCGTCTCGGTGACCTCGGCGGCCTGCGGCGCACCGGTGGGCGCGGTCGCCCGGCGGGTGGCCCTGCGACGGGTCCGCCCGGCGGGCGCGGCCTCTGCCGGCTCTGCGGCCACGGGCGCATCTGCCGTCACGGGTGCCACTGCGACCTCGGGGGCCACGGGCGCAGTGGTCTCCGCGACGGTCTGCGTGGTCCCGTTCTGCTCCGGGGCGGCGGGTGCCGTCACGGTGCGCGTGGCCCGGCGGCGGGTGCGGCGCGGAGCGGGCTCCTCGGCGGGGGCCTGCTCCTCCGCGGCGACGGCCGCTGCCGGTTCGGCGGGCGCGGACACGGTCTCGGCCGCGGGCACCACGGTCTCGGCGGCCTCGGCCGTGGCGGAAGCACCGGCCGGAGCACCGGCGGGCGCGGAGGCCCGGCGGGTGGCCCGGCGCCGCGGACGCGCGGCGGGTGCGGCCTCCTCGGCCTCCGCGGCGGCCTCGACGACGGTGTCCTCCGTCGTCTCTTCCCCGATGTTCTCGGAGTCCTCCGCGGCCAGGTCGGCGACGGAGTCGGCGGCCGGTACGGCCGGCGCGACGGTCTCGGCCGGGGTCTCGGCGGCACCGACCGGCGGACCCGCCGGTCGGGAAGCGGCACGGCGCCGACGACGCGGCGGCAGGGTGTCGCTCGGGGTGTTCGTCGCGGAGTCCGGTACGGACTCTGTGGATTCGGTCGGTTCGAGCATGCGGGCGTATCTCCCGTCAGGCTCCCGGGCGCCGCGCTGGTCCGGCGCCGATCACGGTGGATCGGTCGCCGTTGACGTCCGCGGCTCGCGCTGTGCGCGGTGCCGCCGTCCGGGGCGCGGGCGCCGCACGGGAGCTCTCTAGTGTCCTGTCTCGCCGGTTCCGTACACCGAATGTGTACGGCCTGGCGAAAGTCTTGTGGTCGGTGCGCTGCCCGACCCAGGTGGCTCCCGAGTGCGAGGGCGGCGCTACGACGTGCGTCCCTGTGCGGAACCTTCCCTACGCCGGCGTCTTCGCGGCGGCAGTCACATCGGCCGTGGAAAGGGCCTCGACTGCCTCGCGGTCGGGCGCGAGCGGGTCGGTCACCACGCCGGTCTCTTCATCGAACAGCCCCTGCGCCAGCCTGGTCACCCCTGCGGGGACCGGCGGCGCCAGGTCGGCCACGGCGCGAAGACCGGACAGGACGTCGTCGGGTCGAACGGCAGGCGTCACGTGCCGAACAACCAGCCGCAGTATCGCACAGGGCTGGTCCGTCGGCCTATCAGCCTGTGGATTCTGTGTTTCGAGGTGCACGACGGCGGAGCGGGCGTCGAAGGTGCGGACGCCGTTCTTCATCAGTCGCTGGACCTCGACGGTGTCGGCCGCGTTGAACGCGGCCACCGCGCGGTCGGCTTCCGCGGGGTCCACGCCGGCCAGGCGCATCTCCCACACGGAGGCCGTGAGCCGGTCGGCGAGGCCCGACGTGCGGGCCTCCACCGCGTCGACGATGTCGAGCCCGGTGGGCAACGACTCGTCGAGCAGCTCACGCAGCTTCTGCGGGTCCCGCGCCTCGGTGAGCGCGATCTCCAGGTACTCCGCCTCGCTGCCCGTGCCGGTGGGTGCGGCATTGGCGTACGACACCTTCGGGTGCGGCGTGAACCCCGCCGAGTACGCCATGGGCACCTCGGCACGGCGCAACGCGCGCTCGAAGGCACGCTGGAAGTCACGGTGGCTGGTGAACCGGAGGCGGCCGCGCTTGGTGTAGCGCAGTCGGATGCGCTGCACCGCGGGTGCGGGCGGCGGGCCTTCGGGCTGTCGCTTGCCCAGTGTCGTTCAGTCCTTCGTGAGAGCGGTCGTACTGCTATCAAGAGTACGTGTCCCGCGCCCGGAAGGTTCCCTCCGGGCCACGGGCTGCGGCTGCCGGGGATCGCCGAACAGCAGTCGCCGCACGTCGGCGCGGGCCTGCCGGACGGATGCGCGGGCGGCGGACAGGGCCTGCCGGACGGTACGGCCCACGGCGCCCGCGGCCGCGGCGGCGGGCCGCAGCACGACGTCCCGGACGACGTGCCCGACGGGTGTCAGCACGCTCCGGTACACCCAGCGCACCGGCTCCACGAAGATCCACCGCAAGAGGGTCCCGAGGAAGCGGCCGACGGCGAGCGAGAGGTGCCCCGCGATCCGCCAGGCGTGCCGCAGGGCGTCCCACACCTCCCGTCCGACGAGGGCGAGGACCCGTCCCACGGGCGCCAGGACCCAGCGCCACAGGGCGAGGGCGGGCAGCACGAAGAGGACGCGGGTCGTCCAGTACAGGACCCGGCCGATCCCGGTGAACAGCAGGGCGAGCAGCCGCCCCACCCCCAGCACGCACCAGGCGACGGCTCGTCCGACGGGGGCGAGGAACCAGTCGTACAGCCACCGGGCGGGTACGACGAGCAGGTAGCGCGCCAGCCAGGCCAGGGCGACGCCCAGGCCGATCACGGCGGGCGTCAGCACCTGCGTGTACAGCCAGGCCAGGGCGCGGCCGACGGGCGTGAGGAGGTAGCGGTGGCACCAGAGCAGCGGGGCGACGACCAGCACCTTCCCGAGCCAGGCCAGGGCCTTGCCGACGGGGACGACGACGTACCGCCACAGGCCCACCAGGGGCAGGACGACGAGGACCCTGCCCAGCCACAGCAGGGCCCGGCCGAGCGGGCGCAGCAGGATGTCGTCCAGGAAGCGGCAGGCGACGACGAGCGCGTCCCACGCCATCCGCACCGGCAGGACCAGTACGAGCGCGACGATCCGCACGGGCAGCCTGATCGCGACGACGAGACATCCTTCGGGCTGCTGCTGCGGGGGCTGCGGGACGGGCGGCTTGTCGAGGTCCATACCTGCGAGGACGCCGGAGCGGCCCGTCCGGATCCCGCCACGCCCACGGCTCTCGTCTCCACCGGCCCGGCTGCACGCCCCGCCCGGCCGCCCATCGCCTCGCGCGCGTGCCCCGAGTCGCGTTCGGTGTCGGCGAGGCAGCGGACGGGTACGCGGATCGCCCGCCCGCAACAGACGGGCGTCGCGGGCACGTTCGGCCCGCAGCGGGCGGGCGTCGAGGGCGAGTTCGGCCCGCAGCGGGCGAGCGTCGCGGGCAGGATCGGCCCCCAGCGGGCGGGCGTCGGGCAAGATCGGCCCCCCAACGGGCGAGCGTCGCGGGCACGAACGGCCCCCAACGGGCGAGCGTCGCGGGCGGACCCGTGATCGCGGCGGCCGTCGTCGGCCGGAGGGTCCACGAGGTTCGTGGCGGGGCGAGCGGCGGCAGCGCCTGCGCCGGTGTCCGCGACGTCCGCCACGCCCAGGACCGCACCATGCGGTGGACCGACCTCAGTGGTCTCCCGGGCAGGTGACCGCGTGCGGGTCGCGCCCGCCCTACTTCACGACGGTCAGCGGGAGGAGCTTCTTGCCCGTGGGGCCGATCTGGATGGACGTGTCCATCGCCGGGGTATGACCAACAGCGATTGACGCTGCGGGGTGATCTTTCACCTGCGCAAGCGGGTCGATTCAGGGGCTGCCCTGCTCAGTAGCTGACAGTGCGGTTGAAGCTGGTGATGTTGAGTTTGACGCCCTTCACACTCTCGAGCGTGGTGGGGTACTCGCCCCGGACGGTCTGCCCCGGTCGCACGTCGGTCTCCAGTTGGGATCCGTTCGTCAGTCGGGTGCCACCGGCCTCGACCGCCTCCCAGTCCCACGAGTAGTCGGACTTCTCGCTGCTGCTGTTTTTGATCGTCCAAACGACCCAGATATTGGTGATGCCGGCTTGTGAGCGGTCATCCAGCTGGAAGGCGGTGAGGTCCGCTCGTTCGCCCTGGGGTTCCCGCGTCTTGTCCTGCGAGGACGTCTCCTGCGGCGTCCTCTCGGTGGCGGCCTTACTGGGCGCAGACGTAGTGGTCTCATCGCCGTCGCCCGACGCGACCGCCAGCACGACCACGACGATGACGATCACCGCAGCCAGGGTGCCGGCGCACCCCCAGAGACAGCCACGACCTCGCCGCTTCTTCTCCGGCGGCCCTGGCGGAGGCGTCCACTGCCCAGGAGGAGTGCCATTGCCCGAGCTTCCCCATCGAGGGCCGCCCGCAGGCTGTTCACTCGCCGGCATGCCTACCTCCTCCATAGCGGATATCACCACGCTAGGAAGCCAGGAACAGCCCCGCGAACCGAGAGCAGCCACTCAGGCGACAGCCGCCATGGGCGAGCATCCTCGGGATCGGTAGTTTCAGACCCATTCCACCTCGGACTGGATCCGCAAAGAGCTACCAAGCGGCGGCAGCGGTGTTCGCGGTACGTCCTGGGCAGCCTGCCGTACCTTCAGAACCCCGAGCGCCCGAGCGCTGCGGCCACCTCATCCTCTGTGACCTCCGCCACAGCCTAAGTGATCTGCCGCAGCGCCTCACTCACCGTCTCGCGCCCCGTTTCAGCTGATCGGAGTGGACTTGTTGACCGTCAGCGGGAGGAGCTTCTTGCCCGTGGGGCCGATCTGGATGGACGTGTCCATCGCCGGGCACACGCCACAGTCGAAGCACGGCGTCCAGCGGCAGTCCTCGACCTCCGTCTCGTCGAGGGAGTCCTGCCAGTCCTCCCAGAGCCAGTCCTTGTCGAGGCCGGAGTCCAGGTGGTCCCAGGGCAGGACCTCCTCGTAACCGCGCTCACGGGTGGTGTACCAGTCGACGTCCACGCCGAAGGGGGCCAGTGCCTTGTCGGCGCTGCTCATCCAGCGGTCGTAGGAGAAGTGTTCGCGCCAGCCGTCGAAGCGGCCGCCGTCCTCGTAGACCGCGCGGATGACCGCGCCGATGCGGCGGTCGCCCCTCGACAGCAGGCCTTCCACGATGCCGGGCTTGCCGTCGTGGTAGCGGAAGCCGATCGAGCGGCCGTACTTCTTGTCGCCGCGGATCTTGTCGCGGAGCTTCTCCAGGCGGGCGTCCGTCTCCTCGGCGGAGAGCTGCGGCGCCCACTGGAACGGGGTGTGCGGCTTCGGCACGAAACCACCGATGGAGACCGTGCAGCGGATGTCGTTGGCGCCGGAGACCTCACGGCCCTTCTGGATCACGCGGGTCGCCATGTCGGCGATCTGGAGGACGTCCTCGTCGGTCTCCGTCGGCAGACCGCACATGAAGTACAGCTTCACCTGTCGCCAGCCGTTGCCGTACGCGGTGGCGACGGTCCTGATCAGGTCCTCTTCGGAGACCATCTTGTTGATGACCTTGCGCAGGCGCTCGGAGCCGCCCTCGGGGGCGAAGGTGAGGCCGGAGCGGCGGCCGTTGCGCGTCAGCTCGTTGGCCAGGTCGACGTTGAAGGCGTCGACGCGGGTCGAGGGCAGGGAGAGGCCGATCTTGTCCTCGGTGTAGCGGTCGGCGAGGCCCTTGGCGACCTCGCCGATCTCGCTGTGGTCCGCGGAGGACAGTGACAGCAGGCCGACCTCCTCGAAGCCGGTCGCCTTGAGGCCCTTCTCCACCATGTCGCCGATGCCGGTGATGGAGCGCTCGCGCACCGGGCGGGTGATCATGCCAGCCTGGCAGAAGCGGCAGCCGCGGGTGCAGCCGCGGAAGATCTCCACCGACATCCGCTCGTGCACCGTCTCGGCCAGCGGCACGAGGGGCTGCTTGGGGTACGGCCACTCGTCGAGGTCCATGACCGTGTGCTTCGACACGCGCCACGGGACGCCCGACCTGTTCGGCACGACGCGGGCGATGCGGCCGTCCGGGAGGTACTCGACGTCGTAGAAGCGCGGGATGTACACGCCGCCTGTCTTCGCCAGGCGGAAGAGGACCTCCTCGCGGCCGCCCGGCCGGCCCTCGGCCTTCCACTGCCGGATGATCTTCGTCATGTCGAGCACGGCCTGCTCGCCGTCGCCGATGACCGCCGCGTCGATGAAGTCGGCGATCGGCTCGGGGTTGAAGGCCGCGTGGCCGCCGGCCAGCACGATCGGGTCGTCCGGCCCGCGGTCCCTGGACTCCAGCGGGATGCCCGCCAGGTCCAGCGCGGTCAGCATGTTCGTGTAGCCCAGCTCGGTGGAGAAGGACAGGCCGAACACGTCGAAGGCCTTCACCGGGCGGTGGCTGTCCACGGTGAACTGCGGGACGTGATGCTCGCGCATCAGGGCCTCCAGGTCCGGCCACACGCTGTACGTGCGCTCGGCGAGGACGCCCTCCTGCTCGTTGAGCACCTCGTAGAGGATCATGACGCCCTGGTTGGGCAGTCCGACCTCGTACGCGTCCGGGTACATCAGCGCCCAGCGGACGTCGCAGGACTCCCAGGGCTTGACCGTGGAGTTGAGCTCGCCGCCGACGTACTGGATCGGCTTCTGCACGTGCGGGAGCAGAGCTTCGAGCTGCGGGAAGACCGACTCGACAGACATCGCGGGGTTACCTTCGTGAGCTGGCAGGGGTGACCATCTAGCCTAACCCGCGCTTGAGGCGTCCCCGAACGCCCGAAAGCCCGGCGGCTCAGACCGCCATCGCCGCCCCGATCGACTCCCAGGCCTCGGGCAGCGCCGCCTCCACCAGCTCCGCCCGGCGCTCCTCCCTGGCGTACAGCACCCCGTAGGTGAAGGCGCTCTCCCCCGCCGCGTGCGCCCGGGCGGCGAGGTCGCACAGGGCCTCGCGGGTCATGACGCTGTCCTGGTGGTCGCCGAGCAGGCCCTGGAGGGACTTCATGAGACGGACCAGGTCGGCGGCCGGACCGCCGAGCGCGGGCGCGGCCGTCTCGGCGCAGTAGCGGGTCCGCTTGACCTTCTTGCGGGCATCGTGCAGGGCCAGGTCCCGGCCTGCGCCCGGCGGCTGTTCGAGCGCCTCCTCGACCAGTGCGGCGACCTGCCCGAAGTCCTTGCGTACGGCCTTGGCGAGCACCTTCTCCGGAGCGCCCGCGGCGGCCGGCAGCAGGGGCGGTTCGTCGACCAGCCGGTCCAGCGTGGCCAGCAGTGCCAGATACCGCTCGCCGTCCAGTACGGCGACGAGGCGCCCGCGGGATCCGTCGCCGTGCGCCCGCGCCCAGGCGCGCAGCCGGTTGCGGACGGGGCCGGTGACCAGCGGGCGCGGGAGTGCGTCCAGGGCGGCCGTCAGCCGGTCGGTGAGCACCTCCTGGTCCCGGTCCACGCCGAGTTCCCCGGCGAGCCACTTCAGCTCCTCGCCGATCGGGTCGGTGACGGTGCGGTCGAGGACCTTGGCGTGGGAACGGAACGCGCTGCGCATCCGGCGGGTGGCCACGCGCATGCGGTGCACGGAGCGGGGGAGGTCCCGGCGGACGGCCGGATCCAGCCCGATGATCGCGGCCCGCTGGGCGCGCAGGAAGACCAGGACATGGTCCCCGGCGGTCACCGGAGTGATGGAGGCGTTCGCCCCGGCGGCCGGCTTTCCGTCCTGGCGGGCCTTCGGCTTCGTCTTCGCCCTTCTCTTCCGTCCCGGTTCGGTCTCCGCAATGGCCCGCGCCAGCTTCGACGCCGACCCGGACGGCCGCACCCCCGCCTTGCGGAGCCGCTTGTCGACCTTGTCGAGGAAGTCCGGGTCGCCGCCGTCGGCGAGTTCCACCTCGATCTCGGTCCACCGGGCGGAGCCGCCGTCACCGGTCAGCCGGTCGGCGCGCACCGTGTCCACGCTGACCTCGGCGAGCAGCCGGCCCTCGTCGTCGACCAGGTGGCGTACGTCGCGGGCGGAGCGGAGCCGGACCACCGGCGCCAGTTCGGCGTCCCGTACGTGGGAGCGGATCAGCCCGGCCAGGGCGCGCGGGAGGGTGTCGGACAGCGGTGCCCGTATCTCGTCGCGGACGCCGGGGGCGACCGGGAACTTGAGGTGCCAGCCCGCGTCGGAGCCGCCGGTGCGGCGCCGCAGGGTGAGGGAGGCGGCCAGGAGCCGCGCGTCGGCGGTGTCGTAGTAGGTGGCGTCCAGTTCGGCGACGCCCTTGTCGAGGACGGCCGCGACCCCGGTGACGCCCGTGAGGTCGGGCAGCCCACCGTCATCGGACTCGTACTTGCGCTCGATCTCGCGCTTCGTCTCCGCCATGGACCGAATCTAGTGGCGGTCGAGCCCGGACGGCAGGGCCGACCGGGCTCGACATTCCCGCCACACGCGAGGAGAACGGCAGGTGACCTGGCGCTCGAGCCAGTTGAGGTCTAGGGCCTGTCGTTCGGATCACGCCGCAGACGCGGGGCCCGGCACGCGCATCTGCCGCGTTGTCGTCACTCGCCGACGCTCCGCGTCGACTCCCTCCTCCGCCTCGCGGTTGCACGCACCAGGCCCCGCTCACCGCGCTGGACAGCACCGTCGATTTCCTGCGACCTGATCCAAACGACAGGCGCTAGGCCGACATCGGGCGCTGCACCTGGATCGACTGCAACAGCCCCACCGCGACCCACACCGCGAACATCGATGTGCCGCCGTAGGACACGAACGGCAGGGGCAGACCGGTGACCGGCATGATGCCGAGGGTCATGCCGATGTTCTCGAAGGACTGGAAGGCGAACCAGGCGACGATCCCGGCGGCGACGATCGTGCCGTACAGCTCGGTCGTCTCGCGGGCGATGCGGCAGGCCCGCCACAGGACGATGCCGAGCAGCACGATGATGACGCCGCCGCCGACGAAGCCCAGTTCCTCGCCGGCCACGGTGAACACGAAGTCCGTCTGCTGCTCGGGGACGAACTGGCCGGTGGTCTGCGAGCCCTCGAACAGCCCGGACCCGGTGAGCCCGCCCGAACCGATCGCGATGCGCGCCTGGTTGGTGTTGTAGCCGACGCCCGCGGGGTCGAGGCTGGGGTTGGCGAAGGCGGCGAAGCGCGCGATCTGGTAGTCGTCCAGGATGTGCAGCTGCCAGACGGCGATCGCGCCGGCCGCGCCCGCGCCGAGGAGCCCGAAGACCCACCGGTTGGAGGCGCCGGAGGCCAGCAGCACGCCCAGCACGATGATCACCATGACCATGACGGACCCGAGGTCCGGCATCAGCATGACGATCAGCATCGGTACGGCGGCCAGGCCGAGGGACTGGAGCACCGTGCGCTGGTCGGGGTAGAGCTTGTCGCCCGCGTCGACCCGGGCCGCCAGCAGCATCGCCATGCCCAGGATGATCGTGATCTTCACGAACTCCGAGGGCTGGAGCGAGAATCCGCCGCCGAGCTGGATCCAGGAGTGCGCGCCGTTGACGGTGGAGCCCAGCGGGGTGAGCACCAGCAGGATCAGCAGCACCGACAGGCCGTACAGGACGGGGACGGCGTTGCGCAGGGTGCGGTGGCCGAGCCAGACCGTGCCCACCATCAGGGCGAGCCCGATACCGGTGTTGAGCAGGTGCCGGACCAGGAAGAAGTACGGGTCGCCCTGGTTGATGTCGGTGCGGTTGCGGGTCGCCGAGTACACCAGCAGGGAGCCGATCAGCGACAGCGCGACGGCCGCCAGCAGTATCGGCCAGTCCAGTCGGCGGGCCAGCGAGTCGCGGGCGAAGACCCGCGTCCAGCCGGCCCGTTCGGGCCCGTACCCGGAGACGGAGAAGCCGTTCGCCCCGGTCATGTGCGCTTCCTCCGGGTTCCCCGCCGGCGCGCTCGCCGCCGCGTGTCACGGTTGGTGGACTCCGGCGAGGCGACGGTCGCCGCCGGTTGTGTCCCGCCGGGGGTGGGCGTGCCCCCCTCGGTGGCCTTCTGGTAGGTCTGCTGCTCCTTCGCCGGGTCCTTGGAGATCTTCGGGGAGGCGATCGTGCCGTCCGTCTTGATCTTCGGCAGGTCCTTCTGCGGGGTGGGCAGCAGCGCGTTCTTCTTGTTGATCACGCCGTCGTCCGAGACGCCGTAGAGAGCGTCGTATATGTTCCGCACGGCCGGACCGGAGGCACCGGAACCCGTACCACCCTGGGAGATCGTCATCACGATCGAGTAGTCATCGGTGTACGTGGCGAACCAGGACGTCGTCTGCTTGCCGTAGACCTCGGCGGTGCCGGTCTTGGCGTGCATCTCGATCTTGTCCTGCGGCCAGCCGCCGAAGCGCCAGGCCGCCGTACCGCGGGTGGCCACGCCGGCGAGGGCGTCGTCCATCTGGGCCAGGGTCTGCTTGCTGACGGGCAGTCTGCCGTGGGCCTTCGGCGCGATCTCCTGGACCGTCCTGCCGTCGGGGCTGACGATGGCCTTGCCGACCGTCGGGTCGTACAGCGTGCCGCCGTTGGCGATGGCCGCGTAGATGGTGGCCATCTGGATCGGGGTCACGAGGGTGTCGCCCTGGCCGATGGAGTAGTTGATCTCGTCACCGGCACGCATCTTGTTGCCCTCGAGGCAGTTCTCGTACGCGATCTTCTCGACGTAGCTGCCGTCCTTCTTGCCCGTCTTGCACCAGCCGGCCTTGTTGGCGTCCCAGTAGGACTGCTTCCACTCGCGGTCGGGGACGCGGCCGGTGACCTCGTTGGGGAGGTCGATGCCGGTCTCCTTGCCGAGGCCGAACTGGTGGGCGGTCTTGTAGAAGTAGTCCTTCGGCTTGCCCTTGGGGTCGATGCCGCCGTCCTTCTGCCACTCGCGGTGGGCGAGGGAGTAGAAGACGGTGTCGCAGGAGACCTCCAGGGCGCGGCCCAGGTCGATCGGGCCGTGGTTCTGGGACTCGAAGTTCTTGAAGACCTGGCCGCCGACCGAGTACGAGCTGGAGCAGTTGTAGCGCCCGTCGAAGTCGTAGCCCGCCTGGACCGCGGCGGCCGTGGAGACCACCTTGAAGATGGAGCCGGGTGCCGCCTGACCCTGTATGGCCCTGTTGAGCAGGGGGTAGTTGGAGGACTTGCCGGTGAGCTTCTTGTAGTCCTTGGCGGAGATCCCGCCGACCCAGGCGTTCGGGTCGTAGTTCGGGTTGGACGCCATGGCGACCACGCGGCCGGTCCTGGACTCCATCACGACGACCGCGCCGGCATCGGCCTTGTAGTTCTCGTTGGTGTTCCTGTCGTGCTGCTTGCGGGCTTCCTTCATCGCCTCGTTCAGCTCGTACTCGGCGACTCGCTGGACGCGGGCGTCGATGCTGGTGACGAGGTTGGAGCCGGGCTGCGCCGGGTCGGCCTCGGCCTCGCCGATGACCCGGCCGAGGTTGTCGACCTCGTAGCGCGTGACGCCGGCCTTGCCGCGCAGTTCCTTGTCGTACTGGCGCTCCAGGCCGGAGCGGCCGACCTGGTCGGAGCGCAGGAAGGGCGAGTCGGTGTCCTGGGCCTTGGTGATCTCCGCGTCGGTGACCGGGGAGAGGTAGCCGAGGACCTGGGCGGTGTTGGCCGCGCCGGGGCTCGGGTAGCGGCGCATCGCCTCGGGCTCGGCGGTGATGCCGGGGAAGTCCTCGGCGCGCTCGCGGATCTGGAGGGCCTGCTTGGGCGTGGCTTCGTCGGTGATGGGGATCGGCTGGTAGGGCGAGCCGTTCCAGCAGGGCTGGGGGGTTTTCGCGTCGCACAGCCGGACCTTCTGAGCGACCTCCTCGGCGGTCATGCCGAGGACGGCTGCGAGCTTGGCCAGCACGGCCTTGCCGTCGTCCTTCTGCTTCAGCAGGTCGGTGCGGGAGGCGGAGACGACGAGCCGTGTCTCGTTGTCCGCGAGGGGGACGCCCCGGGCGTCCAGGATGGAGCCGCGCACGGCGGGCTCGACGACCTGCTGGACGTGGTTGCCGGAGGCCTCCTTGGCGTACTCCGCGCCCTCACGGATCTGGAGGTACCACAGGCGGCCGCCGAGGGTGCCGAGGAGGGAGAGGACGAGGATCTGGATCACGACGAGCCGGATCTGGACCCGTGGGGTCCGCCCGGTCTCGGGAATGTTGGTCACTGCGGCTGTCTCCCCCTCTCAGGGCGCGGACGTGTATGCCCGGATGTGTGTGCGCGTTCGTGTCCGTACGCATGATGAACGACCGGCCTGTGAGGCCCCGTTCCGCCCCGGCGGCCCCGTTCGGGTGAACCTTCGGGCGCCGTCTTCGCCACGGGCGCGGCCGGCACCGCGGCCGGGCTCACCCCGTGTCGACTCCCCCGTACTCACAGCCGCTTGACCCCCTTGATGCGCCCGGCGCGGGCCGTCCGGGAACGGGCCGCCTTCATCTTCAGGCCGCTTCGCTGGCCGCCGATCCGCAGGCCGGTGCCTGAGGAGAGCCACCCGGAGGAGATGTCGGACGCCTTGCCGCCGGAGTTGGTGTCGGCCAGCGGGTCGTTGTCGGCGCGCCGGGCCAGGAACATCACGCCCGGCACGACGAAGGGGGCCAGCAGCAGGTCGTACAGGGCCGCAGAGAACAGCAGACCGGTGAGGCCGACGTGGCGGGCGGCGGTGTCGCCGACGAGGGCGCCGACACCGGCGTACAGCAGGGTGGAGCCGATCGCGGCGGCGACCACCACGACCATCGGGCCGGTGGCCGACTTGATGCGGCCGGTCTCCGGTTTGACGAGCCCGGCGAGATAGCCGATGACGCACAGCACGAGGGCGTAGCGGCCGGCGGCGTGGTCGGCGGGCGGGGCGAGGTCGGCGAGCAGTCCGGCGCCGAAGCCGATGAGGGCGCCCCCGACATGGCCGTAGATCAGGGCGAGGCCCAGGACGGTGAGGAGGAGCAGGTCGGGGACGGCGCCGGGCAGGTGCAGGCGGGCGAGGACGCTCACCTGGATCACCAGGGCGACGACGATCAGCGGGACGGAGAGCAGGATCCGGTTGACGCGCATGGGGATAGTCAGCTCCTACTGCTCTTCCTGGCCTTCGACGGGTGCGTTCGCGTTCGGGGTGACCGTGACGGTCACCGTCGGCGTGGGGACCGGCTTGGGCTTGGTGGGCAGCACGGTGTCGCGCGGGTCCTTCTTCGGGGCCTCGACGACGACGCCGACGATGTCGAGCTTGGTGAAGCTGACGTACGGCGTGACGTAGAGGGTGCGGGTGAGGTCGCCGCCGGACGGGTCGACGCGGGAGACCACGCCGACCGGCACGCCGGGTACGAACGGCTTGTCGGCCTGCGAGCCGAAGGTGACCAGGCGGTCGCCCTTGCGCACCTCGGCCTTGCCGTTGAGGAGTTCTACGCGCAGTGGGCGGTCGCCCTGGCCGGAGGCGAAGCCCAGTTCGTCGGAGGCCTCCATGCGGGTGCCGACGGTGAAGTCGGGGTCGCTGGCGAGCAGGACGGTGGCGGTGTCGGGTCCGACGGTGGTCACGCGGCCGACGAGGCCGTCCCCGTTCAGGACGGTCATGTCGCGGGTGATGCCGTCGTGGGCGCCGACGTCGATGGTGACGGTCCAGGAGAAGCCCTGGGCCGCTCCGATCGCGATGACCTGGGCGCCCTTGATGCCGTACTGGCCGGCGCCGGCGGTCCTCAGCATCTTGTCGAGCTGTGCCAGCCGGCTGCGGTTGCGGTCGTCGCTGCCCAGTTTCGCCTCGAGGGCCGCGTTCTCCTTCTCCAGCGCGGCGAGCCGGTCATGGCGCTCACCCGAGTCGCGTACGGCGGAGACCGCGTTGCCGACGGGGTCCACCGCCGACGCCACCCCGTCCTCGATCGGACCGAAGACCGCGGACGCGGCCTGCCGGGCACCGTCGACCGGGGAGTCCTCTCCGCCGCGGATGTCCACCGTGATCAGCGCGAACGCGACGGCGACCAGCAGCACCAGGAGAAGCCGGCTCTCTCGTGTGTCCCTCACGTGCGGCGGCCGTGCCCTTCCTCATAGGAATACGGGAATTCGGGTAGCCCCCGGGAAATTCCGAGGGGCTCGGTATGGGTTCTTTGGGATTCTTGAGATCTTATGCCTTGATATCAACGATCCGCCGTACGAGAGGCGATCATCTCGTACGGCGGAATCGAAGCGTTACGTCATCTGCGCGGCGCCGCGTCCAGGACCTGCTGGAGCGCCTCGAACTCCTCGACGCACTTGCCGGATCCGAGCGCCACGCTGTCCAGCGGGTCCTCGGCGATGTGGATGGGCATGCCGGTCTCCCGGCGCAGCCGCTCGTCCAGGCCGCGCAGCAGGGCTCCGCCGCCGGTCAGGACGATTCCTCGGTCCATGATGTCGCCGGACAGCTCCGGCGGGCACTTGTCGAGGGTGGTCTTCACCGCGTCGATGATCGCGTTGACGGGTTCCTCGATCGCCTTGCGTACTTCGGCGGCCGAGATGACGACGGTCTTGGGCAGCCCGGACACCAGGTCCCGCCCGCGGATTTCGGTGTGCTCGTCGGAGTCGAGGTCGTACGCCGAACCGATCGTGATCTTGATCTGCTCGGCCGTCCGCTCACCGAGAAGGAGGCTGTACTCCTTCTTGATGTGCTGGATGATCGCGCTGTCCAGCTCGTCGCCCGCGACGCGGATGGACTGGGCGGTGACGATGCCGCCGAGCGAGATGACCGCGACCTCCGTGGTGCCGCCGCCGATGTCCACCACCATGTTGCCCGTGGCCTCGTGGACCGGCAGGCCGGAACCGATGGCCGCGGCCATGGGCTCCTCGATGATGTGCACCTGCCGGGCGCCGGCCTGCGTCGACGCCTCGATGACGGCGCGGCGCTCGACGCCCGTGATGCCCGAGGGCACACAGACGACGACCCGCGGCCTGGCCAGATACCGCCGCTTGTGGATCTTCAGAATGAAGTAGCGGAGCATCCGCTCGGTGATCTCGAAGTCGGCGATGACACCGTCCTTCAGCGGGCGCACGGCGACGATGTTGCCAGGGGTCCGCCCGATCATCTTCTTGGCTTCGGAGCCGACCGCGAGGATGCCACCGGTGTTGGTGTTGATCGCGACGACGGACGGCTCGTTGAGTACGATCCCGCGACCCCTGACGTACACCAGCGTGTTGGCGGTCCCGAGGTCGACAGCCATGTCACGGCCGATGAACGACATTGAGTTCCCCATCAGGATTCGACTGGCCTTCCCATGAGCTCGTGAGGGCTTTTCAGGTCGGCGCGGTGGGTGCTGTGACGTGAAGGCTTACATCGTAAACGCGCCTGCACGAACACTGCGCGAGGGTCTTCGCCATTGTCAGCAGATGCCGCGGCGCCTCGCTTGTGGAGACGGTCCATCGGGGGCATGCGTTCCCCCGATCGCCACGCATATGCCGAAGGACGGCCGAAATCGTACGGCCGTCCCTGGTCAGGCGGAGAGGCCAAGTGACGACCCCTCAGAAAAATCCCCGAAACTTCCCCCGCCGACGAGTCCGGGGGATGCCGTCCGTGGCTCAGGCACGCCCGGGGAAGAAGATCTTCACCTCGCGCTCGGCGGACTCCTCGGAGTCGGAGGCGTGGATCAGGTTCTCGCGGACGATCACACCGAAGTCGCCGCGGATGGAGCCGGGGGCGGCGGCGATCGGGTCGGTCGGACCGGCCAGGGCGCGCACGCCCTCGATGACCCGCTCACCCTCGACGATCAGGGCGACGACCGGGCCGGAGGCCATGAACTGCACCAGCGGCTCGTAGAAGGGCTTGCCCTTGTGCTCGCCGTAGTGCTGCTCCAGGGTCTCCTGGTCCAGCGTGCGCAGTTCCAGCGCGGTGATCTGCCAGCCGGCCTTGCGCTCGATACGGCTGATGATCTCGCCGGTCAGGCCACGACGGACGGCGTCGGGCTTGAGGAGGACGAGGGTGCGCTGGCTCACGGGGTGACTCCTTCTACTGCCGGTGTGCGGTGGGACGAGATTACAGGGCGTGTCCGGGCCCCTGTTACGCAGCGTCAGCAGTGTCCGAGGGGGAGGCGGCGGCCTGCGCGGCGAAGCGCGCCTTGGCCTCGTCGATCTCCCGGCCGTAGTGCACGGACGCCCACCACAGGGCCCCGAAGAGCAGGCCGAGGATGAACATCATCGGCACGACGAAGCCGCTGAGGACGAGGGCGATCTGGAGCGCCCAGCCGAGGGCGACGCCCCCGGGCCGGGTGACCACACCGCACAGCAGCAGGCACAGGAACATCGCGATGCCGCACACCGTCCACACCGTGGACGGGGTGAGGTCGGCGTCCTTCATGGCGACCAGACCGGCGAAGCCGATGATGAAGAACTCGCCGATGAGGGTGGAGGAACAGAGCGTACGCATGGTGTGAGGACTCAGCCCTTCCCCAGGAGCAGCCGGGCTTCCCCGACGGTGATGACGGAACCGGTGACCAGGACGCCGCCGCCGGCGAACTCGCCCTCCTCCTCGGCGAGCGTGATCGCCGCCTCCAAGGCGTCGGGCAGCCGCGGCTCGACCTGGACGCGCTCCTCGCCGAACACCTCGACGGCGATCGCGGCCAGCTCGTCCGCGCCCATGGCGCGGTGGCTGCTGTTCTGGGTGACGACGACCTCGGCGAAGATCGGTTCGAAGGCCTCCAGCAGCCCTCGCACGTTCTTGTCGCCGCTGGCCCCGACCACGCCGATCAGCCGGCTGAAGTCGAAGGCCTCGCCGACCGCGTCGGCGGTGGCGCGGGCGCCGGCCGGGTTGTGGGCGGCGTCGAGCACGACGGTCGGGGACCGCCGGACGACCTCCATGCGGCCCGGCGACGACACGGACGCGAAGGCCTTGCGGACCGTGTCGATGTCCAGCGGCTCGGGCCGCTGGGCGCCCACGCCGAAGAACGCCTCGACGGCGGCGAGCGCGACGGCCGCGTTGTGCGCCTGGTAGGGGCCGTGCAGCGGGAGGTACACCTCGGGGTACTCGCCGCCGACGCCGCGCAGGGTGACCAGCTGTCCGCCGACGGCGACCTGCCGGGCGACGACCCCGAACTCCAGGCCCTCGCGCGCCACCGTGGCGTCCACCTCGACGGCCTTCTTCAGCAGGACCTGCGCCGCGTCGACGGGCTGCTGGGCGAGGATCACGGTCGCGCCCGACTTGATGATCCCGCTCTTCTCCACGGCGATCGCGGCGGGCGTCCCGCCGAGCCGGTCGGTGTGGTCGAGGTCGATGGGGGTGACGACGGCGACATCCCCGTCGATCACGTTGGTGGCGTCCCAGGAGCCGCCCATGCCCACTTCCACGACGGCCACGTCCACGGGGGCGTCGGCGAAGGCGGCGTACGCCATGCCGGTGAGCACCTCGAAGAAGGACAGCCGGTACTCCTGGGCGGCGTCGACCATCTCCACGTACGGCTTGACGTCGTGGTAGGTCTCGATGAACCGCTCGGCCGGGACGGGCGCGCCGTCGAGGCTGATGCGCTCGGTGATCGACTGCACGTGCGGGGAGGTGTAGCGCCCGGTGCGCAGGTCGAAGGCGCCGAGGAGAGCCTCGATCATGCGGGCGGTGGAGGTCTTGCCGTTCGTCCCCGTGATGTGGATCGAGGGGTACGCCCGCTGCGGCTCGCCCAGGAGGTCCATCAGCGCGGCGATCCGGCCGACGGACGGCTCCAGCTTGGTCTCGCCCCAGCGGGTGGCCAGCTCCGCCTCCACCTCGCGCAGGGCCTTGTCGACCTCGGGGTCGGCGGGCCGGGTGGGCACGCCGGACTCCGGTGGACCGCCCAGGGTGCGCAGGGTGCGGCTGCCGGCCTCGATCACCGCGAGGTCGGGGTCGCGGTCGGTCTCGGCCGCGATGATCTCCTCGAACGCGTCGAGGGCATCGGGCTGGTCGTCGTCGTTGCCGTTGGGGGGGAGCTCGCTCACGGGGCCAGTCTACGGACGGCCGCCGACAGACAGCGGCGAAGGCCCCGGAACTGTACGTTCCGGGGCCTTCACCCGCATCCGGGCGCCTACGCCTGCGGCAGCCGGTCCAGCTGGGTGCTGATGCGGGCGATGTCCTCGTCCGCCTTCGCCAGCCGGGCGCGGATCCCGTCGACCACCTTGTCCGGGGCCTTGGCCAGGAAGGCCTCGTTGCCGAGCTTGCCCTGGGCCTGGGCCTTCTCCTTCTCCGCGGCGGCCAGGTCCTTCGCCAGCCGCTTGCGCTCCGCGGCCACGTCGATCGTGCCGGACAGGTCCAGCGCGACCGTGGCGCCCGAGACCGGCAGGGTCGCCGTCGCCGAGAAGTCCTCGCCCTCCGGCTGGAGCCGCAGCAGCTGGCGGATGGCCGCCTCGTGCGGGGCGAGCGCGGTGCCGCCCAGGTCGAGGCGGGCCGGGACCGCTGGCCGGGCTGGAGGCCCTGGTCGGCGCGGAAGCGGCGGACCTCGGTGATGACGGACTGGAGGGTCTCGATCTCGCGCTCGGCGCCCGCGTCCCGGAAGCCACCCGGTGCCTCGGCACCGGGCACGGACACGGTGGTCGGCCACTCGGCGATGACGACCGACTCGCCACCGGTCAGCGTCGTCCAGAGGGTCTCGGTGACGAACGGGACGACCGGGTGCAGCAGCCTGAGCGTGACGTCGAGGACCTCCCCGAGGACGCGCTTGCTGACCTCGGCCGGCTCGCCGCCCGCCAGGAACGTGGTCTTGGACAGCTCGACGTACCAGTCGAAGACCTCGTCCCAGGCGAAGTGGAAGAGGGCGTCGGAGAGCTTGGCGAACTGGAAGTCGTCGTAGAACGCGTCGACTTCGCGGACCACCGAGTTCAGGCGGGACAGGATCCAGCGGTCGGCCGCCGACATCTTCGAGGCGTCCGGCAGCGGGCCCTCGACCGTGGCGCCGTTCATCAGCGCGAAGCGGGTGGCGTTCCAGATCTTGTTGGCGAAGTTGCGGGAGCCCTGGACCCAGTCCTCGCCGATCGGGACGTCGACGCCCGGGTTGGCGCCGCGGGCGAGGGTGAACCGCAGCGCGTCGGAGCCGTACTTGTCCATCCAGTCCAGCGGGTTGACCGCGTTGCCGAAGGACTTGGACATCTTCTTGCCGAACTGGTCGCGGACCATGCCGTGCAGGGCGATGGTGTGGAACGGCGGGGTGCCGTCCATCGCGTACAGGCCGAACATCATCATCCGGGCGACCCAGAAGAAGAGGATGTCGTAGCCGGTGACCAGGACGGAGTTCGGGTAGAACTTGGCGAGCGAGTCGGTCTGCTCGGGCCAGCCGAGCGTGGAGAACGGCCACAGGCCGGAGGAGAACCAGGTGTCGAGGACGTCGGTGTCCTGGCGCCAGCCCTCACCGGCCGGGGCCTCGTCGTCGGGGCCGACGCAGACGACTTCGCCGTTCGGCCCGTACCAGACCGGAATCCGATGTCCCCACCACAACTGCCGCGAGATGCACCAGTCGTGGAGGTTGTCGACCCAGTCGAAGTACCGCTTCTCCATCTCCTGCGGGTGGATCTTGACGCGGCCGTCGCGGACGGCGTCACCGGCGGCCTTCGCCAGCGGGGCGACCTTGACCCACCACTGCATGGACAGGCGCGGCTCGATGGTGGTCTTGCAGCGCGAGCAGTGGCCGACGCTGTGGGCGTACGGCCGCTTCTCGGCGACGATGCGGCCCTCGGCGCGCAGCGCGGCGACGATGGCGGAGCGGGCCTCCAGGCGGTCCAGGCCCTGGAAGGGGCCGTGGGCCGTGATGACGGCGTGCTCGTCCATGATCGTCAGGGACGGCAGGTCGTGGCGCTGGCCGATCTCGAAGTCGTTCGGGTCGTGGGCCGGGGTGACCTTGACGGCGCCCGTGCCGAACTCGGGGTCGACGTGCTCGTCGGCGACGACCGGGATGGAGCGGTCGGTCAGCGGCAGCCTGATCAGCTTGCCGACCAGGTGCTTGTACCGCTCGTCCCCGGGATGGACGGCGACGGCCGTGTCACCGAGCATCGTCTCGGCGCGGGTGGTGGCGACGACGATGGTGTCGTCCCCCTCGCCGTACTTCATGGAGACGAGTTCGCCGTCGTCGTCCTGGTACTCGACCTCGATGTCCGAGATGGCGGTGAGGCAGCGGGGACACCAGTTGATGATGCGCTCGGCGCGGTAGATCAGTTCGTCGTCGTAGAGCCGCTTGAAGATGGTCTGGACGGCCTGGGAGAGGCCCTCGTCCATGGTGAACCGCTCGCGCGACCACGCGACGCCGTCACCGAGGCGCCGCATCTGGCCGCTGATCTGGCCGCCGGACTCGCCCTTCCACTGCCAGACGCGCTCGACGAAGGCCTCGCGGCCGAGGTCGTGGCGGGACTTGCCCTCCTTGCCCAGCTCGCGCTCGACGACGTTCTGGGTCGCGATCCCGGCGTGGTCCATGCCGGGCTGCCACAGCGTCTCGAAGCCCTGCATGCGCTTGCGGCGGGTGAGGGCGTCGATGAGGGTGTGCTCGAAGGCGTGGCCGAGGTGCAGGCTGCCCGTGACGTTCGGCGGCGGGATGACCACGGTGTACGGCGGCTTGTCGCTCTTGGCGTCGGCCTCGAAGTAGCCCCGCTCGACCCAGCGCTCGTACAGCGGCGCCTCTACGTCGGCCGGCGCGTACTGGGTCGGCAGTTCGGTCGTGGGCGCTGGGGGCTGCTGCTGAGCGTTCTCGGTCACGGGGCCAGTTTAGGGGTGTCACCACGCCGTCCCGAAACGCCT
The DNA here is from genome assembly GCF_001896135.2 of Streptomyces phaeoluteigriseus. GTDB lineage: Bacteria > Actinomycetota > Actinomycetes > Streptomycetales > Streptomycetaceae > Streptomyces > Streptomyces phaeoluteigriseus. Next base: position 83,766 of record NZ_MPOH02000020.1, read on the forward strand.
TTGTTCTGTAACGGTGGGGGCCCCGCCGCCGTGCCCGCAACGACATTGAGCCAGGATGTGAAAAACACATAAGCGTCTGGAGGGGAACCCAGTCATGAGCTACAACCAGCCGGGCCCGTACGGCGGGCAGCAGCCGCAGCAGCCCGGACCGTACGGCCAGCAGGGCCCGTACGGCCAGCCGCCGCAGCCGCCGTACGGCCAGCCCGGCGCGCCGAGCGCCCCGCCGCCCCCCGGATACGGCCAGCCCCAGGCTCCCACGCCGCCCGCCGGCTACGGGCAGCCGACCCCACCGCCGGGTTACGGCCAGCCGACCCCGCCGCCCGGCTACGGCCAGCAGCCCGCGTTCGGCCAGGTCCCGGGCCAGCAGTCCTACGGCGTACCGCAAGGGGCGCCGCAGGCCGGCGCCGGTGTGGCCGCGGCCCTCCAGCAGTTCAAGGAGACGCCCACCGGGCAGCGCTGGACGCAGCAGACCCGGAAGCTGATCCGCGTCGACCTCGGCGTCGGAGGCCAGCCCGTGCTCGCCCGGCAGGGCAGCATGGTGCTCTATCAGGGCAAGGTCGACTTCAGCTACAAGGGCGCCGGTTTCGCCGGCCGGATCGTCGGCAACGCGACCGGCCAGGAGATGCAGCTGATGCGCTGCACAGGCCAGGGACAGGTGTTCCTCGCCGAGGACTCCACGATGCTGCACCCCATCGAGCTGCAGGGCGACGGCATCTGCGTCTCCGCGGAGAACGTCCTCGCCTTCGACGAGAGCCTCCAGTACGAGGTCCGCCGCATCGAGGGCCACGGCATCCCCGGCGGCGCCCTCTTCACCATGCAGTTCACGGGTACCGGCACGATCGTCGTGAAGACGCACGGCACGCCCGTCGTCCTGCCGGTCACGCCGACCACCTTCGCCGACTGCAACGCCGTCGTCGCCTGGTCGGCCGCCGCCCAGGTCGTCGTCTCCAGCCAGGTACGCATGCGCCGCAACGCGTATCCGGGCGACACGGGAGAGAGCGTGAACCTCCAGTTCCGGGCCGCACCCGGAAACTTCATCGTCGTCCAGCCGTACGAGGTCTGAGGGAGCCCGTCATGAACCAGCCGCTCGCGGGCTACGCCCCCGCACCCGTCACCGCCCGCATGGAGAACCACGGCAACCACATGCTGAAGGTGGCCCTCCAGACCGGAAGCGACCTCCTCGCGCGCGTGGGCTCGATGGTCGCCTACGAGGGCTTCATCCAGTACGAGCCCAACCCGCCGGCCGTGCGCCAGATCGCGCGCGACTGGATGACCGGCGAGGGCGCGCCGCTGATGAAGTGCTCCGGCGACGGTCTGCTCTACCTCGCCGACTACGGCGCGAACGTCGTCGTGATCAACCTCAACGGCGACGGCATCTCCGTCAACGCCACCAACCTGCTCGCCTTCGACGCCCACCTCACCTGGGGTGTCGAGCGGGTCAAGGGGCTGGCGAAGTTCGCCGGACAGGGTCTGTGGAACACCAAGATCTCCGGGCAGGGCTGGGTCGCGCTGACCTCCCGGGGCAAGCCGATCGTCGTCGACTGCGGCGGCGGTGAGAACGAGACCTACGTCGACCCTGACGCGCTCGTCGCCTGGTCCCCGAACCTCAAGGTCAAGGGCAAGCGCAGCTTCAAGGCGCAGTCACTGCTCGGCCGGGGCAGCGGCGAGGCCTACCAGATGGCCTTCTCCGGTGAGGGCATCGTCGTCGTCCAGCCCAGCGAGGACAGCACCGACCGCCTTCGGGTCCGGGGCTGAGGGGGAGCCAGAGTCACATGCAGAGCCCGCTTTTCGCCCACAACGACCAGCAGACCCAGGAACGCTGGAGCCTCCAGAACAAGCAGATGCTCCGCGTCGCCCTGGAAGGCCACGACGACATCCTCGCCCGCAAGGGCACGATGGTCGCCTACCAGGGGCTTGTCGAGTTCGACGCCGAGTTCCAGAGCAACAGTCAGTCGGGCGCGCGTGCGCGGACCGGCGAGGGCCTGGACCTGATGCGCTGCCACGGGCAGGGCACCGTCTTCCTCGCCAACCTCGCCCAGCACATCCACGTGGTGGAGGTCGACCACGAGGGACTGACCGTCGACAGCAGTTACGTCCTCGCCATGGACTCCGGACTGCACCACGAGGTCATCGCCGTCGACAGCCTCTACGGCATCTCCGGCTCCGGGAAGTACCAGCTCAACATCACCGGCAGCGGTCGCGTCGCCCTGATGACGTCGGGCGCGCCCCTGATGCTTCAGGTCACGCCCGACAAGTACGTCAACTGCGACGCCGACGCCATCGTCGCCTGGTCCACGGGACTGCGGGTGCAGATGCAGGCGCAGACCCACTCCTCCGGGGTGTGGCGGCGACGCGGCAGCACCGGCGAGGGGTGGGAGCTGAGCTTCATGGGCAGCGGCTTCGCGCTCGTCCAGCCGAGTGAACTGCTCCCGCCGCAGGGCGCCAAGATCGGCTCCGGTCTCGCCGCTCAGTACGGCATGGGCCAGCAGGGGGCCCGGGCGCAGAACCAGGGCAACGCCTGGAGCTGACCGTCCGGAAAGCAGACGTAAGGGGCGACCGCCCGAGGGTCGCCCCTTACGCGTTCCGCCTCACAGACGCGCCCGCGTCGCCTCCAGCAGGCGGACGACCGACTCGTCCGCCACCTCCGCGACCGCGTCGTAGGGGAACCAGCGCAGGTCGAGGGACTCGTCGCTGATGGCCTGGGTGGAGCCGGGCGGGGCCACGGCCGCGTACTGCACGTCGAGATGCCAGTGGCAGGGGGCCGGAATCGGGTGGCGGTCCAGGCGGACCGGGCCGCCCGCCAGCAGGGTCAGGCCGGGGATGCCCGACTCCTCGGTGGCCTCGCGCAGGGCGGCCGCCGCCAGGGAGACGTCCTGCGGCTCGCAGTGGCCGCCCATCTGGAGCCACATCCGCAGCTTCCTGTGCAGGGTGAGCAGCACCCGGCCCTGCTCGGCGTCGATCACCAGGGCGCTCGCCGTGAGATGCCCGGACCCGCAGGCCTTCCACATGCCGTCCGGGTGCGCCGCCAGGTGGTCGAGGTAGGTCTGGCGCAGCTCCTCCTGGCTCTCGTACGCCTTCAGGACGAGAACCGCGTCGTCGTGCAGGCTCACTCGCTGCTGCCGCCCTTGCCGTCGCCCTTGCCCGCGTCGGTGTCGTCGTCCTTCTTCAGATTCGGCTCCGAACCGGAACCGGGACCGGCACCCGCGCCGGAACCGGTGCCGCCGCTCGCCGCCTCACCGAGCATCTTGTCCCACTCGGAGAAGTCCATCTGCTCACGGTGCACGAAGCCGTCGGGGTCGTCCAGGTCGGCGGCCGTCGGCAACATGTCCGGGTGGGCCCACAGTGCGTCACGGCCGTCCATACCGCGCGCGTCCGTCAGCGAGGCCCACAGCCGGGACGCGTCCCGCAGACGGCGCGGGCGCAGCTCCAGACCGATCAGCGTCGCGAACGTCTGCTCCGCGGGACCGCCCGTGGCACGCCGGCGGCGCAGGGTCTCGCGCAGCGCGTCCGCGGACGACAGGCGCGGCTTGGCGGCCGCGTGCACGACCGCGTCGACCCAGCCCTCCACGAGCGCCAGAGCCGTCTCCAGACGGGCCAGGGCGGCCTTCTGCTCCGGAGTGTCCTCCGGCTGGAACATGCCCTGCTGAAGGGCGTCCTGAAGCTGCTCGGGGTTCTGCGGGTCGAACTGGCCGACCACGTCCTCCAGCTTGGCCGTGTCCACCTTGATCCCGCGCGCGTAGCCGTCGACCGCGCCGAACAGGTGCGAGCGCAGCCACGGCACATGCGCGAAGAGGCGCTGGTGGGCTGCCTCGCGCAGGGCGAGGTAGAGCCGCACCTCCTCCTTCGGGACGCCCAGGTCCTTGCCGAACGACTCGATGTTCAGCGGGAGCAGCGCGGCCTTGCCGACCGGGCCGAGCGGCAGGCCGATGTCGGTCGAACCGACGACCTCGCCCGCGAGCACCCCGACGGCCTGCCCGATCTGCGAACCGAACATGGCTCCGCCCATCGAGCGCATCATGCCGATCAGCGGGCCGGCCATGGCCTGCATCTCCTCCGGCAGGACATCGCCCATGGCCGCGCCGACACGCTCGGCGACCGGGTCGACCAGCTCCTTCCACGCGGGCAGGGTCGCCTCGACCCACTCCGCGCGCGACCACGCCACGGCGGTACCGGCGCCGGACGGCAGGGACGTCGCGTCGTCCAGCCACAGGTCGGCCAGGCGGACGGCGTCCTGCACCGCGGTGCGGTCCGAGGGACCGATGCTCGCGTCCTTCACGCCGTCGGAGGTGCCCTGGGAGACCGTCTGGCGGGCGATCTGCTTGGCCATGTCCCAGTTCACCGGCCCGCCCTCGTAGGAGAGCATCTGGCCCAGCTGCTGGAACGCGGCGCCCAGGTCGGTGGGGTTCAGCGAGCCGAACATGGCGGCGAGCGGATTGTCCGCGCCGGGGCCGCCGAAGCCTCCGGCGCCTGGCAGCCCGCCGAAGCCGAACGGGTTGGCCGGTCCCTGACCACCGCCGCTCTGCGGGTCCTTCTTCTTGCCCTCGTCGCCGTCGTCCGGCTCCTCCGGCGGAAGGCCGAATCCGAATGGGGTGTCACTCACGGGGTTCCTCGGCTGGTAAGGCCACCGGCTCTGGTCCGGCGGCGCGGCTGCCCTGCAACACCACCCAGCGTAGACACCCGGGCCCGATCGGGCCTCGGTGCTTCGCCGACTCGCGGCCTGCGGCAGGATGGATGCCACCTGGTACGAACGCGTCACTCACGCCCGTATGGAAAACAACCGCTGGAGACACCTGGTGAGTTCCCCAGATCCGCAGGTTCGCGCAGCGCGAAACCCCTCGAACCCGGGCGGGCCGCGCGGCCCCGTCGTCGCCGTCACCGGCGCCGCGACCGGGGTGGGCGCGCTGCTGACCGAGCGGCTCGCCGCGTCCGACGAGATCAAGCAGGTCATCGCCATCGACGAGCGGCGGGGCGAGTGTGATGCGGCTCAGTGGCACATCCTCGACGTCCGCGATCCGGCGATCGCCGAGAAGTTGCGCGGCGCGGACGTCGTCGTCCATCTGGCGCTCGATCTCGACCTGGGGAGCGAAGCCGCCGCCCGAACGGCCTACAACGTGCGCGGGACCCAGACGGTGCTGACCGCCGCCGCGGCCGCCGGGGTGCACCGCGTCGTCCTGTGCACCTCCGCGATGGTCTACGGGGCGCTGCCGGACAACGAGCTGCCCCTGTCGGAGGACGCGGAGCTGAAGGCCACGGCGGAGGCGACCGGCGTCGGGGACCTGCTCGAGATCGAGCGGCTCGCGCGGCGAGCCCCGCGCGCGCATCCGGGGCTCAACGTCACCGTGGTGCGGCCGGCGGTGCTGGTGGGCGGCACGGACACCGCGCTGACCCGCTACTTCGAGTCACCCCGGCTGCTGGTCGTCGCCGGGTCGCGGCCGGTCTGGCAGTTCTGCCACGTCGAGGACCTGTGCGGGGCGCTGGAGTACGCCGTCCTGGAGAAGGTCGACGGGGAACTCGCCGTCGGCTGCGACGGGTGGCTGGAGCAGGAGGAGGTCGAGGAGCTGAGCGGGATCCGGCGGATGGAGCTGCCGTCGGCGGTCGCGCTCGGCGCGGCGGCCCGGCTGCACCGGATCGGGCTCACGCCGTCCCCGGCGGGGGACCTGGCCTACACGATGTACCCGTGGGTGGTCAGCGGGAGCCGGCTGCACGACGCCGGGTGGCGGCCCCGGTGGTCCAATGAGGAAGTGCTCGCGCAGCTGCTGGAGGAGGTCGCCGGACGGCACACCGTTGCCGGGCGGCGGCTGGGGCGGAAGGACGCGACGGCTGCGGGGGCCGCGGGGGCGACGGTGGCTCTGCTGGGCGCCGCCGCAGTGGTGCGGCGGGCCCGTAAGGCTCGGCGGCGGTAGCGGGGGCGTGGCGGGGTGGCCTCCTGGGGCCGTCCCCGCCGCGCCTTCCCATCCCGTCCCCGGGGATGCGCCTCCTGACCCCTTTCGGCCCAGAACAGGCCTCGTCCTCGAACCTCCCCGGAGGGGACCCCCACAACGGGCGAGTGCTCCCTGTAGGAGGGGAGCTCAAAGGCCGCACGCGTGCGTGCCGGGCTGTAGGAGGCTCCAAGGCGGCACGCGTGCGTGCCGGGCGATCCCGCTATTCCCGCTCGTCGTCGTGGTGCGGCACGATGGAGGCATGGCACCCAGTAGCGATCACCCCGGTGAGCAGGCCGCGCAGGATCCCGTCAAGCTGATCGCGATCCGGGACGGCGCGTTGTCCCTGGACGAGGTCTTCCGTGCCGTGGGGGACGACGCGGCCGGCGGGACGGCGCTGTTCGTGGGGACCGTGCGCAACCACGACGGCGGCGCCGACGTGGACACCCTCGGCTACTCCAGTCATCCCAGCGCCGAGGCGGAGATGCGGCGGATCGCGGAGAAGGTCGTCGCCGAATACCCGGTGCGGGCGCTCGCGGCCGTGCACCGCGTGGGAGACCTGAGCGTCGGCGACCTGGCCGTCGTCGTCGCCGTGTCCTGCCCGCACCGCGGCGAGGCGTTCGAGGCCTGCCGCAAGCTGATCGACGACCTCAAGCACGAGGTGCCCATCTGGAAGCACCAGAAGTTCTCCGACGGCACCGAGGAATGGGTCGGGGCCTGCTGAACCCCGCCCGTCCGGTTGCGTAACCGCACCCCGGGCATGAGCGTTGTCAGTGCGGATGGTTAATCTGCTGATCAGTCAGTTGTGGTCGCACTGGGGTTGGGAGGTCGGCATGGGGGCGCTCGCCTGGTTGCTGATTCCGCTGTTGGCCGCGATCGGTGCGGGCCTCTGGGGCAGTTGGGCCACCCGCACCCGCAAGGCCCGCGGCGACGGCCCCGAGCTGGACGGCTACGCCCGCTTCTGCGCGGCCATGGAGAGGTCCCACTCGGGCACCTGAGGACGGTGACCCGGGCGGTAACCCGGGCGGTGGCCCTGACGGTGCGCTGACAGAACCGTCCCGTACTGTCGACTCATGCCACGCCGCACCGCGACGATGCTCGCCTCCACCCTGATGCTGATCGCGCTCCTGTGCGCGGGAGTGCTCATCCCCGTGCCGTACGCGGAGATGTCCCCGGGTCCGACGGTGAACACCCTCGGGGAACACGGCGGCGAGCCGGTGCTCCAGATCGCCGGGCGCAAGACCTACCCGACCGACGGCAACCTCAACATGACGACCGTCCGGGTCACCAGCGCCGACTACCGGATGAACCTCGTCGAGGCCGTCTACGGCTGGCTCGCGCACGACAACAAGGTCGTGCCGCACGACACGCTCTATCCGGACGGCAAGACGGAGGAGCAGTCCACTCAGGAGAACGCCGAGGAGTTCAGCCAGTCCCAGGAGAGCGCCAAGGTCGCCGCCCTGAAGGAGCTGGACGTCCCGGTGCAGTCCTGGGTGATCGTCTCCACCGTCGTGAAGGGCTCACCCGCCGAGGGCCGGCTGCACGCCGGAGACGTGATCAAGGACGTCGACGGTACGACGGTGAAGGCCCCCTCCGACGTCGCGAAGCTGGTGACGAAGCACAAGCCCGGCGAGGACGTCGTCTTCACCATCGTGCCGGCGAAGGACCAGGCCGCCGCCGAGAAGGAGAACAGGACGGCGACCAGGACGAAGAAGATCACGGTCACCACCGCGGCCTCCGACGACACCGGGGAGAAGCGCGCCATCGTGGGCATCTCCGCAGGTACCGACCACACGTTCCCCTTCACCATCGACATCAAGCTCGCCGATGTCGGCGGCCCGAGCGCCGGCCTGATGTTCGCGCTCGGCATCTACGACAAGCTCACCCCCGGCAGCCTGACCGGCGGCAAGTTCGTCGCCGGCACCGGCACCATCGACGACGACGGCAAGGTCGGCCCGATCGGCGGCATCGAGATGAAGACCGTCGGCGCACGCGACAAGGGCGCCCAGTACTTCCTGACGCCCGCCGACAACTGCGCCTCCGCCGCCGAGGACACCCCCAGCGGGCTCACGCTCGTCAAGGTGAACACCATCGACGACGCCCTGGGCGCCCTGAAGGACATCCGCAGCGGCGACACCGCCGACCTGCCGAAGTGCACGGCCGGCTAGGCCGTGGGGCGACGCGTCGGGGCTGGAGGCCTGTCGTTCGGATCACGTCGCAGACGCGGGGTCCGGCATGCGCATCCGCCGCGTTGTCGTCGGTTGCCGACGCTCCGCGTCGACGCCCTCCTCCGCCTTGCGGCCGCACGCACCAGACCCCGCTCACCGGCACTGAACAGCGCCGTCGATTCCCTGCGACCTGATCCGAACGACAGTCCTAGTCCTCGAACGTCGCCGACAGGGCCTCCGCGAGGCCCGGCACCAGCTCCGAACCGGTGAGGACCTCCGTCGGGGAATCCTTCTGGCGCAGCCGCAGGGCCGAGTCGCGGGCGCCGTCCCGCAGGACCGCCACCGTCATCCGGACCTCCTGGCGGTCGGGGTGCTCGGCCACCCACTGCGTCAGCTTCGCCTCGCTCAGCCCCTGCGGGACCTGGGCCTCGGCGGACGGGGGCAGCATCAGACGCTCCACGGTCAGCGCACAGCCGACCACCGCGTCGGGCCAGGCGATCGTGGCGAGGAACTCATCGAGCGGCTTGTCCGTTGGCACTTCATCCTGCTCGATCGGGGTGAGACCGGTGGTCTCGGGCGCATCCGCCAGGCCGAGCTGGGCGGCAAGGCCGGGTTCCTGAGTCCGCAGACGTGCGGTGTCTACGAGGGCGAAAAGGCGGGCGGGCTGGTCCCAGCCGAGGCCGGAGGCGTACTCGTCGATCTCGAGTACGGCCCGGGTGAGCGGGCTCGCCGCCATGGGAGTGTTGGACATGGTCACAATCCTGCCTCGTTCAGGGCCGGAATCGGGAACCGAGTAAACGGTGAGTAAGTTGCATAGGTGTGGGCCCGCGAACACGGGGGGCCACGGAGGGTCCACGAAGACGCGGACCTGACGGATCAACAGCGAACTTCGGGGTGCGAACCTTGGCTTTCCAGATGCCGGACCGCGGCGGAGGCCCGACCGGGCCACGGATCAGAGTGGGCCGCCCGTCCCGGCGTGTCCGCACTCTGCTCATGACACTGGGCGTCCTTGCCGTCCTGGGCATGGCTTTCACCATGTTCGCAGGATTCTGGACGGACTGGCTCTGGTACCGGTCGGTGAACTACTCCTCCGTGTTCACGACCACCTTGTCGACCAAGATCGGACTCTTCTTCGTCTTCGGTCTGCTGATGGCCCTCGCGGTCGGGTTCAACCTGTGGCTGGCCCACCGGCTGAGGCCGCCGCTGAGCGCCATGTCGATGGAGCAGCAGAGTCTCGACCGGTACCGCATGGGCATCGCGCCGTACAAGAGGTGGCTGCTGCTCGGGATCACCGCTCTCGTCGGGCTGATCGCGGGTGCCTCGGCGTCGGGGCAGTGGCGGACCTGGCTGATGTGGGTCAACGGCGTGTCCTTCGGACAGAAGGACCCGCAGTTCCACCTCGACGTGTCCTTCTACGCCTTCGACCTGCCCTGGTACCGGTTCCTGCTCGGCTTCGGCTTCGCCGCCACCATCCTCTCCCTGATCGCTGCCGCGCTCACCCACTACCTGTACGGCGGGCTGCGCGTCACCAGCCCCGGCGCGCGCGCCACGGCCGCGGCCACCGGACACCTGTCGGTGCTGCTCGGCATCTTCGTCGCGCTGAAGGCGGTCGCCTACTGGCTCGACCGGTACGGCCTGGCCGTGAAGTCCAGCGACTTCAAGGCCACCGACAACTGGACCGGCCTGCGCTACGTCGACGCCAACGCCTACCTGCCGGCCAAGACGATCCTGTTCTGCATCGCGGTCATCTGCGCCCTGCTGTTCTTCGCCACCCTGTGGCGGCGCACCTGGCAGCTGCCCGTCATCGGCTTCGGCCTGATGGTGCTCTCCGCCATCCTCATCGGCGGCCTGTACCCGGCGATCGTCCAGAAGTTCCAGGTCCAGCCGAACGAGCAGGCCAAGGAAGCGCCGTACGTCGAGAAGAACCTCCAGGCGACGCGTGAGGCCTACGGCATCGAGGGCGCCCAGGTCACCGACTACTCGGGGACGAGCAAGACCGAGGACAAGACGACGCTGCGCGACGACGTGGCGGCCGCGGCGAGCATCCGCGTCCTGGACCCGAACATCGTCTCGCCGACCTTCCAGCAGCTCCAGCAGATCCGGAAGTACTACGCCTTCCCGACCAACCTGGACGTGGACCGCTACAACGTGAACGGCCAGGACCAGGACACGGTCATCGGTCTGCGCGAGCTGAACCTCGCGGGCGTGGACAAGCAGAACTGGATCAACAACCACTTCCGCTACACCCACGGCTACGGCGTGGTCGCCGCCAAGGGCACCACCGCCGACACCGACGGCCGCCCCGCCTTCACCGAGTCCAACCTGCCGTCGGAGGGCGTGCTCGGCAAGTACGAGCAGCGCATCTACTACGGCGAGAAGACCACCACGTACTCGATCGTCGGTGGTCCCCAGAAGGAGATCGACTACTCCGACGACCAGGGCGAGAAGACCACCAGCTACACCGGCAAGAGCGGGGTCAACCTCTCCAACGCGGTCAACCGGGCCGCGTACGCGGTGGCGTTCGGCGAACCGCAGATCATGTACTCCGGCGCGATCGGCGAGGGTTCGAGGATCCTCTACAACCGCACGCCCAAGGATCGCGTCGAGGCGGTCGCCCCGTGGCTGACCATCGACGGCGACGCCTACCCGGCGGTCGTGGGCGACAAGGTCCAGTGGATCGTCGACGCGTACACGACCACCAACGGCTATCCGTACGCCTCGCGCACGACCCTCGGTGACACGACGGCCGATTCGCTGACCGCCACCAACAACAACCGCGCGGTGGTGGCCCAGCAGAACCAGGTCAACTACATCCGCAACTCGGTGAAGGCGACCGTCGACGCGTACACCGGCGAGGTCAAGCTCTACCAGTGGGACACCAAGGACCCGGTCCTCAAGACCTGGATGAAGGCCTTCCCGGGCACGGTGGAGAAGAAGTCGGAGATCTCCGGCGACCTGATGGCCCATCTCCGGTACCCGCAGGACCTGTTCAAGGTCCAGCGTGAGCTGCTCACCCGCTACCACGTGAAGGACGCGACCACGTTCCTCAGCGGCAGCGAGGTGTGGCAGGTGCCGAACGACCCGACCAACCAGTCGAACGACGCGGTGCCGCCGTACTACCTGAGCATGAAGATGCCCGACCAGAAGGCGCAGGCGTTCTCGCTGACGACGACGTTCACGCCCAATGGCCGTGACAACCTCAGCGCGTTCATGTCGGTCGACTCCGAGGCCGGCACATCCGGCTACGGCAAGATCAGAGTTCTGAAACTGCCGACCAGCACGACGTCGACGGACCCAAACAGGTGCAGAGCCAGTTCAACTCCGAACAGGACATCGCCGAGTCCATCAGGTTGCTGAAGGGCGGCGACTCGGAGGTCGAGTACGGCAACCTGCTGACCGTGCCGCTCGACGGAGGCCTGCTCTACGTGGAGCCCGTCTACGTCCGCGGTGGCGGACTCAAGTACCCGCTGCTGCGCAAGGTGTTGGTGTCCTACGGCGGTGTCACCGCCTTCGAGGACTCCCTCGACGAGGCCCTCAACAAGGTCTTCGGCGCGGAGGGCGCGACACCGAAGCCACCCGCGGACGAAGGTGACACCACCACCCCGCCACCGACGACCGGCAACGCGACGGTCCAGGAGGCGCTGGAGGACGCCCAGGAGGCCTTCACCGCGGGCCAGGAGGCCCTCAAGAAGCCCGACTGGGAGGCGTACGCCAAGGCGCAGGCGGAGCTCGAGGCCGCGTTGAAGCGGGCCGAGGACGCGCAGGCCGCGGCGGACCGGAGCGGCGGGAGCAGCCCGAAGCCGAGCAGTTCGCCGAGCGCGAGCGCCCAGCCCGGGACCACCGCCAGTCCCCGACCGAGTCCGAGCGCAGTCACGCGGCTGATCAAGAACCACCTCGCGTCGTGGTACGGTTGTGGAACACGACGCGGGGTGGAGCAGCTCGGTAGCTCGCTGGGCTCATAACCCAGAGGTCGCAGGTTCAAATCCTGTCCCCGCTACTCCAGGCGAAGGCCCGGATCCTGAAAAGGATCCGGGCCTTCGTGGTGTGCGAACGCATGTACCCGGAGCGGGATCGCCGTGCCGCCGTGGGGAGTTGGGGAGCCTGTGTTTGACTTGTCTCTCTGTGGGCATGTCGACAAAACGCTGAAGTGACCTTACGGGCTGCGGTATACCAGGTGTACCCGGGTTGCAGGTGGTGCGACGATGGACGTTATGGGGGACAAGGCAACTCTGTTCGAGACAGGGCGATTTGTGCAGCCTTCCGGTACGGAAGCGACCCCGGACGAGACCCCGGACGGGGCCGCGGAGGAGACTCCGGACGTGGGCCGGGACGAGAGCCGGGACGAGACGGGAGAGGCCGTCGAGGAAGTTCGCCGACGGCTCGCCGCCGAGTCCGGCGACGTCGAGGCGATGAGCGTCCTCGGGGCCCTGCTGCTGCGCCGTGGCGATCTCGACGGAGCCGAACCCCATCTGCGCGCCGCCACCACGGCGGGCGACCGTGCCGCCGCCAACAACCTGGGCGTCCTCCTCCATCAGCGCGGCTACCCGGACGAGGCCGCCGGCTGGTGGCGGGTCGCCGCCGTCGCCGGCTCCGCGCCCGCGGCCCACGCGCTGGGCCGCCACCACCGTGAGCGCGGCGACGAACCCGCCGCCGAGTACTGGCTGCGCCAGGCCGCCGAACAGGGGCACGTCCTGGGCGCCTACGCCCTCGCCGACCTGCTGGAGCACCGGGGGGACCGCCCGGGCGCGGAGCGGTGGATGCGGGCCGCCGCCGAACGCGGGCACCGGGAGGCGGCGTACCGGCTGGCGCGGGCACTCGACCGCAGGGAGCCGCTCTTCGGCGACGGGCGCAGGAACGCCACGGACAACGGTGTCGCCGTGCCCGCGGAGGCCGAGCAGTGGTACCGGCAGGCAGCCGCGCGCGGACACCGGCGGGCCGCACTGCACCTCGGGGCCATCCTGGAGCGGCGCGGCGAGCTGAAGGAGGCCGGGCGCTGGTACCTGACGTCCGCCAAGGACGGCGAGCCCCGGGCCGCCTGCGCGCTCGGGTTCCTGCTGCGCGACGCCGGTGACACCGAGAACGCCGCCGTGTGGTGGCTGCGCGCCGCCCAGGACGGCGACGGCAACGCGGCCAACGCGCTGGGCGCGCTGTACGCCGAGCGCAACCAGACCCAGACCGCCGAGCGCTGGTACCGGGCGGCCATGGACGCCGGGGACGACAACGGCGCCTACAACCTCGCCCTGCTCTGCGCCGAGCAGGGCCGCACCGCACAGGCCGAGCAGTGGTACCGGCGCGCCGCGTACGCCGGGCACCGCGAGGCCGCCAACGCGCTGGCCGTCCTGCTGCTCCAGGTCGGCGACGCGGCCGGCGCCGAGCCCTGGTTCTCCAAGGCCGCGGAGGCGGGCAGTGTCGACGCCGCATTCAACCTCGGGATCCTGTTCGCGGGCCGGGGCGAGGACGCGGTCGCGCTGCGCTGGTACGAGCGCGCGGCGGCGGCCGGGCACACCGAGGCGGCGCTCCAGGTCGGCATCGCCCGGCTCCGGGAGGGCGACGAGCAGGCCGCCGAACGGCATCTGCGCTGCGCGGCGGGCGGGGGCAGCGCGGAGGCCGCGTACCGGCTGGCGGCCGTGCTCGACGCCCGTCGGCCGCCCCAGCCGGCGCACGAACTGGGCGAGACGGTGCACGAGAAGACCGAGTGTGAGGAGTGGTACGAGCGGGCGGCGACCCAGGGGCACCGGCGGGCGCAGGTGCGGGTCGGGATGCTGGCCGCCGCGCGCGGCGATGTGGTGCAGGCGGCGCGGTGGTACCGCGAGGCCGCGGAGGCCGGATCGCGCAACGGCGCCTTCAACCTCGGGCTGCTGCTCGCCCGGGAGGGCAGCGAGCCCGAGGCGGCCGTGTGGTGGACGCGGGCGGCCGACGCCGGGCACGGGCGGGCGGCGTTGCGGCTGGCCCTCGTCTACGCGCGTCGCGGGGAGCTGGCGGAAGGGCAGCGGTGGGCGGACCGGGCGGTGTCGCTCGGGCCGGGGGAGGTGGCGGAGCGGGCTGCGCGGTTGCGGGACGCTCTGCGGGAGGAACTGTCGGCGTGAGCCCGGCCGACGGCTGCGCGGGTCGCCGGGGCGCCGGCCTTCACCTGGCTTGAGGGTTGGGGTCTGTGCCGGCAGGGGTTTCGCCCCCCGCCGCCCCTTCCCCGCGGCCCCGTCCCATCCCTGAGGGCTGCCGCGCTCAGGCCCCCGCCGTCGGCCCGAACGGCCTCGTCCGCAAACGCCGGACGGGCTGGGTGGGCTTCTGACCTGCGGTAACTGGGGAGTGGATATGGATTTGCTTCTTTCCGCCCCCGTGACGTAATGTTGCATTCAACGGCGCGGGGTGGAGCAGCTCGGTAGCTCGCTGGGCTCATAACCCAGAGGTCGCAGGTTCAAATCCTGTCCCCGCTACTGAAGGTCAGGTCGGAATCCGAAAGGGTTCCGACCCTCGACTCATTTCCAGCCGGTGCCAAGGCTCCAGACAGTGGCCGGAGCCCAGGCGGTGGCGGACAGCGCGAAGCCCCGGAGTCCAGGACGGACGCCGGGGCCTCGGTGTGTGTGGGTTACGCCGCCGCGCAGTTCGGGCAGACGCCGCGGTACGTCACCTCGACGCCCGAGACCGTGAAGCCGTAGCGCTCCGTGTCCGGGAGGTCGGCCAGCGGGTTGCCGCTCGGGTGGACGTCGCGGATCGCGCCGCACTGGGCGCAGACCAGGTGATGGTGCGGCCGGTGCGCGTTCGGGTCGTACCGCTTGGCGCGCTTGTCGGTGGCGACCTCCAGCACCTCGCCGAGGGAGACCAGCTCGCCGAGCGTGTTGTAGACGGTCGCCCGGGAGATCTCGGGCAGCTTGGCGACAGCCCGCGCATGGACCTCGTCGGCTGTCAGATGGACGTGTTCGCCGTCGAGCACCTCGGCCACGACGCGCCGCTGCGCGGTCATCCGCCATCCGCGTCCGCGCAGCCGTTCCAGAAGGTCACTCATGAGCACCAGCCTAACAGCAGAGGGGGCCGAGTCCCGAACAGGTGTGACTTTGGAGCCTCACTTGACTTAGACAATGTCTATTGTAGGATCGAGACTGGTTTTAGCCAAGAGACAGGAATGGTCAGGAATGACGCACGAGGCGTACGTGACGCGCGGATCGCTCACCACGGAGGCCGGCGCGCCGGTGGCCGACAACCAGAACAGCGAGACCGCGGGCATCGGCGGCCCTGTGCTCGTCCAGGACCAGCTGCTTCTGGAGAAGCTGGCGCACTTCAACCGGGAGCGCATCCCGGAGCGGGTCGTGCACGCCCGCGGCGCCGGCGCCTACGGCACCTTCACGGTGACCGGCGATGTCACGCCGTACACCCGGGCCGGGTTCCTTTCCGCGGTCGGCAAGCAGACCGAGACGTTCCTGCGGTTCTCGACCGTGGCGGGCAGCCTCGGTGCCGCGGACGCCGTCCGTGACCCGCGTGGGTTCGCGCTGAAGTTCTACACCGAGGAGGGCAACTACGACCTCGTCGGCAACAACACCCCGGTGTTCTTCATCAAGGACGCCATCAAGTTCCCCGACTTCATCCACACCCAGAAGCGTGACCCGTACACGGGCTCGCAGGAGGCGGACAACGTCTGGGACTTCTGGGGGCTCAGCCCCGAGAGCACCCACCAGGTGACCTGGCTGTTCGGCGACCGCGGTATCCCGGCGAGCTACCGCCACATGGACGGCTTCGGCTCGCACACCTACCAGTGGAGCAACGAGGCCGGCGAGGCCTTCTGGGTCAAGTACCACTTCAAGACCGACCAGGGCATCAGGAACCTCACCCAGGCCGAGGCCAACCGGCTCGCCGGTGAGGACCCCGACTCCCACCAGCGGGACCTGCGCGAGGCCATCGAGCGCGGTGACCACCCGACCTGGACCGTCGGCGTGCAGATCATGCCGGTGGCGGACGCGGCGACGTACCGCTTCAACCCGTTCGACCTCACCAAGGTGTGGCCGCACGCGGACTACCCGGTGATCGAGTTCGGCAGGCTGGAGCTGAACCGCAACCCGGAGAACGTCTTCGCCGAGGTCGAGCAGTCGATCTTCTCCCCGGCGCACTTCGTGCCCGGCATCGGCCCCTCGCCCGACAAGATGCTCCAGGGCCGCCTCTTCGCCTACGGCGACGCCCACCGCTACCGCGTCGGTATCAACGCCGACCACCTGCCGGTGAACCGCCCGCACGCCACGGTGGCGCGCACCCACGCGCGTGACGGCCTCCTGTACGACGGCCGCCACGGCGGGGCGAGGAACTACGAGCCGAACAGCTTCGGCGGCCCCTTCCAGACCGACCGTCCGCTCTGGACCGCCACCGCGGTCATCGGCGGCACGGGCAACCACCAGGCGCCCGTCCACGCCGAGGACGACGACTTCGTGCAGGCGGGCAACCTCTACCGGCTGATGTCGGAGGACGAGAAGGACCGCCTGATCGGCAACCTGGCGGGCTTCATCGCCAAGGTCTCCCGCGACGACATCGTCGAGCGGGCGATCGACAACTTCCGTCGGGCCGACGGAGACTACGGCAAGCGGCTGGAGGCCGCGGTCCAGGCCCTGCGCGGCTGATACTCCAGCACTGGACCGCTTGTCGTGGGCGGACGGGCCGGATTCCCCTCGGGGAGTCCGGCGTCCGTGCTCACAGGGCGGGCGCGGGCTGCCGTAGGGGTGCCCAGCAGCGGATGATGTCGCGGACGGAGACGATGCCGACGGCCTCCTCGCGGTCCAGGACGACGAGATGCCGGAAGCCGCCGTGCGCCATGGCGGCGGCCGCCTCCTCCAGGGTCCAGGTCGGGGCGGCGAAGACGACGTCGTTGGTGGTGTGGGCGTGGGTGCGTTCCGTGTCCGGGTCCTGGCCCAGGGCCACGGAGTTGAGGATGTCGCGTTCGGTGAGGATGCCGATGCCTCCGGCGTCCGGGTCGTGGACCAGGGCCGCGCCGACGCGGCGTGCGGACATCAGGGCGGCGGCCTGCCGGAGGGTGTGTGCGGGGCCGATGGTGAGGACCACCGTGCTCATGGCGTCGCGGACGAGCATGGGCTGAGCACCTCCTACGAATCCGTTCGTTCAAGGATTCACAAATGCACAAGTGGGGGTGCTGTCAGCGTGGCAGGCAAAGCGGGGGTCAACAAGAGGGCGTGCGCGTCCAATTGAGGGCGCACGCGCTCATTTGTGTCGGTCAGTTGCGCTCGTTGAGGTAACCCAGCAGCTCGTCGTGGAGGAGACCGTTCGACGCGGCCGCGTTGCCGCTGTGCGGGCCCGGACGGCCGTCCAGGCCCGTGAAGCTGCCGCCGGCCTCCGTCACGACGATCGCGGTGGCCGCCATGTCCCAGAGCGACAGCTCGGGTTCGGCGCAGAGGTCGACCGAGCCCTCGGCGACCATCATGTACGGCCAGAAATCGCCGTACGCGCGCGTGCGCCACACCTCGCGGGTCAGGTCGAGGAAGCCGTTCAGCCTGCCCTGCTCCTCCCAGCCGCCGATCGAGGAGTACGCGAAGGACGCGTCCGAGAGCGTCGAGACCTTCGAGACGTGCATGCGGCTTGCCGAGGTCAGGCTGCGGCCGGTGTAGGCGCCGTGGCCCTTCGCGGCCCACCAGCGGCGGCCCAGCGCCGGCGCGGACACGACACCGACGACGGGCTGGTAGCCGCCCTCGGCGGCCTCCATCAGCGCGATCAGGGTGGCCCAGACGGGGACGCCGCGTACGTAGTTCTTCGTGCCGTCGATCGGGTCGATCACCCAGCGGCGGGGACCCGTCCCCTCGATGCCGTACTCCTCGCCCAGGATCGCGTCGCGGGGGCGGGCCCGCTGGAGCTGGCCGCGGATCAGCTCCTCGGCGGCCTTGTCCGCCTCGCTCACCGGAGTCATGTCCGGTTTGGTCTCGACCTTGAGGTCGAGGGCCTTGAAGCGGGCCATGGTCGCGGCGTCGGCGGCGTCCGCGAGGACGTGCGCGAGGCGGAGGTCGTCGTGGTAGTCCGGCATGGGACGAACCGTATCCGCCGTGGGTGGGGGTGGGGCCACAGGGGGTGGGGTGGGGGAGTTGGTGCGGGGTGCTTTGCACCGGCAAGGCGTGGTCTGAGGGCTTTGTCGGCCCCCGCAGCCCCTTCCCTCCCCTGGGGACTGCCGCCCCCCCGGGACACCCGCCGTCGGCCCTGCGGCCTCGTCGCGGGCCTCGTCCGCGAACGCCGGACGCGCTGGATGCAGCCGGTTGATCGCCCCGGTGGGTGGGTCCGAGACGGCGGGGGGGGCTAGTGCGCCGAGCCTGACAGCTGGAGGCCGATCACTCCGATGATGACCAGGCTGATCGAGACGATTTTCAGGACGGAGACCAGGTCGCCCAGGAAGATCATTCCGTAGATCGCGGTGCCGGCCGCGCCGATGCCGGTCCAGACCGCGTACGCCGGGCCGACGTCGAGCTTCTTGAGGGCGAGGGTCAGCAGGCCGAAGCTGCCGAGGGCGAACGCGCAGAACGCGATCGTCGGCCACAGCCTGGTGAAACCGTGTGACAGCTTGAGGCAGACGGCGAAGCCGGTCTCGAGCATTCCCGCGACGATGACCAGCAACCACGCCATGTGCTGTCCTCCCGTGTAAGCGGCTCGGTGCGATTATGCACTTACCGAACTCCGGCGCACACAAACACGCGAAGGTCAGTCGCCTTCCGTGCGCTCTCTCGTCGACAGCAGACGTCGCAGCGAGTAGAGCCGTGCCTGGTCCGCGTGCCCCTCGGCCACCCACGCGTCCAGCGCGCAGTCCGGCTCGTCGTGACTGCACGCGCGCGGGCAGCCCTCCGTGCCCGGCACCAGGTCGGGGAAGGCGAGGATCACCCGGGACGGGTCGATGTGGGCCAGCCCGAAGGAACGCAGGCCCGGGGTGTCGATGACCCAGTCGTCGGTGCCGTTGAGGGGCAGTGCGAGGGCCGAGGTGGTGGTGTGGCGGCCGCGGCCCGTCACCGCGTTGACATGGCCGGTCACCCGGCGCCGCTCCTCGGGGACCAGCGCGTTCACCAGCGTGGTCTTTCCGACACCCGAGTGGCCGACGAACGCCGTGATATGGCCGGTCAGCTGCTCGCGCACCACGTCCACCGCGGCACCGCGGGTCAGCTCGTCGCGGCTGGTGACGACGTACGGGATGTCGAGGTGGCCGTACAGCTCCAGCAGCTTGTCCGGGGACGCCAGGTCCGACTTGGTCATGACCAGCAGGGGGGTCAGACCGCCGTCGAACGCCGCGACCAGGCAGCGGTCGATCAGCCGCGGGCGCGGCTCGGGGTCGGCCAGGGCGGTCACGATGGCCAGCTGGTCGGCGTTGGCGACCACCACCCGCTCGAACGGATCGTCGTCGTCCGCGGTACGGCGCAGCACCGAGGTGCGTTCCGCGATGCGGACGATGCGCGCGAGGGTGTCCTTCTCGCCCGTCAGGTCACCGACGATGGCGACCCGGTCGCCGACCACCGCGGCCTTGCGGCCGAGTTCGCGGGCCTTCATCGCCATCACGATGCGGCCGTCGACGAGGCAGGTGAGGCGGCCGCGGTCGACCGTGAGGACCATGCCCTCGGCCGCGTCCTCGTGCTTGGGCCGGATGTGCGTACGAGGCCGGTTGCCCTTGCGGTTCGGGCGGCTGCGGATGTCGTCCTCGTCGGTGTGCTTGCCGTAGCGACGCATGGCGGAAGTCCCTATACCCCGGACGTCCCGAGCATCCCGGTCCACAGGTCGGGGAAGTCGGGCAGTGTCTTCGCCGTCGTCGCCACGTTCTCGATCTGTACGCCCTCCACGGCCAGGCCGATGATCGCGCCGGCCGTGGCCATGCGGTGGTCGTCGTAGGTGTGGAAGATCCCGCCGTGCAGCCGGCGCGGGCGGACGTGGAGGCCGTCGGCGGTCTCGGTGACGTCGCCGCCCAGCTCGTTGATCTCCTTGGTGAGGGCGGCCAGGCGGTCCGTCTCGTGCAGGCGCAGGTGCGAGACGCCCCGCAGGGTGGAGGGGGAGTCGGCGAGGGCGGCGACCGCCGCGATGCCCGGGGTCAGCTCGCCGACGTCGCTCAGGTCGACGTCGATGCCGTGGATCGTGCCCGACCCGGTGAAGACGAGGCCGTACTCGGTCAGTTCGCAGGAACCGCCCATCTCGGTGAAGATCTCCCGCAGCCGGTCCCCCGGTTGGGTGGTCCTGGCCGGCCAGTCGGGGACGACGACCCGGCCGCCGGTGACGAGTGCCGCCGCGAGGAACGGCTGCGCGTTGGACAGGTCCGGCTCGATGGTCAGGTCCCGGCCGAGCAGCGCGCCCGGCGTGACCCGCCAGACGTTCGGCTCGCCGCCCGACTCGGGGGTGTCCACCTGGGCGCCCACCGCGCGCAGCATGTCCACCGTCATCCGGATGTGCGGCAGGGAGGGCAGCGTGGCGCCGGTGTGCCGGACCTCGACGCCCTGGTTGAAGCGGGGGCCCGACAGCAGCAGGGCGCTGACGAACTGCGACGAGGACGAGGCGTCGACCTCCACCGGGCCGCCGTCCAGCGCGCCGCCGCCGTGCACCGTCAGCGGCAGCGCGCCCCGGCCGTCGTCGTCGATGCGGGCACCGAGCACACGCAGGGCGTCGATGACGCCGGTCAGGGGACGTTCGTACGAACGTGGGTCGCCGTCGAAGCGGACGGGACCGTCGGCGAGGGCGGCGACCGGCGGCAGGAAGCGCATCACCGTGCCCGCGTTGCCGACGTCGACGGTGGCCGGGCCGCGGAGCCCCGTGGGGAGCACGCGCCAGGCCTCGCCGGTCCCGTCGGGCCCCACACCCTCCTCGATGCCCACCCCCATCTCGCGCAGGGCGCCCGCCATCAGCAGGGTGTCGCGGGAGCGGAGGGGGCGGCGCAGCCAGCCGGGCTCGGAAGCCAGGGAGGCCAGGACGAGAGCGCGGTTCGTGACCGACTTGGACCCCGGCACGTGGACCGTCGCGTCGACGGCCTCGCTCGCGTGCGGGGCGGGCCAGAGGGCGGTGTGGGCGGGGTTCGGGGCCATGGGCCCACTGTATAAGCAGGGCATGGGCGGGGTGGTCCGGCGTGGGGGCCGGCCGAGGGCCCGAGGGCGGCCCGGCCGGCCGGGTCCGCCGGCGTTCAGAGGCCCAGCAGCCAGCGCCCGCCGCCCAGCAGGGCGCACAGGCTCACCGCGTGGAAGAGGAACAGCCACAGGCCCGCCGGGACATGGGTCAGGCGGGACAGCTGGTCCGCGTCCGAGTCGCCGGCGCCGCCGCGGGACCGCTTCGCCTGGAGTTCGAAGGCCGGGCGCACTCCGCCGAGCAGCAGGAACCACACCACCGCGTACGCGAACGCCGCCTGCACCTGGGCATCGGCCAGCCAGGACACCAGCAGGAAAGCGCCGCCGGTGACGACCACCGTCAGCACCCCGTACGCGTTGCGGATCATCACCAGCATCGCGACCAGCAGCACCGTGGCCAGCCACAGCAGCAGCGTGATGCGGCCGGCGCCGAGCAGTGCCGCGCCGCCCAGGCCCAGCAGCGGGGGAGCGGTGTAGCCGGAGGCCGCGGTGAGGATCATGCCGAGGCCGTGCGGCTTGCCCCGGCTGAGGGTCAGGCCGCTGGTGTCGGAGTGCAGGCGTATGCCGGTCAGCTGACGACCGGTGAGCAGGGCGACCAGCCCGTGGCCGCCCTCGTGGGCGATGGTGATGGCGTTGCGCGAGAGGCGCCAGAGGGTGTGCGGCACGACCACGGCGAGCGCGGCGGCCATGGTGGCGATCACCACCCACAGATCGGGGTCGGACTGGGTGCCGACGAGCCGGTCCCAGAGGTCGGGCAGCGCGGTGGCGGCGGTGCTGTCCATGGTTTCCGGTGGCTCCCTCTTGTCCTAAGGAATCTGGCAGTGTGGCACGTATGTGCGGACGGTATGCGGCGAGTCGCCAGCCCGAGGATCTCGCAGGAGTCTTTGAGATCGAGAAGTGGGAGCCCGAGGAGACCCTCGAGCCCGACTACAACGTGGCCCCCACCAAGGAGGTCCATGTGGTCCTGGACCGTCCTCTGAAGGACGTGCCGGACCCGCGCCCGGTTCGCCAGCTGCGCAAACTCAGGTGGGGGCTGGTCCCGTCCTGGTCCAAGACCCCCGAGGGCGCCGCCCGGATGATCAACGCGCGGGCGGAGACCGTCCACGAGAAGCCGTCGTTCCGCCGCGCCTTCGCCACCCGCCGCTGCATCATCCCCGCCGACGGCTACTACGAGTGGGTGACCGGACAGCAGGAGCGCGAACTGGAGGTCGAGGGGAGGAGGAAGCGGCCCCGCAAGCAGCCCTACTTCGTGCTCCCCGCCGACGGCTCGGTCTTCGCGATGGCCGGGCTGTACGAGTTCTGGCGCGACCGCACGCTGCCGGACGACCATCCGCGGGCCTGGTGGGCGACCTGCTCGGTGGTCACCACCGACGCGGAGACGACCCCGCTGGCCGAGTCCCCCGCGGAGGGCCCGCGGACGCTGTACGACATCCATCCCCGGATGCCCTGATGCTCACCCGCGACCGCTGGGACGCCTGGCTGGACCCGTCCCGCACGGACGTCGAGGACCTGCGCCCCCTGCTCGCCCCGCCCCCGCCCGGCCTGATGCGCGCGTACCCCGTGTCCACCGCCGTGAGCAACGTCCGCAACAACGGCCCGGAGCTGCTGAAGGAGCTGGAGGGACCCGAGGAGGGCACACTCTTCTGACGTGACCGAGGGGACGAAGGTGACAGACGTGACTACCGAGCCTGCCGAGAACGACGGGGGCCCCGAGAACGACGAAGGCCCTGGGAACGACGGAAGTACCGAGAACGCCCCGGTCGCCGAGACCGTCGACACCGACGCCGGTCCCGCCCGCATCACCTGGCACCGGGCGAGGCGGCCCAGGCTCGTCCTCGCCGTGAGCCACGGCGCGGGCGGCGGCATCGAGGCGCGGGATCTGCGCGCGCTCGCCGAGGTGCTCCCCGGGCACGGCGTCAGCGTCGCCCTCGTCGAGCAGCCCTGGCGGGTGGCCGGCAGGAAGGTGGCGCCCGCGCCGAAGACGCTCGACGTCGGCTGGCGCGGGATCTGGCCGGCCGTCGCGAAGGCCGGCCTCCCGGTGATCTCCGGCGGGCGCAGCGCGGGCGCGCGGGTGGCCTGCCGTACCGCCGTCGAACTCGGCGCCCACGCCGTCCTCGCGCTCAGCTTCCCGCTCCACCCGCCCGGCAGGCCCGAGAGGTCCCGGGCCGCGGAACTGCTGGGCGCCGGGGTGCCCACGCTCGTCGTCCAGGGCGGCAACGACCCCTTCGGCAAGCCCGCGGAGTTCCCCGAGGGGACGTACGCCCTGGTCGAGGTGCCCTACGGCGATCACGGGTTCGCCGTGCCCAAGCGGGCCCCGGTCACCCAGGACCAGGCCCTGGAGACGGTCACCGCGGCGGTCCTCCCGTGGGCCGTGTCACTCGGGTGAACAGCGGGGAATGTTGCGGGGCGCAGGGCTGTTGAGCCGGGCAGAAGTGCTGAACACGCAGCACCGATGTCGTGGGAGAGGAAGTCCGGCGCATGGGTTCGACCATCTGCCCCAGCCGCACCGACCTGGACTGGACGGTGCTGCACGCGGCCAAGACCGCTCACATTCGAGCGGCGGGTGGGACGGGTAGTCGTCTATCCTCCGATTCGAGTGGGACCGGTCTCGGTCCTGCCCGCGATCTTGAGGAGGTGGGTCCGGTCACCGGTACCGACGCAGGGACCGACAACGGCCAGGCGGAGCTGCCCGAGGGCCAGGGCACGGGCGTGGGGACGGCAGCGGAGTCCACCACGGAGCGCAGCGCGCGCTTCGAGCGGGACGCGCTCGAGTTCCTCGACCAGATGTACTCGGCGGCCCTGCGCATGACGCGCAACCCGGCGGACGCCGAGGACCTGGTGCAGGAGACCTACGCCAAGGCGTACGCGTCCTTCCACCAGTTCCGCGAGGGCACCAATCTCAAGGCCTGGCTGTACCGGATCCTGACCAACACCTTCATCAACTCGTACCGCAAGAAGCAGCGCGAACCCCAGCGCAGCGCGGCCGAGGAGATCGAGGACTGGCAGCTGGCGCGCGCCGAGTCGCACATGTCCACGGGTCTGCGCTCCGCCGAGTCGCAGGCACTGGACCATCTGCCCGACTCGGACGTGAAGGCGGCCCTTCAGGCGATCCCCGAGGAATTCCGCATCGCCGTCTACCTCGCGGACGTAGAGGGCTTTGCGTACAAGGAGATCGCGGACATCATGGGGACACCCATCGGTACGGTGATGTCCCGGCTGCACCGGGGCCGCCGTCAACTGCGCGGCATGCTCGAGGACTACGCCCGTGAGCGCGGGCTGGTTCCGGCAGGCGCCGGGGAGTCGAACGAAGCGAAAGGCTCTGGGTCATGAGCTGTGGAGAGCCGCACGAGACGGACTGCGGTGAGGTCCTCGACCATCTCTACGAGTTTCTCGACAGTGAGATGCCGGACATGGACCGCGACAAGTTCAAGCAGCACTTCAACGAGTGCTCGCCGTGCCTGGAGAAGTACGGGCTGGAAGAGGCCGTCAAGAAGCTGGTCAAGCGCTGCTGCGGCCATGACGACGTGCCGACCGACCTGCGCTCGAAGGTCATGGGCCGGATCGAGCTGATCCGCTCCGGCCAGGCCGTGCCCGAGCACGATGTGTCGGTCACCCCTCAGGAGTCCTGACCTCCGCCCTGCCTCCGCGGAAGTCCTGCCTCCGCGGAAGTCCTGCACCACGCAGAAGTTCTGCACCACGCGGAAGTCCTGCACCACGCAGAAGTTCTGCACCCGCGTAGGTCCCACGTCTCCCGAGGACGCACCGACATCACCCGAACGTGCTAATCCGCCGGTGATACGCCCGCGTCGCCACCCCCCGCCACCCTAGGCTCCGGAGCCTGGACGAGGCGTGGCCGGGGGAGGGCGACATGGACGGCATTCCGGTACGGGCGCGGGTGTACGTCGGCTGTGCCGTCCTCGGCGCCCTGTGCTGCCTGTTCCCCCTGCCGTCGGACCGCACGCGCTGGTGGCCGGTCCTACTGCTCGCCGCGCTGTACGCGGGCGGTGAGCGCGTCGCCCGCCGCCGGTTCGCCGGCACCCTCTACCCCGTCCTGCTGGCCGGGGCTTTTCTGTTTCCGGCTGCCGCCGCCGCGCTCGTCCCGCTGCCGGGCGCGCTGCTGTCCCCGGTGGAGCACCGGCCCTTCCCGCTGCGGCGCGTCTGGCGGGCCGCCCGGCTGGCGCTCGGCGTGTGGGCCGCGTCCCGCGCGCACGAGGCGCTGGGCGGCCGGGAGGCCGTCGGGGCGTCCGACGGCCCCGCCCTCCTCCTCCCGGCCGCGGCCGGCGTCCTTGTCCTCTGCCTGGTGCTCGCCGTCCTGGACGGCGGGATCCTCGCGCTGGCCGAGGGGCTGCCGGCCCGGCGCGCCTGGCACGGGCCGTTCCTGCGCTCCCTGGCACCCGTAGGGGTGCACGGGCTCGCCGGGCTGATGATGGCCGTCCTGTGGCACAGCCCCTACGGGCCGGTCGCCGCGCTGCTCGTGCTGTTCCCGATGGGTGTGTCCTGGTGGGTGTTCGCCCAGTACCACCGGGAGCGCGCCGCCCACCAGGCGACGATCCGGGCGCTGGTGCAGGCCGTCGACATCAAGGACGGCTACACCCGCGGGCACAGCGAACGCGTCGGCCAGGCCTCCCTGCTGATCGCCCGTGAGCTGGGGATGGACGAGGGCCGGGTCGAGGTGATCCGCTTCGCCGGGATCCTGCACGACGTCGGCAAGCTCGGCGTGCCCACCCGGCTGCTCCGCAAGAAAGGCCCGCTGACGCCCGAGGAACGGCGCGTGATCGAACTGCACCCCGAGTACGGGCACGAGATCACCCGGGGCATCTCCTTCCTCGGCGAGGCCCGCTCGGCGATCCTCCACCACCACGAGCGGCTGGACGGCAGCGGCTACCCCTACGGGCTGGTCGGCAGTCAGATTCCGGAACCCGCGCGCGTGGTGGCGGTCGCCGACGCCTTCGACGCGATGACCTCGACCCGCTCCTACAGCCGGGCCCGCCCCGTGCCGGTGGCGCTGGAGGAACTCCAGCGGTGCGCGGGGGCCCACTTCGACCCCCGCATGGTCACCGCGCTGACCCGTGTGATCACCCGGGACGGCTGGCATCCGATCGTCACCGCCGACGAGCCCCGCCTGCCGG
Source organism: Streptomyces phaeoluteigriseus (assembly GCF_001896135.2). GTDB lineage: Bacteria > Actinomycetota > Actinomycetes > Streptomycetales > Streptomycetaceae > Streptomyces > Streptomyces phaeoluteigriseus. The sequence continues at coordinate 110,039 of NZ_MPOH02000020.1, forward strand.
CACAGTCCCCGGCCGACCCCGTTCCCGAGCGGCCGGGGGCCCGGCGGTGAGTGGCCGCCGCAGGGCGGTGCGGGCAGGCGGGCTCCTGAGCGTCCTGCACGGCGCCGCCGGGCTGCTCGTCGTCGCGTCGCTGTTCGTCGTCCTCCGCTCGGGGCTGGCGGAGCGGCCCGTCGCGCTCGCCTTCGGGGTGCTGATGGCCGTCGGCGAGCTGACCCGGTGGAGCGGACCCGGACTGCGCGAGGCCGCGCCGCTCGGTTCCGCCGCCTCGCTGTCGTACGCGCTGCTCGGGGAGCATGCCGGGCACGCCACGCACCACGGGGTGGCCCAGGTCGTCGCCGTCGTGGTGGCCGCCTCGCTGCTGGGCAGCGTGCCGCACATCGCGCGCGGGCAGGGGCCCGTCCTGGACCACCTGGTCCGGCGCGTGCTGGCCGTCGGCTTCGCCGCCGTCTGCTTCCAGCCGCTCTACAACCACGGGGTGTTCGCCCGCTGGACCGGCCCGGCCTACGCGCTGCTGCTGCTCGCGCTGCTCGTCCTCACCGCGCTGTGCGACGCCGTCGTGGCCGCCGCGCTCGCGCACTCCCGTACGGGCTGGCCGTTCGCCCCGCTGCTCCGCGACGAGCTGCGGTCCGTACCGGGGCTCGGGTCGGCGGTGGCCGCGACGGGCGCGGTGATGGCGCTGGCGGTGGCCGTCGTCGGCCTGTGGGCGCTGCCGGTGTTCTCGGTGCCGTTGCTGCTCACCCAGCTGTCCCTGCGCCGGTACGCCGCCGTCCGCGCCACCTACCGGCAGACCATCGCCTCCCTGGCCCGCGCCACCGAGATAGCCGGGTACACCCCGGCCGGGCACGCCCGCCGGGTCGCCGCGCTCTGCCAGGCGGTCGGCCGGGACCTCGGCCTCACGGAGCCGGAGCTGACCGTGCTGGAGTACGCGGCCCTGATGCACGACATCGGGCAGCTCAGCCTCGTCGACCCGGTCCCGGCCGGGGCCACGGCCGGGCTGCCCCCGGCCGAGCAGCGGCGCATCGCCCTGCTCGGTGGGGCCGTGGTCCGCCAGACCGGGGCGAGTGCGCAGGTCGCCGCGGTGGTGGAGTGCCAGGCCGACCCCTACCCGGAGCAGCCGACGGCCGCGCGGATCGTGCGGGTGGTCAACGCCTACGAGGAGAAGGTGCGCGACGCCGGCCCCGGCGGGCCGCTCACGGCGCTGGAGGAACTCAGGCTGGGCACGGGCGGGGAGTACGCCCCCGAGGTGGTGGAAGCCCTGGCCAGGGTGCTGTCGCGGGACTGTCTTACCCTGCCCGCGGGTGGGTAACCCATGGGTAATGAGCGCCCTTCCGACCACACGTGGTTGGATGCGAGGGAGAGAGTGTCCGGGGGCACTGGCCAGCCCACAGAACGGAACTGGCAGGCGGGAATCGTGAGGATCTTCGGCAAGGGACGGCACCGGCCCTCCGCCTCCTGGCGGCAGGCCACCGATCGCGCCTTCACGCTGATCGGCGACGGCCGGTACGAGGACGCGGGCGCGCTGCTGACCCGTGCCGCCGATCTCGAGCCCTGGCTGTCGGAGTCCTGGTTCAACCTCGCCCTCCTGCACAAGTTCCGGCACGACTGGGAGCAGGCCCGCACCGCCGGGCTCCGGGCGGTCGCCCTGCTCGACCGCGAGACCGGCGCCCCCGACTGGTGGAACGTCGGCATCGCCGCCACCGCCCTGCAGGACTGGCCGCTGGCCCGGCGCTCCTGGCAGGCCTACGGGCTGCACGTCCCGGGCGGTCCCACCGCCGCCGGCGAGCCCCTCGGCATGGACCTGGGCAGCGCGGCCGTACGGCTGTCGCCCGAGGGGGAGGCCGAGGTGGTGTGGGGGCGGCGGCTGGACCCCGCGCGGATAGAGGTGCTGTCGATCCCGCTGCCGTCGTCCGGGCGGCGCTGGGGCGAGGTCGTCCTGCACGACGGGGTGCCGCACGGCGAGCGCACCACCTCGGTGGGGCACTCCTACCCCGTCTTCGACGAGATCGAGCTGTGGGCGCCCTCGCCGGTGCCGACCTGGGTGGTCCTGCTGGAGGCGGCCACGGAGACGGACCGTGACGCGCTGGAGCAGCTGGCCGCCGACGCGGGCTTCGCCGCCGAGGACTGGTCGTCCTCCGTACGGCTGCTGTGCCGGATGTGCTCCGAGTCGCGGATGCCGTCCGACGAGGGGGACGGCGAGCACCTCGACCCGCACGATCACAGTGAGCCTGGGCACCCCGGGCCGCTCGGCCACCGGACCGACGGGCAGCTGTGGGTGCCCGAGCGGGAGTGCGGGGTGGCCGCGCCGGCCTCGCTGGTGAGGGGGCTGCTGGACGGGTGGGTCGCGGACAGCCCGGACTCCCGGGACTGGCGAGACCTGGAAGAGGTCTGCTAAGGCCTGTCGTGGCTCGGTCGCGTGCCGGTGCGTGGCTGGTCGCGCCCCGCGGCGGAGCCGCATCTCGATACGGCCCCGCGCGCCGTGCGGGACGCTCCACGTACCCTGTATCCGCATCACACCCCCCGCTTTTTCTGAGGAAGGCATACGTCGGTCATGGCGCAGCAGGACACCGATCAGCAGCACGCGGGAGTGCTCCCCGTGGACGACGAGGGCTTCGTCATCGACACCGGGGAGACGGAGGAGCGCGAGCAGGCCTGGCGTCGGGCCGGGACCGCGCGGCCCATCACCGTCGTGGGGAACCCGGTGCTGCACAAGGAGTGCAAGGACGTCACCGAGTTCGGCGAGGAGCTCCAGCAGCTGGTCGCGGACATGTTCGCCTCGCAGCACGCCGCCGAGGGCGTGGGCCTGGCCGCCAACCAGATCGGCGTCGATCTGAAGGTGTTCGTCTACGACTGCCCGGACGACGAGGGCGCCCGGCACACCGGCGTGGTCTGCAACCCCAAGCTGGTGGAGCTGCCCACGGAGAGGCGCCGGCTGGACGACAGCAACGAGGGCTGTCTGTCGGTGCCCACCGCGTACGCGCCGCTGGCTCGGCCCGACTACGCCGAGGTGACCGGTCAGGACGAGAAGGGCAACCCGGTCAGGGTGCGCGGCACGGGATACTTCGCTCGGTGTTTGCAGCACGAGACGGATCACCTCTACGGGTACCTCTACATCGACCGTCTCTCCAAGCGTGAACGCAAGGAAGCGCTGCGGCAGATGGCCGAGAACGAGCCTCGCTACGCCGTGGTCCCCAACGACTGAGCCGTCCTCCTTCCCACGACGCCCGGCCCGCGATCAGCGGCGGCCGGGCGTCGTTCGTGTGTCCGACGCACGTTCGATCGCTTATGCACATCTGCTGATCCATAACAAGTCACGCAAGGGGGGATTCTCGGCGTGTTGGGGTAGTGAATGAAGCAAATCCGTTCCCAGAACGGTCAGTTGTGGTGCTGAATAGGAAGTGCGGGGATACGCAACGGCGCACGCCCGGCACGGCGGGAGGGGTGTGTACCAACTGGCGGCTGAGAGGGGTTGTTCGTGCCAGCTTTCCCATACAGCACCACATACCGCACCACATACCGCACCGCGGGGACCGTGACCGCGGTCGCGGTTCCCGCATCGCTCTCTCTCCCGGTCATCGAGGCGGTGTTTCCCAGGCAACTGCATCCGTATTGGCCTCAGTTGCAGGAGAACACGCGTGCGTGGCTGCTCGAAAAGCGGCTCATGCCGGCGGACAAGGTCGCGGAATATGCCGACGGCCTGTGCTACACCGACCTGATGGCGGGCTACTACCTCGGCGCACCCGACGAGGTCATGCAGGCCATCGCCGACTACAGCGCGTGGTTCTTCGTCTGGGACGACCGGCACGACCGTGACGTCGTGCACGGCCGGGCAGCCGCCTGGCGGCAGTTGAGGCGCCGCCTGCACGTGGCCCTCGACTCCCCGGACGAGCACCTGCTACACGAGGATCCGCTGGTCGCCGGACTCGCGGACAGTGTGGGCCGGCTGTACTCCTTCCTCCCCGCGACCTGGAGCGAGCGGTTCGCCCGCCACTTCCACGAGGTGATCGAGGCGTACGACCGGGAATTCCACAACCGGATGGACGGGCGCATACCGGGCGTCGAGGAGTATCTGGTCCTGCGTCGGCTCACCTTCGCGCACTGGATCTGGACGGATCTGCTGGAGCCGAGTGCGGGGTGCGAACTCCCGGACGCCGTACGGAAACACCCGGCCTATCGGCGTGCGGCTCTGCTGAGTCAGGAATTCGCCGCCTGGTACAACGACCTCTGTTCGCTCCCGAAGGAAATAGCGGGCGACGAGGTGCACAATCTCGGAATCAGTCTCATCGCCCATGAGGGGCTGACCCTCGAAGAGGCGGTCGAGGAAATCAGGCGGCGCGTCGAGGACTGCATATCCGAATTCCTCGTCACGGAGAAGGACGTGCTGAGGCTGGCCGACAGGCTCACCGACGGGACGGTCCACGGAAAGGAACTCGGCGCCGCCGTACGGGCCTGTCTCGAGAACATGAGGAACTGGTTCAGTTCCGTCTACTGGTTCCACCACGAGTCCGGCCGCTACATGGTCGACAGCTGGGACGACCGTTCCACGCCCCCGTACGTCAACAACGAAGCGGCAGGTGAGAAATGACCGTCGAGTCCGTCAATCCCGTGACGCCCGTGGCACCGGAACTGCGTGAGCCGCCACTGGCCGGTGGTGGGGTTCCGCTTCTCGGCCACGGCTGGAAGCTCGCCCGCGACCCGCTGGCCTTCATGAGCCAGCTGCGCGACCACGGCGACATCGTCCGCATCAAGCTCGGACCGAAGACGGTGTACGCCGTCACCACGCCGGCCCTGACCGGGGCCATGGCCCTCAGCCCCGACTACATCATCGCCGGACCGCTGTGGGAGTCCCTGGAAGGGCTGCTCGGCAAGGAGGGCGTGGCCACCGCCAACGGCCCGCTCCACCGGCGCCAGCGGCGCACCATCCAGCCCGCGTTCCGGCTCGACGCCATCCCCGCCTACGGGCCGATCATGGAGGAGGAGACGCGCGCGCTCGTCGAGCGGTGGCAGGGCGGTGAGACGATCGACTGCACCTCGGAATCGTTCCGGATAGCGGTGCGGGTGGCGGCCCGCTGTCTGCTGCGCGGGCAGTTCATGGACGAGAGGGCCGAGCGGCTGTGCGTCGCGCTCGCCAGCGTCTTCCAAGGTATGTACCACCGGATGGTGGTGCCGCTCGGACCGCTCTACAGGCTGCCGCTTCCGGCCAACCGCGAATTCAACCGGGCCCTGGCCGATTTACATCTCCTGGTCGACGAGATCGTCGCCGAACGCCGGGCATCAGGTCAAAAGCCGGACGATTTGCTGACGGCATTGCTGGAAGCGAAGGACGACAATGGCGACCCGATCGGGGAACAGGAGATCCACGACCAGGTCGTCGCGATCCTCACCCCCGGCAGCGAAACCATCGCTTCCACGATCATGTCGCTGCTCCTGGTTCTCGCGGACCATCCGGAACAGGCGGACAAGGTGTGCTCCGAGGTACGGGCTGTCACCGGAGGACGGCCCGTCGCATTCGACGACGTGCGCAAGCTCACGCACACGAACAACGTCGTCATCGAGGCCATGCGTTTGCGCCCGGCCGTATGGATATTGACGCGGCGGGCAGTCGCCGACACCGAACTCGGTGGCTATCGCATTCCGGCCGGGGCCGACATCGTGTACAGCCCGTACGCGATCCAGCGCGACCCGCGGTCCTACGAGCGGCACCTCGAGTTCGACCCCGACCGCTGGCTTCCGGAGCGGTCGAAGGACATCCCGAAGTACGCGATGCGGCCGTTCAGCGTGGGCAACCGCAAGTGCCCCAGCGACCACTTCTCGATGGCCCTGCTCACGCTGGTCACGGCGGTGCTCGCGGACGGCTTCCGGTTCGAGCAGGTCCCCGGCTCGGTCGACGAGACCCGGGTGGGCATCACGCTGCGTCCGCAACGGCTGCGGCTCAAGCCCGTCCCGCGGTGAGACCGTCCCCGCCGCCGGCGTGCGTTCAGGCGGCCTCCGGGCCCCGGAACGTACGCCGGTAGGCGTTCGGGGTGGTGCCCAGCACCCGCACGAACTGGTGCCGCAGCGCGCCCGCCGTGCCGAACCCGGTCCGCCAGGCGATCGCGTCCACCGTCTCGTCGGACGCCTCCAGCAGATGCTGGGCGAGCAGTACCCGCTGGCGCAGGAGCCAGCGGTAGGGCGTCGTGCCGGTCTCCTGCTGGAAGCGGCGGGCGAAGGTGCGCGGCGCCATGTGGGCGCGGGCGGCGAGCTGCTCGACGGTGACCTCCTGGGCGAGGTGCTGCTCCATCCACGCGAGCACCTCGCCCACGGTGTCGCAGGAAGAGCGCGGCAGCGGCCGCTGGATGTACTGGGCCTGGCCGCCGTCCCGGTGCGGCGGTACGACCATCCGCCGGGCGATCCCGTTGGCGACCTCGGGCCCCTGCTCCTTGCGCACGAGGTGCAGGCAGGCGTCGATGCCGGCGGCCGTGCCGGCCGAGGTGATCACCGGGTCCTCGTCGACGTAGAGCACGTCGGGTTCGACGGTCGTGCGCGGGTACTCGCGGGCGAGCTGTTCCGCGTGCCGCCAGTGCACCGCGCAGCGCCGCCCGTCCAGGAGCCCCGCCGCGGCCAGCACGAACGCCCCGGAGCACACGCTCAGCACCCGGGTCCCGCGCTCCACCGCCCGGCGCAGCGCGTCGAGCAGCTCGGGCGGGAACTCCCGGGCCGTGTACGTGTCGCCGGCCGGTACGGCGATCAGGTCGGCGCTCTCCAGCCGTTCGAGCCCGTGTGACGTGCTCATCGTGAAGCCCGGGTGCGGTGTGGACAGGGTCGGCCCCTCGGCCGAGGCGACGGCGAAGTCGTAGACCGGCAGCCCCTCGTCGCTGCGGTCGATGCCGAACACCTCGCAGACGACTCCGAGTTCGAAGGGATGCACGCCGTCGAGGAGGATCGCGGCCACGTTCTTCAGCATGCCGCCAGTGTGCACCGGAAGTGGCAGTAATTTGAAGGTGTGCGGCAGTCCTGCCACTGTCATGAGTGTCACGGACGCATGATGCTTACCTCATGAACGCACTCGCCGAAGCTCTCACGGTCCTGGTCGTCTTCCTCGTCCTCGCGGGTCGCGCTCGTGGGGCTGGCCCACGAACGCCGGATCGACCGCCGACTGCGCGAGGCGCGGACTCAGAAGTCCTCGTCCAGGTCGACGGTGCCCTCCACCGCGACCTGGTACGCCGACGGACGGCGCTCGAAGAAGTTGGTCAGCTCCTGAACGCCCTGCAACTCCATGAAGGAGAACGGGTTCTCCGAGCCGTACACCGGGGCGAAACCGAGGCGGCTCAGCCGCTGGTCGGCGACGCACTCCAGGTACTGGCGCATCGAGTCGGTGTTCATGCCCGGCAGTCCGTCCCCGCACAGGTCGCGCGCGAACTGCAGCTCGGCCTCGACGGCCTCCCGCAGCATGTCGGTGACCTGCTCCTGGAGCCGGTCGTCGAACAGCTCCGGCTCCTCCTTGCGGACGGTGTCGACGACCTCGAACGCGAAGGACATGTGCATGGTCTCGTCACGGAACACCCAGTTGGTGCCGGTGGCGAGGCCGTGCAGCAGGCCCCGGCCGCGGAACCAGTAGACGTACGCGAAGGCGCCGTAGAAGAACAGGCCCTCGATGCACGCGGCGAAGCAGATCAGGTTGAGCAGGAAGCGGCGACGGTCGGACATCGACTCCAGCCGGTCCAGCTTCTCCACCGAGTCCATCCAGCGGAAGCAGAACTCGGCCTTCTCACGAATGGAGGGGATGCTCTCGACCGCGTCGAAGGCGGCGGCGCGGTCCTCCGGGTCGGGGAGGTAGGTGTCCAGCAGGGTCAGATAGAACTGGACGTGCACCGCCTCCTCGAAGAGCTGCCGGCTCAGGTAGAGCCGCGCCTCGGGGGAGTTGATGTGCTTGTACAGCGTCAGCACCAGGTTGTTCGAGACGATCGAGTCGCCCGTCGCGAAGAACGCGACCAGCCGGCCGATCAGATGCTGCTCGGCGGGCGTCAGCTTCGCGAGGTCGGTCACGTCCGAGTGGAGGTCGACCTCCTCGACGGTCCAGGTGTTCTTGATGGCGTCCCGGTAGCGCTCGTAGAAGTCGGGGTAGCGCATGGGACGCAGGGTCAGCTCGAAGCCCGGGTCGAGGAGATTCTGGTTACGGGTGGTCATTACTGGCAGGCCTCGCAGGACTCGGGGTTCTCAAGGGAGCAGGCGACGGCCTCTTCGGGAGCCGGCTGCCGCACGGGGATGGGGGCTTGGGCCTGGGCGGCGCGGGCGATGCGGGTCGCCGGGCGCGAGCGCAGGTAGTACGTCGTCTTGAGCCCCGACTTCCAGGCATAGGCGTACATCGAGGAGAGCTTGCCGATGGTCGGCGTCTCCAGGAAGAGGTTCAGGGACTGCGCCTGGTCCAGATACGGGGTCCGCGCGGCGGCCATGTCGATCAGCCCGCGCTGCGGGATCTCCCACGCCGTGCGGTACAGCGCCCGTACGTCCTCGGGGATCCAGGTGAACCCCTGGACCGAGCCGCTCGCCTCGCGCAGCGCCTCGCGGGTCCGGGCGTCCCAGACGCCCAGCTCCTTGAGTTCCCGCACCAGGTAGGAGTTGACCTGAAGGAACTCGCCGGACAGCGTCTCGCGCTTGAACAGGTTGGACACCTGCGGCTCGATGCACTCGTACACACCGGCGATCGACGCGATGGTGGCGGTCGGCGCGATGGCCAGGAGCAGCGAGTTGCGCAGGCCGGTCGCCGCGATCCGCTCGCGCAGCGCCGCCCAGCGCTCCGGCCAGGTGAACTCGACGCCGTAGTGGTCGGGGTGCAGCACGCCACGTGCGGTACGGGTCTTCGCCCAGGCGGGCAGCGGGCCGTTGCGCTCGGCGAGGTCCGCGGAGGCCTCGTACGCGGCGAGCATGATCCGCTCGGCGATCCGGGTGGAGAGCGCCTTGGCCTCGGGCGAGTCGAAGGGCAGCCGCAGCTTGAAGAAGACGTCCTGGAGGCCCATCGCGCCCAGACCGACCGGGCGCCAGCGGGAGTTGGAGCGGCCCGCCTGCTCGGTCGGATAGAAGTTGATGTCGACGACCCGGTCCAGGAAGGTGACGGCGGTGCGGACGGTCTCGTCCAGCCGCTCCCAGTCGATGACCTCGGTGGCCCCGGGGTCCGTGTCGACGAACGCGCCGAGGTTCACCGACCCCAGGTTGCAGACCGCCGTCTCACCGTCGTCGGTGACCTCCAGGATCTCCGTGCACAGGTTCGAGGAGTGGACCACATGGCCCGGCTCGGCGGTCTGGTTGGCGGTGCGGTTGGCGGCGTCCTTGAAGGTCATCCAGCCGTTGCCGGTCTGCGCGAGGGTGCGCATCATGCGGCCGTACAGCTCACGCGCCGGGATGGTCTTCCTGGCCAGCCCCTCGGCCTCCGCCGCGCGGTAGGCCGCGTCGAACTCCGCGCCCCACAGGTCGACCAGCTCGGGCACGTCGGCCGGGGAGAACAGGGACCACTGCCCGTCGTCGTCGACCCGGCGCATGAACTCGTCCGGCACCCAGTGCGCCAGGTTGAGGTTGTGCGTACGGCGGGCGTCCTCGCCGGTGTTGTCGCGCAGCTCCAGGAACTCCTCGATGTCGGAGTGCCAGGTCTCCAGGTACACCGCGGCCGCGCCCTTGCGCCGGCGCCCTGGTTCACGGCGGCGACCGAGGCGTCCAGGGTCTTCAGGAACGGCACGATGCCGTTGGAGTGCCCGTTGGTGCCGCGGATGAGCGACCCGCGGGAACGGATGCGGCTGTACGACAGACCGATGCCGCCGGCGTGCTTGGAGAGGCGGGCGACCTGCTGGTAGCGGTCGTAGATGGAGTCCAGCTCGTCCAGCGGGGAGTCGAGGAGGTAGCAGGACGACATCTGCGGGTGGCGGGTGCCGGAGTTGAACAGGGTGGGGGAGGAGGGGAGGTAGTCCAGGCGGCTCATCAGCGTGTAGAGCGCGGCGACCTCGTCGACGGACCTCGTCGTGTCGTCCTCGGCCAGGCCGCTCGCCACGCGCAGCAGGAAGTGCTGGGGCGTCTCGACGACCTTGCGGGTGATCGGGTGGCGCAGCAGGTAGCGGCTGTGCAGGGTGCGCAGGCCGAAGTAGCCGAAGCGGTCGTCGGCGCCCGTGTCGACCAGCGCGTCGAGCCGGGCCGCGTGCAGCCGTACGAACTCGGCGGTGCGGTCGGCGATCAGGCCCTCGCGGTGGCCGACGGCGACGGACTCGGTGAAGGTGGTGACGCCCTGGGAGGCGGCCTCCGCGCGGATCCCGATCGTGAGCAGCCGGGCGGCCAGTTGGGAGTAGGCGGGATCCTCGGAGATCAGACCGGCGGCCGCCTCGGTGGCCAGCTCGCGCAGCTCCGACTCGTCCGCCCGCGCGGACCGGCCCCGCAGGGCGGCGGCGGCGACCCGGCCGGGGTCGGCGTCGGGAAGGTCGGCGGTCAGCTCGGTCAGCGTCCGCAGCAGTGCGGTTCCGGGACCGTCGGTCTTCGGGGCTGCTGAAACCGGTTCGGCTGGCGCGATGGTCACGTGGGGCTCTCCCTCGCTCGGCGGGGGCCTTGCGGAGGGCAGCGGGCAGCACACGAGCGCGGGGCGCGCCGCGTCCACCGGCCCATTCCGCGAGGCCCGGACGTCCAAGCACCCGAGCCGGACGGATCGGGTGCGCTGCCGGCAGGTGCTCGGACTGACCATGCGTGCGCGAAAGCAGAGGAACGCACGCAAGTACACCGTTGCGGGACAGTTCCGGATTCGCACCGGATTCCCCTGCGGCGGCAGCGAGCACGAGCATACATCTTGTGCCGGGCTGCCGCGCGACCCCCAGATGTTGTGTCGGACCGGCTTCGCAGCGTCAACTCGTGGGGCGATGGGCCCAGTCCTGCGAGCGGGAGCGCGTACGGCGGCGGGCCGCCGGGGCGAGGTGCCTCGGCGGCCCGCTGTGGCCTTGGGTGGGGAGACGTTCCCCTCGCGCTAGTGCCCCGCCCCCGCCGTCGCCGGGGGCAGCTCCACCTGGACGCCCGGGTCGCCGGCGTCCGCCGTGTAGTCCGACGGGGACGTCTCGTCGACACCCTCCGGGGCCTTCAGCGCCTTCATGACGAAGGTCAGCACCACCGTCACCACCACGTTCAGCACGAACGCCGTGAGGCCGATGTAGCCGATCTCGCCGATGCCGGGGATCTCCTTCGACGAGCCGCCGAAGTGCTTCTGGGTCGGGGAGGCGACGCCGTACGCCGCCACCGTGCCGTAGACCATGCCGACCGCCCAGCCGGCCAGCAGCGCCCAGCGGTGGAACCAGCGGGTGAACAGGCCGCCGACCAGGGCCGGGAAGGTCTGGAGGATCCAGATGCCGCCCAGCAGCTGGAAGTTGATGGCGACCGTCTTGTCCATGGTGAGGACGAAGGCCAGCGCGCCCACCTTCACCAGGAGCGAGACCAGTTTGGAGACGCGGGTCTCCTCCCTGGGCGTGGCGTCCGGCTTGATGAAGTCCTTGTAGATGTTGCGGGTGAAGAGGTTCGCCGCCGCGATGGACATGATCGCCGCCGGCACCAGCGCGCCGATGCCGATCGCCGCGAACGCCACGCCCGCGAACCAGTCCGGGAACATGTCCTCGAACAACTGCGGGATCGCCAGCTGCCCGTTGGAGACCTTCACCCCGGCCGCGATCGCCATGAAGCCCAGCAGGGCGAGCAGACCGAGCATGAGGGAGTACAGCGGCAGGATCGTGGTGTTGCGGCGGATCACGTCACGGCTGCGCGAGGACAGCGTCGCGGTGATCGAGTGCGGGTACATGAACAGCGCCAGCGCGGACCCCAACGCCAGCGTGGCGTAGGTCCACTGGCCCGCCTCGCTCGGCACCAGCGAACCGCGTGGCGCGCCCGTCGCCGGGTTGGTCTGCGAGAAGGCGTCGCCCGCCTTCGCGAAGATGTCGTCGAACCCGCCCAGCTTGATGGGGATGTAGATGATCGCCACCGCGATGACGATGTAGATCAGCGTGTCCTTCACGAACGCGATCAGCGCGGGCGCCCGCAGGCCCGAGGAGTAGGTGTAGGCCGCCAGCACGCCGAAGGCGATCAGCAGCGGCAGGTCCTTGACGAACCAGTTGGTGTCCTCACCGCCGCCGACACCCATCACGTCCAGCACGGCCTGGATGCCGACCAGTTGAAGCGCGATGTACGGCATGGTGGCCAGGATGCCGGTGACGGCCACGGCCAGGGACAGGCCCTTGGAGCCGAACCGGCCGCGCACGAAGTCCGAGGTCGTCACGTACCCGTGCTTGTGCGACACCGACCACAGGCGCGGCAGGAACGTGAAGATCAGCGGGTAGACGAGGATCGTGTACGGCACCGCGAAGAAGCCCGCCGCGCCGGCCGCGTAGATCGCCGCCGGGACCGCCACGAACGTATAGGCCGTGTACAGGTCGCCGCCGAGCAGGAACCAGGTGACCCAGGTGCCGAACGACCGGCCGCCCAGGCCCCATTCGTCGAGACTGTGCTCGTCGTCGGCCCTGCGCCAGCGCGCGGCCAGGAAGCCCATGACGGTGACGGCCAGGAAGAAGAAGATGAAGACGGCGAGTGCCACGCCGTTCACGCCGCCGTTCACTTCGCCGCACCCCCGCCCTGGTTCCTACGGCCGCGCTGGTCGACCTGCCACAGCTTGTACGCGACCACCGTGAGCAGGGTGGAGAGCAGCACCCACAGCATCTGGTACCAGTAGAAGAACGGGATGCCGATGAACGCGGGGTCGGTCTTCGCGTACGAACCGACCCACAGCATCGCCACGAAGGGCGCGAACAGGCAGAGGGCGATGACGACGCGCAAAGGCGTCACCACCGGCCCTCCGTTGACTTCTGGGGCTTCTGACATCGGGCGGCTCCGTCCCCTCGCAGATCATGTGCAACGCGCACGAAATGTAGGTGACGGATAAAGCCAAGCGGAAGACCTCGTCCGCATATCGGTCCCGTAGGTCGACGGGGTTGCCGGTTTACTCCACGGGTTGCTCCACGGGCCGCTTCAGCCGCACGACGCTGTGTTGTTCCGGGGGGTGACCCCGGACCCCCAGCCGCCCTGCTGGACGGTACGCCTAGTCCACGGGCCGCTTCAGCCGCGCGACGAACTTGTACCGGTCCCCGCGGTACACCGACCGCACCCACTCCACCGGGAGACCCTCCCTGTCCACGGAGTGGCGGGACAGCATCAGCATCGGCAGACCGACGTCCGTGCCGAGGAGGCCGGCCTCGCGCGGGGTGGCCAGGGAGGTCTCGATGGTCTCCTCGGCCTCGGCGAGGTGGACGCCGTAGACCTCGGCGAGCGCGGTGTAGAGGGACGTGTACTTCACCAGTGACCTGCGCAGGGCCGGGAAGCGCTTGGCCGAGAGGTGGGTGGTCTCGATGGCCATCGGCTCGCCGTTGGCCATGCGCAGCCGCTCGATGCGCAGCACACGGCCGCCCGCGGTGATGTCCAGCAGCCCGGCGAGCCGGTCGTCGGCCGTGATGTAGCCGATGTCGAGGAGCTGCGAGGTGGGTTCGAGGCCCTGCGCGCGCATGTCCTCGGTGTACGAGGTGAGTTGCAGCGCCTGGGAGACCTTCGGCTTGGCCACGAAGGTGCCCTTGCCCTGGATGCGCTCCAGCCGGCCCTCGACGACCAGCTCCTGGAGCGCCTGGCGCACGGTGGTGCGCGAGGTGTCGAACTCGGCCGCCAGGGTGCGCTCGGGCGGCACCGGGGTGCCGGGCGACTGCGTCTCCGTCATGTCGAGGAGATGCTTCTTCAGGCGGTAGTACTTGGGCACGCGCGCGGTACGGACGGTCGCCCCACCCTCGTTCTCCGCACTGCTGACGTCGGTGCTCATGTCCTGCCTTCCCGGCTCCGGGGTGCCGAAGCGGCCGACAGTCCCGTCGGCCGCGGCTCACATCGTGGCACGGGTTCGTCGGCGGGGTATCCAGTGCGGTGACCTCGCGCGGTCCGTGATCTCTTCTGTATACCTCCGGGACCTCCGTTGGTCTAGTCCAACATGTCGGCCGGGGTCGATTGGTTCACTTCCCCGCGAGAGGCCGATACGTGGCCCGCGAATTGAAAAGTCCCTGCATATCGCGGTCCCGTAACGGACGACTCAACCCCGGTTGAACACCCTTGACAGCCCAATTGGTCTGAGCCAAGCTCCGGCTTACTGGTCTACACCATTGGTCCAGGTCCTGGCCCCACGGACGGTACGCGTTGACGCTCGACCGCGGCGGGGAGGCAGGGGGGTTTGTGGGATCCCTGAGGAGGGTTGGCGTGAAGCGCAAGCTGATAGCCGCGATCGGTATCGCGGGCATGATGGTCTCCATCGCGGCGTGCGGGGACGACAAGGACAGCGGTGGTTCGGACAAGGGCACCGACGCCAAGGAACTGACGGTCTGGCTGACCGTCGACGCGCAGAACAACTGGCCCGAACTGGTGAAGGCCGCGGACGCGGCGGTGCAGAAGAAGCACCCCGGCGTGAAGATCACCCACGAGTACTACGGCTGGCCCGACAAGAACGCCAAGCTCGACGCGGTTCTCGCCACCGACAAGGTGCCCGACGTGGTCGAGATGGGCAACACCGAGATGCTCAGCTACATGGTCAAGGGCGCCTTCGCCCCGCTCGACGCCGCGAAGTTCGACAACTCCTCCGCCTGGCTGGACGGCCTCAAGGCCTCGGTGACGTACGAGGACAAGACCTACGGCGTGCCGTACTACGCGGGTGGCCGCGTCGGCAACTGGCGCAAGGACCTCTTCGCCTCCGCCGGAGTCAAGGCGGCCCCGAAGACCTACGCGGAGCTGACCGCCGCCCTGGACAAGGTCCAGAAGAAGGAGGGCGACAAGTTCAGCTCCTGGTACCAGCCCACCCGTGACTGGTACGCGGCCATGTCCTTCGTCTACGACGCCGGCGGCTCCATCGCGAAGGAGGAGGGCGGCCAGTGGAAGGGCAACCTCTCCTCCCCCGAGTCCCTCAAGGGCCTCAACGAGTACAAGAACGTCGTCGACAAGTACATGCACGGCGACAAGACCAAGGACGAGTCGGACCGTCACATCGTCTACGGCCAGGGCAAGTCCGGCATGATCTTCGGCGCGGCCTGGGAGGGCGCGACCGCCGAGGCCCCCGAGAACGACAAGAGCGGCAAGCTCAAGGGCAACCTCGAGAACTTCGTGATGCCCGGCCCGTCCGGCAAGAACCTCCCCGTCTTCCTGGGCGGCTCCGACCTCGCCGTCCCGGTCAAGTCGGACGCGCAGGAACTCGCCGCCGAGTGGATCAACGCGTTCACCGGTCCGGCCGGCCAGAAGGGCCTGATGGCCAAGGGCAACCTGCCCAACAACAAGACGGACCTCGCGACCCTGAAGAACGACCCCAAGACGGTCGTACCGGCCACCGCCGCCGAGTCCAACTGGTTCGTCCCGATGGCGCCCGGCTGGGGCCAGGTCGAGAAGGCCCAGGTCCTGCAGACCATGCTCCAGAGCATCGGCACCGGCAAGAAGACCGTCGAGGAGGCCGCCAAGGAGGCGGACGCCGCGATCGACAAGGTCATCAACACCAAGTGACGCGAGGCGGGGCTCGGCTGCGGCGGAGCCCCGCCGTCCGTACGACCGAGAGGGCCCCGGCCTCCGTACATGCACGGGGCTTCGCCTTCGTACGACCTGAGGGACCGCTGAGGAGCGCGCGATGAGTGCCGCAGACACGACCACCCCTGCCAAGGTGCCGCCGCCGCGGCCGGCACCGCCACCGCCGTCCGCGCCACGGCGGCCCCGCGCCAAGGCGGTCTCCGCCGGAGCCGGCACCCCCTGGCTGCTGCTCGCCCCCTGCCTGCTGATCCTCGTGCTGGTGATGGGCTATCCGCTCGTCCGCCTGGTCACCCTCTCCTTCCAGAAGTTCGGGCAGTCCCAGCTGTGGGGCTTCCAGCCGGCCGAGTCGGTCGGGTTCGACAACTTCACGAAGGTCCTCAGCGACAGCGAGTTCTGGTCGGTCGTGTTGCGCACGATCGTCTTCGCGGCCGGCTGCGTCATCTTCACGATGGTCCTCGGCATGCTGATCGCACTGCTGCTCCAGCGGGTCTCCGGCTGGGTGAAGACACTCATCAACATCGCCCTCGTGGCCAGCTGGGGCATGCCGATCATCGTGGCCACCACGGTCTTCAAGTGGCTGTTCGACGCGGACTACGGCATCCTCAACGCGGTCCTGAGCAGGCTGCCCGGCGTCGACATGATCGGCCACAACTGGTTCGCGAGCGGGCCGCAGGGCCTCGCCGTGATCATGCTGCTGGTGATCTGGGGAGCCGTCCCGTTCGTCGTGATCACCCTCAGCGCCGGTCTCACCCAGGTCCCCAAGGAACTGGAGGAGGCCGCCCGCCTCGACGCGCCGGCGCCTGGGGCGTCTTCCGGTACGTCACCCTGCCCATCCTCAAGCCGATCATCGTGATGCTCACGACCCTGTCGGTCATCTGGGACATGGGCGTCTTCCCGCAGGTCTTCGTGATGCGCAACGGCCATCCCGAGGCCGAGTTCCAGCTGCTGACGACGTACTCCTACGACCGGGCCTTCGTCGTCAACGACTACGGCCAGGGCTCGGCGATCGCCCTGATCACCGTGCTGCTGCTGCTCGGTGTGGTCGCCGTGTACATGCGCCAGATGCTGAAGATCGGAGAGGTCGAATGAGCGCCATCGCCACGGCGAAGAGCGGCTCCGGCGGCGGCTCGGGCCGCCGGAAGTCCAAGCTCGGCTGGAACCTCCTCGGCCTCCTCGTGTTCGTCGTCGTCGGCTTCCCCGTCTACTGGATGCTCAACACGGCGTTCAAACCGGCGAAGGACGCCATCGATCCGGACCCGAGTCTGCTGCCCACCGCGCTGACCTTCTCCAACTTCGGCCGTGCGATGGACATCGCCGACTTCTGGGGCCCGGTCGCCCGCAGCCTCGTCGTCTCGCTCGCGGTCGTCCTGATCGGCGTCGTCGTCGGCATGCTGGCCGCGCTCGCCATCTCCCGCTTCGCCTTCCGCGGTCGCAAGGTCGTGATCGTCGGCATCCTCGCGGTCCAGATGGTCCCGCTGGTAGCCATGATCATCCCGGTCTTCCTGCTCCTGAACGACCTGGGCCAGTACGACCGGCTGACCGGCCTGATCATCACCTACCTGACCTTCATCCTGCCCTTCACGGTGTGGACGCTGCGCGGCTTCATCGTCAACATCCCGAAGGAGCTGGAGGAGGCCGCGATGGTCGACGGCTGCTCCCGCACCGGCGCCTTCGTGCGCGTCGTCTTCCCGCTGCTCGCCCCCGGCATGGTCGCCACCTCGGTCTACGGCTTCATCCAGGCCTGGAACGAGTACCTCTACGCCCTGATGCTGCTCAGCCAGAAGAACCAGACCGCGACCGTCTGGCTCGGCAACTTCACCACCAAGCACGGCACCGAGTACGCCCCGATGATGGCCGGCGCCACCCTGATGGCCGTCCCGATCGTCGTGCTGTTCCTCCTCGTCCAGCGCAAGATGGCCGCGGGTCTCACCGCGGGCGCCGTGAAGGGATAACGCCCCGATGACGACACTCGCCAGCGGCACCGACACTCTGACGCGTGACGCCCTGACGGTCCTCCAGCCCGGCTTCGCCGGCACCAGCGCCCCCGACTGGCTGCTGCGCCGCCTCGGCGAAGGCCTGGCCTCGGTCGGCCTGTTCGGCCGCAACATCGCCTCCCCCGGACAACTCGCCTCGCTCACCGCCCAGTTGCGCGCCGAGCGGGACGACGTGCTCGTCGCGATCGACGAGGAGGGCGGCGACGTCACCCGCCTGGAGGTGCGGACCGGCTCCAGCTTCCCCGGCAACCACGCCCTCGGCGCGGTGGACGACGCGGACCTCACCAGGCAGGTCGCCTTCGAGCTGGGCCGCCGCCTTGCGGCCTGCGGCGTCGACTTCAACTGGGCCCCGTCGGCCGACGTGAACTCCAACCCGGGCAACCCGGTGATCGGCGTGCGCTCCTTCGGCGCCGACCCCGACCTGGTCGCCCGGCACACCGCGGCCTATGTCACCGGCCTCCAGGCGGCGGGTGTCGCGGCCTGTACCAAGCACTTCCCCGGCCACGGCGACACGGCCGTCGACTCCCACCTCGCCCTGCCCCGCATCGCGGTGGACCCCGCCGTGCTGGCCGAGCGCGAACTGGCCCCGTTCCGCGCGGCCATCGCCGCCGGCAGCCGTGCCGTGATGAGCGCGCACATCCTGGTCCCCGCCCTGGATCCGGACCGCCCGGCGACGTTGTCCCGCCGCATCCTGACGGACCTCCTGCGCGGCGAACTCGGCTACGACGGCCTGATCGTCACCGACGGCATGGAGATGCAGGCGATCGCCGGCACGTACGGGATCGAGCACGGCAGCGTCCTCGCCATCGCGGCCGGCGCCGACGCCATCTGCGTGGGCGGCGGCCTCGCCGACGACGAGACGGTACGGCGCCTGCGCGACGCCCTCGTCGCCGCGGTCCGCGCCGGAGACCTCGCGGAGGAACGCCTCGCCGACGCGGCGGAACGAGTCCGCGCCCTGGCCCGCTGGACGGCCTCGGCAGCGGCCTCCGCCTCCGCCGACCGGGGCGGCGCGCACACCGACATCGGCCTCGTCGCCGCCCGCCGCGCTCTGCGCCGCACCCCCGCGGCCCCCTTCACCCCGCTCACCGACGCCCCGTACGTCGCCGCCCTCACCCCGGTCGCCAACATCGCCGTCGGCGACGAGACGCCCTGGGGCGTGGCCGCGGAACTCGCCCGGCTGCTGCCCGGCACCGAGACGGGCAGCTTCGCCGGCGAGGACGCCGGACACGCGGCGCTGATCGCGGCGGGGGAGCGGCGGATCGTGGCCGTGGTCCGCGACGAGCACCGCCACCCCTGGATGACCGCGGCCCTGGACACCCTCCTCGCCGCCCGCCCCGACACCGTCGTCGTCGAGATGGGCGTCCCCCAGGCACCGCCCCGGGGCGCCCTCCACCTCGCCACCCACGGCGCGGCCCGCGTCTGCGGACGGGCGGCGGCGGAGGTCATCGCCGGCGCGTAGAGGCTCCTACGACGGGACAGGCCTTCAGATCCCTTGCCACTCGGGCTTGTTGGCGTACGTGTGCCGGAAGTAGTCCGCGAGCTTCAGCTTGGACGCGGCACCCTCGTCGACGACGACGGTCGCGTGCGGGTGGAGTTGGAGCGCCGAGGCCGGGCAGATCGCGGCCACCGGCCCCTCGACGGTCGCGGCGACGGCGTCCGCCTTGCCCTCGCCCGTGGCGAGCAGCACCAGGTGCCGCGCCTCCAGGATGGTGCCGATGCCCTGCGTGATGACGTGGTGCGGGACCTGTGCGATGTCCCCGTCGAAGAAGCGCGCGTTGTCGACGCGGGTCTGCTCGGTGAGCGTCTTGATCCGCGTCCGGGAGGCCAGCGAGGAGCAGGGCTCGTTGAACCCGATGTGCCCGTCGGTCCCGATGCCCAGCAGCTGGAGGTCGACGCCACCGGCCGCGGCCAGCGCCCGGTCGTAGGCCTCGCAGGCGGCCGGTACGTCCTCGGCGGTGCCGTCCGGCCCGAGGAAGGCGTCCATGCCGATGCCCAGCGGCTCCAGCACCTCCCGGCGCAGCACCGAGCGGTAGGACTCGGGGTGCTCGGCGGGCAGTCCCACGTACTCGTCGAGCTGGGCGATCCGCGCCCGCGAGGTGTCCACGGCACCGGAGCGCACCTGGGCCGTCAACGCCTGGTAGACCGGCAGCGGGGTGGAACCGGTGGCCACGCCGAGCAGGGCCTCGGGCTTGCGCCGCAGGAGCTGGGCGATGGCCTTGGCGATGAGTTCGCCGCCCGACCTGGCGTCCGCAACGATGACAACTTCCACGCTGGCCTGCCGTTCTGAAGAGGGGCTCGAGTGGGCCCGGAAGGGCTGTGTGGTTTAGACCAATCTAACAGAGGTGGACCGGTCGGCCCAGGTGAGAGACCCGAGCCCGGGAAGGAGATGTCCCCTCTCCAAACTCACGTCAGCGATCCCCCCGTCGCGTCCAGCCAGTGCCCCGTCACCCACCGTCCGTCCGGCGAGGCGAGGAACGCCACCACGTCGCCGATGTCCGCGGGCGTCCCCACGCGCCCGAGTGCCGAGTACGCGGCGGCTCCCTTCCATGCCTCCTCACTCGCGCGCAGCCAGGCGGCATTGATGTCGGTGTCGACGATGCCGGGCGCGACGGAGTTCACGGTGATCCCCCGGGGGCCGAGCACCTTCGACAGGTCCCGGGTGAAGACGTCGAGCGCGCCCTTCGTCATCGCGTAGGCCATGAGCTGCGGCATCGCCGCGGTGCGGGCTAGGCCGGAGGATATGTTGACGACCCGCCCGCCGTCCCGCAGTCGTCGTGCCCCGAGCCGGGTGATGAAGTGGGGTGCCTTCACGTTCACCGCGAAGAGTCGCTCGTACTCCTCCTCGTCGATCTCGCCGAACGGCTGTGACGTCCCGATCCCCGCGTTGTTCACCAGGATGTCCAGGCCGTCCGCGTGCCGGTCGAACTCCCGCCACAGGGCCTCCGCGTCACCCGGGACCCCGAGCCGCGTCCGGATCGCGAACGCGGAGCCGCCCGCCTCCTCGATCGCCGCGACGGTCTCCTTCGCCGCCTCCTCCCGGCTGCCGTAGTGCACCGCCACCCGCGCCCCGTCGCGGGCCAGCCGCTCGGCGATCCCGCGCCCGATCCCCCTGCTCGCCCCCGTGACGAGTGCCGTCCGGCCCGTGAGCACACCCATGCCACACCCCTTCCGTAATTCCATAGCGGTCGCTATAGAAATGACCGTACAGCAGGCGGACGACATTTCTCTAGCGCGCGCTCTAAAATGCACTCCATGGTGAACAACCAGGAGGCCCAGGCACAGGTCGGGCCCGCACCCAGGCCCCGTGGCCGCCCCCGTTCCTTCGACCGGGCGACCGCGCTGGAGAAGGCGGTCATGGCCTTCTGGCAGCACGGCTACGAGGCGACCTCGGTCTCCGACCTCACCCGGGTCATGGGCATCGGCGCCCCGAGCCTGTACGCGGCCTTCGGCGACAAGCGGTCGCTGTTCGAGGAGGCCGTGCAGGTGTACGGCGGGACGTACGGCTCCTTCTCGGGTCGGGCCCTGGAGGAGGGGCCCACCGCTCGCGCCGCGGTCGAGCGGCTGTTGCGCGAGGCCGCCGCGGAGTTCACCGACCCCGGCCATCCGTACGGCTGCCTGGTGATCCACGCGGCCACCAACTGCACGACTCCCGAGGTGGAGGACGCCCTGCGTCGGCAGCGCAACGCGAACGTCTCCGCCATCGAGAGCCGCATCCGCGCGGACGTTGTCGCCGGCGAACTGCCGGCGGACACCGACGCCGGCGCACTCGCCCGCCATGCCGCCGCCGTCTTCCAGGGCATGTCGCAACAGGCGCGGGACGGGGCGACCCGGGAGGAACTGGAGGGCGTCGCGGAAATTGCCATGGCGGTCTGGCCCCGCACAGGAACCCCCGAGGGCTAGGCTGCGTTGTGAATAGCAGGGCGTCCCATAGCTGTCCCGACAAAAAAACGCACAAGCTCCCGCACATGGACAACCCAAAGTGGTCTAGTCCACAATGGCGGGGTATGCAGCAGACTTCCGTCTTCCCCGCACAGGAAGGCGGACCGAGGACCCGGAGCTCTCTGCCCTGACTGCCCCGGATCCTCACCCTCGCCGACGGGACCGCACACCCCGCGGCCGATATTGCTCCGGGCTGCGGTGCCGGGAGGGCTGAGGGTCCCTCTCAGGCGCCGCGGCCCGCGGGTGTCTCCGGGCGGCCGTCTCCGCCCGTTTTAGGCCCCGCACATACCCCCAGGTACGCTCGCAGACGTGCCCTCCATGAACGAACTCGTACGCCAGCACACCGCACTCGGCGACTCCGACCTCGAGTGGCTGCACCTGCTGGTCTCGGAGTGGCAGCTGCTCTCCGACCTCTCCTTCGCCGACCTGGTCCTGTGGGTCCCCACCCGCGACGGCACCCGCTACGTCTCCGTCGCCCAGATGCGCCCCAACACGGGCCCCACCTCCTACCAGGACGACATGGTCGGCCACCTGGTCCCGCGCGCCGCCGACCCCTGCTGGACGCCGCCCTCGACGAGGGCCGGATCGTGCGGGAAGGCGATCCGGAGTGGCGCGAGGAGGTCCCCGTCCGGGTCGAGTCGATCCCCGTGCGGCGCGAGGGCCGCGTCCTCGGTGTCATCGCCCGCAACACCAACCTGCTCACCGTGCGCACCCCGAGCCGCCTGGAACTGACCTACCTCCAGAGCGCCTCCGACCTCGCGCAGATGATCGCGGCCGGCTCCTTCCCGTTCCCCGACCAGCAGATGGACATGGACGCGGCCCCGCGCGTCGGCGACGGCCTGATCCGCCTGGACGCCGACGGAGTCGTCCAGTACGCCTCCCCGAACGCGCTCTCCGCCTACCACCGCATGGGCCTCGCCTCCGACCTGGTCGGCCACAACCTCGGCCTGACCACCGCCGAACTCGCGCCCACCCGGGGTCCGGTGGACGAGGCGCTCGCCAAGGTCGCCAGCGGCTGGGCACCCCGCGAGTTCGAGGTCGAGGCGCACGACGGCGTCATCCAGTTCCGCGCCATCCCGCTCAAGCCCAAGGGCACCCGCATCGGTTCGCTCGTCCTGCTCCGGGACGTCACCGAACTGCGGCGCCGCGAGCGCGAGTTGATCACCAAGGACGCGACCATCCGGGAGATCCACCACCGGGTGAAGAACAACCTCCAGACCGTGGCCGCCCTGTTGCGGCTCCAGGCCCGCCGCATCGAGTCCGAGCGGGGCAGGGAGGCCCTGGAGGAGGCGGTCCGGCGCGTCGGCTCGATCGCCATCGTCCATGAGACGTTGTCCCAGAATCTGGACGAGCGGGTGGAGTTCGACGAGATCGCCGACCGGGTCCTGGCCATGGTCGCGGAGATCTCGCCGGGCAAGGTGGTCGGCAGGCGCACCGGACGCTTCGGCATCCTCGACGCGGAGGTCGCCACCCCGCTGTCCATGGTGCTGACCGAGATCCTCCAGAACGCGCTCGAACACGGGTTCCGCGAGGGCGACACCGGCACGGTCGAGGTCTCGGCGGTCCGCGGCGGCACCACCAAGGAGGGCCGCCTGCTGGTCACCGTCCAGGACGACGGCGTCGGCCTGCCCGAGGGATTCGATCCGCGCACCTCGGGCAACCTCGGCCTCCAGATCGTACGGACGCTGGTCGAGGGCGAGTTGGGGGGATCGTTCGACATGGTCCGGCGCCGGACGCGGGGCACGCAGGTGATCCTGGACGTCCCGGTGCGGACGCAGAAGTAGCGCACGCCGGCGGAGGCACAGCAAGAAGCCCCGGACCGTTCAGGGGTCCGGGGCTCAAATGCTCGTTGCCAGCGTGAGCTGGACATCGGGGGTACTGCGCGCTGCGGCTCGGGGCGGGAGATGCGTACTCGCTGTACGCGCCGCCAAGCGTCAGGCTGATGGGGCGGGTGTTGTCAGGCGGAGGCCTGACGGGCCCGGTTGCGGGCGGCGCGGCGCTTCATTGCGCGGCGCTCGTCCTCGCTGAGGCCACCCCAGACGCCGGAGTCCTGACCGGACTCGAGCGCCCACTGCAGACACTGGTCCATAACGGGACAGCGACGGCAGACGGCCTTGGCTTCCTCGATCTGCAGCAGCGCAGGACCGGTGTTGCCGATGGGGAAGAAGAGCTCGGGGTCTTCCTCGCGGCAAACGGCGTTGTGACGCCAGTCCATGGCTGCTACCTCTCCTTGGTATTACATGCAACTTGCTTGTGAATGTGAACGCTTTCACGAATCCCTCAACAAGTGAAGGGCCACCAGCCAGGTTCCCTGGCGCGGTCCTGTGGATTGAAGAGGGGTTCTGGTGATCAGTGGAGGCTGGTGCTGCGGGCCGTCCCGATCGCCAGGTAGAGACTCGCAAACCTCGGCGGCGGATACAACCCCTTCCGGAAAGTTTTTTTTGATTCCTCGGTGTCGACTAGGTCACAGCCGTACTTCCATGGGGTGGACCCTGGCCTAAACGTTCGAGTGAAAGGACTTCAGCCCTTTCTGCTCACACAATCACACGCAGTGCACGGCGTACGCCTGTGAACGTCACGCTGGTTCGCAGCCCCAGGTGGTCACCGTCCATCTGGAGGGGTAGCGGGACCTTCGAATGCAAGGTGAACTGGTCCAGGTCGTGCAAGGACACGGCGTGCTTGCCATGAGGCCCCCGCTCGGGGGACGAAGTGAGCAACTGGGTCCCATACCGGACAACGGAGGCCGCGGACAAACGGCTGAGACCGAGTACGTCGAGCCCGGTATCGAACGAGGCCTTAGGTGAGGCGTACACCGGGCGATTACCCAGATAAGTCCACGGAGCCGTGTTGCAGACGATGGACAGCACCAGATCGGTCACCGGGTCCGCGCCCGGCCGCTCCAGCGTGATCGAACCCTGCCGCCGCTGCGGCTCACCGAGGAGCTGGCGCACGGCCTGGCGGACGTAGAGCGCGTGGGTGGATCTCCTGCCGCGCTCGCGCTGCTGTTCGACCCGGCCGACGACGCCGGCGTCGAAACCGAGCCCGGCGTTGAAGGTGAACCAGCGCCCCGGCACCGCCTCATCCTCCGTACCCGGCGTACCGGAGGTCAGTCCCAGCCCGACCGTGCGCTCCCGACCCTCGCGCAGGGCGTCCAGCAGGGCGCCGGTCGCCTCGACGGGATCGTTGGGCAGACCCAGCGCGCGGGCGAAGACGTTGGTGGAGCCGCCGGGGACCACGGCGATGCCGGGCAGGTTGTCCGGGTCGGGGCCGGCGTGCAGCAGCCCGTTCACCACTTCGTTGATGGTGCCGTCGCCCCCGAGGGCGACGACCAGATCTATGTCCTCGCTCTGCGCGGCCAGCCGCCCCAGATCCCGCGCGTGCCCGCGGTACTCGGTGGAGACCGCCTCCAGCTTCATCTCGCTGGCGAGCGCGTGGATGAGGACGTCACGCGTCCGTGCACTGGTAGTGGTTGCTGCCGGATTGACCACGAGAAGTGCACGCATGGATGGCAGCGTACCTACTGGGTGGTACCGAGGCACAAGGCCGGACGAGGATCGGCCGGGGCCCCACGGCGTGAGCCGTGACACGACGGGGCGCCCGGGGCCGGAGGGGGAAAGGGGCGGGCCGGGAACCGGCGGCTACCCTTCTGGGGTGAGCAGCGAGCAGAACCCCGCCAGCCCGAAAAGCACGGGAAACGCCGGAAACGCCGGGAACGACGAAAACGGCCGGGACACGGAGCAAGCGGGCCCCCGCCCGCGCCGTCTGACGTACGCCGCGGCGCTCGTCGGCCTGGAAGGGCTCGCGCTGGTCGTCGGCGGGCTCTGGATCCTCGTCCTCGGCTTCACCGGTGACCCCGACGACCGGCAGCAGGCCGTCACCGGCGGAGTGACGCTGGTGGTCCTCGCCCTGCTGCCCCTGCTCGCCGCCCGCGGACTGCTGGGCTGCCGGAGCTGGAGCCGGGGGCCGGCGGTCATCACGCAGATCATGGCGCTGCCCGTCGCCTACAACCTGCTCCAGGCCGACAGCATGGCGATCCCGGCGGGCATCGCGCTCGCCGCCACCGCCATTGCCGCGCTGGTCCTGATCGTCAACGGCGAGACCACCCGGGCCCTCGGGATCCGGGGGCCCGGCAACGCCCAGGACGCCGACAGCGCCGGACCGAAGCGGCGGCCGTAACGGCCCCTGCCGGGGGAGACGCCGCAGGGGACGCCGGAGGAGCGGTCGAAGCGGGGGCAAGTAGGGGTCAGGGAGAGGTCAAGGAGGGGTCACTCCTCGACGAGGAGCTTCTCCCGCAGCTGGGCCAGCGTGCGCGCCAGCAGCCGGGAGACGTGCATCTGGGAGATGCCGACCTCCTGCGCGATCTGCGACTGCGTCATGTTGCCGAAGAAGCGCAGCAGCAGGATCCGCTTCTCCCGCGGCGGAAGGTCCTCGAGGAGCGGCTTGAGCGACTCCCGGTACTCGACGCCCTCCAGCGCCTCGTCCTCGGCACCGAGGGTGTCGGCGACCGCCGGTGACTCGTCGTCGGTGTCGGGGACGTCCAGCGACAGCGTGGAGTAGGCGTTGGCCGACTCCAGGCCCTCCAGGACCTCCTCCTCCGAGATCGCCAGCCTCTCGGCCAGCTCGTGCACGGTCGGGGAGCGGCCGTGCAGCTGCGACAGCTCGGCCGTGGCCGTCGTGAGCGACAGCCGCAGCTCCTGGAGCCTGCGCGGCACCCGCACCGCCCAGCCCTTGTCGCGGAAGTGCCGCTTGATCTCACCGACGACCGTCGGCGTCGCGTACGTCGAGAACTCCACGCCGCGGTCCGGGTCGAATCGTCGACCGACTTGATCAGACCGATGGTGGCGACCTGGGTGAGGTCGTCCAGCGGCTCCCCGCGGTTGCGGAAGCGGCGCGCGAGGTGCTCGACGAGCGGCAGGTGCATGCGGACCAGTTGGTTGCGCAGCTCCGCGTACTCCGGGCTGCCGTCGTTCAGCGCGCGCAGTTCGACGAACTTCGCGCGTGCGCCGCTGCGGTCCTCGCGCACCTGGGGCATCTGCGGCACCGGCTGCTGCACGGCCTGCTGCGGCAGCGGTTGCTGCTGGGGCGCGGGCTGCTGAGGCTCGTGCCGCGCGCCCGGCACGCCCTGTTCGTCGTCTCGCTCGTGCTCGCTCATCGTCCCGCCCGTCGCCCTCTGTCGAGCCTCTTCCTCGGCCCGGCCGGGGGTACCCCCGATCCGCCTCTCCCGAGGCGACTCCTGCTCGGCACTCTCCGGGAAACCGGTCCCCAGGGAGGCCGGTTCGTCCTCCGGATGCGGCCGGGCCTGCTCGGGAATGCCGTCGATGCCGTCCGCCATGCGTCGGGAACCGTCCGGAGCGACCGCCGTCCCGGCGCTCTCGGCAGGCAGTTCCCGTGTGCCGCGCTCTTCGTCCCGCACCGGCCCGTCCCCGTTCCTCACGCCGGCCCGGGTCCCGCGCCGCGCTGTTTGTAGAGGCTGATCGAAACGGTTCTGTCCTCGTCCACGGCGGAGGAGACCTTGCCCGCCAGGGCGGACAGCACGGTCCAGGCGAAGGTGTCGCGCGCGGGGGCGTGCCCGTCGGTGGTCGGCGCCGAGACGGTGACCTC
The DNA here is from genome assembly GCF_001896135.2 of Streptomyces phaeoluteigriseus. GTDB lineage: Bacteria > Actinomycetota > Actinomycetes > Streptomycetales > Streptomycetaceae > Streptomyces > Streptomyces phaeoluteigriseus. The sequence goes on from NZ_MPOH02000020.1 coordinate 137,146, forward strand.
CAGCGAGTCGTCGACCAGGCGGAAGACACAACTGAGCACCGAACCGGGCACGGCCTGCTGGAGCAGGATCGCGCAGGCCTCGTCCACCGCGATGCGGAGGTCCTCGATCTCGTCCAGGGTGAAGTCCAAACGGGCCGCGAGGCCGGCCGTGGCCGTCCGCAGCACCGACAGGTAGGCACCCGCAGCCGGCAGCCGGACTTCCACGAAGTCCTGGGTCGCGGGCTCGCCTGCGATCTGGGACACCCTCACCTCCAAGGTGGTACAAGCTTTTCGGGGGCCGAGGGTCGCCCCCCGGGGGTAACGCGTGTGTGGTCCAGCGGTGACGCTATCGCGCTCTCATCCGTCCTGTCCCCGGGACCCCGACCCCTGGGCGTCACTCACAGTAAAGCTGCGAACACGCTCCGTGTCTAGGGGTCTGCCGGCCCAAAAGGGAAGAGGGCGCGCCGGGTTGACGTACCCAGGCGCCAGATGCTCGAACCGTACCCGCTCGGCGGACGAACCGTTCCCGGTGCGGCTCACACGAGGACGTGGTCGACGAAGCACCAGCGCCAGTTCTCTCCCGGTTCGAACGTCCGCATGATCGGATGGCCCGAGTCCTTGTGGTGTTCTGTGGCGTGTCGGCCCGGCGACGAGTCGCAGCACCCGACGTGCCCGCACGTCAGACACAGCCGTAGTTGAACCGGGTGGGTGCCGTCCCGCAGGCACTCCGGACACGTCTCGCCCAGCGGGACGGGTTCGGGGTGCGGCAGCGCGTCGGCGTGCGTGCACTGTTTCATGATTGCCAGATTACGACGGTCGTGCGGACGACCGCGCAGAAAGACGAGGGCGGGCGGGACATGGACGTGATGCCACTGCTGTTGCTGGTGGCGGGCAGCGCGGCGATCGCCTCGGCGGCCCGGCGCACACCGGTGCCGGCACCGCTGCTGCTGGTCGCCGTCGGCCTGGCCGTCTCGTACGTCCCCGGCGTCCCGGACTACACCCTCGACCCAGACGTCGTCCTGCCGCTCCTGCTGCCCCCGCTGCTGTACACCTCCGCCACCGACAGCTCCTATCTGGACCTGAGGGCACAGCTGCGGCCCGTGGCGCTGCTGTCGGTCGGCTACGTCCTCTTCGCGACGCTCGCCGTCGGCTGGGCCGCCTATCTCATCATCCCGGGACTGCCGCTGACCGCGGCGCTGGTGCTGGGCGCGGTGGTGGCGCCGCCCGACGCGGTCGCGGCGACGGCGGTGGCGCGCAAGGTCGGCCTGCCGTCGAAGGTGACCACGATCCTCCAGGGCGAGTCCCTGCTCAACGACGCGACCGCGATCACCGCCTACAAGGTGGCCCTCGCGGTCGTCGTCGGAGAGGGCGCGTCCTGGGCCGGCGGGATCGAGGAGTTCCTGGTGGCGGCGGTCGGCGGCACCGCCGTGGGCCTGCTCCTGATGGCCCCGCTGCACTGGCTGCGGACCCGCCTGAAGGAGGCGCTCCTCAAGAACACGCTGTCCCTCCTCATCCCGTTCGTCGCGTACGCCACCGCCGAGCAGATCCACGCCTCGGGGGTCATCGCCGTGGTCGTGGTCGCCCTCTACCTAGGCCACCGCGCGTGGGAGGTCGACTTCGCCACCCGGCTCCAGGAGGAGGCGGTGTGGAAGATGGTCGCCTTCGTCCTGGAGTCGGCGGTCTTCGCCCTCATCGGCCTGCAGCTCCAGATCGTCCTGAGGGGCCTCGGCGACTACGAGGGCCGGGACGCCGCCTGGTACGCGGTCGCCCTCTTCCTCGTGGTCGTCGTGGTCCGCTTCCTGTGGGTCTACCCGGCGACCTTCCTGCCCCGGCTGCTGTCGGCACGCATCCGCGCGCGCGAGGAGAACCCCACGTGGCGGGGGCCGATCGTCATCGGCTGGGCCGGCATGCGCGGAGTCGTCTCGCTCGCCATCGCGTTCTCCATCCCGCTCACCGTGGACCACGGCGAGGGGCCCTTCCCGCACCGCAACCTGATCCTCTTCCTGACCTTCACCACCGTCATCGGCACGCTGGTCGTGCAGGGCCTGACCCTGCCCCCGCTGATCCGCCTGCTCAAGTTCCCCGAGGCCGAACCGCAGGCCGCGACGCTCGCCGAGGCCAACGCGCAGGCCCAGGCGTCCCGGGCCGCCGAGCATCGGTTGGAGGAACTGCTGTCCGACGAACGCAACGCCCTACCCACGCCACTGGCCGACCGCCTGCGCAACGTCCTCGAACGCCGCCGCAACGCCGTCTGGGAGCGCCTCGGCCAGGTCAACCCGGTCACCGGAGAGACCGCCGACGACACCTACCGCCGCCTGTCCCGAGAGATGATCAGTGCCGAGCGCGAGGTCTTCGTGCGTCTGCGCGACGCCCGCCACATCGACGACGAGATGCTGCGCACGCTGCTGCGCAGACTGGACCTGGAGGAGGCCGCGGCCTACCGGGAGGCCGGCTAGCGGAGCCTCTTCGCCCGCCGGAGCCCGGAGCCCGGAGCCCGGAGGCACGCGCACGCGCGGGCGGGCTTCAGGGGGTGAAGGGCGCTCCCGTCACCACCGCCGCGAGCCGCGTCCCGTGCGGGAACGCGCCCTCCTCGGCGAGGGCGACAAGTGCGTACAGCGACTTGGCGACATAGAGACGCTCGACCGGCAGGCCGTGCCGCCCTTCGAAGTCCCGCGCGAACTCCTCGAGGGCGGGGGTGGTGCGGGCGTACCCGCCGAAGTGGAAGCGCTCGTCCAGCTGCCAGTCGCCCACCGGGCCGCCGAAGGCCTCCGTCTGCAGGGCCCGTATGCCGTCTCCGAGGAACCCGCCCCTGAGGACCGGTATACCGAGGGCTCGCCTGCCGGGGCCCAGTCCGGCGGCGAGGCCCGCGAGGGTGCCGCCGGTGCCGCAGGCGAGGGCCACGACGTCGGCGTGGTCGCGCAGTTCCTCGCCGAGGGCCCGGCAGCCGCGGACGGCCGCCGCGTTGCTGCCGCCCTCGGGCACCACGTACGCGTCCTCGGCGTCCGCGTCGCGCAGGACCACCGCCAGGGTGCCGGGGTCCGTCTTGCGTCGGTAGGTCGCCCGGTCGACGAAGCGCAGCCGCATGCCGTCGGCCGCGCAGCGGGTCAGGGAGGGGTTGAGCGGGCGGTCCGCCAGTTCGTCGCCGCGCACCACCCCGATCGTGGGCAGACCCAGCAGACGGCCGGCGGCGGCCGTGGCCCGCAGATGGTTGGAGTAGGCGCCCCCGAACGTCACGACGGGCCGTCCCGCCGCCGCCTCCAGGTTCGGCACGAGCTTGCGCCACTTGTTGCCGATCAGCTCCGGATGGATCAGGTCGTCCCGCTTGAGCAGCAGCCGTACGCCGTGTCGCGTGAACCGCTCGTCGGTCACCTCCTCCAGCGGCGAGGGCAACCGGGGGCGCAGGGCCGCGGAGTCGAACGGAACGGGGCGGGTCACCCCGCCATTGTCGAACACCGTTCGTGCCAAAAACTCGCCGTGCCCACACCACCGTTGATCCATTCCCGCTCTTTCGGGTAATGGCACGAACACACTGAGTGATGGAAGGCTGTTCGTGAGAACAGTGCAGCGGCGCAGAACGGCGCCGGTGCATCACCGGGAGGGCATTTCTCTATGTCGGTAGGCGAAGAAGTCCGCGCTGAGCAGGGCAAGCCCCAGCAGAGCCTCGGCACCGCGGCCGCGCGGAACCTGGCCACCACCACCAAGTCCGTACCGCAGATGCAGGCGATCAGCTCGCGCTGGTTGCTGCGGAACCTGCCCTGGGTCGACGTGCAGGGCGGTACATACCGGGTGAACCGGCGGCTGACGTACGCCGTCGGTGACGGCCGCATCACCTTCATCAAGACCGGCGACCGCGTCGAGGTCATCCCCGCGGAGCTGAGCGAACTGCCCGCACTGCGGTCGTACGAGGACGAGGAGGTGCTCTCGGAACTGGCCTCCCGCTGCCGCCAGCAGGAGTACGCGCCGGGCGAACTGGTCGCCCCCTTCGGCAGCCAGACCGATGAGGTCTACCTCCTCGCGCACGGCAGGGTCGAGAAGGTCGGCACCGGCCCCTACGGCGACGACCAGGTCCTCGGAGTCCTCGCCGACGGCGCCTACCTCGGCGACCAGGGGCTGCTCGACCCGGACGCCATCTGGGAGTACACCGCCCGCGCGGTCACCACCTGCACCGTGCTGATCCTGTCCCGCCAGGACTTCGAGCAGGTCGCCGAGCGTGCCGATTCACTGGCCGAACACCTCCGCGGCCTGCGCTCGATCCCCGAGCAGTCGACCAACCGCTACGGCGAGAAGGCAGTCGCCCTGGCCTCGGGCCACGCCGGCGAGCCGGACATCCCGCACACCTTCGTGGACTACGACGCCCGGCCGCGCGAGTACGAACTGAGCATCGCCCAGACCGTCCTGCGCATCCACTCGCGCGTGGCCGACCTGTACAACCAGCCGATGAACCAGACCGAGCAGCAGCTGAGGCTGACGGTCGAGGCGTTGAAGGAGCGCCAGGAGCACGAACTGGTCAACAACCGCGAGTTCGGCCTGCTCCACAACTGCGAGTACGACCAGCGGATCCAGCCGCACGACGGCGTTCCCGGCCCGGACGACCTGGACGAGCTGCTCAGCCGTCGGCGCGGCACCAAGATGCTCCTCGCCCACCCGCGCGCGATCGCCGCGATCGGCCGCGAACTCAACAGGCGGGGGCTCGTCCCCGAGACGATCGACGTCGCCGGCAACCGGATCCCCACCTGGCGGGGCGTTCCGATCTACCCGTGCAACAAGATCCCGGTGACCGAGGCCCGCACCAGCTCGATCATCGCCCTGCGTCTCGGCCAGGAGGACCAGGGCGTCATCGGTCTGCGCCAGTCCGGCATCCCGGACGAGATCGAGCCGAGCCTGTCCGTGCGGTTCATGGGCATCAACGAACAGGCCATCATCAAGTACCTGGTCACGGCCTACTACTCGGCGGCGGTGCTGGTCCCGGACGCGCTGGGTGTCCTGGAGAACGTCGAGATCGGCCGCTGGCAGTGACCTCACGCGTGCGGACGCCGTGTCCCCACCCGCCCGGGTGGGTACACCCAGGGGGTACGCGCCCGGTGGCCGCGCAACCGCCGCCGTACGCGGACGCGGCGAGGGGGACTCGATGACCGAGTACGTGACGCGGACCAGACCGCGCCCCGGTGAGGCGCGGGAGGGGGAAAGGGGCATCCCGAGTCAGACCCACGGCGGCCCCGGGGTGCCCGACGGGCAGGAGGCGGCGGCGATCCTGGAGGAGACCAGGGGGTCCGTCGACCCCGCGCTCCGTGCCGCCCTCGACTCGCTGCCCGGTTCGTTACGGCGGATCTCGCGCTACCACTTCGGCTGGGAGCACGCGGACGGTACGCCGGCAGCGGGCAACGCGGGCAAGGCGATCCGGCCCGCTCTGGTGCTCGCCGCGGCCACCGCGCTCGGCGGCCCGGCCGCCCGGACGGCGGCCCTCCCGGCCGCCGCCGCCGTCGAACTGGTCCACAACTTCACGCTGTTGCACGACGACGTGATGGACCGGGACACCACCCGCCGGCACCGCCCCACCGCCTGGACGGTCTTCGGCGACGCCGACGCCATCCTCGCCGGGGACGCCCTCCAGGCGCTCGCCCTGGGCATGCTCGCCGCAGACCCGCATCCGGCGTCGGCGGCCGCCGCCGCCCGGCTTGCGGCCTGCGTGGTCGAGCTGTGCGCCGGCCAGCACTCGGACACCGCCATGGAGAGGCGGGGCCCGGCCGAGGTCACCCTCGACGAGGTGCTCGCCATGGCCGAGGCCAAGACGGGCGCGCTCCTGGGCTGTGCCTGCGCGCTCGGCGCGTTGTACGCGGGGCCCCCGAGGAGGACGTCGAGGCACTGGACGCGTTCGGCCGTGAGGCCGGGCTCGCCTTCCAGCTCATCGACGACGTGATCGGCATATGGGGGGACCCGCGGCACACCGGCAAACCGGCCGGTGCCGACCTGGTCGCCCGCAAGAAGTCCCTGCCGGTGGTCGCCGCGCTCGGCTCGGGCACCCCGGCCGCCACGGAACTGGCCGAGCTGTACGCGCTCCCCCGCGAGCAGGGGGACGACGACGTGGAGCGCATGACGGTGGCCGTCGAACGGGCGGGCGGCCGGGAATGGGCCCAGGAGCAGGCGGCCGACCGCATGGCCCGGGCGATGTCCGAGCTGGCCCGCGCCATCCCGGACCCGGAAGCGGCGGGCGGCCTGCTGTCCCTGGCCGAGTTCGTGACGCGTCGCAGCACCTGAGGAAGGCGCACTCCAGGCCGGCAGCCCTTCCTCCCGAATTCCCCGGACCTCCGGGGGCCGTGCGGCTCCTGACGCCGTACGGCCCCTGGGGGACCGGCCCGGCGGGTCCCGCACCTCCCCACGGCGTGCGGGACCCGCCTCTTCGCGTCCCTGGACAGCCAGGGAGTCCAGGGCGCCATGGGCCGCCTCGGGGGCCACCAGGTTGCCCGCTCCGGGTCCGACCATGCGGAACCTTGCCTCCCACTTGCCTCACCTCTCCCGGAAGTCCGGGAAACACCTTGCAATCACTACACTTGAAGTACTACAACTGGAGTTGTTCGATTCCGACCCGCGGAAAGAGACCGGCTTGCGAAAGCTCACCTACTACGTCGCCTGCTCCATCGACGGCTTCATCGCGGACCCTCAGGGCGACGCCTCGTCGATGTTCGCGTTCCTGGACGAGGAGTTCCTCGGCTACCTCGCCTCGGCGTATCCCGACACGATCCCGGCCCAGGGCCGTGAGCCGATGGGCCTGAAGGACGCCGAGAACCCGAACTTCGACAGCGTCATCCAGGGCCGGGCCAGCTACCAGCTCGCCCTGGACGCCGGTATCACCAGCCCCTACGGTCACCTGCGCGAGTTCGTCGCCTCCCGCACCCTCGGCGCCTCGCCCGACCCGAACGTCGAGGTCATCGACGGTGACCTGGTCGCCCGGGTCCGTCGGCTCAAGGCCGAGGACAGCAAGCTCGGCATCTGGCTCTGCGGAGGCTCGCGCGTCGCCGGCGCACTGCTCGACGAGATCGACGAACTCGTCATCAAGACCTACCCGCAGGTCTACGGCTCCGGCCTGCCGATGTTCGGCGCCGACTTCTCCGTGACCGACTTCGGCCTGGAGTCCGTGCGCACCTTCTCCAACGGAGTCCTCGTCCGCACCTACGCGCGGAAGTGACCACCGGCCTACCCTGAGGACATGGACAGGGAAAAGCACGTCTGTCCCGCCTGTGGGCAGAGCGTGGACACGGTGGTCCGGCGCCACAAGACGCTGGGCGCGTGGGTACCGCGCTGGGCGGCGGGTCCGTGCCACAACCCCGACTGCGAGGCGTACGTCGAGCCCGGCAGTGAACAGCACGGCCACACCGAGCACTCCGAGCACTCCGAGCACGCCCAGGGCACCGAGTACCCCGGACAGCACGGCCGCGCCTCCGAGGCCGAGTCGCCGGAGCGCGCCGACGAGCCCGGCGCCCCCACCGCCCCGGCCTCCTGACGCCCGTCGGGCCGGACCGGCGTGGTCGCATGGCCGAACGGGGAGGGGTGGACAAGGCGGATGCCCGAGGGCGTCGTCGCAGGGGCCGGCGGTGGGCCGCCGTAGGGGCGCTGACGGCTGTCGGCGGGGGCGGGCTCACACTGCGGCTGCGGGCCGCCGCAACCGCCCGCCCGGCACGGGGACGAGGTGCCCGCTCCGCTGCTGGAGATCGACGCGGACGACCTCTCCGGGTGCCCGACGCCGGCAGCGGCCGCCGACGACCCCACGACTCGTCCAGTGCCTGTGCACCGAAGCCGTGGCTCCCTAGGCCCGCGGCAGACCGCCCGTCTCCGCGTCGCGGCCCGTCAGGCAGTACAGGGCGCCCGCAGGGTCGCGCAGGACCGTCCAGTGGGGGTGGGCGGCGACGAAGCGTGCGCCCAGCCGCTCGTGCCGGGCGCGGACCGCGTCGACGTCCGGGCCGCACGCGAGGTCGAGGTGGGCGGAGACGGGCCACTCCTCGCCGAGGCGCTGGAGGAGGATCCGCACGGGCAGTCCCGGCGGCGGCGCCACCACGTGGAACTCCGGCAGCGAGCCCGGCCGGGACGTCCAGTCGGGCAGGAGGCCGCTCCAGAAGGCGACTTCGGCGTCGTACGCGGACGGCGAGATGTCGATGCTGACCTGGTCCAGCCGGCTGCCGGCCACCACGCGCGGGCGTACGGTCTCGCCGTGCCAGGGCACCGCGCAGAACAACTGACCGGCGGGGGAGCGCAGTACGGCCCAGCCGTCGTGGGTGGCGACCGTGCGCGCGCCCACGTCCAGGGCCGTCGCGACGAACCCCTCGACGTCCTCGACGCAGAAGTCCGGATGCGCACCGCCCGTGCCGTCGCCGACCGCCTGCACCTTCACGCAGGCGTCGGCCCCCTCCGGCAGCAGGGTGGCGAACTCGGCGTCGTCCCCGCGGAGTTCGGACCGGGCCGTGTCCGTGACGGCGGCCCAGAAGGCGCAGGCCGACTCGAAGTGTCCGGCGGGCCGGTCGACGAAGGCGTACGTCCAGCGGACGGGGGCGCGGAAGGGTTGGCTCATGCGGCGATCGTAGGCCGGGTGGCCCGCGGGATCGCCCCGGTTTTCAGGCGCCGGCGGTGTCGTCCGAGCGCTCCATGAACCGCAGCAGATTCCCCGCCGGATCCCTGAACGCGCAGTCCCGCACGCCGTACGGCTGGTCCATCGGCTCCTGGAGGACCTCGGCACCGGCCTCGCGCACGCGCTCGTGCAGCGCGTCGCAGTCGGCCGTGGTGAAGATGACCCCGCGTAGCATGCCCTTGGCCAGCAGCCGGGCCATCAGCTCCCGGTCGGCGGGGGAGGCGTCCGGGTTCGCGCCCGGCGGTTCCAGCACGATCTCCACGTCCGGCTGGAGCGGCGAGCCGACCGTCAGCCACCGCATCCCCTCGAACGAGACGTCGTTGCGGACCTCCAGGCCGAGGATGTCCCGGTAGAAGTACAGGGCCTTGTCGTGGTCGTCGACGGCCAGGAAGCACTGGCGGAGTTTGAGATCCATGCCGATCACCCTACGTACGTCGGGGGCGCGTGTACGTCCGTGCGACGCACGGCGGGATCACCGCGCTCGCCTCGTGCGCACGCGCGCGGTAGGCACTCGGCGTCTCGCCCACCAGCTCGGTGAACCGGGCGCTGAACGAGCCGAGCGAAGTACAGCCGACCTCCATGCAGACCTCCGTGACCGTGAGGTCGCCGCGCCGTAGGAGGGTCTTGGCCCGTTCGATCCGGCGGGTCATGAGGTAGCCGTACGGTGTCTCGCCGTAGGCCTCGCGGAAGCTGCGCTGGAAGTGGCCGGGGGACATCAGGGCCGTGCGGGCGAGCGCGGCGATGTCGAGGCGCTCGGCGTACTCACGGTCCATCCGGTCGCGTGCCTGCCGCAGCCGCACCAGGTCCTCGAGGGTCACCCGGCCAGCATCGCACGGGCCACCCGATCGTGCGGCGGTTCCGCGGGGCCGCGGTGCCCCGCCTCCGGCATGCCGAAGGGCCCGGTCGTGATACCGACCGGGCCCCTCCGGAAAGTCCCTGGTCCCGCGGTGGTGCACCGACCGCCGGTGTCGGAACAGCCCGGGTGTCAGGCCTTCTTGGTCTCCCAGAAGATCCTGTCGATCTCGGCGATGAGTTCCAGCGCCTTCTCGCCCGTCTTCGGGTCGGTCGACGCCTTCGCGGCCGACAGGGCCTTGAGGGTGTCGTTGACCAGCTGGTGCAGCTGGGGGTACTTCTCGAAGTGCGGGGGCTTGAAGTAGTCGCTCCACAGCACGGAAACGTGGTGCTTCGCGAGCTCGGCGCGCTGCTCCTTGATGACGGTGGCGCGCGCCTGGAAGTGCGCGTCGTCGTTGGCGGCCATCTTCTCCTGCACGGCCTTCACCGACTCCGCCTCGATGCGGGCCTGGGCCGGGTCGTACACACCGCAGGGCAGGTCGCAGTGCGCGTTGACCGTCACCTTGGGGGCAAACAGGCGGGAAAGCATGGAGCGTTCCTTCCTCGTGATCGTCTTCTCAGGTGGGACATTACTCCCTGGGGGAACGGTTTTCGCGAGTGCCCCCATGGGCTTAGGACAAAAGTCCGGGGTCAGACTGAGACTGGTGGAGGAACGGACCAGGGGAGGTGCCGGCGATGCCGGAGCCGTCGCAGGACGTCGAGCGAGGGAGGTCCACCGTGCCGTTCGGGCTGGCCGAGGTGACCGGTCCGTCCATGGTGCCCACGCTGTACCACGGCGATCAGCTGGTGGTGCGGTACGGGGCCAGGGTGCGGCCGGGCGACGTGATCGTGCTGCGGCATCCCTTCCAGCAGGACCTGCTCGTCGTCAAACGGGCCGTGGAGCGCCGCGAGGGCGGCTGGTGGGTGCGCGGGGACAACGCGTACGCGGGCGGTGACAGCACCGACTACGGCACCGTGCCCGACGAGCTGGTCCTCGGGGCGGTGCGCTTCCGGTACCGGCCGCGGAAGCGGGGTCAGCGTTCGCCGCTGGCGGCGCTGCGCTGGGCGCTCTCCGCGGCCAGGCCCGTGCTGGCCGACCGGTCGGCCTCCAGGCGCTTGCGGGCGCGGTAGGCGGCCACGTTGGCGCGGGTGGCGCAGCGGTCGGAGCAGTAGCGCCGGGAGCGGTTCGTGGAGGTGTCCAGGTAGGCGTTGCGGCACGGGCCCGCCTCGCACAGGCCCAGCCGGTCGACGCCGTACTCCGTCAGGTGGAAGGCCAGGCCCATCGCGGCGATGGCCGCGTAGCCGGCGGTCGCGTTCGACGGGTGGTCGGCGAGGTGCATGTGCCACAGCGGGCGGCCGTCGTCGTCACGGTGGTCGTGCCCGGAGATCTGCGGGCTGACCGGGAACTCCAGCAGGAGGGAGTTCAGCAGGTCGACGGCGAGGGTCTCGTCGTCGCCGTCGGCCGCCTCGAAGACCGCGCGCAGACGACCGCGGACCGAGCGGAACCGTGTGACGTCCGCGTCGGTGGCGCGGCGGGCCGCCGACGCGTTGTCGCCGAACAGGCCGCGGACGGCCTCGACGGAGGTCAGCGAGTCCTTGCCCCGGGCCGGTTCCTCGCTGTTGACGAGGCGAACGGCATAGTCCGAGTAATAGGCCAGTTCCACTTGTAGTCCTTACGGAGGGGCTCTATGGTCGTCGATGCGGTCGGGTAACGGCTGATCGTGCTTCCAGGGTATTACGCGGGCGACGGAAGAGAGGGCTCCCATGACCACGACGAGTACCGGAACCGACTGGCGGGCCTGGCAGGAGAGCTGGGACCGGCAGCAGGAGTGGTACATGCCCGACCGGGAGGAACGCTTCCGGATCATGCTCGACATGGTCGAGTCACTCGTCGGCACCACACCCCGCGTCCTCGACCTCGCCTGCGGCACCGGCACCATCACCGCCCGGCTGCTCGCCCGCCTCCCGGGCGCCACCAGCACGGGCGTCGACCTCGACCCGGCGCTCCTCACCATCGCCGAGGGCACCTTCGCGGGCGACGGGCGGGTCACCCTCGTGACCGCCGACCTCAAGGACCCCGACTGGCGGGCCGGGCTGCCGCACGACTCGTACGACGCCGTCCTGACCGCCACGGCCCTGCACTGGCTGCACAGCGAACCCCTCGAGGCCCTCTACGGCCAGATCGCGGAGCTGGTCCGCGACGGCGGTGTCTTCATGAACGCGGACCATATGATCGACGACTCCACGCCCCGGATCAACGCGGCCGAACGTGCCCTGCGCCACGCCCGCATGGATCAGGCCAAGGCCGGCGGCGCCCTCGACTGGGCCGAGTGGTGGCGGCTCGCCGCCCAGGATCCGGTCCTCGCCGGTCCGACGGCCCGCCGCTTCGAGATCTACGGCGAGCACGCCGACGGCGACATGCCGTCCCCGTCCTGGCACGCGCGTGTGCTCCGCGAGAAGGGGTTCGGGGAGGCGCGGCCGGTGTGGTGCTCGCCCTCGGACACGCTGCTGCTGGCGCTGAAGTGACGCGAGGGGCGGTACGGAGAACTCCGTACCGCCCCTTCACCGTGCGTGGTGTCCGGTCAGAGGACCTTCGACAGGAACGCCTGCGTCCGCTCGTGTTGAGGGTTGGTCAGGACGTCGCGCGGGTTGCCGGACTCGACGACCACACCGTCGTCCATGAAGACCAGGCTGTCGCCGACCTCGCGGGCGAAGCCCATCTCGTGCGTGACGACGACCATCGTCATGCCGGACTCCGCCAGGTCGCGCATGACGTCGAGGACGTCACCGACCAGCTCCGGGTCCAGCGCCGAGGTCGGCTCGTCGAACAGCATCAGCTTCGGGTCCATGGCCAGGGCCCGGGCGATCGCGACCCGCTGCTGCTGGCCGCCGGAGAGCTGCGAGGGGTAGTTCCCGGCCTTGTCGCCGAGGCCGACCCGCGCCAGCAGCTCCTTGGCGCGCTCCCTGGCCTGGCCCCTGTTCTGGCCCTTGACCTGGACCGGAGCCTCCATGACGTTCTCGACCGCGGTCATGTGCGGGAAGAGGTTGAACCGCTGGAACACCATGCCGATGTCCCGGCGCTTCAGCGCGACCTCGCTGTCCTTCAGCTCGTACAGCTTGTCGCCCTTCTGGCGGTAGCCGACCAGCTCGCCGTCGACGTACAGACGACCGGCGTTGATCTTCTCCAGGTGGTTGATGCACCTCAGGAAGGTCGACTTGCCGGAGCCGGACGGGCCGATCAGGCAGAACACCTCGCCGGAGTTCACCTGGAGGTCGATGCCCTTGAGGACCTCGACGGCGCCGAAGGACTTGTGGACGCCCTCGGCCTTCACCATGGGGTGGGAGGGCTGCGTCATGCCGAGACTCCCTTCGGGCGGCGCGTGGGCAGGACGGCGGCCTTGACGCGCTGGAGCGGCGTCGGCGGCAGGCTGTGGCTCGAGCCACGGGCGTAGTACCGCTCGACGTAGTACTGCCCGACGCTCAGGATCGAGGTCATGATCAGGTACCAGGCGGCGGCGAGGAAGTACATCTCCACCGTGGAGCCCGCGTTCTGACCGATGTCCTGCGCCTCCTTGAAGAGGTCGGCGAACTGCACCGCCGAGACGAGCGAGGTCGTCTTCAGCATGTTGATGACCTCGTTGCCCGTCGGCGGCACGATCACCCGCATCGCCTGCGGGATGACGATCCGCCGGAGCGTCTTGGTGTGGCTCATGCCGAGCGCGTGCGACGCCTCGCTCTGCCCCTCGTCGACCGAGAGCAGACCGGCACGGCAGATCTCGGCCATGTACGCGGCCTCGTTGAGACCCAGGCCGAGCAGCGCCGTCAGCAGCGGCGTCATGAACGACGACCAGTAGTCCTTGTAGATCGGACCCAGGTTGATGTACTCGAAGACCAGGCCCAGGTTGAACCAGACGAACAGCTGGACCAGGACCGGGGTGCCGCGGAAGAACCAGATGTAGAACCACGCGATCGACGAGGTCACGGGGTTCTTGGACAGGCGCATCACGGCGAGCAGGATGCCGCCGACGATGCCGATCACCATGGAGAGCACGGTGAGCAGCAGGGTGTTCCAGACGCCGTCGATGATGCGGTCGTCGAAGAAGTAGTCCGGGATCGCGTCCCAGTTGATGTTGCCTTGCGCGAAGGCGTAGAGGACCGAGCCCAGCAGGGCCAGTGCGACAGCCGCCGAAACGTATCGCCCGGGGTGCCGGACCGGGATGGCCTTGATGGCCTCCGGCCCGGCGGGGGGCGTCGCGTCGGGACCGTCCGTCTTGTTGACGTCAACAGTCACGGGTGGAGCCTTTCAGAGCCGAGTCGAACGGTGTCGGTTCAGGAACCGCCGTTGATCTTGGCCTCGGTGATCGCGCCGTCCGCGACCCCCCACTTCTCGACGATCTTCTTGTACTCGCCGTTGTCGATGATCGCCTGGACGGCCGCCTGGAGCGCGTCACGCAGCTCGGTGTTGTCCTTGGCGACGGCGATTCCGTACGGACCCGCCTCGACCTGGTCGCCGACGATCTCGAAGTACTTGCCGCCCCCGGCGTTCTTCACGGAGTAGGCGGCGATGGGGAAGTCCGCGGAGACGACGTCTGCGCCCTTGGAACGCATCCGGGTCTCGGCCTCGGGGTTGGTGGCGAAGTCCTCGATCTTGAGGGCCGCCTTGTTGTCCTTCTTGCACTTCGCCGCCTGGTCCTTGGCGAGGTCGTGGGAGAAGGTGTTGCGCTGCACGGCCATCGTCTTGCCGCACAGGTCGTCCCAGGTCTTGATGCCCTGGGTGTCGCCCGCGTTGGTGTAGAGGGAGACGCCCGCGGTGAAGTAGTCGACGAAGTCGACGCCGGCGCCGACCTTCTTGCCGGTGTCGCCGTCGATGCCTTCCTGGCGGTCCTTGGTGTCGGTCATGGCCGACATCGCGATGTCGTAGCGCTTGGACGCCAGACCGCCGATGAGGGTGTCGAACGTGGCGTTCTGGAACTCGAACTTCACGCCGAGCTGCTTGCCCATGGCGGCCGCGATGTCGGGGTCGATACCGGCCGTCTTGCCGGAGCTGTCCTTGAACTCGACCGGCGCGTACGCGATGTCGGAACCGACCTTGATGACGCCCTTGTCACGGATCGCCTGGGGCAGCTTGTCGGCCAGCGGGGCCGCGCTCGTCGAGGCGGTGTCGCCGCTCCCGGAGTCGTTGTCCTTGGTCTGGTCACCACAGGCGGTGAGCAGCAGGGCGCCCGTGACCGCGAGGGTTCCGACCGCGGCGAGCCGGGTGCGCGCGGCGGTGGTACGGCGGATGGAGCGTGCGGTCATGGTGAGTGCCTCCGGCGGATGGAAAGGAGATGCCGATGGGTCGACGAGAACACACACCATCGGGTGTCGCGACCTCGTGTGATGACGGCATCTTGCCATTCGGACTACGCCATTCAGGGGGCCAGCCATGTCAAAATCGGATAACGGGCGACACCCGAATCCCATCAGTCCGGTACATCACGACCGCACCGGGCCGGACCATCTGCGGGAATCCCTGCTTCCGGCCGGAAGATCTCCGGTCCATCTCGCCATGTGGACGAACACGCTCCGTCATGACCCGTGGGTCGCGCTTGTTGTCAAGGGTTTGGCCGGGACTTGTCCGTGCTTCGTGCATGAGTCATCTCACTGGCGTATGACAGCGCCGGTGAGGTGTGGGAGTCGTACGAACAGCGGCATGTGACCTTGCACCGAATGGACTCGTCGTCGGTGGTGTCCGTCCGGTAAGAAGGTTCTTTACACCCCTCACCCGGGGCTCAGGGCGCGTGTGCGGCGCGCCCGACGCGCAGGTGCCCGTACGTATCACCGCTGGGTCCTGCGCGGTGCCCGCCCACTTCTCAACCAGGAGTGGCCACCCTCATCCATGAAGACCTAAGGGGTAAGACACAGTGGCAGCGGAGATCGTCAATCCTCGCAGCGAGAGCGAAGCGGACCGAACGGGCCAGGAGGGCGGTGCGGAGCCCCTCGACTCGTTCGACCCGGCGTTCGCGCTGCACCGGGGCGGAAAGATGGCCGTGCAGGCCACCGTTCCGATCCGCGACAAGGACGACCTGTCCCTCGCCTACACGCCCGGCGTCGCGCGGGTGTGCACCGCGATCGCGGAACAGCCGGACCTGGTGAACGACTACACGTGGAAGTCGTCCGTCGTCGCCGTCGTGACCGACGGTACGGCCGTTCTCGGCCTCGGGGACATCGGGCCGGAGGCCTCCCTTCCGGTGATGGAGGGCAAGGCCATCCTCTTCAAGCAGTTCGGCGGGGTCGACGCGGTGCCGATCGCGCTCGCCTGCACGGACGTGGACGAGATCATCGAGACCGTGGTGCGCCTCGCCCCCTCCTTCGGCGGTGTGAACCTGGAGGACATCTCGGCGCCCCGGTGCTTCGAGATCGAGCGCCGGCTCCAGGAACGGCTCGACATCCCGGTCTTCCACGACGACCAGCACGGTACGGCGGTCGTGACGCTGGCGGCGCTGCGGAACGCGGCCCGGCTGAGCGGACGCTCGATCGCGGAGCTGCGGGCCGTCATCTCGGGCGCCGGCGCGGCCGGTGTCGCCATCGCCAGGATGCTCGTCGAGGCCGGCATCGGAGACGTCGCGGTCAGTGACCGCAAGGGTGTCGTCTCCGCGGACCGCGAAGACCTGACCGACGTCAAGCGCGAGCTGGCCGGGTTCACCAACAAGGCCGGCCTCACCGGCTCCCTGGATGACGCGCTGTCCGGCGCGGACGTCTTCATCGGCGTCTCCGGCGGTACGGTCCCGGAGGCCGCGGTCGCCTCCATGGCCAAGGGCGCCTTCGTGTTCGCGATGGCCAACCCCACCCCGGAGATCCACCCCGAGGTCGCCCACAGGTACGCGGCGGTCGTCGCGACCGGGCGGTCGGACTTCCCC
Organism: Streptomyces phaeoluteigriseus; assembly: GCF_001896135.2. Lineage (GTDB taxonomy): Bacteria > Actinomycetota > Actinomycetes > Streptomycetales > Streptomycetaceae > Streptomyces > Streptomyces phaeoluteigriseus. The sequence continues at coordinate 153,472 of NZ_MPOH02000020.1, forward strand.
AACCAGATCAACAACGTGCTGGCGTTCCCGGGGATCTTCGCCGGTGCGCTCCAGGTGCGGGCGTCCCGGATCACCGAGGGCATGAAGTTGGCGGCGGCCGAGGCACTGGCGGGTGTCGTGGGCGACGATCTCGCGGCGGACTATGTCATTCCCTCGCCGTTCGACGAGCGGGTCGCTCCGGCGGTCACCGCGGCGGTCGCCGCGGCTGCCCGTGCCGAAGGGGTGGCCCGTCGCTGACGCGCGGCAGAGACGCCCCGCCGGTTCCTCGGGCGGGGCCGCTCTTTTTACCCGTCCGCCCGTCCGTTCGGGTGGATCGAGGGGTGGGCCTTGGCGTCGGGGCTGACGGTCGTGTGGTGGTTGCCTTGGCGTCGGGACTGACGATCGTGCGGCGGCTGCCTCGCCCCCCGGGGCCGACGGTCGTACGGCGGCTGCGGGCCGTCTCGCGCCGGGCGCGGTTCCCTGCGCCCCTACCGCGCCCCTACCGTGCCTCTGGCCGCGCCCCTTCCGGGCCGACCACTCAGGCCTGTCGCCCGGTCGCGCAAGAGGGTATGTCTCACAGTGCCCTCCGGTTTCGCCGGGGGGCGGGGGACCCTATCGTCGGGGGCATGTTCGCCGTCTACGCCGCCCGAATCGACCGCGACCAGCCGCTTTCCGGACTGGAGTTGGGGGAGCGCCCGGCCCCCGACGCCCGTCCCGGCTGGAGTACCGTCACCGTCCGGGCCGCCTCCCTCAACCATCACGACCTCTGGTCCCTGCGGGGCGTCGGCCTCGCGGAGGACAAGCTGCCGATGATCCTCGGCTGTGACGCCGCGGGCGTCGACGAGGACGGCAACGAGGTCGTCCTGCACTCCGTCATCGGCCAGACCGGCCACGGGGTCGGTCCCCGCGAGCCCCGGTCCATCCTCACCGAGCGCTATCAGGGCACCTTCGCCGAACAAGTCACCGTGCCGACCTGGAACATCCTGCCCAAGCCGAAGGAACTGTCCTTCGAGGAGGCCGCCTGTCTGCCCACCGCCTGGCTGACGGCCTACCGCATGCTGTTCACCAACGCGGGGGTACGGCCCGGTGACTCGGTGCTCGTGCAGGGCGCCGGCGGCGGTGTCGCCACGGCCGCGATCGTGCTCGGCAAGGCGGCGGGGCTGCGGGTCTTCGCGACCAGCCGGGACGAGGCCAAGCGGAAGCGGGCCCTGGAACTGGGTGCCGTCGAGGCCGTCGAACCGGGCGCGCGGCTGCCCCAGCGCGTGGACGCCGTCATCGAGACCGTCGGCGCCGCCACCTGGTCCCACTCGGTGAAGTCGCTGCGGCCCGGCGGGACGCTCGTCATCTCCGGCGCGACCAGCGGCGACCGTCCCTCCCACGCCGAACTGACCCGGATCTTCTTCCTCGAGCTGAAGGTCGTCGGCTCCACGATGGGCACGAAGGACGAGCTGGAGGATCTGCTCGCCTTCTGCGCGGCGACCGGGGTCCGGCCCGTCATCGACGAGGTGCTGCCCCTTGATCGGGCCCGAGAGGGCTTCGAACGGCTCGCCTCCGGCGACCAGTTCGGCAAGATCGTCCTCACACACTCCTGACGGGTTCAGGCACGCCGGACGGATTCAGGCCCTTCAGCCGGCCTCACGCGCTCCTGTCGGCCTCGCACGACCCTTTCACGCACTCCTGACGGCGGGTCCGGATTCCGGGCCCGCCTTTCGCGCACCCCGGATGTCAACCACGGTTGACATGCCGCGAGTGTCAACGTAAGTTGACGTCATGACCGAAGCAACGGATCTCGCCGAGCGCGCCGGCGACCGTGATCCACGGGTCGGACTGCGCGCGGTCGCCGCTCTGCGAAGGCTGCTGGAGCAGTTGGAGGGCGTGCAGGTGCGCAGTGCGCGCCATCAGGGATGGTCGTGGCAGGAGATCGCCGCGGAACTCGGGGTCAGCAGGCAGGCCGTGCACAAGAAGTACGGGAGGCAGTGATGTTCGAGCGGTTCACGAAGGACGCCAAGGAGGTGGTGCGCGGCGCGGTCGCGCACTGCGGGAACGCGGGCGGGAGGACCGTGGGCCCCGAGCATCTGCTGCTCGCCCTGCTGGACCGCGAGGCGAGTCGCGGCTCCTTCGCCATGGCCGTCCTCGGGCTCCCGGTGGAGCGCAGGGAACCGGTCCGCGAGGCACTGGACGAGGCGCGTCGGCGCGCCGGTCTCTCCCGGGCGGACACCGACGCCCTCGCCGACCTCGGTATCGACGTCTCGGCGATCGTCTCGCGGGTCGAGGAGGCGCACGGGGTCGCGCGATGTCCGGCGACCGGCAGGGCGGGGGGCGGCGGACAGCGCGCCGACCCGGCTTCGGACGGGACGCGAAGGACGTCCTGGAGAAGTCCCTGCGCATCGCCCTGGCCCACCGCGACCGGCACATCGGCGACGAGCACCTCCTGCTCGCGCTGACCGCCCGCCCCGGCCCGCCCGCCGAGGTCCTCGCCGACCACGGCATCACCCACGCCACCCTGACCCGCGTCCTGTACGCCGGGGGAGAGGCCCAGGCGGGCTGAGACGGCGGGCGTCCGGCGGGCGGTGGCCGAGGCGGGGGGCTTCTCGGCTCAGTCCCTGCCCGTGCGCAGGATCACCCCGATGTGGGCCGCCGCCGTCGAGAGATGGCGGCGGGCCTCTCGGAGCTGGTCGGCGCTGACACCGTGGTCGCGGGCCGCGTCGCGGATGTCGTCGCGGAAGCGGTCCAGGAGTCTGTCCAGGTCGCGGGCCGGGTCGTCGCCGGGCGCCTCGTGGGCCCAGGACGGCTCGAAGACGGCCGGGAAGTCCGCCGGGGTCTCCGTGTGGACCGGGCCCTGGGCCGCGGGACCCGCGGCCTTCGCCGGCCCCTCGGGTGCCTCGGGCCGCTCAGGGCTCTCGGCGCCGCCTCGGCCGAACCCGAAGTCCTTGCCGAAGTCCCTGCCGAGATCCTTCCCGAACTCCTTGCCGAAGTCCTTTCCGAACTCGCCGAACTCCTTGGCCAGTTCGGTCAGGCCCTCGCGGACACCCGTCGGCCAGTCGCCCCGCGCGAAGTGGTCCTGGACCTGCTCCTGAACCCGTCGCGCTATGCGCTGGACCTCCTCCTGCGCATTCGCCACGGCCCGGTCCTGGGCCTCCTTGGCCTGACGGCGGGCCCGCTGGGCCTCCTCGCGGGCGCGGCGGCTCTCGTCCTTGGCCCGGCGGGCCTGCTCCTTCCACTCCTGCTTGACGCGCCGCATCTCCTCCTTGGCGACCCGCCACGACTCCTTGTCGCCGTACTCCCCGTGTTCACCGGTGCCCGGCCCGGTGCCGGAACCGGTGCCCTGGCGGGCCTCGGAGGCCGCCGCCCGCATCTCGCGCCGCAGCTCGCCCGCCGCTCCGCGTACATCGGCCCGGATCTCCGCGGCCAGTTCGGCTACGGACTCCCGGATCTCCAACTCCAGGTCGGCGAGTTCACCGCTGCGGTCGGCCAACTCGGCCCGGCCCGCGTCGGTGATGGCGTACACCTTGCGGCCGCCCTCGCTGGTGTGGGTGACCAGGCCCTCGGTCTCCAGCTTCGCCAGCCGGGGGTACACGGTGCCCGCCGACGGCGCGTACAGCCCCTGGAAGCGTTCCTCCAGGAGACGGATCACCTCGTAGCCGTGGCGCGGGGCCTCGTCCAGGAGCTTCAGCAGGTAGAGGCGGAGGCGGCCGTGGGCGAAGACGGGAGGCATGTCAGAGCACCTTCTTGTCGGTCGTGCTGTCGTCCGGGCCGGACGCGGAACCGTCCCCGGCGGAACCGCCCCCGGACGGGAGATCGTCTCCCGGTCCGACGGGCTCGCCGTCGGCCGGAGCGGCCCCCGCCTCCCATGGCCCGTCCTCCAGCGGAGGCCGGCGCAGCAGGGCGATGGAGCCGGAGACCGTCGTGGCCTTGAGGCTGCCGCTGCCCGCGCCGAGGCGGCCGGTGATCCGCTTGGCGCCCCATTGGCCGCTGACCCGGAGGTCCTCGAAGGCGTTGGAGACCGAGCCGCTCGCGGTGTTCGCCTCCACCTGTGCGTCCGCCGGGTGGGGCAGCCGGATGGCGATCTCGCCCGAGATGCTGGCCAGGCTGATGTCGGTCGGGCGGCCCGCCGGGTCGAGGTCGACGATCATCGAGCCGCTCACCGAGTCGGCCTTCACGGAGGAGCCCGCCTCGACGACGGTCAGGTCCCCGGAGACGGAGTTGAAGCGCAGGTCGCCGGTGAGGGCCTGCGCCTCCACGTTCCCCGAGACGGTGTCCGTGCGGACCGGGCCCGTGAGGCCCACCAGGGTCGTGTCGCCGGAGATGCCCCTCACCTCGGCGCGCCCGTCGATTCCGGAGACGACCGCGCCGGCGCTCACCACGCCCACCTCCACGCGGGTGCCGGCCGGGACGGCGAGCGACACGACGGCGCTGCGCTGCCAGCCCTTGCGGTCGAGCCACTTGAGGAAGCCCTTCCAGGGCAGGTCCTCGTACGCCACCGTCAGCGCCCCGTCCCGGTGGGTGACCACGAGTGGGGGTCCCTCGATCCGGGAGACCTCCAGGCGGGCGGAACCCTCCTCGGTGCCCACCACGTTGACCGTTCCGTCGACGATGCGGACGTGCAGCTCGCTCACCGGCTCGTCGAAGGAGAGTTTGCTCGGTTCGGCGACGGACCACTCGGACATGGTGATGACCTCCTCGACGACACGACACGCCATATCGCGTCTCATGTGAAACACGATATATCGCGGGCTTCGAAAGTCAAGACACTCTTTCCGGTGACCGGCTCGACGCCCTCCCCCTGCGGGCCCTCGCAGGGCACGAAAAAGGGACGCCCATCAGGGCGCCCCGTGCACACAACCGACGTGACGTCGGTGGACATAGGCGTCACACGTCACACGTCTCACTACACGCGTCACGCGTCACGTGGTCACTCGCGACTCGTCACTCGTCGTCCTCGTCGTCCAGCCGGGCCAGCCACGTCGCCAGCCGCTCCACCGGGACCTCGAAGTCCGGGTTCAGGTCGACGAACGTCCGCAGCTGCTCGGCGAGCCACTCGAAGGTGACCTCCTCCGCGCCGCGCCTCTTCTCCAGCTCTTCGATGCCACGGTCCGTGAAGTACATGAGCCAAGGATAAGCGGGCGCAAACGGCCGGGCCGCACCCCGTGCGAGGGGTGCGGCGGCCGCTGTCCGAGGGTCGAGGACGTCTACGCCTCGAACACCTCACGCACCAACTGCTCCTGCTCGGCCTGGTGACGCTTGGCCGAGCCGACCGCCGGGGACGAGCCGTGCGGCCGCGAGATGCGGCGCAGGCGCTCGCCGTGCGGCACGTCCGCGCCGACGGCCAGGTCCAGGTGGTCGATCAGGTTCAGGGCGATGAACGGCCAGGCACCCTGGTTGGCCGGCTCCTCCTGGGCCCACAGGTACTTCTCGGCGTTCGGGTACTTGGCGATCTCCGCCTGGAGCTCGGCACCCGGCAGCGGGTACAGGCGCTCGATGCGGATGATCGCCGTGTCCGTGGAGCCGCGCTTCTGACGCTCGGACTCCAGGTCGTAGTAGACCTTGCCGGCGCAGAAGACGACCTTCTTGACGGCGGCCGGGTCGACCGAGGCGTCGCCGATGACCGGGCGGAACTGGCCCGTCGTGAACTCCTCCGCCTTCGACGCCGCGGCCTTGAGGCGCAGCATCGATTTCGGGGTGAAGACGACCAGCGGCTTGTGGTGCGGGTTGTGCACCTGCCACCGCAGGAGGTGGAAGTAGTTCGACGGCAGGGTCGGCATGGCGACCGTCATGTTGTTCTGGGCGCACATCTGGAGGAAGCGCTCCGGGCGGGCGGACGAGTGGTCCGGGCCCTGGCCCTCGTAGCCGTGCGGGAGGAGCAGGGTGACGCCGGACGTCTGGCCCCACTTCTGCTCCGCCGAAGAGATGAACTCGTCCACGACCGTCTGGGCGCCGTTGACGAAGTCGCCGAACTGGGCCTCCCACAGCACGAGCGCGTCGGGGCGGGCCAGCGAGTAGCCGTACTCGAAGCCCATCGCCGCGTACTCGGAGAGGAGGGAGTTGTAGACGTTCAGGCGCGCCTGCTCGTCCGCGAGGTACATCAGCGGCGTGAACTCCTCGCCGGTCTCCCGGTCGATGATCACGGCGTGCCGCTGTCCGAACGTACCGCGCTGGGAGTCCTGGCCGGCCAGGCGGACCGGGACGCCCTCCAGGAGGAGGGAGCCGACGGCCAGCGTCTCGCCCATGCCCCAGTCGATCGTGCCGTCCTCGACCATCGTGGCCCGGCGCTGGAGCTGGGGCAGCAGGCGCGGGTGGGCGGTGATGTGGTCGGGGATGTTGACCTGGGACTCGGCGATGCGCTTGACGACCTCCGCCGAGATCGCGGTGTTCACCGCGACCGGGAAGCCGTCCTGCGGGTCGGGGGAGGTGCCGGGGGCGGGCTGCGCGGTGGCCTCGCGGACCTCCGTGAAGACCTTCTCCAGCTGGCCCTGGTAGTCCTGGAGCGCCTGCTCGGCCTCTTCCAGGGTGATGTCGCCGCGACCGATGAGGGACTCGGTGTAGAGCTTGCGCACCGAGCGCTTCTTGTCGATCAGGTCGTACATCAGCGGCTGGGTGAAGGCCGGGTTGTCCGACTCGTTGTGACCGCGGCGGCGGTAGCAGATGAGATCGATCACCACGTCCTTGTTGAACGCCTGGCGGAACTCGAAGGCGAGCCGCGCGACGCGGACCACGGCCTCCGGGTCGTCGCCGTTCACGTGGAAGATCGGGGCCTCGATCATGCGGGCCACGTCCGTCGCGTACATGGAGGAACGCGAGGACTCGGGGGCCGCGGTGAAGCCGACCTGGTTGTTGATGACGATGTGGACCGTGCCGCCGGTGCGGTAGCCCCGCAGCTGCGACATGTTCAGGGTCTCGGCCACCACGCCCTGGCCCGCGAAGGCCGCGTCGCCGTGGATCGCCACCGGCAGGACCGTGAAGTCCGTGCCGCCCTTGTTGATGATGTCCTGCTTGGCGCGGGCGATGCCCTCCAGAACCGGGTCGACCGCCTCCAGGTGGGAGGGGTTCGCGGCGAGCGAGACCTTGATCTGCTCGCCGTCCAGGCCGGTGAAGGTGCCCTCGGCGCCCAGGTGGTACTTGACGTCGCCGGAGCCGTGCATCGACTTCGGGTCGAGGTTGCCCTCGAACTCGCGGAAGATCTGCGCGTACGACTTGCCGACGATGTTGGCCAGGACGTTCAGCCGGCCGCGGTGGGCCATGCCGATGACGACCTCGTCGAGGCGGGACTCGGCGGCCGAGTCCAGCACCGCGTCGAGCAGCGGGATGACGGACTCGCCGCCCTCCAGGGAGAAGCGCTTCTGGCCGACGTACTTCGTCTGCAGGAAGGTCTCGAAGGCCTCCGCCGCGTTCAGCCGGCGCAGGATGCGCAGCTGCTCCTCGCGCTCCGGCTTGGTGTGCGAGCGCTCGATGCGGTCCTGGATCCACCTGCGCTGCTTGGGGTCCTGGATGTGCATGAACTCGACGCCGGTGGTGCGGCAGTACGAGTCGCGCAGCACGCCGAGGATGTCGCGCAGCTTCATCAGGGACTTGCCCGCGAAGCCGCCGACGGCGAACTCGCGCTCCAGGTCCCAGAGCGTCAGACCGTGCTCGGTGATGTCCAGGTCGGGGTGCTTGCGCTGGCGGTACTCCAGCGGGTCGGTGTCGGCCATGACATGGCCGCGGACCCGGTAGGAGTGGATCAGCTCGAAGACGCGGGCGGCCTTGGTGACGTCGTCGTCGTGGCTGGCGTCGATGTCCTTGAGCCAGCGGACCGGCTCGTAGGGGATGCGCAGCGCCTCGAAGATGTCGTCGTAGAAACCCTGCTCGCCGAGGAGGAGGTTCGCGACGATGCGCAGGAACTCGCCGGAGGCGGCGCCCTGGATGACCCGGTGGTCGTAGGTCGACGTGAGCGTCATGACCTTCGAGATGCCGAGCTTGTTCAGGGTGTCCTGGCTGGTGCCCTGGAACTCCGCCGGGTAGTCCATCGAGCCGACGCCCATGATGACCGACTGGCCGGGCATCAGGCGCGGGACGGAGTGGACGGTGCCGAGGCCGCCGGGGTTGGTCAGCGAGACGGTGACGCCGGTGAAGTCGTCCATCGTCAGCTTGCCGTCACGGGCGCGGCGGACGATGTCCTCGTAGGCCTGCCAGAACTCGAAGAAGTTCAGCGTCTCGGCCTTCTTGATGCCGGCGACGACGAGCTGGCGGTCGCCGTTGGGCTTCACCAGGTCGATGGCCAGGCCGAAGTTGACGTGCGGCGGCTTGACGAGGGTGGGCTTCCCGTCCTTCTCCGCGTAGTGCCAGTTCATCGACGGCATGGCCTTGATGGCCTGCACCATCGCGAAGCCGATCAGGTGCGTGAAGGAGATCTTCCCGCCCCGGGCGCGCTTGAGGTGGTTGTTGATGACGATGCGGTTGTCGAACAGCAGCTTCACCGGGACCGCGCGCACGGACGTGGCCGTGGGCAGTTCCAGCGAGGCGTTCATGTTCTTGACGACCGCGGCGGACGGGCCGCGCAGCGTCACGTACTCGGGGCCCTCGGGAGAGGCGGCGGGCTCGGCCTTGGCGGCCGGCTTCGCGGCCGGGGCCGCGGCCTTGGCGGGAGCCGGAGCGGCCGCCGGGGGCGTCGGGGCGACCGGCGCAGGTGCGGGAGCCGGGGCTGCGGGCGCGGCCTGGGCCGGAGCGGCCGCGGCGGCCGGCGCCGCGGGTGCGACGGGAGCCGCGGGCGTGCTGGTGGTCGCTGCGGCCCCCGCGGCCGCAGTACCCGCCGGAGCCGAGGGCGCGGCGGCGCCCGGCTTGTAGTCGGCGAAGAAGTCCCACCAGGCACGGTCTACCGAATTCGGGTCCTGGAGGTACTGCTGATAGATCTCGTCGACGAGCCACTCGTTCGGTCCGAACGCGGCCGCGGGATTCTTGCCCGTTTGGTCTGCGTCGGTCGAGATGCTCGATGCGTTACTGGGGGACTGTGGCGACACGGCGGCAACCGCCCTCTTCCGCTTCACAAGGTGATGGACAGCGGGAATAAAGGCTACGCCTCCCGGAGGGTGAAGGTCAGGCCGGGCCACCGCATCGTCGCGTAAGTCACATCGGAAGGGCTGTTTCGGGGGTGGAAATGGCGGGAAACAAACGCGGTTGCTCTGTGAGCGGGATCCATTGATGCAGGTCGCGCACGCTCAGCGTGCGGACCTGGGCCGACCTGGGTCGGCGGGGTGCCTGATCACACGTGTCCGACTGCGCGAACGTCCATGGATCTTGTGGCTCCGCTTCGCACTTTACGTCAACTTGGGACGGAAGACTCTCCCGGAAGAGTGATAAGAATCCGGCAACCCCGCTCGGATTCGGCCACTCCGATCCGGCCTCCGTGCAGATCGACCGCCCAGCGGGCGATCGCCAGCCCCAGTCCCGTGCCGCCGTCGCTGCCCGGGCCGTGCGGCCGGCGGACGGCTCCCCGGTTGAACCGCTCGAAGACCCGGTGCCACTCCGAACGCGGAATGCCGGGGCCCTCGTCCAGGACCTCCAGCTCCAGTGACTCCGGCAGGGGCCCGCGCCGTGCCCTGACCGTCACCCGTCCGTGCGGCGGACTGTGCTTGACCGCGTTGTCGATGAGGTTCGCGACGACCTGGTGGATGCGCTCCGGGTCCGCGTGCGCGGTCAGCTCCGGAGGGGTCACGTCCAGGTGCAGATGGACGTCCGTGCGGGTGTGGCTGCCGCCCGAGCCCATCGTGGCGCGCGCCGAGGCGACCATGTTGGCCTCCTTCAACACCCCGGACAGGTACGGCCACACCTCGAAGCGCCGCCTGCGCAGCGGTACGACGCCGTTGTCGAGGCGGGACAGGTCCAGCAGGGTCTCCACCAGCCTGCCCAGCCGCTCCGTCTGCTTCAGCGCCGTCCGCATGGTCTCGGGGTCGGCCTCGGAGATCCCGTCGACCACGTTCTCCAGGACGGCGCGCAGACCCGCGATGGGGGTGCGCAGTTCGTGCGAGACGTTGGCCACCAGCTCCTTGCGCTGACGGTCCTGTGCCTCCAGCTCGTCCGCCATGACGTTGATCGTCTGGGCCAGGTCGCCCAGCTCGTCGCGGCGGTTCTCGCTGACCCGGCGGGTGTAGTCGCCGTGCGAGATGGACCGGGCCACGGTGTTCATCTCGTCCAGCGGCGAGGTCAGCGAGTGCGCCACGAACTGGGTGATCAGCAGGGTGGCGATCATCGAGAAGACCGTGATGAAGCGCAGCTCGGTCTCGGTGCGCATGGCGATCACCATCAGCCCGGTGGTGATCAGCACCGAGATGACGACCAGCGTCCCCAGCTTGGTCTTGATCGAGAACGGGCGCACACCGCCCCAGGGTTCCCCGGAGCTCCTCGGTCCGTCCGGCCCGCGGCTCATGGCGTCGGGGTCTCCAGCGCGTAGCCCACGCCGTGCACCGTGCGGATCCGCTCGGCGCCGATCTTCCGCCGCAGCGCCTTGATGTGGCTGTCGACGGTGCGGGTGCCCGAGGCGTCCGCCCAGTCCCACACCTCCGCCAGCAACTGCTCACGGGAGAGCACCGCGCGCGGGGTGTTCGCCAGGCAGACCAGCAGGTCGAACTCGGTGGGCGTGAGATGCACGTCGTCCGAGCGGACCCGGACCCGGCGCTGCGCGTGGTCGATCTCCAGTTCGCCGAGCCGCAGTATCCCGCTGCGCGGCGTCGAGGCGGCGATCGCGGCGCGCTCCACGCGGCGCAGCAGGACGTGCACGCGCGCGGCCAGCTCCCGCATGGAGAACGGCTTGGTCATGTAGTCGTCGGCGCCCACGCCGAGGCCGACCAGCATGTCGGTCTCGTCGTCGCGCGCGGTGAGCATCAGCACCGGCACCGGGCGGGCGGCCTGCACACGCCGGCAGACCTCCAGACCGTCGAAACCGGGCAGCATGATGTCGAGGATCAGCAGGTCGGGCTGCCAGGCCTCCGCGGTGTCGACGGCCGCCGGTCCGTCGCCCGCCGTTTGCACGAGGAATCCCTCGGCACGCAGGCGGGCCGCGATGGCGTCGACGATCGTGGGGTCGTCCTCGACCACCAGAACCCGCCGCTGCGCACCGGGTGTCGCCGTGGCCGTGCCGTTGTGTGCGGTGTGTGTCTGCTCCATCGCCCGCCCCTGAATCGTGCTTTCCGGAACCAGTGGGGTGATTCCTTTTCTGCGCATGACTGCGGTTGACGCCTTAATCATCTGCGTCAGGGCAGCAGCGTACGGGGAGTCACCGCGGCTTTGCTATCCAGGTCGGACGGCGAGGTGCACGACGTCCGGCACGCCTCGGGCAACCGGGATCTCTTCGGTACGCACCTGTTGGAACCCGGCATTCCCCAAGGTTCCCTCGAAATTGGGAGAGGGCTGGGCGGACCACACCGCGAGTACCCCGCCGGGCCTCAACATCCGCGCGCAGTTTGCGAGTCCGGCCGGTGAGTACAGCCCGCCGTTGCCCTCCGTGACGGTCCAGGCGGGCCCGTTGTCGATGTCGAGGCACAGCGCGTCGAACGTGTCGGATGTCTCATTGACGTAGTCGAGCAGATCCGCTCGCACGATCGCGGTGCGCGGGTCGGCGAGCGCGGGGCGGGAGAGGTCGGCGAGCGGGCCGTCGAGGTGCCAGTCGATGACGGCCGGTTCGCGCTCGACGACCGTGATGCGGCCCCAGCGGGGGTCGGCTGCGGCGTGTGCGAGCGAGAACCCGACGCCCAGGCCGCCGATCAGTACGTGCGGTGCGGGGCGGCCGTCCAGCGCGGTGAGCGCGGCGTCCACCAGCAGGCGTTCGGAGCGGCCGTCGGAGGTGTCCATCAGGAAGCAGCCGTTGGCGATGATCTGGAGCAGCCCCCCGTGCCGGCGCAGGACGACCTCGCCGTAGGGGCCCTCACGACGGTCCAGGACTTCGGGGGTGTCGTAGGAGATGGGCATCGGACCATCTTGGCACCGGCCCTGACGGCTTGTTGAGATTTATCGGGGGAGGGGCGTTCGAACGAGGGCGATCGGGGTAGGCGCCGTCGACGTCCGTGGGTACGGGCGGGGCCTTGGAGGTTGCTGTGCATCGGCCGTCTCGTGGCGTGGGTCACAGACAGGGCGTCGTCGGCGACCAAAGGTGAAGGAAAAGGAAGGAGCGCCTCACGTTGGAACGCACGCTGACCGGTTCGGCGGCGTCCGGCCCGACCGGCTCGCCCCCGCCCCTTCCCGACGTCTCAGGTCTCCTGGACGGCGTTCCCCGCCAACGCGCCCCCGGCCCCGACGGGCGCGGCCCGTCCGGCCCCGGGGCCGACAGCGCGCGGGGCGGTCGGCCCCGCCCGCGCCCGTGGCATCCGCTTCCCACGCCCACCGGCACCCCCTTCACCTTCTTCTACGCCGTCGTCCTGGCCGTCACCTCGTACGTCACCGCCCATGCCGACTCCGCCCTCGTACGGTTTCTGCACGAGAACTCCAGCACCGACGTCGCTCATCTGCTCAGCGCCCCGGTACCGGTGCTGGCGGCCAGCGCGCTGTGGGTGGCCGGCGGGGTCGCGTCGCCGTTCGTGCTGGGTTTCCTGCTGGTGCTCACGGCGCTGGAGCGGCGCATCGGCGGTGTCCGCACGGCCGGGGTCTTCCTGCTCGGGCATGTGCTGGCCACCCTGGCGACCGAGGTCCCCGTCGGCCTGGCCGTCCTCGTGGGTCATCTCCCGGACAGCTCGCTGCACCGCCTCGACTACGGCATCAGCTTCGGCGTCGCCGCGAGCGTCGGCGCGCTGGCCGGCCTCCTGACGCCCTGGCTGCGCTGGCCGCTGCTCGCGGTGTTCGGCGGAATGCTCCTCCAGGACCTGCTTGCCCTCACCGACCCGCTGAGCAACTGGGGTCACCTGCTGGCCCTGGCGATCGGCGTCGCGACCTGGCCGTGGGTACGGCGGTGGGGTGCGGCGGAGGCCGTCGGGAGCCGGGTGACCGGTGCGGCTAGTCGGAGGAGGCCCGGCCGTCGCCCGTGAACTTCGCGCTGGTCATCGGTGCCGTCACCGTCCAGCCCAGTGATTCGTACAGGGCCCGCCCGGCAGGGGTGCCCGCCAGGACGCCCGTCTCCGCGCCTTCCGCCGCCGCCGTCTCGGCAAGGGTGCGCATCACCAGGCTGCCCAGGCCACGGCGCTGGTGCCCGGGCGCGGTCTCGATCTGGTCGAAGACCGCGGTGCCGCCGGTCGGGGCGAGCTGGCCACGGGCGGCGAAGGAGCCGTCGGGCGTGGTGACCAGGAGGCGGGTGACGCCCCCGCGCGTCCAGCGGCGCAGGCGGTAGCCGTCGGGCACGCGCGTGTGGCCCCCGTGGGCCGGCAGCGGCACGGTCATCAGCCAGCCCGGTTCCGGATCCACCCACCAGTCGTCCCCGAGCCAGCGCCCGACCAGAGCGGGGTCCTGGAACACCTTCAGCCACACCCCGGTCGCGGTGACGCCGTCCGCGATCTTGCGCACGGTCTGCTCCTCGACGCCGTCGCCGACCGCCGCGAGGACATGCCGCGACACATGCGCCGACTGGCCAACGTCCACCGTGAACCCCCAGGGCTCGCGCACCGGCGGGGCGGCCCCGCGCGACACGACCCAGCCGTCCACCCACGCCCGTACGACGCCGTCCACGAATGCTCCCGTAATGGTCTCAGTGGCCATCTGGCCATTACGGTGACCCTATGTGCCCGTACGCCGGTCGTGGCAGTCGTGATCGCTGACAGCGAACGGCGACCGGGGTGGGGAACAATGCGGGGCTCACGTGCATTGAGTCGGCATAACTCAACTTGACTGCCTAAGGGGAGATCATGGCTGCTGAGTCCGCGCCGTCCACACCGCTCACCCTGCCCGTGCTGCCGCTCGACGACGAGGTCGTGCTGCCGGGGATGGTGGTTCCGCTCGACCTCAACGACAACGACGTACGCGCCGCGGTCGAGGCCGCGCAGGCCGCCGCCCGCTCCGAGCCCGGCAAGCCCCGGGTCCTCCTGGTGCCGCGCATCGACGGGGCGTACGCGAGCACCGGCGTGCTGGGCACGGTCGAGCAGGTCGGCCGGCTCGCCGACGGTGACCCGGGCGCCCTGATCCGCGGCCGTGGCCGTGTGAAGATCGGCGCCGGCACCACCGGCCCCGGTGCGGCGCTGTGGGTCGAGGGGACGAGGATCGACGAGAGCGTCCCCGATCCCCTGCCCGGCCACGTCACCGAGCTGGTCAAGGAGTACAAGGCGCTCGCCACCGCCTGGCTGCGCAAGCGCGGCGCCTGGCAGGTCGTCGACCGGGTCCAGGCCATCGAGGACGTCTCCGCCCTCGCCGACAACTCCGGCTACTCGCCCTTCCTGACCACCGCCCAGAAGGTGGAACTGCTGGAGACCGCCGACCCGGTCGCCCGGCTCAAGGCCGCCACCCGGCAGCTGCGCGACCACCTCGCCGAGCAGGATGTCGCCGAGACCATCGCCAAGGACGTCCAGGAGGGCGTCGACAAGCAGCAGCGCGAGTTCCTGCTCCGCCGCCAGCTGGACGCCGTCCGCAAGGAACTGCGCGAGCTGAACGGCGAGGAGCAGGGCGAGGAGTCCGACGACTACCGCGCGCGCGTCGAGGCCGCCGACCTGCCCGAGAAGGTCCGCGAGGCCGCGCTCAAGGAGGTCGACAAGCTGGAGCGGTCCAGCGACCAGTCCCCCGAGGGCTCCTGGATCCGCACCTGGCTGGACACCGTCCTCGAACTGCCGTGGAACGAGCGGACCGAGGACGTCTACGACATCCGGGGCGCCAAGGCGATCCTGAACGCCGAGCACGCCGGTCTCGACGACGTGAAGGAGCGGATCACCGAGTACCTCGCGGTGCGCAAGCGCCGCAGCGACCGGGGCCTCGGCGTCGTCGGCGGGCGGCGCGGCGGTGCCGTGCTCGCACTCGTCGGCCCGCCCGGCGTCGGCAAGACCAGCCTCGGCGAGTCCGTCGCCCACGCAATGGGCCGCAAGTTCGTCCGCGTCGCCCTCGGCGGCGTGCGCGACGAGGCCGAGATCCGCGGCCACCGCCGTACGTACGTCGGCGCGCTGCCCGGCCGGATCGTGCGGGCGATCAAGGAGGCCGGGGCCATGAACCCCGTCGTCCTGCTCGACGAGATCGACAAGGTCGGCTCCGACTTCCGGGGCGACCCGGCGGCGGCCCTGCTGGAGGTACTGGACCCGGCGCAGAACCACACCTTCCGGGACCACTACCTGGAGGTGGAGCTGGACCTGAGCGACGTCGTCTTCCTCGCCACCGCCAACGTCCTGGAAGCCATCCCCGAGGCCCTGCTCGACCGCATGGAGCTGGTCCGCCTCGACGGCTACACCGAGGACGAGAAGGTCGTCATCGCCCGTGACCACCTGCTCCCGCGTCAGCTGGAGCGGGCGGGGCTCGCCAAGGACGAGGTGACCCTCGACGAGAGCGCGCTGCGCAAGCTGGCCGGCGAGTACACGCGCGAGGCCGGCGTGCGCACCCTGGAGCGGTCCATCGCCCGGCTGCTGCGCAAGGTCGCCGCCCAGCACGAACTGGCCGAGCGGGAGCTGCCCTTCACCGTCCGCGAGGAGGACCTGCGTGCCCTGATCGGCCGCCCGCACCACGTGCCCGAGTCCGCCCAGGACCCGGCCGAGCGGCGCACGGCCGTACCGGGTGTCGCGACCGGCCTCGCGGTCACCGGCGCCGGCGGTGACGTCCTCTTCGTCGAGGCGTCCCTGGCCGACCCGGAGAC
The DNA here is from genome assembly GCF_001896135.2 of Streptomyces phaeoluteigriseus. Classification (GTDB taxonomy): domain Bacteria; phylum Actinomycetota; class Actinomycetes; order Streptomycetales; family Streptomycetaceae; genus Streptomyces; species Streptomyces phaeoluteigriseus. The sequence continues at coordinate 169,166 of NZ_MPOH02000020.1, forward strand.
GGGCGCCGCGGGCCTGACCCTGACCGGTCAGCTCGGCGACGTGATGAAGGAGTCGGCGCAGATCGCGCTGAGCTTCCTGCGCTCCCACGGCGCCGAGCTGGAACTGCCGGTGGCAGACCTCAAGGACCGGGGCGTGCACATCCACTTCCCGGCGGGCGCGGTGCCCAAGGACGGCCCCAGCGCGGGCGTCACGATGACGACGGCCCTGGCGTCCCTGCTGAGCGGACGACTCGTCCGCACCGACGTGGCGATGACCGGCGAGGTCTCCCTCACCGGCCGCGTCCTGCCCATCGGCGGGGTGAAGCAGAAGCTGCTCGCCGCGCACCGGGCGGGCGTGACGACCGTCGTCATCCCGAAGCGCAACGAGGCCGACCTGGACGACGTCCCCGCGGAGGTGCTGGACAAGCTGGACGTCCACGCCGTCACGGACGTCCGCCAGGTCCTGGAGCTGGCGCTGTCCCCGGCGACGAACGCGGCCGCGCCGGAGGTTCCGGTGGCGGCGTGACGGACGCCGCCGCGTCGGGGAAGGCCCGGGTTCTCGTGAGGGAGCCCGGGCCTTCGCGCTGCGCGGGGTCAGGCTCTTCAGCGGTACCGGAAGCTGCGCACGTGGAACGAGGGCCGGCAACGGCCCCCGGAAGCCGCCGGAAGTCCCAGGCTGCGAAATACTTGCGGAGCTGCGGCAATGGCGGAAACGGGCGGAAACTTCCAGCGCGGGAAAACCTGATCAGGAGTGCTGACGTGCACGAGGACGGAAACGGCGACGGACGCGGGAGCGGATCCCCGAAGTCGCCGAGCGGAGTGGACCCGGCGTCGCCGGGCGGAGTGGACCCGGCGTCGCCGGGCGGTGTGGACCCGGAGTTCCTCTCCCTGGAGCGGGAGCTGACGGTGCTGCTGCGCCGCGCCCGCGCCAACCAGGGTGAGATGGCCCGCGAGGTCCACCCCGACCTGGAGTCCGCCGCCTACGGCCTCCTCGTCCGGCTGGAGGAGCTGGGCCGGCAGCGCGCGACCGAGCTGGCCGCCTACATCGGCGTCGGCAAGGCGACCATGTCCCGCCAGCTGCGCGCCCTGGAACAGCTCGGGCTCATCGCCCGCGAGCCCGACCCGGCGGACGGGCGGGCCTGGCTGGTCGACCTGACCGAGGAGGGCCGTACCCGGGTCGGCCGCGTCCGCGAGGCGCGCCGCGCGCGGTACGTCAGCCAGCTCGCCCACTGGGACCGCGGAGAGGTCTCCGAACTGGCGCGGCTGCTGCACGAGTTGAACCAGGGCATGGCCAAGTAGCCCCACCTCGGGGGCCCGCGGGGGCCCCGGCCGGAGGATCACAGCTCCACGTACACGGCCGTGGCGTCGTCGTGCGTCTTGGCCCGCCCCAGGAACGCGCGGTCGGTGTCCGCCCGTTCCAGCTCCCGCACCCGCTCCACCACCGCCTGCGCGCCCTGCTTGGCGACGAGGGCGAACAGGTCCGTCCAGTCGCCCTCGCGGAACGTCTCCACCCAGCGGGTGACCCCGTCGCTCAGGGCGGCCAGGGCGGCCACGCCCTCGCGCGGGACGGAGCCGGTCACCGCGCGGGCGCCACCGACGGGTCCGCGGCGGCCGTGAAGAAACCGCCTTCCCTGTTGCGGGCGCGGGCGTCGCAGATCTCCGCGCTGGCGAGCAGGGCCCGCGGCACCCGGTCGAGACGGTCGTCGCGGACGGCCGTGACCGTGCCGTCGGGGGAGGCCAGCAGGAGGGCCGAGTCGGACAGCACCAGGAAGTCGACCGTCTCCGGCGACCAGCGCGCCACGACCACGGTTGCCTGTGGCGTACGCGGGTGAGAAAGGTCACAGGTTCCGGCGTGCGCCTCGGCGGTACGCGTGAGGGCGCGGCTCAGCGCCTCGACCAGGGGAACATCCGGGAGGGAAACGGTCAGTTCGGTCAGGGCGCCGCCCAGGCGCGCCGTGAACCACGGAACCGAATGCAGACAGCCCGAGTTGCCCGGGGGCGGCGTCACCCCGTCCAGGAGCACCAGGGAACCGCCCTGTCCGGAGGCGGGAAGTCCGACACTCGCGAAGTCCTCGTTGGGCCGGCCGTGATCGCCGGGCTCCGACACAAGTTCCGTTCGCATCCATCCAGTCTGCACGACCCCTTCACGCCCTCCGCAAAAGGCTGGCAACACTCGCCGGGTCGGTGCACCCGTGCAGGTCAGACGCCTGTTTTGGGCGGGAATGAAGCACTCCGGGAACGCGTGGCGGCGAATACTGCCAAAGGCTGCCGCTCACGTCCAACCGGCCCGCCGGGCAGGGCCGTCGCACACGCCGGAGGAACTTGCCCGCCAACTCCCCTCCGATGTTCACTCCTTCGGGTGGCGGGGCATGCGATGCGCGACCCCTGCCCACCGGCACTGGGAGGGTCGGGAACCGTACCGGACAGGACACGCCAGCTGACGGTGTGTCATCCGGCCCATGGGTACACGAGTCAGGAATGCGAGCACCGGTGCAGAAGACGCGGCCTCGGCGCCCAGGCGGCAGGACGGCCTCCGAGGGAGGCGCGGAGCGTGCCCCTGTCGGCAAGGGCCGTCCCACCCACGTACGCAACCGGCTGATCGTCGCGGTGGCAGTGGTCGCCGCCACCATCGCCGTAGCGGGCGCGCCCTCCGTCCTCGACGCCTCCGGGCAGTTGAAGGACTCCCAGGACCTGGTCACCCTGGCCGAGCAGACCCAGGACGCGCTCGCGCTCGCCCAGGCGCTCGCCGACGAACGCGACGAGGTCACCGTCTACGTCGCGGCCGGCCGTACCAGGTCCAAGGCGCCCTCCCCGGAGGGCAGCGCCCGCGTGGACCGGCAGGTGCGCGAGCTGACCGCCGACACCGACACGCCCACCGCGCTCCGCAAGGACCTCGACGGCATCGCGACCGTGCGCCAGGAGGCCCTCACCGGCCGGAGCACCGCGCTCCAGGCGCACGAGGCGTACTCCGAGGCCATCACCGCGCTGCACGGTCTGGCCGAGCTGCTCGCCGAGCGGATGCCGCCCCGCGCGGCTCCGGCGCGTACGCCCTCGCCGAGCTGGACACCGCCGTCCAGCAGGCCGCCGCGACCCGCGGACTGCTGCTCGCCGCACTGAACATGCCGACGTCCACCGAGAGCGTCTACGACCCCGTCACCGGCCGGACCTCGACCGAGAAGGTCTCCTCCGACGCCGACACCGAGCAGCGCGACGCCCTGACGGCCGCCGCCCAGCAGGCCCGCCTGCGCTCCGACGCCTCCCTCGGCGCCTTCCGGGAGAGCGCGCCCGAAGAGGCGGTCGACTCCTACGACTCCACGGTCACCGGCGGCGACGTCGAGAGCGCCGAGAAGTACCTGACGTCCCTTACCGACCAGCCGGCGCTGAGCGACGACGACCTCGCCACCAACACCAAGAAGCTCGACGCCGCGCTCGCCGCACGCGTCGAGCTGATGCGCGGCACCGAGTCCTCCCTCTACGACCGCCGCACCAAGGACCTCGCCCAGCTGCGCGACGACGACGTCACCGCGCTGGAGATCCGCATCGCCCTGCTCGGCGCGCTGATCCTGCTGGCCATCGGCATCGCCACCGCCATGGCCCGCAGCCTCACCCGCCCGCTCGCCGTCCTGCGCATCGGCTCCGCCCGGCTGGCCGGCGCCGAGAACCCGGCGGCGGAGGAGCCCGTCCGGTTCACCGGCCGCAACGACGAGTTCGCCCAGGTCGTCCGCTCCGTGAACGCGCTGCACGAGCACGCCGCCGCCCTCCAGGAGCGCGTCACCACCCTGGAGTCCGACCGCAAGCACCTCGTCGGGCAGCGCCAGCGGATGGCCGACGCCCGCGAGGAACTGCGCGCCGAACTCGCCGACTCCGCCGCCCAGCTGGAGCGGCTGCGCGGCAGCATCGGCGGCACCTTCGTCAACCTCTCGCTGCGCACCCTCGGCCTCGTCGAACGCCAGCTGGCGGTCATCGAGGGCCTGGAGGAGCGCGAGCAGGACCCCGACCGGCTGGCCACCCTCTTCAAGCTCGACCACTTCGCCACCGTCATGCGCCGGCACAGCGAGAACCTCCTGGTCCTGGCCGGCACGGAACACGTCCAGCAGCACGCCGGCCCCATCCCGCTGGTCGACGTCGTCCGCGCCGCCGTCAGCGAGATCGAACGCTACGAGCGCGTGCGGATCTCCGCGCTGCCGCCGCACGCGCACGTGGCCGGCTTCGCCGCGGACGACCTGAGCCACCTCCTGGCCGAACTCCTGGAGAACGCCACCTCGTTCTCGCCGCCCGACCTGCCCGTCGAGGTCTCCGGGTGGCTCCTGGAGAACGGCGAGGTCATGCTCTCCGTCCAGGACGAGGGCATCGGCATGACCGAGGAGCGCCTGACCGGCCTCAACGCCCGCCTCGCCGCGTTCGCCCCGGACTCGCCGTACGAGCAGGAGGGCGAGGAGGGGCTCGGTCTCGGCCTGTACGTCGTGGCGCGGCTCGCCCACCGGCACGGGGTGCGCGTGCAGTTGCGCGAGCAGAAGCAGGGCGGGGTCGCGGCCGTCGTCGTCCTCCCGACGTCCCTGCTCGCCACCTCGCCGGCCGCCGCCGTCCCCGCGCCCGCCCCGGCCGCCGGCACGCACACCTTCTCGCTCCCCGGCGCGGACGCGGAGGCCAACTCCAACGTCCTGCCGGGCCGCCCGAAGAACGGCGGTGACCCGCTGGTCGAGGCGGCCGAGCGGGCCGTACAGGCCGCGGAGCCGGAGACTCCGGCCGAGACGACGATGGAACTTCTGATTCCGGCGGAAGAGGAGTCGGAGAAGGAGCCGAAGAAGGAGTCGGCACCGGCCCCGGCACCGACCCCGGCCCCGGAAGCCGAACAGGAGACGGAGGCGACCGAACCACAGGCCGCCCCAGAGCCCGCGGACGCCGAGCCCGCAGACGCCGAATCCGCAGACGCCGAATCCGCAGACGCCGAATCCGCGGACGCCGAGTCCGCGGACGACGCGGAGCACAGTCGGACCCCCGACGCCTCGGAAGAGATCGTCACCGACAAGGGTCTGCCCAAGCGCACCCCCAGACTGACCTCACCCACCCCGGCCCCCCGCCAGCGCAGCGGATCCGTGGACGCCGACGCCCTCCGCCGCCGCCTCGGTGGCTTCCGCCGGGGGGCGGAGGCCGGCTACCGCGATGTCGAGGCGGAGATCGCCGAGCAGACGGGCCACAACAAGGTCCCGTCACCCCTTCAAGCACACGCACACGCCGCAGAAGACACGGGGGGCACAGTCGAGGAGGCAAGCAGTTGACCGCGCCCAGTACCTTCGGACTGAGCAGTGAAGCCCGTAACCTGCACTGGTTGTTGAGCAACCTGGTGGAGGAAGTCCCGGGCATCCAGTCCGTCGCCGTCGTCTCCTCCGACGGTCTGCTCCTGCTCTCCTCGGACCAGGACCGCAACGACGCGGCACGCCAGTCCCTGGGAGCCAAACCCACCGGCCCGCGAGGTTCCGCCGCCGACCTGGCCACCATCGTGTCCGGCATCGGCAGCCTCACCATCGGCGCCGCCAAGCTCATGGAGTTCGGCGGTGTTAAGCACACGATGGTCGCCATGGACGAGGGCAGCCTCTTCGTGATGTCGATCAGCGACGGCTCGCTACTCGGTGTGCACGGCTCCGCCGACTGCGACATGAACGTGGTGGCCTACCACATGGCGCTGTTCGTGGGCCGGGCCGGACACGTCCTGACCCCCGAACTCCGCACCGAGCTGCGCAAATCCCTGGAATCGGAGACGACGGGGAGCAGCCGATGAGTTCGACGCCGAAGAACCGCAGGCAGCAGCTCCCCGTCCGGGGCGGCGACCGCAGGCCGGCCCGCGTCCGCCCCTACTCGCTGACCGGCGGCCGTACCCGCTTCGGTCACGTCCTCCTCGTCGAGACGTTCGTGGCGGCCACGGCCGAACTCGAGGCGTCCGAGAAGCGCAAGGAACTGACGAACGGTTCCCTCACCACCCGGGTGATGCCGGAGATGCGGGCCATCGTCGAACTGTGCCGCCGGATGCGCACGGTGGCCGAGATCGCCGCGCTGCTGAAGATGCCGCTCGGCGTGGTCCGGGTGCTCCTCAGCGACCTCGCGGACCAGGGAAAGATCCGTGTGTACGGCACCGGGACCGGTCACGGTTCGGGCCGTCCCGACCGCGCTCTGCTGGAAAGGGTGCTGAGTGGACTCCGTCGTCTCTGACGCCGACACCCCGTTCGGTGTCTCCCCACTCCTCGACGAGCCGGACGAGGAGCTGAAGTCCTGGCAGACGGACCGTACCCGGGCCCCCGTCGCCACGAAGATCGTGGTCGCGGGCGGCTTCGGCGTCGGCAAGACCACCCTCGTCGGCACCGTCTCGGAGATCACACCCCTCCAGACGGAGGCGCTGATGACCGAGGCCAGCGAGGAGACCGACGACCTGACCGGCACCCCGGACAAGGTCACCACCACGGTCGCCATGGACTACGGCCGTCTCACGCTCGACGACGACCTGGTGCTCTACCTGTTCGGCACGCCGGGCCAGCAGCGGTTCTGGTTCATGTGGGACGACCTGGTGCGCGGCGCGATCGGCGCCGTCGTCCTCGCCGACACCCGCCGGCTGAAGGACTGCTTCCCCGCGCTCGACTACTTCGAGAGCTGCGGGCTGCCCTACGTCGTGGCCGTCAACCACTTCGACGACAGCGAACGGTTCGAGCCGGAGGACGTACGGGAGGCGCTGACCATCCCGAAGCACATACCTGTCATGATCATGGACGCGCGTCGCCGGATCTCCGTGATCGAGACCCTCCTGGCCCTGGTGGGCCACGCGCTCGACGAAACCCCCGAGTAGGAGACAGCCCCGCATGCGGAAGATACTCGTCGTCGGAGCCGGCCAGTCCGGTCTCCAGCTCGCCCTCGGCCTCCAGTCGCACGGGTACGAGGTCACCCTGATGTCCAACCGGACCGCGGACGAGATCCGCGCCGGCCGGGTGATGTCGACGCAGTGCATGTTCCACACGGCCCTTCAGCACGAGCGCGACCTCCAGCTGAACTTCTGGGAGCAGCAGGCCCCCAGGATCGAGGGACTCGGTGTCTCGGTGGCGGCCCCCGGCTCGCACGACCCCGGCCCGACCCAGCGCGCCATCGACTGGGTGGGCAGCCTCGACGGCTACGCGCAGTCCGTCGACCAGCGCGTGAAGATGGCCGGCTGGATGGAGACGTTCGCGCAGCGCGGCGGCCAGCTGGTGATCCACGGCGCCGCGGTCTCCGACCTCGACTACTTCTCCCGCGCCTACGACCTCGTCCTCGTCTCCGCGGGCAAGGGCGAGCTGGTGCAGATGTTCGGCCGCGACGCCTCCCGCTCCCCGTACAGCGAGCCGCAGCGCGCCCTCGCGGTGGCGTACGTGCACGGCCTGGGCCCGCGCCCGGAGCACCCGGACATGGAGGCCGTCCGCTGCAACCTGGTGCCCGGCGTCGGCGAGATGTTCATCATGCCGACGTTCACCACCTCCGGCCGCGCCGACATCCTGTTCTGGGAGGGCATACCCGGCGGCCCGCTGGACGTCTTCAACGGCGTCAAGGACCCGGCCGAGCACCTCGCCCTGACCCTGGGACTCATGGAGAAGTTCCTCCCCTGGGAGTACGCGCGGGCCACCAAGGTCGAACTGACCGACGCCGGCGGCACGCTCGCCGGCCGCTACGCCCCGACCGTCCGCAACCCGATCGGCCGGCTGCCCGGCGGCGGCCTGGTGCTGGGCGTCGCCGACGTGGTCGTGGCCAACGACCCGATCACCGGCCAGGGCTCCAACTCCGCGTCGAAGTGCGCGGCCTCCTATCTCGCCTCGATCCTCGAGCAGGGCGAGAAGGAGTTCGACGAGGCGTGGATGCGGGCGACGTTCGACCGCTACTGGGACACCGCCCAGCACGTCACCAAGTGGACGAACGCGATGCTGTCCCCGCCGCCGGAGCACATCCTCAACCTCATCGGCGCGGCCGGCCAGCTCCAGCCGGTCGCCGACCGCTTCGCCAACGGCTTCGACAACCCCGCCGACTTCGAGAACTTCTTCTACGAGCCGGAGAAGACGGCGGCGTACCTGGGATCGGTCGCCGGGGGCTGATACGTGGTCAGATGACCGTGGTGGGCCGTGCGGGCCGGGTGGCATACTCGCGCGATGCCACATCTCAGACACCGGGTCCTAGGCCTGCGCCGCACCGGAATACGTTCCTTCCACGAGATCGAGCGGAACCTCGTGGGAGTGAACGGCCCGGACGCCCTGCCCCACAACGAAACCGGAGTGATCGGTTGGGGCACTTCGTGGCGCATGCAGGGCTATCTGCTGATGGCCGAGCGCACCGGCCGGCCCGCCTACTCCGAGCGGCTCGCGGAGTTGATCGACCAGGTTCTCCAGGCCCGCGACGACGTGCGCGGCGTGAGCGACTTCCGCGGCCGCAGCCTGCCGGTGTGGAGCAGCGCCCACAAGTTCACCGCAGCCTCCACCGTGCTGTGCGACACGGACGACCGGCCCGCACTGGAGGTCACGGTCTGCCCGCCGCACGCGAGGACCGCCAAGGTCACCGTCGCGGCGGACGGTGACCGGCACTTCAGCATCACCGTGGCGGGCCCGGGCCGGCCCGACGCCGAGGCGAGGGGGCTCAGCCTCGACCCGCTGGACGAACGCCGGGCCGACCAGGTCCTGTACACCGCGTACGAGCAGCGCACCGCGGTCACCGCGCGGCTGCTCCCGTCCGACCGGCCGGGCCACGGTCCCCGGCGGCTGAGCCCCGGTACCTTCGTCCTGCGACCGGCCATGGTCTCGCTCGCCGCGCAGACCGGCATGATCACCTACCCGATGGCCGGGCTGGCCCGGCTCGCCCGCGAGCGCCCGGACGTCGTACCCGCGTCGGTGCGCCGCCGCGTCGCCGACTACCTCGACGCGGTGGACCGCGCACTGCGTGTGCACGACGAGCAGTGGGGGACGACGGAGGACGGGCGGGGCTTCTACCGCTGGCTGCCCGACGAGCCGGTCTCCTTCGCAGGCGCCGAGCTGCCCACCAACGAGTTCCTCGCGATGGGCCGCACCGCCGTCCAGCTCGCCGTGGTCACCGGTGAGGCCCGCTGGCAGGAAAGGGCCGCCGCGATGGCCCGTGCTCTGCACGGCGACCTCGCCGTCACCGGCGGCGTGGCGGCCTGGCCGTACTGGCCCGGCTTCGGCCGGGTGTACCGCGGTTGGCAGCCGACCGGTTCGCCGAAGACGGACGGCTCGGACGTCCGCCCGTCCTACCGCGCGGTCACCGTCCCCGAGGACGTCACGCACGCCCTGATCGACCTCGACTTCCTCTGCCTGTACCACGACGCCCCCGGCCTGCCAGAGGTCTTCACCCGGGCCGACATGCGCGCCGTGGCGAACACCTTCACCCGCAACGCGGTCGATCGCGGTGGTCGTGCGCCGCGGCTGCGCCACGACGTGGGTGGTGAGGGCCGCCGTGGCACCGACCGCGAGCAGGCCTATGTCGCCGCCTGGCTCCCCCTGCGCCGCTGGTCCCGCGAGACTCCGCGCCTCGTCCGCGCCGTCCGGCCGCCGGCCCCGCCGCTCCCCCTGATGGGCGTGGACACCTACTGTGCGGCCGTCCTGGCCTCCTGAACCCTGGAAGGACCTGCGCAGGCGGGGATCCTAGAGGGCGGTCGTGCCGTCGTAGCCCTCGTCCGAGCCGTCCGTCGCCGTGTCCGGGAGGGCGGGCGGCTCGTACCGGTGCCGGGGCCGCTCCTCCGGGTCCGGGCGTACGGCGCCCAGCACCGGGTTCGCCGCGATCGGGGACACCTTCACCTCCGCCCCCGGCCGCGGCGCGTGGACCACCCTCCCCTCTCCCAGGTAGATCGCCACGTGGGTGGCCTCGGGGAAGTAGACGACCAGGTCGCCCGGGCGCAGTTCGGCCAGGGGGATGTGCTTCAGCTCGGCCCACTGTTCCTGGCTGGTGCGGGGGATGGGGGAGCCGGCTGCCCGCCAGGCCTCGGAGGTCAGGCCCGAGCAGTCGTAGGACTTCGGGCCCTCGGCGCCCCACTCGTACGGTTTGCCGAGTTGGCGTACGGCGTAGCGCACGGCCCGGTCGCCCTCCGTGGACGGGTTGCGGTCGTCGCTCAGCGCGCCCGAGGTCATGATCTTCTCCTGCGCCTCGGCGACGCCCTCGCGCTCGAGGCGGCCGAGGGCCGTGAGCTGGTCGGGGGTGAGGGAGGCGAGGAGTTCCTCCACGTCGTCCAGCCGACGGCGCACGGCGTCGCGCTCCTTCTTCCTGCGTTCGGTGAGGGTGAGCTGCTCGTCGAGGGCGGCGCGGGCACGGCGGGCCAGGCCGTCGGCCTTGCGTTCGCTGCCCTCCAGCCGTCCCACCGTCTCCACGCGCTCCCGCGCCAACCGGTCGATCACATGGCCCTGGTCGAGGGCGTGCTGCGGGTCACGGGCGAGCAGCAGCCGTACGTAGGGGGAGATGTCGGTGCTGGTCTGGTACTGCTGGCGGGCCAGCCGGCCGGCCGCGCCCCGGCTCTCCTGGAGGGAGAGGCGGGTCCTGGCGAGGGCCGCGGTGAGGCGTTCGGCTTCGGCCCGGCGCTCCTTGAGCTTCTCCTCGGTGGCGTTGTAGGTCTCGGTGGCCTGTTCGGCCTCCCGGTAAAGCTTCTGAAGATCCGTCAGCAGCCTGGCCACCGACCGCTCGCCGGGTGTCGGTGGCTGCGGTACGGCCGCGGCGACCCCGGGGGTCAGCAGGACCTGCGCGGCCAGCGTCGTCGTACAGACCATACCGAGCAGACCCGGCAACCTTCCTGACACGTCATCACCTCCGCCGTGGGGCGGCCCCTCCGCCCCGCACGGCGAGCATCAGGTGTGCGTGCGGACTCCGCGCGCCGGGTGTGAGCGGTTCGGCCCAACGGCGTCACCCGTCGGCGTCGTCCCGTCTGCCCTCCGGCGTGGCGCCGGGCCCGGCGTCCGGCTTCGACCACGGCCACTTCAGCCGGCTGTCCTTCCTGCCCTCGGGGTCGTACTCGTACTTCCAGCCCCGTTGCAGGCCGAGCTTCCCGCCGTGGCCGCGCGGGACGCGACGGTAGACCAGGACGGCCGGCGGGCCGCCGGCCGCGTCCGGCACCGGGATGCGGTACGTCTTCGGCGGGTGGCCGGTCGGGCCCAGCAGTACGGGGAGGACGCGGCCGTCCATCGGGCCGCCCTCGAAGGGGGTGTCTTCGCTCTTCACGCCACCAGTGTCGATCAGGTCTCCGCCGCGAGCGCACCACGGAGCAGCTCGGCCGTCTGGGCGTCGCGCACCGCCGTCACCGAGAGGACGGCGACGAACTGGTCCACCAGCCAGTCCCGCAGTTCGTCGGCGGGCGGCTGCTTGTCCTCGTCGAGCCAGATCAGCGAGGCCGCCTCGACCGCGGTGATCCACATCCGGACGGTCATCCGCAGCCGGGGCCCGGGGTCGGCCACGTCCAGATGGCTGTAGATGTGCTCGGCCGCGGCCCGCCGTACGCCGTCCACTATGGCCGTCGTACGGGAGGTCTCGACGACGCTGCCGCCCTGGAGGAGGGCGCTGAAGCCGGCGGCGTGCCGGCGGACGAAGGTGAGGTAGCGGTCCAGGGCGCGGGCGAGCCGGGGGAGCGCCGGGCCCTCGTGGGGCTCGTCGAAGCAGTCGCGGAGTTCGTCGGCGGCGGTGCGCAGCGCGGCCTCGTACAGCTGCTGCTTCCCGCCGGGGAAGTACCGGTACACGAGCGGCCGGGAGACCCCGGCGGCCTCGGCCACGTCGTCCAGCGAGACGTCCTCGGGGACGCGGTGCGCGAACAGCGACAGGGCGGCCTCCAGCAGCTGGCTGCGGCGCTCCTCGACACTGAGGCGACGGTAGGCGGGGGCGGCGGGGCTCATGACGTGCAGCGTAATCGCCCGCCCCCGCACCGTGCCTATGCCAGCAGGCCGGAGGACTTCCACAGCCGCCGGCCCACCCCGCGCAGCACGCCGATGTCGTCGAGGAAGTCCGTCAGGCGCTTCGAGCCGCTCTGCATGACCTCGCGGCGGTGGCCGCTGGCCTTGACCTGGGCGAGCGCCTCCCGCTTGTCCAGGCCGACGTTGGTGTAGACGTCCGGGTTCACGAAGGCGACCGAGAACACCCTGGCGAACTCGCCGGAGGTCACCCGCGTGAACTCCTGCGACCACTTCGGCGCGGTCACCATCTGCCGGCGCAGCTCCTCACGGGCGTACCGCACGTGCCGGGCCTCCTCCACCACGTGGATGCGGGTGACGCCCCGGATCAGGGTCTGGACCCGCTCGTCGGGGAAGGTCAGCCGCTGCATCCAGTCGAGGACCTCCTCGCCGAGCAGCGTGGCGGTGAAGGAGCCGGGCGTGGTGGAGATCGTCTTGAACAGACGGCCGAGGTGCTGGTGGGCGCGGCTCACCGGATACCAGGGGGTGCCGCCCTGCGCGATCAGCCGGGCGAACATCTTCGAGTGCCGGCACTCGTCCTCGATCTCGGTGAGCGCGTACCGCACGTGCGCGCTCGTCGCCGCCTTGTCGTAGATGTGCCGGCACAGCAGCTGCATCAGGATGATCTCGAACCAGATGCCGAGCGAGGCGAGCGCGGCGGCCTCGTGCTGGGACAGCAGGATCCGCTGTTCCTCGCCCATCTTCTTCCACAGCGGGGTGTCGTACAGCGACACCAGCTCCGGCGGCCAGAACCACTTGCCCTCCTCGAAGGGCGCGTCCCAGTCGAGTTCCTCGTCCGGGTCGAAGGAGTGCTTGGCGGAAGAGGCGAGCAGCCGCTCGGCCACCTGCTCCCGGTCCTTGAGCAGCCCGAGCGCGTCGCGCAGGCCGTCCAGCGCTTCGGCTTCCGTCAGGGTCGTCATGACTGATCCACCTCGTCGTACGGGGGCTTGTACGGGGTCGTGTACGGGGGCTTGTACGGGGTCGTGTACGGGGTCGTGCAGGGTCGTGTACGGGGTCGTGCGGGGGTTACCGGCGGTTCACTCGTCCGGTGACTCTTATGAGACTGCTTGTCAGCAAGCTCGTCAATCCCTTTGCGCCAACGGTTTGTTCCGTGCTCACTCGATGGACCGTCGAGGACCGCTGTCGGCGTCGGCCCGGATGACCAGCCCACGACGTGGATCCGGCCCGAGGATCTCGTCCTCGCTGTGGAGGTCGTCTCTGCCGACTCCGTGGACCGCGACCGCGAGGTGAAGCCCCGTCGCGATCACCGGAGGCGTCGTGGCCGCCCACACCGGCGTCGACGCCGTACCGGAGCGGCGGCTCCTGCGGCGGGAGGCGCCGCACGGGGGAGCGGGGGGCCGGTGACGGACGACGGGACACCGGTGCCGGTGCCGCGCGTGCACCACACCGGCGCCGAACCCTGGACCTGACCCTGGAGCCGTACGGCAGCGACCATTGGCTGCGCCCCGGCGGGACCCTCGTGATCCGGACGTTCGGCCGACCTGGCGAGCCCTTCCGGGTCGACCATGGTCCGGGCGCGATCACCGTGCAGGCGGCGAGTCTCCCGGCCTCCGTCGGGGATGCCGAGGGCAACGCAACCGACCGAGGCCACCGACGCCCCACCCCGCCCGGGGGCCCGGACCGGCTGACACTGCCGTGGTGCTCCAGACCGAGCACCCCAGATCATCGGGCACCTCGAAGGCGACCGGCTCCGCGCTCTGCGCGGGGAAGGACGTGCGCAGGGTGAAGGCGTACGGCGTCGGGCCGTGCGCGCGCAGGTGCAGCAGCCGGGACTCGGCCTCCGCGACGGTCGGGCGGTGGCGGCCGGCACCCACCACAGGGCCGTCATCGCCTCCTGGACCCGGTCGAACCGCCCCCACTGCCTCAAGGGCGTGGGGGGACCCCCACCCGCCGACGGGCGAGCATCTCGCGGTGGTGGCTGGCGGGATTGACCTGGGCGGGGTGGTTCGAAGGCGGGCGATGCGGAGGCTGCGTCGGTCATGGGCGCACGTAGGACGCACCTGTCCGGTCCGGGAAGCCCCGGTCTCACGGGGTGAGCACCGCTTCCATCACCGACCGGGCGATCGGCGCAGCCAGCCCGCCCCCGGTGATGTCCCGACGCTTCGCCGCCGAGTCCTCCACCACCACCGCGACCGCCACCTTGGGCTCCATGTCCCGGGCACCCTGCGCCCACGAGACGAACCAGGCGTACGGCGTCCCGGCGTTGCCGATGCCGTGCTGGGCGGTGCCGGTCTTGCCGCCGACGGTCGCGCCCGGGATCGCGGCGTTCTTGCCGGTCCCCTCGCGCACCACGTCCGCCATCAGCTCCCGCAGCCGCCGCGCGGTCGACGACCGCACCACCTGCCGCACCGAACGCGAACCGGCCGAGGCGACGGTCACCCCGCCGCTCCGCGTCGTCCGCTCCACCAGGTACGGCGTGCGCAACTGCCCGCCGTTGGCGATGGCGGCCGAGACCATCGCCATCTGGAGCGGCGTGGCCCGCGTGTTGTACTGCCCGATCGAGGACAGGGCCAGCTGCGCCCGGTCCAGCGAGGTGTCGAAGGTGCTCTGCGCGACGGCGAACGGAATCCGTACGTCCGCCGCGTTGAACCCGAACGCCTCCGCCGTGCCCGCCATGTCGGTGAGCCCCACATCCACGCCGAGTTTCGCGAACACCGTGTTGCACGACCACATGAACGCCTCCCGCAGCGGAGCGTCCTCACAGCCCTCGCCCCCGTTCGTCAGGAGTGTCGTCGTGCCGGGCAGCCGGTACGGCGCGGGGGAGCCCGTCGGCGCGTCCAGATCTCTGATCACGCCCGCGTCCAGCGCCGCCGCCGCGGTGACCACCTTGAACGTCGACCCCGGCGGATAGGTCTGCCGCACCGCCCGGTTCAGCATCGGCCGGTCCGGATGGGAGTTCAGCCGCGCCCACTCCCGCTCGACGCCCGGCCCGTTCCCCGACAGCGCGGCCGGATCGTACGACGGTGCCGACACCAGCGCCAGGATCCGTCCCGTCGACGGCTCCACCGCCGCCACCGCGCCCTTGCGGCCGGCCAGCCCCTCGTACGCCGCACGCTGGGCCCGCGGGTTCAGGGTCGTCACCACGTGCCCGCCGGCCGGCCGGGACCGGGTGACGTCGTTCCACAGCGGCAGCGGCGACAGCCGGGGGTCCGTGCCGGAGAGAACACCGTCGTACGCGTGCTCCAGGAACGTCGTCCCGTACACCTGAGAGGCGAAGCCGGTCACCGGCGCGTACAACGGACCGTTGAGATAGGTCCGTTCGTAGCGCAGCTGCTCCCTGGTGTCCCGGGAGCCGGTGACCGGCACGTCCTCGACCACGATGTCCCCGCGGGGCTGGCCGTAACGGGCGATGACGGCACGCCGGTTGGCCGGGTTGTCGTCGTAGGCCTCGGACCGGACGACCTGGACGCGGGTGGCGTTGACGAGCAGGGCCACCAGCAGCAGGGCGCAGAAGACGGCGGCTTGGCGGATGTGCCGGGTCATCACGGGGTCGTCACCTCGGGTCGCGGGGGTCGGCCTGCTCGCGCGCCGGTGCCACCGGTGCGGGACACTCCGCCGAGCCGGGGCGTTCCGCCGAACCGGGGCGTTCCGCCGCGTCGGGGGTTCCGCCGCGTCGGGGCAGCTCACCGGACGGAGGCGTTCGGCTGGGTGGGGGCTTCGGGTGGTGTGAGGGCCCGGGTCGCCTCGCGCCGTGTCGGGGGCTGTTCGGTGGGCGGGG
>NZ_MPOH02000020.1:184919-204209 GCF_001896135.2 Streptomyces phaeoluteigriseus
GGTGGGCGGGGGCATTGGGCTGGGCGGGGACTTCGGGCGGTGCGGGGGCTTCGTGCCGCGTCGGGGCCCTGCACCGGGCCCACCCGGCTCGGGGCGCAGGGACGCTTCGCCGTGCGGGGAGCCCTTGCGGTACGGGAACCCTTCGCGGCGTCGGGACCGACTGCCGTCTCGGGAGCCCTTGTCGTGCCGCAACCCACCGCCGTCTCGGGACCCACTGCCGTCTCGGGACCGACTGCCGTCTCGGGACCGACCGCCGTCTTGGGACCGACTGCCGTCTCGGGAGCCCTTGGCGTGCCGCAACCCACCGCCGTCTCGGGAGCCCTTGCAGTACGGCAACCCCTCGCTGCGTCGGGACCCACCGCTGTCTCGGGATCCCTTGCCGTGCCGGGCTCCTTCGCCACGCTGGGGGACTTGGCAGCGCCGGGCTCCTTCGCCACGCCGGGCCCCTTCGCCGTGCCGGGCCCCCTCGCCGCGTCGGCGCCCCTCGCGCCTCGCGTCCGTCTCCCCGGGCTCGTTCACGGCGCCGCCTTCCCGTCGTACTGGCGTCGGGCCGAATTGCTGATCCGGATCAGCAGCGCCACGATCGCCCAGTTGGTGACGACCGACGAGCCGCCCTGTGCCAGGAACGGCATCGCCATGCCGGTCAGCGGGATCAGGCCGGTCACCCCGCCGGCGATCACGAACACCTGGAGCGCCCAGATCGAGGCGAGCCCGACCGCCAGCAGCCGGCCGAAGGGGTCGCGCAGGGCCAGCCCGGCCCGGTAGCCGCGCTCCACCAGAAGCCCGTACAGGAGGAACAGCGCGGACAGTCCCACCAGGCCGAGTTCCTCACCGGCCGTCGCCAGGATGAAGTCCGACTTCACGGCGAAGCCGATCAGGACGGAGTGGCCGAGGCCGAGTCCGGTGCCGGAGGTGCCGCCGGCCGCGAAGGAGAACAGGGACTGCGCGAGCTGGCCGGGCCCCTCGCCCGCGTCGATCGACGCGAACGGGTGCAGCCAGTCCTCGACCCGGCTGTGGACGTGCGGCTCCAGCCGGCCGACGGCGACCGCGCCCAGCGAGGCCAGCAGCAGGCCGACCGCGGTCCAGCCGATGCGGCCGGTCGCCACGTACAGCATCACCACGAAGAGGCCGAAGAAGAGCAGCGAGGTGCCGAGATCGCGTTCGAGGACCAGGACGCCGACGCTCAGCAGCCAGATCGCGACGACCGGCCCGAGGACCCGGCCGGTCGGCAGCTGCATGAACCAGATCCGGCGGCCCGCGTGGGCGAGCGCGGTGCGGTTGGCCGCGAGGTAGGCCGCGAAGAACACCGCGAGCAGCACCTTCGCGAACTCGCCCGGCTGGATGGAGAATCCGGCGATCCTGATCCAGATCCGGGCGCCGTTGACCGCCGGGAAGAAGATCGGCAGCGTCAGCAGGACCAGCGCGGCGGCCACGCACACGTACGCGTACCGCTGGAGCACCCGGTGGTCGCGCAGCGCGGCCACCACGAAGACGAACAGGGCCACGCCCAGCGCCGACCACACCAGTTGGGTGGGTGCCGCCCGATCGCCGGGGGTCTCCAGGTCCAGCCGGTAGATCAGCACCAGCCCGATGCCGTTGAGCAGCACCCCGATGGGCAGCAGCAGCGGATCGGCGTCCGGGGCGCGCAGCCGGACCGTCAGATGCGCCAGCAGCGCGAGCACGCCGAGCCCGGCGCCGTAGCCGGCGGCGCCGGGTGGGACGCTGCCGTTCCTGGCGAGCCCGACGGCGCAGTAGCCGTACACGGACAACAGGACGGCCAGGACGATCAGGGACAGCTCGACGCCGCGGCGCCTGGGCAGGCGCACCACGGGGGCCGGCGCGTCCGCCGTCGGGGCGATGACTTCGGCTCCGGCTTGCATCATGTCCGGAACTTACCCAAATGGGGCTCCTTGTGAGCCTTGGTGGATCTTCGGAGTCAGCAGCGGCGTGGCGTGGGGCCGAGGTCGCGGATGTAGCGCGCCGAGCCGTAGGCCCAGGCGCCGTCCGTGAGGAGGTACCACTGCGAGTTGCCGTCGACCTTCTGGCCGGTGGTCCGGCAGTAGACGGTGACGATGTCGTTGCGGAAGGCGACGCGGACCACCTTGCCGCCGCGGTTCGGCGCGCTGCGCAGCAGCAGTTGGCTTGCCGTGACGACACCCTTGTACAGGCGCGGGGCCTGGCGGTCGGGGCTGCCCAGGCCGCCCTGGCTCGCGGTGGCGGGGGTGACGGCGGCCGCGGTGGCGAGGGCGCCGGCGGCACCGGCTATGGCGAACCGGGTGAGGGCGGAGCGCAGGGACATGGCAGACCTCCGAGAAGGGGGTGAAGCAGAAGGGGGTGAAGCTGACTTACCGCCACATTAGGAGGGCTCGCGACCGGTCGCCCGTCACGCTGCGCCATCGGGGAGACCGTCCCCGGCGGAAGGCGTGGCCCCGTCGGAGGGGCCGCCCCGGCGGGCGGTGTGTGGGGGAGCGTCAGCGTGGCCACCGCGCCGCCGTCCGGCGCGTTGGTGAACGTCAGGCGGGCGCCCAGCACCTCCGCCTGACCGGCCGCGATCGTCAGCCCGAGGCCGTGCCCCTTCGCGCCCCCCTCAGTACGGAACCGCTGGGGCCCGTGCGCCATCAAGTACTCCGGATAGCCGTCCCCGTGGTCCCGCACGGTCACCACCGGCCCGTTCACCGTCAGCACCACCGGCGCCCGCCCGTGCAGATGCGCGTTGGCGACGAGATTACCGAGCACCCGTTCGAGCCGCCGCCGATCGGTCTCGACACGGGCGTCCCGCACGACCCTGACCTCGATGCCGGCACCCGCCCCCGCCCCCGCCGGTGCACCTGGACCCGCACCCGTACCCGCACCTGCACCCGTACCCGCACCCTTACCTGCAACGGAGCCTGCGCCCGAGGCCGCACCCGACGAGGCCGCCGCCGCCCGCACCACCCGGTGGGCCACCGCTTCCAGGTCCTCGGTGTCCAGCTCCAGCCGCTCACGTCCGGTGTCCAGGCGGGAGATCTCCAGCAGGTCCTCGGTGAGCGTGCGCAGGGCCGCCACCCGGTCGCGCACCAGTTCCGTCGGCCGGCCCGGCGGCAGCAGCTCGGCCGCCGCGTGCAGCCCGGTCAGCGGGGTGCGCAGCTCGTGCGCCACATCGGCGGTGAAGCGCTGCTCGCTCAGCAGCTTGCCCTGGAGCGAGGACGCCATCGAGTCCAGCGCGACGGCGACCGCGGCCACCTCGTCCTGCGGGCGCGTCGGATCCTTGGTCCGCGGATCGTCCACGCGCGCGTCCAGATCGCCCGCGCTGATCCGCCGGGCCACCCGCGCGGTGGCGTGCAGCCGCCGGGTCACCCGGGTCACCGCGAACGCCCCGACCAGCAGGGTCACTCCGATCGCCAGGACCGACGACCACAGGATCGCGTTGTCCAGGGCCTCGATGGTGCGGGCGCTCTGCTGGTAGTCGACGGCCACGGCCAGCGCCCTCCCCCGCCCTTCGGGCGGCGGGAATCCCGTCTCGCTTCGCTCGCCGTCGGCGGGACCGGCCGCCCACATCGTCGGCCGCCCGCGGTGCTCGGCGACCATCGTGCCGCGCTCCCCGGCCACCGCGAGCCGTCGCAGCGCCGCGGGCAGCCCCGGCGGGTCCACGCTCGCGCCGAAGTCGAGCGTGTCCCCCGCCTCGAACGCCGTCGTCGCGTCCTCCAGCCGGGACAGCGCGAGATCGCGGGCCTCGCCGACGGTCTGGTGCGTCACCGAGACGTGCACGAGAACGCCGAGCAGCGCGGTGAGCGCGCAGCACATCACCGTGATGAACACGGCGGCCTTCACGGCGAGCGTGCCGGACCACCGAGGGCGCGCGAGCCTCATCGGCGCTCGCGGAGGAGGAGGGAGCCGGGGTGGGCGAGGCGGTGGACGTGGGCCGGGGCGGGTGGGTCCGTCCCCCGGTCCGCACCATCTCGTCGTGGGTGAGCAGCATCGCCTTCTGGTCCGCGTCCCACGTCCACTGGAGGCGGTACTCGTACCCGGCGACCTCGGAGGGCGAGCGGATGATCACCGACCGTCCGGCCAGCTCGACCGCGCTCACGGCGTCCTCCCACCCCATGACCTGCACCAGCCGGTGCTTCTCGACCGTGTAGACGCGGACGGCCGTCAGCTCGCCGGGCAGCTGCCGGAAGCCCAGGGTCAGCTCGTCCCGCCCGTCACCGGTCAGATCGCGGTAGTACGACCGCAGGACCGGGCACGGTCGCCGTGCGGCGCCGCTCTCGTCGCAGGCGGCCATCCGGCGGGACGTCTCGCGGTACGGCGCCTCCGAGCCGTCGTAGTCGTTCGGGTGCGCGGCGATCTCCCGGCGTACCACCTCGACCGGGTCCACCCGGCGGATGTCGTCCCCGGGAACGGTGACACCCTTGACGACCTGGATGTTCACCTCGTCGATGTCGAACGCCGGACTCGACGCCGCGGGCAGGTCCGGCCAGAGTTTCTCCGGGCTGACAGCGGTCGGGGTCGCCCCGGCACCCTTGAGCCCGCCGGCGTCGCCGCACGCCGAGGTCGCCGACGCCAGCAGTTTCCACAGCGGACGCGATCCCGAGGCCCATAGGGCGAGGGTGTGGCGGTCGACGACGTGCAGTCGCTGCTCCGCCGACGCTGGCCCGCCTCCACCCTCCACCCCGACGACGACCTCGCCCCCAACCGCCCCGGCGAGGCCCGCTCGATCGCCCTGGACCGCGATCCCGTCCCCGCCCGCCGCCTGCGGCCCGACCCGCGCCGCCGCGCCCTCGAAGCGGAGCAGGTGACCGGCGAGATCCTGGACCGGCTGGACAGCGCCGGCTGGCACACCCTGCACTCCCTCCCGCTGCCCGGCGGTGACCGTGTCCACCACCTGGTGATCGGCCCGGCCGGACTCTTCGCCGTGCACACCGTGTACGCCCGCAGGCAGCGGGTTCTCGTCGCCGACCCGCTGCTCACCGTGGGCCGCCGCGACCCCCGTCCCCTCCTGCGCCGCGTCCGCGCCGACGCCGACCGCGCCTCCCACACGCTGACCGCCGAGGTCCGCCCGGTCCTCGCCCTGGTCGGCCCGGCCGACGTGCGCTTCACCGCCACCCCGCGCGAGGTGCGGGTCCTGCGGGAGACGGAGCTGGCGGGGCTGGCCCGGCAGGGCGGCGTACTGAAGCCGGCGGACGTGGAGGCGCTGCACGCGATGGCGCGGGACAGGCGGACGTGGCCTCCGGCGGTTGAGGGGGGTGGGTGCGGGTCGGGTCGGAGTGGTGCAGGGTGGCTTCGTCTCCGCTTCGGTGCCCGTGCCGGTGCCCGTGCCCGGTCCTCGTGCCGGTCGACGAGGACGAGGCCCCTCAGACCCCCTTTCGGCCTGAACGGCCTCGTCTCGATCGCCGCACGGGCTGGGAAGGCGGGCGTCGGCGGGGGAGCTGACCGGGGCTGAGGTCTGCCGGGGTCGCCGGACGGGCTGTCGAGCGGACGGGCTGTCGAGCGGACGTCAGTCTGGAAGCTGCCCCGCGCTGCCCGGCTCGCACAACTCGGCGAGCAGATCGCCGTGCTCCCGTACCCGCCCGGCGACGGCCTCCGCCCCGAACGCCAGCTCGTCCGGTGCCGCGCACGCCTCCACCTCGTCCCAGGTGACGGGTGCCGAGACGGTCGGTTCGGGGCGGGCCCGCAGGGTGTAGGGCGTGGCGGTGGTCTTGCGGGCGGCGTTCTGGCTCCAGTCGACGAACACCTTGCCGGGCCGCAGGCTCCGGGTCATCCGGTGCAAAGCCAGCCGTGGCATGGTCCGCTCCGCCTCCACGGCGACCTGCTTGGCGTACTCGGTGACCCGTTCGGAGGACGATCCGCGCACCGCCGCCAGCAGATGCAGCCCCTTCGACCCCGAGGTCTTCGCGTACGCCTCGATCCCGTCCGCCGCCAACCGCTCCCGCAGCCACAGCGCGACCTCGCAGCACTCGACGACGGTCGCGGGCGCGCCGGGATCGAGGTCGAGGACGAGCCGGTCGGCCTCCTCGGCATCCTGGATCACCCACTGGGGCGTATGGAACTCGGTGACGAGGTTCGCCGCCCACATCAGGCTCGGCAGGTCCTGCACGAGCACCATCCGGGCCGGCCCCTCCGCGCGGGGCACCTCGGCGGTGGTGACCCAGTCGGGGGTGCCCGGCGGCACGTTCTTGGCGAAGAAGACCTGTCCGCCGGGTCCGTCCGGGTAGCGCAGGAAGGAGAGCGGACGGTCACGCAGATGCGGCAGCAGGACCCCGGCGACGGTCGCGTAGTAGTGCAGCACCTCGCCTTTCGTGAAGCCGGTGGCCGGATACAGCACCTTCTCCAGATTGCTGAGCGCGAGCCGCCGCCCCTCCACCTCGGTGATGGGCGTCATACGATGAGAATCACATGGTTAGTGCGTAAATGTCTGCTAGGTAACCTCTCTCGAACTTCTCTCGGCAGAGCCAGGAGGGTGCTGCACGTGCGATCCATATGGAACGGCGCCATCTCGTTCGGCCTCGTCAGCATCCCGATCAAGCTGGTGAACGCCACCGAGAACCACTCGATCTCCTTCCGCCAGATCCACACCGAGGACGGCGGCCGCATCCGCTACCGCAAGGTCTGCGAGCTGGAGGACCGCGAGGTGAGCCAGTCGGAGATCGGCAAGGGCTACGAGGACGCCGACGGCTCGATCATCCCGATCACCGACGAGGACCTGTCCCACCTGCCGCTTCCCACGGCGAAGACGATCGAGATCGTGGCCTTCGTGCCGACCGACCGGATCGACCCGCTCCAGATGGACGCCGCGTACTACCTCCAGGCGGGCGGCGCCCCCGCGGCAAAGCCGTACACACTGCTGCGGGAGGCGCTGAAGCGCAGCAACAAGGTCGCCATCACCAAGTACGCGCTGCGCGGCCGCGAGCGCCTGGGCATGCTCCGCGTGGTCGGCGACGCCATCGCCATGCACGGCCTGCTCTGGCCCGACGAGGTCCGCGCCCCCGAGGGCGTGGCCCCCGACACCGACGTCACGGTCCGTGACAAGGAACTCGACCTCGCGGACGCCCTGATGGACACCCTCGGCGAGGTCGACCTGGAAGACCTCCACGACGAGTACCGCGAGGCCGTCGAGGAGGTCGTCGCCGCAAAGGCGGCCGGCGAGACACCCCCCGAGGCGCCCAGCGCCGCACCCAGCGGCAAGGTCCTGGACCTGATGGCGGCCCTGGAGAACAGCGTCCGCGCCGCGAAGGAGTCCCGCGGCGAGCCGACCGGGCAGGAAGAGGCCGAGGTCAGACAGCTCCCCGACCGCAAGCCGTCCCGCACGGCCCCGAAACAGACCGGTGGCAAGAAGTCCACGTCGACGGCGAAGAAGACGGCATCGCCGGCGAAGAAGGCGACGAAGTCCACCCAGCCGACGAAGAAGACGGCATCGACGAGCAAGAGCGCGGCGAAGAAGACGACGGCGACGTCGAAGAGCACGGCGAAGAAGACGGCGGCGAAGAAGACGACGGCACGCAAACGGTCGGCGTGAGGGGCCGATGGGGCGACCGGCGCGCCGGAGTTGTTGGCGACAGTGGCGTGGACGGGTGGCTGACTCTCGGTTCTCAGCTCATGCCGCTGTCCCACCTGGCGGCCGGAAAACACATGTCACGTCCAACGCGTGCCCACCCCGACACCCGAGGCCCGCACAGGAACCGTCTATCCGCCCTGTTCCCCTGCCCCTTCCTCGTTCCCCGCCCGCCGCCGCCCCCACCAGTCCACGCAACCCCACCGCGCCAAGGCCCCCACCAGCAGGGAAACGACGATCGCACCCAGATCGATGACATGCGGCAGCCCGGGGAAGAAGGCGAAGAAGGCGAGCGACGCCAGCAGCCCGCAGATGAACCCCAAGACCCCGATCCGCCTCCGCCGCGCTCCCTGAGACGCACCACGCCCTTGCTGATGCCGCTGCTCGACCATGGAGGAACTCACTTCGTGATGTGGTGACACTGGCTGGCGCGCTGAACCCCAGTGACGAAGAGCCGGGCACACGCCTTGCCATAACGGGGCAGGGTCTGCGGGGAGTTGCGCATCGGGTGGATCTCGCACGCGGTGCGCCGGAGCCCGTGGGAATCTTCGTCGTCATGCCGCTCACGCTGTACTCAAGGTCTGCACGGGGGTGGATCCGGCCGCTCGGGCGAGAGCGTTCGGGGAGCCGGACAGGACCGCGGCGGCGACCGTCGCACGGCCGTGCCGAGGCGCGCCGCAACAAGATGGTCAAGGGGAACCCTGCCTGCTGATCTTCGGATGACGCCCGGTTCAACAGGTAGGCCGGTAATCGGGTTTGCCTGGTTGCCCGGTCTTCACTGCGACGAGTGATCAAGTCGTGCCGTGATGACCAGCAGAAACGTTCACGGCTGCGGCCGAAGTCATACAAGAGGCCTGCGCCGACCGGCATCCCGCCTCCCACCCACCCCCGTAAACACCTTGACCGGCCCGCTTTTGTTACCGGTAACATCGACCCCCGTCGGAGCCACACGACACGACACGACACGACACCAAGCCACCGTCGCCCCGGGAGACCCCGTGACCGATCAGCCCATGGTGCGTCACCCACGACGGGCCACCCCCGTGCCCGGCCCGGTCTTCACGCCCGCGGCCACAGTCGCCTCCTGCGTCGGCTTCGTCCTGATCGGCGCCCTCCAGGCCCTCTACGGCCCAGCGATCCCGGCCCTCCGCCAGGACTTCGGACTCTCGCCCTCCACCGCCGGACTGGCACTGAGCGCCCACTTCGTAGGCGGCGTAGCAGGCGTGCTCCTCTTCGACCGCCTCTACGGCAGGATCGGCAACAGGCGGCTCCTGGCAGCCTCGTACCTCCTCATGGCGACCGGCGCCGCGGGCTTCGCGCTGGCGCCGAACTGGCCGACAGCCCTCACCGCCGCCCTCCTGGCAGGACTCGGCTTCGGCGGCATCGACTACGGCCTCAACCAACTCTTCGCCGTCGGCTTCGGCCACCGCTCCGCCGCGATGCTGAACATCCTCAACGCCCACTTCGGCATCGGCGCGATCCTCGGCCCGGCCCTGATCGGCGCGGCAGGCGCCGACGACTACCCCACGGTCTTCCTGGCCTTCGCCCTGGTCAACTTCCCCCTCCTCCTCTGTCTGAGGGGAGTGAGAGACAAGGCCCCACACCCCACCGAGGCCACCGCCACCACAACCGGCCCGACTCCCCTCACCCGCAGCCTGACCTCCATACTCACCGTCTTCGTGGCCCTCTACGTCCTGCACGTCGGCATCGAGGCCGGCGTGGGCGGCTGGGAACCCACCCACCTGGAGACCGTCGGCTACGGCGCAGGAATCGCCGCGACGGCCACCTCCGTCTACTGGCTGATGATGACGATCGGCCGCTTCCTGGTGGCACCCCTCGCCCTGCGCTTCTCGGCCCCGGCCATCATCGCCGTCTCCTGCGCCGGCATGACCGCCTGCCTGCTCCTGGCCGCCGTCCCGGACCTGGCGCCGTACGCCTACGCCGGCGTGGGCCTCTTCATCGCACCGATCTTCCCCACCGGCCTGCCCTGGCTGCACCGGGCCGCCCCCGGGGCCGCCCGAGCGGGCGCCCTCGTCATCGCCGCCTCCATGGTCGGTGGAGTGGCCGCCGGCCCCGCCCTCGGCAAGGTCATCGAGTGGTCCGACATCAGAGCCGTCCCCCTTCTCCTGGCCGCGGTCTCCGCAGCCTGCCTCACAGCCACCCTCTGGCTGATCCGGGCGACCCGCACACCAAACGCCACCCCATGACACCCCGACGCGCCCGCAGCCGCCGTACCGGAGAGGTGGGTCGTGGTGGTACGGCAGCGGCATCCGGACGCGCCCAGAGCCGCCGTACCGGAGAGGTGGGTGGTTGGCGGTGCGGCGCCGGCATCCGGACGCGCCCGCAGCCGCCGTACCAGGGGAGTGGGTCGTGGCGGTGCGGCGCAGCCCGTCGCGTAGCCCGTCACTGCCACGTCCGACTGTGGCAGCGGACAGCAGTACGTCCGACTGGCGACGGGCTGGCCGCACCGCCACGACCCCGACCCACCCACGACGCCCAGGCGCACGACGGCCACCCACAACCACCCGCATCCGCCACCGCCACCCACCGAGCTCCTCACCACCCACGAGCTCTCACCACCCACGAGCTCTCACCACCCACGAGCTCTCACTACCCACAAGCCCTCACCACCCACAAGCCCTCACCACCCACAAGCTTTCACCACCCACGAGCCCCCTCCCCCCCCCGAAGGGACCCCGCATGTCCGCCCTGACCACCACCCCCGACGGCTTCCTCCTCAACGGCACCCCCCTGAGGATCATCTCCGGCGCCCTCCACTACTTCCGGGTCCACCCCGACCACTGGTCCGACCGCCTCCACAAGGCCCGCCTGATGGGCCTGAACACGGTGGAGACGTACATCCCCTGGAACCTCCACCAGCCAGAGCCAGGCACCCTCGTCCTGGACGGCCTCCTCGACCTCCCCCGCTTCCTGCGCCTCGCTGCCGCCGAGGGCCTGCACGTCCTGCTCCGCCCGGGCCCGTACATCTGCGCGGAGTGGGACGGCGGCGGCCTGCCCCACTGGCTCACCGCGGACCCCGACATCCGCCTCCGCAGCAGCGACCCCCGCTTCACGGACGCGGTCGACCGCTACCTCGACCTCCTCCTCCCCCCGCTCCTCCCGCACATGGCCGCGTCCGGCGGCCCGGTCATCGCCGTACAGGTGGAGAACGAGTACGGCGCCTACGGCGACGACACCGCGTACCTCAAGCACCTGGAAGCCGCCCTGCGCACCCGTGGCGTGGAGGAACTCCTCTTCACCTGCGACCAGGCCGACCCCGAACACCTCGCCAAGGGCAACCTGCCCGGCGTCCTCGCGACGGGCACCTTCGGCGGCCGTATCGACCGCTCGCTGGAGCGCCTGCGCGAGCACCAGCCCCAAGGCCCGCTGATGTGCGCGGAGTTCTGGATCGGCTGGTTCGACCACTGGGGCGGCCCGCACCACGGCCGGGACGCGGCGGACGCCGCCGCCGACCTGGACCGCCTGCTCTCAGCGGGGGCTTCCGTCAACATCTACATGTTCCACGGCGGCACCAACTTCGGCTTCACCAACGGCGCCAACCACCATCACACGTACGCCCCCACAGTCACCTCCTACGACTACGACGCCCCCCTCACCGAACACGGTGACCCCGGCCCGAAGTACCACGCCTTCCGCGAGGTCATCGCGCGCCACGCCCAGGTGCCCGACGAGCCGATCCCGTCCCCGGCTCGCAAACTGCCGCGGACGACGGTCGAGTTGAAGCACCGCATCCCCCTCCTGCCCCTCGCCGCCGGCAAGGCCACCCGCACCCCCCACCCCTGCCCCCCCTGCCCCCGCCCCCACGGACCCGCCCTCCGCAGACGCTCTCGGCCACCGAGCCGGATACGTCCTGTACCGCACCACGCTCCCCACCGAGGGCCTGGGACTCCTCCACTTCACCGGCGGAGTGGGCGACCGCGCCCAGGTCTTCGTGGACGGCGCCCCCGTCGGCGTACTGGAACGGGAGCGCCACGACGAGACCCTGGCCGTGCACGTGCCGCGCCCCGGCGCCGAACTCCTCGTCCTGGTGGAGAACATGGGACGGGTCAACTACGGCCCCCGCATCGGCACTCCCAAAGGCATCCTGGGACCGGTCACCTACGACGGCACACCCCTGGGCGCCTGGGACTGCCACCCCTCCCCTTGGACGCCCCGCCCGCGCTGCCCTTCGAGCAGACCACCGCCTCCCCCTCCGCAGCCGCCTCCGCCGAACCGGCCTTCCACCACGGCACGTTCGAGGTGAGCACCCCGGCGGACACCTTCCTCTCACTGCCCGGCTGGACCAAGGGCCAGGCGTGGATCAACGGGTTCCATCTCGGCCGCTACTGGAACCGAGGCCCCCAGCGCACGCTGTACGTCCCGGCCCCCGTCCTGCGCCCCGGCACCAACGACCTGATCGTCCTGGAGCTCCAGGCCACCACCGCGACACGAGCCCACCTCACCGACACACCGGACCTGGGCCCGGCGGCCCACTGAGACACCGGACCGCCCTCGCTCCCACTCCCGCCCCCGCTCCCGCCCCCTGTTTCCACTCCCGCTCCCGCTCCCGCCACCGGACCACAACCCTCAGCCAGCCCTCCGCCGAGGACCGGCCTATCCTGTGGTCCGGCGGGAGCGGAAGCCCGGATGCACCCCACCGCCACCACCCGCACCACGGTCACCGGTCCCCCGGGGACCCCGACACCCACCCGGCCGAAGGACAGAAGAGGGCACCCGAGATGACCCCAAGCGCCGCCGACGGCCCGGCGACCAAGGGAGGCCGCAGCCGTCGCAACTTCGCGGGTGCGCGCCCCGTGATGGCCGACGTGGCGCAACTGGCCGGCGTCTCCAAGCAGACGGTCTCGCGGGTGCTGAACGACCACCCGGCAGTACGTCCAGAGACCCGCGAGGCGGTCCTCGCGGCGATGCGCACGCTCGGCTACCGCCCCAGCCGCAGCGCCCGCTCGCTGGCCAGCGGCCGGACCCGGATGCTCGGGGTGATCTCGTTCGACGCGGCGCGCTACGGCCCGGCCTCCACGCTGACGGCGATCAACACGGCGGCGCAGGAGGCCGGTTACCTGGTCAGCTCGATCGCCCTGGACATCGCCGACCGCGACACGGTGGTCCGGGCGGCGGACCGTCTGTCGGGGGAGGGCGCGGACGGCGTGATCGCGATCGCCCCGCAGCTGCGGGTGGCGAAAGCGCTGGCGGAGGCCCGCCTGGACACCCCGCTGGTCGTCCTGGACAACGACCTCGGCGACGGCACCCCGGTGGTCACCTCGGACGCCCGCGCCGGCGCCCGTACGGCCACGGAACACCTGCTGTCCCTGGGCCACGCCACCGTCTGGCACGTGGCGGGCCCGAGCGGCTGGGCGTCGGCGGACCGCAGGTCGGACAGCTGGCGGGACACCCTGAAGGCGGCCGGAATCCCGGTCCCGGCCCCCCTTCTGGGCGACTGGAGCGCCGACTCCGGCTACGACCTGGGCCGCGAGCTGGCACGAAACCCGCAGATCACAGCGGTCTTCGTGTCCAACGACCAGATGGCCCTGGGCGTCCTGCGCGCCCTGCACGAGGCGGGCCGCCACGTCCCGGACGACGTCAGCGTGGTCGGCTACGACGACATCCCGGAGGCGGCCCACTTCCTCCCCCCGCTGACCACCGTCCGCACGGACTTCACGGACATCGGCACCCGAGCCCTCCACGTACTCCTGGCCCGAATCGACGCCCCCACGACACCCCCGCCACCCCTGACGGTCGTACCCGTGGACCTACGGATCCGCGACAGCACCACGCCCCCCGCACAGCGCCGCTGACCTGCCCGCGGGCCGTCAGGGCCGGACGTCGACGTCACCCCTCCCGTGACTCTCCGCCCCCACCGAGCCCGACTCCCGTCCCCCACCTCCCTCCCTCGCCACGGCGACCAGCTCCGGCCACCGCTGCCGTACGGGCGCGAAGACGACAACGCCGACGACGACCAGTAAAGACGACGCCGACACCGGTCAGCGGCCCCCGCGTGCCCAGCGCGACGACAACAGCGGGGGCTTCGCCATGTCTCGGCCGTGCACCGTCTGCCGGTAGGTGCTGGCTGCACCTGCCGCGTCGCGTTCCGTCTCGTCGGCGCACGCCTGCCGCAGGTGTTCCGTCTGGTTCGCGCTCTACGCCTTGACCGACTGCTGGCGACCCTCACGGTATGGGGGTTTTAGATGAGAAGCCGCGCCGCCTGGGGGGCGGACAGAACCGTTGCCCACACTGCGGGCTTCTACAAGATCGGGTAGTGACGCTGGAGCAGGACTGGGTGCTGCTGGAGCCGGATATGCATCCGCTGGCCCATACGGTGCCGGCGGAGCACCGCTGGATCGAGCTGTCCGATGGGCGGGTCACGGTCTACGGAGTGTGTCCGCCGGACCAGTTCCAGCGGTGCCGCATCGAGCACCGTCTCGCTTGTCTGCAGCAGGCGCTGCCGGATCTATGGCAGTGGTTGACCAGCCTGCGAGGGGAAAACGCGCGGCAAGTGGAGCGACGGACCGACCCGGAACCGCCGCCTCTGCCACCTGAGGAGTGGCCGGACGCCGGCTGACGAACGCGGTGGGGAACCCCGGAGCTGACCAGGGGAGATGCCCCACGATCCTGGTCCACGAATAGTCCACAGACTGCGTCATAGGGTCGCTGTCCGCTGCATACGCCTGCACATACGCGAAGACCCCGGCCTCAGCGTTTCCGCTGATGACGGGGTCTTTGGGCACCCTACAAGGGGTGCCCCCGGCAGGATTCGAACCTGCGCACACGGCTCCGGAGGCCAGGTGAGAGAGAAGGCTGTCGGGGCTCTGACCTGCGGGGGAGTGGTGCCGGAGGTAGGACCCGGTCAAGATCATCACGCCCCTATCACGTGGGTGCCCTGTCCGGGGGTGGGGCCGCGCCGTATCGTCGGAGGCATGATCTCGGGCACTGACGGCGAAGCGCACGGCGACGGCACGGAGTTCACGGCGGAGGGCGTGGAAACCGTCATGCGTGAGGCGTGCGAGGCGGCCGGACTCGACTCCACCGAGGCAGAACTGCTGCGCCTGGGCTCCAATGCGGTGTACCGGCTGGCGTCCTTACCGATCATCGTCCGCATCGCGCGTGACCCTGCCGTCCTGGCGGAAATGGAACGGGCCGTGGGCGTCGCCCGATGGCTGGGGACGATCGACTTCCCGGCCACGCGCGTGCCGACTGCCATCGCACAACCCGTCCTCGTCCGTGGCCTGGTGGTGACCTTCTGGGAGAGCGTCCAGGAGCGAGAGGAGTACGCGGCGGTCAGCGAGCTGGCCGACCTGCTCCGTCGCCTGCACTGGTTGGAAGAACCCGAGTCGCTGGGGTTGCCCTACTTCGATCCCCTGGCCAAGCTGTCGGCCTCGCTGGACGGCTTGCACGCTGTCTCTCCGGAGGACCGGTCCTTCCTGGAGGAACGCTCGGCCAAGCTCGCCAAGGAGTACGACCGGCTGGACTTCGTCTTGCCCTTCGGCCTGATCCACGGTGACGCCAACATCGGGAACATCCTCCGCCACCGCGATGGTCATGCGGTCCTCATCGACCTTGACGGATTCGCCCTCGCCCCGCGCGAGTGGGACCTGATCCTGACCGCGCTCTACTACGACCGGTACGGCTGGCACACCGAGGCGGAGTACGCGGAGTTCGTCCACCGGTACGGCTTCGACCTCATGAACTGGCCCGGATACGAGACCTTGGCCGATCTGCGGGAGCTGATGATGGTGGCGTGGCTCGGTCACCAAGTCGACGTGAGCGAGCGCTCTGCGACCGAGTTCGCCCGACGGATGCGTTCGCTGCGGACGGGCGAGGGACGCGACTCGTGGAGTGCCTTCTAGGCATTGGCAGCGCAGCCTCAGCGCAGCACTGGCTAGCTCCGTGACCCTGGAGCCTGCCGAGAAGACCTACGTCCCCGCGGCGATCCACAGCCGGTGCTCGCTGGCCTCGTCTGCGAGGTCGCGTGCAGCGGTACTGTGGCCGGCGTCGCTGAGGTTCCGGCGGAACTCGGCGAGGTAGCTGACACACCGCGCCGACTTGAGCTGTTCGCCGAGATCCAGAGCATCCAGGGCCACGCGACATGCCTCCTCGACGTCTCCCGCGCGTAAGTGGGCGTCGGCGAGGACCATCGTCGCGAAGAAGTCACTTCGTACATGGCTGCCGCTCATGGCGTTCTCGGCGTGGGACACCGCCCGGCGGGCGCTGTTGACGTCGCGGAAGCAGTGTGCGGCTTCGGCGGCGAGCTCGGCCTCGTCGAAGTAGCTGATCCACTCCGGCTCATCGTCGCTGTTTCGACCTTCGAGGGCCTTGGTCGCCGCGTTGAGCGCGGCCTCGCAGGCGGCGACGTCTCCGGTGCGAGCAAGGGCGCGGGCCTCCATCGCGTGGAATTGAGCCCGTAGCGTCGGTGTGGCCACCGGAGAGATGCCCATGAGCGCTGCACGGGCAAGAGTCGCGGCCTGCGTGTATCGCCCCAAGAAGGTCGCCTGGTGGCTCATCGCTGACAGGATGCTGCCCGCGAGCCGGCGGTCGTTGGCGTCCTGGGCGAGGCGGAGGGCCTGGAGGAAGTACCTCTGGGCGAGTCCGTGGTGACAGGCGTCGTAGGACATCCAACCGGCGAGAAGCGTCGCTTCCGCCACGGTCGAGAACAGGGCCCTGCCCACCTGCTCGGTGTACCGGCCTTGTAGGAGTGGGGCCACGTCGTTGTTGAGGTACTGGATGACCGAGTGGCGTGCATGGTCACCGCCGAACTGATCGTCAAGCTGGACGAACATGTCCGCGGTGGTCTTGATCGCTGCCACGTCGCCGAGACCGACTCGCACCCCCTCGGCACGCGGCCGGGGAATACTCGGCTCGGGAGCAACGAGCCACCGGAGGGATGCCTCGTTCCACGCCGGCTCGGACGGCTCCGCGGTGAGTAGCGGGTCGTAGTGGTTGAGGTCCGCGCGCCACAACTGGCCGACCGTCTGAATGGCGTCATCAGGGCTGGCGGGGTACGAGGCGTCGAGTACCGAAGCGTCCTTCGCCTCTCCGTAGTCCAGGCCGAGTTCCGTCGGACTCGTCGCGAAGGCATCGCACAGAAGCGGCCCGTAGAAGTCGTCGGGCGAGCTGTGCCCGTTCTCCCAACTCGCGATACGGCGCTTCACACTGGCGTCCGAGGGGAGTTGATGCCCGCGCTGGGCTGCCGCTCGGCGTAACTCCCTCACTAACCGCGGCTGACTCCAGCCCCGGCCGGCGCGAGCTTCCCGTAAGCGGGCACTGGTCGGCTTCATGAGGACGTAGCCCTTCATTCCCTGTGCGTACGCCGGTGCGAACACTCGGTCTGCCCGACCGAATGTACGCGCTGGTCATTGCTTCTTGCACGTAGTAATCGGAGATCGCTCGCAAGGAACAGGTGACGGGGGATGACGCGACGGGCGTGGACGCGTCATCCCCCGTCACCCCTCGTCATCTGCCCTGGCCAGGTGCCTGGCCGGGAGTGTGGACCGACGGCGGCACCGAGGCCGCACCGCAGTCCGACTGAGGGTGAGATGACGTGCAGAGGATGACCAGGCGGGGCATGGAGTGGCTGTCTGCGGCAGCGGACAACCCGACCGAGTGCCGACAGGTTTGGGCGGATGACCCGCGGATGCCCTGCCTCCTGCCGACCGGCCGCTTCCTCGACGTGGTGAGCGTGGAACAGCGCCTCGGAATGGAGATGTTCGACCGCCTCCAGCGCAGCGGGATGCCGATGGGACCGTCGGTCATCGACCGCAAGGCGCAGCGAGTCGGGTTCTTCCTGGGCTCGCAGAGCCGGGAGACCTTCACGTACTACCTGGACCGTGAAACCTCGTCCCCGCCTCCTTACCGCTACCTCAGCGATGGTTCGGCCGTCGTCGTGCCCGGCCCCATTCCGCTGTCCGAAGACCGCTACCAGTGGCTCCGGGCACCGACGCGCCGGCCGGAGGCCAACCCGCTGCGGCCGGTGGCTCTCGCGACTGCGCTGGTCGCCTCCGCGGAGCTCTTGGCAAGGATCGACCGCTTCGACGAGCAGTACCCGACTCCCTACGCGGCGGTTGCTGCGCTCCCCGAGGAGACGACCACCGATGCCGGATGAGCCGACCGTCGGGCGCGACGCCGCCGCGTGGTCACTTCTCGACAGCGACGGCTGGTACGCGGCTCGAAACGCCACCACCGCATTGCGGGACGTCCTCGTGCGCGCTGGCCTGGAGAAGGACTTCCCCTACCTGCGTGCGGACTTGAACGCCTTCGGACACGGCCTCGTCGAGCTGGGACGTGTCTCACCCGACACGGCCGAGCGCCTCGCCGAGCTTCTGCGCCTGGCACTGGCAAGCGGATACGGCCGCGACCGTGACGGCGACGGTCACGCGTCAACCACAGCCGAAGAACACAAGGGAAGGACCTGACGTCATGACCGACCGGCGAGGAGTGGTGGCCAAACGGGCGGAGGACCTGGTGCCCGGTGTGCCCTACGTCCGAGGCTGGAACCGTGCGCGCCGAAGCGCTGGCACCCTGGC
Source organism: Streptomyces phaeoluteigriseus (assembly GCF_001896135.2). Lineage (GTDB taxonomy): Bacteria > Actinomycetota > Actinomycetes > Streptomycetales > Streptomycetaceae > Streptomyces > Streptomyces phaeoluteigriseus. Next base: position 202,983 of record NZ_MPOH02000020.1, read on the forward strand.
CGACCAACTCGTGCTGCTCGGGTTGGACTCCGACTTCCCCGCTTTGATGGCCGACGTGAACGTCCTCGGCGACGGATTGGTGCAGCTGGGGGCCGTGCGCCCCGACGCGGCCGAAATGCTGGCGAAGCTCATCGCGGCAGGACTCCAAGCAGAGCTGCACGGTACGACGGCCGAGACATCTGCCGTCTGAACCGCTCCTCGAACGCCGGTCGGCCGCGGTTCGAGCGTGCTCCTGCGGTCGACTGGTCTGGCCCCGTACGACATCGTTCTCTCGGCGTTGTCGGACGGGGCCATTTGCTGTCCCGGCGAACATGGCTGGTCTGCCGCTCGGCCGGGACCGGCGCCCCAGCGCCGCAGCCCGGACGAAGCGGCAGGCCAGCGGTGACATCAGCTTGGGTCTCTTGGTAGCGGTTGCTGCGCTGACCTGCAGCGGAGTGGTGTTGGAGCCCTGGCCGCACCTGGGGCCGGTCCCCGCTGTTCCCCGTGTTTCCTCGCAGGATCTGGCACGCGACTGGCACGGCCTCTTCGCCTTGTACGTCCCTTTGCAGAGATGGGCCCCGGAGCGCCTGAGCCTCAGCCGACGACGGTCAGCCACGATGGTGGGTCAGGTGACCGTGCAGGCGCGCGTGTGCCTCGCTGTACCCCCGCCGGCCTGAGCCACGCTATCCGGCCGTCGACCAGAGCAAATCCCGACGGCGGAAGCGCATGGGTGGCGCTTGCACGATGACCTCTTCGTCCCGAAGCAACTTGAGTAAGGGCTCGACCTGGGGTCGGTGTGCTTCGCACCTGCGCTGATGGTCCGCAGACATCCATGCTCGTCCGCCGGTGTGCGTGGGTGTTGTCACGCAGTTAGACACTCATGGTTGCTGTGCAGCGCGTTTCGCTGCCACGTTCCGGGCGTGAGCTTCGCGCCGTAGTCGGCGTTCGTAGTCAGCGACTTGCCGGGATACGGGAACGCTGGTGGCAGTTCGGATCAACCGCTCGTTTGCCCGATCCACCAGGAAGGGGCCGTTGCCTCCCAGCCGAGGGCGCCGGCCGCTCTGCTCATCCCAGACTGCTCCCCAGTAGAAGATCCACCCGAATGACAAGGCTTCTACGCGCAAGATCTGGAGGTCGTACTCGACGTTGCCTCGTACGTCGTCGATCTCGGCTAGGCAGTGTCTTCAAAGAGTCCTGATGGGGGATCATGTGGTGCATGGTGCGTCGTCATGAGCTGTCGGATCTGGA
>NZ_MPOH02000020.1:204309-220951 GCF_001896135.2 Streptomyces phaeoluteigriseus
CCGCGAGTCCTACCAGGCAGCCGTCACCATCGCGTCCCTATTCCTCTGGCTCAAGCCCCTTTGAAGACACTGCCTAGCACCAGTCGGCGTGCTTCCTCCTCAGTCAGCATCGCCCGATGATGACATGGCGCCGCCACACGCCCGGGACGCCTTGCACGCTCGCCTACGCCCGCTTTTAGGAGAGCGGCTGGCCCTTAAGATAGGTGGCCTGCGGCTTCGTTGGCTGAGCTAGCGGCACGAGTGCGCCGGTGGTCACCTTCGTTGACCGTGGCTGACCCCTGGATCTGGCACGGTTGTGGCACGCGACTCATCCGTAGATGCGTAGGAGATCAGCGCCCTTCGCGCTCGTAGCGCTCTACCCGACGCGCCAACTTGGCGCGATACCTATCGGGGGAGTGGAAGGCCTGAGAGCGGCGGATCATATCCTCGGTCCTGAGGCCTTCTGCGTAGGCTCGGAGAGCGGGCATCCGGAGGAGGACAGCACGCTGTGTTTCGGCTTCCTCGACAGTTTCCAGCGGGGTGCTGGCGTTGCGTTCATGGTTGCAGCCCCAGTGTGTGAGGCGCACATTGTCGCGCTCGTCAGCCCCGCCGGCTGCGATGGCGCGGACGTGGTCGATGCTCGGGGACCGAGGGTCTGGGTGCTGATAGGCCTGGTCCACTGGATCCTGGCACAGACCACACATCCAGTCGTCCCGTGCACCGATCTCTTCCGCTGTGCAGCGCTCGACGCTCCCATTGCTCCGCATGCGCTCACGGCGGCGCTGGTCTTGGGCGCGCTTGGCATCGCTACGGCGCGACTTAGGCAAATCTGCGCTGGTCACAGCTTCCTACCGTTCGGGGGAACCACAGCGCCAGCACGGCCGATACCCCACCGCCTGCGCGTCGCCCAGCAGCATCCAGCTGGCGTCATACAGATGCCGTCTCTCGCCGACGATGAGCCCACACTGCTCGTCTCCATGGAACACATCGCGGCTGGCTGGAGCGCTCGCACGCACCAGCACCGCGGGCTCGCCGGAGCGGTCGACACCCTCATCGGCGTAGCACTCCTGCATCCACTGAGCGGCGTCCTCTTGGCCGAACCCGTCCGGATACGGCAATTCCCTTCCGCGCATCTCCACCCCCAGCCCCTACTTGACCTAAGTGCCGTCGTGCTTGGTCAGCAGGTGTACATCAAGACGCCCTCCGAACCGCTGCTTTCAGCGAAATTGAGTACACCCGCCCTTCACGTACTCTCAGTGAGTGCCGCCTCAGCTGGGTCCGGGAAGCGATGCTAGAGAAATACGCGGCTCCGGAGGGGGCTTCTGCCGCTGGACTATTGACAGGCCACAGGGTTCTAGGTTACCGATATGCGGTTGCTCGTCCACGAGCGGTCCACGGACACGGTGCGAGCCACGTGGACCGCGGGGCTGAAGCAAGCACAGAGACCAGGTCTGGTTTTGCGGAGATCGGGCTGTGCCACCTATGTAGCTGCGACCGGTGTGTGCCTCGCTCCGCCTCCGCCGGGCTCGCTGGGCGCCATTGCAACTGAAGCCTGCTCACCCACGTGGACAGCCACTAAGATCGACCGTCTAACGGAGCGTACGGCCTGTTCACCACCGATGTTGGTACGTGGGGGAGTTCATCGTCCCGGACTGCTGCGCGTGGGATCTGCCGGCGGTGGCTTGCCCAGCTGCGGCCCAGTTGAAATGGGCGGCTGTGAGGGGGATACGCCGAGACTCCGGCGTGTCATCGGGGAAGGGGCGTTGAACGTGGTGCACGAAGACTCGCAGACAGAGTCGTCGCCAGGGCGTGAGCTCATTGAGCGGTTTCATGCATGGCTCCCCTCAGTGCAGGCTGATCAGGAGCGCTTCTACACCGAGGGACTGGTCGTACTAGACGCGAATGTTCTCCTTACGCTCTACGACGTCACAAGCGAGTCAAGAGACGCAGTGCTGGGCGCTCTTGACAAAGTTTCTGATCGACTCTGGCTCCCGCATCAAGCCGGGCTTGAGTTCATCAGGAACCGTCGCAGTCGAGTCGAAAGTCGCCGAAATCAGTTCGCTACAGTCAAGCAAAACATCGATCGTAAGTTCACAGAGGCATCGCAAAACCTCCTTCGAATCCGCGGGCAGGTTCAACAGTTTATCGAGAAGCACTCCGGCGATGAGCAGGCGCGACGCAACCTAGAGGATGTGATCACGCGCAAGAATATCCTCGATCTTGATGTTGTTCAGGAGTGGAGGCAGGCCCTCCTTGATGAGGTGAAGCGACTGCAGGATGCATATGATCTAGATCCGAATCAGTTGGATGACGGGGACCCCCTCCTCGACCGAATCGCCGCGGTGATCGGCAATTCCATAGGCGATCCGCTACCTCATGAGTCCCTCAGCGCACTGGTGGATTCGGCAGTTGGCTTCCGTTTTCCGAACCACATTCCGCCGGGTTTTTCGGATTCGGAAGGCGGAAATGACAAAGAAACAGATCTCCGCCGGGCGGGCGATTATCTAATCTGGGAAGAGGTCGTTCGAAAAGCTTGCACGTTGCCCGAACCAAGGTTCGTTTTGCTCGTCACCGACGACGTCAAGGAGGATTGGTGGGCTAAGGATCGCAGAGGAACCGCCATCCATGCCCTTCCTGAGCTATCTGACGAACTGTGGCACCGAGCGAGTGCACGGCTTCGTATGGAAACAACGCAACGTTTTCTAGATGGCGCGTCGACTTACCTAGGCGTCTCGCTACCGAACGAAGCCGTTGCAGAATTGGTCCGTGTCTCGACGGAGCAAAACGAATCCGATGTTGAAACTGAATCATCGACTGTTGAAGAAGATGATCACGCTACCGCTACACCGTGGTTGGATAAGGCGTTTGCTGTTTCTGGATTCGAGCATCCAGAGACCAAGACCGCACTCAATTCCGAAGACCAGTTCGCCGAGTGGCTACTCACTGTCACAGCCGATTTGGGCATGCGTAGTCGTGCGCCAGAAGAGCCCGTCAGTAATACGTGCGCTACCAGCATTGCTCAAGGTGCAAGAGACAGCCAGCCGCCAGATCCGACCTGGCACTTGGTGAGAATGCCTGTCGGCGGCGGCATTCGCTACGTTTGGACAGCGCCGTGGCTGATGACGCTCATCGACGCACTGCCCCCATACGACGACACGCGGCTTCGCAAGCTAGCTGGACGCCATGCCGCCTACATTCACGGGAATGGCGAGCCCAGATGAATACGATAGGCACCTATTGTACTCCAGTTCAATTCGCCAAACTCTGACCATCGCCACCATTTTCCGTGCTCGCAAAGCGCTCAGCCTGCTCTACCACCAGCCGGATCGCCTCTTCTGCGCGGTCCGGCGGGTACCTATACCGCGCGAGCAGCCGCCGAACATTGCGTCGTAGGGCCGCCCTTACGCTTTCCCGCTTGGTCCAGTCCAGTTTCCGACTTTGATTCACAGTCTTGACCAGTTGGCGAGCGATCTCGCGGAGTGTTTCGTCCTCCAGCGCTAGCGCCGCGGATTGGTTGGACGCGACTGCGTCGTAGAAAGCGAGCTCGGAGTCGGTCAGACCGAGAGTCGTCCCGCGAGACCGTTCGGCAGTTAGCAGTTTGGCCAACTCGACGAGCTCTGCCATTACTTCGGCTGTGGTGATGCTGCGGTTTGTGTAACGGAGCAGTGCGTCCGCCAGTTTTTCCGAGAACATGCGTTCTGCCAGCACACTCTTTTGGCCAACCCGCCTGATCTCCTCTCCGATCGTCCGCTTGACGAGTTCGAGTTGAAGGTTGGGTCGAGGCGAAGTGCGAAAGCGGGAAGCCAGTGTGTCATCAATGAGACTAATATCCGGCCTCTCAAGACCGGCCTGTGCGTAGATGTCAATGACACCGTCTGGTGTGATTGCATCCGAGACGATTTGACGCAGAGCCAGCTCCATGCCAGCGCCGTCGTCCTCAGAGTCAATCGTACGGACTTTGCGGAGTTGATCAGCTACTGCGTCGAAGAATGCAAAGTCGTCTCGTAGCTGACGTGCCACTGGATCCTGAGGAATGATGCTGAATGCACGGTCTGCCTCGCGCGCCTCACTGCGAAAACGCTCAGCAAGATCCCCTTCGCCGTATTGACCGCCACCGAGAACGAAGTCGACTGCATCTGCTAGAGCCTCCAAACGAGCCCGCGGGTTATCGGACGCGAGCATGTCGCGCCAAGGGGAGCCGTGCAGCATGCCGGAGAGAATCTCGTGCTTCTCAGTCAGTCGATCACGTTGCTCTTCGACCGGGACGCCGGCCTTATCCCTATCCCGGGCCGTATAGTCGGCCAACGCTGATCTCAGGTTTTCGGCAAGCCCGATGTAGTCGACGACCAGTCCACTCGGCTTGCCGCTGAACGTGCGGTTGACACGAGCGATAGCCTGCATGAGCCCTGCTCCACGCATAGGCTTGTCTATGTACATGGTGTGTAGCGGCGGGGCATCAAAGCCGGTCAACCACATATCTCGCACTATGACGAGTTCAAGGGGATCATCGGGATCTTTCATTCGATTCTTGAGGTCCCGCATTTGCTGACGGGTTCGGACATGCGCAGCAATTCGCGGGCCATCCGAGGCGTCACCTGTGATCACTACCTTAGCGATGCCACGACTCTCATCATCGCTGCACCAGCCGGGACGGATTCTTCCGATCTGATCATATAGATCGACGCAGATTCTACGACTGAAGCAAACGATCAGGCCTTTGCCGATAAGTTGTTGGCTGCGCGCTTCCCAGTGTTCGACAATATCTCGGGCTACTTCTGCCAGTCTCTTTGAATTCCCAATCAACTCCTCAATCCGGCTGAACCGAACCTTTAGTCGATCACGCTGTTCGTCTTCGGCTCCCTCGGTTACGATATTGAAGAGCCGGTCTACTTCATTCCTTTCTGATTCGGGCAAGTCGATCTTGGCAAGCCTGGCTTCATAGTGAATGGGGACTGTTGCCTCGTCAGCGACCGCCTGAGTAAGGTCGTAGACGTCGATATATTCACCGAATACAGCGCGGGTGTCTCGGTCCGTTTCTGCAACCGGGGTCCCGGTGAAGGCCAAGAAGCTAGCGTGGGGTAGTGCATCTCGCAGGCGGGCCGCCAGACCATCCTTCAACTCGTACTGCGTCCTGTGGGCCTCATCGGCGATTACAACGACATTCCGACGGGAAGTCATCATCGGGTGCTTACGGCCAGCATCACGTTCCGCGCCGCTGAGGCCGAACTTTTGCATAGTTGTGAAAATGATTCCGCCGGAAGCGCGCCCGTTCAGAAGCTCTCGAAGATGCTCGCGTCCCTTTGCTTGGACCGGATCCTCTTGGAGCAACTGGATGCGAGCCGGGGCGAATACCTCGCCGTAGAGTTGGTCGTCCAAGTCATTGCGATCCGTAAGGACCACGATCGTCGGGTTGGCTAGTTCTGGGTCGCGCATAAGCCGGGCAGTGCAAAAGAGCATTTCAAGGCTCTTTCCGGAACCCTGAGTATGCCAAACGATGCCGGCTTGACCGTTCCCTTTGATCGCTTGCCGAACTCGATCCACGGCTTTCCGTACGGCGTGGAACTGATGATATTTGGCGACTCGCTTGACGGTCCCATCTTTCTCCGAGGAGAAGACGATAAAGTCACGGATCAGAGCACAGAAGCGATCCGGGTGAAAAACGCCGCGAATAAGAACTTCCATCCCGGGCATGGAGTTCGGCGCCAGTTCGGAACCGTCCACCGTCTTCCAGGGTGACCAGTGCCTGTAGGGTCCAAGCTGTGCGCCCATTCGGGCTTCCATGCCATCAGATATTGCGCAGACTGCAGTGAAAGCCAGAAGCGTTGGGATGCGCTCCGCATAGGTTGCGATTTGCTGCCATGCCTTGAGGATTCCACCTGCTAGATTAGGGCGCTTTAGTTCGATCAAGCCAAGTGGAAGTCCATTTACGAAGGCGACAAGATCTGGTCGACGTGTGCGTCGAGTGTTGAGATCTTCGGCCACAGTGAATTGACTCACCACAGCGAAGTCATTCGCCAATGGGTCGTCGAAGTCAATGACTCGAGCGTGGATACCCTTGGTGCGACCACTTTCGGTGTCGAAGAATTCAACAGGGATACCCATGGTTATCAGCTTATGGATGCGAAGATTTTCCGCCATCAAGTCTGCCGACTCAGCGCGGAGCAGTGTCGCTATCGCCTGATCGATTGCGGTTTCGGGCAGGCTGGGGTTGAGCCTTGCAAGGGCTAGGCTAAGCCTTCCCTTAAGCAGCACTTCCCGATTGTCTGAGCGCTCTGAACCCCTTCCCCCGGGAGCGATCTCGGAGCCGTCAAGGACCTCCCAACCTAGATCTTCAAAATGCTCCAGTGCGACCTGCTCAATCCCGCTTTCCGCGAATTCCCCCACTTAGATGGCCCCCTCCAATAGGAGTTCAGACTCCCGCACTTTGATTTGATTCGACATGAGCATGCTGGCCAATACATCTCTAAGCTCGGCCAGGTTTTGTGACTCGTGTTCCGCTGCGCTTGCGCGATTATTGAGTGTGCGCAGTATGTCTGTGAGCATCTCCGACCCTTCACGGGTGGGGACTTTGATTGGCCAATCGGGAAGATCCTTGAGTGGGATCCTCTCGACAGTAGCGCCTGAAATCTTCCTGCGTTGAATAAGATCTTGGAATTCAGGTGCCGAGTAAGCCTGAAGGAGCACGATCGGATCGATGACGTTCTTCTTGGCCCGCAAGAGTCCCATCCTGCGCCCGAGACACGCGCGGATACCTTCAGGCATGAGGGCCGATTCCCCCAACCGCGTCTCATATGAAAATAGGACGTCGCCGGGCGTGGGTGTAACCCTACGCGTCCACTTGGTGAATTCCTCTTCGGAGAGGTGCTTCGACTTGGAAAGGTCCAGTCGGCCGTTGCGGAGGCTAGAGATGCTGAGAAACCAAGGGCCGGCGGACGTCTTCTGTGGCGTTGCATGAGGTCCATCGAAGACGTCGGCTACATCTCGGACCGTATAAACCTCGTGTGACCCCCTGGTCAGAGCTTCGCTAAAGTGAGCGGAACTCAACTGGTCCGCTAGTCTGATTACTCGGTCATTGTTGATGATTTTGTCGTCGAACGCTTCCAGTGTTTCAGCGATTGCGCGCTGTTGCTGGATCGGGGGAATTTCGACCTGCATAGCTCTCAAGTCTGCAAGATTGATATAAGGCGCCATGTCAGTTTGATGCTGTACAGCGGCGGCTTGCAGGCGAAATTGAGTGCTGCGGAACCATTGGTAGAGCCATCCTGGATCGATGACTGATTGCTTAAGAACTCGGAAGAAGCACAGTTGTGGACTGTAAACAAATTCCGGATCAGATTTGCGGATACGTGCAACCCTGCCCACACTGCCCTTCGTGGTCACGAGGATATCGCCAGGGCGGGAAATTTTCTTGGAAAATGCAGGTCGATATTCTTCTCGAATATGGTCCGCGAATGTGGCGTCGATCCGACCGTCGAAAACCTCGGCGACGCGCAGAATAGGGACTCCTGTCACCCCTCCCAATTCAGAGCGCTTTGTCCGGTATCCATCCCCGAGCAGGATAATGCCTTGCTTGGCCAGCTCGCCAAGTGAGGCTTGGGTAGATTCAGACATCAATGCGCTCCAGTGCCGCGAGGACCTGAGACTGTAGGCGCTCGGACTCGGTGAAGGCATCCCGGAGGTCCTTGCTTAGTCGCTCGATTTTGTCGGCGTTGGATTCCTGCTCTCTCTCGGCTTCTTCAGTTCCTACGTAGCGTCCGGGAGTAAGAATCCAGTCGTGTCGTTCGATCTCGTCCAGCTTGGCTGAGTGACAAAAACCCGGCACATCTGCGTACGGCTTGGCTCCCGCTTCACCACGCCAAGAGTGGTAGGTGGCAGCGATCCGGGCGACCTCTTCACCTGTCAACTCGCGGTGCACCCTGGTAGTCATCACGCCCGGCATGTTGCGCGCGTCAATGAAGAGCACCTCGCCCCGACGGTCTCGCCAGGGCCGTTTCGTATCGGGGACCTTCTTCCTGGTGAGGAACCACAGGCAGGCGGGGATTCCCGTGTTGTAGAAGAGCTGACTGGGCAACGCCACCATGCAATCGACCAAATCCGCCTCGATCATGGCTTGGCGAATGCTGCCTTCGCCGCTGGTCCTGCTGGACATCGAGCCATTTGCGAGTACCACTCCAGCGACACCACGAGGCGATAGTTTGCTGGTGATGTGCTGCAGCCAGGCGTAGTTTGCGTTACTAGCCGGCGGTGTTCCGTAAACCCATCGCCGGTCGCCGCGCAGCTGTTCGCCGTCCCAATCGCTGATGTTGAACGGCGGGTTCGCGAGGACGAAGTCGGCCTTGAGGTCAGGATGCAGGTCCGTGTGAAGAGTGTCAGCAGCCCGCTTGCCAATGTCGGCGCTGATGTGACGAAGGGCGAGATTCATCTGCCCTAGACGCCACGTAGTGTCGTTCAGTTCCTGGCCATAAACGGCGATCTCATCATGAGCTCCGCCATGACTATCAATGAATCTATGTGCCTGGACGAACATTCCGCCCGTTCCGCAGCATGGATCGTAGACGCGTCCGTGCAGTGGCTCGATCATCTCCACGAGCAGTTTCACCACACTGCGTGGCGTAAAGAACTCGCCGCCGCCCTTTCCTTCAGCGGCGGCGAACCGCCCGAGGAAGAATTCATACACCCGGCCCAACAAGTCGGTGTCGTCTGGGGATCCCATGGCTCGTTGTCCAAGGCCAATTGACCCGATTAGATCAATAAGCCCGCCGAAGCGCCGCTGGTCGACTGCCAGTCGAGCGAAGTCTTTAGGCAAAACACCGCGCAAGCTGGGGTTCTCACGCTCAATAGCTGTCATCGCTGCGTCGATGTTCTGACCGACGCCGCCGCTCTTGGCTTCGCCTTTAAGGCGAGACCACCGCGCATCCTCTGGTACCCAAAAGATTCCCTCACTCACGTATTCATCGCGCGATTCCAAGAGCTCGTTTCGCCACTGCTCGTCCTCAACAAAGTCGGGTGATGCGGGGTCCGAAAGTTTCTTTGTGAGGTCAGTCCGATAACGCTCGAATGTCTCGGAAATATACTTAAGGAAGATGAGGCCGAGGACGACATGTTTGTATGAAGCCGCGTCGAGGCTGCCGCGCAACTTGTCAGCGGCCTGCCAGAGTTTGTCTTCGATGGCGAGTGAATTATCCGCGTCAGCAGTGCTTCTCTTGCCGTTTCCCAGATGTGCCACTTGTGCTGGCCCCTCGCTCGCCCGATGCTCATCCGCATGCCTCTGTCAAGGTGAGGCAGCTCCTGTAAGGCTAGCCCGGTCCTGCCTGGCGCAGATGCCTCGACTGGACTCTGTTGTACACGAGGCAGTAAGGGGCGGAGGGCCCTTTGGGGAGTCCTCGTCTCCGTGAGGGCCTGCCGGAGTTCGTGGGTTGGTAACTCCTTCCCACAGGTGGAGTGTGGCGGCTGGCGCTTTCGGCCGGACTTTGCTCGAAGTCGCTGACGCTCGCTTCCAGCTTCACCTAGCCACTCACCTCGACCCATGACATCCCCTAGCTCCCATCCCGTACGCCGTCGACCCACACGCTGTGGAGTAGGCGTGGTGCATGGCGTCCACGTGGAGCGCGCCACTGTACGAACGACGTGGACGCCATGGGCCGCGTCTGCTCGGCTCCGCCTGGGTCGATGGTGTGCGGGATGGGAGCTTCCGCACATGCCACTACGGATCCGCAGCCGGGGACGGCGCCTCGTCCAACCCGGTGCCGGCCGATCCCCCGCCGGAGGCATCGTTCTGACGGCGGAGGTATCCGGGCAGCTGTCGACTCGTCGCTTTCGGCTCTTGATGTGCGCGCAGGCCCGGTCCCCGGCCGGGCTCGAGTGGGGCGGAGACAGGAGCGCAGGCCCGGCCGGGGACCGGGCCTGCGCTGCGGGGAGCGGAGCGAGCCGCCTTGATGACGTAGAGAAAGTCTGAGCCAGCTCGCCCTGCTACAGCCTGAACGACAGCTCCAGCTCGTCGCCTGGAAGGTGGAACTCCTCCAGGGCGAGGGGCTTGTCCGACTCGGTGAGGGTCACGCGGATGACGTGGAGCATCGGGACCCCGTCGGCGAGTCGCAGCGCCTGAGCCTGGTCGGGTAGAGGCATGCGGGTGCGGACGTACTCCGTGAAGTGGAGCTCGTGGCCGAGGCTGGCGAGCGCCGTGTAGAGCTCCGGCGCCGGCGGTGGGGCTTCCTCCTCGTACTTGGTGTCGATCAGTACCGAGAACGGGACGTACGTCCGGTGGAGTTGGCGGAGGTGGCCGTGGTCCGCGGTTTGCAGCGCGTCGTACGTGAACATCGGCTCGCCCGGCGGGATGCGGAGTAGGTCCGCCAGGGCAAGTGGGGCGTCGGTGCGGGTGGCTACCGGCGGCTCGGCGTCTGTCCAGCGGATGCCGTCCGCCTCGACGTAGCGGCCGTCGGTGGTTCGGCGTACGCCGCGCGGGCGCGTGTGGCTGGGGCGGTTGTGGGGGGAGCGGGCAAAGGTGCCGCGGCCCATGATGGCCTCGACGAGTCCTGACGCCCGCAGTTCGCTCAGTCCCTGACGGACTGTGGGGCGCGTCACCCCGAACTGTTTCGCCAACGCCTCCTCGGACGGGAGCGGTTGGCCGGCGGGGAAGGTGCCGTCCAAGATGCCTTCGCGCAGGTAGTCGGCGATCTGCCGGTACTTGGGCTGTGTGTTCTTCGGCGGCATGCGGGCCCTCCAGGCCGTGGTCACTGCTTCTTCCGTCCATGGGTGGTACATGCCGTCCGTGGACGGTCATAGCTTCTCCCACGCGAAGACGGTTGACAACCCGTACTACGGGTGGTCAATGTTGTTCCCGGCACCCGTACTACGGGTGGTCTAGCAGCCCGAAGGAGAAGCCTTCGGGTGCCTGAGATGAGGAGATCCGAACAGTGGCAAGCCTTCCGATCGACACCGCGAAGTACACGGGGATCATCTGTGCCGTGCCCCCGGCCCCGCGGGTCGCCAACCGTGAGACCGGTCAGCTTCGCGTTGACCGCGACACGGGCAAGACCGTGTATCAGGTCGGCCTCTGCCTGATGGCGGGGACGTCGGCCGACGTCGTGAACGTGAGCGTGGCCGGCGAGCCGGCCGGGGTGCAGCTCGGTATGCCGGTGGCCGTGCGGGACCTGGTGGCCACGCCGTGGGAGAACGAGGGGCGGCACGGGATCGCGTTCCGCGCAGCGGAGATCCGGCCCCTGAGCGCTCCCGCTACTCCGGCGGGTAAGGGGGCCAGTCAGTGATGAAGCTGGCCTCCGCCACTTCGGCCGGTGAGAACTGGCCGAGCTGGGTTCTGGTGGTGGCCGCAGTGCTGGTGTCGGGTCTGCTTCTGGGCGGGCCCGGCCCTGCGCCGCCGCTATCCCGTCGCCTGGTGGCTGTTATGCGGCTTCCCGGCCGTGGCGTTCCGGGTCGTCCAGACCTGGCGGCCTCTGATGGCCGGGTGCGGGCTCGCCGTGAGCCGTCGGCCAGCGCTGACCGTGGTGTCCGGCCTCGTTGGCAAAGGGGCGCCTCCGCCGCAACCGCGGGTGCCCCGGAGGGGGCTCATACGCCCGACCTCCGGTGGCTTCGTACTGCTCGTGCGGTTGTTGCCGGGCCAGGTGCCGGAGCACTTCGTCAAGGCTGCGCCCGCCATGGCGGAGAACTGGCAGGTGCACGCGGTCCGGGTGACTTCCTGGAAGCCAGGAATCGTACGGATCGTCGCTTCGGCGGCCGACCCGTTGGCCGACCCTCAGGTGCCGAAACAGCGGGGGCCCGGTCAGCTGCTCCGTGTGACCGTAGGCGCCTTGGAGACAGGGGCCTCGTGGGTGGTCGACCTGCGGCGCGTCCCGCACTGGCTGATCGTCGGGGCCACACGCTCAGGGAAGTCGACGCTGATCAATGCTCTCGTGGCGGGCCTCGCCCCGCAGCCCGTCGCCCTGGTCGGGATCGACTGCAAGGGCGGCATGGAACTGTCCCTCTACGAACCGCGGTTGTCCGCCCTCGCAACGAACCGAGAGCAAGCGGTACGTCTGCTGGCCGCTCTCGTTGACCTGACCCTCGACCGGATGACCCTCTGCCGAGCCGCCCGCGTCCGGAACATCTGGGGTCTACCCGACAAGGAACGCCCTGTCCCCGTCGTCGTGATCGTCGACGAGATCGCGGAACTCTTCCTCGTGGCGAACCGGAGCGAGAAGGACGAAGCGCATGCGGCGGGTACGGCGCTGATCCGGCTGGCTCAACTCGGTGCGGCGCTCGGGGTGTTTCTCGTCGTGGCCGGTCAGCGCGTCGGTTCCGATTTGGGGCCCGGTGTCACTGCACTCCGGGCACAGCTAGGCGGCCGGGTGTGCCATCGCGTGGCCGACCCCGGTACGGCAGAGATGGCGCTCGGCGACCTCAACCCCGACGCGCTGAAGGCCGCGCAGGCCATCGCCCCGGAACAGGCCGGTACGGCTGTCCTCGCCTCCGGCGACGGCTGGGAACGCGCCCGGTCTCACCTGATCACGGAAGCGGAGGCGGAAGCCGTCGCCGCCGAGTACGCGCACCTGACTCCCGTCCTGTCCGACCTGCACGTCGAAGCATGAAAGGGGCCTGCCGTGCTGGTGTCCATGTCGGCCGTTCTGCTGCTTGGCCTGCTGATCTGGTTCCTCCTGCGCATCCGGTACCTCCGGTGGGCCGACGCCCTGCTCTGTGGAGCCTTCGGCTTCCTGCTCGCCCGGACCGTGGCCGCTCCCGTCGTTCAGGCACTTCTCGACGGCGTGAACGGCTTCCTCGGCCAACTCCGGTTCTGAGACGCCCCACCACTGACCCGACAAGGGGACTTCCCATTTCCGACTACGTCATCCGCTCCGGTGACCGCGCCGCCTTCCTGGTCGGTCTGCGGGAGTTGGTCGACTTCCTGACCGCCAATCCAGCCGTCGTCGTACCGCGTCATGCGTCCGTCGTCGTCCTGGTCGACGCCTTCGACCCCGCTGCTCGCCTTGACGGCGTGGAGTGTGTCGCCGCTCCGCTCGGCGTGCCGACGGAGGACATCGGCCAGGGCTACTTCGCCGCTCGCCGCGACTTCGGACCGATCTCGTTCGGCGTCGCCGGGATTCCTCCCGAGGAACAACAGTGATCGCCCGTACGACGGGCTCCCGACGGGGCGCGAAGTCGCCAAACCCGACCCCGTCAGGAACCCACTCCATCCGCCACATGAGCAGTGAAAGGAGCACCCACACTTTGTCCACCGCGCATCATTCGCGCAAATCCCCCTCGTTCGACTGCGACCTCAGGCAGCGTGACGCGCAGGTCTCGACCTGTGCCGGACGGGAACAGATCGTCCTCGTCGAACTCGACGGAACCGAGCAGTGGCTGTGTCCCGCGCACGCGGCCGCCGTCTGGCTCACGGACCCGACGCTCCGTTTCAGCGCCAAGACTCGGCCGGAGGGAATCTCGGCCGTGATGGGGCAGGCGTTCGGCGACGGGGGTGGTCGTCGATGACCACCACTCTTCCGCAGGGCGTTGTCGCTCTCGTCGACAGGGCGTCGGAGCCGGACTCGCGGCTTGGCGCCGGAACATCGTCCGCCTCGGTGGCTGCACCAACCCGATTCACCTCGTCGGCGCGGCAACCGTCTACGACACGACGACCGGTGCGGCCTTGCTCTCCTACAGCTCGGACGTCTACGGAGGTCGCCTGCTTACCGCGTGCGGCAACCGGCGTGCGACGGTCTGCCCGGCCTGCTCCGCCTTGTACCGGGCGGACACGTTCCAACTCGTCCGGGCCGGCCTCGTCGGCGGCAAGAACGTCCCGGAGGCAGTGAGGGGTCACCCGCAGGTGTTCGCCACGCTCACCGCCCCCGGCTTCGGCCCGGTCCACACTCGCCGTGAACGAGACGGATGCGTGCGGCCCTGTCGACCTCGTCGGGCAGGGGACCACTGTCCGCACGGGACTCCGGCCGGATGCCGTGAGCGGCACTCGGCGGACGACCCTCGTCTCGGCGAACCCCTCTGCCCGCGTTGCTACGACTACGCGGGGGCTGTCCTCTGGCACGCGTTCGCCGGACGGCTCTGGCATCGCTTTGGGCTGGAGCTGCGCCGGGAGATCGCACGGCAAGCCGGTCTGCCGCGAACCGAGTTCAGGGAAGTCGCCCGACTGTCGTACGCGAAAGTCGCCGAGTACCAGCGGCGGGGCCTGGTCCACTTCCATGCTGTGATCCGCCTTGACGGCCCCGACGGACCAGACTCGGCTCCGCCCCACTGGGCGACGATTCCGCTCCTAGTCGACTCTGTGCGAGCCGTGGTCGGACGAGTGGGGCTCAACGCCCCCGGCGCGGTTGTCATCGGGCCGCGGGCGCTGCGCTTCGGCGCCCAGATCGACGTACGCCCGGTCACCTCGTACCGCCGGGACACGGGCGAGCGGCCTGCTTCCCCGGCCACCGTGGCGGGGTACATCGCCAAGTACGCCACCAAGGGAGCGGAGTCCGCCGGCGCGGTGGACAGCCGCATCCATCATGCGCGAGACATGGTCATGCTGCCGGTGCGCGCACACGTGCTCCGCATGATCGCCACGTGCTGGTGGCTCGGCGGCTTACCGGAGTTCGCGCCCCTCGGCCTGCGCCGCTGGGCCCACATGCTCGGATACGGCGGCCACTTCTCCACCAAGTCGCGTCGCTACTCGACGACGCTGACCGCCCTCCGGCAGGCCCGTACCGACCACCGGGCGGAGCAACAACGGGCCTCCCTCGGCCTGACCGACCAACCAACGGTCACGGTCGGCCGGTGGCGCTATGCGGGGCGTGGCTACTCGCCGGAAGCGGCGCTGCTCGCTGCCTCGGTGTGGGAGGGCGGTGCTTTCCATGGCGCGTGACACCCGCTCGACGGCGGCCGAGCTCCTCACCGTGCGCCAGGTGCTTGACGAACTGGGCGGCATCTCCCGGCGCACCTTCTACCGCTGGCGGGAGCTGCGTCTCGCACCGGCCTGCATCCGCCTGCCGAACGGTGAGCTCCGGGTCCGGCGTGACGTGCTCAACGACTGGTTGGAGGAGCGGGCGGAGGGAGCGGCGTCGTGAAGTCCTACAAGGCTTCCGTGTGGAAGCTCTCGGTCAACAAGACCACGAAGAAGCCGACCTACCTCGTGCGCTGGGTGGTGGACGGACAGCCCTTCAGCGAGTCGCACAAGACCAAGGCACTTGCCGACCGCTTCCGCGCCAAACTCGTGCGGGCGCTCGACAAGGGCGAGCCGTTCGACACGGTGACCGGACTGCCCGACTCCCTGCGTGGAGGCAAGGCCGCCCTGTCTTTCCTCGACCTGGCGACCAAGTACGTCGATGCCCGCTGGGCAGAGGCGTCGGCCAAGCAGCGGGACAGCATGACGGATGCCTTGGCGACGGTCGTTCCTGTCCTGGTCAAGCCGGGACGAGGGCGGCCCACTCCCGAAGTGTTGCGTCGGGCGCTGCGCTCGTACCTCCTGCCCGTGCCACGCAGGGAGCGGGAGCGCCCGGAGGAGATCGCCTCTGCTGTGCGGTGGATCGAAAAGGCTTCGCTTCCGGTGGGGGAGCTGCAAGAGATCAGCCGTGTGCATGAGCTGATCGACGGGCTGAGCCGGAAGCTGGACGGCAAGCCCGCGGCCACCCAGACCTACCGGCGTCGTCGAGCCGTCGTCTTCAACGCACTGGAATACGCGGTGGAGCTAGAGCACCTCACCTCCAACCCGCTGAGCCGTGTCCGGCGCAGGCGAGGCAAGCGAGCGGTGCAGGAAGTCGACCGCCGGGTGGTGGTCAACCCGCGGCAGGCCCGAGAGCTGCTTACCGCACTTACCTACGTGGGCGGTTACGAGCGGGCAAGCGGCCGGCGGCTGCGGGCCTTCTTCGGATGCCTGTACTACGCGGCCATGCGGCCGGGCGAGGCACTCGGCCTCCGCCGCTCCGACTGCACACTTCCGGTACGGGGCTGGGGCCGCATACAGCTGGCGGAGACCCGCCCAACGGCTGGTAAGGCGTGGACCGACTCCGGCGAGGCGCACGACCGGCGAGGACTGAAGCAGCGAGCCCAGGGAGAGGTACGCACCGTGCCGATTCCGCCTCCGCTCGTGCGGCTGCTCCTCGACCACCTGGACGAGTTCGGTACGGCGGAGGACGGCCGGCTGTTCTCCAGCGAGCGAGGCAACGTGATCGCTGCCTCGTCGTACTCCCGAGCCTGGAAGCATGCTCGGGAACTGGCGCTCATGCCCGATCAGGTGGCCTCGGTCTTGGCCTTCCGCCCGTACGACCTCCGGCACGCGGGCGTCTCCCAGTGGCTTAACTCGGGCGTTCCGGCGCCGGAGGTCGCCGCTCGCGCCGGCACTCGGTGGACGTCCTTCTGAAGATCTACGCCAAGTGCATCGACGGCCAGGAGCAGGAGATGAACGATCGCATCATGCAGGGGTTAGGGGAGGGGGACGGCCCTGCGGACTGATACCCAAGCATGAAGGACTGACGGAAGCCCCGGACTGCAGTAGCCCGGGGCTTCATCTGGTCAGAGACCCGTAGTGGCGAGGCGGAAGGCCGCCGCAGGCGTAGGTCTCGAAAGAATAACGTTGCTACCTCACGAGATGGTGGGGCGTAACTCGCCTAGGCAGTGTCTTCAAAGGGGCTTGAGCCAGAGGAATAGGGACGCGATGGTGACGGCTGCCTGGTAGGACTCGCGG
>NZ_MPOH02000020.1:221051-223299 GCF_001896135.2 Streptomyces phaeoluteigriseus
TCCAGATCCGACAGCTCATGACGACGCACCATGCACCACATGATCCCCCATCAGGACTCTTTGAAGACACTGCCTAGAAGAGCCCTACAAGCCTTGCCGCAGTCAACACGCCCACGAGTGCGGCACTGCATGCGACACCTGCGGCCATCAAGAACACGAGGCGAAGTGTCCCGTCACCACTCTTCAGCGCCTCGCTAATGATTCGAAGCCAAACTTTGCGCATCAAATTTTTTCCTTCCAAAGCTAAGACCAAGAAGAAGTTACTTAGGTTAACTAACTAATATGAGGCCGTGATCGGCCCCGTTCCTTGCTGGGTAGTTCTACCGGCCAACTGGGTGGCCTCTGTGGCTATTTGGAGTTCTTGTTACCGATATGTGACATGCGCCGGTGTCTGGCTGCCTTGGCTTTGGCTGTGCCGGGCGCTGTGTGTGAGGGCCACGCTGCGGCCAACTTGCGTTGCCTCTCCTTCGCATCCACCCCTCCGTAGGGCGGTGGACCTAATGCGCCTTGCGAAGGGATCCGATGATCACGTCATCGCGCTCCCGCCTCCATGCGGTCCAGCCGTCAGCCTGCGAGCCTGCCGCGGCTACCGCTGCGCCGGAAGGGGTTCGGTAAGGCCGGCCCTCGAATGAGAGCCAGCCGTTCGGCAGCACTGTTGCCTCGTGCCGGACGCCCAGGCGAGGGCGTGACCAGTAGAGAACCTCCCCAACCTTCAGGTCCCCAGCCTTGATCATGGGCGCCAGCCCTCCCGGCGTTGTCTGGGTTGCGGTGCTGCCGGCCCCTTCTTTCAGGGTGACGTCGATGTATGTGTCATCGCCGACCGTCCTGGTTGTGACGGTGGTGCCAGGGATGTTGATGCGGATGACCACGCCCACAAGGATTCCTCTCAGGTTTGTGGATCTGACACATCTGAGATTACCGTATCGGGGCCGGTGTTTTGAAGTCCGCGAGATTTTCGGTGAGTTGCGGATCAAGGGCTGCGACGTGCGAGGCGACGACTGAGCGTTTGAGTGCCGAAAGATGGCCGCAGCATGCAGGGGGTCAGACATGTGGAGGGACTGCCGGGATCGCCTGACCGGGCCTGTCCACGGAGCTGCTCTCGAGGGCCTGTGAAGCCTCTGACCTGCCGCTCGGTGCTCCAAGATCAACACGCTATTACAACGTGATCACTGACAGGCGGCTGCTTCCGGCGGCATCTGCCTGCACATACGCGAAGACCCCACCCTCAGCGTTTCCGCTGGTGACGGGGTCTTTGGGCACCTTCTGCAAGGTGCCCCCGGCAGGATTCGAACCTGCGCACACGGCTCCGGAGGCCGTTGCTCTATCCCCTGAGCTACGGGGGCGTGTCGGTCGCGTTGCTCGCGGCGACGGACAGAACACTACCAGCTCGCTCGGGGTGATCAGGAACGGGTTTCCGGGGGTCGAGGAGGGCGGGTGTCCCGCAGGGGGTGGAAGTGGGGAAAACCCGGACGCGGTGGCCGGTCCGGACCTACTCTCGAGTTGTGTCAGGCGCTTCGGGCCGGGTGCTTGTTGTGGACGACAACAAGGTCATCCGGCAGCTGATCAGGGTCAATCTCGAGCTGGAGGGCCTCGAGGTCGTGACCGCGTCCGATGGTGCCGAGTGTCTGGAAGTCGTACATCAGGTGCGGCCCGATCTTGTGACCCTCGATGTCGTCATGCCTCGTCTGGACGGCCTCCGGACCGCCGAGCGGCTGCGTGCCGACCCCCGCACCCACGACCTTCCCCTGGCCATCATCAGCGCCTGTACGCAGTACGAGGTCGAAGCCGGTCTCGACGCGGGTGTCGATGCCTTCCTGGCCAAGCCCTTCGATCCCGCCGAACTCGTCAGCCTCGTACGTCGGCTCATCGAGGGCAGGCGGGGGGAGGGGAGCGGTGGCCCGGCGAGCCCTGCCGGGGGACTCGGGCTCGGGCTCGAAGCCCCCCTCAGTGCCACCGCCGGCCATGACCTCGCCCTCAGTAGCGGCGGAGACGAGGTCGTCGGTATGCGCATGGGCAACGAACACGGAAGCGGGCACGGGCTCGTGCACGGCAACGGGCTCGTGCACGGCAACGGTCACGCGCACGGCAACGGTCACGCGCAGGGGAGCGGGCTCGGACACGGGCACGGGCACGGACGCCCAGGCGGGCCCGGCCCCGCACCCGGGGCCGCCGGCGGCCCCCTCGTCGAGCCCGTCGCCGAATAGACCACCGACCGCCACCCACCGTCACCGACCGCCGCTCCCGCCGG
>NZ_MPOH02000020.1:223399-263682 GCF_001896135.2 Streptomyces phaeoluteigriseus
CTCCTCTTGACCCCCACCCCCGTCCCACATCCCGGACACCTCAAACCCGGCTCGCATACCCACCCCCCTCCTCCCCTACGCTTGTCCCGTGACCCCCGTCGAGTTGTCCCGCACCGTGCTGCACGCAGTGCGGTGTGCTGTCGACGACGGGGAGCTGAGTGTGGCCGTTCCCTCGCGGGTGGTTGTCGGGCCGCCCGGGCCGGGGGGATGTGGGGACTACGCCACCAACGTCGCTCTCCAGTTGGCCCGGCCCGCCGGACAGTCCCCGTTGCGGGTCGCCGCGCTGCTCCGGACGTACCTCGCGCGTGAGGCCGGCGTCACCGACGTCGAGATCACCGGACCGGGGTTCCTCAACATCAGCCTCGACCGGGCCGCCACGTCCACCGCCCTGGTCCGGCGGATCCTGCGCGAGGGGCTGCGCTACGGCCACACCGACGCCCTCGCCGGTCAGGTCTTCGTGCTGCGCGTGCCGTACGAGGTCCGTGCCGAGGTTCTCGCGGACGGGCTCGCGCGGATGGTCGGCTCGCAGGGCGGGCGGGTCGAGGTCGAGCACGGCGGAGCGGTGAACCTGCGGCCCGTTCCGGCGCCGGAGGACCCCGCTTTCCTCGGGCCGGACGCGCCCGCTGGGCCCTCCTTCATCCCGCCCCGCACGACCGGCCCCGTATCACCGCCGATCATCTGGTTCAGCGCGAAAGCAATCCTCTCTTCCGGATCCGTTACGCCCACGCCCGCACCCGCGCCGTCAGCCGCAATGCGGCGGACCTGGGATTCACCACCACCGGGGCCGAGGCGGACGTAACAGAGGCAGAGGCGGCGGGCACCCCGGAACTCCCGGGCCTCCTCGCGGACCACCCCCGCGTCCTCACCACGGCCGCCGCGCTCCCGCACGCCGACGCACAGGCCGCGCCCTCCCGCCTCACCCGGCACCTCCTCGCCCTCGCCGATGTGACCCTCACTCACCTGCCCGCCGTTCTCCCGTGCGGGGACGAGAAACCCTCGGCCGCCCACCGGTCCCGGCTGGCGCTCGCCGAAGCCGCCGGGACGGTGCTGGCCGGTGGCCTGTCCCTGCTCGGCATCGACGCACCCGATCACCTCTGAGAGAGCACGCCCACGATGAGCCGTTCCGCACACCCCGCCGGGCCCCGCCACGCCGATGTCCTGCCGGAGGGGCACTACTCGGCGCCGCCGGCCGACCTCAACTCCCTCGACCCCAAGGTGTGGTCGCGGACCGTCACCCGGGACGACCTCGGGGTCGTCACCGTCGGCGGAATCGACGTGAAGACGCTCGCCGAGCAGCACGGCACCCCGGCCTACGTCCTCGACGAGGCCGACTTCCGGGACCGGGCCCGCGCCTGGCGTACCGCCTTCGGGACCGACGCCGACGTCTTCTACGCCGGCAAGGCGTTCCTGTCGCGCGCGGTCGTGCGGTGGCTGCACGAGGAGGGGCTCAACCTCGACGTCTGCTCCGGCGGCGAGCTGGCCACCGCGCTCTCCGCCGGCATGCCCGCCGACCGCATCGCCTTCCACGGCAACAACAAGTCGTCGGAGGAGATCGAGAGGGCCGTCCGCGCCGGTGTCGGGCGGATCGTCCTCGACTCCTTCCAGGAGATCGTCCGCGTCGCGCACATCGCGCAGTCCCTCGGCAGGCGGCAGCGCGTGCAGATCCGTGTCACCGTCGGCGTCGAGGCGCACACGCACGAGTTCATCGCCACCGCCCACGAGGACCAGAAGTTCGGGATTCCGCTGGCCGGGGGGCAGGCGGCGGAGGCCGTGCGGCGGGCCCTCAGGCTCGACGGTCTCGAACTGATCGGGATCCACTCGCACATCGGGTCGCAGATCTTCGACATGTCCGGCTTCGAGGTCGCCGCCCACCGGGTCGTCGGACTGCTCAAGGACATCCGTGACGAGCACGGCGTCGAGCTGCCCGAGATCGACCTCGGCGGCGGGCTCGGCATCGCGTACACCAGCGACGACGACCCCCGCGAGCCGCACGAGATCGCCAAGGCGTTGACCGAGATCGTCACCCGCGAGTGCGAGTCCGCCAGGCTCCGCACCCCCCGCATCTCCGTCGAGCCCGGCCGCGCCATCGTCGGTCCCACGGCCTTCACGCTGTACGAGGTCGGCACGGTCAAGCCGCTCGACGGGCTGCGGACGTACGTCTCCGTCGACGGCGGCATGTCGGACAACATCCGCACCGCGCTGTACGACGCCGAGTACAGCGTGGCGCTCGTCTCCCGCGTCTCCGACGCCGCGCCGATGCTGGCGCGCGTCGTGGGCAAGCACTGCGAGAGTGGGGACATCGTGGTCAAGGACGCGTTCCTGCCGTCCGACCTGGCACCGGGTGACCTGATCGCCGTCCCCGCGACCGGGGCGTACTGCCGGTCCATGGCCAGCAACTACAACCACGTGCTGCGGCCGCCGGTCGTGGCCGTGCGCGAGGGCGAGGCCCGGGTGATCGTCCGGCGCGAGACGGAAGAGGACCTTCTTCGCCTCGACGTCGGATAGGCGCAGCTCAGCGGGGTGGAAGATCTCCTGTCCGCCACCCCGCAAAAATGAAATAGATGTCTCACGATCCGGACCGGGGATAGAAACTCCGGTCCGGTGAGTGAGACTGGTGCAACCGTGACGGTATGAGGAAACGAGGTCGGATGATGCGTACGCGTCCGCTGAAGGTGGCGCTGCTGGGCTGTGGAGTGGTCGGCTCAGAGGTGGCGCGCATCATGACGACGCACGCCGACGACCTCGCCGCCAGGATCGGGGCGCCGGTGGAGCTGGCGGGGGTGGCCGTCCGGCGGCCCTCCAAGGTGCGCGAGGGCATCGACCCCGCGCTCGTCACCACCGACGCCACCGCGCTGGTCAAACGGGGTGACATCGACGTGGTCGTCGAGGTCATCGGCGGTATCGAGCCCGCCCGCACCCTCATCACCACCGCCTTCGAGTACGGCGCGTCCGTCGTCTCCGCGAACAAGGCGCTGCTCGCCCAGGACGGCGCCGCCCTGCACGCCGCCGCGAACGAGCACGGTGAGGACCTCTACTACGAGGCCGCCGTCGCCGGCGCCATCCCGCTGATCCGCCCGCTGCGCGAGTCCCTCGCCGGCGACAAGATCAACCGGGTCATGGGCATCGTCAACGGGACGACCAACTTCATCCTCGACAAGATGGACTCCACGGGGGCCGGCTACCAGGAGGCCCTCGACGAGGCCACCGCCCTCGGGTACGCGGAGGCCGACCCGACCGCCGACGTCGAGGGCTTCGACGCCGCCGCCAAGGCCGCCATCCTCGCCGGGATCGCCTTCCACACGCGCGTGCGCCTCGACGACGTGTACCGCGAGGGCATGGCCGAGGTGACCGCGTCCGACTTCGCCTCCGCCAAGGCGATGGGCTGCACCATCAAACTGCTCGCCATCTGCGAGCGGGCCGCCGACGGGGGATCCGTCACCGCGCGCGTGCACCCCGCCATGATCCCGCTGACCCACCCGCTCGCCTCCGTGCGCGGCGCCTACAACGCCGTGTTCGTCGAGTCGACGCGTCCGGTCAGCTCATGTTCTACGGCCCCGGCGCCGGCGGTGCTCCCACCGCCTCCGCCGTGCTCGGCGACCTCGTCGCCGTCTGCCGCAACCGGCTCAGCGGGGCGACGGGGCCCGGCGAGTCGGCGTACGCCGCCCTGCCGGTGTCGCCGATGGGTGACGTCGTCACGCGGTACCACATCAGCCTGGACGTCGCCGACAAACCGGGCGTTCTGGCGCAGGTAGCCACCGTGTTCGCCGAGCACGGGGTGTCCATCGATACGGTGCGGCAGCAGGGTAAGGACGGCGAGGCCTCCCTCGTCGTCGTCACCCACCGCGCGTCCGACGCCTCCCTGACGGGGACCGTCGAGGCGCTGCGCAAGCTCGACACCGTGCGGGGTGTCGCCAGCATCATGCGGGTTGAAGGAGAGTAACCAGCAATGACCCACCAGTGGCGCGGAATCATCGAGGAGTACCGGGACCGGCTACCGGTTTCCGACAGCACGCCGGTCGTGACGCTCCGCGAGGGCGGCACGCCCCTCGTGCCCGCGCAGGTGCTCTCCGAGCGCACCGGCTGCGAGGTCCACCTCAAGGTCGAGGGCGCGAATCCCACCGGGTCCTTCAAGGACCGCGGGATGACCATGGCCATCACCCGGGCCAAGGAGGAGGGAGCCAAGGCGGTCATCTGCGCCTCCACCGGCAACACGTCGGCGAGCGCCGCCGCGTACGCCGTGCGCGCGGGCATGGTCTGCGCCGTCCTCGTCCCCCAGGGCAAGATCGCGCTCGGCAAGATGGGGCAGGCCCTCGTCCACGGCGCGAAGATCCTCCAGGTCGACGGCAACTTCGACGACTGCCTCACGCTGGCCCGCTCACTGAGCGACAACTACCCCGTGGCGCTGGTCAATTCGGTCAACCCGGTGCGCATCGAGGGGCAGAAGACGGCCGCTTTCGAGATCGTGGACATGCTCGGGGACGCCCCCGACGTCCACGTCCTGCCGGTCGGCAACGCGGGCAACATCACGGCGTACTGGAAGGGCTACAAGGAGTACGCCGCCGACGGGATCGCCGGGCGGACTCCGCGCATGTGGGGCTTCCAGGCCTCCGGCAGTGCCCCCATCGTGCGTGGTGAGGTCGTCAAGGACCCGTCGACGATCGCCACCGCGATCCGCATCGGCAACCCGGCGTCCTGGCAGTACGCGCTGGCGGCGCGGGAGGAGTCCGGGGGCTTCATCGACGAGGTGACGGACCGTGAGATCCTGCGCGCCTACCGGCTGTTGGCCTCGCAGGAGGGCGTCTTCGTGGAGCCCGCGTCCGCCGCGTCGGTGGCCGGTCTGCTGAAGGCCGCCGAGCAGGGCAAGGTCGATCCGGGCCAGACGATCGTGTGCACCGTCACGGGCAACGGCCTCAAGGACCCCGACTGGGCCGTGGCCGGTGCCCCGCAGCCGGTGACCGTCCCCGTCGACGCGGTGACCGCGGCCGAGCGCCTCGGTCTCGTGTGAGCGATCCCCGCCGGAGGCAGGGGCGTCTCCCGGAGACGTAGGGCACCTCACCTGGGGAACCTCCCCGGCAGGGGACTTCCCCCGCCGGGGGTGCACAGGGGGCTCGCGACACGCATCGTGCGCCTCCTGTGCGCCCTGTGTCGCCGCGGAACCTTCCTTCGATAGGCTGTACCTAACCCGCCTTCCGCATATGCCTCCGCATCCCGCGCGGCCGGCACCGGCGCCGCGCGGTCCACGGCGGCCCGAGGGTCTTCGTACGTCATCGACTGTCATACGACCATCACGCAGCTCAAGGAGAGTCAACGAGCGATGGCCGGTCCAGCGTTCCGCGCCGCCGCCGTCCGGGTGCGCGTCCCCGCCACCAGCGCCAATATCGGTCCGGGCTTCGACGCCCTGGGCCTCGCGCTGGGGCTCTACGACGACGTCGTCGTCCGGGTGGCCGACTCAGGGCTGCACATCGACATCGCGGGTGAGGGCAGCGAAACGCTGCCGCGCGACGAGAAACACCTCCTCGTCCGCTCCCTGCGCACCGCCTTCGACGTCCTGGGCGGCCAGCCGCGCGGCCTGGAGATCGTCTGCGCCAACCGCATCCCGCACGGCCGCGGCCTCGGCTCCTCCTCCGCCGCCATCTGCGCCGGGATCGTCGCCGCCCGCGCGGTGACCATAGGCGGCGAGGCCCGCCTCGACGACGCCGCCCTGCTGGAGCTGGCGACCGAGATCGAGGGTCACCCCGACAACGTCGCGGCCTGCCTGCTCGGCGGGTTCACGCTCTCCTGGATGGACGCCGGCGCCGCACGGGCGATCAGGATGGAGCCGTCCGAGTCCATCGTTCCGGTGGTTTTCGTGCCCGGGAAGCCGGTCCTGACCGAGACCGCGCGCGGTCTGCTCCCGCGCACCGTGCCGCATGTCGACGCCGCCACCAACGCGGGCCGTGCCGCCCTGCTCGTCGAGGCCCTGACCAGGCGTCCCGAACTGCTGCTGCCCGCCACCGAGGACCGTCTCCACCAGGAGTACCGGGCTCCCGCCATGCCGGAGAGCGCCGCACTGGTCGAGCGGCTGCGCGCCGACGGGGTCCCCGCGGTGATCTCCGGCGCCGGACCCACCGTGATGGCTCTGGCCGACGCCGAATCGGCCGACAAGGTCGAGCAACTGGCCGGTGCGGAATGGGCCGCCAACCGGCTGAGCCTGGACCTCAAGGGAGCGAGCGTGCTGCCGCTCGCGCCCTCCGGCGACTTGTGAAACCACACGGTTGCCGGATTTCGAGAGGGGGAATGTTTGTTGGATCCGGTAGTGTTAACCTCAAGTCTGCACCCGACCTCACCATGGCGAGGTGCTTCATGTCCCCCTCCGGGACAGACATTCTTCCGGGAGCTCCCCACGCCGCACTGCGTTCCGTACGTCGTACTTGGGCAGTACGCCGTGCAGCGACGCTGAGCGGTCCGACGGGCACGCTCCGGAATCGGTGCGACCACGCCACGTGACACTGGGTGTCACGGATCGTCGAGGTCGCGCCATCACCAGAAATCTCTTCCGCCGCTTTGGCGGACAACCGCCCCGGCTTCGCCACAGCAAGGACCGAAGTCGGACAGCACAACCGGTCGCCGAGCCAGACAGGCCGACGTCCGCTCCAGGGAAGGACCCTTCGTGAGCGACACCACCGATCTGATGGGCGCACGTGTCGAGGAGACCGCTGCCGCGCCCTCCACGGACGCCTCCGCGCCTGCCACCGGTGCCGGCTCCCGGCGGCGCCGTGGTACCGGCCTCGAGGGCATGGTGCTGGCCGAGTTGCAGCAGGTCGCATCCGGCCTGGGCATCAGGGGCACCGCGCGTATGCGCAAGAGCCAGCTGATCGAGGTCATCAAGGAGGCGCAGGCGGGAGCCGGCGCGCCGGCCGCGAAGGCCTCGACGTCACCCGCCGGGGACGCCACCGAGACCAAGCCCAAGCGCCGCGCCACCTCCAAGGCTCGTACGGGCGACGAGGCCGCCGAGAAGAAGGCGGACGCCGCCCCGGCCGAGGCCCCCGCCGAGAAGGCCGTGGCCCAGCAGCAGATCGAGATCCCCGGCCAGCCGGCCGGCCGCACCGCCCGTTCCAGCGAAGCCGAGAGTGGGGCGAACGACGCCCCCGTCGAGCGTCGCCGCCGCCGCGCGACCGCCGACGCGGGTGCCCCCGAGACCGTCACGGCCGAGGCGAAGAGCGCGCCGAAGGCCGAGGCCGCGGTCGCCACACAGACCGAGCAGGCCCAGCCGCAGGGCGACGCCAGGAACGACGCCGACGGTGCCGAGGGCCGCCGCCGCGACCGCCGTGAGCGCGGTCGCGACCGTGACCGCGACCGCCGTGGCAAGGGCGACGACCAGCAGGGCCAGGGCGGGCAGGGCCAGGGCGGTCAGCGCCAGCAGCAGGGTCAGCAGAGCGGTGGCCGTCAGGACCGCCAGGACCGTCCGGAGCGCCAGGACCGTCAGGACCGCCAGCGGGACAACGGGCCGCAGGACGACGACGACTTCGAGGGTGGCCGCCGCGGCCGTCGCGGGCGTTACCGGGACCGTCGTGGCCGTCGCGGCCGTGACGAGATCGGCACCGCCGAGCCGCAGGTCGCCGACGACGACGTCCTGATCCCCGTCGCGGGCATCCTGGACATCCTCGACAACTACGCCTTCATCCGTACGTCGGGCTACCTGCCGGGCCCGAACGACGTGTACGTCTCCCTCGCCCAGGTCCGCAAGAACGGCCTGCGCAAGGGTGACCACGTCACCGGCGCGGTCCGGCAGCCGAAGGAGGGCGAGCGGCGCGAGAAGTTCAACGCGCTCGTGCGTCTCGACTCCGTCAACGGCATGGCGCCCGAACACGGCCGTGGCCGCCCGGAGTTCAACAAGCTCACCCCGCTGTACCCGCAGGACCGCCTCCGTCTGGAGACGGACCCGGGCGTCCTGACCACCCGCATCATCGACCTCGTGTCGCCGATCGGTAAGGGCCAGCGCGGCCTGATCGTGGCCCCGCCGAAGACCGGCAAGACCATGATCATGCAGGCGATCGCCAACGCGATCACGCACAACAACCCCGAGTGCCACCTGATGGTCGTCCTCGTCGACGAGCGTCCGGAAGAGGTCACCGACATGCAGCGGTCGGTCAAGGGCGAGGTCATCTCCTCGACCTTCGACCGCCCGGCCGAGGACCACACCACGGTCGCCGAGCTGGCCATCGAGCGAGCCAAGCGCCTGGTGGAACTGGGCCACGACGTCGTCGTCCTGCTCGACTCGATCACGCGTCTGGGCCGTGCGTACAACCTCGCCGCCCCGGCCTCCGGCCGCATCCTGTCCGGTGGTGTCGACTCCACGGCCCTGTACCCGCCGAAGCGCTTCTTCGGTGCCGCGCGCAACATCGAGGACGGTGGCTCGCTCACCATCCTGGCGACCGCGCTCGTCGACACCGGGTCCCGCATGGACGAGGTGATCTTCGAGGAGTTCAAGGGCACCGGCAACATGGAGCTGAAGCTCGACCGGAAGCTCGCCGACAAGCGCATCTTCCCGGCGGTGGACGTCGACGCGTCCGGCACCCGTAAGGAAGAGATCCTGCTCGCCCCCGACGAGCTGGGGGTCGTCTGGAAGCTGCGCCGGGTGCTGCACGCGCTCGACCAGCAGCAGGCGGTCGAGCTGCTTCTCGACAAGATGAAGCAGACGAAGTCGAACGCCGAGTTCCTGATGCAGATCCAGAAGACGACGCCGGGCAACGGCGACTGACGCAGGTCTTCACCAGAGGGCCGTCCCCTTGCGGGGGCGGCCCTTTCTGCTGTCCGGGTGCCGGGTAAGATCACCTCCTTCGGTCGACTTCTCGACCATGATCTTCCTGAATTGCACATCCCGAGGGGGGACTTGAGTGGGTACAACCACGTCCGGGGGCGGACGGCACAGACGCCGGATACGCATCGCCCTGCCCGTCGTCGCGGCGGGTCTCGCCACCGCCGTGGCCGGCACACTGTTCATGTCGAGCGCGGAGGCCGCCGAGACCCCGCCGTCGCCCGCCCACAGCGGCCCGTCGGCCAAGGAACTGCAGAAGCGCCTCGCGTCCGCCGTCGCCGGTGACGACCTCCCCGGACAGACCGCGAAGACGTCCCTGAGCGCGAGCCCCGCCACCACCGTGGACCCGAAGATCATCGGTGGGACGACGACGACCATCACCACCGCACCCTGGATGGCGCAGCTCTGGTACGGCGACGACCGGGGGACCGCCACCACCAGCGACGACATCGGCTTCTTCTGCGGCGGCGCGGTCATCGCGCGACGAAGATCCTCACCGCCGCCCACTGCGTCAAGGGCTACAACTGGCACGCCAACGGTGTCATCGTCACCGGCGCCACCCAGCTGGCCACCGACACCGACCTGTACGGCGGCACGGCCACGGGCGTCTGGCGCCAGTGGAACCACCCGTCGTACAGCGCGGCGACGATCGACAACGACATCGCCGTCCTCACCCTGCCGAACCCCGTCAGGGCCACGCCGATCCGGATGACGACGGCCGCCGACACCGCCTCGTACAAGGCGGGGACGAACGCCAAGGTCTACGGCTGGGGGCGCACCACCTCCACCACCCAGGGCATCTCGACCACGCTCAAGACGGCCACGCTGCCGATCCAGTCCGACACCACCTGCACAAACTTCTACGGTGCCGACTTCGCCAAGGGCCACATGGTGTGCGCGGGCACCCCCGCCAGCGGCAGCGACGAGGGCACCACCTCCGCCTGCAACGGCGACTCCGGCGGCCCGCTCGTGGTGAACGGCCGCATCGTCGGCGTCGTCTCCTGGGGCGTGAAGGACTGCGTGGAAAGCGGCGCGTACAGCGTCTTCAGCAAGGTCTCCACGTACGTCGGCACCGTCTATCCGCGCGTCGACGACACCAACCTCAACGGTGACAACTACGCCGACGTGTGGGTGCGCAACGCCGCCGACAAGACCGGCTACGAGCGCGACTCCAAGGGCACGTCGCTCGGTGCGCGCCAGTCCTGGGGCAACTGGAGCGGCTTCAACGTCGTCCTCCAGACCGACCTCGACCGGGACGGCTACCAGGACCTGCTGGTGCGCCGCGCCTCCGACGGCGATGTCTTCTGGAAGCACTACGTGCCCTCCAGCGGCACCTGGGCCACCAAGCTGATCGGCGACAACTGGAAGACCAGGCTCAGCATCGTGGCCCCCGGTGACGTCACCGGCGACCACCTGCCCGACGTGGTCTCCGTCGACTCCGGCGGCGCGCTGTGGATCTACCCGGGCAAGGGCAACGGCTCCTTCGCCACCCACGTCAAGGCGGGCGTCGGCTGGAACTCGTTCAACTTCGTGCGCGGCCACGGCGACTTCAACGGCGACGGGCTGGCCGACCTGGTCGCCCGCAAGAAGACCGGCGGCGCCGTGTACCTGTACAAGGGCCGCGGCAACGGCACCTTCGCGGCCGGCCTCAAGGTCGCGACCTGGAGCAACACGACGTACAACGCCTTCGCCACCGTCGGCGACGTCAACGGCGACGGCAAGGCCGATCTCCTGGCCCGCACCCCCGCCGG
This sequence comes from Streptomyces phaeoluteigriseus, assembly GCF_001896135.2. GTDB lineage: Bacteria > Actinomycetota > Actinomycetes > Streptomycetales > Streptomycetaceae > Streptomyces > Streptomyces phaeoluteigriseus. The sequence goes on from NZ_MPOH02000020.1 coordinate 233,948, forward strand.
CACGCTCTACCTGTACCGGGGCAACGGGAGCACCGGGAATGTGATCTTTTCCGCACGGCTCTCGCTCGGAACGACGTTCAAGCAGTACGACATCTTCGCCTGACCTCGCAGGTGAGCGGGGCGCTCCGGCGCTCCTTCACTCACGCTCCGTGCCCGGCCCGCTCCGGGCCGGGCACAGAGCGTTGTGCGACCCTGTGCCGAGTTTCCCCGTCGGACCTGACGGAGGGACCATGGTGGGGTCGACACGGAACCGAGGAGCGCATGTCCGCCGACAGCACGCCGGAGCCCGGCATACCGGGAGAGGCCGGCACACCGGATGAGCCCGGTACCGGTGGCCCGGGCCACCGGACCACGGGCCGCCGCCGCAGGCCCCGGGCCAGGCGCAGGGGTCTGCTGATCGCGGCGTGGACCGCGGCGGGGGTGCTCGTCCTCGGCGGTTCCGGTCTCGGGTACGTGTACTTCAAGCTCAACGGCAACCTCAAGAGCATCGACATCGACCAGGTCCTCGGCACCGACCGGCCCACGAAGACCGACAACGGCTCGGAGAACATCCTCGTCCTCGGCTCGGACACCCGCTCCGGCGCCAACAGGAGGCTCGGCGGCGGCAGCGACGACGGAAGCGCCCGCTCCGACACGGCGATGATCATCCACGTGTACGAGGGTCACAAGAAGGCCAGCGTCGTCTCGATCCCGCGGGACACCCTCATCGACCGTCCCGAGTGCACCGACGCCCAGGGCGGCACGCACGAAGCCGCGACCGGCGTGATGTTCAACTCGGCGTACACCACGGGCGGTGCGGCCTGCGCGGTCAAGACCGTCGAGGCCATCAGCGGGGTCCGTATGGACCACTACCTGGAAGTCGACTTCTCCGGCTTCGAGAAGCTGATCGACGAGCTGGGCGGGGTCGACGTCACGACGACCGAGGACATCAAGGACCCCGAGAGCCACCTGGACCTGAAGGCCGGCACGCACACGCTCGACGGCGAACAGGCCCTCGGACTGGTCCGCACCCGGCACGGCGTCGGCGACGGCTCCGACCTCGGCCGCATCCAGCTCCAGCAGGCCTTCATCAAGGCCCTGGTCGACCAGGTCAAGGACGTCGGCCTCTTCACCAGCGGCAAGAAGCTGTACGACCTCGCCGACACCGCCACCAAGGCCGTCACCACCGACTCCGGCCTCGGCTCCCTGAACTCCCTGATGTCCTTCGCCAACGGCCTCAAGGGCATCAGCGCGGACAACATGCACATGGTCACCATGCCGGTGCGGTACGACCCCGCGGACGCCAACCGGGTCCTCGTCGAGAAGGCGAAGGCCCAGCAGGTCTGGACGGCCCTGAAGAACGACCTCCCGATCCCGAAGTCCGCCACCGAGGGCAACGCCACGGGGGAGGCGGCGGGCGTCGTCTCCTCGTCCTGACCGCCGACCGGCCGCCGGGAGTCCGCCACGGCCTCCTGACCGCCGAAGGCCGCCGAAGGCCGTCGCGAGCCCGCCGCGTGGCCCGCCGGACCCACCGGGAATAGATCGCCCCGCCCCCCGGTTTTGGGGGATGCGGCCAGTGCTGGCAGACTGGTACGTCGGCTCCGGTTCACGCTTCCGCATCCCGCGGACTGCGACCCGGCGCCCTCCCGAAACCTAGGAGACACCTTGAAGCGCGACATCCACCCCGAGTACGTCGAGACGCAGGTCAGCTGCACCTGTGGCGCGTCGTTCACCACCCGCAGCACCATCGAGTCCGGCGCGATCCGTGCCGACGTGTGCTCCGAGTGCCACCCGTTCTACACGGGCAAGCAGAAGATCCTCGACACCGGTGGCCGTGTGGCCCGCTTCGAGGCCCGCTTCGGCAAGGCCGCCGGCTCCACGAAGTAGCGAGCCCCATTCCGCCGGTCCACGGCCGTGCCCCGTCCGGGGTGCGCGCCGGGACCGGCGTTTTTGGTCGCCTGCCTTCCCTTTCCTTCGCAGTATCAGGAGCCAGAGATGTTCGAGGCCGTCGAGGAACTCCTCGGTGAACACGCCGACCTGGAGAAGACGCTCGCCGATCCGTCGGTCCACTCCGACCAGGCCAACGCGCGCAAGCTGAACAAGCGCTACGCCGAGCTGACCCCGATCGTCGCCACGTACCGCTCCTGGAAGCAGACCGGCGACGACATCGTGACCGCGCGCGAGTTCATCGCCGACGACCCCGACTTCGCCGCCGAGGTCAAGGTGCTGGAGAAGCAGCGAGAGGAGCTGACCGAGAAGCTGAGGCTGCTGCTCGTCCCGCGCGACCCGAGCGACGACAAGGACGTCCTGCTGGAGATCAAGGCGGGTGCGGGCGGCGACGAGTCCGCGCTGTTCGCCGGCGACCTGCTGCGGATGTACCTGCGCTACGCCGAGCGCGTCGGCTGGAAGACCGAGATCATCGACGCCACCGAGTCCGAGCTGGGCGGCTACAAGGACGTCCAGGTCGCCGTGAAGACCAAGGGCGGCCAGGGCGCGACCGAGCCCGGCCAGGGCGTGTGGGCCCGCATGAAGTACGAGGGCGGCGTGCACCGCGTCCAGCGCGTCCCGGCGACCGAGTCCCAGGGCCGTATCCACACCTCCGCGGCCGGTGTCCTCGTCACGCCCGAGGCGGAGGAGGTCGACGTCGAGATCAACCCCAACGACCTCCGCATCGACGTCTACCGCTCCTCCGGGCCCGGCGGGCAGTCCGTCAACACGACCGACTCCGCGGTGCGCATCACGCACGTGCCCACCGGAGTCGTCGCCTCCTGCCAGAACGAGAAGAGCCAGCTCCAGAACAAGGAGCAGGCGATGCGTATCCTGCGGTCCAGGCTGCTCGCCGCCGCGCAGGAGGAGGCGGAGCGGGAAGCCGCCGACGCCCGCCGCAGCCAGGTCCGCACCGTCGACCGCTCCGAGAAGATCCGCACCTACAACTACCCGGAGAACCGCATCTCGGACCACCGGGTCGGCTTCAAGGCGTACAACCTGGACCAGGTCCTGGACGGCGACCTCGACGCGGTGATCCAGGCCTGCGTCGACGCGGACTCGGCAGCGAAGCTGGCAGCCGCGTAAGGCACGTACGCACGACCGAGGACGACACGGAGGACTTGCGTGCAGCGATCATTTGGGGGACGTTCCCCGAGCCCCCGCAGTCTGCTGCTCGCTGAGGTAGCTCAGGCCACCCAGCGGCTGGCCGACGCCGGCGTGCCCTCGCCGCGCAACGACGCGGAGGAACTCGCCGCGTTCGTGCACGGCGTGAAGCGGGGCGAACTCCACTCCGTGCGGGACTCCGACTTCGACGCCCGCTACTGGGAGGTCATCGCGCGCCGCGAGCAGCGCGAGCCGCTCCAGCACATCACCGGGCACGCCTACTTCCGGTACCTGGAGCTCCAGGTCGGGCCCGGCGTCTTCGTGCCGCGCCCGGAGACCGAGTCGGTGGTCGGCTGGGCGATAGACGCCGTACGCGCCATGGACGTGGTCGAGCCGCTGATCGTCGACCTGTGCACCGGCTCCGGCGCCATCGCGCTCGCCCTCGCCCAGGAGGTCCCGCGCTCGCGCGTGCACGCCGTGGAGCTGTCCGAGGACGCCCTGGTGTGGACCCGCAAGAACATGGAGGGGTCCAGGGTCGACCTGCGTCAGGGCAACGCCCTGGACGCCTTCCCGGACCTCGACGGCCAGGTCGACCTGGTCGTCTCCAACCCGCCGTACATCCCCCTCACCGAGTGGGAGTACGTCGCCCCCGAGGCCCGCGACTACGACCCCCAGCTCGCCCTGTTCTCCGGTGAGGACGGCCTCGACCTGATCAGGGGCATCGAGCGCACCGCCCACCGCCTGCTGCGGCCCGGCGGTGTCGTCGTCATCGAGCACGCCGACACCCAGGGCGGCCAGGTGCCGTGGATCTTCACCGAGGAGCGTGGCTGGGCCGACGCGGCCGACCACCCCGACCTCAACAACCGGCCGCGCTTCGCCACCGCCCGCAAGGCGCTGCCGTGACCTTCCCACCGATCACATCCGCGCAGTACGTGCACGAGGAGGCCCGCTAGACATGGCACGGCGATACGACACCAATGACGTGACCGACCGCGTGACGGGTCTGCGCGAGGCCGCGTCCGCCGTCCGCCGTGGCGAGCTGGTCGTCCTGCCGACCGACACCGTGTACGGCATCGGTGCCGACGCCTTCTCCAAGGAGGCCGTCGGTGATCTCCTGGAGGCCAAGGGCCGGGGCCGCAACATGCCCACGCCCGTCCTCATCGGCTCCCCGAACACGCTGCACGGCCTCGTCACGGACTTCTCCGAGCTGGCCTGGGAGCTGGTCGACGCGTTCTGGCCGGGCGCGCTCACGCTCGTCGCCAAGCACCAGCCGTCCCTCCAGTGGGACCTGGGGGACACCCGTGGCACCGTCGCCGTCCGCATGCCGCTGCACCCGGTCGCCATCGAGCTGCTGACCGAGGTCGGCCCGATGGCGGTCTCCTCCGCCAACCTCACCGGCCACCCGTCGCCGGAGAACTGCGACTACGCCCAGGAGATGCTCGGCGACTCCGTCTCCGTCTACCTGGACGGCGGCCCCACCCCGGGCAACGTCCCGTCGTCGATCGTCGACGTCAGCCGTGAGGTGCCCCTGCTGCTGCGCGCGGGCGCGATCTCGGAGGAAGAGCTGCGCAAGGTCGTACCCGACCTCGAGGTGGCGAATTGACAGCCCCTGACGCGGGGCGTGGCATAGGCACCGGGGAACGTGCCGCGGAACAGACGACGACGTTCGGGTTTCCGCGCGACACCTTTCGCATCCTCCACGTCAGCACCGGCAACGTCTGCCGCTCGCCGATCACCGAGCGGCTGACCCGGCATTTCGTGTCGCAGCGGCTCGGGGTGCTCGGCGGCGGGCTGATCGTGGAGAGCGCGGGCACCTGGGGTCATGAGGGCGCGCCGATGGAGGCCAACGCGGAGGCCGTGCTGGCCGACTTCGGCGCGGACGCCTCCGGCTTCACCGGCCGCGAGCTGCTCGACGAGCACGTCATCATGGCCGACCTGGTGCTGACGGCCACCCGTGACCACCGCGCCCAGGTCATCTCCATGGGTCATTCGGCGGGCCTGCGCACCTTCACGCTGAAGGAGTTCACCCGCCTCGTCAACGCGATCGACCCGGCCACCCTCCCCCCGCTGGAGGAGGGCGTGGTGATGCGCGCCCGCGCCCTGGTCCGCGCGGCCGCCGCCCTCCGCGGCTGGCTCCTGGCCCCCACGGCGGAGGCGGACGAGGTCTACGACCCGTACGGGGCACCGCTGCCCTTCTTCCGCTCCATCGGCGACGAGATACACCAGGCCCTCGACCCCGTGGTCACGGCACTGACGGGGGTTCGGGCGCGCGCTTGAGGCGGGCTGTCGGGGACGCGTCGCGTCGGCCGGCCCGTGCGGCTCGATGCCTGGGGTGGAGCAGGGGGTTCTGGCGTCGGCCCGGGGCCGGACGGGGGTGCTCCTCGGGGTGTAGGCGGGCGGCTGGAGCGGCGTCGGCCTACATTGGACGTACGTCACCGTCGACGCCCCCGGAGTCCACCATGCCGGTCACCCATGCCATCGAGGCCGACGTCCTGCGTCGACAGGACCCCGCGCTCGCCGAGATCCTGCTCGGGGAGCGTGAGCGGCAGGCGTCGACGCTCCAGCTGATCGCCGCCGAGAACTTCACCTCGCCCGCCGTGCTGGCCGCGCTCGGCTCGCCGCTGGCCAACAAGTACGCCGAGGGCTATCCGGGCGCCCGTCACCACGGCGGCTGCGAGGTCGTGGACGTGGCCGAGCGCCTCGCCGTGGAGCGGGCCAAGGCGCTGTTCGGGGCCGATCACGCCAATGTGCAGTCGCATTCGGGGTCGTCGGCCGTGCTGGCCGCGTACGCCGCGCTGCTGCGCCCCGGCGACACCGTCCTCGCCCTCGGCCTGCCCTACGGCGGCCACCTCACGCACGGATCGCCGGCGAACTTCTCCGGCCGCTGGTTCGACTTCGTGCCGTACGGCGTGGACGCGGAGACCGGGCTCATCGACCACGACCAGGTGCGCGCACTGGCCCGCAGCCACCGCCCCAAGGCGATCGTCTGCGGCTCCATCGCCTACCCCCGGCACATCGACTACGCCTTCTTCCGCGAGGTGGCCGACGAGGTCGGCGCCTATCTGATCGCCGACGCCGCCCATCCGATGGGCCTGGTCGCCGGGGGAGCGGCGCCGAATCCGGTGCCGTACGCCGATGTCGTCTGCGCGACCACGCACAAGGTGCTGCGCGGGCCGCGCGGCGGGATGATCCTGTGCGGCGCCGAGCTGGCCGAGCGGGTGGACCGGGCGGTCTTCCCCTTCACGCAGGGCGGCGCGCAGATGAACACCATCGCCGCGAAGGCGGTCGCGTTCGGCGAGGCGGCAACACCGGCGTTCACCGTGTACGCCCATCAGGTGGTCGCCAACGCGAGGGTTCTGGCGGCCCGGCTGGAGGCGGAGGGGATGGCCGTCACGACCGGCGGCACGGACACCCACCTCATCACCGCCGATCCGGCGCCCCTGGGTGTCGACGGACGCATGGCCCGCGGCCGGCTCGCGGCGGCCGGCCTGGTGCTCGACTGCTGCGCGCTGCCGCACGCCGACCTCCGCGGTCTGCGCCTGGGCACGGCGGCGGTGACCACGCAGGGCATGGGGGAGACGGAGATGGCGCGGATCGCGAAGCTGATGGCGGGCGTGCTGCGGGGCGAGGCCGAGGGCCGGCAGGTGCGTGAGGAGGTGCGGGACCTCGCCGGGGGATTTCCGCCGTATCCCGGTTGAATCAGGGGGAGGCGCTCTCCCGTGCACAGCCACACATGCAACCATCGTCGCTACCCGGAAGTCCTCACCCTTATGCGCGCCTCGCTAGGGTGTGGGGCTCAGATGGCCAGCGAGACCTGTGGGGAAGCCCGTGCGTGAATACCTGCTGACGCTCTGCGTCACGGCCGCGGTGACGTATCTGCTGACAGGGCCGGTACGGAAGTTCGCGATCGCGGCAGGGGCGATGCCGGAGATCAGAGCGCGTGACGTGCACCGGGAGCCCACTCCGCGGCTCGGCGGGATCGCGATGTTCTTCGGGCTCTGCGCGGGCCTGCTGGTCGCGGACCACCTGACCAACCTCAACCAGGTCTTCGAGAAGTCGAACGAACCGCGCGCGCTGCTCTCCGGGGCGGCGGTGATCTGGCTGATCGGCGTCCTGGACGACAAGTTCGAGATCGACGCCCTGATCAAGCTGGGCGCGCAGATGATCGCCGCGGGCGTGATGGTGATGCAGGGTCTGACGATCCTGTGGCTGCCGATCCCGAGCGTCGGCACGGTCGCGCTGACCCAGTGGCAGGGCACCCTGCTGACGGTGGCGCTGGTCGTGATCACCATCAACGCGGTCAACTTCGTGGACGGCCTCGACGGCCTCGCCGCGGGCATGGTGTGCATCGCCGCCGCCGCGTTCTTCATGTACGCCTACCGCATCTGGTACTCGTACGGCATCGAGGCGGCGGCCCCCGCCACACTGTTCGCGGCGATCCTGATGGGCATGTGCGTGGGCTTCCTGCCGCACAACATGCACCCGGCGCGGATCTTCATGGGCGACTCCGGCTCGATGCTGATCGGACTGGTGCTCGCCGCGGGCGCGATCTCCATCACCGGGCAGGTCGACCCGGACAACCTGTTCGGGGGGTCCGAGCGCAGCACCGTGCACGGGATGGTGCCGATCTACATCCCGCTGCTGATGCCGCTGACGATCATCGCGATCCCGGCCGCCGACCTGATCCTCGCCATCGTGCGCCGCACCTGGCGCGGTCAGTCGCCGTTCGCCGCCGACCGCGGGCATCTGCACCACCGGCTCCTGGAGGTCGGCCACTCGCACAGCCGCGCGGTGCTGATCATGTACTTCTGGTCCGCGCTGATCGCCTTCGGCGCGCTCGCCTACTCGGTCAACTCGGCGTCCATGTGGATCGTCCTCGGTGTGGTGCTCCTGAGCGCGATCGGGCTCCTGCTGCTCCTGCTGCCGCGCTTCACCCCGCGCGCCCCGCGCTGGGCCGAGTCCTTCGTGCCGCCGCGCTACCGGCGCCGCAAGGTCCTGCCGGAGTCGGCACCGAACCCGGCGACGGAGTCGGAGTCGGGGGCGTCGGGGGAGTCGGAGGAGGACTCCCCGGGCGGTTCGGGCGGTGTCCAGGACGAGGAACCGGAGCACCGTACTCCGGTGGTCGTGGGCGTCTCGGGAGTCAACGGGGCGACCGCCGTGGGGCCTCGATCGCGCAGCGCAAGGTAAGAATCTGACTAGAGCATTGCCAAGTCGTGGGGAAACCGGGAGTGGGCAAAGTTGCCCAATACCAGACAAGTGGTCTCGGTTCCTGCACAGACGCGCAGAGTCACTCTCATGTGTGACAGCGAGCACACCATCCAGGTAAAGACCTCATCAAATAGTTTGTGATACGGTTCACGAGAACCCCGGATGGAGCCGAAGGACCGTAGTGCGACGGTCCAACGGTCGCGAGGTCGGCGTGCGGTCCTTCGCCCCTCGGACGGGGACTACGCTCGTCCATGACGACACCCCTGCCCCCCTTTGAAAGCGGAGTTGCCGCCATGCCGTCCAACGACGTCCGGATCCTGACTCAGGCCGCCGTGCCCACGGTTGCCGTCGGCGCGATCGCCGCCGTCGTCAGCGGTGTGGTCGCGGGCGGCAAAGGGGCGATCGGGGCCGGCGTCGCGACGGTGGTGGTCATCCTCTTCATGGGGCTCGGTCTCTACGTTCTGCAGCGCACTGCCAAATCGCTTCCGCACCTGTTTCAGGCCATGGGCCTGATGCTCTACGCGGCGCAGATCCTGCTGCTGTTCATCTTCCTGGCCGCGTTCAAGAACACGACGTTGTTCAACCCCAAGGCGTTCGCGGTCTCCCTTCTCGTCGGCACGCTGGTCTGGATCGGTGCGCAGGCGCGGGCTCACATGAAGGCCAAGATCCTCTACGTCGAACCCGATTCCGGCACTCCCGCGAAGGACGAGCAGCCCCACAAATCGGGGCACTCGTCGTGAGGGGTAGGGCCGGGATAAAGACGCCGGAGAGATCCTGCTATCGTCCGGTGCCAACTGCGGCATCGCGGGCGCGGGCATCCCAGCTGACGCCTGCTCATTCGCGAGGCGAGATGCCCCTACGCCGCCACCACATCCGTATCACCAGTCCCGTGCCGAACCGCGGCCCTGCGCCGCGCCGACACAACGAGGTTGCCGTACCTATGCGCCACGCTGAAGGAGCCCGCGGTGAGTGCTGACCCGACGCAGGTGCTCGCCTTCGAGACCGACTGCCACATCTTCGACGGCTGTGGCTTTCCGGCCCCCGGCCTGCACTCGTTCCTCTTCGAGCCCATCGTGGGCAACGCGGACGACGCCGTCTACTTCAACAAGACGATGCTGCTGGCGCTGCTCGGCTCGATCATCATCATCGGCTTCTTCTGGGCCGCCTTCCGTAAGCCGAAGGTGGTCCCGGGCAAGCTCCAGATGGTGGCCGAGGCCGGCTACGACTTCATCCGTCGCGGTGTCGTCTACGAGACCATCGGCAAGAAGGAAGGCGAGAAGTACGTACCGCTCGTCGTCTCCCTGTTCTTCTTCATCTGGATGATGAACCTCTGGTCGATCGTTCCGCTCGCCCAGTTCCCGGTCACGTCGATCATCTCGTACCCGCTGGTACTCGCTCTGATCGTCTATGTCCTGTGGGTTTCGCTGACCTTCAAGCGTCACGGGTTCGTCGGTGCCTTCAAGAACTTCACCGGGTACGACAAGTCGCTCGGCGCGGTGCTGCCGCTGTCGATGACGATCGAGCTCTTCTCGAACCTGCTCGTCCGGCCGTTCACGCACGCCGTACGACTCTTCGCGAACATGTTCGCGGGCCACACGCTGCTGCTGCTCTTCACGATCGCCAGCTGGTACCTGCTGAACGGCCTCGGCATCGCCTACGCCGGCGTCTCGTTCATCATGGTCATCGTGATGACGGCGTTCGAGCTGTTCATCCAGGCCCTGCAGGCGTACGTCTTCGTACTGCTGACCTGCAGCTTCATCCAGGGCGCGCTCGCCGAGCACCACTGAGCGACAGCCCGCTCCACCACCCCGCAGTCGTCCGGTGGCCAAACTCTCCACCGGTCCTTGAAAGAGAAGGAAGTTACAGCATGTCGCAGCTTGCTGCTGAGGTCTCCGGCTCCCTCGGCTCCATCGGCTACGGTCTCGCCGCCATCGGCCCCGGCGTCGGCGTCGGCATCATCTTCGGTAACGGCACCCAGGCCCTCGCCCGCCAGCCCGAGGCGGCCGGTCTGATCCGCGCCAACCAGATCCTCGGCTTCGCCTTCTGTGAGGCGCTGGCCCTGATCGGCCTGGTCATGCCGTTCGTCTACGGCACCTGATCGTCACCCACGACCAGCCCACTAGACGAAAGGCACTGATGTGAGCCAACTGCTTACGGTTGCGGCCGAGGAGATGGAAAACCCCCTCGTCCCGCCGATCCCCGAGCTCGTCATCGGCCTCATCGCCTTCGTCATCGTCTTCGGCTTCCTTGCCTGGAAGCTCCTTCCGAACATCAACAAGGTTCTGGAAGAGCGCCGCGAGGCCATCGAGGGCGGTATCGAGAAGGCCGAGGCCGCGCAGACCGAGGCCCAGAGCGTGCTTGAGCAGTACAAGGCTCAGCTCGCCGAGGCCCGGCACGAGGCCGCGCGTCTGCGCCAGGAGGCGCAGGAGCAGGGTGCGACGCTCATCGCTGAGATGCGCGCCGAGGGCCAGCGGCAGCGCGAGGAGATCGTCGCCGCCGGTCACACCCAGATCGAGGCCGACCGCAAGGCCGCCTCGTCCGCGCTGCGCCAGGATGTCGGCAAGCTCGCCACCGTTCTGGCCGGCAAGCTCGTCGGCGAGTCCCTCGAGGACCACGCCCGCCAGAGCCGCGTCATCGACCGCTTCCTCGACGAGCTCGAGGAGAAGGCCGAGGCGTCGCGATGAACGGAGCGAGCCGCGAGGCCCTGGCAGCCGCACGCGAGCGTCTCGACGCGCTGACGGACAACACGTCCGTGGACGCGGCACAGCTCGCCGCCGAGCTGGCGGCCGTCACCGCGCTGCTCCACCGCGAGGTGTCGCTGCGTCGGGTCCTGACCGACCCGGCGCAGTCCGGTGAGGCCAAGGCCGAGCTGGCCCAGCGCCTGCTCGCCGGCCGGGTCAGCGGCACCGCCGCCGATCTGGCCGCCGGTCTGGTGCGTTCCCGCTGGTCGCAGTCACGCGACCTGGTGGACGCCCTGGAGCAGCTGGCGGACGCCGCCGACCTCACCGCCGCACAGCGGGCGGGCAGGCTCGACGACGTCGAGGACGAGCTGTTCCGCTTCGGGCGGATCGTCACCTCGAACACCGAGCTGCGCGCCGCACTGACCAGCCGGAAGGCCACCGTTTCGGCCAAGGGCGAGCTGCTGCGCAGCCTGCTCGGCGGTCGTGCGGACGCGGCCACCGAGCGTCTGGTGACGCGCCTTGTGACCGCGCCGCGAGGCCGTAGCCTGGAAGCGGGACTCGAGTCCCTGTCCAAGCTCGCCGCCGCGCGCCGGGACCGCATGGTGGCCGTCGTCACCTCGGCGGTACCGCTGAGCGACCCGCAGAAGCAGCGCCTGGGCGCCGCCCTCGCGAAGCTCTACGGCCGCACGATGCACCTCAACCTCGACGTGGACCCCGAGGTCCTCGGCGGGATCCGGGTGCAGGTCGGTGACGAGGTGATCAACGGCTCGCTCGCGGACCGTATCGAGGACGCCGCCCGCCGCATGGCGAGCTAGCAGCAACTCAACACGCAGTAGTGCTTACGGCCCTGGTTGGGCCGTGCAGAGGATTCCTGGGGGTCGCCCCCAGACCCCCAAAGAAACTTCGGGCCCAACAAGGAGAGCAGGGAACCCAGATGGCGGAGCTCACGATCCGGCCGGAGGAGATCCGGGACGCACTGGAGAACTTCGTCCAGTCGTACAAGCCGGACGCGGCCTCGCGCGAGGAGGTCGGTACGGTCAGCCTTGCCGGCGACGGCATCGCGAAGGTCGAGGGCCTTCCCTCGGCCATGGCCAACGAACTGCTGAAGTTCGAGGACGGCACCCTCGGTCTCGCCCTCAACCTCGAGGAGCGCGAGATCGGCTGCGTCGTCCTCGGCGAGTTCAGTGGCATCGAGGAGGGTCAGCCGGTCACGCGTACCGGTGAGGTCCTCTCGGTCGCGGTGGGCGAGGGTTACCTCGGCCGCGTCGTCGACCCGCTCGGCAACCCGATCGACGGCCTCGGCGAGATCGAGACGTCCGGCCGCCGTGCCCTGGAGCTGCAGGCTCCGGGCGTCATGGCCCGTAAGTCGGTGCACGAGCCGATGGAGACCGGCTACAAGGCCGTCGACGCGATGACCCCGATCGGCCGTGGTCAGCGTCAGCTGATCATCGGCGACCGCCAGACCGGCAAGACCGCCCTGGCCGTCGACACGATCATCAACCAGCGTGACAACTGGCGCTCCGGTGACGTGAACAAGCAGGTCCGCTGCGTCTACGTCGCCATCGGCCAGAAGGGCTCGACCATCGCCTCCGTGCGTGGCGCCCTCGAAGAGGCCGGCGCGCTGGAGTACACGACCATCGTCGCCGCCCCGGCGTCCGACCCGGCCGGCTTCAAGTACCTGGCGCCGTACACCGGTTCGGCCATCGGTCAGCAGTGGATGTACGAGGGCAAGCACGTCCTCATCATCTTCGACGACCTCTCGAAGCAGGCCGACGCCTACCGCGCCGTGTCGCTGCTGCTGCGCCGCCCGCCGGGCCGCGAGGCCTACCCGGGTGACGTCTTCTACCTGCACTCCCGTCTGCTGGAGCGCTGCGCGAAGCTCTCCGACGACCTGGGTGCCGGCTCGATGACCGGTCTGCCGATCGTCGAGACGAAGGCCAACGACGTCTCGGCGTTCATCCCGACCAACGTCATCTCCATCACCGACGGCCAGTGCTTCCTGGAGTCGGACCTGTTCAACGCCGGTCAGCGCCCCGCGCTGAACGTCGGTATCTCCGTCTCCCGAGTCGGTGGTTCCGCACAGCACAAGGCGATGAAGCAGGTTTCCGGCCGTCTGCGCCTCGACCTCGCCCAGTACCGTGAGCTGGAGGCGTTCGCCGCCTTCGGTTCCGACCTGGACGCCGCGTCGAAGTCCCAGCTGGAGCGCGGTCAGCGACTGGTCGAGCTGCTCAAGCAGGCTCAGTACCAGCCCATGCCGACCGAGGACCAGGTCGTCTCCGTGTGGGCCGGTACCACCGGCAAGATGGACGACGTCCCGGTCAACGACGTGCGCCGCTTCGAGAAGGAGCTGCTGGAGTACCTGCACCGCAAGGAGCAGGGCCTCATGACCTCCATCAAGGAGGGCGGCAAGATGTCGGACGACACCCTCATCGCCATCGCCGACGCGATCACCGAGTTCAAGAAGCAGTTCGAGACCTCGGACGGCAAGCTCCTCGGCGAGGACGCCCCGGCCGCGGCCAAGTGACGTAAGGAAGGGACCTGACTCATGGGAGCCCAGCTCCGGGTCTACAAGCGTCGCATCCGATCCGTCACCGCGACCAAGAAGATCACCAAGGCGATGGAGATGATCGCCGCCTCGCGTGTCGTCAAGGCACAGCGCAAGGTGGCGGCCTCCACGCCGTACGCGACCGAGCTCACCCGCGCGGTCACGGCGGTGGGTACCGGATCGAACACGAAGCACGCGCTGACCACGCAGGCCGAGACGGTCGTGCGGTCCGCGGTGCTGCTCCTGACGAGCGACCGTGGTCTCGCGGGCGCCTTCAACTCCAACGCCATCAAGGCGGCGGAGCAGCTGACGGCGCGCCTCGAGGCCGAGGGCAAGCAGGTCGAGACGTACATCGTCGGCCGGCGTGGCCTCGCGCACTACAACTTCCGTGAGCGCAAGGTCGCGGAGTCGTGGTCGGGCTTCACGGACGAACCGACGTACGCGGACGCCAAGAAGGTCGCGGCCCCTCTCATCGAGGCCATCGAGAAGGAGACGGCGGAGGGCGGTGTGGACGAGATCCACATCGTGTTCACCGAATTCGTGTCGATGATGACGCAGACGGCGCTCGACGACCGTCTGCTGCCGCTGAGCCTCGACGAGGTGGCCCAGGAGTCCGGGGCGAAGGACGAGATCCTTCCGCTGTACGACTTCGAGCCGTCGGCGGAGGACGTCCTCGACGCCCTGCTGCCGCGGTATGTGGAGAGCCGCGTGTACAACGCGCTGCTCCAGTCGGCCGCCTCCAAGCACGCCGCCACGCGGCGCGCGATGAAGTCGGCCACCGACAACGCAGGAGAGCTCATCGAGACGCTCTCCCGCCTTGCCAACGCGGCCCGCCAGGCCGAAATCACCCAGGAAATCAGCGAGATCGTCGGTGGCTCCGCAGCCCTGGCCGACGCGACCGCGGGGAGTGACAGGTAATGACGACGACAGTTGAGACGGCCGTTGCCACGGGCCGCGTCGCCCGGGTCATCGGCCCGGTCGTCGACGTGGAATTCCCCGTCGACGCCATGCCGGAGATCTACAACGCCCTTCACGTCGAGGTCGCCGACCCGGCGAACGACGGCGAGAAGAAGACGCTGACCCTGGAGGTCGCCCAGCACCTGGGTGACGGCCTGGTCCGCACCATCTCCATGCAGCCCACCGACGGTCTGGTCCGCCAGGCCGCGGTCACCGACACCGGCACGGGCATCAGTGTCCCGGTCGGCGACTTCACCAAGGGCAAGGTGTTCAACACCCTCGGTGAGGTGCTGAACACCGACGAGCAGTACGACGGCGAGCGCTGGACCATCCACCGCAAGGCCCCGAACTTCGACGAGCTCGAGTCGAAGACCGAGATGTTCGAGACCGGCGTCAAGGTCATCGACCTGCTGACCCCGTACGTCAAGGGCGGCAAGATCGGTCTGTTCGGTGGCGCCGGCGTCGGCAAGACGGTGCTCATCCAGGAGATGATCTACCGCGTCGCCAACAACCACGACGGTGTCTCCGTGTTCGCCGGTGTCGGTGAGCGCACCCGTGAGGGCAACGACCTCATCGAGGAGATGGCCGAGTCGGGCGTCATCGACAAGACCGCCCTGGTCTTCGGTCAGATGGACGAGCCCCCGGGCACCCGTCTGCGCGTGGCCCTGGCCGGTCTGACCATGGCGGAGTACTTCCGCGATGTGCAGAAGCAGGACGTGCTGTTCTTCATCGACAACATCTTCCGCTTCACCCAGGCCGGTTCCGAGGTCTCGACCCTGCTCGGCCGGATGCCCTCCGCGGTGGGCTACCAGCCGAACCTGGCCGACGAGATGGGTCTCCTCCAGGAGCGCATCACCTCGACCCGTGGTCACTCGATCACCTCGATGCAGGCGATCTACGTCCCCGCGGACGACCTGACCGACCCGGCCCCGGCCACCACCTTCGCCCACCTCGACGCGACGACGGTTCTCTCCCGTCCGATCTCCGAGAAGGGCATCTACCCGGCCGTGGACCCGCTGGACTCCACGTCCCGCATCCTGGACCCCCGCTACATCACGGCGGACCACTACAACACCGCGATGCGCGTCAAGACGGTCCTGCAGAAGTACAAGGACCTTCAGGACATCATCGCGATCCTCGGCATCGACGAGCTGGGCGAGGAGGACAAGCTCACCGTCCACCGCGCCCGTCGCGTGGAGCGCTTCCTGTCCCAGAACACCCACGTCGCCAAGCAGTTCACCGGCGTCGACGGGTCGGACGTACCGCTGGACGAGTCGATCACCGCGTTCAACGCGATCATCGACGGCGACTACGACCACTTCCCGGAGCAGGCGTTCTTCCTGTGCGGTGGTATCGAGGACCTGAAGAAGAACGCGAAGGAGCTGGGCGTCTCCTGAACTCCGGACCGTCGGTCCTGAGATCCGAGAGCTGAGTTCGTGAGAGGGGGCGGGGTCGTCCCGCCCCCTCTTCCACGCCTACTAGACTTGTAACCAACACCCGGCAGAACCGCCGGGTGGTGACCCGAGGAGCCACCTTGGCTGCTGAGCTGCACGTCGCGCTGGTCGCGGCCGACCGAGAGGTCTGGTCCGGCGAGGCCACCCTGGTCGTCGCGCGCACCACGTCCGGCGACATCGGCGTCATGCCCGGTCACCAGCCGCTGCTCGGTGTGCTGGAGTCGGGCCCGGTGACCATCCGTACGAGTGATGGTGGAACGGTCGTCGCCGCGGTGCACGGCGGTTTCATCTCGTTCGCCGACAACAAGCTGTCGCTGCTGGCCGAGATCGCCGAGCTGTCGGACGAGATCGACGTCCAGAGCGCCGAGCGCGAGCTCGAGCGCGCGAAGGCGGAGGGCGACGCCCACGCCGAGCGCCGCGCGGACGTACGACTGCGTGCGGCGGCGGCGAGCTGAGACAGCTCGCCGTGTGATGACGTCACTCAGCCGCGGTTGGCACCGGAGCGATCCGGAGCCGACCGCGGCTGAGGCAGATCTGGATGTTTTTTCCGTTCCGTTACCTATTTCGGTACCTAGGAGACGAGGAGGTCGGTGTCGATGGTCCTCGCTCTGACTGTGTGCGGAATCGTCGTGGCCCTGGTGGCGCTGGGATTGTTCGTCTTCGGCCTGCGCCGCAGACTCATCCAGCGGTCCGGCGGGACCTTCGACTGTTCGCTGCGCTGGGACGTCTCCGAGGAACCGGACACGAGCGGAAAAGGCTGGAGCTACGGGGTGGCCCGCTACAACGGCGACCGCATCGAGTGGTACCGCGTCTTCTCCTACGCCTACCGCCCGCGCCGGGTGCTGGAGCGGGCCTCCATCGAGGTGGCCGGCCGCCGGCTGCCCGAGGGCGAGGAGGAGCTGGCGCTGCTGTCCGACGCGATCATCCTCACCTGTGTGCACCGGGGCACGCGTCTGGAGCTGGCGATGAGCGAAGACGCGCTGACCGGTTTTCTCGCGTGGCTTGAGGCAGCCCCGCCCGGTCAGCGCGTCAATGTGGCGTAACTCCGCGAAGGTGCTTACAGGTTGCTGTTGATGGCGCTCACCAGTTCACCGTTGCTGGTGTCGCCGCTGAACTCCCAGAAGAAGGCGCCGCCGAGGCCCTGGTTCTTGGCCCAGGTCATCTTTCCGGCGATCGTCGACGGGGTGTCGTAGGACCACCAGTTGGTGCCGCAGTGCGCGTAGGCCGTGCCGGCGATGGTGCCGGTGGCGGGGCAGGACTTCTTGAGGATCTTGTAGTCCTCGATGCCGGCCTCGTAGGTGCCGGGGGCCGCGCCGGTCGCCGCGCGCCGGGGGCGGACTGGGTGACGCCGGTCCAGCCGCGGCCGTAGAAGCCGATGCCGAGGAGCAGCTTGGCGGAGGGGACGCCCTTCGCCTTGAGCTTGGCGATCGCGTCGGCGGAGTTGAAGCCCGCGGCCGGGATGCCGGGGTACGAGGTGAGCGGGGAGTGCGGGGCGGTCGGGCCGTCCTTGTCGAAGGCGCCGAAGTAGTCGTACGTCATCACGTTGTACCAGTCGAGGTACTGGGAGGCGCCGCCGTAGTCGGCCGCGTCGATCTTGCCGCCGGAGGAGCCGTCGGCGGTGATGGCCGCGGTGACCAGGTAGTTCGGCCCGAACTCGGTGCGCAGGGCCTGGGACAGGGTGCGGAACGCGGCCGGGCCGGAGGTGTCGCAGGTCAGGCCGCAGGCGTTCGGGTACTCCCAGTCGATGTCGATGCCGTCGAAGACGTCGGCCCAGCGGGGGTCCTCCACGACGGCCTTGCAGGACTTGGCGAACGCGGTCGCGTTGGCCGCGGCCTGGCCGAAGCCGCCGGAGTAGGTCCAGCCGCCGAAGGAGTACAGCACCTTGATGTGCGGGTACTTCGCCTTGAGCTGGCGCAGCTGGTTGAAGTTGCCGCGCAGCGGCTGGTCCCAGGTGTCGGCGGTGCCGCTGACGGACTGGTCGGCGGTGTAGGCCTTGTCATAGGCGGCGTAGGTGTCGTCGACGGTGCACTGGCCGTTCTTGACGTTGCCGAACGCGTAGTTGATGTGCGTGATCTTCGGGGCGGAGCCGGAGGTCACCAGGTTCTTGACGTGGTAGTTGCGGCCGTAGACGCCCCACTCGGTGAAGTAGCCGAGCTTGACCTTGTCGCCGGGGGGCGGGGGCTCGGTCGTGCCGCCGGTGGTGCGCACGGCGCGGGCGCCGCTGACCGGGCCGGTCTGGTCGGCGGTGTCGCGGGCCTGCACGGTGTAGGAGTAGTCGGTGCCGGCGGTGAGGGCCGTGTCGGTGTACGAGGTGGTCGTCACCGTGGCGACCTTGGCGCCGTCGCGCAGGACGTCGTAGTTCTTGACGCCCTTGTCGTCGGTGGCCGCGCTCCAGGCCAGTTTCACCGAGGTGTTGGTGATGTCGGAGGCGGTGGGGGTGCCCGGGGCGGAGGGGGCCGCGTCGCCGGGGACCGAGGTGCCGTCGCAGCTGCCGCCGTTGAGCTTGCAGTTGGCGGGGGAGCCGGTGCCGGCGCCGTTGAAGCCGAAGGAGACGGACGCGCCGGGGGCCAGCGAGCCGTTCCAGGACTTGTTCTTGGCGGTCCAGTGGGTGCCGGCGGAGGTGACGTCGGCGTCCCAGGCGGAGGTGACGGACGTGCCGGAGGGGAAGTCCCACTCGACGGTCCAGGAGCTGATGGTCGTGGTGCCGGTGTTCTTCACCGTCCACTTGCCCTCGAAGCCGGTGCCCCAGTCGGAGGGCTTGGCGTAGGTGGCGGTGGCGGACGTCGCGGCCTGGGCCGGGCTCGCGAGGCCGACCAGACCGGCCAGCGGGAGCAGCAGGGTCGCGAGACCTGCCACGGCCTTGTGTCTGAAGCGCATGCAGCGCCTCCTCTGTGAAGGAGCGGGGTGGGGTGCGACTGAGCCTTCACACCCACGGTGCCGCGAGAATAGAAAGGTCTGGACCACAGGTCAATAGGTCTGGACCACTTCCGGTACGCGGTTTCCGCCCGTTACCGGATCCCCAACTCCTGCGCCAGTACGGCGGCTTGGACCCGGCTGCGCAGCTCCAGCTTGCCCAGCAGACGGCTGACGTGCGTCTTCACCGTCGCCTCCGCCATGTCCAGGCGCGCCGCGATCCCCGCGTTGGACAGCCCCTCACCGAGACAGACCAGCACCTCGCGTTCGCGCCGGGTCAGTGAATCCAGCACCGCCGGATCGGCTCTCGGCCCCGGCGCCGGGCTCGCGGCGAACTCCGCGATGAGCCGGCGCGTGACGGCCGGCGCCACGACACCCTCGCCGCGCGCCACCGTACGGACCGCCTCGATCAGGTCCTTCGCCTCGGTGTTCTTCAGCAGGAACCCGGCCGCGCCCGCCCGCAGCGCCCCGAAGACGTACTCGTCCAGGTCGAAGGTGGTCAGCACCAGCACGTCCGCCAGCCCCTCCTCGACCACCTTCCGGGTCGCCGAGACCCCGTCGAGGCGCGGCATCTGTACGTCCATCAGCACCAGGTCCGGCCGCAGCTCCCGGGCCAGCGCCACCGCCCGCTCCCCGTCGGCCGCCTCGCCGACCACCTCCACGTCGGGGGCGCTGCGCAGGATGAGGACCAGACCGGCGCGGACGGCGGACTGGTCCTCGGCGACGAGGACGCGGATCATGCGCGGTCTCCTTCGGCGATGGGAAGGGCGGTCATTCCGGACGGTCCTCCTCGGTGACGGGCAGCGAGGCGCGGACGGTCCACAGCATGCCCTCCCGGCCGGCCGCGAAGGTGCCGCCCAGCAGCGCGGCCCGCTCCCGCATCCCGACCAGCCCGGCCCCGGAGCCGGGCGCACGGGGCCCGTCCCGGTGGCCGTACGGGCTGGTCACCCCGACGTCGAGCACCCCGTCCCGGCGGGCGAGGGTGACGGTGACCGGGCCCGGCGAGGCGTGCTTGAGGGCGTTGGTCAGGGACTCCTGGACGATGCGGTAGGCGGCCAGTTCGACCGGGGCGGGCACGTGGCCGTGGCCGGCGCGCAGGGTGACGTCGAGGCCGTTGGCGCGGGCGCCCTCCACCAGGTCGCCGAGACCGTCGAGGGTGGGGGCGACGGCCGGTTCATGGTCCCCGCTGCCGTCCCGCAGGATGCCGATCAGCCGCCGCATCTCGGCCAGCCCCTCCACACTGTTCTCCCGGATCACCGCGAGCGCCTCCTTCGAGGTGTCCGGGTCGTCCAGGGAGAGCGCGGCCGTGGAGTGGATGGCGATGGCCGACAGGTGGTTGGCGACCATGTCGTGCAGCTCGCGGGCCATCCGGGCACGTTCGGCCGTGACCGCCTGGGCGCGGTCCATCTCGGCGAGCAGCGCGGTCTGTTCGGCGCGCAGCCGGGCGGCCACGGCGGCGTCGCGATGGTTGCGCACGATCAGACCCGTCGACGCGGGCGCGAACGAGACGACCCCGACGGCCACCCCGAGCAGCAGCGCCTCGGGCACCCGCCAGGCGGCGAACGGTACGACCGTCGCCGCCACCGTCAGCAGCCCGGTGACCCACGGGATCCGCCGCGCCGAGGCGGGCGTGCCGTACAGCACGGCCGCGTACACGAGGTCGGTGAACATGATCAGCGTGACGACGCTGCCCTGGGTGACCGTGTCCAGGGTCAGGGCGGCCGTGCCGGTGAGCAGCGCGGTGCGCGGGGCGGACCGGCGCAGCAGCTCGGCGCCGGCCATCACCAGGAGCGGCAGCAGGATCGGCCAGCGGCCGTCGAGCAGCACGATCGGGTCGTCGGCCGGTCGGGTGCCCAGGCCGATGCTCCACAGCAGCAGCCCGCCGAGCAGCCCGCCGACGGCGACGGCCACGTCGAAGCGGTGCGGGCGGGGGAGTCGGACGGCCATGAACCCATCCAACACGGCCCGCGCGTCCGCCGCCTTGTGCCCGGGAACGGTTCGGAACTGCATCTTTCGATGTACCGCGGGTTCGTCACCGGCGACGACGAACCGGGCCGCCCCGCACGGGAGCCTGAAAGGGTGACCGAGAGGAGCGAACCGTGATCGTCTGGTTGATCGCCGCCTGTGAGATCGGCTTCTGGGTGCTGCTGGCACTGGGACTGGCCGCCCGCTACCTGCTCAAGTGGCGGCGGACCAGTGTGGTGCTGCTGCTGTGCGAGCCGGTGCTGGAACTGGTCCTGTTCGTCGTGACGGCGATCGACCTGCGCAACGGGGCCGAACCCGGCTGGGAGCACGGCCTGGCGGCGCTGTACATCGGCTACACCGTCGCCTTCGGCCACTACACGATCCGCTGGCTCGACGGCCATGCCGCCCACCGCCTCGGCGGCGGCCCGCCCCCGCCCAGACCGCCCCGCTACGGCCGCGCCCGCGCCCGGCACGAGGCGAAGCTGTGGCTGCGGGCCGTGTTCGGCGGAGCCGTCGCCCTGACCCTGCTCCAGTGCGCCGTCTGGTACGTCGGCGACTCCGGCGACGGCAGCTCGCTGCGTTCGTTCCAGTGGGCGGCCCTGCGCGCGGTCGGCATCTACGGCCTGATCGCCCTGTCGTACACGGTCTGGCCCCGCAAGGCCCCGGCGGGCGCGGAGGCGGACGGCGACGAACCCGGCAGGGACCGGACGGCGAGCACCTCCACGGGGAGCCGCTAGCGGGCGCTCGGCGCGCCCCGCGGTCGGTGGGTACTTCTCAGCGTTCGCCGCCCGGGACCCACAGGACGTCACCCACGGCCCTGTTCGCGGCACGGGCCAGGATGAAC
Source organism: Streptomyces phaeoluteigriseus (assembly GCF_001896135.2). Lineage (GTDB taxonomy): Bacteria > Actinomycetota > Actinomycetes > Streptomycetales > Streptomycetaceae > Streptomyces > Streptomyces phaeoluteigriseus. Next base: position 255,584 of record NZ_MPOH02000020.1, read on the forward strand.
AGCAGGTCCGACAGGCGGTTGAGGTAGGTCGCGGTGAGGGGGTTCATCACCTCGCCGTGCGCCTCCAGCGCGGCCCAGGTCGAGCGTTCGGCGCGGCGGACCACCGTGCACGCCTGGTGCAGCAGGGCCGCGCCGGGCGTGCCGCCGGGCAGGATGAAGGACCGCAGCTTCTCCAGTTCCGCGTTGAAGCGGTCGCAGTCGGCCTCCAGCTTGTCGACGTAGAACTGCTCGACCCGCAGCGGAGGGAAGTCCGGGTTCTCCACCACCGGCGTCGACAGGTCCGCGCCCACGTCGAACAGGTCGTTCTGGACGCGGGTGAGGACCTTGACGATGCCCTCGTCGAGGCCGCCCAGCGCGATCGCCGTACCGATGACCGCGTTCGCTTCGTTCGCGTCCGCGTACGCCGCGATGCGCAGGTCGGTCTTGGCGACCCGGCTCATGTCGCCGAGGGCGGTGGTGCCCTGGTCGCCGGTCCTGGTGTAGATGCGCGTCAGATTGACCATGCCGCCAATCTAGACCGTCCCCGGCGCCGCGCGGCGTGCCGTCCGTCACGGGTGCCGGGCGCTGCCCCCGAGGGGGTCAATCGGCGCGAATCCGACAGGAATTGACGACGTGACCGGCGTCTCACGCCCCGAGACGTGAAACGCGTTACTAACCGGTCACACAGCGCCTCACGCCCGCTAGTGTCCCGCCGAGAGCCATATGGAGGGGAGTTCGCTCCACCGGTGCGGAATGCGCCGGATGGTTGACGCCGGTGACATCGGACGCCAGAGCGGGCAGGGCTTCTGCAAGCGCTGAAACCGCACAGGCCCCATGGGCCTCACCCCTGCGGGTGAATTCGGTATCGGTTCGCTCACGGACGGCAACCTCTGACCGCTTCACGCAGTCAGACGATGCAACACCGGACATTCACCACCGCGGAGCACGACACGCACGCTTAGGGGAGCGCTATGCACATCAGGGGCGACCACGTCGAGCTGGTCGTCGGGGGCCGCCTCGACGTCCGCAGCGCGGCGGACGCCCGTACGGTCCTGCACACGGCGGTCGACGACGGCGTCGGCGACCTGGTGCTCGACCTGTCCGAACTCGACTCCTGGGACGCCACGGGACTCGGCGTCATCATGGGCGCCCACCGCCGGGCGGGCCGCTGCGGCCGCCGCCTGGTCCTGCGGGGCGTACCACCCCAGATGCAGCGCCTGCTGGTGGCCACCCGACTGCACCGGATCCTCGCGATCGAGGGCGGCATCGGAGTGGAGTCCCTCCCGCGCGTGTGAGGCACGTCCGTCACGGACACGCACCTCGCACCCGCCGGGTAGGCACCCGAGGCGCGCACGCGAGGTGCGCAAACCGCACATCCGCGACGCGCGCAATCCTCACCGGACCGTGACGTCTCGGACGGCGCGGTACCCCGGGCTGTCGTAGATACTGTGCGAAGGTTTACGGTTCGTCTGCCCGCGCCCGCAGCCCTCGAGCGGGCACCGGACCAGAAGCGACAGCGAAGTGTGCAGCGAGGCCGGGAGGGGCTGTCTCCACACCACGCTTTTGGGGGCTTGACCTATGGACCCGACGCACCGGGGACCCGAGGAGTACGGCCGCGAGGCCGACGGCCACGCGGCGCGCCCGCGTCCCTCCAGGGACCCCCTCACACCCGACTTCGGACAGCACACGCCGGCGCTCGCCCGCACCGTGCGCCTCGTCGCCGGAGAGCATCTCCTCACCGTCAACCCGGTCGACGGCAGCGAGATCGAACTCTCCCCGCCCACGGAGCGACCCGGCCGCCCCGCCAAGCGCACCCCCGAGGACCGCGCCGAGGCCGACCACGCGGCCCGGCCGCCCGCTCCGGCCGGACCCGCCCAGCCCGAACAGGTCCTCCTCGGCCGCCAGGAGGAGCGCGAACAACTCGTCCGGCTGCTCGCCCGCGGCCGTTCCGTCCGTCTCACCGGCCCCGCCGGTGCCGGCCGGACCAGCCTGCTCGACCTCGTCGCCGAGGACTGCGAGGACCTCGCGCCCGACGGCGTGGTCCGCCTCACCGGCCACCGCCGCACCGCCGCCGACCTCCTCCACGACCTCTTCCACATCGTCTACGACGCCCCGCGGTACCGCCCCGACGACGAGGAACTGCTCGCCCTCGTCCGCGAGGTCGGCGCGGTGGTCGTGGTCGACGACCTGGAGTTCGGCGGCGCCGACCTCGACCGGCTGCTGGACGCCACCCCCGAGTGCGCCTTCCTGCTCGGCGCGACCCCCGACGTCCCGCCGCCCACCGCCGAGTCGGCCGTCGCGGAGGTCGCCCTGAGCGGCCTCGACCGCGCGGGCGGCGTCGAGGTGATCGAACGGGCCATCGGCCGTGTCCTCACCGAGGAGGAGGCCAACTGGGCGGGCGACCTCTGGTTCGAGTCCGAGGGCCTGCCGCTGCGGTTCGTCCAGGCCGGCGCCCTGCTGCGGCAGCGCGACCACCTGCGCGCCGAGACCGCGGCCGTCGACGAGTTCGGCGTCTTCGAGGACGCCCGGCCGTTCACCGCGCCCGCCCCCGCCGACCCCCCGGCCGGGGAGCCGGAGGAGATTGCCCTCCTCGGGCGAGGCCGCCGCGCCCGCCCCGCTGCTCGCCGCCCGCCTCAGCGCCTCCGCCCGTGCCGCCCTGCGCTTCGCCGTCGCCCTCGACGCGAGGTGCCGCACCAGGCCCACCTGCCCGCCCTGGTCGGCGACACCCACGCCGACGCCGCCCTCGGCGAACTGGCCTCCTGCGGGCTCGTCTCCCCGGTCGGCGCCCGCTACCGCCTCGCCGCCGGCGTCCAGGCCCAGCTGGAGGCCGCCGGATACGCCGACGACGTCGCCACCCGCGCCCGCACGGCCGCCCAGCACTACGCCTGGTGGGCCGGGCACCCCTCCGTCACCCCCGCGCGGGTCTGCGCGGAGGCCGACGCCGTGCTCGCCGCCCTCGCCGTCACCGTCCCGGAGACCGAGCGGCCCGCCGAGGGCGAGCAGGCCACCTCGGTCGAGCTGGCCCGCACCGCGGCGCCCGCCTTCGCCGCCGGACTCCACTGGAGCGCCTGGGAAGCGACCCTGCACGAGGGCGCCGAAGCGTCCCGCCTCGCCGGGGAGTCCGCCGACCGGGCCTACTTCCACCACGAACTGGGCGTCCTCGCCCTCTGCACCGGACAGCTCGACCGGGCCCGCTCCGAGCTGGAGGCCTCCATCGGCCTGCGCGGCTCCCTCGCCGACAAGCGGGGCACCACGGCCGGCCGGCGCGCCCTCGCCCTGGTCGCCGACCGCTCCGGCGACGTACCCGGGCCGGCCCTGGCGGCGGCAGCCGAGGAGACGCCCGCCTCCCGCCACGAGGAACCGGCGTCCCCGCCCCGCGGCATCACCGCGCGCTCCCGTCGGCGCCGCCCACCGGGCCCACCGCCGTCACCAGCCGGCCCGCCCCCACGCCCCCGGCCCACCGCGGCCGGGGCGGCCTGCGCGGCCTGGCCAAGCGCAACCTCGTCGCGGCCGGCGCGGGCGCCCTGCTCGTCGCCGTCCTCGGCACCGTCGTGACCCTCGGCGCCACCTCCGACACCGACCCGAACGCCCCTGCCGACACCGTGGGCGTCAACCCCACCGCCGGCCCGGGCGTCGGCGGCGACGACCTCGGCGGCGAGACCCCCGGCGGCGACACCGGGCCCGGGGACCCCGGGGGCGTGACCAGCGGCCCCAGCGATCCGGGGCCGGACGGGACGATGGGGACGTCGGACGATCCGACGCCGACAGGGGCGGCGGAGCCGTCGCCGGACACGAGCAGTCCGCAGAGCGGTGGCGGGCCCTCCAGCTCGCCGAAGCCGTCCCCGAGCAACTCGCCCTCGGGAACGCCGAGCGCGTCGCCTTCGCCCACCGGGGGCACCGGCTCGCCCTCGTCCTCCCCGTCGGCGTCTCCGTCCTCCAGCCCGAGCCCGTCGGCCTCGACATCGGAGTCCGCCCCCGACACCGCGTCGGCCACCGCCCCGACCGGCGCGATCAGTTCCTCGGGCACCTCGGAGTCGTCGACCCCGTCGGACCCGCTGATCTGACCCCACGACACACAGACCGAAGGGGCGGGCCCCGTGCAGGACCCGCCCCTTCGTCGTGCCCCGACTCAGAACAGCCGCAGCTTGTCGTCCTCGATGCCGCGCATGGCGTTGTAGTCGAGGACCTGGCAGCCGATGCCGCGGTCGGTGGCCAGGACGCGGGCCTGCGGCTTGATCTCCTGGGCGGCGAAGACCCCCCGCACCGGCGCCAGATGGGGATCGCGGTTCAACAGCTCCAGGTAGCGCGTGAGTTGCTCGACGCCGTCGATCTCACCGCGGCGCTTGATCTCGACCGCGACGGTCCGGCCCTCGGCGTCGCGGCAGAGGATGTCGACCGGCCCGATGGCCGTCATGTACTCGCGGCGGATCAGCGTGTAGCCGTCGCCGAGGATCTCGATCCGGTCGGCGAGGAGTTCCTGGAGGTGCGCCTCCACGCCGTCCTTGATCAGGCCGGGATCGACGCCGAGTTCGTGCGAGGAGTCGTGGAGGACCTCCTCCATCGTGATGATCAGCTTCTCGCCCGCTTTGTTGACGACGGTCCAGACGCCTTCCTCGGCGTCCGTGCCCTCCTTCAGCGTGCAGGGCGGCGACATCCAGTTGAGGGGCTTGTAGGCCCGGTCGTCCGCGTGGATCGAGACGCTGCCGTCCGCCTTCACCAGGATCAGACGGGGGGCGGAGGGGAGGTGGGCGGTGAGCCGGCCCGCGTAGTCCACGGAGCACCGGGCGATGACGAGACGCATGGTCGGCAACGCTACTCGACGCCCCGGGCGCCACGCGATTCGCCCACCTGCCTCCTCGCCCCACCGGTCACAGGGGCCCGGGGAGCCGCACCATTTCACCTGGAAAACACACGTTCGAAAGTGGCCGATACTGCGCCCCGTCACGGCTCTCTATGTGCCCATTCTCCTGGTGCGGTCACGGTCCGTTGCCTACCGTAGAGAACGGGAGGTCGCGGTGCGTGTACTCAGCGTGCTCGGTGTCCGTGCACGGCGAACTCCCCAGCCCTGTCCGGCAACCCCTGCGCCTCGGGGGTGCGAGAGGAGTACCCATGTCGCTCGACGTCTCACCGGCCCTACTCGAACAGGCCGAGCGAGGCGAGGTCGACGAAGCAGAATTCGTCGACTGCGTCCGGACCTCCCTGCCTTACGCATGGGAGATGATCAGTTCCCTGGTGGCTCAGCTGAAGGTGGACGGCGGCAACTTCGCCGACAACCAGACGCCCCCGCCGGACGAGCAGGCCCGCGGGCAGTTGCTGCGAGCACTGGCGAGTGACGCGATACGCGGCGCCCTTCAGCGGCACTTCGGTGTACGGCTGGCCTTCCAGAACTGCCACCGCGTGGCGGTGTTCCCGTTGGACACATCGGTCGACGAGTCGCTGTCCCGCTTCACGTCGGTCCGCAGCCAGTTGCTCAACCAGTCCCCGGAGTTCCGGGACTGCTGAGGCTCGGCTTGCCGCTCCTGACGTGGGAAGTGCGGTCAGTGCGGGAGCGGCAGGCTTCTCGGCGGTGGGGCCGCTCACCGGAGGTGGGGGAGGACCTCCGAGCCCAGCCGCCGTACGTTCTCCTCCGTGGCCGCCAGGTCGCCGGAGCCCTCGACGAGCAGAGCGAAGCGCGAGATGCCGGTCCGCTCGCTGGTCGCCGCGAGGCGGTCGACGCACAACCGCGGGGTGCCCACCGGGTGCAGCCCGCAGAGGAGTTCGGTGTACGCCACCGGGTCCCGCATGCCGCGGGCCCGGCCGTCCACCGTCACATGGGCGTCGAGGCCCTGCTTCAGCCAGCCCGGCATCGCCTTCACCAGCGTCTCCACGGCGTCGGCGCGGCGGTCCGCGATCTGGCAGACGCCCGCCGAGACATGGCCGGCGCCCAGGATCTCCTCCGCGGACCGCCCGGCCGCGCGCGCCTGCTGCCGCCACCGGGCGACCATCTCGGCCTTCTCCTCGTCCCCGATGTGCATGCCCAGCAGCATCGGCAGGCCCCGCTCGGCGGCCAGCCGCACGCTCGCCGGGGAGGTGCACGCGACGATCACCTCCGGGCCCGCCGTGTCCGTCAGGGCCTCCGCGGGCCGCGGTACGACGGGGACCTGGCGGAAGCGGAAACGCTCGCCGTCCGCCCCCACGGACGGTTCGCGCAGCCAGCGCACCAGCAGATCGAGTGATTCCGGGAAACCCGACTCGTACGCCTCCACGCCCGAGCCGAAGACCTCCAGGTCGACCCAGGGGCCGCCGCGTCCCACACCCAGCGAGAAGCGGCCGCCGCTCGTCAGGTGCAGCAGCGCGGCCTGCTCGCCGAGGGCGACGGGGTGCACGGTGGGCAGTACGCTCACCGCCGTACCCACCCGGATGCGCCGGGTGCGGCCCAGCAGCAGGGCTGCCAGGGTGACCGCGGACGGACAGGTGCCGTACGGCACGAAGTGGTGCTCGGCCAGCCAGACCGAGTCCAGACCCGACTCCTCGGCGACCTCCGCCGAGCGGACGGCGCGGTGCAGCGCCTCCCCCTGGCCCTGCCCAGGGAACTGGGCCGCCAACACGAAACTTCCAACACGCATGGGACTTCCTGCTTCCTTGGCCCCGACACGGAGCTCCCCCACCCGGCATAACCGCCCGACACGTGCCGAGGACACGGCTCGTCGGGGAGATTTGCGGATTGTCCGGAGAATCGGCCGTCCGTGAGGCGTACTTACGGGCATCGGCCCTCACGGGTACCCCTGTCGACTCCGCGTAGGCTGGTCGGCAACCCTGCACCCTGTATAGCCCGTGAGGTGTCCCTTGTCCCCGCGTCGCAACCGACCCAAGGGTGACGACTCGTCCGGCCGGAGCGCCGAGGACGACCGCGCGAGACGTTACGGCGGCTGGCAGTCCGGCGTCACCTGGGCCGGCGAGGAGTGGAGCGTACGGCACGTGGCGGGCGCGAGCGCCGAGGGCAAGACGTACCGCTGTCCCGGCTGCGACCAGTTGATCCCCGGCCGCATGCCGCACGTCGTCGCCTGGCCCGAGCACTCGGGGGTCGACGACCGCCGGCACTGGCACAAGGCGTGCTGGAACGCGCGGGACCGCCGCACCCCGGGGGTGCGACGGTCCCGTAACGCGCCGAGGTTCTAGCCCGGCTCAGACGTCCCGCTTCTCCAGCAGCGCGAAGGCGCCGCCGAGGGCCGCGGCCGTGACGCCGAGGGCGATCCACAGCGGGTCCCAGCCGGCCGGGCCGGTCTCCGTCAGCGAGGTGGAGTAGAAGACGCTCAGCTGGTTGGGGATCGAGTACTCGAACAGGGCCTCACGCAGGTCCTCCAGCGAGGACGAGAACATGAACAGCGCGATCACCAGCGGCGCCAGGACGAGGCCGATCATGATGGTGATGGCGCCCGCAGAGTGCCGGATGATCGAGCCCATCGCCAGCGAGAGCAGGCCGAGCAGCGCGATGTAGAGGGAGACACCGACGGTGCCCTTCAGCCATTCGCCGGTGGTGGGGTCCCTGGACTCCGTGAGCAGGGCCACGTCGACCAGCGCGACGAAGAGGGACGAGACCAGCGTCATCACGAAGGCGACCAGGAAGAACACGACGGCCTTCGCGCCCAGCACACGGCCGCGGGACGGGCAGGCCACCATCGTGGTCCGGATCATGCCGGTGCCGTACTCCGAGGCGGTCGTCATCACGCCGAGCGTGATGACGCAGATGCTGCCCAGGAGCAGCCCGAAGAAGCCGAACGACAGCGGGTTCTCGTCGTTCACGCCGCCCTCCGTGGGATTCGCGGCGACGACCGCGGCGGTCAGCAGCCCGATGCCGACGACCAGCAGGACGAACACGCCCAGTGTCCACATCGTGGAGCGCACCGACCGGATCTTCGTCCACTCCGAGGCGACGGCATGCCCGAGATGGGTCCGCACGACGGGGATCGGCGAGGTGTAGCCGGGGTACGAGGGGCCGGGCGCCGCCTGCCAGGCGGGCGCGGCCTGCGGGGCCGGGGGTCGTGGGGCGGTGCTCATCGGGCGTCCTCGGTCGTGGTCGGGGCGGATGCCTGCGGCGCGCCGGCGGGCCGCTCCGACGCCTGCGGAGCGGCGGCCGGGGC
>NZ_MPOH02000020.1:263782-306528 GCF_001896135.2 Streptomyces phaeoluteigriseus
GCCGCCGGTACGCCCGGCTGGGCGTACGGGTTGGGCGCGGCGCCGTACGGTCCCGGAGCGGCGCCCGGCATCGGCTGCGGGGGGCGCGTAGCCCTGCTGCGGAGGCGGCGGGGCGTACCAGCCGGGCTGGCCCTGGCCGGCCACCGGCATCGGCGGCTGCGCGCCCGGCGGCAGCGGCTGCTGGAGCCCGGCCTTCTGGTCGGTGGTCGACCGGTAGTCGACGGCCCCCTGCGTCATGCGCATGTAGGCCTCCTCCAGCGAGGCCTGGTGCGGCGACAGCTCCCACAGCCGTACGTCCGCCTCGTGGGCGATGTCGCTGATGCGGGGGAGCGGCAGGCCGGTGACGCGCAGGCAGCCGTCCTGCTCGGGCAGGACGTGGCCGCCCGCCTCGGTGAGCGCGCCGGCGAGCTTCTCGCGCAGTTGCGGTTCGGTGTGCGGGGTGCGCACGCGCGCGAAGTCGGCGGAGTTCGCCGAGATGAAGTCCGTCACGCTCATGTCGGCGAGGAGTTGTCCGCGCCCGATGACGATCAGGTGGTCCGCGGTCACCGCCATCTCGCTCATGAGGTGCGAGGAGACGAACACGGTCCGCCCCTCCGCCGCCAGGGACTTCATCAGGTTGCGCACCCAGAGGATGCCCTCGGGGTCGAGGCCGTTGACCGGCTCGTCGAAGAGCAGCACCTGCGGGTCGCCGAGGAGCGCGGCGGCGATGCCGAGCCGCTGGCCCATGCCGAGGGAGAAGCCCTTGGACCGCTTCTTCGCCACGTCCTGGAGACCGACGACGCCGAGCACCTCGTCCACCCGACGGCCCGGGATGCCCGAGAGCTGGGCGAGGCTCAGCAGATGGTTGCGGGCGTGCCGGCCGCCGTGCACCGCCTTGGCGTCCAGCAGGGCGCGACCTGGCGGGGGGCGTTCGGCAGCTTCCGGTAGGGGTAGCCGCCGATCGTCACCGAGCCCGCGGTCGGGTTGTCCAGGCCGAGGATCATGCGCATCGTCGTCGACTTGCCCGAGCCGTTGGGCCCGAGGAAGCCGGTGACGGCACCGGGCCGCACCTGGAAGGAAAGGTTGTACACAGCGGTCTTGTCGCCGTAGCGCTTGGTCAGGCCGACTGCCTCGATCATGCTCCGCACCCATCGAAAGGTTCAGGACAGCAGGGCACACGCCCCCGTAAGGCTTAGGAGGATATCGAGGCGCTGACGGTTCCGCTCAAATCAAAGTAAAACCCAGAGCTTCACGCATCGCGTTTTTTCAGCAGCACGTATCCGCCCGCGAGCGCCGCCACCACCCAGGCCGCCATGATCGCCAGACCGCCCCAGGGGCCGTACGGGGTGTCGTCGTCGAGCGGGGTGACCACCTGCATGATCCTGCTCCCGGCCTGGTCGGGCAGGTACTGGCCGAACGTCTTCGTCGCGCCGACGTTGCCCAGGATCTGCGAGATCAGGAAGAAGAACGGCATCAGGATGCCCAGCGACAGCATCGGCGAGCGCAGCATCACGGCCACGCCCATCGAGAACACCGCGATCAGCGTCATGTAGAGACCGCCGCCGATCACCGCCCGCAGCACCCCGCTGTCGCCGATCGACGCCTTGTGCTCGCCGAGCATGGCCTGCCCGAGGAAGAACGCGACGAAGCTGGTCGCCATCGCGACGACGAGGGCGAGCCCGGTCGCCACCGCGATCTTGCTGAACAGGAAGGTGCCGCGCTGCGGAACCGCCGCCAGCGAGGTGCGGATCATGCCGGTGCTGTACTCGTTGCCCACCACGAGCACCCCGAACACGATCATGGCGAGCTGGCCGAGACTCATCCCGGCGAAGCTGATGAACGTCGGGTCGAAGGAGAGCTGGTCGCCCCGGCTCATGTCGTCGAACTCGCTCTTCGACAGCGCCGAGATCAGCATGCCGAGAGCGATGGTGACCACCACGGCGAGGGAGAGCGTCCAGACGGTGGACGCCACGGAACGGATCTTCGTCCACTCCGAACGGATGACCTGGGTCGCCGCCATCTCAGTCCTTCCTCCATCCGTCGCCCCACGGCTCCCGCTGCTCCTGCTCCAGGGGGGCGTCGCTGTGCGCGTGGTACTCGACCGACTCCGCGGTCAACCGCATGAACGCCTCCTCCAGGGAGGCCCGCTGCGGGCTCAGCTCGTGCAGCACGATCTGGTGCTGCGCGGCCAGCTCGCCGATCCGCTCCGACTTGCTGCCGTCCACCTCCAGCACCTCGCCGCCGGCCTCCACGACCGTGATCCCCGCACCGTGCAGCACATCGAGCAGCCGCTCCCGCTGCGGCGTGCGGATCCGGACGTACGACCGTGAGTTCTGGGCGATGAAATCGGCCATCGAGGTGTCGGCGAGCAGCCGGCCCTGGCCGATGACGACGAGGTGGTCGGCGGTCAGCGCCATCTCGCTCATGAGGTGCGACGACACGAACACCGTCCGGCCCTGCGCGGCCAGCGATTTCATCAGGTTGCGGATCCAGTGGATGCCCTCGGGGTCGAGACCGTTGACCGGCTCGTCGAACATCAGGATCCGCGGATCACCGAGCAGGGCGCCCGCGATGCCCAGCCGCTGCCCCATGCCCAGCGAGAAGCCCTTGGCCTTCTTCCTCGCCACCGACGTCAGACCGACGGTCTCCAGCACCTCGTGCACCCGGCTGCTGGGGATGCCGTTGCTCTGCGCCAGGCACAGCAGGTGGTTGAAGGCGCTGCGCCCGCCGTGCATGGCCTTGGCGTCCAGCAGGGCGCCGATGTACTTCAGCGGGTCCTTGAGCCGGTCGTAGTGCTGTCCGTCGATCCGGACGTCCCCGGCGGTCGGCCGGTCCAGGCCGAGCATCATCCGCATGGTGGTGGACTTCCCGGCGCCGTTCGGACCGAGGAAGCCCGTGACGATGCCGGGTCTGACGGCGAAGGTCAGGTTGTTGACCGCCACCTTCTCGCCGTACCGCTTGGTCAGGCCCTCGAGCTCGATCATGCCGCCACGCTAGGACCGGTGCGCGGCCGGTGCCAACCCCGGCGGGCGAACGGCGGCCGAAGCGCACGTGAAAGGCGCGGCCTGCAAGGGCCACCCGCACGAGGGGAGCGGCCGACGGGGGGAGCGGCTCGCGTGAGGGGAGCGGGCCGCGTGAGGGGAGCGGCCCATGCGAGGGGAGCGGCCCGCGCGAAAGGGGCGGCGGGCCGAAACCCCACCGCCCCTCACCTCGCTCGGGTGACTACCGGGTCTGCTGCGCCGGCACACCGCGGGAGATCGGCTCGTCCTCGGTCGGGGAGCCGGTCGCGGCGACCGCGGCGCCCGTGAGGGTGGCGAGCATCTCGCGCACGTTCGTCAGCTGGGCGTTGATCGAGTCGCGGCGGTTGGTGAGAGCCGCCAGCTCGCGCTCCGATTCCGAACGGATGCGGTCCGCCTTGGCGTTGGCGTCGGCCACGATGTCCTCGGCCTGGCGCTGCGCCGTCTCGACGGTCTGACGGGCCCGGCGCTCGGCGTCCGTGCGCAGCTTCTCCGCCTCCAGACGCAGCTGCTCCGCGCGGTGCTCGATCTCCGCGAGACGCTTCTCCGCCTTCTGCTGACGGGACGCCAGGTCGCGCTCGGACTGCTCGCGGCGCTTGGCGAGGTTCGTCTCGAAGTCGGCGGCGGCCTGAGCGGCCTTGGCGCGGGTCTCCTCGAAGAGGGCGTCGGCCTCCTCGCGCTTCTGCTGCGCGTCCTTCTGGGCCTCGGAACGCAGCTGGGAGGCGTCGCTCTTGGCCTTCTCGATGACCCGGACGCCCTCGTCCTCGGCCTTGGCCTTGCGCTCCGCGGCGAACGACTCCGCGTCGTTGCGGACCTGCTGGGCCGCCGACTCGGCCAGCTCGCGGTGCTGCTCGGCCGCGCGACGGGCCTCCTCGCGCAGATCCTTGGCCTCCTCCTCGGCGAGGCGGAGGATCTTCTCGACACGCGCGCCGAGACCGGCGTACGACGGCTCGGAGTCGCTTACCTGGGCCTGGGCGTTCTGTGTCTCGAGGTGAAGCTCCTCGATGCGCTTTTCCAGAGCAGTGATACGGGCCAGAGCGCTGTCACGGTCGGAGACGAGCTTCGAGATGCGTTCGTCCACCTGAGCGCGGTCGTACCCACGCCGCACAAGCTCGAAGCCGTAGGGGGAAGTGTCGCTCATGGGGTTCCTGTCGAATGAGACCGGTGAGGTGATAGGTGGAATCCTAGGGGCCGAAGCGGTGTGTCATCGAGCGGATGCGCGTTTGATACGGAGAATGAGACCCCTTTTGGGTGGCTGAGCGTCAGACGGCTTGCCAAGGACTTGGGCAAAGGCCCCAGACTTCAACGGAACGCGCCCCTCCCGCTAGTGGTCCGAGGACTTGCCACCCGATCGTGGAGCGCCCACCGTCGCACCGGCCTTGACACCGCTGTCCTTGGCGGCCGGCGGGGCCTCGAAGGACTCCAGCGCCTCCAGGACGTCCTGGACGCGCGAGATCTCGGCGTTGATGTCCTCGCGGCGCCGCACCAGGACCTCCAGCTCGCGCTTGCCCTCCTCGACCGTGCGCCGGGCCTCGCGGATCGCCTCGGCCTTGAGCTCCTCGGCCTCGCGAACCAGCGTGGCCTTCTTCTGCTCGGCCTCCTTGAGGAGCCCCTCGGCCTTCTTCACGGCGGCGATCCGGACCTTGCCGGCCTCCGAGTTGGCCTCCGACACCAGCTCCTTGGCCTTCGCCTGAGCCTTGCCCAACTGCTCCTCGGCCGCCTTGATGAGCGCGTCGCAGCGGTCGCCGGTCGACCTCATCGTCTCGGCGGCCTCGCGGCGGGCCCGGTCGTGCAGCTCCTCGATCTCGGAGGTGATGCGGTCGCGCAGCTCCTCCGCCCGCTCCCTTATGGCGGTCGCGTCCCGGCGGGCGCCGACGAGCAGCTCGTCCGCGTCCGTACGGGCCTTCTCCACCCGCGAGTTGCCCTCGACCGTCGCCTCGGCGACGAGCCGGTCCGCCTCGGAACGGGCCGCGCCGACCATCGTGTCGGCCTGTGCCTCCGCCTCCGCGGTGGTCTTCAGCGCCTGCTGCTGCGCCTCGGCGAGCAGCTTGTCCGCCTCGGCGGCGGTCTCCGTGATGAGCGTGTCGACCTGCTCGGCGGCCTCGGAGCGCCGCTTGTTGGCCTCCTTGCGGGCCTCGTCCAGCGTCGAGTCGGCCTCGTCGCGGGCCACGCTCAGCATGCGGTCGGCGTCCGCCGCCGCCTCCCTCTTGACCCGCTCGGCCTCGGCCCGCACCCGCTCGGCGTGCTGGCGCGCGGAACCCACCGTCTCGGCGGCCTCGGCACGCAGCCGTTCCGCGTCGCCGGAGGCGTCCCCGATGAGCTTCTCCGCCCTCGCCACCGACTCGGCGCGCAGCCGCTCGGCCTCCGCGATGGTCTCCGACTGGAGCCGCTCGGCCTCGGCGATGGTCTCCGTCTGGAGCCGCTCCGCCTCCGAACGCGCCTCCGTGATGAGGGTGTCGGCCTGCGTCGCCGCGTCCGACCGGATGCGGTTGGCGTCGTCCCGGGCCTCGGCCCGGGTGCGCGACGCGTCCTGCTCGGCCTGCGCGATGGTGTCCGAGGCCTCCGTGCGCACCCGCTGGGCGTGCGCGGACGCCTCCGAACGCAGCCGCTCCGCCTCCGCGATCGCGTCGCCGACGGTCCGTTCGGCCAGCGCGCGGGCGGCCTCCGTCTCCTCGCTCGCCTCGCGCCGCAGCCGGCTCGCGTCCTCCGAGGCCCGCTCCCGCTCGGAGTAGGCGTCGGCGCGGACCCGGTCCGCCTCCTCCTCGGCCTCCCGGCGGGTACGGTCCGCCGCGTGCTCGGCGGCGGAACGCAGCCCAGTGATCTCCTCCTGCGCCTGTTCGTGCAGCCCGGCCACGGAGTCCCGTACCTGCTGCGCGTGCTGCTCGGCCGCCGACACCATCTCGGTGGCCCGCCGGTCGGCCTCCTCCACCAGCCGTACGGCCTCGGCCTGGGCGTCCTCCACGCGCTTGCGCGCCGACGCCAGCAGCTCCTCGCTCTGCTCGCGGGCCCGCTGACGCTCCTGGTCGGCCTCCTGGCGGGCCGCGCCGAGGTAGTCCTCGGCCTCGTGGCGGCGCCGGGTGGCCTCCTCCTGGGCGGCGGCCAGCGTCTCGGACGCCTCGGCGGCCAGCCGCTCGGCGGCGGCCTGCGCCTCCGCGCGCACCCGGTTCGCGGTGTCCTGCGCCTCCGTCCGCAGCCGCTCCGCCTCGGCGGCGGCCTCCGACCGCAGCCGTACGGCGACGGACTCGCCCTCGGCCCGGGAGACGGACGCGTCGGCGGCGGCCTCGGTGCGCAGCCGCTCGGCCTCGGTCTCGGCCTGCTGCTGGAGCGTACGGATCCGCTCGGCGGCCTCGGTGCGCAGCCGCTCGATCTCCTCGGCGGCCTCGCGGCGGATCCGCGCGGCCTCCTCGCGGGCGTCGGTGAGCGCCTGCTCGGCGGCGGCGAGCCGGGTCTCCGCCTCGGTGTGCAGCCGGGTCAGCTCCTCGGCGGCCTCGGCCCGACGGGCCTCGACGGCGCGCTCGGCCTCCTCGCGCAGGGCGAGCGCGGCCCGCTCGGCGTCCGCCGTGATGATCTCGGCGGACTCGACGGCCTCGGCGCGGTGCCGCTCGGCCTCCTTGCGGGTGCGCTCCAGCGTCTCCTCGGCCTGCCGGCGCAGCGAGGTGGCCCGCTCGATGGCCTCCGTGCGGACCTTCTCGCTGTCCGCGGTGGCCTTCTGGCGCAGCTCGTCGGCGTCCTGACGGGCCTTCGCCAGCAGTTCCTCGGCGGTCTTGGCCGCCTCCTCGATCTGCTGGACGGCCTCCTTGCGGGCCTCCGCGCGGATCTTCTCGCCCTCGGCGACCGCGTCGGCGCGCAGCTGCTCGGCCTCGCCGCGCAGCCGGCGGGCCTCCTCCTGGAGTTCGACCGTCTTGGCCCGGTACTCCTTGGTGTCGTCCTTCGCCGCGCCCTTGAGCTGCTCGGCGATGTCGTGCGCCTCGGCACGCAGCCGGTCGGCCTCGGTCTCCGCCTCCCGGCGGATCCGCTCGGCCTCCTCGGCGGCGGCCCTGGTGGTGCGCTGCGCGTCCTCCTGCGCCTTGTTGAGGACGTCCTCGGCGGTCTTGGCCGCCTTCGACAGCTGGGTGGCGCTCTCCTCGGCGGTGAGCGTGCGGGCCTTCTCGGCGGCCTCGGCGAGGACCTTCTCGGCCTCGGCGCGGGCGTCGGCGACCAGCTGCTCGGCGTCCGCCTTGGTGGCCTCGGCCTCCTTGGTGGCCTCGCTGACCAGCCGGGCGACCTGTTCCTTTGCCGTACGCGTGCGCTGTTCGTTGGCGGACTCGGCGCCGGAGAGGGCCTTCTCGGCGGCGGCCTTGGCCTCCGCGACGACCTTCTCGGCCTCGGACTGCGCCTTGCGCAGCGCCTCCTCCGCCTCGGCCATGCGCTGCTCGGCGGTGCGGCTCAGCTCGGTCGCCTGCCGACGGGCCGCGTCGGACTCGGTGGCCGTGGAGCTGCGCAGCGCCTCGGCGTGGTCGGTGGCCTCCTGGGCCTGGGTGGAGGCGGCGTTCAGCAGGCGCTCGGCGTCCGTGCGGGCGCGGCGCAGCAACTGCTCGGCCTCGGCGCGAGCCGCCTCGGCGTCGCTCTGCAGACGCTGCCGGGCCTCCGTGGTGACCCGCTCGGCCTCGGCGCGCGCGGCCGCCAGGGCCTGCTCGGCCTCGGCGCGCGACTCCTCCAGCAGACGGCGGGCCTGCGCCTCGGTGCGGGCCCGCAGTTGCTCGGCCCACGCCACGTTCTCGTTGACGTGCGACTCGACGGTCTGCCGGCGCTCCGCCAGCTCCTGGTCGAGCTGCTGGCGGCGGGTGACCGCCTCCTGGTGCAGCTCCGCCTGGAGCCGGGCCGCCTGTTCGGCGTGCTCCTGGAGGATGCGCTGGGTCTGCGAGCGGGCCTGGCTCAGCTCGCGTTCGGCATCGGCGCGCAGCTGGTCGGCCTGCATCTGCGCATTGCGCAGCAACTGTTCGGCCTGGTAGCCGAGGTCCCCGCCGTCGAAGGAGGGCCGGGACATGATGGTGCGCCGCGCCTCGTGCAACTTGGCGCGCAGCACCTCGACCTGGTAGCCGAGGTCCTCGGCGTGCTGGATCGCCTTTTCCCGCTCGGTCTTCAGCCGCTTCATCTCGGCTTCGAACCGCGTGAGGTGGTCGACGTCAGCCGCCGGCTCCCGCTCCTGGCTCTCGTAGCCCCGCACTGCGCGGTCCCATCCGTCCCCTGGTCGCAAGCTTCTCCGTACGAGCTCCGTCCATCCGCCGGACGGGGCCCCCGGGGAATGGTGTCAGATCATTGGCGGAGCACGGGCTGCTGCCCCGACGCTCGTCCCCCGAAACCCGGACCCCGGACGGGTCCTGCCGACATGACGGCAGGACACCGGTCGCCCTGGCTGGAGCGGCGACGACCCCAACCCTACCGGCCCATATGTACGAGGGTCAGTGCTCAGGTGACTCAACGGGCGCCGAAGTGACCAGTTCTGTCAGGACTCCGTGGCAATCCTTTGGATGAAGGAAGGTGATTCGTGACCCCATGGAGCCGCGTCGGGGCTCTTCGTACAGCACGCGTACCCCCTTGTCGCGGATGTCCGCCGCGTCCCCGTCGACATCCGCCGTACCGAAAGCGATGTGATGGACGCCCTCGCCGTTCTTCGCCAGCCACTTCCCGACGGCGGAGTCCTCCCGCGTCGGTTCCAGGAGCTGGAGGTACGAGGCGCCCCCGTCGGACGTATCGTTGATCTTGAGCATGGCCTCGCGTACGCCCTGCTCCTCGTTGACCTCGGAGTGGAAGACCTCGAAGCCGTACGTGGCCCGGTAGAACTCGACGGTGGCGTCGAGGTCGTGGCAGGCGATCCCGATGTGGTCGATTCGCGTCAGCATGGTGTCAGTGCAGCGCGGCGGACGTGGTTACGCAACGTGCGCGCGATCACACCCACGGCCCGATGACGGGTGAAGTACCGGTCAGTACATTCGAAGTAAACCCTCGTTCACTCCTCGGCCCGTGCAAGGCCGGTAAGGGGATCGCAGCTCATGACTGGAACCAACAGCACGACCTCGGTGATCGTCGCGGGCGCCCGGACGCCCATGGGACGGTTGCTGGGCTCGCTGAAGTCCTTCTCCGGAGCCGACCTCGGCGGCTTCGCGATCAAGGCCGCTCTCGACCGTGCGGGGATCGGCGGCGACCAGGTGCAGTACGTGATCATGGGCCAGGTGCTCCAGGCCGGCGCGGGCCAGATCCCGGCCCGGCAGGCCGCGGTCAAGGCCGGCATCCCGATGAGCGTCCCGGCGCTCACCGTCAACAAGGTGTGTCTGTCCGGCCTCGACGCCATCGCGCTGGCCGACCAGCTGATTCGAGCGGGTGAGTTCGACATCGTGGTGGCGGGCGGTCAGGAGTCCATGACCAACGCCCCCCACCTGCTGCCGAAGTCCCGCGAGGGCTTCAAGTACGGCGCGATCGAGATGCTCGA
Organism: Streptomyces phaeoluteigriseus; assembly: GCF_001896135.2. Classification (GTDB taxonomy): domain Bacteria; phylum Actinomycetota; class Actinomycetes; order Streptomycetales; family Streptomycetaceae; genus Streptomyces; species Streptomyces phaeoluteigriseus. Next base: position 273,248 of record NZ_MPOH02000020.1, read on the forward strand.
CGCGATGGCGTACGACGGGCTGACCGACGCCTTCGAGAACATCGCCATGGGCGAGTCCACCGAGAAGCACAACACGCGCCTGGGCATCGCCCGCCCCGAGCAGGACGAGATCGCCGCGCTGTCCCACCAGCGGGCCGCCGCCGCGCAGAAGAACGGCCTGTTCGAGGCCGAGATCACGCCGGTGGAGATCCCGCAGCGCAAGGGCGAGCCGGTCGTCTTCAGCAAGGACGAGGGCATCCGCCCCGAGACCACCGCCGAGTCGCTCGGCAAGCTCCGCCCGGCCTTCGCCAAGGACGGCACCATCACCGCCGGCTCGGCCTCGCAGATCTCCGACGGTGCCGCGGCCGTGGTCGTGATGAGCAAGGCCAAGGCGCAGGAACTGGGCCTGGAGTGGATCGCCGAGATCGGCGCCCACGGCAATGTGGCGGGCCCGGACAACTCGCTCCAGTCGCAGCCCTCCAACGCCATCCTGCACGCCCTGGAGAAGGACGGCCTGGAGGTCTCCGACCTCGACCTCGTCGAGATCAACGAGGCCTTCGCCGCCGTGGCCGTGCAGTCGATGAAGGACCTCGGGGTGTCGACGGAAAAGGTGAACGTCAACGGCGGCGCCATCGCCCTCGGCCACCCCATCGGCATGTCCGGCGCCCGGCTCGTGCTGCACCTGGCCCTGGAGCTGAAGCGGCGGGGCGGCGGCATCGGCGCGGCCGCCCTGTGCGGCGGCGGCGGCCAGGGGGACGCGCTGATCCTGCGGGTACCCAAGGCCTGAGTTCCCTGTACGTCATTACCCGAACGGAGCTGTGATGCAGGACGTCTCCTCGCTGGTCGCCCAGGCCAGGGAAGGCCGGCCCCGGGCCGTGGCCCGGCTGATCTCCCTGGTGGAGGGGGCGTCGCCGCAGCTCAGGGAGGTCATGGCGGCGCTGGCCCCGCTGACCGGCAACGCCTACGTGGTGGGCCTCACCGGCTCGCCCGGCGTCGGCAAGTCGACGTCCACGTCCGCGCTGGTCACGGCGTACCGCAAGCAGGGCAGACGGGTGGGCGTCCTGGCCGTCGACCCGTCCTCGCCGTTCTCCGGCGGCGCCCTGCTCGGCGACCGCGTCCGGATGTCGGAGCACGCCTCCGACCCCGGCGTCTACATCCGCTCCATGGCCACCCGCGGCCACCTCGGCGGGCTGGCCTGGTCGGCCCCGCAGGCCATCCGGGTGCTCGACGCGGCGGGCTGCGAGGTGATCCTCGTCGAGACGGTCGGCGTCGGCCAGTCGGAGGTCGAGATCGCCTCGCAGGCGGACACCAGCGTGGTGCTCCTCGCCCCCGGCATGGGCGACGGCATCCAGGCCGCCAAGGCCGGGATCCTCGAGATCGGCGACGTGTACGTCGTCAACAAGGCCGACCGTGACGGCGCCGACGCCACCGCCCGCGAGCTGAACCACATGCTGGGCCTCGGCGAGTCCCGCGGCCCCGGCGACTGGCGGCCGCCGATCGTGAAGACGGTCGCCGCCCGTGGTGAGGGCATCGACGAGGTCGTCGAGGCGCTGGAGAAGCACCGCGCCTGGATGGAGGAGCACGGCGTCCTCGCCGAGCGCCGCCGCGCCCGCGCGGCCCGCGAGGTCGAGACGATCGCCGTGACCGCCCTGCGCGAGCGCATCGGCGACCTGCACGGCGACCGCCGGCTCAGCACACTCGCGGAGAAGATCGTCGCCGGCGAACTCGACCCGTACCGGGCGGCGGACGAACTGGTGACGGGCCTGACCCGGGGGCAGTGAGGCGAGCGGCGCCGACTCGGCGGCGCCGCCGGCACCTTGACCGCGTGTTCCTCTTCCTGGCGTAGGGCCCACCCCGCCACGGACCGGTCGGCCGGACCGGCCGCCGTGGCCCTCAGGGGTCCCCTTCTCCCGCCTCGCGTCGCGGAACTCACCCGTCTCCAAGCACCTCTCGCGGTCCGCACCGTGCCGCCGTGCTCCGCGTCCCGCACGCCCGCCGCATCCTTGCGGCGGGCCCCGCCGGCCTCGGTGCTGCGACCCGGCGTGCCGCCGCCCGCGCCGCCCAGGCGCGCCGTCGCCCGGCCGGCGAGAGCGCCTGCGGGGGTGAGCAGGCCCCGACCGCCGACCGCGGCGGAGTTCCGCTCGGCGCTCGCGGCCTGCGCCGCACCTTCGCCGCCGCCCTCGGCGGACGGCTCGCGTACGGCCTCGTCCCCTTCTCGCCGCTGTCCGCGCGACCGGCTCCCACATCGCCACCGTCCGCGCGACCGGCTCCTACGCCGTCGCCGGCACCGTCCTGGCCCTCTTCGGGGCCTTCGCCGTCGTCCTGATGCCGCTGCGCGTGTCCCTCGTCGACCGCCACGGCCCCCGGCGCGCCCTGCCGCCTACGACCGCCCCGCACGCCGTACCGCTGGGCGCGTCGGCCGACGTGACCTGGCGCCCGGGAGCCCAGCCGGTGGTGCTCGGCGCACTCGCCGCGCTCGCCGGAGCCTGCGCGCCTCCGCCGGGTCCCGTCACGGCGCTGGTGACGGCGGCGGTGGCGGGGACGGTGGGCCGATCGGGTGGAGCGAGGGGGACGGGTCTCAGTCGTCGTCGCCGGTCTCGTCCTGGCCGTCGTCGTCGCGGACCGCCGTGAGCTTGGCGTCGTCCAGGGCGACGTTCCAGTCGCGCTCCTCGGCCGACGAGCCGTCGGTCTCCACCTCCCAGGCTCCGGCGCCGTCGGCCTCCAGGTCGACGGAGGTGACGAAGCCCTTCGTGGTGGCCTTCTCGGCGGCCTCGGCGGCGGTGACACCCGTGCCCCTGAGCAGGGTGCGGGCCTCGCGGACGTCGTCGGCGTCGTCGCCGGCGGTGTGCGTGCCGAGGACGCGGCCCGTCGCCGGGTCGACGAGGACGTCGTACGAGGTCGTGCCGGTGCCCAGGATCTCGACCTCCCAGCCGCGGTCGTCGTCCCCGGCCTCCGTGTCGAGGTCGGCGGAGACCGCCGTGCCCGGCCGGCCTTCAACGCCGCCGCGATCGCCTCGGCCGCGCTCACGTCGGCGGAGCCGGGTGCCTCGGCCGCCGGCCGTGCGGTCCGGACGTCCGCCGTCGTACCGCGTGCGTCGTCGTCCGCGAAGGCGACCGCGGTGCCTCCGCCGATCGCGACGGACGCGACGACGGCGGCGATGACGAGCTTGCGCTTCATGGGTTTCCTCCCGCTGAGATGCTGATTGGTTCCGTCTGCTTCGGTTGCGACGGGGACCACGCTGCCCGAGCCGACCTGAAGGCACGCTGAAGCAACCTGAAGATCGCTTCAGGCGGGGTTTGCGACCCTGGTGGCATGCGCCTGCTGATCGTCGAGGACGAACGCCGTCTCGCCCTCGCCCTCGCCAAGGGTCTGACCGCCGAGGGCTTCGCCGTGGACGTCGTCCACGACGGCCTGGAGGGTCTGCACCGCGCGGGCGAGTCGCCGTACGACCTGCTCGTCCTCGACATCATGCTGCCCGGCATGAACGGCTACCGGGTCTGTTCCGCCCTGCGCGCCGCCGGGAACGACGTCCCGATCCTCATGCTCACCGCCAAGGACGGCGAGTACGACGAGGCGGAGGGTCTGGACACGGGCGCGGACGACTACCTCACCAAACCGTTCTCCTACGTCGTCCTCGTGGCCCGGGTGAAGGCGCTGCTGCGGCGCCGAGGGCAGGGCGCCGGGGCCTCTCCGGTGCACGTGCTCGGCGAGCTGAGGGTGGACACCGCGGCCCGCCGGGTGTTCCTGCGCGGCGACGAGACGGCGCTCACCGCCAAGGAGTTCGCCGTCCTGGAGCAGCTCGTGGTGCGGGCGGGGGAGGTGGTCTCGAAGACCGAGATCCTGGACCACGTCTGGGACTTCGCCTACGACGGCGACCCCAACATCGTCGAGGTCTACGTCAGCGCGCTGCGCCGCAAGCTGGGTGCCGGACTCATCCGCACGGTCCGCGGCGCCGGATACCGGCTGGAGCGGGCGGAGGCGGGCCGGTGAGACGCCGTCTCGGATCCGTCCGGGCGCGTGCCACCCTGGGCACCACGCTCGTCGTCGCCGTGGCGCTGCTCGCCGCCGGGACGGCCGTCCTGCTGTCGCTGTGGACGAACCTGAGCGGCCAGGCGGGCACCCGGGCGGAACGCACCGCGCGCGAGGTCGCCGCCGAACTCGCCGCCGGACAGCCCTACCGCGAGCTGTCCCTGGACGACGACGACCGGCCCGTCCAGGTCGTCACCGAGGACGGGACCCTGGTCGCGGTCAGCGAGCACCTGGAGCGGATCAGCGGGACGGGGACGGACACGGTGCGCCCGGCGACCGCCCCCGCCGCCGCGGGTGGTGACGGGGACGGGGACGACGACTCCGTCGGGGCCTCCGCGCCGGAGCCCGGCGAGATCGCCGAGGACCCCTCCTACAGCGACGGCTCCGCCACCGTGGACGGCGACAGCGCCGACTACCGCTTCGCCGCCGTCGAGGTCGAGACGGAGGACCGCGGCACCCTCACCGTGTACGCGGGAGCGCCGCTGTCCACCGAGCGCACCGCCGTCCGCACCGCGCTCACCGTCATGCTGACCGGCTTTCCGCTGCTGCTGGCCGTCGTGGCGGGCGTGACCTGGCTGATGACCCGGCGGGCTCTGCGCCCGGTCGAGGGCATCCGGCGCGAGATGGCCGCGATCACCGCCTCCGCGGACCTCGCCCGGCGGGTGCCCGAGCCGGACACCCACGACGAGGTCGCCCGGCTCGCGCGCACCACGAACGAGACGCTGGCCGCGCTGGAGGCGGCCGTGGAACGGCAGCGCCGCTTCGTCGCCGACGCCTCCCACGAACTGCGCAGCCCCATCGCCTCGCTGCGCACCCAGCTCGAGGTGGGCGCCGCGCACCCGGAGTTGCTGGACGTGCCGGGCGCCGTCGAGGACACCGTGCGACTCCAGAACCTGGCCGCCGACCTGCTGCTGCTGGCCCGGCTGGACGCGGGGGAGCGGCCCGTGGACAGCCGGGTCGACCTGGCCGCGCTGGCGCGGGAGGAGGCGGCCGGCCGGGTCCGGGTGACCGTGGACGCGGAGCCGGCGGAGGTGTCCGGATCGCCGGGGCAGTTGCGACGGGTCCTGGCCAACCTGCTCGACAACGCGCAGCGGCACGCCCGCGAGGCGGTCACGGTGACCGTGCGGCGGGAGGGCGGGCGCGCTGTCGTCGCGGTCGCCGACGACGGGGAGGGCGTGCCCGAGGCGGACCGGGAACGGGTCTTCGAGCGGTTCGTCCGGCTCGACGCGGCCCGTAGCCGTGACGACGGCGGGGCGGGTCTCGGCCTGGCCATCGCCCGCGACGTGGCCGTACGCCACGGAGGCACCCTCACGGTCCGTGGGACGCCGGGAGGCGGAGCCCTGTTCGAGCTCCGCCTCCCGACGGTCCGGCCGCTTCAATAGAGCCGCTTCAATAGAGCCGCTTCAATAGAGCCGCTTCGACAGAGCCGCTTCGGTGGAGCGGCTTCGGTCGAGCCGCTCGGGTCGTGCGGCTTGGGTCCCGCGGCTTCGGTTCAGCCGCTCACGGACGTCCCCGCTGCTCGCGGAGGTGGTCCGCGATGGGGGTCAGGGCCTTGTCGAGTTCCGCCAGGGCCTCGGTGGAGAGGAGGTCGATGAAGTGCCGCCGCACCGATGACACATGGTGGGGCGCGACCTTCCGCATCGTCTCCATGCCGTGCTCGGTGAGGACCGCGTACAGACCGCGGCGGTCGGACTCGCAGTTCTCCCGGCGCACCAGATGGGCGTTCTCCATGCGCGTGATCTGGTGCGAGAGACGGCTCTTGGACTGGAGGGTGGCGGACGCGAGGTCGCTCATCCGCATCCGCACGTCCTCCGACTCGGAGAGGTTCACCAGGATTTCGTAGTCGTTCATGGTCAGCCCGAACGGCTGAAGATCCTTTTCAAGCTGGTACGTCAACAGCCTGTTGACCTCCAGGTGGGTGCGCCAGGCGCACTGCTCCGCTTCGGTCAGCCAGCGCGTGGCCGTTTCGGTCTCCATAAGTGAAGTCTACCTAAAATGTTGAAAGGCGAACTACTGGGGGTGGTGTGACAGTGCGCACGCGTTCGATGTCACTCTCAGCAGACTACCGCTCACAGCCCGAAGCGACGCTGGAGGTCTCCCAGCTGTCCGGGAAGACGCGGTGCGCCGCCTTGCCCCGTGGGCCCGCCCGGCCCACCTCCGCCGGGCACCCCCGGCTCGTGCGGAACCGCTCCCGTGGCCTGCTCCGGCATGAGCGTCTCCGTGGACTGGAGCAGCACCGTGCCGGCGCCCACGAACTCGAACTGGTGCTCCTCGCCGGAAGCCCCGCCCAGGCCCGTCAGTGCACGTAGACCGCCCATCAAGCCCGTCATGTACCCGTGGTCGTAGTGATGGCACGGGGACGGGCAGTCGGCCCAGCCGACGAGCGCCTGCGGGTCCACCCGGATCGGGGGTTCCATGAACACCACCGGCCCGTTAGATGCGGCGACGAACTTTCCGGTTCCGATCAGTGTCAGAAAACCTGGAACGATCGACTGCTTCAGCGCGAGAGTTGGCTGAAAAGCGAGCAGATTGCCCGAGCGAATGGTCAGGTTGCCGTCTTCCAGGTCGTACGAATTCACGTCGAAGGCCCGGTCGGCGAGCAGCATCTTGCCCGAGCCCTCCGCCACGACCCAGTCGCTCGCGTGCAGAGGCGAATGGAACGACGTGCGCACCAGGCGGTCCAGCCGGCCGTGCCCGATGCCGTTGAAGTCGATCGACCCGTAGTAGGCGATCATCTTCCCCTTCTGGAGGAACCACTGGCTCCCCTTCAGCTCCACGCAGAAGGTGTACGGGTTCACGTTGTCGTCGACCGGCAGGGTCGTCGGGTCGAGGACGGTGGGGCCGCCGGTGCCCGGGTAGGTGGTCACAGCTTCTCCTCCGACGCCTGGACGAACACCGTGCCGCTGCCGCTCAGTTCCAGTTGGAACGCCTCGCCCGAGCCGCGGCCCACCATGTCCCGCCAGCCCAGGGCGGTCGACAGCTTGTTGCGGACGTCGCCGTGGTGGGCGACGTAGGCCTGCGGGTCGACGTGGACCGGGCGCTGGGGGGTGATGGGGACCTCGAAGACACCGCCGTGGGCCATCACGGCGACCGAGCCGTGGCCCTTCAGGGTCGTGGTGAACAGGCCCTGGCCGCTGATCTGGCCGCGGACCATGCCCATGACGCCACCCTGCGAGCCCATGAACATGGTCCCCTGCTGGAGGGTGCCCTCGAAGGCGAGCAGGCGGTCGGCCTCTACGTAGAGCGTCTCGCCGGTGAGGTCGATGACCTGCACGTGGTGGCCGCCGTGTCCGAACAGGACGGTGCCGCTGCCCTCGACGGACATCAGGGGAGTGTCCTCGTTCGCCATGCGGCGGCCGATCATCGACATCACACCGCCCTGGCCACCCTGCACGTTCGGGGTGAAGGACACCTCGCCCTGGTAGGCGAGCATCGCGCCGCGCTGACTGAACAGGCGCCGGCCCGGCAGCACGGTCGCCTCGACGATCCTGGAGTTGATCTCCCGGAAGGGCATGTCACACGTCTCCCGCGATCGTGTTCCGCTCGCTGGGCTGGACGTACACCAGGCCGTCCCCCTCGAAGCGGATCTGGAAGGCCTCGCCGCCGCCCTCGCCCATCAGCGTGCGGAACGTCACGCCGGACTGCAGGGACTGCCGGACGTTGCCCTGATGGGCGACGTACGCCCCCGGGTCCACCGTCAGCGGGAACTGCGGGCTGACCCGGAGCACCACCGCCGGACCGTCCGAGGTGATCGCGGCCCGGCCGTGCCCCTCGACGGTCGTCGTGAAGAGCCCGTTGCCCTGCGAGGCGCCGCGCAGGCCGGTGAAGGACGTCCCCGTCCTCAGCCCCGCGTCCGTCGCGAGCAGGTTGCTCGACTCCACGTACAGCTTGTCCCCCTGGAGATCCACGAGGTTGATCTCGGAGGCGCGGTCCGCGAACCAGCAGGTGCCCTGCCCCCTCACCTCCATCACGGTCATCTGCTCGCCGGTGAGTCGCCGGGTCACCATGCCCCGCAGTCCCTCGCCGCCGCCGCTCATCTTCTTGAAGGCCATCTGCCCGTCGTACGCGACCATCGAGCCGTTCTTCGCCTTGACGGCGTCCCCGGTCATGTCGACGGCGAGCACCTTGCTGCCTTGGAGTCGAAACATCGCCACGCTGCGAAGGTAGCCTTTGGACGGCCGTGCCGACAGGGCTCTTGGGGGGAGATCGTCCCTGAATGGTCCCCCGGGCACCGTCGGCGGCGGCCTCCCGCCGCCCGACCCGGCGCGCACCCCGCCCCGCTCCCCGTTCCGCCCGTTTGCCACAATGGACGAACGCTTGTGCGTGCGTTCACAAACGGACCGGATCAGCAACGCATCTCCCACCGAAGGTGACCCGTGGACCTCAAGACAGCCTCCGCCCTCCGCCGCCTCCGCCTGGTCTCCGGCCCCGAGGCCATCTCGTTCCTGCTGCTGCTCGTCTGCTCGGTGCTCAAGCGCACCACGGACTTCAACGCGGTGCCGGTGATGGGCATGGTCCACGGCGTGCTGTTCGTGCTGTACGTGATCTTCTGGGCGGACGCCTGGAACCGCACCAAGTGGTCCCTGAGGACCGCCGCCCTCTACTTCGTCCTCTCGGTCCTGCCGACCGGCGGCTTCTTCGCCGAGCGCAAGCTGCGCCGCGAGGCCGAGGACGCGGTCATCGCCTCCCGCGCCCAGCGCGAGGGAGTGGTGAAGGCATCGTGATCGTCGCCTTCTCCGTCACCCCGCTCGGCGTCGGCGAGGACGTCGGCGAGTACGTCGCCGACGCGGTCCGCGTGGTCCGCGAGTCCGGCCTGCCGAACCGCACCGACGCCATGTTCACGTCCGTCGAGGGCGAGTGGGACCAGGTCATGGACGTCGTCAAGCGGGCCGTCGCCGCCGTCGAGGCCCGGGCACCGCGTGTCTCCCTGGTCCTCAAGGCCGACATCCGTCCCGGCGTGACGGACGGCCTGACGTCGAAGGTGGAGACGGTCGAGCGGCATCTGGCACCGCGGGCGCGGGGGGAGTAGCCGGGGCGGGGTCTCTCACCGCTTCCCGGAGGCCCGCCGCAGGTACTCCGCACCGCCCGCGGGCGCCACGACCGAGGTGCCGCCGCCGAACGGCACGGCGGCCAGGGGGGACCGGCCCCAGTTCCTCCCGGGCGCCCACCAGTGACCCCGGTTGCTCCAGCGCGTCCAGCGCCGACGCGGCGCCCGCGCCGTCGACCCCCTCGTACAGCTCGATGCCGACGAACGAGGCGGCGACCGCGCGGGCCGGCCCGGCCGGGTCCGTGAAAGCGCCGAGCGGGGTGTCCGCGAGCACCCGGCCGAGCACCCTCGATCTCCACGATCCACAGGTCGAGCCCCGCCGCCGTGGCGGGCCGAGCGTCTCGTGCGTCCGGGCGCCGGCCATCAGCCGGCTGCCCAGCGGCATCGCCTGGCCGCCGGCCCGTTCCCGCTCGTGGATCTCCCGACCGACGGCGAGCAGCTCGGCCGGCGAGGCGACCGCCGCGCAGCGGTCCCGGTAGCCCGACACCGACCGCTCCGCGCCGTACCGGCAGGCCGCCGGGAGCAGTTCGTCCACCGAGCCGGAGCGTCACCGAGATCACCCACCCCCCGGCCCTGGTCTCCCGCCGCGCGCAGATCCCAGCGCCGGCGCGCGCGGGTCCTTGGTGCGGGTCCACAGGTCGTCCGGATCGGCGCGGATGCGCGTCTCGACACAGATCTCCATGTGCGCCCCCGGATCGGACGGGCGTTTGGGCGAACGTTCAAGCGCTCCGGGAATGGGAGTACCTGCGTTTGAGTAGTCGCTCAATCGGGTGCTATCGAAAGGGGTTACGGGCCGTGCCGGATGGCTAACCTCAGCCGGGACTCGATCAAGTCCCGTCCGACGGGGTGGGCATTCAGGCGGAGGCGAAGTGGCAGCGCGGCGCGGGCCGGTACCGGTTCGGGGCAGAGTGGGCGGGACGACGGCGACGGCCGTGAGGAGGGTGGTCGTGGCGGCCCTGACGGTCGTGTCGCTGGCGGCGCTGGGCGGCAAAGCAGCGCCCCCGCGCGCGGGAGACGACACCTGCGCGCTCGCACCCGGCGCCCTGACCGTAGAGGACCTGCCGGCCGGGTCCTCCGTGCTCGGCTGCGCGGCCGTCGGCCGCCTCGTCACGCACGCCGGAGCCGGCGTCACCGTCCCCGGCCCCGGCACGAAGGTGAGCGTCGACGCCCTCACCGCGGACGGTTCCCTGCACGGTTTCACCCTGGAGGTGGCCGCCGACGGAACGGTCTCCTACGACCTGACGGACACCGCGGCCCACGCGCGGGCCCCGGGCGCCCACCACCACGCCCGCGCGTCGGCCGCCGCCCCCGGCCGGGCCCGGGCCGCGTGCGCCGACGGCGCCTACGCCACCACCGGCCACAAGGAGTACGACACCTACGAGTGGTTCCTCGGTGACGGCGCCCTGCCCGGGGACCTCGCTCCCGACGACGCCCGCCGCGCCTTCGAGGACGCCATCGGCACCATCACGGCCAGCCGCAACGACTGCGGCTTCGGCGACACGGTCACCGCGAGGGCGCGGTTCCTCTCGCGCACCGGCAACGAGGCCGACGTCGACCGGGACGCCCGCTGCCTGGCGCGCGACGGCCTGAGCGTCTGGGACGCGGGGGACCTCAGCAGCGGGGTCGTCGCCACCACCTGCTCGTGGAGCCGGGCCGTCCCCGGCGGCCCCGACGCGCTGCGCGAGGCCGACGTCCGGTTCAACACCCGCGACCACACCTTCACCGACCGCCTCACCGACATCTGCTCGAACACCTACGACCTGCGCAGCGTCGCCACCCATGAGGCCGGGCACGTCTTCGGCCTCGCCCACGTCGGCCAGAGCCACGAGAGCCAGACCATGTTCACGAACTCCTTCGTCTGCTCCACCACCGCCCGCACCCTGGGCCGCGGCGACGTCCTCGGCCTGCGCGCCCTCTACTGACGGGGGCCGGTACGACGTGGGCCGAAAGGCCGGGCGGACCGAAGACCGAGACGGGGCTGACCGCGATATGACCGACGGGTAGGGTCTGGTGCCGTGCCGAAGCCGCCCAGCCTTCCCTTCGACCCCATCGCACGCGCCGACGAGCTCTGGAAGCGGCGCTGGGGAAGCGTGCCGTCCATGGCCGCGATCACCTCGATCATGCGCGCCCACCAGATCCTCCTCGCCGAGGTCGACGCGGTGGTCAAGCCGTACGGACTGACCTTCGCGCGCTACGAGGCCCTCGTGCTGCTCACCTTCTCGAAGGAGGGGGAGCTGACCATGTCGAAGATCGGCGAGCGGCTCCAGGTGCACCCCACCTCGGTGACGAACACCGTCGACCGCCTGGTGAGGTCCGGCCTGGTCGCCAAGCGTCCCAACCCCAACGACGGCCGCGGCACCCTCGCCACCATCACCGACAAGGGTCGCGAGGTCGTCGAGGCGGCCACCCGCGACCTGATGGCCATGGACTTCGGCCTCGGCGTGTACGACGCGGAGGAGTGCGCGGAGATCTTCGCCATGCTGCGCCCGCTCCGGGTGGCGGCGCACGACTTCGACGAGGAGTGACCCGACCCGTGACCCGACGGGTCACGGGAGGGGCCACGCGAGGGGCGACCCGGGGCAAGATCGCCCGGAACGCCTGGTTACGCTCGACGGCATGAAGAAGAGCGTGCTGACCCGCTACCGCGTCTTGGCCTACGTCACCGGTGTGCTCCTGGTCCTGCTGTGCCTGTGCATGATCGGCAAGTATGTCCTGGACCTGGACGGTGCCGCGGACGCCACCCGTGTCGTCTCCATCGCGCACGGCTGGCTCTACGTCCTCTACCTCGTCTTCGCCTTCGACCTGGGCTCCAAGGCCAGGTGGCCGGTCCGCAAGCAGCTCTGGGTGCTGCTGGCCGGTACCGTCCCCACGGCCGCCTTCTTCGTCGAGCGAAACGTCTCTCGCGAGCTGGAGGCCAAGGTCGCCGAGGAAACGCCGGCGGTCGCCAAGGCGTGACCCGCACCGCCGTACGCAGGTGTACGGCGGTCTCCCATCGACATTTACTTGGACGTCCTAGTAAATTCGAGGGTATGGACGCTGACGCCATCGAGGAAGGCCGCCGACGCTGGCAGGCCCGTTACGACGCCGCGCGGAAGCGCGACGCGGACTTCACCACGCTCTCCGGGGATGCCGTGGAGCCGGTGTACGGGCCACGGCCCGGTGACACGTACGAGGGCTTCGAGCGCATCGGCTGGCCGGGGGAGTACCCCTACACCCGGGGGCTGTACCCGACCGGCTACCGGGGGCGCACCTGGACCATCCGGCAGTTCGCCGGGTTCGGGAACGCCGAGCAGACCAACGAGCGCTACAAGATGATCCTCGCCAACGGCGGCGGAGGTCTCTCCGTCGCCTTCGACATGCCGACCCTCATGGGCCGCGACTCCGACGACCCCCGCTCACTCGGCGAGGTCGGGCACTGCGGGGTCGCCATCGACTCGGCCGCCGACATGGAGGTCCTCTTCAAGGACATCCCCCTCGGTGACGTGACGACCTCGATGACCATCAGCGGGCCGGCCGTACCGGTCTTCTGCATGTACCTCGTCGCCGCCGAACGGCAGGGCGTCGACCCGGCCGTCCTCAACGGCACCCTCCAGACCGACATCTTCAAGGAGTACATCGCCCAGAAGGAGTGGCTGTTCCAGCCCGAGCCCCATCTGCGCCTCATCGGCGACCTCATGGAGTACTGCGCCGCCGGCATCCCCGACTACAAGCCGCTGTCCGTCTCCGGCTACCACATCCGCGAGGCCGGATCGACGGCCGCGCAGGAACTGGCGTACACCCTCGCCGACGGCTTCGGGTACGTGGAGCTGGGGCTCTCGCGCGGACTGGACGTCGACGTGTTCGCCCCTGGCCTGTCCTTCTTCTTCGACGCGCACCTCGACTTCTTCGAGGAGATCGCCAAGTTCCGCGCGGCGCGCCGGATCTGGGCCCGGTGGATGAGGGACGTCTACGGGGCGAAGTCCGAGAAGGCCCAGTGGCTGCGGTTCCACACCCAGACCGCCGGCGTCTCCCTCACCGCCCAGCAGCCGTACAACAACGTGGTGCGTACGGCCGTGGAGGCGCTCGCCGCCGTGCTCGGCGGGACCAACTCGCTGCACACCAACGCCCTGGACGAGACCCTCGCGCTGCCCTCGGAGCAGGCCGCCGAGATCGCGCTGCGCACGCAGCAGGTGCTGATGGAGGAGACCGGGGTCGCCAACGTCGCCGACCCGCTGGGCGGTTCCTGGTACGTCGAGCAGCTCACCGACCGGATCGAGGCGGACGCCGAGAAGATCTTCGAGCAGATCAAGGAGCGGGGACTGCGCGCGCACCCCGACGGGCGGCACCCCATCGGGCCCGTCACCTCCGGGATCCTGCGAGGGATCGAGGACGGCTGGTTCACCGGGGAGATCGCGGAGTCCGCGTTCCGCTACCAGCAGTCGCTGGAGAAGGGGGAGAAGCGGGTCGTCGGCGTCAACGTGCACCACGGCTCGGTGACCGGGGATCTGGAGATCCTCCGGGTCTCGCACGAGGTGGAGCGGGAGCAGGTGCGGGAGCTGGGCGCTCGGCGGGCCGTCCGTGACGAGGCGGCCGTCCGTGCCGCCCTCGACGCGATGCTGGCCGCCGCCCGGGACGGGTCCAACATGATCGGGCCGATGGTGGAGGCGGTGCGGGTCGAGGCGACGCTGGGGGAGATCTGCGGGGTGCTGCGGGAGGAGTGGGGGGTGTACACGGAGCCGGCCGGCTTCTAGTGCCGCGGCACTAGGAGGCTCACCCGCCCGAGGGGCCGGGTGCTGCTGCCGTCAGGCCGTGCAGCAGCACCCTGGTGAAGTCGCGCACCCATTCCTCGTCCGCCGGCTCCGCGCTGACCAGGGTGCGGTGGACCACCGCGCCCGCGACCATGTCGAAGATCAGGTCCACCGTGCGGGACACCGCCAGGGGGTCCGGTTCCGGGGGGAGTTCGCCTCTGGTCCGGGCTCGGGCCCGGCCCTCCAGGACCAGATCCTTCTGCGGATCGACGATGGAGGCGCGGATGCGGTCGCGCAGGGCGTCGTCGCGGGTGGCTTCCGCGACCACCGCCATCAGGCCACTCCTGGCCTCCGGGCGGGCGAGGATCGCCGCGAACTGGAGAACCACGCCCTCGATGTCGGCGGCCAGGCTGCCCCGGTCGGGGAGTTCCAGTTCGTCGAAGAGTTCCGCGACCGCGTCCACGACGAGTTCGTTCTTGCCGGACCAGCGGCGGTAGAGCGTCGTCTTGGCCACTCCGGCGCGGGTCGCCACATCCCCCAGCGTGAGCTTGGACCAGCCCAGTTCGACCAGCGCCTGGCGGGTCGCGGCGAGGATCGCCGCGTCGGCGGCGGCGCTGCGCGGGCGTCCGGTACGGCCGGCGGGGGTGCGGCTCTGCATCCCCCGACCATAACCGGCCGATTCTGTGCGGTCGTGAGGGAGATCACCGGGGTGGGGCGGCGGGAAGGCCGCTCCCGGTATTACGCTACGACTCGTAGCGAAAGCTCGTGAACGGACGTACACGAGTCGCGGCCGGACGGCGCGGGGTGGGGACCCGGCGCTTTTTCGGATCGTTTTTCACGCACGCGCGCGGACGGGGGAGGATAGACGCATGCAGCCACGGAACATGTCCATGAGCGGAGTCGTCGACCTCGCCGCGGTGAAGGCGGCCCAGGAGGCCAAGGCGAAGGCGGAGCAGGCTCGGGCCGAAGCCGCCCGGCAGGGCGGGACGGGGGCCGTGTCGCCCGCGGACCTCGTCATCGACGTCGATGAGGCCGGGTTCGAGCGGGACGTCCTCCAGCGGTCCGCCGAGGTGCCGGTCGTCATCGACTTCTGGGCCGAGTGGTGCCAGCCCTGCAAGCAGCTCAGCCCGGTGCTGGAGCGGCTCGCCGTCGAGTACGACGGGCGGTTCCTGCTCGCCAAGATCGATGTCGACGCCAATCAGATGCTGATGCAGCAGTTCGGGGTGCAGGGCATCCCGGCCGTCTTCGCGGTCGTCGCCGGCCAGGCGCTGCCGCTCTTCCAGGGGGCCGCCGGCGAGGCGCAGATCCGGCAGACCCTGGACCAGTTGGTGCAGGTCGCCGAGCAGCGCTTCGGCCTGACCGGCCTCACCGTCGATTCCGAGGCCGGCCCCGGCGAGCGTGCCGAGGCCGTCGCCGAGCCGCCGGCCGGCCCCTACGACGCCCTGCTGGAGGCCGCCGTACAGGCGCTGGACGCGGGTGACTTCGGCGGCGCGGTGCGTGCCTACCAGAACGTGCTGGTCGACGACCCGGGCAACACCGAGGCCAAACTCGGCC
Organism: Streptomyces phaeoluteigriseus; assembly: GCF_001896135.2. Classification (GTDB taxonomy): domain Bacteria; phylum Actinomycetota; class Actinomycetes; order Streptomycetales; family Streptomycetaceae; genus Streptomyces; species Streptomyces phaeoluteigriseus. The sequence continues at coordinate 288,584 of NZ_MPOH02000020.1, forward strand.
TGGCGCAGGCCGAGTTGCTGCACCGGGTGCAGGGTATGGACCCGCAGCGGGTGCGTGGGGAGGCCGCCGAGAAGCCGGGTGACGCGCAGGCGCAGATCGCCGCCGCCGACCTCGATCTGGTGGGCGGGCATGTCGAGGACGCCTTCGGGCGGCTCATCGACACCGTGGCCCGTACGGCCGGTGACGAGCGGGACGCGGCGCGGCTGCGGCTGGTCGAACTGTTCGAGGTGGTCGGCCCGACGACCCGCGGGTGACCGCGGCGCGCAGGGCTCTGGCGCGCGCCCTCTTCTAGCCTGGCGGGGGCCCGGTTCTGACCAGTCGCTAAACGTCGGAGCCGGTGGTGCCCGCGTGAAAGTTCCGCCCACACGGTTCCCCAGCGCCGCGCTTTGCCAAAACTTGGCAAACGCGGCCGCTGTTACTGGCAGTAAGTCAGGGCCGTGATTCTGTCGGATTCTGTCCAGCGATCAATAGTTTTGTCCTGGGCATGGTTGCCACCGAGCGTCGCCGGTCGAGACCTGCGGGTCGTTGTTCGGTTATCCGGCCGTTACTAGCCAGTAACGAACCCCCTTGTGCGGGCGGCGAGAATGCACCACGATCGGCCACGCTCGGTCCGTTGCCCGTACCCCGACAGCCGGTTGGGTCGACGGGTTCTCCTGGGTCCCCACCGAGCAGAGCCGCCGGCAGTGGCGGCGGCTCTTGGGCAGGGGGGTCTTCGCCGAGGCGAAGCCTGTCCAGCAAGGTTGTGCGTGATGCGTGTCAGGCGCGACCAGTGGTTGTCGCTCGGGGGTGATCGCCGGTGATCCGGGCGCGGTTCGCGCCTCCGGGTACAGGCGCTCCCCTTCCCGAGGACGTAGCACTTCTCCCATCCCTGCCCGGCTGAGCCGCCGTTCCGGGGGCTAGTCAGGGCCAGGAGATGTACGTCCGAGAAGGAGGAAATATGGAGTCCCAGGTGCGTGGCGGGACCAGATGGAAGCGGTTCGCTGTGGTCATGGTGCCCAGCGTCGCCGCCACGGCGTGTATAGGTGTCGCCCTCGCGCAGGGTGCCCTCGCAGCGTCGTTCAGCGTTTCGGGTCAGTCGTTCAAGGTCACCGCGGACAAGCTCGTCGGTACGGGCTTCTCGCAGTACGGCGCGATCGACTCGGGCTACACCCTCGACGGCAAGAAGACGGCTCACCCCGTCGCCGTCTCCGGGTTCAAGAGCGCGTCGATCACGAACATGTGCCAGTCCGTGGTCACGCCGAACATCCCGCTGATCGGTTCGGTCAGCCTCACGCTGAAGGCCGGCGGTGGAGGCACCCCGGTCGAGGCCGAGAACCTCTTCATCGACGTCGAGGACCTCGCGGCCGACGCGACGTTCAAGAACATCGACATCGGTGTGGCCGCCAAGGACCTGAAGAAGGGTCCGGGCATCAAGAGCGGCGACACCGCGAACCCGTTCGGGTTCGCCCAGGAGGCCGAGTCGGCCGTCCTGACCGACGTGAAGCAGACGGCGTGGGCCACCACCGCCGGAACCTTCAAGCTCAGCGGCCTGAAGATGTCGCTGTCGACGGGTGTCAAGGAGTGCTACTAAGCACTCTCTGACGGGCGGGGGAGCCGGTGGCACCCCCGCCCGTCCAGTCTCACCCGTCCGGACCGGAGCGCCCCTGCAGCCGTGAGCGCCGGTCCCCACCCGCAGCACAACCACCACAGCAACGCCGCACCAGGGAGCTGTTTTCCATGAGCGCCGAGACCCCTGTCGCCCCCGGCCAGTTCGATCTCCGGAGGCAGCAGTTCCGCGCCTGGCGGGGCACGAGGCCGTTCTGGGCCGGTCTGTTCATTCTGATCAGCGGGTTCCCCATCGCCTACTTCCCGTACGCGAACCTCCAGATCGGCCATCTGACGCTGGCGATGGCGACCACCGCCGGCGCCGGCTCGCTGATCATCGGCGTACTGCTCGCGGTGCTGGGCGTCAGCCTGTGGTTCCAGAAGCACGTACGGGTCTTCGCGGGCGTCGCGGCGATCCTGCTGGGACTGGTCTCCATCCCGGTGTCCAACCTCGGCGGCTTCCTCATCGGCTTCCTCTTCGCCCTGATCGGCGGAGCGATGGCCGTCTCCTGGGCGCCGGGAGCACCGCCGGAGGAGCAGGCGCCGGGGAAGGGTCCGGACACGGGCACGACGCCCGCCGCGGCCTTCCCGGAGGACCAGGGGCCCGCCCCGGCGGACGGACCCGCCGTGAACCCGTACAGCACGGGTCCGGCCTTCACCAAGGACGCCGACGGCTCGGACGAGCCGAACCAACTGTCAGGAACGAGCCCGGCCAACGGGGCGAACGGGAGGCACAGTGCCGGCTGACGAGGTGACCACCGGGAGCGGTGTGGACGCTGCCCGCGTGAGAACCGGGCCGCGCCACGCGGCACCCAAGAAGCCGCTGTTCACCAGGTTCCACATGCCGGCCGGCAAGGCGATAGCCCTGGCGGCCATGCCGACGGCGGTCCTCATGGGCATGGGGTTCACACCGACCCTCGCCAACGCCGAGGACCAGCCGACGTCCAAGAGCCTCACCATCGACGAGTACAAGGACTGCGTGGCGGCCCTGGAGGACTCCGAGGGGACCGACGCCTCCGCGTCGCCCTCGCCGTCCGCCTCGGCGAGCGCGAGCGAGTCCGCGGACGACACGAAGGACGAAGCGGAGGACGACGCGAAGGACGACGCCGGCTCCGGTCCCAAGGACGAGCCGACGGGCGGCACTTCGGACTCCTCCGGCGGCACGGGCGGTTCGGGTGACTCCACGTCGCCGGATTCAGGTTCCGGCGAAGCGGACGAGCCCGCCCCCGCGGCGTCCTCGGCGGCGTCCGAACCGCAGGACTCGCAGACCTCGGGCGACACCGGGGCGGCCGGTCCGTCGCCGTCCGAGACCGACAAGAACCTGCTGGAGACGATCGGCGACACGATCACCGATCTGTTCGACGGCAAGGACACCGAAGGCACGGACACCGCGAGCCCGGCCCCGTCGGCCTCGGAGTCCGCCTCGACGGGCACCGGCGCCGACAAGCCGACGGACACGGGCTCCGGCCCGGCGGACTCCGGCAAGGACTCCGGTACCGCCAAGGACACGTCCGACGCCCTCACCGACGCCGCGAAGGACGCCGCCGACAAGGCGGACGACACGGCGAAGGCCACCGAGGACAAGGCGGACGAGGCGGAGGAAGCGGCCGAGGACGCCGCCGACGCGACCGCCTCGCCGAGTCCGTCCGAGAGCGCCACGACCGATGTGGACGACTGCCCGGTCGCCACCGAGGACGAGAGCGGCATCGACAACAGGACGCCGCTGCCGGACGATCCGTGGTACCTCGACGCCAGTTCGCTGCTCCTCAAGGGCGCCGACTACCAGGGCATCGTCGAGGTGAAGACGGCCAACGGGACCAAGAAGAAGGTCCTGAAGTACGTCATCTCCGAGGGGACCGACATCGGCGACCTGCACCAGAGGGTCAACGACAAGCAGGCCGGCGTGACCCATCACGTCCAGGCCGGCCCGGGCACGACGTCGACCATCCGCAACGGCGACACGATCATGTACACCGAGAGCATCTCGGGGAACCTGTTCGGTCTGATCCCGGTGACGTTCGACCCGGAGAACCCGCCTCCGCTGAACATCCCGCTGATCTACTTCACCAAGGTGAAGGTCGTCCAGGCCGGCCAGTTCGGCGGCGACCTCCACATACCGGGGATGCACCTCTTCAACACCAAGTAGGCATCCCCCGCAGTCCCTTCCGGGAGCCGCACGAAGGCCTGAGGGCGCCCCCTTCGCAGGGGGCGCCCTCAGCGCCGTACAGCGGTCCGCTCCCGCGGGTCAGCGGCCGGTCAGCCGCGGCCGTCCTCGCCCAGGTGGTGGACGCGGACCATGTTCGTGGTGCCGGGGACGCCGGGGGGCGAGCCGGCGGTGATGACCACGATCTCGCCCGGGTTGAAGCGGTTGAGCTTGATGATCTCCTGGTCCACCAGGTCGACCATCTCGTCGGTGCTGTTCACGAACGGCACGACGTGCGACTCGACGCCCCAGCTGAGCGCCAGCTGGTTGCGGGTGCCCTCGTCGGTGGTGAAGGCGATGATCGGCTGGGTCGCGCGGTAGCGCGAGAGACGACGGGCGGTGTCGCCGGACTGGGTGAACGCCACCAGGCCCCGGCCACCGAGGAAGTCGGCGATCTCGCACGCGGCACGGGCGATCGAACCGCCCTGCGTACGCGGCTTCTTGCCCGGCACGAGCGGCTGGAGGCCCTTGGAGAGAAGCTCCGTCTCGGCCGCGGAGACGATCTTCGACATCGTCTTCACGGTCTCGATCGGGTACGCGCCCACGCTCGACTCGGCGGACAGCATGACCGCGTCCGCGCCGTCCAGGATCGCGTTGGCCACGTCGGAGGCCTCGGCGCGGGTCGGACGGGAGTTGGTGATCATCGACTCCATCATCTGGGTCGCCACGATCACCGGCTTGGCGTTGCGGCGGCACAGCTCGATGAGCCGCTTCTGCACCATGGGGACCTTCTCGAGCGGGTACTCGACGGCCAGGTCGCCACGGGCGACCATGACACCGTCGAACGCCATCACGACGTCCTCCATGTTCTCCACCGCCTGCGGCTTCTCCACCTTGGCGATGACGGGGACGCGGCGGCCCTCCTCGTCCATGATGCGGTGGACGTCCTGGACGTCCTTGGCGTCGCGGACGAAGGACAGCGCGACCAGGTCGGCGCCCATGCGCAGCGCGAACCGCAGGTCGTCGATGTCCTTCTCGCTGAGCGCGGGCACGTTGACGGCCGTGCCGGGCAGGTTGATGCCCTTGTGGTCGGAGATGACACCGCCCTCGATGACGATCGACTTCACCCGCGGGCCCTCGACGTCCAGGACCTTCAGCTCGACGTTGCCGTCGTTGATGAGGATCTGGTCGCCGCGCGAGACGTCGCCGGGCAGCCCCTTGTAGGTGGTGCCGCAGATCGTCTTGTCGCCGGGCACGTCGTCGGTGGTGATGGTGAACTCGTCACCGCGCACCAGCTCGACCGGCCCCTCGGCGAAGGTCTCGAGGCGGATCTTCGGGCCCTGGAGGTCGGCGAGGACACCGATGGCCCGGCCCGTCTCCTTGGCGGCGGCACGGACCCGGTCGTACCGGCCCTGGTGCTCGGCGTGCGAGCCGTGGCTGAAGTTGAAGCGGGCCACGTTCATGCCGGCTTCGATCAGCGACACGAGCATTTCGTGGGAGTCGACCGCGGGGCCGAGAGTACAGACGATTTTCGAACGGCGCATGGGGCGATCCTATCGGTTTGTTTCGCTACGGAATATTCCGTCTGGTGGAAGATACAAATGGGCGGGAACGCGCTCAGTTGCTTTCCTGCTCAGTTGCCACGCGGCGGAGCCGCATATCGATTCCCCTCGACCAGCGCGTAGGTCTGTGTGGCGATCTCCAGTTCCTCGTCCGTGGGGACCACGGCGACCTTCACCCGCGCGCCTGCGGGCGAGATCAGCCGCGGTTCGTCACTCCGTACGGCGTTCCGTTCGTCGTCCACCGCCAGGCCCAGGGTCTCCAGGCCCGCGACGGCCGCCGCGCGCACCGGCGCCGCGTTCTCGCCGACCCCGGCGGTGAACGCCACCGCGTCCACCCGGCCGAGCACGGCGTAATAGGCGCCGATGTACTTCTTCAGACGGTGAATGTAGATGTCGAAGGCGAGCTTCGCCTGTTCGTCGCCCTCGTCGACCCGCCGTCGGATCTCCCGCATGTCGTTGTCACCGCACAGGCCGATCAGCCCGCTCTTCTTGTTGAGAAGAGTGTCGATTTCGTCGGTGGACATTCCGCCAACACGCGCCAAATGGAAGATGACGGCCGGATCGGTGTCCCCGGAGCGGGTGCCCATGACGAGCCCCTCGAGCGGGGTGAGACCCATGGAGGTGTCGACGCACTTCCCGCCCCGTACGGCGGAGGCGGACGCCCCGTTGCCGAGGTGCAGCACGATGACGTTCACCTCTTCGGGCGCCCTGCCCAGCAGCTCGGCGGTCGCCCGGGAGACGTACGCGTGCGAGGTGCCGTGGAAGCCGTAGCGCCGGATGCGGTGCTCGTCGGCGGTCTTCACGTCGATCGCGTAGCGCGCCGCCGCCTCCGGCATCGTGGTGTGGAAGGCGGTGTCGAAGACGGCGACCTGCGGGAGGTCCGGGCGCAGCGCCCGCGCCGTGCGGATCCCGGTCAGGTTGGCCGGGTTGTGCAGCGGGGCCACCGGGATCAGCCGCTCGATCTCCGCGAGGACCGCGTCGTCGATCACGGTCGGCTCGGTGAAGTGCTTGCCGCCGTGCACCACCCGGTGCCCGATCGCCGCCAGCTCCGGGGAGTCCAGGCCCAGTCCGTCCTCGGCGAGTTCCTCGGCGACGGCCTTGAGGGCCGCCTCGTGGTCGGCGATCGGCCCGCTCCGCTCGCGGGGCTCGCCCGTCGCGAGCGGCGTGTGCCTGAGCCGCGAGGTCTGCTCGCCGATGCGCTCGACGAGGCCCTGCGCCAGCCGGCTGCTGTCGCTCATGTCGAGCAGCTGGTACTTCACCGACGAGGAGCCGGAGTTGAGGACGAGGACGCGGGTGCCGGTCACTGCTGGGAAACCTTCTGGTCGAGGGTCTGGGCCTGGATCGCCGTGATGGCGACGGTGGTGACGATGTCCTGGACGAGGGCGCCGCGGGACAGGTCGTTGACCGGCTTGCGCAGCCCCTGGAGCACCGGGCCGACCGCGATCGCGCCGGCCGAACGCTGCACGGCCTTGTACGTGTTGTTGCCGGTGTTGAGGTCGGGGAAGATCAGCACGCTGGCCTGACCGGCGACTTCGGAGCCCGGCAGTTTCGTCGCCGCGACCGTCGGCTCCACGGCCGCGTCGTACTGGATCGGTCCCTCGATCCGCAGGTCGGGGCGCCGCTGTCGGACCAGCCCGGTCGCCTCGCGCACCTTGTCGACGTCGGCGCCGGAACCGGACGTACCGGTCGAGTACGACAGCATCGCGATCCGCGGCTCCACGCCGAACTGGGCGGCGGTCGCGGCCGACTGGATGGCGATGTCGGCGAGCTGCTCGGCGTTCGGGTCGGGGTTGACCGCGCAGTCGCCGTAGACGAGGACCTGGTCGGCGAGGCACATGAAGAACACCGACGAGACGATGTCGGCGTCCGGCTTCGTCTTGATGATCTCGAAGGCGGGCCGGATGGTCGCGGCCGTGGAGTGCACCGAGCCCGACACCATGCCGTCGGCGAGCCCCTCCTGGACCATCAGCGTGCCGAAGTAGTTCACGTCGGAGACGACGTCGTACGCCAGCTCCACCGTGACGCCCTTGTGGGCGCGCAGCCGTGCGTACTTCTCGGCGAAGGAGTCGCGCAGCTCGCTGGTGGCCGGGTCGATCAACTGGCAGTCGCCCAGGTCGATGCCGAGGTCCGCGGCCTTCTTGCGGATCTGGTCGACCGGGCCGAGGAGGGTCAGGTCGCAGACCCCGCGGCGCAGCAGGACCTCGGCCGCGTGCAGCACCCGCTCCTCGGTGCCCTCGGGGAGGACGACCCGGCGCAGGTCGGAACGGGCCTGTTCCAGCAGTTTGTGCTCGAACATCATCGGCGTGACGCGGTCGCTGCTCGGCGCGGAGACCCGCTTCAGCAGGTCGGCGGTGTCGACGTGCCGCTCGAAGAGGCCGAGCGCGGTCTCCGCCTTGCGCGGGGTGGCCGCGTTGAGCTTGCCCTCCAGGGAGAACAACTGCTCGGCGGTGGGAAAGCTGTTGCCGGCCACCGACAGCACGGGTGTGCCGGGCGCGAGGCGGGCGGCGAGCGTGAGGACTTCCTGGCTCGGCACCTCGCCCAGGGTCAGCAGCACGCCGGCTATCGGCGGGGTGCCGGCGCTGTGCGCGGCCAGCGAGCCGACGACCAGGTCGGCCCGGTCGCCGGGGGTGACGACCAGGGCGCCGGGCGTCAGGGCGTGCAGGAAGTTCGGCAGCATCGCGCCGCCGAAGACGAAGCCGAGGGCGTCGCGGGCCAGGCCCGAGTCGTCGCCGAGCAGCACCTTCGCCCCCAGGGCGGTGCTGACCTGCGCGACCGTCGGCGCCGACAGGGCGGGCTCGTCGGGCAGGACGTAGCAGGGCACCGGCAGCCGGGAGACGAGCCGTCCGGCGATCTCCTCGCGGTCCTCGCGGGCGACCCGGTTGGCGACCATGGCGATGACGTCGCAGCCCAGGCCGTCGTAGGCGCGGTAGGCGTTGCGGGTCTCGGCGAGCACCGACTCCGTGGTCTGCCCGCGTGCGCCGACGACGGGGATCACGGAGGCGCCGAACTCGTTCGCCAGGCGCGCGTTCAGGGACAGTTCGTCCGGGAACTGGGTGTCGGCGTAGTCGGTGCCGAGGACCAGGACGACGTCGTAGTCGCGGGCGACGCGGTGGAAACGGTCGACGAGCGTGGAGACCAGTTCGTCGGCGCCCCGCTCGGCCTGGAGGGCGGACGCCTCGTGGTAGTCCATGCCGTAGACGGTCGCGGGGTCCTGGGACAGCCGGTACCGGGCACGCAGCAGGTCGAAGAGGCGGTCGGGTCCGTCGTGGACGAGGGGGCGGAAGACCCCCACCCGGTCGACCTGCCGGGTCAGGAGTTCCATGACCCCCAGCTCGACGACCTGGCGGCCGTCGCCGCGGTCGATCCCGGTCACGTACACGCTGCGCGTCACGCGTGCTCTCCGTTCCATCGGTGGGGCCGTTCGGGCGGCTCATAAAAATCGCCCACCGAGGTGAGCAGAACCCTCTTGACAATACCCCTGTCCGCGGATAAGGCGCCCGTCAAGCGACAGTCTCCTCGGGGGCATGAAAGAATCGACACTGGCTCACCGGTACCCACAGCGAGCAGGAGACACAGCAGGATGCGCATCGGAGTCCTCACCGCAGGCGGCGACTGCCCCGGCCTGAACGCAGTGATCCGGTCGGTCGTGCACCGCGCGGTCGACAACTACGGCGACGAGGTGATCGGCTTCGAGGACGGATACGCCGGTCTCCTCGACGGCCACTACCGCACCCTCGACCTGAACGCCGTCAGCGGCATCCTCGCCCGCGGCGGCACGATCCTCGGCTCCTCACGGCTGGAGCGCGACCGCCTCCGCGAGGCCTGTGACAACGCCTCGGACATGATCCACGAGTTCGGCATCGACGCGCTGATCCCGATCGGCGGCGAGGGCACGCTGACGGCTGCCCGCATGCTGTCCGACGCGGGCCTGCCGGTCGTCGGCGTCCCCAAGACCATCGACAACGACATCTCCTCCACGGACCGCACCTTCGGCTTCGACACGGCCGTCGGCGTCGCCACGGAGGCCATGGACCGGCTGAAGACGACGGCCGAGTCCCACCAGCGCGTGATGGTCGTCGAGGTCATGGGCCGGCACGCGGGCTGGATCGCCCTGGAGTCCGGCATGGCGGCCGGCGCCCACGGCATCTGCCTGCCCGAGCGCCCCTTCGACCCGGCCGACCTCGTGAAGCTGGTCGAGGAGCGGTTCGCGCGCGGCAAGAAGTTCGCGGTCATCTGCGTCGCCGAGGGCGCCCACCCCGCCGACGGCACGATGGACTACAGCAAGGGCGCGATCGACCAGTTCGGCCACGAGCGCTTCCAGGGCATCGGTACGGCGCTCGCGTTCGAGCTGGAGAAGCGGCTCGGCAAGGAGGCCCGCCCGGTCATCCTCGGCCACGTCCAGCGCGGCGGCGTGCCGACGGCGTACGACCGTGTCCTCGCGACCCGCTTCGGCTGGCACGCGGTGGAGGCGGCGCACCGGGGCGAGTTCGGCATGATGACCGCGCTGCGCGGCACCGACGTGAAGATGGTGCCGCTCGCGGAGGCGGTGACCGAGCTGAAGACCGTCCCCAAGGACCGGATCGACGAGGCGGAGTCGGTCTTCTAGGGCCTGTCTCCTCAGCCGGAGTTCTTCTCGACGGTCGTCCAGAAGTGGTCGGTGATCCGGTCGAGGAAGTCGCGGCCCGCGTCCCCCGCGTCCCCGGCCGCGCTGCCGCCGCCCCAGCTCAGGGTGGCGGTCATCTGCCCCTGGTAGCTGTGGTGCAGCTGTTGGAGGACGGCCTCCAGCGGGCGCCGGTCCAGGGGGAGGATCTTGCCGAGCGGCTTGGTGTACGCCTGCCAGCGGGTGGTGACAGCGCTGCGCAGGAGTTCGGCGAGTTCGGCCTCGCGGCCGGTGACGGCGATCAGGTCGGGCGGGGCGAGGCCGAGCAGTTCGGTGAGTACGGCGCACTGGCGGTCGGTGCCGCGCCACCGGCCGCTCTCCTCCATGCGCAGGTAGGCCGGGAACTCGTGACCGAGGGCGCGGGCCACGTCCTCGGGGGCCAGGCGACGGGCGATCCGGAACTCGCGCAGCGTGCGCGGGCGGCCGGTCAGTTCGGCGGGGGAGCACCACAGGACACCGGCGAGGGCGGTCAGCTCGGGGCCGGTGGGGGACATGGTCGCGCGTTCCCAGGAGACGACGAGTTCCGCGGTGGCGTAGGGCAGTCCGAACGAGGCGCGCAGGCCGTGGGCGACATGGTCCGGGGTCATCCCCAGCGCGGCGCGCAGCCGGCGGGCGGCGAGGGCGTCGAAGGGCGGACCTGGCTGGTGGGTGTGGGACAGGGGTCGGTGCACGGGCACACCGTAGGCGTCGGAAGCCGCTGTGACTACGGGCCGTTCGGCCACGGTCACCGGTTGTGGAAACGTACGGCGAGCGCTTTCCGTCGTTTCCTCCCCCGCGTCCGGTGCCGAGTGCGGGGCCGGAGCCGGCGCCGCGTCCGGTGCCGGAGTCGGTCCCGCGGCCAGTCCGGCGGCCGGACGGCGGGCGTGCCGGCCGCCCCCCGCTCGTGGCTCCCTCACCGGGCGGCCGGAACCCACCGGTAGACCAGCTCGGGCCTGCCCACCTGCCCGTACAGCGGCTTGCGTGCCGCCCTGCCCGTCTCCACCAGGTGCTCCAGATAGCGGCGGGCGGTGATCCGGGAGATGCCCACCGCCTCGGCCACTCCGGCCGCGGTCAGTCCCTCCGCCGCCTCCCGCACGGCCCCCGTCACCCGCTCCAGGGTCGGACCGCTCAGCCCCTTGGGCAGCGCGACGGGGCCCGGTGCGCGCAGGGTGGCCAGGGCGCGGTCGACCTCGTCCTGACCGCTCGCCTCGCCCGCCGCCCCGCGGAACTCCGCGTACCGCACGAGCCGGTCCCGCAGGGTCGCGAAGGTGAACGGCTTCAGCACGTACTGGACGACGCCCAGCGACACGCCCTCCCGGACCACCGTCAGATCGCGCGCCGAGGTAACCGCTATCACGTCCGCGTGGTACCCCGCCGCCCGCAGCGAGCGCGCCAGCTGGAGCCCGTGCCCGTCCGGCAGGTGCAGATCGAGCAGCAGCAGATCCACCGGCGTACGGTCCAGCATGCGCCGCGCCTCCGCGCCGGTGTGCGCCTTGCCCACCGCCACGAACCCCGGCACCCGGCCGACGTACAGGACGTGCGCGTCGGCGGCGACGGGGTCGTCCTCGACCACCAGCACCCGGATCGGCTCGTCGCCCGAAGCGCCCGTCACGTCCGTCATCCCCTGCCTCCCGACACCGGCACCGGCACGGCGGCGGCCGTCGTGCGCAGCGGCAGCCGCACCACGAACTCGGCTCCGCCGCCCTCCGCCTCCGCCACCGACAGGGTCCCGTCGTGGCGGTGCACGGCCTGCCGGACGAGGGCCAGGCCGAGGCCGCGGCCCCCGGGTCCGGAGGGCTTGGTGGAGAAACCCCGCTCGAAGACCTGTTCGGCGTGCGCCGGGTCCACCCCGGCGCCGGTGTCCGTCACCCGCAGCACCAACTCGCCGCCGCCTTCGCCGCCCCGCGCGCCACGCTCGGTGCACGCGGTCACCGTGACCCGTGCGCGCACGCTGCCCTGCGCCGCGTCCACCGCGTTGTCGATGAGATTGCCGAGGATGGTGACCAGGTCCCGGGCGGGCAGCGAGTCGGGGAGGAGCCCGTCGTCGAGGCCGCTGCCCTGCGACACCACCAGCTCCACGCCCCGCTCGTTGGCCTGCGCCGTCTTGCCCAGCAGCAGCGCCGCCAGGACGGGCTCGCTCACCGCGGCCACCACCTGGTCGGTCAGCGCCTGGGCCAGTTCCAGTTCGGCGGTCGCGAAGTCCACGGCCTCCTCGGCGCGGCCCAGTTCGATCAGCGAGACCACGGTGTGCAACCGGTTGGCCGCCTCGTGGGCCTGCGAGCGCAGGGCCTGGGTGAACCCGCGCTCCGAGTCCAACTCGCCCATCAGTGACTGGAGTTCGGTGACATCACGGAGGGTGACCACGGTGCCCCGGCGCTCTCCGCCGGACACCGGCGAGGTGTTCACCGCCACCACCCGGTCCGCCGTCAGATGCACCTCGTCCACGCGCGGTTCGGAGGACAGCAGGGCGCCCGTCAGCGGGGCGGGCAGACCGAGGTCGGCCACGGACCGGCCCACCACCTCCCCCGAGACGCCGAGCAGTTCACGGCCGCCGTCGTTGATCAGCGCCACCCGGTACTGGCCGTCCAGCATCAGCAGGCCCTCGCGCACCGCGTGCAGCGCCGCCTGGTGGTAGTCGTGCATCCGGCTCAGCTCGGACGCGTTCATGCCGTGCGTGTGGCGGCGCAGCCGGGCGTTGACGACGTACGTGCCGACCGCGCCGAGCGCGAGCGCGCCCGCCGCGACACCGAACAGGGCCGTCACCTGACCCTGAACCCGTTTGGTGATCGCCTCGACCTTGATGCCCGCGCTGACCAGGCCGATGATCCGGCCGTCGTCGTCCTCGACGGGGGTGACCGCGCGGACGGACGGGCCGAGGGTGCCGGTGTAGGTCTCGGTGAAGGTCTCGCCCTTCAGGGCGCGGGCGGTGTTGCCGCGGAAGTGCAGGCCGATCTGCTTCTCGTCCGGGTGGGTCCAGCGGATCCCCGCCGGATTCATGATCGTGACGAAGTCGACCTCGGTGTCGTGCATGATCCGCAGTGCGTACGGCTGGAGTTCGGCCGTGGGGTCCGGGGTGCCGATCGCCTCCCGCACGGAGGGGGAGTCGGCGACCGAGCGGGCCACCGCGGAGGCCTGCCGGCTCGCGGCCTCCTCGGCCTGGCCGCGGTCGCTGATGTAGGTGAACAGCGCGTAACCCGCGACGAGCACCGCGATGAGGACCGCCTGCATGGCGAACAGCTGGCCGGCCAGGCTGCGGGGTCTCGGGACGGGGATGCGCATGCCGTCAGTGTGCCCCCCGCGTCGAGCGTGAACTAAATGAACGGAAGGGTGACCGCCCTCACAGCCCGGGGGGATAGTCACGGCATCCCCCATATCCCCCGGACGTGAGCCGCACGCCGGTGATGCCGACGAAGACGTCAAGGAGGGCAGCCGTGGCCGCCAGCACCCCCGATACGGCATCCGCCGTACCCGCCGCGAAGCGGGACCGCACCCACTATCTGTACATCGCGGTGATCGTCGCGGTCGCCATCGGTATTGCCGTGGGTCTGATCGCCCCCGACTTCGCCGTCGAGCTGAAGCCCATCGGAACCGGCTTCGTGAACCTGATCAAGATGATGATCTCGCCGATCATCTTCTGCACGATCGTGCTCGGCATCGGATCCGTCCGCAAGGCCGCCAAGGTCGGCGCCGTCGGCGGTATCGCCCTCGCCTACTTCACCGTCATGTCGCTGGTCGCCCTCGGCATCGGCCTCGTCGTCGGCAACATCCTGGAGCCGGGCAGCGGCCTCGCGCTCACCGACGCGGTCAAGGAGACCGGTCAGGCGCAGGTGTCGGCGGAGGCCAAGGAAACCACCGAGTTCCTGCTGGGCATCATCCCCACCACGATCGTCTCCGCCTTCACCGGCGGCGAGGTCCTCCAGACGCTGCTCGTCGCGCTCCTCGCGGGCTTCGCCCTCCAGGCCATGGGCCCGGCCGGGCAGCCGGTCCTGCGCGGTGTCGAGCACATCCAGCGGCTCGTCTTCCGCATCCTCGGCATGGTGATGTGGGCCGCCCCGATCGGTGCCTTCGGCGCCATCGCCGCGGTCACCGGCTCGGCGGGCGTCGACGCGCTCAAGAGCCTCGCCGTCCTGATGCTCGGCTTCTACGCCACCTGTTTCCTGTTCGTCTTCATCGTGCTCGGCGCGCTGCTGCGGATCGTCTCGGGGCTGAACATCTTCTCGCTGTTCAGGTACCTGGTCCGCGAGTTTCTGCTGATCCTGTCCACCTCCTCCTCCGAGTCGGCGCTGCCGCGCCTCATCGCGAAGATGGAGCACCTGGGCGTCAGCAAGCCCGTCGTCGGCATCACCGTGCCGACCGGCTATTCCTTCAACCTCGACGGCACCATGATCTACATGACCATGGCCTCGCTGTACATCGCCGACGCCATGGGTACGCCGATGTCGGTCGGTGAGCAGATCCCGCTGCTGCTGTTCCTGCTGGTCGCCTCCAAGGGCGCCGCGGGTGTCACCGGCGCCGGCCTCGCGACCCTGGCCGGCGGCCTCCAGTCGCACAAGCCGGCCCTGGTGGACGGCATCGGCCTCATCGTCGGCATCGACCGCTTCATGAGCGAGGCCCGCGCCCTGACGAACTTCGCGGGCAACGCCGTCGCCACGGTCCTGATCGGCACCTGGACCAAGGAGATCGACAAGGAGCGTGTGGAGCTGGTGCTCGCCGGTGGGCTGCCCTTCGACGAGAAGACCCTGCTCGACGACGGCCACGGCGACAGCCAGGACACCCCGCGGTCGGACCTTCCCGAGCCGCGGGAAGAGGGCGAGAAGGAACTCGCCAGGGCCTGACGCCCTCGGGGCGGCGCCCCTCCTCGCACTCCGGGTGTCCGGCCCGGCCTGAACCCGGGCCGGACACCCGGTACACGCCGCGGCTGAGTACTCCCCCGTAGCTCAGCCGCCCGGTTCCGCTTCTCCCGATTCCCGCAGCCCTCGGTGTTCGCACCCCGAGGGCCTGCGGCGTTCGACGAGCCGGCGCCCCTCAGCCGGACTCGCTCACCTTCGTCACCAGCGCGGTGGCCAGGGTGGCGGGCACGCCCGCGGTGGTGAGCGTCGTGACGGCGGCCGACCGGCCCGCCTCGTGCGTGCTCAGCAGCTCGTCGTTCACGGCCTCCATCAGCGCGAACACGATCTGCTCGTGCACGTAGGCCAGGGCCGGCGCCGGCAGCGGTGAGGCGAACGTCCCCTCGTCGAGACCGCGCTGGAGCAGCAGGATCGTGTCCCGGCGGACCGGGGCGAGGCGCTCCCGGATGCCCTGCATGGTGACCGTGCGCTGGGCCAGCGCGACCAGCAGCCGGTAGCGGTCGGCGATCTCCCAGACGGCCAGCACCGACCGGGCCAGCTCCTCCGCCGGGTCCCCGACGGCCTCGCGCTCCGGCTCATGGGCCGCCGCCAGCGCCTCCACCGCCTCGTCGACCAGCGTGCCGATCAGCGCCTCACGGCTGGGGAAGTGGCCGTACACCGTGCGCCGTACGACACCGGCGGCGCGGGCGATCTGGTCCATGGACGCGTCGGGGTCGCGCAACAGCTCGGCGAGGGCCACATCGAGGATGCGACGTCGGTTTGCCTCGGCTCGACTGCTGTTACCCGTGGTCATGGCGGCCATTGTGCCCGCCTTCCGGTGCCGGCTCATTCCGTGCCCCTGATTTGCACAGTGTTGTGCAGTGGACATATATTGCACAGTGTTGTGCAATTCCAGCCGGGTGTGTCCCGAGGAAGGTGGTCCCCGCCATGCGACTCGTCATGAACGAACCGGTCGAAGGGATGGAGGGCCCCTACCGCCGACGCTGGTGGGCGCTCCTCGTCCTCTGCCTGAGCCTGCTGATCATCGTGATGGCGAACACCGCCCTCACGGTCGCCGCGCCCGCCATGACCGAGGACCTCGGCCTCTCCAGCGCCGACCTCCAGTGGGTCATCGACGGCTACACCGTGCCGTACGCGGCGCTGATGCTGCTGCTCGGCGCGATCGGCGACAAGTACAGCCGGCGCGGGGCGCTCGTCCTCGGGCTCGTCGTGTTCGCCGGCGGCGCGGTCTCCGGCTACCTCGCCGACAGTTCCACCGCCGTGATCGCGGCCCGCGCCGTGATGGGCGTGGGCGCGGCGCTCATCATGCCCGCGACGCTCTCCCTGCTCGCCGCCACCTTCCCGCGCGCCGAGCGCGCCAAGGCGATCACCCTGTGGACCGCCACCGCGGGCCTCGCCATCGCGGCCGGTCCGCTCGTCGCCGGAGCGCTGCTGGAGAACCACGGCTGGTCGTCGTCGTTCCTCATCAACGTGCCCGTCGCCGCCGTCGCGATCGTCGGCGCCCTCGTCCTCGTCCCGCCGTCCAAGGCCGGGCACCACGACCGCATCGACCACGTCGGCGGCCTGCTGTCGGTGGTCTGGATCGGCGCGCTCGTCTACATGATCATCGAGGGCCCGCACTTCGGCTGGGGCCCCAAGGCGATCGGCGCGGCGGTCGTCGCCGCCGTGGCCCTGCTCGCCTTCGTCCTGTGGGAACTGCGCCACCCGCACCCGGTGCTCGACGTCCGCCGCTTCACCGACCGCCGCTTCGCCGGGTCCAACCTGGCCGTGGCCCTGTTCTTCCTGGCCGTCTTCGGCGCCTTCTACTACCTCACCCAGCACCTCCAGTTCGTCCTCGGCCACGACGCCCTCGACACCGGCCTGCGCATGCTGCCCCTGGCCGGCGCGGTCTTCGTCGGCTCGGCCCTGACCGCCTACCTCACCCCGCGCGTCGGCATGAGGTGGACGGTCACCGCGGGCATGGTCGGCGGCACGGCCGCCCTCGCCCTGCTCACCCAGGTCGACTCCACGTCCTCGTACGGCGACTTCGTGGCGCCCCTCGTCGTCCTCGGGGTGGCGATCGGGCTGGCCCTGTCGCCCTGCACGGACGCCATCATGGGGGCGTTCCCCGAGTCCGAACTGGGCGTCGGCGGCGCGGTGAACGACACCTCGCTGGAGCTGGGCGGCTCCCTCGGCATCGCGATCCTCGGCTCGCTGCTGGGCACGTCGTACTCGGACCACCTCGGGGACGCGGCGTCCGGCAGCGGCCTCCCGGCCGGCACCCTCGCCACCGCCCAGGACTCGGTCGGCGCCGGGTACGCCGTCGCGCAGGGCGTCGCCGACAAGGCGCGGCAGCTCGGTGAGCAGGCGGCGCAGACGACCGATCCGCAGCAGGCCGCGCAGCTCAGGGCGCAGGCCGCCCAACTCGCCGAGAACGCGCGGAACATGGCCGACTCGGTCGGCTCCTCCTTCGCGGACGCGGTCGCCCACACGAGTCTGGTCGGCGCGGTGGTGCTCGGCGTCGGCACGGTACTGGTGGCGGTGCTGCTGCCGGGCAAGGGGACGCCGCCGCCGGCAGAGGCGGAGGCCGAGGAGGGCGCGGGGCGGGAACGGGAGCGCAGCGAGGTGCGCTGAGCGGCTCAGGCCCAGGGGTCGGTGATCTCCCGCAGGGACGTGAGCGCCTCCCGCGACTGCCGCATGCGGCGCTTGCCGAGGTGCTCCTCCCACCCCTTCCCCACCTGCGCGACCACCCCGTCGGTGACCTCCTTGGCCGCCCACGCCTTCGCCGCGCCGCCCACGCCTTCGCCTTCGCCGCGCCGCACACCAGCCGGGCCCGCCGGTCGGTCGGGTCCGGCACGCGCCGCACCCAGCCCGCCTTCCCCAGCTGGTCGACCAGGACGCCGACGGTCTGCTTGGTGATCTCGGCCTGCTCGGCGAGGTCCGTCAGCCGGGTGCCCCGGGCCGCGCGAGGCGGCCCGCGACGCCGCCGACCGCGTCTGCGCCATGCGCGTCCCACCCCGCCCCTGGGGCCCCTCCCGCGGGCCCGCCCGGTCGCCACGGACATCGAGTGGAGCCGCGGCCAGGGCAAGGAGACCCGCGGTCCGATCGCCGCACCACTCCTCCTGCTGCGGGCCGGGAAGGGGCGGCGCAGGCACGGCTGACGCGGGCGGGGTGAGGCCCGCTCGGCGAGG
>NZ_MPOH02000020.1:306628-324429 GCF_001896135.2 Streptomyces phaeoluteigriseus
GCAGGCACGGCTGACGCGGGCGGGGGTGAGGCCCGCTCGGCGAGGGGGCGGGGGGCGGGGGGCGGAGACGGAGCGTCAGTCGCCCTTGCCTCCGCGGTTCGGCGTGACCGCTCCGCGTGACCGCTCCGCGTGACCGCTCCGCGTGACCGCTCCCCGTGACCGCTCCGCGGTTCTACGCGACCGCTCCGAGGGTCTCCGCGACCGCCCGCCCGAGCCACTGCCGGGCGTTGCCGAAGGTGAAACCGAGCCGCACGGCACGGGAGTTGTCCATCGGGTAGCAGCGGCGGAAGGCGAACGGGGAGACTTCGCCGACCTCCACCTCGTGGAAGACGGTCTTGCCGTCGGGGAAGTGCCCGGCCACCACCCCGCACAACTCCTCGGTGGTCAGCGGCTGGTGGGACGCCGCGTTGACGGGCCCGGTGAACTCCTCGCCCGCGGCCCAGAACAGGAAGTCCGCGATCTCCTCGACGTGGATGTACGTCGCCGGGTGGTTCGACACCGGCACGGTGATCGGTTCGCCGGTGCGGATGCGGTCCGCGTAGTGGGCCAGCCGTCCGGTGAAGTCGTCGGCGCCGCCCAGGACGTGCGCGACCCGCACCGCCGTCCAGGGGAACTCCGCCGCCGACGCGAACACCGCCTCCGCCTGCCGCTTGCCCTCGCCGTAGCGGGCGTCGAGGAACGCGGCGTCGTCCCAGGGCAGTCCGAGGTCGACGGGCGCGGCCAGGGGATCGACGTCCGTCTCCCGCACGGGGGCGATGGAGTCCTCGTATTCGTAGACCTCGACGGTGGACGTCAGCACATAGCGGCGGGTGCGGCCGGCGAGGACGCGCACGGCGACGGCCGCCTGCCGCGGGGTGTAGCAGACCTGGTCGACGACCACGTCGAAGCGGCGCGAGCCCACCGCCGCGCGCAGCGCCTCCTCGTCGTCACGGTCGGCGACCAGGTGGACCGTCCCGGCGGGCGGCCGCGACGATCCCCGGTTGAGGACCGTGACCCGGTCGCCGGCCGCCAGCAGCCTTTCGACCAGCCGCTTGCCGACATACCGGTTCCCGCCGATGACCAGAACCTCTCGCGCCTTTTCCATGACCATAATTCTCGCGGCGTACCCGCGAGGTCTGAAGGGGAAGACATGGGAGATCGGGCCGGAGCACCGAAAGAACCGCGGTATCCGCGCGCCGCCGCCAGTGAAACATCGGTGGCCTTCGACGCGCTGGACCGGCAGATTCTCCGCCTGCTCCAGACGGACGGCCGGATCAGACTGAGCGAGCTGGGACGCCGGGTCCGGCTGAGCCCGGCCGCGGTGACCGAGCGGGTGCGGCGCCTTGAGGCCGCGGGCGCCATCACCGGATACGGCGCCCAGGTCGCCCCGGCCCGCCTCGGCTACGGCATCCAGGCGTTCATCCGGGTCAACCCGCACGGCGGCTACACCCTCAAGCACCCCCGCACCCTGGAACTGCTCGACCGTCCCGAGATCACCGAGGTCCACCACGTGATCGGCGAGGACTGCTGGCTCCTCAAGGTCGCCGTCACGGACACGGTCCACCTGGAGGAGGTCCTGGAGCAGACCTCGGCGCTGGGCCGGACCACGACGTCGATCGTGCTGTCCTCCCCGGTGCGCGGGAAGCCGCTCCTCCCGCCGGAGTGAGGGCTTCGCCTCAGTACGGGCAGGGCTTGCCCTGACGTCGGCGTCAACCCGTACGTTCGTGGGCATGCGAATCGGCGAGCTGGCCGCACGGGCCGGAACCACGACGCGGACGCTGCGGTACTACGAGTCGCGGGGGCTGCTGCCCGCGCGGCGCGACGAGCTGGGTCACCGGGCCTACGACGAGCGCGACCTGCGGGCGTTGCAGCAGATCAGGACGTTGCAGCACTTCGGGTTCGAGCTGGAGGAGACCCGGCCCTTCGTGGAGTGTCTGCGGGCCGGACACCCGGAGGGCGACTCGTGCCCGGCCTCGCTCGCGGTGTACCGGCGCAAGCTGGACGAGCTGGACGCGCTCATCGGGGAGCTGGCGGCGGTCCGCGAGAAGGTCGCCGGGCAGCTCACGCGGGCCGAGCGGGCGCGTGACGAGCTGGCCGCCGAGGCGCTGGTTCCGGGGGGTCCGGAGCCCGTGTGCGAACTGGGAGGGCGGGAGCGGTGACCGAGGTGGCCGGAGTGGACGAGGTGACGGACGCGGATTTCGGAGCGGAGGTGCTCGCGGCGGAACTGCCGGTGCTGGTGGAGTTCACCGCCGACTGGTGCCCACCGTGCCGGCAGATGGCGCCGGTGCTCAGGGCGCTCGCCGAGGAGGAGGGCGAGCGGGTGAAGGTGGTGCAGCTGAACGTGGACCAGAACCCGGAGACGACCAACCACTACAAGGTGCTGTCGATGCCGACGTTCATCGTGTTCCGGGACGGTGAGCCGTTGAAGGCGATGGTGGGGGCGCGGCCGAAGCGGCGGCTGCTGGAGGAGCTGTCGGACGTCCTCTGAGCCCGCGTGCACCCCTGCGCACCATGTGAAAAACCCCCGAGCAATTGCGCTCGGGGGTTTTCTCTGCGTATATTCGATGATTCGCGACTTCGGCGGATTGAATCGCGAACAAGTTCAATGAGCAGAGTATATCCGGGCGGGAGCGGCATTGTCAAACATCGACGCAGGCGCTGAAGTAGGCAATCAATTCACCGACGGTGAAATGCGCGGTGAACAGGAATTCATCGACGGGCTGTACGCGCGCGTGGACGCGCTGCGCGGGATGACCGAGGCCGCCGTCACCGACGCGCTCGCCCAGGGCAACACCCCCATGCAGGCCCGCCTGGAGCGGGACATCCTCGTCGCCGAACGCTCCGGGCTGCTCGCCGCGCTG
This sequence comes from Streptomyces phaeoluteigriseus, assembly GCF_001896135.2. Taxonomy (GTDB): domain Bacteria; phylum Actinomycetota; class Actinomycetes; order Streptomycetales; family Streptomycetaceae; genus Streptomyces; species Streptomyces phaeoluteigriseus. The sequence continues at coordinate 309,469 of NZ_MPOH02000020.1, forward strand.
AACGCCGTGGACGGCTCGCTCTGCTTCGGCCGGATCGACCTGTCCTCCGGCGCCAGCCACCACATCGGCCGGATCGGCCTGCGCCGGGACGACCCCGAGCGGACCCCGGTCCTCGTCGACTGGCGGGCCGACATCGCCCGCCCCTTCTACCTGGCCACCGGTCACACCACGATGGGCCTGCGCCGCCGCCGGCACATCTCCACCGACGGCCGCCGGGTCACCGCCCTGCACGACGAGTTCCTCGACCTGGGCGACGCCACCCGCACAGGTCACGAGGACCCCGCCGGTGACGCCGTCCTCCTCGCCGCGCTCAACTCGGCCCGCACCGGCCGCATGCACGACATCGTGCGGACCATTCAGGCCGAGCAGGACGAGATCATCCGCGCACCCCACCGCGGCGTGCTGGTCGTCGAGGGCGGCCCCGGCACCGGCAAGACGGCCGTCGCCCTGCACCGCGCCGCCTACCTCCTCTACGAGCACCGTGACCTGCTCGCCAAGCGGGCCGTCCTCATCGTCGGCCCCAACCCCGCCTTCCTCGGCTACATCGCCGAGGTGCTCCCCTCCCTCGGCGAGACCGGCGTACTCCTCGCGACGGTCGGCGAGCTGTACCCCGGCGTGAAAGCGACGGCCGCGGACACCCCCGAGGCGGCCGCCGTGAAGGGCCGCTCCGACATGGCCGCCGTCCTCGCCGCCGTCGTACGCGACCGGCAGGCGCTGCCCGACCCGGTGATCGCGATCGAGCACGACCGCGAGGTGCTGATGCTCGACGAGGGACTGGTCGGCGTCGCCCGCGAGCGCACCCGGGCCGCGAAGCTGCCGCACAACGCCGCCCGCGAGCACTTCGAGGGCCACATCCTCAACACCCTCACCGAGCTGTACGCCGAACGCGTCGGCACCGACCCCTACGACGGCTCCAGCCTGCTCGACCCCAGCGACATCACCCAGATCCGCGACGAGCTGGCCGAGAACCCCGAAGTGTGGTCGGCGCTCGACCAGTTGTGGCCGGTACTCACCCCGCAGCGGGTGGTCGCCGACCTCCTCGCCGACCCCGAGGGCTACGTCCCCGACGAGGACGCGGCGGCCATCCGCCGCCCGGTCACCCGGGCCTGGACCGTCGCGGACGTCCCGCTGCTCGACGAGGCCGCCGAACTCCTCGGTGAGGACGACCGGTCGGCACGGGAGCGCGCCGAACGCGAACGGGCACGGCAGGTCGCCTACGCCCAGGGCGTGCTCGACGTCTCCTACGCCTCCCGGACGTACGAGTTCGACGACAAGGAGGACGAGGACTCGGAGGTCCTGTCGGCCCACGACATCATCGACGCCGAACGCTTCGCCGAACGCCACGAGGAGGACGACCACCGCAGCGCCGCCGAGCGCGCGGCGGCCGACCGGACCTGGGCGTTCGGGCACATCATCGTCGACGAGGCGCAGGAGCTGTCGCCGATGGCGTGGCGGCTGCTGATGCGGCGCAGCCCGACCCGTTCCATGACCCTGGTCGGCGATCCGGCGCAGACCGCGGAGGCGGCGGGCGTCGGCTCCTGGTCGGGCATCCTCGCCCCGTACGTCGGCGACCGCTGGGAGCACACCCGGCTGGGCGTCAACTACCGCACGCCCGCGGAGATCATGGACGTCGCGGCGGCCGTCGTCCGCGCCGAGCAGTCGGACTTCGTGCCGCCGAGTTCGGTACGGTCCACCGGTGTACGCCCCTGGGCGCGTGCCGTCGACGACCTGCCCGGCGCGGTCGCCGAAGCCGTGGACGAGCTGACCCCCGCCGAGGGCCGGCTCGCCGTGATCGCCCCCCGTGACCTGCACCGGCGCCTCGCGGCCCGCCTCGACGGAGTCAGCGCGGACACCGACCCCGACCTCACCCACCAGGTCGTCCTCCTGGACCCCCGCCAGGCCAAGGGCCTCGAGTTCGACTCGGTCCTGGTGGTGGAACCGTCCCGCTACGGCACGAGCGACCTGTACGTCGCCCTGACCCGGGCCACCCAACGCCTGGGAGTCCTCCACACGGGGGACCTGCCGGGCCCGTTGGCGGAGACCCTCGGGTAGGCCCCGGGCCCCCACCCGACTCGGTGGGACGCAAGCGCCGGTCAGGGGCTACGCCGGCCGCAGCCACACCGTCGACAACGGGGGGAGCGTCAGACGGACCGACGCCGGGTGGCCGTGCCAGGGCTGGGGTTCCGGTTTCACCGGGTCGGGGTGGAGGACGCCGCTGCCCCCGTACCGCCCCGCGTCCGTGTTGAGGACCTCGCACCACGCGGATATGTCGTCCGGCACGCCCAGCCGGTAGTCCTGGCGGACGACGGGGGAGAAGTGGGACACCGCCAGCAGCGGCGTACCGTCGGCGTCGCGGCGCAGGAAGGCGAGGACGTTGTCGTCGGCGGCGTCACCCACCACCCACTCGAAGCCGTCGGCGGACGTGTCCCGCTCCCACAGCGCCGGCGTCGACCGGTAGACGGAGTTCAGGTCACCGACCAACTCCCGCACCCCACGGTGATCGGCCTGCGCCCCGTACGCGGGATCGAGCAGCCACCAGTCGGGCCCGTGCTCCTCCGACCACTCCGTCCCCTGCGCGAACTCCTGCCCCATGAAGAGGAGTTGCTTGCCGGGATGGGCCCACATGTACGCCAGATAGGCCCGGAGGTTCGCGCGCTGCTGCCACCAGTCGCCGGGCATCTTCGACACCAGCGACTTCTTGCCGTGCACCACCTCGTCGTGCGAGATGGGCAGGACGTAGTTCTCGCTGTAGGCGTACACCATGGAGAAGGTCATCTCGCCGTGGTGGTACCTGCGGTACACGGGCTCGTGGCTCATGTACTGGAGCGAGTCGTGCATCCACCCCATGTTCCACTTCAGCCCGAAGCCGAGCCCACCGAAGCCGCTCGGCCCCCGGTGGTGCGTGGCGCGCGTGACGCCGTCCCAGGCCGTGGACTCCTCCGCGATGGTCACGACGCCGGGGACGCGCCGGTACACGGTGGCGTTCATCTCCTGGAGGAAGGCCACCGCGTCCAGGTTCTCCCGGCCGCCGTGCTCGTTGGGCCTCCACTGGCCCGGCTCGCGCGAGTAGTCGAGGTAGAGCATCGAGGCGACGGCGTCCACCCGGAGCCCGTCGATGTGGAACTCCTCGCACCAGTACACCGCGTTGGCGACGAGGAAGTTGCGCACCTCGCGCCGTCCGTAGTCGAACTCCAGCGTTCCCCAGTCGGGATGCGCGGCCCGCAGCGGGTCCTCGTGCTCGTAGAGGGTCCGCCCGTCGAACTCGGCCAGCGCCCAGTCGTCCCGCGGGAAGTGCGCCGGAACCCAGTCCATGATGACGCCGATGCCCGCCCGGTGCAGCGCGTCCACGAGGAACCGGAAGTCGTCGGGCGTGCCCAGCCGGGCCGTGGGCGCGTAGAAGCCGGTGACCTGGTAGCCCCACGAGCCACCGAAGGGATGCTCGGCGATCGGCATCAGCTCGACGTGCGTGAAGCCCAGCTCCTTGACGTACGCGGGGAGCTGCTCGGCGAGTTGGCGATAGGTCAGGCCCGGTCGCCACGAGGAGAGGTGGACCTCGTAGATCGACAGCGGTGCCTCGTGGGCCGGGCGTTCCCCGCGACTCGCCAGCCACTCCTCGTCGCCCCACTCGTAGTGCGAGGCCTCGACCACCGACGAGGTGGCCGGCGGGATCTCCGTGCGGCGGGCCATCGGGTCGGCGCGCTGGGTGCGGGAGCCGTCGGGCCGGGTGATGTCGAACTTGTACAGCTCACCCTCGCCGATCCCCGGCACGAACAGCTCCCACACCCCGGAGGAGCCCAGCGACCGCATCGGATACCCGATGCCGTCCCAGAAGTTGAAGCTGCCCGCGAGCCGCACCGCACGCGCGTTGGGCGCCCACACGCAAAAGCGCGTGCCGCTGACGCCCTGGTGGGTCATCGGGTGCGCGCCGAGCACCGTCCACAGTTCCTCGTGGCGGCCCTCGCCCATCAGGTGCAGGTCCAGATCGCCCAGCGTGGGCAGGAAGCGGTACGGGTCCTCGGTCTCCTGCACCGCCCCCTCGTACGCGATGACGAGACGGTAGGCCGGGGTTTCCCGCAGGGGGAGCAGGCCGGAGAAGAAGCCGTCGCCGTCGTCGTGCAGCTCGGCACGCAGGTCGCCCGTGACGACGGTGACCGAGAGGGCGTACGGGCGGAAGGCCCGGAAGACGATCCCGCCGGGTGCCGGGTGGGCGCCGAGCACGGCGTGCGGCTGGTGATGGGTCCCGTGCAGCAGTCGCTCACGGTCGACGGCGTCCAGCGCGGGGGAGAGGGCGACTTCCACGGGCTCGGCCGAGGGCTCCACGGGGGACTTCCTGACGGCGCTCCCGCGCGGAGCGGCCTTCTTCGCGACGGCCTTCGCCACGCTCTTCTTCGCGACGGCCTTCTTCGCGACGGCCTTCTTCGCCACGGCCTTCGCCGTGACGGCCTTCTTCGTCGCGGCCTTCGCCGTGACGGCCTTCTTGGTGACGGCCTTCCCGGCGGCCGTTGTCTTCTTGCCCGCCGCCTTCTTGCCCGCCGCCTTCTTGGCCGTCGCCGCCTCGGCCACCGTTTTCCTGGTCTCGGCCTTCTCGGCCGGGACCTTCTTCGGGTCCTTCGGGGCCTTCGGTTCCCTCGGGTCGAAACCTTGGGGGGAAGGGGGGCTGGGAGTCACGGGTGGAGCCTCCTCAGAGCGAGTCGGACGCGGCGAGCCGACGTATCGCGGACAGCGGGACGGAGAGCCAGTCGGGGCGGTGCCGGGCCTCGTAGACGGCCTCGTAGACCGCCTTGTCCGTCTCGTAGGCACGCAGCAGCACGGGATCGGTGCGGGGGTCGGTGCCGGACACCTCGGCGTAGCCGGAGCAGTACGCGGCCCGGCACACCTCGGCCCATCCGGGCGCCGGCGGGTCGGTGGAGAGGGCGGCGTAGTCGAAGGAGCGCAGCATGCCCGCCACGTCCCGGACGGCAGGCTGGGGCATCCTGCGTTCGGCGAGCGGGCGGGCCGGTTCGCCCTCGAAGTCGATCAGCGCCCACTCCCCGGAGGGCGCGCGCAGGCACTGCCCGAGGTGCAGGTCGCCGTGGACGCGCTGGGCGGTCCAGGTGCGGCCCTCGGCCGCGAGGTCGGCCAGTGCCGAGAAGGCCGTGCGCAGGCCGGGCGCGTACGGGCGCAGTGCGGGCACCGCCTGGGCCGCCGCGTCGAGCCGCTCGGTCATGCCGTCGACGAGCGGTCCGAGCTGGGCGTGGCCGAGGGTCGCCGTGGGCAGCGCGCGGGCCAGTGCCGTGTGCACCTCGGCGGTGGCCCGGCCCAGCGCCCGCGCCTCGGTGGCGAAGTCCTCGCCCTTGGCCAGCTCCCGCAGCGCCAGCTCCCAGCCGTCCGTCGCGCCCTGCACGTACGGCTGGAGCACACCGAGGACGTACGACTCGCCGCCGCCGTCCTCCAGGTCCGCGTGCAGCCACGCGGTCGGCGCGGGCACCCGGGAGGAGCCCTCGCGGGCCAGCGCCAGCGGCAGCTCCAGGTCGGGGTTGACGCCGGGGACGACCCGGCGCAACAGCTTCAGGATGAACGTATCTCCAAAGACGACCGACGAGTTCGACTGCTCGGCGGTCAGCCGGCGTGGCACCAGGCCGGCGCGTATCTCCTGCCCGGGGTCCCGTTCGCAGCGCAGGACGCCGATCCGGGCCTCGGTGCGCAGCGCCTCCAGGAGGACCTCGGCGGGCCGGGTGTCGTACAGGGCGTCGTAGACGGTCCGGCCGCCGAGCGGTCCGTCCGGCACGTGCCCGATCAGCGCGGGCGCCAGCCGGGGCGGCAGCGCCTCGCGCGCGCCGATCAGGAGTTGGTAGCAGTCGCCGGGTACGGCGCCCTGGTGGGCGCGGACCAGCAGGTGGTAGAGGCCCAGCCTGGACGCGGCGGGCAGCAGCTCGGTGCCCGCCACCAGCGAGAATCCCGTGACCGGACTCCCCTTGCCGGCGAACCAGCGCTGCCGTGGCAGCCACTCGCGCAGCAGGGGGGCCAGTGACGCGAGGAGGCCGGGACTGGTCGTGCCGGAGAGTATGACCGTTTCCGCCATGGCGTCACGTCCTTTCCCCGGGGGGGCGTCGGGGTGTTACTGATGCGTGCCCCGGGCGGGGCGGGAGAAACCGCCCCGCCTCGGGGTTCTAGACGGTCTCCCTGCGCAACCGGAACCAGTAGAAGCCGTGACCCCCGAGAGTCAGCAGGTACGGCAGGTCACCCACCGCCGGAAAGCGGACGCCGCCGAACAGCTCGACGGGGTGGCGGCCTCCGAACCGGCTCAGGTCCAGCTCGGTGGGCTGGGCGAAGCGGGAGAAGTTGTGGACGCACAGGACCAGGTCGTCCTCGTACTCGCGCAGGAAGGCGAGGACGGCCGGATTGGAGGACGGCAGCTCGGTGTAGGAGCCGAGGCCGAAGGCGGGGTTCTGCTTGCGGATCTCGATCATGCGGCGGGTCCAGTGCAGCATGGAACGCCATGTGGCATTCGTCGCCGCCGGAGGCGTAGTCGCCGAAGTAGTCGACGACGTCCTCGGGCCACTGGTTGGCCTCGGCCAGGATCACCGTGTCCGGGTACTGGGCGTCGATCTCCTTGCGGACCCGCCTCAGGAACTCGTGCGTCGCCGGAAGGTTCTCGCAGTTCGTGCCCTCCTCGGCGTACAGGTAGGGCACCGCGTCGAGCCGGAAGCCGTCGATGCCCAGGTCCAGCCAGAACCGCAGCGCGGAGATCATCTCCTCCTGCACGGCCGGGTTCTCGTAGTTGAGATCCGGCTGGTGGGAGAAGAAGCGGTGGAAGAAGTACTGCTTGCGCACCGGGTCGAAGGTCCAGTTGGAGACCTCGGTGTCGACGAAGATGATCCGGGCGTCCGCGTACTGCTTGTCGTCGTCGGCCCACATGTAGTAGTCGCCGTACGGCCCGTCGGGGTCCTTCCTCGACTCCTGGAACCACGGGTGCTGGTCGCTGGTGTGGTTCATGACGAAGTCGATGATGACCCGCATGCCGCGCTGGTGCGCGGCGTCGACGAACTCCACGAAGTCGGCGAGGTCGCCGAACTCGGGCAGTACGGCGGTGTAGTCGGAGACGTCGTAGCCGCCGTCCTTCAGCGGCGACTTGAAGAAGGGCGGCAGCCACAGGCAGTCGACGCCCAGCCACTGGAGGTAGTCGAGTTTGGCGGTGAGGCCCTTGAGGTCGCCGACGCCGTCGCCGTTGCTGTCCTGGAAGGAGCGGACGAGGACCTCGTAGAAGACGGCTCGTTTGAACCAGTCGGGATCGCGGTCCTTGGCGGGGGTGTCCTCGAAGGTGTCCTGAACGGGCTCGTTGACGATCATCGTGTGGGTGACCCTCCGATCTGCGGGGTGGACGGTCGCAGGACGGTCAGGACGTGCGCGGGCCGAGTGCCCGGTTCGAGGCGCACGTAATTGGCCCTGCCCCAGTGGTAGGTCTCGCCGGTGAGCTCGTCGCGCACCGGCACGGACTCGTGCCAGTCCAGGCCGAGTTGCGGCATGTCCAACGAGACCGTGGCCTCCTGGGTGTGGTGGGGGTCGAGGTTGACGACCACCAGAACCGTGTTCGAACCGCTTCGCTTCGAGTAGGCGATCACCGCGTCCTGGTCGACGTCGTGGAAGTGCAGGTCCCGCAGTTGCCGCAGCGCGGGATGGGCCCGCCGGATCTCGTTGAGCCGGGTGATCAGCGGGGCGATGGTGCGCCCCTCGCGTTCGGCGGCCTCCCAGTCCCGCGGCCTGAGCTGGTACTTCTCCGAGTCGAGGTACTCCTCGCTGCCCTCCTTCACCGGGGTGTTCTCGCACAGCTCGTAACCGCTGTAGATACCCCAGCTCGGGGAGAGGGTCGCGGCGAGCACCGCCCGCGCCTCGAAGGCGGGACGTCCGCCGTGCTGGAGATAGGCGTGCAGGATGTCGGGGGTGTTGGGGAAGAAGTTCGGCCGCATGTAGGAGGCCGCCTCACCCGACAGCTCCGTCAGGTACTCGGTCAGCTCCTCCTTGGTGTTGCGCCAGGTGAAGTACGTGTACGACTGCTGGAAACCGATCTGCGCGAGGGTGTGCATCATCGCGGGCCGGGTGAACGCCTCGGCCAGGAAGATCACGTCCGGGTCGGTGCGGTTGATCTCCCCGATGACCCGCTCCCAGAACACCACCGCCTTGGTGTGCGGGTTGTCGACCCGGAAGATCCGCACGCCGTACGACATCCAGTGCCGCAGCACCCGCAGCGTCTCGGCGACCAGCCCGTCCATGTCGGCGTCGAAGGCGATGGGGTAGATGTCCTGGTACTTCTTCGGCGGGTTCTCGGCGTACGCGATCGTCCCGTCCGGCCGGTGATGGAACCACTCGGGGTGCTTGTGCACCCAGGGGTGGTCCGGCGAGCACTGGAGCGCGAAGCGCGGTGTCAGCCGTACCCGTGCGCGCCGGGCCGGGAGCGGGGGCGGGAGCCGAGCTCGTGGCGCCGGCTGCCTCCGGCGCCGCGGCACCGGAGGGCTGCGACGCCGCCGCCGTACGGGCGGGGCTGCGGTCCGTCCAGCCGAGGACGCACCGCAGGCGTCGCAGAAGGACTGGCCCGGCTCCGCCCGGGTGCCGCATTCGGCGCAGTTCTGGGTGGTCATCTCTCCGGGGTCCTTTCGGCGACGGTCACGGTGACCGTGTACGGCATGTGGGCGGGGCGGGCGGCGGCCACGAGGGCGTCGAGGCGGTGTTCGTCCGCCGGGCCGGGATCGGGCAGGCGGAGCGTGACGTGCAGGTGGGGGCGGGGTTCGCCGGGCACCGGGCCGAGCGGGCGGGCGCTCCAGGCGGCCCCGCCGCTCTCGGAGATCTCCGGCCGCACACCGAAGGCCAGCCGGATCGCCTCCGCGAGGCCGCGCCGGGTGCCGCGCACCCGGTGCAGGTAGGCGGCGGCGGCGACCGCGGCCCGCAGCCGTTCCTCGGGTTCGGTGCCGTCGGTCTCGGCGCCCACCCAGCCGGCCAGCCAGCGGGTGAAGTCGACGGGGGCGAGGGCGGGGTCGAAGTAGGCCGGCAGGCAGTCGAGGACGTTGTGGATCGGGGCGATCACCTCGTCGAGTCCGGCGACGAACCGCTGGGCGAGGTCGTCGTCGGCGAACACGGCGGGCAGCATCGCGCCGATCGGGGCGGACGAGCCGAGCCCGTCGACCGAGCCCCTCATCGGACCGTCCCCTTCGTCCGTGCGGCCGGGTTCATGAGCCGTCTCCGATCACGCGGACGCGGTGGTCGTAGGAGAAGACGAGGGCGGGCGCGGACAGGTCGATGCGGTCGGTCGCCTCGCCGCGTTTGCCGGTGAGAGGGTCGGCGGGGTGCAGGGTGACCTGGTCGACGAGTTCGACACCGGGGACGCGTTGCAGGACGGCGAAGACCTCGCCGGACTGGACGGGCCGCCCGAAGGGCCAGCCGCGGCCGTCGGTGCCGCCGGTGAGCGGGTCGAGGTGCCGGTAGAGGGCGTCGTGCGCCTTGCGGCGCACCCGGTCGGTGTCGACGCCGCGGAAGGCGTGCACGGTGGCGACGACGGTGATGCCCTGGTAGTACGGCGGTCCGACGGCCAACCGGGTCCCGATCAGGCGGCGTTCGTCGAGGTGCCGGGTGATGCGGTCCAGCAGGGCGTCACCGGGGACGAGTTGCTCGAAGCGGAGCCGTCCGCCGGGATCGGGGACGGCCTGCGGGACCACCAACACCCGTACGGCGTACGCCCCGTGCTCGTCGGGTTCGCCTTCGAGGCAGGTGATGCGGGCCGTCTCGGGAGCGGCGCGGCGGGCCAGTTCCTCGTAGTCGCGCAGGGTGACGGCACGCTCCTGGGCGCGCAGGGTGATGGGGGCGCGCACCTTCGCCTCGTCGACGGTCTCACCGTCGACCCCGCCGCGCGCGGCCTCCCGGTTGACGACCTCGGAGACGTACGGCACGGAGGTGCGCAGCACCTGTACGGACCCGCGGGCCACGTTGCCGGCCCGGCCGCCGCCGGTGCGGTAGCGGCGGGCGCGGATCACCGAGCCCTTGGGGGCGACGGCGCCGTACTGGCGGAGCGTGCCGTCGGGTTCGCGTACGGCCGGGCCGAAGGCGATCTCGCCGGTCGCGCGTCGAGCGTGACGTGGCGGTCCCCGGGGCCGGACGCGGCGAAGTGCGGGACGACCTGCCAGTCGGTCCAGCCCTCGTGTTCGGCGGTCTGCAGGAGGAGGGGCGGGTCGTCGCCGACGACCGGGGCGTGGGCCAGGCGCAGGCGCTGGCCGGGCAGGCCGGTCGACTCGCCGAGCGCCTCGTCGTACACCGTCTCGGCGTGGACCGTGGGGGCGGTGCCGCCGACCGTGAAGGCCTCGGCGGAGCGCACGGTGGGCGAGGTGGTGTAGAAGGGCTGGCCGGTCAGCGGTTCGGTGACGCGGCAGCGCAGCCAGCCGGCCTCCTGGCCGCCCGAGCGGGACAGGACATGGCCGGCGGGGACGTGCAGGACGACGTCGCCGGGCCGGTTGAGGCCGCCGGTGCCGTCGCGGTCGACCTCGCAGGGCTGCCAGCCGTCCTCCGTCCACGCCTCCCAGACGAGCGGGGGCTGGCGCGGGTCCACGCCGACGCCGTCCACCCGGCTGTCGAGTTCCAGGGCGACCGCGCAGTGCGGGACGGCCGCGCTCAGGCCGAGCAGCATGCAGTCGCCGGGCTGCGGTGCCTCCGAGAAGCACAGCAGGTCCTTGCCCTCGACGAGGTCGGTGGTCCGGTCGGAGACCGGCTCGCCCTGGTGCTGCACGACGAGATGACGCAGGTCGCATGGTACGACGGACAGTTCGCGTTCCGTCGCGAAGACCACCGCCTCCTCGCTCTCCGTGCGCACGGTCGCCACCTCGGTGCCCACCGGCAGCAGCACGGTCTCCTCCTGCGGCGCCGACAGCCAGAAGGTGACGTCGGCGCGGGCCGCGGACGGCGGGAACAGGTGGATGCCGACCAGGTCCAGGAAGGCGAGGTGGTTCTTCTCCGGGACCCGGTTGAGGCGGTAGACGATCTGGTCGGCCATGTGGGCGACCGTCTCGACGAGGGTGACGCCCGGGTCGGAGACGTTGTGGTCCGTCCACTCCGGGGCGCGCTGCTGGATGTAGCGCTTGGCGTCGTCGACGAACTGCTGGAAGCGGCGGTCGTCCAGATTGGGGGAGGGCAGAGCCATCAGCGGTCGCTTTCGGAAGCCGTACCCGAGGAGGCCGGGGAGTCCGGCTCGTCGTGGGACGGAATGACGTAGAAGGGGAAGACGAGGCTGCGAGGGTTGTTGGTGCCGCGGATCGCGTAGCGGACGTCGATGAACAGCACGCCCTGCTCGGCACCCGCGGTGACCTCGACGTCGGTGACCTCGACGCGCGGCTCCCAGCGGTCGAGGCTGGCGTACACCTCGTGCTGGATACGGCCCGCGGTGGCCTCGTTGACCGGGGCGAACACGAGATCGTGGATGGCGCAGCCGAACTCCGGCCGCATCGGGCGCTCGCCCGGCGCGGTCGCGAGGACCAGCCGGATCGCCTCCTCGATCTCGCGCTCGCCGCTGACCAGGGCGATGCCCCCGGTGGGGCCGATGCGGAGCGGGAACGCCCAGCCCGATCCGACGAATTGCTCGGCCATCAGAGGGCCACCTGCCTTCTCCTGGTTCTGACGGCGTGCCGTCGGTGCGTCGTCACGGCAGCGGGTACGGCTTGGCGTTGACGAGTACGGCGCCCTGGAGCATGACCGTCGCGGCCCGGATGCCCACGTTGGTGGTGGAGTTGACCTGCACGGTGGTGCCCGCGCTGAGCGTGGCGGCGCCGACCGCCTTGAGGTTGAGCAGGCCTGCCGCGTCCACCGACACCACGCCCGTCAGGGACCTGATGTTGACCAGGCTGCCCCTGAGGGTGAGGGAGCCGCCGCTTCTGATCGCGAGGTTGCGGCCGGCGCTGAGCGTGAGGTCGGTGCCCGCCTTCACGGTCACCGACCGGGAGCCGGTGATGCTGACCGACCCCTTGCTGTCGACGGTGATCTCGGTCTTCGTCCGGTCCAGGTTGATGACCAGCCTGTCGTCGCCGGACGTCACCCGCACGCCCTGCTTGCGCCCGCCGGTCTTCTGGCTGAGCAGGTCGACGCGGTTGCCGTCCCGGTCGGACAGGGTGTGGCGGGCGGCCCGGCGCCGCGCCCCGTCGTGCAGGGGCACGTCCCTGACCGGCGTCGGCTTGTCCCTGCCGTTGTAGAGGCCGCCGATGACGTACGGGTGGTCCAGGGCGCCCCGGTCGAAGGCGACGAGCACCTCGTCGCCCACGTCGAGCGGGAAGATCGAGCCGCCGTCCTTGCCGCCCCACTGCACGACCCGCGTCCAGTCGCTGACGTAGGCGTCGTCCAGCCACGGGAACTGGAGCTTGACCCGGCCCTGCTTGAGCGGGTCCAGGATGTCCGTGACCAGGGCGTTCGCGGTGCCGGGCAGGCGCAGGCCGTTGTGCGGGTCGCCACCACCGGACGTGAGCCCGTACAGGGACCGCCACTGCCGGCCGCTGACGGTGACCCACGCCTCGTAGTGCCGGCCGTCGCCGAAGACGTGCCGGACGGATGTCGCCGTGTACTTGCCCTCGAAGGGGGCGCCGACGTCGGCGAGCGTCACGGGCAGGCCGGGCCGCAGCTTCGGCGTGCCGCGCGCGACGACCTCCAGCTCGGCGAACGAGCCGGTCACCTCGTCGGCGAGGGCCTCGGCGGCGAACTTCACCTCGGACTGCCGGTCGTACGGCTGTTGCGCGTCGACCAGCTTCGCCGGCTTGAACTTGGCGGCGGCCTCGCCGGGCGTCGTGCCGATGCTGATGCCCGGGTTGCTCCTGGCCGGTGCGGTCGCGGTGAGCTTCTTCTTCGTGGTGACGTCCCAGCCGCGCGCCTCGACCGTGCCGACCTGCTCGGCGGAGGTGACGGCGGCCCGCAGCCGCAGGATGTCCGTCCCGGCCTCCAGGACGAACGGGCTCTTGTCGCCGGGCGTGGAGGTGGCCGGCGCGCCGGAGGCGGGGTCCGGGCGCACGAACTGGAACTTGCCCTTCGCGTCGACCGACATGACCATCTCGTTCTCGTCGGCGAGCCGGGCCAGGAAGTCCCAGTCGGTGACGTTGGCCTGGCTGATGAACTCGTAGACCGTCTTCGTGGCCTGGATCCGTCCGACCGGCACGCCGTCCTGCGCGGCCAGCTTGCGGGCGATGTCCGAGGCGCTCTGGTTGCGGTAGGCGGCGACACGGCGCTGACGCATCAGCCGGTGACCGTGGTCGTAGCCGCGGATCACGGTGAAGGAGCCGGTGCCGTCGTAGTCCGCCTCCAGCCCGCACACCTCCCCCGTGAGCAGCGGATTCGCCGCGCCCTGGCCGTCGGCGACGGGCGCCAGGACGACCGGCGTGCCGAACTTCACGCCCAGCTTGCCGAGGACCTGGTGGTAGGGGTCGCGGAAGGTCAGCCGGAAGGCGGCCGGCACCCCGAGACCCTGGTCCACCCACCCCTCGACGAGGAGCGGCGCGAAGTCGGAGGGGAGCGGCCGGCCGCCCAGGGTGACCTGGATGACGCTCGAATACGCCGACTGCACCATCAGAAACGCACCTCCTCGACGGCGGGCAGCACCAGTTCGGTGCCGTTGGCCAGCCGGTTCGGGTCGTCGATGCCGTTCGCCTCGGCGATGGTCCGCCAGGCCGCCGTGTCGCCGTACTCGCGCCAGGCCAGCGACTGGAGGGAGTCCCCCGCGACGACCCGGTGCACGCGCTGCGCGGTCAGCGCTCCCGAGGTCGGGTTCTGCCCCTTCGTCTTGCTGGGGATCTCGTGCAACCGCACCTGACAGGTGGCCCGGATGGGCACACCCGTCGTCCCGAACAGCGAGTAGCTCACATCGACGCTGCTGACGTACGACGTGAAGCGGGCCGTCGAGAACGAACCCCACTGGAACACCACCCACGGCGGCGACGGCTGCTTCGCGGCGATGCTCTTGGTCGTCACCTCGCAGCACTCCAGAAGCGACTCGACCTTCTTCAGAACCGTGTTGCTGCCCGGCTTGTCCGAGGAGTCCAGGAAGATCTCGACGGTCATCTCGCGCGGCTCCGGACCCATGAACTCCGGTACGGAACCGTCGCGGACGGCCGCCGTCGGCGTCACCTTCCACTGGGCACGGCGGCCCAGCTGGAGCTGCGACGGGTTGAAGTCGAACGCGAACGACTTGATGAGCCCGCCCGGTGTGGTGCTGGAACCGACGGGCGGCTCGTGGATCGCGAGCGTGGCCCGCACGAGGCTCTTGCCGGCGCCGCCCTTGCTTCCCTTGGCCATGACGTTGCTCCGCTCAGTCCGTGAAGCCGTGGTGGGTGATCTCCAGGACCTCCGTCGCGACGCCCGGATTCGCCGGGTCCAGCGACGGGCCCTGCCAGCTGACCGGCAGCACGTCGATCAGGCCCCACCGGGCCACCTCCGAACCGTCCGCGCGCAGTGCCGCGATCTGGGCCGTCGGCCGGTCACGCCCGTGGTGACCGACGAGATCCACTTGGCGACCTTGGTGGTGTCCGGGGTGAGGGGCCGGGTCAGCCGGATCGTGGAGAAGGTGACGCGCGAGGGGAGCTGCCACACGAACCCGTTGTTGCCGCCCTCCTGCCGGTGCTCGATCTCCACCTGGGAGGACAGCCCCTCGCACCCGTTGAAGTAACCGAGGCTCTCCCCGTCGATGGTCAGGGTGAAGAAGATGGTGGAGCCCGGGTCGAGATCGCGGGACATCGAGGGCCTTTCTGGTCAGCAGGGACGGTGGGGCGCGGACAGGGTCAGTGACGGGGGTCGCGGAGACGGCCGATGCGCTCGCGGTCCAGGCGGAGTTCGGTACGCAGGAGGCGGGTGATGCGGCCCGTCAGACGGTGGGTCAGCTCGTCCAGCTGGAAGTCGGTGAGCGCACGGGGGGTCGAAAGCGCCCGGGGGGACCTCCGGAGTAGGCGGGTGGGGGAGGGCCGTTCGGAGTAGGGG
>NZ_MPOH02000021.1:0-8017 GCF_001896135.2 Streptomyces phaeoluteigriseus
CACCTCCCGCCTCGGTCTCCGGTCCCGCCCGCCTCGGTCTCCGGTCCCGGCCGCCTCGGTCTCCGGTCCCGGCCGCGCAGGGGCGCGAGGCGTAGGCCCCGCGCCTCGAGCGCCTGCGGACCCGCTCCCTCCGGAAGTGACTGGCGCTCGCCAAGTTTTACGTATAACCTCTCCCGCTAATCAGCCCTCCCGAAAGGCCCCGATGAGTCACATCGCCCTGGTCACCCTCGTCGTCGACGACTACGACGAGGCGATCCGCTTCTACACCGAGGCCGTCGGCTTCCGTCTCGTCGAGGACGAGGCCCGCCCCGACGGCTCACGCTGGGTCGTCGTGCGGCCGGGAGGGCGCCAGGACGGCACGGGCCTGCTGCTCGCCGGGGCCAAGGACGACGCCCAGCGCTCCCGGGTCGGCGACCAGACCGGCGGCCGGGTGGGCTTCTTCCTGTACACCGAGGACTTCGCGGGCGACCACGCCCGGATGAGCGCCGCCGGCGTGACCTTCCTGGAGGAGCCCCGGCACGAGACGTACGGCTCCGTCGCCGTCTTCCAGGACCTGTACGGAAACCGCTGGGACCTGCTCCAACCCGCCGGCTGACCCACCGGCCAGGACCAGCCCCCTCACCCGGCCCACCGCCCCACCGCCCCACCGCCACGCCACGCCCGAGGAAAGACCCACCATGACCGCTACGCGCGTAGACACCGCCACCCTCCGTCGGCTCCCCAAGGCCGTCCTGCACGATCACCTCGACGGCGGCCTGCGCCCCGCCACCGTCGTCAACTGGCGGCCGCGGTCGGCCACCCCCTGCCGACCACCGACCCGGACGAGCTGGCCGCCTGGTACTTCGAGGCCGCCAACTCCGGCGACCTGGTCCGCTACATAGCCACCTTCGAACACACACTCGCCGTGATGCAGACCCGCGAGGGCCTGCTGCGCACGGCCGAGGAGTACGTCCTCGACCTGGCCGAGGACGGCGTCGTCTACGCCGAGGTGCGCTACGCCCCCGAGCTGATGCTCGACGGCGGCCTGACCCTGCCCGAGGTCGTCGGGACCGTCCAGGAGGGCCTCGCGGCCGGTATGGCCAAGGCGGCCGCGGCCGGCACGCCGGTCCGCGTCGGCACGCTGCTGTGCGGCATGCGCATGTTCGACCGGACCCGCGCCACCGCGGACCTCGCGGTCGCCTTCCGGGACGCGGGCGTCGTCGGCTTCGACATCGCCGGCGCCGAGGACGGCTTCCCGCCCGCCGACCACCTGGACGCCTTCGAGCACCTGCGCCGCGAGAACGTCCCGTTCACCATCCACGCCGGCGAGGCCCACGGCCTGCCCAGCATCCACCAGGCCCTCCAGGTCTGCGGCGCCCAGCGCATCGGCCACGGCGTGCGCATCACCGACGACATCGTCGACGGCAAGCTCGGCCGCCTGGCCGGCTGGGTGCGGGACCGCCGTGTCGCGCTGGAGATGTGCCCCACGTCCAACCTCCAGACCGGTGCCGCCACCTCCATCGCCGAGCACCCGATCACCGCGCTGAAGGACCTCGGCTTCCGCGTCACCCTCAACACCGACAACCGTCTCGTCTCGGGGACCACGATGACCCGCGAGATGTCGCTGCTGGTCGAGGAGGCGGGCTGGACCGTCGAGGACCTGCGCACCGTCACGGTGAACGCCCTCAAGAGCGCGTTCATCCCGTTCGACGAGCGCAGGGCCCTCATCGAGGACGTCGTCCTGCCGGCCTACGCGGCGGCGCTCTGAAGCAGCCCGCGCACATAGGCGGCCTGTCCGACGTGCTGGAGATCGTCGGACAGGACGCTGACCAGACGTACGCCCAGGGTGACCGGCGGGTCCCAGCGCTCGTCCACGACGCGCTCCAGGTCCGCCGCCGTCACCCCGCGCAGCGCCTGGAGGGTCTGCGCGTGGACCGCGTCGTAGTACCCGGTGAGGAGGTCGCCGTCGGTGACCCGCACCGCGCCGACCTTCGCCGCGCTGTGCCCGTACCCGGTGTCCAGGCGCGGCAGATCCAGGCCGAACCGTTTCTCCCAGTCCTGTGCCAGCCACACCTGATCGAGCCCGAAGGCGTCGGCCAGATGGTCGTCCTGGACGCGGGTGAGGTGCCAGACCAGCCAGGCGACCGAGTTGGTCTCGGCGGTCGGCCGGGCGTTCAGGTCGTCGGGGTCCAGGCCTTCGACGGCGGCGTGGACCTCTTCCCGGATGCGGCCGTAGCCGTCGATGAGGATGTCCTTCGCATGCATACGTCCACCATCGCGCACCCGCCGCGCGGGCGCCGCCTCTTGGCCGGACCCTTACCCACGCTCCGTCTCCAGCAGCGCCATCAGGGCCCGCGCCGCCGGGCTGGTCGCCCGGGCGGGCGGCAGCAGCGCGACGGTCTCGTACACCACCTCGCCGGTCCCCTTGAGGGGCAGCGCGGTGAGCGCCTCCCGCTTGTGCCGGAAGTGGCGCGGTACGACGGCGATGCCGAGGTTCTCGTCCACCAGGTCCAGCAGGCTGTGCACGTCGTTGACCTCCAGCGCGACCGTACGGCGGATCCCGGCCGCCGCGAAGGCCGCGTCCGTGGCCCGGCGCGGGCCCCAGTCGGGGTGGAAGTCGACGAACACCTCGTCGCGACGTCGGCCGGGGTGAGCGCGGCGGCGGCGCCGGTCAGCCGGTGGTCGGGATGGCACAGGACGTACATCGGCTCGTCGGTGAGCGACGCGGAGCGCAGCTGGTCGCTGTCGGCCTGCGTGCGGTAGGCGAAGGCCAGGTCCAGCCGCCCGGCGGCCACCTCCTCGGCGAGGGCGCCCGAGCCGGACTGCCGCAGCCGGATCTCGACGTCCGGATGACGCCGCCGGAACGCGGCCAGCAGCCCCGCCACGTGCACCCCGGCGATGCACTGCTCGGTGCCCACGGACAGGGTGCCGCGCACCACGCCCTGCACGGCCGCCACCGCCTCGTGCGCGGCCCGCACCTGCGCCAGGATCCGTTCCGCCTCCGCCAGCAGGGCGCGGCCCGCCTCGGTCAGGGTCACCCGGCGGGTGGTACGGACGAACAGGGGCGCCCGCAGTTCCCGCTCGAGCGCGCGGATGGACGCCGACAGCCCCGACTGGGAGACCATCAGGCGTTCGGCGGCCCGGGTGAAGTGCTGGTCCTCGGCGACCGCGACGAAGTGCTGGAGGTGGCGCAGTTCCATGATTGAGAAGCGTATCCGCTGAATACCATCGGATTCTTCTGTTGGACCACTACCCGCAGGCGGGGTGAGAGTGGGGGACGGTCCCGTGAACCGATCCACGGTTGCCGTGGGCCGATCCTCCGAGCCAACCCCCTCCTGGAGTCGCGTTGTACACCGCACACCCCGACCGCTACGCGCACATGCCCTACCGGCGCACCGGACGCAGTGGCCTGAAGCTCCCCGCGCTCTCGCTCGGACTGTGGCACAACTTCGGGCCCGACCGTCCGGTGGAGACCCAGCGGGCCATCCTCCGCCGCGCCTTCGACCTCGGCATCACCCACTTCGACCTGGCGAACAACTACGGCCCGCCGCCCGGCGCCGCCGAGTCCGCGCTCGGCGAGTTCCTCAAGGCCGACTTCGCGCCGTACCGCGACGAACTGGTGATCTCCACCAAGGCCGGCTACCTGATGTGGCCGGGTCCGTACGGCGAGTGGGGCTCGCGCAAGTACGTGCTGTCCTCGCTGGACCAGAGCCTGACCCGGATGGGCCTGGACCACGTCGACATCTTCTACTCGCACCGCCCCGACCCGGAGACTCCCCTGGAGGAGACGATGGGCGCCCTGCACTCCGCCGTCCAGCAGGGCAAGGCCCTGTACGTCGGTGTCTCCAACTACTCGGCCGAACAGACCCGCGAGGCCGCGCGCATCCTGGGCGAGCTGGGCACCCCGCTGCTCATCCACCAGCCGCGCTACTCGATGCTCGACCGGCGCCCCGAGAGCGAGGGCCTGCTGGACGCGCTGGACGAGCTCCAGGTCGGCTCCATCGTCTTCTCCCCGCTGGAGCAGGGCGTGCTCACCGCCCGCTACCTCGACGGCATCCCGGAGGACTCCCGGGCCGCCAGTGACAGCCCCTTCCTGAACTCCGAGGCGCTCACCGGCGAGCTGGTGGGCAAGCTGCGCGCCCTCGACGACATCGCCAAGTCCCGCGGCCAGTCCCTGGCCCAGCTCGCGCTGGCCTGGGTGCTGCGCGGCGGCCGGGTCACCTCCGCCCTCGTCGGCGCGAGCAGCGCCCGGCAGATCGAGGACAGCGTCGGCGCCCTGGACAACCTGGACTTCGAGGCGGACGAGCTGGCCCGCATCGACGCGGTGATCAACGGCTGATCCGTTCCGTCAGACGGACGGTGACGACGTCACCCTCCTGTTTGCCGATCGCATCGCGCACCTCGGCCCTGACGGGAAGTTTGTGGGTGCCGTCCCCGAGGGCCATGAACGAACTCCGGAACGGATGTCCGTCGACGGTTCCGCCGATCCTGACCAGTCCGCGGGTGCCGAAGAAATCAACGGACTCGGGCCAGATCACATAGGTCCAGCCGCCCTTCTCGGGGCTCTTGCGCAGGACGGCGGTGAATTCCGCTTCCATGTGTTCCACGTGTTCGTGTTCCCCGTGTGCGTCGGCGGTCATGGTGTCCTCCACTCGCGGCGGTCTTCCGGCCTTCTCCGGGTAGACCGCCGCGAGCGCGTGAATTCATCGCTCAGGCTGTGATCACGGCCTTGATCCCCTGGATCGATTACCCGCGGCTGATGAGGGGGGCCACTTCACGCCCGCCGTATTTCGGCCATGAACGGCATGGAATATGCCAGGAGAGTGGCCAAAAAAGCATGGTGACAGTGTTTCAGTAGTCAACATACTCACATAGCAGGGGCAGTTCACCCCACAGGAGCCGCACGGAAAGCGAGGCCCGCACCGGCAGCGAGCGACGGGGGAGAAGGACGTGCACGACGAATTCCTGTGCCATGTCACCGCGTACGGAGTGTGCGACGGCCGCCGCATAGGCGTACCTCTCGGCACCTACCGGGCCCCGACGCTGGCCCTCGCCCTGTGGTGGCTGCGGGACCGCGCCTCCTGGATCGCCGAGCGACTCGACCCCCAGCCGGAGAACACGCGCATTCCGCCCCATGCCCTCGTCCCGGTCGCCGACACCGCGCCGGACGTCCCCCGCCTGCTGCGGGCCTGGTGCGCCGACGTCGACCGGCAGGAAATGGTCGCCGACGAACTGGCGGTCGGGCGACTGGTGCGGATCGCCGCGAGCGACGAGACCACCGAGTACGAACTGCTCGCGGAGTCGGTCGACGCCCTGCGCATGCAGCGGACCATCCCGCCGCTGGTGATGCCGGTCGGCTGACGCCCGTGGCCGGGCCCGCCACTGCCGGACCTCCGTTGATCCCTCGCACGGCGCACAAGGGTGCGAATCGATAGAATTCCGACATGGCGGAACCGCCGATCCCACTCACCGCACCCGAACTCGTGCTGGAGACCGAGACGGGCACCACGGTGATGATCCCGAGCCACGACTACCGCGTGGGCCGCGACCCGCTCAGCGACATTGTCCTCGACGACGTCCGTGTCTCCTGGCACCACGCGGTGCTGCGGCCCGACGGCGACCACTGGACGCTCGCGGACGAGCACAGCACCAACGGCACCTACGCGGACGGGCGCCGGATCCACGAGTGGGGCATCGGCCCCGGCAGCGTCATCCGTTTCGGCAGCCCGGACGACGGCCCGTGCGCCGTCCTGAGCGGCCGCCCGCGGCCGGCACCGCAACGACCCTCGGCGGTGGCCAACCCCGCCGTGACCGGAACGTTCCGGCGGCCCACCACCGTCCGTCCCCTGCCCACCCGCACCGTCCGCATCGGCCGCGCCCCCGACAACGACCTGGTCCTCGACGACCTCGTCGTCTCCCGCCGGCACGCCGAACTGCGCGCCCTGGCCGACGGCACCTACGAGATCGCCGATCTCGGCAGCCACAACGGCACCTACCTCAACGGCCTGCCCGTCACGGCCGCCCCCCTCGCCCCCGGAGACATCGTCGGCATCGGCCACTCGGCGTTCTGCCTGGTCGGCGACGAGTTCCAGGAGTACGTCGACACCGGGGAGGTCTCCCTCGACGTGCAGGACCTCACCGTCGCCGTCGACCACGGCCGCAAGGTCCTCCTCGACCATGTGTCGTTCCCGGTGGGGGAGAAGTGCCTGCTCGCGGTCGTCGGACCCAGCGGCGCGGGCAAGTCCACCCTCCTCGGCGCCCTCACCGGACAGCGCCCCGCCGACCACGGCACCGTCGTCTACGACGGCCGCGACCTCTACCGCGACTACGCCGAACTGCGCCAGCGCGTCGGCCTGGTCCCGCAGGACGACATCCTGCACGCCCAGCTCACCGTCCGCGCCGCGCTCACCTACGCCGCCGAACTGCGCTTCCCCCAGGACACCGCCAAGGCCGAGCGCCGGGCGCGCGTCCAGGAGGTCATCCGCGAACTGGGCCTCGAACAGCGCGCCGACCAGCACGTGCACAGCCTCTCCGGCGGTCAGCGCAAACGCGTCAGCGTCGCCCTGGAACTGCTGACCAAGCCGTCCCTGCTCTTTCTCGACGAGCCGACCTCCGGACTCGACCCCGGCATGGACCGCTCGGTGATGCACATGCTGCGCGGCCTCGCCGACGACGGCCGCACGGTCGTCGTCGTCACCCACAGCGTCCTCAGCCTCGACGTCTGCGACCGCCTCCTCGTCCTCGCGCCCGGCGGCCGGATCGCCTACTACGGCCCGCCCGACGACGCCCTCGCCTTCTTCGGATTCACGGACTGGCCCGAGGCCTTCGAGGCCTTCGAACGGGACCGGGACCGCGACTGGGCCGGGGAGTACGCGGCCTCGCCCCTGCACCGCCGCTACGTCCTCGACTCCAGCGCCCAGCCCCTCCTCGCCCCCTCCGGCCCGGTCGTCGTACCCGCGCCGCCCCGGCCGCGCAGCCGCGGCGCCCAGCTCGCCACCCTGGTCCGCCGCTACACGGCCGCGCTGAGCGCGGACCGCACGTTCCTCGCCATCATGATCGCCCTGCCCTTCGTGATGGGGGCCATGGCCCGCGCCCTCGCCGGCAGTCAGCTCACCCGGGACACCGCGATGAACGCGCTGCTCATCCTGTGCGTCGGCGGCGTCCTCACCGGGGCCGCCAACGCCGTGCGTGAACTCGTCAAGGAACGCGTGATCTACCAGCGCGAACGCGCCGTCGGCCTGTCCAGATCGGCGTACCTGATGTCGAAGGTCGTCGTCCTGGGGGCCGTGACCGTCGTGCAGGCGGTCGTGCTGACCCTCGTCGCCCTGCTCGGCGTCGACCTCGACGCCCCCGGCGGCGAAGGCGTGCTGATGCCCCCGCTGGCCGAGATCACCGTCGCCGTCGCCCTGCTCGCCTTCACCGCGATGATGCTCGGCCTGGTGGTCTCCGCGCTGGTGCGCAAGGAGGAGGTGACGATGCCGCTGCTGGTGCTGCTCGCCATCGTCCAGGTCGTCTTCTGCGGTGCCCTGCTCCCCCTGGATGGCGTGCCGGGCCTGGAGCAGCTGGCCTGGCTCGTCCCCTCCCGCTGGGCGTTCGGCGCGATGGCGGGCACCCTCGACCTCGCGCGGATCGTGCCCGGCGACCTCACCGGAGACCCGCTGTTCGCGCACTCGACGGGCGTGTGGCTGCTCGACGTGGGCATGCTCGTCGTGCTCTCGGCCCTCTTCGGATACGTCGTCGCCCGGCTGCTGCGCCGGCACGAACCCGCCGTGATGCGGAAGTAGGCCCGCGATGACGACCCCCGGCTTCCGGCCCACGCATGTCGTCCCCCAGCAGGGCATGCCCGCCTGGGAGGCCCCCGACCCCGCCCGGCCCACCGTCCCCCTCGACCCGCTGCTGCCCGTCCGGCTCGTCGAGCGGCGCGGCGACTGGGGGCACGTGCTGTGCTCCAACGGCTGGTCGGCCTGGGTGGACGGACGCTACCTCGTAGCCGTACCCCAGGACCCGCCCCTCTCCGCCGGCCCCCTCACCCACCGCC
>NZ_MPOH02000021.1:8117-11243 GCF_001896135.2 Streptomyces phaeoluteigriseus
GGTCGTCCTGGTTACTTGGGGTCGCGGTTGAAGAGGGAGGTGGACCAGAGGTAGCCGAGGGCGGAGAGGGCGATGCACCAGGTGATGGCGATCCAGCCGTTGTTGCCGATCTCGGTGCCGAGGAGGAGTCCGCGCAGGGTTTCGATGGCGGGGGTGAAGGGCTGGTATTGGGCGATGGGCTGGAACCAGCCGGGCATGGTGTCGGCGGGGATGAAGGCGCTGGAGATGAGGGGGAGGAGGATCAGGGGCATGGCCATGTTGCTGGCGGCTTCGGCGTTGGGGCTGGCCAGGCCCATGCCGACGGCGATCCAGGTGAGGGCGAGGGCGAAGAGGGCGAGGAGGGCGAAGGCGGCGAGCCATTCGAGGGCGGTGGCGTCGGTGGAGCGGAAGCCGATGGCGAGGGCGACGGCGGCGACGAGGAGGAGGCTGGCGAGGACTTGCAGGACGCTGCCGACGACGTGGCCGATGATGACGGAGCCGCGGTGGATGGCCATGGTGCGGAAGCGGGCGATGACGCCTTCGGCCATGTCGGTGGAGACGGAGACGGCGGCGCCGATGACGGTGCTGCCGATGGTCATCATGAGGATGCCGGGGACGATGTAGGCGATGTAGTCGGAGCGGTCGGCGTTGCCGCCGCCGATGCCGGCGCTCATCACGTCGCCGAAGATGTAGACGAAGAGCAGCAGCATCATGATGGGGGTGAGGAGGAGGTTGAGGGTGAGGGAGGGGTAGCGGCGGGCGTGCAGGAGGTTGCGGCGCAGCATGGTGGTGGAGTCGCGCACGGCGAGGGGGAGGGTGCTCATCGGGCGTTCTCCTTGGGCTGGTGGGGGAGGGTTGCGGGGCCGGTGAGGGCGAAGAAGACGTCGTCGAGGTCGGGGGTGTGGACGGTGAGTTCGTCGGCTTCGATGTTTTCGGTGTCGAGCCAGTCGAGGATGGCGCGCAGTTCGCGCTGGGTGCCGCCGGAGGGGATCTGCAGGGTGAGGGCTTCGTCGTCGCGGGTGACTTCGCCCAGGGCGGTGGCGGCGCTCTCGTAGGCTTGCGGGTCTTCGAAGCGCAGGCGGACGTGGCCGCCGGGGATGAGGCGTTTGAGTTCGTCGGCGGTGCCTTCGGCGGCGATCCGGCCGTTGCTGAGGACGGCGATGCGGTCGGCGAGTTCGTCGGCTTCTTCCAGGTACTGGGTGGTGAGGAAGACGGTGACGCCGTCGGAGACGAGTGCGCGGATGATCTGCCACATGTTGTGGCGGGAGCGGGGGTCCAGGCCGGTGGTGGGTTCGTCGAGGAAGATGATGCGTGGGCTGCCGACCAGGGTCATGGCGAGGTCGAGGCGGCGTTTCATGCCGCCGGAGTAGGTGGAGGCGGGTTTCCTGGCGGCTTCGGTGAGGTCGAAGCGTTCCAGCAGGTCGGCGGTCACCTGGCGGCCCTGGCTCTTGGGCAGGTGGTGCAGGTCGGCCATCAGGAGCATGTTCTCCTCGCCGGTGATCAGGCCGTCGACGGCGGAGAACTGGCCCGTGACACCGATCGCGGCCCGCACCGCCTGGGGATCGGTGGCCAGGTCGTGACCGCCGACGTGCAGGTCACCGGCGTCCGCGGTGATGAGCGTGGACAGGATCTTCACGGCGGTCGTCTTGCCGGCCCCGTTCGGACCGAGCAACGCGAAAAGCCGGACGGCGGACGGCGGTGGTGCCGAACAGCGCCACCCCGGACGGATACACCCGCCCGGAACACCGCCGCCCCCCTCACCGCCCGTCGGCTCAATCCGCGGCTGCGGCTCGTCCTGCGGCTGTACAACCGGCGGTTGGGCCAGCACATCGAGGAACTTCTCGACCAGGCCTCCGCGTTGGCGATCATCGGCGGGGGTGGTGAGTACGCCGTGGGCGACGCCTCCACCACCGTACTGTCCGACGCCGACACCGCCGCCCCCGCGCTGGCCGCGACCGCTGTCGCCGGTACCACCAAAGTCGTCCAGACGGACGGGCTGTTGCTGCGGGCCGTCGAACGGCCCGCTCCCGGGGCCGGGCGGGTCGCCGACCTCGGACCGGCCCCCGGGCTGGCCACGCTCGCGCTGCTGTCCGTGACCGGCAACGACCCCTCCTTCGCGGACGGTTCCGAGGCCAGCGGGGAACAGGGACCGCTGCTGCTGCCGGACGAGGCGACCGTCGCCGCCGCGAGAGGGCGGGGCAGTGTCGTGCTGGAGCAGGTGTCGTACTCGGCCGGGCCCGCGTTGCCCTCCGGGCGGGGGGCCGGGGTCGTGGCGCCGTTCGCCTCGCTGTTCTCGCGGCGGCTGCGGTGGTCGTTGGCGGGGCTCGTGGGGTGTGTCGTCGCGCTCGCGGTGGCGTTGTGGCTGGTGACCGGGGTTCATCCGCTGGGGGCGGTGTATCTGACGCTGCTCGATCTGTTCTCGATCAACGATCCGGCGGTGGGGGCGTCGACCGAGCGACAGGTCCTTCAACTCCTCTCCGGATTCGTGGGGTTGCTGTTGCTGCCGGTGTTGCTGGCCGCTGTGCTGGAGGGGTTGGGTACGTTTCGGACCGCCGGTGCGTTGCGGCGGCCGCCGCGGGGGCTCGGTGGGCATGTGGTGCTGCTGGGGCTGGGGAAGATCGGGACGCGGGTGCTGACTCGGTTGCGTGAGCTGGACATTCCCGTGGTGTGCGTGGAGCTCGCGCCGGAGGCGCGGGGCGTCGCGGTGGCGCGGCGGTTGCGGGTGCCGGTGGTGCTGGGGGATGTCACGCAGGAGGGGGTGCTGGAGGCGGCGAAGATTCATCGGGCGCATGCGTTGCTGGCTGTGACCAGCTCGGACACGACGAATCTCGAAGCCGCCCTGTACGGGCGGTCGTTGCGGCCCGATCTGCGGGTGGTGCTGCGGTTGTACGACGACGACTTCGCTACGGCCGTCTATCGCACGTTGCGGGCTGCGCATCCGCAGGCGTTGACGCGGAGTCGGAGTGTTACGCATCTGGCTGCGCCGTCGTTCGCGGGGGCGATGATGGGGCGGCAGATTCTGGGGGCGATTCCGGTGGAGCGGCGGGTGTTGTTGTTCGCTGTGCTGGAGGTCGGGGGGTATGGGCAGTTGGTGGGGAAGACGGTGGGGGAGACGTTTCGGGCCGGGTATTGGCGGGTGTTGGCGTT
>NZ_MPOH02000022.1:0-38206 GCF_001896135.2 Streptomyces phaeoluteigriseus
CCCGCCACCGTGCGCACGGGCAGCCGTGCGGCGGCGGCAGCCACCACGTCGGCGTGCCGTCGGTGCAGCCGTCGTCGACGACCACGATCTCGTGGGGCTGCGGGCACACCTGCCGGGCCAGGCAGGTCAGGACGAGCCGCAGACTGTCGGCCTTGTCGCGGGTGGGGATGACCACGCTGACCGTCGGCCGGGTCATGCCGGGCTCCCCTCGTGGAGCGGGTCCGCCCCACCGATCAGGCTCGGGCCGTGGGCGGCGAGCAGGACGGCACCGGCGAGGGAGGAGTGCGGACCGTGGACGGCCGGCCCGATCCCGGGCAGCGGCCGCCCCGGGCGGGCCGTCTCGGACAGCCGCCGCGCGACCCGGCCGGGCAGGGGCGCGAGCGCGGCTCCGAGGCCACCACCGATGCGTACGTGCGCTGGCTGGACGAGTTCCACGAGGACCCGCAGCGCGCGGGCGATCAGGTCGGCCGCGTGGTCGAGGGTCCGTTCCGCCCACGGATCGGACCGCCGCACGCCCGCCACCAACTCGGCCGTCGTCGTGGCCAGTCCACGGGCCGCGGAGGCGTGAGCGGCCAGAGCCCCGGCCGACACCACGGCCTGGAGGCAGCCGCGCGTGCCGCACCGGCAACGCGGGCCCTCCGGATCGACCACCAGATGGCCCAGCTCGCCCGCCGTACCCCAGGCGCCGGTCAGCAGTCGGCCACCGCTGACCAGACCGCCGCCGACACCCGTGCCGATGCCCAGGTAGACCAGGTCCCGACTGCCGGTGGAACGGGCCTCGGCCAGCCCGGCGAGCGTGGCGTCGTCGCCGAACAGGACCTCGGCGCCGCTGCCCACGAAGGGCGCGCGCAGCGAACGGCCCACCCACTCGGGCCGGTTGGGCCAGCTCACGACGCGCCCGTCGGCACCGACGTTGGGCGCCGCCGCCACGCCGATACGGACGGGGGCTCCCCCCAGCACGCCGACCGCCTCGGCCACGGACGCCGCCAGGAGATCCGACTGACTTGCCGCGTCACCGCCGGCGGGCCACGGGACGGTGTGCTCGTGCACGGCCACACCGGCGTCCACCGCGCGCAGGGCCATCTTGGTGCCGCCGATGTCCACGGCGAGGAAGCGGCCCGGCGCA
This sequence comes from Streptomyces phaeoluteigriseus, assembly GCF_001896135.2. GTDB lineage: Bacteria > Actinomycetota > Actinomycetes > Streptomycetales > Streptomycetaceae > Streptomyces > Streptomyces phaeoluteigriseus. The sequence continues at coordinate 1,127 of NZ_MPOH02000022.1, forward strand.
GCGGAATCCGTGAACGGGCGCGTGCCGGTCACGACGGCTTCCGGGCGGCCAGGATCGTGTAGGGCGCGTGCTCGGTACCGTGGCTCTCCTCCACCCGCAGGCCCACCGCCTCCAGGCCCGCCCGCAGCTCCTGCGGGGTCCACCAGTGCAGGTGTCCGTCGACCAGCCAGCGGACGGCCGTCACGCGGCTCGTCACGTCGGCGAGGGCGAGCGGGTCGGCCACGAAGGTGTCGGCCACCACGAGCAGTCCCTTCGGCCTCAGCAGCGCGGCCAGTGAGCCGAGTCGGGCCGCCGGGCCGTGGACACCGCCGAGGACCACGCAGGCGCCGTACTCCGCGTCGGCCGACGGCGGGACATCGCCGTCGCCGATCTCCAGCAGCGGACCGTCGACGGCGGCCTCGGCCAGCAGCTCCTCGACGGCCGCGCGCAGGCCCGCGTCCGGTGGCGGTGGTCCGGCCAGAGCGGCCGGCAGCCGCGGCCCCTCGCCGGCCGCTTCCCCACGCACCCGGGCCGCCAGCGCCCGGCCGGCCGGGACGGCGTCCGGCGGGTACGCCCAGGCGCCGGGCGCCCCCGCGGAGTCGGCGTCGGTGACCAACAGCCCCAGCGCGCACGCGGTGTCCAACACGGGCGACAGCACCTCCGCGCGCAGCCCCGCCGTCCGGGCCAGGTCGGCGGCGGTGCCGCCGTCGGCCAGGAGCGGGGGCAGGCCGAGTTCGGTGAGGGCCGCCGCCAGGACCTGCTCGGCCGGCGTGTCCGGGTGGGCGCCGGCACGCGCGAGGCGGTACACGGGGGCCGCCTGCGCCTTGCCGACGGCGGACCGGCGCAGGCGGTAGCACGGCTGGAAACTGTCGGGCACCTTGTAGGCGGCCAGTTCGGCGCGGGCGTAGGCCTGCACGAGCCGCGGGGCGGCCAGCTCGGCGTCGGCGGGCACGTACTCGACGGTGAGGCCCTGGTCGTCGGAGTCGTCCGGGCCGGTGGCCGTGACCGAGACGTCGGCGACGCCCGGGGCCGCCCGCAGCACCGACTCCACCTCCATCGTGGAGACCCAGCGGGCCCCGCGCCGGACCACTCCGAGCCTGGCTCTGCCCAGGATGCGGTGAACGCCGTGCTCGTCTCGGTCGGCGAGGTCGTGCAGGCGGTGGGTGGAGCCGTCCTCCAGGACGACGGCGAGTTCTCCCTGGGCCGCGCCCGCGCCGGGCAGGGGCGTGCCGTCGGGGTCCAGCAGGTCGACCCGGACGCCCGGCATCGGACGGCCGACGGCTCCCGACGGCAGCCCCGGCTCCCCCCACAGCACGGCGCCCGTCTCGCTGGAGCCGAAGTTGCGGGAGACGCCCACGCCGAGCGTGCGGGTCCACAGCGCGTCCAGCCCGGCGTCCACGTATCCGGCGCCGGCCATCACCCGGCGCAGCGCCGGGTAGGGCGCGTCGTCCGTAAGGGCCCTGCGGCGCACCAGGACACGGGCCAGGCCGGGCACGGTGACCAGGACCGTCGCCCGCTGCCGCAGCCGCGCGTGCACGGCGCCCACGGCACGCGGCGGCACCGGGTCGACGTGCGCCCCGGCGACCAGCGCGCCGGCCAGCCAGCCGAGCGCGTAGGCGTGGCTCAGCGGCAACGGAAGCAGCACCGAGTCGGCGGGCCGCGCCAGACCGGCGCGGTGGTAGCGCACACCCTCGTCCAGCACGGAACCCTGCGACCGCGCGACGACCTTGGGCGTCCCGGTGGACCCGGAGGAGGCGAGCAGCACCGTGCCGGGGGCATGGTGGGCGGCCGCCTCGGAGTCCGCGTCGCCGGTGAGCCCTCTGTCCGCCCCGGCGTCCTGCGCCGACAGCACCGCCCAGTCCGCCCCGTCGGGATCCGCCACCAGTGTCCGGCGGGCCCCCGCGGTCCTCAGCAGCCTGCGGGTCTCCGCCGGTGGCGAGTCCGCGGGCAGCAGCAGGGGGCAGGCACCCGCCGCGATCAGCGCGAGCAGGCCCAGCACCCATTCCGGCTGGTTGGGTCCCTGGAGTCCGACGGTCTCGGCGGGCCGCACGCCCTGGGCGCGCAGGCGCTCCGCCAGCTCCGTCACCCGTGCGACGGCCGTACGGCGGGTCAGGTCGCCGAGCGCGAGCGCGTCCGGGTCCAGGTCCGCCCGGGAGAACGCCTGCCACAGATCCCGGGCCGTCACCTCGCCGTGCCCTCCCCCGCCGTCTCCAGCCGCCGCACCAGTGCGTCAGCGGCGAGTTCGTACCCGTGCGTGCCGAAGCCCGCGATCACGCCGACGGCGAGCGGGGAGACGACGGAGTTGTGCCGGAAGGACTCGCGGGCCCAGACGTTGGAGATGTGCACCTCGGCCCAGGGTGCCGGGTAGTCGGCGAGGGCGTCGCGCAGACTCCAGCCGGCGATCATCAGGGCGCCGGGGTTGACGATCGCGGCGGCGGTGTCCCGGTGCTTGTGCAGCGCACGGATCAACTCGCCCTCGCCGTCGTGCTGTTCGCAGCGCAGTCCGTACCCGGCGCGGGCCAGCCGCAGGGCCACCGCCTCCTCCACCTCGGCGAGGGTGGTGGTGCCGTAGACCCCGGGTTCCCGGGTGCCGAGCGTGCCCAGGTTGGGGCCGTTGAGCAGCAGGAGGTCACGGGAGGTGGAGGCGGTGGTCACGCGGGGATCCCTTCACGGCGGTGCAGCAGGGCGGCCAGCTCGGCGCACGAGCCGGCCACCAGATCGGGCTGATGGGCGAGCAGTTCGGCCCGGTCGCCCTGGCCCCAGAGACCGGCGGCGGTCCGGGTGCGGCCGCGCGGCCGGCCCGCAGGTCCAGCGCGGAGTCGCCGACCATGACGGCACCCTCGGCGGCGGCGCCGATCTTCTCCAGGGCGAGCAGGACGATGTCCGGAGCCGGTTTGCCGTGTGCCACCTCGTCGCTGCCGCACACCGCGTCCACCAGGTCCAGCAGGCCCGTCGCCGCCAGCGCCTCGACGGCACGGCCGTGGGTCTTGCCGGTGGCGACGGCGGTCGGGACGCCCGCCTCGCGCAGTCCGGCGAGCAGTTCGGCGGCGCCGGGACACGGCTCGATCTCGTGGACCAGTTTGCGGCTCTCGACGACGAACGGCTCGTACATCCCGGCCGGCAGGCCCATGATCGCCAGGGTGTCGGGCATGTGCCGCCCGAGGTGGGTCAGGTACTCCTCGAAGGGTGCCTCGCCGTCACCGACCGTGAGGTCGTAGGCGCGCTGGAAAGCCCTGCGCATCACGTGGATGCTGTCGATGAGGACGCCGTCGAGGTCCAGGACGACGGCCCGGAGTTCACTCACCGCCGGCTCCCTTTCGCGCGGCGTCGGCCGCCGTCCGCAGGCTCGCCACCAGGTGGGCGACGTCGTCGTCCGTCATGGTCGCGCCGAGTCCGACGGTGACGGACCGGCCCAGGACGGCCTCGCTGGCGCGCAGGCGCGCGGTGGCGTCCCAGGCGACGCCCCACGGGGTGCGGCCGGCGCGGACGGCGGGGTTCTGCTGGACCAGGCGGCCCGAGTAGAGCGTGGCCGCGGGGATGCCGGCCGCGGTGAGCGCGGTGACGAACCGGCGGGCAGCCATCCGGTTGTCCAGCAGGACCGTGAGATCGCCCCCGCTGCCCTCCTCGTCCGGCAGTCGCCGCCACTCGAGTTCCAGGTCTGCCAGGTCGGCGCGGACGGCACGGGCGATGTCGCGCAGCCGCCGCAGCATCGGCGTGAGCCGTTCCAGTTGTACGGACAGCAGGGCGCCGGCGATCTCGGTCATCCGCAGGTTGGCGCCGAGGAAGGCCTCGCCGGCGGCGCCGCCGCGCTCGCCGCTGCGCGAGGTGGTGAACTGTCCGCCCTGGTCCTGGTAGCGGACCACCCGGTCGTGGACGTCGGGGTCCGTCGTGACGACGGCGCCGCCCTCGCCGGCGGTGATGTTCTTCTCCAGCTGGAAGCTGAAGGCGCCCGCGTCGCCGATCGAACCGACCGGGCGTCCCCGGTAGCTGACACCGCAGGCCTGGGCGGCGTCCTCCAGTACCCGGATGCCGTGCTTGCGGGCGACGGCCAGGATGGGGTCCATGTCGGCGGCCGCGTTGTTCAGGTGGACGGGCATGACCGCGAAGGTCCGCTCGGTGACGAGCTGCTCCCATGCCGTGGGGTCGAGGGTGAGCGACTCGTCGATGTCGGCGAAGACGGGGACGCCGCGCGCGGCCACGACGGCGTTGACGCAGCCGATGAAGGTGGCCGACGGCACGATGACCTCGCCGCCCTCCGGTATCCCCATGCCGATCAGGGCGCAGGTCAGGGCGGCGGTCCCGGAGGACACGCCGACCGCGTGGGGCGCCTGGTGGAGGGCGGCGAAGCGCTCCTCGAACCGCTCCACGCGGCGCTGGAGCGCGGGACCGTAGTAGCGGAAGAGCGAGCGGCTCTCCAGCACGTCCAGCGCGGCGGCCTTCTCCTCCTCGCCCCACAGGGCCAGGCCGCGCAGCGGCTCGTAGCGCAGCGCCGTGGGTTCGGACAGGGATGCAGTCATGAATTCGTCTCCGGTGCTGTCCAGTCGGCGGACGTGGCGCGGTAACAGGCCTCGACCACGACCAGGGCTTCGCGGGCCTCGCGCAGTGCCCGGCCCGTGGCGTCGGGCCGGTCCAGTTCGTCGGCCAGGGCGTCGAGTTGCAGGTCGTACTCGTCACCGACACCGGCCGGGGGCAGCGGCACCCGGCGCTCACCGCCTTCCCTCCGGAGCGTGAGCGTCGGTTCGGCCACGCGCCGGGGGCTGAAGCCGAAGGTGGTGGTCAGCTCTGCGGTGCCCTCGGTGCCGTGCAGCACCAGCCGGGTGCGGTCGACCGTCTCGTGCGACGCCCAGGCGAAGCGCAGGTACATGCCGTATCGCTCGGTGGCCACCAGGGCGGTGAGCTGGTCCTCGACATCGGCGTTGGCGAGGGCGGCGCCGCCGGCGTGCCAGTCGGCGCCCCAGCCTTCGCGGGTGAGGAAGTCGCAGAAGGGCAGGGCGGTGGCGTGGCGCACGCCGGAGGCGCCCCACAGGTGGTGCAGGACGTCGATGACGTGCCAGCCCAGGTCGACCAGGACGCCGCCGCCGGCCGTCTCCCGGCGGGCGAACCAGTCGCTGCCGGGAATGCCCCGGGAGCGGACCCAGCTCAGCTCGGCGAGCCGGGGCGTGCCGAGCGCCCCGTCCGCGACGAGGCGCGCCAGTTCCCCGACGTCGGAGCGGTGGCGGGCGGCGGTGGACAGCAGCAGCCGTCCTCCTCCGTCGCGGGCCGCGTCTTCCAGGAGCCGCAGGTGGCCGAAGTCGGTGCCGGTCGGCTTCTCCAGGAAGACTGCGAGGCCCTGGCGCAGGAAGTGGCCGGCGAGAGCGCCGTGGGTGTAGTTCGGGGTGAGGACGAAGACGAGGTCGGCCTCACCCCGCCCCAGCTCCTCGTGTCCGGCGTACACGCGCGCCCCGGCCACCAGGGCGCCGGCCCGCTCGACGGCCTCGGGCCGCGGCTCCACCACGGCGACGACGTCGAAGTCCGGGTGCTTGACCAGCCGCGGCAGCCATACCTCGCGGGCCACCCAGCCCAGCCCGACAACGGCGACCCTCATCAGGCGGAACGCTTCTTCCCCGCCAGTTCGGACAGCACCTTCGCCACGGCCTCGGCGACGTCGGCGCAGTCGGCGTCCGAGCCGAGCAGCACCCGGTGGTGCAGCCAGAAGCCGTGCGAGCCCAGGTGTTCGCTGACCGGGTTGCGCTCGGCGAGCTCGGCGGTCTCGGGGAGTCCGTTGCCGCGCAGCGCCTCATGGGCCTGGGTGCGGTACACCGGCGGGTAGTTGACGAAGGCGGGGATGCCCTCGGCGACCAGCGCCCTTACCACCAGGTCGCGGTCGGTCCCGGGGTGCGTGGCGGGGTCGAGGGCGCCATGGCCATGTAGTGGGGGTTGAGGTCGCAGCGCGGGTCGCGGCCTTGCGGGACCACGCCGGGTATCTCGCGCAGCGCCGCGGACAGGGTCTTCCAGCGGCTCTCGCGGCGCGCGTTCTGCTCGGCGAGCCGGCCGAGCTGGGCGCGCAGGACCGCTCCGGCGAACTCGGTCATGCGGTAGTTGGACGACGGGGTGCGGTGCTCGTAGGTCGTGTCGCCCATGGGCCGGCCGCAGCTGTGCCGGGCGAACGCCTCGTCGAACCGCTCCGCCGACGGCAGCAGCAGCGCCCCGCCCTCGCCCGCCGTCATGAGCTTGCCGTTCTGGAAGCTGAAGGCGGCGAGCGTGCCGAAGTCGCCGATGCGCCGGCCTGACCAGACGGCACCGTGCGCGTGTGCGGCGTCCTGGAAGACGACGACGTCGTGCCGGGCCGCCCAGGCGCCGATGGCGTCCATGTCGGCGACGTGCCCGGCCATGTGCACGGGGATGACGACGCGGGTGCGCGGTGTGCGGACGGCGTCCAGGGTCGCCGGGTCGAGGCAGTACGTCACGGGGTCCACGTCGACCGGGACCGGCACGCCGCCCGCGCGCTGTACGGCGATGGAGGTGGAGATGAAGGTGAAGGCGGGCACGATCACCTCGTCACCCGGCCGCAGACCCAGCAGCTCCAGGCCCAGCTCCAAGGCGTGTGTGCCGTTGGTGACCGCGAGCGCCGTGCCGCCGTGGTACTCGCCGAACTCCGCCTCGAACGAGGTGACCTCGGAGCCGCCGACTCGCCACCACTGGCCCTGGTCGACCGCGCGGATCAGCGCCGCGCGCTCGGTGTCGTCATGGTACGGCCAGGCCGGAAAGTCGTGGCGGCGGACCGGATGGCCACCGTCGAGTGCCAGAGCCACTGTGCGTCCCTCTCAGTTTCGGTGTCAGTCGGTGGCGGGGCTGCCGGTCGCCGCCGACCAGGTCGACGCCAGCGCGTCCAGGTCGTCGGCCGAGTGCGCCACCACGTAGTCTTCCATGATCATCCAGTCCAGTCGGCTGCCGCCGTAGAACTCGAGGGCCTGCTGCGGTGTCTCCACGATCGGCTGACCGTTGTCGTTGAACGACGTGTTGAGCACCACCGGTACTCCGGTCAACTGGTGGAAGTGCGCGATCAGCCGGTGGTACGCGCCGTTGTCCTCGGCTGTCACGGTCTGCACGCGCGCGGTCCCGTCGACGTGCACGATGGCCGGGACCTCGCCCTGCTTCTCGGGCCGTACCGGGGCCACGATGAGCATGTACGGCGACTCGATGTCGAGGTCGAAGTAGTCGGCGGCGTGCTCGCGCAGCACCGCCGGGGCGAAGGGCCGGAAGGGCTCGCGGTGCTTGATCCGGGCGTTGATGATGTCCTTCATCTCGGCGCGCCGGGGGTCGGCCAGGATGCTGCGGTGGCCCAGGGCGCGCGGCCCGAACTCCGATCCGCCGGTGAACCAGCCCAGGAGCTTGCCCTGCGCGAGCAGTTCGGCCCCGACCCGGGACGGCTCGTCCACCTTGCGGTAGGGCAGTCCGCAGGCGTCGAGCGCGGCCCGCACCTCGGAGTCCCCGTAGGTGCGGCCGAGGTAGGCGTGGCGCTGGGCGGTGCGGGCGGGGGCCTCGCGGGGCTGTCCGGCGATGACGTGGTAGCCGTAGTAGGCGTTGCCGACGGCGCAGCCGCCGTCGCCCGCGGCGGGCTGCACGAAGACGTTCTCGAAGGGGGTCTCGCGCAGCAGGCGGCCGTTGGCCACGCAGTTCAGCGCGACGCCGCCGGCCAGGCACAGGTCGGTGAGCCCGGTGTCGGCGTGGAGCCGCCGGGCCACGTGCAGGAGGGTCTCCTCCAGCATGTCCTGGGCGGCGTAGGCGAGGTCGGCGGCGCGGGCGAAGCGTTCGTCGCCCTCGTAGCCGTCGAGGGCGTGCTCGATGAAGTCGAGCAGGCCGCCGTTCTTGAGGTGCAGTTCATAGCCGCCGTCGGGCAACAGCGTGAGGTACTCGCGGAACTCCTTGCAGTAGCGCGGGGTGCCGTAGGGCGCGAGGCCCATCGTCTTGCCGTCCTCGGACAGGTACCAGTGGCGGCCCTCGTACTCGTTCTCGTACAGGACGAAGCCGATGGCCTTGCTGACCGCCTTGTACATGTAGCCGAGGGAGTGGTCGCTGTCGCCGGCCTGGTAGACCCGCAGGGAGCTGAGGCCGTCGGTGGACCAGTTGGTGCCGAGCACCTTGGACAGCTCGGTGATGGTGGTGCCCTCGCCGACGGCGGTGGTGAGGGTCTCCACGCCCCGGTCGTCGATCAGGCTGCCCGCCCCGTCGACGACGAGGATGGCGGCCCGCTCGAAGGGTGAGGGGAAGAAGGTGCTGGCCGCGTGCGCCATGTGATGGCGTATCAGGTGGATGCGCTTGCGGAAGGGGAAGTACGCGGGCGCCAGCAGCGTGTCGTCGGCGACGATGACGTCGACGTCGGCGAGGCGCGCCTGTGCCATGTCGAGGCAGTACCGCCACGACTGGTTGAACAGCGAGTTGACTCCGACCGAGTACTTGACCCGGCGTACCCGCTCCTCCTCGATCCCGGCGGCGATGACGCCGTCGGAGACGAGGCATGCGGCGAAGTCGTGGTTGGACCCGCCCAGGCCGAGCGTCAGCATCCCCGTGTTTCCCCTCTTCGAGCTCGCAGGATTCCTTGTGTCACGGCTGCACGGCGTGGATCAGGTAGTTCAGTGTGTCTTCGCCGTCCGCCATCGGCGGCTTCAGCACGCTGGGCTCCAAACCCATCTCCCTCAGGTACAGGCAGAGTTCGTTAACCCGGCCGTGCACGTCCTGGACGTCGATGAAGACGTTGCGCAGCAGGGGGCGCAGGTCTGCGTCGACACCACGCAGGATCTCCAGTTCGGAGCCGACCGCGTCGATCTTCAGCAGGTCGACGGGGCGGTCGGTACCGATGTGGCGGGAGAGCCGGTCGACGGCGACGGTGATCTCGCGTCCCTGGAACATCCGCTCCACGACCCGCGGCGGGAAGCTCCTGCCCAGCAGTTCCCTCAACTGCCCCTGATCCTGCGGGTACAGGGTCGAACTGCTGGGGAGCAGCGGGTAGTAGCGGAAGGACACGCCGGCCGCTTCCTCGCTGCCCAGCGCGGTCTCGTGCACGGACACGTCGTGGAGGTCGAACTCCGCCACGTTGGCGTGCAGCGCCGCGACGAGTTCGGGCAGCGGCTCGAAGGCCACGATGCGCGCCTTGGGCCGCCGCTGCTTCACGAAGAGCGTGAAGAGGCCGATGTTCGCCCCGACGTCGACGACGAACGGTTCGTCGGGAAGGGCGATGCCTGCGTAGGTTCCGCCTTCGAACATCTCGCGGTACAGAAAGCGCGCGTCGAGCGCGCTCACGGCGTGCACGGAGAATCCCTCAGCGACTTCCGTCAGCTTGGGGGGTGTCATGTGCCGAGTCCCCGGGACTCAGCCGAGACGTTCGACGACGTAGTCGGCCAGGCGGTCCTCGGACGTGAGCGTGTCCTCGGTGAGATCCTCGTCCTCGAACGTCACACCGAAGCGCTCTTCGAGGAGAAGCAGGAACTCCAGCGCGTCCAGCGAGGTGAATCCATAGGCTTCGAGGAAGTTGCTGCTGTTCTCGTTCACCGTACGACCACTGGAGGCGGCAAACTCCTTGGCGATTTGGTGGATCTCCTGGAGTACTTCGTCGCGGTTCACAGACAGCCTTTCATTCGTTCGGACAAGTGACAATCTAGTCGGTGGGTCAGAAGCTGTCCATCCTGGCAAGACGACAAAATGCCTCGCCAGCGCCCTACTTGGCGTCCGCGAGCAGGCGGTCGAGCCAGCGATGGTGATGCTGCAACGCCAACTCGTTGCGCCCGAAGACAAAGTGCGTATTCGCCCCCGAGGACAAAGCCGCCTGCACGTCGAATCCGGTGCGATAGTCCTCGTCCGCAACGCCTCTTTCGACGAGTTCGCTGAACTCCGCCGTGTAGCGCCGGTCCTCTTCGGTGACCGGTGGCACACGCGTCAGGATGGTCTGCACGGTACGGCTTGCGTCCACCCCCGGGCCGGGCATGATCTGGGACACCACTCCGTGTCCTTCCCAGGCGCCGGCGATCGACACGTTGGGGAAGACGGTGTAGACGGTGCCGCAGTGCGCGGCGGGTTCCCAGTCCTCGACCGGGATGTCCCGCAGCGTCTTCAGCGACTTGACCGGGTACAGGATCCGCTGGTGCGGCCCGAAGGAGTCCACCACCATCAGGTTCGACGTGGACGTGGGGGCGAACGTCGTGCGGTGCAGCGCCTGGATGTGGTAGCTCTCCAGGTAGCCGTCGAAGGCCACCTTCCAGCCGGGACCGGCCAGTTCGCGCTGCTCGTAGACGTGCCACTTGTCGAGTTCGAGCCGCTCCAGCTCGCGTGCGTAGTCACCGAGCCAGGCGTCCAGATCGATCGTGGCGCCCGGGGTGAGGCACACCCACACGAAACCGAGGCTCTCCGTGACGGGCAGTGGCCGCAGCCCCAGCTCGGCGGTGTCGACGTCCCCGAAGGTCGCGGGCTTGTGCACGGCGACGAGGCTGCCCTGGTCGTCGTACACCCAGGCGTGGTAGGGACAGCGGAAACGGTGCCGGGTGCCGGTCCCGGCCGGGCACAGCTGGGCGCCGCGGTGTCGGCAGACGTTGAGGAACGCCCGTACGACGCCGTCCTGTCCGCGGGTGAGCAGCACCGGGGTGCCCAGGACGTCCAGGGCCTTGTAGGAGCCGGCGCCCGGGAGTTCGGCGGACAGCGCGAGGGCGAGCGGAACCCGTTTGAAGACGAGGTCGATCTCCCGCTGCCACCGGTCGGGGTCGAGGTATTCCGCGACGGGGACCCGCAGCACGTCCTCGGCCTGGTCCGTCGTGCCGGCCTCCAGGTGCGCCAGCGCCCGCTGCGCGAGGGCCACGGCCTGTGCGTGGTCGATCACGGCTCCCACCTCCCGTTTCGTTCCGGTGCGTGCAGTGCGAAGAACTCCTGGTAGAGGAGTACTTGACTGTCGAGCATGTGGCGTCCGTGCACCACGGGCCGTCCGCCGTCCCGGGCGGCCTTGAGCAGGGCGGTCTCGGCCGGCTTCATGATGATGTCGGCGACCACGCAGGTACGCGGCAGGCGTGCGGGGTCGAAGGGGAGCGGGTCACCGGGGCGCATGCCCAGCGGGGTCGCGTTCACCGCGATGTCGACCCGGCCGCCCTCGTGGTCGCCTTCACCGTCGAAGTCGCCCTCCACGCCGGACCGTACGCGTCCCGGCCAACGTGCGTCCAGCCGGGCCAGTACGTCCTGCTGGCGGTCCGAGTCGGGATCGTACAACCGCAGTTGGGCGACGCCCGCGGTGAGCAGGGCCGCGGCGACGGCCCGTCCGGCGCCGCCCGCCCCGGCCAGGGCGACGGTCGCGCCCGTGGGGTCGTGGCCGTTGGCGCGCAGGCCGTGGACGAAGCCGGCCCCGTCGAAGTTGTCGGCGAGCCAGGTCCCGTCGGGGTTCCTGCGCAGGGCGTTGGCGCTGCCGGCCACTTCGGCGGCCGGGCCCAACAGGTCGGCGTACCGGCACACCTCGATCTTGTGCGGCACGGTGACGAGGATGCCGTCGAGGTTGTGGATGCGGCGCAGTCCGCGCATCACCTCGCCCAGGCCCTCGGGGCCGACGTGCACGGGAACCAGTACCGCGTCCCGCGCGGTGCGCGCGAACAGGTCGTTGAGCAGACCGGGGGCGCGCACCTGGGCCACCGGGTCGCCCAGGACCACGTAGAGCCGTGTCGTCCCCGATATCGCGCTCGGGTCGGGCAGGGCGTCGGGCATGGCGCTCCTCAGGCCGAGGCGGGGGCGGGGCCCGAGGGCATGTCCGCCAGGACGGAGGAGACCACGTGCGCCTCGACGCGGGGCACCAGCTCGACTCCGCCCGGGCCGTCCAGGACGAACGTCAGCGTGGAGTCGGCGTCCTGTCCCTTCTTCTTGTCGCGCCGCATCAGCTCCACCAGGGTCGTCACGGGCACGCCGGACGGCAGCCAGGTGGGCAGTCCGAAGCTTTCCACCATCTCCCGGTGCTCGGCCACCCGGTCTTCCCCGATACGCCCCAGCCTGCCCGCCAGCAGCCCCGCGAACACGGTGCCGACCGCGACCGCCTCGCCGTGTCGCCAGGCGTAGTCGGTGGCGCGCTCGATGGCGTGCCCGAGGGTGTGGCCGTAGTTGAGGATGTGGCGCGGGCCCTGGTCGCGTTCGTCGCGGGCGACGACGGAGGCCTTGAGCGTGACGCTCGCCACGATCTGCTCGGTCAGGTCGAGCCCGCGCAGATCGCCTGCGCCGATGAACGCGCAGCGGGCTATCTCCCCGTATCCGCTGAGCAGTTCGCGTCGGGGCAGGGTGCGCAGGAAGTCCGTGTCGCACAGCACCGCGCTGGGCTGCCAGTAGGCGCCGACCAGGTTCTTGCCCTCGGGCAGGTTGACCGCCGTCTTGCCGCCGACGCTCGCGTCGACCTGGGCGAGCAGGGTGGTCGGCAGGTGCACGACCTTGATTCCGCGGTGGTAGAGGGCGGCGGCCAGGCCCACCGTGTCCGTCGTCGTGCCGCCGCCGCAGGCGATCACGGCGTCGGACCGGGTCAGCCCAGCCTCGACGAAGGCGCGGCAGTAGGTCTCGACCGACGCGAGCGTCTTGTGCCGCTCGCCGTCGATCACCGGCACCACCGTGAACGGTACGCCGGGGTCCGGGAGTTCGCCCTCCGGCATGCTGCTCACGACGGCGACGCGGCCGACGCCCAGTTCCCTCAGGACGGCGGGCAGCAGTCGGCGGGCGCCGGATCCCACGTGCACGGCGTAGTCGTGGTCTTTCAGCCGGACGTCGATACGGCGGGCACGGACTTCCGTCCCCCCGCTCCCCGCCCGTGAACGGATTACGCTCATGCCTTCAGTGCCCCCGTGCCTGTCCGGCCTCGACCGACGGCATGCTACGCACAGGTGCGGATCAAGGTCCACCCCTGACGTGCGCCGACCGTCAGTTGCCGCCCTGTGCAGGGCGTTTGACGCTCACGCGGTGGCAACCAGGGCCTATGGCCGTGGGGTTGCCGAGCGGTTAGTGTTGACCGGTCGAGCGAACCTGAACCGCAAATCCCATGCCGACCGCAAATCGGGGACTTACATGCGCCTTAAGGAAAAGTTTCGTGCCGCCCTCACCGCCTCGGCGGCAGAAGGCGGACGACTCCCGTTCCTGATGAACGACATGGTCATCGAGGAACAGCTTTGCCAGATGCGCTGTTCCTACTGCCTCACCGAGGAGTACAACCTCCTCATGAACGTGCCCGACGCACGGCTGCGCCTCACCACCGATCGCCGCCAGGACTGGCACGAGATACTCGACATGTATCACGAGCACGTGGACGCGCCCATTCTGCGGCTCTCCGGCGGTGAGTTCTTCTGGCTGAAGGGGTCCACCGAGTTCGTCCAGGAGGCCAGCCGCCGCTATGAGACCGTCCAGGTCATCACCAACGGCGTGTTCCTCAACGAGCGGCGCATCGAGGCCCTCGCGGCGATGGGCAACGTCCAGCTGAACATCTCCCTGGACGGGCACACGCTGGAGCTGAACCGGCACCGGCTGCCCCCGAAGCAGGCGAAGCTGCACGACGTCATCATGCGCAGTCTGCACGCGGCGGCCGAGGCCGGGCTGCGCATCGACATCCAGTCGGTGCTCACCGACGCCAACTACGCGGGCCAGCTGGAGTTCGCCCGGTACCTGCGCGACGAGGTCGCGGGCAGCACGACGCTCTACTTCTTCCCCGTGCGCGGCGACACCGCCGAGCGCATGGGCCCGCCGCCCGGCGACCACCTGATGCCGCTCGTGGAGCACTACGACGAGTTCGCCGACGTCCTGCCGCCGCGCGCCTACGTCGAGCACATGGCCGAGCAGTTGAAGACGAACGTGCGCACCCTCGGGTGCTTCGTCACGGCGACCATGGCCCAGCTCTTCGGCCAGGGCGACGTCTCCGCGTGCCCGCACGCCTGGGTCAAGCCGATGGGCAACCTGGCGCAGGACCGGAAACTGCTGCTCGACCAGTACGGCTCGCACCAGCACTACGACCTGTTCATGCACGACCGGCCGCGGTTCAGCTTCTGCAAGACCTGCGCCACGCCGTCCGACGTCATCAACCTGTTCTTCCTGGACCGGATCACCGAGGAGGAGATCGGCGCCACGCATCTGTACTCGGGTGAGCGCTCACGCGCCCGGCTGCGGGAGCTGAAGGAGACGTTCCGGCCGGTCATCTCCGGCGCCCCCGCAACCGGACAGGGCGTCGCTCAGAGCGTCAGCTCCTGATCGCACTCGGCGTCGGCGTACAGCGCCGCGATGAGTTCCTGCACCTCCAACGCCTGAGCCGGGGCCACCGTGCGGTCCCGGGCCGGCCCGCCACCGTGTCGAGGAAGCCGCGGATCGCCGCCAGCTCGGGCCGGCGGTCCTCGGCGGTGACCGTGCCCGCGGCGCTGCGGACCTCGCCGCGCCGCAGATCCAGCACGGTGGTCTCGCCGTTGGCCGCGGTGGCCTCCAGGGTGAGGCCCATGACCCGGCTGCGGCGATCGATGCGCAGCTTCGCGGGGCCTGCCGGGAACTCCAGGTCGGCGATCACCCGCTCCTCCACCCCCCTCGCGTCGACCCGGCAGGCGACCGGGCGAGGCCGCCCGAAGACGGTGACCAGCAGGTCCAGGGCGTGCGCGCCGAGGTCGACCAGTGCCCCGCCACCGGCCCGCGCCGCGTCGCCGTACCAGTTCGTCACCGGCCGCCACAGCCGCTGACCGGCCGTGGTGAAGGTCAGGGTGATCTCGCAGGGGCCCTCGGGCAGCGCCTTGAGGAACGCCGGTACCAGCTCGTGGAAGCGGTAGGGCAGGTTGACGGCGAGCCGGTCGGCGCCCGCTGCCCCGGCCAGTCGGCGCGCCTGGGTGAGGTCGGCGGCCAGCGGCTTCTCGCACAGGACGTGCGCCCCGGCCGCGAGCGCCGCCAGCACGGGCTCGGTGTGGGCGTCGTTGGGGGTGCACACCGCCACCACGTCCGGCCTGCCGACCGTGAGGAACTCCTCCAGGCTCGTGGTGACCAGGACGCCGTCGGCCGCCGCGCCGAGCACCGAGCGCGCGCTGTCGGCGTCGGTGTCACAGGCGGCGACGAGAGTGTAGTCCTCGTGGTCGGTGACGACGGGCAGGTGGTAACGCTGGAAGACGCGACCGCAGCCGACCACTCCGTACCGCAGGGTCATCGGCCCGCTCCCGCCGCGACGAGGGCCTCGGCGCCGCAGATGCGCTCCACCCGCTCGCCGAAGTCCTCGAAGGACTCGCCGAGGTGCTCGGCGTCGTAGTCGGCCACCAGGTCCCGCAGGTCGGCGGTGAGCCGCGTGGCGAGGTCCGGCGGGTCGGTCTCGGCGAGGACGAGCCCGTAGTTGATGAAGGCGAGGAACAGCTCCGGCAGCCCGTTGCGCCAGGCCCGCAGCCTGCTGAGGAAGGCGCGCGGGTTGTGCTCCGTGCCCCGTAGCCTGCGGGCGCCCAGGGCGATCTTCTGGGCGATGAAGGGCAGGACGTTCTCCTTGCGGTCGCTGATCTCCTCGCCGACCTCGCTCCAGGCGCTCCACAGGGCTTCGACTCGGGGGTCCGGCACCCGGTAGTCACGGCGAGCGGTGCGCAGGACCTCGTAGGCGGCGCCCTCCATGCCTTCGATGTCGGCCAGCGGCAGCGGCTCCTCGATCTTGTCGTACATCTCCGTGCCGCGCAGGGCGATCGCACGGTTGATGAGGAAGAACGGGTTGTCGGCCTCGTGGATGCGAGCGGCCACGATGAACTCGAGGTTCTCCCACAGTTCGTCGATGGTGGTCTTCGGCTCGATCATGATCCAGCCGGGGTCGAGGCCGAGGCCCTTGCGTTTGAACATACGGGCGGCGTCGAGGTTGTAGGCCACCGTGGTGCCCTTCTTGAACCGCCGCAGCATGCCGGGCGACCCGGACTCGATGCCCAGCAGGGCGGACGAGAGTCCCGCCCGGTGCAGCAGGTCGAGGGCCTCGTGGTCGATCAGCCCGGAGTCGACGCGGAACTCGCAGTGGAACTGGAACTTCAGACCACGGGTGAGGACGGTCTCGGCGAACTCCACGGCGTGTGCGAAGCCGTCGCCGAACGCCCCGCCGAAGTTGTCGTCGTTGAACCAGATGAAACGGGTGCCGAACTCCCGCTGCAGGTACTCGATCTCGTCGACGACGTCGGCGGGGGGCCGCATCCGCCAGAAGCCGTCGACCACTCCGGGCTGGCGGGGCGCGTAGCAGAAGGTGCACTTGGCGTGGCAGCCGCGGCTGGTGAACGTGGAGGCCACGGGCGTCGCGATACCCGCCGCCCGGTGGTACTCCAGCACGTCACGGGCCGGCCAGACGAGGTTGGCGAGGTCGGGCAGCACGGGCATGCCGCTGCTGCGCACCCGGTCGCCGTCGCGGTAGAACAGCCCGGGGGTCTCCCGCCAGTCGGCGCCGGAGGTCAGCCGGTCCATGATGCCCACAACCGTCAACTCGCCCTCGCCGAAGGTGACGCAGTCGGCCTCGGGCACCTGCTCGGCGATGAGTTTCGCGTTGTAGGTGCAGAAGGCGCCGCCGATGGCGATGAATACGTCAGGATCGGCGATCCGCGCGCACCGGATGAGCCGGATGGCGTCGATGATGTGCAGGTCGTACATGATGCTGATGCCGACGAAGCGGGGGCGCTCCCGGCGGATGAGGTCGATGATGGCCTCGTCGCTGGGCGTACGGCCGTGCAGGTTCAGCGAGGTGACGGAGTGTCCGGCGTTGCGCAGGTATCCGGTGATGCAGGCCAGACCCAGATTTTCCCGGACCTTCTCGTAGAAGATCCGCAGTGCCGGATCGAGTTTTACGTACTCCTCGTCGGTGACGGTCACGTTCTGGTTGTTCAGGCTGAGTGCTCCGGTGGCTATCTCACGCGGAGTCAACAGCACGACGTCCGACATCTGACCCTAACCCTTCCCCGTGGTCTGTAAAGAAGTCGATGCAAAGAAGCGGAATTACCGCCACGCCCGGAGGATCGCCGAGGTGTCGTGCCGCACGAGTGTCACTTCAGTCGTTCCCGTCACCGAGACCGACGCGGGGTGCGTCGTGCCGACCACCGTATCCGCCATGCGCACTTCATGGCAGACATCCAACTGTTCGGGCCAGCTCAACACGGCCGGTGGCAGCTCGGGATCCGACACCCGTAGCCGACGCAGCGGAACACGCAGGCCGACACCGATCGCCTTCAGGACGGATTCCTTGCGTGTCCAGTAGCGCAGGAAGGCCGCGGGCCGTTCGGCGGGCGGGCGCGCGTGCAGGGCGGCCAGTTCCGTGTCGGCGAGGACACGGGGGGCCACCCTTTCCACATCGGTGCCGACGCCGTCCTCGACGTCGAGCCCGACCTCCGCGCCGCGGCAGACGGCGAGCCCTATCAGGTCACCGCTGTGCGAGACGGAGAAGCGGACGTCCGCGTGTGCGCTCCCGGCCGGTACGTCGAGCGTGACCTTGCCGTGCGGTCCGCCGCAGCGCGAACACACGCGCCGCAGCGGCACGTCGGCGGGCGGCAGACCGAGCAGTTCGCCGAGCACCAGTCGGCTCACGGCACAACCAGCCAGGAAACGGGCCCTGTTGGCGGGGTCGGCCGTCGCCTCGTATCGGCCGCGTTCCACGGGATCGAGCAGTCCCACCAGCCCCGGGCGCGCGTCGGGCAGACGGCCCGACCACACCTGCACGGGGCGCGGCGGGCGGAGCGCCCCTGTCACGCGGTGGCCTTCAGCCGCACTTCCCCGACGAGCCGGAACCCCATGTGCGGCACCTTGAGGATCTGGGCGCCCGAGCCGACCTCCCGGAACCGGGCCCGCAGCGCCTCGATGACGTCCCGCGGGTCCTCGCCGGTCAGCCGCAGCAGATCGGGCCGGGGGACGATGACGGCCCGGCGGTCGGCGAGCGCGCGCAGCGCCTTCGCCTCGGCGTCGGACAGCCGCACGGACGCGGACGGGGTGGTGAGCACGCCGGTCTCGTCCAGGTCGAGGACCTGGGCGGAGGCGGGGGCGGCGACGTCCCGCAGGTAGGTCAGGAACGGCGCGAGGCGTTCGACGTCGAGGGGTGCGGCCATGACGAAGCCGGCCCCCGAACGGACCGCCGCGAGCGTGCCCTTGGCGGTCGGCGCCGCCTGCACGAGGACGGCGTAGGCGCCTTCGCGGGTTATCTCGCGCAGTTCGAGCGGAGCCGAGCCGTCCGCCTCGGCGGCCACGAAGGCGACGAGGAGATCGTCGGCGACGTGCGCGGCCAGCCCCCGCGGGTCCTGCGCCGCGGGCTCCTTCAGCGGCAGTCCGATGCGCTCACAGGCCTCCCGCAAGCAGGCGGCCTCCGGCGCACCCAGTCCCCGGGTGAGTACGTACATGCTGTTCGAACCTCTCGTCGCGTGCGGATCACAGACCTGTCGTGCGCTCTTCCCGTCGTTCCCTTCCCATAGTTCCATGATCGACCCTTGGTCTACACTCCTGCGCATGCCAGAGCGCCCCTCCTCCACCCCCTTGGTCAGGCGAACTTCGCACGCGCTCGCGGCGGACGACCGGCCGATTCGGCTGCCGCACACCGAGTTCGACGGCGGTGAGGTGCGGTTCCTCGGCGAGCCGGTCGATCCGGAGCTCGTCCCCGCGTCGGCCGCACCACTGTGGCACGCGTGCGACGGCACCCGGCCCTACCGCTCCTGGCCGCCCCTGGAACGGGAGTTGATCGCCGGCTGGCACGCGGCCGGCCTGGTGGTCGCCGCTCCGCCGCCGCGCTCGTCACCGTCACGCGCCCTGATCTGCCTGTCTCCGCACCCGGACGACGCCCAACTGGCCCTGGGCGGACTGCTCTCCCGGTTCGGTGGCCGGGTGGTGGACGTGTTCTCGCAGGAGACCTGGACGCGCCGCCCCTACTACCGGAGCCGTCCCGCGCTCGCCTCCCGGCTGCTGTTGGAGGAGGAGCGGGTGGCGTGCGGCGTGCTCGGCGCGGAGTTGACGGTGCTCGGCCAGGTGGACGCCGCCGACCGGTCCGCCTGGCGCGAGGGGTACTTCCTCGAGCCGCACGACATGGACGCGGCCCGCGCGACGGAGCCCGAGCTGTTCGAGCGCGTCACCGCCGATCTGGCCGTCGAGGTGGAGGGCGGTCCCCTGGTGCTCGTACCGCTGGCCGTGGGTGGCCACGTCGACCATGTCCTGACCCGGCAGGCCGCGTTGGAGCTGATCTCCCGGAAGGTGCTGGAGCCCGAACGGGTCGCCTTCTACGAGGACATGCCGTACTCGCTGTTCGCGGACGCCGAGGCCGAGGCCGGCCGGCTCGCCGTCGGCCCGGGGCCGACCGGGTTGGTCCCGGTGCTGGTCCCGGCGTCGGAGGCGGCAGTACGCACCAAGCAGGAGGCACTGTGGCCGTATCGGCTCCAGGTGCTGGAGGCGGTCACCAGACGAATCGTCCGCCATGGCCGGCAACTGGGCGCGCCGGGGTGGGCGGAGCGGCTCTGGGTGCTGCCCGAGTCCGCGGACGCCTTCGGGGAGTTGGCGTCCGCGGCGGCGGACGAAGCCGCCGCGGCCGGGTGAGGGCGGCGGCCGCATGCGACTGCACACCCGGGAGTGGGGCACCGGCGACCGGCTCGCCGTCCTCGTCCACGGTCTCATGGCCGACCACCGCACCTGGCACGAGCTGGTGCCGGTCCTGACCGGACGGGGCTACCGGGTGGTCGCCGTCGACCTGCGCGGCCACGGCGGCAGCGGCCGGGGGGCATACGCGCCCCATCTGTTCGCGGAGGACCTGCTGGAGACGCTCCCCCGCGGCCCCGAGCTGGCGTTGGGACATTCGCTCGGCGCGCTGGCCCTGGCGCTCGCGGTGTCGGAGCTGAAGCCGGGGCGTGCCGTCTACTCGGAGCCGGCCTGGCGGCTCGGCGGCCCGGACGGCACCCTCGACCCGGCCGTCTTCACCCTGTTCAAACGCGCGCCTCGGCTGCTGATCAGAAGTCTGCGCCCGCAGTGGGGGGAGCGGGAGGTCGCGGCCGAGCTGGCAGCGCTGGACGCCTGGGACGAGAGATCCGCGCTCGCCCTCTCCGCTTACCGTGCCGCCGATCACACACCCGAGAAGCCGGTCGTCCGCTCCCTCGTCCAGGCGGCGGAGCCGAGCACGCTGGTGAGCGGAGCGATGCGGGCGGAGCTGACACGGCGGGGGTTCGAGGTGCGGACCGTGCCGGACGCCACGCACGCGATCCACCGGGACAGTTTCGACGCGTTCCTCACGTCGCTGTCGGGGTGGCTGTGAACGGCGCGGGCGAAGAGGGTCGATGGGCGGGTCAGTGCACCGCGCGCAGCATGCGCGTCACATTGATCCTCGTGGGTGAGAGACCCATCTCGACACTCTGCATCATCCGTTCGCCGTTCAGCCGGCCGTACGCGAGCAGGTCGACGTTGGCGAGGCTGAATTCCGGCCAGGTGTGAATGCTCAGGTGCGAGGCAGAAAGCAGGAGAATGGCGGTGACGGCACCGTTCGGGAAAACGTGCGAGGCCTCACCGAGTACCGTGGCGTTTCCCTTTTCCGCCGCCGTACGCAGCACCTGGAGAAGGCGCTGCTCGTCGGTCAGAATACTGTGGTCGCTCACCCATACATCGACTGCGTACGAGCACAACTCGTCGACGCCTATTCCCTCGGTGGTGAGATCACTGGAGTCAGTCATGGGGAACCGGGGTCACGAATCGCTCGCCCCCGTCTCCTTTCACATAGATCTGTGCTGGTCTGCGTGGTCGAAGCGGAAGGTGGACGAGGCCGAGTGAGGCCGACTCGGGGACGCTCGGCGGGGCACAGCGTAGCATCCGGGGTGCCCCCGGGCTCGCGGGAACCCTGCGGGCCAGGGGATCGCGGGAGGCCACCTCGGATTGGCCAGAACACTGCGTACGGCGATGGACAGCGAAGGAGCGGAGTTCGTGGAGCAGCAGGGTTCACCGGACCCGGAATTCTCGGCACTCGACTGCATTTCAGCGACCTTCGGCATCACGGCGCTCTGGCTCGGCCGCGATCCGAGCGTCCTGGGAGATCACTGGGGATATCACCGCAGGACGGACGCAGTCGATTGCGAATGGCCCGTGGAGCACCTCGGAATCCACCGACGAACACCCGAGGAAATACTGCACGAATGGTACGGCCTGACCGCCGACCACGTTCAGCACGCCGACACCGAACAGGCCGAGGAATACATTCGGGCTCAGCTACGGGACGGCAATCCCGTGATCGCCTGGGTGGACACCTTCCATGTCCCCCACAGCTCTTTCCACCTCCAGCAGCACCACTCGCACCGGATCGTGATCCGCCCCGAGGACGGCGACGACAAGGAGGACACCGGTCCCTTCCGGATCGTCGACCGCTACCAGGGCTCCCTCTTCGACGGCTCGATGGAGAGGGGCACGCTGTTCACCGCCATGTCGTCGGACGCGTTGGGCGAAGCCCGCAGAGGCGACCCCGACTGGCGCAACCGCACCGTGGTCGTGAAGGCCGGCACGCCCGATTCCGGGGAGGTCCGGGCGGCGGTACGGCGGGAGGCCCAGGGGGAACGGTTCCGCGCCGCCGTCGCTTCGACCGCGCGCTCCTTCGCCGGCGCGGATCTGGTGACCGCGTGCGCCGACGAACTACGCGCCGCCCCGGACGACTTCACCTCGCTCGGCCCCGTGGGCACGATCGAGGTCAGCGCCTGGTTCGGTGAGCTGGCCAGCCAGCGCGCCCTGAACGCGCGCTTCCTGCGGGCCGCCGCCGAGACCTGCGCGATCCCCTCCCTGCACGATCGGGCCGCTGACGCGGAGGCCCTCTCCCGGCGCTGGGAGATGACCCGGAACTACTTCTTCCTGCGCTTCCGGAAGGGGGCGGTGGCGGTACGGCGCATCGCCGACCTCATCACCGAGACGGCGACCATGGAAAGGGAATGGAACGAGAAGTTGCGGACATCCGTCGGCGGCTCCGACCCGCATGCGGACGAGCCCCTGCCGAATGTTCCTGATCTCCTCGTCCCGCCGGGAGCGGCTTCGTGAAGTACGTGCCTCGACAGGGTCGGAGCACGCCCGCGGTTCGAGTGCTCACGGAGGTCGCGGACGCGTCAGGCCCGTCGTCACGCACCGCCCCGACGGCGAAGAGGTCGGCTGGTGCCGGGTGAGCATCGACCACAACCCGATGGCCTGCGCCCCCTACGCCGGCTTCCACTCCCTCCCCGGGGTCGCCCACAGCACGGTCAAGGTCGTCCGGGACCCGGACGGCACCCGGGTATGGGCGCCCTCTTGATCGCGTACGGACTACCCTGCCCCGTACGGGGGCACAGCCTTGCCTCCGCAGGCCGCACAGCGTCGAGGAGCAGCCCGTGAACGACCTCTCCTACAGCGACTTCGAGTCCGCACTCCGGCAGGCACTGCCGTTCCTGGACAAGGAGACACCCGTCGAGGCGGACGCGAGTCTGACCGAACTGGGCCTGGACTCGTTGACGTTGCTCGGTCTGGTGGCGGAGCTGGAGGACAGGTTCTCGCTTGAACTGCCGGACGAGATGCTGGTCATGGAGACCTTCGCGACACCGTCGACCCTGTGGAACGCTCTGTCGGAGCTGCCCCGCGACTGAGGGTCAGCACCGTGCGACCAGGGTGGTCCGCGTGGGACGTGCCGTGACCCCGCCGAGCGCGTCAGCCACCCCCACGCCATCGACCGGCTCAGCGAGCGGAACCGCGGTCTTCGCAGCCGTGCTGCCCGACGGCTCGGTCTTCGACCCGGGTGCAGGGTGAAGCGGTCCATCACGCGCGGCGTTCGCCATGTCATCGATCCCCGTCGACGCGGTGCTTCACAGCCGCCGGACGCGCAGCACGCCGGTCAGCATCGGGAGGGTGAACCCGCAGTGGGCGGTCTCCGGTGTACTGGCGAGGTACGCGCGGATGCGGCCCAGCGTGGCCTCTCGTTCCTGTTCCGGCATGACCAGCACTCCCGCGCGCGTCGCGATGGTCGCGACGAGGGAGTCGGCGGTGCGGGGCTGCCCGTGCGGGAACTCGGCCTGCTCCGGTGAGCCGAACCGGGCGGCCACGCCGGTCTTCGGAAGGTGCGCGTCGGCCGTCTCGGCCCGCCAGCCGGTGAGTGTGTCGCGCGGGCCGACGGCCGCGCTCCCGCCGACCCGTGCGAGCCCGGCAACCCACTCGACCCGGTCGTCCACGACGTTCCACAGCCCGGCCAGGATGCCGCCGGGTGCGAGGACCCTGGCGATCTCGGGTCCCGCGGCGGCCATGTCGAACCAGTGCATGGCGTTGCCGGCCAGTACGGCGTCGACGGACGCGTCCGGCAGCGGTATCGCCTCGGCGCTGCCCCGCAGGGCACGGACCGCGGGCAGCGCGCGGCGCAGCTCGGTCAGCATCGCCGGGTCGGGCTCGACCGCGGTGACGTCGGCACCCAGTGCGACCAACGCGGCCGTCAGCTTGCCCGTTCCCGCGCCGAGATCGAGCACGCGCGTGCCTGGCGCGGGTTCGAGCGCCCAGCGCGCGGCGGCCTGCGCGTAGTCCGGGCGGTGCTCGGCGTATGCGACTGCCGCCGTGCCGAACGACGAGGCGTGGAGGAGCCGTTCGTCCTTTTCCATCCGGTTACCGTAGCGACGCAGCCGACGATCGACCACGCGCCTCACAGCTTCGATGACGCGCCGCCCACAGCGCTGCCGGCCTTGCGCCCTGACCGTTTCGGCCCGGGGTGGACACCGACGCCCGACGGCTTCCGACCACGCGAAGCGCCTTCGTCGACTGGCCCGTCCGCTCACCGAACGGTCCGGCCTCGCCGCCCACCGGCAGGGGGTGGTGATCGAGGCCTAGTGTTCCGGCTCCGCGCGCGTGGACGTTCGCGTGGACCGACGGACCGACGGACCGACGGACCGACGGTCGGGCGGTCGGGCGGTCGGGCGGTCGGGCGGATGCGGACCGTCTGCCGGGAGGTGGACCGACGGTCGCGCGGATGCGGGCCGTATGCCGAGAGACCGAGCCGGAGGACTGGCCCCGATGGATGCGGACGCACTGTTCCGGGCGGTCCGGGAGGACGCACGAGCGTCGGTGGAGCTGACCGATGCCGCCCTCGCCCTCCTGCCCGTTCGCCGCGGCGGAGGATGAACTCCGGGCCCGTCACGGGCGTTCCGCGCCGACGGCTCAGGCATGGGCGGGGTAGTGCCGTTCCGCGCCCCGAAGGCGTCGACCCGGGAGCGGAGACCCGTCCCGACTCTCGGCCGCCCACTGTCACACCTCCGTCATACGCTTCCGCCATGAGCGTCTCTCTCTACTACAACGCGCACCGCGCGACACCGCTGACCGAAGCCGAGTCGGCCTCGGTCGCGCGCGTCGTCGCCGCGCACACGGCGTCGTCTCCGTACGACGACGAGGAAGGCCTGTTCCTGTACGACGGACGCACGGCCGGGCCGGAGGAGATCGTCGCCGGGTCCACCAAGATGCCGCTCGATCCCGGCCGTCTGATGCCGGTGGTCGCCCATGTGCTGAATGCCGTGACGGAGTTGCGCCGGGCCGTGCCGGATGCCGGATGGCGCGTGCACATGGACGACCTGGACGTCCCGTGGGACGAGGCCGAGGGATACACCCTGCCCGGGATGCGCGACCCGGACCTGATCGCGGAACTCGCGGCGGTCCACGACGAGGGCAGGGCGCAGGGATGAGGGAGGCGAACCCGGTCGAGGCCGCGGACGCCCTGCCGGTCACGCCGGAGCAGCGGCGCCTCGTGGAGTTCGGCGAGGAGTTGTACCGTCGCATCGCTCCGGACGCCGATCTCGGTCACGTCCTGCTGCCGGAGGACGATGCGGTGGCCGTCGTTCACCGTGTGCGGGGCGGTGGGACGATCCTCGTGGCCGCCGACCGGTCGGTTCTCTTCTTCGGCTCGGCACTCGACATCAGTGCCGCCCTGGTCGACTTCCGGGCCGGCCGGCGCACCCCCGTGGAACAGTTCCGGTAGCGCCCCGGCCGCCGGGAGCCACAGGCGGGCGGCCGGCCGAGGACGGGGTTGTTCGTCTTTGTCGTCAGCGGTGGCTCAGCACATTGACGACTCGGCCGTTGGGGTCGCGGACGAAGAACCGCCGCACACCCCATTCCTCGTCCCGCAAGGGGTGCACGATCTCCGCGCCGCTGTCCCGCATGACCGCGTACGCCGCGTCCACGTCGTCCACCTCCACGCTCATGTCCGGTGTGACCGGAGCGGTCCTGTCACCGGTCATGAAGCTGACCTGGGCCGCCGGGGTGGACGGCGAGGCAAGCGTCATGATCCAGCCGAGGTCCATGACCTCCTCGAAGCCCAACAGGCCGTAGAAGTCCCGGTTGCCCTGCATCGCGTCCGACTGGACGACTGGCATGACACGGCGAACGGTCATCGACGGCTCCCTGTGCGTTGTGACGTGTCTGCTGCACTCACCGGAAGTCCTACCCCACATCCGCACTTGCCCGCTCGCGGCTTGCCGAGCGCGAAGTGGTCGGAGGCGTCGCGGTCGGTGGCTCCACCGTCGGTGGCGTCACGGCCGGGAACCGCCCACACCGCGCACTCGCCACCCCGACTCCTCCAGCAACCGGCGTCGGTCAGTCCCGACGCCTTCTCGTCGTAGTGCTTCGCAGCCTCCGCCGGCCACCCTGACCGTCGCCATCGGTCGGATCAACTTCTTCATCGCCTTGGCCATCATCGGCAAGCCGCGGCCGGTCAGCTCCCTCGCGGACGAGCGGTGCGGCGTACAGCTCGTTAGGGACGCGCTCCTTCCCGCGGCGGGCGGGCTGGACGGTGGCCTCCACCAAGGTGAGGGGGCCCGCTCGGCATCCGGGGCGATGAGCATGACGGGCTCAGTCAGATGTGGTGGAGGTCGATGGGCCGACGTCCGGGGCCGCCACAGTGCGATCTGCCGGCCGCAAGGTGCCTGCACCGCGGAACGCGCCTGGTCCGCCCCGCCCCCCGCGGCGAACAGGAACTCGCCGGCCTGCTCGCCTGGCCCGGCGCGCCGACGCGTTCCCCTGCAACCGTCAGCGCACGAAGACAGAGGGGCCGGCGCCTGTGTCGTCGACGAGGCAGAGGACCAAGGCGATCAGCCCCGCGATGACCAGGACGATGGCCAGGCAGCACGGGATCTGGGACGGGGCGTTGAGGGGTGGGCCGGCCGCGACCTGCGGGGCTGCTCGCCGTACGTCACCGGCGTGGTAGTAGACCTTACCGGCCATGCCCGTGGTGGTGTTCCAAGTCTCGCTCCTTGAGCGGACGTTGTGTGCCAGTGCGGTGCCGTGGACCCAGCGGACCCCCGGCCAGACCTCCCTGACTTGACGTTCCGTCAGCCACTCCGGTTCTTCCATGCTCACCCTCCCCCGGTCATCCCCCACATGGGGGTACGGGGAGAGGGCTGTCAAGCATGTTCCCGCGGCGCCGGTGCGGCTGGTGCGTCCTCAACCCGCCTGGGTCAGAGCGCGGCATCCAGGCGTTCGCGCTGCCCGGCCTCCAACTTCAGTGACACTCCGGCGACCGCCTCGTCCAGTTGCCGGACCGAGCTGACGCCGACGATCGGCGTGGCGGCGGGGTTCCCTCCGGTCAGCCACGCCAGCACCACCCGGTTGCGGTTCGTACCGGTCTCGGTGGCGACCTCGTCGAGCACCGCGAGGCGGCGGGCGGTGCCGGGGTGGTCGTACTCCGTCGGCAGCGGCTTGTCCGCGCGGGTGTAACGGCCGCTCAGCAGTGGCGTGTACGCCCACAGCTCCAGGTCCGGGTGGTGCTCCAGGTAGTGCAGCACCTCGTCGGTGACAGCACCGAACCGGTGCACCACGCTGGGCCCGGTCCCCGGCCGCGGTTGCAGGTACGTGTGGTGCTGCTGCACGGCGGTGAAGCCGGCAGTTCCGTGCGCCCGCGCCATCCGCCTCGCCCGCTCAACCTGCCAGACGGGGTAGTTGGAGCATCCGAGCCGGCCGACCGTCCCCGCGGACAGCAGCTCGCCGAAGGCGGCGACGGTCTCTTCCAGCGGCGTGTCCGGATCGGGCTTGTGGGCCCAGTACAACTCGACGTGGTCCGTGCCGAGTCGGCGGAGGCTTGCCTCGATCCCCTTCCTGATCGCCCCGGCCGACAGGCCTTCGGCCGACTCCGGGAATCGTCCGGCCACGGTCGGCTCGCAGCCCACCTTGGTGCTGATCCTCACGCGGTCACGGACGCCCGGGCGGCGTGCCAGCCAGCGTCCGAGCAACGTCTCACTCTGCCCGCCGAAGCCCGTCGGATCGGCCCAGAACGCATAGCAGTTGGCGGTGTCGATCCAGACACCGCCGGCGCCCACGAAGCGGTCCAGGAGTTCGAACGATCGGCGCTCGTCCAGAGCCGTGCCGAACAGCATGGCCCCAAGGGCCAGGTTCTCGATCATGTCCCTCACGCTAGACGGATTCGGATCGGCGGTACGCTCCAATCTTGTGGCTGTTTCCCGGACCAATCTCGCGTGGGCGACACTGCTCGACGTCGGTCCCGCGGAGGGTGGGCGGCGTCGCCTTCACGATCGCCTGGCTCACGCGCTGCGCGCCGCGATCCGGGACGGTCGGCTGGTGGAGGGCGCCGCCGTGCCCCCGAGCCGAGCGCTCGCCGAGGAACTCGGCTGCTCCCGCTGGGCCGTGACCGAGGCGTACGGGCAACTCGTCGCGGAGGGTTACCTCTCCGCCCGGGTCGGTTCCGCCACGCGTGTCTCGTGGATACCGGAGGCCGCGCCGCCCGCGCCTCGCGTGCCGCGCGAACCGGCGCGGCCACCGATCCGGTACGACCTCGCTCCCGGCCTGCCCGACCTGCGGGCGTTTCCCCGCCGCCGCTGGGCGGACGCCGTGCGGGCGGTCACCGGCTCGGCCGTCCACTACGACCTCGGTCTGCCCGACCCCGACGGGCACGCGGTGCTGCGTGACACCGTCGCGCAGTACCTGCGACGCTCACGCGGCGCGGACACCCGCGCCGCCTCCGTGTCCGTGTGCGCCGGCGTCACCGACGCCCTGGTCCGCACCTGCCGGGCGCTGCGCGCCGAGGGGATCGCCGACCTGGCCGTGGAACAGCCGGGGTGGCGGCGGCTGCGGGACGCCGCGACGAGTGCCGGCCTGCGCGTGCACCCGGTGCCCGTGGACCAGGACGGCCTCCGCGTCGACCACCTCGTGCGGACGCCCGCGCGGGCCGTCGTCGTCGGCGCGGCGCACCAGTTCCCCACCGGCACGGTGCTGTCCCCGGCCCGCCGTTCACGTCTGGTGCGCTGGGCCCGCGACGTGGACGGGTTCGTCATCGAGGACGACTACGACGCCGAGTTCCGCTACGACGGCCACCCGGTCGCCGTCATGCAAGGGATGGACCCCGGCCGCGTCTTCCTCCTCGGCTCGGTCAGCAAGACGCTGTCGCCGGCCCTCGGCCTGGGCTGGCTGGTCGCGCCCGCCGCGATGACCCCGGCGCTGCGGGAAGCGAACATCGTCGCCGCCGCCCCGCCGGTACTGGACCAACTCGCGCTCGCCACCTTCATCGACCGCGGATGGTACGACGCCCACCTGCGCGCGGCACGGCGTCGGTTCCGTTCCCGCCGCGACCTGCTGGTCCAAACCCTCGAGGCCGAGGTACCGGAAGGTCGCGTCGCCGGTACCGCCGCCGGACTGCACATCCTGCTGCACCTGCCGGACGGCGCCGACAGCCGCGGGACGGTCCACGCGGCGGCCGCCGCCGGGCTGCGCGTGGCGGACCTCGACGACTATCGCCCGAATAGGTCGGCCGAACGTGCGCTCGTCCTCGGGTACGGCAACATCAGCGACACCGAGATCCCCCCGGCCGTCACGCTCCTGCGGGAAGCGCTGCGGTCACCGACCGTGACGTCGCCCACACCTGCCAGGCAGGTAGGCGGGTCCTGACGACCGCCGGCGTCAGGCCACGGGTGGCCGACTCGCCGGAGCGGACTGACCTGGCGTTTTGTCCAGTACCCAGCGCCCGCGCTGGTCCCTTACGGCCCCGCGGGTTCAGCCCAGCCATGTCACTCACAGCAGGCTGAAGGCTGCCCCTCCTCGCCGGTGGATCACTCGCGTGGGCGACGTCGGAAGCGGCCAGGGATGTCTCGTCCGGTTGCGGAAAGACGTATGAGCGACCAGTCAGGAGGTTGTCGTGCCGGATACGTTCGCTTTGGGAGAGGTCCTCGCGGCTGCTGAGGATGCCGCGCCGATGGACTCCGTCGACGTCGTCGCACGAAACGTGCAGAAGCGCTTCGGGGCAGTCTCGGTTTCGTTTCTGTTCCTGGACTTCGTAGGCCAGGAACTCGTGCGGCTCACCGCTGCCGACGACGCCGAAGCCGGCGGCACCAGCCCCGTGCGCATCCCCTTGCGGGGCAGCATCTACCAACTGGTTCTGCGTGATCAACGACTGCACCAGGAGCAGGACGCCGAGGGCCGGCAGCGGGTCATCGCTCCGGTCACCAACCGTGGCGACTGCATCGGTGTCCTCGAGATGACACTTCCCCACATCGACCGGGAGGTGCTGCGACACGTGGCGGAGGCTGCCCACGCTCTCGCGTACATCATCGTCACGGACCGTCGCTTCACGGACGCCTACCAGTGGGGGCAGCGCACCACTCCCCTGACGCTCGCCGCGGAGATCCAGCACCAGCTGCTTCCCTCCGCGTCCTGCTGCGAAGCTCCCCAGTTCACCATCGCCTGCGCACTCGTACCCGCGGACGACATCGGTGGCGACACCTATGACTACAGCCTGGACCGCGACGCCCTGCACCTGTCGCTGACCGACGCCATGGGCCACGACGTCGACTCGGCACTGCTGGCCACACTTCTGCTCGGCGCCCTGCGCGGCGCCCGGCGCACGGGATGCAACGTCGCCGAGCAAGCACGTCAGGCCCACCAGGCGCTGCTCGCCCACGGGCGCGGCGCCATGGCAACCGGGCTACTGCTCTGCGTCGACCTCGCGCAGGCTCGCGTCGAACTCATCAATGCCGGTCATCCCTGGCCCCTGCGCCTGCGTGACGGCGTCGTGCAGGAGATCCCTCTCTCCATCAACCTGCCCTTCGGCGTCCCCTCACCGATCCCCTACCGCGTCCAGGAATTCGACCTGCGCCCCGGGGACCGGCTCATCCTGCTCACCGACGGCATGCAGGACCGGGAAGCGGCCACAGCCGACCTGGCCGGACTGCTTCGCCAGACTCGCCACCTACACCCGAGACAGACGGTCCAAGCTCTGACGGAGGCGGTGAAGGACGCCTGCAACGGCCGTCCCCGGGACGACGCCAGCGTCATCTGCCTGGACTGGCACGGCCAGATCGGCGGCCGCTAGCCGCCGCACGCGGCTTCCGCACGGCACCGTGTGCCCCTCCCGCGTCAACAGCAGGCCGGACGCATGTCGGCGCGCGCGGCCCCGCCCCATCGCGAGGAACACCGCGCTGGAGACCACCGACCCGGCAGGCCGTCTCACCGGCCCGTTCGTCTCTACGTGGGCCGCGCCGATTTCGGCCTGGCGGGGGGAGCGCCCGCCTGAAGTGTCTCGTGGCCGGCATGAGCGTACGGTTGCCAGAGGCGCAGAGGGCTGCCCTCTGCACAGGGAGAGGCCCGCTCCGGCATGCCGGAGCACGCCCTCCTTCCTCGCGGCGCACGCTCCCCGCGGACCTCGCTGATCAAGCGGAAGGTTTCAGTCATGGGCACAGTCACCATCGACGACGGCACGGCCATCTTCTACAAGGACTGGGGTCCCCGCGACGGTCAACCGATCGTCTTCCACCATGGTTGGCCACTGAGCGCCGACGACTGGGACACCCAGATGCTGTTCTTCCTGCAGCACGGCTACCGGGTGATCGCCCACGATCGCCGCGGCCACGGCCGCTCCTCGCAGACGGCGACCGGCCACGACATGGACACCTACGCCTCCGACGTGGCCGCCCTGACCGACGCGCTCGACCTGCGGGACGCCGTCCACATCGGGCACTCGACGGGCGGCGGTGAGGTCGCGCGCTACGTCGCCCGCGCCACACCGGGCCGCGTGGCGAAGGCCGTGCTCGTCAGCGCGGTGACGCCGGTCATGGTGAAGTCGGACTCCAACCCCGGCGGACTGCCGATCGAGACGTTCGACGGGTTCCGTGCGGCCCTCGCGGCCAATCGCTCGCAGTTCTACGTCGAGGTCCCTTCGGGCCCGTTCTACGGCTTCAACCGGCCCGGCGCGAAGGTGTCACAGGGGCTGATAGACAACTGGTGGCGACAAGGGATGATGGGCGGCGCCAACGCCCACTACGAATGCATCAAGGCGTTCTCCGAGACGGACTTCAACGAGGATCTCCAGCAGATCGACGTCCCCGTCCTCGTCGCTCACGGCACCGACGACCAGATCGTTCCCTATGCGGACGCGGCGCCTCTGTCCGTCAAGGTGCTGAGCGACGGAACGCTGAAGAGCTACGAGGGCCTGCCCCACGGGATGCTGTCGACCCACCCCGAGGTCGTCAACCCCGACATCCTCGCGTTCGTGCGGTCCTAGGTCACTCCTGACCGCTGCCGACACCGGACGGAAGGCCGGCCGGGCGGAGGCGCGGGGGCTTCACGCCTCGCGCCCGGCACCGCGGTCGGGTGCGCTCATGTCCCCCGTCCCGGGCGTGCCGTCGGCGAGCCCGTAGCGCAGGTACACGGTGCCCCTCGGACCGGCTGCCGGCGGTTCGAGGAGGGTGAGGTTCGTGGGCACCTCGCCACCGTCGAACACCTTCTTCCCGACGCCGAGGACGATCGGGTGCACCCAGAGGTCGAGACGGTCGAAGAGCTTCTCGCGCAGAAGGGTCTGCACCAGGTTCAGGCTCCCGACGACCTTCACGTGCTCGTGCCGGTCACGGATCTCACGCACCGCGTCGGCCAGATCCGGGCCGAGCCGCGTGGACCCGGCCCACGAGAGGTCGGGCCTGCCGCGGGAGGCCACGTACTTCGGGACGCTGTTGAAGAGCGCGGCGATCTCACTGTCCTGGCCGCCTTCCTGGTGCGGCCAGTAGGCGGCGAAGATGTCATACGTCCGTCGGCCGAGCAGGAGGGCGTCCGTGCCCTCGTACGCGGCACCGACCTGCGCCCCGGCGACCTCGTCCAGCAGGGGCGCCTGCCAGCCGCCGAACGGGAACCCCACCGGGTCCTCGTCGGGCCCGCCGGGTGACTGCCCGACGAGGTCGAGGGTTGCGAACAGCTCGATGTGGATGAGGCCCATGGCTTACTCCCGATGAGTCGGTTGCCCCGGTCGCAAGGTAGACCTGTGGGCACGGGCAGACTCATCGCTGTCACAGCGCCCGGCTTCCTACTCATCGCTGTCACAGGGCCCGGCCTCGTGCTCATCACTGTCGCAGCGGCCCGGCTTCGTACTCGTCACACTCCCGCTCACCGTCGATCGCGGGAACGCGCCCTTCAGAGGCGCGGAACTGCCGAGCCGCCCGCACGGGCCACAGCATGATCACGCGGCCCCAACCCCTGTACGCCCTGTACGGCGCTCAGAACTCCTGCTGTATGTCGCGGTGCCGCCCGGACGGCACGTCCGGGCTTCCCCAGGTGCGGACGACGACGTGATCGGTAAAGGCGTGCACCACTCGATAGGCGGGTGCGGCCTTCGCCTCGCGCCGCTGTGCCGTGATGTACTGCTCCGCCTCCCGACGGTCCCGCCGGGGCGTTCCGCACAGTTGCCAGGCCTGGCCGTTCCACATCTCCGGGACCCACCGCTCCTGCGGCTGAGGGCGTTCCTCTCGGATGCCGTATCGCGACTGCACCCTCACCTCACGCTCGGCGACCGGCGCACCGTAGACGTCCTGGGATGTCGGCTTGGGCGCTGCCCGGCGCCGGGTCTCGCACAGCAGGCACAGATCCCGTGCGCTCTCGTCGACCGGGCCGGTCGGGTGCTCCGGGCAGCGCGTCGTCGGCTTCGGGCCGGCGATCGACTCCTCCAGGTGGGACAGGGCCCGCGTCAGGTCCGCCCGGATCTCGTGCAGTGCGGCGTCCGGGGTGTCCCGTGAGAGCTGTTCGCCGTGCTCGCCCAGGACCCGCAAGGCACGGCCCAGGGCCACAAGCTGCGCGTGGTTCACGTAACCCCTCCGCTTTCGGTCTGTACCCTCGCGCCGTGCCGGCCGTGATGGGAGGTGCCAGCCTACGTGGCCCGACGGGTCTCTCAGCATGCGCAGCCGCATCGCCTGCCACAGCTCGTCGGCTCCGCGGCCGCTGTCGGGGCGCTGGGGTGCAGCATGGAACAGCACGCGCCGTGCGCGATCTTCGCTACGCCGTAGTCACGGCGGTGAGGGTCGGGCCGGGCGACGCTGCCGGCGAAATGGAACACCCCGCCCGGCGCGAAGTGCCGGAACGGAAGGTCACCCGGGACCAGGGCGATCCACGCCGGATCGAGGCCGGGCTCGTCCGAGTCGCCCAGCACACGGGAACCGGGTCGGGGCCTGCCTGTGGGCGGTAGGTGTCGGCACCGTCGTGGTCGAGGGGGCGATGCCGGTGTGCGAGGATCCCTCATCCCGTGCACCGGAGCGGTCTACCGCCGTCCCCAGCCCGGCATGGCTTCCGACGACAAGCGCACCCTGCCCTCCGCCCCTGTGAGCAACCCACGGACGGGCAGTCCCCCCTCGGGGTCCTCAGACGAAGTGACAATGGGCCAGCGTATCCGTCACCACCGACAGTCAGGACGTATCTGACGCTACGTCAGCTGCGCCTGTTCCGACGGGTGTTGAAGACCCGGCCCCTGCGGCCGCTGCGAGGCGGTTTCCGCGCCCGTGGTGGCTCACCTGAGGAAGCGGCTATGCGCTGCCGGCTCCGTCAGCCTGGCCGCCGGCTGTCCACCAGGCGATCACCCGAACGGCCATCGCGTCGGGCCGCAGGCCTGAGGCACCGAGACCGAAATGCCCCTCCAGCTCGTCCCGCAGGAACTCACCGATCTCGGTTCGGCCGGCGCCGCCGGCAAGTCGTCGGAGCAGAGGGGCGAGCATGCAGTCGTACTCGTCCTGCACATCGTCGGCGACACCGATCGGATCCCACTCGTTGAGCAGATGCCGCAGGCCGTTCGCGGTGGAGGTCGTCCAGGGTTCCATCGCTTCAGGGTGCCACCTGGCAAGGGCCGTCATCGCCGGGAGCCGTCGGTCGCCTGCCTCGCGGCGAGGGGCCCAACTACCCCCACGGCCGAGTAGCGTTCCGGTCCACTTCGTTCAACAAGGCGTTCACCAGGGCGGGTTCCAGCCCCAGGGCCAGGAACGTCACCGTCCCGTAGTCCCGCCGCACGATCTCGATCCTGTGGAAGGCCAGGAGCACCGACTGGTTGGTGAGCCTGTTCACCTCCCTCACGTCGTCCCACCTCACCGCCTCCCGGACCCGGCCGAAGATGTTGGTGACGACCAGACCGCCGGTGTAGAGGTAGCACCGGTTGATACCCCACCTCACGCTGGCGCGAGCCCATGCCGCTCTGAGGCCGAACAGGGCGAGGAGCACGGCCACCGTGACAGCACCCCTGACGAACGCG
Organism: Streptomyces phaeoluteigriseus; assembly: GCF_001896135.2. Classification (GTDB taxonomy): domain Bacteria; phylum Actinomycetota; class Actinomycetes; order Streptomycetales; family Streptomycetaceae; genus Streptomyces; species Streptomyces phaeoluteigriseus. Next base: position 35,523 of record NZ_MPOH02000022.1, read on the forward strand.
TCCCGCGGCCTGAACCAGATCAGCGCGCCGAGCAGGACGAGGGCCAGCGCGAAGAGCAGCCGCCGCGCCATCTGCGCGAGACCGCCCATCACCCCCGCGACGGGGTAACTTCCGCGCATCCCGCCGAGGCCGAGGCTGCGCCCGATCCCGGGGCCGGAGCCGGGTCCGTGTCCTGGGCCCGGGCCGGGTCCTGGGCCCGTGCCGGGTCCTGGGCCCGTGCCGGGTCCTGGGCCCGTGCCGTGTCCTGGGCCCGTGCCGTGTCCTGGGCCCGTGCCGTGTCCTGGGCCGTTCATGTCCTGGCTCACGACGTACCGCCTCTTGTGGGGCCGGGCTCGGGCCATGTGCGGCTCCGGGTCCGGGTCCGGGTGATGAGTTCAGCGAGCAACCGGGTGCGGGGGACCATGTGGGCGATGTCGACGTACTCGGTGTCGGCGTGGGCACCACCGCCCACCGCGCCCAGACCGTCCAGCGTCGGGCAGCCCACGGCCGCTGTGTGGTTGCCGTCCGAGGCGCCGCCGACGGCGATCCCCCGCAACGGCTCCTGGCCCAGTTCGGCGGCGAGCCGCGAGGCCAGGGCGAACAGTTCGGCGGAGGACTCCGGTTGCATCGGGGGCCGTTGCCTGCCGCCCTGCACTTCCAGCCGCGCTCCGGGGGTACGGGCGGCGAGGTCACGCATACGTGCGTCGATCCAGTCCTGCGCCGCCTCGGTCGGCACGCGCACATCCACCGACACCCGGGCCAGCGCGGGCACCGTGTTGCGCGTGCTGCCCGCCGACAGCAGGGTGGGCGTGACGGTCGCGGCTCCCAGGGCGGGGTGCGCCGCACCATCGGCATCGGTGGCGGCCCCGGCGGTGATCGTGGCCCCGAGTGCCGCGATGGACAGCACCTGATGGGCGGCCTCGACCGCTGCGTTGATCCCCTTGTGGGGTTCCAGGCCCGCGTGGGCGCCCTGCCGTGCACGACCACCTCGTACCGCGACGTGCCCTTGCGGGCCGTTTTCAGCGCGCCCGCCGCGTCCGCGGACGCCTCCATCACGAAGGCCGCCGCGCACCGCCGCGCGGTTTCCTCGATCAGCCGCCGGGAGGTCGGGGAGCCGACCTCCTCGTCCCCGGTGACCAGCACGCCCACACCGTCCGGGGACGGCAGCGAGGCCAGCGCGTGGAACAGCTGCACCAGACCCGCCTTCATGTCCAGGACGCCAGGACCGCGGGCCATCCCGTCGGCCACCGACCATGGGTGGGTCCGCAGGGAGCCCATCGGCCACACCGTGTCGTGGTGTCCCACCAACAGGACCCGCGGAGCGCCGAAGGCCCACCGCAGATGGGTCACTCCTTCGATCACGATCGTCTCCGGCTCCGCCCCCAGCAGTCTCGCGCCCAGGGCGGCCACCACCTCCGCGCTGTGCGCCACTGCGCCGTGGTCGGCCGAGAAGGACTCGCAGCACACGAGTTCCTCCAGATCGGCCAGCATCGTCGTCAACAACACATGTCCCCCTCGAATGTGATGGGTCATCACCACGGTCGCCGCCCGGTCCCCCTGCCGGGCGCGCCGTGCGGCCGACGTTAGAAGTGAGCGAGACATTCCACCAGCGACTAGATTGCATGGGATCAATGAGTCGCAGGAATGGGTCGGGTGGAGAACCGTGTTCGAGATCGACGCACTGCGGTTGCTCGTGGCGGTGGCCGAGACCGGGTCGTTCACAGGAGCGGCGGCCCGGCTCAACTACACGCAGTCCGCGGTGTCGCGGCGGATCGCCACGCTGGAGCAGCAGGCGGGCGGCGCGCTCTTCGAACGGCTCCCCCGGGGCGTACGGCCCACTCCGGCCGGCCGTGCGCTGCACCGGCACGCAGTGGAGGTCCTCGACCGGCTGTCACGGGCCGAGCACGAACTGGCCGTACTGCACGCGGGCCATGGTGGACTGCTGCACGTGGGCGCGTTCGCCACCGCCAACATCTCGCTGCTGCCCACCGCCCTGCGCGCGCTCCACGAGGTCAGGCCGGACGTCGAGGTCGTGGCCGTCGAAGGCCAGAGCGACACCCTGCTACGGCGCCTCGCGGACGCGACCCTGGACATCGCCGTCGTCAGCGACTACCCCTCCGGACTGCCGCAGGCCGACGGCGTGACGACCACCGTCCTGTGCGAGGACGAACTACTCGTCGCCCTCCCCCGCGCACACCGCCTCGCCGGAGCGGAGATGGTCGACCTGAGCGAACTCCGCGACGAGCCCTGGCTCCAGAGCGCCTACGGCGACCGCCCCACGATGCTCGCCGACGCCTGCGCACGCGCGGGCTTCACTCCCCGGAAGATCATCCGCATCGCGGAGTGGGCCGGCAAGTTCGGCTACGCCGCCGCCGGCCTGGGCGTCGCACTGGTCCCCTCACTCGCCGCCCGGGCGGTCCCCGACGAACTCGTCCTGCGCCACCTCTCCGACCCCGCCCTCCGCCGGACCGTCCACGTCGCCCTGCCCCCCACCCCACTCCCGGCAGCCCTGAAACTGTGCGAACTCCTCCAGGGCGTCACACCTCCGTGACCGGCCGTCGCCTCGGCCCGGCCGGGAACGAGCGTCCAGGACCACCGAGGTCGCCCCCCCACTGCCCGTGCGGTCAGCCGGTCAGCCGGTCAGCCGGTCAGCCGGTCAGCCGGTCAGCCGTCAGCCGGTCAGCCGTCAGCCGGTCAGCCGGTCA
>NZ_MPOH02000022.1:38306-57076 GCF_001896135.2 Streptomyces phaeoluteigriseus
GTGGGGGAACGGGGGGAGGGGGGTGGGTTGGGTCGGCCTGCGACGCTCTGAGGTCCGGGCGCGTCGTGCCTAGGCGCCGAGTACGCCTCGTGTCTCCAGTGCTTTGCGCAGGGCCCGCATGGCGTAGAAGGCGCGGCTCTTGACGGTGCCGGGCGGGATGCCGAGGTACTCGGCCGCCTGGGCCACGCTGCATTCCAGGTAGTACATGAGCTGGATGACGGTCCGCTGCTGCTCGTTCAGCTCCCGCAGCGCTTCCAGCACGACGTGGGAAGTGAGGGTGGAGTCCGTGCCGTCCCAGACGGCGTCCAGTTCCTCGGCCGGCATCAGCTCCAGGGGACGGATCCGGCGGGCCCTGTGGTGGTCGATGACCAGGTTCCTGACCACGGTGAACAGCCACGGCCGGACGTGCTCGCCGCGAGTCCCCAGGAACCGGGCGTGTTTCCAGGCACGGGCCGCCGCTTCCTGGAGCATGTCCTCCGCCTTGTGCCAGTCGCCGTCCAGCAGTCGCGCGGCGTACCGGACGAGCAAGGGCCCGTACTGGTCGTAGAGGTCTTCGATGAAGGCGTCGCAGTCGGCGTCCGACGCGGCGTGCCGGGCACGTACCCGGGCTTCACCGGGGGTGGCGACCCTCGCGTCCAAGGTCCCGTTCATAGGTGGCGCTCAATCCTGTTCAAGTGTTCTGTGGCATGTCTCCCACACGGGCGGGAGCGTGGGGCCAACACTGTTCGGAGTGCCTTGGCCAAACCTTGTCGTCTTCTTGTCGTGCCGGTCCGGTGCTTCTTGTCGCCGCCCTTGTCGCCGCCCTTGTCGTGTCGTTGTGGTGCTTGTGTTCGGGTGAACTTCTCTGCTCCGGGCGCCGGGCGTCCTCGTGCAGGCACGGGAATTCGCCACCGTCGCGTTCGTACGAGGTGACGGTGGGGCGTTCTCCGATCCGGGCCGTGTCCCGACCGACGGGCGGCGACCGGCAGGCGCTGCACGACCGGCCGGAGGAGAGGGCACCGGCCGATCCGGAGGCAGCCGACGTGCCAGTGCCCGACGTGCCAGTGTCCGACGTGCCGGTGCCCGACCAGATGCTGTCGCCGGCGGAACGCCGAGGCCCAGGGCATTCCACCTACCAGCGCCCTGTGCGTCCAGGCCGTGTCGAAAAGGCCGAGCGCATGGTGAACCGGAGACCGTCGCGCCGCGTTGAACCGACCGGACGCACATGCGTCCGGTCGACGGGGCCGGAGACGACGTTTCGTCCAGCCGTCTCCGTGCCTCGGCGCGCGACGGCCGGCCACGGACCGAGTCGCCCACCCCGTTCACTCCGTGCACCATCCGGCTGCCCCGCTGTGCGAAGAGCGAAGGGGATGCCGGTCGCAACCGTGCTGCTCCGCAGCGCCGCACCACTATGGAAGGAAAGCTCCACCAATGAAGCGCTCCATCTCGCGTATCGCGCTCGTCGTGGCGGCGGGAGCCATGACGGCTCTCGTGCCAGCCCTCCCGGCCGCCGCCATCAATCAGACCGGCTGCGGCGACCGGACGGACTTCGTCAAGGTCGAGTACAACGGCGGCCAGACCGCGTGCTACGCCAACGCGGGTGTCATCGCCCCCCAGCTTCCGAACGTCCACAGAATCACCTCGGGCAACAACAACATCGAGGTCCTGCTGGGCGACCATGTGAAGACCATGTCCAAGTGGTCGAGCATCGTGGACGTCGAAGGTCTCAACGCGACGCTCTACATCCTGCAGATCCGCTGACCCGTCGCGTCCGGAACGAACGACCCGTGTGCCGGGGCCGTCCAGCCCGGTGCACGGGCGCAGGTGCCGCCGTCAACCATGCGCCCAGCGGCAGCACCCGCACCCGCGAAGTCGCGTTCGTCGCCCGTGACTTCATTCGCCACCCCGGGATACGACGCCTCCGCGTGCCGGAGTCGGTTCCGGTGCCGGGTAGCAGTGCCTCGTCGGCCTCGTCGGCCTCGTCGGCCTCGGCGATCGGACGAGACGTCCCGGACACAGCCGTTCACCGAGCGAGGAACGGATATGGATCCGCGGCCACTGTCCCAGCAAGCCGACTCGGAGGCGATCGCCTTCGGCGCCCGCGCGGATGTCGTGCGCGACGCCGTGATGACAACACGGTTGAACCGGACCTGACTTTCGAACGTTCGACATGAAGAAGGCACCGTCACCACGGCTGCCGGGCAACAAGCGGTGTCCTGCCCCCTCGGGCGTCAACAGCGACACGTGGCCCGGCCCACGCGCGAGGCGACATGAGGTCGAAGCGATCCCCACGCGCGCAATTGCACGGCCTGCCGTACTTCTCGGTGGGACCGCGCCCGTTTCGCCGGCCCTCCCTGACCAGGATCAACGATCAACACCCACAGAAGAAAGCGACGTTGATGATGCGCATCTCCCGCCCGAGCCGCCGACCGGCCCTGCTCGGTGCCACCGCGGCCGTCGGCCTGTCCGTCATGGCCATCACCCTTCCCGGTGCGGCCGACGCCGCGCCCCGCCACCAGGAGCGGCCGACGATCGTGCTGGAGCACGGGGCGTTCGCCGACGCCTCCAGCTGGGACGGCGTCGTCAAGCGGCTGCAGCGCGCCGGCCACCCGGTGGTGGCCGCCGCCAACCCGCTGCGCGGCCCCGCCACGGATGCCGCCTACCTGCGCAGCGTCATCGACAACATCGACGGGCCCGTGGTCCTGGTGGGCCACTCCTACGGCGGCACCGTCATCAGCCAGGCCGCCCACGGCCTTGAGGACAAGGTCAAGGCGCTCGTCTACATCGCGGCGTTCCTGCCCGAGACAGGGGAGAGTTCGCTGGGGCTGACGAACAAGTTCCCCGGCAGCACCCTCGGTCAGGCGATCGAACCGGTGAACTACGCTCTGCCGGACGGCAGCCGGGGTGCCGACGTCTACATCAAGCCGGACAAGTTCCCTCAGCAGTTCGCCGCGGACGTGCCGACGGACAAGGCGCGGCTCATGGCCGCCGTGCAGCGTCCGATCGCCGCGGCCGCGCTGGAGGAGGAGTCCACCCGGGCCGCCTGGAAGACGATCCCCTCCTGGTCGCTGGTCACCACCGAGGACCTCAACATCCCGGTTGCCGCACAGCGTTTCATGTCGCAGCGGGCCCACGCCCGCACCACCGAGGTCGACGCGTCACACGCGGTGTCCGTCTCGCACCCCGATGCCGTGACCCGCATCGTGGAGAGGGCGGCCCGGACGGTTCGCTGACCAAGCGACCCACAGTCCGCCTCGCCGCCGTCACCGCCTCGCCATCTCACGTATCCAGTGAGGTGGGCGTCGGCCACCAGTGTCACCGTCAGATCACCACCGTCACCATCAGATACAGCCACCGAAAGGCAGCAACCACCATGGCGTTCATCACCGTAGGCCAGGAGAACTCCGCTTCCATCGACCTCTACTACGAGGACCACGGCAGCGGCCAGCCGGTCGTGCTCATCCACGGCTACCCGCTCGACGGACACTCGTGGGAGAAGCAGTCCGCCGCCCTCCTCCAGGCCGGCTACCGCGTCATCACCTACGACCGGCGCGGCTTCGGCCGCTCCAGCCAGCCCACCACCGGCTACGACTACGACACCTTCGCCGCCGACCTGAACACGGTCCTGGAGACCCTGGATCTGCGCGAAGCCGTCCTCGTCGGGTTCTCCATGGGGACCGGCGAAGTCGGCCGTTACCTGGGCAGCTACGGCTCCGCCCGGATAGCCAAGGCCGCCTTCCTGGCCTCCCTGGAGCCGTTCCTGCTCAAGACCGACGACAACGCCGAAGGCGTCGACGGCGGCATCTTCGAGGGCATCGAGCAGGCCGTCACCGCCGACCGCTACGCCTACTTCACCTCGTTCTACCAGGACTTCTACAACCTGGACGAGAACCTCGGCACCCGCATCAGCGAGGAGGCCGTCCGCAACAGCTGGAACGTGGCCGCCGGTGCCTCCTGGTACGCGTCCCTGGCCTGCGTGGCGACCTGGACCACCGACTTCCGTGCCGACCTTCCCAAGATCGACGTACCCACGCTGATCCTGCACGGCACCGCCGACCGCATCCTGCCGATCGAGGCCACCGCCGAGCCGTTCCGCCGGGCGCTCCCGCAGGCCGAGTACGTCGTCGTGGAGGGCGCCCCGCACGGCCTGCTGTGGACCCACGCCCAGGAGGTCACCGACGCCCTGCTGGCCTTCCTGGCCAAGTGATGGGCGGCGGCCGGTCGGCTTCCGCCGGTGCCGGATGCGGCGGGCCCGGCACGGCCGTCGCCCGCACCTCTGCGGTGAGTGCGCGGCCGGCCGCCGGACGGGCCCGCCGATGCTGCCCGGCATGCATGTCAGGCAGGGGGAGAAGGCGGGGAGGGTCGCCGGCGGACCTGCCAGGCCGCTGACTCACGCGGGGCCCAAGGACGCGCTAACCCCGCGTCGGGGCAGGGAGCCCGCGCGCCGGATCACCACTCGTCGGAGACGGGAGCCGATGGCTGCCGACGGCCCGCTCCGGCGCGGTGGGCGTCGGGTCCGCATCCGTGTCCAGGGCAGCGAGCCGGTCCCGGACCTCCTGGGCGCTGTAGGACAGCGCCCGTTGCTCGGCGCTGCCGAGCGCGCGGACCCAGTGCGATCGGGCAGCCTCCCGGTCGCCCATGGCCAGGCGGGTGTCGCCCAGGCGCATCAGCGCGCCGACGGCGTTCCTGTGGTCCCCCAGTTCCTCGAACGCTCCATCGCCCGCCGGTAGGTGGCCACCGACTCCTCGTACCGGCCGAGCATACGGAGGGTGTAGCCCAGGCAGTCCCAGCTCTGTGCCTGCTGCCACGGGGCGTCCAGACCCGCGAACAGGGCGAGGGCCTCCTCGCTGTGGACGAGGCTCTTCTCGAGCTGCCCCAGGTTGGCGTAGAACCAGGCGAGTTCGTTGAGGCACTCGGCCGTCCACAGCTCGTCCCCTGTCGCCCGGGACAGCGCGAGCCCTCGCTCGGAGGACGCCACGGCCTCCGGGATCCGGCCGAACAGGTACAGCGCACACGCCGTGCCGTAGTGGGCGCGGGCCTGTTCGGCGACCGCGTCGAGTTCTTCGAGAAGCGTGGTGGCGTGCCGCAGGTGACGCAGGGCCTGTTCCTGGTGACCGAGGTAGCCGTGGATGCTGCCGATGTGCCGCAGGCAGCGGCCTTCCTCGAGGCGATCACCCCGGCGTCGGGCCACTTCCAGGGCGGGAGCCAGTGCGGCGATGGCCTCCGGCCAGTATTCCTGGCGGTTCAGGTGTTCCTTCAGCGACCAGGCCAGTCCGGTGACGTGGCGGTCCAGCTCCTGGCTGACGGCGGTGTGCAGCAGGGCGGACAGTACGCGGTGTTCGGCGGTGAGCCACCGGTCGGCCTGCTCCGCGGTGGTGAGGTCTTCCGGGGTGACGCCCGGGTTCGGGGAGCCGAGGTCGAGTTGGGGCAGTGAGTCCTGCCTGAACAGCCGGTTGGCTTCGTAGGCCGTGAACATGTAGTGGTCCAGGACCCGGAGGGTGGCCCGGTGGCGTTCGTCGGCGTCGTCGTGGGTCTGGGTGAGTTCGGTGGCGTAGACGCGCAGCAGGTCGTGAAGGGTGAACCGGCCGGGCAGGGGCTGTTCGACGAGGCAGGAGCGGGTCAGCCGGGCGAGCAGGCGGCGAGTTCGGGGGAGGGGGAGTCCGGCGAGGCCGGCGGCGGCCGGGGCGGTGATGTGGGGCCCGGGGTGGAGGGCGAGGAGTCGGAAGAGGCGGGCGGCGGGCTCGTCCAGGGACCGGTAGGACCAGGAGAACACGGTCCGGACGTCGGTGGCGGTGTCGAAGCCGGTGAACGCGTCGAGGCCGCCGTGGGCATCGCGCAGGTCGTCGGCGAGGGCTCGGAGGGGGAAGGCGGGTTCGAGTTCGGCGCGGGCTGCGACCACGGCGAGTGCCAGGGGCAGCCGTCCGCACAGCCGGATGATCTCGGCCGCGGCGGCGGGCTCGGCTGCCAGGCGCTCCGGTCCCAGCCGCCGCGCCAGCGTCTCGTGGGCCTCGGACCGTGAGGGCAGCGGGAGGGAGAGCGGCCTGGCCGCGTCCGTCGCGATCAGGCCCGGGAGCTGGTTGCGGCTGGTGACCAGGGTCAGACAGCCGGTGCCCGCGGGCAGCAGGGGACGGACCTGTTGTTCGTCGCGGGCGTTGTCCAGGACGACCAGGACGCGTCGGTCGGCCAGGAGGCTGCGGAACAGCGTGCTGCGGGCGGTGGTGTCCTCGGGGATGTGCGGCGCCGGGACGCCGAGAGCGGTGAGGAAGCCGTGCAGGGCGTCGCCGGGTTCCACGGCGGGTGCGTGCGGGTGGAATCCGCACAGATTGACGAAGAGCTGTCCGTCGGGGAAGGCCGACGCGATGTGGTGGGCGTGGTGGACGGCGAAGGTGGTCTTACCGACACCGGGAGCGCCGCAGATGACGACGACGGGAGCACCGGCCGGTCCCGGCCCACCGGGCGCACCACGCGCGGCGGACAGCCACGCACCTTCGGCCGCCCTCCCCGCGAACACCGCCAGATCGCCCGGCAGCTGCGCCGGGCGCGCCACCCGTGGCGACCCGCTCATGGCACCGCCCGCAGCCGGGTCGTCGTGCGCATCGGACGGGTCCACCGAGCCGGCGGGCGTGCCGGACCGCGTCACGTCGGCGGTCGGCTCGCAGGACGTGGCACCGGGGACCGCGACGGCAGGATGTGTGCCGAGCGGTGCGGTTCCGTCTGGAGCCTCCGTCACCTCGGGTTGGTCTTCTCCTGCCTCGGCCCCCGCCGGTCGGCTCGGATCAGGGCTGTCCCCGGTGTCGGCCGCCGGGCCCGCCGCCATGGCCTTGCCCGGCAGGGGCAGGGGCGGCAGGTCGTGGCGCAGGATGCCCTCGTGCAGGGCGTGCAGACGAGGGCTGGGTTCGAGGCCGAGTTCGTCGGCGAGGTGCCGACGCAGATCCGCGTAGCGCTCCAGTGCCTCGGGGTGCCGGCCGGCCAGGTACAGGGCGTGCAGCAGCAGGGCCCAGCCGGTCTCCCGCAGCGGATGTTGCGCCGTCAGTTCCTGCGCCGCTGCCACGGCTTGCGGTATCCGTCCGTCCAGCAGCATGGCGGTGGCGCGGATCTCCCTGGTGGTCTGGCGCAGTTCCTCCAAGCGTGCGGCTTCGTGGGCGGCGAACAGGTGGTGCGCGGCGTCGGCGAGCGCGGCACCGCGCCACATGCCCAGGGCCCGCTCTGCCTCCCGCACCACGTCCGAGGGGCGCCCCTGCTCCAGCAGCCGCTGCGCCAGGGCCACGGCCCGCTCGAAGCGCACGGTGTCCCGGCACTCGGACGGGACGCGCAGGGCATAGCCACCGGGCTTCGTCACCAGTACCTCGAACGTCCCGCGCCCGCGTAGGTGCGGGGGCTCCAGGACCGCGCGGACCTTGCTGACGTGGGCGTGCAGGGAGGCCATCGCCCCGCCCGGTGCCCGCCCCGGCTGCTCCGACCACAGCTCCTCGCACAGCGTCTGGGCAGCGACCGCCCGTCCGTCGGCGAGCAGCAGCCGGACCAACAGCAGCCGCTGCTTGCGCCGCCCCGGATCCAGCACCGCGCCCGCCCGCCGCACCACCAGCGGACCCAACATCCTGAAGTCGAACTCATGCTGCACAGCCATCACCACTTCCCCCACCATCTCGCACAACAGTCCTATCACCCGCACACACACGGCCTGCCGGCGCGCACACCCGCTCCGGCCGCTGTCCGGCGTGGACCCGTTCGAGGCCGGTGCGCAGGGCATGCACCGGGTGGCCAGGGACGTGCCCACCCTGGTTGGCCGCTGAGGTCGCGACCACACTGACCGCCAGGGCCGAGTGCGCGCCGGAGGGAAGCCGGTCACGTCGCACATCGGCGTCGAAGACCCTCCGGCGACCCGGCGTCCCGGCGGGGACCCGGCCACGCCCCCGTCTCGGCCCGGCACATCCGATCCGAGCGTCTTCTTCGCGCGTCCCGCCCGGGCGTACGCCGTCGTGACCGGGCTCGTACCCCGCCCTCCCTGAACCTGGCTGGGTTGTCGACTGCATAGAGGGGGTCCTCGATCCTGGGACTTGTGGAGCGCCCCTCGGTTCCGATGCCTGAAGGGCTCCGGGCTCCGGGCTCCTTGGTTTCGCCGTCACCGCGCTGCTGCCCGGGCACCCTGGAGGTGCCCGGGCAGCAGGGGTGGGTCATCCCTCGACGTCGAAGGTGGCGGCGTGGGGAAGGAACACCGTGTCTCCGTCCTCGGCCGTCGCCAGCGCCGAGACGTACCAGGTGCCCTGGTCCAGTTCGGCCGCCTCCTTCTTCGTGACCTTCAGTGTGTAGGTGCACCGGGAGGTGTCGTCCGAGGTGCTGCGGCAGGTGGCGTCCTCGGTGTGCCGCAGTTCCTCCTCGGTCGGGTCGAGCTTCGAACTCGCGGGCCACGCGACGACCTTGAGGCCCCGCACGCCCGAGTCGTCCCGCACGTCCGCGGTGAAGGTGAGCGAACCGGCGCTGCCGTCGGACGGCGCGACGTAGCGGGCCGAGCCGTTCTCCAGGGTCGGCTCCGTGGCGCTCGATGCCATGGCGAGACCACCGGCGGCCACTGCGCCGAGTACGGCGACACCGATGAGCGACGAGACGACAACACGCTTGGACATGGGAGATCCCCCGGATTCTTGTGGGCAGGCGTGGTGCGCCTGCGGACTGGAGCGGGAGGGCGAAGCACGGCCCGGAACCGAAGAACCGCTGGTCGAAACGTTGGCCGGTCGCTTTCCCGATGTGTTCGAGACTATGGCCGGGGTACGGCGCGGTCCTCGGGCGGCCGGATGATTGCTAGGTCTAACCAGAGGTGGAGAACGTCCGCGGGCATCCGCCCGCCAGGTACTGCCGCCTGTGCACCCCAGGGAAGAGAACCGCGTCTGCCCCCACCCGGAGCCGAGCCGCTCACGTGCGGCCATGGCCTTGGCTCGGCGGGAGGCGAACCGACGACCGGCTGACCCCCGTCATGCCGGTCCGCGCGAGCGCGGTCGTCTACCTCGCTCTCTGTGCCGCCCTGTTCGTGTGGGCGATCCTGGTGAGCGTCGCCGACGACTCGGGGAATCCACGGCGATCATCTCGCCGCCGCTCGCCACCGCCCCGACCAGCCTCGTGCTGCTCGTACTGCCGGGTGCCGTCGCGATGTTCACCGCCGTCCCTGTCCTCGCGGCACTGGTCAACGCCGCGATCATCGGCTGGTGCGTCCGTGCCCTGCGTCACGGCGGCCGCCCTGACCCGGCCTCCTGAGCCCCGGTCACACCGGACAGCCGGTCACTCGGCCGCCTCCACGAGCGGCCAGGGCCGGACCGCCCGGGAAGAGAGTGTTGGCCATGCGCCCCTTCCGGTCGGCGCGCGACGCGGGCCGACCGGACCGCACAAATGATCACGGTGACCCGGCGCAGGGGGGTCAGCCCTCTCAAGCGGCCCTTTGAGCTGCCGCGATGGTGAACCAAGGTGCCGGTCGTCCCGTTGAGTGAGCGAACGATGCCGTCCACAGTGGGGAAAGCCATGGTCACCGTCGAAGGAATTAGCACTGCCCGGTTCGAACCGGTCCGAACAGCACTGGCAACGCACCTTGAATCCGGCGAGGAACTGGGAGCGTCGATCGCCGTCGACGTCGACGGTGTCATGGAAGTCGACCTGTGGGGCGGACACACCGACGCGGCGCGAACCCTTCCATGGCGCCAGGACACCGTGGTCAACCTGTGGTCGACCACCAAGACACTCAGCAGTCTGGCCGCCCTCGTCCTCGTCGACCGGGGAGCGCTGGACCTCCACCGTCCGGTCGCCCACTACTGGCCCGAATTCGCCGCCCAGGGCAAGCAGGACATCGAGGTGCGCCACGTCCTGGCCCACACCTCGGGACTCTCCGGCTGGCAGCTCCCCTTCACCATGGACGACCTGTACGACTGGCCGACGGCGAGCGCCCGACTGGCCGCACAGGCGCCCTGGTGGGAGCCGGGGAGCGCGTCGGGCTACCACATGCAGACCCAGGGACAGCTCGTGGGAGAACTCGTCCGGCGGGTCAGTGGCCGCACCCTGACCGAGTTCGTCGACGCCGAGATCGCCAAGCCGCTGGAGGCAGACGTCCAGATCGGCGCGCGGGAAGCCGACTGGTCACGTATCGCCCCACTGGTGTCGCCGTCGCAGCTCTCCGGAGTGCCGGCCGGTCTCGAACCCGAGGCGGTCTTCACCAGGACGCTGCTCGGAAGCCCCGCCCGGGACGAGCACGTCGACACCCCGCAATGGCGCCGCGCCGAACTCCCAGCCGTCAACGGACACGGCAACGCACGAGGCATGGCGCGCGCCCTCTCCGTGATCTCACGACGCGGTGAGGCGAACGGCTTGCGGCTGCTGTCTCCGGGCACCGTGGACAAGATCTTCGACGTACAGGCCGACGGGACAGACCTGTTCCTGGGCGTTCCCGTGCGCTGGGGTGTCGGATACGCGCTCGCCGACCCCAGGACGATGCCGCACATGCCCACCGGAACGATCTGCTTCTGGGTGGGCTGGGGCGGTTCGATCGTCATGATGGACCTCGATCGGCGGATCACGTTCGCCTACACGATGAACCGGCTGGGCGAGGGGATGCTCGGCTCGGAGCGCACGCACAGCTACATCCGGCACGTCTATGAAGCGCTCGGGGCCACGAGCTGAAACCGCCCCCTCGAAGGCCCGTCCGACTCGGGAGGACGGGAGGGCGGGTCGTGAGGACCGTGCCGGCCTCATCCGTCCAGGGGCGGACCGGCGTTCGCCGCCGGGGGCCCGCGGCCGGACCGGGAGAATGCCCGTGACCCGCAGGTTGTTTCCCGCGTGCGTCCGCTGAGCGCGTGAGGGGCGGCGCCGGGTCAGGTGTGGCGGGAGTGCGGTCCCGCTTGCGTCGAAGTGATGCGTAAGGCAGTTGACCTGTCGCGCACGTGAGGGTGCGTGCGCGAGGTTCACCACCTCGCCCGTGTCGCCCGCACCGAGGCGCGGGCGCTGCAGGAACCGGCAGGAAGGGGTCAGTTGCGGCGCCGCCCCGACGGCGCCGTGTCCTGTCAGCGGGGGCATCCGTGGGCCGCGCGCTCGACGGCCGACGACTCGACGGCCGACGGTTCGGTGGCCGCGCCCCCACCGACGGCGGAGGGCCGGCCCGCACGGGGGAGCGGTGGCCGAGGACCTTGTCCGCCGCCTGTACGGCATCGGCACGGACATCCTCGGTCGCCTACCAGGATCGCAAGCGGCCGGGCCGGGCACCAGGGCTGGGTGACCCGGCCACGGGGGGTGCACGACGCCCGGCCAGCCCGACAAGCTGCCCGCCCGCCGGTTGGCGAGCGCCGAGAGCCGGTACGTCTGCGTCGCCCATGTGCGACGGCTGGGGGCCCGCCTACGATTCGACGATGTGCCGCAGATAGGCGTGCGGGTCGGCGAGATAGCGGCGCCAGTGGTCCACAATGCCGAGTTCCCGCCAGGCGACCCGCCGCATACCGTGCTCACCGACCTCGATGATGTCCGCGCCCGGCAGGGCGGTCAGCAACGGGGAGTGCGTGGCACAGATGATCTGGCCGCCCTCCTTGGCCAACCGGTCGATGTGGCCGATCAGCTCAAGGCACGAAGTGAAGGAGAGCGCCGCCTCCGGCTCGTCGAGAACGTAGAGTCCGGCGTGTACGAACTTCCCGCGGAACGCCGCGAGAAAGCCCTCACCATGGCTGACCCGGTCCGGCGAGAACCCCTCCCTGTCCAGGGCGTCCAGCGCGGTCTCGGCACGCAGGAAAAAGCCTTTCCGGGCCGACCAACTGGTGGCCATACGGCGCCCGCGCCCCGAGGCGGCGTCGAATTTCATACGCTCGCCGAGGGTCGACTTGCCGCGTGGGGAAGCGTAGCGCCAGTCGTGCGAACCGCCGTAGGAGTCCAGACCGAACCCCTCCGCCAGGGCCTCGACCAAAGTCGATTTCCCCGAGCCGTTCTCACCGACCAGGAAGGTCACCGGCGCGGTGAACCGCAGCCCTTCGTTGAGCAACTGCTGGACGCAGGGCACCGACCAGGGCCAGGTCTCCTCGTCGTACGAGGAGAGATGGACATGCGCGCGTTCGATAATCACCCGTCCAGTGTCGCCTGGAGCCGCCGAGCGTACGTGCCGCCGCGTCGTCGGCGTCAGTCTCCGCAGCACGCTTGTGAGTTGAGCGCGCAGGCCGTCGCGCGGCCACTTGGCGAGCAGCCGTTCACCGCTTCCCTCACGGGAGGTCGTGCGGCAGATGACGCCACTGCACACGGATGCGGTCCACGGACAGGTGGCGAACACAGGTCACAGGTTCGCGGAGCGGCGCTCGGCGGAGGGATCTTCCTCCTGCTCCGCCGCGAGCGCTCCTGACGGCGCCGGGTTCCGATCCCTGCTCCCGGCCGCGGCTGCGCCGGTGCACCGTCATGACATGGGTGCCCCGCAATGCAGCCGTGACGAAACTACGGCCCGGCGAGCACGCGCGGGTCAGGGGCTCCGGGTCGCCGTAGAGGGTCGCATGCAGGGCAGCGGCGATCTCCCGGGCCCGGGCTTCGCTCTGCACTCCGTGCAGGACGAAGTAGACCGGACCCACGTAGGCGTCCGAGCGGACCTCGCCGTCGAGGACCAGGCGCCTGACCGCATCCCGGGCGGCATCGCCCACCCGGGCGTCGACGGTGTGGCCCGGACCGGCGGTGAGCGTGTCCGCCTTGACCGTCCACCGTTGGCCCTGGCGCTCGATGGCGACGAACACGACACGCCGCGCCTGGGCCTGCCGGTAGACGTCGTCGAAGGCAGTGCCGCCTGTCACGTCGGGAATCAGACGAGCGGGGCAGGGAGTGGGCAGCGGCTCCATGACAACATCGTCCCAGATTGTCGGACAAACGGCCGGTACGGCACATCACCGCGGACGCCACCCGGCGTCGGCTCCTCGTACGCACGCACCCACCCGTGGCCCGGTCGATCAGGTGCGATGTGTCGCGGACGGCGCCTGATCCCCTTCTGCCCGGTGTTGTGCAGCGGCCGACTGTGGCGGCTGCGCGGCCGGGGTTTTGGTGCGATCGGTCTCATCCTGTACGAGCAGGGAGAGCAGGGAGCCCACGGGCAGGCCCGCTTCGGCGGGATGACGCAGCACCTTGTCCGGCTCGATGCTGTACGTGTTGCTGCGCCCGTCCCGGGTGTGGGAGAGGTATCCGTCCTGCTCGAGCTCGGTGATGATCCGATGGACGGCGCGCTCGGTGAGCTGGCAGCGCGCGGCGATGTCACGGATGCGGACGTTCGGGTTGTCGGCGATGGCTGCGAGGACACGCGCGTGGTTCGTGATGAACGTCCATCTGTTGTGCGACTCAGGCAGGCCAACCATGCGCAGCATTCTAGGGACCAGCATTGCCTGAAGCCAGTTACATGACATACTTTTCGTGTAACAGGTGACGTGTTCCCATGCAGGAGAGACGCGGGAGGGCCCGATGGTGTGTGCGGACGAGGGCGCTGTGCCAAAGCGCGCAGGCAACGCCGACGGGGGTGCGGGGCGGTGGATCGAGGGCAGCATGCACGTCCTGGACGAGCCCCCGCTCGCGCAGCACGCGGAGAGTGGCGCCTGGGTCGTCGCCGCACATGGCGCCTACGACATGGACTCGATCGAACCGTTGGCGAACGCGCTCGCCACCGCGGCCCGCAGGCACCGCAAGGTGGTCCTGGACGCCTCCGGCATCACGTTCGCGGACTCCACCCTGGTGAACCTCCTGATCCTGACCCACCAGTCCACCGACCTGCGTGTGGCCGCGCCGGCCCACCAGCTGCAGCGGATCCTGCAGCTCACCGGCCTGGACACCGTCCTGAAGATAGGAATGACGGTGGAGGACGCCGCCGCCTGCTGAGTCCGCCGGTGTACAGCAGCGCACGAGAGCGCTGGTGGGGGGCGTCGCCCGCGTCCCTTGCGGGCGTCGCGCTCCGCGCCGCGGGCAGGAGGAAGGGGATGATCTCCGTTCGGCTCAGCGACGGCCTGGGTGGCCCAGTACCCTCTTTATCCCAGGACGGTTGGAAGATCCGGAGAGGAAACCAGGTGAGAGCGGCTCGGGGGCTGGCCACGTTCGACGACGTCGAGCCCGGTGACCACGTCTGCTGGCACCCGGACTCGACCGTCACACCCTCAGCGGACGTGCTCGCCTACGTGGCTGATGGCGCACTCTACGGAGACAAGATCGTGGTGCTCGGCTCCACCGGCGCCGCCTCCGGCCTTCCCCGTGAGGCGATGCCCTCCGCCTCGGTGATCCTCGATTTCCCCCGCGTCACGGACCCCGACACCATCGTGAGCGCGGTGCGCCGGGAGGCCCGTACAGCAGCCCGGGAGGGCTACCGCTCGGTGCGTGTACTGGCCGAGCGGATGCCTGCGGCGGTGCCCGGCGAAACCGAGGAACTGGTGGTCCAGGAGCTTCGGCTCGACGAGTTCGCCTCGGAGAGCAATGCCATCGTGGTGTGCGCCTTCAGGCGCTCCCAGTGGGACGCGCCTACGCTGGAACACGTGGCATGTGTGCACCCGCACGAGATGGGCAGACGCGCTGAACGTCCGGCTTTCCGGATGTACAGCACGGGCGCCGACAGCTGGAGCGTAGACGGAGTGATCGACTCGGAGTGCGCGCAGGCGTTCAACGCGGCGGTGCGGGCGGCAGTCCGGTGTTCACCCAGCCTGAGGCTGCGCTTCGACACCCTGGAACTGATCGATGCCGCTGGAATGCACGCGCTCGTCGACGCCGCCCGCCACCTGCCGGACCGCCGGATCGTCGTTGAAGGCGCCAACGAGACCGTGCGCCTGTGCTGGGAGCTCGCCGGCTACGCGAGCGCCGCGATGCCGGTGGTGATGGCCGCATGACCGCGAACCCGCCCTCGAAACCGTCCAGCCAGGAACAGCCCGTGTTCCGCCACGAGCTCTACCCCTATCGGGGGGACGCGCACTTCCTGTCCGGAACACTGGGCTACATCCACGAGGCTCTGGAAGGCGGCGAGGCCGTAGTCGTCGCCGTCCCCCCGGACAAGGCGTCACTGCTGCGCGACGAACTCGCCGACGAGCAGGACGTCACGTTCGTCGACACCACGACGCTCGGATCCAACCCCGGCCGCCTGGTCGGCGCCTGGGTGGCCTGGATGAAGGAGCGAGGTGCCGGGGACAGGCCGGTACGGGGCATCGGAGAGACGGCCTGGCGCGAGGCACGCAGCGCCGCGCACCTTTCTGAGCTGCGATATCACGAGTGGCTCTTGAACCGGGCCTTCGCCCGCAGCTCCGCCTGGTCGATGCTGTGCCCCTACGACGATGCCGACGAGGACCAGAGTGCCCTTCAGTCCTTGTCCCGCTGTCACCCGCTGATCCGCCACGACGGCCATCACGTTCCCAACGAGGGCTATCTCACCGCCGACGAGTATCCCTTCGAGGTCCTGAACCCTCCGTGCGATCCCTTCCAGGAGCTGAGCTACACGCACGGTGACCTGTCCGCGATCCGCTCGAAGGTCTCGCAGTGCGCATCGGACGCGGGTGTCCCCGAGGATCGGCTTCGGAAGCTGGCCGTGGCCGTCACGGAGATCGCCACGAACAGCATCCGGCACGGCGGAGGGAGCGGAACCCTGCGCACCTGGACCCAGGACTCGACGTTCCTGTGCGAATTCCGCGATGCCGGCTACATCCCTGATGTGATGGTCGGCCGCACGCGCCCCGCCACCGACCAGATCGGCGGCCGCGGTCTCTGGCTCGCCCACCAGCTCTGCGACCTCGTCGAGATCCGCTCCACCCCGGACCAGGGAACCACCGTCCGTCTCCACACCGACGTTCCCCGACACAGTTGACCGACGGGGCCGGAACGCGCAGGTCGCGGCGCTGCGCCCACCGTCGTCGGCGGTGACGCGGACACCGGGACTCCAGTGCGGGTACGGCGACCGTCCGGGGCTCCTCACCGACGCGCGATCCGGCATTCCGTGAGGGCGCCCGTCAGGAGGGCGAGTCCTTGGATTCCTCCCATCTCCATCCGGTTTCGGGGAACTGCTCGAGCAGTGCGGAGAACGAAGCTGCCTGGTGGATGGCGGACGACCAGTCCTGTGCGGAGACGTCGAGCAGGACCAGAGGCGGGGGTTCCTGGCGAAAGTCGTAGGTGAGCATTTCGCGGCTTCCGTCCCCGCCGATGACAACGCTCCCGGGGAAACGTGCCGGGAAATCGCCGGCCTCATTGACGGCGATGAGTTCCGTGACGCCATTGATCATCAGGAAGTCGTCCGCAGGAGGAACGAACCGGGCCATGCTCCCTTCCATGGCCAGGAAGTGTCGGTAGTCCTCGGGGAATCGGACTCCGAAGCGGCGCTCGGCCCGCGCGATCTGGTCGTCGTTCGACCTCATGGGGCCGTTCTGTCAAGGCCGCCGGTATCCGCATCGGCGTTCACTGGATGTGGCCGTCTGCCCGGTGGAAGCTCAGGTGATGGTGCCGCACCGGATGGTCGAGTCTGTCCTGGCTTCGTGGGGGCCGGCTTCCGGGAGGGGGAGTGTGCTGGTGGCGGTGTGAAGGGCGGCTTCCAGACGGTCGGGGGAGTGCAGGGTGCCCCTTCCGTCGGGTGGGATGATCCATTCGAGGTGTCCGGTGTCGCGGTAGGGCGGGGGGACGGGGATCCAGGAGCCTTTGCCGACGTGACGGATTCCGGCGCCGATCCATTGCTGGTCGGGTCCGGGGGGCAGGAAGAAGCCGACCCGGCGGGCCTTGCTGTGCCGCAGGACGGGGCCGGGAGTGCGGAGCGGGTCGTACCACAGGACGTTCAGGGCGTGCAGCCCGAGCTCCTCGGGGACGCTGAGGACGTTCCAGTAACGTCCGGCTTCCAGCAGGGCGGTCCCCGTTCCGTGGTCCCACTGCCGCTTGCAGTCCCGGGGGTCGATCGCGGCTGCTGCGAGCCACTCGACACTGCGCATCCACGCCGTGTTCCACATGTCCCCTCCTGAAGGTCTCGTCATTTGTGCAGGGGCATACGCCACCCTCATAGCTGGACACTGTGTGAATATACGCAGGTCAGCCGCCTGATCATCCTGGGTGATGTTCGAAGCCGGGGGGAAGGGTGGCGCACGGTGGCGCTTTCACGGCCGACGGCACGCGGACCACTGGTGCCGTTGACAGAGCGCCGTGCGCTGCCGCAGGCGGCGGTGCGCCGTTGACAACGGCGGCGTGCCCCGTGTGCGGATGCGCCGAGGATGGTCCCCTCGGCACATCCGCACTCCGGCATGCCGGCTCCACGGCGCTCCCGTGGGCATGGGGCATGGGCGTGGGGCGGTATCTCGGCGCCGCGGCCACCGGCAGCCGTATCCGCCCGCCCTCCCCTCGGCGGCGCTCCTGAGCACGCACACCCTCGCGGTCACGACGGTCTCCCGGCACGAAACCCGCGACGGCCACCCCCGCCCGCCCCCTCGCCGCCCTGGCTCACCACGGGCGCCCTGACCTGGCTGCTTCACCACCGGCCACCGCGCGACCGGTCACCGCTCCCACGACGGCACCCCAGCCTCGCCGCCGTGACGACCACGACCCTCACCGCCGCCTACGCCGCGACCGTCGCCCGCCCCTACTTCCACGCCGCCCTCAACCCGTCACCCCCTCTCACCCAACGGGCCGTCGGAGCGGGCATCCGCGCCACGATCCCCCTCCAGTGCGCCCTCGCCGCCCGCTCCGGAGCCGTCGCCACAGCGCTGTTCACGGCAGCCCTCGCCCCGGTCGCCCAGCGGTTCGCCAAGCGGGTGAGCGTCACATGAGCCCACGGCCCCCAACCTCCGGCGTCCCCTCGGAGGGCGACCCGCAGAGCACCCCCCGACCCCATCCCCTGCACTTCGGCTACGGCACCAACGGTCTCGCCGACCTCCGCCTCGACGACGCCCTCACCCTCCTCGCCGACCTCGGCTACGACGGCGTCGGACTGACCCTGGACCACATGCATCTCGATCCGCTCGCACCGGACGTCGCCACCCGCACCCGGCGTGTGGCGCAGCGGCTGGACGCGCTCGGGCTGGACGTCACGGTGGAGACCGGGGCCCGCTATGTCCTCGACCCGCGCCGCAAGCACGGACCGTCGCTCCTGGATCCCGACCCGGCCGACCGGGCCCGCCGTGCCGACCTGCTGATCCGTGCCGTCCGGATCGCCGGCGACCTCGGTGCCCACGCCGTGCACTTCTTCAGCGGCACCCTGCCACCCGGCACCGACCGGGACACGGCGTGGAAGCGCCTCGCGCAGACCCTCGCCCCCGTTCTGGAGGCCGCAGCCGCCGTCGGCATCCCCCTCGCCGTGGAACCCGAACCGGGTCATCTCCTCGCCACCCTCGCCGACTTCCACCACCTGCGCCTCCTCCTCGGTGACCCCGAGCCGCTCGGCCTCACCCTCGACATCGGTCACTGTCAGTGCCTCGAACCGCTCCCTCCCGCCGACTGCGTGCGCGCCGCGGCGCCCTGGCTGCGGCATGTGCAGATCGAGGACATGCGCCGTGGTGTCCACGAGCACCTCCCCTTCGGGGACGGCGAGATCGACTTCCCGCCCGTCCTCGCCGCACTCCGCGCCACCGGCTACCAGGGGCTGACGGTCGTCGAACTGCCCCGCCACTCCCACGCCGGACCCCGACAGGCCGAACTCTCCCTCCCGTTCCTCCACCGCGCGGCAGCGCCCGCACCCCCCGACGGCCGCACGACCACCCCGGATGGTGTCGGCCACCGCGCGACCGCCCTCGCGGCTGCCGCCCGCCGAGCCGAGGCCCAGGCACCCGACGGCCTCACGACCGCCCCGGACGCCTTCGGCCACCGCGCGACCGCCC
>NZ_MPOH02000022.1:57176-115630 GCF_001896135.2 Streptomyces phaeoluteigriseus
AACCTGCGCCTCCAAACCACCGGGCCCCAGCCGCCCCGACATCCCGCACCGCTCGCTCGCTCGCCAAACAGCAGGCCACCCGCGAGTCGGTCGCAACCGTCAAGACCCAGACTCGCAGCCGTCAAAGCCCCAGACTGCCTACGGCCGCGACCCAGTACCCGAGGAGGAACTGTGCGGGAACCGGAAGATCAAGGCCGCCGTCCTCAGGCCACGGCAGCAGTCCTCCCCGCGCCGACAGCCCGGGGGCGTGGCAACGGGGTGGTCACGAGCCGACGATGCGCCGCACGTTGTCGACGGCACCGCAGCCTGCTTTCAGCTGACGCTCGCGCTCTTCCACGAATGCCTCGCCCAGCTCCTCGCGCCGCTCCATGGCCACGTTCTCGCGTGCTCCGTTGAGGATGGTGCGCTCCTCCTCGTCGGCGTGATGGGTGACTGCCTGCACGAGTTCTTCCAGCTTCTCGTCCCATTCCTCGGAGCCGACCTCGTCGACTTCCAGGAGTTCCAGGAGTGCCTTGTTGCCCTCCTCGTGCTCCTCCTCGCCGTGTTCCACCTCTTCGTCGTCGATCTTCTTGTAGCGCTTGAGGGCGGGATAGACCTTCGCCTCTTCCGCCAGTGCGTGCGCAATCAGCAGGTCGGAGAATTCCCGCAGCGCGGCAGCTCTGTCGGCTTCGACGCTGCGCATCAGGCGAAAGAGATCCTCCATCTTCCGGTGGTCCTGGAGAATGAGTTCAACGACGTCTCGTGTCTCTGCCATGGGAACAAGCATCACTTTCATACGGGGACCTTGCCGGAATCCTGCTACCCCATCTCGTGGCGTTCAGCAGGACGACCACCTGATCGAACGACGAGCAGAACCCTTGGGCACCGGCCTGCACCGTCTCACCGAGACAGCCCGCCACCCGATCGGCCTGCGATGCGCTTGCCTCCGTGCTGTCGGCGGATGCCGGGCGTTCGGTGGCCCGGCGGAGCCGGCCTGGTCGATCAGTGGGGGCAGGAACCGCTTGCGACTGCTGTTATTGATAGGCGACCGCACGGCTCCGGATGAGGCAGGACGCGTTCCCATGCAGCCGCGACGGCCCGGCCTGGTGGGGACCGGGGCCCGCTCCCGGTGGAGGCTCCGATCTCGCGGTCTTCAGCCGACCGAGCGTGACCCCAGGAATCACACGTGACACATGCCTGTGGGCTCCGGGTGTTCCCGGAGCCCACAGGTTGGCTGCGGGTGGTGGATTGCCAGCGATCGCAGCGACCCCTGCGGCCGGCTGCCAGGGTCCGCGCTGGGCCTGACGAAGCCGAGGAGCCAGACAACGAGCATGATGACGGCGATCCACCACAGTGCTCTGAGCGCGAAGCCCGAGTCGAAGAGGATCAGGGCCAGGAGGAGAGCCGGAAGCCCCGCCCACAGCCTCTCACCGCAGCCGTCCCGCACCGGGGAAGGCGGTCATCGGCGGCTCAGAAGCGGATGCACACCGGGCCCTGATTGACGTTGACCCAGCCAATCTGCGTGACGGCCGAGTTGCACGCGGCACTCGTCTCGTTCTGGCTTGACTCCTTGTACTCACCGTTGTCGGAGCCGAAGTCGATGCACACCGGGCCCTGATTGACGTTGACGGCGCCGAACTGGTTGGTGGCGTCGTTGCACTGCGCGTTCAGCACCTCGAGTGGGTAGTGCTCGGCGGGCTGGTCGTAGGCCGAAGCAGCACCGGCGCTCACCGACACAGCGGCGACTGCCAGAGCGGTGGCCGTGACGGCCCGACGGAAAGACATCATGACTGTTCTCCAGAGCTGTGGGGGACAAACTTGACGTGTGCCACTCCATCAGCGCCGGCCTGGAGCCGCACGTGGGAATACGCCGTCTGGGCCCGTGCCCACCCAGCAGCCCGGCCACCCGCTGAAGCTGCTGGTGGTCCACCCGAAGGCGCCCTGCCATCGGCTGCATCGACTTGCGCCGGCCGTCCAGCAGCAGCCCCCGCAGATGCAGGGCGCCCTTCTCACGCTGAGCACGCCGCACCGGCCGCGTGCTGCCCCAAGCGATGCCCAGGTGCTGTCGGCCTTCCTGACGGCTTTCCTGAAAAGGGCCATCTGGGCGTAGTGCAGCGGAGCGAGCCCTCGGGCCGGATTTCCCTCGAGCCGCCGGTCGACGCGGAGACTCTCCAGGTGGTGTGTTGCGTGGGCATAGCAGCGCTGATGCAGCGGTTCTGGTCCTGCCGGCGCGACGACGGCCTGGTTGTCGTGCAACGGGTGGAGGCCGGTGTTCGGCCTCCGGCGGGGGCGATGCGACGGTCGGACCGGCAGGCGTGTCCGGCGATGCGACCGGCGTAGCGGCGTATCGACGTAATGATGCTTTTCATACCTATTTAGTGATATAAGAGGCACATTCTTGTGGGTGTGGCGGTCAGCGCCTGCGCTCGGCAGCTGGACTCGCGTTTCACAACGGGGGACTTGAGGGAGAGCACCATGCGGCGGTTCAGAATCGCGATGTCCCGTCAGGCGCCGACGCCGGTGGCACATCGCCCAATCCACCGCGAGGAGGGTCGGGCGCGCTGGTACGCCCCCTTCTCGATGAGCGTGGACCTCCTTGCTGCGGCACTTCCGGTTGCGGCGGCGTTTGTCGAGGTTCGCGAGCCCCACCCCCTGCGCCTGGCGGCCGCGGCTGCCCTGCTCTGGCCTCTCATCGGAGTGGTGAGCAGGCGGTACACACCCTTGGCGTGGGGCGACGGGGGCGGCCTGAGGGCCGTGATACGGGACTGGCTGGTCCTTGTCGGTGCCCTGGCGACACTGCGCGTGGTCTGCGGGCTGGACAGCGTGCCGGCCGAAGCGTTCACGGCACTGATCCCCGCCCTGGTTCTGACCGGTGTCTGCCAGAAGTTGATCCACCGTCACCTGCTGGCGTCCCGCCGGGCCGCCCGGGCCCTGCGCCACGTGGTCGTCGTCGGTGAGCCCCCGACGGTCGACGCCGTTGTCGAGCAACTTGCCCAGCGCACCGACCACGAGTACGTGGTGGTCGGCGCCTGCCCGGTGGGTGAGGGCGACGTCATCTCCGGTGTGCCGGTGTGTGGGCGGCTGCCCCTCGAGACGCCCGAGACGCCCGAGGAGGACGCCGCGGCGGTGCTGGGGGCGGCCGAGGAACTCGCGGCCGACACGGTTTTCGTGGCACCCGGTCCGCATGTCTCCGGTGATCGGGTGCGCAGACTGTCATGGATGCTTCACGACCAGGGCCGCTCACTCGTGGTGCTGCCGGGGATCGTCGACGTGGCGCGGCGGCGTGTACGGCCGACGTCGGCAGCCGGTCTCACCCTGTTGCACATCGCGCCGCCGTTGCAGCGCGGCATGCACACGCTGGCGAAAGCCCTCTTGGACCGAATGGGTGCACTGACACTGATCGTGCTGCTCTCACCGTTGCTGTTGCTGCTGGCTCTTGCCGTCCGGTTCAGCTCGCCCGGGCCGATCCTGTACCGGCAGACACGGGTGGGCCGCGGCATGGCGCTGTTTCCCATGTGGAAGTTTCGCACCATGGTGGTCGACGCAGACCGGATGAAAAGCGGGCTGGAGGCGCAGAACGAGAACGACGGGCACATGTTCAAGATGCGTCAGGACCCCCGGGTCACCTCCGTGGGGCGCATCCTGCGCCGCTACTCTCTGGACGAGCTGCCTCAGCTGTTCAACATCCTCTTCAACCACATGTCCCTCGTCGGTCCGCGCCCTCCGCTCCCCGAGGAGGTCGCCAAGTACAACAGCGTCGAGATGCGCCGGCTCCGCGTCAAACCGGGCCTGACAGGTCTGTGGCAGGTGAGCGGGCGGTCGGATCTGTCGTGGCGCGAGACGGTCGCGCTCGATCTGCGCTACGTCGACAACTGGTCGCTGGCCGGTGACATGAACGTCATGGCACGCACGGTGCGCGTGGTGCTGGAAGGCCAGGGCGCCTACTGAGGGCGGATGCGGCCCTTTTTCCGGGCCGCATCCGCCATCCGGGCAGGCCTGCCACCAACACGCGGAGATCGCGGGTGATCCGTCCCGGGGGACGGTAAGGATCGCGGCTGGAGACGTCTCAGGCCCTTGGAAGGGACACCGCCGTGGCACAGACCTCAGCCACACACCACAGAGCCGCACAGTCAGGAAGCGCCCCTCCCCCGGGTGACACCGACGGCACCACGACGCACCAACCCCTAGGGGAGCGCTCCCTGCGCGGTTTCACCGGGGCCGGATACGACAAGGGCCGCGCCCTGCCGGTCCAGGCCGCGTGGTACGCCGTCCTCCACCTTCTCTTCGCTACTTGGTGGTTCCCGGCGCGCTGGCGGCCGGCACTACTGCGCGCCTTCGGGGCCCGCGTTGGGCAGCGAGTGCTCATCCGGCGCGGAGTGCGCGTCCACTGGCCCTGGAAACTGGACATCGGTGACGATGTCTGGATCGGTGAGGACGCCTGGATCCTCAACCTGGAACAGGTCACGATCGGCCACGACTGCTGCGTCTCCCAGGGCGCACTGCTGTGCACGGGCAGCCATCGTCGCCGTTCCGCCACCTTCGAGTTCGACAACGGCCCCATCCGGCTGGAAGCGGGCAGCTGGATCGCGGCGCGCGCCGTCGTACTGCGCGGGGTCACCGTCGCAAGCGGCGCGGTCGTGGGTGCCGGCGCCGTCGCCCACCGGGACCTCGCACCGGGCGAGGTTCTGACCGTGGGCGGTGCGCCTGCAACGGACGTGTCCGTTCCCCCCGTGTCAGCGAAGGGAACCACGGCATGAGACTGGTTCATGTCGTCACCCTCGTCAGCGACGATGGCGCTTTTGGCGGGCCGACGAGCGTGGCCCTTGCCCAACTCGGGGAGTGCGCCACGCGCGGTCACGATGTGACGCTGGTGTCGCTGTGGCGGGGCCGTTCTCCCGCCGCGCGCCGCCTCGGCGCCGTCCGCTTCCTGTCCCGTCCGGCATGGCGGGTCGTCCCGGGCCGGGGTTGTCTGGGACTCATGCACCCGCTGCTGCTGCGGGACTTGTGGCGGGCCATGGGGCGCGCCGACGTCGTGCAACTGCACGCGGGACGCGACCTCGTCTCGCTCGCCGCGCTCGTCGTCGCCCGTCTGCGGCGTACCGCCTTCATCACCCAGACCCACGGCATGGTCGAGCCCCGCAGTAGCCCCGTTGCGCGTGTCTTCGACCGTCTCTACGTGCCTCTGTTGCGCCGGTCGCGCTGCTGTCTCGTGCTCACCGAGCGGGAGCGCCGGGCCCTGACCGACGTACTGGGTCCGGAGGGGCCACCGCTGGTTTCCCTGCCCAATGGCCTGCGTTCCGTGGGTGATGAGGCGGGCACGCTGCCGCGCAGCGACCGCGAGGTGATCTTCCTGGCCCGGCTTCATCCGCGCAAACGCCCGGAGACGTTCGTCGAGATGGCCGCCCTGGTCCACAAGGAGGTGCCCGAGGCACGCTTCACCCTGTTCGGTGCGGACGAAGGGTCGCTCCCGGCCGTGCGTCGGCTGATCGCGGATCGCGGACTGACCGGGGTGGTCTCGTACGGCGGTGCGCTGGAGCACTCCGCGGCGCTGAAGGCCTACCGCAAAGCCGCCGTTTACGTCCTGCCGAGTGTGGACGAGCCGTTTCCGATGACAGTGCTGGAAGCATTGGCCGAGGGCACGCCGGTGGTGTGCACGGACAGCAGCGGCATCGCGGCCGAACTGACACGCAGGGGAGCGGCGCTGGTCACCGACGGCAGCCCGGAGACTCTGGCCGACGCGGTGTGCCTGCTGCTTGCCGACGAGACGCTACGCCGCTCTCTGGCCGAGGCCGGTCGTCGTGCGATCGAGGAGGTCTTCTCCATCCGGGCGGTCGTGGACCGACTCGAGGACGTCTACCGGGGGGGACCGGATCGCGGTTGATCCGGATGCTCCGGCCGTCTCGGGCCCGCCGCAGGCGCGGTGGTTCCGAGACGGCCGGTGCCCGCAAGGGCGTCAGCGCGCCGGGGTGCGGCTGACCGCGCGGAGAATGTCCTCGAAACGGGAGGCGCAGTCCTCCAAGGCGAACTCCCGCTCGGCGAGGGCACGGCTCTCCTTGCCCAGGGACTCGGCGCGAGCCGGGTCGGACAGGATTTCCTGGGCCCATGCGGAGGCCTCGTCGAGTGCGGACTCCGCCGGGGGGAAGACCGCGGAGCCGGCCTGCCGGATCAGGTGGGCGGCCAGGTTGTCGCCGGGCATCAGGCCGAGCACCGGACGTCCGGCGCACAGATACGACAGCGTCTTGGACGGGACGGAGAATTGACCGGCGTCCGCTGCGAGGACGACGACGAGGAGGTCACCCGAGCCCAGCACTTCGGGCAGTCGCGCGTAGGGCTGGAAGGGCAGCAGGGTCAGGTCGACTCCGCGGGCGGCTGCGGCCCTTCTGAGGACGGGCACGGCAGGGCCGTCGTTGACGACGACGAGACGGACCGGGGTGCCCCGGTCCCGCAGCCGTTCGGCCAACTGCACCAGCAGTACCGGGTTGTGCTTGAGACCCAGGGTGCCGGAGTACAGCACCGTCCGCACTCCGTTCAGACCATGTTCGGCAGACCAGTCGTTGTCCCTGTTCCGCGGGAGGATCTCGTCCAGCGGTGCCCAGTTGGGAATGACGGTGACCTTGGCAGCGGTGCCCCACTGCTGGTGGATCCGCAGGAAGGACTGTGCAATCACCACGATGGCCGCGGCCTGCGTGCCGACCACTTCTCGCCTGCCCCGAAGACCTTGGCGGCGACGCCCATGGACTTCGCGACGCCGGCGAAAGTCTTCAGTGCGACGGTCGTGACGTCCTGGTGCCACAGGACCCAGGGAATGCCCAGCCGCTTCAGCATGGCCGCTGCCGCGACCAGCATGGGGATGGGCAGGTTGGACAGCATGGCCACGTCGGGCTTCTCCCGGCGTACCTGCCGGGCCAGTTCAAGGCCCAACGAGGTTTCCTGGACCAGCCGTCGGCAGTATTGCTCCTTGCGGAGCGCGGTGCTGTCCCCGATGGTGACGAAGCGCAGGCCCGGAGCGTCTCCGGCGAGGTTCCCCTTGCCGGACACGTAGGCGGTGCAGGTTGAGTGGACGACATCGTGGCCACGTCGTGCCAGTTCCCGGCTCAGTTGCGCCTGGAACGGGTGACCGCTGTAGTCGTGCACGAGGATCCTCATCGGCCCTCCGTGTGCGGGGTCTCGGCTCGGTCTCACTGGTGGGAGCGCTTGACCTGGTCGTAAACCCAGGCATAGGTCTTCTCCAGGCCGTCGAGTAGGGGGATGGATGGTTCCCAGCCGTAGATCTCGCGGATCAGGTCGTTGTCGGAGTTGCGGCCGCGTACGCCCTGTGGGGCGTCCAGCTGGTAGGTGCGCTCGCAGCGGATGCCGGCGATCTGCTCGACGATGTCGACGAGCTGGTTGATCGTCACCAGTTCCGAGGAGCCGAGGTTGACGGGGACACCACTGTCCGCGTGCATGATCATCTGAGTGCCGTGGAGGCAGTCGTCGATGTACATGAACGAGCGGCTCTGCTGTCCGTCGCCCCAGATGTCGATCCGGTGGTCACCGGACACGACGGCCTCGGCCACCTTGCGGCACACCGCGGCCGGCGCCTTCTCGCGACCGCCGGTCCAGGTGCCGTGGGGGCCGTACACGTTGTGGTAGCGGGCCACGCGGGTGGTGAACCCGTAGTCCTCGGCGTAGTGCCGGCACATGCGCTCGGAGAAGAGCTTCTCCCATCCGTAGCCGTCCTCCGGCTGTGCCGGGTAGGCGTCCTGCTCCTTGAGGGCGGTGACGTTCGGGTCGGTCTGTTTGTCGGCGGCGTAGACGCAGGCGGAGGAGGAGTAGAAGTAGCGCTCGACGCCGGCCTCGTGTGCCGCCTGGAGCATGTGAGTGCTGGTCAGCACCGACATCATGCAGGCGGCCTTGTTGTTCTCGATGAAGCCCATGCCGCCCATGTCGGCGGCCAGCATGTACACCTGCCGCGCTTCCTGGACGCCCGCCCGCGCATTGTCGAGCAGCGAAAGGTCGGCGACCACGTTCTCGGCGTCCTGGTGGAGCTGGTACCACTCGTGGGGAGGCTTGATGTCGATGGAGCGGACGGTCTTCCCCTGGGCGAGAAGTTCACCGACGAGGTGACCGCCGATGAATCCCCCGCCTCCGGCCACGACGACATCGGTCTGCTTGCTCATGCGCGAGTCCCTTGTGCGTTGGAGGTCTGATGCGTGATCAGTAGGTCCACCGCCGCCTGTCACGGCCGATCCAGCGCCGGGCCTGCGGAGGTCTGCGCGACAACCTATGCAGATTTGTCCTGATTTCAGATCTAAGGCGCACTGGTGGTCATGGAGATCACTCGATGACCATGTTTGAGGACTAATACACCGATTTTTCTGCTTCGTGCGTGGTGAGCCCCGTTCTGGGGTCAGGACCGCTATAAATCCTTTGGTGACGTTTCAGGACGAAAAATCACTCGACGGAGAGGCCTGGATGCGAGGCGCCCGCGTCCGCAGCGTGGCTGCGGTCTCCCTGTGGACCGTGACCTTGATCGTCCTGCTGCCAGGGCTGATCCTCCAGTCGGACGGCATGCGGATGTCGTCTGTGCTCCCTGCGCAGGCTGTCGTCGTCGTCCACGCCGGTGGTGCGCTCGCCCGGGTGCTCACTGCTCCCACGGTGCGGTTGGTCGGCTTCGGCTTCTGGGTCTTCGCCTACATCTGGCTCGGCCTGGCGCCCCTGGCGATGCTCGCCTCCGACGCGTACCCGTGGCCCTACCGGACCGGCGAGGCGACCACCTTCAAAGCGGTCGCTGTCATCGAGCTGGGTCTCGTGGCCTACAGCGCCGGAACGGCGCTGGCCGCGCGCCACCGGCAGGCCCGCGTGGCGACCGCCCGGCCAGGACTGCTGGAACGGCTGCTCTCACGCCGTCTCGCACCCTGGCGCCTGCTGGCGCTGAGCGGTTTGGCCCTCGCCTTCGCCTTGCTGCTGATCTCGCGTCAGCCCGGTCGCCTCACCGCCTACTTCACCAGCCGTCAGGCGATCACGGAAGCCGGCGCCATCGGCGACGGGGAGGGCGCCTTCCTCCAAGTGCTGCTCAGCTGGTCACTGTCCGTGCCCGCATTCTGGGCGCTGCTGGGACTGCTGCACGTGCCCCGTCTGACGGGCGGCGACCGCTGGCTTCGCGTGTTGCGCCGACTGCTGCTTCCAGTGCTCATCGTGCTGAACGCGGTCGTCAACAACCCGGTCAGCAAACCCCGGTTCTGGGTCGGCACGATCGTACTGACCCTGCTGTTCACCGTGCCCCGGCTGAGCCGTCCCCGCGCCTTCCGGATCACGGCCGCCGCACTCATCGCGGCGCTCCTGGTCGTCTTCCCCTACAGCGACTACTTCCGCTACAGCGATCGCGAGGAGGTGGCCGTCACCTCCCTCGCCGCCCAGTTCACCACCAACGGGGACTATGACGCTTTCCAGCAGGTACAGACAGGCATCGACTTCACACGGGACAACGGGTTCTCCCCTCAGGACGCCCTCGGTCCACCGCTGTTCATGGTGCCGCGCTCGATGTGGCCGGAGAAGCCCGAGGACACCGGCATCAGACTGGCTCGCTACGCGGGTTACGAGTTCCTCAATCTCTCCGCGCCGCTGTGGATCGAGAGTTACCTCTGGGCCGGTCCGTTCGGCGTGGTCGGCGTCTTCTGTCTGCTCGGCTCGCTCGGACGGCGGGTGGACGACGTACGCCACCTGCTGCGTGGCCGGTCGGGCAGTCTCGCGGCATTGCTGGTGCCTGCCTTCGCCTTCTACCAGATGGTCTTCCTGCGCGGCAGCCTGCTCGGCATCGCAGGCCCGCTGACCCTCCTCTTGACCGTTCCGCTGCTCATCAGCACCCGCACCGGCCGGCTCCCCCCATCGGCGGTGCCGATCGCACCCATCCGTCATGCATCCATCTCCGGAACAGGAGGGCACCGGTGACCGGCCCCATCCCATTCGACGACCGGTACGACGAACCGGACCAGCTACGCGACCAACTGCGCCGCATCCTGCGCCACCGCGCCCTGATCGCGCTGGGCATCCTCCTGGGTGTCCTCGGTGGCCTGGCCCTGTCACAGCAGCGCGCCCACACCTATGCCGCCACCAGCGAAGTCCTGGTGCGCTCCACCACCGACCCCTTCAGCGCCGTCGGCGTCTCGGCCGACAACCAGGTCAGCATGAGCACCGAGCAGCGGATCGCCGCCAGTGCCACCGTCGCCGTGCGCGCAGCGCGCCTCCTGGGCCGGCCGACAGCCAGGCCGGGATGCTCGGTACACAGGTGCGGGTCACCAACCCGCTGAAATCACAGGTCCTGCGCTTTGAGTTCACCGCCGACGGCCCCCAGCGCGCGGCACGCGGCGCCAACGCCTTCGCCGACGCCTATCTCGCCGACCGCGAAAGTCGTAACGACGCCACAGTGGCGCGGACGACCCGCGCTCTGCAGCAACAGATCGCCGTGCTGAACCAGCGGCTGTCCCAGGGGGTGGAGACTGCCAAGTCCGCAGCCCAGAACCAGCTCTACAACCTGCAGAAGCGCGTTCTCGACATCAAGGCCCGCGACACCGACGGTGGCGACGTCGTCCGCAGGGCCACAGTGCCCGCCCTGCCCGTCGGCCCCGGGCCGCGGACCTCGCTCGCCCTCGGACTGGCATCCGGACTTCTCCTGGGCATCATGCTGGCCTGGGTACGCTCCGCCCTGGACAGCCGGGTCGGCTCGGTCGGCGAGGTGCAGAGCGCCCTGCGCGCTCCGGTGGTCGGTGTCCTGCCTTCCGACGACGGCGGAGACCGCGCCCTGCTGACGGTCGGCCGTACCGCCAGCCCCCGGACGGAGGCCTATCGGGCTCTGGCATTCCGGCTGAGGCAGATCGGCGACCCGGGTGGTCCCGGCCAGGTGCTCGTGGTGGCCCCCCGGCGGGCCGGCGACGCCGAGGAGGTCGCAGCCAATCTGGGCGCCGCCCTCGCCGACAACGGCAGCGACGTGCTTCTGCTCGACACCGCCGCACACACCACCGGCCTCGCCACCCAACTGCCCCTGATCCCCATCGAGGCCCCCACCACGGGGGAGTTCCCTCCGGCCGGAGCGCCTTCGTCGAGGCCGACGTCGCCGGCCGCTTCGCCTTCTTCTCGGGCAGGGCCACCGGTCCGTTCGACCGGACGGAGTCCGCCGACGCCGACGCCGGCGCGTCGACCGTCGTCGTCGCGGGGCCCTTCCTCACACACGCTGACACGCTGTCCGTCGCGCAGCGTGCCGACGGCATCCTCGTGGTCGTTCGACCCGGCCACACCCGGCGGGAGGACCTCCGGCAGATGCAGGAGCTGATCGGCTGCTCCGGCGGACGCATCCTTGGGGCCGTGCTCGAAGCCGGTCGCAAGCGCCGGAGACTGAGTGCCCTACGCCGCCCGAAGCACCGCCTCCCGTCACGAACAGGCCTCCCCTCCACGGAACTCTCCGAGCGGGACGCCACGCTGAGCATCTCCCGCCGGTGACCACCCCCGAAGCAACCACCCGCCCCCGCCCCGAGGCCACGGGCAGTGGTGTCGCCGCCACCGCGCGGGGCGTTGGTGGGGTATGGCCGGTTCCGTGGCGAACGCGGTCTTCTCGTTTCTCCTCGTCGGCCTGATCACCCGGGCTGTCGGGGCACAGGGGGCGGGCGTCATCTTCACGGGCGTCGCCATGTTCACCATTCTCAGCAACGCTTGCAAGCTCGGCGCCGACACCGGGCTTGTGCGCTTCGTCCCACGCGACCTCGCCGTCGACGCGGCCGTTCGGTGGCCGCGCTGGTGCGCACAGCTCTCCTGCCGGCGACCGTGGCCGGCACCGCGGCCGCCGTGCCTCTGGTGCTGTTCCCCTCGGTGGCGACCGCACTCCTGCCCCAGCTGCCTCCTGCCGACGCCGCCGCACTCATCCGGTTGTTCGGACTCTTCCTGCCCGCCGCCACCGTGGGTATGGTCCTGCTCGGCGCCGCGCGGGGATACGGCACAGTCGTGCCGTTCGTCGGCGTGGAACAGATCGGCAAACCGGTGCTGCGCGTTCTGATCGCCATCCCCGTCGTCTGGTGTGCGCCCAGTGTGACTGCCCTGGCCTCGGCCTGGCTGCTGCCGTCGTTCGCCGGGTCGGTGGCCGCCTGGTTCGCATTACGCCGTTGTCGCGCCCGGCGTCCGACACCCCGCCGGGCAGCGGGCGCGGATGTGCCCTGGCGGGCCTTCTGGCGCTTCGCCGCACCCCGTGCGGTGTCCTCCGTCTTCGACATCGGGGCCGTCTGGATCGGCGTCATCCTGTTGTCGGCGCTTGCCACCAGCGGAGAAGCGGGGGTGTACACCGCCATTGGCCGCATCGTCACGGCGGGCACCCTGGTCCAACTCGCCGTACGGCTTGCCGTCGCGCCGGAACTCAGCCGACTGCTGGCCGTGGAGAAGGTTGCCGAGGCGCGCGCCCTGCACCGCGTCTCGACCTGCTGGACCGTGCTCCTGTCGTGGCCCCTGTTCGGCGTCGTCGCCTGCTTTCCCGGGACGATCCTGTCCGTCTTCGGGCCGGGGTTCACCGATGGCGCCCTCGCACTCGTCGTGCTGTGCGCGGCCTCCATGGTCAACGTCGCTGTCGGCAGCGCTCAGACCGTGTTGCTCATGGCCGGCCGGAGCAGCTGGCATTTGACGGTCACCGCGGTGGCGTTCACGGTTCAGCTTGCCGTCGGCGTCCTCGCCGTGCCGGCCTGGGGTGTGCTCGGCGCCGCGGTGTCCTGGGGTGCGGCGATCGTGGTGGAAAACCTCACGGCGGCCGTGCTTGTCCGGATGCGCCTCGGCTTCACGACCGTGGACGGGGGCTACATCAGGGCTCTCGAGGTGGGGCTCGCCGTCACGGCGGTACTGGCGGTGTCCCGTCTTTCCGAGGGCGACACCTCGTGGGGACTCGCCGTGGGAATGGTCTTGGGATTGTGTGTATTTGGTATTACTTTATGCCGATATCGGACGCTGCTGAGGTTGGGCGATCTGGTCGGAGCGCTGCGGCACCGCGCCGCATGAACGCAGACGCGTGCGCACCGTCAGCGTCACCACAGCGGCGTCGCTTCCCTCACACCACTGCCATCCGGGGACTCCCGTGTACCTGAGAAAAAGCCGTAAGAAGCCGGCCGCGAGGGTCGCGGTCACAGCTCTCATCTGCTGCGCCACCGTGCCGCTAGGCACCCCCCTAGCCACCGCCGCCGACGGCGCGCCCGCTTTCACCGCCGATCCGCTGGCCACCTGGCAGACAGACGGCATCGTCTGGTCGCTGACCGCCGCGAAGGGTGTCGTCTACGTCGGAGGATCCTTCGAGAACGTCCGCCCACCAGGAGCTGCCCCCGGCCAAGGACAGGTGAAGCGCCGCAATTTCGCCGCCTTCGACGCGGCAACCGGCAAACTTCTACCCTGCGCCCCGTCGTTCACCGGCAACAACCACACCGTGCGGGCCATGAAGGCTTCCCCGGACGGCCGCGTGCTGTACGTGGGCGGTTCCTTCAACCAGGTCGGATCCGTCCGCGTGGCCAATCTGGCGGCCTTGGACACCGCCGGCTGCTCCCTGCGCAAGAGCTTCAAGCCGGCGGTGTCCGCCACCGTCCGCGCCATCGACACCACGGACCGTGCGATCTACTTCGGCGGCGATTTCGGCCGCGTCGCGGGCCAGCCCAGGAACCGGGTCGCCGCCGTCGCCACCACGGGATCCCTGCTGCCGTTCCGAGCAGACGTCGACCTGCCCGTACGGGCGCTGTCGGCCGCAACCTCGCATGGACGGCTCTTTGTCGGGGGTGATTTCGAATCGGTCAACGGACAGGGCGCGCGCTCACTCGTCGCCCTTGATGCCGCCAGCGGCAAGACCGTGCTCACGTATCCGGGCTGGTTCCCTCCCCAGTCGTCGGTCAAGACGATCGCGCGCGACACCACCCGCTTCTACGTGGGCGCAGAGGGCCACGGCCCCGGCATCTTCGACGGCCGGATCGCGGGTCGCCTCGCCAACGGCACGATGTTGTGGAAGGACACCTGCTTCGGAGCCACCCAGTCCGTCCTGCCCTACAAGGGCGTCCTCTACAGCGCCTCCCACGCACACAACTGCAACGAGACGCCCGGAGGTTTTCCCGAGCGAGGCGACCGGCAGCACCTGCTGGCCCAGTCACTCGACAACCGCAGGATTCTGCACTGGTTCCCCGACACCAACGACGGGCTGGGGGAGAAAGTCGGCCCCCGTACCCTGGCGGTGTCGGCCGGCGTCCTGTGGGCGGGCGGTGAGTTCACCCGGGTCAACGACGTACCGCAGCAGGGCCTGACGCGCTTCGGCAACCGTGACACCGGAGCGCCGAAGGTTCCCGCCCTGGCACTGTCCGACACCAGTCCCGGCAAGGTCGTGGTCACCTGGCGCGCCTCCTGGGACCGGGACGACGCGTCCTTGACGTATCGGGTCTACCGCGACGGCAAACTCGTGGCGCAGAAGAAGAAGGCATCCACGTACTGGGACCGTCCACAGATGACTTACACCGACACCGTGCCCGCCGGGACCAGTCATCGCTACGCCATCGAGGTGACCGACGGGACGAACGTCTCCGCCAAGTCGAACTCGGTGACGGTGAACGTGCCGAAGAGGGCGGCCCAGGAGAAGGCGGCCCCGGAGGAGGCGGCCCCGGAGGAGGCGGCCCCGGAGGAGGCGGCGGCCCCGGACCCGTTGGCGGGTGACCCTCAGTGACACGCATCGGATTCGCGCCCGGCGTCTACGACCTCTTCCACATCGGACACCTCAACATCCTGCGGGAGGCGCGTCAGCACTGCGACTGGCTCGTGGCGGGCGTGACCTCCGACGACCTCGCCGCGAGCCTGAAGGGCCACGCTCCCGTCGTGCCGCTCGCCGAACGCCTGGAGATCGTCCGCAGTCTGCGCTACGTCGACGACGCCGTCGTGGAGGCGGACGTCGACAAGCTGAAGACGTGGAAGCGAGTCGGCTTCCACGTCATCTTCAAGGGCGACGACTGGCGGGGGACACCCAAGTGGGAAGAGCTCGAACGGCGCTTCGAGCAGGTCGGTGTCGAGGTCGTCTACTTCCCGTACACCATGCACACCTCCAGCACTCTGCTGCGCGCCGCCCTTGAACTGCTCTCGACCAACGGAGCGTCCCAGACTGCCTCAGCGCAGCTCGCGGAACCACTTCACCAGGAAAGCGCCCATGAACACGACGTGCGCCAGGAGCAGCCCGCAGTACGCCGTGAGGAAGAAGTCCTGATTGCCCAGGAATAGGAAACTGACGCAGGTCAGGCCGTAGTCCACCGGCAGAAGCAGGACGGACCGCAGCACCGGAGGAGCGGGCGCCGGAGCGTGATCCGGCGCCCGCCACTTGAGCTTCTCCGTCAGGATTCCGGCAAAGAAGATCACCACGGCCGCGAGTTCGAAGAGCATCGGCGCCAGCAGGAAGAGCGGACTGGGCAGGGTGAAGAACCGGTAGAACGACACCAGTACGACCAGATGCAGGGCGACGATCTTGATGCAGTCCACGACATGGTCGAGCCACTCGCCCGACGGGCTTCCTGATCGCTGGCTCCGTGCCAGCTGACCGTCCGCCGCATCCAGCGCGAACCCCAGGACGAGGGCCGCGCCGACGCAGACCGCCATTGCGGTCCCCGGCGGAATCAGGGCCACCGCGGCGAGGGCGGGAAAGGTGAACACCGCGCTCAGGACGGTGAGCTGATTCGGCGTCGCCCCTGCACGGTGGGCCAAGGCGGCCAGGAACCGGCCGGCCGGCCGATTCACGAACAAGGTGTACAGCGATGCTCCCTTCGGCGGCTTCTGTGCCGTCGACAGGTGCTTGAGTACAGCAGCAAACTCCGTCATTCATGTCCTTAAGGGATGAATTGCTGGAAAGAAGGCGATTATGGCAGTACGGGGAGTCCGGATGTCTCATGTCAGCCGTCGGCAACTTCTGCGTGGCGCAGCGTCGGGGATCGGAGCGATGGCCTTGACCGCTCCCAGTGCTTCCGCCGCCGGCGGAGCGGCTCACGGCCCCACGACACCACCGGTCCCCGCCGGACCCCGAAGAGGTCGCCCGTCGACGTCCCGACTGCCGCTAGTGCTGAACGTGGCCGACCTCGGAGCGGTGGGCGACGGACTAACCGACGACACCGCCGCCTTCGAGATCGCCTACTCGCTCGCGGCCGCCCGGGTCGCCCGGGGGGTCGGACGCACGGTGATCGAAATCCCCGCGGGAGAGTTCCTCATCACCCGTGCACACGCGCTGCTCAACGGCGTCGCTCCGCTGTCAGCGGCCAACGGCCTGCGCTTCAGCGGAGCAGGAAAACGCATGACCACCCTTGTCTTCCGTCCGGACAACGGCCCGGGCTCCTACCTCTGCCGCAACGAGGACATCTGGTCGAACCTCTCCTTCGAGCGCATCCAGTTTCGCTCGGCCACGCCGGGCGCCTCCTTTTTCAGCTCGTACTCCACCGGCAATGCCCAGGACTACCGCTTCTCGGAATGCGAATGGATGGGGGAGTGGGAGTTCGGCATCGCCCTTGACGGCACCAACACCAACTCTGAGATGCGCTGGGAGGCTTGCCGGGTCGGCGGCAGCTACCGCCGGGCGTTCCTGTACTCCGGCCTCTCACAACGGCAGCAGCCAGATCCCAACGACCAGGACCAGTTCCTCAACTACTGGTTCACGGACATGAAGGTCGAGTACGAATGGGGCAACTTTCTGGAGTTCCCCTACGGCGGCTCGATCACCTGCCGCGGCGGCTCGTACATCATCACCGGCACGCGTCCGCACAGCACCGAGGAGTACGGCACCACCAGCACGTTCTTCCGCTTCCCCGTCGCCCGACACCATGACTCGGTACAGCGGTTCCACGCCCAGGACATCCGGTTCGAGGTACGCAACCCGCAGGTCCAGGTCATCGACAGCGTCTGGGCGAGCGGCACGATTCACTTCAGCGACTGCGACGACACCGGACTGTCCTTCAAGGACTTCGCCCCCGAGGCACGGGCGCACCG
Source organism: Streptomyces phaeoluteigriseus (assembly GCF_001896135.2). Taxonomy (GTDB): domain Bacteria; phylum Actinomycetota; class Actinomycetes; order Streptomycetales; family Streptomycetaceae; genus Streptomyces; species Streptomyces phaeoluteigriseus. The sequence goes on from NZ_MPOH02000022.1 coordinate 74,145, forward strand.
CTATACGGTAGGGCCGCGCGGACCCCTGATCCGTTATGACTCCTGCCAGTTGGTAGGCCGCCACGAATACCGAACGGACGGCCGACGGAAGGCCCTGCCGACCGTGGCCCGCTACGACATGTGCCTTCTGCGCAGTCACTCGGCGCACGAGTTCGCCGTAGCCGAGGACAACGTCCGCCCCGACTTTGTCCGCTTCGTCGACTGCCTCGACAACTCCGCCGTCGACACGTAGGCGCCCGGTCGCATGGTGGATTCCGTACAGAGCCGTGCGGCCCCGCCGGAGCAACAGGCGCTGCGGTCGACACCGTGGCCATGGGGTCGCCGGCCGGATGACCGGCGTCAGGAGGTCGAGGCGGATGCCGCTTCTGGGCCGCTCGCAGGTCGAGGCCCTGCTCGACGTGGACGCGCTGATCGATGTGCTCGCCCCGGCGATGGCAGACCTCAATCAACGGTTTCCCAGGGCGGGAGGTCGTGCGGCAGGCGACGCCAACGCCACTGCACGCCGGTGCGGTCCAGGAACAGGATCGCGCTTTGGCGCTCCGCTTCACGGCGGGGGCGCCAAGGCGGGCTCCGCAGCCGACGCCTTGGGGTTGTACCAGCAACGCGCCCAGGGTCCGGGGCACGTAATCGCGACTGACGGCGCTCAGTCCATCGCGGTCACCTTCCCGGCATTCCACAAACGGTGGCCAGGTGAGGCCAGTCATCCGGCGGGTCCAGCGCCACTGCGGCGTGCAGACGAACGAAGGCGAGAGGCGCGGGCAGGGGAATACCGGCCCGCCGACCGCGCGGGTCGGGCGTGGAGGTCAGGCTGGCCGGGCCGACGACGCAGGCTCCTGGCTGGGCCTCTTGGACGTCTTTAACTGGCGGATGGAGAACGTCGGCAAGGGGCAGCGTTCCGTCAGGGACGCGGGAAAGTGCACAGGGCCGGCCGTCTCGACCAGCTCCGCCAGAGTCTCGAAGCTGCCATCGGCGAGGAGGATTCCCACTAGGCCACGGCCTTGTCGAGATCAAGCAGTGAGCGTTTCGAGTGCCCTACCGGCCCGGCTTGAAGCAGCAGAACCGGTGAGGTCCCCATGGTCCCACAGATGCCGCGGCAAGCATCATCGCCGTGTCCGGTGTGGCGTTGACTGCCCGAGTGTGGCTGGTCAGGATGCTCGTGGCGGCTTGACGGCGAACAGCACCTCGCCGTCCTCCCGGGGTTGCCAGCCGCCGATGAACTCGCGGACCTCGGCTGCCTCGCTGCCGAGTTTCACATTGCTGACTAGCAGCAATCCGCCCGGGCGCAGTGCCCTGGCCAGTACCTCGATCTCGGCGACGCTCACCTCCATGCCGTCGAAGAAGGCGAGGTCCGCCTCGCCCGCGGGCAGGTCGGCGAGGACTTCCACGGCTTCGCCCGTCATGCAGTTCACGCGGTTGGCCAGACCTCGCTCGTTCAGGTGCCGTTGCGCGAGCGCGACGTGGACGGGGTCGCGGTCCACGGTCTGCACGAGGATCCCGGCGTTGGCGAGGCATGCGGCGGAGTATCCGAGGAAAGTACCGATCTCCACGGCGCTGCGCGCGCCTGCCTGTATGGCCCAGGCCGCCAGCTGTGCGCCGTCGACGACGGGCTGCGAGCCGCATCCGTGGATGCGTCGGTGATCAAGGGTGGCATCCTTGAGATCCGACATCGGCGTGTACACAGCAGATTCCATGTGAACCTTCCATGGGTGGTGAGGTCCGACGCCTACGCACGGGCCACGGCCGTGTATGCGTTCAGGTTCAGGGGATCGGGGCTGGTGCTTCGGGGCCTACTCGAACGGAATCCGACTACCGCCCCTGTCATGAACAGCCAAGCATCGAAAACGGCAGGTGGCACCCGGGAGGGGCCGGTCAGGCGACGCGGGCAGAAGGCCTTCGACCCTGACGACGTCACTTTCGTCCCGCCGATGCGCAGATCGCCGCAGTGTGGGTGCAGTCCCAGATCCACCTGCTGAGCCCCCCTGGGCGACCAGGCCGTGCACATGCACGCGAGTATCGGCATTACGCGGGCCCGCCCACGGCCGGCGGATCTACGACTGGGCCCGCTTCGAAACGAGGCCCTCACACCGCGAGGACCGGCGGCACTGGGTCCTGGCCCGTCGCAGTGTGAGCAGGCCCGAGGAAGACTGGAAGTGACCGAGCGGCTGACGCCGCGTGTCTGCTACTTGTTCAGCGAACCTCGCTCTTCGTTTCGACGCCTTCGAGTCGGGTCGGTGTTCCGCCTGGGTCAAACGAGTGGTTGAAGGTGAAGGCGTACGGCGCGGAGCCGTATTCGTGGAGGTGCTCCAGCTTGGAAACCCCGTCCTGCCACGTAGGTATCGCGCCGCCGGTGACCCACCAGAGCACGTGACCCGGGTGCCCTGTCCGCTCGAACCAGTCGTAACGCCTGTTGAGCGCCGCGCGGTGCAGACCGGTGTAGATGGCATCGAAGGCGGGTCGCAGGCCGCTCCAGAGTGAGAGGGTTGCGGCCAGGGCGGTGGTTTCCGCACTGCGGCCTTTGCCGTACCAGGCCGGAACAACAAACTCTCCCCATGCACCCCAGTCCGCGTCGAAGAGTACGCCCTGGATGTGGCGTGCCGCTTCAGCATGAGCGATATATCCGGGGTGCCGGCTGATCTCCCGGTAGACGGCCTCACCGCTCTCGTAGAACTCCCGCGTAAGGGGTCCGGGATCGGTGAGGGGTGACTTCAGGACGCCGAACGTGTACAGAGCAAGATGGGGCATGCGTGTCTCCCTGGCCGAGGGGATCTGGTGGAGGAACTTGTGAAGGTCTAGCCGTCCGGGCGTGCGCTCGATTCGATGGCCTGCCCGTCGGGTGGGGAGTTGTGGGCGTGATCGACTCAGCTGGTGAAACTCCTACGCGACTGTGGGCGCCGCCGAATGACCGGTGACGATAGCCACCTCCGAAGACTCTGTCGAAGTTGCGTTTTCCCTCTTCAAGTGGCCTCTTGCAAAGGCCCCGGCAGGGGTTGCGGCGGTAGAGCGCGGCCCGCCTCGTGGAAGTCCACATCGACCAGCCACCTCGGAACAGACAACCTAGGGAACTGCGAGACAACGCCGCTTCCCCCTTCTCGTACGGCAGTCCGCGTGTCCCTCTCCGCCGCCGTCGATGGCTCCTCCACCCCTCCGTGGCCTCTGGTCGCGGCCCTGGCGGACCAGGTCGTGTTCTTCGTCGGCTTCTACGGGTCGCACAGGGACAAGCCGGCTGGTCCGGAACTCGGCTACCACCCAGCGCTGCTCATCGGCGCCTGCGGTGCGCCTTCACCACCTTCGGGCTTCTCACGGGTTTCGCTGCCATGGACCTGATCTGACAGGGCGGACCGGGGCTGGGCCGCCACTCGGCGCCCGCTCCAGCCACCAACGCCGCTGCCCGGGTCGACGTTCCAGCCGACCCGGGCAGCGGCGTCTCCATGGGGCGGCCGGGTGTGTGCAGCAGCCGTGCGGCGCCGCGTGACGGCTCCTCAGCCGACGTCGGCGACGGTGGCGCGCAGCTCGCGCACTCCGGTGGTGCGCGTACGTTTCGGCCGGCACCTACTTCATGCACCACGTTGTGACGGAAGGTCACTTCCACACCACTCCCGTGATCGGCAACCGCCTCTTCCTCTTTCCCGGCGACGCCTTCGGCCCCTGGTCGCTGTGCTCCGGTGTGATCATGCGGCTATCCAGCAGTGCCGGCCGGCTCGGGTATCAGAACCTTCCGAAGGCCTGCTGGATGATCTCTTGGGCCGCGTGGATGAGGTCGGCGTTGCTCTTGGTCGATGTGCCGTCCGGTAGTTGGAGCACGTCTTCCAGGCCGATCCGCGTGTCCAGTCGGCGTGAGGCAGCCAGCTGGAGGATGGGCCAGGCGGCGTCGTCTTCGCCGTGCAGGAGGATCGGCGAGGTCGTGACTGGGCGGAGTTCGTCGAGCAGGTCGACTGCGGCACGGATCGCGGTCTGTGGGTTGGTGTCGGTGATCTCGGCCAGGACGCGCAGGACGCGGTGGGATTCTGGCCAGCTGAGGAAGCGCCGTACGCGCGGGTTCCGGAGTAGATGCCGGCTTCGATGCCGATGCCTCGGTCCAGCAGGGCGGTGGCGACTTCGGTGGCGCCCTCCTCGTGCCAGTTCACGGAGGCGTGATCTGGCAGCACAGTCCAGGATCGGACCTGGGCCGCGCGTGCTCCGGGGTCCGGTGTGGCCCAGGCACCGGTGGTGACGCCGACGGGGATGCCCGGGACGGCGGCCCGTACGGCTTTGAGGGCCGCGGCGACGGCAGTGGGGTCCAATGTGTCTGCGCCGTCGCGGTCCTTGGGGTGGAGATGGATGTCCTGGGCGCCGGCGGCGACGGCTGCGCGGGCTGCCGTTGCAAGCTCCTGTGGGGTCGCTGGGAGGTGAGTGCATTCCGTGCGGCTTCTGGCACCGTTCAGACAGACTTGCAGCATGGCGTGATCTTCTCAGTCGGGTCTGACATGCAGAGACTGCTGCGTGCTCACTGTGGGCCGACGTTGCGGCGGCTGACATCGGCGGTGTAGGCGGCCCAGTCGCCGGCGGATGCCTTCTGCCATTGGACGGATGTGGACGGCGACTGGGATGTGGGCGCCGAGCATTCGGGCGAGGATGGCGGCGGGCAGTTCGGCGGAGAGGGTGAACAGGGCGGCGGGGCGGTTCTGTTGGGGTCGAATGCCGATCTTGTGTGCAGGTGCCCTGGGTGAGTCCGTCGGCGGCGAGCCAGGTGGGGAAGTTGTCGCCGCGGTGACGTTGCAGCCCGCCAGGAAGACTGCGAAGCCCCGGCGGCCAAGAAGGCGGCATCGAAGACCGACCAGAAGACCACCGCGGCCAAGAAGACAACGAAAAAGTCTGCGGCCCGCGGGCCGCACAGCGCCCGATGTATCCGCCTCGGTCTCGAGAGAAGAATGTGGAGTGGGTTCCCGTCCTATGTCGCCCGAGCCGGGGCGGGAGCCCGCGTCCTGCCCGGCTCGGGGGTGGGAATGCTGGGCGGTGTGGGTGGGTTGCTGGGGGCGTGGTGGTGAAGGGGGCAGTGTCCCCGGGCCTCACTCATAGCCTGCAGCGACGATCGTTCGGCTGAAGCCCTGCGGAGCCTTTCGCCGCGTAGGCGACCGCCCTCCAAATCCAGAGGAGCGGACGGCCGCGCGCTGCTACGGTCGGGCGTCATGAGCTGGCTTCCCGATGACTTCGTCCACCCCGTCCTGGTACCGCTGCCGGGCGGTGGTCATCACCTGCGGCCGATCCGGGAGGCGGACACCCCGCTCGACTATCCGGCTGTGATGGGTTCGCGCGAGCGGCTGTGGACCATCTTCGGCCCGGCCTGGGGCTGGCCCGCGGCCACCATGACCTACGAGGCCGACCAGGCCGACCTGTTGCGGCACGAGAAGGAGATCGCCGCGCACCAGTCCTTCAACTACGCGCTGTTCGACGCGGCGGAGACAGCTCTGCTCGGCTGTGTCTACATCGACCCACCGGAGAGGGCCGGCGCGGACGGCGAGATCTCCTGGTGGGTGGTGGACGAGCTGGTGGGCAGCAAGGTCGAGCAGGCCCTCGATGCGCTGGTGCCGCAGTGGATCGCCGCCGACTGGCCGTTCGAGCAGCCGCGCTTCCTCGGCCGCGAGATCTCCTGGTCGGACTGGCTCGCCCTGCCGGAGCATCCCGACACGTAAGTGGTTGTTGCACGTACCGATCTCGAAGGCTGTCGATCGAACGGGAGTCTCGATCGAGTGACTGCGGCGGTCTCCGCGCGTGAAAGCAGGGCCTCCTGGTAGTGCGGGGGACGGAGCGGAAACAAGACGCCGGACGGTGCCCGCCTCACGCGGCTATGACGGCGGGAAGAAGGTGCCGGGCCGCAAGCGGCACATCGTGACCGACACCCTCCGCCTGCTCCTGGTCGTCGCGGTACGCCTGCTCAGCCTGCGGGTGAACCGCTTTAGCCAGATCAGTGTCCGCACCCTTCGCTACTCGGTGCCGGTGCGGCTGATCGGCCGGACGGTGAGAGCGGTACTGCACGCGTCCGAGCTGGTGGTCTACGACGGCCGGAGTGAGATTGCTCGCCACGAACGGCTGATCGTCAAGGGGAAGGCCCGGCTGGATCTGGACCACTACTTGGAAGCCCTGGTCCGGAAGCCCGGAGCGTTTCCCGGGGCCACCACCTTCGAACAGGCGTGATCCGCAGGGAGGTTCACGCCCGTCCATGACGCCTGGTGGGAGGCGGCGAAGGCTGCTGCCCATGGCGAACGGGACGGCACCCGGGCCCTGATCGAGGTCCTGCTGATGGGCCGCCACGTCCCCCACGAGCACCTGGTAGTGGGCTTGCCTCCGCACTCAGGGCGTCAAGACGGCGCAGTTCACGCGGGAGAAAGTCGCTGCGGGCCTTCGACATCGAGGTCAGACTTCGAGGTCATTGGGAACGTCGACGCAGCCGTCATTCACGGCCCTGGCGACCTGCGAGTGGGTCAAGAAGGGCTGCCGCTCTGCCTGATCGGCGACTGGTGCACCGGCAAGTCCCACCTGTTGATCGTGCTCGGCAACGAGGCCGCCACGGTCGGCTTCCGGGTCCGCTACACACTTGCCACCAAGTTGGTCGACGAGTTGGTCGAGGCGGCGGCGGACGAGAAGTCCTGACCAGGACCATCGCCCGCGGCCTGGTTCTACAGGTCGGCCACGAGGAGCCGGTAACCGCTATCGAGGGCTTCGCGGTCGAGCAGGTCGGCATGGCGGTGGTGCCACCGGCCGGAGGACAGGTCGTCTGACAGCCGGGCCAAGCCCGGCTGGATGACTTCGTCACTGGTCTGGGCGAACAGCGAGATACCGGCCCGCACTTCCGGGTCGAGGTATGCCTCGGGTCGGCGCCAGAAGGCGGCGAGGAATCCGTCGGTGCAGTCGTGCGGGATGGGGACGGTTTCGACGCGGGCGCCTCCCAGCAGCCTGGCCAAGCGGTCGATCGCGACGGCGCGTGTGTTGTCGAAAGCGGCTGCTTCGGGCAGGTACTCCTCCAGAAGCCAGAACCTGTGGTTGATGTCGGGGTCGAAGGTGAGGACGACGATCCGCTGCCGGGCGATGCGGAGGAGTTCACTGATGCCGGCTTCCAGGTCGCTCCAGTGGTGCACGGTCAGGAGGGCCATCGCCGCATCGACCGAGTCGTCGGCGAGAGGGATCGCCTCTGCGGATGCTTCCAGGGCCGGTGCGGATCCGGCTGGGCGCTGGGCGATCATCACTGAGCTGGGTTCAACAGCCAGCACCGTGTGTGAGGGTTCGTAGGAGCCGGTGCCGGCTCCTACGTTGATCACAGTGGTGGCACCACCGAGGGCTTGATGGATCCTGGCGGCGATTCGGGGGTCCGGTCGCCGAGTGTCAGCGTAGGTCGCACCAATGCTGTTGTAAGTCGCCACACCGCTCAGTATGCGCTTCCCGCTGACGCTGGGAAGAGCCCGCAGCGTTGTCAGTTCTCATCGACATTTTCGAGCTGTCTGATCGCCGAACTGTTACCCGAAACCGTCGACGAACGTTGCCCGCCCCCACCGAGAAACCAGGAGCGTCAGTGGTGAACCGGCGGCCGGAGCATCTGACCGAGCGGGAGGAGGAGATTCTCCGCGTGATCCGCCGCTCCATCCAGGACCGGGGAGAGACGATGTCGCTGCGGGAGCCGGCGCGGGAGATCGGGATGCGCAGCACAGCGTCGGTTGCCTGTCACCTGGCCAACCTGGAAGAGCGCGGGGCGCTGGTGCGTGACGGTCGCGGTGCCGGGGCTGGTACACGTCACGGCCGTGCCGTCGCACACCTTCCACACGGTCTTCGCCACCGTCGCGGCCGCCGATTCAGATGTGCTCGGAGCCGGGGCGAGGTGAGTTCCAGGGCTCGGTTGTCCTGTCCGGCAGCCATGTGGTCGAGCCATCGTTCATACCAGGCGAGAAAGTCCGGGGCTGAGGAGACGTTCGGGTCCCAGAAACCGTCGGCGTCGCCGATGAGCATGCGCCCGTGGCCGAACCACAGATGCTGAACCAGAACCCGAAATCGGACGGCATCTGTTCACCATTGCGGGAGGCACCCCGGATCCGGCGTGTTCGATGTCGACCGAAACGTCAGCACAAGGGCGAGGCGTTCATACCGACCGTCGCCGCGGCGCCGCCATCGTCCGACCCGAGCTGTTGGCTAAGGGTTGTCCCGTAACTCAGGACACCGCTTGCCAATGTCCGGTTCGACCTGCTTGGTCGGGGTCGCGCTGAGACCACAAGTCGGGGCGCAACCGGACAAGCCGATCTGTCTGTGGTCCCCCATCGACCTCTGGCCTGAGTTACGGGACAACCCTTAGCTATTGGCTTCGGGATCCTCGAAGAGGGCAAGCATCCGGCTGAGCACTCGGACGCATGCGTCCACCTCCGCTACGGTGAGAACGTCCGCCGCCTCGCGCAGCAGCGCGTGCTCCCGGGCGACGACGGCCTCGATCACCGTGCGGCCGGCGTCGGTCAGGCGGATCAGCGAGGATCGAGCATGCGCCGGGTTCGGCACGGCCTCCACCAGACCGTCCGCCGCGGCATCGTTGACCATCCGCTGGACGAACTGACGGCTGATCGACTGCGCTCGGCCCATTTGGGGAACCGTCATCGGTCCGTGCTCTCGTAGCAGATCGAGCACCGCGCGCACTCCCACTGACAGCCCTTGCCGCGGGGCGTCCTGCTCGATCTTGCGGTGAACCCGCCGGTAGAGCGGTCCCACCAAGGCGAAGACTTCCATCAGCCGCGGACCCGCCTCGTCGGGAGGCAGCGGGCGTTCTCCATCACTCATACGCTGATGATAAATGACAATCGGGTTGTCAACACTCTCCTCTCATGACAATCTAGTTGTCATGGATAACGCTTCCGATCTCCGCTTCTTCGCGTCCTCCGACGGCGAGCTCGCCTACCGCGACACCGGCGGCACAGACCTCCCCGTCGTGCTGCTGCACGCGGGTTTCCTCGACCACACCATGTGGGACGAGCACATCCCGGCCCTCGCGAAGGAGTTCCGCGTCATCGCACCCGACGCTCGCGGTCACGGACGGTCCGCGAACGCGAGCCGCCCATTCCGCCAGGCCGACGACCTCGCCGAGCTGCTCCACCACCTGGGCGCCGGACCCGCCGTCCTCGCCGGCGTCTCCATGGGGGCAGTGATCGCCGTTGGGACCGCGCTGGAACACCCCGATCTGGTCCGGGCCCTGGTCATCTCCGGCGGCGGCACGGACGACCGCGAGTTCACCGAGCCCTGGTCCAAGCAAGCACAGGCCGCGCAGTTCCAGGCTCTGGCTGCCGGCGACATCGAGGCCTGGCACGACGCGAGCGACGCCTGGGCGCACGGCCCCGAGCGACCGCGGCAAGCCGTCCGGCCCGAGATCTACACCCGTCTTCGCGAGATGCGCCAGCGAACCATCAGCAAGCACACTCCCGGCGAAGCCGATCACCACGTCCCGGTCGGGGATCTCGGCGCCCGGGCCGGCCGGATTGCCGTCCCCGTCCTTGCCCTCAACGGCGCACAGGACGCACCCGAGCTCCGGGCCATGGCCGAATCCGTCGCCCGCACGGCACCACGAGGCCGGACGGTCATGATCAATGACGCCGCGCACTTCCCCAACCTCGAGCGCCCCGAGGAGTACACCCGCATCCTCACCGACTTCCTCCGCAGCCTGGGCCAGGAACTGCCCGTCCGTCCCTGAGGACCCTCCGGTGTCATGGTCCGTTTCCGATGCCCGCCCGACCCCGAGCCCCTCCGCCACGGGTCAGCCTGCCCCGCCGTGACAGTCACACCGGACCTCCCTGGCGCCTCCCCTCTCGGCTGTGCGCGTGGGGTCCGACCTCGCGAGCTGTTCGATTCCGTCACGAGCGCCGCCTGCTGCTCAAACTGATGGACAAGTACTGTCCGTTCTCGGGTTCTGCCCCAACTTCCGTAAAGATGGCCGACGCGCTGTCCTCCTGGCAGCGGTGCGCTCGAAACCGACCAGGTCAGATGCGTGCGGACGATGTGTGCGAAGGCATCCCCGCTCCGCTTCACACAAGCTGAGCCAGAATCCCGAGAACCGACAGCGCCTGTAGACGAGTTTGGGGGGCGTCGGCGGTGTGTCGTGTTCGTTGTTCATGAGTAGCGACAGGGCCAGTGCGCCCCCTTCGTCGAAGAGCCGCCACTCGGCAATTCGCGACGACACCCGAGTTGCTCTGCGTAGCGCCTGCGTGGCATCCGGACACGGACGCTCCGCGAAAACCCGATAGGCGGACGAGGCGGCCACTGCTACATTTCCGAAGGCCGTGCGAGAGATCGAGGAGGTGGTACCCGTGAACGCTGTATCGACATGGGTGCTCCCCTCCGGGGTCACGGTCGGGCGATAGACAGACGTCCGGGAGCGCCGTTCCGGTGCACTCCCGAAAGGCCCGACCATGCAGTTCACTTCCGAGCAGCGCCTCGATGACGTCGTATACGAACGCGAATTCACCCTCGACGAGATCCCCGGCATCTTGTGGACACCCGCATCCGCATCCGCACCGGTTCCGCTGATCCTGCTCGGCCACCCTCCTCTCGGGCTGCGCAGGATGTACCCCCGACTGGTGGCCCGGGCCCGGCAGTCCGCGGCGGAGGGCTTTGCCACGGCCACCATCGAGCTCCCCGGGAGCGGCGACCGGCCCCGGTGGCCCGCCGCCGAGCAGGCCCGCGCCGACCTGCGCCGGGCGATGGAGGCCGGCGAGCCGGTCAGCGACGAGATCGTGGATGCCCTCATCCTCCCGCTGGTCGACAAGGCGGTCCCGGAATGGCAGGCCGCCCTGGACGCCCTCCTGTCGCTACCTGAGATCGGCGGCCCGGTGGGATATTCGGGGGGAGTGATCTCCATCGGCATCCGGCTGGCGGTGGTCGAGCCGCGCATCGTGGCCGCCGGTCTCTTCGCCGGGAGTTTCGTGCCTCGCGCCATGTTCGAAGAGGCCCGCCAGGTCACCATTCCGCTGCACGTCCTGCTGCAGTGGGACGACGAAGGGAACGACCGGCAGGCGGCTCTGGACCTGTTCGACGCCTTCAGCTCCGAAGAGAAGTCCCTGCACGCCAACATGGGCGGGCACACCGGCGTCCCGCAGTTCGCGGGAGACGCCGCGGCCCGGTTCTTCACCCGCCATCTGAAGTGAGGGCGGGCCGTCGGACCGGCAGCGGACGGTAGCTGACGTCGGCCGGCATGCCGCTCATCGAGGCCAGGTTCCGGTCCTCCGCGGTTCCCCACACCGTGGGCCCCTGCTGAACTCTCGGCAGGGGCCCGTGCCGCGCGTTCGCTCAGGCCGCGCTCACCCGCAGGGGTGGGTCGGTGGTGACGGTCCGTTCCGCCGGACTGATCGGCAAAATGGCAGGGCCAGCCCGATCCGGTCCAGGCCCGCTCCCACAAGGGGCGCGGCGGTGCGCAGCGAGGCTTCCAGGGCGACACCCTGAGTGGCGCCGCCGTGCCGGATGATGTTCCGGATCCGGTACGGGCGGCGCAGCGCGATCCGGAAGGCCCGGGCGACGTCGGCCGACACGGGCCGCGGATCGTGGACCAGGTCCGCCATCCGCTGCGCGGCGGGCCGGTCGGTGCACTTCGTGGATGCGCCCGTGAAGCCCAGCGCCTCGGCGCCGCGGCGCAGTGCGTCCGCGACCAGGCGGGCACGGTCTTGGTTCGTCGTGCAGTCGGCGTTGCCCCTGGAAGAGCTTCCTGAGCGCGGGGCTTGTGGCGGTGGGCCAGGGCGGTGAGCTCGGCGCGGGGCCAGGATCAGGTGATGATGGCCGCCATCCGGTCTGCCTTGCCGGACCGCTCGTTCTCGTCCTTGGGGTCGTCGGGGGCGACAGCAGGGATTCGACGGCTACCCAGGCGCCGGCCATGGTCGGAGCCAGCGGGCCGCGGTTGACCGCGGCTCCGCCCGTTCCAGGGCGTCGTCGACCCGGCTGCGCGCGCCCGCGACCTGGTGCAGGTGTTTCTCGTTGACCGGAGTGAGCAGGTCCGCGCCGCGCGCCGGTGGATCCAGCGCGATGGGCTGCGGGTGCCCGGCGACCCAGATGTGGGGGAGTGGCACAACGCCGCCGCGGTGGCGGCGCAGGAACTGGGAGCCGGCCGTCATCCGCTCCAGCATCTGCCGGGCCTGCTCAGCAGCGCTGTGCGCTCAGGACCGTGGAGCGGTCCGCCGAAGCCGCCGCCGACCCTGAAGCCCGCCGTCTGGTGCCCGTGGTCGCGCAGCCGGGCCACGACCTTGTCCTTGCCGTACCAGGGCTTAAGCGGCTCGGCGAACTCGGGACGGGGCGCGCATCGCGAAGTCGGTGTCCTTGGACAGTGAAGCCAGTCGCCCTGTCATCCAATCGGGGCGTTTTGACACCGAACCCAGGTGTCCATGGCCTCTCGCCGTCCCGATCGGCTGGAGGACCCCAAATCGGTTCTGCGCAGGCGGCGTTGCGGTGAAGAATGGCAGCCATGACGAACGAGGGCTCCTCCATCGACCCGACCAGGCCCAGCATCGCCCGCGTCTACGACTACCTGCTCGGCGGCAAGGACAACTACGCCGTGGACCGTGAGATCGGCGACGTGTTCAAGCGCGACCTACCCGGTTCGGTGGCCATCGCCTTCGCCAATCGCGCGGCCCTGACGCGGGCGGTCAGGGAGATCGCGAAGACCACCGGTATTCGGCAGTTCATCGACCTGGGCAGTGGCCTGCCGACCGTGGACAACGTCCACCAGGTCGCGCAACGGCACGCTCCCGAGTCACGGGTCGTCTACGTCGACATCGACCCCCAAGTGTTGGTCCACGGCCGCGCACTGCTGGAGCACAACGACCGGACCCGCGTCGTCGCGGTCGATGTGCGCGACCCCGAAGGCATCCGCACTCACCCCGACACCAGCGAAATCATCGACTTCACTCGTCCCGTCGCCGTCATCTTCAGCGCCATCCTCCACCACATCAACGACGACGAGGACCCGGCCGGCATCGTCCGGTACTGGCGAGACCACGTCCCCTCCGGAAGCCACTTCTTCGTCAGCCACTTCCGCTCTGGCAACAACCCGGAGACCGTGGAGGCCGAGAAGGTCCTCCAGCAGACGTTCGGCCGCGGCCGGTGGAGCACCGACGCGGAAATCGCCTCCCTGCTGGAGGGTCTGGAGATCCTCGACCCCGGGATCGTCGCCGCTTCCCTGTGGCATCCCGACGAAACCGACAGCGCGTGGGACACGGGAGAAAGACGAGAGCTCACGGTCTGGCAACACCTCATCGCCGCCGGACTGGCCCGGAAAGCCTAGACGTCAACCGGAGGCAATCGCCGGGCGGTTGCGTCTCTGGCCGCCAGATCACCGGGGTGGCGAAGCACCTCGGTATCGACGCCGGCAACTGAGCGGACTGACGTCCGGCCCGACCGTACCGCCCAGACCGTGGCTGCGTGGCTGCACGAGCTTCCCGGGGTCCTGCCCACCAGCCTTACGCCGCAGCCCAGTCCAGCCCGAGGCCGACCAACGCGGCGAGCTGCTCGGTGGTGAGCTTGGCTCGTGTGGTCTGGTGTGGGTCAGCCACACTCCGAGTTGACCTCGGATGCCGATGGCTGCCACAGCGGTCTGGGCGGATGTCGCGTGAGAAGCGGACACGGCCGTGGGACCTTTCCGGAACGAGGCAGACCTACAGGCAGGGGGTGCCGGTATCCACGTCACACCGGCACCCCCTATTTCGCATCTGAAGTCAGCCGCCAGGTGCCGGTCGTACGGCGGGTGGCGGCGACGCCGGTTCGGTCGACGGCGGCCTTGACCTCGGCGAAGATCGCGTCCGGCAGGGTGGTGGCGAGCAGCGCCTCTGTCCAGGCGCGCTCCTCGTCGGTGGCGTCGGAGGCGTCCTCGTCGTGGCCGAGCATCTTCCACGCCTGCTTGAACGATTACCGGCGAGCCTGCCGCTGACGGCTTCCAGGGGCAGGCCGACCGGCTTGTGCGCGATCTTCGATGCCTTCCCCCAGCTCACCCCTTCCGGCGGCGGCAGACCAGCCACACCACGGCGGCCGCACCGGCTGCCGCCAGCAGCAGGTTGCGGTTATCCCGGGCCAGCTGCGCCCCCTGGGCCGTCTTCTGCCGCACCGGCTGAGGCGCCTTCTCCTGCCAGAGCTGACCGGCCTGGGCCGCCTTGGCCTTGGCCTGCTCGGCGGCTTGGGCGGCTTTGTCCTTGACCGGGTCGGGCAGCTTGTCCTGTGCCTGGTGGGCCAGGCCGGTTGCCTTCGCCTTCACTTCCCCGGCCTTGGCCGCGGCCTGCTCCTTCAGCTCGCCAGCCTTCGCGGCGGCCTGTTCCTTGACCTCGGCGGCCTTCTCCTGGGCGCGGGCCTTGACGTCGTCTTGGCGGCCAGCGCCTCGACCGTCTGCCCGAGTTCTTGGCGGGTCTGCTCGACCTGCTCGCGCAGCTCGTCGGGGTTGGAGGCGGTGGGCTCGTCGTGAGGCGGCTGGGTCATCGCTGTGCACTCTCCTTGATCTCGGCCACGTCGGCCTTCACGCTCTCGACCGTCTGCTCGGGCGTGGGCGGCGCGGCCTGGTCGACCTGCTTCTTTCCACTGATGGCCATGATCGCGGCGATCACACCCAGGACGACGGTGACAATGAGCGCCGCCGCCCACACCGGCAGCGGCACCGCCAGCGCGGCAATCGCGGTGGCGACCAGCGCCTGCGCCATCAGGAAGCCGACGATGCCGGCGCCGCCGAACAGGCCGCCGCCCTTGCCGTAGCGCTTGCCCTTCTCCTTCATTTCTGCCTGCGCCAGCCTCATCTCGCCGCGCACCAACTCCGTCAGCTGCTGCGAGGCCCGCTGCACCAGTTCGCTCACCGGCTCGTCGGTACTGTGCGTCTTCCGGTCGGGGCCGGCAGGTGGTGGCTGCATGGTCGACACGACGATCACCTCCCCTTCGTCTTCGGTCCACTACGACGGGCCGCGGCGCGGCCGTCTCCTGGTGAGCACGCGAGTACCCCGAACAGACAAGATCAGGACAGGCTCGGTGCGGTGTTCTGGCAAAGGGGGTTGAGCTGCGGCTCGCGGGTTGCCCGCACGGTGCGGCCTTGGTGCGCCGCCGCGGCTGCCTGGCCGGCTTGTGCGCGTGCGGGCAGCGGGACTGCCGGGCACGCAGCGCCGGCCCGCTCGTGCAGATACCGAGCGGACCGGTGCGGGTAGGCGACGCAGCTCGGCTCCGTGTTCCGGCCGACCTTCCTGAATGCCTTTGGTGTCGGTCTGTTCTCCGCAGACCTCATCGTCTGGTCAGACACGCCCAACCCCAGGGCGTGCAGGCCGCCGCCCACGGTCTGTCCGGCGGCCATCCCGACGCGGTCCTTTCCCTGCACGACACAGCCGCGCCGATATGTCGTCGTGGCGTGTGCGGTGGGCTGCTGCGGTCAGCTACCGGCGGGCGTCACGCCGAACATCAGGGTGTGGCGTGGGGCGTCGTATTGGACTGTGTGATTGTGCTCCAGCAGATCCTTCAGCACGTCGGCGTCGTCGGCGTCGACAGTGAGTACTTCTTCCCCGGCGCCTTCGTCCAGGACCAGCTGCAGGGTGAAGGTGCCGCGCTGGCCGGGGTCCCCGGCCACCCAGCTGAACTGGTAGTGGTTGACTTGGCGCACTTTGATGGCGGCGTCTGTCAGGGGCTGCTCGACCTGGGTCATGAGGGCCCACTCGCTTTCTGTTCGTGTGTTGATTGCCCACGCCGTCCCGGCCGCCTGAAGCCCGCTCGCTGTCTGAGGGCAGCGTCTCGATGTCCCGGGGGGAGGGGGCCGGCAGCCGTTCGACGTGCCGGGCCCCCTCTGCACGTTCGCCGGGTGGCAGCGTGCGGGCGGGCGACGCAGGCTCGGCTACCTGTCGCGCCGGTCTTCGTCCATGCCTTCGGTGTCGATCTTTTCCTTGCGGACCTTGCCGCGCACCGTCTCCTCGTCCGTCCGTTCGTCGGTCGTCATGCGCACCCGCTCCACCGGCACCGTCTCGGTCTCTGCCACGGGGCGTTCCTCGTGGAGGGTGACCTCGTGTTCGGCTTCGCTGATGTCGGGCCCGGACAGGGCGGCATCGCGGTTCTCGTCCGTGATCGGCTCGCGTTCGACCCGGACTTCCTCCCGGCGTACCGGCACGGTCTGTTGTACGTCCTCGGTGACGACGTACTTGCGCAGCCGCGCCCGGCCGACCTCGCGGCGCTCGGCGCCGACGTGCATGCGTTCTTCCGAGCGCGTCATGGCGTCATCGCCGCCGACACCGGTTTCTGCGGAGCGGGACATGTCGGTCGTCTCGCTGGTGTCGGTGTGGGCCCTCTCGCCGGTGTCGGTTTGGGCCCAGCCGCCGGCGCCGGGCTGGTTGGCCTGCTGCCAGGCAGCGTCCCAGTCGATGCCGTAGTGCTCGTACAGGCGGTGTTCCTCGTCTTCGGAGAGGTGACCTCCTGCGTCGACGTCGACGTTGGGTGCGTCCTTGACCGTGTTCTTGGGGTAGGGGACCTCCAGGTGGTCCTCCACGATGGAGGCGTCACGGATCGGTACGAAGGACTCGCTGGTTCCGAACAAGCCGGTCTTGACGCTGACCCACTCGGGCTGGCCGGTGGCGTCGTCGAGGAAGACGTGTCTGGCATCGCCGATCTTGTTGCCGTCCGTGTCGTAGACCGGGTGGTCGAGCACAGTCGGGATCTGCTCCTGGGTGATCACAGCCTGCTCACCCTCTCTGTTGTCGCGTTCGGTTCACCCCGTCCGGCTCACCACCATATTGCGCATCAAACCGTGACAATCTTGTTGAATAGCCAAGTGACAAGCGCATTCCAGAGGTGCTCTCACTCCCGGGCCGGACCAGATGGCGTCCAGCTCGCCGAGCTTGGCTGGAGCGGGGAAGATCCGCCGTTGTCACGAGCCGGGCGGTCATCGCCGATGCGGTCAGGGTGATCGATGCGAATCGGAACCATGAGAGCTGTGTGCCAAGTGCCGAAACGGCACGGTCCCAGCACCGGCAGTCGGCACGATCTGGTCCTGAATAGCCTGAAATAGGTAGACACCGGCACTTCCCCAAAACGATGCTGCGGTGCACAGTAAAAGCACCACTACTTCGTACTGGAGGCGGTCATGCTCCTCCTCGGCATCATCCTGCTGGTGGTCGGGTTCGTCACCGGCGTATCGATCCTGTGGACGATCGGGATCATCCTCGTGGTCATCGGCGCCGCCCTGTGGATCATGGGCTCCATGGGACACGCGGTCGCCGGTCGCCGGCACTACTGGTGACGCTGCCTCAGCACACCTGCATGCACGCTGACGCACGAGCCTTGCGTCTGGCCGTGTGCCGGATCGCCGCGCGCAGCTGCCGAGGCAACGCCAGTGACCAGGCATTACCCGCAGGCCGCACGGAAGTGCCCCGGCAACGAACCGCTGGAGCCAGTGGCGCAGGACCAGGTGCGGGGCGCGGCGGGTGAGCCAGGCGCCCCGGCGCCCCGGCCAGGCTAATGGGCGCGCCGGTGCCGGCGGCGACGTCGCTGGGGTCTGGGGTAGTGGGCGCCGCTTTGCACGCGTTCGAGGCCACCTTGGCGGCACCGCGCACGGGGCACCGGCCAGCGGCCGCGCCGGGCAACGGCGCTGGTGAAGGCGATTGCGACGGCTCGTCGTGCGGGATCCACTCCTCGGGGGGTGGGGACGGTCGGCGTGACGATCTGCTTCACACGCCGTTGGAGACCAGCTGAGCCACGGCCACAGCGGCCAGGCCCGCGGCGGCGGCCTTGCGGCCGCGCCAGCCGCCCAGCCAGGCCATCACCGCGGCCGAGCCGCACCACAGCTTGGTTCCCTCCGCAGTCTCCTCCACCTCTGGCAGCGCCCGGTGAAGCCTGGGGGAGGCACTGGCAGCGAGCCGTTTGGTCAGACTCCGGTCTGTCGCGCGGATCCCTGCCAGCAAGTTCCTAGCCGGCGGGTATCCCACAGGTCACCGGCCGTGCCCGGCGCCGACGCGGCGCTGTGGCGCGGTCAGGTCTCGTCCAGGCGGCACCGGTATTCCTCGTCCCATTCGCGGGTGTCCCGGGGCAGGGGGTACGGCTCGGCATTGGGCGGATACCCGCCGGCGATGGCCGCACCGTCCAGACATTCCACGCCTTCTTGACCTGCGACCATGCACTGCAAGAGATTCAAGGATGGGTGTGTGTGATCACCAGCGGCTTGGTCTCGTCAACGACGTAGGTGGACAGCATCATCGTTGTTACCGTCCCGATATTGCGGGCATTGTGGATGGTTTCCGAGGGGATGAAGAAAGGGTCGCCTGTGCGAAGCCGCAGGGTGGTCCCGTCGTCGAACTCCATCGACACTTCGCCGCGGACGATGTATCCGACCTCCACTCCGGGGTGGCTGTGGCGGCCCGATTCCTTACGCCGGGGTATCTCGACAAGGGTCTGCACGGTCTTCCAGCCCTCGGCGGGCGAGGGGTTGTCCTGGAGCAAGGTGCGCGTTACGCCGGCGGTCGGGTCGGGATCAAACGAGTGATGAACGCGGGACGGTGTGGAAGAGGCCTCAGCAGTCGAGGCGAATGCGGCGGCGCCGAGCGTGCCGGCTGCCGCCACGCCACTGGTCCGCAGAAGAGAGCGACGATCCAACATGATGAACTCCTTGGCAAATAGGAAGAGTTGGGTTTCCCTCCTGTGAACGCCCGGAACAGCGTGTTGGTTCACCCTGCAACGCTGCGTCCTTTACAGCTGACTGCCGACGGGCTTTCGGGCAGCAGAGGGCCGCTGCCTCGATCACTGTCAGCCCATGGCCGACCCGCAGTCGCACGGTGGTCGGATCGGCCACTGTCTTCGGCGGCCGCCGCCCCCGCAGCTCCGGCCACTCACTGGCGACCTGCACCCTGCACCGCGTGGGGAACCACACCCGGGTCCGCCCGGCCCGCGGCGGGGTGGCCCGGTCGACCAGCCCTTCGGTACGCGGGTGGGCCAGCCGGCGCCGGGGCTGATCGATCCGCACCCCTGCGCGAGCACCAGGTGCATCTGCTCAGTGGTGATCATCCGGTACTGGACCAGCACCGCCAGCGCCAGTCGGTCCCCGCCACCTACGTCCACGTCCGTCATCGTGGCTGCTCCCGCCTCCGTACGGCGCGGCGCCGTCTCGGTCCGGAGCCGCGCGTACGACGAAGCGCAGCGGCCGCCCCCGACCAGAGGGCGGCCGACCATGAAGGCCCGACCACGGTCACGGGGCGACAACACAGGCCCCGACAACCGCTCCTCGCCGACACCGAACCCCGGCCCGGGCACATGCGCCTGATCAGCAGACCTGAGTCTGCGACGGGGTCGTCGGTGAGGGGAGCGGGGCGGACGACGGCGGGCTCGGCCGGGGATCGCTGCCGTGGTCTTCTTGCTGGCCATGGCAAGGAAGGGCACCAGACCTCGCTGCGCGGAATGACTGCTGCGGGAGCGGCCGTCCGCGTTGTCGGAGGCGGCCCCTAGGCTGCCGCCCATGAGTATGAACGGGGAGTACCTGCGCGTTACGCCTGCGGAACTGGATCGGGCTCTCACCGATCCGGAATGGGCGTGGGATCTGGCTGCCGCGATTGAGGACGTGCAGGTGAGCGATCCCGCGCCGACCGGGGCGCGGCACTTCACCACGCACCAGACGTGGCACATGCTCGGGTTCCTCCTGCAACGCTCGGACTTCCCCGTCGATATCGTCCATGGCGAGGAAACCCTCGCCGCCGACCATTGGGGCTACGGACCGCCGCGATACCTGCCCCCGGACCGGGTGCGGCTGGCCGCTGGCGCCCTGCACCGGACCACGTATGACCAGCTCATCCAGGGTGTCGATCCCTGCGAACTCTCCAAGGCGGAGATCTATCCCGGTATCTGGGACTCGCCGGCCTCATTGGAGTGGGCCGGCGACCTGTTCACGCCCCTGACCGAGTTCTTCGGGGGTGCCGCGTCCACCGGTGACGCGATGCTGCTCTGGATCGACTGATCAACTGCTGAGGATGGTCCGGACGTGCTTGTCGGTACAGGGTGATCGGCAGCATCGCGCTGCTGGAGTCGACGTTCGCGTGCGAGCACGTGACGGGGTCGGGCGGGGGGTCGTTGGCTGCTGTTCGCCCTCTGTCGTTTCACCGCGCCGTCTACCGGATTCGTCGGGCGGTGGCGGTCGGTACAGCTCTGGGCTGAGCAGCCCGTACACCAGGTCCGCGGCGCGTGGGCGGTGTCGAAGTCGGCGCGGGCGTCGGGCTTGGAGGTCAGCGCCTCGCTGCGGCGTGCTGGACGGTGCGGCGCGGGTCGGGCCCGAGGCGGGGCCGGCGGGCCACTGCGCGGCGGTCTCCGGGTCCGTGGCCGCCGCAGCGGTGATCAGCGACATGATCGGCGCGACACGGCCGAGGATGTCACGCACGCCCCGCACGTGAGCGCGCAGTTGCCCGGCCGCGGTTGGCTCGGCGCACGCGGCGCCGAACCAGTTGCGGTCCATCGTGGCGACCGGTTCAGCGTCGCCCGTGATGGACATGTCGACGACGTCCTTGAACAAGGCACGCTTGTTACGGAACGCGAAGTGCCGACGAACAGGTCCCGCGCGCCGTGAGGATCTTCTCGCGGGGTGTGCCGCGAACGCTCGGCCCGCTTGTCGGGGCCCTTGACGTTCTGTCCGTCGGGTCCCTTGACCGCACCCATGCCTGGAGTCTATCTCTAGAGTTGCTCACTAGAGTGAGACTCTAATTTCCTGGAGGGATAGCGATGAGCGAGACTCGGACGGCTGCGGAACTCGACCAAGAGGCGGCTGCGCGCCGCGCGTTGGAGGACTTCTACCGGGACGGCAAGCCGCCGTGGGACAGCGGCATCACGCCGCCCGAGCTCGTAGCTCTGATCGAGGGGCCCGACGCGCTGATGCCGGGCCAGGTCCTCGAACTCGGCTGCGGTACCGGGACCAACGCGGTGTACCTGGCCCGGCACGGCTGGCGGGTGGCGGCCGTCGACCTGGTCGACCGCGCGGTTCGGCAGGCGAGGGAGAAGGCAGCCGCGGCCGAAGCGGACGTCACGGTGCTGTGCGGGGACGCCACCCGACTCGACGAGGTGGGCGTGCCCGGCCCGTACGACCTGTTCTTCGACCTGAGCTGCTACTGCGGGATTCCACCGCACCGCCGCGACGCCTACGCCGCCGGCCTCACCAAGCGCGCCGCCCCCGGCGCACGATTGCTGATGTTCGGGTACGGGCCCGGGGCGTTTGACGACACGTGGTCCGGCGTCACTGCGGACGAACTCAGCGCCAGGTTCGCCGGGTGGCAGCTGGCCGACGTGACGCCCGGCACGAACCCGGTCCCGACGTTCTGGTTCACACTGCACCGCGCCGCTGCGGCGGAGTGAGCTCAGTCGCACCGGGCGGCTTCGCGCCGCGGACGACGCGCGCGGTCGTTCTCATGAATGTTCGTCTGTGAGAGTTCTGCGGCAGCCCTGGATTGATCACGCTCCGGCCGTGGCGAGGGCGCAGACGCGGTTCTCGTACTCCCGGCGGGCCTTGCGATGGGCCGGGACGCCCTGGGCACCGCCGAGGGGCCGGCAGTGGGCCAGGAGCTGGCGGTGGACCGCAGGGGTGGTGCTGCCGCGCAGCGTGTGGCCCTGGCCGCGCCGTACGGTCACGCCGTGGTCGAGGAGCACCACGGCGGCGCCCGCAGGGGGTCTGTCACTTCCCTGTGGTGGCCGACCGGGCCTGCGTCACGGTCGCCGCACGTCAGCGAGCATCGTGAATGCCACCGTCGTTCATGCACGGTGTAGCCGGTATCGGGCAGGATTTCGGCAACCGCCCGTTCGCCGGCCAGCTTGCTGCGGCCGTACGCGTTGACCGGACTGGTCGGGGCCGGCTCGGAGTACGGCTCGGTGCCGTCTCCCGGCCAGGACCCGAGCAGAAGGCGAGCTGCTTGTTGGCGTCCGGCCGGATGCAGGACGGCGAGTGGCAAGCCGTGAACGCCGTCGTCGCTGGTGGACCGACACTGGTACGGGCGGCCCTGACCCACGTCATCGGCAGCCACCCGGTCCTGTCGGTGACAGGACAGGCGGCGGACCCCGAACAGCTGCGGGAGCTGCTGTCGTCCATCGACACGGACCGCTGCTGGACCGGTCGCTCCGGGACACCGGCGCGGAGTTCGACGCGCTGGTGCGCCGGACGGCAACACGGGCCCAAGCTGTGGTCCTCGGCGCCCGCCGGACCGATGAGATCGAGCCGCACCTGGCAGCCGGTGCCACCGGAGTCCTGACCGACGACATCACAGCCGGGCAGCTCGTCGAAGCCCTGCGGACAGTCGCCGCCGGTGGCCTCGTCATGGTTCTGGGCGCCCGTCCCAAGCCCTCCGGACCTCCGCGACGTGCCTACGACGACTCGGCGATCCCGGGGCTGTCGCCCAGGGAACGGGAGATCCTCACCCTCCTGGCCCGGGGCCGGGACACCGCTGCCATCGCCGTAGCCCTGGGCTTGAGCCCGAACCCATAGGGGCACCGACGGAATGTGCTGGGCGGTCCTACGCCGCGAGCCTGAAGTTCGTTTACCGAGGCCACGGTGATCGTTTCCCACCACTTGGGCGACGGCCTGCCGGCTCAGGCTTCACCAACGTGCCCAAGAATCCAGCAGCGATCGGCATATATGCCTTACGCCAGACTCGTCGACCACATGTCTTCGGTCTGTGCACAACGCCGTCTACTTTGTCGGCAGCGGAGAGCTGTGCCCCTGGCCGCGATGGCCCGTAACCGAGCCCCGCACCGCGCACAGAGGCGGTATCGCCGAGCACAATGCGAAGGAACCCCTCCCGCAGTACCTCAAGCCCGGTCCGGCTGTAAGCGCTTGGCGGTCGATCCCCTTCCGTTCGCATCGCGAGGACCGGAATGAGGTGTTCTGGTGGCACGGAGTGGGGAATGGCCAGAATACTGGGTCCGGGGGCCCTGGCTTGGTGTGCCTTTCCGCTCGCGCGCGGGTCGCCCGGAGGGGAGGGGAACTCGTGTCGGAGGAGCCTGGGGGCGGCGAGCCTGTGCAGGAAGACGCCGGGGATTCGGTCGGCCACGATGCCGCGTCGACCTCTGACGCGGACGCGCCGGACCGGGCGGCGGTGGGGACGCCGACAGCCGGGCCGGGTGAGATCGGATCAACTCCGGGCCGTGGATTACGGCCGTCCGAGGTGTCGGCAGCCACAGCGGCGGAGTCCGAAGTGGCCGCTGAGCTGGACGGGCATGTGGCGCGAGAGGCAGCGGGCAGCGGATCGGTGGCCGTGGGGGGCGACCTCACGGGGTCGCAGGTGGGCATCGGCGGCAAAGTGGTGCAGATCCAGGCGGACGGATTCGCGACCGTGCTGTTCATGGACGGCGCCGAGATGGGCCGTGCGGAGCGCCGCCCGCTGGCCCGTACTGTGCAGGCTCGCAGGTCGCTCAGTGCGCTCGGCCGTGAGCGGGAACTCGCCCGTCTGGCCGACGCGGTGGACGCGGCTGAACCGGTGCAGGTGTACGGGCCGTCCGGGATCGGGAAGACCACGCTGTTGCTGCACGCCACGGGCCGAGGCACACTCGGCACGGCGACGGCCGCCGTCGAGGGCACCGTGCTGCTCTCCGCACGCGGCCTCCCGGTGGAAGAGGTGCTCCAGGAGATCTTCCTCGCCACCTACCAGGTCACCGGCCTCCATCTGCCGGCGCAGGCACAGCGCCGCAGTCTGCTCGCCGCCCTGCGTGTTCTGGTGGTGATCGACGATCTCGACTGCTCTGCTGACGAGTTGGCCGATCTCGTGCACGCGCTGCCCCACTGCGTCGTCGTCACCGCGTCCGGGCGGATGAGCCTCACCGGTGGCTGCACTATCGGCCTGCGGGGCCTGCCATGGCCCGCGGCGCTGACGCTCTTCCAGGACGCCCTCGGCCGACCGCTCACCGCGGAGGAATCCGCGCAGGCGGAGCGGGCCTGGCAGTCGACGGACGGTCACCCGGGACGCCTCGGCCTGGTCGCCGCGTATCTGCGAGAGGCCGCCGAACACGGCTTCCCGCCGGAAGTACCGCCGGCGGACGGACTGCCGCTGCTGGTTCCCAAACTGATGGCCTGGATCAGCTCCGCAGCGGCGGGACTGCTGCGGCAACTAGCCGTGGCAGGCGACTCTGAGTGGAGCACTGCCCTGGTCGAGGCGTTGCCGGGCGGCACTGCCGCGGACGTGGAAGAACTGGTCCGCGCGAGACTGCTGGTCCGCACCGAGGCGCGGCTGCGCCTGGCGGAGGGCGTCGCCACAGCACTGGAGGAGAACCAGGACGACTCCCGCCTGCCCGCCGTGGCGGGAGCCGTTGCCGACTGGCTGGCCCGCGCCGAGCCCGCCGACGCCGCGGATGAGGTGGAAGTCGTGACAGCGCTGGTGCAGCGGGCGGCCGACGCGGGTCTGGACACCTTGGTTGCCCGCCTGGCCCGCGCAGGCGCCCCGCGCCTGATGCTCGGGCTGCGCTGGCGGGCGTGGGGGCGACTGCTCGACGCGGGCCTGCATGCAGCCAAGCGCTCCAGGCTGCGCGACGATGAGGCGTACTTCACCCACGAGTCGGGTATCCGAGCCCTCTGCCTGGGAGACGTGGCCAAGGCGACTGCGCTACTCTCGGCCGCCGCCGCGCTCGGGGTGAGAGGCGGGGAGGCGCTGCGTGAGCTGCTGAACGATTCCCCTCCTCCTCCGGATCCAGGCACCATGACGGCCCAGCAGCCGGCCGCGCCGCCCTCCTCAGCACCGGCCGGTCCATGGCATCACGGCCTGCTCACCGGCAAGGCCCTGCTGGCAGCGGCGGCCGCGGTCGCTGTGGCGGCGTTCGGCCTCACCGCGGCCTTCGGCGGAGCAGGCACGCCGGAAGCGGGGCCCTCGTCGTCCGCCAGCAGCCGGTGATGGACG
The DNA here is from genome assembly GCF_001896135.2 of Streptomyces phaeoluteigriseus. Taxonomy (GTDB): domain Bacteria; phylum Actinomycetota; class Actinomycetes; order Streptomycetales; family Streptomycetaceae; genus Streptomyces; species Streptomyces phaeoluteigriseus. Next base: position 98,972 of record NZ_MPOH02000022.1, read on the forward strand.
AGTCCACGCTGTCGAATCCGCCCGCGACCTCGGGAGGTACGGCGTCAGACAGTACGAGCTCCGGCGGTGCCGGCGGCGGTCGAGGAGACGACGGAGGAGGCGAACGGAGTCCTTCCTCAGAAGCGACGGATCCGTGGAAGGACTTCCCCTTCGGAAGTCGGCACATCGGCGAGACAGCGTGTGCGGACGGCTTCTGCCACCAGATCACCGGCGCCCTCGTCAACCGCGACGCCAAAGGCGGCCCGCAACTGCTTGTCACCTCTCGGGTGCGCAACGACCTCGTCGGGCCGAGGAGCCGACGGCTGGAATACCTGCCTGTCCTGCTGCAGGGCGGCACGCGGACCCCCTCCAGCACGGACACCACCTCGGTGGGCGCGGACTGGAGGGAGGCGACCTTCACGTTCCCGCTGTACCAGGGCTTCCGCTGGGAGGATGCCAGGCTGGAGTTCCCCGGGTACGCGGAGGACGCCACCACGGTTCCGCTCGTCCCCGGCATACGCGGTGGACCACTGGTGGCGCACATCCCCTACGGCGTGGTCGGCCGCGGCGTGCTGCGCAACAAGTGGATGGAACTGAACATGATCGGCGGCCAGTACCGCAGCGATGTCGCTCTCGACGCCCCGAACAATGTGGCACCGAAGCTGCGTTCGGGCCGGGCAAGTCTCCTGATCACCTTCACCGTGAAGATCCTTGACGCCCCGCCCGGAGGCGTCGGCCTCAGACCTCAGGACTTCGATGTGGTCCAGCCCGACGGGACACGTCTGCCCTTCGAGGTCGGAACGGACTTCGGCGGGTTCGTCACCGGCCTGAATCCAGGGCAGCAGTACATCGCTGTTCAGGTGACTCCCGCGACGGGGCCCTACACCGTCATATTCACCTACGCCACCCAGGGCCTCCCCGGCGGCCCCGAAGAATCCGTCACATTCACAGTGGGGAACTGACCTTGACACAGCAACCGCCCACGGGAGACCACTTCAGCATAAGCATCGGCGGCGCGGTCACCGGCTCCCAGGTCGGAGCCGGCCACACCGTCGAGCAGCACCAGGAGAACCACACCACCCACCACTCCGACCTGCACAAAGCCCTTACCAACCTGCGGGGCGAGATCGCCGCCCTCGCAGAAGGCGGCAACCGCGCCGAGGCGGACGCGCTCCTCGACGAACTGCAGTCCGAGGCCGACGCTGGCCGCCCCGTCCAAGGTATCGGCGCCCGCTTGCGTCAATGGATTGCCGCACACACTCCCGGTCTCCTGGAGACCGTCACCACCGTTGTCGTGCCGCTTGCCGTCCAAGCTGCCGCGGCGGCAGCCAGCGGCGCGGTTACCGACGCGCTGCCCCCCGGAAACTGATGATCTCGGGTGTGCCGAAGCCCGATAGTTGTCACTGGCAGAGCCGGATGACGTGCCGATGGGGTCGATCGAGGCAGTCTGCTTGTCACCAGTGAGGCATGTGGCTTGCACACCTGCGCGTTCAGCAGCCCTTCTGTCGCCAGTGGCAGAGATCGGGGGCCGCTACTTGCGGCGGTTTCACAACGCGACGGCCGGTGTCCGCACTGGCTTCGAGATGACTGGTGCGCCGCGACGGCAGGCTGTCCGTCGACCTTCGGTAGGTTGCGGCGTGAACCTGATCCCCTGCGAAGGAGGCCCGATGTGAGCACGTTAGAACCAGACGAGGTCCCGCATCACCTGACGGCGTCGTACGCCACGGGCTTCGGTGAGGAGGGGAGAGCCTGGATCGCCGGGCTGCCGACTCTCGCGGCGAACATGCTGGAACGTTGGGTTCTGGAACGGGACGGGACTGCAAGAGCCGGAGAAGCCTCACTGGTACTGCCGGTGCTGTGCCCCGACGGTACGCCCGCGGTCCTCAGACTCCAGATGCCCAGACAGGAGACCACCGCCGCACTGATCGGCCTGCGTACCTGGAACGGCAGGGGGATGGTCCGACTGCTCGATCACGACCCATGAGCAGCAGCATGCTCCTGGAGCGCCTGGACGGAGCCCGCACGCTGGCCTCGATCAACGACGACGACGTGGCGATGAGCACCCTGGCCGAGCTTCACACGCGGCTGGTCGCAGTCCCCGCGCCGCAGGGACTACGCAGTCTCGGCGACATCGCCTCCGAGATGCTGGAGCAGGTCCCACAGGCACTCAAGAGGCTGGCCGACCCGGCCGACCGCCGGCTCCTGCGGAGCTGGGCATCTGCGGTGGCTGAACTGGCCGGTGAGCCCGGGGACAGGATGCTGCACTGGGATCTGCACTACGGCAACGTTCTCGCCGCCCGGCGCGAGCCGTGGGTCGCCATCGATCCCGAGCCGCTCGCCGGCGACCCGGGATTCGATCTGTGGCCCGCCCTGGACAGCAGGTGGGACGACGTCGTTGCGAAGGGCGACACCCTGCGCATCGTGCGGCGCCGCTTCGACCTGCTCACCGATGTCCTCGGCCTGGACCGCGCACGCGCGACCGGCTGGACCCTGGGGCGGCTGCTGCAGAACTCGCTCTGGGACATCGACGACGGCGAGTGCCGACTCGCTCGATCCTCCGTCGCGATCGCGGAATCGCTGCTCAACCGGTGCCCTCCGCCCAACGGCAGGTGACAACAAGCCTGCCTAGGTGACAACTATCGTGCTTCGGCTCACTGGTCCAAGCCGCGGCTCAACGGGGCATCCGACTGGTCCACGTCTCGAGTGACGCCGTCTTCTCCGGCCGCCGCGACGGCCTGTACGACGAGACGTGTCGACCCGACCCGGTAACGCCATACAGGGCGGCGAAGGCGGCGGCCGAGACCGCCGCGCGGCTCCTGGACGCGGGCACCGTCGTCGCACGGACTTCGCTGATTGTCGGCGATGGCCAGTCCGAGCACGAGCGCATGGTGCACGCCCTGGCCGCTGGCAGGCGGGACGGGGCCTTGTTCACGGACGATGTCCGTTGCCCAGTCCACGTCGGCGATCTGGCCGCCGCACTGTGGGAGCTCACCTTGTCCGATGCGGCTGGCGTCTTTCACCTCGTCGGCCAGGACGCCGTCACTCGCCACGAACTCGGCATCCTCATTGCGCAGCGGGACGGCCTTGACGCATCGCTGTTGCCGACCGGCCTTCGCGCCGACAGTGGCCTCCCTGGTGGACTCCGTGTCCACCTCGACAGTCGAGTCACCCAGACATGCCTGGCCACCCGCCTTCGCGGAGCCCGGGAGTTCCTCCGGTGCCAAAACCCCGACCGCTGATCGGACGGGCGGGGCCAGCTCTGACCGCCCGCCTTGACCAGCAACGCGACCTGCTTGCCGCCACCACCGACGACAACCCCCAGGCCCTCGCCCTGATTACCGACTCGAAACCAACCACCACACCGCACGCGGTGCCTACGCGGGCGAGTGCTCCTCCTTGACCACGGCGTACAGATGCTCGCCGTGTGCCCAGCGTTTGAGCTCCGGCCGACCCACGAGGATGATTCCGTGGCGCCGGGCGAAGTCCGTCGCGGGCCGGGTGAACCCGTTCAGGGCGACGATGACGGCCACCCTCCTCCCGGTCAGCCGGGAGGAGGGCACTTGCGTGTTCACCCACGGCCTTGCAGGCGAGCAGCGCGCCCGGCCCCGGGGTGAGGGGCCGGGCGCGCCGCTGCCTGTGAGTGCCGGTGCCTTACGCGTCAGTCAGCCGTGCAGCACGGGGTGGTGGTGTCAGTGGTGGCCGCCGTGGTGGCGGCTGCCCCAGGACTCCTTGTCGATGATGCGGTCGTGGTGGTTGCGCAGGTCGCGGTGTCGGAGTGGTTGTCCCAGATGTGCCGGCTGCGGTCCTGGTACAGGTCGGTGCGGGTGTCGCGGCCCTCGCCGGTGTGGATGCGCACCGTGGCGCGGCCGGCGAGGCGGTAGTGGTCGAAGGTGTAGGTGTGACCGTCGGCGTCCGACAGGGTCCAGCCGTCCAGGTTGACGGCGCGGCGGGTGGTGTTGGTCAGCTCCACCCACTCCTTGTTCAGCGAGCGGTTGGTGCGGGTGTCACGGCCCGGCGCGTCGTACTGAACGGCGCTGATCTCTACCTTGGGCCGGTCCGGCGTGCGGTCGGCGGCCGACGCCGGCAGCGCCACCGCCCCCACGCCAGCGGCGGCAGCGAGCGAGGCTGCGGCCAGACGACGAGCGGTGACAGCGGAAGAAGACACGAAGGCCCCCTGCAGTACGGGCACCCCTCCCCCACCCCGAAAGCATTCGTGGTGAAGGTCGGTTGGTGCGATGTGCGGGTGGCGGCCGATCGGCCGCGCACTCACACCCTGTGCTCCATGGACAAGGTGAGCGCGTTACGCGCACCTCGTTACGAATCACCCACATTGCCGTGACACTCACATGCAATGTTCAGATATGGCACGGATGCACCATGTTGACGGTTTGACGACTGGCAACGCCTTGCGCACCCTGACCCATGCACTTCAGCACACCCAGCGCGCCACCCCAGCCGAGACCAGGCCCTCACCTGAAAGTGCGTAACAGCCGTGCAAGCGCCGCTTCCCCGGTACGGCCATGAGGGAAGGCAGCGGGCCTTGAGCTCTCCGCTTCTGGGACGCGCCTCGGGCAATATCACTGAGATCCTCTGGGCTCCACGTAGGTGTCGACGTCCTCGTCCGCAGGGGTGCTTCCCTGCTCGGTCATCATCTGTCGCAGCCCTGCCAAGACCTCATCTATGTGCCGCTCTTCCGCGTTTTACCGTGTGCTCCGCCCATGCAGGTGGTCGTTCGGTGTGGCGGCTCAGCCGTCCGCGCGCTTGGCGGTGTGCCATAGGTGCGTGACCAATCACCGCGCTGGGCGGCTTCGCCGCATCGTCGATCGACAAGCGACGACCCGTCGCCGGCTTCGTGGGCGACGTACCGGCGCGAGGGCCGACAGCAGGCAACCTGGGCAGCTGTTCACCCTGGTGATCCTCAGCCTGCCAGGCCTCGCGACACTGGCCGCGCTGCTCTTCACGTGGATGCAGGTTACTGAAGTTGAACTCGTGGAGTCGCAGGGGCTGACGACTCGTCTCCCGTGCGATATCACCGAAGGCATGCGGTATCCCTTGAGGGAGCGGGTTGACCGTCGAACGGCAGCAGTTTCGTGAGGAGTTACGGCTCAGGGCGGCCGAGAGGTTCGCCCAGGGTGAGGCGAGCTCAACGATCGCGAAGGATCTGCGGGTCAGCGTCCGGTCGGTGCAGCGGTGGCGGCGGATGTGGGAGGAGGGCGGTCCGCGGGCTCTGCGGTCGCAGGGGCCGGCGTCGCTTCCGAGGCTGGGTGAGAAGCAGTTCGCGCAGATGGAGGCGGAGCTGGCCCAAAGCCCGGCCGCGCACGGCTGGGAGGACCAGCGCTGAACGCCGGCGCGGATCAAGACGGTGATCGGCCTGCGCTTCCACCTGACCTACACGATCCAGGGCGTGCGCAGGCTGCTGGTCCGTGATGGCTGGTCCTGCCAGGTCCCGGCCCGACGTGCGATCGAGCGGGACGACGAGGCGGTGGCGGGGTGGGTCAAGGAGGTGTGGCCCTGCGCGGAAGACTCGCGGCGGCCCGTGGCGCCTGGCTCGTCTTCGAGGACGAGGCCGGCTTCTCCAAGACGCCGCCGCAGGCGAAGACCTGGTCACAGCGCGGCCGGACCCCGGTGGTGCGGGTGCGGGGCCGTTCCCGCAGGCGGATATCGATCGCCGCGCTGACCTGCTACAAACCCGGCCACCGCTCGAGGCTGATCTACCGGCCACGCCGGGACGTCGGCCGGCGCGACGGGCGCAAGAGCTTTTCCTGGCGCGACTACCGCGACCTGCTGATCGCCGCATATCAGCAGCTCGGCGGCCCCATCGTGCTCGTCTGGGACAACCTCAACGTCCCCAAAGCCGCTGATCTGCGGGAATGGGCGGAAGCCCTGGACTGGCTGACCATGTACTACCTGCCGCCCTACGCACCCGACGTCAACCCCATCGAAGGGATCTGGTCCCCCTGCGACGTGGCTGGCTCTCCAACGTTGCCTTCACTACTCTCGAGCACCTCGCCCAGCGCATCCGCCGCGGCCTACGGCACATCCAGTACCGCAGCCACCTCATAGACGGCTGCCTCGCCGAGACCGGCCTGGCCATCAGGCCTGCCTGACCAACAGCACGACATCACGAATTCAATCTCAGTAGTTCGGTCATCAGGCCCCACCCCTTCGCCGCAGCTTCTGCCCGCGCTGCGGAACACACGTCGTCTCGGTCGCCGATGGCTCAGACATGATCATGGTCACCGGCTTCAGCGTCGACGACCGCAGCGGTACCGACCCCGTCGGGCACTCCTATCGGCAGGAGGCTGTTCCGTGGATGACCATCACCCTCGCTGACGATTCTCAGGCTCCGCGGCCCGCCTCACCGTGACGCCTTGTGCCGCCGGGGTAGGAGCTGGCTGCGCGGGCTTCGCCGTCGCTACTAGCCACCTTCAGCGTCGCTGTACGTCGTCGGCGGCTTCGAGAGCGTCCCCTCATGGGCTGAAAAGCGATGGCCTAATCCGGCCTTGGGTGCTCTTCAATGTCTCCGCTTTCGCGCCAACTCCGCACTGACTTGCAGGTCGATTCACATCGTCGACGCAGGTGAACTGTCGGCAACCAGCGCTGAATCGGCGAGATGCGGTGCGGGCATGTCAGCGGACGACGACCGCATGACACCGAGAACCACCAGGTCAGAGGCGAGGTGTTCGCTCACCTCATCGGTCGACGAGGACGGCTCGATGGGCCCTGGCTGGTTTCTACTCGATGCTGGCTGACCATCGTGATGATCCATCAGTTTTTGTCAGTGCCCGCTGATACACCCATATCCACAGGGGCAGCATCACCAAGTTGCCAGGTCATAGAAGGGGGAAAGGGCATGCCGCCGGAAGGATTTCACGAGGTTCGTCGCCACATCCGCAGGAATCCTCGGCCACGTGGAAAGAAGCTGGGCGGCTGGACCATCGCGGGAATCGTCGCCTTCGTCTGGCTGTGGGGACAGGTCTTCGGGTTCGGCAGCAGCAATAGCGGGGCCGAGACGAACAAGCCGGCCTCCACTCCGTCGGTGTCCGCATCGCCGAGCCGGTGATGGGCGGCATCCGGATGCGGCTGCGCGCGCCTCGTGGTCGCCGCGAACGGATGGCGGCGGCCCTCGTTGCCCTGGCGGTGGTCACCATGCTGGTGCAGGCAGCCACGGCGCTGTGGCGCGCGATTGTGCGCGGGTGGCCGTTCGCGGTCGCTGTGGCGGTGGCGGTCCTGCTGGCTGCCGCCTGGTGGCAGGTGCGGCAGGTGCGGCGGGTTCGGCTGCGTCGGGCACAGGCCGCGCTCGTCGCGGTCCTGCGGCTCCCGCTCGACCGGATCGACTCGCTCGGTGATGCGGAGTTCGAGTTCGCGCTGCGGGATCTCCTCATCCGGGACGGCTGGTCGGCTGAGCAGGTCGCAGGCCGGTGATCAGGCGGCCGACGTCATCGGCCAGCATGCCCAGCGTGGGCGGATCGTGCTGCAGGCCAAGCACACCACCGTGGGCGGGAGGGTCGACTCGAAGGTGATGTACCAGGTCAAGGGGACCGCCGGACCCGTGCACAAAGCCGATGTCGCGGTCGTGGTCACAAACGGCGGCTTCACCCGGGACGCCAAGGCATGGGGCGAGCGGCACCAGGTCCACTGGGTCGATCGCCAACGGCTGCGGCAATGGGCTGAAGACGGAGTCCCGCTGCACACCCTGTTGCGACTGCCCGCCCGCAGGGCGCGGAGGACCGCAGTTCGACGAGCCGCGTAGAGCGGGCCACCGCGAGGGCAGGGAAAGGGGGGAACGGTGTTCGACGAGGACGGGTCACTGGACCCGGTGCTGAAGGTCATCCTCTGGTTGATCCTCGGCGTGGCCATAGCCAAAGTCGCCTGGAAGTGGCTGACGCAGGACGCATGGCCCTGGGTACGCGACGACGTCGGGGGCTGGTTCAGCGAGGACTCAGCAATACAGAGTTCGTGACGTGCCTCGCCGCTCCCGCACACGAGCATGCAACGGCATTCCCCGTTCCAGCGCCGCGTCCAACGGAGGCGTGCGGTGACCTTGTCTCCATTTCGCTGGGCGTAGCGGCGACGCGCCATTCGGCGCCCCTCGACTGGCGGCGCACCGGTGGACGTGGTGCTTGCTGCCCGGCCTTGGCGGTCGACCGGGCCGGGTCCGCTATCTGGGCCCCTCGAGCGGCTCTGACATGGCTGGGGTCAATCACCTCTCGGCTCCGGTCCAACTGCTTGGCGGTCCGCAGCTTCGTCATCCGCCAGGGGCGGCCGGTTCCGGAACCTCCGCATCACCGCGTGGAAATGGCCACGGTCAGGGATCGGTCCGGACGCCCCGGCGGCAATGGCGGTTCGATCAACTCCCACTTGGCATCATCAGCCAGATGGCCATGAGCCACGCGACTGGTCTACCGCAGCCAGTCCTGAAGCGGGAATGTGCGATCCCGTGCTCTAGTGGTAGGCCCAGAGGTAGTAGTAGCCGTCGGTGTGCGGGCCGCGGCACTGGGTCGGCCATCCAGTGGCGTAGGTCAGCTCGTTGGCATCCCAATTGCACTCGATCGCCCAGTAGTACCTGGCCCCGGTGTATTGCCACCGGGGCGCGGCGGTAGCGGCGTCGACGGCGGTGCCGCTTGCGCCGGAACGGCCATAGCGCCGACAGCCAGTGCCGCCCCCACCCCGATAGCAGCCAGTTTCTTGCGAATGCCCATGCTTCTCCCTCGTCGTGGGCCGGCCACGCCAGGCGGCGGGGGGCCGAATGTGCATGCTCTTCGTGTACTCGCTTTCGCCGCTTTCCGCGGCAGCGATCGGGCCTTGGCGAGCATCCTTTGCTTGACCACTGAGCTGGACTCATACGTCTCAGCAGCGGCTGCTGTGGTCCCTCATGCCTCCGTGCATCGTGACGGGCGCCCGCGTGACCGATCAGGTACACCCTGCGCCCAGCCTGGTGCGGAGTTCGACTCGTTTCGGCCTGTCCCGAAACGAGAGCGATGGGAAGGATCACCAGGGGCGAGGGGGATGTCGTGCTACGGGTTCACTTCACTGTCGAGGACCTGGCGCAGGTGCAGGTCACGGTGCTGGGGCCGCTGGCAGAGACGCAGCTGAGTCTGCAGACTGTGCAGCGGCGTGACCGTGCGGCGCTGTTCGGTGGTTGGCGTGCGCGTACCGGTCCGCAGATCGGCGCCGATGGGAGGGGAACGGCGCGCTTTCTCAGCTCTTCTGCTGGGGGCCTGGTCGATCTGTTCACTCTCGTGGGCGCCGTGGGCTGTATGGACGAGGGGATAGAACGGCTGATCAGTGCGTCGGAGCGGCGGCTGCGCGCGGAGTTCTCCGTACTTCCGCGCGCGAGTACGCGTCGGGCACCGTGGCTGGCCGAAGCGATGGATGGCGACCCGCGGATGGTGCGAAGGATGGCCGTCGCGTTACAGGGCTGGAACCGGGTGGCGGTTGACCCGTACTGGGGGCGTATCGACCAGCACCTGGTGGGGGAGGTGGCCCGGCGTGGGCGGCTCATGGTGCAGGGCGGGGCAGGGGCACTGCTGGACAGTCTGCGCCCGATGGCCGTGTGGCAGCCCCCCGTGCTCGAGATTCCGGGCTATCGGCCCCTGACCCACCCGAAGGCCGACTTCCACTTGGGGGGCCGTCCGTTCATTCTGGCCCCGTCGGTGTTCTGCGGGCCGGTTCCACAGCTGTTCGCCAGCCCCCAGGCCGAGACGGTCGTCATGGTGTATCCGGCTCTGAACAACCCGGTCCACGCGGCTGCCCTTTGGGCTTCCCCCACGGATATGCGCCAGGTCGATGCCCCGGTACCGCCAACTCTATCCGCACTCCTGGGCCGTACCAGGGCAATCGTGCTGTGCGTGATAGCCGACCATCCTGCGTGCACTACCACGCAGCTCGCGCAGCTGGCGGGCATATCACCGGCCAGCGCCAGCGAGCACGCCACCACCCTGCGCAGCGCCGGGCTGACCACTTTGACCCGGCAGCGGAAGGTCGCCCTTCACACGCTGACCCATCTCGGCCTCACCCTGCTAAACACCAACGGTTCCGCTCCAGCCGGCTCCTGAACGCCAGACGTCACACCTCAGATGAGCTAGCCGGCCAGACGCACAGAGGGGCTGGACTGGACGCAGAGCCCCAGATGAGAAGCCTCGCCTGGGCCCGGCAAAGGCCCGTCGCGACGAGCCTTTGCCGCGGGGCGGTCGTACGCTAGACCCATGAGCGCGCGCTACCGTCCATGGCGTAGCGCGCTGGGCGGGTGTGTTGCTACAGGGTCAACGACCCTGAGGTGTGATGGCCGACTTGGGCGGCTCGGAGGGCAGAGGCGGCGTGCCCGGATGCAGCCTCGTCTTGCCAGCTGCGGGCCACGCCGCCATGCTCGCGGGCCAACCGTGCGGCAAGGCCGCGACGGTACCACCACGCGCTCGGAACCCACCACGACCGCCCCAGGAATCGTCTCGCCCCGGTCATGCCTCGACAGCCACGAGCCGCGCTCAGGGCCGCCCTTCTCGAAGGCGCGCCGCCATGAAACACCGGCCACGTCCGCGGCGACGGTGCCCTGCGACCGCAGCGGGGCAACTGCCACTGTCAGACCCAGGTGGCAGCATCATCGAAGTGAACGCCGTGAGGCGTCCTCAACTCACCTGCGTAGCAAACGAAGAGGAGCATTCCCCTTGCGACTGGATCGCGTAGCGCCCGGCATTGCCGCGGGCATCATCGCCCCGGCCCTCCTGCTCGCCAGCCCGTCCTTCGCCGCCACGGCGGCACCGACCGCGGTGACGGTGCCCGCGGTGCCCTCGTCCGCGGACGAGCCGGACGCCGACGACCTGAGGGTGGCCATAGTCCGGATCCTCGCCGACCCGGACAGCGGCCGTTGACGACCACCGGGACACCTACGAGGTGAAGCGGCTCTGCCAGGTCCTGGACGTGAACCGGTCCAGCTACTACAAGTGGCTCGCCGGCGCCGAGGCCCGGGCCGTCCGGCAGCACGAGGACCGGGTCCTGGCCGAGGAGATCCGCGAGATCCACGGCGAGTCCGGCGGCGCCTACGGTGCCCCGCGCGTGACCGCCGAGCTACGCGAGACAGGGCGGTTGGTCAACGAAAAGCGGGTCGCCCGGATCATGCGGACGTTCTCCATCACCGGGATCCGCCTGCGCAGACGTGTCCGCACCACGATCCCCGACCCGGCAGCCTCACCGGTCCCGGACCTGTTCCAGCGGGACTTCACCGACGCCGAGCCGGGGCAGAAGTACATGGGCGACATCACGTATCTCCCGCTCGCAGGCGGGGAGTTCCTCTATCTCGCGACCGTGCTGGACTGCTTCAGCCGCAAGGTCGTCGGCTGGTCCATCGCCGATCACATGCGCACCGACCTGGTCGCCGACGCACTACGGATGGCCGGCCGCACCCGGGGCAGCCTCGACGGGGCGGTGTTCCACTCCGATCACGGGGCCCAATACGGATCCCGGGCCTTCGCCGACCTCTGTGACCAGTTCGGGGTGACCCGGTCGATGGGTGCGGTCGGCACCAGCGCGGACAATGCGGCATGCGAGAGTTTCCACGCGTCCCTGAAGCGCGAGACCCTCCAGGGCGCCCGCGACTACGGTGACGCCGGCACCTGCAGAAGGACGGTATTTGCCTGGCTGACCCGCTACAACACCCGCCGCCGGCACTCTGCCAACGGCCACCTCAGCCCCAACGAATACGAACGCCGACACCACACCGTTAAACTCACGCTCGCCGCGTGATCAATAATCGCGTGCCCACCTTCACGGGGGAAGGCCCCCCGGCTGGCGAGCTGAGCTGGAACTCGCCGACATACGTGAGCCGGAACCGCGCTCGGTGCTCTTGCAAGGCCGGACAAAGGCGGAATGGAAGGGCCTGCACGTGATCGACCCCAGCGACATCGACGTCTTCCGCGGCCCTGGACCTGGCCAAGGGCGAACACCACACCCAGCCCCTGCTCTGCCGCGCCAGACGCCAGGCCGACGTCCGCTTCGTGATGCTCTGAGATGGAACCGTCTATGAGCCCTCAACCGGCTGAGACCAGGTGAGGAGACCAGACCGCTCGATCAGTCCTCCGGCCGAAGCCGCTGACGAGCTGCCTCAAGCCGCTGGTCATAGTCAGAGGCAAAGAGCTCAGGAAGCGCCTTGTCGAGCGTTCCGGCGATCCGATGGATCGGCGCCCAGACCGCCGGGTCGTCCACAACGCGGCTGAGGTCCGTCATCTGGAGCTTCTCCAGCCAGTGCGACAGCACCAGCGCCTCGTCACCCGTGAGCTTGATCCTGACCTGACCATCACTCATGCACACCCCTACGGCTCGGCCTGCCCTTGACCGGACGAACCTACTGGCCCTGGACCTTGACCAAACACCTAGGCGCCCCGTCGGATGATATTCCTATCCCTAGGCCAACTCGGTTGTCCTCGGCAGGCACTGAGAACGGTGAAGGGGATGTCAACAGCCGACGGGTGGGAGGGGCCCCTCTTTCCGGCAGCGGGTGATTACGGCGTAATCATTTGTGGCCGGCTGGCGCGGGGGTCTTCCGCGATGACAGCTGTATCTGCCCTAGGCCGCCAACAGGGGACGCCCCGGTGGGTGCCTCAGTCGTCGGCGGCGACGGTGAGAGTGATCTACCGAGCCGAACGGTCGATGAGTACGAACTCGTGAAATTCGTCGTGCACACGTCGCGGGCGAGATCGAATGGGCCATCCCCGGTGGACTCCCCCACCGGGCGAGCGCATCAGCACGCGGCCGGTGCCCGGACCGACCCGCCGCTGCGCCCGCGTCAACTGCGGACTGCACCTAGTTCGGGACGGTGCCGGCAAAGACCCGCGTTCCGCGGGTCGGTTCGAGATGGCCTCGCACGAGGCCCGAGAACCTCACGGCCGACAAGAGGCACAGCGACAGCCCGTGCTGCGAGAGGCTGCGGCGTCGGCGCATCCGGCACACGATCCAGGGGAAAACCAACAGCCGGGCCGCCCGCCTACGCAAAGGCTCACGCGGCGGATGGCCACTCGGCTTCGATGAGGACCGTTACAGGAATCGCCCGTGGAACGGGCGAGCAACCGACTCAAGCAGTCCCGAGCGGTGGCCACGCGGTACGACAAGTGGGTACGCCTTCATTGGCACCATCACCGCAGCGTCGCTCGTGATACGGCTCCGGTTTTGACAAAGGCGAGGCAGGTCAGAACCCGCTCGGGCCGACTGTAAGTGGCGTCTTATGGTTCCGGGATGAGTAACTCTGCCGCGGCTGCTGTCCTCACAACCTCTGACCTGCCTGAAGCGATACGCGCGGTGCGCGCCTTGCTGGGCATGGCAGACATCGGTCAGGGAGAGGTCGACTTCGAAGCCGTGATCAGGTCGCCGGATGTCCTGGCGCGAGTACGTCACGTACTGCCCGACCTCGAATGGTGGGCGTCGGCTGGCAAGGAGCACGGTTCGTCGGAGGTCGGCGACGATCCTGCAGACTGCCTGCCGATCCGGGTGTTCGAGTGGGGTCGTCCGCTAGATTGCGCCGAGCCCTTCATCGCCGCTCTGGGGCCAGATGCTGCGGCTGTTCGGTGGGATCTGGATGGGTGGCCTGCGGTTCCCGAAGCGGGACTGGAGGCGATCTCGCAGAAGTACGCCTACCTCACGCTGAGTGTGAATTCTCGAGACCTCTACCAGGACGAGCCGTCGCAGGACCACACCATCCACGTGCACGTCCGGAACCCGAACGGCGATCAGATCGCCCGCGTCCATTGGCTCGCCGATCAAGTGGGTGGCCGGTTCACAGGCAGGGTGGAGTTGGCACCCCTGTAACTCCGTAGGAAGCAGGCAAGACCGCCGTCTCCATCCGTGTGTGCCGCGTGGTCGTCCGGACTGGTCCTAACAATCACGCATCGGCGGTCGTGGCTTTGGGGCTGGGACCGCGTGGGGTCCGAAGACGATGCACGGTGATGCTTGGTGATTACGCCGTAATCGCTCACGGCTTGGGGGAGCAGGCGGGCATCGGCCCTTGCGGGGCAAGCACATCCGCTCGGCTCGCACGCTGAGCGGGGGAGTGGTGTCCGTCGTGAGCCGGAGACCGAGGCGCCGCGGTCAGGCTCTTCCAACTGGCGTTGGTGACTCCTGTTTTGGGCGATGCGTCGCTGCCGCATGAGGACCGGTCCAGGTGCCACCTGTGACAGTCGCCTGGAGACAGCGGTGCGGCGGCCGGTGAGCTGGTTCGACGGTTGTGTCGTTTCGTTGGGACGTCGAGCGTCAGGCACCGTCTACGGGGGAGTGGGCGGGGAGCTTGTGGTGGCTCGAGCGGAACCCAGCGCTGCCACGGTCTCAAGGCGTGGGCTGAACTGGCTGATGTGGTTGGCCTTTCCGGTCGTGTCCGATTGCCCGCCGCCAACCGGTCGACCGTTCCCTTCGATGAGAACGGCCGTCTCATGCCGGCTCAACTCATCGCGCGTACCGGTTCGATGGTTGCTGATGTGGCTGGGCTGGGGGAGGCGCTGGACTGATGGAGTCTGGTGCACGTGGTCTGTCTCGACCGGGCGGCGACGTCAACGGTTTGCCCAGCTGACCCGTGCAGCGTGGTCGTTGCTGGTCTTCTGAAGCATGAGGCGGGCTGCTCGCGGGGCTGATGTCTTCCTCGGAGGCACTGCCAGGGATCAGCCGTGCCGACAGTTTCGGGTTGGTGGGCAACCGGGAGTGGTGATTACCGCGTAATCACTCTGTGGGGACGCACTTTCAGCATCAACCTGGCTTAACTAACGTGTCGATGCTGCGTTTGATCAAGGACGTTAGTATGGTGTCTTTCATGAGTTCGCCAGTCACCTCCAGCGACCGCGAGAAGGTCGTCTCCAAACTGCCGGGATGGCTCCGGCAGAACCTGAAAATCAGAGCCGCTCAGCACGGCATCGAGATCCAGGCTGCCGTCGAACAGGGCATCAGCGACTGGTGCACCCTGGCCGCCACCCCCGCGACCGTCGACACCGCCAGCGCCGACTCCTTCTCCACCTTCCTGCCTCCAGGCCAGTGGGAGGACTTCCGGCAGATCGCTTCCGACCGGCGCGTGTCCCTCATCCAAGGGCTCGCCCAGTCCGTTCAGTTGTGGCTCGACACCAACCCGGCACCCGATATCGAGCGGCCTTCGATCACCCGCCGCATCGTCGTCTGCAACCAGAAGGGCGGAGTGGGCAAGACCGCCATCACCGCCGGCCTGGGTGAAGCGCTGGCGGAAGACTCCGACAAGCTGCACCCCGTCCGTGTGGCGAAGGCCCTCACCAAGGCTCTGCGTGCAAGCGAGACCCACACGGACACCGCGGAGTTGGACGGCGATCCGCTCGACATCGAAAACCTCCCCGGTCCCGGTCTGCGGGTGCTGCTCGTCGACTTCGACCCGCAGTGCCACCTCACCAATCAGCTCGGTGCGGCTCCCCTGCCGATGAACGGTGACAGCCTCACCAACCACATGGCCGGCGATCCGAAGGGCGATCTCCGCGACCTCCTCGTCTCCGTCGACGAAGACACCTTCGGCGGCCGCCTGCACCTCCTGCCCGCCTGCAACGACGCCTTCCTTCTCGACGTGAAGCTCTCGGCCGTACGCGCCCGCGAAGCCGCGCTGGAACGGGCACTCGCACCGCTCGAGCCTGATTACGACGTAATCATCGTCGACTGCCCGCCCAGCCTCGGCCTCAGCATGGACGCCGCCGCCTACTACGGCCGGCGCCGCGACAGCGAGAAGCCCGGTCAGTCCGGGGCCCTCGTCGTCGTCCAGGCCGAAGACAGCTCCGCCGACGCCTACGAGCTCCTCACCACACAGGTCGACGACCTGCGCGGCGACCTCCAGGTCGACATCGACTACCTCGGCATCGTCGTCAACCTGTACGACTCCCGCCGCGGTTACATCGCCACCTCCTCCCTCCAGGGTTGGGTGGACATAAAGGATCCGCGGGTCGTGGGGCTCATCGGGGACCTCAAGGAGCAGAAGGAAGCTGTCCGTGTGAAGAAGCCGCTGCTGTCGTACGCGCCCAAGTCGCAGCAGGCAGTCGGCATGCGCGCCCTGGCAAGGGAGGTCTTGTGAGCAAGGCCGATCAGCTCGGAGCCGGCCGGTTCGGCGGGGGAGTGCGCCCGGTCAGCGCCCGTCGTCAGGCGGTCGCCGCGGCTACCGGGGTGCCCACCGAAGGCGTGGCGCCGCCTGCCGCCCTTCCGGTCGACCGGATCAGTCCCAACCCCGACAACCCGCGCTCCACGCTCGGTGACCTGACCGATCTCGCCGGCAGCCTCAAGACGCACGGGCAGAAAGTCGCAATTACGGTCATGAATCGCGACGCCTACCTCAAAGCCAACCCGAACCAGGAAGCCAACCTCGAGCCGGACACCACCCACGTCGTCGTCGACGGCAGCAGCCGTCTCGCTGCCGCACGCGAAGCCGGCCTTGCCACCATCAAGGTCATGGTCAGCGACGACCAGGGAGGAACCTCGGAAGAACTCCTCGAGTCCGCCCTGGTGGCCAACATCCACCGCCAGGATCTCGAAGAGCTCGACGAGGCTCGCGCGCTCCAACGGCTTCTGGCCATCCACGGGAGCCAGAGGGCCCTGGCCAAGCGCCTGCACCGCTCTCAGGGGTGGGTGTCGCAGCGTCTCTCACTCCTTGGCCTGACCCCTGAGCTCCAGGCCCGCATCGGGGAAGAGCCTATTGATCTGCTGCGG
>NZ_MPOH02000023.1 GCF_001896135.2 Streptomyces phaeoluteigriseus
CCCCCACCCCCAGCGCCCCGCCCCAGCGCCTCGGCGCACGCCTGCCCCGGCGTGCGCGGGGCGTCCGCGCACCGGGAACTCCCGGGGAGCAAAGTCGCGTCATTGGCATGGACCTGTCCACAACTGATGGCTACCCTCGACCCATCCGTACGAGAGCGCTCTCAACACGCGGTTGTTCCACCCCCACCTTGCTGGAACGACGAAGGGGCAACTCCCGTGAGACACCGCAGACTCAAGTACGCCGGACTCGCCGTCCTGCTCATGGCCGGCAGCTGGACCACCGGCTCCGTCCTGCCCGCGGCGGCGCAGGACTCCCCCGCACCGGCCGTGACCGATGCCGCGCCGGTCTCCCCCGGACTGCTGACCGCGATGCGGCGCGACCTCGGCCTGTCGGAGCGTCAGGCGCGGGAACGACTCGCGGCCGAGCGCACCGCCACCGCGGTCGAACCACAGGCCCGCCGGGCCGCCGGAACCTCCTACGGCGGCGCGTGGTTCGACGCGGAGGAAGGGCGGCTGACCGTGGCCGTCACCTCCGACGCCTCCCCCACCACCCTGCGCGCGGTCCGATCCACCGGCGCCGCCGTCCGCACCGTCGAGCACAGCGCGCGGGAACTCGATACGGCGAAGGCGCGCCTCGACCGGCTGGCCGCCCCGCAGGGCGTGAGCAGCTGGCATGTCGATCCCGAGGCCAACGCGCTGGTGGTCGAGGTGGTCCGGGACCAGGCCGCCGACAACGATGTCCGCCGGTTCGTCTCCCAGGCTCGCCAGGCCGGCCCCGTCAGCGTCGAGACGGTCGCCGCCGCGCCGCGGACCTTCGCCGCGGGCACGGTCGGCGGTGACCCGTACTACACGGGCAACGTCCGCTGCTCCATAGGCTTCTCGGTGCACGGCGGTTTCGTCACCGCGGGGCACTGCGGCCGGGCGGGCGCCGGTGTCAGCGGCTGGGACCGCTCCTACATCGGCACGTTCCAGGGCTCGTCGTTCCCGGACAACGACTACGCCTGGGTGAACGTGGGCAGCGGCTGGTGGACCGTCCCCGTCGTGCTCGGCTGGGGAACCGTTCCCGATCAGCTCGTGCGCGGCTCGGCCGAGGCGCCGGTCGCAGTTCGATCTGCCGGTCGGGCTCCACGACGCACTGGCACTGCGGCAGCGTGCTCGCCAAGAACGAGACGGTGAACTACAGCCAGGGCGCGGTGCACCAGATGACGAAGACCAGCGTGTGCGCCGAGCCCGGCGACTCCGGCGGCTCGTTCCTCAGCGGTGACCAGGCGCAGGGCGTCACGTCGGGCGGCTGGGGCAACTGCGCCGGCGGTGGGCAGACCTGGTTCCAGCCGGTCAACGAGATACTCAACCGCTACGGGCTGACGCTGCACACGGCCTGATCCGCGGCGGACCCGGGGACCTCGGCCTTGCAGCCCGGCCAGGCCCCCGGGGTCGTGCGACCGCACAGCCCGCGCCCGCCCCGATCACCGCGCGCGGTCAGTTCTCCAGCGCCAGGCGCATGAGCGTGAGGTCGAACCACCGGCCGAACTTCAGCCCGGCCTCGCGCACCGTGCCCACCTCCGTGAACCCGAACCGCCGGTGCAGCCGGATCGACGTGGCGTTGCCCGACTCGATGCCGGCGATCATGCTGTGGTGCCCGGCCCCGCGCGCCGCGTCGACGAGTGCGCCCAGGAGTGCGCCGCCGATACCGAGCCCCTGGCTGCCTTCACGGACGTAGACGGAGTTCTCCACGGTGTGGCGGTAGCCGTCGAGGTCGCGCCACGGGCCGTAGACCGCGAACCCGACGACCTCGCCGTCCTCGCCGCCGGTCTCCGCGACGAGCGCCGAGCCCCGTGCGAGGTGTACGGCGAGCCAGGCAACGGCGTCGGCCGGTGACTGCCGGGTGTCGGTCCACAGGGCCGTCGAGGTGGCGACGGCGTGGTTGCGGATGACGCGGATCGCCTCGCCGTCGGCCGTCGTCGCCGGACGGACCCGCACCACCTCGCGCTTCTCATATATTGTCACCATGTCCAACATAGTAGATCCCCTGGTGGAGCGGATCGCCGTCCGCGTGCACACCGAGCGCGAGCGTCGCGGCTGGACCCTCAACCAGCTGGCCGAGGCCTCCGGGGTCTCCCGGGCCATGATCCACCGGATCGAGCGGGGCGAGAGCAGCCCCACGGCCGTCGTGCTCGGCAAGCTGTCGGCCGCGTTCCGGCTCAGCGTCTCCTCGCTGCTGGCGCTGGCCGAGGGCGAGTCGCACGGGCCCGACGCCGCGGGCGGTGTTCGCCGGCACGACGACGCGGCCGAGTGGCGCGACCCGGCCACCGGCTACCGGCGCCGTCAGATCACCGGGCCGCGCTTCCCCGTGGAGACGGCGGAGATCCGGCTGCCCGCCGGGGCGGAGGTGTCGTATCCGGCGGCGTCCTTCGCGTTCGCCCGCCAGGTCGTGTGGGTGCTGGACGGGCGGCTGACCTTCCACGAGGGTCCCACCGTCCACGACCTCGGCCCCGGTGACACCGTGGAACTCGGCGAGCCAGCGCCCTGCACCTTCGCCAACGACGGCGACGCCGAATGCCGGTACGTGGTCATCCGCGCCCAGGCCGACCGGCCGTGAGCGGCCCGGCCCTCCCCCGGTACGGCACGCTGCTGCTCGCGTGCACCGCGGCGACGGCGATCGCCAACAACTACGCCCTCCAGCCCGCCCTCACCGACGTGGCCGACGACCTCGGACTGTCCGCGACCACGACGGGGCTGATCCCCACGGCCACCCTCGTCGGGTGCACGGCGGGCTTCGCCCTGCTGTTGCCGCTCACCGACCGGGTCGCCCCGCACCGGCTGATCGGCGTGCAGCTGTGCGTGCTGGCCGCCGCGCTCACGCTGGCCGCCGCCGCGCCCGACGCGCCGGTGCTGCTGACCGCCTGTCTGCTCATCGGCGCGATGGCGGGGGTCGCGGCGCAGGCCGGGGCCATCGCGGGCCGGTACGCCGCGCCCGGCCGACGCGGCACCGCCATGGCCACGGTCGCCACCGGCCTGTCGGCGGGCATCCTGCTGAGCCGCTGGGCCGGCGGGAGCCTGGCCGACCTCCTCGGCTGGCGCCGGATGCTGCTCGTCTTCGCCGGGCTCGCCCTGCTCGGCGCGTTCGCCACCGGGCGGCTCCTGCCGCGCGACCGGCCACGCCCGCAGGGCGGTTACCCGGCCGCGCTCGCCGCACTGGCGCCGCTGCTGCGCCGGCACCGCCCGCTGCGCCGCGCCGTGATCACGGGCGGCCTGTGGTACTTCGCCTTCAACGTCGTCTGGGTGGCCCTCTCCCTGACGCTGGCGCGTCCGCCGTACTCGCTCGACGCCACCGCCATCGGCCTGTACAGCCTGGCCGGTCTCCTCGGATTCGCCGCGCTGCCGTTCACCGGTCGGCTGGTCGACCGGTACACGCCGGGCCGGGTCACCGTCGGGGCCATGGGGGTCGCCGCGCTCGGCACGGCGGTCCTGGCCGCCGGTTTCCCGCACCCGGTCCCGACCGTGCTGGGGCTGGCCCTGTTCGACGCGGGCTGCTTCGCCGCGCAGGCCGCCAACCAGAGCATCGTCGTGGCCGTCGACCCCGACCGCTCCGGCAGTCTCACCGGCGTCTACCTCGTGCTCTACTTCGCCGTCGGCGCGCTGGGCACGGCCGCCACCGCCCCGCTCCTCGACGCGTTCGGCTGGCGCGGCACGGTCCTGACCGCCCTGGCTGCCCTCCTCACCGCCGCGGGCCTCGCCGCCGCCCGCCACAGGAAGAGGGAACCGGCGGGCACCGCCCGGGACACCGGCCCGGCGCCGTTTCCCCGGTGACCGACGACTCCGGCGGGCCGGGCCGACTCCGCCCGCCCTGATGCGTGGCGTGCGGCGTCCGGCGTCCGGCGTCCGGCGTCCGGCGGCAAAGGGGTGACGAGCACGGCCGTCCTGCAACCGCCCTGGCCGGAAATGTGTCTTCGTCCGCGTAACCCGATGTGCCGGGATACGGCATCGAGGGCGTACTGCGGGCTGGGGGACGGCGATGAACGCATGGGCTGTACCGGGGTACTCCGAGTCGCTCGAACTCGGGTCCGGGGCGAGCGGGCGGGTGGTGCTGGCCGTCCATGAGCCGACCGGCGTGCCGGTCGCGGTGAAGTACCTCAGCGAGTCGCTGCGGACGCGGCCGGGCTTCGTGCACGGGTTCCGTGCCGAGGCCGAGTTGCTCGCCGGGCTGCGGAGCCCCCACGTGGCCGGTCTCTACGAGTACGTCGAGGCGACGAACGGCGCCGCCATCGTGATGGAACTGGTGGACGGCGTCTCCCTGCGGACCGCGCTGGCCCGGCAGGGCCCCCTGGCGCCGGAGGCGGCGCTGGTCGTCCTCAAGGGTTCGCTGCTCGGGCTGGCCGACGCGCACCGGGCCGGCGTCGTCCACCGGGACTACAAGCCGGAGAACGTGCTGGTCTCGCCCGAGGGCGTGTCCAAGCTGGTCGACTTCGGCATCGCGGTCGACGCCGGTGTGCGGGCCGGTGTCGCGGGGACGCCCTCCTACATGGCTCCGGAGCAGTGGACCGGTGCCCCGGCCTCACCCGCCGGGGACGTGTACGCCGCCACGGCCACCTTCTTCGAGTGCCTGACGGGGCGCAGACCCTACGCGGGCGACAACATGGCCGAACTGGCGCTGCAACACGTCGAGGGCGCGATCCCGGTCGCGGAGGTGCCCGACGCGGTGCGCTCACTGGTCGGCCGGGGGCTGGCCAAGTCACCGGAGCACCGGCCCTCGGACGCGGCGGCGTTCGTCGCGGAGCTGGAGGGGGTCGCCGTAGCGGCGTACGGAAGTGACTGGGAGGAGCGGGGACGGGGCCGGCTGGCCGCGCTCGTCGCGCTGCTGCTGTTCCTGCATCCGACCGCCCGGGAGGTGCCGGACACCGCCACCGACACGGCTCGGACGGTGTTCACGCGCGGTGCGGGCCGCGCCGGGCTGCGTCCGTGGCGGCCCACCTGGCCGGGGCTCGCGGTGTCCGTGGCCGCCGTGCTCGTGGCGATCCTCGCGGCGCGGGGCATCGGCGAGGACGCCGCGGCGGCCTCCGGGGAGGCGGGGCAGGTGCTGGCCACGACCCGCGCCGTCCCGGCCACGCCCGCCGGAACGTCCCCGGCCGGCACCGCGACGCCCTCGGAGACACCTTCCTCCCCGCCGTCCGCGGGCGCCTCGTCCGGCAGCCTCGCTCCCCCGCCGGCCTCCGTCACCCCCTCGGCCTCCACGTCAGGGACCCCGCCCGGCGCGAGTACCGGCACGGGTACGACGACCGGGGAGCCCACGGTGTCGCCTTCGCCCACCGGGACGACCGGCACCTCCGCGCCCCCGGGCCCGGCCGCGGTCAAGGACGTCGCCGTGACCGGCTTCCGGCAGACCGGGCCAGGCACGGCCACGGCGACGATCACCGTCACGACCGACGGCACCGGCCCGTTCTCCGTCACCGTCGGCTGGTTCACGGGCGACACCGCCGGTCAGCCGGGGGCCGGCGACGGGACGCCGGCGACGACGCGGCACAGCGGTGCCACGCAGTACTCGTTCGCCGTCGACCACGCCTTTTGGGGCACCGGCTGCTACTGGACGGTCCAGGTCGGCACCGGCCCCGCGTCCGCCGACGGCGGCGCCTCCCAACAACTCCTGACCCGGCGGTGCGAACTGCGATGACCACCCCCGACAGCGGCCCGCCCGCACCCGATGCCCTCCCCGCTGTGGGACCCGACGCCCGGGACGACGAGTACAGCGCGACCGTGCTGGCCAGTCACTGGGTCCAGCGGCCCGACCCCGGGTCCGTCCCCACCGTCCTGGCCGACCCGGCGTCCGCCCCCGGCGACGCGACCGTCCTGCGCTTCGGTCCCGGCGTGACCGCGGCGCTCGCCCGGCGCCCGTGTCCGACCCCGCCCACGCTCGTGACGCCCCCCGCTCCGCGCCGCCGTCCGCAACGGCACGCACTGCCCGTGCTCGTACTGGTCGCCGCCGTCCTCTTCCTGTTCTGGCGCGAGCCCACGGCATCGGCGACGGGCGTGCGCGAGGTCTCGGTGACGGCCGCGCGGGAGACCCTGGGCTGTGACACGACCGCCGGCATCGTCGGAGTCGTCCGCACCGACGGCCGGCCCGGCACGCTCTCCTACCGGTGGGTGCGCAGCGACGGCACCTCCTCCGACGTCCGGCACACCACGGTCGCACGGGGACAGCGGCAGGTGCGGCTCGAGTTGCTGTGGAGCTTCGAGGGGCCGGGCCGTCACGCGGCGGTGGCGGAGCTGCGGTTGCTGACGCCCGAGCGGCGGTCGGCCGAGATCCGGTTCCTGTACGCCTGCCCCTGATCGTGCCCGGCGGAGGTACAAAGGAGGAGAGGAGTGGACGCGACTGTCCTGCGCCTCCCGTCGTACCGAGAGGAGGCCACGGCAGCCATGAGGACGATCGGAACAGGTGCCCCGAGCCCGCGCACGTGGCTGGGGGAGGGCCTTTTCACACGCGTCGCCGGCCCGGACGGCGTCCGTAACCGCGCCCGCATCCACGGCACGCCCGGCCCCCGCTGGTTCGGACCCGAGCGCCCCGTCCGCCAGGTGCACGGCGACGCCTCGATGTTCGTCGGCGGACTGTCCGCCCTGCTGCTCCAGTCGCTGCATCCGCTCGCCATGGCGGCCGTCGCCGCACACTCGGGGTTCCGCGGCGACCCGTGGGGCCGCCTCCAGCGCACCAGTACCTTCCTCGCCACGACGACCTACGGCACCGCCGAGCACGCCCAGCGGGCCTGCGACCAGGTCCGGGCCGTCCATGAACGCGTCCGCGGGGTCACCGCGGGCGGCGAGCCCTACCGTGCGTCGGACCCCCATCTGCTGGCCTGGGTGCACGTCGCCGAGGTCGACAGCTTCCTCCGCGCCCACCAGCGCTACGGACTGCGGCCCCTGTCCGACGCCGAGTGCGACGGGTACGTGGAGGACACGGCACGGATCGCCGTCGCCCTCGGCATCCCCGATCCGCCGCGCACCACGAAGGAACTGGCGGCGCGGTTGTCGGCGTACCGCCCGGAGCTGCGCGCCACGCCCGAGGCCCGGGACACCGCCCGCTTCCTCCTGCTGAGCCCGCCCGTCCCGTTCGTCGCCCGCCTGCCCTACTGCGTGCTGGCCGCCAACGCCGTGTCGCTGCTGCCCGACTGGGCCGCAACCGAGCTGCGCCTCCCACGGCTCGCCGTCGTCGACAACCTGTGTGTACGACCGCTCGGCACGGCGATGACGGCGGCGATCCGCTGGGCCCTGGTGCCGACCAGCGCGCGGCGCTCACTCCGCCCGCCTGACGTACCGGTGCCGGTGCCGCGCGGGCTCGTGGCCGCGCCGCTCAGGTGCAGGAGTCGCTCAGCACCCGACGCTCCTTCGCCGAGGGGTCGTTCACGGTGGTCGGCGTACCGCTGTCGAGGGCCGCGCGAGCCGCCTTCACCGACCTGCCCCTGAAGTCGGGCATCTTCCCGCCGGCCCCGGTCGGTGCCGCCTCCCCCTTCGTCGGGCACGTCTCGTCCAGCCTCGCCGAGCCGAGGTCGAGTGCCCTGTCG
This sequence comes from Streptomyces phaeoluteigriseus, assembly GCF_001896135.2. Lineage (GTDB taxonomy): Bacteria > Actinomycetota > Actinomycetes > Streptomycetales > Streptomycetaceae > Streptomyces > Streptomyces phaeoluteigriseus. The sequence goes on from NZ_MPOH02000023.1 coordinate 7,551, forward strand.
GTGCACACCGAGGTGCCCGCCCTCACCTTCGGTACGGGCCGGTCACCGCAGACCACTCGTGAAGAAGCGGTGAAGTCGGGGGGTTGCGGGTGTCGAGCGGCGGTCCCGGGAACCCGCCTCACGCCGCCCGTACGCGTACCCGCTCCCGCGCCGGGGCCGGGCGGGCCGGGGCGGAGGATATGCGGGCGGGGGTCTGGGGGGCGCGTACCGGGCGGACTCGGTAGGTGGTCTTCGTGGGGTCGGCGAGGGGGTCGCCGAGGGCGATGCGGCCGGCGGACAGGAGTTCGTCGCACTCGGCGGTGGGGAGGGCGACGTAGCAGCCGCCTCTGCCGGTGGTGGAGTCCAGGGGGCGCCAATAACTGTACCTGCGGCGGCCGTTGGCGTGCACGGTGACGAAGACCGGGGTGCGGGCGTCCGAGACGGTACGCAGGACGTCGGCCGTGGCCGGGGTGCGGGGCGCGTCGGCGGCCGGTGGCCTGATCGCGGTGAGCGGCATCAGCGGTACCTCTTTCGGGGCAGGGACTCGAGACCGCCTACCCCGTCATGCCCGGAGTTGATCTCGTTTCCGGGCATTCTTCAGCACACCGCTGACATTCCGTCGTGGGCGGCGCCGCCGGGCGCGGCGCCGCCCACCGGGCGGGCCCGCTAGAGGGCGCGTTCCAGGCGTTCCGCGAGGAGTTGCGTGAAGCGGGCGGGCTCCTTCGGCCGGCCGCCCTCCGCGAGTACCGCGAGGCCGTGGAGGAGTTCCGCGTCCTCGGCGAGCGCGGCCCGGTCCGCCCGGTCGCGCAGGGCGCGGTTGAGGCCCTTGACGAGCGTGTGGTCCGGGTTCAGTTCGAGGATGCGCTGGGCGCGGGGGACGTCCTGGCCCATCGCGCGGTAGAGGTTCTCCAGCGCCGGGGTCAGGTCGTTCGTGTCGGAGACCAGGCAGGCAGGGGAGACCGTGAGCCGGGAGGACAGGCGGACCTCCTTGATGTCCTCCCCGAGCTGCTCCTTCATCCAGGTGAGCAGCTCGGCGTACTCCTCGTTCCGCTTCTCCCGGTCCTCCGCGGGCTCGTCCTCGTCGTCGCCGTCGAGGGCGAGTTCGCCCTTGGCGACGGACCGCAGCGGCTTGCCGTCGAACTCGGCGACCGTGTCGGTCCACACCTCGTCGACCGGGTCGGTCAGCAGCAGGACCTCGATGCCGCGGTCCCGGAAGGCCTCCATGTGCGGCGAGTTCTCGATGGACTCGCGGGAGTCGCCGGTCATGTAGTACACGGCGTCCTGCCCGTCCTTCATCCGCTCCACGTACTGCTGGAGAGTCGTCGGCTCGGCGGCGTCGTGCGTGGTGGCGAACGAGGAGACGGCGAGGAGGGCGTCGCGGTTCTCGGAGTCGGTGACCAGGCCCTCCTTGAGGACCGGGCCGAACTCCCGCCAGAGCGTGGCGTACCGGTCGGGGGCAGCGGTCATCATGCCCTTCACGGAGGACAGGACCTTCTTCGCCAGCCGCCGGTGCATCATCTGGATGTGGCGGTCCTGCTGGAGGATCTCGCGGGACACGTTGAGCGAGAGGTCCTGGGCGTCGACGACGCCCTTCACGAAGCGCAGGTACGGCGGGAGGAGCGCCTCGCAGTCGTCCATGATGAAGACGCGCTTGACGTACAGCTGGACACCGCGCTTGTAGCCCTGGGTGAACAGGTCGTGCGGGGCGTGCGAGGGGATGAACAGCAGCGCCTGGTACTCGAAGGTGCCCTCCGCCTGGAGCCGGATCGTCTCCAGGGGGTCCTGCCAGTCGTGGCTGATGTGCTTGTAGAGCTCGTGGTACTCCTCGTCCTTCACCTCGTCGCGCGACCGCGCCCAGAGGGCCTTCATCGAGTTGAGCGTCTCGGGTTCGCGTGCGGCGGCGCCGTCCCCGTCGTCGCCGGCCGGGGCCTGGGGGGCCATCCGGATCGGCCAGGTGATGAAGTCCGAGTACCGCTTGACGATCTCCCTGAGCTTCCAGGGCGAGGTGTAGTCGTGCAGCTGGTTCTCGGGGTCGGCGGGCTTGAGGTGGAGGGTGATCGTGGTGCCCTGCGGCGCCTCGTCGGCCGTCTCCAGCGTGTACGTGCCCTCGCCGCGCGACGACCAGCGCGTGCCCTGGGTCTCGCCGGCCCGCCGGGTCACCAGGGTGACCTCGTCCGCCACCATGAAGCTGGAGTAGAAGCCGACGCCGAACTGCCCGATGAGGCCTTCGGCGTCGGCCGCCTCGTCGGCCTGCCGCAACTGTTCGAGGAACTTCGCCGTGCCGGAGTTGGCGATGGTGCCGATCAACTCCGACACCTCGTCGTACGACATGCCGATGCCGTTGTCCCGCACGGTCAGCGTGCGGGCCTCGCCGTCGGCCTCGATGTCGATGTACAGGTCGGACACGTCGGCGTCCAACGTGTCGTCGCGCAGCGCCGCCAGGCGCAGCTTGTCCAACGCGTCCGAGGCGTTGGAGACGAGTTCACGCAGGAAGACATCCTTGTTCGAGTAGATCGAGTGGATCATCAGCTGCAACAGCTGACGGGCCTCTACGCGGAACTCAAACGTTTCGGTCGGCATGATGAGCGACTACCTCTCCGTCCCAGGCCATCCGGAACTGACTGACGGCAGTCACTTTAGAACAGTCGGTCACCGGCGTGCCGGGCCGCCTACCGCTTGGTGCGCAAGCGGTCGAACAGCTGGCGCGCCTGGGACCGCCGGCGCGGATCCGACGCCGCGCGGCGCACCTGCTCCACGGTGCGGCGGCCCTGCGGGCTCCTGGTGAATGCCTTGATGCGCTGGATGACGGACGCCATCTCATTCTCCTCCGGTCGGCTCGCTCACTGTCCTCGTTCACCTACCCGGCCGGAGGTCGATCAGGCCCGGCAGGCGGCCATCCGGGCGAGTTCAGGTGTCCGTGGCCCGTCCGAGCGCCTCCAGAGCTTCCGTCGCGGCCCGGCGCAGCCGTCGCGAGGTGTCGCAGGCTCCCGACCGGGCCGGCCGGGCGCGCGTTCCACCGCTGCCCGGCGGCAGTTTCCCGCCGGCCGCCGCCCACCGCGTGAGGCCGAGTGCCGCGTGACAGCGGACGGCCTCGTGCGGATCGTCCAGTCCCTCGACGAAGCTGCGTACGTCGTCGCGGGCACGCTCGTCGCAGGGGTCGTCGGCGTCCAGCAGCGAGAGCGCCGCGGCCCGGACCTCACCGGAGGCCGTCCGGCCGACCAGGCGGCGCACGGCGGGCACGGCCTGCGCCAGGCCGGCGAGCGCGTCACGGGTGCGCCGGACGTCGTCGCCTCCGGCGGCCAGATGAGCGGTCAGCGCCCACGCCACCGGGTACCGCTCCCACAGCCGCAGTCCGCCGTCGACCAGCGCGCCCAGGCCGTCGACCGCGCCGCCCCGCGGGTCCGCGCCCGCGTCGTCGAGCAGCGGCAGCGGCAGCGGCAGCGGCCATACGGCGTCCCAGGCGCCCGACTCCCCCGACGGCGAGGGTGTGGCACCCGGTCGGTGGGCAGGGGCCGGGACGGGGAGGGCGCACCGGCCCGCACCAGCGTCCGCGACCCGCGACTTCGCGGACGAACGTCGTGCGGGTGCGGCCGAGGCGGACGGGGTGCGTCAGGGGGCCCGGTCCGAGGCCGGCCACACGTAGGGCAGGTCGTCGGGAACGTCCGGGAAGAGGCGGGCGTAGAAGTCCGGGTCCTTGCGCACGAGCGCGGACCGGTGGCTCCGGTGGAACTCGGGGTCGCCGAGCCACGGCGGGAGTTCACCGGCTTCGGCCAGCTCCCGCTGGGTGCGGACGCCGGTGCCACGGCTGCCGGTGAAGTCGGTCATGAGGGTGGCGGCGCAGGTGTCGGCACGCCCGGCGGCGGTCCACACCCCGCAGACGTCCAGGCCGTAGCGCACCAGGGCCTCCTCGTACCCGGCCCACATGCGGACCGCCGGATGATGCCGCCAGCCGTAGCCGGGGACGATCAGGCCACGCAGCACCTGGAGTGCCTCGACGCGCTGTTTCCCCAGCCGCCGCGGATCCAGGGCCGCGGCGGACGCGGTGAAGCCGGCGTGGGGAAGGAAGGTCTGCATGGACCGCCCCCGGTGGGGTGACGGGGTCTCGCGCAGGCTGCGGGAGCCTGCGGCCGACGACCGATCGGGGTGAGCCTTCGTGAGCCGTCCGCCGGTCAGGCCGCGGCGAACCTCTCCCACGCCCGGTGTTCGCCCAGGAGGCGGGCGAGCTGTTCGAGGGCTGCCGTGCCCGAGGTGGTGACGACCACGCCGGGCGCGTCGACGGGGACCCCGGACGCGTCGAGGACGGCTTCGCCGCCCGCCCAGGCGCCGAGGGCCTTGCCGTGCCGGAAGGCCTCCGACACCAGGAGGCTGACGCGCGGGTCCGTGGGTGCCCGGTCCGCGGCGGCGGGGAGCCCCTTGGCGTCGCGGGCTCCGTAGGCGTCGCTGCCGACGGCGGGGGTTCCGGCCAGCAGCAGCGCGTCGAACTCGACGGACCGCGCGTTGGCGTAGGTGCGCTGCACGGTCAGGGAGCCGAGCGTGCCTCCGACCGGGCCGATCACCAGGGGGACCATGCCACCTTCGAGGACGGCGTCGCGTACGGCGCGTACGCGTCGAGGTCGCCGTCCGGACCCGCGACGATGCCGATGACCCGGCCGTCAGTGGGCCAGCTCTGGCCGACCTGCGACAGTGCCGGGCTGGGGGCGACGTCCGCGAGCGGCACGGTCGGCTCCGGGGCCGGCAGACCGAGGCCGGCGGCCACCTCGGCGCACAGCACCGGGTCGATGTTGGCCAGAACCTGCAACGCCCTTTCCTTGATGGCCTGTTCGTAGCACTTGGAGAGTTCGAAGGTGTAGGCGCCGATGATGTGCTCGCGTTCGACCGGGCTCATGCTGAGCCAGAACCGGCGCGGCTGGCTGAAGTGGTCCGCGAACGACTCGGGGGCCTCCCGCACCTTGGTGGCCTCGGGGACCCGTACCGGTGACTCGATGTAGGCGCCGGTGTCCGCGCCCGCGGTGAAGGGGCAGCCCCCGTCGAGCGAGTTGGGCCGGTAGGGGGCGACCCCGCGGTGCACGGCCGTCTGGTGCAGGCCGTCGCGCAGCATGTCGTTGACCGGGGCGTGCGGCCGGTTGATGGGCAGCTGGGGGAAGTTGGGGCCGCCGAGCCGGGTGATCTGGGTGTCGAGGTAGGAGAACAGGCGTCCGGCGAGCAGCGGGTCGTCGGTGATGTCGATGCCGGGCACGAGGTGGCCGACGTGGAAGGCGACCTGCTCGGTCTCGGCGAAGAAGTTCGACGGGTTGCGGTTGAGGGTCAGCAGCCCGACCGGCCGTACGGGGGCGAGTTCCTCGGGGACGAGGTTGGTCGGGTCCAGCAGGTCGATGCCCTCGAAGGTCTGGTCCGGGGTGTCCGGGAAGGTCTGGATACCCAGCTCCCACTGGGGGTACGCGCCCGCCTCGATGGCGTCGGCGAGGTCCCGGCGGTGGAAGTCGGGGTCGACGCCGTTGATGATCTGCGCCTCTTCCCACACCAGGGAGTGCACGCCCAGTTTGGGCTTCCAGTGGAACTTCACCAGCGTCGTGCCGCCGTCGGCGGCGACCAGGCGGAAGGTGTGGACGCCGAAGCCCTCCATCGTGCGGTAGGAGCGCGGGATGCCCCGGTCGGACATGTTCCACAGGGTGTGGTGGGTGGCCTCGGTGTGCAGGGTGACGAAGTCCCAGAAGGTGTCGTGCGCGCTCTGCGCCTGCGGGATCTCGCGGTCCGGATGCGGTTTGCCGGCGTGGATGATGTCCGGGAACTTGATGGCGTCCTGGATGAAGAAGACGGGCATGTTGTTGCCGACCAGGTCGAAGACGCCCTCGCTGGTGTAGAACTTCGTCGCGAATCCGCGGGTGTCCCGCACGGTGTCGGAGGATCCGCGCGATCCCAGCACCGTGGAGAAGCGCACGAAGACGGGTGTCTCCTCCTCCTCGGCGAGGAAGGCGGCCTTCGTCACGGAGGCCGCGGTGCCGTAGCTCTGGAACACCCCGTGCGCCGCCGCGCCCCGGGCGTGGACCACGCGCTCCGGGATGCGCTCGTGGTCGAAGTGCATGACCTTCTCGCGCAGGTGGTGGTCCTGGAGGAGGACGGGGCCGCGAGGCCCCGCCTTGAGCGAGTGGTCGGTGTCGGGGAGGCGGGTGCCCTGCGCGTTCGTCAGATAGCTGCCGGACTGGGCGAAGCGGGCCTGGTCGGCTCCCGTCGGCTGCCCCGTCGGGGACACCGTGTCGGGCCCGCTCTGGTCCGGCTTCGGCGGGAGGGGGTCCCTGGGCCGGGTCGGCTCGGCGACCGGCGGGGACTCGGGGCCCGGCTTCCCGGGGATGCCGTCCTGCGGCCCCGCGCCGTCACCGCTCAGGGTGTCGGCGACCTTCTCCGCGGCCCGCTTGAGGGGATTGCTCTCGCTCATCGCTTCCTTCGCTTCTCGGTCATGAGGCGGCTGCCGGGGCCGGGTGACGGTCCGGCGGCCGTGGGGGTGCGTGACGTCCGCTCGCTCGTGTCGCGGGTCGGCGGCGTCGGCCCCGGGGGAATCCGGCGTGAACAAGGCGCGCAAAGGCGTACGGACGGGGTGGTTCCGTGCATCAATCTGGCACGGGACCTCTTCCCCCGCAGGGGCTCGTCCACCAGCCGGGTGACCGGGCGAGGGCCCGTCGGCCCTCGCCCGGCTCTCCGTGGATAGGCGTCCTGCAACGTCCGGAGATGCCGCGACGGCCCTCCGGCGACGTGTACGCCTCCTGCGGCACCGCGCTCGCGCCCTGCTCGGCGCCGGGGACACCGCCGTCCGGCGGCGCGGTCGGCCCTACCGGGCGCGCGGCGCTAGGTTTCCTTCGACCCCTTGGAGCCCTGCGAACCTTCGTAGTCCTCCGAGCGGACACCGGCTTCTTCCATCGCCTCGCGCATCGTGCGGCCCGTCGCCGTGCCCGGCGGGGAGGAAGCCCCGGTGTCGGCGCCCTCGCCGACCACTTCGTCGGTCGTGTCGGTCTTCTTCCGGTTCTCCTCCGGCACCGTCATCACGGCCATCCTCTCCGGGCAGGTCGAACAGATCGCGGGCCGAGTACCCGTTGCCCGCGACGCACACACGCCGACACCTGCGGGTCGCACTCCACCCTGCGACAGAGGCGCCGTTCGTCCCGTCGGCCGACGTTTTCGCGGAACTCCGGCGGAAGGCTGGTGCGCATGATGTCCACACCGCTTGTCATCGCCCTCGGCGTCGCCGTCATCCTCGTCGCGTCGACGCTGAGCGTCCGCCGTGAGCCGCCGTTCTGGACGGTCCTGCTGGTCTGCCTGGTCGCCTACCCGACCGGCAGCGCGCTGCTGCGACTGCCCGCGCTGGCCGACGCCGGCCTCGGGACCGTGGGCGAGTGGACGGTCCGGCTGGCCGTGGTCAGCGTGGGGACGGCACTGCTCGGCCTCGCACTCGGCCGGCGCCGGGAGCGGGACCGGACGCCGGATCCGGCGGAGGGCTGACCGGGGCTCGGTGCGGTCAGGCGGAGGGCTGATCGCGGCCCGGCGCGGTCAGGCGGTCCCGGGGAGGCAGTTGCCGAGGCCGGTGACCCGGCTCCCGTCGAAGCCGTATCCGGCGAAGGTGGCCACGTCTCGCGGGGCGAGCGTGCGGCAAGGGGCCCACCGGCCGTCGCTGTACACGACGGTCACGCTCACGGGGGTGTCGCAGTCGTTGACGACGGTGGTGTACCGGCGGTCGGCGTAGTGGTGCACGCAGTCGGGCGCGGGGGTCCCGGGCGGGGCGTCGTCAGCGGCGTGGGAGGCCGCAGGGCTCGTCAGGAGGGCGGTCAGGGTGGCGGCGGTGACCGCGGCGTGCGCGAGAAGATGCGGCATGACGATTCCTCAAGAGGTGAGGGCGTACGGATGGATGGCGGTGCGCGCCCTGACGCGCCATCCTCACGACTCCTCACCTCTTGCGCAAAGAGATGAAGGCATTTTCAGACGTCGTCCAACCGTGAAGCAAAGCGGCTGCTCAGCGTGGGGACGGAGTCTGCAAGTCCTGTCGGCCGACCCGGTGTCGGGACCGGGAAGGCGGTTCACTCGTGGCGGCCTCGCACGGCGAGGAAGTGCTGCGCGGGCAGGTTGCCGGCGCTGGACGGGGACGGGATGACGGAGGCGAGATCGCGCTGGATCCGCTCAGCCTCGCCCCGCACCTGGGTGGGGATGTCGCCCCGCTCGGCGACGAGACGATGGAAGATCGGCGTTTCCTGGAACACGTTCGGACGTCACTTTCGGCAGACGGCGGCCACGACAGGGCCAGTTGGGCCGGCGGACAGGCACGGTCGTCGGGCGGTTCGACGCCCTTGTCGACCCTGTCCACCGAGTCGGACCGGCGCACCGGACGCCGACTCGCTCCCACGCCGGTCGGGCAGGGGCCTGGACATCGTAGACGGGTGCGAGGGGGGACACTCCGCCGCCCTCCCCCGGCCGGGGCGGCAGCCTGCCGCGTGGGACCTCGGTCGGGGAACGCCGTCGCCCGGCGACCTCAGGCCCGTCACCCGTGGCGCTGCTCAACGCCCGTCACCCGGAAGGCCGCGGCACGGGCGCGGGACGGGCGTGATGACAAGCAGTGGACAGACCATCCCATTAGTGTCACTTGTCATGTTTTCACTTCAGAAACGCATGATGCCGCGTCATGGGCGCGGACCGCTTCGGTCGGGCCGCACGGCCCTGCGACTCGCCCTGCCCCTCGCCGCCCTCCTCACCGTGATGGCCCCGGCCGCCGGGGCGGCCCCGAGCGTCCCGGCGGAGGCCGACTGGGACGCCATCGCCCGCTGTGAGTCCGGCGGCAACTGGCGGGCCAACACCGGCAACGGCCACTACGGCGGGCTCCAGTTCTCGCAGCGCAGCTGGGTCGCAGCGGGCGGACTCAGACACGCGCCCCGGGCCGACCTGGCGAGCAGGAAGGCTCAGATCGCCGTGGCCCGCCGGCTCGCGGCGATGCAGGGCATGAACGCCTGGGCGTGCGCGTAGTTCCTCCCGCCGCCCTCGCCTACGGGGGCGGCGGAATCTCCTGCTCGGCCCAGATGATCTTCCCGTCGGGTGTGTAGCGCGCCCCCCAGCGATGGGCGAGCTGGGCGACGAGGAACAGGCCCCGGCCCCCCTCGTCCCAGCTGCGGGCGTGGCGAAGCCGGGGGGCCGTGCTGCTGGCGTCGGAGACCTCGCAGGTCAGCCGGGAGTCCCGGAGCAGTCGCAGCCGTACGGGCGGGGTGGCGTACCGGATCGCGTTGGTGACCAGCTCGCTCACGACGAGTTCGGTCGTCATCGCGAGGTCGCCCAGCCCCCACGCTTCGACCTGACGGGTCGCGCGGGCCCGTACGTCGGCGACGGCGGCCGGGTCCACGGGCACCTCCCAGCAGACGACGTCGTCGCCGCCCAGGGCGTGGGTGCGGACCAGGAGCAGGGCGATGTCGTCTGGCTGGGGGGCGGGCACGAGGTCGCGCACCGCCGACGAGCACAGGGTGGGCAGATCGGCGTCGGGGTGGGCCAGCAGTTCGCCGAGCCGGGCCATCCCCCGTTCCATGTCGCGGTCGGCTCCCTCGATGAGGCCGTCGGTGTACAGGCCCAGGAGGCTGTTCTCGGCGAGTTCGATCTCGGTGGTCTCGAAGCCCATGCCGCCGAGCCCGAGCGGTGGCCCGGCGGGAACCTCCGGGAAGGTGACCTCCCCGTCGGGCGAGACGACGACGGGAGGCGGGTGCCCGGCCCGGGCGATCGAGCAGCGGCGGGTGACGGGGTCGTAGACGGCGTAGAGACAGGTCGCGCCGAGGAAGGTGGCCGCTGTCGCGCGGGCCACCTCGTCGTCGCCGCGCTCCGCGCTCAGCCGGAGCACCAGGTCGTCCAGATGGGCGAGGAGTTCGTCGGGGGGCATCTCCATGTCGGCGAGGGTCTGCACGGCGGTGCGCAGCCGGCCCATCGTGGCCGCGGCGTTGATGCCGTGCCCCACCACGTCCCCGACGACCAGGCCCACCCGGGCGCCGGACAGGGGGATGACGTCGAACCAGTCGCCGCCCACGCCGTCCGTCGCGTCGGCCGGCAGATAGCCGGAGGCGACCTCCAGCGCCGAACCTCCGACCAGGACGTCGGGCAGCAGGCTGCGCTGCAAGGTGACCGCGGCCGTGTGTTCGCGGGTGTAGCGGCGCGCGTTGTCGACGCACAGGGCCGCCCGCGCGACGAGTTCCCGGGCCAGCAGCACGTCGTCGGGTTGGAAGGAGACGGGGTTGCGCGAGCGGATGAACGTGGTGAGTCCGAGGGCGGTGTTCCGGGCCCGCATCGGCACCGAGATCAGCGAGTGCAGGCCGAACTCCCGGATCCGCTGCGCCGCGCGGGCTCCTGGGCCACCCACAGGTCGTCGGAGGGATCGAGGACCGGGATGAGGATCGGTTCACCTCCGATCAGCAGGTTCATGTCGTACGGCGGCGGGAGGAAGTCCACTCGGTCGCCGATCCGCGCCACGGCCTCCGGGCAGCCCTCCCGCACCGACCTCAGCGCGGCGCGGCGCATGGTCGGTCTGGCGGGCGCCGGGCCCGCGTCGGTCAGCCACGCTCCGTGTCCGTCGGTGCTGAGGACCGGCTCGAGGAGGTCGACGATGACGAAGTCCGCGAGGCGGGGAACGGCGAAGTCGGCCAGTTCCTGCGCCGTCCGCACCACGTCCAGGGTGGTGCCGACGCTGGTTCCGGCCTCGTTGACCATCGACAGCAGCCGACGCGCGTTCCACCGCTCGGTGACGTCCTGGACCATGTAGCAGACCCCGGTGACGGAGTCGCCGGCGTCGACCAGGGGGAAGAACGAGGTCGAGTAGGCGTGCTGCCGGTGCGGGTCGGCCCAACTCCATCCCAGGTACTCGTGGTCGGTGACCGGGTTGCCCGTGTCCATGACCTTGCGCATCAGGCCTTCGAGGGTCTCCGCCTGGATTCCGGGGAGCAGTTCGCTCAGCCGGCGTCCCAGGCGCTGTTCGCGGGGCACTCCGCCGAGGCGCTCCAAGGTGTCGTTCAGCCACACGTAGCGCAGGTCCAGGTCCATCACCGCCATGCCGATCGGTGAGCGGGTCAGGAAACCGTCGAGGACGGACCGGCCGACGGTCTCCCGCCGGCGCTGTTCGCGCGCCGAGAGCAGGAAGCAGTCGTCGTTGCCGATGCGGAAGGACGCGGAGACCCGCAGATCGACGTCCAGGGCCCGGCCGTCGCGGTGGCGTACGCGGATGCGCCCGTTCCACCCCATTCCGGCGCGGCAGCGCTCGGCGACGCCGCCACCCGGGCGGGGTCCGCGGGCATCGCCACCAGACACGCGGCGGAGCCGCCGACCACCTCACCGGCCGGGCGGCCGAGCAGTGCCTCGGCGCCCCGGGTCCAGCCCACGACGATGCCGCCGGCGGTGACGACGGCCGCGGCGTCGGTGGACGCGTCGAGAAGGTCGTCGGGTTCACCGGGGCGCACTTCGTGAGGGAGACCGCCGGGCTCGTCAGGGCGCACTTCGTCGGGGAGACCGCCGGGCTCGCCGGGGCGCGCTCCGTCGCGGAGACCGCCGGGCTCGCCGGGCACCGGCCCGCCGGGTTCGCCGAGCGTCGGCCCGCCGGGTTCGCCGAGCGTCGGCCCGCCGGGCTGGCCGGGCGTCGGTCCGTCGCCCACACCGTTCGGCTCGCCGAACGCCGACCCCTCACCCACACTGTCAGGGTCGCCGGGCATCGGCCTGTCGCCCAGACCGTCGGGGTCACCGGGCGTCGGCCCGTCGTCCACACCGTCGGGGTCACCGGGCGTCGGCCCCTCGCCCACACCATCCGGCTCGCCGAACACCGACCCCCCACCCACACCATCGGCGTCACCACGCGTCGGCCCCTCGCCCAGGCCGTCGGGGTCGCCGGGCGCCGGTCCGTCGGGGGTACCTCGAGCAGAATCCATGGCTGCCGTCCTCTTCACGACCATGGTCCTGCTAGTCCGCCCGATGCGCACGGCACCGGCCCGGGTCCGACCGCCCTCGACGGCTCCGTTTCCGGGATCCGCCGGGGGGAGGGAGCATGGAAGGGCCGGTGCCCGTGGTCCGGGTGTGCGGCGGTACCGACGGTGGCCGCACCGCCGCTCCGCGACCGGTGGAGGAGGCTCAGGGATGACGACCGAACCCTTCCCGTTCGACAGCGACCCGTACGGCTCCGGGCCGCCCCTCACCACGGGCCTGCTGGACATGCTGAGCGTGGCCGCGGTGGTCCTCGACGCCGAGGGGCGCATCGTCTTCTGGACGCCGCAGGCCGAGGAGCTGTTCGGCTACTCCGCGGCGGAGGCCCTGGGCGCGTACGCGGCGCGGCTGTTCGTCGACCCCGCGCACCTGAAGGCCGTCGTACGGCTGTTCGCGGAGGTGCTGGAGACCGGGCGCGGCTGGGCGGGCGCGTTCCCCGTCCGGCACAAGGACGGCAGCAGCCGCCTGGTGGAGTTCCGCAACATCCGCCTCCAGGACGATCTGGGGGATGTCTATGCCCTGGGCATCGTGGCCGACCATCAGCTCCTCCAGCGCGTCGAGACGGACCTCGCGCTGTGCGAGCGGCTCATCAACCAGTCCCCGATCGGTCTCGCCCTCGTCGACACCGACCTGCGGTACCTGCTGGTCAACCCGGCGCTGGAGCGTATCGACGGCATGCCCGCCGCGGATCACGTCGGCCGGCGTCTGCGGGAGGCCCTGCCCCTGCCCGACATCGACACGATCGAGTCCGCGCTGCGCCAGGTGATCGCCACCGGCACCCCGCTGCTCGACCAGTTCCACGTGGGTCGGCCCCCGGTCGACCCGGACCGCGAGCACGCCTGGTCGCTGGCCTTCTACCGGCTGGAGGACCCCGGCGGCAGGGTACTCGGCGCGGCCATCTCGCTCGTCGACGTCACCGAGCGCCACCGTGCGGCCGCCGAGGCCGACCGGGCCCGCAGGCGCCTGGCGCTCGTCGCCGACGCCTCCACGCGGGTCGGCACCACGCTGGAGGTGGAACAGACGGCCCGGGAACTGGCGGAGATCGCCACCCCGCAGCTCGCCGACGTGGTCGCCGTCGACATCCTCGACTCCGCCCTCGCCTGCCGCCGCAGACGCCGTCCGGACAACGGCCCGGAACTCTTCCGCGCCCTCGCCCTGAAGGCCGCCCACCCGACCGTGGCGGAGCGCGCCGCCGACCCTCCCGGCGACCTCGCCGCCTACGAGGGCGACCGCCTGGTCACCCTGTGCGTGCACAGCGCCCGCCCGGTCCTCGTACGCCATGTCGGCGAGCGCGATCTGGCGCGCATCGCCCGCAGCCCCGAGGCCTCCGCGCTCCTGGCCCGTGCCGGCGTGCACTCGTATCTCGCCGTGCCGCTGATCGCCCACGGCGAGGTGCTGGGCGCCCTCGATCTGAAGCGCACCCGCAATCCGCTCCCGTTCGACGACGACGATGTCATCCTCGCCGGTGAGCTGGCCGGCCGCGCCGCCGTGGCCATCGACAACGCGCGCTGGTTCCAGAGCGTGCGCAACACCGCCCTCACGCTCCAACGCAGCCTGTTGCCCGACCATCCGCCCCGGCACACCGGGCTGGAGCTGGCCTCGCGCTACCAGCCCGCCCAGGCGACCAGCGAGGTCGGCGGCGACTGGTACGACGTCATCCCGCTCACGGACGACAAGACCGCCCTGGTGGTGGGCGACGTGATGGGCAACGGCATCGACGCCGCCGCCACCATGGGCCGGCTGCGCACCGCCACCTGTGCCTACGCGGACCTCGAACTCGACCCCGGCTCCGTGCTCCAGCACCTCGACAAGATCACCCGAGGCCTGGAGCACTACATCGTCACCTGTCTCTACGCCGTCTACGACCCCCGTACGCGCCAGTGCCGGATCGCCAACGCCGGCCACATGCCGCCCGCGCTGGCCGGCCCCGGTCATGAGCCCAGGCTGCTCGACCTGCCCACCGGGGCTCCACTCGGCGTGGGCGGCGTCGCCTTCGAGACCACCACCACCGATCTGGTCCCCGGCGACCTGCTCGTCCTCTACACGGACGGCCTGGTGGAGACCCGCCACCACTCCATCGACGACCGGCTGAACGTGCTGCTCGGCTTCCTCGACGAGCCGCACCGGCCCCTGGAGGAGATCTGCGACCTGCTCCTGTACGGGCTGCGGCACCCCGAGGACCACGACGACGTCGCCCTTCTCGTCGCCCGGACCACCTAGCCGGACCGCCTGGCCGAACCGCCTCGCCGGACCGCCTCGCCGGACTGCCCAGCCGGACCGCCTCGCTGACGATCGGTCGGATCGCTTGCGGGTGCGGCGCACGGCTCCTGCCAGTGCGGCGCCTCTTCCCGTTGCGGCGCACGGCTCTTGGCGTCCGGCAGGGCCTTCACCCACCCGACGACCCGCCGTGCGGGGGCCGGAGTCGGGGTCCGGGACGGTGAAGCCGGAAATGTCGAAGAGGCGAGCCGGAGTTCGCGCTCCGCTGTCACTCCACGCTGATGGCCGCCTTCGCCGCCGCCCTGACCGTCGGCCGGCACCGGATGAGCGACGGCATGATCCCGAAGTGGGGTTCCTGGAACGGCTCAAGCCGGTCGGCGGGCTTTCCTCTGAGCTTCCCGCCCGACACGGGCACGGCCCTGGTGGCCCTGTGCACCCGCCGGTTCCAAGCCCACGACCCGTTCGGTGGCCACCGCCTACTCGCTCCTCGCGCAGGGCTGACCCGGGCGGACCCCGACGGTGGCGTTCCACCGCCGGGGCCCAGCGGGACGCGGTGGTCAGGAGCGCTGCCACAGGGACGAGGCGACTTCCGGCGACCCCGTGCTCTGTGCCTGGTGGTTCTGGAGGCACTGGTAGTCGACGCCGGAGAACGAGACGGTCTCCCCCACCTCGTAGACCCGGCCGGGGGCCCAGGAGTCGGTGGAGGCGCCCTGCTGGGGCGCGGGCGTACCCGTGGCGCCCGCGGTCTTCAGAGTCAGCCCGAACTCCTCCAGGAGGGTGTTGACCGGCTGGAAGTACGTGGTGCCGCCGCTGTTGCAGTCCCCCGAGCCGCCGGAGGTGACGCCCTGGGCCTGCGTCCCGGCGACGAACGACCCGCCGGAGTCGCCGAGTTCACCGCAGACCGTGGTGCGGGTGAGACCGTCGACGGGGCCGTCGGGGTAGCTGACGCTCGCGTCGTGCTGCTCGACCGTGCCGCAGTGCCAGCCGCTGGTCGAGCCGGAGCGGCACACCGACGCGCCCACGAGCGCCTGCACCGAGCCGGAGACCTGGATCGTCGTGCCGGCCGCCGCCCGGACGGCGGCCGTGGCGGTCCAGTCGCTGTTGACGCCCACCCAGGCCATGTCCTTGCCCGGGAAGACCGAGGCCTGGAACACGCCCTGGTCGGTGTCGTCGAAGCCGGTCGTCGTGGACCCGGCCCGGCCGCAGTGACCCGCCGTCGCGAAGCCCTGCTGCTCGGCCTTGGTGACGGAGAAGCCCACGGAGCAGCGGGCGACGGCGTCGATGTAGTAGGCGTCGCCGCCGACGATGTCCTCGGTGGGACGGGGCCGCTCCGCCGACACGCGGATGCCGACGCCCTTGGCCTGGGCGCCGGCCGCCTTGATGAAGGCGTTCGCGGCGGACCGGCTGGTCGCCTGGACGACGACCCGGTTCGCCCTGACGTCGACGTACCAGACGGGCGTCTGCGCGGTGCGGACCCGGCCGGCCGCCTCGTCGAGGTCGTCCTTGAGGGCGAGCAGGCCGCTGAGGGGGGTGGTGACCACGGCTGCCTGGGCGCCCTCGGCGCGGATCGCGGGTACGTCGGCGGCGTCCGTGGTGGCGACCGTGAGGCCGGCGGAGGTCCTGCCGGTCACCCATGCCCCGGCGAAGCGCGCGCCCAGCGCGTTGTGCAGGCGGCCGGCCCGGGGGCCCGCCTCCGCCTCGTTGGCCAGGCGGGCGGCGGCCTGCCCGGCCGTGAGGCGCAGGTCGCGCTGGAGGGCACGCAGCACCTCCGGCGGGGCGTGCTCGGCGCCGATCGTGCGGGCGGCGGGTGCGGGCCGCGCGGCGTGCGGCGGCCCCGCGGCCGCGACCGCGGGGACGGCCGTCAGGACGAGGGTGCTGACAGCGGTCAGGGCGGCGCGGCGTCTGCCGGCGGCGGGTCTGGCGACCATGCGGAGTGCCTCCTCGGGAAAGGGTCGGATGACCCGAGGCCTTGCCCGTGGTGTGCGAGGAGATGTCGGAGGCAGGGGGGTTTAGCGGCTTCGGGGGACGGCCGGGGCTGCCATGTGCAGTACACGGAGCACGACGGCCGGAACCGCTCGGGTCCTCAGTTCGGTGCGGTGATGAAGGACTGGATGGCGGTGGCGGCGGCCCCGCGCGCCCACTCCTCGAAGGGCAGCGGCCTGGTCCGTACGTCGCACTGCGCGGCCGAGCCGAACGCGGCGGCCGTGAACGCTTCGCGGATCTGCTCGGCGAACAGGTCGTAGGCGGCCAGGCCCTCCCCGGAGATGATCACGCGGGCGGGTCCGAGCAGGTTGGCGACGGTGGCGATGCCCCGGCCGATGGCCTCCCCGGCCCTGGCGTACGCCTCGCGGGCGTCGGTGTCCCCGTGCCGGGCCCGGTCCACGGCCTCGGCGGTGTCGGCCACCTCGGTTCCGCCGGTCTCGCGGATGCGGGCGAGGATCGCCGCGTCCGCGGCGATGGCCTCCACGCAGCCGCGGTTGCCGCAGTGGCAGGGCGGACCGTTCGGGTCGACGGTGACATGGCCGATCTCGCCGGCCACACCGTGCGCTCCGGCGACCACCCGGCCGTGCACGACCAGGCCGCAGCCGATGCCCGCGCCGACCGTGACCACGGCGAAGTCCGACAGGCCCACGCCCGCGCCGAACCACTGCTCGGCGACGGTGAGTGCCCGCACATCGTTGTCGACGGTCACCGGCAGCCCCGTGACGGCGGCGGCGAGTCCGGCCAGCGGCACGTCGCGCCACTCCAGGAACGGCGAGTACCGCACGACGCCCTCCGCGCGGTCGACGTCACCGGCGACGGCGATGCCCAGGCCGGCCACCCGGACGCCGTAGCCGTCCGCCTCGGTCAGCAGTTCCCGCACCAGGTCCGCGGCCGTGGCGAGGACGCCCCGGGGTCGCGGCCGGCCAGCGGCACGCGCCGGGCGAGCAGGATCCGGCAGCACAGGTCGGTGAGCACCCCGATGATCTCGTCGCCGGTCAGCTTCACGCCGATGAACAGCGCGCGACCGCCGTCGACCCGGACGAGGGTCGCGGGCCGCCCGAGCGCCGGGCGGACCTCCGTGTCCGCGCCCGCCCCCGTGTCGGCCTCCTCCACCAGATAGCCCGACTCGATCAGGGGCCGGACGGCCTTGGTGACGGCGGCCGCGGACAGGCCGGCCCGCCGGGCCACCTCCAGGCGGGTGAGGGGGCCGTGGGACAGGACCGTGGTGAAGATGTGCGCGGCGGCGGGCGTGGCGGCGGGGAGCGTCTCGGTGTCGGCGGGCGAGGACATGGCCGGGAACCTACGGGTTTTTATTTTCCGCTGTCAATGAAAGAAACCCGGAAACCCTGAAGGCCCGCTGTGAGTTGCGGTTGCCTTTCGAAGCATCGACGCAGGTGGGGGCTTGACATGCGATCGAAGGTCAGGCTTGGCTTTGCGTCACTCCGTCACTCCCCTCGTCTTTCACCCAGTGAGGCCCGACACCGATGATCTCCTTCTCCCCGGACACCGGGATCTGGCTGCTGACCACCCCGCACACGTCGTACGCCCTGCGGATCGACGAGACGGGCGCTCCCCGCCATCTGGCGTGGGGGCCGCGGCTGACCCTCCGGGAGGCGGAGGGCCTCCTCGTCCCCGTCGAGTCGGCGGGCGACAGCTTCGAGGGGCTGCCGCCGGTGGGCGAGGAACTACCCGTCGACGGAGGCACCCGCTTCGGCCCGCCCTCCCTCCAGGTGCGCTACGCCGACGGCTCCCGCGCCTTCGAATGGGAGCCGGTGGGACACCGCGTGCACGAGCCCGCGCCCGGCAGCACCGAACTCGTCCTGGAGTTCCGCGACCGCGTCCACCCGCTGTTCGTGGAGCTGCACTACCGGGTGCGCGAGGACACGGACGTCATCGAGCGCCGGACCGTGCTGCGCAACGCCGGGGACCAGCGCGTCGACCTCCTGCGGGCCGACTCCGCCGCCTGGACCCTGCCCGCACTGCCCGACTACCGGCTCAGCCATGTCACCGGCCAGTGGTCCGCCGAGAGCCAGTTGCGCCGGGAGGCCCTCCCCTACGGCGAGACCGTGCTCACGAGCAGGCGGGGCATCACCAGTCACCACGCCAACCCGTGGCTGATGCTCGACGCGGGCGACGCCACCGAGGACCACGGGCGGGTGTGGAGCGCCGCCCTCGCCTGGTCCGGGACCTGGCGGGTCACCGCGCAGCGCACCCCCGACGGGCGGGCCGGCTGGACCGGCGGCGCCGGTCACGAGGGCACGAGCGTGCCGCTCGCGCCGGGCGAGGAGCACAGCACTCCCGTGTTCGCCGGGCTCTGCACCGACGGCGGGTTCGGTGCGGCGAGCCGCGCCTGGCACGCGTACACGCTCGCCCATGTCCTGCCGCGCGGCCGGGAGACGGCGGCGGTGCTCTACAACTCGTGGGAAGCCACCGGCTTCGACGTCGACGAGGCGAGCCAGAAGGCCCTCGCCGAACGGGCCGCCGCGCTGGGCGTCGAGCTGTACGTCGTCGACGACGGCTGGTTCGGCTCGCGCCGCAGCGACCGGGCCGGTCTCGGCGACTGGACGCCGGCCCCCGGCCGCTTCCCCGACGGTCTCGGCCCGCTGTCCGAGGCCGTGCACGGACTCGGTATGCGCTTCGGCATCTGGGTGGAGCCGGAGATGGTCAACCCCGACAGCGACCTGTACCGCGCACACCCCGACTGGGTCCTGCACATCCCCGGCCGGACCCGCAGCGAGTTGCGCAACCAGCTCGTCCTCAACTTCGCCCGCGCGGACGTGGCCGACTGGGCGTACGGGTGGCTCACCCGGCTGGTCGGCGACCACGCCGTCGACTTCCTCAAGTGGGACATGAACCGCGCCTTCAGCGAGGCGGGCTGGCCCGGCGCGGACCAGGGCGACGACCGGCTGTGGAGCGCGTACGTCACGAACCTGTACGGCGTCCTGGACCGGCTGCGCGCCGACCATCCCGGTCTGCGGATCGAGACGTGCAGCGGGGGCGGCGGGCGCGTCGACCTCGGCATCCTCGCGCGCACCGACCAGGCCTGGGCGTCGGACAACACCGACGCCGTGGACCGTCTGGCCATCCAGCACGGGTACGGGCAGGTCTATCCCGCCCGCACGATGTCCGCGTGGGTGACCGACGTGCCCAACCAGCTCACCGGCCGCACGGTGCCGCTGCGGTTCCGTTTCCACTGCGCCATGGCCGGGCTGCTCGGCATCGGCGGCGACCTCACCCGCTGGTCTCGGGAGGAACTGGCCGAGGGCGCGCAGCTGGTGGCCGAGTACAAGAAGGTGCGCCACCTGGTGCAGCAAGGTGCGCAGTACCGGCTGACCGAGCCGCTCGGCGACCGTCCGACGGTGGTGCAGTACATCGCCGAGGACGCCGCCGAACTCCTCGTACTGGCCTGGCAGTACGGGCCCCGGCACGGCACCCCCCGCATCCCCGTCCGCCTGCCGGCGCTCACGCCCGGTGCCCGCTACCGCGACACCCGCACCGGTACCGTGCACCACGCCACCGTCCTCACCGAGTACGGCCTCCTCCTCGACCTGCCGCGGGGCGACTGGTCGAGCACGGCGGTACACCTGGTCCGGCTGCCGACTCGGACTGAGACCGGCGCCGCGCCACCAGGACCACACGCGGCGCGCGCACGGCACCCGGCGCACCGGTGCCGCCGTGCCGTGCCACCGGGCCCACCGGACCGTGCCACTGACACACGGCACCGCCGGACAGACCGGGCCACGCCACCCGGAGGCGGCCGGCCCGACCCGATGCGGTGTCATGGCGCGGGCGGGGGCCGTGACGGCCGGTTTCCGGTCTCCGGTCGGGGCGGGCGGGCGCCGGGGTGCTACCGGGTGGCCTGCCGGATCCAGTGCAGGGTCCGGCCGAAGAGGTCCTCGACCTGCGCCTCGGGCAGGCCGTGCCAGACGTGGTCGGCGCCGGGAACCGTCCACAGGTCGACCGGGACGCCGGCCTCGCCTAGGCGGGCGGCCAGGGCTCGGCTGTGGTCGCAGTCGACCATGGAGTCGTCCTCGCCGTGCACCAGGAGGAAGGGCGGCGCTCCGGGCCGGACCTGGGCGACGGGGCTCGCCTGGCGGGCGAGTCGCGGCACCTCGGCGGGGGCCGCTCCGAGGAGCAGCGCCTCCGGGGTGTCCGCGGCCTCGGCCTGCCGGCTCAGGTCGCTCGGCGCGTACCAGGCGACGGCGCCTCTCAGCCGCGACGCACCTTCGGACAGGGCGAGCAGGGCCGCGAGGTGCCCGCCGGCCGATTCGCCCCACACGGTCGTCCGGTCGATGTCCGTGCCGAGTTCGGGGGCGCGCAGGGCGAGCCAACGCAGGGCGGCGCGCAGGTCGTCCAGCGGGGCGGGGAAGAGGGCCTCGCCGCTGAGCCGGTAGTCGACCGAGGCGACGGCCAGCCCGGCGGCGGCGATCCGGGCGAAGGGGCCGGGCTCCCAGCTCCGCATCCGGTACCCCATGTCCTCGCGCCGCCCCCGGCGCCAGGCCCCGCCGTGCACGAACAGCACGAGGGGGACGGGCGGTCGGCCGGGATCGTGCCCGGGCAGCCACAGGTCGAGTTCGAGGGGCCGCGCCCCCGGTACGTCCGCGTAGGAAACGCCGCGCAGGAGGCGGACCCCGGCGTCGAGGTGCGCGGCCGGTGGCAGCGGCGCCTCGTCCGGGTGGGGGGCCGCGATCAGGGCGCGCAGGCCGGTGGGTGCGGTCACGGGGTGCGCCACTGGTGGTCGGGCAGGAACCGCACGTCGTACCGCTGGGGCACGGTGGCGAACTTGCTCCGCTCGGGTACGTACGGCGCCGTGGGCAGGTCGGGGCCCTCGACGGGTGTGCCGAGGTTCTCGAAGAACCGCTCGAACGTGCCGCCGGGGCCCGCGGCCACGCCGACGATCCGGCTGCCGTGCCGCTCGATGCGGTAGGCGTGGGGGCAGTTCGTCGGGACGAATCCGAAGTCGCCGCTGGTCAGGAGCTTCTCGTACTGCTCCCCCGCGGTGTCTTCGACGAACAGCCGCACCGCGCCGTCCGTCACGAAGAAGACCTCGTAGGTGTCCGGGTGGAGGTGGGCCGGGATGGTGTCGCCCTTGGGGCCCTCACAGGTGAAGAAGTTGAACGTGCCCTCCGTCTGCTCACCGCCCGCGTACACGGTGAACAGGTCGGTGAACAGCAGGGCGCGGTCGCCCATGCCCCGCTCGATGAAGTACGGCTTGCCCGGGTCGGGCGGGATCTGCGAGGCACGGCGGTACTGGGTGGCGTACTCGATGGTCACGGCTCTCCTCGGTGGTGCGGCGGTGCGGTGGCCTGTCGACGGCCACTATGTCAGCCAGGCTGACATAGTGGTTCGGGAGCGTGCAAGACTTCGCTGACCCTTTCTTCGTCCGACCCTGGGGAGTGCATGAACGCCGGACGCCGCAGCCTGCCGCAGCTGCTGGGTGAGGCCCGTCGGTGGTTCGACGACGCCCTGCTGGCGGCCCTCGAAGCCGACGGCGCCGAGCAGGTGTCGTCCACCCAGCTGCAACTGTTCGCGGTCCTCGACGAGCGGGGCACGACGGTGTCCGAGCTGGCCCGCCGCATGGGCGTCACCCGGCAGACCGCGCACAAGGCCGTGCACACCCTGGTGACCATGGGCCTGCTGGAGCAGGTCCCGCACCCCAGCTCGGCCCGGCAACTGCTCATCCGCCGCACCCCGGCGGGCCGACGGGCGCACGAGCGGGCGACACAGGTCCTCGGCGCATTGGAACGCACCCTGGCCGAGCGGATCGGCGGGCGGTCCGTCGCGGAGCTGAGGGCCGTGCTGGAGCTGCCGTGGGGCGAGCCTCCGGAGCCTCCCGGGCCGGCGGGCTGAGACCCGCCACGCATGCCGACGGGGGCGCCCGACGTGTCGGACGCCCCCGCTTCGGGCCCGGCCCGGACGGTCAGCTCGGTGCGCAGGAGACCGTCGGCCAGGTCCAGTTGCCGTTGGCCTGCACGGTGACCCCGAAGCTGTTGCCGCTGCCGTTGGGTTTCGCCGTCAGCACCTGACTGCTGGGATAGCTCGCGCTGACGTTCCAGGTGGAGAGGACCTTCGCCGGGGACGGCACGTTCATCGTCACCGTCCAGTTGCTCGCCCCGCCCACCGACACGTTCAGGTTGTACCGGTCACTCCACTGCTGACCCGCCGACACCGTCGCCGTACATCCGGTGCCACCGCCACCGCCTCCGCCACCGCCCGAACCGGCGTCTCCCAGCGTGATGTTGGAGGTGCCGCTGCTCTGGTAACCCTCCGTGCCGAGGATCATGTAGTTGAAGGTGCCCAGGCTCATTCCCGCGCGGGCCCAGGCGTCGAAGTGGTTGCCCGTGGTGATGGTTCCGCCGGTGCGCTTGGACTGCCGGACGCTCCAGTACTGGTTGAAGGTGCGGGTGCCCTCGATGGAGGGGGCGTTGTACCGCGTGGTCTGGTAGATGTCGTACGTGCCGCCGTCGCTGGTGACGGTGCCCTTGAACGTTCCGGTGGGCCGGTAGGTGCCCCAGTTGTCGACGACGTAGTACTCGACGAGCGGATTGGTCGACCACCCGTAGAGCGCGAGGTAGGCGTTGCCGGACGGGTTGAAGGTGCCGGAGTAGGTCACGGCCCTGCGCCCGCCCGTGCTCCAGCCCTTGCCGGCGACGAAGTTGCCCGTGTTGCTCCAGGACGTGCCGTAGTTGCCGCCGGCGCCCAGGTTCATGGACACGGTGCCGGGGCTGTCGGTCCAGAACGAGTAGTAGTAGCCGTTGTCGGTGCCGGTCTGGTTGGTCGTGACGACGGTGTCGGCATGGGCCGGGACCGGCAGCAGCATCGTCACGACGACGGCCAGGGCGACGGCCCAGGCGCTTCGGGCGAGCGTGCGGAACCGCCCGCGACTGCGGCTCTGCGGATGGATGAACGCGGCCATGTGCGCGCCTCCTCCTTCGGGGGACGGGGAATGGCGAAAGTGTTGAGCGGTCCCCATCGGCAGTCAACAGTTTCGGTAGTCCTTTCGAAACCTTCGACGACATTGAAGGGTCTTCAGAGAGCTTGTTCTGCCAGATCAATGGCTCTCACCTGGTGAGTCCTCCCCAGTGGGCGACCCAGAGGGACCATCAAGGAGATCCACTGGGGCGACCTGTCGGGCACGAAACAATCGCAGAGCTTCCGGACAGGTCGGAGCCGGCGACGGCAACGGCTTCCCGACACGCGTCCCGTCCGTCACTCGATGGGGTATCCGTCGATCTTCGGCTCCGGCGGCCCGCCATGCTCTGAGTGCCTCCACGGCGACGGCCCGTGGGCATGGACACGGGCATGGACGTGGGCATGGGGGAAGCGGCATGACGTACACGACACCGCGCGGTCCGGCGCGCGAGGAGCAGGCATTGTTGCTGGCCGCCGGCCTGGCGGACCTGGCGGTGCGCACGGTCGGCTCCGCCTTCGGGACGCTGCGCGGGCTGCTGCGCCGGTCCGACACCGCCGACCTCGCGCAGAGCGCTCGGCAGGAACTCCAGGCCCGCGGCAGACTCGCCCTGGACCGGTACGCGAACGTGCCTCCGGCCCACCTCGAGGTGCTCGCCCGGCACAAGCTCGCCCGCGAGAAGCCCGATTCCGGCGATGTCTGACGACTGGGACGCCGCCGCATTCCGGTCCCGCGTCGACACCGTCCTGCGTGCCCGGCTGGCCGAGGAAGCCGGCCTGCTGGTGGCGGTCGACGAGGACCTGGAGCCGGTGGCCGGACGACTGCGGGACGCCGCCGGGCACGGCAAACGCCTGCGGGCCGCGTTCTGTTACTGGGGATGGCGGGCGTCCGGACAGCCCGACAGCGACGCCCTCGTGCGGGCCGCCGCCTCCATGGAACTCGTGCACGCCGCCGCGATCGTCCACGACGACCTCATCGACGACAGCCCCCTGCGCCACGGAGCGCCCACCACCACGTCGCCTTCGCCACGGCCCTGCGCGGACGCCCCGACGCCCGCCCGGCCGGCCGGTCCCTGGCCATGCTCGTGGGCGACCTCCTGATGTCCCTGGCCGGGCAACTGTTCGTCACCAGCGGCCTGCCCACCGCCTACCTCGGCCGCGCCCGCGGCCTGTGGGCGGCGCTCGCCCGCGACCTCGTCGCCGGTGAATGCCTGGAGATCCTGCGCACCGGCGGCCGCCCCGACACCGCCGCCTCCCTCCAGGTGATCCGCCACAAGACCGCCAAGTACACCGTGGAACAGCCCCTGTTGATCGGCGGAGCGCTCGGCGGTGCCTCGCCCGCGCTGCGCGAAGGCCTGTCCGCCTACGGGCTGCCGCTGGGCGAGGCCTTCCAGCTGCGCGACGACCTGCTGGGCCTGTTCGGCGACCCGGAGCGCACCGGCAAGGCGGGCCTGGACGACCTGCGCACGCACCGGCCCACCGCCCTGCTCGCCGAGGCCTGGAACGCCGCCGACCCGGCGCAACGCGAACGGCTGAGCGCTGTCCTGGGGCGGCGCGACCTCGACGACGGCCACCTGGACGACGTACGAGAACTGATGCGTCAACTCGGGGCGCCGCGACGGATCGAGCGGATGATCCACACGCGGGTCGAGCAGGCCACACGCGCCCTGGACGACGCCCCCGTCCCGCCGCGGGCGCGGCGCGCGCTCGAAGACCTCGCGCACCGGGCCACCGACCGCCTCCACTGACACCGATCCGCCCAGCCGCCCCTAGCCGCCCGCCGAGGAGACCTCATGACCTTCACCGAGACGTCGATGGACGCCCTGCGCGGCAGCGGCGACGAACTCGCCGACGCCGTCGTGGCCACCCTGTTCGAGCGGGGGGAGGTCGGCGCGTTCAACACGCTCATGCGCCATGTCTCCACCGCCGGCCAGGAGCCGCCCGACGGCCTGCCCGAGGTGGCCCGCGAGTACCTCCACGCCACGAGCGCTCCGCCGCACTGGGTGGACTGGACGGAGATGGAGAAGGCCCGGCTGTTCTTCATCGACAACAACGTGCACATCTCCACCGCGCTGTCCTTCGCGTCCATGCCCGCCTGCTACCTCGTCCCGCACGTGGCCCGGCTCCTGTCGGCCACCCACGGGCTGAGCTATCCGTCCAAGCGCATGGCGGAGACCGGCCAGTTCACCGTTCTGCTGATGCGGCCCGATGCCTTCGAGGCCGGCAGCCGGTTCATCCCCGCCGCGCAGAAGGTGCGCCTGCTGCACGCCTCCATCCGGCACCACCTGACGCGGGAGAACCGCTGGGACGCACAGGCGCTGGGGGTGCCGATCTGCCAGGAGGACATGATCGGCGGGCAGATGTTCTTCTCCCTGCTCGTCCTGGACTCCCTGCACCGCCTCGGCATCCACCTGTCCGAGGAGGGCGCGGAGGCGTACTTCTACGCCTGGCGCGTCGTCGGCGCCATGCTCGGCGTCGACCAGGACGCCGTGCCCCGGACCCTCCCGGAGGCCCGCCGGTTCCTCGACCTCTACATGACGCGCCACATGGGCCCGTCCGCCGAGGGCGCCCACCTGACCCGACAGCTCATCGACCTGTACGAGGACGTCGTCCCCGGCACGCTCTTCGACCCGGTCGTGTCCGCCCTGATCCGCCACCTCGTCGGCGACACCTGCGCCGACTGGCTCCAGGTCCCCCGCACCCCCTGGGACACCCTCGTCCGGGCCGTCCCCCACCTCCTGGGCGTCCTGGAGACGATCGAGGACCGCTCACCGACGGTCGGCTGGGCCCTGGACCGCCTGGGCCACCTCACCACCGTACTGGAGCTGTCCTCCCTCACCCGTGGCCGCGTCATGCACTACGCCATCCCCGAGCAGCTGAAGAAGGAGTACGGCGTCCCCGAAGGACCGGCCAGGACCGGCCGTTGGACACCGCCGCCCGCCACCGTCTCCTGACCGCCCCGTCCTCGGGCAGAAGCCGTCCGGACCGTCCGGGTGATCCGGGCAAGGGGGCGGGGCGGCGCTGACCTCCCCAGGTGCACCGCCCCGCACCACACGACGCACGTCTGCCCAGGAAACCGCGTCGCACACCAGGGAATCGCGGGACACACTCCGCGGCCGGCACCGCCGCTCGGGGACGGCCCCGATCCGAAACGATCGGGGTCAGACTGGTCCGAACAGAAGACGCCCTCGCCCCGCAGGAGTACGCATGCACCTCGACGTCGACGCGATCCGCGCGCAGGTCCCCGCCCTGAAGTCCGGCTCGGCCCGGTTCGACGCGCCCGGCGGCACGCAGACCCCGCAGCCGGTGATCGACGCCGTCGCCGAGGCCCTCGCCCACCCGCTGGCCAACCGGGGACAGCTCACGGAGGGCGAGCGCAACGCCGAGGGAATCGTGCTGGCGGCCCGCCGGGCGATGGGCGATCTGCTCGGCACCGACCCGGGCACCGTCGTCTTCGGCCGCAGCGCCACCCAGCTCACCTACGACCTGGCGCGCACCCTGGCCAGGGACTGGCGTCCCGGTGACGAGGTGGTCGTCACCCGCCTCGACCACGACGCCAACATACGGCCCTGGGTCCAGGCGGCCGAGGCGGTGGGCGCGACCGTGCGCCGGGCGGACTTCGACCCGGCCACGGGCGAGCTGGCCCCGGAGCGGATCGGGGAGGTCCTGTCCCCGCGCACCCGGCTGGTGGCGGTCACCGCGGCGTCCAACCTCCTCGGCACCCGCCCCGACATCCCGGCCGTCGCCGAGCTCGCGCACCGGGCGGGCGCCCTGCTCCATGTCGACGCGGTGCACTTCGCCTCGCACGCCACGGTCGACCTCGCCGCGCTCGGCGCGGACACACTGGTGTGCTCGCCGTACAAGTTCCTCGGTCCGCACCTGGGCGTCCTGACCGGCCGGGCCGCACTGCTGGAGTCGCTGCGCCCGGACAAGCTGCTGCCGTCCACCGACGCCGTCCCCGAACGCTTCGAGCTGGGCACGCTGCCGTACGAGTTGCTGGCCGGGGTGCGGGCCGCGGTGGACTTCCTCGCCGGGTTCGTGCCGGGGACCGGGCCCGACAGCCGCCGGGCGCGCCTGGTCGCGTCCTTCGCGGCGATCGAGGCCCACGAGGACGCGCTGCGCCGGCGCCTTGAGGCCGGGCTGTCGCAGACCGGCGGGGTGACGGTGTACTCGCGGGCCGTGCGGCGCACCCCCACCCTGTTGTTCACGGTGGCCGGTCACACCCCGGCGGACGTCTCCCGCCATCTCGCCGGGCACGGTGTGGACGCGCCCGCCGGGTCGTTCTACGCCCTGGAGGCGTCCCGCCACCTCGGACTCGGCGACGGGGGCGGCGTACGGGTCGGGTTGGCGCCGTACAGCTCCGACGAGGACGTCGAGCGGCTTCTGGAGGCGCTCGATTCCCTTGGATGAGGCGCCCTCGGGGACGTGCCGAGCATCCCGGATCGGCGTAGCGTCCTTGATGACGGAGGCGCGGCATGTCTGCGGAGGCGTGCCGCGCCGCGCGTGGAGCCGGCAGCCGTCCGCGAGGCTCCCCCCTGACGCTGGAGGTGCCTCGTGACCGACACGGGTGATCCGGCCGTCGACGGTGACGGCCTGGACGCCGCGTTCGCCGAGATCGTACGCCGCACCGGCGCGTCGATCGGCGCCCTCTACCTGCTCTCCCCCGACGAGCAGGTGCTCTGCCTGGACGTGCTGAGCGGGGCCCCCGCCGAGCTGGCCGAACCGTGGGCGCGGGTGCCGGTGGCGGCTCCGGCACCCGTGGCGACGCGGTCCGCGAGGGGCGCCTGGTCTGGGTGGGCAGCCAGAGCGAGATGGCCCGCTCCTATCCGCGCACCGCGATGGCGCTCCCCTATCCGCTGGCCCTGGCCGCCTCACCGGTCACGGGTGTCCGCCGCTGGGGAGCCCTGCTGCTGATGTGGCCGGCCACCCGTCCGCCGTACATGACGGGGCGCGAGCAGGGGAACATCGTGTCGAGCTGCCGGCGGCTGGCACGGCTGATCGAGGAGGCCGCCGAGCGCGGCGGGCCGCCGGCCGGCACCGGCCGGCCGCGGGTCCTGCCCAACGGGGGCGGGGCACCGGCACGCCGGACCGGCGATGGCGGCGGCCGACTTCGTCGAACGGCTGCCGGGCGGCAGCTGCGCCCTCGACCTGGCGGGCCGCTTCACCTACCTCAGCTCCGGTGCCTGCACGCTGCTCGGCCGCGAGGCCGGCCAACTGCTGGGCACGCTGCCGTGGCAGTCCCTGCGCTGGCTGGACGACCCCACCTACGAGGACCGCTACCGCGCCGCCGTGCTCAGCCGCGCGCCCGTCTCCTTCACCGCCTGCCGGCCGCCTGGCCAGTGGCTGGAGTTCCATCTCTTCCCGGACGACAGCGGCATCAGCGTCCGGATCGTCCCCAGCGGAGCGCGGCCGCTGCCCCTGTCGGCGCCCCGCCGGCCCGAGAGCGGCTCCGTGCCGTCCCGGATGGGCCAGCTCTACCAGCTCACGCACCTGGCCGCCGCGCTCACCGAGGTCGTCGGCGTGCAGGACGTCATCGATCTGGTCGCCGACCAGATCATGCCCGCCTTCGGCGCCCAGGGACTGGTGCTGTCCACCGCGGACGCCGGACGGCTGCGGATCACCGGCTACCGCGGCTACACGCCGCAGACCATCGAACGCCTCGACGGGCTGCCGCTGGACACGGGGTTCACCCCCGCGGGCGCGCCCTGGACAGCGGCATCCCGGCGTTCTTCTCGAACCCCGAGGAGATGCGGCGCATCTACCCCGAGGCCCCCCACATCAGCGGCAAAAAGGCCTGGGCCTTCCTCCCGCTGATCATCTCGGGCCGTCCGGTCGGCATCTGCGTCCTGTCCTACGAGCACCGGCACGACTTCCCGGCCGCGGAACGCGCCGTCCTGACCTCGCTCGCCGGACTCATCGCCCAGGCCCTGGACCGCGCCCGGCTGTACGACACCAAGCACGACCTCGCGCACGCTCTCCAGCAGGCGCTGCTGCCCCGCACGCTGCCCGCGATCGACGGTCTGCGGGTCGCCGCCCGCTATCTGCCCGCCACCCACGGGATGGACATCGGCGGGGACTTCTACGACCTGATCCGCCTCGACGACACCGCCGCGGCGGCCGTCATCGGCGACGTCCAGGGGCACAACGTCGCCGCCGCCGCGCTGATGGGCCAGGTCCGCATGGGTGTGCACGCCCACGCGACCCTCGGCACTCCCCCGGACAAGGTGCTCGCCGGAACCAACCGGCTCGTCACGGACCTCGGCCTGGAGCTGTTCACCAGCTGCCTCTACGCCTGCATCGACTTCGCGGGGCGGCGGGTCTCACTGGCCGGCGCCGGGCACCCACCGCCGTTGCTGCGGCTGCCGGGTCACGCCGCCCGGCCGCTCGACATGCCGCCCGGGCCTCTCCTGGGGATCGATGCCGACGCCGAGTTCCCGGTCACGGAGATCCCGCTCGTGCCGGGGCTGATCCTCGTCTTCTACACGGACGGGCTCATCGAGATGCCGGGCGTCGACCTGGAGGACTCGATGAACCAGCTCGCCGTGGAGCTGGACCGTGCCGACGACCGGGACCTGGACGCGCTCGTCGACACCCTGCTGCGTACGTCCGGCACGGCCGGGCAGCGCACCGACGACGTGGCCCTGCTGGTCATCCAGTACACGGGCCGCTGAGCGGGTCGAGGCTCCCGGTTCTCAGGGAGAACCGGTCAGAAGAGGCGCTCCTGCTCGTGTCCGGCGGCATCGCGCCGACGCGGCCGGGCCGCCGGGCGACGCCGCGCGGGCGCCTCGTCGCCGAAGAGGGGCACCGTCCCGCACTCGTCCGGCTCGGCCGGGACGGCGGCGCCGCCGGTACGGACGTTCAGCCGCAGCGGTGCTTCCCGGTCGAAGTCCCCCGGTGTCATGGCCGTCCACGCGCACCCCGGCTCCTCACTCACGCACCGCTCCCCTCCCCGGCGCCGCCGACCGGACGCCCTGGTACCCATCCTGCCCGACCGGTCCGGGGCCGAGGTGCGCGCGGGCCCGGCCCGGTGGAGTCTGGGAAGCGTGCCGCGCAAGGACGTAGGGGGGAAGCGGGGGACCGCGGAGGCCGGGGCCGAGGTGGAGGCCGCGCTCGACGAGCTGTACAGCACGCCGCCCGCCGGTTTCGTCTCCCGGCGCGAGGAGCTGGCCCTGCGGGCCCGCACGGACGGGCGCGCGGAGGACGCCCGTCGTATCCACGCCGCCCGCCGGCCCTCGCTGGCGGCCTGGACGGCGAACCTGCTGCGGCGCTCCCTTCCGCAGGAGAGCCGACGGTTCCTCGAACTCGGCGAGGCGCTGCGCGAGGCGTACGGCGCCCTGGACCGCGCCGGGATCAAGGAGCTGTCCGTGCGGCGCCGCAGTGTCGTCGCGGCGCTGTCCGGGCAGGCCGCGCGGCTCGCCGCGGAGGCCGGGCAACGGTTGTCGGCCTCGGTGCGGCAGGAGGTCGAGGCGACGCTCCAGGCGGTGCTGGCCGACCCGGGCGCCGCCGAGCAGTGGGCCGCCGGCCGGCTGGAGACCGCCCTCACCCCGCCTTCGGACCTGCCCGCCGGCAGCGCCCCGCCCAGCAGGGCGGCCCTACGACACCCGCGCGGCCCGCGGCCCGCGCCCCGGCGGAGGACGACCTCGCCGAGCGGCGCCGTGAACGCGAGCGGCAGCTCGCACGGGCCCAGGAGGCGGCGGAGGCGGCCGAGGGGCGGTTGCGCGAGCGTCGTACGGAACTGGCGGAGGCCGACGACCGGGCGGTCCGGGCGGGCGAGCGTCATGACCGGGCGGAGGAGGAGGTGGCCGCCGCCGAGCGGCGGCTGCACGCCGCGCGGGAGGAGCTTCAGCTCTCCCGGCAGGAGCGGCGGGAGGCCCAGGAGCAGCAGCGGGCGGCCTCCGACGCACTCACCCGTGCGGAGCGCGAGGCACGCGAGGCCACCCGGGAGGCCCAGCGGACCGAACGGCGCGGTCCCCGCTGAGCCGGGGCGGGGCCGGGCCTTGCCCTACGCGTCGTCGCCCGTCGCGCCGAGGTCGACGGTCCAGGTGCGGTTGCCCGCCGCCCGAGCCCGGATCGGTGCCGGTGCGTCCGGTGACTCGGGGTCGAAGTCCGAGGTGAGGGTGTGGGTGACGACGCCGCTGGTCCAGGCCGGGGCGCCGCGGTTGAAGGCGCCGGTGTTCCGGGCCACCTTCCATCGGAAGCTGACGCTGTAAGAGGCGAGCCAGTATCCGGCGGTCAGCTTGGACGTGGTGGAGAAGCCGGGATCGTCGTTGAAGGTGATCGCGTTGCGGTCGCTGACGATGACGGCGTTGTTGTACGGCGGCTTGTACGGGCCGTCCTGCTGCCAGGGCCGCTCGCTGGGAACGCCCTCGGTGCTGCGGGCCGGGATGATCTGGACGTTGCTGTCGGTGACCTCCTGCCAGAAGTGGTAGTTGCTGGCCGGGGACAGCGGGGCGCCGGCGGGGTTGTGCAGTGCCGCCGCCTGGGTGAAGCCGATGCTCTGGTCGGCGTCGAGGCGCTGGCTCGCCGGGCCGTCGTAGGCCGAGGTGAAGGTGAGGGTCGGCTTGTCGAGGTCGAAGACCTTCGTGCTGCCGCGGGTGGCGCGGCGGGCCGGCGGGCTGTCGCCGCGTTCGAGGCCGGCCGTGTCCCGGTCGCGCTTGGGAGGCATCCGCTGGACGGTGGTCCCGGCCGGGCCGGAGGCCTGCCAGGGCTGCCGTACCCGACCGACCGCGCGGGCGACGGCGGCATTGCCCGCGGTGCGCTGGAGAGCCGCCGCGCTCTCCGGGGTGAGGCCCGCCGTGCCGGGACGCGCCGCGTGTCCGGCCGAGGGGTGCGGCACGGGGAGGGGGGCGGGGCGTGCCGCGGTCTTCGTGGGTTCCTCGTGCGCGTGCACCCGTTCTCCCGTCTGAGCTGCTGTCGGTGGCGGCCCTCCGCCGTTCCGGGGGGTGCCATGCGGCTATCCGACCGAACCTAGTCAGGGCCGGGCAGGACCACAACCATCTGCGGGGGCAGGGCTGTTGGGACCCGCGGACAGTTCGGGGTGCCCCGCGGGACACGGGCGGGACACGGGCGGGTCAGGGGTGGACCGGCGGCTGCCACTCGGGCAGAAGGATCGTGGCGTCGTCCCGGAGGCGCCCGGTCGGTCGGCGAGGTGGACGACGGTGTGTGCGAGGCCGAGCGCCTTTGCGCAGCGGGCGACGGCGGCGGACAGGTCCAGGCTGGAGTTGACGGGGTCGGCGAGGAGGTCCCGCAGGTGCTCTTCGCCGGCGTCGGCCGACATGCCCTCACCCACCGCATGCTCGGGTTGATCACCTTCGCGGTAACTCTCACACCGCGCACCGGCCCACGCAGGTCGGCGAGCGGCTCGGCCTACCGGACGACGTCGACGAGGTGGGGCACCACGCGGGTCAGCCGGACGACGCCCCAGACGATCAGGAGGGCTCCGGCGGCCTCGGGGAGGAGCCACCAGCCGGTGCGGACGTGCTCGTCGAACAAGGTGATGCCGAGCAGGAGGCTCACGGTGGCGTCGCCGATGGTCAGCGCGGGTTGCGAGGCGACCAGCGGGCCGGCCTGGAGGGCGTTCTCCAGCAGCAGGAGCGCGCAGACGCCGGCCAGGGCGAAGCCGTACGTCTGCCAGGCGGTCAGGAAGCCGGGGAGGCCGGCGTCGGCCAGGCGTCCGGTGGCGGACTTCATGAGCGCGGCGGTCAGGGCGTTGCCGATCGCGGCGGCCGTCGCCAGCGCCGCCGCCCGCACGAGGGGTGAGCGGGTGGGGCGGGCGACAGCGACGGCGGCGGCCATCGCGGCCAGGCAGAGCGCCAGTACCGGGATCCAGTGCGTCATCGGAGCCTGGTCGCGGGTGCCGGAGGGCGCCGCCGACAGCAGGACCAGGGCCAGACCGGCCACCAGTGCCGCGACCGCCCGCCAGCCGTCGGCGGAGAGACGGCGGTGCAGCAGCGGAACGGCCAGCAGCAGCGCGAAGGGCAGTTCCAGGATGAAGAGGGGCTGGACGAGGGCCAGGGGTCCGTTGACCAGGGCGAGTGCCTGGAAGATCGCGGCACCGACGACACCGGCGACACCGACGGCCCAGGCGGGCCGCCTCACGAGCGCGCGCAGCAGCCGCAGGCCGCCGCCGTGCGGCACCGTGGCGGCGGCCTTCCGCTGGAAGGCCGTCCCCACGGCGTTGCTGGCGGCGGCGAGAACGGCGAACAGGACAGCGAGCACGGTCATGTGATCACCATGCCGCGATCGGCGGGCGGGGCGCGGGAGGCGGATATTGAGGAGGAGGGTGTTCCCGTTCCCGGGCGGGACGCCGACGGCCGGACACGGAGCGGGAGAGACGGTGGACGCGTCGAGAGAGCCGAGCGGGTCGTCCGCGGCGGGCGGGGAGGGCCGTACCGCGCCGCCGCTGCGCTGGTCGGTCGTGGTGTTCTGGCTCGTCCTCGTCACGGTGGTCCTGGCGGTGATCGGGGTCTTCCTGGACCGTGAGACCAGGCTCGCCCCCTTCCTCGTGGTGCTTCCCGCGCTGATCGCCGGACGCGGCAGCGTGCGCCAGACCGCCGTCGCGTCGGCCTGGGTGACGGTGATGATCGCCGGTGCCCTGTTCGACACCGCGGAGGACACGATCGGCGCGGCGACGGCCACCGTCGTCTTCGCGGTCGTCTTCAACGGGCTGAGCGTCGCGCGGGCCGCCCAGCGGGTTCACAGCGAGCGCGAGATCGCCCGGCTGCGGTCCGCGGCGGCGGCGCTCCAGCGGCAACTCCTGCGGCCGTTCCCGCTGATGACGGACCAGCTCATCGTGCACGGCCTCTACCAGCCGGTGGAGGAGGACAGCCGGGTGGGCGGCGACGTGTACGAGGTCGTGGCCTCGCCGTACGGCAGCCGGGTCTTCATCGCCGACGTCCAGGGCAAGGGGCTGCCCGCCATCAGCGCGGCCTTCTCGGTCCTCAGCGCCTTCCGTGAGGCGGCCATCGCCGAGCCCACCCTGACCGCCGTCGTCGACGCCCTGGAGGACGCGGTGCTGCGGCACAACTCCTTCGCGGCGCAGGCCGGCGAGAGCGAGCGGTTCGTGACGGCGCTGGTCCTCGGCATCGGCTCCGACACGGAGGTCCAGGCGATCAACTGCGGTCATGTCCCGCCGCTGATGCTGCACGGCGACCGGGACGGTCCGGTGCTGAAGGGCGAGCCGTGCGTTCCGCTGGGTCTCGACGCGCTCTCTCCTGAGCCCCGTACGGTCGAGTGGTTCTCCTTCCCGCGGGGCAGCACGCTGCTGCTGTGCACCGACGGGGTCACCGAGGCACGGGATCCGTCGGGGACGTTCTATCCCCTGGAGGAGCGCGCCGCGGCCTGGGGCGACGTCCGCCCCGGCGACCTGCCCGCGACGGTCCACCGTGACCTGCGACGCCACGCGGCGGGTACCCAGGGCGACGACACGGCGCTGATGGTGCTGCGGAGGCGACCGGCCGGCGAGGTCGACTGACGGGCCCCGGCGTGCCGCCTGGCGTGCTCCCCGGCGCCCGGGTCCGCCGCCGGCGTCGCTCGGCCGCGCCGCCCACACCGGTCGGCAGCCACGTGCCCGGTATGCGTAGAGTGTTATGTCCCGCGGCTGCACGCCATTCCCTTCCGGAGCCCTCATGCCCGCCCCGTCAGCCGGCCCGGACGGCGGGTCCGACGCCCTGTTCGGACTCGACGCCCTCGAGCCGCCCCCGCCCTCCGCCGGTCCGTCGTTCCGCGACTCCGACACGGCCCGTCGCCTGCTGCCCGTGCGGGAGATCCACGCCGAACCGGCAGCCGCCGCCTCGGCGCGCGGTCGCCAGAT
Source organism: Streptomyces phaeoluteigriseus (assembly GCF_001896135.2). Lineage (GTDB taxonomy): Bacteria > Actinomycetota > Actinomycetes > Streptomycetales > Streptomycetaceae > Streptomyces > Streptomyces phaeoluteigriseus. Next base: position 42,424 of record NZ_MPOH02000023.1, read on the forward strand.
CATCGCCCGCTTCCCCGAGGCCCGGCTGATCGAGGTCGACTCCCACTGGCGTGTTCCCGGCCTGCACGGCAACGAGGGCAACGTCGAACGGTGGGTGCGCGTCAAGGGCGAGACACTCGTGCTGGGCGAGAGGAAGACGCTCGACACACGCCCCAACGGGCGCTCGGCGGACTGGATCGCTCCCGGCCTCTCCAACGGCTGCGCCCTGGCGTGTGCCTACTGCTATGTGCCGCGCCGCAAGGGCTACGCCAACCCCATCACCGTGTTCACCAACGTCGACCGGATCATCGCCCACCTCGGGCGGCACATCGCACGGCAGGGTCGCAAACAGGAGCCCAACCAGTGCGATCCGACGGCGTGGGTGTACGACATCGGGGAGAACGGCGACTGCTCGGTGGACGCCCTCGTCTGCGACAACACGGCCGATCTGGTGCGTGCCTTCCGCCGCTGGCCGACGGCCAAGGCGTCCTTCGCGACGAAGTTCGTCAATCCCGACCTGCTCGCGCTGGAGCCGCGGGGCCGGACCCGGATCCGCTTCTCGCTGATGCCCGAGACCGACGCCCGTCTCCTGGACGTGCGCACCTCACCGGTCGCCGCCCGTGTCGCCGCCGCGGCCGACTTCCTGGACGCCGGTTACGAGGTGCACTTCAACTTCTCCCCCGTCGTCCTGCGGCCGGGCTGGCGGGAGGCCTGGGGCGACCTGCTCCGACACCTTGACGACGTGCTGCCCGAGCGGGTCAAGCGGCAGGCGGCCGCCGAGGTGATCATGCTCACCCACAACCAGGGACTGCATGAGGTGAACCTGGGCTGGCATCCCCGTGCCGAGCAGGTGCTGTGGCAGCCGGATCTGCAGCAGGCGAAACGTTCCGAGAACGGCGCGTCGAACGTCCGCTACCGCAACGCGATCAAGGCCGAGGCGGTGAACACGCTGCGCGAACTGGTCGGCGTCCACGCGCCGTGGCTGCGCATCCGCTACGCCTTCTGAACCGTCCCCGGCCCGCGCTCCGCGCAGGGGCCGGGCGGTGTCAGGGCAGGGGCCGAGCACCCCGGTCGGCCCGGACTCCGGCCCCGAGCAGACCCGCGGGGCGAAAGGGATCCAGGGCAATGTCAGGGCAAGGGCCGGGCATCCCGGTCGGCTCGGCCACCGGCCCCGAGCAGACCCGTGGAGTGGAGGGGATCCGCTGCCTCCAGCCGCGGCAGTTCGCGACGGGCCACGCGCAGCACCACGGGTGGCAGCGCGATCCGGGCGAGCTGCGCGAGGCGCAGCCAGGCGGGCGCGTAGACGGCGGTGCTGCGGCGTTCCACGGCGCGGGTGAGCGCCTCCGCGACGGTCTCGACGGGGTGGACCCGCCGGGCGGGCCCCGGCATGTGCGCGCGCAGCTCCCGCAGGACGGCGTGCCGGTCGGCGTCCCGGATCATGTCGGTGTCGGTCCAGTTCAGGTAGGCGATACCGACCGCGACACCGCGGTGCGCCTCCTCCGCCCCCAGCGCGTGCGCGAAGGCCTCCACTCCGGCCTTGGACGCGCAGTACGCGCTCATCATCGGAGCGGCGCCGAAGGAGGCCAGGGAGGCGATCTGGAGGTAGTAGCCCGCCGTCTCCCGCAGGTCGGGCAGGAACGTGTGCGCAGTGAGGGCGCTGCCGGTGAGGTTCACGTCGACGACCCGGCGCCAGTCGGCCATGTCCTGCGTCGCGAAGGGGCCGCCCTCGGCGATACCGGCGTTGGCGACGACCGCCGACGGTGGGCCCAGGCGGGCACGGACGGTCTCCGCGGCGTGCCGGAGGGCCTCTTCCTCCGTGACGTCGGCCTCGACGGCGATGGCCGGTGTGGGCAGCGAGGCGGCGACGGCCTCCAGGGCGGGCCGCTCGTGGCCGAGCAGGGCCAGGCGGGCGCCGCGCCGGGCGAGCGCGTGGGCGTGGGCGGCGCCCACCCCCCCGCGCCGCGCCCGTGACGACGACGGTGCGGTTCTCCAGGGGACTGTGCGCCTGCGCCATGAGTCGCTCCGATCGTCGGTCCCCCCGGTCGCCGTTCAGGTGGGCCGGGCGTGGCCCGCGCGGTCCCGGTGCGTGAGGGCGCGCTGTAGCCCTGCCAGCCCCGGCGCCCGGTTCCGGCGCAGCGCCGCGCGGGCCGCGTTGGCGCCCGGCGCGCCGTGCACGCCGCCGCCGGGGTGGGCGCTCGCCGAAGCGAGGAACAGGCCGCGCAGCGGTGTCTCCGGCCGTCCGGTGCCGGGCAGCGGACGGAAGATGAGCTGCTGGTGGATGCCCGCGGTGCCGCCGTTGATGGCGCCCGCGCGGAGATTGCCGTCGAGTGCCTGGAGGGTGGGCGGGGCGAGCACGCGGCGGGCGCGGATCAGCGCGCGGAATCCGGGCGCGAATCGTTCGACCTGGCGTTCGACCCGGTCGGCCATGACTTCCTGCTCCTTGGGGTCCCAGGCCCCGGTGAGGCCCTCGTCCCCCGCGTCGGCCGCGACCTCGTGCGGCACGTGGGTGTAGGCCCAGGCTGACTCGGTGCCCTGCGGGGAGCGGGTCGGGTCGGCCGTCGTCATCTGGCCGAACAGGCAGAACGGGCGGTCGGGGACCTGCCGCATCGCGATCTGGGCGGCGAAGCGGGTGAGTTCGTCGAGGCCGTCGGCGAGATGCACCGTGCCGGCCCGTGCGGCCTGCTCGGCACGCCAGGGCACGGGGCCGTCGAGGGCCCAGTCGACCTTGAAGGTGGCGAAGTCCCACTCGAACCGCTTCAGATCGGCCAGGAGCTGGGACGGAAGGTGCTCGGGCTCGACCAGTTCGCCGTAGAGGGCGGGGACGGACACGTCCGCCAGGACGGCGCGGCGGGCGGCGAGCGTCCCGCCGTCGGCGGTGCGTACGCCCACGGCTCGTCCGCCGCGGACGACGACGCGGTCCACCCGCTGCCCGCAGCGCAGGGTGCCGCCGCGCGAGCGCAGCCGGCGGACCAGCGCGTCGGTGAGGGCGCCGGCGCCGCCGGTGGGTACGGGGAAGCCGTACGTCTGGCCGAGCATGGACATCAGCCAGCCGAAGCCGCCGCTGCCGGCGGCCTCCGGGGCGAGGTCGGCGTGCAGCGCGTTCCCCGCGAGGAGGAGCCTGCCCCCCTCGCCGCCGAACTCCTCGGCGCCCATGCGGCGCACCGGCAGCAGGAGGGTGCGGGCCAGCCGCAGACCTCCAGCCGCACGCAGCCGGACGGCGAGCCGCCCGGTGGCCTTCACCGGCGGGAAAGGGGTGAACAGGGCGTCGACGATGTCGGAACGGAGCCGTTCCCAGATCTCGTGCAGTCGGCGCCAGGCGGCGCCGTCGCCGTCGTGGAAGACGTCGAGGGAGGCTGCGGTGGCGTCGATCCGCCGGTCCAGGACCGCGCACCTGCCGTCGCTCAGCGGATGTGCCAGGACGTGGGGTGCGTGACTCCACCGCAGTCCGTGGTCCTCCAGGCGCAGGGCCGACACCACCGGGGAGGCGGCGGCGAGCGGGTAGAAGGAGCTGAAGAGGTCGTTGACGAAGTCCGGGTCCACTCCCCGGTCGTGACGCACCGCTCCGCCGGGTTCGGGCTGCTCCTCGACGACCTCCACGCTCCATCCCGCGTCGGCCAGCAGGTTGGCGGCCACCAGGCCGTTGGGTCCCGCCCCGATCACCACGGCGTCAGGCATCGGCGCCGCCGAGGTGCCGCACCGGTACCGGCCCCGGCCCGACGTCCTCGGCCCCTTCCTCGCACACCCCGGCCAGCCGGGCCAGCATCGTCCGGTGGCGGAGCTGGATCAACGCCTCGACGCCCGCGTTGTGCAGGGCCCCGCCCACTCCTTGCAGGGGATGCTCGTCCACGATCACCAGGCAGTGCTCGCCCCAGGGGCGCAGCTCGATGGCGACCCTCGCGGTGCCGAGCGCGCCCGCCCGGGCCTCCAGTTCCAGGGCTACGCCCTCCTCGCAGCGCCGTACGACGGTCCGGTTGGTCAGCCGGACGGGCCCGATCCGGACCTCGTAGCCGATCTCCGCGCCGACCTGGGGCCACTGACCCCGCACCGGGTGGGACTCCGCCGTACCGACCACCCAGTCCGCGTACCGGTCGCCGTCCGACAGGACGGCCCACACACGCCTCGGGGATGTCTTGATCAGCCGATGCCGGACCGCCACGACGACCTCCTGTGCTCGGGTTTCGCTCATCGCCAAGTGCCCCCGTCGCCGACGGCGAACCGGACTGACGACGAACAATTTCCGATACGGCCGTGAAGGCGCGGTGTCAGCCTTCGACGGACAGCTCCCACGGGCGGAGGCCGGTACCGGTCTCCCACGCGCGCAGTCCCTCGCCGTCCACGCACAGGATTCCGCACTGGGTCGCGTACTCGGTGGCGGGTGCCGTGAAGTCGCTGGTGGTGACGACCACGGCGACATCGGCCTCATGGACGGTGAAGCAGGTGCCGCCGAAGCGCTGCACGTCCTGGGAGCCGACCTTGTGGTCGGCCGCGTAACGCTTGCACTGCAGGACGAGCCGGCGTCCGTCCGGTGCCACCGCTATGACGTCGGCGCCCAGGTCCCCCGCACCGCCCACGACTTCGACGTCCGCGCAGCCGTCGCGGGCGCACAGGCCGGCTATCGCCTGTTCGAACTCGTCCGGGTCCAGGGCCTCGTAGTCCGTGACGTCCGTGGCGTCGGCGGCGTCGGCGGCGTCGGCGGTTTCGATGACGAGCGTCTGCTCCACGTCGGCGACGGCGGACGTCCGGACCGGGTCGGGCGCACCCGCCGGGACGACTTCGACCGGCGTCTCGCCGAGTGCGTCGACTGCTGTCTCGGCCGCTTCCTCAAGGGCCTCGGTGGCGCGCCGTACGAGTCTGCGGGCCGACCACCGGCGTCGGCCCCGACAGCAGGCGACGGTGAGGGCGAAGCCGAGGACGAGCAGGGACACGGCCCACGCGGGGCGGCGCTCCGCCGCGGCCGCGGCGGTGCGGGCGACCAGTCCCGCGAGAGTCAGCAGGAGGGCGAGAAGGATGAAGAAGAGGGCCGTCGTCCGCAGGTCGAAGCGACGGCGGCGGTGCACGGGGCGTAGCGGGCGGGTGGGTGCGGTCACGGTGGTGGTTCCTCCCAAGCGGCCTTCGACGAAGATCACTTGGGGCATGTGCCCCGGCTGGGGCGGTTCATCGTGACCGATTGCCCGAGACGGCAACGGAGTTGACCGGAAGCGTTCCTCCCCGGCTCCGCACGGTGGGCCCGGCCGTCCAGCGGCCCGTCCCACCGCGCGTGCGGGGCGTCAGATGCGGCCGCCGGTGAGCCGCGTGATCGGGCCGAGGGTCTGGCGGCCCGAGCGGCGGCCCACCGCGTACGACGCGGCCGTCAGCGCGGTCACGCCGGCACCCACTCCGGCGGCTATCAGCTTGCGGTGGGCGATCACCGTCCAGGCCGTCCTGGCCGTGGTGGCGACCTGTCCGCCGGCCGTCTTGGCGGTGGCCGCGACCTGCCCGCCGGCGGACTTGGCGGTGGCGGCGACCTGCCCGGTCTTCTCGGCGAGTACCTGGCGGCCCGCCTCGACGCCACGGGCCGCGCCCTGCGCCGCCCCACCGATCGTCCCCGCGGCCCGCTCGGCCTTGGAGCCCGCGGCCGACGCGGTGTCATCCACCTTGTCGGCGGCGCCCTTTGCGGCCCCTGCGGCGGGCGCGGTCGCCTTGTCGGCCGCGCGCCGGGCCTTGGATGCGGTCGCGCGCTTGGCGGCGCGCTCTTCGTTCGTGTCCGTGTTCGGTTCAGTCATGGACTTCGCGTTGCCGCTCGCTCGGTCCGCAAACCCGCCCTGGCCCACCTCTGCCCTTCGGTGAGGTGACGGGGCGTCGGACGGACACCTGTGGGAGTGCCGCGCCCCGCGGTCGGGGTGCGGGCCGGCGACGGCGACTTCCCACGGGGCCCTGCCGGCACGACAGTTGTTCCGCCGGAAGGTGCCTGCCCTTCACCCGTACGACCCTTCACCGTCCGCCCGCACCACCAAGATCATCAATGCTTTGTCATGCCCCCAACCGAAGGAAGGTCGACATGGCCGGATCGCTTCCGAGGACTTTCGCCGTGTCCGTCCTCACGGCGTCGCTCGCTCTGACCGCCGCACTTCCCGCCTCCGCCGGGGACGACGACGCCCTGCCGGCCGTCCTCCCCCGCGTCGAGACGCCTGCCCTGTACGACGACGAGGCGGGCGGCAACTCCGACGCGGACGACCCAGCGATCTGGCGCAACGCCGCCGACCCGGACGCCAGTCTGGTCGTCGCCACCGCGAAGGAGGGCGGCCTCAGGGTGTACGACCTCGGCGCCCGGCTCGTGCAGTCGCTCGCCGCGCCCGCCGGACCGGGTCCCGAGGACGCTCCCGGCCGTTACAACAACGTGGACGTGGTGCAGGGCCTGAAGCTGTCCACGGGGCGCGCCGACCTCGCGGTCACCACCGACCGGGGCAACGACCGGCTGCGGATCTACCGCATCGACCCCACGTCGCCGGGCCGTCCCCTCTCGGACGTCACGGACCCTGCCGCCGCACCGGTCTTCTCCGCCGACCAGACGGAGATCAACGAGCAGCGGACCGCGTACGGCCTCGCCACCTGGACCGACAGGGCGAGCGGGCGCACCTACGCCCTCGTCAGCCGGCGCGAGCGTACGACGATCGCCCTGCTCGAACTGACGCCGACGGCCGGCGGCAAGGTCGGCTACCGCAAGGTCCGCACCCTGGACCTGCCGTCCTCCTTCCGCCTGCCGAACGGCACGTCCTGGTCGCCGTGCGCCGAGCCCGGTGAACTGCCCCAGGTCGAGGGCATGGTCGTGGACCCGGCGAACGGCACCCTGTACGCCGGCCAGGAGGACATCGGCATCTGGCGCGTGCCCGCCACCCTCCAGGGAACGCCCCGACTCGTGGACACCGTCCGGGAGTACGGGGTCCCCGGGACGTACGACGAGGCCACCGAGGAGTGCGTGAACGGCACCGACCCCGGTTACGGCGGGACGCGGATCGCCGCGGACGTCGAGGGCCTGACGCTGCTCAGCGAGGCGGACGGCGACGGCTATGTGCTGGCCTCCAGCCAGGGCGACGACACCTTCGCCGCCTACGACCGCGAGCAGGGTGACGACAACGAGTACGAGGGCGGCTTCCGGGTCGCCGCCACCGGGACGGGCCCCGACGGCTCGGAGGAGTGCGACGGCGCGGCGGTGCTCAACGCACCCCTGGGCCGCAGGTACCCGGGCGGTCTGCTCGTCGTGCAGGACGGGCACGACGACGCCGGTCAGGCCGAGGACCGCACGGCGACGAACTTCAAGTTCGTCGACCTCCGAGAGGTCCTGACCGCGCTCGACGACTGAGGTGGGGTGCGGGTGCGGGTGCGGCGGGGCGGGGCCCCGCCGCACCCTGACAGCTCACGCCGGGCGGGGCCCCTCGGGCGGCCCGGTCCGGCGCAGATCGGCGATCAGCCGGGCGCCGGTCACCGCCGCGTCGTCCTTGTGCGTCTCCCAGCGTCCGAACGTCTCCGCGGCGGCCTCGGCGAAGCCGGTCGGCAGGCCGACCTGTGCGCAGGCGCGGGCGATCTCGCGCATCTCCGGCTCCCAGCGCCAGGCTTTGGCGCCCGCGCCGGCCAGTCGCTCGGGCGCGGCCAGCGGTGTGTGGGGCAGCGCCCCGGCCGCGAGGTCGATCAGCTCGTCCAGGACTCCATGGCCGTCGGCCAGCGCGCAGGCCTGGGCCGCGAGGGCGTAGGCGATCTTGTTGTAGGAGGCGAAGGACAGCTTCAGCGCCGACGCCCGGCCGATCGGGCCGTCCAGCGCGAAGGGCGCGAGCGCGGTGCCCGCGAAGAGGCCGGCGACCCGGGCGACGGCCTGCGCGTCACCGGAGAGGTACAGCCGGCTCGTACCGGCCTCGCGGGGTGGCGGGCCGGTGATCCCGCCGTCCACCACGGTGGCGCCGCCGGCCGCGAGCACCTCGGCGATCCGCGCCATCCGCTCCGGACCGACCGCGTTGGCGTCGACGTAGACGCCGCGGAAGCCGGCGCGTGCCACCTCCTCCGCGACCTCGAGGGCGGCGGCCGGCGGGCACACGCTGAGGACGACCTCGCAGCTCCCGGCCAACTCACCGAGGTCGGCGGCGGACCGCAGACCGGTCTCGGCCGCCCGGCGCCGGGTCGCCCCCGACCGCCCGGAGGGCAGCCACCAGACTTCGGCCCCGCCCGCCACGGCCTGCGCGGCCACACTCGCGCCCATGTCACCGGGATGCAGGATCCCCACGTCTCGACGAACCATGGGCGGACCCTAACCCGGCGGCGCCTGCCGCCCGTCGCGGAGTCCCTGACTCCGGTTCTCACCCGCCCGGTGCCACCGCTCCGTCGCCCTTGAGGCGTTCGAGGTCGGAGGGCCGGACCTGGATCACGACGACGGCGATCAGGGCGGCCATCAGCGTGCAGACGGCCGCGACCACGAAGGCCGCCGACACGCCCGCCGTGAGGATCTCGTCGGCCCAGGGCGGCGGGAGTTCGCCGGTGCGCTGGAAGCGCAGGCGTTCCGCCGGGGTCGCCTGGGCCAGGAACGCCGGGATCTGTTTGTCCGCCTCGCTGTTGCTGGCCGTGCCGAACACCGTGACCAGGATGGACAGGCCGAGCGAACCCCCCACCTGCTGGGTGGCGTTGAGCAGCCCCGAGGCCGCGCCGGTCTCACGGACGGACACGTTGGACAGTGCCATCAGGGTCAGGGAGACGAACTCCATGCCCATGCCCAGGCTGAACACGAGCATCGGGCCCAGCACGCTGCCCGCGTAGGTGGAGTGGACGTCCGTGAGGGTCAGCCAGCCCAGTCCCACGGCGGCAAGGATCCCTCCGACCACCATGAAGGGTTTGGGGCCGTACGTCGGCAGGAACCGGGAGGCCAGGCCCGCGCCGACGGCGATGACCACGCTCACCGGGAGGAAGGCCAGTCCGGCCTGGAGGGGGCTGAAGTCCAGCACGTTCTGCACGAACAGCGTGAGGAAGAAGAACATGCCGAACATGCCGGCGGCCAGGCAGAGCATGATGCCGTAGGTGCCCGCGCGGTTGCGGTCGGCGAACATGTGCAGCGGTGTGATCGGCTGCCGGGAGCGCCGCTCCACCAGGATGAACACCGCGAGCAGGACGACGGCCGCGGCGAACGAGGCCATGGTGAGCGCGTCGCGCCAGCCGTCCTGCGCGGCCCGGATGAATCCGTACACCAGCAGGACCATGCCGGCGGTGGAGGTCACCGCACCGGCGATGTCGAAGTGGCCGGGGTGGCGTTCGGACTCCTTGATCCAGCGGGGTGCCGCGAGGGCGATGAGCAGGCCGATGGGGACGTTGACGAAGAGGACCCAGCGCCAGTTCAGCCACTCCACGAGGATGCCGCCGGCGAGCAGTCCGATCGCGCCGCCGCCGGCCGAGACCGCGGCGAACACACCGAACGCCCGGTTGCGCTCCGGCCCTTCGCGGAAGGTGGTGCTGATCAGGGCGAGGGAGGTCGGTGAGGCGATGGCCCCGCCGACGCCCTGGAGGGCGCGTGCGGCCAGGAGTTGGCCGGGTCCCTGGGCGAGCCCGCCCAGGAGCGAGGCGAAGACGAACAGCAGCACGCCGAAGACGAAGACGCGCCGCCGGCCGAGGATGTCCCCGGCCCGGCCGCCGAGCAGCAGCAGACCGCCGAAGGTGAGCGTGTAGGCGTTGACCACCCAGGACAGGTTGGCGGTGGAGAAGTCCAGGGAGCGCTGGATCTCGGGGAGCGCGATGTTCACGATGGTGATGTCGAGGACCACCATCAGCTGGCACGAGGCGATGACGAACAGCGCCATCGGATGACCGCCGCCGCCCGGCGGCGGGGCGGAGGTCTGGGACGCGGAGGGCTGCGGAGATGTACTCATAGCGTGTCGCCCGCACAGGGGCGGGCCCCTGGGAGATTCAGTGAACGGTCACGTCCACTGTCGTGTTCACCGTTCGACCGTACGCCGCCGCCCGGACCGTCACCACTCGATCATCGGGGCCGGTCGTCGTCGCCCGCGGTCTGCATCGGCCGGTCCGCGCCGGCCGGTCCGCCCGGCTCCCGGCCGCTCCGCCTTCGCGCGCGTCCGCCGGGCATCGGCGCACCAGGACTCCCCCGTGGTCCTGGCACGCCGCCCGGGTTCCGGCGACGTCCGCCGGATGGTCACCAGGATGCGCCGGAACCGGGGCGCGTGTCGTTGGCGAGGCGTCCACGCTCGGTTGGCGGAGCGTCTCCGGGCGTGTCGGGCCCGGGGTGTTCGCGGGCGCGCAGTTCGCTGGGCGGGAGGCCGTAGGCGGTGCGGAAGGCGCGGGTGAACTCGGCGGCCCGCGGGAAACCCCAGCGCGCGGCGACGGCGTGGATCGGCGTCGCGCTCCGGGCGGGGTCGAGGAGTTCGCGGCGGGCGTGCTCCAGCCGTTGGTCGCGGATGTACGAGGCCACGCCGAGGCCTTCGGCCTGGAAGAGGCGGTACAGGTGGCTGCGGGAGATGTGGTGGGCGGCGGCGACGGTCGCGGGGGTCAGCTCGGGGTCGGCGAGGTGGCGGCGGACGAACGCCTTGACGCGCAGGGTGAGGGTCCTGCTGTGGCTTTCCGGCGGCAGGCTCAGGTCGGCGTCCAGGGCGTGCGCGAACGCCGCCGAGACCAGGTCGGCGACGACGGTGGCGAGGCGAGGCCCGTCGGCGGGCCGGTAGTTGGAGGTGTCCGCGGCCAGCTGGCGCAGGAACTGTGCCAGCAGGGCGCCGATGCCCTCCGTGGCCGCGATGCGCCGCCCCATCACCTGGTCGGCGTGCCGGCCGGGCAACGGAACCTGGGCGCGGGGGATCTCCAGTCCGACGATGGTGACCGGGTCGGCTCCGGTGTGGATCTCGAAGGGGCGCGAGGAGCTGCTGATGTGGAAGTCGTTCATCGTGTAGACCGCCTGCCGGCTGCTGCCCCAACTGGCCGCGCCCTCCCCCTTGAGGAGCAGGGAGAGGTGGTGGACCTCGGGATCGGAGGCGCGGATGAGCCTGGGGGTGCGGCGGAAGACCAGCGGGTCGAAGGTGGCCGGCCACACGGTCACGTCGCCGAGGAGGATCGCCCGCTGGCAGCCGTCGTAGTCCGCCGCACGGTCGCTGCTCAGCTGCATCGGCGCATGCGTGCGGCCCATGCGCTGGACCCAGCCCTCGAACCGGTCGGCCGCCGGGAGGTCCTGGGTCCGGAAGACCGACTCGTGCACCACGCAGGCAGTCAATCACACCGGCGGTAGTGGTGAGTTGGGGGCGGTCAGCGGGCCGTGAGCGGGGCGGCGGGGCGGTCCGGATCATCCACCGCCATATTACTGAACCGTAACCTACCGACCGCTACCGCCGGTAACCCAGTCGCCGTTACCTTCCTGACAGCTCGTCTAAGAGCGATTTCCGTACGGCACGCGGCGGCGGTGGGACGACCGGCGCCGTGGGCCGGGCGGTCCGTCCTCACCGGACCGCGCGTCAGCCGAGCCGCAGAGTGAGGCTCGGCCTCCCCTTCTCCCCCCGGAGGTCCGCCATGCCCGCCCCCACCCGCCTGCTCGCCGCGGGCCGTCACGGCCGCGCCTGCCTCGGCACCACGGCCGTTCCGGCCGGCGCCGCGACACCGACCGAACCCGTGGTCTCCCGCGGGGTCACCATCCCCGCCTTCTACACCCCGCCCGCCTCTCTGCCGGCCGACGACGGCGCGCTGATCCGCACCGAACGGCTTCCCCTCGCCCTGAGCCTGCCCGGCGTCAACGGCCCGCTGCCCGGCCGGGCGACCCGCCTGATGTACAGGTCCACGGACTCGGCGGGCCGCCCGACGGCCGTCACCGGCGCCTACATCGAACCGACGGCGGCCTGGCGGGGCACCGGGCCACGGCCGCTGGTCGCCGTGGCCCCGGGGACCATGGGACAGGGCGACCAGTGCGCCGCGTCCCTCGGCCTGGAACGCCCGCTCCTGCTCAACGGACAGACGGTGTCGGTCGGTTACGAGGACCTGGCCATCTACCGCCTGCTCGCCCGAGGTGTCGCCGTCGTCGTCACCGACTACACCGGCCTGGGCACCACGGACCGGCTGCACACCTACGTCAACCGGGTCGACGAGGCCCACGCGGTGCTGGACGCCGTCCGCGCGGCCCGCTCCCTCGACGGGACGTCGCTCACGGACGGCTCGCGGGTGGCGCTGTTCGGCTACAGCCAGGGCGGCGGGGCCACCGCTGCCGCCGCCGAACTCCAGCCGACGTACGCCCCCGACGTGCCGCTGGCCGGCACCTACGCCGGGGCGCCGCCCGCGGACCTGGTCGCCGTCACCGCGGCCATCGACGGCAGCGACCTCGCCGGGGCGCTCGGCTGGTCGGTCAACGGCTTCCTGGAGTCCGACCCGGAGCTGAAGCCGATCGCGGACGCGCACCTCAGCGCGGCCGGCCGGGCGGCCCTCAGGGATCTGTCCACCATGTGCGTCGGGGACGCCCTCCTCGCCTACAACTCGGCACGCAGCACCGCCTGGACCACCGACGGCCGCCCTCTCGGCGCCATCATCGAGGACGAGCCCGCGCTGAAGGCGTTCCTGGACGATCAGCGCATCGGCAGGCTCAGGCCCGCCTCCCCGGTGCGGGTGGCGACGGGCACCGCCGACAACCTCGTACCGCACGGACAGGCCCGGGACCTCGCCGTCGCCTGGTGCGCGAAGGGGGCGGACGTCACCTACAAGCCCGTCGTCCTGCTGCCGCTGGGCAACGCCCTGCTCAACCACTTCGCCCCGCTGCTCACCGACCAGGGCGACGCCATCTCCTGGCTCACCGACCGCCTCGAAGGCAGGCCGGCCGGCTCGAACTGCGCCGGCCTTCCCTACAAGCCCTGACAAGCCCTGGGACCGGGCGAACGACGGCCGCCGTCCCCCGTGGGCCGAACCCTGCCTAGGGTGGGCGGTATGGCCGAGGTGGAGATCGTGCAGTTGCTGGTGTCGCCCGTGCACCGGTTCTCGGGGCGGCCCGGGGACGGGCCGTCGGGCGGGCCGCTGGACGGGCCCGGCGACGAACTCGTGCCGTCGGTGCGGGTCCGCGCCGGTCTGGGGCTGGTCGGCGACCGCTACTTCGGCCGGCCCGCCCACCGGAACGCCTCGGTGACGGTGATGGCGGCCGAGAGCCTTCCCCGTGACATCGCCCCCGACGCCGATCTCCGGCACACCCGCCGCAACATCCTGCTGCGGGGCGTCGACATCGACGCCCTCGTCGGCTCGACGATCGTCCTCGACTCCGGGGGTGGTGCCGTGACCCTCGCCGTGAACCGTCCGGCACGACCGTGCGCGTGGCTGGACGTCACCGTCGGACCGGGCGCGCAGCGTGCCCTGCGAGGGAACGGCGGCGTGCGGTGCACTCCCCTGTCGGACGGGGTGCTGACCGTCGGCGGAGCGACGTTCCGCGTCCTCGGCGACGAGACCTCCACGGCGTCCGCCTGACCGCCGCCTACAGGCCGTCCAGCAGCCCCAGCCGGGCGACGATCCGCTTGCCGACCGGCTCCCGTACGATGTCGACGGCCTGGGCCACGGCCATCACGATCTCCAGGCCGTGCTGCCCCACCCTCGTCGGATCGGCCCCGCGCGGCACCGGCAGCGCCGGTTCGCTGTCCCAGACCGCGATCTCCACGGCGGCACCGGCGATGCACAGGTGCAGCAGGGCCGGGCCCGGCGCGTGACGCAGCGCGTTGGTGACGAGTTCGCTCACCACGAGCTGCGACAGATCCATAGTGCGGGCCGACACCGGCACCCCGTGCTCGCGCTGCACGCTCGCGAGGAAGGAGCCCGTCAGCTCCCGCGCCCCGGCGATGCAGCCGCTCTCCCCGTCCAGGGCCATCGTCGTCTCGACCCGGCCCCGATCGGGACGCGGAGAACCCTCGTCGGGAGGGACAGGTGCCATGCGGACCGCCTTGATTACCCCGTTCATGACCGCGCGCATACCCCCGAATCGCACTCCTACGCCCCAGCGGCACCACTGTCGGAGAACGCCGGAGCGGATACCCGTTCCCGGCGTCCGGTGCCGTACCGCGCCCCGGCCGCCGGCGGGAGTGTTCCCCCGGCGAAGCCGGCCACGAAACCGCTCGGGGTTCGCCGTCTCGCCGCCGCCCTGGGCCGGTGGCTTCGCCCCGGGCAGGACGGGCCGACGGATGCTGCCGAAGTCGGCGGAGGCGCCGCCGTCGCCGGGCAGGACGACGGCGTCGTCGTACGCGAACCGGCCCAGGACGGGCGGACCCTCGACCGTCGCACGGCGTCCCCGCCGGACCCCTGCTGGGCCGTCAGGGGGTGCCGGGCGCGTCTCCCCGCCAGTCGAAGCGGCGGATGTCGCCGGGGCGCTCTTCGTACAGGGCCCAGCCGCCGGGGCCGTAGCGGCCAATCTCGGTGGTCAGCGCCACCTCGCGCAGGTCGCCGCCGGGGCGGTCGGTGACGTCCAGCAGCAGCCCGTCCAGCGGGCCGCCCACCAGTTCCGCGTACTCGCGGTCCGGGCGGGGCGCCGCGTCCTCGTGGTCGGCGCCGTAGACCCGGCCCCGCATGAAGTCAGCCTCGTCCATGACCAGCAGCTTCCCACCCGCCACTGACAACGGCCCGTCGAGCCGCCGTCCGCCCTGCCGCACTTCGGCCAAGCCGATGGCCGAAAAGTGCCGAGCGGAGGCATTTCATCACACTGCGGGTAGGTATCCGTTCCTGGCACATCGCGGTGTACGGGGTGGGGGGTGCCGGCTCTGGGGGCACGCGGGGGGAAGCGAGCGTCGGCGGGCGGTCCTGGCGCGCCCGGCGGCGCCGGACCGTGCGCGAGCTGCGCGCCTCGGGCCGCTACGGGCCGGGGCTGCGCGAGGTGCTGCCCGGCCTCGCCGCGCTGGTCCTCGCGTGGGTGCCGCGACCGCGGCCCTGGCGCTGGCCGGCCGCGCCGTCGGCCCCTGGGTCCCGGCCCTGGTCCTGGTGGCGCTCGGCCTGGTCGCCGTCGTCGCGCTGCGGCGGTCCCGGCGGCCCGCGCGGCGGCGCCACGGCTACTACACCGCCGAGGAGTTGGCGGATCTCGATCCGTCGGCGCTGGTGGTCGCGGTGGCGCGGATGCTGCGGCGGGACGGCTGGCGGGTGCTGCCGCCGTCCGCGCACGACACCGTCCATCTCGCCGCCCGCGACCGGCGGGGACGGCTGCTCGACGTGGCGTTCCGGCCGGTGGCCGAGCCGCTGCCGGACGAGGACGGCGCCTGCTCGTGCCGGGCGCGGTGGCGGTCCGGACGGCGGGTGCGGCTGGTCGTGCACCGCGGCACGTTCTCGCACCGCGACGAGGTGTGGGCCGCGCGCCAGACCCACACGCATCTGCTGGACGGCGCCCGCCTGTCGCTGTGGGCGGGCGGGACCCCGCTGACCGAGATCACGGCCCTCGGCCCCCCGGCTCCGCCCCGCCGCGCCTGAGTCAGCCGTCCGTCCGTACCGTCCGCAGATAGGCGCCGAGGCGGGCGATCGCCGCCGGGTTGCGGGGGCTCTCCACCAGGTCGACGTAGTCGAGGACGACGATCCGGCGGTGCTTGACCGCCGACACGTCGCGCAACGGGGCGTAGGAAAGGAGGAAGTCCTTCTTCCGCTCGGCGCCGACGTCTCCGTAGTCGCAGATCACGATGACGTCCGGGTCGCGTGCGACGACGCTCTCCCATCCGACGGTGGTCCAGGAGTCGGCCACGTCGTGCATGAGGTTGATGCCGCCGGCCTCGCTGATGATCTGGTCGGGGGCGGCGTACCGGCCGGAGGTGAAGGGCTGGTCCTGGCCGCTGTCGTAGAGGAAGACCGTGGGCCGGGCGCGTCGGCGGGGATCCCGGCGCGGACGGCGGCGACCTGCTTCCTGAATCCGGCGATCAGGTCGGCCGCGCGCTTCTCGACGCCGAACAGCTTGCCCAGGTTGGTGAGGTCGGTGTAGAGCGCCTCCAGGGGCGGCATGATGCCGCGGGAGCTTTCCGTGCGGCCGTTGCGGCAGGACTCCGTGAGGATGTACGACGGGATGCCGAGCTTCTTCAGGGCGTCCGGGGTGAAGCCGCCCTCCTCGCGGAAGCCGTAGTTCCAGCCGGCGAAGACCAGGTCGGCGCGGGCGTCGAGGACGTTCTCCTTGGTGAGCTGGTCCTTGGACAGCCACTTCACCTTGTCGTAGCCGTCCTTCCAGGGGACGCCGGTCAGGTCTCCCTTGTCGTCGGGCATGGCGAAGCCCGCCATGCGGTCCTCCAGGCCCAGGGCGAACATCAGCTCGGTGATGCCGACGTCGTTGGTGACGACGCGTTCGGGGACCTTGTCGTAGGTGACCTCCCGGCCGCAGTTGGTCAGGGTGACGGCCTTGGCGTCGGTGGTCGTCGTCGGTTCCACGGTGGCACCGCAGCCGGTGACGGCGGTCAGGGTGAGGGCGGCGGCCAGGACGAGGGGGCGCAGGGCGGGCACGGGGTTCCTTACGGGAGGAGGTCGAACAGGAGCTGGACGGTGCCGGTGACGGGATGCCGTACGGGGTGCGCGTGGACGCCGAACACGTCCGCGAGCAGGGCCGGCCGGAGCACCTCGGCCGGGGTGCCGGTGGCGACGATGCGGCCGTCGTCGATCACGTACAGCAGATCGCAGTGGGCGGCGGCGAGGTTGAGGTCGTGCAGGGCGGCCAGGGCGGTGAGGCCACTGGCGCGCACCAGGGAGAGGATCTCCAACTGGTGCGCGATGTCGAGGTGGTTGGTGGGTTCGTCCAGGACGAGCACGCGGGGTTGCTGGGCCAGCGCGCGGGCGATGAGCACGCGTTGCTTCTCGCCGCCGGACAGGGCGAGGAACCCGCGGTCGGCGAGGTGGGCCACGCCGGTGCTCTCCATGGCGTGGGCGCAGATGTCCCGGTCGGTGCGCGCGGTGCGCTCGCGGTGGGGCAGCCGTCCCATGGCGACCACCTCGGTGACGGTGAAGTCGAACTCGGCGGCGGACTCCTGGGGCAGGGCCGCCAGGACGCGCGCGGCGGCCGCCGGCCGCATGGTGCGTACGTCGTCCCCGTCGAGGCGGATCACACCCGCGTCGGGGCGCAGGGCGCGGTAGGCGCAGCGCAGGAGCGTCGACTTGCCGCTGCCGTTCGGCCCGACGAGTCCGACGAACGCGCCCTCGGGGACGGCGAGCCGGATGTCGTCGACGATGCGGGCGCCGGCCACCTCGACGGTGACGCCCTCCAGATCAAGACGCATGGTCCCCTCCCCCACGGCACACCATCAACGACCCCCGAACGTGTGACCGCCACGCCGCATGAGCAGCAGGAAGGCCGGTACTCCCACGACGGCGGTGACGACGCCGACGGGGAGTTCGGCCGGGGCGAGCAGGAGCCGGGACAGCAGGTCCGCCCAGACCAGCAGGACGGCTCCGGCCAGGGGGGCCAGGACCAGCACGCGGCGGTGGTCGGCGCCGACGACCATCCGCACGAGGTGGGGCACCATCAGGCCGACGAAGCCGATCGCTCCGCTCACCGCGACGACGGTCCCGGTCACGGCCGCCGTCACCAGGAACAGCTCCCGGCGCAGCGTGGCCGGTCGGACGCCGAGCGCGGCGGCGGTCTCGTCGCCCATCGCCAGGGCGTTGAGCGCCTCGGCCCGCCGGCGCAGCCAGGCCCAGCCGAGGGTGACGGTGACGGCGGCGATCGGCACCTGGGCCCAGGTCGCCCCGCCGAGGCTGCCCAGCAACCACATCATCGCCGAGCGGGCCGCCTCGCCCCGTGCCGCGCCGAACACCATCACGGTCGTCAGGGCCTCGAAGCCGTACGCCAGTGCCGTCCCGGTGAGGATCAGTCGCAGCGGGGTGAGACCGCTCGGGGAGCGGGCGACGGCGTACACCAAGGCCATCGCGGCGAGCGCGGAGCCGAACGCGGACACCGACAGTGCCCACACGCCCAGACCCGCGAACGCGCCGAGCAGGATGACGGCGTTGGCGCCCACGGCGGCGCCCGAGGAGATGCCCAGCACGAACGGGTCGGCGAGGGCGTTGCGGACCATGGCCTGCACGGCCACACCGACCGAGGCGAGCCCGGCCCCGACGACGGCGCCGAGTACGACGCGCGGCAGCCTGATCTCCCAGACGATGGTGTACGCGGCGCCGTCCCGGGCGGGGACGGTCCCGCCGGTGAGGCCGGCCCACAGCAGCCGGAGCACCTGCGCGCCCCCGAGGCCCGTGGCGCCCAGGGCGACCGCGCACAGCAGGGAGAGGAGCAGGACGAGGCCCAGTGCGCCGGCCAGGGGCGCGAGAGGCGTACGGCTGCGGCTCGCCGTAGGTCTTCGGAGCACGAGGGCGGTCCTTCACCTCAGGCCGCCTGGTGGACCGTGAGACAGCCCGTACGGCCCGCGGGCCGCGCGGTCCCCCTCTCGCAGTCCTCGGCGAGCAGTCAACGGGTCGCTGCCCACCACGGGCGATCGGGCTCACGTGACGGACCATCAGGTCGTCGCGCACACCGTTGCGGGTCAGCGCCGGACTCTCACCGGACTTCCCCCGTGGAAGGCCCCCGGAGCCTAACAAACGCCGTTCGGCGGCTTCACGGTGGCCTCGGCCGCAGGTTGTCCGGCCGAGAGAGCTACGAGAGAGCTGCGGCCGCAAGGGCCGCGGCCGTGGAGACTCCGGCGCGGGCGCGACGCGTGAGGGCGGAACAGCTGCGGAACAGGTGCGGAACAGGTGCGGGGCGAGGAACTGGGCGGACAGGCCGGCCAGGACGAGGCCCGCCGCCAGGAGCAGGCCGTGCGGCAGGACGACGCCGGCGATCAGTGCGCCGGTCGCGACGGCGAGCCGGCACCGGCCTCGGACGCGGCGGTACGCGCACACGCGGCCGGTGTCGTGGACCATCGGGCCCGGCCGGCTCCCGTCAGGGGGTGAGCTGCCAGCGCCGGACGTAGCCGACGTCGATCGACGCGAGGTCCCGCACGCGGAGTTTCCAGGTGCCGTCCACGGGCTGTGCCGAGGCGTCGACGACGAAGGTCTGGTCGACGTTGTCGGCGGAGCCCCCGCTGCGGTTGAGCAGTGAGTGGACGGTGCCGTCGGGGCCGACCAGATCCACCGTCAGGTCACCTCGGTAGGTGTGGACGATGTCGACGTACACCTCGGTGGCCGAGGAGGCGTTGCCGCCGCGACCGACGATGGTGATCGGCGACTCCACGGCGGCGCCCGCGTCCGGGATGTCGACGCGGGTGGTGGTGGCGTACACGTGGGCCACCCGCCAGTCGAAGTCCAGGGTGACGGAGGCTCCCGTCCCGTCGGTGACGGTGACCGTGACCGGGCCGGTGCCGGTGGTGGTCGGCACGCCGGAGATGAGTCCGGTGTCGCTGATGGTCAGGCCGTCGGGGAGTCCGGTGGCCTCGTAGGTGAGGGCGGAGCCGCTGTTGGTGGTGTAGGCGTCCACCTGGAGGGAGACCGCCTGGCCGACGCCGCTGGTCTGGTCGGCGATCGGGGCGACGTTGACTCCGAGGGCGACGCGGTTGCCGACGTTGATGCCGGCCCAGGCGTCGGCGACGTTCAGGTAGGTGGGGCTGTAGGCGCCGAAGAGGTCGGCGGCGGCCTGGAGGGTGGCGGTACGGGCACCGGCGTAGTTCGTGGACGAGGTCATGTACGTCGTCAGCGCGCGGTACCAGATGGCGGCGGCGTTCTCGATGCCGATGCCGGTGACGGCCCGGCCGTCGTAGGTCGGGCTGTCGTAGGTGACGCCGTTGACGGTCTTGGTGCCGCTGCCCTCGGAGAGCAGGTAGAAGAAGTGGTTCGCGGGGCCCGAGGAGTAGTGGACGTCGACGCTGCCGAGGGTGGAGCTCCAGTAGTCGCGGGAGGAGCCGTCCTTGGAGGGCTTGTCCATGTGGCGCAGGGGGGTGCCGTCGCCGTTGATGTCGATCTTCTCGCCGACGAGGTAGTCGGGGACGTCGGCGGTGAGGCCGGCGTGGAACTCCACCGCGGCGGCGAAGATGTCCGAGGTCGCCTCGTTCAGGCCGCCGGACTCGCCCGCGTACGTCAGGTCGGCGGTCGCGCTGGTGATGCCGTGGCTCATCTCGTGGGCGGCCACGTCGAGCGAGGTGAGCGGCTTGGCGTTGCCGGAGCCGTCGCCGTAGGTCATGCAGAAGCAGTCGTCGGACCAGAAGGCGTTGACGTAGTTGTTGCCGTAGTGGGCGCGGCTGTAGGCGGCGACGCCGTCGTTGCGGATGCCGTTGCGGCCGTACACGTCCTTGAAGTAGTCCCAGGTGGCGGCGGCGCCGAAGGCCACGTCGACGCCCGCGGTCTGGCGGTTGCCGGGGGTGCCGTCGCCCCAGACATCGTTGTCGTCCGAGAACAGGGTGCCGGTCCCGGAGGTGCCCTGGTTCAGGTCGTACGTCCGCTGCCCCGCGCGGTCACCGTCGACGAGCTGGTACATCGTTCCGGACAGGGTGCTGCCGACGGTGACCGTGCCGTTGTACTGGCCGGTGCCGCTGCCGGTGTGGACCTGCTCGGAGGCCTGGATCTCCTTGCCGGAGGTCGCGTCGGTGACCACGTGCAGTTCGCTGGGCGTGCCGTCCCGCTGGACGCCTTCGACGACCGACTCCCAGGCCAGGACCGGCCTGCCCTCGCCGGCCCAGACGACCAGGCGCGGGGTGCCCTCGGCCGCGGAGCGAGCGATGTCGGCCTCGCGTGCGGCGGCGAGGGCCTTTCCGGTGGCCTTCGCCGCCGGCAGCCTCGGGGTGAGCGACGGCACCGTGAGGGTGGCCTCGCTCGCCCTGGAGACGGTGGTGCGGCCGTTCCTCAGGTGCACGACCAGGTCGCCGCCGAGGACGGGCAGTCCGGCGTAGGTGCGTTCGTAGCGGGTGTGCGTGGTGCCGTCGGCGTCCTGGAGGACGTCCTTGACGACGAGTTTCACCCGCGTGCCGAGGTCGAGGCGGTGCGCGGTGTCGCCGGCCGCGGCCTGTGCGCCGCGGACGAGCGCGGCCCGCCGGGCGGGCGAGAGGGCGGCCGGTGCGGCGCCGGCCCGCGGACTCGTCCGGCACCAGCCGCTCAACGATCCCCACCACGGCCGACATCCTACCGAACACGCCAAATGAGATGGCTTCTAAGTGGTGTGGGTGCGCTGAGAAATATTCAGGTCCAGACCAGTGTGGCCGCAGAGTGGTGGCGCTCTGGGATCGTCAAGGGTCGTGCTTCGCGGCGTGTTCGTGCCAGGCGGTACATTTGGGCATGCCTGAATTTGACTTACCGCCCGAGTGTGCGGGGTTCGTGCCTGCCGGACCGGCGCGCCTGCAACGCATATACGGAAGCTGGGTGGGGAGGCTGTGGCCCAGTATCTCGCTCGCTGTGCCATCGGAGTGCTTAGCGTCGGAAGCATTCATTGTTTCGTCGAAGCCCGTAGGAGTGGCGTCGAAGGGCGCGGTGTGGCATCGGGCCGATCTGGAGCATGGGATCGTCTCCGAAAGCCACGACCTCGGTGTGACGCACGCGTTCCCGGTAGACGTTCGGCCGGACGGGCAGCAGGTGGCCTTCGTCCATCGCGGCTCGCTGGCACTCCGCACTGCGACCGGGAGATTTCTGTGGAAACGGCGCGGCGGATGGTCGGGTGCGCGTTTCTTGGCTGGTGCGGATCGCATTGTGGCTAGCAGCGTGCAGGGTGTCGTTGCCGAGTTTGATACCTCGAGCGGCGAGGAGATCGCACGGATGAGGGGGTTTCCACCGCTGTCCATCTCGGGTGACGGTCGGCTGTTGTCGTTCCGCCCGGATCGGGATCATGTGGCGCTGTGGGACCGGACTGCGGGCCGCGAGCTGGCACGGTGGACTGCAGCACCGTTGCAAAGCATGCCCACGGGGGCAGGCGAATTGTTGGGAACGCGCCTTACCGGCGGCAATACTGTCGAGTTGTTCTGTTTGGAACCGGGAGCACGGCGCCCGCGGTGGAGCGTCAGCCGCAGGATCAGTGGGCAAGGCGTCAGCCGCGCCCTCGCAGTGTGCGAGGAGCGCGAAACGGTGCTCGTGCATATGTCCGGGACCGGCCGCGAGCAATCGGCCATCCACGAGCATCGGCTTGATGACGGCTCTCAAGCCGCTACGCATCAGCTCTCGCACGGCCGGGTTCGCTTTTCGGCGGACGGCCAGCGGGCCGTGTTGTGGAACGGCGCAGTCTTTTCTGCCTGGAGTACTGCTGCGGGGCGCGAGCACCGCACCAGCGTGGGACATGATGCGGCGATCGACGCGGTGGTGTGCTCACCCGACGGATCGTTGACCGCCACGGCAGGGAATGACAGCACGATCCGTGTCTGGAGCACGCACACAGGCGAGCCGCGCCAGGTGTTCGGTGGTGCTCTCGGCGTTGGCCTGTCTCCACGCTTCAGTGCTGATGGCCGGCTCTTGCTTGCCACGTCGCGGTACGGGGACCAAAAATGGTGCCGGAGGCTCACCGACGGCACACCGGAGGTATTCCCCTTCCGACTGCCGCCGGCAACCCGGTCCTGGCACACCTCCGCGGACGGGCAACTCCTTTGGACTCAGACAGCGACCGGCACCTGGGAGACCCGGTCCCGGCTGATCCGCCGTGCGGACGAGGCCACGCTGTGGCATACAGAGGGCAAGGTCCCTGGACCGAACGGCGCCGTGTTCACAGGCAACGACGTCCTGACATTGGAATGGGAGTTCACCTACGGCCACGGACACCAGCCCAGGGTCGTACGGCTCCGCGCGGAGTCGGGCTACCGCGCCGAGCCGGTCATGCTGCAGGGCCTCGCGCGGCTGTCACCCAACGACGACGTCGTGTTCGGTGGCAATGGGGACTTCCTTGCCCTCCGGAGCCAGGGACAAATTGTGGTCTTCGATATCCGCGACGGTCGCGTCCTCGGCCAACTCGAATGCCCGACCGACATCATGCCGGTCTTCGCGGGCTCCCGGTGGCTGCTCTCAGTCGACCGTGACATGCAGGTCTGCGTCTATGATTTGGCCGGTCTCCAGCTGCAGACGCGCCTTTCGCTGAAAAGCGCCAACGACGCACCACGGAGCCTGTACTCACCGCCGAGCGGGGACGCGGTGCTCGTAGGTACACAGCGCGGGGTACTGCTCCGGTGGGCGCTCGACGAGGCCGTACCAGGAGATCAACGTTGAAAGGCCGCAGACAGACAACGGGCGGAGCCTGCAGACGACCAGACACGACGCTGCCTGCGGTGATCACGGAGTTTCGCCCCTCTGTGATCACGGGGAGATGACGTGTGTCCGTTCTGCCAGCATGGCTGACCGATCCGCTTTGGGACCAATTCGCGGCCCTGCTGCAGCAGTGTGGCCCGGGTCCGCCTCCTCGCGTCCGCTGGGTTGCCACCGCCGCCGGATCGGCAGCCCCATCGTCTTTGACAAACTCCTGCAGATCCTGCGGCTCGGATGCTCCTGCGAGGCGATCGCCGACTCGACATGCTCTGCCATTACGATCCGTAACCGCCGCGACGAATTGATCGGACTGGGCCTGGTCGCCCGGCCCACGCAGATCGCGCTCCCTCGCCTATTACAGACTGCAATCGATTCGACAGCCGCTACGCCGAAACTTCCGCCAAGCACTGCCTGCACGGCGTGAGGGCACGGCACCCTGTCCGCCGGCGTCCACCCTCCGTCACCACCGAATGTGAGACAGGGCATGGAGAACGGGGCAGCGGATGCAGACTTGCAGGGGGTGCCGTAAGGGCGCCCGCAGGTGCCGAGGGAGTCCTTGCGGAGCTCGAAGCGCTGCTGGAAGTCGTGCGACTCCGCCGCGATCGGCTCGCGTATTCCTCTTGGGGGCGCTCGGCCCGGCGCCGGTCGAGGAAGCCTCGGTAGGTGCGCACCAGGTCGTCCTGGAAGACGGCGAGGTAAGCCTGGGTGGTGGTCAGCGTTTTGTGACCGAGGATTCGGGCTGCGATATGAACGGGCAGGCCGCCGGTGACGGCCTCGGTCGCGAACATCCTCCGGAAGTCGTGCGGGGTGTACGCAACGGCTCGCCGGCCAGGTCGCGGAGTCCGGCGGCCTCCAGAGTCCGGTCGAGTGCGCGCTTGATGCTGGCCTCGCTGATGGCCTGCGGCTGCCAGTAGGTGCGGCGCTGGAACGTGCGGCAGCTAGGAGCCCGGGACGCGCTCACGCGAGTCGTAGCGGGAGATCAGCGGCACTTTCCCGTCACTGGCGTCGCGCAGGCGCTTGATGATCGTGGCCAGAACGCTGGCGAGTTCCGGGCTGACCAGCAACAACCGTTCTTCGTTGCTTGGAGGGAACGATCTGGAGGAGCGGGACGACTTCGTTGGTGTCCGGGAGCTTGTAGGAGACCAGCGCGAGGTGGGTGAGCTCGGTGAGTTCCTCAGCGCGAACTCTGGTGTGCCGCAGCGTCTCAATGATCGCCCAGGCCAGGCGCGGCACTCCGGGGGCAGGCGGTGCTCAGGGGGTTGATGTCACGGCCGTGCTCAGGAGGGCGGCAGGGTCGGGCATGGCGTCATGTGTCTGGCCGTCCAGGAGCCTGCCGGCGCTCTTCTTGCCGCCGCGGCGCATACGGACGGTGTCCTGCGGGGCGAGGTCTCCTTCGTGGTCGCTGATGCGGCCCTGCCTATCGATGAGGGTGAGGCGGCCCCGGTTGTGTCCGTGGGCTTCGGTTACATGGGCTCCCCCATTGCTTGGGGAAGAACGGCACTTCTGCCCATCCGCACTGGTCGCGTATGGACCGCGCCCACTGGCGGTTCCTGACCGACCCGACCTTCGATGCTCCCGGCACCTACCCGTCGGGGCTGGCCAAGACCGCGCCCGCGTCCGCCACGCCCGCTGACCTCGGCCGGATCGATGTGGTGCTGCTGTCGCACGACGAGCACGACGACAACCTCGATGCCTCGGGCCGGACCCTGCTCGCCGATGTCCCCCTTGCCCTGACCACGCCCAGTGGCGCGGGCAGGCTCGGGCACCGCACGCCCCTGAAGAACTAGGAGCCCATCGAGCTCGACCGCCCCGGTGGCGGCACGATCGCCGTCACCGGCGTCCCGGCCCTGCATGGCCCTGGGGACCCATCGTCGGCGAGGTCGCCAGCTACGTCCTGAGCGGCGATGGCCTGCCCACCTGTTACCTCAGCGGTGAAAGCGCCCAGCTCTCCCCGGTCCGAGGGATCGCCGACCGTTTCGGCCCGGTGGACACCGCAGTGCTGTTCGCCGGCGCGGTCAGCACCGATGTCCTGGACCGCGCGCTGCTCAGCCTCGACAGCGCTCAGGCCGCCGAGGGCCGCCCGCATCCTGGGCGCCCGGCGGATCGTGCCGGTCCACTTCGACAGCTGGGCCGACTTCACCGAGGGCCGCGAGCAGCTCGTGGACACCTTCACCACCGATGGACTGATCGACCGCGTGGAACTGGCCTGACCTCGATTCCCCCGCCGCTGCGGTGCGTCACGAACTCACCGTAGCGGCCATTCCCAGCCCGCCCACGTACCCCGGGCCGACCACCGCAGAAGCAATCCCCACAAACAACCCGACCAAGGGCATAGCCCCCGGATCCGCCCCCGCGCCGCTGTCCGTCCTTGACACCGTCCTGGCCGTCCGCGGATCAGCGCCGCCGACGCCCGACCGGCGGCATCGCTCTGGCTGAACTCGCCGAGAGCTTGGCTTCACCCACTAACGGGTGACTGAGCTCTTTCAGCGTGGCCACTGATCGGGTGACACGTTGGCGTCCGCAACGGACAAGGCTCCTATGCCGTTGAGAGAGGTGTTCGACGTCTCAACTCAATGGCACAGGAGCCCTGTTGGTTCCCTGTCCTGCCGCACTCGACCTGCCTCATGCCCTGGTCGAGTGGGTCACCATGCTCATCGTCACCCGAGAGGGTGACCGCCGCTGCAAGCTCCCACCGCACCAGCGTGCCCTCGTCGGCCTGGTGTACCTGCGGCGGCACGACACCCTCGCCCAACTCGCGGCCGGCTTCGGCATTTCCGTCGGCACCGCCCACGCCTACACGGCAGCCGTCATCGACCTGCTCGCCGACCGGGCACCCGGGCTTCTGCGGGCCCTGCGCGAAGCCGACCCCGACTACGTCCTGCTGGACGGCACCCTCGCAGAGTGCGACCGGGTCGGCGACAGCCGGGCCGACTTCTCACAAAAACACCGACGCCACGGGGTGAACGACCAGGTGGTAACCGATCCAGCAGGACGACTGCTGTGGATCTCGCCCGCCCTGCCCGGCCGTGCCCACGACCTGACCGCGACCCGCACCCACCGCATCATCCGGATCTGCGAACGCCAGGGCATCCCCATCCTCGCCGACCGCGCCTACATCGGCGCCGGCCCCTGGGTGACAACACCCCTCAGACGCCCGCCGGGCCGCGACCTCACACCCACCCAGCAAACCGTCAACCGCGCACTGTCCGCAGCCCGGGCACCGGTCGAGCGCGGCATCGCACGGCTCAAATCCTGGCGGATCTTCCGCAAAGCCCGATGCAGCCCGAACCGAATGTCGTCAATCACCACCGCCGTCCTCACCCTGGAGCGGCAACGCTGAAAACGCTCACTGAACACCACTCCATGCCCGGGGTCTCCTCCTCCAGCCACGCCGTCCTACTAGCCCGGCTGACCGCCCACACCACACGGCTGCGGCTCGGGGCGGGCGAGCAGGCGCGCGGACAGGACCCGGTGGGCCATGAGGGCTCCGGTGTGGCAGGGGGGCGGAGCTCATGCGGACAGCTCGACTGGTCCCGGTGCGTGATCGACTCGGTGAGCATTGGTGCCCTCAAAGGGGGCACCTGACGGGATCGAATCCGCCCGAACGCGGTAAGAAGGGGTCACAGAAATCTGCGACTGCACGGGCCTGCCGATCTCGCTCGCGCTCTTGGGCGCGAACCTGCACGAAAGCCAGGCATTGGAACCTTTGGTTGGAGGTATCCCACCGATCGGCTCGCGCCGTGGGCCACGTCGGCGTCGTCCGGCCAAACTGCACGGCGATAAGGGCTACGACTATGGTCATCTGCGCCGATGGCTGCGCGAGCGCGGCATCGTGCCGCGGATCGCCCGCCGTGGTATCGAGTCCTTCCAACGCCTCGGCAGCCATCGCTGGGTCGTGGAACGCGATGTCATGGCTTGCTGACTGCCGTCGTCTACATCGGCGGTATGAACGTAAGGCCGTGCACTGCCTCACCTTCTGGGTATTTCGGCGGCCCTCATCCGCCTCCGCCGCCTCGTCCGTGCGGACGCGCAGAACCGGTCAGCGTCGTGATAGTTGGTTCGTCCGGCCGTCGGGGAGGTTCGGCCGCGCCAGCTGACGGTCAGCCGGCATCGAGGCCCCACTCGTCGAGGCCGCCGTAGACATGAGCTTCAAGTGATTTCCGGTCGCTCATGCCGTTGGCCACGCCCCGATACAGGGCGATGAGCGAGTCCTTGCCCCGCCACCAGGTGTCGGTCATGCCCTGCACTTCAGGTACCGGCTCATATCCTTTGAGGTCTAGGGAGTCGACGGCCTGGCCGGTGATCCTCGTGATGGTTTTGGCCCAGCGCCTCGCATGGCTGGCCAATGCCAACGATTCCACCCAGCCTTCCGTACTGGCATGCAGCGGCGCCCAGAGGTAGCCGTCGATCCCGAATTCGCCATCGGGGCCGATCATGAATGCGTAGGCCATGGAATATCGGCAGTCCCCGGCCGGGATCCAGCCTCAGCGGCCGAGCCATCGGGAACGTCTGCGCCCAGGATGCGCGGGCCGCTCTCGTAGAACGGCGCCGGTGGCAGGGCGAGACCGCCCCAACGGTCCTCGAAGGCCACCGCGCGATCGATCTCCGCAGCCGGGACACCGTGCTCACTCCAGGCGTCGCGGTGACGCCCGATGTCCTGTCGGGCAACACGGATGCCTTCAGACTCGACGAACGACTTGGCCCTGCGGGTCAAACCGGCCGGCGCAACCGGGACGGGCGATACGGGAGTGGCAGCCATCATGGTGGCGGAGTTTACTGGCGAGGTCTGGTAGCGCGGGCGGAAGCCCACCCGTTGCTGCCAGTACTTGCGCCCCCACCAACAAGCGTCCTCAAAAGCCAACTTTCCGCTCAGTCACCCGTGCTTCCGGAAGGCAGAACGCGCGCCTGGGCGCATGAGCCGGCTGGCGGAACTTCCCGTTCATGGAGGAACGCCGTGCATATCCGAGTGATCTGTCCGACGCCCGGTGGGAGTTGGTCGAGCCCGTGCTGGCGGCCTGGCGGGCCGAACGGAGCCGGCATGCCCTGGCTATCGGATGCCCGCCCGAGCATGACCTGGGCGAGATTCTGAACGCGATCCTGTATGTGGACCGCACCGGGGTGCTGTGGCGCTACCTGCCGCATGACTTTCCGCCCTGGGAAGCCGTCTACGGCTACTTCGCCAAGTGGCAGAAGGACGGCGTGTTCGCCCAGCTCAACGGGCTGCTGCGGGAGTTGGTGCGGCGGAAGGAAGGCCGCAGGCCAGCCCGTCGGCCTGTGTGACCGACGCGCAGAGCGTCAAGACCTCCACGAGCGTGCCTTCCGCAAGTCGGGGCACGGATGCGGGCAAGAAGACATCCGATGCGAAGAAGGAGTCAAGCGGCCAGGGTGAGGCGGGGTTCTTGAGAGGTTGAGAAGGCCACGGCCTCGTTGAACGGGACGCGGTGGGAGAGGCAGTGGTGAAGGCAGCCGATCATCCGGTTGAAGAGGTTCCTCTGGGCGGCCGTGTGTCGATCTCCGGCCTCACTTCGACGGTCGTAGTGGGCCCGGGCTCCCTCCGACGGCACCTGACTCGCGACGACGAAACCCTCCCGGCCCGATCCGAAGCCATGAACCAACTCGCCATGACCGACCTCATGGCCCAACGCCTCACCGACGACAACACCATCTCCTGGCGCAACCCCGCAAAGCCAGCCCAACTACAGCATCCGGGATGAAACAACAGGAGAAAACGACCTCTTAGTTGCCACCGAGGCGGCCGGCGTGCCGATCGGACTGGTGGCTGCAGGAGAGAACCGCCATGATTCGCCCCTGCTCCAGCCAACGCTCACGATTGCAAAAGAGCAGGTTGGCGCCCTGCCTGGCCGCGTCAACGTCAATCTCGACCGTGGCTACGACAGCAGCAAGACCTGTATCGCCCTCAAGGAGCTCGGCACTTCGCCGCTGCCTGTGCGGGACGGTACTGTCGTGGACTTCTATCTTCACCTCGCCGCCGCCCTCGTCACCTTCCGTGTCCTCATCCAACGCGACGCAGCCGATACCGCTGGGACAGGCGTCCCACCACCCGGCGCCTCAAGTGACTCCAAGCCTGGCTCCACAGGCCAGCGGAGGGGGTGAAGCCCTCACTATGAATTCCTAAGGTATTCCATCGAGACATCAGATCGTGCCTCTAGCCACGCGATGACCTCAGCAGGGTCAATGTGGTCAAAAACGACCTGCGCAACGAGCTCCAGGCCGTCCTCTTGTTCAGTCAGCTCTAACGCGTAGAGCATGCCATCGTCTCCGCGCAAACCGTTTGGCAAGGTTCCTTGAATCCATTCTACCGGCCCAGAATCCCAGTACAATTCCACCTCTTCCTCGGGAGACGCTGAACAGAACAGGTCGACGACATGGGCGTCGTCGACGTGGATGCGGAACTGGTAATCCGAAAATGTATCGTGCAGCTTCGCGACCTCGGCGGCGATCCAGTCGACACCGGCACCAGCGCCAGCCTCCACGTGCAGCCTGAACGAGTTCCCGATCTCTGCGGATCCCAAGGAATCGAGAAGCCCGCCGAAGGCATCTGGGACCACAGGGACATCGATGCGATGGCCGCCGATCGTGCCTGCATCGAGTGCCACGGCTGGCGACAGCGCGTCCACACTACGGCAAAGGCCGAGAAAATCGTCGACGACTGACTCGAGCGCGCTCGACGACATGCCGTCAGTTCCCTCAAGCCACAACTGGGTTTCCGGCACGGAACCGACGTCGCGGTAGCGCCGGAGATTAATCGAGCAATTGCAGATCGGCAGGTGCACGCCGAACATGACGTTTTCAACTGCATTTCTGCGAAGGAAATCCGGCATCAGACAGGGAAGAAAGCCCGCGGCATCGATCTCAACACCGATCCCATGGACCTCGACATGGGCAGCAACAGCATGTACCCAATCACCCTCCGGGCCGGCCATACGACAGTCCTGCGCGCCCCACCGTGCTGCGAACTGGCGCGCAATCTCTACGGTGCCACGCCGGTCGCGGCGATCGGGCAGTATGGCCCGAAAGCGGGCGACGACACTCATAATGGCGTGCTGCCGCTCGATCCGCTGCCCGAGTTGCCGGGGCTGCCGGGGCTGCCGCCACCCGTGGCCCGGGCGCTCGAAGGTGCATTGGTAGGAGCCCCATACTCACTGCCGTCCACGGAATACGCACCGGCCGACGCGGAAGCTCCACCGCCTGCGCCGACGTACTCATTGCCTTCATAGCCGACGAGCAGAAGACCTGCCAGAGCAGCGCCAGCGAGATACAGGGGGCGTCGTAAATGCATTGATGTTCCTTTTTAGTCGAGGGTCACCATGGCAGGCGGCCACAACAGACCCGCCCTCTCTGCCAGCGGTACAATATCGCGACAGTTGCCTACACTTTCTGTTACACGGGGTAACTAGAGTCGCTCCCAAGACGGCAGACGTCCGGCACCCGTGGTCGCATTTCCATTCCATGATCGTCGGACTCGTTCTGTTGGGCTTCCGGCCCGGCGTCGGCCGCCTGCTCCACCCCGCGTGGTGTGCGAGTGACGAGGTCGGTCCGGGCTTCGCACTCGGTACGGTGGCCGCGTGAGCACGCGACGCTCGCGAGAAGACTGAAAGCTGTCACGACCTCCCGGCTGAAAGTGCGCTGGGAGCTTCCGAGGAACAACGAGCACTCCGTGTCGGATCTGTTACCGATTCTTCAAAAGGATGAAATCCACCCAGGAACATCCGCCTACATCTTGAACAGATTGAGTACGGAGGAGATTTCCTATAAGCTAGCGGAGGCAGGTTCGCCGGTGAATACGGCTCGAGTGTCGGTCGCAGCGCGTACCGACTCCTGCTAAGGTGCGCAGGGCCTTACTGGTCCCCTCCCGTGTCCCTGCGCACCTTGCCTAAACCTGTTAAATTACTCATGGCTTGTTGATTTTTCACACCTAATAGGTGACCGTCATTAAAGGTCACCTATTAGAGCGCATTCCTCTCGCAAGAAGCATGTCAGCCTGACGCCTCCGCTCCGTCCACGATGGTAGTTCCGGACGTACGCCGAACGCATGGTGACAGAGCAGTCGGAGAAAACTGTTCTCCGCCGCTCCGAGATTCTTCGCAGCGTTGACCACATGTGTGATGCGAGCACGAGAAATGCATATTGAGACGCTTGACGCCGATATGAACGCGGTTCAACAGGACGTCACTCCATGCTTCATCACCGCTCGATGAGTCCGTTGTCTGGCTCGAACGAAACACTCGGCCAACAACGACCACCCCCTTCCAGTATTCCTGGTCTCGATGGCAGGGAAGGCTGTCATACCTCAGCATGTATGGGTCGTGTAACTGCGCCATGGCTGCTTCAGCCCTTCCTCGGACGCCATAGGTCCCGAGCGGCCCTCCCACCGAGCAGTGTCGGTTTGAACAAGGGACTGGTTCGGTGAGTTGCTCAGTGTGGAGGCATGCAGGAAGGGATTTTCGTAGCCTTCGAGGTTCAAACCTCCGGGTATTACGGACGGATACGGCATTCTTGCTAGTCGTGTCCTGGCCAACGCCAGCAGCCATGACTCCCCTACTCGTCTTTCCCCTGCACCGTGTGGGCGTTTTGGGGCCGGTACCCAACGACATCACCGTGCACGTGGACGCCGGCTACGACTCGGTCGAGGCCCGCACTCTGATCAGTGAACGCGGCCTGCGCGCCTGCATCGCACGCAATGGACGAGCAGGCGCCACCCAGGCCAGTCAGCGTTGACACATGGAGCGCACGTACGCCTGGCGAAACACCTCGCCCGGCGCCCGCTGCTACGTGAGTGCCGCACCATCGTCAGCGACGCATTTTGGGACCTTGCCGACACGTTCATTACCCTGCTCAACCTGATCCGACGACCATGGACCACCCACCGCTGGGAGGAACGCCCGAACCGCGACCATGACCACACACCGACCTCGTCCACCTGCCGACTTCGTCAGCATGGCGGTCTGCTTTAGGTGCAATTTCCAGCGCCGCGCTCAGCCAGTGCCGGAGAGGATGCCATCGCCCGCTGTCGCGGCCTCTTTCCAGAATTCGATCACTGTCTCCAGGTGATGAAGAACGTAGTCGATCGAGTCGCCGATAGGGTCGCCGCGGTAGGTGGTCAGCTCGCGTTGGAGAGCTAGTGCGCGGATCTCGTCTAGCCGGAGGCCTGCCAGAGCAGCTGCACCTTGCGCGACCTCGTTCGGTGTGTAGACCCGGACCTCCCACCAGTTGTTCAGGTCCTTGCGCAGGTCACTCTCGAGCGCTGCGCTGGCCGTGTACTCGTCGGTGCCATATAGGACTTTGAGGATGTCCTCCCAAGCCTTGTCGACACCCAAGCGCGGTGGATGTTCCCCCTCCCGGTATCCCAACGCCAGGCCGGGAGAGTCATCATCGCTCTGCCCGAGTAACCATGACACGGAGTCCGCGTCCAGCTCCGTGACCACGTGAGGCGGCAGCCGGTGGAATCCGGTTAAAACACCCATACACCCTCCTGAGGAAACAACATGGCTGCAAAGCGATCAGATAATCCACGATCTGGCGCGACCCCTCGCGGCGATGCGCGTTCGGACAGGGGCTACTCGCTCACCTAAGCAAAGGAAAAAGTCAGCTATTAACACAGATGGCGTGAAATCACTGCCCTCGTCGGCCCTTGGCGTCATCAGGAGCGAGTCGAGTGGGCGGACTGGGGTTGTTTCTTGAATATACGCTCGCGCTCGCGAGCGCTCAATCCACCCCATACTCCATGTGATTCCTCCTGGATAAGCGCAGTATCTAGACATTCTTGACGAACTGGGCATCCGCTGCAGATTCGTTTGGCAGCGCGGCTCAATTGATCGCTGGCATGTCCACCAATCGGCGGATAGAAGATAAGAGGATCGATGGACCGGTCCGCACAAGCGGCACGACCCATCCAGCTACTGAGTCTTTCATTCGGACTAAAGAGCTCCATGGAAACATTCCTGTAACAATAAGGGCCACACCGTGTCGAGATCGTGACACGATGCAGCCCAACCCGCATGAGTAGTGCATGCTCACGTGACCTGAGCACGATCTCCCGCGTCAGCCTCTCGAGGCATCTTGCCGTCCATACAGCTGCGCTATTTGGCGTAGCTCCTGACGGCTGCACACCCCAGTCTTCCGATAGATGCGGTACAGATGATTTCCAGCCGTACGGACGGATATAACCAGTCGATCCGCGATCTCTCGGTCGCTCAGCCCTTGGGCGACCAGCATGACGACTTGCCTTTCACGTGCACTAAGCGGCTCGATGGCATCGATCAGCAAGAGTGCAGGCGTTTGAGATCCTTGGCATTGAGCCGCAAATTTCTTTGCCTGCACAGCACTATTAGCTGCGACTCGACTCTGTTCCGAGCGACGGTAGAGACGGGATAATTCCGCATAGGACTCAGAAACGAACAAGAACGCGTTCGATGCTCTAAATACCCGCGTCACATCATGGAGAAGTTTTTCATCCGAGTTCGCCAAGGCTTTCGAATAGTTAATGCGGGCATTAAGATATTCCCCCTGCACGGGAATTTCCCAAAAGTCTTTGGACAGGCCTGGGGCGCCCAATCGGCCCAGATCATGAATTATTTTCGCCGTATCAGCAAAAGCACCCCTACTGCACGCATCCTCAGCTGCATTCACCAGGATGTCTGTCGCTTTATCAAGATTTCCGCTGAGAAAACTGTGCCACGCAGCAGCCATGGGATAGACACTGGGTTCCGGCATGCCAGGGGGCGTCATTTCAATCCTCAGCTGCTCCCCGAGTGTCGCATGCGCAAGTGTAGTCCAGGCTTGCGAATGCTCTAGCAGACGTTTACTGACGCCTTCGGAATCATGGAATCTCAGCAGTTTCAGAACATCCCGAACTCGGCCCTGCTCGAAGAGAACCGGTGCGAGAGTCAGGGCAGCAGCTGGCTCAGCGTAGATGAAGCCTCGCTCAACCGCTCCTCGATGGGCGGATCCAGCAAGATTCACCGCCTCGTCCAAATTTCCCAACGCCGCATATATTGCTGCACGAGAAAGGAAAGCCTTATGAGATGGTTTATCGGGGGAAGATGCCGGTGTCGGCTTGACGAGCTTTTCCGTGAAGAACGTAAGAGCATCGAGAGATCGGCCCGAGCTCACGAGAGATTCACAATAACCTAGTCGTGTACCTTCATCTTCCTCAGTGACTAGATCTTTTATACTTGCGTACTCAGCAACTGCATCGCGGGGCAGGTTTGCAGAATTGAAGAAATTCACTCGAAACGACTGATAGCCTTCACCTAATTCTTCATTGATATGCTTCGACGCCGTGCACAGATCTCCTCGAAGCATGTGTACGTGCACCCATGCAGCAATGAGGTGGGGGTCACTATCTCCAAACATTGCTCTGGCTTGGTCCAGAATTCCAGTCGCCTCATTCTCCCGAAAGACGTGAACAAGGGAAACGGCATACGCTGCTATTAGCGCCGGCGACGGCCACCGTCTGACAGCTGTAGCGTAAAAATGGCTCGCTGCTGCGTAATCACCGATACGCTCGGCCGCGCACGCGGCGTCAACAACATCACTGGACTCCAGTGCATCTGCGACCTCGATTTGCCAACGCGCTAACGCTATGAGATCTGCGTCGCCAAGCGGGAAGTGCCCCCGGTAGAGTCGAACTGCCCGCTTTAGGATTGCATCCCGTCTCAGCATGGGTATGCTCTGCATAATGAAATCTCGAGTAATACGTCGTTTGATTTGCACTCGACGTTCCTCGCCGGCTTCACGGCTCGCCTCGATAAGCTCCATGTCTTCCAGGCGAGTCAGCCCTACCGCTGTACTGAGTTGCGCGACCATCTCCAGTGGCATGCTTCCTGCTACGGCAATAATTTCAAGCAGATCCCGGTCTTCCGGTGCCAGCCCACGCAAGCTTCTCTCGACCAGCTGCTTGACCCTGATCGGTATTGGCAGCTTCTCAGGAAGACTCCAAGTATCCGAATCTGGATTCCATTGCATACCCTCACTCAACGCCGCAACAATCATCTGTTGCACAAGAAGCGGGTTACCCTCTGCTGCGCTGAGGATTCTTCTCAGATCCACGGAATTCAGGCGCCGGCCTGCCGTGGACTCAGCTATCTGTTGACAAAATTCTGATTCTAAGGGATCAAGTTCAACTACGGAAAATCGAGAATTCCCCCATATAGAGTCCAGCCTGCCGCCTGGTGCATCCGTATGGAAGGTACAAACTATCTTTACGCCATATTGCCCAGTCAGCCCTCGAAGCGAGCTAACTTCCGCGTCGCTCAGAAAGTTTACTCCTTCCAGAAAGACTATTGTATTCTTGCTTGATCCTTCGCGTCTTTTTAGTAGCCAGGGGATCGAGGAAAGGGGCGCGTTCAGCCAATTTTTGGCGTAAGACGATTGAACAACTTGCGCCATTCCTCCCTTCTCTGGGAAATGCCGACCCCACTCCGAAATTACACTGACTGTACGATAAGCAGATCCGAGCCCTTTCAGAGTCTCGATCACCAACCGCGCTTTTCCGATACCGGTGGGTCCGGTCAGAATGA
This sequence comes from Streptomyces phaeoluteigriseus, assembly GCF_001896135.2. Lineage (GTDB taxonomy): Bacteria > Actinomycetota > Actinomycetes > Streptomycetales > Streptomycetaceae > Streptomyces > Streptomyces phaeoluteigriseus. The sequence continues at coordinate 78,051 of NZ_MPOH02000023.1, forward strand.
CGTTTAGCTCTCCGTTGCTGAAAATATTCTGAAGCAGCTTCTGCTCTTCCTTCCGTCCAACGAAATCGGGCGGGAAGGCAGGTACCGAGTGAACCATTTATCGTCCTGGAGTAGCCTGACAGGTGGCGCTCCGGTATCGGCGGCGTTAGCGGTGTCATTCCGTCTTGCCGATGTGTATCAAGACGAAGACCTGGCCAGAAGCAACAGTGGTCAACCGTCGAGAATCACAAGCGCTCGTCGACTGATCCTGCTAACTACGCAGCAGTTCACCATGAGTAAGAGCTACTCATTCAACAGTGATCGATGGCAACACGTAGGCGCAAGTGATAGGTCGGTATCAAGATCGCTACAACATTACATCTTGGGCTGCCGCTTCCTGCACATCTATGATCCACACAGTACGCAAGAGTTTGCCTAATTAATGCCTTTCAAATCCGTGGTACCGGTACGGCTGACCACCGGCGCTCCGAACGCCGACCACGCGGTTACCCCAACGCGGCAAACTGACTTGCTGAGCGTCACACGTTTCGGGTGTGGCTGTGCAAGGACAGCGCAGGGCCAGCACCCGAATACTTCGCCAGAGGTGGCGCGTCACGACCCGCTCTGTGTAGCACTGGCGGAGGACGTGCAGCGAGGACGGACCGTCGTGCCGAGCCTCGCAGCTGCGGCGAAGCGTGCTGTTGGCAGCCTCGGAGCTGGACAAAGGCCGGTTGCGCGTGGCCGACCGAACCAGACTGTACGTTCGCTCGGATCAAAACCCTGATAGAGCGCCGCTTCTAGAAGAGTGACACTGTTCAGGGTGTCACCCTCTACTCGAGCGACAAGGCTGGACCTGCCGGGTTCTGGCTCGCCGGGTCTTCGAGCGGAAGAGCCAGGCCGTACGCATGAGATGACCGGCAGTGCGGGTCGTGCGCCTTATCTCTCGCGCCGTACAGCGTGCCCTCCTCGAACCTGGGCGGACTGCGGGTGTTGCTCTTCTCGCTGAGGATCTTGTCCCGTCGGATGCAGTGCGCGGTGAGCGCGCCGAGCGGGGAGTCGAGTTCCTGGCTCAAGTGCAAGCAGCGTGCCTAGCCGATGGGCATGTCCGCGCCCGGGGTGTCCTCGACGACGGGGTCGGCGGCGGTGGGCCGGGGACGCCACGGTTACCCCAGTCCGCGATCGGCCGGGGTGGGTAGGCGCATCGCCGTTTCCGGCGGGGCGCCTTTGTGAACCGGCCGGTGTTATACGCGCCGGCGCGCGTTCGGTAGGGCGAGCCTGGTTGGACGCCGAAGCGGACACAGGTGACGCTCGACCTCGTCTGCGTCAGTCGCTGAGGAGCCTTGAGGCACCGTCATGGCCCTGGACCTTCGCACAATGCACGGCGAGACTGATGCGCCTACGCGTGAGAGCGGGTTACGAGAACCGATTGAAGATCAACAGGAGTCCGACGGCCCGCTGTCATTCTTGCTCCGGCAAGGTTGGCGAGCTCAATCGGTCAGCGCATCGACAGGTGTTCAGGAGGTCAGCGTAGACCTTGAACGTGCGGAGGTCCGCATATCTCCGCAACGGTCAGATGCCGCTCGGGGTGCTGCAGGGTGAGGCGGATGTCGCGGCTCTGATACCGAGCCCCGGGAAGCGTGGTGCATCGGCGCTCCAAGTCCCCGCCCGATCACCCTTCACACCAGCGTCTCCGAACCTCGTCCTTTTGAACCGACGAGAACCCATAGTCACGCCCCTGTGCCTCCCCGACTACGTGATCATCCGCGGGTGGTGCGTTGATCACGCGAGGGTGCCGTCATTTATGAGAACGGGGAGCGGCAAGCTGTCGCCCCTTAGAGGCCGCTCAGATAGGCGCGGCTGCGAGCCCCGGCAGTAGAACGGGCCCAGAGCCCGGTGATCATGGAGTTGCGACGTTCTGTGATCATGGAGGACCTGTGCCCGTTCTGTCATCGTGGCTGACCGAGCCGCTGTGGGGTCAGTTCGACGCTCTGCTTCCCGAGCGGCCGCAGTTCCATCCGGATCATCCACTCGGCTGTCACCGTCGGCGTATCAGCGATCGGGTCGTCTTCGACAAACTGCTGCAGCTGCTGCGGTTCGGCTGCTCTTACGAGGCGATCGCCGACACGACCTGTTCGGCCACCACGATCCGCACCCGCCGCGATGAGTGGATACGGCTGGGCGTCTTCGCCGAAGTGAAGCGGATCGGGCTCGAGTCCTACGACCGGATCGTCGGGCTCGTCCTGGATCAGATCGCTGTGGACGGTGCCATCACGAAGGCGCCCGGGGGCGGTGAGGTCGCCGGGTGCTCCCCGGTCGACCGAGGCAAGCAGGGCCTGAAACGCTCAGGTATGACGCACGGATACGGCAGTCCGCTGGGACGGGTCCTGGCCGGCGCCAACCGTCACGATTCCCCCTTGCTGGCTCCGACCCTGGACCGCCTGGACGATCTGGGGCCGATGCCCGACGACATCACCGTGCACCTGGACGCCGGCTACGACTCCGACACCACCCGTGCCCTGCTCAGCGAACGCGGCCTGCACGGACGCATCGCGCGCAAAGGGGAGAAGGCGCCCATCCAGGCCAGTCAGCGTTGGCACGTCGAGCGCACCCACGCCTGGCAGAACGCCTTCCACCGCCTCGCCCGCTGCTACGAGCGCCGCAGGACCGTCATCGACGCCTTCTTCGACCTCGCCGACACGATCATCACCGTCCGCAGCATGATCCGCCGCGCCTGGACCACCCATCGTTGGAAGAGCCGCCCCCAACACCGACCATGACGACGCACTACCTGCCCAGCATCTACTCGGAGATCTTGGAGTCGACTTCGCTCTCCAGCACAGCGGCCAGCATTCGCCTCGCGCTCCTCGCGGACGATCTCGTCCAGCAGTGATACCTCGTCACTCGAGATGCCGACTACGGTGAGCACGGACGTCAGCAAGACGGCGGTACTGGTCCGCGTCCAGTGACCGGATTGGGCCAGTGACTGCGGTGAGCCGTGCTCGGCGGAATGTCATCCCGGGTAAGCGTGATCGGGCACCTCGGATAGCATCCGAGCAGCCTCTCCTGCGATTCACTGACCAGGAGGGCGGTGAACAGCATTGGACGTCCCGCTCGGACGGCCGACAGCCTGCACGAAGAAGAGAAGAGACGTGGGCGCAGATTTAGGACCCGAACCTCCCAGGGCTTCGGCGTCGGCGCCGGCCCTGTGCCTTCCGCCGGAGAAGGAAACGATCGAGGACGCGAAGATAGCGGCGGCGATCCTCGACAGCGCTCCATGGGACCCGCCGCCTTCCGCGCAGAAGTCGTCGTCGCCGTTCTATCTCGCGATCGCAGGGGCTGTGGCGTTCCGGAACGGCGCGTGGTCGGAAGCTGCGGCCCTATGGGCCCGGGTGCCGGAAGACGACAGCCGACATAAGCCGCTGAGGTACTGGCGGGCGCTGGCCCTGGCGAAGGCCGACGCGCTCGAGGCCGCACTCGAGCTGGCCCCCAGAAGCCATGTTCGCGGGGAAGTCCTGTGCGCCCTCGGCCGATTCGACGAGGGGCTGGCCCTGATCGCCGCCGAGCACGGCGACGACCGCGCGGAGTGGCGCATGCTGCGCCACGCCTACTGGCTGCGCCGCGCAGGCCGGGCCCGAGAGGCAGCCGAAACGATCGAACAGCGGCTGGAGGAGTGGGCCACCCGCGAGGAGGTCGAGATGCGACTCGCGGCGGTGCGTGCCTGGCTCGACGTCGGCGAGCCGTCGAAGATCGCCCCGCATCTGGAGGTGATCACCCGGCTTTCGCCCGGCCGCGGATCAGCACTCGTCGCCCAGAACACGCGACGCCTGGACTGGCTGCCCCGCGACCTGGCCCGGCTCGCCAACGACCCGGCACTGGCCGAGCGCGGAGTGTGGTTCCTCAGCCAGGAACAGTCGCAGGCCGCAGCGGACTCCCTGGAGAAGGGGCCGGAGGCGCCGCTGGGTGTGCTTCCGGGACGGCAGATGTGGAACGCGCTGGGGGACTCGGTTTCATTCGTGCCGGTCGCAGAGGTAGGGGTTCGAGCCGCCCGCACGGTCTACGGCGAGGGATGCAGCGCATGGCTTTACGTGCACCCCGAGCGGCCCGGGCGACTCTGGCTGTGCCTGAGCACCCGGATTCCGGCGTTCCTATGGCCGGAACTCTCCAGTGAACCAGCGGCCTTGTGTGCGGGCCTGGCGCCCTACCGGCCCGAATTCGCCGCCGACGCGCCGCATGTACGTGACCTGCCGCGACGGTTGCGCCTGCACGTGGGGTGGCCCCAGGTGCCGAGCCCATACCACGGCACCCTCGAACCAATGGACCACCACACCTTCGGGCGGGTCGCGGTCTGCTCACCCTTCCTCGAAGCCATCGGCTGGGGCAGCGAGCAGGCCGAGGACCCGCATGTGGACTTCGTCGACCGCGGGGGCATGGACGCGCTGTTCGCCAACCAGTCAGGGGGCGGCCACAGCACCGCGCGCCCGGCCGCCGAGTCATACCGCACCCGCTGGAGCCGCTCCATAGTGACAATCGAGGAACACCACTCGGGCTACGTCGTCGACGTCCGCTATCGCCCCAGCCCCCACCCCGGGCACGTCACCCGGCTGAACGAGCGCTTCGGGACCGCGCTTCCCGACGACCTGCCGCTGGACTGCTATGGCGTGGTCATGCACTTCAGCGACGACATGGACACCGTCGACGAGCTCCGGGCCTCGATCACCCCCGACCTGCCATCTGAGGACTACTGGCGATTGTCGGCCCTCGCCGCGCTGCTGCACGACTCGCTTGAGTTGGACGCGTGCCTGGCGGCCCTGCCCGACACCCTCACCCCAGTGGAGGTAGCACGGGTGTACGGGCGTCTCGGTTTCCTGCTCGGACGGCTCTCCGGTCACCCGAGACTGGATGAGGACCTCCAGTTCGGACCATTCGCGTCCCTGATGCGCGTCAGCGATCCGTACGACGACGAAGAAGACAGCGAAGACGGCGAGGAGACGGACAATGCCTGAACACACCCCCTGGATCGGCGTCGGATCGCGTACATGTGAGAGGGCGCTGGTCGAAGCGTTCACCGCCATCGAAGGCGTTGCGCATGAGTGGCCGTGGGAGTTCCACGGCGGGCGGTCCCGTACCGTGATAACGCCCCAGGGAAGCACCGCCGGACTCTGCTCACAGACGGTGTTCGGGCACGTCGTCGTCTCAGTCGACGACGGTCGCACTGACCTGGTCGCGATGCTGGACGCCGCCTGCCCGCTCCAGACTCCCACGGAACTCACCGCCCGCTTTCTGGACGCCTCCTCGCCGGGCGACCGAGCCGATGCCCTGCTCGGCCTCGCCTCCGCCGCCGCGATCCACCGCGAGGTCACCGTCCCCAAGCTCGAACAGTGCGTCGCCCTAGCACTGGACAGCGACGAGCCGTGGCTGCGCCTGATCGCCCTGCGCGCCATCTCGATGATGCCGGCAGCCACCGCGCACCGCCTTCTCGCGGACCGGGAGGACCCAGCCAACCCCGGCCTAGAGGAGTGGCGTGACCACTACGCTGAGCAGTTCGCCGACTCAGCCCCGAACTCCTCTCCCTAACCCCAGCCGCAAAGATCGTGCTCGACCCGGCGCTTGGCTGGCCAGCGACGTCCTTGTGTTCCCTCACCGCCGTCATCGACGCCCTCTTCGGCCTCGCCGACACGATCATCACCATCCGTAACCTGGTCCGCCGAGCCTGGACCACCCACTACTGCAACACCCGGCCCCAACGTCGGCTTTGAGCGGCCCCCCTATCTGCGCGGCCTCTTTGCTTTCATCCACCAGTTTCAACGCGCATCCGTTGCCGGTCTGTCACCGCCCCGCTGCCGCCAACCCGGCGTCAGTTCAGAGCGGCAGGCGTGAAGTACTCGCGTGGTGCCACCTCTACTTGACTACCTCGATTTGGCCGGCCCTTATGCGGTTGGGCTGGCCGCGTCGGAAGAGTCCCAGCTGGGGCTGGCGGACCGGATCGCCGGGTTGCGCCACTTTCGACGCAGCAGCGCGCACAGTCGTCGCTGGCGCCGCCGCCATCCAGCGGGGCCGCGCTCATGACTGCACTCCTCACCGACAACGGGCAGCAGATCCTCTCCATCCCCGGCCGCACCGTCCACCACGCATCCGCCTCCTACCAGGGAGATGCGAAGAGCGGTGCGAAGGATGCTTTCATCATCGTGGTCCAGGCCCACATGCGCTGCGATCTCCAGCCGCTGCACCGCGGCAACGCCTTCGCCATGGACTTGCGCATCCTCGTCTCTCGCCGCCTGGACCTGGCCGGGGACCGTACGAGGGCGATCAACTGGATGCAGGCCCAGCTGCTGGGATACTTCCCAGCAGCTGGAGCGAGCCTTCGAATGCAACACTTCGAGGGCGTCTTTCGTCCTGCTGACTGGGTACCAGATGCCAGCCGGCCTGCGTCGGGCTGGCACGGAACCGTCTGCCTGTCTGGTTGAGGAACCGCAAGGTCCGCAACTACAGGCTCGTCGCAGCCACCGCTGACGAGGGCCCCCGAGGCTCAGCACACGCCGTTCCCCGACAGAAGAGGGCAGCGGTCGTAGTGGCCAGGCTGGCGAGGGAACTGATGGCCCTGTACGAGGAGATCACCGAGACCGACGCCCTGGTCGAGAGCCGGTTCCGCGACCACCCGCACGTCGGGTCATCTTGAGCATGCCGGGCTTCGGCCCCGTCCTTGGCGCCGAGTTCCTCACCACACTGGCGGCGACATGCGCGTGTTCGGCACCTCCGACCATCTCGCCGGTGTTGCCGGCCTGGCGCCCATCCCGAAGGACTCGGCACAGATGAGCAGCAATATGCGCCGACCTCGTCGCTACTTGCATCGCCTGGTCTTCTCTATGTCCGCTCAAGTCACCGCCCGATATTGCCCCGTCTCCAAGGTTGTAGAGAACTGGATCAAGCATGTTCGGGACGCCACATAGTTGTCACCACGTGGCCAGATGCCATGGTTATGGCGTCGCGGACTGTAAAGCCCAGGCTTGCGTACCGCTTGTTATTAGCCGGGTTGCTGGACTCCAGGTAGGCCGGGGCACCCAAGGCGTCGATGCGCGTCAGGTTTTCCTTTAGCAGTCCCATACCGAATCCACGTCCGCGGTGGTCGCTGTGTGTTCCAAGCAGGCTCAGATAGAAGTGCGGTTCACTCGGATGCACCTCTTCCAACTTATCAAATATGTTCATTATGCCGTCGGCGACCGCCCGGTTGCTGATATTTACCAGGAATTCTTCAAATTTGCTCTCCTCTTCGAGGGATAACTCGCGTCCACCTGGCGGTATCCAGAGAGCAGCAGCCTCGACGTTGTCTGTCACCAGCATCCAGGGATACCGCAGAGACGAATTTACGGCCAATCTCCACAACGATGACGCTTGCTCCGCGCGACAGTGAACGTTTGGAAACGCTGGGCCCCAAAGCGGGTCATTGATGAAAGCCGTGGTCATGGTGTCGACTATTGCCTCAACGTCCGCGGGCGTTGAAGCACGGACGTAGGGATGACCGGAGGCTGTCTTATTATTGTCTATGTTCATCGCGCCTTCCAGGTGTCTACATATATTTCAAGGGCTTATGGTGCTGAGTCGGGAGTCGCCGCCAAAGAAGAACGATGGGCTACAGCCGACAAGTCGAGCACGCTTGACGAGAGTATTACCAAACACTGGAAGTCGATCACGGATGTGACGATCGGAAATCAATGACGGCAAGTCCAGGCGTGACGGCATCGTGACGACGTTGCATCATTTGATGCGAACGCTCCGAGAGACTGAACAGGTCACCTTGGGCTGCATGCAGGGCGAAACAGCCTGCCTCCTGGTGGATTGCCCGAGACAATGGGCGGCCCTCTATAGTCGCTGGACTGGCAATACCATTGAGCCCTTGTGGACTCGTCTTGATACATGGCCAATCCGATGCCGGTGGACTGATTTCATCTGGCGGTGCGTCGGCGCAGGGGACGACGACCGTCTGGACGGCTTGAGTCATAGAACACGACCCTGGTCGGGAAGCTCGAGGTGTTGCAGGGAACGCCGAGGGGCATCGAGCCGGATCAGGGGCTGTTGGACGGGGCGACGCTGCGTCCGTGGGTGGCACCGGAAGGGCAGTCAACGATGTGAACAGCGTCGTTATGTGGCGGATGTGCCGGCGGGACCTGCTGCCGCAACGTGAGATCCCTGCGCCGATACGTGGCCGCCTGCAGCACCCGGCCCTCGTCCCTGGGCACAGCCTTCAGTAGCCGCTCGAACTGCCGCATCAGTCGCCCCGAGCGTCCGCGCCGCAAAGGCTTGCGCGAAATGGCTTTCAGAGACGGAAGACCGCCACCTCATAGGAAGTAGCGGTCAGCCTCGTGTCATTTCTGCTCGGCAGGATCGGTTTGAATACGGGCTCTAGCGGGTCAACTCAACGTGGATCAGCGAGAGCTACCCAGTCGTTCCAGCCTCCGCCGGCGAGCTGGGTGCGACTTAGTACCTTCACGGAGTACCCACCGACTTCACGGCGCCACCGATTGCTCGCCACAAGTTGGATTAAGCCGTTACTCTGCATCGTGGCCGCGATGTGGCTGAGTGGCTCGACACCCGTGAACTTGGCCCACGAAGACCACTCCGTAGTTGTAGGACTGATGTGCCAAGCATGGTAGGCATCCCCGGCCCGATCCGTACCGAAGACCTCCAGGCGCCCGTCGGCGTTACGGGCAGCGGAGATGGAGTCCAACTGAATGCCGGGGATCTCCGCCCAGGCTGACCAGCTGCCCCCCTGCTGCCACCTGTGCCAGACAGTGCCGGCAGCGTTAATGCCGAACAGAACGATCCGGCCATCGGCCAGGTTAGTACAGGCCACCTGACACAGTTCGCCATCCAAACTGGCCCAGGGGGACCAGTCCGTGCTCGAGGCCGACACCTGCGACCGGTGCCAGATCTGGCCCTTGGTGTTCGTCCCGAAAATCTGGATGCGGCCGTCGGTGTCCGTTCCGCTGCCGTCACCGTTGCGTGCGGCTGCGATCGAGGACAGCTGGCCATCAAGCGGGCTCCAGGCACTCCAGACATTGGCGTCGTTTTGCCTGCGCGTGTAGATCTCGCCGAGGTGGTTGATGCCGAACAGGTGTACCCGCTCAGCGGGAGATGTCGTGGCAGCGACTGAGACGAGAGATCCGTCGAACTTTGCCCAGGGAGTCATGCCACTGGAGCTCTTCCTAGCGCGCAATACCTCGTTTGCAGTATTCGTTGCAAAGAAGTCGATGTTGCCTTCCTTGTTACGGGCTGCAGCAACAGGCGAGCCGTACTGGGTGAGGGGGAACGGTGTCGGCATAAGGAGCTCGGCGTTCCGGTCAGCTGCAAATCCGGTGCGGGTCAGGTCTGCATGGATATCGTTGCCTGCAAGTTCTCTACCCAGTGCAGCGAGACGTGCTGGAGAGCCGGTGTCCATTTCGTGGTCCAGGGGTGCATCAGCGTCGATCATCGTGGTGTAGATCGATAGCACTCCTGCGGCCTCTGCCACTTCGACGACCCGATTCTGGATCGGCCAGTCGATGTGAGACGCCGTAGTCACCTCATAGAATCCACCTGGGCCCATGAGATGGTCCAGGCCTCTACCCCAGGCATTGATCTTATTTCTGTGGGTGTGCCCGTTCACGAGCATGATCACGTTGGGGTAAGAGAGCAGCAGGTTCTTGAGATCAGTGCCGTTGTCAATGCTGTCCAGCGTGTGGTGACAGTAGATCACGAACATCTTGTCGACAACGTTGCGCTGAACAACTTTACGGAAGGGGTTGGACAGGTCCCACTGGATAGTCATGTAAGTGGTGCTGTGTGCACGCAGTCGTTGGTGCAGCCACGTCATCTGGGCGCTCGAGACTGAGCCGTCGGCGCCATAGCCCTCCGGCTTAGTGGTGTCGAGAGCTAGGAAACGAAACAGATCGTCTTCACCGGTCGGTATTTCGTAATATGCATTGCTGCTGTCACGCGAGAACCCGTGTCCGGCAGGTAACCCGTGCGTGTTAAAATGTTGTTGGATGAATTCCTGCCTAGAAATCGGCTTCCGCATCCAATCGGGGCTCACCCCCACCCTGGTGAACGCAGGCCAGAGGTCGAGGAAGGAAGTGAAGTCGGCATCATAGAGGTTGTCCGGCGGCCTGCCTCCACCGAAATCAGCAGGCTTCATATCTCCGGTCGCAATTTCCTTGAGGTTGCGACCGTCAAACCATTCAACCTCATTGCCCCACCAGGCCTGCTGGCCGATGTTTCCCTGAATGCTGGCGTCGTGGTTACCGTATGCGGCATACCACGGCATTCCTAGGCCCGTTGCTTGGAAGGTGCGCCGAGCGTTGGTAACGAGTCGTGGAAGGTCAGGGAAGCCGCGGTCGAAGTACCGGTCTAAGCCGTTGTGTTCTTCCTCGAATTTCTTACTACTCGGGTGGTAATAGCGCTTATCCATCCCGATGTTTCCTCCGGAGACGCTCTCATCGAGAACACCTCCGGAGTTGGGCGTAACTTGCTGCCCATCGAGCAAGTCGATATACCAGCGGGTCTCGTTTAGCTGACAGTTGTCGATCATGTCACCGGTCACCAGAGTGAAGGACATGGGGAGACCAGTGGCGGGTGCGCTCAGGGAAATATTCTTGAGCGCACGGCAGAGAGCATCTGTCATATGGGTCGAAAGCATTTCCTGCGGCCGATAAGATCCACCGGTCGGATAGGAAGCAAAGTGTGGCGGCCCTGCGTCGGCGTAAGGGTCGAGGAACTCGACACGCATCGGTGACTGATCATCGATGATGTGAAGGTCACTCATCTGTCCGAAAGCAATTAGCGGTCGCTTTCCGGAAGTAGTGGAGCGCCTGCTAGAAAATACGGCGCGCACTATGTGCGGTTCGGCTGGCGCTGCCACTACTTTCTTGTAGCCTGCCGCATCCGGGCTGCCCATCTTGACTGTGGCGGCCAGCGTGGTACCCGTTGCAAAAGTGCTCGGCAAAGAAGATGCTGCCTGTGCCTTCTGCCCCATGGCGCCACGTACGATACCCAGTGGATCCATTGAAAGTACTAAACCCACTCCGCCCGTTGCGATAAGGCGACGTCGTGATATCGGCATTCAGCTCTCCATTGGTCGCGCGTGTAGTGCTTTACCCGCGGTTGTCAAAATACCCAACGAGCCGGGTGTTGGCAGGAGATGAAACTACTCAGCCGTAGCCCGGCAGCGAAATGATCATGAAGAGGGCGCGCCAGGGCTCTTCAGTGATCGGTTTTGACTTAAAGAATGATCACGAGTCACATCGGTAGAGGCGACGACGGATGGAGCGAAGGTCAAACGGGCGAGTGGACTGCCAGACAGAGGTCGACTGACGCCATCCCGCCCATACTTGATCTTGAACTGGGCGGCGTGGCTAAGGGGGCGGTTGACATCCTCGTTCACTGTTGCGCCGTTGCTGATTTGCAAAGGTGTGGGCACGCCGTGGGGTGTGGGGCCGGGGTTCTTTCGTCCGCCGACCGTCTGGGCCTGGGCAGGGTCTCGGTTCTTGGCCCAGGCAGGCCGGCAGCTATCGCATGGTTGCTCCTCGGAACCGAACAAAGCGCCGCTCTTTGACCGTCCCCAAGGAGGCTGCCGCCAGAAGACCTGTGCTGGAGGGTGCTCGAGGTCGTCGAGCTACGTAACCTGTCGGAGTCCGGTTCGACGGCCGGGGAGCTTCGTCCGTTGCTCTGCCAGTCTCCTCGCCCGTGCACTACTCGATCAGTGAGCCTTTTCAGCGTTGCCGCTCCAGGGTGAGGATGGCTTTGGCGATTGACGACATTCGATTCGGGCTGCACCGGGACCTGCGGAAGATCCGCCACGACTTGAGCCGTGAGACGCCGCGTTCGACCGGTGCCCGGGCTGCGGACAGCGCCCGGTTGACGGTTTGCTGTGTTGGCGTGAGGTCGCGGCCCGGCGGGCGTCTGAGGGGCGTCGTCACCCACGGGCCGGCTCCCATGTAGGCGCGGTCGGCGAGGATGGGGACGCCTTGCCGTTCGCAGATCCGGATGATCCGGTGGGTGCGGGCCGCGGTCAGGTCGTGGGCACGGCCGGGCAGGGCGGGCGAGAGCCACAGCAGCCGTCCGCCCGGGTCGGTCACCACCTGCACGTTCACTCCGTGCCGGCGGTGCTTGTGGGAATAGTCGGCCCGCCCGTCGCCGACCCGGTCGCACTCCGCCAGGGTGCCGTCGAGCAGGACGTAGTCGGCGTCGGCTTCGCGCAGGGCCCGCAGCAGGCCGGGCGCACGGTCGGCGAGCAGGTCGACGACCGCCGTGGTGTAGGCGTGGGCGGTGCCCACCGAGATGCCGAAGCCGACGGCGATCTGCGCGAGGGTGTCATGCCGGCGCAGGTACACCAGGCCGACGAGCGCACGCTGGTGCGGCGGGAGTTTGCAACGGCGGTCACCCTCGCGGGTGACGATGAGCATGGTGACCCACTCGACCAGGGCGTGGGGCAGGTCGAGTGCGGCAGGATGGGGAACCAACGCGGCTCCTGTGCCTGTGGGTTGAGACGTCGAACACCTCCCCCAACGGCACGGGAGCCTCGTGCGTTGCGCACACCTGAAGCTTCCCCTTGATGTTGGACACCTGGAGACTGGGACGTGAGGTTCCAGAGGAAGTAGTGCCAGGTGGGAAGC
>NZ_MPOH02000024.1 GCF_001896135.2 Streptomyces phaeoluteigriseus
CTCCTGCTCGCGGCCCTGGCCGCGGTCGTCCCCCGGGGCCGCAGCAGGAACTGGCGCCCCCCGACAGCCTTCTAGCGACGTACCCGCGGGGGCGACGGGGGTTCTCCCGCCCGAGCGACGCCGACGGTGGGGGAGGGTGCGCGGTGGGGACCCGCCTGCTCGAGCGAGGCCGGGAGTGGCGGAGGCAGCCCGCGAACGCCGGGCGCCGCGCCCCCCACCGGCCGGTCGCACGGGGACCCGGTCCAGGCAGGAGCCCCTCACGACGCGTCCCCCACAAGGCCCGTCTGCACCTGCACGGTCTTGCGGCGGGCGATCCGAATCGCCGCCCCGGAATCAGCTCCCGCCCCTTCACGCTCCCGAAGAGGTACCCCTCGCTGGGCGGACACGACATCAACAGCCCAGGCGTGTTGACCTCCTGCAACCTGCGCAGCAACGCCTCGTTGAGACCACGCCCGGCGCCCGCCGAGGACCGCGCCACCACCAGGTGCAGCCCCACCTCGTGCCCCAGCGCCAGATGGTCCAGCAGCGGAGCGAACGGCTGCGTCATCGGTCCGCCGCCCACCATGTCGTAGTCGTCTACCAGGATGAACAGCCGCGGCCCCTGCCACCAGTCGCACAACCGCATCCGTGACGGAGCGATGTCCTCACCCGGAACCCGCTGCTTGACCGCCCGCGCCACCCCGTCCACCAGGTCCCGCAGCATGTCCAGGGAGACGGCGTGCCCCAGCTGGTACGCCTTGGGAACGCTCTCCACCAGCTCCCGCCGGTAGTCCACCGTCATGATCCGCGCCTCGGCCGGCGTGTACCGCTCGGTGACGCCCCGCGCGACCAGCTTCAGCAGGTTCGTCTTGCCGCTCTCCGTGTCGCCCACCACGATCAGATGCGGGCTCTCCGTGAAGTCGTGCCACACCGGCGCCAGTTCGTTCTCGTCCAGGCCGATGGCGATCCGCAGACCGTTCTCGCCCTCCGGCTCCGGCAGTTCCCCGACCGGCAGCTTCGCCGGCAGCATCCGCACCCGCGGAGCGGTCGGCCCCGCCCAGTTCTCGGCGATCGCGGCGACCAGACCCGCGACCCCGTCCGCCAGGTCGTCGGCGTCCTCGACCCCGTCGACGCGCGGCAGCGCCGACAGATAGTGCAGCTTGTCCGAGGTCAGCCCCCGCCCCGCGCTGCGCGGGACCGTCGCCGCCTTGCGGGAGTCGATCTGGGAGTCCATCGGATCACCCATCCGCAGCTCCAGCCGGGTCCCGGTCTGGTCGCGCACCGAGGACGACAGCTCCACCCAACGGGCCGTGGTGATCAGCAGGTGGACCCCGTAGTTGAGACCGCGGGCGGCCAGCGCGTTGAAGGTGGGGATGTGCCGGTCGAAGTCCTGGCGCACGGTGGCCCAGCCGTCGATCGCGAGGAACACGTCCCCGTGCGGCTCGTCGGGGAACTCGCCCGCCGCGCGCCGCTTGCGGTACGTGGCCATGGAGTCGACGCCGTGCTCCAGGAAGAACCGCTCCCGCCTGGCGAGCAGCGTGGTGACCTCCGCGATCGTACGGCCCACGCGCTCGGTGTCCACCCGCGCCGCGACCCCGCTCATGTGGGGCATCCCGGCGAGCGCGGCCAGCGTGCCGCCGCCGAAGTCCAGGCAGTAGAACTGCACTTCGCGCGGTGTGTGGGTGAGGGCCAGCGCGGTGATCAGGGTCCGCAGCAGGGTGCTCTTGCCGCTCTGCGGGCCCCCGGCGATGGCCACATGGCCGCCGGCCGCCGACAGGTCCACGGTCAGCAGATCGCGCAACTGGTCGAAGGGGCGGTCCACGACGCCCACCGGCACCGTGAGCCGGCCCCGCAGCGGCCAGTCCGCCGTGGTCAGGCCGTACCGCGGATCAGGTGTCAGCGGGGGCAGGATCTGGTCCAGGGTGGCCGGCCGGCCCAGCGGCGGCAGCCACACCTGGTGAGCGGGCGGGCCCGAACCACGCAGCCGGTCGAGCGCCACCGACAGCAGGGTCTCCCCGCCGTCGTCCCCCTCGTTGTCAGGCTCCGGCCCGTCCGGGTCGCCCGCGAGGGCCGGTCCGCGGGTGCGCGGGGTACCACCCACTCCGCCGTCCACGGCACCACCTGACGCGCCACCTGTGCCTGTACGACCGCCCGGCGCCGCTGGTACGGCCCCGACACGTACGCGGCCCGGAACCGGGTGAGCGCGTCGACGCCGCTCTTGAGGAAACCGGCACCCGGCTGCGCGGGCAGCTCATAGGCGTCCGGCACGCCCAGCACGCCACGGCTCTCCATCGCGGAGAACGTCCGCAGACCGATCCGGTACGACAGGTGGCTCTCCAGCTGGTGCATGCGGCCCTCGTCCAACCGCTGCGAGGCCAGCAGCAGATGGACCCCGAGACTGCGCCCGAGCCGGCCGATCATCACGAACAGCTCCATGAAGTCGCGGTGCGAGGCCAGCAGTTCGCTGAACTCGTCGACCACCACGAACAGGCTGGGCAGCGGCTGCAACGGTGCACCGGACTGCCGCGCCTTCTCGTACTCCAGCGCGGAGGTGTAATTGCCGGCCGCGCGCAACAGCTCCTGTCGACGGATCAGCTCCCCGTGCAGGGCGTCCTGCATCCGCGCGACCAGCGCCACCTCGTCGGCGAGGTTGGTGATGACCGCCGAGGTGTGCGGCAGTTCGTCCAGACCGAGGAAGGTGGCACCGCCCTTGAAGTCGACGAGGACGAAGTTCAGCGTCTCGGAGGAGTTGGTCAGCGCCAGCGCCAGTACCAGGGTGCGCAGCAGTTCGCTCTTGCCGGATCCGGTGGCGCCGATGAGCATGCCGTGCGGCCCCGTACCGCCCTGGGCGGACTCCTTGATGTCCAGCTCCACGGGCCTGCCCTCACCGCTCACCGCGATCGGCACCCGCAACCGGGCACTGCCCGTCGACCGCTCCCACAGCGTGGCCGGGTCGTGCCGGTGCAGATCGGGGATGTTCAGCAGCGACGTCAGCTCGACGTCGTTGGCGAGCGGCTTGGAGTCGTCGCCGCCCACACTCATCCGGTACGGCGCCAGCAGCCGGGCGAGCGCCAGCGCCCCCACCGTGCCCAGCCGGTCGGGCCTGCCGAGCACCGTCGACTGCTCCTTGCGGTCGCGGTCGGTGCGGACCAGCGCGACACCGTCGTCGTCCACCTCCAGGCGCAGAGTGGTCCGCCCCGGCTTCCACGCGAGCGCACCGGTGACGTCGAGCACCACCGCGTTGCGGAAGCCGTGTCCGTCGAAGCGGTGCCCCGCCGGCACCGTGCAGCCGTCGATCACGACGACCGTGTACGGCTCCTCGCGTCCCGGCACCGCGTCCGGGTCGGCGGCCGGCCGCTCCAGGAACTCCGCGCCGAGCAGGCTCTCCAGCTCGGCGAAGGCCGAGGCGATCATGCGGGCCGGTCCGGCGCCGTCCTCCTCGTGCCGGTGCAGACTGTGCGGCAGCCACTTCGTCCACTCCCACTGCGAACGCCGCTCGTCCGAGACACACAGGGCGATCCACAGGTCGTCGGGGGAATGGAACACCGCCAACTGCGCGAGCAGCGCCCGCACCTGAGCCCGTATCCGCTCCTCGTCCCCACGGAACAGCACCTTCGACCAGGCCCGCAGATAGATGGCGATGGGCTGGTCCCGGACGGTGGAGTAGGCCCGGGTGAAGCTGCGCAGCGCGTGCGCCGACAGCGGCTCCAGGTCCTCGACGGGCTTGGTCGACAGCGGCGTCAGCTTCATCGCGAGACGCTGGTCGCCCACGCCCATCCGCACCTCGGCGAAGTCCTCGTCCGACGCCCGGCGTTCCCACAGCCGGGTGCTGCGCGCCAGCGACGACAGCGCGTCGGGCTCGGGATGACGCCAGGAGAGGGCGCGTTGCTGCTCCACGATGGACGCCCGCACCATGCGCCTGGTCTGCCGCAGGTACCGCAGGTAGTCGCGGCGCTCGCCCTTCATCCGCTGTTTGCGCTCGCCGTTGCGGCGCATGACCTGGCCGAGCATCATCCCCGCCGAGGCGACGACCATCACGCCGAGTGCGAGGTAGATGAATCCGCCGCTGCTCTGGCTCATCCCCGGCCGCATGAACATCAGCATCATGGAGACCGACATCAGCGCCATCGGCAGATACGTCCACACCGCGGAACTGTCCGGCACGACTTCGGGAAGCGTGGGCGGCTCCTGAAGGCTCAGTTCCCCCGACGGCATTTCCGGACCTTTACGACGGGCCGGCCGGCGGAACAGGATCACGCTCAACGAACGTCCTCCTCAATGATTTCGGAAGAATTCCGGGGGAACCCCGCGGGAACGTCGCGGGTCTTCTGGCAAAGAGGTCGCGGGTCTACTGGCAAAGCGTCAGGGTCCCGCGCCACGGCGGCGGGACAATTTCCCTGGAGTTCCCTGACGCTGAACTCCAGGAGTGGTGTTGCGAAAAGCCCCGGCGTACGGTCAAACTCGTCGGCGCATGCCCTGTCCGAGCATTTCGTCGCGTTCGGCGACCGACCGGTGTGCCTGCCACCTTCCAGCCACCGCGCATCCCGTGGCCCGCCAGAAAGTGTGAACCCCGAATCCATGACTGAGATGCAGACGGCAAACCTGTGCCGCGTCACCGTACGGGCCCCGGCCAGGACCGTCGACCTGGCCGTGCCCTCCGACGTCCCCATCGCCGACCTGCTGCCCACAGTGATCGGCTACGGAGGGGACGACCTGGAGGAATCCGGCCTGGAGCACGGAGGTTGGGTGCTCCAACGCCTCGGCGGTCCACCGCTCGACCCCGAGAGTACCTTGGACTCCCTCGGTCTGCGGGACGGAGAGGAGCTTTACCTGCGACCGCGCACCGAGGCGCTCCCCGAGGTGCACATCGACGACCTGGTCGACGGCATCGCCGACGGCATGGGCCGCAGACCGCACGGCTGGAGCGCCCAGGCAGGCCGGCGTCTGCTGCGCGGACTGGCCGCGTCCACCCTCGCGCTGGGCATCGTGCTGCTGGCCATGCCGGGAACCGCGGGCTGGATACGGGCCGTCGCCGCCTCGGCCGCAGGACTGCTGCTGATCGCCGGCGCGGCTCCGCCTCCCGCGCCGTCGGGGACGCCGGAGCCGGCTCGGTGCTCGGCCTGATGGCGGCCCCCTACTTCGCCCTGGCGGGCTGGCTGCTGCCCGGCGGCGACCTGGGCGGCGCCGACGGCGAGGCCGTCCTCGGCGCCCGGCTGCTGGCGGCGTCCGCGGCCGGCGGCGCGGGCGCGGTGCTCGCGCTGGCCGCGGTCGGTGTCCACCCCGCGCTGTTCATGGGCGCGGCCTGTGTCGCTGCGGCGGGCGCGCTCGGTGCAGCCCTGATCACTGTGGACCTGGCACCGGAGCAGGCGGCCGGTGTGGTGGCCGTCGTGGTGGTGCTCTTCGGCGGGTTCGTCCCGACCCTGTCGTTCCGGCTGGCCGGCATGCGGATGCCACCCCTGCCGACCAACGTCCAGCAACTGCAGCAGGGCATCGACCCGTACTCCTCCTCGGACGTCGACGCGCGCTCCGCGCTGGCGGACGGCTGGATGACCGCCCTCTACGGCGCCATCGGCCTGGTCTGTCTGCCCTGCCAGGTGGCGCTCATGGCCGTGCCGGACCTCGCCGAGGTCCTCACCGTCGTGGCCCTCTCGCTCCTGCTGCTGCTGCACAGCCGGGGGCTGGGCAACGTCTGGCAGCGGCTGGCGCTGACCGCCGCCGGGGCCTGGGGCGTGATCCTGCTGCTGTTCGTCGCCGCGCGCTCCCTCGCCCCGCTGGACCGGCTGACCCTGACGGCCGGCGTGCTGGGGCTGGCCGCCGCGATCACCATCGCCTCATGGACCGTGCCCGGACGGCGACTCGTCCCGTACTGGGGGCGGGCGGCCGAACTGCTGCACTCACTCGCCGCCATCAGCATCCTGCCGCTGACGCTCTGGTCGATGGGTGTCTACGGCCGGCTCCGCGGCATCAACGGCTGACCCGGGAGAACGGCGACCATGCACAGCAAACGCGACCAAGTACAGGCGCACCTCTTCATCATGGGGCGGCTGGCCTCGGCCATGCTGCGCGCCGAGCCGGACTCCCCGGAGAGCCCGCTGGGCCGGACCAACCGCGGCGCCGCGATCGGCGTGATCATCGCCGTGCTGGTGTGCGCCGGCGCCTTCGTCTTCGGACTCATCAGACCCGGTGGCAACGACTCGTGGCGCTCGGGGGAGAACCTGATCGTCGACAAGCAGACCGGCGCGCGCTACCTGTACCTGGACGGCCGACTGCGCCCGGTGCGCAACTACGCGTCGGCCCGGCTGGTGACCGGCGGAGATGTCGGCGTCACGACCGTGCGCACATCCTCACTGGCCGGAACCCCGCACGGCACGCCCATCGGCATCCCCGACGGGCCCGAGGCGCTGCCGGGCACTGACGACCTGGACCGCACGCCGTGGCTGGTGTGCTCCGGGATCCTCCCGCGGACGACGGGCGTCGTCGCGGCGACCACGACGCTCGCCCTCGGCACCGGCGCCGCGCAGGACGTGCCCGGCGGCAGGCAACTGGGCGAGAACGAAGGCCTGCTGGTCACCGGCCCGGACGACGCCACCTATGTGTTGTGGCAGGGCGGCCGGCTGCGCCTGGACGAGCGGGCGAAGGCGGCCGAGGCGCTCGGCTACGGCGACGTCGTCCCGCGACCCGTCTCCGCGGCGTTCCTCGACGCCTTCCCGCTGGGGCCCGACCTCGCGCCCGCCGACGTCCCCGGCAGGGGCGGGAAGGGCCCCGAGCTGGCCGGACGGAGCACCAGGATCGGCCAGCTCTTCAAGGTCGACGTACCCGGCTCCTCCCCCCGCCATCACCTGCTCACAAGGGAGGGCCTCATCCCCCTCACCGACACCGGCGCCACCCTCCTGCTGGGCGACCCGCAAACGCGTGAGAAGGCGTACGGCGGGGAAGCCGCGACCGTGGCGACGCTCGGTGCGGACACCCTGGCCGGGCACCTCGCTCCCGACGCGCGCGCCTCGGGCTCGGCGAAGCTGCCCGAGAAGCCCCCGAAAGCGGTCACCGTCGACACCGGCTCCGTGGCCTGCGCCGAGGTCGACTCAGCGAACTCCGGTGTGCGGGTGGGCACCTCGGTGCTGCCCGAGGACGCACTGCCCCCGGCCGTGCAGGCGCCGGCCCCCGAGGTCGAACCCGGCTGCCTGAAGGTCGACTCCATCGCCGTACGGGCGGGGAAGGGCGCGCTCGTCAGGGCGTTGAGCGCGAGCGGCAGCGCACTGGGCGACACCACGTATCTGGTGACGGACGAGGGCGTGAAATACCGGCTGCTGTCCCAGGAGGCGGTGAAGGCGCTGGGCTACGAGGGCACCGAAGCGCGGACGATGCCGTCCCCGATGCTGGCCATGCTGCCCAGCGGACCGGATCTGACCCCCGAAGCGGCGTCCGAGGGCGAAGCACGGGTGACGCTGCGGTGCCCTGGGCAGTAGCGGGCGGGAGGGAGAGGGCGGGGCCGGGAGGGAAGAGGCCGGGGCCGCCGGAGGCCGTCCGGAAGGGAAATTCTTGGCGTCCACGTGGTCACCTCCCGTTAAGCCGGGCAGCCGACGGCGTCCGACGGACGGTGTCGGCTGCCCGATCTGTCCGCCGCATTCCCCGTGCCGCTCACTTGAGCGGCATGAATTCCGGATTCTTGCTCAATTGAGCCCGGAATAGGGGACGCCGAGGTTCCACGGGCAATTGCCAAACAAGTTGGGGCCTGCATAGCATCTGGCCATCCCATGGCCCTGCGAGTCGGTCACGCTCGCCGGGGCGCTCTGTCTGCCCGCAGGGTGACATGGGGGCCGCAGCCCGGTGAGTTCCGCCGAAAGGGAGTTTCCTTACATGGCCATGCAGCAGTCCGAAGAAAACGCGACCCGTAACGGAATCATGGCGCTGGAACAGGCCTTCACCGGTGTTCAGCGCTGCCAGCAGGACGTCCAGTCCACCTCGCACACGCTCGCCTCGAACTACGGCGGCGTCGACGGCGGCAAGTACAAGAAGTTGCTGGAGCAGTGGGACGAGCACGTCGACACCATTCTGATCAACCTGGACCGGATGGTGGACGAGCTGAACGGAACCCTCAAGGAGCACGGGCTGGTGCAGGGGTCCACCAGTGACGCGATCGACGCGGAGTACTCACGCTCCACGCAGGTGTTCGACGAGCTCAACGGCACCAACACGTCGTCGAACTGACCCCGACGCACCCAGCGGACCCCAGACCCTTCAACTCCCGTAGTTCTCCGGTGAATCGAGGAATCCGATGGACTTCTCCGACGGCTACATCTACGTCGACTACAACCATGCCGAAGGCGCGTCCGAGGACATGGTCGGCCAGTCCCAGGCGATCATGAGCATTCTGGCCAATCTGGAGATGGAACTGGCCGAACTCCGGAACAGCTGGATCGGTGACGACCGGGACGTCTACAGCGACGTCCAGGCGAAGTGGGACAACGCTGTCGAGAACATCAAGAACCTGCTCGCCAACCACTCCGGGCTGCTCACCGAGATCTCCTCCAACTACCGCTACACGGAGCAGAACCTGTCGCAGCGGTGGGGCGACATCAGGATCGGCGGCCGCTGACGCCGGCCGGTGACGGAAGGGTGATCACGTGGCCGTCACGGTCCTCGACAGCACGTTCCTGAAGAACTTCATCAACAACCAGATCGACGGCTTCCGTACGACGCTGGAGAACATCCTCAAGGACAGTCCGACCGCCGGACCGGCCATCTCGTTCATCGCGGACAGCATCTCGACCACGACGATCGACTCCGCGAAGCCGCTGGTCATCGGCCTCATGGCCGGCGAGAACAGCGCGGTCGGCGGGGGTGCCCTGAACAAGGTCATCCAGCAGGGCGCGGGTGAGGTCGTGCGCATCCTCGAGGACCAGACGGTCCTCTTCGAGGACCTCGAGCAGGCGTTGTGGGACACCATCGACGAACTGGCCAAGAGCCAGGGGAAGAACCTCGAGAACATCACCGCGGACGATTTCATGGACATCTTCGAGGATGTCGACAGTGATCTCGACAATCCGGGTGCTACCGAAGAGAAAGAGTAGCGGAGTTCGGCGATGGCCAACCCCGAGGACAACAACAACGACAACTGGAAGAAAGCGGTTGACCTGCTCACCGGCTATGTACTGCCGGAGCGGAAAACGTTGTTCGACGATCTGAAGGGTAACGACGGCATCCCGCTGATGCACGTCCGGCTGGACAAACACGGGGGCCCGGAGTACGCGTCGGGCTTCCTGTCATCGAGCGGATGGAAGACGCACAACACCGACTACACCATCCCGTTCTACCGCCCCAGCGACGACTCCCAGGACGTGTCCCCGGGGAAGTACCTCTACCGGTACCGCGCCCACATCACCTTCCTCGCGTCCGGCCAGGCCCTGCCGCCGAGCGGGGACGACGTGATCCCGGACTACACGAAGACGAGCGAGCGCCTGAAGGACAAGGGCGGCTGGAACAAGGAGGGCGAGAAGCTCGACTGGAACACCAACGCGCTGGTCCGGTACGTCTACGGAGCCAAGGACGCCCTCTCGCAGATCACCATGTGGCCCTACTCGACCCACGGCTTCAAGAACCGCGGCTACCCGGTGAACGATGCCGACTACGTCGACCTGCGCACCTTCACGGAAGCGGCCAAGGCCTTCGACCGGGTGGTCAAGTTCTTCGAGGACAGCGCGGGCACCGTCGGCAAGTGGGACACCGAGGACATCGGAGAGGGCAGCGACTCCTGGGACGGCACGTCGGCCGCCATCTTCAAGCAGCTCATCCACAAACTGGCCCGGAACTACGAGGGCTACGCCGACCAGCTCAACGGCAAGGGCGGCGACAGCAGCGCCGTCACCGTCGACGGTGTGACGGTGACCTCCGAGCCGGCCCGGGCGCTGGCCGAGGCCCAGGGAGTTCTCCTCGCCCAGGCGCAGAAGCTCTACGACGCCTGGGAGGCGTGGAAGGCCGAGAGCAATCCGCAGCGCTGGCTGTACGACATGCTGCAGAACGCCCGGCTGACCCTCTTCGACACCCAGTACGACAAGACGGACATCGAGACGGTGTCCAGCGGCGGGCCGTACGCCACGTGGCACAACTACGTGGTGTCGACCACCGGTTTCCAGAACGACATCGTCATCGAGGGCAAGTCGTACGGCAAGCCGAGCGAGATGACCACGTGGAAGGCGATCGCCGACGAGGCGGTGCGCCGTTGGGAGCAGTCCGTGCAGGACTGGCTCAGTACGGCGGGCGCCGAGGCCATTGTCGACATCCACAAGGCATTCAAGGCCGCCGAGAAGGCGTTCGACACCAGCATCACCGACAAGGACGACCGTCCCCTCTCCGAGATCTCCGCCGAGGCGGAGGCCGATGCCGAGAAGAAAAAGGCGGCGGCTGAAGCGGCGGCCGCGAAGGCGGAGGCCGAGAAGGAGAAGGCCGAGGCCAAGGCGGAGGCGGAGAGGGAGAAGGCGGAGGCCAAGGCCGAGCGGGACCGCGAGAAGGCGGAGGCCGAGAAGGAGAAGGCCGAGGCCAAGGCGGAGGCGGAGAGGGAG
>NZ_MPOH02000025.1 GCF_001896135.2 Streptomyces phaeoluteigriseus
CGACCTGCTCGACATCCGCAACTTCGGTGCGAAGTCGATCGACGAGGTCAAGGCGAAGCTGGCCGGCATGGGCCTGGGCCTCAAGGACAGCCCGCCCGGATTCGACCCCGCGGCCGTCGCCGACGCCCTCGGCGCCGACGACGACGCGGACGCGGGTTTCGTGGAGACCGAGCAGTACTGAGCACCGCGCCACGCCGGTCGTAGGCGCCTCGCGTACGGGGACAGGGAGTTTCCGCCCTGTCCCCGTACGGCGTGCGGCGTGCGGCGTGCGGCGTGCGGCGTGCGGCGATCTTCCTCCAGCCGCGCCCGGGACGGGGCACGGCTGGAGGCGGCCGGGTCGCACAGCGATCGGTCCGCCGCCCTGCCCGCGGAGCCGACCATGACCGTCGTCGGCAGCACCTCACCTGCGTGGGTGGCCGGGCTGAGTCCGTGCGCCGTGCCCGTGGGAGCGGGAAACCGCGGCCGACGGCGGAGTGATCAGAGGTCGGAGCGCACCACGGTGACCGGGCACTGGGCGTGATGGAGGGCTGCCTGGCTGACCGAGCCGAGGAGCAGGCCGGTGAAGCCGCCGTGCCCCCGCGCGCCGACCACCATCAGCTGGGCGTGTGCGCTCGCTTCGATCAGGGCCGGGCGGGTGCGGCCGCGGACCAGGCGGGGCCGCACGGTGACGCCCTGGTACCGCTCGCGGTGCGCTGAGAGGGCCAGGGCCAGTTCTCGCTCCTCCTCCTGCCGGAGCCGGTCCACCTCGCCCACGATCTCCACAAGGTCCACCGGGCGGCCGAGCGCGTGCTCGCGGTGATCGGTCCAGGTGCTCCAGGCGTGGAGCGCGACCAGGTCCGCGCCCCGCAGGGCTGCCTCGGAGAAGGCGAACGCGATGGCGGGCTGTCCTTGGGGAGAACCGTCGACAGCCACCACCACCGGACCGGCCGGGTCGGGGCGTCCCCTGACGACCATCACCGGACAGTGACCGTGCGCGCTCAGCTCTACGGCGGTGGACCCCGCAAGCAACTCGGCGAGCCTCTGGGAGCCTCTGTGGCCGACCACGACGAGCTGTGCCGTGCGCGACTGTTCCCGCAGAACCATCGATGCCTCACCGACGATCACGGCATGGTCGACACGCAGGCCCGTCGCCTGGCCCCGCGCACGTTCGACGGCGTCCACCACGATCCGTTCGACCGATTCGTGCAGGGCGGCGGTGGGAGGTCCGAGCACTGACGAAGCCGGCGGCGCGTGCATGGCCGGCCACAGAAAGGCGTGCACCACACGCAGTTCCACGCCTCGCAGTGTCGCGGCTCGGGCCGCGGCGTCCACGGCTGCCAGGGCAGCGGGCGAGCCGTCCACTCCCACCACCACCGGCCCGTTCATGGCTCGCTCCTCCCCTCGTCAGGGGCGCCCGGACAGCGCTCTCCGGCAGCCGGTGCCGCGACCTCCGTGCCTGCGGCGCCTTGCCGCGGGACACCTGGGTTCAGAATGCCCGTGGGGGCATCACCGTCTCCGCCCCGTCGAGCACAGCGGTACAGCGCGGCGCACCGCCCGGCCCCGGCGTGACGCGGACGCTCACGGGCCTCGGAGGATCGGTGGGCAGCTCGCCGGTCAGGGTCAGAGGACGACGCCCATGGATCTCGGCGCGACCGGTTTCCTTGCCGTCGACCAGCAGCTCCGCGGCACCATGACGGCCGTGATCGATGTTCACGGTCACCGAGTGCCCGCCGACATCAAGGTGGAAATGGTGACTCCGCCCCATCACGAGTCTCCCTGGGGATGCACGGCCCCCCTTCGAAGTATGCCGCCGCTCGCTCGTCCCCGCCCCTGCGCGGCGAGGGAACGGCGGGCTCTGGCCTGCTCCGCCGCCGCGGCCGCCGGCTGGGCCGCGGCGGTGCTTCGGGCGAGCGACACCTGACCGGTTCGCTTCGGACGGTCGCGTGGCCCGGACGCGGGATCCGGTCGGACCGACCTGGACTTCCGCGTGGCCCGGTCCGCGTGGCCCGGACGCGGGATCCGGTCGGACCGACCTGGACTTCCGCGTGGCCCGGTCCGCG
>NZ_MPOH02000026.1 GCF_001896135.2 Streptomyces phaeoluteigriseus
TCCTCCGGCCGCCGGGCCGGGCGGGACGGCGCGGGCGTGCGGACGTCTCGGGTACGGCGGCGGCCGCGGCGGGTCGGGTACGGCGGCGTCGCCGCTGCGGCAGCCCGTCCCCGTCCCTGTCCTCGTCCTTGTCCACGCCCATGGCCGTGTGGTGCCCGGGGGCGTCCGGTACGGCCTCCTCCGTCCCGTAGGCGTGCGACGGGGGCGGCGCGGCGGCGGGGACGGACTTGCGGGTGGTGCGCGGGGCGCTCGGGGCCGGCGGCCGGTCGGTGGGGTCGAGGCGGCTCAGCAGGTGGCTGTCCACCCGCAGCACCGCGCGCACCCCGCCGTAGGGGGAGGTCGAGGAGACGTCGACGCCCAGGTCGAACTGGCGGGTCAGACGGCCGATCGCGGCCAGGCCCATGCGCGGCGGGTCACCCAGGTCGGTGAGGAGGATGGGGGCGTCACCGGCCACCAGCCGCTGGGCGCGGTCGCGTTCGTCGCGGGTCATGCCGAGGCCCGCGTCGTCGACGGTGACGCACACCCCGTGGTGGACGTGTTCCAGGCTCACCACGACGTCGGTGTCGGGTGCGGAGTGCCGCAGCGCGTTGTCGAGGAGTTCGGCGACGATGATGGCGACGGGTTCCACGGCGTGCGAGACCAGGGCCGTGCCGGGTTCCAGGTGGTTGTGGACCTTGACGCGTTGGTAGCCCGCGAGCCGGGCCTGGCCGCCGGTGACCGCGTCCACCAGGTGCGACTCCTCGCGGGCGAGCCCCACCCAGGCCCCGCACACCACGGCGGCGACCTGGGCGCGCCGCAGCGACTGCTCGTTCTCGTGGTCGAGCTGGAAGAGGGTTTGCGCCAACTCGGGGTCATCATAACGCTGTTGGAGTCGCCGCAGGGCGTCCTGGAGTCGGTACAGGGCTGCCTGGATCTCCCGGGTGGCGCCGCGCATGCCGGCCTGTGCGGCGGCGTCGACGCGGGTGCGCTGGGAGGCCACCTCGGACTGGAGCGTCAGGAGCACGTTCTCCAGGGCGATGCCGAGCGGGGTGCCGACCGTCAGCGGCTGGAGGGGACCGGGGACCGCCAGATGCGGATGGGCCACCTGCTGGGCGGCGGCGGGCACCCGCCGGGCCGCGAGATGCTCGACCTCGGCGGTGAACGCCCTCAGTGAGCCGTCGAGTTGGGTTCGCAGTGCGGTCGTCTCCGCCCGTTGCCTGGTCTGTTGCCGTCGCAACCGCAGCAGCCCGCCGCCGAGGGCGAGCGCGGACAGTGTGCCGGCGGCGAGGCCACCGGCCACCAGGTCCGGTAGTTCGATCATCGATTCGGTTCCAGGGAGGGTCGGCGTTCCGGGGAAGGACGGGGCAGGGGTGGGTCCGGGAGTGCGGACCGGGCACTCGCAGCACAGTACACACCGTCATCGACCGATCTCGCACGGTCGAGGGAGACTTCGATCGGAAAGTGTCCGGTATCTGTTCGCTTCTGCGCGCGACTGTCGGAATTGCCGTACCGCGCAGGTGAGTTGACCCCGGCGCCCGAGCCTCCGATGCCGCCTTCCGCCCGGTCGGCCGCACGAACGAGGCGCGGTCCGACAGCAGGAAGGCGATCAGCTCGGCGACCTCCTCCGAGCGGCCGAGGCGGCCGGCCGCGTGCCGGGCGACGAGACCGTCGTAGGCCGATCCACGCCCGCCTCGTCGCGGAGTGCACGCCCGCGGCCGGACCGTGCCCGCTCGTCCAGAGGTGCAGTGGGTGTCCTTCACCGGGCTCCCCCGGAGTGTCGGGCCCGTGAGGCGTTAGGCGCCGCGCGGTGGTGTGAGGACGGCCAGGGTGCCGTTGGCCTGGCGCAGCGCCGTTTCCAGTGTGCCGGGGGAGTGCAGCGCACCCGTCCCGTCCGGCGGGATCAGCCATTCCAGGGAGCGGGCCGACCGGTACGGCGGGGGCACCGCGACCCAGGAGCCCCGGCCCACGTGTCTCAGCCCCTCGCCGATCCAGCGGCTCGCCGGGTCGGGCGGGAGGAAGAAGCCGACCCGGTGGGCCGCCGTGTCCACGAGGGTCGGCCCCGGCACGGGCAGCGCCGGCTGCCACAGCAGGTCCAGGGCGAGCAGGCCCAAGCGGTCCGGCACGCTCAGCAGGTTCCAGTAGCGGCCCGCCTCCAGCAGGGTGACGCCGTGGCCCTGATCCCAGTCCCGCTTGCAGCTCCGCGGGTCCCTCGCGGCGGCGGCGAGCCACTCCACGCCGCGCGCCCACATCGCATAGCTCATCATCCGGCTCCGTCAGGTCCGCCCGGAACGGCGGCCGCACACGGGCGCCACCGGAACCGGGCTCCGGCCCGTCGGCGGCACGCCGACTCGGCATATGCATGCTGATAGATATTTCTGCGTGGCGGAAGGGGTGGCGAGCCATGGCGTTTTGTTCTGGTTCGTTCGACCGTCGCGTCATGTTCGGTCGGCCGGGGAGTGAGAGCCGGGGCGTCAGGGGCCTGCGCGCGCGTCGCACGGAGTCCCGGCAACGGCGGGTCGGCGGCCCAGGTGGTCGGCGGAGGCCGGGTGGGCCGGGGCGGTCACGCCGGTGGACCGGGCGCCGCGCCCGTCGGCCGACATCTCGACACGGGCGGGCGGAGCCAGGACCTGCTCGGTAGTGGCCAGGTGCGCGCGAGCTGCGGGGGCGGGATGTCGGCCCGGGGTTGGCACGGTCGCGCGCGACC
>NZ_MPOH02000027.1 GCF_001896135.2 Streptomyces phaeoluteigriseus
GCCCGACCCGGCATCTCGGCACCCCCGCACCCCACCCCTCCAGCCGTACGACGTCCTCGACGCCATCGCCGGACTCGTCGACAAGTCCGTCCTCTGCCGGGAGACCGACTCCGCCGGCGGCGTCAGGTTCCGCCTCCTGGACACCCTCCGCGAGTACGGCCTGGAGCGCCTTCGCGAACACCCCGGCGAGGAGCACGCCACCCGCACCCGCCTCCGCGACTGGATGCAGCACCGGGCGGCCACCTGCGAGCGCGACTGGTTCGGGCCCGGCCAGCCCGGCATCGTCACCCGTCTCCGCGCCGACCAGGACACCCTGCGCGCCGCCCTGGACTTCAGCCTCACCACCCCCGGCGAGGCCTTCGCGGGCCTCCGCCTGGCCGGCACCCTGTGGTTCCACTGGCACGCCTGCGGAGCCCCCCGCGAGGGCCGCTTCTGGCTCGACCGCGCCCTGGCCGCCAACCCCGAGCCCACCCCCGAACGCGCCCGCGCCCTGTGGGTGTCTGGCCTCCTCGCCGGCTGCCCCGAGGACCTCACCCGCGGCCGGCACCACGCGGAACAGGCCCGCGACCTGGCCCACCGCCTCGGCGACGCGGCGGAGGCGGCCCACGCCGACTACGTCATCGGCGTCATCCGCCTCTTCAGCGACGACCTGGAGGGCGCCCTGGCCCACTTCCGGGCCGGTGTCGACCGCGGCCGGGTCCCCGGCGGGCACCTCAGCCTCGTCGGCCTCGACCGCGTCGAACTCGCCTGCGCCCTCAGTTTCCTGGGCCGCGCCGACGAGGCCATCGCCGTCTGCGAGGAGACCCGGAGGCTGTGCGCGGGGCACGGCGAGCAGTGGGTGCTGTCGTACGTGGAGCGGATGCTGGCCCTCGCCCACACCGTGAAGGGCGACTGGGAGCGCGCGGAGCGGCACGGCCGTGAGGCGCTCCGCCTCAAGCTCGCGGTGCACGACGTGGTCGGCATGGGTCTCACCCTCGACCTCCTCGCCCGCATCGCCGCCGAACGCGGGGGTCGTGACCGTGGGGCCGCTGACGGTGGGGGGCGTGACCGTGGGATCGCTGACCGCGGGGCTCATGACCGCGGGGCTCATGACCGTGGGGCTGCTGACGGTGGAACTCATGACCGTGGGGCCGTTGACCGCGGGGCTCATGACCGTGGGACTGCTGACCGCGGGGCTGGGATCGCTGACGGCGAGGTTCGTGACCGCCGGACCGCTGACCGTGGCGCTCAAGGC
>NZ_MPOH02000028.1 GCF_001896135.2 Streptomyces phaeoluteigriseus
GCACGGCCGGGGTCACGCGGGCGCCGGTGGCGGTGTGCGCCGCCCTCGTTGCCAGGGGGCGGGGTGTCGATGCCGGGGGACGGCGTGTCGTCGCCGGGCGTACGGAAGTCGTCCTCGCGGGATCGGCGGCCGTCGTTGTCTCCGGGCGGGTGCGCGCCGTCGCGGGGCGGCCGGGCCTCGCCGCCAGGCGGGCAGGCGCCGTCGCCGGACGGGCGGGCGTCGCCGCCGGACGGGCGGGCCTCGCCGCCAGGCGTGCGGGAGTTCGGACGTACGCGGCCGTCGCCACCCCCGGGCAGACAGCGATCGCGCGGGGCGCGGCCGTCGTCGCCGGGGCCGAACTGTCGTCGCCGGGCGCACGGGCGTCGTCTCGGGAAGCGCGGCCGTCGTCGCCGCGGGGCCAGCGGTCGTCATCATCACCAGGCGGGCGGGCGTCGCCGCCACGCGGGCGGGCGCTCGGACGTGCGCGGCCGTCGTCGTCGCCGGGTGGGCGGCCGTCGCGCGGGGCGTAGCCCTCGTCGCCGGGGTGGAGCAGCCTCACGGAGTAGAACCCTTCGCAGTCCTCGGCGGGGAGGCGCGCAGCCGCGGGCAGAACGCGGCGACCGTGGTGAGCAGCGTGAGCGTCAGCAGGACGCGCTGCGCGCTGAAGGCGTGCGTGGCGATGAACACCGTCCCGGCGAGCAGCACGAGGGCCACGCTCACGAAGACGGCCAGCATCAGCCGTTCGAGCAGGTCGGAGTGGTGCTCGAAAGCCGGGTCCCGGCGCTCCACGGGCCCCGTGGCGGGGACCACCGCCAGCGCGGGAGCGCAGATTCTCAGCACCGCGGCGCCCGGCGCCGCCGCCAGGAAGGCGACCATGGCCGCGCCCCGCAGCACGGAGCCGTCGGGCAGCGCGAGCGTGGACAGCGCCAGCCAGCCACCGAACGGGGGCAGCGTCCGTACGACCAGTTCCTGCGGTGTCATCGGCCCGTCTCCTTCAGAACGTAGGCCACCCCTGCGTCGTTCCCCGCCACCCGCTCGAACAGGGGCGAGGCGCCGACGGACTGCCGTATGCGGTCCAACTGACCCTTCGTGAGCAGCCCGTTCATCTCGGAGTCGGCGAACTGGCCGCGGCTGAACAGCAGATAGGCGCGGCCCGGTGACTCCACGGCGGACATGTCACGGGCGAGGGTGGTCGCCGGAGCGCGCACGATGGTGTCGACGTGGTCGCGGTCGTCGTCGAGGAACCAGTAGTGGTCCACTCTCCAGTAGTCGGCGAACGCCAGCGGATAGTTGCGGTCGGCCGCGACGACGAGGGAGTCGTCCGGTGCCTGGTCGATGACCTGTCGCACCAGGTCCACCTCGTCCGGCGGAAAGTAGCTGATGCGGTCCTTGCCGGAGTAGCTCGGCACGAAGGCGAGGGTGCCGGCGAGGAGCGCGAGCAGCGGGAGCCACACGTAGCGGCGGGGCTCGGTCCGGCTGGTCTTCTCCATCGCCGTCAGGGTGCGCACCTGCGGGAGCAGGGCCGCCGCGGCGAAGAAGGCGGCGCCGGGCAGCATGAACATCAGCACCCGGAAGATCATCTCGCTGCCGTAGCTGCTCGCCCCGAGCATCGGCAGGGGGGCCGCCGCGAGCAGCAGCAGCGGCATCGCGCGGTGGCGCAGCACCGGCTGGCGCAGCACGCCCGCCACCGCGAGCAGCAGCACCGAGGCCGACAACAGCCGGGCGACCCAGGACGTCGTCACCGCGCCGGCGCCGGTCGGAGTGGCGCCGTAACCCGTGGAGACGTTGCCGCCGATGTCGCCGATCGAACGGATCATGTCGGGCAGCGCGGCGGAGAGGAAGGGCAGGGCGGCCGTGAGGCACCAGGCCAGGAAGATGACGGCGGTCGTGACCAGCGGGACCTTGTCGCGGTAGCGGCGGGTGAGGAAGAGGGCGGCCAGCGAGACGATCAGCATGCCCGGCGTGAGCTGGTGCGAGATGACGATGGCCACGACCAGCAGCGTGAGCAGCACCGTCCACACGGCCCGCCGCTGCTGCTCGGCGGACTGGCCGGGGCGGCCGTAGCGGCGCAGGACGACGGCCAGCACGCCGAGGTGCAGAGCGAAGGCCACGGACTGGGGTGAGAAGTAGTCCTGGCCGACCCAGTTGGCGACGCAGAAGAGCCAGACCCCGGTCCAGATCAGCCGCCGGTCCTCGGTGAAGGTGCGGTAGAGCAGCAGCAGCGGGAGCAGCAGCATCAGGCTGGACACCAGCGGCCACCACGCCATGAACTGTGCGGCCGAGTCCACGCCCAGCAGCCGTACCAGCGCGGCCTGGGCGGCGAAGAAGCCGGGCCACTGGTCGTAGACGGCCATGTCGCCGATCGCGTCCGCGTTCTCCAGCCGGCCCGCCGTCAGCAGGTGGTCGATGACCGCGTCGTGCTTCCACGCCCAGGCGTACAGGGGTGTCGGATAGAGCACCGCCTGGGTGGCGCGCTCCATCACGAGCAGTCCCACGACATACGCCGGCGCCCAGGCGGGGTGGCGGCTCGGGCCGCGCAGCGTGACCCAGAAGCCGACGGTGAGCAGCGCCAGTCCCGCCCAGAACGCGGGGTGCACGGCGGTGACGAGGCCGAAGTCGTCGAGGTTCGAGACCTCGGTGTGCGTCACCGCCCAGCCCCACAGGGCGAGCGCGACGAGCAGCGCGGGCGCCGGGTGCGACGCGGCGTGCCACCAGGGGCGTCTAGGCGGAAGGTCCGAGAGATCGCGCACGGGCTCACCACCGGCCGGGCCTGCCGGGTCGGGTACGGCCGGAACGGTCACGGGCTCCGGCTCGGATCTCTCGCGTGGAGTGGCTTGCGGACGCACGACGGTTCCCCCCTGGCGGTTCGGCTCTGAGCTTGATCAGTCGCTGGACGGGTCGCTGGACGGGTCGCTGGACGGGTCGCTTGTTCGGGCGGTGACGGGGCTGCTCATGGCACTTCTGTCGCTCACCCGCGGCGTGTCGCTCTTCCGCGATGCGTCGCTCATCTGCGATGCGTCGCTCACCCGCGTTGTGTCGCTCAGCTGCGATCTCTCGCTCACCCGCGACAGGTGCGGATCCGGTGCGGGCTCCGCCCGCGGCTCGGCGCGGTGCACCGACAGGAGCAGGAGGAGCAGGAACAGCAGGCCGAGCAGCGGCAGCGCGGCGGGCGCGAGCGCCTCTCTCCCCGCCCAGCCCCCCACGGCGACGAGATAGACGATCCCCCAGCGCGCCACCCACGGCAGCCGCCCGCCCAGACGGTCACCGAAGCGCCGACCGACGCGGTCGAGCAGCAGCCACAGCAGCACGAGGCAGAGCAGCTGGCAGACGGGCGGCACCCAGCGCAGCAGCGGTTCGGGCCCGGGGAGGCCCAGGGTCTGTGCGAAGAACTCCGCCGTTTGCGTGGAGAACGCCCCACCCAGCGCCCGCGGTTCCCGTCCGAGGGCGACAGGTACGGCGTACAGCGCGAGGGCGGCCGCACCCAGCGCCGTGCCCGGCAGCCACGGGTCGTGCCGCACCCCCAGGGTCACGGCGGCGACAAACAGCAGGAGCAGCGTTCCCCCGGCGAGCAGCGCCGGACCGGGCAGCAGGCCCAGCATCCCGCGCCCGCTCAACGGCTCGGCGAGACCGCCCGACAGCGTCCCGCCCAGCCACGGCAGGTCCCGCAACGCCACGACGTAGGACACCGTGGCGATACCGAGGAGGCTCCACAGTCCGGCACGCAGCCGGCGCTGTCCGCGCTCGGACCAGAGGCCGTCGACCTCGTGACCGGGCGCCGGTGTCGACGCCTCGCCGCGCTCCACCGGTCCGACCGGCGGTGTGTCTTTGTGCGGGCGGACGATCACCGCGAGCGTGTCGGCCTGGAGTGCCTCGCGTTCGTAGCCGGGACGCCCTATGAACAGCGCGACGGTGTCCTCGTCGTAAGCCCCCCGCTCGTACGCCGCCCTGCGCGCCCAGCTCGTGCCGTACCCGGCGGTGGGGTTCAGCCGGGCCCAACGGGCGCCGTCCTCCTGCGGCGTACGTCGGGGGCGGGGTCCGGGTCGGCCCGGTCGGCGGGCGGGGCGTCGGCCGGCACCGCGGCGGGCATCCGGCTCGTCTCACGGAGCGCGGCCTTCAGCCCGAAGACCGACACGACGGCGATGAGCGACATGCTCAGCAGCACCGCCCAGCCCGCGCCCGCGATGCCCGCCGGGGTGAACAGCACAGCCGCGCTGCCCAGGACCAGCGTGCACATGGCGCCCTGGAGCGCGGCGAGCACACCGGTGCGGCCCTGCACGCGCAGCACCCCGATGTACATCTCCACCACGACCCGCGGCAGCGCTCCGGCGGCCAGCAACCGCAGCACGGTGGTCCCGTGTTCGGCGTAGTCCTCGTTGAACGGCAGCAGGATCTGCGGCGCGAACACCACCAGCACCAGGACCACCGGCACCAGCAGCAGCGTCATGCGGCGCAGCGCCCCGCGGACTCCGTCGGCGAGCCGGCGCGGGTCGTGCGAGGCGTGGGCGGTGAGGGAGGAGGCCATGTTGATGGCCATGAACTCCATGGTGCCGCCGACGGTGTACGCCACGTAGAAGTAGCCGTTCTCCGCCGCGCTGAAGCGGACCGCGACCATCACCGGCAGCAGGTTGATCATCGCCAGGCTGAACAGCGCACCGAGCGAGTCCCCGGCCAGGAACCGGCCCATCTCTCGGACCTTGGGCGGTTCCAGGTCGCGGTCGGCCGCGGTCTGGCGCGGGATGAGCTTGCGGAAGATGAGCCAGCCCAGCGGCAATGTCGAGAAGGCGATCGCGGCGGCCCAGGACACGAAGATGCCGAGCGCCGGCAGTGCCGTGGCGAAGATGATCAGCAGGATCAGCTTGCCGATCGAGAAGACCGCGTTGCCGACCGGCACCCACCCGGATCTGCGCAGTCCGGTCAGCACGCCGTCCTGGAGGGTGAGCAGCGCCCAGGCCACGCACGCGACGACGAACGCCGCCCCCGCCGCCGTCGTACCGAGCGGCGCGTACGACGCCCCCCACAGGTCGAGCGTGAGCAGGAAGACGACGGCGGCGATGGCTACCACGACCGAACTCGCCGCGTACGCCCGCCACACCAGGGCGCCGGTCGCCCGTCCCGCGCGCGGGACGAAGCGGACGACCGCGCCGATCATCGTCGTCGCCGTGATGCTGGCCAGCAGGCGCATCGCGGCGATCGCGGCGGAGCCCTGCCCGACGGCCTCCTCGGTGTAGTAGCGGGCGGCCACGAGCCAGAAGCCGAGGCCCAGCACGGCGGAGACACCGGTGCTGAGCATCAGGAAGTAGGCGTTCCGGAACAACGAGTCGGAGTCCCGCCCGCCGCCACCGGAGCCGCCAGACTCCGCCTCGGTCGGCTCCGGTGCCTCGGTCGGGGGCCCGGTCCCTCCGGGTGGCCCGGCCGCGGATCCGGTCCCGGTCCCTCCCGGTAGCCCGGCCGCAGTTCCGGTCCCGGTCCCTCCGGGTGGCCCGGCCGCCGATCCGGACCGGTCCCGGTCCCTCCGGGTAGCCCGGCCGCCGATCCGTTCTCGGCCCTTCAGGTGGCCCGGGCGCGGTCCCGGTCC
>NZ_MPOH02000029.1 GCF_001896135.2 Streptomyces phaeoluteigriseus
ACGACGAGAAACCCAAACCACGCCGTACGCAGGCTGACAAGTGGGCGCTCCACTACGCAGCCGCCCAGCAGTACTACAAGCGCGAGGGCCACCTTAAGGTCCCGAGGAAGCACGTCGAACGAATCGCCATCGACAGCGGGGACAACGGCAAGAGCGGCGGGGGCGAACGTGAGATCAAGCTTGGGGCATGGGTCGGGAATCAGAGATCCAGAGCCGCCACGTTGACACCCGAACGGATGGAGAAGCTCTCCGCCATCGGAATGCGATGGACATAACCATGCTGCCCTCGCGTACGCGACACGCACATGAGGCGTACATTAGGCGTACATTCGTCTGACCGCCGAGGGTGGCCCGCACAGCAGGTCCTGCTGTGGTCGGTCTCCCATGCCTGGTTGCGCCAGGGGCGCGGCCGGGCCAGAAATACGTCGTGCTTGCGCGCCGCCCGTTCCCCACCGGCGAGCCCAGCCCGGTATTTCATGAACCAAGATGCCGGCGAAGGCCTCCTCGTTCTCGGGCGGAGCGGCGGCTGGGTGCGGAGCGGCGGCTGCGGTGCCAGGACCGGGTGACGGCAGGCTGACACGACGCTGCCGGGTACGGGGCCCGAGCCCCGTACGTCGCCGGTGTCCAGCCGGCCGGCTGCTGCTGGCCCAGAGCCACCAACCGCACCTTCGAGTGATGGCCCTCCCCCATGTCCCGGCAGGCGCTAGAGTTCCATCTCGTTGTAAATGGGGGCGTTACACCGACGCGTTGCTGGCTGCCCACCGAACGCGCTCGTGCCGTACTGCAAGGGAGCACCGTGCGACTCGTCGAACTCAGCGTCATCAACTTCCGTTCGTTGGGCCACGTCGAGAGCATTCCGATCCACAAGCAGACGATCTTGACCGGGCACAATGACTGCGGGAAGACAGCGACGCTGGATGCGATCGCGGTCCTCCTCGGTGAACGCAGCATCATCGATAGCGACATCTCCGATTTCGCCGAGGCTGAGCCTGTGCGCGCAGCGTTGCCCGCGGACCAGGACGAGGAGCAGCGTACGGTCACGGTCGAGGGCAGATTCACTCTTTCTCCGGCGGAGGAGAAAGCGCTCGACACGGGACCGTTTTTGCGGGTGCGCCGACGCCATGTGGAGGGTGGGCGCAGCTGTCTGGAGTGGTTGACGGAGGTGCCGCGGAATCCGGCCCTGCGGGACATCGCCCCTCTAAAGGCCGGCGAGTTGAGGGACCTGGCCTCTGAGCTTGGGCTCAAGCTGCCCGAGGGCAAGCCGAACGTGAAGGACAGCTGGGCAGAGCTACTCAAGGAGCACGCCACCGGCACCGACGACAAAGTCACCGACTGGGTAGTAGCGCCCGAGGCGGTCGCTTCTGCACTTCCTCAGTTGCTGTATTTCAAGGGAGATGCGGCCGAGTCTCCCGAGGCGGTCGTACGCAGCATCCTGACGGCGAAGCTGCGTGAGTACACGTTGCGGGAGGAGACCCGGAAGAAAATCACGGATCTGGAGGAGGAGTTCGCCGCTCTCCTCAAAGACGACGTCGTCCGGTTGCAGAAGCTGGTCGAGGAGCGGTGCGCATTCGATGCCTTCACCGTGGACCCGGGCATCCAGTTCCGGCCGACCGTCAACAGCCTGTCGTTGACCGCTGCAGCTCCGGGCCAGCGGGCCGTGTCGTTGACAGCAGCAGGTTCTGGCCGGTCACGCCGTGTTTCCCTGGCGCTGTGGGAAGCCAGTCAGGAACTGCTGTCGGAGGATTCCGACGATGGCCCCGGCGTGATCATCGCCTATGACGAGCCCGACACCCATCTGGACTACGACCACCAGCGCCGCATCATGCAGATGATCAAGGTGTCGGCATCGGCTGCGCAGTCCACCGTGGTCGTCGCCACCCATTCACTGAACCTGATCGACGGCGTCGACATCCAAGACATCGTGCACCTCAACAGCCGAGACGGACGTGCCTACGTACAGTCCCTCGGCGCGGAAGACGACGACGAAGACACCCGCCGGTTCATGTCGAACATGGCCCTCTCCCTGGGCTTTCGAAACAGTGTCCTGCTGCACGAACGCTGCTTCGTCGGCGTAGAGGGCCCCACGGAGTACGCAGCCCTGCCCATCCTCTTCAAGCTGGCGTTCGGATACCCCATCCAGTCCGCAGGCATCGCCCTGTGGGACTGCAAGGGCAACGACGGGGCCCTGAGCTTCGCCAAGTTCCTCAAAAAGCACAAGCGCACCGTGGTGTTCCTGGTCGACGCCGACACGATGCGCGACAAGCAAAAACAGTTCAACATCGACCGTCTGAAGAAACAGGGATTCACCGAGGCCGACTGCCTCTTCCTCGGAGATCCCAACGAGCTCGAGGACCTCTTCAGCGACGAACAGTGGGCCGACACCATGAACGCCGTCTGGCCCCGCAAGGACGAACAGCAATGGGCCGCCCAGGACGTAGGTAATCTGCGCCAGGCGGGGAAGTTCAGCAAGTCGTTGCACGGCCTGCTGCGCCAGTACTCCACCACCTCGCCCAACGGCAAGGAAGACATGGTCGTCGAGCTCACCCGTCGGCTACGCACAGCAGCCGACGTCCCGCGTCCCCTGGTGAAGTCCTTCGAGGATGCGATCAAGGTTGCCCGGGAGGCAGGCCTGGCCTACTGGCCCGAGGCCTGACCACGCCGCAGTGAACGGCGTGCTCTCATCCGGCTCAGGCGCTGCTCACGCGTGGGCTCCTCCCACGAATGCACCCCGACAGACGACACCCAGCGCCGCCCGTGTCGGCTCTGGTCCTCACCGCACCACCGGCACCCAGACGGCGCGGGAGGGCCTGCATGGCGAACGCGCACAGTCATGGCATGCACCTCAGTACTCTCCGCTCGTTGCGCCGGTGATGTACTCAAAGACTCCCACGCACCACTGACAATCGGCAGACCGGCGTCCCAGCACGGCAGCAGGTGCCAGATGCCTCACCGGCATCCGGCACGGGGTCCCCGGTGTGCATCGGTGGGTTCGATTAGAACCTGAAGACGTTGTGTAAGCCGAAGAGGACATCGAGGTGAGGTGTTGACAGTCGGGGTGTTGCGGACCGTGCCGCTGGACGGTGAGCTGACCTCATCGCTGATCAACCGAGTGGCGGCCCGCTACCGCCTCCCGGCCAGCAGCGTGCTGCGGCTGTGGACGTCCCGCAACTCCGCCGCCCGCCACGACGGCGGTGGCATCCGGGCGGATGCAGAGATCGTCCTCAACGAGGCCGGGCGGGAGGCACTCGCCGAGCTGTGTGGAGTAAAGCGGGAGGTGCTGACGCACGCTTTGCCGGCGTTCGCTGTGGACGACCCCAAGATCAGCACCAGCCAGGAGGCCGAGGTGGTGCATGCGCGGTGGAGGGTGGCGAGCACGGCGGCGGGTGTGGCTGCCTATGGCTGCCGGCTGTGTACCGCGCGGCGTACCGGGCAGGCGCTGCGGGCGGTGCGGTACGTGCCGCGCGGGCAGCGGGTCTGCCTGCGGCACGGGCGCTGGCTGCTGGACGCGGATGCCGACCAGCCGTTGGAACACCTGGGGTTGCGCCTGCTGCCGGAGGTGGTGGCCGCGCAGCGGCGGTGGTCGGGCGTGGCACGGCGTGCGGTGCATGCCGGGGTGGAGCCGGATCGGGCGTTCTCGCTGGCGCATGCGGTGGTGGCCCGCTGGTGGGAGCAGGCCCTGTCCTGGGAGCAGGAGGAGATCTGGCCGCGCCGTCTGCACCAGCTGGCGGGCGGCGACGCGGGATCACGGCTTGCGTGGTGGCAGATCGTAGGCCGGGACGCGGCGATCTTTCCGGAGGTGGTGGCCGTCGCGGACGCGTTGCTGGATCCTGCCATGGCCGAGGTGGCCTGGCAGGCAAGCGGCGAGATGAAGCCTCGGGCGCGGAGAGCCGACGACCCGTTCGGTCACCGGCTGGGCGAGCGGGTGGGCCGCACCTGGCTTGGCCCCGAACTTGCGGCCGACCACGGCAGCCCGCTGAACGGCTGGAAGGGCGCGATCGTGCGCGCCCGCCGCCACGAGACGGGAACGCCGGGCTGGCCGGAGGATCCGTGGCACCTGAAGCGGGAACAACAGCCCGCCACGATGGCCGGCCAGCTGCGCGTCATGGCGGCAGAAGCCCAATCGGGCGGCTCGGGAACCCGGTGGCGGGCCACCGTTCCTGCCGAACAACGGTTCCGCATCACGCAGTTGGTCGAAGAGGCGCGAACAGCTGGTGGAGTTGCGCGGCGTGCACAGCGGCACCACCGCCGAGGTGGCCCGCACCCTGCTGGAGCACCTCAGCCACAGTGGCGCCCTGATCGGCCAAGCCCTTGTGCATACCGCCGCCGCAGCCGTCGCCTCCGGGGTGACGCTTAAGGAGGTGGCCCAGTGGTGCCGCCTGCCCGCCGAGGAGCTGGCCGCAGTGCTCGCCCTGGGTGAGGGCGAGGACT
Organism: Streptomyces phaeoluteigriseus; assembly: GCF_001896135.2. Taxonomy (GTDB): domain Bacteria; phylum Actinomycetota; class Actinomycetes; order Streptomycetales; family Streptomycetaceae; genus Streptomyces; species Streptomyces phaeoluteigriseus. Next base: position 4,429 of record NZ_MPOH02000029.1, read on the forward strand.
GACACAACGGGGCCTGCAATGGGAACGTGAAAGTGCGGGACTCTGCACTGACACCGGTGCCCGGAGGTGGCACCCTGGGTGCCGCGCGCAGCCCAACATCTGGCGGTTGCACCGATGTTGCGGTTACCGGCCGGTTCTCCTGCGCGGCAGGTCAGGCATGGCGTTGTGTGGAGTACGTGATCATCGACAGCAGCCAGGAGGCCGCATCGTCCGCGGTCCCCGGAGCCGGGTGCCGCATCCCCGAGCCGCACAGTACGGGTGGTGCTGTCCGACGCAAGGAAGCTGCGGCTGTAGATGCCAGGCTGATCGATGTGCGCTTTCGAGACCCTCTGGGGCGCGCACACCAGCTCCCGTGGCTTGAGGCAGCTCAGGACATCGTCTTCGAAGACGGTCCGGTGATACGTCCGTTCCCCGTCCGGCCCGGGCGGCGTGTGGCTCCGGGCTGGTGGTGGTCGTCGACAACCGGGCGGCTGGTGGCGTACGGGTCCGGTGCCATGCGGACCCAGCTCATGCTGCTGGACCGGGATCCGGCGGTGGTGGCGCTGGCCTGCCGGCCGGTGGAACTGGTGTGGCCCGAGAAAAGCCGGGTCGTCGCTCATGTACCGCAGCTGATGGCCAGGCTTGAAGACGGCAGCGGCCTGTTACTCGACTGCGCCGGACACAGCGGACCCTCCACCCGGCTGGCGACCCGGGCACGGGTTGTGGCGGATGCCGCCGAGGCAGCGGGCTGGTCCTACCAGCTCGCGGGGCCGCCGGACCGCGGTTGAGCAGCAGCAGGCGGCGTACCGCGGTGGAGATGGTGTCCATCGCGGGGGTCTTCAGCACCACGAACCGTGCGTGGTAGTCCTCCCGCTGCTCCAGCGTCCACTCCTGGTCGCCGGCGTCCCGTGCCGGTGCGTGGGGCGTGTCGACGAACTGCTGCCATCCGTCCCACGTGGTCAGCGGACTGAACGTGCTCGGGGTGGCAGGCTGGGCCGCTGTCACCATGCCTGGGCCTCCTGGTACGGGTCGTAGATGCGCATGCCGCCCGCCCCGGCGGCGTCCAGCGTCTGCTCAGCGGCCTGGGCCCGGGCCGTTTCGGCCGTCGGCCCGGATGCTTCGGCCTCATCCGAGTGGCCTGCAGCGGCGTCCTGGCCGTCGGCGAGAGCGGCGAGAAGGTAGTCCTCGTCGTCCTGGTTGTCCTCGATGTCGTCCAGGCTGTCGTCGGCGTCCCAGCCGTCGGCATCTGGAAGCGGGACGGTGAAGGAACCGGGCAGCCCAAACGAGGCCCCCGGCGCCAGAGGTGCAGGCCTCTGCTGCGGGGTGGTGGTGGGGGAGGGATCGGTCATCTGCGCGGCCGCCTGGGCCCGGGCGGCTACCGTCCGCTCTCGCCTGCTGCCCAGCCCCTGGCCGGCACGGCGCAGCAGCGCATCCAGCGCTTGGGCGATCGCCGCCTCGTGCTCTTCACGGCCATGCCGGCGCTCCACGGTGCGGCGGACGTGGTCGAAGGTGAACGCGGTGAACGGCCGCCTCACCGCCCCCGCGTGGACCCACGGCACCTCCAGCCAGCCCTCGGGCAGGCGCACCCACACCCGGTTCGGATCGTAGGGGTTGTGATGGACCTCCCACCGTCCGTTCTTGTCCGCCCGCGGCGAGCGGCGACGCCGGTAGGGGTTCACGCCGGGATGGTCGTAGGTGCGGTAGCCGAAGCGGACGCCGTAGTCGTTGATCGCCTGCCACCGAAGAGGCAGCAGCTCGACGTAGTCGTCGGCGGACAAAGGCACCGGCACATGCCCGGTCACCGCCACCAAAGCTGCCCACATCTCGTTCGGGGAGACGGCGACCCGCGGCATCATCGGGTGCCGCAGCGCCTCGTGCCGGCGCTCCTGCCACCCGCAGATGACCCATTCGTCCAGCAGCTCCTGAAGCTGCGTCAGGCTCCAGCAGGCATCCTGCTCCGCGGCCGCGCCCCGCTGGGAGACATCCGAGCCGGTGTGGCCCGGCAGGTACTGGCTGAACCCGTCGGCAATCGCGCGGAAGGTCCGCTCCACGTTCCCTTTGGCTGGGCCGTTCGCCGGCGGCACCGGCTGCACCGACACCCCCAGGCTCTCGCACGCCGAGACGAACGACGCCGACACATACACCCGGCCCTGGTCCACGACCACTGTCTCCGGCATGATCACCGGCCGGGCGGCAGCCTGCTCCAGCCGCGCGTCCAAGGCGATCAGCCGCTCATACGGGATGACCGACCGCTGCATCGACAGCGCCGCATCCCACCCCGGTCGCATCGCCGTGGGCACCACCATCTGCGCCAGCAGCATCGCCGCGTCCACCGACGTCGTGCCCACCGGACGCACCACCGCCGCGCAGATGCTGCGCGTCGCCACGTCCAGCGCGATGCTCAGCTCAAGACGGCCGGTCACACCGTCGTCCAGCACCGCCAGGACATCCAGCGGCGTGCTGTCCAGCATCACCAGCTCACCCGGCCGCAGTGCCACCGTCGGCGTGAACGGAGGTGCCGGCCGCGACGCATGCCACCGACGCTGCGCCGCCGTCCCCAAAAGGCCCTGCCCGTCGGCCACCGCGTGCACCAGCCGGTTGAACGTCGACGCCGGAGGCAGAGCCACCGCCCCGGCGCCGTACTCCTGATCCAGCAGCCACCCAACCCGTCGGCGCAGCCGCACCAGCGTGCCAGTCGACCGCTCCCGCTGTCCCTCCAGCACTTTCCTGACTGCCGCGACCACCCGCTCATCAGCCCGCCCCAGGGCCGATCGCTCCCGCACCGCCCGGCCGTCGACCAGCCCCCATAAGCCCTCGCTGCGGTAGCGCGCCCGCATCCGGCGCACCGTCGCCGTACTCGCCGTCCAGCCTGCCGCCGTCAACTCCTCGGCTTTGGCCCGTTCCCGCTGCGCCAGGCTCCGTGTTGCCGGATCGAACTGCTCACGCGGGGCGCCCTGCCCGATCGCGTCAGGAAAGCCGGTCTCCACCTCCCGCACATGCCGCTGCCACGCCAGAGCCCGCTCCCGCACCTCGACCGGCAGTGCCTCCAGCAGCCCGAACGGCGGCACTCTGGCTGGTACCGGTCCGCGTTCCACCTCGAAGGACGGGTCGGCGAACAGGTAGGGCAGCAGTACCACCGCCGAGGCGCCCTCGTCACTCACCAGCGTGGCCCGGGCGCCTTCCAGCACGGCGAGCGTCCATACCCGTCCGTCGTAGCGAAGGCGCGCCCCAACCTCGACAACCGCCTGCGTCACGCCGCTTCGGCCTCCTGCCGTGCGAGGCAGACGACGGCGCGCTCGTGCAGCGGTTCGTCCAGCCGCACCCGCAGCACACCGCTCCACAGCGCGTGAAAGACCGCAAGCCACACGGCGATCGGATCCCCCAGCTCATGCACCGCCTCCACCGCCGGCCGCGCACTGGCGAACACCTGGAGCAGAGCTGGCGTCCACTGCCCTGCGGCGTACCGGGGATGCCGGTAACCTGCCAGCCACCGCACGTTGGCCACCAGCTGTGCACGGCCGCACGCACCGGACGTACCAAGCCCGCCCGGGTGTACCTGCAGCCGCACACCCGGATCTGCCCGCGCCACCGGCGCTGGATGCTCGGCACCCACTGGATCGACGGCGGGCCGGCCGACACCGAACAGGTCGACCTGGCGGAGCTGCCGCAGCTGACCGCGGCGCACCGGCGGCATCTGGATCTGCTGCGCCACCGACCGAACACCGCACGCGCGTTCGAGGTCGCCCATGCCGTGATCGTCTCCTGGTGGGCGCAGCAGTGGCCCGAAGAAGAGCAGTGGCCGCGCCGGGCACTGCAACTCGCGGCGCCAGGGGCTGATCCGGGCTGGTGGCGGCTGCTGGTGCGGGACGCGGTCACCTACCCGGAGACCGTCGCCCTCACCTCGGTCCTCACCGACGAACACACCAGACAGCGGCTGCTCGCCGACACCGGCGGACACCTGCCCCACACGCTTGCCCACACCCCTGCCCTGGTCACGCAGTTGGCACGGGCCATGAACCGGCCGTGGCTTGCCGAGCGGATCGCCTCGACCTCGGCCGGTCCTTTGCTGCTCTGGGTGCAGCACCGCGTACGGGCCGACGCGGACACAGCTGTCACCGACCGGCTGTGGACGCTGCACATGGCGCACCGGCCCCGCCCCATCGCCCGCGAACTCACCGCCTACCGCAACGCCGCACAGCAGCCGGAGAAAGCCGCGGGCGCTACGCGGCTGCACCTGGGACTCCGGCATACCTCGGACCAGGCGTTCACCACCGGCCTGGCCCACGCCCGCGCCTACGCCGCCGTCCACGGCCACCTCGCCGCACCGATCCACAGCCGGTTCAACGGCTTTGCCCTGGGCCGTGGCTGTCGAACCACCGGAAATTCCCCGCGATGCCACCCGAACACGTCGCGGAACTCGAGGCACTGGATCCGTGGTGGCGGCCGCCGTGGACGGTGATGTGGCAGCGCTTCTACTACCAGGCCCACGACCACAGCCGCGCCCGCGGAGCCCTGCGGCCCGAGCACGGCTTCCCCACCACCGGCTTCAACCTGGGCGAATGGCTCTACAACCAGTGCACCAGCTACGACAGCCTGCACCCAGGCCAGCAGCGCCTCCTGACCAACATCGGCCTCACCCACGAGAGTGCCCGGGCGGCCCGGCCCCGCCGCAAGCACATGGCCAGCCACTTCCAGCGCGTCCTCGCCTGCGCCCGCACCTACGCCGACACCCACGGCACGCTGGCGAACGCGACCACCGACACCGTCCAGGACGGGCTGAAACTGGGGCAGTGGCTGTCCAACCAGCGCAGCAAGGACCGCGCCCACCAGCTACGTCACGGCACCCCCTCCCCCCGCGCGCTGGCACTGTCGGCAATCGACCCCTGGTGGAACCCGCCCTGGACGCTGGAATGGCAGCGCTCCTGGCACCAGGCACACACCCACGTCGACGGCGGTCACGTCCTGGATCCCGCCGCCGGATTCCCCGGCACCACCAGCGCACTCGCCGCGTGGGTGACCACCCAGTGCGCCCAGTACGACATACTCCTGCCCGGCCAGCACGGCCTGCTCGCCCGTATCGGAATCACCGCGGCCCAGGCCCGAAGTGCCGCCGCACGGCCCGCCGAAAACGAGGCCGACTTCGCCACCGCCCTGGGCTACGCACGCTCCTACCACGCCGCCCACGGCACCCTCGCCGTCGAAACCGACACCGTCCACGACGGCTTCCAGCTCGGGCGGTGGCTGCGCCGGCAACGCCAGCACACCCGCGGCCACGCTCACGGCGGCACACCTCCATCCGCCCAGACGAAAGCCCTGTCAGCCGTCGATCCCTGGTGGTGCCCGCCCTGGAACCTGGTGTGGCAGCGCACCTGGCAGCACATCCACGGCCAGATCAAGGCCGGCCACCGACTCGACGCCGCCCACCACTTCCGCAGCTTCGCCCCCGCCCCGCGTGCCTGGCTGCGCGTGCAGCGCACCGACTACGACGACCTGCACCCCGGCCAGCAGCGCCTCCTGGCCGACATCGGCCTCACCCGCGAAACCGCTCGCACCCGGCCCATCACCCCCTACGCCGAAACCGCCCTCAACCACGCCCGCGCCTACGCCACCCTCCACCACACCCTGGCCGTGGCCTACTCCACCGTCCACGACGGCTTCCCCCTCGGCCGCTGGCTCAACGACCAACGCCAACAAGCCCGACGCGACACCACCCCCAACGCCCGCCACCAGGTCCTGACCGCGATCGACCCATGGTGGAACCCGCCCTGGGACCTGGCCTGGCAGCGCGCCTGCACCCGCGCCCGCATCACACAAACCCGCCCCTACGGGATCCCGGCCGACGTACGAACCTGGATCAAAGCACAACACGCCGCCTGGACACTTCTACGCCCCCAACAACAAATACTCCTGACCGACCTGGACATCACCCCCGAAGCCGCCGCCCGCCGCCGGACCAGCCGCGTCTACCCCGTAAGCCCAGGCCTCGCCCACGCCCGCACCTACGCCGCCCTGAACGGCCACCTCTCCTGCAGCAAAGACACCCGCCACGACGGCTTCGCCCTGGGCGACTGGCTGGTACAAAAACGCCGCGCCGCCCGGCAAGGAGGCCTGGCCGCCACCACCACCCAAGTCCTTGAGGACCTCGACCCCTGGTGGAACCCACCCTGGCCCAGCATCTGGCAACGCACCTACCAGCAAGCGAAGTTGAACCACCACACCGGCCAGGACCCCTCCCCCACTCTCCAGCGATGGACCGAGCGCCAACGCACCCGCTGGAACACCCTCCACACCCAGCAGCAACACCTCCTCACCAGCATCGGCATCCACCCCGGATAGAACCGACAAGCCACTGTCAGACCCATGCGGAACAATCCCGCCATGGGCGAATCCCTCGCGACACAGTTCCTCAGCGCGGACCTCGAGACGGCCTGCCCTGCCTGCGGATACCTGATGTGGATCCGCTACTCGGAGATCGTGGCCCAGACCGCCGTGACCTGCCCCTGCTGCTACACCCAGATCTGGCTGGTCGACGAGACCGGCAGCGCGCAGAACGCCGGCGACATCGTCCAGCAGCAGATCGCACAAGCCCTGAAAGGCCTCTTCCGGTGAAGTACCAGCAGCGTCTCCAGGTCGCCGTACGCGAACGCCTGCGCAAACTCATGACCGCGCCCTACTCCAGCGCCGGCCACGAAGTCCACCTCGCCGTCACCTGGATCAACAACCAGCCAGCCCTTCAAAGGCCTCCTCGAAGAGCGTCCCGCGCAGAGCCAGGTGTAGACCGGGAGCGGTTCCGCACCGGACTGACCCGCAGCGGCCCGTTCGTCTGGCCCAGCCGAACCGAGCAAGGGCGAGCCGCCCTCATCTGGGAGCTGATGCAGGACATCGCTTCCAAAGAAGCGAGCAACCCCGACGTCGGGCTGCGGACCGCGATCGGTTACAGCATGCAAAAACGCCATCAGGACAGTTGGCGAGAGTTCGCCGAGGACATCCTGCAGCCCCTGTTCGACTTCCTCAGCGAACGCGTCGGCTCCGAAAGCAGCATCCTGCACACCCTCGAGCGCTACCGCACCCGCATCGAGTGGTTCGACCGCGAAGAGCTCTACACCCGCTTCGACGCCGACCGCGCCAACGGCGAAGAGGTCTACAACCTCGACCTCCAGCGCTTCCTCTTCCTCGAGGGCGACCACATCACCCACGCCAAGCCCCGCTCAGCCTCCGGCGAAGCCGACCTCATCGGCGACCTCGACGGCCGCGACCCCCTGGTCTGCGACGGCAAGATCTTCGACGGGAGCAGCCGCGGCAAGGGCTACCTCGTCAAAGGGCTGCACCAGGTCGTCAAGTACGCCCACGACTACGGGCAGCACACCGCCTACCTCGTCATCTACAACATCACCGACAAGCTCCGCTTCGACCTGGAGCACACTTTCCGCCTGTTCAAGCAGACACTTGGGTGGACCAAGCCCCGGCTTCGCAGCTCGGAGGCTGCCGACCGGTGGACGTGGCTGGTGATCGCCGCCTATGCCCAGCTCCGGCTCGCGCGGCCGCTGGCCACCGATCTCCGGCGCCCCTGGGAGAAACCGGCTCCGCCGAACAGGCTCACGCCCGCCCGGGTCCGCAGGGGGTTCAGGAACCTGTGCACGAAGACCGGCTCCCCGGCCAGTGCACCGAAACCGTCTCGTCCTGGCCTGGCCGGCCGCCGGGTTCGAAGAACCGCCACCCGGCCACCCGTCATGACGTGGGCAGAGTCCTTGCCACCGGCGAGGCGTACAGCCGCCCCGCCCACCACAAGAAGGGCACCAAACCCCGGCGCACCGAGGAGCGGCAAACTTGACGGCCTGGGCCATGTGCAGCGGGCACGAGGCCGAAGATGTTCACGGGGGTACGTCGGTGGATCTCAGCTCAGTGATCATCGCTGTCGCAGGCGTCGCAGGAACCCTGGGAGGGGCGCTACTCACCCAGCGCGGCTCCGAACGAGCGAAGCGCCGGGAGATAGAGCTCGTTCGAGACCATGAGGAGGTCCGCGAGAACCGTTCGCTGCGACGCACCTGCTATGTGGAACTCAACCGAGATGCCCGGCAGTTCACCACCGCACTCAACCGCCACCTACACGTCATGAGGGAACGCGGCGTGGAGGAGGCCGACAGCGACGCACTTGAGGAGGCGAAGAACGCGCACCGCGATCGATACTCCGAAGCACAGATGATCGCCCCCGAAGAAGTACTCATGCGAGCGAGTGTCGTCAACCAAGCCCTGAACAAGGTCTACGGCCAGGTCAAGCGCCTCGAACGCGGCGCCCCCGAACCAGGCGAAACGATGGAGACCGCGGCCCAGGCCCAGTACGAGGTCTGGGAGATGCTCCGAACTATGAGGACCGCTATGCGCCACGACCTCGGTGTGTCGCATGAAGATTGAGAGCTGGCACTCAGGTCCGTGCGAACTCTCTTGTCTGCCTCGACCAGCCAAAAACTGAGGCAAAGGTTAAAACGCAAGCTGAGTTGGGTTCGGTCGCACAGGCGTCGCGTTTCCCTTCGTGTTCGGGCGGGGCCAGCCGGGCGGCAGGTGTCAGTCGTGCCTCCACCAGGCCACTGCGAGGCCGGCCAGGAGGGTCCCGATGTGGCGGACGGCTCCGATGAGGAGCGCTACGGAGATGTGGTGCCGCCATGAGACGGGGGTGGGGGCCACGTGGTCCTGGTGATGGGTGGAGGGGGTTCGGTTCTTCTTCGCCATGGTGGGTGTCCTTCGTTCGGCAGGGTGCGGCGGCTAGGGGCTGCGGTGCTGGGACCAGTGAGCCAGAGCCTCAGGTCCGCAGAGAATTGCGCTTCTCGGGGTTGTAATGGTGGGCATGGCACGAGGAGCACCGAGTCCGGCTGATATGCGGGTGATTCGCGAACTTGCCGCGCGGGGGGTGGTGGTGACGGCCGGCCAGTTGGAGAGCTGGCGGCGGGCGGGGTTGTTGCCGCGGCATCGGCGGCGTGGGCTCGGGCGTGGCCGGGGGACGGTGGTGGACGTGGTCGATCCGGTGGTGGTGGAGAGTGCCGCGGCGCTGGCGCGCCATTGTCGGCAGGGGCGGGATCGTCGGCTGGCCGTGCTGGAGTGGTTCGCCGAGGCGGGCATGGGTTTGCGGCCGGGGGCGAGGCGGGTGCCGGAGCCTCCGGTCGCCGCCGTGCGTCAGGCTCTGGTGTGGGTGTTGGAAAGGTCGGTGTCGCAGCGGCTGGTGGAGTTGGCGCGCAGCGCGGCCGGGGCGGGTGAGGAGGGGCAGGATGCGCTGTATGCGGCCGCCGAGCAGCTCGTGAAGCCGTACCGCGGGGCGGCGAACCCCGCCCTGGTGCGTGCGGCCCTCGAGGCCGGCGAGGACGTACCGGTGGAGGCCGAGGGGCCGGACTCCACGGGCATGGTGCACCTGGTCGCCGCGATCGGCCTGGGGGTGCAGGAGGTCGGGGCGGACGCGCTGGCCGAGGCGTTCGCCGCGCTCGGCATGTACGGCCTGACGGTCGAGGACTGGGCGCAGATGCTGGGGGCGGCCGAGCGGGGCGAGGGGCCGCCGGTGGACTGGGGGCCGTTGGAGAGGTACGCGGACGTGGTGGGTCCGGTGAAGCGGGCCAGTGACGAGGAGCTCGTGCGGGCGCGGACCGTGCTGCTCGGCCTGCGCTGGTTCTACGCGCTGTATGTGATGCACGGGCTGCTCCTGCCGGACACACCGGCGCAGGCCGCGCTGCGGCAGCGAGTCGACGAGTGGGACATGTTCCCCTTCCTGGACCACATCATCGCCGTCAGCCCCTCCCCTGGGCAGTTCGCCGAGTCCCTGGCGGTCTGCATGGAGCCGCCCTTCGGCAATCTGTACGAGGCGCTGATGGAGCAGCTCGCGGCCGACCCGGACATCTTCCGCATCCCCGGTGATGAGACGGGGGCCGTCGGCTTCGGGGAGAGGTGGATGCGCGCCATGGCCGAGCTGAAGAACGGTCGGCAGGCGGTGGGCGGTGATGCGGACGACGGGCCCAGTGGACGGTCCGTCTGAACGATCTTGAAGGGTCTCGTCGTGCGGCCTACCGATGGAGAACGCTTCCGGCTCGTCCTGCAGTCCGCTCTGGCCGGAACCACCGAGCCTGTCCCCGTGCCCCTGGGCCTTCCTGGATTCCCCGAACCCCGCCGACTATACGTAGCGGACCTGAGGTGCTGGATCGTCATTCGGCGTAGCAGCTGGCCGTAGGGGATGTCGGCGTCGATGCGGGCTGCGCAGGTGCGGATTGGCCCCGGCCAACCCCGGGTATGTCAGGGCTCTCGCGTACGGCTAGACGCCGCTGCGGCATGCAGCCGTACGCGTGATGTCCCCATGTTCCAGGGGACGTTGAGGGGGGATGTGAGGGTGACGAGGAACCGGGTGCGCCTGAGCGGCGGCGCCGACTGGCAGGTGGACTTCCGCCGCCGCACCACCGGCCGTGCGCCGCGCTCTGCGATGGAGATCGCCACGGTGCGCCGCACGCTGAACCACACGCTGACGGAGCTGAAGCGGGCCATCGACCGGCACTGGGTCGCGGCTGCCGCCGACTTGTACGCGCTGGCCTGGCAGCAGGCGGCAGGGGCGCCGCCCAGCGAGACCAGGCAGCAGCGCGCGCTCCTGCAGTCCTACAAGGAGATCCTCGCCTCCCGCCCGTGGCAGGAGGCGGAGCGGCTCCAGGCGTCATCATCAGCCCCGTCAGTGCGCCCATCGCTCCCTGGCCGAAGCACCGCTGCACCGTCCCGGCCGCCGTCTGTCAGCCTGGCGGAGAAGCTGGAGCCTGTCCGGTCCTCGCAGCAGCAGGACCGGACGAAGAAGACGGTCGCCCCACGCGTGCGGCCGGCTGCGCGTCCCGTCCCCGCAGCGGCAGCGGCAGCGGCAGCGGCAGCGGCAGCGGCCGAACACCCTCCTCGCCAGGCGCAGCCAGCTCTGCTGGCAACCGCTCGGTTGTACGAGATCGCGACGGGCCTGCGGCCGCTTCTGGAAGAGACCGCGAAGGACGGCGCCACCACCAGCTGGCCCCTGATCCGCAAGCGTCTGCCCGGCCTGGGCCGGCTCCACCCCGACGACGAGTCCGTGATCCTGTGGCTGGTCGACGAAGACCGCCAGGCAGGCCAACCGCTCCTGGCCGCCCTCGTCACCACCGGCAACCGGCAGATGCACCCGCGCTTTGCCGTCATCGCCGAACAACTCGGCCTGCCCTGCGGCACGAACACCGCGCAGCAGCAGACGACATGGAGCTACGAGGTCCTCAAGGTCCACCAGCACTGGCGCCACCGGAGGCGATGACCGACGAGCCCGAGAATCCACTGCCGGTACAGACCAGCGTCGGGGGCCGCGGTCAGCCGCTTCGTCTCGTGGACGGATTCCACGATCGGGTCGGGCACAGGCATGCCCGATTCAGGCAGGCCCTGGGTAGCGTTCAGGCATGACCAGCGGCGGACGGCAACGGCGGGACGGCTCCTCCAAGCGCGTGCAGCTCACCAGCGGAGACCACGGCGGGCCGAAGGACAAGAAGCCGAAAGGCCAGCGCAAGACCAGCAGCCTCGGCGGCGAGGCCTCACGCGCCGCACGCCTGTGCGAAGTCGAACGCTTCCGGGATTCCATCCGGGCCGCCGAGCAGCGCCGCGCCGCGCGCCCGGACTCCCCGGCGGTGACGCCCCCGGTCGACATGGAGCAGCCCGTGCGGGCAAAGGAGCACCTCGCTGACGCTAACACCGTGCTGCAGGTTCACCTCGCCGCCTGCGTCCGGGCCGCCCAGGACCAGGACTGGAGTCTGCTCAGGGACAGTGCCTGCCAACTCGCCGAGGCCGCTGCCCGGCTGGACGCCGAAGCACGGCCAGGCAGAAACACCCACCAGGACGATGCCGCCTTTTAGCCGCATCACTCCCTGCCCAGGACGGGCTGGTATCGGGCGCATGTTCACGGACCGTCCGGCCCGCACGACGAACTCCCGGCGCCTGGCGGCGCAGGCCACCGTCGACATCTGGGGCAGGCCGATGAGGCTGGCGGTCTCGCCGGACACGTCCAGGCGCAGCGCGGCCGAGGGCCTGGGCGCAGCGGGGTCGGCGAAGGGGTCGCCCCAGCAGGTACCAAGTAGGTACCATGCCGGTATGCCATCACTGAATGTGCCCTTTACCGAGGAAGAAATGGAAGGCGTGCGCGCGTCTGCTGCGGCTGAGGGCAAGAGCCTGAAGCAGTACCTGCACGACCTCGGTGTCCGCGAGATGCAGCGCAAGCGGTTCGTGGCCGGCGCCGCCTCGTGGGCGGACAGGCTGCGTTCGGAGTTCGACGAGGCGTTCCCGGACGAGGTTCCCGCGTCCGGGCGCGGCCGGGGGGCCAGCGCCGCCTGATGAGCGAGATCCTGTACATCGACGTCTCCTGGCTCCTGGACGTCCAGGACGTCGCTCTTGACCACGACGACGTGTCGGTCACCGATTACTCGGCCCTTGTAGCGGCTGTCGCGCGCCACAAGACACGCATGCCGACTCTCGCCACGTCCAACCCCGACGCCGCGTGGCGCGCGGCCGCGCTCCTGCACACCATCGCGCGTCTCGAACCGCTCCCCCACCGCAACAGCCTCTTCGCCGCCTTCGTCACGGGCCAGTACATGGACCAGTCCGGAGAAGGCGTCGACCCTCCCTACGGCGCCCTGTCCGACCTGATCAGAAAGGTCCGCGAGACCCGACTGACCATCTACGACATCGCAGACGCGCTCCGCTCCTGGCGGATCTGAGGGGGCGCTCCCCCTCTTGGTGGTCGGCATGAGAGTGACGTGGCCCCTCGTCACTCGCTGTGCCGGGGAGGTGCGCGAAGTGCGCGCCTCCCCGGCGGCGGCGGGTTCGGGTGCCGTCCCCGGGCAATCGGGGATTGGAACGGGAGGAACGGCTGAGGGGCAAGGGATCCCTCCACACCGCAGCGCTAAGAAACAGCAGGTCAGCAAGTTCTGTCGGTTTCCCAGCTTGAAATGATTGCGCCCAGTCCGGCCCCGGCGGCCGCCTGAGCGCCCCCGCACCGGTACAGCACTACGAGGGTGCTCCCCCGCCCGCCGCGTCCCAGCCGGCCGGAGTCGAGCAGGGTGAGCAGGCCGGGCGCTGTCAGAGGGGGGTGGACCTCGGCGTGCAGGTGGTGGACGTCGTGCACGTACTGTGCGAACGGGGCGTAGATCGGGCCGTGGATCGCTCCCGTATCCGCGTCCTCGGTGTAGGCGCCGTACTTTCGGGCGCCCTTGAGGAGCTCGAACAGGGTGGGTGCGTCGCCGTTGCGGGCGAGGAGGGGCCATGCGCAGGCAGGCGATGCCGCACATGTGACCGCACCAGGTGCGGTATGTGTCGAGGTCGGGGGCGCCGCTCTCGGCCCAGCGTGGATTGGCTGCGTGGTCGCGGCCCTGGTAGGCGAACGCGGCGATCAGGTCGGGGCTGGCGTACTGCGTGACGGTGGGAAACGGGAGGTCGAGGTCAGGCACGGGCGTGGTCCTTCCGGTGGGAGGGCTGGCTGATCAGCCGGTGGAAGGTTGGCAGGTCCACGCCGCCGCCGGAGATCACCACCCCGATCGTCCCTGACTCGTGGGGCACGTGGCCGGCAAGCACGGCGGCCAGGGCGCAGGCGCCGCTCGGTTCGGCTACGACCTTGAGGTGCCGGAAGGCGAATGCCATGGCGATGGTGATGTCCTGGTCGGTCACTGTCACAACAGTGTCTAGGAGCCGGGAGTTGACGGCCCAGGTCAGTGGGGAGGGGCTGGTGTGGCCGAGGCCGTCGGCGATGGTGGAGGGGGTCTCGGGCAGGGCGATGCGCTGGCCGCAGCGCATCGACAGCAGGGTGTCGGCGCCGTCCTCGGGTTCTACGCCGATGACCTTGATGCCGGGGTTCAGGTGCTTGGCGATGGTGGCGGATCCGGCGGCGAGTCCGCCGCCGCCGACGGGGACGACGAGGGTCTCGATCTCGGGGTGCTCGGTCAGGAGTTCCAGTGCGGCGGTTCCGGCCCCGGCCATGACGTGGAGGGAGTTCGCCGAGGGGACGACGGCGAGGCCGTCGCGGGCGGCGATGTCGGCGACCAAGGCGTCACGGTCCTCGGAGCCGCGGCGGTAGGTGACGACCTGGCCTCCGAGCGCGCGGACGCCTTCGACCTTCGGGGCCGGGGCGTCGGCGGGGATGACGACTGTGGCCGGCACTTCGAGGAGACGTCCGGCCAGGGCGAGGGCCTGGGCGTGGTTCCCGGAGGATGCGCCGATCAGACCGCCGACGCGTTCCTTCGCGGGGAGGGAGGAGGCGTGGTGGTAGGCGCCGCGGAACTTGAAGGAGCCGGTGCGCTGGAGGCTCTCGGCCTTGCACACGACCGGCCAGCCGGCGGTCTGGTCGAGGGAGAGCGCGGTCAGGGCCGGGGTGCGGGCGGCGACCGGTTCGAGGTTGGCGGCGGCGTCCTGGACGTCGCGGGCGGTCAGCTCGGTCACGGCCGGTACCCCTCGGTGGTGTCGGCGGTGGCGAGGATCATGCGGATCAGCTCGTCGTATTCGATGCCCGCGGCAGCGGCCATGGTGGCGAGGTTCCCGGTGTGGGACAGTCCGGGCAGTGTGTTGATCTCCAGCCAGACCGGCCGCCCGTCGGGGGTGACGATGAAGTCGGAGCGGGAGTATCCGGAGCAGCCCAGGGCGTCGTGCGCGGTGAGCGCCGCGGTGGTGATCGCGTCGGGGGCGGGGCTGGAGAGGTTCGCCGGGCATTCGTACCGGTACTTGGACTTGTCCCGTTTGGTGGCGTAGTCGTAGAACTCGGCGTCGGTGGGGATCGTCGCCAGCGGCGGGAGGGCCACGGGCGAGCCGTCGATCTCAAGGACTCCACAGCTCACCGGGATGCCAGCGGTGAACGGCTCGGCGAACCAGCGCTCGCCCGGGTCGATGGTGCGCAGGGCGGCGGCGAGCTGGGCGGTGTCGCGGCAGACCGTCATGCCGATCGAGCCGCCTTCGGACAGCGGTTTGAGGATCAGCGGGAAGGCGATCGTGCTGGTGACCGTGTGCGTGCTCACGTCGCCGCTGCGGGCCGGGAGGGTAACGGTGGGAAAGACCGCCACTCCGGCGGCGGCCGCGACGGTCTTGGCGAGGGCCTTGTGCATGCCGACGGCGGAGGCCGCCACCCCCGAGCCGGTGTAGCGGATGTTCAGGTGCTCCAGTAACCCCTGGAGCTTGCCGTCTTCGGCGTACTGTCCGGCGATGGCCAGGAATGCCACGTCGGCGCTGCGGATGTCGTCGGCGAACGTCTTGTCGGCGGGGTCGAGGAGTCTGGTGGTGTAGCCCTGCCGGTCGAGGGACTCCCGTGCGGCGCGGCCGGACATCAGCGACCGCTCCCGTTCGGTGGATGTGCCGCCGGAGACGACGGCGATGCACGCGGACTCGAAGGACTGCATCGTCACGGGTAGTTGCTCCTGTTCTGTCATGGATGAGGCCGGTTTCATGCGTACCGGTCTGTCGAGGCGTTACGGTCGGAGGGCTGAGCCGGGCGGTGCTGGGCCGTGCCGGGCAAGTCCTGCTGATTCGGAGTGCGTCACGTGATCCCCCTTTCGCTTGAAGCCGTCGCGGCCGCCGTCGGCGGCCGTCTGTGCGACGTGCCGGACCCGGCCGTGTTGGTGACCGCGCCGGCGGCCGTCGACTCGCGCGCAGTCGAGCCGGGTGGCCTCTTCGCCGCGCTGGCCGGTGAGCACGCCGACGGGCACGCCTTCGCGGCCGACGCGGTGATGGCCGGGGCGGTGGCGGTTCTGGCTGAGCGTCCCGTCGGTGTTCCGGCCGTGATCGTCGATGACGTGCTGGGCTCCCTCGCCGCGCTGGCCCGCACCGTGCTGGCCGAAGTCCCGGAGGCGATGGTGATCGGGCTGACCGGTTCGGCGGGCAAGACCAGCACGAAGGATCTGATCGCGCAGGTGCTGCCCGAGCTCGGGCCGACAATCGCCACGGTGAAGTCGTTCAACGGCGAGATCGGGATGCCGTTGGCCGTCACCCACCTGGACCGGGGCGTGCGGTACATCGTGCTGGAGATGGGCGCCCGCGGGATCGGGCACATCTCCCACCTGACGCGGATCGCCCCGCCGACGGTCGGCCTGGTCCTGAACGTCGGCACCGCGCACGTCGGCGAGTTCGGCGGCCAGGAGCAGATCGCCCAGGCCAAGGGTGAGCTCGTCGAGGCCCTGCCCGCCAAGGGGCTGGCCATCCTCAACGCCGACGATCCGCTGGTGGCCGCCATGGCCCCCCGGACCCGCGCTCAGGTGATGACGTTCGGCACCAGCAACGACGCCGACGTACGGGCCGCGGACGTGGTGCTCGATGAGGCGGGCCGGGCCTCGTTCACCCTCGTCGCCGCCGGCCGCGACGCGCAGGTCGCCCTGACCCTTCACGGCGCGCACCACGTGTCCAACGCGCTGGCCGCGGCCGCTGTCGCGATCGGGCTGGGCGCCGACGTCGAGAAGACCGCCGGCGCGCTCTCCCGCGCGGTGCTGGTGGCGTCGGGGCGCATGGAGGTCACCGACCGGCCCGACGGCGTACGGGTCATCAACGACGCGTTCAACGCGAACCCCGATTCGATGAAGGCCGCGCTCGGCGCCCTTGAGGCGATGAACAGCGGGCGGCGGACCATCGCGGTCCTGGGGGAGATGAAGGAGCTCGGCGCCGACGGCGGCGACGGGCACCGGCAGGTCGGCCGTCTCGTCGCCACCTCCGGCGTGCAGGTGCTGATCGCGTCGCGGCGCCGACGCGCAGGCGATGGCCGACGCCGCCCGGGAGAACAACCCGAGCCTGACGGTTGTCAGCGCCTCCGACCGCGACCACGCCCTCACCCTGGCCCGCGACCTGGTCCGGCCCGGCGACATCGTCCTGGTGAAGGGCTCCCACAGCGTCGGGCTGGAGCACACCGCCGAACGGCTCGCCCAGCCCGACACCATGGCGGGCGACCGCTAGACGCCGGCCAGCGGCCGGGCCGCGGGCTGAAGGAGCAGCGCCCCCAGCCCGGCCACCTCACCGACGCCCATCGTCACGACCACGTCACCGGGACGGGCGAGATCGGCGAGCACGCCGGCGGCCTGGACAAGGCCGTCGGCCGCGTGGACACGGCCTCCAGCGCTCGCGGCCGCGTGCTCGATGCCCTCCCCGGTCACCGCGCCGGCCTCGGTCGGCACCGCGTCACGCACGGGCAGGAGCACCACCTCGTCCGCGCCTGCGAGCGCCGCGCCCATCCGCGGGCCGAGTACCCGCACCCGCGTCGCCCCGCAGGGCTCGAACGCGACGAGCACCCGGCCATCGGTCAGCTCCCGCGCGGCCGCGATGTCCAGGGCGATCGCGGCGGGGTGGTGGGCGAAGGAGTCCACCACCCGCACCCCCGCCACCGCGCCGAGGAGCTGCATCCGGCGCTGTACCCCGGCGAAGCCGGACAGCCCGGCCGCCAGCACCTGCGGCGCCTCGCTCAGGGCCCGGCCCGCCGCGTACGCCGCGAGGGATGCGAGCACTGCCGCATGGCCCGGCGAGCGCACCGTCCATGACACCTGGACCCCGCGCGGGTCGAGCACGGTCACCGTGCTGCCCCCGGCCGCCGCCGGGACGGCGGACAGCAGTCGGACGCCGGCCTCCGTGCTCTCGCCGAAGGTCACCACCTGCGTGCCGCCGTGGCCGCGGACCCGGCCGGTCACCTCCCGGGCGCCGGCGTCGTCGGCCGAGACCACCAGCGTCCCGGCCTGGGTGGCGAAGTCCGTCAGCGTGCCGACTACATCCGCCGTGCCGGCGAAGGTCTCGGGGTGGTCGTCGTCGGCGTTCAGCACGACCGCGACAGCCGACCGGTACAGGGCCACGCTGCGGTCGGACTCGTCACCCTCGGCGATCAGCAGACCCGACCCGGCGTGCCCGTTGACGCCGCCGACCGGTGCGGCACCGGCCGCCCACGACGGGCTCAGGTGCCCCACAGCGGCGGCCAGCATCGCCGTCGCCGTCGACTTCCCGTGCGTCCCGGTCACGACCACCGACCGCTCCGCCCCGGCTACCAGCTGCGCCAGGACGTGCGAGCGGTGGGCCACCGGCACGCCCGCGGCGCGGGCCGCGACGATCTCCGGGTTGGCAGCGTCGATGACGCTGGACCACACGACCACCGACGCACCCGCGATGTTCGCCGCGTGGTGCCCGGCCCGGACCCGGCAGCCCGCCGTCTCCAGCCCGGCCGCCGCCTCGCCCGCCTTGACGTCCGAGCCGGACACCTGCGCGCCGCGACCGGCGAGCAGGAGGGCCAGCGCGGACATGCCCGCCCCGCAGATCCCCACGAAGTGAGGGCGGGTCAGGTCCAGCGGACCGACCGGCGACGGGATCTCCACGTACCTTGTCTCAACCACAGCAGTCTCCTCGTGTGTGAGGTGGTGCCTGATGTGACGCTCCTCCCGCAGGAGGCGGGAGAAGGGGTTGCAGGGAGCCGGGCCCAGAAGGAGCCCGTCCCGTCCCCGCACGTGGCCTGAGCAGCGGCCCGACATGGCGGCGGCTGCAGGGCATGGGCGGGGAAGTTCAGAGAGCGGAACGGCGGTGGAACGGGACGCCTTCGCGGGCGTCGGGTGAGGACGGCCTGACAGCCCCTGTATGTCGCGAAGAAGGTCACCACCCCAGCCGTGCGGGGCACGCTCTCGCCTGTCACGGCGCACTCCCCTGCGGCGGCTCGCTCTGCACCAGGCACCGACGTCGACGCTGGACAGCGTCGATGGCACTCACGCTGCCCTCACCGTGCTCGATGCGGGCCCGGTAGTCCTCCCAGTCGCGGTCGGTCCAGTGGTCCAGGCCCGCTGGAAAGTCGTCGGTGCCGATGCGGGTCACTGGTTCGCCTCCACAGCCGGGACGCCGTACACGCCGGCGCACGGGATGCAGGCGAACAGGGCGTCGTCCCGCAGTATCGGCACCGGAAACCTGGGGTCCGGAGTCCCGCTGCACCAGCAGCACGAGCGGCCGGTGATCTGCTGCGCACTCAGCCGCTCGCGGTGAATCGCCGGGGCGTCCACGTAGGCGCTGGCGAATGGCTTGCGGTGCATGCTGGGCGTCGTCATGTGGATGCCTCGCGGTCGGGAAGCCTGCGGTGGCCATCCCCCACGGGGGAACGAGGGAGGGCCACCGGCGCCTGAGGTGTTCACCGGGGCGCACGTCCAGTCCAACGCCGCGGCGTGGTCAACAGGTAGGAAAAGTGGACCCGTTACTATTCGCGGTGACCGGAAATTCCTGAGGGCGGGATCCCCGCAACCCCTCCACGCTGCATGATCACGCGGCTACGGTGAGTGCGTGGAAGGAAATTTCCGGTTGCAGGCCCACATGACCGAACACGCCTTCAAACAGAGCGCGTTGGCCGACAGGGTGAACGACGAGCTGAAGGCGGCCGGTCACAACGGGACCGTCGGTGACCGCACGGTCCGCAACTGGGCAACCGGAAAAACCCGCTGGCCGCACCAGCGCCAGCGAGAAGCCCTCACGGCAGTATTCGGATGCACGCCCGTCTGCCTTGGCTTCTATCCCCCCGGCATGCCCGCACCGCCCTACGAGGACCCTTCAGCCATGCTCCGCCGCCGCTTTTGCACCGCCGCCACATCCGCGCTCGCAGCCACCGCCCTGCCAGCCGCCGGCACCCGTCCCACCACGGTGGGCACCTCCGATGTGCTCCGCCTGCGGGACGGCCTGGACCGGCTCACCGTGCTCGATCAGAAGCGAGGCGGACACGCCGCCCTCGAGCGCGCCGCTCTCGCGGGCGCAGCCGAGGCTGTCGGCCTCCAGGACCACTCCGCCTCGCAGACGGTCCGGCAACGGCTGTTCGGTGTCGCCGCCGACTACACCACGGCCGCCGCCTGGTCGTGCATCGACGCCCGCCAGCTCGACCGCGCCCGCAGCCACGTGAACGAGGCGCTGAGGCTGGCCGGGCTGTCGCAGGACCCCGTGGCACTGATGCGCGTGTGGAACTCCACCTCGATTCTTGCGCACCAGCTCGGTCACTACTCCGAAGGTGTCGCAGCAGCACAGGCGGCTCAGTCCTGCGCGATCACTCGCCGCGATCCGCTGTTCGGATCCCTCGCGCACGCCCGGGCCGCAATCGGCCACGCCTACCGGGACGACCGGCAGGCCGCTATCCGCTCGATCGGATACGCCGAAGAGGCCCTGGTGCGCGCCGAGGCGCGCCCCCGCCCGTCCTGGATCGCCTTCTACGGGCCCGCGGAACTGCACGCCCTGACCGGGATCGTCCGCATCCGTCTCGGACAGAGCGCGGACGCGGAAGCCGCCTCGCACCGCGCCCTGTCCGCGCTGCCGGCCGCTTACCGGCGCAATCGCGCCATGACCACCGTGGACCTCGCCATCGCCCAGCTCCACCAGGGAGACGCCGAGCAGGCCTGCGCCACGACCGAGGACGCCTTCACCCTGATGTCCGGCAGCCCACTGCCCGGCCGGCTGCGCGTCCAACTGGGCGACTTCTACCGTGATCTCCTCACGCTCGCGCCCTCCACCACCGTGTCGCGCGAGTGGGCCGACCGTTACCGATCCGAATGGAGCCCTGCGTGACCACGGCACCCGCCATCGAACTGCGCCGCTACGGACACAACGACCTGCCCGACATCCGGCAGACCCTGCTTGACGTCCATGCCGACGCCTACTTCGACCGGCGGCACGAAGAGTTCGTACAGCGCTTCCCCTGGTTCGTGGACCACTGGGGCGGGCGGGAAGGATTCGCGTGCGTCATCGCCTACGAGGGCGGTGAACCCATCGGGTTCACCTACGGGGCGCCAGGCGAGCCCGGCCGCGAATGGTGGCGTGAGTACCTGGCCGAAGATCCGGCCGACCCGTCGACGTTCTCCGTCTCGGAACTGATGCTCAGGCCGAAATGGCGCAAGCAGGGACTCGGACAACGGCTGCACACCGCGCTGCTCGCCGACCGGCCAGAAGCCCTGGCCGTGCTCACGGTGGACACCAAACGGCCCCGGCTCCAGGCCCTCTACGAAGGCTGGGGGTACAGGAAGGTCGGGGAACGTCAGCCGTTCCCGGACTCCCCGCTGTATGCCGTGATGCTCCTCAACCACAAACACACGGCCTGACCGGTACCAACTTGCGGCCCGATCCCACCCGGAGCGGGCCGTCGTCGTCGGCGTACGGGCCGAACCTACGCGGGTCTCACGCGCTGCCGGGGCGGGTGAGACCGAGCACGACCGGGGCCTCCCCGCCGGTCCGTCTTCGACCCAGGAACCGGTGAGTGGACAGGATCGTGCGCAGCGCCTGGTGCATGGCGGCCTGCTGGGCGTGGACCAGCTCAGCGGGCAGGTGGAGGGCAGCCGTCGCGTCCTGCCGCCACAGCACACGCAGCGCGTGATGGCGCGCTCCGCCTCTGAGGTCTCGCAGTTGGCGCGCGACGCTGCCCAGGGCGACGGGTGGGTGGTCAGCGTCGGCTTCCGCCAGCCGGTGATGACCTGCCCGGGCTGCGCGGACGGCCGGGCCCGGTCCGCGAGCACGGGGACTGCCAGCGGTGCATGGGCCACGTCCATGCGGAGTCCAGGTGCGTGTACTGCCTGCGCCAGGTGGAGCGCCGTTGCAGCCCGAGACGGGCTGACCGCGTCGAAGGGTGCGCGCACCCGTGACGTCGACGCGGTCGTCTCGGCAACGGTGATCCCGCACTATCCGCCTCGGCTTGAAGGCGATCCTTTCCGTCCAGGCTGTCCCGCGCTGCTCCTCATGGTGGCGAGCCAGTAGGCGAGTTCCTCCGGGGCTTCGAGGGCCGCCGGGGCGAGCGGGCCAACGAACAGCAGTTCGGGGCTGGCGGGGCCGCCGCTCATGGTGGTCATTGCCTCCAGGAGCGCTGCCTGCGCGGTCACCCGCTGTGGCAGCGTCTCCTGTGCAGCGACCCGGGCAGTGGGGTCGGCCATAACTCCGGAGTGGGTGGCCAGAGCCTTCGCCATCCAGATGTCGACCTGAGCGGCCACGGCCGGGGACCGTCCGTACAGCATCCGCAGCCGCCAGAGCGACGGATCGTCCGCCTCCGCGCACGCCGCGGCGTCCAGCTTCCTGGCCTGCGCCAGGTCCAGCAGATTCTCCGCCCGTAGGATCGCCCAGTCCCGGAGTTCCTTCTCTGCCTGGCGGGCAGCGGCCCGCGCAT
This sequence comes from Streptomyces phaeoluteigriseus, assembly GCF_001896135.2. Taxonomy (GTDB): domain Bacteria; phylum Actinomycetota; class Actinomycetes; order Streptomycetales; family Streptomycetaceae; genus Streptomyces; species Streptomyces phaeoluteigriseus. The sequence goes on from NZ_MPOH02000029.1 coordinate 26,525, forward strand.
CAGCAGCGGCCTGCTCGCGCCAGCGCTGTCCCTCGGCTGCGGCGATGGCCACCGGATCGGCCTGCGGGTCGTACGAAGTATCCGGTGACGCCTCCGGTACCGCTTCGACCCGCAGCCATTGGGCGAGCTCTGCCTCCAGCCGTATGTTCTCCGTCCCGCCCACCGCACCGCCCGTACCGGGTGAACAAGAGATGGTCCGCGACCTCGCGGCGCCGGCTCCCGACACTCCAGGCGTCCAGCCCGGTCGCCACGGCACACACCCGTAGCCTCGCCTCTGCCGCCGCATCGCTCGCCAGGGTCACTTCGCTGTCCAGACCGGTCATCCCGGCTCCCGCCGAACCTCGCCCATCGAGCGGGCGGTTTCCGCCCCCGGATCCTGCCCGCCCCCTACCCCTGCTGTACAGGGCGGAGCGGGCATAGCGTGTAGGGCATGACCAGCGGCGGCAGGCAGCGACGGGACGGTTCGGCCAAACGCGTCCAGATGACGAGCGGCGACCACGGCAGACCGAAGGACAAGAAGAAGACCCGACGCAAGACCACCAGCCCGTCAGGAACCGCCGCCCGCGCCGCAGTCCTGCGTGAGGTGGACCGATTCCGGCGGGCCATCCAGGAAGCGGAGCAGCGCCGGGCAGCCCGCCAGGCCTCCCGGGTCCAAGACCATCCGGCACCACCTGGCACAGAACCCGGCCCGCAGCGTCGCGCGGCCCCGCCGCCGCGCGAGGGGACCTGAGGACGTCCAGCACTCTCGCACGAGCCGGAGTCGGTGCGGCAGAGCAGGTCCGGGAGTGTTGTCTCCCCATGGTGGGCCGTTTCTTCCAGGGGGTGAGGTGCGCCTGCGTTCAGCCACGGGTCTAGATCCACCACGCGAGAAGCGCAGCCAAACCCGTGCCGCAGCCGTACGCCACGCCGCGGACCAGTCCGACGATGGGCAGGCTGTGGGACGGCCCGAAATTGCCGAACGAGCCGGGGCCGTACGCCATCTCCAAGTGACGTACGGCCTGCGCCAACGGGGCGCTCGAATTCAGCCAGAGACCCCCGCGAGGAAGACAATCGCCGCGCCCGCGAGGAAGAACCGGAAGGGCCACTGCACGGGCTGATGCTTCACCCAGGCGATCTGACTCATCACGGTGAGCTGGCGGCTGAGTACCGGCAGGGGTCGTGCTGCTGCAAGGCCGCCGCCAGCTCGCCCACGGTGCGAAGCCGGAGATGGCCGGCACACGCGGAGCCCGAGGACGTCATGAGTGATCCCCCGGGGCCCTGGGCGCCTCCGGGCGCGGACCAGTTCTAGGCAGTGTCTTCAAAGGGGCTTGAGCCAGAGGAATAGGGACGCGATGGTGACGGCTGCCTGGTAGGACTCGCGG
>NZ_MPOH02000003.1:0-65552 GCF_001896135.2 Streptomyces phaeoluteigriseus
GCCAGTCAGCAACGAATGCGAACGAATGTAGACCACCCCCGCGGGTGCGGGGAGCAGTCGACCCGTCCGACGAGGGATTCGCGAAGGCCGGGACCCTCCCGACGCGTGCGGGGAGCAGTCCACGACGACGTACGCGCTCAGGTACGCCTTGGGACCATCCCCGCGGGCGCGGGGAGCAGACTGCGTCACCTGCAAGTTTCTCCCAGGCGAGGCCCGTTTCTCAGCACTTTCACCGACTCCGGCATACCACTCAAAACACCCCAACCGGCAGGCGTCGATGGTGGCGATGCTGCCGGGCGGCCCCACATCGCCCGTCGGTGACGGAGTGTCACCCCGGACCGGGGCGCCGACGAGTGGGCCTGCCCTCTCCGCGCGTGCGGGGAGCAGGGGGCGGCGGCCTGGCGCAAGCGGTCGGCCTGCCCGAGTTGCCGGACCATCCCCGCGCATGCGGGGAGCAGACAGCCGTGTCCAGCACGCTTCGCTCGATCTCGGGACCATCCCCGCGGGCGCGGGGAGCAGAACCTGGGGACGGCGGACCGGCGACAGGTGGCGGGGACCATCCCCGCGCGTGCGGGGAGCAGGGATGCCCTTGAGTTTGGCCTGCTCCGCGAGCGGGACCATCCCCGCGGGCGCGGGGAGCAGACTTCCTCACCTGCGAGTTTCTCCCGAGCAGGACCCATTTTTCAGCACTTTCACCGACTCCGGCATACCACTCAAAACGCCCTAACTGGCGGGCGTCGATGGTGGCGATGCTGCCGGGCGGCCCCACAGCGCCCGAGCCGCGCCGGCGACGACCGGAACGGGCGCGACCGGGGTTCGGGACCATCCCCGCGCGTGCAGGGAGCATCTGGCCTCCCTGGCAGCCCTGTTCACGCCGCGGGGGCCATCCCCGCGTGCGCGGGGAGCAGATCGTCAGGTTCATCGCCTTGTTCCCCGCCGAGGGGCCATCCCCGCGGGCGCGGGGAGCAGACTGCATCACCTGCGAGCTTCTCCCGAGCGAGGCCCTTTTCTCAGCACTTTCACTGACTCCGGCATCTCACTCAAAACGCCCTAAACGGCAGGCTTCGTGGAGGCGATGCTGCCGGGCGGCCCCACAGCGCTCACGACGGCGACGCGACGACCGGAACGGGCGCGAGACAGGCGAGGTCCCCGCGCGTGCGGGGAGCAGCAGACCCTGGACGCGCTCGCGGGTCCGGCCGAGAGGGACCATCCCCGCGTGTGCGGGGGGCAGTTGTCGGCGTACTCGTGGAAGTGCTCGGTCAAGTAAGGAGGGACGGACTCTGTCGCTGGTCTTGTCACTCGTGGCAGCAGTCCCTGTGCCACCCGGGAGCGGTCCGACGCCGCCCCCTCCCGGTGGGGTCTGACCGCCCCGGGCCGAGCTCTCGCGCAAGACAGCACCCCGTCGGGGGCCCCGTTACGGGGCTCGTCCCGCATGGAGGAGGATACGGGCCGGGAGGGGATTTTGAATGCGTTCAAAAATGCAGGAGCCGGTACAGCCATCGGCGGGCGTGCGGGACCGGTTCGGCGCGGTGCTGACGGCTTCGATGTCGGTACTGTCCGTCGAGACGGTGATCGGGGCAATAGCGCTCTTCGTGTGGGGGCAGTCCCAGGAGAGCGCGGGCCTTGCCTACAACCCGTTGGGGATCATTCTCCTGATCCTGATGGCGCCGTTCCTCGTGGCGGCCGGAGCCGTTCTCGCCGCCCTGCTCTCAATCTGCGTGGTGATGCCGCTTCTGGTCACCGCTGGTTGGTGCGGCCGCCGGTTCTGCGGGCGCGAGACGTGGTGGTGGGTTCCGGCGCTGGCGGCCACCGGAAGTGCCCCATTGGCCCTGGCCACAGCAGTGTTCGTGAAGGCCAATGCCCTGGAAGGCCTCGGCGGATGGCTCACTGCGACAGCCGCGCTCACCGCCACGGCGCTGGTCGCCCGCCGACTGCTGCTCCCGGACCGCCCGCGACTGTCCGGGAGCGCAATGCTCGGGCGGGTGGCGATGTACGGAACACTCGCTGTCACCGCCGTCGGCTCGCTCGCCGTGATCAGCCTGTACGCCGGAATCGGATACGAACCTCCGCAGCTGGGAGTCGAAGCGGCCGCCGGGACATGGTCCGACGGAAAGGGCGGCACGCTCACCCTCATGCCGGACGGTACGGCCACGGCGACCCGCGTCGAGACGTTCGAGCTCGACGACTCCTTCGAAACCGTGATGCACGAGTGCACCGGCACCGGGACCTGGGAGTACGACCCCGGTGCAGGACCCTGGTCACAGGAGGTGATTATCTCCGTCGACGACTGCCGCATGGACACCTGGGAGGTGCTCGGAACTTCCGAGCACCCCAAGCTGTTCGTCTACATCGGCGACCCCGACAGCTGGGACCTCTACACCCTGCAACGCCACCACCAGGCCCTACCTCCCAGATCCCGCCAGGGCGAGCCTGTGTCCTGACACCACCGACAGCGGGCGGCCTGCTCCCAAAGCGGGTGTGGTGGAGGTGACCGGTGGAAACGGCTCGCTGAGCAGGTTCACTCGTACCCGGTTGGCGGGGCCATCCCCGCGCGTGTGGGGAGCAGATGGAACGAGGGCGGCCGCCGCTGGAATTCGCGGGACCATCCCCGCGCGTGCGGGGGAGCAGGCGTCCGGCGGATTCCAGTTTCGTGATCTCCAGGGACCATCCCCGCGGGCGCGGGGAGCAGGCCGCAACCAAACTCCGTACCGCCTACCAGGCGGGACCATCCCCGCGGGCGCGGGGAGCAGACTGCGTCACCTGCAAGTTTCTCCCAGGCGAGTCCCGTTCCTCAGCACTTTCACCGACTCCGGCATACCACTACAAAAGTCCTAAAGCAGGCCTCGGTGGCAGCGATGCTGTCGGCCGGCCTCACATTGCCCGGTCCGCGGTGACGGGGTGTCACCGTGAATCCGGGGGCGTTGATGAGCGGGCCCGCGCCAGCGAGGAGGGCCCGGACCGTTGAGCCGTTCGGGTCCGGAACCACCCCCGCAGGCGCGGGGAGCAGCGGGGGTTCTGGCCGGCGCCTTCAACATCTTCGGGGCCATCCCCGCGCATGCGGGGAGCAGGGGACCAGCGTCCGCATGGTCGAGACGAAAAGGGGACCATCCCCGCGCGTGCGGGGAGCAGTCGACGCGGAACTCAAGCCCGGTGCGGGAGTCGGGACCATCCCCGCGCGTACGGGGAGTAGGTGATGGTGCCGCCGCCGTACACCGCCTTGAAGGGCCCATCCCCGCGGGCGCAGGGAGCGGCGCCGGCAGGCCACGCAAGACGCCATGCGCCGTGGATCATCCCCGGTCGCGCGGGGAGCAGACGTACACGTCGGCGTCGGTCCACAGTGAAGCGGGATCATCCTCGCGGGCGCCGGGAACGGAGTTTGAACGGTGCGGAGTTGAGAGGGAGCGGGGACCATCCCCGCGCGGGCGGGGAGCAAGCAGGCCTCGGGGGTGAGGTGGCTGCGGGCCCTGCCGGGACCATCCCCGCGCGTGCGGGGAGCAGAGGTTCAACCGCAAGGGCGCCAGCCAGATCAAGGGGCCATCCCCGCGGGCGCGGGGAGCAGGTGCGCGGCGGCGGTGTGCAGCCAACGGCGCTGGGGCCATCCCCGCGCGTGCAGGGAGCAGACTTCCTCACCTGGGAGTTTCTCCCGAGCGGGGCCCGCTTTTCAGCACTTTCACCAACTCCGGCATACCACTCAAAACGCCCTAACTGGCAGGCGTCGATGGTGACGATGCTGCTGGGCGGCTCCGCAGTGGCCGCACCCGCGCCGGCGCCGCCGACCGGAACGGGTGCGAGAACAGGCGAAGTCCCCGCGTTGTGCCCGATGAGACCATCCGCGGGCGCAGGGAGCAGCATGCTGTGACACGCATCGAGCCGATACAGCCGGGACCATTCCCGCGCGTGCGGGGAGCAGGCCTTGCTGATGGCGCCCGGGTCCCAATGGTCGGGACCATCCCTGCGGGCACGGGGAGCAGAGACCGGGTGGGTGGTGCTCGTGCCCGCGGGGGACCATCCCCGCGGGCACGAGAAGCAGGAGCTGCCGGTGCCGGGGACGACGCCGCCCTTGGGACCATCCCCGCGCGTGCGGGGAGCATACAGAGCTGAGCCTGACCCAGTTCCGGGCCACAGGACCATCCCCGCGGGCGCGGGGAGCAGCGCAAAGGCACGCGGTCCCTGCGCCGCGCCTGGGCCATCCCCGCGCGAGCGGGGAGCAGAGACCGGCGCCGAAGATCACGGCCTGTGTGAGGGGACCATCCCCGCGCGTGCGGGGAGCAGACTGCGTCACCTGCAAGTTTCTCCCAAGCGAGGCCCTTTTCTCAGCACTTTCACCGACTCCGGCATACCACCCAAAGGCCCTAACTGGCAGGCGTCGATGGTGGCGATGCTGCCGGGCGGCCCCACAGCGCACGAGCCCGCGCCGGCGACGACCGGAACTGGCGCCACCGAGGTCCGGGACCATCCCCGCGCATGCGGGAGCAGGAGGGACTGGCGGCGGGGGGTTCTCTTGCGGGGGACCATCCCCGCGGGCGCGGGGAGCAGAGGGCTGCGGTGTGGGATGCGCCGCGGCTGCCGGGACCAACCCCGCGGGCGCGGGAGCAGATGCGGCTTCGGCCGGCGCCGAGGCGGGCCGCAGGGCCATCCCCGCGCGGGCGGGGAGTAGGTGATGGTGCCGCCGCCGTACACCGCCTCGAAGGGAACCATCCCCGCGCGTCCGGGGAGCAGTAGAAGCGCGCGTTCCCGTCGGTGTTCGCCTCGGGACCATCCCCGCGCGTGCGGGGAGCAAGTTTCAGGACGACGGAACGGTGCCGGCCAGGGCAGGACCATCCCCGCGGGCGCGGGGAGCAGTCGAGGAGGTAGCCGTGCGGGCAGGCCGCGTAGGGGCCATCCCCGCATGCGCGGGGAGCAGACTGCATCACCTGCGAGTTCCTCCCGAGCGAGGCCCTTTTCTCAGCACTTTCAACGACTCCGGCATACCACTCAAAATGCCCAATTAGCGGGCGCCGGTGGGAATCGTGCGGGACCGGGGAGCAGCACCTGGCCGCCATCACCCAGTGCCGTCGCCGACAGGCCGCGAGTTGCAGAGCCTGGGGACCATCCCCGCGGGCACGGGGAGCAGGAGCGGTCCGTCTCCTCCTCGTCCACTGCCCAGGGACCATCCCCGCAGGCGCAGGGAGCAGGACTGGGTGGTGACGACCACCGGAAGGTCGTTGGGACCATCCCCGCGGGCGCGGGGGCAGTTCGGATTCGAGAAGTCGATGTAGCCGTCGTGGGGACCATCCCCGCTGGTGCGGGGAGCAGCCAACGGGCTGGACGTACCGGGTGGATGAGGAGGGACCATCCCCGCGGGCGCGGGGAGCAGCCGTACTCCACCCAGCGGGCATAGTAGGAGCGGGGACCATCCCCGCGGGCGCGGGGAGCAGACTGCGTCACCTGCAAGTTTCTCCCAGGCGGGGCTCGTTTCTCAGCACTTTCACCGACTCCGGCATACCACTCAAAACGCACCAACTAGCCGGCGCCGGTGGGGATGATGTTGCAACGGGGAGCAGCACCTGGCCGCCATCGCCCAGCCGGTGACCCAGGACCTTCCCAGCGAGTGCGGGAAGTTGGTCGCTATGCCACCCGAATGAAGGCTGAAGGGCCATTCCCGCTGACGCGGGGATCTGCGCTTCACCACGGCAACAACCACGTGGTCGAAGGCGCCATCCCGCGGGGAGCAGAGAGTGATGACGGCCCGTCCCGCCGGGTGCGGGATCATCCCCGCGCGTGCGGGGAGCAGTCGTACAGCGGCCCTGACTCCGACAACTGGGAGGGACCATTCCCGTCGGTACGGGGAGCAGGTCTGAGCGACCTAGAGTTCGAAAATCGTCTGGGGACCATCCCTGCGTGTGAGGGGATGATCCCACGGTGGGTCTCAAGGTGAAGTCCTCAGGCTGTGGTCGCGGCGGGCAACGGCCATATCAGTGCACGAGGTTGGCCTGTTTACATCATGCCCACTGACACAAGCAAGGGAACACGTGTTCGATGTTGAGGGTAGTGAGTACGGTGTGGCCGTCGGATGGTTGGATGCCGGTATCCGGTGGTGTGGCGGGTCGTTGAATTCACAGCGGAACGCCGCTGTGCCGTCGGAGACAGGGCTCGGTTCGAGGGGATGGAGGGCCGGCCGGTGAGTGACCGCAGTGCGATCGAGTGGACCGAGGCGACATGGAACCCGACCACGGGGTGCGACCGTGTCTCCGAGGGATGTGACAACTGCTATGCGTTGACGCTGGCGAAGCGGCTGAAAGCGATGGGATCGCCGAAATACCAGGCCGACGGTGACCCGCGGACCTCCGGTCCTGGGTTCGGGCTGACGGTGCACCCGGACGCCCTGACCGTGCCGTACGGGTGGAAGAGCCCGCGCACCGTGTTCGTCAATTCGATGAGCGACCTGTTCCACGCGCGGGTGCCGCTCGACTATGTGCGCCGCGTCTTCGACGTGATCGCTGATACGCCGCAGCACACCTACCAGGTGCTCACCAAGCGGGCCCGGCGGCTTCGACAGGTCGCCGACCGGCTGGAGTGGCCAGAGAACCTGTGGATGGGTGTTTCGGTGGAGAGCGCAAAGGAACTGCCGCGCGTCGACGACCTGCGGCAGGTGCCTGCGGCGGTGAAGTTTCTGTCGTGCGAGCCGCTGCTGGGGCCCTTGGACGGGCTGGAATTGGAGAGCATCGACTGGGTCATCGCCGGAGGCGAGTCCGGGCCTGGACATCGGCCGCTGGACGAAGCGTGGGTGACGCAGATCCGGGATACCTGCCAGGAGGCAGGCGTGGCGTTTTTCTTCAAGCAGTGGGGCGGCCGCTCGCCGAAGGCCGGCGGCCGCGAGCTGGAGGGCCGCACCTGGGATCAGATGCCGCTGCCCGCGGCAGTCTGACCGGCTGCAACTGGTGATGTGCCGGGCAGTAGCCTGTCCGGCACATCACGCCGCGAGTCCCCTGGGATGGAGGGTGATCTCGCGGATTTTCCGCACTCCCACTCCGTTGCTGGGGGTCTTGCCCTGGTCGCAGAGGAGCCGTACTGCCTTGCGGACCACCGGCTCGGTCACCTGACCGTAGAAATTCCCGAAGACTTCCAGGGTGTGGTCGACCAGTTTGGTCGGGCGGCGCGTGCGCAGCAGCAGTTTCTCCAGGTGGTCCGCGATCTCCAGTACCGCTCGGTTCTCGACCTCTTCGGGGTCCGGGCGCGAAGAGAAGAACGACAACTGCCCCTCCTTCTCCTCCTCCTCGCGCAGTTCGTGTGATTCCCACCATTCGTTGCGCGCTCGTGCGACGGTGTCGCCGAACACCCACAGGCCGTACTGACTGTGGGTGGCGAAGACCAGCCGGTAGACGGCGCGTTTGTGCGGTGCGTGCGAGACCGGTACCGACTGCACGAACATGCCGGTACGCCGGGCCAGGCGGCGGGAGTACTCGGCTGCCACCGCCTCGATGGCGTCCTCTGCTGCACCATCCCGGGCGGAGGCAGCCGACGCGTCGGCGAAGTACTCGCGCCACCACGTGCCGCCGCACACCTCGTCGAAACGCTGCAGCGACTTCTCGTTGCCCTTCGGGGACCGCACGTGCCCGCCCAGGCGCCACACGGCCATCATGCTGAAGTTCATCAGCAGCTCGGTCGCCGGCTTCTTCTGCGGACGCTGCCGGGCCAGCACGTCCACGAGCCGTTCCACGGGCAGAGCCAGCCCGCACGGGTCCAGGAACAGGAACAGCGGCTCGCGCACAGCTCGCTGGATCACACTGTCCAGAACCCCGTCGACCTCGCTGCGGTGGGCGTGCGCGAGCACCCCTCCCGCCCGGTAGTGCTCGACCACCTGCTGCAACCGCTCGAACGACTTCTGCTGCGCCTCGGTGAAGAAGCACTCCACGGTGACGCCGTGCCGGGCGCGGAAGTGGGAGGCAACCCGCAGCGCGATCTCTGCCGACGCCGGCTCACCGTTCTCGTAGCGGCCCTCGCCGGCATAGCCGTCCAGATAGACCACTCGTTTGTCGTGCGACTGACTTCCCGTCATGCCGCCGAACTGCGGCAAGTAACGTTTCAGCAACTCATGCTTGAACACGCTGGGCAACGCCTTGTCCGCCCAGTAATTCCCGCCCGTTCCGGTCGACACAGTCCCCCCACTCCGTCACGGCTCAATTGAGCGCCTGTAACGCATAGTCAGCCACCAGCCAGGGACCGGCAAGAGGCCCATTGCGCCACCCGCCCGTGTCGGAAACGGCTGTGCCGGTCCAGGGAGCGTGTGCCGACCCTCGGGCCCAGACGTATCCCATATGAGTGAGCTGGTCACGGACGAGAGGGACCACCCCCCCCCGCGCGTGCGGGGAGCAGACCCTGGACGCGCTCGCGGGTCCGGCCGCTCCGGGGCCATCCCCGCGTGCGCGGGGAGCAGATTGCGCCACCTGCGAGTCTCTCCGGAGCGAGGCCCACTTCTCGGCACTTTCACCGATTCCGGAATATCGCTCAAAACGTCCCAACTGGCAGGTGCCGGTGGGGTGATGCGGGCAACGGGGATCAGCACCTGGCCGCATCACCCCGCCAGTGGCGCCGGGGCCATCCCCGCGCGTGCGGGGAGTAGGTGATGGTGCCGCCGCCGTACACCGCCTTGAAGGGACCATCCCCGCGGGCGCGGGGAGCAGGGGCAACGGCGGCTCGGTGTCGGCCTACACGCGAATGTACTCAACCGCGTACGGGTGAATGTGCTCAACCGATGGACCGCGTTGCCGATCCTGCCGCCGTGATCGTGTGCTGGGAGTCGCATTACCGCAGTGTGATCTCCTCGCCGATTGACTGCTCGCGGGCCGAGGCGAGGACCAGGGCGGTGGCTGCGGCGTCCTGCGCTGCCACGCCGACCGACTTGTAGAGGGTGATCTGGTCCGGCGCGGTGCGTCCCGGTCTGCTGCCAGCGATGAGTTCGCCCAGTTCGGCGTGCACGTGATCGGCTGTGATGAGGCCGTCGCGGATCGGCATGAGCAGGTCGTTGCTGCCCGCGGGGAGCGGGGCAAGCACGGCCTGGCGTGATTCGACGCAGACCAGTGCCTCGGTGACCGTGGCGTCGTCGATCTCGCGGCCGGCCGAGTTGTAGCCCACGGACGTGATGTGCACCCCGGGTGTCAGCCAGGAACGGCGGATCACGGGTTCGACGGTGTGCGTCGTCGCGGCGGCGATGTCCGCGCCGTCGAGTGCCTCGGCGTAGCTGGACACGGCCCGGACGTCGCCCTCCAGTACGGCGGAGAGTTCCTCGGCCAGGGCAGCGGCTTTCGCCGGGTCCCGGCCGGCGACGCGGATCTGCCGGATCGGGCGGACCCGGCAGATCGCGCGGGCGTGGGACCGGGCCTGCACCCCGGTGCCCAGCACTGCCAGCACGGTCGCGTCCTCGCGGGCCAGCAGTCGCGCCGACAACGCGGAGCAGGCGCCGGTCCGCGCTGCGGTGATGGCCGTACCGTCCAGCAGCGCAGCGGGCTCGCCGGTGTCCGGATCGAACGCCACGATCAGCGCCTGATGTGTAGGCAGCCGTGCCCCGTCGTTGTGCGGGAAGAGTGACACCAGCTTCGTCATGAGCACCCCGGCCGACGGCAGGAAGCCCGGCATGGCCGCCAGGAATCCATCGCGTTCGGGCACCAGGGCGGCGACGCGGTCGGGCACCGAGGCGCGGCCGGCACTGAGGTCTGCCATCGCCGGGGCCAGGGCATCGATCAGCGAGTCCACATCGAGCAGGGCTTCGACCTGCGAGCGGCCCAGAACAAGCATGCGCCTCAACCTCCTGATGCGTCATCCGGCCAGCGACCGCACAGCCAAAGCGTCAACTGCAGCCCCCCCATTGCCCCGCTTGCGACACGCTGTCCTTCCTGAGCACGTTCATCCGTACGCGCCTGAGCCCATCAGCGAGTACGCCGACACTCGGGGTTGTTGGCGGGACCATCCCTGCATGCGCGGGGAGCAGTTATCGGTGGTCACGTTCGTTCCTTCCGGGGGGAACCATCCCCGCGGGCGCGGGGAGCAGACCTGGCCGTCGGAATACTCGTCGGGGGTCTCGGGACCATCCCCGCGGGCGCGGGGAGCAGTCGGCCACGCGCTGTGCACGCCGGGCGTCGCTGGGACCATCCCCACGGGCACGGGGAGCAGCCGTAGTCGTCCTTGGTTCGTTCGTCGACTCCGGGGCCATCTCCGCAGGCGCGGGGAGCAGCGGACCTCGCCGGTGCGGAACCGGCGGTAGATGGGGCCATCCTCGCGGGCACGGGGAGCAGATTTTGCCACCAGCACGGTGGACGTCCCCGCGGGGAGCAGACGTGCGCAGCAGTTCGCGCCACTCCTGTGGGGGGACCATCCCCGCGAGCGCGGGGAGCAGAAGGTGTCGGCGACACGGCTGAACTTGGCATGGGGACCATCCCCGCTGGCGCGGAGGGCAGGGCTGCGCGACCAGGAGGCCGAAGACCGTCTGGGGACCATCCCTGCGGGCGCAGGGAGCTGTCGGTTCACGAACGCGGCTACTTGGGTCCGTACTCAGCTCGGAGCTGGTCGAGGAAAGCCCGAGCGTCCGCTGTGGAGAAGGCGGTCACCTGATCCTCCTCTGTGGCCCCGGCGACAGCGATTTCCACCTCGCCGTTCCCTGTCGGCGACACCTGAATCGGTGGCTGCGCCATCCACATCACGTCGATCCCTCGGCGAACCACCACCGCAACCAGACCGGGCAGCAGTACCGCCGCACCGCCGGCGCCGCCCGGCCCCATGAGCAGATCCGCGAGCGCTTCGTTCGCGTCGTCACCGCGCACGCTCTCCGTGGTGAAGCCGATCTGACCGTTGCCAACATCGGTGACCAAGACCGCCATGTGCGTACAGTCCTCGTTGCGTTGCCACGGCGGGATCTTCCAAGTAAAGGCCATGGGCGCATCCTGCCCATGTGGCGAAGCCGTTGATGCCGAGACCGAGGCAACCGGCCGAAACCGGACCCATGGCGCCCCTACGATGACCGCCGTGACCACCTGCCGCGCGCCCCGCAGGCGCGGGGAGCAGCGTGCGTATCAACAGGCCGTAACCGACCGCATGGGACCATCCCCGCAGGCGCGGGGAGCAGTGGAGGTCGGCGAGCTTGGCCTTGACGATGCGGGGACTATCCCCGCAGGCGCGGGGAGCAGTGACGGAGGGCCGCGGGGCGGACGGCGAGGTCGGGACCATCCCCGCAGTCGCGGGGAGCAGACAACGCACTCGTGTGCTGGAGGCCCTGATGGGGGATCATCCCCGCAGGCGCGGGGAGCAGTCGAAGATCCCCAGCACCTTGACCACGTCGCGGGGACCATCCCCGCTTGTGCGGGGAGCAGGAGGACTGCGTGGCCAACACGAACCACCAGGCGGGACCATCCCCGCGCGTGCGGGGAACAGGGGCGAACCTACCCCGCGTGGGCCTGGACGACGGCACCATCCCGCGTGTGTGGGGAGCAGGCGGCCTGCGTCGACTGGATCGGGCCCGCGTGGGGACCATCCCCGCGGGCGCGGGGAGCAGACTGCATCACCTGCACTCCCGAGTGGGGCTCGCTTCTCAGCACTTTCAACCACTCCGTCATACCATCCCGAACATCCCAACTAGCGGACGCCAGTGGGGATGATGCGGGCAACGGGGAGCAGCACCTGGCCGTCATGACCAGGCTGGTGGCGTTGGGCCCTTCCCCGTGCCAGTGCGGGGAGCAGTCCGTGCGGCGATCGTAGGCGTGGCCGGCGCACCATCGCATGCGAAAAGCAGGGCTCTGCGCTCTGAAGTGAACCGGCCCGGTGATCCGGGGCCATCCCTGCGCGGGCGGGGAGCAGACTTCTTCACCTGCGAGTCTCCCGAGCAAGGCCCTCTTTTCAGCACTCTCACCGACTCCGGCATACACGGCAAACTCCCTAATGAGGGAGCGTGGCTGTAGCGATACCCGACGGTCTCGCGCCGGCGATGACACGGTGGCCGCATTTGCCAGAGGGTGGGAGCAGAGCGGCTGGTCACGGGGGGGTAGGCGAAGCCGGGCAGCAGAAGTCCTCAACCAGTACCGCCCCGCCGGGGGAGGGCAGCGACCAACCAGCCACCATCAGCTCATCGAAGGGCCGTTCCCCAGGTGCAAGGAGCATTTGCCCGTTGTGACGGCGCCGGCCACCACGGTGCAACCACCCCCGCGCGTGCGGGGAGCATTCGGTCGGTCGGGCAGCTCCGCCGTACCGCCGAGGTCCATCCCCGCGAGCGCAGGGAGCAGATCAACGGCGACACCGCCGTCGACGCCGAGTCGGGGCCATCCCCGCGGGCGCGGGGAGCAGGGTCCGCATCACCACCACCTCGACTTGGTCTTCGGACCATCCCCGCGCTGCGGGGCGCAGACGCCGCTCGAGGAGCCACGAATACGCCTGGGGATCATCACCGTGCGTGCGCGGAGCGGCGCAGCAGGTCGACGCACTGCTGCGGATCTCGTGGTCATCCCCACAGGCGTGGGGAGCACACGCATTCATCGGCGAACACCTCGGTGTAGTCGGGGCCATCCCCGCGCGCGGGGAGCAGGGGACGCGACCGGTGACCGGGCAGTCGACGCTGGGAGCATCCCCGATTGTGCGGGGAGCAGAGCCGCACCGGCGACAGTGTCACCTACTTCCGGGGACCATCCCTGCGTGAGCGGGGAGTAACCGATCATGCCGGCGCCGGTTTCCTCGTCGGTGGGACCATCCCTGCGGGCGCGGGGAGCAGGCGCCTGGACCGTCACCTTCTTCTTGTCCGGCGCGGGGCCATCCCCGCGCGTGCGGGGAGCAGTAGGTGCGGAACGTGAGGATGCCGCGCTCGAAGGGGCCAGGGCCAGGGCCATTCCCGCAGGCGCGGGGGTAGTAGGCCAGGCCGGTGTACTGCTGGACCCTGGGAGTGGGGCCATCCCCGCTGGACGCGGGGAGTTGGATGACACGCACGTTCGAACTTGCTTAGTGCAGTGAAGTAATCATAGGGAGAGGTTGGTTACGTGCGCTCGATTCCGGTGGTGTGGTCGTAGCGGAGCCTGCCGGCAGGGCCGCTGAGGCATGTGCCGTCCGGGGCCACGAGGATGACGTGCTTGTTCCTCAGAGCGGGCTGGGGGTGCTTGGGCCAGTCAGTGGCTGGGGGGAGGCCGCGTCGGCCGTTGAACCAGCGTGTGGGGATGGCGAGGGTGTTGGCGAGGAGGTCTTTCTGCTGGCGTCGGTAGGCGATCACGTCTCGGCTGGGGGAGCGCTGGCCCAGGTCGGCTTTCAGCAGGCCTTCGTGGTCGTAGGTGATGGTGGCGTCCGGTTGCTGGTACAGGATCAGGCAGTCGACCGATTCCTCTCCGAGGCGGGACACGGCCGCGATCCCTGTCACGCCTCCATTGTCGCCGTCGCCTTGGGCGTAGCCAGAGGCAAGGTCGTAGGTGGCCACCGGGGTCCGCCGCCGGCGCGTGTAAGGACGGAAGATGCGGGCTTCGGCCTGGAGTGCCTCGTCGGCGAGCGCGTCCAGGTATGCGGCGCGGGTGCGGTCGAGAAGCCCTTGTACCGCCCCGGCAGCCTGGAGGGGGGCGCCGTAGACGCTCTCCAAGGCCCATGCGGAGTCACGCGGGGTCTGAAGCCGCACCGTACCGTCACGGTCACGGCGTTGAGTGAGGATGTGCCAGCTGGCCGCCAGGACGTACGGGGCGTAGACCAGGCCGTCGTAGGTCCCGATCGGTCGTCCGGCGTCAAAGTCGGGGGGTTCCACGATGGGCAGCCCGTCTGGGTCGGGCTGCCACAGCATGGTGAGGCGTGCCGTGCGGCACCAGGACGGCCGGTGGGGGTTGTTGACGGCGTGCCGGTGGATGCGGCCGCGGAACTGTACGGCAACGTCGATGGGGCACAGGTCGGTGACACCGTGGTCGAAGTCCAGGTCCAGGGATTGTTCGATCACCCCTGTCGCGAACACCAGTAGGCGGTTGGGGCGGTTGGGGTTGCGCTTGCCTTCGGTGCCGGGTCCGAGGATGTTGGCGAGCCGGGCTTCGAGCAGCAGCCTGTGCCGGGGGAGCAGCATTCCGTGCAGGATGAGGATCTCGTCCGGCTGCCAGCCGCTTGCGCGGGCGAGTCGTACCGCTTCGCGGTAGCGGGAGCGGCACGGGTCGACCCGCGTGCTGCGGACCACGACGCATCCGCCACTGCGTGCCCGGTCCAGGAGCGCGGCGACGAGGTTCCTGTCGCCTGAGTCCTTGCTCAGTTGGATGTCCGTCAGCAGCTTTGGCGTCTCGGGATTTTCGGCGAGGGGGCCGCCGCGGCGGAGCCGGCCATGGTGGTCCACCACGGTGATCCCCTGGCTTCCGTCATCGTCTCCGGTCGCTCCGAGGCCGCGCCGCCAGGCAGCCGTCAGTTCGTCTCGGATGCTGCGGGGGAGTGTCGCCGACAGCACTACCAGCGATGCCCCGCCCTCTGCCAGCCACTCCACAGCGGCGCTCAGAAGGTTCTGCTGGAAGAGTTCGTAGGCGTGTGCCTCGTCGATGATGACGACCTTGCACATCAGTGCCCCCAGTCGCAGTGCCCAGTGTCGTGAGCCTTGCGGTGCGAGAGCGATCTGGTCGACTGTGCCGACCCCGAATCCGGCTACCAGAGCCAGGCAGCGCCGCAGGTACCACGGGTCCAGTACTGCCAGGCCGCTGCCGTCGGTGCAGGTGGCCGTCTCCACTGCACTGGTCAGGTCGGTCAGCGCATCCCCGTGCGTTTGGTGTGCGTCGACCAGCTGGTGGACGAGATCTGTGGCCTGGGCCGTGCCGTGCACGAGCGCCATGTCGCGTACATCCCCTGGTGCCAGGACGGTCTGCAGAAACTTCCGTAGCTCCTTGGCGACTTGGTTGCCGGCCGCTCTCGTGGGCAGCGCCATGTACAGGCCGCTGTATCCGCACGTACGTGCCAGGTGGTGGGCCATCCATAGTGCCAGCCTCGTCTTACCGGAGCCGGTGTCCGACTCCACCACGATCATGGCCTGCCCTTCGGTCGGTACGAGGCGCATGCCCGCGGCCTGGAACGTGCGCGGCAGCGGGGTGTCGGGCCACATCTGGGCCCACGTCATGGGTCGTGCCTGCCAGCGGGCGAGCCGCCGGACCCGCACCGCTTGGTTGGCCTCCTGGACGGAGGCCTGCCACCAGTCGGTGACCGGCGTGGTGTGGACACGGAAGCGGAAGAACTCCGTGTCGGAGGCGACCCAGTCCGCCAGGTACACCAGGTACAGGAATGCGACCCGTGCTGAGGGCCGCACCGGATCGACCACCTGTACCAGGGTGCCGAGGTCGAGTCCGACCGCGTCAGCCACTGTCTGCACGATCGCTGCGTGTACGTCTCCCCATTGTGCGGCCGGCGCGGCTCCCCGGGCCCGCTCGACAGTCTCCGGGTTCGGGATGTGTCCGTGATGGCCGCCCAGGAGCACCCCGGCATCATGCAGCCCTGCATGGCGCTCGCCGGTGCCGCCGCACTCCGGGCACGGGCAGCCCAGCAGCTGGGGCAGCGCTACGGCGGTGATGTGCTCGTGCCGGGCGTAGAAGGCGCGGGCCAAGTCGTCGCCCAGAGGCAGACCTGCTGTACGGGCCTGTTCCTCCCACGCCTTCGCCAGCAGTTTCGACTGGAGGTTTCCCCGGCCGTGCTGCCACTGCCCGAGAAAGCAGTCGGACGCCTTCCCGAGATCGTGGAGGGCTGCCAGCAGCATCACCACCTGCCGGGCGGTTGCCTCGTTCCCGGCGCCGAAGGCTTCGGTGAGCCGTCGGCAGATGTGCGGGGGAAGGTGCCGGTCCCACAGGACGCCCGCTGTAGCAGCGACGTCCAGGAGGTGAGCGAGCAGCGGTGTCCACGCCGGGTCGCCGCGCCGGGCACTGTCACCACTCTGGTCGGTCTTGCCCCACGCCAATACCACGGCTCGGAGTAACTGTTCAAAACGGCTCACCATCAACTCCCTGCGCTGCTAGCGTCGTTGACCACTTCATCACGCCAGTCAACGATGCACACGATGAGATACACCTGAAGGAGGTGACGTGGTTCCGTACTGGGATCCCCGCACCCAACCTTGCCTTGCGGCACTGACAACGGCCGGTCTGTCCGCCCGTCTCGGCCTCATCGAGGCATTCGAGAGAGCCGACGACTACCAGGGCGTGGCCGGGCGCCACCCCGGCGAGACCCTCGCCATGCTCGAGCTGCTCAAGGCCGTCTCATACGCGGCCGACGTCTACCCGGAGACCAGCAACGAGTGGCGGACCTGGGTCACCGGCCGCCGACCGTTCACCGACGTCGCCGACTGGCTCAGGCGGCAGCCGGACGAACAATGGAATTTCTTCCACCCGGAGCGGCCGCTGTTCCAGAACGCGTTGCTGGCCCCGTTCATGAGCCAACATGGCGTCGGCACCTCACAGATCGTCATGCAGCACGTCGGCGACTACGTGCAACTTTTCGACCGCCACCACCTCCACCACGGGGAGCCCTTCGCCGCGGCCGATGCATTCGTGGCCGTCATCACCCAGCACGTCTGCGGCAACGGCGGCCGGGGCATGATCCCCGGCAACCTCCTCGGCGCCGCCCTCAACAACCAGGCCATGTGCCGGGGCGGGCAACGGGTCCACGTCACCGCGCTCGGCCGAACCCTCGGCGACACGCTCCGGCTGAGCCTGCACCCCCACGACGGCGATCCCGGCAGCTTCAACTACACCTGGACCGACCGGCCGCGACGCTCCTTCACCGCCAAGCCTGCCGCCCGTTTCCCCGACGGTCCCGCCGACCTGCACAGCATTCTGGGCCGGTCCATCCTCACCCGTCCTGCCCGGCTGCCCGACGGCAGCTGGGGTGTCGACCGTGTCCTCATGGGCGCCGGCGACATCGTGGACCTCACCCATGTCAGCGCTTTCCAGGACGCCGTGATGGAAAAGGGTGCTCCCCTCAAGGCATCCTCCGCGCGGGCCCTGTGGCGAGAAGCCCATTCCCTGTACGCGGCCACCACACGTCGGGAAAAGGGCATGGACCTCTACGGGCGCCTCGCCACGCTGCCCGAAAACCACCGCGCCACCTTGTGGACCGTCGGCCTCCTCGCCAGGCCGGGCAAGCTCATCGCCTGGGTCAACGACGCCTTCCCTTACATTCCCGGCCGCGAGACCGCCCTGCGCCAGGCGTCCGAAGAAGGCTGCGCCATCGCCGAGTACGTCGGCACAGCCCTGGACGACGCCGCCTACGCCGCGTGGCGGATCGCCTACCCGAACTCAAAGCCGGCCGACAAGCAGCAGCAGTTGGCCCGCTTCAAAGCCGCCGGCGAACACTTCGCCGCGACTGAACCCTTGTTCCACGAACTGCTGGACGAGACCGCCGAAGGCGCCCCTGTGCCCGAGGCCCTCACCACCTACGCCACAGAGGTCCGCTCGAACGCCGAACGCTTCCTCACCGAACGACTCCGCTCCCTGCCCCCGAGCAGCCAGGGCCACAAAGCCTCCACCGAAGCCCGCGAACTACTCGAAAGCATCCTCAACAACCCCCGCAAAGCCCCCGCATACCTGAGAAAGGAGCAGGCCGCATGACTCTGCCTCTCTTCGAGACCCCCAACCCCAGCCCCCCACCCGATACTGAACAGACAGCCCCCGCCGCCGGACCCACGGCCACGCCGCAACAACAGTACGTGGCCTGGCTGGGCAGCCTCGTTCACACTCACCAGTACGGCAAGTTGGCCGACCTGCGCCGTCCGGCGACCGCCGAAAGCCCCACGCACTACGAAGCCCGCGCTTATGCGCCCACCGAAGAACACCGGGCCCTGTACCGGCAGGTCGGCTTCCTCTTCGCCCGCTACCACGCAGGCAGAACCAAACCCCACTACGGCTACCGCAGCATGGGCACCGCCATCCGCTCCATCGGCTACGGCGGAGCCCGAGGCCCCTCCAACCCCGGCGCCGAACGCCTCATGATGCGCATTCTCCCGGCCCGACAGATTCCCTGGCGCCACCTCCAGCACGCCATCGAACGCATCCGCGCCGGCGAGACCACACCCCCCTCGTGGGCCCAGCTCATCACCGACCTCACTCAATGGACCGAACGCGGACGCCCCACCGCTCACACGTGGGGTGACGACTTCTACACCCGCCACCGCACCGCCAACCGCACGACCGGAGCCGCCAAGTGAGCATCAGCAAGCCCCAGTACCTGTCCCTGCACGCCCTGGAGACCTTCGCCGCCGCCCTCCCCGTCCGCGACGAAAACGGCCAGCCCAAAGCGTTCGTCTACGGCGGCGCCGAACGTACCGCCATCTCCGCCCAGGCCCGCCGCCGCGCCGAACGCACCCACTCCCGCCACCGCGCCAACCAGGGCGAAGGCCCCCTTGCCTCCTACAGCAGCGGCAGGCGCACCCGTGAATGGGCCCTGTTCACCCGAGACGCCTTGGTGAAGAACTACGACTGGGAAACCGACGAGGCCATCTACGCCGCCAAGGCCGCACTCGAAGGACTCGGCCTGAAGTTCGGCGAGAAGGACTCCACCACCCACCTCACCAAGGTCCTCTTCTACGCACCCGAGGACTCCGGAGACCGAATCGCCGAACACCTCAACACCCACGCCGACGCTTTCCACACGTGGCTGACCAAATACACGGCCGCCAAAACAGAAGCCGCAGCGAAGGAAGAAGCCAAGAAAAACGCGAAGAGCGCCCGAAAGAAGGCCGCCACTCCTGACGCCGACGCACCGGCCGAGCCCGCCACCAAGGACAGCAGGGAAGAGGAAACCAAGGTTCCGCCACTTCCCAAGGAACTCCGCACCGGCATCCTCACCGCCTTCGCCCCCCGCGACGCCATCGACATCACCGTCTTCGGCCGCTTCCTCGCCGAAGTTGCCGAGCTACGCACCGTGGACGGCGCCGCTCAACACTCCTGGGCATTCACCATCGCCCCAGCCGAACACATTGACGATTTCTACGCCGCCGCCGATGACGCCAAGCTCGAACGCCGCGAGAACGCGCTCGACTTCCTCGACGCCGCCGACAACGCCGGCGCGGGTATGACCGGCTATCAGTCACTCATCTCCGGGACCTTCTACCGCCACGCCGCCCTCGACCGGTACAAGCTCCGCGTCAACCTCCGAGCTGCCGGCATGCCCACGGACGAAGCCGAGACCGCCGCCCAGGCCGCCGAAGCGGAATTCATCCAGGCCTTCGTGGACGCCGTCCCCCGCGCCAAGACCAATTCCACTGCATCCACCGGCACGCTCCCCAACCTCGTCCTGGCCCACGAAGGCGCCCGCCCCTACTTCTACGCCGCCGCCTTCCAGCGCCACATCGATGAGACCTCCGACGGGCCGGCCGCCCTCGCCGGCGCCAAAAGGCTCCTCGACCACCACCGCCTCGTCACCACCAAGCGCACCGACGCCACCCCCGGCCGTCTCCTCACCTACGACCTCGACATCCAAGAACTCATCGACCAGCTCGCCGCCGACGGCACTCTCCCCGCCGCCGAGGTCACAACCCTGGAGCAACTCACCGCATGAACACCACCACTCCCCGCGCAAGCAGGGAAGCGGCCACGCTTCTCATCCGCCTCGCAGCCCCCCTCCAAGCCTGGGGCACCTCCGGCGCCTTCGAACGCCGCGCCACACACATGCGGCCCACCAAATCAGCGGTCATTGGCCTCATCGCCGCCGCCCTCGGCCACGACCGCGAAGAACCACTCGGCCAGCTCACCGAACTCCGCTTCGGCGTCCGCGCCGACCGCCCCGGCACCCCCTACCGCGACTTCCACGTAGCGGGCGGAGGCCCCTATCCCTTGCGCCCCCGCGACCTCGTCACCGACCACCACCGCGCCGCCAGAACAACCTCCCTGGAAGACGCCACCGGCCCCCACTTCGGCCAGCACCTCATCGACGGCTGGTACGGAGCCCCCAAGTACATCGAACCCGACCCCGGCACCGGCCACCTCCACACTGCAGCGAAAGCCGTCCTGCGCCACCCCGCCGTCAGCGAACGCTGGTACCTCGCCGACGCAGCTTTCGTCGCCGCCGTCGAACACCACGACACCAGCCTCCTCGACACCATTTCCCACCATCTGGAACATCCCCGCCGACTCCTCTGGCTCGGCCGCAAGTCCTGCCCACCCACCGGCGACCTCTCCGGCGGAGTCCACCCCGGCACCCTCGAACACGCCCTCACTCACGCCCCCCTCCTCCCCGAAGCCACCACCCAACGCCCCTGGGCCTGGATCGACGCGCCCCCCGGCACCCCCCGCGCCACCCCCACAGACGACCAACCCGTCACCTTCCACCCCGACCACCGCACCCACGCCACCCGCTGGGAAACCCGCACCCGCATCACGCCGACCCCGAGCATCGAATGGACGCCCACCCCGTGAGCACACCCACGCGCTTCGTCGCCACTCAAAGTGTCCTCACCCTCGACACCCGCCATCCCGACGTCATCCGCTCCATGAACGACGTCCACGACATGCACCGCCTCGTCATGAGCGGCCACCGAGGCTGGGTGCCCGAAGGTGAAGACGACGCCCGCTCACAGATGGGTCTACTCTCCGCCTGGACGGTCAACCTGCGCACCCAGACCCTGACCCTCATCACCCAGGCCCGTGTCACCCCCGACTGGACCCCCGTCCCGCGCACCGCGCTCCTGCAAGCCCCCCACCTGATCAAAGTCGACCAGACCATCAAGGCCGGCGACACCTACACCTTCCGCGCAATCATCAACCCCATCCGGGCCGTCATGCCCACCACCGGCCCGAAGAAGGGCCAACGCGGACGACGCATGGCCAGCACGTCCCCCCGCCACGCAGCCGAGTGGTTCACGCAGCGCCTCCAAGCCGAAGGCGAGCCCCCCATCGGGCCATCCGGCATCAAGCGGATCGGGGCCGACGCTGATCCCACCCGCATCACGACCACAATGCTGCCGCCACTCGTCTCCACCGAGAAGAACGGCCTGAAGGTCGTCCGAGCCGAAGTCCGAGGACAGCTCACTGTCACCGACCCAGCCACCTTCGTCCATACCCTCACCGAAGGTCTAGGGAAAGCTCGCTCCTACGGAGTTGGCCTCGTCCTCGTACGTAAGTAATATCCACACCGCGGACTCCCCGATTCCGGCCGGACATATTCTCCGCGCCTCCAGCGGAGATCGGCCAGATGCACACGAAGACATCGACCGATTCCCCGCGCAGGCAGGGACCACCACCAACCCGTGTTCGATCCCGTACGGGAATGATCCACCAGGTTGATCGAGGAAGCCCGACACGATCGGCTGTGCGCCCCTACCGCAGGGATGGTCTCCTGAACGCGCTGGCGGGTCCTCGACCTCGGCTGCTCCCCGCCACCCACGGAGATGGCCCCGACATCGACGAACCGGTCCGCAAACGGCTGGTCCCCTGCGCCCGCGGGGATGGTCCCGCTGCGGACAGCGGTACAGCCCTGGCCGGACTGCAGGGCGAGGCCCGGCGACGGCTGCCCACCGCGCACCTGCTGCGCAGAGTCGCCGTCACCGCTGTACGAAGCTGAGCAAGGCGTACCGCTCTTCCAGGGTGTGGGATGCGGTGTTGTCAGGTCAGCTGGCTCAGAACGGTGGCCATAGAGTCGTACGTGCTGTGGACGCCGTCGGTGTTGTGGAGGCGGTGGCGCTCCAGTCGGATCGCGCCCAGATGCCGCGCCTCGTAGACGAGTGCCCGCCAGGCATCGGCCGAAGTGGCGGCGCGGGGCCCGTAGGTGTCCCAGAACGCCGTGCGCTCGTCCTGCTTGGCGCTGGCCATGCGGATGGTCCAGTCGGCAGCCGGGTCGCCGAACAGGGTCCGGTCCAGGTCGAGTACACCGCTGATCACCGGAGTGGGTGCGGCGGCGAGCATCGTGTTGACGGTCCACAGGTCGCCCGTGAGCAGCCGGGGTTGGGTGATCTCGTCCAGGACCTTGCGGTGCTCGGAGGCGAGGTCGGCGACCTTGCGCACGTCGGCGGCGTCCAGGCTGACGGAGTTGACGTCGTCGGCGATGGCGGAGAGGGAGGCGATGACGGCTGCACTCCAGGTGGGATGGCCGGGTCCGGCGACGTGGCCGAAGTGCGGGCCCCGTACGGCATGGACGTCCTTCGCGATCGTGCCGAGCTGGGCGAAGTAGCCCGGCCACAGGGTGCGGGGGTAGTCGCCGAGGCGGTCGGGGGCGGGCGCTCCGTCGAGGTGGCTCTGCACCATCCAGTCCCGGCCTGTGATCTCCTGCGACCAGTCGGCGAACAGCACCCGCGGAATCAGGTCCGCGATGGGAGCGAGGTAGGGCACGGTCGCGTACTCGTTGCGCATCAGCTGGTACTCGGAGACGAACTGGCGTCCCGGGGCCGGGGCGATGCGCAGGATGACTGGTGCACCCAGGCCGTTGGCGGCGATCCGGTAGGTGGTGTTGTACATGCCGCCGCCCAGCTCCACCGCCGAGGTGACCTGCACGGTGGAGCCGAAGGCGCGACGGCACATCGCCTGGATGTCGTCGGCCGTGACGGACTGCTGGAAGGCATCGGGCTCGCGGGGGATGGGTCGAAAGTCCATGACGCTCCTTATACGGCCTCGGTCAGACGGTGCCGGGTCGGTCATCGTCTACTCGCCGTGGGCACGATCGGGGTGCCCCCCAGTCCTTCTGCCGGCCGGTTTCACCGAGGCTGACTGTCGCAGTCGATGGAGCCGTCAGGTCCGGTGTGGGGTTCGAAGCAGCCGGCATGTGCCGCATCCTCGGCATATGACCCGTCGGCCGGGGTGGCGTGCCGGGCCAGGAAGGCACCGGCATGGGCGGCGGCTTGGATCCGGTTTCCGTAGGGTTCCTTGGCCTGGCCGCTGGTGCCGTCGGCGCCGGTGGCTTCCCAGATGAAGCCGCCCTCGTCGGGGAGTTGGTTGATCTCGGCGAGGCCTCCGTCGAGCCGCAGCTCGAACGATGCCGCTTCTCCGCTGGTGTCGTCGGGCCTGCGTACGGCGCCGGGCCAGCGCAGCCTCGCGGCCTGCTTGGTGATCCCCCAGGCAGCCCCGAGCTGGGCGTAGCTGGCTCCGGTCCCGCCGGCGGTACGCGCCGCACGGTCAGCGAGCCTCCTGACGATGCCCTCGATCTCGTGAAGGGCGTACAGATGGGCGAGTTGCCAGTCCGGCGAGAGCGCGGTGCCGTTGGGGACTTCCTGTCCGTCGGCGCGGTAGGCGGATTCCCGTGTGGAGATCGCACGGGCCATTTCCTGGGCAGCTTCCGCCACCTGGTCCTGCAGGCGAAGAATTTCGTCGTCGATGGGCGCCCGGTACGGGGGCTCCCGGAAGGTCATGACGTCGCGCCAGAAGTCGTTCAGAGAGGATTCCATAGCGACAAGAGTACTTGTCGGCAGGTTCGTCGACAAGTGAAATTGTCGACAGCTTCGATCATTTAGCTGTGCCTGCGCACGGGCGTGCCCGTAGCGCTGCGGCTGCCGATCAGGTGAGGCGACCTGATGTCCGGTCAGCGGGCGCGGGTGACCTCGATGGGGGTGTTGGGGCAGTCGACGAGGATGCTGGTGAGCGCGCCCTGTTCGGTGGTGTCGATGGCGAGGCCCCAGCGGGTCTTCACCGCGATCCAGTCAGTGGCGTAGGTGCAGCGATATCCGGTGGCCGGGGGCTGCCAGGTGGCCGGGTCCTGGTCGGCCTTGGACCGGTTGGAGGCAGCCGACACCGCGATCAGCGCGCGGGTGTCACCGAGGTCATTGGCGTACGCCTCCCGCTCACCGGCGCTCCAGCCAGAGGCCCCGGAGCCCCAGGCTTCGGCCAGCGGAACCATGTGGTCGATGTCCAAGGCGCGGGCGACGGTGAAGTAGGTGTCGTCATAGGGGGAGTACCAGGATCCGCCGGCCAGCAGGCACCTCGTCCCCTGTTCGGGTGCGGTGACGGCCTCTTCGAGGAGGACCTCGTTGCGGGTGGAGCAGCCGTCGTGGTCGGCGTCGGTCCAGTGCCGGAACTTGGTGCGCTCGTATCCGGTGCGGTCCTCGTCGCGGACCGGGAGTGCGGCCAGGGCGTCGTCGACGGGCAGGGTGACGGTGTCGCCGGGGGCGGCGGCGTGTGCGGTGGCCGGGGTGAACAGCGCGGCGAGCACGGAGAACACGGCTGCGGCGGCGACGGCGGCGCGGGTGGGGCGCATCAGGGGTTCCCTCCGGAGATCACGAACAGTCGGTGATCTTCGTAGTGGTCCTGACCGCGTTCCGTCCTGCCTTCGGCGGTTGCTTCACCCGTGCGGACGGCAGGTCAGTGTCTGCAGAGGCTTCTCGGGTGTGCGCCCGGGCTCGCGATGGACGGGGGAGGGATAGGGCAGCTGCAGTTGGTGGGTTCACGCGGTGTGGTGGAGCCAGCGTTGGAGGGTGGCGTTGATGCCGGCCGGCAGGCTGCTGAGTTGGTCGATGGCGTCGCGGTCTTCGGGGCGTGGCGGGATGCCGGCTGCGGTCAGTGCTGCGTGCAGGTCGAGGCGGTGCCGGTCGCGTGGGTCGATGGTGTAGCTGAGCCGTTCGGCGGGGTTGGGCGGTGCCAGCAGGTAGTCCGTGTCGAGGTAGGTGTGGACAGGGGCGGGCCAGTAGTCGCCGGTGGTGTCGACAGCGTAGGGGTCGACGTATGCGTAGGGCGCGTGGTGCTCGAGGGCGGTGGTGCTCATGGGGATCTCCTCGCCAGCGGCGTGCGGTTGTGCCGTTGGGGAGTCGCGCGGACCTCGTGGTGGTTGCGGCCGGAGGTGGATGTCATGCCGTTGGCGTCATCGGCGGCTCATCGTCTGGTCCGACGAGCGGCCCAGGCCGCGGGACCGAGACGGTGTCGGTGATGACGCACGTGACGGTCCCAGAGACGGCGAGCTCAAGGCCTCCAATGCCTTCGGTCATGTCCGCGCCTGGGAGGGGCACCTGCGCCGCTGTTACGCACTTTCGGGTGAGGGTCTGGCCGCGGCTGGGGTGGCGTAGCGGAGTTGCTGAGGCGGAGGGGTCAGGGCGGCCAAGGCTCTGTCTGCCAACAAACCGTCAACATGGTGCATCCATGTCATATATGAACATTGCATGTGAGTGTCACAGCAATGTGGGTGATTCGTAACGAGGTGCGCGTAACGCGTTCACCTTTTGTGCACAGTGGCCAGGGTGTGAGTGCGCGGCCGATCGGCCGCCACCCGCACATCGCACCAACCAACCTCCACCACGACAATGTCGGCGTGGGGGAGGGGTGCCCGTACTGCAGGGGGCCTTGTGTCTTCTTCCGCTTTCACCGCTCGTCGCCTGGCTGCCGCCTCGCTCGCTGCCGCCGCTGTCGTCGGAGCGGTGGCGCTGCCGGCGTCGGCCGCAGACCGTACGCCGGACCGGCCCAAGGTAGAGATCAGCGCCGTTCAGTACGACGCGCCGGGCCGGGACACCCGCACCAACCGTTCGCTGAACAAGGAATGGGTGGAGCTGACCAACACCACCCGCCGCGCCGTCAACCTGGACGGCTGGACGCTGTCGGACGCGGACGGCCACACCTACACCTTCGACCACTACCGCCTCGCCGGCCGCGCCACGGTGCGCATCCACACCGGCGAGGGCCGCGACACTCGCACCGACCTCTACCAGGACCGCAGCTGGCACATCTGGGACAACCGCTCCGACGCCGCCACTCTGCGCAACCACCACGACCGCATCGTCGACAAGGAGTCCTGGGGCCCCCGCCACCACGGCGGCCACCGCTGACACCACCCCCGGGCACAGCTGACTGACGCGTAAGTCCACCGGCCCGCACAGGCAGCGGCGCGCCCGCCCCTCATTCCGGGGGGCGGGCGCGCTGCTCACCTGCAGGGGGGTGGGTGAACACGGAAGTGCCCTCCTCCGGATGGCCGGGAAGGGCACAGGGCTGTCTGGGGCTGGTTAGCCGTGGTAGTTGATGTAGCCGTTGCCGTCGGGGTCGTTGGCGCGCTTGGTGTAGGAGTGGACGTCGGCCTTGGCGCCGCCGGGCTTGAGGAGGTAGATGGTGTCCTTGTCGTTGTTCCAGATGAAGTTGCAGTTCTGGCGGTAGACGACGTTGCCGGCGTCGGAGTTGGTGCCCTTGCCGCCGCGGAGCTTGACGTAGTCGCCGGGCTCGAGGGTGTGGTTGGCGGTGAAGGTGTACTTGTTGCCGGCGGCGTCCTTGACGACGTAGCCCTTGAGGTTGACCTTCGCGGTGCGCGAGTAGTTCTTGATGGTCAGGTACTCGTTCTTGGTGTTGCCGCCGGAGCACCGGTTGGAGTCGGTGCCGGGGGCGTCGTACTGGACGCCCTTGACCTTCAGCGCGGACGTGTATTCGGCGGCCTGGGCCGGCCGGCGGTGACGGCGGCGACCGAGACGGCCGCGGCAACGGCGGCCAGCGCGTGGCGCATACGCATGAGGAATCCCCCCTCAGTGGTGCGAATAGAGCGCACGGAGCATACCGAATGTGATCAGTAGATGGTGACAGTGTGTGTAGATCGTGAAGAGTCGACGTTCAGGCCCACCCGGCAAACCGGCCCTGACCCGTGCCGTCGGCGGAATCGTGCTGGACCAGTGGCCGGACATCGCGACCGCTGCCTTCCCAGACCTGCCCGACCACGTCGGTTCTTCCAGCCCTGGCCCGCGCCGTACTGACCCAGGCGCGCCCCGTAAGCCCGGAGTGCGGCCGGCCTCACGGCGAGGCCGCCACCTCGGACTGCTTCTGCGGTAGCCACGCCATGCACTCGAGTCGTCCCGGACGATGCGCCGGCCGCGATCGAGGCGGGACCCGCCCTGAGCGCCGCCGCGAAGCCACGCCACCCGCGCTGCCGCCCTGCGACGGGCCGGTCATGAGCGGGCCGCCGGGAGCGTCGGACCGTGAGAGCATCACGTTCAGGCTAGGCATGGGCCGCCCACAGGCCCCGTCGAAGTAAGGACGGACACCGCGGTGCCTCGCTGCCCGGACAGCACTCCGGCCGACCCTCATGCCGTACCGGAAGCCGATCCGGAGGCGGGGGCCATACCTGTGCTGCCCCGGTCTGGTCACGTCGATCAGGACCGGGCCCTCGGCATCGGGTTCCGTCCACACCTCGCGGATACCGACCGTCTCGGCCAACAGGCGCAAGGCCGCTCCGCCGAGCGAGTCGTCCTGTTCCTCCGGCTCCGCCTCCGCGAGGACGAAGGCGCTTTCGTGCCGCAGAGGGAGGACGCGGTCGCGTTCATCGACGACGACCGCACCCGCCGTCACGAGGGGGCAGCGCCGGCTGTGGGTACGGGTCCCGTGCTGAGCGTGGTCGCGGGCGGCGTCATAGACCGGCATCAGTGCCATCTGCTCGCCAGGGTGCTCGGAGAGGTAGTGGGACAGCTCCCGGACGAACGAAGATCTTGCCAGGGTCCGATGAAGCCGTACGCGGCTGAGCAAATTCCTCTTCCCCTCGAGGGTTGGGGAGCTACAGATAAGAATGCTCAGACGGTCGTCGCCAGCGCGGTTTGGGCCGCGGCGACGGCTTGCAGTCGCCCCGCCACGGCGGTGGGGCCGAGCGTCGCCAGGGCCCACACGACAGTGATCCGGTGGCCGGAAGCCCAAACCCCGGCAGGCGGAGTCAGGAACGGGGTGATGGCGATCCCCTGAGTCATGAAAGGGGCCATGTCCAGATACTTCATGCCGCCGGTTCCGCAGAGATACGAGCGTGCGCCGACGGCGGTGGTGAGGTCGGTGAGCCGCTGGGACCGGCCCGGCCTGGAGCGAAGGTCGCTGCTGCGGAGGATCTGGCCCTTCCAGCCGAGGAGGTCCAGCAAGATCCGGGGTGGACGTCTCGGCGACGGCTGCGGTCCGGCTGCTGCCGAAGGCGGCCGCCATCGGCTCCAGCGCCTGGGCGAGGGTGGGCCAGTGCGGGCTGGCTCCGTAGTACTGCTGAAGCATGGCCGTGCTTCGGCGAAGGGCAAGGTCGGGGTCAACTATCAGGGCATCACGGATGAGTGTCTGTCGGCCCTGGGGCAGGTGAGTCGGGATCGACATCCACCGTGATGCCTGTGCGTCTCCGGGGGCCGCGAGGGGGGCGCGGTGCTGGTAGTCGCGGCGGGTGAACTGGACGTCGTCGAGGACGATCCAGGTATCCGCCGCGAACAGTTTGGCCAGTGTCGTCAGCCGAGGGAACAGATTGGGCTGGTGGATGGCACACAGCCTCCCGGGAACTGGGACGTCAGGAGATGAGGCGGCTGGTGAAGCCGTCGTGGATGAGGGATTCGTACGCGTCATGCACGTCCTCCGGGACATCCTGGGGGATGGCGAACCCGTTCTTCGGATATTCGATCACCCGCTGGAGATCACCGACGAGCATGTCGAGGACGAGCTTCTCGTCGCCGATGCTCTTAAGGTAGTCGTCCAGCTCGAGCGGCTCCGAGGCACAGATGATCTCGACCTCGGGCCACAGCTTGCGGGCGGTGGCGAAGGACCGTCGCTCCATATACGGCTTGGAGACCAAAAGGACGGTCTTCGGGGTGATGCCGTTCGCGGCCAGGAGTTCTCGGCTGAGGGTGATGCTCTGGCCGGTGTTGGCGGCGTTCGGCTCGACGAGGATCGCGTCGTCGGGGACGCCGAGTTCGAGGGCGTGCTCGCGGAAGTGGACGGCCTCGCCGCGAGGGAACACCTTGGCGGTGGTGGGGCTGTTGCCGCCGGTGAACACGAGGACCGGGAACAGGCCGGTGCGATAGAGGTCGGCGGTGGCCGCGGCGACTCCGAGGTCGTGGCTGCCCAGTCCGATTGCGACGTCCACCGGGGCCAGGCCGTGGCCCATCTGGTGGTAGTCCCAGATCAGCTTGGCCTTGTGCCACTGGTCCTCGGTGATCGTCTGCTGGATGCACGTCACGCGATCTTCTCCCTGGTCACCGTCGTCGGGGGCCGGCGGGCCCCTCGCTCATGGCCCTGATGCCCTCGATGCTGGTCAGCTGGTGGCTGAGGCCGAACTGCCCAGCCAGCTTGGCTGCTTTGTCGAGTACGTGAAGGCCATCATCGCGGGTGGCGGGATCGGACAGCAGGATGTGGCCGTGGGCGGTTTCCAGGCGGACCCGCTGCATCGGCGCGTCTGTCGCGGCCGTGCTGCGGGCGATGGAGATGAAGTGCAGGGCGTTGGTCAGGTCGCCGGCCCCGCGGTGGGCGAGGGCGAGTTTCTGGTGGGCGACCGACCAGTCCTCGGGTTCGGCGAGGTCCTCGAACTCGCGGGTCGCGGCGAGCATGACGCGGGAGGCATAGCTGATGGACATCGAGACGCTGGAGGTAAATTTCCGTCGTCGTCACGCTCGCGTGCCCGAGCAGGTCACGCAGCACAGCATCGGGTCCTGCTTGGTCAGGTAGAGCGCGAGTGCCGCGTCCTCGTCCACGTCGGCGATCAGAGCTGCGGCCCGCGCGTAGTGGCCCTTGACCAGCTTCTCCAGGGTGGCCATGGCGAAGGTGTGCCGGAGCAAGTGCGGGCCCACCGTCGGGAAGCGAGGCTCGAAGTCGCGCCGGATGCGCACGGATGTGCGGCGGAACGTCGTCGCCCAGTCAGTGAACGGGCTGCCGTTCGACTGAACCGCGTTGATCGCCGGAGTTCCCTCTGGCGTCACTAGCTGCAACCGCTCTTCCGGCGTCAGCTTCCGCCACGACACCCGCCGGCCATCAATCTTCGCTCCCTCCCAGTCCGGCGCCGAGATGACCAGGCGAGGTCCCAGCCGCTGATCTGGGACGTACTCGCGCCCGAGCTGGACAGCAGCCCTGTCCAGCTCGATGTACTGCCAGAACTCCTCCAGGGCTTCGTAACTCACCCAGGTCTCACGGGCCTTCTTGCCCTTCGTGATCTGAGCGGCCAGCGGGAATCGGACCGGTACCGCACTGCGGCGCGCCGGAAGTCCCGGAAGCTCGTACGTCAGCAGGTGGGTGAACTCCTGAGCGCGTAGACCGCTTGAGATCACCAGCCGCCCCATGGCGGCGTTGCGCCCGAGGTGACGCCCCCGGAAGCCGTCAGGTTCGCCGTCCGGACCGAGACCACCCAAACCCTGCAGAAACAGCCGCCGGAAGTCGGCATCGAGGTACTTCACCTTGGAGTGGGCCTTCGCCCGCCGAAGGGTCGCGGTGTTCCGGCGCGTCTGCTGTACTCCGGCCTCCGTGTACCGCCTGACCACGGCATACGTGAACGGCTGTGCGGAGCAAAAGCCCTGGTCAACCGCCCAGGCGTAGAAGCGGGCCACCGTCTTCACGTTGAGGTCCCACGTGCTCACATCCCACCGGGCAGCCAACGGGCCGGAGAAGCGGTACTCAGAGAAGGCGCTCAGTGCCGACCGCAACTCATCGCGGTCGCTGAACGGATTGACGCCCCGCTCGGCAAGGAACTCCAGCCAACTTGATCTGCTGGGACTTGGGCACTGCCACCACATAGCCGACGTCGAGTTGCTCGAGCAGGCGACGAAAGTGCCAGTCCTGCCCGTAGGCCTCATCCGCGGTGACCCACCTGGCGGGCAGGTCGGCCGTGAGGCAGCGGCGCACCATGTCCCGGGCCAGTTCACCCTTGGTCGCAAAGCCCCGCTCGTCGGGGATCTTCGCCCCCCCGGCACCGTGCCGGTCGGAAGTCCAGGCTTTGGGCAGGTAGAGCTCGCGGTCCACCAGGGCCCGGCCCGAACTGGTGGCGTAGGCGGCGAACACCCCGATCTGGCAGTTGTCGATCTTTCCGGAAGTACCGGTGTACTGCCGGCCGACCCCGGCCGGGGTGGTGCCCTTCTTGATGAACCCGGTGTCGTCGATGATCAGCACACCGCCAGGTCCGAGCCGTTCGGCGACATAATCACGGACGTCATCACGCAAGGCGTCCGCGTCCCAGACACTGCTGTTGAGCAACCGCTGAAAGCCGTCCGGAGTGCGGTGACCCGCCCACTCCGCGAGCTGCCAGCCGTTTTTGCGTGTCGCCCGTCCCAGCAGACCACGGACATAGTCCCGCATGTGTACCGCATCCCGCATTTGAACAAGTAGTCCTTACCCAATGCACGAGCATTCCTTGCGTCATGCGTTTAACTCAGGCTAGATCTCTCAAATAGTGAAAAATTGCCACGCGGACGTGATGAGGAATTCTGATGGTGGAACCAACGGGGCTCGCAGAGAGGTGGGTTCGGGAGGGGTTTTCCCGTGGAGAAGAGAAGGCGATGCGTGAGGTTGTTGGGATTTATGAGCGCTCCTTGCATAGCGCAGCTGTTATGTTACTCAAGGATCGAGAAATGGCGCGCGATGTTGTGCAGCAGGCTCTTCTTCGGGCATGGCTGGCCGCTGATTCGTATGACCCTTCTCGTGACATGTGGCCGTGGCTGAAGACGATCGTGCGTCATGCGGCAATCGACGCCTTTCGTCAAGAGCGGAAACACATGCAATGCCTTTCAATTGACGACAAGGCGGCGAGGAGTCTCGATGTTGAAGCGTCGTTTGAGGAGTCCATTCTTGCCAAATGGGAAGTGGATCACGCCTTAATGTCTCTCACGCCCGAGCAGGGTGATGTTATACGGCTTGCCTACATAGAGGGTAGGTCGCAGCGTGAAATCAGCAGAGAAGTAGGCGTATCTTTGGGAACGGTGAACAATCGCATACGTGCGGGCAGAATAGGTATGAGGATGTTGCTGAGAGATAGCTCGTCCCGCGCTGCTTCCTGAACTGATTACTCGCAGATGAAATATGGCCGGGGTTGGGGACGTTGACCAAGTATCCTGCGTCGGAGATGCGTCGGCAGAAGCGGGCTAGGGAGTCGATGATCTCGGTCCAGATGAAGGGCGTGGGATCTTCGTTTCCGCCCTTGACCCAGGCCCGGATGTCGGCTTCCAGGTCGCGTATCCCAATTAGCGATCGAGTCGTCGCGGGGCTCCCGAGCGGCCAAGTTCGTTGAGCCATCCAACGGCGACAAGCTCACAGCCATACCAAGTACCCCTGGTCTCGCCGATCTTCGAATGACCGGCTCAAACCACGCTTGGAAGGTAGGACAAGCTTAGACGGGGACAGCTTGCATCTTCGATCACCCTCCTGAGTGACGATCAGCGTCGTCAGTGAACGCTTCTCATCTTGAGCGCCAGGTGATCTCGATGGCGTGAACGGCAGCGACCGTGTGCCCGATGCGGTTGGTGCTGCACCGGGCCTTGTGGAGGATCCGTCATTGCTTGAGGCGGGCGAAGGCGCGTTCGCCCGGTGCTCGCAGCCGGGCGTGGTCCCGGTTGTACTGCTGGTAGTGCTCGGGAAGTTCGTGGTGGCGGTAGTAGGGAGTGCGGACGGTGGCGCCGGCGCCCTGGTAGGGCGCGGTCGGCCAGGACGAGGAGCTGACGGGACAGACAGGTTTGGATCACACCGTGTGCGCAGGCTGCAGTCAGGTCGTGCGTGCGGCCGGGCAACGCTCGCGAGAACCACAGGGGTGTTCCGTCCGGGGCGGCCACGACCTGCACGTTCATCCCGTGACGGCGGTGCTTCATCGAGTAGTACGGCTCGTCCGCGGCGATACGGTCGGTGGCGATCAGGGGGCCGTCGAGGATGACGAATCCCTCCGGCGGCGGCTCGCGCAGGGCCTCGTGCAGGCTCGGGGCGCGCTCGGCGAGGATGTCGATCGTTTCGCTCACGTACCGTGCGGCGGTGGCGGTGGAGACGCCGAACCCCGCAGCAACCTGGGCCAGAGTCTCGTTCTTGCGCAGGTGAACCAGGACCAGCAGAGCCTGCCGGAAGCAGCCCAGCCTGCGCCAGCGGGAGTTCAGCTCACACCTTCGGGCGTAGATGAGCCAGGAAACGTGCTCAACAACCTCGTGCGGGACGTCGAGCATGGCACGATACGGGACCAACAGGGCTCCTGCGTCGAGACGTTGGCGAGTGAGATCACCAGCCGAAACGACCAGGAGCCCTGCCGCGTTACGACCCCCGACCACCAGCCGTCATCACCCTCGAACCACAGGATGAGAAGCGTTTAGTGAGCCTCTTTCATCGTGGAAAGTCTCAGGTCAGCAGGACGTGGATGGCTTGGACGGTGCGACTGATGCGGCTGGTTGAGCATCTGGCTCGTCGGAGGATGCGCCAGGACTTGAGTTGGGCGAAGGCGCGTTCTCCGGGGGTTCGCAGTCGGGCGTGGTCGCGGTTGAACTGCTGGTAGTGCTCGGGTTGTTCGCTGTGGTGGTGGTAGGGGGTGCGGAACGTGGCGCCGGCGCCCTGGTAGGCGCGGTCGGCCAGAACGAGGATCTGTCGGGTGAGGCAGGCCTGGAGGATGCCGTGGGCGCGGGCGGAGGTCAGGTCGTGAGTGCGGCCGGGTGTCGCGCGGGAGAATCAGAGCGGTGTGCCGTCGGGCCGGGCGATGACCTGGACGTTCATGCCGTGTCTGCGGTGCTTCATCGAGTAGTACAGCTCGTCCGCCTTGACGCGGTCGGCCGGGATGAGCGTCCCGTCGACGATGACGAAGTCCCCCTCGCCCAGCCCGACCAGGGCCTCGTGCAGGCCCGGCGCCCAGGCGGCCAGGACCTCGAGCGTCTCGTCGCCGTAGCGCCAGGCCGTCGCCTCCGACACCCCGAACCCCGCGCCGACCTGTGCGAACGTCTAGTTCCTCCGCAGGTGGGCCAGTGCCAGCAGTGCCTGCTTGAAGCAGGTCAACCTCCGCCATGGTGAGCGAAGTTCACGCCTTCGGGGGGCCTTCCCTCGCGAAGGTGGGCACGCGGTTATTGATCACGCGGCGAGCGTGAGTTTAGCGGTGTGGTGTCGGCGTTCGTATTCGTTGGGGCTGAGGTGGCCGTTGGCGGAGTGCCGGCGGCGGGTGTTGTAGCGGGTCAGCCAGGCGAAGACGGTCCTTCTGCAGGCGTCGGCGTCGCCGTAGTGGTGGGCGCCCTGGAGGGTCTCGCGTTTCAGGGACGCGTGGAAGCTTTCGCAGGCCGCGTTGTCGGCGCTGGTGCCGACCGCGCCCATCGACCGGGTGACCCCGAGTTGGTCGCAGAGGCCGGCGAAAGCCTGGGAGGCGTACTGGGCCCCGTGGTCGGAGTGGAACACGGCGCCGTCCAGGCCGCCGCGGGTCGCGGCTGCCATTTGCAGTGCGTCGGCGACCAAACTGGTGCGCATGTGGTCGGCGATGGACAAGTCCCGCTGGAACAGGTCTGGAACCGGTGAGGTGGCCGGGTCCGGGACGGTGGTGCGCACGCGTCTGCGCAGGCGGATTCCGGTGATGGAGAACGTCCGCATGATCCGGGCGACCCGCTTTTCGTTGACCCGCCGCCCTTTCTCGCGGAGCTCGGCGGTCACGCGCGGGGAGCCGTAGGCGCCGCCGGACTCGCCGTGGACCTGACGGATCTCCTCGGCCAGGACCCGGTCCTTGTGGTGCCGGGCGGCCCGGGCCTCGGCGCCCGCGAGCCACATGTAGTAGCTGGACCGGTTCACGTCCAGGACCTGGCAGAGCCGCTTCACCTCGTAGGTGTCCCGGTGGTCGTCAACGAACTGAAAGCGGCTCATCACCAGTTCGTCTCCCCGGCGAAATACTTGGCCGCCTGGCGGAGGATGTCCCGCTCGGTGGCGAGCTTGCGCTCACTCGCCTCGAGTTCTGCCACCCTCGCCTCCAGCTGCCGGACCCGCTCGTCCGGATCGGCGGACGGTGCCGCCTCCCGAGGTCGGGCGGCCGACTTCCCAGCCGCGGCGGTGACGCCACGGCGTTCGCGGTCCCGCAGCACCCACTCGCGCAGGGACGCCCGGTTAACGCCCAGGTCAGCAGCGATGCTCTTGTACGTCGCCCCAGGTGGGGACTCGTACAGGGCCACAGCATCGGCCTTGAACTCGTCCGAATAGTCCTTCATCGCCATCGGCGGTCTTCTCGCTTCCTCCGGATCAAGCAGATCCATTATCAGCGTGTCCACCACTCAGGGGGAGGCCCTGGGTGCAGATGAGCCAGGAGACATGCTCATCCAGCTCGTGCGGGACATCGAGCGTGGAGGGATACGCATCCAACGAAGCCCCCCGGCCGTCGGCGTGATGAGTGAGATCACCACACCAACGACGAGGGGCTTCGCCACGTCACCCCCACGCTGACCAGCCCATTTCGCTCCTCGGACCCCAGGATGAAGGAGGTTCACTGAGAGCGCGCAGGAGTACGTGCGATCCTGAAGTTGAGGCGAGTGTGATAGCTGCGGTTCCCTCCAGCCGGAAACCGATATGGGTTGCACCGCCGACGAGGCGTAGACGCGCAGCGTGGAGCAGAGTGTCTGTCCTGCACTGCCGAGACCGAGAGCCGGAGCGGTGGGTGGTATAGCTCCATTCGACGGGAACTCCGGCCGGGTTTTATGGGCCCGTCATCTGACCGCCAGCCTTTTTTTCTCATACTTTAGCGTCGTCTCCTGCGGGCGCGGGAGACGAGGTAGTAGTAGCTGAATTCTCCAAGCTGCGTGCAAAGAAAGTGAAGCCAACGCTTCGTCGGAGGCGTCGTAGAGCCCCCGTCGGATATTGCCATGGGCCGCGACAGGTTCCTTTGTTGTCAGCCCCTCTTCCAGTCCCGCTCGGTGATGTCACCATCAGTGATGGCCTTCCGCTGGAGAGCGTATCGAGCGAAGGCTTTGCTCTCCGAAACGAGCACGCGCTGAAACATGAAGCCCATAGTTGTCTTGGCGAAACGTGCCCCCGTACCCTTCACTTCGAGGCACAGGGTGTTCTCGCAGCAATGGCCAAGGTCCTTGACGATGTGAATGCCGGTCATCGTTATGTTTTTGCGGTGACTCTCCCAGACGAAGGACGTGTTCGGCTCGTAATCAGTCACGGTCCATAACGCGGAGCGTTGTAATGGCTGTTTCACCATGGCGCTGCTTCCCAGGCGCAAGGGGCCTTGATCGACGCGGGTCACCCGCTGCATGGTGGGAAGAAAGTCGGGCCAGCTCGTCACGTCTGAGACGATGTTCCAGACGGTCGCAGCAGGCGCCTGTATGACTGCGGTATTTGTCCAACTCATGCGCCTACTGTGTCATGAGGGAGGGGCTGACTGTCCAGAGGTGAAACAGATCGATTCCGACGGTAAACGGGAGTGACTAGGCGCGATGATCTTGGCACCAGCCCAGTAGACGGCCGGGCTACGCGTCAGCCTTTCGAGCTCGTGGACGGTTACGACTCTTGGGATCGGCGTCTACACAGACCTTGGAGAGATGACCGAGGCAGTGGAAGCAGCCTACGAAGCAACCTCCGAGCGCGTGCGCATGCTTAACGCCAGCCTTGGGGAACCTCGCAGGCGTCGGCCGTTCCGCTCCTGACCTCATCCATAACTTCAGCTCCGCGGCCCACCCCGGGAGCGAGCAGGATCGGGCACGGGGCAGCGAGTACCGGCTACGGCAGTGTCCACACGTGGTCAGTCTTCCCCGTGGAAGGCTCAGCCCTCTACATAACCGAGCGGTGTAGGCCTGGCAACTATGCGGCACGCCCCGGCGTGACCGGCGTACGATGCGCCAGTTGACGACCTCGGCGGGGTGCTCGGCGCTGTCGAGCTCTCGTTGGGTGCCCACTTCGGCCAGGGGCGTCGGGGGTTGTGGCCGGCGGTTTCAGCGTGGGCGAGGGTTGTGGTCAGGGCGGCCCAAGCGGGGTCGGCGAGGATCCGGTCGGCGCGGTCCGGGAGGGCCGCACGAACGTCCTGCTCGAAGCGGCGGGCGGTCGCGGCTCGCGGCATCGATCAAAACATCCCTGACGCCTGACACAAGGCAGCCACAGTACTGGCGGCTCGACGTGACGTGGCCGCCTGAGCGGGTGCCAAGGGCTGTTGTCGCGCAAGGTCGTACTGAGAGGCACGCATCACTCGGTGCCTCCTGCGGCGAGGGGCGGCGCGGCTGCACCCTGGTGACCGGGGCGCACGCCCTCTTCCGGGACACGGCCCGTGATGTCGGTGCCGCCCTCTACGGTGGAGATCAGGATGTCGCCGGGGCGGTGGGGAGGGACAACAGGCGTGCGCAGGGTGCCACCGGACATGTTCCGGTTTACGACGGGTGAAAAGGCCGACCTGAACGGGGCGGTGCTGGATGCCTTCGGCGTGGCCGGCGAGCACCTCGAAACCACGCTGGGGCCCGAGGCGGTACGCGAGCGACTGCGCATGGTGGGCTGGGTGGCGGCCGTTGACGACAGGGACCTGCACGACGCGCTCTCCCGGCTCGTGAAGTGGGAGCTCCTCGACGTCGTGCACAACCATGCGGAGAACTACCGCACGGCTGAGGAGTACGAGCGGCGCAACCTCCAGTACTCGCTGACCCGCCGGGGTGAGGCGGCTCTGGCCGGAGTGCGGCACGCGTTAGAGGTGCTGGCTTCCACAGGAGCGTTGCAGACGGCCGTGCTGGAGGCCATCGCCGACCGCCTGGACGACTTGTGCCTGTTGTCCGGCGAACCCCCCTCCGCCGACCGGCGGATCTTCAGCACCCTGCGCGAGCTGGAGGCGCACTTGGATGCACTGGTGGAGAACACCAAGGCGTTCAACGGCGAACTGCAGCGCCTGCTGCGTGCCGAGGGTGCGGACCTGGAGGTGTTCCGTGAGGTCAAGGCGGCCACCGTCGCGTACCTCCAGGAGTTCCTGGTCAACCTCGACCGGCGCGGACAGGCGGTCGCCGCGGCCGTGGCCCGGGTGGAGGAGCGGGGGACCGCCGTGCTGCGCGAGCGCGCCCTGCGCGGGGCCGAACTGCCTCCGGTCGCCGGTGAGGACCCTGCGGCCGGCTGGCTGGAGAGCAGGCGGGCGCGCTGGGCGGGCCTGCGGGCGTGGTTTCTGCCGGACGACGGGGCACGGCCCCGGATCGAGCAGCTGCACGACATCGCTCGGCGCGCCATCGTCTCGCTCCTGCAGGTCCTGGAGCGGATCAACGAGTCACGGCGCCGCTCCTCCAGCGCCGTACAGGACTTCCGCGAGCTGGCGCGCTGGTTCGCCGCGGCCCCGGCGGAGGAGGACCTGCACCGGCTGTGGTCGGCGGCCTTCGGACTCGGCCCGGCGCGCCATGCTCACCTCGCCCACCCGGACCCGGAGTTGATCCCGTCGTCCCGTTCCTGGTCCGAGGCTCCGCCCGTGGAGGTGTCGGCGCTGCTGCGGACCAGCGGACGGACCGAGCGCTTCACGCGCACGGCCAGGGTGCGGGACGTCACGGCGGTCAGGGCCGAGCGCGCGGAGCGGGCCCGCGCGGAGCGGGCGGAACTCGCCCGTGCCTGGCAGGCGTTGGAGACGGACGGCCCCCTGCGCCTGTCCTCCTTCGGCACCCTGGATCCCGCCGTCTTCGAGCGGCTGCTCGACCTGGTGGGCCGGGCCCTGTCCGCCCGGCCGGACAAGACCGGCTTGCGGCGCGCCACGACGGGGGACGGCCGGGTGGAGATCGCGCTGTCCCCACCTCCCGACGAGCGCACCGCCGTACTGCGCACGATGAAGGGCACACTCGCCGGACCGGACTACGTTGTGCACATCACCACGGCCGGCGGTGCGAGCGCCACACCACGCCCGGGTGCCGCGCGGCGGGAGGCAGCCGGATGAGTACCCTCGCCAACCAACTTGCCGCCGCGGAGCGGGAGCAGGTCGCCCGTGCCATTCGTCTTCTGCTGGCCCGGCCCCTGCTGACCGAGGCCACCGACCCGGCCGGCTTCGAACTGGTACGCCGCCGTCGCGAGCCGCTGGCCCAGTGGTTCGACTACACCTGCGGCTGGAGCCTGGTGGTGGAACCGCGCCGCGGCTATGCCCGCCTCACCAAGGTCCGCGCCGACCCGGACGGCTCCCGGCCGGCCCGCAGGGTCCGTTCCGGCCGGGCCCCGTTCGACCGCCGGCGTTACGTGCTGCTGTGCGTGACCGCTGCCGAGCTGCTGTCCATCCCGATGACGACCATCGGCATGCTCGCCGACCGTGTCGTGCAGGCCACGTCGGCCGACCGGGCGCTGGCCGCGTTCGACCCGGTGCAC
Source organism: Streptomyces phaeoluteigriseus (assembly GCF_001896135.2). GTDB lineage: Bacteria > Actinomycetota > Actinomycetes > Streptomycetales > Streptomycetaceae > Streptomyces > Streptomyces phaeoluteigriseus. The sequence continues at coordinate 38,823 of NZ_MPOH02000003.1, forward strand.
AAGCCGGAGCGGATGGCGTTCGTCGACGTCCTGAAGCTGATGGAGTCGTACGACGTGCTGCGCGCGGTCGACGGGAGCACCGAGGCGTACATCGAGTCCGCCGAGGCGAAGGTCCTCTACCGGGTCGACACCACGCTGCTGATGCGGCTGCCCGCCGCGCCCGTCGGCGCCTCCCGTTTCGCCGTACCCCCGGACGAGGTGCCCGCGCGGTTCGGGGAACTCCTCACCGGTCTGGTGCGGGAGCGCCGCTACGGCGGCGCGGGCGCCGACGGCACGCCGGACGAGTCGTACGGTGAGAGAGCCGCCACGGACGCGCAACGCAACCTGAGGCTGCGCCACTCGGTGCTGCGCCGCCTCTTCGACGACCCCGTGCTGTACCGGACGGACCTCACCGACGACGAGCTGGCGTACGTCACCTCACTGACCGGACGCCAGATCCTGCGCCGCTCGGTCGAGCAGGCCGGTTTCCTGCTGGAGGAACGAGCCGAGGGCTTCCTGCTCGTGGACCCGGACGGGCTGGCCACCGATGTCCGCTTCCCCGACGACACATCCACTGCCCGGGTCGCCGCGCTGCTCCTCCTGGAGCCGCTGTGCACCGCGCCCGCCGGGCTGCTGCCCGAACAGCTCGCCGAAGCCGGAGCGGATCTGCTGCGACGTTTCCCGCGGTGGGCCAGGGCATACCAGTCCGAGGACGGCGCGGCCCGGCTGTCCGACGACGCCGTACGCGTCCTGCGTGACGTCGGCCTGGCCTACCGGGCCGGGGGGCGTGTCGTCGCGTGCCCGGCCGCGTACCGCTACCGCCTGACGGAGACGACGAGTTCGGACCGGGACGACAAGCCGGGACAGGACCGGGACAACAAGCCCGGACCGGAGTGGGACGCCACCTCCCCCCAGGCGGCGGGCGGCCCGGCCGCCGAAGGCGGCGCCGCAGAAGGAGACGAGCAGTGAGCGTGACCGAGCTTCCCTTCCCGCGGCTGCCGGAGCCGACCGAACCGGCCGTGGCAGGGGCCGCCCGAGCGGCGGCTGCCGCCGGCAGCCGCTGGCAGCCCCACCGCGCCGGCATCCTCAACGTCTGGCGCTACTACGACGAGACGTTCACGTTCCACCAGGGCCGCCTGCTGCTGCGCGGCCAGAACGGTTCGGGCAAGTCCAAGGCCCTGGAACTGCTGCTGCCGTTCCTCTTCGACGCCAGCCTCCGCCCCAACCGCCTGTCCACATTTGGCGGTTCGGAACGCACCATGCACTGGAACCTGCTGGGCGAGGGCGCTTCCGGCAAGACCCGAGTCGGATACGTGTGGATGGAGTTCCGCCGCGTCGGCGACGACGGCACCGAACGGTGGTTCGGCTGCGGGGCGCGCCTGCAGGCGAGTGTGCACACCAGCGCGGTACACGCCGACTACTTCACCACCGGCTCCAGGATCGCCCGTCCCGGCGGTGTCCTCCTCGTCAACGAGGCGGGACAGCCACTGACCCGGGCCGCCCTCGCCGAAGCCCTGCGCGACCGCGGCAACATCCATGTCTCGGCCACCGACTACCGCACGGCCGTACGGCGTGAACTCTTCGCGGGGATGGGAGAGCAGCGTTACGAGTCGCTGCTGTCCGCGCTGCTCCAGCTGCGTCAGCCCAAACTGTCGGAGCGGCTCGACCCTTCCCTGCTCTCCACCCTGCTGTCCCGTGCCCTGCCCCCGCTGGGCGAGGGGGAGATCGCCGAACTCGCCGAGGGCTTCGAACGGCTCGACCGGCAGCGCGAACACCTCAAGCGGCTCGACGACGAGGTGACGGCCGCCGAGACCGTCGCGTCCCGGCAGCGTGCCTACGCGCGGCGGGTCCTGCGGGCGAGTTCCGCCGCGCTCATCTCGGCCACGACCGAGATGGACAACCTCACACGCGTCGCCCGCCAGAGCGCCGAGGACCTCGAACAGGCTCTGGCGGAACGCCGGTCGGCCCGGGCCCGGCGCGAGGAACAGGAGCTGCGCGCGCATGGGCTGGACGAGACCGTCGAGGGCCTGCGCGAGAGTGACGCGTACCAGCAGGGCGAGGAACTCGACCGGCTCCGCCGCCGCACCGAAGACGTGGCAGCTACCGCCGAAAGGCAGCGAGCCGCTGCCCAGGCCGCTCAGGCCCGGTCGGAGGAGGAACAGCAGCACGCCGACGAGGCGGCGGACCAGGCCCGCACACTCGGCGAGCACGCGCGCGAAGCCACCGGGGTAGCACACAGGGCGGCCCGGGCGGCAGGGCTGGAGTCCATCCACCACGAGGTGAGGACGGTCCTCGAGGCGGTTCCTACGGTGGCCCTTCCCCACAGCTCGGGACGCGACCAGGGCGGCAGCCTGCGCACGACGGGCGAGAACGGCGCGCGACAAGCTCGTCGGCTGCTGCGCGGCGCGGACACCGCCCGACGGCAGCAGATCACCCTCGTCACCGAGGCAATCGACGAGCATGATCGCGCCGTAAGCGACCGAGGCGCCGCCGAGGAACTGCTGGACGGGGCCCGCACCCGTCTCGCAGAGGCGATTGCCCGGCGGGACGAGGCGTCCGCCGCCTGGGACGACGCCCTTGCCGCACAGGCGGAACGCCTGCTCGCCTGGGCCGAGGAATGCACGGAACTGCGCATCACCGACCTCGACGAACTGGCTGCCGCCGCGGCGGCGGAGGCCGAGGTGACGGCCCTGACCGAAGCCGCCGCGCGCCCTCTGGAACTGGAGATCGCCACGGCGGAGGCCACCACTCGAGCCGCACGTCAGGGCCTGCGGGACGAGCGGAACCGGCTGGAGGAGGAGCTACGACGGCTGAGCGGTGAAACCGACCTGCCGCCCGTTCCCCCGTCCACCCGCACCGCCGTCCGTACGGCGACGGCGGGAGCACCCCTGTGGCGAGTGGTCGCCTTCCGGGAAGGCGTCCCGCTACCCGTCCAGTCCGCGGTGGAGGCTGCACTGGAGGCGTCGGGTCTCCTGGACGCCTGGGTCAGTCCCTACGACGGACTCACGCTGCCGGGTCATGACACCCGCGCCGAGGCCGCCCTGGCCGCGACCGCCCCAGGGCCCAGCCTGCTGGAGGTGCTCAGGCCCGAGGAGGACATCCCCGTACCATCCGACACCGTGACCCGCATCCTCGCAGGCATCGCCTACGGCCCCACCCTGCCGGGCGGGCACCCCGCGGCCGTCTCAGCCGACGGCGCCTGGCGTCTCGCGCTCGCCACCGGGACATGGAGCAAGCCGGAACCGGCCCACATCGGCGCCCTGGCACGTCAGCGTGCCCGGCAGCGCATGATCGGCGAACTGACCGACCGCATCGGCGAGACGAACGCCTCCCTCGCCGCACTCGACGACCGACTGCGCGGCCTCGCCGCTCGCCGCGCCCGGCTGGACGCCGACCGCGCCGCCCGCCCCGACCACCGGGAACTCGACGCCCGGCGGCGTGACCGGGACCGCGCGGAGGACACCGTGGCGGCTCGGGACGACGCCGTGCGTGACGTCGCCGGACGCCTGGCGCGGTGCGAGAGGGAAGTGGCGGGCGCTCTGCGCACGCTCGACCGCCGGGCCGCCGAACACGGACTGCCCACCGACCGCGCCAGGTTGCGTGCGCTCTCCGACGCCATCGACAGGTTCCGGGACACGGCCGAGATCTGGGTGGACGCCCGGCTCGCCGCTACCGCCGCCGCCGACCGGGCCCGCCAGCGGGCCGCGCAGGCAGACCGATCGCGCCGGACCGCCGAGGAACGCGCCGAGGACGCGGCCGCCGCCGAAGCGGAGGCAACGGGGCTCAGAGCGCGCCTGGAAGCAGTGGAAGCCACCATCGGCGCGGACTACCGGCAGATCGTCGCACGCGTCGCCGAGGCGCGCGCCGAGCTGCGTCGCTGCCGTAAGGAGGCCGGCAGGGCCGCCGAACTCCTGCTGCGTCTGGAAGGACAGGTCGGAAAACTGCGGGCCACCAGCGGTCAGGACGCCGAACGACGGGAACAGGCCGTCGCGACCCGGGACGCGGCGGCGCACCGGTTCCGGCACCTGTGCCTGGCCGGGCTGGCCGAGGACGCCGGCATCACACCGGCACTCGACGCCGGGGACGGCACCAAGGCCACCCTGGAGGCCGCCCGCGCCACGGCGGCGAAGTGGCAGGACATCCCGCACGCCCCACGAAACCTGGGCGACGCCGCGACCCGCCTGTCCGAAGCGGTCCACGAGGCCCGCCGGCGCCTCGGCGCCCGTGCCGACCTGGACCTGGAACCGGACGACGACATCCAGCTCTTCACCGCCACCCTGGACGGCGTACGTGTGGGGGCGACGGGCCTGCTCAACACGCTCACCCAGGAACGGGACCACAGCCGCAACGACATCACGGCCGCCGAGCAGCGCCTCTTCGACCAGATCCTCACCGGCGACATCCGCCGCCACCTCGCGGCCCGCATCCGCCAGGCCGGCGAACTCGTCGACCGTATGAACCGGCACCTGGAGCGGGTCCGCACCGCCTCCAACGTCGCCGTCCAACTCGTCTGGGACGTCCGCCCGGACCTCCCGGACAGCACCCGCACCGCCCGTCAGCTGCTGCTCAAGGACCCCGGCCGGGTCACCGAGAGCGACCGGGAGGCCCTGTACGTCTTCTTCCGCGCCCGCATCGAGGAGGCCAAGAGCAACGAGACGGCCGCGAGCTGGGAGGAACAACTCGGTGAGGTGCTCGACTACACCGCCTGGCACCGCTTCACCGTCCGCCTCGACCGGGCGAACGGGACCGGCTGGCAGCCGCTGACCCAGAAGCTTCACGGCGCGCTCTCCGGCGGCGAGAAGGCCATCGCACTGCACCTGCCCCTCTTCGCCGCCGTCGCCGCCCACTACGAGGCCGTGCCCCTGGCACCCCGGCCGATCCTGCTGGACGAGGTCTTCGTCGGTGTCGACACGGTCAATCGGGGACAGGTCTTCGCGCTGCTCACCGCACTCGACCTGGATCTCATGGTCACCTCCGACCACGAATGGTGCACCTACGGCGAGTTGCCCGGCATCGCCGTCCACCAACTCCTCACCGGCGGGGACGACGACGCGGTCACCAGCGCCCGCTTCGTCTGGAACGGCAGCGACCTGGAGGTGGGATGACCAGCACCGAAGCGACGATCCCCACGGAACCGGCCTCGGGCGACGCCACCCTGCGCCGCCCCGAACTCCGCCCCCTGTGGGACACGCTCCACAGCCGCCTCTCCTCGGGCCGCCCCGTCACACGGGTGCGCCTCGGACCGCTCGACGACACCCAGCGCGAGGCGCTCGCCGACCTCCTCGGCCTCGACCGCCTGCCGGACGCACGTCCCTCCGTCGCACTGACCCGCCTGGAAGACGCCGTCACGGAACTCTCCGGCCGCACAGTACGGGAAGTCGTCACCGAGCTCGTCGGCCCGCTCGGCGACAGAGCCGGCGAGCGGCGCCGCCAGAAGGACGAACGGGCCGAGCTGTGGACCTGGCTGACCGAGCACGAGACGGTGAGGGCCCAGCCGGTGCTCTCCCACTGGGCCGCCACCTGCCGGGCAGCCGGCGTGGTCGCCGGCTCGGCGGAGCACACCCGTACGCTGCTCACAGACGCGCTCAAGGTGCTCGCCGAACTGCCCGGCCAGGCAGAACCCCTACCCGTCTTCACCGCCCGGGTCCTGAGCGGCCAAGCGCACGCACTCGACGACGGCACACCCCTGTCCGCACTCGTCCTGCGCGCCCTGGCAACCCTGTACGACACCGATCCTCCGCAGTCCGCCGCGCAACGGCGTGCCCTGTGGACCCGCGCGGGTGTCGCCGACGACGAGCTGTCAGCCACCGTCCTCGTCGGCGGACTGCGCCCAGCCGGCGACGGCCTGCTCGCCCGGGTGGCCACAGCGTGCACAGAGGCCGGTCAGGCCACCAGTCTGACCCTCGCCCACGTCCGGTACCCGGGCCAGTTCATCCTTTCCGAGGCCCCAGAACCCGTCGTCCACGTCGTGGAGAACCCCAGCATCCTGGCGCTGGCCCTACGCCGCTTCGGTCCCCGCTGCCCGCCGCTCGTCTGTACGTCCGGCTGGCCCAACAGCGCCGCGATCCAGCTCCTGCGCATGCTCGCGGACCACGGCGCGGATCTTCGCTACCACGGCGACTTCGACGGCGAGGGCCTCCGCATCGCCGCGTACGTCCTGGACAAGACGTCGGCGCGCCCTTGGCGCATGACGGCAGCGGACTATCGTGCTGCGGTCGCCCGCAACCCGCGCGGTCCTCAGCCCGGGCGCATCACCGAAGCACCCTGGGACCCTGAGCTGGCCCAGATCATGGCAGGGCACGGTACCGCCGTGGTCGAGGAACTAGTGGCTGACGTGTTGTTGAAAGACCTCGCTGGTGTGGCTCAGCACAGGTGTCCCCCTGGCCGGCCGTGAGGGCACCTTGCTTCCCCGCGGTTCTCGTGCGCGATCGGGCACGGCGGGGTTACGGCCCTGGGATGGAGTGCACGCATCCTTCGTAGGCTGTCGCCGGATGAGGTCGCCCGCAAGCTAGAGGACGGAACCCGGGGTGCGGACAGAGTCGTCTTCCTCATCTATCTAACTTCGCGGTACACACCCAATACGGAAGGCTGACAGAACGAGCAAGGGGGAATCTGGTGAGGTTCACCGGCCTATCGGACGACCTCGACCGTCCTGCGGTCGACGCGTTCCTGTCGGCCGTCGACACGACGATGAACAGCAACACCCTGCTGCTCAAGGTCTCCACCGACGTGCCAATCACCGCGGGAAACCGGCAGCAGGTCCTCCACGCCTACCTACGCAGCAGTCTCTTCGAAGAGATGATGCTCGCCGCGGACCGTGATCGCGACTGGTGCAACCTGTCTGACTTCGACGGGCATCACAACGAGCGCCCCCTCCTTCGCGACGGATTTCTTGCGGCGACCAGCTCACTCAGCTACGCAGGCTTTCGTGCGCGACTGCGTTGGATGCTCTGCGAGGCATTTAGCCCATACATGACCCACTACACCGACGCGGACGCCGAACGGCTGGCTCACGATTTCACTCAAGAGCTGTTCAGCCAGGATGGCTCCACGTGGATGGTCGCTTCGGTCGAACCAGACTTCTTGCGCCCGTCCGGCTATTTCAATGGCGAAGAGCCTGTGCGGCCCGTGTATTTCGATGGCAGCGACTCTGATACGGCGACTTTCATCCATCGCGACCGCACCTGCTACCTGCTCCTCACCAACGGCAGCCCTTGAGTGACCCACACGGCTGGTCTGGAGACTTTCGGCTGAAGCTGCCGTGGAGCCAAAGGTTGGGGCCCGTAAGCTTGCGGCGACTCGGGCGGTCTGTTGACCTGCCCGCAATGGCCCGATGTGGGCCCCCATCTTAGAGGCTCGCCCCATGGTGGCTGCTTAAAGTCCAAACCCGGGAGGTCGCCCGTGAGCGGCCGGGGTTCGGTGATCTCGTCCAGGACGTTGCGGTGCTCAGGTCGAGCAGGGAGACGGCGTTACCGAAGACTCGCTGGATGTGTTCCCGCAGCAGGGAGAGGGGGTAGATGCCGGCGCCGGTACCGACGGCGAAGGAGTCCGTCTTCGGCATGGTCGGCCTGATCGCTCCAGGAGGAGGGGTGAGGTTGTCGATCCTCTTGCCGTTTTGGTCCCTGGTGTTCAGGCGGCTGCGCTCATGGGCGACGCGTTCCTCGATGGCGTTGAGCGATGACCGGTCGGCGTTCATCTTCGCCAGGATTTCCAGCGCGTGCTTGTTCGTCGCTGTAGACCGCGCCCATCCAGGGACACAGACATGATCGGCCGGTCAGTTCCCGGGTCCACGAGAACGGTGCTGGCGTGGATCACCTGGCCGATCTGCAGCAAGCCCGGTGCAGCTGGTGATCGACGCCTTGAACGAATCGGTTCTACGGTCTCTGCGGCAGCACGAACTGGTCTCGCTGGTCACCAAGATGAGCCGGTACGAACACCTTCGCGTCGTCTTCACCCTGCGGTCGCACTACCGGCCGGAAGTAGTGCTGGATGCCCTGAGTATCCCCGAGATCGTGCGGAGGGCTTCGAGCGCCTTGAGTACGACGCGCTCAAAGCGGTACACCGACTATTACGAGCTCGAACCCCCGGCCGCGTCCCCCGTGCAGGAGGGATTCGACAACTCGCTCTTCCTTCGGTTGCTGTGCCAAGCACTGAAGGACGAAGGTCAGCTCTCGATCGGCCAGGCGGCCCTGGGTATCGACGACCTCGTCAAGCTGCTGCTGGCCGCAACCAAGAGCCGGATCAGCCACCAACGGCTCCGGTGGCGGACGAGATCGTTCATCGTGCCATGAGCGCTATGGCGAAGGCGCTCGGCACTGCCCCATGTCCATGGCTCGACCGCGCGAGGGTCAACGCGCTCATGCGGACATCTGGCCATGCCACAACACCGAAGCGTCTCTGCTTGAAGCGCTGGTTGCTGAAGGCCTCGGCCAAAGCACTGACCCGGATGCCGCCGGCTACAGCCGGAACGTAGGCGCAATCGCGTTCGAGCGCCTCGGCCAGCATCTGCTCATCGTGAAGCCATAGCTGCTCTCACCACGACGGATAAGGCCCGTGAAGAGCTCGCGGGGCAGCCTACGGCAGTTCCTGGCGCTCGATCCCGAGCGCCAGGTAGTGGGTGACCAGGCGGTGAGCAGGGGCGGGTTCGACGGGTCCGTCAACAGCGATCAGCGGGGGCAGTGCGGGCATCACCATAGATCCCTCAACTCGGTAAGCAAACCGGCCTGTTTGCCGACTGTGGGCACGCTGAGTCCGGCGGCCGCGCTCTCGGCAGGCCGGGGCAGCGGGGACCAGGCAAGGTCTCGCAGGACACCGGCTCCATCGGCTGTCGGGCAGGTCGGGCCCAGTCGTGGCCGACCAGAGCCTTGGTGAGCGCGGGGTCGTGATCGGAGACGATCAGCGGAACCCCAGGCGTAGAGCGTCGACGACCAGCCGGATTCCTTGGTCACCCCGAGCCTGCGGGCGACCACGGCCGCCTCGGAAGCGGCGTACACGTTCCGAAGCACGGATTCGGGCAGCGGGCCGGACCATACGTGCAGCTGGACGTGCGACAGCGCCGCCCACTTCCTCAGGAGGGCGTGAGTGTCTGGCAATGGCGACGCTCTCGGGAATGGAGGCTACCCGTGCTGCACAATCCGTGACATTTCTGCACGCCATAGCTCCCCTTGCCACCCGTCGGCCACGAAAGGGCGGACCCACCGCGTCATCCACCGTTCATGATGAGCGGCAGCAGCGCGGGTCTGATCCCAGCACGACGGATCATTCACCCACGAAAGTATCGTCAAGCCGTCCCGCTCACGACGGCGGACTGTGGGCGGAGTAGGCGCATGAGCCAACGCGCGCTCCTCTTCACTGGCTTGAGGGTCGAAGATATCGACGACGGCGTGCAGAGGGCGATGCACGGCTGGTGGTTTGCGGTCGTTGAAGAAGAGAGGACCGAAAGGGGCAGCGGATGCGTGCGACACGCGGATCTCGGGCCGAGCACGCTTCAGTGCGCACACAAGGTCGATGATGTCGTCGAGAGACCGCTCCTTCATATCAGCGAGAGTGGTTGAAGAAGCACCTGCTTTCACCTCGAGGAAGTCTTTTCTTTGATCGAACGTGAAGAATGCCTCGCTCTCCATTGTGTACACGGCTTCACGTGCACCTCCTTGCGTCAGTGTGAAGGTTCCATGGGCTCCTGCCGTCACCTTCTGGAGGTCTTCGAGCGTTCGCATCGGTGAGAAGGTGGTCCTGTCTTGCCGCTCGTGCATATCCCAGAAACTGTGACCTACATACTCCAATCTCGGCCACCAGTTAGTTTTCGCCAACTGCTCCAACAGTTCACTCACGTACACGGATGCCTGATATTGCGAGGCGCTTTTCTCCCAGTACGTCGTCAACTTCCATTCGAGACCCGATAATTCATAGTCCATATCGGTCATCGTATCAGCGTCGCCTCGTCGACGGCTGCCCAGGTGAACTCGCTTTGATGGAATATGATCAGGCAGCTAGCCCCGATCTTTCCTGACGGGCCGCCGACAGAGTCGGTGGTCCGTTTCGCTCGCGATAGCCGATGTTGGGCAGGCCGAGGGCCCGAGTCGCGCCAGGCTTCGGTGGTGGAGGTCGCCGGCAGGAACATTGCCCGCCTCGCGCCTGCTGGTGACCGCGGTGGTGTGGTGGGTGACGCTGACCTGTCGGAAGGACAGATCCTTTGCTGCGGCTGTCCGGCTGTAGGCCGTCGGCTTTGAATGCCTCAGGCTGCGGGACAGTTCGTCGAGAGCCGCCTCGCTGATTGTGCGGCGTTCGAGTCGACGGGCGTCCCCGTCCTGATAGAAGCCGCGGAGGTCGATGAACAGCACCTTGCGTCGACGTTTGGAGAAGACCAGCGCGTACAGCCGCACTCCGGTGCTGGTGCTGAGCCCTTCGGGCAATGCGACCACTGCGTCCAGGAGACCCTGGTCGAGCAGCCATGCACGGATAGCGCTTCCGCCCGCGTCGTACAGCGGTCCGGTGGTGGTGAACATGATGCCGCGGCCGCCGCCATCCGCCGGATCCCGAAGCTTGCTGACCAGGATCTGGGCGAACAGGAGAGAGGCGTTGTCGGGCTGTGGAAGCCCGGGGCTCAGGAAGCCCTTCCAGGGCGATCATGCAGCTGGCCAGGTCGAGGATTCTCCTTCTCGGCCCGAGGGTGTGTCGGTCGATCCTGGCCAGCAGATCGTCCAGGTCGGCGGTGGTGTACTTCCACCGAAACGGCTGTGCCGTCGCGTTGTGGCGGTCCTCGGCCTGGATCGAAGTCTTCTCATCCGCACTGATGACGTACTCGTCCTCCCCAAGCGCCTCGCCATGCCAGGTCCGCGCGTACAGGTCCAGGACGCGTTCGGCCCTTGAGGCGAAAACCAGGATCGGTGATGAGCTCCAGGAGCGACACTGCTGCAGCGCGGTGAACGCGTGCGGGCGGCCCGAGCGCTTGCGATCGGCCAGGCCCGGCAAGCCCTGCTCGGCGAACAGCCCTTCCAACGCCGCACCGTGTCCAGGTGCTGGCCGGTCTACCGGGCAAGCCACACGTTGGTGAAGCCCTTGCCCCGGCCTTTGGCGGGGCGGTCGAGGTGGGTGCGGAGTAGATCAGCCTGGGGCCGGTGACCGTGCCTGGTGCAGATCAAGGATGGCCCATGCGTAATCGGTAATCTTCAGTTGCACCTCTGATCAGCAGATCTCACGCATGCCACAGGCTGTGGGCTGGCCGACTCTTTACCAGGCCTGGCCAAAGCGCTGCCTCGACGCGGCGCGCAGTGCCTTGAAGCGGAGCTACGAGCCTGGGGAGTTCTACCGCGCGTCCTGTAGCCATCACGATGCCGATGGCAGCGTGGCAAGTGCCCTGTGCAGACAGCACCGGAACCGCAACAGAGCAGGTGCCAAGCCGAATTTCTTCGCGTGTCACAGCGTACCCTTGCGCCCGGATCTGGAGCAGCTCTCGGCTCAGCCTCCCTGGCTCAGTGATAGTGAAGGCAGTGCGCCTCTCCAATGTTCTAGCCAGGTAGGTATCGCGAAACCAGGCTTCTTCGTAGGCCAGTATCACCTTCCCGACAGCTGTGGGATGAAGCGGCAACCGCCCGCCTACCTGGGCAACCAAGGGCACACGACGGCTGCCGTAGAAGCGTTCAAGGTAGAGCACGTCGGTTCCCTGCCTGATCGAGAGATGCACATTTTCGCGTGTGAGCTCGAAGAGATCGTGCAGGTAGGGATGTGCTACCTCGGTCAGCTCACGAGCCGCGTGCTGACCAAGTTCCCAGATCCGAATCCCTACCTGGTAGCGCCCGTCCTCACCGCGTTGCAAGGCCCCCCAGGTGGTGAGTTCGGTTACCAGTCGGTGTGCAGTGCTGACTGCGACACCGCTGCGAGCTGCCATGTCGCTCAGTCTCAGTCTTTCGGATCCACCCTCAAATGCGGCAAGCAAGGCGAGTACCTTCGATGTCACGGTCTTTCCAGGCTCATGGCCGCGCATAGCCATCACACCTTCAGTTCTCACGACGACTCGGCGATATGGGAAGCCGCTCTTGCAAGCTGCGCCCAGGGCCTTCGAGGCTGGAATTGGCGTGCACAGACGGCACGTCGTAGGGTCTCTATGCCTTATCTAGTACCCATCAACTGGACTTGTCATGAGTATTGTCTGCTCAGTGAGTCCTCAGCTGATGTGGCACGAAATGGCCCGTTTATTTGTGATCTCGCTGCAGTATCGCCGCTAGGATGACATCGGCAATCCACTGCCGGCGAGTGACCAGCGCTGGCTTCGTGTTGGCGGACACATGCAGCCGCTTCTTCACGTGCACTACCGGTAGCTACGCGCCGACGCGCACGGACCCGACCTGCTGAGTAGCTACCGGATCACCAGTGGCCGCAGCGGCGTCGTAGACGTGTCGTCGGACCCGAGCCATCAGGACTCTCACAGTCACCGGATGGTCACGCGTCATCGCGACCACCTCTTGGAGGGCAGAGTGGGCTGACCGAAGCATGGGTGCACAGCCACGGCTGGAGTGTGTCCCTGAGTAGATGCAGGACGGTTTCATGGCCTAACACTTCAGCGGCGCAGCGGAGCGTGCCGGCACCCGAGGCGCAACCGCTGCCAGCCTCGCATCTGCATCCAGGAAGTCCGTAGTGACCGTCCCCAGGCCCGTAGGGGTAGGAGTTGGTTGCACAGTCGAAGTAGGTCTGCATGGTTTCGTCGGTGGGGTTCTCCACGTACGCCCCCGCAGCCTTCAGTGTGGCGGAAATCCTCGGTGAATCGCCTATTGGGAGCAAGAGCGTCCCCACGGCGACGACCGAGCGTGCCAGAGTCTGGGTAGCCATCGCATGGTCGGCGCCATTGAGGACTTCGCGAACAATGGCGAGGTCGATGGTCTCCACCAAGGCGTCGATTCGAGTTGGCGGATTATTCTCATGGCAGTCGAGGATAGTAAGTAAAGTCGTGGCCAGTTTTAGCGAATAGTGTGAGCTCATGAGGTGGATGCCGACCGATCAAATTGAGGACATGCCATCGGCAACGGGGCATGCAGGGCGGGGGAGGGAGTAGCGGTGAAATGCCCCACCGAGGTGGGCATCCGCTTTTTCTATTCTGGTGCTCTGTGCAGAGGATAAAGCGATGAGTATGCCCGTGTAGGCACGGGCTGACCTCGTGCAGGGTTGGTCGTGGCTCGCGCCCAGGTAGCTTGTTGAAGTGAGCATGATAGGGCTGGAGCGCCGAGTTGGTTGTGGTGGGGTGCTGGATCACGGGGTTGTTGCCGACGGTGCATGTCGAACTTGTGGCTGAGGTGGGGCCGTTATGGAGTGGACGGCGTCAGCCACGCCCGGCGGTTCGGCTTCGGTGACGCGTTGTAGGAGCCGGGGCGAAGCACAGGTTCATCGGGTTACTCCTTCGTGGATACCCCCGGCTTCGGCCGGGGGAGGAAACGAAGCTCCTGCGGTGCAGGGCAGGAAGAGCCGGTTCGCCGCCAGGGCGAACCCGGGTCCGCCTCCAACTGCCCGCAGTACGCACCAAATTGATGCGGTAGTTTGTGAACTGTGAGGGCCAGTCACGTGAAGCGGGCGTTCAAGTACCGCTTCTATCCGACTGATGCGCAGGCGGCCGAGCTGTCGCGCACGTTCGGGTGTGTGCGCAAGGTCTACAACCTGGCGCTCGCGGCGCGCACGGAGGCGTGGGCGCGGCAGGTGCGGGTGAACTACAACCAGACGTCGGCGATGCTGACCGGCTGGAAGAAGACCGGGGAACTCGCCTACCTCAACGAGGTTTCCTCCGTCCCGCTCCAGCAGGCTCTTCGCCATCTGCAGGTGGCGTTCACCAATTTCTTCGGCAAGCGGGCCGGGTACCCGCGGTTCAAGTCGCGGAAGAAGTCGCGCAGGTCGGCGGAGTACACCGCCAGCGCGTTCCGGTTCCGGGACGGCGAGCTGACGTTGGCGAAGATGGTGGAGCCTCTCGACATCGTGTGGTCCCGTCCGCTGCCGGAGGGTGCGGTCCCGTCCACGGTGAGCGTGTCGCAGGACGCGGTGGGACGCTGGTACGTGTCCCTGCTGTGCGAAGACCCGTCCGTGCAGCCGCTGCCCGCCACCGACGCGGCCATCGGTATCGACGCCGGCCTCGACCACCTGCCGACTCTCTCCACCGGGGAGAAGATCTCCAATCCCCGCCACGAGCGCCGCGACCGCGCACGCCTCGCACACGCCCAGCGCCGCCTCGCCCGCAAAGCCAAGGGCGACGGCGCGAACCGGGCCAAGGCGCGCCTCAAGGTCGCCAAGGTCTATGCCCGCATCGCCGACCGCAGGCGTGACCACCTGCACAAGCTCACCACTCGGCTCGTTCGTGAGAACCAAACGATCGTGATCGAGGACCTCGCCGTTCGCAACATGGTGAAGAACGCCGGCCTGGCCCGGGCCATCAGCGATGCGGCCTGGTCGCAATTGCGGGGCATGCTGGAGTACAAGGCTCAGTGGTACGGCCGTGAGGTGATCGCGGTCGACCGGTGGTTCCCCTCCTCCAGGCTGTGCTCCGCCTGCGGCAGTCTTCGGCAGAAGATGCCCCTGCAGGTGCGTACCTGGACGTGCGACTGCGGGACGACCCATGACAGGGACGTGAACGCGGCGAAGAACATCCTGGCCGTCGGGCTGACGGCGTCTGTCTGTGGAGCTGGTGTAAGACCTCAACGGAAAACTCCGGGCGGGCAGTCGGCGACGAAGCAGAAACCCCTACAGCGCGAGCCGTAGGAATCCCCCTCCTTCAGGAGGGGGAGGAAGTCAATTTCGTCGACCGGCTGTCGGCCTCCTTGGTGGGTCTGGGGTCTGGCACCGCTCACGACGTGCGGGCCTGCTGATTCGGCGTAGACCTCTCCATCATCACCTGCGCCATCGAGGGAGGTGCGGTCCCAGCTCGCGCGGCGGGCTGCACCATTGCGTGGGACGTCCGGCTGTGTTCCCTGGCCGAGGTCGTTGAGCACCTGGGCGTCAAGGGGCGGGCCGGGATCATCGACGGTACGGAGATCCGAGGCTACCCAGCCGCAGGCCGCAAGGACGGGGACGAATTTGTCTCCAACAAGGTCAAGTAGAACGCAGTAAAGCCCATGATGCGGACGGACACCGAGGGGCGTGTGCTGTTCTGCAGTCAGGTTCAGCCCGGCAACTGCGCCGACGTCACGCAGGCACGACAGCTGGGACTGGCCCACCCTGGCCGGTGGCCCTTTCATAGAGACGCTCGCGGATCCGGCTACGAGGGCATGGGACCGCCGCAGGCGTTGTAACACCACCGTCGGAAGTTCAAGAACGCTCCGGCTTGGTACGCGGGTCGGCACGAGCAGCAACGCAAGGCGCCCTCTTGCCGGAGCATCCGCGTTGAGCACGGCATGGCGCACCTGAAGAACTGGCTGGCTCTCACCCGTCACTGTGGCCGACGCGAATACATGAGTGACATCGTCCAAGCTGTCGAAGGCCTGCTCTCGCATCAACAGACCGCCGCTCTCGACGAAACCTCCGAGTGGGACGCCGACAACACCGCCACCTCAATGCGTCACAGCCATGAGCCCCGCGACGGCTCGACCGCCAATGGGGAGACGCGACTCGATCGCGGCTGTAGGACAACGTCGGCGAGGTCGTCTGCGGGATCGGTGTACGACGAGCTGGCGGAGGTAGTCGTGGCCGAGATCTGGGCCGGGGTGGACATCGGGAAGACGCATCGTCACACCGTGGTGATCAACGCGGAGGGCGAGCAACTCCTGTCGCGTCGGATCGTCAACGACGAGACGGAGCTGTTGGCGCTGATCGGCGACGTGCTGGCGTTATCCGACGACGTACTGGGGGCCGTCGATCTCAATCACGGCGGTGCCGCTCTGATCGGCCTGCTCATCGCCTGTAATCAGCCCGTGGCCACCTCACTGGCCTGGCGATCCACAGGGCCTCGGCCACCTATCGGGCGAGGGAAAGACCGACGCGAAGGACGCCTTCGTCAGCGCCGACCAGGCCCGCGTCCGCCGGGATTTAGGGCTGCTCAGGCCGGTGACGAGATCGCCGTCGACCTGCGCACCCTGACCACCCGGCGCCTGGACCTTGTCTTCGACCGCACCCGGCAGATCAACCGTCCTCGGGCATAACAGCGAGAGAGCCTCCCCACGTTGGAACGGTCGTTGGACATGACCAACAAGACACCGGTGATGCTTCTGACCGGCTGCCAGACTCCGACAGCGATCCGTCGGACAGGCGCGAGGCGGATCGAGATGTGGCTGAAGAATCGCAAGGTCAAAGGCGCTGCCGTACTCGCCCGCACCGCAGTGGACGCCGTCCGGGCCCAGCACACTGCGCTTCCGGGCAAGCAGTTGGCCGCTGCCATGGTGGTCCGCCTGGCGAAGGGTGTGATGGTCCTCGACGACGAAATGACCGAGCTCGATGCCCTCATCGAGACCCGGTTTCAGCAGCACCTGCTGGCTGAGGTGATCCGCAGCCTGCCCGGCATGGGGGCAAGGCTGGGTGCCGAGTTTATCGCCGCTACGGGCGGCGACATGCAGGCCTTCGGCAGCGCGGACCACCTGGCTGGCTTCGCCGGCCTGGCTCCGCAGCCGCGTGACTGCGGCCGCGTCAGCGGCAACCTGCACAGTCCTCGCCGCTACCACCGCGGCCTGCTGCGGACCCGGTACTTGTCGGTGATGGCCAGCCTGAAGTCTGCCCCTGCGTCCAAGGCGTACTACTCAGCGGAAGAGAAGCGAGGGAAGGGGACACAAACAGGCTCTGCTGGCCCTCGCCCGCCGCCGTGTCGCCCTTCTGTGGGCGATGCTCCGTGACAGAAAGTGCTACAACCGTTCACTCCCCATCGTAGAGGCGCCTTGACATCAGCAATGGGAAGTCCGATCTTCCGCGGCATGGATCTGATCTGATCGTTCGTAGGATCGGAGGCGAAGGCTAATGGTGCTCTGCTGGGACTGCACGGAGTCGGCGAGACCCACATCGCTCTTGGCTTGCGTTGTGGCCCGGCGGGGTCGGCTTCAACCAGCGGCCCGACATCCTTGTGGTTGACGAGGTCAGCCTCCGCGAGGCTTCGGCCGCACGGTCCACCGCAGGTGTGTGGCCAGGCTGATGTGCAAGCACGGACCTGGTCCAGCGGGCCTTCACCGCCAGTCAGCTGGGCGAGAAAGAGTGCAGCGACGTAACAAACGTGCAGGTCGGAGGCGTGGCTTTGCGTCGCTTGAGTCATCGATATCCGGTCGTGCCGGGTGCTCGGCCGGTCGGTAGCCTGGCACATGCGGGGGGAGCTCGTCATCCACGCACTGCGGACCGCGGATCGCAATACATCTCGGCCGCGTTCGCCCAACTCTGCGACCGGCACGGCATCCACAGAAGTATGGGTAGGGCTCCAGCTAGGGGTGTGCCCCGGCTGAGAGCTTCTAGCAGTGAACGGAGCGAGGACTATGCACTGAAGAGTTCGTGCCGGTTTCTCACGAGGCTCAGGGTATGCCGGTGGGTCACACTGCCACGCCCGACACAGCGTGCTCTTCTGCTTCTCGCTCATGGAGTTCGAACGGCACCATCACGCAACAGTGCACATATCTCTTGCGGCATGAACCCCTGTATTCACACACGAGGGGCAGCTCAACCCGCACCCGCCCCACTACGCAAGCGGTCTCAGGCGGGTTTGAGTACTGAATACCTACGACTATCGCGCCATGTCATGGGACTCTATTGACGCTTCTATCTCGCTAATCCTTCTGTAGACGACTTGCTCACGTTCCACCCATTTTCCGTGTACGTATTCTTACTCAAAGGTGCAGTCGGCAGAAGTTGCACCTATGGGAAATCAATTCGATGGGGTCGAGAATTGAAACGCATGAAACTTGGCCGTGTGAGACGTATCGCAATAGTAACGTCTCTTGCTGTGAGCGCGTCAGCATTCTCTCAACCAGCGCGAGCTGATTTTAGTGACGACGTTGAGAAATATGCGACTTACGCTGGATATGTTGGTAAGGCCTACAGTGCATACCAGCTCTTTTTCGGCCACCAGTTGACCCTGCAGCAAGCAACTGATCAATTGCAGGCGTCCATAGAGGCTTCCCGGGATGTCATCCTTGCAGAAATCGGCCAGATACCCGAAAATGATGTTCGGGCCTGCACAAGGGCTGCGGTCATCGAGCTCGGTGATATAGAAAACAAAAGCCCAGACAGTCTGCAGGCATTTGCCGTATCTACTACAGAGTGCGTCACGAAAGCCCAGTCCCACGTTGAAGGCCTCTCTTCGCTGCCTAATGTGGACGGAATCGGTTTTGCGCTAAACACGGTCGGGCCCATCGCTCTGGTTGCGCGATCGCGCGCTGGATTCAATACGACTCTCCTCAGAGAGACGCTTGTCGACACAAATAACCGCCTGATCGAACGACTTAACCCGTCTTGTAATCCGATACCCATTCCTGAGCATCCGATCACGGAATACTGGCTTCGCTGCGTAGCGTATAATGGCGACATAGGTCAGGTGAAAAAGAAGTTCATTACGAATCCTGGGACTTCTCTACCGTTCGAAGCATACGCTGTACCGCGAGCGACAGCCATGGCGCGCACGAGTTACGGGGCAGCAGCTAAAGCTCTGGTGAGATTGACCGGCCCGGATCCTTCGCTTGGATCTCCTCTTGCCCTTTCGTTAGGTTCTGGGCAAAAGCTTTCTCTATTCGGTGTCAGTCAAACCGGACGAATTCTAAATCGATCCCAAACTGCACCGGCGAGCGACACTTGGTCGGGATGGAATGAAATCGGTGGAGAAATGCTGTCCATCGCTTCAGAAACCAATGGCGCGGGACAAATCGAGCTCTTCGGTGTCAATTCTGTCGGCGAAATCTGGCACAGAGTGCAAGCCACCTCTGGAACATGGTCTGCCTGGACCCAGATGGATGGCACGCTTACCTCTATTGCTCTGGCAAAAAACGGGGCCGGCAGGCTTGAATTGTTCGGAACAAATGAAAACGGAGATCTTTGGCACAGATATCAACTCCCTGGGACCGATCAGTGGTCGAGTTGGAATCTGATGGCAACGTCTATGTACAACGTCGCTGCGGACACCAATGCAGACGGACGCGTGGAAGTATTCTCTCTCGGAAAGAACGGAGAGGTCTGGCACCGGTGGCAGCTCACCGGAGGCGGCTGGTCGGCCTGGTCGCAATTCGACGGATATCTCAAGAATATTGCAGTGGCCCGCGACGAGGCAGGGGACCTGCATCTCTTTGGTACCAATCCGGACGGCAGAATCTGGTATAAGGGCCAACAGCCTGGCGGGTGGAGTAACTGGATATCGCTACCCGGGACACGCTATGGGGTAGCTGTTGAGCGTGGAGCTGACAATAGGCTCGAGCTCTTCACTGTTGATGCCAGTGGCAAGCCCTCCTATCGGACGCATAGCCGGGCGTCCGGTTGGTCTGAGTGGTCTGAACTCGATGGGAACCTCCGCCCGTAGGCAGCGAGCAGAACCCCTACTTCCCGGGCGAGCCAGTTAGCGCGGACAGGCTGCGAAGGAATTGCCAGAGCTAAATTGGCGAGGGGTACCGCTTGTCGCATTGTGGGTCAAGCCGGCCTGGCTTGACCCACGCCCGCCGAGTTGGGCTCGTGACGTTCACGCCGTGCCAGCAAAGGCGGCGTGTCCACTCGCTCCGGCGGATCCAAGCCATGGGAACGTCGCTGACGAAATCAACTGACCCAGTCAGATC
This sequence comes from Streptomyces phaeoluteigriseus, assembly GCF_001896135.2. Lineage (GTDB taxonomy): Bacteria > Actinomycetota > Actinomycetes > Streptomycetales > Streptomycetaceae > Streptomyces > Streptomyces phaeoluteigriseus. The sequence continues at coordinate 58,496 of NZ_MPOH02000003.1, forward strand.
GACTCCAATGCTGATGACTGTCAAGAAGATCAACAAGAGGACAAACGGGATGACCACGCACGCGGCCGAGGCTACCGGTCAGCAAAATGCGTTTCGCATGAGGATAGGACCAGTGGGGTCCGTCGCAACCTGCTGCACTGACGCTCAGTGAGATTGCATGACAATGCAGCCCGCTGCGGGCACGGCATAGAGAGCACGAGGAACAGCCTTCTGCACACAAGCGATTCCAGACGGGTCCACCAAAGTTTTTAGCTATTAAGGTGCATGGTGAGAAAATACTTCAGGGCGGCCACTGCAGTGGCAACCCTCCTCCTTGTGGGATTTGTTCCCACTCCAAGCCAAGCCGTTGACGAAACACTGGTGCTGCAGGCCGTTCGGGAGCGCGAGTCGAATGGAAATGCACGCGCATTCGAACTCTACGGGAACTTTCCCGGTGATTACAGCATCCACCCGATAGTTTCCTGCAACAACACCCTCATGCAATCAGAGGTAATGGAAACACCTGGGTTGACGCAGATCAACGTAAATGTCGAGCAAATGCCTGCTGGCTCAACTTGTACATTTCAGTTGGAACGTCTCTACGACGGGGCTAGAACCGCACAGCGTACGGTCTCGGCGACGAGCGCCGTATCTATTCAAATCAATGGTGTTCAGGATCGTGGAGTCACAAGCGGTCGGCGTGTCGCTGAGCTCTACGGCACCTTTGCTAATCCGTTGAGTCTGGAACCCAGCGTCGTATGCAAGGGACGTTATGCAGGCGGTAGGGTGGAGTATGCCTCACTTGGCCAAATTAATGTCTCCTTCCCAGACGACGGGCCTACGAGCGGTTGCTCATTTAGTTTGCGCAACAAGAGCACAGGAATCGCAAGTCCAACTTTTGGTGCACCATTGCCAAAGAGTGCTTCCTTCCCGTCGGGCTTCGGTGGCTATAACTGGGGGGGCGTGCCAGCTCAGTCGGGGAATAAGAGCTCCCTCGAAGTCGGGCAGGAATACCTCAACAACGCCGGCTTCGATACCACACGGCTCGTAATTCAGCCGAGTATACGCAATGGCAGGTCCAATAGCCTCTTCAACCACTACAATATGGATTTGGATCGACTGGACTCTGCCTGCCCGGACGAGAAGGCATTCTTGCCATGCGCCATTAAGACGCCTGAATTCCAGGCGGCGATATCGTCACCTTCCCTCAAAAAGATCGTGCTGTCAGCCTACGACTCCACGACAGACGGACCAAGAGGCGGAAGGGGGGCTTACCTTGACATTAAATACTTAAGCGAGAACAGTGACGCGTTAATTCGCGAGTACCGCGATCTGACGCTTAACCTCTACCAAACACAGCACGACACAAATAAGACTTTTGTTGTCACCTCATGGGAGGCGGATAACCAGGCATACTGCGGATCATTCTATAGCTACCTAAATAGCGAGAGTTTCCGAAATGGCTGTGGTTCGATAACTTCGCGTTCCAATGCGATATCGGCAATCACGATGTGGTTCGAACTCCGACGCCAGGGAATCCTTGCAGGTCGGCAGCTCGCTGCAGCGGCCGGCTACGGCGGGGTCACGGTATCGGACGGCATCGAGTTCAACATGAACACGTTGACCTATCCTACGGAGGTCGACGGGAGGCGTCTCCAATCGATTCTGCTAGACGTCATACCATTGGTCAATCCTGACTATGCCCTGTACTCCTCCTACGACAGCCAGGGTCGCGGCTCGATGGAAGATGACCTGTCGCAGATACGCGGCTGGCTTTCCACCAACGCTAGTAATTCCAAGTTGGCCATCGGAGAAGTTGGTTTCCAGGACCATGGAATAAACAGAATTGATGCATCACGGACCGTGGAGACAGTCAAAGCCATACAGCGGGCCAATCTGCCAATCGTTATTCTCTGGGAAGCATTCGATACTTTCTCGGCTGGACGCATCCATCCCTATGGAGTGCTGCATGCCAGCGGAGAAACGCGGGCAGTAACGGATATATTGAGAAACGAGCTTTCCGCTCAAGCTGCTGAACTGCAACAAAGCCAAGTGATCAAAATTGCAGGAGCCACGGATCGCGGTGTCAGTTCCATCGGGGGCAGGGATTTCAGAACCTTTGAAATATACGGATCCTCTCTCAATAATGTGAGAGTGACCGCCTTGTGTGACGGAACTGAGGGAGAAGTTTCCCTGATGTATCAGTCGCCTGGGCAAGCCAACATCAGGTTCCCTGTCGGCAGTGCGGACAGATACTGCACAATTCGATTCTCCCGAGCCTCCGATAATGCCAAGAGCCTGGAGTACGGACCTGTCGTCGTATGAGCTGATCGTCGACACGAAGCCGGTCTCGGCAGGCACCCGCGTGGCTGCGTTTGCCTCTGACCTCGCTTGACCAACTTTCTGGATCCTCAGGCTTCTGGGCCTCACTACAGGAAAACGGAGACTAAAATGCTTCACAAAGATCGGGTCGGTGGCTGGTCGTCTTTTGGTGGGCGGGCTTGTGTGGTCATGGTTGTGGCTTCTGTTGTAGGGGTCGTTCTGCCGGCGGCTGCGAGTGCGGTTCCTGTCGCGGGTGTGTCGGCTGCGTCTGCTGTGTCGGTCTCTTCGTCTTTTGAGGTGGAGGCGCCGGTTCGTTTCAGGGAGTCTGCGCCGGCGATGGCGCGTGGTGTGGATGGCCGGCTTCAGGTGTTTGCCACGGACGCTGAGAACAATGTGTGGACGCGTTCGCAGGTGCAGGCGGGTGGGGTTGTGTGGACGGCGTGGACGGTCTTTGCGGGGCAGAAGCTGAGGACCGTCGCGGCCGAGGCCAATGCGGACGGCCGTATTGTGGTTGTCGGTGTCACCGAGAAGGGTGAGATCTTTCATCGCCGGCAGCTGTCGGGGGGCGGCTGGTCTGCCTGGGAGCAGCTGAGCGGGTTTCTTGCTTCTGTCGCCGTGGCGCGTAATCGTGACGGGCGTCTGGAGATCTTCGGGGCCAATCATCAGGGACGTGTTTGGCATGCTGTGCAGGTGAGTGCGGGGTCTGCGCAGTGGTCGGACTGGGCTTCTTTCGATGACGGTGCCATGCGCAGCGTGGCGGCCGAGACGAACCAGGACGGCCGGGTGGAGCTGTTTGCCGTCAACGATGCGGGAGACATTTTTCATCGGTGGCAGCTTGCCGGCGGTGGATGGTCGTCGTGGAACCAGATCGAGGGAAACCTGAAGTCGATTGCCGTGGCCAGGAACGGGGAGGGCCGTCTGGAGCTGTTCGGCACCAATTCTCTCGACCAGGTCTGGCGCCGGTCCCAGCTCGCTCCCTCCGGGTCGACCGGATGGTCGGGGTGGACCGAGTTCACCGACGGCACTCCCCTGCGGTCGGTGGCTGCCGAGCAGCGTACCGACAGCCCCGGTGACAGTACGGACGGCGGGATCGAAGTTGTCGGCTTCACCAGGAGCGGTGAAGTGTTCCACCGCCGGGAACAGTCCGCCGGTGGTCTCTGGTCGGGCTGGAACAGGCTCGACGGAAACCTGAAGCCGCTGTTCAGCGTCACCGACAACACGATGCGCGACGTGTTCGTCGAGGGGATCCATACGCCCAACGCGGTCGTGCGCATCATCGGCGATGTGAACCTGGACATCAGCGGCCTCGACGAGCAGTCCATTGCCGCGGGCGTGCAGATCATCGGTGACCGGACCCACAACGAATGGGGCCCTCGTCTGTTCACGAGGACCTTCCCCAAGCGCCTCTTCATCGTGGAATCCGACAACCAGGACCGCAACGCCGATGGTGTCCGCTTCACGGGAATCAGGCTCGACGGGGGCCGGATGGAACAGGCCGAGACGGAAGAGCCCGATGCGGATGCCATCAGCATCGTCTCGGCCCGCAACGTCGTCGTTGAACAGAGCGCAATCTACGGCTGGCGTGGTGCAGCCGTGGACGTCCGCGATATCCACAACCGCATCGGCCGGTCCGACACCGCCACCATGCCTTTGGTGGACGGCAACTTCCTCCACCACAACCAGCACCAGACCGGAGACGTCTTCGGCGGCGGTCACGGCGGCGGATACGGGGTCGTGATCAGCAGGGGCGCGTACGCCCGGATCGAGCACAACACCTTCGACTACAACCGCCACGCCATCACGGGAGACGGCCGGGAAGGCACCGGCTTCCTCGCCTCCCACAACCTGATCCTGCCCAACGGAGGCTGGAACACCGACGTCTACCACACCCACCAGGTCGACATGCACGGCCGCGAGGACTGCGGCATCTTCGGCAGCTACAACTGCGGCCTTGCCGGCGAATACATGGAATTCCGGGGCAACACCGTCCTGTACAAGGCGACCACCGCGGTAAAACTCCGAGGCACACCCACCGTCGGCTTCGACGTCGTCGGCAACGTCTTCAGCCACCCCTACCTCTACCCGGGCATCACCGGAGGAGCGACTCACTCCGGTGCCGTGGAAGAGACCGAGACAGGCCTGCACCCCTCAGCGAACAAGCTGAACTGGCAGGTCAGCAGCGGTCTGCGAGACAACGCCGGCGACTTCAACGGCGACGGCGCCATCGACGACTTCATGGCCACCACACTCGGCTGGTGGTTCGGCTCCAACGACAGCGGCTGGCACTACATGAGGAACTCGACCGTACCGCTCTCCGGCATCGCCCGATTCACCGACGCCGACGCCAACGGAAAGACGGACATCGTCCGCAAGGACGGCATCATCCACTACAGCTGAGACACCACCCCCTGGCGACCCCCACAACCATGGGACCGCCAGGGGGACACCCCGACCCACCAAAGACATCAGCCCACCGCAGCCACCCACCAGCGTGCCACCGACGACGACTCTGTCCGCCACGCAGCCACAGGACGAACGATCAAGCCACCATCCCGCCGCAGCGCCACAGACCGGCACTCACGACTGCAGAAAGACCCCCACCCAAAGGGCCTCACCTGCATAATCGACGTCGGGCTCGATCACTTGCCCCGGTAGGCCGCTGAGGCATGGTGCACGGTCCGGCCGGGGATGTAGAGCAGCTTCTGGCCGTGGCTGACCAGCAGCGCGATCCACAAGGAGGCCCCGCCGGCGTTCAGGTCGACGGCCCAGGTGACCGGGCCGCCGTCGGCTATCCCCAATACGTCACCAAGGAGTTTGAGCAGTTCAGTCTCGCTGTTCGGCACACGCCGCGACAGCAGCGTCGTCCCGTTGGCGTCGATGACCGTGCAGTGGTGCTCGGCCTTCCCCGCGTCCGTCCCGGGCCACAATTCCGGCACCGATCCTCCTCCGACGTGGTGTTGTGTCCCAGCAGACGACCTCGCCGACGCATCCATACGAGCGATTCAGTTCGCGTATCCCAATTAGCGGCCGAGTCGTCGCGGGGTGCCGGGCGGCCAATCAGTGGAAGCCACATCATCGGCTATCGGGTGACAGCCATACCCAGCACCGCTGGGTGCTCCGATCCTACGAATGACCGGAACGGCCCATGACGAACGGTATGGATCGGGTGATGCTGGCGGTGTGCGCAACGCACGAGGCTCGCGTGCCGCTGGGGGAGGTGTTCGAAGTCTCAACCAACAGGCGCAGGAGCCGCGTTGGTTCCGTATCTGCCGCACTCGACCTGCCTCATGTCCTGGTCGAGTGGGTCACCATGCTCATCGTCACCCGCGAGGGTGACCGCCGCTGCAAGCTCCCACCGCACCAGCGTGCCCTGGTCGGTTTGGTGTATTTACGCCGGCACGACACCCTCGCCCAGCTCACGGTCGGGTTCGGCACCTCCGTCGGCACCGCGCATGCCTACGTGGCAGCCGTCGTCGACCTGCTGGTCGACCGCGCGCCCGGCTTGCTGCGTGCCCTGCGTGAGGCCGATCCGGACTACGCCCTGTTGGATGGCACGCTTGCGGAGTGTGACAGGGTCGGCGACAGCCGGGCCGACTTCTCTCACAAGCACCGTCGGCACGGGGTGAACGTGCAGGTGGTGACCGACCCGGCCGGGCGGCTGCTGTGGATCTCGCCCGCCCTGCCCGGCCGTGCGCACGACCTCAATGCCGCCCACACCCCCCGGATCATCCGTATCTGTGAGCGCCAGGGCGCCCCGGTTCTCGCCGACCGTGCCTAGAAGTACCACGAGACGTGGCTGGAGGCAGCGAGCAATCGTCAAGACCTGTGGATGAGGTTCCGACCCGTCGAACTCTTGCACCTATTCACTGGCTGATGAGGACGATCAGCCCACGTCCGGTTCGGGCTGCTTCGTCCAACCAATCCTGGTGGAACCAGACGATGCTGCGAAAATGCTCGATGTCGCGGACATCGTGCCTGGTGATGCGTGGTGGCATCACGGCACTCGTAGCGGCGTGTTCGATCTCTGGCCACGGTACCGCCCGCGCGTGCTCAAGCACTGAACGAACCGTCGTCGGGCGCATCGAGTAGTACATTTCGTGCTTTGCAAGTTCGATGCCGACATCGTCAGCCAGATCATCAGGTGGCTCCGGGCACCCCGGTCCGAGCTCGTGATAGACCGAGCCGAAAAATGAATCAGCCTTGCCGCGTACCCGACTGGGCAACCGGCGGCGCAAGATCTCGTAGTAGAAGCCCGCTTCGATGAAGTCGAAGCCGCGGCGGGCGCGTTCGATCGCGAACGGAAGATCTTCGCCGTTTGGGTTCTCAGGCGCATCCCAATAGAAGTCGGCGCCGCGAGACTCCCGGCAGGCCCCAACGGCAGGTGCCCACTCGGCGATCAGGCAGATGACGTCGAAGCTCATCACTCCTCCTGGCAATGATCTCAAGCCACCAAGGTCTCGGCCCGTTCAACGAGGTGACCGCGTTCGAAGCGGGCCCTGGCGCGGACCAGCGGCACCAGGTGCGCGCCGTTGACAGCCCGCCAGCGGGCCTGGGCCGACTCGACGAGCTTGAACACCATGGCCAGGCCAGCGGCTCGGCTGCCGGCGCCCCTGGTGACCTTGGTACGGAGCCGGACGGTGGCGAAGGTCGACTCTATAGGGTTGGTGGTCCGCAGGTGGAGATCGCTGTCCGCACTGTCGACCGGTACTCCGACATCCATCGCCTGCTTGGGCAGGGGCACTCCGTCTCCGAGATC
>NZ_MPOH02000003.1:65652-196015 GCF_001896135.2 Streptomyces phaeoluteigriseus
ACTGCGTCGGGCCGGGTGGGCACGCACTGCGTCGGGCCGGGTGGGCACGGCACCGCGTCGGGCCGGGCGGTCGCAGGCGAGTGGTTCGGCGCGGGAGGGCGAACGGGCCACCCACGCCCGACGACCAGCCCGCCCGGCAAGGCGTCGCGTCGTACCCCGCCGACAGCGCACGCCGTCGCAAGGGCTGCGGGAACGTCTTATTAGCGCTGTAATTACGGTCGTGGTCAGTCAGGGTGCGGCGGAGCGCAAGGCGAGAGCCCTGCGTGTCGAGGTTGCCCTGAAGACGGTCACGGGCGGGCCCGCCTCGGCCGAGCGGATGCGGCGCGTTCTCGAGCAGGCGCTGGTCTTCTCGAGCGCGAGCCTGGCCGCCGTCTACACACCCGGCGACGGCGGCGACCTGCTCTGCCTGATCGAGTCGGCGGGCGTCCCCAGGACGCTGTACGGGCTGCGCGAGAGCTACCCCGTCGACGGCCGTTCCCCCGCCGCCGACGCCCACCGCTGCGGGGCGTCCCTGTGGCTGGGGCCCGAGCAGCTCGCCGACGGCCCGGAGTCGCGGCGGATGCCCGGAGACGTCCACCTGGCCGCACTGCCCGTACGCGACGGCGACGGCGGCTGTCTGCTCGCCGTCAGCGAGAGCTCCGGCGGCTTCGACGCCGACGACCGGGCCTGTCTGGAACTCGTCGCCGAGGCCGTCTCGCTGCCCGCTCCCACCGAACCCGACGAGGCGGAGGAAGTGCGCGCCAACTCCTTCAGCCTGGCCATGGACACCGGTCGCGTCGAGGTCGGCGACGAGATCCTGGAGCTGTTCGGCCTGCGCGGGGACGAGTTCGACGGCCGGGTCGAGACCCTGCTCGGGCACACCGTCCCGGACGACCTGCCCTCGCTGATGTCCGTGGTCGAGGCCGACCACATGTCGATCGGCGAACGCGAGCTGGAGTTCCGGGTGCTGCGGGCCGGCGGCGGCCCGCACCGCTGGCTGAGGCTGCGCGGCCGTCTCCTGCCCGGGGGCGAGGGCCACCCGGCGCGTCTCGTCGGCACCGTCGCCGACGTCTCCACGCTGCGGTCCGGCGTCACCGACGTGGCCCGCGTGCAGCGCCTGGCCGCCGCCCTCGCCACCGCCGGCACGGTCCGTGACGTCAGTCAGGCCGTCGTCTCCGCGCTGCGCCTCCCGCTGCGGGCCGACCGGATCGCGCTGGCCGAGCTGGAGAACGAACGCCTCGTCGTCACCGTCCTGGACCCGCCCGAACCCGAGTCCTGGCCCGAGCTGTGGCGGCTGGAGTGGCGCACCGAGTGGCCGGACGCGCCGGTGCGCACCATGCCCACCCTCGCCGCCGCCCTGCGCGAGGGGCGGGCCCGGATCTGGCCCGCCGGCTCCGCCCTGGAACCGGCCCTCGCCGACGTCGGCCCCGGCGGCCTGGCCGTCCTGCCGCTGTCCGCGGGGGGCCGCATGGCCGGGGCCTGCCTGATCGGCTGGGACACCCCGCACGACTTCGGGCCCGACGAACGCGCCCTGCTCACCGCCTCCGCCGGACTCGTCGGCCAGGCCCTGATGCGCGCCCACGCCTTCGACGCCGAGCACGAACTCGTCGGCATGCTCCAGCGCCAGCTGCTGCCCCGCAGGCTGCCGAAACTCCCCGGCGCGGTCGCCGTCGCCCGCTATCTGCCGGCCACCGCGGGGCTGGAGGTCGGCGGCGACTGGTACGACGTGATCCCGCTGCCCGACAACCACGTGGCCCTCGTCATCGGCGACGTCCAGGGCCACAGCACCGGCGCCGCCACCCTGATGGGCCAGATGCGCACCGCCCTGCGCGCCTACGCCGCCGAGGGACATCCGCCGGACGTGGTGGTCTCGCACTCCAACCGGCTCCTGATGGAACTGGAGACCGACCTCTTCGCGACCTGTTGCTACGTCGAGGTCGACATGGAGGCGGGCACCGCCTGGTGCGTACGCGCCGGGCACCCTCCGCCGGTGCTGCGTCACCCGGACGGCGCAACGGAGATCGCCGAGTCCGACGGCGGCCCCCCGCTCGGCGTCGTCACCCAGGCCGACTTCCCGATGACCCCGCTGCGGCTGGTGCCCGGCACCGTCATCGCCCTGACCACGGACGGGCTCGTGGAGTCCGCGGAGATGGACATCGACACCGGACTGGACCGGCTCGCGCACGAGCTGTCCGTCTCCGACCCCGCCCACCTGGGTCTGGTCGCCGACGCCCTGCTCGGCAACGCCCACCGCGGCGACGACGTCGCCCTGCTCCTGATGCGCTACGACGGCATGGCCGTACGCCCCCTGCGCGAGGGCTGGACGGTGTGGCGGGTCCCCGAGGCAGCCCGGCACGCGCGCCGCTTCACCCGGCGCAGCCTGCGCGCCTGGGGTGTGCCGGTGGACGCCATGGACGCGGCCCTGCTGGTCGTCTCCGAACTCGTCACCAACGCCCTCGTGCACACCGAGGGCCCGGTCCGCCTCGACCTGACCCTGGTCGGCCACCGGCTGCGCGTCTCCGTCACCGACAACTCGCCCCGCTCGCCCGTCAAACCGACCAGCCTGGGCTGGGAGGCCACCGGCGGACGCGGCATCCTCCTGGTCGAGGCCATGTCCGACACCTGGGGAACGCTGCCGGTCAGCGGCGGCAAACAGGTGTGGAGCGAACTGACGCTGGAGGGATGAGCCGAGAGAGCGAGCCGGGGGAGCGCGGGTGTCCCCGGGCGCGCGCCGGGTACACGGCGTCCATGGACACCTTTGCCACCACCGTTCTGGCGGCCTCCGGCAGGTCCGCTCTGGCCACCGTCGCCTTCGTCGTCGTCGGCGTCGCGCTCGTCGGCGGTCTGATCTGGGCCTTCCGGCTCGGCGCCAAGATCCGCAGCCGTGAGCCCGCGCCGCCGCGTCCCGAGGAACAGCCCCGCAGGCCCGCGTCGGGCCCGGTGGGCGAGAGCCACGGCGCGCGCGAGCCCAACGAGATGCCGCGGCCGGAGGACGGCGAACGCCTCACCGCGCACGAGCTGCGGCCCACCGGCAGCCGCGAGAGCGACGACCAGAGCCGCCCCCGCTGGAACCAGGAGTCCGGCGGCTCGTTCGGCAGTGGCGGCCCCGGTGCCCGCTGACCGTGACGGAGAAGGGCGATGAACGACCGTGACGACCTCGCATCTGGAGGAGAAACCGACCGCGCGCCGGCCCGAGTCGGGCTGGGCCAGGGCACGCAGGCTGCGCGGCGCCAAAGCCGCGCCGCGCACCTGGATACCGGCCGTGGAGATCCCCGGGACCGCGCCCGCGACGCGGTTCGGCACGGAAGGCAACATCGTCCGGGGTGAGGACTGAACACGCCCGGGCCGATCGTCCCGCCGCCGTACCCTGAGGGCGTGCGCCTGCTGCTCATGTCCGACACCCACCTCCCCAAGCGCGCCAAGGCGCTGCCCGAGCCGCTGCTGGAGGCGCTCCCCGAGGCCGATGTCGTCGTGCACGCGGGGGACTGGGTCGACACGGACACCCTCGACCTGCTGGAGCGCCGCAGCCGTCGGCTCCTCGGCGTGTACGGCAACAACGACGGCCCCGGACTGCGCGCCCGCCTCCCCGAGGTCGCGTACGCCGACCTCGGCGGGCTCCGCTTCGGCGTGATCCACGAGACCGGCCCCGCGCAGGGCCGGGAGGCCCGCTGCGCCGCCCGCTTCCCCGATCTCGACGTCCTGGTCTTCGGCCACAGCCACATCCCGTGGGACACCACCGCGCCCGGCGGGCTGCGCCTGCTCAACCCGGGCTCCCCGACCGACCGCAGGCGCCAGCCGCACTGCACCTACCTGACGGCCGCGGTGGAGGCGGGCCGGCTGACGGACGTCGTCTTGCACCGCCTGCCGCCCCGCTGAGGCGCGCGGGCCGACGCGCGGGCCGTCAGGAGGGGTGGATCGCCCCGGTGGTGACCGTCAGCGGCGCCCCGCTGCCGCCCCAGCGCAGCGCGACGATCTCGGCGGCCACGGACACGGCCACCTCCTCCGGGGTGCGCGCCCCCAGGTCGAGTCCCACCGGTGAGCGCAGCCGGGACAGTTCACCCTCGGTCAGCCCCGCCTCGACGAGCCGGCGCCTGCGCTCGTCATGGGTACGGCGGCTGCCCATCGCCCCGATGTACGCGGCCGGCCGGCGCAGCGCGACCTCCAGCAGCGGCACGTCGAACTTCGGGTCGTGGGTCAGCACGCAGATCACCGTGCGGCCGTCGGTGTCCGCCTCGCGCAGGTAGCGGTGCGGCCACTCCACGACCACCTCCACGCCCGCCGGGAAGCGGCGCGGGGTGGCGAACGCGGGCCGCGCGTCGCACACCGTGACCCGGTAGCCGAGGAAGTCCCCGATCCGGGCGACGGCCGCCGCGTGGTCGATCGCCCCGAACACCAGCATGCGCGGCGGCGGCGCGAACGAGTGCAGGAACACCTCCACGGCGTCCTCGCGCCGCTGACGCCCGGCCCGTAGTGCCGTACGCCGGTGGCGCCCAGGGCGAGTTCGCCGCGCGCGTCGGCGGCGACCGCCGCGTCCAGGCCGCCCGTGCCCAGCGTGCCGCGGGTCCGCTCCGGCCAGACCGCGAGCGTGGCCCCGCGCCGGGCGGGCCCGTCCACCACCGTGGCGACGGCCACCGGCCCGCCCGCCGCGACCGATGCGGCGACCGCCCCGAACGACGGGTCCAGGGCGGGCGTGACGCGCCGTACCAGCACGGTGATCTCGCCGCCGCAGGTCAGTCCGGCCGCGAAGGCGTCGTCGTCGCTGTAGCCGAAGGTCTCCAGCCGGGCCTCGCCGCTCGCGACGGCCTCCCGCGCCAGCTCGAACACCGCGCCCTCCACACACCCCCCGGACACGCTGCCCACGACCTCGTCGTCCGGTCCGACCGCCATGGCGCGCCCGGATCGCGCGGCGCACTGCGGCTGACCGCGACCACGGTGGCGAGCCCGAACGGCTCACCGGCCGCGTACCAGTCCCTCAGCACCGGGAGAATCTCGCGCACGCTCGGCTCCTCTCCGCCGGTCCGGCCACCGCCCGCACCCGGACGGGCCCTAATTCCGTTGCCGCCGCTCCCGCCCGTCTGCTGCACTGCACGAGACCCGTCACCGAAGGATCCAGGAGCACCGATGCGAGCAGCGTTCATGTCCCCCCAGGAAGGAATCGCCCCCACTCCGAAGGACATGACGCTTCGTGCACCTGCTCAACCTCGGGATCCTCGCCCACGTCGACGCCGGTAAGACCAGTCTCACCGAGCGGCTGCTGCACTCCGTCGGGGTCACCGACGAGATCGGCAGTGTCGACGCCGGGAGTACCCACACCGACACCCTCGCACTCGAACGGCGGCGGGGCATCACCATCAAGGCGGCCGTCGTCTCCTTCCCGGTCGACGACGTCACCGTCAACCTGATCGACACCCCGGGCCACCCCGACTTCATCGCCGAGGTGGAACGCGCCCTCGGCGTGCTCGACGGCGCCGTCCTCGTCGTCTCGGCGGTGGAGGGCGTCCAGGCGCAGACCCGCGTCCTGATGCGGACCCTGCGGCGGCTGCGGATCCCCACGCTGGTCTTCGTCAACAAGACCGACCGGCGCGGCGCCCGCCACCAGGGCGTCCTGCGCGAGCTGACCGGCCGGCTGTCCGTGCCGGTCGTCCCGATGGGCACGGTCACGGGCCTCGGCACGCGGGAGGCGGCGTTCCGGCCGGCCCCTCCCGCCCCCGACGTCCTCGCCGACCACGACGACGACCTCCTCGCCGCGTACGTCGGCGGATCGCTCACCCCGGAGCGCCTGCGGGCCGCCCTCGCCGACCAGACCCGCCGGACCCTCGTCCACCCCGTCTTCTTCGGCTCGGCCGCGACCGGCGCGGGCGTCCCCGAGCTGATCGCCGGCATCAGGGACCTGCTGCCCACGGCCGGCGGGGACCCCGATGGCCCGCTCTGCGGGACCGTCTTCAAGGTGGAACGGGGGCCGGCGGGGGAGAAGATCGCCTACGCGCGCCTCTTCTCCGGGACCCTGCGCACCCGCGACCGCGTCCCCTTCGGCGGCCGGGAGGGCAAGGTCACCGCGATCAGCGTCTTCGACCACGGCAGCGACGTACGGCGGGAGAGCGCCACTGCGGGCCGGATCGCCCGGCTGTGGGGCCTGCCCGAGGTCAGGATCGGCGACAGCCTCGGCGTCCCGCGCACCGGACCCGGCCAGGTCTTCGCGCCGCCCACCCTGGAGACGGTCGTGGTGCCGGGCCCAGGCACCGACCGCCGCTCGCTGCACCTCGCGCTCACGCGTCTGGCCGAGCAGGACCCGCTGATCGGCCTGCGCCACGACGAGATCCGTCAGGAGGTCTCCGTGTCGCTCTACGGGGAGGTGCAGAAGGAGGTCGTCCGGGCCACCCTCGCCGACGAGTACGGCCTCACGGTCGCCTTCCGTGGGACGACACCGCTGTGCGTCGAACGGCCGGCCGGCACGGGAGCGGCCGCCGAGTTCATCAAGAAGGGCGCCAACCCCTTCCTCGCCACCGTCGGCCTGCGCGTCGCCCCCGCCCCGCCGGGCGCGGGCGTCACCTTCTCGCTGGAGGTGGAGCTGGGCTCGATGCCGTACGCCTTCTTCAAGGCGGTCGAGGACACCGTCCGCGAGACGCTCGGCCAGGGGCTGCGCGGCTGGCGGGTCACCGACGTGGCGGTCACCATGACGCACGGCGGCTACTGGCCCCGCCAGAGCCACGCCCACCAGGGCTTCGACAAGAGCATGTCCAGCACGGGGTACGACTTCCGGGGGCTGACCCCGCTGGTCCTGACCGAGGCGCTGCGGCGGGCCGGGACACGGGTCCACGAGCCGATGCACCGCTTCCGGATCGAGGCCCCGGCGGACACCCTCGGCGGGCTGCTGCCGGTGCTGGCCGCGCTGCGGGCCGTACCGCGCACCACCCGGACCCAGGGCGCGCTGTGCGTGCTGGAGGGCGCGGTCCCGGCCGCCCGGGTGCACTCCCTGGAGCAGCGGCTGCCGGGGCTGACGCGGGGCGAGGGCGAGCTGGAGAGCACCTTCGACCACTACGCGCCCGTCGTCGAGGGCACGGTCCCCGAGCGCCCGCGCACCGACCACAACCCGCTCGACCGCAAGGAGTACCTGCTGAACGTGGCGGGCCGGACGGGCGGTTGAGACGGGCACCGGGCCCGTCGAGGTGACGGTCAGTCAACTTACTCGTGGGTCAGAAGGTATTGACGGTGTCCGGAAATGGCCGGACTGTAGTGGACATGCCGAATATTCGGGCACGTCTGCTCGCTGTTCTGGTCGTCCTCTGCGGACTCTGCGGATTCCTGACGGTGGCGGGCACCCCGGCCGCCACCGCCGCCCCCCTCCCCGACTCCCTCCCGTTCGACGGCACCGCGCTCACCGTGTCCGGTGGCCGCTTCATGGACGGCACCGGCCGCGAGGTGGTGCTGCGCGGCTACAACGTCTCCGGCGAGACCAAGCTCGCCGAGAACAAGGGCCTGCCCTTCGCCTCGGTCGCCGACGCCAGGAAGTCGGCGACGCCCTGCGCGCCCTCGGCGGCGGCAACTCCGTGCGCTTCCTGCTCTCCTGGGCATACGCCGAACCCGTGCGTGGCCAGGTCGACACCGGCTACCTGGACGCCGCCACCGACCAGATGCGCGCCTTCCTCGACGCCGGCATCCGCGTCTACCCCGACTTCCACCAGGACCTCTACTCCCGCTGGCTGTTCGACCCCGACAGCTGGTACACGGGCGACGGCGCCCCCCGGTGGGCGGTGGAGCTGGGCGACTACCCCGACGAGTCCTGCGGCATCTGCCTCTTCTGGGGCCAGAACATCACCCAGAACGGCGCGGTGAAGGCCGCCCAGCACGACTTCTGGCACAACACCCACGGCCTCCAGGACGCCTTCCTCGCCACCGCCCAGCAGACCATGACGTACGTCCGACAGCACCTGAGCGCCGAGCAGTTCGCCGGCGTCGTCGGCTTCGACCCCTACAACGAGCCCTTCGCCGGCACCTACGACTCCGGCCAGACCAGCCGCACCTGGGAACGCGACCTGCTGTGGCCCTTCTACGTCAGGTTCCGGGCCCGGATGGACGCGGCGGGCTGGCAGGACAAGCCCGCCCTCGTCGAGCCGAACATGTTCTGGAACGCCAACATCGAGTCCCAGAAGCACGTGGGCGGCCTCCTCGACGCGGGCACCCTCGGCTCCCGCTACGTCTTCAACACCCACTTCTACGACCAGAAGGCCATCTCCGCGATCCTGATGTGGGGCAAGGCGGCCGACGGCCAGTACGTCACCGACTTCGGCACCGTCCGTGACCGGGCGGCGGCGGCCGGGACGACCGCCGTGGTCAGCGAGTTCGGCCATCCCCTCGCGGGCACGGTCTCCGACAAGGCGCCGACCGTCCTCAAGGCCATGTACCAGGCCCTCGACTCCCGGGTGAAGGGCGCCGACTGGTGGACCCGCCCGGCCGCCTCCGGACCGGTCCTGTCCGGCAACCAGTGGCAGTGGGACATCTACCACGGACGTCACCACGAGCTGATGAACGGCAACCCCGACAAGGTGCTCACCACCGGCGACGCCTGGAACGACGAGGACCTCTCCGCCGTACGCCTCGACGACACCGGAAGGGCGACGCTCCGCCAGGACGCCCGGCTGCTCGACCGGATCTACCCCGGCGCCACCTCCGGCACGACCCTGGCCTTCACCTACGAGGACCGCTCCCGCGACGGCTCGACCACCCTCACCTGGAACCCGGTGCCGAGTTCGCTGCCCAACGTCGCGCGACTCGTGGGCTCCGGGCAGTACGGGCTGCACGTGTGGCGCTCGGGCAGCGGCTCGGCGCCGACCGAACTGCACCTGCCCGCCTCCTTCCCGGCCGCCTCGACGACCGTGGTCTCCGACCTCGGCACGGTCCACGCGCCGCCCGCGTACACCGCGACCACCCCGGTCGGTGTCGCCGCCGAGCCGGGCGGGACCGGAAGCCGGCGCCTGCTGCTCACCGACACGGACGCGGGCACCCCGCACTACGCCCTGGTGACCAACGGCGCCACCGCCCCGTCCACGGCCCTGCTGACCGCGGCCCGCGGTGAGCTGGCCGCCTGGGCGGCGCAGCGGATCGGCGGGTGACGGCACGCCCGTGCGCCGGGTTTCGCCGCACCCCGGCGCACGGGCGGACGGTCCTGCTCAGCCGGCCGGAGACGTCCAGTCGGCCGCGACATGGCCCAGCCGCACCCGCTGCGGGTGGTCGCCCACCGGCACCGAGACGACCTTGCGGCCGGTGGCGAAGTCGATCGCCGTGATCTGGTCTGACCCGCTCTCGGAGACGACACAGTCCTTGTCGTCACCGCTGACCGTCGCCCAGTAGGGCTTGGAGACGGGGACCAGCGGGCCCTCCTGGAGGGTGGCGCGGTCCACGACGGTCGCGTAGTCGTCCATCGTGCCCGCCACGCACAGCTTGCTGCCGTCCGGCCGCATCGACAGACCGTGGTGCCGGGAGTCGTTGACGAACGTGGTGCGGTCGTCGCTCGTCGCGGGGTTCTCCGGCAGCGTCCTGGTCCGGGTGATCCGGTCCGTGGCGATGTCGTACTCGAAGAACCCGTTGAAGAACGAGACCTGGAAGTACAGCTTGGACTCGTCCGGCGAGAACACGGCCGGGCGCACGGCGTCCGAGTGGTCCGAGAGGCCGATCGCGTCCAGCCGCTGCCGCATGTCGATCGTCTTCACCGGCCGGTACGTCGTGGCGTCGACGACCGTGATGCGCCGGTCGCCCTTCGTCCAGTCCAGCCACGGCGCGTCGAGGGCGGTGTTCACCTCGCCGATGGACATGGTCCAGATGTACTTGCCGTCCTTGGTGAAGATGTTCTCGTGCGGCTTGTCGCCCGTGGCGTACGAACCGAGCTGCCTGCCGGTGTCGATGTCCAGCACGTGGACCGTGTTCGACGTCGAGGCGGAGACCGCGACCCGCTTGCCGTCGGGGGACACGGCCATGTGGTCGGAACGGTAACCCGACACCGGGAAACGCCAGTTGACGGCCCCCGTCGCCACGTCGATCGAGACGACGTCGGCGAAGCTGGGCCGGGAGATCACCACGGAGGTGCCGTCCGGCGTGGAGTACATGTCGTCGACGAACTGGTCGTGGCCCTCGCCGACGCTGTTGCGGATCGTCATGAAGGCGATCCACCGGATCGGATCGGCGTTGATCTCCGCCATCCGCTGGTCCTTGTCGGGGATGACGTTGATCCGGCCGATCTTCGCGTAGTCACCGGTCGACCTGATGACGTCGGCGGTGCCGTCCCAGTTGTTGGCGACCAGCAGCACCTCGCGCAGCGCGGCGGCGTCGGTGGTCGAGGTCGCGGCGGTGGCGACGGCCGTGGGGGCGGTGACGGTCAGGACGAGGGCGGCGGCTAGGGAGCAAAGGTGCCTGGTTCTGAAGGCAGCCATGGCTGCTCTCTCCTCTGGGGGGGGGTAGGAGGTCCCGAATCTGAACACGGGTGCGTTCAGAGTTGACTTACTGGAAAGTAAGGAAGGGGTGCCCTTCGCACAAGACCACGTACACGACAAAATTGAGAGGGAGCACGACGAGGGAGGAACCGTGGCGGGCAGGCTGAGGGCGCCGACCGGCCGATACGCCGGCAAGTCCGCCGAGGAGCGGCAGGCCGAGCGGCGGCGGAGATTCCTGGACGCGGCGCTGCAACTGTTCGGCGACACCCCCGGCTACCGGGGCACGACGGTCGCGGCGCTCAGCGAGGCGGCCGGGCTGTCGACGCGGCAGTTCTACGAGGAGTTCCGCACCCTCGAGGACGTCCTGGCGGCGCTGCACCTCCAGGTCAACGACTGGGCCGAGGCAGCGGTCGTGGCCGCGTTCGCCGCCGCCCGGGAGCTGCCCCTCGCGGAGCGGGTCGCCGCGATCTTCCACGCCTACGCCGGCAATGTCACCGCCGACCCGCGCCGGATCCGCATCACCTTCGTCGAGATCGTCGGCGTCAGCCCCCGCATGGAGGAACAGCGCCTGGCGCGGCGCGCCCGCTGGGTCGAACTCATCTGCGCCGAGGCCACGGCCGCCGCCGACCGGGGCGAGGCCGCCCCCCCGCGACTACCGCCTCCCGGCGACGGCCTTCATCGGCAGCGTCAACGGCCTCCTGCACGACTGGAGCGCGGGCTGGCTGGACGCGACCCTCGACGAGGTCGTGGACGAACTGGTGCGGCAACTGCTGGGCATCCTGCGGCCGGTGGGCTGGGGCCCGGAGCGGTCCCGGTAGCGGCGCCGGCGCGCGGTCACGCCATCCGCCCCACCGCCTCCACCACGCTGCCCACCCCGTCCTCCTCCCGCACCCGCGCCCCCAACTCCCGTGCCCGGTCCGAGAACGCGGACTCCCGGGTGGCCCGCACCAGGGCCGCGGCCAGGGTGTCGGCGGTCAGACGGCGCAGGGGTACGGCCCCCGGGGCCACCCCCGCGGCGACCAGCCGGTCCGCCCAGAACCCCTCGTCGAACTGGACCGGCACCGGCACGGCCGGGACACCGGCCCGCACCCCCGCGGCCGTCGTACCGGCGCCGCAGTGGTGGACGACGGCGGCCATCTCGGGGAAGAGCAGCGAGTGGGGCACCTCGTCGACGGTCAGCATGTCGTCGCCGTCGGCCGCGAGACCGGCCCAGCCCCGCTGGACGACCCCGCGCAGCCCCGCCCGCCGCAGGCCCCGCACGATCTCGCCGCTGAGCCGCCCCGGATCCGGGCACGGTCGCACTGCCCAGGCCGACGAACACCGGCGCCGGGCCCGCGTCCAGGAACTCCCGCACCCCGGCCGGAAGCCGGTCATCACGGTCGTACGGCCACCAGTAGCCGGTGATGTCGAGTTCCGGCCGCCAGTCACGGGGCCGGGGCACCAGCCGCGGGCTGAAACCGTGCAGCACGGGCCCCGCCCGCCGCGCGCCCGCCCGACGGCCGGCGGGCAGCCCGAGCCGGGCGCGGACGGCCGGCAGAGCCGGGGCGAAGACTTGCTCGACGGCCCACTCCACACCGTGCCCGGCGAACCGGTTGGCGACCCCGCCCCAGGAGCCGCCGCCCAGCATCGGCGGCGCGAACTCCCGTGTCGGAGCGACGGGTTGCAGGGCCAGGTCGAGGCTCGGCAGCGACAGCCCGTCGGCGATGACATGCCCGAGCGGCGCCACCGAGGCGGACAGCAGCAGGACGTCACTGGTCCGGGCGGCGGCCACGAGATCGTCCGTCACCCGCCCCACGACCGCCCGCGCCATCCGCGCCACCCGCACCAGCTTGCCCACACCCGTGGAACTGCGGTGCAGCCCCCGCCCCCGCTCCGACTCCAGCTCGGCCCGCGGATCGACCGGCACCGGATGGAAACCCACCCCCGACCCCGTCACCAGCGGTGCGAACCGCTCATGCGTGACCAGCGTGACCTCGTGCCCCGCCGCCACCAGCGCGGACCCCAGCCCGGTGAAGGGAGCCACATCACCCCGGGACCCGGCCGTCATGATCGCCACTCTCACGAGGGCCAGTATGCGACCGCGAGGAACGGGGCGGGACCCTTCGCGGGATGTGCGGTTCGAATCGGGTGGCCTGCTCCCTGTCCTGTCTCGCCCCTCGCGCCTGTCTCGTCACCCTCCGTCCCGCTTGTCCATCTTGTGCCTTACGACTCCTACTCGTCCCACGCCTGGATCATCGTCTGTTCGACGATCTTGCCGTCGCGCAGGGTGATCATCGACTCGGAGAGGACGCGGACGCCGTCCGCGTACGTGCACGACTCGCTGAAGGCGGCGCGGTCGCCCTGGACCACGCAGTCCTCCAGGTGGTGGGTCATGTCGCGGCTGTACACGTCGTCGAGCATTTCGGCGATCCTGTCGCGGCCGCGCAGGACCGTCGGGTGGCTGGGCCGGCTGTTGTGGTCCACGACGCGCATCTGCGCGTCGTCCGCGTACAGCGAGAGCAGTGTCTCCGGTGTACGGCCTTCTACGCCTCTGCGCAAAGTCTCGGTGTCGAAGGCGGAGCCCGTCGCGGTGCCCATGGTGACCTCCTTCGAGGACCGCGGGCCGAGGGGGACGGCCCGGTGGGCCCTCACCCTTAGAGACTCCTCCGCGGGGCCGTGCTCGGCAAGCGCGGACGGCGTGCTGCGCCTGTCGGGTGAGCGCCGCCCCGTACCCGTGACCGCGGGGCGGTCCGGCGCGTTGCTGTAGGCATGATCTCCACTCGTCGCATCGTCGCCGTCGCCGCTCTCGCCGCCGGGGTCACGGGCCTCGCCGCGCCCCTGGCGAGCGCCGCCGAAGCCCCGGCCGTCGGCCGGTTGAACCCGATGACCGCACTCGACTCGCTCACCGAGGCGCAGGTTCCCCCCGGGCAGCGCGGCGAACTGCCGCCGCTCTCGGGCCAGCTGGGCGAGCTGAACAAGGTGCGCCAGCTGCGGCAGCTGAACGAGCTGCAGCAGATCACCGGCCTCGTCGCCCCCGTCACCGGGCTGCTCCCGGCCGTCCACTCCTGACCTCGGCCGTAGGTTCCCGTGTCCCGTGTGGGGGCCGCCCGGAGTCCGGGTGGCCCCCACCGGCGTTCAGCCCGCCGTCGCCAGGAACTGCGTCGCCGCCAGCTCGGCGTAGAGCGGGTCGGCCGCCACCAGCTCACGGTGCGTGCCCACCGCCCGGACCTGACCGGCCTCCATGACGACGATGCGGTCGGCGGAGGTGACCGTCGACAGCCGGTGCGCGACCACGAGCACGGTCGTCGTCCGGGCCACGTCCGTGACGGTGTCGCGCAGCGCGGCCTCGTTCACCGCGTCCAGCTGGGAGGTCGCCTCGTCCAGGAGCAGCAGCCGCGGGTTGCGCAGCAGGGCGCGCGCGATCGCCACCCGCTGGCGCTCCCCGCCGGACAGCTTGGTCCCCCGGTGCCCGACCAGTGTGTCGAGACCGTCCGGCAGACCGCCGACGAACGTGTCGAGCCGGGTCGTCCTCAGCACCCGCCGCACGGTGTCGTCGTCGGCCTCCGCGTTCCCCAGCAGCAGGTTGTCGCGCAGGGTCCCCGACAGCACGGGGGCGTCCTGCTCGACATAGCCGATGGCGGACCGCAGCCGGCCCAGCTCCCAGTCCGGCAGCGGACGGCCGTCGAGGGTGATGGTCCCGGAGTCGGGGTCGTAGAACCGCTCGATCAGCGAGAACACCGTGGTCTTGCCGGCCCCGGACGGGCCCACGAACGCGGTCATGCCGCGCGCCGGGACGTCGAACGTCACCCCGTGATGGACGTACGGCAGATCGTCGGCGTACCGGAAGCGGACGTCGGTGAAGGCCAGCGAGGCCGGTTCGGCCGTCGCTGCGGGCAGGGGCGCGGGGCCGGATGCCGGCTCGGCGGGCAGCAGCAGCGTCTCCTGGATGCGGCTCAGCGCCGCCGAGCCCGTCCGGTACTGCACGACCGCGCCGATGACCTGCTGGATCGGCGACATCAGATAGAAGACGTACAGCAGGAACGCCACCAGCGTCGCGATGTCGATCGCGCCCGTGGCGACCCGAGCGCCGCCCACCGCCAGCACCGTGATGAACGCGGTCTGCATCGCCAGCCCGGCCGTGTTGCCCGCCGCCGCCGACCACTTGGCGGCCGACACGCTCTGCCGCCAGGAGTCCTCCGCCGCCGCGTGCAGCGCCTTCTCCTCACGGTCCTCGGCGCCCGCCGCCTTCACCGTGCGCAGCGCGCCCAGCACCCGCTCCAGCGAGGCGCCCATCACCCCGACCGCGTCCTGCGCCCGGCGGCTGGCCCGGTTGATGCGCGGCACGATCACCCCGATGACCGTGCCCGCGACCAGGATCACCGCCAGGGTGACCCCGAGCAGCACCGGGTCCACCACGCCCATCAGCACCACCGTCGCGACGAGGGTGAGCCCGCCGGTGCCGAGGCCGACCAGCGAGTCGGTGGTCACCTCCCGCAGCAGGGTCGTGTCCGAGGTGATGCGGGCCATCAGGTCACCGGGCTCGCTGCGGTCCACCGCCGCGATCCGCAGCCGCAGCAGGTACGACGACAGCGCCTTGCGCGCGCCCAGCACCACCGACTCGGCCGTGCGCCGCAGCACGTACGAACCCAGCGCGCCCACCGCCGCGTTGGAGACGACCAGGGCCGACAGCAGCACCAACGCGCCGGTGATCGCCCGGTCGTGGGACAGGTCGTCGATCAACCCCCGCGCCACCAGCGGCAGCAGCAGGCCGGTCGCCCCGGTGACCAGCGAGAGCAGCGCTCCCGCCAGCAGGGTCCAGCGGTGCGGTCTCACGTATCCGAGCAGCTGCCGCCACGGGGGCTGGACGGCGGCCGTCTCTGCGATGCTCACGAGGCTCCTCGATACCGGTCGGCTTGCGCCGTTCAGGCTACGTCGACGCCCGCGGGCCCCGGCCGGGGGACCGCGTTCGTGCCGGTGACCTGGCTCGATGTACGTCCGCTACCGATCGGTCACGCGTAGGGTCGAAGACGGACGGTCGGCCGCCGACGAAAGGAACAGCACCATGGCGCAGGAAGTGCGCGGAGTGATCGCACCGGGGAAGAACGAACCGGTGCGGGTGGAGACGGTTCTCGTGCCGGACCCCGGACCCGGGGAAGCCGTGGTGAAGATCCAGGCCTGCGGGGTGTGTCACACCGACCTGCACTACAAGCAGGGCGGGATCAACGACGACTTCCCCTTCCTGCTGGGCCACGAGGCGGCCGGCGTCGTGGAGTCGGTCGGCGCGGGCGTCACCGACGTGGCCCCCGGCGACTTCGTCATCCTGAACTGGCGGGCCGTCTGCGGCCAGTGCCGGGCCTGTCTGCGCGGACGCCCCTGGTACTGCTTCGACACCCACAACGCGCAGCAGAAGATGACGCTCGCCTCGACGGGGCAGGAGCTGTCCCCGGCGCTGGGCATCGGGGCCTTCGCGGAGAAGACGCTGGTCGCGGCCGGTCAGTGCACGAAGGTCGACCCGTCCGTCTCGGCGGCGGTCGCCGGACTGCTGGGCTGCGGCGTGATGGCCGGCATCGGCGCGGCGATCAACACGGGCAACGTCGGCCGCGGTGACACCGTCGCCGTCATCGGCTGCGGCGGCGTCGGCGACGCGGCGATCGCCGGGGCCGGCCTCGCGGGGGCCGCGAAGATCATCGCCGTCGACATCGACGACCGCAAGCTCGCCACCGCGCGGACGATGGGAGC
This sequence comes from Streptomyces phaeoluteigriseus, assembly GCF_001896135.2. Lineage (GTDB taxonomy): Bacteria > Actinomycetota > Actinomycetes > Streptomycetales > Streptomycetaceae > Streptomyces > Streptomyces phaeoluteigriseus. The sequence goes on from NZ_MPOH02000003.1 coordinate 81,774, forward strand.
CACCCACACGGTCAACTCCAAGGAGACCGACCCGGTCGAGGCGATCCGCGAGCTGACCGGCGGCTTCGGCGCGGACGTGGTGATCGAGGCGGTCGGCCGCCCGGAGACGTACAAGCAGGCCTTCTACGCCCGCGACCTGGCCGGCACGGTCGTGCTGGTGGGTGTGCCCACGCCGGAGATGAAGCTGGAACTGCCGCTGCTGGACGTCTTCGGACGCGGTGGCGCGCTGAAGTCCTCCTGGTACGGCGACTGCCTGCCCTCCCGCGACTTCCCCATGCTGATCGACCTGCATCTGCAAGGCCGCCTGGATCTCGGCGCGTTCGTCTCCGAGACCATCCAGCTCGACGAGGTGGAGAAGGCCTTCGAGCGGATGCACCACGGCGACGTGCTGCGCTCGGTGGTGGTGCTGTGATGGCCGCCGGCATCGAACGCCTCGTCACCTCCGGTCAGTTCAGCCTCGACGGCGGCACCTGGGACGTCGACAACAACGTCTGGATCATCGGCGACGACCACGAGGCCGTCGTCATCGACGCCGCCCACGACGCCGACGCCATCCTCGCCGCCCTCGGGGACCGCCGGCTGACCGCCATCGTGTGCACCCACGCCCACAACGACCACATCGGTGCCGCTCCCGCCCTCGCCGACGCGACCGGCGCCACCATCTGGCTGCACCCCGACGACCTGCCCCTGTGGAGGACGACCCACCCCGACCGCGAGCCCGACGCCCGCCTGGCCGACGGCCAGGTCATCGAGGCCGCCGGCGCCGACCTCACCGTGCTGCACACGCCCGGTCACGCGCCCGGCGCGGTCTGCCTGTACGAGCCGGGGCTCGGCGTGCTGTTCACCGGCGACACCCTCTTCCAGGGCGGGCCCGGCGCCACCGGCCGCTCCTACTCCCACTTCCCGACCATCATCGACTCCATCCGCGACCGCCTCCTGACCCTCCCGCCCGAGACGAAGGTCCTCACCGGCCACGGCGACCCGACCACCATCGGCGCGGAGGCCCCCCACCTCCAGGAGTGGATCACGCGGGGCCACTGACCGGCGCCGCCGCACCGGCATCTGTCCGTCGGCCGGGTGACGCCGCAGGAAAGGGCGACCCGCCGGAGCAACGACCCGCCGGACGTACGACCGCGGCGGAAGAGTGACCTCGCCGGAAAAGGTGACAGAAGATGTCCGGCTTCCGCGTGATCCTCGGTGAAGGCATCGAAGGAACACCACAGGAGGTCGCACATGTCCGGTCCGTCGGCGAAAGACGCCGCGCTGGAAGGCAGGGTCGCCCTGGTCGCCGGGGCGACCCGGGGAGCGGGGCGGGGCATCGCCGTGGAGCTGGGTGCGGCCGGGGCGACCGTCTACGTCACCGGCCGCACCACCCGCTCCCGCCGCTCCGAGTACGACCGCCCCGAGACGATCGAGGACACCGCCGACCTGGTCACCGAGGCGGGCGGCCACGGTATCGCCGTACCCACCGACCACCTCGAACCCGCCCAGGTCCGCGCGCTCGTCGACCGGATCGCCGACGAACAGGGCCGGCTCGACGTCCTCGTCAACGACATCTGGGGCGGCGAGAACCTCTTCGAGTGGGACACCCCCGTCTGGGAGCACGACCTCGACAAGGGCCTGCGGCTGCTGCGGCTCGCCGTCGAGACCCACGCGATCACCAGCCACCACGCCCTGCCGCTCCTGCTGCGCCGCCCGGGCGGCCTGGTCGTCGAGGTCACCGACGGCACCGCCGAGTACAACCGCGACACCTACCGCGTGAACTTCTTCTACGACCTCGCCAAGTCGTCCGTCCTGCGGATGGCCTTCGCCCTCGCCCACGAACTCGGCCCGCACGGCGCCACCGCCCTCGCGCTCACCCCCGGCTGGCTGCGCTCCGAAATCATGCTCGGCCACTTCGGGGTGCGTGAGGACAACTGGCGCGACGCCCTCGACAAGGTCCCGCACTTCGCCATCTCCGAGACGCCCCGCTATGTCGGCCGTGCCGTGGCGGCCCTCGCCGCCGATCCCGAAGTGGCCCGCTTCAACGGGCAGTCGCTGTCCAGCGGCGGTCTCGCCCCCGAGTACGGCTTCACCGACCTCGACGGCAGCCGCCCCGACGCCTGGCGCTACCTCGTGGAGGTCCAGGACGCGGGGAAACCGGCGGACACGACGGGGTACCGCTGAGCCGGCGCCTGCCGCACCCGCGCCGGCGCTCCCGCCGGTGTTCCGCCCCGCCGGGACCGGACCCTCGGAGAAGTTCACCGTTTCGTCACAGTACGGGCCGCGCTACAACCGAAGCGCCGGGAGACGGGTCTAGTTGGTCGAGTCGCCGGAATCGGGCCAGGGAGAGGGCAGTGGCAGTCATGGGGGACATACGCAGACGAGGAGCCGTCGTGCTCGGGGTCACGGGGCTGATCGCGCCGCTGACGCTCGCGCTGGGCGCGGCGCCCGCACAGGCCGCGAGCTGCACCACGCAGGCCGGGCCGTACCAGAAGCAGGTCGAGAAGTTCCTCGGCCGGCCGGTCGACGGCAGGCAGTCGTCGACCGACTGCAAGGCCATCCAGGCCTTCCAGAACAAGCACGGCATCAGGCCGAACATCGGCTACGCGGGGCCCGTCACCTGGGGTGTGATGGATCTCATGAACAAGCAGAAGGCGGTGGGCAGCAAGCCCAACAAGGCCGGCAAGTGCCCGACCAACAAGGGCCGCATCGCCTGCGTCAACCTCACGCTCCAGATCAGCTGGATCCAGGACGGCAGCCGCCTCGTCTACGGGCCGGTCCCGGTCCGCACCGGACGCGACGGCTACGAGACCCGCACCGGCCTGAAGAAGGTCTACTGGCGCAACATCGACCACGTGTCGAGCATCTACGACGTGCCGATGCCGTACAGCCAGTTCTTCGACGGCGGCCAGGCGTTCCACTCGGCGGGGGTCAGCATGTGGAACCCGCCCGGTTCGCGCGGCTGCGTCAACATGACGAAGACCGCCGCGAAGAAGTACTGGTCCCTGCTGAAGACCGGCGACGACGTCTTCGTGTACGGCCGCAAGCCGGGCACCTGACAGGGAGCCGGACGAGCGGATACGGGCAAACGGACGTGATCAGTGACACGTCCGTATTGTCCGTTTAGGACGTCTTTTACTCACGTCGCCTTCACCCCAGGCCCCGTAAGATTCACACCATGTCCACCACTGTTGAACCCCTCTCCGAGCGATCGGCCGCGGAGGTCAACGAGGAGATCCGGGCCCTGTGGCTCCGGTCGGGCGGGACACTGACGGGCGAGCAGCGCGAGGAGTACCGGCGGCTCGTCCTGGAGTGGGCCGCCGTGGCCCCGCAGTCGGCCGAGGCGGCCTGACAGCCGTCCGGCCGCGGGGCCTTCCGCCTCGCTGCTCCGCCTCCGCCTCCGCAACTCCGTCCGGGCACCCCGCGTGGGTGCCCTTCTCGTTGTCCGGCGACGCCACCGTGTCCGGCGTCACCTCACCCCCAGGTCGCCGAGTAGTGCCGCTGGTACGCCTTGCGGTCCTGTTCCGCCCGGATGTACCGGGTCGCCACCAGCGCGACCAGACTGCCCGCGATCACCAGCAGGCCGGGGCCGATGTTGCGCGGATCGGTGAGCCGCGCCACCAGTGACACGGTGCCCGTGCCGCCCGTCACCGGTGTCGTCGAGCCCGGCGTGACCGAACCCGGGGCCACCGCCGCCTGCGTCGGCGACGACGACGGCTGGGGGGCGCCCTCGGACGGTGCGGGCGAGGCGCCGTTCCCCGCCGCGTCGGAGGGCGCCGCCACGATCAGCTGCACCCCGAGCTGCGCCAGCGCCTTCGTCACCGGCTGGAAGAACGTCGTGCCGCCCGTCGTGCAGTCACCGCTGCCGCCCGAGGTGACGCCGAGTGCGACGCCCTCGGAGAACATCGGGCCGCCACTGTCGCCGGACTCGGCGCACACGTTCGTCTCGATCAGGCCCGAGACGGTGCCCTCCGGGTAGTTGACCGTCGCGTCGAGGCCGGTCACCTCGCCGTCGCGCAGCCCGGTGGTGCTGCCACTGCGGAACACCCGCTGTCCCACGGCCGCGTCGCCCACCCCCGTGATCCGCACGCCGTTGCCGTCGCCGATGGCCACGATGTCCGCCCCCGCGCCGGCCTTCCCGCCGGCGTACTGCACGAGCGAGAAGTCGGAGCCGGGGAACGTGGAGTTGACCGTCTCGCCCACCTGCTGGGCGCCCTGGTTGTCGGCGAACCAGCTGGACCCGGTGGGCCCGCAGTGTCCGGCGGTGAGGATGAAGTCGTTCGATCCGTTGGTCACGTTGAAGCCGGCCGAACAGCGCCCGCCGGTCGACAGGATGGGCTGGGCGCCGTTGAGCCGGGTGGTGAAGGTGCCCTCGGTGCGCTCCATGCGGACGAAACTGCCGATGCCCGACGCCACGTCCGTCATCCGCCCCCAGTCGGAGGCCGACACCGTGCTGTCGCCGCGCACCACGACCTGGTTGGACTTGTAGTCCATCACCCAGGCGGTCCCGGCCACCCGGGGCGCCGAACGCAGCGCCGCCGCGGCCGACTTCAGCTCGTTCAGGCTGTGCCCGACGACCTTCGCCTCGGCGCCCGCCGCACGGACCGTCGCGGCCGAGTCCTCGTCGGTGACCGCGACCACCGGCCGGCCCTCCGCGTCGACCCAGGAGCCCGCCGTCCGGGCGGTGCCGAGCCGCTTCACCAGGTCCGCGCCGGTGCTCGCGACGGACTGCGCCGCACCACCCGGCACGGTCGTGGTGGCGGGCGGCACACTCGCCATGGCGGCCTGCGTGACCATGACGCCCCCGAGGAGGAGCCCGCCGACGGCCGCCAGCCGTGTCGCTCGCCGGACGGTCCGTCGTCGTACGTGCCTCATGCATGGCTCCCGAAACAGCGAACACGCGGTCCCAACACCGCGGGGTCCTCCCGTCGTTGAGAACCCTCACTCCCTTACGTGCCGGGACCCGGCCGCGTTCAGCCCGGAAACGGTCACCTCACGGCTTGCGGGCCACCCCGCCGAACATGGCGACCTCCTCCGGCTCCGCCCCGTCGCCGTCCTCCGGGCGCCAGCGCGAGCAGGACAGCACGCCCGGCTCCAGCAGTTCCAGACCGTCGAAGAACCGGGCCACGTCCTCGGGCGTGCGCTGGGTCAGTTTCGGCGTGCCGTGCTCGTTCCAGAACTTCACGGCCTCGTCCACGTCCGGCATCGACGGGCTGGTGACGGTGTGCGACAGCACCAGGTGGCTGCCCGCCGGCAGCCTGTCGACCAGCCGGCGCACCAGGGAGTACGGGTCCTCGTCGTCGCCGACGAAGATGACCACGCCGAGCAGGATCAGCGCCACCGGCTTGCTGAGGTCCAGGGTCTTCGCGGCGTGTTCCAGGATCGCGTCGACGTTGCGCAGGTCCTCGTCGAGATAGTCGGTGCGGCCCTCGGGCGAGCTGGTGAGCAGGGCACGGGCGTGCGCCAGGACCAGCGGGTCGTTGTCGACGTAGACGATCCGGGCTTCCGGGGCGGCGGCCTGGGCGACCTCGTGGGTGTTGTCCGCGGTGGGCAGACCGGTGCCGATGTCGAGGAACTGGCGTATCCCGACCTCGTGGACCAGGTGGCGCACGGCGCGGCCCAGGAAGAGACGGTCGGCGCGGGCGTACTCGCCGATGCCCGGGTGCAGCCGGCGGATCTGGTCGCCGGCCACGCGGTCGACCTCGTAGTTGTCCTTGCCGCCCAGCCAGTAGTTCCAGATGCGGGCGGTGTGCGGCTGGTTGGTGTTGATGCGGTCGCGCAGTGACTGCGCCGCCTGGTCCACGGCCGGCGGGTTCTCGGACACGGATCTGCTCCTGGGATGCCTGGTGCGTGCGGTGTTTCGGGTCAAGGAGCAATCTAGACCGGTGAGTTGATCTCCGTGCGCGGTCCCGGGCTTTCCGCGGCCCCCGCAAGGCCCGCCGACGGCCCGTCCGGGTCGTCCCGGCTCACGCCACGGCCCCCTATCTTGGGCCCATGACCAGGATCCCGCACGAATCGTCCGGTGAACCGAATCCGCTGCGCGCCCTCACGCTCGACCGCCTCCGACGCCGTACGAGCATGAAGTGGCGCACCTACCCCGACGACGTCCTGCCGCTGTGGGTCGCCGAGATGGACGTCCCGCTCGCCGAGCCCGTCGTCCGGGCGGTCGGTGACGCGCTCGCCCTGGGCGACACCGGCTATGCCGCCGGCACCGGTTACGCGGAGGCGCTGGCCGCGTTCGCCGCCGAGCGGTGGGGGTGGCACGGCCTCGCGGTCGAGCGGACGGCGATCGTGCCCGACGTGATGCTGGGCGTCGTCGAGATGCTCAGGCTCGTGACCGGGCCCGGCGACCCGGTCGTCGTCAACCCGCCGGTGTACCCGCCGTTCTTCCCGTTCGTCGAGCACCTGGACCGGCGGATCGCCGAGGCGCCGCTCGGCGCGGACGGGCGGCTCGACCTCGACGTGCTGGAGGCGGCCTACCGGCGGGCCGTGGCGGGCGGCGGGCGCGCCGCGCACCTGCTGTGCAGCCCGCACAACCCGACCGGCACGGTCCACACCGCCGGGGAACTCGCCGCCGTGGCCGCCCTCGCCGACCGGTACGGCGTCCGCGTGGTCGCCGACGAGATCCACGCCCCGCTCACGGCCGGCGGCGTCGACTTCGTGCCGTACCTGAGCGTGCCCGGCGCGGACAGCGGCCTGTCGCTGATGTCGGCGTCGAAGGCGTGGAACCTGGCCGGGCTCAAGGCCGCCCTCGCCGTCGCGGGGCCCGCGGCCGAGGCAGACCTGGCCCTGCTGCCGGAGGAGGTCGGCGACGGCCCGAGCCACGTCGGCGTGATCGCCCACACCGCCGCCCTGCGCGACGGGGCCGCCTGGCTGGACGCGCTGCTCGGCGGCCTCGACGACAACCGGCGCCTGCTCGCCGCTCTCCTCGCCGACGAACTGCCCGGCGTCGTGCACCGGCCGGGTGAGGCGACGTATCTGGCCTGGCTGGACTGCCGGGCGCTGGACCTCGGCGACGACCCGGCCCGGGTCTTCCTGGAGCGGGGCCGGGTCGCCCTCAGCCCCGGCCCGCAGTTCGGCACGGGCGGCGCCGGCCACGTACGGCTGAATCTCGCGACCTCGCCGGAGATCCTCGCGGAGGCGGTGCGGAGGATGGCGTCCGCCCTGCGCTGACGCCGTCCACGCGTGCCTACACTGCGGGCATGGACGACAAGGCGCTCGACCGGCTCGGAGCAGGGAAGTATCTGCTGATCACCAGCTATCGGAAGAACGGGACCGGGGTCGCCACCCCCGTGTGGGTGGTGCGCGACGGGGACGCGCTCGGGGCCTGGTCGGCCGCCGACGCCTGGAAGGTGAAGCGGATCCGGGCCCGCGGGGACGTCATGGTCGGGCCGTGCGACGTCCGAGGCAACCCCACCGGCGAGCAGATCCCGGCCACCGCCGAGATCTGCGACGCGCGGACCACCGCCCGCTACCGCACGCTGATCGCCCGCAAGTACGGTGTCGTCGGCCGCCTCACGCTGCTCGGCAGCAGGCTCCGGCGGGGCCCGGCGGGGACGGTCGGCATCCGCGTGACCCTGTGAACGGACGAAGGGGCGGGGACCGTCCGGTCCCCGCCCCCTCACCGCACGGGTGCGGTCCACGACGCCGGGACGCTATGACGCGTCCGTCACCGTTCCCGTCAGGACGGGGTGGCCGGGTAGCGGCTCGGCCTCGTCGTCGGTGAGTGCCAGCCGCACCGACTCGACGGGCTCCGTCACCTGGTCCGCCACCGTCACCACGGAGAAGTCGGCGGTGGTGGTGCCGGCGGGGATGCCCATCCACGCCCACACGTCCGCCCCGGACAGCGGGCGCTCCGGATCGGGCAGGGCACCGGCGTGCTCCAGCAGCCACTGCGGGTCGACGTCCCTGGTGGACAGCTCGGCGCCCTCGGTGACCGGCATGACCAGCACCGGCTGCCAGAACACCACGTCGGCGGGCTCGGACAGGGAGATCCGCCAGGTCAGTGTCCCGCCCTCGGTCACCCGGTCCGTGACCGGGGTCAGGGTCACCTCGGGCGCGGGGTCGTCGTTCCGCGCGGTGACCCCGCCCCGGTAGGAGCCGATGACGGCGCCGCGCACGGCCTTGGCGAGGACGTCGTGCTGCTCGTCGTAGCCGAAGCGGGTGTCACCCTTCACCTCGACCGGTACGTCGACGGGGGTGGCGCCGGGCCGTACGGTGACGAGTCTGTCCACGGACTGGCCGGTGTCCGGGTCCAGGACGGAGAAGCGGACCGTGCCGCTGCCGTGTCCGGAGACCCGCACCGGGACGTGGTAGGTCCGGGTTCCGGAGTCGCCCTCCTCGACGGTGAGGCGGCCGATGTCGACGCGCGGCAGGGCCGCCGCCGTCACCGCCGGGGTGCCGGGCGCCCAGCCCCAGGCGTCCATCAGCCAGGCCTGCCCGGAGCCCGAACGGGGGGTGAGTTCCAGGGACTTGACGTGCTTGAGGTCGAGTCCGGCGCGGGTGGCCGCGGTGAGCGGGACGCGCACCTCGCGTGCCCAGTAGGAGGCGGTGCGCTCGCTGCCGGGCAGGCCGTCGACCGTGACGCGGCCGAGCCGGGCCCGGTGGCCGGCCGAGTCGGTGACGGAGACGTCCAGTGCGGTGCCGGTCGTGTTCGGCGGCACGAACACGCGCAGCGCCAGGCTCTTCGCGCCGTTGAGGGAGAGGGGCGCGGCCGGGCGGATTCGGGTCGCGGTGCCCGGTGCCGTCCAGTTCAGCGCGACCGCGCCGCGGCCGGCCTCCTTGTCGGTCTGCCACCACGCGAAGTGGGGCGACGATCCCGTGGTGTCGGGGGGCAGGCAGGCCTCGGCGGGGTCGGGGTCGATCGCCGCGCACAGCCTGCCGCCGGTCACCTTCACCCCGCGTCGGGCAGGAACCCGGCCGTGCGGCGGGCGCCGACGGCGTGGGTCAGCACCTGGGCCGGGCCCGCGGACGGGGCGCGGCGTCCCGAGCCGTCGAGCAGCGGGCGCACCCGGTCGCGCCGGCGACGAACAGCCGGGCCGCGGCCGCGATGTAGGTGGCACCGGCCTGGTGCTGCCGGTCGGCGGTCAGCCGGGTGGGGGCGCCCGCGGAGCACACCGGGTCGGGCTGCTCCGGGTCGTCCCAGAAGTCGTCGGAGGAGGGCGCCTCCGACAGGCCGGGCGTCCACTCCGAGTTGAAGTAGTTGTGGTTGGCGCCGACCACGTACACGGCGCTGTGCAGGGCGGTGCCGCGGCTGATACCGCGTGTGCCGTCGACGTACACCTCGCCCTGGAGGTCGGAGACGTCGCCGTCGCAGCCCGGCAGGATGGTCGCGGACGGCACGTCGGCCACCGGGTTCTGGCCGAAGATCGTCGGTCCGATGAGGACGGTGCCGCGGATCTTCCAGCGCACCGGGCCGCGGTAGCCGTCCTGGGCGGCCGGCGGCGGGTACAGGCTGTCCATGGCGGCGCGGTTGACGCCCTCGCCGCCGCGGGAGTGCCCGACGAGCAGGACGCGCGACAGGTCGGCCGGCGGGGCGTCGCGTACGGCCGCGGGGGCGCTGCCCGGACGGGCGGCCCAGCCGGCCCACCGCGCGAGGTGCTGCCGTACCAGTGAGGAGCGGGCCTGCGCGCCTCCGTCCTCGGCCTCCCAGTCCTGGCCGTTGACGCCGTTGGCGGAGATCGACACCGTCACATAGCCCTGGGAGGCCAGGAGTCGCTGGTCCTTCAGGTAGCCCTGGTGGCTCGGGATCGCCTTCAGGCCGGCCGGGCAGGGCCAGTCGCCGGTCACGTCGTCGCCGCCCGGCTTGTAGCAGGTGCCGTGCCGGCCGTGCAGGAAGAGCGCGAGAGGCCGTTTGCCGGTGGCGCCCCGGGGCGCCACGACCACGGCCTCCATCTCGACCGGCTGGGCGAAGCCGGGCAGTTTCACCGGGGCGAGGCCGTACTCACCGGTGACCGTGCGGTACGCGCCCGGCCGGCCGGGATCCACGGAGTTCGCCGGGAGCGCGGCCGGGGGCTCGGCGGCGGACAGCGCGTCGCGCCGTTTCCGCGCGGTGTCGCCGGCGGGCGCGTCCAACCGGCGTCCGCCCGCCAGGACCTGGAGGTCCTTCAGGGGCGTGTCGCCCACGGCGTCGAGGGACAGCCGGAACGTACGGCCGTCGTTCTCCGCCTTCGGGGCGCCGAGCAGCCGGTCGCCGGCGTGGAACTCCACGCGGGCGTCGCCCATGGGCACGGGCCGGGGCGAGCGCCACACCAGCAGGCGTTCGGCGCCCTCACCGCCGATTCTCCAGCCGGGCGGCAGGGCGCTGTCGAAGGACGTGGTCGACGGTCTTGTCTCGGACGGTTGCCGGGCTTGTGCCAGTCCCGTCTCGGACGGTTGCCGGGCTTGTGCCAGTCCCGGTGTTCCCGCCAGGGCCGCGAGTGCGGCCACGGCGGTGACACCTATTCGCCGGGCACGGATCAAGGGTCCACTCCTCAACGTTCGGAGCGCGGGAACCCCGTCCGTATCCGGAGCCCCTCGCGTCACGAAGGAAGCGAAAAGGGACCTGTGGGTTGCCTGTGGTGACGGATCCGTGGCGGATTCCGCCCGCTCAGGACAAGAATCCGGACAGCGGCAACTTCCCCTGCCACGCCCGGACTTGACCCGGCCGCAACGGAGGGCCGCCGGGCCGGGTCAGTGCCAGGCCCGGTACGGCTCGTCGATCAGCTGGAAGACCGGCTCGCCCCGCACCGGGTCCTTGGCCGTGGACAGCCGGACCCGGTCACCGCTGTGGATACCGATCAGCGGGCCCATCACCCGGCCGCGCACCACGAAGCCCTCGGCCATCTCGACCAGGGACACGTTGCGCGCGGAGGGGGTGTTGCGGTGCACCACCGTGGCGTGGCGGACGGTGCCCGTGCCCTCGCTGCGCTCCGTGCGCAGCTCGCTGCCCTGACAGACCGGACACAGCAGCCGGTGGTACATCGCGGTGCCGCAGTAGGTGCAGCGCTGGAAGAGGATCGCGTCCGTGTCCGTGGTGGCCCGGCGGTCGAGGAGACCCGCCGAGGAGCCCGCCGCCTGCTGAACGGCGCTTCCTGAGTGGTGGTACACGCTGGTCAACTCCCTGCACTTCGGCCGGAATCCCCCGTGCGCGGCTCACCCGGGCACAGGCGTGCTCGGTTCGCCGTGCCACCGTGCACGCCCACAGGTTATGGCACTCAGTGCCACCCGTAAAGGCACTGCGTACCCCCAATCTGCCGGGGTGACGCCGTATGGAACCGGGGGGGGGTGACGCCGTACGGAACCGGGCGGGCGGCGCCGGGCGGAACCAGGAGGCCACGCCGGGCAGAACCAGGAGGGCGACGCAGAACCGGCCGGCTACTCGCGTCCGAGGGTGGTCTCGATCTCCCGCACCACCCGCCACAGCGGCGCTCCCCGCCGTGACACGACCACCACCACGTCCTCGGGGTGCTCGGGGTCCTCGGCGGGGTGCTCCGGTGCCGGGGCGGCGGGCGGAGCGCCGAACGCGGACTGTACGTACCCGAGCGCGTGGTCCACCGTGGTGCTCGCGTCGCCCTTCCCGTCCGAACGCAGCCAGGAGCGCAGCGCGTTGTTGTGGGCGGCGACCACGGCGGCGGCGACCACGTCGGCCCGCAGACTCCCGTCGGGCCGGCCGGCGAAGCGGCCCCGGAGGTACTCGGCGAGGGCACGCTCGTAACGCCACACCACCGACAGCTCGTACGCCCGCAGTCCGGGCACCTGCTTGGTGAGGCGGTAACGCTGCACGGAGAAGGAGGGGTTCTCGGCGTACATCCCCAGCACGAGGCGGGCCGCGTCGCACACCCGGAGCACCGGCTCGTGCCCCTCGTCGCTCGCGGCGAGAAAGGCGGTCATATCGGCGAGGCAGCGCTCGTGGTCGGGGAAGACCACGTCCTCCTTGGAGGGGAAGTAGCGGAAGAAGGACCGCCGTCCCACCCCCGCGAGCGCCACGATGTCGTCGACGGTGGTCTGCTCGTAGCCGCGCTCCAGGAACAGCCGGAAGGCCGCCGCGACCAGGGCGTCCCGCATGGGCGGTTTGGTGCCGGCCGCCTCGGCGCTGTCACTGGAGCTCATGGCAGGGAACGTTACATCCGACCGGCGGCGATGGCACTCAGTTCCCTCGTGTGGGGAACTGAGTGCAGCGCGGGGGACTGGGTGCGGCCGCCGGGGGCACGGCTCAGAAGCGCTCGGCCGCCTCGACCACGTTGGTCAGCAGCATCGCCCGGGTCATCGGGCCCACCCCGCCGACCGGCGGCGCGAACGATCCCGCGACACCGCTCACGTCCGGGTGGACGTCCCCGAGGATGCCCTCGACGGTGCGGGTGAGGCCGACGGACAGCACGGTCGCGCCCGGCTTGATCCAGTCCGGCATGACCATGTGCGCGACACCGGCCGCGGCCACGACCACGTCCGCCACGCGCGCGTGCGCGGCGACGTCCTGCGTGGCCTCGTGGCACAGGGTCACGGTGGCGTGCTCGGAGCTGCGCGTCAGCATCAGGCCCAGCGGTCGGCCCACCGTGACTCCGCAGCCGATGACGCAGAACTGCTGGCCGGTGATGGCCACGTGGTTGCGGCGCAGCAGGTCGATGATGCCGCGCGGGGTGCAGGGCAGCGGCGCCGGTATGCCCAGCACCAGTCGGCCGAGGTTCGCCGGGTGCAGGCCGTCGGCGTCCTTGACCGGGTCGATCAGCTCCAGCACGGCGTGCGTGTCGATGTGCGCGGGCAGCGGGAGCTGCACGATGAACCCGGTGCACGCCGGGTCGGCGTTCAGCCGGAGCACCGCCGCCTCGACATCGGCCTGCGAGGCGGTGTCGGGCAGCTCGACGCGGATCGACGCGATGCCGACCTGGGCGCAGTCGCGGTGCTTGCCGCCGACGTAGGAGCGGCTGCCCGGATCGTCGCCGACGAGGATCGTGCCGAGCCCCGGCGTGCGGCCGTGCTCCTTCAACGCCTGCACGCGCAGGGCCAGTTCGCTCTTGATGTCGGCCGCTGCGGCCTTGCCGTCCAGGAGTGTTGCGGTGGTCACGGAGTCGCGAGCCCTTCGGGAGTGCAGAACACGTACGAGAGACGACGGGGAGAGACGACACTGTCCCGGACCGGTCGGACGATCCGATACCCGACCCCGTCATCGTACGTCCCGCCCGCCCCACGCCCGCCGCGCCCGGAACGCCGACGTACGCTGCCCGCACCGCGACCGCGACCGCCGTCGCTTCGCACCGCCTGCACCGCCCGCACCGCCCGCACCGTCGAGGAGTCCCGCATGTCCGCCGTCCGCCCCCGCCTCCTCTACGTCACCGACCTGGCCTACGAGGCCCGCGGGCGCCGCTACGGCGACGAGGACGTCTTCCTCACCTCCCGGCTGCGCGCCCACTTCGACCTCGCCCTGTGCCACCCGCTGGACGCGGCCGCGCTGATGGACGCCTTCGACGCCGTCGTCGTCCGCAACAGCGGACCCGTGCTCGGCTACCGCGAGGAGTACGAGGCCTTCCGCGAGCGCGCGCTGGGCGCCGGCACCCGCGTCTACAACCCGCTCACGGGCCGCGCCGACATGGCGGGCAAGCAGTACCTCCTCGACCTCACCGCGGCGGGCTTCCCGGTCATCCCCACCGTCGACCGCCCGGAGGACCTGCACCGGCTGCCCGCCGCCGACCGCTATGTGGTCAAGCCCAAACTGGGCGCCGACTCCATAGGCCTGCGGATCGTCGCCCCCGACGCCCTGCCGGCCCTGGCCGACGGCGCCACCCTGGTCCAGCCGTGCGTCGACTTCGCCCACGAGATCTCCTTCTACTTCGTCGACGACGACTTCCAGTACGCCCTGTACGCCCCGCACCCCGACCGCCGCTGGCAGCTGGAGCCCTACGAGGCCACCGCGCGGGACCTGGACTTCGCCCGCCGCTTCGTCGACTGGAACGGCCTCGCGCACGGCATCCAGCGGGTGGACGCCTGCCGCGCCCCGGACGGTGAGCTGCTGCTGGTGGAGCTGGAGGACCTCAACCCGTACCTGTCCCTGGACCTTCTGGACGACGGGACGCGGGACGCCTTCGTCACCGCCATGACCCGGTCGCTGCACCGCTTCCTCGCGGGCTGAACCGGGCCGCCCCCGCGCCCGTATCTCTCCCCGGGGACCCAGGGATCCTGGTACCGAGGGAGAGCAGCGTGCCGACAGCCGACGAGCCCGGAAAGCCGCACGAACGCCCGGTACTGGAACCCGTCCGGGTCCTCAGGCCGCGCAACACCGACGCCCTCGCGGAGTTGTTCCGCGAGCTGACCGAGAACGCCGAGGGCACCGAGGGCTACGAGGGCTACGAGAGCGTTCCCTTCCCGTCGGCCGAGGCGCGGACACAGGAACTCCCGCGGGTCCCGCCGGTGAAACGACCCTCTCGCGGTCCCGGACGCCGCCGGGGTGCCGTCGTCGCGGGCGCCGTGCTCGCGGCGGCGCTCCTCGGCTTCGGCTGCGCCCTCCTGCTGCCGGACGGCGACCGGGTGAGCGCCGCCCGGACCCTCCCGGCCGTCCCACCCGCCTCCACCGTGCCCCCGGCCGACCCCGACGGCTCCGGCACCCTCCGCGAGGGCGCCACCGGCCCCGAGGTCACCGACCTCCAGCAGCGCCTGCGGCGCATCCCGGACGTCTACGCCGACGGCGCCACCGACGGCCGCTACGACACCGTCCTCGCCGAGGCCGTGGCGCGCTTCCAGCTCTGGTACGGCATCCGCGGCGACGAGACCGGCGTCTACGGCGACGACACCCGCCGCGACCTGGAGTCGCGTACCGGCTGACGGGCGCCGCGTCGTCTACTGCGCCGGTTCCTCCCCCTCGACGGGCACCCGGATGTCCAGTACGCAGACGTCGTCGCGCCGCTCCGGCTCCAGCAGTGCGCCGAGCAGCCGGTCCAGCGGGGCCGAGCCGCCCGCGCCCGGCACCGCGGCGGCGCGGGCGAGGCGCTCCAGGCCGCAGTCGATGCTCTCCGGGGGCCTCTCGACCAGGCCGTCGGTGTAGAGGACCAGCCGGTCGCCGGGCGCGAGGCGGCACTCGGCCTCCTCGTAACGCGCGCTGTCGCCCGCGCCGAGCAGCATCCCGAAGGGCCGGTCGAGGTAGCGGGCCTTCCCGTCGCGCAGCAGCAGGGGCGGCGGGTGACCCGCCTGCGCCCACACCAGCCGCCGTTCGCGGGGGGTGTAGCGGGCCAGGACCATGGTCGCCGTGCCGTGCGGATCGCGGGAGTGCAGGAGCAGGGCGTTGAGCCGGACGAGCGCCCCGGTCAGCGACGAGCCGGTGATGATCATGCCCTTGGCCGTGAACCGCAGCAGTGCCATCGCGGCGACGGCGTCGATGCCGTGCCCGGCCACGTCGCCCACCACGAACAGGGCGTCGCCGTCGGGCAGTTCGATGGCGCTGAACCAGTCGCCGCCGACGTTGAGACCCGACTGGGCGGGCAGGTAGGCGATGTCGACCCGCAGTCCCGCCAGCCGCACGGGCTGCCTCGGCAGGGGGAGCAGCGCGTCCTGGAGCCTGGCCGCGACCGTGCGCTCGGCCTGGAGCACGCCGTGCTGGGTGAGGACGGCCCGTTCACTGGCGATCAGGGCGAGTTCGGCACTGCGCTGCGCGGTCACGTCCTGGACGAAGCCGTGCACCTCGACCGGGGTGCCCCGGTCGTCCGGCACGGCCTCGGCGACGGCCCGCAGATGCCGGATCCCTTCGCGGGTGACGAGCCGGAACGGCACGTCGCACGGCCGGCCCTGCCCCATCAGCTCGGCCACGGCACGGGCCACCGCGGGCTTGTCCTCGGGCAGTGCCAGGTCCGGCAGTTGCCCCAGCGGCACGGCGCCCTCCGCGGGGTCGCGGCCGAAGATGGCGAAGACCTGGGAGGACCAGTTCACCTCGCCGGTGAGCAGGTTCCAGTTCGCCCAGCCGAGGTTGCCCAGCCGCTGCACGTCCGCGAGGCGCTGCTCCTGCCGGTCCGAGGGATCGTGCCTGACCCAGTTGACGACCAGCCCGTCACCCAGCCGTGCCACCCGCGCCGAATAGGTGGACAGCTCGCTGATGCCGTCCACGAAGTGCTGCTGGGCGAACGGTTCGCTCTCGTACGGCCGTCCGGAGACCAGGGTGCCCAGGCAGCCCTTCCACAGTGGTTCCTCCGGCGTCATGGGCCAGCAATCGAGGAAGCGCATGCCGACCAGTTCCCGGCCGCTGCGGCCGAGGGCGTCGGCGGTGTCCGCGGTGGCGGCGTCGACGCGGAAGTCCTCGACGTCCCCGGACGGGCCGCGCAGGGGGGTGAGGAGGACCGCGGTTCCCGGCAGCCGGTCGAACACCGTCCGCAACGCGTCCGTGGCGGCGCCGACCGTGGGGTTCTGCCGGATGCCGGACATGCGCAGCACGCCCGCGCACAACCGGGCCGCGGCCAGCAGGTGTCGACGGACCTCGGCGGTGAACGGCCCCTCGTGGTGCCGGAATATGCCGACGACGACGTCGACCGACTGCCCCGTGGCCACCGGCAGCCAGGCGCGGGACATCCACTGGTCGGCGGGATTGCCGATCAGCAGATAGCGCTGCCGGTCCACGCGGATGTCCTCCAGCCAGCGCGCCTCGCCGGCGTCGAGGGCGTCCAGCGGGGCGATCCCGCTCACCGGCGGCACCCGGCTCCACTGCTGGACGAGCAGGTCGTCGACGCCCGCGTGCCCGACGAGTTCGAGGCCGCCGAAAGTCAGCCGGGCGAAGATCAGGACGGCGTCGGCCCCGACGTCCGGCGGGAGGTGGTCGAGCAGGCAGCGGGCGAGGTCCTGCGGTCGCCCACCCGGACCAGTGCACGGCCGAGGCGGGCGAGGTCCTCGCCGTCGGATCCCGCCGGGAGTGCGGCGGGCCGCGGTGGGCGGTGGGCGACCTCGTCGTCCGGGGGCTGCTGAGCGGCCGTGCGGCCCGGCGGGCCCAGGCCGCCGAGGGTGATCCAGCACTCCTCCAGGAGCGTCCGCCCGGCCTCCTTGGCGCGCTGCTGAAGTCCTTCGTGGGCGGCTTCGGGGGAGCAGCCGGTGCGGGCCATGACGGCCCCCTTGGCGCGCTCTTGGACCACCGAGGCGGCGGCCATGTCCTGGAGCCGGTCCAGTTCGGCGCGCTGGCGGGCGATGACCTTGGTCAGGGCGGCCAGGTCGGGTACGGCACCGGGCTCCGGGGCCCGGGCGGCTTCGCTCGTCACGTCTTGAGCATGGCACACCGGCCGCGGTCCGAGCACGGTCTTGCGTCATCGCTCCGGCCAGCGACGATCGAGGGTGCGGCGGTGGAGCGGAGGACGCCGTTCAGCGTCCGGGCCCGCTCTCCGCGAGGGCCTCGGTGACCGCGCGGACGCTGCGGGCGATGTGCTGGAGCTGCAGTACCTCGGCGGCGTACATCTTGATCGTGTGTTCGATGACGGACTCGGGCAGGCCGAGGCGGGGCAGGTCCGCGCGGGCGGTCTGCAGAGCGGTGCGGGCCACCCGGATCTCGTGCTGGACCTGGATCTGCGCATGGCGGGCGAGCAGTACCGGGTGGCGCAGCAGCGCGGGGTAGCTCGCGTAGCGCGCGGGCACCAGTTCGCGCAGCCACTTGGCAGCGGAGCGCTCCCAGTCGTAGCTGCCGGGGGTCTTGACCTGGCACGGCCAGTCCGGGCTGATGCGCGTCGTCGTCAGGGGCATGATCATCGCTTCCGGGTGTGTGTCGTCGTGACGGGTGGTCCGACGGTTCTGGGCGGCCCCGGTCCAGGGGATGACCGGGGCCACCGCGGGCTCGCTCCGGCGAAGCCCCGAGCACCCTCGGCGCCGACGCGGGTAGGGGACGGCGGCTTCGGATGCCCGCTCTGGTGCCCTTGGCGGGCGGGTGCGGCCGTGAAGCAGTATTTATATATGCCGTCCTCTTTGCAAGGCGTATGAAAACATTCATGCGCGATTTGTTCGCAATGATCCCTGTGCGATTCCGCCGGGACGGGGGTGCGGGGGAGACGACGGCCCGGCGGCGGGTCAGTCGCGCAGGAAGAACTGGTGCTGCTCGGCGATCTGCTCGTACTCCTCGAGCCGCGCCTGGGTGCGTTCGGGGCCCGCGTCCGTCATGGCCTGGAGCAGGGCCGCGGCCACCACACCGGGGGCGGCGTAGGAGTCGAACACCAGTCGGGAGCCGGTCCCGGTGGCGAAGGTGACGTCGGCCTCGTCGGCCACGGTCCCCAGCGCCAGGTCGGTGACCAGCGCGACCTTGAGGCCGGCACTGCGGGCGACCCGCACCGCGGTCAGCGTCTCCTGCGCGTGCCGGGGCATCGAGAACGCCAGCACCCATGTCCCGCCCGCCTCGCGGGACTGCAGGAGAGCGTCGTAGGCGACACTGCCGCCCCGCGTCACCAGCCGTACGTCCGGGTGGACACGGCGGGCGGCGTAGGCGAAGTACTCCGCCAGCGAGGCCGAGATGCGCAGGCCGAGGACGGTCAGCGGGGTGGAGGCCGACAGCAGCCGGCCGACGTCGATGACCCGGTCGGGATCGGCGAAGTCGCGGCGCAGGTTCTCCAGGTTCTCGATCTCCGCGTCGACCGCGGCCTGGAGTTCGTTGCTCCCGTTCTCCTCGGTCGCCGCCGGGCCGCCCGCGAGCGTGCCGAGCGCGATCGACTGGAGCCTCTCCCGCAGCGCCGGATACCCGCTGAAGCCGACCGCCGCCGCGAACCGGGTCACCGAGGGCTGGCTGACCCCCACCCGGTCGGCGAGGTCGGTGATCGACAGAAAGGCCGCCTCGGTGATGTGCTCGATCAGGTACTGGGCGATGCGCCGCTGGCCCGGGGACAGATGGGGCCCGTCGAAAAGCGCCCTGAGGCGGGAGGTCGCGGACACCTCCGCCTCCGGATCGGTCTTGCCCGAGGTGATCGTGGTCGCCTGTGCGCGTGCCTGCTGAGGCGATGGCACCGGTCCTCCTCCGTGTTCTCCCACGAAGCTCAACATAGCTCACGGACCGTGCCCGGTCGGGTGGGCGAGAGGGCGGGCTCGCGCCTGGTGAGGGGGCGCGGGCCGGAGGGGGAGCGGCCCACCGGCGAGGCCGCGCCCGCCGGTGGACCGCTGCCACCCGTCAGTACGTCATCGCCACGTCGTCATCGCCGCGCGATGCGCACCGACAGACCGTCCGCCGTGTAGACCGGCACGGCCCGCAGACGGTCCGTGCCGCCGTGCAGCTCGACCCGGTCGAAGCGGCCGCGCAGCGCCGGAGCGTCGATCACGCGGACGGTGCTGCCCACGGCCGGCGGGCGTTCCTCGTCCAGGCGCAGCGACAGCACGCTGTCCGGGCCCAGCACCACCCGGCGCGTCACGGTCAGGACCGCCTTGCGCCGGCCCGCGCGCAGGGTCGGCTCCAGCGTGCCCGACTCCTGGGCGAACAGGCCGTGCACCTGGACCGGTTCGTCGACGCGGACGGTCCCGCCCAGCACCCGCACGTCACCGTGGCCCAGCGCGTGCGCCGACGCCGACACCAGGACACCGTCCTCCACGACGGTCCCGCCGGTGTACCGGTTGTGGCCGGTCAGGGTGAGGGTGCCGGTGCCCTTCTTCGTCAGTCCGCCCCGCCCGTCGATGTCGTTGCGCCAGGTGTCGGCCGCCCCGAAGCCGCCGGCGGACGCGTCCAGCGTGACCGTCACGTCGGAGGCGAAGGAGCCGTAGCCGTCGGCCGCCGTGAACAGGTCGAGGCGGCCCCACCGCTCGAAGCCGTCCAGCAGGACGTACCCGGCGGGCAGGGCGGTCGTGCGCAGGACCTCGCGGCGCTGGGCCGCGCTCAGGTACGGCAGCCGCGTCTCCAGCAGCACCTCGGCGCCCTTGGGGACGGTGAGCGGCTCGTCGCGGCCCTCGCGGGTGAGGACGTAGGTCAACCGGGGCTCGACGGAACGGCGGTTGGCGCGACGGTCGGCGTAGCGGTCACCGGCGTCGGAGTGCGCGTGGGCGTACAGGGTGTCGGCCGTGGTGCCGGTCCGCCGTGTGAAGTACGCGAGGGCCTGCGCCCGCGCCGCCTGCTTCAGCTCGGCGTTGGCCGGGTCGGCCAGCGCGGCGGCGGCCAGGGCGGTGGCCATGATGCGCCCGCCCATGACGTCGACGGTGGAGTGCATGCCGGAGACGATCCGGGTGTGGCTCAGCTCGAAGGCACGCGTCACCAGCTCCTGGAACCGCTCGGGCACCGCGTAGGCGAACGCCAGGGCCGCCAGGTGGAAGGCGTTGGTGTGCCCGCTGGGGAAACCGCCGTCGTCGACGGGGGAGGTGCTGCGCTGACGCAGCAACTGGGTGACGACGACCACCTCGGAGTCGTAGACCGGGTAGCCGAGGGCGTCGGTGCGGCCGGTGTCGACGACCTCGCTGTTCTCGTTCATGCGCCACGGGCGCGGGTACTGGAACGTGTACTTGCCGGGGTTGCCGGAGGCGAAGGGGCCGCGCACGGTGTCGACGAGCCTGGCGACCTGTCCGAGGTCCGAGGTGTACGACCCGGCGCCGAGCGCGGAACCGGCCGGGGCGTCGGCCGGAACGGCGTCGCTGATCGGGGTCGGGGGAGTGGTGTCCGGGGCGGTGGTGATCGAGGTGACCGCCTTGGCTCCCGTGCGGTAGAGGTCGGCGAGCGGACCCAGCGCGCCGATCATCGCGTAGCTCTGGTGCTGGCGGTCGTGGACGAACGCCTCCCTGGCCTGCGCCTCCGTGCGGGCGGCGGTGACGCGGGCGCAGTAGCGCATGTTGGCGCGCAGCACGTCGGGCCGCAGCGCGGTGCCGGTGTTCCAGGCCGCGCCGGTCGTCCAGACCTCCGCCATCCCGCCCAGGACGCGCACCACGGCGTTGGTCTCCGGCGTCAGGTTCGCCATGACGTTGGACCGGTAGTCGTCGACGAACGCGAGCGGAGCCGTGGCGGCCTTGGCGTCGGCGGCGGCCAGCCAGGAGACCAGCGTGGGCGCGGCGACCAGCGCGGCGGAGCCGCCCAGGGACGCCTTCAGGAAGCCTCTTCGGTTCACGGCGGTTGACGGCATAGAGGTGCCTCTCTGGGGTCGTTTCGGCCGTGCGGCCGGGGAGGTCGTGCGATCGAGTGCGACTCTGAACGGTTGTGACGATCCGTGAGCCGAAGGGTGCGTACGTGCGAAGATCTACGGCCGTGTCGTGTCCCACCGGCGAGGGTTCGGCGACCGGGACGTGTCCCGCGGGTGAACGGGGTGCCGGTGCCGTCGGTGGGGTGTGGGGGTGCGGGTGAACGGGGTGCGGTGCCGTGGCAGGGCGCGGCGGGTGCGGTGGTGACCGTCGGCTGCCGACAGCGCCACGACCGGACCGACGCGCCCGCCCACCCACTGCCGGCGACTCCCGGCCACGGGTGTGCGCGGCGCCCCCGGTGCGTGCACGAACGCCCTGTCCCGGCCGTTCTCGCGTCGCCGCTGCCCGGTTGTCGGTCGGGCGGGGGCGCCGTGTTGCGGCCGCTCCCGCACTGCCGCTGCCCGGTGTTCTGCCGGGCGGGGAATGCCGTGTCGCGACCGTCTCGCGTCACCGCTGCCCGGTCGTCCGTCAGGCGACGAACGCCATGTCACGGCCGCTCCCGCACTGCTGGCGCCCGGTTGTCGGTCGGCGGGGAATGTCGTGTCGTGGCCGTTCTCGCGTCGCCGCTGGGGGTTCTGCCGGGCGGCGGACGCCATGTCACGGCTGCTCCCGCGCTGCCGCTGCCCGGTCGTCTGCCAGGCGCGGACGCCATGTCACCGCCGTTCTCGCGTCTCCGCTTGCTGGTCGTCCGCCATGCGGCGGACGCCATGTCGCAGCCACCCCCGCCCCACCGCCCCACCGGCCCGCGGCCGGTGACCGGGCACCGGTCCCGCTGAGCGCCCCTCACAACAGTCCCCGTGCCAGTGCGATCGCTCCCTGCACGGGTGGGACGCGCAGTGCCCTGGCGCGGGCCCCCGGCAGGGCCCGCGCGAGTGCCGTGGTGAACGCCTCGTACAGCGCGGGCTGGGCGAGCACCGTGCCGCCCGCGACCACGACGTCGTCCACGGGAACCCCACGGGCGGCGAGCCGGGCGACGAGTGCGGCGAGCGCCTCGCCGGCCTCGGTGATCACGGTCCGGGCGAGCGGGGAGCCGTCGGCGGCGGCCGCGAAGACGGTGGGAGCGTGCCGGCCCCACTCGGCGGACAGGTCCGCGGCGCCTTCCAGGCCGCGCCAGGGCCGGCACCTGGGGACCCCGCAGCGAGTCGAGCAACCCGAGCGCGAGGCGGTCGGGCCGCTCCCCGCGGTCGTGGGCGGCCCGTACGGCGCGGGCAGCCTCACGGACCAGACCGGCGGCGCCGCCCTCGTCACCGAGGACCGCGCCCCAACCGCCGACCTGGACAGGGGTGCCGTCGGGCAGTCGGCCCACGGCCACCGAGCCGGTGCCGGCGACCAGGCCGGCGCCCTTGTCGAGACCGGCGGCGGGGACGAGGAGTTCGGCGTCGCCCACGATCTCGGCGGGCACGTCGAGGAGGGCGGTGACGGCGGCGGCGATCGCGGCGCCCTGCCGGGGCGTCTCACAGGCGTGCGCGCCGACGGCGAGGGCGGCGGGGCGGGCGCCGGTGGGCAGTGTGTCGCGCACCAGGGCGGCCAGCCAGCCGGCGGCGGCAGCGGGGTCGTGGGGCCGCCAGCCGCCGCTGGCGCGGACGTGGTCGGCGATGAGGCCGCCCCCCGCGAGCGCGCGGAGGTGCGTCTTGGTGCCGCCCACGTCGATGCCGACCAGCAGGGGGCACGTGGGAGGAGAGTCCTGCACGGATCCTCTTTCGTCGTTGCGCTGGGCTGCGACGGCGGGCGAACCGTGTCCTGGAGGACGGGGGAGAACAGGAGACGCAGGAGGTGAACGAGGCCCCGGGACGGGCCTCTGACGGAGCACGGCAGGCGAGTACCGTGATGTTCGTTAGGAAGTTAACTAACGAAGTACAGTGCGTCAAGAGTCGTCGCGCACTCGGACCCGAGTGCGTTCCGGCCGGGCCGGGAACGCGTCGGAAACGCTGGACGCCGGCCTTCCAGTCGCCGTGTTCCACCGAGCTGACCGACGGGAGCCGGTCGGGATGCGAGTGTGGGTGCGGCCCGTGACCTGAGTGGGGGAATGTGGAAGACGTCGTGGCAAGAGCCCCCCGGCTGACCGAGAGCGCGGGGGCGGTGTTCGCCGTGCTGGCCGAGGCGGGCAGCGCCACCCGGCCGCAACTCGCGACCATGGCGGGCCTGTCCAAGCCGACGGTGTCCTCCGCCGTCGCGGAGCTGGAGGGCGTCCGCTCGCGGCCCACTCCGGCACCTCCTCCGGGGGTACGGGCCGCTCGGCCGCCGTATACCGTCTCGGTCCGGCCGCCGGGGCCGTACTGGCCGTCGATCTCGGCCCCGCCCTCACCCGGGTGCGCGGCTGCGCCCTGGACGGCACGCTGCTCGCCGAGGCCACCGGCTCACGGGCGGGAGCCGCCGACGTGGTGCGGGAGGCGCTCGACGCGCTGCCGGGCGACGCCCCGCTGCGGACCATCGTCGTCGCCGTCGGTGACGTCACCGCGCCGGGGGAGCGGGGCGCCGGCGTGCGCCCGGCGACCGCGAAGGCCGGTCCCGTGTTCGACGCGGTGGCCGTGGCACTGCCGCCGGGGGTGCCGGTCCACCTGGAGAACAACGTGAACTGCGCCGCGCTGGCCGAGCTGCACGAGGGCGCGGCGCGGGGCCGGCGCACCTTCGGTTACCTGCGGATCGGTGTGGGCATCGGCCTCGGCATCGTCGTCGGAGGGCGGGTGCTGCGCGGAGCGAACGGCGCGGCCGGAGAGCTGGCACGGCTGCCCTACCCCTGGGCCGACGGCCGTGAGCCCCGGCACGAGGCCCTGGAGGACTACATGGGCGCCCGTTCCCTGCTGCGCCGCGCCGCCGAGGTCTGGCGGCAGGACGACGGGCCGTGTCCGCGCACGACGGATCGCCTGCTCGCCCTGGCCGCCAGGGGCAGCGCCCCGGCCCGTGCCGTCCTGGACCGTCATGCCGTGGACGTGGGCCGGCTCGCCGCCGCCGTGATCGCCGTACTGGATCCGGGCCTGGTCGTGCTGGGCGGCAGCACCGGCGCCGATCCGCGGCTGCTGCCCGGTGTGCGGGCCGAGGTGGAACGGCTGAGCTGGCCCACGGAGGTGGTCAGCAGCACCGTCGGTGACCTGGGCACCGTCGTCGGCGCGGCCCGGCTCGCGGTGGCCCGGGGAGTCCAAACCGTGACCGAGGCGGCGCGGGCGAAGGATTGACGGCCTCGGACTCGGTCTGCCAATGTCCGGACAAGCGCTTTCTAAGTCGGCCGGGACGTCGACTTGGGGCAGGCGTCCCGCCCGTACCCGAGGTACGGCAGCCGCACGAGGGCGTGCTCGTGTGACGACGGCCATGGCGGCCGGGGATCCGCACCCGTGAGGATGGCGCGGCCGGGCGAGGCCGCTCCACCGGAAGGCGCCATCCAGAGCAGCATCCCCGTGCCGCATCGACCGGCCGGGAATTCCGTCACGCACCTCAGGGAGGACCCGGTGGGTCACCACATCTCGCGCAGAACCCTCTTCCGCACCGCGAGCGGTCTCGCCGCAGTCGGCGCGCTCGGCAGCTCGCTCGCCGCCTGTTCCGGCGGCACCGGGGCCGGCAGCACCAGCAGCAAGCTGACCATGACCTGGTGGGGGAGCGACGAGCGTCACGCGGCCTACAAGAAAGCGCTTGCGACGTTCCAGAAGGACAACCCGAAGATCGACATCCAGGAGACCTACTCGGGGTACGACGGGTACTTCGACAAGTTCAACACCAACGTCGCCGGCGGCAGCGCGCCCGACCTCATGCAGATGGACACCGCGCTCGTCGCCCAGTACGCCCGCAAGGGGGTCCTCGCCCCGCTCGACGAGTACGTCGGCAAGAGCCTCGACCTCACCGGCTTCGCCAAGACGCTCCTGGCCAACGGCACCGTCGACGGCAAGCTGTACGGCGTCCCCTCCGGCATCGGCGTCAACCAGCTCACCGTCAACCGCAGCGGCCTGGAGGCCCTCGGCCTGAAGCTGCCCGACCGCGAGTGGACCTGGGCCGACCTCAAGTCGATCGCGCGGGAGGTCTACAAGAAGAGCGGCGGCAAGACCTACGGCGTCGACGACGGCGGCGGCGGCACCCTCCAGTGCTTCGAGATCTTCGCCCGGGAGAAGGGCCAGACCTTCTTCTCCGAGGACGGCAAGAAGGTCGGCTTCACCGCCGACACCCTCCAGGAGTGGTGGGAGTACTGGGCCGAGATGCGCAAGCTGAACGCCGCCCCGCCGCCGGCCATCACCTCCGCCGCGCACAACGACCTCACCAAGAACGCCGTCGTCATCGGCAAGTCGCTGTTCACCTTCGACTCCGGCGTCTACGGCGCCGGCGGCTCGATCACCGACGCGCAGCTGGACTTCCTGCCCACCCCGCAGGGCGACTGGTCGGGGGCCCGCGAGGGCAACTTCGTCAACGGCGGAGTGCTGCTGAGCGCGACGAAGAAGAGCAAGAGGATCGCCGACTCCGTCAAGATCATCTCCTTCATCGCACAGAACGACAGCGCGATCAAGGACTTCCAGCTGCTGCGCGGCATCCCGCCGACGGACAAGGCCCGCAATCTCATCTCGGCCGGCCTGTCCGAGACGGACAAGCTGAACATGGCCAACGCCGACTACATCTCCCAGCGCGTGGGCAAGGCGACCGACGCGCTGCCCAACCCGGTACCCCCGCCGCAGGGCGCCGACCAGGTCTGGGACCTGCTGTTCCAGTCCAACCTCGCCGTGGCCTTCGGCAAGAAGTCCATCAAGGCGCAGCTCGGCGCGTTCTTCGACCAGGCGGCAGGGATTCTGTCCGCGTAACGCGCGGCGCACGTGGAAACACCGGGAGAGGCCAGGGAGATGAGTATGACCACCGCGAAGACCGACGAGGTCGTGAAGGAGACGCCGGCCCCGGCGTCCCCGCCCGACCAGCGGGAGCGCGATCGTATGCGGCGCCGCCTCGCCAGAAAGCGAGGCGGAGGCTGGTGGCCGTACGTCTTCCTGGCCCCGTGGTTCGTCGGCCTGTTCGGCCTGACGATCTACCCGATGCTCGATTCGCTGTACCTGTCCTTCACCGACTTCGACCTGCTGACGCCCGCGGAGTGGGTCGGCACGAAGAACTACGAGCACATGTTCGCCGAGGACCCGGTCTTCTGGGACACGGTGCACGCCACGCTCCTGTACGTCGCCGTCTCCGTCCCCCTCAAGCTCGCGCTGGCGCTCGGCGTGGCGATGCTGCTCAACCGGGACCTCAAGGGCATCGGCCTCTACCGGGCCGCCTTCTACCTGCCCTCGCTGCTCGGCGGTGCGGTGGCCGTCGCCATCGTGTGGCGCCAGGTCTTCGGCGGCGACGGTCTGTTCAACGACTTCCTCGGCTGGTTCGGCATCAAGGGCCAGGACTGGATCTCCAGCCCCGACACGGCGATCTACACGCTGATCCTGCTGGCCGTCTGGCAGTTCGGCACCCCGATGGTCATCTTCCTCGCCGGCCTGAAGCAGTTGCCCAGGGACGTGTACGAGGCGGCGGCGATCGACGGCGCCGGCCCGGCCACCCGCTTCTTCAAGATCACCCTGCCGCTGCTGACCCCGATCGTCTTCTTCAACGTCGTCCTGCAGATCATCGACGCGTTCAAGACGTTCACCCCCGCCTTCGTCATCAGCAACGGCACCGGCGGACCCCTCAACTCGACGATGCTGTACTCCCTGTACCTGTACAAGAAGGGCTTCACCGACCTCGAGATGGGATACGCCTCGGCCATGGCCTGGGTGCTGTTCCTGGTCATCGCAGGCTTCACGGCGGTCAACTTCATCGCCAGCCGTTACTGGGTCCACTACGACGACTGACGCCTGACGTCCGAGCGAGGAGTCCTTCCCACCATGTCCGCCATCACCCCGACCACGTCGCCGCTGCACAAGCTCCGCTCGGCCACCGGCGCCCGCCGCATCTTCATCCACACCCTGCTGATCGGCGTGGCGGTCGTCATGCTGTATCCGCTGCTGTGGATGCTGAGCAGCTCGCTCAAGCCCGACACCGAGATCTTCACCCACCCCGGGCTCATCCCGAGCGAAGTGCGCCCGGCGAACTACTCCGAGGGCTGGAGCGGCTCCGGCAACTCCTTCTCCCTCTACATCACCAACTCGCTGATCGTCACGATCGGCGCGGTGATCGGCAACGTCATCTCCTGCTCGCTGGCCGCCTACGCCTTCGCGCGCTTCGAGTTCCGCGGCAAGCGGATCTGGTTCGGCCTGATGCTCGGCACGCTGATGCTGCCCACCCAGGCCGTCCTCATCCCGCAGTACACGATCTTCTACAACCTGACCTGGATCAACACCTACCTGCCGCTGATCGTGCCGAAGTTCCTCGCGGTGGACGCCTTCTTCATCTTCCTGATGGTCCAGTTCATCCGCTCCATTCCGCGCGAGCTGGACCACGCGGCCATGGTGGACGGCGCCAACCCCTGGCAGATCTACTGGAAGATCATCCTGCCGCTGATGAAGCCGGCCCTGATCACCACCACCATCTTCACCTTCATCTGGACGTACGACGACTTCCTGCACCAGCTCGTCTACCTCCAGCAGAACGACAAGTTCACCGTCCCCCTCGGCCTGACCCTGTTCCTGGACCAGACCAGCGGCTCGTCCTACGGCCCCATGTTCGCCATGTCGACACTCGCCCTCCTGCCGACCCTGATCTGCTTCCTCATCTTCCAGAAGAGGCTGGTCGAGGGCCTGGCGACGTCCGGCATGAAGGGCTGAGCAGACGTGTACCTCCCGCACCAGCGCAGCCCGCTGCACGACCTCGACGACACCCCGCAGGCCTACGACGCCGTCCTCGCCGACGTCACCGAGCAGGCCCTGGCCCGGCTGACGCCCGAGGGCAGCCTCGAACACCCCGACTGCGTCGACGACATCGGCGACACCTCCCTCGGCGTCACCTCCCTGCTGGCCCTGGCCTGGCAGCGCTCCGGGGACCCCCGCCTGCCGGAGGCGGTACGGCGCAGCGTGGACTTCCACCTGCGCGAGCGCGTCCACCGGGAGGACAACCCCGGCTACCCGAACCTGCGGGTCCGCGACTCCGGGCTGCCGTACGCCCGTTACACGCTCGCGCCGGGCGCCCACCCGATCGGGGACTGGCCGAGCACCGTCTGGGCGCTGCTCCAGATCGTCAACGTGACCGAGACCGCGACGAACCTGCTCGACGACGAACTCCGCCACGAGATGCTCCAGGTCGCCCACGGCTACTGGCGCTGGCTGACCGAGGCGACCTTCTTCAACCCGCAGGAGGCCGGCAACCAGGCCATCGGCTGCGTCGTCGGCGGCCTGATGCTGGCGCGCCAACTCCACGGACCTGACGGCGAGTCCGTGCGGGCCCGGGCCATGAGCCTGTACGAGGAGGAGATCCGCGCCCACCGCGTGCGCGACCGGGGTGCCCTCCTGCCCCCCGAGCACGGCGGCGCCTACGACAACAACTACGGCCCGATCTCCCTGTCCTTCCTCGCCCAGGCCCACCGGGTCAGCGGCGAGGAGGTCTTCGCCCGCGACGGCGACGCGCTCGCCCGCTACATCGACGCCCGGCTGACCAACGGCGGCTTCGACATCGGCGGCCCCCGCTACAGCGAGCAGCACTCCGGTTTCGAGTCGGTCCTCGGCCTGCGCTACTTCGGCCACCGGATCGGCTCCGACCTCGGCCGCTACCGCGGCGACACCCGCTGGGGCCGGCACGCGGTGAAGGCCGACGGCGGCGTCGACGGCCACTTCGCGTGGATGCTGGTCTGGCAGATCCAGGACACCACCCCCTGGCACCGCCGGCCCGCCGAGCACCCGGTCCGCCACCAACTGCGCGCCGGCGCCGTCTCGGTGGCCTTCGACGACCGGATGACCCCCTCGGTGATCGAGGCGGGCGGCACCTACTACCTGCCCGCCGCCGTCACCCGGCAGCACGGCTTCGGCCCCGTCACCGACGGTTTCCTCCTCTGCCGCCCCATGGGTGAGGTCCGCGTCCGTGACCTCCGCACGGGCGGCCTGACGGCCAAGCTCGTCACCAAGCCCGTCGTCGGCCGCGACCATGTGCTGCGGTACGTCCGCTCCCTGTACGTCACCGACGGCACCCGGCTCTGGACGACGGTGGCCGTCGAACGCCTCGCCGCCCCGCCGTACCTGCTGGCAGGCATGCCGTACGCCGAGGACGACGGCGACCGGGTGCGCCGTACGGCACGTGGCGAGGTCGTCTCGGCCGGCGCCCTCCGCCTGACCCATCCGGCGGCCGAGGGCGCGGAGCACTTCGACGCCCGAGCCGAACTCACCCAGGAACAGGCCGCGTTCGCCCTCGCCGCCGACCCGCGCGGCTACGGCGACCCCGACGCGGGCTGGCGCCACCTGGTCAGCTCGACGGCCCTGGAGGCGGAACCCGTCCAGGACGCCCCCGACGACCTCCACGTCTTCGCGGTCCGGTACGGCTCACCGGACCCGCTGACCGTGTCCGTCACCCGGGACGGGACGGACCTCGTCATCCGCACGACCGCCTTCACGGCCGTACTCGGGGCCGACGACGCCCAAGGAGAACCGGAGTTGACCCTGCGCGCGGCCTGACCGCGCGGCCGACCCGGCCCCGGGGCCCCGCCGCTCAGCCCGCGGGGCCCCGCACCACCAGATCGGCGCGGTCCCGCGTCGCCGCCACCAGGTCGGCGTTGCGCTGGTCCGTGCCCAGGACCCAGGCCACCGCCTGCGCGCGGGCCTTGCCGAACTCCTCGTGGCGGGCGACGAGCCGGCGGACGCGTTCGGCCTCGTCGACCTCGCAGAACCACACCTCGTCCAGCGCGGACCGCACGCGCGCCCACGCTCCCGTGCCCAGCAGCAGGTAGTTGCCCTCCGTCACCACCAGGCGGGCGGTCGGCGGTACCGGCACGGCGCCCGCGAGGGGCTGCTCCAGGTCCCGCTCGAAGCCGGGCGCGTACACGATGTCGTCGCCGTCGGCCTCCTCCCGCAGCCGGCGCAGCAGGGCCGCGTACCCGGCCGCGTCGAAGGTGTCGGGCGCGCCCTTGCGGTCCCGGCGGCCGAGCCGGTCGAGTTCCGCGTCGGCGAGGTGGAAGCCGTCCATCGGCACGTGCGCCACCCAGGGCTCCCCGGTGCCGTTCAGCTCCCGCACCAGGTGCCGGGCGAGCGTCGTCTTGCCCGCGCGGAGCGCCGGCGATGCCCAGGATCGCGCGGCGCCCCCGGCGGGCGAGGGAACGCGCGCGGGGCAGCAGGTCGTCGTAGGTCGCCACACAGCAGAGTGTCGCAGCCTTGAAGGGAACCCGGAGGGGGACCGGACGGCGAGCGGACGGCGAGCGGAGGAGGACAGGACGTGTCGGAGGACGAGAGGCGGATCCGCGCGCTGATCACGCGCTGGGCCGACGCGGTGCACCGCGGCGACCTGGAGGCCGTCCTCGCCGACCACGCCGAGGACCTGCACCTGTACCACGTGACCCCGCCCCACGAGGGCCTGCGCGGCCTCGCCGCCTACCGGGCGCTCTGGCCGCCGTTCTTCGCGTGGCAGGCGCAGGGCGCGCTGTTCGAGATCGACGTCCTCGACGTCGCCTCCGGCCCGGAGGTCGCCTTCGCGCACGCCCTGCTGCGCTGCGGTACGCCCGAGGAACTGGCCGAGCGACCCACCCTGCGGCTGCGGCTGACGTTCGGCCTGCGCAAGCGGCGCGGCCGCTGGCTGATCACCCACGAGCACCACTCCTTCCCGCACGACTGACGCCGCGCCGCGGCGATGTGGCGCGCGCCACCCGGTGGGGAGCCCGCGTACGGGGAACGGGTCCTCCATGACGACGACGCTCGGTCTCCCGGACACGATCCAGGCCTGCCTCTTCGACCTCGACGGGGTCGTCACCCGGACCGCCGTGGTGCACGCGGCGGCCTGGAAGGAGACGTTCGACGCCTTCCTGCGCGAACGCGACGGCGCGGGGTACCGGCCGTTCGACTCCTCCCACGACTACGACGAGTACGTCGACGGCCGCCCGCGCGCCGACGGCGTCCGGACCTTCCTCGACTCCCGCGGCATCCATCTGCCCGAGGGCGGCCCCGACGACCCGCCGGACGCGGCGACGGTCCACGGGCTCGGCAACCGCAAGAACGAACTGCTGCTGGCGAAGATCCGCACCGACGGCGTCGAGGCCTACGACAGCACCCTGAGCTACCTGCGGGCCGTCCGCGCGCAGGGCCTGCGCACGGCGGTCGTCTCCTCCAGCGCCAACACCCGTGACGTACTGCGTTCGATCGGGGCCGAGGACCTGTTCGAGGTGCGCGTCGACGGCGTGGTGGCCGCCGAGCGCGGCCTGCCGGGCAAGCCGCACCCCGACACCTTCCTCGCCGCCGCCCGCGACCTCGGCGTCGCGCCGGACCGGGCCGCCGTGTTCGAGGACGCGCTGGCCGGCATGGACGCGGGCCGCGCCGGGCACTTCGGGTACGTCGTGGGCGTTGACCGGGTGGGGCAGCGCGACGCCCTGTACGCCCACGGCGCGGACGTCGTCGTCGAAGACCTGGCCGAACTGGGGGAACACGCGTGATCACCGACCGGTCCTATGCCGTCGAGCCGTGGTGCGTGCGCGAGACGCGCCTCAACCTGGACGTCCTCGCCCAGAGCGAGTCGGTGTTCGCCCTGTCCAACGGTCACATCGGCTGGCGCGGCAACCTCGACGAGGGCGAACCCCACGGCCTGCCCGGCACCTACCTCAACGGCGTGCACGAGCTGCACCCCCTGCCCTACGCGGAAGCGGGGTACGGCTATCCGGAGTCCGGTCAGACCGTCATCAACGTCACCAACGGCAAGATCCTGCGGCTGCTGGTCGACGACGAGCCGTTCGACCTGCGCTACGGCCGGCTCGTCTCCCACGAACGCGTCCTGGACCTGCGCCGCGGCGTCCTGGAGCGCACCTGCGAATGGACCTCGCCGGCCGGCTCGACGGTCCGGGTGCGCTCCACCCGGCTCGTCTCCCTCACCCAGCGCGCCGTCGCCGCCATCGCCTACGAGGTGGAGGCCGTGGGCAGCCGCTCCCGCGTCGTCATCCAGTCCGAACTCGTCGCCAACGAGAGCCTGCCCGAACCCGACGCCGACCCGCGCGCCGCCCGCGCGCTGAAGTCGCCGCTGGAACCGGAGGAGGACGTCGCCGTCGGGCAGCGGCTGCGGCTCGTGCACCGCACCCGGCGCAGCGGACTGCGCGTCGCCGTCGCGGCCGACCACACCGTCACAGGCCCCGAGCGCACCACCACCGGCAGCGAGAGCAATGTGGACGTGGCCCGCCTCACCGTCACCTCCGTGCTCGAGCCCGGCGAGACGCTCCGGGTGGAGAAGCTGGTCGCGCACGGCTGGTCCGGCGCCCGCTCCCGGCCGGCGATGAGCGACCAGGTGGAGGCGGCCCTCGCGGCGGCCGGACACAGCGGCTGGCAGGGCCTCCTCGACGACCAGCAGGCCTACCTCGACGACTTCTGGGCCGGCGCGGACGTGGAGGTCGACGGCGACGAGGAGATCCAGCAGGCCGTCCGCTTCGCCCTGTTCCACGTCCTCCAGGCCGGCGCCCGCGCCGAGCGGCGCGCCATTCCCGCGAAGGGCCTCACCGGCTCCGGCTACGACGGCCACGCCTTCTGGGACACCGAGACCTTCGTCCTGCCCGTCCTCACCTACACCGCGCCCGGCGCCGTCGCCGAGGCCCTGCGCTGGCGACAGGGCACCCTGGACGCGGCCCGTGAGCGTGCCGCCCAGCTCGGACTGAGCGGCGCCGCGTTCCCCTGGCGCACCATCGAGGGCTCGGAAGGGTCGGCGTACTGGCCGGCCGGCACCGCCGCGTTCCACGTCAACGCGGACATCGCCGACGCCGTCGTCCGCTACGTCGCGGCGACCGGCGACACCGCCTTCGAGCGGGACACGGGCGTCGAGCTGCTGGTGGAGACCGCCCGCCTGTGGCGCTCCCTCGGCCACCACGACGCGCACGGCGTCTTCCACATCGACGGCGTCACCGGCCCCGACGAGTACAGCGCGGTCGCCGACGACAACACGTACACCAACCTGATGGCGCGGGCGAACTTCCTGTCCGCGGCCGCGGCGGTCGAGCGGCACCCGGAGGAGGCCGCCCGGCTCGGCGTCGACGAGGAGGAGTCCGCGGCCTGGCGGGACGCCGCCGCGGCGGTGCACATCCCGTACAACGAGGAACTCGGCGTGCACGAACAGCACGCCGGCTTCACCCGCTACCAGCGCTGGGACTTCGACGGCACCCGCCCCGACCAGTACCCCCTGCTGCTGCACTTCCCCTACTTCGACCTCTACCGCAAACAGGTCGTCAAACAGGCCGACCTGGTGCTGGCGATGTACACCTGCGGCGACTTCTTCGACGAGGAGCAGGTCGCCCGCAACTTCGCCTACTACGAGCCGCTCACCGTCCGCGACTCCTCCCTCTCGGCGTGCTGCCAGGCCGTCGTCGCCGCCCAGGTGGGCCATCTGCGGCTGGCCCACGCCTACACGGCCGAGGCCGCCCTGATGGACCTGGCCGACCTGGAGCAGAACACCCGCGACGGACTGCACATCGCCTCGCTGGCCGGCACCTGGATGGCGCTGGTCGCCGGGTTCGGCGGGCTGCGCCGGGACGGTGACCAGACCCTGTACTTCTCGCCCCGCCTGCCGGAGGC
This sequence comes from Streptomyces phaeoluteigriseus, assembly GCF_001896135.2. Taxonomy (GTDB): domain Bacteria; phylum Actinomycetota; class Actinomycetes; order Streptomycetales; family Streptomycetaceae; genus Streptomyces; species Streptomyces phaeoluteigriseus. Next base: position 115,433 of record NZ_MPOH02000003.1, read on the forward strand.
GTTCAGCCGTCTCGCCTTCTCCCTCCAGTTCCTCGGCCGCCGCCTGCACGTGGAGGTCGGCCCCGACAAGGCCGCGTACACCCTGCTGTCGGGGCCTCCGCTGACGATCCATCACCATGGGACGCCGGTTCACCTCGACGGCGACGGACCCGCGGTGCGGCCCATCCCGACCACACCCGCGCGCCCCGAACCCGAGCAGCCGAGGCACCGGCCCCCCCACGTCCGCTGACCACCGCGGGCACCCGCTCGCGCGGCTGGCCGTATATCACCCTGCGTACCCGGCCCACACACGTTAGTTTGGCCATGTTTTTCCGATTGAGGGCAAACCGCGGGCGAGGGGTGGAGCATGGCCGACGGCTCGAACGCCACGCTCGTCGGTGCGCGGCGGGGCGCACCGGCGACCGTGCCCGGCGCACCCTGGCGGGCGCACGGCTCCTGGCTGCTCGCGGCAGTCGCGGCCGCCTTCACCGTGGCGCAACTCGTCCTCGTCGGGCCGGGCCTGGGCCTCGGCTGGGACGAGACGGTGTACGTCAGCCAGATCTCCGCCCAGGCCCCGCCCGCCTTCTTCAGCGCGCCACGCGCCCGCGGTGTCTCCCTGCTGGTCGCGCCGGTCACGTCCTGGTCGACGTCGACCGAACTGCTGCGCGTCTACCTGGCCGTCCTGTCCGGCCTCGGCCTCTACCTGGCCCTGCGGGTGTGGCGCACCTTCTTCCCGCCCCGCGTCCTGGCCGCCGCGGGCGCCCTCTACGCCTCCCTGTGGGTGACGTTGTTCTACGGCCCGGCGGCCATGCCCAACCACTGGGTCGCGCTCGGCGCCCTGGTCTGCGTCGGCTGCTTCCTGCGGGTCCGCGCCGACGGGACCGACCGGGCGGCGCTGTGGGGCGTCGCGGCGGGTGCCGCCCTCATGGCCTGGATGCGCCCCACCGACGCCGTCTGGACCACCCTGCCCCTCCTCGTCCTGCTGGTCCCGGCCCGCGACGTCCGCCTGGCCCTCGCCCTCCTGGCGGGCCTCGCGACCGGCGGCGGCCAGTGGATCGTCGAGGCGTACCTCAACCACGGAGGCCTCGGCGAACGGCTCTCCGAGGCCTCCCGCATCCAGGGCGGTCTCGGCTGGAACCTCGCTGTCGACGACCAGTTGCGCAGCCTGGTGGGCCGGACGCTGTGCCGGCCCTGCACCGTCGAGACGCCCCACCCGGTGATCATGGCCTGGTGGTTCGCGCTGCCGCTGCTGGCCGTCGCGGGCCTCGCGGTGGCGGCCAGGGCCCGCCGCACCCGGCCCACGCTGGTGCCGCTGGCCTGCGCCGCCACGGCCGCCGTGCCGTACCTCTTCCTGATCGGCTACGCGGCCCCCCGCTTCCTGCTGCCCTTCTACGCGCTGCTCGCCCTCCCGGTCGCCGACGCGCTGTGCCACCTGGTGACCGCGCCGCGCGGCCGGCTGCGCCCGGCCGTCGCCGCGGTGGTCGCGCTCGGCCTCGCCGGACATCTGGCGGTGCAGTACGTCGTCCTGGACCGCACCGTGGACCGCACCGCCGCCGACCGCCGTGCCTGGACCCGCACCGCCGCCGACCTGCACCGGCTCGGCGTACGCCCGCCCTGCCTGCTCACCGGCACGGAGGCCATCCCCGTCGGGTACTACGCCGGCTGCTCCTCGGCCAACCCGCGCGGCCACAACGTCAACATCACCGAGGCGGGCATCCGGCGCACCGCCGGCCGCGTCCCGACCGCCGCCCTCTCCCCGCCGGGCACACCACCGCCGCCGTACGCCCGCGGCTGGCGGACCCACCCGTCCGCCGGACTCGACCTGCACCTCGCGCCGTCACCGCCCGGGGACGGGACGCGATGACGTCCGAGCGGATCAGCGTCGGGGCCGGGCGCGGCAGCGGCACCTACTGGCGGACCGCGCTCACCCTCGCCGTGCTGGTCGCCGCCGTGTGGCTCGCCCACCGGCACTGGCCCGTGCTGCACACCGGAGCCGTGCGGCTCGCCGGGGCCGACCGGCGCTGGCTGCTCGCCGCTGCGGTGGCGGCGTCCGGGACCTGGCTGTGCGCGGCGGTCGCCCAGCAGGGCTCCGTCGTCCCACGACTGCCTCCGGGCCCGCTGGTGGCCGCGCAGTTCGCCGCGTCCGCCGCCAACCACCTGCTGCCGGCCGGCCTGGGCGCGGGCGCCGTCAACGTGCGCTTCCTGATGCGCCGCGGACTGACCGCCGGACACGCGGCGACCGCCGTCGCCGTCAAGGCCACGGCCGGCGCGGTGGCGCGCGTCGGCCTCCTCGCCGTGTTCGCCGCGGCCTGTCCGGGCCTGCTGCGGCTCCCGTCCGGCTGGGGCGGCTGGGCCGCCGTCGCGGCCGTGGCCGTCGGCGCGGTCCTGCTGGCGGCCGCCCGCCATCCCCGCTGCCGGGCCGCCCTGACGACCGTGTGGGCCGACGTCAAGGCCGTGCACGCCCTTCCGCGACGGGCCGTGGCCCTGTGGGGCGGCTCGCTGGCGTTCGCCGCGCTGCACGCGTGCGTGCTGATCTCCGTCACCCGGGCCGTGGGACTGCCGCTGCCCGCGCCGGAGGTGGCGCTGCTCTATCTCGCCGCGAGCGGTGCCGCCGCCCTGCTGCCCACCCCGGGCGGCATCGGCTCCCTCGACGCGGCCCTCGGACTGGCCCTGGTCACGGCCGGAGCACCGGCCGAGGGGGCCGCCTCCGCCGTCCTCGGCTACCGCCTCTGGACGCTGTGGCTGCCGCTCCTGCCGGGCCTGCTGGTGCTCGGCGTCCTGGTGCGGCGCAGGTCCCTCTGACCGGCCTCGCGTTTCCCGCGCGCCCGCACCTGGTAGGACTCGAACGCAGCGGCCCGGCGGACGAGGGGGAGTGTCATGACGGGGAACGACCACGGCGGGCGGCCGGGGGCGGAGTTCTTCACCCCCGGCACCGCGTCCTTCACCGAGTTCCTGGCGGCCCACCGCCCCGAACTGCTCAGCACCCGCGGCGTCCTCCCGCACGGCGTACGTGCCGCGCCCGGCCAGGTCCCGCACGGCACCACCGTGCTGGCCCTCACCTTCCGCGACGGCGTCCTGATCGCCGGTGACCGCCGGGCCACCATGGGCAACGTCATCGCCCAGCGCGACCTGGAGAAGGTGCACCCGGCCGACGACCACACGGCCGTCGCCTTCGCCGGCACCGTAGGACTCGCGCTGGACCTGGTGAAGCTCTACCAGGTCGAGCTGGCGCACTTCGAGAAGATCGAGGGCACGGCGATGACCCTCGACGCGAAGGCGCGCCGCCTGGCCGCCATGATCCGCGGGAACCTCGGCCAGGCCATGCAGGGCCTCGCCGTGGTCCCGCTCCTCACGGGCTACGACGCCTCGGCGCCCGAGGGCCGCAGGGGCCGCATCTTCAGCTACGACGTCGTGGGCGGCCTCTACGAGAAGCGGGACTTCCACGCGGAGGGCTCCGGATCGCCTTACGCCGGGGGCGCGTTGAAGAAGCTGTTCCGGCCGGGCATGGACCGGCGCGAGGCCGCGCTGGCCGCCCTCCAGGCGCTGTACGACGCGGCCGACGACGATTCCGCCACCGGCGGCCCGGACCTCAACCGCCGGATCTTCCCCCTCGTGTCGGTCATCACGGGGACGGCTTCGAGCGCCTCCCCGAGTCGGAGACCGCCGCGCTGAGCCACGAGATGGTCGAGCGGCGGCGGAGCCTGCCGGACGGCCCCCGCACGACCCCCTGACCGGGTCCCTCAGACCGTGACGGGCACCTCCAAGACGCCGCCCCGGCCGTCCGGCTCCACCCGGTACACACGGGCGGTGGCCGTCCGGCCGGCCGTCTCCGTCAGCGTGCCCTCCGTGAACAGGGCGCCGACGCCGTCGTCCAGGGCCCAGCCGGCGGGCAGGGTGCCCGAGGCCACCGCCCGGCGGTAGGAGGGGCGGCGGCCCGGCTCGCCGTCGTAGTGCGGGCAGACCGACCCGGGCAGCAGCCCCAGGCCGTCGGGGAGATGGGTCAGCGGGCCGAAGGAGTCGGTGTGGGAGCCCTGCGCCCAGCAGTTGGCGCCGGCGCTGATCCCGCAGAGCAGCGTGCCACGGTGGTAGGCCTCGGTGAGCAGCCGGTCCACGCCGTGCGCGCGCCACACCACCAGCAGGTTCGCCGTGTTGCCCCCGCCCACGTAGACGACGTCCTGCGCCAGGAGGAACGCGCGCAGGGACGCGTCGTCCGCCTCGCGGCGGAACAGACGCAGGACGGACGGCTCGCAGTCGAGCGCGCCGAACGCCGTCAGGAACCGGTCGACGTACCCCTCGGCGTCGCCGCTCGCCGTCGGCACGAAGCAGACCTTGGGGCGGGCGGCGCGGGCGTGCCCCAGCACCCACGTGTCGAGAACCGCGTCGGCGTCCGTGGAGAAACCGCCCCCGAGGAGGGCGATCCGGCGGGGGCCGCCAGGCATGCCGGAAACCTGTGCGTCGTAACGGGACATGGCCCATTGTGGTTCGCGGCACGCGGAGTCGCTCAAGGAAGCGACGCCCACTGCGTGCGTCGGCGCACGATCTGCCGCACCGGGTCCCCCGTGTACGACCACGGGGTGCGGGTGAAGCGGCGGCCCAGCATCCGCAGCAGCGGGGCCGCCACCTCCTCCGCGCCCGCCATACAGGCCGCGTGCGTCAGGTAGTTGACGTCGCGCAGCTCGCCGGGGGCCACCTCGGAACCGGCGCGGCCCAGGATCCAGCGTTCCCAGGTGCGGCGGACGTCCCCGAGGGCGCCCTCGTGGTTCCAGTGCCGGCCGGGACCGACCGACGTGGAGCTGTCGCCCGCCGTGTCGAGGGCGTACCGGTACTCCTCCACGCGGGCGTACTGCACCAGCACCGGCAGCGGGCAGCCCGCCGGGGCCGCCCCCGCCGCGTCCCGTGCGAAGTCGTACATCAGGCCGTGCGTGCCGTGCCAGCGCGCCGAGTAGTAGTGCAGCACCTGAACGTGGCCCTCCATGCTGTGCGGGTCGCGCCGGTGCAACTCGTCCCACCAGCGGGCCAGTTCCCGCCGTCGTACGCCCGACGGGTACAGCCGCGCCACCGAGATCAGCGAGATCCACGGCGTCGGGTCCTCCGGACAGGCCTCGGCCGCGGCGAGGCAGGCCCGCACCGCGGCGTCCACCCGGTGCGGGCCGATCGGCACCCCCCGGCCCGCCGCGATGGCCACGTTGAACGCGCGGGTGGTCTCGGTGGCCGCGCGCAGCACCAGCGCGTCCGCGCTGTGCGGCTCGGCCGCCAGCCAGGTCTCCACCGTGGAACTGCCCGCGCAGGCCTGTGCGAGCGACCGCACCCGGTGCCCGCGGGCCGTCCGGTCGGGGCCGGTCGCCCGCAGGAGTTCCCGCAGGCCCTGCCAGCGTCCGATGACGATGTCCTGCCGGGCGGAGGAGAGGGCCGTGTCCCCGCAGTCGGGGTCGAAGTCGGGAGCGAAGCGGTCCCGCGCCATCGGGTCCCCCCTTCAGAAGTCGGTGGGGAGGCCCTCGTGGGCGGCGGAGTGCGCGGGCACGGTGCCTCCCGGCACGTAGTCGGCCCGGACGGTCCGTGAGGCGTCCAGCCGGGCCGGCCGGTAGTAGTCGCTGCCCTTGCGCCAGTACCAGAGCATCGGCACCACACCCACCGCGAGCCCGCCGAGGCCGATCGTGATCGCCGCCGTGCTCAGCTCGCCCAGCGACTCCACGAAGATCCAGAACATGAACACGGCGCCGCCCAGCGGCCACAGCCCACCGAAGAGGAAGACGGTCGGCGACTTCAGCAGCGTCCCGCGGTAGGCGACGACGACCGCGAGCCCGGCCAGGCCGTAGTAGACGGCGATCTGGAGTCCGATCGCCGAGATCGCGTCGGAGAGGATGTCGCCCACCGAGCCCAGCGCGTTGGAGGCGACGAACATGCCCAGCGCCACCGCGCCGACCACGGCGATCGCCACCCATGGCGTGTTCCAGGTGCCGTGCACCCGGCCCAGCGCGGCCGGCATCGTCCGGTCGCGGCCCATCGCGAACAGGGAGCGGGTGACCTGGACGAGGGTGGTCTCCAGGGTGGCCACCGTGGACAGCAGCACGGCCACGACCAGCAGCTTTCCGCCCCAGCCCGGCCACACCTCCTCACCGAGCACCGCGAGCACGTCGGCGCCGCTCTCCTCGACCTGGCGCGCGCCGAGGATGACGTTCACCGCGATGGTGAACACCTCGAAGACGAGGAAACCGACGCCCACCCCGATCAGGCCCGCGAGCCCCGTCGTGCGCCGGCTGTCGCGGGTCTCCTCGCTGAGGTTGCCGGTCACGTCCCAGCCCCAGTAGTAGAACGCGGCCACGAGCGCGCCCGCCGCGAACCCCGACCCGCCGTCGAAGTGGCCGAGACCCAGCCAGGACCAGTCGAAGGCGCGGGCGTGGTCGGTGTGGAAGACCGCGAGGACGGCGAACAGCGCGAGGATCGCCAGCTCCACCCCCGACATGACGAGCTGCGCCCGCACCGTGAGCCGGGCACCGCCCAGCACCACGCCCAGCATCAGCAGGAACCACACGGCGCCCACCAGGGTCGACAGCGCCGTGTCGTCGGCCAGGCCCTCGTCGAACAGGGCGAGGGTCATCGACCCGGCCGGCAGCGAACCCGCCACCATGAAGATCGTCGCCGACATGACCAGCGCCCAGCCGCTGACGAAGCCGAGGAACGGGTGGAGCGTGCGTCCCACCCAGGAGTAGCCGGCCCCCGCGTTGACGTCGATCCGGCCGAGATAGCGGAACGCCAGCGCGATGCCCAGCATCGGTATCGCGCAGTACAGCAGCGCCGCCGGACCGGCCACTCCCACCGCTCCGGCCAGCACCGCGGTCGTGGCGGCGATCGAGTACGCGGGTGCGCTGCCCGCGACCGCCATCACCACCGTGTCGAACGTGCCGAGGGCGTTCGCCTGAAGCCCTCTGCCGTTTTTGTTCATGGTCGTGCCGCTTTCCGTCGTGCACACCGGCGGGGCGGGGAAGGCCCGACGGCGTAGTAGGGGGTGGGGGTGCGCCGCCGCGCACCGGCGGGGGACGGCCTCGCGGCGCGGGCGGGAACGGGCGTGGTGGAACCGTCCCACCTCTGTGTCGGGGGCCGGTCACACGGAGTGTGCGAGTGATGATAGCTCCACCGTCCGAGCTGTCAGGATCGCCGGACGGGTAACGTCCGTATCCGCTCGTGCGGTTGGCATGTGACACGGTTGGGGCGCGCGTGACGGGATACGCGAACGGGGACAGTGCAGCCGGAACAGCACCCCGGGAGGGATCCATGGGCAGCGAGCCCGAGACGACCGCCGACGACGCCTACCAGCCCACCGGTGGCAACGAGGAGCAGGAGGACGCCGCGCCGCTCGACCTCCAGGACGCGCTCGACGAACGGACCTACGACGACATCCTGGACGAGGGCTACTCCCCGCCGGAGAAGCCGCTCGGCGTCACCAAGCACGGCACCACCGCGGCCGAGCAGCACGAGGGGGAGACCCTCGACCAGCGCCTCGCCCAGGAGGTCCCGGACGTGTCCGAGCCCGCCGGGGACGGCATCGGCGATCTTCCGCGCGGCGAGGGTGAACCGGTCGACCCGGAGGCGGGCGATGAGCGGGCCGGCCGCCTGGTCGCCCCCGACCAGGGCGCGCGAGCGGACGCCACCAAGGAGGAGGTCGCCGAGGACGTCGGCATCGACGGCGGCGCCGCGGGCGCGGAGGAGGCCGCCGTCCACGTGGTGGACGACGACAACCTTCCCTAGGGCCCTGTCGTTTGGATCACGCCGCGGACGCGGGGCCCGGCACGCGCATCCGCCGCGTTGTCGTCGGTTGCCGATGCTCCGCGTCGACGCCCTCCTCCGCCTCGCAGCCGCACGCACCGGACCCCGCTCACCGGCACTGAACAGCACCGTTGATCTCCTGCGGCCTGATCCGAACGACAGGCCCCAGGCACCCCCGGGTCAGTCCCCGATCCGGTCCAACTGCCGTAGCCGGTTGGTGGCGTCGAGGGCCGCGACCTTGTACGACTCGGCGAGCGTCGGGTAGTTGAAGACCGCGTCGACCAGGTAGTCGACGGTGCCGCCGAGACCCATCACGGACTGGCCGATGTGGATCAGCTCGGTCGCCCCGGAGCCGAAGCAGTGCACCCCCAGCAGGGTGCGGTCCTCGGGGGACACCAGCAGCTTCAGCATGCCGTGCGCGTCGCCGATGATCTGCCCGCGGGCCAGCTCGCGGTAGCGGGCGATGCCCACCTCGAACGGCACCCGGTCCTCGGTGAGCTGGTCCTCGGTCCGGCCGATGAAGCTGATCTCCGGAATGGTGTAGATGCCGATCGGCTGGAGCCGGTGCGTCCGCCCCACCGGTTCCCCGCAGGCGTGGTAGGCGGCTGCCCGGCCCTGCTCCATCGAGGTCGCGGCCAGCGCCGGGAAGCCGATCACGTCACCGACGGCGTAGATGTGCGGGACCTGCGTGCGGTAGTGCTCGTCCACCGTGATCCGCCCGCGCGCGTCCGCGGCCAGTCCGGCCTTCTCCAGCTCGAGTCCGTCGGTCAGGCCCTGTCGGCCCGCGGAGTACATCACCGCGTCCGCGGGGATCTTCTTGCCGCTCTCCAGCACGGTCAGCGTGCCCCGCGCATGCCGCTCGACGGCGGCCACGGTCTCCCCGAAACGGAAGGTGACCGCGAGGTCGCGCAGGTGGTACTTGAGCGACTCGACGACCTCGACGTCGCACATGTCGAGCATCCCGGCCCGCCGCTCCACCACCGTGACCCTGCTGCCCAGGGCGGCGAACATGCACGCGTACTCCATGCCGATGACCCCGGCGCCCACGATCACCATCGACCGCGGCACCCGCTCGATCGTGAGGACGTTGTCGGAGTCCAGGATCGTCCGGCCGTCGAACTCCACGCTCTCCGGCCGCGCCGGCCGGGTCCCGGTGGCGATCACGACGTGCCCGGCGGTCAGCAGCCGCTCCTGGCCGCCCGCCTCCCGCAGGGCGACCGTGCGGTCGTCGACGAACCGGCCGGTGCCGGAGTACAGGGCGACGTGGTTGCGGGACAACTGGCTGCGGATGACGTCGGTCTCCCGGCTCACCACGTGCTGGGTGCGCGCGGTCAGGTCGGCGACGGTGATGTCCTCCTTGAGGCGGTAGCTCTGCCCGTAGAGGTCGCGCTGGGTGAGGCCGGTGAGGTACAGCACCGCCTCGCGCAGGGTCTTGGAGGGGATGGTGCCGGTGTGGAGGGAGACACCGCCCAGCATGTCGGGGCGGTCGATCACGGCTACGCGGCGGCCGAGCTTGGCCGCCGCGATGGCGGCCTTCTGGCCGCCGGGGCCGGATCCGAGGACGAGCATGTCGAAGTCGGGCACCTCCGGAGTCTGTCAGCCGGAGGGCACCTCCGAAAGGGTGAACCGGCCTCGACCCGCCACCGGTTCGGAACCGGTTCACCAAGGGCCACCGGGCCCACGGGGTCCCCGGGGGTCCTGGAGGTCAGGGGAGCATCTTCTCGATGCTGTCCGGCCCTTCCGCCTCCAGCTTGCGCCGCGCCCACTCGAGGTTGCGCGGGGTGAGGTCCCGGCCGGCGGCCAGGACCATGTCCTCGGGCGACACCTCGGTGCCCGTGCGGGTGTGGAGCAGTTTGTCCGGGGTGACGCGCTCGGAGGGCGGCAGGGAGGGCTCGGGCTCTGAGATCGACATGGTCACGGCTCCTCGGCTCGGAGGGCTGCTGCGGGCCCGGTGCCGTCATGGGCCCACTAACACCATTCATCGTGGGAGCACACCTTGCATCCCGGGGGCTCCCCGAGGCCGGAGTACCGCTGTGCGCCGGGACGTAACGTCGGCCCGCCCGCGTTCGAGGAACGGGGTCCGGGGCGGGGCCGCGGGGTGCGGAAGGCCACGTCACGGCGGCCCCCGGACCGCACCGGCCGCGCCGGGCCCGTACGGCGGCGATCGCCGCGGGCGCCGCGGCCACGGTGCTCACCGGCGTGCTGGTGTGGACGCTGCTGCCGGACGGGGGCAGGGCGAGCGACGACACGGCCGGGCCGCGCGGCACGGCGTCCGGATCCACGAAGGCGACGGCCTCCGCCGGTGCGTCCTCCAGCGCGTCCCCCGTGGACGCCACCGCTGACGCCGTCGACCTCCTCAGCGCGGACGGCCTGCACAGGACCGTGGCGAAGCTGACCGAGGCGACGGGCGGCTCGAAGGTCGCCGACCTGGTCGTGTACGGGGAGTACGCCGTCGCCACCGCTCCCGTCCCTGGCCGCCCCAAGCTGTACGACCGCTACATCTACCGGGGCGCGGACGTGGCGGTGAAGTTCGGGCCCGGCGGCACCATCGCGCAGGGCACGGTCCCCGTCGACCTGAACGACTTCGCCTGGGACGCCGTGCCCGCACTGCTCACCAAGGCGGCCCGCACGCTCGGCATCCCGCAGCCGACCAGCCGCTACCTGGTCGTCAGCCCGGCCTCCACGACCTTGGACAGCGACCCGACGCTGAGCGTCTACCTCTCCGACGAGTACGGCAGCGCCTACCTGGAGGCCAACGCCCGCGGCGAGGTCATCGAGACCCACCCGCGCGACGACGGATGATCCCTCACACCGGCGTCTGTCCCGCCGGACGGACGCGCACGGGATCGGTCAGCCGCCCGCGCCGATCGCCCCGGCGAACGGGGCCCAGCGCAACCGCTCCGGGTGAGCCGCGCGTTCCCGGACGGGTCGTTCCGTCGAGGTCGGTCTCGCCGACGGTGTCCTGACCGTCCGCGATCCTGCGTCGGCTGCCGACAGCCGGCACACCACGGTCGCGCCGAGCCGGTCCGGCAGCGACGAGCCGTCGGTCGGATACCCCGTCAACTCGTACATCACGCGCGCCGCGGTGGCCTGCGGGGACTCGGCGGGCTCGGGAACACCCGAGCCGAGGGCAGCCCCAGCCGCCCCGCCCGCCCACCAGCAGCAGGCGTCCGGCGTACACGACGACCGCCTCCACCGAGCCCGGGGGGCAGCCCGCTCCGGTGTCATGGCCCACCGTTCCTTCCCGTACCGCGTGACCGTCCGGCCTCGTCCGGGCCTTCCTGCTCCCGTGCGGCCGCCGCAACGACGAGGGCCCGCGGACATCGGTCCACGGGCCCTTGCCACCAACGGTCACGCGCGCTTCCGCGGCGGCCGGTCACGCGCCGGTCAGGCGCGCTCTCGCGGAGCATGTCCTCGCGCTCGACGAGCTTCACGCGCTCGCGGCCCTGCGGCTCGCCCAGCGCCTTCTCCGCGGCGTCCAGCTTGTACCAGCCCTCCCAGGTGGTGAAGCGGACGTCCCGCTCGGCGAGGAACGCGTCCACCGCCTCGGGAGCGGGCGAGGACGGGGTGTGCAGACGGCCGTGGGCGAAGTCGTCCAGCAGGTTCGCCACCGTCTCGTTGGCGTCGCCCTTGGTGTGGCCGATCAGACCGACCGGGCCGCGCCGGATCCAGCCGGTGACATACGTCGACTGGAGGTGCGCGCCGCTCTCCTCGATGACCCGGCCGCCCTCGTCCGGGACCGTGCCCGAGTCGATGTCCCAGGGCAGTTTCGGCAGCTTCTCGGACAGGTAGCCGACGGCGCGGTAGACCGCGGTGACGTCCCAGTCCTTGAACTCGCCGGTGCCCTTGACGTTGCCGGTGCCGTCCAGGGCGGTGCGCTCGGTGCGCAGGCCCACGACCTTGCCGTCCTCGCCGAGGATCTCCGAGGGCGACTCGAAGAAGTGCAGGAACAGCTTGTGCGGACGGTCGCCGGTGTCGCGGATCGCCCAGTTCTCCAGCGTCTTGGCGACCATGTCGGCCTGCTTGTTGCCGCGCCGGGTGGCGATCGAGCCGTCGTCGTAGTCGATGTCCTCGGGGTCGACGATGACCTCGATGGTGGGGGAGTGGTCCAGCTCCCGCAGCTCCATCGGGGAGAACTTCGCCTGGGCGGGGCCGCGGCGGCCGAAGACGTGGATCTCCTGCGCCTTGTTGGCCTTGAGGCCCTCGTAGACGTTCGGCGGGATCTCCGTCGGCAGCAGCTCGTCGGCCGTCTTGGCGAGGATGCGGGCCACGTCCAGGGCGACGTTGCCGACGCCGAGGACGGCGACCTTCTCCGCCTCCAGCGGCCAGGTGCGCGGCACGTCCGGGTGGCCGTCGTACCAGGACACGAAGTCGGCGGCGCCGTGGGAGCCGTCGAGTTCGATGCCCGGGATCGACATCTCGCGGTCGGCCATGGCGCCGGTCGAGAAGATCACGGCGTCGTAGAAGGCACGCAGGTCGTCCAGGTTCAGGTCGGCCGGGTAGTCGACGTTGCCGAAGAGACGGATCTGCGGCTTGTCGAGGACCTGGTGCAGGGCCGTGATGATGCCCTTGATCCGGGGGTGGTCGGGGGCCACGCCGTACCGGATCAGACCGAACGGGGCCGGCATGCGCTCGAAGAGGTCGATGGAGACACCGGGGTCGGTGGCCACATCCGACTTGAGCAGCGCGTCGGCGGCGTAGATCCCGGCGGGGCCGGCTCCGACGATGGCTACCCGCAGGGGGCGGGGCATGATCAGGTTCCCTTCGAGTGGCGACAGATCGACTCGGGGGAAGCCTAAACTAAGGCAAACCTTACTCGGTACGCGGGTCCGGTCTATGAGCCCATAAACGTCCTTTATGAGTCGCGGCAGGGTGCGCGAGCCGCCCGGGGGGGGCCCCGCATGGCCACTCCGGAGGGCTACTCCTGAGGGCTCAGGGCAGTGACTGCTCCGCCCAGATCACCTTCCCGGTCGGCGTGTAGCGGGTGCCCCAGCGGTCCGTGAGCTGGGCGACCAGGAACAGCCCGCGCCCGCCCTCGTCCGTCATGGCCGCGTACCTCAGATGCGGCGAGGTGTTGCTGCTGTCGGAGACCTCGCAGATCAGGGTGCGGTCCCGCAGCAGCCGGACCCGGACGGGCGCGCTGCCGTACCGGATCGCGTTGGTGACCAGCTCGCTGAGGATCAGCTCCGTCGTGAACGACAGGTCCTCCAGGTCCCAGAGCGCCAGCCGCCGGGCCACCGCCGCCCGCACCTCGCCGACGGCCGCCGGGTCCACCGGCACCTCCCACTCGGCGACCCGGTCCGCTCCGAGCGCCCGCGTGCGGGCCACGATCAGGGCGATGTCGTCGTTCGGGCGGGCCGGCAGCAGCGACTCCAGGACCACCCGGCAGGTCTCCTCGGGCGAGCCGTCACCGCGTCCCAGCGCCAGGCGCAGCCGCTCCAGGCCGGTGTCGATGTCCTGCTTGCGGTCCTCCACCAGCCCGTCGGTGTACAGCACCAGCCGGCTGCCCTCCGCCAGCTCCACCTCGGCCGTCTCGAACGGCAGCCCGCCGAGCCCCAACGGCAGACCCGCCGGAACCTCCAGGAACTCCACCCGCCCGTCGGGATGGACCAGGGCGGGCGGCGGATGGCCGGCCCGGGCCACCGCGCAGCGCCGGGACACCGGGTCGTAGATGGCGTACAGGCAGGTCGCCCCCGCCACCGGCGCGCTGTTGCCGTCGGCCGCCTCGTCCTGGTCGATGCGGCTGACCATCTCGTCGAGCAGTACGAGGAGTTCCTCCGGCGCCAGGTCCAGGGCGGAGAAGTTGTGGACGGCGGTGCGCAGCCGCCCCATGGTGGCCGCGGCGTGCAGCCCGTGCCCGACGACGTCGCCGACGACCAGCGCGACGCGGGCGCCCGACAGCGGCAGTACGTCGAACCAGTCACCGCCGACGCCCGCCTGCGCGGGCAGATAGCGGTAGGCGATGTCCAGGGCGCCCTGCTCGGGCAGGGTGCGCGGCAGCAGGCTGCGCTGGAGGGTGACGGCCATGCCGTGCTCGCGGGTGAAGCGCCGCGCGTTGTCGATGGAGACCGCGGCCCGCGCCACCAGCTCCTCCGCGAGGGCGACCTCCTCCGGGTCGAAGGGCTGGGGCCGCTCCGAACGCCAGAAGCTCACCACGCCCAGCACCAGGGCCCCGGCCCGCACGGGCACGGTGATCAGCGAGTGGATGCCGAACCCCACCACCTGTTCCGTCCGCTCCAGGTCCTGCGCCCGCCAGCCCGGCGACTCGGCCAGCCGGGCCTCCAGGACGGGCCGGCCCCGGGCCAGGCTGCGGGACTGCGGGGACGACTCCACGAACCGGATCTGCTCACCCACCGCGTACAGCGGCGCGCCCTTGCGGATCGCGCTCATCGCGGTGCGCCGCAGCGCGCCCCGCGCCTCCGGTTCCTCGCCCGCCAGCACGGCGTCGAAGAGGTCGACGCACGCGAAGTCCGCGAACCGGGGCACGGCCAGCTCCGCCAGCTCCTCCGCGGTCCGTGTCACGTCCAGGCTCGTCCCGATGCCCACGCCGGCCGCGTAGAGCATGTCCAGGCGCTCGCGCGCCGCCTCGGCCCGGCCGGACAGGGCGCGCAGCTCGGTCGAGTCACGCAGCGTGGCGACGCTGCCGGCGGGCCGCCCGCGACGTCGGTGGGCCGCTGGTTGATCGCCAGCAGCCGTTCCCCGACCAGGTGCACCTCGTCCGTGGCCACCCGCCCGGAGGCGAGCAGTTCGGCGGTGTCGGCGTCCAGGCCCAGGTCGAACACCTTGCGGACCTCGGCGTCCGGGGGCAGGTCCAGCAGCCGGTGCGCCTCGTCGTTGGCCAGGAGCAGCTCGCCCTCGCCGCCGACGATGATCACCCCTTCGCGTACGGCGTGCAGGACCGCGTCGTGGTGCTCGTACATGCGGGTCATCTCGCGCGGGCCCAGGCCGTGCGTCTGGCGCAGCAGACGGCGGCTGACCAGGGCCGTACCCGCGGTGGCCAGGACGAGGGCCGCCACGGCCGTGGTCAGCACGAGCGGCAGCTGACGGTTGGCGTTCCCGCCGACGTGCTCCGTGGTGATGCCGGCCGACACCAGCCCGGCGACCCGGCCGTCGGCCGCCCTCACGGGCACCACGGCCTGCACGAGCCGCCCGATGGTCCCGTCGATCTCCTCGAGCACCGTCCCGCCGGCCTGCGCCGGGGCCAGCGTGCCGACGAACTGCTTGCCGATGCGGTCCGGCTTGGGGTGGGTGTAGCGGATGCCGTCGGGGTTCATGACGACGATGAAGTCGACCTCGGACGCCTCGCGCGCGGCCTCCGCCCGCGGCTGGAGCACCGCCGTCGGGTCGGGGCTGCGCAGCGCCTCCAGCATGCCCGGGGAGTTCGCGAAGGTCTCCGCGACGGCGAGCGAGCGGTTGCGGGCCTCCTGGGTGGTGTCGTGGCGCGCCTGGAGCACCAGGGCGACGACCGCCGCGACGCCCAGCAGCAGGACGACGACCACCTGGAGGACGAACACCTGCGCGGCGAGGCTGCGCCCGCCGAGCGTGGTCTCGGGCGTGCGCCGCACCAGCGGGCCCCGGGGACGACGGGCCGGCCGGGTACCCGATCGCCCCAGGAGTCGGACCATGTGCCATGTCTACACCGCCCGGCTCCGTCAGGCGAGGGGCGTTACGCGGTGTGATGGACCCGGCGCCACGGACGGCGCCGTGCGTCCGCACGGCTCCGTGGCAGCGGTCGCGGTGAACTGCCCGGCGACTGAGGCCGGCGCGCGTCGACGCCGGGTGCCTCCGCTTCACAGCTCCCCGACGCGCGTACGTCCGTCGGGGTGGCGCGGCGAGGGCTGCTACGGCCGTCAGGGGTTCCAGGACCGTCAGGGCTCCTACGACCGTCAGGGCGCCTGCGGCTCTCACCGTTCCCACCCCCACGGGTCCTGGCGCGCCCACTCCCAACGGCTCCTATGAAGAGGCCCCGGCGGTCCGCAGCGCGCGGGCGTGGGTCATGAAAGCGGTCAGGCCCGCCTCGAAGGCACGGGCCGCCCGGCCCTCGGGCACCGCGGCGAGGGCACGGGCCGGCCGCGGGGTCGGGGCGCGGTCGGTCGGTTCCCGCATCGTCTCGGGGGCCGCGAGGTCGAGGGCGGCGCCCAGGACCAGCGCCCAGGACCGGCGCCCAGGACCGGCTTCTCCAGGGCGATGAGCAGCGGCATCACCTCACCGACGGCACCCGGCGTCCAGCAGCAGGGTCACCGCCCGCTCGTACTGCTCCATCATCCACGGCGCCCGACCTTCCAGGACGCCATCAACCGCTCCGGCCCTCGCCCTCGCCCTCGCCCTCGGCGAGGAGGGCGTGCTGCCTCGCGCCCCGGGCCGCGTCCACCCCCGCCACGGCTCCCTCTACGTCGCGGGGCCGGCCCAGACCGTCCTCGGCGCCACCCTCGCCTCGGCTCCGCCCGCTACAACGTCCGGGCGGTTCTGACCACCGCACGCGCCCCGCGTGGCGCGGCCTCCCGGCGGCCCGGCCTGACCGGCCTTGAGGCGCTGGAGGGCTGCACCACGCAACGCCACCCGCGCCGCCGGGAGTCGGAGCACGTGGACCGTACGGTGCCCGGATCCCGGGCCGACCTGACCGCCTGGCCGTGGACCCGGCCGAGGTGTGCCCCCTGACGAACTGCCCGAGGTGCCGGTCCTGTTGACGGTGACGGGCGGTCATCCCGTCCCTGGACCTGGAGCCGGTCGAGGCGCCCGCCGACGAACTGCCGCAGGCGCCGGCCCTAATGGCGGTGACGGGCGGTCATCTCGTCCACCGGGCACAGCGATCGGTGGCTGACCCGGCCCGTCCGGGGTAACCGGCCGCCATGGGCACGATACTGACCGGCTCCTGTTCGTGGACGGACCGGGCACTCCTCGGCAGCGGCTGGTACCCGGCCGGACGGCGGGACGCGGAGGGGCGGCTGCGGCACTACGCCGAACGCTTCCCCCTCGTGGAGGTCGACGCGACGTACTACGCCCTGCCCTCCGAACGCACATGCCGCCTCTGGGCGGAGCGCACCCCCGACGGGTTCGTCTTCGACGTGAAGGCGTTCTCCCTGCTCACCGGCCACCCCACCCGCTCCGAAGTACTGCCGCCGGGGCTGCCCGACGACGTCCGCTCCCCGAAGGCGCTCGACGAGGTGTGGCGGCGCTTCACGGACGGCATCGCGCCGCTGCGCGAGGCGGGCCGGCTGGGCGCCGTCCTCTTCCAGTTCCCGCCGTGGCTGCGACCCGCCCGCGCGCGCGTGCCGTCCTCACCGAATGCCGTGAGCGCACCGCCGGGTGGCCGGTCTGCGTGGAGTTCCGGCACCCCGACTGGTGGCGCGGCGAACAGCGGTCGATCACCGAGGAGTTGCTGCGGTCCTGCGGTTTCGCCGCCGTCGCCGTCGACATGGAGCCGTCGCTGCCGTCCGCGATCCCGCCGGTCACGCCCGTGACCTGCGAACGGCTGGCGGTCGTGCGGTTCCACGGCCGCAGCCACGCCTGGGGGACGGGCAGCAAGGAGGACCGCTTCCGGCACGAGTACACCGACGACGAACTGCGCGAGTGGCTCCCCAGGGTGCACGCCCTCGCCGAACGGGTCGAACGCGTGCACGTACTGTTCAACAACTGCTGCGCCGACGCGGCCGTACGGGCCGCCGCACGGATGCGGGAGCTGCTCGCCGGCTGAGCGACCTGCGGGGCCGCGAGGGGCCGGTCAGGGCAGCGTCAGGCAGTCGCCTTCAGGGTCCTCTTGGCCAGCTCGTAGGCGGGCAGCATGGCCTCGTGCTCCTCGGTGTCCATGCCCCCGAGGTGGACGACGACCGGGCCGTCGGGCGTGCTCACGGCGAGGGCACGCTCCTTCTTCGTCTCCTCCAGCAGCTCACTCGTCGTCGTGTACTCCACCTCCGTGCCGGAGAGCGAGCCGGACCTGAACGCGCGGTACTTCTCCCCGCTCGCCGTCTTCTCGGCACCCACGAAGCCCTCCAGTACGTCGCGGGCGTCCGCGTCGCCCGGCTTGCCCGTCCACACCCGCAGGAAGCCGAGCTTTCCGGCCGGCTTGGCGTCGACCTCGCAGGCCATCGTGACCGGGCCCTGGTGCAGGAAGGCGTCGGCGAGTGCGTCGCCGACCGCGTCGGACACCTCGTCGTCGGTGTCGCTGTGCTGCGCCGCCGCGTCGATCCTCTCGGCCTCCCAGAACTCGGCGATGTCGAAGGTGACGGGAAGCTCACAGGCCGAACCGGCGGCCCCGATGGTCTCCCCGCGCGCCGCGACCTCGGCCGTGGCCGAGCCCTTGCCGCCGGCCGGACCCGAGTCCTCCCCCGACTCCCCGCACCCCGCCGCCATCCCCGTCAGCAGCACCGCCGCCGCGATCCCCCGCCAACCGTTCCCCACCCCGAAGCGCACCGCTGTCTCTCCTCCGCTCGAAACCGGCCTCTTGTTCGACACCGGCGGAGCACTGTAACCGAGAGGCACGGGAATGACCTCGTCCCCTCCGCTGTTGCAAACCTCGATTGGCATGCACCGCTCAATGAGTGCGATGCCGGTGAGAGGAGGCCCCCATGGCACGCAGCACGGCGCGCCCCGTCGTCACCCTGAGGTCCACGGCCGGTACCGGCGCGACCTACGTGACCCGCAAGAACCGCCGCAACGACGCAGACCGGCTGGTCCTGCGCAAGTACGACTCGGTCGCCGGACGGCACGTCACGTTCCGCGAGGAGCGCTGACCCGAGAAGGGCCGGTGCCACAGCGCTGTGACCCGAGGAGGGCCGGCGCCACGGCGCTGTGACCCGAGGAGGGCCGGCGCCACGGCGGTATGACCCGAGGAGGGCCGGCGCCACGGCGGTATGACCCGAGAAGGGCCGGCGCCACGGCGCTGCCCGAGGAGCGCCGGCCTCAGTGTGTCGGCCCGAGGATGCAACACGAGGAGGCAGCCATGAAGGTGCGCAATTCCCTGCGTTCCCTGAAGTCCAGGCCCGGAGCCCAGGTCGTGCGCCGGAAGGGGGTCACCTTCGTCATCAACAAGAAGGAGCCCCGCTTCAAGGCCCGCCAGGGCTGAGAACCCGCAGCCGCCCGGCGGACCCGGTCCCGGACAGCCAGGGGCCGGTCGCCGGGCTGTCCGGCGCCGATCACCCGGTCTGCCCACCCGCCGGGCGGGCTCCGCGCCGGCGTCCTACGGTGGGGAAGCGGCCGGCTCCCCAGGGAACCCCGGTCGTTCCCGGCCGGCGCCGACTTCCCCCGTGTCCGATCCGGCCGGGACCCCGCACCCCCTGCCACGCGAGGGGTGCGGTCCGATGTCGGTCCGGTGTCTCTCCTCATCACAGCACCGGAGTGATCCCTGAAGGCCTTCCTGACGTCTCTATGGGCGTATGACCCGGCGCGCGGGTCCGGCCGACCGGGCCGACGCCGCCCGCACGGGTGCCGGACACGGCCGTGCGCTCCCCGCGCGCGGCGAGCGGTGGGGGGAGAGTGTGGAAGTCGTGCGTCCAGCGGAGGAACGGCGCGGAACCGCGGACGGTGGCCGTGCCGCGCGCGACGGCGCGAAGCGCGAGCCGCTCGGCCTGCCGGCCCGCGCCGGCGCGTTCGTCCTGCGCACGCTCCGCGACGAGGGCCACAACATCTTCGTCGACCCGGTACGGCGACTGCGCAGGCGCGGGCCCGCCGGGCTGCTGCTCGCCGGTGTCGCCGTCGGGGGCGTCGTCTTCTTCCACGCCCTCGCCCAGCGGCCGGCCGGGGCGGACGTCGTCCGGGCCGTCGGCGGCGTGCAGGGCGATCTGCCCCTGTGGCTGGCCCTCCTGCGCACCCCGGTCTCGCTGTACGTCCCCGCGCTCGACCTGCCGGTCTGGGCCGGCATCACCCAGTTGTTCCTCGCCTTCGCGCTGGCCGAGAACAGCCTCGGCCGGGCCCGCACGCTCGCCGTCGCCTACGCGACCACGCTGGCCGGCACCCTCACCGCCCGCGTGATGATCATGGCGGGCCCGGACCGGTGGGGGTTCGGTCTCCCGCCCGAGGCGGGGCAGGTGCTCGACACGGGCCCGTCGGCCGCGGTCGTCGGCCTGTTCACCTACATCTCCGTCATCCGGCGCGCCCCCGTCGTCTTCACGCTCACCGGCGGCTCGATGGTGTGGGAGTCGATGGCCAAGCCCAACCTGGCCGGCCGCGAGCACCTGATCGCGGTGGCCGCCGCGATCGTTCTGGGGCTCCTGCACGGCCGACGCCCCGCCCGGCTCCGCGACCCGCGCCGCCTGCTGCGCCGGCCCACGCCGTCCCGGCCGGCCGGGACGGGTGCCGTGGCCGTCCCGGACAATACCGGCGCGGGCTGCTTCCGGCGCGTCCGGGTGGAGGTCGCCGGCCGCGGGTGGGTGTGTCGTGTCCACCGTCCCGGTGGCAGGCGGTGTGGTTTCAGGGGCCGGATCCCGGGTCGGGGCGGACGGGGGCCTCGATACCGGCGCGGGCCGCCTCCAGTTGGGCGGCGAAGGCGATGCCGAGGAACAGGGCGATGGCGGTGACGTTGGCCCACAGCAGAAGTGCGACGAAGGCGGTGAGCGGGCCGTACACGGCGCCGAACGAGGCGCTCTTCCCGACGTAGAGAGCCAGCATCCAGGTGGCCCCGACCCACAGGACCAGGTGCACCGCGCTGCCGAAGGCGAGCCAGGTGTAGCCGGGCTGCCTGCGGCGCGGAGACCAGCGGAAGATGGCGGCGGACGCGATCCACGCGAGCCCCAGACCCACGAGGATCCTCAGCGCGTCCCACCAGAGGTGCCCGCCGACACCGACGCCGAGGGTCTCGGTGACGGCGTCGCCGAGCGGCCCGCCGGCCGCGAGCGCCACGAACCCGAGCACCAGCGGCATCCCTGCCGCGACGGACAGCAGGAGCGCGCGTCCGTACTTGCGCGGGAAGGGGCGGTCGCGCTCGATGCCGTAGATACGGTTGGCGCCCCGCTCTATCTGGGCCATCGCGGAGGCGAGGTTCAGCATGGCGAACCCCAGGCCGAGCCACAGCGCGAGGGTGCTCCACACGTCGCCGTGCGCGCTGCGCCGCGTCCCGGCGAACGCGTCGTCGAGGAGGTCGGCGCCGGTACCGGGCACGATGTCACCGAGCGTCCGTTCGATGACCCGGCCCACGGAGTCGGTGTGCACGGAGGTCGCCAGGCCCACCAGGGCCAGCGTGAAGGGCACCAGACCGAGCACGACCTGGAAGGCGAGCGCCCGCGCGTTGGTGAAGCCGTCGGCGTACCGGAACCGGGTGAAGGCGTCGACGAGCAGGGACATGCCGCCGTAGCGGCGCAACGCGATCAGTGCCTCGTCGCCGGACAGTTCCTCCCCGATCATGTCCCTGGTCTGCGGCACGTGGACGGCGGTTCCCATCGTGGACAGGCTCCTTGCGCTCGGCCGGAGCTGCCTCCGGGTCTCTGCCTGTCCGGCTGCCCCGGACAGGCAGACCGTACCCCGGGGACTGCCGGGGCCGCCGCCACGGTGCACACCCTGAACGGGACGCGGCTGAGCCGGGACCGGCACATGCTGTCGGTCCCGGCTCGGGAGAGCATTCCGCAAGGGCGCCCGAAGGGTGCCTAATCGACCTGGGCCCAGTCCAGCGTGCGTTCCACCGCCTTCTTCCAGCCCGCGTAGCCCTCCGCTCTCTGCTCGTCCGACCACTGGGGCTGCCAGCGCTCGGACTCCTGCCAGTGGGTGCGCAGTTCGTCGGTGTCGCGCCAGAAGCCGATCGCCAGGCCCGCCGCGTAGGCGGCGCCGAGCGCGGTGGTCTCGGCGACGACCGGGCGGCTGACGGGGACCCCGAGGACGTCGGCCTGGATCTGCATGCACAGGTCGTTGGCGGTGACACCGCCGTCGACCTTGAGGACGTCGAGGTGGACACCGGAGTCCTGCTCCATGGCCTCGACGACGTCACGGCTCTGGTAGCAGATCGACTCCAGGGTCGCGCGGGCCAGGTGGCCGTTGTCGTTGTAGCGGGCCAGACCGACGATCGCGCCGCGGGCGTCGGAGCGCCAGTACGGAGCGAACAGGCCGGAGAAGGCGGGCACGAAGTACATGCCGCCGTTGTCCTCGACGGTACGGGCCAGCGTCTCGCTCTCGGCGGCAGTGCTGATGATCTTCATCTGGTCGCGCAGCCACTGCACCGCGGACCCGGTCACCGCGATGGAGCCCTCCAGGGCGTAGACCGCCGGCTCGTCGCCGAACCGGTACGCCACCGTGGTGAGCAGGCCGTGCTGTGAACGGACCAGCTCGGTACCGGTGTTGAGGACCAGGAAGTTGCCGGTGCCGTAGGTGTTCTTGGCTTCGCCGGGGGCGTAGCAGACCTGCCCCACCGTGGCCGCCTGCTGGTCGCCGAGCACCCCGGTGATGGGGATGGCGGCGCGCAGTGGCCGCGAGGTGCGCGTGACGCCGTACGCCTCGCGGTGGGAGGAGGAGTTGATGCTGGGCAGCATGGCCCGGGGGATCCCGAAGAAGCCCAGCAGCTCGTCGTCCCAGTCCAGGGTCTCCAGGTCCATCAGCATGGTCCGGCTGGCGTTGGTCACGTCGGTGGCGTGGATGCCGCCGTCGGGGCCGCCCGTGAGGTTCCACAGGACCCAGCTGTCGGTGTTGCCGAAGAGGGCGTGGCCCTGTTCCGCGGCCTCGCGGACCCCGTCGACGTTCTCCAGGATCCACTGGATCTTGCCGCCGGAGAAGTAGGTCGCCGGGGGCAGGCCCGCCTTGCGGCGGATGACGTCGCCCTGGCCCGAGCGTTCCAGAGCCGCGGCGATGGAGTCGGTGCGGGTGTCCTGCCAGACGATGGCGTTGTAGTAGGGGCGTCCGTTGCGCGGATCCCACACCACCGTGGTCTCCCGCTGGTTGGTGATGCCGATCGCCGCCAGGTCCTCCGGGGACAGGTTGCCGTGCCGCAGGGCGTTCTGCATCACGGAGTTGGTGCGTTCCCAGATCTCCACCGGGTCGTGTTCGACCCAGCCGGACCGCGGAAGGATCTGGGCGTGCTCCAACTGGTGCTTCGCCACCTCGTTCCCGGCGTGGTCGAAGATCATGAATCGGGTGCTGGTGGTGCCTTGGTCCACCGCGCCCACGAAGTCAGCCATGGGTTGCCGCCTTTGCTGCGGGTGCCGGCGCTCTGGTTGCGGGTGTCAGCGCTCTGGGTCGGGTGCGGGGACACGACCGGGAGGCTCCGGCTCCGCCGTCGGCAGGAACCGGCCGATGAACGCCTTGTACAGTCCGGCGCCGAGCAGGCCGCCGATCAGGGGGCCGAGGATCGGCACCCAGAAGTAGATGTTCCCGTACTGATCTCGCCACGCTCCGCCGTAGCCGGTGAGGAAGCTGGCCAGCCGGGGGCCGAAGTCACGGGCCGGATTGATCGCGTAACCGGCGTTGGTTCCCCACGCCATGCCGATGGCCACGACGATCAGACCCACGATGAACGGGGCCAGGTTCGCGCCCGGCGGGTTGTTGAGCAGGTCCGTGACGGCCATGATCAGCAGCAGCAGGATGGCGGTGCCGATGATCTGGTCGCGGAAGGCGCCCCACTCGTGCACGGGGAGATTCGTGTTGCCGTTGGCGGGGAGTGTGGAGAACACGCCCTGTGTCCTGATGGTGTGACCGGGGTCGGCCTTCGCCAGTGCCTCGGTGTAGTTCCACCGGACGATGAGGGCCGCCACGAAGGCGCCCGCCGTCTGTGCCGCCGCGTACGGCGCGACCTTGCGCCACGGGAATCCCTTGAACGCCGCCAGCGCGACGGTCACCGCGGGATTGAGGTGGGCGCCGCTCAGCCGGGCCGCGACATATACGCCCAGGGTGACGCCGATGCCCCACGCCCAGGCGATGCTGTCGTGGTTTCCGAGGCCGCCCGGCGGTGTCGTCAGGGCCCCGCCGGCGACCACTTGGGCGACGACGCCGCATCCGAAGAGGATGAGCACCATCGTGCCGGCGAACTCGGCCGACAGTTCGCCCACCAGTCCCGACCTTTTCAATCGCTCAGCCATGGAAGCTCGCTTCCCGCCGGTCGACTGACCGGCTCTCGACGATCGAGCCCTCCCGACGTCAGGATAAGTCGATAAGCCCGAAATCGCCCGAATGGGACCATTTGGTCGACATGTGCTCTCCGTGTTCGGTCGGCGCGATGCCCCGCCTGGTGGACTCGGCTGATCCGGATAGGGTGTTTTCAGATGAAATATTGCCTGGTGGTTAGGTCGTGCGGTGGACGCTCACCAGACGGCGGGACCGGTGCCGGAACAGCCCCCCACGGCTGTCGGGTACGCGGGTGTGCTGCGCGAACTGCTGCCGATCGCACTGTGGCGGGAGGACGCCGACGGCCGCGTCACGGAGTGGTCGCTAGCCGCCCAGGACCTGCTCGGCTACCGGCCCGGGGACGTACTCGACCGGCCCGCCTCGGCCCTGCTCGTCCCCGAGGGCAACGGTGAACTCGCCGACCAGCTGACCCGCCGCGTCCACGCCGGGGAAACCGTGGTCGGAACCCTCTGGGTGCGCCACCGCGACGGCCACCAGGTGAGGATGGAGATGTGGATCGTCCCCGCCGCCGACGCGCGCGGACGGGCCGGCGCGCTGCTGATCGCCGTCGAGACGTCGCAGGTGCTGCGCATGCGGGACTCGCTGGCGGCCCTGGAGAGCCTCTTCAGCCAGTCGCCCATCGGTCTCGCCACCCTCGGCACCGACCTGCGCTTCCTGCGGGTCAATGACGCCCTCGCCCGGATGAACGGCCTCTCCGCCGCCGAGCACCTGGGCAAACGGCTCACCGAGGTCGTGCCCGGTGTCAACGCCGTGGCACTGGAGTCCACGATGAGGAAGGTCCTGGACCAGGGCACCGCCGTCGTCGACGTCCGCCGTACCGGACGCACCGCGGCGGATCCCCGACACGACCGGACCTGGTCCTGCTCCTACGCCCCCCTCGTCGACGGCGCCGGCCGGACGCTGGGCCTGATCGCCTCCCTCATCGACATCACGGAGAGCCAGCGCGCCGAGGCCGACGCCGAGCGCGCCAGACGCCGCTTCGCCCTGCTGGCTGAGGCGGGCACCCGGATCGGCACCACCCTGGACCTACGGCAGACCGCCGAGGAGATCGCGCAGATGCTGGTGCCGCAGCTCGCCGACTCCGCCGATGTGCAGCTCCTCGAAGAGGTCATGCAGCCCGACGACTCCGCCGCCTCCACCCACGGCGTGGTCCGGCGCATGGCCGCCCACTTCACCGACCCCTCCGCCCCCATGGCGAAGCTCGCGCCGGGCGTGACGTACCAGCTCCCGCACGGCTCCCTGTACGAGCGGGTCATCACCGAGGGGCGGCCGACGAACCTGTACCGCTCGGACGTCCGGGCGCTGGTCACCGACCCCCGGGCCGAGGACCTGCGCGAGTACCTGATGACCCTCGGCTCCGCACGGCTGATCCCCCTGGTCGCCCGCGGCAAGGTGCTCGGCGCGGTCGTGGTGACCCGGCTGCGCAGCCGCGAGCCCTTCGACGAGCAGGACTGCGTCCTCATCGACGAGCTGGCCGCGCGCGCCGCCCTGAACATCGACAACGCCCTCATGTACACCCGTCAGCGCGCGGCGGCCCTCACCCTGCAGCGCAGCCTGACCAACAGCGCGCTGCCCGTCGTCCCCGGCCTCGAACTCACCGGACGGTACCTGCCCGCCAGCGAACACGACGTCGGCGGCGACTGGTTCGACGTCATCGCGCTGCCCGAGGGCAGAACCGGACTCGTCATCGGGGACGTCATGGGCCATGGCATCCACGCCGCCGCGGTCATGGGGCAGCTCCGCACTGCGGTGCGCACCCTCGCCCGGCACGACATGCATCCGGCCCGCCTGCTCCGCTCGCTGGACGCCGTCGTCGCCGACATGGGCGAGGACGAGATGGCGACCTGTGTCTACGCCGTCCACGATCCCGCCTCCGGCGGATGCCTGGTGGCCCGCGCCGGCCACCCCCCGCCGGCGGTGATGGCACCCGACGGGTCGATCGTCTTCCTGGACGGCCCGCCGGGAACCCCGCTGGGGACGGGAGGGCACGAGTTCCGCACCGAAGAGGTCCCGCTGCCGCCGGGCAGCCTGCTGGTCCTGTACACCGACGGTCTGGTCGAAGCCCGCGGCCGGGACCTCGACCAGGGCCTCGACCGGCTCGCCCAGGCCCTGCGGACGCCCGGACGGTCACTCGCGACCCTCTGTGACGACGTCCTGGAGCAGATGCTGCCGTACCCCGCGCAGGACGACGTCGCCATCCTCATGGCCCGTCCGCAGCAGCCGGCGGCGCCCCCGGTCGGGCCGTGACGGGTCGGGGGCGTGCGCCGGAGTCGGCGGGTGTGCGGCGGGGCCGGACGCGGTGCCGCGCGCGGGCGGCGTGTGTCCGTGCATCGGGCGGTCAGGGTTTATCCGGCGGGGCCCGGCGGATCGACGGACATCGCCCGGTCGGTGACTTTAGGTTTCTTCGTGTGCACTTAACGTCACCGTTCCGCGAGCCCCGAGAGGTGTCATGTCCGTGAGTCCGATCGAAGTCAGCTCGGGGGACGCGCGTTACGACGCGCTGCGCCGCGGATTCAACCAGCGCTGGATCGCCCATCCCGACTACGTCGTCGTCGCCACCTCCACCGAAGACGTGGAGTCGGCACTCGCCAAGTTCCTCGCCGACCCCGCCCACGCCACCCGCAGGATCACCGTGCGCTCGGGCGGCCACTGCTACGAGGACTTCGTCTCCTCCGAGGACGTCGGCGTCATCATCGACGTCAGCCAGATGAACCGCGTCTTCTTCGACGCCTCCATGGACGCCTACTGCATCGAGGCAGGGGCGACGAACTGGCACAGCACCACCCAGCTCTACCGGTCGACCGGCCTCGCCCTGCCCGGCGGGTCCTGCAACTCGGTCGGACTCGGCGGCCACATCTCGGGCGGTGGATACGGTCTGCTGTCCCGCATGCTCGGACTGACCGTCGACTATCTGTACGCCGTCGAGGTGGTCACCGCCGCCGACGGCAGGACCCCCCGCCGCACCGTCGCCCGCAAGGACTCCGAGGATCCCGCGCTGCGCGACCTGTGGTGGGCGCACACCGGAGGCGGCGGCGGGAACTTCGGCGTCATCACCAGGTACTGGTTCCGAGGTCTGCAGTCGCCACCGGCCCAGGTGCTGCTCCGGTCCGTCGCCTGGACCTGGGACGACTTCCGTGAGCGACCCGATCTGTTCAAGTCCCTGGTACGCCGCTACGGGGAGTTCTTCACGCACGAACAGCACGGCACCGGCCCGGACTTCATCCACCGCAACGGCTACCGCGACATGTTCACCCTCCTCAAGCTCACCCACATGAGCAACGGCAAGGTGGGCCTGACCGTCCAGCTCGACGGCACGGGCAAGGACGCCCCCGCCCGCCTGAAGGCCTTCCTGGACTGGATCACCGAGGGCTTCACCACCGGCAGCGGCCACCACGTCACCGAGACGGCCCTGGACAAACAGATCGGTGAACACCCGGCGCAGGACGCCCTGTTCATCCCGACTCTGCTGCCCTGGCTCACCGCCACCCAGAGCCTGAACGACTCCGGGCCCAACCGCTGCGGCAAGTACAAGTCGGCCTACATGACCAAGGGGTTCACCGACCAGCAGATCGACGCGATCCACCGCCATGTCACCGACCCGGGGTACAGCAACCCCGACGCCCTGCTCCAGGTCGACTCCTACGGCGGGAGGATCAACGACGTGGCCGCGGGCGACACGGCCGTGCCGCAGCGCTCCTCGGTCCTTAAGCTCCAATACCAGGCGTACTGGAGCTGGGGCAAGGACGCCGACGGCAACGGGGTGTACGACTACCGGGACGCCGACAGGGACCCGGAGATCGCGGGCCCGCACCTGCGCTGGATCCAGGGCTTCTACCGGGACGTCTACCAGTCCACCGGGGGAGTGCCCGCGGTGCCCGACCCCGCCCTGCCCGCGTCCCTGTCGTCGAACACCGACGGCTGCTACGTCAACTACCCCGACACCGACCTGGGCGACCCGCACCTCAACACGTCCGGCCAGCCCTGGCACAAGCTCTACTACAAGGACAACTACCAGCGCCTGCAACGCGCGAAGGCGAGCTGGGACCCCCACGACGTCTTCCGTCACCAGCAGTCCGTCCGCCCACCGAAGACCGGTCAGGCGTGACCGGGGACGCGGCTTAGCCGGTTCACCCCTGGTACTCGGTGAGGTCGATGGCGTGAATGCCCAGCGGGAAGCCGTGCACCGGATGGGTGGTCACCCGCTCCGGCACCATGCCGAGCTTGCGGATGACGTTCTCGGAGGCCTCGTCCCCCACCCGGCAGACACTGATGACACGGTCCAGGCCACGGTCCTGGAGCGCGAACTCCAACGTGGCCTGCGCGGCCTCGGAGGCGTACCCCTGGCCCCAGAACGGTGAGCCGAGCCGCCAGCTGATCGCCACTTCGGAGGCCACCTCCGGCAGGTGATCGGGCACGGACAGGCCGGTGAAGCCGGCCAGCTCGCCCGAGGCCAGCAACTCGACCGCGAAGAGTCCGAACCCCTCCTCGTCCCACTCCTCCTCCCACCGCTCGATGGCCTCCGCCGTGCCGTCCAGGTCGAGCACCGAGCCGTCGTCGACCCAGCGCATCACATCGGGATCGGCGTTGATCTCGGCCATGGGGACCAGGTCGTCGTCGTGCCAGCGACGGAGGATGAGGCGGGGGGTGCGGATCTCGGTCATGGGGCCATCCTGCCGAAGGCATGGCCCGTACCGGTAATCAGCGCTCCGCCACGGTTTCGGCCGGTGGCCCTCTCGATCAGCGCGGTGAGCTGCGCCTCCGTGCCGGACGGCAGGCGGGCTCTCGCCGAACTCGGCCCGACGGGCGGCCGAACGGCCGTGCGCCGAGTGGCCGGTCGGGCGGCGGGGTGCGACCGGGCCCGCTGCCGACCGGCCGACGGGGTGGTGGCGGCCGGTGGCGGCCCGCCGCGGCCGACGGCGGCCTTGACCCGGCGAGGATCGTGCCCCGGAGGACGGCCGCCGTCACCACCTCGGCCCCTTCGCGCTCCTCGTCGGGCGCGTCGGGCGCGTCCTCGCCATGGCCGAGCGTCTTCCACGCCTGCCCGGGCAACGCGCCCGCCGGTGCGCCGCCGAGCGCGACCTCGGCAGCGGTGGTGGCCGGCCGGCTCGCTCCCCGTGCGGGCTCACACCCGCCCCGGGGACGGCCGGTCGCAGGCCCCGCCCAGCAGTCGGCGTACGGCGGCCATGGCCTGGTCGCGGTCGTCCGGTACCAGGCCGATACGGGTCCGGCGGTCGAGGAGGTCGGCCTCGTCGAGGGCGCCCTCGTGGTGTACGGCCCACAGCAGTTCGGCGCCGGTGACGGGATGGCCCGCGAGGACGGGGCGGCGAGGCGCGGGTCGGTGGCGGCGAGGGCCTGGACGGCCGGCGCCTCCGTGCCGTAGCGCTGGACGAGGCGGCGTGGCGCCGCGACGGTCCGGAGCGTGCGCGCGGGCGCCGCGCCGACGAGGGGGAGGCGGGCCGTGCGGCAGGGGGCGGCCGTGAGGCGGCCCGAGGCGACGGCGGCGTCGACGGCGTCCTGGGCCATCCGCCGGTACGTCGTCAGCTTGCCGCCGACCACCGTGACGACGCCGTCGTCCTGGGCGATGACGGCGTGCCGTCGGGAGATGTCCGAGGTACGGCCCGTGTCCGCCGAGTCCAGCAGGGGGCGCAGCCCGGCGAAGGCGCCGACCACGTCCGAGCGGTGCACGGGGACGTCGAGCACGCAGCCGAGGACGTCGAGGAGGAAGCCGATGTCCGACTCGGGGGCGGCCGGGACGTCGGGCAGGGCGCCGTCGACGGGCTCGTCCGTGAGCCCGACGTAGACACGGCCGTCGCCCTGCGGGAGGACGAGGACGAAGCGGTTGGTCTCGCCCGGGACCGGGACGTGCAGTCCGGCCGGGAGCGCGCCGAGGTGCTCGGAGCGCAGGACGAGGTGGGTGCCGCGCGAGGGCCGTATCCGGATGCCGTCGACCAGGCGGCCGGCCCAGACCCCGGAGGCGTTGACGACGGTACGGGCCCGGATCTCGCCTTCCTCGCCGGTCAGTTCGTCGCGGACGGTGGCTCCGGACCCGGTGAGCCGTAGTGCTCTGACGCGGGTGAGGACGCGGGCGCCGTGGGCGGCGGCGGTCCGGGCGAGGGCGGTGACCAGGCGGGCGTCGTCGGTGACCTTGCCGTCCCAGGACAGCAGGCCGCCGCGCAGTCCGTCGGGGCGTACGGCCGGGGCGAGGTGGCGGGCCTCCGTCGCCGAGAGGCGGCGGGGCGCGGGCAGGGTCGCCCGCGCGGTGCGGGCGGCCAGCCGCAGGGCGTCCCCGGCGCGGAAGCCGGCCCAGGCCAGGGTGGCCTGGCCGCGCGAGACCAGCGGGGTGAGGGGCAGGACGAAGGGTTCGGCGCGGACCAGGTGCGGGGCGGTGTGCTCCATGAGTAGCCCGCGCTCCACCGCGCTCTCGTGGGCGACGTCGAACTGCGCGGAGGCGAGATAGCGCAGGCCGCCGTGGATGAGCTTGGAACTCCAGCGCGAGGTGCCGAAGGCGAGGTCGTGGGCGTCGACGGCGGCGACCGTCAGCCCCCGTGCCGCGGCGTCGAGGGCGGCCCCGGCACCGGTCGCGCCCAGCCCGACGACCAGGACGTCCACCGTGGGCCCGCCCACGGTCGCGGCGAGTTCCCGCGAGCGACGGGCGGCCGAGAGCGAGGAGGCGTTCACGGGCGGGGCGGGGCTGCTGGTCCGGCTCACGGCGTGAGGGTCCTCTCCAGAAGGGTCCGCAACTCGCCCAGGAAGGCCGCGGAGTCGAGGTCCGGGTCGTCCTCGTCGGTCATGGTCCGCAGCGACAGGGTGAACGACTGGACGACGAGCAGCAGGGAGCGCGCCTGCCGTTCCGGATGGCCCGGCCGCACCGAGCCGTCCGCGTGGCCCTCGCGCAGGCCGTCGGCGAGCAGCTTCAGCAGTGCTTCCTGACTGGCCCCGCGCCGGTCGAGGACGTAGGGGAGGAGGAGTTCGGGATCCACGTCGACGATCTTGCGGAACAGCGGGTGGTCGCGGAAGGCGGCCACTCCTGCCACCAGGCCGTCGACGAGGAGCGTCCGGGCGTCGGTGCCCACGCGCCGCTCGGGCATGGCGCCGGTGGCCACGCCGACCCATTCGCGGGTCATGAGGTCGCCGACCAGCGAGCGGACGTCGGGCCAGCGCCGGTAGAGGGTCATGCGGGAGACCCCCGCCCGGCGGGCCACGTCGGTGAGTGTCGTACGGCGACTCCGACGGCCAGGACGCAGTCGCGCACCGCGTCGAGCACCGCGTCTCCGTCCGACTGGTTGTGACGAATAGGCGTCATGTGTAACAGTGTAACGCCTCACGGGGGCCGTTCCCAGACGGCGTCCCGTACCGCCGACCGGGAGGACGACACCGATGGACATGCTGTGGAGCGGCTGGGGCGACCCCGCCGCGGCGACGCCGCTGCCCGACACGGTGGTCGGGCTGCTGCACGACCTGCTCGGCGTGACGCCCCGCACCACCGGCCCGGTGACGCTCGACCGGATCACCGTCCCCGCGACACCGCTCGACACCGCCACGCGCGAGGCCCTGCTGGCCGCCGTCGGCGGGGACCCCGCACACGTCCGCACCGACGCCGAAACCCGCATCCGCCACACACGCGGCAAGTCCACCCCCGACCTGCTGCGCATCCGCGACGGCGAGGTCGACGACCTCCCGGCCGCCGTGGTGCTCCCCGCCGGGCACGACGAGGTCCTCGCCGTGCTGCGGGTCTGCGCCGACCACGGACTGGCCGCCGTGCCGTTCGGCGGCGGCACCTCGGTCGTCGGCGGCCTCGCCCCCGTACGGCGCGGCGCCTTCGTCGCCCTCGACCTGCGCCGCATGGACGGCCTGCTGGCCGTCGACCCCGTCTCGCGGACCGCCACCCTCCAGGCCGGACTGCGCGCCCCGCACGCCGAGGCACTGCTCGCCGGACACGGCTTCACCCTCGGCCACTTCCCCCAGTCCTACGAGTGGGCCACCATCGGCGGATTCGCCGCCACCCGCTCCAGCGGACAGGCCTCCGCCGGCTACGGCCGCTTCGACGACATGGTCCTCGGCCTCACCCTCGCCACCCCCGAGGGCACCGTCGAGACCGGCCGCGCCCCGCGCTCGGCGGCCGGCCCCGACCTGCGCCAGCTCCTGCTCGGCTCGGAAGGCGCGTTCGGCGTCATCACGTCGGTCACCGTGCGCGTCCGTCCCGTTCCCCGCGCCCGCGTCTACGACGGCTGGCGCTTCCCGACCTTCCGGCAGGGCGCCGACGCCCTGCGGCGCCTGGCCCAGGACGGACCCCGCCCGACGGTGCTGCGCCTCTCCGACGAGACGGAGACCCTCGTCGGCCTGGCCCAGCCCGACGCCATCGGCTCGGGAGCCGCGCAGCAGAACGCCGGCTGCCTCGCCGTCGTGGGCTTCGAGGGCACCGAGGAGGACACCTCCCACCGCCGTGAGACGGCGACCGCGGTGCTCCGCGAGGCCGGCGGAGAGCCGCTGGGCGAGGAGCCGGGCCGCCGCTGGGCGCACGGCCGCTACTCCGCCCCCTACCTCAGGGACGCGCTGCTCGACGCGGGCGCGTTCGCCGAGACCCTGGAGACCGCCGCGTTCTGGTCCCGCCTGCCTGAGCTGTACGCCGCCGTCCGCGACGCCCTGACGTCGACACTCACCGACGCCGGCACCCCGCCCCTGGTCATGTGCCACGTCTCGCACGTCTACGAGAACGGCGCCTCCCTCTACTTCACGGTCGTCAGCGCCCAGGGCGACGACCCCCTCGCCCACTGGAGCCGCGCCAAGCACGCCGCCAACGACGCGATCCTCGCCGCCGGCGGCACCATCACCCACCACCACGGAGTGGGCACCGACCACCGCGACTGGTACGTACGCGAGGCGGGCGACCTGGCCGTGGACGCCCTGCGAGCCGTCAAACGACGCCTCGACCCGGCCGGAGTCCTCAACCCGGGCGTCCTGCTTCCCGCAGACTGAACCCCGCCCGAGCCCCCCTTCCCCGCCCGCCTGTCCGCCGACCGCCCGGAGGTTCACCCGATGCGACAGTTCACGGCCGTCGTCAACCCCACCGCAGGCGCTGCCACCGGCGCGGCGGCCCTCCTCGGGGTGGCCCGGCTGCTGCGCGAGGCGGGCGCCGACCTCGAAACCGCCTACAGCAACAGTCTGGAACACGCCCGAGAGCTCGCCCGGACCGCCGGGACAGGCGGGCGGATCGTGCTGGCGGTCGGCGGGGACGGCATCACCGGCGCCGTCGGCGGAGCCCTCAGCGGCACCGACGCGATCCTCGGCCTGATACCGGCAGGGCGCGGCAACGACTTCGCCCGGGCCCTGGACCTGCCCACCGAAGCGGACGCCCTGGCCCGTGTCCTGCTGGAAGCCGAGGCGCGCCCCGTCGACACCATCGAGGTGCGCTCCGCGATCCACGAGCGCACCGTCGTCCTCGGCAGCGTCTACGCGGGAGTCGACGCGATCGCCAACCGCCACGCCAACCACGCCGGACTGCTGCGTGGCGCCGCCGCCTACTATGTCGGAGGCCTCCGCGCGGTGGCCGGCTGGCGTCCGGCCCGATACCGCGTCACGGTCGACGGGGTCGAGCACACACACCGCGGCTACACCGTCGTCGCGGCCAACTCCGGCTTCTACGGCTCCGGCCGCCTCATCGCCCCCGACGCCAGGATCGACGACGGCCTCCTGGAGATCGTGCTGATCCGGCACGCACCGCGGCACCTGTTCTTCGCCCTGATGAACGAACTCAGGACGGGCACCCACATCCGCCGCCCCGAGGTGCGCGTCCTGCGCGGCACCCAGGTCCGCATCGAAGCCGACCGCGGCATCCCCTACGGCGCCGACGGCGAGGTCGAGGCCGAACTGCCCGTCACGGCCACGGTCCTGCCCGGCGCGCTGCGGGCACTGTACTGAGCCCGGCCCCGGTCCCCCGCGCGGTACGTCGGCGGGGCCGGGGTCTGGGCGGTCGGCGCGCGTGGCATGACAGTCCCGTACGCCTGCCGTGCGCGCGACCCCACCACCTCGCCGGCTTCCACGTCCCGGAGGCCCCTCTACGCCCCGCACGTGAGGCGGATCAACAGAACAGCGGGCGCGCGCGGCAGCGACACCCGCAGTCCGCCCCCCGTCCCACCGCACCGACCCGGCGACGGGAGCGGACGGGTACAACACCTCCGTACGGACCTCCCGTCCCGCCAAATGGTTCACGGGCAACCGGAGTTCGCCGTCCCCGCCACGCTGCCAGACCGAGACGTACGACGCGCCCTCGCCCGTCACCCGCATCCCGAGGGCCAGCCAGTCGTCCGTCCACCCCGGCAGACCGAGCGGCCAGAACGGCACCGCCCGCGCCAGGTCGGCCCGGAGCGTCTTGTACACGGCCACCGCGTTCCGCACGAGGCCCAGTTGACGCTCCGGCATCCGGTGCAGATGGCCGGAGAGGTGGATCCGGCCGAGCAACGCCCCGCCCAGGGTGAAGGTGATCAGGTCGTCGTCGAAACCGGGCTGGGGGTAGGCCCAGACGGCGCCCTGCTCGGGCGGCACCACGGTCGGAGCGGCGGCGGCGATCGGTGCGAAGCGCAGCGGGTCCTGCTGATCGCTGGTCGACTGGAGCTGGGTGACGGCGAGCGTCGCCCCGTCCATCCGCATCCCGCCCGAGGCGCAGTTCTCGATCACCAGGCCCGGGTGCGGTCCAGCACCTCGACAGGCAGTCCAGATAGGCCTGGGCGTGGCCGAGCAGTCCGGCTCCCGGCGCGATGTCCCCCGGCGCGCAGGTCCCCGGGTCGACCACGATGTCCCGTACGGCGGACGTCAGCGTGGGCACGGCCGCGCCCCGCGAGGTCACCTTCAAGAACACGTGGAGCTGGGACGACCACTGGACGCGGGGTGTCCCCGTCGACCTGGAGGAAGGCCCCAGCAAGGTGACGTTCGCCAACGCGAGCGCATGGGCACCGAACATCGACCGCATAGAACTGGGCCGGATCATCGGCTGACCCCGCCCGCGGACCCTACTGCCCCGAGGACCGGTGCCCCGGCGCGCACGAGCGCACCGGGGGCACGGCCATGCGCTCGCACCTCCCTCTCGGGCCGCTCGGCGGAGCCCGACGGTGAACGAGCACCGGGCCGACCACGCCGATTCCGTGGCACCGTCCTCGCCCGCCTCGTGGGTCGCCCGCGGACCGACGAGGCGGACCGAGGGGAACGGACGTGCGCAGCCGGTCGGGCCCCCCGAGTGGCTGCGTCGCCGCATCGCCCAGATCATCGGTAGAGGGCCCCGGGCCCCACCTCATGAGGCGGGCGTGGAGTGCCGCCGTCGCCCGGTGGCAGGCGCCCGCTCCGGCCGCACCCCGTGAGGCCGTGCTGCTCGAGACGCGGGAGGACCGCACCGATGGACACGTACCGAACCAGGACGACGTCACGACGAGGGGACACGGCGGGCCGACGGCGGCCGCCCTGGCGACTGTGGCGATGGCGCTCGTCCCCGTCCTCGGTATGACGGCGCTCGCCGCATGCGGCTCGGACGGCGACGGTGACGGCGACACGAGTCCGTCCGCGACCGTACGGCCCTCGGCGCCCGCCACCGCCTCCTTCACCGGCGCGGTGCCGTCCGCCCTGGAATCGTTCGCGGCGTCCGCGAAGGCGTCGGTCTCCGCTGCCGCGTCCTCCGCCTCGGCCCGTGCCTCGGAGTTCGAGGCCTCGGTGTCCGCCGAGGTCGCCCGCGCCGGCACCGCCGCCGAGAAGGAGCTGAAGGACGTCGACGGCCGGGGCAACGCCACCGCCGACGTCTCCCTCACCGGCAAGCCGCGCGCGGAGACGGGAGGACTGCTCGCCGTCGTCGTGAACATCACCAACCGTTCCGACGACACCGCTTCGTACGCCGTCCAGGTCGACTTCCACGCTCCCGACGGCAAGGTCGTCGAAACCCGCTACGTCGGCGCCGAAGACCTCGCACCGGGGGAGCGGGCACTGCCCCTGGCCATCAGCCGTAAGCCCCCCGAGCCGCAACTGACGGCGAAGATCGCCAAGGCCCAGCGGTACTGACCTGCCCGAGCGGCGCGCGCCGGCGAGGCCCGCCGGACGCGATCCGGCCGGACGCGACCCGTGTACGCCGGATGCGAGCCGTGCACGCCGGATGCGAGCCGTGCACGCCGGACGCGATCCGGTCACGTCCGGCACGGAAGGCATCCGGCGGTACAAGCCGGCGGCGGCCGTACTGGGCCCTCCCGTCAGCACGAGGGAACACCCGGCAACACGTTGTCCGGGGAGCGGACGTAGATGTTGGTGATGTAGCCGCCGTACAGCGGCAGACGGGCCCACCAGTCGTTGACGTACGGCGGTACCTCGACCTGCTGGCCCTGCCGCTGGCAGCGGACCAACACCTCCACTCCGGCGGGGAGTTCGGTGAGTACGGTCGAGGAGGTGGTCGTCCCCGCCCGGACGCGTACGTCCGTTCCCCAGGTGCCGAACCAGGTACCGGACGGATGCACGCCGCCGGGCACGTCCAGCGAGCGGACCAGCCGGTTGACGTTGGTGTAGGCGGCGCCGAACGAGGTGCTCGTCGGCTGGAGGGTGAACACGGCGACGATCGAGCGGTCCGCGTTTCCGACCGTTCCGGTGGTGTGGAGCGCCCGCTGCGTCACGTCCACGTCGTTCGCCCCGACGGCTCCCCGCGTCCCGGCCACCGCAGTGGTGTTCGAGCAGTCACCGGAGTCACCGAAGCCCGACCAGCCTTGCTTGACCGCCCAAGGCCGCTCGAACGACGCCGGGATGCCGAACCGCTGGTCGAACCCGTCCGTGCCGCATCGCGCCGACTGCCGCAGGTTGCCCATCACGATCGTGCGGACCGGCTCCGGGGCGCTGTCCAGGAGATGGCGGTAGATCCGTACGGTGTCGGCCGCCGACAGGGCCGTGTATCCCCAGAATGCCGGATGGCCCGCCGGGGGCCCCGCGGTGTCGGCCAGGCCCAGTCGGGTCACCATCCGGTCGACGATCGCGCTGCCGCCGTTGCGGGACCAGTAGTACGAGGCGCTCGCGTCGTCGCTGGCCCGCAGCATCGTGTCCAGGCGCGCCCGGTCGTCCGCGGGCAGGCCGTAGTCGGGGCCCCGGTTCCACAGGTGGTCCAGCGCGATGAGCAGCTTCACGATCGAAGCGGACCGGAACCGCGTGCGCAGGTTGTGCTGTTCGGTGAAGGTGCCCGTCTGCCGGTCGAAGACCGCGACACCCGCCGTCACCCCGGGTGGAATGTCGAGTGCCGCCGCCGCGGCCGGTGCGCCGCGTGGCCCGGCACCCGGCTCGGCGGCCCGTGCCGGTGCCACGGCCATGCCCACCAGGGCCACCGCCAGGAGGCACCACCGCAGGACGACCGCCGAACGACTTCGCGCTGACGTGTACATCTGGGATCCCCCGATCGTCGTGTGCCGATGTCACCGCGCCCCGCCACCTCCGCCGGACCGCCGCTCCAGGAGCAGTGAAAGCGCTGACGAACGTCACGGGTACCTCAGACGTACGAGGGTGACGCGCTCGTCGGCCGGTGGGCCCGCCCGGCGATGGGGCACACGCGCCCACTACTGTCCGTCGCATGACCGAAAACACCTTGCGCTCCGTCAGCGTCGAGCGGACCGGCACCGGACACTTCACGGCCACGAATCCACGCGGCGGCACGATCAGTTTCGGCACCGGTTCCGCGGGCGACGGCGGAACGGACTTCACGCCGGTCGAACTGCTGCTCGCCGCGCTCGGGGGCTGCTCGGCCGTGGACGTCGACGTCGCAACCTCCCGCCACAGCGAGCCCACCGAATTCACCGTCACCGTGACCGGCAACAAGGTCGGCGACGAACTCGGCAACCGGCTGACCGACCTCGCCGTCACCTTCTCCGTCGCCTTCCCGGACGACGAAGCCGGCGCCCGCGCCCGCGCGATCCTCCCCCGGGCGGTCAAGGTGTCCCACGACAAGCTCTGCACGGTCAGCCGGACGGTGGAGACCGGCACCCCCGTCACCGTGACGGTCGGGGAGGCCTGACACCCGGGTTTTTCTTCGTGCTCGCCCTCGGTCCGCAGAACCAGGGCGGGGACGGGCCCCCGGTGGGGTGGCCGCCGACAGCCCGCTCGGGCACCGCACCCGCCTATGTCAGGCGCCCCGGCCGCGTCGGCACCGCCGTCCGGGCGGGTCTCGCGGCCTCCCGGGTGCCGATGGCGCCAGGTCCAGAAGACTCCGCAGGACACCACGGCCCACCCTGTCAGCACCAGGAAGGGGAAGGCGTGCTGATGCCCGGCGAAGTACACCGCCGTGTGCTGCGCGTTGACCGACGCCCCCGGCGGAAGCCAGCGGCCGATCAGGCCCAGCGGAGAGGGCAGCAGAGGCCACGACACCGCGCCGCCCGACGACGGATTGCCCAACAGGACCATCAGCCCCCAGGTCGGCAGCATCGCCCAGCGGCCCACGAGCGTGTTGAACATGGTGAAGACCATGCCGCTCGTGAACATCGTGAGCGCCAGAATCAGCCACGACTCGACGAACGGCAGATCGAGCGCGCCCAGCAGCCAGTCCACCGTCGCGGCGATCGCCAGCCCGCCCAGCAGCGCGTACAGGGCGGTGCAGGCGATGCGCTCGATCGGCGTCAGGGCACGCGCGTGCACACTGAGCTGGATCGCTCCGACGAACCCGATGATGACGGCCGCGAGCGAGATGTAGAAGAGGGCCAGCCCCCGAGGGTCTCCCTCCTGAAGAGGGTTGATGTCCCGGACGGTGACCGCGACGCCCGTCTGCCGGCTCACGGCGGGCGCCGCCTCGGCCAGCACCTCCGCCACCGAGGCCCCGGACGCCGAGG
Source organism: Streptomyces phaeoluteigriseus (assembly GCF_001896135.2). GTDB lineage: Bacteria > Actinomycetota > Actinomycetes > Streptomycetales > Streptomycetaceae > Streptomyces > Streptomyces phaeoluteigriseus. The sequence continues at coordinate 154,036 of NZ_MPOH02000003.1, forward strand.
AGAGATCCAGCACGACGCCCCGGTCCCCCTTCCGCAGGTCGAGGATCGCGAACACCCGCTGCTCCTCGACCGCCGTCCGGGCCTCGGCCACCGTGTCGTAGGGGCGGATCTTCACCGCCGTGTTGAGGGCCTTCTCCATGCCCACGAGGAATCTCCGGCCGTCGGGCTGCTCGGGGGAGCCGACCAACGCGGTGGGGATGGAGCGCGGGGTGGGGTCCGCCATGGAATAGGTGTAGGAACCCGCGAACAGGGCCGCGGCCGCCGTGAGGATCAACACGAGCACGGCCGCGGGCAGGAAGGGGGACTCCTTGAACCTGGCCCACCCTCGGGTCGCGGAAGGGGACTCACCACCGGCATCTTGTGGCAATTCGGGCATGCGGGCCACGTTAGCCGCCCGGACCCCGCGACCTGACGAGCCACGGGGCCCCGCGGACTCATGTGCACGGCAGAGCTGGACGTCGTGGACCCCATGAGCGGGGCCGTGGGGGGAGAGAGAAGTGGCTCGACGCACCACGGCGATACGCCGCGACGGTCCGCCTCTCCGGAGCGGTCGGGCTGCCTCGGCGCCTGCCCGACGGTCTCGGGCCGGCGGCACGGATGGAACAGGCCGCCCGGCCCGGCCGGCCCCTCGACCTGTTGGTCACGAGCAGTGGCGGGGGCCGGGGCCGGGGCCGGATCACCCGCCGTCTGCCGCGGCTGCGTGCCGACGCGCCGGGCGGCCCGTACTCCAGCCTGCTCTCCTACCGAGTCGGCGGGCGCCCCTGCGTCCTCGCCGCCTTCCCGCGCCGCTCCGGTCGGGCACCGGTACGCGGCGATCCGGTGAGTCTGCGCCGGGCACCGGCCTCCGGGCCACTCGTCCACGACCTGTGCGCCGGGACTCCCGACGGGACATGGCGCGCGTTCGCCGTGCTGACCGTCAGCAGTCCGCCGCCCCTCGGCCAGGAGGAGAGTGCGCAGTTCGACATCCACCGGCACGGCGTCGAGGGAATGACCCCTGGCAGGACCCTCGCCGCGACTCGCCGCGCGGCCTACCGGGGTCCCCGCGCCGGTCGTCCTGAGCGGGGGAGGAGCTGAAACCGCGTCCAGGCGGGTGTCCGTGTCCCTCTTTCGGCTGAGAAGGGGACGCTTCCGGGCGTGGTGCCGAGTTGGTCCGAGTGGTTTCCGCTGGGCTGGTTACACACTGCCTCACCCGAATCCGGCTCGACGAAGAACAGGACTGGGACCCGCGCTCTCAGCGCGTCTCCGCCGACCCGGACCACCCACTGCCGACCGAGGGATCTGATGGCGACCCATACCGAGCCCGTTGCTCCTGTACCGGCCGCGGAGCGCCATGGCCGGGGCCAAGTGATCGTCACCTGGCTGACCACGACCGATCACAAGAAGATCGGTCACCTCTACCTGATCACGTCCTTCGGCTTCTTCCTGATCGGCGGAGCACTGGCTCTGGCGATCAGGGCGGAGCTGGCCAGGCCAGGGCTGCAGCTGCTGTCGAACGAGCAGTACAACCAGGCGTTCACGATGCACGGCACGGTCATGCTGCTGCTGTTCGCCACGCCGACGTTCGCCGGGTTCGCGAACGCGATCATGCCGCTGCAGATCGGTTCCCCGGATGTCGCCTTCCCACGGCTGAACATGCTCTCGTACTGGCTGTTCCTCCTGGGCGGCCTCATCGTGATCAGCAGCCTGATGGTCCCCGAGGGCGCCGCGGACTTCGGCTGGACCGCCTACACCCCCCTCAGTGCCGGCGAGCGCACCCCCCAGCTGGGCGGTGACCTGTGGATCATGGGGCTGGCGCTGACCGGGTTCGGGACGATCCTCGGCGCGGTCAACTTCATCACCACGATCATCTGCATGCGCGCGCCAGGCATGACCATGTTCCGGATGCCAATCTTCACCTGGAACGTGCTGCTCACCTCGGTGCTGGTCCTGCTCGCCTTCCCCGTCCTGGCAGCCGCCCTCTTCGCCCTGGAGGCGGACCGCAAGTTCGGTGCGCACATCTTCGACCCGCAGAACGGCGGGGCCGTCCTGTGGCAGCACCTGTTCTGGTTCTTCGGCCACCCCGAGGTGTACATCCTGGCCCTGCCGTTCTTCGGTGTGATCACCGAGATCCTCCCGGTGTTCTCCCGCAAACCGATCTTCGGCTACATGGGTCTGGTCGGCGCCACCATCGCCATCACCGGCCTGTCCGTGACCGTCTGGGCGCACCACATGTTCGCCACCGGGGCCGTGCTGCTGCCGTTCTTCTCCTTCATGAGCTTCCTGATCGCCGTGCCGACCGGGGTGAAGTTCTTCAACTGGATCGGCACGATGTGGAAGGGGTCGATCTCCTTCGAACCACCGATGCTGTGGGCGGCCGGCTTCCTCGTCACGTTCCTCTTCGGCGGACTGACCGGCGTCCTCCTCGCCTCGCCGCCCATGGACTTCCACGTCACGGACAGCTACTTCGTCGTAGCCCACTTCCACTACGTCCTGTTCGGCACGATCGTCTTCGCGATGTTCGGCGGATTCAGCTTCTGGTGGCCGAAGATGACGGGCACGATGCTGGACCACCGCCTGGAGAAGATCCACTTCTGGACCCTGTTCGTCGGCTTCCACACCACCTTCCTGATCCAGCACTGGCTCGGCGCCGAAGGCATGCCCCGCCGCTACGCCGACTACCTCGCCGCCGACGGCTTCACCGCCCTCAACACCATCTCCTCCATCGGCGCCTTCCTCCTGGGCCTGTCCACCCTCCCCTTCCTCTACAACGTCTGGATGACCGCGCAGAAGGGGGCGCGGGTCGAGGTCGACGACCCCTGGGGGTACGGCCGCTCCCTGGAATGGGCCACCTCGTGCCCGCCGCCGCGCCACAACTTCGTCACCCTGCCGCGCATCCGCTCCGAATCACCCGCCTTCGACCTGCACCACCCCGAACTCGCCCAGATCGAACAGGAGGCGAACGCCGGCCGGCGCGATGCCATCGAGGCCGAAGGCCACAAGGGAGAACCCCGGTGACCCACGGGTGGCACCCCGCCCCCGACGGGCGGGAGGGCGTCCTGGCCGCCGAAGCCGAGGGCTACCTGCTCGCCCGGGTCCACCGCGAACGGGCGCACCGCGAGGCCGAAGACCTCTGCGCCCGTCTGCCCTGGCTGACCACCGCCCAGGCCGACGACCTCGCCCACCACTACATCCGGCAACGCAACCACCTCACCCGCCTGATGTTCCAGGACACACTCCGCCGAGCCGCCGAGCTTCGGCAGGAGTACGAGAGCCGGTACGCCGACCTACGGCGCGACCTGCTCAGACGCCATGCCGCGTTCGCCTCGGCGGTCCTGGCCTGCTCTGCCGGAGTGGGCGCGGCGGTCGGCCTGTTCGCCCGCTAGAGCGCTCCGGGCGGCATCCCGGGGGTGTCACGTACGCGGGACACCCCCGGGGTCCCGGCGCTGTCAGTCACCCGTCGGACCTGGTGGCCGCGACCGCCGCGTGGTCCGCGCCCCGTCCGTGGCGGGAGCGGCGGGCATGGGCGCGTCCGGTGGCGCCGTACCACTGGACGGCAAGGGTGACGGCGAGTGCGATCTCGATGAGATCACCGCCGTAGTACATCAACTGGGCGCCGGTGCGCAGGTCGTGGGTGGCGAATGCGGTGCCGGGCGGTGGTGCCCCGTGCAGCCCCTTGGCGAGAACCGAGTGGGCGGCGCCGACGACCAGTACGGCGGTGCCGCGCGCCGTGAGGCTCCAGCGGCGGCGGACCGGATCGAGTTGGCAGACCGAGAAGGTGAAGATCAGTCCGGCGACGAGGACGTGTGTGTGCGTCAGGACGTGCAGCACGCGGTTCTCATGCGTGGCGGCGAGCAGTCCGGTCCGGTAGAGCAGCCACAGCGCGCCGATGTCCGCCAGCGCCGCCACGGGAGGGGAGAGCAGTACGGCGACGGGCCCCGCGTGTGCAGCCCGCAGCAGGCCGAGCCGCACCTTCCCCGGGGCCAGGCCGCGCAGGACCAGCGTGAGCGGCCTGGCGAGGACGAGCAGCAGTGGGACGACCATGCCGACGACCAGGTGTTGTGCCATGTGCCCGGTGAACGGCCCGCCCGGTGGTCGTGCTGACGTGGCCCAGGTCACGGCGCCGCAGCCGAGGACGAAGGCGGCGTCCCGAGCCCACGGCCAGGTGTCCCCGCGGCGGCGCAGTCGCCGGGCGGTCAGGAGATACACCGCGGCGGCTGCCGACGCGGCGAGAGCGACGCAGAGTTCGGTGACCGGGCCCCACTCGGCGACGGCTGCCCCGGGGTGGACGTGGATCCGCGTCACGCCGTCGGCCGCCGCGTCCCGTCGCGGCGGGCCGCGCGGACGGTCAGGGCACAGCCGACGATCAGGAGGACCAGGCCGCTCACGTTCCATGCCCAGTCGTACGGGGTGACGTCCACTCCGTACCGGATCTGGTGCACCCGGAGCACCTTGTGGTCCACGACCCCGTCGAACAGCTGGAACAGACCGAGGCCGAGGAAGAAGCCCGCCCGCCGCTGGGCGCCGACCAGGGCACCTCGGCGGCGCAGGTCGGCGGAGAGGAAGAAACCGGCGACGAGAGCGAGGAGTTCGGCGGTGTGCAGCAGGCCGTCGGAGAGCAGACCGACACTGTTGGTGGACCGGTCGTAGAAATGGTGCCAGCCCAGGAGCTGGTGGAAGACGATCTCATCGGTCGCGGCCATGACGGCCATGCCGATCAGGAGCCCTGCCGCCAGGGACTTCCGGTGCTCACGCCGAGGCCCGTGGCCGGTGGGCGAGGAGGTCATCGACTCTCCCCGCCCCCGGCCGGGTGCCCTGCGGCACCGTCATGGAGATCCGCGCTCCTGCGCGCGCGGGGGTGGGTCCCGGCACCGCTACCGGCCTAGGCGCCGCGGTCACGTCGCGCCGACGGCTTCTCCCGTGCGACGGCGCTCGCGGCCAGCGCGAGCACGACGCCGATGATTCCGACGATGACGTTGTTCACGACGGTCCGGGTGGTGCTGACGTCCCCGGCCACCGCCCAGGGGGCGATGATCGTCCACAGGCTCAGCGCGCAGGCGGCCCACGCCATGCTGTGTGTGCGTTCGTAGGCCCGGCCGAAGCCGCCGCTCATCAGCAGGGCATAGGCGATACCGACGATCAGGTTGTTGACCGCCAGCGCGGACAGGTCACTGAAACCCGCGATCCACGGGGAAGCCGCCAGGTAGACACCGGTGAGGAAGGCGAGGGTCTCGACGGCCTGCGCCTGGGGGGTACTGGTGGCTCGTTCTGCCATTTCGTGTCGGGCACGCATGGCGACGATGTCGGGATGGGTCTCCATCGACGACCTGGGCGAAGTGGTCACTGCGCTCACCTCCGGAGCGTCCGTTCAGTCTTTCGCGCCCCCGGGTACCCCTGCTGTCCGTCGCTCCAACCAACGCGGAGGAGGCGGCTTCCCCGCGCCCGGATTTCGACGATCAGCACACCGCGGGACGCCCTCGCGGCATCCTGCTTCACGCCGGTCGCCGCAATCCGGCCCTGGCGGGCTCGCACTCCGGACTCCCCGCGGCACGCCGCGCCGCCGCCGTGTCGCACGGACCCTCGAAAGGCTCCCCCTGCGACGGTGGGCGATCTCGTGGGGTCGAAGAAAATCTGTCGTGGCGGCGGTAGACATTGAGATGTGCGGGGGCTAACGTTGTTCCTGTATCAGGAAAGTCGAAGTAGGCGGCAGGACGAGTTGCCGCGCAGAAGCCAAAAGTACCGAAACCGCGCAACCGAATGAGGTGAGGAGCAGACGCCATCAGGATCGCCCGGGCGAGGACGAACAACCGCCCGGGTGCCGCAGGCCCCAGATCGGAAGGTGGTCCACGGTCACGCATTTGCGATCCCCGCAGTCCGTCCTCGCGGGCGGGCAGGCGGAACAAAGAAGCCGGTGCAGGTCAGCCGGTAGATGGTGTTGAAACCTCGGGGCCCGGGCGCCAGCGCTCGGGCCCCCCGACGCGTCCTTGGAAAGAAGAGGTCTATGCCGCCTGCCGGCCCCCGCACCCCCGACCCGCTCGATGACGACGACTATCCCGCCTACACCATCGGCAGGGCCGCCGACATGCTCGGCACCACTCCCGCGTTCCTCCGCGCCCTGGGGGACAACCGTCTGATCGCGCCTCTGCGCTCCGAGGGCGGCCACCGCCGCTACTCCCGCTACCAGCTGCGCATCGCGGCCCGCGCACGGGAACTCGTCGACGCGGGCACCCCCATCGAGGCCGCCTGCCGGATCATCATCCTCGAGGATCAGCTCGAAGAGGCCAGGCGCATCAACGAGGAGCTGCGCCACCAGGCGGAACGGCGCAAGACCTCGGCCTGACCCGCGGCGGAAAGTCCCGAGGGGGGACCCGTCCGTCCCTTGTCAGCGGCCCTTGCGCACCCGGGCCGCCGCACGGGCCTCCGCCGTCCTGCGGGCCTCGACGGTCTTGCGGGACTCCTTGGCAGCGCCGGCCGGACGGATACCGCGGCCGCGGAAGGGGGCGTTGCCGCCACTGCCCTTCGTCGCGGTCGGCGGACGCTTCGCCCCGGTGATGGCGGTCAGCGTCGCCTCCCCGGAGCGGACCTGCGTGACCGTCGGCCGGATCCCGGCCTCGGACATCATCCGGTTCACCTCGCGCCGCTCGTTGGGCGTGACCAGTGTGACCACACGGCCGGACTCCCCGGCACGCGCCGTACGCCCGCCACGGTGCAGGTAGTCCTTGGCGTCGGTCGGCGGGTCGACGTTGACGACGAGGTCGAGGGCCTCGATGTGGATGCCCCGCGCGGCGACGTTCGTGGCCACCAGCACGGTGACCTCGCCGTTCTTGAACTGGGCCAGCGTGTGGGTCCGCTGGGGCTGTGACTTTCCGCTGTGCAGGGCGGAGGCACGTACCCCGCTGGCGCGCAGGTGGCGGGTGAACTGGTCCACGGCGGCCTTGGTGTCCAGGAACATCAGCACCCGGCCGTCCCGCGCGGCGATCTCCGTGGCGGTCGCGTACTTGTCGGCGGCGTGGATGTTCAGCACATGGTGTTCCATGGTGGTGACCGAGCCGGCCAACTGGTCGACCGACGCGAGAACCGGGTCGTGCAGGTGGTCCCGCACCAGTTGGTCGACGTTGCGGTCGAGTGTGGCGGAGAAGAGCAGCCGCTGTCCGTCGGCGGGGATCTGGTCGAGGATGCCCGAGACCTGGGGCAGGAATCCCAGGTCGCACATCTGGTCCGCCTCGTCCAGCACCGTGATCCGCACGTGGTTGAGATGACAGTCCCGGCGCGACAGCAGGTCGGTCAGCCGCCCCGGCGTCGCGATGACGACATCGACGCCGTCCCGCAACGACGCCGTCTGCTTGTTGATCGACAGGCCCCCGACCACCGTCGCGAGGCGTACGCCCAGCGTCCGCGCGTACGGCTCCAGGGCCTCGCCCACCTGCTGGGCGAGCTCCCGGGTCGGCACCAGGATCAGCGCCCGCGGTCGCTTCGACTCCGCCCGTCGGCCGGCCGTACGGACGAGGAGAGCGAGGCCGAAGGCCAGCGTCTTGCCGGAGCCGGTCCGGGCGCGGCCCAGGACATCGCGGCCGGCCAGGGCGTTGGGCAGGGTCGCCGCCTGGATCGGGAAGGGCTCCGTCACCCCGAGGCCGGTCATCGCCGTCAACAGCTCCGGCGGCAGGCCGAGTGCGTCGAAGGACGCGGCCGGCGGCAGGCCGGGGGAGACCGGCTGCGGTGTGGTGAGTTCACCCTGCGGCGCCGTCGCCGACCGGTGCTTTCCGGCATGCGGGAGTCCGGGGGCCGGCGACTTCGCGTTCATGGGGAACCTTCCTCGGTGTGAACGCCCGGAACGCGCCGGGGTCCGTACCCGTTGGTACGGACCCCGGCGGTGTCGAAGCGTTCCCCCATTTTACCAGCGGCCGGGCGGCGGGCGCGGAGATGGAGACGGTGCGGGGCAGTGGGCGGTCCGAACAAGCCACCCGAGGCTGGAACCACGACGAGCCCTCGCTGCGTTGAGCAGTAGACGGGCGAGGACCGCGAACCGGCGAGTGGGGCGTCGTCGCCGGGATGCGAGGGCATCGGAGGGGGCTGCTGTGGTGTACGGATCGGACTTCGGTTCCGGACCTCGGAACGGACCGTACGGCGTGACGCGCCCCGCACCGGAATCGCGGCGGGCGCGGGCCCGCGACGCGGCCGTGCTGGTCGCGGGGTGGGTCACCCTGCTGTGGGCGCTGGAAGTCATCGACGCGATCAGCGGCCACGCCCTGGACACCTACGGCATCACGCCACGCGAGTTCGCCGAGCTGCGCGACGTGGTGCCGGCCGCCTTCCTGCACTTCGGCTTCGACCATCTCGCGGCCAACAGCCTGCCGCTGCTGGTCATGGGTTTCCTGGCCGCGCTGTCCGGCATCCGCCGCTTCCTCTCCGTCGTCGCCGTGATCACCCTGGTGAGCGGCCTCGGCGTCTGGCTCACGTCACCGGCGTACTCGACGACCGCGGGTGCCTCCGGCGTCGTCTTCGGCCTCTTCGGCTATCTGGTCGTCCGCGGCTTCGTCGACCGCCGCATCGGTGACGTACTCGTGGGTCTCCTAGTCGGTGCCGTCTACGGGTCGATCCTCTGGGGCGTCCTGCCGACGGCGACCGGCGTCAGCTGGCAGGGGCATCTCTTCGGTCTGATAGGCGGCGTCGCGGCGGCGGTGGCGTTCCGGCGGACTCCCGACCGTCAGGCGTGAGCCGTCGCCCGCTGCTCACCTCTTCGCCGGGCCCCCGGACGCGGGCAGCCGGCTGCGGCAGCGCAGATCACGCTTGCAGCATCGGGATGCGGTGGGGGCGAGGAGACCAGGTGGCGCTGCCGCCGAGGCCGCGAAGAGGGATCGGCGGGGACGTCGGGCGGGCCGGGGGATCGGCAGGTATGTCGGGCGGGCCGGACCGGCAGGACGGCTGAGGGGGCAGGCGACGGGGCGGGGTCCGTGTCCGGGAGGCGAGGCCGGCGCTGGCGAGGGCCTTGTGGAGCACTGGGTGAGCGCACATGTTGCCGCGTCGTCGCCGCAGCGCGCCGCACTTCCCCCGGTCGGCCACAAGCGTGCCACCATCCGAACCCTCGCCGTGGGGGCGGACGTGGTGGCGCTGAAGCCGATGGCATCGACGCCCATGAGCCCGGCTCTCGCCGTGGTCGGTCGCGCGGCGGCGGTGTCCGCGTGGTGTCCAGCCGGGTGGCGAGGACCGGGAGGTGCCCGGACCGGGTGGCGATGTCCGGGGAGGTGCCCGGCCGGCGTGCCGGGGTCGGATCCCGTCTTGGGCGCCACCTCGGCGGCGCCCCGCTCCGGCGACTTTGGCCGCTCGGGTGGGATCCGCCCGGCGCCGGCCGCAGGCGGCGTCGAACTCATCGCGATCAGCCACTGCGCCACTTCCCGGGTACACCAACGCGCCTGCCATGCGGGAGCACATCACCGACTTGGTCGCCCGCGCCGAAGCCGGGGACTGATGGAGTGCGAGTTGCGGGGTACACGGGCCGGCATGACACCGAAGAAGGATCACACCGAATCCGTGCGTGCCGCACGGCAGCTGCGGCACATCCGCCCCGTCTACGCGGGCGGAGCCGCCCTGTGGGCCGCCTCGGCCGCGTGGACGGGGTGGGAGGATCCGGGAAGTCGGCAGATGTGGGTGTCGGTGTTCTTCCTGGCGATCTTCACCGCCTTGCTGTCCGTGACGTCCCTGTGGTTGTGGCGTCAGCAGTCGGCCGGCGCGGGCAGGCCGGTGCACCATGCCGCCCCACGGAGGATGGCCGCGCGCCGACAGGTGAGCGCCTGAGCGCGGGGCGCGGTTCCTGTCGTACGGCGGCCTGAGCACCCGCCGTTGCCAAGGCGTGCTGTGGGGTGTCGTGCCGCGTTCGGGCGTCGTCGGCCCGGCGGCCGTGGATGCCGAGCGGGAGCCCGCCATCCAGTGGTGTGCCCGTACGTCCTCGATGCCCGGCGCGTTCGGGCCGGGCCGCAGGTGGCGGACGTCCGGATCCCGGGGGAGCCGACCGGTCACTTCGGGGTCGAGCGTGGTCGGCTCCCCGGCGACCGGTGCGAAGGCACCTCGCGGGAAGGGTGAGGACACGCCTGCCGGCGGCATCGTCGGCCGACGCGTCGCTCGGGCCCGCGCCCAGGCCCGCCGCAGGCCCGGTCATCGGCATTCGGGTCGCCGCTCGTGCGACGGCGCTGTGGTGCCTGGACCGCCGGCCCCCACCACACTTCCCGCCGCCGCTGGCGCTGCAGCGCCCGGCACCCTGCACCGTGTGAATCCGGATCTCCCGTCCTCCCCGCCCCAGGTGCCCAGGCCGCCACGGTCGCCGCACTCCGTCGCTGACGTGGACCGTCACGCCGTCGCAAGGGCGGGAGGCCAGTCGGCCTTGAACCAGGAGACAGGGTGGTGCCGCCACCCACGGCGGTGAGGCGCTCGCCGCCAGGGCCGGAGGCCGTGCGAGGTCCCCGTCAGGACCGGAGGCCGTGCGAAGTCCCCGCCAGGGCCGGAGGCCGTGCGAGATCCCCGTCAGGACCGGAGGCCGTGCGAAGTCCCCGCCAGGAGCGGGGGCCGTGCGAGGTCCTGGTCAGGAGCGGGGGCGGGCGCCGGGTCCCAGTCGGGCGGTGACATCCCCGGGGGTGAGGGCCGCATGCTCCGCGGAGCACTCGACGACGACGCGGACCGGAGCGTCGCAGTCGGTGTGGCGGACGTCCAGCATGGGGCCCTCGGTGCCGAGGGCGTAGGCCTCGCCCCACTGGCTCAGCGCCATGAGGACGGGCCACAGGTCCCAGCCCTTGCGGGTCAGGCGGTACTCGTTGCGGGAGCGGTTACCGGGTTCCCGGTACGGGACGGTCCGCAGGACGCCAGCCGCGATCAGCTTCCGGAGACGGTCGCTGAGGACGGCCTCCGACAGGCCGATGTGGCGGTGGAAATCGTCGAAGCGGCGGACCCCGTTGACGGCGTCACGCAGGATCAGCAACGTCCATTTCTCTCCGACCACGTCGAGCGTGCGCTGGACGGGGCAGTTCTCCGTGCTCGCCTCAAGCCACTCCATTCCGCCATGGTAGAGGTCTGGCTTCGTCATTGACAGTCAGGTGAGCCGAGGGCTAGCTTCACTTGCAAAAGTCAGACGGAAGGCCTCGACTCGTGGGACGAACGCGTACGTATCAGTGGGACGACCCCGCGATCCTGGCGGAAGCAGCCGGACGCATGTCAGGCATCGACTTCCTGCGCGAGCTGCGCGCGGGGCGGCTGCCGGGTCCACCCGTCGGTCACACCGTCGACTTCACCCTGGACGAGGTCGAGCCCGGCAGGGCGGTCTTCTCCCTGACACCGGGCGAGGAGCACTACAACCCCATCGGCAGCGTGCACGGCGGCATCTTCGCCACCCTGCTCGACTCGGCGGCCGGTTGTGCCGTCCAGTCGACCCTTCCGCAGGGCATGGCGTACACCTCGCTCGACCTCACGGTGAAGTTCCTGCGGCGGATCACCGTGGACACGGGAACGGTGCGTGCCGTCGGCACAGTTGTCAGCAAGGGCCGCCAAACCGCTCTCGCGCAGGCGCAGTTGGTCGACGATACGGGTCGTCTGTTCGCCCACGCCACCAGCAGTTGCATGCTCTTCCCGGTCCCGCCCTCGCCGTAGCGGAACACGGCACCGGCGCTTCTTACGGGACTCTGACGCCAATCCCGTTCCTCACCGTCCGCCGGATCGAGCGCCGAGCCCGTCGGCACGTCGACGCCCGACGCCCTCGCCGCACGGCTCACGGACGGCGTCATGGCGAGTCGCGCCGGGGAAGACCGCCACGAGCACGGGTCGTGAGGGCCGGGGCCGCCGGCAGCGGCAGACGTCCGGCCGGTGCCCGCGGGCCTGACCGGCGGATCGCCGCCCCTGCCGGGTGAGTCCTTGCCGTCGCCGGTCCCGTCGTGGGACCGCGCGGCGCCGAGTGGGCACGGTCACCGCATCGTCCGTAGGCCCGCGGGTACTCCGGGGTGCGGCAGGCGCTGCGCACCCCGTGCACGCGCCCGCCCCGGGCAACGAGGGAGCGGAGCGGAACATGGCACGACGCGCAGGGCCGGGGACGGCGGACGAGCGGGCGAAGCGCCTGACCCGGATCGCCGCGGACGTGTTCGGCTGGGAGACACTTCTGCCCGAGCAGCTCACGGCCATGGAATGGGTGCTGGAAGGTGGGGACACCCTCGTCGTGATGCCGACCGGGTCCGGCAAGTCCGCCGTCTACCAGGTCCCCGCCCTGATGCTGTCCGGGCCGGTCGTCGTGGTGTCGCCGCTGCTTGCCCTTCAGCGTGACCAGATCGCCGGTCTGCCGGACGGCGACCGCGTGCCCGGCGCCGTCGCGGTCAATTCCGACCTCGGTGCCGCGGACACGGCGGCCGCCTGGGAGGCGGTGCGCCGGGGCGAGGCCCGCTTTGTGTACCTGTCACCGGAGCAGCTGGCCAAGAACGAGGTGCTGGAACAGCTGGCCGAGGCGCGTCCCGCTCTGTTCGTGGTGGACGAGGCCCAGTGCGTGTCCTCGTGGGGGCACGACTTCCGCCCCGACTACCTCCGGCTGGCACAGGCCGTACGGCGTGTGGGCGGCCCACCGGTGCTGGCCCTGACCGCGACCGCCGCCCCACCGGTGCGCAAGGAGATCGCCGAACGGCTGGGCATGCGCCGGCCCCGGGTGATGGTGACCGGCTTCGACCGGCCGAACATCAGGCTCGAGGTCAGCCGTTTCCTGGACGAGGCCGACCGGCGCCGGGCCGTGGTCGAGCGGGCCGCGGCCGAGCCGAAGCCGGGCATCGTGTACGCCGCGACCCGCAAGGACAGCGAGTACTACGCCACGGAACTGGCCTCTCTGGGACTGGCCGCCGAGAGTTACCACGCCGGGATGCGGGCCTCCGAACGCGCCCGCATCCATGACGCCTTCCTCTCCGGCACGGCGGACGTCGTGGTGGCGACCTCGGCCTTCGGCATGGGCATCGACAAGGAGGACGTGCGGTTCGTCCTGCACGCGTCGCTGCCGGGCTCCCTGGACGCCTACTACCAGGAGATCGGTCGCTGCGGCAGAGACCGACGTCCTGCCCTGGCCGTCCTGCACTACCGGCCGGACGACACCGGCATGCAGACCTTCTTCGCGGGCCGCAGTCCGGGCCGCGGCGCCCTCGCCGACGTGGTCGAGGCCGTCCACGGTCACCGCGGGGACCCGGCCGACCTGGAGGGACTGCGCCGGGAGACGGGCCTGTCGAGGAACCGGGTCACCGCGGCGGTGAACCTGCTGGAGGAGGCCGACGCCGTCGCGACGGGGGAGGAGGGCGAGGTACGTCCCGCACCGGGCGTGTCTCGCCGCCGGGCCACCGAGCAGGCGCAGAAGGCCGCGGAGGAGCATCGCCGGACCGACCGGTCGCGGGTCGAGATGGCACGGGCGTACGCCGAAACCACAGGGTGCAGGCGGTATTTCCTGCTCGGCTACTTCGGTGAGGCCTACCCGGCGCCCTGCGGCAACTGCGACGGGTGCGACGAGGAGGGAGCCGAGGACGGGAAGGAGGCGCGCACCGCTCACCCGTCGGCCGCAGCCTTCCCCGTCGGCACCGAAGTGCGGCACGAGCAGTGGGGAGAGGGCACCGTGCTCAGTGAGGACCTGGACCGCATCACGGTGCTGTTCGACCGGGCCGGGTACCGCACGCTGTCCCTGGAGGCGGTGGCCGGGCAGGGGGATCTGCTCACGGTGGTGCGCAGGCCGAGTGCGGACTCGCCGGTCCTCTGACGCGCGTCCGCTGGTTCCCGCGTCGGCCGCGGGGAACCCGCCCAGCCCCTGACGCCGCCGGAGGCAGCCATGACCGGCCTTGAGGGACCACCGTGGGGACCAGAGACCGGGCACGCGGCCACGAGGAGCCGGGGCCCACTCGGGTGCGGGGAATCGGCCCCGGGAGCGGTCCCTGCCGGGCACTGCCAGTGGCTCCCGACGGGCGCGCCATCCATCGGGAGCCGGGCACCGCGACGATCCCACCGCCGCCGACCGGACCCGCTCGAATCGGGACACCACGGGGTACGGCGGGTCAGCCGCACCGCGAGGCGCGGCGGCGACCCGGCTCGGGCCTCACCACCCGGAAAGCCGCGTTCCCCGGAAGGGCCCTGCCGCTCGGTGCGGTGGGGCCCCGCGTCGGGTGTTGCGGCAGCGGCGAACATGTCACCGTCGGCCGGAACGGACGACGTCAGTCGCGGCCCATGGCCGTACGGACGGCGTCTCGGGTGCGGTCCATCAGAGCGGCGACCGGCCCGAGCGCCACGTTGGCCGTCGCGGACTCCACGCCCGGATGGGGCCGGGTGGGTGCCATGGCTTCGGCCGCCTTGACGCCTTTGGCCAGGGACGCGAGTGCCGCCGCGTCGGCACTGCGCCGGATGTGGACGAACTCGTAGCGTTCCTCCGCGCGCGCGTGTTCCTGGACCGCGGTGCGCAGCGCCAGCAGTCGCGGCATGAACTTGGGGTCCCCCGTGTCCATGTCGTCCAGGTCGCTCAGTGTCTCCTTCGCCGCCCGCTCCTCCGCGAGACGGGCCTCGACCACCTCGTCGCCGCCTGCGACACTGCGGCGGACGAACGGGTGTACGACCTCCTCCTCGGCCGTCTCGTGGACGGCGAGGAGGCGTACCAGGCGGTGGAAGGCCTCCTGCCGGGCTTCTCCCGTCGAGGCCTCGACCTCGTCGAAGAGATTGCGGATGTCTCCGTGCTGCCGCATCAGCAGGGACACCACGTCGTTGTCCGGGGCGGCGTCGTCGCCGGCCTGTGGGGTGTGAAGCTCGGACATGGCCGCTCTCCTCACTTCTCGCGCAGGGCGGGGTCGGGGTGTTCGCCCTCGGTCTCGACGCGGTACTCGCGCCCGAACATCTCGTCGTGCTGGGTCATGACCCGCTCGCTCGGCGGCGCCTCACCGCCGTGGATCTGCTCCTGCATCTTCTCGAAGCGCTCGTGGGCCTCGCGGACGTACCCGGCACCGAGCGTGGTGAGGTCGATCTGCGTGTCGAGCAGCTCCCGCAGATACGCCTTGTTCGGCTCGAAGGTCAGCACATCGGGCAGCTGCGGTGCCAGCACCGACTCCGGGTCGCGCCCGTCGTGACGGCGCATCAGGTCACAGGCGATGTGCAGGTGCTCCAGCTCCTGGTTCAGGTGCAGCTCCCAGATCGCCTTCACCTTCGGGTCGCTCTCCTGCTCCATGAAGGAGTAGTAGAGGTAGCACTCGTTGTACTCGTGGTTGACGAGCTGCTCCCACCACGTCTCGCCGGGGTCGACCAGCGACTCGTAGTGCGTGACGTGCTCCTCCTCGATGAGGCCGATCTCCTGGTAGAGCTGGCGGGCGATCGGCTCCATGTAGGTGGGGCCGGTGTTCATGTAGAAGTTCATGGTCTGCTGCTCCGCGGACATGATCGTCAGCGCGTGCAGCTTCGACAGCGGGTTGGTCTCGTCCTTGACGTACGGGTCGCGGACGTTGTCGGTCGGGTGGCGGTGGTGGAACTTCGTCGGCCGGCCCGGCATCACCTCGGTCAGGCCCTCGACGATCGACTCCGCCTTGCGGTGCTCGATCATCTCGTACAGGTTCGCGTACCGGTACAGGTGGTCGAAGTCCTCCAGGACACCGAACTGGTACGCCTGCTTCAGGTACGGGTCCGGCTCCATGCGGGCGACCCAGGCGGTGAGGTCCACGGCCACCTGCTCGTAGGCGATCGTCGTCTCCAGCACCGACGACACGCCGGGCAACAGCCAGTTGACCACCTTCTGCTGCTGCGCCTCGATGTACCGCGTCCGAGCCAGCTGGCGTTTCACCTCGGGATCGACGGTGTTCCGGGCCAGCTGATGGCTGAACATGATCGCCTCGACCTCGATGCCGTTCATCGTGATGATGCGGCAGCGGGTGTACGGGTCGCAGTGGTCGGGATCGATGGGGGTGACGTTCAGTTCGCGCCAGTTCCTGAGCTGGCGGTCCAGCGGGATACCGCGCTGTTCCAAGGGATTGAAGGTCACTCTCGCCTCCAGGGCGGTCGATGGTGGGTAGGCGTGTCCCCCCGGGCGCGGAGATCACTCGCCGGAAGGGGCGGACGGGAGCCTCGGCCCAGCCTGACGGCGCCGGCACCGGAGCACGGCGCCCGCGCCGCACCGACGCGAGACAGCCACCCGACCGGCGGGTACCACCGCCGGCATGCAACGCGCTGCGGGGGTACTCGCCGAGCACCGGCGCTCATCCATGCGCCGCCGGAGGACGACACAGCCGGGATGGGACGTGACGCCGATGACCTCCAGAAAATCACTGTGGGCAGCCGCTGCCGCGCTCGCCGCCGGAGCCGTCGTGGTACGGCGCTCGACGGTGCGTCCGGCGGATCCGGCCGCCGCCGACCGCTGGCTGACGGTGACGATCAATCGCGGACCGGGTGACATCCAGCCCGACAGGCTGCCGGCGCCGCTCCAGGAGTACGGCGACCGGATCGAGACGCGGATCCGCCCCGCACCCGGTGACCGGGGCACGGAGCTGGCCGTACGCCTCAGGCAGACACGGTCGGGCACCTCGGACTCCGTGCCCGCGCGGCTCGCCGGTCAGGACCCGCGCCAGGATCTGCGCCGCGCCCTGCGCGAGGCGAAGTCGCTGCTGGAGGCCGGTGAGGTGCTGCTGCCCGACGCGCCACCCACCACGCACGACACCCCCGGCGGGAAACTCGTCGGGCTGCTGACCAGGCGCGCGGGCGGGGAGGGTGTGCTGTGAAGGCTCTGTGCTGGGAAGGCGTCAACAAGCTCGCCGTGGAGGACGTGCCCGATCCGGTTCTGCGCAACGACCAGGACGTGATCGTGCGGCTGATCGCGGGGACCACCTGCGGCTCGGATCTGCATCTCATCGGCGGCTACATCCCCTTCATGCGGTCCGGGGACGTCATCGGTCACGAGTTCCTCGGGGAGGTCGTCGAGGTCGGTGCCGCGGTGCGCCGCCACAAGGTGGGCGACCGGGTCGTCGTCTGCTCGTTCGTCGGCTGCGGCCGCTGCTGGTACTGCGCCAACGACCTGTGGTCGCTGTGCGACAACACCAACACCAACCCCGGCATCGGACAGGCCCTGTTCGGCGCCGACACCGGCGGCATCTTCGGCTACTCGCACGCCATGGGCGGGCTGCGCGGCAGCCACGCCGAGTACGTGCGCGTTCCCTTCGCGGACTACGGCGCCTTCCCCGTCCCGGAGGGCATCGACGACACCAGTGCGCTGTTCGTGTCCGACTCGGTCCCCACGGGATGGATGGGCGCGGACCTGGCGGGCGTGAAACCCGGTGACGTGGTCGCCGTGTGGGGCTGCGGGGCCGTAGGGCAGATGGCGGCGCGCGCCGCCCTTCTGCTGGGCGCGGAGCGGGTGATCTCCATCGACCGGATTCCCGAGCGGCTGGAGATGACCGAGCGGCACGTCGGCAGCGAGGTCATCGACTACACGGCCACCGACGTCGGGGCGGAACTGCGCGAACGGACCGGCGGCCGGGGCCCGGACGTGTGCATCGAAGCGGTCGGCATGGAGGCGCACAGCGACAGCCCGGTGCACCTGTACGACCAGGCCAAGCAGCAGTTGCGGCTCCAGACGGACCGTCCCACCGCCGTTCGGCAGGCCATCCACGCGTGCCGCAAGGCCGGGACGGTGTTCATCCTGGGTGTCTTCGCCGGCGCGGTGGACAAGTTCCCCCTGGGCGCGGTGATCAACAAGGGCCTGACCGTACGCGGTGCCCAGATGCACGGCCAGCGCTACATCCCGATGCTGCTCGACCGTATGGCGGCCGGGGAACTGAGCACATCGCATCTGGCGACCCACACCGTCACGCTGGACGAGGCACCACGGGCGTACGACATGTTCAAGCACAAGTCCGACGGCTGCGTACGCGCGGTCATCCGGCCGGGCGGCTGAGAGCCGGGACGCGCCGCCGGTCGGCTCCGTTTGCCGGACGCCCGGGTGGGGACATGGATGCCGACCACCACATCCACAACTTCCGGCGTCCCCCGCCCGACGACCCGAACCGGAACGGCGGGGGGCGCACGAACATCGGTGGCGGGAACGACCGGCCAACGCACGGCACACGAACGGGAACGGGCACTCATCATGGGCACAGGAGCTGACAGCCGCCTCGCGGAACGCCTGAAGAGCCTCGCCCTGGGCACGAAACGTGACTACTCGGCAGGCCACGAACGGCCGCTGGGCGGCTACCTCGCGGCCATGGCGGGATTCGGGACGTACACGGCGGCCTGGGCGACATTGGTGCGGCTGCGTGGGCGTCCGCTGCCCGACCGGCCGGAGCCCTGGGACGTGGTCCTGACCGCGGTGGCCACCTTCCGGCTGAGCCGACTGATCAGCAAGGCATCGGTGACCAGTCCGCTGCGGGCTCCCTTCACGCGGTACGTCGGCCCGCAGGGCCCGGCCGAACTGCACGAGGAGGCACGCGCCGACGACGGCAAGGACACCGTCGGCGAACTGGTGACCTGCCCGTTCTGCATGAGCGTCTGGGTGGCCGCGACCCTGACCGGCAGCCAGTTGCTCTGGCCGCGCGCCACACGGACGGCCATGGGTGCGCTCACCGCGCTGGCGGGTGCGGACGCGCTCCAACTGGCTTACGCCGCCCTCACGGACAAGGCCACCGGGGGCAAGTAGAACCCCACGTGACCGACGGAGCCCGGTGGCCCGGTCCGCGCACCGGTCGGGACGGGCTCGTCAGTGGGGAAACTGCCGTACCAGTTCCTGGACGAACGCCTGGACGGCCGGTGACGTCCACCGTCTGCGATGCCGGGCCAGCCGCACCGGGACATCGGCGAACGGCGGCCCGACGAGCCGTACCAGCCGTCCGTCGCCGAGGTGGTCCCGCACGGTCGTCATGGGCAGCAGGGTCACTCCCAGTCCGGCGGTCACGCAGGAACGCGCGGCGTCCACGCTGCCGAACCGGGTCAGGCGCGGCCGGGCGCCGGGTACGGAGAGCAGGCGCCGCTCCAACTCATCGCTGTAGGAACAGCCCTGCTCCAGCAGGAAGACGCTCTCGGTGGCGAGTTCCGCCCAGGTCGCCGCGTCGGTCCGTGCGGCGAGCGGATGGCCGGGAGCGCAGACGAAGGCGAGTGGCTCGCGGGCGACGGCCTCGGTCGTCACATCGGGGAAGTCGGTTTCCTCCTCCAGCAGCAGGGCCACGTCCAGGCGCCCGGCCCGCAGTCCCTCGACGCACTGCGCGGTGCCGCCCGCGTACAGCTGGATGTCCACCTCGGGGTGCTCGTGCGCAGGGCCGCGACCACCCCCGGCAACCGGGTGGTGCACAGTGACTCGGGGGTGCCTACCACGACCCGTCCCCCCACGCCCCCGGCACCGTCACCGTCCGCCCGCAGCCGGGCCACCGCGTCGAGTACGTCCTCGGCCCTCTCCAGCAGCCGTCGACCGGTATCGGTGAGCAGTGCGCCCGTGGGCAGCCTGTCGAACAGCCGGGCGTCGAGTTCCCGCTCCAGCGCGCGGATGTGCACGGTCACCGTGGACTGGGCCAGGTGCAACTCGGCGGCGGCGGCCGTGAAGCTGCCCGTCCGGGCGAGTGTCGTGAAGGTGTGCAGCAGGCGGGTGTCCACACGCCCCAGGTTAGGTGGAGTCATGCGGTAAGGCGATGGACGGGATCGAAATCCATCGTTGGACTCGATCGGCAGGGGATGGCAGCGTGGAGCGCATGAGCACCGACGCCGACGGGACGAGCCCCGTCAACGCACCCCGGCCGCCCGTGGAGATCCTGCGGTATACGGCCTTCACCCATGATCCGGCGGGCGGCAATCCCGCCGGAGTCGTGCTCGATGCCCGCGGGCTCGACGACGCGACGATGCTCGCGGTCGCCGCCCAGGTCGGCTATTCCGAGACGGCCTTCGTCACCAGCCGCGACGGAACGGACCGACGGTTCGGCGTCCGCTACTTCAGCCCGCTCGCCGAGGTCGCCTTCTGCGGGCACGCGACCGTCGCCCTGGCCGTCGCCCTCGCCGAGCGGACGGGCCCCGGCGAGATCGTCCTCGACACCGCGGCCGGCGAGATCCCGGTGGCCACCGTGGCGCAGGACGGTACCGTGTCGGCCACGCTCACCAGCGTCGCCACCCGCTCCCGCCCCGCCGAGCGCACCGAACGGGACGCGGCTCTGCAGGCTTTGGGCTGGGCGGCCGACGACCTGGATCCGACGCTGCCACCGCACGTCGCGTTCGGCGGCAACGACCACCTGGTCCTGGCCGCGGCCACCCGGGCGCGCCTGGCGTCCCTGGACTACGACTTCGAGGGCCTCGCCGAGGTGATGCGCCGTCACGACTGGACGACCCTCCAACTGGTGTGGCGCGAGTCGCCGGAACGCTTCCACGCCCGCGACCCGTTCCCGGTCGGTGGCGTCGTCGAGGACCCCGCCACCGGAGCGGCCGCCGCGGCGTTCGGCGGATACCTGCGCACCCTGGGTCTCGTCACCGCCCCGACCAGGATCAGCATCCGGCAGGGAGAGGACATGGGTCGCCCCAGTGACCTGCTGATCGACGTGGACCCCCGGAGCACGCGCACACGCGTGACGGGACAGGCCGTTCCGATCGGCTAGGGCCGCCTGTCGTTTGGATCCCCGCGAACCTCTCCCTCACCTCGGCCGCGCGAGGCAACAGTGACCTGGTGAACCATGTGCGGAGCCAGGCGGCCACCTGTCCCGACCAGCGCTTCATCCTCGTCGGCTATTCGCAGGGCGCGAACGTCGTCGACAACTCCATCGGCATCAGCAGCGCCGGAGCGCCGGTCGGCAACCCCATCGTGGCCACCATTCCCACCGCGCTCGAACCGAAGGTCGCCGCGGTGCTGCTGTTCGGCAACCCGATCCGGGCCATCGGCAAGAGCGTCACCGGCACCTACCAGAGCCGCACCCCCGACATCTGCGCCGACGGTGACCCCGTCTGCGAGAGCGGCGGCACGGACACGCTCGCCCACCTCAGCTACCGCGACGACGCCGACACGGCCGCGACGTTCGCCGCCGGCAAGGTCTGATCCCGGCCCGCGACGAGCACCTGACCGTCGGCCCCGGCGATCGCCTCCGGGCCCGACTCCCCATGCACGTAGGCGCGTTGAGGGGAGTGGGCCGATACCTGCCAGGAACACGGGTTCCGGGTCCCGCCGCACTGGCTAGGGGCGTTCGCGCACCACGGGAAGCCGGACAGGCTCGGTGAGGTGGTCCTCGGTGTCGTGCGCGCTCCGCGTGCCGCGCTCCACGGCACCGACCGGCTCGCCTTCAGGTACCGGCTCGCCTTCAGGTTCGGCAGCACGCGGCGATCCGGGGCCGCCCTGGGACGAGACGTTCAGCACGGCTTGCCGGCGCGGCCGCGACGCCGCGCCCGATACGCAGTTCGACCGGTCAGGCTCGCCGCGGCGTACGCCCGTGCGGTCCGTCCAGGACTCAGCGCAGGACGAGCAGCACGGCCAGTGCGACGAGCAGGGAGTCGATCCGGTCGAGCAGGCCGCCTGAGCCGGGTAGCCAGCGGCCGGTGTCCTTTGCGCGAGCACCTCTCTTGATCATCGATTCGAGGAGGTCTCCGGCCGGGCCGCCGACCGCGACCGCCACCGCCATGGGCCAGTCGAACGCGGACAGCACGGCGAGCGCGCCGAGCCCGGCCGCCGCCCCCGCCAGGGTCCCGCTCCACCGCTTGGCCGGAGACAGCGGCGACAGCCGAGGCCCTCCGAGTCGCCTGCCGGCGAAGTACGCCACGATGTCGGCGACCGAGACCGCGACGAACAGCGCGAGCGCGCCCGCCCCGAGCGGCACCAGCGCGGCCAGCGCACTGAGCCAGGCGAGTCCCAGCAGACCCGCCCCGAGCCGGTGCAGGCCACGGTCGGCGTCCCCGGCCAGCAGCGGCACCGCGGCCACCGCGAGCGCACCGATCGCGGCCACCCGGAGCACCTGTCCTGGCGCCAGCCATGCGGCCAGTACGATCCCTGCCACCGCCGCGGCCAGCACCACCCGGTCCGCCCGGCCCAGCCGCATCAGCCCGCCGTACTCCTGTACGGCGATCACCGCGACGGCGACGGCGACGGCCGCCGTCCCCGGGTTGCCCAGCCAGAACGCACCGGTGACCAGCGGCACCCCGACCGCCCAGGCACACCACCGGATCCGCAGCTCGCGGCGCCGGGAGGCAGCCACCGCGACGCCGCTGAACGCCAGCGCCCCACCGAGGTAGGGCGCCAGCGAAGCCACCGTGATCACCGGGCCGGGCCGGCGGCCGTGACGCCCTCGGACACCGGGACGGGCGAGACCTGGCGCGACGGCAGCAGCAGGTCCAGCGCGGCCCGGACCGCGGCCACGACGCGTGCGTTCTCGACGGTGTCCCTGACGGCGATGCGCACGGTGCGGCCCTGGTAGAGAGAGGACAGCGGTGACAGGTCGCGCAGGTACACGTCGTGGCGGCGGCACTCACCGACGAATCGAGCGGCGCTCGGTCCGCCGGCCGGCAGCGTCACGCCGAGGAAGTTGGCCACCGACTCCTCGACCACCAACGTCTCGTCCAACCCGCGCAGATCAGCAGCCAGTTGACGGCGCAGCGTGTGCGTGCGAAGCCAACAGCCGCTGTAGTACGCCGGGTCGCGCAGAGCTGCCACGGCGGCCAGTTGCGTGGGGAGGCTGACCGGCCAGGGCGGCGTCCAACGGCGTAGCCGGGCCGCGGTGTCGGGCTCGGCCACCAGGTACGCGGCCCGCATGCCGGACAGCGCGTACATCTTCGACAGCGAGGTGCACACCACCACCCGCGGGTCCGTCGCGGCGAGGTCGGCGAGCGACTCGGCCGGGTCGACGTAGCCCAGGTACGCCTCGTCGATCCACCAGCGGGTCCGGGCCGGCGCGGCGGCGATCAGGGAGCGTAGTTCCGCGGCCGACGCGTGGCGGCCGGTCGGGTTGTTCGGGTTGACGACCACGACGAGGTCGTAGCGGCCGGACCCGACCGCGGCGGACAACCGGGCCGGATCGATCCGCCAGCCGTCCTCGCGGCGCAACCGGAAGCGGTCCACCCGGCATCCGATCACCCTCTCCGTGACGTGGGCGTACTCGCCGTAGCCCGGGTCCATCAGGAGCACCCTGCTCTCCGGGGTCAGCCACCGGCCGAACGCCCTGAAGATCAGGTCGGACGAGCCGGCGCCGACCGCGAGCGTCTCCGCCGGCAACCCCCGGACCGCGGCGATCTCCGCCACCAGGCCCTCGGCGCCGGTCGGCGGCGACGTCCGGGCCGCCCACGCCGGATCCTCCGCGAGCGCCGCACGCACCCCGGGGGCCGGCGGGAACCAGGCGTCCAGTACGTCGGCCGCGACCACCTCATGGCGGCGGTGCAGGCTACGGAAGTCCGTGCCGATGGCGGTGAACGAGGCGCCACCGTGCTCGCAGCCGTCGGGCCCGGGCGCGAACGGCACGTCGAGCCGCCAGTCCACCGCGGACCGCAGACGTTCCACCAGGGCGCGGTAGCGGTCCATCGTGACCCTCGTCAGTTCGCTCACCTCGCCGGTCAGCACCTCGAACGTCAGCGCACCGCTGCGCACGGTGCGACCGACCGGGCGCAGGCCCGCGGCCAGATACATGCCGAGCAACTCGGTGCGCCCCATCGCCACCACCCGGCGGCCACCCCGCGCGGCGATCCAGCGCAGCGCCGCGTACATCAGCAGCGGCGCCGCCGCGCCGCCCCGTCGGCGCGGCTCGACGGTGAGGATGCGCACTTCGAACACATCGTCCTCGGCCAGCAGCGGCAACTCGTCGCGGGTCAGGTACTTGTCCAGCCCGTACCGCCCCGACCACGGCGGAGTCACGCTGATGAAGCCGACGCGGGCCGCGCCTCGCGCCGCGACCAGACAGACGCTGTCACCGTCCAGCCCGTCGCGAAGCCGCCCGACCCGATTCGGCGCATGCTGGCCCAACTCCTGTGCGTACACACGGTGGCGCAGTTCGTGGATCCACTCGCGATCCTCCGCAGTGGCAGCGCGCAGCTGTAGGCCATGGTCCATGAGCACCTCTTTCGACGCGGGGTGGGGCCATGTCATCGTGGGCGACGAAGATCGGCCGCGACTGAGCCGAGCGACACGATCGGCCTAGGTACGGGTACTCAGGCGCCGGCGCCCGCGGCGTGCGGGTGTCGGGGGCGCGGCGTCCACGGGTGTCGGTTCCCGAGGAATCTCGCGGCCACGTGTCGGTTCCCGAGGACCTCCGCGGCCACGGAGAGGGGTCGTGCGCGGTGATCGCCGTGCGCGGCGAGGGCGTGTGCCGCAGACTTCCCGGGTGATCGTCGTGGAGCCCGTTCTGGAGATCTACGCCTGCGGGGGCTTCGGCCTGTGGCCTGTCGCCCGCTCCGTGCCGTACGGCTTTCTGCCGCTCAGCGGCGGGCTCGACGCGCCGGAGGTCGGCACGGCGGTGATGCGCATCGTCGACTGCAACGACATGGACCCCGGCGACGACGGCCGTCCGCCTCGGCCCGCCGATCCGCTCGGGGGCTTCCTGCACGGACTGCTCACCATGGACGACCTGTTCGCGTCCGGGGGCCTGCGCATCACCGACACGGCAACCGGCACCACACTGCTGCCCGGCTGCTGCAACGGGCTGGACGAGAGGCGCGACTGGCGGGAGGTCGTCGACGGCGACGGCTTCGCCTCCTTCGGCCACGACCCCTCTCCGCTTGCCGAACGGCACGGCGACACCGTCCGGTTGACCGTCGACGCCGAGCGTGACGACAGTCCGGTGATCGAGCTGCCCGTCACCGACCTGCGCCGGTTGCTCGCGGACGCGGAGCGCGATCTGGGCGACTTCCTCCAGGTGGCCGCCGCGTGGGCCGCCCGGCACCTGCCCGAGCACGCCACCGCTGTCACCTCCGCCCTCAGCCGTGCGCTGGACGTGCCGACGCCGACGTCGACGCCGTAGGGATACCTGGGGCCGATCCTTCCGTTTCCGGGCGGTCGTCAGGCGGGCGTCTGGCGGTCCACGCGCGGGCGTGGAGGGGTGCCGGGAATCGCGCAGCGGTTGTCGCCGTGTCGCCGTGACGTCGCGGGCAAGCCCTGTGCCGTCAGGGCCGGGGCCGCAGCTCAGGGTTGGTCGGGGGGTGGCCCGTCAGGTTGGTGATCAGTTCGGTGCAGAGGTCGCGGAGTCTGATGTTGCGGTGCTGGGAGGCCGAGCGGAGGGTGTCGAAGGCATCCTGGGCGGTGCAGCGGCGTTGGCCCATGACCACGCCGAGGGCTTGGTCGATGACGCTGCGGGACTGCATGGCGGTCCTGAGTTGTTCGGCGAACTCCTGGGTGTCGCTGATGCGTTGGGCCAGGGCGATGCCGCCGGTGGCCTGGGCGGCCAGGGACCGCAGGGCGGCGAGGTCGGCCCTCCGGAACGCGTTGGGCGGACCGGCGTAGAGGTTGAGGGCGCCGGCGGTGTGGGTGTGGGCGGCGATCGGCAGGGAGAAGGAGGAGCGGATCCCGCAGGACACGGCGTAGGCGGGGTAGTCGCCCCAGCGGCTCTCGTCGAGCATGTCGGGGACGGAGACCTCCTCGTCGGTCCGGAGCGCCTGGAGACAGGGGCCGTCGTCCTGCCCGTACTGCTTCTCATCCAGTTTGGGCGCCGCGGGCCCTACGCTGACCACGGTGACGGGCCGGCCGTCGCGCTCCAGCGTCACTCCGGCGCCTTCCGCGAGGGACAGCTCCAGGGCGGCGTCGGCCAGCGTCTGGAGGAAGTCTTCGAGCGAGTCCGTCTCCAGCAGCCACTGGGTGATGTGGCTGGCGTCGTACGCGTCGTCGGCATTCATCGTGTGTTCCTTCGCAAGGCCCCAGGCCCCTTCAGTCGGCATCTGTCGTGCCACCGGGGTCGACGGAGTCCCGTCTCCGAAGGAACAACCTCCGGTGCGTCCACCGCCTGACGCCGGTCAACGGTCGGCATGGCGTGCCTCTGCTCTCACGCTACTCCTGCGTCGGCGTCGGGCCCCCTCCCGGAACCGCGCGGTGGCCGGCGCCCACACCCGGGTGCCGCTCATTTGTGACACCGGCGACACATGGGTGCAGAAATGAGGCTTATTTACGCATATGCCGGGAACTCGTGGTGGGCTGTGATCGCCGCGGGTCTCCGACCGGGCGGGCGATCGTCCGGTGCGGATGAGGGAGTGCCGTGGCCGTTCGGATCGGGGTAGAAGAAGAATTCCATGTGCTGGACACCGAGAGCGGGCTGCTGGTACCACGCGCCGACGCGGTCCTCGGCCGCCTGCGCCTCAGGTCCGATTTCACCGCCGAGCTGCAGCGGTCCGCCGTGGAGTGGAACAGCGGGGTGCACGCCTCGTTGGACTCCCTGCACGCCGACGTGGTCAAGGCGCGGCTGCGGCTCGACGCGGCGGCCTCCGGTCTCGGACTCGCCGTCGTGGCGGCCGGGACCGCGCCTCTCGCGCGATTGACCTCGGGCGATGCCACCCCCGACCCCCGCTACCGGCGCATGGCGGACGAATACCGGCAGGTCGCCGACGAGCACCTCGTGTGC
This sequence comes from Streptomyces phaeoluteigriseus, assembly GCF_001896135.2. GTDB lineage: Bacteria > Actinomycetota > Actinomycetes > Streptomycetales > Streptomycetaceae > Streptomyces > Streptomyces phaeoluteigriseus. The sequence continues at coordinate 180,504 of NZ_MPOH02000003.1, forward strand.
AGCGCCCAGGTCCATGTCGACGTGAGCGATCGGGACACAGCCGTACGGATCATGTGCGCAATCTCGCCGTGGCTGCCCCCGCTGCTGGCGCTGTCCGCCAGCTCGCCGTTCTGGCTCGGCGCGGACACCGGATACGCCAGCTGGCGCGCGATGCTGTGGCAGCGGTGGCCCACCTCCGGACCGGCCGGCTGCTTCGCCGGAGCCGGCGAGTACGACGCCACCGTCACGGACCTGGTGCGCTCCGGGGTGATCAGCGATCCGGGGATGGTCTATTACGACGTACGGCCCTCCGATCACCAGCGGACGCTGGAACTGCGCATCTGCGACGCCTGCCCGCGTGCCGAGACGGTCGTGCTCATCGCCGGGCTGTTCCGGGCCCTGGTGGAGGACGCGCGTGCCCGGCTGGAGGAGCCGGCCCGGCGGGGCGCCCACTGCGACGGACGGCACGAGTGGCTTCGGGCCGCGGGCTGGCGGGCGGCCCGCGCGGGCCTGGAGGGCGATCTCGTCCACCCCGTGACCCGGCTCGCCGAGCCCGCACCCGCCGTCCTTCGCGACATGCTCCGGCGGCTGCGCCCGGCCCTGGAGGCGGCCGGCGACTGGGACACCGTACGGGGCCTGGTGGAAGAAGCGCTGGCGCGGGGCAGCGCCGCGCACCGTCTGCGCGGGATCGTCGAGGAGAAGGGGCTGCTCGCCGGCGTCGGGACGCTGGTCGCGGAGACCCGGGGCGAGCGCCGGCCCGGCCGGGCACCCAAGGCGGCGCGTCGTCCCGGCCCGGCGCTCACGGCCGTGCGCCGGACCGTCGCAGCGGGTGATGCCGCTCCGACACGGGTCGCCGATTCGGACTGGCAGGAGGAAACCGCCGACGGCTGACCTACCGATGCCGGAGCGCCGCGTCCAGTGACCTCACCGTCTTTCACTCCATCGCGGCAACTGTGAGCACAAGCTGTCCCAGCGGCACCACGGCGGCAGTACTTTTGCCGCCGCATCCCTCGACACGGGAGTGGCGGCCCGCCATGCTCGTCACCCCGTCAGATGTCGTCCGTGGGGGGTCGGCAGCGTGCCGGAGTCGCCGGTGTCAACCGGCGTGGTGCGTCCGTCCGACAGTGCGGCACCACAAGGGAGTTGACGAACCATCAGGGGGAGCGACGTGTCTGGCGTGAGCCTTCCGGAACACCGTTACAGCCGTACGGAGGCCACGCGCCTGCTGTGCGCCGGCGTCTATCAGGACGCGGGATTCCGACGTCGCGTCATCGAGGAACTGCTCGACCACCGCGAGCGGCCGGTCGCCGCGCCCAACGGCATCGACGTCCTGCCCGTCCTCTCGCACGCCCTGCGGGTGACCCGGCAGGAGGCGCGGGCCGCACTGCTGATGCTCGGGGCCTGGGTGGGCTTCTTCCTGTCCGACGTGATCATGTTCTGGGACAGCCTCTCCGACCGCTGGGGCGACGGCGCCGACGTCCACTTCGGCGATGTCGTCCTCGCGTTCTTCGAGGGTGACGACCGGCTCACCGACGGGATGCCCCTGCCCTGGTCCGTGCTGTACGCGATGGTCTGCCTGGCGCTGTGGTTCGCCCACACGGCCCGCGGAGGCGGCAGCGCCGCCCGGTCGGCCGGATTACCGGACCCCGTCGCCAAGGCCGCCGACGGCGCCGGTTCCCTGTTCTCCCTGGTGGCCGGGGCCTTCGCCCTCTTCTACTGGTGGCGGTACGTCTTCGGCGTACTCGGTGGTGGGGTCCAGACGCCGTATCCCCTGCTGTTCCCGCTCGCGATGGCGCTGATCGCCTGGTGGTACCAGACCTGGCAGCGCAAGGGCCTGTGCCGTCGACTGTCCCGCTGGACGTTTCCCACCGCCACCCAGCCGGAGCTGCCCGCGGGGCACCTGTACGAGAGGGTCCGCGACGATGTCCGGCGTGAGCAGGAGGCCGCGCTCACGCTGTACGGCGACGACAGCCCCTTCGTCGGCCTGGGGGAGCAGGGCACGCCCTGGTCCTTCGCGATGGAACTCCGCAAGCGCCCCCGGCAGGCCGGCGAGACCGACTCCGCGGACCCCGGCTCCGGCAGCACCGACGGCGGCGGCGTCCTGCCCCACCAGACCGCCGGCATCGACGAGGGCGGCGCTCCACCCCTCCGGATCAGCGGCCCCCTCACCGCCGACTCCGCGCTCTCCATGATCGAACCGCAGCTGACACGGCTGCGCGAGTCCGCCGCCCTGAGCGGCCGGGACCGGCTTCGGGACCTGGAGGTCGAGCGGTTCGTCTACCTCCCGGGAGGCGTGGCGCGCGACGAGGAACTCGAGATCGGCGGCGTCCCCGACCCGGCCGCCGCCCCTCAGGGAGCCGGTCAACGGCGCGGCCGCTCCGTCTACGACCCCGCACAGGTCGCCGCCCACCTGCGCGAAGCCGTAGACGAGGGCGGCGAGGGCCGACGGGTGTTCCTGCGCGTCCGCGTCGGGGCCTGGCACGAGCAGGTCGTCGTCACCGTCCTCGTCCGGGTGCACACCCAGGGCCGCATGCTCATGCTCGAAGTGCTGCCCTTCGTCCTCAGACCCGTGCGCAGGGACTTCCGCGCCGTCGACACCTTCGTGGACAAGCTTCCCGAGACCTGGGTCCGAGCGGCGCTGCGTGCGCTGCGACAGGCACCCGTGGTCGCGGTCGACACCGGCATCGGCGGACTCGCCACCCTGCGCAGCGCGCTGATGACCGGCTGGAAGGACAGCGAGGAGCCCCCGGACGTGCCGAGAGTCTCGTTGCGCGAAGTGGCGAGCACGCAGGGGCTGTCGGCCTTCCAGCGGATGGACAGCACCCGCTACGTGAAGACGATCCAGGAACGCATCGTCAACGGAGTCCGCGAAGCCCTCAAGGCGCACGGCTACCGCACCGAGGAGTTCGAGCAGCACGTCTACCAGCTCAGTGGCGGCAGCGTGTTCATCAAGGACATGTCCGGCGGCGCGGTGGCCACGGGCAGCCACGGCCACGCCGCCCACCACGCCGGCACGCCGGCGTCCCCGTCGGCGACCCGCGCGAACCACACGCCCTGACACCCGAACCACCGGCCACGAGAGACATGAGAGAGGGGACTCCCCAGATGTCGAGCAGCCCAGACAGCGGTCCGGAGCAGCCGCCGAGCAGCGGAGGCGGCGTGAGCATCGGCTCGATGACCGGGGGGTCGATCGCCACCGGCAGCCACGGTACGGCGACGTCGTACAACACCACCGGTGCGGCACCCGACCCCCGGCACGCCGAACTCCTCGCCGCCATCCGCGACTTGCGCGGTGCGCTGCCCTCGGTGGCGGACCGCAGTGAGGAGGACGCGGTGCTCGACGGCGAACTCGCCGAGGCCGAGGCCGAGATCGTGGGCGCGGGAACCGCCGACAGCGGCCGGCTCACCCGACTGCTGGTCGGAGTGCGCGGTTGGCTGGGTTCCCAGGGGGCCGCCGTCGGCGCGGTGGCCTCGGCCACCGCCGTCGTCCAGGGTGTCGCCCAACTGCTCGGCTGATGCGCGGACCACACCCGATGACGGACACGCCAGTGGGGCACGGAGGACGGCAGCGATGAGAGTGTTCGACACCGAGCGGCAGGAGTGGGCCGGATCACGACGTGAACGCCTCTTCCACGCCGAGCAGTACCTCGACCTGCCGCGCCAGCGGAGCGTCCTGCAGCGCACGGCGATCGTCCTCGCCGTGAGCGGAGTGGCCTTCGGTACGTGGGCCCTGGTCTGGAAGGACGAGCCGAAGCCCTACCGTCCGCCGGCCCAGGAGGCACCCGTCGATCCGGGCGTCACCGACGGCGGCGTCCCGGGTGGGGAGACGACGGCCGGGCCGACCGTGACGGCATCGGCGTCGCCGCCCTCGGGCTACCAGGACCCGGCCGACCCGGAGGGCTTCCGTATCGCCCTGCCCGAGGGCTGGTCCCGCGAGAGCAACCCGTCGCAGTACGGCATCGACATCGTGGAGTACCGCGCGCCCGACGGCATCCGCCGGATCCAGATCTTCCAGCTCATGGAGGACTCCCCGCACGCCTCGGTGGTGGAGGCCCAGAGCACGGCGAGCAAGCTGGACGGCTACCAGGAGATTCACGTGGAGTACGTGCCGGACCCGTCCGGGAACGAGGCGGCCGAGCACGAGTACACGGCGGACGAACTGAGCGGCGAACCCACCACCGGCTCCGCCTACCACGTCATCGACCACCGCTTCGGGGCGGCCGACGGCGAGAACTACGCCCTCATCGTCTACGGCGCACAGGGCGACGGAACCGAGGACGAACGCGAACTGCTCGACACGGCCCGCGCCTGGTTCTGCCCACCGTCCGTGGAATGCCCGGCGCCGGAGCCCACCACCTGAGAACTGCCTCTCGGGCCTCATCGGTGACGCGGCATGATGGAGCCATGATCACGGTTCATCTGAAGTACGAGATCGACGCCGACAAGCTCGAGGACTTCGAGGAGTACGGCCGCCGGTGGGTCGGGCTGGTCAACCGTTTCGGCGGGACGCACCACGGCTACTTCCTGCCGAGTGAGGGTGACAGCGACATCGCCTACGCCCTCTTCTCCTTCCCCAGCCTCGCCGCCTACGAGCAGTACCGCGCGGACAGCATGCGGGACCCGGAGTGCCAGGCCGCGTTCGAGCTGGCTCGCACCACCCGCTGCATCAAGCGGTACGAGCGCCGGTTCCTCCGGCCGCTGGACGGCTTGTCGCAGCCGTAGCCCGTACCTGTGGCCGTGGGTGGGGCCGGTCAGGCCGGCGGGATGAGGAACTCGAACTCGGGGCGGGCCCACCCCACGGCGGGTGGGGCGGCGGGGGCGGTCCCGGTGCGCACGGCACCCACGCCGCGGTAGAAGCCCTCGGCGGGAGGGTGCGAGACCACCCGGACACGGTCGAGCCCCGCGGCGCGCGCCTCGGACTGCATGTGCGCGACGAGCAGCCGCCCGACCCCGCGCCCCTGCGCCTCGTCGGCGACGAACAGCAGGTCGAGTTCCCGCGAGGCGAGGAGCAACGAGTAGAAACCGATCACACGGCTTTCGCCCTCTTCGTCGGTGACGGCCACGAAGACGCGGTGAGCCTCGATGTAGTCGGGCCCGACCCGGTAGCCCGCGACCATGCCCGCGTACTGCCCTTCGTAGGCGCGCGAGCCACGTACGAGCCGCGTGAGCCGTTTGGCGTCCCGCGCGACGGCCCGCCGTACGGTGATCGACCCGCGCCTCGGCGTAATGCTCGACTTCATAAGGAGAGTATTACGCACCAGGGCCTGCGGGCGCCTTGTGCGGGCGTGTTCCCGTCCCGGCGGAGTGTGATCCCTGACCGCGTGGTCGTATCCGGCGCCACCTCGGGTACCCGTGGCCACGGGCCCGGAGGGGCCCTGTTTCGCCACAGAACGGAGCGCACGCATGAGCACGGTCAAGGAAACGGTCGAGGTCGCCGTTCCCGTCCACACCGCTTACAACCAGTGGACGCAGTTCGAGGAGTTCCCGCACTTCATGGAGGGCGTCGAAGAGGTCAGCCAGGTGGACGCCCGCCACAACCACTGGAAGACCAAGATCGGCGGAACCCGGCGTGAGTTCGACACCGAGATCGTCGACCAGCTCGCCGACGAACGCATCACGTGGCGCACCATCAGTGGCGACACCAAGCAGAGGGGCTCGGTCCGCTTCGAGCGCCTGGACGACACGCACACCCGGGTGGAGCTGGTGATGGAGATCGAGCCCAGCGGTGTCGCGGACAAGGCCGCGGACGCGCTCGGCACGATCGACCGGCGCGTCAAGGGAGACATGCAGCGCTTCAAGGAGTACATCGAGGAGCGCGGAAGCGAGTCCGGGGCCTGGCGCGGACGCATCAGGCCGGGCGACACCGGCTCCTCCCCGCTCTGAGCCGACGGCACCGGCCCTCGGCCGCAGCACCCGGGGGCGCGGACCGCCGGACAGAACCGTGGGGTTCCCTCCGGGAGGGGGCGGGAGTGGGAGGAGTACTCCCGCCCGGCCCCCTTCCGGCTGATGCCTTCCGCCCCTCCCGGTTCCACGGGCGCTGAAACCGTACGGGGATGGGTAGAGGACCCTCATAAGAGAGCGTGGAGCAGTCGCGCGGGTGGCGGTGCGGCGGCGGGGCCAGTTCCTGTGCCTCGCGCGTACCTCCGCCGGGTGACGGATGCGCCGTACCGTTGACCACGGACGATGTGTCTTCTTCGCGTGCTCGCGTCCCTCGGGAGGGGGCACCTGTGGATCCATGGCTGATCTGGTTGATCGTCGCGGGGATCTTCGCCGTGGCGGAGATCTTCACGTTCACCGCGGCGTTGGGCATGCTCGGCGCTGCCGCGTTGATCACGGCCGGGACCGCCGCCCTCGGGTTGCCGGTGCCTCTCCAATTCCTGGTGTTCACCGTTGTCGCCACTCTCAGCGTGATCTTCGTACGCCCCATCGCCTTGCGGCACGTCGTGCAGCCGCAGACGGAGCGATTCGGCATAGACGCACTGGTCGGCAAATCCGCCTATGTCGTTTCGGAGGTGACCGGACGCGGTGGCAGGGTCCGTATCGAGGGTGAGGAGTGGACGGCGCGCGCCTATGACGAGACGTTGGTGATTCCCCCTGGAACGGCCGTGGATGTCATGGAGATCACCGGCACCACCGCACTCGTCTACCCCCGGGAGTGAACCATGGAAGCTTCGGCGTTCCTCATCGCCGGCCTGATCGTCGCGCTGATCGCGGTCTTCACCGTGGTGCGGGCCGTGCGCATCGTGCCCCAGGCGCGCGCCCGCAACGTCGAACGGCTCGGCCGCTACCACCGGACGCTGAAACCCGGCCTCAGCCTCGTGATTCCTTTCATCGACCGTGTGTATCCGGTGATCGACCTCCGGGAACAGGTCGTCTCCTTCAAACCACAGCCGGTGATCACCGAGGACAATCTCGTCGTCGAGATCGACACCGTGCTGTATTTCCAGGTCACCGATCCGCGAGCGGCCTTCTACGAGATCGCCAGCTTCCTGCAGGCCGTCGAACAGCTCACCGTCACCACATTGCGCAACGTGGTGGGATCCATGGATCTGGAAAAGACCCTCACCTCGCGCGACACCATCAACAGCCAGCTCCGTGGCGTGCTCGACGAGGCCACGGGCAAATGGGGACTCAGGGTCAACCGCGTGGAGATCAAGGCCATCGACCCGCCCCAGTCCATCAAGGACGCGATGCAGAAGCAGATGCGGGCCGAGCGGGACAAGCGGGCCGCGATCCTCGGGGCCGAAGGGCAACGCCAGTCACAGATCCTCACCGCCGAAGGCGACAAGCAGGCCGCCGTCCTGCGCGCCGAGGGCAACCGTACGGCCGCGATCCTCCAGGCCGAAGGGCAGTCACGGGCCATCGACGAGGTGTTCCAGGCCGTGCACCGCAACGATCCCGACCCCAAGCTGCTCGCCTACCAGTACCTCCAGGCGCTGCCCCAACTCGCGCAGGGTCCGGGCAACAACTTCTGGGTGATCCCCAGCGAGATCACCTCCGCGCTCGCGGACGTCTCACGTGCGTTCAGCGAGGTGCTGCCGCAGTCACCGGCCACACGCGAGAAGCTGTCGGACGACGGGGCGGCCCAGGCCGCCAGCGATGCCGCGCAGGCCGCGGAAGCGGCTGCCGAGGCCCTCGCCGACGCGGCCAAGGCCGACCCGGGCACCCCGAGGGCGCTCCCGGACGACCGGGGCTCCACGAGCGGGTGATCGACTTCTCGACCGGGTGACAAGGGCCGCAAGGGCACGGCGAGCGGAAAGTGCCGATGGGGGCGGCTTCCCGCCCTCGTCACCCTTCGCGCTCTCGTCGCTCTCCTTGACGTCGCCCCCCACAGGGCGACCCGACGTGCGCCGGATTCTGGTCAGTTCGATCGGCGCAGTCCTGCGACGAGGACATCGACCAGTCGGCGTGCGTCGTAGCGGGAGTCGCTCTCCGCGCCGATGCAGAGGTTTCCGACGCCGCGCATCAGTTCGTAGGCCTCCAGGTCGGAGCGGATCTCGCCGGCGGCGGCCGCGGCTTCGAGCAACTGCGCGCACACGGGCACGAGGCGGTCGAGGAAGTAGGAGTGCAGTGTGTCGAAGCCGGCGTTGTCGGACTGGAGCACGGCGGCGAGTCCGTGCTTGGTGACCAGGAAGTCGACGAAGAGTTTGATCCACTGCCCGAGGGCGGCATGGGGAGTGGGGCCGGCGCCAGCAGGGCGGGGCCGGCCTCGGCGCAGGCTTCGACCTGGTGCCGGTACACGGCGATGATGAGGTCCGCTCGCGTCGGGAAGTGGCGGTAGATCGTGCCCAGTCCGACGCCGGCCCGGGCCGCGATGTCGCGGACCGGCGCCTCCACGCCCGACGTGACGAAGACAGCGGCAGCCGCGTCGAGAAGGGTTTCCTTGTTGCGCCGCGCGTCCTTCCTCTTGGACGGGGCTGTTTCTCCCTTGCTCGCGCGCTCGTCGCTGTCGCTCACCGCGTGACTCCTTCCGCCGCCGACCTGCCAAGCGGAACGTTGTTCCGTATCGTCTTTTCCGGAACGAGGTTCCGCTTGCTCATGATGTCAGAGCCGGGATCGGTCACCAAGCCGTGCACGGCCACCGAGCCATGCCCGACCACGAGCGACACGGCGCCACCGAGCCGAGCATCGACACCACGCTTCCCCCGTCTTTGGAGGAGACACGGTCATGCCGTACCGCACCTTGGGACGCACCGGTGTACAGGTCACCTCCCTCGCGCTCGGCGCGATGAACTGCGCCATCGGCGAGGCGATCGACGCGAGAACGCCGGCTTCCGGCACACCGTCCTCGGGCTGCCGGCGCCGTACCCCGCCGACGTCGCCCGGTGGGTCACGGACGAGTTGATCAGTTTGCGGGCCGGGGGTCTGAGGGCCCGGACCGGGCCGGGTCACCTCCAGGGCGGCACGAGCAGGTTGTGCACCTCCTGCCCGGCGAAGATCAGGGCGTCGGGGTGGCCGAGGTCGATGGCGAGCGCCAGTTCCTCGTCGGTGGGCCAGTTGGCCGCCAGCAGGCCGAGCTGCACCTGATGGCCGAGGCGTACGTCGGGGAGCGTCTGGAGCATGCGCTCCACCGACGTGAAGACGGGAACCGTATGTGGTTGCGGGGGATCGTCGATCACCGGGAGGGTCAGCCGGCCGTCCTCCGGGGAACGGCGGGCGACGAACTCGACCGGCTCCGGAACCAGGATGTCGCAGGCGACCAGCGTGTCCAGCACGGCCCGGTTGTCGGGCGTGCGGTTGAGGTCGCGCAGTGCTTCCTGCGCGGCCGCCACGAGCAGTTCGTCGGGGATGCTGTCGTCGCGCATCGCTTCACCCCCTCGTGGCCCCCGCCGGACCGCCGGGTGCCGGATGCGCCGGGCGGCGCGTGTGCCATCACCTTCCCGGTACCCGTGGCCGGATCCGCCCATGCCGTGTCCCTGTACGCGAGAGAAGTCGGCTGGTGCCGAGGGCGGATGCGCACTCCGGCAGGGGGTCCGACAGGTGATCGGCCGTCCCGCTGTCGGGAAGGCCGGGGCCCCGAGTTCCCGACAGGGACGCGGGCCGTCGCCGCGGCCGTAGGGCGATTGACGCCGCCGGGCACGGGTACCCGGGCGCGCATGAAGTGGCGGCAGGTGCAGGGCTCCCCGGCCGTGCTCCACGCGGTGGTCCTGCATCCGGACGAGGAAGTGGTCGCCGAGTTCACCGGCTGCGCCCGCGCCCAGTCCCCGAGGGCGTCCCGGGTGACCTCTGTCGGCGCGTCCTCTCAGGCCACCGCCGCCTGGTTCGACCGCGCCGCCAAGGACCACCGGCGGACGAGGGTGGACGAGCAGTGCGCGGCGCTGTCGCCGGGGGACATCGCCGCCGACGAGGACGAGCCGACCCGCACCCGCACGCCGTACTGGGACCCGCGGACGACACGACCCATGGCGGGCACCCGCCGGACGGCCGGGTGCGGCCGACGCCGGAGGTCGTCGTCCGGGACGGTCAGCAGGCACTCCCGCAGATCCACCGTGCCGATCTCGGACCGGCACTGAACAACCCGCCGCGGAACAGCACCGGGGAGCGACTCATGACGGACCCGGAATTCCTCGCCGCCGTGCGGGAGCAGGGCGGGTACGCCGACAACGCCGAGGCGGCACGCGTCAGCGAGGCCGTGCCGAGCACCCTCGGGGAGCGTCCGCGACCGACCGTGGCCGGCCATCTGGCGGACCAACTGCCCCTGTGGATCAGCCGATTCGTCACCCGGGGGAGAACACCGGGCGGAGCTGGGGCGTGCACGAGTTCGTCCACCAGGTGGCGCGCGCGGCCGCCGACGACGAGGAGACCGCCCTGCCGGGCGGCTACGCGGCGCTCCTCGGCCACACCGAACGCACCTGACGACTCACGCGTTGAGGAGATGACTCGAATGCGGTTCCTCGGACTGATACTCCTTGTCGCCGCCGGCGCCTTCACGGGCCTGGTGATCGCCGACAACCTGTCCGGCGGACCCCGGTACACGGTGTCCGTGCTCGGCCGGGAGATCGCCACCATGAACACGCTCGCGATCTTCTGCTCCGGCCTCGCGCTGGCCCTGATCTTCTGTCTGGGCCTGGCCATGGTGAAGGGGAGCGCCACACATCGCCGTCACCGCAGGACGGGAAGGACCGACCCGTACGAGACGCACGACGCGACCCCGATGCACCCCTGACGTGACGGGGGGCGGCCGGCCCCGGCGCGCTCCGCACCTGCGTCGACAACGGCTCGCGTCAACGGTTCGGGGCGGCCTCGCTCACGCCCAGCAGGGCCGCGTGAGGGTGCTGCTCGGTGACGGCGAGGTCGCCGAGACTCACGATGCCGACCGGGCAGCCGCCGTGCTCGACGACCGGGAGGCGCCGCACGGCGTGCCGCCGCATCAGCTCGATCGCGTGATCCGTGGTGTCGTCCGGCGCCAGGGTCACCACCGGCGGGCGGGTGCACACCGTGCCGACGGCCGTCTCGGCCGGGTCGAGGCCCTCGGCGACGGCTCGGATCACGATGTCCCGGTCGGTGAGCACGCCGAACAGATCACTGTCGTACGTCACCAGGACATCGCCGATGTCCTCTTCGCGCATCAGACGGGCGGCGCGCGCCACCGTCGTCATCGGCTCGACGGCGGCCGTGCCGGACGACATCACGTCGCGTATCTGCCTGGTCATGGGGACCTCCTGGTCCTGCGTCGGCGGCGCATGGCACCGCCCGCGTAACCCGCACCGGCGACGGCAAACCGGCGGGAGCGTCCGCAGCGGCGGGGGTCGGTCACGCCGTGGAGAGCCGCTCGCGCGACCGCGCCTGTCCAGGAAGGGACGCAGCCGGGTGTACGGCCAGGCGTTGATCACGTCCTCGTCGGTCAGCCGGCCGCGCTGCGCCATACCGACGCCGTACCGCATGTGGGCAACCCGGTACCGGTGCGGGCACATGCGGCGGGGATCTCGTGGAAGTCGGCGTCGATGCCCGGCGGCATGCCGGACCGGTGGTCCACCGTCCGTCCGTGGTCGCGCTGAGCGGGCATCCGCTCGTCCGTCATGCCCTGCGTGTACGCGTCCCGCCCGTGGTCGGTGATCGCGTGACCGGCGTAGCCGCGCTCCGCATGTCAGCGCGACCCCGGGCGTTGAGCCGGGCGGCCTGGCGTGTCAGGTGGCCGCGTTCGGCGAGGTTGGGGCCTTTCGGGCCGCCTCGGCGGTCTCGCCTCCCTGCGGTGTCGACTGCCGGGTCGGTGAGCGGGTCGGCGACGGCCTGGGGCCAGCGGGCCGCGAGGCGGACCCCGAGCTGCCCGGAGCGGCGGAGTACAGGCACGAGGGGCGGAGCGGCGGAGTACGGGCACGAGCGCGCTGCCGTCCCAGAACGATCGCGCACCACCGGCGCGGCGCGCTGGGCGGCGGTGCACCCGCCAGGGACGCCGGCCGTCGCGGACGCGGGGCCGTCGCGGACGCCGGGCCGGGTCGCCGGGCCGCGGGGCCGCGGACCGTCGAATAATTGCGTGCCGGAGCATCCGCGTTGGTGCAGACTCGCCCCATGGCGGACATGCGGGCGTTCCGGGACGAGGTGATCGGCTGGGCGGCCGGTGGTCCCGGTGAGGTGGCGAGTGATCTGGCCGTGCGACTCGGTGTGCGCACAGCGGTGCTGCTCGAGGGGCGGAGCGACCTCGCCGCAGTCGAGACGCTCGCCGCACGGCGTGGCCGGGACCTGGCCGCCGAAGGAGTGTGCGTCGTGCCGATGGGCGGGGCGATGAGCGTCGGCCGTTATGCCGACCTCCTCGGGCCGCCCGGCCTCGGCCTGCGCCTGGCCGGACTCTGCGACGAGGGCGAGCAGCGCTTCTACGACCGTGGCCTGGAGCGGGCGGGGGCGCCGCGCCGGAACTTCTTCGTGTGCGTGAGCGACCTGGAGGACGAACTCATCCGCGCGCTGGGCCCGGCCGAGGTCGAGGAGGTCGTCAGGGCCGAGGGCGACATCCGTGCCTGGCAGACCTTCCTGCACCAGCCCGCACAGCACGGCAGGCCCCGGGAGCAGCAGTTGCGGCGCTTCCTCGGTACGAAGAAGGGCCGCAAGATCCGCTACGGCCGTCTCCTGGTCGAGGCCCTCGAACCCGAGCAGGTGCCGGCCCCGCTCGACGACCTCCTCACCAGTCTCTGACCCGGTGGACGAGGACGGCTGTCCGTGACGACGGTGACCGAGCGCGCTTGATGAGTTGACCGGGTGACGCGGCGTGGGCAGGGTCGCCAGCGTCCGCCACGACCTGAACGAGAAGCTTCCCGCCGGTGAACTGCCCTGCCCTGCCCGGTCCTTCCCGAACGGGCGGTGAGGCAGCGAGCCCACAGATCGGAGATGCCCCAACATGACCTCCCACCTTCACGCGCTCACCTTCGACGCGAACGACCCACCCCGCCTCGCGCGCTTCTGGGCCGGCTTCCTCGGCTGGGAGACGACCCACGACCCCTACGGCGCCATCGCGCTCCTGCCCAATGACGACACCGGGTTCCGGATGCGGTTCCTCCCGACCCAGGAGCAGAAGGCGGGCCCGAACCAGACGCACTTCGACATGACGAGCAAGTCCCTCGAGGACCAGCAGCAGACCGTGGCCAAGGCGCTCGAACTCGGCGCCCGGCACATCGACATCGGCCAGCGCCCGGAGGAGGGGCACGTGGTGCTCGCCGACCCGGAAGGCAACGAGTTCTGTGTCGTCGGGCCGGGCAACAACTTCCTCGCGGACTGCGGATTCATCGGCGCGCTCGCCTGCGACGGGTCGCAGGAGGAAGGGTATTTCTGGAGCCGGGCGCTGGGCTGGCCGCTGGTCTGGGACCAGGACCAGGAGACCGCGATCCGCTCGCCGCACGGCGGCCCCAAGGTCACGTGGGGCGGTCCGCCGCTGTTGCCGAAGACCGGGAAGAACCGGCTGCACTTCGACATCGCTCCACCTGCCGACGGCGATCAGCAGGCGGAGGTCGACCGTCTCGTCTCCCTCGGGGCGAAGCGGCTCGACATCGGCCAGGGCGAGGTCGGTTGGGTGGTGATGGCCGACCCCGACGGCCATGAGTTCTGCGTGCTGCCTCCCGGACTCTGACGCGGGCGGGCAGCGAGTGAACGCCGGGAGTCCCTCGGCCGGGGTGACCGCGCTCCTCGGGCGGGGCGACTTGTCCGGCCCCCACCCCAGCGGCGACCGATCCCCGGAATTCGGTGATGCACACGACGTGTGGCAGTGGTGACTCCGTGTTCGGCGGTCACTTCCGGTACTCCGTCGATGATACGGACCCGGAGTTCTCGGTCGTTCCGGCCGCCCGAGCCCCCGGCCCGGTGATCTTCTTCCCCGGCCCGCCACCAGCGTGTACGTTCGTCGTTCGTACGTACTCGGCGCGGGGCGTGCCCGCCCTGCCGCACCCGCGTGAAAAGAACGTCTCAGCAATGGACCTGGCCACCCGCCGCCGTCGAGCGGCACTGTTCCTCCTCTTCCTGGTACCCGGTCTGTCGATCTCCTCCTGGGTGACCCGGACGCCCGACATCAGAGACCAGCTCGGCGCGTCGACCGCGCAGATGGGGCTCATCCTGTTCGGTCTGTCGGTCGGCTCCATGATCGGCATTCTCGGTTCCGGGGCGCTGGTGGCCCGGTTCGGCACCCGGCCCGTCATGGGCGCCGGGACGCTCCTGGTCATCCTCAGCATCGCGGTCGTCGGCGCCGGATCGATGCTCACCTCCGCACCCGTCGTGACGGCCGGACTGTTCCTCTTCGGCGCCGGAATGGGCGGGGGAGAGGTCGCGGTCAACGTCGACGGGGCCGAGGTCGAACAGATCACTGGGCGGACGGTCCTGCCCACACTCCACGGCTTCTTCAGCCTGGGCACCGTCGTGGGAGCCGCGTTCGGCATCCTGTGCACCGCGGTCGCCGTCCCGGTGCAGTGGCATCTTGCCGTCGTCGTCGCCGTCACGGCCGGCATGTTCGCCCACGCCCTGCGCGCCATCCCCGGCGCCGTGGGAAAGAACCGGGACGGGGGCCGGCGGATCGAGGACGGTACCGCGCCGACCCGGGGGCGGGTGTGGAAGGACCGACGGCTGCTGCTGATCGGGGGTGTCATCCTGGCCATGGCCCTGGCCGAGGGCGCCGCGAACGACTGGCTGCCCCTGCTCATGGTCGACGGTCACGACGTGGACCCCGCCCTGGGATCCGCCGTCTACACCGGCTTCGCCGCCGCCATGACGATCGGCCGCTTCGGCGGCGGCTTCCTCATCGACCGCCTCGGCCGCACGCCCGTCGTCCGGGCCAGCGCCGTCTCCGCGACCCTCGGCATCGCCGTCGTCGTCTTCGCCGACTCCGCCGTCCTGGCGGGCGCCGCGGTGCTGTTCTGGGGCATGGGAGCCTCGCTCGGCTTCCCCGTCGCTCTCTCGGCGGCCGGTGACTCCGGCCCCGACGCAGCGGCCCGCGTCAGCCTTGTGGCCATGATCGGATACGTCGCGTTCCTCGTCGGACCACCCGGCCTCGGCTTCCTCGGCGACCACTACGGCCTTCGCGCCGCCATGATCGTCGTCCTCGCCTTCACCGCCGTGGCCATCGCCCTCGCCCCTGCCGTCGGCACAAGCTCCGCGCCGCCCCCACGCGCCCCTGACGCCGCGGTGCGCCCCTGAGACGACACGCTTCATCGACGATTTTCCGACCCCGGTGTGCCGCTCGAGGGGTCGGCGACCCGCGGACCGGCCAGGCCGTGCACCCTGCCGTAGAGGTCGACAGCGGCGTCGGGATCGTCCTGCGGGCCCATCGGAACCGTGCCGCAGGCGTGTGGGGCCGTACCCAGGTGGTCACGGATCCAGGTGTCGAGGAGCCGGTCGTCGTCGAGCGTCTCCGGGGTCGGTTCCAGGAGTCCCCGCGGACACCTGCCGGAAGGCCGCCGTGGAAAACAGGGCGGCCGTCAGACGCGGCAGACCGGTCGCGGACCGGTCGTGGACCGTGTGCGGACCAGTCGACCTGGCTGTCACCACCTATGGCTGAGCGCCCCTTGGGAGCCGACCCCGATCCTGAGCCCGATCCTGAGCCGGACCGACCGCCGGCCGAC
>NZ_MPOH02000003.1:196115-202668 GCF_001896135.2 Streptomyces phaeoluteigriseus
GGTGGCATTGCCGCGACCGCCATGGCAGGACGGTGCGGTGCGCTTCCGCAGGGTGTTCAACGCATCACCGACGGTAGACCTTAGATTTAAGAAACGGCAAGCCGGTCGCGTAATCTGACGCCCGAACGAGTAGCACCTAACGGTGCGTTGAAGCAGGGAGTGGCCGATGGTGACGAGGCGCGAGCCCACCGCACGGCAGATGCGTCTAGCCGTCGAGCTGCGCAGACTTCGCGAGGCAGCAGGCCTCACCGCCCGGCAGGCCGCAGCACTCCTCGGCGTGAACTCCGTTCAGATCAGCCAGATCGAGTCCGGCGTCTCAGGCGTGAGCGAGAAGCGCCTACGCAGTTTGGCCGCGCACTACGCGTGCATGGACGAGGCCTTCATCGACGCACTGGTGGCGATGGCCACGGATCGGACACGCGGATGGTGGGAGGACTATCGGCGCCTGCTGTCGTCGTCGTTCCTAGACCTGGCCGAGTTGGAGTATCACGCCTCACACCGAGTCGACTTGGAATTCCTGCATGTCCCCGGACTGTTCCAGACGGAGGACTACGCCCGAGCCGTGTTCTCGTACGGGGTCCCACAACTCCCTGAACACGAGGTGGAGTTGCGCGTTCGCCACCGGATGCAGCGCAAGGTGGTCATCGAAGGGCCAGCACCCATCCCCTACGAAGCGGTGATCCACGAGGCTGCACTGCGCATCAGGGTGGGCGACCGCTCTGCCACCCGCACTCAGCTCACCCGCATCCTGGAACTCTCGTACGCCGACAACGTGACAGTGCGGGTCATTCCGTTCGACCTCGACGACTTCGCCGGGGCCTGGAGCGCCATGATGATTGCAGGTGGCCCTGTGCCCAAGTTGGACACCGCGGCACGCGACGCAGCGCACGGCACCGTTTTCATCGACTCCGAAGCCCAGCTCGGCGCACTTCGAACACTCTTCCGTAAAGTGGAAGCGGCGTCACTCGACCCCGATCGTTCGCGTGACTTCATTCACCGCGTTGCGAAGGAGCTATGAGGCACACCATGACCGCCCCCCAGAACTGGCAGAAGTCATCCTTCTCCGGCGGAGCTGAGGGCAACAACTGCCTCGAACTAGCCTCCACCCCCACCACCCTCCACCTCCGCGAGAGCGACACCCCCGCCACCGTCCTCACCACCACCCCCACCCCCCTCACCCACCTCCTCGACGCCATACGCGCCCAGGCCCTCTGAGGGAGAGGCGGGGCTGCCGGGCTGGTGCCGGGCAGCCCCGCGGGGCGGTCAGTGTTTGAGGGTGAAGGTGAAGTCGCCCGACAGCTTGCCGGTCAGGCGCGCCGCCGAGACGAGCTTCCCGTCCTCGATCAGTCGCTCGACCTCCGCTCGCGTGAGGCCGCAGCCTTCTGCGATCAGCCGTACCGGACGGACGGGTATCCGTGCCGTGAAGCGGACCGCGACGTCGATCACCTCGCGGTCGAGGTCGCGGTGGTCCGAGCCGCCGGTGTCGAGGCGCCAGGCGTCGGTCCAGTCGAGGGCGATGCGGTTACGGCGCCGTAGGACCGGGTCCTGGAGCAACTCGGCCGCGAGGCCGGGGTCGTTGTCGTGCAGCCGGTCCAGCAGGGCAGGGCGTACGGAGCGCACGTTCGTCCGCTCCAGGACCGTGAGCTTCGCCGTTTCCCCGCAGGTGGTGCAGAGGACGAGGAGCCAGGCGTCGATGAGCTTGTGGTTGGCGTTGACGCGGAACTTGCCGTCGGCCCGGAAGCGTTCGGACGCGCACGCGTGGCAGCGGCGGAGAACGACGGGCAGGCAGGTGGGCGCGACCACCCAGGTTTCGAGCAGCACAGAGGTACACCGGTTTCAGTGTGAGAAGACCGCAGCAAAAAGGAGCACGGCGCAGCTGTGCGACGCGCGACGATTCAGCACTCGGGGGGTCTCACACGGTGTACAACGGCAGTCCTTCGGCTGGGCGACGTGGTCCGGCAGCACGGTAGTGGCGCTCAGCGGCGCCGCTCCACCGGTTTTCGGGGCGAGCGCCGTGAGTCAGGTCAGGCGTCCATGACCTCCACCGCGTCTCCGACCGTCACCTTCCCCTGCCGTACGACGGCGAAGTACGCGCCGAACACGATCCCGTCCTCCCCCTTGCGGTAGTCCGCCAGCGTGCGCAGGGGTTCCGGGCCCGCCCGGCGGCCCGTGTCCTGGTCGACCATCGTGATGGCGCAGCGGACCGTCGGTTCGGTGAAGGCCAGTTCCGTGTCGCCGACCAGGAGGCGGGCGGCCGTGTCCTCGGTGTGCGGGGTGTCCCAGCCGTCCACGACGAGGTTGGGGCGGAAGCGGTTCATGGGGAGGGGGGCGACGCCCCGCTCGGCCAGGTGGCCGTTCAGCCGGTCCAGGCTCGCGCGCGAGACCACGTGCAGGCGGCCGTGGTTGGCCGCGGTGCCGCCGGGGGCCTTGCGTACGCGCAGCAGCCGGCTCGGGCGGCCGAGGACCCCCGTCACCCACGCGGCGGCCTCCTCGCCCTGGTCGACAGCGCCGTACGGCTGTCCCGGCAGGTCCGTGACCTCCTCGGCCTGTCCTTCTCCGTCCACCCTCAGGTCGTCCCGGTCCGGCGCCCGCAGGGTCAACCCGGCCGCTCCGTCCAGCACTTGGGGGGTTATCAGCGCGAGCCCGGGGTCCCCCCACTGCCAGCGCAGCTCCCCCGCCTCGTCGACGATCACGTACGCCCGGTCGTGCGGGAGCCCGTCGGTCGCGACGCGTGCCTCGGGCACCGCGACGCCCGCGCAGCCCTTCACCGGGTAGTACGTCAACTCGGTGACCCTCGGCTGTTCTGTCCCACCTGTCACTTCGCTTCCCTTCCCCCGCCGGCCGGTACGACGATTTTTGCCGGACGCGGTGAGTTCCGGGGGCCGTTCGTCCGTACTCCTGTGTGTCGGACCCCGTCAGGCAAGGACGAGCACGGGCGGTGTCCCCGATCAGGCAGGAGGAACGGTGCGCTTTTCGCGGAACGCGATAGGGACTGCCTTCGTGGGCGGCGCCCTGAGCTTGACCCTCGCGGCTCTGGCCTATCCGTCGATGCTGGGGCTGGACACGGTGTCCACCTCTGGCGACCGGATCATCGCCAACACCCAATGGGGGCCGCTGACGGAGAGCGACCGGGCGTTCGTGGTGGCCGTGAGAGCGGCCGGGCTCTGGGAGTACCCGGTGGGGTTCATCGGGTTGCAGAAGGGCCAGAGCGAAGGCGTCAAGACGGCGAGCGAGCACCTCATCGACGGGCACGCGGCCCTGGACACCACCTGCCGCAAGATCGCCCCGATGCTGAACATCACCCTGCCCAACGTGGCCAGCCCGCAACAGATCGGGTTCGTCAACAGCATGAACGCGAAGACGGGCAAGGACTTCGACATCGAGTTCGCCAACATCCTGCGCATGACGCACGGGTCCATCTTCAACACCGTGGCGAAGGTCCGGTCGACCACCAAGAACACCCTGGTGAGGGCCCTGGCCGACCAGGCCAACGACACGGTCCTCGACCACATCACCGTGATGGAACAGACCGGCATGGTCGACTTCGACCAGACCCTCTTCCAGCAGACCACGCCGCCGAAGCTCCCCAAGTCGGACATGACCCCGCCGCCCCCGCCCGCGGGGCAGCCGCTGATCGTCCTCACCCCGCCGCCGACCGCCACGTCCACACCTGTGGACATCGACGCCGCGTCCGTGTCGGGGGGAGCGCCGCTCCGGCGCCCGCCCCCACACCGACGGGCTGAGACGGCCCGCGTCCGCGCTACGCCAGCCACACCGTCGTGTCCGGGCCGATCCGCCCGTCACCCGTCGGCGGGGTGCTGCTCAGCAGCACCTCGCCCGGCGGGCACGGCACCGGCTCGTCCGACAGGTTGGCGACACAGCGCCAGCCGTCCGAGCGGGCGAACGCCAGCACGCCGGGCGGAGTGCCCTCCGCCCAGGTGAGGTCCTCGCCGTCCAGCAGCTTGCGGCGCAGGCGCAGGGCCCTGCGGTACAGCTCCAGGGTCGAGCCGTGCGTGCCGTCCTGCGCCTGGACGGCGTACCGCGCGAAGGACTCCGGCTGCGGCAGCCAGGCGCCGCCCGCGCCGAAGCCGTACGACGGGCCCGTGGTCGTCCACGGCAGCGGCACCCGGCTGCCGTCGCGGCCCTTGCGGACCCGGCCGCTCTGTTCCCACAGCGGGTCCTGGAGAACCTCCACGGGCAGGTCGGCGACCTCGGGCAGGCCGAGTTCCTCGCCCTGGTAGACGTACGACGATCCGGGCAGCGCCAGCATCAGCAGGGTGGCGGCGCGGGCCCGGCGCAGGCCGGCCTCCTCGTCGACGTGCGGGGCGTGGCCGCCGGACAGCAGCCAGGCGTTCTCGTCCGTGCCGGGCGGGAGCATCAGGCGGGAGGCGTGGCGGACGACGTCGTGGTTGGAGAGCACCCAGGTCGCGGAGGCGCCCACGGCGCGGGCCTCGGCGAGCGAGGAGGTGATGACCTCGCGGATCGCCTCCGCGTCCCAGGGCGCTTGCAGGTACTCGAAGTTGAAGGCCTGGTTCAGTTCGTCGGGGCGGGCGTACAGGGCGCGTCGGGCGCCCGGGACCCATGCCTCGGCGACCGCAGTGCGGGGCGGGGAGTAGGCGTCCAGGACGCGGCGCCAGTCACGGTAGATCTCGTGGACCTCGTCCCGGTCGTAGAAGGGGTGGGTGCCGGGCGGGAGCGCCATGAGGGCCTCCTCGCCGCTCGGTTCGGGGGCGCCGAGGTCGCGGAGCGGCTCGCTCAGGTCCTTGACCAGGGCGTGGGCCACGTCCACGCGGAAGCCGTCCACTCCCCGGTCCGACCAGAAGCGCAGGGTGGTACGGACGTCCTCGCGGACCTCGTCGTGGTCCCAGTTCAGGTCGGGCTGCTCGCGGGCGAAGAGGTGGAGGTACCACTGGCCGTCCGGGACGCGCTGCCAGGCGCTGCCGCCGAACACCGACTGCCAGTCGCTGGGCGGGAGTTCGCCGTGCGCGCCGCGTCCGTCGCGGAAGACGTAACGGTGGCGGGCCGGGGAGCCCGGGCCGGACGCCAGGGCCTCCTGGAACCACACGTGCAGGTGCGAGGTGTGGTTGGGGACGATGTCGACGATCACCTTCAGGCCGAGCCGGTGCGCCTCGGCGGCCAGCGCGTCGAAGTCGTCCAGGGAGCCGAGGCGCGGGTCGACGTCACGGGGGTCGATGACGTCGTAGCCGCCGTCGGCCAGCTCGGACGGGTAGAAGGGGCTGAGCCAGAGCGCGTCCACGCCGAGCGCGGCGAGATGCGGGAGGCGGTCGGTGATCCCCCTCAGGTCACCGAGGCCGTCGCCGTCGGCGTCGGCGAAGCTGCGCGGATAGACCTGGTAGACGACGGCCTGGCGCCACCAGTCGGGGTTGCGGGTGGAGAAGTCGGGGGCGGTCTGCTGGTCCGCCACGGGTACGGGGGCGGGGGGCTGGTCTGCCTGGGGTGCGGGCGCGAATTCTGTCACGCAGACAAGCTTGTCCACTTTGCCGGGAAGGGGAACGTCCGTACCTTGCGGAGTGGATCATTCCTCACGTGGGGGAGTTGTGGCGGAATCTAGAACTCCCTTGGTAATGCCGCAGGTTGACACGCCTCCGCCCCGCCAACCACCATGAGCGCACGCCGTGGCGCACGTGACCACTGAGCCCGGTGTTTCTTCTGAACCGCGCCATCACCCGGGCATCGCCATGCCGCGATGCCGCCGTGATGAGCACTCGCCAAGATGGGAATCGCATGTCCATAGCGAGACGTGTTTCCGTGCGCCGCCTGCTGGGGACGGGCGCCGCATCACTCGCCCTGTGCACCGCGTCCGTCGCCGCCGCCTCCGGAGCCTGGGCCTCCACCGGAACGCCCGGCGGCGACGGCTGGAAGTCCGGTGGCCAGTACCAGCCGGGTACCGGCGCGGGCACCGAGACGGAGACCGACGGCTGCCAGTTCTCGCTCGACGGCACGCACTTCCACGACTCCGTCAAGGTCGACGACCAGAACCTGAAGCCCACCGGCGACGGCAAGGTCCACCTCACCGTGCGGACCGCCGCCGGCGCCACCACCTGTACCGCCTCCCTCGCCTCCTACCTGGCCCACGGCCCCGACTTCCGGACCTCCGGCGAGCAGGTCTTCGTCGACTTCGACACCGTGACGGTCGGAGCCGGTGCCACCGACACCCTCGACATCGCCGTGCCCGACGCCGGCTGCTACGCGCAGATCGACCTCTACCGGGGCGCCGTGAAGTTCGACGGCAAGCTCGACGCCGAGGACGGCTTCGCCCACGGCGACCTGCCCGAGGGCCCGGACCGCCCGGTCATCAAGGACAAGCTGATCGCGGCCTGGAACGGCGGCGCGAAGGACTGCACCCCGGCCGAGCCCCCCGCGGAACAGCCCCCGGCGGAACAGCCGCCCGTCGAGCAGCCCCCGGCCGAACAGCCCCCGGCCTCCCCGTCCACGGAGGCGCCGCCGGAGAACCCCTCGGAGACCACCCCCTCGGCGACCCCGTCCACCTCCGCCCCGACCGGCCACACCTCCTCACCGAGCACCGCGACAC
>NZ_MPOH02000030.1 GCF_001896135.2 Streptomyces phaeoluteigriseus
GGCCGGCTCGGCCACGGATCATGCCCGGCCCGGCCGCGGATCGTGGTTGCGGGCGAATCCGGCGGGTGGCCGGGGTCGGCAGGTCGCCGTGAACGGGCCGCGCGACATCCGGAAGGGCGTCCAGGACCTCGCGGCTCCGAGGCGGACGGCCGGGGGCCCCGGCGCCGCCACCGTCTCGGCTTCGGCGCGGACGGCGGACAGCGGGCCGCATCGCCACGCGGCCGTCCGTCCTGGCGGCTTCGCTTCCGCCACACCGGCCCGCTGCCCACTGGGAGGAGCACCGTGGCGTGTCCCGGCGGGCCCTCGCCGCACGAGGCGAGCGCCGCGCTAACGGGCGTCGGCGACCGTCGGCTGCGAGGCGCGGGCCACGACGAAGAGGAAGACGCCACAGCCCGCCACCAGCAGCCATCCCGGATGCGACGCGGCGGCGAGGTCGGCAGGGCCGGCGCCCGCGACCAGTCCCCCGGCGACAGCGATGCCGACCGCCGCACCGACTTGACGGGCGGTCGAGGTGATCGCCCCTGCCACACCGGCGCGGGACGGCGGCAGACCGCTGACCGCCGTGTTCGTCAGGGGCGCGTTGGCGAAGCCGAACCCGACGCCGATCAGCAGGTAGGCGAACAGGATCAGCGGCACGCTCGTGTCCTGGCCCAGATCCGTCAGGCAGAGTCCGCCGGCCGTCATGAACCCGCCCGCGAGGATCAGCGGGCGCCGCGGTCCGAGGCGTCCCACCAGGCTACCGGACCAGGGGGCGCACAAGGTGGCCCCGAGCGCCATGGGCAGGGTGGCGGCACCGGTCGCGAGCGGGGTCCAGCCTCGGGTGTGCTGAAGGTAGAGGGTGTTGAGCAGCAGGCTCACGTTCAGGGCGACGAACACCGCCGTCGCGCCGAGCACCGCTGTGGCGAACGGCGGCCGACGGAAGAGGCCGAGGTCCATCAGGGGTTCGTCGCGCCGCAGCTCGACCAGCACGAATCCGATCGCAGCGGCCATGACCAGCGCGTAGCCGACGAGGGCCGCGGGCGAGGCCCAGCCGATGCGGGGTCCCTCGATGAGAACGCCGACGAAGAGGCAGATCACCGCGGTGAGGAGCAGCTGGCCCGGCCAGTCGAGGCGCCGGGCGCGCGCCGCACGGGACTCGGGCACGAACACGGCCACCAGGACAAGGGTCACGACGATGACCGGCACGTTGATCCAGAACACCGAGCGCCAGCCGAACGCGGCGATGAGCGCTCCGCCGGTGACCGGGCCCGCCGCCATGCTGAGCCCGAAGACGGACGCCCACACGCCGATCGCCCGCGCCCTTTCCCGCGGGTCGGGCATCGCGTTCACCACGATGGCCAGGGCCACGGGACTGAGCATCGACGCCCCGATCCCCTGGACGGCCCGGGCGCGACGAGCACACCGAGCGACGGGGCCAGGGCGCACACGAGGGAGGCCAGGCCGAAGACGACCAGTCCGCACCGGAAGACCCGGCGGCGTCCCCAGCGGTCCGCGAGGGCGCCGGAAACGATGAGGAGGCTGGCCAGGACCACGACGTAGGCGTCGACGACCCATTCCAGACCATGGGTACCCACCCCGAGGCCGTGTCCGATCTCGGGCAGGCCGACGTTGACGATGGTGGTGTCCACACCCACCAGGAACATGCTGAGCGCGCAGACGGCCAGCACCGACCAGCGCCGGCGTGCACCGGGCGGGGAGGGCGGAGCGGCCGGGGATGTTCTGAGCACGGGAGGGTCCCCCTTCGATACGGGCGATACGGGATCGACTGCGCTCAGACTCCGGCCGGGAGCATGCCCCGGCCCAGGAATTTTGCGGAGACCGCAAAATGGCCGTATGGACGCCGAACTCGCCGAACTCCTCGACAGCATCGGGCCGCGACTGCGCGCCCTGCGACGCGACCGGGGTCTCACCCTCGAAAGCCTCGCGGAGGCCACCGGAATCTCCGTGAGCACGCTCTCGCGCCTCGAATCGGGCCGACGGCGCCCGACACTCGACCTGCTCATCCCGCTCGCCCGGGCCCATCGCGTCGCGCTGGACCAGCTGGTGGCGGCCCCGGCCACCGGCGACCCGCGCGTCCACCTCACCCCTCGCAGCCGGGAACGCGGCAACGTCCTCGTGCCGCTGACGCAGTACCCGGGCCGCGTGCAGGTCTTCAAGCAGGTACTCGCACACCGTGAACCGAAACTGGTGACCCACTCCGGCTACGAATGGCTCTACGTCCTCGCCGGTGAACTCCGCCTCGTCCTCGGGACGAGCGACACCGTTCTCAGGCCGGGCGAGGTGGCCGAGTTCGACACCAGCACACCGCACTGGTTCGGCCCCGCCCACGCCGAAGCGGTGGAGATCCTGCACCTGTTCGGCCCTCACGGTGACCAGGCGGTGAACCGCACGATCCGCTCCGGCGGCGGGTCCGGAACGTGCGACGGCCGTGACACGTGCGTGTGCCGGTGCGCCGACGCGGGGTCCGCATGAGTGTGACGATCTGGTGGATCGACGATCCGGTGCTCTGCGGCGAGGGCCGGCGTGCCCCTGAAACCCGCCGGCTCGTCGAGGGCCCGGCACGACCCGCGCGCGAAGTGGCCGACCGGAGCGCTCACGCACAGAGGCCCGGAGGTGGCCGACCGAGGTCGTCAGCCGTCCGTTGCCGGGCCGGGCGGCCCCGAGTGCCGAGGTGCCGAGGTGCCGAGTGCTCTACGGCCCGATGTGGATGTACGCCGCCCACAGGCCCGGCATGCTCGGGTAGGCGTGACGCGGCAGCCCGTGTACGAGGACGGGCGGGCCGGCGGGGGGACGCGACCCATCCCCCCGAGCGGGCCCCGGGTCCGGCGCCCGCAGGCGTGGGGTCGTCGGGCGGCTGCAGGGGCCCGGGCCTGCGGATCGCCCCGGACGGCCCGTCAGCCCCTAGTGCGCCGTCGACCGCTCCCGCGGCTCCGGGACCACCCCGTCCTCCCCGTCCTTCCCCGCTCCTGGCACGGACCGGCGGATCTGCGGCAGGGTGGCCATCACGGCGGCGCTCGCCACCGTCCACACCACGCCGAACCACAACAACGGCGCGGCGCCGACCTCGGCCGCGACCGGGGCCGCCCACCAATAGCCCACGGTCATGGAGAGCACGGTCGCCACACCGTCGTACGCGCTGACGCGGGACATCGCATCGGACGGCACGTCCGCCTGGAGACTGCTCGTCCAGAGGATGTGCAGCAGGGCGAAACCCGCGCCGGACAGCAGCGAGCCCACCACCAGGAGGTACACGGGCGCGCGCAGGGCGAGGAGGGCGCCGAAGGCGCCCAGGCCGAACGTGCAGAAGACGGACGCCAGCAGCGGCCTGCGGAAGCGCACCCGCATGCCCACCAACCCGCCGAGCAGTGAGCCGACGCCCTGCGCGGCCATGACGGTGCCCCATTGGGCGGCGCCGTTCTCCTTCCCGCCGACGGAGGTGATGCCGAGCACCGTCACCGGCCCCATGACGAAGGTGGTCGCCAGCGATGTGTAGGCGAGGAGGGACCACAGCCAGGTGCGGGAGCTGAACTCACGCCACCCGTGCCGCAGTTGCTGCGAGAAGCTCTCCCCCTCACGGGCGGTGTTCTTGGCGGACGAGGTGCGCACCCCGGCCAGGCACAGCGCGCTGACCAGGAAGGTGCCGGCGTCGATGGCGATGACCCAGGCCGGGTCGGTCCAGACCACGAGTGCGCCGCAGACGGCCGGTCCGAGCAGCGAACCGACCGAATTGAGCGTGGACCCAAGGGCGTTGGCCTCTTGGAGACGCTTGCCCGAGACGACCTCCGGGACGAACCCGTGGAAGGCGGGGTGGAAGAACGCGGCGGCGACGGAGAGCACCGCGGCGAAGGCCACGAAGCCGCCCAGCGGCATGCCGACGGTCAGCAGGATGACGACCACGGTGATCTCGATGGCCGCGCGCACGAGGTCGCTGCCGATCATGGTGATCCGTCGACCCCATCGGTCCGCGAGCACCCCGCCCGCCAGCAGGAAGATCATCAGGGGCGCGGTCTGCGCGCCGAGCACCAGGCCGACCCCGCTCGCCCCGCCGCCGTGCTCCAGCACGGCAAAGGACAGGGCGATGGGCATCATGCTGCTGCCCAGGACCGATGCGGCCTGCGCGGCGAACAGCCGTCGCAGATTGCGCTCGCGCAGCAGGTCCAGAGGTAGTCGAGCCGCCAGACCGTTGGTCATCGCATGCCCCCCGTCGGGTCCGTTGCCGGACCGCCCGCGTGACTCACCCGTCCGCTCCTCTCCCGGCCGCCCCGCGCGACAGCGCCCCGCGATGCCGTGTGCATGTCGATCACAACGCCGGACAGCGTACGTGAGTTGGACCAGGCGATCAGCGGGGCCACGGGGATTCTTCACGTGCCCCTCGGCGCAGGGCGTGGCCCCGCGTCGCGGCGGTCGTGCCGCACAACGGCGAAACGCCGAACGGGGTGATCCGGCTGCGCTATCTTCACCCCATGGCGGATGTGGACACCTCGGCAACACGGCAGGGTACGAAGGGATTCGACGGCCTCGCGGCGGCCCTCGCACAGGCGTGGGACAGCGTGCTCGGCTCCCTCCCTGAGGAGGACTCGGACTTCTACGACGCCGGAGGCACCTCGATCGACGCGGCACGGATCGCCTCGCAGGCCGCCGAATGGGCGCCCGACGTCGAGGACTTGGACGTCACCCTGATGACCTCGCTCCTCAACGAGGCGCGCTTCGGGGACGTACGACGGGTCGGGCTGGAGTGGATCGACCGCACCCGTGGCGCGTCCGCCTGACCGGGGGAAGGCGGCCCGGCCGGGCGGGGCGTCCGGTCAGCCGACGCCGGTTGCCAGGTCGGTCAGCAGGTCGGCCGCGAACCGTTCGCACCACTCCTCGCCGAAGCACCGGCGGTCGTAGGTGAGGACCAGCCGCGGCTGTGTTCCGGACAGGTTCAGCTCCACGTCCAACTGCGACGGGCGGACCACCGGCCCGGCGGCGCCCTCTTCCCGCCCATCGCCCTGTTCGTCTTCGTCCTCCAGGTCGAAGGGGCTGAAGGCGAGCCCCGCCAGGGAACTGCGCCAGTCGTCACCGGTCACACTCACGCTCAGCGGGGCCAGGTCTCGCGCGCGACACCCATCCCGTCCGTGAGCAGATCGACGATCTCCTCGAACTCCACGCCCTGGTGGGCCATTCCCTCGCGCAGCCCGCGCCGCACCTGGGCGAGCACCCCCGCGTCGCCGTGCGGCGCCGCGGCGCCGACGCGGACGAGGACCGCCTGCGCGAGCGGGCCCACCGCATCGGAGTTCATGCGGTTCGCGGACATGGTGGCCAGCACCAGGTCGGCGGCCCCGGAGCGCTCCAGCACCCGGCGGGCCGCGGCGGCGGTGACGAACACCGTGGGCGTGCAGCGCGCGGCGCGGGCGTTCTCACGGAGGAGACCGGTCAGGTCCGGGTCGAGGGGCACGCTCAGTTCGGCGCCGTCCGGGAGCCAGCCCGGCTCAGGCCGCCGCTCGCCGATCCACGGCGTGGGGAAGTCGGACAGCTCAGTGCGCCAGAACTCCCAGTCGCCGGACCTGCGGTGCTCGCGCGCCGCAAGGATTGCGGAGTACCGGTCGGCCGGCGTCGGCGGCTCGTCGGGGCCCCGCAGATAGGCCTCCTGAAGGTCCGTCACGACCTGGTGCAGGGAGAACAGGTCCATCACGAGCCGGTGGAAGGTCAGAAGCAGGACGGCGCTGTGGTCGCCGAGGAGCGTCAGGTCGGCACGCGCCAGGGGTTCGCCGGTGAGGGGGAAGGTCTTCGCGTGGGCGGCGGCTGCCGCTCGACGTATCTCCGCGAGGTGCCCGGCCTGGTCGGCACACAGGTCGGGGCGGTGCGCGACGCGCGGTTCGTCGTGCGCGGCCGGCCCGAGGTGCAGCGTTTCGCCGTCCGCCCGGAAGCCCGTGTTGAGCAGTTCATGGCGCCGAAAGACGGCGCCGATGGCGTGGGAAAGCCTTTTCTCGTCGAGTTTTCCGTCGAGGCGCAGCGCAATACCGGTGTGCAGCAGTGCACTGCCTCGGACAACGCATTCCACTTCCCAGAGCCGTCGCTGTTGCCGGCTCAATTCCGTGGCGTAAGCGCTTTCACTCCGCTGGTTCATGTGCTCCGTCGCCCAAAAGTGCGCCGAGTGCCGCACGAGATGTCGATACTCCCCCGTGCGGCACTCGTCGGTGGTCTTACTTGGCCTCGGTGGCGGCCTGGCGGCGCAGCTGCTCGAGGTTGATCAGGGCGAAGGTTACGGAGTTGACCTTAGTCATCTCGACTTCCCATCTTCCAGGAGGGGTTCCTCTGCCACCGGGCGGTGGCAGAGGAATGATTTCAGGCCGGGTGATCTCCCGTCAACAAGCCTTACCTCAAATCCGTGTTGGTTCTCGATACCCGTGAGGTTTCGCGGCGATGGCTTCTCGCGGCATCTGCTTCCTGTGAAATATCACAGATCACCCTGCTCGCTCAATCGTTGTATGAAGTGCCTGAATATCTCGGCCACTCGTGCCACTTTTCCGGCGTCGTGATAGTGGTTCTCATACGACAGCGAGCCGGTGAGGGCCCCGTCCGCCATTTTCAGGTCGGCGAAGAGGGTGCTGGCGCACGCCAGTGCCTGATCGCGGCCGGCGAAGACCGGGAGCGGGTGGTCGGGGTGGAGGCGCTGCGGAGTCACGGTGAGCCCGGGCGGGAACGGCAGCGGGCGGTTCGGCTCCTCCGCCAGCCAGCCGGTCACTCCGCTCAGCCGCAGTTCCAGGTGGGCCAGAGCGCTGCGGTAGTACGCCCCGTCGCCCGACGGGCGTTCCAGGACATGGGAGATGACCTCGCTGAGCGGCAGGTCGGCGGAGTCAGAGGCCGCCTGGACGCTGTCGTGGACGGCCCTGAGGAAGGCGGGCAGGGTCTGGCGCCCTGTCTCGACCGGAACCGGCACCACGTTGCTGAACAGACCGAGCGTCTCGCGGGCACCGGCGGAGGTCCGCCCATGCGTGTACACGTAACCGAGCAGCCGGTCCCGCTCGTACTCCGTGGAGACGGCGTGGCTCAGGGCGGCCAGCAGGACGGTGTGGAGCGTGACCCGCTCTGCCCGTGAACGCCGCAGCAGCAGCCGGGTCTGCTCGGCCGTCAGAGTCAGCGGTACGGACCCGAACTCCGCCTCGGCGACGACCGCCCCGGCATCACCCGCCAGCGGGTCCGCCGCGCCGTACGCCCGCAGTTCCCCGGCGAGGGCGGCAGCCCGCCCGCGCAAGGCCGAGCGCGCCTCGGGCGCGTGCTCCCGGTTGATCAGCCCGGTATAACTGGCCGGGTCGCCACGGCGCTTGGCGGTGCCGTGGCCGGGTGCGACACGCTCGTGGTAGCCGTGGGCGAGCAGGTCCCGAAAGATGAGGTGGGACGTGCCGTCGAAGATCAGATGGTGGAACTGCGCGACGAGGAAATGCTCCTCCTCGCCCGTGCGCACCAGCGTCGTGCGCGTCATGCGGTCCGTCAGATCGAGGGGCTGGGAGAGGATCCGCGTCACCTCCGCCGCGCTCTCCTGCGGCGCGACCCGTACGGTGTCCAGCGGCCCCGGCGCGGGCCGCAGTGCCTGTCCGGGCCAGGCCGCCGACGGGTCCGGCCCTGCGCCTGCCACCAGGTGCAGGCGCAGGGCCTCGTGGCGGGTGGCGATCTCGGCCAGCGTGTCCCGCAGTGCTCCCGTGTCGAGCGGGCCCCGGAACAGCAGGGTCTCGGACGACAAGATCGGCGGGGAGTCACCGGTGTAGCTGCGGGTCCACTCCCAGCACCAGTCCTGGCGGGAGAAGAGGGGCAGCGGGGTGAGACCGGCCGAGGCGGGGTGGGCCGGGGGCTGGTGGGTCATGGGAGGGCGCTCTCTTCCAGGATGCGTACGGCCGTGACGTACCTGCGGGTGTTTCCCGCGGGGCCGAGCAGCTCCGGCAGGGCGCGTACGGCGGGCACGGGGTGCTTCTGGGTGAACCGGGTGAGGTTCACCGTGTGCTGCTCCCAGCGGTCGGCGCGTTCGTGGGTGAGGTGCACGCCCGGCGCGGCGGGCGCGAGACGCATCCCGGCCCCCGCCGACCACAGGCGCAGCCCGAGTTCGAGGTCCTCGCACCCCCATGTCGTACCGAAGGTCTCGTCGTAACCCCCGGATCGCTCCCACAACCCGTACGGCATGGACGTGTTGGCTCCGATGCAGGTCAGCCAGGGCGCGACCGGCTCCAGTTCGCCTTCGGCCATGCGGGTCACCAGGGTTTCCAGGGCGTTCGCCACCGTGCGCCCGAACCGGCCGCTCGTCGCCGCCGCATGGGGGTCGGGGAGGAGTTCGCCCGGTTCGGTGGCCAACAGGCGCCGGGCGCCCGGAAGTTCGCGGACCGGGCCGTGGACGCAGGCGGGCTCGCTGCCGCCGTGCTCGGTGACGTGGGCCGCCAGGGCCGCCGACGGCAGCAGGATGTCGTCGTCCAGGAAGAGCAGCAGGCCGCCGCGGGCCGCGGCGGCTCCGGCGTTGCGTGCGGCGGCGCGGCCCGCCCGCGGCCCCGCCACCGTG
>NZ_MPOH02000031.1 GCF_001896135.2 Streptomyces phaeoluteigriseus
CTGACGCTTCCCCACGACCCGACCAACGACCACCCCAGCCGAAAGTCACTTGATCAACAACTTCTGTTAGGACCTCTAAGCGATACGCCAGCGGTTCGGTGAGGCGGCGGCCTATGCCGGACGACATGGCTGCTGCCGCGGTGGTCGTGGTACCCCCCAGACCTTGGTGAGGACCCACGGGATGGTCGCCTACGTTCGGCTCGTTCCCCGCCTCGCGACGACGCCCGAAACGGATCGTCAGGTGCTCCTGCCGTCCTGACCGCTCAAGAGCCTGGCCGTTCTCCTGGGGCGAGGGCTTGATTCTCGGCTCGGATCATTCGACGCAGGCCGCTCCGTCAACCGCCCTGGCCAACCTGCTCGGCCGCACCCGCGCCTGCACCCTCGGCCACCTCACCCAGCCGGCCAGCACTACCGAACTGGCTCAGCGGTTTGAAGTCACTCCCGGCACGGTGAGCCAGGGACCGCGGGACAGGTCTCGAAGTCCTGACTGACTGCAATCATCTACGGTGACGGGCGGCTGGACCGCGCTCGGCGACGTGCTGGGCGACCGCATCGACGCCGGGACGGGCATACCGCTCCAGGGACCGTACACAGGCGTGGCGGGATCGGGCCAGCAGCATCGGAGTGGAGGTGCCGCCCTCGGCGTCATGTGCGAGCGCGGAGTGCCGCAGCCGGTGCAGGGCGGTCCGCCGCAGTAAATCCGGCATTTACTGCGGCACAACCCTGGCGGGCCGTCAGGTGACAGAAGTCTGAGAAGCCGACCACGCAGCGCTACGAGTTCGTTCGCCGTAGTCATACGAGAACAGGGCCAAGAAGGCGCTCCGGTACCCCGGCCGTCGAACTGGGTGGGCACAGCGCCGTCCCGGAAGCCGTTGCCGTCGAGCGATCGGCCGCGCTCTGAGAGGCGCTCCGGGCGCTTCAGGCTCTCTCCGAGGCCGTAACAAGGAAGTTCTTCGCCCGCAGTGCCGTCGGCACTGCCTACAAGGAGGAGCACTGGGACATCATGAACGACTTCCTGACCGAGGCGAACGCGATTCACAGCAAGGCTCTGCGCGCCCACAACTATTGACAAGTCTGGCCGCTGAGTTCTGCTGACGCACTGACACGTGCCGCCGATCGGACGTGACACGCCTGACGAGCCCCCAGGTCATGTCAGCTTCATACAGACCAGCACTCCCGGTACATCAGAAGCCGGGCGACGGCGAAGGCCCCGGTCTCCGGACGCATGAAGGCGTTCGGACGACCGGGGCCCCTTGGGCCCAAGGGATCGAACCGGGCGTCAGGGCGCCATCAGCGAGATCTCGAACGGCTTGACCTGCGGGGCCGATTCGGTGCCGTCGGCGGCCACGGCGGTGACCACGTAGTAGTAGTACCCCCGTGCCAGGCCGGGGTCCGTGTACGTCAGTGCCGTCACGCCCGAAGCTATGCGGCGCTCAGGGGTGAAGACGTCCGAGCCGGACGTGGACCGGTAGACGTGGTACGAGACGGTGGCACCCTGGTCGCACGCTCCCACCTCCCAGTTGAGCCGGACGGAGTCCGCGCCCCTGCCGCCCCCGGTGATCCGGGGAGTGGGCGGTGCGGTCATGACCGGGCAGGCGATGGTGACCTCGGCCATCGGCGAGAAGTCGGACCACATGCTGCGCTTGCTGACGGCGCGCACCACGTAGCGCCATGTCGTGCCGGCGGGCACGTTCTCGTTCGTGAACGTCGTCCCGGTGATGAGCGGTGAGACCGCGTACGCCGACGCGGGGTCCGAAGAGGTGGTGCGGTAGACGTAGTAGCCGGCCACATCGGCCGACGTGCTCGCCGTCCAGCCCACCGTGACGTTGCCGTTCTCGGCCGACGCGGTCACCGAGGCGGGCGCGGCCGGCTTCTCCTGGACCGGCAGGCGCTTGCCGTAGACGGTGCCATAGCCGGGCTCGGGCATGGGCGAGACGTTGCCGGCCGCGTCGACGGCGCGGACGGTGTAGCCGAACTGCACGTCCACCGGGATGCCGGCGTCCAGGTATGTGACGTCCCGTACCACGGCGATCTGTTCCCACGCGCCGAACATCGGCTTGCGCATGACGAGGTAGTGATCCGTGCCGTCGGTGTTGGCCGTCCAGGAGAGGTGCACGCCATCGGTGCCGTCCCACGCGTCCAGGCCGTACGGCATGCGCGGCGGGGTGACGTCGCCGGTCCGGGTGGCCGAGGCCGTCGCCGACGGGTCCGACTCCGTGCCGTGCGTCGCGACCGTCCTGATCTGGTAGTGGCGCACCTGCCCGACGGGCGCCGTGAAGTCGTCGTAGGCGGGGCCGGTGACCGGGGTTTCGGTCAGCCGGGTCCACGGGCCGGTGGCCGACTCGGCGGCGTAGACGTGGAACCGGTGGGCCGCGTCCCCGTCGTACCTCCAGCCGACGGTGTTGCGGTCGACCCAGCCGTTCGCGGAGACGTTCGCCGGCGCCAGGGGCTTCGGCTCGGGCACGTCGAGCTGGACGGGCGCGGAGTACGGGGAGGCGTTGCCCGCGCTGTCCAGGGCACGCACCCGGTAGTGGTAGGTCGTGCCCGCGGAGGCGTTGAAGTCCGTCAGAACGGTGCTCTGCGTGGGCGTCCCGAGGGACGAGAACGGTCCCTCGGGCGCGAGGGACCGCTGCACCTCGTAGGAGCTCGCCCCGCTCACCGGCGACCAGGAGAGCCGGGGCGCGGACTCGTCGTACGTGGCGGTGAGTCCGGTGCAGGCGGCGGGTGCCGTCTTGTCGGCGCTGAGGACGCGCGTCACGCCGGTCAACGGGGAGACGTTGCCGGAGCGGTCGACGGCGCGCAGGGCGTACTCGTAGGTGGCGCCGGTGGCCGGAGGTGCGTCGGTGAAGGTGCTGCCGGTGATCGCAGTGGAGTTGCGCAGGCTCCAGGCGCCGGTGCTGCCCGTGCGGCGGTAGAGGCGGTAGCCGGCCAGGTCCAGCTCGTGGTTGCGGGACCAGGTCAGGCTCGTCTTCAAGGTGGCTGCCGCGTAGCCGGCCTTCAGGCCGGCCGGGGTCAGCGGGGCGGTCTTGTCGTAGGCCGCGCCGATGACGGGCTTGTGGGAGAAGGTGATGTTGGCGGGGCCGGTGTAGGCGGCGAAGTCCACGCGCAGGGTGTGGACCCGCGCGGGATGGTGAGGCGGACGGTCTTCTTCTGGTCCAGAGAAACGTTGCGCCACAGGTCGATCTTGCGGGAGCCGTCGAGGTAGACGCGGGCCCCGTCCTGGGCGGCGACGGTGAGGTCGAAGGGTCCGCCGGAGCCGAAGTTGCGGGTCATGCTCCAGCGGACGCCGAAGTTGTCCCGCGGCAGGGAGACGCCTGCGGGGTCACCGTTGCCGTAGTTCTCGGCGATGGAGGTATCGCAGACGGTGGCCTTCGGGGTGCCGGTGAAGGTGGTGTTGGCGTAGTACTGGGCCTTCCACACGCCGGCCGAGCACGTCACAGCCGCCTGCGCGGTGGTGGGAAAGACGAGTCCGGTGAGGGCGGTGGCCAGGGAGAGTACGGCCGCACCGGCGGTTCGGCGCGCCGCGCCGCGGGATCTACGCATCTGCTGAAGGTCACACTTTCGATCGGGAGATGGGCACAAGGAGGGTGCGCCGCGGTGATCGTGTCATTCGTGAGATCGCTCGCGATAGGGAGTTTGTGCGGAATCACACCAACCACTTCTCCGCTGCCGGGAGTTGCTCGGCTGGCGGTGTGCCATATGCCCGCGACGGAACCTGCGAGCAGGTCCGAGCTGTCACCGGCACGGCAGCCCCGCCGTGAGCATCCTCGATCCCCGTGCGGCTGAGGCCGTGCAGCCTCCCAGCAGCCGTCCCGCGGCCGCCGTTGGGATCTCCGCCCCAATGGCCCCGTGCCGGCGGCTCCTCCCCGACGCCCCGCGCCCCTCGCTCAGCGTCACGTGGCCGGAGGCGGCGAGGAGGGTGAGCAAGACGAGGGCGGCCAGCAGGACCAGGACCAGGACCAGGGTCAGGAGCAGGAGCAGGAGCAGGACCGAGGCCGCCGTGCGGTGGTCCAGCAGGCGGGACGGTGATGTGGATGACCGGGATGCGGTTGAGGGCTGGGCCCAGGTCCGATTCGACCAGGCTCTGACAGCCGCGGCCGATCTGCACCAGCAGAGTGCACTTGCTGGTGCGCCGGAGCGCCGGTCCCCGTCGAAGGGGATGGTCATGTCTGTGGGGCGTCCGACGCTGCGGAAGCGGTTCTTGCGCAGCTGGCGCTGCACGCCCAGCAGGCCCCGCCACAGCCACGGAGTGATCACCGGGAGCATCTCGGTGTAGTGCGTCAGGCAGGGGTCGCGGCGGCCCACCCGGGTGCCCTTGGGCCCAGTCGGCGCGCTTGGGAGTGACCAGCTGGCGAGAGCCTGAGAGAAGCCAGCCTTCCGGAGCGGCGAGCTGCGGTGGATCGATGGGCAGGGTGATGGCTTCGGCCACGCCGGGGCCGACGGGCTTGGAGGGTCAATGCCCACGCGTCTCGGGCGACTTGGATGCGAATCGGGGCCTGCGATCCGGATCCGGACGGGCGCAGGGCGGTGACGTGCATGGTCCCAGGCGAGGCCCTGGATCGCGTCGGCGATACTTTCTGGCGTGACACGCGAAGACACCCAGGCCGCCAGACCGCCTACGCCTCCGGCCAGACGTCAGATTCACTCCTGGCAGGAAGCCGAGCACAATGCCGCGGCCTGGATGCGGTACTGGGGGTATGAGGATGCGCGGGCCCAGCCCGGCGGAAGCGACGGCGGGGTCGACGTGCGCTCGCGGCGGGCGCTGGGACAGGTCAAGTGCCAGGCGGTCGCCGTGGGCAGGCCCGAGCTGCAGCGCCTGTTCGGGGCCCGTGGTCGGGCCCTGGACAAGGACCTGCTCTTCTTCACTGGCAGCAAGTACGCAGCCACCGCAATCGAGTATGCCGCCGAGAACGGTATCGCGCTGTTCGTCTACAGCCTGGACGGGTCGATGACCGCGGTCAACGCCCCGGCCCGCCGTATCGCCACGGCACCGGCTTCGACACCTGCCACATCTCTGGCCGAATCAACACCGTCGACGCCGGCACCGGTTCTCACCTCTGCGCCGGCTCCCGGACCTCCCCAGGAGGGGCGGCCGGGAATGGGCCGGATCGTGCTGGGTCTCGTCCTGATGGCCGTTGCGCTGTTCATTCCAGGGAGCGAGAGCTTCGAGCCCCGCCCGAGCCGGGCCCTTGCGACGCTACTGATGGTCGTCGTACCCACCGTCCTGATCGTTTCGGGCATGCGGGAGAAGTCCCGCCGCCGTTACTGGCCGACGGGCCTGGGCCTGCTCCTTCTGGACCTGCCGGCCGCCTGGCTCACCAACGCGCGGTTGTGGCGCGGAGACCTCGTGGATGTCCTGGTGCCCGCGACGCTCACCGTGCTGTCACTGACGGCCGCTGTCCTCCTGCTGCGCTG
Source organism: Streptomyces phaeoluteigriseus (assembly GCF_001896135.2). Classification (GTDB taxonomy): domain Bacteria; phylum Actinomycetota; class Actinomycetes; order Streptomycetales; family Streptomycetaceae; genus Streptomyces; species Streptomyces phaeoluteigriseus. The sequence goes on from NZ_MPOH02000031.1 coordinate 5,416, forward strand.
GAACACTCGCAACACGGCTGGCCCCTCGGGCACGGCAGCGTCCTAGGCGCTGTTTCTCGGATCTCCTGACGGGGGTGGGGTATTGGGGTCAGGCTGGCTGCATGGGACGCGGAGACCTGA
>NZ_MPOH02000032.1 GCF_001896135.2 Streptomyces phaeoluteigriseus
GCGGCACCGCGGGGCGGGGGATGCGGACGGCCGGTTCTCGGGCCTCGGCGAGGATCGCTCCCGCGAGCTGCTCGACGACCCGCCGCTCCTGGCTGTGCCGGAACCGCTCGTCGCTCACCCCGTAGACCTGGGCCGCCGCCCGGCGCCGGTCCGCGGCCGGGTCACCCCGGTGACCGGGCAGCAGGCCGAAGGTGCACTGAGCGGCGCGGCCGATGAGGTCGTCGGTGCCGAGCCGCTCGGCGGCGGCGCGGATGAGCCGTTCCGCCCCGTCGGCCAGGTCGTCCTCGCCCTCGGCGTATCCGGAGTGCAGGGTGACCGCGCGCAGGGCCCGGGGCACCAGCGACTGCAGCGCGGGCAGGCCGCCACGGCGCAGGTTCCGCAGTTCCCGTTCGAGGTCGGCACGGTCCGGCAGACCATCAGGGTTCATGCCGGTCAACATATCGGCGCCGGTGGCGCGACCGTCGGGTGTTCGGCAAGCGCGGGCGGGGCCGGGGCGGATTTCGTGCGTGGGCCGCTTTTCCCTTCCGCCGGGCACCGCCCCACCGCGGCACGGCGCCGTCGCCGTACCGCCGAATTGCCCCCGATCCGCGCACCTCACCGAAATCGCATGCGCATCCGAATTCTTTTTCGTCCCGTCCGCACCGGCCGGCCCCCACTCATGGATGCGCCTGCTCCGCCCGTTCCGCCCTTCCGCCCTTCCGCCCTTCCGCCCTTCCGCCCAAGGACCGTTCGGTCCTTTGAGTCCGCAGGTGAATTCCATGACGTTTCCTGCTGATCCCGGTGGCCCCGGCGAGGACCTCGTCCCGCCGACCCTCTTCGAGCCCGAAACGCCGTACGGCGGCCTGCCCGCGCCCGACCCGCGAGGCGATCCGGGCACGCTGCCGCCCACCCTCGCCGCCCGCTTCCTGGCACGCGAGCGCCTACCCCGGCGCGGCGAACAGACCGCGCACCGGGCGGGGGAGGAGGGCCGCTCCGCCGAACTGCGCGCGGCCGTGTTCCGGGTGCTCGACCAGAAGGCCGTCGGCCCGGACACCGAGCGGGTGCTGAAGTGGTTCCACCCCGACGCGGCCCCCGACGACGAGGTGACCGGCCTGCTGTCCGAGCCGCTGCACGACGGGCTGTCGTACGTCCTGGAGCGGGGGACGGCCCACGGGGCGCCCTTCCATGTGCTGCCCTCGCACGGGAGCACCGACTTCGCGACCTTTCTGCGCGACCGGGGAAAGCTGTCGTCCGAGGACATCCGGGGACTCGTGGGCCGACTGCACGGCGCCCTCACCGCCCTGCACGCGGCGGGCGTGGTGCACCGGGACCTGAAACCGTCCAACCTGGTCCTCGGCGACTACGCCCGGCCCGCCGAGGGCCTGGTGCTGATCGACTTCGGCATCTCGCTCGTCGCCCGCTCCCCGCGCGAGGCGTCCGGCGCCTGGGCCGCGACCCCGCGCTACGCCTCGCCGCAGGCGCTGCTGCGCAAGCCGATCGTGCGCGCGGCGGACGACTGGTGGTCGCTCGGAGTCCTGGTCGCCGAGGCCGCCCGCGGCCGGCACCCGGTCGAGAAGCACCACGAGCCGGCGTCCGTGATGGACGCGGTGCAGGCGGGCGCCCTCGACCTCGGCGGCATCACCGACGGACGCGTCCGGCTGCTCTGCCAGGGCCTGCTGGCCCACCACCCTGCGGACCGCTGGGGGTCCGAGCAGGTCGCCGAATGGCTGGCCGGGCGCAGCCCGGGGGTGGTGGCCCGGCTGGGGCCCGCCCCGCGCACGGCGGACGGTACGGCGGACCGCCCTGCCACCCCGCCCGGCCCCGCCCCGGAGGCGCCCCGCTTCGAACACGCGGGCCGCACCTTCACCGACCCGGCGCGCCTCGGCGAGGAGTTCGACGCCGACTGGCCCGCCATGGCCCGCCGGCTGGCCCGCGGCAAGGAGCGGGAGCGGCTCGGACACTGGCTCACCGGGTTCCGCCCCGAGCGGGACCCGGTCCGCGCCGAGGCCCTCGACGAACTGCTGCGGGAAGGGCTGCGGCGCAGGCCGGACGCGGGGACGCTGATCGACCTGATCGGCTGGATGGCACCCCAGCAGGAACCCGGCTACCGGGGCATCCCGCTCGGCGTCGGCGACCTGCCGGCCTTCGCGGGACGGGCGGCGGCCGGTGACCGGCACTGCGTGGAGGTGATGGGCGAGCTGCGCCGGCACCACCTGCTGGACCGGCTGGCCGCGCGGCGCGGGGGCGAGGAGCTGGCCCACGTCGACCGGCGCTGGCAGGACCACCACACCCAGTGGGACGCGGCCGTCGCCCGGCTGTCCGCGATACCCGAGGTCACCGACGACCGCGACGGCCTGCGCGAGGCGACCGGCGCCGGTCCGGCCCTGACCGCCGAACTCCTCCACCTGGCCGCCGCCCCCGCCCCGGCCACCCGCCGGCTCCGCGCCGACCTGGAACGGGCCCTGCACGGCCTGCCCGCCCCCGTGTCCTGGTTCGCCCGGCTGGCCGCGGACGCCCGCGAGCCGGTCCCGCTGCTGCTCGCGCTGCGCCTGCATCCGCTGGCCCTGGCACAGGCGCGGGCGATCCGGCGGGAACGCGAGCGGAACCGGCAGCTCGCGGCCACGGACGCCCACTCGCGGCACTTCCGGCTGGTGCAGCGGCGGCTGGAGCTGCCGGTGATGCTGGGCCGGGCCGCGGGCGGGGCGCTGCTGCTGTTCTTCCCGCACGCGTTCGTGGTCGGGCTGGCCGATGTGACCGGCCGCGCGCCGCAGCCGACCGTGCTGACGGCCTGGCTGCTGAGCGTGCCCTCGCTGGCGGCGCTGCTGGCCGTGGAGTGCTGGACGGCCTGGTACATCGGGCCGCGCTACCACCCCGACTACTCGGTGATGGGCCGGCTCACCCGCCGGTCCCTGCCGGTGACCGGCCGTATCACGCGCCGTGGATGGCGGGGCCGGTTGTGGGCGGGGCTGGCCCTCGTGCTCGTGGCGGGGACGGTGCTGGGGACGTTCCTGCTCGCGGTGTGGATCTGGCCGGCGGCCACCGTGCTGGCCCTGTTGGTCTCGTCGGTGCTGCGGGTGCGTGCCTGGAACGCCCGGCTCGCGGCGGCACGCGGGGGCGGGCGGCCGCTCACCGGGGCGGGCTCCGTGAGT
>NZ_MPOH02000033.1 GCF_001896135.2 Streptomyces phaeoluteigriseus
AGAGCGTCCGCCGATAGGCCGAGATGGCATGGGGGTGGGCACGGCGGGTGCGGCTTTCGTTGATCATGGAGTTCCTGACGCTCTGTGATCGTGGAGAGGCCTGTGCCCGTCGTGCCCGAGTCCATTCTGGCCCCGATCCGGCAGGAGTTCCTTGCTCTGCTGCCGGAACGAGAGGACCGTCACCCGCTGGGCTGCCACAGGCCCCGGATCCCGGATGCGGTGGTGTTCGACAGGCTGGTGCTCGTTCTGGTGTCCGGGATGGGCTACGAGCGGGTGGCTGATGCGGCCTGCTCGGCGACCACGCTGCGGCGCCGCCGGGACGAGTGGATCACCGCCGGGGTGGTCGACTGGCTGGTCCTGGCGGTGCTCGCGGCGTACGACAAAATGGTGGGCCTGGAGCTGGAGCACCTGTCCGCGGACGGCTGCATCACCAAGGCACCCTCGGGCGGCGCGTGCGCCGGCAGGAGCCCGGTGGACCGCGGCAAGCAAGGCCTGAAGCGGTCCCAACTCGCCGACGGCTACGGCATACCCGTGGTCACAGTGCCCGCCGGCGCCAACATCCGCGACCACACGCTGCTGCCCGAGACTCTCGACGAGTTCACCGCCCTGACCGAGCGCCTCGACCACGCGCCGGACAATCCTGCGCTGAGCCTGGACGCCGGCTACGACTACAACCCCGTCCGCGTCGACCTTGCCGGGCGCGGCATCACCGGGAAGATCGCCCAGCGCGGTGTGCAGACCCCGATCCAGGCCGACGGACGCTGGGTGGTGGAGCGGACGAACTCCTGGATGAACAACTTCGGCAAACTCCGGCGCTGCACCGAACGCCGACGCGTATGCGTGGAGTTCTACCTCCACCTGGCCACCATCGTGATCACCGTCCGCAGCCTCATCCGCCGGGCCTGGTACACCCACCGCTGGCCCACTCGGCCCCGCACACCACGCATCCGATAGCGTGAGCTGCCGAGTCGGGGTCGACTCCGGTGATCAGCGGCAGCATCTGACCCCAGGGAGCACGAGTGTCAACCGACCTTGGCCGTACCGGGCACACGAACGCCACGGGTCCTCTCGCCGAGCCACGCGAGCGCTGGGTACACCCACTGCCGAGCCGCCATCCCACCCAGCCGTTACCGGCCGGGGAACTGTTACTCGCCGTCAGCTGGACCGGCGCGCTCCAGGCCATCGACCGGACCACCGGCTCCCTGGCGTGGGAGAATCCGACCCCCCGCCTCCTGACCGCCGCCGAGGAGCCGCTGGACATTCCGGCCGCGTTGGCAGCCGACGGAAACCGCGCCTTCGTGAACGTGGAGGACACACTCCGTGCCGTCGACTGTGCAACAGGCCGGACGCTGTGGGACAAGACGTGGCCGCTTGCGGACGCCTCCGGTCCGCCTACTGCAGGCGGCGGCGCACTACTGGTCACCGGCTGGCGCCGCCTGAGCCGCATTGACCCTATGAACGGTTCCACCTTATGGGTGTGCGACCTTCCTGAACCCGGACCCGTGGCGACTGCGGCAACGATCGCCGGCAACCTTGCCTGGATCGCGGAAGCAGCAAGCCCCTACCACCCAGGCGGCCTGCGCGTCATTGACCTCACCACTGGCAAAGCCCGGGCCCGAACGAGCGCAGAGACCTACCTGTACCCGTTCCACCCGGCCACGGCGGGAGGCCTCGCATGGACACTGATCTTCGACGAAGCCGAGCAAACCGTAGTACTTGCCGCCTTCGATGATGCCGGCCACATCACCCGGACTCTCCGACCTTCCTGCGCCGACGTCGGCCAGGAACTGATCGCCCCCGCCATCGCCCACCAGACCCTGCTGGTCACGGACACCAGCCACATACACGCCCTCGACCTGACCAACGGCCGGACCCACTGGTCCGCCCCCATCGCCGCGCCCCCGCAGGGCCGCCGCTGGTCACCGAAGACGCCGTCTACCAGGCCACCACGGACGGCACCGTCCAGTGCCACCACCTCACCACAGGCGACACGCTGTGGACTCACAGGACCGGCACGCCCATCTCCTCACAGACCATGGAGAACCTCGACGACGGACACGTTGACTCCGAAATCCCCACACCACTCACCGTCATCGAGGGCACGCTCTACCTCCGGACCAACGAAGCCATCCATGCCCTCGATTCGTGACTGAAACAATGCAGCAGGGGCACCCCAACCTCCAGCCACTACCCTGCGTAACGAATCTTCGCTGCCTCAACCTGCCAGTTGCGCCAAATAGGCCCTACCGGCG
>NZ_MPOH02000034.1 GCF_001896135.2 Streptomyces phaeoluteigriseus
GCGGCCCGGCGGGCGGCGCGTGCCGGCTCACCGGCCAGCCAGGCGTAGAAGGAGGACCGGGCCACCTTCAGCAGCCGTGAGGTTCCCCCGCTGCGCGGGAGTGGCTGACTAGCAGGTCAGGGCGGGTTGACGTGGTTTCAGGTTCACTGGTTCGGCCGCTGCCTGGTCGGCGTAGTGCTTCTCCTCGAACTCGATGGGACTGAGGTAGCCGAGGCGCTTCTGGATGCGGCGGGGGTTGTAGAAGCCGTCGATGTATTCGAAGAGCGCGAGGTTCGCTTCGGCCCTGGTGGCGAAGACGCGGCCGCGGATGCACTCGGTCTTGATCAGCATCCACAGGTTCTCCGCCAGGGCATTGTCGAAGGAGTCGCCGACCGAGCCCATGGACGCTTGAACACCTGCTCTGACCAGGCGTGTTGTGAGCTTGATAGACGTGTATTGCGTGCCGTGATCGGCGTGGTGGACGAGTTCGCCAGGGGCGACCTCGCGGCTGGCCAGCGCGTACTCGAGGGAGGTGAGGACCAGGTCGGCGTCCGCGCGGGCGGAGGTCTCCCAGGCCACGACTCTGCGGGAGAAGGCATCGCGGATCGCCGAGAGCCACAGTGGCCCCTCCAGGGTGGGGATCATGGTCAGGTCGGTGACCCACAGCCGGTTCGGCGCGTGTGCCGTGAAGTCGCGTTGCACCAGGTCAGGGGCGAGGTCGGCGTCCGGGTCGCGGCGGGTGAAGCCCTTGCTCCTGCGGGGGCTGATCCCGGCCAGGCCGGCCTGGCGCATGAGCCGCTCGACCCGCTTGCGGCCGACGTGGACACCCTCGCGCTTCAGGACGGCATGGATCCTGGGCGATCCGTAGATCCCGCCGGAGTCCTGGTGGATCTGCCGGATCTGCCCGGTCAGCTCGGTGTCCTGGCGGATCCGTTCGCAGGGGTCCTTCTCGGCCTGGCGCCAGCGGTAGTAGGTGGCGGAGGGGATGTGCAGTTCCCGCAGTACGGGCTCGACCCCCAGGTGCGGGTGCTCGTCGAGGAGCGCTCTCACCTGGGCCGGGTCGGGTCGAGCTGCGCGGCGAAAAAAGCCGAGGCCGTCCGCAGGACCTCGTTCGCCCGGCGCAGGTCCCGCACCTCGCGCCGCAGCTGGGCGAGCTCGTTCTTCTCTTCGGTGGTGAGCAGGTCATCCCGCTCGCCGGCGTCGGCCTCGGCCTGCCGGATCCAGTTCCGCAGGGCTTCGTGATGCACGCCGAGTTCCTCGGCCATACGGCGGATCACGGGCTTCGGCTCGGCGGTCCGATACATCCGCACCGCACGCTCACGCAACTCCAGCGGGTACTTCCTCGGGGCAGGCATCGTCTGGGCTCCTCTCATGAGACCCATCTGACCTGCTGTCACCTTTCCCCGCATCTCGGGGGAACCTCACCGGCACAACAGAGCAACGTTGTGGGTGGTCCTCTCCGCCTCGATGAACGCATACACGTCGTTCATCGATCGCTCTC
>NZ_MPOH02000035.1 GCF_001896135.2 Streptomyces phaeoluteigriseus
CCTGCCACCGGGACGGTGGACACGACACACCCACCCGCGGCCGCGACCTCCACCCGGACGCCGCCGGAAGCAGCCCGCGCCGGTATCGAGGCCCCCGCCCGGCCCGACCCGGGGCCCGGCCCCTGAAACCACACCGCCTGCCACCGGGACGGTGGACACGACACACCCGACCCGCGCGGCCAGGGCCCTCCGCCCGGACTCCGCCGGAGGCGCGCGACGTGCGGGTGGCGGAAGGGCGGGTGGTACGCCGGGACCGAGCGCTTCCTCCTCGCGCCGGTCGCCGACGGGCGGCGAGCCTTTCGTACGGGACCGGTCGCCTCCCCCCACGGGCGGGCAGCCGACAGGCGGCCAGCCCTGGACACGTACCGCCGGGCTCGGCGCGTCGGCGCCGGACGGCCGTGGGGAGCGGTCGGGAGGGTGGGAGCGGGAGCCCCGCGGGCCGCCCGGCCGTCGGTTGGCCGGTGGGCGGTCGCCGCGGGTGGTGCGCCGGTGCCGGCTCAGATCCCGCAGGTCGGTGCGGACCAGTACGGCGACGGGTCGAGGGCCACGTGGGTGTGGTCGTTGTGGCCGGGGTAGCCCGGGCCGAGGATCTCCGAGAAGCCGTGTGTCCTGGCCTGCTGGGCGAGTCGGCACAGGGTCGGGGAGCCGGTGAGGTCGGCGGCGTCGCCGTAGAGATGGCGGCTGGTGGACGATCCGCCGACCGCGGTGTTGCAGGCGTAGGAGCGGAAGCCGCTGGACACGGTGACGGGGACGTCGCCGAGGGCGTGCCGCATCGCCTCCAGCTTCCACATCGTCTTGAGGGCGTTCGCCTTGGCGGTGGCGGCGGAGACCGCGCCGCCGGACCAGTCGGAGTTGCACCTGTTGAGTTCGGCGTAGCCGAAGTGGAGTGGTGTGCAGTCCGCGTCCTGGAGGGCGTAGATCCGGTTGAAGGTCTGCGGTCCCGCGACCCCGTCCGCGCTCAGCCCGTACGCGGCCTGGAACTTCTTGACGGCAGCGGTCGTGCGCGCGCCGAACCGGCCGTCGTAGGAGAGCCGTTCACCCGAGGTCACCCACCCCGCGACGCGGATCTGGAGCTGGGTGACGTCGCTTCCGGAAGACCCCTCGGACAGGGTGCGGCTCCAGGTGTAGCACTCGTCGGCGTGCGCGGTGCCGGAGGTGGCGCCCACCCCGACCAACGCGCCCGCCATGACCATGACAAATGAGACAAGCAGACGTGACACGCGTCTGAACATCCCGGCCTCCCGACCGTCGACTCCCGTACCGACCGCCGCCGCCGTCTCGACAGCGGCCCGTGCACAGCGTGGAGCACCGCACTACGCGCGTCAACGGTGCCTTGACCGGCTGCGCCGCAAGCGTTTCCGTCGGCTTCTCCCCCGCCGAGCCCGACACCGAGGCACGAGGCATCGAGGCATCAAGGCACCGAGGGCACCGAGGGCACCGAGGGCACCGATCGTGCGACGTGCCGCGCGACGGCGTGCATGATGGGCGGGATGGACGACAACCCTCTCGCGTACCCCCACCTGGACCCATGGGCGGACGGCGATCTGCCCTTGGTCGACCGGGAGCCCGCTCCCGAGCGGTACGGACGCCTCCGTGTGCGGTCCAGCGACCTCCGCCCGGCCGAGTGGCTCACCGAACGGGCCCCCGGGTACGGCGACTTCGGGACCGTGGCGGGTGTCGCCGCACCCGGGTTCGCCGCCTACGCGCGGGTGCTGCATCCGGCGTCGCTGGACGGACGCCCGATGCGGTGGGCGACGGTGGCCGCGGCTCTGGGGCGGGTCGTGGAGCCCGACGCCGCCTGGCACGAGGTGATCGGCATGGACCTCGACTACCTCAACGCCTCCGAGTACGGCCTGTCCGGCGTCTGGGACGAGCATCCCGCGGAAGGACCGACCCCGCCCGCACTCGCCCTGTCCCTCCTCCCCGTCCTGGCCCGGCACACCCGCGCCCCCGAACGGTGCTGGTTCGGGCTGTGGAACGGCTACGGCCGCTGGGACTTCGACCGGTTCCCCTCGTTCGAGACCCCCGGCCGGGACGAGGTACTGCTCGCCGGCGCCCTCGCCGAGGCCGTCAGCCCGGTCGAGCTGGACGAGTTCGCCGAACTGCCCGACCTGTGGTGGCCCGACGACCGTTCCTGGTGCCTGGGCGGTGATGTCGACCTGGTGAGCACGTACGTCGGCGGATCCCCCCGACTGATCGCCGAACTGCTGGGCACCGCGGACCTGGAAGTCCACCCGGTCAGCGCGGGCGACCGGGTGGGCTGACGGCGACCGCGCGCCGGACGCGGCGGCGCCGCCTCCCTGGGACGGGGAGACGGCGCCGCGTCGTTCTCTTCCGGACCTCGGACCAGCCGTCCGACGACGTGGCCCAGGCCGACGAGGAAGTCGGTGAGAGGTTTCGGGGAACGACTGAACGACTGTCCCCCTGTTCGGATCGCCGACCGGTACCGGTACCGGTACCGGTGCTGCTGCTGCTGCTGCTGCCGGAGCATCACCGCCATCAGTGCTGCCGGAACTGGACCCCGGTCGGTTGCAGGACGTCCGCGCGCACCGGGATGTCGTCGAGCCGGAGCTGTTCACCGTGGATGTCGGTGATCCGGAGAGCGCCGCCACAGCCGGTGCCCTGCTCGGAGAGGAAGTAGTTGAACTCGGCGCGGGGCAGCGGACGCCAGGTGCCGTCCGCCCTGACCTCCAGCCGCGCCACCGGGTTACGGTCACCGACGACCTGGATCCCGCACCAGTACCGCGTGGAACCGGTCTTGTACCGGATCGCGACCGTGTCGGTGGTGCTGGGGCTCAACAGGGTCCACGTGATGGAGAGTTCCCCGGCCGACAGGGCGCCGAGCTTCGCGAACGCCTGCTTGCTGAGGTCGAGTTGGCCGGGCGCGCAGGGCAACGGGCACTCGTTGGTGACCTTGACCGTGACGGAGGCTCCGCTCGCCGCCCGGACGCGGAGGTAGGCCCCGCACGCCTTGGACGTCTCGTAGTCGGTGTGGTTCATCGCCGCGATCATGAGGCCGTCGCTCGGGCCGAACAGGCAGGCGCCGTCGCCGTCGCCGGCGTCGTAGTGCGTGGCCAGTCCGCGGTAGGTGACACCGGGGCGGATCCGGCCCGCCGGCGGCGCCTCCGCGGCGACCACCCGCGCCGGCTTCGAGGCCGACGCGGACGCCACCGGCGTTGCCTCGGAGGACTTCGACGGGCGCGCGACAGGGGTCGCCGTGGGCGGGGCGGAGGACGGGGACGGGGAAGGTGACC
>NZ_MPOH02000036.1 GCF_001896135.2 Streptomyces phaeoluteigriseus
CCCAGCCCCGCACCCCTCAAGGAGATCCATGACCGGCAGCCAAGGCCCGGCGTTCAGTCGCCGTGCGCTCATCGGGACCGGCCTCGGTGTCGGCGCGGCCGTGCTCACCGGGGGTGGGTCCGGTGTGGCCCACGCGGCGGCACCGGCTTCTCCGGAGCGCCGGGCGTACGCCTTCCTCGCCGCCGCCATGGACGCCTATCCGCGGCACGGCACCGTCCGGCTGGCCCAGAGCTACACCGACCAGGCCGGCCTGTTCAGCACCGCTTTCACGTACGACAACGCTCTGGCCGCCCTCGCGGCGCTCGCCTCCCGCACCGCGGACGGACTGTCCCGTGCCGTGGCTCTGGGCGACGCGCTGCTGTACGCGCAGAGCCACGACCCGGTGTACGACGACGGCCGGCTGCGGCAGGCGTACAACGTGGGGCCGTACACGTTCTACGACGGTTCGCCGCAGCCGGACGGGTTCGTGCGGGCGGACGGCACGGCCAACGTGGGCACCCAGTTCGGCTTCACGGGGACCGCCGTGGGTGACATGGCCTGGGCCGGCATCGCCCTCACCGCGCTCGCCAAGCGGACCGGCCAGGACCGCTTCCTCCGCGGTGCCGTGCGGATCGGCGGGTGGATCGACCGCGTCGGCCGTACCGACCAGCCCCTCGGCGGTTACACGTTCGGCGTCAACGGGGCCGACGAGCGGCTGCCGTTCAGTTCGACCGAGCACAACACCGACCTGATCTGCCTCTTCGGGCGGCTCGCCCGGCTCACCGGGGACCGGGTGTGGCGGGAGCGGCGGGCGCGGGCCGTGGCCTTCGTCGAGGCCATGTGGGAGCCGTCCGGCGGCTTCTTCTACACCGGCACCAACGACGGTGTGACGGTCAACAGGTCCCCGGTCCCGGAGGACACCCAGACCTGGACCCACCTGGCGCTCGCCTCGCGCGCCCGTTCCCGGTCGCTGGACTGGGCCAGGACCGAACTGGCCGTCCTGGACTCGGCGGACCGGCCCAACAGCACGGTGCCGGCGGGCCAGTCGTACGCGGGGGTCACCTTCAGTTCCGCGAGTCTCCTGGCGAACGAGGACGCCCCGATCGCGGACGGGCAGCCCAAGCCGGACCGCAACGGCGTGTGGTTCGAGGGCACGGCCCATCTGGCGCTCGCCCTGCGCGACCGGCACGCGCCGGGCGACGAGGCCCGCGCACGGCGCCTGCTCACCTCGGTCGAGCGGGCGCAGGACCTGCTCGGCGGCGGCCAGACCCTCGGCGGCACGCCGGTCGCCGCCGGCTCTGGTGTCGTCTCGGCGAGCAGCCCGCTCGACACCGGGTTCGGCTTCGGTTACTACCCCTACCGGCACACCGGTGCGACCGCCTGGTACCTGCTGGCGGCGGCCCGCGTAAATCCGCTGCGGGCCTGACCGGTCCGCGGCCGCCAGCACGACACACCGGCGCCGGGCGCCGCTCCCCGGCGCCCCGCAACCCCGGACCGCGGAAGGTGTCCGGCATCCCGGGCTCCACGCTGACCATCCAGCGGGTGCCGAGCGGATACGTGCCGCAGTACCGGCTCGCGGAGTCCAGCATCCAGCCCGCTGGGCACGGCGCCGCATCCGCCGGTTGCCGCCGAAGCGCAGGGCGCCCGGCAGGGCCACCGGGAGCAGCGCGGAGACGGCCCCCCGGCCGCTCACGTCGCCGCAGAAGACGGCCACGCGGACCCGTCGGCGACTCCGGTGAGCGGGCGGGTCACGGTGAACGGGCCGGTCGCGGTGCGCTGGCGGGTCACGGTGCGCGGGTGCGGACACGCGGTCGGCCGGCCGTGCGATCGGCCAGGCCGTCAGGGGCAGCGCCGGCGGCGGAAGACGCACAGCCCCGCCACGTCTCAGTCCTTCTCCTCGTCCTTCGCCCGGCCGAGCAGGTCGCGCAGGAGCCGTTCGTCGTCGGGTTCGAGGGAGGTGACGAAGCTGGCGAGCACCGCCTCGCGGTCACTCTCGCCGTCGAGGAGCCGGCGCATCCGGTGCGCGGCGAGTCCGGCCTGGTCGGACACCGGCGTCCACACGAAGGACCGGCCGGCCCGCTCCCGGCTCACCGCCCCCTTGGCGAGGAGACGGGTCAGGATCGTGATCACCGTCGTGTACGCCAGGTCCGCGCCGAGCCGCTCCTGCACCCAGCCGGCCGTCGCGGGCCCGTCGGCCTCGCGCAGGACGGACAGCACCTGTGCCTCCAGCTCGCCCTGCCCCCGTCGCCGGGAACGCCGGTGATCGGTCACGCTCTGTCTCCCTTCCGCGGCCACGCACCTCACGAACGTTCCATCGTACGGATCCGCCCCCGCCCGCCACCCTCCCGATCAGCGTCTTTTCCCGAGCCGCACCCCGGCCGTACGGGCGATACCGCATGATGAGCGGGCCATGCACCGGTCCCTGACGACACCCCGCCCGCCCCTGCCCGTCCTGCGGGCCGCGGTGTTCGCCTTCGTCGGAACGGCGTGGGGAACCGGCGCGCACCAACTGCTCGCGGAGCGGCCGGTTCCGTGGACGCAGGGCGCGACGGCGACCGCCTTGCTGTTCGGCCTGGGGCTGGCCGGCACGCGTCGCCCGCGGCATCCGGCCACGGTCGTCGTCGTCAGCGTCCTCGCGCAGTCGGGGCTGCACCGGTGGCTGACGCACACCGGACACCCGCGGGCCTCGCCGGCCGCTCATGTCCACCACCCGCACGAGACCCACGCGGTGTGGTCCGGGCGGCTGCACGACTCCCTGGCCATGACGGTGGCCCACACCCTGGTCGCCGTGGGGGCGGCCGTTCTCCTGCACCGCGCGGACACGGCGTGCTGGGCGCTGGCCCGTGGGCTGACGGCCGCGCTCGACGCCGTACGCGCGCGTCCGCTCCTCGGGGCGACGCGCCACGCCGGTTCTCCGGGGCTAGGTGTGCCGGTCGCGGTCGTGCCGACGGAGGGTGACCGGCTGCCGGTCTTCGGGCCGGTGCTCGCGTACGCGCTGGTCCGGCGGGGTCCTCCCCGGACGAGGTCCGCTGTCGTCAACCACCCTCGCGGGGACGCCGGTTCGGCTTCATCCGTACGGCCGCCGCCCCGCAACCCGCTCATGCCTGGAGACCCCCATGTCCCGCATCACCCTGCCGCGCGGCACGCGGCGCACGCCCCTTGCCGTGGCCGCAGCGACAACCGCCGTCCTGCTGGCCGCCGTTCCGGCCGCCGCCCATGTCGAGGTCGAGTCACCCGGCGCGCAGGCCCTCGCCGAGAACGTCCGGCTCACCTTCGCGGCCGAGTCGGAGTCCGCCACCGCCGGCATCACCGAGCTGCGTGTGATCCTCCCCAAGGGCATCGAGCCCGCCGACGTGACCTACGGCGAGGGCCCGGCGGGCTGGAGGTTCACCACCACCGCTGACGGCTACAGCGTCAAGGGCCCGGCCGTCAAGGTCGGCGCGGACGTCGAACACTCGGTTGTGGTACGGCAGTTGCCCGACGCGAAGGAGCTGGCGTTCAAGACGCTCCAGACGTACGGCGACGGCAAGGTCGACCGCTGGATCGAGCTGGGCGCGTCCGGCGGCGACGACCACGGGCACGGGCACGGCAACCCGGCGCCCGTCCTGAAGCTGAAGGCGGCCGCTCCCGGCGCGCGGACCGTCAGCCCCTCCCCCAGCTCCCCGGCGAGCGCTTCCGGCGCCCCGACTCCGACGGCCGACAAGACCCCCGTCGGCTCCTCCCCGCAGGCGGCAGACACCGCGAAGGAGGACGACGGCGGCCTGTCCTCGGGCGCCTGGGCCGGCATCGTCGCGGCGATCCTCGTCGCGGTCGCCGCCGCGGTGTTCCTGGTCCGCCGCCGGGGTGCCGCCCAGGGGTAGCGGGCGGCACGGCCGAGGGCCCTCGCACGTGGGTGTGCGGGGGCCCTCGGCCTGTCGTTCTCAGCCGTGCGGCGCCTTTCCGCTCACCCGGTGGTCCGCGTGGCTCAGCGCCTCCAGGACCAGGCGCCGCAGATGGCCGTCGCTGAGCCGGTAGTGGATGTGCCGGCCCTCACGGCGGGTGTCCACGAGCCCGGCGAGCCGCAGCTTCCCGAGGTGCTGGCTGACCGCCGTGCGGGAGGCTCCGCAGCGTTCGGTGAGCGAGCCGACGTCCGACTCGCCCTGCGCGAGCAGCCACAGCAGATGCAGCCGGGTGGCGTCCGACAGCATCGCGAAGACCCCGGTCGCCTCGGCGAGCCGCGCGCTGTCGGGGGCCCGCAGATGCACATCGACCGCAGGTGGGATGGGGTGGCTGTCGGACATGGGGCCAGCCTAGAGCCATCCGTCCGAGGTACGGCCGGGCGGCCGGGAACGTGAGCGCGGGGGACGCTCCCAGTCCACTTCATCATGTGCACAGATGCGCACATGACAGTTACACTCGGGAAATCGACCCGGACAGCGCCGTCGAGGGAGCCGACCGCATGCTCGCCGTCCTGCGCCACCGCACCTACCGTCACCTCTTCGCCGCCCAGGTCGTCGCCCTGACCGGCACCGGACTGGCGACCGTTGCCCTCGGGCTGCTGGCGTACGACATGGCGGGCTCCGACGCCGGTTCGGTGCTCGGCACCGCACTGGCGATCAAGATGGTCGCGTACGTGGCGATCGCCCCGGCCGTGGGCGCGGTGGCCGACGGTCTGCCGCGCAGGGCCCTCATGCTGTCGGCGGACCTCACCCGCGCCGGAGTCGCCCTGCTGCTCCCCTTCGTCGACCAGGTGTGGCAGGTGTACGTCCTGGTCTTCCTGCTCCAGTCCGCCTCGGCCGCGTTCACACCGGCCTTCCAGGCCGTCGTCCCCGACGTGCTGCCCGAGGAGCGCGACTACACGCGGGCGCTGTCGATGTCCCGGCTGGCCTACGACCTGGAGAGCCTGTTCTCGCCGGCGCTGGCGGCGGCCCTGCTGTCCCTCGTCACCTACAACTGGCTGTTCACGGGAACGGCCTTGGGCTTCCTGGCCTCGGCGGCGCTGGTGGTCTCCGTGGCCCTGCCCCCGGCCCGCCCCTCGACGGCGTGCGGCGCGTACGCCCGGGCCACGGCGGGCACCCGGCTGTTCCGCACCGTCCCCGCACTGCGCGCCCTGCTCGCCCTGAACCTCGCGGTGGCCGCGGCGAGCGCGATGGTGACCGTCAACTCCGTCGTCTACGTGCGTGACCTGCTGGACCTGCCGACAGGGGCGCTGCCGCTCGCGCTCGGCGCGTACGGCGCCGGTTCGATGACCGTGGCCCTGCTCCTGCCCCGGCTGCTGGACCGGGTGCCGGACCGGACGGTGATGCTGAGCGGCGCCGGGCTGCTCGTCCTCGTCTTCGCCGGGCTCGGTGCCGTCACGACGGCAGGGGGCGGCGGTTGGCGGTGGCCCGCCCTGCTCGCCGTATGGGCCGCCTTCGGTGCCGCCTGCTCGATGGTGCTGACGCCGACCGGGCGGCTCATTCGCCGGTCGGCGCCGGCCGAGGCGAGGACGGCCGCGTTCGCCGCACAGTTCTCGCTGTCGCACGGCTGCTGGCTGCTGACGTATCCGCTGGCGGGCTGGCTCGGGGCGACGGCCGGGCCGGGGTGGGCGGTGGCCGCTCTCGCCTCGATCGCCCTGGGAGCCTCGCTGTCGGCGGTACGGCTGTGGCCGACGCCGCCGACTCCTGCGCACGCCGACCTGCCCGCGGGCACCCTCACCCGGCGGACGCCCGACGCGCGCGGTCCGGCCGGCGGCACCGCGGGGCCGGCCTCGCGGACGGAGCGCACTCCCCCTCCTGACGCCCTCCCGCCGGGCCCGCACCGGGATGTTTTCGCGCTGTGCGGGTAGGGCTGCCCCACGGCAACCCGGAGGAAGTCCATGTCCCCTGCGACACGACGTGCGGCCTGCTGGGCGGCCGCCGCCGCTCTCGTCCTCGTCGGCGCCTGCGGAAGCGGCGCGGACGGTGACGACGCGGCGCGGACGACACCGGCACCGCCGCCCACCGGTTCCACGGCACCGACCACGGCCGGCAGCACCCCACCGCCCACCGCGCAGTCCCCCACCCCCACCGGCAC
>NZ_MPOH02000037.1 GCF_001896135.2 Streptomyces phaeoluteigriseus
CAACCCCCACAACCCCTCCGGCGACGACACCCCACCCGGATAACGGCACGCCATCCCCACGATCGCGATCGGCTCGTGCTGCCTGTCCTCGACGTGGGTCAGCCGCTTGCGCGCGTCGCGGGCGTCGGCAATGGCCCGCTTGAGGTAGTCGCGGAGCTTTGCCTCATCCGTCACGGGTCTCAACTCCAGGAAGAAGGTGTGCGGTCGGGAGGACAGGGGCCGTGGGGCCCGGGTCAGTCGAGTTCGTCGAGAAGGGCGAAGAGTTCCTCGTCGGTCGCCGAGTCCAGGTCCGGCTCGCCGGCCGGGTCACCGGCGCCGTCCGCCACGGCCGTGGGCGCTCCTTCGGCCAGGCGCAGCAGTTCGCGCAGGCTGGACGCCACCTGGGTCCGGGTGGTCTCGTCACCGGTGGCGAGGGCCTCGATGGCCGTCCTGGCGCGAGCCAGGTCGGCGAGGACGGGGCCGGCCGGCGTGGCGGGCTCCTCGCCCGCGGTGATCTGATCGGCGAGGTGTCCGGCCAGGGCGGCGGGCGTCGGGTAGTCGAAGACGAGCGTGGAGGGCAGCCGCAGACCGGTCGCGGCGTTGAGCTTGTTGCGCAGTTCCACCGCGGTCAGCGAGTCGAAGCCCAGCTCCTGGAACGAGCGCTCGGAGTCCACCGCGTCCTGCCCGGTGTGGCCGAGTACGTCGGCGGCCTGGGCGCGCACCACGTCGGCCAGGGCCGCCGCGCGCTCGTCCGGTCCGAGTGCGGCGAGCTGCCGTATCAGGCCGGACGTGCCGTCGGCCGCCCGGCCGTTCGCGCCGGTCGTGCGGCGGGTCGGGGCGGGCGCCAGGCGGCGCAGCAGCGGATGCGCCCGTTCGCCCTGGCTGCGCAGCACCTGCATGTCGAGGTGCACCGCGGCCGTCACCGCCTCCGGCCCGGCGACGGCCGCGTCGAACAGGTCCATCGCCGCGTCCGAGGGCAGTGCCCGCAGCCCGAGCCGGGCCAGCCGCCGCAGGTCCGCCTGCGACAGGCCGCCGCTGATCGTGCTCGACTCCTGCCACAGTCCCCACGCCACCGATGTGCCGGGCAGTCCGGTCGCGCGGCGGTGGGCCGCCAGGGCGTCCAGGAAGGTGTTGCCCGCCGCGTAGTTGGCCTGGCCGGCGTTGCCGATGAGGCCGGCGACGGAGGAGTACAGCACGAACGCCGACAGGGGCAGCTCACGCGTCAGCTCGTGCAGGTTCCAGGCCGCGTCGATCTTCGGCCGCACCACCGCGTCCAGCCGTTCGGCGGTCAGGTCCCCGATGACGGTGTCGTCCAGCACGCCCGCGGTGTGTACCACCGCGCACAGCGGGGCGTCCCGCGGCACACGGTCCAGGACGGCGGCCAGTTCGGCGCGGTCGGCGACGTCGCAGGCGGCGAAGTCGACCACCGCGCCCAGTTCCTCCAGTCCCGCGCGCAGCGTGTCGGCGCCGGGGGCGTGGGCACCGCGTCGGCTGAGCAGCAACAGGCGCCGTGCCCCGTGTTCGGCCACCAGGTGCCGGGCGACCAGGGCGCCCAACGTGCCGGTCGCGCCCGTCACCAGTACGGTGCCCCGGTCCCAGCCGGGTTCCGCGCTCTCCCCGGCTTCGGCCGCGGGGCGGGCCAGGTGCGGCGTCAGCAGCCGTCCGTCCCGGATCGCGATCTGGGCCAGGCCGCTGTGCACGGCGTCGACGACGTGCCGGAACTCCTCCTCGGTGCCGGACGCCGGGTCGGCGTCGACCAGGACGATGCGGTCGGGGTTCTCGCTCTGCGCGACGCGCAGCAGGCCCCACAGTCCTGCGTGGGCCAGATCCGGCACGTCCTCGCCGACGCCCGTCGAGACCGCGCCCCGGGTCACCACGACCAGCCTGGCCGCGGACGGCGGCCGGTCGGCCAGGAACTCCCGCACCACTTCCAGCGCCCGGTGCAGGGCGTGGCGGGCGGCGGCGGGCATGCCCGCACCGGAGGCGGTGGCCTCCTCGGGGCTGCCGGGTGCCCACACGACCGTGTGCGCACCGGCCTCGGCCGCTGCCGCCAGGTCCGGGTACGACGGCGTCGGCGCGTGCGCCCACCGGCCCACCACGGCCCAGCCGGAGGTGTCCGGTTCCGAGCCGGTGCCCGGCACGTCGGCCGCCCACCGCACCGCGAACAGGCCGTCCCGCCCGGCGCCGGCGAGGCGCAGCGCGTCGCGCGTCAGCGGGCGCAGCACCAGCGACCCCGCCGACAGCACCGGCATGCCCGCCCCGTCGGCCACCGTCACGGTGGCTTCCAGCGTCTCGGGCCGCGGCCGCGTCACCGCGAGACGGACCCTGAGCACCGCGGCGCCGGCCGCGTGCACCCGTACGTCGGACCAGGCGTAGGGGATCCTCGCCGGCGCCGTCTCGTCGTCCGCCACTCCGGGGAGCAGCGCGTGCAGCGCCGCGTCCAGGGCCGCCGGGTGCAGCAGGTAGGCGCTCGCGCTGTCGCGCAGGGCGTCGGGCAGCGCGATCTCGGCGTACAGCTCGTCCGCGGTGCGCCACAGCCGTCGCAGACCGCGGAAGGCCGGGCCGTAGGCGTAGCCGTGCTCGACGAGGCGCTCGTAGGCGGTGTCCAGGTCGATCTCGTCGGCTCCGGCCGGCGGCCATGCCACCAGTGCGGTGTCACCGCCGGTGGGCTGCTCGGAGTCGAGCGTGCCGCTGGCGTTGAGGACCCAGTCGCCGTCCGCGGTGCGCGAGTGGATGTCGAGGGTGCGTGCCGACCGCTCGTCGGGGGCGCCGACGGCGACCTGCAGCTGGACGCCCTCGTGGTCGGGCAGCAGGAGCGGGGCGGCCAGGTTGAGTTCGGCGACCCGTGCCGCGCCGGTCTGCTCCGCGGCCCGCGCGGCCAGTTCGAGCAGTGCCGTGCCGGGCAGCAGGGCCGCTCCGGCGACGACGTGGTCCGCGAGCCACGGGTGCGTACGCAGGGACAGGCGTCCGGTGAACAGCGTCTCGTCCCGGCCCGCGACGCCCACGGCGGCCCCGAGCAGCGGGTGGTCCGCCGCGGTCAGGCCCAGGCCGGTGATGTCGCCGGTCGTGGCCGGCGCGTCGAGCCAGTACCGGGAGTGCTGGAAGGCGTAGGTGGGCAGCGGTGTCCGGCGGGCCGCGGGCAGGGCGGCCGACCAGTCGACCTCGGCGCCGCCCATCCACAGCAGTGCGAGGGCGCCGGTGACGGTCTCGGTCTCGGGCCGGCCCTTGCGCAGGACCGGGGTCAGGACACCGGGTTCCTCGTCGTCGAGGGCTTGTCGGGTGAGTGCGGTCAGGGTGCCGTCCGGACCCAGCTCCACGAACCGGGTCACCCCCTG
>NZ_MPOH02000038.1 GCF_001896135.2 Streptomyces phaeoluteigriseus
ATCAGGACGGTGCGAGTAATGGGTTGACGGCGCCGAACGGTCCGTCGCAGGAACGGGGGGTGCGAAGAGCGTGCCGCGGTGCGGTGCACGATGCGCTTGAGAGCGCTCTCAAGCGCGCGTCGGCTCATTCTGCTGCGAGGCCCGGACGGGGTCAACGCCTGTGACGGGCGGACCCGTTGAGACACGGAGGTGGCCCCACCACCCCATGGGCGCACCGACGCCGCCCCTGGCCGACGGCCCCGGCCGGGGGTTGAACGCCGCCGTCGTCATGGCGCATGCTGCCTTCCGGTGGTCAGGTGAGCGAATCGGTGAGCCGGGAGGCATGCGGTGGACGACGGCGTCGCGCGGACGATGTGGGCACGGTTCGAACTGGTCCACGACCTGGTCTACTTCGCCCCCGAGGCGCACCTGGCCGCCGACGAACTGGGCCTGCGCGGCTTCTGGATGGGCTACTTCGCGTTCCGCGCGGCACCCCTGGGCCCCGTTCCCGCCTCCGTCGTCACCAGTTCCTTCTACGTCTTCCACCCCGACCGCGTGGCGCGTGCCGTTCCCGACGCCTGGGGATACGCCGGTCCGGCCGACGTCCTCGCGGCGCGCGAACGGGCCATGGACGCCGCGATGACCCGCGTGTTCGGGGCCGACACGGTCGGTTCCGCCGACCTGGCCGAGGCGGCCGACCTCGCCTGGGAGGCGGCGCAGGCCGCCGACACGGCCGGACGCGTCCTCGGCGGCGCCAACCAGGCCCTCCCGCGTCCGGCACAGCCGCACGTCAGACTCTGGCAGGCGGTCACCACGCTCCGCGAACACCGCGGCGACGGACACATCGCCGTGCTCGTCGGTCACGGCCTGGGTCCGGTCGAGGCGATGGCGCTGAAGTGTGGGGCGGGGGAGTCGGACGAGGAACTGCTGCGGCAGACCCGCAAGTGGGACCTCGCGGCATGGCGGGCGGCACAGGCCGGACTGCGCGACCGCGGCTGGCTCACCGACGACGGCCGGCTCACCCCCGCCGGGACGCCGCCCACGCGGCCGTCGAAGCCGGGACGGACACCGCGGCGGCCGCCCCCTGGGCCGCCCTCGGCGCCGATGCCACCTCCCGCCTCGGTCACCTCCTCGCACCGCTGGCCCGCACCGTCCGCGAGTCGGGCCTCCTCCCGGAGGGCAACCCGGTGGGGCTCCCCGACGCGACGGCGAGGGCCGACGCCGAGGCGGTCGCGCCGGGCGGTCGTCCCGTCTGAGCGGACCGGCGGTGATGTCGGTGCCCGCTGCTGGAAGGTGACGGTGACACCTTTCTGGGAGGAACTCCTCTCGGAACTCATCTCCCTGCTCCCTGCTCGCTGCTCCCTACTCGCTGCTTTCTGCTCGCTGATCGCTCGGCCGCCCTGCGTGAGGCCTTCGCGCCGTGCCCGGGACAGTCGCGCGTGCCCAGCTGCGGGGACTGGCCCCATGGGCCCTGGTCGGGCACCTCACCCGGGCGCGGCTGACGTGCTCCTCGCCCTCCATGAGCGGCGCTCGCTGACCGCCTGCGCATGGTGGTCCGGCTGGTCCGGCTGGTCCGGGGCGGTCCGGCTGGTCCGGGGCGGTCCGGGTGGTCCGGGTGGTGGGGGTGGTGCGGAG
>NZ_MPOH02000039.1 GCF_001896135.2 Streptomyces phaeoluteigriseus
GCCTGGCTGGAGACCGGCTACCGGATCGCCCAGGCCGAGGACGACCGCGTCGCCATCGCCCGTATCCTCGCCGACCCATCCATCAGCCCGGCCCTGCGCGGGGCAGCCAACGCCGCCCTCGACGACAACACACCCCAAGCACTGCGCCACTTCCTGGAAGTCGGCAGGTACCAGGTCGCCTGACCGGCACGGCGCCGCACCACAGCGCGTCGCCCGGGTGGCACGCCCCTCCGGAGCCAAGGCGGGTTTCGCCGCCAAGGCGCTGAAGGCCTCCGCATGATGGGCCGGGGCGTCAATGGAGCGTACTGGCTGGCGGAGTGCTCGCCGGAGGGATCATGTAGGAGGAAATGTGTACCCACAGGCAGCGGCGATAACAGACAACTGGCCGGCAACCATCGTCATGTTGCTCCTCGGAGGCGCTGTCGTGGCATTCTTCCTGATCAAGGGGAAGGAGAGGTAGAAAACACCTCGCACGTTGCTGCTGCCGCCCCTGCTGCGCGGGGCGGCAGCCGCGCAGCCGCGGCGGCCGGCTGGTCTTCCACGTCTTCGCAGCCCTCGCCGAGTTCAGCCGCGAACTCATCGTCATCGGCACGAACGAGGGCTTGACCGCCTGACCGTCCGACGGCCCCGGGGGGACCGGGGCGTCGGCCTAAGCACTCAGTGGTTGGGTTGCTGGCCTCCCCGTTGCGACCCCCCTTCGACCATGCCCTGGCTGGAGTTGAGGATGGAGGGCGGGCGGGATGGGCGGCGCGGACGCCCGGGGATCGGGGCGCGCTCAGCCGGTTGCGCGTCGGTCGGCAGGGGAGAGGTCGGGGCGGGCACGGTGCCAGCGTGCGGGATGCCGCCACCGGCCGGAGGCATCGCGGGCGACGTCGACGCCGACTTCCACCACCAGCTCGGGTTCGACCAGCGTGACGTTCAGTTTTTCCTGGCTGCCCCACCCGGCGGAGAACGACCAGCCTGTCCACGGGTGACCGCGCCGCCCCGCAGCGAGCAGACCGGCCACCGCAGCACCTGCCGCCTGGGCGAGGGTGGTGGTGCGCCCGACGTACTGAAAGCGTCCTTCGATGTCGTACCTGCCGAGCAGCAGCGTGCGGGGAACGGCCAGAGAGCCGGTGATCGCGCCGACGATCGCCTCGCTCGTCTCGCGGATCTGCTGGTGAAGTAGGAGTATTCCGACGCTGCGCTATGCATGGTCGTTCCTGGCTTCGCGTGCCGCGCTCCCGGGCTGGGTCTGATCTCGTCCGGCACATGCGGGGCCGGAGCCGGATCACCGGGGCGCCTTGAGGTAGAAGCAAGTCGACTGAAACGGGCTGAGGTTCGATGCACTGTCGCTCGAAGTGCGTAGAGCGCATACGCCTCAGCGAAACCAGCCGGGGCAAACGTGGGCTTCGGGCGGGCGAAGCAACCGGGGTTGCCAACCGACTGCCTCGCCGGCCGTCGGCCTGCCTGCTCACTCCGGTGGGCCGGTGGCCGGATCGTGGTGGCGCGTGATCAGGGCCCGGTCTTCCGCCGATATGAGGGCGTGCACCAAGGGTCGGTGGGATGCCAGCGTATGGGAGAGTGCATCGAAGACGGTCACCGGCAATGGTTGTGCCCTCTCGCTGTCACCGAACATGAGCTGGATGAGCTGTGCCAGAAACTGCAGGACGTCGTCGTGTGCGTCGTCGGGGACGCGTCCCCTGTCCTGGCTGAAGGCCGTGAGAAGGGCGTGCACGGCCGACACCAGATGGGGGTGGCGCATGTCCATCAGCAGCCGCGTTCCCTGGAGCGCCCGGTCGTAGAGATCGCCGAGTTGCCTGTCGCTCATGGTCGTGCGATCGGCCAGCAGCAGTTCGAGCAGGTCGTGGGCGAGCGATGAGGCCGGAGCACCGTCGACCGGACTGAATATGGTCACGGCCTGGCCGAGCCAACGGAATACCGGGTCCAGGGCATGCCGCATCACCGAATCATTGGTTCCGCCGGACACAGCCGTTTTGTGCCACAGCTCGTCCCAGTACGACCGTGACCAGCCTGGGCCTCCGCTGCCTCGCGGGTAGCGGAAGTGCCAGTTCATGTCGAGGGGCTGTGGTGGGGTGCCTGGCTCGGACCTAAGCGATATCTCCAGGGACCGGCCCTCGCCGTCCCACGTGTGATGCACGTCGAGGGACAGAGCGAAGTCCGTCCATTGGCTCTCGTTCATCGCTGAGCGCCACAGCAGGCAGTGCCGGTGCCAGGCACCCTGCGGGTCCGCGGAGCCCGGGAACAGCTCGGCGGCGGAGCAGCGCTCGGCGAGTAGCACCGTCAGGAGCACGAGATTGGAACCGTACAGGCCGTGGCGTGTCGTCGTGCGCAGCAGGGCGGGCCGGTAGGCCGGGTGCTGGTCACCGGTGCGCGTCGTGTGCTGGGTCAGAACCTGGATGAGGGTCCGAGTCAGGCGGCGCCGTTCCGCCATGGACAGCCTGCCGGTCAGCGACCGGGCGAAGCGCAGCATCTGCCGGGACGCCAGGGAGGTGTAGGAAAGCAGTGCGTAGGCGAGGTCGTCGTCGATGCGGGTGTCGCCGAGCGAGAGCGCGGGGCGGGGTGCGAGCAGGTCGGTGAGCAGGTGCAGGGTGAGGCGTACGGCCAGATACTCGCCGAAGGTCGCGTGCAGGAACTCGTAGGTGGCGAGTACCTGGCCGTCCCGCACTGACTGGGCTCGCTGGACGAAGAAGAAGCGGCCGAGCGCCGTTTCGGCGGCGGTGAGCGGGGTGCGGAATCCCGGTGGCCGCACCGGCTGCCTGCCCAGTACGGCGGTGAGGTCCTGCTCGAGTTCGTCGGCCGACACCCACTGGCGACCCCGGTTCAGCTGGGCGAAGGCCACGAGCGACAGGCGTTGCAGTTCCTGCTCGACGAGGGCGGCCGTGTCTTCGTCGGAGGCGGCGTGGAGTGTCGTCTTGCCGACCTCGCGCCGGGCGAAGGAGGACAACAGCTGCTCGTACAACTCGGTGACGTCGAAGTCGTCGTCGGCGCGCCGCAGAGCACCCTCGGCAGCGTCGTAGAGCGCGAGCATCGTCAACAGCAGTGGCTGGGAGGCGAGTTCGGCGTGCCGCTCGAGGTGCTGCCAAGTGAGCGGGCCGCGGTCGTGCGCCGGGAGTCCGGCCATGTTGGCCTCGTTCCACACGGCCAGCCAGGTCGTGATCTGCTCGGCGCGGAAGGGCTCCAGGCGCAGGACGACCATGCCGGTGGGGTATCGGGCGCGGTCGGCCACGGAGGTCCGGCTCGTCACCAAGGCCAGCACGGGCCGCCCCTGGTCCGCCTCACGCCGCTGGAACTGGGACACGCGCTCCAGGAAGTTGGTTTGGTGGACGCCGGTCGTCTGCAGCAACTCGTCGAAGCCGTCCAGGAGCAGAACAGGAGTACTGCCACCTGCCGCGCGCACCAGTTCCGGCCAGCTGACCCGTTCGCCGGTGCAGGCGCGGATCGCCTGTTCGATTTGGTCCTGCAGTTCGTCCTCCACCCGGACGTCCCGCAGCGGCACGCGCACGGGGAGAAAACCGACGGAGGGGAGCTGTGCGGCGAGCACCCGGGTGAGGACGGATTTGCCGGCACCGGGCTGGCCCAGGATCAGCAGGGGTGCCTCGGCGAGCTGAGGAGAGGTGAGGGCCCCTGCCAGGTAGCGGGTGAGGTCTCGGCGGAGGGGCAGTCGCCCCCACCACTCGTGGTCGGCCGGTGCGGCCTGCCCGGAAACGGCACTGACGCGGAAGTCCGGGTCGAGGTAGAGGTCCTGAAGGGTGGGAATCCTGATGCCGTCCGGCGCCGACGCGGCGTCCAGCACAGGGTGCGCGAGCGCCGCCCGGTGAGCGCGCGCCAGCGCGGAGGCCACGTCGACCGGCGGGCGCAGCGCCTCGGTGGTGCGGGTGAGGAGAGTCTCGATCCCGGACAGGGCACGGCCGACGTCTGTGTGGATCGCCTGCTGCGCCACATGTGTGACCCAGAAACCGAATTCGGGTGCCTCCTTGGCGAGCTCGACGTACAGGCTCTGGTATCGGTCATGCGCCGCGCGCGGCAGGTCATCCATGAGAGCCGCATGGGCCCGAAGGCGCCGCAACGCGTCCATGTGCTCCCAGAGGGCAAGGCCTTCGAGGAAGGCGCAGAACCTGCGGGCGTAGTCCGCGTAACGGGCGAGCAGCATCGCGGTGAGCGCCGAGGCGGGTATGTGCGGTGCCGGGCAGGGCAGGTCCGTGGCGAGCAGCAGCGACACCAGGTCCGGCGTCTGCGGGGTCGAGCCCGATTCGGTTTGGGCGAGGGCGAGTTGCTCGTCCCGGGTCAACCGCACCTCGGCGAGGGTGAACGGAAGCCCCAACTCCTCCATCGCCTCGAAGAAGGCCACCACGACGATGACCGTGTGCGCCGCGCGCAGCACATCGGTCCGCTCCGCACGCCCCTGGGTACGGTCCAGACGGGCGCCGACGCCGCGGATCGCCTCGCGTCCGAGGCCGAGGATGCGTCCGTTGGCGTCGGCCATGCCGATCACCGTGCCGCTGACCCCGGCGGTCGCCAGATTCAACGCCCCACCGAGCGCCCGATCCAACGCCGCCAGCCTCGGCGGCTCGGCACCGAGAAGCACCAGAGCGTCGGCGAACGCCAGGAGTCTGCGTGCCACCATGTCCCTCACTTCCGCATTTCTACAGGCGCGGCCCGAGGGCGACGCTATCGCGCGCTGGTGGTCCCGTCGGTATGATTCGAAGGACGCGGAGGACCGCGAAGCCGCACGCACCTGGTCGTGTCGGTGCCCGCGATGCGCAGCAGGTCGAACGCGACGAAGTGAGCGGGCCACTGTTCGGCGAGCCGGGCCGAGCTAACGCCGCGCCGCTGCAAACGTCCCTGGAGCCTCTCGAAGGCGAGCCGTCCGCAGTCCCACGCCACCAGCTCCCCGTCCAGCGCGGTCGCGTCCGGCAGCTGCGCGGTACCGGAACACACCTCGGGGAAGGAAGGGACGAAGTCCGTGCCCTTGCGGGAGCGCAGCACCAGGCGCCCGGCATCCAGGGAGAGCAGTGCCCGCCATCCGTCCCACTTCACCTCGGTGGCCCACCCCGGGAGCAGAGCGGGATCGGGCACGGAGGCAGCGAGCATCGGCTCCGGCAGTGTCCACATGAGGTCATGCCTTCCAGGGGAGCGCTCAGCCCTCTTAGAGGTCCTAACAGAAGTTGTTGATCAAGTGACCGTCGGCTTGTTCGCTCGTTGGTCGGGGCGTGGGGAAACGT
>NZ_MPOH02000004.1 GCF_001896135.2 Streptomyces phaeoluteigriseus
CCTCTCCGCCGGCCCCCTCCACCACCGCCGCAGACCCCCGCCCGCTGCTCGGCCGCACCGAGCAGGCCCTCGCGCGCTACCGGGCCGCCGTCGAGGAACTCGCCACGGGCGGCCTCGACGGCGAGACCTTCCGCCGCCGCACCCAGGGCCTGCGGATCGGCGTGGTCGTCGACGGCGAGTCCATGTGGCTGTACGACCCCGCCCAGGCCCGCTGGGCGTACGGCGACGGCACCCGGCTGAGCACCTACGCGGCCGACGCCCCGCCCGCCGCGGACCTCGGCCACGCCCCGACCCGGGTCGTGACGCCCGAGGGTGAGCCCTGATGGGCCGCGAGTCGAGTCTGTTCTCCGGCCGGCCCTCCGACCTGATCGGCCGGCAGGTGGCGGGCTACCGCATCGAACGGGAGATCGGACGCGGCGGCATGGCCGTCGTCTACCGCGCCCGCGACCTGCGCCTGGAACGGACCGTCGCGCTCAAACTGCTCGCCCCCGAACTGGCCCGCAACGACACCTTCCGCAAGCGTTTCACCCACGAGTCCCGGGTCGCCGCCGCGATCGACCACCCGCACATCGTCCCGGTCTTCGAGGCCGGCGAGACCGACGGGCTGCTCTACATCGCCATGCGGTACGTCGCCGGCAGCGACCTGCGCCACCTCCTCGACGGCCGCGGACCACTGCCCCCGGCCACCGCCGCCCGCATCGCCGCGCAGGTCGCCTCCGCCCTCGACGCCGCCCACGATCACGGCCTGGTCCACCGCGACGTCAAACCCGGGAACATCCTCGTGGACCGCGGCACCGACAGCGACCACCCCGAGCACGTCTACCTGACGGACTTCGGCCTGACGAAGAAGTCGCTGTCCCTCACCGGCCTCACCACCGTCGGCCAGTTCGTCGGCACCCTCGACTACGTCGCCCCGGAGCAGATCTCCGGCCGCCCGGTCGACGGCCGCTGCGACGTGTACGGCCTGGCCTGCGTCGTCTACGAGACCCTCGCGGGCCACCCGCCGTTCCGCCGGGACGACGACATGGCCCTGCTGTGGGCCCACCAGTACGACGAGCCGCCCCCGCTCACCGCAGCCCGCCCCGACCTGCCGTCCGTCGTCGACGGGGTCTTCGCCCAGGCCCTCGCCAAGACCCCGGACGCCCGTCACGCCACCTGCCTCACGTTCGTCGCCGCCCTGCGGACGGCCCTCCTGGGCGGCCCACCCGAGCGGCACCCGCCCACGGAGGTGGACCGGAGGGTCGCGGCGGCGGGGGAGGGACGGCCGAAGCCTCCACCCTCCTGGGCGGCGCCGGTGTTCGACCCGTTCGCCGGCGGCCGAGCCTGACGCGGACTACCCGGTCGGACTACCCGCTGCCGTCGCCCACCCTGCCCCGACCGGCCTTTCCCCGTGCCAGGAGCCCGCCCAGGAAACCGGCGACCAGCCCCCACAGGGCGGCCAGGCCCAGCGCCGACCACACCCGGGGGCGCAGGAAGAGGTCACCGGTGAGGCCCGTGCCGCCCAGGTCGCCGATGCCGAACAGCGTCAGGCCGTAGTGCGCGGAGACGCGGCCGACGAGGCAGATCGTCAGCACCGTCAGCACCAGCGCCACCGCCGTGTGCACGGCGTTACGCCAGGCCGGCGTGCGGGCCGGGGAGCGGGCGGCCATCACGAACGCCGCCGCCGTCAGCAGCACCGCGTCCACGGCGACGAGCCACCACACCCGGCCGTCCTGCTCGGTGAGCGTGCGCAGGTTCAGCGTGGCGGTCTCCGAGCCGCGCAGGACCTCGTCCAGCACACGCGGCATCGGCAGCCCGAACGGCCCCTGCACCCGGCCCTCCCAGGTGGCGCCCAGCCCGATGGTGAACGCGAGCCACACCAGGTTGGGCAGGCCGAGGAACACCACCGCGAGGGTCTCCGGGGCATGGCCGCGGGTCGCCGCGGTCACGAGCGCGATGACGACACCCAGCGCGACGCACACGAGCAGCAGCACGACCATCGCGTACGCCGCCGGCCGTACCGACTCCTGGAAGCGCAGCAGCCTCGGCGGCAGCGGGGCCCCGCGGGAGACCAGCAGCGCCAGCACGAGCACACCGGCCAGCCACAGCAGCCCGAACAGCAGTGTGAGGGGTACGTCGGCGGTGAACCCGGCCCTCGGGGTCACGCCGAACACCTCACCGAGGTCGTCCAGCGTGGCGTCGCCCAGGGACACCGCGAACGTCCGGCGGGCGGCGAAGGCCAGGGCCAGCAGGGCGAGCACCCACACCACGGCGATGCGGGCCGCCCAGCCGGCCAGCTCGGCCGCCGAGGCGACCGCCCGGTGCCGCAGCGGCCGCAGGAACCCGGCGGCCGTCACCAGGGCGCCGACGAGCGCCACGGACAGCGGCACCACCGTGAGGCCCGCCCGGGTGTCGGCGATTCCCCCGGCGTTCCCGGAGAGTTCGACCGAACCCCCGACGGCCGTGACGACGGTCGCCGCGACCACCCTCGGGTAGGCCCCGTCGGGCAGATCCGCGGCGCCGGCCCCCCACAGCCCCAGCGCGGCCGTGATCACCATGGCGATCATCCCGGCCAGTGCCGCGGGGACCGCCTGCAACCAGCCGTGACGGGCCACCGCCTGGCCGGGGGAGGGGTTCGGGAGGTCGGGGCTCACCCTCGCCACGCTAAGCAGCGCCAGGTCCACACGCCTGCCGGGAGGGCCGTCCGCGCCCATTATCGGGCGAAGTGGAGAAAAAGCGCACAGTATGGGTGTTGGGGAACAAGCGGCGCACACCGCTGTCCGAGGTGCGTCGCGGGGAACCACGTCGGGAGTGCCCGTGACTGTCGAACCGCCCTCCTCGGGCCGCCCCACCGGACCGCCCTCCGGGCCGCTGTCGGGCCCCTCGCAGCCACCCTCGGGACCGCCCACCCCGCCTCCGGGCGGACCCCCGGGCGGCTCGACCTCGACCGGCGGCGCACCCGAGCCCCGCCGGCCGTGGTGGCGGTCCGCGTCCCGCGTCGCGCTGCTCACCACCGCCCTCGTCGTCGCCGTGGCCGTCGCGCTCGTCCTGACGATGCGCTCCGACGGAGGCGGCTCCGGCGGCGACAGCGAGGTCTTCCTCCAGGCCGCGGGCAAAACGGGCCCGGACCCCTTCACCGAGTCCACCGCCACCGGGGCCTCGACCCCGCCCGCCTCCAAGGCCCCGGCGGCGACCTCCGCACCGGCCAACGCCGTACGGGGTGTCGACGGCGGCGCCCCCGGACTGTACGGCGGCACCCAGGACGTCTCCGCCTGCGACGTGGAGAAGCAGATCAAGGCACTCCGGGCGGACCCCGGGAAGAACCGGGGCGTTCGCGTCCGTCCCCGGCATCGACCCCGCCGAGGTCCCCGCCCACCTGCGCTCCCTCACCCCCGTGCAGCTGCGCATGGACACCCGCGTCACCAACCACGGCTACCGCGACGGCGCCGCCGCCCCCTACCAGGCCGTCCTGCAGTCCGGCACCGCCGTCCTCGTCGACGGCCGCGGCGTGCCCCGCGTGCGCTGCGCCTGCGGCAACCCGCTCACCCCGCCCGTCGCGCAGCAGACCACCCCGAAGCGCACCGGCGACTCCTGGCCGTCGTACCACCCCGCGAACGTCGTCGTGGTCACCCCGTCCACGACCGTCGTCGACGTCTTCGTCCTCTACGACCCCGGCGACGACCGCTGGTTCGCCCGGCAGCGCGGCGACACCGGCCGCGAGGACCGGCCCGCCAAGCCCCCGGTGGCCCCGCCGAAGCCGTCCGCGAGCGACTCCTCGCCCACTTCGCCCACCTCGACCTCGCCGCCCACCTCGCCCTCGACCTCCCGCAGCCCCGATCCGCCGTGCGCGGACGGGGACGGGCCGCCCGCCTCGTGCCCGCCGGACTCGACGAGCCCCTCGCCACCCCCGGACTCCGAGGAACCGCCCCCGTCGCCGGGGCCGTCGAGCGAACCGGAGCCGGAGAACGGCACTCCCTCCGAGACGGCCGACACCACCTCCCGGTCCGGGGTGCCCTCGCCCGGCGCGCGGTCCCCGAGCAGTGCACCCGTATTGTGAGGGAGCCCATTCCCGCCGAGCCGGAGGACTGCACGGCCCGGGACGGGGTACGAGGACGGGTGCAGCAGCGTCCGGCCAGTCCGGCCTCCGAGAGAGAACAGCATGATCAAGCACCTGGGCGGGGCAGTGATATCGACCGGTTTCGACGTACCCGTGGAGCCGCTCCGTCGAGCCGCGCACTTCACCGGCGACTCCGGCTCCATCGCCGAGGCCCGCGACTTCGCCGCACACTTCGTCGACCAGCTCAGGACGGAGTGGTGCGCCCGTATGGACGAACGCTTCTGCGACGACGTGATGCTGGTCGTCAGCGAGCTGACCACCAACGCCGACCGGCACAGCAACGGCCCGTACATCCTGGAACTCGAGGGCAGCGACAAGTCGGTGACGGTCGCCGTCTACGACAGCAGCGACGCCCTGCCCATGCGGTTCCCCAAGGACCCCCGGCGCATCGGGCGGCACGGACTGGAGATCGTGCACGCCCTCGCGGCGGAGGTCACCGCCGAACGCATCCCGGTCGGCAAGCGCGTCCGCGCCGTCCTCGGAGTCGACACCGGCTGAGCCCCGGGGGGCTACGCCTCAGGCGCAGCCCAGCTCCCCCAGCATCCCCTCGCGCAACCGCGCGATGATCCGCTTGATCAGGCGGGAGACGTGCATCTGGGAGCAGCCGAGCCGCTCACCGATCTCCGCCTGGGTGGCCTCCTCCACGAACCGCATGTGCAGGATCTGCCGGTCGCGCTCACTCAGCTCGGCCATCAGCGGGGCCAGCGAGTGGAAGTCCTCGACGAGCCGCAGCCCGTCCTCCTCCACGCCGATGAAGTCGGCCAGCACCGCCTCGCCGCCCTCCGGGCCGTCACCGGTGAGGGCGCGTCCAGGGAGGAGGAGTTGTAGCCGTTGGACGCGATCTGCGCCTCGACCACCTCACGCTCCGTGAGGTTCATCAGCGTGGCCAGCTCCGCGACGGTCGGCTCCCGGTCCAGGCGGCCGGCGAGTTCGTCGCGCGCCTTGGCCAGTTCCACCCGCAGCTCCTGGAGCCGCCGCGGCACGTGCACGGCCCAGGTCGTGTCCCGGAAGAAGCGCTTGATCTCGCCCACGATGTAGGGCAGCGCGAAGGAGGTGAACTCGACCTCGCGCGAGATCTCGAACCGGTCGATGGCCTTGATCAGGCCGATCATCCCGGTCTGGACGATGTCCTCCATGTCGTCGCCGCGGCCCCGGAACCGACCGGCGGCGAACCGCACCAGCGACATGTTCATCTCGATGAGGGTGTTGCGCGCGTACTGGTACTCGTGCGTGCCCTCCTCCAGCTCCGTAAGGCGCTTGAAGAACTGACGCGACAGCTCACGTGCGTCGCGGGGGGCCACGCGGCTGGGGTCCCCGACTCCCGGCAGCGCTACGCCGCCCGTGCCGGCTCCGGCGGTGTCCTCGACGACCTGTGCCTGCGACCCGATCACGGCGGTGTGCATTTCCTCTCCCACGGACACGGTTCGACGTCTGCTGTACCCGCTCGGTGAGCGGTCCCGGTGCCCGCGAGCCCGCTCATGGGGCGGATACCCCGAGTCGGCGAACACATGCCACCAATTTTCCACCGGTTCCGATCCGGCTCACGCGGCCGCCGGAAGACGGTCGGCCGCACCGGATGCTCACCTTCCGTGCCCGGCCGTGCACGGTGTCTCCCCTCCGGCCGACCCGAGCGCTACCTTCACGGCACGCACACGGGGGAGCTGCGCATGAGCACGTCGGGGGAGCCACGCGCGGGCGCGCCGGGGCCGCGGACCGCGGGGTCGGACGCCGGCGCCGGGACGACGTGCTGGACCGGCTCGGCCACACGCTGAAGGTCGTCGGACGATGGACGCCCGCCACCCTGTGCGCCGTCATGGATCGGCCTCGGACTGCTGTGGGCGCCCACCCTCGCCCGCGCCGCGCTGCTCGCGGGGGCCTCCGGCTTCTGGTGGATGTCCGCCGCCACCCTCACCGGAGTGCTGATCCGCCTCCCGGCCGACGTCACCCGCGCCTTCGACACCCCAGGACCGTGCTGGCGTCCGCCTCGCACCACTGTCTGTTCGAGGCGGCCTTCGTCGACGTCGCCCCCACGCGGTCGGCGCCCGCATGGTGATCGCGCAGCAGTCCTCCTACTCCGCGCCCCGCCCGTGAACCTCCGTACCCGCCCGTGCACCTCCGCGCCCGGCCTGTGCACCTCCGTACCCGGCCTGTGCACCTCCGTACCCGGCCTGTGCACCCCCGCGCCCGGCCCGTGAACCTCCCTACCCGGCCCGTGAACCGGCCGCGATTTCCCTGAGGGCGGAACGCCGGGGCCCTCCCTGCGGCGGCCGGTCCTCCTAGGCTGGGAAGGTGAGCAACCAAGCGCCGAACCACGCCCGCGTGATCCCGCTGCGCCCCTCGGCGGGGCCGCCCGGGAACCGCCCGCCCCGCGACCGGCCGCCCACCCCCAGGGAACCGCTCTGGCGCGACCTGGTCGGCGACGTCCTGCGCCGCGAACGCCAGGCCCAGGAGCGCACGTTGAAGGACGTCGCCGACACCGCCCGCATCTCCATGCCGTATCTGTCGGAGGTGGAGCGCGGCCGCAAGGAGGCCTCCTCGGAGGTCCTGGCGGCCGCGCCCGCGCGCTCGGCCTGAGCCTCGGCGACCTGCTGGCGCGCGCCCAGGGCGAGCTGATCCGCCTCACCAGCCGGACCTCGCACACCCCGCACACCTCGCACACGAGTCGTACGGCGACCACGTCCTCGCACAACGGACTCTGCCTGGCCGCCTGACGCAGGTGCGGGCCGGCGCTCACACCCGCACGGGACGCCGGCCCAGTACCTCGTCGGCCAGGCCGTAGGCCACCGCCTCCTGCGCGGTGAACACCTTGTCGCGGTCCATGTCCGCGCGCAGCGTCGCCACGTCGTGGTGGGTGTGCCGGCTCAGCACCTCCTCGACCTGGGCTCGGATGCGGACCATCTCCTTGGCCTGGAGCGCCAGGTCCGACACCGTGCCCTGCCGCCCGCCACTGGCCGGCTGCCCGAGCAGCACCCGCGCGTGCTCCAGCGCGAACCGCCGCCCCGGGTCCCCGCCCGCCAGCAGTACGGCCGCGGTGGACGCCGCCTGACCGACGCAGAACGTCGCGATGGGCGCCTGCACGAACGTCATCGTGTCGTAGATCGCCATCAGTGAAGTGAACGAGCCGCCGGGGGAGTTGATGTAGATCGCGATCTCGTTCTCCGGCGCCGACGACTCCAGATGGAGGAGTTGCGCGATGACGACGTTGGCGACGCCGTCGTCGATCTCGGTGCCGAGGAAGATGATCCGCTCGGCCAGCAGTCGGCTGTAGACGTCGTAGGACCGCTCGCCCTGCGGGGTCCGCTCGACCACGTTCGGAATCATGTACGTCCCCATCTCAGAGCCCCATCCGTCGCTTAGAGGCGGCCGGGCGGACGTCGGCCAGGGACTCCACGACCCGGTCGACGATGCCGTACTCCCTGGCCTCCTCGGCCGTGAACCAGCGGTCGCGGTCGCCGTCCCGGGAGATGGTCTCCGGGCTCTGACCGGTGTGCTCGGCGGTGATCCGCTCGATGGTCCGCTTGGTGAACTCCAGGTTCTCCGCCTGGATCTCGATGTCCGCGGTCGTGCCGCCGATCCCGGCCGACGGCTGGTGCATCATGACCCGCGCGTTCGGCAGCGCGTACCGCTTGCCCGCCGTGCCGACGCTCAGCAGGAACTGTCCCATGCTGGCCGCGAACCCCATCGCCAGCGTCGACACGTCGTTGGGGACGAGCCGCATCGTGTCGTAGATGGCGAGCCCCGCGTGGACCGAGCCGCCGGGGCTGTTGATGCAGAGGCTGATGTCGGTGCGCGGGTCCTCCGCCGACAGGATCAGCAACTGCGCGCAGACCCGGTTCGCGGACACCTCGTCGACCTGGGTGCCGAGCAGCACGATGCGCTGGTTGAGCAGTTGGGCCGCGAGCTGGTCGTCGAAGCGGCCGGGAGAGGTGTCGCCCTCCTCGGCGCGAGGCAGCAGGGCCGGTGCGGGACCGGTGGGGAACGGGGACATGGGCGCTCCTTGTCGAGGGGTGGCGCGGCAGCGTCCCTGCCGCGCCACCCACCCTCGGTGCGTGACCGCCCGCGCGGCGGGTTTCCCTGCCCTGGGCAGATTCGCCGACAGCAGAGGGAAGCCGGTCGAACGAGTACGCCTACGAGCGATGAGTTCCGGGGCGCGGGCCGGTCGACACTGATGACCACGCTCCACGCACTCCCGCGCTCCCGGAGGAACTCATGACCACCGACGGATTCACCACATGTCTCTGGTTCGACGGCCAGGCCGAGGAGGCCGCCCACCACTACGTGTCGATCTTCAAGAACTCCAGCGTCGGCAACGTCGCCCGCTACACCGAGGCGGGCCCGGGCCCCGTCGGCTCCGTGGTCACGGTGGACTTCACGGCCAACGGCCAGAAGTTCGTCGGGCTGAACGGCGGCCCGCAGTTCACGTTCAACGAGGCGATCTCCTTCCAGATCGACTGCGCCGACCAGGAAGAGGTCGACTACTACTGGACCAAGCTCGTCGAGGGCGGCGGCGAGCACGGCCCCTGCGGCTGGCTCAAGGACAGGTTCGGGGTGTCCTGGCAGGTCGTGCCCACCGAGCTGACCGAGATGGTCACCGGCCCGGACCAGGAGAAGGCCGCCCGCGCCATGAAGGCCATGCTCTCCATGGGCAAGCTGGACATCGCCGCCCTGCGCAAGGCGTACGACGGGGAGTAGGTGAGCCGCAACCGCGTCAGCCTCCGGCCTCCGCCAAAATCTCTCTGATCACATGCCGGGAGTTCTCCGCCAGGGGCGGGTTGGTCTCCCAGTAGTACGGAAGCTGGATCAGCGAGATCGACAGCGCCCAGCCACGGCCGCGTGCCCACTCGGCGTCGTCCGCGCCCACCGCCTCCCGGAAGGTGGCGCGGGCCGACGCCGGCAGCAGGTTCCACGCCACGATCAGGTCGACGGCCGGGTCCCCGACCCCCACACAGCCGAAGTCGATCACCGCGGCGAGCCGGCCGTCCCTGACCAGCACGTTCCCGGGCGACAGATCGGCGTGGGCCCACGCGGCGGCGCCGTACGGCCGGGCGCGCGCAGCGCCTCCTCCCAGAGGGCGGTGACCGCGGCGGTGTCGATCCGGCCCTCCAACCGGCCCAGGGCCGAGCGGGTGGGCGCGTCCCGTTCCGCCAGCGGCACACCCCGGTGCCCGGGCGGCCCGCCCCGCGCGTCGACCCGGCGCAGCCCGGCGACGAACGTCCCCAGGTCGGAGGCCAGCGACTCCGGACGCTCCAGGGCTCCGGCGACGGGATTACGGCCGTCCAGCCACCGGTAGACGGACCACGGCCAGGGGAACCCCTCGCCGGGGCCGCCCTGCGCCAGCGGCACCGGCGAGGCGACGGACAGCCGCGGCCCCAGCCGCTCCAGCCAGTGCGACTCGTACGCCACGCTCTCCACCGCCCCCGGATGGCGGGGCAGCCGCACGACCTTGTCGGTGCCCAGCCGGAACATCGCGTTCTCCGTCCCGGAGGACACCAGCCGCTCCACGGGCAGCGAGGCCCACCGAGGGAACCGCGCGGCCACGAGCCGCCGTACCAGCTCGGAGTCGACGTCGACCTCGTCCGGGCGCATCTTCACAGCACACATGCCGCTCATTCCAGGTGATCGACGCGACGGCTGTCCAACGAGATTGCGTCCGACCACGCCCCACCTGCCGGTGCCCTCACGCGTTCCTTCCGCGACTCGCGTGTGACGGCCGGCCGCCCGGCGGGTACCCGGACGTCCGTCCGAGATCCGGCGGCGGTTGCCCGGCAGCCCCGCACCCCGTGACCGCGGGGGACCGAACCGAAGGAGCGCACGGACATGACCGACGTATCGAGCCAGGGGCCCGGTCCCGGAGACGACCGGAAGGTGCTCACCAACCGGCAGGGGCACCCGGTCTACGACAACCAGAACCAGCGCACCGTCGGCGCCCGGGGCCCCGCCACGCTGGAGAACTACCAGTTCCTCGAGAAGATCAGCCACTTCGACCGGGAGCGCATCCCCGAGCGCGTCGTGCACGCCCGCGGCGTCACGGCGTACGGCTACTTCGAGGCGTACGGGGCCTGGGGCGACGAGCCGATCAGCCGGTACACCCGCGCCAAGCTCTTCCAGGAGCGTGGCAAGCGCACCGACCTGGCGGTCCGCTTCTCCACGGTGATCGGCGGACGCGACTCCTCCGAGGCCGCCAGGGACCCCCGCGGCTTCGCGGTGAAGTTCTACACCGAGGACGGCAACTGGGACCTCGTCGGCAACAACCTGGGCGTCTTCTTCATCCGGGACGCGATCAAGTTCCCCGACGTCATCCACGCCCTCAAGCCCGACCCGGTCACCTTCGAGCAGCAGCCGCGCCGCATCTTCGACTTCATGTCGCAGACCCCCGAGGCCATGCACATGCTGGTCAACCTGTTCAGCCCGCGCGGCATCCCCGCCGACTACCGCCACATGCAGGGCTTCGGCGTCAACACCTACAAGTGGGTCGACGCCGAGGGCGGGACCAAGCTGGTCAAGTACCACTGGATGCCCAAGGCCGGCGTGCGCAGCATGACCGAGGAGGACGCCGCGAACGTGCAGGCCGACTCCCTCGGGCACGCCACCAAGGACCTGTACGAGAGCGTCGCGCGCGGCGACCACCCGGAGTGGGAGCTGGTCGTGCAGATGATGGACGACGGTGAGCACCCGGAGCTGGACTTCGACCCGCTCGACGACACCAAGACCTGGCCGGAGCAGGAGTTCCCGCCCAAGCCGGTCGGCAGGATGGTGCTGGACCGCATGCCGGAGAACTTCTTCGCCGAGAACGAGCAGATCTCCTTCGGCACCGGAGTCCTCGTCGACGGCCTGGACTTCTCCGACGACAAGATGCTCATCGGTCGCACCTTCTCCTACAGCGACACCCAGCGCCACCGCGTCGGCCCCAACTACCTCCAGCTGCCGGTCAACCACGCGAAGAACGCCGAGGTGCGCACCAACCAGCGCGACGGGCAGATGACGTACCACGTCGACGGCGGCGGCGAGAACCCGAGCGTCAACTACGAACCCTCGATCACGGGAGGCCTGCGGGAGAGCGAGTACCCCACGCACGACGAGCAGGGCCCGGAGATCCACGGCCGGCTCACCCGCAAGCGCATCCCTCGCACCAACGACTACCAGCAGGCCGGCCAGCGCTATCTGCTGATGGAGCAGTGGGAGCGCGACGACCTGGTCAAGAACCTCACGTCGGCGCTCGCCCAGTGCGACCGGCCGGTGCAGGAGCGCATGGTGTGGCACTTCCTCCTGGTCGAGAACGACCTCGGCCTCCGGATCGGTGAAGGCCTCGGTATCACCCCGGAGGATGTCGCCGGCCTCGAACCCCTGGCCAGCCAGGATTTGACCGACGAGGACCGTGACCGGCTCGCCCACCTGGGCAAGAACCCGCCCCGCGACGTCGAGGGCCTCACCATGACCCACTGCGTCCCGAACGAACGGCACGTCGTGACCCGCTGAGACCGCGGCCCGCGGTCGCCCGGCAGACCGCCGGGGAGTGCGCTGAAGACCCCGACTAAAACGCCATGAACCGGCCTGTGCGCTACGCCTTGACGTGTACTTGCCGCAGTGGCTTCATGGGAGCGCTCCCACCCATCGCTCCACCACTTCGGTCCCACCCATCGCTCCCCACCCGTCCTCCCGATGCCTGAGTTTCTGGCGCTCACTCCTGGAGTCGCAGTGAGAAGAGCACGCAGCACGACACGGAAGAGGTTCCCGTCCGCCCCCGCAGGCCTGCCCGCCCCGGCGCGTCTGCCCGTCCTGGCCGCTCTGTTCGCGCTCGCCGTCGTCCTGGGCCTCCTCGCCCCGGCCGGCGTACAGGCCGCCGAATCGCCCCGCGCCCTCGCCACCGGCCTGCACATCAGCAACGGACGCCTGCTGGAGGGCAACGGCAACGACTTCGTCATGCGCGGCGTCAACCACGCCCACACCTGGTATCCCGGCGAGACGCAGTCCCTCGCCGACGTCAAGGCGCTGGGCGCCAACACCGTCCGCGTCGTCCTCTCCGACGGTCACCGCTGGACGAGGAACACCCCCGAGGACGTGGCCGCCGTCATCGCGCAGTGCAAGGCCAACCGCCTGATCTGCGTCCTGGAGGTGCACGACACCACCGGTTACGGCGAGGAGGCCGCCGCCGGCACCCTCGACCACGCCGCCGACTACTGGATCGGCCTGAAGAACGTCCTGGCCGGCCAGGAGGACTACGTCATCGTCAACATCGGCAACGAGCCCTGGGGGAACACCAACCCGCAGGGCTGGACCGACCCGACGGTCGCCGCCGTGACGAAGCTCCGCAACGCCGGTTTCCAGCACACGATCATGGTCGACGCGCCCAACTGGGGACAGGACTGGCAGGGCGTCATGCGCG
Organism: Streptomyces phaeoluteigriseus; assembly: GCF_001896135.2. Lineage (GTDB taxonomy): Bacteria > Actinomycetota > Actinomycetes > Streptomycetales > Streptomycetaceae > Streptomyces > Streptomyces phaeoluteigriseus. The sequence continues at coordinate 12,480 of NZ_MPOH02000004.1, forward strand.
CCAACGCCCGGACCGTCTACGACGCCGACCCCACCGGCAACCTGGTCTTCTCCATCCACATGTACAGCGTCTTCGACACCGCGGCGGAGATCACCGACTATCTCAGCGCCTTCGTCAGCGCCGGACTGCCCCTTCTCATCGGTGAGTTCGGCGGACCCGCCGACCAGTGGGGCGACCCCGACGAGGACACCATGATGGCCGCCGCCGAACAGTTCGACCTCGGCTACCTGGCCTGGTCCTGGAGCGGAAACACCGACCCGATCCTCGACCTCGCCATCGACTTCGACCCGACCCGCCTCAGCTCCTGGGGCCAACGCATCTTCCACGGCGTCAACGGCATCGCCCAGACCGCCGAGGAAGCCACCGTGTTCGGCGGCGGCAATCCGGGCGACACCCAGGCACCGACCGCCCCCGGCGCTCCCGTGGCTTCCGCCGTCTCGGCCACCTCCGCGACCCTCACCTGGGGTGCGGCCTCGGACAACGTTGGCGTAAGCGGTTACGACGTCGTACGGATCAGCGGCACCACGGAGACCACGGTCGCCGCGTCCACGACGAACACCGCGACCCTGACCGGCCTCACCCCGGACACCGCGTACGCGTTCGCGGTCTACGCCCGTGACGCGGCCGGCAACCGCTCGGCGCGCTCGGCCACGGTGAACGTCACCACGGACGAGGACGGCGGGACCCCGGGCGCGGCATGCTCGGTCGGCTACCGCGTCGTGGGGCAGTGGCCCGGTGGATTCCAGGGCGAGATAGTCCTCCGCAACAGCGGCACCGCGCCGGTCAGCGGCTGGACCCTCGGCTTCGCCTTCGCCGACGGCCAGACGGTGTCGAACATGTGGGGCGGGACCCCCACCCAGACCGGGAACACGGTCAGCGTGGCCGCGGCGTCCTACACCTCGGCCGTCCCGGTCGGCGGCACGGTGACCATCGGCTTCATCGGCACCAAGGGCGCCACCAACACGGCACCGAGCGCGTTCACCCTCAACGGCACCGCCTGCACCACTGGTTGAGACCCTCCGCGGCGGCCGGCGAGGGCATCGGGCCTCGCGGCGGCGGGCGTCCGGGATCGAGGGCATCGGCCTCGCGGAGGCGACCGGGCTTGTCCCGCCCCGGCCCCTGACCTAGGCTCATGAGACGGGGGGGGGTAAGCGCTTTCTAGCCTGAGGGGTCAGCCATGGTGAGCGAGTCCGGGTCCGCGCTCGCGCACCCGCTGCCCGGCGCCGTCGGCCTGTCCCACCTGACCGCGTACGACTGGGAGGCGGCCGACGGCGTATGCGGCGGCAGCCCTCATCTGCACCTGGTGTGCACGGAGGCGTACGTCGTCACCGGCGGGCGGGGAGCGGTGCAGACCCTGAGCCCCGACGGCTACCGGAACATCCCCCTGGAGCCCGGCTCGGTGGCCTGGTTCACGCCGGGCACCGTGCACCGGATGGTGCAGGGCGGCGGACTGCGCGTCACGGTGCTGATGCAGAACAGCGGCCTGCCCGAGGCGGGGGACGCCGTCTTCACGTTCCCGCCCGAGGTGCTCGCCGATCCGGAGAGGTACGCGGCAGCCGCCGTACTCCCGCCCGGCACCGGTGCGGAGGTGGCTGCGTCGCACGCCGCCGCCGGGACCTCGCGGTCGAGGGCTACCTGGGTCTGCGGAAGGCGCTCGTCGCCGGGGATGCCGAGCCGTTCCTGGCCTTCCAGCGGGCCGCCGCCGCGCTGGTGCGCACGCGGGTGCCGGTGTGGCGTGAGCTGTGGCGGACGGGTGCGCTGGCCACGGCCGAACGCACCGGCGCCCAGTTGGACGCGCTGGCGGCGGGGGAGCCGTCGTACCTCGGCGACGCGACCGCTCACCGAGCCGCGCCGACCCGGCTCGAAGGCTTCGGGATGTGCGGCCGCAGGGACGAGTACACGCTGCCGGGCACCACGGTGGTGTGATCTGCGGCAGCAGACGACCTCGCAGCAGGGCGACCTTCGGCAGCGGAGCGACCTTCGGCAGCGGAGCGGCGAGGAACCGATCACGATGCCGGGCCGCCCGTACGAGGCGGCAGGGTTCCTCCCGTCAGGACCGGCCCCTGCCCCGGTGCCGTCGGCCCGCCGTGGGCCTGGGGAACACCGGGGCGGTGGAGCGGGCGGCGTCAGCGGGTGGCGGTCCAGCTGTGGGCGACGTCGATCACGAGGCGGCCGTCGAGCTGCTGCACCCGGAACGGCAACCGCGCACGCACGCCGAGCCCGATCTGCGTCTCGCCCTCGAAGCTGCCGGCGTACCGCGTGTCGCGGAACGTGCGGTAGCCCGTGATGTCGACGCCGGGCAGCGGCTGGGCGATCCGGGCGGGATACGTCGGCGTGCCGGTCTCGGGGTCGTAGGCGGGCGCGCTCACCCGCACCTCCAGGATCGCTCCGCCGGCGACCGGGATGTAGCGGCCCGAACCGTCCTGGTAGAGCCGGTCGACGTACCGGACCGAGTAGCCGAGTTCGGCGGCGGTCGCGCCCGGGACGTCGATGACGAGCCGGTCGTGGCAGGCGTGCTGTCCGGACCGGGCGTTGCGCACCGGCGCCATCGTGCCGGCGCTGTACGTCTTGGCGACGCTGCCCCAGCCGATGGGGCAGGCGGTGGCCGCGCGTGTGGCGGCGGCCGGGGCGGCCTGGGCCGGGATCGCGGCCACGCCGAGCGTGGCGGTCATGAGAGCGGCGGTGGCCCAAATGGTTCTGGTTCGCACCATGGTGTCCCCCTTGAGGTGCGTGTGACTGATATTAGCTAGGACAGCCCGACCGGCCGAATGGTTGCACTGTCGGCGGGACCAGTCACGAGGGCGTCTCCTCGGCGAGGATGTCGGCTGCCCAGACGGTCGCGTGCGGACCGAACCTGTTCTCGGCGGTGTACGACGCCATGCGGGCGTTCCTCGCCCGGGCCGCGGGCCCGTCGGGGAGGTGGTAGTCCTCCCCGGCCCGTGCGGAACCGGCCTGCACGCGCGTGGTGCTCCCGATGCGCCGGGCCACGTACCGGTCGAGCGCCGCGGGCACCTCCGCCGGCGAGGCGTCCTCGAGACTGTCACCGAGCACGACCGCGTCCAGGAGGGCCTGCGCGGCGCCCTGGGCCTGGAACGGCACCATCGCGTGGGCGCTGTCGCCCAGCAGCGTCACCCGCCCGACGTTCCATCGCACGAGCGGGGCCCGTGTGTAGAGGCCGTAGCGGAACATCTGCCCCGCGTGTCCGAGCAGTGTGAGCACCCGCGGGTCCCACCCGGCGAACTCGCGCATCTGTTCGCCCGGTTCCGCCGACGCCGTCCACGACTCCTGCCCGGCCTCGGCCCGGAACACCGCCACGATGTTGAGCAGTTCGCCCCGGCGCACCCAGTAGTGGACGAAGTGCCGGTCCGGCCCGAGCCAGAGCGCGTAGTCGGGCAGGTCCAGAGGGGCCGCCCGCGCGGCCGGAAGCAGCGCCCGGTAGGCGGCGGTGCCCGAGAAGAGGGGCTGGTCCGCGCCGAAGAGCCACTGACGGGCCGTGGAGCGCACCCCGTCCGCGGCCACGACCAGGTCCGCCTCCAGCCGCTCGCCGCCCGCCGTCAGGACGTGGGCGGACTTGTCGTCCTGGCCGATGCCGACGACCTCGGTGTGTAGCCGTACTGCCTCGGGCGGCACCGCCGTGGCGAGGACGTGATGCAGATCGGCCCGGTGCAGTTGCAGGTACGGCGCCCCGAACTCCTCCTCGGCCGCGCGCGAGCGCGTAGCGGCAGATCTCGGCGCCGTCGGACCAGCCGCGGAAACTCAGGGCGGCGGGACGGCTCGCCCGCGCGGCGACGGCGTCCAGCAGGCCCAGCCGGCGCAGCGCACGCGTGGCGTTGGGCGCGAGCTGGATCCCGGCTCCGACCTCGGTGAACCGGGGCGTCCGCTCGACGAGGGTGACCTCGCAGCCCGCACGGCGCAGGCTCAGCGCCGCGGCCAGCCCGCCGATACCCGCCCCCACGACGACCGCTCTCATGGCGCGCTCCCCACCTCGACGGACCCACGCGCTGCCGACCCTGCGCACCGTAGCCCGCACGCTCCCGCGCGCAGAAGACACCGGGCGGTGCGGCGTCTCCGTGCCGGTTGCGGGGGGAGTCCGTCGGGGTCGGGAGTACGGCTCGGACGTGGGTGGCCTGGGTGGCGGTGACGTGGTGGTCGCGGGTGAGGCGGTGGTCGGCGACGCCGGGGCCGATCAGGGCGGCGGCCTTCCGGTCGTGGCGGGCGACGTGGCCGGTACCTGTCGACGGAGGGCGGTGCGGTTCACGCCGGCCTCGGCCGAGCGCCCGGCCACGGAGCACCGCCGCCCGGTCGCGGCTCCCGGGTCGGCAGGGGATGCGTCCGGCCTACAGGCTGAGCGCGTCCTCCACGTTGTTCACCCACGGGGTCACGGAGTTGGTGTCGGGCGCGACGTACAGGCCGGGTGTCGTGGCGCCGAGGGGCGTCTGTTCGAGATCGGACTCGGTGTTCATGGTCATGGCGATCGAACCGACCGTCCTGCCCCTGCCGTCGTCGGCGCCGCCCATGAGGCCGGCGTAGGCCGACTCACCCGGCTCCAGCCTGAGCGCGTCCTCGATGCCGGGGGCCGTGCCCCGCTCCGTGGCCTGGCCGTCCAGGTCGCCGAAGGTCACGACCGGGTGGCCGAGCGCCCGGCAGGCCTTCGTGCTCCTGTTGGTGACCTTCAGCAGATAGCTGCTGGTGGTCGGTTCGGCGAGGCTCGCGGTGAACGTGACGTCGTGGGTGCTGCACGGGAAGACGTCGTGGTCGGCCGAGGAGCCGCCACCGGACGACGAGCTTCCGGCGGAGGGAGTCGACGGTGTCGACGGTGTCTTGGAAGGTGTCGTCGACGGGCTCGCGGCCGGTGTCGTGCCGGTCCCGCCCGCGGCGTCGTCCTCGGCGGGCCCGCAGCCGGTCAGTGCCAGCGCGGAAAGGGCGGTGAGGACGAGTGCGGATCTGCGTACGGTGCTCATGGCGTGGTTCCCCCGACGTGAAGCGTGCTGGTGCGGACTGCTGCTCCAGAGTCCCGCGCGTTCTTCACAGCTTGGTGACGGGATGTCGCCGGAACCAACACCGTTGACGGTGACGGGAGGCGCCGCCGCACCGACCGGACGGCCGCGGCGGGGGGCCGGCCCCGGCCGAGCGCGGCCTCGACGAGGCGCTGGAACCGTTCCGCGCCGGCACGCCCTGTCATGGGGCGGATCCGGCGTGACGAGCGGTGCTCACTCCGCGAGCAGTGCCGACAGCCGCGGTGAGTAGGTGGCGTGCAGGACGAGCGCGGCGCTGCCCACCACCGCGGCGTCCGTGCCGAGTGGTGACGCCTCGACCCGGACGACCCGGACGTGCCGCGACAGCGGGCGGCGGGCCAGCACGGCGGCGACGACGTCGACGTAACGGGACTCCACGTGCTGGATGCCGTGACCGCCGAGGACGATGAGGTCGACGTCGATGAAGTTGGCGATGTCGACCGCGACCGAGGCGACGTGTTCCGCGGTCGCGTCGATGACCGCGGCGGCGACCGGGTCGCCCGCGGCGGCGGCGATCCGGATCGCGGCATGGTCCACCGAGGCGGGATCCTGCGCGAACGGTCGCGACAGCACACTGACCGTGGCGGGGTCGTCGACGAGCCGGCGATGCACCTCGGCGACGATCGCCGAGGGGTTGACGAGCCGCTCCAGGCAGCCCCGGTTGCCGCAGTAGCACTCCGGCCCGTCGGGCAGCACGGAGGAGTGGCCGAACTCGCCCGCGTTGAGTGAACCACCCCTGTACACCTGGTGGTTGAGGACGAGACCGCCGCCGACGCCGGTACCGAAGAAGAAGTAGGCGAAGTCCGCCACGCCCTTGCCTGCGCCCGACCAGCGCTCGCCGACGGCGGCCGCGGTGGCGTCGTTGTCGAGGGTCACCGGCAGGCCGGTCGCCTCGCTCAACATTCTTTGCACCGGCACATGCGTCCAGTGGGCGAGCTGGGGCGCGCGGACGATCGTCCCGTGCTGCAGGTCCATCGGTCCCGGGGTGGCGAGCCCCAGCCCGAGGACCTTGTCGCGCGCGACCCCCGCCTCCGCCAGCACCTCGGCGACCAGCTCGGCCATGGCCTTCACGACGAGCGCGGGGTCGGCTCCCGGATCCAGGGGGCGCCTTCTGACGACCAGGGGGCGGCCGAGCAGATCGACCACGGTGCAGCTGAGTTCGACCGGGTCGAAGTGGAGTCCGACCGCGCTGCCCGCGTCCGCGTTGAGCCGCAGCGTGGTGCGGGGCTTGCCGCCGCTGGCCACGCGACTGGCGCCGTCCTCCCGCACGATGCCCTCGTCGAGCAGCCGACGCACGATGCCGGAGACCGTCTGCGGGGTGAGGCCGGTGTGCTGGGCGATCTCGACGCGGCTGATGCCGTCGGCGAGCTGGATCTGGTCCAGGACCACGGACCGGTTGTAGCGCCCGACCTTGGGAAGGTTCGTTCCTGCCTGCCGCACGAGCGGTCCTCTCTGCTTGCCCCCGACAAACATATCCTCACCGGCCCATTGACTTAGTAAAACAAATGGATTTAGTGTCCGGCCGCAGACCACACCCCGGACACGACGGCACAGCGCGGTGCCATCGGAGGCAAGTTGATGTCCACGAAATGCCGCATGCACGACGGCGCGGATCCGAGCGGCCGGTGTGCCCTCCGCAGCGCGGAGCTGTGCTCGTGACCGCCGCCCCGACCTTGCTGGAGATGCGGTCGATCACCAAGACCTTCCCGGGCGTCAAGGCGCTCGCCGACGTCAGCCTGGCCGTGCGGGAGGGCGAGATCCACGCGATCTGCGGGGAGAACGGCGCCGGCAAGTCCACCCTGATGAAAGTGCTGAGCGGTGTGTACCCGCACGGCAGCTACACCGGCGACATCGTCTACCGCGGTCAGCAGGTCCGCTTCCACGACATCCGGGCCAGCGAGCGGGCCGGCATCGTGATCATCCACCAGGAACTGGCCCTGGTGCCCGGCATGTCGATCACCGAGAACATCTTCCTCGGCAACGAACCGCGCCGGCGCGGAGCCATCGACTGGAAGGCCGCCCGGCGCCGGCCCAGCCCGCCGCCCGACCGACGCCCCCGACGACGACCCCCAGCCCGCCGACGACGGCACCCGGTCCGCGGCGACACCGTCCGGCGACGCGCCCGCCCCGGCCGCCGCCCCGGAAGGCGTGCCGTTCCCGCTCACCCCCGTCCAACTGGCCCTGCACACCAGCAGCGCCCTGTATCCGCAGACCGTGGCCCGAGGCTGGGTACGGCACACCATCCGAGGGCCGCTCGACCCCGCCCTGCTGCGCCGCGCCCTCACCGCGCTGGCCGGGCGGCACGGCATGCTGAGGGTACGGATCGGGCATGACGGCGGGACACCGCACCAGATCGTGACGCCGGGCGCCGCCCCCGAGGCGTGGATCGAGACGCGGACGTGCCCCGGAGGCGGAGCGGCGCTCCAGGCGCTGGAGACGGAGTTCGCCAATCGGCCGCTGGACCTCACCGCCGAACGCCCCTTGCGTGCCCTGCTGGTGACCGAGGACGCCGAGGTGGCCCATCTGATCCTCGCCGTGCACCACGTGGCCGCCGACGGCTACAGCCTGAACGTGCTCGGCACGGAACTGTGGACGCTCTACACCGACCTCGCCCTCGGCCGCGCCCCCTCCGCGCTGCCGCCCGCCGCGGACTTCGCCTCCTACGTCACCGACGCACGGCGACCTGCCGTCCGTGCCGACGACCTCGCCTACTGGACGGCCCGTCTGGCGGACCACACCCCTCTGCCCCTGCCCTACGACGGCCGTCCCGATGCCGAGGACGGCCCCGGCCCCCTCGTCGCCGTGAACCACGCCCTGGACGAGGGTCTCGTCGCCGCGCTGCGCGAGCGGGCCGCCGGATGGGACGTCTCCCTCTTCCATCTCCTGCTCGCCGCCTACGCCCGCTGCCTGGCCCGGTGGAGGCGGGCAGCGGCGTCGCGGTCAACGTCGCCCGCGCGGGCCGGGACGCCCGGCTGCCGGGACTCGACCGGCTGGTCGGCCCCCTCGCCGACGCCCTGCCGCTGCTGCTGAAGACGGACTCGGACGACCCGCTGCCCCGCCTCGCCGAACGCGTGCGACAGGCCTGGCTGGAGAGCGAGCGGCACGCCACGGTGAGCAGCTTCGACCTCGCCCGGATGATGCCGGGCGACGGATCGGGGCCGCGTGCGGTGAGCCCGGCGAGCTTCAGCTTCGCCCGCTTCCCGGCCACGCTGGACGCCGAGTGCCCGGTCGACGTGCGGCCGACCGCTGCGGGCACCGGCTCGGCCGCCACCCGGCTGAGCCTGTTGGTCTGGGAGGACGGGTCCTTGCTACGGCTGTCGTGGAACGCTCCTGAGCGCCTCTTCACCGCCGCCACGACGACCCGGCACGCGACCGACTTCGAACGGGAACTGCGCGCGCTCGCGGGCGATGCCGGTTCCCCGGACGCGCAGAACGGCCCCTTCGCTCCCGTACCCGCCGGCGTTCCCCGGGCGACCGTCGTCGGCCGTCTGCTGGAACGGTTCCGTGCCGATCCCGACGCGGCCGCCGTCGACGACGGCCGGTTGACGCTGACGTACCGGGACCTGGACGCGGCCAGCCGATCCCTCGCCCGCCGTCTGCGCGAACAGGGCGTGCGGCGGGGCGACCTGGTGGGGGTGCTCACCTCGCCGGGGCCCGGCACTCTGATCGCCGTCGTCGGCATCCTGCGGTCGGGCGCCGGATGGGTGCCGTTGGACGCCGAACACCCGGCGGCCCGGCTGGCCGAGCAGACGGCCCGGTGCGGCGTCCGCGTGGTCGTGCACGACGACCGCACCCGGCCGGCGGCGCGGGCGCTCACGACCACGACAGCCGTGCCCGTCGTCACCGACGCCGGACCCCTCTCCGACAGGGGTTTCGCGACCGCCACCGGATCCGTCACCCCCACCGGATCCGTCACCGCCAACGGATCCGTCACCCCCACCGGATCCGTCACCGCCACCGGACCGGTCGCCGGGCCACCGGACGGTACCTTCGACGAGATCGCCGCGGACTCCGACGCGACGGCCTACGTCATCTTCACCTCCGGCTCCACCGGGCGCCCCAAGGCCGTCCCCATCACCTTCCGGGCCATGGAGAACTACCTCGACTGGGCCGTGACCACCTTTGCCTACGGCCCCGGCGACCGGCTCGCGAACACCTCCTCCCCGTGCTTCGACGCTTCGGTACGGCAACTGCTCGCCCCGCTGCTGACCGGCGCCACGGTGGTGACCGCCGACCGAGACCTGGTGCGCGACCCGGAACTGCTGCTGGACCACGTGGAGCGGACGCGGATCACCGTGTGGAGTTCGGTGCCGTCGTTGTGGGAGCGGCTGCTGGCCGCGGCGGAGAACCGCCTCCGGCGCGGTGAGCGCCTGCCGGACCTGTCCGCGCTGCGCCTGGTGCACGTCGGAGGGGAGGTGCTGTGGGCGGACTGGGTGCGCCGCTGGTTCGACCTGTTCGGCTCGGAGCAGCGGATCGTGAACCTCTACGGGCCGACCGAGACGACCGTCAACGCCACCTACCACGTGGTCACCGAACGCCCCGCCGACGAGGTCACGGCGCTGCCCATCGGCCGCGCCGTCGCCGGGACGGAGCTGCTCGTAGCAGGCCCCGAAGGTGAGCGGGCCGGTCCCGGCAGTACCGGCGAGCTGCTGATCGGGGGCGTCGGCCTGTCCGTCGGCTACCTGGGCGAACCCGAGCTGACACGGGCCGTGTTCGTGTGGCGTGACGGCCGCCGCTGGTACCGCAGCGGGGACCGGGTGGAGGTGCTGCCCGACGGCGCGCTGCGGTTCGTCGGCCGGATCGACGACCAGGTCAAGATACGCGGCCACCGCGTCGAACCCGGCGAGGTGGAGGCAGCGCTGCGTGCCCTTCCGGACGTCGCGCAGGCAGCCGTACTGGCCGACTCGGGGCGCCTGTCGGCCTTCGTCGCCCTTACGGCCCAGGGTGCGCGGGAGGGCGTGGACGCGGTGGCGCTGCGACGGTGTCTGGCGGACTCCCTGCCGCCGTACATGGTGCCCGCCCGGATCGTCCTTTTGGACTCCCTGCCCCTGACCGGCACGGGCAAGACCGACCGGCGGGCGCTGCTCGCGCGGGCCCAGGCACCGGGCACGGACATGCCGCGGGCGTCGGGCGGGCTACCCGGGGCCGGGGTGCGAGCGGCAGCGGGCGCGCCCCCGCAGACGAGGGTCACGGAGGAGCAGCTCGGCCGCATCTGGTGCGAGGTGCTCGGCGTCGACCGGGTCGGACGCCACGACGACTTCTTCGCACTCGGCGGCGACTCCCTGCTGGCCCTTCAGGTGTTCGACCTGCTGGCCCGTCAGCGCGGCGGCCCGCTGCCGCGGCCCACCGCCGTCTACCGGCACCGCACCCTGGCCGCACTCGCCGAAGCCGTGGACGCCGAAGCCGTGGACGCCGAAGCCGTGGACACCGCAGGCGTCAGCGCCGAGGGCGCGGAGGAGAGCAGCTCACACGCCCCAGCCGGCGCAGCAGGGCTGCCCACCGGCGAGCGCGACCCGGAGTTCCCGGACGCCTACCCCGTCACCCCCGGCCAGCGCGGCTTCCTGCTCGCCGAGGCCCTGGCCCCCGGCACCGGGGGGTCCTGGCTGGCCCGGCTGCGCCTGACCGGCCCGCTCGACCGGGACCGCTTCCAGCGGGCCGTCAACACCCTGGTGGCCCGGCATCCGATGCTGCGCACGGTCTTCCCCGCCGGGGCGAGGCCGCCGGTGCAGCAGGAACTGCCCCCGTCGCTGCGGCTGCCGGTCGCCTTCGAGACCGTGTCCGGGCCGCATGAGCTGGCGCGGCGGGTCGAGGACGAACGGCGCCGCCGCTTCGAGCCGTGGGCCTGGCCGCTGCTGCGTCTGAGCGTGCTCACCCTGACCCCGCAGGAGCACGTGCTCGTCGCCCACGCCCACCACCTGATCGGCGACGGTTACAGCGCGGCCCTGCTCCTGGAGGAACTGACCACCGTCCACGACGCCCTGAACCGCGGCGCGGCACCTGAACTGCCCGAGCTGCGAGGTACGTTCCGCGAGCACGCGGAACACCTCGCCGGGCAGCCCGCGCACCCGCGGCCGGAGGAGGACGGCGCGCGGCGGCGCCGGGCCGATCTGTGCGCGCCCTACACCAAGCCGAACCTGCGGGCCCCGGCCCGCGGTACCGGGCAGCGACAGCCCGACGCGTCCAGCACCCGCAGCTTCATCCCCGATGGCTTCCTCTCCCACGGCTTCGTCCTGGACGCCACCGCCACGGGTGCGCTGCGCAAGATCGCCGCCGAGGCGGGCGCCACCCTGTACGCGCCGCTCCTCGCCGCCTACCACCAGGCGCTCACCACCCTCACCGGCCAGGAGGACCTCGTCATAGGGCTGGCCGTGTCCGGCCGCGACCACCCCCTGCCCGACATCCACCGAGTCTTCGGGCCGTTCGCCACCGCCGTCGCCGTCCGCCCTTTCGGGCCCAGCACCCAGGCCCCGCCCGGGGACGGCTTCCCGCAGCGCGTGCGCAGGGTCGTCGACGAGACGATCGCCGCCCGCATCCACGAGGACATCGTCCCGCGGGACGCCGGCGGGCTGCCGTTGACGTCCCAGTTCTTCTTCACCCTCCTCGACTTCGGCGCGCTGGGTCCCCGGGACGGTGACCTCCTTGCCGTGCGGTGGGACGAGGAGGAGAGCGACTTCACGCCGCCCGCCGCCGGCACGGACGTCTTCCTCGCGGTGCGGCCCGACGGGGACCGGCTGCGGGTCATGGTGCGCGGTGCGGCGGCGGCCTTCGACGAGTCCGCGCTCGCCGCGTTCGCCGGAGGACTGCGCGACCGACTCGTCCCCCGGACGGTACGGCCCGTACGGCGGTCCACGCGCCCCGGCGGGCAGGACCTGGACGCCGCGCTCGTCGGCTACCTGCCCGCCCCCGCCCAACTGGCGCGGCTCGCGGGCCTGCCGGAAACCAGGACGGTCCGCGAGGACATCCGCCGACTGCTGTTCCCCGACGGGGCTCCCCGGCTGCTGGAGACGACCCACACCCCGCTGGGCCGGTCCGGGTTCGTCGCCGTCCCGCTGTTCGCCGACGAACTAGCCGGCGACGGTGCCCTGGCCGGGCACACGGTCCGCGCCGTGGAGACGGCCTCTGCACTGGGCGCCCGCTGCGTCTCCCTGGCCGGGATGATCCCCTCACTCACCGGCTACGGCTTCGACGTGCTGCGCGCGTCCCGCGCCCCGGCGGCGATCACCACCGGGCACGCGGCCACGGTCGGCTCCGTGGTGCGCACGGTGCACGTCGCCCTGTCGGCCACCGGCCGGGACCTGGCCGACACGGACCTGGCCGTGGTCGGGCTCGGTTCCATCGGCGCCTCCTCTCTGGAACTGCTGCTCACCCTGGCCGAGCGGCCGCCCGCCCGCCTCGTGCTGTGCGACGTGCCGGGCAGCGGCCCGCGCCTGCGCGACCTTGCGCGGTCGCTGCGGGAGCGCGGTCTGGCCGAAGAAGTCACCGTGCAGGTCTCGGACCCCTGCCTGCCCGACGCGGTCCACGAGGCCGGACTGATCGTCGCGGCGGTCAGCGGACACAGCACCCTCCTCGACGTCGACCGGCTGCGTCCCGGCACCGTCGTCGTGGACGACAGCTTCCCGCACTGCTTCGACACCGGCCGCGCGCTCGCCCGTATGCGTGAGCACGCGGACGTCCTGGTCCTGGGCGGAGGGCTGCTCACGGTCGGCGCCACTCGGCGCACCCTGGCCGAAGGGCTGCCCGAGGTCGTCTCGACCGCCGAGGCGGTGGCGCAACACGGGCTCCCCGGCACGCTGGCCTCCTGCCGGACGGAGTCGCTGCTGCACGCCTCAGGCGCGGACGTGCCCCTCGTGCGGGGCCTGGTGGACGGTCCCACGGCCCTCGTCTACTGGCGGGCCATGGAACAGGCCGGCATCACCGCCGGGCCGCCGCACTTGCTCGGCCAGATCCTGGAGCCGCTCGCGGCAGGGGTGCGTGCAGCGGTGGGTGGGGCGTCCTCGCCCGTGACGATGGACGGTCGCGACACGGCCGGACTCGCGAGGCGGGCCGCCCCTTGATCCGTGCAGGATGAGCGGGGCCGACACCGAACGGCGCGGCCGACGGCGCCCGACGGTGGGAGCCGTGGGCAGGGCTGATCGGTTCACGTCTTCGCCCCGCCCTGCTGTCCAGGGCAGTGCTGGCCGCCGCTTGGTGGTGGTCAACGCCCCGGCGGCACAACCCACTACAACTACAACCAGTGCTCCTCCGGGCACTTCTGCATCTGGCACGGCGCGTTTCCCCGCTCCGGCCCGTGGCCGCAGGTGCCGCGGGTGGGAGCGGGGTTCTTGTCGACGTATCAAGGAAATGACGCATCGACAAAAAATGCGGTCCGGTTCAAGCGTCAATCACTTGGCCAGGGGACGGCGCGTGCAGCCGCCTCCGGAGACCGTCCTGGCGGCCGCCGTCCAGGAGATCCGGGGTGTCGTCCCCCGTGGCCACGTCAGCTGTTTTCGCGTCCAGGGCGGCGAGCCGAGCCCGTATACCCCTCAGGCCCTCGAACGCGTCATCCTCCGGTCCGTCGGTGTCGTCCAGGGCCCGGGTCCAGGCCGCTCGTGCGGCCGCCCGGTCGCCCATGGCCAGATGGGTGTCGCCGATGTACGTCAGCGACCTGATGGCGTGTTTGCGGTCGCGTCCTTCCTCGAACACCGCCAGAGCCCGGCGGTGGGAGGCCAGCGCCTCCCGATGCCGGCCGATGGCGTGGTAGGCGCAGCCCAGACTGTCCCAGCACATCGCCTCCCGCCAGGGCGCGTTCAGCCCCTGGAACACGGAGATGGCCTCCAGGCTGTAGGCGACGCCCTGTTCGGGCAGACCCAGGAGTGTGTGGTACTTCGCCACCGCGTTCAGGGGGTCGGACATCCACAAGGGGTCCTCCGTCTCCCGGGCCAGCACCAGCGCCCGCTCCGCCCGCGCCAGGGCCTCCTCGTTGCGGCCGAACAGGCCGAGCACGTACGAGGCGGTGTACTGGGTGCGGACCTGCTCGACGAGGGTCTCCTCGTCACCGGGCGGATCGAAGCAGGCGGCAGCGCGGTCCAGATGGGTCATGGCCTCGTCCTGGTGGCCCATCTGGCCGTGCATGACGCCGAGCATGCGCAGGCAGCGACCCTGCTCGTGGCGGTCGCCCCGGCGGCGGGCCGCGTCCAGCGCGGCGGTGAGCACCACGACGGCCTCGGGCCAGCGTTCGTGACGGTTGAGGTACTCCTTGAGTATCCGGGCCAGGGTGATGACGTGGCGGTCGAGGCGCTGGGCGACGGCGGTCCGGAACAGGCGGTCCAGCACCTGCTGTTCCGCGGTGAACCAGCGCGCCACCTGTTCGAAGTCCCCGAGCTGTTCGGGGGCGGTGCCGGGGCTGAGCGGACCGGGGGCCACGGGCTTGGGCTCGTGGTTCAGCAGCCGGTTGCCGGCGTGGCCGGTGAAGACGTAGTGGTCCAGGACGCGTGCGGTGGCGCCCTGGCGTTCGGCGTGCGTGTCCTCGTCGTGGGTGAGTTCGGTGGCGTATTCACGGAGCAGATCGTGCAGGGTATAGCGGCCCGGGACGGGCTGTTCGACGAGGCGGACCCGGGTGAGTTCGGCGAGCAGGCGGCGGACTCGGGAAAGGGGGAGCGCGGCCAGACTGGCGACGGCGGGAGCGGTGATGTCGGGTCCGGGGTGGAGGGCGAGGAGACGGAAGAGCCGGGCGGAGGGCTGGTCCAGGGCTCGGTAGGACCACGAGAAGACGGCGCGCAGGTCGGTGTCGGCATCGAAGGTGGTGAGGGCGTCGAGGCGTCCGTCGGTTCCCCTCAGATCGTCGGCGACGGTGCTCAGGGGGAAGACCGGGTCGAGGGCGGCACGGGAGGCGATGACGGCCAGGGCCAGAGGCAGACGTCCGCACAGCCGGACGATGTCGGCGGTGGCTTCCCGTTCGGCGTCGAGGCGTTCGGGTCCCAGGCGGCGGGCCAGCATCTCGTAGGCCTCCGTCTCCGACGGCAGTGCCAGGGACAGGGGGTGCGCACCGTCGCCGGCGACGAGTCCGGCGAGCCGGCTGCGGCTGGTGACCAGCGTCAGGCAGCCGGACCCGTTCGGCAGCAGGGGCCGTACCTGCTCCTCGTCGCGGGCGTTGTCCAGAACGACGAGGACGCGCCGCCCGGCCAGCGTGCTGCGGAACAGGGCGGTGCGGGCGGCGGTGTCCTCCGGGATGCGCTGAGCGGGGACGCCCAGCGCGGTGAGGAAGCCGTGCAGGACGAGAGCGGGATCCAGCGCGGGCGTGCGGGGATGGAAACCGCACAGGTTGACGAAGAGCTGACCGTCGGGGAAGAGGTGGGCGACCTGGTGGGCGTGGTGAACCGCGAAGGTCGTCTTACCCACCCCGGCAGCACCGCCGATGACCACGACGCGTGCCGCGCCCGGCCCGGGACCCTCCGGCACGCGACCCGCGGTGAGGACCCAGGCGGACTCGGTCTCCCGGCTGGCGAAGACCGCCAGATCATTGGGTAGTTGAGCCGGGCGCGGCCGGTGCGACGGACCGCTCGGAGGGTCCTGCGCACCGGTGGGTGCGGGGCGCTCCGCGCTCCCCGTGGTGAGCGGTGCGGATGCTGAAAAGGTGTCGTCACCGGTCGAAGGCACCAGCCGACGTGGCGGTGATGCAGTGAGCGCGCCCATCGCCGGCTGCGGCAGGGTGAAGGCCGGCAGGTCGTGGTCGAGGATGCCGCGGTGGAGGGCACGCAGTTCGGGCCCGGGGTCGAGGCCGAGTTCGTCGGCGAGATGCCGGCGCACGTCCTCATAGCGCCGCAGTGCTTCGGGGTGACGGCCCGCCAGATACAAGGCGCGCAGGAGCAGGGCCCAGCCGGTCTCGCGCAGCGGGTGCCGGGTGGCCAGCTGCTCGGCAGCGGCCACCGCTTGTGTGACCTGCCCGTCCAGCAGCAGAGCGGTGGCGTGCAGTTCGGTGGCGCTCTGCCGCATGTCCTCGAGGCGGGCGGCCTCCGGGCGGGCGAACGGGTGGTCGGCGGCGTCGGCCAGGGCGGCACCGCGCCACATGCCCAGTGCCCGCTCGACGGTCCGCAGCGCGTCCGCGGGCCGAGCGTCCGCGAGTTCCTGCCGGGCCCGGGCGACCGCCTCCGTGAAACGCACCGTGTCCCGGCCCTCGGACGGCACCCACAGGGCGTACCCGGCCGGCTCGCTCACCAGCGTCTCGAAGCGCCCGGAGCCGCGCCGTCGCTCCAGCACCGCGCGCAGTTTGCTGACGTGCGCGTGCAGGGACGGCATCGCCGAGGCCGGAGGCTGCCCTTGCCACAGGTCCTGGCACAGGGTCTCCGGGGCCACCGCGTGCCCGTCGGCCAGCAGCAGCCGGATCAGCAACAGCCGTTGCTTGCGCCGCCCCGGATCCACCGGCGTACCGTCGCGATGTACGAGCAGCGGACCCAGTACCGAGACTCGCACACCGCGCTCCCCGGCCGCGACCGGGTCGGCGGGCCGTTCACCCGAGGTACTGTCCAGCCCTGCCATGCCTGCCTGCGTCCCTTCCCACGAAATGTCGCGCCCGCGTCAACCGGTGGACGGCGGGCACCGTAACCCGGACCACCGCCGCGGTGCCGCTTACCGAGCGGTACGTTTCTGCATTTGGACAGCGCCTTCTGGTAGGCCCTGTGTGATGTCACGTCCATCTTCTACCGGATCCGCCATTCGGACGATCCGGTAGGAAGATGGTCGTGACGCGCGGGCAACTCACCGACGAAAGTGGAAGTTGATCGAGCCGTTCCTGCCGATAGGCAAGTACGGCCCGCACGGTGAGCGGCTGCGGGATCAGTTCGACGGGGGATCGACGGGGGATCCGGCCGTTGCAGGGCCAGCGCACAAAGATCACGACGTCTCACAGGCCTCAGTCCCGGCCCACCGACGGCGGCTACCGTCCCGGACGGTCCCGCCGAGCGGCCGGGGCCGTCCGGCGCCGGGGCGGCCGAGCGATCACCGGCCGGACCACACGGAGTGTCCGCTCGTCCGCGCCGTCCCGCCCCGGTGCCGGGCGAATAGGCCGGCCGCCGTCTCGTTCTTGCGGTGTCCGCGCCGTGCGCGTACGGCCTTGCCCACAGGGCGCCGTGGCCGGCCTCGGCCCGCCGCCGTATCGGGGGAGTCCATGGTGATGTCCCGTCACTAGAGGGCGCAGGCCTGTGGAGACGGCCGCACGGCCGTCCTCCGGGACGGGACCACGGCCCGGACCCGTGCCGACCAGCGGCAGGCCATGCCGGAGGAGCACGCTCCGCGCCCACGGGCCGGGGTTCGCCTCGCCGCTCCGGCCGCGGGAGATCTCGAGCACCATGCAGTCAGCACACCGTTGTCGCACCGCGGCCCGGATCTTCCCCACCGGGGTCCTTGCCGCTCTCGCCGTCGTGCTGGTCCTCGCCCCCTCATGTAGCCCGGTACGCGGCGCACCGGGCCGCCACCGGGTCTCCCCGCGACGGGACGGAAGTGAACCGGCACCGTACCGGCGTCGTTGGGGCAGGTGTCCGATCGTTCATCTCCTTCCATTCCTAAGGCGGTTCCATGCCCATTGACGACTACACCGGAGGCCCGGCGCAGGGCTCGGACATTCTGGTCGTGACCACCAACGACGTGCCCGGATATGAGGTGAAGGAGGTCATCGGAGAGGTGTTCGGGCTCACGGTGCGGTCCCGCAACCTGGGCTCGCAGCTCGGCGCCGGACTGAAGTCGGTGATCGGCGGTGAGCTGAAGGGCCTGACCAAGACGCTGGTGCAGACCCGGAACGAGGCGATGGAGCGCCTGATCGAGGCCGCCGGTGCCCGCGGCGCGAACGCCGTGCTCGCCATGCGCTTCGACGTCACCACGGCTCAGGACGTCGGCACCGAAGTCTGTGCCTACGGAACGGCCGTGGTCGTGGCTCCGTCCGCCTAGCACGGGCGACATCCGAACTCGGGGCGAGCGGACCTGTCCGCTCGCCCCGAGCGGCCTCCGCCGTCAGGATGCCGGGCCCGGGTTGCTCCCACGGTGCAGCGTACGGACGCACCAGCCGATGACCACGGCGTTGATCAGTGCTCCGAGAACGATGGAGAGCAGGAACATCGTGGTGCCTTCGGGCAGGACGAGTAGCAACGCGAGGCTGGTCGGGATGGTGGCGAACAGGGGGATGACAGCTGCCATGGATTCGTCGGAGGCGGCTACGAGTGCCCATCCGAGCAGCAGTGCACAGGCCGCCAGGTAGACCCGGGCAGCGATGTTGCCCAGGGCGCGGCGTACACCGCGAAGGATGGAGAGACTGGGGCCGGTCATGGGGGGTGGACTCCTGGATGGTGGTGGCCGGTGTCCGGTGGGTTGTCAGGCGGGGGAGTGGGGCGGCCGGGGTGGGCGAGGCCACGGTCGTAGGCGAGGATCGTCGCCTGGACCCGGTCGCGTAGTTCGAGGTTGCGGAGCAGTGCTTCGATGTGGGACTTCACTGTGCCAACGGTGATGCCGAGGGGCTGGGCGATCTCCGTGTGGGGGAGTCCCGCGGAGATCAGGGTGAGGATGTCTGGTGCAAGGGCTCAAAGGAACGCCGAGGCGCCCGTGCCGAATGGCACGGGCCGCCCCGTGCTGCCTACGGCTTGAGGATCTGGTCCAAGGTCGCGACCGACATCAACAACTGGCCGTAACTGTTGGGATGGGCCGCCATGGAACCCGCGCCCGGAGTCAGGGACTCGATGTAGCGGCGCTGACGAGGCTGGCACATGTCGTACCCGATGGTGGCTTTGTAGGTGTCCGCGTAGGAGACACCGGTGCCGCCGTCGGCCGCCCTACGGGCCAGAGCGCGGTTGAGCTTCAGTGTCGTGTCCCGCAGGAAGGCGAAGTCCTGCTGGGCAAACGGAACTTCGGCGCAACCCACGCCGTTGTCGGGGAAGAGGGCCGGGTATCCGACCACGACGATCTTCGCGTCCGGGCTGCGCCGCCTGATGTCGGTGATCACATCGCGGACGCGGCCCTCCATCGTGTTGATGCGCTCACCGAGCACGTCCTTGGCGGTGGTGAAGTACTTCTTGCACGGGCTGCCGTTCGGATCCGAGGACTTCACCAGCGCGCAGGTGGCGAGCACGCTGGTGAAGCCGACGTCGTTGCCTCCGATGGTCAGGGTGACCAGCTTCGTGTTCGGCGTCAGCGCGTTGATCTGCGGCGGCTTCGACCCCTGGGCGTTCCAGATGCTGCGCGTCGTGGCGCCGCTGCACGTGACGTCCTTGAATGCCCGGTTCTCGCCCGCGGACGTACCAGCGACGATGGAGGGGTAGCTGCCCGTGGTGCGGTCACACTCGGCGTCCTTCACCCCCCGGAGACCGGCTCCCGAGGCGTATGAATCGCCCATGGCCACGTAGTTCGGGCCGTCAGTGGCCGCCTGGGTCGGCGCCGCGAGTGAGAAGAGGCTCGCTCCTGCCACGGCGGTCACCGCGGCTGCCCGGCCACATGCCGGACAGCCGCCTTGAGTTCTGCGTCATCACGCCCCTGAAAGAGTTGGTGGTTGGACGGGCCGGGTGTCGCGGTTGCGGTTCCGGCGCGGACGGAAACCGTGAGGGCTCCCGCCTCCCGGAGCCCTCGGATCGAATGGGTGTGTTGCACCAAGTTGTGTGCCCCGGCATCGAAGGCTCCTTCGATAGACCACAACGTGGGTTGCGGTACGCCGGTTCACCCGACGCGAGTCGGCTGCTGCCTGTTACAGAAGACGACACCGACCAGGTGTGCTTGGCCAGCGTGTCGGCCGTGTCGGCGCTGGCGGCAAACCGCCCCTGGAGGCTCCGCAGCCGGAAAAGTGCGTGACCGGGCTGGGGGTGCTGCGCCGGTCACGGACCACTACGAGCACCGTGACCTTGATGAGATCGACTTCGCGCCGGTGGTGTATGACGAGGAGCGGCCGACTCTGCTGATGCTGGGGGAGGCGTACGCCTTGCTCTCGGGGTGCTGCTGACGGTGGCCGCGGAGGGCGGCCCGGTCGTAGCCGAGGCGGACGGACTGTCGAAGGAGATCGCCGCGCGCATCCCGTTGGAGGGCTGCCCCTTGCTGGCCGCCGTGGGTCGTGTGCGGGTGGTCTGGGGACGGGTGGTGGTGTAGTGGACGGTGCTGCCCCCGTGCCTGCATGACGGGGGCCATGCACCACTGGCAGAGAGGGCTGCCATCGCGGCCGTATTTTCGGTGGGTTCTGCGCTGGCAGGTGGTCCAGGGGCCGACCTGGCTGCCCAGGCAGACGAAGGTTGGTGGTAGTGCCTGTCGCTGAGGTTGGACCGCCAGTCGGTGTATGTCATCGGTCTCGGACGGCGGAGGACCCCGGCCATGCGCTCGCCGGGGTCCTCCGTGTTCAGTGGCTTCGGTTCAGCCGCAGCAGTCGCAGACGGGGCGGCAGTCGCAGACGTCCGTCTCCTGCTGCTGGGTGGGGATCGCGGCAGCGGGCGCGCAGCAGCCTTTGCCCTGCCAGGCGTCGCGGCCTTCCTTGATGGCGATGGCGGCGATGGCTAGGGCGGCGACGGGGTCGGCCCAGGACCAGCCGAGGGTGGCGTTGAGGACCAGGCCGACGAGGAGCACGGCGGACAAGTATGTGCACAGCAGGGTCTGTTTGGAGTCGGCGACCGCGCTGGCCGAGCCGAGTTCGCGGCCGGCCCGGCGCTGGGCGGCGGACAGGAACGGCATGACCGCGAGGGAGAGGGCGGCGATGATGATGCCGGGGATGGAGCGTGCGGCCTCGGCGGTGCCGGTCAGTGCGCGGACGGCATCGAGGCTGACGAACGTGGCGAGTGCGAAGAACGACACCGCGATGATCCGCAGCGTCCGCTTCTCCCGCGCCTCTCGGGTGGCGTGGTCGGAGGCGGAGAACTGCCAGGCGACCGCGGCGGCGGAGGAGACCTCGATGACGGAGTCTAGGCCGAAGCCGATCAGCGCGGTGGAGGAGGCGATCGTGCCGGCGGTGATCGCGACGACCGCCTCGATGACGTTGTAGGTGATGGTGGCCGCCACCAGTAGCCGTATCCGTTTGGCGAGCGTATCCCTGCGGATCGGGGTAAGGCCTGTGCCGATGGATATATCGGCGGTCATCTCAGCAGCAGCCCTTCTCGTCCGCGTCCCCGCAGGTCCTGTCGGCCTCGACGGCGACCACGGCGGTGCGCAGGGCGTCCAGCGCGTGCCCGAGGCGTTCGTCGGCGAGCTCGTAGCGGGTGCGGCGGCCCACCGGCACGGCGACGACGAGGCCGCAGTCGCGCAGGCACGCCAGGTGGTTCGACAGCCGGGTGCGGGAAATCTCCAGGATGTCGGCGAGGTCAGAGGGGTGGGCCGGTGCCTCGCGCAGGGAGAGGAGGATCCGGCAGCGGATCGGGTCGGCGAGGGCGCGGCCGAACCGCGCCAGCACCTCGATGTCAGCAGCGAGAGTCAGCACACCAACAACAGTACATGAATAGATGAATTCACTGAAGCTTGAATCATTGCCTGTGCTCCCGTTGCAGACATCTGGCGGCGCCCGCGCCCGCGCCCGTGCCCCTGCCGCGCCCGCGCCTGTGCCGGTGTGAGGGCTGGAGGGTGGCGATCCCTACGGCGGGCGATGTGGTCCAGTCCGGTTCTGTCGTGGTCCGGGTCGGAAGCTGGCGTCTGCGAAAGTGGCGGTCACGTAGCCCCTGGGCCAGGGCGTCGGTGCTGCATCAGTCAGCCGAAGGTCCGCTCGATGACCCACCGCTCGGGCAGGGGCTCGAACCTCTTCGCCGGTGGCCGCTGCACCACCTCGGCATCGATGCCCAGACCGGCGCCGTGATCGATGCACTCACCGAAGGCCGGCCGACAGCCGCGACGGCGAACAATTTGGTGTGCGGAGCCGACGGGACCGGGTAACGTCTTGGGTCATGTTCTGCCAGACGCCGATTTACGAGTGAGAGCGTGATGGGCCCCTGCTGATGTCCTTCGACGTAGCCGCGCCCGTCCCCCACCGATGAATCCGTAGATCACTCCACATCATTCCGGGAGAACCCGTGAGCAAGAACATCAACAACCCCGTGGGTATGGGCGGCGGCCAGCGCAAGAAGCTGTCCCGCGCCGAACGGCAGAACAACGGTCCGCACCGCAACCTCGACCGCCAGAGTGCCGCCGACCAGAAGGCGGAGCTGCTGCGCAAGATGCGCGAGAAGGCAGGCGCAGCCGAGGGCGCCGGGCAGACGGGCGACGACACCGCACAGAGCTGATACACCGCCGCCGCAGGGCGGCACCAGCACGGGGCAGGGCCCGGACCTCGACACGTGGTCCGGGCCCTGCCGCCGTACCGGGCGCGGCCTGCCCCGCTCCGCTCTCGCCCGACCAACCGGGGAAGCCGCAGATTCGGCACAGCCCCGTCACCGCCGCTCTCGTTTGGCCACGGTCTTACTGGCCGTGGTCTTCTTCGTGGCTACCGCGGCCGGCTCGTCTTGTGGCTGCACCGGTCGCCCGCGGGCGCCTGGGCGCCGATGCCGGCCTTGCCCGGGGGCAGACACCGCCACGGGGCGCTTGGGCGCCGATGCCGGCCTTGCCGGGGCAGGCACCGCCTCCAGTGCCTTCACCAGCCAGGTTTCGTCCGCGGTGAGCTGCTCAAGACGCGCGCACAGGGTGGCCAGTCACCTCCCGGTTGTCCGCGAGGTGACTGGCGAACTGGGCCTCGTACTGGCTCTGGAGACTCTGCGGGGTGGGCCTTTCCGGCCTGGCGGCCACGGCACGCTCCTGAACAGGGGGAGGTGATTGCCGGATGCTACTTTCCCAACCGGGTTCGCCACCGGTGTCTTGAGCGAGGACCGTCCTTGCGAGGTGCCGCACGGACCCACCGGACGCGACGCAGACGCGAACTTCATCTTCGACGTTCTCCAAGCCGCTCTCGCCCGGTCCGACAGACGGTATCGGGCTCCTGTTCGCCCGTCGTGCGGTGTGCAGGCGATGGTCGCCGGTCCTCGAATGTGTCGGGGCCGGAGGCGAGGGTGGGATGATCCTCCTCTCCGGTACGCCTGGCCACGCCACGTCTACCGGATCGCCGGTGACCGACGAGGAAGACGAAGGATCGATGACGCTGAACGTGGGCCAACGGGTGCGGCTGGCGGCGGATCTCCGGTTGGCCGGGTCGGTGACCCCAGCCGAGGAGCTCCCGGAGGAGTCGGGTGCCTTCGCCGCTTCTGTGGCCCTGGCAGCAGGCATCGAGGGCACTGTCGAGCGTGTGGACGAGCATCACCGGCAGCAGAGCCACGAGGTCCGTGAGTACCTGCGCCTCAAGTCGCTCCTCGACGACTTCGGCCACCAGATGCCGCCGGAGAGCAGAAAGCGACTGGATGAGCAGGTAGCGGCCTTGGAGGAGCAGTGGGCCGCCTACCAGCGACGAATGCTCCGCGTCACGGTCCGCGTCCGGCTCGACAACGGATTCGTCCTCGACGAAGCCCCCGAGGAGGCTTTCGCCTCTGTCTGACCAGGCGTCGCGGCGCTCGCCGCTTGCACTGCTGGGCATGCCCGCAGCGAAGGTCGGCCTGCCAGCGGCCACGGTGCTGGTTGCCTTGCATACGGGGCGGGTCTACGCGCCTCGGCGACGAGCGCCAGGCCGAGAAGCATCTCGGCGCCGCCGACAATCTGATGGCCGCCGGCTTGGGCGACGACATCGCGGAGTGGGTGAGCTACTGCGACGCCGCCGAACACACGGACGCCCGTGCGGTCTCCGCCCGCGACCTCCGGGACCGGTCGATCCCGAGCCGCCACCACGCACTCTACTGATGTCCTTGAACCGAGGAAGCCGGGTTCGACCGGATACACGTCATGGACCGGATCGAGCTGGCCGCCGTTCAATGAGCGCGAGCCTGAGCGGGCCGCTGCATAAGCTCAGCAGGGGCTGGACGACGCAGCCCGGATCGTCTCCGCCCTGGTGGCCCGACCGGCTCAGCACCTGCTGGGTGCCACCGCCCGTTCCGCGCTGCTGCCGTGGACAATGCCCGCACCCGCACGGCCGATGTCGCGGCAGCGCGACCGACGCCGGGTGCTGCTTGAGACCATCGAGACCGTCGGTAAGCACTCCCGAACCGGATGTTGCGGGCCTTTTGAGACGTCGCCGGCAGATGAGGCTGCGGGCCAGGGAACGAACACGTCGTGGAGTTCGGTGTGGCGTCCCAATCGGACAGCGAGCCTTTTGACGTAGTGGAGCAGGGTGAAGGTCTGCTCGACGAGGTAGCGGAACTCGCCCATCGCGGCCTGGAACGAGGCCGGGGTCTGGGACCCACGGCACACGCTCCTGCTGAAGAAGCTGCGGCCCGGTCCGGCACCCTCGGCCCGCCCTCGACCTGCTTTCGCCCCCGGCTTCGGCAGGTGCCCCTTCTTGGACCGGGTGTCTCTGGCCTGCGTCCAACTCGTGCTGAGTGAGGCGCTGTTCGGCGGTGGAAGTCGGCTGTACAACGCGTGCAAGCTGTCGGCGGACTTCCAGCGCCCGGGGGCGGTCTTGCAGATCGTCTCCAGGTCGGCCCGGGTCCGGCCCCGGACGTGCAGCCAGCTGTGGACGCCCAAGCCCGAAGCCCCCGTGGAGGGACGGCAGGGCGAGTTCAGAGCTGGGTTTCGCCGCCGTCCACGGCCAGCTCTATGCCGGTGGTGTACGTGGCGTCGAAGGCGAGGAATGCGGCCGCCTTGGCGAACTCCTCGACCGTGCCGTAACGCCCCATGGGGTTGCTCGCGGTCCGCTCCGCCCTGAACTGTTCGGCGGCCTCTTCGGGCAAGTTCATCCTTTCCAGAATCCCCGAGTCGATGGGACCCGGGCTGATCGCGTTGACACGAACACCCCGCGGAAGCAGTTCGCGGGAGAAGGTGCGGGCCATCGAGCGCAGCGCCGCTTTGCCGGCCGCGTAGACGCTGGTGTCCACCAAGCCGATGACGTTCGCGATCGAGGTGGTGAGGACGACGCCGGCGTCCGTGCTCAGCAGCGGGGCGAGTTTCTGCAGGGTGAAGAAGGCGCCTTTGACGTTGATCGCGAACAGTTCGTCGTATGCCTCCTCGGTGGTCGACTCCAGGGGCGTCAGGGCGGAGATTCCGGCGTTGACGAACAGAGCCTCGATCGAGCCGAGCTCGCTCTTCACGCGGTCGGCGAGCGTGTCCAGGTCGGGCAGTGAGGCCACATCGCTCCGGACGGCCACGGCATTCTCGCCGAGCCGCTTGCGCGCCGCGTCGAGCGTGTCCTGAGACCGGCCGGTGATCACCACGCGGGCTCCGCCTCGCACCAGCAGCTCCGCCACCGCGAGCCCCATGCCGCTGCTGCCACCCGTGATCACCACATTCTTGTCGCTGTACTTACCCATGCCGAGGTTGCTCCGTTCCATCATCGAAAACGTGGTGATATGTCTGGATGCGGTGGTTCGCGAACTGAATCAACGGCGGTTTTCGATCTTCATGTGGCCTGTGGTGACGGCGCGGATGTGGTCGCTGGCGAGCAGGCTGTGCGGATTACCGAGGTCGATGGCGCTGACCTCGTCGAGGCGGGCCAGTTGGGAAGGAGCGAGGTCGACCTGCAGGGCGCCCAGGTTGTCTTCCAGTTGCGCGATGGTGCGGGCGCCGATGATGGGTGCCGTCACGCCCGTGGAGTGCAGGTTCCAGGCCAGTGCGACCTGGGCAGGTGTGTGGCCCAGCTCCGAGGCCACCTCCTTCACCACATCGGCGATTGCGAGATTACGGTCGGTGACCCATCCCAGGGCGGCGTTGAGGCTTTTGCGGTTGCCGGCGGTCTCGCCGGCGATCGGGCCCACCGGGTTCTGGTCCTCCCTGCTGTACTTGCCGGTGAGCACCCCGCCGCCCAGCGGGGAGAAGGGGACCACACCCAGTCCCATCTCGCGTGCCATGGGGATCAGATCACGCTCCCCGGTACGCTCGATCAGGCTGTACTCCGTCTCCAGTGCGACCAGCGGTGACCAGCCACGCAGGTCGGCGATCGCCTGCATGCGCGACACCTGCCAGGCAGGGGCGCTGGAGATCCCCACATACAGAACCTTGCCCTGCCTCACCAGGTCGTCCAGGCCGCGCAGGATCTCCTCCACCGGCGTCCTGAAGTCCCATACGTTCAGATAGAGCAGATCGATGTAGTCCGTGTTCAGCTGCCGCAGACTGGCTTCCACCGACGTCAGCATGCTCTTGCGGTGCGTACCCCCGGAATTGGGGTCACCGGGCTGGCGCAGCGTCGAGTACTTCGTCGCCAGCACCATTTCGGAGCGGTTGGTGCGGGTGAACTCGCCCAGCAGTCGCTCGGAACTGCCGTTGGTGTAGGTGCTGGCGGTGTCGAAGAAGTTGCCGCCGAGCTCGGTGTAGCGGTCGAAGAGCTTGCGCGCCTCCTCCCGCTCGGCGCCCCAGCCCCAGTCGTTGCCGAAGGTGGCCGTGCCCAGCGCCAGCGGTGAGACCCGCAGCCCGGAACGGCCCAGCAGCCGGTAGGTGTCGAGAGTGAGTGGCATGACGTTCTCCTGTGGTTGTGGTACGTGGCTAGGTGTGGTGCGTGGCGTTCGAGAGGTGCGGGCCGGTCGACCGGCAGGTGTCCGTGTGTCAGGCGCCGAGCCCGTAGCCGCCGGCCACGGCGAGGTCCTGACCGGTGATGTAGCCGGCGGCGTCCGAGGCGAGGAAGGCGACTGCTTCCGCAACTTCCTGGCTGGATGCGAAGCGCTCGAAGGGGATCTTCGCGCGCATGGCGTCCCGACCGCTCTGGGGCACTCCCAGCTTGTCGAACAGCGGGGTGTCGGTGGCCCCGGGGCTCACGGCGTTGACGCGAATTCCGCGCGGCGCCAGTTCGAGCGCGAGTGAGGGCAGCATCGCCAACAGCGCGCCGCGTGTCGCCGCCCCCACTGTGGCGCCAGGGCTGCCGCGACGGGATCCGATGCCCACGGTCAGGACGATCGAGCTGCCGTCGTTCATGAGGGGAAGGGCCTTTTGGAGGGTGAAGTACTGGCCCTTGAAGTTGAGGTCGGCGTGCTCGTCGAACGATTTCTCCGTCACATCGGCTACCGGCGCCGGACGGAATATCCCGGCGTTCAGGAAGAGCAGGTCCAGTGACCCGAACCGCGCCGACACCGCTGACATGAGAGCGTCGGTGTCGGCAAGCACGCGCGCATCGGATCGGACGACGAGCACGTTGTCGGGGAGCTCGGACCGTGCCCGTGCGAGGGAATCAGGATTCTGTCCGGTGACCGCGACCTGGTAGCCGCGGGCGTGCAGCAGCTCGGCCGTCGCTCTGCCGATCCCGGTCGTCCCCCCGGTGATGAGCGCTGTGGGCATGGCAGACCTTTCGTCGCTGAAGCAGCGGGTGAGACCACTTCACAAGCGGGGGCCTCCCCGTTTGTCTCACCGTACACTGAACCGGGGACATCCCCAATTCGCTCCCGAGCCTCATCCGACACTCACGATCGCGAAGGTCATGACACCTCCACGCAGCACCCTGCGCGCCGACGCGCAGCGAAACCGCGAGCAGCTGATCGTCACGGCCGCCGAAGCCTTCGCCTCCGGACGCCCGATCTCGCTGGATGCGATCGCCAAGCGCGCGGGAGTAGGGAACGCCACCCTGTACCGGCACTTCCCCACCCGAGAGGATCTGGTGGAAGAGGTCTACCGGGACCAGATCCGCCCCTTGCGCGAAGACGCGCGCACCCTGCTGGCTACCGAGCCGCCCGCACAGGCCCTCCACGCGTGGATGCTCCGATTCGCCGACTGGGCCGGCGAACGACGCGGCATCTGCGAGGCCCTGGTCGCCATGAGCGCTTCCGGCCGCTTCGGCACCGGACCGGTCTGTGACGAGGTCCAGCAGGTCCTGGCGATGGTGCTCGAGGCCGGCGCCACAGCAGGAGAACTGCGCAGCGACATCGACCCGACCGACGTAGGCGGCATACTCGCCGGTTTGCTTTCCGTAGCCGGCGCACCCGAGCAGCGCCCCCAACTAAACCGCATGATGGACGTTGTCGTCGACGGACTCAGGCCCCGCTAAGAGGTCCTAACAAAAGCGTTGGACGTGTCGGTGGGTGATGAGGCAGGTGGCGAGGCCGAGGAAGGCTTCGTGGATGTCGTCGCGTCGTTCCCAGCGGATGCGCAGGCGGCGGAACCCTTGCCGTTGAGCGTGGCGAGGACCAGGTCGGGGTTGTGCACCTCGACACCGGCCGGCGGCGCGATGTCGGCGGCGGTGACCAGACCCGGACCTGCTTGCGCAGGTACATCACGACCGGCTCGTCGTGCTCCGAGGAGACGACCAGCTGCTTGATGTTGAGGATCAGGTCGGTGACGTCCTCCTTGACGCCCGGCACGGTGGTGAACTCGTGCAGGACGCCGTCGACGCGGATGGACGTGACCGCCGCACCCGGAATCGAGGAGAGGAGCGTACGACGCAGGGAGTTGCCGAGGGTGTAGCCGAAGCCCGGCTCCAGCGGCTCGATCACGAAACGGGAGCGGAACTCGTCGACGACCTCTTCGGTCAATGACGGACGCTGAGCAATCAGCACGGGGTGTTGCCTCCAGTGGTTTGGCGCCCGCTATGTGACGCCGTAGACACCGTCAAGGGTACGGGGGATACGGACGAGGCGGTCTCCGTGGAGGCCGAACCGCCGGTATGCCCGACTTCGGAACTATATTTCCGGCCCCTTTTTCGCCCTACGCCCCCGCGCCCGGCTCTCGGCCGGACGGGACGGCCGGGTGGGCTCGGGTGGCCACTATCGGGTGATGCTCTGATCACGGTGTCGTGAACCGAGGGTCGGGTCCTACCGGGGCGGGAGGGCGCCTCGGAGACCGGCCGACCGGCCTTCGCGCCGTCCGCGAGCGAGGGAGCGCGCGACGTCGAGAAGCGGCCGGGACGCGTGCGGGCCTTCGACCGCCGGCAGCGTTCCTGACCGCAACCTCGGTGCACCGGCCCCGACAGCGGTCACATGAGGGCACGGCATCGAGGCGGAAGCCGAACGGCTGGGGAGCTTTCGGCACCGCCGACGTGGTGGCCGCCGCCGCATGGCTGCCCGTGCGCACGGTGGCGGGGCCGCGGGCGGGCCGCGCCGCGGCACGTGACGCCGGAGCCGCCGCCGCGGCTCGCGGCGGCCTTTCGCGCGGGCAGCCGTGGGGCCATGCCGGTGTGGATGGCGACCGCGCGCGGTCAGTATCCGACGCGGAAGGTGGCGTCCTGCCGTTCAGTGGTCGTGGAGACGGGGTCGATGCGCAGCACGTTGTTCGAGTGGCGGAGGTAGCGGGTCGGGTAGTTGTACGACCGGAACGACGCCCAGCTCGCGTCCGCCAGGCCCGCCGTGCGGTGGAACGTGGCGTCCGCCGAGAACGTCGACGTACCGTCGTTGACGTCGAGTTGGAGCTGGTAGTTGTAGTGGCGCAGGTACCGCGTCGGGAACTTCACGGACTGGAACGAGACGCCGGTGGGGTCGGCGAGACCGGGGACGAGTTTCCACTGGGAGTCGGAGGGCGGGTCGATGGGGTACTCGTCGACGCGGCCGATGTAGTTGGCGTGGCGGACGTAACGCGCCGGGAAGTTGTACGACTTGAGGCGGTTCCAGGCCGGCGCACCCCACTTGGCGACGAGGTTGTCGTACTCGGTCGTGCTGATCGTCGTGATGCCGCAGTGTTTGGAGTTCAGGGGCTGCGTGTAGGTCTTCTGGTCGAGGGCGGTCCAGGTGCCCGAGGCGAGGTCGGTGGACTGCCAGACGTAGAAGACGCCGTTGGGGGTGTAGGTGTCTCCCCAGAGGTACCAGGTGCTGGACGTCAGGGACTTGACGAGGGTGGGAGCTTCCGTGCCGCCGTGGGCGACACCCGCGGTGAACTCCCGGAAGCTGCCCGGGGCGAGGGAGGTGGATCTCGCCCCGACGAGCGTCTGGTTCTTCTTGAAGTAGAGGTAGTTGACGCCGTTCACGCCGACGGCCATGTCACCGTCGATCACGTCGTAACCGGGATCGAAGAAGACCTGGGGGGCGGAGGCGGTCAGGAAGTCGGTCGTGTAGTTGACCATGATGACGTTGTGGCCGCTGCTGTCGACCGCGGAGTAGATGACCGCGTACTGGCCGCGGCCCGCGTCCCAGAACGCCTCCGGTGCCCAGGAGTGCGTGTTCATGTCGTGCAGCCTCAGCCGCCGATAGCCGGTGAAGGTGCGCAGGTCGGCCGAGTCCCACACGTGGATGTACTGGCTGACGTAGTTCCAGTCCGTGCCCCTCAGGTCGGTGGCGAGGACCACGAAGGTGCCGTCCTGCTTGCGCAGGACGAACGGGTCACGCAGACCCAGCGCGCCGGCGGTGGGGGTGACCACCGCGTTGTTCTGGTTGAGCGGCGTCCAGTTCAGGGAGTCCTTGCTGACGGCGAGGTGGAGGCCGTAGTCGGTCCCCTCGCCAAGACTGGTCGACTCGGTGAAGTAGCACATCACGTACGCCGAGTCGGCGGCGTACGCGGTGCCGGCACCGAGCGTCAGGGCACCGGTCATGGCCAGGGGTGTGGCGGCTGCCATGCCGAGAACGAGACGGCGGGAGGGGAGGGGGCGAGGGGGCATGCGTGCTCCAAGGGGGGTGGAGGGGCACTCAGGACGAGGTCAAGGGGAGGGACACGTCTTCGAAATACCGAACATGGTTCGGTGAGCCGGTCAGAAGCTAGGGCGTGGTCGCGGGCGCGTCAATGACCTCGTCCGTCATCGGTGATATCCGTACGAGCCGACCGCACCCTCGTCCGCCTCGCCGCGGCCTGTGGATGCGGCCGCCCTCTTCGGCCTCGTCCTCGTTCCCGGTGTGGCCGTTGGCGGTGGCAGGTTCCGAAGAAGGCCAGGTGGCAAAGGGGGTCGGGGAGCCGGAGCCGGTGGGAATTATCGTCAACAATTTCGTCGACGCTCTTGTTGAGGATGAGGCTCGAGACTACGTTCCTTGACGTCAACCCGTACCCGCAGATGGCCGCATCGTCTTGTCGATCCGGCCACTCGGCTTCCACGCGACGATCGAACGGAGACTGAGCATGCCCATGCTCTCGAGATGGCGCCGGCGGATGACCGCGCCGTTCCTGGCGGTCCTCGCCGCCTGCCTGGCGATCGTGACAGGCGCGAGCATGACGCTCGCCAACGCCGCGGCGGACCGCGCGCGGACCTCCACTCCCGCCTCCGTCACCGCCGTGAGCGGCGCCTCCGGCATCGCACCGGCCATGGCCTGTTCGGGAGTCGCCTCGCTGGACCTGGCCGCCGCGGTTCCCGGCGTTCCCTTCCAGGTGACCTCGGCCAAGGAGGTGGCCGCCGCCGACAACACCCTCGGCGACTGGGCGTACTGCGACGTGCAGGGCGTGATCGCCCCGCAGATCCACTTCCAGCTCCGGCTTCCGCGGTCGACCTGGCAGGCGAACTATCTGCAACTGGGCTGCGGTGGCCTGTGCGGCAATGTGAACACGGACCGGGTCGCCGCCTCCAGCGGCTGCGTGCCGCTGACCGACGGCGCCTTCGCCGTCGCCTCCAGCGACGAGGGCCACTACCAGGGCAACGGCCTGTTCTCCACCGACCCCACCCTGCGCGCCGACTTCGGCTACGAGTCCGACCACGAACTCGCCCTGGCGGCCAAGGCCATCATCAAGAAGTACTACGGCCGTCCCGCGACCCACTCCTACTTCGACGGCTGCTCGCAAGGCGGCAACCAGGCCCTGACCGAGGCCCAGCGCTACCCGACCGACTTCGACGGCATCGTCGCCGGAGCGCCGGCCAACAACTTCACCGCGCTGAACACCTTCTCGCACGCCTGGACCGCACAGTCGGTCTTCCTCGACGGCGGCCCGGCGACCATCACCACGGCCGACCTCGCCCCTCTGCACGCGGCCGTGCTCAAGGGCTGCGGCGCACCCGCCGACGGCATCATCGCCGACCCGCTGGCCTGCCAGTGGGACCCGGCAAGCATCCGGTGCAGGACCGGGCAGACCTCCACGGCCTCGGACTACTGCCTGACCGCGGACCAGGTCACCACCCTGCGCCGCGTCTACGCCGGCCCGACCGACGAACACGGCAAGCTGCTCTACCCGGGTTACCAACTGCGCGGCTCCGAGCTGAACTGGTCGAACGTCATCGTGCCCACCACCGCCACCGGCATCACCGGCGACATGAACTTCGTCCGCGAGACCATCCGCTACCAGATCTTCGACAGCCCGCAGCCCACCCTGACCTACAAGGACATCAAGTTCACCAAGGCCTACTACGAGAAGGTCATGGGGCTGGGCGAGGGCATGTACGACGCCACCGACCCCGACCTGAGGGCGTTCAAGAAGGCCGGCGGCAAGCTGATCCTCTGGCACGGACTGGGTGACCAGCACATCCCGGCGGTCGGCACCATGGCGTACTACAAGGCCGTGCAGAAGACGATGGGCGGCGCGGAGGCGACCAGCGACTTCGCCCGGCTGTTCCTCCTCCCGGGCGTCGCGCACTGCGGCGGTGGCCAGGGCCCGGACACCCTCGACGCCCTGACCGCCATCGTCGACTGGGTCACCGAGGGGCAGGCCCCGGACAGCCTGCTCACCGAGTCGCTCGACAGCGGCGGAAAGGTCATCTCCGCCCGTCCGGCCTACCCCTTCCCCTACGTCGCCGAGAACACCACCGGTGGATCCGCCGACGACCCGGCCAGCTACACCCCGGTCCGGTCCACGGCGGAAGCCGGCCTGACCCTCGACTGGCTCGGCTCATTCCGCTCCGGCTACGAGACGGTCGGCAACTGGGTCCACGGCAAGTGGGTGGTGACCAAGGCGAAGGCGTGACCACCTGAGCCGACAGGAACGGACCACGCCTGACGCGTGGCGTCGTGGCCCCCGCCTGTGAGGGGGCCACGACAGCGCGACCCAGGTCACGTACGGCCGACCGCGGAGACCTCACGGAACCGGAGCGCACGCTGATCGTAGGGCAGGGACTGGCCGAGGTAGTCCCAGAGGTAGCCGAGGTCGTCCACGTGGATGGCCCCGCCGAACGGGAAGTCCCGGGGGGCCGCGCTCTGCTGCTGGATGAGGTCGATGGAGGCGAAGTGCGGGGTGTAGCTCTCGGCGAACTCGTAGGCGTAGGTGGGCACCCACTTCGAGAACGTCCCCATCAGCTGCCGGCGGGTGTGCGAGGTCTCTCTGAAGCCGGTGGCCCTGCGGTGGCCCTCCCGGTGACCTGCGCACGATCGGGTCATTCGGGTGCTGAACGCGAGGGAGTCCGCAGCCTCGGTCTTGCTTGAAGTGTTGACCGCGGACGCCGCCCCCGGCGACACTCGGTCCGCACCCGCCCGGAGCCCGAGCCGTGGCGGCCTCCTCGGCCTGGCTCGTGTCAGGGGGGCCGGGCGGTGTGCCCGATGACGAGATCACCCTGGGCCCGCGCCCAAGCCCGTTTGCTGCGACGGTGGTTGGAACGGAGGTCGTCGCCTTCGAGCCGGCCATGGGGACGGCCCCGAGCCAGGGCCGGAGCATGCTCGCCGTCGGTCCCGCGAGCGACGTCACGGAGCCCGCCCCCCTGCGCACGTCGGCCGGCTTTCGGTGGCCCGTGCTCGACTTGAGCGGGCCACCGTCGTGATCACCACGGCAACGGCAACGGCAACAACAACGCCAACAACAACGGCAACGGCAACAACAACGCCAACAACAACGGCAACGGCGTGGCGATGCGAGCCCTGCTCGCGGATGTGCCGGCCTGCCCAGTGCCCAGTGCCCAGTGTTACGGCGAGGTGGGCAGGTGCGGGGAGCGGAGTACGAGCAGGGTGATCTCGCTGGGGGCGAAGACACGGAACGGCGGGCCCCAGAAGCCGGTGCCGCGGCTGGTGTAGAGGAGGGTGCGGGTGCCGTGGTGGCTGAGGCCGGCTAGGGCGGGCTGGTCGACGCGGACCAGATGATGGAAGGGCCAGATCTGGCCGCCGTGGGTGTGGCCGGAGAGCTGGAGGTCGATGCCGGCTGCTGCCGCCCGGTCGACGAACTTGGGCTGGTGTGCCAGGAGCAGGACGGGCAGGTCGGGGTCGGCGCCGTTCAGGGCTCCGGCGAGGTGGGCGCGGTGGCCTGCCAGACCGGAGGACTCGGCGGTGACGTCATCCACGCCGGCGACCACGAGGGTGTCGCCGCCGCGTTCGAGCAGTAGATGGCGGTTGCGCAGCGGCTCCCAGCCCAGCTCGCCCATCAGGTCGACCCAGCCCTGGGCCTCGCTGTAGTACTCGTGGTTGCCGGTGACGTAGACCCGGGCCCGGGTGGCCCGCACGGTACCGAGGGGGACGGCCTGGGCGCGGCGGCGTTCGGCCGTACCGTCCGCGATGTTGCCGGTGTGGCAGACCAGGTCGGCTTCCAGAGTGTTCACCGTCTCGCACACCCGCGCCGACCAGCGCCTGCGATCGAGCGGGCCGTAGTGGGTGTCGGTGATGAGGACGACACGAACGCCGTCCAACCCGGCGCCCAGTCGCGGGAGTTCCACGTCGAGTCGCCGCACGCGCGGCACGCGGCGGGCTTCGGTGTACCCCCAGGCGAGTAGTACGGCGGTTATGCCGAGGACGGCCCAGGTGACGATGCGGGCCCGGTCCTGACCCTCGTCGACGCCGGCCACGGTCAGGGCGAGCCGCAAGGGGACGCCGAGCAGGATGGACCAGGTGAACAGAACCCAGCTGGTGCCCAGCAGGGTGTCACCGACGATCGCCGCCCGGTCCTGCTGACGTCGGCCGTGGCCGCGCGCCATCGCGAGCGGCATACCAACGAGGCCGAGGGCGAACAGGGCGGTGCCGACCAGGGTGACGGGCAGCGGCCAGTGCTGGCCGGTGTGCAGGAGCACCCCGCAGGGCACGGCCCACAGCAGTACGGGGGCGATGAGGGGGAGGTAGCGCATCAGGCGGTGCAGTCGGCTCTGCCGCGGAGCCCGCGCTTCACTGTCGGCGGGTCGGGTGTCGCTGGTGTCGGTCACGCTTTGCCTCCCTGACCAGGGTGCCGTCCCGCGCACTGTATCCGGTCGCCCTCGGGCCGCCCGGACCGGCGTTCATGGGCGCGGACCCTTGGGGCGAGAGGTTCTCTGCGGGATGGCAGGACTCCGCCGCAGACACCTGCCCTTGGCATGAGCCGCGATCAGGGCGCTACTGCCCCTGCTTGGTACGGCCATCGCCGCGTGTGTACGTGCGCATCGCCGCCCAGGACCCGAGCGGTGCGGCTGCGGCGTGTTCACGTACAGCACCGAAGGGTGACTCGTCCGCCGCGGCGCACCAGGGGCTCGGTGCGCTTGGACCGGACCGTGGCGAGTGCCACCGGCGGCGGCACCGCGTTACCGGGATGGCCCTCGGGCTGGTAAGCGTTGTCCGCCCCCGCGCTCCGTCGCCGTTTGAGTGCCGGCGTTGTCGCGCGACCCGGGCGGGCTCGGCCTTCCGCCGAGCCCGCGACGCCGGCTCCCCACCGGAGCCGGACCGGTGTCACACCGTCAGCGCTGCAGTGTCAGCAGACCCGGACGGTAGGGCAGGAGGCCGTAGTCGCCGCCGGAGTTGGGGCTGCGCCCCTGGTAGAGCAACTGCAGATTGCAGGGATCGACGGTCATGGTCTGATCGGGGCTGGTGCGGATCAGTTCGCCGTGGCTGATGTCGTTGGTCCAGGTGGCGCCGCTGTTGGCCTTGCCGGCGAAGGGATTGCTCTCGGTCGCGGCCTGGGGGGTCCATGAGCCGTTCAGACTGGTGGCCGTGAACGAGCGGAAGTAGCGGCCCTGCGCGCCGATCGCCTCGACGATCATGAGGTAGCGGTTCTGGCCCTGCAGCTTGTAGACCTGCGGGGCCTCGAACAGGTTGTTCGTCGTGTCGCTCATGACCACTGTCGAGGTCGTGCCGAAGCTGCCAGGGAAGTTCCCGATCGGCATACTGGCCCGGTAGATCTTGCCGTTGTCACCGGCGAAGAACAGGTACATGTTCGTCCCGTCGCCGATGAGTGTCTGGTCGATGGGGCCTGTTCCGGAGCCGGTGATGCTTCCGGAGAAGAGCACCTGCTGGGATGACCAGCCATTCGGGTTGGTGGGGTCGCTCGACGTCCGGTAGGAGAAGGCGGTCCCGCCCCACTGGTAGGCGAGCACCCAGGTGTTCTTCGGCGCGAAGTAGAAGAGCGTGGGCGCGACGGTGGAAGCCGACATCGTGTTCTGGCCGGCCGAGGCCATCTCCGACCAGTTGGTGAACAGGCCGAAGTTCATCGAACCCCAACTCGTCCCCGTGTCGTGCGTCGTCGCATAGACGAGTTGCCTGCCGTTGTAGGGGACGACGGTGAAGTCCTTGAGCGAGACCCACCCCGGCTTGGGCTGTGCCAGCGCGCCCGTAGATGTCCAGCGGTATGTCGACGGAAGATCGCACGGGCCGGGGGTGGCGCCGCCGACCTTGACGAGCTGCCACTGCTGGTTGGCGCCGCCCCAGTCGTCGTACTGGACGGTGTTCGCGTTGTCGGCGGTGGAGGCGCCCTGTACTTCGAGGGCCTTGTTGCTGTGGCGTGAGATGAACCTGACGTAGCCGTCCGAGCTGTCGGCCATCCGCCACTGCTGGTTGGTGGCGTTCAGGTCGGTCCACTGGACGATCGGGCCGCCGTTCGCGGTGGACCAGTTGTGTACGTCCAGCACCTTGCCCGAGTGGCGGGACTTGATGCGGTAGTAGCCGTCCCCGGAATCGACGAACTGCCACTGCTGCTGGTTCTGGTCGTTCCTGGTCCACTGCGTGATGCGGGCGCCGTCGTTGGTCGCCATGTTGTAGACGTCCAGGGCCTTGCCGCTGTTGCGGTTGACCAGCACATACGAGGCGTTGGGGTCTACGGTCGCCGCGCCGGCGGGCTGGGCACCGAGGAAGGTGGCCACGAGCAGCAGGGGCGCCAGGACGGCTAGTAAGCGTCTTGGACGGACCGGGGACGGGTGGCGAAACCACATCGGAGGGCACTCCTTTGGGGGCAGGGGTGAGAGGACCCCGACGAACCACGGAGGGGCTGCCGGGGCGGGGGTAATCTCGAAACATTTCGAAGAATTCCCGGAAGCTTCGACGCCACAAGCTAGGAATGCGGGGCCCTCCGGTCAAGGCCTGTCGCCGATCTGTCCACAAACAGCGCCTCCCCTTCGTGATCGGCAAGCTGTCGCGCCGAGCGGAGGCACTCCTGGGTCCGGATACGGCTCACCGGTCCAAGGTGTGCGTGCGGGAGAGAAGTCCAGCATGCGGCGTCCGCATGCTTGTCTGGGCCTCAGCCCGTACGGCATCCGCTGACGGCAGCGCCGGGGTCCGCCGACCGGCCCGCCGGGATTCCAGAAAGTTTCGTTGGTGGAACGGAAAGTTTTCCTGCGCTGAGTCTTGACGATCCATCGTCAAGACCTCAATCATCCCGTCTGAGAAACCGGCCCTGGTTCGAGATGTCGAACTAGGGCGGCCCTGAGCAATGGGTGCTGCACGGTGAATCCACGCACACCTGTGTCGAGACACCGACGCCGCCCGCCGTACGTCACCCGACGGCCGAGCGGGTGACGTCGCTGCCGGTTGAGATCGTCCCGGTTCCATGACCTCGGTGTCCGGTAACCCGTGCTGACCGGGTTCGGGACGCCCCGTCCGTCTGCCGAGTGGGAGCGGCCGACGCCTTCCCCGCGCTTCAGTCCTTCCGTGATGTCCACCCTGGAGGCACAGTCATGGGCTCGTATGCCCTTCTCGGACCCGTTGTCCGCCGGAAGATCCGCAGCCTGCTGTTGGCGCTGGTCGTCGGCGTCCTTGGTACGGTCGCCGCGCTGGTCGCGCCGCCGACCGCACACGCCGCCGAGAACACCCTCGGCGCCGCGGCGGCGCAGAGCGGCCGTTACTTCGGCACCGCCATCGCCTCGGGCAGGCTGGGCGACTCGGCGTACACGACGATCGCGAACCGTGAGTTCAACTCGGTGACGGCCGAGAACGAGATGAAGATCGACGCCACCGAACCGCAGCGGGGCCAGTTCAACTTCACCGCAGGTGACCGCGTCTACAACTGGGCGGTGCAGAACGGCAAGCAGGTGCGCGGACACACCCTGGCCTGGCACTCCCAGCAGCCCGGCTGGATGCAGAGCCTCAGCGGCAGCGCGCTGCGCCAGGCGATGATCGGCCACATCAACGGCGTGATGGCCCACTACAAGGGCAAGATCGCCCAGTGGGACGTCGTGAACGAGGCCTTCGCCGACGGCAGTTCGGGAGCCCGGCGCGACTCCAACCTGCAGCGCACCGGCAACGACTGGATCGAGGTCGCCTTCCGCACCGCGCGCGCCGCCGACCCGGCAGCCAAGCTCTGCTACAACGACTACAACGTCGAGGACTGGACCTGGGCGAAAACCCAGGCCATGTACGCCATGGTCCGAGACTTCAAGCAGCGCGGCGTGCCGATCGACTGCGTCGGCTTCCAGTCGCACTTCAACAGCGGCAGCCCCTACAACAGCAACTTCCGCACCACACTGCAGAACTTCGCCGCCCTCGGCGTCGACGTGGCCATCACCGAACTCGACATCCAGGGCGCCCCGGCGACGACCTACGCCAACGTCACCAACGACTGCCTGGCCGTCCCGCGCTGCCTCGGCATCACCGTCTGGGGTGTGCGCGACACCGACTCCTGGCGACCGGAGCACACGCCGCTGCTGTTCAACGGCGACGGCAGCAAGAAGCCCGCCTACACCGCCGTCCTCAACGCACTCAACGGCGGCTCCACCACGCCCCCTGAGGGTTCCGGGCAGATCAAGAGCGTCGCGTCGGGGCGCTGCCTGGACGTGCCCGGCACCAGCACCACCGACGGCACCCAGCTCCAGTTGTGGGACTGCCACAGCGGCACCAACCAGCAGTGGACGTACACCGCCGCCGGCGAGCTGAGGGTCTACGGCAACAAGTGCCTGGACGCCGCCGGAACCGGCAACGGCGCGAAGGTCCAGATCTACAGCTGCTGGGGCGGCGACAACCAGAAGTGGCGCCTCAACTCCGACGGATCCATCGCCGGCGTCCAGTCCGGCCTCTGCCTCGACGCCGTCTCAGGCGGCACCGCCAACGGCACCCTGATCCAGCTCTACTCCTGCTCGAACGGCAGCAACCAACGCTGGACCCGCACCTGACGGGACCTGCCACGAGCGAAAGGGCGAATCGATGAAGACCTACGGTGCGGCTTCCCCCGCCCCACCACGAAAACATCCCTGGCGGTCCCGGGTCGCCGCCGTGGTGGCGGCGACCCTCGCGATCGGCATGCTCGCCGCGGTGCGTCCGGCGCCCGCCGAGGCGGCGACGGTGGACACCAATGCCTGGTACGTCCTGGTCAATCGCAACAGCGGCAAGGCGCTGGACGTCACCGGCGCGTCCACCGCCGACGGCGCGCGGGCCGGCCAGTGGACGCGCAACGACGCGGCCAACCAGCAGTGGCAGTTCGTGGACTCCGGCGACGGCTTCTACCGCCTCAAGGCCCGGCATTCGGGCAAGGTTCTCGACGTGGCCGGCGCCTCGACCGCAGACGGTGCCGCGATCCAGCAGTGGGCCGACCACAACGGGGCCAACCAGCAGTTCCGCCTGGCCGACTCCGACGCGGGCCACGTCCGGCTGGTCAACCGCAGCAGCGGCAAAACGGTGGAGGTGCAGGGCGCCTCCACGCCGACGGCGGCAGCGTCGTCCAGTACACCGACTGGGGCGGCGCCAACCAGCAATGGCAGATGGTCAAACTGTCGTCCGGTGGCGGCGGCGGATGCGGCAGTGCCCCGACTCTGGCGAGTGGTACGCACACGTTGCAGAGTGGCGGCAAGAGCCGCAGCTTCATCCTCAGGGTTCCCGCCAACTACGACAACAGCCGCCCGTACCGGCTGATCTTCGCGTTCCACTGGCGGGGCGGAACCGCCGGCGACGTCGCCTCGGGCGGCACGAGCGGGAACGCCTGGTCCTATTACGGCCAACAGGAACAGTCGAACAACGGCGCGATCCTCGTCGCCCCCCAGGGCCTCGGCAACGGCTGGGCCAACGCGGGCGGTGAGGACGTCACCTTCGTCGACGACATGATCCGGCGGATCGAGGGCGGCCTCTGTGTCAACCCGGCACAGCGCTTCGCCACGGGATTCAGCTGGGGCGGCGGTATGAGTTACGCCCTCGCCTGCAGCCGGGCGAACGTCTTCAGGGCCGTCGCGGTCATCTCCGGCGCTCAGATCAGCGGGTGCAGCGGAGGCACCCAGCCCATCGCCTACTTCGGGATCCACGGCATCAGCGACTCCGTCCTCAGCATCGCTCAAGGACGGTCCCTGCGCGACAGATTCGTCAGCACCAACGGCTGCACCCCCCAGAGCCCGCGCGAGCCCGCGCCGGGCAGCCGAACGCACCTCACCACCACCTACGCGGGCTGCCGTGCCGGACACCCGGTCCAATGGGCCGCGTTCGACGGGGACCACATACCCGGTCCGGTCGACGGCTCCCCCGGCGAAAGCGGCGTCGCCACCTGGACCAAAGCAGAGATCTGGAGGTTCTTCGCACAGTTCCAGTGACGCCTGTACCACGGGTGGAGCCAGGATCATCCTGGCTCCACTCCGTCGACGTCCCTCCCGGATCCAAGGACGGTCGACCCTCTCCGGGCGACCGACCTCACGCCCTAGAAGAAGCCGAGCTTCTTCGGGCTGTAGGAACAAAGAATGTTCATCGTCTGCTGGTGGTACACGCTCACCGTCGCCTCTGACCTGCGGCAAAGAGTGAAATCATCTGCTTCTGAGCTGATCTGGCCCGCACCTGGTCCGGATCTTGATGTGTGATCTGTGGTGTTGGGGTGGGTTGCACTGGGAGGCGAGGACGGCAATGAGCAGAGGCCCGACGATGTACAGGAGTCCCTGCGCGCTGGTGTCGTGGTCGAGCGCGGCGTGCCGAAGGCGGGCGTCGAGCAGCACGGCTCGGCCACAGCGCCCGCAGCCCGGCCTCCAGGGACGGAGTGGTCAGGCCGCTAGCGACGATGATGGCCGTGGCCAGGCGAACCTCGACATCACCTGACTGTGTGACCCGAGCCTCGACGATGTCGACAGTCCTCCCGCTTTTGAGCTTCTGGTGGCTGAGATCGTTGAGGACCTCCAGTCTGCTCTCTCGGAGTTCGCTGCGATTGCCGAGACGCTGGAGCAGGCCAAGGCTGATCGCCAGCCTTATGGCGCACCCGGGTCGGAGAGCAAAGAGAACGAGTAGCCCGAGATACGGTCGCGCTTGGCACGGGGACCGAAAGGGTGCAGGGGACTTGCCAACTGTGCCCCACCCCAGGGCCCTTGTCAGTGCTTCGGTCTAGCCTTCGGCCATGCGACCGCCTCTCGAAAACGTTCTCCGCAATGCGCTTGTACAGAACCTGGAGCTGATCGAGCCGGGGCTCCGGCCGGTTCAGTTCGAGGAGTACCCGCTGCCCAACGCACACGGCACTAGGGGCAGCATCGACATCCTGGCCCGTGATCGCCATCAGATGTGGGTGGTCATCGAGCTGAAGCGGTCCCGGTCCAGCGCGCGGCAAGCCCTGCACGAGGTCAGCAAGTACACCGAGCTTCTCTGCCGGGAAAAGAACCTCGCGCCGGACCGCATTCGTGCGGTGATCGTCGCCATGCCGGATGACTGGGAGGAACTCCTGATCGCCGTCAGTCATGCCGCGCGTGACTGGAGTCATGATCTTCGCGGATACCGACTGCTCTTGGACAACAACGGCACCCCCATCGGGACTGAGCGGGTGGAACTCCTGCCCCCGGCGTTTGAACCCCGCATCACCCCCATCCACAACCTGTTCTTCTTCGCCACGGAGGAACAGCGGCAGCAGGGCTGGAGGATCATCAGCAAGGTCGCGGACGAGCTTGGGTCGCTCGACCTGTTGGCGGCGGATCTGGACCGCGTAGCGGAGAAGCACTACATCCCTGCGCCTTTCGGCCTTTACCTGGCGATCGGCCGAGTGAACGAGGAATTCGCCGCAGTTGATCTCCTGGGTGGTTACGACGGGCCTGAGCCGTTCGCCGACGAGCACCAGGCGGAGTACCTGGCCCTCTGCGAGATCTGCAACCGTCTTGCGCGCAGCAAGCTGCACGGAATGAACATGGAGTCCGCACGGCCAGGGCTGTTGAAGAATCTCCGTGACGCCCCCAACTGGGTGATTCAAGGCTTCCGAGGTACCGGCGCCTACGACGTCACAGCCGCCTTCGAAGAGCAGGACCTGTTCCGCTTCCTTACTGGGGACGAACGAGGAGACAGTCAGATCCTGTACACGGGCACCGCCAGCCCGCAGGTAGCCAGCCGTTGGAAGGCGTTCCGGCAGGAGGCTCGGCAGAGCCTGGCCGGCAACCACGAGTGGGATTCGCTGGTGGCCGGTTGGCTCGACGAAGTGGGCCCGAAGGTTGGTGAGGGAGACGTCGGACTGCACGTCTACAACCCCTGTGACCTCCTGCAAACAATCACCCATGGGTGGCCAGACAGCCTGGAGAATCTCCTGCCCATGGTCATGGGCGAAGCCGTACCCCGCCACGGCCTATGCCACTCGGTACGTGGCGCCCTGTGTTGGAACGGCCGAGGCATGTCGTTGCCCGATGCGGTACGGCTCGTGTACCGCGATCCGCTGTTCCTGATAAGCAACATGTACGCGGGGGCCGTGTGGGAACGTGACCGAGAGCTCTTGGATCTCCTGGGGCTGCACTACGTGCTCCTGGAGAAAATCGGACCCGTTGGGTCCG
This sequence comes from Streptomyces phaeoluteigriseus, assembly GCF_001896135.2. Taxonomy (GTDB): domain Bacteria; phylum Actinomycetota; class Actinomycetes; order Streptomycetales; family Streptomycetaceae; genus Streptomyces; species Streptomyces phaeoluteigriseus. Next base: position 55,086 of record NZ_MPOH02000004.1, read on the forward strand.
AGGCGACAGTGGCCGAAGAGCACCGCATCTGGATACATCAAGATCAGGGTGCTCGCGTCTACTCCTCGGACACGGATCCTCGCGGGTACGCACAGGCTTACGCAACCATTGCGGCTGATGGCGAGATCGTCTCGATCGGGCAGTACCTCAACAGGCATTCCCACGAGGTGGAGCTGGTGGCTCGGGAGTACCGCGCCTTCACTCATGTCGTCTAAGTGAGCGTTTGATACGCCTATTGGGCGGTTCATAGCGCTTCTCAGCGACCAAGCGCGAGCGCCGATCCAAGCGATCCGCCGGAAATACGGCTTCTGCGGCAATCAGCAGACCAGCTATGCGCCGGGTTCCTTACCAAAGCTCCTGTCTCATTTAGAAACCTACCGGTTCACCCGAGATGGAGAACGCACGCCCCGGTGCACCCAACACCCCCGCCCACGCCCTGCTCAGACCGGCCGCCACCGCATACCCAGGCATCATGCAGCCCTCACGGCCCTACCCCAGCGACCTGTCCGACGCCCGCTGGGAACTCATCCGCCCCACCCTCGAAGCCTGGCGCCAAGCCCGCAACGGCATCCGCAAACCCACCCACGACCTACGCGCCCTGATGAACGCCATCCTCTACGTCGACCGCACCGGCATCCCCTGGCGCTACCTGCCCCACGACTTCCCACCCCACCAGACCGTCTACGGCTACTTCGCCCACTGGGAAGCCGACGGCATCTTCGACCAGCTCACCGGCCTCTTACGCGGCAAAGTCCGCCAGGCCGAAGGCCGCACCAGCGAGCCCAGCGCCTGCCTGATCGACAGCCAGAGCATCAAAACCTCCGCCACCGTCCCCCTGACCAGCCAAGGCATCGACCCCGCCAAGAAAATCATCGGACGCAAACGGCACATCGTCACCGACACGCTCGGCCTCCTGCTGGCCGTGGCCGTCACCGCCGCCAGCGTCCACGACTCCGCCGCCGGCACCCAACTCCTGACCCAAGTCCGCGAGCGCCACCCCACCATCACCAAAGCCTGGGCCGACAACGGCTACAAGACCAAAGCCATCGAACACGCCGCCGAGATCGGCATCGACCTGGAAATCGTCCAGCGCGATCCCGCCCTCCGCGGCTTTCGCGTCCAGCCCCGCCGCTGGGTCATCGAACGCACCCTCGGCTGGCTTATGCACCACCGCCGCCTGGCCCGCGACTACGAAACCCACCCCCACCGCTCAGCCGCCATGATCCAACTCGCCGCCATCAACCTCATGACCCGTCGCCTCACCCACGAAGCCACCCCCAGCTGGCGTGACAACTAAGCCAAATGAAACGGACAAGCAAGAATCAAACGCTCACTGAGTCCCGCGGCGGGTCAGAGGTAATCGGGGGGCACCCAGTTGATGCTGTAGGTATTCCCGGATCCAGGCCCGCGGGATCGAGTGCACCATTCTCGCCTGCTCCGGGGCGCTCGGGGGGCCGGTACCACTATGCGGCAGGGCTGCTGCCGATGATCCGACGGCCCGGCTTAGCGCCGTGACTTGCACGACCGCAGAGATCAGCCCGATGGCCATCGACGACGACCTAGCTCTGCTGGATCGACGGCCAGCGGTCAGCCATCGGCATCTCAACTTTGCTGCACCAAGAGCAACTCACGTGGTAGGTCTCTGATGTTGTTCTCTTTCTCTGTTTGTCTCAGTCGCTGAAGCAACCGAAGCATCCGCCCTGACTGACCCGCTGACGTGAGGAGCCCGCACCGTGCCACCCACCCTCTACCGCGACACGGGTTATACCCTTCGGCACCTGATAGAGGACATCGAGGGTGGAAGGATCGGACTTCCCGACATTCAGCGGCCGTTCGTCTGGTCCGCGACAAAGACCCGCGATCTCTTCGACTCGATGTACCGCGGCTACCCGATCGGCACCCTGATGTTCTGGGAGACCGGAGCCGAGGTGGGGACCCGGCAGATCGGGACGGGAACGGGCGGCCGGGCGCCCCAACGGCTGGTCGTGGACGGGCAGCAGCGGCTTACCGCATTGTTCGCCGTACTCACCGGGCGCAAGGTCGTCAACAAGTCCTTCGACGAGGTCACACTGCGGATCGCCTTCCACCCGCAGGACCAGACGTTCGAGGTCACGGACGCGGCAATCGAGCGAGACACCGCCTACATCCCGGACATCACCAAGCTCTGGGCCCCGAGCGGCCACCGTGGCGCCGTCCGGGAGTTCTTCCACCGGCTCGAACAGGCCGCAGGCGAGCCCCTGCCGACCACGACGAGGGACGAGCTGGAAGAGCGGATTGACCGTGTCCGGGGCCTGCACGACTTCCGTTTCCAGGTGGTGGAGTTGGACGCCGCAGCCGACGAGGAGCAGGTCGCGGAGATCTTCGTCCGTATCAACTTCCAGGGAGTGAAGCTCAACCAGTCCGACTTCATCCTCACCTTGATGTCGGTGCACTGGGAGAAGGGCCGACGTCAACTGGAGGACTTCTGCCGGGCCGCGGTGGTCGCGGGACTTCCCGGACCGAACCCGCGCAACCCGTTCCTGGACCCCAGCCCGGACCAGCTCCTGCGCGTCGCTGTCGCCGTGGCCTTCCGGCGTGCCCGGCTCCAGCACGTCTACAACGTGCTGCGAGGCAAGGACTTTGAGACCGGAAAGGTCTCCGCCGAGCGGCGCCAGGAACAGTTCGAACGGCTGGCGCAGGCGCAAACGCAGGTCCTCGATCTGACCAGCTGGCACGAGTTCTTCCAGTGCATCACCGCGGCCGGCTTCCGTAGCCGCAAGATGATTACCTCTGACACCGCCCTGCTGTACAGCTACGCGCTGTGGCTTATCGGACTGCACGACTTCGGGCTGTCGGCGGAAGAACTCCGTCCGGTCATCGCGCGCTGGTTCTTCATGGTGCACACTACCGGCCGCTACTCCAACTCCCCCGAGTCGCAGATGGAGTTTGATCTGGGTCGGATCGGCGGCCTGCCGCAGGGTGACGGCCAGGCGTTCGCCGCAGAACTCGCCCGGATCATCTCCGCGCACTTCACCGGTGATTACTGGGACATCTCCCTGCCGAACAGGCTCGACAGCTCATCGTCGTACTCCCCGGTGGTGTTCGCCTACCAGGCCGCGTTGAACATCCTGGACGCCGAGTTGCTGTGCGGCGACCAGCACATCCGCGACCTGATGGATCCGACGGCCAGGCCCGCCCGGAAGGTTCCCCGGGACCGGCTGTTCTACTCCGAAACCCTCGCGGGTCTTGGTATCACCGACAAACGCCAGGTCAACGCCATCGCCAACATGGCATATGTGACGTGGCCGGCAAGCGAGAAGGGCAACACTGACGCACCTCACGTCTACTGGCCCAGGATCACCGAGGCGATGGACCCGGAGGTGGTCAGGCGGCAGGCCCTGTGGCACGCGCTGCCGGTCGGCTGGGAGCAGCTCGACTACGCGGCCTTCCTGGAACGACGCCGCCAGCTGATCGCCCAAGTGGTACGGGAGGCGTTCGAGACGCTCAGCGCGGACCGACCCGCGTACGTGCCCACCGCGGCGGCCGATCTGATCGCCGCCGGTGAGTCCCAAGGCACCGAGTTCAAGGCGAGTGCCCGCTGGAACGTGCACACCGGGGAGTACGACAAGTCCCTGCAACACAATCTCGTCAAGACGGTCTGTGGTTTCCTCAACGGGGAGGGCGGCAACCTGTTCGTCGGCATCGGTGACGACGGGACTGTACTAGGGATCGAGAACGATCTGTCCACCCTGCCGAAGCAGGCTGACCTCGATGGCTACGAACTGTTCGTACGCCAAGTCCTCGATGACAACCTCTCGGCTCCGACCGCGACCACCGTGCGGATCAGTTTTCCCGAGGTGGCCGACCGTGTCGTCTGCCGGGTCAGCGTGGCCGCGGCCGGCAAGGCCGTGTTCGCCAGGCCCGCCAAAGGCGGCAGCGTGGCCACCGACTTCTGGGTCCGGGTTGGTAACGCCACCAAGCAGCTGCATGGTGAGGGTCTCCTGCGGTACCGGGAGGATCACTGGGGGTGATCGAAGAGGACCTACTTTGAAACAACCCGCGAGCATGCCGCCGTGTGATCACGTCCGGCGCCCGACGTCGTCCGCACTTCTTCGTACACTTCGCACCGCCGCGGACGGCGCAAGGTAGCACCTCAGCCGGTCCGTGGCTGGTCCGGAGCGGGCACCGATTCGCGGTGGACGAGTTCGGCAGGTTGCTGAACGGTCACGGATGGTCGCTTCAGCCTGTGGGTGCCTGAAGGGTAAAGCCTACGCCAGGCACCCAACTTGCGGCTTTAGAAGAACCCAAGTTTCTTCGGACTGTATGAAACAAGAACGTTCTTCGTCTGCTGGTAGTGCTCCAGCATCATCTTGTGCGTCTCGCGGCCGATGCCCGACTGCTTGTAGCCGCCGAACGCCGCGTGGGCCGGGTAGGCGTGGTAGCAGTTCGTCCAGACGCGGCCGGCCTGGATCGCCCGGCCCGCGCGGTACGCCGTGTTGATGTCCCGCGTCCACACTCCGGCGCCGAGGCCGTACGACGTGTCGTTGGCGATCTTCACGGCGTCGTCGAAGTCGTCGAACGAGGCCACCGAGACGACCGGGCCGAAGATCTCCTCCTGGAAGATCCGCATCCGGTTGTCGCCCTCGAAGATCGTCGGCTGGACGTAGAATCCGTCCTTCAACTCACCGTCATGGTCCGCGCGTTCGCCTCCGGTGAGGATCTTGGCGCCCTCCTGGCGGCCGATGTCGATGTAGGAGAGGATCTTCGTCAGCTGGTCGCCGGAGGCCTGGGCTCCGATCATCGTGTCGGTGTCGAGGGGGTGTCCGGGCTTGATCAGCTCGGTGCGGGCCACGGCGGCCGCCATGAACTCGGAGTAGTTGCCGCGCTGGATCAACCCGCGCGACGGGCAGGTGCACACCTCGCCCTGGTTCAGCGCGAACATCGTGAAGCCCTCCAGGGCCTTGTCGCGCAGGTCGTCGTCCTTCTCCCAGATGTCGTCGAAGAAGATGTTCGGCGACTTGCCGCCCAGTTCCAGGGTGACCGGCTTCAGGTTCTCCGCGGCGTACTGCATGATCAGCCGCCCGGTCGCCGTCTCACCGGTGAACGCGATCTTCGCCACCCGAGGGCTGGACGCGAGCGGCTTGCCCGCCTCCTCGCCGAAGCCGTTGACGATGTTCACCACGCCCGGCGGCAACAGGTCGGCGACCAGGCTCATCCAGTAGTGCAGCGAGACCGGCGTCTGCTCGGCCGGCTTGATGACGACCGCGTTGCCCGCGGCGAGGGCCGGCGCCAGTTTCCATGTCGCCATCAGTATGGGGAAGTTCCACGGGATGATCTGCGCGACCACCCCGAGCGGCTCGTGGAAGTGGTACGCCACCGTGTCCTCGTCGATCTCGCTGAGCGAGCCCTCCTGCCCGCGGACCGCACCCGCGAAGTAGCGGAAGTGGTCGATGGCCAGCGGGATGTCCGCCGCCAGCGTCTCGCGGACCGGCTTGCCGTTCTCCCAGCTCTCCGCGACCGCCAGCGGCTCCAGGTACGCCTCCATGCGGTCCGCGATCTTCAGCAGGATGTCCGAACGCTCGGTCGCAGACGTGCGGCCCCAGCCCGGCGCCGCCGCGTGCGCCGCGTCGAGCGCCCGCTCCACGTCCTCCGCCGTCCCGCGCGCCACCTCGGTGAACGGCTGCCCGTTCACCGGCGACGGGTTCTCGAAGTACTGGCCACGGGCCGGAGGCACGTACTCGCCGCCGATGAAGTGGTCGTAACGCGCCTGGTAGGAGACGATCGAGCCTTCGGTTCCGGGCGCGCGTAACGGGTCATGGTGGATAGCCTCCCTGAGCAGCACTGCCCGCCGTTGGGCAGCTCTGCGCGCCAGGCTAGGAAGGCCGACGTTGCATCCACGTTGCGGAGTGCGGGTGGGTGCGGGGAAGTCACCTGAAGTGAGCCGCGTGACCGTCGCGCCGGGTCGTGTCGGGTCGCGCCGGGTCGCGCCGGGTCGTGTTGGCCGTGTCGGCCCTGTCGGCCGTGACGGCCCTGTCGGCCGACGCGGTCGGCCGGTGTCGTCAGTGGCGCGTCCGCGACGCCGGTGCCGCCAACTCCGCCTCCAGCGCGGCCAGCCGAGCCCGTACCGCCGCCGTCGGCCGAGCCGATGCCAGCGCCCGCCATATGTCGAGGTCGTCCTCACCCCATGGTGCGTGCGCCCAGTCCGCGAGCAGGTCGGGGTCCCGGCCGGCGATCAGGGCGGCACGCAGGCCGTCGGCCAGGCGGTTCCGGAGCCGCACCACCGCCGGTGCCTGCGACGCCGGCAGCGGCGGACCGGTGTACGCCGTGACGGCGGCCGTGACCGCCCCGGCCGCCAGACGCCGCTCCACGACGGCGATGTCCGACTCGACGGGAACACTGAGCCGGTACGGCCGCGAGGTCACCAGCCCGGGGCCGAGCATCCCGCGCAGCCGGGCGAGTTCGGCTCGCAGGGTCACCGGAGTCACCGACTCGTCCTCGTACACCGCGCACAGCAGCTCGTCCCCGGTCAGGCCCTCCGGATGGCGGGTCAGCAGCACCAGGATCTCGCTGTGCCGCCGACTGAGCCTGATCCGTCGCCCGCCGGCCGCGAGACAGGCCTCGTCGCGACCCAACACGGTCAGCTGGGGCGGATCGGTCTCCCGCCGAGCGGGCGCGAGCAGCGCGAGGTGTGACTCGGCGGCCCGCGCGACGGCCTGGACGAAGGCCAGGCTGTGCGGATGCGCCAGCCCGTTGCCGCCGGTGATGTCCACCGCGCCCAGCACCCGCCCGGTCCGCGGATCGTGCACCGGCGCCGCCGCGCACGTCCAGGGCTGCACCCGTCGGATGAAGTGCTCGGCCGCGAACACCTGCACCGGACGGTCCAGGGCGACCGCCGTTCCCGGTGCGTTCGTCCCCACCGAGGTCTCCGCCCACCGCGCGCCCGGCACGAAGTTCATCCGCTCGGCCTGGCGCCGGGTCGCAGGGTGGCCCTCGACCCACAGCAGCCGCCCGTGCGCGTCGCACACCGCCAGGAGATGCTCTCCGTCGGCGGCGAACGTGCCCATCAGCTCCCGGAACAGCGGCATCACCCGTACCAGGGGATGCTCGGCCCGGTAGGTGCCGAGATCCCCGTCGGTCAACTCCACACTCGCGGTGCCGTCCGGCCCGACACCCGCCCGCGCCGATCGCCGCCACGAGTCGGCCACCACGGACCGCACCGGCCGCGGCACGGTGCCGGCCTCGGTGAACGCGTCGTGCGCCCGCCGCAGGACACGTACACGCTCGGCAGGGTCGGCCCCCGGTTCCAGGGCCACCCACGGATCGGTCAAGTCGGCCTCCCGGCAGGCGATGCGGCTGGGGACATCGTCACTCCGGGTGTGCGCCCCGACAACCGTTTGGACCGGGGTCACCCGAAAGAGGGGACGGGGAGATCCGGCCGCCCCCGTCAGGCGGAGTTGACGAGTCTGAGGTAGCGGACCCAGTCCCAGTTGGGGCCGGGATCGGTGTGGTCGGTGCCGGGCACCTCGTGGTGGCCGATGATGTGGGCCCGGTCCTTGGGGATGCCGTACCGGTCGCAGACGGACGCCGTGAGCCGGGCGGACCGCTCGTAGAGGGTGTGGGTGAAGTAGGCAGGCCGGTCCACCCACCCTTCGTGCTCGATGCCGATGCTGCGTGTGTTGTGGTCCCAGTCGCCCGCGTGCCAGGCGACGTCCGACTCCCGTACGCACTGCGCCACATGACCGTCGGCGGAACGCACCACGTAGTGCGCGGACACCTTCTTCTGCGGATTCTGGAAAATGGACAGGGCCTGGGCGTACGTGGTCTGTGTGACATGGATGACGACCCGGTCGACGGTGTACGTCGTAGGGCGGCTGGACGCCGTGTAGTTGAGGGATGTCGCGGGCTGCCACTCGGCCGACGGGTGGTCGACGGCCGGCGTCCGCGCACCGGCCCGCGTCTCGGGGAGCAGCACGTACGGTACGGCGGCGAGGGCGGCGCCCTTCAGGATCCGGCGCCTGTCGAGGAGGGGGAGTGGCCTGGTTCGTTCCACGGATGCTGCCTTTCGAAGGACGGGGCGTGCAGGACTCGACGCCGGTTCGGTACGGGCACGCGCGTCGGCTCCGGAGCGGTGCCGCGGCCGTCTCGCGAGGCGCGCGTGCGATCCGCGGTGCGTCCCTGGCGGGCCGACGGCGGTTCCTCGCGGATCCCGGCCGCGCACCTGCGGTCATTACGGAGGAACAGCGCGTTTCCTGGCATTGGTGCGGGGCGGTGTGTATGGGGTTGCACCTTCCGTAGCGGCATGTGGTCCGGTGGACCTACGTCCCGGTCCCTTGAGGAAAGGTCCTTGCTCATGCATTCGCCGTTCATGCCACCTCGCCAGGTCAAGATCGGTGACGCGGCGGCCTTCGCCGGCACCACGCCGCGGGCGATTCGCCATTACCACGAGATCGGCCTGCTCCCCGAGCCTGAGCGGGGCGGCGATGACCGCCGCCGCTACGGGTACGAGGACATGATCCGCCTGCTGTGGATTCGCAAGATGGCCGACGCCGGGATCGCCCTGGACGACATCCGTGACGCCTTTACCACCGGCACGGCTTCCGCCGGTGCGGACAGCGGAGACGGTATCGCGGGCATCCTGGAGCGGCTGGAGGAAACCCTCGCCGAGCAGGAGGCGGAATTGCGGCGGCAGCGGACCGCCGTGCAGCGGATGCGCACCGAAGGCAACCGGATGGGCCTGCTCTCCGACTTCGTCACCGAACGCCTCAAGAGCCTGCCTGAGGGCTCCCTGCGTCAGGCGGACCTGGACAGTCTGCTGGTCACTGAGCGGATCTTCGGCCCGCTCGGCGCGGCCATCCAGGCCACCCGCTTCGTCGTCCTGGCCACGCATCCCACTCTGCGGGAGGATTCCGACCGCATCGATGACGCCGAGGAGGCACTCGATGACAGCGTCGCCGTCGATGATCCACGGGTGGCTCAAGTGGCCGTCGAGCGGCACGCCTTCGAAAGCGCCCTGCAGGCCGTCATCGAGGAGTCCGGCCTAGGGAAAGACGACGATGCCCTCTTCGACGCCTGGGACACTTTGCACCCCGCTACCGCCGATGACGGCGAGGACGAGGCCGACCTCAGCTCTGGCAGGCGGGAGGCTGACTCCATGAGCGTGCTCGAAGCCACCGGCAAGATGCCCTACGACTTCTCCCCAGCCCGCCTGCGCTGTATGGAACTTGCCGAAGAACTATCCGCCCAAGAACCACCCGCTACCTAAAACACGGCCTAGGCGTCTCTGCTGGAGGCTTGGACCTCCCTCACCCGAGCAGCCTCAGTCCAGCCAGCCAGCCAGCCAGCCAGCCAGCCAGCGGCGCCACACCATGGTCCCGGCGCCACCCCAGAGCCCCGGCGGCACATCACGGCCACGGCGCCACACCACGGCCCCATCCACACGATCATCGACAGAGAGAGCCGCAGCCCACACCCCCACCCCATCGGCCCTCAAAGCCGTCCCGCCACCCCCGCCGGGTCGTCAAGCACCGCCCGTACCACCGAGTGCGCCGCGCCGAGCAGTGGGCCCTCGGGGCCCAGCCGGGAGACGGACACCGGGCAGGGCGGGCCGGCCGTGCGGCGGGCGAGTTCGGACTCCAGTGACGGCAGCAGCCACGGGGCGAGTCCGGCGAGCGCACCGCCCAGCACGACAGCCTCGGGGTCCAGCAGATTGAGCGCTCCGGTCAGGGCGACACCCAGCGCCGTCCCCGCCTCGCGCAGGGCCCGACGTACTCTCTCGTCGCCGTCCGCCGCGCGTCGGGCCAGCAGTCCGACGCGGTCCTCGCCCAGTTCGAGGCCGGCCGCGCGCAGCACCGCCTCCTCACCGGCGTACTGCTCAAGACAGCCCCGGCTGCCGCACACGCAATCCGGCCCGTCGGGATGGACCGGCACATGCCCGAGTTCGCCGGCGAAGCCGCGGGTGCCGCGCAGCAGGCTGCCGTCGACGACGAGCGCGGCACCGATGCCGATCTCCGCCGAGACGTGGAGAAAGTCGCGCGGGGTCTCCACGCCGAGCCAGAGTTCCGCGAGGCCGCCGAAGTTGGCCTCGTTGTCCACGGTCAGCGGGAACTCGCCGGGTAGTAGGGTGCCGAGGTCGACGTCGTGCCAGTCGAGGTTCGGGGCGCGGACGACGGTGCGGGCGTCGCGGCCCACCAGGCCGGGGACAGCCACCGCGAGCCCGGCCGGCCAAAGCCCTTCGCGCTCCCCGTCGGCTACGACCCGGCGCACCAGGCCGGTGAGTTCCCGTAGTACCGGTTCGGGCGCACGGCCCCGGTTCGTGCCGTGCCGTACGGCGCGTGCCCGCACCTCGCCGCGCAGGTCGACGGCGCAGACGGCGAGGTGGTCGACGCCGATCTCCGCGCCGATCCCCGCCGGGCCGCGCCCGCTGACCGCGAGAGCCGACCCTGGCCGGCCCACCCTGCCGGGCCGCTCAGGACCCAGCTCCTCGAGCAGGCCGGTGCGTATCAGCTCGTCGACGAGCGTCGAGACCGCCGCGCGTGTCAGACCGATGTGCGAGGCGACCGCTGCCCGTGACAGCGGTCCCTCGGCGCTGACGGCGTGCATCACCCGGGCGAGGTTGCGGCGGCGCATGCCCTGCTGGGTGTCGGGCAGCGCTCGCCCGGGGCCGGTCGGGCGGGCCTCGTGCGGCGGTGCGCTCATGCCTCCGTCGATCCTCAGTGGGTGTCCGTGCCCCGCTCCAGCAGCGGGGCCGCGTCGGAGAGTACCCCGGCGATCCTGGTCAGGGCCGCCTCGTCCCGCTCGACGGCCTCGAGCACCGGGCCCCGCGCGGTGTTCCAGCGCCGGGCGACGGAGGCCGGGTCCTCCCCGGTCAGCAGGCCGGCGGCCTGAGCCGCGGCGCCCAACGCGACGAGTTCCTTGGCGTCCGGGATCTGCACGGGGCGCCCGGACAGCCGGCGCACGGTCTGCTGCCAGGCCGCGCCGCGGGCTCCGCCGCCGATCAGCAGCAGCGGAGCCGAGCGGTCCGCGTCCTCGTCGAGGACCAGGTCCAGCGCTCCGAGCAGGGAGTGCACGGCACCGTCGTAGGCTGCCTGGAGCAACTGGCCGGCGGTGGTGTCGTGGCGCAGGCCGTGCAGGAGACCGGAGGCGTTCGGCAGGTTCGGCGTGCGCTCGCCGTCCAGGTAGGGCAGGAGCGTGAGGCCGGTGGTGGGCTCGACCGCCTCGCGGTCCAGTCCGAGCAGGGTGGCGATCCGGTCGACGGCGAGCGTGCAGTTCAGCGTGCAGGCCAAGGGCAGCCAGTGGCCATGTGCGTCGGCGAATCCGGCCACCGTGCCCGTCGGGTCGGTCGGGCGGCGCTTCGACACGGCGTACACCGTGCCCGAGGTGCCGAGGCTCAGTACCGCAGTGCCGGGGCGCAGTCCGAGGCCGAGCGCCGCCGCAGCGTTGTCGCCGGTGCCCGCGGCGACCAGGGTGCCCTTGGAGAACGGCAGGTCGTGGCTGTCCCGCACGGTGCCCGCGACCTCGCCGGGGCGCACCACCCGCGGCAGCAGCGCCGGGTCGAGGCCCACATGGGCCAGGATCTCCTCGTCGTACGCCTCGCTCCCGGACGCCCACCAGCCGGTGCCGGAGGCGTCGCCGCGGTCGGTCGTGCCCTCGCCCGTGAGGCGTTCGGTGAGGTAGTCGTGAGGGAGACGTACGGCCTTCGTCGCGCGCAGGGCCTCCGGCTCGTGCTCGGCGAGCCAGGCCCATTTCGTCACGGTGAAGGAGGCGGCCGGCACCAGTCCGGTGCGCTCCGCCCAGAACTTCGCGCCGCCCAGTTCCTCGGTCAGCCGGCGGGCCTGAGGGGCCGAGCGCACGTCGTTCCACAGCAGTGCGGGGCGCACCGGCTCACCGCGCTCGTCCAGCGTCACGAGCCCGTGCTGCTGCCCGCCGATCGACACGGCCGCCGCTTCGTGTGCCGCGTCACCGCACTGGCGCAGGGCCTCGTGCAGGGCATCCCACCACTGGCGCGGGTCGCTCTCCCGGCCGGCGCCGGAGGACACCGTGTGCGGTGCCTGACCGCTCGCGACGACGCGACCGGTGGCCGCGTCGACCACCAGCACCTTGGTGGACTGGGTGGACGTGTCCACGCCGACGACGAGCGGACCCTCGGCTGCTGACATCGGGATCTCCCTAACTTTTTCCGCGGCTCTGCGGGATCTGACTTCCCAGAGATGCCTCCGCATACTAATTTGTAAACGGCCATGACGAAATAGTCTGCAAGCAAGGAGCCGCGGCAATGAGCTACCAGCCCACCCCCGACGACAGGTTCACTTTCGGTCTGTGGACCGTCGGCTGGCAGGGACGCGACCCGTTCGGTGACGCCACGCGCCGCGCCCTGGACCCGGTCGAGACGGTGCAGCGCCTGGCAGAGCTGGGAGCGCACGGTGTGACCTTCCACGACGACGACCTGATCCCCTTCGGGTCCTCCGACAGTGAGCGCGAGGAGCACATCAAGCGCTTCCGCCAGGCCCTGGACACCACCGGCATGAAGGTGCCCATGGCCACCACCAACCTCTTCACGCACCCCGTCTTCAAGGACGGCGCGTTCACCGCGAACGACCGCGACGTGCGGCGATACGCCCTGCGCAAGACGATCCGCAACATCGACCTGGCCGCCGAGCTGGGTGCGCGGACCTACGTCGCCTGGGGCGGGCGCGAGGGGGCCGAGTCGGGCGCCGCCAAGGATGTGCGTGTGGCCCTCGACCGCATGAAGGAGGCCTTCGACCTCCTCGGCGAGTACGTCGTCGAGCAGGGCTACGACCTGCGCTTCGCCATCGAGCCCAAGCCGAACGAGCCGCGCGGCGACATCCTGCTGCCCACCGTTGGCCACGCGCTGGCGTTCATCGAGCGCCTGGAGCGCCCGGAGATGTACGGCGTCAACCCCGAGGTCGGCCACGAGCAGATGGCGGGCCTGAACTTCCCGCACGGCATCGCCCAGGCCCTGTGGGCGGGCAAGCTCTTCCACATCGACCTCAACGGCCAGTCCGGCATCAAGTACGACCAGGACCTCCGCTTCGGCGCCGGCGACCTGCGCTCGGCGTTCTGGTTGGTCGACCTGCTGGAGACGGCCGGCTACAGCGGCCCGCTCCACTTCGACTTCAAGCCGCCGCGCACCGAGGACCTGGACGGCGTGTGGGCGTCGGCCGCGGGCTGCATGCGCAACTACCTGATCCTCAAGGAGCGTGCGGCGGCCTTCCGCAACGACCCGGAGGTCCAGCAGGCCCTGCGCGACTCCCGCCTGGACGAGCTGGCCCAGCCGACCGCCGCAGACGGCCTTCAGGCCCTGCTCGCCGACCGTGGCGCCTTCGAGGACTTCGACACGGAGGCGGCCGCCGCCCGCGGCATGGCGTTCGAGCGCCTCGACCAGCTCGCCATGGACCACCTGCTCGGCGCCCGGGGCTGACGGCACGCGCGCGTGGGTGCCCACGGCACTCGCGCGCGCCGTTCGTCACGCACACGCGTGTGCGTGACGAGCACATCCCGCGTCAGCGGCCTCCGTGCGGAGTACGTCGGAATGATGCTCTCCAGGGCATGCGCCGGTATCAACTTCCGTCCGGGGGTCGCGCTTCGGCCGGTCCGGCGCGACGCTGGATGCCATGGCCATGCCGCCCGTACCGCCCAAGCCGCCCGGACCGCCGGGTGACACGCCGCCTCCGGGCGGCTTCGGACCGCCTCCCCCGGGCTTCGGCCACGGTCACGACCCGGGAGGCGGCGACCGCCCCCCGTCCGAGCCGCCTCCTGCGCCGCCCGGACCTCCCGACGGTCCCAGGAGGCGCAGGAACTCTCTCTTCGCCGTACTGGCGCTGCTGGTCGCCGCCGCAGTCGTCCTCGCTGTCGTGCTGATCGCCTCCGGGAACGACGACTCACCGGACGGCGACCCTCCGCCCGGGACGGGCTCCTCGCCCGCCCCCTCCCTCAGCCTCCCGAGCGAGCTTCCCAGCGGATTCCCGACCGAGCTGCCCACTCAGTTGCCCAGCCGACTGCCCTCGCAGGTGCCCAGCCAATTGCCCTCCCAGCTGCCCAGCGACCTGCCGACCGTGCTGCCGAGCGGTCTCGAGTCGCTCCTGCCGTCCCTGGAGGAACTGCTGCCGTGACCGCGCCGTCGTGCGGCACGCGCGCGTGATCCGTCGTGCGGCACACGCGCGTGATGTCGCGTGCCGCACACGCACATCTGTGCCGCACGGCATGGCTGATCCGCCGGGTGTCAGACGCCCTTCGGCAGGCGCACGTACGTCACCGCCGTCTCGATGCCGCTGTCGACCAGCCTGCCCCGCGCGTCGAACGCGCCCGTCCCGTCCGTCATCCCGAAGTCGTTGTCGTTGATCAGGGCGAGCGTGTCGCGGTTCACGAGCGCGACACCCTCGATCTTGCCGGGCACTCCGGCGACCGTGCCGAGGTCGACGACGAGCCGCTTGGACAGCACCGGGACGCCCGAGGCCGCGGGGTCCGCCAACTGCTCCAGTGACGGCGACGTCGCCTCGTCGTCCCAGCGGCCGCCCAGGATGTCCGCCTTGCGGTCCAGCCGCACCAGATGGAGCCGGGCGGCCTTGTCCGTGCGCTCCTCGACCAGCAGCCGGTTCCCGCCCACGGCCACCACGGAGGAGACCTTGAGTTCGGAGGTGTCGTCCTCGCTCGGGTCGACGACCTCGACCGGGTCGAAGCGGTACGCGTACTCGGCGGTGACCGCCTGCTTCTTCGGCGAGAAGCGCAGCAGACGCACGGTGCGCGAGGCCTCGCCCGCGTCCGTGTCCGGCAGCGACAGTGGGCTCTGCATCGCCAGGACGAGGTCGCCGCCCGTTAGCTGCGCCAGCCCCTCCAGGCCGCGGTTGATCTTGCGGTGCAGCAGCACCTCGGGCAGCGCCTCCACCACCGGGTAGTCGGCACCCGTCAGGTTCAGGCCTCTCGGCACGTAGCGGGTGAGGACCTTCCCGCGCGCGGAGACATGGACCAGCGAAGGCCCGTACTCGTCGACGAGCCAGAAGCTGCCGTCCGCCGCCCGCACGATGCCCTCGGTGTCCAGCCCGTTCGGGTTGTGGGGCAGGGGCGTCCTCGCGTCGTAGGAGTACGCCGCCTCGTCGCGCCCCGCCTGGTTCGGCAGGCCCGTCACGGCCTTGCCGGCCGAGGTGGTGAGCGGAATCGACCCAAGCACCTTCACCGTGTTCCCGGACACCCTGATCCGGACGATCGCCGGGTCGAAACCGGGCACGGGAAACGTCCGGCGCTTCGTGCCGTCCACCTTGATCTGACCGTTGGGCCCGCGGTCGGTGACCGTCCAGTACTCGCCCTTGCGGCCCGCCGGGTAGATGTCGCTCCCGATGCCACCCAGGTCCACCCCCCGGTCGTCGGCGACGGCGCCCGGCAGCAGCTCGTTGCTGAACGTCCCGAGCGGGATGTCGCCGAGCGTCGCCGTCCGGGTGACGTGTGCCTCGCCGGACGCCGTGTGCGCGGACGCCGTTCCGGCGGTGACGAGGGCGGCCAGCACGGCGAGCGGTACGCCCGCCGCGACGGAACGGTGGACCGCGCGTCGGCCGGTGGCATGCGGGGACATCGAGCCTCCTGAGGAACAAGTGTGGTGACAGCCGACAGAGTCGATTCACCCGCGGAACACCGTGCGACGCCCCGGTGAACGCGTGGCGTCGGCCGCCCGTCGGGCCGGACCGCACGCCTTCACCGGAGCGGCTCCCACCTCAGGACAGCGCTTCCTCCACCTCCTCGGACGCTACGGCGGCCAGAGCGGTCGCCGGATCCCGGGCCGCGTCCCCGGCCGGCACCCAGCGCCCGCGCTCCTTGCGGTAGGGCCACCAGCGGCCGTCCCGCCCCAGGCGCAGTTGGCCGGCGACCCGACCACGGTCCACCGGTTGCCCCGGGCCCGCAGCACCGGCCGTTCGTCCTCCTCCCAGGCGGTGTCCAGGGCGGCACGCGCGCGTGCGAGGGCCTCGCCCTCGACGACCCACTCCTCCTCGAGCACCGCCAGGGCGGACACGCCCCCTGTGCGCCAGGCCCGGACGGCCAGCGCCAGTTGCTCCCGGCCGCGACCCGAGCCCGCGGCGAGCCGGTCGAGCACCCACTGCGCCGTGTCGGCGTCACCGGGACGGCCCGCCGCCAGGCGCACCGCGTCCTCACCCACCGTCAGCGTCCACGCCGGAGCCAACCGTTCCGCCCCGCCGCGCAGCGCCTCCGCGAGCAGGACATGGGCCTGCGCGGCCGTGCGGGCGGCCAGTATCTCCAGGGCCGCGGGTTCCACCACGCCGGCAGGTGGAGCCTCGGTGTCCAACGAGGGCGGCACGCCGGGCTGTCCGGGCAGTTCGGGCACGGCGGGCAGCGGAGGCAGGACATGCCCCGCGAGGTACGCCTCCACCGCGTCCACGCCCTGCTGCGGCGCGGGCGCGGCCTCGGCAGGCGCCGCGGTGCCGCGGGCCTGGAGATCGGCGAGGAGAGCCTGCTCGCCACGTCCGCGCAGGAGGAGCAGCACGAACGGGTCCTGATCGAGCAGCCGCGCCACCTGGTAACACAGGGCCGTCGTATGACGGCAGTGGTCCCAGGCGTCACAGCCGCACTCCGCCTCCAGGTCGCCCAGCCCCGGCAGCAGGTCGATGCCCGCGGCCTCCGCGTCCTCGACCAGGTGCGGCGGCATCTCACGGTCGAGCAGCGCGGCGACATGTCCGGACCGTTCCACGGTCAGGTCCAGGAACCGGTCCCACTGGGCGTCCGTCAGGACGTCGAGCAGCACGTCGGCCCGGTATCCCGTGCCGTCACGTTCCTGGACGACAGCCGTGATCCGCCCGGGCCGCACCGAGACCGCGCCCACGGCACCGGCGCGCGCGAGCCTGCGGCCCGTCCGCACCTGCTCCCCGTCCAGCGCCCCGCCCTCCAGGGCCGCCAGCCACGCCCGTCCCCACCAGGACTGGGCGAACCCCCTCCCCTGTGCGGGAGGCAGTGCCTCGAAGGTATGTTCCCGCTCGCTGTCGTAGGCGTTCATCGGGTGCCCCCTCGCAGTTCCACCAGCTCGGCCAGTTCGGCGTCCGACAGCTCCGTGAACCCCGCCTCGCCGGAGCCGAGCACGGCGTCCGCGAGATTCTGCTTGCGGCGCAGCATGTCGGCGATGCGGTCCTCGATCGTGCCCTCCGCGATCAGCCGGTGCACCTGCACCGGCCGGGTCTGCCCGATGCGGTAGGCGCGGTCGGTGGCCTGCGCCTCGACGGCCGGATTCCACCAGCGGTCGTAGTGCACCACGTGCTCCGCGCGCGTGAGGTTGAGCCCGGTCCCGGCCGCCTTCAGCGACAGCAGGAACACGGGAACCCCGCCGTCCTGGAAGCGCGCCACCATCGCCTCGCGCTCGGCGACGGGTGTGCCGCCGTGCAGGAACTGGGTCGGTACGCCCCGCGCGGCCAGATGCCGTTCGAGGACCCGAGCCATGCGGACGTACTGCGTGAACACCAGGACGCCCGCACCTTCGGCGAGGATCGTGTCGAGCAGTTCGTCCAGCAGTTCCAGCTTCCGGGAGCGCCCGGCGGTCCTGGGGCGCTCCTCCTTGAGGTACTGCGCCGGGTGGTTGCAGATCTGCTTGAGGCCGGTCAGAAGCTTCACGACCAGCCCACGCCGTGCCATGTCGTCGGCCTCGGCGATCGCCGCCAGCGTCTCCCGCACGACGGCCTCGTACAGGCCCGTCTGTTCCCTGGTGAGGGACACCGGGCGATCGGTCTCGGTCTTGGGCGGCAGCTCGGGCGCGATGCCGGGGTCCGACTTGCGGCGGCGCAGCAGGAACGGGCTGACGAGCCGGGCGAGCCGCTCCGCCGCGGCCGGGTCCCCGCCCTCCTCGACGGCTCGGGCGTATCGCGTGCGGAACGTGCCGAGTCGGCCCAGCAGCCCGGGGGTCGTCCAGTCCAGGATCGCCCACAGCTCCGACAGGTTGTTCTCGACCGGTGTGCCGGTGAGCGCCACGCGCGCGCGTGCCCCGATCGTGCGCAGCGCCCGCGCGGTCTCCGAGTACGGGTTCTTCACATGCTGCGCCTCGTCCGCCACCACCAGGCCCCAGGGGACCTCGCCGAGCCGGCCCGCGTCCATCCGCAGGGTGCCGTACGTGGTGAGGACGAACTCCCCGTCGGCCAGCTCCGCGAGATCACGCCGTGGCCCGTGGAAGCGGCGCACCGCCGTGCCGGGGGCGAACCGCTCGATCTCCCGTTGCCAGTTGCCCATGAGGGACGTCGGGCAGACCACCAGGGTGGGCCCGGCGGCGGAGGGGTCCGTCCGGCGGTGCAGATGGAGGGCGATCAGCGTGACGGTCTTGCCGAGCCCCATGTCGTCGGCCAGACAGCAGCCGAGCCCCAGGGACGTGTTCTGGGCCAGCCAGCCCAGACCGCGCCGCTGGTAGTCGCGCAGCGTCGCGTCGAGCGCGGCGGGCTGTTCCACCGGCTCCTGTTCCTCGGGGCGCGTCAGCCGCTCCCGCAGGGCCGCCAGCCATCCGGTGGGCTGGACCTCGACCCGACGGCCGTCGACCTCCGTGGAGCCCGTCAGAGCCGCACCGAGAGCGTCGATGGGTGTCACCTTGCGGTCCTGCCGAGCCCGCGCGCGACGCACTTCCCGGGGGTCGATCAGCACCCACTGGTCGCGCAGCCGCACGAGCGGCCGGTTCGCCTCAGCGAGGCTGTCCAGTTCCTCGCGCGTAAGGCGCTGGTCGCCGAGCGCGAAGGACCAACTGAAGCTGAGCAGCGCGTCCGCGGACAGGAACGACGGTGCGTCCGAACCGGCCCTGTCCGGTCCGGGACCATCGTCCGGCGGGCCCACCACCGCGCGGGCGGTGAGTGTGCGGGCCAGCTCCCTGGGCCAGTGCACCTCCACCCCCGCCGCCGCGAGCGCCTGTGACCCCTCTCCCAGGAGTTCCGATACCTCCTCGTCGAGCAGGTCGACGGCGTCGGGAACAGCCGCCGACAGCAGGGGCGTGAGCGCCGGCCACGCGCGGGCGGCACGGCGCAGGGTGAGGAGGGCGTCCGTCCGCGCGCGTGAGCCGAACGCCTGGTGGCCGGCGCCGGAGGACGCCAGATCTCGGCGGCGTCCGCGACGAGCGCGGGATCGCTCACACTGTGCACCTGGGGCACCGCACGAAAGGCCGGCGTCGACCCCGTGGGGGCCGTGGGGGACAGCCCCGAGATCTCGATCCGCAGCGAGACCCGTACGCCCGCGTCGTGGCCGGCCGCCACATCGGCGGCCCAGGCCCGCAGTTGCGGCACGTGCACGGGATGTGGTGCCGCGTACGCCGGACCGCCCGTCAGGAGCGGTGCGGCGGGGGAGCGGGGGAGGGCGTCGGCGACCGCGTCCAGGAAGGCTCGCAGCAGCCGCTCCGGATCGGGCAACCGCAGAGGCGGGGGGCCGGTGAGCGGTACGGCGTGCGCCTCGGGAGGCATCGCGGCGGCCAGTCGCCGCACCTTCTCGATGTCGTCGCCCCAAGGGGCCCGCGCGCCAGACGTCGTGATCGTCCGGGGAGAGACCCGGCAGCAGCAGCCCACGTGCGGTGAACTCCAGGGCGGCCAGAGCCGCCGCCCCCCAGAAGGCGACGGCCCGGTGCGCCTCGGGAGCGGCACGCGCGCGTGTGAGGATGTGCAGGGCCTCCTGCACCGGCAGCAACAGGGCCGACATGCGGACCAGTTCCACGCCTCCCGCCCCGGTGGGCCGGACGACGGACACGTCCTCCACCGAGCCGGACCCCGACACCAGGACGGGCGGAACGGCACCGTCGGGATGCCAGAAGGCGACGCGGCCGGTGCGCGCGGGGACCCCGGGCACGAACACGGCGGGGCAACGAGCCAGTTCCACGATCTCGGACGGTGTTTCCGCGGAAACCCACTGCACGGAGATGCCTGCTCCTCAAATTTGACTACTGACGTCGGCCGCCGAGGGTACAGCACCCCGCCACCAAATGCGCACCTCTCCTCGAGGAGGGTTCGGTTCGGTGTGCGATTGAAGGTTCTCAGGGACACCTCAGGGGTGTACGTCAGGGACGTCTCAGGGGTGATGCTGGAACCGCGCGCCGCGCAGAGCCGTTCTCAGACCAGAGAGCGGCAGCGGCAGCGGCCGCGGAGGAGGCGACGCACATGTCGAATAACGCGAAGATCGCGGTAGGGGGAGTGGCCGTAGGGCTCCTGCTGCTGATCTGGCTGCCCTGGTGGGCGGCCCTGCTGATCATGCTGGGAGTTCCGACGGCGGCGTACCTCATGCTGGACCCCTCGCAGCGGCGCAGGCTGCGCCGCGTCTCACGCAAGGAGCTCGGTCGCTGAGGCGCGGGGGGCCGCGCCGTGGCCCCCCGTCGTCCAGCACGCCCTCGTTCGGCTCAGCTCGGCCGTACGGCCATCTTGTCGAGCGCCTCGAGCAGGCCGGGCAGCTCGGGCCCCCGGCCGACCGGCAGCACCTCGCCGGGCTCGTCGTCGAGCAGGACGAAAGCGATGTCGTCGGTCCGGGCCACCAGTGACCAGCCGGGGCCGTCCGCGCGCAGGGTGCGCGCGTCACCCGGCGCGAACGACGAGCGCACGCGCCCCAGCGGAGGTGGTGTCTCGACGTAGGCGCGGACCTCCGCGAGGACACGTCGGACACCGCCGCGCCCGGCCGCGGCGGTGTCCTTCTCACCCCGGGTCGTCTCGGCCGGCTCCGACCCGTCGCTTGCGGGCGCGAACTCGGTGTCGTCGATCTGCTCGCGCCACAGGGCCCACTGGAGCGCGATCTCGTCGGCTCCCAGCCGTCGCTGGGCGGGGCCCCAGGTGGTCGTGTCCGGCGGGCGCAGGGCGGGGCCGCCCGCCGCCTCCGGGTCGGGGTCGTGCGGCGCCCGCACACCGGGCGCCGCGACGGCGACCGCCAGCGGCCAGCCGGGCAGGGCGGCGACCACCGTCCGCTCGTCGGGCGACAGGTCGTACTCCATGCCGCAGTCCCATGACGCGATGGCGACGGCCACCAGCGACACGTCGTCGATGGCGACCGTCCACCGAGCGCCCTCGCCGTCCTGGCCCAGCACCAGGCCGTATCCGTCGGCGAGCGGCGCGAGACCGAGCGCCGCACAGGCCTCCGGGTAGTCGTCGCCCAGCACACTCGGGAACTTCGCCGGCGTCAGCAACACCGCCGTGAGCACATAGAGCGCATCGTCCGCGGCGGCGACGGCGTCCTCTTCCGTCCCGGCCATCCCAGCCTCCCCATCGGTTCGTCCATCGGCGCGCACCCTAGTGCGGCGAGAAGCCGCTTGTCACGACTCCCCGACACGCTCGGAGCTGCAGTTTTCCCACCGGACGGGGGCGAATCGCCCTCGGCCGTCGACAGTGTCACGCCGACGGCAGCCCCAGGAGAGCACGCGCCACGGCCCGCGGTGACTCGTCGCGCTCGCGCGCGAGGGCGATCACCGCCCGGCACGCCAGTTCGTTGACCCCGAACGACAGCGCCTCGGGGGACACCCAGCCCGCCACTTCCTCCATCCTGTCCTGGTCGTCCTCCGCGCACGCGGAGACGTAGGCGGCGGCCGCCTCGAACAGGTTGTGTGCACGTTTCGCGCCGGCTTTCCGCGGGGCACCCGCGGACCGCTCCCCGCCCGATCGCGTCCGCCCGCGCGCGGCATCGAGAAATCGTCCCCAGATCCCGCGGACCGAGTCGAGCATCGCCGACCACCTTCCCCTGCGTGGATGTACCGACCGAGCGTTCATCTCCTGTCGCTCAACGTAGAGTTGGAGTTCCGGCAGCAGAAGGGGGACAGCGCGGTGAAGCGTTACGAGCGGCTCGGACTGATCCGGCGGATGGACCCCGTGACGCAGGCCTCCGAGATCTACCGCCTGACCGTCGCGTACGAGTTTCCGTGGGACTTCACGCGGGCCCTTGAACTCGCCCTCTACCGCACCTACGCGGTGCCGAGCATCGGCAGACTGCTCGCCCGCACGGCGGAGCTCACCGACCGCTCGCAGAAGCGCTACGACGACACCTCGCTGCTCCTCGACGCCGTCGTCGAGCACGGATTCGACAGTGAAGAGGGCCGAACGGCCGTCCGCCGCATCAACCGCATGCACCGCAGCTACGACATCAGCAACGACGACATGCGCTATGTGCTCTGCACGTTCGTCGTCGTGCCCAAACGCTGGATCGACGCCTACGGATGGCGCAGGCTGTCACGCCACGAGATCGTCGCCTCCACCGTCCACTACCACACCCTCGGGCACCGCATGGGCATCAAGGACATCCCCACGTCGTACGAGGAGTTCGAGGCGTGCCTGGACGCCTACGAGGAGGCCCACTTCGGCTGGGACGAGGGTGCGCGGGCGGTCTCGGACGCCACGCTCGACCTGATGGCCTCCTGGTACCCGCGGCCGCTCGCTCCCGTGCTGCGCACTGCCACCCTCGCACTGCTCGACGATCCGCTTCTGCGTGCCTTCCGATACGCCCCGCCGGCACCGGCCACGCGCGCGCTGGTCCGCCGGGCGGTACGCGCGCGCGGACGTGTGGTCCGGCTGTTCCCGCCACGCCGCGCACCGCACCACGCGCGCCAGAACTGGGAGATCAAGAGTTATCCGGAGGGCTACCTCCTGGAGCAGTTGGGCACATGGCCGGTGCCCGGGCTGCGAGGCTGTCCCGTACGGCACGGCGACGGCTCAGCCGCCCAGTGACTCCAGCGTGTCGCGCAGCCAGGTGAGTTCGGCTCTCGACGTCGCCCGCGCGATGGTCAGCACGCCACGCCGGAACGGGTCGTCCAGCTCCTCGGCGCGCAGCGGCCGGTCACCGTCGTAGAAGAAGCTCGCCGGCTCCTCCAGGAAGGCCATGCGGCGTCGCAGTACGGCCGCCTGGGCGGGGGCGTCGTCGAGGTGCCGCAGGAAGGCGAGGACCGCGAACCAGCGGTTCTCGTCGGTGATGTCCCGCTCGTCGGGCTCGGCGAGCCGGCGGCGCAGCTCGAGCCGTCCGTCGTCGGTGAGTCTGAGGACGTGCCGCGGGGCGGCCACGGCACCCGGTTCGGTGGCCCGCACCAGGAGTCCCGCTTTCTCCAGGCGCTTGATCGCCGGGTACAGGGTGCTCTCGGCCACGGGCCGCACGTGACCGGTGAGCGCCGAGATGCGCTTGCGCAGCTCGTAACCGTGCAGCGGGGCGTCGTACAGGAAACCGAGGATGGCGAGCTCCAGCATGACCGCATTCTGCCGCACCGGCGCGGTACCTCTCAGGGGGCGTATATCGATCACGCCATATTCTGGTTACGCAATACATCGGCACCGATGTAGTGTCGCCGCGTTCGAGTAGATCGCGTTGCCTTGAGGAGGTAGCGATGCGGCAGGCCGAGTTCGGTCAGGGCGGAAGCAGGATCCGGTGGACGGAGACGCCGGGGGAGGAGCCCGCACGCGTGTACGTGCACGGGCTGGGAGCCGTCTCGGCCGTCTATCACGCGCATGTGGCGGCACGACCCGAACTCGCCGGCCGGCGTAGCCTCTTCGTCGACCTCCCGGGACATGGCATCAGCGACCGGCCACAGGACTTCGGTTACACGCTCGAGGAGCACGCCGACGCACTGGCCGCGGCGCTGGACGCGGCGGGCGTGGCCGGCGCCGAGCTGGTCGCTCACAGCATGGGCGGCTCCGTGGCCATCGTCCTGGCCCACCGCCGACCCGACCTGGTCGCACGCCTGGTCGTCACGGAGGCCAACCTCGACGCCTTCCCGCCCACGACCGCGGGCAGCAGCGGCATCGCCTCCTACACGGAGGAGGAGTTCGTCGACGGCGGCCACGCGCGCGTGCTGGGCGAGGTCGGGCCCCTGTGGGCGGCGACCATGCGGCTGGCCGACCCGCGCGGCCTGCATCGCAGCGCCGTCGGACTGCGACGCGGATCCGAACCCGTCATGCGCGAGATCCTCACGGGGCTCGACAAGGTCGAGCGTGTCTACCTGCAAGGTGAGTCGAGCGGTCCGCTCGACGGAGCCGACGCCCTGGAGGCGGCGGGCGTACGGATCATGACGGTTCCGGACGCCGGTCACAACATCATGTTCGACCACCCCGACGCCTTCGTGCGGGCGGTCGCCGGAGACGCGTGAACCTCAACTCTCGCGCACGGCCAGTGCGAGGAACCGGGCGTCCTCGTCGACGTACGACGTCATGCGCCACCCCGAACCCGTCAGCAGCGCCCGCAGGTTCGGCTCGGCGCGCAGGTCGTCGGGGGTGATCCCGCGGCCCTGGCCGCGCCGCGAGGGCCGCCCTGCCGATGGGATGGAACAGCGCCAGCACACCGCCGGGGCGCACCACCCGCGCCAGTTCCCGCAGGTCCCGCGCCGGGTCGGACAGATGGGCGACGAGCCCGGCGGCGAACACGGCGTCGAGCGATCCCGAGCGCAGGGGGAGCGCGGAGACGTCGGCGAGCAGCAACCACCCGTCACGGTCGCGTCCGGCCCGTACGGCGGCCTCCAGCATCGCCGGGGTCAGATCGGCCCCGACGACCACTCCCGAGCCTCCCACGGCGCCGCGCAGCGGCGGCAGGGCCCGGCCGGTGCCGCAGCCCGCGTCGAGCACCCGGTCGCCCTCGCGCAGGCCGAGTTCGGCGACCGCGGCCGCGTAGGCGGGACCGTCGTCGGGGAATCTGCTGTCCCAGTCCGCCGCGCGCGGGGTGAAGAACTCCTGGACGTGTGTGTGGTCGTCGCTCATGTTCCGCATGATCCCTCACCGACACGGAGGATGCCCCGGCGCACATGTTCGAGCGGGAGGCGATCGCTCCGGCGCATTTCTGCGTCACATTGCGGCAGCTTTCGAAATGCGCCCCCTTTGTGCTCCCGTGCCCCGGCTAGCGTCCCGGACCCATGGGACACCTGGACCACGCCACCTTCGGCTGGCTGACCCCCGTGCTGTCGTACGCGATGGCCTGCATCGGCGCCGCCCTCGGGCTGCGCTGCACCGTCCGTGCGCTGGGCGCGACCGGGCGCTCGCGCCGCAACTGGCTCGTCACGGCGGCTTCGGCGATCGGCACCGGTATCTGGACCATGCACTTCGTGGCCATGCTCGGCTTCGGCGTCAGCGGGACCGACATCCGTTACGACGTTCCGCTGACCGTGCTCAGCCTCCTGGTCGCCATGGTCGTCGTGTGTGCCGGGGTGTTCGCCGTCGGCTACGGCCGGGACCGCACGCGCGCGTTGCTCGTCGGCGGGCTCACCACCGGGCTCGGTGTGGCGAGCATGCACTACCTGGGCATGGCCGCCGTGCGACTGCACGGCGACGTCACCTACGACCCGATGCGCGTCGGGCTCTCCGTCGCCATCGCCGTCGTCGCGGCGACCGCGGCGCTCTGGGCGGCGCTGAACATCAAGTCGCCGGTCGCGGTCACCCTTGCCTCCCTGGTGATGGGCGCGGCAGTGAGCAGCATGCATTACACCGGAATGGTCGCCGTCCATGTCCAGGTCACGCCCTCGGGCGAAACCCTGCCCGGCGCCACGGCGATGCAGTTCATCTTCCCCCTCGCCGTCGGCCTCGGGTCCTATCTCTTCCTGACCTCGGCCTTCGTCGCGCTCTCGCCCACCACGGGGGAGCGCGAGGCGTCCGCCTCCGCCCAGCAGGCGGAGAGCGCCGCCGGCCGTCAGCAGGCCCGGACCGTGTGATGGGACCGGAGACCCGTCCTGAGAACCACTGACGAGCGAGGAGGCCATGCGTAAACCCCGTAGGACCCCCACGGACGGCGCCGAGACGCCGACCCCCCTGCGTGGGCGCCGAGCCCATGCCGGACCACCCGCGGACGAGGGGCCGGACGAACAGATGGCCACACCGACGGACGCGACACCCCCACGCGCGGGACACTGGCGGATCCGGCCGCGCACCGTCCGCGCCAAGATCGTCTGCCTGTTGATGGTGCCGGTCGTCTCCCTGCTGGCGCTGTGGGCCTACGCCACGGTCACCACCGCCCAGGACATCTCCCGGCTGCGCCAGTTGCAGCGGGTGGACGCCCAGGTCCGCACCCCCGTCGCCGCGGCCGTGGCCGCCTTGCAGAACGAACGGGCGGCCGCCGTCCGGCACGCCACCGACCCCGCCGCCGGGCAGGGCGGTGACCTCAGGAAGCTCGGTGAAGCGACCGACCGCTCGGTGGCCGCACTCCGGCTCGGCGACGCCGGCACCGTGGCCGACGGCCAGGACCTGCCCGCGGGAGTCGCCCAGCGGATCGAGGCGTTCGTGACCGGAGCCGAGCAACTGCGCCCGCTGCGGACCGCGGTGCTCGACGGCAGCACGGGCTGGGAGCAGACGTACGGGCGGTACACCCGCACCATCGCGACCGCCTTCTCCGTCGGTGGGGCCCTCTCCGGCATCCAGGACGCCGAACTCGGCTCCGACGCGCGCGTGCTGGTCGAGTTCTCCGCGCGGGTGAGGCCCTGGCCCAGGAGGACGTCGTACTCGGCAGCGCCCGTCTCGCGGGCCGCCTCGACGGTGAGCGCATGCGGCTGTTCACCGGCGCCGTCGAAACGCGCCGCTCGCTGACCGAAACAGCCGTGGTGGACCTCCGCGGCCCCGAACGCACCGCCTGGCGAAGCCTGGCAGCGGGCAGCGCCTACGCCGCAGTGGACTCCATCGAGGACAAGGTGCTCGACGGCGGTCCGGGCGCGAAGGCCGTCGCCGCCGCTCCGGAGGCGACCTGGGGCACGGCCCACGCGCGCGTGCAGGACGGGATGCGGACCATCGAGGCCGACGCCGCCCGCGATGTCGCCGAGCGCGCCGACCCGTTCACCCGCGGCCTGCTCACCCCGGCCGGCGCCGCGGTCCTGTTCGGCCTCGCCGCCGTCGCGGCCTCGCTCGTGATCTCCGTGCGCATCGGCCGCGGCCTCGTCGTCGAACTCGTCAGCCTGCGCAACGTCGCCCTGGAGATCGCCCGGCGCAAACTCCCCGAGGCCATGCGGAAACTGCGGGCGGGCGAGGAGATCGACATCCGGGCCGAGGCCCCGTCCGGACCGCGCGCCGAGGACGAGACCGGCCAGGTCGCCGAGGCCCTGGGCACCGTGCACCGCGCCGCGCTGCGGGCCGCGGTGGAGCGCGCCGAACTCGCCAGCGGAATTTCCTGGGTCTTCGTCAACCTCGCCCGCCGCAGCCAGGTCCTCGTCCACCGCCAGCTCAGCCTCCTGGACAGCATGGAGCGCCGCTCCGACGACCCGAACGAACTGAGCGACCTCTTCCGGCTCGACCACCTCACCACCCGCATGCGGCGCCACGCCGAGAGTTTGATCATCCTCTCCGGAGCCGCACCCGGACGGGCCTGGCGCATGCCGGTCTCGCTGACCAACGTGGTGCGCGCCGCCGTCTCCGAGGTCGAGGACTACGCGCGCGTGGAGGTACGACAACTCCCGGAGACCTCCGTCAAGGGCACCGCCGTCGCCGACCTCACCCACCTGCTGGCCGAAATCGTCGAGAACGCCGCCCAGTTCTCACCGCCGCACACGCGCGTGCGCGTCACCGGGGAACCCGTCGGCAACGGCTACGCCGTCGAGGTCGAGGACCGTGGCCTCGGCATGGGCAAGGAGACCCTGGCCGAGGCCAACCGGCGCATCGAGCAGTCCGAGGCTCTCGACCTGTTCGACAGCGACCGGCTCGGTCTGTTCGTCGTCAGCAGGCTCGCGGCGCGCCACGGTGTCAAGGTGCACCTGCGCACCTCGCCCTACGGCGGCACCACCGCGGTCGTCCTGCTGCCCACCGCCCTGCTGCACAACGGCACGCCGGAACGTTCCGCCCGCGAGGTCGCGCGGTCGGAGGAGCAGCCTCGGGAACGCGAGTACGCGCGCGTGTCCGCCGCCGACCGCCCGCAGGACGCCGTCCCCACGACCGCCCAGCGGCCGGCACTGGTCTCCCCCGTCCGGCCGCCGCGGAGCCGACGGCCGCCGACGCCCCACCCCCCGCAGTCACCACCCTGCGCCTGCACCGCCCCCCGGACGACTCCGCCGGATCGGATCGGTCGGGCAGGTCGGACAGGACGGGTGGACCCGATGCATCCGACGGATCGGATGCGTCGGACGACCTTCCGCGCCGGGTCCGGCAGGCCAGCCTCGCTCCCCAGCTACGCCGGTCGGCCACCGAGGAACCGGCCCGGACCGCCGGCCCGCGGAACGACGACCGGCACACCCCCGAACTCGTACGGGACCGCATGGCCGCCTACCGCGACGGCTGGGCCCGAGGCGGCGGCAGGCAACCCGGCCGCGGTGCCGCACCGGGCCGTCAAAGCAGTGAAGGAGACCCCGCATGATCCACGACCCGAGCATGAGATCGGCCCAGCGGTCCGGCGAACTCGACTGGCTGCTGGACGACCTGGTCATGCGCGTGAGCGAGGTACGGCACGCCGTGGTGCTCTCCAACGACGGCCTCGCCGTCGGCGCCTCCACCGGCCTCAATCGTGAGGACGCCGAACACCTCGCCGCTGTCGCCTCCGGCTTCCACAGCCTCGCCAAGGGCGCCGGACGGCACTTCGGGGCCGGCGGCGTACGCCAGACCATGGTGGAGATGGACGACGGCTTCCTGTTCGTCGCCGCCGCCGGCGACGGCTCCTGCCTCGCCGTCCTGACCGCCGTGACCGCCGACATCGGCTTGGTGGGCTACGAGATGGCGCGGCTGGTCAAGAGAGTCGGAGAGCACCTCTACACGCCGCCGCGCGTCTCCGAGCGACCGCCCACCGCCGGATGAGGCGAGAGGTGACCCGCGCAGATGAACGAGAACATGACGACCGGAGCCCCGCACGAACAGGGCAGCCAGTGGTACGACAACGAGGCCGGGCCGCTGGTGCGCCCCTACGCCATGACGGGCGGACGTACGAGGCCCGGACCCACCGGCGTGCGCTTCGACCTCATCGCCCTGGTCACCCTCGACCCCGCGGCGCCCGGTGCCGACGGCACGGGACTCGGGCCGGAACACCGCACTCTCGTCGACCTGTGCCACACGGAGACCCAGTCCGTCGCGGAACTCGCGGCGGGCTCGGACCTGCCGGTGGGCGTGGTCCGCGTGCTCCTCGGTGATCTGCTGGAACTCGGCTGCGTCACCGTCAGCCGTCCGGTCCCGCCCGCACAACTGCCCGACGAGCGGATCCTGCGCGAGGTCATCGAAGGACTGAGGGCGCTGTAGATGGACGTTCGGACCGACCCGGAAGCGTACGGACCCACCCCGCACAGCATCGCGCACGTCTTCGGACATCGAACCGATGCGAGGCGATCACATCGGGCAGTCCACGGTCGAACCACCCGGAAAGGGGCCGCCCTTGCCATGATGCTGCCTTCGCACTCCTACGCCGAAGCCGCGCACGGCCGACCCGCCGCAGCGCCCGAACCCCGTACCGATGTCGACCGTTGCCGGCACTCCCGAGAGAAGTGATCCATGGTCTCCGAGCACTCCGACACCGCGGGTGGCGACAGCGCCCCGCTGGCGTTGAAGATACTGGTCGCCGGCGGGTTCGGCGTGGGCAAGACCACCCTCGTGGGCGCGGTCAGCGAGATCAAACCGCTGCGCACCGAGGAACTGCTGAGCGAGGTCGGCCAGTTGGTCGACGACACCGACGGCGTCGACCAGAAGGTGACGACGACCGTCGCCATGGACTTCGGCCGGATCACCATCCGCTCCGGCCTCTCCCTCTACCTGTTCGGCACCCCGGGCCAAGACCGCTTCTGGTTCCTGTGGGACGAACTGTCACAGGGGGCGCTGGGAGCCGTGGTGCTCGCCGACACCCGGCGGCTGGAGGACTGCTTCCCCGCGGTCGACTACTTCGAGCACCGCCACATCCCCTTCGTGGTGGCCGTCAACTGCTTCACCGGAGCGCGCTCCTACGGCGCCCCGGAGGTGTTGCGCGCCCTCGACCTGGACAAGGGAACGCCCGTCGTCCTGTGCGACGCCCGCGACCGCGACTCGGGCAAGGAGGTGCTGATCCGACTCGTCGAGTACGCCGGGCGGATGCACACCGCCCGGTTGCTCGACTCGGTGAGCTGAGGGACGCCGCCCTCTTCTTCAGTCCGCTACGGCCTTCTGCGCCAGGACCTTCTCGATCCCGACCCGGACGAGCAACTCGCCCGGGACGCCGTTGCGGGCGCCGAACGCCTCGGCGCGCTCCTCGCCCATGTACCGCGCCGCGATGCGAGTCGCCCAGAGCCGCATCTGGTCGAGATCCTCGGAGATCCGGGCGCGTCCCTGGAGCACCACGAAGTCGAAGGGCGGCCGGTCGTCGTCCACGCACAGGGCGACCCGGCCGTCCCGCGCCAGATTGCGCCCCTTCACCGTCTCCTTCCCCGTGTTGAACACCACGTCGTCCCCGTCGAGCAGGAACCAGACGGGTGCCACATGCGGGCTTCCGTCAGCCCGTACCGTCGACAGTTTTCCGGTACGGGTGCCCTGCGAGACGAACGCCCGCCATTCCTCGTCGGTCATCTTCTGTGCCATGCCCCCATCCTCCTTGCCCGGCGGCCGGTGGTGGGGAAGGCTTGCGGACAGACCCGTCGGCCAGGCGGGGACATCAAACGGGGAAACGTCACGGGGAGACGGACTCATGGCACAGAAGCAGAGCCTGGGGTGGCTGCTGGACGACCTGACCGAGCGCGTCGAACAGGTGCACCACGCGCTGGTCCTGTCCAACGACGGGCTGGTGGCGGGCGCCAGCACGGGATTACGCCGGGAGGACGCCGAGCATCTCGCCGCCGTCTCGTCCGGACTGCACAGCCTGGCCAAGGGATCCGGCCGCCACTTCGGCGCCGGCCAGGTGCGCCAGACGATGGTCGAGTTCGACGACGCGGTGCTGTTCGTCACCGCGGCCGGCACCGGCAGCTGTCTCTGCGTGCTCAGCGCGGCGGAGGCCGACATGGGGCAGATCGCCTACGAGATGACCCTGCTCGTCAATCGCGTCGGCGAACACCTCACCGTGGACGCCCGCCGACCCGAGGGAGACCGGTTCACAGGCCTCTGACCTGCGTATTCGTCCTCTCCCGTGGAGTTATCCACAGGCTCACCACGAGATCCGCGGATCGGGCTACGGTTTTTTCCGAGGCCACCGCGGACGACGCGGGGCACTTGACTCCACGGGGGAGACCGACCATGTCACACAACACCGTCGCAGCACCGCACGACCAGTCCTTCGTCTACAGCCGCGCGGCACGGGAACTGGGCCTCAGGCGCAGCCAGTTCGACCTCGCCGTGAACCTCGGACGGGTCAGGACCATGCCCGACGAAGGGGGCGGAGGCCGGCGCGTGGCCCGCAGCGAGATCGAACGCCTACGTGCGGCGCCCGGTTTTCCCGGCGCTCTGACCAAGAGTGTCGAGGCCGTCGGCACCACGGAAGGGGCGTCCGCCATGCAGGTGCCTCCGAGCCGGTTCACCCGCCTCGCGAGGCTGGGGCTCGTGGTGCCCGTGACCTTCTACCTGAACCGCTACCGGGCCGTCGTATGGCTCTATCTCGCCGAGGAACTGAGGCAGTTCGCCGCAGACAAGGACAACGCGCCCCTGCTGACGGGCCGGACGCCCGAGGGGATGCGGGACCAACTGGCCGCGGGCCTGGACCTGCGGCCCCGGAACTGGCGTGGTCGCCACCTCGGATTCCTGCTGCGGCACGCCGAAGGGCCCTGGCAGCGGGCGGGAGCCCTGGCCGCGCTCCTGGACCCGGTCCAGGTCGCCGAGATCGCCCGGGACCCCTACGAACGCTCCCACCTGAACCGCTTCCGGCCCGGACCGCCGGCGCACGGCACCCCGGGCTCGCCCGCCGCGCGTCTGGTCGAGCGGATCGCGACGGCGGACGACCCCGACGAGATCGCCTGGCTGCGCTCCGACCTCGTGCACGCCTTGGAGGAGGCCCGCTCCCACCAGCCGGCACCACGACCCACCGTGAGGTCGGCCCCACCACGGCCAGTCACGGAACCGGCGCGGCCCGCGAAAACCCAGCGGGTCAGGAGCGGACTCCTGGGCTGGCTGCGCCGCGGCAACGACTGAGGTGCCGGGGCCCGCGACTTCCAGGCCCTACAGCTTCCGGAACAGCCCCTCCTGGACGACGGACACCAGCAGGCGCCCCTGGAGGTCGTAGATCCGGCCGCGGGCCAGGCCACGGCCCCCGGTCGCGATGGGTGACTCCTGGTCGTACAGGAACCACTCGTCCGCGCGGAACGGCCGGTGGAACCACATGGCGTGATCCAGGGAGGCCATGTCGAAGTTCCGCGGCCCCCACAGGGGTTCGACCGGCAGACGGACGGCGTCCAGGAGGGTCATGTCGCTGGCGTACGTCAGCGCGCAGGTGTGCACCAGCGGGTCGTCCCCCAACGGCCCGACGGCGCGCATCCAGACGGCACTGCGCGGCTCGGCGTCCTTGATCTCCTCAGGGCTCCAGCGAAGCCGGTCCGCGTACCGGATGTCGAAGGGCTGCCGACGCGCCATCCGCTCGAACTGCTCGGGCAGCGCGCCCAGGTGAGTGCGCACCTCCTCGGCGACCGTCGGCAGGGACTCAGGGTCCGGCACCTCGCGCGCCGGCGGCAGCTGGTGCTCGAAGGGACCTTCCTCAGGCTTGTGAAAGGAGGCGGTGAGATTGAAGATCGTGCGTCCCTGCTGCACGGCGGTGACCCGGCGGGTGGTGAACGAGCGCCCGTCCCGCACCCGTTCGACCTGGTACACGATCGGCACGCCGGGCCGGCCCGGCCGCAGGAAGTACGCGTGCAGGGAGTGCACGGGCCGGTCGCCCTCGGTCGTCCGGCCGGCCGCCACCAGTGCCTGGCCCGCCACCTGCCCGCCGAAGACCCGTTGTAGCGACTCCTGCGGGCTGCGGCCCCGGAAGATGTTGACCTCGATCTGCTCAAGGTCCAGCAGGTCGACGAGCCTCTCGGCCGGATTCGTCATGTGTGTGCTTCTCCTGTACCTCGTCCGTCTCGTACCGCGCTCACAGCTGGCCGACGTCGGTCACGCGCACCACCGCGCGACCCTCGGCGTCCGACGCCGCAAGGTCGACCTCCGCGCTGATGCCCCAGTCGTGGTCGTCGTTCGGGTCGTCGAAGATCTGCCGGACGCGCCACAGACCGTGCTGCGGCTCCTCCTTGATGACGAGCAGCTTCGGACCGCGTGCGTCCGGGCCGGTACCGAGGTCGTCGTACTCGTCCCAGTACTTGTCCATCGCCTCGCCCCACGCGTCGGCGTCCCAGCCCGACTCGCCGTCCAGCTCGCCCAACTCCTCGACGTGGTCCAGAGCGGCGAGTTCGACGCGGCGGAACATCGCGTTGCGGACGAGGACGCGGAACGCGCGCGCGTTGGCGGTGACGGGTTTGACCTCGTCGGCCTTCTCCTGGGCCTCCTCGGCGGTCATCTCCGCCGGGTTGGCCAACTGCTCCCACTCGTCGAGCAGGCTGGAGTCGACCTGACGCACCATCTCGCCCAGCCACTCGATCAGGTCCTGGAGGTCCTCCGACTTCAGATCGTCCGGGACCGTGTGGTCGAGGGCCTTGTAGGCGCTCGCCAGGTAGCGCAGCACGATGCCCTCGGTGCGGGCCAGTTCGTAGTGCGACACCTGCTCGGTGAACGACATCGCCCGCTCGTACATGTCGCGGATCACCGACTTCGGCGACAGCGGATGGTCACCGACCCACGGGTGACTCTTGCGGTACACGTCGTACGCGTGGAAGAGCAGCTCCTCCAGCGGCTTCGGGTACGTGATGTCCTGGAGACGCTCCATGCGCTCCTCGTACTCCACCCCGTCGGCCTTCATCGCCGCGACCGCCTCGCCGCGCGCCTTGTTCTGCTGGGCCGCGAGGATCTGCCGCGGGTCGTCCAGCGTGGACTCCACGACGGAGACCATGTCGAGCGCGTACGACGGCGACTCCGGGTCCAGCAGCTCGAACGCGGCCAGCGCGAAGGTGGACAGCGGCTGGTTCAGGGCGAAGTCCTGCTGAAGGTCGACCGTGAGGCGGACGATGCGGCCCGTGGCGTCCGGCTCGTCGAGCTTCTCCACGATCCCGCCGTCCAGCAGCGAACGATAGATCGCGATGGCGCGCCGGATGTGCCGCAACTGCTGCTTGCGCGGCTCGTGGTTGTCCTCCAGGAGGTGCCGCATCGCCTCGAAGGCGTTACCGGGGCGGGCGATCACGGACAGCAGCATCGTGTGCGTCACCCGGAAGCGGGACATCAGCGGCTCCGGCTCGGAGTCGATGAGCTTCTCGAAGGTGTTCTCGGTCCAGCCGACGAAACCCTCGGGCGCCTTCTTGCGGACGACCTTGCGACGCTTCTTCGGGTCGTCACCCGCCTTCGCGAGCGCCTTCTCGTTCTCGACGACGTGCTCGGGCGCCTGCGCGACCACCAAACCCGCCGTGTCGAATCCGGCCCGGCCGGCCCGGCCCGCGATCTGGTGGAACTCACGAGCCCGCAGCGTGCGCACACGCGTGCCGTCGTACTTCGTCAAAGCCGTGAACAGCACGGTTCGGATCGGCACGTTGACGCCCACACCGAGGGTGTCCGTCCCGCAGATCACCTTCAGCAGACCGGCCTGGGCGAGTTTCTCCACCAGGCGTCGGTACTTGGGGAGCATGCCGGCGTGGTGCACACCGATGCCGTGCCGTACGTAACGGGAGAGGTTGCGGCCGAACTTGGTGGTGAAACGGAAGTTGCCGATCAGCTCGGCGATCCGTTCCTTCTCCTCACGCGAACACATGTTGATGCTCATCAGCGCCTGCGCCCGCTCCACCGCCTGCGCCTGCGTGAAGTGCACGATGTAGACAGGAGCCTGCTTCGTCTCCAGCAGCTCGGTGAGCGTCTCCGTGAGCGGTGTGAAGCGGTACTCGTAGGACAGCGGCACGGGCCGGGTCGCCGAGCGGACCACCGAGGTGGGCCGACCGGTGCGCCGGGCGAGGTCCTTCTCGAAGAAGGACACGTCGCCGAGCGTGGCGGACATGAGGATGAACTGTGCCTGGGGCAGTTCCAGGATCGGGATCTGCCAGGCCCAGCCGCGGTCACCCTCGGCGTAGAAATGGAACTCGTCCATGACGACCTGGCCGACATCCGCGTGCTTGCCGTCACGCAGCGCGATCGAGGCGAGTACCTCGGCGGTGCAGCAGATGACCGGGGCGTCGGCGTTGACGGACGCGTCACCGGTGAGCATGCCGACGTTCTCCGTGCCGAAGATCTTGCACAGTTCGAAGAACTTCTCCGATACCAGCGCCTTGATCGGAGCGGTGTAGAAGGTGACCTCGTCGCGGGCGAGAGCCGCGAAGTGCGCACCTGCCGCGATCATGCTCTTGCCGGAGCCGGTCGGCGTCGACACGATCACGTTCGCCCCGGAGACGGCCTCGATCAGCGCTTCCTCCTGATGGGAGTAGAGCGTGAGACCGCGCTCCTGGGCCCAGGACTCGAAAGCTTCGTAGAGGGCGTCGGGATCTGCGGTCGGCGGCAACTGATCGATGAGGGTCACGCCCCCATCTTGCCTGGCCCGCTGCCCGAGGGGGGAATCGGATGCGGGGCCGAAGATCATGGCCGCTACGCTGTGGCGCCGACGGAGCGTCATCGCACCCGGTCAACTGGACAGCGGCACACGAGGAATGGGGCGGGCAACGGCCATGATGGGACCAGCACACTCACTGTCGGGCGCGGCCGCCTGGCTCGGCGTCGGCGCGGCCGCAACCGCGGCCGGCCACTCGATGCCATGGCCGGTGCTGCTCGCCGGTGCGCTGATCTGCGCCGGAGCGGCTCTGGCCCCGGACCTGGACCACAAGGCCGCGACCATCTCCCGGGCCTTCGGACCCCTCTCGCGCTGGCTCTGCGAGATCGTGGACAAGCTCTCCTACGCCGTCTACAAGGGCACGCGGAAGCAGGGCGACCCGCGCCGCTCCGGCGGGCACCGGACCCTGACGCACACCTGGCTCTGGGCGGTCATGATCGGCGCGGGCGCCTCGGCGCTGGCGATCACCGGTGGCCGCTGGGCGGTGCTGGGGCTCCTCTTCGTCCACATGGTCCTGGCCATCGAGGGCCTGCTGTGGCGGGCGACCCGGGGCTCCAGCAGCGATGTGCTGGTGTGGCTGCTGGCGGCGGCGAGCGCGTGGATCCTCGCAGGGATACTGGACAAGCCGGGCAACGGCGCGGACTGGCTGTTCACGGACCCGGGCCAGGAGTATCTGTGGCTCGGGCTGCCGATCGTGCTGGGCGCCCTGGTCCACGACATCGGGGACGCGCTGACCATATCGGGCTGCCCGGTCCTGTGGCCCATCCCGATCGGGCGCAAGCGCTGGTACCCGATCGGTCCGCCGAAGGTGATGCGGTTCCGGGCCGGCAGCTGGGTCGAGCTGAAGGTGCTGATGCCGGTGTTCATGCTGCTCGGAGGAGTGGGCGGCGCGGCCGCGCTCAACTACATCTGAGCGGTGCCGGGGGCGGCGGGACCGGGTCAGCCCGGCGTGCCTCCGCCGAAGCGCCGCTCGAACCGGGCGACACGGCCTTCCGTGTCCACGGTGCGGGCCTTGCCGGTGTAGAAGGGGTGGCTCTCCGCGGAGATCTCCACGTCCACGACGGGGTAGGTCTCGCCGTCGTCCCACTCGATCGTCTGGTCGCTGGTCGCGGTCGACCGGGTCAGGAAGGCGTAGCCGGCGGCGCGGTCACGGAACACGACCGAGTGGTAGTCGGGGTGCTTGTCCTGCTGCATGCGTACTCCTCGTGCGGTGGGTGCGGTGAAGGCGCGGACGACGGGGCCGGGCGTGCCCCGGCGTCCGGGCAGGGTGTCCGGGGCGGTTCACCCGGGGAGGGCGTCCTCGTCGACGATGTGCATCGCGGCTCCTCGGCGGAGGCGGCGGCGCCGTCGATGCCGACATCGGTGGCGACCAGGGCGCTCTCCTCGTCCTCGTGGGCGCCCTCGTCCGGTGCCACGAGCCGGCCGGAGCGGGCGGTGCCGACCTCGTTGTCGAGAAGTTCTCCGTCGGTGTCGTCGCTGTCGCCGAGGCCGTCGCCGTCGGGTGCGACGAGGTCCGGCAGCTCTTCCGCGAGCCGCTGGTCCAGCGTCTCGCCCTGCCGGCGCTCCGCGGCCGTCACACCGGAGTGCTCCACGGCCCAGGGCCGCTCCGGAGGCGACCAGCCCCGGTCCAGGGGGTCGCCGACACCGTCGTTCTCCAGGGTGTCCTCCGCGTCGAGGAGTCCGGCGTCGTCCTGGATCTCGGAGGCGTCGGGCTGGTAGACGTCGTCTCCCCATCCGTCGGCGCTGTTCACGGGTACCTCCAGGGGGTGACGGGCCCGTCCACACCGCGTGGTCGGCGGTGGGCCACCGTGGCACGGGGCACCGGTCGGCGGTGGGACGCGCCGGACGGGCCTGCCCGGCTGCCTTCCGCGGGGGTTTCGCTCTCCAGCGTTCCACCCCCGTTCGGGAGTGCGCAACGCCAGAGCTGTGCCGGGGCACGGGCGGAGGGCCGCCGGCAGGCGCCCTTGGCGCCCCTGGCGCTGCGGCCCCGGCCACCTCTCGGCCCGGACCGCACGGGCCTCACGCCGCGGCACGACCCAGGTGTCGCGCCCGCCTCCCCTCCGTCGCCCGGTGGTCCGGCTGCGACCGGTTCTCGTCCTCGCGGTGGTGCGGATGCGTCGGTCGTCCGTCTGTCGTGCGGTGGTCCGGATGCGTCGGTCGTCCGTCCGTCTCGCGGTGACCGGCCACGGCTAACCGCCCGCTCGCCGGGCAATGACGGTGACGGGGATGCGGCCGGTTCCCGTCCGGCGAGTGTCGGCCGGGGTGCAGGCGGCCGCGGCCCGGTCGGTTCCCGTCCAGCAGGTGCAGGCCCGACCGCAGCCGGCCGCGGCAAACCTCGTCGCGTTCCAGCCCCGGCCGGCTCCTGCACGCCACCCGAGGGCCCGGCCGTGACCACTCTCCGTGCACGTCATTGCGGCTCGATCCCAGGGGGCCTCATCGGCCCTCACCGGCTCGCACCCGCGATCCCGGGCCACCCGCCGAGTCCCGAGTCCACCCCCTCAGCCGTGCCAGGACCGCCACAGGGCCGCGTAGGCCCCGTCCGCGGCGACCAGCTCGTCATGGCTGCCCAGCTCGCTGATGCGGCCGTTCTCCACGACGGCGATGACGTCCGCGTCGTGAGCCGTGTGGAGACGGTGGGCGATGGCGATCACGGTGCGGCCGTCCAGGACACGGGCGAGGGATCGTTCCAGGTGGCGGGCGGCGCGGGGGTCCAGCAGCGAGGTCGCCTCGTCGAGGACCAGCGTGTGCGGGTCGGCCAGGACCAGGCGGGCCAGTGCGACCTGCTGGGCCTGCGCCGGGGTGAGCAGCTGGCCCCCGGAGCCGACCTCGGTGTCCAGGCCGTCGTCGAGGGCGCGCGCCCAGCCGTCCGCGTCGACCGCGGTGAGCGCCGCCCACAGCTCGGCCTCTTCCGCCCGGGCCCTCTCCGCCCGGGTCTGCGCTGCCCGGGTCTCGGCCTCGACCTCGCCCGGAGTCGCCCGGGCGTTCTCGGGCCGGGCGTGGGGGAGGGCCAGTCGGAGGTTGTCGCGCAGCGAGCCGACGAAGACGTGGTGCTCCTGGTTGACGAGCGCGACGTGCGAGCGGACGCGTTCGGCGGTCATCCGGGACAGTTCCGCGCCACCGAGGGCGACCCGGCCGTCCCGGGGCGCGTAGATGCCGGCGAGGAGCCTGCCCAGGGTGGACTTGCCCGCGCCGGAGGGTCCGACGAGTGCCAGCCGGGTGCCGGGCGCCACCTCCAGGGACACCTGGCGCAGTACGTCGACGCCCTCCCGGTAGCCGAAGTGCACCCGGTCGGCGAGCACGTCCCGCCCGTCCGGCTCCAGCCCGGAGTCACCGGCGTCCGGCTCGATGTCCCGCACCCCGACCAGCCGGGCCAACGACACCTGCGCCACCTGCAGTTCGTCGTACCAGCGCAGGATCAGGTTCACCGGGTCGACGAGCATCTGGGCGAGGAGCGCGCCCGTCGTCAGCTGACCGACGTCGATCCAGCCCTGAAGGACGAACACCCCGCCGAGCATGAGAACCGAACCGAGGACGGTGACGTGCACCAGGTTGATGACCGGGAAGAGGACCGACCGGAGCCACAGGGTGTAGTTCTCCCAGGCCGTCCACTGTTTGACCCGCAGCTCCGACAGTTCGACCCGGCGGTCGCCGAGACGGTGCGCCTCGACGGTCCGGCCGGCGTCCACGGTCTCGGCGAGGGCGGCGGCGACGGAGGCGTAACCGGCGGCCTCCGAGCGGTAGCCGGCGGGGGCCCGCTTGAAGTACCAGCGGCAGCCGACCACCAGCAGCGGCACCGCGACCAGCACGGCCGGTGCCAGCGGCGGGGCGGTGACGACGAGTCCGCCGAGCAGCAGCGCCGCCCACATCACGCCGATCGTCAACTGGGGGACGGCCTCGCGCATGGCGTTGGCCAGCCGGTCGATGTCGGTGGTGATGCGGGACAGCAGGTCCCCGGTACCGGCCCGTTCCAGCACGCCCGGTGGCAGCCGGACCGACCGGACGAGGAAGTCCTCGCGCAGGTCGGCCAGCATCCGCTCGCCGAGCATCGCCCCGCGCAGCCGCACCTGCCGCACGAAGGCGGCCTGGACGACGAGGGCGAGGGCGAACAGGGTGGCGGTGAGACCCAGATGGAGTTCGCGGGCCCCCTCCGACAGCCGTTCCACGACGTCGCCGAGGAGCCATGGCCCCACCATCGAGGCGACGGTGGCGACCGTGTTGACGGCCAGGAGCACCACGAACGCACGGCGGTGCCGGCGCAACAGTTCGGCCACGTAGGCACGCACGGTCGCGGGGGCGCCTACGGGAAGCGTGCTCGCTGTCGTCGGTGCCGCCGGGTCGTACTCCGGTGGCGCGACGCCGATCATGCGGACTCCTCGATCTCTTGTCGTTCGTTGTCTCCGAGCCGTTCGGCGTCTCCGAGAGCGTGCAGTTCCTTCAGCGCGCCGCCCCGCGCGGTCTCTTCTTCGGTCTCGCGGGTCACCACCGCGCGGTACCGCGGCTCGTTGTGCAGTAGTTCGCGGTGCACACCGACTGCCACGGCCACGTCTTCGTGGACCAGGACGACCCGGTCGGCCCGGTCCAGCAGCAGCGGGGACGAGGTGAACAGGATCGTGGTGCGTCCCGTCCGGATCTCCCGCAGTCCCTCGGCGATCCGAGCCTCGGTGTGCGAGTCGACGGCGGAGGTGGGTTCGTCCAGTACGAGCACCTCCGGGTCCGTGAACAGGGAGCGGGCCAGGGCCAGCCGCTGGCGCTGGCCGCCCGAGAGGGAGCGTCCCCGTTCGGTGATGTGGGCGTCCATCGGGGAACCGGCGTCCAACGCCCCCTGGACGAGGGCGTCGAGAACGTCCGCGCACTGGGCGGCCGCCAGCGCCTCCGTCGCGCCGACCTCACCCGAGGCCGGCACGTCGAGCAGGTCACGCAGGGAACCCGACAGCAGCACCGGATCCTTGTCCTGGACGAGGACCGCCGTGCGCGCACTCTCCAGCGGGAGTTCGTCCAGGGGGACTCCGCCGAGCAGCACCGACGGGCCGTCCTCGGAGGGGTGCCCGCCGAGACGTTCGGCCAGCCGCCCGGCGGCGTCCGGATCGCCGCACACCACGGCGGTGAGTTGGGCGGCCGGGGCCAGCAGTCCGGTGGCCGGGTCGTACAGGTCACCGGAGGGCAGGTCCGCGGTGCGTGATCCGGCCGCGTCCGTGGCCCGCTCCAGCGACAGCACGCGGGCGGCACGCTTCGCCGACGGACGGGAGAAGGAGTAGGCCATGGCGATCTCCTCGAAGTGCCTGAGGGGGTACATCAGGACCATGACGGAGCTGTAGACGGTGACGAGTTCGCCGACGGAGATCCGGCCCTCGCGGGCCAGGTGGACGCCGTAGAACACGACCGCGATCAGCAGCAGGCCCGGCAGCAGGACCTGTATGGCGCTGATCAGCGACCACATCCGGGCACTGGACACGGCGGCCTGACGGACCTCCTGGGAGGCGCGGCGGTAACGGTCGAGGAAGAGTTCCTCGCCGCCGATGCCACGCAGAACCCGCAGGCCCGCCACGGTGTCGGAGGCCAGTTCGGTGGCGCGTCCGGCCTTCTCGCGCTGGACGTCGGCGCGACGCGTCGCGCGGGGCAGCAGGGGCAGCGCCGCGAACGCCACGACGGGCAGGCCCAGGGCGACGACGATGCCGAGGGCCGGCTGGTAGACCACCAGGCCGACGCAGACGAACACGACCGTGAGGGCGGCGGCCGAGAAGCGCGAGACGCCTTCGACGAACCAGCCGATCTTCTCGACATCACCCGTGGAGACGGCGACGACCTCACCGGCCGCGACCCGCCTGCTGAGCGCGGAGCCCAACTGCGAGGCCTTGCGGGCGAGGAGCTGCTGGACGCGGGCGGCGGCAGTGATCCAGTTGGTGACGGCGGTGCGGTGCAGGAAGGTGTCCCCGAGCGCCGTTGCGGCACCGAACAGGGCCATCAGGCCACCGGCGAGGGCCAGCCGTGCGCCGGAGCGGTCGATGACCGCCTCGATGGCGAACCCGACACAGAACGGCTGCGCCGAGACGGCCATGAAGTGCAGCAGGCCCCAGGCCAGGGACGTGAGCTGGCCGCCCAGTTGGTTGCGCCCCAACCACCACAGGAATCGGGGTCCCGAGCGTACGTCCGGCACACCCGGGTCTGGATACGGAAGGTCTTGGATCTGCATGACGTCCCAGAGGCTCGTGTCAGGGATGGGGGGGGGAAGGGGCCGCGGTCGGCGGTGACAGCAAACCGTGAAAGGTTCGCTTCACAGGGTGGTCAGAATCAACCCGTTTTCCACGGCACCGCATGGTTCCGGCTGCCGCCCGTGATGCCGGGCGTCGGAGGCGAAGGTGTCACGAGCCTCGTGGCGGAAGGGGCCGGCTCCCGGTGGGACACCAGCCGTGAGAGCAGGATGGCCATGCCCGTGCTGCGGAGGGCTCCTCCGTCCGGCCCGAACCGCTTCCGATCCGCCGCTTCTGTTCCGCCGCTTCTGTGCCGGCCGCATCTGATCCGAGAACGGATCAGCAGCGCGGAACCGCCGCCCCGTCGATCAACGTGTCCAGCAACTCCCCGAGGACCGCCCGTTCCGCGTTCGTCAGCGGGGCCAGGATCTCCCGGGCCGCCGACCGGCGCGCCCGGTGCAGCTCG
This sequence comes from Streptomyces phaeoluteigriseus, assembly GCF_001896135.2. Lineage (GTDB taxonomy): Bacteria > Actinomycetota > Actinomycetes > Streptomycetales > Streptomycetaceae > Streptomyces > Streptomyces phaeoluteigriseus. The sequence goes on from NZ_MPOH02000004.1 coordinate 97,134, forward strand.
TGGAGTGTGGTGCGGCCCTCGTCGGTCAGCTCGATGCGGATCACCCGGCGGTTGGTCGGGTCCGGGACCCGGCGCACCTTGGCGTTCGCCTCCAGCCCGTCGACCAGCGTGGTCACCGCCCGCGGCACGACCTCCAGGCGCGCGGCGAGGTCCGCCATCCGTGGCGGCTCGCTGAAGTGGGCGAGGGTGCGCAGCAGGCGGGACTGGGCGGGCGTGATGCCGAGGTCCGACAGCTCCAGATGGTGCTTCTGGATGCGGTGCACCCGGCGGGTGAACCGCAGCAGCTGCTCGGCGAGCGCGCCGTCGGGATCGGGGGTGGTCATGCGGGAACAATATCAGGATGCCGTTCATTGTGAGTATAGGTAACAATGAGCTACGCTCCCCCCGTCCCGCCCGTCCGACCTCCCGTAGGAGCCCATGCACCCCGACAAACCAGACTCCTGGACCCCGTCCGGCGACGCCGAGGAACCGCCCCGGCAGGTGCGCCGCATCCTGAAACTCTTCCGTCCCTACCGCGGCCGGCTCGCGGTGGTCGGCCTGCTCGTCGCCGCCTCCTCGCTCGTCTCGGTCGCCACGCCGTTCCTGCTGAAGGAGACCCTCGACGTCGCCATCCCCGAGGGCCGCACCGGCCTGCTGAGCCTGCTCGCGCTCGGCATGATCCTCAGCGCCGTCCTCGCCGGAGTCTTCGGCGTTCTCCAGACGCTGATCTCCACGACGGTCGGCCAGCGGGTGATGCACGACCTGCGCACCGCCGTCTTCGGCCGCCTCCAGAGCATGTCGCTCGCGTTCTTCACGCGTACGCGTACCGGCGAGGTCCAGTCCCGCATCGCCAACGACATCGGCGGCATGCAGGCGACCGTCACCTCCACCGCCACCTCCCTGGTATCCAACTTCACCAGCGTCGTCGCCACGATCGTCGCGATGCTCGTCCTGGACTGGCGGCTCACCGCCGTCTCCCTGCTCCTGCTGCCGGTCTTCGTCTGGATCAGCCGCCGCGTCGGGAACGAACGGCGGAAGATCACCACCCAGCGGCAGAAGCAGATGGCCGGAATGGCGGCCACGGTCACCGAATCGCTCTCGGTGAGCGGCATCCTGCTCGGCCGCACCATGGGCCGCGCCGACTCCCTCACGACCTCCTTCTCCGACGAGTCCGAGCGTCTGGTCGACCTCGAAGTGAGATCGAGCATGGCCGGCCGCTGGCGCATGTCCGTGATAGGGATCGTCATGTCGGCCATGCCCGCCGTCATCTACTGGACCGCGGGCATGACCCTCCAACTCGGTGGCCCCGGCGCCTCCCTGGGCACGATCGTCGCCTTCGTCTCGCTGCAGCAGGGCCTGTTCCGCCCGGCCGTCAGCCTCCTGTCGACCGGCGTGCAGATCCAGACCTCCCTCGCGCTCTTCCAGCGCATCTTCGAGTACCTCGACCTCCCCGTCGACATCACCGAGCGGGCCGACCCGGTCCACCTCGACCGGATCAAGGGCGAGGTCCGCTTCGAGGACGTGGAGTTCCGCTACGACGGCGACGACACGGTCGCCCCCGTCCTCGCCGGCATCGACGTGACCGTCCCGGCCGGCAGCAGCCTCGCCGTCGTAGGGCCGACCGGCGCCGGCAAATCCACCCTGGGCTACCTCGTGCCGCGCCTGTATGACGTGACCGGCGGCCGGGTCACCCTCGACGGGGTCGACGTGCGCGACCTCGACTTCGACACCCTCGCGCGCGCGGTCGGCGTCGTCTCGCAGGAGACGTACCTCTTCCATTCCTCGATCGCCGACAATCTGCGCTTCGCCAAGCCGGACGCCACCGACGAGGAGCTGTACGCGGCGGCGCGAGCGGCCCAGATCCACGACCACATCGCCGCCCTGCCCGACGGGTACGACACGGTCGTCGGCGAACGAGGGCACCGTTTCTCCGGTGGTGAGAAACAGCGCCTGGCCATCGCCCGCACCATCCTGCGCGACCCGCCGGTGCTGATCCTCGACGAGGCGACCAGCGCCCTGGACACCCGGACGGAACACGCGGTCCAGGAGGCCATCGACGCGCTGTCGGCCAACCGCACCACGCTCACCATCGCCCACCGGCTGTCGACCGTTCGGAGCGCCGACCAGATCGTGGTCCTGGACTCCGGCCGACTGGTCGAACGGGGCACGCACGAGGAGCTGTTGGAGCGCGGCGGCCGGTATGCGGAGCTGGTGCGCAGGGATGCCCGACTGGAGCCGACAAGATGACAATATGCCAGGTCATGCCGGGATTGTGACGATATGCGGGTTACCGTGCCCGCATGCAGATGAACACTCCGTCACGGAGCGCGATCCGACTGACGCGCCGGGGCCGTCTCGTCCTCATCGCGACCGGAGCCGTCGCGGCCGGCACCGCTGTGGCGGTGCCGCTGCTGAGCGTGGACAGCCCCGAGGAGAAGAAGCCGACGAGGCTGGTGATCCCGGAGGGCTGGCGCGCGAGCCAGATCTACGAGGCCGTCGACAAGGCCCTCGCCCTGCCGGCGGGCACCACCAGGAAGGCGTTGCCGAAGGCCGGCCTGAAGCTGCCGCCCGACGCCGAGGGCAACCCGGAGGGCTACCTCTTCCCGGCGGCGTATCCGCTCGGCGAGAAGCCGACACCGCAGGCGCTGCTGAGCCAGATGGTCGACACCGCCAACAGGAAGTTCAACGGCTCGCCGATCGCCGCCGGGGCTCAGCGCAACGCGATGAACGTCTATCAGGCCGTCACCGTCGCCAGCATCGTCCAGGCCGAGGCCGCCACCAAGGCCGACATGGGCAAGGTGGCCCGCGTCGTCTTCAACCGTCTGGAGCGCGGCATGCCGTTGCAGATGGACTCCACCATCAACTACGCGCTGAACCGCTCCACGCTCAGGACCAGCACGGCGGACACCCGCGTCGACAGCCCCTACAACTCCTACCAGCGCATGGGACTGCCCCCGACGCCGATCGACAACCCCGGCGAGGAGGCCGTGCGCGCCGCGATCACCCCGACGCCGGGCGACTGGCTGTACTTCGTCACGGTCAGACCGGGCGACACGCGCTTCACCGCCAGCTACGAGGAACACCAGCGCAACGTCGCCGAGTTCAACCGGATCCAGCAGAGCGCCCGGGCCTCGCAGAGTCCGTCGAAGGACCGCTGACCCGGCGGTGCGTCAGGCGGCGACCGGCTCCCCGGCCGACTCGGCGAGCAGCCGCCTGATGTCCCGTACGGCCGCCCGCCCCGCCCGGTTGGCACCGATGGTGCTCGCGGAGGGGCCGTAGCCGACGAGGTGCACACGGGGGTCGGCGACCGCGCGCGTGCCCTCCACGCGGATACCGCCGCCCGGCTCACGCAGCCGCAGTGGCGCCAGGTGGTCCACGGCGGGCCGGAAACCGGTGGCCCACAGGATGACGTCGGCGGACACGCGCCGGCCGTCCTTCCACTCCACCCCGTCCGGGGTGATCCGGTCGAACATCGGCAGCCGGTCGAGCACCCCGTCCGCCAGCCCCTGCCGGATCGCGTCGTTCAGCGGCAGGCCCGTCACCGAGACGACGCTCTTCGGCGGCAGCCCCTGCCGTACCCGCTCCTCCACGAGCGCGACCGCCGCGCGCCCCGCGTCCTCGTCGAAGGGGCCCTCGCGGAAGACGGGCGGGCGCCGGGTCGCCCAGGTGGTCGCGGCCGCGTACGGGGCAAGCTCGAGAAGGTGCTGCGTCCCCGACGCCCCGCCGCCCACCACGACCACCCGCAGCCCGGCGAACGCCTCGGGCCCCGGATAGCGCGCGGTGTGGACTTGCCGACCGCGGAAGGTCTCCTGCCCGGGATAGCGCGGCCAGAACGGTCGGTCCCAGGTGCCGGTGGCGTTGATCAGCGCCTTCGTGGCCCACATGCCGTCGGAGCTCTCGACGAGCAGCCGCCCGCCCGCTCCCTCGCGCACCGCCGTGACATCGACCGGCCGCCGCACCCGCAGGTCGAAGGCGCGCTCGTAGGCCGTGAAGTACTCGGCGATCACCTCGGAGGAGGGCCGCGCCGGGTCCGCGCCCGTCAGTTCCCTGCCGGGCAGCGCGTGCATCCCGTGCACCTTGCCGTACGTCAGCGAGGGCCAGCGGAACTGCCAGGCGCCGCCCGGGCCGGGGGAGTGGTCGAGCACCACGAAGTCACGCTCCGGCTCGAAGCCGGTGCGCCGCAGGTGATAGGCCGCGGCCAGACCCGCCTGACCGGCCCCTATGACGGCCACCTCGACCTCACGCATGTCGTTCACATTTGAACCAACAGTGCCGAGGCCGTGGATCTTCCCGGCGGCCCGACCACGGGACGACGACGTCACCATGGCGGGATGGGTCAGGATGGTGGCATGTCAGATGCGTTCACCACCCGGGTACTGCACATCCTCTCCGGCGCGGAGGAGAGGGTCGTCGACCTCACCCGTGACTGCGAGACCTTCCTGCGGGAGGCGGCGGCCGGCCGCGACGGCCTGCTGAACGTCTTCGTCCCGCACGCCACGGCAGGCATCGCGATCATCGAGACCGGTGCCGGAAGCGACGACGACCTCCTCGCCGCCCTGCACGCCCTGCTCCCCGCCGACGACCGCTGGCAGCACCGCCACGGCAGCCCCGGCCACGGCCGGGACCACGTCCTACCGGCGTTCGTGCCGCCCCACGCCACCCTTCCGGTGGTGGACGGCACCCTGCGACTCGGGACCTGGCAGTCGGTGTGCCTCGTGGACACGAACCGGGACAACCCGAACCGGCAGGTGCGTTTGTCGTTTCTGGGGTAGTGGCAGGTATGGCGGGACCACAGGCGGGATTTCCGGCTGCACAAGCGATGTTCCTCGAACGTGGCTCTCGTGTGCTGCTGCGCCCGAAGTTCGCGCCGGGTTCGCCGGGCATCCGGATTCTTGATGCAGGGCGCTTCGTCGAACACCAGGCATGCGGGTTCGGCGCGTTCGGAAATCCTGCCGTTGACGTAGATCCAGGCGGTTGCGGGCCGGCCGTCACCGTCGACGTCAACGTGATGGAAACGCCGCCTCTTCAGGTCCAGTTGGTCGATCAGACCCATCACCAGCGGGTGACTGGAGGGCAGGCGCATGGCGGCCCGCCTCGGCATGCTGACGGGGGTCGGCGAAGGGCCGGGCCGCCCGTTCGCGGCCGCCGCGGCGGAACATCTTGATGCGTCCGCCCGCCCGGTTGCCGCTCGCCTCGAGAACGGTCACGTGGTGGCCGCGCCCCCTTCAGCAGTAGCGCCGTCACCGGACCGGCCGGGCCGGCCCCGACGACGAGGACCTTCTTGGGTGTGGCCGACCGCTGAGCGGGCCGTCCGTCCTCGAGTACCCGCTCGCAGCGTGGAACCAAGGGGCGGTCGTGGTCGTCCACGACCGGCAGGGCCCGGGCCACAGCCACGCACCTGTCGAACTCCGCGCACCGGGTGGGCGCCGGTGCGGCCGGGACGGCCTGTACGGGCATCGCCGCGGCAGGCCCGCCACCGGCCAGAGCCGTGGCCGCCACAGCCGTCCCAGCTGCCGCCGTGAAGCTGCGTCTCGACGGGCCTGAACCTGCCACGACGGCTTCGTGATCTTCAGTCATCACCTGTAGCGGTCGACCGACCCGACTCGCTCTCCTGCGCCGGGACATTGCCCCGAACGAGGGACGCCAACGTCATGGCGCCGACGCCCGGTTCCGACGTCCGCGGACCGGCGCTCTCTGCGACGTCCCCGAAGGGATGAAAGACAGCGGGTGATTGGCGTGTCACGGCCGCCTCGTCGGCACACTTCCGTGTGGCCGTGACCGGTCGGTGGGGGAGCAGCGGGGCAAATCGGAGCGGCGTGGCTGCCGCTGCCGGAACTCGGCGGAACAGGGGGCAGGCATGGGACGAAGGGCCGAACTCACGGGCAGGGCACGGTACTGGTTCGACACCACCTTGGCCCGCGGCACCTCCGCGCTCGTCGGCTGGCTGGCCTTCGGTTGCCTCATGGTCGTCCTCCCGGCGAGCGCCGTGCTGGTGTGGACGGACCCGCACGCGCCCGCGTCCCGCTCGGAGCGGCTGACGGAGATCTGGCGTCTCACCGGTGAGACACTGCGGCTCGGCGGGGCGACGGGCCCGCTCCTGCGCGTGCTGTTGTCGGTACTGCTCGCCCTGGTCGCCCTGGTGTATGTCTCCACTCTCGTCGGTCTGATCACCACCGGACTCACTGAACGGCTCACCGCACTGCGACGGGGCCGCTCCACCGTCGTCGAGCAGGGGCACTCGGTGGTGCTGGGCTGGTCCGAGCAGGTGTTCACGGTGGTGAGCGAACTGGTGGCCGCCAACGCCAACCAGCGGTACGGCGCGGTGGCCGTGCTGGCGGACCGGAACAAGACCACCATGGAGGAGGCCCTCAGGAGCAAGGTGGGGACCACCGGCCGTACCCGGCTGATCTGCCGTAGCGGTCCCCCCACCGACCCCGCCCTGCTCGCCCTGACCAACCCCGGCGCGGCCAGCGCTGTGCTGGTGCTGCCCCACGACGATCCGTCTGGGGACCCGGAAGTGGTCAAGACGCTGCTGGCGCTGCGGTCCGCACTCGGCGAGGGGGAAGGCCCGCCCGTCGTCGCCGCCATCAGAGACGACCGGTACAGGCTGGCGGCCACCCTCGCCGCGGGAACGCGCGGCATCGTCCTGGAGAGCGACGCGATCACCGCCCGGCTGATCGTCCAGTCCGCCCGCCGTCCCGGACTCTCCCTGGTGTACCGAGACCTCCTGGACTTCGCCGGAGACGAGTTCTACCTCACCCTCGACCCGGCCCTGACCAGCCGCTCCTTCGGCGACACGGTGCTGGCCTACGCCACCTCCAGCGTGGTCGGCCTGCTGCGTGACGGCAGGCCCCTGCTCAACCCGCCGCCGCAGACCCTGATCGGCCCCGCAGACCGGCTGATCGTCATCACGCGGGACGACGACACCGCACGGCTCAGCGACTGCTCCGGACGGGTCGACGAGTCGGTGATGACGCCCTGGCAGTCGGCAGGCGTCCGGCCCGAACGGCTCCTTATTCTCGGCTGGAACCGGCGGGCCGCGCTCATCGTCGACCAGTTGGGCCGGTACGCCGCGCACGGCTCGGTCCTCGCCGTGGTGGCGGACCGGGCGGAGGTGACGGCCGAGCAGGTACGGGACGTCGGTGCAGACTTCGCACCCCGGCTGACCGTCACGTTCCGGCCTGGAGATGTCACCCGGCCCGAGACACTTCGGTGCCTGGAGATCGACTCGTACGACAGTGTCGTCGTGCTCGGCCCGGACCCCGTTGCGGGACAGCGGCCCGAAGAGGCCGACAACCGGACCCTCGTCACGCTCCTCGTTCTGCAACTACTGGAACAGGAGACCGGACGGGAGCTGCCGGTGGTCACCGAGATGACCGACGACCGCAACCGGACGCTCGCGCCCGTCAGCCCCGGAGCCGACGTGATCATCAGTGGGAAAATCATCGGCCTGTTGATGGCCCAGATCTCCCAGAACCGGCACCTGGCCGCCGTGTTCGAGGAGTTGTTCTCCCCCACCGGCAGTCAGGTCCACCTGCGACCGGCGGCGTCGTACGTCCTGCCCGGCTGTGAGGCGTCCTTCGCCACGGTCGTCGCAGCGGCACAGCAGCGGGGCGAGTGTGCCATCGGCTACCGCCGCCACGACCGGGCCACAGCTGTTCCCGACCATGGAGTGCGTATCAACCCGGACAAGAACGAGCGACGGTGCTGGACCGATCGCGACGAGGTGGTCGTGATCGCGCGGGACTGACGCAGCCTCGCCTCTCACGGCATGACTGCGGTGATGCCGCCATTCGATGGGCGGCCAGGATCGATTCTCCTCCAGCGTGCTGTCGATCCCTCATCGCGAGGCATGCCGTACGGCCGGCGACGAGGGAGGGGCAGGCCTTCGGAGCCAGGATGGTGCCAGTCAGCCGGTACACCGTGTCGCTGCCCTCGCTGCCCTCGCTGCCTGGCGTGTACTCGATCGCGCGGACCTGGGCCGGGACCGCGCGACGGTTCTTGTCCCTGGACACCAAGCGGTCCGCCTCGGCCGCGAAGACAGCGTGGGTGCCGCACTTGGCCGGCGCGGACACCCTCACTTGCGGTTGGTGCCGTCCACCGCAACCAGTCGGCGCCCCCGACACCAGGCCCGCTCGTGTCCTCGGCCGCCACCGGCCGGGAAGCCCGGGCAGGCAGTGCCGTCACTGGTACCGCCTCTGGGTGCGCCTCACCGTGAGGACCGGTCGGCTGACATCGAGTTGTCCTGACGAAGTTTCGTGGACACCGACCGCGACAACCCCGAGCGTCAGGTGCGGTTGTCCTTTCTCGGCTGAGCGGAGTGAGAGGCACGGAGCCCGCAGGGCCTCACACCTCGTGCGGAGCGAAGAGTTCCAGGTGGCCGCAGTTCCGGCAGCGGTGGGCGTCGATCTGGAACCGCGGTCGGCCCCAGCGCTTGGCGCCGCCCATCACCCCGCGCTGGAGGGGCCCCGGAATCCACCGCGCGTATCCCCGCGAGTGGTCGCCGGAGTCCTCGACGAATCCCGGCTCCAGGTCGAAGCCCTGGCATTGCGAGCACCTGATCTCCATACCCGCACTGTAGGAGCCGTACGGTTGGGACGGGCCGGAACCGGGGGCTTCGATCCGGCGAACCGCGTGCGGTGGCGGCGCCGGTGGGCTCGTCTGCGAGGATCCCGCCCATGGATCGCACGCTCGCCCTCGCCGGACTCGACGACCGCCCCTGGCCGGAACTGGACCACGCCTACGGAAGCGCGGAGGACCTCCCCGCAGTCCTGCGCTCCCTCGCGGGCGACGACCCGGAGACCGCGGACGGGGCCCTCGGCGAGCTGTACGGCAGCATCCTGCACCAGGGCACGGTCTACGCGGCGACCGCCGAGGCGGTGCCGTTCCTGGCGCGCCTCGCTGCGGCTGGACACCGCAGCGCCGATCTCCTCGTCCTGCTCGGCGGCATCGCCGAGAGCACCGACGAGCACGGGGTGGCGCCGGGCGCCTGCCGTGCGGCGGTGGCCGGGCAACTCCCGTTCGTGCTGGACCTGGTGGGTGCCGGGGAGGCGCAGGTGCGGCAGGCCGCCGTATGGGCGGCCGGGCACACGGCCGCCACCGCCGAGGCGTGGCCCGTGCTGCGGGGACGGTGGGAGGAGGAGACCGACGACGCGGTCCGGGCGGAGCTGGTGACCGCGCTGGTCCGGCTCGACCCGGCACGCGGCGCCCCGACGGCCCTGGCCGCTCTCGCGCCGGACGGCCCGGCCCGGGTGCGCGTCACCGCTGTCCTCGCCTGTCTGGCGGCGGGTCTGCCGTGGGACATCCGACAGCACGACGCCGTACTCGCCGCGCTGCCCGCCGATGGACAGGACTCCGCGTTCGAGGAGCGCCAACCCCTCCAAGCCGTGGTCGGCGGGCTGCTCCGGCGCGACACGGCCGAGGACCGGGAGGCCGCCTTCGCGTTGCTGGAGGCCGCTCTGCGCATCCCGGCACCGGACGTACGCGCCGAAGCCGTCCGGGCGGCGGACCACGCGTGCATGGTGTCCCGGTCCGCGCCCGCGCGGCTGCTGCCCGTGCTGCTCCCGCTGCTCGACGAACCGGAGCCGCCGCACGGCGTGGTCGCCCTGCTCGACAAGGTCGCGGAGCAGGCGGGCGCCGGCGCCACCGCCCTGGCCCGGCTCGCCGCGGGGCAGGGAGACCTCGCCGACCGGGCCCTCGCCGCGCTCGTGACGGCCGCCCCCGCCCTGGCGGCCCCGCTGCTCGCCGAGCGGCTGCCCGAACGCCCCCGGGCACTCGCCGCCGCCTCCGGAGCCCGCGCCCACGGCACGGTCGTCAACGCCCCGTTCCCCTACGACGCCGCGCTGCTCGACGCGGTCCGACGGCGCCTCGCCGACCCGGAGTCGAAGGGGAACGAGCCCATCCACCTCGCCCTGCTGCTCGCCTCCTGGGGCCGGCGGGCCGCCCCCGCGGTACCCGAACTCCTCGACGTGCTGCCGAGAATCCCGCTCGCCGGCCCCACCGCACTCATGGCGCTCTGTCCGGACGAAGGCGAGCACCGGACAGCTACGACGGAGCACCTGCGCGCGGCCGCCCTGCACGGGCCCGACGAGGGACGCCTGTCCGCGGCCCGCGCCCTGCACGAACTGACCGGCGAGACCGGACCGCTGCTCGCCGCGATACGCGGCGAACTGACCGGAGCCGGACGGCGCTTGCGAGAGGCCGCCAGGCTCGTCACCGCCCTCGGGGAGGCCGTGGAGGAGCTCGTGCCCGCGATACGCGCAGCCTTGGCGGACCGGCCCGAACGCCGGTCGATCCCCCGGCTCGACGCCGAGGCGGAACTGGCGGCCGCACTCTGGGACATCACCGGCGACGACGCCACCGCGGTTGCGGTGCTGGAGGCCGTCATCAGAGCCGACGGCGGCCCCTGGACGCGGTGGACGGCCCTGCGGGCGGCGAAGCTCGCGGTCCGGCTGGGGCCCGCGGCCCGGCCGTTGCGCCCGGCGTTGGAGGAACTCCTCGCCACGCCACTGCACGCACCGGCCGCCGTCCTCGCGCTGCTGGCCGGGCTCCCCGAGGAGGAACTGCACGGCCCGCTGGACCGTACGGTCCTCGCCGGCCGGGTCCTGGACGCGGCGGAGAGCGCCGTCGATGCCGACAGCGCCTTCGAGGCTCTGTCGGAGCTGGGCCGCGCCGCACTGACGGACGAGCACCTGCACCGCATCGAGCGCCTGGCGCAGGGCGACCGGCGGGTGGTGACCGGAGGGATCGCGGACCAGATCATCCGCGCCGACGAGGAACTGGCCACGCGGGCCCGCGAAACGCTGACCGGGCTGACCGGGCTGACCGGGCTGACCGGGCCCACCGGGCCGACCGGGCAGGCGGCCCCGGCACCTGTCCGGGGCTGACGCACCGCACGATCGACACCTCACCTCACCTCAGCTCACCGGACCACCACCGCTCACCCATCGACAGGAGCCCGCTGTTGTCCTCGCTTCATGAATTCGCCACCTGGGAACCCGTGTTGAGACTGCTCCGGGCCGGTAACGCGGAGGATCTGGCCGCTCCGGGCGGTTACGTGGCCGGACAGATCGGATCCCACGGATGGAGTCTGCCCATCCAGCGGGGCTTCCCCATGCCCGGGCAGGCCGCCCGGCACGACGACATGCGGGCCGAGTTCGACGCCGTACAGCGGGTGCAGAGCGCGCTGACGGAGGCCGGCGTCGACAGCATCCCGTTCACGGCGGAGGTCGCGTCGACCGGACGGACCGTGCTCCGCCTGGTCACCCCCAGTGCCGCGGTGGAGTCCGGCGTCGGAGGCCCGCATCCCGGCGCGCTCGTGCTGGTCGAGGGCGCCGTCCCCGAGCCCTGGCGCCGCCTCCCCGATCCGGTGCCCGGCGCCGTGCCGGCCCCTTCGGCGGACCCGGCGCTGTTGGAGCGGACGCTTCGTGAGCGGCTCCCCGACGCCGTCGGTGCCACCGATGCGGACCTCGCCGCCGCGGAGGCCCGCCTGGGCGTCGACCTGCCCGAGGAACTCCGGGCGCTCTACCGGGTGACGCGGGGGCGGTGGCAGGACTGGGACGGGGACCAGGAGGTGACGGAACGCGTCGTCCAGGCGGTCGGCTGTGAACTCCTCTCCCTGGACGACGTGTACATCGCCGACCCGGCGTCCCGGACGTCACCGTGGCGGTACGCGGCGATGGAAGCGGTCGTCACCAGGCCGGACGCCACCGTGCAGGGAGTGGTCGGCTCGGCCGGCTGGATCGTCTTCGCCGACACCGGCGGCGGCGACCGGATAGCGGTCGACCTCACCCCCGGTCCGCGCGGGTACGTCGGGCAGATCATCGTCCTCAGCCACGAGGAGAGCATCGGCGCCGCCCTGGTCGCCGACTCCGTCACCGACCTGGTGCTGAGGCGGCGCAGCGACCGGCGCGGCGGGTCCCGTCGGGACGAACTGCCGGCCGTGGCCCGGGTCAACCGTGCCGCCCTGGACAGCATCGAGGCCGCAGTCCACTCCGAGCTGGAGGTCCTGAGCATCGGAGTGTGGGAGGGAGAACCGCTCAGCCTCGCCCCCGTCACCGGGCTGCCGCGGCTGCGCACCCTCACCGCCTACCCCGGTACGCTCGCCGACCCGCTGGAGATCGCCGAGCTGACCGGGCTGGAGTTCCTGGACCTCGGACCGGAGGACTGGCGAGTCCTCCTCGACGCCGGCGCCGTGCCGCGCGGCCTGTCGGCCGCCTCCATCGAGGTGCAGGGTCAGCGGCATCCCCTCTCCGTCGTGGACCTCGCCAATGAGATCCTCGCCCTGTGGGACCGGCCGCTGATCACCGTCTCCGTCCTCGAAGGCGACCTCGGCCCGCTGGCGTAGCGGTACGTCGGCTCAGCAGGCGACGGCCAGGACGGGCCGGGTGAGGGCGGACGCCACGACCGCGGTCGGCACGGCCGCTCCGCCCTCCGCGCCCACGGTCGTACCCCATCGCGCGCCCGCGCCCACGGTCGTACCGCAACGCGCGCCCGCGCCCACCGTCGTACCGGGCTGCGCCCCCATGCCCGCGCCCACGGTCGTACCGGGCTGTGCCCCCACGCCCGCGCCCACGGTCGTTCCGCGCCGCGCCCTCACGCCCGCGGCCGTACCGCGCTCCGGTCCCGCTGCCGTGCCCTTCCGCGTCCTGTCCGCGAACACGAACAGCCGCAGCACCAGAAAGCGTCCCGTGCCCGCGAGGGCGGCGGCGCCCAGGTAGACGACCTGCTGTGTGACCAGGCCGGGGGACGACTGGACCGCGTACAGCAGGAACATCGCGGCGCAGGTGACCCCGTAGGCGGCCGTGGCCGAACCGGCGGACTGGAGGTGTTGGTGCCACCCGGCGCGTCGCCCGGTGCCGAAGGTGAACAGGGCGTGCAGCTCGGTGCACACCAGTGTCGAGACCAGGGTGATCACCGCGTTCGCCAGGGCCCAGGGCAGCAGCGTGGCCAGCAGCGGGACGGCGGCGCCGGAGAGGAGACCGATCCCACCGCCGCAGACCACGAACCGGACGAAGGAGGCGAGCGGGCCGGGCGTCGTCGACGGAGCCGCCGCTTCGGCGTGCCCCTCACACGTCGTCGGCGGAGGAACCGCCGCCATGGCGTGCCCCTCACCGGTCGCGCCGTCCGTGCGCAGCGGCTGGTGCGCGGGGTGCGGCTGCGGCTTCGGCAGGACGGGCGACGTCATCGGACACCTTCCGGGTGGGGCTCGGGCCTCGGGTTTCGGGCCTGGGGCCTCGGGCCTCTGGGACTGCATTCACAACGGCGGCTGCCGGGCTTCGGCCGAGCTGCGACCGGGCATCAGCTCCGCCGCGTAGAACGATGCCGTGTTCCGTGCCCGGGAACGAGGGAGCGGTCCACCGAACCGGAGGTGGGGGTAGCTCCAGCCGGTGGTAGGGCTAGCTCCACCAAGGAGGTGGGACCGGCAGGCCGGGCCGCGCTTCGGGGTGCCGCCGCATCGCCGGTACGGACGTCCCCGCGAGGGCGACCGCACCGGCCCCGCCGACCGGACGCCCCACCAACCTTGCGCTCACCCCCGACGCCTAATCGACGCCCCCCGAGGGAACCGAGCCGATCTCCACCACCCGTGCCCACGCGGGCGGCGTGTCCGGCACGTAGTCGGGGTCGTCCTCGTTCCACGACCCCTCGGCCCCGCCTCTCCTGGGAAACAGCCCGACCACGGTCCGGCACGGCGGTCGCGAGGTGGGCCAGGGGGTCTGACCATCCGTCAGGACGACGATGGCGTCGGGCCGCGGCGACGAGCGGAGCGCCTTGGCGAAGCCCGCGCGCAGATCCGTACCCCCACCGCCCATCAGGGGGATGCTCTCGCCCTGACACAGCGGGTGCACGATCCGGGCGGACGCGTCGCACGGCAGCACCGTGACCAGGTCACGGCGGCCGCCCACGGCGCGGGCGACAGCGGCGACTTCGAGGATGGCGCTGCCGAGTTCGGCGTCGCTGACCGACCCCGAGGTGTCGATGATCACCGAGACGTGGGGCGGTCTGCGCCGCAGGCTGGGCAGGACGACTCCGGGCACCCCGGCCGAGCGCCGCGACGGCCTGCCGTAGGTGTAGTCCTCGCCTACGCCGGGTCCGGAGGCCGCGGAGCGGACCGCCGCGCCCAGCAACTCCCGCCACGGTTGCGGCGGATGGAACGCCTCCTCCGCCCACCGCTGCCACTTCTTCGGGGCACGCCCGGGACGCCCGATGATGCCCTGCGCGACGCGGAACCGGACGGCGTCCCGCTGCTGACCGCTGAGTCCGTTCGCGCCGTCGGGGCCCAGATCCCATTCCCGGTCGAGTCCGTCGGCGCCGCTGCCGCAGTCCAGCCAGGCCATCTCCTGCGTGCGCGGACCGAGCCGGAACTGACGCAGGTAGTCCTCCATCAGCTCACCCTGGGACAGTCCCAGCGACTGTGGCCGGACGGCTCCTTGGGGCCGCAGCAGCCCGTCGCCGAAGGCGTCGTCGTTGATCTCCATGTCCGCGGCGATGTTCATCCGCAGCCGTTCCCCGGGGCCGGTCAGGCCGCGTTGGCGGGCGACCCGGTCACTGCGGCCGTGGTGGTCGCGCAGCAGGTGGGACACCTCGTGCACCCACACGCCGGCCAGTTCCTCCACCGGCGTCCGGTCGACGAACGACGGTGAGACGTAGCACCGCCAGTGCTGGTCGACGGCCATCGTCGGGACGTGCCGAGACTCCACGGTGTGCAGGGCGAACAGTGCCGTCGCCAGGTAGGGACGGGCCCGCGCGGCGTGCAGCCGGGCGGCGAACAGCTTGTCGAGGTCCAGGGGCCCCGTGGTGTCCCGGTTCATCGGCGAGCCCCCGCCGGGACGGAACGGGCCGCCGCCCGGTCCGCCCTGCGGGACAGGGACACCACACCGGCGAGTCGCTCGATCGTCGCCGGAACGTCCCAGTCGCTCCGGCGCAGCGAGGCCAGGGTGGTCGCGGGCACGACCACCAGGTCCGGGGCGCCGGTCTCCACAGCCCGGACCAGGAGGGTCCACGCCGCGTCCCAGCGGGACTTGTCCGGGCGCTTGCGGACCGCGTCCACCGCCCCGTCGAGCACGGCCTGGCGCAGATCCCCACGGTCGGGCAGGTCGATGCCCGTCGGGTCGGCGAGGACGGCCTCGGGGTCGGGGAGGTCCATCCGGTCCAGACCGGCCAGCAGCTCCAGCCCCGGACCGTCCCCGACGGTCCCCCTGACCAGCAGGGACAGCACCTCCCGTGAGGAGCCGGCCGCCGTGGCGAAGGCGATCAGGGTCAGCGTCATGTCCCAGCTCCGCGGCGACGGCCAGGCACCGCCCCGGCGGGCCTCGCCGCTGGGCAGCCGGTGCACGAGCGTGGGGCGGGCGGACAGCAGCCCGCACACCGCGCGCCGGGCGAAGTCGACGGCCTGCGCCACCTTCCCGGGGTCGAGCCGGGGCAGCGTGGCCCGGGGCCAGGTCCCGCCGAGGCCGCGTACGACGACGTCGTGGTCGTGGGTCCACTGGAGGTGGACGAACCGGTTGGCGAGCGGCGGGCTCAGTTCCCAGCCGTCGGCCGCGGAGGACCGCGGGTTGGCGGCGGCCACGATCCGGACGTCCGGCGGCAGTCGCAGGGCACCGATCCTGCGCTCGAGCACGAGCCGGAGCAGGGCGGCCTGCACGGCGGCGGCGCGGTGGACAGTTCGTCCAGGAACAGCAGCCCGCCGACCGGCCCGCACCAGCCGCACCGCCCCAGTCCGCGGTGCCATCGGAACCCCGTGCACCGCCGGATCGTCCCCC
>NZ_MPOH02000040.1 GCF_001896135.2 Streptomyces phaeoluteigriseus
CCGCCCACCGTGAAGGGGCGGTTCCGGGGCCGCCCCCGCCTCGCGATCGACAACCTCGGCAACACCCGGCTGACGGCCTCCCTCAGCGGCACCGACACCGGCGACCGCCTGTCGTACGACCTCCAGCCCGGCAACGTACAGATCGAGCCCGGCCGAGCCGTCTTCGTCGACGCGACGCTGCGGCCCCGGCAGATCATCTGGTTCGGGTCCAAGGAGGAGCAGCCGTACAGTCTGGCCGTACGGCGGTCGGGGGCCCCGTCCCTGGACGTCGACGGGACGTTCGTGCAGCGCGGGTTCCTGCCGCGCTGGCTGGCCACCGCCCTGAGCCTGAGTCTCGCGCTGGCGATCGCGTTCGTGATGATCTGGCTGGCCTACAAGCCCCAGGTCCGCAGCCTCGCCGCGGAGAAGCTGGAGCAGGCCGGCGTCAGCACGCTCCCGCCGCCGAGTCCGAGCGCCCCCGGCAACGTGGACACCAGCCCGCCGCCGCCCCCGGCGGAGAAGGCGGAGTCCGAGCCCACGGCCTCGGCCGGCCCCCGGGCCGCGCGGGCGGTGGCGGCGGTGGCGGCGGTGCCTCCGAGGAGGCGAAGCCGAAGGAGCGGACCGCCGCGACGGCCGTACAGGAGCTGGCCGCCCGCAGCGACGGCCGGCACATCTGCTACCGCGCGTACGTCGCCGACCGCGGCTGGCAGGACCCGGTGTGCGACGGCGCCGAGGCCGGCACGGTCGGCAAGGACCTGCCGATCAAGGCGCTCGACATCGCCGTGTCGGGGACCAAGGGCGCGGCGGGGAACGGCGCCCATGTGGTCGAGGAGTGGCTGACGGGCGACAAGTGGTCGTCGGCGGCCGACGGGATCGACATGTACATCGGGTCGACCAAGGAGGCGGTCTCCCCGCTCCAGGGCTTCACCATCAAGGTCGGCGACGGCTCGGTCTGCCAGAACACCCATGTCGCGAACAAGGGCTGGATGGGCCTGGGCTGCACCAAGCCCGGCGGCTGGATGTACGGCGGCAGCCCGATGGAGGAGGCCCAGAACCTGGAGGCGATCCGCCTCACCGTCTGACGGGGGCTCGAACGGGGCATCCCGCCCGTCCCCTTCGGGCAGCGGTCCTGCCCCTCAGCCTCCTGACGGGCCGCCGCCCCCCGGCTTAGCGTCGACAGGTGACTCTGTGGACCTCCCTGGAACCGGCTTCCGCGACGGTGGACCCTGGTGGCAGCACTCGTGTGCGGCTGCGGGTGCGCAACACCGGTGATGTCGTCGACGAGTACCGCTTCGAGCCGGTGGGGAGTGTGGCTCCCTGGAC
>NZ_MPOH02000041.1 GCF_001896135.2 Streptomyces phaeoluteigriseus
GCGTCGGGGCGGGCCCTGTTCCCGTGCCCGCGGCGCCGCCCCCGCCCCAATGGAACCGGGCCCTGTTCCCGTGCCCGCGGCGGCGCCCCCGCCCAGCCGGTGAACCGCATCCCGGAGCCGGGCCGCACATTCCAGAGGAAAATGCCAAAGCTCCCACCCGGGGCCGCCACTTTCCGTAACCTCGGGATCACGCTCTCGGTGCCGTCCCGCGACCAGGCCCCGCCGGACCGGGGACCGCCGCGCCGCCGACACGCTCCGCAAGGCGAAAGGAGACCGGTCATGGCCGTCGAGGCCGAGGTCCTGAACGAACTGCACCGGCTGCGCACGCGCATGCCCCAGCTGACGGGGGCGCTGGCGGCCAGCGCCGACGGACTCGTCCTCGCCCAGGACATGCCCGGCGTCCAGCCCGAGGGGCTCGCGGCCCTCACCGCCGCCGCCCTCGGCGTCGGCCACCGCATGGTCGACCTCACGGCGCGCGGCGAGTTCTGCGAACTCCTCGTGCGCGGGGCCGGGGGATACGTCGCCACCTACGCGGCCGGCCCCTCCGCCGTCCTCACCCTGCTCGCCGACGGCCACGCCAACGTCGGCCGCCTGCATCTCGAAGGCCGGCGCAGCGGCGCCCACATCGCCGGCCTGATGGCGGCCCGGCACACACCCGGCCCGGCGTCACCGGCCCATGCGTACCCCGCCGTTCCTCCTGTTCCGCCCGCACCCCGCGACCGGCCCCTGAGCGCCCTGCCGACGCGCATCCCGCGGCAGTACAGGCCTCAGCGGGGGCCGGACCACGGCGGCTGAACCCACCCCGGCCCGCGCCCCGCCTCCTGGTCGGGACCCGCGCGCCGAACGCCGCGCCCCACGAGCGCCTCCCTCACGCCCCGGCACCCTCCGCCCGCCCCCGGTGTCGCCCCACCCCGCGCCGCTGCCCGACGACCCGTTCCGAGCCGCCCGGGTTCGCCGCGGGCGCGCCGGGTGCGCTGAACCCGCCGGGCACCAGCCGTGGGGACACCACGGCCGGGGCGGACGGCGGGCGCACGTCCGCCGGGCGCGTTCCGGTCGGACCGACCGCCGGCGTCGGCCGGTGGCCGCGTCGCACGGCCGATGATCCGGGTGTGCGGCATCAACGCGGCGCAGGCGGAGCAGACCTCGCTGAGCGTCCACACCTGGCCCACGGCGGGATCGTGCCGCAGCACCAGCAGCACCGCGCCCGCGCAGGAGACCCGGGTGCCCTCGTGCAGCGCACATCGCTCGCGCCGGCACCAGCAGGCGGCGTCGTACCGTACCGAAGCCGCTCTGGCGTGCGCGGCGGCGTGGGCTTCGGCGAAGCGGCGCAGGGCCGCGAGGTCGCGCGAGCGCGGCGGCATCGCGCACGCGGAGGAGCAGGTGACCGACGCGGTGCGGTCCCGGTGTCCGACCACGCGAATGGTCCAGGAACGGCCGGGACGGCGGGCTGACGGTGCCTCAGGGTACGTTTGAGCCAAGGCCACATGTCCTTCGTGGGATGCGGGCGGGGGGAAGGAGACACTCCGGCGGGAACCGGCACGGCCCGCCGGAAGTGACCTCGCCCGGAGCATGCCCGCGGCTCCGCGGCCCCATTCGCGAACTGCCCCGTACGGCAGGTGCGCGGGGAGGTCACACCGGGGGCACGAGCGGGCGCGCCGTACGCCTAAGCTCCCCTTCCATCCCCTGTTCTTCGCAGGGAATCCCGGCCTTCAGGCCGGGCGGGAATGCGATTCTCGGTCTGGAGGCGCGAAGCGCCGGAGATCGCTACGCCTGTGTGGTGACGGTCATGCCGGGCGCTTCTGGTGCTCGATGTAGTCCTTGATGATGCTCAGCGGTGCGCCGCCGCAGGACCCCGCGAAATACGACGGGGACCAGAACACCGAGCCCGTGCCGATCCGGTTGATCCTTCCGGTGTACTCCGCGCGCAGGTAGCGGGAGCTGACGCCTTTGAGGCTGTTGACGAGCTTGGACAGGGCGATCTTCGGCGGGTAGTGCACGAGCAGGTGGACGTGATCGCCTTCGCCGTTGAACTCCCGCAGCTCCGCGCCGAAGCTTTCGCACACGTCCCGCATGATCGCCTCGCAGCGTGTCAGCATCTCGCCGTTGAAGATCTCCCGCCGGTACTTCGTGACGAACACCAAGTGTGCGTGGAGGTTGAAAACGACATGATTTCCTCGTCGGATGTCGGGATTTGGTTCCCAGCGCGGTGACATAGGCCAAGCGTAGTAGGATCAAGCGGACTCGACCGGAAGGGGGTGGGCTGAGTTGATCCGTGCGTACAAGTTCCTCCTGCGGCCCACCGTCCGCCAGGCCCAGGCACTCGCCGACATGCTGCGGGATCACTGCTCCCTCTACAATGCGGCGCTGCAGGAACGCCGCGACGCCTGGCGACATCCGTCGAAGACCACCGTCAAGTACGGGACGCAGTCGGCCCAGCTCAAGGACATCCGGGCGTTCGACCCTGAGCGTCAGGGCCGCTGGTCGTTCAGCTCGCAGCAGGCCACCCTGCGCCGCCTGGACAAGGCGTTCACCGCATTCTTCCGCCGGGTCAAGTCCGGCGTGACGCCCGGCTATCCGCGCTTTCGCGGGGTGAACTGGTTCGACGCGGTGGACTTCCCCAAGGACGGCGACGGCTGCCGGTGGAACTCCATTCCGCACGACCCCGTCACCCGCGTCCGTTTCCAGGGCGTCGGCCACGTCAGGGTCAACCAGCACCGCCCGGTGGCCGGCCGGGTCAAGACCGTGTCGGTCAAGCGCGAGGGCCGTAAGTGGTTCGTCGTGCTGACCGCCGAACAGGACCAGCCGCAGCCGCTGCCCGCGACCGGCTCCGTGGCCGGGATCGACCTGGGCATCGCGAACTTCCTCGCCGACTCGAACGGCGGCTTCGTGCCCAACCCGCGCCACGGGCGCAAGGCCGCCGCGAAACTCGAAGCCGCGCAGCAGGCCCTGTCCCGGTTCCCGCGCCGCAAGGCCAAGGACCGCACCGCCAACCACCAGCGCGCGGTGGACAAGGTCGCCGCACTGCACGGCAAGGTGCGTCGCCAGCGCCTCGACCACGCACACAAGACCGCGCTCGGCCTGGTCCGCGCACACGATTTCATCGCGCACGAAGACCTCAAGATCCGCAACATGAGCAAGGCCCCCGCACCCAAGCCCGACCTCGATCAGCCGGGCGTGTTCCTGCCGAACGGGGCCGCCGCGAAGGCCGGGCTCAACACGTCGATCAACGACGCCGGTTGGGGGGTGTTCCTGACGATCCTGCACGCCAAGGCTGAAAGCGCCGGACGGGAAGTGATCGCCGTGGACCCCCGCAACACCTCCCGCACCTGCCCCGAATGCGGGCACACCGCCAAGGAGAACCGGCCCACCCAGGAAAAGTTCCACTGCGTCGCCTGCGGCCACACAGCGCACGCCGACACAGTGGGAGCCACCAACGTTCTACGGGCCGGGCTGGTCCGTCGCAACGCCAACCCGGCATAGCGAGAAGCCCCCGGCTTCAGCCGGGGGAGGAGTCACGAGCACAGGGGGATCCGACAGACGTGTCGTCGACGGCCGGTTCGAACTGGCCGGGCGGCTCGGCGGCGGGGGCATGGGCTGGGTGTGGCGGGCGCACGACCTCGCGCTGCACCGCGACGTCGCCGTCAAGGAGGTGCGGCCCCCCGATCCGGACCTGGCCGAGTACGACCCGGAGGGCGCCCGGCTGTTGCGCGAGCGCGTCCTGCGGGAGGCCCGCGCGCTGGCCCGCGTCCATCACCCGGGCGTCGTCACCGTCCACCACATCGTCGACGGCGGCGGCGACACCTACCCGTGGATCGTCATGGAGCTGGTGGAGGGCGGCTCGCTCCAGGACCGCCTGGACCGCGGCACCCTGACGCCCGCCGAAGCCGCACTCCTGGGCCGGGACCTGCTGTCGGCGCTGCGCGCCGCGCACGCGGTCGGCATCGAGCACCGCGACGTGAAACCGGCCAACGTCCTGCTGCGCCCCGACGGACGGCCCGTGCTCACCGACTTCGGCATCGCCGCCGTCCGCGAGTCCGTGAGCCTCACCGCCACCGGGGCCGTCATCGGCTCACCCGACTTCATGGCCCCGGAACGCGTCAGCGGCAAGGAGGGCGGACCCGCCGCCGACCTGTGGTCGCTGGCGATGCTGCTGTACGTCGCCGTCGAGGGCCATCATCCGCTGCGCCGCGGCAGCACGCTCGCCACACTGGCCGCCGTACTCGGCGAGGACGTGCCCGCGCCCCGGCGGGCCGGGCCGCTGACGCCCGTCCTCACCTCGCTGCTGGTGCGGGACCCGCAGGGCCGCCCCGACGCCGAGCGGGTCGACCGGATGCTCGCCGCCGTCACCGGCGGACCGGCCTCCCGGACGGACGCGGACGCCCCGGCCGCCGCCGAGCAGACCTCCTACCCGCTCGCACCCCCCGCCCCGGGAACGCCGACGACCCGGTCGTGCTGTCGGGCCTGTCGCTCTCCGACGGCTACGCCCGGACCTACACCAAGGCGAGCCGGG
>NZ_MPOH02000042.1 GCF_001896135.2 Streptomyces phaeoluteigriseus
GGGTGGACATGACGATCGGCAGCTCAGATGTCCCAGGCATCTGCCGGGCGGTCGAGCCAGGCCTGCTGGCCGGTGGCTGTGGCCGTCAGTCCGAACCGCTCGAAGCCGGGCTCGTCCGCCGCACGCCACCAGGCGAGCGCCGCGGCGACCTCGTCCCACAGGCGGCGCGGACCGGACTGCCAGACCTGAGCCTCGGGCTGTCCGTCGGTGAACATGACGCACGCCCACGATCGGTCCGTCAGCCCGTAGAACCACACGGGCCGCGCACCGTCCCGCTTCTCAGCTGCCTGGTGGTGGCAGTCGCGCACCCGCAGCCCGACGGCGAACGGTCCGGCGGCGAACCGTCCCTCGCCGAGCAGTTCGGGCTCCGTCACGGTCGTGGTGCTCCGGTCTGCAGCCTCGACACCGTCCGTCACGTACACCTCGTGTCCGGCGAACAACGACCGCTGCCCGCGCAGCTTCATGAACTCCACCGGACGGGTGAATCTCCCCTCACCGCGGCGTCCGTCCTCGGCCACGGTGAGGCGGGCCACTGCGTCCATGTTCGTGAAGTGGGTGCCCCATGGCGCCAGGATCAGGCCGCCTGGCCTGACGTCGGAGATCCAGGCGGACGGGATCCGCCTCACACCGGCGGTCGCGATGATCCGGTCGTAGGGAGCGCCCGGCTGGTCGCCGTGCTCCCCATCGCGTGAGATGACCAGGACCCCGGCGTCGACCCGGGCGAGCCGGTCCCGTGCCGCGGCCGCCACCCCGGCGTCGACCTCGAGGCTCACGACGTTGTCACGGCCGCCGACCCGATGGGCAAGCAGTGCCGCGTTCCACCCGGTGCCGGTGCCGATCTCCAGGATGCGCTGACCCGGCTGCACGTCCAGGTCCCGCAGCATGGAGAAGACGACACTGGGCATCGACGCCGACGATGTCGGCACCTGGCCTCGGCCCTGGCGGGCGCCGTCGTCCCACTGGGTCAGGATCGGCACGTCCGCGTGCGCGTAGGAGAACCACAAGCTCGGTTCGTCGCGCAGGTCCACGGCGACGGTTACGCCGGTATCCATGTCGAACGGCCAGATCAGCTCCGGCAGGAACTCGGTCCGCGGCACAGCCGTGAAGGCCGGCAACCAGTCCGACGTCAGTACTTTGCGCTCAAGTAGGGAGCGGCCCAACGCGGCCCGCCCCTCCTCCGCCACTCCACTGAGTGTCATGTCAGGCGCAGACCTTCGGTCCGCCGTCGGGCGACGGCGGGACGGGCGGGCCGGGCCACGGCTGCCCGGGCACACCGTCCCCGTCTCCGTCCCCGCCGCCGGCCATCCGGATCACATCTGCCTTCATGCTGCTCCCTACGTGATTTCATCGTGCCGCGCCTGCGTAGGCGCGGGGTCTACTTCGGAAAGCCCAGCTCGTACAGAGCCCGGCTGTCCGGGCAGTAGTCGCGGTGCGTGCAGCGGGCGCACGTCCTGATGTGGATGTTGTAGACGCGCTTGGCCTCACGGCAGAGGCAGTAGGAACAGCTGCGCGGTTCCCACCGCAACAGCTCGCCCTTGACCACGCTGACCCGCGCGCTCAGGTCGTTCGTGGCCGGCTTGCCGCACCACACGCAGCGCTTGCCACTGAGGCGGTCGGCCGGGAGGTCGGCTGCCCTCGGCGTGGGCAGCAGCTCCGGCGCCCTTACGAAGCCGGGGTGCACGGCTGGTCCCCGACGAGGGGGAGGTCGTACGCCTCGCGGCACGAGGAGCAGGCGAACAGGCGGGCGCCGCTGCTGTCGCGGACGAGACGGGCGGTGTTGCTGTACGACTCGTGCCGGGCACACCAGGCGATGCCGGCCACGGGCGGACTGGGCGGGGGCTCGTCGGCTTGGGCCTTGCTTGTGCTCTTCATGATGCGGGCTCCCCTCGCTGGAGTGCGTTCGCAAGTCGTACGGCCACTGGTGCGCGGACGCGGCCGAGGTCAATGAGGCGGAGCGAGGGCGTCGCGGGGTCAACGGCCAGCGACGGCAGCACGATCCCGGCCTGGTCGAGTGCAGCCCTCAGCGTCTCCATGGCCGCGAAGGGATCGACGTCGGCGTCCTGGATCTGGGGGGCTGAGGTCATGAACAGGACGTTAGGGACGGAGTGCCGCCCGGCGCGAGGCGAGTTACCCAAAGTTTCTTGACCGCCCTGCGGAGTTGCGCGATGTTATCCACGAAGGCCAACTGAACCGAGTACACAGGGCGTTGCTCTCCCCGATGCTTGGCTGATCAGACCCCGACGAAAGGACTGGTCATGGCGCGACGGCTGCGCTTCAACGGCACCGGTAGCGGCGGTGGATCCTGCCCCGCGGTACACGAAGACCTCGATACGCGCGATGTGATCGTGCACGGACCACGGCTCACGGACTCGGCCGACATCGCCCAGCTCCAGCACCTCGACGAACACGAGATCCCGATCGTCGTCCCGCGCAACACCCTGATCGACTTCGGCCCGAAGGACCGGGATACCGAGCCGCGCATCCTGGACCCGCAGACGTTCGCCGGGATGTTCGAGAACTTCCAGCACAGCGCCTGGCACCTGGAGATGCGCAAGGGCTACGCCGTCGACCGGGCCACCGACACCTACGCCCAGTTCCTGCGGGACGAGACGCCCAAGTGGGACATGAACTCCGACTGGGCGCGCACCATCAGCGCCAAGACCCAGGATGGCGCGCACGTTGGCCGCGTCCGCATCGTCGACAATCCGCCGACCGAGGGGCAGCGGTACCTGCTCGCGCACGCAGAGCACAACGCCGAACTGGGCGAAGACGTGCGCAACATGTGGCGCCACGACGCGTACGCCGTGAACCTTCCGGACGAAGACTTCTGGATTTTCGACTCGCACATCGTCGCCCTGTGCCAGTGGGACGATGACGACAACCTGACGGGCGTGGAGCTGATCTCGGAGCCCGCGCGCGTCAACCAGTACAACCGGCTGCGTGACGCCGCCCTGCACTACGCGACGCCGTACAAGGACTTCGTGGCCGCGCTGGCTGCGAAGGAGGAGTGAGCAGGTGAGCACCGGTGAGCACGGACTATCAGAAGGCACGCGAGGATCTCGGGCTTCGGCTCCGCGGACTTCGGCTCGCCGCCCCTGGAGGCCGGCTCACCGGTACACAACTCGCTGAACGACTTGGGCCTGGGTGGACCAAGGTCAAGGTCAGCAAGCTGGAGAACGGCCGGCAGACGGCCACAGCCGAAGACCTGCGCGCGTGGGCCGACGGCACTGGCCAGCCAGAGATGTACGAGGAACTGCTCGCCCGGCTGCGCGGGTTCGAGTCCCACATCCGCTCATGGCGCCGCCAACTGTCGTCAGGGCACAAGGCCGTCCAGGACGCCGCCACGGTGGAGCACGAGCGCACTGAGGTCCTCACCATCTGGGAGAACGTCCTCATCCCCGGAATGCTCCAGACCCCGGACTACGCGCGGCACACCTTCAACCGGCACGCCGACCTCATGCGGTCACCGCGTGACACCGAGGACGCCGTCCGCGCCCGCATCCAGCGGCAGCAGGGGCTTTATCAGCAGGGCAGAAAGTACCGGATCATGATGTGGGAAGGCGCTCTACACTCCCTGATCTGCCCGCCGTCCGTCCTCACGGCGCAGCTCCATCACCTGGCCGGCTCCATCGGCCTGGACACCGTCGAACTCGGGATCATCCCGTTCAGCGCCTTGCTGAAGATCTGGCCCGGCAACAGCTTCTGGGTCTACGACGAACGCCTCGTCGTCGTCGAGGACTGGCACGCAGAGCTGTGGATCGATGACGCCGACAGCGTCGCGACCTACCTCCGCGTCTGGAACACGCTCGAGGAGTCAGCGGTGTACGGCGCCGACGCTCACAACGTGATCAACCGCGCACGGCGAGCACTCAACCCGCCACGCTGACTCCAGACACGACGAAGTGCCCCCTCCCGCAGTAGCGGGGGCGCTGATGACCTACACGTACTGCCGACGCTGCGGATCCAGCGCCAGGCTCTGGGAATTGGCGCCCTTCCCGGGCTGTGGATCCGGGGTGGGCGTGCTGTCCTTCCTGCACACGAGGGCGTCGGGATCCCAGGCTGGGGGCTGGAGGCTGTAGCCGTCGGGGCAGGCCGGGGCCGGCGCTCCGGGTGCGCCAGCGTCGCCGCGCGGCCCCTGCTCGCCACGCTCTCCCTGTGGGCCTGGTGGCCCGGTGACCGTGTCGCCGGGTGGCCCTGATGGTCCCGCAGGCCCTGGCGCGGTGGAGTCGCTGCCGTTCCGGCCGGGCGCTCCCGACGCGCCTGGTGCCGGGGTGATGGTGGGCGCCGGCTTGCCCGGTTCTCCCTGCGGACCTTGAGGCCCGGGTATGGGGACTGGCACGCGGGTGCGGTCGTCCAGGTTTTTCACGGCCTGGCTCGGGTCGGGCGCCTTCGGTGTCTCACCGGCGGCTGTCACCTGCGCACGCAGGATGCGCACGTCGGACGCGAGGGTGCTGACTGCCTCGCCTCTACGGTCGGCCTCGTCGGCGAGCTGGCTGCACCAGGACCAGCCGATGACGGCCGCGCCGGACAGCCGAGGAGCCAGCACGTGACAGCGATCTTTCAACAACTCCGGCACCGACTGCGCACGGGCGGGGATGAACCCACCGACCTTGTGTCGACCGTGGCCCAAGATAGCCGCTCCCCCGCGCCCGTCTGCGCACTACTGGACGATGTAAGGCCGCCCGGCAGCATCTCCACCATCGACGCCTGCCAGTTAGGGAGTTTTGAGTGGTATGCCGGAGTCGGTGAAAGTGCTGAGAAACGGGCCTTGCCTAGGAGAAACTTGCAGGTGACACAGTCTGCTCCCCGCGCCCGCGGGGATGGTCCCGCGGGCATGATCCAGGCGCAGATCCCCGTCGTCTGCTCCCCGCGCCTGCGGGGATGGTCCCCACTTCACCGGCGACGGAGCCTCCGCCGGGGGCTGCTCCCCGCACGCGCGGGGCTGGTCCGGCAACTCGGGCAGGCCGACCGTTGCGCCAGGCCGCCGCCCCTTGTTCCCCGCACGCGCGGAGAGGGCAGGCCCACTCGTCGGCGCCTCGGGGCACGGTGACACTCCGTCACCGCTGACCGGGCGATGGTTCGGCCGGCAGCATCGCCTCCACGAAGCCTGCCGGTTAGGACGTTTTGATCGAGATGCCGGAATCAATGAAGGTGCTGAGAATCGAGGCCCGGGCGGGAGAAACTCGCAGGTGACGAAGCCTGCTCCCCGCCCGCTCGGGGATGGTCCCCGGGAGTGGACATGACGACACCGCCGCCTCCGCTGCTCCCCCGCACGCGCGGGGATGGTTCCGCGGCCACCGCCGCCTTGGCGCCTGCACGAGGTTGATCAAGTTCGTTGAGCCTTGGTTCCGACTGGGCAAACGGATCTTCGTCCATTGATGGGTATGACAGGGTTCTGGCATGTCCAGCCCCATCGCGTACCCGGTCTTCTGCACCACTGACCCAGTACTGGCTCTACGTGTGGCGCGTCAGCTTGTGGCGGTGGGTGACCCGCAGTACGCGGAGGTGTCGGTGGACGTCGAGTTGCGCACCGTCTCGGAAGTGCTGAGGATACGCGAGGCGCTGCCGGATGCCTGGTTCCGGAAAGAGGACGTCCAGGACTGGGAGCGGGATCCTTCCGACCCGACGGGCTTGCACGTCGGTGTCCATGCACCCGAACTTGCCAGTGATCCTCATTTCCTCTCCTCGCACCTGCCGCTCTGGGCATCGATGCAATACCGGCCCGTGGGCAGCATCGAGGAGAGGTTCACTGCCTTGGTGGGCCCGAACGCTGGCGAGATCTGGTGGTCCAGTCTGAGCTGGCCTGACGTTCCGGACCGTGACATCTACGGCGAAGCCAACAATGCTCGGGTATCGCTGCTGTTCAACTGCCGTACACAAGGACTTAGCGAGCGCGCCGATGACCACACCGTGCTCGTTCATGTGCTCCGCAGGAACCTCGATGGGTCTGAGGAACGGCACGCCTCTTGGCTGGCAGAGCAGATCGGTCAGTCCGTCATCGGCCCTCCACTGGGGTGAGCCCGATCGGACCAAGGGTGCAGGCGTGACGCTCCGAACCGTACGGACCGTGACAGTCGGCTTACCAATTCCACTGGTTGTGATCGGCCGACGGAAATGGAAACGCCTGCTGTAGTACTCCTCGTGCCGGTGGGGAAGAGTCCCTTCGCCGCCGGCACGGTTGCTGCAAAACACCCCGTGGCCGCTTGCGCGGGATTGAACCGTGGGGCCGCCCGGCAATATCGCCGCCCTGACTCCTGCCAGTTAGGGCGTTTTGAGCGGTATGTCGGAGTCGGTGGAAGCGCTGAGAAGTGGGCCTCGCTTGGGAGAAACTTGCAGGTGACGCAGTCTGCTCCCCGCACGCGCGGGGATGGTCCCCACGGGCCGAAGGAGATGAAGCGTGTGCCCAACTGCTCCCCGCACGCGCGGGGATGGTCCCGAGTTCGGCTTGTTGATCGGCACCCAGGTCCGCTGCTCCCCGAACGCGCGGGGATGGTCCCGACGTCAGCTACGGCGTGGAGACCGAGAACCTCTGCTCCCTGCCCGCGCGGGGATGGCCCCGCGGTCGACGCCGGCGCCACGGACAACACCGTCTGCTTCCCCACGCGCAGGGATGGTCTCCAGGTAGACCCGAGCCGGTGGGCGGGCAGACCCTGCTCCCCGCACGCGCGGGGATGGTCCCACGGGCAAGGTCTCCGTCGACCCGCCCTCCACCCTGCTCCCCGCATGCGCGGGGATGGTCCCGCCGGCTCGCCCACGAACGACAGCCGGATTCGCTGCTCCTCGGATGCGCGGGGATGGTCCCGTCCTGCTGTGGCAGTCGGCCCCAGGGATGGCCTGCTCCCCGCACGCGCGGGGATGGTCCCACCCAGTCGGGCATGGGATCGAGCACCCGCCCCTGCTCCCCGCGGCCCACGGGGATGGCCCCTCGCCGTCCTCGACCAGCTCGCCGCAGACCTTTTGCTCCCCACACGCGCGGGGATGGTCCCCGTAAGAGAACCCCCGCCGCCAGTCCCTCCTGCTCCCCGCATGCGTTGGATGGTCCCGGCCCTCGGTGGCACCAGTTCCGGTCGTCGCCGGCGCGGGCTCGTGCGCTGTGGGGCCGCCCGGCAGCATTTCCACCATCGACGCCTGCCAGTTAGGGCCTTTTGGGTGGTATGCCGGAGTCGGTGAAAGTGCTGAGAAATGGGCTCGCTCGGGAGAAACTTGCAGGTGACGCGTCTGCTCCCCGCACGCGCGGGGATGGTCCCACCTCGAACCTGGCTGGGCGGGTGCCGTCCACCTGCTCCCCGCACGCGCGGGGATGGTCCCAACCCCTCTGGCAGGCACCGCAGTCCGGGCACCTGCTCCCCGCACGCGCGGGGATGGCTCCGACTCCGGAGTCATCTACCAGGAGATGGCCGACTGCTCCCCGCGCCCGCGGAGATGGTGCCGCCGTGACGGCCGGCGCCGACAACTGCTCCCTGGACGCGCGGGGATGATCCCATCGGGCAGAGCACGGGGACCAGGCCTGTCTCGCGTCTGTTCCGGTCGTCGTCGACGGCGCGGGCTCGGGCGCTGTGAGGCCGCCCGGCAGCATCGCCACCATCGAAGTCTCCCAGTTAGGGAGTTTTGAGTGGTATGCCGGAGTCGGTGAAAGTGCTGAGAGTCAGGCCTCGCCTGGGAGAAACTCGCAGGTGAGGCAGTCTGCTCCCCGCGCCCGCGGGGATGGTCCCCCGACCCCGACTCGGCTTCGCCGGCCGCCGTTCTGCTCCCCGCGCCCGCGGGGATGGCCCTCGAGGGAAGCGAGGCCCGCGCGTCAACATGGCCTGCTCCCCGCACGCGCGGGGATGGTCCCTCCGGGTTGTGCCAGATGACCTCGATCTTCGACCTGCTCCCCGCACGCGCGGGGATGGCCCCGCGGTCGACGCCGACGCTACGGACAACACCGTCTACTTCCCCACGCGCAGGGATGGTCTCCAGGTAGACCCGAGCCGGTGGGCGGGCAGACCCTGCTCCCCGCGCCTGCGGGGGTGCTTCCGGCTCCGAACGCCTCAACGGGTCCAGATCCTCCTCGCTCGCGCGGGCCCTCTTCATCAATGCCGCCGGGTTCACGGTGACACCCCGTCACCGCGGACCGGGCAATGTGAGGCCGGCCGACAGCATCGCCACCATCGAAGACCGTTTTAAGCAGTTTTGAGTGGTATGCAGGAGTCGGTGAAATTGCTGAGGAACGGGACTCGCCTGGGAGAAACTTGCAGGTGACGCAGTCTGCTCCCCGCATGCGCGGGGATGGTCCCGTCTTGTCCGTGACGGGCCCAGTGCTGAGTGGTTGCTTCCCGCCCTCGCGGGGATGGCCCTCCGGCCTTCATCTTGGGCGGCGTAGCGGGTCCCCAACTCCCCTGCACGGGAAGGTCCCGGCGTCACCGGCTGGGTGATGGCGGCCAGGTACTGCTCCCCGTTGCCCGCGTCATCTCCACCAGCGCCCGCTGAGTGGGGTATTGAGCAATATGCCGGATTCGGTGAAAGTGCTGAGAATCGAGCTCCATTCGGGAGAAACTCGCAGGTGACGAAGTCTGCTCCCCGCACGCGCGGGGATGGCCCCTGAGACGGGTCGAACTCAACTCCGGGGCCACTCTGCTCCCCGCACGCGCGGGGGATGGTCCCGCCGAACGGTCCCTCTCCGACGCGAAGCGCTCCTGCTCCCCGCACGCGGGGGGATGGCCCCTCGAACTTCTTGTCGTACGCGGTCTGTACCGCCTGCTCCCCGCGCATGCGGGGATGGCCCCAGTGACGTTGCGCTGTTTTGGCCGCCAGGATTCCTGCTCCCCACACGCCCGGGGATGGTCCCACCGACCTCATGCCCGAGGACCGCCAGGACTTCCGCTCCCCGCGCCTGCGGGGATGGTCTCCAGTCTCCGTCTGCGGGCCGTCGTCCCGGCGCTGTAATGGGGCCGGCCGACAGCATCGCCGCCAGCGAGGCCTACTTTAGGGCTTATTTGGCGGTATGCCGGAGTCGGTGAATGTGCTGAGAAACGAGCGCCGCTCGGGAGAAACTTGCAGGTGGCGCAGTCTGCTCCCTGCACGCGCGGGGATGGCCCCAAGACGGTTGTGTCGCATGCGTCGACGATCGACTGCTCCCTGCACGCGCGGGGATGGCCCCCGTCCCAGCTGTTGGCGGTGCCGTTCTCGGCCCTGCTCCCCGCACGCGCGGGGATGGCCCCACGACGTGGATCGCCACCATCAGCGGCGTCGGCTGCTCCCCGCACGCGCGGGGATGGCCCCGGTCCTGTCTTCGCGAGGGACCCCGAGCTGGACTGCTCCCCGCACGCGCGGGGATGGTCCCAAGGCGTACCTGAGCGCGTACGTCGTCGTGGATTGCTCCCCGCACGCGTCGGGAGGGTCCCGGCCTTCGCGAGTCCCTCGTCGGACGGGTCGACTGCTCCCCGCACCCGCGGGGGTGGTCTACATTCGTTCGCATTCGTTGCTGACTGGCAGTCTCGCCCGCGATCGGCGTGCCCCTCGAGGACCTCGTGCGCTGAGCGGCCGCCCCCGCAACGGGGGGTGCGGGAGCGACCGTTCTCCCGTGGCCGGCGCTGACGACGGCGCGGCCAGGCGCGGGAGTCCTGGGTGGACATGACGATCGGCAGCTCAGATGTCCCAGGCATCTGCCGGGCGGTCGAGCCAGGCCTGCTGGCCGGTGGCGCACTGGCCAGCATCTTCGCCCTGCGAGGCCTGACCCTGCGGCCCATCGTCCACAACCACCCGCCGCAGTACCAGTTCAACCCCGCGCTCCACCTGCACGCCACCCTCCCCGCCCCGGCGGGCGACGACGACTTCGGCGACGAAACCGACAACGTCCACCCGCTCCAGCGCTGACCCCGGTCGGTCCGCCTGGCCCTCGCCCACCCGCAGCCGCGGGGCCGGGCGAGTGCCGGACAGGCCGACGGCCGCCACGAACCACCCCGAGCGACAAGGAGATCCCGTTTGGGCGAAAGCCCCGACCGTCATAGGCGTGCTCACCGAGCCCCCGGCCCCGACCTGGTGGAAGGTCAACCGCCACAAGGTCTTCGGCGTCACCGGACTGCTGATCGGCTACCTGGTCGGCACCCACCTGCACGGCGCCCCGGAGCAGCAGCCGGACCAGCCCCGGCCCGGCCACACCACGCCGGCCACGCCCAAAGAGCACCGCACCCACACGGCCCACGGCCTCGCCGCATAACCCAGCCGCACCACCCGCTGCGCCCCGCCGACACCAGCACGACGTCGGCGGGGCGCAGCGCTGTCCACCGACGACTGGAGGAACTGCTCGTGCTCATTCCCCGCCCGCGCCGCCGGATCGGCCGGCCCCGCCCGCAGCGTCCCGGCCCCCGCTACCCGCAGCGTCCCGCCCGGCTCCCCAGTACCTGGAGCAGGTGATGGCCCGCCCCCGGAAACGGCGCCGCCGCGAGGCCAAGAAGGTGCCGCGCAGCACCGCGACCCTCGAGGAGTACGACCGGCGCAGCTATCCCGAGGGCCTGGTCACCCGCAGGCAGTTACGGGAGATGGGCCTGAGCCCCGGCGGGCACGGCCCGGTCGCGGTCCTGCGCTGCAGATACTGCGCGTACCGGCCCGACCAGTCGTGCAACCACCCCACCCGGGCCTGGCTCTACACCGTGGAACTCGCCCGGCCGAAACGGGTGCCGACGCTCGCGCAGGAATGGGCGCTGGACCGGGCGATGGCCGCGAGGTCCACCTGCCCGACGTGTTGCCGGAGGTACTACTTCTGCCTCCCGCTGCGCACCCAGGGCCGCTGCGACCCCTGCGCCAGGGGCTACGAGCCCAGTCCCGACACCTACTTCGCGTCCACGGCCCCGGTCACCCACCGGCTCGCCGCCTGATCAACGCACCCCTCGAAGGAGAGTCACCGTGGCTCTGTTCACCCGCACCGCCCCCGCGCCGGAGACCTGGACGCCGGAGGGCACGCTCGTCTCCCAGCGCTTCCGGGCGCTGGAGGGCGCGACCGTCCTCGTCTACACCGGCGACGTCGACCGGGGCAGCGCGCGCTACGCCGTCGCCTGCCTCGGCTGCACGCACCGCGTGGACCGCAACGCCGCGGGCAACGTGATGACGGAGACGGAGGCTGTCCAGGGCGCCAACGTCCACGCCGCCACCTGCCGGGCGGTGCCGCGCGGTGTGCCCGCCCGCCCCGACGACACCGAGGCCGCGAAGCTGATCCGCACCCGCCTGTGGGCCCGCCGCTACGGCAAGGCCCCGCACCAGGTGCACATCGCCGACTTCACCGCGCTCCGCGTCGACCTCCAGCGCCCCACCGACTGGATCAAGGCGCTGCTGACCGACCTCGCGCAGGCCGACCCCGGCTTCCTCACCGCGACGCCCGTCAGCTCCGGCCAGGGCACCCGCTTCACCGTTCAGCCCTTCGACCGGCCCTGACCGTGCGCGCCCGAACCGCCGCCCTGGTCGCGGCCGTCATGCCCGTCACGGTCGCCGCGGCCGCGGTCGCGCTCAAGGCCGGCCACTGGGAGCTGTACGCCGACCGGCACCGCATCCACCTCACCCCTATTGCCCGCCGCTCCTGCCCCGACTGCCGGGGCGCGGGCGGCTGGTGGGTCGGCGGCGCGAACCCGGAGATGGAGCCGTGCGGTTGCTGGGCTGAGCGGCGCGAGCTGACTCTCCGGCTCCTGCCGCCGCCCCACCGTCCCCTATGACGAACCTCCGTTCTGACGGATCCCCGTGCCGCCCCGACCAGATGACAAGCGCTGGCCGGGGCAGTGCGGAGGACCGGACAGCCCGGTCGCTCCGCAACCCCCGAAGGAGCCGCACATGACCGAGACTCTCACCCCGCCCACCGTCGCCGCCGGCGCGGACTCACCGCTCGCCCTCCGCTTCGACATCGCCCTGGAGATCGACGTGCAGGGCGAGGACCAGCAGCGCGACAACGCCGAGATGGCCGCCCTGGACCACGTCTGGAACGCCTACCCCGACACCCTCGGCAAGGCCCTGGACGACGACGACTGGTCCGGTCGGCCCGCCCACGCGGGGGCCGACCTGGAGCCGTGCGCCATCGCCTACCTGGACGGCGGCATGTGGCTGCACCACTCCAGCGACGGCGACCAGGAGCAGGACGTCCTCACCCTCATCGCGCCCTGCACCTGCGGAATCGGATACGTCGACACCGTCCTGAACGGCGAGCGGGACTTACTGCAGGTCCTCACCGACCTGCGCGCCACCGGAGGCCGCTTCCCGCAACAGGATCGTCGTCGCCCCCGGCGACTCCCGGTCCATGCTCCTGATCCTCGAGAAGTGCGAGGGCTACTGCCAGGGCGTGGACGGCCGGGCCGGCCCCAACCTGGCGTGCGAGAGGTGTGGGCGGGCCGTGGCGACCCGCATGGACGACTGCGGGCTGTGGCAGACGGTGTGGCTGGAGCCCGATGCGGTCGTGTGCCGGCCCTCGGGGCTCCCGGCCGGTCCGCCTCCTGACTGGGACGACGTGGAGCGCGCCGAGCACCGGGTCCAACCCGTCGAACCCGACGGGTCGTGGAGCCGCCGCTGGGAGGCGGCGGTCGGGGTCGCGCTGGCCCACCTCGTGGCGGCCACCGAGGACCACCCGGTGACCCTCCCCGCCGGCCCCGTCGCCGAGTTGCTCGGCCACGCCGTCGGTCAGTGCCTCCCCACCGGGCCCGCGGCCCGGTCCCTCGAGCTGGCCGGCCCAGGGATCCCCACGCCCCAGCCCCGTCCCGTCTGGAGCAGCGTCCCGATGGGCGTAGGCCAATGCTCGTCCGGGTGCAGCATCGCGCGCCAGGCGGGTCGTTGCCCGTGCCGTCAACGTTCAGGTTGTCCATCGTGGAGGGGATCTTGGCGGGTTGCCGACGCGGCGTCCCCTTTCCGGGCTGTGCGGGCGCTGTTGCTTGAGGCCGGTGCGGCGGTGAGGGGATGTGGTGCTTCGTGACTTGCGAAAGGTAGCGCCCCGTCTTCATATTTTCTCGCGCTGTGACCTACTGAGAAGGAATCTCTTACCTCCGCCTCAACAAAACGGCGGCCTCCTCCCTTATGTCTTGAGGATCGCCAAGCCGTCCGCTGGCAGTGAGCCGGTGGTGGCCGAGAAGGGTGGAGGACACGTTGACCGAGATCGTTGCACTCGCGGGGGCTGTCACGTTGATGGTGCTCGCGCTGGTCAGCCGGTTGGGGACAGGACACGGTCGGATCGGGGTGTGGGAAGTGCTGCGGGAGGTCGCTCGGGGCCGTTCAGCTGCTGCGGCGGAGCGTGAGTGGCGGGCTACAACCGTTGAAGTTCTCGACCGTTTGCCCGCGGGCGGCGGGCTGGACATGGTCGACGATCGAGGCCACCGCCGCACGTACCGTGTACTGACCCGCAATGACGTATCTCCATGACCTCGGCGCACGCGCACTACTCGGCGCAGTGAGGATGCATGTTCGAGGAGCCACAACCACCGGGGTTCGAGGAGTTTTTCACGTGTTATCACCCCATGGTTTGCCGATACTTGCTCTGGCGTGAGTCGGAGTACAGCGTCCTGGAGGATGCCGCACAACTCGCGATGATGGCTGCCCTCTGAAGCTTCCCCTTGATGTTGGACACCTGGAGACTGGGACGTGAGGTTCCAGAGGAAGTAGTGCCAGGTGGGAAGC
>NZ_MPOH02000043.1 GCF_001896135.2 Streptomyces phaeoluteigriseus
GCGGGGGTGGTGCGGTGGGCCTGGCCGGATCAGCCCGGCCAGCGGCTGACTTCCAGGCCGCAGGCGTCCACCGGCAGGGTCGTGGTGGCCACGGCCCCGTGCTCCGTGGCGAACGCGGGGTAGTCGCGCAGGTCCCAGGCGAACACCGGGTGACAGACGTCGTGGGCGACCACCAGCGCGCCCGGCGCCAGGTGGGGGAGCCAGCGCTCGAGCAGCCGGGCGTATCCGGACTTGCGCGAGCCCGGCACGTCGATGTCGATGAGCAGCAGGTCCCACGGTCCTCCCGCACGGTGAGCGGCGGCCTCGAAGGCATCCCCCACGACGGCCTCGGCGCCCGGCGCGAACCCCGCTCGCCGCAGGTTGTCCGAGGCGAGCGCCACCGGTGCGGCGTCGACGTCCAGGCCCAGGGACCGCCGGCCGGGGTAGAGGGGCCGAGGACCGAAGCCCGGTCCGGAGACCCAGGCCATGAGGTTGCCCGCGAAGCAGCCCAACGTGGCCACGGTGGCGGGCCGGTGAGCCGCCGCCAGGCCGTACAGCACGCGTGCCGCGAGCGGGGTGAGCGTCGTGGTGGGCACCTGGAAGGAGGAGATCAGTCGCGCGCGGAACGCGTGGTAGTCCGCCCAGGGCACGGCGGGCGCCTCCGAGTCCAGGACCCCGGCGGTACGGCAGTGGTCCAGGAAACGTTCCGCCAGCGCGTCGGCCTGCGGCGCCGTCAACCGGGGAAGAGCGCTCACCGAGGACCACCTCCGGCGGTCTGCAGGGGGGCGGTGGCGGGGGCGGGGAGCGCGGTGGGAAGTGCCGGGTCGGCCGGGGTCTCCGCCGTGGCGGCGGTCGGGTCTGCCGGATCGGCAGTCGCGCGCGCAGCGGAGCCGGCCGGTCCGGCCGTGGCCAGTGCGTCGACCTGTGCGTCGGCCTGTGCGTCGGTCTGCGCGTCGGTCTGTGCGCCGACCTGCGCATCGGTCTGCGCGTCGGTCTGCGGTACGGCGCCGGGTGCTCGCGCCTCGCCGGTCCTCTCCGACTCCGACTCCGAAGTCCCCTGCACCGCAACGGCGTTCGCCCCGCCGGAGACGTCCGTGCCGCCCGGCTCCTCCGTCAGCAGCCGGCTCGGGTTCTCCTGGGACCTGATACCGGCCAGGAAGCGGTTGAGGTCCCGGTCGGGCAGGCCTTCGAGATCGACCGCGGCCAGGTAGGAGGGGAGCTTGGACGAGGGCGGTGTGATCTCCGCGCCCGCGCGGGTCAGCGCCTCGGCCAGTTCCGCACCGCCGACGCCCCGGTCGTACGCGCCGGCCACGTCTGGGTACCAGACCCGGGCTGCCGTCAGGGTGTGCCGGTCCCAGCGGGATCCCCCCAGGGTCAGGGCCCACAGCAGCCCCGCCAGGTCCTGGGCGAACGCCGACTCGTCGCAGAGCCGGCGGGCGGTCCGGGCCGCGTCACGGTAATGCCGCGCGGCACCCGCGTGATCGCCCCGCCGCAGGTCCGTGTACCCCGCGGCGGCGAGCAGCTTCTCCAGGTGGAAGGG
Organism: Streptomyces phaeoluteigriseus; assembly: GCF_001896135.2. Lineage (GTDB taxonomy): Bacteria > Actinomycetota > Actinomycetes > Streptomycetales > Streptomycetaceae > Streptomyces > Streptomyces phaeoluteigriseus. The sequence goes on from NZ_MPOH02000043.1 coordinate 1,520, forward strand.
GTCGCGCAGAGCGCCGGCGACGCGGATGGCCGCCCCGAAGGAGGCCGCGGCCAGCTCGTGGCTGCCCCTGCGGAGTTGGAGCACGGCGATCGCGTAGTGGTGCGGCACGAAGAACTCGGGCCTGCCGGTGCCGAGCATCGTCGCCGACACCGAGCGCAGGAAGTCCTCCGCCTGCTGGTGCCGTCCGGTGATCTGGAGCAGGAAGGCCAGGTTGTGGCTGAGGTTGTAGCGCAGGTAGAAGGCGCTGTCCCCCGGCATCTCGCGGACCATCCGAAAGGCGTTGAACTCCAGTTCGAAGGCTTCCTGAAACAGCAGGTCACGCTTCTCGGTGTCGTCGGTCCTCCGGGCGTCGATGGCCGCGCCGAGCGCGAGGCCGTTGAGGATCCACGCCTTCTCCACCTGCGCGTCCACACCCGGCGTGCCGAGCGCGTCGATGCACGCGAGGCCCCGCCGGTAGTAGGTGCGCGCGGTCTCCGTGTCGTCCTTGCGCTTGGTGACGAGAAGCGCGATGAGGTAGTTCAGATGGGCCCTCAGCTCCGGCTTCCCGGCCAGTTCCAGCGCCCGCTCCAGCTTCGCCACGGCCGTGTCGACCCGCCCGGTCTGCGCCTCGGAGATGGCCTGGAGCCTGATCAGGTCGGCCAGGTCGTCGGCCCGGCCGCCCTCGGCGGCGACGGCTTCCAGATGGGCGGCGATCAGCAGATCGGCCCGCTCGAAGTTCTGGAGGGCGATCGCGTCACCGATGGCGCGCAGCGGACTGGCGGGCCCGCCGGTGCGCCACGCCTCGACCACGAGGCGCGAGGGGCGCCGCGGAGCGCTCCGGCGCCGGCGGCGGTCCCGAGGCGCACACCCGGACGGCCCGCAGCCGGGAGAACCGTTCCAGGAACAGGGTGCCGGCCCCCAGCAGCCCGCGGACGGTGATGCTCCGGCCCTGCTGGTCGGCGATCAGGACGGTCCGGTACAGGATGCGGACCGAGATGCGGTCCCAGTGGTCGAAGCCGTTCAGCACGAGGACGAGCCGGTCGCCCAGCGCGGGGAGCGCGTCGACGAGGAACCGGGCCGCGCGGTCGATCCAGCCGGCGGTGGTGTGGGACTCGCGGCTGATACGCCGGGTGGTGCCGAGCGAGGCGGTCTCGGACACCGGCACGAACCGGCCCGCGCGCCCGGTCCCTTCGGGGTCCCGCGCCTCCGGCCGCGTGAGCAGGCCGACGACTTCGGCGTGCCGCTCCAGCACCTCGGGCCCGGTGGCGCGGACCGCCGGCAGCAGGACCGCCAACAGCTCCTGCAGGCCGCACAGATGGTCGTAGCCGGCCCCGGGCGGGCCTATGTCCACGGCCGCTTCGACGGTCTGCGGCCCCAGGCAGTCGACGAGGTCGTGGTGTCCGGCGCAGAGCACCACGCCGCGCGCGGCGGGACGCCAGGCGAGGGTGGGGTCCTGGAGCCAGGCAGGACGGGATGCCACGGCATCGGCGGTCACGGAATCAGCGGTCACGGCGCGCTCCCGGTCTCTGAAGTCTTCTTCTGGGGGGTCTGGGGAAGCTGGGGTCGGTGGGGAAGAGAAGACGCCGCCCCCGCTGCAGGACAGCGAGGGCCGGCGATGTGGAGACGTGGGTTACCAGGTCTCGTTGCCCAGGGCGAGTTCGAACTCGCTCTCGGTCAGCTCGTTCTCGGCCGAGAACGTGGCCAGGACCTCGTCCAGCGCGGCGCTCAGAGCGGCGTCGGTCATGGATGTCACCTCCTCCCTTCGGGTGGTGTCCGGCAGGTGGCTCCCGGCCCCACCCTGCGCACGCTCGCTCGGGGCGGGCGGTGCGCGGGGCGCGTGCGGGAGGTCTGGGGCGTACGGCCGGCGGGTGCCGGACGCCGGCGGTCAGACGGTCGTCGCCTCGGTGATGTAGGCGATCTTCAGCGTGTACTCGCGCACGTCGACGTCGTCCAGTGCGGAGGGCTCGGCGTCCTGTGCGTCGCCGGCCGCGCGGAACGCCCGGTAGGCGTCCTCGCTCTCCCACTGGGAGTAGCTGACGACGGCCTCGCCCTCGAAGTCCCGGTGCACGCTGTGGGACACGTAACCGGGCGTCGCGTCGAGCACCGTGTTCGGCTGCGTCACCGCCGCCAGCAGCGCGTCCTGCTGCGACTTCGACCGGGTGCGGGCCACCTCGACGACCGTGAAGACGTCCTGCTGCTCCGTGATCTCGATGGTCGGCTCGCCCAGCTTCGGGTTGCGCTGGGTGTAGACGACCTCGCAGTGGATGCTGTCGAACGTGGCGAAGGTCAGGACCTCCTTGAAGCGCTCCTGGCGCCCCGGGTCGACGAGGATGCCTTCCCAGGCGGCCTTGTCACGCCACTGGATGTAGCTGATGACGGAGTTGCCGTCATGGCTCAGGTGCGCGTTGACCGACACCAGGCCCGTCCGCTCGTCCGCGGCGCCCAGGCTCTGCCAGATGTCGATCAGCCGGTGCTGGTGCTCCGGGGACGTCTCGAAGATGTTGACCAGTGTGTAGTACTGGTCCTTGACGCTGACCCTCGTCATGCGAGGTACCTCCTTGTCTCCGGCCGCATCGGCCGGTCAGGTCCTCAGGCGCTCTGTGCGGGGGTGGGCACGCTCTCGTCGGCGGCGCCGGCCACCTGCGGCTCCGGCGGGGCCGCGGGCGCGGGCAGCGCCTTGCGCAGCAGTACGGCGACCAGCGCGGCCATCGCGAGGAGTACGCCGATGGAGACGAACGAGGCGATCTCCATACCGTGGGCGAAGGCGTCGTGGGCCGCCGCGCTCAGCTCGCCGCCGACCCGGCCGGGGAGTTCGCCCGCCACGGTGGCCGCCTCGGAGACGCTGTTGCGGGCCGCCTCCTGTGCCTGGCCGGTGACGCCGTCGGGCAGGTTGTCGTCGAGGGTGGAGCCGTACACCGCGGTCGCGAGGCTGCCGACGAGGGCGATGCCGACGGCGCCGCCCATCTCGTTGGTGGTGGAGGCCAGGGCGGACGCGGCACCGGCTCGCTCGACGGGAGCGGTCTGGACGATCGTGCCGATCCCGAGCGCCATCACCGGGGCGAGGCCGATGAACATGATCGCGGACGAGACGACCACCAGCGCCGTGCCGGAGCCTCCGTCGACCTGCGTCAGCACGCCGAAACCGACGGAGCCGACCAGCAGACCCGCGATGAGCACGGGCGGCGTACCGATCTTCTGGGAGATGCCCGTACCGACGACGGCGGCGACCATGCCGGGGATGATGACCGGGAGCTGCCACAGACCGGCCTCGGCCGGCGACATGCCCAGGACGACCTGCATGTAGGTGGCCAGCAGGTACTGGATGCCCATCATCAGGCCGGTGGTCAGCAGCAGGGTGCCGACGGAGACGGAGAAGGCCGCGCGGGCGAACAGGGAGATGTCCAGCAGGGGTACGGACAGACCGCGCTGGCGCAGCACGAAGGCCACACCGAAGGCCAGGCCGATCACGAGGCTCACCGCGGGCAGGGTCTCGAATCCCTCACGGGCCAGTTCCTTGACGCCGTAGACCGCCGGCAGGATCGCGGCCAGCGACATGCCCACGCTCACCAGGTCCAGACGGCCGCCGGCCGGGTCCTTGTACTCGGGCAGCAGCATCGGTCCGGCGACCAGCAGCAGGATCATGACCGGTACGGCCAGCAGGAAGGGCGCGCCCCACCAGAAGTGGTCCAGCAGCAGACCGCCGGCGATGGGGCCGACGACTCCACCGACCATGAAGGACGTCGTCCAGATGGTGACCGCGGTCGTGCCCTCCTTCTCGTCCTTGAACATCGTGCGCAGCAGCGACAGTGTCGACGGGGCGAGGGTGGCGGCCGCGACGCCGAGCAGGGCTCGGGCGGCGATGAGCATCTCGGGGCTGTCGGCGTACGCCGTGAGCACCGAGGCGACTCCGAAGAAGACCGCTCCGATCATGAGCAGCCGGCGGCGCCCGATGCGCTCGCCGACGGTGCCCATGGTGATGAGGAAGCCGGCGATCAGGAAGCCGTAGATGTCGCTGGCCCACAGCAGCTGGCTGCTGGAGGGGTTCAGGTCGGCGGTCAGCTTGGGGACGGCCATGAACAGGAGGGTCAGGTCCATGGTCGTGAGCAGCGCCGGCAGGCAGAGCACTGCCAGACCGATCCACTCACGGCGGCCCGCCTTGACGGGCGTCACTGCATTCACAACGTTTTCCTTTGCAACTGAAATGGGGGGATGATGGAGGACCTTCGGACCGCCGGGGCGGGGATGCCCCGGTCAGACGGTGGTGACCGAGACGTCGCGCACGTTCAGCGCGACGCCCTGTCCCCAGACGCGGTGGGCGGGGAGGCTCCGTTCGTCGAGGAACTTCTGTGGGAAGGGCGCCCCCGCCCGGGGGTTGACGTAGTGGGAGGGCGCCGAGTCGATCCGCACCAGGCCGGTGCCCTCGGCGTCCATGGCCCCGTCGAGCAGGGTGAACATGCCGATGCCGGTGATCAGTTGGCGCGGTGAGACGTCCTCGGGCTCGCCCGCGTGGTCGAGCAGCAGGTGCGCGCGGTCCAGCACGGGGTGCCCGATCCGGTCCACCGAGAGCACCTCGCGGCCGTTGACCTCCCAGGTGACCGTGGCGCGAGCACGGTCGAGCGTGATCCGCAGGGTGTCGACGTCACCGGGTGCCCGCACGGCGACCGGGACGGCGTAGGTGAAGGCCGCGTAGGTGGTGCCGGGCAGGCGCAGCCGCTCGTAGTTCGCGTACACCCGGGTGTCGGTGACGAAGAATCCGAAGATCGACGCCGTCTCCAGGTCCGCCGTGATCATCGAGCCGCAGGCCAGCCGCGGGTCGGCCCGCGCGTCGGTGACCGCGTCACCGAACGGATGGTCCCCGGTGCCGTGGGTGGTCACCGCGAGGGTGGTGGTGCACACGAGCGCACCGGTCGCGGGTGTGTCGAAGCCGGGCAGCCCGCTTCGCGCCGTCCGGGTCGGCATGGCCGTCCACTTGACGTGGTCCCGGGTCCCCTCGCCCCCGTCCGCCTGCTGGCCGGTCGTCGAGACGAACGCGGGGGCGCCGGTGCGCGGGTTGACGCCGGTGGGCACCACGGCGAGGCCGAGCGCGGAGGTGTGCGCGACTCCGTCGCCGCCCGCGACCCCCGCGACGTCCTGGGTGTGCCATGCGGCGTTCGGGCCGGTGGTGGAGAAGCCGTCGCGGAAGTCGTCGTGAAAGAGCAGGCCGTTCCCGGCCACGGGTGTGGTGCTCATGATCCGGATCTCTTCTCGGCTCGGGCGGCGTCGAGCGGGCCACGGGTGAATGCGAGCGCGGCGGGTTCGAACTGGAGCACCATGTGGCTGGCGGCGGAGTGCGTGTCCCGCCAGATGCGCTGGAGCGGGTCGGCCGCGGACTGACTGCGCGTACCACCGCCGTGGAAGAGGGCGTCCACGGCCCCGACGAGCAGTTGGGTCGCCAGGGCGCAGTCCCGTCGGTTGCGGACCAGGACCTCGTCGGTGGCCGTGGCCCGGTCGACACTCAGGGCGGCCCGGGTCAGCAGCAGTCCGGCCGCGTCGATCTCGCCGGCCGCCCGTGCGTGGGCGATCCTCAGCGCCTCGCTGGGGTCGGTGCCGCGTGCCGCCTTGTCGGCGAGTGCGCGTGCCGACAGCTCCAGCGCGCCCCGGGCGGCGCCGAGAACCGGTGCGGCGAACGTCAGGCCGTTGACGGCGAACAGCGGCTGGGAGTGGCGCGGTTCGTCCGAGACCGCGCCCCGGCCCGCGAACATGTCGTCCATGAGGAAGGAGCGGTGCCCGGGGACGAACACCTCCTCGACGACGAGCGTGTGGCTGCCCGTCGCCCGCATCCCCACCGTGTCCCAGGTCTCCTCGATCCGGTAGGCGTCGCGGGGTATCGCGAAGAACCGTGCCTGGCGCTGCTCGTCCGCCCCCGCCACCATGGCCATCACCAGGGCCCAGTCGGAGAACTCGACACCGCTGGCGTACGTCCAGGTCCCGGAGAGCCGCCAGCCGCCGTCGGCCGCCAGGGCGGTCGCGGTGGTGGAGACCAGGGAGCTGACCAGCCGGCTGTCCGGCCCGTCCGCCCATATCTCCGCCTGTCCCTCGGCGGGCAGATACGCGGCGAAACGGGCGGTGTAGGCGAGCAGCGAGCCGATCCAGGCGGCGGAGGCGCACCCCTCGCCGACCGCGGCGACCGCCTCGGTGAGGGTGACGAAGTCGGTCGGTTCGCCGCCGTGCCGGGCCGGGACCAGCGCCCTGCTGAAGCCGGCCTCGACCAGTGCCGCCACCACGTCGGGGGAGAGCCGGCGTTCGCGGTCGGCCCGGGCCGCGTGGCGGCCCGCCGGCACACCTGCGGCCCGGGCGGCGGACACGAAGGTGTCCGAAGTGGTACGGGGAGCCAGGAGCATCCCGGTCATGGCTGTCTCATTTCATCGGCTTCTCGGCTGAGGTGACGCGGGCCCGGGCGCGGCGGCGGGGCCGGCTCAGGCGCGGTAGGGGCGCCTGGCGCGCGCCTCACGGAGTGCGGTGCCCCACCACACGAGCTGGTCGAGCATGGTCTTGGCCGCGGCGGAGCAGCCCGCCGGCTCCTTGGGGTTCCCGTCCGCGCCGAAGGTGGCCGCGGCGCCGTGGAAGCTCACCGTGTCGCGCAGGGTGACGGCGTGCATCTCGGCGTAGACCTGGCGCAGTTGCTCGACGGCGCGCAGACCGCCCGAGAGGCCGCCGTAGGAGACGAAGCCGATCGGCTTGGCCTGCCACTGGGTGTAGTTCCAGTCGATCGCGACCTTGAGGGGTGCGGGGAAGCTGTGGTTGTACTCGGGCGTCAGGACGACGAACGCCTCGGCCTGCTCCAGCCGGGCGCTGAGGGCCGCGGCCGTCGCCGCGTCAGCGGGCTCGGGGGCGTCGGTCACCGCCACCGGCAGGGGATAGTCGGCCAGGTCGACGACGTCCAGCTCGATGGCGTCGTTCTGCAGGGCCTCTGCGGCGAACCACTTCGCGATGGTGGGGCCGAACCGGGTGGCGCGGGTGCTCCCGATCACCAGGGCTACTCGCAGACGTTCCTCGGACATGGGGATCCTCACGGTCGAAGGTGTGCTGTGCGGGGACGTCACCCGGGAGTCCGGGAACGGCGGATCGTCACGCCCCCCATGGGCTGGGCTGGGCTGCGTTGGGCTGTGGAGTGCGGTGCGGTGCGGCGGGGCCGTCCCCACGTCACCGCCGCACCGCACCGGCACCCGCTGCCGGTACTGCTGTGGCCTCCGCTACCGCCACGGTCGTACCGGGGTCCGGTGGAGCCGGCCGGAGGTCAGACGACCTGGCGGCGGGCGCCGTTCGCGTCACGCGGCGACCACCACAGCGCGGTGGTCTCGGCTCCGGCCCCCATGACGACCCAACGCCCCTCGACGATCCGGCCGTTGCTCCAGCGCAGCAGGTGCAGCGCCTCGACGGCGAAGGTGTCGTAGGGGGAGGTGCTGTCCGCCGCGGCCCCGGCGCGTACGGCGGTGATGCGGTTGACGTCGGTCGAGTAGCCGGCCTCGGGGTTCACCAAGACCGTCACGTTCTCGCCGTGCATCGTGCCGCCGGAGAGCCGGAACATGTTCCCGAAGAACTCCAGGAACGCGTCGAGGCCTTCGTACCAGCCCGAGTAGGCGTGCAGTCCGGGCACCTCGAATCGCACGTTCTCGTCCCAGAACTCCGTTATTTTCTCCCGGTCTCCGGTGCCGAGGGAGGCCCAGGCGGCGCCGACGCGCTCGGGAGTGAGATCAGACATGGGTGGTGATTCCCTTCGAAGAATGGGTGCGGGCGGCTGTCGGGCCACCCGTGGCGCCGGCGGAGGATCCGCTGTGGACCGCTCCGCCGACGGCTGAGCGCGGGGCCGCGACGACGACCCGGCCGGTGCGAAGCCGTGTCAGTGGAAGTCGGCGGGTTCGAAGCAGAACCCGACACCGCGGATCGTCGTTATCCACTCGTCCGGTCCGAGCTTTCTGCGCAGGCCGGCCACATGGGTGTCGATCGTGCGGCTGGGCGGTGACCAGTGCTCCCCCCAGACCTGGCTCATGAGCTGGCGCCGCGACACGACCTCCCCCGGCTGTGAGGCCAGCAGACACAGCAAATCGAATTCCTTGCGGGTGCAATCGACGCGCGCACCGCGCAGCGTGACCTCACGCAGCTTCATGTCGATGCGCAGCGGTCCCCACTCCATGACGTCCACGGCGCGGGCCGGGCGCAGGCTGCGGCGCATCACCGCTCCGATCCGCGCTGTCAACTCCCGCAGGTCGTAGGGCTTCAGCAGGCAGTCGTCCGCCCCCGCCTCGAGGACGAGCACCTGGTCCCACTCGCTGCGCCGGCAGGTGAACGCGATGATGGGCGTGTCCCCGGCCGCCCGGATCGCGGCGCATACGTCGAGGCCGTGCAGGTCCGACAACTCCAGGTCCAGCAGGACCAGATCCGCGTGTTCGTACATTTCCAGGGCCTTGCTGCCGCTGTCGACACCGACGACTTCGCAGCCCTGCCGCTTGAGACTGTGAGTGATCCCCCGTTGGGCGTCCACGTCGCTCTCGACGACGAGTACACGCCACGCCTCGCCAGCCACCTCTACCCCCGACCTGAAACCCGGCACTTCCCGTGACACGCGACGCTGCGTGCCGGAGGTGCGGTGACGGTGATGTGTGCTGTCCGTTCTGTGCCGAACCATGCCCGGCTGGCTCATCCGATGTCCCCCGTTCCTGCGTGGACACCCACGCCGAAAACCGATCGAGCACTCGGAGAATACAAACCGACACGCATGCATGTCAACGCGCGTCAGGTGGCTTGGATCACACGTTGCGCGTCTCAATTGCTGCCGCTAGACAGTGCAATTGGGGAGATAGCGGACAGAGACTGGCTGTCAGCAACCGGTCCGACGGCCGATAAAGTCCCCTTGCGAACGGGGTAAAGATACAAGCGTGAATGTTATATTCGCGTACTTGCGGCGCGGGTCCCTGACCCCGTGTCACCGCGAGCCACCTGCACCGATGTGAGGAGTCGGCATGAGAGACAAGGCGGCCCGGACCCGCTCCGAATTGATACGTTCGGCCGCGACGGTCTTCGCCGAACACGGCTACTCCAGAGCGAAGTTGTCCTCCATCTCCGCGGACGCGGGAGTGAGCAGAGGAGCCCTCTATTTCCACTTCCCCAGCAAGGAGGCCCTGGCGGACGCGGTGGAGGCGGCGGCGGCCGAGAGGTTCGCGGGGGTGACCGGCCACGAGGGCGACAACGGCGCACGGGACCTGTCGCGAGCGGTGCGCGCGTTCGCCGACCTGTACCGGCAGAATGTCATCTTCCGCGCCGGCGTGCTCCTGAGCTGCGAGAAGGACCGCAAGTCCACGGTGAACCTGATCCAGCAGTGGGAGGAGTACGTCAGTACCGCCGTCGCGGCGGCGGAGCGCGGGTATCCCTTCGCCCGTTCCGGCGTGGCGGGGCACGCCTCCAGCGCGATCGTCGCCATGACCGTGGGGCTGGCGTTCCTGTGGCACGAGAACGAGCAGTGGCTCGCCGAGTCAACCGTCACAGGCGTATGGAATCTGCTGCCGCCCCTGGTCGGCCGCATGGGCTGAGACCGCCGCGGCCGGGGTCCGCCCGCACCGGGCGGACCCCGCCCGTCGGTGCTTGTTCGACAAACCGAACATGCCGGAATGTCAGCGGTCGTTCTCCTCGGCCTCCCGGGCCTCCGCCAGGGCGCTCAGCTCCGCCCCGACCTTGAGTCCCCGGTCCGCGCTGAGGTCGAGCTGCACCAGGACCGAGGGTTCCGCGATGTTGGGCAGCACATGCTTCAGCAGTGCCCGGATCCGCGTCTCCAGGTCCGCCCAGCCGGTCATGACCTGCGAGAACAGCTGAACCCCGGTGAAGCAGGAGCACAGCAGCTCGGCGGTCTCCTTCAGATCGACGTGAGGTCGCAGCTCGCCCTGCGCACGCGCCTGCTCCAGGATCTCCTGGTTGCGGTCGACCCAGCTCCTGAAGGGGAGCTTCCGGTCGAGCCCGACCGAGTCCAGCTCCAGTGACAGCCGGACGCTGCCCTGGAGGACGGGGTCCCGGGTCAGCTGGCACGCGAACACCAGGCCGAGGTCGATCAGTTCCTGGAGCTTGATGTCGCGCACGACGGTGGGGATGTCCGCCTGGCTGGCCAGCACCGTCCGCGCCAGCTCCTCCTTGGAGGCGAAGTGGAAGTACACCGCGCCCCGGGTGAGCCCCAGCCGCTTCAGCACATCGGAGACCGTCGCGGCGCTGTAGCCGCGTTCGGAGAAGACGGCCCCTGCAGCCTCCAGGATCATCCGGCGGGTCGCGAGACCTCGTTCCTGCGTCGCCATGGGTTCTACCTCCGGGGGCTGCGCTGTCTGTGCTGGTGGAGCCGACGTAACGAGTCGTTAATCTCACTATGTGAGACAACCCATTGAGCTACATACCGACTCACACGTATGTTACGTCCCGCTCGGGCTCACCTCGAGCTCAGCGTCGCATTCCTGGGGGGAAGGCAATGCAAGCCATAGCTGTAAGTGAGATCAGTGCGCCCATTTCCAGACGTGGGGAAACGGACATTTCGGCCGATGTGCCGTTGTATCCGGTCGTCAAGGAGCTGGTGCACCGCTCGAACCCGTCGGATGTGCTGCCGGTCGGCTGGCGGCCTCTGGCCGAGGACCGCTATCTGATCAGTGTCGCATGGCCTCAAGGCCACCCTTTCTACGCACGGGTGAACGGCGACCACGCGGCCAACCTGATCGGCGAGACCATCCGGCAGTGCGGTCTGCTGCTGGCGCACGCCGCCTACGACGTGCCGCTGGGACACCACTTCGTCATGTGGGACATGGCGTACACCCGGGAACCGGCCCGTCCGGCCTCGGCCGTCGGGACCCACCGCGTCGAGGTGGAGGTCGTCTGTTCGGACCTGCGTCTGCGCGGTCGTCGGCTGGGGGCCATGAACTGCGACATGACGCTGCGCGCGGACGGCAGGACGGTGGCGCGGGGGGGCGGTCGCTTCGACATCGTCAGCCCGGCCGTCTACCGCAGGCTGCGCGGGGCGCAGATCGAGGCCGCCACACAGCCGGTCCAGCCCGATCCCGTGCCGCCGGCCGCTGTCGGCCGCACCCGCGTGATGGACGTCCTGCTCGCCCCGGCTCCCGAGCCGGCCCCGTCGGCCGACGCGCCGTTCGGGCGCTGGCTGCTGCGCGCGGACTTCGGGCACCCGACGCTGTTCGACCACCGCAACGACCACTTCCCGGGGATGCTCCTCGTCGAAGCGGCGTTCCAGGCCGCGAACGCGACCGTCGCACCGGCCCTGCACCACCACACCTCGGCCAAGGTGGCCTTCCTCGGCTATGTCGAGTACGGCCACCCGTGCTGGATCGAGACCCGCCTCAGGCCGACCGGCATGCCGCAGCTCACCGCGATCGAGGTCACCGGTCGCCAGAACGGCCGCCCGGTGTTCTCCGCGCTCCTCGAAGGCGCGTCGGCGCAAGACTGACAGTCCCTTCGTCCACCCGCCCGTCGTCGAGCGGGGTCCGCGTCACCGCCGACCGGCCCGCTTGTCCCGCGGTTCGTCCCCACCGCTGCCGGTGACCGGCGTTCCAGGTCGCCGTCCGCCGTGTCCGGTACGCCGCCGACCCGCACCGTCCGGTCCTCGTCACCGTCATCGACGCCTGGTGGCGCCCCTCCGTGTGCCCGGTGCACAGGGCACACGCACGGGCGCCGCCGGGCAGCTCACGCACAGTCCTGCCCGGACGAGCGCCGGGCCACGGGCCCCGCGGGGCGACGACCCGCTTCGACGGCTCCGCTCCAGGAAAGGAACCCACTCCTGTGACGCACGACTTCACGGCCGGAAAGTCCGGCCGGTCATCTCCGCGCATCCGCAATTCCTCTCCGCACCGGCCGAGTTCCACCGTTGACAGCGCTGTCATCGTAACGCGCGTCACGGCAGCCGTCCCCGCCCGTGCGCACGGCTGGCTTGTCTCTTTCGCAAAGAGGCGTGATCGTGAGCAGTCGTGAACACCGGTGGGACGGCGGTACGCCGACCGTCCTCGTCACCGGCGCGACCGGGTTCATCGGCCACCGGGCCGTCCACCGGCTGCTCGCCCACGAGGGGCGGCCGCGACTGCGGTTGCTCGTCCACGACAGGGACGTACCGGAGTGCTGCGCCGCCGCGACGGCCGTCGTCCGGGGAAGCCTCACCGACCCCGCGTCCCTGCGCGGGGTGTGCCGCGGCGTCGGCACCGTCCTGCACCTCGCCTCGTTGATCACGCAGGATCCGGCGACCGCCCACGCGGTTAACACCGCCGGTACGGAAGCCCTGTTGGCCGAGGCGCACCGGTCCGGTGTCCGGCGCTTCGTACGGCTCGGCACCGCCGCCGTGTACGGGCCCGGCCCCCACCGGGGCGAGCCCGCGCCGTCCGGCCGACCGCTGTCGGTGACCAGCGCCTCGCGACTCGCGGGCGACAGGAGCGTCCTCGCCGCCGGCGGCACCGTCCTGCGCCCGTACCTGGTCTACGGGGCGGGGGACGTGTGGTTCGTGCCCGCCCTCGTCCAGATGATCACACGGCTGCCGCGGTGGATCGAGGGCGGGCGGGCCAGGCTGTCGCTGATCTCCGTCGACGACCTGGCCCGGGTCACCGCGGCCCTGGTGACCCGGCCGGCTCCGCTGCCCGCGTCCACCGTCCTGCACGCGGCCCATCCCCGCCCGGTCGTCGTACGCGACCTTGTCACGGCGCTCTGCCGGCAGCTGGGTCTGCCCCTGCCGCGGGGGGACGTCTCACGGGCCGACCTGGAAGCGCACCTCGGCGGTCCGGCCGACGCGGATCTGGTGCGACGGTTCGCCCAGTTCGGGACCGACCACTGGTTCGACAGCTCCGAGCTGTGGTCCCTGGCCGGGCTGGAACCCGGCCCCGGGTTCGCCGAGCAATTCGCCGCCTGCGCTCCCTGGTACCGCGAGCACCTGAGGGACCCGCTGCCCGCCACCGCGCCAGCGGCCGGCTGAACCGGCCTCCCTGTCACGCCACTCACTCCACCGCACACCACCTCACTCCACCCGAAAGCGGAATCGACGATGCAGCCCACCCGGTCCACCCAGCCCACGGACGCCACCCAGCAGCCCGCGACGTGTCCCTTCGCCATCGATCCCGGCGGCCGCGACATCCAGGGCGAGATCAGCCGTATCCGGGCACGCGGCCCCGTGACCCGGGTGGAACTCCCGGGCGGCGTACCGGCCTGGTCGGTCACCAGCGCGGAACTGATCAAGCGGCTCCTGCTGGACCCGCGCGTCTCGAAGGACGCCTACCGGCACTGGCCGGCCTGGATCGACGGCGAGGTCACCGCCGACTGGCCCCTGTCCATCTGGGTCTCGGTACAGAACATGGTCACCGCGTACGGCACCGAGCACACCCGGCTGCGCCGCCCGGTCGCCGGCGCGTTCGGCGTCCGCCGGGTCAACGCGATGCGCCCCCGCGTCGAGAAGATCGTCGACGAACTGCTAGACAAACTGGGAGAGTTGGCGCAGGCCGCGCCCGACTCGGTCGTGGACCTCAGAGAGCACTACGCCCACCCGCTGCCCAGCAGCGTCGTCTCCGAACTGTTCGGAGTCCCCGAGTCGGCACGCGGTGAGCTGCTCCGCGTGATCAAGGGCTTCTTCGCGACGACGTCGTCCACACAGGAGGCACAGAGCAATGTCGTCCGCCTCTACGCCACCATGAACGACCTCGTCGCCCTGAAGAAGCGTGAGCCCGGCGACGACCTGACCACGGACCTGATCGGCGCCCGCGACGACGACGGCGCCGTGATGAGCGACAAGGAACTGGCGGACAACCTCATCCTGCTTCTCACCGCCGGATACGAGACGACGGTGAACCTCCTCGACAACGCGATCACCCGCCTCCTGGCCCATCCCGAGCAGCTCGAACTCGTCCGCTCCGGGCGGGCGTCCTGGGAGGACGTCATCGACGAGTCGCTGCGCCTGGACGCGCCCGGCGCCCACTCCGTGCTGCGCTACGCGGTGGAGGACCTGGAGATCGGCGGGGTGACGATCGCGCGCGGCGAGGCGATCACGATCTCGTACGCCGGCGCGGGCCGGGACCCCGCCCTGCACGGTGAGGACGCCGACCGGTTCGACATCACCCGCGCCACCCGGGGCGAACACCTCTCCTTCGGGCACGGAGTGCACTACTGCCTGGGAGCCCAGCTGGCGCGGATGGAGGCGTCCATCGCCCTGTCCGCGCTCTTCGCCCGCTTCCCGGGCCTGCGGCCCGCCGTCCCGGCGGAGGAGCTGCGGCCCCTGGAGTCCTTCATATCCAACGGCCACCAGGAGGTCTTGGCCCTGCTGGGCTGAGTCCGCCACCGACCCGGTGACCGCCCTGCCCGGACCCGGAGGCATTCCGGGCATCGGCGCGTCCCGCCCGAGGTCTCAGCAGGGCCTGCGCCACACCCCCAGTTCCGGCTTCTTCAGCATCGAGGACAGGCGCAGCCTGCGGGACTGGGGGCAGAACTCCCCGGCGGGTTCCGTGTACTCCACGTGGAAGACCGCCTTGCCCGCCGCGACGAACGGGGTGAGGCGGTCGCACTCGTCGTACTGGGCGCACTCCTCGTTGACCGCGAAGTCGAAGTCGCCGACCAGCTCCGGGATCTGGGGAAGGTCGTTCTTCAGTCCCACCGACAGGCCGCGCTCATGGGCGAGTCCGGCGATCATCCGGTTGTAGCGGAGCTGGTCGCGGGCGGTGAGCGGGAAACCGGTCTTGTTGCCGTATCCCTCCATCAGGTCGGGTTCCACCGCGTCGAAGCCCTTGTCGCGGCACATGTCGAAGCGCCTTTCCATCAGCGGTCGCAGGACGGACAGGCGTCGGATGTCCAGCCACCGCTCGCCCGCCCAGCCGTTGGGCTCGCCGAGCACCGAGCGGGGGAAGGCGTCCTTGTCGGGCCGGAAGTCCTCCCACGCGCCGACGTTGACGTAACAGATGACCTTGCGGCCGTCCCGGTGCAGCCGGGCCACGTCGGCCGCGGAGTTCTCGAAGCCGTCGATGTCGTAGACGGGCACGTCGGCCGACGGGTCGACCTTCCCGTCGAGCTGCCACTGCCAGGCCAGGCCGGGACCAGGCTGCCACCGAGGTCTCGCCGTCGGGGCCGGGTCGGCGGTCCGGCCGTCCCCGGAACAGCCGCTCAACGCCGCGACCAGCAGGGCGGCCAGTGCCATGAAACCCGCCGCGGCCCGCCTCACGGCCGGACTCCGGTCAGTGCCGGGCTCAACTCGGCCCAGGGGTTCGGCAGTTCACCGGTGACCGGACCGCAGACCGCCGCGCCGCGCTCGTGCGCGGTGCGCACGGCGAGCGGCACCAGCGCCTCCGGCACCCCGTAGACCAGGTGGCACAGCCGCTCGGGCGCCTCCCGAACCGTCCAGGCCGGTCTGCTGAACGCCGAGACGTACGTCGACCAGTGCCCCTCGAAGGTGACGGTCAGGTCGGCCAGCCGCGTGTACCCGGCCGCCGGATGGACCCCGGGGTTGAGCACGACCGTCCCCGCGCCCAGCCGCCGCACCGCCCGGACCAGCCGGCGGCAGGCGGACAGAGCCTCGGGGGTCGCGGTCACCCGGTCCAGGAAACAGCCGTCGGCCGCGTACCACTCCTGGTGCCGGCGTACCTCGTCGGCGATCTCCGCGCCGTCCCTCGTCCCGTAATCGGTGTCGACGTACCCCAGCAGCCGCGCCCCCGCCGCCCGCAGCGCGCCGGCCGCCGCGGCGAACGCCGGATCGGGGCCCTCGCCCGGGCCGTTCGCCGGGTTGAGGACGACCCCGTAGGTGCCGGCGGCCGAGGTGATCAGCCGGTGCCAGGCCCCCGGGTCCTCGGCCGGATGGACGTACAGCGGGATCAGCAGGCTCACGACGTACCCTCGCCTCCCCACAGCGCGGCGAGGGCGTCGTCCAGGGAGTGGACCGGGCGCCAGCCGAGGGCACGCGCCGCGGCGCCGATGTCCGAGCACTGCCAGGAGACCTCCGCGGAACGGGCCGAGCCCGCCGTACCCGCCGCGTTCTCCTCGATCCGCCCCGCGAAGGCCGCGAGCCGCACCAGCCGCCGCACCAGCTCGCGCACCGGGACCGCCCGGCCACCACCGATGTTGAGGACCGGCGGCAGCGGCCCGGGCGCCGTGACCGCCAGCGCCACGGCACCCGCCACATCGCGTACGTCCACGAAGTCGCGGAACGCCGACAGGTCGCCCAGCCGCAGCACCGCCTCCGGGTCCGTGCCCGCCGCCCGCAGCAGCCCGGCGATCCGGCCCGGCAGCCCCGAGGCGGGCGCCCCCGGCCCCACCGGGTTGCCCACCCGCAGCACCACCGCGTCCAGCCCGGAGGCGGTCACCGCGGCCGTCCCCGCGAGCTTGGTGGCGCCGTACGGGCCGGCCGGGCTGGTGGCCGCCGACTCCGTCACCCGGGAGTCCACGGCGCCGGGGCCGTACTCGGCGGCCGAGCCGAGGTGGACCAGCCGCGCCGCCGGGGCAGCCGAGCGCAGCGCCGCGCACAGGACGGCGGGGCCGCGGGCGTTGACCTCCGCCAGGGTCACGGCGTCGCCGCCGGTCGCGCCCGCGCAGTTGACGACGGTGTCGGGCGCGGCCGCGGCGAGGGTCTTCGCCAACTGCTCCGGGCGGACGGCGGCGAGGTCGACGGGGAACCCGGCGGCGGGCGAGCGGCCGCCGCCGAGCACCCGCGTGCCCGGCAGGGCCCGCAGCCGCTCGGCGACGTGGGCGCCCAGGTAGCCGGTGTGGCCGAGGACGAGAATGCGCATGTGGTGCTCAGGCTCCCTTGAGCAGCAGTGACTTGCGGGAGGTGAACTCGGCGTTCGCCCGGTCGTAGTCGTCCGGGCGGCCGATGTCCAGCCAGTACCCGTCGAAATCGTAGGCGTGCGGCGGGTTCTCGGACTCCAGCAGGTCGAGAACCAACTCGTCGAAGCCCAGGGGCAGTCCGGCCGTGTAGCCGTCCAGCGTCGAGCGTGTCAGGCCGTAGACGCCCATCGACACCCGGTAGTCCATGCTCGGCTTCTCGGTGAACGCCACCACCCTGCTGTCGGCGGTGGTCAGCACCCCGAAGTCGATCTGCACCCTGCGCGCGTACGTCGCGATCGTCAGCGGCGCCCCCGACGCGCGGTGCCGGAGCAGGACGTCGGTGTAGTCGAGGTCGGTCAGGACGTCGCCGTTCATCACCAGAAACGTTTCTGGAAGCCGTTCCCGCAGTGTCAGCAAGGGGCCCATGGTGCCGAGCGGGCTCTCCTCGGTGGCGTAGTCGACGGCCAGGCCCCACTGGGTGCCGTCACCGACGTAGGCGCGGATGATTTCGCCGAGGTGTCCTATGGCGATGGTGCAGCTGGTGAAGCCGGCCGTGGCGAGCTGGCGCAGCACGATCTCCAGGATCGCGTGCTGGTCACCGATGGGGACGAGCGGCTTGGGCAGCGCGGTGGTGTACGGCCGCAGCCGGACGCCCTTGCCTCCCGCCAGGATCACTGCGTGCATCATGGGGCTCCTCCTTCATGCGTGTGCTCGGGACGTGCCGGACGGGTCAGATGTTGTAGATGCCGGTCTTGTAACGCGACAGGTTGCCGGGGTCGCGGAAGAACTCCACGGTGCGCGCGAGGCCCTCCTCCAGGGTGTGCGCGGGCTGCCAGCCGGTGGCGTCGGCGAGCCGGCTCGCGTCGGCGACCAGGCGCAGCACCTCGGAGTTGGCCGGCCGGATGCGGGCGGGGTCCTCGCGCACGTCGAGCGCGGTGTCCATCACCTTCCCGATCAGCGCCACCAGGTCGCCGACCGAGATCTCCCCGCCGGTACCGGCGTTGAAGGTGCGGCCCACGACCCGCTCGGCGGGCGCGGTGCCGACGGCCAGGAACGCCTGCGCGGTGTCCTCGACGAAGGTGAAGTCCCGGGTGGGGCGCAGGTCCCCGAGGGTGAGCGTGCGCTCGCCGGCGGCCACCTGCCCGATGACGGTGGGGATGACCGCGCGCATCGACTGGCGCGGCCCGAAGGTGTTGAACGGCCGCAGCGTCACCACGGGGGTGTCGAAGCTCGCGTGGTAGCTGTCCGCCAGCCGGTCCCCGCCAGCCTTCGAGGCGGCGTACGGCGACTGGGTGTTGATGGGGTGGTCCTCGGTGATCGGTACGGTCCGGGCGGTGCCGTACGTCTCACTGGTGGAGGTGTGCACCAGCCGGGGCGTGCCGAGCGCGCGCACCGTCTCCAGCACATTGAGGGTGCCGGTGACGTTGGTGTCCACATAGCTGTGCGGTGCCTGGTAGGAGTACGGGATCGCGATCAGGGCGGCCAGGTGGTAGGCGACGTCGGCGCCTTCGAGGAGCCCGCGGACCGAGCCGGGGTCGCGGACGTCGCCGAGGACGATCTCCACCTGGTCCAGGACATCGGGGTGCAGGGTCTCCAGCCAGCCGTAGGAGGAGAAGGAGTTGTACTGGGCCATGGCCCTCACCCGGTGGCCGGAGGCGACCAGCGCCTCGGTGAGGTGCGAGCCGATGAAACCCTCGGCTCCGGTGACGGCGGCGAGCGGTGCGGAGGTCAACTCGGTTGGTCCTTCCGGTTGTCGGTCGACTCCTGGTCGTCGGGTGACGGGGAGCGTGGAGCCGGTGTGCGGTCAGGTGGGCGCGGTCAGGCGTGCGGGGCGGGCCGACCGAGCAGCCGCAGCGCGCACACCGCGAGGCAGAGCGCGGCGGCGCCGCAGCACAGCGGCAGGGCGGCCGGGCCGGGTGGCAGGCCGGACAGGGTGGCCGCCGAGGCGAAGGCCGCGGCCGCGAGGCAGATCACGGCGGGCGGCCAGGCCACCCCGAAGGCCTGGAGCAGCAGCGCGGTCCACAGGGCGGCGGCGAGCGGCAGCAGGACGGCCGGATCGGCTCCGGTGAGCAGGGCCGCGGGCAGCAGCGGCAGGACGTAGGCGAGCAGACAGAGGGCGAGGACCCCGGCCGAGCGCAGCAGGAAGGCGGCGGGCGTCGCGGTGGCGCGCAGCGCGGCGACGGACAGCCCGCGAAAGCGGTACAGCAGCCATTCCGCCGGCCCCATGCTCACGGTCAGCACGATCACGGCGTACGGCTCCTGGTGGCCCTCCAGCAGCACCAGCACGCCAGCGGCCAGCCCGAACAGGCCGTACGGAAGCGACCGCAGCGGGCGCGGCCGGGTGGCGGCCGGTGCCGGGGGGACGGCGAGGGCGGTGCGCAGCGCGTGGCCGGTCACGGCGAGCGTGGCGAGCAGTGCCAGCAGGGGCAGCCCGGCCCGCAACGACGGGGTGAGGTCCCACCGCAACAGCGCGGCGGCACCGGCGACGAGCGGGGTGAGCGCGGCCAGCAGCAGCCGCTCCCGGCCCAGCACCAGCAGCACACCGGCCGCCGCCAGGTACACCGACTGCGGCCGCCACCAGCGGTCACCGGGCCGCCGTCGGCGGGCAGCGCGGCGGCCGCCGTGGCGACGGCCGCCCCGAGGGGCGCGCCGACCAGGAGCGTACGGCCCGCTTCCCGCCGTCCGGCCGTCAGCCGCAGGTGGGCCCGGTGCCCCAGTGCCTGTCCCCAGGCCCAGGAGATCAGCCCCGCCACGACCAGCACGGCGGTGTGGCGGCCCGCGTCCCACAGGGGCGCGGTGAGCGGCCAGGCCAGGCCGGGCAGCGCGAACAGGGCGCCCCGCAGCAGACAGCGCAGGGTGTCCGGGCGCCAGGGGTCGGCCGCGGGCGCCGGTTCGGGGAAGGTGCGCGGCACCCGCTCGTAGAGCGCGGAGGCGAGCGAGAACAGGTTCGGGTGGCCGTACCGCTCCTTGATCAGGGAGGCGGACAGGCCCTCCGCCTCCAGCAGCGCGGCCACCTCGTAGGGGTGGACGGCGGGGCCGACCCGGTCGGCGAGTTCGGCGGCCAGGGCGCTGACCGCCTCCTCGTCGGGGCCCCGCCGGGGCAGCCGGACGGCGAGGGTGGTGTCGTCCAGGGCCCAGCGCGGGCGGCGGCGCGGCGGGCCGGGTGGCGCCGCCAGCCGCAGCGCCAGGGTGTCCTGCTCGGCGCCGCCGGGTTCGAGGGACATCGGGCCGCTCATCCGGCGAGGCTCCCCGTGCCGGTGACCGCCGGGGCGGGCATCACGACCTGGGCGGGCAACCCCCGCCCGAGTGCGGGCAGTTCCTGGTAGATGGAGCGGAACGTGTCGATGGTCTGCCGCAGGGTGAACTGCTCGATCACCCGAAGCCGCGCCGCCTCGCCCATCGCCCGGCGCCGCGCCGGGTCGCGCAGCAGCTCCAGCGCCGCGGCGGCCATCGCGGCCGGATCGCGGGGCGGCACCACCAGTCCGGTGTCGCCGACGGCCTCGCGGACCCCGCCCACATCGGTGGAGACGGTGACCCGCCCGCACGACATGGCCTCGATCAGGGTGAACGGGAAGCCCTCGCTGATGCTGGACAGCATCACCACGTGGCCGGCCGCGTAGGCGTCCTTGATGTCGTCGACGCGGCCCTCGAAGGTGACGGCGTCCGCATGCCCCAGCGCGGCGGCCAGCGCCTCGCACCGCTCCCGGTAGGCCTCTCCGCCCCGCGGCGTCCCGCCGAACAACCGCAGCCGTACGCCGGGGAGTTCGGCCCGCACCAGGGCGAAGGCCCGGATCAGGGTCTCCAGGTCCTTGATCGGGTCGACCCGGCCCGCCCAGCTGAGGGTGAGTACCTCCGGCTCGGGCCCGGCAGGGGGGAAAGCGGCCGGGTCCACGCCGTTGTAGACGGTGCGGATCGACTCCGGGGCGGCGCGCCCTGCTCCTCCCACAACCGGTTGTAACGGTTCCCGGGAGTGATCAGCGCGGCCCGGCGGTACGTCTCCTCGGCCAGCAGCCGGAAGAAGCCGAGCACCACCGCCTTCACCGGCCAGCGATAGGGGGCGGTCCGGTAACCGAGGTAGCGCTCGCGCAGGTAGACGCCGTGCTCGGTCAGCAGCAGCGGCACACCGTGCCGTTCGAGCGCGGCGAGACCGGGCAGCGCGGCGACGCCTCCGCTGACCGCGTGTGCGACCCCGCTCTCCGGCGGCGGTACGGCCAGCGGGCGCAGGGCGTGTTCCAGCAGGGCCGTCGCCGTCAGCGCGTCGTGGACGGTCGGCCGGGCCTCGCGCACGGCCAGACCGGGACGGTGCCACACGGAGGCCAGCAGGGCGATCGCCCGGTCGCCCCGCAGGAACGCGCTCAGGCCGCCGTCGGCCGCCGCCCGTGCCAGGTCGTACAGCGCGGGCGCGAAGCCGTCCTCCGCGCACGGATCGAGGAGCGAGGTCAGGAACCGCTCGTAGGCGTCGGCGAGCCGGCTGCGGGACCGGCCGCGGGGCGCGCGTCCCTCGGGCGGGGCGCCCCACAGGGGGACGGACCGCACCCGCGTGACATGCGCGGGCAGGTCCCACACCAAGGGTTCGCGCCCCGTGCCGGTGACGGCGAGGACGTCGAAGTCGATGTCGGGCATGCCCTGGACGAGTTGGTCGCACCAGACGCTCACGCCGCCGTGACTGTGCGGGTAGGTGCCTTCGGTGAGCAGGGTGACGCGCGTCGCGCCGGGGCGTCGCGCGCCGTGGGGAACGTGCATCGAGGTGCTCCACGGCCGAGGTGTGGGGTGGTTCGTGCGCGGCGCCGGGCTCCCGGGGGAACCGTTTCGCCGGAGGCGGTCCCGGCCGCGGGTGGGCGCCGGGACCGTCGGTGGTACCGGGGCGGTGCGCCGTTCAGCCCTGTGCGGAGGGCCCGACCGGGTCGGTGACGCCCGCCGGCACCGGGTGTCCGGGGCCGGCTCGGTGACCGGACCGGCGGGGCGTGGGCGCCGGCGCGGGGGCGCGGGGAGCGGACGGCGAGGGT
>NZ_MPOH02000044.1 GCF_001896135.2 Streptomyces phaeoluteigriseus
CCCGCCCCGGATCCCGCCCCGCCCCGGGTCCCACCTCGGTGTGGGTCTGGGACCGTGCTGCGCATCATCAGGCCGCAAGCCAGACGGCATTTCAGTGGGGGAGGGGCTGCTTTGTCTCGTGGCCTCGGCGATCTGGCGGCGGGCGACGAACAGTGCCGTGTCGAGCTGGCGGGTTGCGGTGATCACACACAGTGTGTAGGCCGCGTCCTCCAGCCGGCGGGTGGTCTCAGGGCTGTTGTCGGCGGCCAGGCGGTGCCTGAGCGTTTCGCATCGTTCGATCAGC
Organism: Streptomyces phaeoluteigriseus; assembly: GCF_001896135.2. Classification (GTDB taxonomy): domain Bacteria; phylum Actinomycetota; class Actinomycetes; order Streptomycetales; family Streptomycetaceae; genus Streptomyces; species Streptomyces phaeoluteigriseus. Next base: position 284 of record NZ_MPOH02000044.1, read on the forward strand.
TCCCGCAGGAGCGGAGGGTGCGCCGTGATCATGGCTGGCTCCCTTCCGGTGTAGCTCGTGTGGAGCAGTTCCTTCACCCATACGGTGGCAGCCGCCGGCGCCTGCCGCATGTGGAGGCCCTACCGCGCAGCCGTGAGTGGAGTGAACGTTGGTGCCACCGGAGCGCGGGAAGCGGTCGCCGACGGCCGTGGCCCGCGTTGGTGGTCAGCGCCGCAGTGGGTGAGGCGTTGATCGACCAGCCCGCCAAGCAACCCTGGAACGCAGCCGCGCCCCCGGTCATGGCGCGTCGGGTACTGCGCGGGTCAGGGGTTCGAGGTCGCCGTACAGGGCCGCATGCAAGGCGGCCGCGAGTTCCCGGGCCCGGGCTTCGCTCTGTACTCCGTGCAGGACGAAGTAGACCGGACCTGCGTAGGCGTCCGAGCGGACCTCACCGTCGTCGACCAGGCGCCTGACCGCATCGCGGGCGGCATCGCTCACGTCGGCGTCGATCGCGAGGCCCGGGCCGGCTGTGAGCGTGTCCGCTTTCACCGTCCACCACTGGCCCTGGCTCTCGATGGCGACGAACACGACACGCCGCGCCTGGGCCTGCCGGTAGACGTGGTCGAAGGCGCTGCCACCTGTCGCATCAGGAATCAGGCGAGCGGGGCAGGGAGTAGGCAGCGGCTCCATAACAGCATCGTCCCAGATTGTCGGCAGAACACCCGGCACGCCGCAAACCACAGTTCCGGCCCCCGCCCTCGTCTGCCTCGCACGCGAGAACCACACTGCAGGGGCAGACGAGGCCTGCGCCGACTAGGCGCCGTCGGCGGCGTGGCGGACGGCGTCAAACAGGTCGGGCAGCTGGACGGACTCACGCCGTGAGAGCGGCTCCACGTGGATGAGGGGGAGTTCATGCATGGCCCTGGCTCAGGCGATGTACAAGCGGGTCGGTCGTACACGGCAATCCCGGCGCTGGCCCGTAGCCGAGGGCGAGCGGTTACGGCAGAGCCGGCTACGGGAACGGGTCGTCACGCCGGGCCGGCGAGCCTGGAATGCGACTGGCCCCCTCGACCATCAGGTCGAGGGGGCCAGTCGTGTTGGTAGCGGGGACAGGATTTGAACCTGCGACCTCTGGGTTATGAGCCCAGCGAGCTACCGAGCTGCTCCACCCCGCGTCGGTACGGCAAGCCTACGGCATGATCCTGGTCCCACCCGCCACGCCTGCGCTCGTCTGCGGAGGCCAGGGGCAGGGCGCGTACCGCGCGGCAGCCCACCACCGCGGCAGCCGGCCGGCGTCCAAACCCACGCCGCGGGCCCGGAGGGCTCCCACAAGGGGGCGGAGCCACGGAGCCTGCGTCGTGCGCGCGGGCCAGGGGGATTCGACGGTGCGGGCCGCCGCTGCTGGTTGAGTAGAGGATCGCGTTGACGATCTCTGGAAGAGGAGAGCGCGGACCTGGTCCTCCAGGGCGAGGAAGCCGACGCCCTCGTGAAGGCCCAAGTCGGCTAAACGGACCAGCGCACCCCGCCTACCTGGCGGTAGCCTGCGGGCCGAACCAGAGAGGCGGACCCCAGTGGGCTTCGACGCAGAACGATCAGCGCGCATCGCTGCCATGCAGGAAACCGCCTGGCCCGTCTGGGAGGCAACCGGCGACACGGACGCACTCCAGCAGTTCCTCAAGGACAACGGGTGCCACGGAGTGGAAGCCGTGTTCGTGACCATGGGCCTGCTGCACTGTGATCTTGCCCAAGCTCAACGAGCCTTCTTCAACGCCCCGTGCCGCGACACCGAACGCCGCTTCCACAACCACGCCATGGAGCTGTTCGAAGAGGCCGCCGACCACGACGCCTGACAGTGCCAGCGGCCCAGCAGAGGCCTTGACTCGGCCATGAAGACTCCACCGGCATTGTCCGCCCGGTTTTCGCCGGCGCGCGGGGTGTGCGGCGGCGCCGGATTCTTCGACCACCCAGCTGCCGGACAGGCCGAGGACGGCGGCTGCTGTACGTCAGGGGTCTCATCACCTCCGACGTCCCGGGCCGAAGGAAGGCCAGGTGGGAGACAGGAGAGCGTTCTCCTCCGGACACCTGGCGCGAGCGCGCCCCCTGCTCAAGGGCCCACGACGTGGGCGGGCACTCATTCCCTCATCCGCAGGGAGAAGGGTGTGTGGGGCCCGGCGCGGGAGGGGCAGCCGGCCGCCAGGGGGAGGGCGGCCGGGCCGGGGGACCTCTCGCGCCGGGCGGGGCCTGCCCGAAAGCCCGGTTACGGGGGGTGTGCGGGCTTTCGGGCAGGGGCTTCTATTCGCTGTGGGTGCGGAGTTGGTCGCAGAGTTCGTCGAGGTCGAGGATGCGGTAGGCGGTGAGGCGTCGGATCTGCTGGGAGGCGAGGAAGCAGCCGGTGTCGGGGTGTCCGTACGGCAGAGGCGGTCCCGGTTGCGCGACTGGCTGCACGCCCTCGGCTCCCAGTCCGTACAGCGTGCCGGTGGTTCCGTACAGCGGTGCGCTCTGCGCGAGGAACACGGTCGGGCTGCCGTCGAGGTGGGGGCAGAGCCGGGCTGCGGTGCGCAGGTGGCGGGCGCAGACGGGCGGCTGGTTGGTCAGCACTTCCGCCGTGCCCGAGGTGTGGTCGTCCGGTCCCGCAAGGAAGATCAGTCCCAGTGGGGTGCGGGCGGGGTTGGTGCAGATCTGGCAGCGCAGGGCTTGCATGGTCATCATCTGCCGGTAGGGGTGCATCAGTTTCCACTGCGGTCGCCCGGTCGGCTGACCCTGTCCATCAAGAGAATTGAAGGAGCAGCGTGCCCACAGGACGCCGCGGAGGTCGCGGTCGCGGGGGTCTTCGTCGAGGTAGTGCAGATGCAGCCGGCCATCGGTGTGGGGGAGGAGGATCAGGTTGTCGGGAGCCGCGTCCTCGCCTTCCCTCTGGGTGATGAACGGAACGAGACCGGGGCCAGTCTGCGTGGGCACGGTGCGCCACTTCCTGCGGTTCGAGGGGTAGGGACTGTGGGGGAGAGGGGGAACGATCACGCCGCCACCGCTTTCAGGCAGCCGAGGAAAGCGAGACGCTCGGCCAGTTCGTTGACCGTCCACGCCGTGCGCCGCAGGTGTCCGACGGCCTGCCGGTACTCATCCGGCAGCACGGCATTGCGCAGTTGGCGAGCCCGCCGGACGAGTCGGTCTGCTTGTTCGTCGTCTTTGTCGGCGCCCGTGCCCGCGCCGATGTGGATGAGCTGGGCGAGGTGCCTGCCCAGCCTGTCGGCGAGTTCGGGGAGCATGTCCGCGGGCGGCGCGACGTCGTCCAGGAGCTCGCCGACGTCGTCGAGGAGAGCGTCTGCGTCGAACGGCTCCCATCGCTGGACTTTCACCAGCAGTTCGTGCAGCGCCCTGGTATCGAGGGGCGGCCTCCACCGCTCGGTCGGCCGGCGCGCACTGGGCAGAAGGAGGCTGTTCACGATGCCTCCTGCTGTGGCAGGGCGAGGGTGCACCATGCGGTGGCACCCTGGTTGCTGGTCCCGAACGTGCCGCCGTGGTGCTGGGCCAGCGCTGCCACGAGGATCAGGCCGCGGCCCGACTCGGCCTCCTGCCCGGCCGGCCCCGGTGCGATCCGGGACGGTACGCCGTCGCTGACAGCGATGCGCAGGAAGCCTTCCTTCGCGGTCAGCTTCAGCCTGATCTCGCTGGTGCCGCTGTGCAGGAGGGCGTTCGTGAGGAGCTCGGAGACGATCAGCATCACGTCGTCGGTGAGTGCCTGCAGGCCGCAGTAGCGCAGCCGGGCGGCGGCGATCCGCCGCATGACCCCGACCCGGCACGCATCCTCCGAGCGCGGTGTCGCGCCTCTGCTCCGAGGGAGGACTGTGAAGCGTTCATTCATCACGTCGTGGTCGCGGCGTGGAACCGGGTGATGCTTGCGTACCGCCGAGTTCGCCGCGGTGCCATTGTGATCAGTCGGCACATCACGCTGCCCAGAGCGGCCGTTCGGTAACAGGCGGGTTGGCATCGGCGGCGGCTCCTTGTCGAAGAATCACGGTCAGGATGCGAACCAGGATGGCCCTCACCGTGAGTCAATCCGAGGACCTCGACAGGTCTTTTAGTGGCCGTAAAGCGGACTTTCTGCCTGGCTGCGGAGGAGAGACTGGCTAAAGAGAGGACTCTTCGTCGACACTTGCTTCAGTTTGTCGATACGGAGGTGAGGCAATGGCACGCCCCGCAGGCAACATCCGGCTGAAGTCCGCACGGATGGCGGCCGGTTATCACTCGCAGCAGGCTCTCGCCGATGCCTTGAACGTAGGGGTGCGGCAAGTGCGGAGGTGGGAGTCGGACGCTCCGCCGTGGCCGCAGCCGGATCTGGCCCAAGCACTCACAGGCCTACTGGGCCAAGACCTTAACTCGCTCGGGTTCACCGCGCACGATGCTGCCCGCCCCGAAGACGCACGGCGCGCCGTGGTCGGCGGTGCTGTCGCGTCCGTGGGCCTCGCGGCCGTCCCCAGCCAGGCAGCCGTCATGCAACCCGCCTCCGTAGCACAGGACTTCACGGCAGTGACCCGCTCGCATCGACGCCTGTACTGGTCGGTTCCCCCTGCGACGCTGCATCCAGCCGCTCTGGCGCACGCCGCTCTCGGATGCGCACTGCTCGCGCAGACGGCCGGACAGACCCGCCAGCGCACCGCAGCCGCTCTCGCCGAGACTTGGCTGCTTGCCGGACGCATCGAGTTCTTCGACCTGCGGGAGGCCGACAGGGCCCAGCAGACTCTGGTGCGAGCACTGCAGGCAGCAGGCGAAGCCCACGACCCGCTGCTGGGAGCGGCGATCCTCGCGCATAGCGCGTTCATCCCTGCCTGGGCAGGGATGCGGGACGGGGCTGCTGAACGGATGGCGGCGGCTCGCGCCTACGCCCGCCGGGGCCCAGCCAGCAGCGAGTTGCTCGCCTGGCTGGACGCGGTCGAGGCCGAGTGCGAAACGCGCTGCGACAACACCCGCGCAGCACTCCAGCTGATCCACCATGCCGAAACTGTCCTGGCCGAGGAGAGGGAGCATGCAAGCCCGGCCTGGATGGACTGGTTCAGCCCCGTCAGGCTGGCTGCCTTCAAAGGCAACACCCAGCTGAAGGCCGGTCACCTGCCCCAGGCACGCGAAACCCTGCAGAGCGTTCTCGACGCCCTCGATCCGGGGGACGACAAACAGCGCACCGTCGTCCTCGGCGACCTCGCAGCCGTGGAAGCGGCCGCCGGCAACCCCGACGGCGCTTGCCAGTACGCGCTGCGCGCGCTCGACGACCTCGAGCGCACCTGGTACGCGATGGGAATGGACCGCGTACGGGAGGTACGCCGGACCCTCGTACCGCACCAACAGCGGCAGTCCGTGCGAGAGCTGGACGACCGCCTCTACGGATGGTCGACCACGATCAGCGCACTGAGTCGTTGAACCGGGCAACCAGCCCGGACAACTCCAGCAGGCTCTCAACGCGAAACGTCGGCAGCTTCTGCGCTTCCTCAGTACGCCACTGGATCGTCCCCCACGGCCCGCGGCGCACCAGCGCCGTGTGCATCCCCGCCCGATGCGCCGGGCGGATGTCGTTGTCCACACGGTCCCCGACGTACAGCATCTCTTCGACCTGGAACGGCACCACCTGGGCAACGCGGTGGAAGAAATCAGGCGCAGGCTTGGAAGCCCCCCAGTCGTCGGACGTGCCGATCAGATCAACCTCCGAGCTGAACAACTCCCGCAGGATCCGGCCCGCGCGCACCGTCTGATTTCCTGCGATGCCCAGCCACAACCCGTCGGCGCGCAGGGCAGCAAACGTGTCGCGCACATCCGGATACACGTCAGCCTCACTGAAAGTCTCCGGCTGGCCTGCCTGCGCGCGGCGTTCACGCTCGGCATACAGATCGAAACCCGGCCGGAACTCCTGGAACGTCTCTCTGTAGTCCCGCCCCTGAGCAATGACGGCACCAAACATCGCATGGAAGGTGTGACGCGGAACGCCGAGCCAGTCCGCCCACGTGCCGTACTCGGTGCTCTCGTCCACCAGGCACTCGCCGACATCGAAGATCACAGCGCGAATCATGCAGGCAGCGTAACCACAGCCGACGTCGGAATTACTCTCCGGGTGCAGGCCTACGCGTCTGCTGCAGCAGCTGCAGAATGTCCACAGCGCACTCCAGCGGCACGCAGACGTCCCCGCTGTCGCCGACTGGCTCGAGCAGTACCGCACCACGACCAGCGTCCGCTGAGGAGGAGACGGTGACCACCGAGAGCACCCGACACGAGCAGGTGATCCGCGCCTACGGCCCCGGCCAGGTCCCACCCCTGGTGGACACCGTCGCCGACATCTGGGCCGACGCCCACCCCGAACTGGTCGACAACCCCGGCGCACAAGCGATGGGCCTGTCCGTCCCCGCACTGCGCCAACAGATCACCGGCCACCTCAAACACCCCGGCTTCACCCTCACCGTCGCCTACGCAGACGGAACCGCCGTCGGCTTCGGCTACGCCTTCCCCTGCTCGGCCGACTACTGGTTCGGCCCCGCCCTGGCCGACCATGTCCCCCAAGCCGCCCGCCATCAACGCCTCATGGGCCTGTGCGAACTCGCCGTCCGCCCACCCTGGCAGTCCCACGGCATCGGCCGCCGACTGCACCACGCACTCCTTGATCAGCGCCGACGACGGGTTGGTACACGTGAGCAGCCCGCACGACAGGCGCGCAGCACAGCCGGCCGCAGCCAGTCCGTCGCACCAGCAGGCAGCATCGCTTTCCGGACGCCCGATCAGGAGTCGTAGCGCTGTGTCACCACAACCGTCGTCCCGGCAAGCGTCGCGCCCACTGGCGTCTTGGCCCACTGAGCAAGCAGCAGCGGCTTCTCCTCCACGGACTTCAGCAAGTGCGCGACTGTGTCGGCGTCTGGTGCAGTGGGAAGGGCACAGCCGATCACGGTGCTGCCCGTTGCACTGCTGTGCTCCCCGTATTCCTCGTCGGGATCGTCCGGCTCCCAGCGCCCGACCTGGACCTCCCAGCAGCCGTCGTCAACGCTAGGCTCCGGAGCCTGGACCGTCATGTAGAAACCGTCGGAGTCGTGCGGCTCGGCGAAGAGCTCGCAGCTGGGGTCGTCCAGTGCGGCCCACATTCCGGTGCACCGGGAGTGCGCTGTGACCAGCACCCGGAGGCCGGCGACAGCCTTTTCCCGCTCCTGCGAGGTGAGCCCTGCCTCATGGCGGTCGAGCCGTTCGCGGGTCTCGTTGCTCAGTGTGTCCATTCCGTCGTCATGCTTCACGAAGGGATGGGCGAACTCCCAGCAGCGCACGTTCTCCGTCTCGGGTTTCGAGGAGGTTCCCGAGAAGTCGTCGAGTGCCGCACGCAACTCGGCTTCTTCCACCTCCAGTTCGCAATGGACCGCCCGACGGACCGTATCGGGCACGCTCACCAGAGCGTTCTCCAGATCGGCCAGCGCCTGGTGAAGCCGCAGACAGACGTACTCGTACCAGAGACTGTGGGCGCCATGGAGGAGATCGGCACGGGCGGCAGCCTCGGTCAGTGCCGCAAGGTGCTTGCGCGGGTAGTAGTCCGCACGCTGTTCCCGGCGGTCGTGGACACTGACGGGGACGGTGGCGAGGGCGGAGATCCGGTTGAGGGCGTCGACGATCGGAATGGCAAGGCGCGGTTCGCCCAGGCTCGTCACAGTCTTGGATTCGACGCCGTCCGGACCCGGGTAGGTCGCCAGGACCTGAGTCTTCCCACGGTTGGCGTGCTGAGAGTAGATGGTCAAGGGGACGCCTTTCGCCCGCCCGGCGTACAACGGCCGGACAGGAGGGGTGCGCAGGGATGGGAGGAGGTGGTGGCGAGGGCGCTTTCCGACGCTCCATACCTCAAGGTGACCGGTGGTGGCCCAGGTGCTTTCCCAGGCTCCTTACCTGCCCGCAGGTTAGACGTATCGACGGCGCGTCACAAGGATTTTCTTGAGCGTGCGGGCGCACCGACGGCGTGGGACCGCGCGCGGCCGGGTGAGTCCAGCTGACGGGGCTCATGAGCGATTGCGTTCAGGCGATGACTACGCCATAGGCGCGGGCGAGTGCGTCAAGGCCATGGAGGGGCCCCGACCTTCGGTCCGCCACGAGCCTCCCTTGCGCGCTCCGCGCGTGAGGTACCCCTGCCACACGACGCCACCGAAGGCCAGGGTGGTGCCGATTGAGCCGAGGGCGACCCAGAAGGTTTCTGACATGGCGGAGATTCTGGCCCCACCCGCACGGCCGTGAATCGGCGGCTCCCCTGAGTAGACCGGCCGCTTGTGCTGTCGCGGCCAGTCAGTGCGGCGGTAACGTCCAGCGGGGGACGTCGGCGGCGGAGAGGTCGGTGCGGACCCGTTGCCAGCGGACGGGATGCCGCCACCGGCCGGCTGCGTCGCGTGCGAGGTCTCCTGAGACCTCTACGACGACGTCGGGCTGTGCGAGGGTCACGTCCAGGACGTCGCGGGTGCCCCAGCCGGCGGTGAAGGTCCAGCCGTGCCACGGGTGCGTGGCGACGGTCGTGGCCGGGGCCAGGTGGCTGCCTACGGTACGGGCGGCGGGCTGCGTCAGCGTGGTGGTGCGGCCGATGTACTGCAGTTGCCTGGTGGTGTCGTGGCGTCCGAGCAGCAGCGACCGTGGCGCGCCGGTCGGGCCGGTCACGGCGCCGACGATGGCGTCGTGGGTCTCGCGGACCTTGTACTTGCGCCATGTTCTGGCGGTGGGGTGGTAGGGCTCGGTGAGCCGTTTGAAGCAGAGCGGCGGCCGTCCAGTCCAGCCACTCGAGTGCGGTGCCCGGGTCGGTGGTCGACGGGGACAGTGTCCACGGTGCTTTCAGGTGCAGGCTGGTGAAGAGTTCCTCAAGGGCTGTGCGGCGGCGGTGGTAGGGCCAGGCGGTGGTGTCGGTGCCGGCCAGGCGCAGGAGGTCGAAGGCGACGAAGTGGGCGGGCCATTGGTTGGCGGCTGCCGTCGCGGCGTTGCCGCGTCGGGGCAGGCGCTGCTGGAGCCGTTCGAAGGCGAGTCGGTCTGCTTCCCAGACCACCAGTTCGCCGTCCAGGCCGGTGTCGCCGGGCAGTTGGATGGCCGCTGCCTGGATCTCGGGGAACGAGGGGGTCATGTCGGTGCCGCGGCGGGAGCGCAGCAGGATGCGGCCGTCACGGTAGCGGGCGAGTTGGGCGCGGTAGCCGTCCCACTTGGGTTCTGCGGCCCAGCCGGGTGTCAGGTGGGGGTCGGTGGTCGGGGTGGTGAGCATCGGTTCCGGCAGTGCCATGTCACCGAGGATCTCTCCACGGGGTGTGCCCGCTGTTCGGGTACACCCCGCGCCAGCAGGCCCGCCACGGGGGCAGCTGGATCAGCCCGAGCTGGCCTTGGTCAGCTGGCGGGCTGGTCGGTCGGGTGGTCGCTGGCTCCGAGGGTGCGGCGGCGTTGGCTGGGGGAGGTGGGCGGCTGGCTGCCGAGTACTCCGCGGTCTCGTAGCTGGTCCAGGTCGGGGAGGTGGATGCCGGGCAGTGTGTCGAGCAGGTCGGCCTGGGCGGC
>NZ_MPOH02000045.1 GCF_001896135.2 Streptomyces phaeoluteigriseus
GGCCGGGGCGGGTGGGGCGGGGCCGGCCGATCCGGCGGCGCGGGCGGGGAGTGAGCACGGGTGAGACCTCCGGTCGTCGGTGGACAGCACTGCGCCCCCGTCGACGGCGTGCGATGTCGGCGGGGCGCGGCAGGGCGGGTGGTGGGTGTTGGCCAGGCGGCCTGTCCAGTCCTCGCCCTTCCCCGGGGTATAGGGGGAGGGTGAGGACCAGGCAGGTCGTCCGAGACGGTGCGCAAAAGGATGGCCCGCGTCCCATGCGGGCGCGGGCCATCAGCGGCAGGAATAGGTCAGAGATCGGACGGCAGCCGCTTTCCACTCTCTGCGTCGTAGGCGGTGCCTGTAGGGGACAGACGGACGGTGCGGGATTCGGCACGCTCGCCGCTCTTCCAGGTTTTTCCGCCGACTGCTACGCGGACCGTTACGTCCGCTAGCGGGTCCTCTACTGGTACGGCGATCTCGGGTGTCTTCGGTACCCAGCCGTCTTCCTGCACGCTGGTGGCCGTCTTTCCGGTGGAGTCGATGCGCAGATACTTCACGGTGCGGTTGTAGTAGGTGCGTAGTTCGAGGATGACTTTCTGCCTGTCGCCGCTCCAGTGAGCAACTATGTCTGCCTTGACGCCATCGATGGTGACTGCGGCGCCGGACCTTCCCTTGTAGGCGGCGGCCGTCTCGGCACGGTCTTGACGCTGCTCTTCGATCTCGCTGTATTTCCATACTGAGGCAGTGATTGCTACGGCTGCGATCGCTGCGACGTAGGGCCATTTCCGTCGTCGTGCTGCCGGCGGGGGCACGCTGACGGGGTCCGGTGAAGGGGGCGACGGGTGGCGCCCGGTCGGCGGTGCGTCTGGCTTGTCGCCGGCTTGTCCGGGCCATTCGAGGTCGTTGCCCATGTGCGTGACGGTAGCGCGCAGTTGCGTGGCTTGGGCAGTGTTCCCGGACAGATCCGCCACATGGGCTCTGGTGGTCAGCCACGCGGCTGCCTGTGGGGAGTTGATGCCGTGAGCAGCGATGTCTTCGCGCTCACCGAGGGCGGCCAGCGAGGCGGCTTCATCGATCCGTCCTGCTTTTGCGGCCTGGAGCACATCGTGGTGCCTGGTGTCGACGTTGGGGGGCATGTCCCAGGTCCAGTCGTCGTCGAGTGCCTCCTTCGTAGGGCCGGGGCCCTGGTCGTATGTGTCGGTGAGGCCGGCCTCCTCCTGGTCGTACTCCTCGTGCTGGTAGCCGTCCTCGTCGGCTGCTGTGTCGTCCTGCTGGATCTGCTCGATGGCCGGGGTCAGCGCATGTTGCTGGGCCATGCGGCGTCGGGATGACGTGTCGGTGAGGCCGGTCTCTTCCTGGCTGAGTACGGTCTCGATGATGTCGACGTAGTGGGGGCCCACCTTCCACACCGCCCGGCCGGGATCGAGCCGTGGAATCTCCGTCACTGCCCAGGCAGGCAGGTCGAGCAGGTCCCCAACGATGGAGGCCTCTTCCGGAGTCAGCCGGCCGATGTGGACCACCTCGCACAGCCTGGCGAGGTCACGGGCTGGACCGTCCCCGAGGTCGGACAGGGTGTGCATCACGACGTCCAGGGACAGACCGGCCTTGCGGCTGTTCTTGAGCAGCCGTTGGATCAGCTCGCTGGTGGCCGGGGATAGCAGGATCTGCCAGGCCTCTTCCAGCACCAGGTGCCGGTGCACGGCGGTCGATTGCCGCAGCCAGACATGCTCTGCCCAGCAGGACACTGCGGCCATCAGGGAGGGGATGGCAGGGGAGTTGCGGTCCAGGCGGGAGAAATCGAACGAGAGGATCGGCAGATCCGTCTCCGGAAGGGTGGCGCCCTCGCCGTCAAAGAGGCCGCGCAGGCTGCCCTCTGTGTAGCGGGACAGGGCGATTGCCATGCCGATGCCCCACTCGGTGAGGAGGGCGGCAGGCCACCGGCCGTCTTCGGGGGCGATCAGCGCATCAACCAGGCCCTCGAGGGAGGTTGCTTTGGGGTGGTTGAGAGCATGCTGCAGTGCGTGGGCGGCCTGGGGGGTGAGAGCGGTCGGCTCAACGGCAGCAATCAGTGACCGGACCAGCTGCTCACGAACTTCGGGGGGGAGCAGGCTGCTGAGCGGGTTCAGGGTGAATGAGCCTGCTTCGATGACGGTGCCGCCGAGGGAGCGCACCAGCGGAGCCCACTCGCCCGCGTCGTCTTCGCCGAAGCTGTCGACGATGACGGCCTGGTGCTGGTGGTGCATGATCTCGCGGCGGATCCGGGCTTTTGCGGTGGTCGACTTGCCGGAGCCGAGTCCGCCCAGTGCCAGTGAGTTGGTCGATGGCAGGAGCGTGGCGGGGGTGAGGACGGGGGAGAGACGGAAGGGCCGGCCGTCGAGCAGCGACCGCCCAATGGGCACCCCGGGAAATGCGGTGCCTGCTGCGACGAGCGGTGCCGTGATCGCGGCGTGGCTGGACGGTAGACGAATCACAGAACTGCTCCCTTCTGGGTGGAGGCGCCGTGCGGGGTGGTCATCACGTGTGCGCGGTGCTGCTGGCCGGTGAGCCAGTCAAGGCCGATCCGGTATCGGTCGGCGGTGAGCGAGGCCTGCCAACGGGCGTCGGTGACGGCCTCCGGGCTGTCGCCCCAGACGGTCAGATAGGCATCGAGGTCCACGAGGGTGGCGCCGTCGACCAGGGCGCCATGCGCCACACCTGAGGCCATGTCTTGCCTGTCGGCCTTGACCTTGTCGTTGGTGAAGGCCTCGGCAGCCGCTCGCTGCCACTTAGCGGAACGCCTCGACTGCGCCACCGGCAGCGGCCGGTACAGCACGGCGAGAGAGCGTGAGGCGCCCTCGCCGAGCAGCAGCCGCGGCATGAGGTCTCCCCCCGTCTCGTCGGGCCAGGAGGTGATCCGTGAAGTGGCTGCGTAACGGCCGTCGTCGAGTGCTACCCAGCCGGGGCCTCGGTCGATGACGGCGGGTACCGGGTCGGGTGTGAGCGAGGTCAGGTCTCCCAGCGCGGCGAATTCCGCGGCCAGGGTGTCGATGACGCGCGCCGGCTGGCCGACCAGGCCGCGGGGCACGTGCACGGAGATCGTCTGGGTGTGGTCGGTGTAATCGCCGATGTCGGTGTGGTGGGTGACGTGGACCTGAATGCCGGCGGCGCGGGCCTGCCCGGCGGCGAAAACGAGAGCCCGCGAGAAAGCGGCATGGAAAGCCGCGCGGCGCTGCGGGTCCTGCATGGTGCCGTGCTTCGGGTACAGCGTCCATGTGGCGGTGGCTCCGGGCCGGCCAGTCATTGCGTCCGGCAGGGTGCGCTCCCGCAGGTGCCGGTATCCGACAGTGGCCCACCGTGCCAGAGAGCGGGGCCCCGGCGCCACGTTGAGCAGCGCTGCGGCCATGCCCACTGCGCCGAATGTCCACACGGGCGGCGGGGTGATCAATGCCGACATGAGGACGGCGGCCCCGCCCCCGGCGGTCGCTTTCGTCAGCAGGATTTCTGCGGGGCTGAGGCCTCGCTGGAGGGCGGGAATGCGGTAGCCGGGCGTCAGGGAGTACACCGATCTTCTCCTTCCGGATGTGCAGGCCGGCCCGGCGTCCCTCTGAGAGGGACGCCGGGCCGGCTGCTTTGGGTGGGTCGTGGGATAGGGGTCAGGCGCCTGAAGGCGGCGGGGCGGGGGGAGCCGGAGGGCGCGGACCGGGGGGAGCCGGAGGGCGCGGAGCGGATGTGCGGGGTGAAGGGCTGGCCGGCCGGGCCCGGGTAGCCGGGGCCGGCGGTTGGGCGGCGGCTCGTGCCTGGCGTCGCGCCTGGACGATCTGCGCGGTGCGTGCTGCGTCGGTCCGTACCTGCTTGACAGCAGATGCGGTGGTCAGCCGTCCGGGGCGCCGATCCTGCGTGACGCCGAACGCAGCAAGCAGGACACCCCGATCCTGGGTGAGGGCGCGGCGGGGGGTGTCCACCATGCGCGGTCCGCGCGGGGTGGTCTCCCGCTCGTAGTAATCAGGCACGCCCGCGCGCACCAGATTTCGTGCGAGAGGGTCAGTGGTCCTGCGCTCGACGGCCGTACGGACAGCGCCGGCTACCCGAGGACCGATGTATGGCACGCCATGGAAGATCAAGCGGAGCATGAGGACGTCTACGGCGACCAGAAGCACCGCGTCCATGGCGAGGGAGCCCGCACCCGTAGCGGCTTTGGCGGTGCCGACCAGCGGGGAGATGGCCAGCAGGGCGAACGGGGCGAACATCAGGCCCAGCAGCCGATTCGCCCACATCCTGATGGCGGAGGTGTCGCCCCCTCGGGCCAGTGACGCCAGCACGAGGGGTGCCATGAGCACGAACGCGAGGATGCCGAGCTGGCGGGTGAGGAACACCAGCACGGCGAGGGCGAGGGTGACTACCAGCACAGCGATGATCAGCAGGGAGGCCAGGGGATTCCCGGCATCCGTTGCGTGCTCCAGGTCATCGCTGATAGTCCCCAGGAGCGTCAGCTCATTGCTGTTGAACGCCGTTTTGAACGCCTGACTCACGGCAGAGTTCAGCAGCATGACGGCTCCGGGGACGGCTGCCATTCCTGCAACGGCTGCGAGCGTCCAGCCTGTCGACGCGCCCAGCTGCTTGAGCCTGGGTGCGCCCTGCCAGGCGGTCAGGGCGCACACGACGACCACGCACACGAACACGGCGATGGCGAGGTGCTGGCCGAGCCACATGAACTGGCTATAGAGCCAGTTGTCGGCCGCCTTCGGTGCCCATGCCCGGTTCGGCGCCAGCAGGTCGGTGAGTGTCTTGAGCAGGGTTTCCGCGAGATCTTTGACGTGCTCTGAGGCTCCGTCGGTGAGCCCCCCACCGTCGCTGACGTTGGGGGGCTGCCCGCCTTCCTGGCCTCGCTCGCAGTACTCCCGCGCGGATCCGCGGATCCCGTCACACGGGTTGTCGGCCATGGATCAGCCCTTGGCCTGGGTGACGGTGGAGAAGAGGGTGTCGCCGTAGAGGGCCAGGACGACCGCGACGAACAGGGTGCCGATGGCCATCGAGCCCTTGCGGAGTGCTCCCTTGGGATCGGTCGAGAGCTGCAGAAGCATCCGGACGGAGATGACGGCGATGACGGCGGCGATGCCCTTGATGACCAGGCCTCCGCCGGTGAGGCCAATGGTGTCGAAGAAGTCCTTGAAACCGGTGGACATGTCGATGGGCTTGGCGAGGGTGATGGACTTACGCATTCTCAGATCTCCTTGTTCGTGCTGGGTACGGGGCGGGCGACGGCGAACAGATCGCTCATCATGTCCATGGGGTCATATCGGACCTGGGTGCCAGGGCGCGGAGCATTGATAATCCAGCCGCCTCCGACATAGATGCCGACGTGGTGGATTCCGGAGGCGCTCGTCCCATAGAAGACGAGGTCTCCGGGGCGCATCTGGCCCGGCTTCAGGGGTTCTGATGCCGCGTACTGCTGCGCGGCCGTACGCGGGAGGGAAATACCGGCTTTCGCGTAGGCGTACAGGACGAGTCCGGAGCAGTCGAATCCGGTGATGGATACGCCGGAACGTCCTTTGGGCGAGCAGCAGATGCCGGTACTGGGGCCGCTGGCGTTTCCGCCGCCCCACGAGTAGGGCGTGCCAAGCTTTTCCGCTGCCGTGTTGACGGCGGTGGCGGCCTGATTGGTGGTCGTCTTCTTTCCACCGGCGGGCCGATCGGCGAGGGCCCGAATGGTGCGGACGTAGTTTTGTGTTTCTTTGTACGGAGGTACGCCGCCGTATTTGCGTACGGCGCCGCTGCCTGCGTTGTAGGCGGCAAGCATGTTGCTTTTCTTGTCACCGGGGACGTCTTTCACGTCGTCGGCGATGGTGCACAGGTACTTGGCGGACGAGGGGATCGCATCGGCGGGATCCCACACGTTGCGTTTTCCGTCGCCGTTACCGTCGATTCCGTGGGTCTCCCACGTGGACGGCATGAACTGTGCAATTCCCTGCGCACCGACAGGAGAGCTGGCTTTCGGGTTGAATCCCGATTCCTGGGTGAGCAGTGCGGCGAGCAGGTTCGGGCTGACCTCGGGGCAGGTGCGTCCCGCCTCCTCGATCAGTTGCTCGTACTCGGCGGGGACGACCATGGTGAGCGCCGTCCCTATGGGGTCGTCGCCGGCGCCCTGCACAAGCGCGGCCACGACCACGGCCGCGGTCGCTCCTACGCCGATCGTCAGGGCTGTGGAGGCTCTCAAGAGCGTCTTGTCTCCCTTCTTGGGCTCGTGGGGTGTTTCCACTGGTCAGATCCGTCATGACGGACCGGCATGGGACCGTCAGGAGACCGTCACGGGACCGGCAGGGACCGGCATGGGGCAGGCCTCATGACGGTCCGGTGACGGTGCCCTGCCGGTCGCTGTGACGGTCGCGATGACGCTCACGTAGAGGACCTGGCGGCCGCGGTGAGGTCGGCGAGCTTGTAGCCGCGCCCCTGCGAGCCGCGGCCGGCCGGGACCCCAAGCAGCGCAGACAGCTTCTTTCCGCGCTCCGTCGCGTCGTCTTCCGTGATGCCGAGCATCGGGGCCAGTTCGGACGTCAGCATGAAGTCCACGCCCTTATTCCGCATCAGATTGATTGCCTGATGGAGCGGAGTTTTCGGCGCCTCTTCCGCAGCCTCTTGCAGTTCCTTCTGCCGACGGCCGTAAATTTCGTCTACGACACTCCAGATGAACTGATCCTCGAAGTTGAATCCGCGGATCAAAGTGGAGCGTCCGTTGGCGAAGAGCACCGCTTGCCCCTTGATGTCGGGGTCCAGGAGTGCCGGATTGATCGGCGCGATCGTGTCGAAGTACGTGTCGCCGAGGGCGACCTTCGCTGTACCGGACGAGGCTACGTACAGACACAGCCGGTACAGGAACTGATCCCGTACCATGACAGGAATTGCATTCGTTGACGGGCGCTGAGTCATCAGCACCGTACCGATTCCGGATTCAAGCGATTTCGAAACCAGCGAACGGGTCTTCTCAGCGATGCGCCGCGCCTGTTCTTTCCCTTCCTTTGATTCGTCGTGGGCGAAGAAGTCGGCGGCCTCGTCCACCACGAGGATCACCGGCTTGAACGTTGGTGCGGGCTGCCGGTTGCGGATGGCTTCCGTGATTTTCCTGTATCGGCCGTCAGAGCGGCTGTTCAGCTCATCGACCATGTCCTCGAATACGGCAGGGTCATCGGACGACTCGTAGCGGGCGGCGATCTTCTCGAACTTCGTCAGTCCGCAGAATTTCCCGTCGAGCAAGTACAGCTCGAATTCGCCGTACGCGATCAAAAGGCAGGTGATCAGCCCGTTGACCAGGGTGGTTTTTCCCCGCTGCGTCATGCCGGCAACCAGCATCGACGCCTTGTCGAAGGTGGGCACCCCGGCGAGCTGGCCGGTGACGTCGTGTCCGAGGGGCACTCCGGCAAACGTTTCGATCTCCCGCCGGGTCGGGGCGGCAAAGGGGCGGGTGAACGGCGGCTCGTGAAGTTTGAGCAGCTTGACGCGCCGTTCGCTGTCCCGGCCCCGCTCCATGGTCAGGTGCATGCGGGTCACGCCGAACACGCCCGCCACGTTGCCCAGCCGCTTTTCAACGTCCTCGTACGTGCGCTCTTCGGGCATGAGGAAGTCGTAGAGCGTGCCCGTCTGCAAGTCGGTGACCGTGGTCTCGTGCAGGCGGATGACCTGGTCCCTGCCGATCGCGCCGCCGTGCTCAGCACGGCCGTCAGTTCCGGATGCGCCGGCACAACTTCGGCGTCCATCTCGGCTGCGTCGGCCTGTGCGGCTTCCTGCTTCAACGCCGTCGTGCTCGGCTGCGCCACCTCGCCGCTGAGTAGGCGCTTGAGGCCGGTTCTGGCCCTGTAGATGCCGTATCCGAGGGCGACCAGCACGCCGGCGGTCAGGAGCACGGTGGCGGGCCAGGACAGGCCCAGGTTGTCTTTGATGGCGGCGAGGATGCCGAAGATTACGGCCAGGGAACCGATGCCGCCGGCGGCCTGCGCGTAGAGGTCTTCCTCGGCGTTGGCATTGCTGCGTTTTGTCACGAACCCTCCTTTCGTGGGTCGGTGGGCGAACGGGATATGGGTGGTGCTCGCACGGGTCTGCTTCCTGGGTCTGCGAATGCGTGATCCGCTCGCCAGGTCACTCGCCGGGTCTGCTCCAGTTCGACTGCGTGCTGTGCACTTCCGGCAGTCGCAGCAAGGGCCAGCACCGCGTGCTGCGGGCTGGCCCTCACTGGTGGTGCCGGACGGGGGGTTAGACGTCGGCGTCCTCGGACTCGTCCTCGCTGTCCTCGGCCGTGTCGGCGTCGGTCTGGCTGGCGCCGTGTTCCTTGGCCATCAGCGCTACCCACGCGGTGCGGATCCGCTCTTCGCTGCCGACGAAGTTGGCAGCGCGGAAGGCGTCGCGGGCCTTGCGGTAGGAGGCGGGCGGGTTCTTGCCGTAGCGCAGATGCCGCAGTACGACGTCCAACTGCGCGTCGGTCAGCTGCTCGCCGGGCTGCGGGACCGGCACACCCGCCACGGCTGCAAGGTCGGCAAGTGTGACGGTCTGTGCCGCCGGGTGTGCCGGGTCACCGGCCCGCGTGCCGCCGGTTCCGCCCGTCAGTGCCCTGACCTGCGTGCCGTCCGTGCCGGGCAGGGCGGGAGCAGTGGGAGTCCATGTGCCGAATTCCGGCAGACGGATCGCCGCGACCTCCGGGGGAAGCGGCTTCTCCCGGACGATCTGCGCGGTGGCCTCGGCCTGCGCGTGCAGCTCCTGCGTCATCGTCTGCTGCGCCTTCAGCACCGACAGGCGGTAGGCGGTCTCCGCTTCGGCCACACGCTCTTCCAACGTCTTGGCCATCTCCAGCAACTCGATCCGGTGGGCGGCGTCGGCCTCCATCGTTTCCAGCTGGTCGGCGACCGTCTGGCGGCGTTCGGCGATCGTCCGCTGCGTGTCGGTCGATGTCTTCCGTCCGAGCGAGGGAAGGACGATCCACCACGCGGCCTTGGTGGCGATGATGGCGATCGGCGTGAGGACGATGGCCAGCTCGAAGCCGTCCGTGCGGGACAGGATCAGATCGGCGGTGGGGATCGCGGCGTTGATGGCTGTGAGCACCAGGCCGGCCCACAGCACACGCGTGGCGCGCCGTCGGTTGTTGCCGGCCAGGATCTCCGTGACCTGGAAGACGACCCACAAGGCATCCAGGGCGCCGACCGTGGGGACCGCCCACCCGCCGAATGCGGGCTCGAGGATGGTGTAGGACACGGCCACCGACAAGATGGCCACGCCCAACGTGACGATCCCCAGGATGGCGAGCACCATCCCGCGGGGGGAGGTGTCGCTTCGCATCTCGCGCCAGCCCTTCTTGTCCTTGGTGTTCTTGGCGTTCACGGTGTCTCCGTTCTCGGGCTGTTTCATCAGCTGGTGGCGATGCCGGCCAGGCGGCCGACCTTGGTGACATAGGCGATCTGCTGCTCGATGAGGCCGCGCACTTGCTCCTGGAGGCCGTCGGTGAAGCGGCCGCCGAAGGCGCTTCCGGAGCCGAAATGGCAGCGCTTGGGCCGTACAGTTCCCCTCCCCTCGCCCGTAGCGGCTGCCAAGAGGCGGGCGCGACGGGCGAGGGAGGCGGCGGTGCCGAGGGCTACTTGTTCTTGCGGCCGGTCAGGTTGATGCGCACGCGGGACTGCGGCTGCGGTGCCGGTGTCGGCGTCTGCTGGCCGCGTTGACCGAGGTTGATGCGTACACGGGACTTCGGCGTCTTATCCGTCATGGTGTGGCTCCTGTCGCACAGGGCCGGGCTGTCCGGCTCCCCTGGACCGCGCCCGGACCAGCCATCCGCAGGAGCGCGGGGCCGGGCCGGGCGGGCCAGGCAGCCGACAGAGGTGGCAATGTCGGACTGGCGGACAACCGTCAACGGCTTTGCTGGCGCTGACGGTTGAGGTAGGCGTCCTGCAACCGGGTGAAGGACTCGACCAGCCGCTGCCCGGCCGGGCAGCGGCTGGTGTCCGTGCAGTGGGAACAGGTGGTGCGGTGCGCCCGGTAGGCGCGGTGTGCGGCCTGGTAGCGCTCGTACAGGTCGTCAGGCACGGCTTCGTCTTTCGTGGTGCCGGCGGGCGAATGGGTGCAGGTCGGCGACGCGGTGCCCGGCGTCCCAGGCTGCTGCGGCAGCTATGGCGGCAGCCGCGAACAGCAGGCGGGTGAGCTGGTGCGCGGCGCGAGAGTGCGAGCGGCCCGGGTGGCGCGGTGCTGTGCCGCCCGGGCGCGTGTATGGGGTGGATCATTCAGTCAGCGGCCCGTGACTTGGCAGGCGGAGCAGATGCCGCCGTTCCAGTCGGGGAACCAGCCGCCGCAGCGGCTGCACTGGCCTCCCCCGCTGGCCCAGGCCCGCCACAGGACGGCGAGACGCTTCACCGGGACACCCCGCTTCCGCCGCAGGTACCGCAGGTCTGCCAGGACTGGCGGACCACTCCGTCGCTGCTGGTGTCCACTACCCGGCCGCCGGCACCGCCGCAGGCGCTGCACGGCTGCTGTGCCTGCGGGACAGTGGTCGGTGCGGTGCTGGTGCTGCGGGCCTGTCCGCAGCGGCACCGCCAGTACCCGCACAGGACGCATGCGTCGTCCGCGGCGGCCTGGGCGAGGCGGGCGCGCATCTCGGCGACGGTGCGCGGTGCGCGGCGGTGGGCGGGGATGGCGGCGTCCTGGGCGCGGACGACGGCCAGGAGGTGCTGTCCGAGACAGCGGTCGGCGTCCTGCTCTGCCGCGGCCGACCGGGTGCGTGTCATGCTGTCGATCACAGGGACTCCTATCAAGTTCCTGTACTGGCGGCCCCGGAGCTCTCACCTTCCGGGGTCGCCGCCCTATGGCTGGCCGGACGGCCAGCCACGGCCCGTCTCCCACCCCTTAACGCTCTGGTGGGGTGGGAGGGGGACCGTGGCGGGTCGTCAGGCCGCTGGCGCGTACGCGGTCCGGGCGGGGCGGATCAGGTAGTCCGACGTCGTCCACACCGAGCCGACCGCATAGGGCTGGCCGTCGGGACGCAGGGTGTCGCGGACGATGACCGCCCAGTGGGCGCTGTCGCGGCGCAGCAGCTGCGCCGCCGCGGCCGGGTCGGTGATGAGCGCCAACACTTCGAAGCGGCCGTCGGTGTTCTGGTAGATCGCGCCGGGGCGCCGGGGGCCGATCTCGTTGTCGATGCTGTGGGGCAGGGCGAAAACGTTCATGATGGCCATGTGGTGGGTTCCCTTTGTGTGGAAGGGCATCCGCCGGAACCCCCAGGGATGCCCCCCTGGGGGTTCTTCTGTGTGGCGGGTAGTGCGTCCTGCGCACTCCGCCGGCCACCGGTCCGGGCCGCGAGGGCGGGGCGGTGTACGACGGGCAGCACAGGCTGCGGAAGTTGGCGCGGCACCCGAGGTGGGTGCCGGACCTCAGATGGACGCGGACCGCTCACCGCCCGGGAGATCCGTCCAGGCGGGTCATGCGGTGAATGTCTGCCGCGTCGTTCTTTAGCGTCGTGAGGGTGTCGGCCCAACGGGCTCTCCACAGGTAATGAGCGACCAGGCCGTCTTACCGGCCCGGACCACCGGCCGAAGCCAGCGCCCTGCGGGTCATAACTCGTGCCGACTGCCACCACCAGGGGTAATGGCGCCTCACGACGGGTCTCCACTCACCTCAGCCGGTGCGGTCACGGCGTCATCGGTGGTGGATCACTCTGTGGAGTTCTGAAGGAACGAACGCTTCCTTTGATCTGCCTGCGAAGCAGGGGTCTCTCCAGGCGTCGACCTAACCGACTTAGTCGGCTTAACTGACACAGTGCACCTAGTTGGCAGACTGTGTCAACTAAGTTGGGGAAGCTGCCTAAATCAATGAAGGAGCTCTACGATGTGGCTCATGACGGCCGAAGACCTGCAGCCCTACCAGCGCATTGTGCGAGACGTGAAGGACCAAATCAGGCTTGGCCGGCTCAAGGTCAACGACAAGCTGCCCAGCACTCGGGAACTCGCCGACCATTACGGCGTCGCTCCAGGCACTGTGCAGCGAGCGCTCGCGGAGCTCCGCACGGAGGGCGTCGTCTACTCCCATCAGGGTCGCGGGTCCTTCGTTCGCGAGTCGGCCCTCGACGCCGTCGCCGATCCGACCTCCCAAGCGATCAAACGACTCGAAGAAACGGTGGCTGAACTGACTGAGCGCCTGGAACGCCTTGAGGCTGGCCAAAATGAGAGACGCTGACCGGACGTCACGGATTACGCATCCAACAACGGCTGAGTGCTCTGGTCCGTACACGGCTTTCATCGGTCACCCCGGCCAGACGTCGCGACAAGGCCTTTGAGGAGGAAGCTCGCAACGCTCACGCCAGCCACCGCCGTAACGATGTCGCGGATCACCAAGAGCAGGACCGAAGCAACCACCCCCGCAGTCAGGATCGCCACGAGGGTTACGGCTGCTTTGCCCCAGTGCCACACCCTCGGAGTGGGTGCGGATCCATGCCCGTCGCACCGACATACATGGACAGCGGATCCGAAATTGGCTGGGCGACCGTGCGCGTCGACTACCTCATGCCATCTGTCGGTCATGGTGCCCTCCTCAACTCACGGTCGGAACGCATGAATTTGCTGATCACAACCTCTGATGAGGGAGCATGACCAGACGAGGTCCTACAGCGGCCTAGTCCGGGACCTGGACCGGACATGAACCGGACCAGAGGGGGACCAGGCCCCATGCACTGCTGATTTGCAGGCGTCGCAGCACGACACTGAAATCTGCAAAGCACGATTTCGTGACTCGGGAGGAGCCGGTGGCCGGAAGCGCCCATCAGGGAGATCCGCGCACCACGTTGGAGTTTCTGCTGCGTGAGCAACCGCGCACGTACGACGAGGTCGTTCGCGACTTTGGTCGTCTTGCTTCAGATTTGGGAGAGGATGTAACCCTCAGCACCCGACATCTGCGGCGGCTCGCCAGCGGCGAACGCACCAACACCACCCCTGTCATGCGTCGTGTCCTGCAAGCCATGTTCGGCAGGCCGCTCGAGGAACTCCTGGCTCCGTGGGACGGGGTCTTACCAGCAGCGACTGCCGGATCCACTGGGCTGGTCCTGGCCACCGGCCAGCCCACTGCGGACAAGGAGCTCATTGAGATGGCAGCGCGACGCGCCAAGAGCTTTGCCCTCACAGCAGGCCAGACCGATCTCACCACCGATGTGCTGGAGCAGGTGCACGAAGACGTGCAGCGGCTGGCAACCGACTATCCGCAGAAGCCGCTCACCGAGTTGCTTCCCGACCTGTTCACCACCCAGGACACCCTCTTCACGCTGCTTGAACAGCAGCGCCGGCCGAGCCAGGCCCGGCAGCTCTACTTCCTGGCTGGGGTGACAGGCGGATTGCTCGCGAAGGCCTCTCACGACCTCGCCGACCCGTACGCGGCGCTCACTCAGGCTCGAACGGCGTTCGTCTGTGCGGACAGCGCGGACCACAACGGGCTCCGAGCCTGGATCCGCGGCATCCAGTCGCTGGTCTCGTACTGGGCAGGCCGCACACGCGAGTCCGTCAAGTACGCCCAGTCCGGTATGGAGTTCGCACCGAACAGCACCGCCAGTGTGTGGCTGCCTGTGAGCGAAGCACGCGCCTGGGCTGCCTTGGGCAACGCTAATGCGACCCGGGCCGCCATCGAGCGTGCCGAAGCCGCGTGGGATTCGGTACAGGAGGACGAAGTCGACGAACTGGGCGGGCTCTGCACGTTCGGCCGGACCCGGCAGATCTACTACGCGGCCGAAGCCCTGTCCCTATTGCCGTCCCAGACCACAGCCGCGGCGGACTACGCGGCCCGGGCAGTCGACGCCTACGAGGACACCAACTCACCCGAGTGGGCATTCGGAGACCAGGCCGGCTCACGCAGCGCCCTGGCCATCACCCGGATCCGGGCGGGCGAGCTGGAGGGAGCCGCAGAGGCAGTCTCGCCCATGCTGCAGCTCCTCCCGGAGCAGAGGATCAACGGCATCATCCACTGCGCTCAACGGATCCACCGTGCGCTGGGCGAGTCTCCACTCGCCGAAGCTGGCGGGGAGCTACAGGAGCAGATCGAGGCCTTCACCCGTACGCCGCTCAAGTCTCTCCCCAGCTAGGAGTTCACCGTTGACGTATCCGATCCGCATCGCCGGCGAAACGGTCACCTTGCGCGAGTTCACCCTCGATGACGTCGACGACGTCCTGGCGATCATCGGCGATGACACGGTAACGAGGTGGCTGTCCTTCGACAGTCGCGACCGCGCTCAAGCCATCGCCATGATCGAGGGCACGATCGACCGCGCTCAGCAGGAGCCGCGGACCGAGATCTACCTCGCGGTAACCAAGCACGGCGACGATCGCGTGATCGGATTCGCCCGGATTGGGCTCAGCGGCGTCCAAGCTGGGAAGTTGGGCTATGCCATCACAGCGACGGAGTGGGGTCGTGGCTATGCAAGAGACGCGGCTCACGCGCTGATCACCTATGCATTCAAGGAGCTCGGTCTCCACCGGATCAGCGCGGCAATCGGCCCGAACAATGCCGCCTCGATCGCCGTGGCTGAGCGGCTGGGATTCACGCGCGAGGGCGTGCTGCGCGACCACGTCTTCACCAACGGCGCGTGGCGGGACAGCGTGCTCCTTTCTGTCCTCGCTCATGAGTGGTGCTGACGATGGCGACCGCAGCAAGCGCGGCGGCCACAGGGTCTTGGCGCCAGCACCAGCATGTGGTCGCTTCTAGAGCCGCAACTTGAACGCTGACACCGCCTCAAACGCGCCCCCAGATGAAGCATTTCATGTACAGTTTCAGATCACGCACGCATGGGAGGGGGAGGGATGACCGAACTTTTCGAAGCCGTGGACTCTCTACTCAGCCGACCCGCGGATGCCCTGCCTCCACCTGACGTACGGGCCAGGCTCCGCAAGGCCTCCGGCCTGACTCAGGAGGAGGTTGCCGAAGCCTTCGGTGTGCACCGGATGGCCTTCCTGCGCTGGGAGAACGGGCACTCCACGCCGCACCGCAAGAACCGTGCAGCTTATCTACGCCTGCTCGCTGGCTGGGCTGAAAAGTATCCCGAGGCCGCAGTGCTGACGGAACCGAATCGAGAGGCAGGCTGAGAAACGCATGCTCGTTCGCCCCCCTTAATGCGAAGCGGCCCCCGTCGCCACAACGGGAGCCGCTTCCAAGCCCGACTCGCTTGCCCTACCAGAAGCTCCGAGTCGTGAGCAGCGAGGTGACCTCGTCTGCCGGGTGATGCCCGTGAGCCCTAAGGCCCGCGTGGTCACCTCTACCCAGAGTATGCGCACCCCATAGCGCAACGCCACTACTCCGGGGTTCTGCTAGGTCACATGCGCTGGTTGCGACTCCCCTGCCTGGGGAGATGTTCCGCTTGCACCACCCGCCCGACGACTTCGCATCGCGGCAGATTACGCCAGCCGCTGGCTTTGGCGCGGAGCCGCTGCCGCCCGTGTCGGTTCACCCGCACATGGTGTTCGGGTCCGGCCTCACGGACCCTCTGGACACGCTGGCGCTCTTGCATTGCCTGTTCCTGGCTGCGTCCGGGCGCCCGTTCTCCGTTGCCGATGTGCTCGCGTCGCTGCGCGCCGAGGGGGTCACTGCAGCGAACGACCGCAGCGGCCTGGTCGGCCGTGACGCCGTGCGCGGCTCTTTCCGCCGGCTCGAGGCTGCTGGGTTCATCCGGCGGCATCAGTCGAACGAGAAGGGCTCGTTCGGCAAGGTCGCGTACGAGCTGTACCAGCACCCCATCTACAACCCGGACTGGTCCGCCCAGAATGGTCCGGCGACGGCATTTCCGCAGGTCACACCGGGGACGTCAATGCCGTCTGCGGTCCGACCTGCGGAAACAAGTAAAACCGCAGGTCACACCGCGGACGGCATTGACGGCGACGGCATTGCCGGGCCCGGCAATGCCGTCGCCGGTCAGCTCGATAAAACCGCAGGTCACACCGGAGACGGCATTGCCGGGCCCGGGTTCGTCGCCCCCCCCAATCCCCCCCGTAGGGAGGAGGAGGATTCCTCCTCCCCAAACCCCTCCGCTGCAACAGCGGGCGCATCCGGCATCGACCCGAGCCGGCTCGCGGCCGCGTCCGAGCTGCTGGCCGGCTTGCCCGGACGGTGGGCGTGTGGCCGCAAGACGGTCCGGGAACTGTCGCCGCTGCTCGCGGAGACCGCGGCTGCTCAGGGCTGGAAGCTGGACCGCGCGCTGGCAACCCACCTGACGCGCCGCACCCGCAAGGAGCCCATGGGCGTGCTGCGGGAGCGGATTGAGGATTTGCCCAGGTTCTCGTCGGTGCGGGCCGTCTCCGCTGCCTCGCCGCGCCAGGAGCCGCTGCCCGTGGCCGCTGATCCGGCGCCCGCAGTCGCCTCCTCACCGGCGCCGTCCGCGGTGGACCCCTCCGCTGTCGCACAGGCCCTGGAGCTGCTGCTGTCGCTGACGGAGCCGTGGACGCTGAGTCCCGAGTCGGCGCAGCGCCTGGCCCCGGTCCTTGCGGCCAAGGCGCTGGAGCGCGGGTGGGCGTTCGACGGTGAGCTGCGCGAGAAGCTGATGCAGAACCCCGGCGGGGCCCACAACCATGAGCTGCTGCTGGAGACTCACCGCATCGGCCGGCTGCCGTACCGCAAGAAGGCTCCCGCCCGTCCGTCCCGCCCGGGTGCCTTGCCTCAACAGGCCGCCATCGATGCGTGCCCGCGGTGCGACGCCTGGGGCCAGTACGAGGTCGACGGCCGCTTCGCGCTGTGCCGACACGAGCCCCTGCCGGACGTTGCGGGCGTACCGGCTCAGGGCTCCGCTCCTGACGGTCCGGAGACCCGCCCCGACAGCGTCGGTGCCGTTGTGTCGAGCCGCAACCTCACGGACCTGCTGGACGCGCTGCGCCAGCCTGCCCTGTAGGCACCGCCCCGCTGCCGCAGAAAACCAAAAGCGGCGCCCTGTTCCTTGGCCGGGTCCGGGCGCCGCCAGATCTCAGGAGAGACCATGACCGTGACTCTACCGCCGGAGGAACACGACACCGGGTTCAGCCGGGTACCGCCGCAGGCTGTGCCCGCCGAACGGTCCGTACTGGGCAGCATGATGCTGTCCGACTCGGCGGCCATCGAGTGCCAGGACGTCATCACACCGGAAGACCACTTCGTGCCGCGGCACCAGATCATCCACCAGATGATCCTCAGTCTGCGCAGCCAGAAGCTTCCCTGCGATCCGATCTCGCTGACCGACGCTCTGACCAAGAGCGGCGACCTGGACAAGGTCGGTGGCCGCACGTATCTGCACGAGCTGGTGCAGAGCGTGGACACTCCCGCCACCGGCCCGTACCACGCGCGGATCGTCAAGGAGAAGGCCGTGCTGCGCCGCCTGGCGGAGGCCGGCGTCACCATCACCGAGGCCGCCTACGCCGGACGCGGCGACAGCGACGAGCTGGTCGCCGAAGCGGCCGCGAGGATCGCCACCGTCGTGGAAGGCGTCCGTCAGGACGACGACTTCATGCTGCCCAAGGACACGATCGTGGGCACCCTCGACGCCATCGACCAGGCCAAGAACGGCACCGGTATGACGGGCCTGTCCACCGGGTTCATCGACATCGACAGCCTCACCAGCGGCTTCCAGCCCGGTCAGATGATCGTCATCGCGGCCCGCCCCGGCATGGGCAAGTCCACCCTGGCGATGGACATGGCCCGCGCCTGCGCCATCAAGCAGGGCATCCCCGCCGCGTTCATCTCGCTGGAGATGGGCATCGACGAACTCAACATGCGGATGCTGTCCGCAGAGTGCCGGGTCGCCCTGCACCACCTGAGGTCCGGGCAGACCACCGACGACGACTGGCAGCGCATGGCGAGCCGCCTGCCCGCCATCCAGGAAGCGCCGCTGTACATCAACGAGTCCGCCAACACTCTCGGCGCCATCCAGGCCAAGCTGCGCAGGCTCAAATCCCGTACACCCGACTTGGGCCTGGTCGTCATCGACTACATGCAGCTCATCACCCTCGGCGGCAGGCGCCCCGAGTCCCGGGAACGGGAAGTCGCGGAAATCAGCACGTCCCTCAAGCGGCTCGCCAAAGAACTTCAGTTGCCGCTCGTTGTCCTTGCCCAACTCAACCGCGGACCGGAACAGCGCACCGACAAGCGCCCTACGAAGGCAGACCTGCGGGAATCCGGAGCCATCGAGCAGGACGCGGACATCGTCATCCTGCTGTACCGCGACGACGCCTACACCCCCGAGTCCCCGAGGTCCGGTGAAGTCGACCTGATCTTCGACAAGCACCGCAACGGCCCCACCGCCACCATCACCGTCGCCAGCCAACTGCACTACTCCCGCTTCGTAGACATGGCTCAGACCTGACCCCACAAGCACCTTCAACCGCCCTGGACGCCGCTGTGCGGCCTCTTCACGGTCGGGTGCAGACCGGACTGGGCACCCAAGCGGGTTGGCCGATAGGGTGCCGGTCAGCTGCACTCGCCACCTGTCCAGTTGAGGCACCACAGGTGGGCCGTCACCACCCGGCGGAGAATGTGCCAGTGCTCTTTCACGAATCGAGGGCTGATCAGGCGTGAGTGGCCGCTTCCAATCTGGACTCGGCGATGAAGGTATTCCGGCAGCCGGGCGCAAGCTGACCGAGCCGCGCCCCGCCCCCGATGCCGACCCCGCCCGGATCGCCCTTCGGCGGGCCAAGGAGGACGCCAGGCGCTACCGCCCGGTGAACGCCACCACCACGTCCGCGCGCCGGCAGGTGCGCCGCGGGCGCACACCACCGGCGCCCATCGGGCAGGTCCTGCTGGAGATGCTCACCGAGCGCGGCCTGTGCCACCCGGTGGAGGCAGCTGTGATCAACCGGTGGACTGCCGCGGTCGGACCAGATATCGCTCGGCACATGACCCCAGCCGGGTTTGACGAGGCCACAGCAACGCTCACACTGCGCTGTGATTCCTCCGCGTGGCTCACTCAGGCCCGGCTTCTGCAGGACGCGTTGCTGAAGTACCTCAACGAAGAGCTCGGTCCCGGCAGCGTGCAGCAGCTGCGCCTGGTGAAAGGCAGCATCCCCGCCGTACCGCGACACGCGCCGGCGCCTGTGCGGGAAGCAGCGCATGCCCTCGTACGGAGGCCACCGTCGCCGCTACCCGACCCCACCATCGAAGCAGCCCATCTCTCCCTGGCACAGCGCATGCCGCGCGAGCCAGCCCGATCGCCAGACACGCTCTGACCCAGTCTGGCTGACCTGCCGGGAACATCCTCCTGACCGCGCAGCCCATGGATACGCTGGCCCGATGCCTCACGGGAGGGGGCGTACAGATCAATCAGGGGAACAAGGGGGAGGGTCTGATGACCCTTGCGGACACCGACGCGGCATTGCATCATCCGCACGACCTACAGGCCGAGAAGGCCGTGCTGAAGGCGATGCTGCAGTCCAAGGACGCGATCGCCGACATCGTCGACGTCCTGGGCGGCCACGACTTCTACCGGCCGGCCCACGAACGGATCTACACGGCGATCCTCGACCTGTACGGCAGGGGGGAGACCATCGACCCGCTTGGCGTCGCCGCCCAGCTCAAAAAGCAGGACCTCCTGGAGGAGGCCGGAGGCCCGGCCTACCTCGCCGCACTCATGGCTGGCCCTTCTCCGTCCAAGAGCTGGATTACCGAAGCCGAGCGCGTCCAGAGCGCATCGATGCTGCGCCGCACCAAGATCGCCGCCATCCACATCGAAAACCTCGCCTCGGACGCAGACCCTGACGCTGCCGACCGCATCGCCGATCAGGCGCAGGCAGAAATCTTCGCCGCGACCACGCGGCGGCCTCTGCTGCCGCCGGCCGCCCCGTTCAAGGAGGTCATGGAAGACACCCTGGACTGGATGGAGGCGACCGGCGGCCGCGAAGCAACCCTGCCCGGCATACCAACCGGCTTCACCGACCTGGACTCCCTCACCGGCGGTCTCCACCCCGGCCAGCTCATCGTCATCGCCGCACGTCCCGCCATGGGAAAGTCCACTCTCGCCTACGACTTCGTGCGCGCCGCCACCATCAAGCACACGCTGCCCAGCGCCATCTTCACCCTCGAAGCCGGCCGCAACGAAGTCGCCATGCGACTGCTGTCAGCAGAGGCCCGCGTCGCACTGCACCACATGCGCTCCGGCACCATGACCGACGAGGACTGGACCCGGCTGGCCCGGCGGATGCCCGACGTCAGCGCCGCTCCGATCTACATCCAGGACGGCGCCTACTCCAACCTCCACGACCTGCGCGCCCACTGCCGCTACCTGCACAGCCGTAATGGCGTCCAACTCATCGTTGTCGATGCCGTGCACCTGCTCACGTACGGCACGAGGCCACTGGGATCCCGGTACGAGGAAATTTCCGAGATCGCCCGCTGTCTGAAACTGCTCGCCAAGGAACTACGGATTCCCATCGTCGCCATCTCCACCCTCAACCGCAGCCCAGAACAGCGCATCGACAAAAAGCCGATGATCAACGACCTGCGAGACTCCGGGGCCCTCGAGGACAACGCGGACGTCGTCATCCTCATCCATCGGGAAGACGCTTACGAGAAGGACTCACCTCGAGCCGGTGAAGCCGACCTGATCGTCGCAAAGCACCGACACGGACCCACCGCAACCATCACCGTCGCCTTCCAGGGCCACTACTCACGTTTCGTCGACATGGCGCAGCTATGAGGCGCTGCCCTGGGGGATTTCCATTCCCGTGTCGGAATCTCACGGCTGGCGCCGCATCACTGTCGGATCCGGCTGAGTGAGGGCGGCCCGGCGCTACCAGCCGGGGGACGGTCAGCCGACTGGTCGACGAGAGCGTGCGCTGCTGCACCTTGGGACCTAGGGTTCAAAAGCGTGTAGGCCAGCTCACCAGCAACCCGGTCATGGGGCGGCTATGGACGACTCAGAAGAGCCAGAGGACGGGAGGGGGACGACGGGGGAGCGGTTCAGCTCGTTCACCAAGCGGAACCTCGTGCTGGTAGCTGTCTTCTTCCTGTCCAACCTCCTCACAGCGGTGAGCACTCTGGTTACGGCCGTCACCGTCCTGGGCGAGTCACAGAAGGACTGGCGTGCCGCGGAGTACCGGAAGCTCAGAGAGCTCCGAGCGGGCTACACGCTGGAGAAGTTCCAGAAGGAGCTGGGCCCCCCTGTCTTCCGTACGTCTCTTGAGCCCGGCAGTGCGCTCGTGCGGAACGTCTATCGCCCCAGGGAGCAGTACTGGGTGGAGGCGATCTCCAACAAGACCAACGCTGCCGTGACGTATGCCGTGACGACCTGCGATCCGACCTTTCGGCCCGAGTTCTTCTTCGAGGGCAACGGTCGAAGGCACAGGGTCGTTTTGAACAAGACCACGCTGTCGGAGGCGCTGCCCGCGCAGGAGCAGCGCGATGAGTCGCTCAAGATCTTCTTCGGAGGCACCGGCAGCAGCGACAACTTCGTGTTCCACGTCTACGGCCACGGGGGCGGTACCAACTACCGCACGTTCGCTTGGGGGCTCAATGACACCTGCCCCACCTGGCATGCGAAGAGCCCCGGGTATGACCCGCAGTCCTCCTGGGGGAAGTGGTACCAGGAGCACCGGCCGGCGGAAGACCCCCCGGGCCACTTCTTTCTGGCCGAGAAGCTGGACGAGGGGGCGAGGGACATCATGGCCGAGTCGGTGGTCAACACGTACGCGGAGACGGCGTTCGCTAGGGACATGTCCACGTACTACCCGAATCAGATCGGCGTGAGCCGGCTCGTTGTCGCGTAGCGCCGACTCTCAGCTCAACAGGCCAAGCACCCTGGTTGTTCGGCAGATACCTGTGCGCCGTGGCAGGGCATGCCCGGTCGGCCTGGGTCGTGGCAGTGCCCTAGGCGAACCGGTCCTGGGAGAACCCGAACGGAAACCCTTGAGGAGCGGTGGACCGCGGGAGTTGAACCGTCGGCCTTCCCCGAGCTGGACCAGCGGGTCCCGAAGCGGACGGTGCTCAGCGCTACCAGGCCGCGGTCGGCAACGAGCTCGCACTCCGACCGCGATCGGGCCATCAGGAGTCAGCGGGTGCTGGGGCGATCGACGGTACGGGGCAGGGCGGGCCAGGGAACGGCTGGGCGCGCGCCAGTGGGTCCGCCGCGGTGCTTGACCACTAGCAAGTCGGCGGTCTCTGTATCCTCGTAGCCGAATACGACGAGGAGGGCTGGGAGTACGTCTACCAGCGCAAGGGGGACCAGATCACGGACCCTCCCCGATTTTCCTCCGGATGTCCGTTCCACCATGAAACCGGTCCCTACCCGCAGGCCTGAGCCAGACGGCACCACAGGTAGCCACCCGGCGGCCGCACCGCTCAGGCAACGCCCACCCGCAGGTGCGGAGCTGACTGGGTGTGAGGACCGCGTCTGTCAGTGCCGGTCGATATCGTGGCTGTTCGTCACTTCGGCTGGGGACCCGGGGCTGTGCGTCCTGGTGTGGTCACGACGGGAGCAGGAGGCCCGGTTGCGCTTTTCGTCAGAGACCATGCCTGGTTGGGGCCGGCGGCTGACTGCCCCGTGCACGGAGTGCGGGATCCTCACGCACCGGCATCGCACGCTCGACTATGACGGCGTCAACACCTACCGCCCGCAGGCTGGCCCCGACCCTGCTCGCCTGGAGGGCGACTCGGACGAGCCCGACCTTGAGCCGGCGTGGATCGCCCTGATCCCCGGGAACTTCCCGTTCCGGCGCTTCGCACTGGATGAGGTGTTCCACCTCGCCGGCGGTATCGCCTGGCCCGGCCCGCACCATCGCGACTACGGCGTAGCGAAGATCGCTCACGGCGCATGCTGCCCCATGCTGCACCCTGAACGCCCCGACAGCAGCCGGGGCGCCGGTGAGCTGTGGCAGGCGATGCGGCTTCGCATGCTGAGAGACACCTCGCGCCGTATTGGCTGAACAACCCTGCAGCCAGCACAGCAAGGTGTACGGATCGAATTGGAGGGATGACGTGAATCATGCGCAGCTCGTGGCCCTGGGCCGTGCCTTGCGGGTCCTGGGCGAGCACGGTGAACACCTCTCACGGGACACCCCGGACGCTGCGCTGCACGAGATCCGGGCGGACCTGACGCGGGCCTTGTCCCAGCTGGAGGAGTCGATAAGCGCGCCGAAACCGACGACGCGCTGCCAGGAGCACCCGACCGGCCCGGTCGACGACAGCGCACGGGATCTGTGCCTGCTGTGCGAGACCCGGCGCCGCGCAGCGCCCAAGCCGGCACCCCAGGATGAGTACAGCCCGCCGCCTGTTGCGAAGGAAGTACGGGTGCAATCCCGTTACGGCATCCGTGAGGAGCGCCCTCAGCCGCAGGAGCGGTGGGTGCCGGAAATGTGGAACGGCCAGGCCTGGCAACTGTGCGGAACGCCCCGGCGTGACCGGCGTGAGGCGGAGCAGTACATCGCGGCGCAGCGGCGCGAGGCGAAGGCCGCCCCCGCCTATCGGGTGGTGCACGCCTTTACCGATCACGTCGTCGTCCGCACCTGGGGGAGCACCGAGGCGCCTTCCGGGCGGCACCGCAGTGTCGAGCAGGATTTCTGAGCAGCACTCAGGAATTGTTCATATGCCAGCACCTGGGTGGCGTGAACATGCCGCAACCTGCATCAACTTGGCAACCGTGTCAGCCGACTTGGCTATCCTGAGTCCCTGACAAGGGGGTCCGGTGGGGAAAAAGCAGCGTCGGCGCAAGCGGCAGCAGGCAAGAATCTCTCAGCGGCCGCAGGCTCAGCGGAATCTTCTGCCCAGCCCCACGGAGCCGCTAGTGGAGGTACTGCTCGAACCCGGCGTCAGTGCCGAGGACAAAGAACTCTGTCTTGCCTACTGGGCTTTCACCGAACCCGGTTCGTGGCTTCACAAGGTTGCGGAGATCGGGCCCAGCAATCACGTCCTGCGCACCGTCAAGGAGTCCAGCCGCGCAGCACTTCTCACCTATCTGTGCCGCGACTGCGGGGTCCCTGCCACGGTCACGACGCGCTCAGAGATGGCCGCCCTGGGCCTGTGGCGCCCCGATCGCTTCCCGCACAGCGAAGTCACTTCGAGCAGCCTCTGCACGGAATGCCGAGAAGCCGCGACCGCGCGGCAGCTGGAGGAAAAGCAGCGCGCCGAGGAAGAAAGACACAACGCCGAACGGGAGCAGGTGGAAAACGCCAGTACCTGGCTCGCCGACCACCGCAGCCATCCGTTCCCCGAGGAGTTCCCCTCCGTCCCCGACGCTCTTTCTCTGCTCACCATGATCGACATCATGGTGCGGACCGAACGTGACTCCTTCGGCCCGATCAACACCACGAAATACACCTTGGGGATCTCGCGCAGCACGGACATCGAGACGCTGCGTAACCTGCACCGCCAGCGCTGGCTCGCTCCCACGCTTCCCGCGACCATCGGCGATTTCGCCTTCAACGACGACAACACCGTCCGCGGGGTCTACGCCGATCAGGTGCCCTGGCGCCTGCCACACGCGTTCGGAGACGACGCCTCACACGCCCTCCAGGAAGCCAGCGAGTCCATACAGCACCTCCTGCTCAAGCGCCCCAGCCGGCTGCGTGACACCGTCATGGAACTCGAGGCCATCACTGCCCTGGCCTACCTCGACGGGCTGCTCGACCGAAGCTACGGCGAACCTCCCGTCCCGGAGCACCGACGCCAAGAGGCCTACGACACCTTCCACGAGGCACTGGTCAACGGCTTCAATCTGCGCCAGCTGATCGCCGTCGCCTGGATGGCCGCATCCAGTTCCGTGGCCTGGGGACAGCGAACCGCGGGGCTCAAGCCCGGAAGCGTGTCCGCGGCCTGCGTCACCAGCATCGGCCGACGCATCGAAGCCGCCCATGACCGGCCTGTGCCCGAGTACGACCTGCCGAACTGGGTCAGCCTGCCCGCCAGCCACGCCACTGCCCAGCGGCTGCTCAAGCAGCACGATGCCGTCGCCGAGACCCTCGGACAGTTTCGCGCCCTGCGGCAGCGCATCATCACGCGCGACCTCGAGAACCTGGAGAACCTAGAGTTCGCCCCCTACCTGGCCGGCCAGGACACCGGGAGCGGCGAAACCGAGGTGACCTTCGCCGTCATCACCCCCGACGGCCAGCTGGACTTCCAGTCCGAGTTTCCCGGAGACATGCGGGAGAAGGTCTGCAGCGCCGGAGGTGCCGTGGACCGGATCATCCTGCGCGAGCCGCACACGATTCACGCCTATGTCGGCGAGCTGATCACCCCCGCTCCGGAAATCGGCAATCCGGTGGCCAACGAAACGCTGCGGCTCCTGGACTATCACGACGGTCCCTTCTACGGCCCCGTCGCGTTCTTCTCCGTCAGCGCCGGCAGCAATGTTCCGCAGAGCCTGGACACACAGCAGCAGGAACTGCTCAGCCTCGCCCATCGCGTAGCGGCGACCAGAGTCCAATCCAGCGCCAGCCACACCTGACTCGTCACCCCGGCTGCCCCCGCTGGCCTGCACGTTCGATCTCCTGCCACCTGTCTGAATACCTCGAGGGGCTTTGTCAGAGGGACCTGTCACGCTGCACAACAGGCCCGCGGCCACATAAGCGAGCCGCAGAAACTCAGGACGGAGAGTACGCACTGTGCCCACTACGCTGACCCCCACGGACGAGCAGCAAGCCGCTGTCACCGCCTTCGCAACAGGCCGAAACCTCGTCCTCCAGGCCGGCGCCGGCACCGGCAAGACCTCCACGCTCGAACTCCTGGCAGACTCCGACCGGACCCGCCGCGGGCTCTACCTCGCCTTCAACCGGGCCATCAAAGAAGCAGCCGCACTCCGCTTCCCCACCCGCGTCAAGTGCAGCACCGGCCATGGCCTTGCCTACGCCGTCGTCGGACACCAGTACCGCCACCGCTTCGGCGGCGCCCGCACCCCCGCATGGAAGACCGCCGATCTCCTCGGTCTGAGCCACAAACTCACCGTCAACGACCGCGTCTTCGAGAACACCAGCCTGGCCTACATCGCCAAGCAGACCGTCCTGCGCTTCTGCCAGTCGGCAGACAAGGACATCGACACCAAACACGTTCCCCTGCAGCGCGGCGCCGAAGACCCAGCCGTCCACCAGGTCCTGGCAGCCACCGTGCTCCCGTACGCCCAGCGCGCCTGGAGCGACGTCCGCGATCCCGCCGGCAGCAAACTCAAAGTGGAACACGACCACTACCTGAAGGTCTGGCAGCTCACCGACCCGCACATCAAAGCCGACTACATCCTGCTCGACGAAGCCCAGGACACCAACCCAGCCCTCGAGTACGTCCTCAACCTCCAACGCGACCACGCCCAGATCGTCCTGGTCGGAGACAGCGCCCAGCAGATCTACACCTGGCGCGGCGCCCGCGACATCATGACCGACTTCGACGGCACCCACCTCACCCTCACCCAGTCCTTCCGCTTCGGCCCCGCCCTCGCAGCCGAAGCCAACAGGTGGCTGACCCTCACCCGCTCCCCACTGCGCCTGACCGGCCATCACGCCACCCCGACCCGCCTGGAAGAGGTCAAGAACCCCGACGTCGTCCTGTGCCGCACCAACGGAGGCGCCATGGCTGAAGTACTCCACCAAATGGAATCCGGCCGCCGCGTCGCCATGGCCGGCGGCGGCGGCACCCTGCGCAGCCTCGCCAGCGCAGCCGAAGACCTCAAAAAGGGCCGCGGAACCCGACACCCCGAGCTCTACCTCTTCCGCACCTGGGGCGAAGTCCAGGACTACGCAGAAAACGACCCCGCCGGCGCCGACCTGCTGCCCTGGGTAGAACTCGTCGACGAACTCGGCACCGAGGCCGTCATGCAGGCCGTCGACCAGCTCGGATCCGAAACTACGGCAGACGTCACCGTCTCCACCGTCCACAAAGCCAAGGGCCGCGAATGGCCAGCCGTCCGCATCGGCGAAGACTTCACCCCGCCCGAAGAGGACGAACTCGGACGCCCTGGACGCATCTTCCGCAGCGAAGCACGCCTCGCCTACGTCGCCGTCACCCGAGCCCGCCTCCAGCTCGACATCGGAGGATCAACGAACACCCCCAGGGTGAACCAGCCGCGACAGAACAGGCCAGTGTCCCCACCCCCCGGGCACAAACGAACCCCTGGGACCGCCTCCACAAGCCGTAAAACGGGAGAGACATGGCTAATCTGCATGATCGGGCCGCAAGCGTCATAGGCAAGTCCGGCGGGGAGATCCGCTGGCCCTACGGTCTGGAAACCCCGCACTTCAGCGAACGCCGCAAGGACCCCGAAGCATATGAACGCCGCCTCGAAGAACAGACGGCACGACAGGAAGTCCTCGTAGCCTGGGCGGAACAGCACGGGCTCAAGCTCAGCCCGGCCGGCTGCTGCCCGCAGTGGCTCCTGAGAGACCACAGCCGCCAATGCTCATCGAGCGCCGCCCAGAACCAGTGCACCCGCTACGGAGCAGGCGGCCATGACGAGCACTGGATGGACCACACCATCACCTGGCTGAAAGACGGGCGTCCCGCAGTCATCACTACCGCCCCGTACGAGATCTACGAGGAAGACGAGGCCCGGCTCCAGTACTGGCAACAGCATGATCCACGTCTGCAGGTGGCCCGCGGCCACGGCTGGTACGGCTACGACACCACACAAATAGTGCTGTGGCGCACTGACCGCATCACTGCAGTGGCTGCCGTGCAGAAGACCGGGGACTGACCGCCAGCCGTGCGCAGCAACTGACCGTAAGACGGTCCTGACTTGTCCAAGCGCACGGGCTCGGCTGACCTCACTGATTGGCTTCGCCTCGGCATGTCGCCTGCCGGGGCGAAGCCATTCGCACGCTATCTGCGTCTGACCTTCCGGTCAGCGTCGGATATGAACCGTCACGCTGATGATCGTTCCACCAGCGAAGACGGTGCCGCCAAACCACGCCACAGCAGTGATCTGCTCCGTGTGCCCGGTGGCGGCCAGGACGCAGATGGTGATCATCGCCAAGAGTGCGATGAAGGCGGGTGCCAGCTGGCTGACCTGGGCTAGGCGGGGCACCGTTTCTGCTGCTGTACTGTTCCGCGGTGTAGCTACAGGATTCATTTCTCGTGTTTTCTCTCGGGCGGATGTGATCCAACGCGACACCGGGGAGTCCTCGGTCATACCCTCCGCCGTCCAAAGCTCGGGTGCGACCTTCAGGGCTCCCCTTTGCATGCTGGGAACACGACGGTTGGTGGAGAGTACGTGCCCTGGCTGTGACCGCCACCCCCCTGAAGAGGTCAACGAAGCCAAACTGCAATAGCGATTGACGACGGACGCTCCGCTGGGCATCCTGCACCCACCTGCGGTGGGAATGCCAATTCAGCGCCCCCCGGAGTCGCCAGGACGCCCGTAAGGGTCACACACCCGTGTCTCCCGCGGCCGGTCCGCGACAGACCCGGCCGGGGATGCGGCTCGGACCAGGCTCACTCTTGGTGCTTCGCTGCCTCTTCCCGAAGGGCCTGCAGCCGGCGTCCGCTAGGAAGGTGCGTGTACTGACCCCACCCGTTGATTTCACTTCCCGTCTGCGCTTTCAGTGCGGGGGAGGGCTGGGGGAAGGCCCG
Organism: Streptomyces phaeoluteigriseus; assembly: GCF_001896135.2. Lineage (GTDB taxonomy): Bacteria > Actinomycetota > Actinomycetes > Streptomycetales > Streptomycetaceae > Streptomyces > Streptomyces phaeoluteigriseus. Next base: position 28,447 of record NZ_MPOH02000045.1, read on the forward strand.
GCCGTCCGGGAGTTCAACCCAGCCGTCAGCAGTGATGACGGCTTCGTGGGTGCGCTTGAGCCGCGACTGGTGGTGCTGCAGCTTGTCTCCAGGGGCCGCAAGACCGGCTTCGAGGATGAACATCAGAGCTCCAGTCCGACGGATCCCCGCCCCGTCAGCAGAAGACCTTTCCTCGTTGAGGAGCAGGCGTCGCAGGACATCGTTCGGGGAGTCGACCAGGGGTTCGCTGTGACGCTGCAGGTAGGCGAAAACCTCATCGTCGATCTCGATCGTCCGCATAGACCTGGGCACCTGACACCTCCACGTTGAACTTTGCAATTCAAAGTCTGCCAGATTTAAAGTCTAACGGCAATGCTCCGTCCGTTGTCCGTCGGCGGTGCCGGGCCAAGAGGACGGGCCATCAGGGGCGACGTGACGCAGCATCGTCGGCGATGTCGAGTCGTCCCCGGGCATGTGCTGTCCGGCGTCCTTCGGGCCGGGATCGCCCGTACCGGGGTTGGACGGTCCGGCCCGGCGATACCGTGGTGACACGCGCCAGATGAGAGCCCAGGGGTCCAGGATGAGCGAGCAGCCGGCCCTCGTGCCCGACCGCCAGCCCCTCGATGAGCACGCAGCTGCTTCCGCACGCGCGTACGCGGCCGAGCAGCGCGCGAGGGTCGACGCCCTCGCCTCGGTGCTGGAGGACATCGCCGCTCACGGCTACCCGTCCCCGGAGACGGGCGTGCTGTGGGAGGAAGCCCGCGACGGCCACCTGGAGCGCCTCGCCGGTGAGCAGCCCCGTGTCGCCTGAGCACGTCGCGCCGGTCCCAGGTCGTCCTGGTGGAGCCGGCGCTGAGCCAGCTGGCGAAGCTCACGGCGGCCGAGACGCACCGCCTGGACCGTGCGATCGTCGCCATCAGCGTCAACCCTGAACTGGGCACCCCGGTGCCCGACACCCTGCTGCGCGACTACATCGACGACATCGACGGGATCCGCGTCATCTACTACGTCACGGCCCTTCGGCAGATCACCATCGTCGCGTACGTCGAGGCGTAGAGCCTCCCGACAATCCCACACCTCGCGGGCACCCCTGTGTCCTGCGGCGAGGGAGGTCGTCTGCTGCCGGGGACGTGAAGGGGCGGCAACAACGCGGCCAGCGCCAGCCGACAGTTGCGGTGGCGCCAGTGGCATGAACGGCTTTTTGACCCTGTGTGTGGGCTCGCTGCGGTCCTGCCTGCGCGGTGTGTGTCAGCCGGCGTCTGGGGCGGAGGAGGCGAAGGTCTCCTGCATGATCTGGTCGGTTGCGCCGGGGGTTTCGGTGAGTGTGTCGAGCAGGTCGGCCAGGAGCCACAGTACGTAGGTGTGGGCGAGGGCTTCGGCGGGCGGGATCGTGCCGAACTGGTCGCGCCAGGCCACCGGGTCCTGGCCCAGGACGGCGGCGGTGATGACGCCGGCGACCATGGGGGCCTGGGCGGCGTCGGCTGTCTCGATCCGGCTCAGGCGGCGCAGGACGCCGGGGATCAGGTCGCTCAGCGGGTCGAGGCCGTTCGGCTCGGGTGGCCCGTCAGGGGTGAGGTGGGCGGTGAGGACGCCGATGAGGAAGACGGTGGCCCGGGCGACGTCCTGGCGGCTGTAGGCGTCCATTGCGGACTGCACCCGCCGCTGCGCATCGATGCGTTCCTGGGGAGGCGTCCGGGTCTCGAGGATCCGGTAGGAGTCCCATGCCGCGTGTAACAGGTCGCGGTCGAGGACGGCTTCGCTGGCCATGGGCAGACCGTACCGAGTCGGTGGCCGCGCGGTCAGGCGTTCGGCCGTATCCGTGCGGTATTTCGATTCATGTTCGCAGTCGGCGACCCGCGGCAATGCCCCCATACCAGGAGAGGGGAACGCTACGGGCAGGTACGGAAAATTCCGAGGAAATATTTTCGGGATAGATGACGGCCCGGCACCCTTTAACGCGATACGTCCCGATTGAATTTCGACATATGCCGCCCAGATAGGCGCAAAAAGCCCCGGGTGTTCCGTAGTTGGCAGAACACTTTCTGTGAAGCTAGGGTCCCGGGAGCGTGGACTCCGAGGGGATAGCAGCCCCGTAGACGGAGCCCACGCCAACCAAGGAAATCAAGATCCAAGGAGCGTTCCATGAGGTCGTCCCCGAACCCTGGCGGTTTCAAACCCCCACGTCGGAGGGCCTTCCGCGTTTTCGACACTAACAGGCGTGACGCAAATAGCCAACGTCACGAACGAGTGGTTCACATTCCGTTCGTTGCGATTCCGGTACTCCCCGTGATTGTGATCGCGTCCCCTTCTCCCGGCATGGAGTCACTCCTGGTGTCCGCCGCCGCCGCCGCGACAGCGGCCATTGGACGCCTGGTGTGGAATTTCGTCAGCACTAGGCGCTGTTTCTCGGATCATGTGCGGAGCCAGATCATGAGGGCTGCGAGGGTGACGGTGCCGAGGTAGATGTATG
>NZ_MPOH02000046.1 GCF_001896135.2 Streptomyces phaeoluteigriseus
GTGGGGGAGGGAGAGGGGGGAGGGCGCCGCTTCGGGCGGAGGGCCGGATGCTCTCCGCCGAGCGAGCCCGTCCGGCGCGGTGGGACGGCCTGCGTGGCCTCGGGCGCCCTCGCGATCGGACGGGCCGCGCGGCCTGGGCGACCTAGTCGATCAAGGCCTTCGGCTTAATGCATATGATGTGCAAGTGCATGAGTACTGCGTAAGGCCTGCGGGCCCCGACGACCTCGACGGTGCCCGAGCCGTCATGCTCGACACCGTCTACCGCGACTTCGGCACCGGCTATGTGCCCCGCTGGCACGGCGACATCGTCGACCCGGCCGCCGCCTACCTGGCGCCCGCCCGCCACACACTGCTGGTCGCCGTCGATACCGAGGGGCAGGTCGTCGGCACCGGCGCGCTGGACGCGCGGGGGCCACTGCATCCGCCGAACCCGCGCCATGTCGCCGAGCGCTACCCCTGCGGCGCGACCGCGCAACTGCGGCGCGTCTACGTCCGCCCCGAGCACCGGCGCCGCGGCCTCGCCCGGCGACTGGTCGCCGAACTCCTTACCTTTGCCGCAGCCGACGGCGGCTACCGGGCCGTCTACCTGCACACGGATCCGTCCGTCGAAGGCGCCGAAGGCTTCTGGCGATCCCTCGGCCGCGTCGTGCACGACGAGCGTCAGGACCCCGACGGCGGACAGAGCGTCGTGCACTTCGACATCCCCCTGCACGCCCTCACACCGTCCCACCTCGCCCCCCACCTCACCCCCGATCTCACCCCCCACCTCACAGGCCGGTAACCCATGCGCCTCCCTCGCCGCCGCCCGCGGCTCCTCGCCGCCCTCCTGCTCACCCCACTCCTCGCGGGTTGCTTCGCCTCCGGCAGCGGTGACGGCGACGGCGGCACGCCGACGCGAAGGACGGCTCCCGGCTGCGCGTCGCCCTCGCCTTCCCGCCGGCCGAGAACCTCTCCCCGTACGGCGCCGACGCCACGATCCTCAGCCGGCTCGGCGTCACCGAAGGGCTGACCGCGCTCGACGCCAACGGCGCAGCCGCCCCCGTGCTCGCCGCGTCCTGGCGCCGCGAGAACGACCGCAGCTGGCTGTTCACCCTGCGCGAGGCCGCCTTCCAGGACGGTACCGAGGTCACCCCGGCCGCCGTCGCCGCCTCCCTCACCCACGCCACCGAGGCCGAGCCCGCCCCGGCCGCCCTCTCCGGAGTGACCCTGACCGCCAAGGCCGAGGGCGCGGGCGTCGTCCGCGTCACCACGGACGCCCCCGACCCCGTCCTGCCGCTGCGCCTGTCCAGCCCGAGCCTGGCGATCCTCTCCCCGAAGGCCTACGACGCGAAGGGCGCCGCCGACCCGGCCGGCACCGCCACCGGCCCCTTCGAACTCACCGACGTCGAAGGCAGCACCAGCGCCCGCCTCGACCGCTTCGACGACTACTGGGGCGGCCGCGCCCAGGCCTCCGGCATCGACGCCCGCTTCATCGCCGACGGCACCGCCCGAGCCAACGCCCTGCGCACCGGCCAGCTGGACCTCGCCGAGGCGATACCCGTCGCCCAGGCCGCCACCCTCGACGCGGACAGCCGGCGCGAGACCGCCACCACCCGCACCACGAGCCTCCTCCTCAACGCCCGGTCCGGCGCCTTCGAGGACGCGTCACTGCGTGCCGCCGCCCGCGCGGCCGTCGACACCTCCGCCCTCGCGGAAGGCGTCTACGAGAAACACGCCGACGCCGGCACCGGCATCTACGGTCCCGCCGTCACCTGGGCCGCGAGCAAACGCGTACCCCCGGCCGGGAGCGCTCGGGCCTCCCGGCCCTCCGACACCTCGATCACCCTCGCCACCTACGACAACCGGCCGGAACTACCCGAAGTCGCCCAGGTGTTGAAGCAGCAGCTGGAGAAGGCCGGCTTCACGGTGAAACTGAAGGTGAGCGAGTACTCGCGGCTGGAGAGCGACGCCCTCGCCGGAAGGTTCGACGCCTTCGTGCTCGCCCGCAACACCCTCGTCGACACCGGTGACCCCGTCGCCGTCCTCGCCGGCGACTACACCTGTGACGGCGGATACAACATCGCCCAGCTCTGCGACAAGACCGTCGACGCGGCCGTGGCGAAGGCCGAAAGCACCGCCGACACCGCCGAACGGCAGGACGCCGCCATGGCCGCCGAGGCCGCGATCCTCCGCACCGACGCCGTCGTGCCCCTGGTCCACCAGCGCGTCGTCACCGGCGTCGGCCGCCAGGTGAGCGGCGTGCTCCTCGACCCGTACGAACGCACCCTCGTCGGCACCGGGACCCGGCGCTGATCCATGAGGAGCAGGATGGGCGCGCTGCTGTGGCGCGCCGGACTGGCCGTGCTGCTGGTGTGCGGGATCGGGCTGCTGCCCTGGCTCTCGCACACCGATCCCGCGCTGACGGTGCTCAGGACCCGGTCCGCCGACCGTGACCCCACGCCCGAGGTGCTCGCCGACATCCGCGCCCAACTGGGCCTCGACGACGGGCCCCTGCACCTGCTCGGCCGGTGGCTCACCGGGCTGCCGCGCGGGCACGCGGGACACTCGTGGATATCCGGCTCCGAGGTCGCGCCCGATGTGCTCGGGGCCCTCGGCGTCTCGCTGCTGCTGATGACGGTCGCCCTCGTCGTCGCCCTCGCCACGGCCGCCGCCGTGTGCGCCCGCACCCTCCGCCTCGGCGCGCGACGCCGCCTCGCCGGGCGGCGGACCGGCGGCTCGGGTTCGGCGGTGCTCGCCGCGCTGCCCGAGTTCCTCATCGCCTCGGTGCTCGCCACCGTCGTCGGCGTGCAGTGGGGCTGGCTGCCCGCCCTCGGCTGGTACGGCCCCCAGTGGACGGTGCTGCCCGCGCTCGCCCTCGGCCTGCCGGCCGGCGCGGTTCTCGGGCGCGTCCTCGACGACCAACTCCCCGGCGCCTTCGCCGAACCCTGGGCCCTGGCCGCCGCCGCCCGCGGACTGCCCGGCCGCGTCGTCGCACGCCAGGCGCTCCGCCGCTGTGTGCCCGGGCTGCTGCCCAACCTCGGACTGTTCGTCGTCGGCCTCACCGGCGGCGCGGTCGCCGTCGAGCAGATCTTCGACATCCCCGGCCTCGGTCGCACCACCCTCCAGGCGGCGATCGCCCAGGACCTGCCCGTCCTCCAGGCCGGCACGCTCCTGCTCGTGGTGCTCGGCGCCGTCACCACGGCCGTCGTCCGCCTCACCGCCCGTCGGCTCATCGGCCCCGCCCTGCGCGACGGCGCCCTCCAGAGCCTGCACCGGCCGGCACCGCCACCAGCGCCGACCGTCCGCAGGATCCTGCCTCTTGCATACGGTCTCCTGCTGTCCGGTGTCATCGCACTCGGCCTGCCCCGCGACCCCCTCGCCCTCGACACCGCCGCCCGCCTCCGAGCGCCGTCCCCCACCCACCCCTTCGGCACCGACGCCCTCGGCCGGGACGTCCTCGCCCGGGTCGCCCACGGGGCCCTCGACACCCTGCTGCTCGCCCTCGCCATCAGCGCGCTCGCCTGGCTCGCCGGCGTACTCCTCGGCTGTCTGCCCGCGCTGTCCGGGCCGCTCGTCGACACCGTCAACGCGGTCCCGTCCGTCCTCGCCGCCCTCCTCGTCACCGCCCTCTGGGGCAGCGGTTCCGGCACGCCCGTCCTCGCGGTGGCCGTCGTGGCGTGGGCGCCGCTCGCCGCGCACACCTCCGCGCTGCTCCGGCAGGAGCGGGCAACCCTCCACGTCACCGCCACCCGCGCGTTGGGCGCCCGCCGGTGGTACCTGCTGAGGAGCGAACTCCTCCCCGCCGTCCTCCCGTCCGTCACCCGCCACGCACTCCTGCGACTGCCCGGCATCGCCCTCGCCCTCGCCTCCCTCGGCTTCCTCGGGCTCGGGGCCCAGCCGCCGTCCCCCGAGTGGGGCCTCCTCCTCGCCGAGAACCAGCCCTACGCCGAACGCGCCCCCTGGGCCGTCCTCGCCCCCGCCGCCGTCCTCGCGCTGCTGGGAGCGCTCGCGGTGACGGCGGCGGGGAGTGGGGGCGGGACGCGGGGGACGCGTCGGCGTACGGCTGTGGCGGCTCGCGGCGTTCCGGCGTTCAAGGGCGAGTTGGCGGGCGCCTCGTGATCACGCCTCTGGCGGTGCGCGGTACGCGGGAACGCGTCCGGCTCTCGCCGCTTCTACGGTTGCTCATCCTCACCCAACTCGCTTTCAACATCGGCTTCTTCGCCGTGCTGCCCTTTCTCGCCGAGCATCTGGGCGGGGCGGTCGGCATGGCCGGCTGGATGGTCGGGTTCGTGCTCGGGCTGCGCACCTTCAGCCAGCAGGGGCTGTTCGTGGTCGGCGGTGCGCTCGCCGACCGGTACGGCGTCCGGCCCGTGGTGCTCGCCGGATGCGTGCTGCGCATCGCCGGGTTCGGATGGCTCGGGTATGCCGAGCGGGCCTCGGCCGTCATCGGGGCGGTGCTCCTCATCGGGTTCGCCGCCGCACTGTTCTCACCCGCCGTCGAGTCCGAGGTGGCCCGGCAGGCCGTCGCCTGGGAGGAGTCGGGCGGAGGGTCCCGCACACGGGTGCTGGCGCTGTTCACCGTCGCCGGGCAGGCCGGGGCGTTCGTCGGGCCCCTGCTCGGGGCGCTGCTGCTGTCCGTCGACTTCCGTGCGGTGTGTCTGGCCGGAGCCGGGGTCTTCGTCCTGGTCCTCGCGGGCCATGCCCGGCTGCTGCCCCAGCACATTCCCGGGCGCGTCCGTGTCCAGGTGCGGGGCGGGATCGGTCCGTTGCTGCGCAACCGGCGCTTCCTCGCCCTGTGCTGCGCGTACGGCGCCTACCTCCTCGCCTACAACCAGCTCTACCTCGCCCTGCCCGCGGAGGTCGAACGCGCCGCCGGTTCGCAGGCCCCGCTGGCCTGGCTGTTCGCGCTGTCCTCCCTGCTGGTGGTGACCGCGCAGCTGCCGGTCACCCGGTGGGTGGGGGAGCGGCTCACCCTGCGGCGGTCCATGGCGGCGGGGCTGGCGCTGATCGCCGCGGGGTTCGGCGTCGTCGCCCTCGCGTTGGCCTCCGGGGGGACCGGGACGGCCGGGCTGCTGCCTGCCGCCGGGTTCGTCGTGCTCCTCACGCTCGGTCAGATGCTCGTGGCGCCCGCCGCCCGCGCCTGGGTTCCCGACCTCGCGGAGGAGGGGCGGCTCGCCCTGTACACCGGGGCGTTGTCCTCTGTGTCCGGGCTGATCGTGCTGGTCGGCAGCGCGGGTACGGGGACGTTGCTCGACAGTGGGCTGCCGGCGGCTGTGCCGTGGGCTGTGCTGGCGGTTGTTCCGGCGGGGGCGGTGCTGGTTGCTTCCGCGGAGGGGGTGGGGAGGCGGGA
>NZ_MPOH02000047.1 GCF_001896135.2 Streptomyces phaeoluteigriseus
GCCGGAAAACCCTCCGGCGGCCGGCGGCCCGTCCGCTGCCTCCTACCGGCCCCCGAATTCATCACTGAACCTCTTTCATCCTGAATAGCTGCAGGTCAGGAGTGTGTGGACGGCCTGGACGATCGTGATGATACGGCGGGTGGAGCATCTGGCTCGCCGGAGCAGTCGCCATGACTTCACCTGGGCGAAGGCACGTTCGCGCGGAGCGCGCAGTCGAGCGTGGTCGCGGTTGAACTGCTGGTAGTGCTCGGGCTGTTCGCGGTGGTGGTAATAGGGGGTGCGGACGGTGGCGCCGGTGCCCTGGTAGGCGCGGTCGGCAAGGACGAGGATCTGCCGGGTCAGGCAGGCCGGGACAATGCCGTGAGCCCGGGCCGCGGTCAGGTCATGGGTGCGGCCGGGCGTCGCCCGGGAGAACCACAGCGGTGTGCCATCGGGACGAGCGATGACCTGCACGTTCATTCCGTGCTTGCAGTGCTTCATCGAGTAGTACGGCTCGTCCGCACGGATCCGGTCGATGGGGATCAAGGTGCCGTCAACGATGACGTGGTCGCCCTCACCGAGGCCGGTGAGCGCTTCGTGGAGACTGGGCGCCCAGCCGGCCAGGACGTCCAGCGTCTCGTCGACGTACCGCCAGGCGGTGGCCTGCGATATTCCGAAACCATCCCCGAGCTGCCAGAACGTCTCGTCCTTCCGCAGATGCAGCAGCGTGAGAAGCGCTTGCTTGAAGCAGCCGAGCCTGCGCCAACGTGTGTTGCGAGCCCGACGGTGTTCGTACAGCAGCCAGGAAACATGCTCGACCAGCTCATACGGGACATCAAGCCTGGCAGGATACGGACCCACAGGGCCCCTTCGGTCGCCAGCGTGTTGAGTGAGCTCACCACGCCAACGACGAGGGGCCCTGCCTCGTCACCACACCCGCTGACCAGCCCACTTCACCCTCCAGCACAGGATGAAAGAGACTCACTAAGACGTCATCTCATTTGGCGAGTCTGCGGTAGCAGATGAGTGTGCAAGCGATGCTGGTGAAGGCGAGGAAGTGCTCG
>NZ_MPOH02000048.1 GCF_001896135.2 Streptomyces phaeoluteigriseus
GGGCGGCGGAGCCGCGGCCGGGCCCGGGGCCGGCGGGCACCGCGCCGGTGGGCCGGGCGCGGCGCGTACGGAGCGGGCGAGGGAGGCGGCGCCGGCGATCACGACCATCCAGCCCGCGAGGGCCAGCGCGGCGGTCCGCGCGCCGGCCGAGTCGAGCAGCAGGCCGCCGAGCAGCGAGCCGACCGGCAGTGCCCCGTTGGACAGGGTGCTCGTGGCCGCGAGCACCCGGCCGCGCAACGGGTCCGGGGTGATGCTCAGTTGGTAGCTGCCGAGCGCCACGTTCCACAGGGGTCCGACGAACCACATCGCGGCGTAGGCGGCGGTGAGCGTGAACGGGTCGCGGCTGAGGGCGATCACGGCCATCAGCACCGTCCAGGCCCAGTTCGCCCCGATCACCAGGGTGCCAGTCCGACCCGGCGGGCGAACCACGGCGCTGCCAGCGAGCCGAGGACGCCCCCGGCCCCCGCGAAGCCGACCATCAGGCCCACCCCCGTCGAGGACGCGCCGATGTCGGTGGCCAGCACGATGGCGACCAGGAACAGCGCCCGGAACATCAGGTTGCTGCCGGCCACCAGCAGGGTGGTGGTGCGCAGGAAGGGCTGTCGCCACAGCCACCTCAGGCCTTCGTGGACCTGCTCGCGCATGCTGCCGGTGCGGGCGGACCGCTTGGCCTCGAACTCCTTGCGGATGAACAGCAGTCCGGTCAGCGAGACCAGATAGGTCAGCGCGTCGGCCAGGAACGGGACGGCCCGGCCGAGACCGAACAGCATGCCGCCGAGCGGTGTCCCGAGCATCACGGCGGCCCGCCCCCGCGCCTCGTTGCGGGACAGGGCCAGCGAGAGCTGGCTCGGCGGTACGACGTTCGGGACGGCCGCGTGCGCGGCGAGCCCGTGGAACACCGTGAGCGCGCCCTCGGCGAAGCCCACGGCCAGCACCAGCGGCAGGCCCAGGACGTCGAGGGCGGACGCGACCGCGATGGTCGCCGCGCCGAGCGCGCGCAGTGCGTCGCACCAGATCATCAACCGTCGGCGCGGCCAGCGGTCCACCAGGGCGCCGGCCGGCAGCGGGAGCAGCAGCGCGGGCAGCAGTGTCACGAATCCCGCCAGCCCGGCGGCGAACGGCGAGCCGGTGATGGCCAAGACCAGCAGCGGGTAGGCGATGGTGGTGGCGGTCGAGCCGAGCTGGGAGACCGCCGAGCCGCCCCACAGCAGCAGGAAGTCGCGGTTGCGATGCAGCGGGACCACCGGATCGTCGGTGGCCGCGTCCGGCGGGTCCGGCGGCCGCGGGTCCGCCGACGCCCTCGTGTCGGGGCTCGTCATCTGTCACACTCCCAGTCCGGCTCGGGCCGGACGCTAGACGCGCGCCGCCTGCCCCATCTGCCGGCGCAGACTGAGCGGTCGCATGTCGGTCCAGACGGTGCCGATGTGGGCCAGGCACTCGGCCCGGGTCCCCTCGGTGCCCTCGGCGTGCCAGCCGAGCGGCAGCTCGCGGTCGGCGAGCCAGACGGAGTACTGCTCCTCGTCGTTGAGGACGACGCGGTACGTACGCTCGTCGATGTCTTCCTCGGCCACTGCGGGCCCTCCCTCGGGTGAACTGCCGCGTCACGAACCTCACGTGACGGGGGGCGGCGCCGGAGAGCCTGCCGCAACCGCCCCTGCCGGTCCCAGAGAAGGAGGCGCAGTCACCGCGGCGCCGACGCTGCCGACGTGACTGCCGGTTGTTCTCTCGGAGCGGCGACGGCCCGGCGGCGACGCTGAGGCGCATGACTGCGAACCCCTCCGTCCGGACCGCGCCGGCCGACCGCGCCCAGGAGCGCGACGCGAGTTCCGCCCTGCCCCTGACACTGTCGGCCGAGTCCCCCGGCACGCCCCTGTCCGAGTACCTGTCGGCCGCCCGGCCGCTCGTCCGCGGCCGGCTGCTCGAACACGGCGCGGTACTGCTGCGCGGTTTCGACGTCGGCGGTGTGGACGGCTTCGAGGCCGCGGTGCGGGCGGTGTCCGGCGCGCCGCTGCCCTACGCGGAGCGGTCCTCGCCACGCAGCACCATCAAGGGGCAGGTGTACACCTCGACCGACTATCCGCCGGACGAGGAGATCTTCCTCCACAACGAGAACTCCTACCAGGCGGACTGGCCGCTGACCCTGTTCTTCCACTGTGTGCAGCCGCCGGACACCCTGGGCGCCACGCCGCTCGCCGACACCCGCCGGGTGTACCGGGCGATCGACCCGTCCGTCCGGGAGGAGTTCGCCGCCCGGGGCTGGATGGTCGTGCGCAACTTCTCCGACGGTTTCGGCGTGCCGTGGCAGCAGGCCTTCGGCACGGACGACCGCGGCGAGGTCGAGGCGTACTGCGCCCGCAACGGCGTCGAGACCGAGTGGACCGCGGACGGCCTGCGGACCCGCGCGCGCCGCCGGGCGGTGCACCGCCACCCGGTGACCGGGGAGACGGTCTGGTTCAACCACCTCACCTTCTTCCACGTGACCACGCTGGCCGAGGAGGTGTGCGGCGCGCTGCGGGAGATGTACGACGACGCGCGACTGCCGACCAACACCTACTACGGCGACGGCCGGCCGATCCCGGACGAGGTCGTCGCCCACCTGCGGTCCTGCTACCGCGCCGAGCAGCGGCGCTTCGACTGGCGGCGGGACGACGTGCTCCTCGTGGACAACATGCTGTCGGCGCACGCCCGCGAGCCGTTCACCGGGCCGCGCCGGATCGCCGTGGCGATGGCCGAGCCCTTTTCGGCGGCCGCGCGGTCCGCCGCGTTCGCGGAGGTGACCGATGTCCGCCGATGACAGCGGCCTCCCGCTCTCGTTCGCCCAGGAACAGCTGTGGTTCCTCGACCAGCTCCGCTCCGGTGCCTCCACCGAGTACCTGATGTGCGAGGCGTTCCGTATCCGCGGCCCGCTCGACACGCGGGTGCTGGAGGCGGCCTTCACCGAGATCTCGGCGCGGCACGAGGTACTGCGTACCCGCTACGGCACCGCCACAGGCGCCGGGGCGCAGTTCGTGGACGAGCCCGGTCCCGTGCGGCTCGCCCGGGTGGACCTGACCGGCACGGCGCCGGCGGACCGTGAGGCGCGCGTGCGCGAACTCCACGCGGCCGAGCTGCGCACGCCGATCGACCTCCGTGACCGGGCGCCCTGGCGGCTGACCCTGGTCCGGTTCGCCGAGGAGGACGCCGCCCTGCTCGTGACGGTCCATCACATCGCCTTCGACGGCTGGTCCTGGGGCGTCCTCGCCCGGGAACTGCACGAGCTGTGCACCGCGTTCGCGGCGGGCCGGCCGTCGCAGCTCGAACCGGTACCCGTGCAGTACGCGGACTTCGCGCAGTGGCAGCGCGACACCTGGGCTGCCGCGCCCGAGCGGGCCGGGCGGCGGCGCGGCTACTGGCGGGAGCGGCTGGCGGGCCTGGAGCCGCTGGAGCTGCCCGCCGACCGCCGGCGCCCCGCGCAGTGGGACCCGGCCGGGGACAGCGTCGCGTTCACGGTGCCGGCGGAGCTGGCCGGGCGGCTGGCGGTGGTCGGCCGGGACGCGGGCGCGACCCCGTTCATGGTGCACCTGGCCGCGTTCCAGCTGCTGCTCGCGCGCTGGTCCGGCCGGACCGACGTGGCCGTCGGCGTGTCGGTCTCGGACCGCAACGAGGTCGAACTGGAGCCACTGGTCGGCCTCTTCCTCAACACCGTCGTGATGCGCACCGACCTGTCGGGCCGCTGCTCGTTCCTCGACCTGCTGGCGCGGGTCCGGGAGACCACCCTCGACGCATACGAGCACCAGGACGTGCCGTTCGGCTGGGTGGTGGCCGATCTCGCGCCCGAGCGGGACCCTTCCCGCAACCCGGTGTTCCAGGTCGGCTTCGCGCTGCACAACGCCGAGCGCCGCCCACTGCGGCTGCCCGGACTCGACGTCGCGAAGGTCGAGCCGGCCACCGACCACTCCGCCTTCGACCTGTCGCTGCACCTGTCCGAACTCCCGGACGGCTCGATGGCGGCCCGGCTGATCTTCCCCACCGCGCTGTTCGACCGCGCGCGGATCGAGCGGATGGCGGCGAGCCTGCTGCGGCTGCTGACGAGCATCGCCGAGCACCCGGACCTCCCCGCGCACGCACTGGAGACCGTCCCCGTCACGGAGCTGGCGGCCTTCGAGCGCTGGAACCGCACCGGGACCGAGCGTCCGCGGCAGTCGCTCGCCGAACTGTTCTTCGCCCAGGCCCTGGCCACCCCGGAAGCGGTGGCGTGGTGTCCGGCGAGCGGGTGACCGGCTACGCCGAGCTGGCCGACCGGGTGCGGCGTCTGGCCGGACTGCTGCGCTCGCGCGGCGTCGGCCCGGAGAGCGCGGTGGGCGTCGCGCTGCACCGCGGGACCGACCTGGTCGCCACCGTCCTCGCGGTGCTCACCGCGGGCGGGGTGTACGTGCCGCTGGCGCCGGAACACCCCGCGGAGCGGCTGGCCCACCTGGTCACCGACGCCGAAGTGACCCTGCTGGTCACCGAGGAGGCGCTTTCCGGGCGGCTGCCGGCCCACCCGAACACTCTCGTGCTCGACGCGGTCCGGCCGGGGGAGGACGAGGAGGCCCCGCTCCTCGAACCGGCGGGCGGGGTCGGCACGCAGGCCGCCTACGTGATGTACACCTCCGGTTCGACCGGCCGGCCCAAGGGCGTCGTCGTACCGGAAGCCGCGATCCGCAACCGCGTGCTCTGGTCGGTGGAGCGCTTCGGCCTCGGCCCCGGCGACCGGGTGCTGCAGAGGACCACCATCGGTTTCGACGCCGCCGTGTGGGAGTTCCTCTCCCCGTTGGTGTGCGGGGCCGCGGTGGTGACGGGCCCGCGGGACGCCCACCGCGACCCGGCGGTGATGGTCCGTGCCGTGGTCGACCACCGGGTCACCGTGCTGCAGGGCGTGCCCTCGATGCTGCGCCTGCTGCTGGAGGAGCCGGCCCTGGCCGACTGCGCCGCACTGCGCCTTCTGTGCTCGGCGGGCGAGCCGCTGCCCGCCGAACTGGCCGACCGGCTGCGCCGCGCCCTCGACGCCGAGGTGGTCAACACCTACGGCCCCACCGAGTGCGCCGTGGACTCCACCGCCTGGCACTTCGACCCGGACGAGCCCGGCGACCTGGTGCCGATCGGCCTGCCGCTGCCCAATGTGCGCACCTACGTGGTGGACGCCGAGGGCCTGCCGGTGCCCGTCGGGGTGACCGGTGAGCTGTACGTCGGCGGCATCGGGCTCGCCCGCGGGTACGCGGGCCGGGGCGACCTCACCGCGGACCGGTTCGTCCCCGACCCGGACGCGACCGTGCCCGGCGCGCGCCGGTACCGCACCGGAGACCTGGTGCGGCGCCGGGCGGACGGCGCGCTGGAGTACGTGGGACGCGTCGACGACCAGGTCAAGATCGGCGGAGTGCGGATCGAGCCCGGGGAGATCGAGGTCCTGCTGGCGGCCCACCCGTCGGTGGCCGCCGCCGCGGTGGCCGTGCACCGGTCCGCCGCGGGCGACGCGCGGCTGACCGCGTACGCGGTGCCCGCCGCGGGGGAGCGGATCGATCCGGAGGCGCTGCGCGTCCACCTGGCCGCCGCGCTGCCGGAGGCGATGCTGCCGTCCGCCTTCGTCGGACTCGCCGAGCTGCCGCTCACGCCGAACGGGAAGGTGGACCGCCGCCGGCTGCCGGCCGCCACCGAACCGGACCGGCCCGCCGCGGAGGCCCGGCAGGCCCCGCGCACCGCGGCCGAGGAGACCGTCGCCGAGCTGATGGCCGAGATCCTCGGCGTCGAGCGGGTCGGCGCGCACGACGACTTCTTCCTGCTGGGCGGCCACTCCCTGCTCGCGATCAGGCTCGTGCTGCGGCTGCGGCGCGCCTTCGGCAGCGAACTGACCGTCGGCGAGCTGTTCCAGGCGCGGACGGTGGCCGCGCTGGCCGCCCGGGTCACCGAGGCCGGCGCCGGCTCGCGGACCGCCCTGGACGGCGATCCCGACGCCGATCCGGACGCCGTCCGGCCGGCGGGCCGGGACCGCCCGCTGCCGCTCTCGTTCGGCCAGCAGCGGATGTGGTTCCTCGACCAGCTGGAGCCCGGGACGTACGAGTACGTCGTCCCGCTGGCGCTGCGGCTGACCGGACCGCTCGAGACCGGGGCGCTGCGCCACGCGCTGGACGCGCTGTCCGAACGGCACGAGGTACTGCGGACCAGGTACCGCTCCGAGGGTGGCGAGCCGGTCCAGGTCGTCGACCCCGCCGGGCCGGTGGACTTCACCCTGACCGATCTGACCGGCGCGCCCGACGCCGAGCACCGGGCCCGGGCCCTGGTCGACGGACTGGCCCGTCAACCGTTCGACCTCGAACACGGGCACCCGCTGCGGGCGAGCCTGATCCGCACCGGCCCCGAGGACCACCTCCTGGTCCTGACCCTGCACCACATCGCCTTCGACGCCTGGTCGACCAACGTCTACCTGCGCGACCTCGACCTCTCCTACCGGGCCTTCGCCGCGGGCGAGCCGTCGCCGCACGCCCCGCAGCCGGTGCGCTACGCCGACTTCGCGGTGTGGCAGCGCGAGCAGCAGCGGGCCGGCCGGCTGGACCACCAGCTCGCCTACTGGCGTGACCGCCTGGACGGCCTCACGCCCGTGGAGCTGCCCACGGACCGGGTCCGCTCGGCCGTCCGCGACGCCCGGGGCGACAACATCGTCGTCGAGGTGCCGCCGGAGGTGGCCCGGGCCGTCGCCGAACTGGCCGGCCGACACGGCGCGACCCCGTTCATGGTGATGCTCGCCGCGTTCCAGGTGCTGCTGCGGCGCTGGACCGGCCGCGACGACCTCGCGGTGGGGACCCCGGTCGCCGGACGGACCCGCCAGGAGACGGAGGACATGGTCGGGTTCTTCACCAACAACCTGGTGATCCGCAGCGACCTCGGCGGCAACCCGGTCTTCGGCGAGCTGCTGGATCAGGTCCGCGGCACGGTGCTCGACGCCTTCGCGCACCAGGACGTGCCGTTCGAGCACCTGGTCGACGCCCTGCAGCCGGAGCGGGACCTCTCCCGCAACCCGCTGTTCCAGATCATGTTCGAACACCAGCATCTGGCAGGCGTCCCCGACCGGCTCGGCGCGGTCTCCGTGGAGCCGGTCCGCGCCGGACTGGAGACCGCCAAGTTCGACCTCACCGTGACCGTCAAGGAGCGCGGCGGGCGCATGTACTGCTGGTTCGAGTACGCGACCGCGCTCTTCGACCGGGAGACCGTCGAGCGGATGGCGGGCCACTACCTGACCCTGATCGCCGGCGTCACGGCCGCCCCCGGCGCGCGGATCGGCGACCTCGACATGCTCACCGGGGACGAGCGGCACCGCGCCCTGACCGCCTGGGCCGACCCCGGGTCCGAACGGACCACCGTGCTCGACCCGGCCGAGGAACACGGACTGTGCGTACCGGAGCTGTTCGCCCGGCAGGTCAGGCGGGCCCCCGACGCGATCGCCGTGGTCTTCGGCGACCAGCAGGTCAGCTACGCCGAACTCGACGCCCGCTCCGCCCGGTTCGCCGCCCACCTGCGTTCCCTCGGGGTCACCGCCGAGACGATCGTCGGCTCCTGCCTGGAGCGCGGCGTGGAGGCGGTGGTGGTGCTGCTCGCCGTGCTGAGGGCCGGCGGCGTGTACGTGCCGTTCGACCCCGGGCACCCCGCCGAGCGGCTGCAGCTGATGCTCGCCGACGCCGGCCCGGAACTCGTGGTCACCACCCGCGCGTTCGCCGACCGGCTGACCGGCGCCCACCGGGTGGTCCTGGCCGACGCCGACGCCGACGCCGACATCGACGCCGACGCCCGGGACGAACCCGGCACGGCACCCGACGGCCCGGCGCCCGTCCCGACCCGGCCGCACAACCTCGCCTACGTCATCTACACCTCCGGCTCGACCGGCCGGCCCAAGGGCGTGATGATCGAACACCGTGCGTACGCCCACCACTGCCGGGTGATCGCCGACGCGTACGGGATCGCCCCCGGCGAACGGGTGGCACTGCTGTCCGCGCTCACCTTCGACGTGGCGATGGACCAGATCGCGGCGACCCTGGTGGCCGGCGCCACCGTCGTCGTGGCCGACCCGGTGTTCTGGACCCCGGACGAACTGCCCGCCCGGCTCGCCGAGCACGGCGTCACCGTCCTGGAGATCACCCCGTCCTACTACCGGGCCGTCCTGGAGTCGCCCCACCTGTCCCTGCTGGACTCACTGAAGCTGATGAACGTCGGCAGCGACGTGGTCACCGGCCTGGACGCGCGGCGCTGGACCGAAACCGGCCTGCCCGCCCGCTTCCTGTGCAACTACGGGCCGACCGAGGCCACCGTCACCTGCCTGCTGCATCCCGTCCCCGAGACCCCCGCGGAGGGCGACGCGGCGGGCGCCCTGCCGCTCGGCCGGCCCGTCCCCGGCACCCGGGCCTACATCCTCGACGCGGACCTGCGGCCCGTCCCCGTCGGAGTCCCCGGCGAGCTG
Source organism: Streptomyces phaeoluteigriseus (assembly GCF_001896135.2). Lineage (GTDB taxonomy): Bacteria > Actinomycetota > Actinomycetes > Streptomycetales > Streptomycetaceae > Streptomyces > Streptomyces phaeoluteigriseus. Next base: position 8,465 of record NZ_MPOH02000048.1, read on the forward strand.
TACCTCGGCGCGTCCGGCTGGCCCGCGGCTACCACCGGCGACCGGACCTCACCGCGGAGCGGTTCGTCCCCGACCCCTTCGCCACCGAGCCCGGCCGGCGCCTCTACCGCACCGGCGACCTGACCCGCCACCGGCCGGACGGCACCATCGAGTTCCTCGGCCGGATCGACCACCAGGTCAAGGTCCGCGGCCTGCGCATCGAACTCGGCGAGATCGAGGCGGCGCTCGCCCGGCACCCCGCCCTCCAGGAGGCGGTGGTCACCGCCCCGCGGACCGCCCCGGGCGAACGCCGGCTCGCCGCCTACCTGGTGGCGCGCCCCGACAGCCCGATGCCCGGCGTGGCCGAACTGCGCGGACACCTGGGCGCGCTCCTGCCCGAGTACATGATCCCCTCCGTATGGGTGCCGCTCGACGCGTTCCCGCTGACGGCCAGCAAGAAGATCGACCGCAACGCCCTGCCGGACGCCTCGGCCGCACTGGCCGGCGGCGCCCGCGAGCACCTCGCCCCGCGAGACCCCGCCGAGCAGGCCGTCGCCGCGATCTGGTCCGAGGTCCTGGGCCTGGAGCGGATCGGCGCCCAGGACGACTTCTTCGCCCTGGGCGGGCACTCGCTGCTGGCCACCCGGGTACTGGCCCGGCTCCGCGAGACGTTCGCCGTCGAGCTGCCCCTGCGCCTGCTGTTCGAGGCCACCACCGTGGCCCGGCTCTCCGAGGCGGTGTCCGAGGCCGTGGAGGCCGACGTCGCCGCGCTCTCCGACCAGGAAGTGGCGGGCCTGCTCGCCGAGGAAGGCCTGCGATGACCGACACCAGGGACCGCGCGCAACTGCGGCAGGAACTGCTCCGCCGGCGCCTCGCCGGGCGGGCCGCCCCCGCCCCGGCGGAGGGCATCGGCCGCGCCCCGCGCGGCGGCCCGCTCCCGCTCTCCTTCGCCCAGCGCCGCCTGTGGATCCTCGACCGGCTCCAGCCCGGCGGCACCGAGTACCTGATGACCGTGGCGCTCAGGCTGCGCGGCCCGCTCGACCGGGCCGCGCTGCGCACCGCGCTGGACGGCATCCTCCACCGGCACGAGGTGCTGCGGACCCGCTACCCGGTGGTCGACGGAGAGCCCGTGCAGATCGTCGACGAGCCGGGGAGCGTCCCCCTCGACGAGGAGGACCTCGGCGCCCTCGACCGGACGGCCGCGGACGCCCGGATCGCCGCCCTGGCCACCGGCGCGCGCAGGCCGGTCGACCTCGCCGAGGGCCCGGTGTTCTCCACCGTGCTGGCCCGGCTGGCACCACAGGAGCACGCCCTCCTGCTCACCGTCCACCACATCGCCTGCGACGGGCGGTCCGAGGACGTCCTGGTCCGCGAACTCGCGGAACGCTACGAGGACGCGGTCGCCGGGCGGCCGACCCGCTCGCCGGAACCACCCGTGCAGTACGCCGACTTCGCGCTCTGGCAGCGCGAACGGCTCTCCGGCGCGGCGCTGCGCCGCCCGCTGGACCACTGGCGCGAACGCCTGGCCGGCCTGCCGCCCCTGGAGCTGCCCACCGACCGCCCCCCGTCCCGCCGTACGCGACTCGGCGGGCGGGGTGGCGCCGCTCGCCGTGCCGGCCGACACCGCCCGGCGGCTGACCACGCTCGCGCGCGAGCACGGCGCCACCCCCTTCATGGCGCTGCTGGCCGCGCACGCCGTCCTGCTCGGCCGCTGGAGCGGCCGGCGCGACGTCGCCGTGGGCTTCCCGGTGGCAGGGCGCGACCGCTCACAACTCGAGGACCTGGTCGGCCTCTTCCTCAACACGCTGGTGCTGCGGGTCGACCTGTCCGGGGCGCCGTCTTCGCGGACCTGGTGCGGCAGGTCCGCGAACGCGCCCTCGACGCCTACGCCCACCAGGAGATTCCCTTCGAGCGGCTCGTCGAGGAGCTGGCACCGGAGCGGGACCCGTCCCGCACGCCACTGTTCTCCTCCATGCTGCTGTGGCAGGACGCGGCCGGCTCGCCGGCGCCGGCGGCGATGGGCCCCCTGACGGCCGAGCGGCTGCCGGTGGGCGAGAGCACCGCCAAGTTCGACCTCACCGTGGGCCTCACCGAGCAGTCGGACGGCTCGCTGTCCGGCGGCGTCAACTACGCCTCGGCGCTGTTCGATCCGGCGACGGCCGAGCGGTTCGCCGCGCAGTTCACCCACCTGCTGGAGAGCGCGACCGTCTCGCCCGACACCCCGGTGGACGAACTGGAGATCCTGCCCGCGGCGGAGCGCCACCGTCAGCTCGTCGACTGGAACGCGACCGGCCGGGACTACCCGGCCGGCACCCTCCCGCTGCTGTTCGAGACCCAGGCGGCCCGCACCCCCGACGCCGACGCGGTGCGCTTCGAGGGCGCCGCCCTCAGCTACCGGGACCTGGACGAGCGGGCCGACCTGCTCGCCCGCCACCTGCGGACGCTCGGCGTCGGACCCGAGTCCGTGGTCGGCGTCTGCCTGCACCGGGGCACCGACCTCGTGGTGGCGCTGCTGGCGGTGCTCAAGGCAGGCGGCGCCTACCTGCCGCTCGACCCGGACTACCCGGCCGACCGGCTCGCCTTCATGCTGGAGGACTCCGGCGCCCTGGCCGTGGTCACCGACCCCCGACTCGCCCCCCTGGTGCGCGACCGCGCGCCGCACCTGGTCGACATCACCGCCGACCCGCCCCGCGGCCGTGCCCACGACCCGCTCGTCGCGGCGGCCCCCGAACACCCGGCGTACCTGATCTACACGTCGGGCTCCACCGGCCGCCCCAAGGGCGTACTGATCGAGCACCGCGCCATCGTCAACCGGCTGCACTGGATGCAGGAGGCCTACGGGCTCGGCGCCGACGACCGGGTGCTGCAGAAGACGCCCTACGGCTTCGACGTCTCGGTGTGGGAGTTCTTCTGGCCGCTGAGCACCGGCGCGACGCTGGTGCTCGCCCGCCCCGGCGGCCACCGCGACCCGGCCCACCTGGCCGAGCTGATCGGCACCGAGGCGATCACCACCGTCCACTTCGTACCGTCGATGCTGCGGGCCTTCCTCGCCGAGCCGCTGCCGGCCCTGCCCTCGCTGCGCCGCATGGTGTGCAGCGGTGAGGCGCTCCCCGCCGACCTGGTCACCGCCGTGCACGAGCGGATCGGCTGCGAGCTGCACAACCTGTACGGACCGACCGAGGCCGCCGTGGACGTCACCGCGACCCGGTGCGAGCCGGGCCTGCCCGTCACCATCGGCCGCCCGATCGCCAACACCCGCACCTACATCCTGGACGCCTCCCTGCGGCCGGTGCCGATCGGGGTGCCCGGCGAACTCCTGCTCGGCGGCGTCCAGCTGGCCCGCGGCTACCTGAACCGTCCGACGCTCACCGCCGACCGCTTCGTACCCGACCCCTTCGCCACCGAGCCCGGCGGGCGGCTGTACCGCACCGGCGACCTGGCCCGGTACCGCGCGGACGGCGCGATCGAGTACCTCGGCCGGCTCGACCACCAGGTGAAGATCCGCGGCCAGCGGGTCGAACTCGGCGAGATCGAGGCGGTGCTGACCGAGGCCCCCGGCGTCGCCGCCGCGGCCGTCGCCGTGCACGACGAACAGCTCGTGGGATACCTGGTGCCGCCCTCGGCCGACGTCGAGGCGGCCCGCGAGCACCTGCGCGGACGGCTCCCGGAACACATGCGGCCCGTGCACTGGACCCTGTTGGAGACGCTGCCCCTGACGCCCAGCGGCAAGACCGACCGTACGGCGCTGCCGGCACCCGACCGGACGCGCTCGGACCTGGTCGGCGAGTTCACCGCCCCGGGCACGGCGATCGAGCGGACCCTCGCCGACGCCTTCGCCACGGCCCTCGGCGTCGACAAGGTCGGGGTGCACGACGGCTTCTTCCAGCTCGGCGGGGACTCCATGCGCGCCATCCGGGCCGTCGGAGCACTGCGCGACCAGGGGCTGACCCTCACCGTGCAGGACGTCTTCGCCCGGCAGACCGTCGCCGAGCTGGCCCCGCTGGCGGCAGCCGGACCGGCGGCCGAGCCGCAGGAGACCACCCTGGCCGGCCGTTTCGAACTGCTGGCCCCCGGCGACCGGGACCGGCTCCCGGAGCGGCTCGTCGACGCCTACCCCATGGGCGAGGTCCAGGCGGGCATGGTCTACGAGATGCTCGCCGACCCCGAGCGCAACACCTACCAGAACGTCAGCACCTTCCAGATCCTGGACGACGGCCCGTTCTCCGCAGAGGCGTTCACCGGCGCGGTACGCCTGCTGATCGAGCGGCACGAGATCCTCCGCACCTCCTTCGACCTCACCGGGTACTCCGAACCGCTCCAGCTCGTGCACGCCGCGGACGGCCTGGAGGCGGAGGTCGGCGTCACCGACCTGCGCGGCCTGCCGACCGAGGAGCAGCGGGCGCGGGTGCGGGACTTCCGCGCCGAGGCCCAGCGCACCCCGTTCGACGTCGGCCGCGCCCCGCTTCTGCGCTACCACGCCCACCTGGTGGGCGACCGGGAGTGGCTGCTGACGCACGTCGAGTGCCACGCCATCCTGGACGGCTGGAGCCACCACTCGGTCATCGGCGAGCTGCGAACCCTCTACCGCGAACTGTCCCGAGGCACCGCGGCCCCGACCGCGCCCCCCGCCGCGGGTCCGCTACGCCGACTTCGTCCGGCTCGAGAAGCAGGCCCTGGCCTCGCCGGCGGACCGGGAGTTCTGGCAGGAGCGGATCACCGGCCACGAGCGGCTCCGGCTGCCGCCGACAGCGCCTTAGCCGAGAGGGACTCGCCGGCCCCCGAGGTACGGCTGCCCTGGTCGCACCTGGAGCCGCGGCTGCGCAGGCTCGCCGCCGACACCCGGACGTCACTCAAGAGCGTCCTGTACACCGCTCACCTGAAGGTGCTGGGCCTGATCAGCGGCCAGCACCGGTTCTTCGCCGGCGCCGTCACCAACGGCCGGCCCGAACTGCCGGGCGGCGACCGGGTGCGCGGCATGTACCTCAACACGGTGCCGTTCGCCGTCGACCTGCGGGCGCCGAGCTGGCGCGAGCTGGTGCGGTCGGTGTTCGCCGAGGAGCTGGCCCTGTGGCCGCACCGGCGCTATCCGTTGCCCGCGATGCAGCGCGCATGGGGCGGCGGCGAACCGCTCGTCGAGGTGGTCTTCGCCTACCTCGACTTCCACGTGCTCGACGAGCGGCGCGCGGACATCGGCACGGTCGACGACCACAGCCCGAACGAGTTCACCTTCGACGTGTGGACCTTCCCCGGCGAGCTGCGCATGACCTGCCGGCCCGGCTGGGCCGGCCAGGAGCGGCTGGCGGCGATCGGCGACGCCTTCCTGGCCGTCCTCACCGCGATGGCCGACGACGCCGACGCGGACCCGCGTGGCTTCCGCGCGCCCGGCCTCGACCGGGCGGACGAGACGCCGACCACCACCTGCCCGCTGCCCGAGGTCTGCGTGCCCGAGCTGCTCGCCACCCGCGTCGCCCGACGGCGACCGCGCTGGAGGACGGGCGGCGGCGAATGACCTACCGGGAACTGGACGCCCGTTCCAACCAGCTGGCCCACCTGCTGCGCGGGCTCGGCACCGGCCCGGAGAAGCCGGTCGCGCTCTGCCTGGACCGTGGCATCGAGGCGGTGGTGGCCATGCTCGCCGTCCTCAAGGCCGGCGGGTACTACGTGCCGCTCGACCCCGGCTACCCGGACGCGCGCATCCGCTACGTCCTGGACGACGTCGGTGCCGGGGTGGTCCTGTGCCGCCCGCAGGACACCGCCCGCCTGGCCGGGTTCGCCGGACTCCGCAGCGTCCCTCTGGACGCCGCATCGGCCGTCCTCGACGGACTGCCCGAGACCCCCGTCGAGGCGGGCACGGTCCCCGACAACCTGGCGTACGTCACCTACACCTCGGGATCCACCGGCCGGCCCAAGGGCGTGCAGGTCACGCACCGGGGGATCGTCCGGCTGGTGCACGACGCGAACTACGCCGACCTCGACCCGGACCAGGTGCTGCTGCTGCACGCCCCGCTCGCCTTCGACGCGTCCACGCTGGAGGTGTGGGGAGCGCTGGCCAACGGCGCCCGGCTCGCCGTCTGCCCGCCGGGCGCGACCACGGCCGACGAGCTGGCCGAGGTGGTCCGCCGGCACGGCGTGACGGTGCTGTGGCTCACCGCCGGCCTGTTCCAGCACATGGTGGAGACCTGCCCGGAGGTGCTGGCCGACGTACGGCAGGTGCTCGCCGGCGGCGACGCGCTCTCGCCCTCGCACGTGCGCGACGCCCTGGCGCACGGCGTGGCGCTGACCAACGGCTACGGCCCCACGGAGTGCACCACCTTCAGCACCGCGCTGCGCGGGGTGACCGAGGCCGACGCCGACCGCGGGGTGCCGATCGGCACGCCGATCACCGACACCCGGGTACTGGTGGTCGACGAGGACCTGGACCCGGTGCCGACGGGGGTGCCCGGCGAACTCCTGGTCGGCGGCCCCGGCCTCGCCCGCGGCTACCTGGGCCGCCCCGACCTGACCGCGGACCGCTTCGTGCCGGATCCCGCCGGGACCGTCCCCGGGGCGCGCCTCTACCGGACCGGGGACATCACCCGCCGCGACGCCGACGGCACGCTCTCCTTCATCGGCCGGCGCGACCGCCAGGTGAAGATCCGCGGTCACCGGGTGGAGCCGGCCGAGGTGGAGGCCGCGCTCGGCGGCCTCCCGTCCGTCCGGGCGGCGGCGGCCGCCGTACATCCGGGACCGGACGGCCACAAGCGGCTGGTCGGCTATGTCGTCCTTGAAGCAGGGCACGGTCCGCTGGACGTCGCGACGCTGCGCGAGCAACTCCGGCGGCAGGTGCCCGACTACCTGGTGCCCGGCGCGTGGGCGGAGCTGGCCGCACTCCCGCTCACCGCCAACGGGAAGATCGACCGGGCCGCGCTGCCCATGCCCGCCGGGCCCGCCGCGACGTCGGCGCACACGCCCCCGCGCACACCCGCCGAGCGGGCCGTGGCCGAGGTCTGGGGCGAGGTGCTCGGCGTGGAGAGGGTCGGTGCCGACGACGACTTCCACGTCCTCGGCGGGCACTCGCTGGCCGTCCTGCGGATCATCGCCCTGCTGCGCGAGCGGCACGGCATCGAGCTGACCGTCCGTTCGTTCCTGGAGCACCCCACCGTGGCCGGGCTCGCCGCGGCCGCCGAGGCCGGCGCACCGGCGGCCCGGTCACTGGTCTGGCTGCGGCGCGAGGGCACCCGGCCGCCGCTGTTCTGCGTGCACCCCGGGGGCGGCAGCGCCCACTGGTACCGCCCGCTGGTGCGGTACCTCGACCCCGACCAGCCGGTCGCGGCCTTCGCCTGGCCCGGCCTGCAGGCCGAGCACGGCCCCGTCCCCTCGACCGAACGGATGGCGGAGCGCTACCTGGCCGAGTTGCGGGCCGAGACACCGCACGGCCCGTACCGGTTGTTCGGCTGGTGCGGCGGCAGCGGCATCGCGAGCGAGATGGCGCACCGGCTCACGGCCGAGGGCGAGGAGGTCACCTTCATCCTGCTCGATCCGGGGCTGGACAACCACGAGCGGATCGAGCTGTGGCGGGAGTACTGGCTGATCGAGAGCTGTGTGGCGAAGCTGACGGAGCTGGCTGCCGCGCCGCCCGAGCAGGACACCGCGGCGCTGCGTGCGGAGGCCCTGGCTCTGCTCGAACACCTGGTGGACGACGTCGACCCGGAGGTGGGGATAACGCTGCCCGAGCACGGCGCCGGCGAGGTCTGGCTGCCCTCCGCGAAGATGTGGCGCGAGGTCATGGAGATGTGCCTGGCCTACCGGCACCGCCCGTACGCGGGCCGGCTGCACCTGATCGCCAGCGACGAACTGGCCGACGGTGAGCACGAGGTGGCCTCCGGGCAGTCGTTCCCCGACTACCTCGCCCGCTGGCAGCGGCTCACCGAGGACGTGACGCTGCACCGGATCCCCGGCGACCACTTCGGCGTGATGAAGCCGCCGCACCTCGGCCGGCTCGCCGAGGCCGTCACCGGCATCCTCGACGGCGGCGACGCGGAGGGCACCGGCTGACACCGCGGCGGATGGCACGGCCGGGAGGGCGGGGGCGCGTTGAGCG
>NZ_MPOH02000049.1 GCF_001896135.2 Streptomyces phaeoluteigriseus
GTGCTCGGCGTGCTCGGTGTGCTCGGTGTGCTCGGCGTGCTCGGCGTGCTCGGCGTGCTCGGCGTGCTCGGCGTGCTCGGTGAGAGGCTCCCCGTCGCGTGCCGGGTCCAGCCGCCCACCGTCCGGCCGTCCTCGCCGGGGCGCGAGTACACGTCCAGGGTGCGGTGTCCCGTCTCGTGCGCCGCACCGACCACGATCCGCACCTGCACGTCGCCCGAGCGTGGCAGGACCAGGGGCACTTCCAGGGACAGTTCCTCGATCGCGGCACACCCGACGAAGTCGCCCACCGACAGCGCCAGGTCCAGGTAGGCCGTCGCCGGTACGACGACCGTGCCGAACACGCAGTGGTCGGCCAGCCAGTCGTGGGTCCGCAGGGACCACCGGTCGGTGAACACCACCTCGTCGGTGCCGGGGTGGTCCACCACAGCCCCCAGCAACGGATGTCCCGGAGCCGAGAGGCCGGCGGAGGCCACGTCCGCCCCGGCCGTCCCGGCCAGGAAGTCCAGCCAGTACCGCTGCCGTTGGAACGCGTACGTCGGAAGGTCCACCCGTCGGCGCGTCCCGAACAGGGCATCCCAGTCCACCTCACCGCCCCGGACGTGGAGTTGGGCCAGGCAGCCGACGAGCGCCTCCACCGCCCCGCGGTCCCGCCGCGACGACGACAGGACCACCGCGTCCTCCACACCCTCGCCGGCGAAGGCCTCCTTGGTGATGCTCGCGAGCGTCGAACCCGGCCCCACGTCGAGGAAGACGTCCGCCCCGGCCGCGCGAGCGCACTCCACCGCGTCGAAGAAGCGCACGGGCTCCCGGACGTGGTCCACCCAGTGCGCGACGGACGTCAACTCCTGGAGCGTGGCCGCGCGGCCCAGCAGGGACGAGACGACCGGGATCGACATCTCACCCGCGGAGAGCGTTCCGACCGATGCCGCGAACTCGTCCAGGATCGGGTCCATGAGCGGGGAGTGGAACGCGTGGTCGACCTCCAGCAGCTTCGCCGACCTGCCGTCGGCGACGAGGCGTTCCCGGAGTTCGTGGACCTGGTCGCGGATGCCCGACACGACGACCGACTCCGGGCCGTTGACCGCGGCGACGCCGACACGGTCGTAGCGGCCGAGCAGAGCGCTCACCTCGTCCTCCGAGGCGCGTACCGCCAGCATGGCGCCCCGCTCGTGGACCGTCTGCATGACGCGTCCGCGAGCGGCCACGAGCCTTGTCGCGCTGTCCAGGTCGAGGGCGCCGGACACGTGGGCGGCGGCGATCTCGCCGACCGAGTGACCGATCAGGTGGTCCGGTTGCCTGCAGTACCGCGCCATGAGCCGGTACAGGCCGACCTGCAGAACGAACAGCGCCGGCTGCGCGATGTCCGTTCGGTCGGCCCGGCGTTCCCCGGTCTCCCCGGAGAGCAGCACGGGCTTCAGGGCGAACGGGAGGAGCGCGTCGAAGCGTTCGCAGATCTCGTCGAGGCTCCGCGCGAAGACCGGGAAGGCGTCGTACAGCTGCCGCGCCACACCGGCCCACCGCGACCCCTGGCCCGGGAACATGAACACGACACCGCCGAGGTCCCCGGCGACACCGCGCACCACCCCGGCGGACTCCGCGCCGTCGCCGAGCGCCGCCAGACCGCTCAGCAACTCGTCCCGGCCCCGGCCCAGCACCACCGCACGGTGCTCGAACCGGGCCCGGCCCGACACCAACGACCAGCCGACGTCGACGACATCCAGATCCGCATCGGCGGCGGCGAACTCACGCAGTTTCGCCGCCTGCGCACGCAGCGCCCCCGCCGACCGCGCCGACACCACCCACGGCACCGGAGCGAGGGCCGCGCCCGGCACGTGCTCCGCGGCGTCGGACACCGCCTCTTCCGGGGGCGCCTCCTCCAGGATGAGGTGTGCGTTGGTGCCGCTGGCCCCGAAGGCGGACACCCCCGCCCGCCGGGGTCGTCCCGGGGTGCTCGGCCACTGCACGGCCCCGGTGAGCAGCTCCACCGCCCCTGCCGACCAGTCCACATGCCTGGACGGGCGGTCCACGTGCAACGTCTTGGGCATCGTCCTGTGACGCATCGCCATGATCATCTTGATGATGCCGCCGACGCCCGCAGCCGCCTGCGCATGGCCGATGTTCGACTTCAACGACCCGATCCACAGGGGCCGGTCGGGATCCCGCTCCTGCCCGTAGGTGGCGAGCACCGCCTGCGCCTCGATCGGATCGCCCAGTTTCGTACCGGTCCCATGGGCCTCCACCACGTCCACATCGCTCGCCCGCAGGCGGGAGTTGGCCAACGCCGCCCGGATCACCCGCTGCTGAGCCGGTCCGTTCGGCGCGGTCAGCCCGTTGGACGCCCCGTCCTGGTTGACCGCCGAGCCCCGGATCACCGCCCAGATCCGGCGCCCGTTGCGCCGGGCGTCCGACAGCCGCTCCAGGACCAGGACGCCGACGCCCTCCGAGAAGCCCGCGCCGTCCGCCGCGTCGGCGAACGCCTTGCACCGGCCGTCCGCCGCCAGGCCCCGCTGCCGCGACATCTCCCGGAACACCTGCGTCGTCGCCATGACGGTGACGCCCCCCGCCAGGGCAAGCCCGCACTCGCCCTGCCGCAGCGACTGCACCGCCTGGTGCACCGCCACCAACGACGACGAGCACGCGGTGTCGGTCGACACCGCCGGGCCCTCCAGGCCCAGCGCGTACGCCACGCGACCGGATGCCACGCTCAGCAGGGAACCGGTCTGCCCGTAGCCCGAGATGGCCTCGGGGGTGACGTGGTGGTTCCCGTATCCGAAGTAGGCCAGACCGGCGAAGACGCCGGTGTCGCTGCCGCGCAGGCTCCGCGGGTCGATCGCGGCTCGCTCCAGGGACTCCCACGAGGTCTCGAGCAGCAGCCGCTGCTGCGGGTCGGCGGCCAGCGCCTCACGCGGGTTGATCTGGAAGAACTCGGCGTCGAAGTCGCCCGCGTCGCGCAGGAACCCACCGGATCGCGTGTAACAGGTACCCGGCCGATCCGGGTCCGGGTCGTACAGCGCCTCCAGGTCCCAGTTGCGGTCGTCCGGGAAGTCCGACACCGCGTCCCCGCCCGCCTGCACCAGCTCCCACAGGGCCTCCGGGGACGCCACCCCGCCCGGGAAGCGGCAGGCGACACCCACCACCGCGACGGGCTCGGCGGCGGCCTCCGTCAGCTCCCGCAGCCGTCGGCGTGTCTCGACCAGCTCGATCGACGTCCGCTTGAGGTAGTCGAGAACATCGGCGTCGTTGTCGTTCGTCATCGCTCTCCCCTAGCCGAGCTCTTCGTCCAGCAGCGAGAGAAGTTCTCCAGCTGATGCCGCACTGATCCGGTCGACGATGCCGCCCGGTGATTCATGGCCCGTCATCGAACGGACTCGGCCCTGCAGGTCGCCCAGGAGCGTGGAGATGGTGGCCCTGTCGTCGTCCGCGAGGCCGAGGAACGCGTCCTCCAGCCGGGCGCCCAGTCCTTCGATCTCCTTGGCGAGGCGCTCCGCCGGGGATTGCGCGTCGGTACCGGAGTCGGGCGTGATACCCGCGTTCAGGAACTCGGCGAGGGCGCTCGGGTTCGGGTAGTCGAACGCGAGCGTGGCGGGCAGCTTCAGCCCGGTGACCTCCGCCAGCTTGTTGCGCAGCTCCAGCGCCATGAGCGAATCGATGCCCAGATCCTTGAACGCGACAGCGGGACCGACCTGCCCGGTGTCGGGGTGGCCGAGGACGATCGCGGTCTGCGCCCGGACGGCGTCGAGCAGCACCGCCTCCGCGTCGGCCCGCGGCAGCGACCTGACCTGCCGCGCGAATCCTGCCTCGGTGACCTCCCGCGTCCCGGGGCCGCCAGGTGCGGCAGGGGTCCCGGTCAGACCGCGCAGCAGCGGTGAACCCGCCTGGCCGGCACTCGGTGCGCCCAGTGCCGCGAGGTTCAGCCGTGCGGGCACCAGCACCGGCTCCTCCCGGGCGATCGCCGCGTCGAAGAGCGCGAGCCCTTCCTGCGACGACATCGGCTGCACGCCCTGCCGTCGCAGACGCACGATGTCCGCCGCGCCGAGGCCGGCGCCCATCTCACCGCGTTCCGCCCAGTAGCCCCAGCACAGCGAGCCGGCCGCCAGCCCCTGGGCGCGGCGGGCCTCCGCGAGGCCGTTGAGGAACGCGTTGGCCGCCGCGTAGTTGGCCTGCCCCGCCGTCCCGAGCAGACTCGCGATCGAGGAGAACAGGACGAACGCGGCCAGGTCCAGGTGCCGGGTCAGCTCGTGCAGGTACCAGGCACCGCGCGCCTTCGGTGCCAGGACCGAGTCCACGCGGTCCTCGGTCAACGCCTCGACGACCCCGTCGTCCAGTACGGCCGCGCAGTGGATCACCGCCGTCAGCGGGTGCTCGTCGGGCACCGCGGCGATCAGCTCGGCGACGGACTCACGGCTCGTGACGTCGCAGGCCACGATGTCGACCCGTGCTCCCGCCGCGGTCAGTTCCTTCCGCAGCCCCGGCGCCGCCGGAGCCGCCGGCCCTCGTCTGCCGGCCAGCACCAGTCGGCGTACCCCGTGCCGCTCCACGAGGTGGCGGGCCAGCATCGCCCCCAAGCCGCTCGTACCTCCCGTGATCAGCACCGTCCCGGAGCCCAGCGCGGGAACGCCCTCGGTGCGCCCGGGGGACGCGCCGGCGGACGGGCCGTGGGCGCGTGCCAGTCGTGGGGTGGTCACGATGCCGGCGCGGATCTTGAGCTGGGGTTCTCCGGTGTCGGCCGCCGTCGGGACGAGGGCCCAGGAGCCGGGCCGGTCGTCCGTGTCCACGAGCGTGAACCGGCCCGGGTTCTCGGTCTGCGCGGTGCGCAGGAATCCCCAGATCGCGGCCGCCGCGGGGTCGGTGCGGGGAACCTGGTCGTCATGGATCGCCTCCCGCGTCACGAAGACCAGGCGTGAGTCGGAGAACCGGTCGTCGGAGAGCCAGTCCCGCGTCCACCGCAGCACACGGTGGAGGTTCCGCTCGGCGACGGCCGGTGGGTCTTCGGCGTCCGCGCCCGCGCGGTCGACGCGGGCGATGACGACAGGGGGTATCCCCGCATCCGAGGCGGCGAGTGCCTGGAGGTCGGCGAAGACCTCCGCGCTCCGTCCCGGAGCTGCGGTGACCGCTTGGGACGCGGTGGCCGCGTCGGGTGCGGTGACCGCGTCCGCTGCTCCCAGCAGGGCGTACCGGCCTGTGGCCTGCCCGGAGGGGACCGACAGGGGCACCCAGTCCACGCGGAACAGCGAGTCCCGGTGGTCGAAGCCCAACTCGGTCAGCTTCTCGATGTCCACGGGCCGCAGGGTGAGCGACTCGACGCCGCCCACAGGTGCACCGTTCTGATCCGCGACGGTCACGGAGAGGGCGTTCTCCCCGGCGGGCGCGAGACGCACGCGCAGCGCGGTCGGCTCGGCGTCGCGCACGCGGATCCCCGTCCAGCGGAACGGCAGCCAGCCTTCGGGTCGGGTGTTGTCGACGAGCGGTCCCAGACCGATCGGGAGCAAGGCCGCGTGGAGCAGGGCCGGGTGGATCCGGAACCGGCCGGGGTCCGCGCCCTCGGGCACCGGCGGTTCCACCTCCGCGAACAGGACGTCGTCGAGGCGCCACACGCCCTTCAGGCCGCGGAACCGGGGCCCGTGGCCGAACCCGAGGGCGGCCAATCTGGCGTACTCGTCCTCGAAGGGCACGCCGACCGCACCCGCGGGGGGCCATACGACCAGGTCGTCCGGCCGACGGATTCCTCCGGCGTCGGACCCGACGGCCCCGACGGCGTTCCGCGTCCACCCGAGTTCGCCCTCGCCCCGTGAGTGCACGCTGACCGCACGCCTGCCGTCGATCACGACACGGATCTCGCGGTCAGCCGTTCGGGACAGCACCAGCGGTGTCTCCAGCGTGAGTTCCTCGACGACGTCACACCCGACCCTGCTCGCCGCCCACACCGCCATCTCCACCAACACCGTGGCCGGCACCACCACGGCGCCGTGGACCACCTGGTCGGTGAGCCACGGGTGGCGCCGCGCCGACAGGCGCCCGCTGCCCACGACTCCACCGCGCTCTCCGTCGCCGGGCACATCGATCACGGCATCGAGCAGCGGGTGGTCCGACGTGCTTCGGGCGGTGCTCCCGGCGGTGGTCTCCTCGGGGGTGTCGAGCCAGTAGCGCTGCCGCTGGAAGGCGTACGTGGGCAACTCGACCCACCGGCCGTCCCCGCCCGGCAGGGCCGCCTCCCACCTCACCGCGACGCCCGCCACGAAGGCCTCGGCAGCCGACCGGTACAACCGTGCCGGCCCGCCGTCACCGCGGCGGAGCGAACCCACCACCACCCTGGCGGCACCGGGGGTGGTGTCGAGCATCTCCTGGATGTTGACCGTGAGCAGGGGGTGCGGGCTGACCTCGATGAACGCGCCGTGCTGCCGGTCGAGGAGACTCCGCATGGCGGCTTCGAACCGGACCGGTTCCCGCATGTTGCGGAACCAGTAGGCCGCGTCCAGCTCCGCGGTGTCGATCAGCCCGCCGGTCACCGTCGAGTAGAAGGCCACCGGCGAGGAGACGGGGGTGATCCCGCCCAGTTCGTCCCGGAGCGTCCTCGAACCGGTCCATCAGGGGGGAGTGCCCGGGGACGCTCGCCGGGATCCACCGCGCGCGAACGCCCTCGGCCTCACACGCCGCGACCAGCTCCCTGACCGCCGAGGCCTCACCCGAGACCGTCGTCGAGTACGGTCCGTTGACCGCGGCGATCACGGCCCGGGATCCCGTCCGCTCCAGCAGGTCCCGCACCCGGCCTTCGGTCGCCACGATCCCGGCCATGCCGCCGTCCTGGCCGGCCGTGGCCAGCAGCCGGGAGCGCAGGGCGACGATCCTCGCCGCGTCCGGCAGCGTCAGGGCGCCCCCGACGCAGGCCGCGGCGATCTCACCCTGGGAGTGACCGATCACGGCGTCCGGGGTCACCCCCAGCGAACCCCACACCCGCGCCAGCGACACCATCACCGCGAACAGCACGGGCTGGACGACGTCGATCCGATCCAGGTCCGCCGCCTCCGGCCCCCCGCGCACCGTGTCGATCAACGACCAGGACACCCATGGCTCCAGCGCCTGCGCGCACGCGCGCACCTGATCGGCGAACACCGGGCACGAGTCCCACAACTCGCGTCCCATGCCGACCCATTGACCCCCCTGGCCCGAGAACACGAACACCGTCCTGCCCACCGGCCCCGCGACGCCGGAGACCACACCGGCGGGAGGCCTGCTCCCCTCGGCGACGGCGGTCAGGCCGGCGAGCAGCTCATCCCGGTCGGCGCCGATGACCACGTGGCGGTGTTCGAACAGCGATCGCGTCGACACCAGGGCATGCCCCACCCCCGCGACGGGCAGGTCCGCGTCCGCGGCCACACTGTCGCGCAGCCGCCGCGCCTGCTCCCGCAACGCCTGGGCGGACCGCGCAGACAGCACCCACGGCACCGCCCCGGGGACACCGGTGGACAGCCGTCCGGCCGCCGGGTCGACGGCCGCACGGGCCAGGGCGTCCTCCGCCTCGGGCGCCTGCTCCAGGACGAGGTGCGCGTTCGTGCCGCTGACCCCGAAGGACGACACGCCCGCGCGCCGGGGCCGCCCCGGTGCACCGGGCCACTCCCTGGCCTCGGTCAGCAGTTCCACCGCACCGGCCGACCAGTCGACGTGCGGGGTGGGACGGTCCACGTGCAGGGTCCTGGGCAGCACTCCGTGCCGCATCGCCATGATCATCTTGATGATCCCGCCGACGCCCGCCGCCGCCTGCGTGTGGCCGATGTTCGACTTCAGCGAGCCCAACCACAGCGGGCTGCCGGGATCCCGGTGCTGCCCGTACGTCGCCAGCAGTGCCTCCGCCTCGATGGGGTCGCCCAGCTTCGTGCCGGTCCCGTGCGCCTCCACCGCGTCCACGTCGCCGAGCGAGAGCCCGGCATCGGCCACGGCTGCTCGGACGACCCGCTGCTGCGCCAGTTCGCTCGGCGCGGTCAGCCCGTTGGACGCCCCGTCCTGGTTGACCGCCGAGCCCCGGATCACGGCCAGGATCCGGCGCCCGTTGCGCCGCGCGTCCGTCAACCGCTCAAGGACCAGTACGCCCGCGCCCTCGCCCCAGCCGGTCCCGTCGGCCGCCTCCGCGAACGACTTGCACCGCCCGTCCGCCGACAGCCCCCGCTGCCGGGCCACCTCGACGAACAGTCCCGGAGTCGGCAGCACCGACACCCCGCCGGCCAGCGCCAGCGCGCACTCGCCGGACCGCAGGGACCGTACGGCCTGGTGGACGGCGACCAGCGACGACGAGCACGCGGTGTCCACCGACACCGCGGGCCCTTCCAGACCCAGCACGTACGCCACCCGGCCCGAGGCCACGCTGGTGTACGTCCCCGCGATCCCGAAGCCCTCCACCTCGCCGGCCGCCCCGCCGCCCATCCGGGGGCCGTAGTCGACCGCGTAGATCCCGGTGAACACCCCGGTCGCCGAACCCCGTAACCCGACCGGGTCGATGCCGGCCCGTTCCAGCGCCTCCCACGACGTCTCCAGCATCAGCCGCTGCTGCGGATCCATCGCCAGCGCCTCTCGCGGGCTGATGCCGAAGAACGGCGCGTCGAACTCCGCGAGATCATGCAGGAAGCCGCCCGAGCGTGTGTACGTCTTCCCGTGCGCCTCGGGATCAGGGTCGTACAGGGCCTCCACGTCCCACCCGCGGTCCAGGGGGAAGCCGCCCATCGCGTCCACACCGCCGGACACCACGCTCCACAGTCCTTCGGGGGACGACGCCCCACCCGGGAAGCGACACCCCATACCCACGACCGCGACGGGCTCGCGAGCCGACTCCTCCAGTTCGTGCACCCGCCGGCGCAGGCTCTGCGCGTCGCCGACGGCGCGCTGCAAATAGGACCGGAGCTTGTCGACGTCCTCCACCAGGGCCTCCCCGAACTGTTGCTTGGACGAACAGGTGGTGCTACATGTAGCCGCGCTCGATCAACTCGTACAATTCGTCATCACTGCGACTTTCCGCGGCCGTTTCCGCCACCGGCTCCGGGGCGGCGTGCTCCTGCGGCCCCACGAGGGAGAAGAGGTGGCGGCCGAGCTTCTGCGGCGTGGGGTACGTGAACGCGACGGTGGCCGAAAGCCGCACACCGGCGGCCGCGGTGAGCCGGTTGCGCAGCCGCACAGCCATCGAGGAGTCGAACCCGAGGTCCTTGAAGGTGTCGGCCGACCGTGCCGCGAGGTCAGGGCCCGTCAGACCCGGGCTCTTCCTGCTCAGCACCGCCGCCGTCTCGGCGCACACGAGCCGCAGGACCGAGGATTCCGAGTCCAGGTCCGCTGCCCCGCCGTCGGCGACGGCGGGCCGGTGCGGGCCCTGTTCGGCCGTATCCGCAGGGAAGTCCGTGCCGGCGTCGTCGGGTGCCGTGAGCCAGTAGCGCCGCCGTTGGAACGGATAGGTGGGCAGGTCGATCCGGCGCGGCCGTCCGGCGGCGAACAGCGCCTCCCAGTCCACCGGTACACCGCGCACGTGCAGCTCGGCCGACGACTCCAGGACCCTGCTCATGCTTCCGTCGTCCTTGTGCAGGGTGCCCACCACCACCGGCGAGGCCGCCAGCGCGTCGGCGGTCTCCGCCATCGCCACCCCGAGCACCGGATGCGGACTGACTTCCACGAACACACCACCGCGGGCACGCATCAGGTGCTCGACGACCTCGCCGAAACGCACCGTCGAACTCAGATTGTCGTACCAGTACGAGCCGTCGAGCACGTGTGTGTCGAGCGGTCCCCCGGTCACCGTGGAGTGGAACTCCACCGCCGACCTCCTCGGCGTGAGGCCCGAGGTGGCCGCGAGCAGACGAGCACGGATGCGTTCGACGTGGTGGGAGTGCGACGCGTAGTCCACCTTGACCCGTCTCACCCGGACACCGTCCTCGACCGCCGTCGCGGCGAACCGGTCCAGCGCCTCGTCGTCCCCCGAGACCACCACGGACGAGGGCCCGTTGACCGCGGCCATGGAGAGCCGCCCGGACCACTGCCGCAACCGGTCCCGAACCCATGCGGGAGACGCGGACACCGCACTCATCCCGCCCGAGCCGGCCAGATCGGTCAGGGCCCGGCTGCGCACGGCGACGACCCTCGCCGCGTCCTCGAGCGAGAGCGCACCGGACACGTACGCCGCGGCGATCTCGCCCTGCGAATGCCCCACCACGGCGTCGGGGACTACGCCCAGCGACCGCCACACCCGCGCCAGGGACACCATCACCGCGAACAGCACCGGCTGCACCACATCCACCCGGTCCAGCGACGCGGCCGACTCCGCACCGGTCACCACGTCCACCGGTGACCAGTCCACCCACGGCTCCAACGCCTTCGCACACGCGTCGATCGCGCGCGCGAAAGACCTCCGACTCCGCGTACAGCTGCCTGCCCATGCCCAGCCACTGCGACCCCTGGCCGGGGAACACGAAGACGACCGGGCCCACCGGCCCCGCGGCCACCCCGCGAACCGCCCGCTCCGCGTCACCGCCCGCCGCCACCAGGTCGAGACCGGCCAGCAACTCCGCACGGCCACCGCTCAGCACCACCGCCCGGTGCTCGAACAACGACCGCGTCGACATCAGCGAGTACCCCACATCGGCCGCCGACAGCGACGCGTCCGCGGCCACGACATCCCGCAACCGTGCCGCCTGCTCCCGCAGGGCCGGCTCCGACCGTGCCGACAGCACCGCAGGCAGTAGCGCGGACCCACCCGCGGAGGTCGGGTCGCCGCCGTCGGCGGGAGGTTGCTGCCGCTCCCGCGGTGCCTGTTCGAGGATCACGTGCGCGTTGGTGCCGCCCATGCCGAACGCCGACACCCCTGCCCGGCGCGGCCGGCCGGGCGTGCTAGGCCAGGGCCGCGCGGCGCGCAGGACCTCGAAGTCCTCGTGGAAGTCGGGGACGGCCGGGTTCGGCGACCGGAAGTTCAGGCTCGGAACCAGGTGGCCGCGATCCAGGCAGAGCGCGGCCTTCACGAAGCCGACGACTCCCGCGGCCGGTTCCAGGTGCCCGACATTCGTCTTCACCGAGCCGATCACCAGCGGGCGGCTCCGGCCGGTTTCCCGGAACACCTCGCGCAGGCCGGACAGTTCGGCCGGATCGCCGAGTCGGGTGCCGGTGCCGTGGGCCTCGACGTAGTCGACGCCGTCGAACGGAACAGCCGCGCGTTCGAGAGCGGACAGCACCGTCGCCGCCTGTGCGGTGGGGCTGGGATCCGGCATCCGGCTGGTCGCGCCACCACTGCCGACTCCCCAGCCGCGCACCACCGCGTAGATGTGGTCGCCGTCGGCGACGGCGAGGTCGAGCCGCTTCAGCAGGACGAACGCACCGCCCTCTCCCCGGACGAACCCGTTGGCCCGTTCGTCGAAGGTGAAGCAGCGGCCGTCGGGCGACAGGGCGCCCAGATTGGCCAGGCCGAGTCCTTGTTCCGGGTCGACGATCAGTTCCACGCCGCCCGCGATCGCCATGTCGACGGCGCCGCTGCGGATGCGGTCGCACGTCAGCGCCAACGACACGAGCGAGGAGGACTGGCCCGAGTCCGCGCAGAGACTCATGCCGCGGACGTCGAACAGGCTCGAGATCCGGTTCGCGATCAACGCACCGCTCGATCCGAGCGCGGCGTAGTGGTCGTCCCGGTCGCTGCCGGACAGCTTGCGCAGCAGTTCGTACCCGGAGGGCGCGGCGCCGACCACGACGTCGACCTCACGGCCCGCGAGGGCGGTCGCCGGTATCCGGGCGTCCTCCACGGCCTCCCAGGCCAGCTCCAGCCCCAGCCGCTGCACGGGGTCCATGGCGGCCGCCTCCGCCGGACCCGTGCCGAAGAACGCGGCGTCGAAGGCGTCGATGGAGTCGAAGAACGAACCCGAGTTCAGGGTGGCGGCGTCCGGGTGGGACGGGTGGCTCGAGTCGGCCGCCCGCTGCCCGGGAAACTTCCCGACGGTCGACTTCCCGTCGAGCAGCAGGCGCCAGAACTCCCCCACGTCGTGCACACCGGGGAAGCGGCACGACATCCCGATGACGGCGATGTCGGTGGCTGCGGCACTCATACGAATCCCTTTCGGTTCCCTCGGCGTACCGCACTCGGGGGCTGCACCGCCGTCACCGCCAAGAGGTCAGCGACTTCCGCAGCCCGTCCGGCGCGTGCATGAAGTCGTAGCGGCCGCCGTCGACGACTCGGATGTCGACCGCGTCCGAGTACTGGCGCCATCCCTCGAGCTGGTCGAGGCTCACGTCGGGGTCCTCCCGCCAGTGCAGGACGACGATGGGGCACGACACCACGACCGGCTCCGCCCGCCGGTATCTGCCCGCGGCGGCGTGATCACGGAGCAGCAGGGCCATGCCCATGTCGATCATGTCCGACCGCGGCTCGATCCCCCGGCCGCGGAGGAAGGACTCCAGCCCGGCGCGCAGTTCGGACTCGCTCATGGTGAGCATCGGGTCGCCCGAGGCGTGGTGCGGTGCCGGCTGGCCCGACACCAGGAGGCAGTCCGGCTGGGGCAGCCCCCGTTCGGCGAGCAGCACCACCGTCTCGAACGCGGGCAGCGCACCCGCGCAGTGCCCGAAGAACGCGAACGGCCGGTCGAGCAGCGGCATCAGCGGCGGGACCAGGCCGGCGGCGAGGTCCTCGTAGGTGCCGTAGTGGGGTTCGGCCATCCGGTTCTCACGTCCGGGGAACTGCACCGGGCAGACTTCGACGCCGTCGATCGCGGCCGGCCAGGCGCTGAAGGCCGAGGCCCCGGACCCGGAGAAGGGGAAGCAGAAGATCCGGGCGGGGTGACCGGTGGACGGCGGCCGGACGAACCACGGCGACGTGGCGGTGGTGGAGCCGGATGTCATGGCGTCTTTCGTTTCTGGGCGACGATGGGGAGGTGGGTCAGCCCGGCGATGAAGTACGACCGCAGGTGCTGCGGTTCGCCGGCGAGGTCGATCGACCCGAACCGCCGGGTCAGCTCCTCGAAGAAGATGCGCAGGGTCATCCGGGCCAGCGGGGCCCCGACACAGAAGTGCGATCCGAACCCGAACGCGACCTGACGCTTGGCGCCGCTGCGCGTGATGTCGAACTGGTGGGGGTCGGGGAACCGGGACTCGTCCCGGTTGGCCGACCCGATCCAGGCGACGACCGCCCCACGGGCCGGGATGGTGCCCCCGGCGATCCGGACGTCGTCCACCGCGTACCGCATGAAGTTACAGGCGGCCGATGTCCAGCGCAGTCCCTCCTCGACCAGGTTCGGGACGAGCGAGGGGTCGGCCTGCGCCTTCTCGAACTGCTCCGGCCGCTCGATGAGCGCCTGCACCGTGCCCGAGACGGTGTGCGGCGTCGTCACGTTGGCGCCCAGCAGGATGCTGTAGCCGTCGAGGGCGATCTCCTCGTCGGTCAGCGGCGCGTCGTCCACCCGGACGCTCATGAGGTGGTCGAGCAGGCTTCCGTCCTCGTCTCCGGCCGACCGCCGCCGTTTCACCCACTCGGTGACGTAGGTGACCAGCTCGTGGTGGGCGATGGCCAGCGTCGCGGCTTCGCTGCCGTGCTGGAAGTGCGGGTCCGAGGGCGCCGTCACCATCGCGGTCAGTTGCACGAGTTCGTCCCAGTCCCGCTCCGGGATGCCCAGCAGCGGGCCCGTGACGATCGCCGGGAGGAGCAGTGCGTGCTCGGCCAGGTCGAAGGTGTCACCGTCGAGCGCCGGTTCGAGGAAGCGCACGACCGCCTGCCGGATGCGGTCCTCCCAGGAGGCCACCGCCCGCGCGGTGAGCCTGGCGCCGATCGCCCTGCGGACCTGGGTGTGCCGCGGCGGGTCCGTGGATGTCAGCAGCTTGCCGGCCGCGACGTCGTCCACCCCGAGGTGGGTGACCACGGTGCCGCGCTCGGAGGTGAACTCACGGTGGTCGCCGAGGACGCGGCAGACGTCGTCGTAGCGGGTCACCGACCAGAACTCGCGGCCGTCCGGCAGTACCTGGTGGTGCAGAGGCGCCTTCGCCCGCATCACGTCCCAGATCGGGTGCGGATCGCCCGAGGTGTAGAGATCCAGGTCGAACAGGTCGACACGGTCGAGGTCGATGTCGTGTGCGGCACCCGGCGTCAACCTCACGTCCCCGTCCTCCCCTGCTCGATCAGTTCGGCGACCCGGGCCGGGGTCTGCGCCAGGTAGAAGGCGCGCACGGAAAGCCGGACACCGTAGTCCTGGGACACCCGGTCAATGATCTTGATGCCGATCAGCGAATTGCCGCCGAGCGCGAAGAAGTCGTCGTCCGGCCCGACGTCGCAACCGTGAAGGTGTTCCGCCCACAGCGCCGATATCCCCCGCACGAGTGCCGCGGGCGCGCTCGAAGGCGCGGCCTGCCGGTCTGACGCCTCGTCCTGTCCGCCTCGCTGGTGGACCTGCGGCGACGATTCCATTGCCAGCCTTTCCTTCCTGACGGCCACTGGGTCCTTTCCGTTGTCCCGCCGCGGGACAAGCCATTTCGAGAATGACCGGAACGACTGTCTCGTCTTTTTCTCGGATACGAGACGACGCTGAAGCTCGACTGCGGATATGCGCACCCCAGGAGTCATCGCGACGCCAAGGTAAATGGCCGGGGAAAGCCCGTGCAAGAGATGACGGTGCGGTCGCCCGCCGGGCACCGATTGTCCCGCCGACAGGACAGTGACGAGGCCCCGCTCGGAGGCGTCCACCGACACCGCCAGGCGGTGCGCCGACCCGGCTCCGACCGCCGGGGACGCGCCGGCGGACGCGTGCGCACACCTGTGTCGAGCGGCCCGAGGGCCACGGGACCGGACCGGCCGGAAGAAGCGGGACGACACCGCGCCGACGCTCGCCGCCTTCGTCGTCCACGGCGAATTCCGTGCACGGTCACGTCATTTCCATCGCATCTCCGAAGAGTTATGGTGACGACCGGGATCAACACCCGGAAGCTTCCGGGTGTGTCCGACAATGATGCACTGGAGGGGATTTTCCTTGCTTAAGTCGCGACGGCTTGCGGTGCTGCCCATCGACTCGTACGACCTGGATTCCGAGTTGTCCATCGTGGACCGCCACGAGTACGGAGGCGAATATGACACCTTCACCTTCGGGTCCTGGTCGTCCCATGTGCTGGCCAACGGCAGCGGCGCCGATTCCGACACCGCGTTCCGTCCCCATGACGGCCGTCTGACCCTCACTGAACTGGGAAAGCAGCTGCCGGGCATCATGTCCCTCGTGACCGAGCATTTCCCTCTGGACCGGTTGCAGTGGGTGCGTGTCTTCAGTCTCCGTGACGGAATCATCTCCCCGCACGTGGACTTCCTCGAATTCGCCGAGGCCGGCACCAGGTTGCAGATTCCGTTGCGCACCAGTGAGGAATCGCTCCATTCCGAGAACGACATCGTCTATCACCTCCGCCGCGGTGAGGTGTGGAAGATCCACGCGACGGACCCCCATTCCGCACTCAGCACCGCCGAGACTCCGCGGCTCTCCCTCTGTCTCGACTTCTCGGACGCCGAGGAGCCCATCGCGATCCGCGACGACATTCCCGCGACGGAGCCGGTCCGCATCATGGAACGGCCCGAGATCACCGAGGCGGAACTCGAAGAACTCCTGGCCTCCGGCCGGGACCTGACGCCGGCCACCATGCGGTCCCGGTTCCGTCGCTTCGCCTCACTCCACTTCGAGCGGCGCGCGCATGCCGCGGCGGCGTTCGACTGGTTCGAAGAGGCCGCGCGGCGTACCGGGGACGCCGGGATGGTCGCGAAGGCCCAGGCCTTCCGCGCGTACTGCATCGAGAAGCGGCGCGACGGGGAGTCCTTCGACTGGTGACGGGCCACGGCCGGGCCACCGTGCTCACGAGCCGGTCGGGAGGTGACCTCCCCGCCCCGCGAGGGCGTCGTGACGCCGGCGGCCGTGAGGTTCCGGCGGACAGCGGCCCACGGGCGGCGAGTCGGCCCGGCCTCCCGCGTCGCCACGCGGCCGGCGAGCGGGGAGCCGGGAGCCGGGAGCCGGGAGCCGGGAGCCGGGAGCGGCAAACGGGGAGTGGAGAGCGGAGATTCGTCTCCCCCGGAACTCCTCCGGGTCGCCCGCCCGAACGAACCGCCACACCGTCGGCCGGCCGACGGCCACCGCTGGTGAGCGGTGCGCCATCGGCGGCGCGGCTGCGGTCAGCTCTTGACGGTGCCTTCGCGCAAGCGGTCGATCATGTGCCGAGTCGTCTCGATCGGGCTCTCCTCGGGAAGGTCCCGGGAACTCGGCGAGAGCCCCTCGTTGAGCGCGGCCACCTTGGCGCCCCACTCCTCCTGGCCGGCGAAGGGGATCGTCTCGCCCTCCTGGTAATCGGGGAACGGCCGGTAGCTGTTGAGGTCGTTGGTGTCGGCTCCGCGTACGAGCAGGGGGTCGAGGTAGATCCCTTCGCTGTGGATCCGCGTGGTCGTCGAGATGTAGCCGATGTCGAGACCGCACCGCCGCTTGGCGGAGGTGTTCGCCTCCGAGCAGTGCAGCAGATGGGGATGGTGGATCGAGACGTCGCCCGGCTGGAGTTCGATCTCGACGATTCCCCGCTTGTCCGCCCACTCCCGGACCAGGTTCTCGTCGGAGGCGGAGAACAGCATGTTGTCCTCCTCCGTACGGAGCGACGGTTTGTGCAGGGGCAGTTCGTGGCTTCCGGGGATCATCCGCAGGCAGCCGTTCTCCGTGGTGCTCTCGTCGACGGCCAGCCACACCGTCAGCGCCTCCATCGGACTCAGCGACCAGTACGCGCCGTCCTGGTGCCACAACACGGGCTGTCCGTTGTACGGCGGCTTGCAGATGTAGTGCGCGGTGAAGCAGGCCACATCCGGGCCGAGGAAGAACTCCGCGATGTCCACCAGGCGGCGGTCCGAGACCAGACGTGCCCAGAAGGCGTCGTTGCGGATCAGGGGGTGGTGGAAGTGCTCGGGACGCAGATCCGGGTATTTACGGGTGAGCCAGTCGACATGGGCGCGCGCTTCCTCCAGGAGATCCGGTGGCACGACGTTGCGGATGATGGAGAAGCCCTGCTCGGCGTATTCCGCCGCGGCCCTCTCCAGAACGCCATCGCCGAATGTGTTCATGCGCCAGCTCCTTCTCAGGTGTCAGGTACTGCTTGCCGTGCGGAACGAGTTCGTGGAGCCGCCGCGGCGTACCGTCTGCCAGCTCCTGGAGTTCAGCCCCGGACACGAAGAATTGGTCCAACGAGGATGTCGACGCGGCATCGCCCTGATGCACAGCCGCTGCCGGCCGCGCAGACGGCCGGCGCCCCGGTTCTTTTCCCGGTGGAATTCGCTGCCAGTGGCTCGTCCGCGTGGACGGATCAACGCTTGCGCCCGACAGCGGTCCGCGGGCCGGGTCACGCCGGCCGGTCGCAGCAGCACGCCCCGGGCCTCTTCGCGGTTTCCCCAGCAGTTCAACACTCTGTCCGCCGCACGAAAGAGTGTCAACGTCCCAACGGCCTGTTCAACGCGCGTTCCCAGGCGGCGTGAGATGAGTGGGGCGCCCGGGTTCTCGGCGTCGCGCTGTCCCGCCGACGGGACATATTCGGCAGGCCCCGGAACGCGCCGGACTTCGGTCGCGCTCGACTACACGACACTCTACGGAACTTCGACCGGAGGTCTATTATGAGGGCCGCCTGCGAGGCAGCCTTCGAGTGCCGGTACCGGGCGCTGTTCGACGCGGCCGCCGATGCCGCCTGACTCCTATCTGCCTCTGCGCGGGCCGCGGCGCCACGACAGCCCGCACGGAGCACCGCCCCACATGGCCGACACCAGCTCCGGGCTGCGTTGTCCGGCGGATGAGGATGACGTGACTATGGCCGTACAACCAGCGCCGATCCGACTGAGCCTCACCGATCTGCACGAGTCGGTCGACGATCCCGCGCTCACCTCCATGACGCTGCTCAACGAGCTGGCGGGAAGGTATCCGGAAGCAATATCCTTTTCTGCGGGCCGCCCGTTCGAAGGCTTCTACGACGTCGATGACCTGTCACGCCACCTCACGACGTTCAGAGGTTATCTCGAAGACGAAATAGGTCTTCCCATGGAGCAGGTGCGGCGCACGTTTTTCCAGTACGGCCGCACAAAGGGCTTCATCCACGAACTCATAGCCCGCCAACTCGAGGTCGACGAAGGCCTGACGGTCGACCCGGAGAGCATCGTGGTGACCACCGGCTGCCAGGAGGCCATGGTGCTCCTGCTGCGTGCGCTCGTCCGGGACGAGCGCGACGTCATCCTGGCCGCGACGCCCAACTACGTCGGATTCATCGGCGCGGCACGGGTGGCCGGCGCCCCCCTGCGGTCCGTCCGGGAGGACGAGGGCGGCATCGATCTGGAGGACCTGGAGCGGCAGATAGCGGCGGCACGGCGGGAGGGACTGCGGCCACGCGCCTGCTACGTCGTCCCTGACTTCGCCAACCCGAGCGGCGCCACCATGGCGTTGGCGGACCGGATCGCACTGCTGGAGCTGGCGAGACGGGAGCAGGTTCTCGTCATCGAGGACAACCCCTACTCGGTCTTCTGCGCCGGCGACTCCCGGCTGCCCATGCTCAAGGCCCTGGACGAGCATCGTCAGGTGATCCACCTCGGATCGTTCGCGAAGTCCGCCTTCGCCGGTGCCCGCGTGGGTTACGTCATCGCGGACCAGCCCGTGACGTCGGACGGAGCCTCCTCCGCGGCTCCCGTGCTCCTCGCCGACCACCTCGCCAAGCTGAAGAGCATGGTGACCCTCAACACCTCGACCGTCGCGCAGGCGGTCATCGGCGGGTATCTCATCGAGAACGGGTGCAGTCTCACACGCGCCACCGCGCGCGAGGCCGAGGTCTACCGCCGGAATCTGGCGGCCACCCTGGACAGCCTGAACTCGGTCTTCGCACCGATGCCGGGCATGCCGCACGGCGTCTCGTGGAACGCGCCGACGGGCGGGATGTTCGTCGTCATCACTCTGCCGTTCCCGGCGGACGACGACATGCTCGAGTACTCGGCCTCCAAGTTCGGCGTCCTGTGGACCCCCATGTACCACTTCTACGCGGGCACTTCCGGGTTCCACCAGGCCCGGCTCTCGTTCAGCGTGCTCACTCCCGAGCAGATCACCCTGGGCGTCGAGCGGCTCGGGAAACTCGTCCAGGACCAGCGCGGCAAGCGGCTGATGCCCGGGGCGCCCGACTCCCCGCGATAGGACGCGGGTTCCGCCCCCGTGGCCGACGCCGGCCGCGAGCCCATGGGGGCCGTACGTCGCACGGCCGTGGGTCGGTACCGGGCATGCCACGAACTCGCACGAGGACGGCCCCCCGGACGCGGCGCGTTCGGGGGCAGTCCTCGTGTGTCGCCGGTCAGGTCCTCACAGGCGCACCGGAAGGGCGTCGAGCAGCCGCGCGCCGCCGGGCGTGGCTTCGGTGTACCTCAACTCGTCGCGGCCGACGGTGATCTCCAGGCTGTCGCGCTGGAGCAACAGGTGGTCGAGCGCTATCTCGCCTTCGAGGTTCGCGAGCGCCGCACCGGTGCAGTAGTGCGGGCCCGCGCCGAAGGCGAGGTGGCTCTCCCCGCGCTTGAGCACACGCTCCACGTCGCACCGTTCGGGTTCGGGGAAGACGCGCGGGTCGTGATTGGCGGACAACAGAGAGCCCGTCAGGGCATCGCCCTTGCGGATCGAGACCCCGGCGAACTCCATGTCCTCGGTCGCGTACCGCGGCCCGGCTGCCGGGACGGGGTTCGCGACCCGCATCAACTCGTCGATGGCGTGCGGCAGGGCATCCGGCCTGGCGCGCAGCAGGGCCAGCTGGTCCGGATTGTCGAAGAGGGCGAGAACCGCGTTCGGAATGAAGTGGGACGTGGAGTGGTGCCCGTTGTTCACCACCAGGAGCACCATCGAGATGATCTCGGCCTCGCTGAGCCGGTCCCCGTCCTCGTCGCTCGTCTGCACCAGGGCGGAGATCATGTCGTCCGCGGGCTCGGCCCGGCGTCGCACGATGAGCTTCTTGACGTAGTCGACCATGCCCTGGGCGCTCGTGGCGAGGTCGGCGTCGGCGTCCGCGTAGTCGTTCATCCACTTCCGCACCTGCGGCTGATCGGCCTCGTCGATGCCGATGAGTTCGCAGATGACGGTTCCGGTCAACGGTGAGGAGTAGTCCTCGATGAGGTCGCCCGACCCCTTCTGGGCCAGGGCGTCGAGGAGCCGGGCCGAGATCTCCTCGATGCGGGGCCGCAGCGCCTTGATGCGCCGGACGGTGAACGCCGGCGTCACGAGACGGCGTTGCCGGGCGTGGTCCTGGCCGTCCTTGAGCATCATGTTGGCCGCGACGTAGTCCCGGAACTCGTCCGGCAGGTCGAGGGACGCGACCATCTGGTCCACCACGCTGAACCCTTGGTGGCCCGGCACGTTGCTGTAGTCCACCACGAGCCGCGGGTCGCTCAACGCGGCCTTGATGTCTTCGTTCCGGGTGATCAGCCAGACCGGGGGCCCACCGGGAAACCCGACGCGGACGAGCGGAGACCGCTCCCGCAGGCGCGCGTAGGAGGCGATGGGGTCGTCCGCGAATTCGGGGTTCATCAGGCTGACGATCGGCTCAGTCATAATCGCCGTCTCCTTAACGTCCTTGTCGGACGATCGAAAAGCTCGGTCGGATGCCATGAGGTGTGACGCGGGTTCGTGGCGGCTCGCAGGCTCTCCGGTGCGACGCCCACACGGTGCTCCCGCGCCCAGGGCCTGTCGTTGGATCACGCCGCAGACGCGGGGCCTGGCACGCACACCGCGCTGAACAGCACCGTAGATTTCCTGCAGCCCGATCCGAACGACAGGCCCTAGCGTCCGCGGGCGCATTCCGCCTCGATCACGTCCAGCACCTCCCGGGCGTGATCGACCAGGTACATGTGGTCGCCGGGGAACTCCGCATAACTGAACTCACCCGTGGTGGCCTTGCGCCACTCCTGCGCCTGTTCCGCGGTGGCCAGGCCGTCGGAGCTGCCCCTGATCGAGCAGATCGGCACCGGCACCGGCTCGTCGGTACTCGGCACGTAGTTCTCGTGCATCTCGCAGTCGGCCTGCAGAACGGGGAGGATGAGTTCGCGCATCTCCGGGTGGTCGAGAGCCTCGTGGCGGAACCCGGCGAACTCCTCGACCCGGGCGAGGAACTCCTCGTCGGGGAGCCCCGTCGCGCGCCTCTCGCGCTGTGTCCACGGCCCCGGCGAGCCACTGACGACCAGCCGCTCGACGTGCACGCCGCGCGCGCTCAGCAGATGCGTCAGCTCGTACGCCAGCACAGCGCCGAGGCTGTGCCCGAACAGCACGGCCCGTGTCCCTTCGCCGAGGTCGGCGACGATGTCGTCGACCGAGTTCTCGGCCGCTTCGACGGCATTGCGGTACGGCGTCTCCAGAAGCCGCTTCTCCCTGCCGGGCAGCTCGACCGGGACCACCCGCCACCGGCCGGCGGCCAGGGCCCGCCAGGGGTGGAAGAACGAAGGTCCAGCTCCGGCGAACGGCACGCACACCAGCGCGGTCCGCTGCCGGTCCTCCGCGGACACACCGGGTTCCCTCACCCCGACCAACTCCCCTCGTCGATGTCACGGTGTCCGCTCCGGACACGCCGGGTCCGGCGACAGTCACCGCGCGAGCCGGCGGGCGATGACCCGCATGATCTGGCCTGCCGGCTTGGGCATGTGCAGGTCGTGGTGCGAGGCGTCCACGTCGTGCTCCTCGATGGCACCGAGGACGTGCGGCCGCCAGTCGGGGCCCCAGGACGACACGCCCTCGGTCTTGTCCAGCTTCGCGTTGAAATACAGCAGGTCGCCGCGGTAGACCGGCGATTCGAAGTCGCCCATCTTGTTGAGGTTGTTGGCCCCCACCTTCGACATGGTGTCCAGGAAGCTGTCCATGTTGCCGGTGTTCATGAACTGACCGAAGACCTCCTCGACATCCGCCCGGTACAGCGCCGGCGTCCTGCCGGACACCTGCTTGAACCCGCTCTCCGGACGGTCGGTCGCCGGCTGGGCATCCAGGACGGCCACCAGGTCGACCCGGTGCCCGCGCCGGTCCAGCTCCACCGCGACGGCGTGCGCGAGCGGGCCGCCGTAGGACCAGCCGACCAGGTTGAAGGGCCCCTCCGGCTGGATCTCGAGGATCCGGGCGAGGTAGTCGTCGACCATCTCCGCCACCGACCCGGCCAGCGGGTCCCTGGCGTTGGAGCCACGGGACTGCAGGGCGTAGGCCGGCCGGTCCTGCACGTACGGCACGAACGTGAAGTACGCCCAGCCGAGGCCGCCCCCGCCGTGGAAGAACCACACCGGCGGCTTGCCCGTACCGGGATCCCGGTTCAGCGGCAGCACGACCTCGAACGAGCCGGCGTGGTCGTCGGGGATGCCGCCGATCAGCACGAGCGCGGCCAGCTCGGCCACCGTCGGGTACTGGATGATCGTCCTGAGGGGCATGTCGATCCCGAACTGCTTGCGGATACGTGCGCTGAGCCGGGTGGCCAGCAGCGAGTGCCCGCCGAGCACGAAGAAGTCGTCCTCGATACCGACCCGCTCCAGGCCGAGCAACTCGCTGAAGAGGGCACACAGCTTCTCCTCGTGGGAGTTGCGCGGCTCTCCGCTGCTGACGGTCGTCGTGTGCTCCGACGGCAGCGCCCGCCGGTCGAGTTTGCCGGCCGGGTTCAACGGAATCTCCGAGAGCGGCACCACGGCGGCCGGGACCATGTAGTCCGGAAGTCGGCCACGCAGGTACTCGGGCAGCTCGGCCAGCAGCGGACCGATCGACTTGGCGAGAGCGGGGGCGTTCGCCCGGATCCGCCCGGCCGCACCGCCGGGAACGAACCCTCCGCAGACGGTCCGCCGCTCGGGCAGCAGCACCGCGTCGAAGCTGTGGACGGCCTCGCCCGACCAGGTGACGACCGCTTCGTGACCCTGTCGCCGAGCCCACGCGGCGAGGTCCTCCGGGTCGACCGGCCTGCCGGAGGGGGCCTCGGCACTCAGGACACCGGCCGAGATCGCCGCGGCGGCCTCCTCCACCAGCCGCGCGTTGGGTATCCCGGTCACGCGTACCGGGCCGCCCGCCCGGTCCACACGGCCGCTCAGCCCGGCCAGGTCGGACACCTCCCGGCCCCACGGCACCGCGGGCACCCCGGTCAGGTCGAGCACGTCGGCCGGCTCCTTGTGCAGGACGACCTCGTAGCGGTGCCGGGTCAGCTCGTTGTGCGCCTGGCCCGGCTTCAGCCGGATGTCGACCCCGACGGGGCGGTCCGCCGCCCACTCGGCGAACCACTCCGGGGGCGACCACCAGCTCGCGCTCGGCCAGCAGCGCCTGCTCCACCAACGCCCGCACCTCGTCGTGCGAGGCGTGGGGCTGCGCCGTACGCTTCTCCGCGGTCGTCAGCAGCCGCAGTGTCGCGGCGTTGCGGACGTCGCCGACGATCAGCCGGCCGCCCGGCGCGAGGAGTTCCATCAGCTCGCACAGCACCCGGTCCAGGTACTCCGCGCTCGGGAAGTACTGTGCCACCGAGTTGAGCACCACCGTGTCGAACCCGGCGCGGGGCAGCCCGGAGACGTCGTCGGCCGCCTGGGCGCTCAGCCGGACCCGATCACCGTGACCGGCCTTCTCGGCCTGGGTCCCGACCCGCTCCACCACCGTGGCCGAGATGTCCGTGCCCCAGTACTCCTCGACCTCACCGACGATCCTGGCGAGGAGCAGGCCGGAACCCACACCGACCTCCAGCACCCGCCGCGGCGCGAACCGCAGCACCTGTGCCACCGCCGCGTCCCGCCACTCCCGCATCTGTTCGAGCGGGATCGGTTCACCGTCGTACACCGACTTCCACAGCTGGAAGTCCTCGCCCCACGCCTCCTCGCCGGAATCGGCGTAGCTTTCGTCGTAGACGTGGCGCCACTCGTCCACCTGGGCGCCGGCGTCGGCCACCGCGGCGTCCGGATCCGGCACCACGTAGGCGACCAGGCGCTGATCGCCCTTCTGGTCCTCGCGCACCACGACCGCCGCCTGGGCCACACCGGGATGCCCGGTCAGCACATGCTCGATCTCACCCAGCTCGATACGGAACCCGCGGACCTTGACCTGGAAGTCGGTCCGGCCGATGTACTCGACCTGCCCGTCCTTGTTCCACCGCACCAGGTCCCCGGTGCGGTACATCCGGGTCCCCGGCGCGCCGTAGGGGCAGGCCACGAACCGTTCCGCGGTCAGGCCGGTCTGCCCGAGGTAGCCCCGTGCCAGACAGGCGCCGGCCAGGTACAGCTCACCGGCGACCCCGGGCGCGACCGGGCGCAGCGCCGCGTCGAGGACGTACACCTGGTTGTTCCAGATCGGCGCGCCGATCGGCACCCGGTCGGCACCCGGTACGTGCTGCCATCCCGTGACCTCGACGGTCGCCTCGGTGGGGCCGTAGAGGTTGTGCGCGCCGCAGCCGGGCAGCAGGTCGACGAACCGGTTGGCCAGGGCGGCCGGGAACGCCTCGGCCGCGACCTCGATCCAGCGCAGGCTGGTGCAGTGCTTGGCGAGGGGTTCGGCGACGAACGCCGCCAGCAGGGAGGGCACGAAGAACGCGCCGGTCACGTGCTCCCGCTGGATCAGCTCGGCCAGGTAGGCCGGATCGCGATGCCCGTCGGCTCGTGCGACGACGACGGAAGCACCCATCTGCAGGTTGGCGAACATCTCCGGCACCGACGCGTCGAAGCTCGCCGACGTGCTCACCAGCATCCGGTCCTCGACCGTGACGTCGAAGTGCGACAGCCCCCACTTCACCCGGTTCATGATCGACCGGTGCGACACCGGCACACCCTTGGGACCGCCGGTGGAACCGGAGGTGTAGATGACGTAGGCGACGTGGTCCGGCGACAGCGCTCGTTCCGGGTCCGTGTCCGGGTACCCGGACACGTCCGGCGCTGTCCCGTCGAGCACCAGCAGTGGCTTCGCGCTCTCCAGCACGTGCCGCACCCGGTCCTCGGGCAGGTCGGTGTCGATCGGCACGTAGGCCGCCCCCGCCTTGACCACCGCGTGGACCGCCACCAGCAGGTCGACGGAACGCGGGATGCGTACCGCGACCAGTTGTTCGGGGCCCGCGCCCCGCTCGACCAGCCAGTGCGCCAGCCGGTTGGCGCGCCGGTTGAACTCCGCGTACGTCAGCGTCTCGTCCTCGCCGATCACCGCGACGCGGTCCGGGTCGCGCCGCACCTGGGCCTCGAACGCGGCCGGCAGGGTGCCCGCGGGCACCGGATGCGCCGTGTCGTTGACCCGCCGCACGAGCCAGTCCCGCTCCTGTGCCGACAGCACCTCGATCCCGCGGACCGGTGACCGCGGGTCGGCGACCAGTTGCTCCAGCACCCGCGTGAACCGTGCGGCGATCGACTCGGCCGTGTCCCGGTCGAACAGCTGGGTCGAGTACTGGAGGTCACCGCGCAGCGCCCCCGACTCGTCCATGGTGATGCTGAAGAACAGGTCGGACAGGGCGGTCTGCGTCAGGTACTGCTGGAACTCCACCTTGAGTCCGGCGAGTTCGAAGTCCTGCTTCGCGAAGTTCTGCCAGGCGAACATCACCTGGAACAGCGGCTGGTAGGCCGCGGAGCGGTCGGGATTGATCCGCTCGACCAGCGTCTCGAACGGCACGTCCTGGTGCTCGTAGGCGGCCAGTGCCTTCTCCCGCACCTGCGCGAGCAGGTCGGTGAACGACGGGTCGCCGGACAGATCCACCCGCAGCACCTGGGTGTTGACGAAGAACCCGACCAGATCGGCGAGCGCCTCGTCGGTCCGCCCGGCGATCGGACCGCCGATCGTCACGTCCTCCCCACCGCCCAGCTTGCCGAGCAGTACGCCCAGCGCGGCCTGCAGGACCATCGACATGGTCATCCCGCGCTCGTCGGCCAGCTTCTGGAGCCCGGCCGCCACCTCCGGCGCCACCACGACATCGACCGCGTCGCCCTGCGAACTCCGTTCCGCGGGCCGTGGGCGGTCCAGCGGCAGGTTCAGCGGCTGCGGCACCCCGGCCAGCTCGGCGTGCCAGTACTCGACCTGCGCCGCGGCCAGACTGCCCGGGTCGTCCACGTCGCCGAGCAGCTCGCGCTGCCACAGCGCGTAGTCCTTGTACTGCACGGGCAACGGCTCCCACCCCGGCGCCCGACCGTCCCGGCGGGCGGTGTAGGCGGACGACAGGTCCCGGGCCAGGGGCCCACCCGAGACGCCGTCCGAGGCGATGTGGTGGATGACCAGGACCAGGACGTGTTCCTCGGGTGAGCAGCGGAACAGGGTCGCCCGCAACGGGATCTCGGCCGCGAGGTCGAACCGGTGCGCGATGACCTTGTCGACCGCGTCGGACAGGTCTTCGGGGGCCACCTCGACCACCGGTACCTGCACCAGCGCCTCCGCCGCCGACAGGATCCGCTGGTGCGGCTCGTCGTCGTCGTCCGTCACGTACGTGGTGCGCAGCGTCTCGTGCCGGTCGACCACGTCGCGGATCGCCGCGACGAGGGCGGCCCGGTCCAGTGGCCCGGTCAGCCGGAACGCCGGGGAGATGTTGTAGGTCTCCGCGCCTCCCTCCATCTGGTGCGTGAGCCACATACGGCGTTGCGCGAACGAAAGCGGAATCACTGGTTTCACTCCTCGGCGAACATCTTGCGGAGATTGGGGCGAAGGGGAACAGCCGATTCCTCCGACCACGCGGCGAGCGCGGACACCGTCGGCAGGTCGAAGATCTTGCGGATGGGTATCTCTCTCCCCATCTCGGCGCGGGCGCGGCTGATCAGCCGGGTGGCGAGCAGGGAGTGCCCGCCGAGCGTGAAGAAGTTGTCGTCGATGCCGACCCGGTCCACGCCGAGCACCTCGGCGAACAGCTTGGCCAGAGCCTCCTCACGGGCGGTACGGGGCGCCCGGAAGGGGGTCGTGGGGGTGAGGTCGGGGACGGGGAGGGCCTTGAGGTCGAGCTTGCCGTTGGGTGACAGGGGCAGCCGGTCGAGCGGTACGCAGACGGCGGGGACCATGTAGTCGGGCAGCCGCTCGGCCAGGTGGACGTCCAGTTCGGCCTGGCCCGGGGTGCTCCGGCCAGGAGCGGGGACGAGGTAGGCGGCCAGGTAGGGGGTGGTGTCACCGGTCTGCCGGGTCACTACGGCGGCCTGGGCGATGTGGGGATGGGACGTCAGGGCGGCCTCCACCTCGCCGGGTTCGACGCGGTAGCCACGGATCTTGACCTGGGTGTCGATGCGGCCCAGGTGGTGCAGCTCGCCGTCGGGGGTGAGGCGGGCGAGGTCGCCGGTGCGGTACATGCGGGTGCCGGGAGGCCCGTAGGGGTCGGGGACGAACCGGTCGGCGGTCATGGCGGCCTGGCCGTGGTAGCCGCGTCCGGCCCCGGCCAGGTACAGCTCGCCCGGTGTTCCCGGGGGCAGCAGGGCCAGCCCGGGGCTGAGGACGTAGGCACGCACGCCGGGGAAGGGCCGTCCGATGGGCACACCGTCGGTGTACGGCTCGTCGGGGTCGAGGAGATGGCCGGTGGCGTAGAACGTCTCGCTGGGGCCGTAGCTGTTGATGACGCGGGCCCGCGGCCAGAGCGTGCGGACCCGCTCGGCCAGGGCCGGGGTCAGCACCTCCCCGGAGATGTTCAGTGCCGTGGGGCTGATGCGGTCGGCGAGCTGGTCGACGAGTTCGGCGAAGGCCGACGGCACCGAGCAGACGACGTCGACGTCCCAGGTCTCGCGTTCGGCCAGCTCCAGCACGTCGCGCACGATCTCGACGCTGCCACCCGTGGTGAGCGCGGAGAACGTCTCGAAGGTGGCGACGTCGAAGCCGAACGAGGCGGCGACCAGCACGCGCCGGCCGGCCTCCATGCCGGCCTGCGCGACCAGGGCGGCCACGGCGTTGACGACGGTGGCCTGGGTGACGCCCACGCCCTTGGGCACGCCGGTGGAACCGGAGGTGTAGATGACGTAGGCGAGGTTCTCGGGCCCGGCCTTCGGCCTTGCCGCCGCCTCCGCGGCCACCGGGGTGTCCCTGGTGGCCGGTGCCAGGAGGTCGACCTCGTCGAGGACGAGGACCGGGATGTCGGTGGCGGGGACGAGCCGGCGGGTGCCGGCGTCCGCCAGGACCAGGTGCGGCCGGGCGGTGGGCAGGACGTGCGGGAGGCGGGCGGCGGCGTAGGCGGGGTCGACGGGCAGATAGGCCCCGCCCGCCCTGAGCACGCCGAGGAGGGCCACGACCGTGTTCGCGGTACGCGGCAGGACCACGCTCACCACGGTCTCCGGGCCCACCCCGCGCCGGGCCAGCTCTGCCGCGAGCCGCTCGGCGCGGGCGTCCAGCTCCGCGTACGTGAGCGACTCGCCCTCGGCGACCACGGCGACCGCGTCCGGGGTCCGCGCCGCCTGCGCCTCGACGAGCCCGCTGAGTGTGGCGTCCGAGGCCGCGTCGTCGAATCCGGCGAGGAGCCGGTCACGTTCGGCCGGCTCCAGGGCGTCGACCTGCGCGACCTTCAGGTCGGGGGTGGTCAGTTGGCGCAGGACGCGGACGAGGCGGGCCGCGTACGTCTCCACCGTCTCCCGGTCGAAGGCACCCGGCGCGTACTGGATGGTGAACTGCAGGTGCGGGTCGGCCGCCGCGATCAGGCACAGCGGATAGTGGTTGCCCGCGGACGGGCGGAGGCCGGTGAAGGCGATGCCGCCCGCGGCGTCGGTGGCGGCGCTGAGGCCCTCCCGGTCGACCGGGTACGACTCGAAGACGACCAGCGTGTCGAAGAGGGTCTGCAGGCCGACGGACCGCTGGATCTCGGTGAGCCCGTGGTGGTGGTGCTCCACGAGGCCGGCCTGCCGGCTCTGGAGGCGGGTCAGGACCTCGGCGAGGGTGTCGCCGGGGGCGTGGGCGACGCGTACCGGAACCGTGTTGATGAACATGCCGACCATCGACTCCACGTCCGTCACCCCCGGCGGGCGCCCGGAGACGGTCGCGCCGAACACCACGTCCTGGCGGCCGGTGAGCTGGCCGAGCAACAGCGCCCAGGCGCCCTGCACCAGGCTGTTGAGGGTGATGCCCAACTCCGCCGCCCGCCGGTCGAGTTCGCGCGCCTCGTCGAGCGGGAGCGCGAAGTCGATCTGGTCGCGGCCTTCGTCGTCCGCGCCCGTGAAGTCGGGAGCGAGCAGGGTCGGCTCCTCGATCCCCTCGAGTTCGGCCGCCCAGGCCCGGGCCGCCTCGTCCCGGTCCTGCCGGGCGAGCCAGGAGAGGAAGTCGCCGTAGTCGCGGGTCGCGGGCAGTCCGGCCGGGTCGCCGTCGGAGGCGTAGAGCAGCAGCAGGTCCCGCATGAGCAAGGGGGTCGACCAGCCGTCGTAGAGCGTGTGGTGGGCGGTGAGGACGAGTTCGGGCCGGTCGGGTTCGAGGACGGCGAGTGCCAGCCGGATCAGCGGTGGCTCGTCCGCGTCGAAGTGGGTGGCCCGGTCCTGCTCCAGGAAGCTCTCGAACGCCTCGGTCCGCTCCGTCTCCTCGGCCGCGGTCAGGTCGAGGTGCCGCCAGGGCAGGGTCACCGCCTCCGGCACCACCTGCACGAGATCGCCGTCCGCGCGGTCGACGAACGCCGCGCGGAGGCTGGGATAGCGCTCCAGCAGGGCCTGTCCGGCCCGGCGCATCCGTTCCGGATCGACCCGGCCGGAGAGGTGGAACACCAGCTGTATGTGGTACGGGTCGAACGACGCCGCTGCCAGCTTCGCGTGGAAGAGGATGCCGGACTGTGCCGGGGTCGTCGGCCACACCTTGGCCAGCTTGCCGAAGCGGGCCTCCCAGGTGTCGATCTCCTCCTGGCGTACGTCGACCAGGGGCACGTCGCTCGGGGTCAGTCCGCCGGCGCCGGGTGTCGTGGCGTGGCGGGCCAGGGCGCTCAGCGCCTCGACCCACAGCCCGGCCAGCTCGCTCACCTCGTCGCGGGAGAGCACGCCGGTGGGGAAGCCGAAGTAGGCGGTCAGCTCCTGTCCGTCGGCCGGGCCGGTGGCCACCGCGTTGATCTCCAGGGCCGACAGCACCGGCATGTCCGCGTCCGGCGCGGCGATCAGGTCCGGGTGCGTGGTGTCCGGGGCCCAGCCCAGGTCGCGCAGGTCCTCGGGGATGTCCGCGCGAGACCTGCCGAGGTAGTTGAACCCGATGCTCGGCCGGCGCTGTCCGGCCAGCGCGGCGGCCGTCTCCGGATTGAGGTGGCGCAGCAGGCCGTAGCCGAGACCGCTGTCCGGCACGGCCCGCAACTGCTCCTTGACGGCCTTGATCGCCCGGCCGGCGGCCGGACCGCCGGCGAACGCGTCCGCCACGTCCACGCCCGCCACGTCGAGGCGGACCGGGAACATCGCGGTGAACCATCCGACCGTGCCCGACAGGTCCGCGCCGGGCACCAGGTGCTCTTCCCGGCCGTGGCCCTCCAGCCGGACGAGCGTCGAGGAGCATGAGACGCCCCGCGTCCGGCGCCAGCGGACCAGCGCCAGTGCCAGCCCGGCGAGGAGACCGTCGTCGACGCCGCCACCGAACACGGCGGGCACCCGGGTCAGCAGCGTTTCCGTGACGTCCGTCGGCACCTGGACGCGCACCGTGTCCACGGTGGCCGCGACATCCCGCGTGCGGTCCGGCTCCCGTGCTCCCAGCACCGGTTCGTCCCCGCCGAGCATCCGCTGCCACACGGGCAGCTCCGCCACCCGCTCGGGGGTGGCCGCCTCCTCGGCCAGGGCGTGCGCCCACCGGCGCAACGAGGTACCCGGCGGCGCCGGTTGCGGGGCGCGTCCGTCGCGGACCCGCTGCCAGGCGGCGACCAGGTCGGGGACCAGGATCCGCCACGACACCCCGTCGACGACCA
Source organism: Streptomyces phaeoluteigriseus (assembly GCF_001896135.2). Lineage (GTDB taxonomy): Bacteria > Actinomycetota > Actinomycetes > Streptomycetales > Streptomycetaceae > Streptomyces > Streptomyces phaeoluteigriseus. Next base: position 30,778 of record NZ_MPOH02000049.1, read on the forward strand.
GATGGTGCAGCACCAGCAGCAGCCGGTCCGCCTCGTTGTTGGAGGTGAACCACACGCACTGCGCCATGACGCCCGCGTCCGGGTCCAGCCGGCCCGCCGCCGCGTCCAGCTCGGCCTTCACATCGGCGTCGCCGTAGGGGACTTCCCGCACCAGCGCCGCGGCGTCCACACTGCCGGCCGGCTCCATCCGCAGGCCCGGCCGCGTCCGGTCGAGCCGGGAGCGCAGCACGTCGTGCCGGTCCAGGACCGTCTGCAGGGCCGCGAGGAGTTCCGCACGGTCGATGTCCTGGGGCAGGGTGAGCAGCGCGGACATGCAGAACCGGCCGATGCCCCCGCCCAGTTCGAGGACGTGCGCCGCCGCCGGCGGCAGCGGAGCCCAGCCGACCCCGCCCCCCGGCAGCTCGGCCAGCGTCACCCGTTCCTCCGCGTCCCGCTCCTCGACCAGTTCCGCGAGCCGGGCGCCGTGCGGTGCTCGAAGATCTCCCGTGTGCTGACCGCGACGCCGCGCGTCTTGGCGCGCGCGGCGACCTGGATGGACCGGATGCTGTCCCCGCCGCCGGCGAAGAAGTCGTCGTCGATGCCCACCCGCCGGACGTCGAGCACATCGGCGTACACCTCGGCCAGGACCCGCTCGGCGTCGCTGCGCGGAGCCCGGTACTCCCCGCGGGCGAACACCGGCTCGGGCAGCGCGGCCCGGTCCAGCTTTCCGCTCACGGTCAGCGGCAGCCGGTCGAGGACCACGAACAGGGCGGGCACCATGTAGTCCGGCAGTCGCTCGGCCACGAACCGCCGCAGCTCCGCGACCGGAACACGGGCGTCCGCACCGGCATCGCCGTCGGTGGCGCCGGGGCCCGCGGGCGCCACGTAGCCGACGAGCCGGGTGTTGCCGTGGTGGTCCTCGCGCGCCGTGACCACCGCCTGGCCGACCGCGGGATGCCGGGCGAGGACCGTCTCGATCTCGGTCGGCTCGACACGGATGCCGTTGACCTTGACCTGCCCGTCGGCTCGTCCCACGTACCTCAGCCGGCCGTCCTCGTCCCACCGGGCCAGGTCACCGGTGCGGTACATGCGTGTCCCGGCCGGGCCGAAGGGACAGGCGACGAAGCGCTCCGCGGTGGCCGCGCCGCTTCGGTGGTAGCCCCGGGCGAGGAGACCCGCCACGTACAGTTCGCCGATCACACCGGGCGGGACCGGGGTCAGTTCCGGGCCCAGAACGTGGGCGCGCATGTTCGCGAGCGGCTGTCCGACCGGTATCGCGCCGTTTTCGGTCCCTTGCCGCTCCAGCGTGAAGGTGGAGGCGTAGAAGCTCTCGGTCTGTCCGTAGGCGTTGATGACGCGCACCCCGGGCAGGGCGTCCCGGACCTTGCGGACCAGATCGGCCGAGAGCGCCTCACCGGCGAAGACGACGGTCTCCACGTCGAGTTCGAGGCTGCCCGGTTCATCGGTGGCGACCTGGTCGAGCAGGGCGGAGAACACCGCCGGTACGGCACTGATGGTCGCCCCCGACCACCGTTCACGCTCGGCCAGTTCGAGTACGTCGCGGACGATCTCGACGCTCGCTCCGGTGGTGAGCGCCGTGAAGATCTCGAAGACGGAGACGTCGAAGTTCACCGAGGTCGCGGCGAGCATCCGGGACCCCGCCCCGACATGCGCCACCCGACGCAGATCGCGCACGCCGTTGACCACGGCGGCATGGGTGATGCCGACGCCCTTGGGAGTCCCGGTCGATCCCGAGGTGAACATCACGTAGGCCAGGTTGTCCGGTCCGACACGGACATCGGGGGCTTCGGGGACGGGGCCGTGGAGGCGCGAGCCGTCGAGGTTCAGGTCATCGTGGCTCGGGTCAGCGAGGTTCAGGTCATCGTGGCTCGGGTCAGCGAGGTTCAGGTCATCGAGGTGGAGTACCGGCACTCGGCACTCCGGCAGAGCCGCCGCCGTCTCCCCGTCGGTCAGCACCAGTGCCGGACCGGCCGTGGTGAGCAGGAGGTCCACGCGCGCGGCCGGGGAGGCGGGGTCGATCGGCAGGTAGGCACCGCCGGCCTTGAGGACGGCGAGGAGAGCGACCACCAGGTCCGCCGACCGCGGCAGCGCCACGGCCACCAGGACATCCGGGCCGACCCCTCGTGCGCGCAGTGCGGCGGCCAGCCGGCCGGCTCGGGCGTCCAACTCCCCGTACGACAAGGAGGTCCGCCCGGACACCACCGCCGTCGCGTCCGGCGTCCGCGTCACCTGAGCGGCGACCAGCTCCGGCAGCGTCGCCGCGGGCACGGGGACCGTCGTCTCGTTCAGCTCTGCCAGCCGGTCCCGTTCGGCACCGGTGAGCAGGTCCACCCCGCCGAGCCGGGTCCCCGGATCGGCGACGACCTGCCGCAGCACGCGCACATAGCGGTCGACGAGGCTCTCGGCCGTTGCGTGGTCGAACAGGTCCGTCGCGTACTCCAGCCGGCCGTGGGCCCGCCCGGACCGGTCCGGGACGATGTTGAAGAACAGGTCGAACTTGGCGGTGTCGGTACCCACCGGGACGGGGGTGACCCGCAGACCCGGCAGCTCGATCTCCGACCACGGGAACTGCCAGGCCAGCATCGTCTGGAAGAGCGGCTGGTAGGCGGTGGTGCGGTCCGGGTCGAGCAGTTCCACCAGGTGCTCGAACGGGACGTCCTGGTTGTCGTACGCGGCAAGGGCCCTGTCGCGCACCTGCTCCAGCAGCTCGCCGAACGACGGGTTCCCCGACAGGTCGACGCGCAGCACCCAGGTGTTGGCGAAGAACCCGACGAGGTCCTCGAGTTGCGCGTCGGGGCGCCCCTCGATCGGGCCGCCGATCGTCAGGTCGTCGCCGGCGCCGAGGTGGTGCAGGAGCACCGCCAGCGCGGCCTGGGCGACCATCGGCGCCGTGGCCCCGCGGTTCGCGGCCAGTTTCCCGATGCCGGCCAGCAACTCGGGCTCCAGCTCGATGTCGACATGACCGCCGCGGTGGCTGGCCGCCGTCGGCCGCGGCCGGTCCAGCGGCAACTGCACCGGCTGCGGAACGCCAGCCAGTTCCTCGCGCCAGTGGGCGAGTTGGGTCGCGGCGATGCTCTCGGGGTCGGTCTCGTCACCCAGCACCTGCCGCTGCCAGAGCGTGTAGTCCTTGTACTGCACAGCGAGCGGCTTCCAGCCCGGCGCGCTCCCCTGCCGGCGAGCCGTGTAGGCCGATGTCAGATCCCGCAGGAACGGCGCCATCGACGCCCCGTCCGCGGCGATGTGGTGGAACACGAACACCAGCACGTGCTCCTGCGGGGAGAGACGGAACACGGTGGTCCGCAGGGGGAGTTCCGTGTCCAGGTCGAACCCCTCGCCCACGGCCTCGCGCATCGCGGCGTCCAGCGCCTCCGCGGCCACGTCGACGACCCGCCACCCGGGGGCCGCCTCCTGCGGAGGCAGGACCTGCTGCTCCGGCGTGCCGTCCGCGTTCTCGACGACCAGGGTGCGCAGGCTCTCGTGCCGGGTGACGACATCCGTCACCGCCGCGGCCAGGGCCGCCGTGTCCAGGGGGCCGTCCAGACGCAGCACGAACGGGATGTTGTAGGTCGCGGACGGCCCTTCCAGACGGTGGAGGAACCACAGCCGACGCTGGGCGAAGGACAACGGGATCATCGACGCTACTCCTAAACGTTCATCTGTCGCAGTTGGGGCCGCTTCGACGTGTTCGACTTAGCAATCCGGGCCGCCAGTTGGGCGACGGTCGGGTTGCGGAACACCGTCGTGACCTTCACGTCGACGTCCAGTTCGTTGCGTATGCGGCCGATCAGCCGGGTGGCCAGCAGCGAATGCCCGCCGTGGTCGAAGAAGTCGACGTCGATGCCGACCTCCCGCACGCCGAGCAGCTCGGCGAACAGCCGGCACAGGACTTCCTCGTTGTGGTCGCGCGGGCCTCGTCCGGCGGAGGCTTCGGTCTGGTCCGGTGCGGGGAGCGCGTTGCGGTCGAGCTTCCCGCTCGGTGTCGTGGGGAACTCGGCGAGCGGCACGATCGCCGAGGGGACCATGTACTCCGGCAGGTGTTCCCGGACCAGGTCCGTCAGCGCCGTGGGATCCAGCTCGGCCGTCTCCGCCTCGCGGTGGACCGGCACCACGTACGCGACCAGCCGCTGGTCGTCGGTGCCGTCCTCCCGCACCACGACCACCGCGCCGTCGACATCGGCGTGCGCGGTCAGCGCCGACTCCACCTCGCCCAGCTCGATGCGGAACCCGCGGACCTTGACCTGGAAGTCGGTCCGGCCGATGTACTCGACCTGGCCGTCCCGGTTCCACCGCACGGCATCGCCGGTGCGGTACATCCGGGTTCCCGGCGCGCCGTAGGGGCAGGCCACGAACCGCTCCGCGGTCAGGCCGGTCCGTCCGAGGTAGCCCCTCGCCAGTCCGGTGCCGGCGAGGTACAGCTCGCCGTCGACGCCGGGCGGGACCGGGCGCAGAGCGGAGTCGAGGACGTAGACCTGGGTGTTCCAGATCGGCGTGCCGATCGGCACCCGGTCCGCTCCCGGCACGTGCTGCCAGCCCGTGACCTCCACCGACGCCTCGGTGGGCCCGTAGAGGTTGTGTGCGCCGCAGCCGGGCAGCAGGTCGACGAACCGGTTGGCCAGGGCGGCGGGGAAGGCCTCGCCCGCGACCTCGATCCAGCGCAGGCTGGTGCATTCCTTGGCCGAGGGCTCGGCGACGAACGCCTCGAGCAGGGAGGGCACGAAGTCCGCGCCGGTCACCCGCTCGCGCCGGATCAGCTCGGCCAGGTAGGCCGGGTCCCGGCGCCCGTCCGGGCGCGCCACGACCACGGCCGCCCCGACCTGCAACGGGGCGAACAGCTCCGGCACCGATACGTCGAAGCTCGCCGACGTGCTCAGCAGCACCCGGTCCTCGACGCCGACGTCGAAGTGCGCCAGCCCCCACTTCAGCCGGTTCATGATCGACCGGTGCGACACCTGCACACCCTTGGGGCCGCCGGTGGAGCCCGACGTGTAGATGACGTAGGCGGCATGGTCGGGCGACAGCGCGCGCCGCGGGTTCGCCTCCGAGCAGCCGGACGCGTCCGGCAGTGTCCCGTCGAGCACCAGGAGCGGCTTCGCGCTGTCGAGCACGTGCCGTACCCGGTCCTCGGGCAGGTCGGGGTCGATCGGCAGGTAGGCCGCACCGGCCTTGACCACCGCGTGGACCGCCACCATCAGGTCGACGGAACGCGGGATGCGTACCGCGACCAACTGCTCGGGCCCGGCGCCCTGTTGGATCAGCCAGTGCGCCAGTTGGTTGGCGCGCCGGTTGAACTCCCGGTAGGTCAGCCTCTCCTGCTCGGCGATCAGGGCGACACGGCCCGGGTCACGCTCGACCTGGGCCTCGAACGCGGCCGGCAGGGTGTCCGCGGGCACCGGGTGGGCGGTGTCGTTGACCCGTCGCACCAACCGGTCCCGCTCCTCGGCCGACAGCACCTCCACGGTGCCGACCTGTGTCGTCGGGTCTTCGAGCAGCTGGTCGAGCACGCGGACGAGCCGGGCGGCGATCTCCTCGGCCGCCTCGCGGTCGTACAGGTTGTCCTGGTAGTCGAGCGAGAGCCGCAGATAGGGGTCGGAGGCGTTGAGGGTGAGCGCGTAGTGCGAGCCGGCGAACGGCCGGATGGCGTCGATCGTGAAGCCCGCCGAGGCGTTCGCGTCGACGATGCCCTCGCGGTCGATCGGGTAGTTCTCGAAGACGACGATCGTGTCGAACAGGGCGGGCAGCCCGACGCCGCGCTGGATGTCGGCCAGCCCGTAGTAGTGGTGGTCGAGCAGGGAGACCTGCCGGTTCTGCAGATCGGTGATGAGGTCGCCCATGCTGTGGTCCGGTCGGCACAAGGCCCTGATCGGCAGGGTGTTGATGAACAGGCCCACCATTTCGTCCGAGCCGGTCAGGTCCGCCGGGCGGCCGTTGACGACGGCTCCGAACACCACGTCCTGCTGCCCGGTCAGCTTGGACAGGAGGATCGCCCAGGCGCCCTGCAGCAGCGTGTTCAGCGTGACTCCGAGCTGCGCGGCGCGCCGGGCGAGTTCGCGGCCCTTGTCGATCGACAGCGGTACCTCGACGCGTCCGAGGGCGGACGCCTCCCCCTTGAGGCGGGTGTCCGGGGCCACCAGCGTCGGCTGGTCGAATCCGGCGAGTTCGGCCTTCCACCGCGCCGCCGACGCCTCGCGGTCCTGCTGGGACAGCCAGGCCAGGTAGTCGCCGTAGCTTCGGGCCGGAGCAAGCTCGCGGGTCCCGGCGTACAGCCGGATCAGGTCCGTGATCACCACCGGTGAGGACCAGCCGTCGAACAGGGTGTGGTGCGCGGTGACGATGAGCTTCGCCTGCCGCGGCCCGCAGGTGAGCAGTGCCAGGCGGAGCAACGGTGGCCGGGTGGGGTCTAGTTGGTCGGCCCGGTCGTCGGCGAGGGCCTTGTCGAGCGCCGCGTCCTGCTCGGCCTCGCTCCGACCGGTCAGATCGATGTGCCGCCAGGGTACGACGACGTGTTCCGCCACGACCTGCACCGGATCGCCGCCGGCCGTGCTCAGGAACGCGGAGCGCAGGTTCGGATGGCGGTCGAGGAGCGCCTGTCCGGCCGACCGCACGCGCGCCGGGTCCACGTGCCCGGACAGGTGCAGCACGAACTGCATGTGGTAGACGTCGAAAGAGCCGTCGGCGAGCGCGGCCTGGAACTGGATGCCGGACTGCCCGGGGGCCTGCGGCCACACCTCGACCAGGCGGCCGTAGCGCTCCTCCCAGGTCTCGATCTCGTCCTGCTCCACCGTGACCAGCGGGGCGTCCGAGGGGGTGAGCCCGCCGGTCAGCGGACGTGCGGCGTGCGCGGCCAGGCCGTGCAGCACCTCGACCCACAGCTCGGCCAGTTCGGAGGCCCGCTCGCGGGACAGCACCCCGGTGGGGAACATGAAGGCCGCCTGCAACCGGGTGCCTTCGGCGGTGTCCGTGACGACCGAGTTGACCTCGAGGGCGGACAGCGCTGGCAGGTCCGGGTCGGGCGCCGGGATCAGCTCGGTGGACCAGGACGCCGGACCCCACCCGTCCGCGCGCAGGTGCTCGGGCACGTCGGCGTCGGAGATCCGGCCGAGGTAGTTGAACCCGATCTGCGGCACCGGGTGCTCGGCGAGCTGCCGGGCCGTCTCCGGGTTCAGGTGGCGCAGCAGTCCGTACCCCATGCCCTTGTCCGGGATCCCGCGCAGTTGCTCCTTGACCAGCTTGACCGCCTTCCCGGCCGCGGGACCGCCCGCGAGCACGTCGGCCAGGTCCACCCCGCTCACGTCGACCCGGGCCGGGTACATGCTGGTGAACCATCCGACGGTGCGGGAGAGGTCGGCCCCGGGGACCACGTCCTCCTCGCGGCCGTGCCCCTCCAGCCGGACCAGGGTCGAGCGGTCCGCACCGCGCCACCGGTCGACCGCCAGGGCGAGCGCGGCGAGCAGCACGTCGGTCCCGGTGGCCCTGAACGCCGCGGGAAGTCTCGTCAGCACCGCCTCGGTGACGTCGGCGGGCAGTGCCACCCGCACGCTGTCGACGGTGGACATCACATCCACCGCCGGGTCGAACGCCCGCGTCCCCAGCGGGGGGTTCGGTGCGGCGAGCAGGTCCCGCCAGTACGGCAGTTCCGCCTCCCGCTCCGGGGTGAGGGCCTCGGTGCACAGGGCCGAGACCCAGCGGCGGGCCGACGTGCCGACCGCGGGCAGCCCGGGCGCTCGCCCGACCGGATCCGCTGCCAGGCCTCGGCGAGGTCCGACATGAGGATGCGCCAGGAGACTCCGTCCACGACCAGGTGGTGGAGCACCACGAGCAGCCTGCCCTCGCCCGGCTCCCCCTCGTCCGACTCGGCGGCGAACCAGACGAAGTCCGCCATGGTTCCGGCCTCCGGGTCGAGTCGCCCGGCCGCCTCGTCCAGCTCCGCCTTCGCCGACTCCAGCGAGGACGGCTCCTCCCACCGTCCGTCGCAGGGGACCCGGCGGATCAGGTCCGCCGCCCGCACGGTGCCCGGCGGACGCACGACGAGGGACGGCTCGTCGCCGCGGACCAGCCGCGCGCGCAGGAGGTCGTGCCGGTCGAGCACGGCGTCCAGTGTCGCGGCGAGCCCGCTCGCGTCGATGTCCGCCGGCAGCTCCAGCGCCATCGCCATGGCGAACCGGTTCGTTCCGCCGCCGGACTCGAGCACGTGCCGCGCCACCGGCGGCAGGGGCATCGGGCCGATGCCACCGCCCGCTTCCTCCGCGAGCACCGGATGCCGGTCCCCGCGGGCGGAGGCCACCTCGGCCAGCCGGGCCGCGGTGCGGCACTCGAAGATCTCCCGCGTGGTGAGGTCCAGGCCCCGGGCCCGGGCCCGCGCCACCACCTGGATCGACCTCAGGCTGTCCCCGCCCACCGCGAAGAAGTCGTCGTCGACACCGACCCGCTCCACACCGAGCACGTCCGCGTACGCCGCGGTGACGATCACCTCGGCCTCGGTGCGCGGCTCCCGGTAGGCCTCGCCCATGAACTCCGGTTCGGGCAGCGCCGAGCGGTCCAGCTTGCCGGTCGGCCCGAGGGGCAGCCGGCCGAGAACGACGAACACCGACGGGACCATGTAGTCGGGCAACCGTGCGGCGACGAACCTGCGCAGTTCGGCGGCCGAGACCCCGGACTGCACATCCACGTCGCCGATGCCACCGGCGCCGTCGTCACCGACCGCTCCCTCGCCGGTGTGCACCACGTACGCGACGAGCCGCCGCCCGCCGGCGGGCACCTCCCGGCTGACCACCACCGCCTGGCTGATCCCGGGGTGCAGCGTGCACGCCGCTTCGACCTCGGCGGTCTCGATGCGGAAGCCGCGCACCTTCACCTGGCCGTCGGCCCTGCCGACGCACTCCAGCTGACCGCGCGCGTTCCAGCGGGCCAGGTCGCCCGTGCGGTACATCCGCTCGCCCGCGGAGCCGAACGGGTTCGCCACATAGCGCTCGGCGGTCATGGCCGGGCGGCCGTGGTAGCCGCGGCCGAGGCAGGTCCCCGCCACGTACAGCTCGCCGATCACGCCCTGCGGCACCGGGGCGAGCCCCGGTCCGAGGACGTAGGCACGCATGTTCCCCAGCGGGGTTCCGATCGGCGCGATGTCGTTCTCCGCCCACTCCTCGGACGCCGCGAGGGAGAACGTGGTGGCGTAGAAACTCTCGCTCTGTCCGTAGGAGTTGACGACCTGCACACCGGGCAGGGCCTCGCGCACCTGCCTCACCAGCCGCGCCGGGAGCACATCGCCCGCGAAGACGACCGTGCGCACGTCGGTCGTCTCGGCCAGGTGGTCCACCAGTTCCCCGAGCACCGAGGGAACCGCGCTGATCACGTGGCCGTTCCAGTTGTCGCGCTCGCCGAGCGCCAGCAGGTTCGGCACCACCTCGGCCGTGCCGCCGGTGGTCAGCGTGGACAGCAGTTCGAAGACCGAGACGTCGAAGTTCACCGAGGTGCCGGCCAGCATCCGCCACCCGGGCGCGCGTCCAGCACGCGCACCAGCTCCCGTACCCCGTTGACGACGTTGCGGTGGGTGATCGCCGCGCCCTTCGGCTTGCCCGTGGAGCCGGAGGTGTACATGACGTACGCCAGGTTGTCCGGAGCCAGGGGCGAGATCCGGCCCGCTTCGTCCAGCGGCCCCTCGGACGCGTCCCAGTCGGCGCGGTGGTCGAGGTGGACGGCCGAGATGTCGTCGTGCGGCAGGTCCTGCCACGTCCGGGAGTCGGTGACCGCGAAACGCGGAGCCGCTTCGGACAGCACGCTCTCCGCTCGCCCGCCCAGATACTGCGGGTCCATCGGCAGGTATCCGGCGCCCGACTTGAGGATCCCGAGCAGGCCGACCACCAGGTCCTCGGTGCGCGGCAGGGCGAGGACCACCAGGTCCTCCGGTCCGGCACCACGCCGGACCAGCTCCCGTGCGACGCCGTTCGCCCGGTCGTCCAGCTCCCGGTAGGTCAGCGTCCGGTCGTCGCACACGATCGCCGGGGCGTCCGGCGTCCTGGCGACCTGGCTCTCGAACAGCTCCGGGATCGTCAGCTCGGACACCGTGGTGGCGTTGTCGTTGAACCGGACGAGCAACCGGTCCCGCTCGCCCGCGTCGAGCACGTCGATGCCGCCGACCCTGCGCCCCGGTTCGGCCACGAGTCGGCCCAGCACGCGGACGAACCGGTTCGCGATTCCCTCGACGGTGTCCTTGTCGAACAGGTCGGCGACGTACTCCAGTCGGCACTCCGCCCCGCCCGAGCCGTTCGGGATCATGTCGAAGAACAGGTCGAACTTGGCTGTTTTGGTCTCGAGCCTCTCGGCGCGGACGTCGAGGCCGGGGATCTCCAGGTCCGGCACGGGCGGCTGCCAGGAGAGCATCACCTGGAAGAACGGGTGGTACGCGGTGGACCGGTCCGGGTTCAGCAGCTCCACCAGCCGCTCGAACGGCATCTCCTGGTTGTCGTAGGCGGCGAGGGCCCGGTTCCGCACCCGGTTGAGCAGTTGGCCGAAGCTCGGGTTCCCGGAGAGGTCGACGCGCAGGACCCAGGTGTTGACGAAGAACCCGATGAGGTCCCGCAGTTCCTCATCGGTGCGACCCGCGATCGGTGCGCCGATGGGCACGTCGTCACCGCAGCCGAGGTGGTGCAGGAGGACCGCCAGCGCGGAGTGCATGACCATCGAGACCGTGGTGTCCTCCTGCGAGGCCAGCTTCTCCACGGACCGGAGCAGGTCGGGACCGATGGAGAACCGGACCAGATCGCCGCGGTGGCTCATCGTCCTCGGGCGCGGGCGGTCGGTGGGTACGGCAAGCGGCTGGGCCAGATCGGCCAAGGTCTCGCGCCAGTACGCCAGTTGTCCCGCCGCCAGGCTGTCCGGATCGGACTCGTCACCGAGGACGTCGCGCTGCCACAGCGAGTAGTCCGCGTACTGCACCGGGAGCGGCTCCCACGCCGGGGCCCTGCCCTGTGCGCGGGCCGCGTAGGCCGTGGTGAGATCGCGGAACAGCGGTCCGAAGGACTCCCCGTCCACCGCGATGTGGTGCGCGACGAGCACCAGGGTGTGCTCGCTCGGTCCGCTCCGCACCAGCCTGGCGCGGATCGGCACGTCGGCGGCCAGGTCGAAGGCCTGGGTGGCCACCTCGTCGACCGCCGCCGCCCTGTCCTCCTCGTTCGTGACCTCGACGACCGGCAGGCCGAACGGCTTGTGGCCGAGTGACAGCACCTGCTGGTACGGGACGCCGTCGTCGTCCTCGACGATCACCGTGCGCAGGACCTCGTGCCGGTCGATGACGTCGCGGAGCGCCGACTCCAGCGCGGTCACGCTCAGTTCGCCGGTCAGCCGCAGGGCGAAAGCGCCGTTGTAGGTCGGTGAGGGGCCTTCGAACCGGTCCACGAACCACAGCCGACGCTGCGCGAACGACAACGGGATCATTGTTTCTCCAAAATCGGCGGAGCCACCTGGGAGCGAGCCGTCACTCAGCTCTGATCGAGCAGCGTCAGGAGTTCGGTGTTGTAGAAGTCGTCGATGGAGCAGGCGCCCGACAGCGTCGAGAAGTAGCGGTCGATCAGCTCCTGGTGGCCGACCAGTTTCCGGAGGAAGTCGGCCCGCCCCTCGGGCTTCAACTCGGCCACGTTGAGCGCGCCCTGGTAGAAGCCGGAGAAGTCGTCGTCCAGGTCGTCCTCGTAGCGCCGCAGCGCCGCTTCGAGCGCCGCGTCGTCGTGCAACTGCTCCCCGACATGGCCGGTGAGCGACCGGGCCTGGAGGAAGGCGTCGGTGATGCCGCGGGCGGTGATGGAGTCCTTGTGGTGCACCGCGTCACCGATCAGCGCCCATCCGGGCCCGTAGGCCTTGCGGAAGTAGTTCTCCTGGTGCCCGGTGCCGTACAGCTGCTCCACGCGCCTGCCCGCGTTCATCCGCTCGTACAACTCGGGCGCCGTCGTGCGCACGGCCTCCAGGTAGGCGGGTTCCACCGCGGTGCGGACGTCGGAGAACTCGTCCTGCGGGAAGTAGGTCATCACCAGCGTGAGGTCGTCGTTGGTGGGAATGACGCCGATCCAGCGGCCCTGCCGCTCGTACAGCTCGAAGTGCGCGGGAACGCCGGCCCAGTAGCTGTAGTACGTGCAGGTCATCCGCGGGTGCTCGACGACGTTGCGCGCGCCGGCCTTGCGGGCCACCAGCGATCGCATGCCGTCCGCGCCGACGACCAGCCGCGCCCGGTCCGTCGCCCCGGCGCCGCCCGGTGTCGTGTACCGCACCCCGACGACCCGGCCCTCCTCGAACACCAGATCGGTGACCGCGCAGGACTCCCGGAACTCCACTCCGGCCGCCACGGCACCGCCCGCGAGGATCGGGTCGAGCACGAAGCGCCTCGGCGCGTACGTGGTCCGCTGGCCGTCGACGGGCAGGGAGAAGCCGTCCAGGCGGACACCGGGCGCCTCGTAGCTCTGGTGGTCGATCGGCCGGCAGCCCGCGTCGCGCAGCTCGTCGAGCAGCCCCCACTGCTTGAGCAGGGCCACGCCCGGTTGGTGGATGTAGTGCGAGGACAGCGTGTCCTGCGGGAACCGCGCTTTCTCCAGGAGCAGGACGCGATATCCCTGCCGCGCGAAAAGCATGGCCGTCGGCGAACCCGCACAACGGGCACCTATGACAATCACGTCGTACATGGCGCCTCTCTTGCCAATGGGACTGTTGACCTATTGGGCTGTTCGGCTGCGGGGCTATGGCGTTACCGCACCCAGGGATTCGATGTACGCGGAAATCGACGCCACCGTCGGGTTGAGGAACATCTGGTCCATCGGGACCTCGGCGCCCAACTCCTCGACGAACGCACCCTGAATCCTGGCCATGATCACGGACTGGCCGCCCAGGGCGAAGAAGTTGTCGTCGACCGAAATGTCGTCGCGCTGGAGTTCCCGGCACCAGATGAGGCGCACGCTGTCGGCAATCATCACATTCCTCTCGGTGGCCACCAGGGCCTGTCGACTATGCCGTCGTGCCGATACCGGCGAACCGGTTCCGGCACGCCTCGACGAGTGCCGCGCGGTCGACCTTTCCGTGCGGGCTCAACGGAATCCGCGGGATGGTGAGGAACCGGGCCGGCACCATGTTCCGCGGCAGCGTCTCCAGGAGACGGCCGCGCACGTCGTCCTCGGCGAGATCGCCGCCCGCCGGGACGAGGAACGCGACCAGCTCGGCGTCGCCGGAGTCGGTGTACGTGATCACCACGGCGGCCTCCCGGACCCCGGCCAGCCTGCCGAGCGCCCGCTCGATGTCGGTGGGGTCGATGCGCATGCCCCGCACCTTCACCTGGGCGTCCATCCGCCCGGTGACGACCAGTTCGCCGGCCTCGGTGACCGTTCCGCGGTCACCGGTGCGGTAGAGCCTGCGCGGCGCGCCGTCGACCACGATCGTCGTGAACCTCTCGTTCTCCGGTCCGGTGCCGTTGAGGTAACCCGCGCCGACGCCGGTCCCGGAGATGCAGATCTCGCCGTACTCCCCGGCCGCGACCGCGCGCATCTGCTCGTCGAGGAGGTGGATGTCGGTGTTGTGGGCGGGCCTGCCGACGGGCGCGATGTCCTGTTCGCCGGGCCAGTACTCGGCGAGGTCGTACGACGTGGCGACATCCGTGCACTCGGCGACGCCGTACTGGTGCAGGAGGGTGCACGTGTTGCCCTCGCGCCGCGCCCAGTCCGCGATCCGTTCGACCTTCAGCGGTTCCCCGCCGAACAGCACGTAGTCGAGCCGGGCGAGCGCCTCACCTCCGCGTGCGGTCTCCCAGTCCACCAACAGGTACAGCGTGCTGGAGGCGCAGTGCACCGTGCGTATGTCGTGCTCGGTCAGCATGCGGTAGGCCATCAGCGCGTCGAAGTTCCGGCTCGCCATCAGGTACTGGGTGGCGCCGCAGAACAGCGGCGCCATCAGACTGCGCTGGGAGAGGTCGAACCCGAACGCGCTGACGACCAGGTTGTTCGACCCGCTGTGCAGCCGGTACTGGAGGGTCAGCCAGTTCAGCAGATTGAACCAGCCCTCGTGCAGCACCGCGGTCAGCTTCGGCGTACCGGTCGACCCGGACGTGAAGACCGCGTAGCACACGTCGTCCCCGGCGACCCGGACTTCCGGAGCCGTCACCGGGCGCCCGGCCAGCTGATCGGACATCTGCTCGAGATCGATCACCTCGACGGCCACCGACCCGACCAGCGCGGCCGTCGCCGGGGAGGCCACGATCAGCGCGAGATCGGGGATCTGCCCCAGCAGCAGTCGGAGTCTCGCCGACGGGTAGGCCGGGTCGAGCGGTACGTAGGCCGCGCCTGCCTTCAGCGTGCCGAGGATGGCGACGATCATGTCGATCGAGTAGTCGAGGCAGACCCCGACCTTCGCACCTCGGCCGTGTCCGCACGCCGTGAGGAAGTGCGCGAACTGGTTCGCCTTCGCGTCCAGCTCCGCGTACGTCACCTGCCGGCCGGCGCAGAAGACGGCGATGGCGTCGGGGGTGGCCGCCGCATGCGCCTCGAACCGCTGGTGGACGGCGGGCGCCGGGGGCAGCTCGACCCGCTTTCCCTGAAGGATCATCAACTGACTCCGATGTGAGAGGTGTCGGTCGGGCGAGCCGCCGGCGCACCACGGCGAACCGGGCTCGGTCGGCACCTCTAGGCGGTACGCCGGTCGTCGGCGGCGTCGAGCACCTGGGCCACCCACTTGTCGACGGGCAGACCGTGCGCGGCGGCGACCTGCGAGTAGTGGTCAAGCTGGGCGGCGGACAGTTCGATGGTGAGGGTGGTGGCCTTCCGGCACTCGTCGGCGCCCGCCGGCTCGGCGGGCCGGGGCGTCTCCTGCTTCTCGTCGCCGCCGCTCGGGGGGATGTCCGCAGGGTGGCTCTGCTCGGCCAGGCCGGCGCGGACCGCCCTGCGGAGTTCGTTGCGCGACCACTTGCGCTGTTCGGCTTCGCGCAGCCAGTAGTCCTGCTCCGGTGGCGAGAGGCGGGTCACCTCGGCGTGGTGGGCGAAGCTGAGGCTGTCCCGCCTGCGGTGGTGATCGAACCGCCGTGCCACCCAGGCGTAGTTGCGCAGGGTCTGGTAGTCGAGCCCGGTGCGCTCGATGGCCTCCCGGTAGCGCCGCAGCCCGTACGTGGTCTCCCCGAAGATCAACCAGTCGCCGAGCCACCACGCCGAGGAGTTCGTGAGTTCGCGCAGGCTGGCCCCGATACGTTCCCAGGACCGCTCCGACAGGCCCTGCGGGAAGACCATCCCGGACTTCCGCACCGTTGCCTGTTTCCCCACGAAGGACAGTTCCACATCGCGCTGCGCGGGCTTGCCGCTGGTGCCCACCGGCCCCGCCTTGTAGCTGCTCGCGGTCCTCACCGGACGCTCCCCCACTTCGTCTTCGAACCAGAGTCTCTGCCTGGGCGTACACCGATCGCCCGACCGGGCACCGGCCGGCGATCACCGGTGTTCAGCCCGTCGCCATGGCCTCCCGCAGGCTCTTCGGGCGCAGGTCGCTCCAGTTCCGTTCCACGTACTCCAGGCACTCGGCCTTGGCCGCCTCGCCGAAGACCACCCGCCAGCCCGCGGGCACCTCGACGAACACCGGCCACAGGGAGTGCTGGTCCTCGTCGTTGACCACCACGTGGAAGCGGCCGTCCTCGTCATCGAAAGGGTTCGTACTCAACTGCCCACCGTCCTTGACCGTCAGGGGGTGACCCGGCGTGGGAAATCGCCGGGCCGAGTTCGAAAAAATGGGGGCACCGGGGCGGATTCGCCGATGGGCGCCGTCCCGTCGACAGGACACCCGGCATCCGCAGCGCCCCGGTAATTCCGACGCCAACTTAGATCTCGACCGCCGACGCCACAAGGTTCGATCAGCGACGCCACGAGCGCGCCGAGAGGCTGACCTCCCGGTCGTCCGCCCGAACCTGTATTCCCCTGGGGTTGTTGTGCCACCATGGCCGACCAGCGGCCCATGGAGAGGTCGTGGGTGGGCCGTCGAGGGGCCGCAGAAGGACCGGGGAAGGGCCGTGGAAGGCCCGTGGAAGGGCCGCTCGAATTCGGTTCGGTAATCCTTCACCGGCCGAGGCGGTCAAGAGCGCCCGCGGTCGAATACGAGCCTGCATGGACGGCCCGCCAGGGCCTGTTCTCCCGAGTGCGGAAGACATCGGACGAGCGCCACTCCCGCCGAACACCGTCGCGCAGCGGCGACCGCGATCGCGCCGCAACGAGGGCAAAGGAATTGCTGATGGACGCACTGGCCGAAGCCGTGCTCGCATGTACTTCGCCCGGCGGACCGTCCGGGGAGGCGGTGCCGGGCCGGTGTCCGGCCGCGTCGCCGCACGAGGCGCCGGTCACGGTCCTCGCCTGCCACGGGAAACCGCGCCACGAGGGGCTGACGCGATGATGCCCGACGTCGGTGGCGGGCCCGCGCCGCCGTCCGCGACCGCCCGCGCGTGAACACCGACGCCGCGTCGCCGCCCGTGCTTCCCGCGTCCGGCCGCCGGGGCGTGATCCGCCTGCGACGGGAGGGTCCTCGGAGGGTTCCGCGCGGCACCACGACAGAAAGCCCATCGACGAACCATCGACGAACCTACGACTGGTGATCCATGGTCCTGCAGGCAGAAACCGAGTACGGAACAGATCCGGACGACGACACGCGACGGTCGCTGTTGCGCCACATGCTGGTGGCCAGAGGCGTCGACGAGGAGGCCCGTCAGCTCCAGAAGCAGGGCGCGCTCGATCTCTGGCTGTCCTGCCAGGGACAGGAGGCCGCGCAGGTGGGCTCCGCACTCGCCGTGGGCCCGACCGCCACCGTCTTTCCCAGTTACCGCGAGCACGCGGTCGCCCTCCTGCGTGGCGTGACACCGGACGAGCTGGTAGCGCAGTGGGCCGGCCGCACGTTCTGCGGGTGGGACCCGCGCCGGCTGCGGTTCTTCCCCTACACCCTGGTCCTGGCCGCACAGACGCTGCACGGCGTCGGCTATGCGATCGGACAGCGGTTGCAGGGCCGGGACGACTTGGTCGTCGTGTACATGGGTGACGGCGCCACCAGCGAGGGCGACATGTCGGAGGCGCTGAACCTCGCCGCCGTCGAGTCGGCGTCCGTGCTCTTCATCTGCCAGAACAACGGCTGGGCCATCTCGAAACCGGCCGGGGAGCAGATGCGCACCTCGGTGGCGGAGCGCGCCCGGGGCTTCGGCATCGAGTCCGTCCGGGTCCCCGGTCAGGACCCGGAGACCGTCTTCTCGGCCTGTTCCCGGGCCGCCGCCCATGTCCGCGCGGAGCGTGCGCCCTGTCTCGTCGAGATCCCCGTGGGGCGCATCCACGGCCACTCGACCTCCGACGCCCAGGAGGTGTACCGCGACCACGAGGACATCGCGCGGGCCAGGGCCGCGGACCCGGTGACCGCCTACGCCGCCCGGCTGGGCGGCCTGGGCCTGGTGGACACCGCGTGGCTCGACGCCGTCGACGCGGAAGTGCGGGAGCTGCGGGAGCGGTTGATGAAGGAGTACGTGTGATGAGCGCCGTACGGTCCGCCGCCCTGGCGGAGTCGATCAACGCGACCCTCGCGGACCTGCTCGAACAGGATCCGAGACTGCTGCTGCTCGGCGAGGACATCGGACGTCTGGGGGGCGTGTTCCGGGTGACTCGGGGGCTGCGGGAACGCTTCGGCGCGGAGCGGGTGCGCGACTCACTGCTGGCCGAGTCCACCATCGTCGGCCAGGCCGTCGGCATGGCGATGAGCGGCCTGGTGCCGGTGTGCGAGATCCAGTTCGACGGATTCACCTATCCCGCGGTGAACCAGCTGGTGACGCAGGCGGCCCGGATCGGCGACCGGTGGAACGGACAGGTCAGCCCGAGCCTGGTGGTGCGGATCCCGACCGGCGGCGGCGTCCGGGGCGTCGAACACCACAGCGAGTCCAACGAGGCGCTCTTCGCCCGCGTCCCGGGGATCTCGGTGGCGTGTCCCTCCACGGGTGAGGACGCCGATCAGATCCTGCGGTACGCCGTGACACTCGGTTCGCCCGTGGTGATGTACGAGCCGATCCGTCTGTACTGGCGGCGGAACACGCCCGCCCGGGACCCCGAGCCCGCGAGGTCACCGACCGCGGCCCGGATCGTGCGGCGGGGCACGGACCTCACGATCGCCACGTTCGGCGCGGTCACCCACGAGGTGCTGGAAGCGGCGTACGCGCTCAGCCCCGAAGTCGACGTCGAGGTGGTGGATCTGCGCTGGGTGGCCCCGCTCGACATGAACACCGTCCTGGAGTCCGTCGCCCGCACCGGTCGGCTCCTCGTCGTGCACGAGGGGTCGAAGGACGTCGGCATCGGTGCCGAGGTCGCCGCGTCGGTGGCCGAGCACGCCTTCGACGCGCTTCGGGGCCCGGTCCGCCGGCTGGCGCCGGACCGCCGCGCCTACCCCCCGGCGGACTTCGAGAAGGACTACCTGATCGGTGTGCGGGAGATCAAGGACGAGGTGCTGGTGATGACGAAGTGAGCGGCTCCCCCGTGGACATGCGGGTTCCGGGCTTCGGCCACGGCCTCGGCGAGGCCCTGCTGGTCGAGTGGGTCGTCGGTGTCGGCGACCGGGTCGAGCGCGGGGACGTCATCGCGATCGTCGAGACCGACAAGGCCAGCACGGAGATCGTGGCGGAGCACGGCGGACGGGTCACGGCCCACACCGCGACGCCCGGCACGGTCCTCAGGTCCGGCGAGGTGCTGTACCGGTTGGCGGCCGACCCGCCTCCCCACGCCCCGAGATCCGAAGATCCAGTCACCTGAGATCCAGTCACCTGAACGGAACGGAGAACCACATGAGCGAGATCAGCGACATCGAAAGCCGTATCACGGACACCATGCTGGCCAAACTGCGCGAGCGCGACCCGTCGTTGGGCCCCGACGACCTCACCCGGCCGGTCGCCGACCTCGACCTCGACTCCCTCGACCTGGTCGAGCTGCACCAGCAGCTGGAGCGCGAGCTGCAGGTCAAGGGCGACCTCCAGGAGACCGCGGGCTTCGCCTTCCTGGACGACTTCAGCACCTATTTCGTGAAGCTGGCGAACCGGGAATGAGCGCGGGCATCGTCGACATCGCCACCGCGAAGCCGGGCCGGACGGTCGACAACGACCACTTCGCGGCGATCGGTCTCACCGACGAGTGGATCCGGCGCCGCAGCGGCATCGCTGCCCGCTCCTGGCTGCCGGACGAGACCCCGCTCGCGGAGGTGGCGGCGGAGGCCTGCGCGCCGATCGTGACCAGGATGGACGACCCCTCCTCGATCGGCGCCCTGGTCGTCGTCAGCACCTCGGTGCGGCAGCGCGTCCCGGGGGTCGCGCAGAAGGTGGCGGAACTTGCCGGGCTGGGGCCCTCGGTGCTGGCCTTCGACATGAACGCGGCCTGCTGCGGCTTCGTCTACGGGCTGGTCACCGGGCTCTCGCTCTGCGCCGCCGGACAGGCGCGGTCGGTCCTGGTGTGCTCGGTGGAGGCCATGTCCCGGCTCGTGGACCGCAACGACCGGCAGACGGCGTGCATCTTCGCCGACGGCTCCGCGGCCGTCCTGGTGGAGGACCGCGCGGAGTTCGCCGGCTTCCGCCAGATCGCCGGCTGCGACGGCTCCCAGGAGGCGCTCATGCGGGAGACCGACGCGGGCGGCATCCACCTCGACGGGATGCAGGTGTACGACCGTGCCGTGCGCCGGATGGCGGAGTCGGCGCAGTACCTCTTCGACCACGGCTCCGCGCCGACCGTCCTGGTCGGCCACCAGGCGAACGGCCGCATCCTGGAACAGGTCCGCGAGTTCACCGCCCATCTCGGCGTGCCCTTCGTGAACCGGATCGAGAACTCCGGGAACACGTCGTCCGCGTCGATCCCGCTGGCGTTCGCCGAGGAGCTGAACGCCGGTTCCCTCCCCGCCGCCGGCCGGCTGGGGGCCGTGGCCTACGGCGCCGGTGAGGCGTGGGGCGGTGTCTCGGTGGACTACCGGGTTCCCCACCCCGCCCCCTGACCGAGCCGGTGACGGGGAACGTACTCGACAAGAGGAGGCTGTCATCTACTCACCAGAAGCCTGGGTCCTGCGCTCCGGCGCGGTGACCGGTCCGCACGACGGCGGACTCGGCGGCGCGCTGCAACGTGATCTGTTCACCTTCGGCCCGCTGGAAGAGGGTGAGGCGCTGGTGGAGCCGATCCTCGGCTCCTGGGAGGCCAACGTCGACCACGCGCTGGCCCGTTCACCGATCGACGTGTGCAGCAGCCGCGGCGAGGACACGGTGGTCGTCGGCAACATGGGCGTGGTGCGCGTGCTCAAGGTGAACGCGGGCAGCCGCCGTGACGTGCAGGTCCGGGAAGGGGACCTGTGTCTGCTCATGCCGTTCGGCAAGCTCGACCGCTTCGGCTACGCCGAACTCGCCTACGCCTACGACGCTCCCGACACCATCGGCCTGCTCGCCAAGCGGTCGAAGATGGACGTACGGGTGCTGCTGCCGATCCCGGACGGCACGGTGTACTCGCTGCCCCAGTGGGCCACGTACGGGCGGTACTTCACCGCCTGGGACAACTGGCAGAAGGCGTACGGATGCTGGCGGACGCAGGTCACCGACGACGATCCGGCGAACCACCTGGTGTTCGGGTGGGGAGGCGGCGTGGCCTTCGCCGAACTGATGCTGGCCAAGCGCGCCGGGTTCCGGGTGGCGATGACGGCTGGCTCGGACGAGCGGGTCGCCTTCCTGCGCGAGAACGGCATCACTGCGGTGGACCGCCGCCGGTTCCCCGACCTCTCGCTTCCGACCCGGCAGGAACGCACCGACCGGGAGCGGCACCAGCGGCGACGCAAGGCGGTGGAGGAGTTCCTGGGCGTCGTCCGGGACCTCAGCGACGGGCACGGGGTCGCGATCTTCGTCGACAACATCGGCCAGCCCCTGTACGACGTCACCCTGACGGCCCTGGCCCGCGCGGGGGTCGTCACCACGTGCGGATGGAAGGCGGGGATGCGCCTGTCACATCTGCGGGGGGCCGAGTCCATCAGCCGGCACATCCATGTGAACACGCACGTGTGGCGGCTGCAGGACTCACCCGGCATCCGGGACTTCCAGGAGGCCGAGGGCTGGATCGCGCCGAAGGGGGCGGACGTGATCTACGAGTTCGACCAGGTGCCCGAGCTGGCCGACGACTACGCGAACGGCAGGATCGGGTCGTACTTCCCGATGTACCGGGTGAACCCGCTCTGACCGGCCCGACCGGAGACGACGGTGCGGCAGGGCAACACGGACGGACACCTTGCGAAGGGCGACATGACAGCGGAACTGCTCAAGCGCGTACGAGACTTCACTGCGGCCGAGCTGATCGGGAAGGACCAGCACTTCGACAGCCTGCCGGAACAGCCCACCGCCGAGGCGTCCCGGCTGCACGCCGCCGGCCTCGCCAACTGGTGGATACCCCAGCAGTACGGAGGCGACGGCGTCTCCTTTGCGGACAGCGTCGACGTGGTGTCCGAACTCGCCTACGGTGACGCCGGTTTCGCCTTCAGCGCCTTCCTGCCCGTGCTGGGCACCCTCATGCTCCAGCACTTCGGCGAGGAGGAACTGGCCCGCCCGGCGCTGGAAAGGCTGGCGTCCGAGGGCGGCCGCGTCGCCGTGCTCGGCAGTGAGGAGGAGGCCGGCAGCGAGCTGGTCAGAACCGCCACGACCTTCCGCACGGAAGGCGACAGGCTGGTACTGACGGGCGACAAGTACTTCTCCACCAACACGGACGCGGCCGACCTGCTGATGGTGCTCGCCCGGTCGTCCGACGACGAGGCGGACTTCGCCGTCATCGCGGTGCCGCGCGACACACCCGGTGTCGAGATGGTCAAGCGCTGGGATCTCCTGGGCGTCCGGAGCACCGGCACCTACCGGGTACGGCTCGACGGCTGCTCCGTCCCGGCCACCCACCGCCTGCGCGGCAACGGGCTGCGCGTACTCGAGGCGGTCCTGAACGCGAGCCGCATACTGATCGCCGCCTCCGCGGTGGGAATCGCCCGGCGGATCCGGGACCTGTCGATGGAGTACGCGGCGGCGAAGAGACTCAGGGGCGCCCCGCTCGCCGAGAACGCCGTGTTCGCCGGGAAGCTCGGGCAGATGGAGGCGCTGATCGACGTCATGCGCAACCAGTGCCGGGCCGCCGCGGCCGAACTCGACGGCGTCCTGGCGGCGGCCGACGGCGGTGGAACCGGTCTCCACCGGGTCGGCACCCTGCGCTCCGCACTGGCCGCGAAGCTCTACTGCGGCCAGGCGGGATGGGACGTGGCCTCGGCCGGTTCCGAGATGTTCGGCGGCCTCGGTTACACGCAGGACCACCGATCGGCAAACTGGTGCGCGACATGCGCTATGTCGCCATCATCGAGGGCGGCGAGGACATCATGCGTGACCTGCTCTACGCCCGCTACGTGCTCCCCGCCCGCAAACGGCGGTGAGTCGCCCGGAAGGAGGTCCTGCCACGGTGGCCGGACCTCCCTCCGCTCCCGACGGGCAAGGCGTGCCGGTCACCTGCCCGGTGTCCCGGCACCCCCCGGTCTTCGCACTTGGAACCCGCGGCATACGGGGAACCCGTGGCCGACGCGGCCGCCTTCCGCCGGCACCACCACACCGGCGGCCGGCGCGCACCCGCATGGCGCGTCTCCACGTCCGCAGGCCACCCCGCGTTCAGCGCGTCACCTCTTCCGCCGGGCGAGCCGGTACGAGCGACTTCCGCCGGGCGAGCCGGTACGAGCGACTCCGCCGGGCGAGCCGGTACGAGCGACGTGGCCCCTTCCGCAGCCGCGAGAGCCCGGTACGAGCGGCCCCCGCCCCCTTCCGGCAGCCGCGTGGCCACCCGCTCGTCGCGCCGATGACCTATTCCTCCATGCCCCCGCCGCGCGTCCCGTTCCGGCACCGCGGGGCCTGCCCCCGCCCAGGCGGGCCGCCCTCACGCGCCACTTCGATGGCATCACATGACGCAAGTGGCACCAGATGGCGCCATCCGGTGCCATCTCGGCCGCCAAACGGAGCATAGGCCCGCATGACGCCGCACCGGGCCAGGCAGCCCCCGCCACTTTCCGCAGTTCGGGCGGCCATTCACAAGCTCCGCACGCCAGGGGCGCCATCCACACTTGCATGCGGCGCCACAGTGGTGCCATCATGACGGCATGGACCTGACCCCGTATGTCGACACCCTCCGCCGCGAACTCGCGGTGGCCGCCGAAGCCGGCGGGGAAGATGCCCGTGAGCTGGCCGAGAGGCTCACGGCTCCTCTGGAGTCGGCGACCCGGCTGACCCTGCTCAACGTGCTCTCCGCCGCGATGGACGAGATCACGCGCGAGCTGGCCCCCGGCTCGGTCGACGTACGGCTGCGCGGACTGGAGCCCGACTTCGTGGTGACACCACCGCCCGTCGGCGGTGGCGTCACGGAGCCGGCCGAGCCCGTCGAACACCTCAGGACACAGGAGCCCGCCGACGGTGACGAGAGCGGCACCGCCCGCGTCAATCTGCGCCTGCCGGCCCACCTCAAGTCACGTGCCGAGGAGGCCGCGCGCCGCGAGGGCCTGTCGGTCAACGCCTGGCTCGTGCGCACCGTGTCGGCCGCGGTCGACGGCGGCGCGCGGCAGCGCACGACGGAGCAGACCCGCACCGTCGGACAGAGCATCAAGGGCTGGGTGCGCTAGCCGCGTCCGCCCCCGCACCACTCTTCACCGGCACCACGTCCCACCAGCGACAACGGTCCAACGACTCACGAGGACGGTACAGCCATGCCTTCTTTCGACACTCCCGAACCGATTTCGGCCACCGCCCACGTGTACTCCGGTTCCATCCGGTTCGCCGCGGGCGACCGCCTCGACACCGTCGTCGAGGTGCACCCCCGCGACACGAAGCGGGACCAGGACGTGCGGGCGGCCGACCAGACCGAGGTCACGTACGTGAGCGGCGTGCTGACCGTCCGGACGCCCAAGGCGAACCTCATCGGGCGCTCCGGCACCGTCGACGTCACGGTCGAACTGCCCACGGGCTCGCGCATCGACATGACCGGCGCCGGGACCCAGGTGCTCGGCGAGGGCCGGCTCGGCGAGGTCCGGGTGAAGACCTCGGCCGGTGACGTCCGCCTCGACACCACCGGGCCGCTCCAGCTGACCGCCTCCCACGGCTCGATCGTCGTCGACCGGGTCGAGGGCATGGCCGAGATCACCACCAGCTCCGGCAGCATGCGCGTCGGCACCATCGACGGGCCCGCCGTCCTGAAGAACTCGCACGGCACCACGACCGTCGGCACCGCGATCGGCGACCTCCGGGTGAGTGGTTCCAACGGCGCCATCGACATCGCGCGGGCCGAGAGCTCGGTCGTCGCCACCAACGCCCACGGCACCCTGCGCGTCGCCGAAGTCGCCCGCGGCACCATCCAGTTGGAGACGGCCAACGGCTCCATCGAGATCGGCATCCGCGAGGGCACCGCCGCCTGGCTCGACGTCAGTTCCGAACGCGGCCAGGTGCGCAACACGCTCGCCGACGCCGAGCCCCCGGAGCAGTCCGAGGACACCGTCGAGGTCCGCGCCAGGACCCGCTGGGGCAACATCGACGTGCGCCGCGCCCGGGGCTGAACACCGGCACCGCCAACCCCGCCCAGTCCCCGTCACTTCAGACCTCGAAACGGAGGGCTTCATGCCTTCATCTGTCATGCCCACGCCCATTCAGGGGGACGGCACACCGCCTCCCGCCGCCATCTCCGCCATCGGGCTGCGCAAGTCCTACGGCGACAAGGTCGTGCTCGACGGCATCGACCTGCGTATCCCGGCCGGGACCGTGTTCGCGTTGCTCGGTCCGAACGGGGCCGGCAAGACGACCGCCGTGAAGATCCTGTCCACGCTCATCACCGCGGACGC
>NZ_MPOH02000005.1:0-34375 GCF_001896135.2 Streptomyces phaeoluteigriseus
GCTCATCGCGGGGCCGCCATGAGGCGGGGCACGGTGGTGGCCGTACCCGCCGGACGGCGGGCAGGTTCCGCCGTCCGGCGGGGCTCCGTCCGGCGCGGGGGCGCCGACGATGACGGGACGAGCCGCCGCGTTCCCGCGTGAGGAGACACCATGACGACCGTCCCGCCGCCCTTCGACCCCGAACTCGCCGCCGCCCTGGAACTGATCAGGGACATGATCTCGCCCGGCATGAGCCCGGAGGACATCGAGACCGTCCGGCGGTCCCCGGGCATCGCGCTGCTCGCCCAGGTGGACCTGACGGCCGACGGCGCGTTCGGGGTCGAGGACCGGACGGTGCCCGGCCCCGAGGGCTCCCCCGAGATCTCGCTGCTGATCTGCCGGCCCACCGCCCCGGCCCCCGCCCGGCCGCGCCCGGTCGTCTACCACGTGCACGGCGGGGGCATGGTGCTCGGCAGCAACCGGGTCGGCGTCGACCAGATCCTGGACTGGGCGCGGGAACTCGACATGGTCGTCGTGTCCGTGGAATACCGGCTGGCCCCCGAGCACCCGTATCCGGCGCCGGTCGACGACGTGTACGCCGGTCTGCTGTGGACCGCCGAGCACGCCGAGGAACTGGGCGGGGACCCGGAGCGGATCGTGGTCGCCGGGGCCAGCGCGGGCGGCGGGCTGACGGCGGCGCTCGCGCTGCTGCTGCGCGACCGCGGCGGGCCCCGGCCGCTCGGCCAGGTGCTGCTGTGCCCGATGCTCGACGACCGCAACGACACCCCGTCCGCCCGCCAGATGGCGGGCCTCGGCATCTGGGACCGTACGGCCAACGAGACGGGCTGGACGGCGCTGCTCGGCGACCTTCGCGGTGGCCAGGACGTCTCCCCGTACGCGGCGCCGGCCCGCGCCGAGGACCTCTCCGGGCTTCCCCCGGCCTTCCTCGACGTGGGTTCCGCGGAGACCTTCCGGGACGAGGTCGTCGCCTACGCCTCCCGGATCTGGCAGGCCGGAGGGGTCGCCGAACTGCACGTCTGGCCGGGCGGCTTCCACGGCTTCGACGGCTTCGCCCCGCAGGCCGCCGTCTCACGGGCGGCCCGAGCCGCGCAACTGGACTGGCTGCGGCGGCTGCTGGCGGTGTAGGACCCGCCACCGCGAGCGGTCAGCGGCGCTTGAACTCCACGGGGCCCGCGTTCATCTCGATGGTCCCGTCCGGGTGCAGAACCGGCCGGCGCTCGGTCATCCGGGCGCTGTAGGCCTCGATGTGGTGGATGGCCGCGCCGTCGGCGGAGGTGAAGTCGACGAGCGCGATCGCCACCCAGTACCGGGTCTTGGTGTTCTCGTAGAGCGGCACGGTGACGGTGGAGCCGCGGCCGTCGTCCACGACGACCTTCGCGCCGAAGCTGCGGAAGGAGCCGAAGCCGTTGCTGACCGCCGAGTAGGCGCAGAGCAGGACGTAACCCTGCTCGTCGGGGCGCACGATCCGCACGGCCTCGCGGCCGGGGACGCGGGAGTCGCCGTCGAGCCGGATGTGGGGACGCTCGGTGAGCGAGCCGAGCTGCCGGTAGTAGACGACGTCGGCCTGCCCGCCCTTCTTCTTCCCGTTCCCCTTCCCGGGCGCGGGCTCGCCGCCGGGCAGCACCGGTCGGCCCTGCGGGGAGTGGCCGGACTTGACGAGGCTGCCCGGTTCTAGGGCGCCGCGCAGGGCCTTGCCGGCCGGCACGAACAGGGCGTACAGGTCGAGGTCCGCGCCCTTCTGCCGGCGCCGGTCGCTGCCGCCGTCCCACTCCAGTGCCACCGTGACCACCAGGTCCCGGTCACCCTTGTCCATGCTCAGCGAGACCTGGCTGCCCTTGTCGAGGCTGATTCTCCCGAGCGGCGGCTTGACCAGGCTCGGCCGGACCGGGGCGGAAGCCGGTGCCGGGCCGGTGGCCGGCGTCCTCCCGGGTTCCGGTGCGGCCGGTACGCCTTCCGGGGCGGCCGGTACGCCTCGTGCGGCCGGTGCGTCGTCGGCCTCGGCGACCTCGATGCCGAAGTCCGTGGCCAGACCGGCCAGTCCGTCGGCGTAACCCTGGCCGATGGCGCGCAGCTTCCAGGCCGTGCCGCGGCGGTACAACTCGGTCAGCAGGACCGCGCGTTCGCCGTCGGTGAGGGCCGGCGGACGGAACAGGACCGTCTCGGCACCGCTCTGCGCCGCGCTCACCCGGACGTTCCTGACCTCGCGGAACGTCCGCGTGACGTCGTCCGGGTCGCAGCTGGCCACCAGCACGACCGGTCCACGTCGGCGGGCAGGGCCGCCGGGTCCACCACGACGCGCTCGGGTCCGTCCGAGTCGGCGGGCAGGTGGCGGACCGCGCCGGACTCGGCCGAGGGCTGGTTGTAGAAGACCAGGTCGTCGTCGGACCGGACCCTGCCGTCCGCGGCGACCAGCAGCGCGCTGAGATCGACGGTGTCTCCCTCGGCGTACAGCTCCATGGTCACCGGCCCTGCGCCCAGCGCCGTGTTCCCGCCCTTGCCCAGTTCCGGCATCTCGCCTCCCCCGTAGGAACTCCCCGTCGTTTCCCCGTCACTGTGCCATATGGCGTACGGCGGCGATCGGTGCCGTCGGTCTCCGTCGGTCTCCCTCGGTCTCCGTGCGCGACCGGCCGGGCGGCGCCCCAGCCCCGTCGCGACCGCGCCCCTCCTCACCGGCGGGCCGGTGGCGCATGATGGCCGTATGAAGGAGCTGGCCGGGCGGCTGACCGCGCTGGACCCCGACGCCGGTGCCGCCGTGCGGGTCATCGCCTACTTCGACCGGCTGGCCGAGGCACGGGCCGGGGTGGAGGCGCTGGTGCGCGGGGCCGCCGTGCTCGCCGGGGCGCCCGCACGGCTGGTGGACGCCGAGCGGCGGGTGCGGGTCCGGGTGGAGCCGGACGGCACGCGCCGGGACTCGGACCTGCCGCCCGACCCGGCCTGGCCGACGGCCGCGCTGACTCCCGGCGGGGTGCCCGCGCTCTGGCTGGAGCGGACCGGCGCCGCGCCTAGCGTCGTGGACGCCGTGATCCTGGAGCGGGCCGCCGGAGTGGTCCGGCTGGTGCTCGACCGGACGCGGGGGCGGGCTCCGCTGGACGATCCGGCCCTGGTGGAGACGGTGCTGGACGCGACGGCGGCGGAACCGGCCCGGCTGCACGCGGCCCGGCGGCTCGGTCTCGACCCCGCGGCCCCGGCGCGGGCGCTGGCCACGCCGCAGGGGCCGCCCCGGGTGCTGCCCGGGTCCCGGGAGGCCGGGCCGCACGCGGAGCGGACCGGTGTCGGCCCCGCCGTCCCGGTCCTGGACCTGCCCCGTTCGTGGGCCGCCGCCCGCACCGCCCTGCGGTTCGCCGCGGACGGCACCGCGCACGACCCCGGCCCTCGTGTCGTGCACGCCGACGACCTGGGCGGGCTCGCGCTGCTGGCCGACCTCGTCGTCCCGGGCGCCGAGCCCCCGGCAGACGTACGGGCCGTGGAGGCGGCGGCCGCGGACGCCCCCTGGATGCTCGCCACCCTGCACGCCGTGACCGCCACGACGAGTCTGCGGGCGGCCGCCGTCGAGGCCCGCGTGCACCACTCCACCCTCCAGGACCGCCTCACCCACGCCGAGCACCTGCTGGGCTGGCCGACCCGCACTCCCCAGGGCCGGCTACGCCTGCACCTCGCCCTGACCCTGCGGAGGCTGGCGCGCGGATAGGGCCCGGGGAGGGCCGGGCGCGGCGGGCCTCCCGTCAGCCGTTCGGTCGAACGTGGATGACATCGGACGCCCGGGTTCCGCTCCGTCCCGGGGGCGCGCCCTGCTCCCCCGGCACGGGAATCGGCGGTGACCCCGGCGCCCGGCCGCGGGACCGCGGCCCCCGTTCCAGTGGTCCCCCGTTCCAGTGGTCCCCCGTTCCAGTGGTCCCCCGTTCCAGTGGTCCCGTGTTCCAGTGGTCCCGCGGTCCCGCGCGCCGAGGAGACCACGTCATCGACAAGTCCGCAGCGTTCTCCCAGGTCCACGAAAGGATCGAGGACCCGCAGGGCCCGCAAGGCGCGGAGGGCGCGGAGGGCGCGGAGGGCGCGGAGGGCGCGGAGACCAGACGCACCCGCACGACGGCCACGCCGTGGCCTGATCCCTGCGGCGGGTGCGGGGGCGTGGCAGCGACACGCGCCCGCACCACACACGCGCGCCCGCACCCACCCGGACTCAGATCTTGGCCTGCGCGGGCTCGGGGACCGCGTCGCTCTCCCGCGCGCCGTCGGCGGCCGGGCGGACGCCGGGGATGAAGGACGCGATGGCCGCGGAGACCAGGGCGAGGCCGCCGCCGACGAGGAGCGCGGTGCGGAAGCCGTCCTCGGAGGCGAGGGAGTAGCCCCCCATGGTGTTCGTCATCTGGGCCAGGATCACGCCGATCACGGCGGCGCCGATCGAGGTGCCGAGCGAGCGCATGAGCGTGTTGAAGCCGTTGGCGGCGGCGGTCTCCGACACCGGGACCGAACTCATGATGAGGGCGGGCATGGAGCCGTAGGCCAGGCCGACGCCGCTGTTGATGACGATGCCGACGACCATCAGGCCCCAGGCGGAGCCCATCAGCGCCATGGACAGGCCGTAGCCGGCGGCGATGACCAGCGCGCCGCAGACCAGGGTGAACTTCGGGCCGCGGGCGTTGGTGAGCTTCCCGCCGAGCGGGGAGACGAACATCATCATGATGCCGCCGGGCGCCATCCACAGGCCGGTCGCCAGCATGGACTGGCCGAGGCCGTAGCCGGTGGCCTCCGGGAACTGGAGGAGCTGCGGCATGACGAGCATGCTCGCGTACATCGCGAAGCCCACGAAGACGGACGCGAGGTTGGTGAGCAGCACCCGTGGGCGGGCGGTGGTGCGCAGGTCGGTCAGTGGGTCGGTGGTGCGCATCTCCCAGAAGCCCCAGGCCACGAGGACGACGACGGCGCCGGCGAACAGGCCGAGCGTGGTGCCCGAACCCCAGCCCCAGTCGGCGCCCTTGGAGACGGCGAGCAGCAGGCAGACGAGGCCGACGCCGAGGCCGAGCGCACCGGGCAGGTCGAAGCGCTGCCCCTTGGCGCCGGCCGGCACGTCGGGGATCAGGAACCAGATGAGCAGGGTGACGACGACGGCCATGCCGGCCGAACCCCAGAAGAGCACGCGCCAGTTCGCGTACTGGGCGATCGCCGCGGCGATGGGCAGGCCGAGGCCGCCGCCGATGCCCATGGAGGCGCTGACCAGGGCGATCGAGGAGCTGAGCTTCTCCGCGGGGAGGACGTCGCGGAGCAGGGCGATGCCGAGCGGCAACATGCCCATACCCATGCCCTGGAGTCCGCGTCCGACGATCATCGTGACGACGTCGGAGGCGAGGGCGCACACCACCGAGCCCACGACCAGCGGCACGGCGCAGGCCAGGAGCATGCGCCGC
This sequence comes from Streptomyces phaeoluteigriseus, assembly GCF_001896135.2. Classification (GTDB taxonomy): domain Bacteria; phylum Actinomycetota; class Actinomycetes; order Streptomycetales; family Streptomycetaceae; genus Streptomyces; species Streptomyces phaeoluteigriseus. The sequence goes on from NZ_MPOH02000005.1 coordinate 5,403, forward strand.
TTGCCCAGCAGGTCGCCGAGGCGGCCCACGACCGGCACGCAGACCGCCGCGGCCAGCAGGGTGACCGTGATGACCCAGGCGGCGTTCGAGGACGAGGTGTCGAGGATCTGCGGCAGCTCGGCGATGAGCGGGGTGACCAGGGTCTGCATGATCGCGGCGGTGATGCCGGCGAGCGCGAGCGTGGCGACCACGCCACCGCGCGGGCCGTGGGCTGGGGGGCGTCCATGGATGGACTCCTCGGCTTTCTCTCGGGACTTGGCTCGGGGTCCGGGAACCAGCACCGGACGAGGCGACGAGCACGGGGCGAAGGATGTGCATCGTACATGCCATATGTATCAACCATGTGATGTGGTGCTTGCAGGACGGTGTGCCAGGATGGAGCGGCCGCCGCCGGGACGGGCCCCGGGGACGGCCGTACGAACAGGAGGCTCGGGCACATGCAGAGGCCTACGCACGAGGTCGAGTACGAGCAGATGCTGCTCAGCCGCCATACGTTCCTCAGCCGGCGCGGGGGCCGCCGCACGGACGCCGTACTGGAACGCAGCGCCTACATCCTGCTGAGCCGGATCCGGGTGCAGGGACCGATGTCGATCGGGGAACTGAGCGACGCCTTCGGCCTGGACGCCTCCACCCTGAACCGGCAGACCGCCGCGGCGATGCGCGCGGGCCTGCTGAGCCGGATCCCCGACCCGGCGGGCGGAATGGCCCGCAAGTTCCGGCTGACGCGGGAGGGCGAGCGGCTGCTCGACGAGGAGCGGCGGGGCATCGTGGAGGTCCTGGACCGGGTGATGGGGGACTGGTCGCAGGACGACATCACCGCGTTCGCGTCCTACCTCAAGCGCTTCAACAACGGCATCGAGGCCATCGGCGGACGTCCGTGGCCGCGCCCGTCCTCGGAGGACGACGAGCCGGGCACCTGACCCCGGCCGCCGTGCTCAGCGCGGGGCCGTACCCGCCGCCGGCACGAGCCCCCGCTCCGGGTGGGCGCGGTAGCTCGCGGTCCAGGCCGTGGGCGGACAGGAGGGGCCGTTGGGGTGCTGCTCCGTCAGCCGGGCCGAGACGCGGTCGGACAGGAGGACCCTGCCGTCCTTCGCCGAGGTGGCGGTGAGCCGTACCGGCACGGTGGTGTCGCCGACGTCGTCCGGCAGCCGGACCGACAGGCTCGCGAAGGGGTCGTCGGGACCGCCCGACGCCCGCTGGGCGCACCGCTCCCCGGCACACACCCGCACGACGGCCGCGTCCGGGCCCCCGAAGTCGGCGGGCGTCCACAGCACGCCGACCCCCGAGTCCATGCCCATCTCCGTGCAGGCCGCTCCCCGGCTGGGGAGCGAGCACCCGGACAGCGCGGCGGTCAGGACGAGCACGGCAAGCAGCCGGCCCTCATCGCGCAGCCACCGACCGGACGCCCGCAGACCGGACGCCCGCCGACCGCGCGACGCGGAAGCCGACGTCGTCCACCCGGAACGTGGGATGGCTGCGGCGCCGTACGGAGGCCCGGCAGCTCCAGTGTTCGTCGAACCAGCCGCCGCCGCGCAGCACCCGGTAGGTGCCGTAGACCTCGGTGTCGTAGTGGTCCCAGCACCACTCCCACACGTTGCCGAGCGTGTCGTGCAGTCCCCACGGGTTGGGGAGCCTGCCGCCCACCTCGTGGATCCGTTCCTCCGAGTTGCCGCGGTACCAGGCGATGTCGTCCAGGGGACCGTATCGGGGCCCGGTGGTGCCGGCCCGGCAGGCGTGCTCCCACTCGGCCTCGGTCGGCAGCCGGTACCCGTCGGCCGCGGCGTCCCACCCCACGCTCTCGCCGTCGGCCGCGAGATCGTAGACGGGGGTCAGGCCCTCGTGCCGGGACAGGGCGTTGCAGAAGCGGACCGCGTCCCACCAGGAGACGCTCTCCACGGGCAGCCCCCGCGGACCGTCCGTCCACTCGCCGGTGACCCGCCCGTACAGCTCCCGGGTCACCGGGTACACCCCGATCCGGTACGGCGCGATGCCGACCGCCCAGGTCCGGCCGGTCCGCCGGTCCGCCAACGTGACCCGGCCCGCCGCCACGTCGACCATCCGGTCCCCCGCCTTCACGTTCATGGGCCGATGATCTCACCGGCGGGCCGCGCCCCAGCCCCGTTCACCAGCTTCTGGCCACGGCACGCAGAGCGATCCAGCTGTCGCGCACACGGGCGTAGTCCATGGTCAGCTGGAGTCGCCGGTCCTCGGGTGCGCCGTCCCCGGTCGCTCGCGCGATGACGCGGCCCACCAGACGCGCCGTGTCGCCGTCGACCACCACGGTCACCGTCTTCTCCTCGATCCCCAGCGGGACGAACGTCGCGGCGCGCAGGTCGGCCAGCCACTCGGCCTTCGCCTGCCGGTCCCCCGTGGGCTGCGTCAGGGTGAAACCGTCGTCGAGCAGGGCGTCCAGCGCGACGGTGTCGCCGTCGGCCATCGCGTGCAGATGGGCCCGGTAGGCGTCGATGACCTCCATGCGTGTGCTGACGTCGGCTGAGGGATTCATACGGGCTCCTGTCGTCGTGCCCCGCCTGGCGGCTCACCCGGCAGGGTCGCCGTCACCGCGCGGCAGGTCGTGGGCGTACCTCGGCACATGCCTGTCAGTGATCATCATGGCTCTTCGGGTCACCCCAAGCCCGCCGCACCGCCGCCGACGGAACCCGCTCGGACCCGGGTGCCACGCGGGACCCGGCTGCCCCTCACGGGGTCATCCTGCCTCGTCGTGCAGCCGGGTCGGCCCGGCCCGGGCACTCGGTGATCACCGGCGAGGCCGAGGCCGCCCGCCCTACGGGGCTTCAACAGTGTGGCAGACAGCCATACTTGACCGAGCGGGGAGCATCCCGTGGTGGTGTGGCACGAGGAGGCGGCGAACCGGTGAGCAGCAACAGCCAGGAACTGAGGAAGGCCGAGATCCGGCTCAAGTGGGACCCGAGCCCTTGGGACGAGCCGTCCCATCATCTCGACATCATCGCCACGACGTACTCGGCGGACGCCCCCCAGGGCCCGCCGGTGTACGTCGTCCACTTCGACAGCCGCTCGCCCGACGGCACCATCAACATGAACCGGCACAGCCAGACCGGCCAGGGCCTCGGCTATGTCGAGGAGATGACTCTGGAGCTGGATCGTCTGGCGTCCTCCTTCGCGCGGGTGGTCGTGGGTGTGGTGATCCACCAGAACACTGGTCCGAAGACCTTCGGCGACCTGACGAACGCCGGAGTGCTGGTCCTGGACGGCTACCAGGAACTGCTGAAGTACGACCTCGCGGGGGTCGCCGGATCCACCGCCGCCACCGTCGCGGAATTCACCCGGGACACGGCCACGACGTGGACGTACCGCGAGCTGATCCGGGGGTTCGACAGCGACCCCGTGGTCTTCACCGCGGAGATGGGCGGCGTGTCGTAGCGCCGCTTGCGCCTCACGTGCACGTCAGGTCGCATGCCCGCGGTTCCCGGGGCCGCCCACCCGCCCCGGGCGCCCCTGGTTCTGCCACGTGCGCCCCGAAGGCCTGACTGCCTCCACGCAGGAGAAGCCGATCGGCTTCCGTCGTCGTCAGCCGATCGGTTTGCACGTACGGCCCAAGCGGCCGGAACGGTCGGAGGGCGCCCGGCATCCACGCGCGGGGCGAGGGTGCGGGCTGGTGCGAGTCAGGCCCAGGCGGTCACCGGCAGGAAGGAGCTGTCCGTGCGGAACAGTTCCGTGCCGTCCGCCTGCTCCACGCGGAGCTGGTAGTTGTAGTGGCGCAGGTAGTAGCCGGGGTAGTTGTACGACTCGAAGCGTGCCGAGCCGCTCGTGGTACCGGTCCGGGCGATGAAGGTGGCGTCCTTGGCGAAGGTCGACGTGCCGTCGTTCGGGTCGAAGCGGGCCCGGTAGGAGTAGTGGCGCAGGTAGTTGCCGGACGCGTCGCGGAAGGAGTAGCCGTTCGCGTCCGCGAGGCCCGGGACGACCGTGAAGGTGGATGCCTGCTTCTCGGCGGTCGTGCTGGAGGCGGTCACCACCGGGAGGTTGAGCAGCGAGGACTGCGACTGCCAGTGCCGGGTGGTGTAGTTGACGGAGCGGAAGGAGCGGGTGACGTTCTTGGGGAGACTCACTCCGCCGGTCACCGTCTCCTTGACGACGGTGAAGTGGCGGGCCGTGCCGGAGACCGCGGGGAGGCCCTTCGGCGCGCTCCAGGTGGCGAAGGTGTCGTAGCTGTCGCTGTAGTAGTAGGTGCCGTCGCCGTAGCCGTCGAAGTAGATGCGCCAGCCGCCGTTGTCGAGCTGGACGAGGGCCGGGCCCTCGCGGTAGCTGCCCCAGCCCGCCCAGTTGCCGGTGCGGGAGATGGTGTACGGGCCGGCGAGCCTGGTGGCGGTGGCGTACTCGATGTACTTGGTCGTCTCGTTCTTGGTGAAGGCGTGGTAGGTCGAGCCGAGCTTCACGACGAAGGTGTCGATGTGGTTCTCACCGATGCCGGACAGGGCGACCGGTGAACTCCAGGCCGTGAGACCCGCGTTGGCGGCCTTCAGCAGGTAGGGGGTGAATATCCACTCGTCGTCCGTGGTGGAGCAGGACACGATGATGTTCACGCTGCCGTCGCTGTCGACGAAGAACTCCGGCGCCCAGGCGCGCGAGAGGTTCGCGACGGGCACCGTGTAGTCGTACAGGAACGACCAGGTCAACCGGTCGGAGCTGCGGGCGAAGCCGATGGTGGTGCTGGGGTCCTGCCAGGTGTGGGTGGTGTAGGTCAGGTAGTAGTAGCCGTTGGTGTGCCTGATGATGCTCGCGTCGCGGATGCGGTTCGCGGGCGGGGTGTAGGCGGCGGACTTCGCGAGGCGGAAGTCGGTGGCGTCGTCCGACTGGTAGACGTTCACCGTGCCGTCGTTGCTGTCCAGGAACGGCACGATGGTGTAGCGGGTGGCCGAGCCGCTGGGCGGGGCTGCGGCGAGGGCGGTGCCGAGCAGACCCGGCACCTCTCCGAGCACCAGCGCGGAGGCGGGCAGGGCGGCCATCGCACGCAGCAGGCTGCGTCGGGACGGGGTGGGGCGACGTGTGGTCATCTGCGGCTCTCTCCCTACGACTCAACGTTCGACTCACCGAACGCGGTTCGGAAAGTCGATCAGAAGGTAGGGGTGGCTCCAGGGCTCGTCAATGCTTTGCGCAGGAACGGCAGCGCCCTGTGCGACACGTGTGGCGGACACGGAACGCACCACCGGGCGGTGTGCGTTCCACCACCGGGCCCCGGACGTTACCGTTCGGTAGACGACGTGCTCCCGGAGGTGCTCCGCAATGCCGCTCGACCGTTCCGCAGGCCTGATCGACACCGCCCGCGCGCTGGCCGCCGGGGAGGTCACCTCCCGCGCGCTGGTCGAGCAGGCCCTGGCGCGGATCGAGGCGACCCAGAGCACCCTCAACACCTTCCGCATCGTCCGCACCGCGCCGCGCTCGCCGAAGCCGACGCGGCCGACCGGGAGTTGGCCGCCGGCGTGCGCAAGCCCCTGCTCGGGGTGCCGGTGGCCGTGAAGGACGACATGGACGTGGCGGGCGAGCCGACCGCCTTCGGCTGCGCCGGCACCCACCCGGCGGTCACCGAGGACGGGGAGGCGGTACGGCGGCTGCGCGCGGCCGGAGCCGTCATCGTCGGCAAGACCAACACCTGCGAATTCGGGCAGTGGCCGTTCACCGAGGGTCCGGCCTTCGGTGCCACCCGCAATCCATGGCACACGGAGCACACCCCGGGCGGCTCCTCCGGCGGCTCGGCGGCCGCGGTGGCGGCGGGCCTGGTACCGGCCGCGCTGGGCTCGGACGGCGCCGGATCGGTCCGCATCCCGGCGTCCTGGACCCACCTCGTCGGCGTCAAACCGCAGCGCGGACGCGTCTCGACCTGGCCGCGCGGCGAGTCCTTCCAAGGCATCACCGTCAACGGCACCCTCGCCAGGACCGTGGCCGACGCGGCCCTCCTCCTCGACGCGACGAGCGGCAACCATCCACGCGACCCGCACCGCCCGCCCGCCGTCGACGCCCTCGCCGCCGTGGGCCGCGACCCCGGCCGGCTGCGGATCGCGCTGGCGCTGAAGCCGCCGTTCACCGCCGTCCCCGCCCGGCTGCTCCCCGAGGTCCGCGACCGAGTGGTCGGCCTCGCCGGGACACTGGCCGGCCTGGGGCACACCGTCGAGGAGGCCGACCCGCCGTACGGGCAGATCGGGCTGACGTTCGTGCCACGGGCGACCGCGGGCATCGCGGAGCGGGTCGCCGAGGCGCCGTTCCCCGCGCTGCTCGACCGGCGCACCCGTGGCACCGCCCGGCTGGGCCGGCTCCTCGGCGGCGCCCCGCTGCGCGCGGCCCGCCGTGCGGAGACGGTCCTGCACCGCCGCATCGGCCGCTTCTTCGAGACGTACGACGTGGTGCTCGCGCCGACCACGGCCGCTCCCCCGCCCCGCGTCGGGGCCCTGCTGGAGCTGAGCGGGTTCGCCACCGACCGCGCCATCATCGCCGCGTGCCCGTACGCGTGGCCGTGGAACGTCCTCGGGTGGCCCGGCGTCAACGTGCCCGCGGGGTTCACGCCCGGCGGGCTGCCGGTCGGGGCGCAACTGCTCGGTCCCGCGAACAGCGAACCCCTGCTGCTGTCGCTCGCCGCGCAGTTGGAGGCGGAGCTGCGCTGGCACGAACGGTGGCCGGAGCCCCTCGTGACGGATTCCCCTGCGGTGTGATCCGGCGGGGGCCGAGCACGACACGGATCTCGGCGGCAGAGACCGAGGCGGAGACCGAGACGGAGGCAGAGGCAGCAGCGGAGGCGGAGGCAGCGGCGAGAGAGGCGCAGCCGACTGCCGCGCCCAGGCGCTTGAGGCGCCCGGGTGAAGACGGTGGGCGCACGAGGGCCAGGCGTCGAAAGCGAGGCGTGCGGTCACGGCGGCGGCCGCCCAGGCCGGCAACTCGGCGAGAACCCACCGGAGATCGCCCGAGCGGGCGCGTCCGCGGGCACCGACACCGACACCGACGACGCCGACGCCGACGCCGACGCCGACAACATGGTGCTCCTTGACGGCCCGACAGCGTGGCCATGACGTCCCACGGGCACGCTCGGCAGGTAATTTCCCTCGACGGGTGCGGCGCCGCCGGGCGCGCGGCAGGTGCCGGTCGAGGGCCGTCCCTGACCGCGGTCGCGGGGGCGCGCCGGAGCAGCCTCTAGGGTGCCCCCGTGACGCGTCTACCGAAGAGAACGTTCCGGGCCGCTTCGGCCCCTCCGCCACCACCGAGGCCCAGCCGCGCGAGGTCGGCCGGGTGCGCACCGAGTACTCGCCCGCGCACGACGGCGACCCGGATCCCGGCGAGATCGTCTGGACCTGGGTGCCCTTCGAGGAGAGGGACGGACGGGGCAAGGACCGCCCGGTGCTGGTCGTCGCCCGGGAGGCGGCCGGCACCTTCCTGGCCGTGCAGCTCTCCAGCAAGCGGCACGACGGGGACCGCGAGTGGGTGCCGATCGGCAGCGGGCCCTGGGACCGCTCGGGGCGGGACTCCTGGGTGGACGTCGACCGGGTGCTGCGGCTGCACGAGCTGGGGATGCGCCGGGAGGCCTGCGCGCTGGACCGGATGCGGTTCAACCTGGTGGTGCACCGGCTGCGCGAGCGGTACGGCTGGAGCTGAGACGGGCTGGGCACGTGGTGCGGACCACGCTCGCGGATCACGGGCGTGCACCAGGGAATCGGATCACGGCCGTGCGTCACGGAGTGGATCACATTCGTGGGTCACTTCGTGGGTCACTTCGTGGGTCATGGTCGTGGATCACGGTCGTGACCGGACATCGGCCCCGGTCACGTCCGGTCGCGGAGCCGCGGCTTTCGGAAACGCCCGCGCAAACGCTTCCCGGACCGCGCTCCCCGGGGTCCGGTCCAGCACCCCGAACACCACGTGCGCGAACGTCCGCTCGAACCGGCCGCCCGGGCCCAGCAGCGACCGGAACGCGCCCGCCACCTGGACCGGGTCGTTGCGGAACACGCCGCAACCCCAGGCGCCGAGGACCAGTCGCCGGTAGCCGTGCGCCGCGGCCGTCTCCAGGACGCGTTCGGCACGTACGGCCAGGGCACGCGGCAGCTCCGACGCCCGCTCCGGCGCCGTACGCAGCACCACTCCGGCGTTGGGCGCGGCGGCCGTCAGGAAGCCGGCGGTGTACGGCTCGGGCAGGAACCGGCCCCGGTCGTCGCGGAAGACCGGCACGGCCGGTGAGTGGATGACGCGGTCCGTGTAGAACGGGTCCCGGTGGGCCCGGTGGTGATCGTAGAACTCGGGCGCCCGCAGCAGGCACGTGTACAGCGCCGAGCCGCGGCACAGGGCCTCCTCCTGGGCCTGGGCGCCGTTGAGGTAGCCGCCGCCGGGGTTGCGGGCGGAGGCGAAGTTGAGGACCGCCACCGGGGCGTCGGCGAGTCTGCGGGCGGCCTCCAGGCTGCTCTCGCCGGTGACCTCGATCCGTGGTTCGGCCGGCGCGGTTTCGGAGATCGTGCCCCGTGCGCCTTCCGCGACCGTTCGCCGAACAGTGTCCGCAGCCGTTTCCCGAACGGTTTCCGCGGCCGGTCGCCGAACGGTGTCCGGGACCGGCACCGGATCGGGTCCCACCATGCGGGTCCCCTCCCGGGCGGCCCCGATCGCGGCGGCGAGCGGGATCTCGCGCCCGTCGGGCGTGCGGTACGCGCCCGCCGCCACGGCCTCTTCCGTCTCGCGCGCGATACCGCGCAGCCGCGCGCTCATGGCGCCACCCCCGTGGACGCCACAGCCACCTGCCACACGGTGCGCCACGCGGCGCACCGCGTCCCGCCCGTCTCCCCCGTCGTGCTCATGCACGCATCGTGAGCGATGCTGGACAGGCGGTGCAACCGAGTTTTTACCGATCCGGGAACATCGGCGGGCCTCACCGCAAACGCGCAGGAAACGGCGTGGAAGCGGCGGTTCTCCGGTCCCGGACGCACCCTTGGGCACTCTTGTGCGATACAGCGAGAGCGTCTTGGGTGGACGAGCGAACCGGTCCGGCGCCACCGAAGCCGGACTGGTGGCATGGTGGAATCTCAGGAGGATCCCGACATGTCCGACACATCGAGCAGCACTTCGGGGAGTGACTGTACGGAGACCCGTACGGCCCTCACCGAGGCGGAGGTGGAGGCCCTGGTCAAGGGCATCTGCTTCAAGACCGGACCACCCCGCACCGTCGGGGTCGAAGTGGAATGGATCGTCCACGAGCTGCGCGGACCGCGGCTCCCCGTCACACCCGAACGACTCGCGGCGGCCTACGAGGCCCTGCGGACGGTGCCGCTCTCATCGGCGCTCACCGTCGAACCCGGCGGCCAGCTGGAACTCAGCTCGCTGCCCGCCGCCTCCCTGATGGAGTGCGTGACCACCGTCTCCGCCGACCTGGACGCCGTCCGCGCGGTCCTGCGCGAGGCGGGACTGGTCCTCGCCGGACTCGGCACCGACCCCTGGCACCCACCCCGGCGGTTCCTGCACGAGCCGCGCTACGACGCCATGGAGGCGTGCCTCGACCGCACCGGACCGGCCGGGCGGGCCATGATGTGCACCTCGGCCTCCGTGCAGGTCTGTCTGGACGCGGGCCATGAGGAGCCCGGCCCGCTGGGACACGGGCGGCGCTGGTGGCTGGCGCACACGCTGGGCCCCGTCCTGGTCGCCGCCTTCGCCAACTCGCCGATGCTGGCCGGTACTCCTACGGGCTGGCGCTCCACCCGGCAACTGCTGTGGACGGAGATCGGCGCGGGCCGCGCGGGCGCACCCGCCCTGGAGGGGGAACCGCGCGCCGCCTGGGCCCGGCATGTCCTGGACGCCCCGGTGATGTGCGTACGCCGGGACCGCGGCCCGTGGGAGGTGCCCGACGATCTGACCTTCCGGGAGTGGATCAGGACGGGAACGCCCACCCGGGCGGATCTCGACTACCACGTTTCCACGCTGTTCCCGCCGGTCAGACCGCGCGGCCATCTGGAGCTGCGCATGATCGACGCGCAGCCGGGCGAGGACGGCTGGATCGTGCCGCTCGCCGTGACGACGGCGCTGTTCGACGACCCGGAGGCCGCCGAGAGCGCCTACCGGGCCGTGAAGCCGCTCGCGGAGCGGTCCCGGTCACTGCCCGCCCCGCACAATCCGCTGTGGAGCGAGGCGGCCCGCACGGGCCTGGCCGACCCCGAACTGCAGGAGACCGCCGTGGCCTGCTTCACGACGGCCCTGGAGGCCCTGCCCCGGATAGGCGCCACCACCGAGGTGACGGACGCCGTCGCCGAGTACCTGGAGCGCTACGTCCGCAAGGGCCGCAGCCCCGCCGACGACCAGCTCGACCGCCTGTGCGGCACCGACGGCCGCACACACGGGAAGGACATCCGCACATGACCGACCTCGCATCCGAGGCCCTGGACGCCGAGGCGCTGCGCGAGCGGGCGCTCACCACCCTCGTCACCGCCCGCGAGCGCACCACCCTGCTGACGAGCTGCGTGGAGGAGCCCGACCTCACCGCACAGCACTCCCCGCTGATGTCCCCGCTGGTGTGGGACCTCGCGCACATCGGGAACCAGGAAGAGCTGTGGCTGCTGCGCGCCGTGGCCGGCCGCGACGCCATGCGCCCCGAGATCGACGGGCTGTACGACGCCTTCGAGCACCCGCGCTCCGAGCGGCCCTCGCTGCCGCTGCTGCCGCCCGCCGAGGCCCGCGCCTATGCGGCGGAGGTGCGCGGACGGGTCCTGGACGTGCTGGAGTCGGCCGACTTCGACGGGACGCGGCTCACGGAGGCCGGTTTCGCCTTCGGGATGGTCGCCCAGCACGAACAGCAGCACGACGAGACGATGTTGATCACCCATCAGCTCCGGACCGGGCCGCAGGCCCTGACCGCCCCCGACCCCGAACCGGTCCCGCTGTACGCCGGCCCGTCCGAAGTGCTCGTGCCGGGCGGCCCGTTCACCATGGGCACCTCCGGCGAGCCGTGGGCGCTGGACAACGAGAAGCCCGCGCACCGGCGTGAGGTGGCGGCGTTCCACATCGACACCACGCCGGTGACCAACGGCGCCTATCAGGCGTTCATCGCCGACGGCGGCTACGAGGACGCCCGCTGGTGGACGCCGAAGGGGTGGTCCCACATCCGCCGGCACAGGATCGTCGCCCCGCTGTTCTGGCACCGCGACGGCGGGCAGTGGCTCCGTCGCCGCTTCGGCGTCACCGAGGTCGTGCCGCCCGAGGAGCCGGTGCTGCACGTGTGCTGGTACGAGGCCGACGCCTACGCCCACTGGGCCGGGCGTCGGCTGCCCACCGAGGCCGAGTGGGAGAAGGCGGCCCGCTTCGACCCGGCGACCGGCGGCTCCACGCGCTACCCGTGGGGGGACGCCGACCCCACGCCCGAGCACGCCAACCTGGGCCAGCGCCATCTGCGTCCGGCCCCCGCCGGCAGCTATCCGGCGGGCGAGTCCCCGCTGGGCGTGCGGCAGTTGATCGGCGACGTGTGGGAGTGGACGTCCAGCGACTTCCAGCCCTATCCCGGTTTCCGGGCGTTCCCGTACAAGGAGTACTCGGAGGTGTTCTTCGGCCCCGAGCACAAGGTGCTGCGCGGCGGTTCGTTCGCGGTGGACCCGGTGGCCTGCCGGGGCACCTTCCGCAACTGGGACTATCCGATCCGGCGGCAGATCTTCTCCGGCTTCCGCACCGCCCGCACGGCGGCCGCCTGATGTGTCGTCATATCGCCTACCTGGGACCGGATGAACCGCTCGGAGGGCTCCTCGTGGAGCCACCGCACGGCTTGTATCGCCAGTCGTGGGCGCCGCGCAGACAGCGGTACGGCACGGTCAACGCCGATGGTTTCGGGGTGGGCTGGTACGCCGAGGACGACCCGGCGCGGCCCGCTACCGCCGGGCCGGACCGATCTGGGCCGACCTGTCCTTCGCCGACCTGGCCCGTGTCGTGCGCAGCCGGGCGGTGCTGGCGGCCGTACGGGACGCGACGCTGGCCGGGGCGGACGCGGAGGCCGCGGCAGCGCCGTTCGCGGCGGGACCCTGGCTGTTCAGCCACAACGGGGCCGTGCCGGGCTGGCCGGGGTCCCTGGAGCCGCTCGCGCGGTCGCTGCCGGCGGCCGCGGTGCTGTCGATGGAGGCACGCAACGACTCGGCGTTCGTATGGGCACTCGTCCTGGCCCGGCTGCGCGCCGGGGACACGGAGGGCCAGGCACTCGCCGACACCGTGCAGGAGGTCGCCGCGGCGGCGCCCGGCTCCCGCCTCAACCTGCTGCTGAGCAACGGCGACGCCGTCACCGCCACGGCCTGGGGGGACACGCTCTGGTACCTGACGGAACCCGGCCGCACGGTCGTGGCCTCCGAGCCCTACGACGACGATCCGCGCTGGCAGGAGGTCCCCGACCGCACCCTGCTCGCGGCGACCCGCACCGAGGAGCTGCTCACCCCGCTCAAGGACCCGAGCGTGGACGCGGCGCCCGTACGACCCGAGGAGACCGGCTCGTGAGCCCTTTCCAGATCACCCGCACCCTCCCCGAGGACGCCACGGACGCGCCCTGCGCGCCGACGTCCTCCAAGGCCTCACCGCCACCCCCAAGACGCTGCCGCCGAAGTGGTTCTACGACGCGCACGGCAGCGAACTGTTCGAGCGCATCACCGAGTTGCCCGAGTACTACCCGACGCGGGCCGAGCGCGAGATCCTGGTCGACCGGGCCGGTGAGATCGCCGCCGCGGCCGGCGCGCGCACCCTCGTCGAGCTGGGCTCGGGGTCCTCGGCGAAGACCCGCCATGTGATCGACGCGCTGACGGACCTGGACACCTATGTGCCCGTCGACGTCAGCGAGAGCGCCCTCACCGGGGCCGGACAGGCCCTGATGGCCGAGCGGCCGGGCCTGAACGTCCACGCCCTGATCGCCGACTTCACCGCACCGCTGACGCTCCCGGACACCCCGGGGCCACGCCTGCTGGCGTTCCTCGGCGGCACGGTCGGCAACCTCCTACCCGAGGAGCGCGCGGCCTTCCTCGGCTCGGTCCGCGCGCTGCTCTCGCCGGGCGACGCGCTGCTGCTCGGCACGGACCTCGTCAAGGACGAGGAGGTGCTGGTGCGGGCGTACGACGACGCGGCCGGGGTGACGGCCGCGTTCAACAAGAACGTCCTGGCCGTCGTCAACCGTGAGCTGGGCGCCGACTTCGATCCCGGCGCCTTCGACCATGTCGCGCTCTGGGACGCGGAGAACGAGTGGATCGAGATGCGGCTGCGGTCCCGCACGGCGCAGACGGTGAAGCTCCCCGCGCTGGATCTCGCCGTCGACTTCGCGGCGGGCGAGGAGCTGCGCACGGAGGTGTCGGCGAAGTTCCGTGAGGAGGGGGTGCGGGCCGAACTGTCCGCGGTGGGTCTCGGGTTGTCCCGCTGGTGGACGGACCGGGAGGGCCGCTTCGCGCTCTCGCTGAGCACCGTGCGGTAGGGCGGCGGCAGGGCCGGCCGGTCAGCCCGCGGACACCGTCAGCGTCTCCGTGATTCTGCGGGAGGCGCGGCCGGCCTCCACCGCCGGATCGGCTCCGCCCAGCACCTTGGTCATGTACGTCTTGATCGGGTTGTCCGCCTCCACGGCGGCCCACTCGGGTGTACTGGGGGTCGCCCGGCCCTGGGCGGCCCCCGCCGCCATGGCCGCGACCCCCTCCTCGCCCGCGACGGCCGACGCCAGCGTCGCCTTGTTCGGCACGTAGTTCATGGTGCGGGCCAGGTCCGTGTTCCACTCGGCGCCGGCCAGCGCGGCGACCACGGCGACGGCGCCCTCGCGCTGGTCGGTGTTGCGCGGGACGACGAGGTCGGAGCCGCCGATGAAGACGGCACCGGGCTTGGCCGCCACCTTCCCCGGCACGGGGAAGTATCCCAACTTGCCCTCCAGGTCCGGGTTCTGCTGGACGACGGCCCGCGCCAGGCCGGGGACGGCGACGATCTGGGCCACCTTTCCCGCGGCGAACACCCCTGCCTGCGGCGGGTGTTCCTCGTCGGCGTCGGCGGGGCCCGCGCCGAGGGAGTGAAGGCGCTGGTAGAAATCCATTCCGCGCAGGGCGGCCGGGGTGTCCAGACTGCCCTCCCAGCGGCCGCTGTCCTCCGTGGCGAGGTCGCCGCCCTCGTCCCAGATGAATCCGGCGAGGGTGTACCAGTCCTGGCCGGCCAGGTAGATGCCCTGGTTCCCGCCCGAGTTCAGCTTCTCGGTGGCGGTCAGCCACTCCTCGCGCGTGCGCGGCGGTGCGGTGATCGCGGCCTGCTCGAAGAGGTCCTTGCGGTAGATCACGACACGGTTGGCGGCATACCAGGGGATACCGTACTGGTGGAAGCGGCGCTGCCCCGGATCGGCGAGGCCGGGCAGCCACTCCTCCTTGTCCCACTTGGCCACGGACTCCAGGGTCAGGTCGAGCAACCGGTTGCCGTCCACGTACCGCGGGACCTGGGTGTTGCCGACCTCGATGACGTCCGGTCCGCCCTCGGCGTCGCCCTCCAGGGCCGTCTGGACCTTCCCGCCGATGCCGGTCCACTCCTGGATGCGGATGTCCAGGTCGAGGTCGGGGTGGTCGCGTTCGAAGTCCTCGGTGAACCGGTCCAGGAAGTCCCGCGAGGCGCTGTCCTTCATCAGCCAGACGGTGACGGTCTGCCGGTCGCTCCCGCCGATGCCGGGCACGGCACCGCAGCCGGTGAGGAGGGAGGCGGACACGCAGAGGAGGGCGAGGAGGCGACGTCTCACGGGGGTCCTGTTCTGCCTGGTGGACAGGGATGAGAGGCCCGGCGTGGGGGAGACGGGCATGGTTGCCCGAACGGGTGTGCAGGATTTTGGTATGGACCAATGGGGAGGTCAAGGGGGAACAGCTCCGCACCTCCGACGTCTCGCGCTCCGCCGCAGCTTGGGGCACGGTGGAGTGACGCGTGACACACCCGACACCGCCGTCACGGCCGAGAGGAGCACCCGCATGTCGAACCACACCTACCGGGTCACGGAGATCGTCGGCACCTCGCCCGACGGCGTGGACCAGGCGATCCGCAACGGCATCTCCCGTGCCTCACAGACCCTGCGGCATCTGGACTGGTTCGAGGTGACCCAGGTGCGCGGCCAGATCGAGAACGGCGACGTCGCGCACTGGCAGGTGGGCCTCAAGCTCGGCTTCCGCCTGGACGCACCCGAGTGACGCGGGGCGGCCGGCCGGCCACGGCGGCACGG
Source organism: Streptomyces phaeoluteigriseus (assembly GCF_001896135.2). Classification (GTDB taxonomy): domain Bacteria; phylum Actinomycetota; class Actinomycetes; order Streptomycetales; family Streptomycetaceae; genus Streptomyces; species Streptomyces phaeoluteigriseus. The sequence goes on from NZ_MPOH02000005.1 coordinate 20,578, forward strand.
ACGGCCCGCCCTCCACGGCACGGACGGCCCGGCCCATCACGGCACGGGCGGGCCGGGACTGCGGCGGCACGGACGGTCGGACCTGCGGACCGCCGGACGAAGTGACAGGAGGCGGCCCGGCGTTCGGGCGCCGCGGCGTCAGGTACGCCCCTCCCGTTCCTGCGCGACGCGCAGCGCGGCCGAGGTCTCCGCCCAGCGCGCCCGGACCACCGTGAAGCCGGCCGCCTCCGCGTCGTCGCAGACCAGTTCGTCGTCGTCCACCAGGACCCGCACCTCGCGGTCCCTGCCGAGCCGGCGCAGGATCTCCAGCTTGGTGCGGCGGGCGGGCCTGCGGTCACCGTCGCGCCGCATGTACACCCGCCCCGCGGGCAGTCCGTGCCGGTCGAGCCACTCGAGCGTGTCCGGTCGGCAGCGCTCGGGCCGCCCGGTCAGGTAGACGACCTCGCACTCCCGCGCGCTCTCCACGGCCAGCGCGATCCCCTCCGGGAGTGGCGGGTCCTGCGGCGCCGCCGCGAAGAAGGCGTCCCAGTCACGCGGCCTGCGCTCCAGGAACCGCTGCCGGTGCGCGGTGTCGGCGAGGGTGTTGTCCAGGTCGAACACGGCGAGGGGCCGCCTGCTGCTGTCGGTCACGGCACCACCCTAGAGACCGTCCGCGGCCGGGCAACCTCACGGGTCCACCAATTGCTAATGGAAGCCATTTTCATATAGCGTCCTCGGTGCTCAGCCCAACGAGGAGGTTCCCCATGGCCGTGCCCAAGCGGAAGATGTCCCGCAGCAACACCCGTCACCGCCGCGCCCAGTGGAAGGCGACCACCGCGGCACTCGTCCCCGTCACCGTGGACGGGGTCCGCCACCTCGTCCCGCAGCACCTGGTGAGGGCGTACGAGCGCGGTCTGCTGCGCCCTTGAGGGCCGCCCGTGACGCCGTACGGGAATCCCGGCGCCCGCCACGCGTTGAACACCGTGTGAGTTCTGTGATCGAAGCCGCCCGGTTCTCCGTCCTCGACCGTTCCCGCACCCGCGAGGGCCATCCGGCCGACGCGGCGCTGCGGGACACCGTGGCGCTGGCGCGAGAGGTGGAGGTACTCGGTTACGAGCGTTTCTGGGTGGCCGAGCACCATGGAGTGCCCGGGGTGGCCGGCTCCGCGCCGACCGTCCTCGCCGCCGCCGTGGCCGCCGCGACCAGCACGATCCGGGTCGGCACGGGCGGGGTCATGCTGCCCAACCACCGGCCGCTGGTGGTCGCCGAGCAGTTCGGGGTGCTGGAAGCGCTGTTCCCGGGCCGGATCGACATGGGTCTCGGCCGGTCGGTCGGCTTCACCGACGGGGTGCGCAAGGCCCTGGGACGCGACAAGGACGACGCCGAGGACTTCGGCGCCCAGGTACGGGAGTTGCTCGGCTGGTTCCGCGGCACCTCGCCGACCGGCGTGCACGCGCGCCCCGCCGAGGGGCTGACCGTGCCGCCGTTCGTGCTGGCCATGGGCGAGGGCGCGCGGATCGCGGCGGAGGCGGGTCTGCCGATGGTCATCGGCGACCTGCGCGACCGCGACCGGCTGCGGCGCGGGGTCGACGACTACCGCGCCCGTTTCCGTCCCTCGCCCTGGGCCGCGGAGCCGTACGTCGTCGTCTCGGGGACGATCGCCGTCGCCGCGACGCCCGAGGAGGCCCGCCGGCTGCTGATCCCGGAGGCCTGGTCGATGGCGTACTCCCGCACGCACGGGACGTTCCCGCCGCTGCCCCCGGCCGAGCGGGTCGAGGCCCTTTCGATGACCACGCGGGAACGCGGCTTCTACGAGTCGGGGCTGGCGGGCCAGATCGCGGGGACCGAGGACCAGGTCGCCGACGAACTGGAGACGGCCCTCAAGGACACGGGGGCCCAGGAGGTCCTCGTCACCACCAGCACCTACGACCGGCGGGCGCTGCTCGACTCCTACCGGCGACTGGCGGCCGTCGTGCACCGACACCGGCAGCCACGCCCCTGAGACGCGGGCTCACGGGGCTCGACGTCACGTGGCCCGGTACACGGACGGCGGTGCGGTGCCGCCGCCCGCCGCGTCGCCGTACGGCCGGGCCCGCGGGCGGTTCGGCGGGGTGCCCCCGGATCCCTCGGGCTCGAGACCCCCGGCCTCGCTGCGCTTCTCGCGGACCTGGCCGCGTAACGGTCTCCTCCCCGGTGCGCTCGTCCACGGCCGGCCGTTCCCGTTCCACCTGCACGGTCTCCACCACGGGGCGTGCCCGCGTGCAGGGTGACCTCGTGCCCCGCCTCGCTGATCGCCGGCCCGGAGAGGGCTGCGCCGTGGTCGGGCTCGCGCTCGACGAGGCGTCGCGGATCGACGCGAAGGGCTCTCGCCTGCCGAACGGGCCCGTCGTGACCGTCACCCATGCGGGACACCCGGTCGGTACACCCGGTCATGGGGTCGTCGAAGCAGACGTGCTCGGCTCCCCCGGTTCCGGGTCACCTCCCCACGGGACGGGAGACGGGCACGTGCCCGTCACCTCCCCACGGGACGGAAGACGGGCACGTGCCCGTACGCCTCCTGACGGTTCGTCGCCGCCGTACGCCCCGGCGTCGCCCCGCCGGGGTCGGACCACGGCTGGGCCGCCCGGGCCAGTGACCGGCGGTCGGCGTGGGTGCCGGGCCGGAGCGCGGGGCGCACCTCGACCTCTGCCACCAGCCCGCGCGCCGTGACCACCCGCCACAGCGAGGCGAGCAAGGAGTCCTCACCGACGAACGCGGGCACGGTGGTGGCCCCACCCCCGGCGAGCCGGTAGTGGATGCGGACGGGCTGGACGGGCACCCCGGCGTCCAGGGCGGCCTGGAACACGGCCCGGCGGAAGGTGCCCTGCGCCCGGCCGCACCAGGTACTGCCCTCGGGGAAGACGCCGACGGCCGCCCCCGAGCGCAGCAGCCCCGCGAGGTGGGCGACCGTGCCCGGCAGGGTCCGCAGCCGGTCACGGTCGATGAACAGGACCCCGCCGCGGGCGGCCAGCGGACCCGCGACGGGCCACCGCCGTATCTCGGTCTTGGCGATCAACCGGGCCGGGCGGACCACGGCCAGCAGCGGGATGTCCAGCCATGAGATGTGGTTGGCGACGAGCAGCAGGCCGCCGTCGGGCACGGCGGCGCCGGTGACCCGCGGCCGGACCCCGGCGGCCCGCACGATGGCCCGGGCCCACCGGCGCACCAACGACGCCGGGACGCCGCGGCCGACCGGCAGCAGCGCGATCCCGGCCAGCAGCAGCACGGCGACCGCCACGAGCCGCACCACGGCCCGCGGCACGGCGGTGAGGGAGCCCGTCCCCTCCACGCACGCCCGCGGGGTGCAGGGCGCGCTGGGCAGCCAGACGCTCATCAGGCCGGGACGAGCGAGAGGAAGTGCCGCAGATAGCGCGGGTTGACCCGGCGCATCGACAGCAGCACGTACAGGTCGGCGACCCCGAAGTCCGGGTCGTGGGCGGGCTCGCCGCACACCCAGGCGCCGAGCCGGAGATACCCGCGCAGCAGGGCGGGCAGCTCGGTGCGGGCGGGCGGCGCCAGGTCCGGCTTCGGCACCCACGGCAGCAGCGGACGCACCCGGTACTCCTCGGGCGCCAGGTGCTTCTCCCGTACGCGGTCCCAGGTGCCGGCCGCGACGGTGCCGCCGTCGGCGAGGGGGACGGAGCAGCAGCCGGCCAGCCACTCGTGGCCGTTGTCCACCATGTAGCGGGCGATGCCGGCCCAGATGAGGCCGATGACCGCGCCGTCGCGGTGGTCGGGGTGCACGCAGGAGCGGCCGACCTCGACGAGGCCGGGGCGGATCCCGTCCAGCGGGCTCAGGTCGAACTCGCTCTCGGAGTAGAGCCGCCCGGCGACCGCGGAGCGCTCCGGCGGCAGCAGCCGGTAGGTGCCGACGACCTGGCCGGTGTCGGAGTCGCGCACCAGCAGGTGGTCGCAGTAGGCGTCGAAGGGGTCGACGTCGAGGCCGGGCTCCGCGGAGGTGAGCAGGGCGCCCATCTCACCGGCGAAGACGTCGTGCCGCAGCCGTTGCGCGGCCCGCACATCTGCCTCGTCGCGGGCCAGGGTGACGGTGTAGCGGACGGGGGCCGTGGACTGCGGAGGACGATCGAGGGTGGAAACGCCGGTCATGGCTCTCTCCTGGACACGCACGAGGTGGGGACGGAGCGGTACCCCCTGTTTCTTCCGACGCCGGTTGGCGTGTACGTGACGTGTGCCAGGAGCGCGGGTGTGGGAATGCTGAATGCCTGGCGCTCCCCGGTCGCCGGGAAACCAGACGGGGCCGGGGATGAGCACCACTCCCGGCCCCGCCCGTTCGCGCGTTTCGGCGAACGTCTTCTCGCTGCTTCGGTGAACGTCTCCCGCTGCTTCGGTGCACGTTCTCTCGTCGCGTGGGTGCGCTCAGTGCTTGGCCACCTTGCGGGTGGCGCGCAGCCACTCCTTGTTCATGCCGGTGATGGAGACCAGGGGGATGCCCTTCGGGCAGGCGGTGGCGCACTCGCCGGCCAGGGTGCAGCCGCCGAAGCCCTCCTCGTCCATCTGGGCCACCATGTCCAGCACCCGGGTCTCCCGCTCCGGCGCGCCCTGCGGCAGGACGTTCAGGTGGTTGATCTTGGCGGAGGTGAACAGCATCGCCGCGCCGTTGGGACAGGCGGCCACGCAGGCGCCGCAGCCGATGCACTCGGCGTGCTCGAACGCGAGGTCGGCGTCCGGCTTGGGCACCGCGGTGGCGTGGGCCTCCGGGGCGGAACCCGTGGGCGCGGTGATGTAGCCGCCGGCCTGGATGATCCGGTCGAAGGCCGAGCGGTCCACCACCAGGTCCTTGATCACGGGGAAGGCGGACGCCCGCCACGGCTCGATGTCGATCCTGTCGCCGTCCCGGAAGGACCGCATGTGCAGCTGGCAGGTGGTGGTGCGTTCCGGCCCGTGCGCGTCGCCGTTGATGACGAGGGAGCACGCGCCGCAGATGCCCTCGCGGCAGTCGTGGTCGAAGGCGACGGGGTCCTCGCCCCTGAGGATGAGTTCCTCGTTGAGGGTGTCGAGCATCTCCAGGAAGGACATGTCGGGGGAGATCCCGTCCACCTCGTACGTGGACATGGCGCCGTCGTCGTCGGCGTTCTTCTGCCGCCAGACGCGCAGGGTGAGCTTCATGCGTAGCTCCGCTGGGTGGGGTGGACGTACTCGAAGACCAGGTCTTCCCTGTGCAGGACGGGCGCTTCGCCGGTGCCGGTGAACTCCCAGGCGGCCGCGTACGCGAACTCCTCGTCCCGGCGGGCGGCCTCGCCCTCGGGGGTCTGCGACTCCTCCCGGAAGTGGCCGCCGCAGGACTCGGCGCGGTGCAGCGCGTCGAGGCACATCAGCTCGGCCAGTTCCAGGTAGTCGACGACCCGGTTCGCCTTCTCCAGGGACTGGTTGAACTCCTCGCCGGTGCCGGGGACCTTGATGCGCCGCCAGAACTCCTCGCGGATCTGCGGGATCCGGCCCAGGGCCTTGCGCAGACCGGAGTCGGTGCGGGCCATGCCGCAGAACTCCCACATCAGCTCGCCGACCTCGCGGTGGAAGGAGTCGGGCGTGCGGTCGCGTCGACGGACAGCAGCAGGTTGAGGCGGTCCTGGTTCTCCGCCAGCACCTCCTGGACGACGGGGTGTTCGTCGCTCACCTCGCCCTGGTGCGGGTTGCGGGCGAGGTAGTCGTTGATGGTGGCGGGGAGCACGAAGTAGCCGTCGGCCAGGCCCTGCATCAGGGCGGACGCGCCGAGCCGGTTGGCGCCGTGGTCGGAGAAGTTGGCCTCGCCGATCGCGAACAGGCCGGGGACCGTCGTCTGGAGGTCGTAGTCGACCCACAGGCCGCCCATCGTGTAGTGCACGGCGGGATAGATCCGCATCGGCACCCGGTACGGATCCTCGTCGGTGATCCGCTGGTACATGTCGAAGAGGTTGCCGTACTTGGCCTCGACGGCCTTGCGGCCCATCCGCAGGATCGCGTCCGCGAAGTCGAGGTACACGCCCTGACCGCCGGGTCCGACGCCCCTGCCCTCGTCGCAGACGTTCTTCGCGGCGCGGGAGGCGATGTCACGCGGGACCAGGTTGCCGAAGGACGGGTAGATCCGCTCCAGGTAGTAGTCGCGCTCGTCCTCGGGTATCCGGTTCGGCGGCCGGTCGTCACCCTTGGCCTTCGGCACCCAGATCCGCCCGTCGTTGCGCAGCGACTCGCTCATCAGCGTCAGCTTGGACTGGTGGTCGCCGGTGCGCGGGATGCAGGTCGGATGGATCTGCGTGAAGCACGGGTTGGCGAGGTAGGCGCCGCGCCGGTGCGCCCGCCAGATCGCGGTGGCGTTGGAGTTCATGGCGTTCGTCGACAGGTAGAAGACGTTTCCGTAACCACCGCTGGCGAGTACGACCGCGTCCGCGAAGTAGGTGTCGATCCGGCCGGTGATCAGGTCCCGTGCCACGATCCCGCGCGCCCGACCGTCGACGACGATCAGGTCGAGCATCTCGGTGCGCGGGTGCATCTCGACGGTACCCGCGGCGATCTGCCTGCTCAGGGCCTGGTAGGCGCCGAGCAGCAGTTGCTGACCCGTCTGGCCGCGCGCGTAGAAGGTGCGGGACACCTGGACGCCGCCGAAGGAGCGGGTGTCGAGGAGGCCGCCGTACTCCCGGGCGAAGGGCACGCCCTGCGCCACGCACTGGTCGATGATCTCGACGGAGATCTGCGCGAGGCGGTGGACGTTGGACTCCCGCGCGCGGAAGTCGCCGCCCTTGACGGTGTCGTAGAACAGCCGGTGGACGGAGTCGCCGTCGTTGCGGTAGTTCTTCGCCGCGTTGATGCCGCCCTGCGCGGCGATCGAGTGGGCGCGGCGCGGGGAGTCCTGGTAGCAGAACTGGACGACGTGGTAGCCCTGTTCGGCCAGGGTGGCGCCGGCGGAGCCGCCCGCGAGGCCGGTGCCGACGACGATGACGGTGTGCTTGCGCCGGTTGGCCGGGTTCACCAGCCTGGCCTCGAAGCGGCGTGTGTCCCAGCGCTCGGCGATCGGCCCGGCGGGGGCCTTGGCGTCGACGACGGGCTCGCCGGTCGTGTAGTCCGCATAGGAAGTCATGTTCAGCTCACCACTCCGGTCATGACGCCCACGGGTACGGCGATGAAGCCGGCCGTGAGCAGCAGCGCGAGGATGTCGGCGACGGTCTTGAGGGCGCGGTCGCGGGTGCGGCTGCCGGCGCCCAGGGTCTGGGCGGCGCTCCAGAAGCCGTGCCGGATGTGCAGCCCGACGGCGAGCATCGCGACGAGGTAGACGACGTTGCCGTACCAGGTGGAGAAGGTGTCCACGACGTTCTGGTACGGCCGGCCCTCCTGGAAGCCTCCGGAGTGCACGGTGCCGGTCGTCAGGTCCAGGATGTGCCAGACGATGAACAGGCCGAGGATGATCCCGCCCCAGCGCATGGTGCGCGTCGCGTAGCTGGTCCGCGCCTTCCTGTGGACGTACTTGCTCGGGCGTGCCTTCATGCCGCGGCGGCTGAGCTGGTAGGCGGACACGGCGTGCGCGACCACCGCGACGACCAGCACGACGCGGATCAGCCACAGCGTCCACTCGTAGTGCATGAACGGCTCGCCGACCGTGCGCAGCCAGTGCGCGTAGTGGTTGAACTCGCCCGGCCCGAAGAAGATCTTCAGGTTGCCGATCACGTGGGCGACCAGGTACATCAGCATGATCAGCCCGCTGACGGCCATCACTGTCTTCTTGCCGACGGAGGAGTCCCACACCGTGCGCGCCATGGACGTCCGTCGGTCCGTCCGCGTTGCCAGAGCCATGGAACAGGACGCTAGGCCCGAACGGCCCCATCAGTCCAAGACATGGTCCGGCTCGTTTCCATAGCCGACGCCTATCATGGCCGGATGCAGTTCCACCAGCTCCAGTACTTCGTGGCCGTCGCAGAGACCCGGCACTTCACCCGGGCCGCCGATCTGGTCCACGTCGCGCAGCCCTCGCTGTCCCAGCAGATCAAGGCGCTGGAGCGGGAGCTGGGGGCCGACCTGTTCCAGCGGGCGCGCGGCAACATCACCCTCACCGACGCCGGCGAGGCGCTGCTGCCGCTGGCCCGCCGGATCCTCGCGGACACGGAGACGGCCCGGTACGAGGTGCAGGAGCTGGCGCAGCTGCGCAGCGGGCGGGTGCGGCTGGGCGCGACGCCGAGCCTGTGCACCGGGCTGCTGCCGGACGTGCTGCGGGCCTTCCACGACCGCTACCCCGGCATCCGGCTGCTGATCGAGGAGGGCGGCTCGCACGACCTGGTGCGCGAGCTGGCCCGAGGCGCGCTCGACCTCGCCCTGGTGGTGCTGCCGCTGCCCACCCCCTCCCCCGCCCTGACGACGGTGGATCTGCTGCGGGAGGACCTGGTGGTGGTGTCCTCGCCGGAGGCACCCCGCCCGGGACACGGCCGGCGGACCGTGCGGATCGCCGACCTGGAGGGCGAACGCATGGTGATGTTCCGGCACGGCTACGACCTGCGCGAGCTGACTGTCGCCGCTTGTCGCTCCGCCGGGTTCGAGCCGGATTTCGCGGTGGAGGGCGGGGAGATGGACGCGGTGCTGGGGTTCGTGCGGGCGGGGCTCGGCATGGCCGTCGTACCGCGCATGGTCGCGGCGCGGTCGGGTCAGGGCCTGCGGGTCACTCCGTTGGCTCGGCCGGGGCTGCATCGGGTGATCGCGCTGGCCCATCGCAGTGATGTGGCTCCGCCTCGGGCGGCTCGGGAGTTGCAGCGGATGTTGTTGGAGCGGTGAGTGTGGCTGCGCCGCGTGTGGCTGCGCCGCGTGTGGCTGCGCCGCGTGTGGCTGCGCCGCTGGGCGAGGGTCCAGGGTGCCGTTGCATCGTGCGGCCGCGTCGTGGCTGGGCGCGCCGTTCCCCGCGCCCCCAGGTGGGCCGCCCTCGGACCGGATTGCATCGTACGGCTGGGGGCGTCGTTTCTCGTGGTCTCAGGTGGGGGCTTCGGGGCTGCGGGGCTGTTGTCAGGGGGCGTTGAGGGGGATCGGGGTGGCCTGGTGGTAGTACATGCGCCAGCCTGTCCGGGGGTCCTGTTTGCGCCATAGGGAGGTGCGGTGGGCCCGGTGGCCGGTGAAGGTGGTGGTGTAGGTGAGGTGGATCAGGCCGGGGGCCAGGACCACGCCCGTGATCGCCGAGGGCTCGTAGCGGGGGCCCGTCGGGGAGCTGCCGGGGTGGTCGGGGAGTTCGGCCAGCGTTTCGGCGTACGTGTAGCGGCGTCCGGAGGCGCCCACCTCGGTGAACTCGGGGTCGAGCAGGCGGGCGGTCTCGGTGCGGGAGGAGCGGACGGCGGGGTCCATGAGGCTCAGTTCGCCCGCGATCGCCGCGGCCACCTCGTCTGATTCCTGGGTCACCCGCACATGATCGCGCCTGACCCGGCCCCTCCCGCAACCGAGTTGTGCCGTCACCCCGTGGCGTCCACCAGTGCCAGCTCGTGAAGGCGGTCCGGCGGGCCGGGGCGGGCGTAGTACCAGCCCTGGGCCGTGTCGCAGCCCAGTATGCGCAGTTGCTCGGCCTGGGCGCCGGTCTCCACGCCCTCGACCGTGACCGTGAGGTCCAGGCTGTGGGCGAGCGAGACGATTCCCTCGACGATCTTGAGGTCGACGGGGTCGGCCGGGAACTGTTGCATGCTCTGGGTGAAGGAGCGGTCCAGCTTGAGGACGCTCACCGGCAGGCGGCGCAGGTTGGCGAGGTTGGAGTAGCCGGTGCCGAAATCGTCCAGGGCGATGTCGACGCCCATCTCGGCGAGCCGGCGCAGCGGCTTCAGGAGGTCGTCGTCGGCGCCGATCAGAGCCGACTCGGTGACCTCCAGGCAGAGCGCCTCGGGCGAGACACCCGCGCGTTCCAGGATGTCGACGGTGTCCTGCACCAGCCCGGGGTGGGTCAGCTGGCACGGCGAGAGATTGACGTTGATGCGCAGCGGACCCGGCTCGCCGCGGCGCTCGCGCCAGTCGCGGGCCTGGCGCACCGACTGCTCCAGGACCCACCGGCCCAGCGGCACGATCAGCCCGGTGTGCTCGGCGAGCGGGATGAACCGGTCGGGGCCGAGCACACCGTGCTGCGGGTGCAGCCAGCGCACCAGGGCCTCGGCGCCGCGCACGCTGCCGTCGCCGAGGTGCACGAGCGGCTGGTACTCGATGAAGAACTCGCCGCGCTCCAGCGCGGCCGGCAGGGCCGTCGTCAGACCGTGGCGGGTGATGGCGCGGGCGTCGGCCTCGGGGTCGGCCAGCTCGAAGCGGTTGCCGCCCGCCGACTTGGCCCGGTACATGGTGATGTCGGCGCTGCGCAGCACCTCCGCGGGGCTGCGCTCCCCCGCCGGACCCTCCACGATGCCGATGCTGCCGCGCACGGTCAGTTCACGGCCCTCGATGCGTACGGGCGCGACCAGCGCGTTCATGATGCGTGCGGCGAGGTCGTCGACCTCGCGGTGGGTGTCGGGGCCGGTGGTCAGCGCCACGAACTCGTCACCGCCGAGCCGGGCGACCATCTCGCCGGGCGCGGTCGCGCAGGACTGGAGGCGGTCGGCGACCTCGACGAGCAGCCGGTCGCCGGCCGCGTGCCCGAGGCTGTCGTTGATGGTCTTGAAGCCGTCCAGGTCCAGGTAGCACAGGCCGAAGCGCTGGCCCTCCCCGGCGGCCAGGACCTTCTCCAGGCGTTCGAAGAACAGGGTGCGGTTGGCAGGCCGGTGAGCGCGTCGTGGGTGGCCTCGTACCGAAGCCGGAGGTTGAGCAGCCGGCGCTCGGTGGTGTCCTCCATGAGGGCCAGCTGGTACTGGGGCTGCCCGTCGGCGTCCCGCAGCAGCGAGACCGTCAGATTGGTCCACAGGACCGTTCCGTCAGGGCGGTAGAACGCCTTCTCGACGTGGTAGTGCTCGCGTTCGCCGCGCACCAGCTCGTCGTAGAGCCGCCAGACCTGCGGCGCGTCGTCGGCGTGCGTCCACTCGCTGACGTTGCGCCCGCGCACCGCCTGCTCGCCGCCGCCGAACATGCGCACCAGCGCCCCGTTGACCTGGAGGATGTTGCCCTCCAGGTCGGCGATGCCGATTCCTATCGCGGCGCCCTCGAAGACCGCGCGGAAGCGGGCCTCGCTGGCGTGCAGCGCCTGCGCCACCACCCCCTGGGCCCGCAACGCGGCCTGGGCGATGGCCTCCTGCTCGGCCAGCGTGCGTTCGCGCAGCTCCTGTGCGAACCCGGCGGCCATGGCGTGCTGGAGCCGGGAGCAGCGGGTGCGCAGCTCCTCCTGGGGCCCGTCCTCGCCGCAGTAGAGCACCAGGTAGGCGTCGACGCAGTCCAGGCTGCGGGCGAGGGCGTCCGGGTCGGTGCAGTGGGCGCCGACGAGGGCTGCGCCGACCTCCTTGGGGGTCTCCGCCTCGAAGCTCCTGGCACGCAGCGCCTCGCTCAACCGCCGGGCCAGCGGGAGGAGTTGCTCCTCGAACTCCGGCCGGGTCAGCGACGTGGAGGTGACCGGGAACACCGCCCGGCTCCAGATCGTCGCGAACCGCCGCAGTCTGTCCTCCGGCCCGTCCGGCTCGGCGGTCACGAAGTGCGCCCCACGCCCGCGAAACCGGAGAAGGCATACGGATCCTCGTCCTCCGGTGCCGTCTCCGGCCGCCAGTGCGGCATCGGCACCAGTCCCGGTTCCACCATGTCGTACCCCTCGAAGAACCGCGCGATCTCGTCACGCGAACGCATGATCAGCGGGTTGCGAATGTCCCTGTACACGTCCACCGCGCCCTCGGCCCGTCCCGGCGGCAGCGGGATTCCCTCGTACGAGGCGTGCGTGAGGACGAGCAGGCTACCGGGCGCGAGCGCGGCGGTCAGCTCGGCCACCGCGGCGTACGGGTCGTCCGTGTCTTCCACGAAGTGCAGTATGGCAACGAGGAGCAGCGCCACGGGCCGCTCCAGGTCCAGCAGTTGTTCCACCTGCGGGCTGGCGAGGATGTCCCGCGGCTTGAGCAGGTCCGCCGCGACGACGGCGGCGTCCGCGTTGCCCTCCAGCACCACCTGGCTGTGCGCGACGGCGACCGGGTCGTGGTCGACGTAGACGACACGGGCGCCGGGACGGGCCGTCTGGGCCACCTCGTGGACGTTGCCGAAGGTCGGGATGCCCGAGCCGATGTCCAGGAACTGGGTGATTCCGGCGTCGGCCGCGTAGCGCACCGCGCGGCGCGTGAACGCCCGGTTCGCCTGCATGATCTTGGGCAGTCCCGGCATGAACTCCATGGCCCTGCGGGCCGCTTCCCGGTCGACCTCGAAGTTGTGCGAACCGCCCAGGTAGTAGTCGTAGATCCGCGAGACACTGGGCACGGAGATGTCGATGCTCCGTGGGGCCCAGGCGGGACGTTCCATCTGTCTCTCCAAGGCGTAGGCGATCCGGTGTTCGAGCAGAGGCTACTGATCGCCCGCCAACAGGGCGAGCGGAAACGGAAATTGACCGTCCGTTCCCGGTCACTGCCTGCGGCACGTGCCGAAATGACATACCGGAATCCGCCTGAGAAAAGTACCGGATGCGGCACAGCACAAGGGTCCGCCCCCTCCGTGCGGCGCGGAGGGGGCGGACCGGGGTCGGACGAGCCGTCGCAGGAGCGGGGATCAGCCCTGGGGAGGTGATCTCTACTGCTCGGGCGCGCCGACCAGCTTGCCGTCCGGGGCCACGGCGTACCAGGTGCCGCCGACTCCCTGACCGTTGATGTCCCCGGGGGCCTTGTCACCGGAGAAGGTGTAGATCGGCGAGCAGTTGACCGTCATCTGCTTGATGCCGTCGGGCCGGGCGAAGCTCATCAGGCCCTTCTTCTGGACGCCCTCGGTGTCGTTGGTGGCGACGGGGGCCACGGCCGGCCACTTCTCCAGGCAGGCACCGAGGCACTCGGTCACCGGCTTCGGCCATGCCTGGTCCTTGACGAAGCGGTAGACCGTCATGCCGTTCTTGTCGACGACGATGTCGCCGAGGTTGGGGTCCTTGCGCACGGACAGGCCGGGCGCGGCGGAGGCCGACTTGGCCTTCTTGCCGTCGGGGGCCAGCGCGAACCACTTGCCGCCGACGCCCTGGCCGTTGGTGTCCCCGGCGTTGGTGTCCTTGGCGTAGCGGTACACCGGCCAGCCGTCGACGGTCAGCTGCTTGCTGCCGTCGGTGCGGGTGACCTCGCCGAGCAGCGACTTGTCGATGCCGTCGCCCGCCGTGGCGTCGTCGGCCGGCACGGGCGGCCAGGTCGTCGCGCAGTCGCCGTCACAGTTGGACTTGGGCGGTTCCGCGGTGTCCGCGTCGAAGCGGTACAGCGTCATACCGGCGGCGTCGATCACCACCTTGCCCAGCTCCGCGTCCGCGGAGACGGCCAGCTGGCCCGCAGAACCGGCCTGGGCGGCGCCACCCGCGCCCCCGGCCGCCGGAGCACTGGCGCTGGGGCTGGTGCCCGCGCCGACACCTCCGTAGCCGCTGCCCACGCCGGCGACGGTGCCGGCCGGGGCCGTGACACCCACGTTCTGGCTGGACGCCGCGGTACCGCCTTCCTGACCGCACGCCGTCGTCAGCGCCAGAACAGACACAGCGCTCGCCACGAGTGAGGCGCTCCGCCAGGAGGTCTTCATCTTCAACTCCCCGATCATCCCAAGGGTGTTGCAGCGCCCTGCTGCGCCGCCGCACAGCCATGGGTACGCATGCGGGGGGTCGTTGTGTTCAAACGCGGCACAGAATTCTTTTCGCCGCCCGTGCCACCGCCCGTCCCCGCCCCTGCCGCCGCCCCCTCGGACCAGCCACCCCGACCTGCCCGAACCC
>NZ_MPOH02000005.1:34475-63482 GCF_001896135.2 Streptomyces phaeoluteigriseus
CGCCGGCCCTTGCCGCCGACCCCACCCCCACTCCCACACCGCCGCCCACTCCCACACCGGCGCCCGAGCCCACGCCGCGCCGTCCGTGTCGCCCGTGAGCTACCCGGCGTACCACGCGCAGCCGCGCCGGGCGCCCGTCCGGCACCACCGGTCGCCGGTCACCTACGTCCTGCTCATCACCGCGCCCGCGGTCATCGCCATCGCCGCGCTGCGGCCCCGCTGACGCCCCTCCAGGAGGCATCTCTTGCCGGAATGGCTTGTTCTCACCCTCGCGATGCTCGCCGCGTGCGCGGTGGTGATCGCCGTCACCTTCGTCCGGCACCGCACCGCGTCCGACGACGAGGACCCGTCCGAGACCCCGGACGTCATCGAGTACATGACCATGTGGATCGGCGTGGTGTACGCCATCGTCCTGGGCCTGGCGATCGCCGGTGTCTGGGAGGCCCGCAGCGTCGCCCAGGACCACGTCCAGGCGGAGGCCCAGTCGCTGCACGAGATCTCGGAGCGGGTACGGGTGTACCCGGCCGACGTCCGCGACCGCGTCCGGGGGGACATCGACGCCTATGTCTCGCACGTCGTCACCACCGAGTGGCAGGCCATGGCCGACAAGGGCGAGGTGACCGAGCGCGGGGACGAACTCCTCGCACGCCTCCGCGTCGACCTCACCGACTACCGGCCCGCGTCCGACTTCGAGGCGCAGGCCTATCAGCCGCTCCTCGACCAGATGGCCGCCGCCGACGAGGCCCGCAACGACAGGGCCGGCTCGACCGGGGCGACCATGCCCGGCGTGGTGTGGTTCGGGCTCCTCGCCGGTGCCGCCATCACCGTCGGCATGGTCTTCGCGCTCCAGATCCGCCGCACCACCCGGGAGCTGATCCTGGCGGGACTGTTCTCCGCGCTGATCGCTTTCCTGCTGTTCCTGATCTGGGACTTCGACGCGCCCTACAGCCGGGGCATCACCGCGTCGGTCGAGCCCTTCCTGCATCTGTTCCCGGACGCCGGCGAGTAAGCGCACCGCCCGGGGCGACGGCGGGCGACACGCCGACGCCGTCCCCCGGTCGCGGGTACGCCGTCCCCCGTCCGGCGTACCCCATTGCCCCATTCGCGCGACAGGGATCGCGGGGGCGCGCACATGTTTCTAGCGTTTCGGTCATCGAGGTGCATTTATGACGCAAGCGGGAAACACCGCGGCTGCTCCTCGGAAACCGGAGGAAACACCATGCACGCGATACGCGTCGCTTCGGCCGCACTGCTGGGCGCGTGCGCCCTGGCCGTCTCCACCCCGCCCGCCGTCGCCACGGAACGCGACGTCACCCCCTTCGGCTTCGGCGTGCTGCCGTCGACGATCGCGGCGGGTGGCCGGGTGACCCTCCAGATCGACCGGAGCAACGGCGGCTGCGAGGGCGCGGTCACCGTCACCTCGGGGATCTTCGACTCGGTGCACATCGCCGCGTCCCGCTCGTCGGCCACGACGACCGTCGACCACGACGTCAGGGTGGGCGCCGTGTACCAGGTGACGTTCACCTGCGACGGTGTCAGCGGGTCCACCCAACTCGCCGTCGTCGGCCTGCATCCGGCCTCCCCCACACCGGCGCCACACCCGGTCCCGCGCGGGGTACGGGCCGGTGCGGGCGGGACCGTCGCCGGGTTCGACATCAAGGAGATCGGGCTCGGTGCGGCGCTCATCGCCGGGTCGGTGGGTACGGCGTACCACTTCTCGCGGCGGCGCTCGGGGGAGGACGGCGCTTGACAGCCGCCGCACGGCAGGCCTTCGCCCCGGTTCCCTGTCAGGGGCCGGGGCGAAGGCCTGTGACGGTGCGGTGTCCCGTGCTCCGAAGGATGCGCGGGCGGGCTTCGAAGGATGCGCGGGCGGGCGGCGTCAGACGCGTCGTTCGGCGCGTCGGCGCATCCAGAACACGCCTCCGCCGATGACGGCCGCGGCCACCAGCCCGCCGCCGATGGCCACGTCGGTCGGGGTGGCACCGCTGGAGCTGCTGCCGCCGAGACCGCCGCGGACACCGCCGATGACGGTGAACGCAGTGGGGTTGGTGAGGGTACGGCCGTTGCAGTTGACCGTGATGCTGTGCGAGCCGGGGCGCGCGTTGCTGTTGACCGTAGCGGTGCTCTGCGCCGTGTTGTGGGCGCCGTTGACGGACCTGAGGTTGGTCGTCGGGAAGGCGTCCGAACTCATGGTGCCGCCGCCCCGGCAGCCGTCGACGGTGACGGTCAGCCGGCCGCCGCGGGCGACGACGCTGGGCAGCGCGACGATGTTTCTCGGGGAGACCGACCCGTTGCCACCGCTGTTGTTGCCGTTGCCGCCGCCGTTGTTGCCGCCGTTCCCACCGTTGTTTCCGCCGTTACCCCCGTTGTTGTTGCCGTTACCGCCGTTGTTGTTGCCATTACCGCCGTTGTCGTTTCCGCCCCAACTGTTGTTGCCCGCGTGGCCCCCTCCGTTGTTGTTTCCGGGGTCCGACCAGGCGTTGTCGTTCTGGCTGCCCGGGTTGGGTGGCATACCGTCCGCGACGGCCACGGGGGCGGCGAGCCCGAGGACGGCGACCGCTGTGGCCGCGGCCGCCAGGGCGCGTGTGTTTCGCATGTGATCCTCCGCGGAAGGCGCCCCGGGGCCCGTCCCCGGTCTGTCGGCGAGAGAACGCCTCCCGAATCGACCCTCAGATGCCGCGCCCGTGCCCGCATTTCGACAATGGTCCGTCCTGGTGAGAGGACACGCCGGGGGACACGCACGCAATCGGATATCACCGCAGGTCACGGACTGTCGGAAAATTCCTGTGCGCGGCAACTCGGATGGCGGACCGGGAGACATGCGGGCCACCCGTTCGCCGCTTCCCCGTCGCCGGTTCCCGTGGCGGGACTTAGCGTTCTCGTATGCGCGGAAGGACGTGGCGACGGCCGCGTCGAAAGGGGATGGCGAATGTCTGGGTACGAGCTGTCCGGAATGGCGGAAGAGGAGGAGCGGCCGAAGAAGCGCGCCCCTTGGGGCGTGATAGCGCTTGTTCTGCTGACCGGTCTCGCGCTCATCCGCAATGGTTCGGGGGAGTTCGACGCCGGCCCGCCGCAACCCGCCTCGGCGGCTGCGGCCGACGCCCACACGGCCCAGGCACCTTCGGCAAGGCCGTACAGGCCCTCCCGTTCTCGGAGCCCGACCGGGTCCGGATCCCCGCCATCCAGGTCGACGCCCCGGTCATGCAGGTCGGCCTGGACACGGACGGCTGGGTCGGCGCGCCGCCCCCGGAGGACCCGAATCTGGCCGGCTGGTTCACCGGCGCCGTCTCGCCCGGTGAAAAGGGGACCGCGGTCGTCGTCGGCCATGTCGACAACACACAGGGGCCCGCCGTGTTCTACGGCCTCGGCGCCCTGAAGAAGGGAAATCACGTCGAGGTGGCCCGCCGGGACGGGAAGACCGCGGTGTTCGAGATCTACGGCATCGAGGTCTTCGAGAAGAACAACTTCCCCGGCGACCGCGTCTACGCCTCCAAGGGCTCCCCCGAACTCCGGGTCATCACCTGCGGTGGCGGTTTCTCCAAGGCAAACGGTTATGACGGCAATGTGGTCGCCTTCGCCCGCCTGGTCGAGGTCCGCTGAACGGACCCCGGCCGGGCGGGTGAACGCCCCGCGGGATCGCGGCCGGCCGCAGCCCCCGGGGCGGATCCGGTCCGGTCCGAACCGGAAGACCCCAAGGGCCTGTCGTTTGGATCACGCCGCCGACGCGGGGCCCGGCACGCGCATCTGCCGCGCCGTCGACTTCCTGCGACCTGACCCGAACGACAGGCCCTAGGTGCGCTGTCGCCGCGGCACCGTGATGTGGTAGCCGGAGTCCAGGAGTTGGGGCAGGTAGCGGCGCAGGGCCCGCACGCTCTGGGTACGGTCGCCGCCGGCGTCGTGCGAGAGGACGACGACACCTGGGGCGGCGCCGTTCTCGACCCGGTCGACGATGGTGCCGGTGCCGGGCGAGGTCCAGTCGAGGGTGTCGACCGTCCAGGCCAGGGATTCCATGCCGAGTTCGGAGCCCAGTTGGAAGGCGGCGCGGTTCCAGGCGCCGTAGGGGGCGCGGAACCAGCGGGGCCGTTCCCCGTAGGCGTTTTCGATGACCTCGCTGGTGCGGGTCATCTCGGAGCGGATCTGGCGGCGGGTGAGCTTGGTGAGCAGGGGGTGGGACCAGGTGTGGTTGCCGACGGTGTGTCCCTCGTCGGCCATCCGGGCCAGCAGTTCGGGGTGGTGGGCGGCCATCTCCCCGCAGACGAAGAACATCGCGTGGACGTCGTACGCGGCGAGGGTGTCGAGGATGTCCGGGGTGTAGCGGGGGTCGGGGCCGTCGTCGAAGGTCAGCACCATGGCGCGGCCGCGGCCGGTGATCCGCAGCAGCGGTTCGCTCCGCACGGGGGTGCGGGCGGCGGCGCGCCCGGTGGGCCGTAGCCGGTCATGGGCTGGAGGCGGTAGGCGGAGGACTTCATCGGGAGGCGGTGCGCGGGCGCACCGGGCGCCGGGGCACCGGTGCCGGCCGGTGTCCCGCGCCCGTCCCCCACGCGAACAGAGAGGCCGTGCCGGCCGCGCCGACGGCGGCGGCGCCGGCGAGCAACGCGCCGCGGCGCGTGAACAACTGATCCTTCTGCATGAGTCATCAGTCGCCCGGCGGGCCCTCGACGCACCACGACAACACCGCTCCGGCGGCAGTAATCCACCCGCTCGGCGCAGCGGCTGCCCCGCCTCCCCACGGGTCCGGGTCGGCGGCGGCGTACCGGCCGAAGGAGGAGCGTCTCGCGGATCGTCGGGCAGGTGGGGAGCGCGAGCGAGAGGGCGGGCGCCGAGCGCTCGCGGACGCCGAAGAAGGTCGGGGGCGGCCCGCTCGGCGGCCGGACCTGCGGCTTCCGATAGCCTCTCGCCGTGACGGAACAGCACCCCTCCCCGTTCGAACGGGGCACGGACGGCCCGAAGGTCATCGTGGTCGGCGTGGACGGCTCCGACTCCTCGCTGCGGGCCGCGGCCTACGCAGGCGGTCTGGCCCGGCGCCAGCGCGCCCTGCTCGCGGTGGTGTACGTGCAGCCGGTGATGGCGGCGGGCGCGGCGCTCGGGGCGCCGGTGGCGGACACGACCGACGAGATCGCCCAGGACATCGTGGCGCAGATCCGGGAGGCCACCGAGCGGTCCCGGGGGATATTCGACACGCGCTGGGAGTTCCACACCTTTTACGGCGACCCGTACAACGGACTGGTGAAGGCCGCCGACCAGCTGAAGGCTGACGCGGTGGTGGTCGGCGCCTCGGAGCAGGCCGGCCACCGGATCGTGGGGTCGGTCGCGGTACGGCTGGTGAAGGCGGGGCGCTGGCCGGTGACCGTGGTGCCGTAGAAGCCCCCGGCTCCCTTGCCCGCGACCCGCGACCCGCGACCCCCTGTTCCCACGCGCCGGGTGGTCTACTCCCCCGTCACCAGTCCGTCCTGCGCGGCCCCGCGGCCGAGCACGACGTCGCGGATGCGGTCGCGTACGCCCTGGACGTCGGCGCCCTGGGCGAGGGCCTTGTCGAGGTCGACGACGCGGCCCGCGTCGAGGTCGAACAGTTCGGGGACGAAGGCGGCCTTCGTCACCTCCCAGCGGGCGCCGGGCCGGGCGGGCGGGGCGAAGGTGAAGCGGGCCACGCTGGACTGGTTGGCGCGCGGGTCGACGACACCGGCGGGGTTCGGCGTTCCGCCGGCCACCTGGTCGCCCAGGCCGTACACGACCCACGTGCCGTTGACCTTCTCGTACGCCTGCGGGACGTGGGCGTGACCGCCCAGGAGCAGGTCGATGTCGGGACGGCCGCCGGTGCGGGAGGCGGTGAGGGTCCTGGCGAGGCCGAGCTGCCGGTCGTCCGGGGCGTCCTGCCACTCCGTTCCCCAGTGCAGGGAGACGACGACCACGTCGGCGCCGGCCCGGCGGGCGTTCCTGGCATCGGCGACGATCTTGTTCTCGTCGATCAGGGAGACCGCCCAGGGCTGTCCCTCGGGGAGCGGCACGCCGCTGGTGTCATAGGTGTACGCGAGGTGGGCGACCTTCGCGCTGCCCGCGCGCAGGAGGGGGACGGCGGCGGCCTCGGCCGCGGAGCGGGCGGTGCCCGTGTGCCGTACGCCGGTGCCGTCGAGGGCGTCCAGGGTGCGGCGTACGCCTTCGGGGCCGGCGTCGAGGCTGTGGTCGGAGGCGGTGGAGCAGCCGTCGTAGCCGGTGGCGGCGAGGGCGCCGGCGAGCTGGGGCATGGAGGCGGCGGCCGGGTCGGCGGCGGTGTGGACGGTCTCCAGGTGGCACAGCGCCAGGTCGGCGGCCGCGACGACGGGTTGGATGCCCGCGAACATCGGGCCGAAGTCGAAGCCGGTGCCGCCCGCGTCGAAGCGGGCCCGGTCGATGACCGAGGCGTGCGGGAGGATGTCGCCGGTGGCCACGAGGGTGAAGCCGCGGTTCGCCGAGGGGGCCGGACGTCCGGAGGCGGATTCGCGGTCGTGCGCCTGGCAGGCCGCGCCCGCCGTGAGAAGGGCCGTCAGGGCCAGGGCCACCTGGTGTCTGCGCGCGATCACCGAATCACCCCGTTTCATATGGCAAGTCATATTTACGCACGTATCACTACTAATCCATGGGTGGAGAAGTGCGGCCCCGGCGCTCCCGGCACCGGGGCCGGATGCGCGCGATCGGCGTAGCCCGGACCGTTCGTCGAACCGTTCGTCGACGCGATCGACCGTCCGCCGCAGACCCTTGTGCGCGCCCTGTCCCGAACCGGCGCCCTGCGGTGCCATACGCCCATGACCGCCGGGACCCTCACCGCCAGGACGACGACCGCCGAACACGAACTCGCCGCGCTCCAGCGAGACCACGGCCGGCCGCTCTTCGCGCTGCTCCTGAGGCTGTGCGACGGCGACCGCCAGCGCGCCGAGGACCTCGTCCAGGAGACCCTGGTCCGCGCCTGGCAGCACCCCGAGGCCCTGCACACCGACGCCTTCGACTCCGTACGGCCCTGGCTGCTCACCGTCGGCCGGCGGCTCGCCATCGACGCGCGGCGGGCCCGGCAGGCCCGGCCCGCGGAGGTCGGGGACGCGGTACTGGAGAACGCGCCGGTCTGCGGCGACCACGCCGAACGGGCGGC
This sequence comes from Streptomyces phaeoluteigriseus, assembly GCF_001896135.2. Taxonomy (GTDB): domain Bacteria; phylum Actinomycetota; class Actinomycetes; order Streptomycetales; family Streptomycetaceae; genus Streptomyces; species Streptomyces phaeoluteigriseus. Next base: position 41,596 of record NZ_MPOH02000005.1, read on the forward strand.
CGCCACCCTCGACGTGCGCGAGGCTGTGAAGACACTCACTCCGGAACACCGTGAAGTCCTGGTGCTGGTGTATTTCCAAGGGGCGAGTGTGGCGGAGGCCGCCGAGACCCTCGGCATCCCGCCCGGTACCGTGAAGTCCCGCGCGTACTACGCGCTGCGCGCCCTGCGCCGGGTGCTTCCCGGTTACGCGCCCGACCTGGGCTGAAACCCACGGTCGAGTCAAACCTCCGTAAAGCGCCTTGCCTTGGACCCCGGTTGAGTAATCGGGTGTCCTTATCCGTGTTCCGGATGGGGCCCGGTCGCCGGTTTTCCGGCGCCGAACGAAGCGCACGCACCGGAGGAAGGCAGGAAGGGATGCTGCACAGAGGTCATCAGAGCACGGACGGCGCCGGCGGCGGGGAACTGACGGTCCCCATGGCCTGGTTGTACGCCGAGTACATCGCCGACGAACTGCTGCGGACCGGCGATCTCATGCCGCCGACGTCCTTCGAGTTCCGCGCCGGGCGCGACGCGCTGGCACTCACCATCTTCCTGTCCGACACCGACGGCGAACTGCCCGGGATCCGGGTCGTCACCCAGCTGGAGACGTGGCTCTCGCTCACGGCGTACGACCAGCCCTGGCAGAGCTGGGTCACCGAACGCATGTCCCAACTGGCGGCCGAGGCAGCTCAGTTGGAGGGCCCCGACCCCGATCTGGAGCTGGCCTCGGCGGCCTGGCGCTGGCTGGAGGAGACCGAACTGCTCGCCCCCGACCTCAACGCGGTGCCGGGCGGCGCAGCGGCCGGCGAGGACGAGGGACCCAAGGTCTGGACGCCCGCCTGGCAGCTCGGTCTGCCCCTCGGACATCTCGCGATCCACCTTTTCTAGCCGTTTCGGATTCGGACCAATCCATGGGCCGACCGCTCCGAACATCTGGGTCACGATTCGGTACGCGACTTGAGTGATTCGGCTGGCTGGTCCGTACCGGTGGGAGCAAGGAGTAACCCCACTGGCACTCAACGGCACGAGGTTTCGGCATGAGGTCCCTGGAGAGGCATCGCGACGTCGGCGCGTACGCGCTGGGCGTGCTGGACGAGGCGCAGGCCTTCCGTTTCGAGGACCACCTCATGGAGTGTCCCCGATGCGCGGCGGAGGTCACCGAGTTCGGCGCCACCACCCGGCAGCTCATGCTGTACCGGAGGGCGACGCCGCGCGCCGTGCACCCCTTCGCCGGACCTGGCCCACAGCTGCTCGACCGGCTCCTCGGCGAGGTCGTCGCCCGGCGCCGGGCCGTCAAGCGCCGGCTGCTGTACGCGGTGGCCGCGGCCGTGGTGATCGCCGTCGCGGGTCCCGCGCTCGCGATGATGGCCGGTGGCGGTGGGAGTGGTGGGGAGCCGGCGCGGATCGTCGCGGCGACCGACCAGAAGTCCGGCGTGTGGGCGCAGGTGACGGCCGAGGACGAGGTCTGGGGCAGCCAGGTCGAACTGGAGGTGAAGGACGCCGCGGGACCGCGCGCCTGCCATCTGATCGTCGTCGGCCATGACGGCTCGGAGGAGATCGTCACCAGCTGGACGGTCCCCGACCACGACGCCCGCCCCAACACGATGAAGGGCGGCGCGACCATGCAGTCCGACCAGATCGCGCGCTACGAGGTACGGACGATGAACGGCGAGACCCTCGTCGTCCTCAAGCCCCGCTAGCGGCACCGCCGACCTCGGCCGACCAGGCCCTGCGCGAGATCCGGCCACACTCCCGGCCACCACGGTTCGGCCAGGCGCCGCCGCCCCAACCCCGCCGCAACAAACCGTCGCCCCGACCGGACGGCCTTTCGCCCGGCGCCGCGAGGCCCAGCCCGCCCGGCCGCGGCCGCGCGTCGAACCGGCCGGGCACGATCCGGCCACCCCCTGGCCGTCCCGCACCGCTGCCGGCCGCCCCTGCCGGCCCTGCCGCGCTGGTCCGCCTGAGCGGTGCCGATCGTTGTGCGTTACTTCAGCAGCCGCGACATCCGGCGGTCCGCCAGCGGCTTGCCGCCCGTCTGGCAGGTCGGGCAGTACTGGAGCGAGGAGTCGCTGAAGGACACCTCGCGGACGGTGTCGCCGCAGACCGGGCAGGGCTCGCCGGTCCGGCCGTGGACGCGCAGGCCGCTCTTCTTCTCCGCCTTGAGCCGCCCGGCCGCCACGCCCCGCGAGCGTTCCACCGCCTCCGTGAGGGTGCCGCGCAGGGCCTGGTAAAGGGTGTGGGTCTCCTCGGGGGTGAGGGAGGCCGCGAGTTTGAAGGGGGACATCCGCGCCGCGTGCAGGATCTCGTCGCTGTAGGCGTTGCCGACGCCGGCGATCAGGGACTGGTCGCGCAGCGCGCCCTTGAGCTGCCGTCGCTCGCCGGACAGCAGGGCGGCGAAGCGCTCCTCGTCGAAGTCGGCGGCCAGCGGGTCGGGGCCCAGCCGGGCCACTCCCGGCACCTCCCCCGGGTCGCGCACGAGGTACACGGCGAGGCGTTTCTGGGTGCCGGCCTCGGTGAGGTCGAAGCCCTCGCCGGTCTCCAGGGCGACACGCAGGGCCAGCGGCCCCTTGCCGGGCCGGGGCGGACCGTCGGGGAGGCGGTCCTTCCAGTGCAGCCAGCCGGCGCGGGCCAGGTGGGTGACGAGGTGGAGGCCGCCGGCGGTCTCCAGGTCCAGGAACTTGCCGTGCCGGCGCACCGCGGTGACCGCCTGGCCCTCGACGGCGGCCAGGGGCGGGTCGTACGTCTTCAGCACGCTGATCGCGACGGGCAGGACCCGCACGATCTCGTGGCCGACCAGGTGCTCGGTGAGGAAGTCCTTGAGCGCTTCGACCTCGGGGAGTTCCGGCATACGTCCAGAGTGCCATCCGCCGGCCGGGTGTTCAGCTCCGCGCCGGCAGGCCGAACTCGCACCACACGCACTTGCCGCCGCCGCGCGCCTCCACGCCCCACACGTCGGACAGCAGGTCGACCAGGAGCAGTCCGCGCCCGGAGACGCCCGAGTCCCCGGCCTCGCGGCGGCGCGGCAGGGCGCTGGAGGAGTCCTCGACCTCTACGCGCAGCCGACGGTCGCCGCCGGTGAGGAGGCGCAGGGTGACGACGGCGGCGCCCTCGGTGTGCATGAGGGCGTTGGTGACCAGTTCGTCGGCGACCAGCTCGACGTCGTCGGTACGCTCCTGGGCGCCCCAGGTGCGGACGGCGGCGCGGATCATGTGCCGGGCCTGGGTGAGGGCCTCCGGGTCGCCGGGTGCCACGTGTTGCTGGAGCCGGCTGCCGGCCTGTGGGGCGTCCGGGCGGCGCCGGCGCAGCAGCAGGAGGGCCACGTCGTCGTCGCCGCCGCGCTCCTCGGCGACGTCGATGAGCCGGTCGGCGAGTCCGCGTACGTCGTCGGGGCCGGTGGCGATCAGCTCGGCGAGGGCCCGCATGCCGTCGTCGAGGTCGGCGCCGGGCTGCTCGACCAGCCCGTCGGTGCACAGCAGCAGGGTGTGGCCGGGGTCGAGTTCGAAGGTGGCCACGGGGTAGTCGAGGCGGCCGAACTCGGCGGACAGGCCGAGCGGCAGCCCGCCGGGGACGGAGAGGCGCCGGCAGGTGCCGTCGGTGCCGCGCACCATCGGGTCGATGTGGCCGGCCCTGACCATCTGGACGACGCCCGTGGACAGGTCGGCCTCGGTGTAGAGGCAGGTGGCGAAGCGGTCGGTGTCGAGTTCGTGGAGGAAGACGGAGGCGCGGGCCATCACGGTGGCCGGGGTGTGCCCCTCGGAGGCGTAGGCCCGCAGGACGATGCGCAGCTGGCCCATGACCGCGGCGGCGTGGGTGTCGTGGCCCTGGACGTCGCCGATGACGGCACCGACCCGCCCGCCGGGCAGCGGGATCAGGTCGTACCAGTCGCCGCCGATGTCGCGGCCGTGGGAGCCGCCGATGGTGGCGGCGCGGTAGCGGACGGCGACGTCGGCGCCGGGCACGCTGGGGATGGTGCGCGGCAGCATGGCCTGCTGGAGGCCCTGGGCGATGTCCTTCTCCTGCTCGTAGAACATGGCCCGCTGCAGGGACTGGGCGATGCTGCTGCCGAGGGCGACGAGGATGTTGCGTTCCTCGGGGGTGAAGCCGCGCCGGTCGCTGTAGAGCAGGCCCATCGCGCCGATCGGGCGGGCCTGGACGATGAGCGGCAGATAGGCGGCCGAGGTGATCTTCAGGTCGGTGATGTGCGGCCACAGCTCGGGATAGCCGGCCGCGAACTCGTCCGGCGACTCGATGAACCGCGGGGCGAGGGTGCGCACCACCTCGCCCATCGGGTACGGCTCGTCGATCCGGGTGACGAGGGTGCCCGGCACGAAGCTGCCCTCGGGGCCCTCGGCGATCAGCCGGATCCGGCCCGCCTCGACCAGGCCCATGACGAGACTGGTCGCACCCAGGTGGATGAGTCCGTGGGTGTCCTTGAGGACGTCGATGACGTCCTTCACGGTCCGGGCGTGCGCCAGGGCCGCGGTGGTGAGCTGGACGACGTTGGTCTGCTCGCGCCGCGCGTCGTCGAGGGCCGCCTCCTCCCGGTGCGCGGCGAGGTCGCGCAGTTCGTCGCTCGCGTCCCGGACGATGCCGATGATCCGGCGCGGGCGGCCCGTGTCGTCGCGCCGGATGTAGCCCTGGGTGTGGGCCCAGCGCAGGCCGCCGTCGCGGCGGCGGATGCGGAAGTAGGCGCCGTAGTTCTCGCTGCCGTCCTTGATGGCCCGGGTCACCAGGGTGTCCAGGCGCAGGGCCTCGGCCTGCGGAACGCGCGGGGAGAGACTCGCCGGGTCGCCGTCGTACTCATCGGGGGTCAGGTCGAAGATCTCGTGGGCGCGGGCGTCCATGGCGAAGAGGCCGGTGTCCAGGTCCCAGTCGAAGCCGCCCATGCGGTTGAGTGCCAGGATCGGCTCCGAGTGGACGGGCCAGTCGTCCGGGAGGGACAGTGCGCTCGCTCCCCGATCAACCATGCGCCCACCTTGCCAGGATTTGTTCAATTCTTCGACCGGGAAGGGATCACGTGCGTGACGCGGCCCGGCGTGGAACCCGGCGGGTGTCAGGACCCGGGAGACGGGAGAGGAGCGGATCTGCGTGGAGTGGTTCACCGCACCCGAGTACTGGCTGAGCCGGACGGTCTTCCAGCGGGCTCTGGCCTGCGTGTATCTGGTCGCGTTCCTCACGGCGGCGCTCCAGTTCCGTGCGCTGCTCGGCGAACGCGGGATGCTGCCGGTGGCCCGGTTCGTCGAGCGGGTGCCGTTCCGGCGGGCGCCGAGCGTGTTCCACCTGCGGTGTTCGGACCGCTTCTTCGCCGGGTGCGCCTGGGCGGGCTGCGCGGTGTCGGCGGCGCTGATCGCGGGCCTGGACTCGCTGGTGCCGCTGTGGGCGGCCATGCTGCTGTGGCTGGTGCCGTGGGCGCTGTACGTGTCGATCGTCAACGTCGGCCAGACCTGGTACGGCTTCGGCTGGGAGTCGCTGCTGCTGGAGACGGGTTTCCTCGCCGTCTTCCTCGGCAACGACGAGGTGGCGCCGCCGGTCGTCGTGCTGTTCCTGCTGCGCTGGCTGCTGTTCCGGGTCGAGTTCGGCGCGGGCCTGATCAAGATGCGCGGCGATCCCTGCTGGCGGAAGCTCACCTGCCTGGACCACCACCACGAGACGCAGCCGATGCCCGGCCCGCTCAGCTGGTTCTTCCATCATCTGCCGAGGCCGCTGCACCGGATGGAGGTGGCCGCCAACCACGTCACCCAGCTGCTCGTGCCGTTCCTGCTGTTCACCCCGCAGCCGGTCGCGACGGCCGCCGCGTCCCTGATGATCGTCACCCAGCTGTGGCTGGTGCTGTCGGGCAACTTCTCCTGGCTGAACTGGATCACCGTCGTGCTGGCCGTCCCCGCCCTGGAACTGCCCGCCACCGCGCCGTCCACGCCCGACGCCCCGCTCTGGTACGTGGTGGTGGTCCTGACGGTGGCCGCGTTCCTGCTCTTCCTCAGCCACCGCCCGGTGCTCAACATGCTCTCGCGGCGGCAGGTCATGAACCGCTCCTTCGACCCGCTGCACCTGGTCAACACCTACGGCGCGTTCGGCAGTGTGAGCCGGGTCCGCCACGAGGTGGTGATCGAGGGCACCCTCGACGAGGTGCCGCGCGAGGACTCCGAGTGGCGGGAGTACGAGTTCAGGGGCAAACCCGGTGATCCCCGGCGCTGGCCGCGCCAGTTCGCCCCCTACCATCTGCGGCTGGACTGGATGATGTGGTTCGCCGCCCTCTCCCCCTCCTACGCCGGTCCCTGGTTCGGCGCGCTGGTGGAGCGGCTGCTGGAGAACGACCGCGACACGCTCCGCCTGCTGCGCCGCTCCCCGTTCCCGCCCGACGAGCCCCCGCGGCACATCCGCGCCCGCCTCTTCCGCTACCGGTACACGAACTGGCGGGAGCTGCGGGAGACGGGGGCGTGCTGGGAGCGGACGTTCGTACGGGAGTACCTGCCGCCGACGCGGCTGGCGGGGTCGGCTCACAGGCCGTAGACGCGGGTGGCGGTGCCCTCGAAGACCTGCCCGCTCTCGTCGGCGCTCAGGTGCCCGGTCAGCTGCCGGGCCGTCTCCAGGACCCGGCCGTAGCCGGCCGCGAGCGTGCACACCGGCCAGTCCGAGCCGAACATCAGGCGGCGCGGGCCGAAGGCGTCCAGGGCGGTCTCGGCGTACGGCCGCAGGTCGGCGGGCGTCCAGGTGGCGGGGTCGGCCTCGGTGACCAGGCCGGAGAGCTTGGCGACCGTGTTGGGCAGGGCGGCCAGTGTGCGCAGGGCGGCCTCCCAGGGTTCGCGGGCGCCCGAGGCGACGGGCGGTTTGCCGAGGTGGTCCAGGACGAAGGTGAGGCCGGGATGCCTGGCGGCGGCCCGTGCGCAGGCGGGGAGCTGGCGGGGCAGCACGATCAGGTCGTACACCAGGCCCGCGGCGGCGACGGCGGCGAGTCCACGGCGTACGTCCGGGCGCAGCAGCCACTCCGGGTCCGGCTCGCCCTGGACCTGGTGGCGGACGCCCTTGAGGTACCGGCCGCCGGGGAGTTCCCGCAGCCGGGCCAGTTCGTCACCGACGTCGGGGCGGGTGAGGTCCGTCCAGCCGACCACGCCCGCGACCAGGTCGTGTCCGGCCGCGAGGGCGAGGAACTCGGGGGTCTCCTCCGCCACGGTGACCGTCTGCACCAGGACGGTCCGGTCGACCCCGGCCGCACGGGCCTCGGGTGCGAGATCGGCGAGGGTGAAGTCCCGCCGCAAGGGCTGGAGTTCGTCGCCGGTGATCCAGTCCTGATCGCGGACGGACAGGTCCCACACGTGGTGGTGGGCGTCGACGGTCACGGCAGTTCCCGTACGTCGGTCATGCCAGCCACCGTACGTCGGTCATGCCAGCTCCCGTGAGACGTGCAGGCCCGCGTCGGCGCCTCGGCCCCCGTGGTCGTGTGCGGCGTCGAGCAGTTCGGCCGTCCGGGCCTGCCGGGCCACGTCGACCGGGCGTCCCTCCGGCTCGGCGAGGAGACGGACGTGGTCCTCGGCACCCCAGGACGGGAGGGAGGGCGGCAGCACCGCGCCGGTGGTCCACAAGGTGGCGCCCACTGCACGCACGGCGTGGGTCCGTGCCTCGAAGACCTCCCGGTGGACGGCGTCGTACGAGGCGATCCGGCCGACGCGGCCCTCGTGTGCCGGGTGCCCCTCACGCCTGCTCCTGCGGCGGCCTGCGCGGTGACTCCTCGCCGGGGACCGGGGCGTCGGGTGACAGGAGACCGGTTTCCCGCAGTTCCCGCCAGAGATCCGGGGGGATCGTGGCCCCGAACCGGTCGGCGCAGTCGTCGGCCTCGGCTGCCGAGCGGGCTCCGACGAGGACGCTCGCGACGGCCGGGTGGGCCGCGCAGAAGGCGAGGGCGGCGGCCCGCAGGGTCGTGCCGTGGCGCTCGGCGGCGGCCTTCAGGCGCAGGGCGCGGTCGACCAGCTCACGGGGCGCCTCGGCGTAGTCGTAGGTGGCGGTCGGCCTGGGGTCGGCCAGCAGGCCGGAGTTGAAGGCGCCGCCGATCACGACCGAGGTGCCGCGTCGCTGGGCGGCGGGGAGGAGGTCGGTGAGCGCGCTCTGGTCGAGGAGGGTGTAGCGGCCCGCGCAGAGCACCACGTCGACGTCGGTGTCGCGGACGAAGCGGGTGAGCATGGCGGTCTGGTTCATGCCGGCGCCGATCGCCCCGACGACGCCCTCGGAGCGCAGCTTCTCCAGCGCAGGGTAGCCCTCGCGGAAGGCCGCTTCGGCGTGGTCGTCGGGGTCGTGGAGGTAGACGACGTCGACGCGGTCGAGGCCGAGGCGGGTCAGGCTCGCCTCCAGGGTGCGGCGGATGCCGTCGGCGGTGAAGTCCCAGACGCGGCGGTGGGTGGCGGGGACGGCGAAGCCGTGGGCGAGGTCGTCGCCGCCCGCCGCCGAGGGCTCCAGTCGGCGGCCGACCTTCGTGGACACCGTGCAGTCGCCGCGGGGGTGCTCGCGCAGGGCCGCGCCCAGGCGGCGTTCGGACAGGCCGAGGCCGTAGTGGGGCGCGGTGTCGAAGTAGCGCACGCCGCGCCGCCAGGCGGCGGCCACCGTGGCGTGGGCCTGCTCGTCGTCGACCTCGGTGTACAGGTTGGCGAGGGGTCCGGCGCCCAGACCGAGGCCGGTGACCCGGACGTCGCTGCGGCCGAGGGTGTTCATGAGCCCGCCGGACGCAGCCGCAGGCCCTGCATGCCGCCGTCGACGGCGAGGGCGGTGCCGGTGGTGGCGCCGGACAGGGGGCTCGCCAGATAGGCGATGGCGCCCGCGACCTCGGCGGCGGTGACCAGCCGGCCGCTGGGCTGACGGGCCTCCAGGGCGGCGCGTTCGGCGACCGGGTCGTCGGCGGCGTCGAGGAGGCGGCCGACCCACGGGGTGCCGGCGGTGCCGGGGTTGACGCAGTTGACGCGGATGCCCTCGCGGACGTGGTCGGCGGCCATGGCGAGGGTGAGGGAGTGCACGGCGCCCTTGGTGGCGCTGTACAGGGCACGCTGTGGCAGGCCCGCGGTGGCGGCGACGGAGCAGGTGTTGACGATCGCCGCGTGCGCGGAGGCCCGTAGATGGGGCAGGGCGGCGCGGGCCGTGCGGACCATGCCGACGACGTTGACGTCCAGGACGCGGTGCCATTCGGCGTCGTCGTTGTCCTCGACGGTGCCCCGGGCACCGATGCCCGCGTTGTTGACCAGGACGTCCAGGCCGCCCAGTTCGGCCACCGCGGCCGCGACGGCCTTACGGACGGAGGCGTCGTCGCCGACGTCGGCGCGGTGGGCGAGGAGCGGCTCGCCGACGCCCGTCGGGTCCAGGTCGAGGACGGCGACGGTGGCGCCGCGCTCGGCCAGCAGTTCGGAGGTGGCCCGGCCGATGCCGGAGGCGCCGCCGGTCACCAGGGCGGTCAGCCCCTCGAAGTCGTTCACGCCGTCTGTTCCTTCCGGCTGGTCAGGTCGGCGGTCCAGAAGGTGCCGCCGGGGTAGGTGTACCGCGCGATCGACTCCGGCCGCATGGCGGCGGAGAAGCCCGGCGCGGTGGGTGCCGCGTAGTGGCCTTCCGTGATCACCACCGGGTCGAGGAAGTGGTCGTGCAGATGGTCGACGTACTCGATGACGCGGTCCTCGGTGGTGCCGGTCAGGGCCACGTAGTCGAACATCGACAGGTGCTGGACGAGTTCGCACAGGCCGACGCCGCCGGCGTGCGGGCAGACGGGCACTCCGAACTTGGCGGCGAGCAGCAGGATCGCGAGGTTCTCGTTGACGCCCGCGACGCGGGCCGCGTCGAGCTGGAGGACGTCCAGGGCGCCCGCCTGGAGGAACTGCTTGAAGACGACGCGGTTCTGGACGTGCTCGCCGGTGGCGACCTTGACCGGGGCGACCGCCTCGCGGACGGCGGCGTGGCCGAGGATGTCGTCGGGGCTGGTGGGCTCCTCGATCCAGTAGGGCTCGAACGCGGCGAGGGCCCGGGTCCAGCGGATCGCCTCGTCGACGTCCCAGCGCTGGTTGGCGTCGACCGCGATCCGCACGTCCGGGCCCACGGCGGCACGGGCCGCCCGGCAGCGCCGGATGTCGTCGTCGAGGTCGGCGCCGACCTTCAGCTTGATCTGGCGGAAGCCGTCGGCGACGGCCCGGCGGGCGAGGCGGGTGAGCTTGTCGTCGTCGTAGCCGAGCCAGCCGGCGGAGGTGGTGTAGGCGGGGTAGCCGCGCTCCAGCAGGCGGGCCCGGCGTGCGTCGGCGCCCTGTCTGCCGCGGCGCAGCAGGGTGAGGGCCTCGTCGGGGGTGAGGGCGTCGGTGAGGTAGCGGAAGTCGATCTGGCGTACCAGCCACTCGGGTGCGGCGTCGGCGAGCAGCCGCCACAGGGGCTTGCCGGCGCGCTTGGCGGCGAGGTCCCAGGCCGCGTTGACGACCGCGCCGATCGCCATGTGCATCACGCCCTTCTCGGGGCCGAGCCAGCGGAGCTGGCTGTCGCCGACGAGGTCGCGGCTGAGGGTGGCCCGGGTCGGCGCACAGGTCGTCGACGGACCGGCCGACGACCTGCTCGCGCAGGGCGCCGATCGCGGCGACCTGGACGTCGTTGCCCCGGCCGATGGTGAAGGTGAAGCCATGGCCCTCGTGGCCGTCGGCCGCGTCGGTGCGCAGGACGACGTAGGCCGCCGAGTAGTCGGGGTCCGGGTTCATCGCGTCGGAGCCGTCGAGTTCGCGGGAGGTGGGGAAGCGGATGTCGTGGGTGTCGACCGCGATGACGCGGGCGGGGATCGGAGGGGCCATGCCGCATATTTATCAGACCACTTCTCGGACGAGACATCCCTTGGACGGTAAAATGGCGCATTCATGACCGGCAGTGGTCGGACCACTTCGATGGTTGGACTGCGCTCATCGGCGACAGGAGAGGTGACGTGAACGAGTCCCCGCCCGGCGGGCCGCCCCCCGCCCCGAAGGGCACGGTGACGCAGCGCGCCATCGAACGGATCAAGGCGATGATCGGCGAGGGCCTGCTGGAGCCGGGCCAGCGGTTGCCGACCGAGCGCGATCTCGCGGCCCAGCTGGGCCTCTCGCGCAGTTCGATGCGCGAGGCGGTCCGGGCGCTCACGGTCATGGGGGTGCTGGAGGCCCGGCACGGTTCGGGCATCTACGTGACACAGCTCCAGGCCGGCGATCTGCTGGAGACGTTCGGCGTGGTGGCCGACCTCTCGCGTGGCCCGCGTCTGGTGGAGCTGCTGGAGGTGCGGCGAGCCCTGGAGTCGACGGCCGCCGCGCTGGCCGCCGCCCGCATCACCCCGGAGCAACTGAAGGCGGTGGAGGGTCACTTGGCGGCGATGAACGCCACGGACGACCCGGAGGAGATCCTCGCCCACGACCTCGCCTTCCACCGCGAGATCGCGATCGCGGCCGGCAACGAGACGATGGCGGCGATACTGGAGGGCCTGTCCTCACGTACCTTCCGCACCCGCGTCTGGCGGGGGTACCAGGAGGAGGGCGCCTACGCCCGCACCCGCCGGGAGCACGCCGCGATCCACCGCGCCCTGGCCGCCCGCGACCCGGAGGCCGCACGGGCGGCGGCTGCCGCGCACGTGGCCGAGGTCGAGCAGTGGCTGCGGGCGCAGGTCGGGACTTGAGGGCCCCTCGACCTGGCGCCCTCCGCGAGGCACAGTTCTCCGTGAGTACTCGCGAGTAGCACCCCGCACGCGCACACCGAGGAGCGCCAGTGACCGAGTGGGTCGGCCGTACCGCCGTGGAGATCGCCGCCGCCGTACGCGAGAAGCGGGTCGAACCCCGTGCGGTGGTGGCGGAGCATCTGGCGCGGATCGCACGGCTGGACGGCCGGATCGGGGCGTTCCGGGTGGTGCGGGCGGAGGCCGCGCTGGCCGAGGCCGACGAGGTGGCGGCCCGCGGCGACCGCGATCGGCTGCCCCTGGCGGGCGTCCCGGTGGCGGTCAAGGACAACCTCGCCGTGCGGGGCGAGTCGACCCGCGTCGGCTCGGCCGCGACCCCGGACGCGCCCGCCGGCGCCGACCATGTCACCGGCGGCCGGCTGCGCGCGGCCGGCGCGGTGGTGGTGGGCCTGACGAACGTGCCGGAACTGTGCGTCTTCGGCACCACGGACGGCGTGCACGGCACCGCCCGCAATCCGTGGGACACCTCGCGCACGGCGGGCGGTTCGTCCGGCGGCAGCGCGGCGGCGGTGGCCGCCGCGATGGTGCCGATCGCCCTCGGCAACGACGGCATGGGCTCGCTGCGCATACCGGCGGCCAACTGCGGCCTGGTCACGGTCAAGCCGGGCCACGGTGTGGTCCCGGCGGGGATCGGCGACGGCGACTGGTTCGGGATGTCGGAGAACGGTCCGCTGGCCACGACGGTCGAGGACGCCCGCCTGATGCTGTCGGTCCTCGCGGACACCGAGGTCGTACGGCCGCAGGAGTCCGGGGCGTTCAGGATCGCGGTGTCCGTGCGCAGCCCGCTGGCCGGGGTGACGGTGACCGGGCCGTACGTGGCGGCGGCGCGTGAGGCGGCCCGGGCGCTGACGCGGGCCGGGTACCAGGTGCGGCGGGCCGAACCGCCGTATCCGCTGTCGCTCGGCGTCACCGCGCTCGCGCACTGGACGGCCGGTACGGCGGTCGACGCGGAGTCGCTGGACGCGCGCCTGCTGACGCGCCGCACCCGTGTGCACGCGGCGCTGGGGCGGCGGTTCCTGACCGGGGTGCGTGGCGGCACGGCGCGCGAGGACCTGCGCCGGCGCCTGGAGCCGTTCTTCGCGGAGTACGACGTGCTGCTCACACCGGCGCTCGCGCGGCGGTCGCCGCGGTCCGCGCCGTGGCACGAGCGGGGCTGGCTGCGCAACGTGCTGGCGAACACCAACTACTCGCCGCTGACGCCGCCGTGGAACCTGACCGGGTGGCCGGCGATGGCGGTCCCGGTCGGCACGCCGGCGTCGGGCGCTCCCACCGCCGTGCAACTGGTGGGGCTGCCCGGCTCGGAGGCCCGACTGCTGCGGGTGGCCGAGCGGTTGGAGGAGCTGCGGCCGTGGCGGCGGACGGCGCCGCTCGACTGAGGAGGGCGGCCGGGGTCCGCGGGGGCTCGGCGTCACGGGGGCTCGGCGTCACACGGAGGCTCGGTGTCACGGAGGCTCGGTGTCACGGAGGCTCGGTGTCGCGGGGGCTCGGTGTCGCGGGGACGTGGGTCGCATGGGCGTACTGTCCGCACGCCCATGCGCTCGGCGATCGCGAGGGCCCGTCGACGTCAGTCGACGCTGGGCAGGATGTGGGGTTCGTTGAGGTCTTCCTCGTAGCCCGCCAGTCGGATGGGGGCGGAGCGCGCCCACACGTCGAGGCTGCCGATCTCCCCGGGCCGGCGGCCCGCACGCTGGGTGCGTTCCTTGGGGCGTTGTTCGCGATCCGTCGTCTCCGGTGTCACCGCGCACTCCTTATGTGTCGGTCACCCTCGGGGCGTGCCGGTCGGTCTGCGGATCCGGCGTCTGGCGCTCCCTCGGGTCTTGCTCAAGGGCAGTTCTGACGCGGTGGCGCCGGCAAACTCCAGAAGGAGCAGGCCGCTGTGAACCGGCTTGTCCCATGACGGACGGTGGGTGTGGGGTGGCACTCCGTCCTGCTGTCCGTCGGCTACAGAGTAACCAGATGAGCGGGATACCGCTCGATCGGGCTGAAAACTTGGGGTAACCATGGCAAGTCACGCACATGTCCCCGCGGGTGATTCAACACCTGTGCCCCGATAAGCACCGTTTGACCTTCACTCGTACGGCGTACACGGGCGCGTCGGTCCCGCCTCACCGTCGCGCAGTTCAAGTCCCGTTGGTCCGGTCGCAAGGTCGCCGTGCTCTGCTGTCGTACCGCTACGGCTGTCTCGCGGGAGGACTGGCGCATGGAACTGCGCGGCGTCGAGGAGCTGATGGACCTGCTGTACACGGGGCGGGGGGTGTGGGACACCCCGGACCCCGGGCCGCGCGGGACCCATGGACACGGGGCGGGCATGCGCGGGGCCGGTGCGCTCGGGGCCGGTGCGCATGGGGCCGGTGCGCATGGGGTCGATGTACGTGGGGCCGGTGCGCGTGGGGCCGGTGCGCGTGGGGTCGATGTGCACGATCACGCGTTGCAGACCGCCGCCCTGCTGCGCCGCAGCCGCCCCGCGGACAAGGAACTCCAGGTGACCGGCCTCGTGCACCCCATCGGCCGGTTGCTGGGGCCGGCCGACGTGGCGGGCCGGTCCGAGCGCGCCGCCGACGCCGTACGGGCGCTTCTCGGTGAGCGGGTGGCGCGGCTGGTGCGGCGGCACCCCTGGCACGGGCCGGCCACCGACGACGACCTGGTGAGGCTGCGGCAGGCCGACGAGGACGGGCGGGTCGCCGGGTTCGACGCGGGGGTGCTGGAGGACTGGCGGACCGTGCTGGAGCTGGTGGCGGCCCGCAACTCACGGCTGGGGGCCGTCGACTGACGGCCCCTCACCACCGCGTACGGGCGCGCCGCGTCACCACTTGCCGGGCGCGTAGTCCTTCAGGAAGACGCCGTACAGGTCCTCGCCCGACTCGCCGCGCACGATGGGGTCGTAGACGCGGGCCGCGCCGTCGACCAGGTCGAGCGGGGCGTGGAAACCCTCCTCGGCCAGCCGCAGCTTGTCGTAGTGCGGGCGCTCGTCGGTGATCCAGCCGGTGTCGACCGAGGTCATCAGAATGCCGTCGGTCTGGAACATCTCCTGGGCGCTGGTCCGCGTGACCATGTTCATCGCGGCCTTGGCGGCGTTGGTGTTCGGGTGGCCGGCGCCCTTGTAGCCACGGCCGAAGACGCCTTCCATCGCCGAGACGTTCACCACGTAGGCGCGCTTGCCCGAGGCCTTGCGCGCGGCCTCGGCCATCGCCGGGCGCAGCTTGCTGATCAGGATGAACGGCGCCGTGTAGTTGCACAGCTGGGTCTCCAGCAGCTCCACCGGGGAGATCTGCTCGATCGTCTGCACCCACGTGTTGGTGTCGACGACGTCGGGGACCAGACCGCCCGCGTCGATGGCGGTGCCGTCCAGGTGCCGGGCGATGCTGGCGTTGCCGGCGACCAGGGCGAGGTCGGCGACCTGCTGCGCGTCCAGGCCGCTGGTGCCGAGGGGCAGCGCGGCGATGCCGTCGACCGCCCCGGAGTTGAAGGCACCGATGACATGGTGGGCGGGCAGCTCGCCGGCGGGCAGCGGGGCGCTCTCGCCGTCGACCAGGGCGGCGTAGGCGGAGGGCAGCCGGCGTACGGTCTGCGTCGCGTTGTTGATCAGGATGTCGAGCGGGCCCTGCCCGGCGACCTGGTCGGCCAGCGCCACGGCCTGCGCCGGGTCGCGCAGGTCGATGCCGACGACCTCCAGGCGGTGGATCCAGTCCGCCGCGTCGTCCATCGCCTTGAAGCGGCGGATCGCGTCCTTCGGGAAGCGGGTGGTGATCGTCGTGTGGGCGCCGTCGCGCAGCAGCCGGAGCGCGATGTACATGCCGATCTTGGCGCGGCCGCCGGTGAGCAGCGCGCGCTTGCCGGTGAGGTCGGTGCGGGCGTCGCGGCGGGCACGGTTCTCTGCGGCGCAGTCCTGGCAGAGCTGGTGGTAGAAGTAGTCGACCTCGACATAGCGAGTCTTGCAGGTGTAGCAGGAGCGGGGACGCTGGAGTATCCCCGCGATCCGCGTCTCCTCGGCGACCGAGGGCGAGGGCAGGACGCCCTCGGTCTCGTCGTCGATGCGCTGGGCGGAGCCCGTCGCGGTGGCCTCGGTGACCGCCTTGTCGTGGGCGGTCTTGGCGGCCCGGCGCTCCTGGCGGCGACGCTGCTTGACCGAGCGGTAGATACCGGCGGTGGCCCGGCGCACGGCGATCGCGTCGGGGTGGTCGACGTCGAGCTTGTCGAGTTCCTCCAGCACGGCGAGGCAGAGCGCCAGCCGCTCGGGATCGATGCCGGGCCCGTACACGACCTCGTCCATGGTCGCCGAGCCGTCCTCTGTCACCGTCATCGCGCTGCCGTTTCCCTGCTGCCCCGTGCGCGCTCCGACCGCGCTCGCTTTCGAACCGGGAATTCTACGGAGCGCCGGGGCACACCTCCAAACCGCGCGGGTCAAGAGCGGCAGGCCGTGATGAGCGTCTCCACCTCCGCGGTCAGCGCCCGGGCGAACCGGTCGAGATCGGGGACCGCCTCGGCGTCCGCGACCAGGCCGAAGTGGACCCGGCCCCGGTACGTCGAGACGGCCACCGCCAGGGCCTGGCCGCGGGCGAGCGGGGCGTAGGGGAAGACCTCGGTCACCGGGTTCCCGGCGAGTTTCAGGCCGAAGCTCGGCAGGGGCACGCTGGTGACGAGGATGTCGAACCAGAGCCGGGCGGCCTGGCTGACCAGGGGGCCGCCGAGGCGGTGGCCGAGGGCGGGGACGTGGTCGGCGAGGAGGGCGACGGCGCCCGCCCCGCGACCGGGTCCGGCGTCCTTGTTGCGGTTCATGGCGGTCCGGACCGCCGCGAGCCTGCCGAGCGGGTCGGGGTCGTCGACGGGCAGCCGCATCAGGTACCCGGAGAGCCGGTTGCCCTGCGGATGGGCGGTGCGTGGGCGGCGCTTGGAGACGGGGATGAGGGCGCGCGGGGTCACGCCGGCACTGCCGTCGCCGCGCTCGTCGAGCCAGGTGCGCAGGGCTCCGGCGACGACCGCGATCAGTACGTCGTTGACGGTGCCGCCGACGACCTTGCGCACCCGGTGCACATCGTCGAGGTCGACGACGACACCGCCGGTGCGGCGGGTGCCGGTGGGTCCGGCGGTGAGGGCGCTGGTGGAGCGCATGCCCAGGGTGTGGACGGCGACGGAGGCCCCGATGTCGAGGGCACGACCCACGTCGGACACGGCGTCGGACAGGGCGCCGCGCAGCAGGCCGGGCAGTCCGCGCGCGTCGGGCAGCCGGCCGCGGGCCGGTGCCGGCGGGCGGGGCCGGGGGGCGGGCAGGTCCATCGGGTCCAGGACGGCGGCGGCGAGGGTCAGCGCGCGCAGACCGTCGGCGAGAGCGTGGTGGAACTTGAACAGGACGGCGAAGCCGTCGCCCTCCGCGCCCGGCAGGACGTGCGCCTCCCACGGGGGCCGGCCGCGCTCCAGTGGGCGTTCCATGAGCCGCCCGGCCGCCGCCTGGTAGTCGGCGGTGGGCGGGTGCAGGTGGACGTGGTGCAGCGGGTCGAACTCCGGGTCGGGCTCGCGCACCGCGCCGCCGAAGGAGAGCGGCCCGGTGAGGGGCGCCCACACGTCGCGGATCCGCATGCGCAGTCCGGGTACGGCGGCCGACCTGCCCGCGAGCAGGTCGGCGGCGTGGGCGGCGGCGGTCGGCGAGGGCGCGGCGAAGACACCCAGCGCGCCGAGGTGCATGGGGTTCTCGGGGGACTCGATGTTCCAGAACGCCAGGTCGAGGGGTGCGAGTGGATCAGCAGTCACGGGCTTGCCTCGCGTCGACGGAGAGTGAGCCAGCAGTCAACCGCCTCCGCACGATTACGGTCAAGTACGATCAGGCTACGCATAGTTAACAACGGATTAAGTATGGGCCAAAAGGGGCATTCCGCTCGAAAACATTATCGATCGGGATGCTCCACTCACGTGACCCTCTGCCCCTTGCCTAGGGCGATCACACCCGCCTTGGACACCGAGTACAGCTCCGCGTCCCGTTCCGGGTTCACGCCGATCGTCGCGCCCGGCGGCACCTCGACGTTCTTGTCCAGGATCGCCCCGCGCACCACCGCGCCCCGCCCGATGTGGACGTTGTCGTGCAGGATCGAGCCCTGGACGACCGCCCCCGGATCGACCAGGACGCCCGGCGACAACACCGACCGGGTGACCTGGCCCCGGATGAGGCAGCCCGCACTGATGATCGACTCGCCGGCGATGCCGCCCGCGTTGAAACGGGCCGGGGAGAGCTGACCCGAGTGGGTGTAGATCGGCCAGCTCCGGTTGTACAGGTTGAAGGCGGGCCGTTCGGCGATCAGGTCCATGTGGGCGTCGTAGTACGCGTCGAGCGTGCCCACGTCCCGCCAGTAGCCCTGGTCGCGGGTGGTCTCGCCCGGCACGTGGTTCTCGCTGAAGTCGTACAGCTGGGCCTCACCCCGGTCGGTGAGCTGAGGCAGGATCGAGCCGCCCATGTCGTGCACGGAGCGCTCGTCCTCGGCGTCCCGCTGGAGCGCCTCGATGAGGGCCTTGGTGGTGAAGATGTAGTTGCCCATGGAGGCGAACACGCAGTCCGGGTCGTCCGCGAGGCCCGGCGGTTCGGTCGGCTTCTCCAGGAACCGCTCCACCGTCTGCCCGTCCGAGCCCGGCGTGATCACGCCGAAGGACGAGGACTCGGCGCGCGGCACCCGGATGCCGGCCACGGTCACGCCCGCGCCGCTGTCGATGTGCTGGGCGAGCATCTGGCGCGGGTCCATGCGGTACACGTGGTCGGCGCCGAACACCGCCACATACTCGGGCCGCTCGTCGTAGATCAGGTTCAGCGACTGCAGGATCGCGTCGGCGCTGCCCAGGTACCAGCGCGGGCCGAGACGCTGCTGGGCCGGGACCGGGGTGACGTAGTTGCCGAGCAGGCTCGACATCCGCCAGGTCGTGGTGATGTGCCGGTCCAGCGAGTGCGACTTGTACTGCGTCAGGACACAGATGCGCAGGATGTCGGCGTTGACGAGGTTGGACAGGACGAAGTCGACGAGACGGTACGTCCCGCCGAAGGTGACCGCGGGCTTCGCGCGGTCCGCGGTGAGGGGCATCAGGCGTTTGCCCTCGCCACCCGCCAGCACGATTCCGAGGACCGAAGGTCCACCACGACGCATGGCCGCTCCCCTCACCCAGATCTGTGATCCATTGCTGCCCCCGCCGGGGGCGCGCTACGCCTGTTTGAGGGTGTCCTCGTACAGTCGGACGGTTCGCCGGGCGACCGCGTCCCAGCCGAACTCCTCCACCGCGCGCACCCGCCCGGCCTCTCCCATGCGGCGGGCGCCGCCGGGATCGCCCAGCACCGTGTCGAGTGCCCGCGTGAGGCCGGCCTCGAAGGCACCGGCCCCCTCGGGTCCCTCCTCCAGGGGGACCAGCAGCCCCGTCGCGCCGTCCTCGACGACCTCCGGGATGCCGCCCACCCGGGAGGCCACGACGGGCGTACCGCAGGCCATCGCCTCCAGGTTGACGATGCCGAGGGGCTCGTACACCGAGGGGCAGACGAAGACGGCCGCGTGGGTGAGGAGCTGGATGACCTCCGGACGCGGCAGCATCCGCGGGATCCAGTGCACCCCGTCCCGGGCCCGGCTCAGCTCCGCGAACAGCTCACGGAACTCGCGGTCGATCTCGGGGGTGTCGGGCGCGCCCGCGCACAGGACGACCTGGGCCGCCGGGTCGATGTCCCGGACGGCGCGCAACAGGTGCGGGACGCCCTTCTGTCGGGTGATGCGGCCGACGAACAGCACGTACGGGCGGGCCGGGTCGACGCCGATCCTATTGAGCGCGTCGGTGCGGTGGTCGGGCCGGTACAGGGCGGTGTCGATGCCGTTGTGCACGACGTGGACCCGGTCGGCGTCCAGCTGGGGATAGCAGGCGAGGATGTCCTCGCGCATCGCGCCGGACACGGCGATCACCGCGTCGGCGGCCTCCACGGCGGTCCGCTCGGCCCACCCGGACAGGCGGTACCCGCCGCCGAGCTGCTCGGCCTTCCACGGGCGCAGGGGCTCCAGCGAGTGCGCGGTCACCACGTGCGGGACGCCGTACAGCTCCTTGGCGAGGTGACCGGCGAGGTTGGCGTACCAGGTGTGCGAGTGGACCAGCTCACGGCCCTCCAGCGCGGCGGCCATGGCCAGGTCCACGGAGAACGTGCGCAGCGCGTCGTTGGTTCCGTCGAGCGCGGACCAGGAGCGGTGACGCCGCACGCCCTCCGTACGGCCCTCGCCCCAGCAGTGCACGTCCAGATCCACCAGCTCGCGCAACTCACGGGCAAGGAACTCGACATGGACACCCGCCCCGCCGTACACGTCCGGGGGGTACTCCCGGGTCAGCAGTCCCACTCGCACCCGGCAACCCCCTGGATCTCGCTTGTGAAGGCCGGTCCCCTTCATGGTCACCCAGACGGGCCGCGTGGGGAAGAGCGCGGGGGTCGTACGAAGCAACAGTCACCGCAGACCCCGCCGCCGGGCACCCGGTGGTAGAGGCAGCAACTGCGACGGCGGAAGGCCGTACCGGTGAGGGTTCCGGTACCGGCGAGGAGGGGGTGGGCGAGGAGTTCGGCGGTGAGGGCGCGGGTGCGGGCCGCGGCGTCGGGGCGGCCGTGCGCCCGCGCCCATGCGTCGAGCTGACGGGCCGCGCCGGCCAGGGCCGAGGCCGCGTTGCCGCGCAGCAGACCGGGGGCGAGGCGGTGGCGGGCGCGCAGGGCCGCCGCCAGCGGTTCGAGGTGGCCGTGCAGGACGGTGGCCGCCAGGGTCTCCGCGTCCGCCGGGCGGGATGCGTGGACCTCCGTCAGCCACAGGTCGTCCGGGGCGCTGCCGTCCGGGTCCCAGCGCAGCAGCCCCGGAGCCAGCTCGGGTGGGCGGACGTAGAGGACGGCACAGCCCAGCGCGACCGACCACAGCCGGGCGGCGAGCCCCTGCTGGGCCACGGAGGCGGCGATGCGCGGCTCGGGGGCGCGCAGCGCGCGGGCGACCTTGCCGATCCGGAAGGCCAGTGGATCGGCCGGTGGATCGGCCGGCAGGTCGGCCGGCGGATCGCCGTCCGCGCCGGTGGGCGCCGCGGCGTAGGCCTGGGCGAGCGTCGGCAGCGGCCGGGCCGGTTCTCCCGGTCCGCCGGTGGGCGGTGCCGTGCTGAGGGCGAAGAAGCCGCCGAGGGGGCGTAGGGCCGCCAGTTGGGGGTCGAGGTCCACGAAGTGCAGTAGTACCAAGGAGCGTAGGGGCCGTGCTCAGGGGGATCCCGGGTGAATCACCCACCCTGGGGAGGACTGTGGGCGCTTCGTACTCCATCGGTAGTAGGACCCAATGCGTGCTCAGGGACGACGACGGGAACAGATCGACAAGGCATCGTGTTGGGTATGAGAGCCGACCGTTCGCCGCGCCGGGCCCCGGGGCCCCGCCCCACGCAGAGGAGCAGCTCATGAGCGCCCTCGCGTTGTCCGTGGTCCTGTCGCTCGTCTCCGCGGTGGCCTACGCGGCCGGGGCGATCGTGCAGGAGCAGGTCGCGGTGTCCTCCCCCGACGAGCACTACGCCCCGCTGCGGCGGCCCGGCTGGTGGGCGGCGGTCGCACTGAACGGTCTCGGCGGCCTGCTGCATGTCGTGGCGCTCGCCTACGGCCCGCTCAGCCTGGTCCAGCCGCTGGGTGCGCTCACCATCGTGTTCGCGCTGCCGATGGCGGCGATGTTCGTGAGCCGCAAGGCGGGGGCGACGGCCTGGCGGGGCGCCATCATGGCGACCATCGGTCTGGCCGGTCTGCTCTCCCTGGTCGGCGCGGCCGACGCGCAGTCGCTGAGCACCCCGCAGCGGGTGGGCGCGGCCGTGGTCACCGGCGGCGCGGTCGTGGCTCTGATGGTCGCCGGCCGGGCCGCGCACCGGCACCCGGCGGTGCGCAGCATGCTGTTGGCGACCGGCTCGGGCATAGCGTTCGGCATGTCGTCGGTGTTCACCAAGACCGTCGCGGTCGACTGGACCGGCGGCGTCTCGGCGGCCGACGTGCCCTCCCTGGCCGTGATCGGCGTCCTGGCCACGGCCGGCATGCTGCTGTCGCAGGCCGCCTACCGCGGCGCGGGTCTCGCGGCCCCGCTGGCCACGCTGACCGTGGTGAACCCCGTCGTGGCGGCCGCCGTCGGCATCACGATGTTCGGCGAGACGTTCCGCTACGGCACCACGGGCACGGCGCTCGCCCTGAGCTGCGGTGTGGTGGCGGCCGGTGGCC
>NZ_MPOH02000005.1:63582-73254 GCF_001896135.2 Streptomyces phaeoluteigriseus
CGTCCCGCACGGAGATCGCGGACAGGTGCGCGTACTGCGAGTAGCGGCCGTCGGAGTGCCGGACGACCACCTGGTAGCCGAAGGAACCGCCCCAGCCCGCGCTGACCACCGTGCCCGGGGCGATGGACTTCACCGACGTGCCGGTGGGCACGGGGAAGTCGACGCCGGTGTGGTAGCCCTTCGACCAGGACGATCCCGTCGCGTGGTACGGCGTGCCGAGGCCGGCGTCGACGGGGGCGACGAAGGAACGGCCGGCCGTCTTCTTCTCCGACGACTTCTCCGACGTCTTCTTCTCGGCCGCCTTTTTCTCGGCCGTCTTCTTCTCGGCCGTCTTCTTCTGCGCGGGTTCCTTGCGCTCCGTGGTGCTCGGGGTTCTGGTGGCCGGGGCCTTGGCGGCGGCCTGGCCGCGCAGATCCAGCCGCTGGCCGGGAACGATGAGGTCGGGGTCGGTTCCGATCGTCGTCCGGTTCGCGGTGTACAGCCGCTGCCAGCCGCCCCGTACGGCCTTCTCGTCGGCGATCCCGGAGAGGGTGTCGCCCCGCACGACCGTGTACATCTCGGCGGTGCCGGCCCGTGACTGGGGCGTGGTCTGCGGCTGGACGTCTTTGAGAGTGCTGACCGGCTTGGTGCCGGTGGACTTCCCGGTGGACTTCGCGGACGTGCCGGCCGGATCGATGTCGGGGGCGTCGCCGCCGGCGGTCAGTCCCGCCCGCACCGAGCAGGTGGGCCAGGCGCCCGGCCCCTGACCGTCCAGCACCCGCTCCGCCACGGCGATCTGCTGGTCCTTGGTGGCCAGGTCCGCGCGCGGCGCGTACCGGGTGCCGCCGTACGCCTCCCAGGTGGACTGGGTGAACTGGAGGCCGCCGTAGTAGCCGTTGCCCGTGTTGATGTTCCAGTCGTTGGTCGACTCGCACGCGGCGACCTTGTCCCAGGTTTCCACGTCGGCCGCCTGGGCGGCTCCGGCGCCGATGAGCGGGATCGCCATGCCGGCGCCACCCGCCGTGACGGTGAGCGAGGCCCGGTTGATCCTGTTCGGCTGATACCGGCGGTGCCGACCGCGTACGGCCATGGAGATCCCCCTCGACATGCGTCAGGAGGGGCAAAAGTAAGGGCTGCTCACTGGCCGTGACAAGACGAGTATCAGCCGCACTGGCTCAACTCGGCCGGATGGCAGGCCTGTTGCGTGACGTCTGAGACGGGCGGGCCCCTGTGTCCGTATCCGGGTGGGCGACTTCGCGTGTCCAGCGCGTGCGGTGGGCGGAGCGACGCGACAGGATGTGCACGGGACGGGACCGGCGCCGGCGCGTGAGCGTCACGCACGGATCACCGGCCGACGAGCTACCGATTCTTGAGGAGCCAACCGGATGACTGACTCAGCCCAGATCGGCGTCACGGGACTCGCGGTCATGGGCCGCAATCTCGCCCGCAACTTCGCCCGCAACGGCTTCACGGTCGCGCTGCACAACCGGACGGCGGCGCGCACGCACGCCCTTGTGGAGGAGTTCGGCGGCGAGGGCGAGTTCATCGCCGCCGAGACCGCCAAGGAGTTCGTGGCGGCGCTGGAGCGGCCCCGCCGCCTGGTCGTCATGGTCAAGGCCGGGGAACCGACCGACGCGGTGATCCAGGAGTTCGCGCCGCTGCTGGAGCCCGGCGACATGATCATCGATGGTGGCAACGCGCACTTCGCGGACACCCGGCGCCGCGAGCGCGAGCTGCGGGAGCGCGGCATCCACTTCGTGGGCACGGGCATCTCCGGCGGCGAGGAGGGGGCGCTGCACGGCCCGAGCATCATGCCGGGCGGCTCCCCGGAGTCGTACGAGTCGCTGGGCCCCATGCTGGAGAAGATCTCCGCGAAGGCGGCCGACGGGGCGCCGTGTGTGACGCACGTCGGTCCGGACGGGGCCGGGCATTTCGTGAAGATGGTGCACAACGGCATCGAGTACGCCGACATGCAGCTGATCGGGGAGGCGTACCAGCTGCTGCGCGACGTAGGCGGGTACTCCCCGGCCGAGATCGCGGACATCTTCCGCACCTGGAACACCGGCCGGCTGGACTCGTACCTGATCGAGATCACGGCCGAGGTGCTGTCGCACGTGGACGCGGCGACGGGCGAGCCGTTCGTGGACGTGGTGGTGGACCAGGCCGAGCAGAAGGGCACCGGCCGCTGGACCGTGCAGATCGCGCTGGACCTCGGGGTGCCGGTGTCGGGCATCGCGGAGCCGAGCAGAAGGGCACCGGCCGCTGGACCGTGCAGATCGCGCTGGACCTCGGGGTGCCGGTGTCGGGCATCGCGGAGGCCGTGTTCGCCCGGTCGCTGTCCGGCCACGCGGCGCTGCGTCAGGCCTCGCGCGGCCTGAGCGGGCCGAAGCCGGCGGCGCTGGACCGGGCGGAGGCGCAGGCCTTCGCGGACCGGGTGGAACAGGCGCTGTACGCCTCGAAGATCGTGTCGTACACGCAGGGCTTCCACGAGATCGCCGCGGGTGGTGCGGAGTACGGCTGGGACATCGACCTCGGTGCCGTCTCCGCGATCTGGCGGGGCGGCTGCATCATCCGGGCGGCCTTCCTCGACCGGATCCGCGCCGCGTACGACGCCCGGCCGGACCTGCCGAGCCTGCTGTCCGACGAGACGTTCGCCTCCGAGATCGGGGCGGCGCAGGACGCGTGGCGCGAGGTGCTGGTCGCCGCGACCCTCCAGGGCGTCGCCACGCCGGGGTTCGCTGCGGCGCTCGCCTACTACGACGCGCTGCGTGCCGAGCGGCTGCCCGCGGCGCTGACGCAGGGCCAGCGGGACTTCTTCGGGGCGCACACGTACCGGCGGGTGGACCGCGACGGGTCGTTCCACACCCTGTGGGGCGGGGACCGGTCGGAGGTCTCGGCGTAGCCGCCCGGCTGCGAGGGTCCTCGCGGTGGGCGGCGTCCCGCGGGTGCCGCCCACCGCTTCGTGCACCCCGGGTCAGCTCAGGGGTGGGCCCGGCTCCGGGTTCGGGACGGGCTCGGGACCCGGCGGGATCGGGGACGGGTCCGGGTCCGGCGGCGGTGGGCCCGGATGCGGTGGGGCCGGCGGGGTCGGACTCGGGGACGGCTCGGGGCCCGGTCCGGGAACGGGTGGAGTGGGGTCCGGCCCCGGGGGCGGTTGGGGATTCGGAACCGGGCTGGGGTACGGGTCGGGACCCGGCGTCGGCGGTGGCTGGACGGGGTCCGGGAACGGGTTGGTCATCGTGTCCTCCGGCCAGGGATGGGCTTGGCTCTGGACTACTGCCCCGTCTACCCGGCGGTGGCGCGCGCAGTCACCCGGCGGTGGCACAGGGTGCGCCCGGCCGGACCCCCACCGCCCGGTCAGCCGCCCCGGGCCGCCTCGGCCACCCGCGACCAGGCCCGGCGGTGGCGCACCCAGTCACCCGGCGGTGGCACAAGGTGCGCCCGACCGGACCCCCACCGCCCGGTCAGCCGCCCCGGGCCGCCTCGGCACCCGCGGCCAGGCCCGGTGCGGGACTGCTCAGCACCGGTACCGGTGTGGTGGTGAGGTGCTGGGCGGGGGCCATGGAGGCCTGGGCGAGCACGATCGCGTCGGCATCGGCGCCGGTGACCGTGTCGGCGGTGGCGGCGACGAGGCGGACGTAGCCCTCGGTGTCACCGGCCTCGAAGCGGTCCCAGGCGCCGTCGACGAGCAGCGTGCGCACCGCGACGGGACGGCCCGCGCGGGCGGCTTCCTCCGCGACCAGCTCCGCGGTGGGGCCGAGGGTGCTCTCCAGGGCCGCCAGGACGACGACGCGCGGGCCCGCGGCGACCCCGGCGGCGGCCATCGGGCGGTCGACGCGCAGCACCGGGACCCCCGCCGCGGCCGTCCGTGCGACGGTCTCCGCGACCGCGCCGAGGGTCGAGCAGGTGCACAGCACCGCCCGCGCCCCCTCGGCGACGGCCTGCGCGAGCACGGCCCGTACGTCGTCGGCGACCGCTTCGGGTCCCTGGTCCCGCGCGCGGGTCAGCAGGTCCTCGTCGACGAAGTGCCGCAGTCGCAGGCCGGGGTGGGCCCGGTCGCGCAGGGTGTCGAAGACGGGGACGTGGACGGGTGAGGTGTGCAGGAGGGCGAGCATCCGGCGCCCTCAGAACCGGCCAGGGTGGGCGCGCAGCCACCCCTTGGCGGCGGTCAGCAGCGCGGGGTCGGCCGCCGGGGCCTCCTCGGGGTGACGCGCGGCCCACTTCACGACGTACGGGCAGAGCGGGGCGACGGGGACGCCCTCGCGGCCGGAGATCGCGTACAGCTCGCGGGCCAGGGAGCCGGCGATGCCCTTGCCCTCGTGGGCCGGCTCGACGACGGTGTGCACCGGGACCAGGGCGGGCGCGGGCGACTCCAGGACGAAGTACTCGATGCGGCCGACGACCTGGCCGTCCTCACCGAGCGCTTCGAGGCGGCCGGCCGGCCGGTCGTCGCGGATGCTGATGTCGCTCACGGGCGCTCCTGGGGCTGCTGCGGTGGTCAGGCGGACACGGCCTGCGGGCTGCGCTCCTGGTCCGACCCCGGCACCGGTTCCGCCGGGTCGGCGCCCAGTGCCACGATCCGGTTGTCGCGGTCCACATGCACGACCCGGGGCTTCAGGGCTCGCGCCTCGGCGTCGTCGACCTGAGCGTAACTGATGATGATCACCAGGTCTCCGGGGTGCACGAGATGGGCGGCGGCCCCGTTGATCCCGACGACACCCGAACCGCGCTCCCCCTCGATGACGTACGTCTCCAGCCGCGCGCCATTGGTGATGTCGACGATGTGGACCAGCTCACCGGGCAGCAGATCGGCGGCGTCCAGCAGGTCGGCGTCGATGGTCACCGATCCCACGTAGTGCAGGTCAGCCTGGGTGACGGTGGCTCGGTGGATCTTGGACTTGAACATGGTGCGCAACATCCGAGGACTCCTGCAAGTAGGCTCCCTGCCTGCGTTCTTGCAGGTCAAGGGCTGTTTCAACACCTTACAGCCGGTCGCGTCCCCGGGCACCGCTCCCCAGGTTCCTCAGGACTCACGCTGACCGGACGCGTTCAGCGTACGCAAGGACCCTCGAAGGTCTCCGTGACGATCGCCACAGCGGGGCCGGCCCTTCCGGCCGCCGGTCACCGCTGGACAGCGTCTCTTCGGTCGGATCTCAGTTCGTGGCGAGCATGTCCGCGCGCAGGCGGGCCAGGAGTCGGGTGATCAGCCGGGAGATGTGCATCTGGGAGACTCCGAGGTGCTCCCCGATCTCCGCCTGGGTGCGTTCTTCGACGAACCGCATGTGGATGATGACGCGGTCCCGCTCCGGGAGATCGGCGATGAGAGGGCTGAGCGTGTGGAAGTCCTCGACGAGTTCGAGCGCGGCGTCCTCCTCGCCGATGAACGCGTTGAGTGTCGCGTCCTGGCCGTCGGGGTCGCTGCCGATGGCGGCGTCGAGCGATGCGGAGGCGTAGCCGTTCGCCGCGATCTGGGCTTCGACGACTTCCTCCTCGGTGAGGCTCATCAGGGCGGCGAGTTCGGACACCTTGGGGGCCCGGCCGAGGCGTGTGCCGAGTTCCTCGCTGGCCTTGGCGAGTTCGATGCGCGCCTCCTGGAGACGGCGCGGCACATGGACGGCCCAGGAGGTGTCGCGGAAGAACCGCTTGATCTCGCCGACGATGTAGGGCACGGCGAAGGTCGCGAACTGGACCTCACGTGAGATCTCGAACCGGTCGATGGCCTTGATCAGTCCGATGGTGCCGACCTGGATGACGTCCTCCATGTCCTGGCCGCTCCCGCGGAACCGGCCGGCCGCGTAGCGGACCAGGGACATGTTCATCTCGATCAGGGTGTTGCGCGCGTACTGGTACTCGTGAGTGCCCTCTTCGAGCAGGGTGAGCCGGTCGAAGAACAGCCGGGACAACTCCCGGGCGTCCTTGGGCGCGATCTTCTGCGGGTCGGCGATGTGCGGCAGCTCGGTACCCGTGTCGGTACCGGCGTCCGTCTTCGTGCCGACGCGTGTTGTCGCGGTCACAGCCCACTCCCCTACTGTCCCGGCCCCTCCTGTCCCCCGGCAGGCCGTCCGTGCGGGGCTGCTACCCGGCCTCGCGGCACTCACACCTGTTGACCACGTAAAACGTGGCGATCATCACATCACCGCTCCGCGTCAGTGAGCCAGTGAGAGGACCGACCGCACCGTCTTGCCGCCTGGACGCACGTCCACACGTACCGCCTTCGACAACCGCTGGACGAGCGGCCATCCGAAGCCTCCCGGCTGCCAAGGCTGCGAGCGGCGCGTGTGCGGCCGTTCGCGACTCGCGTCGTCGACGGAGATCGTCAGCGTCTCCGGGGCCGCCCTCAACCGGAACCCGGTGACCCCGTCGGCGTGCTGGATGGCGTTGGTCACCAGCTCCGACACCACGATCAGCGCGGCGTCCACCTCGGCGGGATCCCGAGGAGCGATCCGGGACAGAAAGTCGCGTGTCACCTGTCGTGCGCGTACCGCTGTTGTCCGGCTTTCTACGAGCAGCGTGTCTCCCGCCTCGATGGCGTGCACAACGGATACCTCCCGTACTTGTCGGTGCCCTGAATTCTCCGAATGCCCCGTTTCCGTCCGCTCACGCGGGTTCCGTCCGCTCACGCGGGCTCCGGTCGCCGTCGTCCTCGTTCGTCGACTCGGGTCCGTGCACCGGTGACCTCGGGCGGACGATGGCCGGCGGCCACACCTCCGGCGGAGGCCTGGCCCGGGCCCGGGCCCGAGTTCGCCGAAGCGGCTGGTTCGGGAGTTTGCCGTCGACAGCCGGCCCGGTCGGGGCCTCACCCTCACTGTCACCGCCCGGGTGTCCGGCTGCCTGCCCGCTCCCCGGCCGGGGCGGGGTGCCGCAGTCGTGCGCCCGGACCGGAACGGCCGCGCCCTCGGGACCGAACGACCCACCCCTGCGGCACGCTGCCCTCGTCACCCACGGCCCGGGGCGTCGGACCGTGACGATGTCGACGTCACATCGAGCGCCCGCAGGAACGCCCTCAGGCCACGTCTCAACGCGGCCCGGTCGGCTGGTTCCATCACCGCCAGGGTGAGGGCCAGAGCACGCGTCCGACGCCCGGCCACGTCTTCGAGCACATGCCGACCAGCCGCTGTCAGGCGCAGTTGCACCTCGCGGCGTCTGCGCGGGTGGTACGCCCTGTCCAGCAGGCCGGCCGCCTCCAGGCGGTCACACAGCCGACTGGCCGTGGGCATCCCGATGTCCAGCCACTCCGCCAAGCCCGTGAGGTTCAGTCCCGGCGCCGTCTCCAGAACCCGTAGCGCCCTCAGCTGATGCAGGGAGAGCCGCATAACCGCACCCTGTATGGCGACGGACCACAGATCCGACAGTCTCTCCACAGCGCCGGCGATCTCCGTCGCGATGACCTCAGGGCCGATCTCCGTCGCGATGACCTCAGGGCCGATCTCCGTCGCGATGACGTCAGGGCCGTCACCCGGTCCCTGCACCTGATTGTCGCCGGGGCCGTCGAGGTGCGTCACGAACCAGTCACTCCCCGGAGGAACGGGGCCAGGTGGATGCCATGCTCATTCCATCGCAGTACCCGAGGACCCGACGAGCAAGCAAACGCCCGTGTGTGCGAACGGCAATGGTCCCCGTCCGCGCCTCCACGTCACGCACACACGACGTTCCACGCAAGGACGCAGGCGATCCAGGCCGCCGAGGCGGGCGATGCCGTGGAGTCAGATGGCGAGGACCGCACGCACGCGCTTGCCGCCCCCGCTGACCGGGATGATGTCGAACCGTTGCGCCAGGCACCGCACCATGGCCAGGCCCCGCCCGCTTTCGCCCTCCGCGGTCAACGGCCGTACGCGAGGCTGGTTGGGGTTGTCGTCGTAGACCTCGACAGTCACCCGGTCGTCGGACACCTGAAGGCGTAGGCGGCAGGCGCTGCGGCCGTGCCGGCCGGCGTTGGTGACCAGTTCGGACGCGATGAGCGTCGCGTCGTCGATGTGTCCGGCGTCCACCTGTGCCATCCGGTGCCGGGACCGGGTGAGGAACACGGTGGTCAGCCTGCGCGCCCTCCTTGCCGAAGCGGCTTCCTCGGGCAGCAGGTACTCCACTCGAACCGAACGCCGATGGGTACGCCGATGCGTACGCATGGCGGATCACTTCCCCTCCTAGGACAACCGCCGGCCCCGCTGTCCGTTCGCCGGGGCCGCGGCACGACTTGCGCGGTCGGTCCTGCCCCCTCCTGATGCCCCGCACCGGTGATCGCCAATCGCGCGGGCCGCCGTGGCGACTCGACGGCACCCGCGCGTCGTTCACCCAACTTCACTTCTGGATCACCGGGCGACGGAGGACGTGTTCCGCCTGATGCCGCGCGGCGTCGAGGCCGACCGGCTGACCGCGCCGCGCGGCTTCGCGCGCCTGATGACGGCTCACGGCGTCGTCGAGGAGGCCTTGGTGCACTCCGTGCTCACGTCCTCCGAGGACACCGACACCGGCACCGCTGCCGCCACCGACACCCCTGCCGGGTGCAACTCGGCTGCGGTGTCGCCCGCTTGTGTGCCTTCCCGCTGAGGGCGCGCCGCGGGTGGCGTCGCCCACGTGCACCGCGTGGTGTACGCGGACCACCCCCGCGCGAGGCCGCCTCTGGATCCCAAACCGTTCGCCGGTCCCCAGGTCGCGCTACCCGGTGGGTTCGGTGGCGGACGGGCCGCCGACGGCCTGGACGATGTCCTGCGGGTCCAGACCGGTGAGTTGCGCGATGCGCGGCGCGGGAATCCCGGAGGTCAGCGCCCGGTGGACCAGGGACCGCCAGTCCTGGGTGGTGTCCCTGAAGGTGAGCAGCTCGGACTCGATGTCCGTCACGGACGGGGGCGCACACGCGTGCTCCACCCGGACCGTCTCCTCCTCGCTCAGAGGGACCGGCAGGCGCTCCGCGTCCTCGGGGATGAGCACCTCGGCTCCGGCCGGGACGATCCTGACGTATTCGGAGGAGGCGGGGACGCCGTGCGCCTGCAGCCATCCCCGTACCGCGGGAGTCCCGGCGCACTCCAACTCGCCGACAGCGGCCAGGGCCGCGCCCAGACGCGGGTGGCGCTCGGGAAGAACGAAAAGCAAGGCATCGTCGGACATGGCTACGGCACCATCCTCGGGCAGAACGTGAACACGAACGTGATGCCGATACCCCCGCACGGCACTCCGACCCCAGGGAAATCGCCAGTCACCCGAGTGGATGCCTGCTCGATCGTCCGTATGTATCTCTCGGGCCGGACCGGGGCGGGGAGATCACGGCGACTGTCACGGTGGACTCCGGAGGCCGGCCTGGCTCGGAGCGGCCGTCGAGTGCTCTCCCGGCACCGTCCGATCCACCCGTACGGGTGCGTGTGCCCCGCGCTCCGTCGGGCAGCGGAGCGGGATGGGATTCCTCGTCGGTATGGAACGTGTGATGGAAGGATGGGTCGACGCGCTGGGGGAAGCGCTGATGCCGCGCGCCGGGAAGCGGGCCGAGGTGGTGCGGATACTGCACTGCGAGTGCGACGACCGCGCCTTGATCCTGGACCGCCGGCGCACTCTGGTACCCAACGCCTTCGTCATCGAACTCCCGCCGGAGTCCCACCTGCGATTGGCCCCCGGCAGTGCTGAGGTGGTGGGGCACCTCGCGGCTCAGGTCCGCCGCCATGCCGCGGAGCAGGGGTACACGTTCGCCGGGCCGGTGGCCGTTCA
>NZ_MPOH02000005.1:73354-101641 GCF_001896135.2 Streptomyces phaeoluteigriseus
GTGGGGCACCTCGCGGCTCAGGTCCGCCGCCATGCCGCGGAGCAGGGGTACACGTTCGCCGGGCCGGTGGCCGTTCACCTGGCGCGGACCGATGACGCCGATGTCGGTCGCTTCCGCGTCCGAAGCCGCATCGTCCCCTCCGAGGTGAGCCGGGCCGTGAACACGCTGTGATCCGCCGATGTGCCCGCCGGCGGGCACCGTCCGAACCTTTTACCGGTGCGGACAAGGGCCTTGAGCGGGCCGCCCTCACGTCTGCTGCCGGTCGCCGCGTGGCCGTCGCGCGCGTCGGACAGGGCGATGCGGGCCGTGATGCGCTTGCCGACCGGCTCCAGCCCGACGGAAAGCTCCTCGGTCACGGCTTCGACGATCTCCAGTCCGTGCCGCCCGACCCTGCCGGGATCCGCCGTCCACGCTGCCGGAATCGTGGGGTCGCTGTCCCACACGATCACTTCCACGCTCCCGGCGGTGAGGCGCAGTTCCATCAGGACGGGGCCGGGGCGTACTTGCGGGCGTTGGTGACCAACTCGCTGACCACCAACTGGGTCACATCCACCGCTCGGTCGGACACGGGCAGGTGACGGTCGGTGCGGGCCCGTTCGAGGAAGACGGCCGCGTGGTGGCGGGCGTCGGCGATGCAGCCGTCGCCCCCGTCCAGAGTGAAGCCGGCGCGTATCGGAAGGTCGCCGGGAACGCAACGGTCGCCTTCGTCGGCCTCGGTTCCCACCGGCATCGCCCTCGATCCCCGTCCACGCACGGATCTTCGCCACCCGGGATCCCGTATGCCCCGGATACGCCGTCAGGCACATCCGATCGAGTGCACCCGTCCGTCCCACAGCGTCGGCAGCGCAACATGGGGGCACATCCGATCGAGTGCACCCGTCCGTCCCACAGCGTCCGCAGCGCGACATGGACGGCCCGCACGGCGCGATCCACCAGGATCACCCCGCCGAGCAGGCCCCGGAGCGAACTGCGACTGGAGGTCGAGAGCAGCCGGGAGGCAGCGGTCATCGGCTGTTTGAGACCCCGCCGTGACGATCGCCGTCGCGGGGTGCGGGCGGACCGGCTTGACCCTCGACCTGGTCGAGGGGTCAGAGTCCCGGGTGTGGAGAGCGAGATGTGCAGCATCGGTGAGATGGCCCGGGACAGCGGGCTCGGCGTGAGTGCCCTGAGGTTCTACGACCGGGCCGGTGTACTGGTGCCGGCCCGGGTGGACCCGGTGAGCGGCTACCGCTGGTACGGGCCCGGGCAACTGGACGAGGCCCGGCTGCTGGCCCGCCTGCGAAGGGCAGGGATGCCGTTGGCGGACATCCGGCTGGTGCTGGCCGGGTGGTCCGGCACCGACACCGGTCTCGTCCGCAAGCTGCTCGAGTCGCATCTGCGCCGGCTCGAACAGGGGCTGTCCGATGCCCGCGGCGAGTTCTCCACGCTCCGAGCACTACTCGACCGCAGGGAGAACCGCATGACCTCGCTCCGCACCGCCACCGTCCGACTGTCCCTCGCCGCAGCCGAGTTGGCCGCCGCGCTGGACGCCGTCCGCTTCGCGGCGAGCGCCGATCCGGAGCTGCCGATGCTCAGCGGCGTCCTGTTCGACATCGAGCCCGAGGGGCTCCACGTCGTGGCGACCGACCGCTACCGCCTGGCTGTCGCGCGGGTCGGTGTCACCGGGTACGACGGCAGTCCCGTGGGGCTCGTCGTGCCCACCGCGCTCACGGACGCGATGCGGGCACTGCTCGGCGGCGAAGGCCCCGTGCGGCTCTCCGCCGACGGTGACCGCATGACGCTGGAGGCCGGGAACCGGCAGGTCTCCGGTCAGTGCCTCGACCACGACTTCCCGGAGTACCGCCGTCTCCTCCCCCTGCCCGGCGGGCGTCGCGCCCCGGTCGACGTGGCGGCCTTCCGGAAGGCCCTGGAGACCGGTCCCGTCCGTTCCACCGAGACCGGCGGAACGGACCTCAGCGTGCTCAGGGTGGCGGACGACGGCACGGTGACCCTGTGCGCGGACGGCGACGAGAGCCCCGACCGCGTGGCCGTCAACCGTGAGTTCCTGCTCGACGCCCTGGCCGCCGGGGCCCGCGACCGGCTGGTCCTGGAACTCGACGCCCCCACCGCCCCGATCGCGATCCGCCGCCCCGACGACGAGGCCGCGTTCTCGATCCTGATGCCGGTCCGCCTGGAGGACTGACGAAGCGCGCCTTCGTCCGGCGACGCGACCTCACCGGCCTCCTCCTCCGCCGCCGTGCGGGCCGCCCGGCATCAGCGGTCGGTGTCGTACCTCCGCCCAGACCGTCTTCGTGAAGGCGTCGGGGATGTCGTGTCCCCAGCGGTCGGCGTGCTCGTGGACGAGGAGCAGGCCGCGACCGGCGGGGGTGTCGGCCGGGGGTGCCGGCAGGTCCGCGGGGCGAGGGGGACGACGTTCGGGGCGGGTGTCCGTCACCTCGATGCGGACGGCGGGGCCGGGCTCGGGCAGCAGGAGCAGCGTGAGCCGGAAATCCCTGCCCGGGAGGGAGCCGTGGAGGACGGCGTTGGCCGCCAACTCGGCGGTGACGAGGGCGACGGCCTGTGCGGTGTCGGAGTCGTACGGCAGGCCCGTCCACTCCGCGAACTGCTGGGCGGCCAGCTTCCGGGCGAGCCGGGCGCCGCGCCGGGTGCCGCTGAAGCGGAGGCTCAGGTGGTCGGTGGTCCGATGGGGTTTCACCGTCTCAGCGTGCGCGGGTCTCCGGGGCGTTGACCAGGGGAGAAAGCCGTACGCCGCAGGACTCGTACGGGATGCGACGGACGGCGGCGATCCGGTCCCACGGTTCCTGTACGGGTGTTGTACGGGTTCGCGGCCGCACCCGTCCGGGGCGGTGGGGCGTTGGTCACTGCCCCGGCTTCGGGACGGAAGGGAGTGAGGGCATGAGTGCGGTGCGGGAGCCCCGGATCGATCGTGCGGCGAGAGGGAGGGAGGAACCCGATGTGCCCGGCGCGTGGTCGGCCTACGGCACACTGCTCCAGCACCTGCGCAAGCAGGCCGGGCTCACCCAGCAGCAACTCGGTGACGCCATCGGTTACTCGCTGGAGCAGGTCGCCTCGGTCGAGCGGGGGCGGCGACCGGCGAAGACGGCCTTCACGACGGCGGCGGACCGTACGCTGGAGGCGCGCGGCGTCCTCGAAGTACTCCAGGACGAGGTGGACCGGGCCAAACTCCCCCGCTCCTTCCGCAACTTCGCGCTCATCGAGGCCGAGGTCGTGAGCCGCTTCTCCTACGACCCGCTCCTGGTCCCGGGGTTGTTGCAGACGGAGGCGTACGCGCGGGCCGTGTTCGCCGGGCACTGTCCGCCGCTGAGCGAGGAGACCGTCGACCAGCTCACGGAAGCCCGGCTGAGCCGACAGAAGTTGATCAGCAGGGTGCCGATGGCCGAGTTGTCGTTCATCATCGGGGAGGAGGCGTTGCGGAACCCGGTGGGGGACGGCGGGGTCATGCGTGAGCAGTGGCAACACCTCCTGGCGGTAAGCCACTTGCGCAACGTGGAGGTCCAGGTCATGCCTGCCGCCACGGGATTCCACTCCGGGCTGGACGGCCCCTTCGTCGCGCTGGAGACGAAAGAGCACCAACACCTCGGATACATCGAGTCCCAGGAGGTCGGCTGCCTCGTTCGTGATCGCGGAGAGGTCAGCGCCTTCGGGCTGCGATATGGCAAGCTCCGATCACAGGCTCTGAACGCCGAGGAGTCTGCGCGGCTCATCGGACGGCTGGTGGGAGAGACATGAGCGTGGAGCGGGTAACCGACGGCCTGGACGGGCTGCCCTGGGTCAAGAGCAGCTACAGCGGCTCGGGGGGCGGCGACTGCCTGGAGGTGGCCGCCGGCCACGACGGCGTGTTCGTCCGCGACTCCAAGACGGCCGGCGCCGGGCCCTTGCTGCGGGTCGGCCGGGACGAGTGGGCGGCGTTCGTGGCGTGCGCGGCCGGGTAGGGCGGGCCCTCAGTCCTTGCGGTACAGCGCCGTCAGGAGTGGCCGGCGCCGGCGGAGTTGACGCGGACCAGGTGCAGGTCCGTGTCCGGGTGGGACTGGGACCAGCGGCGCTGGAAGGCCGAGGTGTGCCGGCCGAGGGCGGACCAGGCGTAGCCGATGCGCAGGCTGGTGTGGCCGGAGGTCGCCGTGCGGACCAGGTCCGCGACCTCGCCGAGCACCCGGCGGGCCTGGGCCAGCACGCGCAGGCCCGTCGCGGTCGGTGCCACCTGACGGGAGGTGCGCCGCAACAGCCGTACGCCCAGGGCTCTTTCGAGGGAGGCCAGGGTGCGGGAGACGGCCGCCTGGGAGACGCCGAGGGCGTTGGCGGCGTCGGTGAAGCCGCCCTCGTCGACGATGGCGACCAGGCAGCGCAGCTGCCGCAGCTCCACATCACGCGTCACATCCACCTCCGCATCCATGACGTCAGCGTATGGGTGAGTGCGTCGACGCATTTTGTGCATGAGGGCGTCCGGGTCACCATCGGCGCATGACAGTCGAATCCGTACCGGCCGAGGTGTGCGCCCGCGCTGCCGGGGCCGACGGTTCGCGGCCCGCACCGCGAGGGCTCGGTGGTGTGGTGACGATGATGGGCAGCGGGCTGTCGAACCAGGTCGGTGCCGCCGTGGGGTCGCTGGCCTTTCCCGTGCTCGGGCCGGTCGGGGTGGTCGCGGTGCGGCAGTACGTCGCGGCGGTCGTGCTGCTGGCCGTCGGCAGGCCTCGGCCGCTGGGCTTCACCTGGCGGCAGTGGTGGCCGGTGCTGCTGCTGGCGGGGGTGTTCGGGACGATGAACCTGTCCCTGTACAGCGCCATCGACCGCATCGGGCTCGGGCTCGCGGTGACACTGGAGTTCCTCGGCCCGCTCACCGTCGCCCTGGCCGCGACCCGCGGCCGGGGGGACGCCTGCTGTGCGGTGATCGCCGCGGCGGGCGTCGTCACGCTGATGCGTCCGCAGCCCTCCGCCGACTACGTGGGCATGGGTCTGGGGCTGCTGGCCGCCGCGTGCTGGGCCTCGTACATCCTGCTCAACCGCACCGTCGGCCGTCGTCTCCCCGGCGCGCAGGGGGCCGCGACGGCGGCCGGGGTGTCCGCCCTGATGTTCCTGCCGGTCGGCCTGGTGGTCGTCGGGCGGCATCCGCCGACGCTCACGGCCGTCGGCTGCGCCGTGGCCGCCGGGGTGCTCTCCTCCGCCGTGCCGTACCTCGCCGACCTGTTCACCCTGCGCCGGGTGTCGGCCCAGGCGTTCGGTCTGTTCATGAGCGTCAACCCCGTCCTCGCCGCCCTCGTCGGCTGGATCGGGCTCGGGCAGGGCCTGGAGTGGACGGAGTGGGCCGGCATCGGCGCCGTGGTCGCCGCCAACGGGCTGAGCCTGGCGGCCCGGCGCGACTGACCGGCCCCGCGTCACGCCGGGGCCGGCACCTGCGTGCCCGGCTTCGCGAACTGGGTGCGGTACAGCTCCGCGTACCGGCCGTCAGCCGCCAACAGCGCCTCGTGGGTGCCGCGTTCCACGATCCGGCCGGACTCCACGACCAGGATCAGGTCGGCGGCCCGCACCGTGGACAGGCGGTGCGCGATGACCACGGCGGTACGGCCCTGGAGCGCCTCGGTGAGCGCCTCCTGGACGGCCGCCTCGGAGGTGTTGTCGAGGTGGGCGGTGGCCTCGTCGAGGATGACGATCCGCTGGCGGGCCAGGAGCAGGCGGGCGATGGTCATCCGCTGGCGTTCGCCGCCGGACAGGCGGTAGCCGCGTTCGCCGACCACCGTGTCGAGGCCGTCGGGCAGGGAGCGGACCAGGTCCTCGAGGCGGGAGCGGCGCAGGGCGTCCCAGAGGTCGTCCTCGGTGGCCGCTGGGCGGGCGAGGAGGAGGTTGGCGCGGACGGTGTCGTGGAAGAGGTGGCCGTCCTGGGTGACCATGCCGAGCGTCGCCCGCAGGGAAGGCGCGCTCAGGTCGCGGACGTCGACCCCGCCGATGCGGACGGCGCCCTCGTCGACGTCGTAGAGGCGAGGCAGCAGTTGGGCGATCGTCGACTTGCCGGCGCCGGACGAGCCGACGAGGGCGACGGTCTGGCCGGGTTCCGCGCGGAAGGAGACACCGTGCAGGACCTCGGCGCCGTCGCGGGTGTCGAGGGCGGCGACCTCCTCCAGGGAGGCGAGGGAGACCTTGTCGGCGGACGGGTAGCCGAAGTGGACGTCGTCGAACTCGACGGAGACCGGGCCCTCGGGCACCTCGCGGGCGTCGGGCTTCTCCTCGATGAGCGGCTTGAGGTCGAGCACCTCGAAGACGCGCTCGAAGCTGACCAGCGCGCTCATCACCTCCACGCGTGCCCCGGCGAGCGCGGTGAGGGGGGCGTAGAGGCGGGTCAGGAGCAGGGCGAGGGCGACCACGGCGCCCGGGTCCAGGGTGCCGTCGAGGGCGAGCCGGCCGCCGAGGCCGTAGACGAGGGCGAGGGCCAGGGCCGAGACCAGGGTGAGGGCGGTGATGAACACCGACTGGGCGGTGGCCGTGCGCACGCCGATGTCGCGGACCTGGGCGGCGCGCGCGGCGAACTCGGCGGACTCCTGCTCGGGGCGGCCGAACAGTTTGACCAGGGTGGCGCCCGGCGCGGAGAAGCGTTCCGTCATGCGGGTGCCCATCACCGCGTTCAGCGTGGCCGCCTCGCGCTGCATCTCCGCCATCCGGCGGCCCATGCGGCGGGCGGGCACCACGAACACCGGCAGCAGGACGAGGGCGAGCAGGGTGATCTGCCAGGACAGGGTGAGCATGACGGCGAGGGTGAGGACCAGCGTGACCAGGTTGCTGACGACGCCGGAGAGCGTGTTGCTGAAGGCGCGCTGGGCGCCGATCACGTCGTTGTTGAGCCGGGAGACGAGCGCGCCGGTGCGGGTGCGGGTGAAGAACGCGACCGGCATCCGCTGCACGTGGTCGAAGACTGGGACTGCTGGCCGCGCTGTTGTACGCCTTCCCCGGCGCGCTGCGGCTCGGCGCGCTGCTGCCCGACGGGGCGCCCGGCCCGCTCCTCGCCGCGCTCGGCGGGGCCGCGCTGTCGGCCGTCGCCGTACTGCTGTGCGTACGGCGGCCGCGGACGGCCGTGGCGGCGTTCCTGCGTACCGCGCTCGGCGAGGCCCGGTCGGTGCACACCCGGCCCGCCCGGGCACTGGCCCTGT
The DNA here is from genome assembly GCF_001896135.2 of Streptomyces phaeoluteigriseus. Classification (GTDB taxonomy): domain Bacteria; phylum Actinomycetota; class Actinomycetes; order Streptomycetales; family Streptomycetaceae; genus Streptomyces; species Streptomyces phaeoluteigriseus. The sequence continues at coordinate 80,509 of NZ_MPOH02000005.1, forward strand.
GGGGCGGTTCCCTCGCGTTCCCGGCACTCCAGGCGGCGGGGCTGGCCGCGGTGGGCCGGGCGCTGGGGCTGCCGGTGCCACCGGCGCACGTGGTGATCGCCTACCTCGCGGCCACGGTGGCGGTCGCCCTCGTCCCGACACCGGGCGGCATCGGCTCGGTCGAGGCGGCGCTGATCGTGGCCCTGGTGGCGGCGGGCGGCCCGGTGGCGGTCGCCACGGCCGTCGTGCTCGCCTACCGCATCATCACGGTCTGGCTCCCGATGCTGCCGGGGGCGGTGACGCTGGGGGTGCTGGTGCGGTGGAAGGTGATCTGAGGGGGCGGCCTGCGCTTGGCTCCGGGGCCGCCTTCGCCGGGATGGGCGGCGGCCTGCGCCGGGATGCGGGCGGCCTTCGCTGGGATGGCAGGCGGCCCTCCGCCGGGATGCGGGCGCCCTTCACTGGGATGGCAGGCGGCCCTCCGCCAGGGTGCGGGCGCCCTCCGCCGGGATGGCAGGCGGCCTCCGCCAGGATGCGGGCGCCCTCCGCCGGGATGGCAGGCGGCCTCCGCCAGGACCCCGGGCAGCCTCCGGCGGCCGAGCGGCGCGAGGCGACGGCGACGGCGACGGCGACGGCGACCAGGCTGCCGGGTCCGGCGCCTCGGCGCCGCCCGCGTCCAGCGGGCGGTGGGCCTGGGCGAGCTGTACGACACCGTGCTGGTCTTCGACAACCACCCGCTGGACCCGGCCGCCCCACGCGCCCCGGTCCCCGGCGTCGCCGTGACCGGTCCGGGATGGCAGGCGGCCTCCGCCAAGACCCCGGGCAGCCTCCGCCGGAATGACAAACGCCCCTCCGCCAGGACCGCAGGCCCCCGCCGGAACGACAGACGCCCCTCCGCCAGGGGCCCCGAGCAACCCTCGCCGGAATAGCAGACAGCCTCCGCCAAAACCCCAAGCGACCCCCGCCGGAATACAAGACCCCAAGCGACCCCCGTCGGAATAGCAGACAGCCCTGCGCCAAACCCCGAACAACCCCCGCTGTCCTGCGAGGGGCGGCTCCCCAGGCCGACCTGCCCCTCACCCACCCCGTCAGGCACACTGTCCCCCGCGGTCCGACGACGACGGGGGAGACGGTTTCCATGGGGGCACGTGACGCGGTATCCGGCCTGGCGAGCAACCCGGCAGCTCCGGCCTCCGTCCTCCTGCGGCTCCTGAAACTCGACCACGACTGGTCCACGGTCGCCCGGCTGACCTGGCGTGCCTCGATGCCCGACGAGGTGGCGCAGGCCCTCCTCACGCATCCCGACCGGCGGGTGCGGTCCGCGCTGGCGGACAGCGCGGGCGCCGATCCCGCGCTGCGGGCCCGTCTCCTGGACGGTCCGGCCTCGGACGCGATCCTCGTCGCCTGCGGCCCGCAGCCGTACGGCACGACCGCGCCGCCGCTCCCCGATCCGGCCTACGCGCGGCTGCTGACCCACGACGACACCAACGTCCGGTACGAGACGGCGAACGCGCCCTCCACGCCCGCCCACGTCCTGCTGCCGCTCGCCACCCACGAGGACCCGCTGTTCCGGCGCGCGGCCTGCGGCAGGGTCTGGGAGGAGCTGGCGCCGGAGGTGCGCGCGGCCCTGCTCGACGATCCGGACCCCCAGGTGCGTACGAAGGCGGCGCTCCAGGTCATGGCGGACGACGAGGAGCGCACCGCCTGGCTGGTCGAGACGCGCGCGGACCACTTCTGGCTGTGGGAGGTCCTCGCGCACGGCAGGCTGGAGCGCGGCCTCGCCGAACGCCTGCTCGACGAGGGCACGCATCTCCCGCGGCTCGTGGGCAACCCCACGTTCCCCGCCGACCTCGCGGCCACGCTGACCGGGCACGAGGATCCGGCCGTACGCCTCGCGGTGTCGGCCCGTCCCGAACTCACGGAGGAACAACGCGCGGCGATCGACTGGAAGGTGGCGCCGGAGGACCGGCTGGAGCCACTGGTGTGGGTGTGGCGGGGCCGTGCGGACGGGGAGCTGCTGCGCCGGTGCGCCCGCTCGGCCCACACCTGGCTGCGCCGCAGCGCCGCGGTCTGCGCCGAGCTGCCGGACGACTGCGTGGAACTCCTCGCGAACGACGAGGACTTCGCCGTACGGCTGCTGCTCGCCGAGCGGCATCCGAAGGCGCCGCCGGAACTGCTGCTGGACCTGTACCTGCACGGGTCGCACCGGGCCGTCGGCATGCTGGTCGCGCGGCCCGGGTTTCCCTCGGCCGGGCTCGCGGAGCGGTTCGCCGACGCGGCGGATCCGCGGGAGCGCGCCCTCGCGCTGCGCGACCCCGCGGCGACGCCCGAGCTGGTGGAACGGCTGAGCCGGGACCCGGACGGGTCCGTCCGCGAGGCGGCGGCGTGGGACCGCAGGCTGCCGGTGCGGCGGATCGTCGAGTTGCTCGACGACCCCGGGGTGGGCGCTGCCGCCGCCGCCAACCCCCTGCTGCCGGTCGCCGAGATGACGGCCCTGCTCGACCGGGCGGGCGTCCCCGCCTGATCAGTTCACCGTCACCCGGACCGGCCCGGCGTCGGGGTCGACCCGGTGGGTCCAGTCGGCGGGCAGGCGCAGGGTGCGGTTCGGCTGTGCGGTGCGGAGCCGTTCGCGGTGCAGGACACGGCCGTTCTGGGTGACGTACAGGACCGGGCGGGTGAGTTCCGTCGTCGTGCGCAGCACGTACGGGAGCCGGTCGGACGGGGTGACGCGGTTCGGGGCTATCCAGCGCAGGGGCGGGGCCACCGACAGGGGGACGCCGGGCGGTCGTTCGGTGCCCGAGAGGTGGGCCAGGACGGCGCCGGCCGCGTGGACGCCCTCGCGGGTCGCGGTCGCCGCGCTCTCCGCGGGGTGCAGCAGGCTGCCGGCGGCGAAGACGCCCGGACGCGAGGTGCGCAGGGTGCCGTCGACGGCGGGGCCGCGGGTGCCGGGGTCGAGTACGAGGCGGGCGCGGCGGGCCAGTTCGTGGTCGGGGACGAAGTCGCCGGTGAACACGACGGTGTCGCAGGGCAGTACGGCCGTCCGGCCGTCGAGGTGGCGGACGCGGACGCCGGACAGGCGTCCGTGGCCGAGGAGTTCGGCGACCGTGGTGCCGGTGAGGAGCGGAACGCCCTGACGCAGGCGGAAGTCGGCGGCGCGTGCCGCGGCGGTCTGCGGGCGGGTGTGCTCGGTGAGCATCGCCACCACGGTGGCGCCCGCGGCCCGTACGGTGCCGGCCGCCGCGTAGGAGACGTCCTCGGCGCCGACGACCAGCGCCCGCGTGCCGATGTCCTGGCCGTGGAGATGGACGGCCCGCTGGAGTTCGCCCGTGGTGTGGACGCCCGCCGGGCGGGTCCCCGGCACGAGGCGGGCGGCGCGCGGGCGTTCACGGGCGCCGGTGGCGAGGACGACCGCGCGCGCGGTGAGGTTTCGGGGCCGTCGGGGCTCACGGTGCGCAGGGACAGCGGGCCGGCCCAGTCGAGGGCGGTGACGCCGGGGCGGACGGTGGCTCCGGCCTGCCCGGCCGCGCCGACCAGGAGACGGGCGTACGCCGGGCCGGTCAGGGGACGCAGGAGGGTGCCGTAGCCGCCGTGCGGGCAGTGGCGGGGTACTCCGCCGGGCTCCGGTTCCCGGTCCAGTACCTCGACCCGGCCGACGCCCGCCGCGGCGAGGCGGGCGGCGGCGGCGAGCCCGGCGGGGCCCGCGCCGACGATCAGGACGTCGACCTCGCGTGCGGCCGTCATGCCCCCGTCGCCTTCCCCGGCAGAGCCCGCTTTGGCGGTGCCTCCGCCAGGAGGGCCTGGACCGCGGGTCCGCAGTACGTGCCCTGGCAGCGGCCCGCGCGGGCGCGGGTGCGGCGGCGCAGGCCGTCGAGGGTGCGGGGCGGGATCGGGCCGGCGAGGGCGTCGCGGATGTCGCCGCGGGAGACGTGTTCGCAGTGGCAGACGAGGGTGCCGTACTCGGGATCCACGGCGATGCGGTCGGCTGCGATGCGGTCGGCGTGCGGGCGGGGTGCGCGCATGCGTACCGGTTCCAGGGTCCGGGTGGGGCCGAGGTCGAGGCCGGTCTCGTCGGCCAGCAGGGTGGTGACGTGGGCGGCGATGGCGAGGGACGCGGTGAGGCCGGTGGAGCGGATGCCGCCGACGGTGACGTATCCGTCGTCGGGGTGGGCGGTGATGCGGTAGTCCTCGTGCTCGGTGGCGGCGCGCAGGCCGGCGTAGACGGCGGTGATCTCCTCGTCGAGGAGGGCGGGCAGGATGCGGGCGCCCTGGGTACGCAGGGCGGTGAGGCCGTCGGCGGTGGATTCGGTGGCCCGCTTGTCGTCGAGGTCCTCCGCGGTGGGGCCGAGGAGGACGTTGCCGTACACGGTCGGGGCGACGAGGACGCCCTTGCCGAGGGCGGTGGGGACGGGCAGCAGGATGTGGCGGACCAGGTCGCGGGCGAGGGTGTCGAAGACGATGAGCTGGCCGCGGCGCGGGGTGACGGTGAAGTCGTCGTGGCCGATGCGGCGGTCGAGGGTGTCGGCGTGCAGCCCGGCCGCGTTGACGAGACGGCGGGCGCGCAGGGTGCCCCGGCCGGTGACGAGCGTGTGCGTGCCGTCACGCCGACTCACCTTGCGCACAGGGGAGTTGAGGTGGAGGTGCACTCCGTGACGGACCGCCTGGGTGGCGTACGCCAGCGGGGTCGTCCACGGGCAGATGACACTCTCGCCGGGCACGTGCAGGGCGCCGAGGGCGCCGGGCCCCAGGTGCGGTTCCTTCTCGTGGAGTTCGACGGGGCCGAGGAGGCGGGCGGCCCGGTACTCGTTGCGTTCGGCCTTCTCCGCCAGGCCGGGCAGGGCGGCGAGCTGTTCCTCGTCCCAGGCCACGAGGAGCGCGCCGACCGGGTCGACGGGAATGCCGGACTCGGCGGCGTACGCGGCGAGCAGGCGGGCGCCCTCGCGGACGAGCCGTGCCTCAAGGGAGCCGGGCACCGCGTCGAACCCGGTGTGCAGGATGGCGGTGTTGGCCTTCGAGGTGCCCTGGCCGATGTCGTCCTGGGCCTCCACGAGGGCGACCCTCAGGCGGGGGCGGCGGGCCAGTTCGCGGGCGATGGCGCAGCCGACGACACCGGCCCCGACGATCACGACGTCGTACGGGTCCGCCGGCAGCGGGCCTTCGGCGGTCACCGTCATGCCGGGGCGCCGTCCAGCAGGGCGGTCACCGCGGCGCGGAAGCGGGCCAGGCGGTCGGCCGCCTCGTCGGCCGAGACGCGGGGCTCGTAGACCGCCGACGGCTTCGCCTCGGGTAGCGCCTCGGCCAGGGTGGTGCCGGGTGCGGCGCCGAGGCGGGCCAGGGCGCCCACGCCGAGGGCGGTCGCGTCGGGCAGGGCGGACACCTCGACCGGGCGTTGCAGCAGGTCGGCCTGGGTCTGCATGAGGAGGGCGGAGCGGGTCAGGCCGCCGTCGACGCGCAGCAGGGTCACGGGGGTGCCGAGGTCGGCCGCCGCGGCCTCGGCCAGCTCCACGACCTGCGCGGCCAGGCCCTCGCACAGGGCGCGCACCAGGTGTCCGGGGGTGGTGTCCAGGCCGAGTCCGGTGAGGGAGCCCCGCAGGTCGCCGCGCCACCAGGGGGCGGCGAGTCCCGCGAGGGCCGGGACGAAGGTGACGCCGCCGCTGTCGGGGACGGCCGCGCCGACGGTGTCGAGGTCGGCGGCGCCCGCGATGACGCCGAGGTCGGTGAGCCAGCGCACGGCGGAGGCGGCGGTGTACACCTGCCCGTCGAGGCAGTACTCGGCGCGCCCGGCGAGCCGCCAGGCGACACAGCTGACCAGCCCGGAGGTGCCGCGCCGGGGGGTGCCGCCGGTCGGGGCGAGGAGGAACGCGCCCGTGCCGTAGGTGCACTTGGCGGTGCCGGGTGCGGTGACCCGCTGGGCGAGCAGGGCGGCCTGCTGGTCGACGGCGAGGCCGGTGAGCGGGATGTCGTACCCGAAGGCGCCGGTCGTGCCCACCGGTCGGGCGTTGTCGACGATCTCGGGGAGCCGCTCCCCCGACAGCCCGTACAGGTCGAGGGCGCGCGGCGACCAGGCGACCCGGTCGAGGTCGAGGAGCTGGGTGCGGCCGGCGGTCGCCGCGTCGGTGACGTAGGCGCCGGTGAGGCGGTGCGCGAGCCAGGCGTCGCTGGTGGTGACGACTCCCTCGGCGGTGAGGTGACGGCGGATCCAGGCCATTTTGGGGGCGGCGAAGTACGGATCGACCGGCAGGCCGGTCATTTCGCGCAACTCGGCACCGTGCGGCGCGAGTTCGGCGCACACCGTCTCGGCGCGGCGGTCCTGCCAGACGAGGGCGTCGGTGAGCGGCCGGCCCGTCACCGGGTCCCAGGCGAGGACGGTCTCGCCCTGGTTGGCGAGGCCCAGCGCCACGACGGGTTCACCGGCCTCGGCAAGGGCGCGCCGGCCGGCCTCCAGCACCGAGGCGTACAGCTCGGCCGGGTCGACCTCGACGAGGCCGCCGGGCAGATGGCGGGGGCGCACGGCCGCGAAACCGGTGCCCAGCACGCCGCGTTCGGGGCAGACCACCAGGGCCTTGGTGCCGGACGTGCCCTGGTCGACGGCGAGTACCGGACCCGTCATCACGCCCCTTCCTCGGTGATCAGCGGGCTCAGCCTGCCGCCGGACGGGTAGCCCCGTCAAGAGGCCCCCACCTGCACCTTTCCGGCCACTCGGACACCGGCTGATCACCAGTCAATTGCAGTATTGACAAGCCCTGTCGGATCGACGGGAAAGCGGGCGCGAGGGGCGACGGCCGGCCCTATAGTGACCGCCGAACCCTGGCGATCTCCTCATCCGCCGCCCCCAGGAGGGCTGTTGTTACTCCACCTTGCCGTCCCGCCCGATCCCCGGCCGGGGGCGAGCGGCTGATGGCCAGAGACGGAGCACGCCCCGCGTACGACCCCGCGGGCCACGACGGCGAGCTGCGGGCCGCCCTCCAGGAGGTGCGCACCGGCCGCTGGCTGTCGATGCGGACCCTGCTGGAGCGCACGACGCACTGGTGGCAGTGGACGCAGCGCACCCAGGTGCTCGCCGCGGGAGCGGCCGGGACCGATGTGATCCGGGCCTGGCTCGCCGAGGAACCGGACAGCGTGCCGGCCACGGTGATGCGGGCCCGCGTCGCCGTGGAGCGGGCGCTGCGGGCGCACCGCGAGCGGCACCGGCGTACGCACGAACTGTGGATCGAGGCCTGGGACATGAGCCAGGGCGCCGCCCGCGCGGCACCTCGGGACCCGGTGCCGTGGGTGTGTCTGCTGGCCCTGGCCCAGCTGGACCGCGAGCAGTCCTGGGAGGAGCACCGGGCACCGCCGCCGGACCCGACCCTGCCGCCCGGCCCGTGGGGGCTGCTGGAGGAGGCCGTCAAGCGCGACCCGCACAACCGCGAGGCCCACCACCGCATGCTGCAGTTCCTGTACGCGCGGTCGGCGTCCGGACGGCCGGCGGAGGCGGCCGCTTTCGCGTACCTGGCCGCCGAGGACGCCCCGCCGGGCTCCGCGCTGCACGTGCTGCCGCTGTACGTCCGGGTCGAGCGCTACCGGCGTGACGGCGGGCGGGAGGCCGCTCTCGACCTGCACTGGGTGGCCGAGGACGCCGCCCGTGAGGCGCTGCACGCGCACACGTCCTGGTTCGAGCACAGCGCCGCCGCCGAACGCTCCCCGCTGGACCTGAACCATCTCGCGCACGCGCTGTGGGGAGCGCACCGGTTCGCCGACGCGGCACGGGTGTTCGACGCGATCGGCCCCTATCGCACGCCCCTGCCCTGGGCGTACCGCACCGCCGTGCCCGGCGATCACGCCCAGGCCGCGCAGGTGTTCCTCCAGGCCCGCGCCCGCAGCCGTTCGGCCGCGCCGCCGACGGACGGCTGACACACCATCACCCCCTCACCCCCCTCGGAGGCCTTCGCATGTCCCGCACGTCCGAACCACCGGTGCCCGCGCCCGAACCAGCGGTCCCCGCCTCCGTCCCGCGGCCCGACGAGGAGCAACGGCTGCGCGAGCTGGGCTACCGGCCCGTGCTGGCCCGCCGTATGGGCGGCTTCGGCAACTTCGCGATCAGCTTCTCCGTCATCTCGATCCTCTCCGGCTGCATGACCCTTTACGGCTTCGGCATGGGCGCCGGCGGGCCCGCGGTGATGCTGTGGGGCTGGGCCGGGGTCGGTCTGTTCGTGCTGTGCGTGGGGCTGGCGCTGGCCGAGGTCACCAGCGCGTACCCGACGTCCGGCGCCCTCTACTACATGGCGGACCGGCTCGGCGGGCGCCGCTGGGGCTGGTACACGGGCTGGCTGAACCTGCTCGGACTGCTCGGCGCGATCGCCGGCATCGACTACGGCGCCGCCCTGTTCGCGGGCGCGTTCGCCAACCTCCAGTGGGGCTTCGAGCCGACGCCGGAGAAGACGATGCTGATCTTCATGGCGATCCTGCTGCTGCACGCCGTCCTGAACCTGTTCGGCGTCCGCCTCGTCAGCGTCCTGAACTCGGTCTCGGTCTGGTGGCACCTGGCGGGCGTCGCGCTCATCGTCGGCGCGCTGGCGATCGTCCCCGACCACCACCGGTCGCCGTCCTTCGTCTTCGGCGAGTTCGTCAACAACACCGGCTGGGACAGCCCGTTGTACGTCGCGGCGATCGGCCTGCTCCTCGCGCAGTACACGTTCTCCGGCTACGACGCCTCCGCGCACCTGTCGGAGGAGACCGCCAACGCCTCGGTGACGGCGGCCCGCGGCATCGTCCGCTCCATCTGGGTGTCCTGGATAGCGGGCTTCGCCCTCCTCGCGGGCCTCACCTTCGCCATCCAGGATTACGACGCCACCCTCGCCACCGAGACCGGCGTACCGCCCGCGCAGATCCTCCTGGACGGGCTCGGCACGGACGGGGCCAGTGCGCTGCTGCTCGTCGTGATCGTGGCCCAGCTGTTCTGCGGCAACGCCGAGGTCGCCGCGGCCAGCCGGATGGTGTTCGCGTTCAGCCGGGACGGCGCCCTGCCGGGCTCGCACCTGTGGCGCAAGGTCAGCGCCCGCACGCAGACCCCGGTCGCCGCCGTGTGGCTGTCGGTCGCCGTCGCCTGCGTCCTCGCCCTGCCCTCGCTGTACTCCGCGACCGCCTACGGCGCGGTCACCGCGATCAACGTCATCGGCATCACGCCCGCGTACGCCATCCCCATCCTGCTGCGTCTGCGCGCCGGGGACCGTTTCCAGCCAGGTCCCTGGAGCCTGGGCCGCTGGAGCAGGCCGATCGGCTGGATCGCCGTGGTGTGGGTGGCCTGTGTGACGGTGCTGTTCTGCCTGCCGCAGTCCTCTCCGGTGACCGCGGACACGATGAACTACGCCTCCCTCGCCCTCGCCGTCGTGCTGGTCCTGGCCACGGTGTGGTGGTTCGTGGCCCGCCGTTCCTACGGCACGCCCACGGCAGCGGCGTACGGCTCGGACCAGGAACAGGCGGAGCTGGCCGAAGGCATCGTCTGAGCCGGTCGCCGGGTGCGAACGGCCGGTCCCGGTACGGCAGGATGAGCGGTCGCGTCCACGCACGCGACGGACGCGACCGCACTTCGCACTTCCCGGAATCGAGCAGGTGACCACGTGACGACACTTCACATCCGGCCGTCGGCGACCCCCTTCGCCGCCGATCGTCCCTCCGGAGGCGACCGGTGAACCGCGCGCTGACCCTTGACGACGTCGTCCTCGCCGGAATCGCCCTGGCCACCGGCCTGTTGCTGGCGTTCCTGTCACGGACGCTGCTGCGCTGGCTGGGCAAGCACGCCAAGCGCACCAGGTGGAGCGGCGACGACGTCGTCGTGGACGCGCTGCGCACGGTCGTGCCGTGGGCGGCGCTGGTGGGCGGCGGGGCGGCCGCGGCGGCCGTACTGCCGCTGACCAGGGCGGTCCAGCACACCGTCAACCAGAGCCTGACCGTCCTGCTGATCTTCGCGGTGACGGTGTCGGCGGCCCGGGTGATCGCCGGGCTGGTGCAGAGCGTCACCCACTCCCGCTCCGGCGTCGCCGGCTCCGCCACGATCTTCGTCAACATCACCCGGGTGCTGGTCCTGGCGCTCGGCTTCCTGGTCGCGCTCCAGAGCCTCGGTGTCTCCATAGCGCCGATGCTGACCGCCCTAGGTGTCGGCGGTCTGGCCGTCGCGCTGGCCCTCCAGGACACCCTCGCCAACCTCTTCGCGGGCATCCACATCCTCGCCTCCAAGACCGTCCAGCGCGGCGACTACATCCGGCTCAGCAGCGGCGAGGAGGGCTATGTCGAGGACATCAACTGGCGGCAGACGACCGTCCGCAACCTCTCCAACAACCTGGTCGTGATCCCCAACGGACAGCTCGCCGCGTCGAACATGACCAACTTCATGCGGCCCGAGCAGCAGCTGACCATCCTGGTGCAGGCGGGCGTGGCCTACGACAGCGACCTGGAGCACGTCGAGCGGGTCACCTGCGAGGTCGTCACCGAGGTGATGACGGAGATCACCGGCGCCGTGCCCGACCATGAGCCGCTGGTCCGCTTCCACACCTTCGGCGACTCCCGGATCGGCTTCACGGTGATCCTGGGCGTCGGCGAGTTCAGCGACCAGTTCCGGATCAAGCACGAGTTCATCAAGCGCCTGCACCGCCGCTACCAGGCCGAGGGCATCCGTATCCCCGCGCCCACCCGGACCGTGGCCCTCCAGCAGGGCACGGTGGTCATCCCCCAGCAGCGCACGGTCGACGACCTGGCACCGCCCGCGGCTCTGCACGACTGATCCCCTCGTGTACGGCCGACCTCCTCGTGCACGGCTGATTCCGTCGTGCACGGCTGGCCTCTCGTGTACGGCTGACCTTCTTGTGCACTGGTGATTCCCGCGTGCACGGCTGCTGATTCCCTCGTGCACGGCTGGCTTCTCGTGCACGGCTGACCTCCTCGTGCACGGCTGATCCCCTTCATCCCGCTGATCCCTTCGAGCGGATGCCGTCTCATGGCGGCCCGTCCTGCGGGACCGGCCGCCGTGAAGTCCCGCGGTGAAGTCCCCGCGGGTCCCCGCCGTGGGTTCCGCCGTGGGGTCCTGTCGAGTCCGGGTCGGCCACGAGATATCTTGATGTCGAGCAATGTTGCAGACGTGGAGCGGAGCACCCGGTGACTGACTCGACCATCATCTATACGCACACTGACGAGGCCCCGGCCCTGGCAACGTATTCCTTCCTGCCGGTGGTCCAGGCATACGCCTCGCAGGCCGGTGTCTCCGTGGAGACGCGGGACATCTCACTGTCAGGGCGCATCATCGCCGTGTTCCCCGAGTACCTCACCGAGGACCAGCGGATCGCGGACGACCTGCACGAACTGGGCGAGCTGGCGAAGACGCCCGAGGCGAACATCGTCAAGCTGCCGAACATCTCGGCGTCGATCCCCCAGCTCAAGGCCGCGATCGCCGAGCTTCAGGCGCAGGGCTACGCGCTGCCGGCCTACCCGGACGACCCGAAGACCGACGAGGAGCGGGACATCCAGTCCCGCTACGACAAGGTCAAGGGCTCGGCCGTGAACCCGGTCCTGCGCGAGGGCAACTCCGACCGCCGCGCCCCCGCGTCGGTCAAGAACTACGCCAAGACCCACCCGCACCGCATGGGCGCCTGGACCGGCGAGTCCAAGACCAACGTCGCGACCATGGGCCAGAACGACTTCCGCTCCACCGAGAAGTCCACCGTGATCTCCGAGGCCGGCACGCTGCGCATCGAACTGGTCGGAGAGGACGGCACCACCACCGTCCTGCGCGAGTCCGTACCGGTCCTCAAGGACGAGGTCGTCGACGCCTCCGTGCTGCACGTGGCCGCGCTGCGCGAGTTCCTCACCGCGCAGATCGCCCGCGCCAAGGCCGACGGCGTGCTGTTCTCGGTGCACCTCAAGGCCACGATGATGAAGGTCTCCGACCCGATCATCTTCGGTCACGTGGTGCGCGCCTTCTTCCCGAAGACCTTCGAGCGGTACGGCGCGACCCTGGCCGCCGCGGGTCTCACCCCGAACGACGGTCTCGGCGGCATCCTCAAGGGCCTGGAGGCCCTGCCCGAGGCCGACGCGATCAACGCCTCCTTCGAGGCCGAGCTGGCCGACGGCCCGGCCCTGGCGATGGTCGACTCCGACAAGGGCATCACCAACCTGCACGTGCCGTCCGACGTGATCGTCGACGCCTCGATGCCGGCCATGATCCGCACCTCCGGCCACATGTGGGGCCCGGACGGCGAGGAGGCCGACACCCTCGCGGTGCTGCCGGACTCCTCCTACTCCGGCGTCTACCAGGCCGTCATCGACGACTGCCGCGCCCACGGCGCCTACGACCCGGCGACCATGGGCTCGGTCCCCAACGTCGGCCTGATGGCCCAGAAGGCCGAGGAGTACGGCTCCCACGACAAGACCTTCGAGGTCAAGACCGCCGGCACGGTCCGCCTCGTCGACCAGGACGGCAACGTCGTCCTGGAGCAGTCGGTCGCCGAGGGTGACATCTTCCGCGCCTGCCAGACCAAGGACGCCCCGATCCGCGACTGGGTCAAGCTGGCCGTCACGCGTGCCCGCGCCACCGGCAGCCCGGCGGTGTTCTGGCTGGACGAGACCCGCGCCCACGACGCGCGGCTGATCGCCAAGGTCAAGACGTACCTGGCGGAGCACGACACCGAGGGCCTGGACATCCGGATCCTCAACCCGGTCGAGGCCACCAAGCTGTCGGTGGAGCGCATCCGCCGCGGCGAGGACACGATCTCGGTGACGGGCAACGTCCTGCGCGACTACCTGACCGACCTGTTCCCGATCCTGGAGCTGGGCACCAGCGCCAAGATGCTGTCGGTCGTCCCGCTGATGGCGGGCGGCGGCCTGTTCGAGACGGGCGCCGGCGGTTCCGCGCCGAAGCACGTCCAGCAGCTGGTCAAGGAGAACTACCTGCGCTGGGACTCCCTCGGTGAGTTCTTCGCGCTGGTCCCGTCGCTGGAGCAGTACGCCGAGTTCACCGGCAACGCCCGCGCGAAGGTTCTCGCCGACGCCCTCGACCGCGCCACGGCGACCTTCCTCAACGAGGACAAGTCCCCGACCCGTCGCGTCGGCGGCATCGACAACCGGGGCAGCCACTTCTTCCTGTCCCTGTACTGGGCGCAGGAGCTGGCGCGGCAGACCGACGACGCCGACCTCGCGAAGGCCTTCGCCCAGTTCGCCGAGTCCCTCGCGGCGAACGAGCAGAAGATCGTCGAGGAGCTGAACTCCGTCCAGGGCCAGTCGGCCGACATCGGCGGCTACTACCGGCCCGACCCGGAGAAGGCGGCGGCGGTCATGCGCCCGTCGGCCACCTGGAACGAGCTGCTCGCCTCCCTGAGCTGACGCCCACCCGCTCACCCCTCCGCCCCGACCGGCGCACCGCCCGGCCGGGGCGGAGGTGCGTTTCGGGGCGGAGGCGCGCGTCGGGGCGGAGGTGCGTGTCGGGCGGTCGCGGCGATGTGGCACCTTGACCGTGCAGCTTCGCAGCCGATCAGCCCCGGGAGCCCGTGCATGACCTCTGCCGAACCGTCCTTCGCCCTCCTGCCCGGTGCCGGCGGGTCGCCGGTGATCCTGCACGTACCGCACTCGGCGCGGGAGATACCGCCGGCCGTACGGGCCGGGATCGTGCTGGACGATCCGGCGCTGGAGCGGGAGCTGGACCACATCACCGACGCGCACACCGCGGAGATCGCCGAGGCGGCGGCGCGGCGGGCCGGGATGACGCCGTGGCGGTTCGTCAACCGGCTGTCGCGGCTGGTGGTCGACCCGGAGCGGTTCCCCGACGAGCGCGAGGAGATGCTGTCGGCGGGGATGGGCGCGGTGTACACGCGGACCACGCACCGGGGCGTCCTGCGGGGCGCGGACGTCGATCCCGAGCCACTGATCGACCGGTACTTCCGCCCGTACGCGGCGGCGATGACCGACGCCGTCGGCGAGCGGCTGGCGGCCGTCGGCCGAGCCGTGATCATCGACGTGCACTCCTACCCCAGCGCCGCACTGCCCTACGAGCTGCACGGCGAGGGCCCGCGCCCACCGGTGTGCCTCGGCACCGACTCCTTCCACACCCCGCCCGAGCTGCTCGCCGCGGCGCGCAAGGCGTTCGGGACGATCGGGGAGACGGGACTCGACAGCCCGTTCGGCGGGACGTACGTACCGCTGACGTACTACGGGACGGACCCGCGGGTCTCCGCCCTGATGGTGGAGATCCGCCGCGACACGTACATGACCGAACCGGGCGGCCCGGCGGGCCCGGAACTGACCCGACTCGCCGAAGCACTCACGGAACTGGTGAACGCGGCCTCCGGCTGAAGGGAGGGGTCAGGCGAGCGGGGAGACCCCACGGGGACGGAGTGGCGAGCGGCCACCGGGCTGAAGGGCCGAGCGGAACGGCCGGCACCGCGCGGGAACAGGGGCGGGCGGCACGTGGTTCCGGGCGGGCGACCGGACCGCCGGGAGGCCACGGGGCTGCTCGAGCAGGCCGACGCCACGCGGACACAGGGGCGGCCGGGGCGGGCGCCACGCGGAAACAGGGACAGGCGGGGCGAGTGACACGTGGGTTTCGGACAGGCGGCCCGCCTGCCGGGAGGCCACGAGGCCGACCAAGCCGGCCAACCCCACACGGGAGCAGGGTCAGGCGCGGCGGGCACCACGTCGCCTCGGGCAAGTGCCCCGCCTGCCAGGCGGCCACGGAGCCGACCAAGCCGGCCGGCCCCACGCGGAAGCAGGAGGGCTTGGGGCGGGTGTGCCGTCGGTCGGTTTCATGGCCGACCGCCACCCCTGCCGCGGCGGGGGGGCAGAGAACCGGCGGGGTCAGGTGGTGGGCGGTGTCCGCGGGGTCAGGCGCGCATCCACTCGGTGACCACTACCTCGCCGCCCGCGCGCAGACGCAGGGCGAACGGGCCGGTGGGGCGGGCCTCGCTGGTGAAGCGGCCCATGTCGTCGGCGGTGAGGGACGCTCCGGCGCGCGGGCCGTCGAGGACCTCGATCGACGCGGACTGCGGGGGCAGCAGTTGGCCCATGATGCCGCGCGGGGTCACCTCCACGTCGACGGTCAGCCCGCCGGTGTGGAAGGTGAGCATCCGCGGTACGTCCACGGCTCCCCTGACCGGGATGGCGTCGACCAGCGAGTCGAAGGTCAGCTCGGCGATCTTCGCGTCGAGGTCGTGCAGCGCGTAGGCCTCGACGGCGAGCAGGCGCAGCTCGGCCGGTACGGGGTCGAGGATCGCGGCGGCCTCGCGGAGTTCCGCCTCCAGCGCGCCGTGGTCTAACTCCCCGTCGCCGAGGGCCTCTTCGTAGGTGTCGTCCATGTCGTCGTCCATGTCGTCGTCCATGTGGCTCACAGGGCTCCCCGTGCGTCGAGTCGGGCCCGCAGGCGGCGCAGGCATCGCTGGCGCATCGGTCCGATGCTGCCCACGGCGATGCCCAGCGCGGCCGAGACCTCCTGGTAACTGGGCGGCGGCGAGGAGATCAGCACGCGCAGCAACTGCCGGCAGCGCTCACCGAGTGCCTCGAACTCCTGCCAGAGATGGCGGACGCGCTCACTCTGCGCGGCCGCCTCCTCCGAGTCCAGCACCGACTGCTCCGGCGTACGTTCCTCGCTGACCCGGTCGAGCAGCTGGGGATCGTCCGTCGGTGTCAGCCGCCGCAGACTCTTGATCACTTTCAGGCACTCGTTGCGCGCGGTGCTCGCCAGCCAGGATCCCGCCTTCTCGGGTTCGCGGATCCGCCCGAGGTGCTGGGCGAACCGGAACCACACGGTCTGGTACACCTCGTGCCCGTCCGCGTCGGAGAGCCGATGCGCGCGCACGACGGACCAGACCAGCGGGCTCAGCCCTTCCACGATCGCCTTCCAGGCCGCCGTGTCACCGTCTACGGCGGACTGGACGAGCGCGCCGACTTCACTACGGTCCACGGTCCCACCCCTTGTGTACGGCAAGTCATCGTACGCCGTGGCAGGGCCGGCCTCGGACCTCATGACGCCCTCACGCCGGGACGGCCGACTGCCCCACGGGCACCGGGGTCCAGGTGGGCGGCAGCAGCGCCGGCACGTGGGCTCCGCGCACCTCGGCCAGTTCGGCGCCGGCGGCGAGCAGTTCCCGAGCGGCGGCGCGCGGGTCGGTCAGGTTGTTGGCCGTCATGTGCGCGGCGACCAGTCCGGCGACGACGGGCGTCGCGAAGGAGGTGCCGCTCCAGGAGGCGAGTCCCTCGAACATGACCTGGTCCGGCTTGCCCGCGGTGGCCGCCGACTCCTCGCTCAACAGCCCGGTGTGGCGCGGCGAACGGCAGGTGCAGGAGTAGGTGAAGCCGTAGCGGCAGGCGTCGTAGGTGGAGTGCTGGTACACGTAGGGGACGGGGCTGTCGAAGCCGGTGAGGGCGCTGGTGAGGCGCTCGCCGGGGGCGTAGACCCGCACCCAGGGGCCATGGTTGCTGAAGCAGGCGCCGAACTCACCGTCGCCGCGCAGCGCGCCGACCGACAGCACCGCGTCCGCGTACTCGGGCAGCGCGGCGTAGGCGGCGGGCCAGAACGGTGTGGCACTGGAGTTGTTGCCCGCGGCGGCCACCAACAGGGTGTGCCGCGCGCTCAGTTCCTCCATGAAGGCGGCCACGCCGAGGAGGCCGTCGACCCGGCCGTTGGAGGTGCCGGCGGAGAGGCTGAGGATGTCGGGCCAGCCCCCCTCGTCGACGGCCTCGAACAGCTTGTCGCCGAAGTCGTACTCCAGGATCGCGCCCGCGTCGTTGAGGGTGTTGCGCACGGTGATGTCGGTGTTGGGGGCGACGGCCGCGACCAGCCCGGCGATGAACGTGCCGTGTCCGACGTACTGCTGGAGGACGCCGCCCTCGTCGGTCTCGCGGATCTGTGCGTCGCCCTCGGTGTGGGCGAGCAGCGGGTAGGAGCGGTAGTCGTGCATGAGACCGGTGTCGACGACGAGCACGCCGACGGCGCCGGACGGGTCGTGGGTGGCCTGGGCCGCGGCCGGGTTGGGCAACGCGTTGTAGGCGGCGGGGACCGGCTCGTCGCCGGGGCAGGCGTTGACCGCGATGGACACCACGTGGTTGCGGCTGACCAGCCGGCGGCCCGCGCGGTCCTCGGCCCCCCGCAGCGCGCGCAGGGCTCCCGCGACGGCGCGGTCGGCGCCCGGCACGCCCTGGCCGGGGTCGGCGACCTGGATGCGGGTGATGCCGGAGCGGTTGGCCTGCGGCCCGGACCGGCGCACATGGTCGGGGGTGAGGTCCGGCGCCGCGGTGAAGTGCGTGCGGACGGCGTCCTCGACGACCTGGGCCTCCTCGCCGTCGCGCGCGAGGACGACGCCCTTCTCGTAGATGAACTCGCCGGAGTCGTCCGGCCCCATCGCCAACGGCACGCCCGGCAGCGCGCGTTGGATCTGCCCGAACTGCTCGTGGAATCGCTGTGGTGCCATGGCGTGTCCTCCCCTGAACCCGATGGTCTTCAGTCAGAGCCGTGAGACCCTCATCTGATACAGGTGGTGCGACGACAGGGACGGGTGGTGCGGTTGCGTTCGCGCGCCCCCGACGTACTCTGCCGCGCGCCCCAGGGCGTACGCCGGGCGGTGTTCGCGTCCCGTTGACGCGACGTCCGATTGATACGTCATGAAACGACTCCAGCCCTGTGTGACATGCGACCGGAGCACTACCATCCGTGGGGTGACAGCGGGAAACGACACGGTTCTCGAACTGCTGCCCATGGTGTTCGCCGCCCCCAACGACGCCCTGGCACGGGCGGAGGGAGTGCTCCACACCGATCCCCCGCCCCTGCACGCCTCGGTCGCCCACCAGGTGATCGGCATCTGGCAACGGGACTGGGGCGACATGAGTCTCGCCCTGCACCATCTGCGGCGCGCCCGCGCGCTGGCGGCACGCGCCGACTCCGCCGAACGGGAGTCCGACGTCCTGGGCACGCTCGGCGTGGCCCTGGTGCACGCGGGCCGCACCCGGCAGGGCCTGGCGGCGTTCGAGCGGGGCATCGAGCGGGGTACGGGGCACACCCGCGCGCGCGTGCTGTACCGGCGGGCCTACTCCTGGTGGGTCCTGGGGCATCACCGCGAGGCACTGGACGACCTGCGCCGGGCGATCACCGTGCTGCGGCAGGCGGACGACGTCATCTGGACGGCGCGCGCCCTCACCCTGCGCGCCACCGTGCACCTGGCGCTCGGCGCGGTGGACCGGGCCGACGCCGACTTCACGGCGGCCGAAGCGCTGTGGGACACCACCGGCCAGGAACACGACAAGGCCGACGCGGTGGAGAGCCGAGGGCTGGCCGCGTTCCGCTCGGGGGACGTGCCGGCGGCGCTGCGGCTGCTGGACGAGGCCGAGGAGCGGTACGCCAAACTCGGCACGCCCACCTTCATGCTCGACATCCGGCGCTGTGAGGTGCTGATGGCGGCCGGGCTGGCGCCCGAGGCGCTCGCCGAGGCGGACGCGGCGATCACGGTCCTCGACGGGATCGGCGGGCAGTCCACCCGCAAGGCGGAACTGCTGCTGGCCGCGGCGAGGGCGGCCCGGCTGGCGGGCGATCCGGGGACGGCGACCGCGCGGGCGGCACTGGCCGTGCGGCTGTTCGCCGGGCAGCGCCGCACCTGGTGGGAGGCGCACGCCCAACTGGTGCTGACGGAGGCGCGGGTGGCGACCGGGCGGAGTTCGGGACGGCTGGTCGCGGACGCGGTCCGGGTCGCCGAGCGGCTCTCCTCGTTCGGGGCGCCCGCCGCGCCGGAGGGCTGGCTGCTGGCCGGCCGGATCGCGCTGGACCTGCACTGGGCCGAGGACGCCGAACGCTATCTGGCGGTCGCCGCCCGCAGCCGGCGCCGCGGACCGCCGCTGGCCCGGATGACGGGCTGGGCGGCGCAGGCGCTGTGGGCGCGCGCGACCGGTTCGGGGCGGGGTGTCCTGGAGGCCTGTCGGCGCGGTCTCGACGTCCTCGACGACCACCGCACCACCCTGGGCGCCTCCGAGCTGCGCGCCCGCGCCACCGCACAGGGTGCCGAACTCGCCGCCCTCGCCCAGCAGGTGAGTCTGGAGCGGGGCGGGCCGCGGCAGTTGCTGGTGTGGAGCGAACGCTGGCGGGCCACCGTCCTGTCGGCCCCACCCACGCGGCCGCCCGCCGATCCGGCGCTGCTCAGCGGACTGACCGCCTACCGCGAGATCGCCGCCCGGGCGGAGGGCGCGCGGATGGACGGCCGCCCGGTGCCGACGCTGGAGCGCGAACAGCGCCGTCTGGAGCGGGAGATCCGCTCCCGCACCCTGCACATCCGCGGGGAGTCCCCGGGGGACGGCGACCGGTTCGACGTGGGCCGGCTGCTGGAGCGGCTCGGTGACGGACGGCTGGTCGAGATCGCCGTACTGGACGGGCGGGTGCAGGTGCTCCTGTGCGGGGGCGGGCGGGTGCGACGGTTCGCGGGCGGGCCGGTGGCCGAGGCCGAGCGGGAGGCCGAGCACGTACAGGCCGGGCTGCGGCGGCTGGCGCATCCCGGTGCGGACGCGCGGCTGCCGGTGGTGGAGGCGGCCGGCCTGCGACTGGAGGGGCTGCTCCTCGGCGAGGCGGCCGCGCATCTGGGCTCCGGACCGGTCGTCGTCGTCCCTCCGGCCCGGCTGCACCAGGTGCCGTGGGCCCTGCTGCCGTCGCTGCGGGAGCGGGTGCTCAGCGTGTCGCCGTCGGCGAGCAGCTGGCTGCGGGCCCGGGAGACGGAACCGACGGCGGGCGGACGGCATGTCCTGGTGCGCGGGCCGGGCCTGGCGACCGGGGGTGCCGAGGTACCCGAGGTGGCGGGCCGGTACGGCAGGCCGACGGTGCTGGAACACGAGGACGCGCGCGTGCCCCGGGTGCTGGAGGAACTGGACGGGGCCGCGCTGGCGCACATCGCGGCCCACGGCACCTTCCGGGCCGACAGCCCCATGTTCTCGTCCCTGCGGATGGCCGACGGTCCGCTGATCGTGCACGACTTCGAGCGTCTCGCCCGCAGCCCGTACCGCATCATCCTCTCCAGCTGCGACACCGCCCGCCTCGCCTCGGTGGGCGCCGACGAACTCCTCGGTCTGGTGGCGGCGTTGCTGCCGCTCGGCACGGCCGGTGTGGTGGCGAGCAGTGCCCCCGTCAACGACGAGGCGGTGGTCGCGCTGATGCTGGCCCTGCACAAGGGGGTAAGCGCCGGTCTGTCCCTGGCGGAGGCGCTGCGCGACGCCCGCGCGGCCCTGCCGGGAGACGCGCTGCACCAGGCCACGGGATGGGCGTTCACGGCATTCGGCGCCGCGTGAACCCGCGGCGTCCGGGCGGAGTTGCGCCCCGCAGGCTGGGCGCGCCCGAGGCGCACGCCCAGGAAGCCGGGAGCCCGGGCTGACGGCGGCCATCCGGGTCCCCGGCCGACAGGTGTGAGACCCCCGGCGGATCAGGCCGTCCGGCTGTCCGGCGGTTCCACCAGCCACGGCAGCGCCGTCCTGTCGCTCGCGCCGAGGCGGGTGTACGCGCCGTACAGGTGGTTGCCGACCGTGCGTACGGACAGGGTCAGCCGCTCGGCGATCTGCCGGTTGCTGAGGCCGGCCGCCGCGAGGGTGACGATCTGGCGCTGCCGGGTGGTGAGTTCGCCGAGCGCCAGGCCCGCGAGCGCAGGCGTGCGGGCGCCCTGGCAGCGGCGGGCCAGGGCGACGGCCCGCGTACGGGCGGTGCGGGCCGCGCGGGGGTCCCGGTGCAGTTGCGCGGCCTGGGCGTGCGCCTCGGCCGCGAACAGCAGGAACCCGCGCTCCTCCAGCTCCGCGGCGGCGTCGTCGAGACCCGGCCCGTCCCCTCGGGCCAGGGCATCGGCATGCCGTGCGAAGACCCCGCCCCCGGGCGAGAGTTGCCGTACGGCGTCGTACGGGGTCACCGCATCCTGCGTTCCAGGCCGCGCCACCGGCTCTCCCGCCCCGAGGGCTCCGCCCCCCGGTCCACGCCCATCCACCGTCCGCCTCGGTGGGCCGGACGGCGACGGTTGCGGCGACTCGGCCCGTCCGGCGCGTGAGGACGCAGCCCGGTCAGGGCCCACGGGGGGGTCCGGGGGGCGCGGCCCCCAGGGTCGGGTCGGGAAGGGGCGGCGGGGGCAGGGGCAAGCTCGCCCAACTGCGCCGTCGCACAGCCCAGTTCCCCCAGACACCCCGCATCCCCCCG
>NZ_MPOH02000005.1:101741-176130 GCF_001896135.2 Streptomyces phaeoluteigriseus
CACCCAGCACCCTCCCCCAGCCGGTCGCCACCCCCGACCGGACGTCGCCCCGTCGATCCGCCGCACCAACTCCTCCGCCTCCGCCTCCAGCGCCGCCCGCCACGCACCCCGGCCCTCCGCCAGCCGGCGGGCCCGCAACCGCCCCGCGACCGCCCGCAACAGCGGACCGTGCACCGGATGCACAAGCCGGACCGTCGGATCGCGGTCGCCGCCGTCGCCGTCGGCACGCACCAGCCCATCCATCTCAAGCCGCTCCAGCACACCCAGATCCAGCCCCTCCACCCCTACCGGCAACGGCTCCGCGAAGGCGAGCCGGTCGAGGACCTCCCGCTCCTCGGGGCAGGACCGGCCGAGGACGGCGGCGGCCCGCTCACGCAGGGCAGGTGTCACCGGTACCGGCCCGCGCCACCTCCACTCCCCGCCCTCCGGGTCGCGGCCCAGCGCCCCCTGATCCCGCAGAGCCTCCAGCAGGTCACGCAGCAGACCGAGGTCCCCCCGGGCCAGCCGGTGCAGCCGGTTCACGGTGAGCGGCTCCAGCGGGACCCCCGCGGCGGTGGCCAGCAACCGGGTGATGTCCTCGCGGGGCAGGGGTTCCAGGGCGAGGCGCGGCAGGAGGTCTCCCGAACGCAGGCGGGCCACCGCCCCCGGAGCCGGTGCGCCGTCCGTGGCGAGGACCAGCAGCCGGGTGCGCCCATGGACGGCGAGATGATGGACGAGGGCGGCGGAGTCGTCGTCGAGCAGGTGGGCGTCGTCGACGAGCAGGAGCCGTACCCCCGCGAGCAGTTGGACCGCCCGGTGGAGTGTGACGCCCTCGGGCAGGAGATGGGCGAACGCGGCGAAGGCCGTAGGACGGGTCTCGGGCGTGCCGGCCACCCGCACGAGGTCCGCCCCGCGCACCGCCTCCGCGGCCAGTCGGCTACGGCCGCAGCCGGGCGGGCCGGTCACCATGATGCCGGGGCGCCCGGCGCCCGACGAGCGCCGCAGCAGCTCCAGTTCCTCGTCCCGGCCGGTGAACGGCCACGGCGGCGACGGGAGTGGCCGCAGGGTCCTTGCGTCGCGTACGGAAGTCGTCACATCTACAGGAGTGCGCATACTCATGCCTGATACAGGGCGACTTGAGTAGCCCCCGACTCACGCCCCGCCCGGCGTTGCGGGGCAACCTGGAGCCCATGACCGCCCGTTACTGCTCGCTCGCGCAGCAGCCGGCTCCCGCGTTCGCTCCGGGGCTGGCCGCCGAACGGCTCGGCGCGCTCATGAGCGGTCGCCGGATGTGGGTCAACGGCACCGTGCTGCACTACTGCTTCCTCGACGGCGAGACCGACGGGTCGGTCATCCCGGTGCCGGGTTCCGGGGGGACCCGGTGGGTGTCGTGGGCCGGGGACAAGACTCAGCAGGACGTGGTGCGTGACGCGTTCCGCGCGTGGCGGGATCCCGGCATCGGGGTGTCGTTCGCCGAGGTCGACGACCGGTCGGAGGCCGAGCTGCGCATCGGGTTCCAGCAGGGCGACGGCTCCTGGTCGGCGGTGGGCCGGGACGCGCTGCGGGCCGGTCTGAACGAGCGCACCATGAACTTCGGCTGGGATCTGACCGCGCCCGGGGAGCGCGCGACGGCCCTGCACGAGATCGGGCACGCCCTCGGTATGCAGCACGAGCACCAGAGTCCGTTCGCCGGAATCCACTGGGACGACGAGGCCGTGTACGCCGATCTGGCGGGCCCGCCGAACTTCTGGAGCCGGGACCGCACGTTCTTCAACATCCTGCGCAAGCTGGATCCGGCGGAGGTCAACGGCTCGGTCTGGGACCCGCAGTCCGTGATGGAGTATCCGTTCACGGCAGGGCTGATCCTGGAGCCGGAGCAGTACCGCGGGGGTGTGCATCCGGCCGGGGCGCTGTCACCGCTGGACAAGGAGTTCGCGCTCCGCTGGTATCCGCCGCTCGACACGCCCCGTCCACCCGCGCTGGTGCCGTTCCGTTCGGTGCCGCTGTCGCTGGCGGCGGGCGAGCAGGCCGACTTCACCGTAGAGCCGCCGGAGACTCGCGAGTACAGCTTCGGCACCTTCGGGGACGGTGACTCGGTGGTCGTGGTCTTCGAGGAACGGGACGGGGAGCCCCGCTTCCTGGCCGGCCGGGACGACGGGGGCACACCGCACAACGTCACGATCAGGGCCCGGCTCGTCAAGGGCCGCCGCTATGTCGTCCGTGTCCGGCTGTACTCCGGCTGGGGTGCGGGAGAGACCGCCGTCATGTGCTGGTGACGGCGGGGGACGGCGCCGTACGCGCACCCGGACCACATTCCGGCGCCGGGGGAAAATGGCCGGCGTCCGTCACCTTCGGGGGAGGGAGACGGGCGCGGCCGCTTCCGGGGCGGGCCACGACGGTGCCCGGTCAGCCGGCCGCGGGGAACGTCACGACGCCGCCCGGTGAGCCGCGCCCCTCTCGTCCGGGTGCGCGAGGCCGAGGTGGTCGCGCAGGGTGCTGCCCTCGTACTCCGTGCGGAAGACGCCCTGTTCCTGGAGGAGCGGGACGACCTTGTCGGCGAACTCGTCGAGGCCGCCCGGCGTGAGGTACGGGACGAGGATGAAGCCGTCGGAGGCGTCCGCCTGGACGTAGTCGTTGATGGTTCTGGCGACGGTGGCCGGGGAGCCGATGAAGTTCTGCCGGTTGCCGGTCTCGATGACCAGGTCGCGGATGGACCAGTTGTTCGCTGCGGCCAGCTCCCGCCACTCCCGGGCGACGGCCAGCGGATCGCGGTACATGCGGACCTGCGCACGGCCGCGGGCGATGTGGTGTTCCCCGGGGTCGGGGTCGATGTCGGGCAGGGGGCCCTCGGGGTCGTAGCCGGACAGGTCCCGGTTCCAGACGAACTCCAGGTGCTTGATCGCGGTGGCGCCGCTGACCTGCCGGCGGCGGACGTCGTGGGCGATCTCCTCGGCCTCGGCGTCGGTGTCGCCGAGGACGAAGCTGGCGGCGGGCAGGATGAGCAGCTGGTCGGGGCGGCGGCCGTACTTGGCGAGGCGGGACTTCACGTCCGTGTAGAAGGCCTGGCCGGTGTCGAGGGCGGCGTACCGGCTGAAGATGGCGTCGGCGCTGGACGCGGCGAACTCGCGGCCCTCGTCGGAGTCACCGGCCTGGAAGATCACCGGGCGGCCCTGGGGGCTTCGGGGGACGTTGAAGCGGCCGTGGATGTCGAAGTGCCGGCCCTCGTGGACGAAGGCGCCGGCCTTTGCGTCGGCGAGGAAGGTGCCGGTGGCCTGGTCGGCGATGATCTCGTCGCCCCGCCAGGAGTCGAAGAGTTCGTTCGCCGTGGCGAGGAACTCCTTGGCGCGGGAGTAGCGCTCCTCCTGTGGGAGGAAGCCGCCGCGGCGGAAGTTCTCGCCCGTGAAGGCGTCCCAGGAGGTGACGACGTTCCACGCGGAGCGGCCGTCGGAGAGGTGGTCGAGGCTGGCGAACTGGCGGGCCACCTCGTAGGGCTCGTTGAAGGTCGAGTTGATGGTGCCGGTCAGGCCGATCCGGTCGGTGACGGCGGCGAGTGCCGCGAGGACGGTGAAGGTGTCGGGGCGGCCGACGACGTCAAGGTCGTAGATACGCCCGCCCTGTTCGCGGAGCCGGAGTCCCTCGGCGAGGAACAGGAAGTCGAACTTGGCGCGTTCGGCGGTCTTCGCGAAGTGGGCGAAGGAGGCGAACTCGATGTGGCTGCCGGCCCGGGGGTCGCTCCACACGGTGGTGTTGTTGACGCCGGGGAAGTGGGCGGCGAGGTGGATCTGCTTCCGGGGCTTGCTCATGTCGGGGTTCCCTCCGGCTCAGGCGATGGGGGTCCCCGCGGGCTCGAGCGCAGCCGAGAGCCTGGGGGAGTAACGGTTGGCGGGGCGGGGCAGGCCGAGCAGCCCCCGCAGGGTGTCGGCCTCGTAGGCGCGGCGGAAGGCGTCACGGCGCTGGAGTTCGGGGACGAGACCACGGGTGATCGCCGGCAGGTCATGGCCCACCACGGCGGGGCGCAGCCGGAAGCCCGTCAGGCCGGTATCGCGCAACTCCTCCAGCAGGTCGGCGAGTTGGACCGGAGTGCCGGTGAAGATGCGGGCGTCGCCGGTGTACTCCTCACCGGCGAGGGTGTCGAGGCGGTCGCGGCGGGCGGCGGCCTCGGCCGGGTCGTCGTCGAGGAAGACCAGCAGGTCGGCGAAGACGTGCAGCCGCTCGTCGACCCGGCCCGCCGCCTCCTGTTCGGCGCGGATCTCGGCGAGGATCGCGCGGGCCTGTCCGGCGTCGTGCGGGGTGGTGTAGCCGACGTCGGCGGCGCGGGCCACCAGGCGGTAGGGGACGGTGTCGTGGGCGAGGGCGGTGGACCAGGGGCTGGCCCGTGTGGGGGGCGGGGGGTGATGGAGGGGCCCTTGACGCTGAAGTGGCGGCCCTCGAAGTCGATGTAGTGCAGCTTGTCCCGGTCGATGAAGCGGCCGGTGGTGACGTCGCGGATCTCCGCGTCGTCCTCCCAGCTGTCCCAGAGCCGGCGCACGACCTCGACGTGGTCGCCCGCCTCGTCGAAGAGGTCGGCCACCAGTTCCCGGGTGGCGGGGGCGTCGTAGGCCTCGATGCGGGCGATGGTGCGACGGCCGAAGTGGGCGGCCTCGGTGGGGCGGGCGGTGATCTGGACGCGCAGGCCGGCCCGGCCGGAGCTGACGTGGTCGAGGGTGGCGACGGCCTTGGAGATGTGGAACGGCTCCGTGTGGGTGGCCACCACCGTCGGGACCAGGCCTATGTGGCGGGACAGGGGGGCGATCCGGGCGGCGATCAGGACCGCGTCCAGCCGGCCGCGGACCTGGTCGGTGCGCTCGTCCGGGTCCAGGAAATGGGAGGACTGCGGGCCGAGGCCGTCCTCGATGGTGACGAAGTCGAGCAGGCCGCGCTCGGCCTCGGCCACCTGGTCGGCCCAGTAGCCGGCGGTGAACAGTTCACGGGGGCGGGAGACCGGCTCGCGCCAGGAGGCGGGGTGCCAGCCGGTTCCGTCGAGGGCGACGGCGAGATGCAGGGGGACAGCGGGTGTCGAGGACACGGAGGTGCCTTCCTGGAGGTCCGTACGGGAGCACCGGGCCCGCCGGTGGTCAGCGGGCTCGGGGGCGAGGCAACGGGGTCAGGAACAACAGAGGGCGCCGGCCACGCGCTGGAGGTCGATGTGAGGCCGGGAGTGGAGATGTATGGACCGGAGCGGGTTCGGAACGCCGGTGCGCCGCGCTGTCTTCATGTCCCGCGCTGTCTTCATGTCCCGCACGTCCGTCACCTCCGCCCCTCGTGATCGGCCGCTCACCGTCCCCGGCGGCGCCTGGTACATCTCGTCGAAAGTCCCAACGCCCCGGCTCCACAGCGTGTTCCCGGCGTGCGGGACGTCGCCGCGGCCAAGGAGGCCCGCGGACACGGCGCGGATCAGGCGGGTGGCGCGGCCGCGGCGGTGGCCCGGGGCGGTACGGGCGACGAGTCGGACGCCCGCCTCCCCGCCGAGGACCTCCCATCCGTCGGGTAGGTCGTCGGCGGGCTCGACGCGTACGACCGTCGCGGGCCCGGCGAGGGTGTGCGGGTCCGCCCGGACGGCATTGCCGAGGGGGCGCGAGCGGATGGCCGGGGCTCCGCCTCCGCGGAGACGGGTGTGACCGGTGTGATGGGTGTGACGGGTGTGACGGGTCACGGAGGCGGATTCCCCTCTCTCGATGGGGTGGCCGACAGGGTCGCTCGTCTCTGACGGCTGATCAGGAGTCGCTCAACGGCAGCCCGGGCGGGTTGACCTCGGACTTGGCGACGGCCTCGTCGGACAGGTTCCAGGCGGCGAGCCACTTGGCGTACTGGCCGTTGTCGATCAGGTGGTTGAGGGCGGCGGCCAGGGGTTCGGCGAGGCCGCTGTCCTTCTTGGCGGTCGCCGCGATCAGCCCCTGGAGGCTCGCCCCCGCCCCGGAGAACCGGCCCGCGATACGCGTTTCGTTGGGGGTGCCGGCCGTCTTGGCGGAGTGGTAGGTCATGCTCGGGTTCGGCCCGAAGTAGGCGTCGATCTTGCCGCTGTTCAGGGCCAGATAGGCGCTGTTGTTGTCCTGGAAGTACTTGACGGTGAGCTTCTTGCCCTCGCTCTCCAGCTTCTTCTTCCAGGCCAGCAGGATCCGCTCCTGGTTGGTGCCCGCGCCGACCGAGAGGGTCTTGCCGGCCAGCACCTCGTAGTCGCCGTCGAACGTCCACGTGCTCGACTTGGGCGCCTCCAGGGCCAGGTCGTCCTTACGGTAGGAGGCGAACTCGTACTTGCGCTTGCGTTCCTCGGTGACGGTGACGTTCGAGAGGGCGACGTCGACCTTCCCGCTGTCGAGGCCCACGAAAAGGTTCTCCCAGGTGAACTGCTTGATCTCCGGCTCGAGGCCGAGCACCGCGGCGACCAGCCGGCTCAGGTCGGGCTCGGAACCGGTGAGGGTCTTCTGGTCGCCGCCTATGTATCCCAGCGGCGCCGAGCCGGACGGCAGGGTGCCGCTGCCGATCACCAGCTTGCCGCTTTTCCGTACGGCGTCGGGCAGTTGGGCGCTGATCGACTTCACCTCGGACACCTTGAGGGTGGTCTCCTTCGCGGCGCCGTTGGAGACCCGGCCGACGGTCACGCCGCCCGAGCCGGCGGCGTCGGTCGTGGTGGCGGCGTCGCTGGCACCACCGCAGGCGGCGAGCCCGGTGACCAGGGTGGCGACGGCGGTCGCCGCGGTGATGCCGCGTATCAGGCTGCGTCGGGTGATGTGGCTAGACATGACCGTCCTTCGTGGCTTTCGCATGTGGCTGGAGGCTTGGTGCTTGTGGTTGGTGCTTGTCGTTGGTGCTTGTGGCTTGGTGTCTGTGGCGTGGCGCTTGTGGCCTGTCGCTTTGCCGGTGAGATGGGTCGTGGTGGTGCCGTGGGTCTGTGTGTGGGGGGAAGTGCGCGCGGCGCCGACTGTCAGAGGACCTTGCTGAGGAAGTCCCGTGTCCGTTCGTGCCGCGGGTTGTCGAGGACCTCGGCGGGCGGGCCCTGTTCGACGATCCTTCCGCCGTCGATGAAGACGACCCGGTCGGCGACCTCGCGGGCGAAGCCGACCTCGTGGGTGACGATGACGAGGGTGGTGCCGCTGGTCGCCAGGTTCCTGATGACGGCGAGGACCTCGCCGACGAGTTCGGGGTCGAGGGCGGAGGTGGGCTCGTCGAAGAGGATGACGCCGGGGCGCAGGGCGAGGGCACGGGCGATGGCGACGCGCTGCTGCTGGCCGCCGGACAGTTGCCGGGGGTAGGCGGTGGCCTTGTCGGCGAGGCCGACGCGGTCAAGGAGTTCATGGGCCAGCTCGCGGGCGGCGGGCCTGCTGAGCCGGCCGGTCGCCACGGGGGCGGCGGCGACGTTGTCGAGCACGGTCAGGTGCGGGAAGAGGTTGAAGTTCTGGAAGACGAACCCGATGCGGCTGCGCTGGGCCAGGATGGCCCGTTCGCTCAGCTCGCGCAGCCGGTCACCGTGCCGGCGGACGCCGATCGGCTCGCCGTTGACGCTGACGTAGCCGATCTCGGGCTTCTCCAGGTGGTTGATGACCCGCAGCAGGGTGGACTTGCCGGAGCCGGACGGGCCGAGGACGGCGGTGACCTCGCCGGGCCGTACGGTCAGGTCGACCCCGTCCAGTACCCGGTGGCCGCCGTACCACTTGTGCACGCCGTGCACCTCCACGGCGGCGGGCGGCGCCTCGGCGGGCCCGACGGGCCCGGCGGCCTTCGTGGTCACGACGGTCTGGGCGGTCTCGGCGCTCATACGGCGGCCTCCCTGCGCGCACGCTCCCGCAGGTCCCGCAGGCCGGTGCGCAGCTTCTGCAACGGGGTCGGCGGCAGGGAGCGCGTGGCGCCCCGGGCGAAGTACCGCTCGACGTAGAACTGGACGACGGAGACGAGGCTCGTGAGGATCAGGTACCAGACGGTGACGACCAGCAGCAGCGGCACGATGTCGCCGGGGTAGGTGGACCCCATCGACTGGGCGGTGCCGAACAGGTCGAGCAGCGACACGTAGAAGACCAGCGAGGTGCTCTTGATCAGGCCGATCAGTTGGTTGACGTAGTTGGGGGTGATCGACCGCAGGGCCAGCGGGAAGACGATCCGCCGGAACTGGTAGCCCTTGGGCAGGCCGAGCGCGGACGCCGCCTCGTGCTGGCCCTGGTCGACGGAGAGGATGCCGCCGCGGACGACCTCCGCGGCGTACGCGGCCTCGTTGAGGCTGAGGCCGATCACGGCGATCGCCATGTCGGTCGCGAGCCGGGACTCGTCGAAGGTGAGGAAGGCGGGCCCGAAGGGGACACCGACGCTCAACGTCTTGTACAGGGCGCTGAAGTTGTACAGGAACAGCAGCACGACGATCAGCGGGATGGAGCGCAGCGCCCAGACGTAGGTCCAGCTCGCGGCGCGCAGCACCGGGCTCCTGGAGAGCCGGGCCAGGGCGAGCAGGATGCCGCCGAGGAGTCCCAGCACCGCGCTCCACGCGGTCACTTCGAGGGTGATCAGCAGTCCGTCGAGGATCGTCGGCCGCAGGAACCAGTAGCCGAAGCGGTCCCACTGGTAGAAGGGGTTGGTCACCAGGCCGTGCACGAACTGTGCGGCCAGTACCAGTACGACCACGGTGGCGATCCACCGCCCGGGCCGGCGCAGCGGCTGGACGCGCTGCGCGGTGAGCTTCCGCGGCGGCGGGGGGTCGGCGGGTGGTGCCTCGGCGAGGGTCACGGCGCCTGGGGGTTCACTCATGAGGGGCTCCGGCGGGAGTCGGGGCACCCCGGATCACGGCAGGCGTGGGTGGCTGCGGCGGCGCGGCAGGGCGGCGGGGACCGCGCCGTGACGGGCCGGCGCGCACGGCGCACGGATGTGTACGGGGAACCGGGGTGGGGCGGACAACGGCACACCGTTCGGGCGGTGTTCGTCGGGAACGCGGTGTCGGGCGAACGGTGTGAAGGGTTCAGCCCCGACAGCGGGCACGGCCCGGTGCGGTACACAGTGCGCTGTTCACGCGCTGGAGATCGACGGCGCGGTCGGCGACCAGGATGTCGAGGTACGGCCGTACGCAGCCCCGGGGGCGGCGGGCCGCCGTCCTGAGATCTGCGTACATGTCCGTCACCGTCTCTGTCCGGCCCCGTGGGGCCCTCGCGCTTACCGAAGCGTCTGCCACAAAAAACGTCATCCGGTCCGGTCGTCACCTGGGGCACCCCACCGCCGAGCGAGGGTTGCCGGTCAGCAAGCCAGGGCTTGTCGCTGACGCTCATGACCGTTCTGGGGCGTAAGTAAGACAGTTGCCCGAACGAATGTCAACGCCGTCCAGGTGGTGGACCCGGTCAGACCTTCCCGACCTGCGCTTCTGCGTCAGTGCCGGGGGTGGAGTGGGTTGCCCAGTCCAGGATCTGGACGGCGGAGCCGGCGGCCTCCAGACCCTGACAGCGGGCGTGGTGGCGGCGGTTGACACCGTCGAGGTCGAGATGGGCACCGAAGGCCGGGTGGGCGGCCAGCCGTCGGGCGTACGCCCACAGGGCGGGGTGTCCCGCGATGCGGCGTACGGCGTCCGCGTCGAGGTGATGCCGGTGCACGGTGTCGAGCTGGACCAGCGCGACCCACAACTCGACGTCCGCCGCGGTGATCTGGTCGTCGATCAGATAGCTCTGGATACGTAGCCCTTGGTCGAGGACGCCGAGCGTGCGAGGAGGGTGCCGAGGGCCGCGGTGCACTCGGACTCCTCGGTGCCGGCCGCTCCGGCGCGCTGCGCGGCCCCCTCGATGCCCTGGGCGCACATCCGCTCGACGGCCTCGATCTCCGACTCCCTGCCGCACGGGTACAGCGAGGTCCGGCCGCCGCCGAAGTGCCGGGCGAGGTCGCGGGCGATGTCGGGCCCGTG
This sequence comes from Streptomyces phaeoluteigriseus, assembly GCF_001896135.2. Lineage (GTDB taxonomy): Bacteria > Actinomycetota > Actinomycetes > Streptomycetales > Streptomycetaceae > Streptomyces > Streptomyces phaeoluteigriseus. The sequence continues at coordinate 111,625 of NZ_MPOH02000005.1, forward strand.
GGTGGAGACGATCCGCCCGGACCAGTCGTCGCTGAGCACCGGTGCGAGGGCGGGTCCGGTGTAGTGGTGGGCGCTGGCCTCGTACAGGGGGCGCAGCGCGGAGTGGCCGCCGTCCGGACAGTCCGGGACGGCGGGCAGGAAGGTGACGGGACAGGCCCGGTCCAGGCCGAGCAGGCTGTGGGTGACGGCGATGCGCAGGCCGTCGGGGTCGGCCGCTGACAGGTGGAGCCGGTAGCGGCGCGGCACGGCGTAGTGGCCGCTGCGGGCGTCGCGGCCGATGCGGCCCCGGAAGGCGGGGGCCGGACCGGCGGACGGGTGGGCGGCGAGCGGTGTGGCGGACATGACTCTCCCCGGGGGCATGCGCGTGGACGGACGCGCGGCGGATGCGACGTCGGACGGAAGCGGTCGGACGGGAGGACGGGCCCGGGTCCCGCGCGCCGGCCGGGACCGTGCCGCGGGGACACCGTCGAGGGGGTTCGGCGCAGGGGGAAGGGCGGGTTCAGCCCTGGGGCATCGCGCTGCAGACGCGCAGCAGGTCGATGTGGCGGCGGGAGGTGAGAAGGGGTGACGACCACGCCGTGCGGCTCACTCGGCGGGCGACCGTCTCACACCCCATGCGTTTCCCTACCTTTTCACTAGGATTCCCGGTCCGAGTGTCGATCCGCCCCCGGCCGCCGTCAAGAGGGCGTCCAGCAGGTGAGTCAGGGGGTGCGCGCACCAGGCTCCGGCAGCCGGTACACCGACACATGGGACCGCGACTCGGCGGTGAACGCGGAGCCGGTCCAGTCGGCGTGCCGGGACTCCAGCCCGAAGCCGGCCAGTTGGGCCATCAGGTCGAGTTCGGCGGGCCAGATGTAGCGGTGCGGGGTGCGGTCCAGCCGGGCCCGTCGGCCGCTCTCGTCGAAGGTGAAGTGGTGGGAGACGACGTACTGGCGCAGTACGTCGTAGGTGTCCAGGCCGATGTAGCCGGGCTCGGAGTTCCAGACGGTCGCCTCCTGTCCTGGCGGGAGGCGGCGCAGCTCGGGCACCCACAGCTCGATGACGAACCGGCCGCCGGGCCCGAGGTGGCGGGCGGCGTTGCGGAAGCACGCGACCTGCTCGGCCTGGGTGAGGAGGTTGGCGATGGTGTTGTAGACGAGGTACACGAGCGTGTACTCGCCCGGTGCGCGCGCCGTCGCCATGTCCCCGACGACGACCGGGATCGCCGTCTCGTCGGCCTTGGTGCGCAGTCGGTCGAGCATCGGGCGGGACAGCTCGACACCGGTGACGGGCACACCCCGCGCGGCGAGCGGGACCGCGACCCGCCCGGTCCCGACGGCGAACTCCAGCGCCCGGCCGCCGTCCGCGAGCTCGGCGAGCCGGTCGACGGCGGCCCGAGGACCTCGGGTGCGAACATGCCGGTGCCCGGAGTGTCGTAGCGCCGGGCGGACTCGGCGTCCCAGATCTGCTGCTGGTCCATGCGCCCCAACGATGGGCAGCGTCGCGGCGGTTGTCCAACGGTTTGTCGCCCCGGGCGGCCTCACGGGCGCGTCTTGGCGCTCCCCGCGAACCCGTCGGCGGCGGCGAGGTCGAAGTCGCCGTGGTCACTGCCGAGTCCCTGGGCGACCAGGGCCGCCGCGGCGCAGCCCAGGACGGCGGCCTGCGCCGGTACGCGCCCGAGAGCGACACCCCGCAGATAGCCGGCCGAGAACGCGTCGCCGCACCCGGTGGTGTCGACCACGTCGACGGCGAAGGCGGGCACGGTCTCGCTCCCGTCGGCGCTCACCACGAGGGCGCCGTCCCCGCCTCGGGTCACGGCGATCGTTCCCACCCCGGCGCCGCGCAGTCTCCGCACGCCCGCCGCCAGGTCCGGCTCACCGGAGAAGCCGAGGACCTGGTCCTCGTTGGGCAGCAGGTGGTCGATGTACGGCAGTGCCGCCTCGATCTGCTCGAAGCTGCCCAGCACACCGGGCGCGAGGAGGTCCACGGAGGTGACCGTGCCGTGCTCCTTGGCGTACGACAGGATGCGCGCGGCGACGTCGACGCCGATCAGTTCGGGGCCGCCGAGGTGCAGATGGGTGGCGGCGGCGACGGCGTCCCAGGGCACGTCGTCGAGGCCGTAGGTGATGTTGGCGCCGAGCAGGTGCAGGGAGGGCCGGTCGCCGTTGGGGCGGATCGGCAGGACGCTCGCGGAGGTGGCGGTGTCGGTGCGACGGACGAGGAACTCGGTGTCGACTCCGGCCCGTCGGAGGAGCTGGAGAAGCATGTCCCCGGTGGGGTCGGTGCCGATGGCGCCCGCGCTGCGGACCGACGCGCCCAGTTTGGCGAGGGTGAGGGCGGTGCCGCCGGCCGTCCCCGCGGCGGTCATCCTGATGTCCTCGACCAGGGTCGCGCCCTGCCCCTCGGGTATGGCCTCCACGGGCCGTACCAGCACGTCCAGGACGTGTACACCCATCGTGACGACGGTCATCGAGCCGAGGCTCATCGGTTTCCCTCCTGCACGGGTGGTACGGGGTGGGTGGTGCCGTAGTCGCGGGCCGACGCCGCCTCGATCACGGCGCGCTGCTGTCCCTCGTCGAGGACGCGGGGCCGCCCCATGGCGGTGGCGTGCCGGTAGACGCCGCAGGCCCATTCGAGCAGCAGGGCGTGCTCGACCGCCTGGTCCAGGGTCGGGGCGTGGGTGACCGCGCCGTGGTTCGCCATCAGGGCGGCGCCGCGTCCGTCCAGCGCGTCGAGCACCGACACGGCGAGTTCGGGGGTACCGAAGGTGGCGTACGGCGCGACCCGGACCGTGCCGCCCAGGGCGAGCAACTGGTAGTGGAAGCACGGCAGTTCGTCGAGCACGCAGGCCACGGCGGTGGCCATGGGGGCGTGGGTGTGGACGACCGCTCCGGTGCCGTGACGGCGGTACACGCCGAGGTGCAGTTCCAGTTCGGAGGTGGGTCGCAGGGTGCCGGCCACGATCCTGCCGTCCAGGTCTACGACGGTCACCTCCTCGGCGGTGATCCGGGCGAGGACCGCTCCGGTCGCCGTGACGGCGACCCGGTCCCCCGCGCGCAGGCTCACGTTCCCCGCCGTACCGATGAGGAGGCCTTCGGCCGCCAGGCGCCGGCAGGCGTCGGCCACGGCGGCCCGCTCCTGACCCAGCGCGGAGCTTGAGTCGGTCATGGGCGCGACGGTAGCGTAAACGTGAAACAAAGTCACCTTCATGTTCGGAGGCGGTTCTTGAGCCCGGCAGACGCGGATCAGGGCGCCGTTCCGCTGCGCCGCACCCCCCGGCAGGCACGCAGCCGGGCCCGGCTGGCACTGCTGCTCCGGGCCGCCGAGCGCGTCCTGGTCGCGGAGGGGGTCGAGGCGCTCACGACGACCCGGGTGGCGGCGGAGGCGGAGGTCTCGGTCGGCTCGCTCTACCAGTACCTGCCCGACCGCGACGCGCTCATCGACGCCTTGGCGGCGGGGTACTTCGCGCGTATCGAGGCCGTCATGGACGACCTGGTGCGGGCCGCCGCGGCCGAGCGGTGGGAGGACCCCGTGGGCGTGCTGCTCGACGCGTTCGCCGACGTCTACCGCACCGAACACGGCTTCCGCGCCCTGTGGTTCGGCAGCGGGCTGACCGAGCGGACCCGGGCCGCCGACCGCGAGCACAAACGCCGGATGGCCGACGGCGTCCGCCGTGTCCTGCTCGCCCTGGACATGGCGGACGACGACGAGGCGGCGGCCCGCGCCGCCCACGCGGCGGTCCTGGCGGCGGACGCCCTGGCCCAGGAGGCGTTCCGACGGGACCCTGCGGGGGACGCGGCGCTGCTGGAGGAGGCGAAGGTGATGCTGCGGGGATATCTGGGCGCGGTCGCGGCACGGTACCCGTCACACGACCGCGGGATCTGAGCCCCAGCACGGCGGAGGCCGTCTTCTCGTCCGAGAAGACGGCCTCCGACCACCTCGTGCTGGTCGGGACGACAGGATTTGAACCTGCGACCCCTTGACCCCCAGTCAAGTGCGCTACCAAGCTGCGCCACGTCCCGTCGCGTCCCGCGCCGGTGAACCGTGGGAACGCGCAGGTAAACCCTACCGTACGCGTATTGGTGCCACGTCGCGGCCGGGCGGAGGCCCGGCCGGACGGGCGGGTGACGCGCCCGTCGGGAACCGGCGGGGCGACCGGGGCGGCACGGGAGAAGCACCGGGGAGGCGCTGGGGCCCTTCCCGGTCACTCGGGCGCGACATGCGGATTTGCCTCGGGGGCCACCCGCGGCCGGAGCTTTCGACCCCCGTTTCGGACATGCGCTCCAAAGGAACCCATTTCCTTCGGTCGTGCGCGTTTCAACAATGTGTGGGCCGGATGAACGGGACCGGCGAGAAAACCAATAGATCCGTTTTCCTACGCCGTGGCCTTTTCTTCGAAGGTGACCGAATCAATGCGGCGGGAAACCGGGCGTTCGTTCAAACGTTGACTGGCGAGTAATAAGCGCACTACCTTTCAACGCGCTTCGAACAAGCGATTTCCTGGGCCTTCCGCGGTGATCCTTTCCCGCCGGAATCCCGGTGCACGCCTTTGCTGTCCCGAACCCCCCACCGTGCAGTTTCACCCTTGATTCGGAGAATCAATGACGTCCACTGTGCGCTCCGAGGACATGATCATCGGCATCACCCCTTTCGGTGAACCCGATGCCGGGCTCGCCCTCGCGGTCGCCGGGGCAGGCGGCCTCGGCGTCCTCGATCTCGGCGACGGCGGCCGAAGATCGCGCGAGGCGCTGGCCCGATTGCGGCGCTCGGCGCCGGGCGGGTTCGGGGTCAGGGTCGGTCCGCGCTGCCACCTGTCCCCCGCCGACCTCGGCGCCGACGGCCCCCACACGGTGGTGCTGGCTCCCGACGCGCCCTGGCCGCTCACCGGCCTCGCGGCGCGGTACCGCCTCCTCGCCGAGGTCACCGACCTGCCGACCGCGCGGGAGGCCGTCCGCGCCGGGGCGCACGGCCTGATCGCGCGGGGCGGCGAGTGCGGTGGCCGGACCGGCACCCTGAGCACCTTCGTCCTGCTCCAACAGCTGCTCGCGGCACCGGGGTTGGGCGTCCCGGTTTGGGCCTGCGGGGGCATCGGACCGCACACGGCCGCCGCCGCGGTGGCCGGCGGGGCGGCCGGGGTCGTCCTCGACGGACAGCTCGCGCTGCTGGCCGAGTCCGCGCTGCCCGAGGCGACGGCAGCCGCGCTGCGCCCCCTGGACGGCTCGGAGACCGTCGTCGTGGCCGGTCACCGGGTGCTGCTGCGCCGGGGCACCGACGCCCCGCGCCTCCCGGAGGACGCCGGACCGCCGGAGGTCGCGGCGCTGCTGGGCGCCCGGGACCCGCGCACCCAGCTGTTGCCGGTGGGCCAGGACGGCTTCCTCGCCGCCCGGTTCGCCGACCGCTGGGGGGACGTACGGCGGACCGTGCGGGCGGTGCGGGAGGCGGTGCGCGATGCCGTGGGCGACGACGGGACCGTGAGGGCGCTGGCGGACGGGTCGCCGATGAGCCGGGCGCTGGGCACCCGGCTGCCGGTCGCGCAGGGTCCGATGACGCGGGTCAGCGACGGGGCCGCGTTCGCGGCGGCGGTCGCCGCGGACGGGGCGCTGCCGTTCCTCGCCCTGGCGCTGGCCGACGGTGAGCGGACGCGGGAGATGCTGGCCGGGACGCGCGACGCGGTGGCCGGCCGGCCCTGGGGGGTCGGCGTACTCGGCTTCGCGCCCGAGGACGTACGGGCCGCGCAGTTGGAGGCCGTACGGGAGCTGCGGCCGACGCACGCCGTCATCGCGGGCGGCCGGCCCGCGCAGGCGCGGGCGCTGGAGCAGGACGGGATCCGGACCTTTCTGCACGTGCCGTCGCCGGGGCTGCTGCGGCAGTTCCTCCAGGCGGGTGCGCGCCGGTTCGTGTTCGAGGGCTCCGAATGCGGGGGGCATGTCGGACCGCGCGCGAGCTTCCCGCTGTGGGAGGCCCAACTCGGGGTCCTGGAGGATTACTTGGACGACGGCGGTGACGCCGGGGACGTCGAGGTGTTCTTCGCGGGCGGCGTGCACGACGAACGCTCGGCCGCGATGGTGGCCGCGCTCGCCGCGCCGCTGACCGCACGCGGGGCGGCCGTGGGCGTCCTGATGGGCACGGCGTACCTGTTCACCGAGGAGGCGGTGGCGCACGGCGCGATCCGGCCGCTGTTCCAGCGGCAGGTGCTCGACGCCGACCGCACCACGCTGCTGGAGTCGGCACCGGGGCACGCCACCCGCTGCGTGCCCAGCCCGTTCGCCGCCGGCTACCGCGAGGAGGAGGCCCGGCTGCGCGCCGAGGGCGTCCCCGACCGGCTGGTCTGGGAGGAGCTGGAACGGCTCAACGTCGGCCGGCTGCGCCTCGCCAGCAAGGGGACGACGCGGGGGACGGACGGCACGCTCGTGCCCGTCGACGAGCGACGGCAGCTCGCCGAGGGGATGTTCATGGCCGGCGAGGTGGCCGTACTGCGGTCGCGACCACCACGGTCGCCGCGCTGCACACCTCCGTGACGGCGGGAGCCGCCGCGTTCCTCTCCCGCCGGGCCGCCGAACTCGGCGTCCGTCAGGCGCCGCGCCCCGAGGCGCCCGCACCGCTCGACGTAGCGGTCGTCGGCATGGCCTGCATGTTCCCGCAGGCACCCGACCTGCCCACCTTCTGGGCCAACGTGGTCGGCGGCGTGGACGCGGTCGGCGAGGTCCCGGCCGACCGCTGGGACCCGGCCGTGCACCACGGCGGGTCCACCCCGTCGAAGTGGGGCGGCTTCCTGCCGCCGATCCCCTTCGACCCGCTGCGCTACGGCATCCCGCCCACCTCCCTCGGCCACATCGAGCCGGTCCAGCTGCTGTCCCTGGAAGCCGCCCGGCGTGCTCTGGAGGACGCCGGATACGGCGAGGGAGGAAGGACGTTCGACCGCTCCCGCACCTCGGTGGTGTTCGGCGCGGAGGCCGGCAGCGACCTCTCCAACGCGGCCACCCTGCGAGCCGTCCTGCCCTCCTACTACGGGAAGGTGCCGCAGGGGCTCGACGAGCAGCTCCCGCAGCTCACCGAGGACTCCTTCCCCGGCATGCTCGCCAACGTCATCTCCGGCCGGATCGCCAACCGGCTCGATCTCGGCGGCGCCAACTACACCGTCGACGCCGCCTGCGCCTCCTCACTGGCCGCGGTCGACGTCGCCTGCAAGGAACTCCTCGGCGGCACCAGCGACGTCGTCCTGTGCGGCGGTGCCGACCTGCACAACGGCATCAACGACTACGTCCTCTTCTCCTCCGTGCACGCCCTGTCCCCCACCGGACGCTCCCGCGCCTTCGACGGCTCGGCCGACGGCATCGCCCTCGGCGAGGGCGTGGCCTGCGTGGTCCTCAAGCGGCTCGCGGACGCCGAGCGCGACGGCGATCGGATCTACGGCGTCATCAAGGGCCTCGGCTCCTCCAGTGACGGCCGCTCCCTCGGACTGACCGCGCCCCGCCCCGAGGGCCAGCGGTCCGCGCTGGAGCGCGCCTACCGCAACGCCGGAGTCTCCCCGGCCGAGGTCGGTCTCGTCGAGGCGCACGGCACCGGCACGGTGGTCGGCGACCGCACCGAACTCGCCATCCTGAGCGAGGTGTTCAGCGAGGCGGGCGCCGAGGCGGGCGGCTGTGTGATCGGCTCGGTCAAGTCGCAGATCGGGCACACCAAGTGCGCCGCCGGGCTGGCCGGCCTGATCAAGACGGCCCTCGCGCTGTACACGGGCGTCCGGCCGCCGACGCTGCACGTGGAAGCGCCCAACGCGGCCTGGGACGCGGACAGCAGCCCGTTCGCCTTCCACACGGAGGCCCGGCCGTGGGCCGCGCCCGCCGGTGAACGCCTCGCCGGGGTGTCCGCGTTCGGCTTCGGCGGCACCAACTTCCACCTGGTGCTCGGCGCCCACCCGGGGCCGGCGGCGCCCGCCCGGGGCCTGGACGCCTGGCCGGCCGAACTGTTCGTGTTCCGCGGCCGGGACGAGAAGTCGGCCCGCCGCTCCGTCGAGGAACTCCTCGAGGTCGCCGGGACCGACGGCCGCCCGTGGCGCCTGCGCGACCTGGCGCTCGGCGCGGCGCGGCGGTCGGACGCGAGCACGGACCCGGTGCGGTTCGCGGTCGTGGCGAGCGACGTGGACGACCTGACCGGGAAACTGCGGACCGTCCTCGACGGCCCGGCCGGCGCGGCCCCCGCCCGCGGGATCCACCGGGCCGAGGCCGAGCCCGCCGGGGACGGCAAGGTCGCCTTCCTCTTCCCCGGGCAGGGCAGCCAGCGCCCCGGCATGCTCGCCGACCTGTTCGTCGCCCTCCCCGGGTTGCGCCCGTACCTGGAGCTGGGGCGGGCCCACGCGGACGCGCTGTACCCGCCGGCCGCGTTCGACGACGCCGCCCGGGACCGGCAGCGGGCCGCGCTCACCGACACCCGGGTGGCCCAGCCGGCCCTCGGCGTCGCCGGGCTCGCCGCACACGCCCTGCTGACGGCCGCCGGCGTGGAGCCGGACATGGCCGCCGGGCACAGCTACGGCGAGCTGGTCGCCCTCTGCGCCGCCGGTGCCCTGGCCCCCGAGACGCTGCTGGAGCTGAGCGCCGAGCGGGCGGCGGCGATCCTCGGGGCCGCCGGGGAGGAGCCGGGGACCATGGCCGCGGTCACCGCCGGTGCGGAGGAGGTCGAGCAGGCCCTCAAGGCGGCGGGCGCACCCGACACCGTCGTCGTCGCCAACCGCAACTCCCCCCGGCAAACGGTGGTCTCCGGTCCGACCGACGCGGTCGCCGAGGCCGTACGGCTGCTGCGCGAGGCCGGTCTGCGCGCCCAGCGGATCCCCGTGGCGTGCGCCTTCCACAGCCCGCTGGTCGCCGGGGCGGGTGACCGCTTCGCCGAGGCGCTCGCGGCCCGCCCGGTGCACGCGCCCGAGTTCCCGGTGTGGTCCAACCGCACCGCCGCGCCGTACGCCGCCGACGCGGGCGCGGTCCGGGCCGAACTCGCCGCGCAGATCGGCGCCCCGGTCTCGTTCACCGAGCAGATCGAGGCGATGTACGAGGCGGGCGCGCGCGTCTTCGTCGAGGCCGGTCCCGGGTCGGTGCTGACCCGGCTGGTCGGACAGATCCTCGGCGAGCGCCCGCACACCGCCGTCGCCTGCGAACCCCGCCCCGGCGGCGGCCTGCGCGACTGGCTCGACGCCCTCGCCCGGCTCGCCGTCGCGGGGCTGCCGGTGCGCACCGGACTGCTGCTGCGCGGCCGGGACGCCGTCGACGCGGTCCGCACCCCCGCGCCCAAGGTCCCCGGCTGGACGGTCGACGGGCAGCTCGTCCGCACCGCCGCCGGCACCCTCCTTCCCGGTGCGCTCGCACCGGCCCGACGTGTCGTGGACACCCTGGAGACGACTGTGACGACCAACCCCCCGCACGGCGTCCCCTGCGACCGGGACGCGCTCGTCTCCGAGTTCCTGCGCACCAGCCGGGAGATGATCGCCGCCCAACGGGACGTGCTGCTCACCTACTTCGGCGGCACGCCCGGTGCACCGGTCGCCGGACCCGTCCTCGTGCAGGCACCGCCGCCCGCTGTCGAGACCCTGCCGCAGGCGCCCGAACTCCCCGTCGCGGCACCGCCGTCGGGCCCGGGGCCCGCGCCGGAGGCCGGCGGGCCCGTCGACGTCCAGCGGATGGTCCTGGAGATCATCGGCGAACGCACCGGTTATCCCGTCGACATGATCGAACCCGACCTCGATCTGGAGGCGGACCTCAGCATCGACTCCATCAAGCGGGCCGAGATCGCCGGTGAGCTGGCCAGGCGCCTGGGCGCGGGCGGCGGCGCGGACCTCGCCTCGATGGACGACGCCGAGCTGGAAGAACTGGCGAAGGCGCGTACGGCGGCGGCGGTGACCGGCTGGCTCACCGCCCGGCTGGGCGCGTCCACGGGGGCGGAGGCGGCGCCGGCATCGGAGGAGTCGGCGCCCGTGGAGTCGCCCGGCTCGAAGGCGGTGACCGGGGAGCCGCCCCGGCGGCACGTCCTGCGCCCGGTGCTCCTCGACGGCCCCGGCGGCTCCGACCCCGCCGCCCTGTTCCCCGGCACCCGCTGGATCCTGCTGGGCGACGAGCCCGAAGTGGCCTCCAGCCTGCAGGCGTTGGGCGCCGAGGTCGCCGTACGGGGCCGGGACCACGTGCTGGGCGACGGGGACGGGCCGGTGGACGGGGTGCTGTACCTCGGGGCACTCGCCCACGACGGCACAACCGTGCTGCCGGACGCGTTCCCGGTGCTGAAGGCGGCTCTGGCGCGGGGGCCGCGGTGGCTGCTGGCCGTGCGGCCGTCCGACGGCGACGCCCGGTCGGCGGGGCTGCGCGGCTTCTTCCGCACCGTGGCCCGCGAGTACCCGGAGACGGTGGCGCGGTCGTCGACCTCACCGACCTGTCGCCCGCCGCCGTCGCGGACGCCGTGGCCGGGGAGGCCGCCGCCCCGGACCGTACGCCGGTCGTCGTGCTCTCGGCCGCCGGACGGTACGGGTTCGAGCTGGTGGAGGCGCCGCTCGGCGCGCTCGGCGGCACGGGCGCCGGACCGGCCGGGGACGGCGCGGCCGAGGCCGCCGCGCTGGGCCTGGACCGGGACTCGGTGGTGGTGCTGGCGGGCGGGGCACGGGGGATCACCGCGCAGTTCGCCGCCGCGCTCGCCGGTGCCGCCCGCTGCCGGCTGGAACTGCTCGGCCGCACCCCCGCGCCGGACGGCCCGGAGGACGCGGACACCGCCGCCGCCCGCACCCCGGCGGAACTGCGCGCCGCGCTCGCGTCGCGCGGCGGTGCGAAGCCCGCCGAGATCAACCGCGCCGCCCAACTCCTGTTGGCGCAGCGGGAGATCAGGGCGACACTGGAGGAACTGACCGCGCTCGGCAGCCGGGCCCGCTACCGCTCGGTCGACTTCCGTGAGCCGGACGCCGTACGCCAGGCGGTGAAGGAGATCCACGCCGAGCACGGCCGCCTCGACGGCGTGGTCCACGCGGCCGGGGTGATCGAGGACCGGCTCATCGCCGAGAAGAGCGCCGAGTCCTTCCAGCGCGTCTACGGCACGAAGGCCACCGGCGCCCAGGCGCTGCTCACGGCGCTGGAGGAACTGCCCACCGCGCCCGCGTTCACGGTGCTGTTCGGCAGCATCTCCGCCGTCCTCGGCAACCGCGGCCAGGTCGACTACGCGGCGGCCAACGACGCCCTGGAGTCGCTCGGCGCCGCCTTCGCCGCCCGCACCGGGCGTCGGGCGCTGACCGTGCACTGGGGTCCGTGGGCGCCCGCGGCCGGGCACACCGGCATGGTGGGGGCGGAACTGGCCCGCGAGTACGCCCGGCGCGGCATCCGGCTGATCGACCCCGAGGAGGGCACCGCGGCGCTGCTGCGGGAGCTGGCCTGGGGCGAGGAGTCCGCGACGGCCGTCGTCCACACCGCCTCGGGCTGGTGACCGCGACCGTGACACCCCGTCAAGTACCGGTCGCCATAGTGGGGATGGCGGTGCTGCTGCCGGGCGCGCCCGACCTGGACACCTACTGGCGGAACCTGCGGGACGGCGTGGACGCCGTCGGGGAGGTGCCGGACGGACGCTGGGACGCGGACTACTACCACCCCGGGACCGCCTCCGAACCGGCCGTCGCGGACCGGGTGTACGCCCGGCGGGGCGGGTTCGTGGACGGGCTCGCGCAGGTCGAGGTCACCCGGTTCGGGATCATGCCGAACTCGGTGGCCGGGACCGAGCCCGACCAGCTGATCGCGCTGCACGTGGCCGCCGCCGCCCTCGACGACGCGGGCGGCACGGACCGGCTCCCGGACCGGGGGCGGGTCGGCGTCGTCCTCGGCCGGGGCGGGTACCTCACCCCGGGCCTGGTCCGGCTCGACCAGCGGGTCCGGACCGCCGGGCAACTCGTGCGCACACTCGGCGAGTTGCTGCCCGGCCTGACAGCGGGCCAACTCGACCGGGTGCGGGAGGCGTTCACGGACCGGCTGGGCGCCGACAGCCCCGAGTCGGCGATCGGCCTGGTGCCCAACCTGGCCGCCTCCCGGGTCGCCAACCGGCTCGACCTGCGCGGCCCCGCCTACACGGTGGACGCGGCCTGCGCCTCCTCGCTGGTCGCCGTCGACCAGGCGGTGGGCGAACTCGCCACCGGGCGCTGCGACCTGATGCTCGCGGGCGGCGTCCACCACTGCCACGACATCACGTTGTGGAGCGTCTTCTCCCAACTGCGCGCCCTCTCCCCCAGCCAGCGCATCCGGCCGTTCCACCGGGACGCCGACGGCATCCTGATCGGCGAGGGCACGGGCGTGGTCGTCCTCAAGCGGCTCGCCGACGCCGAGCGCGACGGTGACCGGATCTACGCCGTCGTCCGGGGCACCGGTGTGGCGAGCGACGGCCGGGCGGCCGGGCTCGTCAACCCCGATCCGGGCGGCCAGGCACAGGCCGTACGGCAGGCGTGGCGGGCGGCCGGGCTCGATCCGGCGGCGCCCGGTTCGATCGGCCTGCTGGAGGCGCACGGCACCGCCACCCCGGCCGGGGACGGGGCCGAACTGGCCACGCTGGCGGAAGTGTTCGGGCCCGGCGACGGCGAGGCCGTGCTGGGCTCCGTCAAGTCGATGATCGGGCACATCATGCCGGCCGCCGGGGTCGCCGGGCTGGTCAAGGCCGCCCTCGCGGTCCACCACGCGACGCTGCTGCCCACCCTGCACTGTGACGACCCGCACCCGGCGCTGGCCCGCACCCGCTTCCGCACCCTGGAGAAGGCCGCCCCCTGGGAGACCACGCCGGACCAGCCCGTGCGGCGGGCCGCGGTCAACGCGTTCGGGTTCGGCGGGATCAACGCCCACGTGGTGCTGGAGGAGCCGCCGGGGGCCCGCGCACCCGCCCCGGTCACGCGGGTCACCGAACCCGAACCGGTGCTGCTCCTGGCCGCCGGCTCGACCGAGGGCCTCGCCGACCTGCTGGACGCCGACGACAGCGCCGTACGCGCCGCCGGACTCGATCCGGCCCGTCCGCGTCCGCAGGCCGGACCGGTCCGGCTGGGCATCGTCGACCCGACCGGGAGACGCCTCGCCCTGGCCCGGCGCGCGGTCGCCAAGGCGCGTGCCTGGCACGGCCGCGGCGACGTGTGGTTCCGGCCGGACCCGCTCCTCGGCGCGGGCGGCGGGAAGCTGGCGTTCCTCTTCCCCGGCCTGGAGGGAGACTTCACCCCGCGGGTGGACGACATCGCCGCCCACTTCGGGCTGCCCGCGCTCGCGGTCGCCGAGGACGGGGCCGCGACCTCGGCCGGCACGGTCTCGGAGTCGTCGCCGTCGGCCGCCTCCTCGACACCGCGCTGCGCCGGACCGGGATCGTCCCGGACGCGGTCGCCGGGCACAGCCTCGGCGAGTGGACGGCGATGGCGGCGGGCGGGCTGTACTCCGGGGACGAGGTCGACGCCTTCATGGCGGACTTCGATTCGGACTCCCTCACCGTGCCGGGCCTCGCCTTCGGGGCGATCGGCGCACCCGCCGAGCGGGTGCTGGCCGCACTCCGTGCGCAGGAGTGGACCGGGGCGGGCCTGGTGCTGTCCCACGACAACGCGCCCGGCCAGTCCATGGTGTGCGGGCCGGACGCGGCGGTCGAGGAGTTCGTGCGGGCCTTCCGGGCCCGGGGTGTGCTGAGCCAGGTGCTGCCGTTCCGGTCCGGCTTCCACACGCCGATGCTGGAACCCCACCTCGGTCCGATCAAGGAGGCCGCCGGACGGTTCCGGCTGCACCCCCCGCACACCCCCGTGTGGTCGGGCACGACCGCCGCACCCTTCCCCGAGGACGAGGCGCGGGTACGGGAGCTGTTCGTCCGGCACCTGCTGGAACCCGTCCGCTTCCGGCAACTCTCCGAGGCCCTGCACAGCGCGGGCCACCGGGTGTTCGTCCAGGTCGGACCGGGCGCGCTCGGCTCCCTCGTCGGCGACACCCTGGGCGCCCACGACCATCTGGTCGTCGCCGCCAACTCCTCGCAGCGCACGGGCCTCGCCCAGCTCCGCCGGGTGGCGACCGCCCTGTGGGTGGCGGGCGCCGACGTGGCCCCGGCACTGACACCAAAGGCCCGCGCCGGGACCGTACGGTCGCGACGCAGCCGGTCCGGCTGGACCTGAGCGGCGACCTGGTGTCCCTCGCGCCCGCGCGACTGGCCACTCTGCGAGCCGAGTTGGCGCCGGGGACGACGAGCCCCACGACCCCTGCCCTCGACGCGCTCGTCCCCGGCTCGCCGATCGCCGCCGAGCTGTCCGCGCTGCTCCGGGACACGGCGGACACGGCGGCCGCCCTCCTGACGGCACCGGCCCGCACCCCCGTCCCACCGTCACCGCCGGCCCCCCGCCGCGCGATCGTCCGGGTCTCCCCCGACACGATGCCTTACCTCCTGGACCACTGCTTCTTCCCGCAGCGGCCCGGCTGGCCGGACGTGTCCGACCGGTGGCCGGTGGTCCCGGCGACGACGATCGTGCAGCACATCATGGACACGGCTCAAGAGGCGGCGCCCGGCCGGGTGCCGGTCGCCGTGCACGGGGCGCGGTTCGAGGAGTGGCTCACCGCCACCCCCGCCGTCGACGTCCCGGTCACCGTGGTCCCCGAGGGTCCGGACCGGCTGGCGGTCTCCTTCGGTCCGCGGGCCCGCGCCACCGTCGAACTCGCCGCCGCCCACCCGGCCCCGCCCGCCCGTGCCGCGCAGTTGCTTCACGCCCTCGGTGATGAGGTTGAAGCCGTGCACGTAGGCCTCGGAGAGCCCGCCGCCGCCCGGTGTTGAGGGGCAGCCGGCCGCCGGTCTCCAGGGCGCCGCCCGCCGCCCGCCGCCCGCCGCCCGACTGCCTGCCGCCCGCCTGCCGGCTATTCGACCCCCGTCGCGTCGATGAGCCGGACCAGGTCTCTGCGCCCGTATCCGAGCAGACGGGCGCGATGAACGGCCATCAGCACCAGTTGCGCGACGGTCTTCCCGGGGTGCCCTTCCGGGTCGTCTTCGAGCCACTCCTGCGGTTTCCCGACTCCCACGCTGTTCATCACCAGCCCGTACTCGCGACGGATCTCCGCGACGGTCCCCGCGACCGCGTCCAGGAGCGTCCGCCCAGGACGCTCGCACTCCAGGGCGAGGCAGCCCCGGTCGACCGGTACGCACCCCCGCGGCGGTCGGGCCCGCAGGCCCGCGTACCGCTCGTCCGTGAAACCGGCGGCTTCGAACTCCTCGTGCACCAGCGAGAACCGGTGGAAGCCGGGCGGAACCGGAGGCGGCGGCGGCGTGTACTCCCACCCCGCGTCCTCGTACAGCCGCCGCTTGACCTCTTCGGCGTCGACATGGGTCACAGTGAGACCCGACCCTTCGTTACGACCGGTGGTCGTACCGTCCGGGTTGCGCTGGAACGTCAGACTCATGTGTGCCCCCGTGGTGTCCGCGATCAATGCGACGAACGTGACCGAGACGGCCTCGTCGCTGGATCAAACGGGCCGCCGGTCCGGCACGTGCCCCCATCGGGCAGCCTCACCCGAACGTGTGACCCGACCCCGGCTCGGGCATTCCTGGTTCCGGTGACCCGCGAAGACGGGCGGTCGCGACGCCCCCGGAATCCCTGGGAACGGTCCAGATCAGTCACCATCCAGTCAGCCACATCACGGCGCGCGGGTCCCCGAACGTCATCGACGCTGTGGGCGAATCCTCTCGGCGGACGCGGATGGGCAGAGCTGTCACCGATGGGCGGATGCGGGCCGACGGTCTGCCGGTTCCACCGCGTGTCTGTGGCCCAGATCCGCCGATGGCCCGGCTTCTACGGACTCGCCAGAGCATTCATCAGCTTCGGGGCGACCGCCCCGGCATCAGGCTTGGCGGCAGTGGTAGCGAAGCTGGGAGATGACGGCCTTCTCTTGCTTGTTGACGTCACCGTCCACCGTGGCCACCTGCTCGGCCACATCGAGGAGGCCGCTCAGGTCTCCTGTCTCCGCGTCCAGACGTCGCCACACCTCGGCAGGGTCGACATCGACAAGCCGCGCGAACTGCTCGTCGACCACCTGGTGCTGTTCCCGGACCAGCCTCGCCAGGTGCCGGATCAACTGCGCCTCATCGTCGGAGATCTTGTCGTCCGCCATGATGACGAGCCACGCGACCCACAGCATCAACTGCGGGTGCTCGGTCCGCTTGCTCAGCCCTGCGGCGAGTTCGAGCACCCGCGCCTCGTTCCGGAACACGGCCCGCGCGTGCCGCCCGGCGAGCAGCGTCGTATAGCGGTTCAAGACCACCGCGAGAGGAACGCCGACCAGGGGGATGCCGATCTTGATGACGTTGCGCTGCAGGAGATGCCTCCCGACGACCGGAAGCGCCCTGCCGGCGGTGAGTACCCCTCCGGAGTAGAACTTCTTGATCAGCGGCCGCACGAAGAACGGGACCGCCTTGACCAGACCCTCCTGAACCGCTTCCCCGCCCTTGATCGTGAAGGCGACGCGAATGAGCTTCCACAGATCCTCGGGGTCGGACAGGTCGAGCGGGACCCGGTAGAGGACCGAGATGTCGTAGGCCAGGCGGAGCTGGAGCCGGCTGGTGAACGCCACGTCGACCATCATGGTCGCGACGGCGGCCGGGACAGTGGCGGGCGAGGCACCCCCCAGGGTCCCGAGGGTGGAGATGACGGCCGCCGTGTAGGCACCGGCAGAGAGCCCACCCTCGATCGCGGCGTACCGAGCCGCCATCTTGATCCGCTGATCGACGACGGCGTCCGGCGGTACCCCGACGTACCGGTCCTGAAAGTACTGCCAGTCGACCTTCGCGGTGTAGGAACTCAGCGCGTGGGTGAGCAGCTTGGTGAACCAGTTGCCCGACTTGATGTCGTCCGAGCTCAGCCCCTTGATGAACTCCCGCATCTCGGCCCGCTCATGCTCGACGACTCTTCGGTCGGCATCCTCGTTACCGGCGTCGTCGGTGTCGGTGTCGGTGTCGGTGTCGGTGTCGGTGTCGGTGTCGGTGTAGACATCGGGGTCATCAATCGGAGCTTCAGACATGGCGAGTGCCCCCCCGGGCGGTTCAGCGCACAGCGAGGGTGCCCGGCCTGGGCAAGCCCGCTGACGTTCCCACATGGTGATTCAGCAACCAGGACATCTTGGATGGACGTCCGATGAGCTGGAACTCTAGCGCGCCGTCACACGGTTGGTACCGTCGCGTCGGCCTCCGTCGTGATCGTCATCGCTGCGGTCGGCTGCGCCTCATACCAAGCGATCCCGCGTCGGTTCGACACCGCGAACAGCACGGTCGTGTCAGCCTCCTTGACCGCTTGTACGCCCCTACGTCGCGCCTCCGCCCCGTGACGTCGGCACGGCACATCGCGTGCCAAGCGCGTTCCCGACCCGGAGACAGCCGGCCGGGAGACGCGGCACATTCGACTACGGGTGGTGGTGGTACCCCCTCTCCCACCGACCTGCCTCATCCGGCTCAGCCCAGGAAGTCCGTTACCGTCGCAACGAACTGGGCCGGGTCGTCCACCCATGGGTGGTGCGAGCCCTCCGCCTGAACGACCAACTCGGCCTTCGGGAAAAGTCCGGCGAATTCGGCGATGGCACGCGGCGGCGCGGCGAGGTCCACCTCACCCGCGCACAGCAGTACAGGTACCGCCAGTTCGGCGAGCGCCGCTCTGGTCCCCGCGGGTCGAAGGCGCCCTCCGCGGCGAAGACGGGAACCGCTTCCTGGTTCTTCTCCACGGCGTCGGCCGCCTGCAACGCCTGGGCCCTCTCGTCCCAACGCCGGTACCAGAAGGGGGCGACGGCCTCCCACCGCTCGGGCGTTCCCCGTCCCTGGGTGATCTCCTCCAGGGCAAGATACGCGTCGGCGAACCACGGCTCACCCTCCCGCTCGCGGACGGCCGCGAGCCGGTCCTCCGGCGTGATCTCGACGCCTACGGCCATGACGCTGGGTGTGACGAGCAGCAGGCGCGCGACCCGGTCCGGGTGACGAACGGCGTACAGCACGGCAAGGTTCGCCCCGGCGGAGTGCCCCAGCAGATCCCACCTCTCCACTCCCAGGTGGACCCGCAGTGCCTCGACGTCGTCGACGAGCCGGTCGCATCGGTACGACGTCGGATCCTGCGGGGTAGCGGACTCCCCCGTCCCTCGCAGATCGAACCGGATCAGCCGCCGGTGAGCCGTCAACCCGCCGAGATCCCCCAGGTAGGACGAGGCCCGCATCGGCCCGCCGGGCAGACAGACCAACGGCGGACCGTCCCCGTCCACGTGGTAGGCGAGCAGGGTTCCGTCGGGCGCGGTGAAGGTAGGCATGGCCGGCAGCTTCCCAGCGGCAACGCGGCGGGGCAAACGCGTAACAGCGGCCGGGAGAGCCCTATAAGCCGTTGCGGCAGGCTTCCTCGAAGGTGCCGGCCTCGGCCTCGCAGGCGCGCCCGTGCAATGCCGCCGTGTACGGGCCGCCAACTCACTTCCGTGGGTGATCGAGGCAGAGCCGAGGTCGGCCGGTGTGGCGCTCACCCCCTCATCCGGGGCGCGACGCAGGTACGAGGCGTGAAGATCCACACTCCCTTGGTGTAGGTGGCTCCGAGGACCCGCCCGCTTTCACACAGCCAGGGATGACGGCTCTGCAACTCGGTGTAGTTGTCGTTGGTCACGACGACGGCCTCCGATTCGTGCGCGATGGCCACGACGAGGGCGTCGCCCTTGCCTTCCGTGCCTGCCGGAGGCTGGAGAATCTCTCCCTTGCTCAGCGCGGCGACCACGGCCGCCCTCTCCTCCTCGGCGACCTTGTGCCGGAAGGTGGCGTCCACCACCACGTGGATGTCCGCCCTCGGGTACTTCTTGGCCAGTGCCGCGCGGGCAGACTCGAGTTGGGCGAAGCTCGGCCGGTCGTCCTCCTCGTACACGCCGGGCCGGCTCGGTGAATGGCCGATCCAGGCGAGGTTGGAGCCGTCGACCACGAGGGTGTGCACCATGTGCCCCGGCTCATCGCTGCCGTCCTGGGAGCGCATGCCGGCGGGAGGAGTGCCCTTCTCCCTCACGCTGCCGGGCAGGAGCGCGGAGGAGACGGGGTTCGCCGTCAGCAGGTCGTCGAGTTCCTTGCGTACTTCGGGAGTTGCGCCGCCGGAGCCGAAGCTCTTCACCTCCTCGTCCACGACGACCTCGCCCGTGTGCTCCAGGGTGGCCTTCACGTGCAGCAGGCCGTCGGAGTCGTACGTGTACTCGAGGTCGAACCGGGAGTCCTCCCGTGCCCGTGGCGTCGGGTAGTTCAGGGTCAGTTCGGTGAGCTGGACGTTGTCGGAGTCCGAGAGTTCCTTGTCGGGATCTCCCTCCCAGATCTCCACCGTGAGCTTGCGTTCGTGATCGCGCTTGGGGGTGTAGCTCTTGCGTTCGCTCCACGGCAGCGGAGAGTTCCGGGGGATGATCTCGCTGAACTTCCGCCGCCCGTCCGCCGTCTTGACGACGGTGCCCAGAGCGTGGCTGTTGGCCACCTGGATGACGCCCGGCGTCTCCTTGGCCAGCACGGCGGCCGCGATGGAGGCGCCGCGGGCCACGGCCGTCATCGGATCGCACAGCTGGGTCGGCACGGGCTCCATCTGCAGGGCCTCGGCGACCGCGGCCCGTACGCTCGGGATCTGGCTGGTGCCGCCGATCATGAGGACGTCGTCCACGTCGAGCGGCGCCATGTGGAGGTCGCGCAGGCATTCCTCGACGGGCGCGAGGGCTCGGTCGACGAGATCGGTGATCGCCTCCTCCAGTTCCGCCTGGAAGATCTCCACCTCCTTGTCGTCCGGCGTCCTGATCCGCACGGACGGCTGGGAGGAGAGGAGAATCTTGTTCCGTTCGATGTCGAGCCGGAACTGACGCTGCTGGGCGAAGGTCCACTCCCGCCGTGCCGGCGCCCGGTCCAGGACGAGCTTCCTCAGCCGTCGGTCGATCTCGAGGCCGCCGAGTTCCGTGACACCGCGCGAGGCGCGCTCCTCGAAGAAGCCGTCCTCGTAGTCGAGAACCGTGACGTCGATGGTTCCCCCACCCCAGTCGAAGACCAGGATCTGCGCGTCCTCGCGCATGTCGTGCACGTACGAGATGGCCGCGGCTGTCGGTTCGTTGAGGAGTGCCTGCACGTCGATGCCCGCGAACCGGGCGGCCGCACGCGTGCGGTAGCGGGCCGCGCCGGTGGCGTTGGCGGGCACGGTGATGACGGCCCGGTCGATGTCGGTGAGGTTGTGCCGCGCGCCGTCCCTCATGGCGGTGAACACGCCTGCGGCCACGGTCGTGGCGGCGAAGCGCCGACTCTGGACGTTCACGTACTCGTCGCTCTTGAGGAGTCGCTTGCAGGCCTCGGCCGCCTCCTCCGACCGCAGTTTCGCCTCCCACCCGAAGAGCGGGCCGCTGCGCAGCGAACTCATCCCGACCACCGACGGGAAGAGGAACTCGAAGCCGGGCCTGCGCCAGTCGGCGTCGAGGTGGTGGGCGTCGAGCGGCAGTACCTCGACGTCGTCGCCCTGCCACTGCGCGACCACGGAGTTGGTGGTGCCGAAATCGATTCCGGTGGCCGTCACGGCTGGTCCTCCTTCGCGGTGGCGTCCTGCGTCCCGTTCCCGCCGTCGGCCTGCGTCCCCGGGCGGAACACCCGGCGCAGCTGCCCGGAGAGGATCAACTTCCCGGTCGCCTGGTCGACATAGGCGGGCCGTACGACCTCGAACCCCTCGCCCTCGCCCTCCACGACGACGAAGTGCTCACGTTCGTCCGCCGACTCGACGACACGGACGCCGGAGTCGATGAGCGACGTCCGGATGGCCCGGCGCAGGCTCACGGCGGGCATGCCCGTCGTCCAGCTGGTGGCGTCGGTCTCGACGAGCCGTGCCAGGTACTCCTCCCTGGTCCGGAACGCCTCGAGCACGGCCTGGCGGAGCGCCACACCGACCTCGGAGCCGCTGGGACGGTGTTCTTCGGGCAGTTCGCTCAGCAGTTCCCGAGCTCGCTCCGTGAAACGTGAGAGCAACTCCGGGGGGCTCAGCAGCTGTTCGGGCCGATAGGTACGGAGCTCCATGTCCGCCTCCCAGGCGCGGGCCTGCTTCCGGTGCTGAAGGCCGGTGGGCTTCTTGACCGTCTTCGCGGTCGTCTTTCGGGCCGGCTGCTTGCTGCTCATGATGTGGTCCTGTGCTGGTGGTCCGGGCGCCGGGGCGCGTTGACAAAGGTCGGGAGGAGTTCGGCCAGGGCGCGGCGCCGTACGATCTCCAGGTCGTCGGAGCTTTGGGGCGCCGTCCGCCGTGGCAGCGGTTCGACCGGCGGCACCAGTGTGGTGGGCGGGTCGTCGGGGAGGCGGAACGCCTCCGCGTCCAGGGGCAGAACGAAGAAGTCCGACCAGTCCTCGTGCTGCTCGGCCTGCTGGATGCGGCGCATGGCCCGGTTCAGCCGGGCGGCCTCCTCACGGTCGTCCGCGAACTCCCGGCGAAGATCGCGGTACCGCTGTTTCCAGACCGGTGACCGATGGGGCAGTCCGAGTTCGAGATACGGGTTGGACGGATGCGTCCGGTCGTTCCGTGCCCGGGTTCGGCGGCCCTCGAGCAAGTGGCGGTTGTGCCGGGCCAGTTCCGCCGCGGGGTGGCTCTCGTCGACGTTGTGGAGGGCTACGAGCGCCCCGTCCAGGTTCTCGTCGAGGAGCGCCAGGTAGGCGGACATGTTCCAGGCCTCGGCGTTGTGGCGCGGCTCCCCCTGCTCGTGCTCCACAAGGAGCTCCACCTGTGCTCGCGCTCTCTTGAGGTCGCCCGCGCAGAGGGAGTCGTAGGCGTGCCGCAGTGCCACCATGGCGTGGAAGGGGCTACGCCGGGGGCTCACGGCGGCCTTCGGTTCCCACAGGGCCGACATCAGCCGCCACAGCCCGCGGTCGGCCAGGATGTCGGCGGGCCAGTTGCCGGTGAGTGCGCCGTCCCGGACCTGACGCAGTCTCAGCACCAGGTAGCGGGGCAGGGCGTATTCCAGCCCTTTGACGGCGCTCGTGTCCCCCTCGGCGGCACGCTGTAGCAGGCCGTACAGGTCGTCCTCCGCCCCGTCGCCGTCTTCGCCGTCCTCGGCGTCCTCGCCCGACAGGTCCGCCGTCTCGGACTTCTCCGCCCTCCCCGGCCTCTCGTCACCCACGTCGTCACCCACGTCGTCGACGTCTTCACCGTCCAGGAGGCGCCGCCGCCGCAGGTACTCCTGCCACCCGATGGCTTCGGCCGTCGCCTGATCGACCTGCTCCGGGGCGAGCCGGGCCCGCAGGTAGTCCTGTTCGCGTGCGTCGGACCGCAGGTTCCAGGGTTCGTCGTCGCTCGTGATCGCACCCGCGTCGATCAGGTCGTCCACTACTCCGACGGGCGCCCAGGGCAGAACGCGGTCGCGCACGGCGGGGGACAGCCGGGCGACGTCGTCGTGGCGAAGGGCGTACTGCGCGGCGAAGGCACCCGACACGTCCTCCGCGAGAGCGGGAAGGAACTCCCGTGGGATCTCGGTCGATTCGGGGTCCATGAGGTGTTCGAGCCGAGCCTGGCCCTCCGGGGTCAGCCACGGCAGTCCCGCCTCGTGGACGACTGCCATGGCGGTCACGACGTCACCGGGCGCCCCGTGCTCGAGCACCGCCCGGACCGCGGACGGCAACTGCGCGACCGGGTCACCGCCGAGACACTGGTCCAGCGTCTGCACCGCCCAGTCGGGTGCGGTTCCCGCGGCGGACCGGGCGTCGCGCAGGGCGGTCAGGAGCCGTTCCACGCGCCGTACCGCGTCGGCGCCGAAGACGCCCGCCCGGCGCCATCTGCGCAGCGCGAATCCGTCCGGGCCCGCGGTCCGCGGTTCGTCGGCGTCAGACCGCGGTCGGCGTGCCCGGCGCTGCTCGCGCCATGCCGCGACCATGTCGGCGCGGGACATGGACACGTTCAGCCCGGTGGCCGGATCGGGTCTCTCGTCATTCACCATGTGTGCTCACTTCACTCACCCGGACCCCGTTCCACCGAAGGCCGGACCGTTGCCCGGCCCGTTCCCGGTCCGTGCTGCCCCCTACCGCGCCTCACCGCCCCGGACCGCCGCCGTCGTGCCCGGCTCAGAGCGAACTGCCCTCGTCCAGGGCCCCGTCCGACGCCCCGCCCCGTGCGTCTTCCGGTGCGTCGTCCGCTGCCTCGGGTTTGTCGGGCCGTACGCGTGAAGCGGCGGGCCCCGCCCACCCCGGGCGGTCCCGCCAGGTCAGACCGACGCTGAACGCCCGGTCGGCGGCCTCTGCCGCCCAGGACTGCGCCGGTTGTCCGGGGAGGACGACGACCAGGTACTCGGCCGGTCCCCGAGGATGCAGGCAGGAGGCTTCCAGCAGGTGCAGTGCCGCTTCGCGGATCCGCTCGTACGTCGGGGCGTCTTCGGCGAGGACGTCGAAGAGCGTGGTTCCGTCGGGGCCGTGCGTCCATGCGTCGGCGTAGGCGCTGTCACCCACTTCGTCGAAGCCTTCGTAGAGGTCGGCCAGCAGTCGGTGGCGCAGGCTCTCGTGGGCGCGGTGGGAACGGTCCCTCCGCTCGCGTGCGGCGACCGTGCCGGCCAGGCCGGGTTCGGCTGCCGGCGCCGTGCCGCCGCCCGTGGCCTCGCCGTCGATGCTGGTCGTCGACATGTGGTCGTCCCTTTCGTGTGGGGCTTCGCCGCCGGGTACCGGCTCACCCTCGTGTGCGTGCTCCCCGGCCTGCCGCGCCGCGAAGCCCCGGTAGATCTCGGTTCCGGCGCTGCGGACCGTGGCCAGTACCCGGCCGTCGGAGCGTAGCCACCACTGGCCGTGCTCCCCTTCCACGACCGGGCGGTCGCCCACCCACTCGATGCGGCCCGTCTCCAGGTCCGACGCGAGGTCCTCCCGCAGCCGCCGGACGAATTCCTCGTCGGGCAGTTGCGAGCACTGGGCGAGACGCTCGAAGGTGATGCAGGCTCCCGCCGTGACGTACAGGTCCGGGATGCTCAGTTCACGCACCGCCGTGTCGTCGGCCAGGCGGGGGCCGGTTTCGGCCTCCGGAGCGGTGAGTGCGGATCGTCTCGCTCCACGGGCCTGGTGGCCGACCCGGGAGGGCACCCCTGCGGCCACCTGCGCGTAGCTGCGTTCGGGATGACCGGTCAGGTACGCCGTCACGGCACGCGCCTCGTCGTCCAGCACGAGCCGGTAGCCCTCCAGGTCCAGGAGCCAGCCGCCGG
Source organism: Streptomyces phaeoluteigriseus (assembly GCF_001896135.2). Lineage (GTDB taxonomy): Bacteria > Actinomycetota > Actinomycetes > Streptomycetales > Streptomycetaceae > Streptomyces > Streptomyces phaeoluteigriseus. Next base: position 135,762 of record NZ_MPOH02000005.1, read on the forward strand.
CCGTGCGCAGGTGTCGGCCCTCGGTCAGGAACGGGGCCAGCATGGCGTGGAGTTCGACGGCCGCTTCGCCGAGGCTGCCCCGGTGCCGGACGACGAAGGCTCCGCAGGCGGCCGAGGTGATGCGGATCTCCGGGACGCGTTCCGGCGGGAGTTCCAGGCGGGTCTCGGTCACCTCGTCCTTGGGCACCCCGAGGTAGCCGCTCCTGAGGGGGTACGGCGGCTCGGCGGTCCGGAAGCCCGCGCAGCCGGGTCCGCGGCACCAGCCGTCCGGCCGGCGCGTCTCGTTCTCGCACCGGGCGCCGTCCGCCCGGTAGCGGGTGCACAGACCGGACACACTGTGAGGGCTCTTCCTCCGGCCGACCTGGGCCATGAACTGTCGGGGCGTGGGCACCGGGTTGGCCGGTCCGCCGATCCACCGCGGCAGGGGCCTGTGGTGCACCACCGTCAGGGACTGGGTGCACCGGGTGAGCGCCACGTACAGGCGACGTGGTCCGGCCACGTCGTCCGCGGCGATCGCCGCGGGCTCGACCACGACGACGTGGTCGAACTCGAGGCCCTTGACCTCCTCGGCGGTGAGCACCGAGACCAGTCCGGTATCGGGGATCGCCTCGGCCACGGTCTCCTTCCAGCGGGCACCTTGGGGGACGATCACGGCGGTCGTACGGCCGATGCCGGCACCGTCCGGTCCCGAGGCGAGGCCGACGGCGAGGCCGGCGGCTCTCGGTGCCGGCCCGTCGCCCTGGGCCACGGTCACGGAGGTGCCCGTCCGCCGCACGGAGTCGGGCACGCCGACTCCCGGAGCGCAGTGTGTGCCGAGGGGGCGCACGAAGTCCATGACTTCGCCGGGCACGCGGAAGCCGGTCAGCAGTTCCGCGACCCTCCAGCCGTCCCGGCCGGTGAGCGTGGTGCCGAGTTCCTCCCAGTCCTGGTAGGGGAAGGGCCCGGTCGCCTGGGCGAGGTCTCCCAGGACGGTCATGGACCCGGTGGGGCAACGACGGGCCAGGGCCCGCGCCTGCATGGGCGTGAGGTCCTGTGCCTCGTCGACGACGACGTGCCGGTAGATCCGCTCGGGCCGTCCGGCCAGCAGGAAGTCCAACTCGTCGAGGCAGACCAGGTCCTCGAGGCTCGGCTCGGCCGCGAACCGGGCGGGTGCGGCTTGCGCGGACACCTCCTGGTGGGCGACGAGAACCGCCTGTTCCTCCGGGGTGAGGACGCCGTCGGCTGCGGCGGCCAGCACGGGGGCGCGGGAGAGCAGGCGGCGCAGTACGTCGCGTGCCGACAGTTCGGGCGCGATGCGCCGCATGAGGCGGCTGACGGGCCGGAGTTGGCGGACGAGGGCGAAGTAGTCGGTGTCAGCGGGTCCCGGCAACAGCTCGACGTAGGCCTGGGTGAGGTGCTGCACGATCTGCCGGAAGCAGCCCTCCCTGCGGACCTGGTAGGGGCTGTCCCCGGAGAGCGCGGCGGCCGCGATGGCGGCGAGTTCGGCGACGGGCACCTCGACCTCCCGACGGCGGAGCTCGAAGCTGAACACCGGGCCGCCGACGACTGCTTCGAGCCGCTCGGCCTCGACGGTGGTGAGGTTGTCGACGGCGCGTCGCAGGACATAACTCATCCGCGCGTCGGCCTTGATGACGGCGACGGGGTGCGGATCGCGGCCGGCGACGCCGCCCGACCACAACGCGGGCAGATCGAGCATGGTCACGCCGCTGCTGCCCAGTTCGACGAGGGCGTTCGCCGCGTACTCCAGGAAGCCGCGGCTGGGCCCGATCACCAGGATGTCGTCGGCGGCCGTGTGCCGGTTGTCCAGTAGCCAGGTCACCCGGTGCAGGCCCACGGCCGTCTTGCCGGTGCCGGGCCCGCCCTGGACGATCAGCACCCCGCCGGGCCGCTCGGTCACCAGCCGGAGCTGGTCGCGCTGGATCGTCTCGACGATGTCGTGCAGGGCACCGTCGCGCGCCCGGTCGAGCTCGTCGAGGAGCGGGTCGGTCCACTCGGCCTCGCCGAGTGGATCGCCGTCGGGATCATTGGCCCCGTCGGACCCGCGACGTCCGTGGGGCTCCCTCGGAACGTCGGATTCGTTCGTCAGTCCGGGTTCCGTCGACACGTCAGGCCCGTCCGACACGTCCGGCCCGTCCGACACGTCCGACACGTCCGACACGTCAGGATCGGTGGACACGTCAGAATCGGCCGCCCCGTCGGAATCGGTCGACACGTCGGAGTCGGTCGACACGTCGGAGTCGGTCGACGCTTCGGAGTCGGTGGACGCTTCCGGATCGTGCGGCCGGCGGGGCTCCTGGAGGCTGCGGATACGTCGTCCGCTCCCGCCGCCGGTGTCACCGCCACGGCCGCGCGGGTCGAAGTCCCTGCCATGCAGGTCGAAGTAACGCCTTACCGCGCGCTCGTGGCAGACGATCTGCCGCAGCAGGCGCACATCCCCCGGTTCCTGCTCACTCGTCAGCCGCCACTGGACCGCGGCCGGGGCGCTCCAGGAGATGACTGCGGGGTTGTGCTCCGCGTCGAACACCGCACGGCGGCCGATGTAGAAGGTCTCGGTGCCGGCTCCTTCGTCCACGTCGGCGCGCAGGAACACCAGGGAGTTCCTGCCGAGGTCGAGGTTGCTCAGCTCTCGCTGCCAGGCACGGTTGACGTCGATCGCGTCCTTGCCGCTGGCGGAGGCCGCCACCTCCTTGAGTTCGGCGGCCTCACGTCTCGTGCGTTCGAGGCAGTGGTAGGCGTGGTCGACCGCTCGCTGCTCCACGGCAAGGACATCCGCCCGACGCGCGCGCTTCGCCATGCTGTCCGTTCTGCCCTTCTCCTGCGGTCGTACTGTGCCGTTTCCGGAAAAGACCACGGGCGTCGGCTCATTCTTGGACTTCGTCGACGCCCCTGTGGTTGCTGTGACGCTCGTCACTTCGCGCAACGGGGCGAGTCAGCCGACCCTCTTCCATTCCTGGCATCGGTTGGTCTTGAAGTACTCCCCCTTGTTGAGGGTCACGCGACCCGGCCCTTGCAGGTTGTTGTTGGCGATGATCGAGCCGAACTCGCCGCTGGCGTCCTCGGCCCGCTCCCAGTAGCAGCCGAACCCGCCCTCCGGTCCGGCCGTCTTGTACGTACCGGCCTTGATGTCGTCGCCGACGAGGTATTCGCCTTCGCCGGAGAAGGTCGTGGCGGGGCCGGGAGCCTTAATCTTCTTGGGCGTCGCGGTAACCGTCTCGGTAACAGTGGGACCGGGTTCGGCCTCCGCCGCAGCGGTCTCGGTGACGGTCACCGCGGGCGCCGGCGCGCCCTTCGCATCGGCGGTGGCGTCCTCCGAGCCGCTGGAGCCGATGCCGACTCCGACGAAGAGGGAGACGAAGGCGACGACGCCGTAGCGGAGCCAGGGCTTGCGTCCGTCCGGCGACTTCGGGGCGCCGGGCCGGAGCGGCGGGGCACCCAGGGGGGCCTGCGGAAACACGGGGGGTGCCGGCGGCCGGGGGCCGCCGCCCTGGGGTCCGTCGTGCGCGCCGGGATGCGGGGTCGGGGTGGTCATGGGTCGAGCTCCGTCCAGTTCGGTTGGGTTGGGTTGGGTTGGGTTGAGCGAGCCGGTACGGCGGTGAGCCGCTTGCGTGCGCCGTCAGCCGGCCCCGGCGCAGGGTGCGACCGAGTACGGGCATGACGGATGAGCGCTCTCCGCAGCAGGACGTTCACTGCGGAAGCGTCGCCAGATAAGCATGACACTGAAAGCACCGTCAATCACGTTGACAGATTTGACGAGTGCTGTAGTTTGTTGACGTCCGCCGCCGAGAGCCAGAGAGCCAGGACCCAACTCATGCCCCAGTCATCAGCCCAGGTGACCGCCGCCGAGATCTCCCGCATCGCGGGAGTCACGCGCGCCACGGTCAGCAACTGGCGTCGTCGGCATGACGACTTCCCGGCGCCGTCCGGCGGCACGGACAGCAGCCCGCTGTACGACCTGGAGTCGGTGCGTTCCTGGCTCGCCTCGCGCGGCCATGTCTCGGCGGCGAGCCCGTCGGAGGAACTGCGCACGACCCTCCGCCTGCACGCGCAGAGCGGCGGGGGTACGTCGGACCTCCTCCTCCTCGTACTCGCGGCGGCGCGCCGCTCACCGGAGGAACTGTCGGCCGCCGCGCTGCTGACGGACCCGGATCTGGTCACCCGCGCGCAGCACGACGTGGCGACCACGACCGCGGCCGACGCCGTGCCGGCCGCGGACGCCGTCCGCTTCAAGGCGGACGACGCACCGGTGCTGCGCGCGCTGTACGCGTGTGTACGCGACGAGGGCGGCCAGGCCGCGCTCGGCGTGCTCGCCGAGCGGGAGCTGGAGGACAGCGCCGCGTCCGGCGCGTACCGGACCCCCGAACCGCTCGCGGACCTGCTGACCGGGCTGATCCTCGTCCCCGGATCACCGGCCCGCGTCCTCGACCCGGCCTGCGGCAGCGGCACCCTCCTGGCAGCCGCCGCCCGACGGGGCGCCCACGAGCTGTACGGCCAGGACACGCTCCCCGTGCAGGTCAGGCGCAGCGCCGTCAGTCTGATGCTGACGGCCCCGGAGGCCACGGTCACCGTGCGCGCCGCCGACAGCCTCCGCGCGGACGCCTTCCCCGGCCTCGTCGCGGACGCGGTGCTGTGCAACCCGCCGTTCGGCGTCCGGGACTGGGGCCACGACGAACTCGCGTACGACCCCCGCTGGGCGTACGGCGTCCCGCCCCGCGCCGAGTCGGAGCTGGCGTGGGTGCAGCACGCCCTCTCCCACCTGACCCCCGGCGGCTACGCGGCCCTGATCCTCCCGCCGGCCACGGCGGGCCGCGCGTCGGGCCGTCGTGTGCGGGCGGAGCTGGTACGCGGCGGGGCTCTGCGCGCGGTGATCGCCCTGCCGGTCGGCGCGTCGGTGCCGCTGCACGTCGGTCTCCAGATCTGGGTACTGCAACGGCCCGAGCCGGGCGGCCCGGAGCGCAAGTCGGTGCTGTTCGTGGACGCGGCGGAGACGGGCGCGGGGCCGGGGGCGGGGGCGGGAGCGGGAGCGAGGGCAGGTGACGGCGGTACGGCCGGCGCCACCCGCACCCGCGGCGGCACGAGTCGGTCCGCTTCCCTGGACTGGGCCGAGCTCACGGCACGGGTCATGGGGGCGTGGCAGGCGTTCACGACGAGCCCGGACGCGTTCGAGGGCGAACCCGGTGTCGCGCACGCGGTCGGCGTGGTGGACCTGTTGGACGACGTGGTGGACCTGACCCCGGCGCGTCTCGTACGGGCGTCGCGGGCCGAGGTCGATCCGGCGGAGCTGTCGGCGCAGGTCGACGCCACCCGCCAGAACCTCGTCAAGGCCGCGAAGTCCCTCGCTCGGGCGGCCGGTCACGAGGAATGGAGCAGCGCGGGCGCCACGGCACGCGAGTGGCGGACGGCGACGGCGTCCGACCTGTCACGCGGTGGCGCGCTGACTCTGCTGCGGACGGTGCCGGAGGGCGGGCGAGGCGGCCCCGTGGCGGGCGGGGACGGGCCGACCGAGGCTCCCGAGGCCGCCCGCGCGGTCCTCACCGGCTCCGACATCGCACACGGGTCGGGCCCCACGGGCGACGCGGCGGAGCTGCGCAGCGTCGTGGCGCCGCTGGTCGCTGTCGGAGACGTCCTGGTACGAGCGGTCGCGGGCGGCGACGGCCTGATGGCCAGGGTCGCGGGCGAGGAGGACGCCGGCGCGCTGCTCGGCCCTCACGTCCACCTCTTCCGGCCGGACCCGGCACGCCTGGACGCCTGGTTCCTGGCGGGGTTCCTGGGCGCGGAGGAGAACATCGCGGGCGCGTCGACGGCAGTACGGTCCTGACGGTCAGCCCCGGCCGACTGCGCGTGCCCCTGCTGCCGCTGGAGGAGCAGCGGCGGTACGGGGAGGCGTTCCGGCACGTGCACGCACTCCGGGCGGAGGCGCAGCGGGCGACACAGCTGGCGGAGGACACGGCACGGCTGCTGGCGGGCGGGCTGACCGGGGGCCAACTGCTTCCGGGCCAGAACGCGGCAGCTCACCCGCACGGTGCCGATTAACCGCATTGGACATACGGACCTTCATCCACATAGACCACACTTGTCGGCACCCGCGCGGCTCGCTCTGCGGCGCGGTGGGGGCGGGACATCTCAGGAAGGAACTCGGGGTTCAGTTGAACAGCAGTAAGCACACGGAGTTGGCGAACCATGCGTGGTCCGTCGCCGACCTCCTGCGGGGGGACTACAAGCAGTCCGACTACGGCAAGGTCATCCTGCCGTTCACGGTGCTACGGCGCCTGGAGTGCGTGCTGGAGCCGACGCGCGAGAAGGTCGCAGCCGCGGTCGTCCAGCACAAGGACAGCGGGATCGACCCGGACCGCTTCCTGCGCCGGGCCGCGGGCCACTCCTTCTACAACAAGTCCAGCCTCACCCTGAAGAAGATCGCGGCGGATCCGCAGAACGCGGCGCAGAACCTCCTGGTGTACGTGGGGGCGTTCTCGGACAACGCGCGGGGAGTACTCGACCGCTTCGAGTTCGCGCAGCAGATCAAGCGGCTGGACAGCGCCGGACTGCTCTACAAGGTCATCGGCAAGTTCACGGACCTGGACCTGCGCCCCGAGATCGTGCCCAACCACAACATGGGCTACATCTTCGAGGAGCTGATCCGCCGCTTCGCGGAGCAGTCGAACGAGACGGCCGGCGAGCACTTCACCCCGCGTGAGGTCATCCAGCTGATGGTGCGGCTGCTGGTCGTTCCGGACGGCGACGGACTCCAACTGCCGGGCACGGTGCGCACGGTCCTGGACCCGGCCTGCGGCACGGGCGGCATGCTCTCCGCGATGGACGACCTCATCACCGAGCTCAACCCGGGCGCGACGGTAGAGGTGTACGGGCAGGAGCTGAACCCCGAGTCCTGGGCGATCTGCCGGTCCGACCTCATGATCAAGGGCCAGAACCCGGAGAACATCGCCTTCGGCAACTCCTTCAACGACGACGGCCACGCCCGCAAGACCTTCGACTACATGCTGGCGAACCCGCCGTTCGGCGTGGAGTGGAAGAAGGTCAAGGAGGACGTCGAGGCCGAGCACACGTCGCTGGGCGAGGCGGCCGCTTCGGGGCTGGGCTGCCGCGCATCAACGACGGCTCACTGCTGTTCCTCCAGCACATGATCTCGAAGATGAAGCCGGTGGACGTCAACGGCGGGGGCGGCTCGCGCCTGGCAATCGTCTTCAACGGCTCGCCGCTCTTCTCGGGCGCGGCAGGTTCGGGCGAGTCGGAGATCCGCCGCTGGATCCTGGAGAACGACTGGCTGGAGGCCATCGTCGCCCTGCCGGACCAGCTCTTCTACAACACCGGCATCTCCACGTACTTCTGGATCCTGACCAACCGCAAGAACCCGGACCACAAGGGCAAGGTCGTACTGCTGGACGCCCGCGACCAGTGGCAGAAGATGCGCAAGTCCCTGGGCGACAAGCGCAAGGAGCTGAGCAAGGACCACATCGCCACGGTGGTCAAGCTGTACGGCGAGGCGCTGGCCGTGGCGGACGATGCGGAACACCCACTGCACGCCAAGGTGAAGGTCTTTGCGAACGAGGACTTCGGGTACCAGCGGATCACTGTGGAGCGCCCGCTGAAGCTGCGGTTCGAGGTGACGGAGGAGACGCTGGCGGCGCTGGAAGCTTCCAAGGTCATCCAGAAGCTCCCGCAGGCCAGGATCATGTTCGACGCCTTCGAGTCGATGGGGGTTACGAGCTGGGCCACGAAGCAGGAGGCTTGGATCGCGCTCAAGGACGCGCTGGTCGAAGCCGGCTCGTCATGGCCCACTGGCGCGCCGTTCAACAAGGCTCTGCGGGACGCGATCGGTGTGCGGGATCCGGAGGGGGAGGTCCAGCGCGTCAAGGGCCAGCCCGAGCCGGACTCCGAACTTCGGGACTACGAGAACGTGCCGTTGGGCGAGGACGCCGAGGAGTACCTGAAGCGGGAGGTCCACCCACATGTACCGGATGCCTGGATCGACCACAGCAAGACAAAGATCGGGTACGAGATTCCATTCACGCGGCATTTCTACGCGTACAAGCCGCCGCGGCCGTTGACGGAGATCGACGCGGAGTTGAAGGCACTGGAGGCAGAAATTCAGAGTCTCTTGAGCGAGGTTACAAAGTGACCCTCTGGCCTGAAATGAAGGTAGGACGGGCCGCGCGGCTGATTAGTGGGGTCGGATTCCCTCACCAGTTCCAAGGTAAGACCTCGGGAAGACACCCGTTCCTCAAAGTCTCCGATCTAAACTCAGCGGCGTCGGGATACCGACAGGTCAGCGCGAAGAACTGGGTGAGCCAAGATGACCTTGCTTCACTAGGCGCCCGGTTGGCCCCTAAGGGGGCAATCGTGTTCCCAAAAGTGGGGGCCGCAATGCTGAAGAACCCCCGTCGCCTCCTAGATCTCTCGGCAGCTATGGACAATAATCTGTTGGCCATCGTCCCCGCCCTTGGCGAGCCACGGTTCTGGCTGTATGCCCTTAGCGTCATCGACCTGGGCGAGATTGCTGCCGGCGGCGCGCTTCCTTACGTCAACGAGGGGCAAGTCCGAGACCTACGCATCCCATTTCCCGGCACCGAGGAACAGCGCCGCATCGCCGACTTCCTCGACGCCGAAAATGCTCGGATCGACAAGTTGCTCGACACGGGCAGTCGACTTCAAAAGATCCTCCAAGAACGGAGAGATGTACAACAGTCACTCCTTCTGCGCGGCAATAATAGGCCTGGCGGACGCACGTTCCATCCCATCTTGGGAGACTTGCCCGACTCGTGGCCGATCGTTCCTCTGAAGCGGCTCGTGCCGCGTATTGGCGTCGGCGTGGTAGTAGACCCTTCTTCTTACTTCTCGAAAGAAGGCGTTCCATTCCTACGAGGTTCCAACATCACGGATACAGGGATTGACCTCACAGACGTCAGACGCATGTCTGAAAGTAACAGCAGAGCTCTGTGGCGGTCACGCCTGGAGACAGGCGATGTAGTTGTCATCAGGGCTGGCTACCCAGGGCGAGCAGCAGTGATCCCGAAAGAACTGAACGGAGCAAATTGCGCTTCTCTGATCATTATTAAGAAGGGAGATCAACTTCTGCCCGAGTATTTGGAGGCATACTTCAACAGTCCCCTCGGGAAAGCATATGTGAACTCAGCACGTTATGGTGCAGCCCAAGAGCAGATCAACGTTTCCCATGTTGTTGACTTCATGGTGCCAGTGCCCGTAACTGAAGAGCAATCAGCACTCGTTGCAGAACTCGCCCAGGCAAGGAGCAGTGTGCGCACGCTCCATGAAAGGGTGATTCACCAAAAGACTCTTCTTGAGGAGCGCCGCCAAGCCCTCATCACCGCCGCCGTAACCGGACAATTCGACGTATCCACCGCCAGCGGTCGCAACGTAACCGAAGGAGTCTCCGTATGAGCCCCGTGCACGACGAGTCTGCCTTCGGAGACGCCATCGTTGCCGCCCTCTGTGAGCGAGGCTGGCGGCAGGCCCAGCCGAAGGATTACAAGGCAGACCTCGGGCTCGACACCGACGAGCTGTACGAGTTCATCCGCGCGACGCAGCCCGACGAGTGGGACGAACTCCTCACCGTCTACGGCCGCAACTCCAACGAAGCCCAGCTCGGTTTCGCGCAGCGTCTCGACAGGGCCATCGCCGATGACGGGCTGCTCCACGTACTCCGCAACGGCGTCAAGGACCGTGGAGTCCGTCTCCGCGTCGCCTACTTCAAGCCCAACCTGATCTCCGCCCCCTCCGTCCTCGACGGCTACCGGGCCAACCGCCTCACCGTCGTCCGGGAAGTCCGCTACGCCACCAAGCAGGCCGACTGGGGCCACGAGCTCGACCTGACCCTCTTCCTCAACGGCATCCCGGTCGCCACGGCCGAGTTGAAGAACCCGCTGACCGGGCAAGGGGTCGAGCAGGCCAAGGAGCAGTACCGGACCGATCGCGACCCGACCGAGTTGATCTTCACGCGGCGCGTGATCGCCAACTTCGCGGTGGACCCGGACCTGGTCTTCGTCACGACGCAACTGTGCGGCAAGAGCACTCAGTTCCTGCCGTTCAACACCGGCTCGAACGGTCCCGGCCAGCCCGGCGGGGCCGGAAACCCGGCGCCCACGGCCCACGGCACGTACGCCACCTCGTACCTGTGGGAACACGTCTGGCAGCGGGACAACTGGCTCGATCTCCTCCAGCGTTTCGTGCACCAGCAGAAGACCAAGACGCCCGGCGGCGGCACGACCAAGTCGACGATCTTCCCCCGCTACCACCAGTGGGACGTGGTCCGGAAGCTCACCGCGCACGCGTCCGTCCACGGTGCCGGCCAGAACTACCTGATCATGGCCTCCGCCGGGTCCGGCAAGTCGAACACCATCGGTTGGCTGGCCCACCGTCTCAGCGACCTGCACGCCCGCCCGGACCCGCACGTTCTCCGACCGGATGCTCTCGCCGACGGCCGTCTCAAGCCGGGCGAGCCCGTCTTCGACAAGGTCATCGTCATCACCGACCGCCGCGCCCTGGACGCCCAGCTCGCGGCGACCGTCGGCAGCTTCTCGCAGACGGACGGCCTGGTCGTGAAGGTCGACGAGAAGCACGGCGCCAAGAGCGAGCAGCTCGCCCGCGCGCTCTCCCGGGAGACGGGGAAGATCGTCACAGTCACCCTGCACTCGTTCCCTGCGCTGTTGGACTACATCAAGCGCAACCCGACCGAGATCAAGGGCACCCGCTTCGCGATCATCGTGGACGAGGCGCACTCCTCCCAGTCGGGTGACGCCGCCACGGCCGTGAAGTCGGCCCTTCGGGACCTCGGTCTGGACGCCGACTCGGACGAGGACGGCGCGACGAGCGTCACCGTCGACGAGAAGCTGAAGGCGAAGGCGGTCGAACGCTCCGCCGCCGCCAATCTCTCCTATTTCGCCTTCACCGCCACGCCCAAGTCCAAGACCCTCGAACTCTTCGGTACGGAAGGCGTGGAGAACGGCAAGACCGTCTACCGCCCCTTCCACACGTACTCCATGCGCCAGGCCATCGAGGAAGGCTTCATCCTCGACCCGCTGCGCAACTACGTCACCTACAACACCTACTGGAAGCTCGCGAACCTCAACCGCGACGAGAAGGAGGTCGACCCCTCCAAGGCGAACAGCCTGCTCGCCCGGTTCGCGCTCATGCACGAGCACACGGTGTCGCAGCACGCCCAGGTGATCGTCGAGCACTTCGTCGCCCACACCCGCGGCCGGCTCGGCGGACGGGCCAAGGCCATGGTGGTCACGGCGTCCCGCCACTCCGCCGTGCAGATGGCCCGCGCCATCCGGAGTTACATCGCCGACCGCGAGTACGACACCAAGTACCCCGATCTCGGCGTGCTGGTCGCCTTCTCCGGGTCCCTCACCATCGACGGCGAGGAGACCACCGAGAGCAAGGAGAACGGCGGCATCTCGGAGGGCGCACTGCCCAAGGCCTTCGACTACACCCGCGCCGACGACAAGGCCGCGAGGGCCGGCGGCAAGGGCCGGCAGGAGTACCGCATCCTGGTCGTCGCCGAGAAGTACCAGACCGGCTTCGACCAGCCGCTCCTGACAACGATGTACGTCAACAAGACGCTGACCGGCATCGCCGCCGTGCAGACCCTGTCCCGCCTCAACCGGACCGCCGAACGCAAGTCTCAGGCCGACCTCGCCGTCCTGGACTTCGTCAACGACGCCGAGGACATACAGGACGCCTTCCGCCCGTACTTCGAGGAGGCGCACACCCTGCCCTCCGACCCCAACCTCCTCTACACGGCCCAGAGCCGCGTCATGTCAGCGCCGGTCATCTCCGAACAGGACATGGACGAGTTCGTGGCCGCGTACTTCGAGGCGCAGGAGAAGGCGGCCGGCTCCCAGTCCAAGTGGGAGAAGCTGCACGCCGAGCTGTACCGGCTCCTGTCCCCCGCGGTCATCCGCTTCACCAAGCTCCTGGAGAGCGTGGAGGAAGACGACGTCGAGACCGCCGAGGCCTTCCGCACCAACCTCACCGACTACGTCCGCAAATACGGCTTCCTCGCGCAGATCGTGCCGTACCAGGACGCCGAGTTGGAGCGCCTGTATCTCTACGGGCGCTACCTGCTCAACCGTCTCCCCCGGCTCGCGGACGGCGGAGTCGACATAGGCGAGGTCGACCTCAGCCACCTGCGCGTCCAGAAGACCGGCGAGCACGACGTGTCCCTCACCCCCGAAGGTGCCGCCGAACTCAAGGGGTTCGGCGACGGGGTCGGCGGCGCCAAGGACGCGGACAAGTCACTGCTGTCCGAGCTGATCGACAGGTTCAACGCGAAGTTCGGGACCGAGTTCACCGAGGAGGACGTCCTCCCGGCCTTCAACGCGACCAAGGAGGACCCGAAGGTCAGGGCCGCCGCCCTCGTCAACGACGAGGAGAACTTCGGCATCGTCTTCGACAAGAAGTTCGAGGAGAAGATGATGGACCACGTCTCCACCATCGACACCCTCGGCAAGCGCTACTTCGGCGCGGACCGGGACTTCAAGTCCAACCTCGACCGCAGCGCCCGCCGCGCGGCCTGGCGGATGATCCGCCGGGAGGAAGGCCTGGACGAGATCTGATCCGACGAGGGCGGGGCCCGGTGCGACGTACACACCGGGCCCCGCTCGTCGTACGTCCGCCGAGTCAGCGTCCGGCGGCCATCCGCATGAAACCGCCCCATGCTTCGGTTCCGAACGCCAGCCTGGCCACTGCGGGCCGCTTCGAATCCCTGACGAGGACGGCTCCGGAGACTGCGGCGACCTCGACGCATTCGCCACCGTTGCCCGTGCTGTAGCTGCTCTTTGTCCAAGCGGCCTCGGGCACAGCCGTCTTGCTGTGCTGCACGCTCATGTGTCTCCCATCAGTTTCTCGATGAACGCCACTGACTCGCTCGGTGTCAGCGCCTGTGATCGGAGGATGCCATAGCGGGCTTCGAGCGTGCGCACGTACCCGGCGTCGGTGTAGAGGCGGCTGTGATCCTGAACTTCCGCGTACGCAACACGCTGGCCCTTGTCGGTGTCGATCAACGAGAAGGGGCCGCCCAAAGCGGCGTTGTCCTCACGTTCGATCGGCATGACCTGTACCTCCACACTTCTAGACTGGCTGGTGAGGAGGATTTGTTCCAGCGTCTCGCGCATGACATTCGCACCGCCGATCGGCCTGCGCAGCACCGCCTCCTCGATGACGAAGCTCACCAGGGGAGCGGGGCGTCGGCCGAAGATCGCCTGACGCACCATGCGCGCCTCAAGTCGCTGCTCGATCACTTCGTCGTCCAGCAGCGGCCGCTCCATGTGGAAGACGGCACGCGCATAGTCTTCGGTCTGCAACAGACCAGGCACCGCGTACACCGCGTACAGGTTGAGGGCGGCGGCCCTGGCTTCAAGGCGAGCCATGTCCCGGAAGAACGCCGGATACTGAGCCTTGGCCACCTCCTCCCTCAACGCCAGCAACAACCCCCCAGCCCCCAGCACCTCATCCGCCTGCTCGATGAACCGCGCCTGCGGGATGCGCCTCCCCTGTTCGATCGACGCCACCGTGTCCGCCGAGTAGCCGACCCGCCTGCCGAACTCGGCCCGCTCCAGCCCCGCCTGCACCCGGAGCAGCTTCAACTGCCGTCCGAACGCGGTCACCACGCCGGTGCCCGCCTCGTCCTCAGGCCGCTGCGCCGCCTCCTCGCCCCTCGCCGTCACCGTCACTTTTCCTGCCGCCTTTCCCCCGAGTCCGTCCGTCCGCCGTACGCATGCGTACAACGCCCGCGCACGCCAGGTACGAAGGGTTGGCGTCAGCGCGTCACCACTGGTCACGCTACGCCACGAAGCGCGACCGTAAGTGCATGACCGCAACACAACCACCCGTCACAGCGCACCGGTTCGCGATGCGCTTCAGCTCCACGCCCCGCGGAGCCCGCCTCGCCCGACGACTGTGCGGACACCGGCTCGACGACTGGGGCATCCCGTACGGCAGCGAGCGGCACGACGCCGTCACGCTCGTCGTGGCGGAGCTGTGCGCGAACGCCGTACGGCACGGGCATGTGGCCGGCCGGGACTTCCACGTCCTCCTCACCGGCGACCCGGCCGCCGCGACCGTACGCGTCGAAGTGAGCGACACCCGCGGTGAACGTCTCCCCCGCACCCCCTCCGGCGCGCCGACGGACGGCTGCGGAGACGGCGGGCGCGGGCTGCTCCTCGTCGAGGCGCTGGCCGACCGGTGGGGCTGTACCGCACGCGCCGAGGGCGGTCCGGGCAAGACGGTGTGGGCGGAGTGCGTCACGCCCGGCCTGACCTGATGACGTAGGCCATGACGTAGATGGCCCGCGATCCGGCTGGACGCGCCCGACCCGTACCGGGGAAACTGATCCCCGACCACAACACGGGGCGGGGGCCAGGTGCCGGACGGACGGCGGATCGCGGGACGCTACGAGCTGCTCGAACAGTTCGGCCAGGGTGGCATGGGGGACGTGTGGCGGGGTTACGACACCGTCCTGGACCGGCCGGTCGCCGTGAAGCTGATCCGCCCCCAGGCCGTGACGTCACCGCACCTGGCGGAGGAGTTCGAGAAGCGGTTCAAGCGCGAGGCACGGATCACCGCGCGGATCCAGCACCCCGGCGTACCGCAGGTGTACGACGCCGTGCTCGACGAGTCGTACGAGCAGCTGTTCCTCGTGATGGAGCTGGTCGACGGGGTGCCGCTGACCGCGTACGTGCACCCGGACGAGGCCCTCCCCGTGAGCTGGGCGGTGGCGGTGGCGGCGCAGGTCGCGACCGTGCTGTCGTACGCGCACGACGTACCCGTGGTGCACCGGGACCTGAAGCCGGGCAACATCCTCGTCGCGCGGGACGGCACCGTGAAGGTGCTGGACTTCGGTATCGCGGCGATCCTGCAGACGGACGTCACGCGGCTGACCGCGACCGGCAGTCCCATCGGGACGCACCAGTACATGGCGCCGGAACAGGTGCGCGGCGGGCGGGTCACGCCGCGCACGACCTGTACGCGCTGGGGTGCGTGCTGCACGAACTGCTCTGCGGGAGACCGCTGTTCAGCGGAGACGGCGAGTTCCACCTGATGATGCAGCACGTCAACGCGACACCGACGCCGTTGCGGCAACTGCGGGCCGGCGTCCCGGAGGAACTCGAAGCACTCGTGCTGCACCTGCTGCGCAAGGCACCCGAGGCGCGTCCCGCGGACGTGCAGGAGGTGTACGAGCGGCTGCGGCCCTTCCTGCCCGCGCCCGGTGAGGAAGCCGTGCCGGACGAGTCAGGGCCTGCCGGGGCGCCCGATCCGACGGGCATCTTCCGCCGCCCCTACGCGCCCCGCTCGCGCGCCGGTGCGGCGAACGCGCTGCGCGCCGCACCCGCCGCCGGGGCCGACGCGCCCGCGGCCGTTCCCGCCGCCGAGCGGGAGGCACTGCGGGAACAGATCCTCGAAGTGCACGCGCACTTCGCCGCGTTGATGGAGGAGGAGCGATACGCGCAGGCCGCCGAGGTGGTGGGCGAGATGATCGAGCCGGCCGCGCGGGCCCTCGGCTCGGAGAGCAAGGCCGTGCTCGGACTGCGTCGACGCCGGGCGTTCAGCCGTCAACTGGCAGGCGACCACCGGGCCGCACTGCCCGAGTTCGAGGCGCTCGCCGACGCCTACGGGCGGGTCAGTGGCCCGAGCAGCGAGGACGCCCGGGACAGCCGCGCCCAGGCGGCCCGCTGCCGCGGCGAACTCGGCCAGGTCACCGAGGCCCTGGCAGGGCTGCACGGCGTCCTCGACGTCGTCCGCTCCGTGGACGGCGACGTGAGCGAGGAAGCGGTCGAACTGCGCCGCGACATCGGCATGCTGCTGCTCGCGCAGGGACGGGCGGTGGACGCATACGGCGTCCTGGATCCGCTCCACGCCGACCTGTGCATGGTGTTCGGGCCGGACGACGAGCTCACGGCCGAAGTGGCCGAGACACTGGCCGTGATCCGTCTGGATCTCGACGGTGGCCCCATGGATCTCGGCGGTGGCCCCGCCGGATCGCCCACCTGACCTGGCCCTTCCTTCCCGTCCCAGCCCGCCCGGACCATAGGATCCACCCATGCCGCAGCTTGCCTTCGACATCACGTTCTTCGCCGAACTCCCCAAGCTCCAGCCCACGGTCAGGAAGGGCGTCCTGGAAGCGTGGGAGAAGTTCGACCGGCTCACCCTCGATCAGCTCTTCAAGGATCCGGGGCTGAAACTGGAGAGCCTGACGAACGCGAAGGACAAGCAGATCCGGACCATCCGCATCGACCAGTTCTGGCGCGGTGTCGTCCTCGCCCCGACGACCGGGGACACCTTCGTCCTGCTGCGGGTCATGGCTCACGACAAGGCGATCGCCTGGGCGAAGAAGCAGAAGTCGAGCATCAACGAGGTGACGCGGGCCGTCGAGATCCGGGACGCGGCGACCCTGGACGAGATCACGCCGGCGTACGAGCAGGTGGCGGAGACATCGTCGAAGGCACGGCTGTTCGCGGCGTTCTCCGACGGAGACCTCCGCGCGCTGGGCATCGACGACGAAACCCTGCGGCAGGCCCGGTCGCTCGTCGACACGGAGCAACTGGAGATCTTCGCGCCGCTGCTGCCGCAGGACCAGCGGGAAGTGTTGCAGTACCTCGCGGCGGGCTGCACGGTCGAGGAGGTCTGGCAGGAGATCGTCGCGCCGGCCCTCCAGACGTCCGCACAGCCCGTCGACACGCAGGACTTCGAGACGGCGATCCGGCACACCCGAGCACGCATCGCGCTGATCACAGCCCCCGAGGAGCTGCGGGACATCCTGGAGAAGCCCTTCGCGGCCTGGCGGGTCTTCCTGCACCCCTCCCAGCGGAAGGTGGCCTACCGGGCCTCCTACTCCGGCCCGGCGCAGGTCACCGGCGGGCCGGGCACCGGCAAGACCGTCGTCGCACTGCACCGCGTCAAGCACCTGCTCGGGCACCTGCGCGACGGGGACCGCATCCTCCTCACGACGTACACCAACGCGCTCGTCAACGCGCTCCGCTCCGGACTGGAATCCCTGGTGGAGGACCCGGAGCTGCGCGAGCGGGTGGACATCTCGACGGTGGACGGCTTCGCGAGCCGGGTCGTCGCCGAGGCCCCCGGCGCGGTGACACTGCGGCCGCTGATGAACAACGAGGAGGAGAGCCGCTGGGGCAAGGCGGCCAAGGCGACCGGATTCACCGGCAGCGCGCAGTTCCTCGCCCAGGAGTACCGGCACGTCGTCCTCGCCCAGGACATCCGCACCCTGGCCGACTACGAGACGGCGGACCGACGCGGTCGCGGCAGCCGGCTGACCGCCGCCGAACGCCCCCTGGTGTGGGAGACGATCGAGCGGTTCACGGCGGGCCTCGCGGCGGACGGCGCCCGCACCTGGCTCCAGACGTGCGCGCAGGCCGCCCGGCAATTGGAGGAGAAGGGTCCGCAGTACCGGCACGTGGTGGTCGACGAGGCCCAGGACCTGCACCCGGCGCAGTGGCGGCTGCTCCGCGCGGCCGTCTCCGCCCGCCCGGACGACCTGTTCATCGCGGGCGACCCGCACCAGCGCATCTACGACTCGAAGGTGTCCCTCAAGTCCCTCGGCATCAAGGTGACCGGCCGGTCGGTGAAGCTGCGCAAGAACTACCGCAGCACACAGGAGATCCTGCGCTGGTCCACGGCACTGCTGATCGGCCGCCCCATCGCCCAGCTGGAGGACGAGGGGCGCAACGACACCCTGCTCGGCTACCGTTCCGCCCTCCACGGCGACGGGCCCGCCCTGCACGCCGCAGCGACCGAGGAGGCCGAACTGGACGCGCTCGTCACCCAGGTACGGGCGTGGATCGACGCGGGCATCGGCGCCGGGGAGATCGGGGTCAGTGCCCGGTTCAACAAGACCTGCGCGAAGGCGGTGGCACGCCTGAAGGACGCCGGCATCCCCGCCGCCACCCTGCGCGCCGCGGACACCGCCGGGGAGGTGACGACCGTCCGGGTCGGGACCATGCACTCGTTCAAGGGGCTGGAGTTCCGCTGTGTCGCGGTCATCGGCGTCACCGAGGACGCGCTGCCGTTCCCGAAGGCGGTCACGCCGCCCGACGTGGACGCCAAGCAGCACGAGACGGACCTGATGTCGGAGCGCTGCCTGCTGTTCGTCGCCTGCACGCGGGCCCGCGACGGCCTGTACGTCTCCTGGTCCGGCGAGCCGAGCCCGTTCCTGGTGGAGGCGGGCGTCTGAGACGGCGTACTCGGAACTCGGGTCGGATGCGGCTCGTGGGCTTCCGGGCACCGTTTCTCCCTGCGCTTCGAGACCCCACGGCGCCAGAGGGCGTCACGGCCGCCCCCCTTTCGCGCCCTTTTGTGACGAGCCCCGTCCCGTCACACTGGTGCCGCTCGGCACCGGTCCCGCCCGTATCCCGGGGCGGGAGGGCGCGACGCGGGGGGAGTGGGTATCGCGGTGGCAGCAGACGATCCGTCCGACGACGAGGTGCGTGCGGCGCTCGACGCGTTCCTGGCACGCGCTGGGAACAGGCGCCCCGGTCCGTCCCCCACGGACTTCATCCTCACCCGCCTGCACCTGCTCGAGGGCAGCGTCACCCGGCGCGTCGAACACCGCACCGAGGAGATCCGGCACCGGCCCGGGACCGTCGCCCTCTCGGAGCGACCGGTCTACGACGTGCTGGGGGACTACAAGCTCAGCCCGCACGAGACGCCCCTCGCCCAACCGCTCGACCTGGTCAGACGCGGCTCGGTGCACCTCAGGTCCTGCGACTGCGGCAACGGCAGGCGGCGATGCGCCGACTGCGACGGCATGAAGTACCGCCCGTGCGAGCCCGCCCACGTGTGCGCCGTGTGCCAGGGCATCACCGCGTGCACGCACTACCTCAACCACGGCGGCCTGCCCGGCACCCCGCCCCGGCCGCCCAGACCGGGCCGGGCCGACCGCCCCGGCGAGCGGGTGACCTGCGAGGCCTGTCACACACCCGAAAGCGCGTGCCCCGGGTGCCGGGGGTGGGGGAAGGTCAGATGCCCGGACTGCGAGGCGAGCGGGCGCATCCCCTGCACGCCGTGCGGACGCACGGGCACCGTCGAGTGCGCCACCTGCGAGGGGCACGGGAACCTGACGTCCTGGACCGCGGGGCGAATCGCGTGGACCTCGCAGACCAAGGCGGTGCCGTCTCCTGTCCCGCGGCCCCGGCGGGTGGCATCGGAGCTGTGCTCGGGCGGCTGGCACGAGGACCGGCTCGGCGACGATCCGCTTCCCGACGACCTCTCCCCCACCCACCGCGCGGCCCTCGAACCGCACCTGCGCCGATGGAAGGGAGAGAAGGAGCGTCAGCTCGCCATCCAGCGGCTCACGGTCGTCAAGGCGACGCCGCCCGGCTCCGGCAACCTGGAGTTCTACGTCTTCCGAGGCACCGACGGGCGACTCAGCGTCGTGCGGCGACTGTCGGAGGAGGGCCGGTGGAAGGCCTCTCTGGCCGTGGCGGCGGCCGTCGCCCTCGTCGTCCTCGTCCTTGTCCTGGTCCTCTGACCGGTCCGCCCGCACGCGGAGCGCCAGCCGCAGAGGTCAGGCGCTCCGCCGGGAAGGGCGGGGGCCTCGGCCACCAGGACGCGCCGATAGGACGAAAGACCCAAAGGCCTATCGACCGACCACGTCCCTTCCGGCGCGGCGCGCCCGCGTCCGCGCCCGCGTCCACGTCTGCCGCCCTCCACCCCCCCACCGCGTCAGGCGGCCCTCGCCGCCCCCCTCCCGGTGTCTGCGGATGATGTCGGCGTAGTGGCGTCCGGTGCCCTTGGTCGTGCGGGTCTGGGTGCGGTGGTCGACGTGGACCCGCCTACGCGCGGCCCTCGGTGCCGCCCTCCTCACCCCTTCGACGTCCCCCTCGACACCGCTTTCGCGCCCACGCCCCCGGAGGGGTGATCCCCTCCGGGGCGTACGGGTCCTACGGCGCGCCGTCAGGGCGGGCGCCGGGGCGTACCCCGTCGGCCGGGCCGTGAAGGTGCCCCGGCCCTGGGTGCGGCTGCGCAGTCGGGTGGCGTAGCCGAACAGTTCCGCGAGCGGCACGGTGGCGGTCACCACGGCCGCGCCGCCGCGCACCTCGGAACCGGTCACCCGGCCGCGCCGGGCGGCGAGGTCCCCGAGGACTCCGCCGACGGCGTCCTCGGGGACGGTCACCGTGACTTCCACGACCGGTTCCAGCAACACCATCGTGCAAGCCCGCAGGGCCTCGCGGAGGCCGAGGCGGCCCGCCGTGCGGAAGGCCATCTCGGAGGAGTCCTTCACATGCGTCGCCCCGTCGGTCAGCGTGACCCGCAGGCCGGTCACCGCGTGCCCGCCGAGGGGGCCCTCGGCGAGGGCGTCCCGGCAGCCGGCCTCGACGGCACGGACGTACTCCTGCGGGACCCGTCCGCCGACCACGGCCGACCGGAAGTCGAACCCGTCCTCCAAAGGCTCCACATCGAGCACCACATGCGCGAACTGTCCCGCGCCGCCGTCCTGTTTGACGTGCCGGAAGACCAGTGCGGACACGCCGCGGCCCACCGTCTCGCGGTAGGTGACGCGTGGCCGACCGACGTTGACCTCCAGTCCGAGGGTGCGGCGGATCTTCTCCACCGCGACCTCCAGGTGCAGTTCACCCATGCCCGAGAGCACGGTCTGGCCGGTCTCGGCGTCGGTGCGCACCGTGAGCGACGGGTCCTCCTCGGCCAGCCGGGCGAGGGCCGAGGCCAGCCGGTCGGCGTCGGTAGCGCGCCGCGGCTCGACCGCCACGGAGACGACGGGGTCGGCCACCCCGGGCGGTTCGAGGACCAGCGGGGCGTCCGGCGCGCACAGGGTCGAGCCGGCGCGGGCCGCCTTCAGCCCGATCACGGCCACGATGTCCCCGGCGACCGCCCGCTCCAGCTGGGCGTGCCGGTCGCCTGGACCCGCAGGATCCGGCCGACGCGCTCGCCGCGGCCGGCGCTCGCGTCCCATACCGTGTCTCCCTTCTCGATCGTTCCGGAGTACACCCGCAGGTAGGTGAGCCTGCCGGTGGGGGTGGCGTTGACCTTGAACGCGAGGGCGGCGAAGGGTGCGGCGGGATCGGCCGACCGTCGCTCGTCGACACCCTCGTGCATACCGCGTACAGCCGGCACGTCCAGGGGCGACGGCAGATAGGCGACCACGGCGTCGAGCAACGGCTCGATACCGCGGTTGCGGTAGGCCGAGCCGCACAGCACGACCACACCGTCGCCGGTGCGGGTCAGGTCGCGCAGCGCCGCGGCGAGCGTCTCGGCCGAGAGCGTCTCCCGGTCGCAGAACTCCTCCAGGGCGGCGGGATGCCGTTCCGCAACCGCTTCCTCCAGCAGTCGGCGGCGGCGCAGCGCCTCCTCGCGCAGTTCCTCGGGCACGGGTCCCTCTACGGCCGTCTCGGCGCCGTCGCCCCAGGTCAGCGCCCGCATCCGGAGCAGGTCGACGACGCCGGTGAAGGCGTCCTCGATGCCGATCGGAAGCTGGACGACGAGGGGGACGGGGTGCAGCCGTTCCCGGATCGACGCCACGGTCGTGTCGAGGTCGGCGCCCGTCCGGTCCAGTTTGTTGACGAACGCGATCCTCGGCACGCCGTGCCGGTCGGCCTGCCGCCACACGGACTCGCTCTGCGGCTCCACACCCGCCACGGCGTCGAACACCGCGACCGCCCCGTCCAGCACCCGCAGCGAGCGCTCCACCTCGTCGGCGAAGTCGACGTGCCCGGGGGTGTCGATCAGGTTGACGCGGTGGCCGTCCCAGTCGCAGCTGACGGCCGCGGCGAAGATGGTGATCCCACGGTCGCGCTCCTGGGGGTCGAAGTCGGTGACGGTCGTGCCGTCGTGGACCTCACCGCGCTTGTGCGTGGTCCCGGTGGCGAAGAGGATCCGCTCCGTGACGGTGGTCTTGCCCGCGTCGACGTGGGCGAGGATGCCCAGGTTGCGGACGGCGGCGAGATGACGGTCGAGGTTGTTGCGCACGGCCCGTGGCCTTTCGAGGTGTGTCTCGTGAAAGGGACGGCGCGATTGTTTGACGGGACGTCAGCTGACCCCGGGCAGCCGGATGACAGCTCGGGGACAGCCGGCACGACGACAGGGCTACGGCCACGGCGGGAAGTCGCCGGGGCAGCTCTGTCGTGAGGACTGGGGTCTCGTCAGACCATCCGGTGCCGGCCGCGCCGCGGACACCGGACGGACGAGGACACGAGGATCACCTCGTAGCGGGAACGGGAAGCGGCGGCAGCGGTGCGGTCACGCATGGCCGGGCCCCCCTCGTTCGTCGCGGTGCGGCGCGGCCCTGCTCGTGGGCGGCGCTCGATGGGGCGAGTGTAGGGAGGAACGGACGTGCGCTGCACGTGCTTTTTCCCACGCCCCGGAGAAACGCCGGTCGAAGCGGCTCTCAGGACGACCGCGCCGACGTGTAGAAGTGCCGCCGCACCCTGCGCAGCCACGCGTCGGCGGCCCTCTCGTCGGGCTGTTCGGGCAGCACGCTGCGCGCCTCGTCGAACGCCGTCTCGTACCGGCGCAACAGGGGAAGGGCGGTCTCGGGATCGTCCGCCACCTGCTCGCCGAACCGGTGGAAGCTCTCCGGGTCGTCGACGCGGATGCTCAACCGTCCTGTGGTGTACAGCTCGTAGCCCTGTCCGCACAGTCGCTTGAGGTGCCGGGCGTGCTTGGCTGTCCGCTTGCGCGTGTCCGCGGAGAAGGAGCCGTCGCCACGGGCGAGCAGCCTGCGGAACTGCTGCGTGGCGTAGCCGAGATAGGCGTCCCGGACGCGCCGGGCACTCAGGAACGTCGTTCGGATGCCCACGAGTTCGTCACCGAGCGGTGTACGGACCTCGTACAGGTCGGTGGGCAGCCAGACGAGTTCCGTGACCGTGGGGTTGCCGCCGAGCGCGAGCCTGCACCACTTCGCGGCCTCGTGCAGGGTCCGGTCGGGTGCCGTGCTGACGTGGGACTCCTTCGGCGGGTGCAGGCCGTGCAACTCCTCGGTGAGCGCGGCGAACAGGCCGAGCCGGTCCACGTCGGAGCCTGCGTGCGCGAGCCCGTACGCGGTCGAGCCGACGACGCCTGACAGCAGGATGTTCTGGACGCTCATGGACTCCCCCGGTGCTCATCGTCCGCCGCCGCGAGAAGGCGGCGGGAGTCGTCATGATGCCCCGGCGACCGGCCCGGCCACCTCGCATTTTCCGGCCGCGAGGTTCCGCAGGGAGCCGACGCAAGCCCGATCGGCGCCCCGCCACCGGCTCGCTCGGCCGGCCCCGCCAGGAGGTGGCCACTCGGGGCCCCCGCCACCGGTCTGAACGGCGCCACGCCAGAGGTCGCCCCGACAGAGGTCCGCTCGGTGCCCCGCCACCGGTCTACGCCGGCCCGGCCAGAGGTCCGCTCGGTGCCTCGCCACCGGTCCACCCCGCGCCCCGCCGCGCCCCGCCGCGCGAGGAGCATGCCCTCACCCGTATGACCCGCTGCGCTGGTCGCCTGGGCGGGCCGGTGGTGCGGTGGGAGGGAAGTGGGAGCCGCCCGGGCACACGTGCGCCGGGACCCCGTTCCGTCCTCAGGAGGCATACGTGATCACCCCTCGCCCGACCGGCCGCCCGTCCCGCACGGCGAAGACCGCTGCCGCCGCGCCGGACCTGGCCACGCCCGTCACGGCCGTATCCCGCACGGAGGGCCGTCGGGCCCGCGCGGCGCACCCGGTCCGCCCGGCCCGTGTCCTGGCCGCCGCGATGGCCACCGGCGCGCTGCTCGCCACGGCGGCCTGCTCCAGCGGGGACGACGGCGCGGCGGCCGACTCGGAGACCGCCGCCGCGGTCGCCGAGCGGCCCGTCGCCGCGCAGACCGCCACTCCGGCCCCCACCATCACCGGATCGGTCAGCGCCACGCCGACGGCGACCGCCACGTCGCCGACCGGCACCGAGTCGCCCGCCGCCCCCCTCTCGGAGACCGGCGCCCGCAACGCGCTGATCACCGCGGCGGACATCGAGGACAACTGGGTGCAGGTGAAGGACCCGCAGGCCTGGCGCGACAAGCTGCTCATCGGCGAGGTGGACACGGCCCAGTTCGTCACCGGGAAGGCCGACGCGGCCGACTGCCAGCGCCTGGTCGACGCGCTCTACGACGAGACGCTGCTCGGCCGTCCGTCCGGGGCGTCGGCGCTGAACGGCTTCCAGGAGGGCCAGTCCCGGCTGCTGTACCAGGTCGCCGCCTATGAGAAGGCCTCGCTCGACAAGTCGATGGACTGGCTGACGAAGCTGCCCGACACCTGCGACCAGTTCACCCTGACCGGCGGCGACAGCGGCGAACGTACCGTCCAGGTCGTCGAAGCCTCGCTGCCCGAGGAGGGCGACGCCCGGCAGGGTCTCACCGTGACCGTGAAGGGCACCGCGAACGGCGACCCGGTGACGCTCACCCTGGACGTCGCCGTCGTCCGCGTCGGTGACGACGCGATCACCATCACCAACGGCGGGCTCGACGGCGCCGACGAGGACACCACCCGGACCGCCGTGGAACAGGGCACCGAACGGCTCCGGGAAGTCCAGGCGGGCCGGACGCCGACCCCGACGCCGAGCAACCTCGACTGAGCGATCGTCCCGGCTCAGCGAGTCACCTCCGCCCGCCACCTCGCCACACCCCATCTCACCGGAGCGCCCTGTCAGCCGGCGGCCGGCACCCCGCCCGGCTGAACGGGAGCGCTGGGTCGGCCTGTTCCCCTCGCCTGGACCATGTGACATATTACTGGCGTGACCAACCAATCGTCCTGTGACGTCGTGGTCGTCGGCGCCGGCATGATCGGCGCCGCATGCGCGCTGTACGCGGTGCGTGCCGGACTGGACGTCGTCGTGGTGGACCGGGGTCCGGTGGCGGGCGGCACGACGGGAGCGGGCGAGGGCAACCTCCTCGTCTCCGACAAGGAGCCGGGCCCGGAGCTCGAACTGGCCCTCTTGTCGTGCCGGTTGTGGCGCGGGATCACCGAGGACCGACGGCCGGACGACCACCGCCCACCCACCCGGGGCAACGGCCTCGGCCCCGGTCTCACTCCCGGCCTCGGCCGTGCCGTCGAGTACGAGCCCAAGGGCGGCCTCGTCGTCGCCTCCACCCCCGGGGCACTCACCGCCCTCACGGAACTGGCGGTCGGACAGCGCGCCGCCGGCGTCGAGACGGTCGCCGTCGATGCCAATCAACTCCGGGAGCTGGAGCCGTATTTGGCGCCCGGCCTGGCGGGCGGTGTCCTGTATCCCCAGGACGCCCAGGTCATGCCCACCCTGGCCGCCGCGCACCTGCTGCGCGCCTCGGGTGCCCGGGTGGAGACCGGCCGTACGGTGACCGGCGTGCTGCGCGGCCCCGACGGGGCGGTGCGGGGCGTACGGACCGACCGCGGCGACCTCCTCGCGCCCTCCGTGGTGAACGCGGCCGGGACCTGGGGCGCGGAGGTCGCCGCGCTCGCGGGCGTCTCGCTGCCGGTCCTGCCGCGCCGGGGATTCGTCGTGGTCACCGAGCCGTTGCCGCGCCGGGTACGGCACAAGGTGTACTCCGCCGACTATGTGGCCGACGTCGCCAGTGACTCCGCCACCCTCCAGACCTCGCCGGTCGTCGAGGGAACGGCGGCCGGGCCCGTGCTGATCGGCGCGAGCCGGGAACGGGTGGGCTTCGACCGGTCGTTCTCCCTGCCCGTCGTCAGGGCGCTGGCGGCGGGGGCGACCCGCCTGTTCCCGTTCCTGGAGCACGTCCGGGCGATGCGCGCGTATGTCGGCTTCCGCCCCTACCTGCCCGACCATCTGCCGGCGATCGGTCCGGACCCGCGTGCGCCAGGCCTCTTCCACGCCTGTGGGCACGAGGGGGCGGGCATCGGGCTGGCGACCGGCACCGGCCACCTGATCGCGCAGACGCTGACCGGCAGGACCCCCGACCTGGACCTCACCCCGTTCCGCCCCGACCGCTTCGCCGAGGAGGCCGCGCCGTGAACCCCCTGGACTTGGTCGGGGCCCGTCCCGGCGCGCCGTTCACCGTCACGTTCGACGGCCGGGAGATCGAGGTGCTGCCGGGGCAGACGATCGCCGCCGCGCTCTGGTCGGCGGGCGTCGTCGCCTGGCGCACCACCCGCGAAGGCGCCCGCCCGCGCGGGGTGTTCTGCGGGATCGGCGTCTGCTTCGACTGCCTGGTGACCGTGGACGGCCGCCCCGGCCGGCGCGCATGCCTGACCCCCGCCACGCCGGGCGCCGACATCGGTACGCAGGCAGGGACGGGCCACGATGACTGAGCGGCGGCAGGTGCTCGCGGTGATCGGTGCAGGTCCGGCGGGCCTCGCCGCCGCCCTGGCGGCCGCCGCGCGAGGGGTGCGCGTGGTGCTCGTCGACTCCGCCGCCGAGCCGGGCGGACAGTTCTACCGGCAGCCCGCCCCGGGCCTCGGCGCCCGCCGCCCGCAGGCCCTCCACCACCAGTGGCGGACGTGGGAGCGCCTGCGCGACGGGCTGGCCACCCACCTCGCGGCCGGACGTGTCTCCTGTCTGAGTGACCATCACGTGTGGTGTGTCGAACGGGACTCGGGCCGTTTCGCCGTGCACGCACTGCTCGGCCCCGAGCAGCGCGAGCCGGCGTCGGTCCGTGCCGACGGGGTGGTGCTGGCGACCGGCGGCTACGAGAAGGTGTGGCCGTTCCCCGGCTGGACGCTGCCCGGAGTGATCACCGCGGGCGGCGCCCAGGCCATGCTGAAGGGCGGGCTCACGCTGCCCGGCCGCACGGTGGTGGTCGCCGGGACGGGCCCGCTGCTGCTCCCCGTGGCGACCGGCCTCGCCGCGGCGGGCGCCCGCGTCGCAGCGCTCGTGGAGTCGGCCGACCCGACCACTCTCGTACGTCGATCCGCGCACCCTCGAAACGCCGTACGCGGCGCCCGCGCCCTGGCCGCTCACCCCGGCAAGCTCGCCGAGGCCGGGGGCTACGCGGCCCAACTCCTGTGGCACAGAATTCCGGTGCTGAGGCGTCGGGCGGTCGTCGAGGCCCACGGCCGGGACCGGCTGGAGTCCGTCACCGTCGCCGTACTCGGCCCGGACGGCCGCCCGGTGCCCGGCACCGCACAGCGCCTGGACTGCGACACCCTCGCCGTCGGACACGGCCTGTTGCCGCACACCGACCTCGCGGACGGACTCGGCTGCCGCCTCGACGGGGCGGGGGTGCACGTCGACGACGAACAGCGCACCGACGTCCCCGGCGTGTGGGCGGCCGGGGAGGCGACGGGCATCGGCGGCGCGGCCCTGTCGCTCGCCGAGGGCCACATCGCCGGACGCTCCGCCGCCGCCCGCCTGAACGGCACCGCACCCGACCCGCGCTCCTGGGCCCCGGCCGCCCGGTCCCGCACCCGGCTGCGGGCCTTCTTCGCCGAACTGGACCGGGCGTACGCGGCGCCCGTGCGATGGGCGGAGAACGTGCCGGACGCGACGGTGGTGTGCCGCTGCGAGGAGGTCACGGCGGGCGCCGTCCGCGAGGCCGTCGGCTCGCTGGGCGCGGGCGACCTGCGCACCGTGAAGCTGCTGACGCGGGCCGGGATGGGCTGGTGCCAGGGCCGGATGTGCGAGCCGGGTGTCGCGGGGGTCGCGGGTTGTGACCTCACCCCCGGCCGACGGCCGCTGGCCCGTCCCGTCCCCCTCGGAGTCCTGGCCGCGCCGCCCCCACCGGACGCCGGAACCAGCCCCTGCCCCGGAACCAGCCCCTGACCCGGAGCCGCCTCCCACCCGCCACCCGCAGTGCTATGTCACACACCAATTGCGTGAGAGAGGCAGACCTCACATGACCACACCCCACATGACCACCCCCCGCCCCTGGCATGGCGTCCTCGTCGCCACCGCCCTCCCCCTCCGCGACGACCTCTCCGTCGACCTCGACCGTTACGCCGAGCACTGCGCCTGGCTGGTGGCGAACGGCTGCGACGGCGTCGTACCGAACGGCTCCCTCGGCGAATACCAGGTACTCACGCCCGAGGAGCGGGCCGCCGTCGTACGGACCGCGGTGGCGGCGATCGGCGGGGAGCGCGTGATGCCGGGGGTCGCCGCGTACGGCTCGGCCGAGGCCCGCCGCTGGGCCGAGCAGGCGCGGGAGGCGGGCTGCGGTGCGGTGATGCTGCTGCCGCCCAACGCCTACCGCGCCGACGAGGGCGCGGTCGTGGCGCACTACGCGGAGGTCGCCCAGGCGGGCCTGCCGGTGGTGGCGTACAACAACCCCATCGACACCAAGGTCGACCTGGTGCCCGAACTGCTGGCCCGGCTGCACGGCGAGGGCCTCATCCACGGCGTCAAGGAGTTCTCGGGTGACGTACGCCGCGCCTACCGGATCGCCGAACTGGCGCCGGAACTGGCCCTGTTGATCGGTGCGGACGACGTGCTGCTGGAGCTGGCGGTGGCAGGCGCCAAGGGATGGGTGGCGGGCTACCCCAACGCGCTGCCCCGCGCCTCGGTGAACCTCTACCGGGCCGCCGTCGCGGGGGACCTCACCACCGCGCTGCCGCTGTACCGGCAGTTGCACCCGCTGCTGCGCTGGGACTCGCGTGTCGAGTTCGTCCAGGCCATCAAAGTGTCGATGGACGTCGTCGGCCGGTACGGCGGACCCTGCCGGCCGCCGCGCGTACCGCTGCCTCCCGAGCAGGGAGCTGCCGTCCGCGCGGCCACCGAGAAGGCCGTCGCCGCGGGCCTGGCGTAACCCCACCGCCCGGAAAGGGACTTCATGCGCAGCACACTCGTCCTGCACGCCGTCGACTCGCACACCGAGGGCATGCCCACCCGGGTGATCACCGGCGGGGTCGGCACCATCCCCGGCGCGACGATGAACGAACGGCGGTTGTACCTCCGTGAACACCGCGATGAGGTACGGCAGTTGCTGATGAACGAGCCGCGTGGTCACTCGGCGATGAGCGGCGCGGTCCTCCAGCCGCCGACCCGGGCGGACTGCGACTGGGGGGTCGTCTACATCGAGGTCTCCGGCTATCTGCCGATGTGCGGGCACGGCACGATCGGGGTGGCGACCGTGCTGGTGGAGACCGGCATGGTCGAGGTCGTCGAACCGGTCACCACCATCCGGCTGGACACCCCGGCCGGGCTCGTCGTCGCCGAGGTCGCGGTACGGGACGGCGCGGCCACGGCGGTGACATTGCACAACGTCCCGTCCTTCGCCGTGGCCCTTGACCGCGAGATCACCCTGCCCGACGGCCGAACGGTGACGTACGACCTGGCGTACGGCGGGAACTTCTACGCCATCCTGCCGCTGGAGGAGTTCGGGCTGCCCTTCGACCGGTCCCGCAAGGACGACATCCTGCGGGCCGGGCTGTCCCTCATGGAGGCGATCAACGCCGAGGGGGAGCCGGTGCATCCACAGGACCCGTCCATCCGCGGCTGCCACCACGTCCATCTGTACGCCCCCGGCGCCACCGCCCGTCACTCGCGGCACGCGATGGCCATCCACCCGGGCTGGTTCGACCGCTCGCCCTGCGGTACGGGGACGAGCGCCCGCATGGCGCAATTGCACGCACGCGGTGAACTGCCCCTGCACACCGAGTTCGTGAACGAGTCCTTCATCGGC
Organism: Streptomyces phaeoluteigriseus; assembly: GCF_001896135.2. Lineage (GTDB taxonomy): Bacteria > Actinomycetota > Actinomycetes > Streptomycetales > Streptomycetaceae > Streptomyces > Streptomyces phaeoluteigriseus. Next base: position 165,318 of record NZ_MPOH02000005.1, read on the forward strand.
ACCCGCTTCACCGGCCGGCTCCTCGGCCGGGCGGAGGTCGCCGGGGTGCCGGCCGTGCTGCCCAGTTTCACGGCCGCGCATGGGTCACCGGCACGGCCCAGTACCTGCTCGACCCGACGGACCCGTTCCCGGCCGGGTTCACGCTCTGACCACCGGTGTCCACCACCGGCCGGGGGTTCACGCTCCGACCTCCGGCATCCACCACCGGCCGGGTTCACGCCCCGACCTCCGGCATCCACCGCCGGCCGCGCGGCCGTCCGTACGCCGGGAGAGCGCCGTGGATACTGATGGCACGTGACATGGCACAGTCCATGCCGAGTGAGATGGCACCGCCCGTTCCGAGGAGATCCCGCATGGCCGCCCCGCGCAGCATCAGCCCCTCCCCCGCCGCGCCCGCGCTGCCCGTGCTGGGCGGGCGGCGGAGCAGCTACCGCGAGCGGGTCGCCGACGCGCTGCGGGCCGCGCTGATCGCGGGTGAACTGCGGCCCGGCCAGGTGTACTCGGCGCCCACGCTGGCCGCCCGCTTCGGCGTCTCGGCGACCCCGGTGCGCGAGGCGATGCTGGACCTCGCGAAGGAGGGGCTGGTCGACGCGGTCCCCAACAAGGGCTTCCGCGTCACCGACGTCTCCGACCGGCAGCTCGACGAGTACACCCATGTCCGCGCGCTCATCGAGATCCCGACGGTGGTGGCGCTGGCGACGACCGCCGACCCGGTGTCGCTGGAGGCGCTGCGTCCGGCCGCCCGGGAGATCGTCACCGCCGCCGTGGCGGGCGACCTGATCGCCTACGTCGAGGCCGACACCCGCTTCCACCTGGGCCTCCTAGCCCTGGCGGGCAACTCCCACCTGGTCGAGGTGGTCCGCGATCTACGCGGCCGTGCCCGCCTCTACGGGCTCACCGCCCTGTCCGCCTCCGGCCGGCTGCTGGCGTCCGCCGAGGAGCACCTGGAACTCCTCGACGCCCTGCTGGCCCGCGACGAGCGGGCGGTGCGCACGGTGATGACCCGGCACCTCGGGCACGTACGGGGGCTGTGGGCGTCCGCCGACGCGTAGCCGGACGGGCCGGCCCCCTGTCCCACATGTGACCTGTGTGATCTTTGTCGCTGGTTGCGGGAAGTACCCGATGGGCAGGCACTGCGCGTGTCCGTAGAGGTCGTGTCTTTCCTGTGGGGGAATCCGTGAGTGTGTGTGTGATCGGTGCGGGCCTGTCGGGGCTGGCCGCTGCACGGGCCCTCGAAACGGCGGGTGTCGACTTCGTGTGCCTGGAGAGGTCGGGCGACGTGGGCGGCATCTGGCGCCGCCCCGAGGCCGGTGAGCGGGGGCCGGGTTACCTGTCGCTGCACCTCAACACGACCAAGGGGCTGACGGGTTACGCCGACTACCCGATGCCCGCCTCCTACCCGGTCTACCCACGGCACAGCCAGGTCGCCTCCTACCTGCGTGCGTTCGCCGAATGGGCCGACGTCCTGGACCACATCGAGCTGGGGACGTCCGTCGAGTCGGTGCGGCAGGAGACCGACGGTTCGTGGACGGTCGTCGCCGTGGACGCGGGGGGCACACGCGGCGCGCGGAGCTTCTCGCATGTCGTCGTCGCCTCGGGGCACAACACCGAGCCGTCCCTGCCCGCGCTGCCTCCGGGCTCGGACACCTTCACCGGAACGATTCTGCACGCCTTGGACTACCGCGACGGCAGTGACTACGCCGGTCAGCGGGTGGTCGTCGTCGGGCTCGGCGCGTCGGCGGTGGACATCGCGGCGGACCTGTCCCGGTACGCGGCGACCACCCTGCTCTCGGTGCGCCGGGGCCTGCACATCCTGCCCAAGCAGTTGTTCGGCATCCCGCTCGACGAGGTCGCCGAGGCGCCGTGGTGGACGAGCATGTCGCTGGCGGAGCAGCGCCGTTTCATCGAGCAGGCCCTCCTCGTGGCCCGCGGGAGGCTCTCGGACTACGGGCTGCCCGAGCCGGACCACCCGGTGTTCGCCTCGGCCGTGACCATCTCGGACGAGATCCTCACCCGCATCCGGCACGGCGGGGTCGTCCCCAAGCCCGCGATCGCCTCGCTCGACCGCGACCGGGTGGTCTTCACCGACGGGTCGTCCGCGCGGGCCGACGCGATCGTGCACTGCACCGGCTACCGCATGGCGTTCCCGTTCCTGCCGTCCGGCTGCCCGATCGGGGATCAGGGCTCGGTCGAGCTGTACAAGCGGGTCGTCGCGCCCGGCCATGCCGGCCTGTACTTCGTGGGCCTGGTCCGCCCGCACGGCTCCATCACGCGGCTCGTGGAGGCGCAGTCCCGCTGGATCGCGCGGATCGTGTCGGGCGCGGCGGCTCTGCCCGAGCCGGAGGTCATGCGCAAGGAGGTCGCCACCTACCTGAGCGGCATCGCGGGCCAGTACGGGCAGGCGGAGGGCGCCTCGATCCAGGTGAACGTGGCACCGTACCTCCAGGAACTGCGGGACGTATGACGGTCGGTGGGTGGGCGCGTCGGCCTGGGGTCGGCAGGTGGCGGGCTCCCCCGTGGCCGGCTCCCTCGTCGTTCCGTGGCCCCCGGCTCCCCCGGCTCCCCCGGTCCGCCCGCGTCGCCGGCCGTCGCGGCGGAGAGGGAGCGGTTCGACGTCGTCGGCGTACGGCTCCCCCGCGAGATGTCCCCCGGCAGCGCCCGTTACCGCACGGTCGCGGGCTCGGCGGGCAGCAGGCCGGCGGGCGGGCGCACCTCGTACGCCTCGGAGGAGACGTACGCCGTCACCCGGGGCGGCTGCCCCTGCTGGTGGGCGAGTGCCAGGTAGGCGACCAGTCCCACCCCGTCCTCCGGGCTGCGGTCGGTGACCGCGGACACGGCGCCCAGCAGCGGGGCCGGGTCCTGCCCGTAGCGGCGGAGCAGGGCGGTGGCACGGGTGAGGGCGTCGCCGTCGTGCCGCGCGTAGTCGCGGACGGGGACGTAGAGGGTGAAGCCGCTGGGCATGCCGGACGCGGTCTCGGTGAAGGCGTGGCAGGACTGTACGGGGCGCCGCACCACCGGTGCCGAAGCCGTGCCGCCGCCGTCCTCGTCACCGTGCTGACCTGAGGCGATGCGGAAGAACTCCTCGCTCTCCGCGGCGAGGGGACCGCCTTCCATCCGGGACAGGGCGCCGGCCTCGGCGGCCGACAGGTCCTGGTGGGCGAGGTAGACCTTCACCCGGGGCTCCGCCCAGTCGCCCAGGTCCAGGGCGAAGAACAGGTGGCGGTCGTGCGGCGGCAGAGCGGCGAACGCGTCCCGGTGGCCGAGCCGCCGCAGCGCCTCACCCACCGTGGCGGCGGCACGTTTCTGCCCGCCGGCCGCGGGGTTGAGGTAGACCTTGACCTTGGGGACGCCGCCGGGACGCAGTTCCAGCGCGCACCACAGGGCGAGGGGGCCCTCGGGCGAGGGCGGGAGGAACAGGTCCTCCAGTTCGTCGAGCCGGTCGGTGGAGAAGCCCCAGCGGGCCGCCGTCTCGCGGACGGCCCGCAGTCCGAGACGCCCGTTCCGTGCCAGGCCGCCGGCCGCGCAACCCGGTTCGAGCAGCACCCGCAGGGCGGGCGCGGCACCGGGCACGAAGGAGAGCGAGAACTCCACCGGGGTGTGGTCGTCGGAGAGGAACGTCGGGTTCGGGGGCGGCAGGTCGAGCGGCCGCTCGGCGGCGGCACCCAGCATCTCGGTGAGGGTACGCGCGTAGACCTCGCCGTCATGGGCGGTGAGTCCCACGATCTCGCACAGGTTGCGCAGTTGGCGGCTCGTGTGGCCGCCGAGCGTTTCCGTTCCGGAGCGTCTCGGCCCGCCGGGCCGGGCCGCCGTCACCGGCTCTCCCGCCACGGGCCGGCGCCGACAAGGAGATACCCGCCGGCGAGGGCGGGTATCTCGAGGCTCAACGCTGCGGGATGTGGAGGGGGAACGGTGTCGGTGGACATGTGGTCCACGGCAACTCCTCGGGCTCGTGGGATATGCGGGTTACCGCATGGCTCACTACCCCTGAGGTTGAACCGTCATACAGAAGTGAAGAGTTGGCCGGTGTTGTGTGAATCACCTCGTGAGCCAGTTGAGGAACTGGCTCCACACACCCGAGCGTTCGGCGCGGGTGCCCGGCTGGGGCTGCTCCGGGCGGGCGGCCTCGGTGCGCGCCTCGGGGGCGGGCTTGCGCTCGGTCACCGCGGTGAACCGGGCGGGCAGCGCGATGAGCCCCCGGTTGAAGGGGCCGGGGCGCCAGGTCAGGCTCTCCTCGGGGACGGCGAGTTCGACGTCGGGAAGCTTGTTGAGGAGGTTCTCCAGGGCCGTCACGGTGATCTGCCGGGCCGGGTCCTTGGACGGGCAGGCGTGCGGGCCGGCGCTCCAGGCCAGGTGGGCGCGGTTGCTGCCGGCCTGCCGGGCGGCCGTCAACGCGGGGCCGGTGTTGGCGGCGGCGAAACTGACCAGGAGCAGGTCTCCCGCCTGGAGCTGCTGTCCGGCGAACTCCATGTCGGCGGCCGGGTAGTGCGGGGCGAGGTTCTGCATGGGCGGGTTCTCCCACAGCGTGTCGTCGATCGCCTCGTCGATCAGACCGCCCTGGTTGGCGTACGCGTCGTGGGTGAGGAGCCGGTGCAGGGTGTTGCCGATCAGGTTGCGCAGCGGCTCGTTGCCTCCCACCAGCAGGAGGGCCAGCTGGTGGACCATCTCCTCGTCGGTGAGCGCCGCCTGGTGCGCCATCATCCAGGAGGTGACGTCCTCGCCGGGCTTGACCCGCTTGAGCGCGACGAGTTCGCCGACGGCGCCGAACAGCACCTCCATCGCACGGGCGGGGTTGATGCCGTCGAACATGCCGGTGATGCCGTAGACGACACGGTCGCCGATGTCCGGGGGGCAGCCGAAGAGTTCGTTGAACACGAACAGCGGGAGCTGCTTGGCGTAGTCGCCGAGCAGGTCGGCCGAGCCGCGCGAAGCGAACTGGGAGATGAGGTAGTTGGAGACCTGCTCGGTGCTGTGGCTCAGCTTGCGCGTGTCGATGCGGGCCATGCTGTCCGTGACGGCCTGGCGCAGCCTCAGGTGCTCGGCGCCGTCGCTGAACATGCAGTTGGGCCGGTAGGCCAGCACGGGGGCGACGGGGCTGTCGGGGGAGATCTTGCCCTCGTTGAAGTGCCGCCAGCGGCGCGCGTCCTTGCGGAACGAGCCGGAGTCCTGCAGGAGTTGCAGGGCGGTGGCGTAGTCGGTGACAAGGGTGGCCTCGACGCCGGGGGCGAGTTCGACCGGGGCGGTCGGCCCGTAGTGGCGCAGATAGCTGTAGTAGGCCTGCGGGTCAGCCGCGAACTCGGGGCCGTGGAGCGGCACTCGCGCGCCGCTGTTGTGCGCCGGGCACCCGGGCGGGGGCACCGGAGCGGTGGGTTGGTCCATTTCTGCTCCTAGTGGGCACGGTCCTGCAAGTGGCGGACGAGAGTGATGAGCGCTTCGGCCGACGACTGCTCGTCGCGCGCGTCGCAGGTGACGACGGGGGTGTCGTCGAGCAGGTCCAGCGCGTCACGCAGGGCGGTCTCGTCCCGCAGGGGGGAGCCGTCGAAGTGGTTGACGGCGATGGCGTAGTCGAGCCCGTACTGCTCGATCAGGTCGATCACGGCGAACGAGTCCGCGAGCCGTTCGGGGTCGACGAGGACCAGGGCGCCGAGCGCGCCGCGGGCCATGTCCTCCCACATCTGCACGAACCGCTGCTGGCCGGGCGTCCCGAACAGGTACAGCACGACCCGGTCGCTGATGGTCAGGCGCCCGAAGTCCATGGCGACCGTGGTGGTGGTCTTGCCCTGGACCCCCTTGAGGTCGTCGACGGCCTCCGCGGCCCGCGTCATCGTCTCCTCGGTGGACAGCGGGGGGATCTCGGAGATCGCCCCGATGAACGTGGTCTTGCCCACCGCGAAGTGGCCGACGACGAGGATCTTCACGGCCGTCTGCGACGCGCCCTCACGGACGTACGCCTGTTCATCCAAACTTGGCCCTGAGACCATTCAGCACCTCCTCCAGGATCTCCCGGTCGGCGACAGGCGCCCGCTGCACCGGCGGGCGGGTGATGAGGTAGCCGCCCTCGGTGAGCGCGGCGAGGAGGATCTTCACCACGCCGAGGGGCAGTTGGGTGTGCCCCGCGATCTCGGCGACCGACAGGTAGCCGGCCGAGCACAGCTCGAGCAGGCTCTGCTCCTCCGGGGACAGCCGGGTCGGCCGCTGCTGGCGGTCGGCGACCGCCGTCACCAGAGTGATGAGGGAGAGCTGCTCCTCGTCGGGCAGACCGCGTCCTTTGGTGATGACGTACGGACGAACTAACTCCGGTGTCTGGGGCTCCAGTTCGTCGAAACCGGTCATGACCGCACGCCGAGGTTCTCGCGCGGCGGTGTCGTCAGGGCCTTGCCGAGCTGGCCGACGAGCTGCTGCATCCGGAACGTGATGTCCGCCATGTCGACATCGGGCGAGGCGGAGACGCCGAGGTAGGCGCCCTCGCCGGCGGAGATGAGGAAGACCCAGCCGCCGTCGAACTCGACCAGTGTCTGCCGCCACCGCTGCTGGGCGTCCTCGCAGAAGAAGGCCAGGGAGCGGCTGAGCGACTGGACCCCGCTCATGGCGGCGGCCACGCGGTCCGCATCGTCCTTCCCGATGTCCTGCGTTCGGGCCATCAACAGGCCGTCGGCGGATATCAGGACGGCGTGCAGGGCCCCGGGAATCTCCAGGGCGCTGTCAAGCATCCATGACAGATCGTCGTTCACGAGAACTCATGCCCTTCGCTGCTTGCGCCACGTGTACTGCTGGACTGTTCCGCGGGGTCCGCAGGGGTGGCCCGCCGGCCCGACTGGGTGCCTCGCTGGAAGGCGCCCATGATCGCCGCGGTCTCCGCACCCGAGCGGGAGGGCGCGGAGGCGGTCGGGGCACTGCCGGGCACGATGGCCATCGGCCGTTTGCGGCGCCGCTTGGGCAGGCCGTCGACGGTGGTGCTCGGGGCCGGGCCGGGCTCGGGACCGCCGCGGGTGGGTGCGGCGACGGCGGGAGCGGCCGGCGTCGGTTCCTTCTGCTCGGGAGCGTTGGTGAGCAGGTCGTGCGGCAGGAGAAGGACCGCGCGTACGCCGCCGTAGGGCGACGTGGAGTCCACCGACACCTCGAAGCCGAAGCGCTCGGCGAGGACACCGATCACCGCGAACCCGAACTGCGGCGGGTTGCCGAGCCGGGAGACGCCCGAGACGCGGTCGCTGGAGAGGAGTTTCTCCGCGCGGGCCCGCTCCTCGTCGTTCATGCCGACACCGGCGTCGTCCACGACGATACAGATACCCTTGGGCACGGTACGAATGTTGATTTCGACAACCGTGTCCGGGCTGGAATAGCTGGTCGCGTTGTCAAGCATTTCGGCGAGGGCCAGTGCGACCGGTTCCACCGCACGGCTGGTGATGCCGAAATCGACCTGCGAGAGAATTTCCACCCGCCGGTAGTGGCGGATCCTGCCCTGCGCGCTGCGGACCACGTCGTAGACCGACGCCACATCGCGCTGACGACCCAGCCAGCCGTCACAGAGGACGGCGATGGACTGGGCCCGGCGGCCGAACTGGGAGTTCGTGTGGTCGATCTCCAGAAGGTCCTGGAGGATGACCGACTCGCCGTATTTCTTCTGGAGCCGGGAGACAATCAACTGCTGTTCCGCGGCAAGGCCCTGAAGGGTCCGCATGGCGGACTTCAGGACTGTTTTCGTAGCCTCGTCGGCTCTTTCCTGAGCTGCCTCGACGGATTTCGCGTACCCGTTCTCCAGCTCGTCGTGCCGAGCCCTGAGATCTGCGAACTCCTGCCTTAACGTCCGCGCCGCCCTCCGCTGGCGAACAATGAGGGCGACGGCGGCGAGTACGACGATGAGGAGAGCCCAGAGTACCGGGTTCTGTATGTAATCAGTCATAAGACTCTCTTCAGGCGACTGACGGCCAGATGCTGAATTCCCGTCAATGCGGGTGGACCGGCGGGACCGCCCGCATCGGGGCCACCGCCCGGACTGTCCCCGTAGTCGGGGATGTCGTCCTTCACCCATCCGCCCGCTCTACAAGCGCCGTGATCGTATCACCACACGATGCGATCACAGACAGCCAACATGGGTGCCCCAGATGAACATTGACGGTTCGTCAGTGAGCACGCGGCGGGCCGCCTCTGACGCAACCGATAAACGGGCTTCCGCGGCATTCGGGAGGCAATCGAGGCGTTCGGAACGATTTCCCGGAAACCGCCGGGTAAAGAAACGACAAAACCCGCACCCGGGAATCCCGGATGCGGGTGACTTCTGCACGGAAGCTCTCCGCGCACCTTCCTCACCGAGCGAAAACCGCTGGATACGGAGGGTGATAAGTGTCCGAGGGGGGACTTGAACCCCCACGCCCGATAAAGGGCACTAGCACCTCAAGCTAGCGCGTCTGCCATTCCGCCACCCGGACCAGGTGTCTGCCGCCGCGGGTGTTCCCCCGTGGCGACATGCACAACGATACCAAGCTTTCGGAGTGCGTTTCACCCGAGTATCCGCTGGCCGGGGGCCTGCGCGGGTGTCCGGGCAGGGTCCGACCCCCGGGGTCACCCGGCGTGCGCGGACAGTCACGGGCGTCCGGTGGCGGGATCCTCCTCCGCGACCGGCGTGCGCAGCGCCGGCAGCAGGGCCGTCGCCGCTTCTTCGCTCAGCGGTGCGAGGAAGTGGTGCTCCGCCGCGCGGCGCGCCCGCTCCGCCGCGCGGCGCGCCCGCTCCGCCTGGAGCAGGCACTCCTCGCCCGGCGCCGTCAGCGCGACGACGTCGCTGCGGCGGTCGTACGAACTGGGCCGCCGCTCCACGAGCCCGTGGTCCTCCGGTCCGTCGACGAGCGACACCATCGTGGTGCGGTCGACTCCGGGCCGGGCGGTGGCGTCGGCCTGCGACGGCTCCGCCCCGTCGGCCGGCACGGCCAGGCCCGCCGGCTCGTGCCCGTCCACCCCGTGCGATACGAGCGTCTCCGCGGTGATCCCGGTCGGCCGGCTCTGGGCCCGTCCGAGCAGGGGGCCCGTCCGAGCAGTGGGCCCGTCCGAGCTGGCCCGGAGGACGCAGTTCGAGGGGCGGCGGGTGGGGGTCGCGGTCACGGACCACGCAGGGAGGGTAACGGCCGGTGCACGAGGGTGACTCGGGGCGGCGCCCGTCAGGTGCGCCGCCCCGCGGCCCGCTTCAGGGCATCAGCTGGTAGTCGGGGAAGTTCCCCGGCAGCCGCTCGTCCGCCGGTCCTCGGGTCACCGCCCGCACGAGCAGTTTACCGCCCACGAACGCGCCACGCCAGGAGGCCCCGAAGCCGCCGAACAGTTCGTCGCGGTCGCCGCGGGAGCGAGGCGTGCCGTGGCCGACCTTGAAGGCGCGGATCTGCGGGGCCAGTCGCTCGTAGGTGGCGCGGTCGTCGGTGGACAGGGTGGCGACCAGCGCCCCGTTGGAGGCGTTCATGGCGGCGAGCAGTTCCGCCTCCGTGTCGACCAGGACGATGGTGTCGACCGGGCCGAAGGGTTCCGCGTGGTGCAGTGGCGACGAGGGCGGCGGGTTGAGGAGCGTGACCGGACGGACGTAGGCGGAGGTGTCCTGGCCGGGCAGGAAGCGCGCGTCCGCCAGGTCGCCGCGGTACAGCGGGACGGCTCCCCGGTCGACGGCCTCGGCGACCTGGTCGTGCAGTTCCTTGGCCTTGGCCGCGTTGATGACCGGCCCGAAGTCCAGGCGGGGGTAGGGGTCGTCGCGCTTCTCCACGGCCAGGGGGTGGCCGACCGTCAGAGTGCGCACCGCCGGGAGGTACGCCGCGAGGAAGGCGTCGAACAGCTCACGCTGGACGACGAAGCGCGGGTACGCCGTGCAGCGCTGCTTGCCGTAGTCGAAGAGCTTGGGGACGAGGGCCGCGAGGGTGTCCCAGTCCGAGTGGTTCCAGATGCCCCAGGTGTTGAGTCCCTCCTGTTCGAGGATGTGGCGTTTGCCGAGGTCCGTCACGGCGGTGGCGACGGCGGCGCCGGTGTCGCGACCGCGACGAAGGAGACGCAGCCGACCTCGGGCGCCCGCACCAGCGCATCCGACAGCTCGCCCCCGCTGCCGCTGACGAGGGTGACCGGGATGCCCTCGCGGGCGGCGAGGGCGCAGGCCAGGGTGAGACAGGCGACGCCGCCGTCGGTCGGGGTCTTGGCGATGACCGCGTTGCCCGCGAGTGCTTGGACCAGTACCGCGTGAACGAGCACGCTCATCGGGTAGTTCCAGCTCGCGATGTTGGACACCGGGCCGTCCAGCGGGGCCCGGCCGGCCAGCATCGGCTCGATGCCGTCGACGTACCAGCGCACCCCGTCGACGGCCCGGTCGACGTCCGCCTGCGCGAGCCGCCAGGGTTTGCCGATCTCCCAGACGAGCAGCAGCGCGAGGAGTTCGCGGTGGGCGGCGAGGGCGTCGAGGGTGGCGGCGACGCGGGCACGGCGTTCGGTCAGCGGGAGGTGGCGCCAGGCGCGGTGCTGGTCCAGGGAGGCGCGGACCGCCTGGTGGGCGGTGGCCCGGTCCAGGCGCGGCGGTCCGGTGACGGGACCGCCGTCCACCGGGCTCGTGGCGGGCAGGGTCCTGCCGTCGGCCTGCCAGGCGCCGTTCCAGAGGTTGAGGACGCGGTCCTCGCGGAAGGCCTCGGGGGCGGCGGTGAGGCAGCGCCGCCAGGCGTCGGCCCAGGAGGTGCCGGATTTGAGGGTGAGGGTGGATGCCATGCGGTCACTCCGCTCTCGGTGCACGGTCGAGAGGAAAGGGGGAGGGGAAGGAGGGGAGGGGACGAGGGGAAGGGGAAGGGTGGGCGCGGCGCCGGTCCGT
>NZ_MPOH02000005.1:176230-273069 GCF_001896135.2 Streptomyces phaeoluteigriseus
CCGGCCGCCCACCCGGCCCGCCCGCCCCTGGCCCGCCGACCCGGCCTCCGAACGCGTCCCCGAGCACACGGCCGCCCAGCTCTACGACGAGCGCTGGATGTTCCACGGCCCGGCGTTTCAGGGCGTCACGGACCTCACCGCGATCGGCGACCGGCATGTCCGGGGCGTGATCACGACGCCACCCGCGCCCGGCGCCCTGCTGGACAACGTAGGCCAGCTCCTCGGCTACTGGATCATGGCGACCCGCACGGCCCGGACCGTCGTGTTCCCGGTCGGCATGCGCGAGATGCGTTTCCACGGGCCGCACCCGGCGCCCGGCACCGAGGTGGCGTGCCTGGTGCGGATCACCTCGCTCACCGACACCCTTCTGGCGGCCGACGTCCAGCTGACCGTCGACGGCACGGTGTGGGCGGAGCTGTACGGCTGGCAGGACCGCCGCTTCGACAACGACCCGAAGACCCGTCCGGTCGAGCGCTTCCCGGAGCGCAACACGCTCTCCGAGGCCCGGCCGGGCGGCTGGTCGCTGCTGCACGAGCGCTGGCCCGACCTGGCGTCCCGCGAGCTGATCATGCGCAACTCGCTGGCCGGGCCGGAACGCGTCCGGTACGCGGAACACGCCCCGCGCGGCCGCCGGCAGTGGCTGCTGGGCCGGATCGCCGTCAAGGACGCCGTACGGCAGTGGCTTTGGGACCAGGGTGAGGGGCCCGTCTTCCCGGCCGAGCTGCGGGTGCACAACGACGAGGCGGGCCGACCGTACGTCACCGGGGTGCACGGCCGGGTCCTGCCGCCGCTGGACGTGTCGCTGGCGCACTGCGCCGAGGCGGGCGTCGCGATCGTGCGGCCCCACACCCCCGGGCCGGGTCCCGGCATCGACATCGAGGAGGTCACCGAGCGCACCCCGCAGACCGTGGCCACCGCCCTGGGCCCGGACGAGCTGCGGTTGCTGCGGACCCTGGTGTCCGACGGGTCCGACGGGTCCGACGGGTCCGACGGGTCCGAGGGGCTGTGGTTCACCCGCTTCTGGGCGGCGAAGGAGGCCGTCGCGAAGGCGGAGGGCACCGGGTTCGGCGGGCGGCCACGGGACTTCGCCGTCCTCGACGCCACCCCGGCCGGCGACCGGCTGACCGTCGCGGGCCGTCTGGAACGCGCCTACACCGTGCACTGCGCCCCGGCCGTCAACCCGCCCCACCTGCCGGACCGCACCTATGCCGTGGCCTGGACGACGGGTCCCGTCGAAGCGAAGGAGTACGACCGATGACCCCCCACACCTCCGTCACCGCCGACGAGCGGACCGTCCTCGCCGACCTCACCGAGCTGCTCGCCCGGCTCATGGAGGACGAGTACGGCCTCGACGACATCGAGATCGGCCCGGACACCACCTTCAACCGTGACCTGGAACTGGAGAGCATCGACCTCGTCACCCTGGCCGGGCTGCTCCAGGAGCGGTACGGCGACCGGGTCAACTTCGCCGAGTTCCTGGCCGGCATGGAGTTCGACGAGATCATCGAGCTGACCGTCGGACGCCTCGTCGAGTACGTCGTGGCGAGCCTGCACGCCGCGGAGGCGAGCTGACCATGGCCATGGTCGACACCGGCGCCGTCCGGTTGCACGTGCAGAGGATCGGCCCCCGCGACGGCCGGCCGGCCACCGCCACCGTGGTGCTGGTGCACGGCCTGCTCACCGACAGCCTGGCCAGCTACTACTTCACCGTGGCCCCCGCGTTCGCCGCCGCGGGCCTGGACGTCGTCATGTACGACCTGCGCGGCCACGGCCGCAGCGCACGCCCCGCCGACGGTTACACCCTCGACGACAACGTCGACGACCTGGAGGCGCTCCTCGACCGCCTCGCGGTGACCGGACCGGTGCACCTGGTCGGCAACTCCTACGGCGGGACGGTCGCGTTCGGCTACGCGGCCCGGCATCCCGAGCGGGCCGCGAGTGTCACCCTCATCGAGTCCGAACCGGCCACGCCCGCCTGGGCGGTGAAGCTGGGCGGCATCCTGGACCGGGTGGTGACGCAGCTCGCGCACAACGAGACCGACGCCATCGCCTGGATCACCGCGCACCGCGGCCACAACACCGCCCGGCTGGCCAGGGGCGCGGCCCGCCTCGCCCGCGACACCACCCTGGGACGGGACATCCCGGCCAGCCGGGTACTCACCGAGGAACAGATCACGGCGGTGCGCTGCCCGGTGCTCGGCGTGTACGGCGGCGACTCCGACCTCGCCGAACTGGCGCCCTGGCTCGAGGCGTCGCTGCCGGACTGCCGGACCGTGGTGATCCCGGGACACGAGCACTCGGTGCTGGTGGAGGCGGCCCCGGCGGTGGGCGGCCATGTACTGGCCCTGGTGCGCGAGGCGGAGCGGGCGGGGGCGGAGGTCCGATGAGCCGGTTCCTGTTCGTGGTACCGCCGTTGACCGGGCACATCAACCCGGCCGTGGGCGTGGCGGCCGAACTCGCCTGCCGCGGGCACCGGGTGGCGTGGGCGTGCTCCGATCCCGCGCTGGTCCGGCGGCTCGCGGGTGCGGGTGCCGAGGTGTTCGCGTGCGCCGGGGCGCCGGAAGGGACCCGGCCGCCCGAGCTGCGCGGGCCCGAGGCGCTGAGGTTCCTGTGGGAGTGGTATCTGCTGCCGCTCGCCGAGGCGATGGCACCGGGCGTGCGGGCGGCCGTCGGGGAGTTCCGGCCGGACGTGGTGGTCGCCGACCAGCAGGCCTTCGCGGGCGCGCTGGTCGCGGAACGGCTGGGGGTGCCGTGGGCGACCTCGGCGACCACCTCGGCCGAGTTCACCGATCCGCTGGCGGGACTGCCGAAGGTGCGGGAGTGGCTGCAGGAGCGGCTCGCGCTCCTGCGCGCCTCGGTCGGTGACCCGGCGGGCCGGACCGACCCGAGGTTCTCGCCGCATCTGGTCCTCGCCTTCAGCGCGCCGGAGTTGGCCGGCCCCGCCGACGGCGTCCGCTGGGTGGGCCCTTCCGTCGCGGCCCGCCCCGCCGGGGCCGGTTTCCCCTGGGAGTGGCTCGACGCCGGGCGGACGACCGTACTGGTGACGCTGGGCACCGCGAACACCGACGTCGGCGCCCGTTTCCTCGACGTGTGCGTGCGGGCGCTGCGCGAACGGGCGGACCGGGTGCAGGGGGTGGTCGTCGACCCGGGCGGCACCCTGCGGGCGCCGGTCGACGACAAGGACGTACTGATCGTGCCGTCCGTGCCCCAACTCGCCCTGCTGGAGCGGGGAGTGGGCGCGGTGGTGTGCCATGCCGGGCACAACACGGTGTGCGAGGCCCTGTGGCACGGGGTCCCGCTGGTGGTGGCGCCCATCCGCGACGACCAGCCGGTGGTGGCCGGGCAGGTCGCGGACGCGGGGGCCGGGGTGCGGGTGCGGTTCGGCCGGGTCGACGCGCGTCGGCTGGGCGCGGCCCTCGACGCCGTACTGGACGGACCCGGCCACCGGGCGGCGGCCGAGCGGATCGGAGCCGCCTTCCGGGCGGCCGGCGGAACGCCCGCCGCCGCGGACCATCTCGAGGAGCTGGCCGGGGAGTTGCGATGAACGACGGGAGCGCGCCCATCGAGCGCGAGGAGACCGGGCCCATCCCTCGGGACGAGACCGGGACCATCCCTCGGGACGAGACCGGGACCATCCCTCGGGACGAGACCGGGCTGACCGCCCGAAACGAGACCGGGCCCACCCCTCGGGACGAGACCCGGCCCGGCGGCCGGAACGGAATCGTGCCCACCGCTCGAGACGAGACCAAGCCCACCCTCGAAACGAGGCCGGGCCCGGCGACCGGAACCAGACCAGGCCCGCCGACCGGATCGCGGTGCTGCGGCCCGGCTACCAGGCCGATCTCGCCGCCGGCCCGGACCGCTTCTTCGAGCCCCGGCGCACCGACTGCCCTGGTGCGGCTCCGACCGGCTGACCACGCGGCTGCGCACCACGGACCTGCTCCAGCACAAGCCGGGCCGGTTCGTCCTGGACCGCTGCGAGGGCTGCGGGCACACCTTCCAGAACCCCCGGCTCAGCGCGGCGGGGCTGGAGTTCTACTACCGGGACTTCTACGACGGTCTCGGCGAGAAGAAGCTCGGCGACACCTTCGGCGGGCGCACGCGGATGTACCGGGGGCGGGCCGAGTCGATGCTGCCGCACGACGCCGGGCCCAGGACGTGGCTGGACGTCGGCACGGGACACGGGCACTTCTGCGCGGTCGCGCGGGAGGTACTGCCGGGGACGGCGTTCGACGGGCTGGACTTCACCGACGGCGTCGAACTCGCCGAGCGGGAGGGCCGCGTGGAGCACGGCTACCGAGGGGCCTTCCCCGACCTCGCGCCCGAACTGGCCGGCCGGTACGACGTGGTGAGCATGTTCCACTACCTGGAGCACAGCACCGACCCCGACCGTGAACTGCGCGCCGCCCGGGAGGCCGTCCGGCCGGGCGGGCATCTCCTCATCGAGGTGCCGGACCCGGAGAGCCGGTACGCCCGCCTCCTGGGCCGCTGGTGGCTGCCGTGGCTCCAGCCGCAGCACCTGCACTTCGTGCCGGTGGCCAACCTGCGGGAACGGCTCGCGGACCTCGGGTTCACGGTGGTCGCGGAACAGCACGCCGAGCCGCACGACCCGGTGGACCTGCTGGCGGCCGTATGGCTGGCGCTGGACCACGCGGCGCCGCGCGAGGACGCGCCCTGGCTGCGGGAGCCGCCGAACGCGCTGCGCCGAACGCTGCGGGCCGCCCTGTTCCTCACCGGCGTGCCGGTGCTGGTCGCGGGCACGCTGCTCGACCGGTTCGCGGTCCGGCCGCTGTCGCACCGGCTGGGCCTGTCCAACGCCTACCGGATCGTGGCGCGGCGCGACTGAGCGCGGGGCGGGGGCTGTGCGGGCGAGGGGCTGTGCGGGCGAAGGGCTGTGCGAGCGAAGGGGTGTGCAGGCCGAGGGGGTGTGCGGGCGTCGGCGCCGTGTTACTTTCAGCCCGACCAATCGCCAGGATTCCTGTCAATGGCAGGCGATCAGGGCCTGGTGGCCGACGGTACGGCCCGACGAACGGAATGCCCATGTCCCTCCTGGCCAGACCCGCGGTGGCGACCCGTGCCGCCAAGACGATGCAGGGCCTCACCCGGCTGGCGAGCCGCCGCTCCGACGGGCCCGGTTCCACCGCCGCCCGGCAGGCCCGCTTCCCCGCCTACCCGCGTGACACCCGCGAGGCGACCGTGCCGACGTCCGTCGCCCCCGCCCCGGTCACGATCTACGCGCCCCCGGCCGGCACGGCCGCGTGGCCCCCGGTCCACGTCAACTTCCACGGCGGCGGCTACGTCATGTCGATGCCGGAGATCGACGACGCGCTCTGCCGGATCCTCGCCGTCGAGGCGGGGGTGGTCGTCGTCAACGTGAAGTACGTGGTCGCCCCGCAGCACCCGTTCCCGGCCCCGCCGACGCAGGCGTACGACGTGGTCCGCTGGGTCGCCGAGCACGGCGCGGAACAGGGCTGGGACGGCGGCCGGCTGAGCGTCGGCGGGCAGAGCGCGGGCGGTGGGCTCGCCGCCGCCGTGGCCCGCCAGGCCCTGGAGCAGGGCGGTCCCCCGCTCACGCTCCAGGTGCTGCACTATCCCCCGCTGGACCTCGCGACCAGCGCCCGCGACAAGAAGGCGGCCGTCGCCAGGCCGATGCTGCGGCCCTGGATGGCGGAGGTCTTCGACACCTCGTACGTGCCGGACCCGCGGCGCCGCGCCGACCGGCTGGTCTCGCCCGCCGGCGCCTCGGACACCGCCGATCTGCGGGGCATCGCCCCGGCGCTGGTCATCACGGCGGAGTACGACCTGCTGCGCGCCGAGGCGGAACGCTACGCCCGGCGGCTGGCCGCGGCCGGCGCCCTGGTCGAGCACCACGAGGTCGCCGGGGCCGACCACGGCTATGACACCCAGGACGACGAGAAGGCGCGCGCCACCTACCTCCTGATCGCCCGTCACCTGCGGCGGTCCGCGGCGCCCGACGTCTCCTGACGGACGCGGGCGCGACGCGGAGGCCGTCCGGCTATCCGGCGGTTCCCGGCAGGGCGACGCCCAGCCTCTCGGCGCGTTCGCTCAGGTCGCGCCACAGCTTCGGCGCCACCGGAATGCCCTTCTCGCCGCGATCGGCGGCCACCGCGGCGCTCCGCTCGCCCGGGTAGAACACGCCCTCCGCGCCCTCCGCGACGGGCAGGCCCTTGAGCGGACGCCGGCCACGGAAGCGACCGGACGCCGGCCACGGCACCTCTGCGGTGCGGTGGCCGGCGTCCGTGTCTCCCGCGGCGGCCGGGCAGCCCCTGACCGGCCGCCCGGCCGGTCAGTGTGCGGCCAGCTGCTGTTCGCGCGGGCCGTCCTGGGCGGCCGTCGGCGGGGTGCGCAGGGCCGCTGCCCCGATGAAGACCATGGACGAGACACCGGCCAGGGCGAAGGCGGTGAACCCCCAGTCGCCCTGGTTGGAGGCGAGGAGCTGGCCGCCGAGCCACGGGCCGAAGACGGCACCGAAGCGGCCCATGCCGGAGGTCCAGCCGACGGCGGTGGCACGGTTGTCCGGGTTGGATCGGATGGACACCGTCGCGTAGATCATCGTCTGGGCGCTGTTGAGGAAGACGCCCGTGAGGAAGACGACGATCATCGTCACCGTCATCGGCATGTGCACGCTGAGCAGATACACGCCGACGGCGGTGAGCGCGAACCAGATCGCCGAGATTCGCGGGGCGCCGAAGCGGTCGGCGGCCCGGCCGGCGACCAGCATGCCCACGATGCCACCGAGGTTGAAGACGACCACGAACGACAGCGCGGAGCCCAGTTCGTAGCCCTCGGCGCGCATCAGGGTGGGCAGCCAGGTGGCGACGCCGTAGACGAGGAGCAGACCACCGAAGGAGGCCAGCCAGTACAGCAGCGTCTGGGTCCACTCGCGACCGCGGAAGAGGGCCACCAGGTTGGCCCACCGCTCGCCCGGACCGGCCTTGGCCGACCTTGCGGCGGGCACCTCGACGTCGTAGCGGGCGGCGAGTGCGCGGGCCTCCTCGGTACGTCCCTTGGCGACGAGGAAGCTCAGCGACTCGGGCAGGAACCGGGCGAGGACCGGGGCGAACAGCAGCGGCAGCACGCACACCCAGAACGCGGCACGCCAGCCGACGGGCTCCACGAGCCACTTGGCGACGTAGGCGGAGAGGATGCCGCCGGCGTGGTGGGCGGTCATCAGCAGGCCGATGACGATGGCGCCGCGGCCACGCGGGGCGTAGTCGGAGACCATGCTGATCGCGGTCGGCAGCAGTCCGCCGAGGCCGACGCCGGCCAGGGTCCGGCCGAGGCCGAAGACGGCGACGCCGTCGGCGAGCGCGCACAGGCCCGAGGCCAGCGAGAACAGGGCCACACAGGAGACCATCAGCTTCTTGCGGCCGATCCGGTCGGCGATGGTGCCGGCGGCGAGCGCGCCGATCAGCATGCCGAAGGTGGCGTAGCTGCCGAGGTCGCCGGCCCGGTCCGGGGTGAGGCCGAAGGTTCCGGTCTCCAGCAGGTGCGGGAGGACCGAGCCGTAGATGAACATGTCCAGGCCGTCGAAGAGGACGGCCAGCCAGCAGAGACCGACGACCAGGAGGGCCAGTCTGCTGCCGCGGGCGGACAGCGGGGAGGGGGAGGAGGACATCGTTGTTTCCTCTCGTGCGGGCGGGGGTGCCCCGACGCTAAGGACCCGCGAGGATTTTCGTCAACACTTTTGTCAACAATCTCATCGACAATGTGTGCGCCGGGGCCGCTGGGGCCGTTACGCGACCGGCGGGGTGCCGTGGGTGTGGAACGACGCGATGGTCTGCAGGCCCCATGCCTGGCCCTTCTTCCGCTCCTCCTCGGTCCAGGTGACCAGCGGCCAGTCGGGCGCCAGCACCAGGCGGGTGAGCGGGTTGCACAGTTCGATCCGGTTGCCGCCGGGCTCGTAGACGTACAGGAAGAAGGTCTGCTGGATGGCGTGCTTGTGCGGCCCCGTCTCGATGAACACGCCGCTGTCGATGGCGAGGTCGGCGGCGCGCAGGATGTCCTCGCGGGTGTCGGTCGCGAAGGCGATGTGGTGCAGCCGCCCGGCGCTGCCGGTCCAGTCCGAGGTGTAGACGACGTCGTACGACTTGTCCGTGTACGTCAGCCAGCGTGCCGCGATCTTCCCGGTGTCGAGCCGGATCTGCTCGGTGGGCCGGGCGCCGAGGACGTCCTGCTGGAACTCGGCGTTGGCGAGGACATCGGCGGCGAGGAAGTTGACGTGGTCCAGGCGGCGTACGCCGACGCCCCGGTTGGGCTTGGCCTGCGGCTGGTTCTTCAGCGCCGGTTTCAGCTCCTCGGGGGCCCGGTAGTACTCGCTCTCCCAGTAGAGGGCGTGCTCGTGGCCGTCCGGGTCGGTGGTGACGTACAGCCTGCCGAGGCCGGGCTCGTCCTCCGCCCAGTGTCCGGTGCCGCCCGCCTCCTCGACCGCCTTCACCCGCCGCTGGAGCGCCTCCTCGCTGGAGGTGCGCAGGGCGAGCCGGCCGAGGCCGGGGGTGTCGCGGGCGGTGAGGACCAGGCTGTGGTGCTCGTAGTCGTCGAAGGTCCGCAGATAGACCGTGTCGCCGTCCCGCCCGTTGACGGTGAGGCCCAGGTAGTCGGTGAAGAAGCCGACACTGGCGTCCAGGTCGGGGGTGAACAACTGGGCGTGGCCGATGTGCGCGATGTCGCCGAGCGGCGGAGTCATCGTTGACCTCCAAGGGGGTGCGGGTTGATCGGTGCCGTCTCGGCGGACCGGGGGAACACGGTGCCGTCCAAGATCTTGCGGGCCGTGCGGACCACGGCCGTGCGGCGGGCGGAGGGCAGGCCCTCGGGGGTGGGGACGAGGCTACTTTCGATATCCAGGAAGCCGGTGGGATGTTCTATGCGAATTCGGTCACTGCCGGGCTCCAGATCCGCCAGATCGGCCCCGACGCTCCCTTCGATCCGAAGGCCCGCGGCGACTCCGGCCGCGCCGAGCACTCCGATGGAGGGGTGGCAGCGCACGGGAATGAAGGTGCGGGTGGTGACGGCGCCGCCTTCGCGGGGCGGGGCGAGCAGCGTGAGCTTGGGCACGGTGGCGTCCGCCACGTCCCCGAGGCCCATCCGGCGGCCCGCCTCCAGCCTGATCCGGCGGAGCCGGTCGGCCAGGACCGGGTCCTCCTCCAGCGCGGCGGGCGATTCGTAGCCGGTGACGTCGAGGGAGGTCGCGGCGATCAGGACCGTCGGCATGCCGTTGTCCACGCAGGTCACCCGGACCCCGTCGATCTCCTCCCGGGCGCTGCCGGTGGGCAGGAGCGGGTTCGGGCCCGGCGGGAACTCGATCAGCACGGGTGCCGCGGCGCCCGGTACGCCGGAGATCTCCGCGTCGCCGGTGTAGTCCACCCGGCCGCCGGGCGTCGGGAAGGTCGCCGTGGCCCGGTCGCCGCTGTTGACCATGCGGATGCGGACGGAGGTCTCGTCCGGGCCCGCCGGCACGAGTCCGCGCTCGACGGCGAACGGGCCGATGCCGGCGAGGATGTTCCCGCAGTTCTGACGGTCGCTCACCTCCGGTCGGTCGACGGCGACTTGCAGGAACAGGTAGTCGACGTCGGCGTCCGGGTCGGCGGAGGGCGAGACCACGGCCACCTTGCTGGTGAGCGGGTGGGCGCCGCCCAGGCCGTCGATCTGGCGCTCGTCGGGACTGCCCATGATCCGCAGCAACAGGTCGTCGCGCAGGTCCGGTTCGGCGGGGAGGTCGGCGGCGAGGAAGTAGGCGCCCTTGGAGGTGCCGCCCCGCATCAGCAGGCACGGCACCCCCTCGGGCACACCGCTCACGAGGGCTCCCCCGCGTCCGGGGCGCCCGCCGTGTACTCGTCGTAGGTCCGGTACTCGACACCGAGCCGCTTCAGCGTGTCGCGCAACCCGTAGCGGTCCAGGCCGAGTTGGCCGTCGAGGAACGCGGCGCGGGCCTTCGCCTCCTTCACCTCGCGGGCCTCGGACGCCTCGGCGGTGGCGCGGGCGCGCTCGCGCGGGACGACCACGACGCCGTCGTCGTCGGCGAGGATCACGTCACCGGGGCGGATCACCTGGCCGTCCACGGCCACGGGGACGTTGACCGAGCCGCCGGTGGCCTTCACCGTGCCTTGCGCGCAGACGGCACGGGACCAGGCCGGGAAGTCCATCTCGCGCAGTTCCTGGGTGTCGCGGATGCCGGCGTTGATGACGAGGCCACGCACGCCCCGCCGCCGCAGCGCGGTGGCGAACAGCTCGCCGAACATGCCGTCCGTGGACGGCGAGGTGGTGGTGACGACGAGGACGTCGCCCTCGCCGCACTGCTCGACGGCCGCGTGGATCATCAGGTTGTCGCCGGGCCAGCTGAGCACCGTGACGGCGGTGCCGGCGATCCGTACGCCCTGCTGGATGGGGCGGATGCCCGGGCCCAGCAGGCCCGTTCGCCCCATCGCCTCGCTCACGGTGGCCACCCCGAAGGCCGCCAGCGCCTCGACGTCCTTCGGGTCCGCCTTCGGCGGGCCGGTGACGATCACGCCGCTCATGCCAGCTCCTTCGCGATCTGCGGGTACGGGCGCATGTACGCCTCGGCCATCGTCTTGTGCGCGAGGCCCAGGTTGGGGCCCGCGTTGCGCTTGAGCTGGACGCCGCGGCGGACGGCGAGGTCGGTGTAGTAGTCCCACAGGTGCTGCTGGGCGCCGAGGCACTCCATGGCCTTGCGCTTGGTCTCCCACACCTCGGTGATGTCGAGGAGGACCTCGGGCCGGAAGCCGCTCATCTCGGGCTGGTGCGGCTCGAAGTAGAAGACGGGCGGGGCGCCGATGATCTCGCCGGGGCCCGGGTAGCCGATGGCCTGGGCGAGGACGCGGGCCTCCAGCGCCATGCGGTTGGCGGCGGGGTGATCGCCGTTGTACGGGTCCTCGGTGGGGTGGGTGAGGACGACGTCCGGCTGGGTCTCGCGGTAGACCTCGACCAGCCTGTCGGTCAGCTCCGCGGTCGCGACCAGCGGGTAGTCGCCCGCGTCGAAGAAGCGGACCCGGGCGCCCAGGGTGGCGGCGGCGCGCTCGGCCTCGTCCCGGCGTATCGCCTTGATCTCGTCCAGCCGCTTGCCCTCGCGCCATGCCTTGGCGGACTCCCCGCGCTCGCCGAAGGTCAGGCACGCGATGGTGACCTTCTCCCCGCGCGAGGCGGCCAGGGCGATGGCACCGCCCGCCCGCCAGACGAAGTCACCGGCGTGCGCGGTGACCACGAGGGTCGATCGGGGTGGGCCGGCGGGCGCTGTGGCCTGCGTCATGCTGCAATCTCCCTTGTGGGGCGGCTCGCCTCCGGAGCGCTCCACCGGCGTTCGCGGAGGGCGGCGACCGCGCGTCCGGCCCCCTTCGGACCTTTCGCACGCTCGCGCCCCCGGACACCGGCGCACCCCATCGGCTCACTCGCCGTGGTGACAGGTGGGCGCCCGCCCCGCGCAGCCGTGATCAGTCGCGCAGCGCCTCGATCACGCTGGTGAGGTGGGCGCGGACGGCCGCCTCGGCCGCCTGCGGGTCCCTGGCCCTGATCGCTTCGATCATGTCCAGGTGCTCGTTCAGGGATTGCTGCGGACGCCCCGGCCTCAGTGCCAACTGGAAGCGGTGACGCACCAGTTGGGCGTTGAGCCGCTCCAGCAGCTCCTGCGCGGTCCGCTGGTCGGAGAACTCCCGGATGCGGACGTGCAGTTCATGGTTCAGCTCGGAGTAGGTCACCGGCTCACCGTCGGCCACGGACTTGCTCATCGCGGTGCCGAGGTCGGTCAGCTGGTCCAGTTGGTCGTCGCTGGCCGCGACGGCCGCCTTCGCCGCGCACAGCCCTTCGAGGACCATCCGGCACTCGGTGATGGCGACCGCTTCGTCCACGCTCACCACTCGCACGCGCGAGCCGCGGTTGCGGATCCGTTCGACGAGTCCCTGGGACTCCAGATCGATGAGCGCCGCGCGGATGCTGGCCCGCGTCACACCGAACTGCTCGGCGAGCTCGTTCTCCACCAGCCGCTGTGCCGGTGCCATCTCGCCGTGCAGGATCGCCTGCCGCAGCTGCGCGAACGCGTGCTGCTTGGCCTGCTCCCCGGTGCTCGGACGGGCTTCTTTCGGCATCGTTGCCCTCCCTGAGTGAGTGCCTGTCGAACCTAAATCTAGCCAAACAAGATTGTCAACAATTTTGTCTGCCATATTGGCCGTGCATACGAGCCCAAGGTCTGTGGACGATCCGGCAGGCCGTCGGCCGCGACAGACCGTCCCGCCATCCGCCCCGATACCCCACACCCTGTCAACCCCCACCCGCACACCGTCTCGTTAAGGTCGCCCCATGACTCCCAGCTTCGCTCTCCACGTCCCCGACGCCGATCTCGTGCCCGAGCCGCTCGACCCCGGGCAGATCGTGTCCGGGGCGCCCGAGGTGAGCGGCAAGGTGGTGTGGGAGTCGGCGGACGGGCGGCAGGTCCGGGGGATCTGGCAGATCACGCCGGGAGTCGTCACCGACACCGAGGCGGACGAACTGTTCGTGGTGATCAGCGGCTCGGCGACCGTCGAGGTCGAGGGCGGGGCCACGCTGCGGGTCGGGCCCGGCGACATGGCCGTCCTGCGCGCCGGCGACCGGACGACGTGGACCGTGCACGAGACCCTGCGCAAGGCGTACGCCATCAATCTCTGACGGTCCCCGGCACCGCCGGCGGCCCCGTGGTCCCCCGCACCTCCAGCGTCGGTGCCGCCAGTTGCAGGCGGCCCTCCGCGCCGGGCCGCTCCAGCCGGTCGAGGAGGCAGCGGGCGGCTCGGCGGCCGACCTCGTGGCCGGCGTGGTCGACGGTGGTGAGCCACAGGTGGCGCAGACGGGAGATGCTCGTGTTGTCGTAGCCGACGAGGGACAGGTCGCGGGGGACGGAGAGGCCCAGTTCCTCGGCCGCGGAGAGCGCGCCGACGCACGCGATGTCGTTGACGGCGAAGACGGCGGTGGGCCGGTCGGGCCGGCTGAGCAGCCGTACGGTGGCGCGGTAGCCGCCCTCCTCCGTCATGTCGCACGGCTCGACCGGCGCCCGCTGCCCGAGCCCGTGCTCCCGCATCACCGACTCGAAGGCGCCGCGGCGCAGCTCACCGACGGCGCCGTACCCCGCGAGGTGCGCGATCGTGCGGTGGCCGAGGCCGATCAGGTGCTCGGTGACCAGCCGGGCGCCCCGCTCGTCGTCGTTGGCGACGACGTCCACCCCCGCCGGGACGGGCTCGCGCGCGCCCGCGACGACGACCGGGATGCGGGCGGCGACCGCGTTGAGGGCCGCGGGGTCGGGCAGGGTGCCGACGACGACCAGGCCGTCGGCCGGCAGGTCGAGGAACGGTCCGGCGAGGTCGTGACCGACGCGCCGGTTGAGGCGGGCGTCGGCGAGCAGCATGTGCCGGCCGCTCGCGGACAGCAGCGAGTTGAGGCCGTCGAGGAGGTCGACGTACCAGGGGTTGCGCAGGTCGTTGAGGAGGACCCCGACCATGGGGCTCGCCCCGCTCGAGGGAAGCCGGGAGTGGGGGAGGGTGCGGCGTTCACTGAGGCTGCGGGCCGCCGTGTTGGGCCGGTAGCCCAGTTCGCGCACGGCCCGCAGGACGGCGTCCCGCTTCTCGGCGCGCACCCGGTCGGAGCCGCGCAGGACGAGGGAGACCAGGGACTTGGACACGCCGGCCCGGTCGGCGACGTCGCGGATGGTCGGCGCTCTCATGCGTTGGACCGTTCCACGGAGCGGTCCGGTTGTCAAAGGGCGCGAAGCTTCTTGACATGCTGGGATGGGCGCCTCAGGGTGACCTCGACAGGATGTGGACCGGTCCATGGAAGGGCTGCCGCCGTGAGTGAACCGCTGGGTGTCGCCGTCGTCGGGTTCGGCTGGATGGGCCGGGTGCACACGCAGGCATACGCGCGCGTGCCGCACCACTTCCCGCAGCTCCCCCTGCGGCCCGAGCTGATCACGGTCGCCGAGGAGGTGCCGGGCCGGGCCGAACAGGCCGCCGGGCAGTACGGCTTCGCCTCGGCGGTCCGGGACTGGCGGGAGGTCGCCGCCGACCCCCGGGTGGCGGCGGTCAGCATCACCGCGCCGAACTTCCTGCACCGCGAGATCGGTGTGGCGATGGCCGGGGCCGGCAAGCACCTCTGGATCGAGAAGCCGGTGGGCCTCACGGCCGACGACGCCCGCGCGGTCGCGGACGCGGTCGCGAAGGCCGGCGTGCAGGGCGCGGTCGGTTTCAACTACCGCAACGCGCCCGCCGTGGAGGCGGCCCGCGACCTGATCGCCGCCGGTGACATCGGCGTGGTCACCCATGTCCGCGTCCGCCTCTTCAGCGACTACGCCGCCCACCCCGACTCCGCCCTGACCTGGCGCTACGAGCGCAAACGCGGCGGCAGCGGGGTCCTCGGGGACCTCGCCTCGCACGGCGCCGACCTGGCCCGCTTCCTGCTCGGCGAGATCACCTCGCTGACCGCCGACACCGCCGTCTTCGTCCCCGAACGGGCCCGCCCCGCCGGGACCACCGCCGGCCACACCCTGGCCACGGGCGGCGAACCGGGCCCCGTGGAGAACGAGGACTACGTCGGCTGTCTGCTCCGGTTCGCCTCCGGTGCCCGCGGCGTCCTGGAGGCCTGCCGGGTCTCCGTCGGCGAGCAGAACGCGTACGGCTTCGAGGTGCACGGCACCCGCGGCGCGGTGTTCTGGGACTTCCGCCGGATGAACGAGCTGGCCGTCAGCCGCGGCACCGGCTACCAGGACCAGCCGGTGAGCACGGTGTACGTCGGCCCCGGCGCGGGCGAGTTCGGCGCCTTCCAGCCGGGCGCGGCGAACGCGATGGGCTACGACGACCTGAAGGTGATCGAGGCCTACCGCTTCCTCCGCTCGATCGCCGAGGGCACCCCGTACGGGGCGACCCTGACGGACGCCGTGCGCAGTGCGGCCGTACTGGACGCGATGGCGCGCTCCGCGGAGAGCGGCACCTGGGTGGACGTGCCCACGGCCTGACCGGACGGCCGTCAGCCGAGGGCGGCGGGCGGCATGTTGTACGGCGTCACCACCTGGATGGCGGACGGCAACACGGGGCCGGCGGGCGGCAGCGCGCCGTGCGCCCGCATCACGGCGTGGCACACCTCCCGCATGTCCTGGCGCAGGTCGTGGTGGAGCACGGCGGAGAGCCGGTGCTCGCGCAGCAGGCGGGTGTTGTCGTGGTCGAGGTCGTGGGCGACGAACACGGCACACGCGCGGCCGAGGTCGGCGAAGGCGCGCAGGGTGGCGATGTTGCCGCCGCCGATGGAGTAGACGGCGCGGATCTGCGGGTCGCGTTCCAGGGCGGCGCGGACGAGGTCGTACTGGGTGGCGTCGAGGCCCTGCCCCTCGGCGATCTCGACGAGCGCGCGCTGCGGTTGGCGGGCGCGCATGGCGCCGCGGAAGCCCATCTCACGCTCCTCCTCGTTGCGGAAGAAGCCGCTGCTGAGGCTGGTGAGCACGTTGCCGGGCCGCTCGCCCAGCCACTGGCCCATGAGGTAGGCGGCGGTGGCGCCGGCGGCCCGGTTGTCGATGCCGACGTAGGCGAGGCGGGCGGAGGTGGGCAGGTCGGTCACGAGGGTCACCACCGGGACGCCGGCCTCGGTGAGCCGGCCGACGGCGGCCGTGACCTCGGGGAGGTCGGGCGCCTTGAGGACCACGCCCTGGGAGCCGCGCCGGGCGATCCGGTCCAGGGTGCGGACCAGTTCGGCGACGGGTCCGGTCTCCCGGAAGTGGAAGCGGGAGCGGACGACCGCCGGGTGCAGCGCCGGCAGTTCGGCCTCCAGGGCGGACCGTACGGCGGTGGAGAAGCGTTCCGGCGCCTGCATCACGATGTCGATCATGAAGGTGCGGCCGACGAGCCGGACCTGGGTGCGCTGCCGGTCCAGGTCGGCGATCGCCTGGCGGACCTCCCGCACGGTGCTCTCACGCACCCCTCCCCTGCCGTTCAGGACCCGGTCCACGGTGGCCTCGCTGAGACCCGCCTGCCGGGCTATCTCGCGGATCGGGAAGGGATGCCCCATGTCGTCGGCTCCTTGAGGGGTTTTTGACGGCTTCCTGCTGGTTGTTCGAGGGGTTTGTACTGACAAGAATGACAGCGCCGGGCGACTCCTCGTCAAGGAACCGTCCCGCCGAGCCGAACCGCCCCCGTCACCGAGAGGACGACGATGTCCTGCACCCCCTGGCTGTCCGAGCGGGACTGCGACCTCGACGCCTTTCGCGCGCTGGTCGAACACGGGACCGATGTCGCCGATTACCCGCACGCCGCAGCCGTGGAGCGGAACGTGCTCGTGTACGACGGCGACCGGCTGCGCGGCGGCGACGTCGCGGAGGTGGGGGCCGAGCTGGTCCGCGCCCTCGCCGACGGGCCCGGCATCGTGGTCTTCCGGGGGGCTTTCCCGGACCCGTCGGTCGTCGACCGGCTGACGGCCGTGTTCGACGCCCTGATCGCCGGGCAGCGCGCGGCGGGCACGACCGCCGGCGACCACTTCGCGAAGCCCGGTGCCAACGACCGGGTGTGGAACGCGCTGGAGAAGGCCGCCCGCCTCGACCCGGAGGCATTCGCCGACTACTACGCCAACGACCTCCTCGCCCTGGTCTCACGGGCCTGGCTCGGCCCCGGCTACCAGGTGACCTCGCAGGTCAACGTCGTCAATCCGGGCGGCGCCGCACAGACCGCGCACCGCGACTACCACCTCGGGTTCCTCTCCGCCGAGGCCGCGGCCGCCTACCCGGCACACGTCCACCGGCTCTCCCCCGTGCTCACCCTCCAGGGCGCGGTCGCCCACTGCGACATGCCCGTGGAGTCCGGACCGACGATGTACCTGCCGCACTCGCAGAAGTACGGGCCCGGCTATCTCGCCTGGAGACTGCCGGAGTTCCAGGCCTACTTCGCGGAACGGCACGTCCAGTTGTCCCTGACGCGGGGCGACGCCGTCTTCTTCAACCCGGCCCTGTTCCACGCGGCCGGCACCAACCGGTCCGCCGGCATCCGCCGTACGGCCAACCTGCTCCAGGTGTCCTCCGCGTTCGGCCGGGCCATGGAGACGGTCGACCGGGAAGCGGTGACGAACGCCGTGTACCCGGTGCTGCTGAAGCGCGCCGCGGAGGGCGCCGACACGGCGTGGCTGGAGCGGGTCGTCGCCGCGAGCGCCGAGGGCTACCCCTTCCCCACCAACCTCGACAGCGACCCGCCGGTCGACGGCCTGGCCCCGCCCTCGCAGGCGGACACCGTGCGGCGCGCGCTGCGCGAGGCCTGGACACCCGAAGCCCTGCGGGACGCGCTGCGGGCGGGCGCCCAGCGGCGCGCGAGCTGAAAGGACCTCCACTCCATGGGACCTCCTTCCCTCCACGGGCCCCCTCCCCTCCCCCGGCCCCCTCCCCGCCGCGGGGCTTCTCGCCGACAAGGTCGTGCTCGTCAACGGCGGCAGCCAGGGCGTGGGTGCCGCGATCGCGCGGGCCGCCGTCCGCGAGGGCGCGGTCGTGGCCCTCACCGGCCGCCGCCCGGAACCGGGCGAGGCACTGGTCACGGAGCTGGCCGCGGCCGGCGGCAAGGCGACGTTCGTCCGGGCCGACCTCGCGGACGCGGAGCAGGCGAAGGCCGCCGTGGCCCGCACGGTCGAGGCGTACGGCCGGGTGGACTGCCTCGTGAACTCCGCCGGGCTGACCACGCGGGGCACGCTGCTGGACACCACGCCCGAGCTGTTCGACCAGCACATCGCGATCAACCTGAAGGCGCCGTTCTTCGCCATGCAGGCCGCCGTCGCGGACATGGTGGGCCGGGGCGCGCCGGGCACGGTCGTCAACATCATCACCTCGTCGGCGCACGGCGGGCAGCCGTTCCTCGCCCCGTACGTCGCCGCCAAGGCCGGCCTGGTCGGCCTGACCCGCAACGCGGCGCACGCCCACCGCCACGACCGGGTCCGCGTCAACGGCCTGAACATCGGCTGGACGGCGACGGAGGGCGAGGACGCGACCCAGCGGGCCTTCCACGGCGCCGGGGACGACTGGCGCGAGCAGGCGGCCGCCCGGCTGCCGATGGGCAAGCTCGGCCAGCCGGACGAGATCGCCGACTTCGTGGTCTTCCTGCTGTCCGAGCGGTCCGGCGTGGTCACCGGTTCGGTGATCGACTGGGACCAGAACGTGCTCGGCGGCCTGGACTAGGCCGCCCCTCCCCCCTTCCCTGTCTCTCCCCGCCCCCGTACGACGCCCAAGGAGCTGCACCCCATGCGTATCGGCATTCTCGGCCTCGGCCGCATCGGCGCCTTCCACGCCGAGACCCTGTCCGGACTCGACGCCGTCGAGTCGCTCGTCGTCGCCGACCCGTTCACCGAGGCCGCCAAGTCCGCCGCCGAGCGGTTCGGCGCCGAGGTCGCCGACTCCCCCGAGGCCGTGCTGGCGGCCGGGGTGGACGGCATCGTGGTGGCCGCCGCCACCGACGCCCACCCGGCGCTGATCCTCGCCGCCGTGGCCGCGGGCGTGCCCGTGTTCTGCGAGAAGCCCGTCGCCCGGACCATGCGGGAGGGAGTCGACGTCCTGAAGGCCGTGCGGGGCTCGGAGGTGCCGATCCAGATCGGCTACAACCGCCGCTTCGACGCCGGTTTCGTCGCCGCTCGTGCCGCCGTGCGCTCCGGCGAGCTGGGCACGCTGCACACCGTGCGCTCCACCACCCTGGACCCGGCGCCGCCGCCCGCCGCGTACATCGCCGCGTCCGGCGGCATCTTCCGGGACTGCTCGGTGCACGACTTCGACATCATCCGCTGGGTCACGGGCCGCGAGGTGCGCGAGGTGTACGCGGTCGGCGGGAACCGGGGCGCCGACTTCATCCGGGAGGCGGGCGACGCCGACACCACGGGCGCGGTCCTCACCCTGGACGACGGCACGATCGCCGTGATCTCCAACTCCCGTCACAACGGGCGCGGTTACGACGTCCGCATGGAGATCCACGGCTTCCAGGACTCCATCGCGGTGGGCCTGGAGGACAAGCTGCCGCTGCGCTCGGTGGAACCGGGCGTGACCTTCCCGGCCGGGACCCCGCACGACTTCTTCATGGACCGCTTCACGGCCGCCTACCGGGCCGAACTCACCGCGTTCACCGAGGTGGTGGCCGGCACCCGGCCCTCGCCCTGCACGATCGAGGACGCCCTGGAGGCGGGCTGGATCGCGGAGGCGTGCACACTGTCGCTGCACGAGCACCGGCCGGTGACCATCGCGGAGGTCCGCACCGCCTGAGCGGCCGTGCACCCGGCTCGGTGCCGGGTACCTCCCGCACCTCCCTCACCGGGCGGCGGGCTGGCTGGGCAGGTCGAAGACGTGGTCCGGGGAGATGATCCGCGTGATGGCGTCGCCGAAGAGGGTGCTGGGCTCCTCGTTCTTGTAGCTGATGTCGGTGTTCAGCAGGACGACGAGGGTGGCCTGGGCGGACGGCAGGTGGATGGTGAGGGACTCGTAGCCCGGCAGCGAGCCGTTGTGGCCGATCCAGCCCTGCACGTCGAAGATGCCGAGACCGTATCCGGCGCCGGGGATCGGCGTGGGCGGTGTGGTCAGCCGCTCCTTCTGCGTCGCGGGGCTGATCAGCCGCTCGCCGTCGGGGAGTCGGCCGGTGGCCACGGTCCGCGCCCAGACCCGCATGTCCTCCAGCGTGGAGATCATCGCGCCGGCGGCCCAGCCCCAGGAGGGGTTCCAGTCGGCCGTGTCCTCGACCTCGCCGGTCGCGGTCTGGTTCGAGTAGCCCTGCGCGTGCGGCTGCGGGAACTCGTTCCCCGTGGGGAAGCTCGTGTCGCCGAGGCCGGCCGGATCGAGGATGTGCTCCTGGATGTAGTCCGCGAGGGTCTGCCCGCTGATCTTCTCGACGACCATGCCGAGCAGGATCAGGTTGGTGTTGGAGTAGTTGAACTCCGCGCCCGGCTGGAACAGCACGGGGTGCTTGAAGGAGTAGTCGAGCAACTGCTGGGGTGCGAACGGCCGTTGCGGATCGGACGTCAGGGCCTTGAAGAAGTCCTCGTCCTGCGAGTAGTTGAACAGCCCGCTGCGCATGCCGGCCAGCTGCCGCAGCGTGATCCTGTCGCCGTTCGGTACGCCCTCGACGTACTTGTCGATGGTGTCGTCGAGGCCGACCTTGTCCTCGTCGGCCAGCTCCAGCACGGCGGTGACGGTGAACGTCTTGGTCTCGCTGCCGATCCGCATGAAGAGGTCCGGGGTCATCTTCCGGCCGGTTTCCTTGTCGGCGAGCCCGAAGGACTTCACGTGCTCGCCCTTGTCGGGGGTCCACACGCCGACGGACACGCCGGGGACGTTCGCCTGCTTCATGATCCGCCGCACGGCCTGGTCGATCCGCTGCTTCACCTGCGGCGTGAGGTCGCGCACCTCGTCACCGGAGGGGGTCGGGGAGGGTGCCGCGGCGACGACGGTGGCCCCGGCGGCGGGCGCCGCCGCCCCTGCCGTACCGCCCAGGGCCGGCAGGACGAGGGCCCCCACCGCTGTGGCGACGACGGCCCCTCTGCACAGGTGGACACACGGACGCGTCATGGGCGCACTCCCGCCAGGAGACTTCGCCGCAGGCCACAGCCGCACCAGGGGCACGGCCGCGCGCGGCCCATTCAGCACCAGGATAGGAGCGGGGGCGGACCGCCGCCTCTCGGCGGCACGGACCCCCGGGCCACGACCGCATCGTGCACGCGCACATCACTCCGCCCGGGTCACCGGCGTCCGGGAGACCCTCGCGCCCACCACCGTCACGGGGGTGGGCGTGACCTCGCCCATCCCCGTCCCCTTCCCCTCGTCGACGAGTTGGGCCCGACGTGTCCGGTCGCGCGCGCCCCGTCGACGGCGTGCGCGGCCACCTCATCGGCTTCGTCACCCCCGACGGCACGCACTGCGTTCGCCCACGCCTGCGGCACGGGCCTCGGCCACGCCCTGTACGACACCTTCACGGAGGCGGCCCACCCAGGGGACGTCCGGCCGGAGGAGGAGCCGGAGGAGGAGCCGGAGGAGGAGTACGACGGCCCCGGTCAGCCCCTGATGGTGTTCACGCGGGAGCCCGACCGTCGGCGTGGCGTACGTGGAGGTGGCCCTCGCCGGGGAACTCCGGTGGCGCGGCGGGCAGTACGGCGTCGAAGCCGTAGCCGGTCTTCTCCGCGACCCGGCAGGAGGCGGTGTTCTCGGCCTCGTGCATCAGCCGGAGCCGGGCCGTCCCGGGGAAGGCGGTGAAGGCCCAGTCGGTCAACGTGCTCAGCGCCCGCGGAGCCACGCCCCGGCCGCGCGCGTGCGCGGCGGTCCAGTAGCCGACCTCCGGCTCGGCACCGTGCGGCGCCTTCAGTACGACATGCCCCGCCAACCGCCCTTCGGCACCGCCCGGTTGCGCCTCGAGGACGGCGAAGGCGAGGCGCTCCTCCGTCGCCCACAGGTCGCTCTGTTCCAGCACCCAGCGCAGCGCCTCCGCCTCGTTGCGCACGGTCACGGCGGCCCAGCGGCGCAGCACCGGGTCCCGGTACGCCTCGGCCACGCCGGCGGCGTCCTCGGGGCGCCATGGGCGCAGCAGCAGCGCGGGCGCCGACGCGGTGGCACCGGCCTCGAGCCGTACCTGTCGTACCTGTCGTACCTGTCGCATCTGTCGCACGGCGGTCTCGTCCATGACGTCAGCGTAGGTGACGGCGGCTCAGGCCTTCTCCTCGCCCGGCTCCGCGACGGGTGCGGTGAGGTCCCGCCCGTCGGGGAGCCTCTCGACGTCGACGCCGCGTACCTGCGCCAACTCGTGTTTGAGGGCGGTGAGTTCTGTGCCGCCGGCCATGTGGTTGGTGAGTTCCTCGAGGCTGACCTGGTCACGGTCGGCGGAGAGTTCCATGGTGCCGAGGCGCAGGACGCTGAAGTGGTCGCCGACCATGTAGGCGTGGTGGGGGTTGTGGGTGATGAAGATGACTCCGAGGCCGCGGTCGCGGGCGGCGGCGATGTACTTGAGGACCACGCCGGACTGCTTGACGCCGAGGGCGGCGGTGGGCTCGTCGAGGATGAGGACGCGGGCGCCGAAGTGGACGGCGCGGGCGATGGCGACGCACTGGCGCTGGCCGCCGGAGAGGGTGCCGATGGGCTGTTCGAGGTCGTCGAGGACGATGCCCATGTTGCGCAGTTCCTCGTCGGCCGTCCGCTTCATCGTCTCGATGTCGAGGCGTCGGACCGGCCAGGGGCCCTTGGTGATCTCGGAGCCGAGAAAGAAGTTGCGCCAGACCGGCATGAGGGGAACGGTCGCGAGGTCCTGGTAGACGGTCGCGATACCGCGGTCGAGGGCCTCGCGCGGGGTGGAGAAGCGCACGGGTTCGCCGTCGACGAGGAACTCGCCCTCGGTGTGCTGGTGCAGCCCCGAGACGATCTTGATGAGGGTGGACTTGCCTGCGCCGTTGTCGCCCAGCACGCAGGCGACCTTGCCGGGACGGACGGTCAGGTCCACGCCGTGCAGGGCGCGGATGTTGCCGTACGACTTGCCCGCGTTGCGGAGTTCGACGAGCGGACGGTCGGCGTCGGCCGGGGGGATGTCCGCGAGGACGGCACCGTGGGTGCCGCTGTGGTCGTTCGTCATGGGGGTCACCTCCGGGTGGCCGTGCGCTGGACCCACAGATTGATCAGGACGGCGCCCAGGAGCATGACGCCGAGGAAGGCCTTGAACCAGTCGGGGTTCCAGCCGGCGTAGACGATGCCCTGCTGGACCATGCCGAACATGAAGGCGCCGAAGACCGGGCCGATCGCCGAGCCGTAGCCGCCGGTCAGCAGACAACCGCCGATGACCGCCGCCGCGATGTAGATCAGTTCCTGGCCGACGCCCTCGCCGGACTGCACCGTGTTGAAGGTGAACAGCTGGTGCATGCCGACGAACCAGGCACCGAAACCGACCAGCATGAACAGCGAGATCTTCGTGAACGTCACCGGCACGCCCACCGCACGGGCGGACTCCTTGTTGCCGCCGACCGCGAAGATCCAGTTGCCGTACTTGGTGCGCAGCAGGACCCAGGTGGCGATGGCCGCGAAGACCAGCCACCACACGACCGTGATCTTCACCTGGACGCCGCCGACGTCGAAGGACGAGGCGAAGACCTTCCTCGCCCGGCCGAAGCCGTCCATGTCGCTGATGTCGTCGGTGGCCACGTTCCCGGTGACCAGCTTGGTCACCGCGAGGTTGACACCCTGGAGGATCAGGAACGTGCCGAGGGTGACCAGGAAGCTGGGCAGGCCGGTCCTGACCAGCATCCAGCCGTTGAACGCGCCGATCCCGAGGGACACGATCAGCGCGACGACCACACCGACCCAGACGTTCATGGTCAGTTGGTAGCTGAGCATGCTCGCCGTGAGCGCCGAGGCGATCACCGCGACACCGGCCGACAGGTCGAACTCGCCGCCGATCATCAGCAGCGCGACCGGCAGGGCCATGATCCCGATGGTCGACGACTGGTACAGCACGTTCGCCATCGAACTGCCGTCGCGCACCGGCGGAGCCGTGACGAGGAAGAAGACGAACACCGCGACGGCACCGAGGAAGACGCCCACCTCGGGCCGGGCCAGCACCCGCAGGGCCGGCGAGCGTCGGGAGGTCCGGCCGTCGGTCTCCTTACGGCCGGGGGCCGGCGGTGTGGTCACCGCCGGCTCGGCGTGCTGGGCCATGCTCATCACCGGGTGCCCTTCGCGGCGTACGCGGCGACCGCGTCGACGTTGGACTTGTCGACGAAGGCCGGACCGGTCAGCACCGGCTGCTCCCCGCCACCCATGTAGTTGCCGTTGTTCTCGTACAGCCACAGCGAGTCGATCGCCAAGTACCCCTGGAGGTAGGGCTGCTGGTCGACGGCGAACTGGATGGTGCCCTGGCTGATGGCGCCCGTCAGGTTCTTGTTCAGGTCGAACGTGGCGATCTTCGCCTTGCTGCCCGCCTCCGCCACCGACTGGACCGCGGTCAGGGCGTACGGGGCGCCCAGGGTCACGATGTGGTCGATGGCGCTGTCCTGCTTGAGCTTGGCGGTGATCGTCGACTTCACCGACGGCATGTCGGTGCCGTTGACGTACAGGGTCTCCGTGGTGCCGGAGAAGGTCTTCTTCACGCCGTCGCAGCGCTGGGTGAGGCCGATGTTGCCCTGCTCCTGGATGACACAGGCGACCTTCTTGGCGCCTTCGGAGTTCAGCCGGTTGCCGAGCGCCTCGCCGGCCACCGTCTCGTCCTGGCCGAAGAACTGCAGCAGACCGAGGTTCTTCCACTCGCTCACACCGGAGTTGAGACCGACGACGGGTATGTTCGCGGCCTTGGCCTTGGAGATGACGTCCTTGAGGGCGTCCGGCTTGGCCAGGGTGACGGCGATGCCGTCGACCTTCTGGTCGATCGCGTTCTGCACCAGGTTGGCCTGGTTGCCCGCGTTGGGGTCGGCGGAGTAGATCAGTTTGACGTTGTCCTTGGCGGCGGCGGCCTCGGCGCCCTTGCGGACGATGTCCCAGAAGGTGTCGCCGGGCGACTGGTGGGTCACCAGCGCGACGGTCATCCGGGGTGTCGTGGCCTTGCCGGCGGAGGCCTCACCCGCTCCCTCCTCGGACTTCTTGCCACCGGAACTGCTGGAGCAGCCCGCGAGGGTCAGGGCGACCGCCGCGGCCATGGCCACGACCGGGGCGATTCTGCGGGAACGGGAGGGAGAAGAGCTGTCCATCTTTCCGGCACCTCACTGTGCGACAGGGGAACGACGGGGAAGGGGGAGTCGATCACAAGGATCCGGGCCCGGACCTGGAGGTCGGGAACTGCGACGCTGCTGGGACGGGATCCAATCCCCTGGGGCGCCCGCTGTCAATACTTTGTTAAGACATCATTTCAGGAGCAGGTCCGAATGTTAGAACAAACCATTGACATCGGGGCCGGGCGGGCCCTACACCTGAGGGGGCGATCTCTACCCCGAGTACCGGGGGGCCACCCGCCGCCCGAGGAGGTGCCCGATGCCGAGGACCGGCGACCGTCTGCCGAGGACCGGTGACCGTACCCGTGCCACGTCAGGATCGGCCCTGGACGCGCTGGACTTCACGCTGGACCGCAGCAGCCCGGTGCCGCTCTACCACCAGCTCTCCCAGCAGTTGGAGGCGGCCATCGAGCAGGGGGCGCTCACCCCGGGCAACCTGCTCGGCAACGAGATCGACCTGTCGACCCGGCTCGGCCTGTCCCGCCCCACGGTCCGCCAGGCCATCCAGTCACTGGTCGACAAGGGCCTGCTGGTACGCCGCCGAGGTGTCGGCACGCAGGTGGTGCACAGCCAGGTGAAACGGCCGCTGGAACTGAGCAGCCTCTACGACGATCTGGAGGCGGCCGGGCAGGGACCGACCACGCACGTCGTCCGCAACGAACGCGTCCCGGCGACGGCCGATGTCGCCGCCGCCCTGGGGATACCGGAGGGCGCCGAGGTCACGCTTTTGGAGCGGCTGCGCTCGACGCACGGGCAGCCGGTGGCGTTCCTGTGCAACTACCTGCCCCCGGCCCTGCTGGACCTCGACACGGCACGGCTGGAGGGGACGGGCCTGTACCGGCTGCTGCGCGCGGCCGGCGTGACGCTGCACAGCGCCCGGCAGACCATCGGCGCCCGCTCGGCCACCGCCGAGGAGGCCACCCTGCTCGCGGAGAGGGCGGGGGCGGCCCTGCTGACCATGCAGCGCACGGCCTACGACGACACGGGGCGCGCGGTCGAGTACGGGACGCACGTCTACCGTGCGTCCCGGTACGCGTTCGACTTCCGGCTGCTGGTCAGACCGTGAGAGCCGGCGGGCCGGGAGAACCACCGGGCCCGGCCGCCGGCCCCCGGGAACTACCGGGGCGCCATCCGCAGCGCGCCGTCCATGCGGATGGTCTCGCCGTTGAGGTAGTCGTGGTCGACGATCGCCAGGACGAGCCTGGCGTACTCCTCGGGCTGGGCCAGCCGCTGCGGGAAGGGCACTCCGGCGGCGAGCGAGGCGCGGAACTCCTCGGAGACGGTGGCCAGCATCGGTGTCTCGACGATGCCCGGGGCGATGGTGCAGACCCGGATGCCGTACTGCGCGAGGTCGCGGGCGGCGGGGAGGGTCAGTCCGACGACGCCGCCCTTGGAGGAGGAGTAGGCGGCCTGGCCGACCTGGCCGTCGTAGGCGGCGATCGAGGCGGTGTTGACGATCACGCCACGCTGGCCGTTCTCGTCGGCCTCGGTGCCGGCGATGGCCTCCGAGGCCAGTGCGAGGACGTTGAAGGTGCCGACCAGGTTGATCTGGACGACCTTCGCGTACAGGGCGAGGTCGTGCACGCCCTTCTTGCCGAGGATCCGCATGGACGGGCCGATGCCGGCGCAGTTGACGACCGTGCGCAGCGGCACTCCCGCGCCGGCCGCGGTGGCGACGGCGGCCCGTACCTGCTCGGGGTCGGTGACGTCGGAGGGCACGTAGGTCACGCCGGGGACCTCGGGCGCCTTGTCGACGCCGTCCTTGAGGTCGAGGGCGAAGACCCGCGCACCGGCCTCGGCGAGGGCCTTCGCGGTGGCCGCGCCGAGGCCGGACGCACCGCCGGTGACTAGGGCGGCGGTGTTCTCGAGCTGCATCATCACTCCTTGCCGAGGACGGTGAGCGCACCACCCTCGTTCCGGTCCAGCGCACGGGAGATGATCATGCGCTGGATCTGATTGGTTCCTTCGAAGATCTGCATGACCTTCGCCTCGCGCATGTAGCGCTCGACGGGGAAGTCACGCGTGTATCCGTACCCGCCGAGGACCTGCACCGCGTCCGTGGTCACCTTCATCGCGTTGTCGGTGGCCACGAGCTTGGCGATGGAGGCCTCCCGGGTGAACGGGAGGCCGGCGTCCTTGAGCCGGGCGGCCGCGAGGGCCGTGGCGCGCGCCGACTCGGTGGCCGCGCCCATGTCGGCGAGGACGAAGGCCAGCCCCTGGTGCTCGATGATCGGCTTGCCGAAGGTCTCCCGCTCGCGGGCGTAGCGTACGGCGTGGTCCAGGGCGCCCTGGCCGAGGCCGGTGGCGACGGCGGCGATGCCGAGGCGGCCGCAGTCCAGGGAGGCGAGCGCGATCTTCAAGCCCTGCCCCTCCTCCCCGATGAGCCGCTCGACGGGCACCCGCACGTCGTCGAGCCGCACGGTGGCCGTGGCCGACCCCGTCAGCCCCATCTTCCGCTCCGGCGGGTCGACGCTCAGCCCCGGGGCGTCCGCCGGGACGAGGAAGCAGGAGATGCCGTGCGCACGGTCGTCGGAGGTGCGGGCCATCACCGTGTAGAAGTCGGCGTACCCGCCGTGCGTGGTCCACGCCTTGGCGCCGTTCAGGACGTACTCGTCGCCGGCGCGCGCCGCACGCGTGAGCATGGCCGCCGGGTCGGAGCCGGCGTGCGGCTCGGAGAGGCAGTACGCGCCGAGCAGTTCCCCGCCCAGCATCTCGGGCAGCCACTTCCCGCGCTGCTCCTCGGTGCCGAAGCGGGCCAGCGGGAAGCAGGACAGCGCGTGCACGGAGATGCCCACGGCCACGCTGGCCCAGACGGCGGCGACCTCCTCGACGACCTGGAGGTACACCTCGTACGGCTGTCCCGCCCCGCCGTGCTCCTCGGCGAAGGGCAGTCCGAGCAGTCCGCTGCGCCCGAGGGTACGGAAGACGTCCCGGGGGAACGCCCCGTCCGCCTCCGCGTCGGCGACCCGGGGTGCGAGTTCCCTGGCGGCGAGGGTGCGCGTCAGCTGGATGAGGTCGACGGCTTCCTCGGTCGGCAGGGCGCGAGTGGCAGGCATGTCGACCTCCGCGGAGTGATACTGAAACGAGTACGAACGTATCATTCACAGTACGGCACGCTGGCGTGGCAGAGCATCCGCACGGAAGATGCACCAAGCGCCTCAGCCGCCGCTCCGTAGGAGGAGACGCGGAAGGAGAGGCAGGAGAGGCTCAGGAGGAGACGGCGTGCACGATGAGTGACGCGAGCTGCTCGTACGCCTCGGCGTCGGTCAGCCCGGTACGCGCCTTCAGCTCGCCCTGCTGGATCTGGCGCATGGTCGCGGCGGCGACCTCGCCGACGAACGCGGTGTGCACCTCCCGGAAGGCGCCGTCGGAGACGCCGTCCGCGATCAGCCGCCGTACCCGCTCCGCCGCCATGCGCGTGTTGGCCTCGTAGACCTCGCGCGCGGGCGGGAACTCGGCCACGTCGTCGAGGAAGCGCCGGGAGAGCGGCCGTAGCTGCTCGGCGACGGCCGTCAGGTAGACGCGGACGCGGTCCGAGGGGTCGTCGGTCTGCGCCACCCGCTTCTCTACGGCCTCGGTCGCACCCCGGAAGTAGTGCTTGACGGCCTCCACGACCAGCCCCTGCTTGCTGCGGGCCAGCTGGTACAGCGTGGTCTTGGAGCAGCGCAGCCGCTCGGCGAGATCGTCCAGGGTGAGATCGGAGAACCCCTCCGCCGTGAGCAGCGCGACGAGTCGTTCCAGCAGGTCGGCCTGTCGGGCGGTGCGGCGGGGGGACGGCATGATCCCAGAATATCCAGGCCCCCGCCGGACCCGGCCGGCCGGTGGCCGACCGCGCCCGGAACGCACCGAAGCCGCCCTCTCACGCATGAGAAAGCGGCTTCCGACCTGCGATGACGCTGGTCGGGACGACAGGATTTGAACCTGCGACCCCTTGACCCCCAGTCAAGTGCGCTACCAAGCTGCGCCACGTCCCGGTGCGCTCCCGCGGATTTCCGCGTGATCGCGCGAACAGCACTTTACCCCACGCCGGGCGCTGCGCCGAAAGGGGCACCGGCGCGGGACAATCGCCCCATGGGCAGCACGAGTGGCGGCGAGGACGCGAGGGACCGGGACGAGGAAGGGCGGGCACGCAGCGCACGGCCACGGGACGGGCTGGGACGACCGCTGCCGTACGGGACGGCCGGGGTGGAGCGCCAGCCCGAGGGGGTCGTCCGGCGGCCGCAGGACAGTGTCACCGAGGCGCAGGCGCTGCTGGACGCCGGGAAGCCGTTCCACGCGCACGAGGTGTTCGAGGACGCCTGGAAGTCGGGCCCGGAGGAGGAGCGCACGCTGTGGCGGGGCCTGGCCCAGCTCGCGGTGGGTCTCACCCATGCCGCCCGCGGCAACCTCACGGGCGGCCGCGGCTGCTGGGG
Source organism: Streptomyces phaeoluteigriseus (assembly GCF_001896135.2). Classification (GTDB taxonomy): domain Bacteria; phylum Actinomycetota; class Actinomycetes; order Streptomycetales; family Streptomycetaceae; genus Streptomyces; species Streptomyces phaeoluteigriseus. The sequence goes on from NZ_MPOH02000005.1 coordinate 205,357, forward strand.
CGCGGGGCGGCGGCCGTGGAGGAGTGGGCCCGCGGCACCGGGCGGTGGCGGCCGTACGGGATGGACGTCGCCGGGCTGGCCGACTGGGCGCGGCGGCTGGCCGCGGAGGTGGAGGAGACGGGTGCGGCGGTGGACGCGAGGGCCTCGGCACCGCGGTTGCGCTGACACCCGCCCCCGTCACTGTCGGTGGCGTACGGCAGACTCGTGGTCGTGCGAAAGATTCATGTCATCGGTATCGGCGCGGGCGACCCCGACCAGCTGACCCTCCAGGCGGTCCGGGCGCTGCGCAGCACGGACGTGTTCTTCGTCCTGGACAAGGGCGAGGTGAAGAGCGACCTCACACGACTGCGCCGGGACATGCTGGACACGCACGTACCGGACGGCGGCTACCGGGTGGTGGAGGCCCGCGACCCGGAGCGGGACCGCCGCGCGGGCGGCGCCGCCTACTCCCCCGCCGTCGGCGACTGGCGCAGCGCCCGCGCCGGGATCTACGAGCGGCTGATCGCGGAGGAACTCGGCGAGGAGGAGAGCGGCGCGTTCCTGGTGTGGGGCGACCCCGCGCTGTACGACAGCACGATCGGGATCCTCGAGGAGGTGCTGGCACGGGGCGCGGTGGCCTTCGCCTACGACGTGGTGCCCGGCATCAGCAGTGTCTCGGCACTCGTCGCCCGCCACCGCACGGGCCTGAACCGGGTGGCCCGGCCGGTGCAGATCACCACCGGGCGGCGGCTCGCCGAGGGCTTCCCGGAGGGGGTGGACGACGTGGTGGTGATGCTCGACGCCCACCAGGCATTCAGGCGGTACGCCGACCAGGACGTCGACATCTACTGGGGCGCCTACATCGGCACCCCGGACGAGATCCTCGTCTCGGGCCCGCTCGCCGAGGCCGGCCCCCGCATCGAGCGCCTGCGCGCCGAGGCCCGCGAGCGCAAGGGCTGGATCATGGACACGTATCTGCTGCGCCGCAACCCCCGGGACGTGTAGGGGTGTCGTAGGGCACCCGGCCGGACCGCGCCCGCGTGCGGGGCCGGGTGGCCGGTGTGATCGTGACCTCGTGACAGTCACCGAGGAATCGGCGGGGGCCGGGGGATCCGCGGGGTCCGTGCCGGCCGCGACACAGCCGCCCGTGCTCGATCCGCGGCGGCGGAACATCGTCTTCGTGACGATCGTGCTGGGCATGCTGCTGGCGGCGCTGGACCAGACGATCGTGGGCACCGCGCTGCCGACGATCGTCTCGGACCTCGGCGGCGCCGAGCACATGTCGTGGGTGGTCACCGCCTATCTCCTCGCGGAGACCGTCGCGACCGTCCTGGTCGGCAAGTTCGGCGACCTGTTCGGCCGCAAGGCGGTCTTCCAGGTATCCGCGATCATCTTCATCACGGGGTCGTTCCTGTGCGGCCTGGCCACCGACATGACGCTGCTGATCCTGTGGCGGGCGATGCAGGGCATCGGCGCGGGCGGCCTGATGGTGACCTCCATGGCGCTGATCGCCGACGTCATCCCGCTGCGCGAGCGCGGCAAGTACCAGGGCGCGATCGGCGCCGTGTTCGGCGTGGCCACCGTCGTCGGGCCGCTGCTGGGCGGCCTGTTCACCGACCATCTGTCGTGGCGGTGGGCGTTCTACGTCAACGTCCCCATCGCGATCGTCGTCGTGTTCGCGGCAGCCCGCACCATCCCGGTGGTGAGGTCGGCGGTCCGCCCGGTCATCGACTACGCGGGCATCGCGCTGATCGCGGTCGGCGCCAGCGCGCTGATCCTGGCGACGAGTTGGGGCGGCAACGAGTACGCGTGGGGTTCGGGCGTCATCATCGGCCTGTTCGTCGGCGGCCTGCTCGCCCTCGCCGGGTTCTGCTGGGTGGAGACCCGGGCGAAGCAACCGATGCTGCCGATGCGGCTGTTCCTCAGCCCGGTCTTCACGGTCTGCTCGATCCTCAGCTTCATCGTCGGCTTCGCGATGCTCGGCGCCCTGACCTACCTGCCGACGTATCTCCAGTACGTGGACGGCGACTCGGCGACCGTGTCCGGCGTACGCACCCTGCCGATGGTGCTGGGGCTGCTGATCGCGTCGGTCTTCAGCGGCAACGTGGTCAGCAAGACGGGCAGGTACCGCCTGTTCCCGATCGTCGGTTCGCTGGTGATGGGTGTCGGGCTGTACCTGATGTCCCTCATGGAACCGTCCACGGGCGCCTGGCTGGAGTCGCTGTACATGTTCGTGCTCGGCACCGGCATCGGTCTGTGCATGCAGGTGCTGACGATCGCCGTGCAGAACACCGTCGAATACGCCGACCTGGGCACCGCCACCTCCGGCGTCACCTTCTTCCGGACCCTGGGCAGTGCCTTCGGCACCGCAGTCTTCGGCACGATCTACGCCAACGCCCTCGCCCCCAACCTCGAGGACGGCATCGCGTCCGCCACGGCGGTCGGCGGTGCGACCCGGCGACCGTCACCCGCGCGGCGACCAGCCCGGAGGGCCTGCACCAACTGCCCCCGGACACCGCCGCCCCGCTCGTCGGGGCGTACGCCGACACCATCCAGACGGTGTTCCTGTGGACCGTGCCGGTCGCCGCCCTCGGCTTCCTCGTCGCGCTGTTCCTCAAGCAGGTCCCGCTGCGCGACAGCGCCCGCAGGACCTCCACCGACCTCGGCGAGGGGTTCGGCTCGCCGCACGACGCGAACGCGCGGCGGATGCTGGAGACGGCCGTGGCGAAGATCATCGGCAGGACGGACGCCGAGACCGCACGCCGCATCGTCGAGGAGTCCGACACCCGGCTCGACGCGGCCGGGGCGTGGGCGGTGATGCAGGTCGAGCTGTTCGACCGGCTGGTCGGCCATGCGAGCCTCGGGCTGATCGCCGCCCGCCGTCACCTGCCGCCCGAGGTGCTGCTGCCGGTGTTCGACCGCATGGTCGACGAGGGTTTCCTGACCCGCCACGGCTCGCTGATCGGCCACACGGAGGCGGGGGCGCGCGAGGCCCGCGTGATCACCCAGGCGTGGGGCGACTGGCTGGAGGAGCGGGTCCGGCAGGACATCGGACACCCGGCGGGCAGCGATCTGCGGGCCGCCGTGGACGCCATCGCCAAGCGGCTCGTGGTCGAGGACCTCAGCGCCGGCCTCACCCAGCGGTCGTCGGCGCTCGCCCCGGCCGCACCCTGAAAACGGGATGCCCACCGGGGTCCGCGCACCTCATACTCGACGCCATGCCGCCCGCCCCCGTCCGCTTCCGCGACCCGGCCACCACCCTCGCCGACCACGCCGCGTCGGCGCTGGTCAGGTGCCCGCGCTGCGCGCGCCTCGCTCACTACGAGCGCGCCCTGACCACACCCCCGTCCACCGTCTGGTGTGCCGCTCCTGCGGCCTGTCCCGGCCCGCGGGACGGCCGGCGCTGTGGCTGTCGACCCGTACCCGGCACGGCGAGGTGTGGGCGTACAACCTCGAACACCTCGATGTGCTGCGGCGGTTCGTGGCCGCCTCCCTGCGGGAGCGGGACCCCTGGTACGAGCACGGCCGCAAGATGACGTACATCGCCCGGCTGCCCGCCTGGATCAAGAGCGCCAAGAACCGCACGGAGGTCCTCCGCGCGATCGACCGGATGCGCGCCTCCGTCACGGCGCGCTGAACCCCAGCCGTTCCAGCGCACCGGCCACGTCCGGGACCACGGTCACACCGTCCGGCAACGGCGGCCGTCGTACGACCACGACGGGCAGGCCGAGCCGGCGGGCGGCCGTCAGCTTCGCGGCCGTCGCCGCTCCCCCGCTGTCCTTGGTGACCAGCACGTCGATGCGGTGCTCCCGCAGCAGCGCCAGCTCGTCGGTGACGGTGAACGGGCCGCGGGCCAGAACCAGTTCGGTGTCCGGCGGCATCGGCGGCTCGGGCGGCTCCACGGACCGGACGACGAAGTGCGGTCCGGTCAGATGTGCGAAGGCCGCCAGGCCCAGGCGTCCCGTCGTCAGGAACACACGCCTGCCCAGGGCGGGCAGCAGTTCCGCCGCCTCTGCCAGGGAGCCGACCGGGTGCCAGCGGTCGCCCGGTCCGGGCCGCCAGCCGGGCCGGCGCAGCACGACCAGGGGCCGTCCGGCGGCCGACGCGGCCGTCGCCGCGTTCGCGGTGATGCCGGAGGCGAAGGGATGGGTGGCGTCGACCACGGCGTGCACCCCGTGCTCGCCCAGCCAGGCCGCGAGCCCTTCGGCCCCGCCGAACCCGCCGATGCGCACGTCCCCCGCGAGCGCCCCCGGCCGCGACACCCGCCCCGCCAGCGACGAGGTCACCCGGACACCGGGGTGTGCCGCCAGGACGGCGGCCAGTTCACGGGCTTCGGTGGTGCCACCGAGGACCAGGACATGCGCGGACATGGACATGGCGTCGAGCGTACGAGGCCGGAAGGGCGGAGGGGGCTGGGGGGCCGTCCCGGCGCGGACGTCCCGGCGCGGACGTCGGGGCCGCGGACCTCCCGGCACGGACGTCGGGGCCGCGGACCTCCCGGCACGGACGGAGGTCAGCGCACCAGCAACTGGACGCCGCCCACCACCGTCGCCGCGATGACGAGCCGTTCGAACAGCAGCTGGTTGATGCGGTGCACCGCCCACCGGCCGAGCAGGGCACCGGGGACGACGAACGCGACGAGAGCCGCGTCCAGGAGCAGCGAGCTGCCGTCGATCAGGCCGAGGCCGACACTGAACGGCACCTTCGAGACGTTCACGATGAGGAAGAAGAACGCGGAGGTGCCGAGGAAGCCGAGTTTGCGGAACCCCGCCGAGAGCAGGTACATCGACATCACCGGGCCGCCCGCGTTGGCGACCATCGTGGTGAAGCCGCCGAGGACGCCGTAGGAGCGGGCCTTCAGACGGCCGGCGCGGGTGACCACGGCGTCGGGGTCGTCGGCCGCCTCGGCGGTGCGCCGCCGCCACACCGTGACGCCGGTCATGAACAGCAGGATCACGCCGATCGAGGTGCGCACGGCCGCGTCGTCGGCCCACATCAGGAACAGCGTGCCGACGACGACACCGGCCGCGACCGCCGGGAACAGCCGCCACAGCGTGGGCCAGTGGGCGTGCCGGCGGTAGGTCAGGACGGCCAGCACGTCCCCGGCGATCAGGATCGGCAGCAGGACGCCGGTGGAGGCGCGGGCGGGCAGGACCGCGGCGAAGATCGCCAGGCTGACCGTGTTGGCCCCGCTGACGGCCGTCTTGGAGAAGCCGACCAGCAGGGCCGCGAGGGCGAGGACGGCGAACTCCCAGCCGGTGATGTGCCACAACGTCATCGTGTTCATGCGGGGACCGATGCTACGCACACCTAAGGGGCCCCGGTGAGCCGGTGTCGCCCGACGGCTCCTGCAAGGGCCTGCCGCCCCGTCGGGTCCTAGTGCCGCTCGACCAGCACCGCGCTCCCCTGCCCCACGCCGACGCACATCGTCGCCAGGCCCCGCTCCGCCCCCGTGCGCCGCATCCGGTGCAGCAGGGTGGTGAGGATGCGGGCCCCGGAGCAGCCGAGGGGATGGCCGAGGGCGATCGCGCCGCCGCTGGGGTTGACCAGCTCGGGGTCGACGCCCAGCTGGTCCACGCAGGCCAGTGCCTGCGCGGCGAACGCCTCGTTGAACTCGGCCTCCTGGAGGTCGCCGACGCTCCACCCGGCGCGGTCCAGCGCCTTGCGGGTCGCGGGGACCGGGCCGATGCCCATCACGTCGGGGTGGACACCGGCGGAGGCACCGGCGACGTAGCGGCCGAGGGACTCCAGACCCAGTGCGTTCAGGGCCTCCTCGCTGACCAGGAGGAGGCCGGCGGCGCCGTCGTTCATCGGGGAGGCGTTGCCCGCGGTGACCGTGCCGCCCCGCCGGAAGACGGGTGCGAGCGCGGCGAGCCTGTCGTAGGAGGTGTCCTCGCGGATGCACTCGTCGGCGTCGACGACCACGCCGTCCGGGCGCCGCACGGGCAGGAGTTCGTCGTCGAAGTGGCCGTTCTTGCGGGCGAGCGCGGCGCGTCGGTGGCTGCGGAGCGCGAAGTCGTCCTGGCGCTCGCGGGTGATGCCGTACCGTTCGGCGACCTCCTCGGCGGTCTCGCCCATCGCCAGCAGACCGTGCAGGTCCTTCATGGCGGGGTTGACCAGGCGCCAGCCGAGCCGGGTGTCCACGGTCTCCACGCGGTGCGGGAGGGCCTCGTCGGGGCGGGCGAGCACGAAGGGGGCGCGGCTCATCGACTCGGAGCCGCCCGCGAGCACGATCTCGGCCTCGCCCGCGGCGATCGTGCGGGCCGCGGCGGTGACGGCCTCCATGCCCGAGGCGCAGAGCCGGTTCACCGTGGCGCCGGGCACGGTCTCGGGGAGTCCGGCGAGCAGGGCGGCCATGCGGGCGACGTTGCGGTTGTCCTCGCCGGCCTGGTTGGCGGCGCCCCAGTACACGTCGTCGATCCGGGCGGGGTCGAGCGCGGGCAGGTCGGCGACCAGGCCGCGGATGACGGCGGCGGCGAGGTCGTCGGGCCGTACGGCGGACAGGGCGCCGCGCAGCTTTCCGATGGGGGTGCGGCGGGCGGCCGCGAAGTGGACGGGACGCACGACTGGGGTCTCCTGACCGACGACGACGCTGTGGATCGGCAGATCAGCTGTGGATCGGCAGATTAATTAGCACTGCTAGTTTCGGACTATAGACCGCGGCCGGGGCCGCTGGGAAGGTCCCCGGAGCCTCGTCCGCTCCCCGCGCGAGCCGTGTTTGCGGCGATTCGGCCGGGGCACCCGCGCCTCCATGGAGTGGTTGCGCAGTGCCGCCTGCGTCGGTGAGGACCCCGAGCTGTTCTTCCCGGTGGGCGCGTCCGGACCGGCCCTGCGGGAGATCGCGGACGCCAAGCGGGTGTGCGCCCGCTGCCCGGTGACCGCCGACTGCCTGGACTACGCCCTCGTCAGCGGGCAGACGTCCGGTGTGTGGGGCGGGACCGGCGAGGCGGAACGTGCCGATCTGCTCCGTACCGCCCGAGACGACGTGAGAAGGAAGACCGCCGTATGACTGTCGTGAAGAGTCCGCTCCCCGAACCGGCCCGTCAGGTCACCTACGACGCCCTCCAGAGCACCCTGGTCGATCTGCTGGGGATCTCCCTGATCGGGAAGCAGGCGCACTGGAACATCGTCGGGCCGCGCTTCCGCTCGGTCCACCTCCAGCTCGACGAGGTGGTGACCGCGGCCCGCTCCTTCGCCGACACGGTCGCCGAGCGTGCCGCCGCCCTCGGCCTGCCGCCGGACGGCCGCCCGGAGACGATCGCCTCGGCGTTCACGCTGCCGGCCCCGAAGGACGGCTGGCTGCGCGACGAGGACGTGGTCGAGGTGATCGCCGAGACACTGGGCGCGGCCATCGGCCGGCTGCGGGAACGCATCGAAGCCACCGAGCAGGCCGACCCGGTCAGCCAGGACCTGCTGATCAGCGTCACCGCCGAGTTGGAGAAGCAGCGGTGGATGTTCGAGGCGGAGAACTGGCCGCGCGAGAGCTGACCACCGCCGCGACACCGGCTCGACGACGACGGAAGGGCATGCCATGACCGACGCCCTCGAACTCGACGCGCTGTGGGAGGACTTCAACCGCGTGGTCAACATGACCTCCCAGGAGCTGGCCGCCTGGCTCCGGGTGCGCGACGCCGAAGAGACCACCGAGGTGCCGCCCGAAGAGGCGGGCACCCGGACCGGCCGGCAGGTGCTGGCCATCCTGCAGAAGCGGCGCACCGACCTCACGGAGGACGACCTCCGCGTGATGCGGGAGGTGGTGGACGAGGTCGCCGACCGGACGGACGCGGCCGACGAGCCCGCGGCCGGGGACACCGCCCTGCGCCACCGGCTGATGACCGTGGGCCACGATCCTCTCAGGCCCTGAGCCCGGCCCCGCTCAAGGCGTGAGCCCGGCCCCGCTCAGGCCTTGAGCGGGGCCGGCCCCGTGAGGCGGCTCAGGGCCGCGGACACCAGCGTCCGCACGCCCGGCACGACCACCGACAGGTCCGGCGCGAACAACGGGCTGTGGTTGCCCGGCACCGCGTCGATCTTCTGGGCCAGTTCCTCGCCCGGCGCCGCCTCCCACACCTCGGCCGGCGTCGAGGTCACGTACCAGTAGTCGTACGGCACACCGGCGGGTGCGAGCAGCGAGAAGTCCTCGCTGCCCATCGCCCGGCCGAAGTCGAACACCCGGTCCGCGCCGAAGAGTTCGCGGTGGACGGCGGCCACCTCCTCGTCGAGCACGGCGTCGTTCACGGTGACCGGGTGGCCGGGGACCACCGTGACCTCGGGCGGTGCCGGGCAGCCGGCCGCCGCGCACTCGCCCTCCACGATCCGCCGGATCGCGGCGAGGACCCGCTCGCGCACCTTGGTGTCCTGGGTGCGCACGTTCAGTGAGAGGCGCGCCTCGGCGGGGATGATGTTCGGCTTCGTCCCCGCGTGGAACCGGCCCACCGTCAGCACCACGGACTCGTTCGCCGCGACCTCGCGCGAGACGACGCCCTGGAGCCGGGTGACGACGTACGCGGCGGTCACCACCGGGTCGACGGTCGACTCGGGCCGCGCCCCGTGCCCGCCCACGCCGTGCACGACGACGTCGATGTCGTCGGAGGCCGACAGGGTCAGCCCCGACGTGTGCGGATAGAAGCCGGCCGGCCCTGGCGTGACGTGCTGACCGAGGAGCACGTCGGGGCGCGGGAACCGCTGGTGCAGCCCGTCAGCGACCATCGCCGCCGCCCCGCCCTCCGCCTCCTCCGCGGGCTGCCCCACCACGACGAGCGTGCCGGACCAGGTCTCGCGGGCGGCGGCGAGCACCTCCGCGGCGCCCGCGAGCCAGGTGATGTGCAGGTCGTGGCCGCAGGCGTGCATGACGCCGTCGACGGTGGAGGCGTGGTCGAGGCCGGTGGCCTCCCGCACGGGCAGCGCGTCCATGTCGCCGCGCAGCCACACCACGGGCCCGTCGCCGTTGGCCAGCACGCCGACCACGCCGGTACGGGCGACGCCCTCCGTCACCGCGAACCCGGCCGCCCGCAGCCGCCCGGCAAGACGGGCGGCCGTACGGTGCTCGCGGAAGGACAGTTCGGGGTGGCGGTGCAGGTCCCGGTAGAAGTCCTCCAGGTCCGCCCGCTCCAGCCCCGCGGTCACCTCCCGGGTCAGGCGCGCGACTTCCGCCGGATCGCTCACTCGCTTCCCCCTTCTCGACGGACACCTGCCCCCGGCGCTTGTGCGCCCCGCCCGGAAACGATCGGCCCGGCGGTCGGGTTCCGCCCGCGATCCCCTGCCGTTCGGCCGAGATGAGCGCACCCGTGCGAGGCGAAGTCGGAGGCGCGTCCTGCCTCCGCGACGGCACGACGGCCACGACGGCCGCGACGGCCACGACGGAGGACCGCGCCTCCTCCTTCCCCGGCCACCTGAAGTCCGCGTGCAGTGCGCCAAGTCCGTGGTCGGTGCCATCGGGGCTCCGACGCCGTGATCGCCCCCGGGCGCGCTCGGCACCCACCTGCTCTCCGGCACGGAGCCGGCCACACCCCGGGACGGGCAGAGCACCGTGACCGTCGGCCACAGGCCACTCGGCGCCGACGTCGTCACCGCCGCCCGCGCGCAGAGCACGTTTCCTCCGCTCCCGAGGGTCGGCGACAGGGCCTCCGGGTCACCTGCCCGGACGGCCGCAAGGCCGTGGCCGGGGCCACGGTCACCCGCACCGGCGGGAAGGCGACGGTGCCACCGTCCGCACTCCCGTCACCGTCGTCCACGCCACGGCCGACGGCGCCCGTCACGTCGTCCACGCCCACGGCCGAGGGTGCCACCGTCCGCCCTCCCGTCACCGTCGTCCGCACCACGGCCGACCCCGGCACCTGGAAGTCCGTCCGCCGAGATGGCCCCCATCCCGGCGCCGGGTCGCCCCGGGCCGCACCGACGCCGAGATCGCGGGCGGACCGTACGCGTCGCGCTCCATGGCCGGGACACTCCTGTCCCGGCGTCCGGCTCGGGCCGCACATGCGCAACCGTGTGGAGATCGCGGCCCTGGCCCGTCTGCTCCGCCACGCTCGGCCGGCGTCCTGAGGACGCGGGTCAGAGTCCGGTCACCGGCAGGTCCAGGAGGCGGACCAGGGTGCGCAGGACCCCGTTGTCGTTGTTGGAGGGGGCCCGGTGGCGGGCCCGCCGGGCCACCTCGGGGTGGGCGTTGGCCATGGCGAAGGACCAGTCGGCGGCGTCCAGCATCTCCAGGTCGTTGAGGTAGTCGCCGAACACGACGGTCTGCGCGGGCGTGATGCCCAGTTCCCGCTGGAGCCGGCGCAGCGCGGCGCCCTTGTTGGCGGTGCGGTTCATGACGTCGACCCAGTGTTCGCCGGAGACGACGACCTGGTGGGTGTCCGCGAAGGGCGCGAGGGCCGGCGCGGTGCGCTCCTCCACCGACCCGAAGTCGAACAGGGCGACCTTGATGACGTCGTCCTCGACGGCGGCGATGTCCTCGACCACCTGGTGGCGCAGGTAGTAGCGGCCGACCTCGGCCAGGAACGCCTCGTCGGCCCGCTCGACGTAGGCGGACCGCTTCCCGCAGACGACGGCCCCGACATCCGCGCCGTCCGCCGCGAGCCGCCGTACGGCCTCGACGACGCCGGTGACCGCTGCGGGGTCCAGCGGGTCGGAGCTGAGTTCCTCACCGTCGCGGACGACGTAGGTGCCGTTCTCCGCTATGAAGACCATCCCGTCGGCGACCTCGGCGAACTCCCGCGCCAGCGTCGCGTACTGCCGGCCGCTGGCGGGACTGAACAGCACGCCCCGCTCCCGCAGCAGCGCGAGGACCTCCCAGAGCCCGTCGGGTATCCGCTTGTCGTCGTCGAGCAGCGTGCCGTCCATGTCGGTGACGACGAGACGGATGTCGGCGCTGCCGGCCGACGGCTCGGGAGCGGTCAGCTGAGGGGCGTGGGAGTAGGGCATGTCCTGCTTCCTGTACGGGGGTGACCGGATTGTCACCCTACCGGGGGCCGCTGGAGCCGACCGCGGGCGCCGGTCGACGCGTTCGTCCCTCCGCGCTCCCGGGCCGTACCGGCGTACGGCCGGATCCGGCAGGGTCGGGCCGAGCGGGTGCCTCGGGGATCCGCCGGCGGTTCCGGCCCTTCCGACGGACTGGCTGCCCCGCACCGCGGGCACGATCACCGTGCTGCCTCTGCACCGCCGACGCGCCGCGCCCGGCGCGGTGGGCCGGGGCGGGCAACGCTCGCCGGGTCTACCGGCTTCCCGACGGACTGAAAGTATGATCAAGCAATGTCTGACTTGACCGATACCACGCCCGGCTGGCTGAGCCAGGACGAACTCGAAGCCGCCCGCTCCCGCTTGCCGATCCTGTACGTCGAGGCCGTGCCCGTGCGCGTCGACGACAGCGGCGAAGTCACCAAGATCGGCCTGCTGCTCCGGATAGGACCGGACGGCAACGTCAGCCGGACCCTGGTCTCGGGCCGGGTCCTGCACCACGAGCGGGTCCGCGACGCCCTGCTGCGGCACCTGGAGAAGGACCTCGGCCCGATGGCGCTGCCCCACGTCCCGGCGTCCCTCCAGCCCTTCACCGTCGCGGAGTACTTCCCGACGCAGGGCATCACGCCGTACCACGACCCCCGTCAGCACGCCGTGTCGCTGGCGTACATCGTGCCGGTGACCGGTGACTGCCGGCCCCGGCAGGACGCCCTGGACCTGGTGTGGTTCGACCCGCAGGAGGTCGTCTCGCCCGCGGTGCAGACCGAGATGCCGGGCGGGCACGGCTTCCTGGTGCGGCAGGCGCTGGCCCACGTCGGCCAGTCGGCGTCCTGACCGGCGTGGGAGTCCGTGCCGGCCTGCCGGCCCAGCGCGTGGTGTCGATCGGCGCCGCCGCCCGCAGGCCCTGCACCCTCGTGGTGTGCCGGGGCTGCTGCTGCGGCGACGCCCGCAAGCACCCCGGCTACGACCACGCCTGGCAACTGGAGCGCCTGCGCGCCGCGGCCGCGGCGTCGGCGGGCCGCTTCGAGGTCCGCACGACGGACTGTCTGGGCCCGTGCGACCAGGCGAACGTGATCGTGGTCCAGCCGTCCGGCGCGGGCCGTCGGGCGGGCGGCCGCGCCACCTGGATCGGGTTCGCCATGGACGACGACTGCACCGAGGAGATCCTCACCTGGGCGGCGGCGGGCGGTCCGGGCGTCGCGACGCCCCCGGCCGCCCTGACACTCCAGTTCATCAGCCCGCCCGTCCGGCCCGCACCCGACGGTGACCGGAGCCCCTAATCCCGGATCCCGCCCGGCCCGCACCCGACGGTGACCCGGAGCCCCTCGTCCCGGATCCCGCCGGCCCGCACCCGACGGTGACCGGAGCCCCTCGTCCCGGATCCCGCCGGGCTCGCGGGCTCCTGCATCGCAGGTCGCCGCGTTGTCGTCGGTGGCCCCAGGGCTCCGCCCCGGCTCCCGCCTCCGCCCCGCGGGGCTCCCCCACCGTCCGAACAGCGCGGGAGGTTCCCCGTCACCAAGCCCCGCTCCCTGACCCGGCAGGCGGCCCGAACGGAAGACCTTCGACGACCGGGAGCCCGCAGTGGACTCCCGTCAGCCGTTGCGGCACGTCGCACGGGCGGCGTCCGGTCTCCTCGTCGGCGGCCGGCACGGACCGGGGGCCCGCCGCCCGAGCGGTCCCGCGCTCAGAGCAGGTCGGCCGCCCGCGCCGGGTCGTCGTCGAGAAAGCCGCCCGACTGGTGCTGCCACAGCTTGGCGTAGGTGCCCTGCGACGCCAGCAGTTCCTGGTGGGTGCCCTGCTCGACGATCCGTCCGCGGTCCAGGACGACCAGGCTGTCCATGCCGGCGACGGTGCTCAGGCGGTGCGCGACCACCAGGGCCGTCCGCCCCTCCATGAGCCGCCACAGCGCCTCCTGGACGAGGATCTCGCTCTCGGAGTCCAGCGCGCTGGTCGCCTCGTCGAGCAGCAGGATCGGCGCGTCCCGCAGGATCGCGCGGGCGAGCGCGACCCGCTGCCGCTGGCCGCCGGACAGTTTGATGCCGCGCTCGCCGACCATGGTGCCGAAGCCGTCCGGGAGCGCGTCGGCGAACTCGGTGACATGGGCCGCGTCGGCCGCACGGCGGATCTCGGCCTCGGTGGCGTCCGGCCGGGCGAAGACGATGTTGTCCCGCAGCGAGCGGTGGAACATCGCCGGGTCCTGCGGGACGTAGGCGATCCGGCTGCGCAGGTCGGCCTGGCGCAGCCGGCTGATGTCCTGGCCGCCGACGAGGATGCGTCCGCCGTCGATGTCGGTCATCCGCAGCAGCAGCCGGGTCAGGGTGGTCTTGCCGCCGCCGGAGCGGCCGACGAGCCCGAGCTTCGTCCCGCTGGGCACGGTGAGTTCGAGCCCGTCGAAGAGGGGCTCCGGGCCACCGTGGGAGAAGGTCACCCGCTCGAAGCGGACGTCGGCGGCGGTGGGCCGCAGCGGCTCGGGCGCCTCGGGGTCGAGCACGGTCGGCGGCGCCAGCAGCAGTTCGGTGAACTGCGCGGCCTCCGTCATCGAACTCTCCAGGCGGCGGTAGATCTGGTTGAACTCGAACATGATCCGGGTCGCGTTGGCGTAGTACATGAAGGCCACCACGACCGCCTCCACGCTCTGCCCGCCCCCGCCGAGCGCGACCGCCAGCAGCAGGCCCAGGGCGTTGGTCAGCACCGACAGCGGCGCGACCAGGGTGTCGATGCGCAGATTGCCGTAGTCCCACGACCTCAGCGTGAGCCGCCGGGACACCGCGACCCGGGAGCGGTGCTCGGCGGCCTCCCGTTCCTCCGCCGCGAAGGCGCGGACGGTGTCCATGTTCATCAGGCTGTCGGCGACATGGCCGGAGACCCGCGCGATCGCCTCCTCGCGCTGGGCGACGAGCGCCTGCCGGCGCCGGATCAGCGGCACCACGCACAGCGCGGTCAAGGTGATCATGGTCAGCAGCCCGACGACGAGCAGCGGTTCGTAACGCCACAGCACCACCGAGCCGAACAGCAGCGGCACGAGACTGCCCACGATCTGGAACGTCAGCGTGTCGACGAACTCCTCGTAGCGGGAGGCGAAACTCAGCACCCGCTTGGTCAGCGACCCGGCGAAGTTGTCGTGGAAGAACGCGGCGTCCTTGGCGAAGAGCTCGTCCATGCCGATCACGTACAGGTGCTCGATGCCGAGCGCGTCCAGACGGTTCAGACAGTGCAGCCCGACCCGCCACAGCGCCTCAGCGACCAGCAGCACCCCGGCGAAGCCGAGCACGTACGGCAACGCCGCTCCGACCTCGACGTCCGGGTCGTCCGCCAGCCGGCCGACGAGCTTGGCGACGACCAGCGGAGCGAGGTAGTTGATGCCGATGTTGCCGAGCGCCGGCAACAGCATGGCGGGAAGGGTCAGCCACCGAAGGCGGGCCAACTCCCGCCCGTAATAGCGAAGTGCGAGCAGTACGGAGCCCTTGCCGGGCGTGACTCTGCGCGATTCAGACGATCCCATCCCCACCCCGTGCGGTCGTCCGGCAGCCGGTCGTACCGGCCTTCGCAGTGTCCCGCGACGGCTCCGACGGAGTCCAAGGATTTACGCTCCGGACGGCACGGGTACTCCCGTGCGCCCCCCGAAGACCTCCGCCTGCTCCGCCATGTCCGCTGGATGCGCGAGGACAGGGAACTCGGCCGACGGGACCGATGACGACGGCTCGACGCACGACAGCTCGACGAGGACGGCCGGGAGGCGATGACCGTGATCGCCGTCAATCCGATGGACAGCGCCTCGCTGCTGGCCGCCTTCGGCGCGCTGGGCGTGCTGGTGGTGATCTTCGCGGAGTCGGGGCTGCTGGTGGTCGGCTTCTTCCTGCCCGGTGACGCGCTGCTCCTCCCGGCCGGCGTGCTGTGCGCGGGCAGCGGCCAGCAGGCTGCGCGGCTGGAGCTGTGGCAGGTGCTGGTGTGCGCGGCCGTCGGCGCCGTGGCGGGCGCGCAGGTCGGGTTCCTGCTCGGACGGCGCGGCGGGCGGGCGCTGCTGGCCCACACCTCGAACCGGCGCCTGAAGGAGGGCACGGCACAGGCGGAGAGGTTCCTGGCCCGCTACGGCCACGGCAAGGCCCTCGTGATCGGCCGCTTCGTGCCGATGCTGCGGACCGTGCTGCACCCGGCGGCCGGGGCGCTCGGCGTGCCCATGCGCACCTTCACCGTCTGGCAGGTCGTCGGCGGTCTGCTCTGGTCGCAGAGTCTCGTGCTGGCCGGGTACACCCTCGGCTCGTCCGTCCCCCACATCGAGGACTACCTGCTGCCGCTCATCGCCGTGGTCGTCGCGCTCTCCCTGTTCCCCCTGCTGGCACCGGCGCGCCGCGCACGGCACGAGCGGCGGCGGCCCTCACGCTGAGCGAAGGGCCGGATTCCGAGTCCGTCCGGTTTCCGCCCGTCCGTGACGGGCACCCGTCGGCCCCGGGGCTCCGACGGGCCTCGCGCGGGGCTCTCACTCCCAGGCCGAGGAGCGGCTCGCACGATGAGCGACAAGCAGCAGCACGTCATCGAGGAACTCCTCTCCTCGTACGGCCGCACCTACGCGCAGGAGGCGGGCATCCGGCTGAGGAACACCCCGCAGCCGCTGTACCGCACCCTCGTCCTGGCCCATCTGCTCAGCGCACGCATCCGCGCCTCCACCGCCGTCGCGACGGTCCGTGCCCTGTACGACGCGGGCATGCGCGACCCCCGGACCATGGCCGAAGCGACCTGGCGGCAGCGCGTCGACGCCCTGGGCCGCGGCGGTTACCGGCGCTACGACGAACGCACGGCGACCCAACTCGGCGCGGCGGCGGAACTGTTGACCGAGCGGTGGGGAGGCGACCTGCGACGCCTGCGGGAGGAGGCCGGCGGGGACGTCTCCCGGCTGCGCCGCCTGGTCCAGGAGGTGACGGGGATCGGGCCCACCGGAGCGGACATCTTCCTGCGGGAGGTCCAGAGCGTCTGGCCGGAGGCGGCACCGTACATCGACGCGAAGGCCCTGGAGGGCGCGCGTCGGCTCGGTCTCCCGGACGAGCCGGACCAACTGGTCGCGTCGGCCCGGCCCACCGAACCGGCCGCACTGGCCGCCGCGTTGGTGCGGGCCGCACTGGACAGGAAGCTGGTCGACGAGGTGCTCGCCAGGGCCGGCTGACACGGACGACGACCCTGCCGACCGGCGACCGCCGACTGCTGACCGCCGACCCCGGCCCCCGACCGCCGGACGGCTTGGCGCCGCTCCCATACCGCGGACAAGAGGCCACCGCTCGGACACGGGGCCACCGCTCGGACACGACAGAGGCCGTCTCCTCATCGCTGAGAAGACGGCCTCTGATCCGACTTCGAAAAGTCGGGACGACAGGATTTGAACCTGCGACCCCTTGACCCCCAGTCAAGTGCGCTACCAAGCTGCGCCACGTCCCGCTGCCCGTCTGACCTGGGGTTTCGCCCGGCCGGACCCGCAGGGAAACAATACCGCACTCGGGTCGGTGATCGCGCACGCCTTTACGGCGCCCCCTCCCCCGCCACCCCCAGTCCCGGATACGCCTCCAGCAGCGAGGTCGGAGCGGCCTGGCGCCAGGAGTCGGCGAGGATGTCCCGCAGCTCGGCCTCGTCCTCCAGGGCGGCCAGCCGGACCCGGACCCAGGCGAACTGGGCCTCGTGGTCGGCGATCCAGAACTTCCCCGGCTCGGCGAGAGCCAGCTCGTCGCGCTCCTCCTTGGGGCAGCGCACGGCGAGCGAGGTCTCGTCCTCGGGCAGGGTGGCGAACATCTTTCCCGCGACCCGGAACGTGGGCATGTTCCAGGCGGTCTTCTCCGTCGTGTCCGGCAGGGACAGGGCGACACGGCGTACGTCTTCGGCGTCCGGCATGCTTCGCACCGTAGCGGCAGGCACTGACAGTCACGGCGCGGACAGGTGTTTGTAGTAGAGGGCCGTCGGCCGCAGGACACCGGACGGGTCGGCCGCGTAGTCGGGGATGATCCCCGCCCTGGTCCATCCCGCCGTGCGGTAGAGGCGTTCGGCGGGACTGTCGGTCTCGGTGTCCAGGTGCAGCAGGGTGACACCGGCCGCGGCGGCGGCCTCCTCGGCGGTGGTCAGCAGCCGACGGCCGAGGCCCTGCCCCCGGGCGTCCCGGTGGACCATGAGTTTGACCAGTTCGGCGCGGTGACGGCTGTTGGGCTTGTCGGGGAAGGCCAGGGTGACGGTGCCGGCGACCCGGTCGCCGTCGAGGGCCGCCCAGACCGCCAGGTGCCCGGCGGCGACACCGGCCGCGCGCCCCTCCCACCAGGCGAGGGCCTCCGTACGGTCGAGGGGGGCGAGGAAGCCGACGGAGGCGCCGCCGGCCACCGTGTCGACCAGCAGGTCGGCCAACTCCCCGGCGCGGCCGAGGAGGGCGGCGGCGTCGAGCCCGGTCGTCGTCATGGCAGCACCACCGCCAGCACGTACCGCGCTCCTCGGCGCCCGCGCACCGGAACCTCGTCGGCCCCCACACCCGCAGCCGCAGGCAGTCACCGGTGTCCAGGCGGTGCTCGACGTCCTGCGCCGTCACCGCGAGGGCGCCCTCCAGGACCCAGATGTGCTGTTCCAGGCCCGGCACGGGCGGCCGGTCGTAGACCAGGTCGGCGCCCGCGGCGAGCCGGCCCTCGACGAGTTCGCCGCGCAGTGAGGGGTGCGGCGGCGACACGGACCGCCGGACGAAGCCGGAGGCGCGGTCCTCCCAGACGCTCTGCTCACCAGCCCGCACCAGCGGCACCGGCCCGGCCTCCGCCTCGACCTCGCTGAGCAGCCGGGACATGGTCCGGCCGTACACCTGGCACAGACGGTTGAGCAGGGCGGCGGTCGGGCTGATCTCGGCGCGTTCGGCGCGGGACAGGGTGGAGCGGCTCACGCCGCTGCGCTCGGCCAGCTCCCCCAGCGACCAGCCGCGCTCGCCGCGCAGCTCGGCCAGGCGCGCGGCCAGCCGGGCGTCGACCTCACCGTCCACAGGCTGTTTCATATTCGGGATGCTATCCCAGATGAGAGACAGCCCAGCCTGGGGCTCAGGCAGGCGTGACCTGCTCCAGCGCGTCCAGCACCGGGCGGATCAGCGGATGCTCCTCCGCCCCACGGCGTACGGCCGCGAAGACGCGGCGGGTCGGGGCCACCCCGTCGACCGGACGGACGACCACGCCGGTCAGGTCCATGCCGCGCAGCGCCGAGCGCGGCACCAGCGCCACGCCCGCGTCGGCCGAGGCCAGCGCCACGACGGCGCGGAAATCGTCCGAGGAGTGCTCCAGGCGAGGCTGGAAGCCGGCGTTCTCGCAGGCCAGGACGACCACGTCATGACAGGGGTTGCCGGGGTACGGGCCGATCCACGGGTCCTTGGCCAGGTCGGCGAGCGGCACCTCCGCGCACCCGGCGAGGCGGTGGGTGACCGGGACGACCGCGTCGAAGGGCTCGGCGTAGAGCGGGACGTGCGCGAGGCGCGGGTCGTCGGCGGCGGGTGCCCCGCGGTACTCGACGGCCACGGCGATGTCGACCTGTCGGTCGAGGACCATCGGCAGGCTGGCGTCGCCCTCGGCGTCCTGGACGCGGATCCGGATCCCCGGGTCGGTGCCGGCGAGCCGGGCCACGGCGGGCGCCACGACCAGGGCGATGCCGGTCGCGAAGGCCGCGACGGTGACCGTCCCGGCCGTGCCCGCGTCGTAGGCCGCCAGTTCCGCCTCCGCCCGCTCCAACTGGGCGAGGACCGCGTGGGTGTGGGCGAGCAGGATCTCGCCGGCCGGGGTGAGCCGTACGCCCTTGGCGCCGCGTTCCACCAGGCGGTGGCCGGTCTCCTGTTCCAGGGCGGTGAGCTGCTGGGAGACGGCGGACGGAGTGAGGTACAGCGCGGCGGCAGCCGCCGTCACCGTGCGGTGGTCGGCCACCGCACGGAGGATGTGGAGCCGCCGCGCTTCGATCATGAGGTCGATTATCGCAAGGTGTCCGGGGTGGCCGGTTCAGCCTCCAGTGCCGCCCGCGCCGCCACGAAGGCGTCCACGGCACGGTCGACGTCGGCCGTGGAGTGCGCGGCCGAGAGCTGGACCCGGATGCGGGCCCGGCCGTGCGGGACGACCGGGTAGGAGAAGCCGATCACGTACACCCCGCGCTCCAGCAGCAGCTCCGCCATCCGGCTCGCCCGCGCCGCGTCACCGATCATCACGGGCGCGATGGCGTGGTCGCCGGGCAGGACGTCGAAGCCCTCGTCCGTCATCCGGCGGCGGAACAGGGCGGTGTTCTCGGCCAGCCGCAGACGCAGGTCGTCGGCCGACTCCAGCAGGTCGAGGACCTTGAGGGAGGCGGCGGCGATGACCGGCGCGAGGGTGTTGGAGAACAGGTAGGGGCGGGAGCGCTGGCGCAGGAGCGCCACGATCTCGGCGCGGGCGGCGACATAACCGCCGGACGCCCCGCCGAGCGCCTTGCCGAGGGTGCCGGTGATGATGTCGACCCGGTCCATCACACCGTGCAGCTCGGGGGTGCCGCGGCCGCCGGGCCCGACGAAGCCGACAGCGTGGGAGTCGTCGACCATGACCATCGCGTCGTAGCGGTCGGCGAGGTCGCAGATCTCGGCGAGGGGGGCGACGTAACCGTCCATGGAGAAGACGCCGTCGGTGACGATCAGCCGGCGGCGCGCGTCGGACGCGTCCTTCAACTGCCTTTCCAGGTCCGCCAGATCACGGTTGGCGTAGCGGAAGCGGCGGGCCTTGGAGAGCCGGATGCCGTCGATGATGGAGGCGTGGTTGAGGGCGTCGGAGATCACCGCGTCCTCGGGGCCGAGCAGCGTCTCGAAGACACCGCCGTTGGCGTCGAAGCAGGAGGAGTACAGGATCGTGTCCTCCTGGCCGAGGAAGGCCGACAGCCGCGCCTCCAGCTCCTTGTGGACCTCCTGCGTGCCGCAGATGAACCGCACGGAGGCCATGCCGTAGCCCCAGCGGTCCAGGGCCTCGTGGGCGGCGGCGATCACCTCGGGGTGGTCGGCGAGGCCGAGGTAGTTGTTGGCGCAGAAGTTGAGGACCTCGCCGGTCCGGCCGCCCGCGGTGACGGCGACGGCCCTGGACTGCGGGCTGCCGATGACCCGTTCGGGCTTGTGCAGGCCGGCGTCGCGGATCTCGTCGAGGGTGGCGCGCAGGTCGTCGCGCACGGAGTCGAACATGGTGAGGCTCCTGGGGTGTTCTTGCCGGAAGGGGGTCACGCGGTCCAGTCGAGGATGACCTTGCCGCCGGTGCCGCTCGCCGCGTCGGCGAACGCCGCCTCGAAGTCGCGGTAGCCGTAGCGGCCGGTGATCACGGGGGCGAGGTCGAGGCCGCCCTCCAGCAGGACCGACATGGCGTACCAGGTCTCGAACATCTCGCGGCCGTAGATGCCCTTGATGGTGATCATCGAGGTGACGATGCGGGCCCAGTCGACCGGGAACTCCTCGGCGGGCAGGCCGAGCATGGCGATCCGGCCGCCGTGCGTCATGTTGGCGATCATGTCGCGCATCGCCTCGGGGCGGCCGGACATCTCCAGGCCGATGTCGAAGCCCTCGCGCAGGCCCAGTTCTCGCTGTCCGTCGGCGATGGTGGCGCGGGAGACGTTCAGGGCGAGGCTCGCGCCGATCTTGCGGGCGAGTTCCAGGCGCTCCTCGCTGACGTCGGTGACGACGACGTTGCGGGCGCCGGCGTGCCGGGCGACGGCGGCGGCCATCAGGCCGATCGGGCCGGCCCCGGTGATCAGCACGTCCTCGCCGACCAGCGGGAAGGACAGCGCGGTGTGGACGGCGTTGCCGAACGGGTCGAAGATCGCCGCCACGTCGAGGTCCACCGGGACGCGGTGCACCCAGACGTTCGCGGCGGGCAGCGCCACGTACTCGGCGAACGCGCCGTCGCGGCCGACGCCCAGCCCGACGGTGGCCCGGCACAGGTGGCGGCGCCCGGCGAGGCAGTTGCGGCACCTGCCGCAGACCAGGTGTCCCTCGCCGCTCACCCGGTCACCGGCCTTGATGTCGCCGACGTCCCGGCCGGTCCCGACGACCTCGCCGACGAACTCGTGCCCGAGGACGAGGGGGGTGCGGATCGTCTGCCGCGCCCAGCCGTCCCAGGACCGGATGTGCAGATCGGTGCCGCAGATGCCGGTGCGCAGCACCCTGATCAGTACGTCCCCGGGTCCGACGGCGGGCTCCGGCACGTCCGCGAGCCACAGTCCCGGCTCTGCCTTCTCCTTGACCAGCGCCTTCAACGCTACGGCTCCTGACGGTGAGACCCCGGCGCCGGGCATGCCGAAGCGGCCCGCGGCGGGGGAAGAGGGGTGGAATCCGGTAGCAATCTGCCGTACGGCGGCGCCACGGTCCATCGAGAGTTTCTTAAGCGGCGCCACAGCTCCGCTTCACGCCCCGCGGCGACGTGCCACTCTGGAGAGGGAACCGACGACGGGAAGCCGCTCATGACCACAGCGCAGGACCTGATGATCGTCTCGCTGGACGTGGCGCCCGCGCGCCCCGTCGAGCAGGGTGAACTCTCCCTCGCCCTCGCGGGGGCCGAACTGATCGACCTGGTGGAGGCGGGCGTGGTCGTCCTGGACGGTGACCGGGTGACGCCCGGCCGGGCCGCGGCCCCGGACGACCGCCTGCTGGCGGACGCCGCCTCCTCGCTGGTACGGCGGGAGCCGTACGAGTCGGTCGAGGAGTGGCTGTGGCGCCGCGGCCGTGGGCTGATGTCGGCCTACACCGCGCGGATGGAGGCCGACGGGGTGCTGACCCACCCGCGCGGCCGCTGGCTCGCGGCACGGTCCGACCGGAGCGAGGCCGTGGACTCACCGGCCCGGCGCCGCGCCGCCGAACGCTGGGCGTCGGCCGAGCCCGTCCTCGCCGGCCTGGCCACCACGGCCGGTCTGCGCGAGGAGCCGGGCGACGGCTTTCCGGGTCCCCTCACCGATCCGGTGGCGACGGTCCTGGCCGCGGTCGGCGAGGCGGTGACGGAACTGACGGCCGTACAGCAGCGGCGGTCCGTCGAGGACTCCGCCTTCGACAACGTCTGGCGGGGCCTGTGACGGCCACCGCAGGTCAGGTCACAGGGGCGGCCCGCCGGCCGCCCGGTGCTCCAGCCGCCCGGCCAGATCCGCCGCGGTCGCCTTGATGGTCTCCAGTCCCGCCTTCCCCCACGGCCGGGGCGCCAGATCGGCCACCGACACCGTGCCGAGGACCAGGCCGGCCGTGTCGATCAGCGGGGCGCCTAGATACGCGTGGATGCCGTACTCGTCGACGACCGGGTTGCCCGCGAACCGCGGGTAGTCGCGGACGTCCTCCAGCACCACCGCCTTGCGCCGCACGACGACGTACGGGCAGTAGCCGTACTCGCGGGGCAGCCGCCGGCCCACCTCCGGCTTGCCGCCGCGGGCCGCCCGGCCGCCGGGCGGGGTGTGCAGCCCGGCGAAGAACTGCCGTTCCTCGTCGATGAAGTTGACCATCGCGTACGGCGCGTCGGTCACCTCGGCGAGGCGGTCCGCGAAGGCGTCCAGGGAGGGCTCCGCCCGCTCCCCGAGGCCGAGTCGGCGCACCCTCCGGGTGCGGGCGGGAGCTTCCTTGTCCTCGGGGGTGAGCAGCAGTCGACCGGCCGTGCGGGGCGGGTCGTGGCTCATCGGCGGACTCCGTCGCTGTGGACGTAGCGCATGTGCGGCTCCGGTGTGTGGTGTACGGGGATCACATGTGGGCGCCGCGGCTCGGCTGAGGTGCCGCCGGCGCGTGGGCGATGAGGTGGCGGACGAGGGTGAGCAGGGTCTGCACGCCCGACGCGGAGATGCGGGCGTCGCAGCGCACGATGGGGACGGCCGGGTCCAGGTCGATGGCGGCGCGCACCTCCTCCGGGTCGTAGCGGTGGGCGCCGTCGAACTCGTTGACGGCCACGATGAAGCCGAGGCCGCGTTCCTCGAAGAAGTCGACGGCCGCGAAGCACTCCTCCAGGCGGCGCGTGTCGGCGATGACGACCGCGCCGAGGGCCCCCTCGGACAGTTCGTCCCACATGAACCAGAACCGTTCCTGTCCGGGGGTGCCGAACAGGTACAGGACATGCTGTGGATCGAGGCTGATGCGGCCGAAGTCCATGGCCACGGTCGTCTCGACCTTGTTCTCGATGCCGTCGAGGTTGTCGGTCGCGGCGCCGACGGTGGTGAGCAGCTCCTCGGTACTCAGGGGCGCGATCTCGCTGACCGCGCCGACGAACGTGGTCTTGCCGACCCCGAACCCGCCCGCGACCAGGATCTTCAGCGCGGTCGGGAAGGGGTCGCGGTCGTCGTCGTGTTCAGAGCTGTCGTCGTAGTCCATCGAGCACTGCCTCCAGAAGGACCCGGTCGGTGGGGTTGTGCTGGAACTCGGGGGGCTTGGTGGTCAGCGCCCCGCAGTCCACGAGGTCCGCCAGCAGCACCTTGGTGACCGCCGCCGGCAGCCTCAGATGTGCGGCGACCTCGGCGACCGGGACGGGGGCACGGCACAGGTCCAGCGCCTGCGCGTGCTCGGGGCCGAGATAGCCGAGGGGGGTGGACCCGGTCGCCCGCACCTGTGACATGAGGTCGAGGGCGACGGTGGGCTTGGTGCGGCCGTTGCTGACCGTGAACGGACGGACCAGCCGTCCGGCCGCGTCGTCGAGCCAGGGCCCGTCGCCGGCCGCCGCCACCCTCAAGGCCCCATCACCGAGGGTTCGACGGCGTGCTGCCGGGGCGCGGTGACCAGGTACGGCCGCACGCTCTTGACGAGCATCGCCATCTCGTAGCCGAGCACGGCGGCATCGGCCTCGCGCCCGGCCAGCACCGCGAGACAGGTGCCCGACCCCGCGGTGGTGACGAACAGCAGCGTCGAGTCGAGTTCGACGACGACCTGCCGTACGTCCCCGCCGTCGCCGAAGCGGAGACCGGCGCTGCGGCCGAGGGAGTACAGCCCGGAGGCCAGGGCCGCCATGTGGTCGGCGCTGTCGTGGTCCAGGCCGTGGACGGACTTCACGAGGCCGTCGCAGGAGAGGAGGACCGCGCTGGTCGTGTGCGGTACACGCTGCACGAGGCCGCTCATCAGCCAGTCGAGATCGGATACCTGGCCGGTCGGCGCATCGCTCGCCATGGTGGATCGACTCCTTGGGGTACGAAGGTCAGCGGGAGCGGGTGCGGTGGGGGTGGAGGTGGTGAGGGGGGTGCTCATCCGGCTGGTGTGCTCCCGTCGTGCCGGGTGGTGGACTGGTGGTCGAAGTCGCCGGACAGGCCGGACACGGTGCGGGTCTCGGCCATGGGGTACGCCGGCATGGCGGGCGGTGCGTCCGCGACGGCCGGGTCCGGCAGGGGGTCCGCCTCCAGGCTCTGCTGGGCCTCGGCGAGGCCGACGCCGCGCTGGAAGGCGGCCATCAGACCGGGGTCGTGCCCGGCGGGCTGCTCGGCGGCGTCCGGCCGGGGGGCCGGGCCGCCGCGCAACTGGGGTGCGAGGTGCTCGTGGGCGCGGCGCCGGGGCAGCTGGGGCTTGCCCATGGTGCCGCGCACGGCGCCGGCGCGCGGAGTGGGCATGAGGCCCGCGATCTCCTCCACCGCGGACCGGTCACCGGCCGGACACCGGGCACGGCCTCGGCCGGATTGGGCCGCTCCTCGTGCGCGCCCGCGAACGGGGAGGGGGGCCGGCCGGCCGTCGTTCGGGCGGGGGGTGGTCGTGCTGGACGGGGGACCCGGTGGTGGGGGCGGACGCGGCGCCTGCGTGCGGATGCTCCCGCGGGGCGGGCCGGGGGGGCGTGTACGGCGGTGGGAGCGGAGAGCCCTGGGACTGGAGCTGGGGCTGGAGGCGGGGCTGGAGGTGCGTCGGTGGCGGTGCCTGCGGCTGGAGCGGGGCCGGGGACCGAAGCTGCGGCTGGGGCTGCGGGCGTGACTCGGGGCGGGCCTGCCCCTGCGCCTGCACGCGGGCGTGCGGAGCCGGTTGTGGCCTCCCCCCGTCTCGCGCGCCCTGTCCGCCCGCCGGCCCCGCCGCCCCCGTCGGCACCGTTCCCGTGCCACGCTCCTCGGCCTGCGGCAACGGCAGCCCGGCCGACCCCAGCAGGGCCTGCGGTACGACGAGTACGGCCTGGACGCCGCCGTAGATGTTGTTCTGGAGCCGGACCCGGATGCCGTGGCGGCGGGCCAGCTGGGAGACGACGTAGAGGCCGATGCGGCCATCGGCGAGCAGACGGCCGACGTTGACCTGGTCGGGGTCGGCGAGCAGGGCGTTCATCCGGCTCTGCTCCTCGACGGGCATGCCGAGGCCGCGGTCCTCGACCTCGACGGCGAGCCCGGAGGTGACCAGGTTGGCGCGCAACAGGACCTGGGTGTGCGGGGCGGAGAAGACCGTGGCGTTCTCGACGAGTTCGGCGAGCAGGTGGATGACGTCGGCGACGGCGTGCCCGCGCAGTTCGCCGTCGACCGGCGGGACGAGTTTGACCCTCGAGTACTGCTCGACCTCGGCGATGGCGGAGCGCAGCACCTCGGTCATGGAGACGGGGTTGCTCCACTGCCGCCGGGAGACGGCACCGCCGAGGACGGCGAGGTTCTCGGCGTGGCGGCGGATCCGGGTGGCGAGGTGGTCGACGTGGAAGAGGCCCTTGAGGAGGTCGGGGTCCTCGATCTCGTTCTCCAGCTCGTCCAGGGTGGCGATCTCCCGGTGCACGAGGGACTGAAGGCGCCGCGCCAGGTTGACGAAGACCTCGAGCTTCTGTTCGCTGCCCGTCTGGCTGGAGAGCTGCGCGGCCTGGACGACGGCGGTGGCGGCCCCGTCGTGGGCGCGGGACAGATCGGCGGCGAGCAGCTCGAACTCGTCGGCGTCGCCGGGCGGACCGCCGCGCGGTGTGCGCTGCGGCGGGGGCTCGCCGCGGCGCAGCGTGTCCAGCAGGGCGCGCAGGTCGGCCTCGCCGCGCGCGCTGTTGCGACGCAGGGCGGTGACGCGGTCGCTGACGGAGCGGGCGGCCCGGTCGGCGGCCACGGCGGCGACGACGATGCCGACGCCGGTCACCGCGACGGCTCCGGCGAGGACGGCCCACAGGACCGGTCCCGGCCGGGCGCCGGTGGAGCGGACGGTGAACAGGACGGCCGCGCAGGCGCTGAGGGCGACGGCGGTCGGGGGCAGCACGGCGAGCCGCAGCAGCTGCGGCCGTATGTGCGTCTCGGCCGGTGCGGGTGCGGGGCGGGAGACCGGCCGTCCGTGCCGTCCGCCCTCACGGCGGTCTGCGCGTGCGGCCGGTGCGCGGAGGTGAGACATCGGTGTCCTCGTACTGTCCGTCGGGCCTGGGGCTCGCGTGGGGTGCGCTCCTGGGGCTCGCGCCATCGCGGTGTCGGTCGGAGAGCGAGAGCTTCGTGCACCCTTCTCGCCCCACGGCCACTCACAGTAGTTGCCAACCCATCATGTGCGGCGGGCAGTTGACAAAGTCCCCCGGTGAGCGTCCCGCTCTGGTATGAGGCTTCGTACGACAGACCGATAAACCCGCTCGGTCTACGGACAGTTGAGGTGCGGAAGCCGATCGGACCTGGTCAGAGACGCTCGGAAACGGACGACGGGGGTCGGGGAGCTGTTCGCTCCGACCCCCGTCGTCGGGCGGTCAGGTCCGGTACGGGCGCCCCGCTAGCCCGCCGGGACGGCCTCCGGGGTGTCCCCACCCTCGGCCGCATCCCTCGGAATGTCACGCACCGTATCGACCATGGCCTTGGCTTCCGGCAGCACTTCGGGCCACCCGCCCGCCGGAGCGAGCGCCACGCCACGCCACCACGGCTCCGCCGGCACGGTCTCGGCGGTCGGCTCGAAGGGCTCGCCGGGGCGGGGCAGCGCGATCCGGGCGCCGGCCGCGCGCGCGGCGGCCAGGGTGCCCTCCCCCGGGTCGGACCACGCGTGCGTGGCGAGATTGAAGGTGGCCCAGTGGATGGGCAGGATCGCCCCGCTCGGGCCGCCCTGGAGGTCGAGGTGGGCGCGCAGCCCCTCCTCGGGGGTCATGTGGATGTCCGGCCACAGGTCGGAGTAGGCGCCGATCTGGATCATCGTCGCGTCGAACGGGCCGTACTCGGCGCCGATGTCCTTGAAACCGTCGAAGTAACCGGTGTCGCCGCTGTGGAAGATCCGGTGCTCGTCGCCGGCGACGGACCAGGAGGCCCACAGGGTGTGCTGGGTGTTGCGCAGGCCTCGGCCGCAGAAGTGGCGGGCCGGGGTGGCGGTGAGGGTGAGGCCGCCGACGCGGGTCGCCTCGTGCCAGTCCAGCTCGCGCAGCCGGTCGGCGGACACGCCCCAGTGTTCGAGATGGGCGCCGACACCGAGGGGCACCGCGAACAGGGTGTCCGTGCCGGCCAGCGCCTTGATCGTGGGCAGGTCGAGGTGGTCGTAGTGGTCGTGCGAGATGACGACGACGTCCACCGGGCCGAGCGCGGCCAGCGGCAGCGGGGCCGGGTGCAGTCGCTTGGGGCCCGCGAAGGGGACGGGAGAGCAGCGCTCGCCCCAGACGGGGTCGAACAGCACCCGGTGCCCGTCGATCTCCGCGAGCACGCTGGAGTGCCCCATCCAGGTCAGGCGCAGGCCCGTGGCGGGTGGCCGGGCCAGGTCGGCGAGGGTGGTGGGGTGCACCGGAACGGGGCCGGAGGGGGAACGCCGGGGGCGGGTCTCCTTGTCGAAGAAGGCCTTGGCGAAGTCGAGCCCGGTGCCCGAGGGCCGGATCCGCGCGCCGATGCCGCCGGGGTTCTGGAACACCCCGTCCTTGAAGTGGGGTGATCTGCGGATGCGCGCCAGGCGCTCACCGCTCGGGTCCGCGCCGAAGGCCTCGGGCTGCAGTGCGCGGAGCCCAGGGCTCAGGGAACGGAATGCAGCCACGGTACCTCCAGGTGGGGTCACTGAGGATTCCCATTATGGTCGGCCGGTCCGACAAACCTCGGGTCGCCCTGGTCCGGGGCCGCCCGCAGCGCGTTGACACGGCACCTCCGGGCTCCCGATACTGACCCACTGTTCAGTAACAGGTCCCTGTCGAGGAGTCCGCATGACCTCCCCCTTGGTGTCCCTCACCTGGACCGACCACCTCACCGGCCGCCGGGGCTACCTGGTCGTCGACCGGCTCGTGCGCGGCGTGTGCAGCGGCGGCCTGCGGATGCGGGACGGCTGCACCCTCGACGAGGTGACCGGCCTCGCCCGCGGCATGAGCCGCAAGGAGGCCCTGCACTACGACCCGGCGGCACGCCATGTCCCCCTGGGCGGCGCGAAGGGCGGCATCGACTGCGATCCTCGCGACCCGGAGGCGTACGGCCTGCTGGTGCGCTACCTGCGGGCGGTACGGCCCTACGTCGAGAGCTGCTGGACCACCGGTGAGGACCTGGGGCTCAGCCAGGACGTCGTCGACCGGGCCGTCGCCGAGGCCGGGCTGGTGTCGTCGATCCAGGCCGTCCATCCGCTGCTCGACGACGAGAGCACCGCCCGCCGGCGGCTCGCGGACGCCTTCGCCGTCGAGGTGGACGGCATCGGCCTGGACGAGCTGGTCGGCGGCTGCGGGGTCGCCGAGTCCGTCCTCACCGCCCTGGACCGGGCGGGAGTGCCGCACGCCGGCACCCGGGTCGCCCTCCAGGGTCTGGGCACCATGGGTGGGGCCACGGCGCGCTTCCTCACGCGCGCGGGACTGACGGTCGTGGCCGTCGCCGACGTCAAGGGCACGATCACCAACCCGGCGGGCCTCGACGTGGAGGCGCTGCTGGCCGCGCGGGACGCCCATGGCACCGTCGACCGCCGCGCGTTGCGCCCCGGCGACCGCGAACTGCCGGGGGACGCCTGGCTGTCGGCCGAGGCCGAGGTGCTGGTGCCGGCCGCCGTGTCGTACGCGATCGGGCCGGACGAGCAGGCGCGGATCACCGCCCGCTGGATCGCCGAGGCGGCCAACATGCCGGTTCTTCCCGAGGCGGAGGCGCTGCTGCACGCGCGCGGGGTGAGCGTGCTGCCCGACGTCGTCGTCAACTCCGGGACCAACGCCTGGTGGTGGTGGACGCTGTTCGGCGACATCGGCGCGGACGCCGGGGAGGCGTTCGCCCACACGCGCCGCTCGATGCGCGCCCTGGTGGACCTGGTGCTGACGCGCGCGGAGGCCGACGGGACAACCCCGCGCCGGGCCGCGCAC
Organism: Streptomyces phaeoluteigriseus; assembly: GCF_001896135.2. Taxonomy (GTDB): domain Bacteria; phylum Actinomycetota; class Actinomycetes; order Streptomycetales; family Streptomycetaceae; genus Streptomyces; species Streptomyces phaeoluteigriseus. The sequence goes on from NZ_MPOH02000005.1 coordinate 234,414, forward strand.
GCGATCGCCGACCAGCGACTGCCGGTCATCGCGGAGCGGTTCGGGCAGCACCGCTGAGGGCGTCCGCGCAGGTCGCGGGCCGTGTGTAGGGTGACGGCGTGGCTAGGGTCCGGTTGAGTGTGGCGGAGCGGCGCGAGGAGTTGCTGCGGGCGGCCATCGAGCAGATCGAGGCGCGGGGCGTGGCGGCGGTCAGGATCGCCGACGTGGCCTCGGCGCTCGGCGTGAGCAACGCGCTCGTGCTCTACCACTTCTCCACCAAGGAGCGGCTCGTCGCCGACGCGTTCGCCTTCGCCGCCGAGGGCGACCTGGCCCATCTGCGCAAACTGCTCGGCCGGCGCACGACCGCACTGCGCCGACTGCGGTCGGCGGTGCGCTGGTACGCCCCCACGGGACCGGCCAAGGGCTGGCGGCTGTGGATCGAGGGCTGGGCGGTGTCGCTGCGCGAACCCGCTCTGCGGGACGTCGCCCGCGACCTCGACCGGCGGTGGAAGGCGGCGCTCGCCGAGGTGATCGCGGAGGGGGTGGCCGCGGGCGAGTTCCGCTGTCCCGACCCGGCCGGGACGGCCCTGCGCCTGACGGCCCTCCTCGACGGTCTCGCCGTACAGCTCACGTCCTACGACGGTGCGGTCTCCCGGGCCCGTGCGCAGGAATGGGTGGAGGAGGCGCTGGGCCGGGAACTCGGTCTGGGGGCGGGGACGTCGAGCGCCCAGGAGCACTGAGACCGGACCGGTCGAGTGCGTACCCGGCTCAGTCGAGTGGGTACCCGGCGCAGTCGAGTTCGTCCACGGCGCAGTCGAGTTCGTCCACGGCCGTCACCGTCGCCGTCGCCGTCGCCGCCGCGCGGATGACGCCCGGCGCCACGGCGACTCCACCGGAGGCGGTTTCGGCGTCGGCGGCTTCGGCGTCGGCGGTACCGGCGGGCGCGGACAGCCGGTCGCGTCCTCGCCGAGGGAGACCATGCGGCCGAGGCGGTGGCCGCCGAGTCGGGCGAACCGGGGCCTGGAATGCCTTGGAGCGCCCTGGAGCGTCAAGACGGCCGCGGCGGCCGCACGCGGCGCCCTGCCGGACGTACGGGCGCGGGGCGCCGTGGACGAGAGCCACGTGCGGGAGCGGGGCATGCGGTCGTCCCGGCCTCCGGACCGGTTCCGCGAGGACCCACTCCCGCGCGCTCACCTCACTGGTCGAGCGGCCGACCGGGTCCCTCGGGAACGGCCGGCCGCACCGGGCTCAGGCCACGGTCGCGATCCGCAGCTTGATGTCGTCGGGCGAGAGCGTGCCCTTGGCGGTCACGTGGTCGCCCGAGGACTCCCCGCGCAGCCGGCGTCCGATCCACGGCACCAGGTACTCGCGCGCCCACTGCACGTCGTCGCGCCGGATGTCGAAGGTGCCGCGCGGCGGGAGCTGCGGCCAGGGCTGCTCCGGGTCGGCGGGTACGTCGATGCCCAGGACCTGACCGCGCGCAGCGCCACGCGCGTGTGGCCCTCCGCGCCGAGGTGGAGCCGGTCGCCGTCCCAGGCCCGTCGGTCCTGGATGGACTTCAGCGACCACAGGTCCAGGACCGGACAGCCGTACCGGTCGGCGACCGCGCGCACGTGCCCGTTGTAGGTGGCGATCTTGCCGCGCAGATGCCGGAGCACGGGGACGCCGCGGGTGTCGAACCCGGTTGTCACCATGACGGTGCCGGCCACGGAGGTGAGGGCCGCGATCGCTCGCTCGAAGCGTTCGGCGACCTCGTCGGGGTCGGTGCCGGGTCGGAGGATGTCGTTGCCGCCCGCACAGAAGGAGACCAGGTCCGGCGCCAGCTCGACCGCCCGGGGAAGCTGGTCCTCCACGATCTGGTCGAGCAGCTTGCCGCGCACCGCGAGGTTCACGTACGCGAAGTCGCCTTCGGGCCGCCGGTCCGCGAGCAGTACCGCGAACCGGTCGGCCCAGCCGACGAACGCCCCGTCGGGGCCGGGGTCGCCGACGCCCTCGGTGAAGCTGTCCCCCACCGCCACGTACGACCCGATCAGTGAACTGTCGTCATTCTTCGAATCGTCTGCCACAACCGTTCATGATTCACCTTCGAATGTGACTTACGCGACCGTAGGCAAGGGTTGACGGGCGGTGAGATAAGCCACTCCTAAAGACTTGGCCAATGCGGGAATAGGCCTTGTCTCAGCCGCGTCGGTGCAACGACCACACCCGGAATCCGCTGATCCGGAAATGGCTCCAGGTGGTGCGGAAGGCGAAATGCCCGGCGGTGTAGGGCTCCGGGTCGGTGTGGTCGAAGACGAGCCGCCTGTTGTTCCACCACCGGACGGTGGAGCCGTCGGAGACGATGCGGACATGGTGCGGCGCGTTCGCCACCAGCAGCGGTTCGGTGTGGTCGAGGACCAGCGGCCGCACTCCCGCCTGCCCGACGTAACGGCGCAGCCGGGTCGTGGTGTTGGTGTTGGCGCCGTAGCCGACGTAGTAGGTCCTGAGGTGGTCGTACTCGGCGAGGGCGCGCGGCGCGGGGTGGCGAAGAGGTCGTGCGGGGAACGGGCGTCGACGGCGTTCCAGAAGTTGTTGAGGTCCGAGACGCGGTCGTTGACGCCGCCGGCGGAGACCGGGGTGGCCGAGTACTCCAGGACGTACGGCCCTTCGAGCCGCTTCTTGAACCAGATCGTCGCGCCGGCCGGAACGTCGACCTCCAGGGTGCCGCGGGAGGCGGTGACGGAGCCGCCCTTCTCCAGCTCGACGGCCCACCGGCCGAGGCCGTGACGGAAGTCGTCGTGGGCGATCAGGCGGCGGTGGCGGGGCGTGGCCCTCGCCGCGGTCGCGGGGGCGAGTGCGGCGATTACGGCACCGGAGGCCATGGCGCCGAAGGCTCTGCGGGTGGTGGTCATGGGAAGCGGCTCCTTCAGGGCGTACCGGGCAGGGGCGTGGTGGCGGTGGGCGTGGTGATGAGCGGTTCGGGGATACGGCGGGTCTCGGTGCCGAGGTAGTAGTCGGTGTACGTGGACTGGAGGTAGCCACGCACGGTCCAGCCGAGCCGGTAGGCCGGGTTCTGCGCGAGGGTGTAGACGCGGGTCCTCGTCGGCTCGGTGGTGGTGTGGAGGCGCAGCGCGGTGTGGTCGGCGGTCTCGGCGAGGATCTCCTCGCGCCAGTCGCCGACGAGGTCGCCGTAGAAGGGAGTGGCGTTGCGGGCGCCGGAGACCACGCCGGCCGGGTCGAAGAGGCGGGTGGCGGTCTCGGTGGCGGGGTCCCACTTCTCGACGTGGGTGAGGTCGAGCAGTTCCGACGCCTTGTCACCGTCCCACCAGATGCGGAAGTTGACGCTCGGAGTGGTGCCGGAGACCTTGCCGTGCAGCACGTTGAAGACGCCCGCGCCGGGCCGGGTGACGTCGGCGGTCGAGGTCCAGTACTCGTAGCCGGGGTGGCCGGGGTCGATGTCGGCGGCGTTGCCGCGGCCCACGTCGAGGTCGGCGTCGCTCACGGGGGTCGCCGGGTGGGCGCCGGTCACCAGTCGCTCGCCCGTGTCGGCGTCGTAGTAGTACCAGGGGAAGTCGGAGACGATGCCCAGTTCGGACTGCTGGATGGCGAAGCCCTCCAGGCCGGGGCGGGCCGGGTCGAGGTCGGCGATGTCGAAGCGGTCGCCGTGGATGGCGCCGTCGACGACATAGCGCAGGGTGCCGTCACTGTTGATGACGTAGTTGCCGTCGGCGATCTCGTCCTTGCCGTCCTGGTCGACGTCGACGGTGCGGATCTGGTGGAAACCGGTCGCGCCGGAGGCCGGATCCACGACGTACTTCCAACGGCGGGTCAGATCGGTGCCGTTGAAGTCCCACGTCTGGAACAGGCTCCGGAAGGTGCCGCGCCGGGCGCCCACGCGGGTGACCGACTTGGTGACGAGGCTGGGATGTTGACCGTCGAGGTGGGCGATGCCGAAGTGGCCGCCGGAGGGGCCGTCGGCGACGAAGTCGTCGGGGACGGGCTGCCGGGTGCGCTCGGCTCCGGTCGCGCCGTCGATCACCGAGACGAACTGGTCCGCGGGCGAGTCGGCGGCGACCCGGGCGCCGTCCGCGAAGGTGGTCCCGGCGGCCGTGTGCACCAGCACCTCCGCCCTGCCGTCGCTGTCGAGGTCGTACACGGTGACGTTGTCGTCGTTGCGGTAGCCGCCGATCGCGGTGGACCCGCTGATCGCGGCGGGCGCGGGATCGTTGGCGCCGTTCCCGCCGACCTGGGTGTAGGAGCCGGGGCCGAGGTCGACCCGCCAGAGCCGCTCGCCGGTGAGGGTGTACGCCTCCAGCAGGTCGGGGTGGTCCCGGGTCCGGGAGAGCCGGCTGACGACGAGTTCGTAGCGTCCGTCGCCGTCGAGGTCGCCGGGCCAGGCATGCTGGACGGTGTAACCGTCGGCGGCGGAGAGGGGGATCTCGGCGTACCCGTCGGCGAAGTCCAGGGCGGGGGAACTCGCCCTGGTCTCCCGGCCGTCGACGACCGCGCGGACGGTGTACCTGCCCTTGCCGGGGCTGTGGTCCCGGTAGGTCGTGGACTTCCTGACCGGTTCGCGGTTGAGGCGGCGGCCGTTCTTGTACACGTTGAAGGCGATCGCCTCGCCGTGACGGGCGTACTCGGTGCCGAGCAGCCGCCAGCTGAGGAAGGTGCCCTCCGCGGAGGGCACGGCGACCAGTCCGCGGTCGAGGTTCTCGACGACGCGGCGCGGCTGTTCGACGTGCGCGGACGCCGCCCGGCCGGTGGCCGGTGCGGTGAACAGCCCGGCCAGCAGGGCCACCGCGGTCGTGGTGACGGTGACGGTTCTTCGGCGCGGGGTGGTGTGCACCAGGGGCTCCTCAACGGCACAGGATCGCGTGAGACGGACGGGGCGCGATGCGGGAAAGCGCTTGCCGCTCTTTTCGATCACTGTGTCCCTGCCCCGCCCCGCCTGTCGACACCTCGGGCACACCCGCCACAAGACCGCAATGGAACGATCATGAGCGCGCAAAGTCGAACAGATGCGGAGCGGGTGCCGGGGGGCGGGGAGTGCCGGTGCGGGCGTCCGTGCGGGAGCAGGTGCGGGCACCTGCGTGCGGGCATGCGAGCGCCCAGGCGCGCGGGCGTGTGGAAACACCGAAGGCCGACCCGGGATCGGGGTCCGGCCTTCGACGGCGTGTCAGGCGGGAGGTCGAGCGCTACGTCAGCCGACGGAGACGCCGTGCGAGCGCAGGTAGGCGACGGGGTCGATGTCCGAGCCGTAGTCGGGACCGGTACGGATCTCGAAGTGCAGGTGCGGGCCGGTCACGTTGCCGGTCGCACCGGACAGGCCGATCTGCTGACCGCCGGAGACGGACTGGCCGGCCGAGACGGAGAGCGAGGACAGGTGGGCGTACTGGGCGTAGTAGCCGTCGGCGAGCTTGATGACGACCTGGTTGCCGTACGCGCCGCCCCAGCCCGCGGAGACGACCGTGCCCGCGCCGACGGCCTTGAGCGAGGTGCCGGTCGGGACGACGAAGTCGACGCCGGTGTGGTAACCGCTGGACCACATGCTGCCGGACATCTTGTACGGGGTGCCGACGGTCGCACCCGCCACCGGGAGGGCGAAGCCACTGGAGGCGGTGGCCTTCTCGGCAGCCTGCGCCGTGGACGCCTTCGACGAGGAGGACTTCGCGGAGTCCGACGAGCCCGAGTCCGAGGAGGACGACTTCGTGGAGGAGCCCGAGGACTGCTTCGGCGAGGCCGACGAACCGGACGAAGTAGATGAACCGGACGAAGTGGACGGCGACTTGGTCGTGCCGGTCGCGGCCTTCTCCCCGATCGAGAGCTTCAGTCCCGGGTGGATCAGCGACGGGTTCTCGCCGACGGCCTCACGGTTGTCCGCGTAGAGCCGGCTCCAGCCGCCGCTGACGTTCTGCTCGTCCGCGATCTTGGAGAGGTAGTCGCCCGACTGCACCGTGTAGGTCTTGGCGCCCGTGGCGGACTTCCCGGACTTCTGCGCCACGGAAACGGTCTCGGCGGCCTTTTCCGAAACAGAGGAGTGGGAGGGAAGGGAGGAAACGGCGGAGGCGGCGGAAACGGCCTGCGTCGCCGACTGGGACGGTGCGGCCTGGGCGCCGGAGGCCCCCATCAAGGGGAGGGCGAGCGCGGCGCCACCGGTTCCGGCGACGGCGATGGAACGGGTGAAGCGCTGGGACTTCGGACGACGGTGCTTACCCTTGGCGGGCATGACGAATTCCTCTCCGGCGCCTGCGAGGTGAGCTGTCGGGTGCGGACTGGAGATGTCCGGCCGCGCCGAGGCGCGGCTTTACCCCTAGCCGTTCCGGAGACCGGAACAGGCGGTACTGCCTGTGGGTCCCCCGCTCCTGCCGTTCACGGGTGAGTGTGCGGTCTCCGGGCGGCGGCAGGATTGGGCGTCCGTCCGGATTGGGTGGAACGTAAGCGACCACGACGCACAGGTACAAGCGAAGGTTGCACTCACCGCACGCTTCTCTTGATCCCCTGTGAGAATTCCCGGTCACCCTGCGTGCATCGAGAGGCCGTTCTTCCCACGAACGCCCTTGGGAAACAGCCGTATTACGTGCACATGACGGGCGACTCATAGTCACGAATATGACGCTGCTCACGTGACATGTCCCCAGATCCCCTTATTACAGAGCGAGTTGTGACGAAGGATCTAATTCGGACAGAACCCCCAGATGCGACGCTGCCGGATAACCGTCGCATCAAGACCACCATGCGGCCCGGCGCTCAACCAGTGGCGCATCAGCATCGCACCCCGGTCAACTTCGTCCATTTCACGGCATTCGCACACCGTTGCCGGGTCGAGCCCCGGCGCTCCTGGACGTCCTGGCGCACGGAGTGCAGTACGAGTCGATTGCACAGTTCCGTCCGCTTTCGTCCGGGCTGGAACCGAACCCAGCCGGGGTGGGCCGGGGCAGCCGACTGGCAGGGTCGGCCGTCATCGCCCGGGCGACCCTGACCCGGCCGTGCCCCGCTCGGACAACTCCCTCTCGAAGGCCGCCACTCGGGCACCACGGTCGGGCGAGGCCATCGCCCGACCGAGCCCACCAGAATCCGGCACCGCCGCCCGGGCGGCTCCCTCGCCTCGGGCCCCCGCCCCCTCACACGCGGACTGCCACCCCGGCGACCCGCCACCCCGGCCGGGCCCCACAGCCGGCACTCCCCCCGTCCGCAAGGGGCATCACCCGCCCGGGTGCCGCCCCTCGAGCCACCGGCCGAGGGCCTCGCCCGGCCGAGGCGACCCCGATCATGCGCCCCCGCTCCTCCCCCGCCCGCCCCGGTCCGACGTACACGCCAGGTGCCGCACAACCGCCGGAGCCCCCTGTGGACAACCCGTTTGCCCCGGGCATCCATGTCGTATGGTCAGTGAGGTGTTCCGGTGGCCATCTCGAGCCGCGCCGGCCGGGACCGACGACCGGGAGGAGCCCCCGTGACGCAGCAGATCCCGTCGACCGAGCCCGAGCTGGCCGGAGTGCGCAACTTCCGGGACGTGGGCGGCCTGCCGACCGTCGACGGCCGGCGCGTCCGCCACGGCGTGCTGTACCGCAGCGGCCACCTCGCGCACGCCACCGACGAGGACGTCGCGTTCCTCTCCTCGCTGGGATTGCACACGGTCTTCGACTTCCGCAACGCGGCGGACCAGAAGCTGGAGGGCCCCGACGTCGAGCTGCCGGGCGTGCGCAATGTGAACCTGCCGCTCTCCGACCCGGCGGACGGCGCCGAGTTCTGGAAGATGGTCCGCGAAGGCGACATCGAGCAGCTGCGCGAGATCCTCGGCGACGGCAGGGCGGCCGGCCGGATGATCGCCTCCTACCGCTCGATCATGAAGGAGCGTACGGGCGAGCACTCCCGCGTCCTGCACTCCCTCGCGGAGGACAGCGTCCCGGCGCTGATGCACTGCGCGGCGGGCAAGGACCGCGCCGGCCTGTCCATCGCCGTGACCCTGCTCGCCCTGGGTGTGGAGCGCGACGCGATCCTGGCCGACTACCTGGAGTCCAGCGCCAAGCACCGCCGCTACAAGGTGCGCCGCAGCGGCACCTCCGCCGCGGCGTACTCCCCCGAGGTCATGGAGCTGCTCGACCCCCTCTTCGACGCCCGTGCCGAGTACCTGACGGCCGCGTTCGAGACCGTCGAGGAGACCTGGGGCGTGTCGACACCTACCTGGAGCAGGGCCTCGGCCTGACGCCTCGGACTCGCGAGCGGCTCCGCGAGCGCCTGCTCGACTGAGCACCCCGCCGGCCGAGGGCCGTCGGCTACCGCTTGGCGCCGACCTCGAACAGCAGCCACAGGAACCCGGCGAAGACATGCCCCACCGCGATGTAGATGATCAGCCGGATCCACAGGCTCCTGGGGAACTTCTCCTCGATGTCGGTCATGGCGTCTCTCCAGGGGTGGGGCCGAGGCACAGCGCGGCCGTCGGGCTCTGCAACAGAGTGTGGACGAACAGCAGGTCGACCCCGTCGGGGTCCTGGGCGGCGATGCGGTGCGGGGTCAGCGAGTCGAAGTGCGCACTGTCCCCCGCGCCGAGCAGGTGCGTGGTGTCCCCGAGGCGCAGCCGCAGCCGTCCCCGCAGGACGTGCAGCCACTCCTCGCCCGGATGCACCCGCACGATGTCGCCCTGCGAGCCGTACGGCACCTGCACGCGCAGCGCCTGCATGCCCCGCCCGGAGGCGCCGGACTGCCAGTAGGTCCAGCCGCCCGCGTGGGTGGGCTCCATGTCGGCGGCGCGTACGACGGCGTCCCGGTCGGCGACCCTCTCGCCGAGGAGTTCGGAGACGGTCGTACCGTAGACGCGGGCGAGTGCGAGCAGCATGGGCAGCGAGGGCTGGCGCTGCCCGGTCTCCAGGCGCGAGAGGTGGGCCGGTGACAGCCCGGCGGCGCGGGCCGCGGCCTCCAGGGTGAGGGAGGCGCGCCGGCGCAGGGCGCGGAGCTGGGGCGCGACGACACCCAGGTCGTCCGCCGGTTCGGGCCCGGGCTCGGAGGCGGGGTGGCTCATGCCTCCATTCAGCCGGAACTTTGCCTCTGCGGCAAACTTGTTGCCTCAGAGGCAAAAGACATCGGCGGGGGCGGGAGGACCTACCGGTTGGCCACCGCCTGCTTGATCAGCGTCCTGCCGAAGTCCCAGACCAGACCGCCCCCGTTGTGCGCGTCGTCCATCACCTCGGTGAAGGCGTCCACGAACCGGTCCACCTCCGGCTCGCCCACCACCAACGGCGGGATCAGCTTGATCACCTCCAGGTGGTCGCCGGAGACCTGGGTGAGGATGCGGTGCCGCTGGAGCAGCGGGACGACCACCATCTGCGCGAACAGCCCCTTGCGCGCCGCCTGGAGCATGGCCCAGCGACTGCGCAGTTTCAGGGATCGGGGCTTTCCGAACTCGATGCCGATCATCAGGCCCCGGCCACGGACGTCGGCGAGCAGCTCGTACTTGTCGATCAGCGCCGTGAGCCGGGACTTCAGCAGGTCGCCGGTCAGGCGGGCGCCCGCGACGATCTGCTCGTTCTCCATGACGGACAGCACGGCGAGCCCGGCCGCCATGGCCTGTGCGTTGGACCCGAAGCTCGCCGAGTGGACCAGCACCCGGTCCATGGACGAGTAGACCTTCTTGAAGATCCAATCCTTCCCGAGCGTGGCGCCGACCGGCACATAGCCTCCGGAGAGGGCCTTGGCGACGCACACCAGGTCCGGTTCGACGCCGTCCTCGTGCTGGTAGGCGTAGAAGTCGCCGGTCCGGCCGAGGCCGGTCTGCACCTCGTCGGCGATGAGCAGCGCCCTGTGCCGGTGCAGCAGCTCCTGGGCGGCACGCAGATGGCCGGGCGGGGCCTCGTGCACCCCCTTGCCCTGGATCGGCTCGACGATCAGCGCGGCCACGTCGCCCTTCCGCAACTCCCGTGCCAGCGCGTCGAGATCGCCGAGGGGTACGGCGGTGTCGGGCAGCAGCGGCGCGAAGCCGTCGCGGAACCCGCCCTCGCCGTTGACCGACAGGGAACCCGTGGTGAGCCCGTGGAAGGCGTGGTCGCAGTACAGGACCCTCGGCTTCCCGGTGGCGTACCGGGCGAACTTCAGGGCGGTCTCCACGGCCTCCGTGCCGCTGTTGCCGAAGAACACCCGGTCCAGGTGCGGACTGTGGGCGAGCAGCTTCTCGGCCAGCAGTCCGGGCAGCGGCTGGCAGTCGAAGCGCGTGAGGTCGGCGAGCGAGGCGTCGAGGACGTCGTGCAGCGCCTTGCGGACGACGGGGTGGTGGCGGCCCAGGCCCATCACCCCGAACCCGGCGAGCATGTCCAGGTAGTCGTTGCCGTCCGCGTCCCAGAAGTACGCGCCCTCGCCCCGCTCGTAGACCTTGTCGAAGCCGATGGTGTGCAGCATGCGCGGCAGTTGGTGGTTGAGGTATCTGCCGTGCAGCTCGTAGCGTTCGGCTCCGCGCTCGGCCAGCAGCGCGCCGAGGTCGAACTCCGTGCTCATTCCGTTGTCTCCTTGACGGGGCCGTCGGCGTCGCAGACGGCCAGGCTCGCGCTGATCCGTCCGGCGATCTCGACGGGCGTGAGGCCGATGTCGGCGAGCACCTCGGCCCGCTTAGCGTGGGCGAGGAACTGCTCCGGGATGCCGAACCGCCGTACGGGCACGTCGACCTCGGCGTCTCCGAGGGCCAGGGCGACGGCCGAACCGACGCCCGCGGCACGGCTGTTGTCCTCGACGACGGCCACCAGACGGTGGTCGGCGGCGAGGCCGGGCAGGGCCGGGTCGACGGGTTTCACCCAGCGCGGGTCCACCACCGTGCAGTCGATGCCCCGGGCCTCCAGCAGTTCGGCGGCCCTGAGGCAGGCCGGTGCCATGACGCCGACGGCGACCAGGAGGACCTCCGGCGCCGCGCCGCGGCGCAGTACGTCCATGCCACCGACGTGGCCGACGGCCGGGATCCGCGGTCCGACCGACTCCTTCGGGAAGCGGATCAGGGTGGGCGCGTCGTCCACGGCGACCGCTTCCCGCAGTTGCGCGCGCAGTTGGTCGGCGTCGCGCGGGGCCGCGATCCTGAGGCCGGGGACGACCTGGAGGACGGACATGTCCCACATGCCGTTGTGGGAGGCGCCGTCCACCCCGGTCACCCCGGCGCGGTCGAGGACGAACGTGACGCCGCAGCGGTGCAGGGCCACGTCCATCAGCAGCTGGTCGAAGGCCCGGTTGAGGAAGGTGGCGTACACGGCGACGACGGGGTGCAGGCCCCCGGTGGCCAGCCCGGCCGCGGACACCGCCGCGTGCTGTTCGGCGATCCCGACGTCCCACACCCGGCCGGGGAAGCGGGCGGCGAACTCACCGAGGCCGACCGGGTGCAGCATGGCGGCGGTGATCGCCACGACGTCGTCGCGTTCCTCGCCGATCCGCACGATCTCGTCGCCGAACACGGACGTCCAGGAGGGGGCGCCGGCCGGGGCGAGCGGTGCGCAGGTCAGCGGGTCCATCACCCCGACGGTGTGGAAGTGGTCCTCCTCGTGCGCGAGAGCGGGCTCGTAGCCGCGGCCCTTCTCGGTCAGGCAGTGAACCAGCACCGGCCCGTGGAAGCGCTTGGCCCGCCGCAGCGCCGACTCGACGGCCCCGATGTCGTGCCCGTCGACGGGACCGACGTACTTCAGGCCGAGGTCCTCGAACATGCCCTGCGGCGCGAAGGCGTCCTTGAAGCCCTTCTTCGCGCCGTGCAGCGACTCGTAGACGGTGTGGCCGACGACGGGCGTGCGCAGCAGTACGTCCTTCCCCCAGGCCAGCACCTTCTCGTAGCCGTCGGTGGTGCGCAGGGTGGCCAGGTGGTCGGCGAGGCCGCCGATGGTCGGGGCGTAGGAGCGTTCGTTGTCGTTGACGACGATGATCAGCGGCCGGTCCTTGGCGGCCGCGATGTTGTTGAGCGCCTCCCAGGCCATGCCGCCGGTGAGCGCGCCGTCGCCGACGACCGCGACGACGTGGCCCTTCTCGCCCCGCACCTGGCGGGCCTTGGCGAGGCCGTCGGCCCAGCCGAGGGCGGTGGAGGCGTGGCTGTTCTCGATGACGTCGTGCTCGGACTCCTCGCGTGAGGGATAGCCGGACAGGCCGCCCTTGCCCCGCAGCTTGGAGAAATCCTGACGCCCCGTCAGAAGCTTGTGCACATAACTCTGATGGCCGGTGTCCCACAGGATGCGGTCGACCGGCGACTCGAAGGCCCGGTGCAGGGCGACGGTCAGTTCCACCACCCCCAGATTGGGCCCGAGGTGTCCGCCGGTCCTGGCGACGGCGTGCACCAGGAACTCCCTGATCTCGCCGCACAGTTCGCCGAGTTCCGCCTCGGACAGCGCCTTCAGGTCGCGCGGCTGCCGAATGTTCTCCAGGATCGTCACGCTCGGGCCCCCTCTCGGTCCGTGCTGTTCAACTCACGGTGACGGCCGGCCCTCCGGAGGCGACGCCGTCCTGTTCCATCCGCTGGACGATCTTCATCGCCTCCTCGATGAGGGTCTCCACGATCCTCGACTCGGGCACGGTCTTGACGACCTCGCCCTTCACGAAGATCTGCCCCTTGCCGTTGCCGGAGGCGACTCCCAGGTCCGCCTCCCGCGCCTCGCCGGGGCCGTTGACCACACATCCCATGACCGCGACCCGGAGCGGGACCTCCATGCCCTCCAGACCCGCGGTGACCTCCTCGGCCAGCTTGTAGACGTCGACCTGGGCGCGGCCGCAGGACGGGCAGGAGACGATTTCCAGCCCACGCTGCCTGAGGTTCAGCGACTCCAGGATCTGGATGCCGACCTTGACCTCCTCCGCGGGCGGCGCGCTCAACGACACCCGGATCGTGTCCCCGATCCCCTGCGAGAGCAGGGCGCCGAAGGCCACGGCCGACTTGATCGTCCCCTGGAACGCCGGACCCGCCTCGGTCACCCCGAGGTGCAGCGGGTAGTCGCACTGGGCGGCGAGCTGGCGGTAGGCCTCGATCATCACCACCGGGTCGTTGTGCTTGACGGAGATCTTCAGCCGGACGCCGTCAGCTCGGCGATCTGCTGGAGCGTCGCGCCGATGTCGGACGTCCGGGTCGTCGTCATCGACTGCACGGACACCGGAGCCCCGCCCCCGACCGCCACCGGTCCGACCTGGATCCGCCGCGACACGCGCCGCGCGGCGATCGGCCGGACCGGTACCTCGGGAATGCCCAAGGAGATGGCGGTCACAGCGCTACTCGCGGTTTCCGGAGACGGTTTCGCGCATGGCCCGCAGGGACTCCTTGAGCGAGCCCATGGTGGCGAGGACGGCGGTGGGCTCGTAGCCGCAGTGCGCCATGCAGTTCGCGCAGCGCGGGTCCTTGCCGCGGCCGTACTTGTCCCAGTCGGTCTCCTCGATCAGTTCCCGGTACGTCGGCACATAGCCGTCGCTCATCAGGTAGCAGGGCCGCTGCCAGCCGAAGAGGGAGTAGTTCGGGATCGCCCAGGCCGTGCACGGGAAATCGACCTTGCCCTCCAGGAAGTCCAGGAAGAGCGGCGAGTGGTTGAGCCGCCAGCGGCGCCTGTTTCCGCCGGAGAAGGCCTTCTTGAACAGCTCCCGGGTCTGCTCCACGCCGAGGAAGTGCTCCTGGTCGGGAGCCTTCTCGTAGGCGTAGGCGGGCGAGATCATCATCTCGTCGACCTTGAGGTCGTCGTTGAGGAAGTTGAGCACCTCGATGATGGTCTGCGGGGTGTCGGTGTTGAAGAAGGTCGAGTTGGTGGTGACCCGGAAGCCGCGCCGCTTGGCCTCCTTGATCGCCTCCACCGCCTCGTCGAACACGCCCTCCTTGGCGACGGACTCGTCGTGCCGCTCGCGCAGACCGTCGATGTGCACCGCGAAGGCGAAGTAGGGCGAGGGCGTGAACCTGTCCATCTTCTTGCGCATCAGCATGGCGTTGGTGCAGAGGAAGACGTACTTCCTCCTCGCCACCAACTGCCGCACGATCTCGTGGATCTGAGGATGCATCAGCGGCTCGCCGCCGGCGATGGAGACCATCGGCGCACCGGATTCGAGTACCGCGCCCACGGCCTGGGCGACCGGCATGCGTTGCTTCAGCACACCGGCCGGGTGCTGGATCTTGCCGCAGCCCTCGCACGCCAGGTTGCAGGCGAAGAGGGGTTCCAGCTCCACGATGAGCGGAAACTTCTCCCGCTTGCGGAGCTTCTGTTCAGCCAAGTACGTAGCGACCTTGATGGACTGGCGCAGCGGCATGGCCATCTGGCTCACCTCCGGGGGAGCAGCACATTGCGGTGCCATTCGAAGAATGCAGGCAGGACGGAACGAAGGACGCGGAACGCCGATATTCCACCGCGTACCGTGCCGATCCGGACGAGTTCATGTTCAGGAGCGTCCACGACCACCCGGACGGCCGCAACCGGGCGCGTGCCCGCGCGGACGGCGCTCAGCAGCGTGGCCGCCGACTCCATGTCGACCGCGATCGCGCCGGTGGCGAGCAGGTCGGACCGCTCCGGGCCGCGCACCACGTGGTCGGAGCCGGTCAGGGGGCCGGTGTGGACGGTGCGCCCGGGCAGGGTGCGCACGAGTTCCTTGACGAGCAGGTCGGTGTTCACGCACGGCACGGTGCCGAGCGGGTCACGGGTCTCCTCGGCGACGACGAGGTCGCCGGGGTGCATGCCGGGGGCCAGTCCCGCGCAGAAGCCGGTGGCGAGCACCGCCGCCCCGCCGAGCACCGGGTCGGCGAGGACCCGGGTGACGGAGCGCTCGGCCGCCTTCGGCCCCATGCCGGTGCGCAGGACGGTCACCGGCCCGCCGGCCCCGCCGCGGTCGCCCATGCGCAGCGCGAGGTGCTCGATGCCGAGCGCGCAGGCGATCAGCAGCGGGGCGGGGGCGGGCTGGGCGTTCATCAGCGTCCTTCGGCCTCGGCGGGAGACGGTGCCTTCACGACGAGGGGCTCGCCGTGGACGTACCGGCCGAGCGCGGTCAGCGGGAACACCTGCCGGTACAGGTGGTAGTTGATGGAGAAGTCCCACGGGAAGCCGGTCCCGGTGAACTGCGGCTCGTCCCAGGAACCGTCCTCGCGCTGGGTCTCGGCGAGCCAGGCGACGCCCCGCTCGACGGCCTTGGAGTCCTTCTCCCCGGCCGCCAGCAGCGCCATCAGCGCCCAGGCGGTCTGGGAGGCGGTGGAGGCGCCCCGGCCGCTCCAGCGTGTCGAGTCCTGGTAGGAGCGCAGGTCCTCGCCCCAGCCGCCGTCCTCGTTCTGCACCCGCTCCAGCCAGCCGACCGCCCGCCGGATCGCCGGGTGCCGGGCGGGCAGTCCGGCGGCGGTGAGCGCGGGCACCACCGAGCCGGTGCCGTAGATGTAGTTGACGCCCCAGCGCCCGAACCACGAGCCTTCCGGCTCCTGTTCGGCGAGTAGCCAGGTGATGCCGCGCCGGGTGCGCGGATCGTGGGAGAGGCCCTCGAACGCGAGCATCTCGACGACGTGCGCGGTGACGTCCGCGGACGGCGGGTCGATGACCTCGCCGAAGTCGCAGAACGGCAGGCGGTTGGGAAAGGGGCTGGTGTTGTCGACGTCGAACGCGCCCCAGGCGCCGTTCCTGGACTGCATGCCGAGGTTCCAGCGCACCCCGCGCCCGATCGCGCTCTCCACCCGGTCCGGGTCGTGGTGGCGGACCCGGCGCAGCGCGAGGACCACCTCGGCGGTGTCGTCGATGTCGGGGTAGTTGTCGTTGTGGAACTCGAAGGCCCAGCCACCGGGCGGGAGCCCGGGCCGCCGTACGGACCAGTCGCCGGGCCGCACGATCTGCTCGCCCAGCATCCAGTCGGCCGCCTTGACCAGTTGGGGGTGGTCGGCCGGCACCCCCGCGTCGGCCAGCGCGATGGTGGCGAGGCAGGTGTCCCACACGGGTGACTGGCAGGCCTCGATCATCCGCGCCCCGTCCTCGCGCCACACCGCGTACCGGTCCAGCGACTTGAGGCCCTCGCGCATCACGGGGTGTTCGAGGTCGTAGCCGAGCAGGTACAGGGCGATGACCGAGTACACGGCCGGCGGCTGGATGCCGCCCCAGCAGCCGTCGTTCTCCTGCCGCTCGACGATCCAGCGGGCGGCGGAGTTCAGGGCGGCCTTGCGCAGTCTGCGCACCGCGACCTTGCGGTAGCCGCGCACGACCTTGTCCAGCCGCTGGAACAACCCGTCCCAACTGGCCACCGGCGCCAGGGGCCTGGGCGGGTTGGGATCGGCCGGGTCGGTGTGCAGTTCGTCGAGCGGGAAGGGCGCCGGACGCACCGGGCGCTTCGCGGAGACGACGGTGAGCGGCACGATGGTCTGCCGGGCCCAGCAGCCGAAGTTGTAGATGCTGAGCGGGAACCACTTCGGGAAGTAGAGGAGTTCCGGCGGGAGTTCGGGGAGGTCCTCCCACTTCCACCAGCCGAACAGCGCCAGCCAGATCCGGGTGAAGACCCGGGCGGCGGCGATCCCTCCCTGGTCGCGGACCCAGGCGGAGGCCTTCGCCATGTGCGGCGCGTGGGGCTCGTCCCCGGCCAGCCGCAGGGCGACGTACGCCTCGATGGTGGCGGAGAGGTCGCCGGGGCCGCCGTGGAAGGTGGCCCAGGTTCCGTCCGCGCGCTGTTCGCCGCGGATGAAGAGGGCGGCGGCGCGGGTCGTCGACTCGTCCTGGATGTCCAGGAACTGACGGAGCAGCAGATCCTCGGCGTCCATGGTGACGTTCGTCTCGAGGTCGCCCTTCCACCAGCCCTCGACGTCCTGCCGGGCGAGCAGGAAGTCGGTCGCGCGCCGGACCGCGCGCACGGCGGCTTCTTGTACCCCGGCCGCCGCGGGGATGTCGATACGGGTTTCGCTGGCCGCGGCAGCGCGGGGCGGGAGGGCCCCGGTGCTTCCGTCGGTCGTCGCTGTCATGGCTTCCCCTTCGTGCAGTGTGCATGGCGTTGCGTCTGCTGTGGGTCCGCCGTCGCCGGTGCGTCTCTTCCCGCGACACCGGCCGGCGACTACGCGAGGGTTATTCGACCGATAGTGATCATCTCTTTCGTACGACGACGAAGTCGGCGAGCGCCGTGAACTGGTCCCGCACCTGCTCGGGCATGTCGACGGCGTTCAGGGCTTCGATGGCGATGGTGTGCTGACGGCGTGCCTCCCCGGCGGTCCACTCGCGGCCGCCGGCCTCCTCGATGAGCGCGGCGCGGGCCGCGAACTCCTCCTCGGAGAAGTTCGCGAAGTCCTGGCGCTTGGCGTCGGCGGCGAGCATCTCCCCGAGCTGCTCGGAGGCGGGGCCGCCGGCGGCGAGGGCGGCCACGACCGGCAGGGACTTCTTGCGCTGACGCAGATCGCTCCAGGTCTGCTTGCCGGTGGCCTCCGGGTCTCCCCAGATGCCGAGGAGGTCGTCGACGGCCTGGAAGGCCAGGCCGAGGTGGTGGCCGTAACGCTCCAGGGTGTCGGCGGTGCGCGCGTCCGCGCCGCCCAGCACGGCGCCGATCGAGCTGGCGCAGGCCAGCAGGGCGCCGGTCTTGTTGCCCTCCATCTCCAGGCACTCCTCGACGCTGACGCGGTCGCGGTGCTCGTAGGACATGTCCTGGGCCTGGCCGTCGATCAGGGCGCGGGAGGCGGTGGTCAGCCGCCGGGCGGCCCGGCCCGCCTCGACCGTGCCGAGTTCGAGGAGGACCTCGCCTGCGAGGGCGAACAGGGCGTCGCCGACCAGGATGGCCTGGGCGGGGCCGTGCACCTTCCAGACGGTGTCGCGGTGACGGCGCTGCTCGTCGCCGTCCATCAGGTCGTCGTGCAGGAGCGAGAAGTTGTGGACCAGTTCGACGGCGACCGCCCCGGGCACGCCCACCTCGGGCGCGGCTCCGGTGACCTGGGCGGAGAGCACCGCGAGCGCGGGACGTACGGCCTTGCCGCCGTCCCCGTCGGTCGGGTTGCCCTGGGCGTCGATCCAGCCGAAGTGGTAGGCGGCGACCGTGTCCATGGGAGACACCAGGCGGTCGACGGCCGCGCGCAGCACCGGTGTGGCCAGGGTCCGGCCGCGCTCCAGCAGCGCGGTCACGTCCACCGCGGTCCTCCGAGCGGCCTTCTCGGCCGGGGGCACAGTGGGCACAGTTTCTCCTCTTGTCGCGTTACCGGAGGGGGTGCGGGGGTGTGCCGAGCCGTGCTGATCGGTCATCAGGCGGCCTCCTCGACGGCGAAGAGGCGGCGGGGGCGGGGCCGGCCGAGGGCGCCGAGGGCGGCGTCCGCCGCACTGACGCCGCTGCGGACCGCACTCTCCATGGTCGCGGGCCACCCTGTGGCGGTCCACGCTCCGGCCAGGTACAGGCCGGATGCCTTGGTGCGGGCGCCGGGCCTGAGCCGTCCGACGCCGGGGGTGGGAGCGAAGGTGGCCGTGCGCTCCCGGGTCACGAAGAAGTCCCGCACCGTGGCGCCGCGGGCGGCCGGCAGCAGCCGCTCCAGTTCGGGCAGGTAGCGCTCGCGCAGGGCGGCGACGGGTGCGTCGATGTCCTCGTGCGCGGCGGACTGCGAGACGGCGAGGTACTGTCCCGCCCGTCGCCCGCCACGGCCCTCGTCAGGCCCTTCGGGGCGGCCTGTCGACAGCCCGGAGGCGTCGGTGCGGTCGAACACCCACTGCACGGGGGTGCCCAGCGCGGTGAGGAAGGGGACGTCGAGCACCTTGCGGTCGTAGACGACGTGCAGGTTCAGGATCGGCGCCGTCCCGATGTCCAGCAGCCGCTCGGGGGCGTCGAGCGCCCCGTCCGGCAGCAGGTCGTACGTCTCGCGCTGTGGTACGGCGAGCACGACGGCGTCCGCGCGGAGCGTCTCGCCGGGCACCTGAACGGTCCAACTGCCGTTGTCCTCGGCGGAGACGGAGGTGACACGGGTACGGATCTCGGTGCGCACGCCCGCGGAGTCGAGGGCCTTGCGGGCCAGCCGGTCGTGCAGTTCGCCCAGCGGGACATGGGCCCAGCCGATGTCGGCGGCGCCCGGGTCGGACAGCAGGCCGGTCTTGAACACCATCGCGGCGAGTGCCAGGGAGGTGTCGCCCGCGACCGCGTTGAGGGTGGCGACGCCGACCAGGTCCCACAGGGCCTCGACGGCACGCGCCGACTGACCGTGCGCGGTCAGCCAGCTGCCGAAGTCCTGCGCGTCCAGGGCCGGATCGGCGAGATCGAGTCCCTTGAGCGCGAGCGCGGCCCGGCCGACCCTGGCGCGGTCGGCGAGCGAGAGGTGCGGATACGTGGCGAGGCTGCGCCCCAGGTGGAGGGGGACCGGCAGCTCGTCGCGCCGCAGTCTGCCGAGCCGTCGTCCCTCGGGCCTGGCGAGGTCGACGACGGGCACGTCGAGGCGGTTCTGGATCGGTGCCAGCGCCGTGCCCTCGATGCGGTCGAGGAACCAGCGGTAGGCGGTGCAGCAGCGCAGGTACACATGCTGGCCGTTGTCGACGGTGAGTCCGTCGCGCTGGAAGGAGAAGGCCAGTCCGCCGAGCCGGGGCCGGCTCTCGAGCAGGGTGACGCGCACGCCCGCGTCGGCGAGCGCGAGCGCGGCGGTGATGCCGGCGAGCCCGCCGCCGATCACTACGGCGTCCCGCCCGGAGGTTTCCGGGATGTCGGAGCGCGGCTCGTCGCTCATCGTGCACCCTCTCCTGTGCGCCCACCGTGACGGTCGAACTCCGCGCGGCAGGCCGTCGCAGTCAGGGACGCCGCGCCGCTGCGGAGGGTTGCGTGCCGCTTTCCTCCGGCGGCATCGCCCTGGTCCACGTCGTTGTCACCCCGTGGGTCCATCAGATCTGCCTCCTGCCGGACATCCGGGACACATGGCGGGTGTCCAGACCGGAGAGGCCGCGGACGGCGACGTAGGCCTTCTCCCGGCCGGGCAGCGAGACCCGGCCGCGCAGGACGGCCTCGGGGTCGCGTTCGATGCGGTCGAGGAGGCGGCGGTAGATGCCGGCCATGGCGGCCACGCAGGCGCCGCTACGCCGGTCGAGCAGGGGAAGCAGCCGGTAGCCCTCGGCGAACAGGGCGCGGGCGCGTCGCACCTCGAAGTGCACGAGGCCCGCGAAGTCGGAGCCCTCCGGCGGCGTCGGCCCGTCGAACCCGGCCGAGCAGCCGAACTTGGCGAGGTCGTCGGCGGGCAGATAGGTGCGCCCGCCGAGGGCGTCCTCGCGGACGTCCCTGAGGATGTTGGTCAGTTGGAGGGCGAGGCCGAGGGTGTCGGCGTACTCCGGCGCCCGGTCGGCGCCGCGCGCCCCCGCTTCCGTGCCGAACACGCCGAGGGAGAGCCGCCCGATGGCGCCCGCCACGCAGCGGCAGTACGTCCTCAGGTCGTCCCAGGTCTCGTAGGTCTCGCCGCGGACGTCCATCAGGACGCCGTCGATCAGCTCGTCCAGGCCGCCCAGCGGGATCGGGAAGACCCGCGCGGCGTGCGCGAGGGCGACCGCGACGGGGTCGGTGTCGTCCTCCTCGACCTCGCCCGCGCGGACCCGGGTGAGCAGCGCCCGCGTGTCCTGGAGCCGGGCGCTCTTGACCTCGCCGCCCAGCGCGCCGTCGCCGATGTCGTCGACGCGGCGCGAGAACGCGTACAGCGCCGACATCGCACGCCGCTTCGCGGTGGGCAGCAGCCGGATGCCGTAGGCGAAGTTGCGCGCCTGTTGGCCGGTGACGGTCTCGCAGTAGCCGTAGGCGGCGAGTACCGGCGCGGACACGGGTGGCGGTGACTCCACGGTCCGGATCACCCCTCTCCTCGCAGGGTCACGCCCACCTCGCGCAGCAGCCGGAGCTTGCCGGGCTTGGGCGGGCCGGGAAGAACGTCGTGCTGGGCGGCGGCGATCGCGTGGAGCGCCGCCCTTCCTCCCGCCACGAAGCCCGCGAGCAGCAGCCTCAGCCTGCCGTGGACGCTATCCACGAGGGGGGCGCCCTCGTTCAGGAGGTCGCGGGCGCGCTGGGCTTCGAAGGCGACCAGGGCGCGCACCGACGCGCCCGCGGTGACCGCTGCGAGATCCGCCTCCTGGACGTGAAAACGCTTCATGTCCGCGGCGGGAAGGTAGACACGGTCGCGGCCGAGGTCCTCGGCCACGTCCTGGAGGTGCTCGACGATCTGGAGCGCGGTGCAGATCGCGTCGGAGAGGCGGACGCGCTCGGGGGTCGTGGTGCCGGTGACGGCGAGGACCAGGCGGCCCACGGGGTTGGCGGACAGCTCGCAGTAGGCCAGCAGGTCGTCGTAGGTCTCGTACCGGGTGACGAGCTGGTCCTGGCGGTTGGCGGCGATCAGGCCGAGGAAGGGCTCGGGGGTGAGCGAGCGGCGGCGCACGGTGGGCCTCAGGCGACGCAGCAGGGGGTGGCGGGGCGTGCCGTCGAAGACGCGCCGCAGGTCGCCTCGAAGGCGTCGAGGAGGACCAGGCGGTC
Source organism: Streptomyces phaeoluteigriseus (assembly GCF_001896135.2). Taxonomy (GTDB): domain Bacteria; phylum Actinomycetota; class Actinomycetes; order Streptomycetales; family Streptomycetaceae; genus Streptomyces; species Streptomyces phaeoluteigriseus. The sequence goes on from NZ_MPOH02000005.1 coordinate 255,747, forward strand.
CTCGGCCTCGTCGGCCGGCACGCCCAGCAGGCGGGCGTCGGCGCCGCCGGGTGCCAGGTCGCCGTCACCGATGTCGTCGACGAGGCGGGCGAAGCCGTACACGGCCACCAGGTCCTCGCGCCAGTCCCGGGGCAGGAAGAAGGGGGCGACGGGGAAGTTCTCGTCGGCGGCCTTGGCGAGGGTGCCGCGCTCCGCGTCCGCGGTGCCCGGCGCCGTCATCGTCGGCTGCCCGGGGCAGGGACGGCGCATGCTGCGTTGAGCTGGGGAGTTTCCGTAGCCATTGCCGTCACATCTCCCGTTCTACACCGACAACCCGACACCCACTATTTCGGACACGCCGCCCGGCCGCCCGCGTGGCAGCCGGGCCCGGAGGTGTCGCGCATTATCGCCCCACTTGACGCGTTTCGGGACCCGCCACAGCTTACGTTGTACAACGCGGCGCGGTACGCGCGGGTGTCCCGCAGATCACAACAACACACCGATCGGCGTCAAGCTTCCTACGGCGGGAAGGAGTTGACGCCTCCTTTGCAGACGCGGGGCCCCGTCGGACAGTTCCGGCGGGGCCCCGACGGCGCCGGGTCACTTCCCGGAGAACTTCTCGTACTCCCGCAGGACCTCTTCGGTCGGTCCGTCCATGCGCAGTTCACCGCGCTCCAGCCACAGCACGCGGTCGCAGGTGTCCCGGATCGACTTGTTGCTGTGGCTGACCAGGAACACCGTCCCGGCCTGCCCGCGCAGCTCCCGGATGCGTTCCTCGGAGCGCTTGCGGAACTTCGCGTCGCCGGTGGCCAGCGCCTCGTCGATCATCAGGACGTCGTGGTCCTTGGCGGCGGCGATGGAGAACCGCAGACGGGCCTGCATGCCGGAGGAGTAGGTGCGCATGGGAAGAGTGACGAAGTCGCCCTTCTCGTTGATGCCGGAGAAGTCGACGATCTCCTGGTAGCGCTCCTTGATCTGCTCCCGGGACATGCCCATGGCGAGCCCGCCGAGCACGATGTTGCGCTCGCCGGTCAGGTCGTTCATCAGGGCGGCGTTCACGCCGAGCAGCGAGGGCTGGCCGTCGGTGTAGACCTTGCCGCTCTCGGGCGGCAGCAGGCCGGCGATGGCGCGCAGCAGGGTGGACTTGCCGGAGCCGTTGGAGCCGATCAGGCCGATGGCCTCGCCGCGGTGGGCGACGAAGGAGACACCGCGCACCGCGTGCACCTTGCGCACGCCCCGCTCCTCGCCGCCGCGTCTGACGATGCGGCTGAGGGCCGCGGTGGCGCTGCCCTTCCCCGTCCGGGCGCCGTTGACGCGGTAGACGATGTGCACGTCCTCGGCGATGACGGTGGGGACCCGGGTGCCCGGCGCCTGCTCAGCCACGGCCGTACCTCTCCTCCGCCTGCCAGAAGTAGACGAAGCCGCCGATCGCGAACAGCGCGGCCCAGCCGCCGGCGACGGCCCACACGTGCTGGGGCAGGTTCTCGGAGCCGTACTCGTCGATGAGGGCGAAGCGCACCAGGTCCATGTAGATGGCGGCCGGGTTCCACTGCAGGACGTTCGCCATCCACTGCGGCTTGTCGGCGAGGAAGACGGGGATGGAGAACATGACGCCGGAGGCGTACATCCAGGTCCGCATCACGAACGGCATCAGCTGCGCCAGGTCCGGGGTCTTGGCGCCGGCCCGCGCGAACACCAGTGCCAGACCGGTGTTGAAGCAGAACTGGAGCACCAGCGCCGGGACGATCAGGATCCAGGAGGCGTCCGGGTAGCTGCCGAAACCGATCACCACCAGGAACAGCACGATCATCGAGTACAGCAGCTGCTGGAGCTGCTGGAGCGCGAAGGAGATCGGCAGCGCGGCCCGCGGGAAGTGCAGGGCGCGGACCAGGCCGAGGTTGCCGGAGATCGCGCGGACGCCGCTCATCACCGAGGACTGGGTGAAGGTGAAGACGAACACACCCGTGACGAGGAACGGGATGTACACCTCCTTCTCCATGCCGCGGCTGGCGTTGAGGATCACGCCGAAGATCATGAAGTACACGGCGGCGTTCAGCAGCGGTGTGGCCACCTGCCACAGCTGCCCCAGCTTCGCCTGGCTGTACTGGGCGGTCAGCTTCGCCTGGGAGAAGGCCAGGATGAAGTGACGGCGTCCCCAGAGCCGGCCGACGTACTCCCGCAGCGGGGGCCGGGCACCACTCACGGCCAACCCGTACTTGGCGGCCAGCTGCGCCGCCGTGAGGCCCTCGTCGGGCGACGGCGGCGCACTCACCGCGACTGCGCCGTCATGCGTTGTCTCACTCACCAGTAGGAAACTTTCGTCTTCGGGATGCGCGGCCTGAACCGGGCCGGCACGTGCCGGGGGGCCGCGGAACGGCCCGGGGCCCTCGGGGACGAGCTTGTCAGATGACGGGAGGCCGGCCCAGTCGGGTCAGCCGCCACACCGTACGCCACTTCATGGGCCTGCGCGGTCCGCACGGTGTGGCCCACCCTTCCCGGAAACCACCGAACCACGCCTTCAGGGCCGAGCGCGAGGGGCGGCGCAGCAGAGTGAGCAGCAACCAGACCCCGAGGTAGACCGGGACGAGGGGCGCGGGGAGGTTGCGCCGGGCCAGCCAGACCCGGTTGCGGGCGACCATGCGGTGGTAGACCGCGTGCCGCGAGGGCGCGGTCGTCGGGTGGTGCAGCACCATGTCGGACCGGTAGTTGATCATCCAGCCCGCGTCGAGGGCCCGCCATGCCAGGTCGGTTTCCTCGTGGGCGTAGAAGAATTCGTCCGGGAGACCACCGACCTCCGCGAGGACCCGGGTGCGCACCGCGTTGGCGCCGCCGAGGAAGGTGGTGACCCGGGAGGAGCGCATCGGGTCGGCGGCGCGCAGCCGGGGCACGTGGCGGCGCTGGGTGACCCCGGTATCGGGGTCGGCGATGCGGAAGCTGATGATGCCCAGCTCGGGGTCGGCCGCGAAGGCCTCGCGGCACAGCCGGGCGGTGTCGTGCCGGGCGAGCAGCCCGTCGTCGTCGAGGAACATCAATATGTCGACGTCGCGGCCGCTGGGGCCGAAGGCCTCCGTGCCGACGTTGCGGCCGCCGGGGATGCCCAGGTTCTCGGGCAGCTCGACGGTGCGCACGTGCGGGGAGAACTCGGTGACGTCCGGGACCGGGGAGCCGTTGCCGACGACGACGACCTCGACCGGGTCGCCGTCCTGCTTGGCGACCGAGTCGATCAGCGCGCGCAGTTCCTCGGGGCGGTTGCCCATGGTGATGATCACCGCGCCGACCTTCATGGGCGCGCTCACCGCAGCCTGCTCGACGCGAGGATGGACACCAGGTGCAGCACGGTCTGGAGCAGTGCGATGCCGGCGAGTACGGCGACGCCGAGCCGGGAGAAGAAGAGGTCGCCGCGCGTCTGGTCCACGATCGCCAGGACCAGGATGAGCAGCGAGGCCTCCATCCCGAGGACCAGGCGGTGGAACTTGAGCGCGGCGGCCGCCCGGCGGGCCAGCGCCATGCCGGAGGATCGCGGCTCGGACGCCGTCTCCTTGACCGGCGGCAGTCCGCCCTGGTGGCGGGCGACGCCGACGAGGTCGGTCTCCGCCTTGATCAGGATGGCGCCGAGCGCGGCCAGGGTGCCGAGGAAGGCCCACAGCCAGTCGATACGGCCGGTGCCCCACAGGTCGGCGGCGCGCAGGCCGAAGCCGACGAGCACCGCGGCGTCGGTCAGGTAGGCCCCGACCCGGTCGAGGTAGACGCCGCCGAGCGAGTACTGCTTCTTCCAGCGGGCGATCTCGCCGTCCACGCAGTCCAGCAGCAGGTACATCTGGACGCAGACCAGGCCGAGCACGGCGCCCGTGATCCCCGGCACCAGCAGGGCCGGGGCCGCGAGCACGCCGAAGACGGTCATCAGGTACGTGAGCTGGTTGGGCGTGACCCTGGTGTTGACCAGGTAGCGGTCGACCCGCAGGGACACCTCACGCATGTAGAGGCGTCCCATCCAGTGCTCACCGCTGCGCCGGTCCTTCACCCCCGCGGGGTGGACGACCGGTCTGAGTTCAGCTACCGATGGCCTTGACATAGTCGGCGTAGGTGTCCTTGATCTGTTCGGTCTTGAGGTCGAGGTGTTCGAGGATCGTGTAGCGGCCGGGGCGGGTCTGCGGGGCGAACTCGACGACCTTGACGAACTCGTCGGTCGTGAAGCCGATCTCGTCGGGCAGCACCGGCAGCCCGTGCCGGCGCAGCACCTCGGCCATGTAGACGGACTCCTCGTGGGCTCCGCGCAGGTACATCGCGAAGGCCGCGCCGAGTCCGCACTGCTCGCCGTGGGCGGCGGCACGCTTGGGATACAGCAGGTCGAAGGCGTGGTTGATCTCGTGGCAGGCGCCGGAGGAGGGGCGGGAGTCGCCGGACACCGACATCGCGATGCCGCTGAGGACGAGTGCCTCGGCGAGCACCTGGAGGAAGCCGGTGTCGCCGATGCCGCCCGGGTGCCTGAGGACCGCCTCGCCCGCCTGCCGGGCGATCGCGGCGGCGAGGCCGTCGATCTTCTCGCCCTTGACGCGGTGGGCCAGCTCCCAGTCGGCGATCGCGGAGATGTTGGAGACGGCGTCGCCGATGCCGGCCCGCACGTAGCGCACCGGTGCCTCGCGGATGACGTCCAGGTCGATCACGACCGCGATCGGGTTCGGCACGCCGTAGGAGCCGCGGCCCGCGTCGTTGTCGAGAGTGGCGACCGGGGAGCACAGGCCGTCGTGCGCGAGGTTCGTCGGTACGGCGACGAGCGCGAGGCCCACCCGGGCCGCGGCGAACTTGGCGCAGTCGATGATCTTGCCGCCGCCCAGGCCCACGACCGCGTCGTAATGGCCGGCCTTTATGTCACCGGCGAGCCGCACGGCGTCGTCGAGGGTGCCGCCGCCGACCTCGTACCAGGTGGCGCCGGGCAGGGAGGGGGAGAGGCGCTCGCGCAGCCGGGCGCCCGAGCCGCCGCTGACGGCGATCGCGAGCTTGCCCGAGTGCGAGATGCGCTCGTCGGCGAGGACCCCCACGAGGTCGTCGAGGGCACCCGGACGGATGTCGACGACGACCGGCGAGGGGATCAGCCGGGTCAGTACTGGCACGCGATCTCCCGTCCACGGGCGAGATCGTCGTGGTTGTCGATCTCGACCCAGCTGACGTCGCCGATCGGGGCCACGTCGATCCGGAAGCCTCGGTTCACCAGTTCCTGGTAGCCGTGCTCGTAGAACTGCTGCGGGTCGGTCTCCCACACGGTCTTCAGCGCGTCGGCCAGTTCGGGGGCGGCGTCGCCCTCGATGAGGGTGACGCCGATGTACTCGCCGGTGGCCTCGGCGGGGTCCATCAGCTTGGTGATCTTCGTCATGCCCTTCGCGGGGTCGACGACGACCTTCATCTCCTCGTCCGCGAGGGACTTCACGGTGTCGAGGGCGAGGATGATCTTCCTGCCCTCGCCGCGGGCGGCGAGCAGGGTCCTCTCGACGGAGACCGGGTGCACGGTGTCGCCGTTGGCGAGGATCACACCGTCCTTGAGGGCGTCACGCCCGCACCACAGGGAGTAGGCGTTGTTCCACTCCTCGGCCTTGTCGTTGTCGATGAGGGTCAGCTTGAGGCCGTACTTCGCCTCCAGGGCCGCCTTGCGCTCGTACACGGCTTCCTTGCGGTAGCCGACGATGACCGCGACCTCGGTCAGACCGATCTCGGCGAAGTTGCCGAGGGTCAGGTCCAGCACCGTGGGCTCGCCCTCTATGCCCGCGGGCCCCACCGGCACCAGCGCCTTGGGCAGGCTGTCGGTGTAGGGGCGCAGACGCCGTCCGGCGCCGGCCGCCAGCACGAGGCCGATCATGCGGGTTCTCCTTCATCGTGTACGGACGGGGCGCCCGCCCGGTGGGCGGCGACCCAGAAGCGGATGCTCTCGGCGAGCACCACGAGGGCGACGGCCACGGCGAGCACCGTGAGCGCGACCGTGAACTGCCGGGCGGTGAGCACCGCGGCCAGTACGGCCACGAGCAGCGTCCGCCCCTCCTGTCCCCCGACAGCGCGCACCAGCCAGGCCGGCGGCGCTCCGGCGTTGCCGCGGATGCGGTACACCGTGTCGTAGTGATGGTAGGCGACAGCGGCAACCAGCCCGAAAGCCGCCGGTAGCGCTCCGTTCACATCCGCCTTCGCCGCGAGGATCAGCACCGTGCCGTACTCGGCGGCGCGGAACACCGGCGGGACGAGCCAGTCGAGGGCGCCCTTGAGGGGGCGGGCGACGGCTTCGGCGGACAGCAGGACATAGGCACCGGCCATCAGCACGACCCACCAGCTCGGTCCCCACAGCCAGGCGCCGAGCGTGACGAGCACGGCACCGGCGGCTGCGCTGAGGGTCGCCGTCGGCCGCGCCCCCGCCGGGCAGGAACCGCACCAGCAGGCCGGCCGTCGGCCCGCTGTCCGCGAGGTCCGCCAGGGCCTGTGCGGCCCGGTCCGTGCGCCGCGCCTTGCGGGTGAGGGAGCGCAGGAGGCGGCCCGCCGTGGTGTACGTCGCGGCGAAGGCGCAGCCGACGAGCAGGACGTAGAAGGTGATGCGGGGGGTGGTGGCCGCGGTGAGGACGGCGATCATGGCCCATCGTTCGCCGATGGGCAGGACTATCATCCGGCGCGCCCAGACCGTCCAGCCGACGCTGTCCAGCTTGCCGGAGAGGGCCGCGGTGGGGCTGGTGTTCGCGGTGGCGGCGGTGCTGTCGACGTTCGCCTCGTTGAAGGAGAAGTCCACGACGTGCCGGCAGGTCTGGAGGACCATCGCGCCGAGGGCCAGGGCCCAGACGTCGTCGCCGCCGCGGGCCGCTCCGAGGGCGAGTCCGGCGTAGTAGGCGTACTCCTTGGCCCGGTCGAAGGTGGCGTCCAGCCAGGCTCCGAGGGTGGAGTACTGGAGGGAGTAGCGGGCGAGCTGGCCGTCGGTGCAGTCCAGCACGAAGGAGAAGAGGAGCAGCAGTCCGGCGGCGACGTATCCGCCGCGGGTGCCGGTGGCCGCGCAGCCCGCCGCGATCAGCGCGGTGATCAGCGAGGCGGTGGTGACCTGGTTGGGGGTGAGCCCACGGCGGGCGCACCAGCGGGCGAGGTAGCGCGAGTAGGGGCTGATGCAGAACGTGGTGAAGAAGCCGTCGCGGGCCTTCACCGCCGACTTCAGGCGTACGGTCTCGTCGTCGACGGCGCTGACGGCCTGCCGTGCCTCGTTGCGGGCCTGCGGGTCGGCCGGGACGGCGGCGACCAGGCTGCCCAGCTCGGGCCGGTGCACCTCGCCGCCGTCGGCGTCGAGGGCGGTGACGATGCGGTCGGCGAGGCTGTCCACGGCGAGGACGGTGCCGCCGTTCGCCGAGTTCTCGCGGGCCAGGGCGCGGGTCAGGGCCTGCCGGCCGGCCGGCTGCGCGGTGACGGCGCCGGGGATCGCGGCGAGCGGGAAGCGGGGGTCGGTGAGGCCTAGGCGCAGCGCGTGGCGATGGCCCACGAAGCGGGTGTCGACGACGGCGACCCGCTGGTCACCCGGGACGGCCGCGAGGAGCGTCTCCGCGTCGGCGGCATCGGTGGCGGTCCGGACGTCGAAGCCGAGGGACCGCAGGTCTGCCTCGATCGACGAACCGGGGACCGGCTGACCGGTGAGGATGGCGGTCGACAACCGAACTCACTCCCTGGGTCCCGGCGCGTGCGCGCCGGTCGTCTGCATGGTGGGCTCTGCATGGCGGGCGCCCCTTGGCGGCACCGGTGAAGGCACCGGGCGCGGCATTCGGCAGAGGCTATCGGATGCCGGGAAGGCCGTGTTCACCGGCCGTTCAGGTCCGATCCACACGGTCCGGACCGGCCGTCGCCGAGATCATCATGTGTGATCGGCGGCCCCGCCCACAAACCGCGCTCCCCGGTGGCGGACATCCGGGACATTGCGCACGGACCCGGGGGCTCGGCATAGGGTGGGCGGCCATGACGTGGCTGATCACCGGCGGGGCCGGATACATAGGGGCACATGTGGCGCGGGCCATGACCGGCGCCGGCGAGCGCGTCGTCGTCCTGGACGACCTGTCGGCCGGCGTGCCCGGTCGGCTGCCCGCGGACGTGCCGCTCGTGGCGGGCTCGGCGCTCGACGCGGGGCTGCTGAAGCGGGTGCTGGCCGAGCACGCGGTGACCGGGGTGGTGCACCTGGCGGCGCGCAAGCAGGTCGCCGAGTCGGTGGCGCGGCCCACGCGCTACTACCGGGAGAACGTCGGCGGTCTGGCCACCCTGCTGGAGGCGGTCGCCGAGGCCGGTGTCCGCCGGTTCCTGTTCTCCTCGTCGGCGGCCGTGTACGGCAACCCGGACGTGGACCTCATCACGGAGGACACCCCCTGCTCCCCGGTCAACCCGTACGGCGAGACCAAGCTCGCCGGGGAGTGGCTGGTGCGGGCGGCGGGCGAGGCGCACGGCATCGCGACGACGTGCCTGCGCTACTTCAACGTGGCCGGGGCGGCCGAGCCCGCCCTGGCCGACACCGGCGTCTTCAACATCGTCCCGATGGTCTTCGACCGGCTCACCCGCGACGAGGCCCCGCGGATCTTCGGCGACGACTACCCGACGCCGGACGGCACCTGTGTACGGGACTACATCCACGTCGCCGACCTGGCCGAGGCGCATCTCGCGGCGGCCCGGCGGCTCACCGCGCCGGACGTGCGCGGCGATCTGACGGTGAACATCGGCCGGGGCGAGGGCGTCTCGGTGCGCGAGCTGGTCACGCTGATCGGCGAGGTCACCGGCGACCCCCGGCCCGCCCTGGTCGAGGGACGACGCCCCGGGGACGCCCCGCGCGCGGTGGCCTCGGCCGCGCTGGCCGCCCGGGAACTGGGCTGGACCGCCTCGCGCGGGATGCGCGAGATGGTCGCGTCGGCCTGGCGGGGATGGCAGCTGCACCACGGCGGGTGAGCCGGCGCCGGGCCGCTGACCTGCATTTCGTTTTCGCAGGTCAGGGCACATGACAACGGTGTTCAGTGCCGCGTTGCCGGATACCCCCCACCCGTAGTTCACTGGGAGGCCGGGCGGATCACAGGAGGCTGTTTCTCATGGGGGCTGGGCACGACCACGGCCACACGCACGTGCCGACCACGGGTACGGCCGCGGCGGCGTACCGCGGCAGACTGCGCGCCGCGCTCTCGATCACGCTCACCGTCATGGTGGTGGAGATCGTCGGCGGTGTGCTCGCCGACTCCCTCGCCCTGATCGCGGACGCGGCGCACATGGCGACCGACGCGCTCGGCCTGGGGATGGCGCTGCTCGCCATCCACTTCGCGGGCCGCCCGCCGACCGGGAACCGCACCTTCGGGTACGCCCGCGCCGAGATCCTGGCCGCGCTCGCCAACTGTCTGCTGCTGCTCGGCGTGGGCGGGTACGTCGTGTACGAGGCCGTCCAGCGGTTCTTCACGCCGGCCCCGACCGAGGGCGGGCTGATGATCGTGTTCGGTGGGATCGGCCTGGCCGCCAACATGGTCTCGCTGAGCCTGCTGATGCGCGGCCAGGCGGACAGCATCAACGTGCGGGGCGCGTTCCTGGAGGTGGCGGCGGACGCGCTGGGCTCGGTCGCGGTGCTGGTCTCGGCGGTGGTGATCCTGACGACCGGCTGGCAGGCCGCCGACCCGGTCGCCTCGCTCGTCATCGGCCTGATGATCGTGCCCCGGACGGTGAAGCTGCTGCGCGAGACGCTGGACGTGCTGCTGGAGGCGGCTCCGAAGGGCGTCGACATGGCGGAGGTGCGCACCCACATGCTCGCCCTGGACGGCGTGGAGGACGTGCACGACCTGCACGCCTGGACGATCACCTCCGGGATGCCGGTGCTGTCGGCGCACGTGGTGGTGCGCTCCGACGTGCTGGACGCGATCGGCCACGAGAAGATGCTGCACGAGCTCCAGGGCTGTCTGGGCGATCACTTCGACGTGGCGCACTGCACCTTCCAGCTGGAGCCGAGCGGGCACGCGCAGCACGAGGCGCGGCTCTGCCACTGACCGGCCGGGCGGCACCGGGTTCGCACATCCGTTCCGGACGGTTCCGGGCGCGCGGCGCCGGGCAAGATCACCCACCGGGCCCCGTTTCCGGAGACTGGGCGGCGGCCGCCGTGGTCGCGCCGGGCGGCGGGACATGCGGGCGTGCGCGCGGAAGTGCCGGGAGTGCCGTGCGCGTACGGCAGACTGGGGGCGCGAGGACCGATGTTAAGGATGGGTATGCCGATCACACCTGCCACCGCGACGACCCGCTCGTCGAACGGCACCGCGGACCCGATTTTGCTGGAGCTGGTCGACGAGAACGGCGTGACCATCGGCACCGCGGAGAAGCTCGCGGCCCATCAGGCGCCGGGGCTGCTGCACCGGGCGTTCTCGGTGTTCCTCTTCGACGAGCGGGGCCGGCTGCTGCTGCAGCAGCGGGCGCTGGGCAAGTACCACTCCCCCGGTGTCTGGTCCAACACCTGCTGCGGTCACCCCTACCCGGGTGAGGCGCCCTTCGCGGCGGCGGCGCGGCGCACGTTCGAGGAGCTGGGGGTGTCGCCCTCGCTGATGGCGGAGGCGGGCACGGTCCGCTACAACCATCCGGACCCGGCATCGGGCCTGGTGGAGCAGGAGTACAACCACCTGTTCGTAGGGATGGTGCAGTCCGTACCGCGGCCGGACCCGGAGGAGGTCGGCGACACCCTCTTCGTGACGCCCGCCGAGCTGGCCGAGCGGCATGCGAAGGACGTGTTCTCCTCCTGGTTCATGACCGTGCTGGACGCGGCGAGGCCGGCGGTGCGGGAGCTGACGGGCCCCTCGGTCGGCTGGTGAACCGGGTGGACTAGCGCGTTCCGACGGATTTGAGCGGCAGGGCGGCCCAGATCACCTTGCCGCCGCTCGAGGTGTGCTCGACCTCGCACACCCCGCCCGCCTCGCGGGTGATCTCCCGCACCAGCAGCAGCCCGCGGCCACCCGTCCGGCCGTGATCGGCCTCCAGCGCGGTCGGGCGGTAGGGGTGGTCGTCCTCCACGGACACCCGCACCCACTCGGCCCCGACGGCCACCTCCACCGCCAGCATCGGCGACAGCAGTGCCGCGTGCCGTACGGCGTTGGTCACCAGCTCGGAGACGATCAGCAGGAGACCCTGGACCAGGTCGTCCGAGGCCGGGACGCCCTGCCGGTACAGCAGGTCCCGCACGGCGTGTCTGGCCTGCGGGACCGAGGCGTCCTCCGCCTGTGCGGTGAACCGCCAGACGCCTTCGTACGGCAGCGGTTGCGGCATGGCCTGCGGCAGCGGTTGCGGCACTCTGCCGGCCGGGGGGGTCTCCGAGGGCTCGGAAGGCGCCCCTGTCTCACCCTCGGGGCGTGGGCCGGGCCCGCGCCCTTGGTTCTCCATCGTCCGGTCGCCGTCCTTGCGCTCGATTGTCACCACACGTCGAGTGTTGGTAACGCGGCGCTTCCCACCGGATGCCTGAACAGAAGTCAGCCGGTATCGAGCGTTCCCGACCGCTGGAGACACCTCCTGTCGGAATCGCCAGCGCTTCTGTCCTGGCCGTGCCTCCTTCGCGCACTATTCGGGTTGTACGGGTTTGGCGGTGCGCTCGCCCGGTTCGTCCCCGGCATCCGTCTCCCCGGCCATGCGCTCGGAGACCAGGCCCACGATGCGCCGCCCACCGAAGCCGGTGGCGACCAGCCCGAGGCCGTCGAAGAGCAGGGCGAGGGAGAAGAAGCAGCCGATCACGTACTGACTGCTGCTCGGCCAGTCGATCAGTACCAGGATGCCCAGCAGCAGGTCGAAGACGCCCAGCAGAAGCGTCCAGCCGAACTGCGAGCCCCGTACGACCATGCTGCCGACCAGCCGGAAGAGGCCACCGGTGAGGAACAGCAGGGCGGCGAACATGGTGAGCGCGGCGGCGGCCTCGTCGGGCCTGCGGATGATGACGACTCCGGCGGCGATGTTCAGGGCGGCCACGATGACGCCGAGCCAGAAGAAGCTGGTGCCGCGGGCCTGGACGGCGTGCAACAGGCCCACCACGCCGCCGATCAGCAGCAGCCAGCCGAACAGCAGCATCGAGGTCAGGGTGGCGACACCGGTGTAGACGAGCCCGACGAGCCCGGCCACCACCAGGATCACCCCGAGCACGAAGAGCCGGCTGAACCCTCTGCGGAGCCTCGCCACCTCGCCCTCGTTCCGGGTGGACGTGTCCATGGGCATCTCCTCGCATGGCTTCCCCCCTTTAGTCCCCTTTGCCCTCGATGACGTGACGCTCACGCGGCCGGGCTTGATCATGTGCCCGGCCGGACGGTTAGCATCCGGGCCATGGAGCCCGAACTGCTGCACGGTGTCACCGACGCTGTCGCCACCGTCGTCCTGCACCATCCGGCCAAGCGCAACGCCATGACGGCCGCGATGTGGCGGGCGCTGCCACCGCTGCTGGAGAAGCTGGCGGCCGATCCCGGTGTACGGGCGCTGGTGTTGACCGGCGCGGGCGGCACCTTCTGCGCGGGGGCCGACATCTCCACGCTCCAGGGCTCGCCGGACGAGGCCCAGACGCTGGCCGTGCGGGCCGAGGAGGCCCTCGCCGCCTTCCCCGGGCCGACGGTGGCCGCGGTGAAGGGGCACTGCGTGGGCGGGGGCGCGCAGCTCGCGGCCGCCTGCGACCTGCGGTTCGCCGAGGAGGGCGCGCTGTTCGGGGTGACGCCGGCCAGGCTCGGGATCGTCTACCCGTCCTCCGCGACCCGGCGGCTGGTGTCGCTGGTGGGTCCGGCCACCGCCAAGTACCTGTTGTTCTCGGCCGAGTTGATCGACACGGAGCGGGCGCTGCGCACGGGCCTGGTCGACGAGGTGCTGCCGGCCGGCGAACTCGACGGACGGGTCGAGGAGTTCACGCGCGTGCTGGTGTCCCGCTCGCGGCTGACGCAGGCCGCGGCGAAGGAGTTCGCGGACGGCCGCACGGACCGTGACGCCTACTGGTCGGCGCAGGCGCGCGGCAGCGGCGACACCGCGGAGGGGGTCGCCGCCTTCCTGGAGCGCAGGGAGCCGCGCTTCACCTGGACTACGTCAGGCTGAACCGGCTGGTGGCGCGGAACTCCTCGACGAGGTGCGCCGGTGCCTTGTGCGGTGATCCGGCGTCGTAGGGCGGCTGCGGGTCGTACTCGGTCAGCAGTTGGACGGCCTGGGCGTGCTCGTCGCCGGCGATCCGGCCGAGCAGGGTGAGGCCCATGTCGATGCCGGCGGAGACGCCGGCCGCGGTGACGTACTTGCCGTCGGTGACGACCCGCTCCTCGGCCGGTTCCGCGCCGAACCGCTTCAGGTGGTCCAGGGCGAGCCAGTGCGAGGTGGCCCGGCGGCCCCGGAGAAGTCCGGCGGCGGCCAGGATCAGCGAGCCGGTGCACACCGACGTCGTCCAGGTGCTGGTGGCGTCGGCCGCACGGAGCCAGTCCAGCAGCACGGGGTTGTCCATCTGCGGCGTCTGGCCGGGGCCGCCGGGCACGACCACCAGGTCAGGGCTCGTCACCTCGGCGAGGGTCCGGTCGGCGGTGAGGGCGAGGGCCCCGGTGTCGGTACGCACCGGGCCGGTCCGCTCGGCGACGAAGACGGTCCGCGCGTCGGGGAGGCGGCCGAGGGTCTCGTAGGGGCCGACGGCGTCCAGGGCGGTGAAGCGGTCGAAGAGGACGATGGCGATCTGCATGTGCTGCCTTCCGGAAGAAGCCGATGGACGTCTCACTGCACGGGGGCGGCGGTGCGGAACCGGCGCCGGTACTCGGCCGGGGAGGTGGCGAGCGCCCTGACGAAGGCGCGGCGCATCGCCTCGGGGGTGCCGTAGCCGCTTGCGCGGGAGATCTCCTCGACGCCCTCGCCGGTGTCCTCCAGCAGGCGGCGGGCGTGTTCGAGGCGGACCCGGTCGACGTAGCGGCCGGGCGTCATGCCGGTCTCCGTGCGGAAGGCGCGGGCGAAGTGGCGGGGCGAGAGCAGGGCGCGGGCCGCGAGGGACTCGACGCCGAGGTCGCCGTCCGGGTGTTCGGTGATCCACTGCTGGACCTCGCGCAGCGGCTCCCGCCGGGCGGTCTGCGCGCGGAGCTGGGCGCTGAACTGGGCCTGGTTGCCGGGCCTGCGCAGGAAGACGACCAGGTGGCGGGCGACGCCGAGCGCCACCTCCCGGCCCAGGTCCTCCTCGACCAGGGCGAGGGCGAGGTCGATGCCCGCGGTGACGCCGGCCGAGGTGGAGACGTGCCCGTCGCGCACGTAGATGGGCTCGGCGTCGACCTCGATCGCCGGGTGGTTGCGGGCGAGGCTGTCGGAGTACGCCCAGTGGGTCGTGGCGCGGCGGCCGTCGAGCAGGCCCGCCTCGGCGAGCAGGATCGCGCCGGTGCACACGGAGACCAGGCGCTCGGCGCGCGGGCCGTGCCCGCGCAGCCACTCGGTGAGCCGCGGGTCGGGCGCGCGGGTGCCCTGTCCGCCCGGCACGAGCAGCGTGTGCGGTTCGGGCGCGTCGGCGAGGGCCGTGTCGGGTACGAGGGTGAGGCCGCTGGAGGTGCGCACGGCGCCGCCGTCCAGGGAGGCGGTCCGGACGCGGTACGTGCCGGGGACGTGCTTGTCGGCTCCCGCGAAGACCTCCACGGGACCGGTGACGTCGAGGCTCTGGACATCGTCGAACAGGACGACGAGGACGGTTCGCTGGGCCATGCGGTCGATTCTTCGCCGCCCGCCCGGCGGCCGCAACGACGAGTTCCCCACCTTTTCTGCCACCTCGCCGACGCGCACGCGGCATGATCCGGCGCGGTCGAGGTACCCGGGCGGCCCGGCCGAGCGGCCGGGAGACGAAAGGAGAACTCCGTGTTCCGTGCGATCGCAGATGTACTGCGGCAGATCGGTGGGGCCGTCGCCACCGTCGTGACGCTGCCCTTCCGTGCCCTGGCCCGCCTGTTCGGCGGGGCCTCCTCCACGACGCGGCACGGGAGGGCCTGAGGCCCGCCGGGCCGCGCCCTGATCCCCGTGTGTCGGCGCCGCCTGCCACAATTGCCGCGCAACCTCAGTGGAGAAGGCGGTACGGGAATCGTGACGACAGAGCTGCCGGCCCTCGCAGGGTCCATCGAAGGCAGGATCGCCGGGGAACTCGGCGTCCGGGAGCGGCAGGTGAGGTCCGCCGTGGAGCTGCTCGACGGCGGCTCGACGGTGCCCTTCATCGCCCGCTACCGCAAGGAAGCGACCGAGATGCTCGACGACGCGCAGCTGCGCACGATCGAGGAGCGGCTGCGCTATCTGCGGGAGCTGGAGGAACGCCGCACGGCGATCCTGGAGTCCGTGCGCGAGCAGGGCAAGCTCAGCGACGAGCTGGAGGCGCGGATCCGGGGCGCCGAGACCAAGGCGCGGCTGGAGGACATCTACCTGCCGTTCAAGCCGAAGCGGCGGACGAAGGCGCAGATCGCACGCGAGGCGGGCCTGGAGCCGCTCGCCGACGGACTGCTCGGCGACCCCTCGGTGGAGCCGCTCGCCGCGGCGGCGGCGTTCGTCGACGCCGAGAAGGGCGTAGCCGATCCGCAGGCCGCGCTGGACGGCGCGCGGGCGATCCTCACCGAGCGGTTCTCGGAGGACGCCGACCTGATCGGCGAGCTGCGCGAGCGCATGTGGGTGCGGGGCCGGCTGGCGGCGAAGGTGCGGGAGGGCAAGGAGGAGACGGGCGCGAAGTTCGCCGACTACTTCGACTTCGCCGAGCCGTTCACCGCGCTGCCCTCGCACCGGATCCTCGCGATGCTGCGCGGCGAGAAGGAGGAGGTCCTCGACCTCGTCCTGGAGCCGGAGGAGCCGACGGACGGGCCGTCCTCCTTCGAGGGGATCGTGGCGCACCGGTTCGGTATCACCGACCGCGGGCGACCGGGCGACAAGTGGCTCAAGGACACCGTCCGCTGGGCCTGGCGCACCCGCCTCCTCGTGCACCTCGGCATCGACCTGCGGCTCAGGCTGCGCACGGCCGCCGAGGACGAGGCGGTGAACGTCTTCGCGGCGAACCTGCGCGACCTGCTGCTCGCCGCCCCCGCGGGCACGCGCGCGACGCTCGGCCTCGACCCCGGCTTCCGTACGGGCGTGAAGGTCGCCGTCGTCGACGCGACCGGCAAGGTCGTCGCCACCGACGTCATCCACCCGCACGTCCCGGCCAACAGGTGGGACGAGTCGATCGCCACACTGGCGCGCCTGGTGCGGGAGCACGCGGTCGAGCTGATCGCGATCGGCAACGGCACAGCGTCCCGCGAGACCGACAAACTCGCCGGTGAACTCATCGACAGGCATCCGGAGTTGAAGGTCACCAAGGTGATGGTGTCCGAGGCCGGCGCGTCCGTGTACTCGGCGTCCGCGTTCGCCTCGCAGGAGCTGCCCGACATGGACGTGTCGCTGCGCGGCGCGGTCTCGATCGCGCGCCGGCTCCAGGACCCGCTGGCCGAGCTGGTGAAGATCGACCCGAAGTCCATCGGGGTGGGCCAGTACCAGCACGACCTGTCCGAGCTGAAGCTGTCGCGTTCGCTGGACGCGGTGGTGGAGGACTGTGTGAACGGCGTCGGCGTCGACGTGAACACCGCCTCGGCCCCGCTGCTCGCCCGGGTCTCCGGCATCACCTCCGGTCTCGCCGAGAACATCGTGGCGCACCGGGACTCGAACGGGCCGTTCACCTCCCGGCAATCGCTGAAGAAGGTGCCCCGGCTCGGCCCGAAGGCGTACGAGCAGTGCGCGGGCTTCCTGCGGATCCGTGGCGGCGACGACCCGCTGGACGCATCCAGCGTGCACCCCGAGGCGTACCCGGTGGTGCGGCGGATGGTGAAGTCGTCCGGGCAGGAGGTCGCTTCGCTGATGGGCAACACGGCGGTGCTGCGTTCGCTGCGTCCGACCGACTTCGTGGACGAGAAATTCGGTCTGCCGACCGTCTCCGACATCCTCAAGGAGCTGGAGAAGCCCGGCCGCGACCCGCGGCCCGCCTTCAGGACGGCCACCTTCAAGGAGGGCGTGGAGAAGATCTCCGACCTGGCGTCCGGGATGGTCCTGGAGGGTGTCGTCACGAACGTGGCGGCCTTCGGGGCGTTCATCGACATCGGCGTCCACCAGGACGGGCTGGCGCACGTCTCCGCGCTGTCCAGGACGTTCGTCAAGGACCCGCGGGACGTGGTCAAGCCCGGTGACATCGTCAAGGTGAAGGTCCTCGACATCGACATCCCGCGCAAGCGGATCTCGCTGACGCTCCGCCTGGACGACGAGGCGGCCCCGAAGGGCGACCCGTCGGGCGAGGGCCGGCCGCAGGGCGGCGGGCGTCCCCCGCAGCAGCGTCAGCAGGGTGGCAACCGGCGTCAGCAGGGCGGGCAGCGCGGCGGGG
>NZ_MPOH02000005.1:273169-284805 GCF_001896135.2 Streptomyces phaeoluteigriseus
GCCAGGCTCCGCCGCCGGCCGGCGGCGCGATGGCGGACGCCCTGCGCCGGGCCGGGCTGGCCGATCCGAAGGGCAAGCGGTAACACGCGGGGGGCCCGGTTTCCGTACTCCGCGGGGACCGGGCCCCTCTCGTACAGTGCCGGTATGGGCACCTCGCGAGTACTCACCTGGGACGTACCGGCGAGCCGGGGCTACGAGACCGCCTGGGCCGAACTCGACGGTGACGTCCTGCGGGCCCGGGGGCGGGCGGTCGGACGGTGCCGGAGCCGTACTGGATCACGTACGAACTGGACACCTCGCGGGACTGTGTCACGCGCCGGCTGCGGGTGACGGCCGAGACCGCCGCCCGCAGCCGCAGCCTCGATCTGCGGCACGACGGGCGGGGCGGCTGGACGGCCGACGGCGAGCGGCTGCCCGCCGTCGAGGGCGCGCTCGACTGCGACCTGGGCCTGTGCCCGCTGACCAACACCATGCCGGTGCTGCGGCACGGACTGCACCGGGTGGCCGACGAGCGGCGCCTGCTGGTGGCGTGGGTGTCCGTGCCGGACCTGACCGTACGGCCGTCGCGCCAGACGTACACCCATCTGGGGCGCACGCGCGGCGGCGGGGGCCGGGTCCGGTTCACCTCCGGGACCTTCCGCGCGACCTGGACGTCGACGCGGACGGCTTCGTCGTCGACTATCCGGGGCTGGCCACGCGCGTCGCGGGGTGAACCGGGGCCCGGAGCGGGCCTAGTGGTGCTCCGTCACCTTGCCGTCGGCGACCTCCAGGCGGCGGGTGACGTGGACCGCGTCCAGCATGCGGCGGTCGTGGGTGACCAGCAGGAGAGTGCCCTCGTAGGCGTCGAGCGCCGACTCCAGCTGCTCGATCGCCGGGAGGTCCAGGTGGTTGGTGGGCTCGTCGAGGACGAGGAGGTTCACTCCCCTGCCCTGGAGGAGCGCGAGAGCGGCGCGGGTGCGCTCGCCGGGTGACAGGGTGGCCGCCGGGCGCAGCACATGGTCCGCTTTGAGGCCGAACTTGGCCAGCAGGGTGCGTACCTCCGCCGGTTCGGTGTCGGGGACGGCCGCGCCGAACGCGTCCAGCAGCGCCTCGGGGCCGTGGAACAGCTTGCGGGCCTGATCGACCTCGCCGACCAGGACGCCCGAGCCGAGGCCGGCGTGTCCGGCGTCCAGCGGGACCCGGCCGAGGAGCGCGCCGAGCAGGGTGGACTTGCCCGCGCCGTTGGCGCCGGTCACCGCGACCCGGTCGGCCCAGTCGATCTGGAGGGTCACCGGACCGAGGGCGAAGCCGCCGCGCCGCACCTCGGCGTCGCGGAGGGTCGCCACGACGGCGCCGGAGCGCGGGGCGGACGCGATCTCCATGCGCAGGTCCCACTCCTTGCGCGGCTCGTCGACGACCTCCAGGCGTTCGATCATGCGCTGGGTCTGGCGGGCCTTCGCGGCCTGCTTCTCGCTGGCCTCGCTGCGGAACTTGCGGCCGATCTTGTCGTTGTCGTTGGCCGCCTTGCGGCGCGCGTTCTTCACGCCCTTGTCCATCCAGGAACGCTGGGTCTGCGCCCGGTCCTGGAGGGCGGCCTTCTTGTCGGCGAACTCCTCGAAGTCGTCGCGGGCGTGCCGGCGGGCCACCTCCCGCTCCTCCAGGTAGGCGTCGTAGCCGCCGCCGTAGAGCCTGATCTGCTGCTGGGCGAGGTCGAGTTCGAGGACCTTGGTGACGGTGCGGGTGAGGAACTCGCGGTCGTGGCTGACGACGACGGTGCCGGCGCGCAGGCCGGTCACGAAGCGTTCGAGGCGCTCCAGGCCGTCCAGGTCGAGGTCGTTGGTCGGCTCGTCGAGGAGGAAGACGTCGTAGCGGGACAGCAGGAGGGAGGCGAGGCCCACGCGGGCCGCCTGGCCGCCCGACAGGGAGGTCATCGGCTGGTCCAGGCCGACACCGAGGCCCAGGGAGTCGGCGACCTCCTCGGCGCGCTCGTCGAGGTCGGCGCCGCCGAGGTCGAGCCAGCGCTCCAGGCTCGTCGCGTACGCGTCGTCGGAGCCCGGCGCCCCGACGACGAGGGCCTGGGTGGCCTCGTCCATGGCCCGCTGGGCCTCGGCGACACCGGTGCGGCGGGCCAGGAAGTCCCGCACGCTCTCGCCGGGGCGGCGTTCCGGCTCCTGGGGCAGATGGCCGACGGTCGCGGTCGGCGGGGACAGGCGCAGTTCGCCCTGCTCCGGTGCGGTGAGCCCGGCGAGGAGCGTCAGCAGGGTGGACTTGCCCGCGCCGTTGGCTCCGACCAGCCCGATCACGTCCCCGGGGGCGACGACGAGGTCGAGCCCGGAGAAGAGGGAGCGGTCGCCGTGGCCGGCGGCGAGGTTCTTGGCGACGAGGGTGGCAGTCATCAGACGGTAGATCCTAGTCGTCCCCACGGTGTCGGAGTCACGGCGGTTTCGCCCCGTCGCCCGGGAGGCGGTGACCGGCTACCGTCCGTGCGTGGACACTCAGCGCAGCGGCGATGTGATCGTGGTCGGGGGCGGGGTCGTCGGGCTGGCGACGGCGGTCGTCCTCGCCGAGCGGGGCCGGCGGGTCCGGGTGTGGACCCGGGACCCGGTGGAGCGGACCACCTCGGCGGTCGCGGGCGCGCTGTGGTGGCCGTACCACATAGAGCCGATCGTGTCGGCGCGGACGTGGGCGCTGCGCTCGCTGGAGGTGTACGAGGAACTGGCGCGGTGGCCGGAGACGACCGGGGTGCGCCTGGTCGACGGGGTGATGGGCGAGACGGATCCGGACGACGTCGAGGTCTGGGCCGTCGGCCGGCTGGCCGGGCTGCGCCGGGCGACGACGGCGGAGTACGCCGGCGGGAACGCCGTCCGGGCCCGGTTGCCGCTGATCGACATGGCGGCGTATCTGCCGTGGCTGCGGGAGCGGCTGCGGCGCGCGGGCGGCACGGTCGAGGAGCGTACGGTGCGGGACCTGGCCGAGGCGGACGCGCCGGTGGTGGTCAACTGCACCGGCCTGGGCGCCCGCGAGCTGGCCGCGGACCCTTCCGTACGGCCGGTGCGCGGGCAGTTGGTCGTCGTGGAGAACCCCGGTGTCCGCACCTGGCTGGTGTCCACCACGCCCGAGGGTGAGATGGCCTACCTCTTCCCGCAGCCGGGTCGGCTGCTGCTGGGCGGTACGGCCGAGGACGACGTGTGGTCCCTGGAGCCGGACCCGGCGGTGGCGGCGGCGATCGTACGGCGCTGTGCGGCGCTGCGGCCGGAGGTGGCCGGGGCACGGGTGCTGGAGCACCGGGTGGGGCTGCGGCCGTCCGGCCCGCGGTGCGGCTGGAGCGAGAGGTTCGGCCGGACGGGCGGGTGGTGGTGCACCACTACGGGCACGGCGGGGCCGGGGTGACCGTGGCGTGGGGATGCGCGGAGGAGGCGGCCGGGCTGGCCGCCCCCTCCTGAACCGGCGTCCTACGGGAGGCGCTGCGTGTGCGTCGGGGCCTCTACGCCGTCCAGCGGCCCGGAGCCGGGCGTTGCCGTCGCCGTGCCGGCCGTGGCGGCGGCGAAGGCGCGGGCGCGCCGACGAACGGGACGCGGGCCGTGGTGCGGGACAGGTCGAGGGTGAGGGTCGGGGTGTCGGCGGGCGGCTCGACGAGGTCCTTGTCGGTGCCCGCGACGATCAGCGCCAGGCGGTGGCCCGCGGGGACGACATGGTCGGTGGCGGCCAGGTCGACGGTGATCGTGTACGCCTTGCCCGGCGTGAGCGGGACACCCTTGCCGGGGTCGGCGTGGGTGCCGAGGTCGGCCCAGCCGCGGCTGAGGACGGTGTACTCGACGTCGGCGGTCTGCGCCCGCGTCTCCTTGTAGCAGGCGCTGTCGCCGGCGGTGCTCGAGCCCCAGCAGGTGCGGTCGGTGAGGGTGGTGATCCCCTCTCCGCTCGCCGCGTAGTCGCGGACGGTGTCGGGGCCGAGGTCCACAAGGACGGCGGTCAGGTGGGCCGTGGGCGTGGTCGGCGTGGCGGTGACGGTGACGCGGGAGGAGCCGGACAGCCGCAGGTCACGGGTGAGGGGCACGGTGGTGAAGCCGCCTTGGCGGGGGGCGGGGTGTCGACGGCCGCGGCCCAGTCGGTCTCGCTCAGCCCGGGGTCGTCGGTGAAGGTCGCGGTGCCCCGGCCCTTGCGCAGGCCGAGGGTGCCGACGCCCGGACGGTCGCCGGCGGCCGGGCGCAGGGTGGCCGTCCGGGTGGCCCGCGGCGGCCAGACCGTGGAGGTCACCCACTGGTCGGGGTGGCGTTCGACGTCGGCCATGGGTTCGCGGTCGATCCCGTTGTCGTAGCCGAGGAGTTCGTGGTCGAACCAGCGGTGCAGGGTGTCGACCCAGGCGCCGCGGCGGAAGTCGAAGGGGTCGACGTGGCCGGTCTGGGAGAGCCAGATCTTGCGCTCGACACCGTGCTCCGTGAGGGCGTCCCACCACTGGCCGACGTGCTTCATCCGGACGTTGAGGTCCTGGAGGCCGTGTACGAGGAAGACGCTCGCCCTGACCTTGCTCGCGTCCGGGACGTGGTCGCGCTCGCTCCACAGGCCGGTCAGGTCGCCGGTGCGGGGCGCCCCGGCGACGAGTTCGCGCTGGACGGCGGCGCACTTGGCGCGGGCGTCGGGGCTGTCGACGTAGTTCGAGAGCCAGTCGGGGCCGGAGTCGTAGAGCGGGGCGCCCTGCTGGAAGTAGTAGTCGTACCAGGAGGAGATGGCGCTGATCGGGACGATGGTCTTCAGGCCCTTCACGCCGGTGGCGGCGACGCCGTTGGCGATGGTGCCGTCCCAGCTCTTGCCGATCATGCCGGTGCGGCCGTTCGTCCAGTCGGCGGTGGCGGTGGTGGTGCCGGTACGGCTCGTGTACGCCGTGGCGCGGCCGTTGAGCCAGTCGACGACGGCCTTCGCGGAGAGGATGTCGGAGCGGCCGCCGACGTCGACGCAGCCGTCGGAGCGGTTGGTGCCGGCCAGGTCGACGCCGACGAAGGCGTAGCCGCGGGGCACGAAGTAGTTGTCGTAGAACAGCGGCATCCGGACGACCCTGCCCTGCGCGTCGTACGTCTTGCGCTGGCTCTCGTTGCCGCGGCCGCAGCAGGAGTAGTAGGGGCTGGCGTCCATGATGACGGGCACCTTGCGGCCCTGCGCGGCGGGTTCGCGGGGGCGCACGATGTCGACGGCGACCCGGTCGGTGCGTCCGTCGCCGTCGCCGTCGAGGCGGGTGTCCACCCAGACGGCCTCGCGGACGGCGTCGTCGTAGGAGAAGACGGGTCTGCTCTCGCGCGGCGTGGCGTGGGCCGTCGTCGCCGGGGTGAGGAAGGCGGCCACCAGGGTGGTGATGGCGGCGGTCGCGAGCGGTCTCCAGATCGTGAAGCGCGTGCGTGTCGGCATGCGCGGGACGGTACAGGGGGCAACTCCCCTACAGAAGAGGGCGATTGGCCGACCTCTGGGACCACTGGGACCGCCGGGAGGCTCGGGCGAGAAGGTCCGCCGTCCCGATGGCGTCCGCCTCCGTCGACGGCACCGTGCAGGCGTACGCCCCCGCGACCGCGCCGTACTCGGCGCATCTGTGCGGGGGTTCGCCGGTGAGGCGGCCGTAGAGGAAGGCGGCGGCGAAGGCGTCCCCGGCGCCGTTGCTGTCCACCACCGGGGCCGGGGGCGTCGCGGGCGGTACGTGGGTCAGCTCCCCGTCGGCCAGCAGGTACGCGCCCTCGGCTCCGGCCGTGGCGACGACCACTTCGGCGCGGCCCCGTTCCACGATGCGGCGCATGGTCCGCTCGGGGTCGGCCAGGGCGGTCGTGGAGAGGAAGACGACGTCGACGGTGTGCGCGAAGGGCTCGTGGTAGGGGTTCTCGCCGTCCCAGTTGTGCAGGTCGGTGGAGAGGGTCACGCCGGTCTCGCGCAGGGCGGGCAGGGCGTGGGCGCAGGGGTGGGTGAGGGACACGTGCGCGTGCCGGCTCGTTGCGGCGAGGGTGCGCAGGGTGTCGGCGGGGAACCGGTCGTCGGGGTGGGCGCGGCTCGTGTCGTACAGGGAGAGGCGCCTGCCGTCGGGGCCGACCAGGTTGACGGCGCGTTTGGTGCCGGCGGGCTGCGGGACGGCGGTGAGGGCGATGCCCCTGTCCTCGTGCAGGGCGCGCACCAGGTCGCCCTCGGGGTCGTCGCCGAGGAAGTCCAGGTGATGGGTGCGCAGGCCGAGGGCGGTCAGGCCGAGCGCGACGAAGTCGCCCGTCTGTCCGGCCCGGGTGCGGACCCCGCTGTCGATCAGGTAGCTGTCGGCGTACGGGAGCGGCAGCTCCGGCACGTGCACGATGGTGTCCACCCCCGCGCCGCCCAGCACGAGCACATCGATGTCCCGGCTCACTTCGCGCCCTCCCCATGGTCGTGGACCGTGACCGCGATCCCCCGCTCCACGAGCCGCCCGAGAACGAGCGGCTCGACCGGTCCCACTTGCCGCCTGCCGGCCTGCGGCCCGGCGCTCCGCCGGGTGAGCGGTCCCGGTGAGTGGATGTCCCTCGCCGCGGGCCCACCGTCGCCGGTGTCCGCGGGTCGTGCGTGGCCGGTGTCCGCGGGTCGTGCGTGGCCGGTCGCGCAGTTCCTCGCGCCCCTTGGGGCGCGTCCACAGCCGTCCACCGTTGCGGGGTGGTGCTCCGGACCGTGGCCCTCATCCCGTGCCTCGGCCTCTCCGCTTCGTCGGGCCGGTCGGCTCCCCGGCTGTCGAGCGGGCCGTTGGCCGCCCTGGCCGGTGATCACGCTCGACGTCCACGGGTTTCACAGTACTGGTGTGACAGCGATACTGCTGCGCATGACGATCGAGACCGAGGAGCCGGCCCTCACGGTCGACGAGCTGGCCGCGCGCGCGGGGGTCACCGTGCGGACGGTGCGCTTCTACAGCACCAAGGGGCTGCTTCCGCCGCCGGTGATCGGTGCGCGCCGGGTGGGGCACTACGGCCCGGAGCACCTCGCGCGCCTCGCGCTGATCGAGGAGCTGCAACGGCAGGGCCTGACGCTGGCGGCGATCGAGCGCTACCTGGACCGGCTGCCGCCCGGACTCGACGCCCACGACCTCGCCGTGCACCGGGCGGTGGTGGCGTCCTGGGCGCCGGACAGCGTGAAGACGGTGACGCGGGAGGAGCTCGGGCGGCGGGCGGGGCGCGCGCTGGACGAGGAGGACGTGGAGCGGCTCGCCGCGATGGGCGTGCTGGGCGAACGGGCCGACGACGGCTCGTACCGCGTCGATGCCGGGCTGCTCAGGCTGGGCGTCCGCCTCCTCGACGTACCGCTGTCGCAGGAGGCGATCCTGGCGGCCCGCAACGTCCTGGTGGACCATGCGCGGACAGCGGCCCAGGAGTTGTCACAACTGTTGCGGGCGGATGTGGCGGAGCGGGACGCGCGGGCGGTGCGGTCGCTGTCGGCGCACATGCAGCCGCTGGTCGTGCAGGCGCTGCTGACGGCGTTCCAGCGGTCGCTCACGCAGGAGGTGCGGGAGTGGCTCGGGGAGCCGCCCGAGTCGGACGGCTCCCCGTGACGGGCGCGGCGGCTCAGCGCGCGTCCGTGAAGGTCTCACCCTTCTCAGCCTTCTCCACCAGCAGCGCGGGCGGAGTGAAGCGGTCGCCGTAACGGTCGGCGAGTTCCCGCGCGCGTGCCACGAATCCGGGCAGGCCGCCGTCGTAGCCGTTGATGTACTGCAGGACGCCGCCGGTCCAGCCGGGGAAGCCGATGCCGAACAGGGAGCCGATGTTGGCGTCGGCGACGGACGTCAGGACGCCTTCCTCCAGGAGCCTGACGGTGTCGAGGGCCTCGGAGAAGAGCATGCGTTCCTGCATGTCCACGAAGGGGATCCGCGCGTCCTCACGGGTGAAGTGCTCGCGCAGGCCCGGCCACAGGCCCACGCGCTTGCCGTCCTCGCCGTACTCGTAGAAGCCGGCGCCGCCGCTGCGGCCGGTGCGGCCGAACTCGTCGACCATGCGGTCGATGACGGCCTCGGCGGGGTGGCCGGGCCAGGTGCCGCCGGCCTCCTCGACGGCCCGCTTCGACTCGTTGCGGATCTTGCGCGGCAGGGTCAGCGTCAGCTCGTCCATCAGGGACAGGACCTTGGCCGGGTAGCCGGCCTGGGCGGCCGCCTGCTCCACGGACGCGGGCTCGATGCCCTCGCCGACCATGGCGACGCCCTCGTTGATGAAGTGGCCGATCACCCGTGAGGTGAAGAAACCGCGCGAGTCGTTGACGACGATCGGCGTCTTGTTGATCTGCCGGACCAGATCGAAGGCGCGGGCGAGGGCCTCGTCCCCGGTGCGTTCGCCCCTGATGATCTCGACGAGCGGCATCTTGTCGACGGGCGAGAAGAAGTGCAGGCCGACGAAGTCGCCCTGCCGCTCGACGCCCTCGGCGAGGACGGTGATGGGGAGGGTGGAGGTGTTGGAGCAGAGCAGGGCGTCCGGCTCGACGATGTGCTGGATCTCCTGGAACACCTTGTGCTTGAGCGAGGTGTCCTCGAAGACGGCCTCGATGACGGCGTCACAGCCCGCCAGGTCCTGCGGGTCCGCGGTGGGCGTGATGCGGGCGAGCAGCGCGTCCGCCTTCTCCTGGCTGGTACGGCCGCGCGAGACGGCTTTGGCGCAGAGCTTCTCGGAGTACGCCCTGCCCTTGAGGGCCGCTTCGAGGGAGACGTCCTTGAGGACGACGTCGATGCCCGCGCGGGCGGCCGAGTAGGCGATGCCGGCGCCCATCATCCCGGCGCCGAGGACGGCCACCTTGCGGACCCGGCGGGGCGCGACGCCCTCTGGCCGGCTGACTCCGGAGTTGACGGCCTGGAGGTCGAAGAAGAAGGCCTGGATCATGCTCTTCGAGGTCTGGCCCACGGCCAGTTCCACGAAGTAGCGGGCCTCGATGACCTGGGCGGTCTCGAAGTCGACCTGGGCGCCCTCGACGGCGGCGGCGAGGATGCCGCGCGGCGCCGGGTAGGGGGCGCCGCCCGTCTGCTTGCGCAGGGTGGCGGGGAAGGCGGGCAGGTTCGCCGCGAACTTGGGGTGGGCGGGGGTGCCGCCGGGGATCCGGTAGCCGGGCCTGTCCCAGGGCTGCTGCGACTCGGGGTTGGCGTCGATGAAGGCGCGGGCCTTCGCGAGCATCTCCTCGTGGGTGTCGGCGACCTCGTGGACCAGGCCGTTCTCCAGGGCACGCCGCGGGCTGTACTGGGTGCCCTGGAGGAGGACCTTGAGGAGGGCGTCGGCGATGCCGAGCAGGCGGACCGTGCGGACGACGCCGCCGCCTCCGGGGAGCAGACCGAGGGTGACCTCGGGGCAGCCGATCTTCGCGCCGGGCGCGTCCAGGGCGATCCGGTGGTGGCAGGCGAGGGCGAGTTCGTAACCGCCGCCGAGGGCCGCGCCGTTGAGGGCGGCGACGACGGGCTTGCCGAGGGTCTCGATGCGGCGCAGGTTGCGCTTGATCTCCAGGCCGCCGTCGAACAGTTCCTGGGCGGTGTCGGGGGTGACGCGGATCAGGTCGCGCAGGTCGCCGCCGGCGAAGAAGGTCTTCTTCGCGGAGGTGATGATGACGCCCCGGACGGTGTCCTTCTCGGCCTCCAGGCGGTCGGTGACCACGGCGAGGGAGGCGCGGAACGCCTGGTTCATCGTGTTGGCGGACTGGTCGGGGTCGTCGAGGACGAGGGTGACGAGGCCGGTGCGGTCCTGTTCCCAGCGGATGGTGGTGCTCTGTGTCATGACAGGGTCTCCGTAGAAGTCTCTTGGTTCCGCCGGGGTGGTCAGACGCGTTCGACGATCGTGGCGATGCCCATGCCGCCGCCCACGCAGAGGGTGGCGAGGCCGTAGCGCTTGTCCTGGCGCTCCAGTTCGTCGACGAGCGAGCCGAGGATCATGGCGCCGGTGGCGCCGAGGGGGTGGCCGAGGGCGATCGCGCCGCCGTTGACGTTGACCTTGTCCAGGGACAGGCCCATGTCCCGCACGAACCGCAGGACGACCGCCGCGAACGCCTCGTTGATCTCGACGAGGTCGATGTCGTCGATGGTCAGGCCGGCCTTGGCGAGGGCCTTGCGGGTGGCGGGCGCCGGACCGGTGAGCATGATGGTGGGCTCGGAGCCGGAGACGGCCACGGAGACGATCCGCGCGCGCGGGGCGAGGCCGTACCGCTCACCGACCTCCTTGGAGCCGACCGCGACGAGTGAGGCGCCGTCGACGATGCCGGAGGAGTTGCCCGCGTGGTGGACGTGGTCGATCTTCTCGACCCAGTGGTACTTCTGCAGCGCCACGGCGTCGAAGCCGCCCAGTTCGCCGATGTCGGCGAAGGAGGGCTTGAGCCTGGCGAGGGAGTCGGCGGTGGTGCCGGGACGCAGGTGCTCGTCGTGGTCGAGGACGACGAGGCCGCTGCGGTCCTTCACCGGCACGATCGAGCGGTCGAAGCGGCCCTCCTTGACGGCGGTGGCCGCCCGCTCCTGGGAGAGGGCGGCGTACTCGTCGACGTCCCGGCGGGAGAAGCCCTCGATGGTGGCGATGAGGTCGGCGCCGATGCCCTGCGGCACGAAGTTCACGGCGAGGTTGGTCATCGGGTCGTTGAACCAGGCGCCGCCGTCGGAGGCCATCGGCACCCGGGACATCGACTCCACGCCGCCCGCCAGGACGAGGTCCTCCCAGCCCGAACGGACCTTCATGGCGGCCAGGTTGACGGCTTCCAGTCCGGAGGCGCAGAAGCGGTTCTCCTGTACGCCCGCCACGGTGTCCGGCAGTCCGGCGGCGATCGCGGCGATCCGCGCGATGTCGGAGCCCTGGTCGCCGACCGGGCCGACGACGCCGAGCACGACGTCGTCGATCGCGGCCGGTCCAGGCTCGGAAAGCGCTCGCGCAGCTCGTGGATGAGCCCGACGACGAGGTCGATGGGCTTCGTGCCGTGCAGGGCGCCGCCTGCCTTGCCGCGCCCACGCGGGGTGCGGATCGCGTCGTAGACGTACGCTTCGGTGCTCACGGGGAGGCCTTTCGGTGAGGGTCGGGGAGCTGGGGGTCTCGGGGTTCGGCGAGCCGGGGCACGTCCCAGTCGCGGGCCACGGCGGCGGTGTCGGCGCCGGGCCGAGCGGGTCCGCCGCGCACGGCGGTGGGCGTCGCGGAGAAGCGGGGGGCGGGGGCGGGCGTGGGGTGATGCCGCCGTGGTCGGTGAAGGTGTTGCGGGCGGCGAGGTGCGGGTGGTGCGGGGCCTCGCGCAGCGACAGCACGGGCGCCACGCAGGCGTCGGTGCCCTCGAAGACGGCCGTCCACGCGTCGCGGGTGCGGGATGCGAAGCGGGCCGCGACGGCCTCGCGCAGGTCGCCCCAGCGGGTGAGGTCCGTGCGGGCGGCGTCGAAGCCGTCGAGGCCGAGGAGGCGTACGAACTCGTCGTAGAACCGCGGCTCCAGGGCGCCGACGGCCATGTGGCCGCCGTCGGCGGTCTCGTAGGTGCCGTAGTAGGGGCAGCCGCCGTCGAGGAGGTTGGCGGCGCGGCGGTCCTGCCAGCCGCCCGCGGAGAGCATGCCGTGGATCATGGCGGAGAGGTGGGCGGTGCCGTCGACGATGGCGGCGTCGACGACCTGGCCGCTGCCGTCGCGCGCGCGTGGTGCAGGGCGGCGAGGACGCGACGACGAGGTAGAGGGAGCCTCCGGCGTAGTCGCCGAG
>NZ_MPOH02000005.1:284905-332168 GCF_001896135.2 Streptomyces phaeoluteigriseus
GTGCCGGGGGGCGCCGATCATGCCGAGGGTGCCGGTGAGGGCGATGTAGGCGATGTCGTGTCCGGCGCGCTGGGCGAGGGGGCCGTCCTGGCCCCAGCCGGTCATGCGGCCGTAGACGAGTCGGGGGTTGCGGGCGTGGCAGGCCTCGGGGCCGACGCCGAGGCGTTCGGCGACGCCGGGGCGGTTGCCCTCGATGAGCACGTCGGCGCGGGCGGCGAGGTCGAGCACGCGCGCGGGGCCGTCCGGTGTCTTGAGGTCGACGAGCACCGAGCGCTTGTTGCGGTTGGTGACGTCGTGGGCGGGGTCGATGCCGAGGGAGGGGCCGCCGGGGCGGTCCACCCGGACGACGTCGGCGCCGAGGTCGGCCAGGAGCATGGCCGCGAAGGGGCCGGGCCCGATGCCGGCCAGTTCGACCACGCGGACCCCGGCGAGCGGGCCGTGCCCCGCCGTGTCTGCCGTCGTCGTCATCCAGCCCCCTTGCTGTGACACAACCGATGTAACACCAGTGATGCTAGGAACGTGTACCGGTGGGCACAAGACTGGGCGAGCAAGCGCTTGGCCAGTGTGCCGCCGAACGGGGCCGGTCCGGGAGCCCCGCCCGACCCGCCTCAGGGAGCGTCGAGTTCCGCTATGCGCCGCTTCGGGGCGATCGTGCGGTAGCTCTCCTCGACCCATTCGCACAGCAGCCCGGCCGCGGGGGCGCCCTCCCCCGCCAGCGGGACGCTCACCCAGCCCGCTCTGCCGAGGCCGTACCCGGCGGGCGCGGCGCCCGGGGAGGCCAGCGCGTGGGCGTGGGCCGTCTCGTCCTTCAGCTTGACCGTGAGTCCGAGGGGGTAACTGCCGTCGGTGACGCCGAGGAAGACGAACACCTTCTTGTCCACCTTGGCGACGGTGTCACCCCAGGGGAAGTCCTCGATCGCACCCGGCAGGCCGAGCGCGAAGCGGCGTACTTTCGCCCATTTCCTCAGGGCGTTCCTGTCCACGGCCACCTGCTGCCTCCGGGCTCGTCGTCGGGCTCCGCACTCCTCACGCTAGCCTCAGCCACCGACAGTGGCGCGGGCTGCGAGACCAAGGGGTGTCATGAGCAGGATGAAAAGGACGGACCGTCCGTACGACCTCGTGCTCTTCGGGGCCACCGGCTTCGTCGGGACGCTCACCGCCGAGTACCTCGCGACCCACGCGCCCGCGGAGCTGCGCTGGGCGATCGCCGGCCGCGACGAGGAGAGGCTGCGGCGGCTGCGGGACGGGCTGCCGGGCGGCGCGGAGCCCGGTGTGCTGCGGGCGGACGTGTCCGACCCGGCGTCGCTGCGCGCCCTCGCCGAGCACGCGCGCGTGGTCGCGACGACCGTCGGCCCCTATGTGGCGTACGGCGAGGAGTTGGTGGCCGCCTGCGCGGACGCCGGCAGCGACTATCTCGACCTCACCGGCGAGCCGGAGTTCGTGGACCTGATGTACGTCCGGCACGACACGCGCGCGCGGGAGACGGGCGCCCGGCTGGTGCACGCGTGCGGGTTCGACTCCGTCCCGCACGACCTGGGCGCGTACTTCACGGTCCGGCAGCTTCCGGAGGGCGTGCCGCTGACCGTGGACGGCTTCGTGAGCGCCGACGCGACCTTCTCGGGCGGCACGTTCGCCTCCGCGCTGGGGCAGTTCGCCCGCGGCCGGCAGATGGTCACCGCGGCCCGCGAACGGCACCGGCACGAGCCCCGGCTGGTGGGCCGCCGGGCCACGGCGCCGCTGGGTACGCCCCGGTTCGCCCCGGAGGTCGGCGCCTGGGCGCTGCCCCTGCCGACGATCGACCCGCAGATCGTGCGCCGGTCGGCGAAGGCCCTGGAGCGCTACGGCCCCGACTTCCGCTACCGCCACTACGCGGCCGTACGACGGCTGCCGGTCGCGGTGGGCGGGACGGCGGCCGTCGGCGCCCTGTTCGCCGCGGCCCAGGTGCCGCCCGCCCGGCGGTGGCTGTCGGACCGGCTGAAGCCCGGTGAGGGGCCGAGCGCCGCCAAGCGGGCGCGCAGCTGGTTCTCCGTCCGGTTCGTGGGCGAGGGCGGCGGCCGACGGGTGTGCACGGAGGTCTCCGGCGGGGACCCCGGCTACGACGAGACGGCGAAGATGTTCGCCGAGGCGGCGCTGTCCCTGGCCTTGGACGACCTGCCGGAGACGGCCGGGCAGGTGACGACGGCGGTGGCGATGGGCGACGCGCTGACCGAACGGCTGCGCGCGGCCGGCATCCGCTTCCGGGTGGCGGCGAGCCGCTGACCGGCGGCCGGTCCGGGTCCGGTCGCCCGGGGCTGCCGTTTGGATCAGGCCGCAGGAATTCAACGGTGCGGTTCGGTGCCGGTGAGCGGGGTCTGGTGCGTGCAACTGCGAGGCGGAGGAGGGCGTCGACGCGGAGCTGCGACGCGGAGCGTCGGCGAGTGACGACAACGCGGCAGATGCGCGTGCCGGGCCCCGCGTCTGCGGCGTGATCCGAACGACAGGCCCTAGACCGGCCACTCCACCAGGGTGTAGATCATCCCGGCGATCCAGCCGAGTCCGGCCAGGACGGCGAGGACCAGCGCCGCGTTCACGGCGCGTTCGACGGGCCGGTCGGGGTCGGCGAGGGGCTTCGGGGCTCGGTGCGTCGTCATGCGACCAGTCTGTCGGCGCGCACCGGGCGCCACATCCGTACAGGTACTCAGTTCCGCGCACTCGGGCCCCAGGGGCCCTGGGCAACCCGGGCCTGCCCCCCATTTGAGACTTCTGGCCTCCTTCCCCCGGCGCTCACCGGGCTGTTGGGACGCGAAGTGCCAACAAGCACTTCAATGAAACGATGGAAGGGCGCGAGCGGAGGGAGGTGAGCTGCGTGAAGTTCGTTCTCGAAGTCGCCCTGGACGAAGGGGCGTCGGCCCAGGACCGGGCCCGTGAGCTGGGGCGTGTCCTGCGGTACTGGGGCGGGAACCTCGGCCACTACGCCCTGGAGCCCGGTGACGGGTCGCCGGTGTACGACTCGGAGTACCGCGAGATAGGTCAGTGGCGGGTGGCCGACTCCTGAGACAGCCCCCGCGGCGCCTCCTGAAGGGCTTCCCGCAGCGCCCTGCGGCACAGCGCGTCCGCCCGCCGGGTCGACTCCGGCAGGCGGAACTCCGGGGCGAGGGCCAGGGTGTGGGCGCAGGCGTTGTCCAGGCTCACCCGGTGTCCGACGGACACGAAGACCGGTTTGACGCCCGCGCGGGTGCGCAGGGCGCGGCCGACCTCCTCGTCGCCGGCGAGCAGCGGTGCGGCGGACCCGCGCTCGTCGGCCGGGTCGCGTACGTGAAGGTGAACGGGTTCTTCGCGACGCCGATCGTCGGGAGGCCGGTGAGGACCCCCAGATGGCTGGCGAGGCCGAAGCGGCGGGGGTGGGCGAGGCCGTAGCCGTCGCAGACGACCAGGCCGGGTTCGCCGGGCAGGGCGTCCAGGGCGGCGAGCACCGTCGGGATCTCCCGGAAGGCCAGCAGGCCGGGCACGTACGGGAAGGAGATCCGCCCGACGGCGGTGGCCTCGGCGACCACGTCGAGGCTCGCCGCGTCCAGCACGACGGCCGCCGCCACGACGACGTCCCGCTCGTCGTCGTAGGCGACGTCGACCCCGGTCACCCGCCCGGTGCCGGGCGGCGGCCCGGGTTCGTCCCGCACCACCTCGGCCCGCAGCTCGTCCTGGACGGCGCGGGCCTCTTCCTCGGTGGCGGGCCAGCCCGCCGGAACGCGTACGGTCGTCATGGTGGGGACGAGCCTACGGGGCCACCCGGAGGCGTAGGCTCGCGGTCATGTTCGTACTGGAACTGACCTACACCGCACCGCTCGACGCGGTGGACGCCGTCCTCCCGGACCATGTCGCCTGGCTCGAGGAGCAGTACGCGCGCGGGGCGTTCCTGGCGTCCGGCCGCAAGAACCCCCGCGACGGCGGAGTGATCGTCGCCGTGGCCGAGGACCGCGCCCGCATCGAGGAACTCACGGCGGGCGACCCCTTCGTCCTGGCCGGCGTGTGCGCGTACCGGATCACGGAGTTCGAGGCCACGAAGACGGCGCCCGAGCTGGAGCGGTACCGGGTCACGCCCGGCTGAGCGGGCCGCGCCGTCAGTCCTTGCCGAGGGCGCGTTGCAACTGGCTCTTGTTCATGTCCGAACGGCCGTGGACGCCGCGGCGCCTGGCCTCCTCGTACAGCTGGTCGTACGTGGGTCCCCCGGAACCCTTTCCGGACCGCTGTCCGCCCCGCTTGCCGGACGACATGTCCTGCGTGGAGGTGCGGCTCGCGGTCTTCGACTCGCCGGACCGGGCGCGCTCCTTGTTCACCGTGCGGGAGGCGATCTCCTTCGCCCGGCCGGCGCTCTCCCCCCGCTCCTGCGCGCTCTCCTTGATGTGCTCGTACTGGCGCTCCCGCTTGGGACTGGAACCGCGTGGCATGTGCGCTCACTCCTTTCGTGTCCGCACCGCCGGGTACCCCGAAACGGCTATCTCTCCAGCCGTGCCACCCGTCCCTGTTCACCGGCGGCCCAGCAGCCGTGGTCGCGGGTGCAGTCGACGGTGTCGTACGAGCCGGTGTCGACCGTGCGCCAGGTGCGGCCGGCGTCCGTGGTCAGGTCGGTGCCGGTCGGGCCGACCGCGAGGGCGGCGGTACGGCTGTGCGGCAGCCAGGCGACGCCGGAGCGATAGGCGGGCGGAGGCGTGCCGGCGGGCCGCCAGGTCCGGCCCGCGTCGCCGGTCGTGGCGGCGGCCGACGGGGAGGGCTGGTCGGCGCGGTAGTCGCCGCCGACCGCCAGGCCGTGGCCGCGGTCGCGGAAGGCGAGCGCGAACACCCCGCGCGCGGGGTCGCCCGCCGGGATCGGCGCGTCGGTGACCGTCCAGGTCGCTCCCCGGTCGGCGGAGTGCAGCACACGCGCGCGTGCGGCGCCGCCGGTGGCCAGCCACACGTCCCGTGGACCGGCCGACACCAGGCACTGGCCGCTCGCCGCGAAGCCCGCCTCGCCGGGCAGGGCCGACGGCATGCCCGCGTCCGGCAGCACCGTCCAGGAGCGGCCGCCGTCGCTGGTCGACAGGATGCGGAACCGGCCGTCCACGGGGTCGCTCATCGCCAGGCCGTGGCGGCGGTCGAAGAAGGTCAGGCAGTCGTAGAAGGCCCGTGCGTCGGTGTTGCGGAAGGACTCCGTCCAGGTCGCCCCGCCGTCGTCGGTGCGGTAGACGCGGGAGGCCTCGCCCTCGCCGATGGCGAGCACCACGGCGTGCCGCGCGTCGAACGCCTCGACGTCCCGGAACTGGAGTTCGGCGGCACCGGGCGGGGAGACGTTGCGCCAGCTCGCGCCGCCGTCGGTGGTGCGCAGGACGGTGCCCCGCGTGCCGGCCACCCAGGCGGTGTCCCGGTCGACCGCGGCCAGCCCGCGGAAGCGGACGGTGGAGGCGCCGGTGTCCTTGAGCGCCCAGGCGGGCGCCCGGCCGCCGGGCCCGGCGTCACCGGCCTGCGCGGGTACGGCCGTCAGCACGGCCAGCGCCGCCGCGCAGGCCGCTCCCGCCGCGGCCGTCCGCCCGGCACGCCTCGCCCGTGCCGTCCGTACCCCGCCTGTCCTGCGCCACGTCTTCCCCAAGGGCCTCATGGCGGGCGAAGCTAGTCCACCTCCTCGGTCGCGTCCAGATGCCCGCGATCACCTCAAGGGCCCTACGCGGCACGGCAGGAGAGGTGAGTCACTCCTGTGCATGAAAGGCGGTGACCGAGGTCACTCGGTCCTCGTGTGCACGGATCGGCCGGTTCCGGCGTCTCTTCCAGTGTCCGGCCCCACCCATCCGGAAGTTCGCCCCGCCGTCACTAGGGAGCAAGGCGTTGTCCATCGTCATCGAGCAGCCCGTCGAGGCGCGCCTGGTCGCCGCCGCGCCTCGGATGCAGAGCATCCCCGCCACACTGCACTACGACCGGCGTGATCCCTTCGCCGTCCGCATGACCTTCCCGGCCCCGGCCACCCTGGAGGGTGTGGACGTCTGCTGGACCTTCGCCCGCGACCTGCTCACGGCGGGTCTGCGGGAGGACGAGGGCGACGGGGACGTCCGGGTACGGCCGTACGGATACGACCGCACGGTGCTGGAGTTCCACGCGCCCGAGGGCACCGCCGTCGTGCACGTGCACTCGGCGGAGATCCGGCGCTTCCTCCGGGCCACCAGCGAGCTGGTGCCGGCCGGTCTGGAGCACCTCCAGCTCGACCTGGACCACGACCTCGCGGAACTGATGCGGGACGCCTGTTAATCCGTTGACAGCCCTTCCTGGCCGCTCCTACCGTGGACGACGCATCTGTTGCCGCCGATAGGAGAAGGACGTTGCTCGTCTGAGGTCCTGAGACACCGCGCCACACCCGTCAGGGTGACGGCGTCGCGTGCGACCTCGGCGTTCGAGCCGTCCTTGCGGAGCAGGGCTCTCCCACGGGTTTCCCGTGGCCCCGCGCTCCCCCGCTCCCGCGGTGGTCGCCGCCTTCTGGTGTCTCGATACGCGTTGCCCTGACCGCACACGCGAACGCGAGGCCCCCTTGTCATCTTCGATCACCTGTACGTCCCTCTCCTTCGCCTGGCCCGACGGCACCCCCGTCTTCGACGGCCTGGACGTCGCCTTCGGCCCCGGCCGGACCGGCCTCGTCGGCGTCAACGGCTCCGGCAAGTCGACCCTGCTGAAGCTGATCTCCGGTGAACTGACCCCCTCCGACGGCACCGTCCGCCCGGCGGGCGAGGTCGGACACCTCCCGCAGAACGTCACGCTCGACACCTCCCTCCGCGTCGACGAGGCCCTCGGGATCGCCGCCCGCCGGGCCGCGCTGCACGCCATCGAGGCCGGGGACGTGTCCGAGGAGCACTTCGAGACCGTCGGCGACGACTGGGACGTGGAGGAGCGCGCCCTGGCGACCCTCGGCGAACTCGGTCTCGCCCACATCGACCTGGACCGCACCATCGGCGAGGTGTCGGGCGGCGAGTCCGTCCTGCTGCGGCTGGCCGCACTGCTGCTGCGCAGGCCGGACATCCTGCTGCTCGACGAACCCACCAACAACCTCGACCTGTACGCCCGGCGGCGGCTGTACGCGGCCGTCGCGACCTGGCCGGGCGTGATGGTCGTCGTCAGTCACGACCGGGAGCTGCTCGAACTCGTCGACCAGATCGCCGACCTGCGCGCCGGGGAGGTCGCCTGGTACGGCGGCAACTTCTCCGCCTACGAGGAGGCGCTCGCCACCGAGCAGGAGGCCGCCGAGCGCATGGTGCGCGTCGCGGAGTCCGACCTGCGCAAACAGAAACGCGAACTGGTCGACGCCCAGGTCAAGCTGGCCCGGCGCAAGCGGTACGGCCAGAAGATGTGGGACCAGAAACGCGAACCGAAGATCGTCATGGGGGCGCGCAAGCGGGCGGCGCAGGAGTCCGCCGGCAAGCACCGCATCCTGCACGAGGAGAAGCTCGCCGAGGCCAGGGAGCGGCTCGACGAGGCGGTCGAGGCCGTCCGGGACGACGACGAGATCCGCGTCGACCTGCCGTACACGGCCGTACCGCCGGGCCGTGACGTCCTCACCCTGCTGGATCTGCGGCTCGCGTACGGCGCGCGCGTGGAGGGCGGTCTCGATCTGCGGGGGCCCGAGCGGGTGGCGCTGGTGGGGCGTAACGGTGCGGGCAAGACGACGCTGCTGCGCACGATCGCCGGGGAGCTGGCCCCGGTCGCGGGCGAGGTACGCGCGCACGTGCCGTTCCGCTTCCTGCCGCAGCGGCTGGACGTGCTCGACGACGAGCTGACGGTCGCCGAGAACGTGGCCCGCTTCGCGCCGGACGCCACCAACAACCGGATCAGGGCCCGGCTGGCCCGCTTCCTGTTCCGGGGCGAGCGGGCCGACCAGAAGGCGGCGACGCTGTCCGGCGGCGAACGGTTCCGGGCGACGCTCGCCGCGCTGATGCTGGCCGAGCCCGCGCCGCAGTTGCTGATGCTGGACGAGCCGACGAACAACCTCGACATGGCGAGCGTCCGGCAGCTCACGTCCGCCCTGGAGTCCTACGAGGGCGCCCTGATCGTGGCCGGCCACGATCTGCCGTTCCTGGAGTCGATCGGGATCACCCGCTGGCTGCTGCTGGACGGGGAGTTGCGCCCGACGTCGGCGCGGGAACTGGCGGATCCGGCGTAGCGCGGCGGGTCTCGGGAGGGCTACGGCCCG
This sequence comes from Streptomyces phaeoluteigriseus, assembly GCF_001896135.2. Classification (GTDB taxonomy): domain Bacteria; phylum Actinomycetota; class Actinomycetes; order Streptomycetales; family Streptomycetaceae; genus Streptomyces; species Streptomyces phaeoluteigriseus. The sequence continues at coordinate 293,085 of NZ_MPOH02000005.1, forward strand.
GCTGAGAGGGTTTTGCCGTCGTGGACCCGCCCTGCATGATGGCTGACCGGCGCCCCTCACGCGGCGCCGGTCAGCCACCGCCGATGCGAAAGACCTGGACGTGCCCAGTAAGAAGGCCCTCATCCGCCGCCCCAGCCCGCGCCTCGCCGAAGGCCTGGTGACGCATGTCGAACGCGGGACGGTCGACGTGGGCCTCGCCCTGGAGCAGTGGGAGGCCTACGCCGAGGCCCTGCGGGCCAACGGCTGGGAGACCGTCGAGGTCGAGCCCGCCGACGACTGCCCGGACTCCGTGTTCGTCGAGGACACGGTGGTGATGTACCGCAACGTCGCCCTGATCGCGCGGTCCGGCGCCGAGTCCCGGCGCGCGGAGACCGCCGGGGTCGAGGAGGCCGTCGCCCGGCTGGGCTGCTCGGTCAACTGGATCTGGGAGCCGGGCACGCTGGACGGCGGCGACGTCCTCAAGGCCGGCGACACGGTCTACGTCGGCCGGGGCGGCCGTACCAACGCGGCCGGGGTCCAGCAGGTCCGGGAGGCCTTCGAGCCGCTCGGGGCGCGGGTCGTGGCCGTCCCCGTGAGCAAGGTGCTGCATCTGAAGTCGGCGGTCACCGCACTGCCCGACGGCACCGTGATCGGCCACATCCCGAAGGTGGACCGGCCGGCGCTGTTCCCGCGGTTCCTGTCGGTTCCCGAGGAGGCCGGCGGCCATGTGGTGCTGCTCGGCGGCCCCAGGCTGCTGATCTCGGCGAGCGCGCCCAGGACCGCGGCCCTGCTCGCCGACCTGGGGTACGAGCCCGTCGTGGTCGACATCAGCGAGTTCGAGAAGCTGGAGGGATGTGTGACATGCCTCTCGGTGCGCCTGCGGGGTCTGTACGCCTGATCGGGTGATCCTGTCCCCGGTTCGGCCCCGCGACCTGCATGTCCCGGGGCCCTTCGGGGTACCCGGAAAGTCCCCCGGACGCCTGACAGGACAGGCGCTGATCAGCAGTCTTTACAGCGAACTTAACCTACGGCTACGTAACCTACGGGTTCGTAGCCTACGATCCCGTAAGTTCCGGCGCCGCCCGCCGGACGCAGTCCGCATTTGATCACGTCCCCCTGGAGTACCCGTGACGACCACCTCCCCGCACCTCGGCAGTCCCTCCGCCGTCTGGACCGACGCACGGCTGCTGTACGCCTTGGAGGAAGTGGTCGAGACCGAACTCAACCGGCATCTGAAGGTCACCAAGGACTGGATGCCCCACGAGTACGTGCCGTGGAGCGACGCCCGCAACTTCCCCGGTTTCTTCGAGGACGGCGAGGCCTGGGAGAAGGGGCAGTCCAAGGTCACCGAGATCGGCCGGATCGCCCTCGTGGTGAACCTGCTCACCGAGGACAACCTCCCCAGCTACCACCACGAGATCGCCTCGCTGTTCGGCCGGGACGGCGCCTGGGGAACCTGGGTGCACCGCTGGACGGCGGAGGAGGGCCGGCACGGCATCGTGATGCGCGACTACCTGCTCGCCTCGCGCGCGGTGGACCCGGACCAGCTGGAGCAGTTCCGGATGGTCCACATGAGCGAGGGCTTCGAGTCGGACAACCGCCACTCGATGCTGCACTCGGTGGCCTACGTCGCCTTCCAGGAGCTGGCGACCCGCGTCTCGCACCGCAACACCGGCCACCAGTCGGGCGACCCGGTCTGCGACCGCATGCTGGCCCGCATCGCGACCGACGAGAACCTGCACATGGTCTTCTACCGGAACCTGCTCAAGGCGGCGTTCGAGCTCGCGCCCGACCTGACGATGCAGGCGGTACGCGACGTGATCGTGAACTTCCGGATGCCCGGCCACGGCATGCCCGGCTTCGAGCGGGCCGCCGCGCAGATGGCGATCGGCGAGATCTACAACATGCGCATCCACCACGACGACGTCATCCAGCCCGTCCTGCGCTACCTGAAAGTCCTGGACATCGACGGTCTCGGCCCGGAGGGCCTCAAGGCGCAGGAGGAACTCGGCCTGTACATGAGCGGCCTGGACTCGGAGGCGTCGAAGTTCGACGAGAAGCTGGCGGCCCGCAAGGCCCGCATGGCGGCCCGCGCCGCGGGCTGACGCCACCGCCCGCCACCACGCCGTACGCGAACGGCCCGCACAGGGAAGCGAATTCCCGGTGCGGGCCGTTCGCGGCCTGCGGCATCATGCCGCCATGCACTACAGCCACACGGTCCAGCAGGCGCTCGGCTTCCTCCTCGGCCTGACCGACGCGGACGCCGCCCTCCGGATCCGGGAGCGGATCGCGCTCCCCTCCCCCGAACCCGACGGTCCCGAGGCGGTCCGGCGCAGGCTCAACCGGGTGTGGAGCTGGCAGAAGGTGCCGTCCTCCGTGGTGCTGTGGATCCTGGAGCAGGACGATCCCGAGCTGAACGCCGTGGTGTGGCGCCACCTCGCCACCGACGCGGGTCTGCGCCGGGCCATCGCCCGCGGCGTCCCCTTCGGCCCCGACCGCACGCGGCCGGTCCGGGTGCACAGGGTGCCGGGCGAGGAGCCCGAGATCCCCGAGAGCTACGTCCGCCACGGCCTCGTCGGTGCCCTGCGCGAGGCAGCCACCATGTCCGCCGCACGGGCCGCCGCGTCCATGGTCCTGAGCCGGGACGACTGGCGCACGGTCACCGAGGCGGACGCCGAGCGTGCACTGCCCGGCTACGCGCGCTGGGCGCTGTCCGTACGCCCCGACTGCCCGGCGGCACTGCGTGCCCAGTTCGGCTCGCACCCCAAGTTCACCCACCGGGTGCGCACGGCGGGCGTGCTCGACGGCCCCGCCGGCTACGCCACCACGCACGGCCCCGCGGTCGGCGTGCTGGAGGTCCTGGCCATGGGTCACCTGATGTTCCCGGCCCGGATCGGCGCCGCCGAGGACGCCCTGCGCCCGCTGGTACAGGAACACCTGGGCGACCGCGAGGAGGCCTGGGCGGTGCTGGCGCAACTGGTCGCCACGTTCCACGGAACGGTCCCGGAACTGGTCGCGACGGCGGGCGCGATCGCCTGAGCCGGGCGGCAGGGGGGCGGGGCGGCTGGATTCGAACCAGCGTGTTCTGGTTTTGGAGACCATGCGCCTGCCTCTGCGCTACGGCCCCGCCCTTGCCGCAGATCGTAATGCCTTGGCCCGTTGTCGGTCCGGACTGGTACCAATGAGGCGCCGGGGCAGGCACGGGGAGGGCGGGGGCTCGACATGGGGTACGGGGAGCGGGGGCGGCGTGCGCCCGTCGTGGACCTCGCCGACCGCAGGGCGCTGGAGGCGTACCGCCCGGCGGATCCCGCGGTCGTGGAGGAGGCCCGGAGGTTGAAGGAGGCCGCACTGCTGGACTTCGGCCTGACCGAGTCGGCGGTGGCGTCCTGGCTGTACGCGAAATGCCACCACCAGATCCCGACGACGGCGGTGGACACGGCGGCCGTGGTGGCCTCCGGCGACGGCACCTGCCTGCTGCTGTACAACCCCGACTTCTTCGTGGGACTGGGCCTGGCCGGCGTGAAGTTCGTCCTGTTCCACGAGGCCCGCCATCTCGTGCACCGGCACCTGCTGGCCGACCCGGAACTGCGCGACGACCCGGTGTTCACGCTGGCCGCCGAGGTCGCCGTCAACCATGTGGCCCTGATCCGCCTCGGCCGCGAGGAACTACCCCTGCTGGACGGCCGCCCGACGGGAGTCGACCCCCGGAAGGTGTACGACGCCTACACCGAGGACCTGACGGCGCACGGACTGGAGCCGGTGACGTACGAGACGTTCATCGCGACGGACATGGGGGTGTACGCCGAGCTGAAGCGGATGCGTCACCCGCCGGTCCCCGACGAGCGGCTGTGCGTGCACATGGTGGCGGGAGCGGTCCCCGCCGACCAGGAGACGATCGACGCGGTGACGTCCTCCGCGCTGCTCAACTCCCTGCTGGCGGCCCGGCGCGGCAATCGGGCGCGGAGCGGGAGCTGCTGGAGCTGATGGGCCGTACCGAGGAGGGCTCGGCGCGGGCGGCCCGGCTGTGGGGCACCCTGGGCGCCGGGGTGCTGCGCGGCGAGACCACGCGCACGCGGACGGTCCACTGGTGGCAGCGTTGGCTGGTCGACGTGCTCGCCTCGAAACTGCGCGACGGCGAGCGGCTGGTGTATCCGAAGAAGCGCGGCGCGCTGCTGGCGGCCCTGGGCCAGGAGCCGATGCTCGCGCGCCGCGGCCCGGTCCGCGACAAGGTCCTGGTGATCGCCTACGACACCTCGGGATCGATGCCCGACGACGTCGTCCGCCGGCTCACCGAACTGGTCGGCCGCATCGACGGCGTGGAGGCGCACTGGCTCTCCTTCGACGCAGTGGTGATGCCCTTCGTGCCCGGCGAGCGGGTGTACGGCGGCGGGGGCACCAGCTTCCGGGCCGTCGCCGACTACGTGGAGGGGCGTACCGAGGTCGGCGGCAAGGTGCTGGACGTGAGTCCGGACGCGGTGGTCGTCGTCACCGACGGGTACGCACCGCCGGTCACGCCCGCCGAGCCGGACAAGTGGATCTGGCTGATCACCGACGGGGGCAGGGAGTGGCCCGAGACGCACACCCCGGCGATGGCCTGCCATCGCGTCACGACAGGTTCGTGGTAGATGACACCGGAGACAGGGCGGATGAACATCCCGACCACCCCTCACAGGCGCACCGAGGTCTCGCGGCTGGAAGACTTCATCGACGCGATGATCGACCTCCGGCAGACCGGACAGATCTTCGGCGAGCACGGCATCGGCAAGACGGCGACCTTCTTCTCGTACCTCGCGCGCACCCGCCCGGACACCGCCCTCGTGTACGTGCCGGCGGCGAATCTGACGCCGGACGACCTGCTGGTCAACGCGCCGGTGCGGGACCCGCACTCGGGTGAACCGGTGCTGCGCCAACTGGTGATGAGCGGACTCAGACCGGGGCGGCCGTTCGTTCTGCTCATCGACGACTCGCTGCAGGCCGGCGACACCGTCCAGTCGCAGCTCATGCAGGTCGCCTGCAACTGGACGCTCGGCGAACACGATCTGCGTGCCCTGGGCTGCGTCGGGGTGTTCCTCACCGACAACGAGTCGCTGACCGAGACCTCGGCCCGGCGCGGCGACCTCGCGCTGCTCGACCGCATGGTCACGATGCGGATCACCGCCAACGACACCTCGTGGCGCCGGCACCTCGCCGCCAAGTACCGCCCGTGGGACCTGCGTCCGGTGTTCTCCCTGTGGGCCTCGCTCTCCCCGGCACTGCGCGAGCTGCTGTCCCCGCGCACCCTGGACCATGTACTGGCCAACGCCCGCGAGGGGTTCCCCCTGCGCTGGGGGCTGCCGCTGCTCGACGGCGAACGGCTGCGGCTGGCCGAGCCCGGCCCGGACGGCAGGCCCGGCCAGAACCGCACGGCCGAGATCCTCGACCGCATCGCGGAGGCCCTCGGCGCGCCCAACCCGGCCACCGTCCCCGACCCGGTACGGCAGGTGGTGCGGGCGGCGCTGCGCAACCGCTGGACGGTGCTGCTCCAGGGCCCTCCGGGGTGCGGCAAGACGGAGCTGGTGCGCGAGACGGTCCGGGAGGGGCTGGGCCGCGAGGCCCTGTACTTCTCGCTGCCCGTGACGAACGTCGAGGACCTGTGCGCGCCGGTGCCGTCGCCGGACGGCACCCTGGACAACCTGCTCGCCGCGAACTTCACGGGTCCCGAGGCCAAGGTGATCGTGTGGGACGAGTACAACCGGCCCAAGGACAAGGCCGCCTTCGCCAAACTGATGGAGATCACCCAGGAGTGGTCGCTGGCCGGGCGGCGCATCGAGAACCTGCGCGCCCAGATCGCCGTGCAGAACCCGCCGTACCACCTGGGCCGCAAGCTGCTGGTGTCGCGGAACAACATCGCGCAGGCGACCCGGTTCACGGCCTCGCTGGAAGTGGCGCCGCAGGACATCCCGGCCAACGAGTGGCTGCTCGCGCGGTACGGCTCGGACGCCGAGACGGTGCTGGAGTGGTGGAAGCACGACATCGACGAGGAGGGCCGCGCCTGGATCACCAAGCGGACCCTGGAGCGGCTGATCAAGCTGCACCGGCGCGGCCTGCCGCTGGAGATGGCGACCGTCTACCTCGGGGACGGCGAGTACGCGCCCGTGCCGCTCTCCGCCCTCGTCGACCGGTTCCGGGGCCGCCCGGTGACGGGCCTGCGCGAGCTGGCCCGGGACGCGGACATGTGGGAGGCCCGGCTGCGGCGCGCCGCCGAGCACTCCGGCGAGGGCGGCGACGACAGCGACGTGGTCCACCAGATCCTCGCCAACGCGGAGCTGTCGCAGCTGAAGAAGCACCGCGCGGTGGTGTCCCGGCTGGTCGCCCGGCTGCCGGCGAAACTGCGGGCGACGTATCTGGTGGGGGCTTCGCAGCAGCACCAGCAGTTCTGGACGGGGGTGTTCACCGGGATGCGGCGGTGAGGCGGGACGCTCCCGTCGTCGTGTCGCGGAGCGCGGGCGAGGGACCGGGGTCCTCGCTCACCACTGGGCCTCCCGGTAGTCCTTGAGGAACACGCCCGACACCGGGTCGCCGGCCTCGCCGCGCACGATCGGGTCGTAGACGCGCGCCGCGCCGTCCACGATGTCGAGCGGTGTGCGGAAGCCCGCGCCCGCCATGCGGGCCTTCTTGGGTGCCGGGTTCTCGTCGGTGATCCAGCCGGTGTCGACGGCGCACATGTGGACGCCCCGCTCGGCGAGTTCGGCCGCGCTGGTGCGGGTGAGCATGTTGAGGGCGGCCTTGGCCATGTTGGTGTGCGGATGGCCGGGCTGCTTGTTGCGCACCGCGAACCGGCCCTCCACCGCGGTGACGTTGACGACGTACCGGCACGGACGCGGCGACGCCAGCAGCAGGGGCAGCAGCCGGTCGCACAGCAGGGCGGGGGCCAGGGCGTTGACGAGCTGCGTCTCCAGCACCTCCGCCGGGTCCAGCGCGCCGAGCCGGGCCGACCAGGAGTTCTCCGGGGAGGGGTCGGGCAGCAGCCCGGCCTCGTCGGCCTCGCGCAGGGACGCGGGCAGCGCGGAGACGGATCCCCCGAGCCCCTCCAGCATCCGCATCGGCGTGAAGCCCGGGGCCCGGCGCACCCCTTCCGGCAGCTCGTCGTGCTCGCCGGCGGCCAGCAGGGCGTACGACTCGGGCGGGCGGCGTACGGTCTGGGCGGCGTTGTTGACGAGGATGTCGAGCGGCTGTCCCTCCGCGCGCAGCTCCTCGCACAGGCCCAGCACCTGGCGCGGGTCGCGCAGGTCCACGGCGAGGACGGTGAGCCGGTCGCGCCACTTCGCGCTGCCCGGTTCGGCGTGGAAACGCCGCACGGTGTCGTGCGGGAAGCGGGAGGTGACCAGGAGCTGCGCGCCGTCGCGCAGCATCATCAGCGCCAGCTGGAAGCCGATCTTCACGCGGCCGCCGGTGAGCAGGACGCGCCGTCCGCTCAGGTCGGTGCTCAGGGCGCGGCGGGCGGTGTTGTCGGCGGCGCAGGCGGGGCAGAGGCGGTGGTAGAAGGCGTCGACGTGCCGGTAGGGCGACTTGCAGACGTAGCAGGTGCGCGGGCGGTGGAAGACGCCGGCGCGGCCGGTCCCGTCCAGCGGCGCGTCCTCGCGCCGGTCCAGGGCGCCGGTCGCGGTGGCGGCCATCGCTGCGGCGTCGGCGGCCGACACCTCGGCGTCGCGCGCCTTGCGCCGCCGCAGCCGCCCGTCGCGGGCGAAGGAGGCGGCGACCTGCTCGGCCCTCAGCCGTACCGGGTCGTCGACGGGCAGGGCCCGCAGTTTGCCCACGACCTCGTGGAAGACGGCCATCTCCGCCTCGGAGACGGCCTCGTTCGCCTGACCCATGTTTCCCCGCCCGCCCCGCACCCGCGCTCGCCGTGCCGTGGTCCCGACCGGATTCGAACCGGCGTGTCCGCCCTGAGAAGGCGGTGAGTCTGCCTCTGCTCCACGGGACCGCGCAACGCTCCGGACGGCCGGATTCGAACCGGCGTGACGTGCCTGTGCAGGGCACCGCGACTGCCTCTGCGCTACGTCCGGAAGCACTCCCGGATCTTAACCGCACCCCCGCGATGCGGTCGTACAGATTTGCGGGTCCCGGGCGGTCCGCGGGGTCAGTTCGTACGGCGCAGGTGGAGGCGTTCCTTCTCGGACAGGCCGCCCCAGACGCCGAAGCGTTCGTCGTGGGCGAGGGCGTAGTCGAGGCACGCGGTCCGCATCTCGCACATGCCGCAGATGCGCTTGGCCTCCCGTACCGAGCTGCCGGGTTCCGGGAAGAAGAAGTCCGCTCCGGTCTGGGCGCACAGTGCCTCCCGCTGCCAGGCGAGGTCGGGCGTGGGAATCGTGTCGGTGTACATGGCCAGAATCGTGACGCGCGGCGAAAAACGTTCCATCAACGCCTGATATACGCGGCTCGGCAGGGCCCCGGCCGCACTGATGGTGCCCCCGGAACGGACGATGGCGCACGGCGGCGCGCCGGGGCCGCCGTCCGCGCTCCGGCAGCGATCGTCGGTGGGCGGTGCAACACTCGGCAGTGCGGCAAGCAGTGCAGAGAACGGGACTTCCGAGGAGGAGGGTGAAGATGCTCACCACCCGTTTCGTCAACGGCGCTCCGAACTGGCTCGACATCGGCACGTCCGGCATGGACCGCGCCTCCGCCTTCTACGGTGCCCTCTTCGGCTGGCGGTTCGTGTCCGCGGGCCCCGACGCCGGCGGCTACGGCTTCTTCCAGCTGGACGGGAAGACCGCGGCGGGCGGTATGCGGTCCGCGCCCGAGCAGGGCCCTCCGTCGTGGACGGTGTACTTCCGGACGGCCGACGCCGACGCCACCTGCACGGCGGCCGAGCGGGCGCACGGCAGGGTGCTGTTCCCGCCGATGGACGTCATGGGTCAGGGCACGATGGCGATCATCGCCGATCCGGCCGGGGTCCCCTTCGGCGTCTGGCAGCCGGGCCGGCTCGAGGGTCTGGACGTGGCGGGCGAGCCGGGTTCGCTGTGCTGGGTCGAGCTGTACACCCCGGACATCGCCGCCGCGGCCGCCTTCTACCGCGCCGCGCTGGGCCTGGAGACCTCGGGCGTCTCCTTCCCCGGCGGTACGTACACCTGTGTGAACCCCGCCGGAGGCGGCGAGGAGTCCGTGTTCGGCGGGGTCGTCCCGCTGGCCGAGGACCCCACGGAGGCGCCGTACCCGGCGTACTGGCTGCCGTACGTCGAGGTGGCGGACGTGGACGCGGTCGTGGCGCGGGCGGAGGAGCTGGGCGGCGCCGTCCGGATGGCCGCGACGGACATCGAGGGCGTCGGCCGGATCGCCCGGCTGGCCGACCCGGACGGTGCCCGCTTCGCGGTGATCAGGCCCGAGCCGCGGGAGGCGTGAGCGCGGACCCCCGCTATGCGGAGGCCCGGCGCACCAGCGTGGTCGGCAGGACGGTCGGCAGGACCGGACCGCCCGGCGCGGTGGTCCCCACACCGTCCGGGGCGGCCTCGCCGGTGTTGCGGCGGTCGAGGCCGCGCAGCAGGAGGCGGGTCATGATGCGGCCCATCTCCTCGATGTCCTGACGGACCGTGGTGAGGGGCGGGTCGGTCTGTTCCGCGACCGGCACCATGTCGTCGAAGCCGACCACGGCGACGTCCTCGGGCACCCGCCGCCCGCGTTCCCGCAGGACGCGCAGGACACCCGAGGCGGTCAGGTCGTTGGCGGCGAACACGGCGTCGACGTCCGGGCAGCGGTCGAGGAGGTCCCGCATGGCCCGTTCGCCGCCGCCGGGGGTGAAGTCGCTCTCCACGACCAGCCGCGGGCCGGCGTCCCCCATCACGTCCCGGTAGCCCTGGAGGCGGTCCGCCGCGGAGGTCTGGTCGAGAGGCCCGGTGATGTGCGCGACACGGGTACGGCCGAGACCGACGAGATGGCGTACGGCCGCACGGGCACCGCCGCGGTTGTCGCTGTCCACGTACACGACGTCGCGGGTGCCGTCACCCCAGCCGGGGCGGCCGCCGAACACCGTGGGCACCCCGGCGCCCTGGATCAGTCCGGGCAACGGGTCGTCGACATGGAGGGAGAAGACGAGGGCGCCGTCGACATGCCCGCCCGCCAGGTACCGGGCGACCCGGGCGTGATCGTCGCGGCCCTCGGTGAGGAGCAGCACCAGCTGGTTGTCGTGGGCGGTCAGCTCCTTGCTGATGCCACGCAGTTGGAGGGCGAAGAAGGGATCGGCGAAGACCCGGGTCTCCGGTTCGGCGATGACGACGGCGACGGCGTCGTGCCGCTTCGTGACCAGGCTGCGCGCGGCCTGGTTGGGGACGTACCCGAGTTCCTCCACGGCCCGCCGGACCCGCTCGACGAGGGGCTCACGGACCCCGTCCCCGCCGTTGACGACCCGTGAGACGGTCGCCCGCGACACCCCGGCCCGTGCGGCCACTGCCTCCAGCGTGGGACGCGGCACTGTGTCGCTCACTTCGGGGCTCCTCCTCGGTGCGGTGCGGCTCAGGATAACCGCGCGCGAGGGGGGAGGTGAGAGCGCTCTCGGTGACGGGGAGGGGGTGCGCGTGCCGCTTCGGCTGGCGCGGGGCGTCCGGGCAGGTCGAGACGCCCATGACCGCTCAGTGCTCGTGGGGTTCGTGCGGTTCGTGGGGTTCGTGGGGTTCGTGGGGCTCGTACCCCGGGATCGTGCCGTCCGGCTTCTTCACCAGGAACAGGCCCACCATTCCCATGTCGGAGTGGCTCTGCACATGGCAGTGGTACATCCACGCGCCCGCGCCCACGCCCTCCCCCGCGATCACCTGGAAGCCGAAGGAGTCGGCCGGGCCGACGATCTTGTTGTCGATGACCTGGCTGGGGTCGTCGGGACCGGTGAGCGTGCCGGTGCGGTTGTCCGCCCAGCGATGTCCGTGCAGGTGGAAGGTGTGGTAGTACTCGCCGTGCGTGATCATCACGAACTCGACGCGATCGCCCACCGTGGCCTCGAAGTCGGGGCCGCTGTGGGCGGGCCGGTTGTTGATCGTCATGTCGTTGAAGACGATCGTGTGGGTCGCGTCCGGCAGGACGTCGCCCTTGCGTCGGACGATCACCGGGCCGTAGAGGCCCTTGCGGATGCCGCCCGTGCCGTGTTCCGTGCCGACGACGTGGTCGTGGTAGTGCCAGTAGCCCGCGCTGCCCGCACGCCAGGTGCCGTCCGCGCGGCGGCCGGGGGCGTGGGTGCGCCAGGTGTAGGTGCGGGTGCCGCCCGGTTCCACGTCGCTGTGGTTCAGCGCCGTGCCGTCGCTGGTGATCTCGTAGTCGAGGCCGTGCACGTGCAGGCTCGCCGCCACGTCCAGGGTGTTCTCGAACTCGATGTGGACGGTGTCGCCCTCGTTCACCTCGATCAGCGGTCCCGGGACGTCGCCCTGCCCTTCTCGAAGCCGTAGCCGAACTGCCCGCCGGGGAGCTTCTCGGCGTACAGCTTCAGGTGTCTCACCTGGCCGCCGACGGGTGCCGCCGAGGCCGTGGGGCCGGCGCCGACGGCTTCGGAAGCCACCAGTGATAACGATGTCGCGGCGGCGCCGCCGAGCAGCAACCGCCGGTTGAACCCACGTCTGTCCATACGGAACTCCCCACCGTGATACGGGCCTTGCCCGCGCGAACCTGTGATGAGCCGGTGTGACGGTACCGGGCATTCCGCCGTTCTTCCACACCCAGGACAAAGTTAGTGCCATTGCGGTGATTGGTCTTGGCGAGCCGGGCAAAGGGGTCTAGCTTCCATGGCGCTGCCGCTGTGACCAAGGAGGTGCCCATGCACTTACGAGGGTGGAGCACGAGAAGCGCGAGGACCGCGATGAGCGCGAGAAGCACGAGAGGCGGCGTACGCCGCAGGAGACGGGCCAGAGTGGCCGCCGTGGCCGCAGGGGTCGTCACCGCCGGACTGCTGTCGGGGCCCGCCGTGCAGGCGCGCCCGGCGCCCGAGCCACCCCTGACAACGATGTCCGTGACCTCGCCGCCGGGCGGTCCGGGCGTGAACGTCCTCGTCTTCCACGGCTCCGCCGCCGCCGGGGACGAGTCGCCGGTCGTCGACGCCGGGATCGAGGCGATCGAGGACATCGGCCTCACCGGCGCGGCGGGCCAGCGCTTCGAGGTCGAGGCCACCGGCGACGCCTCGGTCTTCACCGACGGGCCGCGCCTGAGCCGCTACCACGCGATCGTGTTCCTGACCGGGGGCGGAGACGTCCTCGACCCCGAGCAGGAGGCGGGCCTGGAGGCCTACATGGAGGCCGGCGGTGGTTTCGTCGGCCTCCATGACGCGGCGCGCGCGGAGCCGTACTCCGACTGGTTCACCGGCCTGATCGGCGCCCGTCCGGCGGCGAACGGCCCCACGACCGTCCAGCGGGCCACCGTCGAGGTGGGCGACCGCCGGCATCCGGCCGGAAAGGACCTCCCCGTCGAGTGGAAGCGGCTCGACCGGTGGCCGAACTGGACGCGCAACCCCTCCGGCACGGTGCACACCGTCGCCCGGGTGCGCGAGTCCACGTACCAGCCGGGGTCGAGCGCCAACGGCCCCGACCACCCCATCAGTTGGTGCCGGGACTATGACGGTGGCCGGTCCTTCTACACGGGTATGGGCGGCACGGTGTCCTCGTACGACGAGACGGACTTCCGCGCGCATCTGCGGGGCGCGCTGCTGTGGACGGCCCGGCTGACGCAGGCCGACTGCAAGGCGACCATCGCGGCCAACTACAAGGCCGAACGGCTGACGCAGCCCAACCGCCCCGGTCTGAACGACCAGATCGGCGAGCCGCACGGGCTGGTCACGGCGCCCGACGGCCGGGTGCTCTACATCGGCCGCGGCGGTGCCGACTCCTCGCAGCCGGTGATCACCGACTGGAACAACCCGGACATCGGCAAGGGCAAGGGCGAGATCCACGTCTACGACCCGGCGGCCAAGAAGGTCACCCTGGCGGGCGCGTTGACCGTCTTCGGGAACAAGGGCGGCGGTGACGAGCTGGTCAAGGTCGAGGAGGGCCTGCTCGGCATCGAGCTGGACCCGCGCTTCGCGCAGAACGGCTGGGTGTACCTGCACTACACGCCCCACTCGGGGGTCGACCGCGAGAGGCGGCTGGCCGAGCGGCGCGTCTCCCGGTTCACGCTCGACCTCGCCACGAACAAGCTGGACCTCGGCAGCGAGAAGGTGCTGCTGAAGTGGCCGGTGCAGGTGCACAGTTGCTGCCACGCGGGCGGCGGGATGGCCTGGGACTCCCGGGGGAACCTGTACATCGCGACCGGCGACAACAACTCGAGCGGTTTCAGCGACGGTTACTCCGGAAACAACCCGCAACCGAACTACAAGGGCGTCTCCTTCGCCGACGCGCGCCGCACCGCCGGCAACACCAACAACCTCAACGGCAAGATCCTTCGCATCCACCCGGAGCCCGACGGGACGTACACGCTTCCCGAGGGGAATCTCTTCACCGGCCGGGAGAGCGACGAGGGCGGCGGCAAGACGCGCGGCGAGATCTACGTGATGGGGGTCAGGAACCCGGCCCGCATCTCCGTCGACCAGCGGACCGACATCCTGTACGCGGGCTGGGTCGGTCCGGACGCGAGCGTCCCGTCGACGACCTGGGGTCCGGCCAAGTACGACACGTTCGCCGTCATCACCGAGGCGTCCAACCGGGGCTGGCCGTACTGCATGGGCAACAAGCAGCCCTACCGCGACCGCAATCTGCCGGACCCGACGAAACCGCTCGGCTGGTACGACTGCGACCACCCGAGGAACGAGTCGCCGAACAACGACGGCCTGGTGAACCTGCCGCCGGTCACCGGCAACAACATCTGGTACTCGCCGCAGGGCGGCGCCCCGGACTACCCGCGGGACGCGAGCGGTGTCCCGTCCTACAAGCAGGAGGAGGCCCGCTATCTGCTGCCGTGGCTGAAGGGCGGCGGCCAGGCCGCGATGAACGGCCCGGTGTACCGCTACGACGCGGCGAGCGCGAGCACGGCCAAGTGGCCCGCCTACTGGGACGGCAAGTGGTTCGTCGGCGACTTCTACGACGCCGACCAGCCGCGCAACGCCGTCCTGATGAACCCGGCGACGCAAGGCGACGGGGGCCTGCCGGTGCACTCCGAGTCGCTGAAGAAGATCGTGCCGGTCGGCAACGACGGCATCAGGAACCTCATGGACTGGAGGTTCGGCCCGGACGGCGCCCTCTACGTCCTCGACTACGGGCGCGGCTTCTTCACCTCCGACGCCAGGTCGGCGCTGTGGCGGGTCACGTACACCGGCGGCGGGCCGACCCCGGCCGCCGGGCAACTGGCGAGGGGGACGCGGTGACACGTCGGCGAAGAGTCTGGACGGCCCTGCTGGCCGCCGTACTGATGGTGCTCGGGCTGCAGGCCACGCCCAGCACGGCGGGTCCCGAGCAGCAGACGGTTCCCGCTGCTCCCACCGCAGCCGCGCAGGTGCTGACCTGGACGGCCGGTGACGACATCACCAGGTACACGACGATGCCGACGACCGCGGTGGCGGGCCCGGCGACGATCGTCTTCGAGAACAGCACGGCGACCGGCAACACCACGGGGATGCCGCACACGTTGACGTTCGTGACGAGCGACCCCGAGTTCAACGGCGATGTCGAACTGAACATCCTCGCCAACCCGAACGACGACATGGGCGGCCGTCACACCGCCGAGGTCACGCTCTCCCCGGGCCGCTACTTCTACCACTGCACGATCCCCGGTCACGGGCAGATGCAGGGCATCCTCGTGGTGACCGAGGGCGGCGGGGAGGACACCACCGCGCCAAATACGTCGGCGCGGGTCGGCGGGGTGCAGAACGCGCAGGGCGAGTACGTCGGGTCGGCGAGTGTGACGGTCGCGGCGACCGACGAGACCGGCGGGTCGGGGGTCGACAGGATCCAGTACGCCGTCGACGCCGCGGGCGACTGGCTGCCGTACACGGCGCCCGTGGTCGTGGACCGGGTCGGCGGCCATACGATCCGCTACCGCGCCTTCGACAAGGCCGGCAACGTCTCCGCCGAGAAGAGCGTGAACTTCACCGTGGTCCCACCGGCCTCCGACGACACCACCGCGCCGGAGACATCGGCGACGGTGAGCGGTGAGCGGAACGCCGACGGGACGTACGTCGACATGGCGACGGTCACCGTCACGGCATCCGATACGGGATCGGGCGTGGACCGCATACAGTATGCGTCGGCGCGGCGGCCGACTGGATCCCGTACACCGGCCCCGTCATGCTCCACCAGGTCGGCACCCACACCCTGCGCTACCGGGCCGTCGACAAGGCGGGCAACGCGTCGGCCGAGAAGAGCGTCACCTTCACGGTGGTCGCCGCACCCCCGCGGGACACCACTCCCCCCGTGACCGGCGTGACCGTCGAGGGCACGCGCAACGCGGCGGGGGCCTACGTCGGCAACGCCCGCGTGACGGTCGGCGCGAGCGACGCGGGCGGGTCGGGGGTCGCGGTCGTCGAGTACTCGCTGGACGGCGGGCCCTATCTGACGTACACCGCTCCCGTGGTCGTCGACCGGGCCGGCACCCACACGGTGGCGTACCGGGCGACCGACAAGGCGGGCAACACCTCGGCGGCGCGCGACGTGAGTTTCACGGTGGCGGCCGGCGGCGGCGTGCCCGCGCCCAACTGCCCGGAGTGGGACGAGCGGTTGACGGTGATCGTCGGCACGGTCGACACCGGGGTGCCCAACCGGGTGACCGGCAACCGGTGCCGGATCAACGAGTTGATCGAGGACGAGCGGGAGTGGACCTCCCACGCCCTGTTCCTCAAGCACGTGAGGACCGTCCTGGACGGGTTGTTCCGGAACGGGGCCGTCGACGAGCGCGAGTACGACACCGTCCTGGAGGCGGCCGCCGCGTCCGGGATCGGCAAGCCCGGGCAGACCGAGGGCTACCGCACGATCATGGACGGCAGCCCGGAGTCCTTCGCCCGGTGGGAGCACGTGGGCGGCGGCTCGTTCGCCCCGAACGGCGACGGCTCGATCACCTCGGGCACGACGAAGGCCGGTCTCGGCATGCTGTGGTTCCCGCAGCGCAAGTACGCCGACTTCTCCCTGCGCCTGCAGTGGCGGGACGACGCGCCGGGCACCGGCAACGCCAACTCCGGTCTGTTCGTGCGCTTCCCGTGGGTCCACGGCCATGCCGAGGAACCGCGTCCGGAGTGGGCTGCCATCAAGTACGGGCACGAGGTGCAGGTGCTGGACCGGCCCGACGGCGACATGTACAAGACCGGCTCGGTCTACGGCTTCGACCGGGTGGGCCTGGCCGGGGCCGGTGTGACGCAGAAGGGCACCTGGAACGACTACGAGATCCGGGTGGTCGGCCAGCACTACTCGGTGTTCCGCAACGGCGTGCTGATCAACGAGTTCGACAACACCGGCGGCCAGGAGTTCTCCCCGCCGCGCGCGGACGATCCGGGCACGGACGGGCGGCGGTTCGCCTCCGGCTATCTGGGCCTCCAGGTGCACGGCACGACCGACGTGGTCTCGTACCGGGACATCCGGATCATGGAGTTGTAGGCGCGACCAGCGCCGCGGTCATGGGGTTGTGGAGGCCGGCCCGTCCTTGCGGGCCCGGCTCGGCTGTACCCGCCTGGGTTCACCCGGCATCTTCGGATACTCGGGCGGGTACGGCAGATCACCGAGCCCGTGGTCGTGTTCGTCACGGCGGGCCAGCTCCAGGAGCGCGTCGAGGGAGAAGGCGTGCTCGTCCATGTCGGCGTGGACGTCCCCGAGTTCGGCGTAGCGGGCCGGCATGGTCGCGATGTCGAAGTCGCCGGGGTGCGCCACGCCGACCTCCTCCCAGCGCAGGGGAGCCGACACGGGGGCGTGCGGGCGGGGCCGTACGGAGTAGGCGGAGGCGATGGTGCGGTCGCGGGCGGTCTGGTTGTAGTCGACGAAGATGCGTTCGCCCCGCTCCTCCTTCCACCACCTGGTGGTGACCCGGTCCGGCATCCGGCGTTCCAGCTCGCGGCCGGCGGCGATGGCGGCGCGGCGTACCTGGGTGAAGGTCCAGCGCGGCTCGATCGGCACGAACACGTGCAGGCCGCGTCCGCCGGAGGTCTTGGGCCAGCCGCGCAGACCGCCGAACTCGTCGAGCACGGCGCGCAGTTCGTGGGCGGCGTGGACGGCGTCGTCGTAGTCGGTGCCGGGCTGCGGGTCGAGGTCGATGCGGAGTTCGTCGGGGCGGTCGACGTCGTCGCGGCGCACGGGCCAGGGGTGGAAGGTGAGCGTGCCGTACTGGGCGGCCCACAGCACGGCGGCCTGTTCGGTGGGGCACATCTCGTCGGCGCTGCGGCCGCTGGGGAAGGTGATGTGGGCGCGCGGGATCCAGTCGGGCATGTTCTTCGGGGCGTTTCTGGAAGAAGGACTCGCCGCTCACGCCGTCCGGGTAGCGCTCCAGGGTGGTGGGGCGGTCGCGCAGGGCGCGCAGGATGCCGGGGGCGACGGCCTGGTAGTAGCGGGCGACGTCCAGCTTGGTGAAGCCGCGCTCCGGGAAGAAGATCTTGTCGGGGCTGGACAGCCGTACGGTCCGGCCGGCCACCTCGAGTTCCACCGCATCGCCCATGCGAGCCACGGTAGGCGTACCTCGCACAGCTCGCATACCGGGCGGCTTCGGTGGTTTCCGAGCAGAATCGGACCATGGATCTGCCCGTCATGCCGCCCGTGAAGCCCATGCTCGCCAAGTCGGTGGTGGCGATCCCCCCGGGGATGCAGTACGAGGCGAAGTGGGACGGCTTCCGGGCGATCGTGTTCCGCGACGGCACCGAGGTGGAGCTGGGCAGCCGTACCGGCAAGCCGCTGACCAGGTACTTTCCCGAGCTGGTGGCGGCGCTGCGGGAGCGGGTGCCCGAACGGTGCGTGCTGGACGGGGAGATCGTGATCGCGCGCGAGGGGCGGCTGGACTTCGACGCGCTGACCGAGCGGATCCACCCGGCGGTCTCGCGGGTGCGGACACTCGCCGAGCGGACGCCGTCCTCCTTCGTGGCCTTCGACCTGCTGGCGCTGGGCGACGAGTCGGTGCTGGACGTCCCCCAGAGCGACCGCCGGGCGCTGCTGGAGCGGGCGCTGGACGGGGTGACGCCGCCCGTGCATCTGGCGCCGGCGACCACGGACATCGAGGTGGCGCGGCGTTGGTTCGAGGATTTCGAGGGCGCGGGCCTGGACGGGGTGATCGCCAAGCCGCTGACGCTGGCGTACCGACCGGACGAGCGGGCCATGTTCAAGATCAAGCATGAGCGGACCGCGGACGTGGTGGTGGCCGGGTACCGGTTGCACAAGAGCGGGCCGGTGGTCGGTTCGCTGCTGCTGGGTCTGTACGACGACCGGGGTGCCCTCCAGCACGTCGGCGTGTCGGCCGCGTTCGCGATGAAGCGCCGGGCCGAACTGGTCGAGGAGCTGGAGCCGCTGCGCATGGACGACGTGGCGGGGCATCCCTGGGCCGCCTGGGCGCAGGAGGCCGCTCACGAGAGTGCCCGGCTGCCCGGTGCGCCGAGCCGCTGGTCGGGCAAGAAGGACCTGTCCTGGGTGCCGCTCAGGCCGGAGCGGGTGGCCGAGGTGGCGTACGACCACATGGAGAACGGGGCGCGCTTCCGGCACACGGCCCGTTTCCGCCGCTGGCGCCCGGACCGGACCCCGGAGAGCTGCACCTACGCGCAGTTGGAGGAGCCGGTGCGCTACGACCTGGCGGAGATCCTGGGGGCACCGCCGCGGACGGCGCCCGACTGACACCGGGGCCCCTGGCCGAGGCCGGGGCCGGGTGCGTCAGGCCGGGGCCGGGTGCGTCCGCCTCACGGCGTCATGAGGATCTTCACCGCCCCGTCCCGCTTGTGCTGGAACATCTCGTACGCCTTCGGGGCATCGGTCAGCGGTATGCGGTGGGTGGCGAAGTCGTCGACGCCGAGCGGGTCCTCGTCGGTGAGGTAGGGAAGGATGTCGTCGACCCAGCGGCGCACGTTGGCCTGGCCCATCCGGATCTGGAGCTGCTTGTCGAACATGGTGAGCATGGGCAGCGGGTCGGCCGTGCCGCCGTAGACGCCGACGAGGGAGAGCGTGCCGCCGCGGCGCACCAGTTCGATGGCGGTGTGCAGGGCGGCGAGCCGGTCGACGCTGAAGCGCTCGGCGAGGGGACCGCTGACCTTGCGCGGCAGCAGGGCGGCCGCGTTCTGGATCATGCGGGCGGCGGCGCTGCCGTGCGCCTCGGTGCCGACGGCGTCGATCACGGCGTCCGGGCCCCGCCCGTCGGTCTCGTCGCGGATCGCGTCGACCAGTTCCTTCTCGCTGTCGAAGTTCCGCAGGTCGTACGTCTCGACGCCCCGCGCGTGTGCGCGGCGCAGCCGGTCGCCGACCAGGTCCACGCCGAACACCCGTCCGGCGCCGCGTACCTGGGCGACGCGGCAGGCCATGTCACCGATGGGGCCGAGGCCGAGCACGGCGACGCTGCCTCCCTCGGGGATGCCGGCGTAGGCGACGGCCTGCCATGCGGTGGGCAGGACGTCGGAGAGGTAGACGAAGCGGTCGTCGGGCGGGCCCTCGGGCACCTTGATGGGGCCGTACTGGGCCTGCGGGACGCGCAGGTACTCGGCCTGGCCGCCGGGCACCGCGCCGTACAGGCGGGTGTAGCCGAACAGGGCGGCGCCCATGCCCTCCGCGGTGACCTGGGTGGTCTCGCACTGGGTCGGCAGGGAGTTGAGGCACATCCAGCAGTTGCCGCAGGCGATCTGGAAGGGCACGACGACCCGGTCGCCGACGCTGAGGTCGGGGACGCCGGCGCCGACCGACTCGACGATGCCCATGGGTTCGTGGCCGAGGATGTCGCCCGGGGTCATGAACGGGGTGAGCACCTCGTAGAGGTGCAGGTCGGAGCCGCACAGTCCGGTGGACGTGACGCGGATGACGGCGTCCGTCGGCTCTTGGATCGTCGGGTCGGGCACGGTCTCCACCCGTACGTCCCGCTTCCCCTGCCAGGTCACTGCCTTCATCGTGCCGCGCTCCCTCCACCGAGTTCGGGGGCCCGCCGTACCGGGGCCGGGTCCCGGGGTGCGGCCCCCGGGTACCCGAGGCCCCGGCTTCGAACCGCACACCCCCGCAGACACCCCCGTGCCGCGTGGCCCGATCAGCCCAGTGGACGGGAACAATCAGGATCGATCGGGTATGGCCACCAACGAACCGATAAGCGCACAATCGGGGCATGGAACGGGGTGGCGATGGTGAACCTGGCGACGGAGGACGGCGCGACGGGCCGTAGACCCGGCAGGCGGTTGCGGCCCTTCCCGGGACGGGGGCCGGCCCGGCGAGGGAGACGTTTTGGCCGCGGGGCGGTGACGGCCGCCGCGCTCGCCGCCGCGCTCGCCCTGTCGCTGGCGGCGGGCTGCACGAGCGGCCCCGGCCCGGCCGACGACGGCCGCGACGACGGCCGCGGCACCGACCGGCCGCCGAGCCGCGCCGACACGGGCACGGGCGCCGCCGCCGGACGGGTCCTCGCCGTGAAGATCGACAACGTCCGCGCGGCGCGCCCGCAGACCGGCCTGGACGCCGCGGACGTCGTCTACGTCGAACAGGTCGAGGGCGGTCTGAGCCGGCTGATGGCGGTGTACGCGACGCGGCTGCCGAAGACCGTCGGGCCGGTGCGCAGCGCCCGCGAGTCCGACCTGGAACTGCTGCGCCAGTTCGACCGGCCGGTGCTCGCGTTCTCCGGCGCGCAGGGCAGACTCCTGCCGCTGATCGACAAGGAGCCGCTGGAGGCCGTCACTCCCAAGGACGCGGAGAACGCCTACCACCGGGACAGGGACAGGCCCTCCCCGCACAACCTCTACCTGCGCCCCGGCCGCTTGCTGCCGTCCGCCCCGGGCGAGGCCGCGCTGACCACCGGCTTCCGCTACGGCCCCGGGCCCGACGGGGGCGCACCGGCGGCCTCGTACACCGTGCGCTACCCCTCGGCCCGCTTCCGGTTCACGTGGTCACAGGAGCGGCGGGGGTGGGAGGTCACCACGGACGGCGCGCCGACGGTGACCGCCGACGGACGGCGGCTCGCACCGGCCACGGTGGTCGTGCAGTACGTGAACGTCCGCAGGTCCGACTACCACGACGCGCTCGGCAACCACACGCCGTACACGGAGACGGTCGGCTCGGGGAGGGCCGAGGTGCTGCGCGACGGGCGCTCCCACGACGTGCGGTGGCAGCGTCCGACGGCGGCGGACGGAACCCGGTTCACGACGCGGGACGGCGAGCCGGTCGCCTTCGCCGAGGGCCAGGTGTGGGTGGTGTTCGCACAGAGGTCGTAACGCCCGGAAACGGCGTTCGACCGCTTTCCCGGGAGCCCTACGTGCTCGCGCCCCGGCCGGCCGGCGGCTCCGCCGGGTTGCGCAGTCCTTCCGCCGCGTCCGCCACCCGGCGGATCAGGTCGAAGAAGGCCGTCTGCTCCTCACCGGAGAGCGGGGCGAGGAAGACCTGGCTCATCCGGGCCGCGCGCACGGCGAGCCTGCGCTGGGTGCGGACGCCGTCGTCGGTCAGGCGCAGCAGGAAGCGGCGGCCGTCCTGCGGGTCACGGACCTTGTCGAGGAGTTCGCGGCGGATCAGCCGGCTGATCACCTCGGCGACGGTGGAGCGGTCCAGTCCCACCCGCTCCCCCACCGTGCGCTGGTCGAGGCCCGGCTCGGCGACGAGCGCGTTGAGGACGGCGAACTGCGGGGAGGTGATCTCCTCGGAGACCATCGCGTTCCACAACAGGTAGTGCGCCTGCTGGAGCCGCCGGGCCAGGTGTCCGGGATGGGTGTTGAGGTCCACCGCAGCCATGCGCGCTCCCGAGGTCGAATCGTACGTGCACTGAACGATACCCGCAGAGAGTGTGGCTGTCTGCCCGCTCCCCCGCCGACCGACCTCACTCTTCTCCGGGCTCTTGACGCCTCGGCCCGCCGGTGGCAGCGTGAAGGGCACCTCGCCGAAATAGTCAGTGCCCTGATTAATTGAGGGCTGGGGCGCATGGAGAGAGATGGGGCTGCACGCATGGACAAGGTGGTCGCCACGGCCCTGGAGGCGGTGGCCGACGTGCCGGACGGCGCGTCGCTGGCAGTGGGCGGTTTCGGACTGAGCGGCGTGCCGGGCGTCCTCATCCACGCCCTGTACGAGCGGGGCGTCACCGCGGTGTCGGTCGTCTCCAACAACTGCGGGGCGATGGAGTCGGGCCTCGCCGTGCTGCTCGCCGCGGGGCGGATCGCCCGGGTGACCGGCTCCTACATCGGGGGCAACAAGGAGTTCGCGCGCCAGTACCTGTCCGGGGAGCTGGAGGTCGAGCTGATCCCGCAGGGCACGCTCGCCGAACGGCTGCGGGCCGGCGGCGCCGGCATCCCCGCCTTCTACACCCCGGCCGGGGTGGGCACCCAGGTCGCCGAGGGCGGACTGCCGTGGCGCTACGACGGTGAGGGCGGGGTCGCGCTCGCCTCGCCGCCGAAGGAGGTGCGGGAGTTCGACGGCACCGAATACGTGCTGGAGCACGCGATCCGTACCGACTACGCGCTGGTCAGGGCGGCGAAGGGGGACCGGCACGGCAACCTGGTCTTCAACAGGTCGAGCCGCAACTTCAACCCCCTCGCCGCGATGGCGGGGCGCATCACGATCGCCGAGGTCGAGGAGCTGGTCGAGCCCGGCGAGATCGACCCGGACGCCGTGCACCTGCCGGGCATCTTCGTGCAGCGGGTGGTGGCCCTGACGCCCGAGCAGGCCGCCGACAAGAAGATCGAGCAGCGGACCGTCTCGGCGCCCGCGACGAAGGAACGGGTGAACGGCTGATGGCCTGGACACGCGAGGAGATGGCGGCCCGCGCCGCGCGGGAGCTGAAGGACGGTCAGTACGTCAATCTCGGCATCGGCCTGCCGACCCTCATCCCCAACCACCTCCCGACGGACGTCGAGGTGGTCCTGGAGAGCGAGAACGGCATCCTGGGCACCGGCCCCTACCCGACCGAGGACCAGGTCGACCCGGATCTGATCAACGCCGGCAAGGAGACCGTCACGGTCCTGCCGGGCGCCTCCTTCTTCGACTCGGCGCTCTCCTTCGGCATGATCCGCGGCGGCCACATCGACGTCGCCGTACTCGGCGCGATGCAGGTGTCCGAGAAGGGCGACCTCGCCAACTGGGCGATCCCCGGCAAACTGATCACCGGCATCGGCGGGGCGATGGACCTCGTCCACGGCGCCCGTACGGTCGTCGTCGTCATGTCGCACACCGCGAAGGACGGCAGCCCGAAGATCCTCGCCGAGTGCGCGCTGCCCCTGACCGGCAAGGGCTGCGTGAACCGGATCATCACCGACCTCGGCGTCCTCGACGTCACCGGGGACGGACTGGTGCTCGTGGAGACCGCGCCCGGCGTCGGCGTGGACGAGATCATCGCCAAGACCGACGCCAAGGTCCACGTCCCGGAGGAGACCCAGCCGTGAAGAGCGTCTACATCGTCGACGCCGTCCGCACCCCGGTCGGCCGCTACAACGGCGGCCTGGCCTCGGTGCGCCCCGACGACCTCGGCGCCCACGCGATCCGTGAACTCCTCGCCCGTACGCCCGCCCTGGACCCGTCCCGGATCGAGGACGTCTACTTCGGCAACGCCAACGGCGCCGGCGAGGAGAACCGCAACGTGGGCCGGATGGCCGCGCTGCTGGCGGGCCTGCCCACCTCGGTGCCGGGCGTGACCGTCAACCGGCTGTGCGCCTCCGGGCTGGAGGCGGTGATCCAGGCGGCCCGCGCGATCGCCGTCGGGGACGCCTCGATCGCCGTGGCCGGAGGGGTCGAGTCGATGACCCGCGCGCCCTATGTGCTGCCCAAGAGCGAACGGCCGTTCCCGGCGGGCCACACGGAGCTGTACTCGACCACGCTGGGCTGGCGGATGGTCAACCCGCGGATGGAGCCGCAGTGGACGATCCCGCTCGGCGAGAGCGCGGAGCTGATCGCCGACAAGCACGGGATCAGCCGTGCGCAGCAGGACGAGTTCGCACTGAACAGCCACCGCAAGGCGGCGCGGGCCCAGAAGGAGGGTCTCTTCGACGCCGAGTCGGCCCCCGTCACGATCCCCCGGCGCAAGGGCGACCCGCTGGTCGTCACGGCGGACGAGTCGGTACGGCCGGACGCCTCCCTGGAGGCGATGGCGAAGCTCAGGCCTTCCTTCCGTACGGAGGGAGGCACGGTCACCGCCGGGAACGCGTCGCCGCTCAACGACGGCGCGGCGGCCCTGCTCCTCGTCGACGAGGCAGGCCTCGCGGCCGTCGGCCGTGAACCCCTGGCCCGGGTGAGTGCCACCGGGGTGTCGGCCCTCGATCCGCAGTACTTCGGGCTCGCGCCCGTCGAGGCGGTCAACCGGGCCCTCGCCAAGGCGGGCAGGGGCTTCGACGACCTGTCCGTGCTCGAACTCAACGAGGCGTTCGCCGCCCAGGTGCTGGGCTGTGTGGCCGAGTGGCCCGAGTTCGACCCGGCGATCCTCAACCCGCAGGGCGGCGCCATCGCCCTCGGCCATCCTTTGGGCGCCTCGGGTGCCCGCCTCGCCGGCACCGTCGCCCACCAGCTCGCCCGCCGCGGCTCGGGCGTCGGTGTCGCCACCCTCTGCATCGGCGTGGGCCAAGGCCTCGCCCTCGTCCTCGAACGTCAGTGACCCCGGGACTCCTCATGACTCTCACGCAAGCCGACATCGACCAGGAGATCGCGGCCGAGCACGCCGCGTACGAGAAGCGGCTCGCCGACGGTGCCCCCGTCGAGCACCACCCGCGCCGCGACTACGCGCCCTACCGCTCCTCCACCCTGCGCCACCCGCAACAGCCGCCGGTCGCGATCGACGTCGCCAAGGACCCGGAGATGGTGGAGCTGGCCTCGCCGGCCTTCGGCGAGCGGGACATCACCGAGATCGACAACGACCTGACCCGGCATCACCGCGCCGAGCCGATCGGCGAGCGCATCACCGTCTCCGGCCGGCTCCTCGACCGCTCCGGCCGTCCGGTCCGCGGCCAGCTGGTGGAGATCTGGCAGGCCAACTCGGCGGGGCGGTACGCCCATCAGCGCGAGCAGCACGACGCGCCACTGGACCCGAACTTCACCGGTGTGGGCCGCACGCTCACCGACGACAACGGCTTCTACCGTTTCACCACGGTCCAGCCGGGACCGTATCCGTGGCGCAACCACGTCAACGCCTGGCGGCCCGCGCACATCCACTTCTCGCTGTTCGGTTCGGCGTTCACCCAGCGGCTGGTGACGCAGATGTACTTCCCGAACGACCCGCTGTTCGCCTACGACCCGATCCTCCAGTCGGTGACGGACGACGCGGCGCGCCGGCGGCTGGTCGCCACCTACGACCACAGCCTGTCCGTGCCCGAGTTCTCGCTCGGCTACCACTGGGACATCGTGCTGGACGGCCCGAGCGCCACCTGGATCGAAGAAGGACGCTGACCTCCCATGACGAAGATCGACACCAGCAGCCCGGAGAGCGTGCTGCCCACCCCGTCGCACACGGTCGGCCCCTTCTACGGGTACGCGCTGCCCTTCCCGGGCGGCGGTGACATCGCGCCCCTCGGCCACCCGCACACGATCACCGTCCAGGGGTACGTGTACGACGGCGAGGGCCGGCCGCTGCCGGACGCCTTCGTCGAGCTGTGGGGGCCCGGCCCGGACGGCCGGGTGCCGGACGTCGACGGCTCGATCCGGCGCGACCCGTCGACCGGCGGCTATCTGGGGCGCAACGGCGTGGAGTTCACCGGCTGGGGCCGCATCCAGACGGACGCCAACGGCCACTGGTACGCGCGCACCCTGCGGCCCGGCGCGCGTGGCCGCAGCGCTCCCTACCTGAGTGCGTGCGTGTTCGCCCGTGGTCTGCTCGTCCATCTCTTCACCCGGATCTACCTGCCGGAGGACACGGCCGCGCACGCCACGGACCCGCTGCTGGCCGGGCTCGATCCGGCGCGCCGCGACACGCTGATCGCCACGGACGACGGAACGGGCACCTACCGTTTCGACATCCGCCTTCAGGGCGAGGGCGAGACGGTCTTCCTGGAGTTCCAGTGACAGCTGATCAGTCGGACGCCGGTCTGCTCGCCCCCGGGTGGACCGGCTCCCGCGCGGCCTCCGCGACGAGCGACGCCTCCTACCTTCGGGCGCTGCTCGACGCGGAGGCCGCGCTGACCCGTGCGCAGGCCGCGCTGGGCCTGGCCCCGGCCGCCGCCGCGGCGGCCGTGACCCGGGCCGCCGCAGGCGCCTTCGACGTCAGGTCCCTCGCCGAGCGGGCGAGGGGCGGCGGGAACCCGGTGATCCCGCTGGTCTCGGACCTCACCAGGGCCGTCGGCACGGAGTACGGGCCGTACGTCCACCGGGGCGCGACCAGCCAGGACATCATGGACACGGCCACCATGCTGGTCGCGGTGCGGGCGCTGGAGCCGGTCCTGGCCGACCTCGACCGTACGCAGCGGGCGCTGGCCCGGCTGGCCGCCGGCCACCGGGACACGCCCATGCCGGGCCGGACGCTCACCCAGCACGCCGTACCGACGACGTTCGGGCTGAAGGCGGCCGGCTGGCGATCGCTGGTGCTGGACGCGCGGGACCGGGTGTCGGCCGTACGGGACTCCCTGCCCGCCCAACTCGGCGGCGCGGCCGGGACGCTGGCCGCCTTCACGGCGTACGGCGCCGAGGACGCGACCGTGCTGCCCGCCGCGTACGCGCGTGAACTGGGCCTGCGCGCACCGCTGTTGCCGTGGCACACGCTGCGCACACCGGTCGCCGACCTGGCCGGATGTTTGGCGTTCACGGCGGGCGCGCTGGGAAGGACGGCGGCCGATGTGCTCACCCTCTCCCGCACCGAGGTCGGGGAGGTCGCGGAGGGCAGCGGCGGCGGTTCCTCGGCCATGCCGCACAAGGCGAACCCGGTGCGGTCCACGCTGATCGCGGCCGCCGCCCAGCGGGCCCCGCAGCTCGCGGCGACGCTGTACGGCTCGCTGGTCGCGCCGGACGAGCGGCCGGCCGGGGCCTGGCACGCCGAGTGGGAGCCGCTGCGGGATCTGCTGCGGCTGGTCGGCGGGGCCGCCCGGGACGCGGCGGAACTGACCGAGGGCCTGCAGGTGCGCGCGGACGTCATGCGCGGGCACCTCGGGCTCACCCACGGGCTGCTCGTCTCCGAGCGGCTCTCCGCCGAGCTGTCGGCGGTGCTCGGCCGGGCCCGCGCCAAGGAGCTGCTGACCCGGCTCGCGCCCCGCACCTTCACCGAAGGCCGCTCCCTGGGCGAACTCCTCGCCGAGGAACCGGCGTTGACGGGCGTCGACCTGGACGACCTCACCGACCCCTCCCGCTACACCGGCTCCGCCGGAGCCTTCACCGACCGTGCGCTGGAGCGACGTTGACCGAGAAGCTGCTCAACCACCGTGCCGAAGGCCCGACTTCGGCTCCCCCGCTGCTCCTCGGGCCCTCCCTCGGCACCTCGTCCGCGCTGTGGGACGGGGTCGCGCCCGAACTCTCCAGCACGCACCGGGTGATCCGCTGGGACCTGCCGGGACACGGCGGCTCGGCCGCCGGCCTGGTCGGTGCGGGTGCCACCGTCGGCGACCTGGCCGGGCTGGTGCTGGCGCTCGCCGACTCCCTGGGGCTCGAACGGTTCGCCTACGCGGGCGTGTCGCTGGGCGGGGCCGTCGGACTGCATCTGGCGCTGCACCACCCCGAGCGGGTGTCCTCACTCGCGGTGATCTGTTCCTCGGCCCACTTCAACGGGTCGCGGCCGTGGCGGGAACGGGCCGCGCTGGTGCGGCGCGAGGGGCTGGACTCGCTCGCGGACAGCGCGGACTCCCGCTGGTTCAGCGGTGGGTTCACCGTGCCGGCGCTGGTCGCCGACCACCGCCGGGCCGATCCCGGTGCCTACGCGGCCTGCTGCGACGCGCTGGCCGCGTTCGACCTGCGGGAGCGGCTCGCGCAGATCGCCGTACCCACGCTGCTGGTCGCCGGGCGGGACGACCCGGCGACGCCGCCGGCGCATCTGCGGGAGATCGCGGACGCGGTGCCGGACGCCACGCTCGTGGAGATCCCGGGCGCCTCGCACCTGGCCCCGGCGCAGTGTCCGCGGGCCGTACTGACCGCGTTGCGCGCCCACTTCGGCACCGGCACCGGGCAGGGCATGCGGGTACGGCGGGAGGTCCTCGGCGACACGCACGTGGACCGGGCGCAGGCCCGCCAGACGCCGTTCACCGCCCGCTTCCAGGACTTCATCTCCCGGTACGCCTGGGGCGAGATCTGGACCGACCCGACGCTCAGCCGCCGCGAGCGCAGCATGATCACCCTGACCGCGCTGGTCGCCCACGGCCACTACGACGAACTGGCCATGCACGTCCGGGCGGCCCGGCGCAACGGGCTCACCCCGGAGGAGATCGGCGCGGTCCTCCTCCAGACGGCCGTCTACTGCGGCGTCCCGGCGGCGAACTCGGCCTTCGCGACGGCCCAGCGGGTACTGGCCGAGGAGGATGAGGAGGCGGCGGCGAGCGGCGGCTGACCTCGCGGGTCTCCGGCGCCGGTACGCCCACCGGGGCCGACCTCGCCGGGGGTCCGGCGCGGCCACCACCGCCAGGGGCGCGGTCCTCGGCTGCGGCCGGAGCTGCCTCCACCGCCGCCACCGCCTCCACCGCCGCCAGACAGGCCCGACCGGCGGCCGTCTCTCGGTCGCGGCCAGGGTCGGGCCATCGGGACCGCCCACCCTGTCGCCCGCCCCTGCCGCACCCGGGCCCGCCGGGCCCCTACCTGCGCTTCTGGCCCGGTACCAGGCCTACCGCCGGGGCGCCCAGGGCGTCGAGGGCTGTCTGGGCCTGGTCGGCCAGGCCGTCCGCGTCGCAGGAGCGGGCCAGGGTGAGACCTCGGTGGAGTTCGGAGGCCGAGCGGGAGAGGATGCCGTACTCGACGCGGGCGGCGGCGTGTTCGTACTGGCAGGGGGAGGCTTCCAGGTAGGCGACCGCCTGGGCGGCGAGGCGCACCGCGCGCTGGCCGGTCTCCAGGGCGGCGGCACAGCGCAGGGCCTCGCCGATGGCGGTGTCCGTGCCGAAGCGTTCGGCCTGGCGGCGGGCGTCGGAGGCCAGCCGGGCGGCGCGCGCCGGGTCCTCGGTGGCGAGGGCCCTGGCCAGGTCGGCGGCCCAGGGCACCATCACCGGGTTGAGGTGGCCTCGGACGGCCGCCGCCTTCTCGGCCTCCTCCAGCTCGTTGATGCCGTCCTGGGTGCGGCCGACGGCCAGCAGCAGCCGGCCGCGCACCGAACGCGGGTCGGGCAGCACGATCGTGGACGGGTAGGGCGGGGCGAAGCCGTACTGCTCGGCGATGTCCCAGGCCTCCTGGGTGTGGCCGCGGGCGAGCAGCGTGTCGACGAGGTTGCAGATGGCCGACCAGTACAGGGGCAGGCCGCGGCCGACGCGTTCGGCGATGCGCAGTGACTCCCGCAGGGTCTCCTCAGCCGGCCCCGGCGGCGCAGGCCGAGTCCGAGGTAGGCGTGGGCCACGGCGAGGTGGCCGCCGCTCCAGCCGGCGGTGGTGTAGGCGCGCAGGGCCTCGTTGAACAGGGCTTCGGCGCGGTCGAGGCGGTCGGTGTAGGCGTACGAACTGGCCAGCATCATCAGCAGTTCCAGGCCCCACTCGGGGTCGGTCCAGCCGAGGCCGGGTGCGAGGCGGCCGTTGACCAGGGCGCGGTCGCACACTTCCACGACGACTTCCGCGTTCTCCCCGTGGGTCATGGCGTCGAAGCCGCGCAGGATGAGCAGGGCCCGCTCGGCGTTGTCCCGGCCGGTGCAGGTGGCGGCGAGCGCGGTGAGCTTCTCGGAGCGACCGGGCGAGGTGGTCTCGCCCGCGTAGATGCCCTCCCACATGAACTGCACGGCCTGGAGCCGCATCCGGGCCGGTCCGGTGGTCTGCCGGGCGGCCTCCGCCTCGACGGTGCGGACGGCCTCCTCCAGCTGGTCGTTGTGCGTGAGGGCCTGGGAGAGGCGGTAGACGGCGTCGACCCGCTTGGCGTTGTCGAGGCCGGGCATGGAGAGCGCGGTCCGCAGGTGCTCGATGGTCCGGGCGGGTGAGGTGAGGAGGGTGGCGCAGCCGAGTTCGTAGAGCACGTGCGGGTGCGCGTCGGGCGCGGGCGGCTCCCGCAGAGCGCGTTCCAGACAGCGGCGGGCCGCGTCCGGGGCGCCGACGGCGAGGTGTTCGCGGGCGGCCTCGCGCAGCTGCTCGACGAGTTCCTCGTCGTCGTCCGCGTGGACCTGGAGCAGATGCCGGGAGGCCGCCGCGAGGCCCTTGCCCGCGTCGATGACGACCTGGGCGGCGATGCCGTGCATCGCCCTGCGCAGGCCGTCGGGGATGGAGTCGTAGACGGCGGTGGCGATCAGCGGGTGGACGAACTCCAGGTCGCCGTCGTCGGCGGGAACGGCCACCGCGTCGGGTGCGGTCAGGATGCGGGCACTGCACAGCAGTTCGGCGCAGCGCACCGCGACCTCCTGGCGCATGCCGGCGAGCCGGGCGGCCTGGTCGACGGTGATCTCGGCGCCGAGGATGGCGGCCGCCATGGCGAACCGGGTGGCGTCGACGCCCAGTTGTTCCAGGCGGGTGACGAGGCCGCCGCCGCGCGCGGAGCGGTTCAGCGGGCGCAGTTCGGTGGCGGAGGGCTCGCCGGGTGTCAGCGCCCGGTCCTGGACCTTGGCGAGGAGTTCGACGGTGTCGTAGGGGTTGCCGCCGGTGACGGCCCACACCTCGCGGCAGAACGGGTCGTCGGCGTGCTCGCCGAGGGTGGCGCGGGTGAGTCCGGCGACCGCCTCCGGGGTCAGGAGGCTGAGGCTGGTGACGGACTGTCCGGCCGCCGCGGCGACCGTGTCGAGGTGCCGGGCGCTGTCGCCCTTGACCTCGGTGGGCCTGCGGGCCACGACGACCAGCACGGACAGCTCGTCGAGGCGCTCCACGAAGGCCGCGAGCCAGCGCAGGGTCTCCTGGTCGGCCCAGTGGGCGTCGTCGACCAGCAGTACGAGGGGCCAGTCACGCCGGGCCAGCCGGGTCACGGCGGCGACGAGGCCGTCGCACACGCCCTGCGGGTCGGCGGGGGCCTCACCGGGGTCCGCGATGCCGAGGGCGGGGCCCGCGATGTCGTACCAGTCGCCGAGGTATTCGCGGGCCTCCTCCGGGTGCAGGGACAGCAGCGCGGGCTGGAGCAGCTGCCGTACCACGTTGAAGGGGACCGACCTGAGGGTCTCGCCGCCGCGGGCCGACCACACCGTGCAGCCGCGGGCCTCGGCGATGCGCCGGGTCTCGGCCAGCAGGGCCGTCTTGCCGAGCCCCGCGTCGCCGCGCAGCAGATGCACCCGGCCCGACGAGGAACGGTCGGCGCAGAGCGTGTCCACCACCCGCTCGATGGCGGCCACTTCCTCGGCTCGCTCCCACAGGGAAGCGGAGGCGGCCGCCGCCGGCCGTACCTTCGTCATCCCGCTACCTCCCCAAGTCGCCCGAACGACGTACGACCTCGAGCGTAGCCGTCCGGCGGTCCGCGCGGAGGGTGGTCCGGCCAGCTGTTGCTCCGGCGGGTGACGGGCGGCCCCCCGCCGGGGCCCCGCGGGCCTGCGCCGGGAGCCCCGGAACGTCAACGAGGGAGGAAGCACGCCGCATTGACGTCGACCGACGTCTGTTCGGCGTCCGTCCGACGTCCGTGCGACGTCCGTGCGACGTCGTCTGTCCGACGTCTGTCCGGCGTCGAATTCAGGCCGAGGGGGCACGGGGTGCCACGACGACTCCCCGAAGAAGAGGCCATCCCTCTCATACGACTTTCACCGACGCCTCATACGGTGGGGGCATGACGCAGGTGACTCCCCCCGGGTGGTATCCCGATCCCGGGCAGACAAGTGACGCCCCGCCCACCGAGCGCTGGTGGGACGGCAAGGCATGGACGGACCAGACCCGTCCGGCGGGCTCGGCCGCCGCGTGGGGTGCGCCGGCCCAGGCCCCGACGGTCGGCGCCTTCCCCGCGTATCCGACCTATCCAGCGGCCCCGCCCGGCGGTTCGCGGCGCGGGCTGCGCACCGGGGTGGCCGTCGTGGCGGCCGTGGCGGTGCTGGCCAGCATCGGGGTCGGCGTGTACGCGCTGACCAAGAACGACGGCGGCTCCGACGGGCCCGGTACGGCGCAGGGGCCGGGCGGCCAGGACGGTCCGGGCGGCTCCGGCGGGCAGGACCCCTTCGGTGACCCGGGCGGCTCCGGCGGCTCGGGGGGTGCCTCGCCGTCCCCCGAGGGGTCG
Organism: Streptomyces phaeoluteigriseus; assembly: GCF_001896135.2. Taxonomy (GTDB): domain Bacteria; phylum Actinomycetota; class Actinomycetes; order Streptomycetales; family Streptomycetaceae; genus Streptomyces; species Streptomyces phaeoluteigriseus. Next base: position 325,313 of record NZ_MPOH02000005.1, read on the forward strand.
GAGCCGCCGAAGATCGAGAGCGGTGCGGTGACCGACGCGCTCAACGGCATCAGCATCCCCATCCCGGACGGCTGGAGCGGGCAGGAACTGAGCGTCGGCGCCCAGATCACCTCCGACTCCTCCTACAAGTGCCCCGGCGACACGTCGAAGACCTGCACCAAGGGCGGCGTGTACTCGGCGCCGGCCCAGGTGGCCGGCTCCACCGCGGAGGCAGTCGCCAAGGCGGACATCGAGGCCAACGCCGAGGAGTCCTACGGCGGCACCACGTACGGCGAGATCACCTCGCACCAGGTGCTCGCCTCGAAGGCGGTGACCGTGGCCGGGCAGAAGGGCTATCTGGTGCGCTGGAAGGCGGTCACGAGCAAGGGCGCCGACGGCTATGTCGAGTCCCTGGCCTTCCCGGCCCCCTCGGACCCCAAGCGGATGGTGGTCCTGCGCTTCGGCGTCGACGCCGACCAGAAGGTGTCCGTGATCGACGAGATCACCAAGGGCATCGAGGTGTCGACGGGGAGCGGCAGCGGTCAGGGGGTGTGAGCGGGGCCGTCGCCCACTCCGGCCGACGTGGGCCGACCGGAGTGGGCGACGACCGGCCGATCCATCGACTCCGCGCAGGCCCACGTCCACCCGACTCACCCATTCCGGCCGGGACGTCCGAGCCCTCCGCCCCGTCGCCTGACCAGCACCGCCCCGGCACACCGGCGGCCGGGTGGGGTGCCCCTCCGCTCAAGGGGCGCCCCACCCGGCCGGGGGTTGCGCGCCGCCCCCGTCCCCACGGTGCGGCGCGAGCAGGTCACCGTCCGGTCATCCCGCGGACGGTGGCCTGGGTCTCTCCGGGCCGAGGCCCAGTGCCGGCAGTACGGCTGCCTCCACGAAGCGCAGCAGGTACGCCTCGTCGGCGTACTCCCCGTCCACCACGGGACGGGCGCGGACCATGCCGAACATCTGCGCGGGGACGTACTCCAGTGCCGGATGACCGGCCGGGACCTCGCCGCGCTCGACACCCCGGCGCAGGATCTCCCGCAGGGCGGTGATCTCCGGTTCGACGATCGCCTCGCGCAGCGCGCCCGCGAGGTCCGCGTCCTGGGTGACGGCGTGCCCCAGCGCCTGGAGCAGCTTGGTGTCGGTCATGGACCAGCGGGCCGCTCCCCGCGCGGCCTCGCGCAGGTCCTCGGCGAGTGATCCGGTGTCGATCCCGGCGAGCCGCGACTGGCGGCGGGAGCGCAGGGCGGCGACCACGAACTGCGGTTTGGTCTTCCACTGCCGGTACAGCGTGGACTTGCTGCACCGGGTGCTGGTGGCGACGCCCTCCATGGTGACGGCCTCGTACCCGCACTCGCGGATCTGTTCCAGGACGGCGTCGAAGAACTCCTGCTCGCGCTCGGGCGTGAGCTTGGAGCGGCGCGAGGCGGCGACCGACTCCGGTCCGTCCGCGGCCTGCGACGTCATCGGCCCTTCTCCTCACTGCTGTCCGGCGGGCCTTCGAAGGGCCCGCTCCCCAGTGTGTCGTATGTCAATCGATACGCCAGTGTACCGGTACCCGTCCGTATCGGTACACTGGCGTATCGGTACGATCCCGTATCGATGGTGCTGCATGAGTCATGGGCCACCAGCCCGCGGACCGGGCGGTACCGGCAGCACCGCCCGCGTGCACCACCAGCACGCGCGCCACCCAGACGCACCATCCACACGCATCACGTCAGCGAAGGGGCCGGGGGATGAATGCCCGCACCGAGCCTGAAGAAGCGGAACCAGTCACACCGGTACGGCCGCCGATAGTCCGGGAGCTCCTGCTCGTCGCAGGGCTCTTCCTCGTCTACAAGTTCGGCCGGCAGCTGGCCACGGGGCACACCGCCGAGGCCTTCCGCAACGCCCACCGCGTGTGGGACGCAGAACGGTGGCTGCGACTGCCGGACGAGGACACGGTGCAGTCCCTGCTGCTGCACGGCGACGGCCTGGCCCACGTCGCGAACACCTACTACGCGACCGTGCACTTCCCCGCCACCGCGGCCTTCCTCGTCTGGCTCTATCTGCGGCGCCCCGCGCACTACGTCTGGGCCCGCCGCGTGCTGGCCGCCGTCACGGCCGCCGCCCTGGTGGGCCATCTCGCGTTCCCGCTCGCGCCGCCCCGGATGCTCGCGTCGACGGGACTGATCGACACCGCGCGCGTCTACGGGCCTTCGGTGTACGGGCCGCCGCAGACCGACACCCTGTCCAACCAGTTCGCGGCGATGCCCTCGCTGCACTTCGGCTGGGCCGTGATGGTCGCCGTCGGGCTGATCGTCGCCACCCGGTCGCGCCTGCGGTGGCTGTGGCTGCTGCACCCGCTGCTCACCCTGCTGGTGATCGTGGGCACCGCGAACCACTACTGGCTGGACGCGCTCATGGCCTCCGCGCTCCTCGGCGTCGCCCTCGCGGTGATCCACGCGCCGCGGCGCCCGCCGACGACGGCCGGACGCGGTGCGCCGACGCTCGTACCGGCCGAGCGGAAGGTCCTCGTGGGGGCGGTCCGGTGAACGCCACCGTGGTCGCCGTCGTCCTGTCGCTGGTCTCCGCGGTCGCCTACGCCACCGCGGCCGTCGCCCAGGAGCGGCTGGCCTCCCGCTCCCCCGGCACCGGTCTCGTGCGCATGCTGGGCAGCGGCGCCTGGTGGGCCTCGGTGGGACTCAACGGCGGGGCCGCCGTTCTGCACGTCGTGGCCCTCAAGTACGGGCCGCTGACCGTGGTGCAGCCGCTCGGCGCGCTCACCCTGGTCGCGGCGGTGCCGTTGGGGCGCGCGCCTCGCGGGGGCGGCGGGGTGGGGCGCGGCCGAGTGGCGGGGGCACCGCCCTCACTCTGCTCGGACTGGCAGCGATCCTGGTCACGGCGTCCGGTCCGGCCCCCGACGACGTACTGAGCGGGTCCGAGGCGGTCGCGGTGGCGGGGGTGACGGCGGCACTGATCGGGCTGCTGGCGCGGCCCGGCACCCGGCCCGGCCTGCGGCACGCGGGCGCGTCCGGCTTCGCCTCCGGGGTGGCCTCCGCGCTCACCCAGACCGTGACGGTCGCCGCGACGGACCGGTCCGGTCCGGCGCTCAGCGTGCAGGTGATCGCGGTGGCGCTGCTGGTGGCCGCCTTCGCCACGGGTGGGCTGCTGCTGTCGCAGACCGCCTACCGGGGCGGACTGGGCGCCCCGCTGGCGGTGGTGACGCTGGCGAACCCGCTGGCCGCCGCGGTGATCGGGCTCACGCTGCTCGGCGAACGGCTCCAGGGCGGGGCGGCGGGCGTACTCCTCGCCGCCGGCGGGGCAGGGCTCTCCGCATGGGGCGTGGTGCTGCTGTCCCGCGCGGCACCGGAATCCGCCGCGGCGGCCCTCCCGGGATCCGCCGGCGCGGCCTCCGCCACGGACCCGACGGCTCCGGCGGTGGGACCCACCGCGGAACTCGCCGCGCTGTACGCCTCGGGACACACCCCGCGTTACGTCGTGCACTACGACGACAGGCGCGCCGCGCGCCATGACGGCGGGCACGGCGGACACCCGGTGGCCGCGAGGCCGGCGCTGAAGGCGCGGACGGCCTCCGCCGAGCCCGCGCCGCTGCCCCGGCCGGCCACGGGACCGGGGCACCTCACGTCGCTGTGACCGGCGTCAGCCGAGGCCGCGGGAGTCCTGCTTGAGGGCCGTGTCCACCGTGAGCGCGGTGGCGACGACCAGGCTCAGCAGGGGTTCGGGCAGCTGGTAGTGGATCTGCAGGACGTAGTTGTCCGCGGTGGTGAACAGGGTCTTGGCGAGACCTTCCCAGGTCTTGGTGATCCGGGCGACCTCGTTGTCGGCGTGGTCGACGATCGCGAAGTTCCAGGCCCGCCAGTTCTCCGCCCTGATCGCGCCGACCTGCCGGCCGTCCGCGTTGATGGCGAAGTTGATCTTCCCGAAGACGTTCTGCTGGGCGATCTCGCCGACCGGCTGACCGTCGGGACGCGTCACGATCACCCGGGACTTCATGAACTTGCGCGGGCGGGTCAGCAGCAGCACCGGCTGACCGTAGGCGTCGCGGATCTCCAGCTTGTGCGTCATGAACTGGTCGATGCTGGCGACGAAGCGCAGGACCTTCTTCAGCGCGCTCTGCCCGACCTGCACGACCGAGCCGAGCTGGTTGCCCTGCTGGTCCATGACCTTGTACTCGTTGGTCAGCTCGATCAGCTTGGCCTTCTGGTTCACCACCAGCACCGGCTCGCTGAACAGCGTGCCGCCGCCGGGGCCGCCCGCCGCGACGCCCGCCTGCTGCCGCACCTGCTGCTGCACACGGGGATCGGGCCCGGCGGCCGGCTGCGCCGGCACCTGCGGCTGGAAGGGCTGCGCCGGTGCCGACTGCTGAGCCGGTACCTGCTGCGCGGGCTGCTGGCCCTGTGCCTGCGGCCGGCCCGGAACCTGCCCCTGCGCCTGCTGCTGCGCCTGCTGCTGCTCGGCGTGGGTGTGCTCGGTCCACTGGGATCCGTCCCAGTAGCGCAGGGTCCGGTCGGCCCCGTGCGGGTCGGGGTACCAACCTGCAGGTGTGTTCGAATGCGTGGTCACCGGGGCACAGTACCCCGAGCCCACCCGGACCTGACCAGCCCCCACGATGCGGTGTTCACCGTGCTTTACCCGCGCGGCACACTCATTCCGTGACGATGGCCGGGTCGCTCACACCGGGGCGCCCGTTCTCGACGTGCCCGGCGAACCTCCGCTGGAACGACGGGTCGGCGACCGAGGTGACGGTGAGGTCGTACCAGCGCCGGCTGGCGCTCAGGTCGACGGTGCGCTTGAGGACGGCGCCCACCTTGACCCGTACGGTCGTGGTACGGCCGCGGTAGCCGTCGGCCACCTTCAACTCCACGGTGACGGGGCCCCGGTTGGTGAAGGTCAGCTCCACGTCGTCACCCACGTGCCGCGCCACGACCTCCGGTCCCGCGGTCCTCCCCGGCCCCTTGAAGACGCGCAGGAAGCCGTTCGGCCCGTGCACGGTGAGGTCGTGGGAGCCGCCCGAGTACGCCGAGTTCCAGGTGTCGGACATCTTCTTGCCGGCCTCGGTGGTGTAGGTCCACGGCCCGTCGGCGCGGTTGCCGGAGGTGACCAGGAAGGCGGCGCCCGCCTTGGCACCGGAGGCGAAGGTGAGCGTGAACTTCCCGGCCGCCGGATCGGCCGAACCGTCCACGGTGGGGGCGTACTTGAGGGGGCGGGCGGGCCGCAGACCACGCTCCTGCTTGGGCAGGACGCCCTCGGCGGGCGGGGTGGGCCGGTAGTCGGGGTGCCGCTCGCGGTCCTGCGGCTCGTACCCGTCGGTGTCGGGCAGCGTGACCGGCCCGGTGTCCCTGCGGGAGAAGTCGAAGGCCGCGGTCAGGTCACCGCAGACGGCCCGACGCCACGGGGAGATGTTCGGCTCGCGCACCCCGAAGCGGCGCTCCATGAAACGGATGACCGAGGTGTGGTCGAGGGTCTCGGAGCAGACGTAACCGCCCTTGCTCCAGGGCGAGACGACGAGCATCGGCACACGCGGGCCGAGACCGTACGGACCGGCGACGCGGTTGCCGGCGCCCGGGTACAGGTCCAGGGAGACGTCGACGGTCGACCTGCCCTGCGCGTCGGACGTCGGCGGCAGCGGCGGCACCAGGTGGTCGAAGAAGCCGTCGTTCTCGTCGTAGGTGACGAAGAGGGCCGTCTTCGCCCACACCGCCGGGTTGGAGGTGAGCGCGTCCAGGACCTGGGCGATGTACCAGGCACCGTAGTTCGAGGGCCAGTTGGAGTGCTCGGAGAAGGCCTCGGGGGCGGCGATCCAGGAGATCTTCGGCAGCGTGCCGGCCTTGACGTCGGCCCGGAGCCGGTCAAAGTAGCCGTCGCCGTTCTTGACGTCGGTGCCGGTGCGGGCCTTGTCGTACAGCGGGTCGCCGGGGGTGGCGTTGCGGTACTTGTTGAAGTAGAGCAGCGAGTTGTCGCCGTAGTTGCCGCGGTAGGCGTCCTGGATCCAGCCCCAGGAGCCTTGCGCGTCGAGGCCGTCGCCGATGTCCTGGTAGATCTTCCAGGAGACGCCGGCCTTCTCCAGCCGCTCGGGGTACGTCGTCCAGTCGTAGCCCAGCTCGTCGTTGCCCATGACGGGGCCGCCGCCCCGGCCGTCGTTGCCCGTGTGCCCCGTCCACATGTAGTAGCGGTTCGGGTCGGTGGAGCCGATGAACGAGCAGTGGTAGGCGTCGCAGACGGTGAACTTGTCGGCGAGCGCGTAGTGGAAGGGGATGTCCTCGCGGGTGAGGTACGCCATCGTCGTCGTGCCCTTCGCGGGCACCCACCGGTCGTACCTGCCGCCGTTGTAGGCCGCCTGGCCGTCGGGCCAGCTGTGCGGGAGGCCTTCGAGGAACTGCATGCCGAGGTCGTCGGCGGTGGGGTGGAAGGGCAGCAGGTCCTTGGTGCCGTCCGACTGGTGCCACACCGACTTGCCGTTCGGCAGCGTCACCGGATGCGGGTCGCCGAAGCCGCGCACACCCCTCAGCTTGCCGAAGTAGTGGTCGAAGGACCGGTTCTCCTGCATGAGGACGACGATGTGCTCGACATCCTCGATCGTCCCGGTGCGGTGGTTGGCGGGGAGGGCCGCGGCACGCTCGATGCTGCTCGACAGCGCGCTGAACGCCGTGGTGGCACCCGCGATCTGGAGGAATCTGCGCCGGTTGACTTCGGACATGGGTGAAGGACCTCTCGTGCGGGGCGTGTTCGACGGCCAGTCGTCCGCTGAGGGACTGCGCGCGCAAGGAGTGTTCCAAGAGGACACAACGGGAAGGAAGGCGCGGATGGCGCCCATGTGAAGGTCGACGGTACGGGGGAATGGCTGGAGCGGGGTTGGCGGGGACGGTGGCTTGGC
>NZ_MPOH02000005.1:332268-380786 GCF_001896135.2 Streptomyces phaeoluteigriseus
AGGTGACCGGGGCGCCGTGGGCGGCGCGGTGCTTGACGGGGCGTCGGCGGCGGGGGCCGCGACGGTCCGGCCGGGGGTCGCCGCCGGCGTCGGGGGCGCAGCCCCATCAGCAGGCAGAGAAGGACGCCCGTGGCGACCAGCGCCGCGATCGCCGTGGTCCACAGTCCGCGCGTGCTCGTGCGCGTGCGCCGGCGGTGGTTCGCGGCGTGCCTCGTAACCTTCATGTCCGTCCGTTCGGAAGAGCGGGTCGACTTCACGCCACCCGGTCGCCACCCGACGCGAAAAGGTTGCCGCCCGACGCGAAAGGGCTGCCGCCCGTCGCGGAAGGGCTGCCGCCGTCTGCTCCCGCGCCTTCCCCCAGCTCTCCGCCGCCGTGGCATGCCTCACCCCGCTGTTCGGGGGTACACGCCAATCTGTCGCGGCAGGATCCACGAAAGGGGTCAAGATGGACGGGTCGTCGCTGCGGGCTGTCGGATGGGCGCGCACTCTGGCCATGGACAGTTCGGTGAAAGCAGCCCGCGACTGGGCCCGGGAACACCTCGACGCCCTGGGCTGGAACACCGAGGCCCCGGAGACGGCGGACGCCGTTCTGCTGGCGGTCTCCGAGCTGGTCACGAATGCCCACCGCCACGCGCGCAGCAACGCCCAACTGGTCATGTTGTGGGACAGCCGCTGTCTGCACATCGCGGTGCATGACCACTCGGGCGAGCTGCCCGCTCCCCGGCAGCCCAGCACCGACCGCGTCGGAGGGCGGGGCATGCTCCTGGTCGACGCGCTGGCCGACAGTTGGGAGGCGCATCCCTGCCCGCACGGGAAGACGGTCACGGCGTGTTTCAGCCCGCCCACGGCGGACGTCGGGCGCGGCTGAACGCGCGGGTGTCGGCCCTCGTCGAGAAGCGGACGCTACCGAGCGGGCAGCGCCTCGCGCAGCGCCTTGCCGGTGAGCGTCGCGTCGTAGCCCTCGGGGACTCCCGGGACCAGGATGATGTCGCCCTCGATGTGCCGGGCGCGCAGAGGCGCGATCTCCTGGTAGGCGGCGGACGCCCACCAGGCCCGTGCCTCCGCGATCGAGGGGAAACCGATCACCACGACGTGACCGGGCCAGGCGCCCTCCATCACCTCGTGCTGCGCGCCGTGCACCAGGAAGCGTCCGCCGTACGGCTCGAAGGTCGCGGTGATGCGCTCGATGTACTCGGCGACCTCCGCGTGCGGTGCCGCTTCCTGCAAGTGGGCGATGGCGTAGGCGGACATGGTGTCCTTCCGTTCGGTTCGGCTTCTCGACACCCACGATCCTGCGCCGTGGACGGCCCGCGGTCGATTACCCGGGAGGTAAGCGGGGCGGCGGCACCTGGGGACGCTCAGCCGCGCAGCCAGGCCGCGGTGTCGGTGGGGAGTCTGCCGTCGGTGTCCAGGGGGCCGCTGGTGAGGAGGACGGTCTCGTGGTCCGGCAGGGCGGCCGGGGTGCGGGCGAGGTTGACCACGCAGACCAGACCGGGTGCGCGGCGCAGGGCGAGGACGCCGTCGGGGGCGGGCAGCCACTCCAACGGGCCGTCGCCCAGGCCTGGTTCCGAGCGGCGCAATCGGAGCGCGGTGCGGTAGAGGGTGAGCATCGAGGCGGGGTCGGCGGCCTGGCGGTCGGCGGCGTACGCGGACCAGCCGTCGGGTTGCGGCAGCCAGGGTTCGGTGCCCGAGCCGAAGCCGGCGTACGGGGCGTCGGCATTCCACGGCAGGGGGACGCGGCAGCCGTCGCGGCCGGGGTCGGTGCCGCCGGAGCGGAAGTGCATGGGGTCCTGGATGCGGTCGCGCGGGATGTCCGCCTCGGGCAGGCCCAGTTCCTCGCCCTGGTAGAGGTAGACGGAGCCGGGCAGGGCGAGGGTGAGGAGAGCCGCGGCACGGGCCCGGCGGGTGCCCAGTTCCAGGTCGGTCGGGGTGCCGAAGGCCTTGGTGGCGAAGTCGAAACCGGTTTCCGCACGGCCGTAGCGCGTGACCGTGCGCGTCACGTCGTGGTTGCACAGCACCCAGGTGGCGGGGGCCCCGACGGGAGCGTGCTCGGCGAGGGTGTCGTCGATGGCCCCACGCAGCCGGTCCGGATCCCAAGGGCAGGTGAGGAAGGTGAAGTTGAACGCGGTGTGCAGTTCGTCGGGGCGCAGGTAGCGGGCGAAGCGCTCGGAGTCCGGCAGCCAGACCTCGCCGACGAAGACGGCGCCGTAGGCGTCGGCGACGCGCCGCCAGGAGCGGTAGATCTCGTGGAGTTCGTCGCGGTCGACGTAGGGGTGGGGGTCGCGGCCCTCGACGAAGTCGGGCAGGGCGGGGTCCTTTGCGGGCAGGGCGGCCGAGTCGATGCGGACGCCCGCGACGCCGCGCTCGAACCAGAACCGCAGCACGCTCTCGTGTTCCTCGCGGACGACCGGGTGGGCCCAGTTGAGGTCGGGTTGCTGAGGGGTGAACAGGTGCAGGTACCACTCGCCGTCCTCGACCCGGGTCCAGGTGGGGCCGGCGAACTGTGACGGCCAGTCGTTGGGCGGCAGTTCGCCGTGGTCGCCGCGTCCGGGGCGGAAGTGGAACAGCTTGCGTTCGGGGCTGCCCGGTCCGGCGGCGAGCGCGGCCCGGAACCAGGGGTGCTGGTCGGAGACGTGGTTGGGCACGATGTCGACGATGGTGCGGATGCCGAGGGCGCGGGCTTCGGCGATCAGTTTCTCCGCCTCGTCGAGGGTGCCGAAGGCGGGGTCGATGGTGCGGTAGTCGGCGACGTCGTAGCCGCCGTCGGCGAGCGGCGAGAGGTACCAGGGGGTGAACCAGACGGCGTCGACACCGAGTTCGGCGAGGTAGGGCAGCTTCGCCCGGACACCCGCCAGGTCTCCGGTGCCGTCGCCGTCGCCGTCGGCGAAACTGCGGGGGTACACCTGGTAGATGGCGGCGTCACGCCACCAGTCTTCCCGGGTGCCGGGGGTTGTGTCGTGATGAGGGGCTGCCACGTGACGGTCCTTTCGGGGCAGGGTTGGTGCTCCGCCGCCGCCTCGGACAGCGGGGCGTCGAGGACGGAGGCGGCGGCGGAGGATCGGGAAGGGGCGACGGGGCGCACCAGGAGGTCCGGCGGGGCCGGTGCCGAGGGGGAAGGGGTGCGTCAGCCCTTGAGGCCGCCCGCGGTCAGCCCGCTCATGATGTTGCGCTGGAAGAGGAGGAACAGCAGCAGGGTGGGCAGGGACGCGATGGTGAGGGACGCGATCAGCACGTTCTCGGGGACGCTGGTGGCGAGCGAGTAGATGCCCACGGCGAGGGTCTGGCCGGTGGGATCGGGCAGCACCAGCATCGGCCAGAGGAAGTCCTTCCAGACGCCGACGACGGCGAAGATGGACACCACGCCGAGGATGGGCCGCGAGATCGGCAGGACGACGGACCACAGGACGCGCAGCGGGCCGGCGCCGTCCATGGAGGCCGCGTCGAGGAGTTCCCTGGGGATGGAGTCGAAGAAGCGCTTCAGCAGGAAGATGGCGAAGGCGTTGGTGACCGAGGGCAGCCAGATCACCCAGGGCGAGTTGAGCAGGTTGCGCTGGATGATCGGCATGTCCAGCACGGTCAGGTACTGGGGTACCACGAGGACGGTCGCCGGGATCATCAGGGTGACGAGCATCATCCCGAGGATGGCCTTGCCGAGGACGGGCCGCAGTTTGGACAGCGAGTAGGCGGCGGCGACGTCCAGGACGAGTTGGAAGGCGAGCGCTCCGAAGGCGTAGTACAGGGTGTTGAGGAGCAGCCGGGCGAGGTCCATCACCTCCCAGGCCCGCCGGTAGTTCTCCGGGTGGACGGAGCCGGGCACCCAGGTCGGCGGGGTCTGGACGGCTTCCTGGGTGGTTTTGAGGCCGCTGGAGACCATCCAGTACAGGGGGCCGAGGAAAGTGAGCGTGAACAGGGCGACGACGAGCGCGAAGGCGAGCCAGTAGACGATTCTGCCGCGCGGGCGGCCAGTCGTGCGGGTGGGATGAGGGTGCGTGTGGACATGTGCGTGTCTCCCCCGGTCCTACTCGTCCGCGGCGCGGCTCAGCCTGGTGTACACGGCCGAGAAGCCGGCCAGCAGTACGAGCAGGAGCAGACCGAGCGCCGCCGCGGCACCGTAGTTGTTGAAGTTGAAGGCGTACTGGTAGATCAGGTAGACGACCGTGGTGGTGGAGCCCTCGGGACCGGCGCCGCCGGTGAGCAGGAAGGGTTCGATGAAGACCTGCATGGTGGCGATGACCTGCATGAGGAGCATCAGCAGCAGGACGAGCCTGGTCTGCGGGATCGTCACGTGCCACACCTTGCGCACCAGGCCCGCCCCGTCGAGTTCGGCGGCCTCGTACAGCTCGCCGGGGACGCTCTGGAGTGCGGCCAGGTAGATGAGGGTCGCGCCGCCCATGTTCATCCAGGTGGAGGCGACGACGACGGAGAGCATCGCCGTGTCGGGGTCCTGGAGCCACTGCCTGGCGGGGAGGCCGAAGACGCCGAGGACCTCGTTGAACATGCCGTACCCGGGGTCGTACAGGTACTTGAACAGCAGCACGGACGCGGTGGGCGGGAGCATCACGGGCAGGTAGACCAGCAGCCGCAGATAGCCCTGGCCGTGCCGGAACTCGTTGATGACGAGGGCGGTGAGGAAGGGCACGGCGAAGCCCAGGACGAGCGCGAGGACGGTGAACCACAGGGTGTTGCGCCAGGCCTGTCCGAAGGCGGGGTCGTTCCAGACCGTGACGAAGTTGTCCCAGCCGACCCAGCTGACGTGTCCGTTCTCGGTCTTCTGGAAGGCGAGCAGGAACTCGCGGACGATCGGGTACCAGGAGAAGAAGGCGAAGCAGAGGACCGCTCCGATGAGGAAGCCGTGGGCGGTGAGGTTGCGGCGTACTGCCTTGGCGAGGCCCGCGTCCGGGTGCCGTACGGCGCCGGCGCGGGGCCGGCGGTCCTTGGCCGCCGGGTCCTGCGCGAGGGTGGGGGCCGACATGGGGCGCTCCTTGACGTGCTGCGGTGCCGCCGGACGCGAGGTCCGGGCACGTGACGTGGGCGGTCGGGCCCGCCCTCGCGTGAGGGGCGGGCGCGGGGCGCGCTCGCGCGGGGTCCGTGAAGGTGTTGGTGATGATCGACATGGCCGCGCCGCCAGGGGGGCGCACGCCGCCGCGCCCTGGCCCGCAGGCGGCACTCCCCCAGCCCTGCCACCGGGCGGGGCCCGGCGTCCGCGCGCCCGGCCCACCGCCACCCGATGCCCCAAATGCCCTGCTCCCGAATCGGACCTATCGTGCTCATATGGAGCACGCACTCAGCCCCGCGACCCTCTCCGAACTGCGCCGCCCGCGCCCCTATCCCGCGGTGTCCGTGCTGACGCCGACGCACCGCCGTGAACCCGACAACAGCCAGGACCGGGTCCGGTTGCGCAATGTCGTGGCCGAGGCCAAGAAGCAGCTGGAGGCCGATCCGGCGGTCACCCGGGAGCGGCGCGCGGACGTGGCGGAACAGCTCGACCGGGCGCTCGCGGAGATCGACCTCACGTACACCGAGGACGGCCTTGTGATCTTCGCCGCACCGGGCGAGCACCAGGTGTGGTCGCTGGCCCGCCCGGTCCCGGAGCGCGTCGTCCTCTCCGACACCTTCCTGACCCGCAACCTCGTCTCGGCACAGGCCTCCGAGCGGCCGTTCTGGGTGCTGTCGGTCTCCGCCGACCGCGTCACGCTGTGGAACGGGGGCGCCGACCGGGTCACCGAGGAGCACTCCCACGGCTTCCCGCTGACCAGGAGCCGGGAGAACTTCGACGCCGAGCGCATGGAACGCGTCGGCGACCTGCCGAGCACCTTCCGCGACGAGGGCACCCGCCACTTCCTGCGCGACGCCGACACCGCCATGGGCCGGCTGCTGCGCGAGGCCCCGCGGCCGCTCTACGTCACCGGCGAGACGGCGGCACTGTCCCTCCTGGACGAGATGGGCGGGGTCACCCGGGACGCGGTGCACGTCCCGCACGGCGGCCTCACCCACGCCACCCCGGACGCCGTGTGGCAGGCGGTACGGCCGCTGCACGACGCCGAGGCCCGCCGGGACACCGCCGCCGTGGCCCGCGAGCTGGACTCCGCCCGCGGCCACCGCACCTTCGCGGCCGGGGTCGACGAGCTGTGGCAGAACGCCCGCGAGGGCCGCGTCCGCCTGCTCGCCGTGGAGGAGAACTACCGCATCACGGTCCGCGACGACGGCGAGCACCTGATCCCGGCCGAGAGCACCGACCTCGACTCCCGCGACGACATCGTGGACGAGATCGTCGAACAGTGCCTGGAGACGGGCGCCGAGGTCCGCTTCGTCCCCGACGGCACCCTGACCGACGCCGAGGGCATCGCGGGAGTCCTGCGCTACTGAACCCTGTCACCCGGTCGGCGTACGCTGAGCATGATCGTCGGCCTGGAGGGAGCGCGTGCGTGGGTGAGCTGCTGGGCGTGGCCGTACTGGGCGCGGGACACATGGGCGCCGACCACGTACGGCGTCTGGACCGGGTGGTGAGCGGGGCCAGGGTCGCCGCCGTGGCCGATCCCGACGCCGCCCGTGCGAAGGCGGCCGTCGCCGGTGTCGAGGGGGCCTCGGTGCACACCGGGGCCGAGGCCGCGCTGGACGCGCCCGGCGTGGAGGCCGTGCTGATCGCCTCGCCCGGGCCCGCGCACGAGGAGGCGCTGCTCGCGGCCTTCGCCCGCGGCCTTCCGGTGCTGTGCGAGAAACCCATGGTGCCGGACTCGGCCGGGGCACTGCGGGTGCTGGAGGCGGAGGCCCGGCTCGGCCGGCGGCTCGTCCAGGTCGGGTTCATGCGGCGCTACGACGCCGAGTACCGCAGGCTCAAGGCGCTGCTGGAGGACGGACGCCTCGGACAGCCCCTGATGCTGCACTGCACCCACCGCAACGTCTCCTCGCCGCCCGGCTTCACCAGCGCCATGCTGATCGACAGCTCGGTGTCGCACGAGATCGACGCGGCCCGCTGGCTGCTCGGCCAGGAACTCACCGCGGTCACCGTGCTGCGGCCACGCCCCTCGTCCGGCGCCCCGCGGGGCCTGGCGGACCCCCAGTTCGTGGTCTTCGAGACCGCCGGCGGGGCCCTGGTCGACGTGGAGGTCTTCGTCAACAGCGGCTTCGGCTACCAGGTGCGCTGCGAGGTCGTGTGCGAGGCGGGCAGCGCGCGCATCGGCGGCGACCACGGCATGCTCGTGACCGCGCGCGGCTCGGCCGCCGCGGACGTTCCCCAGGACTACCTCGTCCGGTTCGCCGACGCCTACGACCGCGAGGTGCAGGCCTGGGTCGACGCAACCCGGCGGGGCCGGGTCACCGGCCCGACCGCCTGGGACGGCTACGCGGCCTCCGTCGTCGCCGAGGCCGGGGTGCGGGCGCTGGAGGACGGCACGCGCGTGGCCGTCGACCTCGCTCCGCGCCCGGCCCTGTACGGCTGACGCCGGGACCGGCCTCACACGTTGCCGAGCAGCGCGTGCAGGCTTTCGTCGACGGCCGCGCCGACGTCCTCCTGGCCCGCGGCGACCACGGCGTAGCTGCGCAGCAGGAAGCGGTCCAGCGCGGCGGTGTCGAACTGGAGCAGGGCCAGCCCGAACGGCGAGTGGAACTCCACGACCGTACGGAACCTGCCGCATGGCCAGATGTGCACGTCACCGCCGCCGGCCGGCCCGCGCAACCCCTCCGCCAGCAGCGCGCGGCCGAACGTCCAGGTGACCGCCTCGCCCTGGAGGGAGACCTCCTGCGGGAAGTCGAGGTGCACGGCGAGCGGGTCGGCGGCGGTGTAACGGAGCGTCGCGGGCACGGGCAGCTCCCGCTCCTCGGCGGTGATGAGCCGGGCGCGGGCGGGCTGTTCGACGGTGACGTGGGTGCGATCCATGGGCAGTCTCCGCAGCGGTGAGAGGTCGGCCGTTTCCGGTGTGGTGCTTGTAGGACCTCGCGGGGGCCGTTCGCATTACGCGAAAGCCGGATGAATTATTGTGACGTGCGTCACGATGGGGCCGTCCACCATCGTCCGACACCGGTCCACCGCCGACCTGCCGCCGATTCCCGGCAACGCCAGGGAACACATGACCGTCGAACACGCGGATGAGTGTCCCGAAGCACCTTCCGGAAATCCCTCAAGTCACGTACTCCGCCTACGACTTACCCCCTGTGTCGAAGTACGTCATCGGCACCCCGGGAACCGTCCGTGAAGACTGTGGCATATGCCGAACGCATCACCGGATCGTGTGTTGCCAAACCTCTTACACCGCGTCGCGGGCTGTGCCACAGTCGTAGCGGCCCCTTCGTCAGTCAGTCCGGCCGTCCCGTCCCCGCATCGGAGTGCGTCATGCCGTCCCCTCTCTCTGCGGACCACCCAGCCGCCCAGCCGCCAGGACGCGGCCAGGTCGACTCGCTGATCACGCAGACGCGACGGCTCAAGGGCGAAGTGGACGCCGTACGACGGGACGCGCAGGACGACGCCACGGACCCCCGGGGACGCTGGCAGCGCGCGCTGTGCGATCTGGCACTGCACCAACTCGACGACCTCGACGCCCACTTGGCGCAACTGCGGGACGGCCCACCGGCGCCACCGCCGCCGCCACAGCCCCTGCCCCTGCCCCTGCCCCCGGGGGAGTCGCCGCTCAGCCGGGTCGGCAGCGCGGAGTGGAACCTGCTGACGGACGAGGCCTTCTGGTCCCCGGAGTTGTACGGGATCGTCGGCCGCGACCCGGCCACTGCCCCGCTCACCCTCGACGAACCTCCCCTCCCTCCTCCACGACGAGACCGCCCGCGCCTCACCGCCATGGTCACCGGCTGTCTCATCGACGCCAAGCCCATCGACGGCGAGTTCCGGGTCGTGCGGCCCGACGACGAGGTCCGGACCGTGCACATGATGGGCGAGCCCGTGCTCGACGCCGACGGCAGCACCACCTCGATGTGGGCCGTGCTGCGGGACGTCAGCGAACTGCGCCGCAGCCAGCGCGCGGTGCGCGAGACCCGTGACTCGCTGCACCCCCGACGGCACCCGGCACAGCCCGAGCACCGGATCGCGGCCGAGCCGCGGGACGCCGAGCCACCGACCTGGCCCGGCCCCCTGCGGCTCCCGCACCACCCCTCCGGCACACTCGACGTGGCCGCCCGGCACCTTCCCGCCCCGACGGGATCACCGATCGGCGGCTCCTGGTACGACAGCGTCGAACTGCCCGGCGGCGACACGCTGCTGGGCGTCGGCGGCCTCACCGCACACAGCCCGGACGTCACCTCCACCCTCGCGATGACGCTCGGCGCCCTGCGCGGCATGGCGATGTCCGGCGCCGGACCGGCCCAACTTCTGTCCTGGCTCGACCAGTTACTGGACGCCGGCGACGCGCCGACGCTGTGCTCCACCCTCTGCTGCCGCTACCGGCCCGCCACCCGCACACTGGCGTGGGCGCAGGCCGGACACCCCGCCCCACTGCTGTTCCGCGACGGGACGGGGCGTCGGCTGGACGCACCGGACGGCGTCCTCCTCGGGAGCACCTCGGGGACCGCCCACGGGCAGGCCGAGGCGACCCTGGAGGAGGGCGACCTGCTCCTGCTGCACACCGACGGGCTGGTCCCCGCCGCCGGCCCGGACACCGCGGACCGGCTCCTGGACCTGGCCCCGCGCCTGGTCGGCCGGGCCACCGCACAGGACTGCGCACGGCTGATCGTGGAGGAGTTCGGGGACGGCGACCGCGAGGACGACGCCTGCATGCTCGTCGCCCGGGTCACCCGGTGACCGACGGACCGGAAGCCACCGACCGGTCTACGCCTGCGCGGTGTTGCCCCTTCCCCCCTTCGGCTTCGGCAGCGCCTGCCGGATCTCCTCGCGCAGCTCGCTGATCCGCGGGTAGCTCGCGTACTCCGCGGTGAGCCGGTACATCTCGCGCAGCCTGTCCCAGGTACGGCGGGAGGAGTTCGACCCCATCGACATCAGGGCCAGCCGCGCGTACCGGTCGGCCTGTTCGGGGTCGTCCGCGATGAAACAGGCGGAAGCCATGGACAGATGGTCGAAGATCTTCGACCGCTCCCGTCCGTCGACCCGCAGGGCGAGGGCCTTCTCCGCGTAGTACTGGGCGTGCACGGCCGCCCCCCGATCGAACTCGGCGAGCGTGCGGTAGGCCAGGGCCTGCATACCGTACAGATCCTCGTCCCGGAAGGTCTGCATCCAGGACGGCGTCTCCGCGTCGATCCGGCCGGAGACGAACAGGTCCTCCGCCTGCCCCAGGGTGCGGCGCATGGCCTGTCCCTTGCCCATCGACGCCTGCGCCCAGGCCTCGATGGTGTGGAACATCGCCCGCGTCCGCGGCAGCACCGCGTCGCCGGAGCCGGACTGGGCGAGCTTCATCAGGTCCAGGGCCTCGTCGGGCCGGCCGAGGTGCACCATCTGACGGGCCGCCCTGGACAGGGCCTCCCCCGCCCGGGGCCGGTCACCGCCCTCCCGCGCGGCATGGGCGGCGATCACGAAGTACTTCTGGGCCGTGGGCTCCAGGCCGACGTCGTGCGACATCCAGCCCGCGAGGACGGCGAGGTTGGCGGCGACGCCCCACAGGCGCCGCTGGAGGTGGGCCGGGTGACGGTAGGCGAGGATGCCGCCCACCTCGTTGAGCTGGCCCACCACGGCCTTGCGCTGGAGCCCGCCGCCACGGGCGGCGTCCCAGGCTCGGAACACCTCCACCGAGCGCTCCAGTTCGTCGACCTCCTCCGTACCGATGGGGGCGGCCTCGTAACGGTCGAACCCGGCGGAGTCGGCGTGCAGGAGGGGTTGGTCGACGACGGGTGCGTCGGCGGAGAGGATGGGGTCGGTGTGCAGCCAGTCGTGCATGGCGCTGCTGAGTGCTGATCCCGCGGCGAGCGCGGCACCCGCGCCCACCAAGCCGCGTCGGTTGAGCATGAGGTCCATTCCCGTGAATTCGGTGAGGACCGCGGCAGTCCGCTCGGGCGCCCACGGCACGCCGTCGGGATGCTGCGCACCCCCGTCGCGTGGCCGTTTCCCCGCACGCCCGTGCCGGACCAGACCGAGGTCCTCCATGGTCACGACACGGCCGAGACGCTCGGTGAACAGAGCCGCCAGCACCCGCGGCACGGGATCGCGCGGGATCTCTCCCATGTCGATCCACCGCCGCACCCGGGAGGTGTCGGTCGACAGCTGGGGGTGGCCCATGGCCGCCGCCTGCCGGTTGACCAGCCTCGCGAGTTCCCCTTTGGACCAGCCGGCCAGGCCGAACAGGTCCGCCAGGCGGGTGTTGGGTTGTCCGCTCACGTAAGCCCCCAGGTTCTCGGCTGAGTTGACAGTAGCCCCGTGCAAGTTGCCGGGCGACTATTCGCCAGGGTTCGCCAGGGTGCGCCAGATGGTGTGCCACTGGGCCACAGGTGTCAGGTAGGAATGCGCCACCCCGACCCGGTCGCCGAGGGACATTCCCCAGGGTGCACCCGGGGGACCGGGCCGGGGCAGCGCATTGACGTCGCAGGCACACGAAGGGATCTGTTTCTCCCATGTACGCAGCATCGTCCTCCGTGTCCGCCCCGCCCCGGTCGCTGCACTCCCGCCCGGGCGGCGGCGGCCCCTACCTCGACCCCGCCCGGCCGGCACCTCCCGTGCTCGGCGCGGGCCGCGGCGCCCGGCGCCCCGCGGGGCCCGGCACACAGCCCGTCAGCGGGAGACTCGATCTGTCAGGCCCTCAGGGCGCCCAACTACGCACGGCGATCGCGTCGGTGCACCGGATCTGCCCGGAGTTCGCCCCCGTGCAGGTACTGCGCCGCAGCGGCCGGTCCGTGCTCCTGGTCGGTACGACCGGACGCAGCACAGCGGTCGCCAAGTGTTTACTGGACCACTCCCCCGTGTGGGCCGAGCGGATCCGGCACGAAATAGCGGCATACCGCACGTTCGTCCGGCACCGCCCCCCCGTGCGGGCGCCGAGGCTGATCGCGGCGGACCCGGACAACTGCACCCTCGTCATCGAACGGATGCCGGGACGCGTGGCGGCCCTCCAGCGGCATCCCGCGGACGCCCCGCCCCGCGCGGACATCCGGGCGGCGCTCACCGCCATCTGCCGGCTCAACGCGTGGCGGCCGACGTCAGGCACCTTCGACGCCCCGCTGGACTACGCGGCGCGGATCTCCCGCTACCACGAGCTGGGGCTGCTCACCGACCGGGATCTGGGCGACCTCCAGAAGCTGCTGCACGGCATCGCGGCGACCGCGGGCCGGCAGGGCATGGGCCAGTTCTGCCACGGCGACGCCCTCCTGTCCAACATGCTCCTGTCACCGGCCGGTCCAGTGCTGGTGGACTGGGAGCACGCGGGCTGGTACCTGCCGGGCTACGACCTGGCGACGCTGTGGTCGGTCCTCGGTGAGGCGCCGACGGCCCGCCGTCAGATCAGCCAGATCGCCCAGTCGGCGGGCCCGGCCTCGCGTGACGCCTTCCTGATCAACCTGATGCTGGTGCTGACCCGGGAGATCCGTACCTACGAGACGGCCGTGCAGCGTTCGATGCACGACTCGACACCCACGGCTCCGGGGCCGGCACACCCGGGTGCCGCGCCGACCGGCGAGGAGCAGCGGCTGCTGCTGCGACGACTGCACGACGACTGCCAGATGGCCCGCCGGGCCGTCCGGGCGGCGGTCGGCACCCGCTGATCGGTGTTCGTCGATCAGTACCTGCCGAAGGGAGGAAGGTCCGCGGTGCGCCAGAGCGGCGGCGCACCGCGGACCTTCGCACGTCCGGGTCCGCCACGAACTCGCCCGACCCCGGTTGACATGGGAAATCGCCCCCTGGTGCGCATGATTGACGGATCGTCGGCAAGCCGGTACCACTGAGCCACGTCCGGCCCCGCACGCCCTGCCCAGCCCGCTCGTCCCAGGAGGCCGCATTGCGAGGATCCGTCACCCACCCCAGACCCGCACGCACCCCGAGACCCCCGCGCACCCGCAGAGCCGCCGGCGCCGTAGCCTCGGCGGCTCTGCTGTTCCCGCTGCTCGCCGCGTCCCCCGGCCCGGTCGCCGCGGCGGAGTCCACGACCGGGTTGCAGCGGGCGTTCGCCGCCGCGGCCGCCGAGTACGACGTGCCGCAGAGCGTGCTGCTGGGCGTCTCCTATCTCCAGTCCCGCTGGGACGCGCACGGCGGAGCGCCCAGCGTGACCGGTGGCTACGGCCCGATGCACCTCACGGACGCCCGCACCGCCCTCGCCACCGCACCGCACCACAGCGAGGGCACCGAGGACCCGCGCGGCGACGACGCCCGTGCCCCCCTGTACCCCGAGGCGCAGATCCCGGCCGACACCGAGATCCCGGCCCGGCTGCGGACGCTCCCCGAGGCCGCGGAGCTGACCGGTCTGGGCCCGGAGGAGTTGCGCACCGACCCGGCCGCGAACGTGGCCGGCGGTGCCGCCCTGCTCGCCGCCGCGCAACGGGACCTGGGCGAGCCGTTGACCGCCGATCCGGCGGACTGGTACGGCGCGGTGGCACGTTTCTCCGGCGCCGACGACACCGCGACGGCCGCCGCGTACGCGAACGACGTCTACGACGTGATCCGCGGCGGCGCGGAACGCACCACGGACGCCGGACAGGTGGTGGCGCTGGCCGCGCGGCCGGGCCTCGCGCCCGACACGGGGCAGCTGCGGCGCACCGGTCTGCGCACGGCGTCCGCGGCCGGCACCGAGTGCCCGGGTTCCGTCTCCTGCGAGTGGATCCCGGCGCCGTACGAGCAGTTCGGCGACAACGACTACGGAAACCACGACCTGGGCGACCGCCCCGCGTCCCAGTCGATCGAGTACATCGTCGTGCACGACACCGAGGGTGGCTGGGAGGGTGTCCTGAACCTGGTCCAGGACCCCGCCTACGTGTCCTGGCAGTACTCGCTGCGCTCCACCGACGGCCACATCGCCCAGCACGTGAAGGCGAAGGACGTGGCCTGGCACGCGGGCAACTGGTACATCAACTCCAAGTCGATCGGCCTGGAACACGAGGGCTTCCTCGCCTTCCCCGACTCCTGGTACACGGAGGCGATGTACCGGTCGTCGGCGCGTCTGGTGGCGTATCTGGCGGAGAAGTACGACATTCCGCTGGACCGGCAGCACATCCTGGGGCACGACACCGTGCCGGGTCCGACCGCCGGGACCGTGCCGGGCATGCACACCGACCCGGGGCCGTACTGGGACTGGCGGCACTACTTCGAGCTGCTCGGCCGTCCCTTCAAGGCGACGGCCCGTAAGAACGCCGGTCTGGTGACGATCCTGCCGGACTACACCGCCAACCAGCCGGTGTACACGGGCTGCACGGCCAAGGGTGAGCCGTGCGCGGCGCACGGGTCGAGTGCGGTGCGGCTGTACTCCGACCACGACGAGAACTCGGCCCTGATCA
Organism: Streptomyces phaeoluteigriseus; assembly: GCF_001896135.2. GTDB lineage: Bacteria > Actinomycetota > Actinomycetes > Streptomycetales > Streptomycetaceae > Streptomyces > Streptomyces phaeoluteigriseus. The sequence continues at coordinate 346,633 of NZ_MPOH02000005.1, forward strand.
AGGACGTCGGTCTGGGCACGACCCCCACGACGGGCGTCAACGACATCTCCTCGCGGGTCTCCACCGGCCAGCAGTACGCGGTCGCCGACCGATTCGGCGACTGGACGGCGATCTGGTACCTGGGCCAGAAGGCCTGGTTCAGGAACCCCGCGGCGCGGCCGACGGCCGTGCCCGCGAAAGGGCTGCTGGTGACCCCGAAGGACGGTGTGGACAGCGTGCCGGTCTACGGGCGTGCCTACCCGGAGGCGTCGGCGTACCCGGCGGGCGTGCCCGCCCAGTCGGTGTCGCCGCTGCCGTACCGGCTGCCGGCGGGCCAGAAGTACGTGGCCGGTGACAAGGTGCCGGGCGAGTACTACTACGCGGTCACCTTCGCCACCGACTCGCACCGGGTGGTCGTGGGCAAGGACCTGTACTACGAGATCCAGTACGGGCACCGGGTGGCGTTCGTCCGGGCCGCGGACGTGCGGCTGACCACGCCGGGGACCCCGATGCCGTAGGAAGCGTCAGCCCTGCTGGAAAAGCTCCGCCGGGAGCGGCTTCAGCAGGGCGTACAGGTCGTCGGTGATGGGGCGGTCCCAGGCGGCGATGGTCACCAGGACGTTGTCGCTGCGGTCGAACTGCACGCAGGCGATGCGGCTCTCGGAGAGCTTGAGGCGGCGCACGATGAGGAGGTTGTCGCCCTGCATCACCGGCATGTCCTCGGTGCCGACGACGGTCACCTCCTCGTCGTTCTCCAGCGCGAGCAGCAGCTGGGCCACCTCGAAGGGGACCTCGTCCTCGGCGATCTCGCGGGCCGGCGAGCCCTCGGGGAGGTTGCCGATGATCATCGCGGGGCCGCGGCCGCCGAAGAGGTCGTAGCGCAGGAAGACTCCCTGGCACGTGCGTCGGGGGCGGGCAGCAGGCCGGCGCCGAGATTACCGGGCCAGTCACCCGGATCCATGGCCAGGACGTCGAAGTCGGGCCCGGCGGGCGTGGCGCTGCGGCGGCGGAGGAACGACATGCCGCCATGGTACGTGCACGCGGGCGGTCGGCGTCGGCCGGGCGCCCGCCCGTCACCGGTGGGTCGCGCGGCCGGTCGGGGCCTCCCGGACTACGAGGGTCGCCTGTGGCGTTCGTGGTGGCGGGCCACTCGGGCGCGGTTGCCGCAGGACGGTGCGCACCACTCCTGGCGCGGGTGGTCCTTGAGGAAGTAGCGGACGCAGCGCGGGGCGTGGCAGGCGCGCAGGCGCTGCCCGTCGGGGCCGGCCAGGAAGGCGATCGCGGCGTGCGCGAGGGCGGCGGTGAGGTCGCCGCCGTCCGGTACGGGCCGCCGGTGGACGCCGGGGCCGGCACCCTCGGTCCAGTACAGGAAGGGGACGGTGGGCAGGCGGGCGGCGGCGGCGTTGACGCGGTCCAGGGCCTCGGGGACGGGCAGCAGCCGGTCGGTGTCGGCGGGACTCGGCGCGCCTGGCCGTACGGCGTGCGCGAACAGGGCGCGGACGGCGGCGCGCAGGTCGCGTACGGCGGTGAGGCCGGTGGCGTCGGCGGCGTAGCCGGGGGCGACCGGGAGGTCGTGGGCGCGGGCCCGGACCCAGGTGGTGAGTCCCGCGGGCTCGGTGAGGTCGTCGGCGACCCCGCCGTGACCGTCGTGCCGGAGGGTCAGTGCGAGGTCGAGGGCGAGGCGGCTGTCGCCGGGGAGCGCGTCCTGCATGCGGCTAATGATAGAGCCGCGGGTATCCATTAGGGCGTCGGCCTCATTCCTCCGCGGGAAGCGGTGGCACCACCGCCACCGGGCTCGCCGCGTGCAGCAGGACGGCGTGCGTGACGGAGCCCAGCATGCGGGCGGGGGCCAGCAGGCGTCGGCGGTGACGGCCCAGGACGACCAGCGTGGCGTCCCGCGAGGCGGCGACGAGGTGGCCGGCCGCGTCGCCGGGGGCGGGGCGGGGCTCCGCGCGGACATCGGGATGGCGCTCCCGGTGCGGGGCGAGGAAGCCGTCGGCGAGGGCGCGCGTCTCGCGTTCGACGGCGTCCTGGTCGACGGCGGGAGGGAGGAGTTCGCCGGGGGCGGCGGTCCAGGTCCGGACGGGCCAGGGGTAGGCGGCGACCACCTGGAGGCGGGCGTCGCGCAGGGCGGCCTCGGTGAAGGCGAGGGTGAGCGTGGCGTCGTCGGGACTGTCCACGTTGAGGCCGACGACGACCCGCGGGCCGGGCTCGGGGGGTGGGCCCTCGACCTCGCGGCCGGGCCTGGGCACGATCACGACGGGGCACTCGGCGTCCCGGGCGGCGGTCATGCCGTTGGAGCCGAGGAGCAGGCCGGCGAAGCCGCCCCGGCCCCGGGAGCCGAGCACGAGCAGTTCGGCCTCGGCGCCCAGTTCGGGAAGGAGTGCGCCGGGCGCCCCGTCGAGACCGACGTACTCCACGTCCGGGCCGTCCGCGGTCGCTTCCAGCCGGGCGCGGGCGTCGGTGAGGACGGGGTCCTCGTCCGGGGGCGGGGGCATGATCAGCGGTGCGCCGGGCTGCGTCCACGCGGCGTAGTGGCGCACATGGCACACGCGGAGCGCCGAGCCGCGTCTGCGTGCCGCGTCCACGGCCCAGTCGAGGGCGCGCAGGCTGTCCTCGGAACCGTCGACCGCCACGGCGACCGGCAGGGTGCTCATGGTCCTCACCTCCGGAATACGACCTGGGTGCTGGTGGGACCAGCCTGGCCCAGGCAGCGGCCCCGGCCGGCTCTCACCGGTCGCGTGTCCGGAAAACGAGGGACGACACCGCCGGTTCGGCCCGTCGCGGCGGCTCGTGACGGTGGTTCGTCCCGGCGGCCGGGCCGGGTCGGGGGCCTCAGGTCAGGTCGAACTCCCCCTCACGTGCCCCCGACACGAACGCGCCCCATTCGGCGGGCGTGAAGATCAGGGAAGGGCTCTCGGGGCGGCCGCTGTTGCGCATCGCGATGAATCCCTCGACGAAGGCGATCTGGACATCCCCCCGACCCTGGCTGCTGGACTGCCACTCGGCGGTGCTGAGGTCCAGCTCCGGCTTGTCCCAGCCCGTGAGCGGCTGCTGCTGGATGGTGCTCTCGGCCACGTCCGTGCTCCTCCCGGTTCGTCGTCCGCGGCCAGCCTAGCGATCGGTCCCTGGTGCCGACAGAGCACGTGAGGGGGACCTTTCAGGTCTGCGGCGGGGCCGCGCCGACGAGCCACATGGAGAAGAACTGCGAGCCGCCCCCGTAGGCGTGCCCGAGGGCCCTGCGGGCCCCGTCCACCTGGTGTTCCCCGGCCTGTCCGCGCACCTGGAGAGCCGCCTCCGCGAAGCGGATCATGCCGGAGGCGCCGATGGGATTGGTCGACAGCACACCGCCCGACATGTTGACGGGCAGGTCCCCGTCCAGCTCGGTCGCCCCGGCCTCGGTGAGTTTCCAGCCCTCGCCCTCGGCGGCGAAGCCGAGGTTCTCCAGCCACATGGGCTCGTACCAGGAGAACGGCACGTACATCTCGACGGCGTCGATGTCCCGGCGCGGGTCGGAGATCCCGGCCTGCCGGTAGACGTCGGCGGCGCAGTCCTTCCCGGCCTGCGGGGACACGGCGTCCTTCCCCGCGAACAGGGTCGGCTCGCTGCGCATGGCACCGCCGTGCATCCAGGCGGGCGGGCGGGGGGAGCGGGCCGCCCCCGCGCGGTCGGTGAGGATCATGGCGCAGGCGCCGTCGGAGGAGGGGCAGGTCTCCGAGTAGCGGATCGGGTCCCACAGCATGGGCGAGGCCTGGACCTTCTCCAGCGTGATGTCGTGCTCGTGGAGGTGGGCGTAGGGGTTCTTGAGGGCGTTGCGGCGGTCCTTGTACGCGACGAGGGAGCCGATGGTGTCGGGTGCGCCGCTGCGCCGCATGTACGCCCGTACGTGCGGGGCGAAGAAGCCGCCCGCGCCCGCCAGCAGGGGTTGCTGGAAGGGGATCGGCAGGGACAGGCCCCACATGGCGTTGGACTCGGACTGCTTTTCGAAGGCGAGCGTCAGGACGGTGCCGTGGACGCGCGCCGCCACCAGGCTGGCCGCCACCAGTGCCGTCGATCCGCCGACCGAGCCCGCCGTGTGGACCCGCAGCATCGGCTTGCCGACCGCGCCGAGGGCGTCGGCGAGGTACAGCTCGGGCATCATGACGCCCTCGAAGAAGTCGGGCGCCTTGCCGATGACGACGGCGTCGACGTCGGCCCACGTCAACTCGGCGTCGTCGAGGGCGCGCCGGGCCGCCTCGCGCACCAGGCCGGCGATCGACACGTCCCGCCGGGCGGAGACGTGCTTGGTCTGGCCGATCCCGACGACGGCCACGGGCTCCTTGCTCATCGCGGATCCCCTTCGAGTACGGCGACCAGGTTCTGCTGCAGACACGGGCCGGACGTGGCGTGGGCGAGGGCGCGGTCGGAGTCGCCGCGGTGGATGCGGGCGGCGGCCTCGCCGATGCGGACGAGTCCGGCGGCCATGACGGGGTTGGCGGCGAGGGCGCCGCCGGAGGGGTTGACCCGCACGGCGTCGTCGAGTCTCAGCGCCTTGCGCAGGACGACCTCCTGGGAGGTGAACGGGGCGTGGAGTTCGGCGGTGTCGACGGGCCGTTCGAAGGCGCCGGCCCGTTCGGCGGCCAGGCGGGCGGAGGGCGAGTCGGTGAGGTCGCGCACGCCCAGGGAGTGCGCCTCGATGCGGTGGTCGACGCCCCGGATCCAGGCGGGGCGTGCGCACAGTTCGCGGGCCCGTTCGCCGGCCGCGAGGATCACGGCGGCGGCTCCGTCGCCGATGGGCGGGCAGTCGCCGGTGCGCAGCGGGCGTACGAGCGGGGCGCCCTGCGGTACCGGGCCGCGGAGCTGGGCGTGGGGGTTGGCGGTGGCGTCGGACCGGCTGCGGGCGGCGATCGCGGCGAGGGCGGACTCGTCGGTGTCGCCCGCGTCGATGAGGGCCTGGGCCTGGAGGGCGGCGAGGGCGACGGAGTCGGGCCAGAGGGGAGCCACGTAGTACGGGTCGAGCTGGCGGGTGAGGACGTCGCGGAGCGGGCCGGGCGAGGACTTGCCGTAGGCGTAGACGAGCGCGGTGTCGGCGTCGCCGGTGAGCAGTTTGGTCCAGGCCTCGTACAGTGCCCAGGCGCCGTCCATCTCGACGTGGGACTCGGAGATCGGGGGCCAGGCGCCGACGCCGTCCAGGGCGAGGGTGAAGGAGAAGGCGCGGCCCGCGAGGTAGTCGCTGGACCCGGAGCAGGTGAAGCCGATGTCGGCGGTCCTCAGGCCGGTGAGGTCGAGGACCTCGTGCAGGACCGGCATCAGCATCTCGACCTCGGACAGGTCGTCGGAGGTGCGGCGGTGGTCGGTCTGGGCGAAGGCGACGACGGCGATGTCCCGCGCGGTGGCGGGTGCGTGGCGCGTCACGGCAGCTCCTTGTAGGTGTCGTAGTCCGCGTCGGGTTCGCCGGTCGGCCGGTAGTGGTCGGGGTAGCGGGCGCCCTCGGTCCAGACGGGCTCGACGCGCAGCCCCATGCGCACCTGGTCGTAGGGGATGCCGCCGATCCGGCCGTGCAGGGCCAGGCCGGCGCCGTCGAGGGCGATGTGGGCGTAGACGTAGGGGACTTCGATGTCGAGGTTCTTCGCCTTGATGTTGACGACGCAGAACGTGGTGACCGTGCCGCCGGGCCCCACTTCCACCTGTTCCGATGTGGCGACACCGCATGTGGGGCACGCACCCCTGGGGGGTACGTAGACCTTGCGGCAGGAGGGGCAGCGTTCGCCGACGGTGCGCCGGTCGGAGAGGGCGTTGATGTAGGCGCTCTGGGCGCGACCTGGCGAGTACGTGTAGTCGAGGCGGGCGGCGGCGACGATGCCGGTGACCGCGTCGTCGAACTCGCCGCTGTGCCCCGCCGGTTCGGCAGGTTCACCGTCGTACGGCTCGAAGCAGGCGATGTCGGTGATCGCCCCGGCGCGCTCCTGCGCCCAGCGGACGCGGACCCGCATGCCGGTGTGCACGGAGTCGGGGCCGGGGGCGTCCAGGGCGTGCAGGAGGGCGGTGTCGGCTCCGTCGAGTCGGACGAGGACCCAGGCGAAGGGGGTGTCGAGGGGCTGGTCGCGGCGGGGTTCGTGGTTCCAGGCCCAGGTGGTGACCGTGCCGGTGGGGGCGACCTCGACGAGGTCGCGGATCTCCTCGGCGGTGACCGGGTCGTACTCGACGGGCGGGACGAGGGTGCGGCCGTCGCGGGTCTTCACGCCGAGGACGACGCGTTCGCGCAGGCCGGTCAGGAAGGCGCTCTGGACCGGGCCGAGGGAGCGGGTGAAGGGGAATTCGACGACCAGTGGGGCTTTGAGGACTTCGGGCACGGGGTCTCCCTCGTCAGGCGCGCTTGTAGACAGGTGGCCGCTTCTCCGCAAAGGCGCGGGCGCCTTCCTTGGCATCGGCGGTGTCGAAGACCGGCCAGCCGCGCGCGAGTTCGGCGGCGAGGCCGTCCGTCTCGGTCATCCCGGCGGTCTCGTACACCGACGCCTTCACGGCCTCGACGGCCAACGGGCCGCAGGCGTTGACCTGTTCGGCGATCTCCAGGGCCCTTTCCAGGGCCGTGCCGTCCGCGACCACATGGCCGATCAGCCCGATCGCGGCGGCCTCGCGCGCGGTGTACGGCCGTCCGGTGAGCAGCATCTCCAGGGCGTGGGTGCGCGGGATCTGGCGCGGCAGGCGGACGGTGGAGCCGCCGATCGGGAACAGGCCGCGGCGCACCTCGAAGAGGCCGAAGGTGGCGGACTCGCCCGCGACGCGGATGTCGGTGCCCTGGAGCATCTCGGTGCCGCCGGCGACGCAGTACCCCTCGACGGCGGCGATCACGGGTTTGCGGGGGCGGTGGTGGCGCAGCATCGCCTTCCAGTGCAGGTCGGGGTCGGCGCTGAGCCGGTCACGGTACTGCTCGCCCTCCATGCCCTCTCCGGCCAGGGCCTTGAGGTCCATGCCGGCGCAGAAGGTGCCGCCCGCGCCGGTGAACACGACGGAGCGGACCGAGTCGTCCTGGTCGGCCTGGAGCCAGCCGTCGTGGAGGCCGACGAGCATGGCCGGTGAGAGCGCGTTCTTCGCCTCCGGCCTGTTGAGGGTGAGCACGAGTGTGGCGCCTTCACGCCGCACGGTGAGGTGTTCCGTACCGCCCACGGCCGTCTCCCGTCTGCCTGCCACGTCCAGAACGAGAACAGGTTGCAGGAGTGGGGATGGCACTTCAAGGGTTTTCTGACAGACAGTCAGATTTTCTGGTGAGGGCCCTTCCCCCTTGGGGCGCCCTTTGCTCTGATGACCGGCAACCGTCAGCGGAGCCAGACCCGTCCGAGATCAGGAGGAACGGTGGAGTACAACCTTGCCGACCTGTTCGAGTCGGTCGTCGACGTGGTGCCGGACCGCGAGGCCCTGGTGTACGTCGACCACCCGGGCACGGGCGCGGAACGCCGGCTGACGTATGCCGAACTGGACGCGGCGGCCAACCGGATCGGCCACCACCTCCTCGACAGCGGTGTCCGTCCCGGCGAGCATCTCGGGCTGCACCTCTACAACGGGGTGGAGTACCTCCAGACCGTACTCGGCTGCCTCAAGGCGCGGATCGTGCCGGTCAATGTCAACTACCGCTACGTCGAAGAGGAGTTGGTCCACCTCTACCGGGACGCGAATCTGGTCGCGCTGGTCTTCGACACGGAGTTCGCGGAGCGGGTGGCGGGGGCCCTGCCGCAGGTTCCGGAGCTGCGGCACCTGATCCGGGTGGGGGCGGACCCACAGGCGTCCCGCTCGGCCCTTCCCTTCGCGGACGCGAGGCGCGCGGTGCCCCCGGGCGCGGGTTCCCGCCGCGCTCGGCCGACGACCAGTTCATCATCTACACGGGTGGCACCACCGGGCTGCCCAAGGGGGTGATGTGGCGTCAGGAGGACCTGTTCTTCGCCGGTCTGGGCGGTGGGGCGCCGACCGGGGAGCCGGTGAGGAAGCCGCAGGAGCTGGCCGAGCGGGTCGCGGCCGGCGGGTCGGGGATCACCTTCTTCCCCACTCCCCCGCTGATGCACGGAACCTCCACCCTGACCGCGTTCATCGGCTTCTTCTTCGGCCAACGTGTGGTCGTGCACCGCAAGTTCGTGCCCGAGGAGGTGCTGCGGACCGTGGCGAAGGAGAAGGTCACCAGCATCTCCCTGGTCGGCGACGCGATGCTCCGGCCGCTGATCGACGCGCTCCAGGGCCCGTTGAAGGGCACGGACTGCTCGTCGGTGTTCAGCGTCTCCTCGTCCGGGGCGATCATGTCGGACACCGTCCGCGCCCAGTTCCGGGTGCTCCTGCCGAACGCGGTGCTGCTCAACAACTTCGGCTCCTCGGAGTCCGGCTTCAACGGCACCGCGACCGACGACTCCGGGCCCGAGCGCGGCTTTCGCGTGCGCGTCAACTCCCGCACGCGGGTGGTCGACCCCGTCACGCACGAACCGGTCGCGGCGGGCGAGGTGGGCCGGGTCGCCCAGCGCGGCCATGTTCCCCTCGGCTACTACAACGACCCGGTGAAGACCGCCGAGACCTTCTTCGAGAAGGACGGCGAGCGCTGGGTGCTGCTCGGTGACATGGCCACGGTCGACGCGGACGGGGTGGTGATCGTCCTGGGCCGGGGCTCGCAGTGCATCAACACCGGTGGCGAGAAGGTGTACCCCGAGGAGGTCGAGCAGGCCCTCAAGGCGCATCCCGACGTGTACGACGCCCTGGTGGCGGGGGTGCCGGACGCGACCTGGGGCAGCCATGTGGCGGCGGTGGTCCAGTTGCGCACGGGCGCGCCGCGGCCCTCCCTGGACGAGATCCAGACCCACTGCCGTGCCCGCCTCGCCGGGTACAAGATCCCGCGCCAGCTGGTGATCACGGAGTCCGTCCGCCGTTCGCCGAGCGGCAAGGCGGACTACCGATGGGCGCGGGAGGTGGCGGTGGCGGCGGACGGGTGAGGCCGGGGTGCCCGCCCTATCCTGCCGTCGGCGGCGGGCGCAGGCCGGTGCCGGTCCCGGTGAGGAAGGCCTCGGTGCGGGCGGTGAACCACTGCGGGTCGTCCAGCCACGGGTAGTGGGCGGCTCCCGGCTGCACGGCGAACTCGGCGCGCGGGAAGACGTCGGCGACGAGCCGGGCCAGTTCGGGGCGGGGTCCGCCGTCCACCTCGCCGGCGAGCACCAGCACCGGGGTGTCGACGTGGGCCAGGGCGCCGCAGGGCGGGCGGGTCGGTAGGCGGCGGGGTCGTGGAAGCGATCGCCCGCGTCGTCGTTGGTCTGCTGGTCCGCGGCTGCCGCGTGGGCGCGGGCGGTGTCGTCCCAGCGGCCGTAGAAGAAGGCGTCGACGGTCTCGGAGTCGATGTCCTCCCCGGCCGCTCCGGTCACCCATGCCTCGAACGCGGGGAAGGCCGTCGCGAACCAGGGCTCGGCCGCGCGCAGGCGCGCCGCGGCGAGCCGTTCCTGCGGGGTGGCGGGCCGGCCGAGGGCCCAGGGAATGGCCGTGACGAGCACCAGCCGGTTCACTCGCCGGGGATGGCGGGCCGCGTGGAGCATGGCGAGGCTGCCGCCCGCGGAGTGCGCCAGGACGTCCATCCGCTCCAGGCCCAGGTGGGCGCGGAGCGCCTCCACGTCCTCGACCTGCCGGTCGCAGCGGTACGTCGCCGGGTCCGCCGGGGTCGCGGAGCCGCCGGTGCCGCGCAGGTCGAGCAGGATCAGGCGGCGGTGGGCGGCGAGGCCGCCGAGGTCGCCCAGGTACTCCGAGGCCCGCATGGGCCCGCCGGGCAGGACGACGAGGGGCTCGCCCTCGCCCCGGACGTGGTAGGCGAGGGCGGTTCCGTCGGGCGCGGTGAAGATCGGCATGCGCTGATCCTCGGCGCCGGGCGGCTGTGGACGCAACGGCGTTCCCGGAGGTCCGGAAAGTGCGGCCCGGTCTCTTGCCTCACCGGGGTACGTCTGGATCAATGATCCGTGAGGCGACGACCGAATGATCGGTCGTCCGGATGGCGCGGTCGGCACAGTCGGCGAGGGAGGCGTCCGTGGCGGATGCGAGGGACCTGCGGGACGAGGGCGAACGGCTCGGCCCGGACGCGCTGCGCACGCTGCAACTGGAGCGACTGCGGGCCACGTTGCGGCACGCCTACACCCATGTGCCCTTCTACCGGCAGGCGTTCGACCGGGCGGGCCTCCACCCCGACGACTGCCGCGACCTCGCCGACCTCTCCCGGTTCCCCTTCACCACCAAGGCGGACCTGCGCGAGAACTACCCGTACGGCATGTTCGCCGTGCCGCGCGAGCAGGTCGCCGGATCCACGCCTCCAGCGGCACCACCGGCCGTCCCACGGTCGTCGGGTACACGGAGAACGACCTGTCCCTGTGGGCGGACCTGGTGGCCCGCTCGATCCGGGCGGCGGGCGGCCGGCCCGGCGACACGGTTCATGTGGCTTACGGCTACGGCCTGTTCACCGGCGGTCTGGGTGCCCACTACGGCGCCGAACGGCTCGGCTGTACGGTCGTCCCCGCGTCCGGCGGCATGACGTCCCGCCAGGTGCGGCTGATCCAGGACCTGCGGCCGGGGATCATCATGGTGACCCCGTCCTACATGCTCACCCTGCTCGACGAGTTCGAGCGGCAGGGCGTTGATCCGCGCGGCACCTCCCTGCGGGTGGGGATCTTCGGTGCCGAGCCGTGGACGGAGGCGATGCGCCGGGAGATCGAGGAGCGGTGCGCGATCGACGCGGTCGACATATACGGGCTGTCGGAGGTGATCGGCCCCGGAGTGGCGCAGGAGTGCGTGGAGACCAAGGACGGGCTGCACATCTGGGAGGACCACTTCTACCCGGAGATCGTCGATCCGCTCACGGGCGAGGTGCTGCCGGAGGGCGAGGAGGGTGAACTGGTGTTCACCTCGCTCACCAAGGAGGCGATGCCCGTGATCCGGTACCGGACGCGCGACCTGACCCGGTTGCTGCCGGGCACGGCGCGGGTGTTCCGGCGGATGCGGAAGGTGACCGGGCGCAGTGACGACATGATCGTCCTGCGCGGGGTGAACCTCTTCCCCACCCAGGTCGAGGAGATCGTGCTGCGCACACCGGGAGTCGCCCCGCACTTCCAGCTGCGGCTGACCCGCGAGGGCCGCCTCGACGCCCTCACCGTCCGCGCGGAGGCCCGCCCGGACGCCACGCCCGAGGACCGTGACACGGCCGCCCGCGCGATCGCCGCGGCGGTGAAGGACGGTGTCGGTGTCTCGGTCGCCGTCGAGGTCGTGGACCCGGAGTCGCTGGAGCGGTCGGTGGGGAAGATCCGGCGGGTCGTGGACCTGCGTCCGCGCGGGTGACCGATCCCGCGGACCGTGGACCTGCGTCCGCTCGGGTGACGAGGGGAAGAGCCTCAAGCGGGAGCTACGCGCCGGAGAGGCGGTCCCGCAGCTCCCGCTTGAGGATCTTCCCGCTGGCGTTGCGCGGCAGTTCGTCCACGAACACGACCCGCTTGGGGGCCTTGAACGCGGGGAGCTTCTCGCGGGCGTGGGCGACCAGTTCGGCCTCCGTGACCTCGCCGCGGGAGACGACGACCGCGGTGACGGCCTCGATCCACTTCTCGTCGGGCAGGCCGATCACGGCGGTCTCGGCGACGGCCTCGTGCGTGTAGAGGGCGTCCTCGACCTGGCGCGAAGCGACCAGTACGCCACCGGAGTTGATGACGTCCTTCACCCTGTCGACGATCGTGAAGTAGCCGTGGGCGTCGCGCACGGCGAGGTCGCCGGAGTGGAACCAGCCGTCGCGGAAGGCCTCGGCCGTCTCCTCGGGCTTCTCCCAGTAGCCCTCGCACAACTGCGGGGAGCGGTAGACGATCTCGCCGGGTGTCCCGTCGGGAACGTCCGCGCCGTTCTCGTCGACCACGCGCGCGTCGACGAACAGGACGGTGCGTCCGCAGGAGTCCATGCGTCCCTTGTGCTCGTCGGGGGCGAGGACCGTGGCGAGGGGGCCGATCTCGCTCTGTCCGAAGCAGTTGTAGAAGGAGAGCTTCGGCAGGCGCTCGCGCAGCCGTTCCAGGACGGGCACCGGCATGATCGACGCCCCGTAGTACGCCTTGCGCAGCCCGCCCAGATCGCGGGTGCCGAAGTCGGGCCGGTTGGCGAGGCCGATCCACACGGTGGGCGGGGCGAAGAGACTGTCGACGCGGCCCGCCTCGATCAGGTCGAACAGCCGGTCGCCGTCGGGCGCGTCGAGGATGACGTTGGTGGCGCCCACGGCGAGGTACGGCAGCAGGAACACGTGCATCTGCGCCGAGTGGTACAGCGGGAGGGAGTGCGCGGGGCGGTCGCCGGCGCTCAGGTCGAGGGCGGTGATCGCGCTGAGGTACTCGTGGACCAGGGCGCGGTGGGTCATCATCGCGCCCTTGGGCTGGGCCGTCGTACCGGAGGTGTACAGGAGCTGGACCAGGTCCTCACCGCGTGGCTCGGGGCCGTCGTGGGCGGGGGCGGTGGCCAGCAGGGCGAGGAGCGAGTCGTCGGTGTCGCGCAGCGGCAGCGTCCGTACGCCGCCGGGGAGGCGTTCGGCGAGGTCGGGATCAGTCAGGACCAGGGTGCTGCCCGACTGGCCGACGATGTACGCGAGGTCGTCGCCGGTGAGGTTCTGGTTGACGGGGACGTGGACCAGGCCGGCGCGGGCGCAGGCGAGGAACGCCACGAGGTAGGCGTCGGAGTTGTGGCCGTAGGCGCCGACCCGGTCGCCGGGAACGAGTCCCTGGCCGAGCAGGGCACCCGCCGCGCGGGAGACGGCCTCGTCGAGTTCCTCGTAGGTCCAGGTGCGGTCGCGGTACTCCACCGCCACGCGCGCGGGGGTGCGTCGGGCACTGCGGCGCAGCACCCCGTCGACGGTGCTGCCGTGTCCGGGCGTCATGGCACATGATCCTCGGCGGGCCGCCCGGGCAGGTCAAGTCACCGGCACACCCGGGCGGGTCAGTCCGGCTCGCCGCCCACCCCGGTCCGTCGGCCGGGACGCCCATGAGGGAGACGACGGTCTCCTCGCGGATGTCGTCGCCGAGAACGGAGGCCGCCGAAAGGGCATTCCGGAACGGCGTGAGGTCGAGCGGGACGGGCGGCGGCGGATCGTCGCCGTCGCGGACGCCCACGCACCGGCGGTCCCGGTGGGGCTCGCCGCGGGAGCCGCCACCCGGCGCAGGGCACTTGTACGGCTGACGGACGATCAGCGACGGCTGTTGTCGACACCTTTCCTTCCTACGAGGCCGAGGTCGCCGGGCAGCGGGAGCAAGTCCTGATCCCGCTCAAACTCGACGCACCGTCCTGACGCGGAACATACCCGCTGGTACGCTCAACCGCTTCTTCCTCCGATGATGTTGGGAGGCACGATGCGCACCCGCCTGAGACGAATCGTCGTCGCCGCCGTCGCCCTGCTCACCGCCGCGACGGGCACGCTCCCGGCGACCGCGGCCGACCGGCCCGACGACCGCGGCCGCGGGGAACACCCCTCCGCCGCGGCCTGTCCGCCGTCATCCGCTACACCGAGTACGGCATCCCGCACATCCTCGCCCGCGATCACGCGGACCTCGGCTTCGGCACCGGCTGGGCACAGGCCGCCGACCAGGTGTGCACCGTCGCCGACGGCTTCGTGACCGTGCGCGGCGAGCGTTCGCGGTTCTTCGGGCCCGACGCGGCGACCGACTTCTCGCTCTCCTCGGCCGCCAGGAACCTCTCCAGCGACCTCTACTTCCGCGGGGTCCGCGAGACCGGCACCGTCGAGCGCCTGCTCGCGCGGCCCGCGCCCGCCGGTCCGAGCCGTACGGCCAAGGAGCTGATGCGGGGCTACGCGGCCGGGTACAACGCCTGGCTGCGGCAGAACCGGATCACCGACCCCACCTGCGAGGGCGCCGCCTGGGTGCGGCCGATCACCACGCTCGACGTGGCCGCCCGCGGCTACGCGCTCGCCGTCCTCGGCGGCCAGGGCCGGGCCGTCGACGGCATCACGGCCGCGCAGCCGCCCACCACGGGCTCCACCACACCGTCCGGCACCGCCCCCGACCCCGCGCGCACCGCCCGCGCCGCCGGCGAGCTCTTCGCCGCCGACTCCGCCGACATGGGTTCCAACGCGGTGGCGTTCGGCGGCTCCACCACGGCGAACGGCCGCGGACTGCTGCTCGGCAACCCGCACTACCCCTGGCAGGGCGGCCGCCGCTTCTGCAGTCCCAGCAGACCATCCCGGGCAGGCTCGACGTGGCCGGCGCCTCGCTGCTCGGCACGCCCACCGTGTCCATCGGCCACAACGCGCACGTGGCCTGGAGCCACACCGTCGCCACCGGCGTCACCCTCAACCTCCACCAGCTCGCACTGGACCCGGCCGACCCGACGGTCTACCTGGTCGACGGCGCGCCCGAACGCATGACGAAGCGCTCGGTGACGTCGCGGTCCGGGGCGGCACCCCGGTGACCCGCACCCAGTGGTGGACGCGCTACGGCCCGGTGGTCACCGGCCTCGGCAGCAGCCTCCCGCTGCCCTGGACGACCACCACCGCGTACGCCCTCAACGACCCCAACTCCACCAACCTCCGCGCCTCCGACACCGCCCTCGGTTTCGGCACCGCCCGCAGCACGGCGGACGTCCTCGGCACCCTGCGCCGCACGCAGGGCCTCCCGTGGGTCAACACGATCGCCGCCGACTCGGGCGGCCACACCCTGTTCACCCAGTCCCAGGTGCTCCCCCGCATCACCGACGAGTTGGCACAGCGCTGCTCCACCCCGCTCGGCCGGGCCACCTACCCGGCGTCCGGTGTGGCGGTCCTGGACGGCTCGCGCGGCGACTGCGCGCTCGGCCGTGACGGTGACGCCGTGGAGCCCGGCATCTTCGGGCCGGCCGCGCTGCCCACCCTCCGGGACGCGCCGTACGCGGAGAACTCCAACGACAGCGCCTGGCTGGCCAACGCGGACCGGCCGCTCACCGGCTACCAGCGGGTCTTCGGCACGATCGGCACCGCGCGCTCCCTGCGCACCCGGGGCGCGCTGGAGGACGTGGCGGCGCTGGCCGACCGCGGCGGCCTGACCGTGCGCGACCTGCAACGGCAGCAGTACACCAACCGGGTGCCGGCCGCCGACCTCGCCGCCGCGGACGCGGCGAAGGCCTGCGCCGCACTGCCGGGCGGCACGGCGACCGGCAGCGGCGGTCAGGCCGTCGACGTGAGCGGGGCCTGCGGGGTGCTGGCCGCCTGGGACCGCACGACCGACACCGGCAGCCGGGGAGCGCTGCTCTTCGACCGCTTCTGGCGCAGGTTCCCGGCGGCCCAGCAGTGGAAGGTGCCGTTCTCGGCGGCCGACCCGGTGGGCACACCGCACACGCTGAACACGGACGCGCCGGCCTTCGCCACCGCCCTCGCGGACGCGGTCGCCGAACTGCGTGCCGCGAACATCCCGCTCGACTCCCCACTCGGTGAGCACCAGTTCGTCGTCCGCGGCGGCACCCGCATCCCCGTGCCGGGCGGCACCGAGTCCCTCGGCGTCTGGAACAAGGTCGAGTCCGTGTGGAACCCGGCGGGTGGCGGCTACACCGAGGTGTCGACCGGCTCCAGCTACCTTCAGGCCGTCGGCTGGAACGGCGGCCGCTGCCCGGTGGCCCGGACCCTGCTGACGTACTCGCAGTCCTCGAACCCGGCTTCCCGTCACCACGACGACCAGACCCGGTTGTTCTCGGGGGAGAGGTGGGTG
This sequence comes from Streptomyces phaeoluteigriseus, assembly GCF_001896135.2. GTDB lineage: Bacteria > Actinomycetota > Actinomycetes > Streptomycetales > Streptomycetaceae > Streptomyces > Streptomyces phaeoluteigriseus. Next base: position 362,304 of record NZ_MPOH02000005.1, read on the forward strand.
ACGTCCCGGTTCTGCGAGAAGGACATCCTGTCCTCGCCCGCCCTGCGGGTCGTCCGGGTCGGTGACCACAGGTGACCCTCCCCGCCGGTGACCCTCACACCGGCCTGGTGCGGCCCTCCCAGTACGGCTCGCGCAGCCGCCGTTTGTACAGCTTGCCGTTGGGGTCGCGGGGCATCTCGGCGATGAAGTCGATGCTGCGGGGCCGTTTGTAGCCGGCCAGCCGGTCGGCGCAGTGGGCGAGGAGGTCGGCGGCGAGTCCGGGTCCGGGCTCGTGGCCGGGGGACGGTTCGACGACGGCCCTGACCTCCTCGCCCCAGTCGTCGTGCGGGATGCCGAAGGCGGCGGCGTCGGCGACGGCGGGGTGCGCGAGCAGGGCGGACTCGATCTCCGCGGGGTAGATGTTGACGCCGCCGGAGATGATCAGGTCGATCTTGCGGTCGCGCAGGAACAGGTAGCCGTCCTCGTCGAGGCAGCCCAGGTCGCCGACGGTGAAGAAGTCGCCGACGCGGTTCCTGCGGGTCTTCGCCTCGTCCTTGTGATAGCTGAAGCCGCCCGTGCTCATCTTCATGTAGACGGTGCCGAGTTCACCGGGCGGCAGCCGGTTGCCGTCGTCGTCGAAGACGGCGAGTTCGCTGATGGGCCAGGCCTTGCCGACCGTGCCGGGCTTCTTCAGCCATTCCTCGGCGGTCGCGAAGGCACCGCCGCCCTCGCTGGCCGCGTAGTACTCCTCCACGCAGTCGCCCCACCACTCGATCATCGCGCGCTTCACATGGTCCGGGCAGGGCGCGGCGCCGTGGATGGCGTGCCGCATGGAGGAGACGTCGTGGCGCTCCTTCACGTCGTCGGGGAGGGCGAGGAGGCGGTGGAACTGGGTCGGGACCATGTGGGTGTGCGTGCAGCGGTGTTCGTCGATGAGGCGGAGCATCTCCTGCGGCGTCCACTTGTCCATCAGGACCAGTCGGTGACCGATGTGCAGCGAGGCGCCCGCGAACTGGAGCACGGCCGTGTGGTAGAGCGGCGAGCAGACGAGGTGCACGTTGCCGTCGAAGGGCCTGATCCCGAAGATGCCGAGGAATCCGCCGAGATACGCCTCCTCGGGCGGCTTGCCGGGCAGCGGGCGCCGGATGCCGCGGGGGCGTCCCGTCGTACCGGACGTGTAGTTCATGACCCAGCCGAGGGTCCGGGCGGCGGGCGCCGACTCCGCTTGCCCGGCCAGGAGTTCGGCGTACGGCCGGAAGCCGGGGACCTCGCCGACGGCGTACCGGTGGGTGACGGGGAGGGCGGCCTCGTCGGCGGCCCGGCGGGCCTGGTCGGCGAAGCGTTCGTGGGCGAGGAGGACCTTCGCGCCGGAGTCGGAGACGATCCAGGCGATCTCGGGCCCGACGAGGTGGTGGTTGACGGGGACGAGGTAGAAACCGGCCTGGGTGGCGGCCAGGTAGGCGGTGAGGAACTCGGGCGAGTTGGGCAGGACGACGGCGAAGGCGTCGCCGCGCTCCATCCCGGCCGCGCGCAGCCCGTGGACGAGGCGGTTGGCGGCGGCGTGCAGACGTCCGGCGGTCCACTCCTCGCCGTCCGGCGCGATCAGCACCGTACGGCCGGGGTCCTCGGTGGCCTGGGCCCAGAAGCCGGTGGGGGGTGCGCTCGTCACTGGCCGCTCCTTCCTGCGATGCGGTTGACGCGGTCGACGGCCCGCTCGAAGCCGCGGGTGAGGTCGTCGAAGACGGCCCGCACGCTGCGGACCTCGTTCATCCGGCCGACGATCTGCCCGACGGGTGTGCCGAGGAGGGGGTCGACCTCGTACTTCTGGATCCGTGAGACGGCGTCGGCGACGAGCAGTCCCTGAAGGGGCATCGGGAGCGTGCCGGGGCCGTCGGGGGCGTCCCAGGCGTCGGTCCACTCGGTGCGGAGCTGGCGGGCGGGCTTCCCGGTGAGGGCGCGGGAGCGGACTGTGTCGCCGGAGCCGGCCGCGAGAAGCTTGCGGGTCAGGGCGGGCGAGTGCAGGTCGGCCTCGGCGGTGGTCAGCCAGAGGGAGCCGAGCCACACGCCCTGGGCGCCGAGGGCGAGGGCGGCGGCGATCTGCCGTCCGCTGCCGATGCCGCCGGCGGCCAGCACCGGCATGGGGGCGACGGCGTCCACGACCTCGGGGGTGAGCACCATGGAGGCGATCTCGCCGGTGTGACCGCCGGCCTCGTAGCCCTGCGCGACCACGATGTCGATGCCCGCGTCCCGGTGTTTCAGCGCGTGCCGGGCGCTGCCCGCGAGCGCGGCGACCAGCACCCCCCGCTCGTGGGCGCGGGCCACCACGTCGGCGGGCGGGGACCCCAGGGCGTTGGCCAGCAGCCGGATCGGGTAGTCGAGGGCGACGTCGAGCTGACCGCGGGCGACCTGCTCCATCCAGCCGGTGATCCGCCATCCGGACGCCTCGCCCTCGGCCAGCTCGGGTACGCCGTGCTTGGCGAGGGTGTCCCGCACGAACTGCCGGTGCCCCTCGGGGATCATCGCCTCGACGTCGGCCTCGCTCAGTGTCCGGTGCTTCGGGGCCTCGACCTTCTTCGCGGGCATGACGACGTCGAGGCCGTAGGGTCTGCCGTCGACGTGCGTCTCGATCCAGTCGAGGTCGCGCCGGAGATCGTCGGGGGCGGTGTAGCGGACCGCGCCGAGCACGCCGAAACCGCCGGCGCGGCTGATGGCCGCCGCCACCGCGGGGAACGGCGTGAAGCCGAAGACGGCGTGCTCGACTCCCAGTTGGTTGCTCAGCTCCGTCTGCATGGGCGCAGGATGCCGCAGCGGTCCGGACGACGGAAGACCTTTTCTGATACTCCGTCAGATTCCCTGGCGCTCGGACGCTCAGCGGGCGACGTCCATCCGCTGGGTGCCGATGACGGACAGCAGCCGCAGCGCCTCCTCCGACGGCGAGCCGGGGGTGGCCGTGTAGATGACGACCCGCTGGTCCCGGTCGGTGATGTCCAGGACGTCGCAGTTGACGGTGACGGGTCCGACGAGGGGGTGGTCGAAGGTCTTGCAGAGCGTGGGCCGGGCGGCCACCTCGTGGGCGGCCCACAGCCGGGCGAACTCCTCACTGCCGTCGAGGAGTTCGGCGATCAGCACGGTCAGCTCCGGGTCGTCGGGGTAGCGGGCGGCGGCGGCACGCAGGTGCTGGGCCGCGGTGCGGGCGAACTCGTCGGCGTCGGTCACGCTGTACAGCCGCCGACCGCCCGCCGGCTGCTGGAGGAACGCCCGCCGGACGACGTTGCGGTCGCGGCGCGGCAGGGCGGAGAAGTCCTCCATCAGGGCGGCGGCCAGGTCGTTCCAGGCGATGACCTCGTACGTCGCCGACAGCACGAACGCCGCGGCCTGCGGCAGCCGGTGCAGCAGGTCGACGATGCTCTGCCGCACCTCGCGCGAGGGACCCGGCGGCGGACCCTGCGGGGTGCCCGCCAGGTGGTGCAGGTGGTCGCGCTCCGCGTCCGACAGGCGCAGGGCACGCACCAGTTGGGCGAGCACCTCGCGGGACGGGTGCGGGCCGCGGGCCTGTTCCAGGCGCGTGTAGTACTCGGTGGAGATGTACGCCAGCTGCGCGACCTCCTCGCGGCGAAGGCCCGGCGTGCGACGGCGCCGCCCGGCGGGAAGCCCCACGTCGGCGGGGGTGATGCGCTCACGTCGGGTGCGTCGGCCAGTTCTCGTCGGTCCACGCGTCCAGTGTGCGCGGGGCCCGGCCGCCCAGCCAGGTACCGCCGGTGCCTGGCTGGGATGGGCGGCCGGGCGCAGGCTCGTCGGCATGACGAACGCAACGCACATGACCGACGGCACGACCGGCACCACCACCGCGGGGCTGCTCGCCGGCAAGGTCGCCTTCATCACCGGAGCGGGGCGCGGCATCGGCGCCGCCGCGGCGCGCCTGTTCGCCCGCGAGGGCGCCCGGGTGCTCCTCGCGGCCCGCACGGAGAGCCAGCTCGAGGCGGTGACCGAGGAGATCGGGGCGGCGGGCGGCACCGCCGCCCACGTCCGCTGCGACCTCGCCGACCCCGCGAGCGTCCGCGCCGCCGTCGACCGGGCCGTGGAGCTGTACGGCAGGCTCGACGTCGCCTTCAACAACGCGGCGACGATCCAGCAGCCCGGCCCGATGGACCAGCTCACGGAGGCGGAGTTCGACCACGTCCTCGCCGTCGACCTCAAGGGGCCCTGGGTGGCCATGAACGCCGAGATCGCCGCCATCCGGGCCACCGCGGGCAGCGGTGCCATCGTGAACACCTCCAGCGTCGGCAGCCTCATGGGCAACCCCACCCTGCCGGCGTACGGGGCGGCGAAGCGGGCGCTGAACAGCCTCACCGCCTCGGCGGCGATGACGTACGGCCCGGAGGGCATCCGCGTCAACGCCATCGCTCCCGGCACCACGATGACCGAGATGATCGACGCGTGGGAGCAGGCCTCCCCCGGGATCGTCGGCCGGCTCAACGCCCAGACCCCGCTGGGCCGCGGCGCCCACCCCTCGGAGGTCGCCGAGGCCGCGGCGTGGCTGCTGAGCAACCGTGCGTCCTATGTCACCGGGACGGTGCTGCGCGTGGACGGTGGCATGCGGTCCTGAAGGCCTCTTCGGCCCGGGCCCCGACGCACCGGCGCCTCACCCGGCCGCCTCACCCGGTGAGGTCCTCCAGGACCGCCATGGCCGCGTTGTGCCCCGGCACCCCGCTGACCCCTCCCCCGCGCACCGCGCCGGCGCCGCACAGCAGCACGTTGGCGTGCGGGGTCTCGACGCCCCAGCGGCCCGCGCCGTCCTGGGCGTACGGCCAGGCCAGGTCGCGGTGGAAGATGTTGCCGCCGGGCAGGCCGAGGTCGCGCTCCAGGTCCAGCGGGGTCTTCGCCTCGATGCAGGGGCGGCCGTCGGCGTCGGTGGCCAGGCAGTCGGCGAGCGGCTCGGCGAGGTGCGCGTCCAGTTGGGCGAGGGTGGCCTCGAGGAGGTCCGCGCGTACGGCGTCGTTGTCCCGCTCGAAGAGCCGGGCGGGGGCGTGCAGGCCGAACAGGGTCAGTGTCTGGCAGCCCCGCTCGACCAGGTCCGGGCCGAGGATCGTCGGGTCGGTCAGGGAGTGGCAGTAGATCTCCGACGGCGGGGCGGCGGGCAGGTCGCCGGCCGCGGCCTGGGCGTGGGCGGCGGCCAGTTGGGCGTACCCCTCGGCGATGTGGAAGGTGCCGGCGAAGGCCTCGCGCGGGTCGACGGAGGTGTCGCGCAGCCGGGGCAGCCGTTCGAGCAGCATGTTCACCTTGAGCTGGGCGCCCTCGGCGGGGGGCGGCGGGGTGTCGCCGGTGAGGGCGGCGAGCCGCTGCGGGGAGGCGTTGACGAGGACGTGCCGGGCGGCGGCGACGCCCTCGCCGTCGGCGGTGCGGTAGGTGACCTCGGCGCGACGGCCGTCCGTGTCGATCCGCACGGCCTCGTGCCCGGTGGCGAGGACGGCGCCGGCGCTCCGGGCGGCGTCGGCCAGGGCGTCCGTCAGGGCGCCCATCCCACCGACGGGCACGTCCCAGGCGCCGGTGCGCCGCCGATCACGTGGTAGAGGAGGCAGCGGTTCTGCTTGAGGGAGGGGTCGTGGGCGTCGGCGAAGGTGCCGATCAGCGCATCCGTCAGGACGACACCCCGCACCAGGTCGTCCATGAAGTGTTCCTCGACGGCGACACCGACGGGCTCTTCGAAGAGCATCCGCCAGGCGTCCTCGTCGTCGACGCGCCGACGCAGTTCCTCGCGGGTCGGCAGCGGTGCGGTGAGCGTGGGGAAGACCCGCTCGGCGAGGCGCCCGGTCATGCCGTAGAAGCGCCGCCAGGCCGCGTACTCACGTTCCCCGCCGGTCAGCCGCGCGAACGCCTCCCGGGTGCGCGCCTCACCCCCGCCCACGAGCAGCCCCGTGGCCCGGCCGTCACGCTCCACCGGCGTGTACGACGAGATGGTGCGCCCCTGGACGCGGAAGTCCAGCCCCAGATCCCGCACGATCTTCGGCGGCAATAGGCTGACCAGGTACGAGTAGCGCGACAACCGGGCGTCCACACCGGCGAACGGCCGGGTGGAGACCGCGGCGCCCCCGGTGTGGTCCAGCCGCTCCAGCACCAGCACGGACCGCCCGGCCCGCGCCAGATAGGCGGCGGCGACCAGCCCGTTGTGACCACCACCGACGATGACGGCGTCGTAGGCGCGACGTCCGGGGTCTCCCTCGAGTGCAGGCATGGTTCTTCGTAACACGGGGCGATCGGCACGGGCCAGGGTCGCGCGCCGGACGACACCCCCGCTTGGCGGCGCCGCGCGATGGGCAGGCACACACCAGCCCGGCCCAGCCGCAGCCGCTCGTGAAGGAGAGACCCCATGGCCGACGGACCCCGTCAGACCGCCGCGCTCCTGGTCAACGGGCGCGGCCAGTACCTCCTCCACCTCCGGGACGCGCACCGGCCGATCTGCGATCCGGGCGCCTGGTCGCTGCCCGGTGGGGCGCGGGAGGGGGACGAGACGGCCGAGGAGGCCGTCGCACGGGAGCTGCTGGAGGAGACGGGGCTCGTGCTCGACGGGCTGACGCGGTACGGCGTCGTCGACGGCACCATCCAGGTGTTCCTGGGCCGTTGGGACGGTGATCCGGCACGGCTGTCCGTCACCGAGGGCGTCATGTTCGCCTTCTTCGACGCGGAGACGACGGCGCGGCTCACGATGGCCCCGTGGGCGGCCGAGATCCTCGCCCTGCACCGGGCCGACGGGACGCTTCCCCCGGCCCGGCCGGTGTCGGGCCGGGGCACGGTCCCGAACGTCGTCGGCGTGCACCTGTATCTGGAGCGCGACGGCAAGGTCCTGCTCGGACTGCGCCACCCCGATCTGTCCTTCGCCCCGCTGCGACACCACTTCCTGGCCGGTCACTGCGAGCTTGAGTCGGCGGTGGCCTGTTTGGTCCGGGAGGCCCGGGAGGAGGCCGGGCTGGAGATCGGCGCCGACGACGTCGAGCTGGTGCACACCGTCCACGTCCTCGACCGTCCCGGTACGCGGCCCCGGCTCCAGCTGGTGTTCCGGGCGCGGACCTGGAGGGGCGAGCCGCGCGTGCTGGAGCCGGACAAGTGCCTCGGCTGGGAGTGGTGGCCCCTGGACGCCCTGCCGGAACCGATGGTCGGCTATGCGCGGGCGGCCGTCGAGGGGATCCGCGACGGACGGGCGTACACGGAGCTGGGCTGGGACTGAGCGCCCCGGCTAGCGCCGTACCCGGGGCATGCCCAGGCCGATCCAGGAGATGATCTCCCGCTGGATCTCGTTGTTTCCGCCGCCGAAGGTGAAGATCACGGCGGAGCGGTAGCCGCGTTCGAGTTCGCCGTGCAGGACGGCGCCGGCCGAGCCCTCCCGGAGGGCGCCGGGAGCGGCGACCACCTCCATCAGCCAGGCGTAGGCGTCCCGGCGGGCCTCGGAGCCGTAGACCTTGACGGCGGAGGCGTCCTGCGGGGTGAGGGTGCCGTTCTGGAGGGCGGCGACCATCTGCCAGTTGAGGAGTTTGAGGGCGTCGAGTCTCACATGGGTGCGGGCGAGGAGGCGGCGGACCCAGGGCAGGTCGACGACGCGGCGGCCGTCGGCGAGCTTGGTCCCGGTCGCCCACCGCTGGACGTCGTGCAGGGCGCGGATGGCCATGGTGCCGTGCGCGGCCAGGGTCACGCGCTCGTGGTTGAGCTGGTTGGTGATCAGCCGCCAGCCCTGGTTCTCGGCGCCGACCCGGTGGGTGACGGGGACGCGCACGTTCTCGTAGTAGCTCGCGGTGGTGTCGTGCGAGGCGAGCGTGCGGATGAGCGTGCAGGAGTAGCCGGGGTCGGTGGTCGGGACCAGCAGCATGGTGATGCCCTTGTGGGGCGGGGCGTCGGGGTCGGTGCGCACGGCGAGCCACACCCAGTCGGCGGTGTCGCCGTTGGTCGTCCAGATCTTCTGGCCGTCGACGACGTACTCGTCCCCGTCGCGCACGCGCGGGTCTTCAGGGCGGCGAGGTCGGTGCCCGCGTCGGGTTCGCTGTAGCCGATCGCGAAGTCGATCTCGCGGCGAGGATCTTCGGCAGGAAGTACGCCTTCTGCTCGTCCGTGCCGTACCGCATGATCGTCGGGCCGACGGTGTTGAGCGCCATCAGGGGCAGCGGGACGCCCGCCTGCGCGGCCTCGTCGAAGAACACGAACTGCTCGGTCGGCGTCAGCCCGCGCCCGCCGTACTCCTTCGGCCAGCCGACGCCCAGCCAGTTGTCCGCGCCGAGCCGGCGGATGGTCTCGCGGTAGAAGCGTTTCGCGGCGACCGGGTCGGCGTGCCGGGCGTACGCGTTGTCCGGTACCAGCTCGGCGAAGTAGGCACGCAGTTCGGTGCGCAGCCGCAACTGCTCGGGCGTGTGGTCGAGGTGCACGGCGCCTCCTGGCTTCCCAAGGCCGGTCTCCTGACGGCGCACACCGTAGAACGTGTTTCAGAAATTGGGAATGCCGGTCACCGGCCGGAGCCGCCGATCGGCCGTCTCGGGCACCACCTCACTCCAGCGTCTCCAGGAAGTCCGTGCAGGCGCGGGCACACGCGCGGCACGCGGCCGCACTCTCCTCGGCGCCGGGATGCCGCTCGAAGACGTGCGCGGTCTCCAGGCAGACGGTCCGGCACCACTCCACCTGGACCCGGATTTCGGCTTCGTCCACCCGGTTGTCCTCGGACAGCACGCGGCAGGTCGCGTCACAGACCTCCGCGCACATGATCCCCTTGCGCCGCACGAACTCCTGCTGTTCGGTTCCGTCCGGATCCACGAGGCTCGCACGCAGCGCGCAGGCCCGCGCGCACTCGGTGCACGCCTGGGCGCATGCGAAGCGGTCCTCCAGGAACCGGATGAGCTCCTGTTGGGATGTCGTCGAAGTCACACAGCGCGGGTTGCCTCGACGGCCCCCGCCAAACTCGACGGGGGCGAACCGGGCACGGAGAGCGACAGACGCCGCCTGGCGGTTCGCGACCGATTGGTGGGGTATTCGCCTGATATGAGTAGCGCAAGCATGCAGTTGGCCTCCTCGAGCGGCCTGCTCAGCGTGGCCATGTTCGTGGTCGGTGCGGGTCTCGTGACCCTGCTGGCCGGCAGTTTCTGGCTGGGCGCACGCGTCAAGCAGCGCGAGCTGCCCCGGCCGCGCCCCGACGAGCAGCCGCAGCTGCCCCCGGACGGACCCGTGCACGAGGTCCGTCAGTACCGGGAGCCCGACGAGGTACCGCGGACCCCGAAGGGGGGCCGCGCCCTCACCCCGTACGAACTGACCAACATGCAGACCCGGCCGAGCACGTCCAAGGAGCCGCGGCGCTGGAGTCCGGGCAGCAGCGGATCGTTCGGCGGGGGTGGACTGGGCGGCCACTGAGCCCCGCCCCGCGCAACCAGCGCCCACCGTTCCCGGGCCATCGCGAACGGAGTGAGATCCATGGCGACGACGGTCGCAGCACCCTGCCCCTGCCCGACTACGACCACCTGCCCATCGGCGGCCTGGAGAGCCGCGTACGGTCGCTCACCGCCGGGGAGGTCGAGGAACTGCTCGCCTACGAACGCACGCACGCCGACCGCCTGCCGGTGACCGAGGTCCTGACGTCCCGCCTGGAGCAGCTGGCGGCGGGCGCCGAGCCGACTTCGGGGGACCCGGGAGCGCTGCGCCCGGAGCAGTCCACGGGGCGCTCCGGTTCCCCGGTGTCGCCGGCGACCTCGCCGCAGCCGTTCGGTCCGCCGCCGCACGGCACCCCGGATCAACGGGGCAGGCCGAAGGGCAACCGGACGTAGGTCCGTCCCCGTCCGCGTCAATCAGGGTCCGGGCCGGTGCCCGGGCCCTGGCGTCCGTGGCGCCTGCGGCGGCGCGAGCCTCGGCTACAGCCGCGCCGCCAAGGCCACCGCCTGTTCGGCGTACGTCCGGCCGAACAGCACCGCGTGCACGAGCAGCGGGAACAGCTGGTGGAGACCGACCCGGTCCTCTCGGCCCGCCGCGAGGGGGGCCGCGTCCTGGTAGCCGTCCAGCACCCGGTTCAGGTGCGGGCAGCCGAACAGGTCCAGCATCGCGAGGTCGGTCTCGCGGTGTCCGCCGTGCGCGGCCGGGTCGATGAGGCGGGCATGTCCGTCGGCGCCCCACAGCACGTTGCCGTTCCACAGGTCGCCGTGGAGTCGGGCGGGCGGTTCCGGGGGGCCGGCCAGGTCGGGCAGCCGCTCGCAGACCCGCTCGACGAGGGCCGCCCCGGCGGGCCGCACGGTCCCCTGGTCGAAGGCCGTCCGCAGATACGGCAGCACCCGGTGCTCGGCGTACCAGGCGGGCCAGTCGTCGCCGGGCACGTTGCGCATCGGGGCGAGGCCGACGAACGCCTCCCGCGGGCCGTCCGGGGGCGGTGCGCCGAAGGCGGGGGCGCCGGTGAGGTGCAGGGCCGCCAGGTCGCGGCCGAACCGGAAGGCCGCTTCGGGGCTCGGCGGACCGGTCGGCACCCGGTCGGTCACCAGCCATCGTCCTCCGGCGCCGCGCACGGCCGGGACGCGGACCGTGCGGGCGTCGGCCAGCCAGCGCAGCCCGGCGGCCTCGGCCCGCACGGCGCGGGGGTCGCCCCGCTTGACCATCACCGCCCGCCCGCCGTCGAGGACGACCTCGGCGAGGTCCCCCGACAGCGGGCGCACGCGCTGGACGGCCGCACCCGTCAGCCACGCCGCGGCGGCACCCGGTTCGTCAGGCGGAGTCACGGCGCCCAGGCTACGACGACGGGGGGGCCGGGGCGCCCTGGACGACACCCCGGCCACCGTGACGCCCTGTTCCCCAGCACCCCGAACCCGAGGACACCCAGGCCACCGTCACAACCCCGAACCCGGGGACACCTCGGCCACCGTCACACCCTGGACCCGACGACACCCCGGTGCCCCGAGCCCGACAACACTCCGGTCACCGTCTCGCCCCGAGTGAAGCGACACCGCGACTCCCGGGCCACGACGACGCCGACCGTCACCCGCCCGCGTACCCCGCGAGGTACTCACCCGTGACGGTCGAGCGGGCCGCGACCAGGTCGGCCGGAGTGCCCTCCAAGACCACCCGCCCGGCCTCCCCGGAAACCCCGGCCCGCACCACACCAGGGCACCCCGCCCCCCCACCACGACGACGTCCGCGTCAACCGCCCACGTACCCCGCGAGGTGCTCACCCGTGACGGTCGAGCGGGCCGCGACCAGGTCGGCCGGAGTGCCCTCGAAGACGATCCTGCCGCCGTCGTGACCCGCGCCGGGGCCGAGGTCGATGATCCAGTCGGCGTGGGCCATGACCGCCAGGTGGTGTTCGACGACGACGACCGACTTGCCGGAGTCGACGAGCCGGTCCAGCAGGCCGAGCAGTTGCTCGACGTCGGCGAGGTGCAGGCCGGTGGTCGGTTCGTCGAGGACGTAGATGCCGCCCTTGTCGCCCATGTGGGTGGCCAGCTTGAGCCGCTGCCGCTCGCCGCCGGACAGGGTGGTGAGGGGCTGGCCGAGGGTGAGGTAGCCGAGCCCGACGTCGCGAGGCGGCCGAGGATGCGCTGCGCCGCCGGGGTGTGCGCCTCGCCGGAGCCGAAGAACTCCTCGGCCCTGGCCACCGGCATCGCGAGCACCTCGCTGATGTCCCGGCCACCGAGGTGGTAGTCGAGCACCGCCGCCTGGAACCGCTTGCCCTCGCAGTCCTCGCAGGTGGTGGCCACGCCCGCCATCATCGCCAGGTCGGTGTAGATGACGCCCGCGCCGTTGCAGGTGGGGCAGGCGCCCTCGGAATTGGCGCTGAACAGGGCCGGCTTGACACCGTTGGCCTTGGCGAACGCCTTGCGGATCGGGTCGAGCAGTCCGGTGTACGTCGCCGGGTTGCTGCGCCGGGAGCCCCTGATCGGGCTCTGGTCGACCGACACCACGCCCGCCTCGCCGGGGATCGACCCGTGCACGAGCGAACTCTTGCCGGAACCGGCGACACCGGTGATGACGGCGAGCACGCCGAGCGGGATGTCCACGTCGACGCCCTGGAGGTTGTGCGCCGTCGCGCCGCGGATCTCCAGCGCCCCGGTGGACTTGCGCACGGACTCCTTCAGGGCGGCCCGGTCGTCGAGATGGCGGCCGGTGACGGTGCCGCCGGCCCGCAGCCCTTCCACGGTGCCCTCGAAGCAGACGGTGCCGCCCGCCGTACCTGCGCCGGGACCGAGGTCGACGATGTGGTCGGCGATCGCGATCGTCTGCGGCTTGTGCTCCACGACGAGCACGGTGTTGCCCTTGTCCCGCAGGCGCAGCAGCAGGTCGTTCATCCGCTGGATGTCATGGGGGTGCAGACCGGCGGTGGGCTCGTCGAAGACGTAGGTGACGTCGGTGAGCGAGGAGCCGAGGTGGCGGATCATCTTGACGCGTTGCGCCTCACCGCCCGACAGGGTGCCCGCCGGCCGGTCGAGCGAGAGGTAGCCGAGGCCGATCTCCGCGAACGAGTCGAGGGTCTGCCGCAACGCCGTGAGCAGCGGCGCCACCGACGGCTCGTCCAGTGCCCGGACCCAGTCGGCCAGGTCGGTGATCTGCATCGCGCAGGCGTCGGCGATGCTGACCTTGTCGATCTTCGACGAGCGGGCGCCCTCGCTGAGCCGGGTGCCGTCGCACTCGGGGCAGACGGTGAACGTCATCGCCCGCTCCACGAAGGCGCGCACATGCGGCTGGAGCGCGTCGATGTCCTTGGCGAGCATCGACTTCTGGATCTTCGGGATCAGACCCTCGTACGTCAGGTTGATGCCGTCGATCTTGATCTTGGTCGGCTCCTTGTGGAGGAGGTCGTGCAGCTCCTTCTTGGTGAACTCGCGGATCGGCTTGTCCGGGTCGAAGAAGCCGCAGCCGCTGAAGATGCGGCCGTACCAGCCGTCCATGCTGTAGCCGGGGATCGTGAGCGCGCCCTCGTTCAGCGACTTGCTGTCGTCGTAGAGCTGGGTGAGGTCGATGTCGGAGACCGTGCCCCGGCCCTCGCAGCGGACACACATGCCGCCGGTGCGGTTGTAGGTCGCCTTCACGGTCTTCTTGGTGCCGCGCTCGACGGTGATGCCGCCGCTGGCCCGCACCGAGGCGGTGTTGAAGGAGTAGGCGCTGGGCGGGCCGATGTGCGGCTCGCCCAGCCGGCTGAAGAGGATGCGCAGCATCGCGTTGGCGTCGGTGGCGGTGCCGACGGTGGAGCGGGGGTCGGTGCCCATCCGCTGCTGGTCGACGATGATCGCGGTGGTCAGACCGTCGAGGACGTCGACGTCGGGCCGCGCCAGTGTCGGCATGAAGCCCTGTACGAAGGCGCTGTACGTCTCGTTGATCAACCGCTGCGACTCGGCGGCGATCGTGTTGAACACCAGAGAGCTCTTGCCCGAGCCGGACACACCGGTGAAGACGGTCAGCCGGCGCTTGGGGATCTCGACACTGACGTCCTTGAGGTTGTTCACGCGCGCGCTGTGCACACGGATCACGTCGTGGGTGTCGGCTGCGTGCGGCACGGGCGGCCGGGCGGCCGTCCTCTTCGTGGTGCTCATCAACTGTCTCCATCGGTTGTCCGGGCCGGCCTTCGCGGTCTCCGTGGGCGTCGCTCTCACGCTATGCGCTGCCCGGTGACCGGCGCTTCTCGATTCCTGACCGAACCGGTCCGTGCCGGCGCTGCCGGGGCACGTACCGTGGCATACCCCTCGGATCGGCGGCGGAGCACGGCCCGAACCCGCCGGTGGCGCACACCCCGCGACCGCTGATGCGCGCGCCGGACACCTGCGTCGCCGACCTGGACGTGCCCGACCGGCTCGTCACCTGCTGCTATCTGCTCCTAGCTGCTGCTATCCGTTGATCATCCCGGGCGCGGGGACGGTGACGATCTGCTCGGCGGGGCATCTGCCGGTCCTGGTCGTCGGGACGGGACAGGGCGTGCGGGCGCTCGACTGCCCGGTCAACATGCCTCTCGGCGTCGGCGTCGGCATCGGCGACGTCCCGCTCGAGCGGGCCCGCGCGAAGACACCCCCGGGGGCGACCCTGGTGCTCTACAAGGACGGCCTGATCGAGACACCGGGCAGCGACATGGAGCTGGGCATCGCCGAACTCACCGTGCCGCTCCGGCAGTTGTTCGCCGACGCGCCCCGCCTGGAGAAGGCGGTCGACCGGATGCTCGCGGGTGCTGCCGGATCCGGAGAGTCACAACGACGACGTGACCCTCCTGCTGGCACAGCTCCCGGCGGCGTAGGGCTCCGGACGCGGCGCGCGGCGCGCGCGCCTCGTCCCACGGCCCGGAGTGCGGCCGTGGGACGAGGGCGGACGACCGGGTTCAGGCCGGGGCGGTGAAGCCCCTGCGGCCGGTGGTGACCGGCTGGGTCAGGTGCGGCTCCCGTGCCGTGCGACGGCCGCCCACCGCCAGCTCGTAGGCGTCCAGGTGCGCCTTGATGTACGGGACGGCCACGCTCTCGAGTTCCCCGTCGACGAACGCGGGCTGGACGTTGACCTCGAAGACGACGCCGCCGTTCTCCACGGCCAGGTCGACCCCGGCGAAGGGCAGGCCGACGGAGGCGGTGGCGGCGACGGCGAGTTCGGTGAGGCGGGGCGGCAGGTCCGGCGGGTCGATGTGGACGGCGGTGGCGCCCTGGCAGGTGTTGCAGGGGGTGTCGGGGGCGGGCTGGAGATGTTCGCGGGCGTGCACGACGCGCCCGCCGAGGACGAAGACACGGAACTGGTGGCGCAGCCCGTCGGCGGTGAAGTTGCCCGCGTCGCGGGAGAGCATCCAGTCGGTGCCGTGCTCGGCGTAGTAGCCGGTCGCCGCCTCCAGTTGGGCGGGCGTGGTGACGTGGAAGGTGTCGTTGCCGCCGGTGCCGACGACGGGCCGCGCCCAGGTGTCGCCGCCGAGCCGCTCGAACGCCTCGGCGGCCTCCCGTGCGGTGGGACGGGACAGGACGGCGGTCTCCATCTGGGCGATGCCGTCCCGGCGGAAGCGTTCGACGGTGAGGTTCTTCTCCGTGGCGGTCCGCCACGCGTCGGGGCCGGTGCCTAGTGTGACCACGTCATGGCGGCCCAGGAGTTCCTGGAAGCCGGCGAGGGCGCGGCGGCGGTGCGGCGGGATCTCGTACAGCACGACGATGTCGGGCACGAAGTCCAGCCCCTCCTGCGGGACCCGCAGCCGTAAGCGGCCTCCGTCGCGGACGCCGCGGCCGGAGGCTTGGGCCGCTCCGGCCGCTCCGGCCGTTCCGGGGCCTCCGTTTCCTGCGTTTCCTCCGGTCGCGAAGTGGCGGGAGTCGATGCGCACGGGCGGTGCGCCGGTGAGCAGTTCCACGGCGTCGGCCAGGTACTCGCTACATTTTTCGGGCGACGTCGGGTCGGCGATCAGGGCGATGCACGGTCGGGACACAGCGGCCTCCAGTGGCTCTCGACGCGCGCTCGTACCGCGGTCCCGGTCGCGCGGTACGAAACGGCGTCACGGTGTGTGGTGCCTGTCGCGCGGGTGGTCCTCGCACCCGTCGCCCTGGGAGCCGCGCCGGGATACGGGCCGGCCGGGCCCGGACCACCGCCGGGGCCGGGGGGCCGGGCCCGGACCACCGCCGGGGCCGGGGCGGCCGGTGACCACGTGGGTGGGGGCGCCCCGTCGGATCGTGCCGCGGGGCTGGCCGACCACTGTAAGCACCGGGCCCGGCCCCGTGACAGGGCGCACGGCCGCCCGGCTCCTGCCCCTGCCTCTGCGCCGTCCGCCCGGACCGTGCGCCCTGCCCGGGGTCCGGGTCAGCCGTCCCAGGCCCAGTCGGCGACCTCCGGCAGATCGGTGCCGTGGACACGGATCCAGTCGTGGTGGCGCAGCCGGACGTCCTCCATCCGCTGGCGCACGGCCGCGGCACGCACGGCGAGGCCGGGGACGCGGTCGATGACGTCCATGACCAGGCGGTACCGGTCGCAGTCGTTGCCGACCAGCATGTCGAACGGCGTGGTCGTGGTGCCGATCTCCTTGTAACCCCGCACGTGCAGGTGCTGGTGGCCGGTGCGGCGGTAGGCCAGACGGTGGATCAGCCACGGATAGCCGTGGTAGGCGAAGACGACGGGCCTGTCGGCGGTGAACAGACCGTCGTACTCGAAGTCGCTCATGCCGTGCGGGTGTTCGCCGCTCGGCATCAGGCGGGCGATGTCGACGACGTTGACCACGCGGACCGCGAGTTCGGGCAGGTGGCGGCGGAGCAACTGGGCGGCGGCCAGCACTTCCTGGGTCGGTACGTCCCCGGCGCAGGCGAGGACGACGTCCGGTTCGCGGGTGCCGTTCTCGGTGCCGGCCCAGTCCCAGATCCCGGCGCCGCGGGCACAGTGGGCGCGGGCCTGGTCCAGCGTCAGCCAGTCGAAGCAGGGCTGCTTGCCGGCCACGACGACGTTGACGTAGTCGCGGCTGCGCAGCACGTGGTCGGCCACCGACAGCAGCGTGTTGGCGTCCGGCGGCAGATAGACGCGGACGGCTTCGGGGCTCTTGCTGAGGATGTGGTCGACGAAGCCGGGGTCCTGGTGGGAGAAGCCGTTGTGGTCCTGGCGCCACACATGCGACGTGAGCAGGTAGTTGAGGGAGGCGATGGGGGCGCGCCAGGGCAGCCGGCGGGTCACGCGCAGCCACTTGATGTGCTGGTTGACCATCGAGTCGACGATGTGCACGAACGCCTCGTAGCAGGAGAACAGTCCGTGCCGTCCGGTGAGCAGATAGCCCTCCAGCCAGCCCTGGCAGGTGTGTTCCGAGAGGATCTCCATCACCCGGCCGTGCCGGTCGAGGTCTTCGTCGACCTGGAGCGTCTGCGCCTGCCATGCCTTGCCGCTGGCCCCGTAGACGGCCTGGAGGCGGTTGGAGGCGGTCTCGTCGGGGCCGACCAGCCGGAAGTCGCGCCGCCCGGCGGTGGACCGCATCACTTCCTCCAGCAACTCACCGAGGACACCGGTGGGTTCGTGCCGGGTCGTGCCGGGCTTGTCGACGGCGACGGCATACGACTCCAAAGCGGGCAGCGGGAGTTCGCGCAGCAGGAGTCCGCCGTTGGCGTGCGGGGTGGCGCCGAGGCGGCGGGTGCCGTCGGGGATCCAGGTCAGTACGTCGTGCCGGGGGGCGCCCTGCTCGTCGAAGAGTTCCCCGGGCCGGTAGGAGCGCAGCCACGTCTCCAGCTGACGCAGGTGCTCCGGGTTGTCCCGTACGGCGGAGAGCGGGACCTGGTGGGCGCGCCACGTGCCCTCCACGGGCAACCCGTCGACCTGCGCGGGGCCGGTCCAGCCCTTCGGGGTGCGCAGCACGATCACCGGCCAGCGGGGGCCGCTGGCCGGCGCCTCGTCCCGGGCGGCGCGCTGGATCGCCGCGATGCGGTCCAGGGCGGTGTCCATGGCCTCGGCCATCGCGCGGTGCACGGCGGCCGGCTCGTCGCCGGTGACGTGGATCGGGTCGTGGCCGTAGCCCCGCAGCAGTTCGTCCAGTTCCGGTTCGGGGATGCGGGCCAGCACCGTCGGGTTGGCGATCTTGTAGCCGTTGAGGTGGAGGATCGGCAGGACGGCGCCGTCGTGGACCGGGTCGAGGAACTTGTTGGAGTGCCAGGAAGCGGCCAGCGGCCCGGTCTCCGCCTCACCGTCGCCGATCACGCAGGCGACGAGCAGGTCCGGGTTGTCGTAGGCGGCGCCGTAGGCGTGCGAGAGCGAGTAGCCGAGTTCGCCGCCCTCGTGGATGGAGCCGGGCGTCTCGGGGGCGACGTGGCTGGGGATGCCGCCGGGGAAGGAGAACTGCTTGAACAGCCGGGCCATGCCGGCCGCGTCCCGCGTGACGTCGGGGTACGTCTCGGTGTACGAGCCCTCCAGCCAGGAGTTGGCGACCACCGCCGGCCCGCCGTGGCCCGGCCCCCATACGCACAGGGCGTTCAGGTCACGGTCGCGGATGACACGGTTGAGGTGGGTGTACACGAGGTTCAGCCCGGGGGACGTACCCCAGTGCCCGAGCAGCCGCGGCTTGACGTGCTCCGGGCGCAGCGGCTCGGTGAGCAGGGGGTTGGCCATGAGGTAGATCTGGCCGACGGACAGGTAGTTCGCGGCGCGCCAGTGGGCGTCCAGCGTCCTCAGTTCGTCGTCGGTGAGACGGGCGGACGCCTGCTGGGGGTCGACGGACATCTCGGGTCCCTTCCAAGATCGGTTCGGCGGTAGGTGCGCGGGAAGTGCGGGGCCGGTCCGTTCCCTCCCACCCTCTCCCGACCCCCCGGGTACCCGCCAGGGCCGGACGGGCCATCCGGAGGACGCCGGACGGGGTGGGCGCTCGCTGGACGGATGCCGGGGTTCCCCGTGCCGGACGAGTGCACGGCCGCCGGGACCGGTGCCGGGCTCGCCGAGCGAGGGCGGGGCCTCCCGGCAGCGGGGCCGGACCTTCTGCGCGGGGCTGGGCCTACCGGAGAGTGCTGGACCTTCTGCCCGGGGCCGGGCCAACCGGAGAGTGCCGGACCTTCGAGGCGGTGCGGGGCTACCGGATGATGCTTGACCTTCGGGGCAGGG
>NZ_MPOH02000005.1:380886-510511 GCF_001896135.2 Streptomyces phaeoluteigriseus
CTGACGCTTCCCCACGACCCGACCAACGACCACCCCAGCCGAAAGTCACTTGATCAACAACTTCTGTTAGGACCTCTTAAAGGCGCCCTTCACGCCCCTGAGGCGCGCTTGTCATCGGTCCGGTGCGGGCACTACTGTCACCACGCCTTGGTGAACGGGAAATCCGGTGTGATGCCGGTGCGGCCCTCGCCACTGTGATCGGGAAGTCCGGCTCCAGCCCTCAACAGGCAGCCACTGGGTCCTAGTGACCTGGGAAGGCGGAGCACGGGCGGTGGTACCCGTCAGCCAGGAGACCGACCAAGGCGCGTCAACCATCCACGAGGTGCTGGGAAGGGTCTGCCACGCCATGCACATAGCCGAGGGTTTTCTGCCCCCCGCGCACGCCGTCGCCTGGAGCGTCGCGGCCGCGCCGTTCGTCGTCCACGGAGTCCGCTCCCTCACGCGTGAGGTCAAAGAGCATCCCGAGAGCACTCTGCTGCTCGGCGCCTCCGGGGCCTTCACGTTCGTCCTGTCCGCCCTGAAGCTGCCCTCCGTGACCGGGAGCTGCTCACACCCCACCGGCACCGGATTGGGCGCCATCCTCTTCCGGCCGCCGATCATGGCCGTGCTGGGCACCATCACCCTGCTCTTCCAGGCCCTGTTGCTCGCTCACGGCGGCCTGACGACACTGGGCGCAAACGTCTTCTCGATGGCGATCGTCGGTCCCTGGGCCGGATATGTGCTTTACAGACTGCTACGGCGATGTGAAGTGCCGCTGATGGTGGCCGTCTTCTTCGGCGCGTTCGTCGCCGACCTGTCGACGTACTGCGTGACCAGCATGCAGCTGGCGCTCGCCTTCCCGGACCCCAGCAGCGGATACCTCGGCGCACTGGGCAAGTTCGGCTCCATCTTCGCCGTCACCCAGGTCCCGCTGGCGGTGAGCGAGGGTCTGCTCACGGTGCTCGTGATGCGGCTGCTGGTGCAGTCCAGCAAGGGCGAGCTGACCCGACTGGGTGTACTGGTGGCCGGCAAGCGGACCGAGACCACGACGACTGAGGCGGTGGCCTGATGAGCAAGAACGCGAAGATCAACGCCCTGTTGCTGCTCGTCGTGGCCGCGCTCGCCGTACTTCCACTCGCCCTTGGCCTCGGTGACCACAAGGAGGAGCCGTTCGCCGGCGCTGACGCTGAGGCGGAGACCACGATCACCGAGATAGACCCGGACTACGAGCCTTGGTTCTCCCCGCTGTACGAGCCGCCGTCCGGGGAGGTCGAGTCGGCGCTGTTCGCCCTTCAGGCCGCCCTCGGTGCGGGGGTCCTGGCCTACTACTTCGGTGTGCGCCGGGGGCGGCGTCAGGGTGAGCTGCGGGCGCGGGAACAGCGCGCCGCCGCCGGCGCGCCCGGTGAGGCCGCCGGAGAGCCCGCCCTCGACGGGTCCTGACCGCTCGTGCTGCCGATCGATGCAGCGGCGCACAGCAGTCGCTGGCGCCGCCGCCATCCCGTGGACAAGGCCGTGCTCGGGGTTGGACTCACCGTGCTCGCGATCTCGCTGCCGCCCTGGCCTGGCGCCGCACTCGTCCTCGTCGTCGCCCTTGCCGTACTGCTGGGCCCGGCGGGTGTGCCCGGTCGCAGACTGTGGCGTGCCTACCGGGTACCGCTGGGCTTCTGCGTGACCGGCGCGGCGCCCCTGCTCGTCCAGGTCGGTGGGCCGCAGGGCTTCGTGTCCTTCGTCGGCGACGGTCCGCTGCGGGCCGGGGAACTGCTGCTGCGCACCTCGGCCGCTCCCTCGGCGTGCTGTTGTTCGCCTTCACCACCCCGATGTCGGATCTGCTGCCCCGCCTGGTGCGGGCCGGGGTGCCCGCGCCGGTCGTGGATGTCGCCCTGGTGACGTACCGCATGAGCTTTCTGCTCCTGGACTCCGTGCGCCGTATCCGGGATGCTCAGGCCGCCCGGCTCGGGCACACCTCCCGGGCCGCCACCTGGCGCTCCCTGGCCGGGCTCGGGGCCACCGCGTTCGTCCGCGCCTTCGACCATGCCACCCGGCTTCAGGCCGGGCTCGCGGGACGCGGCTACGACGGCACGCTGCGCGTCCTGGTGCCCGAGGCCCGTATCTCCGTCCGCTTCACGGCCGCGAGCTGCGCGCTCCTCGCAGCGGTGGCTGCACTCACCCTCGTACTGGAAAGGGCGTTGCCATGAGCGAGCCCACCGCCCTGGTTGCCCTGCGGGGCGCGTCCTACGCCTACGAGGACGGCCCCGCCGTGCTCAGCGGCCTCGATTTCGACGTGCACGAGGGGCGCGCGCTCGCCCTGCTCGGCCGCAACGGCAGCGGAAAGACCACGCTGATGCGGCTGCTCAGCGGCGGACTCCGGCCCGGCGAGGGCCGGTTGACCCTTGAGGGGCAGGCGGTGACGTACAACCGCAAGGGGCTGACCCGGCTTCGGACGACCGTCCAGCTGGTCGTCCAGAACCCCGACGACCAGCTTTTCGCCGCGTCCGTCGCCCAGGACGTCTCCTTCGGACCCCTGAACCTCGGCCTGCCCGACACCCAGGTACGGGCGCGGGTCGACGAGGCGCTCGCCGCCCTGGACATCACCGCCCTAGCCGACCGGCCCACCCACCTGCTGTCGTACGGGCAACGCAAGCGGACCGCGATCGCGGGTGCGGTCGCGATGCGACCTCGCGTGCTGATCCTCGACGAGCCGACCGCGGGACTCGACCCGGACGGCCAGGAACGGCTGCTGGCCACCCTGGACGGGCTCAGCGCGCGCGGCACCACCGTACTGATGGCCACCCACGACGTCGACCTCGCCCTGCGCTGGGCCGACGACGTCGCGCTCCTGACCCCGTCCGGAGTGCGCACAGGGCCCGCGCCCGCGATGCTGGCCCGCACAGATCTCCTGCGACAGGCGGGGCTGCGGCTGCCCTGGGGCATCGCGGTGGCCGGACTGCTACGTGCGCACGGACTGTTGAGCGACGCCACCGACGGCCCACGCACACCTGAAGAGATGGCAGCCGTCGCCTCGGCACAGCCCACCGATCCGATCCGGTACGCCGATGGCTTCCGGGAAGGCCCAGACGGTAGTCGACGTTGATCAGTACGACTCCGTCGCGGGCCGAAGTTGCGCCGCCACCGAGCGGTGCACGGCCAAAGGCGCCGTCGAACCCTCCCGCCGTACACGAACATCGTGACCGGCTGCGGCGGTCACCCATCCGTCACCCCCTTTGATGACGTTGCCTTCCATACTCATCCACCCAATGCGCCGGACAGAGCTGCGTGAGACAAGGAAGCGCGCCGAGTCCAGGTACACGCCAGTAGCCGACCTTCTGCTCGGGCAAGAGCGAGGGTCACCTCCGTGCCCTGGCTTGCCCGCGTCGGCGGCTCGATGCTTGCCGGGTTAGGTGCGCAGGCGCGAGAACCGACCACCGCCTTCTGCTCAGGCACGGCCGGGTCCTGCTCCTGGCACTCGGGCATCGCCTGCACATGGCAGGCACCGGCCTGACACTCGACGAACCAGCGTCACCCTGACGAGCCGACGTCAGTAACGTCACGTGATCTCCGCCGGTGTCCGCAGGAGAGCTCGGGTCGCCGCATGGCCTGGGGCGGTGAAGACGGCTGCCGTGGGACCGGACTCGGCGGTGCGACCCGCGTCGAGGACGGTGACCGTATCGGTGCGATCCGCGATGAGCAGGAGGTCGTGGCTGATGAGGACGAGGGCCGTGCCGCGCTCCTCTCGCAGCCGGACCAGCAGGTCCATGATCGCCTCGGCGGTGGCGGAGTCCAGCGCTGAGGTGATCTCGTCGCAGATCAGGACGTCTGGATCGGCGGCGAGTGCCCGGGCTATGGCCACGCGCTGACGTTGCCCGCCGGACAGTTCGTGCGGATAGCGGTCGGCGAACTCGGGCGGCAGACCCACCTGTTCGAGCAGCTCCACTACGCGTGCGGCCACGTCGCCCGCTCTGCAGCGTCGGTGCAGTCGCATCGGCCTGCCGACCGTGTCGCCGACTGTGCGGCTGGGATTGAGCGCACCGAGCGGGTTCTGTGTGACCAGCTGGATTCGGCGCCGCTGTTCGCGGCTCCGGCCGCGCAGACCAGTGCTCAGCGGCACCCCGTCGAGGCTGATCGTGCCGGCGATGACGGGCTGCAGGCCGACCACGGCCCGGACCAGCGTGGTTTTGCCGGAACCCGAGGCACCGACGATCCCGGTCGACGAGCCGGGCGCGACGGCGAGGGCGACGCCGTCCAGGGCCGGGGCGTCCGAGCGGCGGTCGAAGGTGACACGGAGGTCGCGGACGTCGAGCACGGCTCCGATCACGGCCGCGGGCGCTGGACGCTCGGGCGGTTCCTCGGCCGTACGGGCTGCGGCGGTCCCCCCGTAGGTGCCGGTATACGTGCTGGCGGACGTGCCGAGTTCCACCACCTCGTCCGTGATCCGTTCGAGGAGTTCGGGGTCGTGGCAGGAGAGCGCGACGGCGAGGCGGTGCTCAGCGGCCAGGTGCCGTAGCAGCTCACCGATTTCGTCGCGGAGTTCGGGGTGCAGTCCGGCGGTCGGCTCGTCCAGGAGCAGGACGTTGGGGCGGCGGGCCAGGGCGCGGGCGAGGGCCACTCGGCGCTGCTGTCCGCCGGACAGGGCGGCGGGGCGGCGGGCGGCGAGGACGCCGTCGTCCGGGAGCCGTACCTCGGCCAGGAGCGCCCGTATCGCCTTCGGGGACCGGTCGTCGGCGAGTTCGCGGAGCAGGGAGCGGACGCGCATACGGGGGTTCAGTCCGGAGCCGGGGTCCTGGCCGACATAGGCGAGCCGCTCGCGGCGCAGGGCGCGCAACTCCCGTTCGGGCAAGGTGAACACGTCATGGCCGAGGACTTCGACCCGGCCGGCGGTGCGTCGCGTGCCGGCTGGCAGCAGCCCGGTGAGGGCTCGCAGCAGCGTGGTCTTGCCGGAGCCGGAGGGGCCGGTCAGGGCGACGACCCGGCCCGGGTGGAGGGCGAGTGCGGCGTCCTGGAGGATGACCCGGCCGTCGGGGGCGGCGACGGTGAGGCCAGAGACTCTGGCTGCCGCTTCGGCGAGGGTGGCGGTGCCGTCGGAGGTCGACTTGTCGTCGTCCTTCCGGTACCGGTCGGGGGCGTGGCTCACAGAACGGTCACCGCCTTCCGGCCGGTCTGCGGGGCGAGGGCCGCCGCGGCGAGGTGTCGTCTACTCGGGTGTCGGGGGCACGGCGGCAGGGGCGGGGCCGGGCTGACAGCGGCGTGTACTCATGGCCGTCCGGATCTTTGTCGGGCGTGACCGCCGGACTGCGTGTCACGCACAACGAAATGGGCCGCCGACTCCGTCGACGGCCCATCACGGAATTGCAAGGAGGTTCCGTGCCCGCTCGGGAGGGACGCGTCAGCCCTCCTTACGCCGGCCCGTGTAAGGCGAACTCAGGACGAGGACCGACGTGTCCTGTCGAGTTGCTGCTTCAGGCCGACCATGCTCTGCCGGTGCAGATTCGCCGCGTACTTGCGTGCTCTGCGTGCCCTCGCCTTGGCACTCGCGGGGTTCTTGGCGATCCACAGAGCGGCAGGAGCGATGCGGTGGAGGTCGTCGCTGTCGTCCATGTCGAACAGCCAGTCACCCAGACCGATGTCCGCCCACATGAATCCCTTGCTCGTCTGCTCCTTCCATCGACACACGATCGCCGGAACGTCATGCCCGACCGCCAGGATCGGTGAGTGCATCTCATTGCTGACGAGGCCGGCAGAGCGTGCGTACGTACTCACCGCCTCACTTGGCAGCCAGAAGGTACGACGCAGGACGACACGCTCCTTCACATCGGCGGGCAGTGGAGCGTAGAGGTTCTCCCGGTTGACCTCCACCTGTGACTCGTCCTCCGGACAGAGGAGCACCTTCATGTCCGTTTTGCGCACCGCCTCTGTGATCGCCTTACGCAACGGAGCATGGTCATGCTCCTTCATCCTCTCGTTGTAGGCATGGTCGATCTTGTCCTGCTCGGTCATTTCCCGGCCGTAGATCTCCCAGTAGGGCGTCTTGCGCAGCCTGCCGAGGACGCACAAGAACTTCCCTTCGGCAAGCCCATGGTCGCGCAGATACGCATCGGCCGCCGCGTCGTCCCGCAGGTCCGTCGCGAAGGCCGCGTCAGGGCCAAACTCCACGATCGGCGCGCTCACCCCGGCCGCGCGTACCGCCGCCAGTGACACCGAGTCGCGCAGGTACACGAAGCTCGCCCCATTGAGAAGCGGCAGGGTGCGCCTGTCCGGAGTCCCTTGTGTGATGCCGTAGACCCCATAGGGCTTGCCGGTCTCCCGCCGCCAACGGTCGACTTCCTCTATACCCAGGAGCATGGGCCCGGAGCCGTGCAGGAGGAAGTCGTTGTGCTCCAGAGCCGCCCGCACGCCCGCCGGAGACCTGTCGATCACCCGGAGCCTGGGGAAACGCGCGGTGAGCATCTCCTTCACGCCGTTCCCGACCGACGACGGCCACAGCTGCACTTCCGCCTGCGGAAGATGCTTCTCCAGCAGGGCCAATATCCCGGGAGTGTGCGCCACGTCGCCGATGTTCACGGTCTGCCAGGACGACCGCAGCAGAATGCGCGGAGCCCGGCCCGCCGCGTGTGCTGAAGTCGGCAAGGCCGCCTGCAGTGCCGCGGCCAGCCCCGCGCCGGCCGCGGCTCCCAAGAACGTCCGTCGTTCCATGATGTCGCTCATCTCCCTGGTGCTCCGAGTGATCCGGTGCCGACCCTCCAGCGCTCGCGGGCGCACCCCGTGTGTCAAGGGGAGAGACACGAGGACCTGAGGGCCGGCTGATGGGGAGTACGCTCCTGAGGGCGGTGCAGCCGCACGTGAGGCACCTCCGAGCCGTGCCGGCAACGTGCGGCGCTACGCCCACCCGCTGCAGCCCGGCGTCCCGATCCGGTCCTGCAACTTCAGCGCCTCACACAAGAGTTGTTCACGTCCCCGACTCGGATGACAGGAACTTCCCACCGATCGGCATTCCTCGTCTCGCCGTGCGTCTGCGGAATCTGTCGACGTCACGCGAGCACCGGACACTGGCTAGACATCGATGAAGCCGCGCGGCTCGTCCCGGCGCTGCCCCGGAAGCCGATCACCCACGGACCTCTCACATCCCGCAACCTGCCGTTCCTGAGCCTTGCCGCGGAAGACCATCACAAGTGTGGACGGGAACCGCGCCTTGACCCGGTCCGTCTGCCGCATCATGCGCGGAGCCATCAGCAGGCCGACGCCCATGACGGCGGAACCTGCGACCGCGTCCACGAAGCAGTGGTTCGCCGTGCCTATCACCACGACCGTCGTCAGCAGGGGATGGACGACAGCGGCCGTCCGTGTCAGGCGCGTTGCCCGAACCGCCAGAGCATCACGCCGCACCACAGCGCCCAGCCGACGTACAGACTCGGCAGGGCCGCGTACTGATTGGTCATGTCTCCCATGCCCCGCGGTGCGCTCGTCGCACCGCCCCACCAGTTCGCCAGGCTGGCGGCGTCGCGGTGGTGACGTTCAATGCGGACGTCCCTGGCGGTTGTCACTGGAAGCAGGTGTCGTGCTCCCTGTGTCCAGCGGTCGGCGGCGGCCGGGCGGTAGCCCTTGCGCAACTTCCTCTACTGCGGGGGTGAGCCGCTCGGCTGCGGCCCGTTCGCAACCGTATGGCCGCGGAGTCGCCGACCGGGTCAGGCAACGACCCGCCGGAGACCGAACCGGCTCGTGCTGTTGCGCGGGGGTCGCTGACGCGTGCCTCTGCGACGCACCAACTCCGGTCGATGACGTTGACGTAATGGTCGGTTTCGGTCACTTGTGAGACAGGTGAGTAGTGTGCGAGCCCCGCGCCGCGCTCGCCGCCGCCCGCGTGAACCGGCTCGCCGAGGGTTCGGATCTCCCTTTCAGTCTGCTTTGCGGAAGAACTCGCGGATGTCGGTGAGGTCGCCGCACCCCTGGTCGTCCTGGTCGTGTACACGGCCGCCGGATTGCTGTGGGTCGTCCTCGTCTCGATCGCCCTCTGGGCGCTTGCCGTGTCCGCGGGCGCGGCCGCGCTCGTCCAGGACGGCCGGGGGCGCCGTCCGAAGCGAGGGCCGGAGATGTGCACCCCGGCCCTCGCCCCCCGAGGTGGCGTCTCACCGTTTGATGTGTCGGCCCGCTGTGCTACGGCAGTGCCCACTTCTGGTTGGGACCGGTGTGGCAGGCCCATAGATGGACCGGTGTGCCGTCGTTCCAGGCTCCCCCGGACGCGTCGAGGCACTTGCCGGACTGCGGGTTGCGTACAGTGCCGTCGGCCTGGGGCTGCCAGGTCTGGGCCGCACTGGCGTTGCAGCCGTAGAGCTGCACCTTCGTGCCGTCGGCAGTGCCGGCGTTGTCGATGTCCAGGCACTTGCCCAGGGCGCGCACGGTTCCGTCACCGGAAACCGTCCACTTCTGGGCCGCGGTGCCGTTGCAGTTCCACAGTTGGATCTTTGTGCCGTCGGCGGTGCCGCTGTTGTCCACGTCCAGGCACTTGCCGTTGACCCCCTTCACCTCGCCGGTCCGGGAAGTCGCTCCGGGCAGCTGGTTCATCGTGTACCAGGCTTCGGTGCTCCAGAGCTGTTTGCCGTCTGTCGCACTGAAAGGACGGGCCGAGCGCACATGGACGACTCGGTCGGCCTTGAGTCCGGGGATCGTCAGCGTGACCGTCTTGCGGTCGGCGGACAGGGTGGCCGACTGGGCGGTGAGGCTCTCCTCGTCGACCTTGGGGCCGCCGTACGCCGCGGTCGGCACGTAGCGCCACTGCTTGATCTTGTAGCGTCCGGCCAGGTTGGCCGCGGTCTCCGTCGACACCGGCTGGGTGTACTCCAGCTCGAAACCGCCCGGGACGGCGCGCATGGCGCGGATGTCGAAGGCGTCGGTGCCGTTCGGCGTCAGCTTCTGCAGACCGTGGCTGAGCTTGCCCTCCTGGCCCCAGTTGCCGCCCGCACCCAGCCCGCCTGCGTAGAGGGCACCGTCCGGGCCGACGCTGATCCGGGTGACACCGGCTTCCAGCCCTTGCGTGAGGCGGAAGACCGCCCCCTGGTACTCACCGCCGACCTTCTCCAGGAACGCACGCTGGATGCCACCGTAGGTCACGTCGCCGAACAGCATCTGGCCGGCGAAGGGACCGTCTTTCAACTGCAGAGGCGTGCTGGGCGAGTTGGCTATCTCGTTCTGCGGGAGCCACAGCACCGGTTTGGTCACCGGCTGGGAGTCGAAGGGCCCGTCCGGGTTCATGTAGTGGTTGAAGAAGCGGTCTTGCTTGATGTGCACCAACTTCGACGAGGGCAACCAGCCGCCCTGGTTGTCGGTGACGAACATGTCGCCGTCCGGGCCCCACCCGATGCCGTTGGGGGTGCGCAGACCACCGGCGACGTAACTGACGGCTCCGCTCGCCTTGTTCACCTTGATCGTGGTGCCGCGGTTCGGTGCCGGCTGCGGGTCCGTGGTGGCGCCGCCGTAGTTGATCGACACCGACAGGTTCAGATAGAAGAACCCGTCCTTGTACAGCAGGCCGAAAGCGAACTCGTGGAAGTTGTTGCCGAACGGCCAGGTGGCGATCCGCTTGTACTGGTCGGTGACGTCGTCGCCGTTGGTGTCGTTCAGTTCGGTCAGTTCGTGCTTCTGGGAGACATAGAGCTTGCCGTCCACGTACTTGACGCCCATCGGCTCCTTCAGGCCGCTCGCGATCTTCTTGTACGTCACCTTGTCGGGTCCGGTGGCCCCGGTGACGTTGCTCAGCAGGTACACCTCGCCCGTGCTGTTGTCCGTGCCGCCCCAGGTGGTCACCGCGAGGCGGCCGTCGGGCAGCCAGTCCATGGCGGAGACCTGCGGTTCGAAGCCGCTTGGCCGCAGGTTCGTCAGGGTGTAGTTCGGGTGGACCTCGGTCAGGGGCAGTCCGTCACCGGGCGTGTCGAGGGCGCCTTCGCACTCTTTCCGGCCCGGCGATGTGACGCGTACGACGCCGGCGTCGGTGCTCAGCACCGAGTTCGGTACAAGGCTGAAGCCGGTGGCGCCCGGGGGCTTCCAGGAGAGCGTGATCTGCTGGGCGCCGCCCGCCTCGAAGTGCTCGATGCGCAGGGAGTGGTAACCGGCCGTCAGCGAAACCGTGCCGTCCTTGGGCAGGTCGGAGCCGTGCAGTCCGTCGTGGTCGATGACCAGCTTGTCGTCGACGTAGAGGCGGGAGCCGTCATCGCTGGCCAGGCGGAAGGTGTGGCTGCCGGCCGCGGCGACGTCGAGGTTCCCGGTGACCTGGGTGACGAAGTTGGACGCAAGCCCGAAGTCTGCGTCGGAGGTCCAGTTGATCACCGACATCTTCTTGTCGATGTTCGGGGTCTGTCCGGGCTTGAGGGTGCAGATCTCTTTCAGCGACGTCTGCACGTCGAAGACGCGGAGCGTGACACCGGGTTCCTGCGGGGGAAGAGGTACGGCCTCGGGGGCGGCCGCGATCGCGGGGACCGACAGGCCGAGGGCCACTAACGGGACGGTGAGCGTTACGGCCAGACGTCTGCCGAGTCGGTGGGAGAACAGCCGTGGATACACATGACCTCCTGTAGGTCCCCCGAGGGCGGGGGACGTCAATGGGGCAAAGTGCAGAATCCACCGCTGCCGGAGCGCGCCGTCGTTCCGGATACGGAGAGTTGCGGAGATGTGGACGGTGACGCTTGGGTCACGTCCGTCGCCTCACCGCCGCGTTGCACACAGTAGGGACTTCCCCCGGGCGCGTCCATGCTTTGTCACGAGCGTGCACAAAGTCCTCGGCAGATTCCATGAAGTCCTCCTCTACGGAGCCGACTTGGGATCGAAGAGGCAGATGGAGATCATCACCCCGGGGTCCCATCCAGCTGCTTTGTCCCCTTGCTGGAAAAAGTTACGGCCGTGTACGTCAAAGGGGTTTCTGGTGCGTGAAAAAGCGAATAGCTTCCTGCCCTGTACCGAACGACAAAGGCGGAACGCCCTCCCTCCGGGGCACCCAAGTCCCTCGGCGCGACGGCGTGCGCCTGTGCTCCAGACCCCCACCCCGTCAGCACACGGAGGATGCGCGTGCACAGGAGACTCACTCGACCTCTCGCGGCGCTGGCCTGCGCCTTGCTCGCCGCCGCGGGCGCTCTCACCGCCCAGCAGAGACCCCCCGACGCGACACCGGCACTCTTGGCGGCCGCCGCAGCCGACGAGTTCCAACAAGTCACCCTCGCCAAGGGAGTGGCGGAGACCGGTGAGCCCATGACGCTCGCCGTCCTGCCCAACAGGTCCGTGCTGCACACCTCACGGGACGGCACTCTCCGCCTCACCGACGCCGCAGGCGCCACCAAGGTCGCCGGAAAGCTGGACGTCTACTCGCACGACGAAGAGGGCCTGCAAGGCATCGGCGTGGATCCGGGCTTCACCACGAACCGCTTCATCTACCTCTACTACGCGCCGAAGCTGACGACCCCTTCCGGCGACGCGCCCGCGAACGGGTCCGCAGCGGACTTCGCTCCCTTCGACGGCGTCAATCGGCTGTCGCGTTTCGTCCTCGGAGCCGACGGCTCACTCGACATCGCCAGCGAGAAGAAGGTCCTCGACGTCCCCGCGAGCCGCGGACTGTGCTGCCATGTCGGCGGTGACATCGCCTTCGACGCCCAGGGCAACCTGTACCTCTCCACCGGTGACGACAGCAACCCCTTCGCATCCGATGGCTACACCCCCATCGACGAGCGCACCAGCCGCAACCCCGCGTACGACGCCCAGCGCTCCTCCGGCAACACCAACGACCTGCGCGGCAAGGTGCTACGGATCAAGGTCGCCGCCGACGGGAGCTACACCATCCCGCCCGGCAACCTCTTCGCGCCCGGAACCGCGAAGACCAGGCCGGAGATCTACGCCATGGGCTTCCGCAACCCCTTCCGAATGAGCGTCGACAAACCCACCGGCACCGTCTACCTCGGCGACTACGGCCCCGACGCGGGCACGGCGAACGCGGGACGCGGACCCGCCGGGCAGGTCGAATTCAACCGGATCACCAAGGCCGGCAACTACGGCTGGCCCTACTGCACCGGCGACAACAGCGCCTACGTGGACTACAACTTCGCCACCTCGACGTCCGGCGCCACCTTCTCCTGCACCGCCCCCAAGAACACATCGCCGAACAACACCGGCCTGACCGACCTCCCCCCGGCCCAGCCCGCCTGGATACCGTACGACGGAGGCTCCATCCCCGAATTCGGCGGCGGCTCGGAGTCACCGATGGGCGGGCCCGTCTACCGCTACGACGCGGCCTCGACCTCCACGGTCAAGTTCCCGGAGAGCTTCGACGGCGACTACTTCGCCGGCGAGTTCGGCCGCCAGTGGATCAAACGTATCGAGCAGTCCGGCGACGGCACCGTACAGGCGATCAACGCCTTCCCCTGGCAGGGCACCCAGGTCATGGACATGGCCTTCGGCCCGGACGGCGCGCTGTACGTCCTCGACTACGGCACCGGCTACTACAACGGAGACGCCAACAGCGCGGTCTACCGTATCGAGTACGTCACCGACGGACGCGCCCCGCTCGCCAAGGCCACCGCGAACCGCACCTCCGGCCAGGCCCCGCTCGCGGTGGCGTTCTCCTCGGCCGGGACCTCCGACCCCGACGGCGACCCCCTCACCTACGCCTGGAAGTTCGGCGACGGGGGCACATCCACAGCCGCGAACCCCTCGCACACCTACACCGCCAACGGCCGCCACACCGCCGAACTGACCGTCTCCGACGGCACCGGCAACACCGCCACCGCCTCCGTCATCATCACCGTCGGCAACACCGCGCCCACCGTCACCCTCAACCTGCCCGCCGACGGCTCCATCATCGACCCGGGCGCCGCCGTACCCTTCACGGTCACCGTCACCGACCCCGAGGACGGCACGATCGACTGCTCCAAGGTGAAGGTCACCTTCATCATCGGTCACGACAGCCACGGCCACCCGCAGACCTCCGCCACCGGCTGCTCCGGCACCGTACAGACCATCGCCGACGGAGAGCACGACCCCAACGCGAACATCTTCGGCGTCTGGGACGCCGAGTACACCGACAAGGGAGCAGGCGGCCAGCCCGCCCTGACCACGCACGACCAGAACATCAGCCAGGGCAGCAAGCGGCAGGCCGAGCACTTCAGCGGTTCCGTCGGCGTCACGATCGTCGACAAGGCCACGGCGAACGGTGGCAAGACCGTCGGCTACATCGACAACAACGACTGGATCTCCTTCACCCCGTACATCCTCGGCAACGCCACCAAAGTGACCGCTCGGGTCTCCTCCGGCGGTGCGGGAGGCACACTGGAGGTACGGGCCGGCTCGCCCACCGGCACCCTGCTCGGCTCGGCTGCGGTCCCCGTCACCGGAGGCTGGGACACCTTCCGGGACGTGAGCGCGGACCTGACCAACCGTCCGGCCTCCACCACCACCCTGTACCTCGTCTTCAAGGGCGGCAGCGGCTCCCTCTTCGACCTCGACGACTTCACCTTCACCACCAGCGGGGCCACCGCGCCCGGCGGTGAGCTCAAGGGGATCGGCGGCAAGTGCGCGGAGGCTGCCGGCGGAGCGAGCACCGACGGGACACAGATCCAGTTGTGGACGTGTAACCGGACGGCCGCCCAGAAATGGACGCCCAGCACGGACGACACGCTGCGGGCGCTCGGCAAGTGCCTGGACATCAGCGGCGCGGGCACGGCCGACGGCACCAAGATCCAGCTGTACGGGTGCAACGGCACGGGCGCCCAGAAGTGGGTGGCTCAGGCCGACGGAACGTTGAAGAACCCGGCGTCCGGCAAGTGCCTGGACGCCTCCGGAGCCTCCTCGGCGGACGGCACCAAGCTCCAGCTGTGGACCTGCCACACCGGCGCCAACCAGAAGTGGACCCTGTCATGAGCCGACGACTCACCCGTCTCGCCTGCTGGGCCGTCTGCGGACTGCTCGGCGCCGCAGCCCTGCCCACGGCGGTCTCCACGGCCTCCGAACCGGGCCCGACAGCCCCCGCCCGCGCGTCGGCGGCCACCCCCGCCCGCGCGGCGGCCGCCGCCGACCCGGCGTACGACGTGCTGGTCTTCTCCAAGACCGCCGGATTCCGCCACTCCTCCATCGACGAAGGCATCACCGCCCTGCGCCAGCTGGGCACCGCCAACAACTTCACCGTCACCGCGACCGAGGACGCCGCCGCCTTCACCCCCGGCAACCTCAGCGGTTACGACGCCGTGGTCTTCCTCTCCACCACCGGCGACATCCTCAACACCGCCCAGCAGACCGCCTTCGAGGGATACATCGGGGCCGGCGGCGGCTACGTCGGCGTCCACGCGGCGGCCGACACCGAGTACGACTGGACCTGGTACAACGGCCTGGCCGGCGCCCTCTTCAAGTCCCACCCGCACATCCAGCCGGCCACCGTCAAGGTGGAGGACCGCGCACACGACGCCACCGCCCACCTCGGTCCGATCTGGCAGCGGACCGACGAGTGGTACGACTACCGCACCAACCCCCGCAGTTCGGCCCACGTCCTGGCCTCGCTCGACGAGTCCACCTACAGCGGCGGCACCATGAGCGGCGACCACCCCATCGCCTGGTGCAAGGACTACGAAGGAGGGCGCGCCTTCTACACCGGCGGCGGCCACACCGAGGACTCCTACGCCGACCCCGTCTTCCGCCGCCATCTGCTCGGCGGCATCCGCTGGGCCGCGGAGATGACGGAGGCCGACTGCCGCCCGGAGACCGGCTACACCACCCTGTTCGGCACCTCCGGGACCACTGGCTGGAAGCAGGCCGGTCCGGGCTCCTTCGCCAACGCCGACAACACCCTGACCTCCCGGGGAGGCCTCGGCCTGTTCTGGTACCAGGCGAAGGAGTACAAGTCCTACTCGCTGAAGCTCGACTGGCGCCAGGCCGGTGACGACAACTCCGGTGTCTTCGTGGGCTTCCCGGCCTCCGACGACCCGTGGTCGGCCGTCAACAACGGGTACGAGATCCAGATCGACGCCACGGACGCTCCGGACCGCACCACCGGCGCCGTCTACGGCTACAAGTCCGCCGACCTCGCCGCCCGCGACGCGGCGCTGAACCCGCCGGGAGAGTGGAACACCTACGAGATCCGGGTCGAGGGCGAGCGCCTCCAGCTCTTCCTCAACGGCCGCAAGATCAACGACTTCACCAACACCGACCCCGCCCGCAGCCTCCAGCAGGGCCACATCGGCCTGCAGAACCACGGCGACGGCGACGACGTCTCCTTCCGCAACATCCGGATCAAGGAACTAGCAGGCGCGCCCGGGCACCGGGAAGGCGCTGTGAGCGGCATAGGAGGCAAGTGTGTCGACGTCGCCGACGGGGTGAGCGCCGACGGCACGCAGATCCAGTTGTGGACGTGCAACCAGACAGCCGCCCAGAAGTGGACGGTCGGCACGGACGACACACTGCGCGCCCTGGGCAAGTGCATGGACATCAGCGGCAGCGGCACGACCGACGGCACCAAGGTGCAGCTCTACGGCTGCAACAGCACCGGCGCCCAGAAGTGGGTGCCACAGACCGACGGCACGCTGAGGAACCCGCAGTCGGGCAAGTGCCTGGACGCGGCCGGTGTCTCCTCTGCCGACGGCACCAAGCTCCACCTGTGGACCTGCCACACCGGCGCCAACCAGAAGTGGGTTCTCCCCAGCTGAGTGACCCTCATGACTTCGTCGGCACCGCGGAAGGCGGCGCCGACGAAACCGGCCGCGAGATCGGGCCGGTGACGGCGGCCGGGTGCCACGCCGAAGCGCCCGGCCGCCGCTCGCTCACGCTCGTCGAGGCGAAGTTCCCTGCCGCCGTCTCGCGACGGCAACCTTCTCCTGCCGAACAGGGCAAGGACCGACAAAGTGCGGTGCGGGCCGGTCTCCTCTCTCGCGGCCTCCCACTCAAATTCTCTCGGGCGCGGTCTTGCAGACGTAGAGGGCCACTGAGATCGGCAGGAAGGGAGGCGGAGGATGAACAGGGCCCTCCGACCGAAGTGCTGGACCGCCGGGGGCGCAGACCTGGGCAGCGGAGAGATTACCGACGGCGAAGCCGGTGATCAGGAAGGTGCTGGCCTTGCTTGTCAGGTCCTTCGGGCAGGTGGTCGTCGAACCGTGCGGGTGAAGGTCAGCGGACCGGCCGGCACACCATCCCAGACCGTCGGGCGGCGCGCGTCCTCGAGCCGAACGGACAATGATCCCTCCGGCAAGAAGTCGTCGTCATCGGCCGTGGTGCACCAGAGAGTGGTGACCTCGTTCAACGCGAAGTTCCGTGCGGCGCCCGCGCCCACGGCTCGGGGCAGCGGCACCGCCACGACGCGTGGGTCCTCTCTCAGGACCGCGGGCAGTTCCGTCCAAGAACTGGGCCCACCGCTGGACGCGTCGGCGGTCGAGCTCCGCGGCCTCTGCGAAGACGTCCAAGACGCGGTGGACAGCCTTGCGCAGGAGGAACGCCAGCGCGCGGGACTTCAGCAGTGTGCCGCCGTCGTAGGCGGGATCTCCCACGTATCCCTTGGGGTCGACAGCAAGCCACGGCTCTCGGCCGGCACGCGGGGTGCCGTGGCCCTCATCACCGCCGTCGGCGCGCAGGTTCCAGCCCAACGTAGGCCGTCTGGCCGCGCGCAGGTCTCTGCCGCCTGACTGGACGTCACCGTCTCTCGCAGGCCATCGGCGTGCTGGCAGCCGTCGCTCATGGCGCTGCCGAGCGGTTGGTGAGGTCGATCAGCCTGGCGAGGCACCGCCGCCTTCGGTCTGTTCGCGCACCACCGGACTCCGCCGAGCTGTCGGTCCGCACGTGACCGCAGTCGGCATCTCCGCATTTCGAGCAATCGCTCAATATTCCGAATTGCCGCACATACGATTTTCCACTCGAACGGGTGGCATGAGAAATGGTTTTCAGCCTGCAGAGGGCGGTTAACCTCTCCGAGAATCGATCACGTTCCGTCCGGAGGGCGGATCTTAGGGCGAAGGACGGAGGGTAAGTGGCGGGTCGTCACGGGCCTGGAGTGCTGGGCAGGGTCCTCGTCGCGGCGGCGGTGCTGGGGATCTCGTGGGCGACGGTGGGTGGCGAGGTACTCACACACGCGGGCGAAACGTGTGTGCTAGCGCGCGGTGCGCTGACCGTGGACGACCTGCCTGCCGGATCGTCCGTGCTCGACTGCGCGGCCGTGGGACGCCTCCTCACCCACCAGGGCGCCGGCGTCACGGTCCCCGAGCCGGGCAGGAAGGTCACCGTCGACTCGCTGGCGGTGGACGGCTCCCGGCACGGCTTCAGCCTTGAGGTCGGTGCCGACGGTACGGTCTCCTACGATCTGCCGGACGATGCCGGATCGGAGGAGCATGCCCACGCCGCCGGCCCTGCCACTACCTCCCGTGCCGCGTGCGCCGACGGCGCCTACGCCCTCTCCGGCCACAAGGAGTACGGCACCTACGACTGGTGGCTCGGCGACGACGCCCTGCCCGGCAATCTCTCCGTCGCCGAGGCCCGCCGCACCTTCGACGGCGCCATCGGGACCATCACCGGCACCCGCAACAAGTGCGGGTTCGGTGACGTGGTCGGGGCGCGCTCCAAGTACCACGGACGGACCCACCACGAGGCCGACATCGACCAGCAGGCCCGCTGCACGGCCCGGGACCACGTGAGCGTCTGGGACGCCGGGGCCCTCAATTCCGGTGTCGTCGCGACGACCTGCTCGTGGAGCCGCTCGGTGAAGGGCGGCGGCCCGGACTGGCTGAAGGAGGCCGACGTCCGCTTCAACACCCGCCACTACACCTTCACGAACAATCCCACCGGTGGCTGCAAGAACACGTACGACATCAGCAGCGTCGCCACCCACGAGGCGGGCCATGTATTCGGTCTTGCCCACGTCGGCTCCGGCCACGAGGGGCAGACCATGTTCACGAACTCGTTTGCGTGCAGCACGAGCGCCCGCAGCCTGGGGCGCGGAGACGTGCTCGGGTTGCGTGCCCTGTACTGAACTGCGCTCAGACCGACACAGCCCGGGTGTCGGGAAATCCACTCGGGACCGACCATGACACGGGCGAATTCGCAGTGGAGTCCATCCGCCGCTGATGGCCGCTGCGTCTCCTACTTCGGCGGTCGCGATCCGCTCGACGTGGGGGACCCTGTTGATCTACTGGCAGGACTGATGACACGGCCTCGCTGTCGAGCCACCGCGTAGGCCGATCACCCTCGGCTCGGCCCGATCGTCGGCATACTGCTCCCAACAAGACTGCGGGCAAGGGGAACCGATGTCGGTGGAACAGGTGCCGGCCGCCGGACAGCAGGTGGACGAGCTGGTGGCGGGGTGGGCGGAGACGACGCCGTCGGCCGAGGCGATCGTTTGCGGTGTCGAGCGGATCACCTACGGGGAGCTGGGCCGTCTCGTGGAGACCGAGGCGGGCCGGCTGGGCTCGATGGGCCTGCCGCCGGGCGGGCTGGTCGGCGTCGCCCTGGACCGGCCCGTCGCCGCGCTGGCCGTCATGCTGGGCGTGCTCAGGGCCGGAGGCGCGTACCTGCCGCTCGATCCGGCCATGCCCAGGGCGGAGTTGCACCGCGTCCTCGGGGACGCCGATCCGTACGTCGTGCTGACCCGGGAGCTGTACCGGGTGGCCGCCGAGGACCGGCCGGACCGGCGGGTGGTGTGCGTGGACGCCGAAGCGGACCCCGCGGAGGAGACGGGCCGGGGCGCGCCGGCCGGCCGTGGCGCCGCCGCGTGTCTGCTCCTGACCGCCGGGACGACCGGCCCGGCCGGTCTCGTCCCGGTGAGCCACCAGGACCTGACCGCGGCCCGGAACGCGTGGCAGCAGGTCTACGGCTTCGACGCCCGGGACCGGCACGTGCACACCGCCCCGCCCGAGTCGGCGGAGTTCACGGCCGGGTGGGTGCGGGCGCTGGGCTCCGGCGGGGCCCTGATCCTCCCCGACGGCGACGAGCCCCACGACCCCGGCGCCCGTGCCACGGCTCTGGGCCGGCTCGTCGCGACGAAGAGGCGACGGTGCTGGCCTGCGGTGTGCCGACCGCGCGGCTGCTGACGGCACAGGGGCTGCCCGGCGAGCGGTTGGGCGGCTCGGGCCCGCCCGGCGGGACCCGGCTGCGCCTGGTGACCGTCACCGGGGACACCTGGTACCTCGACGAACAGCGGGCCCTCAAGGACGCGCTGGGCGACGCGGTGCGCGTGGTCAACGCCTACACCGTCACCGAGGCGTTCGGTGCCGGCACGTACTTCGAGCTGCCGGACGGTCGGCATCCGTCGGAGGACGGGCGGGAACCGGTCTCGCTGATCGGCGTCCCGCTGCCCGGGACCTACCTCACCGTCCGGGGCGACCGTCCCCGCTTTCGGGGGCCCATCGTCCTGAACGGCGTCCACACCGGCGACGACGGACGGCTGCGGGACGACGGCCTGCTGGAGTTCCTGGGCCGTCACGGCACCTACGCCGCCGCCGAGCGCGCGCTCCACGGCCATGCCGACGTGCGCGAGGGTCTGGTGACCGAGGTGGAGACCGAGCACTCGAAGGGCGTCAAGGTCGTGGCTTACGCGGTCGCCGCCGAGGGCCGCACCCTGGACGTGGTGGACGTCCACCGGCACGTGTGCCACGCCCTGCTCTCGGACGCGCAGCCGCACACGGTGGTGCCCGTGCCCTCGCTGCCGCGCACCCGGGCCGACAAGGTGGACCGTACGAACCTGCCCCTGCCTGTGGCGGTGGGCACGGCGCTCGGCCGTAAGGGCGGTGCCGGCGGCCACGCCGCGCCGGCCAGCGCGACGGGGTGCCTGGTGGCCGGCGCCCTGCTCCTCGTCGCGTTCTTCGCCCTGCTGGCCTGGTTGTTCACCGACCTCCTGTGGCCCTCCTCGACGGACGTTTCGGCGGTGCCCAGCCCCTACGCGGGCTACTTCCGGCTCCTTTACCTCTTCGAGAACGTGTCCTTCGGCGTCGGCATGGCCTTCCTGCTGATGGGACGTCCGGGCATGTCCCGGGCCGGACACCCAAGCTGGTTCACGACGCTGGCTCACCTGTCCGTGGTCTGGCTGCTGGTCGCCTGGTGGCCGCAGGACAACCTCTACCGGCTCGCCGCCAAGACGGACTGGGCGGAACAAACCTTCCTCGTCTACACCTTCAACGTGTCGCTCATGGTCGCCGCGGCCGTGGTCGCCGCGTTCGCCGCGGTGACGCCCAAGTGGCGGCGGAAGCTGGGCCGGTGAACATGCCGCCCAGTGCGCCGTTCCCGAACCGCACCAGGGCCTCGGCCTCGTCGAGCGCCTGACGCGACCGCGCGGCGAGGGCGACACCGACGTACGGCACGGGGTCGAGGCCCGCCGTGGGGATGGTGGGCAGCAGGGTCGCCCCCAGGGCTCGGCACCGGCGGGACAGCCCGTCGAGGTGCTGCAGCAGGGCGGGCGCGGGGAGACGCGCGCCCAGCGGGAGGCAGTCCAGGGTGCGGACCCAGTGGTGGCCGCCCCGCACGCGGTCGAGGCGGGCCTGGAGGACGAAGGCGACGGCGGGGCCGGTGAGGCGCAGGTTGATCTCGGTGGGGGCGGGCCGTCCGGCGGGGTCGGTGACGAAGTCGACGTCGTACCAGCCCCGGTAGCCCTCCGCCGCCAGGGCCTCACCTACCGCCGTGCCGAACGCCGTGGCGGTCGCCGCCAGGTCCGCGGGCAGGACGCCCGGGCCGACGGTGACCCCTTGGTAGGCGGTGCCGGTGACCTCCATCAGGCCGGTGCCGACGACGTGGACGGTCCCGTCCTCCGCGACCACGCCGTCGAACGTGGGGTTCCGGTACAGGTCGGCGCCCGGCACGTACTCCTCCACCAGCAGTCGCTCGCCGGAGAGCCGCCGGGCGGCGGCCCGGGCGCCGCCCGTCAGCACGGCCTCGGGAGTGAGCACGAAGGTGGCCGAACCGCCCACTCCGTACTCGCCCTTGACCACGCTCGTCCGCCCTGCCGAGGCGCGGGCCTTGAGCGTACGGGCCAGCCGGCGCCGGGAACGGACGGCTTCCTGGGCGGGCACCCGGACGTCCGGGTGAGCGGGGGCGAGCCGGCGGAAGAGTTCGTGCGAGGCGGCTTTGGACTCGTGGGCGAGGCGGATCGGCGGGCCCGAGGTCAGTCGCCGGGACACCTCCGTGCGGCCCCAGGCCAGCACCGGCAGACCGGCGCTCCGGATCCGCCGGGCCAGCGCCGGCCGGTCCAGGACCGCCTGAGAGAGGGCGCCGCCCGGGGCGTCCACGCAGTGCACCTCCACCTCGCTCCAGGCCAACTGCCGGACGAGACCGCGCATCCAGGCCGGTTCGACCGTGAGCGGGAGGACCACCAGCGCGGGGTGCGGGCCAGCGAAGGCCGCGAGGCAGGCGTAGTGCGGGGGGTTGTGCGAAGGCGCGGCGCCGGGGAACTGGGCGTGAAACTCCCCCACGTTGCCGAGGTGCACGGCCCGCCCGTCCCCGGTCCAGGCCCGCACCCAGGAGGGCTCGGCCCCGGCGGGCCATGCCTCCATCAGGACGAGCCCTCCCCTGGACGGGAGGGGATCGGCGCGCCGCGCGCCCACCGCGAGGTAGAACGGCTCGGCGTGCGGGTCGGCAGCGATGGTGACGGCGTCGCACCCTATCCGCCCGGCCTCCGCGAGCACATGCCGGTACAGGAGCCGGCCGACCCCGCGGCCGATGGACGGCGGATCGACGAAGAGCATGCCGAGCTCCGCACGGGGTGGTCCGCCGTCCAGGGTGGCCATCCCGAGTATCCGGCCGCCCGCCTCGGCGACCCGTACCCGGCGGTCCGCCATGTCCGCGGGCCTCAGCAGGAGTTCGTCCGCGCAGGCCGCGAGGTACGCGTCGTCGTAGCCCCAGTGCGCCTTGGAGCGCAGCGCCAGCGCGCTGAGCACGTCGGCTTCCTCCGGCCGTCCCGCCCGGATGCGTACCCCGTTGGTGGTCATGGGGGGATTGTTCCAGCGGACCTCGCGGGACACCGCGGTGGCACTTGCCGACGCGTCGGACGGCCTGGACGACCATGCCGCGCCGGGAGGCGGCGACCGGGGCCGTCGTCCTGGCGCACGGCGGGACGTCCATGGCGCGGATCACCACGGTGGGCCGCCGGTCCCGCAGCGGGGCAGGCAGGTCAGCCAAGCTCGTGCCGGACCCAGATGTTGGGCTCGACGTTCACCGCGTAGCCGCGCTCCGGTTCGCACTGCACCGGTACGAGCGCGCCCGGCACCGCGACCGGACCGGCCGTGTCGAACGGCAGGCCGGTCCAGGCGCGCCACTCCTCGGTGTCGGCGGCGACGGTCATCGACGCGGGCGCGACCTTCTCGATCACCCCGCCCGCGCGGACGTGCACCCGCAGCCACGGGGCAGCCGTCCCCCCACTTTGCGCATGTACGTGTCGATCGGTGTGTCCGGCTCCAGGTGCTTGCCGTTCGGCCGCAGCGGAGCGACCAGTTCGCCGAAGCCGCGGCGGCGCGGGTTGTCCTGCATCGCGGCGAGCATCCGGCCGGAGAGCCCCTGTCCGAGGCGGCTCGGGGTGATGGTGATCTCGATGGCGCTCACGGTGTCGGGCTCCCGGCCGTGCCGCAGGTCGGAGAACGCCCACAGCAGGAGCGAGTCCCACCCACGGGCCAGCAGCTCACGCCGGCTGTCGACGCCGAGGGCGAACGGGACGCCAAACCCGTTCCCCACGACCTCGCCCGTGTCGTCGTCGGTCGCGACCAGCACGTACTCCGGCAGTTCGGCGGTGATCCGGCCCACGCTGGACCACCCCACTGGGTCGTGCACATGAACCCGGTCATGTGGATTTCCCGGGGTCGGCTGGGGGACGAGCGGTCGGAGCGGGCCGGGGCGGCCGTCGTCGGCCACCGCGGTCGGCGCGGGGTCGAGGCGGCCGAACGGCTCCCGACGTCTGTTGTCGTCTCCGTGCGCCCCCTTGCCAACCCGATCTCACGCAGTAGCTGATCGGCCTCGTTGACCACCTCCAAGTTCTCGTCGAACAGTCCAGTACCGGGTGTCCGATGGCAGCACCACACGGAATGCCCGCACTTGCATGTATGCCTCCATGGCTCGATCGCAAAGATCTGCCGCAGAGCCACGCCCCCTGAGACCCGTTGCCGTAGCCCCAACGAGAGGAGCCATGCGACGTCAACCAGCGACCTGCGAACCTCCAGAGAACCTGGTCGTACCTGGCTGTGGTGAGGTAACGCAGCCAGGTCACCGAGACGGCCCGGGACGCCACCACGGCATACCGGGCCGCGGCTGTCAGGATGGGCGCGGCATCCGCTCGATCGCCACCATGGCGGCGTCATCGCCCAGCTGGCCGCC
Organism: Streptomyces phaeoluteigriseus; assembly: GCF_001896135.2. Lineage (GTDB taxonomy): Bacteria > Actinomycetota > Actinomycetes > Streptomycetales > Streptomycetaceae > Streptomyces > Streptomyces phaeoluteigriseus. The sequence continues at coordinate 404,149 of NZ_MPOH02000005.1, forward strand.
GACGTGCCGCATCAGGTCCTTGCGCAGGTGGGCCAGCAGAGCGTCGGGGCCTTTGATGGCCTTGTCTGCCTCGTCAGCCACCCGTTCCGCAAGCGGGTAGAACGTGCCGTCCTTGTTGCGGGCCTCGATGACACCGTCCGTGTACAGAAGGGCGATGTCGCCGTACTCAAAGGCGAACGCCTCCGCGGACAGGTCGATCTCGACGAACTCGGTGAGCCCCAGAGGCGGGGCCGGGTGGCGCACTTCGAGGAGGCTGACGTGGCCGCGACGCAGCAGCAGGGGCGGGGGGTGCCCGCAGTTGATCAGATGAAGCATCGGTTCGTCGTCCGGGATGTCCATCACGGCCGCGGTGATGAATGCCTCGCCGCGATCCTCGGTCGCGTCTTTGGGCGCCGCGGGGTCGTCCAGGTCCGAGGAGACGGTTCCCTCCAGGAAGTTGACCAGCGCGGACAGATCGGCCTGCCTGTGTGCCGCGCCCCGGAACGCGCCGAGAAGGAGGGCGGCGTCCCCGACAGCCTCCAGACCCTTGCCCCTGACATCGCCGATGACGATCCGGGTTCCCTGCTCCGTGCGGGCGGCGGCATACAGGTCGCCGCCGATCTCCGCCTCGGTTTCGGCGGCCAGGTACACCGAGGCGATACGCAACGGACCGATCCGCTGGGGTAGCGGCTTCAGCACCACCTCCTGTGCGGCCGTCGCCACCGAGCGCAACTGGGTCAGCTCCCTTTCATGGCGCTCTCGCCGGGCGGCAAACGAGGTCACGAACGCCGACATCAAGATCAAAGTGATCAGCTGGAAGCTGTGATTCAGGTCAACGATGCTGGTGCGCACCTCTGCGACCACGGCCTGGGCCAGGACGGCGAGCGCGCCGACGCAGGCGGTCGTCCGAGGGCCGGCGAACGAGGCTGTGACAGCGGGTGCGGCGACCAGGAACGGCCCGAGGTGGACGCTGGGCGGGGCCAGGATGTCGACCACCGTGACAATCACGATCAGCGCGATGGGTACCGCCAGCAGCACATGACGTGGCTGCCCTGATGAAGGATGACCAGGAACCATATGTTCTGGATACACCGCATCGTGCCTCCGGCGCCTGCGCCATGGCCGTTCACACGTGATCGCCAGGCCGTCCCCAGGACTTGCCCGGTCGATCAATGTGACTGCATCCGGTTCGAATCCGCCCCTGAGCAGCAAAGGGGCAACCGAGCCTTGGCCGGCTCGCGATCTCGGTACCCCTCGTGGGCGCAGGCGGCAATGCGGGCGGTCAGGGGGCAGCCTGGAGCCCTTTTCAGTCCACCGGATGCCCCGGGTCGATGAAGAGGGCGTCGGGGAGCCGTAGCCGTGGCCGGTCGGCGGAGTCCTTGTGCTCACCGCACTGCACGGGGTCCAGGACGAAGCCGACGTGGTCGCCCGCGTCGGTCCGCTGATCGATCCTTCCGACGAACCATGTCGCTGTAGGCGGTGCCGAGGATCTCGTCCCGGCCGCTGCTGTGCACGGGACTCTCCGGCCGCCCGAGTGGGTGGGCCGGTGCACGACCATCGGCGCGCTGGTCACGCCCACCCTGGAACCCTACCGAACGCCCTCAGCGTCACCGCTCAGGAGGCGCCGCCGAGCGGCCGGTCCACAAGCTTGCGGAAGAAGCCCGTGACCCACGGACGTGCGCGCTCGCGGTCGGCCCACGTGACAGTGCCCACGCACTCCCCCCACGATGTCGTCCACTCCCGGCCGTGGACTCCACTCAGTGAAGTGGATGCCGGCCCCGTCGGTTGCGCACCACAGCATCGGGTGCGCGGCATTGGAGCTGCACGGCATGAAAGTTTCAACCTCTTCTACCGCTTCGCCACCTCGGCCCGGGGCCTGGGCTTCGCCAGCGAGGCCGCAGCGACGGTCACTGCCTGGGCATCCCGCCGCGTTCCCGACCTCCCGCTGATCGCCCGCGTCCGGCCGGCCAACATCGCCTCGCAACGCGTGGGCAGTGCGCGCTGGCCTGAGCCGAGCAGAGCACCTCGACGAAAGCGGATACGACGGCCTCGAGTTTCGCAGACACGTCAGCGCTCACCCGGAAAGGTCACGCATCACAGCAGCCGCCATCGCGACGATCACCGTGATCACCGCCACACCGACCATCACGGCCCGCCCCTCCCACCACACCAGCGGCCATCTCCCGCGCCCACACACGACCACATCGCTCCCATCCCCGGACGCGGGCGGCAACTGGTCCTCTTCCAGCAGGGCCGAAGAGCGCTCCGCGACGCCATCACGAACATCCACGCAGCGCTCAACGAATGATTGAGCCCTCATCCGCAAGATGGCACCCGAACGGCCCAACGGTTTCGCGCTGGGCATACGGTGTTCCCCCGTTCGGCCCACTCTGGACCAGAAGCCTCTGCCGCTGCGTTCCCGTGACGAGCCGGCTGACCGGCCCAGGCGTGTCACCTGACATTGCGCAAGGTCACGCAAGAAGCCTGACCCGCACCTCGCCGCTCGCCCTGTCGACCTGTCGACCTGTCGACCTGCGCGGAATGACCGGCTTGCGTCAAGATCGCCAGCAGCGCCGACCGCAGAGCAGCACGAATGCCCTCGAGCAGTCCCTTCTGCCTAACCCGAGAACCTCACCGACAGGGCCACGCGACCGAACCAGTACTCTCTGTCACTCTCTCTGTCACATTGCGCGATGTGGTCCGCACGACCCCGCTCCTCCGGCGCGGGGTCACCACGCACGAGCGACATGGCCACTGGCGCCGTGAAGTGGTTCAACATCGCAGGACCAGGGCCGCACACCACGGCCCACACCGACCCGGGCACCGGCGCGGGGCACCGTACATCCGCCCCAGACACGACGAAAGTGGCCGGATCGGCGGCCTTTCGGGGCCAGGTCATGGCCGGGTACGCCTGGGCATCGAACTCCGCCCGAATGTCCGCCGATCGCCCTGGAGGCGCGCCCTGATGAATTCAGTCGGCATGACCAGCTTCGAGGGCGTCTACGCCCTCCCCGACCCCCGTGGGTACTTTGCCGCCCTCGCGGCGTACGCCTACCAGACCCCCGGCCACGCCCAGCCGGCCTTCCGCGCGCTCGCCGCCGACCTCGGGCCGGGTCGGCGCACGGTCCTCGACGTGTGCTGCTCCTACGGAATCAACGCCGCCCTCCTCAACCACGACGTCACCCTCGACGAGCTCTTCGCGCATTACACCTCGGCCGGGGTGGCCGAACTGACCACCGCTGAACTCGTCGGCCTCGACCGTGACTTCTACTCAGCCCGCCGCCGTCCCAACGCCGTACGTACCATCGGCATCGATGTGTCAGGGCCGGCCCTGGAATACGCGGTGGCCGTCGGGCTCCTCGACGAGGGGCACTGCATGGATCTGGAATGCAATGAACCGACGGAAAGGCTGCGCCGCTCGCTCACCGGGACGGGCCTGATCACGATCACCGGCGGCACGAGCTTCTTGACCGAGCGCACCTTTGCCCGACTGTTCAGCGCCATCGGCCACCCCGTGCCGGTGGCAGCCTTCGTCCTGCGTACTCACGACTACGGGGCGATCTCCGCCTGCCTGCACTCGTACGGCCTCACCGTGCATCGGGACGCCGGCACCCACCGGCAGCGGCGCTTCACCGACCCCCAGGAGCAGCAGCGGGCAGTGGCCACCGTCGCCGCCCTGGGAGAGGACCCGGCGGGGAAGGAGTCGGCGGGCTACTTCCACACCCGACTGCACCTGGCCCGCTGAAACCAGAGGTGCTGCGGCAGAGGGCATGGACACGATGCAGGGCCCGGGACGTACAGGACGCCGCGGCGACGGCGGCCAGGCTGCATGGGCCGCCGGGAGCCGGTACTGCCCCGATGCGGCCGGTCAGAGGGGTGACGAATGGACAGCCGTGGGAGCGCTGATCACCCCGGCCCCGACAGCCGTGGCAAGCCGAAACCCGCACTGCCGAGGAGGGCGGTGCGGGTTGGATGCGGATGAGTGAAACTACGCCAAGTTGTCCATCTGAAAAAGCTGCTTGGGCCCGTTGTCGTGGCGGGTAGAGCTCCCGCTGCCGGCCCCGATGGTCGCCGTGTGCCGGACCCTACTCGGTCGGGTGGAGGTGCCGGGAGGGAAGAACCTCGCACTGCGCTGACCAGCCGAGGTCGGGCCGCGTGCGGTGCGGGCGGGAGGCGGGTCGGCCTCATGGTCAGGTCCGTGGGGTCGCCCCGGCTCGGTCGGCGCACACGGTCGCTTCGGCGGCGAGGCCGGCCGCTGCTCAGGACGGGGAAGGCGACGCGGACGCGGTCGGCCACGTCCTCCTGGAGCAGCGAGTAGGCGCAAAGCGTGGCGACGTCGAACCTCTCCGGAGCGCGCCCCTATCCCTCCCAGTCCAATCCGGCGCTGACGTCGCTTGGGGAAAAGCGGTTGATGCAGCGGCGGACTTGGCCGCCGAGGCGTCAGGTGTTCGTGTCAGGGTGGGGCGATGCTCGCTGTCCCCACGGGACGCCCCTTGAGCGTGTACTTGTCCGCGGGGCAGCGCTGGCGCGGATGGCGGAGATGACTGTGCGCGCCCAGTCGGTGGGGTTGGGGTTGTCCAGCAGGGCCGCCAGACGGGTGACGTGTGCGGCACGTTCGATCTCTGGCATGGTCAGCGCGGCACGCAGGGTATCCACCAGGTCGTGCGGATGCAGGGGGTCGGTCAGCAGGGCCGCGGTGCCCAAGCACTGGGCGATTCCCGCGTGGCGGGAGAGAACCAGGACACCGGGGCGGCGGGTAGCGTGGCGGGTGGTGATGTATTCCTGGGCTGTGAGGTTCATGCCGTCGGCGAGCGAGGCCACCCAGAACACGTCAGCTGCGAGGTAGTGGTCGACGACTTCGGGGAAGTCGAGGCTGCGGGGGATGTATTCGACAGGCTTCCAGTCTTTCGTACTCCATCGGCGGTTGATGCGGGCAATGGCGTTCTCAAGTGCGGTGCGGGTTGTGTCGTAGGCGTGGATGCCGGGTTCAGGCGGGGGGCAGATCAAGCGGTAGCGGATCTGTTGCCGGAGTGCGGGCTCAGTGGTGAGGAGGGTGTCCAGCGCGCGGATCTTGTGGACGGGGGCCTTGGCGTAGTCGAGGCGTTCCACGGAGAGCACCAGTTGGGGTCCGTCGTCCTGGCGGTGTGGCAGGGCCGCAGCCCGGGCGCGGGCGAGGTGGGTGACGGCGCGGCGGTCGATGCCCAGGGGGTGCACGCCGATGTGCGGGCCAGGCACCGCTGTGCCGGCGAGGAGCCGGCGGAAATTGTCGGCGCAGTCGGGAGTGTGGAAGCCGGCCCAGTCCAGGCGGGCGAGGGAGTCGCGCAGCTGGTCAGCCGCCGGGATGCGCTGGAAGACGTCGGGGTGGGGGAAGGGGGTGTGGTGGAAGAGCCCGATGGTCAGGTCGGGGCGGTCGGCCTTGAGGAGGGCGGGTACGAGCCAGAGGTTGTAGTCGTGGAGCCAGACCGTGGCGCCCTGTCTCGCGAGGGAGGCGATGTGGCGGGCGAAATCGGCGTTGACGGCCTCGTAGTCGGCCCAGTGCGCGGGCTGGTGCCGGATGAGGCCGAGTTGGGACATCAGGGCCGGCCAGAGAGTCTCTTTGCACGTGTGGTGAAAGTAGCCGGCCCACCGGTCGGGTGGCAGCGGTAGGAGGGAGAGGGCCGGGCCGGCGGCTGGCCGGGGCGGCGGCGGTACTTCGCCGATGTGGGCGGCGGCCCACACGGCGCCCAGGTGCTTGTCGGTCAGGGCTGCTTGCAGGGTCGGCAGGATGCCGTTGGGACTGGAGGGTGCCTGCCAGGCGCCGTCGGCCCAGCGTACGGGTGGACGGTGATAGCCGATCACCACCGAGCGTCTCGTATGCCAGCCGAGGCGCTCCAGTCCTTCGAGCACGGCGGCTGCGCCGGCCAGGGCCGAGTGGTGGACGCGGGCATCAGCTGGGGCCTGCTTGATCAGGGCAGGTTCCGCGTTGGCTACCACGACCGCGTGCGTGCCCAGGCGGAACAGCGAGAGGTCGTTGAGGGAGTCTCCGGCCGCGAGCATCGCCTGGTGGGGCCAGCGGAGCGTACGGGCGAGCAGGCGCAGCGCAGTTCCCTTGTCCGCCCCGGGCGGCAGGACGTCGAAGTACTGATCGGAGGCGTAGGACCAGGAGCATCCCAGCGCTCCCACTGCCCTGATCAACTCATCAGACAGGTCTTCGGGGGCCAGGTAGAACGAGCAGCGGCCTTCCTGGGCTACGTGCTCCTGGTAGCGCAGGTAGGGGAATCGATCCAGTGCGGCCCGGACCCGCGCGGCACCGGGCCATCCGGCGCGCAGCCGCGCCTCCAGGGCGTGGTCGTGCGCCATGCGCTCGGCATCGACGACGCTGGAGCCGACGTCAGCGATGATCCAGCGCGGACGCGGCAGCAGTGAGTCCTCGCGAAGAAGGGATTGCACGGAAGTAAGGCTGCGGCCGGTTGCGAAGACGATGGTGATGTCCGGTTCCCGGTTCAAGACATCAAGGAGCTGCTGCCGGTCGTGCGGGCTTCCGCCCAGCAGGGTGTCGTCCAGATCGGCGACCAGCACCTTGGAGACAGTCGCCCCCTTCCCGCAGGCACTCACCACGCGGGGTCATGGGTCACCGGATCCCCCACGCCCGCCCCGTCGTAGGCACCAGTCTCCGGGGGTTTGAGCGGGGGGCTCTGTAAGGACCGGATCGCCTTACCAAGCCGAACCGTAGGGGCGTCGTCGCTCTCCAGCAACCGGGTCACCAACTCCCCGGACACCTGGTGCGCGGAAGCCAGCAACTCGTCGATGACAGGACTGGTCTGGGACACGGCATCTCCCCAAGTCGCGGCGGCGGGATCAAGCCCGGCTTTCAGGATCAGCCCGAACGGCGGAGCACGCACGTCGAGCACCGGAGCAGCCGAAACGGCGGGTGGGCGGGCACACGGCAGACGCCCGGTGCCTCGCACCGGCCATCTGTCTGACGAACCGTCCGGCATCGATGACGCAGACCCATGCTGTTGTCCGGAGTCCACGCGCCCTCTGCCCAGCAGGTGCGAGGACGACGAACGCCTCCCGCATCGCGCGGTGCAGGGCCAGGCGGTCGCCGGGTGGGCGCGCTCCGGGTGGTGCAGCAGGACAGGTCCAGCCGCCCGCGCCCGAGCTGCTCGCGGTTGCAGCGTGGTCACGTACGGAGATCCCCGCGTGCCGCGTACGCGGAGCTGCTGTCCTGGTCACGGGTGCAGACGCAGGGTGGGAGCCAGACCCCTTCCGATGTGTGCCGGCTGGACGATCTGATGCTGGGGTACGGGATCGGCAGTGCCCGTTCGTCGGCTCATGCGCACAAGCGCCCGTCCCCTATACCTGTGATGCAGCGAGCAACTGCAGCGCGCGCTGCGCGTCGTCGTAGGCGACGATGAGAACGCGTCGCTGGTTTCCCCGCTGGCGCCTGTGCTCGCTCCCACCCTGATTCAAGCGCACACCCCCCAGCCTCAATTCTCTCATCCGCTCCCGCAGGGGGCGTGCCCCGGCCGGGCAGAGGGCCTCAAGGCAGATCCGCTCCGGCGGCTTCTGAACCACCACACGCCACCGCCGAGCACGAGGACGACCGCACCGATGCCCAGAGGCACGGCGACAGGCATGCACGTCAACGCCATCGATGACCAACCCTGGTTCGAGGCACGCACGTTCAGCCCGGCCGCGTGGGCCACCCAAGGCAGTGCCAGCGTCCTGCACACCTACCCGCACTGGACCGGCGCGATCAAGCGCTAAGGGCCCGACGGCACCGGCGTCCTGCACCTGGGCGCGTACATGGCCGAGCTCGCCGAGGCCTTCTCCCCCGTCCGCGGGCGGCCGAAGTGGCTTCAGGAGTTCGGCGCCTCCCCAGTGGAACGGCCGGCCGAGTCGATCCCACAACGCTTCCTTCGTCCGCAACACCCCCTCCTCGGGCGGCATGTGGGGCTGCACATGGTGGGGATCCACGACATCGACCGCCGTTTCACCGGCTTCGTCGAGTACCAGTTCGACCTGGGCCTGCTCACCGTCGACAACGAGATCAAGGCGACGGGAGCCCGGCTCCAGGAGCTGATCAAGGAACTGCGCAACGCACCGGTCCGGCCCGCCACCCGCTCCGTGGCACTGGTCCTGCCGGACTCCCCGGAGCTGGGGCTCCACGTCGCCGACCGCTTCTTCGCCCTCGTGGACGACGGGGTCCGGCCCGCGCTGGTCACGAGTGAGAGGGCCGACGACGCGGCGCAGCTGTGCCCACGGCATCACTGAACTCGCGCACTTCTGACGAGCCTCGGCGAACGTCACCTCAAGGCCCCGGCATCCGGGCGGAGCAGCCCACGGCCGCCGTACTTCCGTGAGATGGACCGGACCTCCGTGTTTCCCGTTATCTGAGGATCCAGGAAGTTCCGACGTGCCCACAGGATGACCGGGCAACCGAAGAGCGGTTCCATCTGGGTGTTCGGCGAACAGCCATCAGGTTCGCCGTGTACCTCCGGTTTCACCTCCCCCAAGATCTCGAAAAACCTGTGCGCGTCCCTGGTTCCCCCTTGCCCGAAACAAGCGGATGGAGTACCCGTGCGCCTCAACCGGACCCTGATCGCGACCTCTTCGACGCTGCTCGCCTTGGTGGGCGCCATCTCTCCAGCGCATACCGCACCGGACAGGGAAGACACGGGCACGGACTACTTCGTCAGCGGTACGGGATCCGATGGCAACGACGGCACGTCACCGCAGAGCCCCTTCCGCACCATTCAGGCAGCGGCAGACCGTACGACACAAGTGCCCAGGAGCCGGCATTGCCGCGATGTTCGGCGACCACTTCACCATCGAGAACTTCCTCGTGCACTCCAATTCCTGGTATGCATCCTGGGCAACAGTGGGATTTTCATTCTGTCGCCGGTGGACGTGGACAACGAGACCGGCTACAAGAACTGCATTCGAAACAACGTCACCTACGACGACGAGAACAAGATCGAGTGGTGGGAGTGCGACTGCATCTCGGACGGCAACGGCATCATCGTCGACAGCACTCTGCACGCGCAGGAGGAAAACGGCGAGCCCTACCGGGGCCGGACCCTCGTCGCCAACAACATCTCGTACAACAACGGCGGGACGGGAATCCACGCCTACAGCAGCAGCCATGTCGACATCGTGAACAACACCGCGTACCTCAACTCACGCAGCCCGGGAGATCAACAACCCCAATTTCGGGGCATGGCCAGCGAGGACGTGCGGGTGCTCAACAACATCTCCGTGGCCCGTCCCGGAAAAGCCACCAACAGCATGTACGGGAACACCGACGTACGGTACGACTACAACACCTACTACGGTGGGACGGAGCCCGAGGTGCTCGGGCGCCACGACGTCCTCGGCGACCCCGGACTTCGTCGGCCCGGCATCGACCCGGCGTCGGCAGATTTTCAGCTGCTGGCCGACTTCACGGCGATCGACAGCGGAAAGAAGTTCCCCGCGGTGCGCCGGGACCACTCCGGTGTGTTTCTCCTCTGGCCGACGCTGCGCGGAATCTATCTGAGTTTCACCATTCGTCTCCAACGTCGTCGCCGGCATCGTCTGGCTGTGGGTCAGCATCTGCGATGCCGCCAAGCCAACTACGGTTCTGTCGTCGGCTCGTGATGCGTTCGCCCGAGGAGCACCGCGTCCAGGCGCTCCACCCGCACCCGGAGCTCGGCAGCGGCCCTTGGCGGAGGCATGTACAGAACCTCTTGCAGCTTGTCCCTGGCCCAGCCGTCGCCTCAACAAGGGCAGGTGAACTCAGCCTCCCACAACCCGAGACCGACCGGACTGGCCCCAGGAGCGCAGGAAGCCCTGTCGGGGCAGGGTGACCGAATACGCCCCCTGCCCGGCGGAACTCCGTCGGCCGGGCGGCGGGTTACCGGCGCGGCGCGGCCGGTGCCGTGTGCGGCACTCTCCGGCTCAGCCGAAGTTCACGTCGCTGCACCACATGTAGGCCTGGTCGAGGTGCGAGGCCTGCCAGATCACGAACACGATGTGGTGTCCGGTGTAGCCGGAGGTCTGAACGGGGAACGTGATGTTTTGCGCCGGGGCGAAGCGGCCGGTCTGCGTGATGAAGTCGAGGTTGCCCCAGCCCAGGGTCTGGGTCTTGGGGTCGAAGCCCTGTTTGCTCACGTAGACCTTGAAGTAGTCGGCACCGTGGGACGCCTGGTCGTACAGGTGGACCGAGAAGTTGTTGCCGACGGTGGTGGTCTTCCACTGCCCGGGCTTGTCCAGGCTGGCGTTCCTCGAGAGGTTGTTGCTGCAGAGCGTCCCGTCGGGGGTCCGCGCCTGGAACTGGCCACCGAGGCCGTCGCGGAGCGCGCTCATCCAGTTCCACATAGTGTCGGGGTTGGCCTGGAAGGCCTGCCAACACATGGGGTCTTGGGTTTGCATGGCCGGGTTCGTGTGGTTGCTGCCCCACGTCTTCCAGCACTGGTAGGCGCGGGTGGCGGGGCCGATGACGGTGCCGTGAGCCTGGGCGGGGGTCGACCAGGTCAGTGCGCCGGCAACCACGGCGAACAGCATGACGAGCGCTTGGAGAGGCCGGCGGGGGGTCGACCGAGAATGCCCGGTTAAGGGACTCTGATTGCGCATGTGGGGGGAACTCCTTCCAGTTGCGAAGCAGTCATGGGAGCGCTCCCAACGGTAGGGCTTCTGCATTAAATGTCAATGAAATAGACGGAGTTGATCACAGGGTGATGTGCGAGAACACTACGGTGGACCGTCAGCCTGGCCATGGAGAAGAGGCCTGCCGATCAAGCCCGTGTTCCACGTTCGCTGACACCGCTGTTCCGGCCAGGGCTCCCCAGCGGTGAGCGGGCGGCTGGGCTGCGGCTCGGCCAGCGCCACACCGCCGCCCGCCACCTCGCCACCTCGCCACCCTCACACGCATCCCACTCCCCCACATGACGCGTCATCCTCGCCCGCGCACTCGCCCCCCCGACCGGCCACACCGCGACACCGGCAAGGCCCTCAACCTCATCGCCCACCGACTCGGACTGCCCCGCCCTCCCCTCAACGCGAAACGATCCCCTCCAGGCCTTCCTCACCCACACAGCCCACTGACCAGCACCACTCGACCCGAGCACGGCCAGGCCGCGCCCCATCCATCGCCCGACCGGGACACCGGCTTGCTTCTGGACTTCGAGCAGCGGCGTACGGGCCAGGCGCCGACCGTCACCGACAACCGTCTCGCGCAGGTAGTACCGGTACATCTGACCGGCCCGGATCACCCTGATATCCACTGTCATGCAGACCACGCCACACGGCTCTGACCTGCAACAAAATCCCGATCAGCGGCACGTCCCGCCAGGCGGGAGCAACGGCCGAACGCGAGTGGTTGCCCGGGCGACTTCGAACGCTTGCTGCCCGGCCTGAGCGGCGATGGATGGCAGGAACGGTAGGACCGCTGCCGTCACTGTCACTCCGGAGAAGGCAGCCAGAGCGGTCATGATCTCGACGTTCCCAATGTGTACGTGAATCCGGTCGCCTGCATTGAAGACGGCATGCCCACCGAGTGCACGCCACTCTGGGCGGATTGCGGCGGCGTCGCTGCCGGCGTCCGGTTCGCTGGCGCACGGGGCGGCGACGGCCAGGTCGCCGGGGGTGCCGAAGAAGGCGGGCAGCCAGGTGTCGATCTGCTTCTTGGTGGCGGCGCCGAACAGGGCCGCAGCGGGAAGCAAGGTGCCCAGCAGGGCCTGGCCCATGCCGCCGTCACCCCAGAAGATCTCCTCGGCGACCCCAGGCTGCAACAGCCCGGTGGGGTCGGCGATCATCTGCAGCGCGAACTCCGGGGTGTACAGGCCGACGTTGGCGGCTTCCTCGATCACCGCCCAGGGCATCTCCTCCCGCTCGTCGTACTCGGCGGCCACCGGGCGTACGTACTTCTCGGCAAAGCCGTGGGCCCACTCACGGGCCTCGGCAATCTCGGGCGGCAGGTCGAAGAGGGAAGGCGTCTTCGTAGTGGCCATAGGAAAGCTCCTGACGGGGTGGCGGGGCGCTCTGGTCAGCGGCCGGTGAAGACGGCGTCGCGGCGCTCGATGAACGACTGGATTCCCTCGGCGCCGTCGGCGGTCGAGAGCAGCCGTGCGATGTCCGGGCGCAGTCGCTCGATCGCGGCGCTCTCGCCGTACTCGTGGGCCAGCTGGGCGGAGGCGAATACGGTGCGCACCCCCAGGGGGGCGGACTTTTCGGCGATGAGGGTGGCGATCTCGGTGGCGCGGTCGATGGCGGACGGCCAGTCGGCGGCGAGTTCCTGCACCAGGCCGATGCGGTGGGCTTCGGCCGCGTCGAACTCCTCGCCGGTCAGGATCCAGCGCATGGCGTTGCCCCATCCGGCCTGCTGGGGGAAGCGGAAGGTGGCCCCGCCGAAGGGGTAGATGCCGCGGCGGATCTCGTACTGGGCAAACTGTGTGTCCTGGGCGGCCACGCGGATGTCAGCGGCCAGGAGCAGTTCGATGCCGAGCGTCATCACCCAGCCGTGTGCGGCCGCTACGACGGGCTTCGACCACGGTCCGTCCAGACGCCAGGGATCGCGCCCGCCCTTGGGGGCGTCGAACTTCCCCGACGTGAGCTCGGCGCCGACGTCAAGCATGTCCAGGCCGCCGGTGAAGTGGTCGCCATGGGCGAACAGGACCCCGCACCGAAGGTCGTCGTCGGCTTCCAGTAGTCCATAGGCGGCCGACAGCTCGCTGAGCATCTGCTTGGTGAAGGCGTTGCGCTTGGCGGGCCGGTTCAGGCCCATCAGCAGCACGTGGCCGTCCCGTTCCACGGTGACCGTGGATGTGCTCGCAGGCATGGAGCTCATCACTCACTCCTCCTCGTAAGTTGCATACTGAGACTCACTGGACGCTAGCGGGACCGAGTCGCCGAGGGCAAGTGAATCTCATCATGAAACTGATAAGCTCGTTGGCATGAGACGGACCTCCTTCGACAGCTGGCCATGCTCGATCGCCCGCACCGTGGACATCCTGGGCGACGGCTGGACCTTGCTGGTCCTGCGCGAGATCTTCTACGGCGAGTCACGTTTCGACGGCTTCATCGACTCGCTCGGCATCGCGCGCAACACCCTCACCGACCGGCTCCGGCGCCTGGAGAACGCGGGCCTGTTGCGGCGACGCCCGTATCAGAGCGAGCCGGTCCGCCACGAGTACCTGCTGACAGACAAGGGCCGCGACTTCTTCGGCGTCCTCGCCGCCATCAACACCTGGGGCGACCGGTGGCTGGCCGATGACGACGGTGTTCCCGTGGTCATGCACCACACCGCTTGCGGCCACGACACCCAGGCCGAGGTCGTCTGCTCCTCCTGCGGCGAGCCACTTGACCGCCAAGACGTCGCGGTGCGGACGGGACCCGGCTACCCGGCCAGGCTCCTCGACAGCCCCGACGTGCAAGCGCGCTTCGCCACGGACAGGCACCCCGAACAAGTCGCCAACAGCTGAACCGCGCTCGGCCGAAGCAGGAGTAGTCCCGTCCGGCCTCGAACCGGCCGCTGCTCGTGAACCGATCTGCCCCTGAAGGCGATCTTCCTGCACGGGCAAGCCGAGGCCAGACGTGCACACTCCGCCGCAGGCGACGAGAGGTTGTGGCCGCGAGGAGAGGTAAGGCCGGGGGGACGTCTTTCTGGGGAGCGGTTTGTTCCGTCAGTAACTGCCCGACGAGTGGATCGCGACGCGCCGACATCGAGGACGAACACCTGCCACTGCTCGCCCATCGATGGGGCGACACCAACGAAGCCTCTCTGCCGTGCCCCGCAGTCAGGCCAGACGCCGTTCCTGCTCCAAGTAGTGCAGGACGGCAGCGACCCGTCGGTCCACCTTGGTCGGTAGGGGGACAGGTCGAGCTTGGCGAAGATGCTGCGGATGTGTTTGTGGATGGCACCCTCGCCGACTCCCCATGCTGGATCACGTTCGTCTTCCGACTCCCGGCGCTTCCCGTCATCGCCTCGGGCATCAGCACGCTCATCACCGCCCGCACCCCGCGCCATGTGGGACCGACACGACCGCTACCGAGTCGACCGGGACCACATCGCCCGCGTCCGACAGACCGTCGCCGCGTAACCCTCCGCACCGGCACCGGATCCCGCAGCACAGGGCCAACCACCGGCCGAACCCTTGGAGCTGGCGCAGAGCACGCCGACACAGGCCGAATGAGCCGGCCTCCGCCCTCGGCAGTGCGCCGAGTCCGGAGGCGGAGGCGAAGGCCCGTGCGCTGCTGGAGCGGCTGGGCGGGGCGCAGCACGGCTCGCAGACGGCCGCGTAGTGGCGGCGATCTCGGTCGTTTTTGACCACACCACCGCTACCGCTCTGTACGACCCGAAGGACCCGTTCAACGAAGCGGTCGCCGCGTTCTATGTCCAGGCCTCCGGCGGACTGGGCAGCCTGTACGCGCCGGTGCTGTCCCTGACCGCCGGTGACGCCGAGCGGCCCGGCCTGCTCAGTTACATCAAGAGGCTGCGGTTCATCCGGATCGAGGCGTTCGACACCGACGCCGCGGTCAGCGCCACCGAACTGCTGCGCTTCGGGCACTCCTGGGCCGCCGTCCATGCCATCCGAGCTTCCAGGCCCTCGGCCGCCCATCCGGCCGGGCGGTTTCTGCTCACGCTGACGCCCAAGGCGTACGCGGGCACCGGCGTCCAGGTTGTTCACCCCGGCCAGTAGCCACCGCGCTTGGAGGCCTAACGGAATTCGACGTCGGAGACGCTGACGAAGAACTCGCCCTTGAAGTCGTGTCCGGCGTCGCCGCCGCCCCAGATGTTGACGATGGCGTGTCGTCCCTGCCGGGATGCCAGTAGCTCGGTGGTGTACTGGAGTTGCTGGTCGGCGTGTGTGCCGCTGCCGTGGTACTCGACCATGAAGGGCGTCGGCTCCAGCACGTCCCAGGAGATTCCCTGGGCCGGGTCCCAGCCCTCTGTGGTGATGAACCACTGGTGTGTCCACTTCGGGCCCATGTGGTTCTGCCGGTAGTTGTAGGTGAAGGTGTGCCGGCCGTCGACGGCCTCCAGCGTGCTGGTCGGCCAGTCGCCCAGGCCGTCTCCGCCGGCCAGGTCCAGGCCTTTGAAGGCGGGATTCGCTGCTGATGCCACGTTGGCGCCCTGGAAGAACTTGCGGTATTCCAGGTACCCGCGGGCCTCGTTCCACGGTGGGTTGCCGGCTGTGCCGGCAGGCACCACTTCCTGCCAGGTGGTCGAGGTGTTCAACTCGCGCGCCTTCCGGCAGATCGGCGCGTCGTCCTCGTCACGGATCGCCCGGATTGCCCGGCTGGCCGGGAACTCCAGACTCCCGTGCCTCTCCCGGCCGCCCCCTCCGCGCTCCTCGGTGCGCGCGGGGATGTGCGCGTTGTAGGGCGTGGACGTGGACATGTCGACCGTGACCTCATCCGTGAACGGCCCCCAGACGCCGTCGGCGTGCCGGGCGCGGATCTTGACCCGGTACTCGCGGGCGGGGCTCTCTCCGAGGGACACCCAGTGCCGGTTGGCCGACTGCCAGTGCGGGTACCAGTTCGCCCAGTACAGGTCCACCGTCTGCGCGGGACGCCCGTCCAACCACACCTCATAGTGGTGGGGATAGTCCGGGCGCCCGTTGTTCCAGTCGGACGGCTCTGTGGTGCCCTGGTCGGGGGCGTTTGCGCCGATCCGCCAGGTGAGTGAGATGCCTTCAAGCTTGACATCACCGTCATCGCGGTAGGTCGCCACCGCGCGCAGGTCCGCCGGGTGAGGCTGCTGCATCTTGGGAACTCCTCCAGTCGCACAGAAACGGGTGGTCCAGCGAAGCCACACGCCGAACCACCCCTATTGCCACTAATCAGAATATTTACGACGGCATATGCCGCAAGTGCGGTGAGCCGCAGGGGGCATGCAGGGGCTCCCTGAAGCGTCAGGCCGGGGTTCCGGGCTGGTCCTGGCCGTGCCCGGCGCCGCAGTCACCTCCCTCCGGCCGTGCACGGCTCCTTGAAGATCGTCCGCCGAAATCCGGTAGGCGCGGGCGCACGCCTGGCGTGCGTCAACTTCCGTTTCGTATGCTCACCCGGACGGTCGCGTCCGCCTGCGACGGACCGGGAAGGACCCCTAGCGCAGGCCGAACTCGCACTTCGCGTGGCACTTCATGGCCAGGTCTCGTCTCCTTCGAGGACCCGCGGCCGGTCCCACGGGCTTCTTCACCGCACATGCCACAGGAGCCAGACGAACCGGGAGCGGTACCTTCCCCTCCGACCCGAGAGGTGAGCCATGAGTACACGCACGTCCGCCACCCCCTCCCACTCCGCACAGTCGCTCTAGGTTCACCTGGTAGTAGCCGCCGTATCCGCCG
This sequence comes from Streptomyces phaeoluteigriseus, assembly GCF_001896135.2. Taxonomy (GTDB): domain Bacteria; phylum Actinomycetota; class Actinomycetes; order Streptomycetales; family Streptomycetaceae; genus Streptomyces; species Streptomyces phaeoluteigriseus. The sequence goes on from NZ_MPOH02000005.1 coordinate 420,435, forward strand.
GCGCCTTCCGGGCAGTTGCGGCGCAGGAGGGGTACGAGGGCTTCGGTCATGGCGGCGCAGCGCGGGTCCTTCGCGTACGAGGCCATCGTCAGCTCTCGTTCGGGCCGGGTGAGGTGCGGCCACAGCAGCTTGAGGTCGTGGGTGACCCGCTCGGCCAGGACATCGGGGTCGTTGGCCGTCCACTGGTGAGCTGTCCCGATGGCGTCGGGGGCCTTCGTCCTGGAACTGCTCCTGCCGGGGAGCGGGCCGGATGGCACGCGGGCGGTGAAGGTCACCGGACCGGGTGGGCGGGGCAGAAACAGCAAGGGGTGGTGCGGGGTGAAGTCGAAGTGGCCCAGGCGGGCAACGGGCTCTTCGTCGAAGAGCTGCGGCTCGGTCCACAGGCCGACGGTGACGACGAGCCAGGTGTGTGGGCGGTCCGGATCGTTGCACAGCCACAGATCAAACGTGCCGACCAGGAGGTTCTCATCCCACTTCCAGACCTTCGCCCGCGGATCGAGTGCGTCGGCCCCGTCCCGGCGCAGCGGCATCAGGGCGCGCTCGAACGGAGCGATCAGATCGTCGTAGGCCGTCCGCATGGCCACGCTGCCGGCGTGGTCGAGCGCCGGTGCGCGACGAGAACGACACGCTCGAATGCAGCGAAGGCGACTTGCCCCTCCTCCGTCGGCGACGCGGAAGACGCTCCCTTGGACGGCCGTTCGCCAATCGGGAGATCCGCGGCGGTGGGTCTGCTGCTGCATCCGAATCTCCAACGAGCGCAGCGCCGACCGCCGGTGACGCCGCTGGCTGCGCGAGAACCGGGGCCGTGCTCGATCATGGCGCACTTCGACCTCGTGGCTCATCTCGTTGTCCTTGCTCCGGTTGCTACGGGTCTACTTGATCCACATCAGGAACCGGTCCTTCTCGATGATGCGGTTGTACAGGTAGAAGCTGCCCAGAGCGGGGCCGCCCTCGTTCTGCTCTGCTCTGCTCTGCTCTGCTGCGATCATGCGTCGGCTGTAGCTGCCGCCGTGCTCGCCGCCGGCACGTCTTGACGAGAACCACCGAGCTCGTCATCGCCGGGCTGCTGCCGGAAGACCGCCGGCGATCCCGACACCGGCGTCTCGCACGCCGGTTTGCTGATCACGGCGTTCGCCAGCGGCGTGATCATCGGCGGGCCGGCCATCGCCACCCTGCGACTCTGCCACAGCGCCGGACGTTGGTGCTGGGTCCGGTCGTATTCTCGCTCGGGCACATCGTCGCCGCGCTGAGCGCCTCGTTCACGGTCGTCCTCGTCGCCCGGGCGGTGACCGCCCTGGCCACCGGGGCGTTCTCGGCCGTCGGGTTCGTCGTCGCCACCGCCGCCGCGGGCCCCGGAAACGCCACCCGGCCAATTCTGACGCTCAGGTCGGCGCCAGATACGAAAGCGTCAAGCGCCAGGCGGGCCATTCGCGAGGTAGCGGGCGGTTGGGACAGTCGACAGTGGCGCTTACCAGATGCGGTGTTCCTTGTTGTGTAGTCGTTGCAGTTTGTCCCCGGTGCGTGCGGGCCGCGACCACTCAGAATCTGACGCCGCCCCCGCAGCAGCAGCTCAGCCCCGCGTGCCCAAGTCATGTGGCAGAGAGCAAGCGGAGATGAGCGCTCAGCAATACCGCACAACCTCCGCTACTCCGGCTGCGTCACCGTCAGCGACCACCGGATCTCCTCCGACGAGGCGTCGACCCCGATAGTGAAGGAGCCCGACCGCACCACGCCGGCGCCCATCGTCACCGAGCCCACTCCGGCGGTCCCCGCCGGACAGTCGACCGACAACGCCGCGACCTCCGACTCCTGCGACTGCATCGTCACCCGCACATCACCGCCGCCCACGCACGCCACCGTGAGGACGGTCGGCAGCCCCGCCCACGCGCCTCCCGACGCGACCCCGCCGTCACCGATCTGCTCCTCCACCCACACCAGACCCTCCGGACCGGGGTGGGGCAGCAGAGGACCTCCGACCGCGGCGGCGGGCCCCGCTCCAGCACCTGCCACGGCACAGGCGGTCAGCACGGTCATGGTCAACACTTTTCTCGTTCGGTGCACACTCGCTCCTTGCTGATCCGTCATGGACGCCACAGTCTGTCCGCGTGATCGTCCCCGGACCTGAGTACGCGTACTCAGAGCCGATCAGGTTGGCCGGAAGCCGCCGGTACGTGACGTCGTCCGGGTAGGAGGCGCGGGCGGCAGGCAAGCGGCGGGAGTTGACCCGCAGGCGTACGCCCTTGGGCCGGTGGCGGGCGGCAGCGGCTGACTGGCGGCCAAGACGCCACGTCGATGACTCCACTGTGCGGGCGCGGGCGCGTAACGACGCCGCCTCCCTCTCGGGAGGGCACACCGCCGATGGCCATGACGAGGGTCATGGCTTGGGCGGGCAGTGCCCTGCGCGTCTTCATGCCGGGCCTGCTGGTGTCCGGCTCAGGAGGGCATGCCGACCAGGTTCCGTTGGAGCCAGCTCAGCAATCCAGGAGGCGACGGGATGTACGCGTCCCTGCTCAAGGACCGCATCCTCGAGACGGCGTCGTCGTCTTGGCGAACCGCGCGACGAGGCGCGCTCCGTCTGTACGTCGTCTGGCTCGGACGCTGGACCGCCTTCGGCGAGGGTTCACATGCTCCATGCTCGGAGTGTGCTCAGTTCGGCAGCTTCGCTGCGTAGATCCAATCGAAGCCGTCGTATCCGGTGCCGTCGAGGTACTCGGCCCGGGTCAGACCGGCACGTACCGCCACGCGCTGGAAGGCAACATTGGCCGGCCGCACTCGGGCGATCAGCGGGAGGTCGGGAACGTGTCGGGACGCCCAGTTGGTGACTGCCGATCGCGGCCTCGCCGGCGAAGCCCAGGCCCCATGCCGTGGTGGCGAAACGGTAGAAGAGGTTGAGAACCTTCAAGCCATTCAGTTCCATGGGCTTGCCCCGCAGAACCCCAGTTGCAGGGCAGAGTCGTCGCGTCGGACAACCCAGTACCCGATTCCGTAGCGCTGCCATTGGTTGTTCCAGCGTTGATAGAACTCCCCGGCCTCTTCGAACGAGGCGAGGGCGTCGGAGGGGGTGTGCCGGTAGGTTGCGGGGTCACTGTGAATCGCGAAAATCGCTTCGCTGTCGGCTTGGGTCGGACGCCGCGGTGACAGTCGCGCGGTCAGCAGATCTTCACTTGCCAGGCTCCGGTCGCCCATACGCAGATCCATATCAGGCGGCCCTGCACAGCGCCCCGACTTGTGCCTCGCCCACCAGATCGGGGAACTCGCCGAGGCACGCTGACCCGGCGAGCCGCGCATCACCGTCGCGGTAGACCCAGGTGCGCCTACGCACCGGTGAGTTGCAATAGGCTGCGCTGTCGGGCCGCAGACCCTCCTGGCCCACGGACTGGGGCTCCATGACCGGTGACTCGCAGGCAACCGCCCGAGCCTCGGTGCGAGACCCAGGCGACACAGCCTCATGCTGCGTTGACTACGGCCCTCGCCTGACCGGTCATCGCTCGGCGAACAGTCAGGTTCCGCGCATGAGTTGGACACCGGATTCCATTCCGGACCAGTCGCGCGATTGGTTGGCGCCACCGGTGCCTCGGCGTTGTTGACCAGGAGATCACCCACGTCATGTCTCCAACCCTTAGCAAAACCACGGCCGACGTCGCCGTGGTGCCGTTCTCCCGGGCCACCGAGGGCTTGGAGCCCCAAGTTGGGATCGATCACCTCGGCACATGCGCTCCCGCCGCCCTCCCCCCGATCCAACATGGCCAACTTCGATACTGAGCACCTTTACCGAGCGGCGTTCGCCCACGCGCTCGCCAAGTGGGGCAATTTCCGCGCCCTGCAGCGAAGCGCCGACGTCGCAGGGCTGAGGCTGCGCAGCATGGCTGTCGGCCCCGGACTCACACGCTCCAACGGGCTCGCCGGAGGCCCCAACAGCACCCGCGGTTGCGTAGAGACGCCGAGGCCTCCCTGTACGCCTCACAACCGTCCCCAACCTGCCAGGGAGTCGCTACGTCGCGCCCGATGGGCCGTTTCAGGGCCATGGCGAGCTCGTCCTCCGCAGTCGGGGCAGCGCCATCCAGGACCCGGACTCCACAAGGGCCCAAAGCGGGTCTTGCCCCGGCCGCCAGGGCCGTACAACAGGGTGACCGCAACAGCGGGTTCGCCTTCGTCCCGCCACCGTTCCAGGCGAGTCAGATCCTGCCCCCGCCCGGTGAACGGCACAACCTGGTGCCGGGCCAGGAGCAATTGACTGGGCTGGTCGCGCCACGCCTCGAGCCTTGTTGAGCCCTCGGTGAGCGGAAAGGGTTCCACTCGGAACGACGCGGGCGTCGCCGCCGGCCGATCCTCACCGAGCAGTTCGAGCACCTCGGTCAACTGCGAATGACGCATCTTCCACAACTCGCGGTCGAACAGCTTGCCGAAGATGGTCGTCTTCTTCTCCTTGGCGTACGCCTCACATGCGCTCAGGAACGCATAGACGAAATCCAGATCGCCAGGCGCGGTGAACTGGGCATTGAGCATCTTGCCGATGCCGGTGGTGTTGCGCCGATTCCCGCTGTGCTTCACCAGTGCGCTGTAAGAAGGGCTCCCGGCATTCCGGCGCACCTCCCGCAGCCCGTCGGCGAATCGTTCCCGGGCCTTCTGCGCCGCCGACGTCATCGGACGCCCCCCTCCGTGTCGCTTGTCTCCTCGATCGTCCCCGACCTCCCCTCACCCCGAGGCCGGGAACAGCACTGATGCCGAAAGCGTCCCGGATCGTCCCTGATCCACACGGCTGGTCGTCCGCCGAACCCATCCTCGGTTCCGCCGGTCGGCACCACAGCCCCGGCGCACGTTCCCGGAAGGAGACGACAATGCCCGCACCTCGCCGGCCTCGACGCATCTGGTGCGCTCTGGCCGCCACTGGGCTCCACGCCGCCATCAGTGGCGCCGCCCGCGCCGTGATGACCTGGCTCCTGGACAAGATGACGCTCTGAAGTTCACCCGCCACTGTCCGACATGCGTCACACCGTATGGAACCAAGGCAGCCCCGGTCAGGGAAACACGGACAGTGCCTCCCTGACCGGGCAGGGGGCGTCGGCACAAGTGGTGAGGACGCACGCCGACCCCGTGCAACGGGCACTCGCCCACCCCTGTTCGGCTCGCCGCTGATCGACGCCGCCTCGACACGACCTGACACGGGTCGAGGGCACGGGCAGGGCGCAGAAGAGGCAGCACTCCAGCCATGGCACGTGATCTTCATGTCCGGGAGACGGCTCGTCGCCGGCCAGGGATGATTTGCGACCACACCTGCCTGGTGATGGCGTCCCCGGGTCGGACCGGCAGATCCGGCGGAGACGCCTTTCGCCAGACACCTCGGAGAGACGGTCCTGGCAGTCGTCGAAGAAGGGGATCCGGACAGTGGGCGACTCGCGCTGGAGATCACCTTCGACTCTGGCGGTGTCCGGTGCGAGACGTGGTCCGTTCTCCGGCTGTCGAGCAAGTGATCAGGGGCGCATGGGGGCACCGAGCGGCAAGGCCGCATCCTGCGGCAGGCGCCGCAGGTGCTGCTTATGCGTTGCAGCCGGGCGACGCCCCATTGCGTTGATGACCTGCCGATCCTCCACGCGCGGACGGCCGGTCGCGGCCCGCGGTATGACGCGGTATGAGAGGAGCGAGTAACTCCCATTCCTGATCGGTGAGTTCATGGCGACGTATCACGCCACCATGATCCACCACCGATGATCTTTGCAGACGGACCCTAGTAGATTGCGTAGCGCCGACGCCGTGATCGAGTGCTGGCGACATAGCATCGGCACTCGATCATGGTCGCGTGGCGCGCTCACCACGTGGGCTGCGTTCAGTGGGTGCCACGTGATCCGAAGGGAACCTCCTGGCGTGGGAGTTCCTTGACCAAGTGGGCCAGGTACTCCCCTGCCGCCAGGCCCTCGTCGGCCAGCGCCGCGGCCTGTCCGGCCCACAGATTCGTGTACTCCGACCTTCCCTGGGCGGCGGCGGCCCGGCGGATGGGCTGCATCAGGGCGTTCTGGACGGGGTAGGGGGGCACGGCGTCCTCGTACGCCGCCATCTCGTGCACGAACCTGTTGGGTATGCCGCGGGCGGTGCGGCCGGAGAAGAGTCGGGTGAGGACGGTCGTACGTGCCGCCGGGGTTCCGAGCCGGCGCTTGTGGGTGTCGCTCGCGCCGGATTCCCGTGTGGCGAGGAACGCGGTGCCGATCTGCACGGCGTCGGCGCCGAGGGTGAGGGCGGCCCGGATGCCGCGGCCGTCGGCGATGCCGCCCGCGGCGATGACGGGCGCGGTGACGGCGTCGGCGATCTGCGGCACCAGCGAGAAGGTGCCGACCAGCGATTCCCGTACGGGCGCCAGGAACGCCCCTCGGTGCCCGCCCGCGTCGCTGCCCGAGGCCACGATCGCGTCGAGGCCCGCGTCCTCGAGGGCGACGGCCTCGTCCACTGTTGTCGCCGTACCGATCAGGGCGATGCCCCGGCCGCGTGCCTCGTCGACGACGCGGCGGGGCGGGATGCCCATGACGAAGCTGATGACAGGCGGCGCGGCGGCGAGGAGCGCGTCGATCTGGTCGTCGAAGGCAGGCAGGGCTTCGACGTCCTCGTAGGCGGGGGCGGCGACGCCGAGTTCGTCGTAGTAGGAGCGGAGCCGCTCGGTGTGGGCGGTGAACGCGGCGTTGTCCGGCAGTGCGGAGCGCTCGCCCTCCAGCGGCACCCAGAGGTTCACGGCGAACGGCCGGGTCGTGGCGGCCTTCAGTTCGGTGACGAGCCCGGTGATCGCGTCGGGGGTGAGGATGTGCGCGCCGTAGGAGCCGAGGCCACCGCCGTCACTGACCGCGGCGGCGAGGGCCACGGAGGAGAGTCCGCCGCCGAAGGGGCCCTGGACGATGGGGTGGTCGATGCCCAGCAGGTCGCCGAGCCGGCCGGGGCCGCTCACGCGGTCACCGCCGGGGCGGCGGCCTCGCGGCCGTGGGCGAACTGGAGCGCGCTGCGGGCGACGCGGGCGCCGAGGTGGTGGGCGGTGCGCAGGTCCGAGTCGGTGGGGGCGTGCTCGGGGCCGAGGTCGGAGGAGGACTGGGCCATGGCACCGACGAAACCGCCAAGACGGTTGAGATCGTCCGGGCTGCCGGTGGAGGTGTAGGCCCAGCCGGGCAGCAGGCCGAGCGGGACCCAGGTCATACCGTGCTGCGCGGCGAGGACGACAAGGGAGAGCAGGGCGTTGTCCTTGTTGCCGTTGATGCCGGCGGAGTTGGTGAAACCGGCCGCGAGCTTGCCCTGCCAGCCCTGCTCGGCCCACACCTTGCCGCTGGCCTCGGCAAACTGCTGGAAGACGGCGGAGGTGGACCCCATGTAGGTGGGTGAGCCGAAGATGATCGCGTCAGCGCCCTCGAGAGCCTCCCAGAGGGTGTCGTCCAGAGCGGCGACGTCCCGCAGGTCGGCGCGCACACCGGGGACCGAATCGACGCCGGCCGCGACGGCGGCGGCCTGGCGTCTGGTGTGGCCGTAGCCGCTGTAGTGAGCAATGACGACGGAAAGTGGCATGGACATGAGTGTCCCCTTGGTTGTCTGTGTTGCGTTGGTGCGCGGATCGACGAATCCGACACTAGACGGTTGGTCAACTACTCACCACCCCACTCGGAATCATAGTTGACCGGACGTATACTCCTCGCATGGGACGTACCAGCACGGCACGCGACCGCCTTCTCGACGCCACCGGTGAACTCATGCAGAGCCGCGGCTACAGCAGCCTCGGCGTCGCCGAGATCTGCGCCAAGGCGGAGGTGAAGAAGGGCAGCTTCTACCACTTCTTCGAATCCAAGCAGGCACTGACGGTCGAGGCCGTCAACGCCTACTGGAACGCCGAGCGCAGCTGCTGGACCACCGAGCTGTCCTCCACCGCCCCTGCCCTCGACCGCCTGCAGCGACTTCTGGACACCACGGCGCAGGTGCAACACCGGAAAAAGGAGACTTCGGGAACGGTGGACGGTTGCCTTCTGGGCAACCTCACACTGGAGCTGGCCACGCAGGAGCCCGCCGTGCGGGCCCGGCTGGAAGAGATCTTCGACGAGCAGATCGCACTCGTCACCGCCACCCTCAATGACGCCGCCGACGAAGGAACCGTCCCCCGCGAACGGGCCACAACGGCCACCGCGCGAGCCGTGGTCGCCCACCTCGAAGGTCTGGTCATGTTCGCCAAGCTCAAGAACGACCCCACTGTCCTGGACAGCCTGTGGCCGCACACACTGCTGCTGCTCGGAGCCGCGGACTAGGCGATCAGAATTCCTTCGGTGGTGGGCCGGCATTGGATGACGGTGTCCATACCGACCAACTGCAGGCCACGCAGCACGGAATGCTGAGCCCAGGCGATGCGCACTCACATCGTCACGGTCCTCCTCTGGCCGGCGTTCCTGGTCGGTGAAATCCGTGAGCGAAGGAAAGGAAAAAGGATTCCGACGCCTCCTGAGAAGCCGATGAAAGAACCCCCAAGCGGCACTCTTGTGCCGTGCCGATCATCCCGCTTCACGGAAAACACGTGGCCAGGACGCGCAACACATACGGCGAACCCGTCACCACGGTGATCACTGCCAACATTGAGCACGACGGCGGCCCCAACATAGGAGCCGTCCGGGTCGTGCCCGCTGGCCCGGACCACTGCAGTGGCCATCTGCCGCAGGCGTCTGACCGGGACATGGTCGAGGACGAACGGCTGGAGGCCGGTTGCCGGCAAGACTGTCTTGCCGACGAAGTACAGGAACTTGGTGAAGAAGGAAGGCCCCCAGCCCGGGAACGCGCCGGTGGAGTACCGCGTAGGCCTGTCGTGAACCGTGCTCGTGCAGCGCACTGACGGCGCTCGCACCCTGGGCCGGCCAGACGCGCTGAGGGCCACCGCCGGACACGGCAAGCCCCACCAGGGCGGTGAACAGCGGATCGACCGCCACTACACCGCCCCATGGAACATCAACGCCGTCATCGACGTCACCGTCCTCGACACGAGCGATGTCACCGACCACGACGCCGTCAAGGTCGTGTACTCCCGCGCGAGGCTCGCCGAAGGGCTGCGCCGCACCATCACCCCCCTGCCACCGCACGACCTCAGCTCCGTGTCCTAGCCCGGCCGCACACAGACCGCCTTCAAGCCTGCCGCTCGGTCGTTGAATACGACGCCCCCGGCACCGATCGGCCACGAGCCGAAGTGCTCGGCAGGTCCATCCAGACCGCGATCGCGTCGATCACCTGTCGGTGATCGATGCCACCGCCCGCCCCGCTTCCACGACCTGTCAGGTAGCAACGATCAGATGATCCGAAGGAAACGGCCTAACGATTAGGGGGGCCCTGTACCTCATCGAGCCTCGCGTCCGAGTTCGCTCCTGGTCATGTGCCAGTCCTCGCCGAACAGCCACAGCGCCGGCGACAGCTGGCCGTCCGGCGCATCGCCCGACCTGCTCGAATAAGCCCTGTTCATCACCGTCTGGGAGACATCAGGCTGAGCAGCACACGTACGCCCGAGCGCGAGCAAGGGATCCAGCCTGCGACGGCTGCGACGGTGTGCCGGGCGTACGGGGTCGCCCGAACCAGGAGGCTGCAGGACGGCGTCGAGGTCCTGGCGCTGCAGAAGCGGCGAGGGTGCCCACCAGGAAGGTCGTGGGCAAGTGCGTCGGTTAGGGCGTGCAGGGCCAGGCGCTCCCACCGCTTCGTGCTGTCGCCGTGCAGGGTCTTCAGGTGCTTTGCGCGGGTGAGGTAGGCGCTGATGCGGCGGCAGTGGTGGGTCACCAGCGCCGCTGGCGCCTCGTCGCCCTCCGGGCGCGGGGCGGGTTCGACCGTGCTTGCGGCGCCTGGCCCGGTGGTTCAGAGTTTGGTGTCCTGCCACTCTCCGGGCTCGTCGTGGATCTCCTGCAGCAGTTCGGCGAAAGCGTCGCTCTCCTGGAGCAGGGCGTTGTACTCCGACGGGATCCGCTTGCTGTTGATCACCGCGGTGGGCGTACCGGGGCCTTCGGGCTCCTGCGTTCCCCCGGCCTTCTCGTAGGCCTTCTGAGAGGAAGTCACGAAGGAGCGGTATTTCATGGATCTCACGGCTGCGTCGAACTCCGAACCGCGCAGGCCTTCCACCTGGCCGGCCAGTTCCAGCAGGTAGGCGTCGGTGTAGCCGTCGACGCTCTCATCGGGCTGGTTGGCGTAGAGCACCTCGTGGTACTCCACGAATTTGCCTTCCTCCAGCGCGGCGCGCAGCGCGTTGACGGCCTTCTTCGGCCCGGTGCCGCCGACCCGGTCGTCCAGGAAGGAGGCCAGGGTGTACTCGACTCTGGCCCAGCGGTCGAGCATCGCTTCTCGCAGTTGCGGGCCGCCGCCGGTGGTCTCGAACTCCTCGCAGTACGGGCAGCGGGGGTCCTCATACAGGTGCACTGTCACCGGCGCGTCGGGATCACCGACCGTAATGGTGGTGCCGTTCGTACTGAGCTTTTCCGGCAGTTCCTCGGCGCTGGTGAAGTCAGGGCCGTACTGCGCCTGGCGCTGCCCGCACCCCGCCATCACCAGTACCGCAGCCGCACACACAACAGTCCACCGGCCCATACGCCCCATGCGCCATCCCCTCCCCTGAGAGCAGCGCGACCCTAGATCATCCGAACGACAACCGCATCACCAAATCCTTCACAGGCGTGCACTGGGCACTCGGCGACGCCGGCGCCGCCCTGGACGCCGGGAAGAACCTTCGGCCCGAGCAGTTCCCGACTGCCGAGCGCAAGGCCCGCCTGGGCACCGACATGGCGCGCACCCGGTGGGCCTGGCAACGGCCCGAGCAGACCGCCCGCGCCCTGCTGGACGCCTACTGGGCCAGCCCCGGCGAAGTCCGCGACCGGCCCGCGATCCGCCACACACGAGTGAGGAAGTTCCGCGCCCTCCGAGGAAGGCGTCGTGGGCCGCGCCGAAGTCCACCAAGCCCTTCTGCGTAACACGGAATTCGAAACTCGCCGGCCGGCCGGGGGTCTGCTCGATTCCGTAGATGCCCGGGTCGAGCTACACCGCCGGAGCCGTCGCCCCGTCCACGAGATCCGGACTGTGCCCTGAGACGGAGAACTTGGTGAAGGTGAGACCACTGCTGTCGATTCTGATCTCGGCCATGTCTTTTCCCTGGAGGCTCTGACCGTCCGGAGCGAGTTCCTGGACCTCCGTGCGTGCCGGAAGAACCTATGGGGTCCGGGCTCATGGATTCGGGGTTCAGGAGTCGACGTCGTGGCTCTTCACTCGCGGTCGTCGCACCCGCGTCACAGCTCTGTGCCCGGCCTCAGGAGGCGAGGCGGTGACGGCGCCGACGGCGTGCGTCGATCTGCTCACGTCTCCGAATTCCAGCATGTCACGGGTGCGGCGGGCCGCAACACGATCGCCGTCGGCGCCTCCGCCTCGGCATCAGTGGTAGGCCTCGGCATCAGTAGTAGAACGTGCACGCGGTGTTGGAGTCGGGAGGCAGCTCCGCACACGCGTGGGCCCTGAGGTCCTTGTCGTTCACCATCAGCGTGTACACGCTGTTCTCGTCCCCCGGCCTGACCGTGATGATCCGTTTGGCGACGGTGTTGCCGTCGTCGTCCTCGGCCCGCACCCACGCCTTGTCGCCCGGCTTCCCGAACCAGAGCTGTGCCCAGGCGGCCCTGCACTCCGCGCTGTACCGCAGGCGGATGATGCGACCGTCGACCGTAGCGTCGTCGATCGTCACGGCGTCGTCGACGCAATGGGTCGCGATGGGATCGAGGCCGTCACACGTGGTGGCGAAGCACGTCACCGGCGCTCGCGCCGGAGGCTTCGACGTCGCCTCCGGCGGCGCGGAATGCGCGGGGGTGGAGAGGACCGAGGTGGCCGCCGCTGTGATCAGTACAGCGGCGAGTGCCCCCGCCGGACGGCGTGTGCTCATCATGAGAAGGTTCCTTTCGGTGCGGGCTTCGGGCACGGGCTGTCAACTCCCGCGATTCCAGAACACACCTGCCGGCATGGGCCTGCAACCGGTGACATGGCGACCGTAGTTGAACAGGCACACGCTGCTCGGGAGTCGCGCTGCGGCTCGCAGGGCGGTGTGCATACCATGGAATGGCCCCATTGGGAAGCGAGCGGGAGCGATGCCATGGACCTGCTGCCGATCGAGATCAAGGTCAATGTCGAGGGCGACGTCGCAGCGGCGCTCTCGGCCCTCCGCGGAACGGGCGGTGCGCTGATGACGCGCCGGATCTGGTTCGCCGAGGACCGGGCCGGTGTCGCCGAGGGCCGGGTGCCCCTGCTGGACGGGGGTGTGATCGTACGGTTCAGGATCGGCAGCGGCCCGGACGACTTGACCGTGAAGTTGCGGCCGTCCACCCGGGAGCAGTTGATCGGCCGCTTCGAAAACCCCTTCGACGCCACGCCGTTCACGTTCCGGATCGAGGAGGACTGGTCGGCGGACCGCCGGATGCTGGCCGCCTCGCTGGTCCACGACCATCCCCAGGGCGCGCTGTTGGGCGCCGTCCAGCCCGGAGGCGATCCCGCAGCGCGGATCGACGCGGTGCAGGACCAGTTCCTGGATGTCTGCGCACCCGACATCCGGCTCGACGGGCTGGTCGCGCTCGGTCCGGTCCTCTCCACGAAGGCCGACGACGTCGAGATCGACGACCTGAAGGTCGATCTGGAGGCATGGAGGGTCGCCGGCCTGGAGTTCCTGGAGGTCTCGCTCCGGGTGAATCCCAAGGAGGGAGAGAGCGCCGAGGAGTTGAAGGCGCGGGCCGAGCGCAAGCAGCGGAGGCTGGACGAGACGGTGAAGGAGCGCGGGGTCGTCATCGCGGACCTCCCGGAGAGCAAGACCCGCAGGGTCCTCACCGTTCTGGCGGAGGCCGGGCGGGCGGAGGCCGGGCGGCCCTGACCCGAGGGCAAGCCCCCAGCCGCCCTCGTATCACCCTCAAGCCTGACCCGAGGGCAAGCCCCCCCAGCCCCCTCGTATCACCCTAGGGCCAGCCGGTATCAAGGTCGGCTCATGGCCGCTTCGGCGAGGGCGAGGTCGCCTGAGTGGGGAACGCCGCCTCAGTGGGGAACGCTGTTCTTGATGGACTCCATCTCGCTCTTCAGCTTGTTGATCTCCTGCCTCAGCGTTTCGGCATCCTGATGCCGGCCGGCCTCGTCGAGGCACTTGCTGAGGAATCCGAGAGCGACCACTACGCCGACCCAGGAAAGCCACATCTTGGCGGCGATCAACGGTTCCAAGGGGGGTGCGACAGCGCCGAACGCGACCCCCGGCGTCGAGGCGACGGCGTTTCCGAAAGCGACGGCTACTGCGACCTTCTGCACTTCGCATGCCATGGTGGCGCTCCTTCTCGGCTGCGTTCAGCGACGGATGCCGAATGCCTGTCGGGTTGTCATGTCTATGGGTTGGCCCGAATCCTGGTAAATGTTCATGAAAGATCGATCCCGAACTCCGCCACGTAGCCGTCCACGTCCTTGTCGCCAGCGCAGCGGAACATGTGCGCGAGTGATGGGAAATCGGACAGGTCGAAGCTGACGGCCTCGGTCGGAACAGGTCCTTCGAGCGCTTCCCAGGTGGCCGGTCCCACGATTCCGTCGACGACCAGGCCCTGATCGGACTGGAATTGACGAACGGCGGCGTCGGTCTTGGGGCCGAATATTCCGTCTACTTGGCCGACGTCGTACCCATGGATCTTGAGGTCTTCTTGCAGGCGAGTGACGAATGGGCCGGTGTCGCCCTGTCTGAGCAGTGGATTGGGCATTTTCCGTCTCCTGTCCGTGTCGCGCGAAACCGAAGGAGGGGAGGCATCCGTTGATGACGCTCCCGGAGTCGAGAGCTCGGAGCCACAGCACCATGGTCCCTCAGCCTCGAAACCGGTGCCACCGAGCGCGGGGCCCGTAGGACCGCGACGCGTCACAGCAAGAACATGCCGAGTGGCGGTGGGAGTTGGGCGCGGACAGACTGGAGGAAGGGTGGGTGAATGACGCTTTCTCGCGCTCCGACGAGCATCGACCGGCCCAGGGATCCCGCCGAGAGGAGACTTTCATGTTCGGGCATGTGAGAGCGATCGACGACAAGAAGCCGATCTTCATGATCAAGGTCAGTGTCTACCGCGGTGATCTGTCTCTGATCGACCGGGCCTACACCGATGAGGAAGGCCGGTACGAGGTGGAGATCACCGAAGGTGAACTGGTCACCATAGGGTTCGACACGCATTACTCGCTGACCAACGCGGACGACTGGCAGCCGTCCGTCATCGCGAACGTGATCGCCGACGACGAAACGTCCCTGGACCGCTATCTGATGCGGAGGGGACAGGTCGTCGACGAGGCGTCGGCCATGGATGCCCTCAACGGCTACCTCCTCACCGCGGCGACGACGCACAGGCGGGCGGACGCGTCCTACGCCGCCACCGCGGCGAACCGGCTGGCGATGCTCAAACAGCACACGCTCGTGCTTCAGTCGCTTCAGCGGACGCTTCTGGAGCACTTCGAGAACCAGACGTGAGGCGGGCGCACACGCCGTTGCGTCGCGCGCGTCCCTTCACGCAGCCCTCCCTGCCGCGTCTGTCCCCTCGCACTCACGCAGCCCTCGCGCGGGGATGCGGAGTGAGCCACTCCTTGTCCGTCCAGGTCACCTCGTCCGGGATCCGCCTCGCGTACCCGGCGTCGGTCTCCATCCGCAGCCGTACGCTCTCGTGCACGATCCGGCGTGATCGCGACGACACACAACGCCGATAGATCTACGGAGGCCGACATTGCCGGTCAGGCCAGCGGCGCCGCCATCACCCTGGCTCGGGTCGTAGCTCCCCAAAATCGTTGGACTCCCAGGCAGCGGACTCCCAGGTGAGCTGGTCGCCCAGGGCGAAGGCGAAGAGACGGCCTTCACCGTTGCGGCCGTGCAGGATGCGCTCCCCACCCTCGGTATGCGTCCTGGTCGTCTTCCAGGTAGTGCCGTACGCCTGGAAGGCGGTGCGCGCCCGCCCGGGTGTCATGCCATGACCGTTGTCGGTCACCACGACCTCAGTGATCGCCTGCATGCTGGAGCGACGTAGTTCGACGTCGCCCTCGGTGGCGTTGGCGTCCACGGCGTTCCACACCAGTTCGGCGACCGCCGTGATCTGGGGCTTCCTCTTGAACTGGAGGATCTTGCGCTCGCCGACCGAGAGCTCGAACTCCGTCAGCGGCGGTCCGCTCTGTGCCGGCAGTTCGGCGCCGACCACGCCCACGCCAACTCCCGTGCGAGCAGCGCCTTCTGTGCTGTGATCCCCAGACATGCGGTGACCGTACCGGTTTCGCACAGTGCGGGACACATCACCTTGCATGACGGGGGGCGTGTGCCGTGGTCTACCACTCGCAGCGATGGGGCAGCCGGCGCGCGGCCCGGATGAGGTCTTCCGTGCAAGGGTGACGGCACTGAGGGAAGGCTGTGCCCTCACCACGCGGGGCGTGCACCTCGGTGATCGAGCGCATCTGGACCGCCCAGCCGTGCCCAGCGTCAGCGCGGCTGGGCGTCCCATCCCCTGCAGCCGTCCTCGCCGTGGACGTGGCCAGCCATCCAGGCGTCGCCCCCCACGCTGCGGAGAACTGGCAGACAGGACGGACACAGGCCCGACCACGGAAGGTCAGCGCCTCGCGGGGGACGGATCGGCTGAACACACCCCCGCCCGGCACGAGCACCGCGATTGCGCAGTGCGGGCGACAGGCATGTGTCCCTCAGTGCACTGTGCCTGACAGATATCTGCAGGTTGTTCAGGCACGTACGGCATGTGCGCAAGGTGGGAGGCCGATCCCCGATGCTGCCCGTCACCGTCGAGCGTGAACCGTTCCCGTCCCTAGGGCGTCCATACGGGCACCTGACACCGTGGAGCCGCCGCACCATGAGCACATCCGAACCGCCGTTCTGGCCGCACTGCGCACACGGTGCAGACCCTGCTGCCAACCCCGTTGGTTGCCGCGGCATCCACGTCCCCGGCCACACCGCGTGCCTCGCCCACCTGACCGACGCCGACCGCGACGCCTACCTAGCAGCCCTGACTCCCGGCGCCAGCATCGACCACCGCGGCACCACCTTCACCGAATCCCTCCTCAACGCCTTACTCAACGTCCTCCGTGAGCCCGCAACCGGTAACCCCCGCTTAGGTACCGGCAGGTTCGGGTCGTCGACCGAACCGCTCGAGTGCGGCCTCCTCGGTCGCAGCGGTGTAGACGGGCTTGAGGAGCTTGGTGATCTTGTCCCAGTCCTGGCGGGCGGCATAGCAAAAGGAGTTCCGCAACAGGTGGACCACGCAGGTCTGGACGGTAGTGCGCGGCCAGACGGTCTCCACCGCGTCGGGCAGGCCCTTGAGGCCGTCGCAGACGAGCATGAGGACGTCGTTCACGCCGCGGTTCTTGATCTCGGTGAGGATGTGCATCCAGTGCTTGGCGCCCTCTCCGCCGTCGCCTGCCCACAGGCCCAGGATGTCCCGCCGGCTCTCGACGGTGACGGTGAGGGCCACATAGATCGGCCGGTTCGCCACGGCACCGTCGCGGATCTTGGTTCTGTCGACGATCTCGTGATCCGGACGGCTGGGCACGTTGCTCCGTCTGTTCGCGATCATGCATCGCGTGCTCTCGTGATGTGCTCCTCGAGCTGTTTCCGTACCTGTCCGCGTTGCTGATCGACGAGGTGGAGAGGCGACCGGACCAAGTAGTGCTGAGAACGCGGGTGCGGGCGGCGACTGGGTCCTGTCTGTGCGGTCAGAGCTCGGCCCGGGTGCACGGTCGGTACGTACGCAGGCTGCGTGATGTCGCTGTGGCGGGCTCGGTGTCGTGATCGAGTTATGCGTGCGTCGCTTCCGCTGCGAGAACCCTGCCTGCTCGGCGGTGACGTTCGCCGAACAGCTTTCGGGACCGACAACCCCGCACAATCGGCACACCCCGCTGCTGCGCGGGGTGTTGACCGGAATCGGGCTGGCCCTGGCCGGCCGGGCAGGAGCCCGACTGGCGGCCGCGGTCGGCCTCACCGTAGGTAAGGACACGCTGTTGCGGCCGGTCAGGTCTCTGCCCGAGCCGGAGATCGGCCAGGTGGAGATCCTCGGTGTCGACGACTTCGCCTTCCGCAGGGGCCGCCGCTACGACACGAGTATGCCTTCGACCACGACGTGGAATCCGGCGTCCAGGGCGTAGCGGGCGTTCAGGCCGATGTGCGTGGCACCGGGCCGGTCGCACTCCCGGCGCGGCGGAGGTTGTCCTGGCCGACCAGGGCCAGGCCGTGCCCGAACCGCTCACGCAGGCCGGCCGCGACGGACGACTTCCCTGAGGCGCTGTTGCCGACCGGCCGGGCTTCTTCGGGTGCCCACCATCACGGCCCTCACGTCTACTTCTTCTTTGGCGATCCGGACTCGCGCAGCACCTACGCCCTGGACAGAACGGCACCCACGCCGGCCGCGGCCGGCGTGACGGTCGGCGGGCCGTGACGGGCGTGGGCCCCGTGAGCGTCAGCGGACCGTGCCGAAGACCTGCGTCCAGTAGTTGCCGGGCTGCGCCACCCCCACACCGATCTCCTTGAAGCCGCAGTCCAGGATGTTGCGCTTGTGACCGGCGCTGGCCATCCAGCCCGCCATGACCTGGTCGGGCGTGGAGTACCCGTACGCGACGTTCTCGCCGTAGGTGCTCCAGAGGTAGCCCGCGCGCGTGATCCGCTGTCCCGGGTCGGACCCGTCGGAGCCGGTGTGTGACATGGTGTTGTGGCTCGCCATGTCCGCGCTGTGGGCCTGGGCGGCCTGCGAGAGCTTCGCGTTCAGGGTGACCGGGGAGCAACCGACCTTGGCACGCTCGCTGTTGACCAGGGCGACCACGCGGGCGACGGCGGGGGTCGCCGTGCCGACGGCGGGAGCCATGGTGGCGGCGGGAGCCGTGGTGGCGGCGGGAGCCGTGGTGGCGGGCGGCTTCGGCGCGGCGGTGGTCCTCGTCGGGGCGGGCGGGGTGGTCGTCTTCGCGACGGGCGCCTTGGGCTTCTCCGGGGCGGGCGCCGCAGTCCCGGGAGAGGTCGTCGGCGAGGCCGAGGGCGAAGCCGTCGCCGTGGGCTTCGCGGTCCGGATGTCCCGCCCCCGGTGCCCGTCCCAGGACGTCTTCCTCCCGTCCGTCCGGTGTCCGTTCCAGGACGCCTTCCTCCCGTCCGTCCAGGGACCGCTGGACGTGGCGGTGATGGCTTCGGCTCCTCCGTCGCCCATGCACGCCATGGCGGCCGACGGCACCGCCACCGCGCTCATCGCCAGGACGGCGACGGCTATGGGCCGGCGGCGCGTCTTCCTGCGGTGCTTCCGGTGGTTCCTCATGCGGACCTCGTTCGGTCGACTCTCCTTGCGCCTCCGGCGGGGCTCGGTTTCGCACAGACACTGCGCTCGACCTGCGGGGGGACGCCTTGCGGGCCGTCATTGTTAAAAGCCGCGTGAGGGCACGGCAACGGGGGCTTCCACTACCTCGCTCAGTAGGCGAGGGCACCCTTGAATCCGGCCCGGGATTGTGCCGGGCATGCCGCGCCGGAGGCCGACGGCGCCTCACACTCCGTCAGAAGGACGGCAGAGACGGTCCGGCGGCTTGAGGCCGGTGCCCCGGGCCGGTGACCCCGGCCAAGGTGCCGCGTATGCCCGCTTCCATATGCCAGATCCGCCTATGTCGGCCACGCGGCACTACTATCGCGGCACGTTGATAGGGACCGGGCACGTGACGGATGTCACTGACTTTCCCCACAACCCTCTCGACGTCCGGCGTGCGGGGCGATGCGGTCAGGCATCGGTGACCGTGCGCAGGAGCGCGCTGAGGCCGTGGAAGAAGGCCACGGCCTCCTCGTCGCCGACGCCGGCCGGGGTGGAGACGCCGGACCATTCGACCCGGGACACCTCCGGCTCGCCGGCCTCGTGGACGGTGAGGGTGAAGCGGTAGCCGGTGAGTGCCGCGCCCCGGCGCACTGCCGACGTCCAGCACTCCGCCCCGCAGGGGCCCGGCGCGTGCAGGATGGCGTTGGTGACCAGTTCACTGGATCGGATCGGGTGCGGGCCGTGGTGCCCGCCCCGCCGCAGACCGGTCCGGCCGGGTGGTGTTCGAGGGCCGGGACGCGGCGGGCAAGGGCGGCACCATCAAGCGGGTCTGGTGATGATCCGGCACCGGGTGTATGGATCGCAGCGGTCCGGGTCGATCGGAGCCACGTTCAGCTCTCGCCAGTTGCGCAGCTGGCGGTCCAGCGGGATGCCACGCTGCTCGAGGCGAGTCTGGCCGTCACCGGCCTTTCCGGCCATTGCTGACACCCGCAGAGCGGATGATTCCCCCTGGTGGGTCAGCCGAGATGACAGTCGGGGCGGCATATGACACGACCGGATCGAGGTGCTCCACCTCTTACGAAAGTCTGTGAGCCGCAAACGACTGATCGCAGGACCGCCACGGCCGTCCCTCACGCTCGCATGGGGAACGTTCACCGTGCGAGGTGAACGCTGAATCCTCTGCTGCACCACGGGCAGCCTCGCACCAGGCCGCCCCCGCCGGACCACAGGGTCAAACGGGGGCGGCCCAGCCAGACGAGCGGCTCCCGTTAAGGTGGGGCCGGCTGTCAGTCCTTGGCGATCGCCATGCCGAGGAAGATCCCGACCAGCAATGCGACACTGCTGGTGGCCATCACGGCCCACGTCCCGGTCTGCGTCGCGGTGAACGTCGCGGTCATTCCCGCCTGCGCCGCCGCCTGTGTGACCTGCGCCCCGGCCATGGACGCTTCCTGAACGGCCAGACCTGTCTCCCGCGTATGAATCTTGCTCTCCAGCTCCGACTGTTCCATCGTGCGGTTCCTCTCTCGCGGGGTGCCGACCGATTCCGGCATCACCGACCATCGGTCCCCCGCCGCATTGAAACAGCCCATGGCCACCTCCGGTGCACCCGTTTGCCAACGACGGGCGCCCTCGCCGAGAGCCCGGCGGGCACGCCGCGGGGTCTCGGCGAGGGCGCCCGTCGGGGTCGCTGCTCATGCTGAACGGTCGGTCCAGTGGCCGAAAGAGCCGCTGCGCCTGGGCGCAGACCGCAGATCCCGTCAGGGGTACGACGGTCAGGGTGGACGCCCTCCTCAGGGAGGTGGTGCTCGCTGATGACACCCAAGGCCAGCGCGCCCAGCTGGGCGTCGTCACTGAACACCACCGCCCCGGACATGCCGCGCCACTGTGAGCCGATACTGCCAGGCGTTCCTTCGGGCGTGGACCAGCTCCGTCCTGGCCCCGGCTGCCCAACGCACCGATGACCTCGAGGTGCATCTTCACCTGGCACTTCGCCGACCGTGGCCGCCGCCGCTGACGCGTCCGCTTTGGGAGAACCCGCACACGAGAGGGCCGCCGCCGTGCTCCAGGCCCACACCCCGCTGGACACCGTCGACCTGTCCGCGCTCTACCGTCGCGTCCTGGTCCTGCGGCTGGAGCATGACGGCCCGATCACCGCTGGACGCTCGCGCACTCGCCGAACAGCACCGCCGGGAAGCCACCGGCGGCACCCCCGCATAACCGTCAACGCCCGGCAACGCAGGGCGCGTACGACGCTCCCCGGCCCTGAAGACGAAAGAGGTTCTGCCGTGCGCCGATCACCCTGTCCCCGCCGTACGCGCTTGGCTCCCGCGGCCGATGACGACCGCCGGTGCGTCGACTGCGGCCTGCCCTGCACCGAGCAGGTATCCTCCTCCCCCGCACCGAGAGCGGAAGACGTGCTCTGTATGCCTGTTCCGTGCACGCGGCACAGCGACGCCGGGCGGCTGGAACTGCGCCAGACATCAGCCTTCCGCTCCCGGGGCCGGTGCCTGGTCCAGGGGGGCAGGCAGGGCGCGGATCCATGCCACGCCGGTGAAGCTCTTCGCCGCGACGTGGATCTCCGCCCGCCGGAATCCGGTGGCGGCCAGACCGTTGTATCCGTGGGAGACGAGGTCCTGGTAAAGCCCGTCCGAGAACGCGGCGACCAGGTGGGTCGAAGGGTCGGCGGCGAGGGCGCGGCGTACAGGGCCGGAGTCGAGGACCCGGAACAGAGCGACCACGGCGGACCCGGCGTAGCCGCTGTCCGCCTCGTGGACGATGCCCTGGTGCAGACCGGCCCGCATCCGGACGCGCTGCGGATACGAGGCCGCTGCATTGGCGTCGGCCAGCGCGGAGGCGAGGCCGTCCAGAAGGTCCGGGACGACCCGGGTCTCGTCGATGCCGGGCTCGAACACGAGCAGATAGCCGTCTCCCTGCGCCTGTCGGCCGCAGCTGTCCCAGACGATGCCTGCGCGCGCGCATGCGGCGCGCAGCGTCCGCAGCAGGACCCGCTGCAGCCGGATCATGTCGGTGTTGTCGCGGGCGCTGTACTTCTCGATGTCGACGGCGAGGCAGAGGCGCCGCAGTCCCGGTGGCAGTTCCGCGCCGTCCGCCTGTGGGCCGAAGTCCTCGTACGCGGCGAGTGCCCGGGCGCCGGGCGCCGCCGCCCTCCCCGGGGCGAGCGGTACGGCGGCGGGCCAGAGGTCGGCGGCCGCCAACCGGAAAGCCACGATCGGCCCGCCTCCCTCTTGGGCCGTGCGATCCGCCCGTAAGCTGAAGCTCTGTGATGGCGACGGGGCAGGCCTGTGCCGGCTCCTCGACCAGTTCAAGAAACAGCAGGTCCGGATGAAAGAGGCCGGTCTCCCCGGGGAGGCCGATCCGCGCATGGTCCTGGACGAGCGGGCAGCGCTCAGGAACACCTCGGCCGTCGACCCTGTCCGGCTCACCTTCCCCTCAGGCGAAAGCACTGGCTTCGGCGTGGACGAGACGTTGCTGACAGTGCTCGCCGCCGGTACGGCCGTGTTCGGCTGGGCGGTCCTGCGGACCAGGTACCGGCCCGCGTTCGTCGCCGTACCCGGCGGTGGCACCCGGCCCCGGCCCGCCGCCGAACCCGAATCCGGCTCATGGACCGCCCGTACCGCCCGTACCGCCGGACCGCCGCCGGTGCTGCCGCGGCATCCGCCACACCGGACGTGGCCCGACGACCACCCGCAGGCACCCACGGCCGGCCCACGCGCCGTGCCGGACGGCCCCGTCCGCCCGGCAACCGTACGCACGAGCCTGCACCCCCAGGGATACGTCGAACTGGACGGCTGGTTGTACCGCGCGAGCTGGGCCGAGCCGCACCTGGACGCGCCGGACCCCGACGCGACCGTCGACGTCACCGACCACCGGCCCGGACCCCTCCTGGCGTACGCGCCCGCGGACTCGCGCGATTCCCACGCCTGACTCGGCCGACGGCTGCGGGCCGAGCCGCGCGGAGCCGCCGCGCGCAGGGACACACACGCACCACATCACGGACACGACAGCAAGGGGATCCCTTCCCATGAACCCGACCATCCCGGGCCCGCCGGCCACACCGCCGCAGGATCTGCCCGCCGCGTACGCGGACATCGAGCTCGACAACAACGCTCAGCGGCTGCCGCTGCTGCTGTGCCTGGACATCTCCAGCTCCATGTCGGGCGAGCCGATCCGGCTGCTCAACGAGGCGCTGGCCCTCTGGGGGCGCGAGATCCAGGAGGATGTCGGGCTCAGTTCCAGCGTCGAGATCGCCCTGGTGACCTTCGGCGGCATGGGGATCGGGGTCTGGCAGGGCCCGCATCTCCTCGACCCACGGGCCACCATCAGCCCCTTCGTGTCCGCCCACCAGTTCCGGTCGCCGCAGCTGTCGGCCTCCGGGGTCACGCTGTTGACGGAGGCCGTGGAGACGGGGATGCGCCTGGTGGCGGAGCGGAAGACGGAACTGCGCCGCTCCGGGCTCCAGTACTACCGCCCGCAGATCTGTCTGGTGACCGACGGTCTGCCGACCGACAGCCACGGAATGGCCACGGACGCGTGGCGCCGGCTCGTCCCGACGCTTGCCGCCGAACAAGCCGCGAAGCGCTTCCGCTTCTACGCCTTCGGCATCGGCGGAATCAGCGACCGGGGCCAGCAGGTGCTGCGCGAACTGGCGCCCAAGTACCACGCCACGCTCAAGGGTTTCCCGTTCCGCGACCTGCTGCAGACCATGTCGGCAAGCGCGAGCGCCGAACAGCAGGGTGCGGAGGAGGAGACCTTCGAGCAGTTGTTCAACCGGTTCAAGACGCAGCGTTCCGCCTGGGACGCCTGAGCGGCGGGCGACGAGCGGCGAGGGGTGAGGACGATCGAGGTGCCGGGGGCAACGGAGACCGGACAGGTCAAAAGCCGGGCGTGGCGCGTGCACGGCGTCAGCGTCCAGGGATATCGGCACGCCCAGCAGGGGATGCCATGCCAGGACGCCTGGGGGCAGTCGCACGCCAGCCCTCCCGGTAGCCGGATCCCGGTCCTGGCGGTGGCGGACGGAGCGGGCAGCAGACCGCGTTCGCAGGAGGGTGCACAGCTGGCGATCCAGCTGGCCACGTCGGTGTTCGGGGCACGGCTGGGCGAGCGGGCGAGCGCGCCGGGGGACGTCGAGGACCTCCGCACCCGGCTGCGGGACGCCTTCCTGGAGGTGCTGGACGCGTTCATCGACGGCACCTGGGCACTGTCCACCGAGGACGGCGCAGCCGCCCGAGGCCGCAGGGGCGGCCCGGCGGATTTCGCCACCACCCTCACCGTGGTGGTGCTGGGTCCCGGCTGGCTGGGTTACACCTCGCTGGGGGACGGCTTCGTGGTGTTGCGGGCCGGTGTGGAGAACGGTGAACCGCAGTTCCATCTGCTGCCGCAGCCCGAGGCGGCGGGCGAGTACGGCAATGAGACCACCTTTCTGAGCTCGGCGGACGCCGCGCTGCGCGTGCGGATCGACTGTGTACGGGACGACGACGTCGACGGCGTCATACTCTCCACCGACGGTCTGGCGCAGGCCGCACTGTCCGGTGGACGAGGCCCGGTGCCGCGGGCCAACCCCTCGTTCGCCGCCTCGGTGCTGCGCTCGCTGGACCGTCCGGGCCCTAGCCCTCGGGCCGACGCGCGGGAGCTGGAGGCGCTGCTGCTGTCGGACCGGCTCACGGCGCTCAACGCCGACGACAAGACGCTGGTGCGGGCAGTCCGTACGACGGGCGGCCCGGTGGGAGGGGAGCTGCCGTGACGGGACGGAAAGTATTTCTGGACGGGCAGCCGCTGGTGCTCCTGGCCCCGCCGCTGGGCTCGGGCCTGGAGGCGGCGGTCCATCCGGTCGAGGGCGACGGCGGCCTGGTGGTGAAGCTCTACCACCAGCCCGACGCCGCGCGGGAGCACCGGGTACGGCGGATGCTGGCGCTGAACCCGCTGGCCGACCGCCCCGTGGACGGTGGGCAACCCCCCGAGCTGGCGTGGCCGGTGGGGATCGTGCAGGGCACGGACGGCGGTTTCCTCGGCTACGGCATGAAGAGCTTCGCCGGGCCCGGACACATCCAGCTCATGGCGCTGTTCAGCCGGGAACAGCGGCTCCGCAGATTCCCGGCCGAGGCCGACTGGCGGTTCCTGCTCGGGATCTGCTGGAACCTGGCGTTCATGACCGCCAGGCTGCACCACGAGAGCCTGGTCGTCGGCGACTTCTCGGCGAAGAACGTCGTCGTCGACCAGCGCGGGTTCGCTACGTTCCTCGACTGCGACTCGATCGGCTTCACCCACCGTGGTGAGCCGTTCCCGGCCACCCTGCACACGCCCGACTACGCCGCCCCGGAACGGCTGCTGGGCGCGCCCGGAAGCACGTCGAGCGACGACTTCGCGCTGGCCGTACTCGTCTACCAGGTGCTGACCGCCGGGTACCACCCGTTCGGCGGCGTGCCCCGGGACAGCGAGGACGACGTACAGATCTCCGACAACATCAAGGCCAGCCGCTCGTTCGTCGTACGGCCGGAATCGGTGATCAAACCGCGCGGAGTGCTCGATCCGACGGTGCTGCCGCCGGCCCTTCTGACGCTGGCCCGACAGGCGTTCGGACCCGGACTGGAGGACACGGCCCAGCGCCCGACGTCACGACAGTGGCTGGCGGCCCTGGCGGAGTCGCGCGAGGAGGGCGCGATCACGATCTGCCCGCGTCGGCCGAGGCACGCTTACGGGGCCCATCTGACGAGCTGTCCGTGGTGCCACCGGGCCGAGGCAACGGGGCACGACGCCTTCAACCCGTCGGAGCGGACGCCGCAGACCCCACCCGGGATGGCCGGCACCGGCTGGCCGCCCACGGCCACGCCGCCCCTCGGTGTGGCCGGCACCGGCGGGTCAGCCCCGACCACGACGCCTTCTACCGCCGAGCCTCAACCTCAGCGCAGCGCCACGCCGGTGCAGCCAGGCTTCTCGGTGCCGGAGTGGTTGAAGGACTGCGTGAAGGCGGCGTTGTTCGTGGTGCTGTGGCTCATCATGCACGACCTGTTCTCGGACTGGTGACGTCATGGCGGACACCCTTGTTCCGGCGAGCACCGCAGGACCCCACGGCCGGGTGTTCGCCCGGATCGTCGAGGAGCTCGGCCCGGCGGGCCCGGAGGCGGGCAATCTTCCCAGCATCCTGCGCGCCGCACGGGCCGCATGGCGCAGCCCATGCGGATAGCGGTGGCCGGCCAGATCAAGCGCGGCAAGTCGACTCTGGTCAACGCCCTGCTCGGCGATGAGGTCTGTGAGACCGGTCAGCTGGAGCTCACCTTCAACGTCTCGGAGTTCCACCACGCGGAGCAGCCGCGGCTGCTGGTCCATTTCAAGGACGGCCGCCCCGTCGAGGAGTGGCCGCCGGACGCGCTGTCCCGGCTGACCGTGCGTGACGCCGGGGCGCTGCGGCAGTTGCGTGCCATTCGGAAGGTCGAGGTGGCCGGCCCAGCGCGCTGTTGCGCCGCTTCCGGATCGTGGACACGCCGGGGCTGGGAAGTGTGCACGGGACGGACGCGGACAACACGCTGTCGTTCCTGGGCATCGACGATCCGGTGGAGCGGGAGGACGCCGCCCGGGTGCTCGAGCGGCTGGGCGGGGACGCCCGGTCCGTGCACGCCCTGAGCGCGGCCGAGATGGACCGGGCCGACGCCGTCGTCTTCGTCTTCAGCCGTGGTCTCGGGCGGGCCGACCAGCAGGCGGTGGACAGCTTCGCCGGGGCGTACGGGGCGGTCGTGAGCCCGCTGAAGGCGTTCGGAGTGCTCTCGCGCAGCGACCAGTACTGGCCCCCCGTGGGTGAGACCGGTCCCGATGGGATGCCCGCCGACCCCTTGGACCACGATCCGATGGCGACAGCCCGCCGCATCGCAGACTCGTACGCGCGACGCCCCGCCGTTCGGCGGGTGTTCCGCACGGTCGTGCCCGTGGCGGGTCTGCTCGGCATCGCCGCCCAGCGCATGCCGTCGGAGGCGTTCGGGCCGCTGTCGGAGCTGGCGAAGGTACCGCCGCGGCGGCTGGCGGACCTCATGGAGGACGTCAGTCTCTTCTGCGGCCGCGAGTATCCGCAGCTGCCCGTCCCGGCCGGGGTCCGCGCCGATCTGGTCGACCGGATGGGGGCGTGGGGGGTCTTCCTGGCCTGCGGCTGTCTTCGGGATGGCCTGGGTGAGGACGCGGTGCGCCGGACTCTGCTGGAGCGCAGCGGTGTGCTCGCGCTGCGGGAGCTCGTCCTGCGGCACTTCGGCAACCGGGCCGGGCTGATCAAGCTGGACCACGGTCGGCGTGAGATCGCGGACGAGGTGTTCAGGATGCGGGCCACGGCGCAGCTCGCCGGGCGGCCCGTGCCCGCCGCGGCGGACCGGGTGGCGGCTCTGCTGGAAGAGCTCCAGGTCACCGACCCGGGACCGGCAGAACTGGCCGCGCTGGGCGCGTACTACAACGGCGGGCTCGACCTGACGGCGGAGCAGGAGGCCCAGCTGCTGGCGGTCACCGGCGAGCACGGCCCGAGCTGTGCGGCCCGGCTGGGCCTGCCCGTCGGCACACCCGTCGACACGCTGCTTGCGACGGCCCGCCGCCACGCCGCCCAGTGGGCCGGGCTGTGCTCGGACCCGCTGGTCGACCGGCCCACGCTCGCCGTGCGCGGGCGGTGCTGCGCACCTACGAGCGGGTGGCGGACGAAATCGGCCGGGCCCGGGAGCTGCTGTACGGGGTCGGCGACGAAGGGACGGGTCAGTGAGCTGGGAACCGTACGACCCGGGCGCTCATCCCGGATTCGAGCCTGCGGCCGATGTGGACCTCACCGACTACATGGATCCGTCGTCCCCGATCAACCTGACCGACCAGATGCTCCTGGGCGACCCGGTGGGCCCGTCGGCGGTGGCGGTGCCGTACGCCGGCCCGGCCGTCGGCGGCGTACCGGACCTGCCCAATTTCGATCCGGCACGGAGTGATCCCGCGGCCGTCTCCGGGAGTCCCGGCGAGGCCATGGACGTGTGGCGGCAGCACACCGGTGTCAACGCCTGTGCCATCGGTGCGCAGGGCATGGTACTCAGCCATCTCACCGGCCAGGAGTACAGCGAGGAGCAGCTCACCCAGGAGGCGGCGAGCATGGGCTGGTTCGACGGTTCGGGTACCGCGCCCGCCGATGTGGGAAATCTTCTGGAGCACCACGGCGTCCCGGTCCAGCATGTCGAGGGGGCGTCCCTGGAGCAGCTGGAGCAGGTGGTCGCGAGCGGCGGGGCAGCCATCGTGGGGGTCGACTCCAGTGAGATCTGGACGTCCGGTTACGACCCGGCGGACGATCCTGTGGGCACCGCACCGGGCATTCCGGGCCAGGACGCCGACCATGCTGTGTGGGTCACCGGGATCGACTACAGCGACCCGGCCAGCCCGATGGTGATACTCAACGACTCGGGGCATCCGGACGGGCAGGGCCTGGCGGTCCCGCTGGACGAGTTCATGGGCGCCTGGCAGGACTCGGGGAACCTGCTGGTGGCGGCCGGTGCGCCGGGGACGGTCGCGCCATGACCCGTACCGAGCGTGGTCTGCCGCGCTGTGAGGGCCTGGTCAAGGCGCTGCGCCGCTCACGGACCTTCCGCGATCTGGCGCCCATGGAGTGCGGCATCGGCTGGCCCGTTCCGATCGCGGTGATCCAGGACGGCGGGCCGAGGGTCTTCGCCCGGCTGCCGCTCTTCGTACTGCGTCCGGAACCGGCCGGCGGCGCCGACCTCTTCACGCCGTTCGCCACGGCCACCCTCGACTGGTCCACCGGGCGCCTCGTCGAGTACACCGATCTGCGCTTCAAGGAGCCGCACCGCTCCCGGCGGGAGTGGGCGCAGCCGATCGGCCGTTTCCCCCACCCAGCCGTCGAAGGGCTGTCGAACGCCGGATACCGCGCGCGGCGCACGCGGTTGTTCGGTCTGTACGACCAGCTCTTCGGCGCGTTCTCGCTCGGGCGGCAGCCTGACGCGGCGACGGTCTCGGAGTTCCGGGAGCTGCTGGGCCGGCTGTTGGAGCCCTGCCTCGTGCCCTCCTACCGGCGGCTCGCGCCCCACTTCACCCGGCAGTACCTGACCGGCGACCCTCTGCCCCACGAAGGGTGAACCACCATGCGGGACAACGTCATCAGCCGTCTGCGCACCGACGTGCTGGCCGCCTATCCCAGAGTCCTCGACGAGCTCCTGGACGAACTTGGCCCCCGCCAGCGGGAACTGCTCGCGCGGTCCAGGGAACGCCTGGAGGCCGGCACCTGCCATGTGGTGGTGGTCGGTGAGTACAAGCGCGGCAAGTCGTCACTGCTCAACGCGCTGGTGGAACGGCCCGGTCTGTTCCCGGTCGATGTCGACGTGGCCACCTGTGTGGTCTCCACACTGGCGTGGGGTGCCGAGGAACGTGCCGTGGTGCACCTCGCGGAACCGGGTTCCGGGGGCGTCGTCCGGCAGCTGGAGCTGACCCACGCGGAGCTTCCCGTGTACGTCACGGAGCAGGGCAACCCGGGCAATCACAAAAACGTCCGACTGGTCGAGATCCAGGCGCCGGTGCCCCAACTGGAGGGGGGTCTGGTGGTGGTCGACACTCCCGGTGTCGGCAGCGTCAACGGGGAACACACGGCGGCTACCCGCGCCTTCCTGGAGCGGGCCGACGGGCTGGTCTTCGTCTGCGACGCGATCGAGCCGCCCGCCACGTACGAACTGGACTTCCTGAGCGAGGCCCTGGAGAAGTGCGAGGTGGTCGTCACCGCCGTCACCAAGGTCGACAAGGTGCGGGACGCCGGCCCGGTCGTCGAGGGCGCCCGTGAGAAGCTCGCCGGTCGCACCGGGAGGCCCGCCGACAGCCTGGTGATCGTGCCCGTGTCCTCCTTCCGCAAGCTCAAGTGGCTGCGAGACCGCGGCGACGAACAGTTGCTCGCCGACTCGGGTTTCCCGGAGCTGGGCCGTGAGTTGTGGGGAGGGCTCGCCAGCGCGAGCTCCGCCTTACAGCTGCACAGAGCGTTGGACGGGCTGTGCGACGCCCTGACGACGGCGGGGTCGCCGCTGGTCAACGAACTGGCCGCGCTGGAGTCCGACGCGTCACTCCGGCGTATCCGCGGCCAGGTCGAGGAGACCACCGCCCGGCTCGCGCATCTGAGTTCCGGCAGCGCGAGCTGGCGCACCGAGCTGACCCGCCGCTTCGAGGTGGACACCCGGCAGGCCCGCGCCGCGCTGCAGGACACCTTCGACGCGCTCCTGCGCCGCTACCAGGAAATGGTGTCCGCCGGGGGCGACCCGGGCTCCGACGAGCTGATCGGCGAGGTCGCGTCAGGTATGCACCGGGCACTCACCGAGGCGCACGACCGGCTGGCCGGTGTGGCGCTGCAGATTATGGAGGACTTCGCCCGGCACACCAGTCTCCGCCTCACCTCGCCCGAGGCGCCCCCGCCGCCCTTCACTCCCAGCATCACGGTCCCCACCGTGCCGCTCAACGTCCGTTCCGCCCGGACCTTCGACCAGCTCCGAGCCGGCTGGTCCACCGCGGCGGCCGGCCTCGGCGCGGGAGCCGGTGTCGCCCTGTTCGAACCTTTCAGCGGCACGATCATGGCCACCGGGCTGGGCATCATGGGCTTGATCCACGGTGTCCGCAACCACCGGCTGGACCTGCGTGAGCGGGCCGAGCGCGAACGCGATGCGCGGCTGCTCCAGCTCGTCTGCCAGGAAATCGCCGCCAACCGGCGGCACGCCTCCGAATCCTTCCAGCAGGCGTACGGAGACATCGCCCAGTCCATGGTCAAGGAGCTCAACGCACAGCTTGCGGCCCAGCAGGAATCGCTGGCGGAGTCGGGCCGCAGGCTCCAGGAGGCGAGCCGGCAGACCAAGGAGACCCAGACTCGCAGGCGCGGCGAACTGCTGGCTCGCCAGGAGCGCTACCGCCGTCTGAAGGGGGAACTCGACCGGCTGCGCTCCCGCGTGGACCGCCTGGCCACCCGGTCGGCGCCGCCGGAGGCACCCCCCGGAGCGCGGCCGGGTCCGGCGGCCCCGGCACCCCGGTCGGCGCCGCCCGCGACACCGCCGTCCGCCGCACCGACGCACGGGATGCCTGGGCACGGCGTGCCTTCCACAGCCACTGTGGCCGCGGCCACGGTCGCCGCGGTGGCCGGTGAGGTCGTGGCGGACCTCGCCCTGGACGCCGCGCTGCACGCGCTCGGCCCGGATGTCCCCGCCTCAGCCGCGGCCGCCGTCACGGCGCAGGGGGCGACCGATGTCTCCGCGGTCGACGTGCTGCCCGAGCCGCCCGCCACCCTGCCCGAGTCCCCCGTCATCGACACCACCCTGCCCCCGGTGATCGGCGCGTCCTTCGACCCCGACCAGTTCGACACGCCATGAGTGGCAGCACGGGCCCAGGTGCCACGGCCGGCGGCGTGGTCTACGGCATCGACTTCGGCACCTGGGCCTCCGCCCTGGTGGTACTCCGTCAGGGGCAACCGCCGCTGCCGGTGCGCGACCCCGTCAGCGCTCATGGAGCGACCTCCGTGCGCAGTGCCGTGTGTCTCCTTCCCGACGGATCGATGGTGGTGGGGCAGGCGGCCCAGAACTCGCGCCTACGACGCCCCGAGCGTTTCCGAGCCGAATTCAAGCGGGAGTTCGGCGAGCCGTTACCGCACCGGCTGGGCGAGCGCCGGTTCAGCAGCGAGGAACTCACCGCACGGGTCCTCGGCTTCCTGGTGGAGCAGGCCCGCCGGCCGTCGGGGCGGAGCCGGACCGGGTGGGAATCACCGTCCCGGCTACCTGGGAACGGGCCCGCAGAGGGCTCATGCTGGATGCCGCCGAGGCCGCGGGCCTGCGGCCGGAGACGGTCGAGGTGTACACCGAGCCGGTGGCCGCAGCCGTGTATGCCCTGCACGACCACGGGATGGACCGGGAGCGGACCATCCTGGTGTACGACCTCGGCGGCGGCACGTTCGACCTGGCGGTCGCCCGGGGAACCAGGGACGGCCTCACCGTGCTCGGCTCCCCCGGCGGTCTGCCCCACGTCGGCGGGCTGGCCATCGACCAGGCGGTGCTCGGTCTGATCCGGGACCGCTGCCCCGCCGTCGCCCTGGACTCCCTGCGGCCCTCCGGCGACGGCGACAGCGGCAGCGGCAGCGGCAGCGGCGAGGACGACCGCGCCGCTGCAGTGCTGCGCCGCCGGACCCAGCTCGCCGAGTCGTGCACCGCCTTCAAGCAGCAGCTGTCCGTCTCATCGGAGCACACCGATCTGCTCACCATGCTCGATCCGCCGGTGGAGGTCAGGCTCACCCAGGACGAGCTGAGGGAGGCGGTCCGTCCGCTGCTGTCGGACACCGTCGCGGAGTGCGAGCGGCTGCTGAAAGCCCACGGCCTCGGCTGGGCGGACCTCGATCTCATCATTCCGGTGGGCGGCAGCTCCCGACTTCCCATGGTCGGCGAGCTGCTGGCCGCACGGTCGGGGCGGCCGGTGATGAACGTGTCCGAGCCGGAACTGGCGGTGGCCACGGGAGCGGCCTGGCTCGCCGAGGGCGCAGTCCCCACCCGTGTGGCCGCGCCCCTGGCCCTTTCCGACGCACCGCCGGAACCCCGTCCGGTGCCTGCGTTCCCGGCCGGCGTCACGGCTTTGCTGGACGCCGGACTGAACGACCGTATGGTGCTGGAGGCGGTACGACGTGCCCGGATCTGACCTTCCGTCGCCCGACGGGCTCGCGCTGTCCGGCCAGTGGCAGCGGCTGGTGAGCACCTGGGTGGCGCGGCGCGACCTGCCCTTGGAGGCCGATGCGGGCTCGGTGTCGGTCCGGTTCGACCACCCGGAGGCCCGGCGGAAGATCACGCTGGCCTTCACGACGGCCCGGAAGGAACTGCTGCTGGTGCTCATCACGGACGACCGTTACCTGACGGAAAATCAGATTGCCCTGGCGGCCGCCGCTGCCAACGCCTGGAATGTCGAGCGGCTCGCCCCCATGCTCTCGGTCTGCAACCTCGGCGGCGCCGGCCCCGCGTACCTGAGCGGCATCCGTACCCTGCCGCTGGCGTGTGCGCTGTCCCGGCCGGCGTTCCACGCGATGGCCGACCGCTGGCTGGAGGAGGCACGGGAACTGTTCACCTGGTGCCACCGGGAGTTCCGGCTGTAGCCGGCCGCTCGGGCCGGCCCCTATTCACTTGAGTCGGAGATTCGTCGGCAGTAAGCGGCGGCTTTGTCGAGGATCTCGTCGGCGGTCGTCGTCCAGACAAATGGGCGGGACTCTTCGTTCCAGTTGGCGAGCCAGGGGCGGATGTCGCGTTCGAGTGCCTGGACGGAGAGGTGGACGCCGCGTCCGGGCCTTTCCCGCGCAGCTCGGCGCACAACCGCTCGACCAGGTTCAGCCACGAGTACCCGGTCGGTGCGAAGTGCAGACGGAAGCGCGACTGGGCTGCCAGCCAGCGCCAGGGTCTGCCAGCCAGCCAGCCCGCCAGCCGATCGGCGCCGGCCCGGAATGCCTGGCGGTCGGGTGGCTGGCCGCCGCCTGGCGCGTTCTGCACAACGCCGAACGCCGCTCCTCGGTCTGGAGCAACCCGAGGAGGGGGCGGCCCGGCTCAGGTCGCTGAGACTGCGACTCGCCGCCTCCGAACGCCCCGGCGACGCGGAACTCGCCACCCGATTTTTGCGGGCGTGCGGCGCCCGGCCACCGCGCACGCGGCCCGCCGTGACCGGGTCAGTACGGCAGGAGCCGCCCCGACGGCGTCCTGCGGTCGATCTCGTCCTTCCACGGCGCGGTGGGCCGACGGCTGACACGGACACGAACCCGGGCCTGACGATTCATGACGCTCTCCTCGTGCTGCGCATCGGGTACGGAGTCCATGCCCAGCACCCGACTCCTCCACCCTCGCCGGCGCGCTGGTGAACGACATCGTGCCCAGCGGGCGGCCGGTCATGCGCGGGGAGCGGAACCCGGGCACCGAAAGGGTCTCTGCTGGCCGGGGCGTACCTGCGCCACTCCCCCTCGGTCGGCCCGCCGAACCGGGCGCACAGTTCCGCCACCGCCACCCGCGGCACGGGCACGAACCAGACGCGCGAGACGGCCTCGACGGCGGCTGTGGCGAGGAAGGTCCCGTCGCGGCTGAACGACATCACGCCGGACAGGTCCTGAGCACCTCTCAGCTCCTCACCGAGCCACCGTCCGGCCACCGGGTCCCAGAACCGCACGGTGCCGCTCCGGTCGGCGACGGCGAGCACCTCGCCCGGCCCGATCGGCCGACGATGGACCCAGCCCGTCCACCAGGACGGATCCCTGGCAGTGGGCGTGAGCCGGAACGGTTCCCGCGTTCACTGCAAAGCGCTTGCACGACCGCCTTCTCTACTGCTTCGAACCATTCATCCACAGGGGAAGGGCCTTCGCTGAGACAGATGCGGTAGCTCACACAGGCGGGGAACTGGTGGTCTGGGAGGCGGACCGGCTCGCTTTCGAGCGGCTCCAGCAGCGCCTGCCCAGACGCGGCAGTGCCGCGACGGCGGCCGCCGCGCAGTGGCCCGCTCACTTCGTAACCGGAGGACGCACGGGTTCCAGACTGCCGTGCTATGGGAGGAACGCCGCAAGTCAGCAGGTCAACGGGGCCTGTTCGACTCGTCACCCGATGGCATGAGATTCCTGCGATCACTGGCAGATTCTGCGAGTAGCGGGCCTAATCTCCGGATCCGTGGAGGAATCCGAAACTCGTCGCCTGGCGCTCCTGCCGACGCATGCCCCACAGAATGAGGGTCCCCTGAGTACCGGGGTGCCTCTGGCTGATGTCTTCACGCTGCACGGGCAGCGGTCGGCTTCGTCGGATCCGGCGGACGAGCGGGCGTTCTTCCTGGACGCGCTGGCCGAGTACCAGTGGGCCAGGGACGCCGCCGGGCTGATGCCGGGCACCATCGACAAGCTCGTGAAGCCGGTGATCGAGCTGTGCGACCACTACGCCACGGTCCCCTGGCGGATCGAACCGAAGCACCTGGACCGGTACTTTGCGGGCGTGGGCAAGCGGGCGCGGTCCACGGTGCGAGCGAAGATCACCAACATCGACGGCTTCTACGCGTTCCTTGAGCAACGGTACGCCGGGGAGATCAGTCGCCTGTTCGGTGCCACGGTCGAGTCGCCCGTCGATCCGTTCAACCGGCCGCGCCACCGTGGGGACTTCGGCCTGCGTGTGCCGCCGTCGCAGCGGGCGATGACCGACTTCTTCGTACGGTGGCGGGAGGCACTGCCGACCGCGCGGAAGGAGGCGGTGGCCTGCCGCGACTACGTGATGGCTAAGATCGCGTACCTCTCCGGGGTGCGGGCCTCCGAGCTGTGCGGCGTGCGGATCTCGGACGTGCACTGGGAGTCCGGGCAGTGGGGCCGGTTCATCGTCGAGGGCAAGGGCGCGCGCGGATCGGGGCCCCGCCAGCGCGAGGCGTTCTTGTTCCAGCAGGGACGTGAGCTGCTGTGGTGGTACGTCGAGGAGGTCCGCGGGATGTTCCGGGACGACCCAGAGCACCCGCTGGCCCCGCTGTTCCCGTCCGAGCGGGTGCCGGGCGCGGTGGCGGCGCTGAACATGCCGATCTCGCCCGCGATCGTGCCGGCCACGTTCCGGCGTGCTTTGAAGGCGGCGTCCCGGCTGCACCTTCCGGGCCCGGTCGCCGAGCTTTACCCGCATCTGCTGCGGCATGCCTGCGCGACTCACAACTACGAGCGGGGGAAGACGCTGTGGGAGGTGCAGAGGTTGTTGGGACATGAGTGGACCACGACCACGGTCCGGTATCTGGCGACCGCGCAGGCGGATCCGGAACAGGCGTGCCGGGAGGCGGCTGGGCGAGCGGTGCAACGGCTGGTGAGCGATGCGGGGAGCCTGAGGTGAAGTGGAACCTGCGGTGGGTTGCGGCCAGACGTGACATCTGGCGGCCCACCGATTTGCTGGCGGCGTTCCGGGAGGTGGGGTTCAACCCGTCTTTGAGCAAGGTCGCGGCGCTGTGGGGCGGCGTCCCGGTGACGGTGCGGCTGGACGATCTCGACCGGATCTGCCAGGCGCTCGGCTGCACGGTGGCCGACCTCCTGGAGGCGGAGCCACTGACCGGTCACGGCAGTGCCGAGCAGCTGGAGAGCCGCGCAGCCGTCGGCGATGACCGGCCGGTGCCGGTGCGGCCCACGGTCCGCAAGGACGGGCCCCGGCGTCTTCACCCGCCGAACTGACCGTGGGGAGCAGTCAGTGAAGCTGGTTCGGCAGTGTGCCGCCTGCCTGGTGTGGGGGCATATGAAGATCGGCAGTGACGGGCTGTGCGCCGGCTGCCGGTCCTGGTGCAAGCTGTTCGCGCACGGCGAGTGCCGCGGCTGCCTGGCGGCGGTGCCAGTGGACCGTGATGCGCTGTGCCGGGCCTGTGTGATCGCCATCCGGGCCGAGACCCGTGCCGGCTGCTCGGTGGTGCTGCCTTTTCGAGGCAGTTGCGCCTGCACGTGCCCGGGCTCGGAAACCACGAGGCGTGGCCCCTGCCGCGACGCTCCCGCCGGGATCATGCTCCCCGGCTGGAGCCCGTGCCCGGCCTCTTGCCGGTGGACGATCCCCGGATGCTTCCTGCGGCAGTGCGCGGCCAGCTGGCCTTGTTTCCCGTCCGGCGGCGGCTGGAACGGGCCGCCTTCCACCGCTTCACCGCACGGTCCTGGCCGGAGGAGGACGCGCTCACCCAGCTGGCGCGGGAGAGCGCGGCCGCGCGGGGGCTGAGCCCCACGTGGCCGGGAATGGTGATGCGCCTGGTGCGGCTCGCTCTGGCCCTGCGGGACGCCAACGGTGAGGTGCTGGTAGCCGAGGAGGTACTCGACCAGGTCAACCTGCCGTTGAAGGAGGCGGCTGGAGAGATGCTTGCCCGTGCCGGGCTGCTGCGGCCGCGAACCGGCCCCCGGGCGCCCGTGTGGCCGGTACGCGGCTGCGAGGACTGCGGGTGCTTCGGTATCACCGCCAGCCGCTGCGCGGGCTGCCAGTGCTGGCGTGGCGACCCGACCCGCTATCCGTTAGGCCGGTGCCCGCGCTGCGCGCGTGACGGGCTGGCCGTTCACCGTGTCGAAGGCATGTGCCGGGGCTGCTTGGTTTACGTGCGCGAGTACGGCGACACAGCCGGTCCGCACGCACAGCTGACTTTGCCGGCGCGCTGGCCCACCAGCTCGCCACCAGGGCCGGAGTCCTCGGCTTCACACCCCACAAGCAGTCCTGTCCCGCGACACGGCACATCATGCGCCGCCGTGTCGGCCAGAAGCCACCGCCGGTATCCGAGCATCTCCTCGATCCCCGGCAACCGCCCCTGTTCACCATGACCCGGGACTGGACCGCGCTGCGAGGACTGAGCGCGGCCGAGCTTCCGGCCCTCACCGAGCGGGCCGCGGAACTGCTGGCCAGCTTCGCGCCACTGACGCCAGTTCCCGACCCCCCGGCACCCCGCACCGGCCGGTGTGGAAGTCTTGCGGACCCTCCTGGCCTGGCTCGGCGCCGAGGCGCCGTTCAGCGAGCAGGACGTCCTCGGCCTGGCTGCCACGTTCTCCCCCACAGCAACCACCCACGTCCTGGCGTTCCTGCGACGTCAGGGTCTTCTATGCCCCGTCGACCCCGCACTGCAGCCCGAAGATGCGCTGCAGGAGATCCACGCCGAGCGGCGCCGACGGGCCAGCGACCTTGGCAGCGAACGCCGCAACCGGCGCCACGAAGCAGCCATCGCCGCAAAGCTCACCGTGCTGCCCCACCCGGTCGCCACCCAGGTCCAAGCCTGGGTGAGGGCCATGCGCGGCCAGGGCCGCCGCCGTCACCGGGCCGCCGACTACACCCGCATCCGGCGCAACCTCAACATCGTCCTGCCCGTCCTCGAAGCCTGGACCGCCGCCGGCCTGAACCTGCGGCAGATCACCACAGAGCACATCCACACCGAACTCGACCAACGGCAGGGAAACCAGGCCCGCGCGCTGCACCACGTCCTGCGCAGCGTCTTCGCCGCGCTGAAGCAGGAGAAGGTCCTCTTCCACAACCCGACGACCGGGATCTCGCTAACCACCGCGGTGCCCGTCCCCACCCCGCTGCCCAGCGACCGACTCCGCGGCCTCCTGGACGCCCTCGACAGCCCCCGTGCCAGGCTCACCGTCGGCCTGGTCGCCGTCCACGGAGTACGGCCCCTCGAAGTCACGCGGCTCAGACTCGACGACCTCAATCTGCGCCGCCGCACCCTGCGGATCCGGCGCGGCGAAGACCACCAGCACAGCGTCCACCTGGACACGCTGACCCTGGACCTCCTCGCCGCCTGGCTCACCGAACGCCACAGGAACTGGCCCCTCTCCCCCAATCCGCACCTGCTCATCACGAGCCACTCCGCCCACCACCCCGCCCAGCCGCCCTTGAGCTACTGCGCACTGCGGGCCGCCTTCGATCAGACCGGCATGCTGCCCAAGCAGCTGTGGACCGACCGTGTCCTCGACGAAGCCAGACACACCGCCGACCCAGTTCACCTCGTCCGCGTCTTCGGCATCCACCCCCACACCGCCGTCAGGTACGTCCACGCCGCCCACCCGGACAAGGCCCTGGCGAAAATCCGCTGAGGCGACACCAGCCCCCGCGCGGTGATCCGCGCCAGCCCCAAACCCTGGGAAAGGAAGTTCTTCGAGGGGGAAGGAGGTGTACCCCGAAGCCGTCGCACAGGCCCACGCCGACTTCGCCGACCTCCAGCACGCCGACGACATCCTCCGCCCCCGCCGGGCCTGCATCCGGCGGCTGGACAACCCGCTCACCCCGACACCAGCCGGACCATGATCAATCTCGACAGCACTTTTGTTGGGCAACGGGCCGGACGGCCGAGCGCCAGCTCACGGAGGTGCGTCGCCGGGTTGGGGCGACGTACGACCAAGCGGAGACCCGCAGGATCGCGGAGGCGTCGGCCGCGCCGGCACACGCCTCGAACTCGGACGTGTGAACAAGGCTGAAGGCCGGGTAGGGCAGCACGTTCAGCAGGTCGGCGTCATGGATGGCCACGGCTGGAACGGCCCTGGCAACACTCAGGGGTGAAAGATCGTTCCGTACCCCCCTCGTCGGCGTTCACACAGTGACGGACAACAGACAGGACAAGGGGGATGCAGACATGGTCGGTGCTACAAACGAACGGGTCAACGGGGGGCGTGCCGC
The DNA here is from genome assembly GCF_001896135.2 of Streptomyces phaeoluteigriseus. GTDB lineage: Bacteria > Actinomycetota > Actinomycetes > Streptomycetales > Streptomycetaceae > Streptomyces > Streptomyces phaeoluteigriseus. Next base: position 458,839 of record NZ_MPOH02000005.1, read on the forward strand.
CTCTCGCAGTGAGGAAACAGAAGACCCCGGCACGAAGCAAGCGACGGAAAGCACGGCGGAGTCGGCCCTTCCCGAGGAGCTGGTGACCCTGCTGACCGGCCACCTCAACGTGAAGGCGGATGCCGGAGAGTTCTCCGACAACACGACGTTCGAGAGTCTCGGCCTGGACTCGCTGTCGCTGATGGAGTTGGTGGTGGCGGCGGAGGAGGAGTACGGGATCGTTCTGCCCGAGAACGCCCTAAACCTGCGCCCGTCTTCGACTCTGGGCGAGGCGGGTCAGGCGTTCGAGCATGTGCGCTGAGATCGCGGTCACCGGACTGGGGCTGGTGACTCCAGCGGGCCATACAGCAGAGGCAAACTGGGCGGCCCTGAGCCGAGGACGCTCGCTGGCCACGCCGGATCCCGAACTGGCGGGACTGCCCGTCGACTTCTCCTGCCGGGTAACGGACTTCGACGCCGAGACAGAACTCGGCCGGGCGTGGGCGCGGCGCGGGGACCGCTTCATCCAGTTCGCCCTCGTCGCCGCCCGGCGGGCCGTCGCGGACGCCGGCCTCGATCGTCATACCTGGGAAGCGGACCGAATCGGTGTCGTGCTGGGCGTGGGGTCGAACAGTTTGAGTACGTACGTCACTGAGTTCGGCCACCTCGGCGCCGGGCAGCCGGAGCGGGTCTCGCCGCTCGCGCTCCCGCGCAGCGTACCGAGCATGGCCGCAGGCGAGGTCGCCATCGACCTGGGCGTGCGCGGCCCCAACTTCACCACCGCCAGCGCCTGCGCGTCGGGCGCCACCGCGATCGGCGTGGCCCGGGACCTCCTGCGGTCCGGTACCTGCGACATCGTGCTGGCGGGCGGCAGCGAGTCGGCTCGCTCGCGGATGACGGCCACGTGCTTCACACGGATGCGGGCACTGTCCCGGCGCAAGGCGGAGCCGGCCCTGGCCAGCCGGCCGTTCGACGCGCAACGTGACGGCTTCGTCCTAGGCGAGGGTGCCGGCATCCTCGTCCTCGAGCGCGCCTGTGCGGCTCGGGCCCGCCGGGCTCCCGTCCTGGCGCTGCTGCGGGGTTACGGTGCCGGTGCCGACGCGCACCATCCCATCGCCCCGCACCCGCGGGGCGACGGCGCGGTCCGCGCCATTCACACCGCTCTCGCCGACGCCGGGTGCGGGCCGGGGGACGTTGGCCACATCAACGCGCACGGCACCTCCACCCCGTTGAACGACGCGGCCGAGGCAGGAGCCCTCGTCCGCGTCTTCGGTGACGACGGACCGCCGGTCACCGCGTCCAAGGGCGTGATCGGGCACGCGCTGGGGGCGGCCGGGGCGATCCAGGCGGCCTACACGGTTCTCGCGCTGCGCCATGCGGCCGTCCCGCCGGTGGCGAACTTCGAGGGCCAGGACGGGGACCACAAGCTGGACGTCGTCGCCAGACGTCCCCGCCCCATGCGCGGCGACGTGGGGATCAGTTGTTCCTTCGGCTTCGGCGGCCAGAACGCCGTTCTGCTGTTCGCGGCTTCCTAGCGGGAGCCGGACGAAGCGTCCGGTTCAGATGCAAGACGGGGGTACAGGGATGGATGCGGTGCGGCGGCGGGCTTGGCTGGTGGTGGCGTGCGCCCTGCTGGCGGCAGCGTGCGCGGGGGTGCTGGCCCCGATGGCCTTCTCGGCGCTGAGCACGGGCGGCGCGGTTGCGACGGACACGGAGGCGATGCGCGCCAGACGGCAGGCAGAGCGGCTCGGCGTGCCCTCGCCCGATCTGCTCCTGACCGTTTCCCAGCGCCCCGGCGGTGAACGCGAGGCCTCCGTCCGGGACAGCGCCACAGCGATGACGGAGACGCTGGCCGGGCAGCGCGACGTCAAGGCCGTGTGGTCGGCACAGACCACCGGTGACACGTGGCTGCGCTCCAAGGACGGACGGACCCTGCTTGTCGCCGTACGGCTGAAGGGGACAGACAAGGAACGTAAACAGGCAGCGCCCGCTGTGGTGGCGGCAGCCCGCTCGGCTGTCCCGAGGATGCAGGTGGAGCCCAGCGGCGAGGTGTGGGCCAACCGGGAGATCGACGAGACCATCGAGCGTGATCTGAGCCGGGCCGAACTGCTGGCCGCGCCGGTACTCTTCGTCGTCCTGGTCTTCGCCTACGGGTCCGTGGTATCCGCGCTGCTGCCCGTGGTCGTGGCAGCGCTGGCCATCGGCTGCACCATCCCGGTCCTGGGCCTGCTGGCGCAGGTGGTCGACGTGTCACGGGTCGCGGTGAACGCCGCCTCGGCGATCGGTTTCGGCCTGGCCGTCGACTACAGCCTCTTCCTGCTGGCCCGCGTGCGGGAGGAGACCTCGCGGGGCGGGGACCTGCACACCGCGCTGGCGGCCGCCCGCCGCTCCAGCGGCCGTTCGGTCGCCTTCTCCGCCGCCGCCGTCACCGTATGCCTCGCCACCGCCTTGTTGGTGCCGGTGCCGATGCTGCGCGCACTGTCCCTGGCGGGCACGATCGTCACCGTGCTGGCGGCGCTGGTCGCCCTGACCGTGCTGCCCGCCTGTCTGCGGCTGCTCGGCCCCCGGGCCCAAGCATGGGACCCCCTGGCGCGGTGGCGGCGTGCCCGCACCGGGGACGGGAGTCGCTTCTGGCATCGCACGACGACCACGGTCACCGCACGGCCCCTCCTGGCGGGTGGCCTGGCGGTGCTGCTGCTGGCCCTGTTGGCCGCACCCTTCACCCACGCACAGCTCGGCATCGTGGACGAACGCACGCTGCCTTCGTCGGCTCCGGCTGCCGCAGCGGCCGAGCGCGTGCGCGCCGAGTTCACCGCGCCACCAGAGCGGCTCCTCACCGTGGTCGTCACCGGACCGCAGGCGACGGACGGTGCACCGGCGTACGGCGACCGACTCGCCCGCGTCCCGGGCATCACCGGCGTTCACGTGGCGCGTGTGGCTCCGTCCGCTGAGGCGGTCGTGCTGCTGGCGGCCACGGCTGCCGCCCCCGGCACGCCGGAGGCGGACAGCGTGGTGCGCAAGGTACGGCAAACCCCCGCCCCGGGAAGCGTGGCGGTGGGCGGGCGAGCCGCGGAAGTCCTCGACACGGCGGACGCCGTCCGCGGCGCCCTCCCACGGTGCCTGCTTCTGCTGGCTGTGGGGCTCCTGGCCCTCCTCGGCGCCTTCACCCGCACCCTGGTTGCCCCCCTCAAAGCTCTGCTCGTGGCCGCCGCCAGCCTCGGGGCGAGCCTCGGCGCGCTCGTCGTCCTCTTCCAGGACGGCCACGGCAACGCAGTGCTCGGCCACTTCACGGCGACGGGAACGCTGGACGCCTCGACACTGCTGTTCGTCCTGTTCATCGCGCTCGCCCTGTCGGTGGACTACGAGGTCTTCCTACTCGGCCGTATCCGCGAGGAGTACGACCACTGCGGCGACAACCGCACCTCGATCATCGAGGGCGTCGCCCGCACCGGCCGGCTGATGACGTCCGCCGCGGCAGCCGTAGCGATCTCGACCGCAGCCATGGCCACCTCCCACGTCGCCCTGCTCAAGTTCATCGGCATCGGCGTCGCACTCGGCGCGCTCGTGGACGCCGTCCTGGTGCGGGGAGTCCTGGTGCCCGCCGTCATGGCAGCCCTTGGTCCGGCGAACTGGTGGGCTCCGGCCCGCACCAGGTCCCCGTTGCTGATCACCACACCCGTGAAGAAAGGCGGAAGCTGATGTCGATGCGTCAGACGACACATGACCGCACCCGACCGTCGGCGGTCGGCGGCCCACAGGTGGTGGCGATCCAGACGGCCTTCCCGCCGTATCAATACCGGCAGGAAGAGATCCTGGCCGCCCTGGCCAGCACGACGCTGCTGGAGTCCGAGACGGGCCCCCGAGTACTCCGCAAGATCCAGGCCAGCTCAGGTGTGGAGACCCGCTCGCTGTCCCTGCCGCTGGACAAGCTCGTCGATCTCGCCCGCAGGGAGGACTTCACCGAGCAGAACCGCGTCTGGCTCGACACCGCCATGGACCTGGGGGAACGAGCGCTGATCGGCGCGCTGCGCACCGCAGGCATTCAGCCGGAGGAGGTCGACGCGGTGATCAGCACCACCGTCACCGGGCTGGCCGTGCCGTCGCTGGAGGCTCGGCTCGCCCACCGGGTAGGGCTACGACCGGACGTCAAACGTATCCCGCTGTTCGGCAGCGGCTGCGCCGGCGGCGCCGCAGGTCTGGCCCGCCTCCATGACTACCTCCTGGCCCACCCCGACCAAGTGGCCGTCCTGCTCGCCGTGGAACTGTGCACCCTGGCCTACCAGCACAAGGACGGCTCCGTGGCGAACATCGTCGCCGGCAGCCTTTTCGGGGACGGCGCGGCCGCCGCCGTGGCCTTCGGAGCCCAGCGGGACGGCTACCCCGCCGGGCCTGAACTGGTGGACACTCACAGCCTGCTACTCCCCGGCACCGAGGACGTCCTCGGCTGGGACATCGGCTCCCACGGCTTTCGGATCATGCTGTCGCCCGAGGTCCCGACGCTCACAGAGAAGCACCTGCCCACGGCCGTCCAAGGGCTCCTCGCGCGGCACGCACTGTCGCCGCAGCAGATCTCGAGCTGGATCATCCACGGTGGCGGACCGAAGGTCTTCACCGCTGTACAACGAGCCCTGGACCTGCAGCCTGACGCCTTGGAGCTCACCCGGCGCTCCGTGGCCGAGCGAGGCAACCTTTCGTCCGTCTCCGTACTGGACATCCTGCACGCGGCCATGGAAACACCGCCCCCAGCGAACGCACCCGGACTGGTCGCCGCCATGGGGCCAGGCTTCGCCATCGAACTGGTCCTCCTCCGCTGGTAGGGGACCGCCCCCCACCCGCCACCGCAACCTGCCGACCGCATCACTAGGAAGGTGTCACGGACGTGCCCGCCATCCCCGCAGACGTACGCATCCTGATCGACCTCGAACCGGTCGTCACCGACGCCCTCGACACGCACTTCCGGACCACCGCCGACTGGTACCCGCACCAGTACATCCCGTGGAGCCAGGGCCGCGACTACGACGGTCTCCTCGAAGGAGAGCCATGGGACCCCTCCCAGCAGAAACTGAACGCGGCCGCTCGGGACGGCCTCCTCTACAGCCTGCTCACCGAAGAAAACCTGCCCAGTTACCACCGGGTGATCGGGGAAATGCTGTCACTCGACGGCCCCTGGGGCGTCTGGGTCAATCGATGGACCATGGAGGAAGCCAGGCACGGCACCGCCATCCGCGACTACCTCGTCGTCACCCGCAATGCCGATCCGGTGCTCTTGGAGGACGCCCGCACCGCGCATATGCAGAACGGATACGAGATCGACTACCGCGGCGACCTCATCGCCTCCCTGGTCTACGTCACCATCCAGGAACTCGGCACCCGCGTCAGCTACCAGGGAATCCGCCGACTGTGCGACGAACCCGTGTGCGGGGCCCTGATGCAACGCATCGCCCACGACGAGAACCGGCACATGCTCTTCTACCGGACCACCCTCCAGGCGGCTATGCGCATGCACCCCGACCGAACGCTGCAGGCCGCGGCCAAAGTCCTCAAGACATTCCGTCCCCCCGGCCACGCCGCACCCGGCTTCGGGCGGCTGATCAGCTCCATGGCCAGGTCGGGCATCCTCTCACCGGAGATCTACTACAAGGACGTCGCCCGTCCCTTCGTCCGCATGCTCGGCGCCCTCGACATCACCGGACTTACACCGGTCGGACAGCAGGCCCAGGAGGAGATCGCCGCCCACATGAAGGAATCAGCGGACCGCGCCGGCAGATACCGCGCCCTGGCCGAACGCCTCCACCGACTCGCAACGCGGTAAGACGACGGATCTCGCCGTCCGGGCGGGAGAAGGAGGATCCGACATGTCTCTGGGCTGGGTAACGATCCCCGTAAGTCTGTTCGTTCTCATGACCGCCGTGGCCGTCGTGCGCCTGATCGAACTGACAACCGCCCGCCGCAACGCGCGATGGGGCATCGATCGCGGCGGCATCGAGTACGGGCAACGCCACTACCCCGTCATGATCGTCCTTCATGTCTGCCTGCTCGTTGGGACCGTTGCAGAGGTCGTCCTTACTGACCGCGCCTTCGTCCCTCTGATCGGCTGGCCGGCACTGGCCGTCCTCATCCTCGTGCAGGTAGGCCGCGCCTGGTGCATGAGGGCGCTCGGCCCTCGATGGAACACCCGCGTCATCGTCGTGCCCGGACTACTGCCGGTCACTACCGGGCCCTACCGCTGGATCCGGCACCCCAACTACCTCATCGTCCTGTTCGAAGGCATCGCCCTGCCCCTCGTCCACACCGCATGGATTACCGCCATGCTCTTCACCATCGCCAACACACCTTGGCTCGTCGTCCGCATCCGCACGGAGAACGCGGCGCTATGGCCTGCCGTGGGACCAGCGGCTCAGGGCAGCTCGTGAAGCTGTTCGCCGACCTCGTCGACGGACCCATACTCTTCGCGCTGCGCTTCTCCTACCCGCACATCGTCGTGAACGTCGACCGGCGAGGCCCGCGCGCGTGGCCTACGGGATGCGGTCGGCCGCTGGGCGCAGGTCGAACGGACGGGCGCAAGCCGGGCCCGGATCTCGGGGAGCAGGCCGGCAGTTCAGCGGCGCGCGTAGGCCGGGCGCGAGCAGGCTGGTCAACTCCGAGATTGCCTCGGGGGAAGGCTTGAAGTAGCAAACGTTTTCCGGCTCCTTGTGCCGGGACTTGGCCATCAGCATCAGCAAGGAGGTGCCCTGCTCACCAAGGTGGGTCAGGGCAGCGTGGCGGTACTCGTGCAGGTCCCAGCCGGTTCCCGGCCCGCGCCCGGCGGTGTGCTCGTCCAGCAGGGCGCGGGCCTGGCCGTAGGTTCGGTGTCTGGGCACACGTCGTGCGCGCTGACGATCTTCCCCGGGCGGGTCGGTGGTGCGTGACGACACCGGGCCGCGGATACGGCCCTTGAGCAGGCGGGGCACGAGCCAGGCGGTGCCAGCGTCCCAGTAGGCGGTCTCCGGACCGTGTGCGGGTTGCCGAGCGAGTTGAGGAAGACGTCGGCCGCCGCGCGGACGGTCAGCGCCTTCTCGGCCGGCAGTTGTACGACGGCGAGCACCGTATTCCCCCTTGCCGCAGATAACAGGGCCGCTTGTTAGGCCTGGCGACCGTTCCCGCAGGTCGTGATCAGCTGTCCCGCAGGTAATAGGCGTTATCCATGGAACGACTTCGCACGGGTCCAGCCGCCTACACCCCGTCAGCCGCCCACCAGGGCCGACGGAGGCTTAGCGCCGGTTTTCGTTGCGATGTCCCTATCGAGAAGCGCTCCGGAACTCAGCACGACGATCAGCGTCGACGCCAGGTGACGCGCACGGGCCTGGCGTGACCGGCAGCTCCACAGGGGCGTCCTCCTGCCCGTCGGTGGTGTGCGGGGGCAGAAGGTCGGTGACGGCGGTACTGATGGCGCCACGGCTGACGTCATGATCGCGGGCAACCGCGGCGATCGATCGGCCTTCTGGGTAGTCGGTACGCGCGTCGTCGGTCTTGTTGGCCGCCACGGCCGGGCGGCGTCCGCCTTTGCTGCCGCCGCCTCCGACGACCTGGAACTGCCCTCCCCACCCATCAGAACCGCACGCACACGGGCAGGTTCCGAGTGTTCGGGCCCCCGGAATCCGAGAACCCGTTCGCTTTCGCCTTCGATGTGCTGCACCTGGCCGGCACCGACACCACCGCCTGGCCCTACCAGCGCCGCCGCGCTGCCCTCGAGGAACTCTTCAGCAGCCTGCATCTGCCAGCGCCGCAGACGCTGTCTCCGTCGACCACCGACCCGGCCACCGCACTCGAGTGGCTGGACTGGACCGCCACCGGCCTGGAAGGGCTGTGCTTCAAACGACAGTGAGGATGGGTGATGGCACCGTCCGACGGTCTGACTCTCCAAACGACTGACGCTCAAGCTGTCCTTGATGAGAACTGTCGGCTGGCCGGGCGGTGCCGTCTGGCGCGTGGCCGGCCGGGCTTCTGTGACTTCATAGGAGCCTGGCTAGAGGTCCCATCACTGTCTTGTCCGTCTGCCCGACCGGCTCGTGCCCTCCCGTACTCGGCAGTCGGAAAGGCAGCACAACCCAGCATGGCAGCAGATGAGATAGCGGTGATCGGGGGCGTCGACACCCACACCGACCTCCACCAAGCGGCAGTCATCGACAGTATCGGCCGGCACCTCGCGACCGAAGCATTCGAGACCACCCCGGACGGTTACAGGCGGCTGTTGAACTGGCTGCGCTCGCATGGCGAGGTCCTCGCGCTCGGGATGGAGGGCACCGGAGCCTACGGCGCCGAACTCGCCCGCTTCCTGACCGCGCACGGCGTCACGGTGGTGGAGGTTGACCGGCCCGACCGTAAGGCCCGTCGCACCAATGGCAAGTCCGATCCCGTCGACGCCTACGCGGCCGCGACCGCGGTCCTGTCCGGCCGGGCCACGGGAACTCCAAAGAGCCGCGACGGAATCGTGGAGGCGATCCGAGTCCTGCGCGTGACCCGCAAGAGTGCGGTCAAGGCTCGTACCCAGACCATCAACCAGATCCGCACCCTCATCGTCACCGCCCCTTCCGAAGTACGCGACAAACTGCGCAGCTTGTCCGCACGCGAGTTGATCGACGCCCTCGCCCGTTCCCGTCCCACCGGTGACCTTGGCGCCCCCACCTGCGCGGTCAGGACAGCACTCCGGCGGCTCGCCCGCCGCTACCAAGTGCTCGACGAGGAGATCAAGGACGCGGACAAGGAGATCGGACCGCTGGTCACCCAGGCCGCACCCCGGCTCGTCGCGCTGCCCGGGGTTGGCCCCGAAACCGCCGGCCAGCTGCTGACGACCGCGGGTGACAATCCCGACCGGCTCCGCTCAGAAGCAGCCTTCGCACACCTCTGCGGAGCGGCCCCCGTCCCCGCAAGCTCCGGCCGCACCAACCGCCACCGGCTCAACCGGAGCGGCGACCGCGCGGCCAACAACGCCTTGCACACGATTGTCCTCGTCCGCATGAAATGCGACCAGCGCACCCAGGAGTACGTCGCCCGACGCACCGCAGAGGGCATGGCCAAAAAGGACATAATGCGCTGTCTGAAACGGTTCGTCGCCCGCGAGATCTACCGCCACCTACCTCACGTGATCCACACCTCACGAACCCTCCCACAGACCACTTGACCATCTATAGGAGCTTCTCACCGAGCCCTACCGCCCCACCGCCAGGACCTGGCGGAAACACAAGATCCGCGAGACCCACGACGTCATCGTCGGCGCCGTGACCGGCCCGACCGGCGCGCCGCGGTCGCTCCTGCTCGGGCGCTATGACGCCGCCGGGCAGCTGGGGTACGTCGGCCGCACTACCACCCTGGCCCAGACCGCTGCCCGTACCGTGGCCGGGCACCTGGCTCCGGCCAGGACCGTCGCCACGCACCCGTGGAACGGCTGGACGTTCACCGCTGGGTGGGGCGCCGTGAGGCCTTGGACGTGATCCTCGTGCCGCCTGACGTCGTCGTGGAGGTCTCAGGAGACCTCGCACGGGATGCCGCCAGCCGGTGGCGGCATCCCATGCGCTGGCACCCTGTCCGCACCGACCTCTCCCCCGAAGACGTTCCCCGCCTGGCGTCACTGCGGGCCCGGATCCGGCTGGCTCACGTGCTGGAGACCGAGACCGGTTACCGCAGCGGCAGTGTGTTCTGGGCCGAGGAGGGGGACCCGCGCCCGCGGTTCGACTCGGCTTGCACGACGTTGACGCAGCGCCGTGAGGCGAAGGTCGCTGAGCTGGCCGCGCTGCCGAGCGAGGACGCGAAGTTCCTCGGGCTCGGGCAGGTCGGCGAGGTCCCGGACCCGCCCCGCTGTCCCTGACCGCGCGTCAGGCTTGTCACAGAGAGCTACTTGTCACTTCGCCGTAGCTTCGGGGAGAACAGGGCCGGGTCAGCCCTGCTCCTTCGCCCTCGCCGCGTAGACGGGCACGTACTCCTGGCCGGAGACCTCTGCTATTGCCTGCACAATCAGGTCAGAGACAGCCCTTCGGGCACCAGCGTCAGCGGCGGAGTCCTCGTACAGGGAGAGGTCGACGGGCTTGCCGAAGGTGACCTTGACCTTGGCCGGACGCGGAAGCACGCGCCCGGGGGGCAGGACGCAATCGGTGCCGCTCATGGCCACCGGCACCACGGGCGCGCCGGACTTGAGAGCCAGCCATGCCACGCCCGTCTTGGCCCGGTAGAGCCGGCCGTCCGGGGAGCGTGTGCCCTCGGGGTAGATACAGAAGACACCGCCGTCCTGCACCACCCGAAGACACGCGTCAAGCGAGGCTACCGCCGCCCGTTGGTTCTCGCGGTCAACTGGAACCTGCCCACTGCCCCGCATGAAGGACGAGACGATCCGCGTCGACCAGGAACCTCCCTCAAAGTACTCCGCCTTCGCCATGAAGGTCACCTGTCGGTCCAGCACCAGCGGCAGGAAGGTGGAGTCCACGATGGACAGGTGGTTGGACGCGAGAATGACGCCGTTCGACTGCGGCACATTCTCCAGGCCCACGGCTTCGAGCCGCGCCGCGGTACGCAGCACCGGCCCGGTCAGCCGCTTCAAGTGCTCATACATCAATTCGTTCCTCTATGGGATCTGTGCCGGGCTCGCGGCGAGCGAACGCTGCAGGCTGGGCTGCGCCACCAGCAGAACGGTGCCGTCCAATGCGACGATCACCGCCCCGGCCACGCTGACGAAAAGCGGGACCGAGCGTGCCTGCCGCCCGGTCATGAGGCCATCGACCCGAGATGGGCGTCCAGCGCAGCTTCGATCAACCGGTCGTGACTGTCGCAACCCTCGCCGCCGAGGGCGAGTTGCAGGCTGCCCCAGGACGACAGTTGGGCGATGCCGTGCAGGTTCGCCCACAGTGCAGCCGCGGTGACTGCCGCCGAAGGCTCCAGCGCCCGTGCCCGGCACCGAGTAACGAGCTCGGTGACGCGCTGAAACATCGGGAGCGTCGCCTCCCTCAGCCGAGGCCCGTCCGGAGTTCCACTCTGCTTGCCGCTGTCGAGCAGGTCATGACGGAACATCAACTCGAACATGCCGCGCCGCTCCAGTGCGTAGGTGACGTACACCCGCGCCAGCGCCGCCAACTCATCACGCGGCACGGCAGTCCCTGCCGTGGCTACGGCGGACCGCGCGACCAGCTCCTCGAAGCCTCTGCGCGCGATGGCCGACAACAGCGCCCGGTGTGTCGGAAAGTAGCGCCGCGGCGCACCGTGCGACACACCTGCCCGGCGGGCGATCTCCCGAAGACCAACCGAAGCGGTGCCCTCGGACAGCACCAGCTCTACGCCGGCATCGATCAGTCGTTCCCGCAGGGGCCCTTCAACATCCATAGACAGTGTCTACCAGACCTCCATAGACAGCGTCTACCGGCAACTCATCTGCGCGGGCTGAGCGATGGAGGTCCACGTGGTGCCGTGCGCCGTTTGCTCGGCTGCGATGCGGGCCGAGCCAGGACACGGGGTTCAGCTGCCGGTCGGGAGAAAGACGGCCACACCGTCATGGGGGGGCGACTGCTGACCGCCACAGGTAGGCGACACCGCCTCGATGGCTATGACGGTGACGATGAGATCGAGGAGCATCGTCGAGGCATGGTGAGTGAAAATTGCGGCGCCCTCCTGCGTGAACCAGCTGGCCGGGGCGTCCAGCCCGACGGCAGGGCGAAGGCCGGCGCTACAGGGAGGGCCTTGACTGCACCGCGTCTGCCGGGCAGGACGCGCCACAGCGCGCCCAGGACGAACCCCGCCACGCCCCCGGTAGACAGCCAGTAGAAGAGAGCGAGCAGCAGGCCCGGCAGGCCGAACTGGTCGGCAAGGGTGACTTGCCAGGCCTTTCCGCGGACCCGGTCCGCCCAGCCACCGAGGACAGTCACGTGGAGGCCCTCGGCCCCGCCAGGATCACCGCCGCGGAGAGCTGGTGACCGACGGCTGCACCGGCCGGGCCGGGAGTGTTGCCCGCGAGGGTGTGAGTCGCGGCGCTCACAGGCGTGTTCGGCGGCGGACGGAGCGGACGCGCAGCGTCAGCGCGGCAGCCAGGAGGATCCAGGCCACGACGCCGTGCGCCCATGCCGCCTCCTCCCGTGCGGCGCCGACGGAGCCCCAGATCGCCCAGATCGCCAGGACGATGCAGAGAGCGGTCCACGCGATGTCGGCGAGACGGGTCTGCAGTTGAGAACGTTGCTTGGTACCGGGTTTCAGATCGCCGAGTCCGGATGCGCCGGGTGTCTCCCGAAGGTTCATGCGCTGCCTCCTTGCTGGTTTCCGTTGCGCTGAGCGCGAGCTGACGTGCTGTCGCCGTCGAGGGCCGCTTGCATGACGCGCAGGCGCCGATGCTGGAGGTTGCCGTTGCCGATGATCCAAACGAGGAAGATTCCTGTGAGCAGGGCAAATCCGATCGTTTGCCTGAGGCCCGAGGTGAGGGCCGTCAATACCGTCACGGCGCAGAAGAGGACCGCGAGGAGCACCAGTGCCGCCACGCGGTGGCGCGTGCGGTGCAGGCGCTGTGTGACCAGAGCGCGCATCGCCTCGCGCTCGCTAGGGTCGACGGGTACCTCACCCTTGCGTAGCTTCCTGTCCAGCGAGACGAGGCTGTTCGTGCTGCCGCCCGCCGCCCGCCTCTCCCTGCTCCGCCCGATGAGCACGACGACGATGCCACTGATGGAGATGAGGGCAGTGCGCAGCACGACCGAGAGCGCAGAGTGCCCTGGATACAGGAGCATGACCAGGGCACTGGCGCAGAGGATCGACAGCACGAACTGCAGCCACAGGTGTTTGCCCAGATAGGCGTTGACGCGTTCCATGCTCGCCGGCCCCTTCCCTGCGGATTCGCACGTCCGCGTACCCCGGCTCGGGTAAGGCAATCCGCTAACTCAACCTGCGGAAGCGGAAGTTGGACCACCCAGCAGTCCAAGCCTCTGTGCCCGCAGGGGGTGCGTGCGCATGTCGGCGGATGCCCAGCCGACCTCGGCCGAGGTGACACTGGCCCCAGCTGCGGATACCGGGGTGACGATCGTCTATATCGAGCAGGCGGAGGCGGATTCGCTGAAGTACCGGTACGAGTAACAGGCCGACCCGCGGTGCTGCATGCTGGAGTTCTCCGGATCTCGAAAGGGTGATGGAGGACGGGGCGGCCGACTCTTGGCCGATGCTGCCGTCGCCCTGCAGAAGCGCTGCCGGTCCGGCCGGAGGGACCATTTGGGGGGTGCTGTGGCCACGCAGCCAGCAGGTGCTTGGCCGGGGAGTGGTGTAGGTGGTGGGGTCGGCTGGGGTGCCGTCATGGCATTCCGGGCAGGACCCCGAGCGTTCTGAGTGGTACTGGCGGAGACCACATGTTCTGTGGCTGGCGTAACCCATGCCGATGCACGGCCAGCGATGAGGCTCAGGTCGCTCGATTCCCGCGAGCTGGCCCGTCCGAGAGCGCATCGAGGCTGAGGTGCTCGCCGAGGTCACCGACCTGCTTACGCCCGCTGGCAGAAGTCATTGACGCGTGGGGCGGTCTGATGCATACAGGCGCTGGACCGCTCTTAAAGCGCCGGGGCGGCTCGTTTGATGTAGGCGGTGATCAACGCCGTTTCCATGCGGTCGACACCATCGAGTGAGCCGATGCGGTCGGCGAGGTAGGTGTGGAGAGCGTTGGCGTCTTGGCAGACAGTGATGGCAACCAGGTTGTGGGGGCCAGTCGTGCTGCCGACGAAGGCCGCTTCAGGATCACCAGCCAGCGTCCGGGCGATGCTGCTGAGCCGGGCAGGCGTGACGGTCAACCAGCGCTCGAAGCTGAGCCCGCGCACAGTCGGACTGCCCGAGACCGACAGGCCCCGCCGGGTCGAGGGGCTGCGCCGCGAGGAGGTCGCTCAGCTCGCCAGCATCAGCACCGACTACTACACCCGGCTCGAGCAGGGCCGCATGCAGGCATCCGCGCCCGTGCTGGACATCCTTGCCCGCGTACTCCACCTGGACGACGACGAGCGCGGCTACCTCTTCCAGCTCGCAGGCAAAACCAGCACCCGCACGAGGCGCCGCAGCAGGCAGAAGGTCCAGCCACAACTGCAGCGGATCCTGGACAACCTCACCGCCACCCCGGCCGTCGTACAGGGCCGACGCGGGGACATCCTCGCCTGGAACGCGCCGGCCGCCGCCCTGGTCACCGACTTCTCCCGCATCCCGGAAAAGCACCGCAACTATCCCCGGATCATCTTCACCGAGTCGGCCATGCGCACCCTGTACGCCGACTGGGAGGCCTCCGCACAGATCGCCGTGGCCCAGCTGCGCATGGAGGCCGCAAAGTACCCCGAAGACCCCCGCCTGATCGAGCTGGTCGGCGAACTGTCCATGTGTGACAAGCAGTTCGCCCGATGGTGGGGCGAACACCACGTCGCCGCCCGCACCGTGGGCACGAAAACCCTCAACCACGCGGTCGTCGGCGAACTCGTCCTGGACTGGGACACCCTCACCGCCAACACCGACCCCGACCCCGACCAGAACATGACCGTCTGGACCGCCGCCCCCGGCTCCCCCACCCACGAACGGCTGCGCATCCTCGCCTCCTGGGCCGCCGACCAGAACCTGCCGGCCTCCTCACCGCTCAGCTGACCGCGACCGGCCGTCGCTGGGACAACGACCAGTCCGAGGCAGCCACGACCAGGCCGCCCTCACACCGGGGCTGATCCAAACGGCCCGGTCGGCGGAAACGAGAACGGTGACATGGACGCAACAGAGCCGGTGCTGAGCACGCTTGAACCCCGCATTTGCCGCGTCTGCGGGGACGAAGAAGACTGCCAGTCGTCGGCGCTTGCCGGACGAACCGATGAAGTCAACCGGCACGGACTCCACTGCGCCAGGTGAGCGTCATTCGAGCGTCCGGCGTGGACGCCCGACAGACCCCAACGTCACGGCCCCGACCTGCGCCCATACCGCGCGCCGCGATCGACGGGGACGGCCGTTGTCGTGAGGGCGCGGTCAGCCGGCGAAGGAGGCGAGCAGTTCGTTGTACTGCTTGGCGGCGGTGGTCAGATCCTTGTCGGAGAGGCCGAAGGCGGTGCCGTACAGCTTGACCATCGGCTGGATGTCGAACTGGCAGAGCCGCAGGGTCGCGTGCCAACTGCCAAGGAGGGCCTCCAGGGTGGTCTTGTTGGTGCCTTCAAGGGTGTAGTGCTCGGCGGGGACGCCTGCGGTGACGGCGACGACAGCCTTCCTGCCGGCCAGCTGGGAGGGAGAGCCGTCCATGGTGAAGGCCCAGCCGAGGGTGAAGACCTTGTCCTGCCACTGCTTGAACAGGGGGGTGGTGTTGTACCAGTACACCGGGTGCTGGAAGACGATCACGTCGTGCTCGGCCAGCAGCGCCCGCTCGGCGTCGGCGTCGACCTGGAAGTCGGGGTAGGTGGCGTAGAGGTCGTGCACGGTGACGTGGGCCAGATCGCGGACGGCGTCCACCAGGGCCTTGTTGGCCTTCGACTGGGACAGGTCGGGGTGACCTACGACGAGGAGAACCTCGGACATGATGAGAAAGCCTCTTCAGTGATCAGTGAAATGGGTGAGCGGATGCGGGTCGATCGGGTGTGACGGGTCAGGAATTCGCCGGGCGTCAGCCCTTCTCCTGCGCGGACTTGGGCTGCGCGGACTGAGGGGGCGCAGCGGCACCCACCGTCACCGGTCGATGGTGGCCATGTTCGCCTCGTCGTTGCGCTCGCCCGCGCCGGTGTGAGGTTGTTCAGGCGGTCGAGCTGAGCGGCGCTGAGTTCGATGCGGCGGATCTTGCCGCTCCTCGCACCCAGGGTCGTCAGGACGACGACGGGCAGATCCTGCAGCGTCGTGCCTTCCGTACCGCCGGAGCTTTCGTACAGCTCCACCTGGTCCCGCACAAACTGCGCCTTGCTCGGCTCGTACCCGCCTGTGAGGGGCATGTTGACTCTCTCTCCGCGCACCCGGCGCGGTCCTCCGTGCTGGCCGGGGGGGGCGGGGCGTGCTGCTCAGGCGTGGGCGTCGTCGTAGGCCAGGGCGCCGCCCAGCTCCCTGGATGCCTCGGCCTGGGCGAGAAGCTCCTTCGCCTTGGCCCCGGCGGCCTCGATGGCGTCCGCACCGGCGACGAATCGCAGCAGCGGCTTGTCCTGGCCGGCGATGGTGAGCAGGGCGCGGGCGAGCTTGGCGGGATCGCCGGGCTGCTTGCCGTTCATGCTCTTCATGCCCTCGATCCTGGGGGCGGTGCGCGGGGCGTAGTCGTCGATGGACAGCTCTGGCCAGGTGGTGGAGCCGTCCACGAGGAGTTCGGTGCGGAAGTAGCCCGGCTCCACAACGGTGGTGTGGATGTTGTACGGCTCGACGTCGTAGCGCAGGGACTCCATCCAGCCCTCTTCCGCGAACTTGGAGGCCGCGTAGGCGGAGGTGAACTCCATGCCGACCAGCCCGGCGGTCGAGGTGATGGTGATGACGTGGCCTGCGCGCTGCTTGCGCATGATCGGCAGGACGGCGCGGGTGACGTTCATCGGGCCGAAGAGGTTCGTCTCGAACTGCCGGCGCATCTGCACGGGCGAGATCTCCTCGAAGTAGCCGGTGAACAGGTTCCCGGCGTTGTTGATCAGGACGTCGATGCGGCCGAAGCGGTCGACGGCGGCCCGCGCGGCGGCCTCGGCGTCCTCCAAGCTGGTGACATCGAGCCTGGCGACCAGCAGATTGTCCTGCGGCCCGCCCAGGGTCTCCTCGACCTCTTCGGGACGGCGGCCGGTGGCGACGACCTGGTGGCCGGCGGCGAGGGCCTCGCGGGCGATGTCCGTGCCCAGACCGCGTCCGGCACCGGTGACGAGAATGACCTTGCTCATGGGGGGGGTCCTTTCAGGCGCCGTGATCCGGCACCCGGTGTGGGCGGGGGTGATGCGTGCAGTGCGAAGAGCGCCGCAGAAGGGGCTGGCGACCGGCGGCACAAGCGCCGCCTGTCTGGGCCGTTCACACCGCCGGGGGGGCGGTGCACCGCCAACAAAACCGGCTGTCGTCGAGGTGTGGGGGTCCCTCTTGAGGGGGTCACTGACAGGGACCCCCAACCCGGCGGATGCGCTCGTAGAGTGAAACGCATGGCAGGCAGAAACGACCCACAAGGCAGCAACCGCGACATCCGTGATGATTTTCGTGCGGAGATCCGGGAATTCCTCGGCACGCGACGAGCCAGGGTCACCCCCGAGCAGGCCGGCCTGCCCCTCTACGGCGGAGAACGCCGACGCGTCACCGGACTACGCCGCGAGGAGGTCGCCCTCCTCGCGGGCATCTCCAGCGAGTACTACACCCGCCTTGAACGCGGCAACGCCACCGGAGTCTCCGAAAGCGTCATCGAAGGCATCGCGCAAGCACTCCAGCTCGACGAGGCCGAACGCATCCACCTGCTCGACCTCCTGCGCGGCGCCGGCACCACCCGTCCACCACGCCGCCGACCGGCCCAGAAGCGGGTCCGTCCGACGGTGCAGCGCGTACTGGACTCGATGGCCGGCACCCCCGCGTTCATCCTCAGCGGACGCGGGGACAACCTGGCCGCCAACCACCTCGGACGCGCCCTGTTCTCCCCCGTCTACGCCGACCCAGTCCGGCCGCCGAACAACGCCCGGTTCGTCTTCCTCAGCCCACACGCGACCGAGTTCTTCCGCCACTGGGACGAAGTCGCAGGCGACACCGTCGCCATGCTGCGCGCCGAGGCCGGCCGCGACCTCTACGACCGGCGGCTCACGGACCTGATCGGGGAACTGTCCACCCGCAGCGAGGAATTCCGGCGCCGCTGGGCGGCCCACAACGTCCGGATACACACCACAGGTGTGAAACTCCTCCACCACCCGGTCGTCGGCGACCTCGACCTGCCCTTCGAAACCTTCCCGCTCCCCGACGGCCCCAGCCAGTTCCTCCTCACCTACACCGCTGAACCCCACTCACCCTCGCAGGACGCCCTGAACCTGCTGGCCAGCTGGGCCGCGACCAACAACGACATCAAGCGGTCCACACCGGCCAACAATTCCAAGCCGGCCGACTCGGCCGAGACACCCGACTGACGACCCACTCGGGCGACGGGGCCTTCAGCGCGGCCACCGACCCCGGCTCGCAGCCGGTTTGTACCAGCCGTCCAGGTAGCGGCCGTTCAGCACTGTTTCAGTCGACGGCCAGCCACGGGTACTTCTGCTCACCGTCGATCTTGATAAGGACCTCGTCCGGATGCCACTCGTCCCCGGGCCGGAGCAGGCCGACGGCGCAACTCGCGGGCGTAGACCGGGCCGAACTTCACATGCCAGCGGCGTACCGTCTCGTAGGAGACGGCGATCCGCGCTCGAGCATGAGCTCCTCGACCTCGCGGAATGACGGTGATACAGCCACACGCAGTGGGGCCGGCCAGCAGGCCAACCGCCAGCGGCGCGGTCAGGTCGGCGGCCTTCGACTGCCAGCTCTACAAGGCCCGCAACGTGGTCGAACCTGCTTAGGTCGCCTAGAGCTTCCGCACGATCGAACCGCTCAGGTCATCACCCACCCCAAGCCGCCCGAGTTCGAACCTGCTGGGCAAACGCGCAGCTCAACCTTGAAACAGGCATTCAAGCCTCGTTTGCTCGCTGATCTGGGTGAACGCTGCCGGGGTCAACTGACTGGGCGGTGATCTGCGCAAGGGCGTCCTGGAGTCGGCGGACGGCATCCTCCGCTTCCAGGTATTCCTCAGGACTCGGGAGGACAGTGCCGAAGGTGCCGCCGCCCTCAGATGGCAGGGCGCGCCAGCCCAGGACCGGTTCGAGCGCGTTGAGAGCCCCGGAGAGAAACCAGGCCAGGCGGCCGTGAGTGCGAGCGAGTGAGATGGCCAGGACGGCGAGGGTCTCCCGCAGGTGTTCGAGCCGCTTGATCTGCGGCAAGGCCTGCTGGACGTCCTGCGGGCCGACAACGTCGCGCAGGCGGGCCTCGGTCTCAAGGGCGAGTGCGCGGTCGCTCGACGCAAGTTTCCACACCTTGTCTTGGATCTGCTGTTCGGCTTCCTCAGCCAGCACTGCGACGATTCTCCGCATGTCCATGCGGATCACTCTAAATGAACGGATCCCCCGCCGGAGACGGCCTTGTCGATTCCTGACCTCGACTAACGAACCTCGACTAACGATGTGCCAAGGATTCGAAACAGGTACTGACCTTGGCGTTTAACCACGGGCGTTCGGCGGGGTCGAGGCAACGGTGATCTGGGCGGTCCAGGACCCGGGTTCCCGGGGCGGATCCCAGGTCACGTCGACGCGTATTTCGTGGAATTCGTGTGCGAGTCCCACCACCATGGCCGCCGCGGCGGCCCGTGCCTCGGCTGGGCCGGCCTCGACCGGAACGTCGGCGAGGGGCCCGCAGAGCATCCCGCATTCCACGGTGAGGACACTGTGGCGCCAGCCTTCCGGTGTCGCGAGCAGGACGATGCCCTTCGGTATGCCGAATGGAGGTCGCCTCTTCTTCTCCCGCTTTCGTCTCACCATGGAGTCATCCAACCTCGTCGGCTTCCTGACGGTTCAGTCGAGCGGAGCTTCACGTGCGGCGGGGCTTGGTGCCGACTTTGTGGTGGGCTGGACGGCTGAACGCCTCGCCGGTGGCGAGGACCGCCCGACGGCGGGACGGGTGGCCGGCAGCTGGTTCTTCGAGCCTGGCAGCCTGCCTGGGCAGGGGACCGGCTCGTACGACTGCCGTGGACACGACGGAACGCAATACGGTTCGGAGCGGGCCCCGCAGGACCTTGACCTCCGTCATCCGGCGGCGTGGCTCCGGAATCGGCAGTACGCCACTGGCCGGGCAGGCTGCTAACCGGCACGGCAGCACCGGCCGAACCCACGAGCCGCCGGTTCCCTCGAAACGGGCGAGATGCTGGCGGGGCGTCGCGCCGTGGGTCAGGATTGTGGCGTCTCGCGCAACTGGAGCTGTAGCCGACGCTGCGCCACCGCGCATGACATGCGCACTACGCCATTCGGCCCCATCCTGAGTAGCGGCACCATCGGCTCCACAGGCCGACCATCCCCCCGGGAGGTCCTGTGATCTTGCTTGCCCTGCTCGTGCCTGCTCTGATGGTGGCGTTCCTCTTCGCCATGGACGCTCTTGAGGATCTCCTCTTCCCCCGCCCGAGAGCGGCGGGAAAGTCTCCAGCCGGCGGCCTGCAGATGCCGTCGGTTCCTTCGAGTGGGGTTCCTCGCGCTGCGAACTCCGCTCGCAGAGGAAGAGATCTACAACCCGCACATAGGTACTACCTGCACCAACCCCTATTGGAGTGCAAGGTCCGCTGCGGAGCCGGTCTGCTCCGGGCCGGGAGCGCCGCCGGTTTTGGGGAGCGGGTGCCGGATGGGTGCAAGGGTGCACGGCACTGTCGCGCACCCGCCTGCACGGGCTAGACCTTGATGTACGCGACGACCACGACGGTGCGAAGCGCCGTGACGAAGTACAGGACCCGGACGGCTTGGACTTCGTCGGTGTACTGGCGCAGTCGGGGGCCGGCGGTGTCGCCGGGGATCGGCTCGCCGATGTCCGGGGCGACGGAGATGACGACCAGGGTCGCGGTCCAGGGCGTGGATCTCCGCCTCGCTGGTGACGTTCTCCACCTGCTTGGCGGCGGAGCCGGAGAAAGCGATCCGGGCGCGGCGCGGGCCCGGCTGCGGGGCCATCAGGCGACGACCGGGCGCTGTGCGGCGAGGCGGGCGAGATGGGCCTCGCGCAGTTCCTCCCACGGCGTGCAGTCCTCCACCGAGGGCAGCCCGTTCTCGGCGATGTCCTCCAGGACGGCGGCGAACTAGTCGGCACTGGCGCGGGTCTTGGCCGCGTACGCACGCAACCCGTCGGCGGCCGCAGGCTCCAGCTGCTGACGGGCGGGGTCGGCGGAGGTGGCCGGCTGTTCGCTCATCCAGGGCTCCAGAGGGCAGAAACTGGCGTCTCTCCCAACGGTATCGGCCGCCCCCGGCCCTGGTGACCGCTCCGGACGAACCCGGCCGTACGAGGATGCGAGACCCAGGGACCCAGATAGACCCAGCTCCTAGCGCCCTCTCTGTGTCCACCAGGGAGAACACCCGTACCGAGCCCAGAGACCCAGGTCTGGTTGTTGGGTCCAGCGGGGTCCTGAGTCCCGCCTGCCGACGATGACACAGATCATCTGAACGGTGACACAGATAAGCGTGCGCACCTGGGAAAACAGGGGGTCGATGACACAGAGCGGCCGGACTGTTCAGGCGGGGGCCGGGCCGGATGCGGACCTAGCCGGGCGCGAGGGGTGTCACGCTGATCGTGGAGGTGGCCCAAACCGGGGGCGGGCCCATGCTTCCGGGCCGAACAGGTAGCGTGACACCCCGGCGTGACAGCCGGATCGAGGTGCGTGCCACCCGTGAGCATAACAGCGTGACAGTCACCCTCGGTGATCAGTGCGGGTGTCCTCTGCCGTTGAACTCTGTTGGTTGGTCACTGAAGTTGGATCGGGCCGCTGGGGGCGGTGTGGCCACTGGATTGGCCGGGTCAGGCGGGCTCGGGCGTGGTAGGGAGGCGGGCGTTCATCGCGGCCTCGATGCTGGGGTAGGACGGCATGAGGGTGTTCAGGCCGGTGAGATCGAGCATTCGGGACAGGCGGTCGGGGACCGTGGCCAGGGTCAGGGAGCCGTTTGCGGCCATCGCGCAGCGCATGATGCCGATCAGGGCGTTGAAGCCGGAGGAGTCGCAGAAGGTGATCCCGGTAAGGTCCAGGATCAGGTGCGGGTGTCCTTGGGCGATGACGTCCAGTGCTTCTTTGCGCAAGGCGGGAGCGGTCTGTGTGTCGATCTCTCCGCCGACGCAGAGGGCCGCCAGGTGTCCGTCGGTGTGGGTGGTGGTGAGGGTGAGGTCGTCGGTCACCGGTCAGCGCTCCTGGGCTGCGCGGGCGGCGCCGGCGACGGGCGTGGCCAGGGTGCGGGCTGTCGATACGGCGGCCGTCTGCTCAGTGCCCGGTGCCAGGGGTACGGACAGCGCGAGCAGGGCGACGTCGTCACCGGGACCGGTGGGCAGGTCGGTGATGAGGGCGACGGTGTCCTCGATCAGGCGGCCGGCGTCCGGGGTGGTGCGGGTGGCGAGGAAGGCAGCCACGCCTTCCTCACCCAACATGGTCCCGTCCGGCAGGCGGCCCTCGGTGAGCCCGTCGGTGTAGAGCAGCAGACCCTGGCCCGGGGCGAGGTGGAAGGTGAGGGAGGCGAACCGGGCGCCTTCCAGTGCGCCCACGAGCATGCCGCCCTTGGGGCGTATCCCGTTCACGACCATCGCGCCGCCATCCCCGTGCTGTATGTGGAAGGCGGGAGGATGACCTCCCGTGGCCACGCTCACGGTGAAACCGCCGCCCGGGACGGGCTGCAGGGTGCCGAAGACGCAGGTGCAGAACCGGCTGCCCATCGAGGGATCGAGCAGCAGGGCGCTGTTGAGGGCGTCGAGGACTTCAGTGGGATCGTCGTGGTGCTGGGCGGCTGCACGCAGGGTGTAGCGGGTCAGCGAGGTGACGGCGGCGGCTTCGGCGCCCTTGCCGCACACGTCCCCGAGGAAGAACGCCCAGCGCTGTCCGCCCAGGGAGAAGACGTCGTAGAAGTCACCGCCGACGTCCCGGGGCGAGTCGGTCTGGTAGTGGCAGGCCAGCTCCAGCCCCGGAACCGGCGGCAGCGCGGGAGGCAGCAGGGTGCGCTGGAGGGTGGTGGCGAACGCGGTGATCGCCTCCGTGTCCCGCTCGGCCCGCGTCCGTGCCTCCTCCTCCGCCTTGCGGCGTTCCTGCTCCTCGCGTAGCAGCCGCAGGCCCGAAAGCCGCAGCTCCATGGCGTCCAGGACCACCGCGGCCAGGTCGGCCAGGGTGTCGGTGTCGGCCTCGGTGATCAGACGCGGTTTGGTGTCCAGGATGTTGACCGTGCCCAGCCGGTGGCCGTCGGCGGTGATGATCGGCGCCGCCGCGTAGAACCGCACCCCCAGAGGACCGGTGACCAGCGGATTGGTGCGGGCGGTCGGATCGGTGAGGGTGTCGGGGATCACCAGCGCGTCATCGCGTAGGATCGCCGACCCGCACAGTCCCGGATCCCGGCCGATCTGCGCGACCCCTTCCAGGCCGTGAATGGCCTTGAACCAGATCCGGTCGGCATCGACGATCGTCACGCTGGCCACGGGGACATCGAACAGACGGGCGGCCATCGCCGCGACCCGGTCGAACGCCCCATCGGGCGGGGTGTCGAGGATGTCGTAGCGGCGCACCGCCTCCATCCGCGCCGCCTCCACCTCGGCCGGCGGTACCCGCCGCAGCCGCGGCTCATCCGGCGAAACCTCAGGGGCACCTGCCATCGCTCAGCTCCTGTCCTCCGCGACGGAACCGGTTCCAGCGCCCAGTCCTCGACCACCGACCCTACGACAGCAGCGAAACCCTCCTCTGCCTCCCGCGCGTCAACCACCCGCCCACGCTGTATCTCCACATGAACGCGCCAATACCAGCAAGAGCTGGTCCGACTTCAATGGCAATCGGTCCACGTCAGATGTCTCCGGACAGGGGCGTACTGGTTCGCCCAGGCCGCGCGCCAGGTCCTCAGCTCGTCCTCGGTGTGGCGGACCGTCTGTCGACCAGCTCGCCCTCGGGCACCGGGATCCCGCGCTCGGGTGAGCGCTTGCGCATGTAGGTGCGGGCTGTAGGTGCGGGCTGTCGGCGTCATCCACGGCAAGATGCTTTGCTGCCGGGTGACGACGCAGCACAGTCGGCAAATCAGCACACTTGTCGGAAACGCTTCTGATGGCGCTTCTGCCGTTACTCTGCGGAGCGATCAGTAACGACTGCGGAGCCGTCGTCCGGATCGGCGGCGTATGGCGCCGGTGGCTGTCCACGGTGCGATGAGCGCGGCGGCCACGGACATGGCGGTGAGGAGGCAGAAGAGGAGTCCATAGCCGCCGAGGGGCACGCGAGCGGCGCCGCGCGAACGGCGCGGGAGCTGCTGCTGTGGGCGGCCGGGGCGAGGCGTTCGAGAGGCGACAGTAGGGGGTGGTGCGCCCAGCAATTGGTGATGCAGGTGAGGCCACTGAGACTCACGGCGGTGGCGGCGCAGTGCGAGGAGCTCAGCTGACTTTCGCGGCCAGCTCGCCCTGGTGCAGCACGCGCACCGGTCACGGTGGGTCTCCGATGCCGTCCACGTCCTGTGGGAGTGAGGAGTGTGAGGCGCCGATGATCTCGTAGACGTACGTGCTCATATCTCCCTGCGGCGTGCGGCGGGTCGGACGCCCTGACGTTCCTTGCCCTCGTCGCGGGACTGCTGGAAGGCGTCGGAAACCGTCTCCGCGGCGCCGGACAGGGCTCCCTTGGTCTTGCCGCGGGCGCCGGACTCCGTGAGCTGCCCCGTGAGCTCCGTGAGCCCGGCCGGCCTGCGCGGCCCCGCCTCCAGGTCGAGGCGGTTGCACGCCTCGGCGAAGCGCAGGTAGGTGTCGACGCTGGCGACCACGATCCGTATGTCGATCTTGAGTATCTCGATACCGACGAGGGAGACCCGTATGAACGCGTCGATCACCAGACCTCGGTCGAGAATGAGTTCCAGAACGTCGTAAAGACCACTGGAACCTCCCCCGCCGCCCTGCTGCGTCGCCACGGTCATCACGACCAACCCCTTGCCGTCTTGTCTCTGCGTGGTCCCGTCGGCGCTTTTCCCTCGCTGCGACGCAGGGCTTACAGGCGCGAGTAGCCACCACCACCTGTGACAAACGCGTGTCCGAGCTTGGCCAGGTGGACCTGCAGATGGTCGTCGACGTCTACCTGGGCGGCTCTGCGCCCACATGCCTACCCTGCGCTGAGCCGGCACTGCTGCATACCGCAGCTGCGAAGGAGTCGGCCCCGACCTGCGGCCCAAGAGGGAAGGCAGATCACCTACGCCATGGACTCCGGTGGCGAATGCGACGGCTGCCGGATGCTGCGTGACCAGGTTGACTGAGGCGAGGATCGGGCGGGGTGAGGGGTCCTGTGGGACGAGAGGGGACCCAACGACTTCCGGCATTGATCATGTGCTCATGCCGCCCGGAGCTGGCGGCCACGAGCCGTCACGGCCCGTGGTCAGCGGCGCAGGTGCGCGGAGCTGCACCTGCCATCTGGTGGTCAGCGCCGCCACAGCGCGTAGCCCGAAGCGAGCTGGTCAGCCAGGATGAGGAGACCATGTTCTCCTCATCCTGGCCCGAGTCGTGCCCCAGCACCGCCAGCGTGTAACGCAACGCTCCGATCCGTACGGCGAGGGGTACGGGGCATCACCAAGGGTCAGGCTCTGAAGGCGTGGCGAAGCGTTTCGCGGCAGTCGATGACGGTGTCGACGCCGACGATCTGCAGGGCACCGCATCACTGATGCGGCGGGGGCGGCCAGCTACCGCTGGATTCCATGAAGGTGACCCGACCGAGGTCGACCACGATGCGAGAGCGGACATGGTCGGGAACGTCCAGGACTTGTCGGAGCTTGTCTCCGTTGTGGTGGTCGATCTCTCCGGCCAGAGTCAGCACACAGATGCCGTCCGTGGTGCCGGACACGATCGACAATCCGGCGGGCTGCTGATGGGCATCGACATCCTCGACATGGTGATCATCCATCTGATCGGGATTGGTGGACTGGCCACCATCGCGACCTGACCAGCCCCCCCCCCGCCCCCGTTCCTGCGGTGGCAAGTCAGGAGCTGGGTGCGTCCCGCAGGCTGGGGCGGCATGGGATGACCTAGAACAACGAGTGACCGCCGCGCTGCGGTCTCCTCGCGGGTGATCGCCCGTGGTGCGGACCTTCGGCCAGTCTGTGCCAGATACCAGCGGGGAGCCGGTGACGTACGGCACATTGCAGTGGCAGTGCTGCCGCGCGCCCCGGAGTGGGCCATGCGCGTCCAGCAGGTATGGGTGAGGCGTGGTCAGGGCATCCGGGGTGAAGCGGGGCGGGCCGACTGCGCCCCTGGTGCCGCCCGTAGACGTCATGGGCTGTTAAGGGGTGAGAAAGTGAAGGGCTTCCGGAGCTTCATCCTGCGTGGCAACGTGGTCGACTTGGCCGTCGGCATCGTCATCGGAGCGGCATTCGATGACGTCAATCGCCGCGGCCATCGTGAAGTCCGACCTGCTCGGTTTTGACGCGGACCGGCAACAAGCATTCGACAACGCACTGGCCGCCTCCCCACCAGGGCTGAGCAGTACACCCATGGGCATCGTCGCACTCAATGACTCGGCGCCCCATGGCTTCGCCGGACACCTCGAGAGCGAAAAATCCATTACTCAGCGAGCCTGCTCAAGGCGGCATCGATGTGGGCATCGTTCGAGCTTCTGCGAGCCGCCAACGAACTCGTGGCCGAAAAGCAGCCTCAGCCCGGCGACGTCATCCCCCTGCTGCGAAGCGAATTCAACGACATCATCAACGATGTCCGCGTGGTACAGCTCGCCGGCGTCAATCTCACCGGGTTCATACTTCCACGGTGGGATCAGATCTTCACCGTGCAGGCGGATTCCAGCGTCACGTTCTCCACGAACTTCCAAACGAATCTCACCGCTTCCATCGCCGACGGCGACGACGTCGCGACGGGTGTCGTGGTACACGGTGTCGGCTTCGGCTGTCTCACCGTAGGGCCGCGACCGCGGGATTCTTCGACGAGACCGCCACCGGCACGCCCCGGACCGCCGACGGAATGTGGCTGTGCGGGGACTTCGCGAACGGGTTTCCGCCGCAGCGCATCCCGTGCGTCAACGACACCCCCACCGCGCAGGAGACGTCCCTCCGGCAGATGGCCCGCCTGTTCACCTTCCTGGCCGGCGACGCGCCCCTGGTCGACGGACCGAGCGACGAGGCCATGCTGGATCTCCTGACCAAGGCCGTGCAGCGCCGGCACACCTTCCTGGACCGGGACACGACCGTGCAATTCAGCTTGCTGCAATCGAAGAGGGGCTTCGGCTCCGTCCACACCGGTACTCCCACTCAACAGGCAGTGGCGTCCGAAGCGGCGATCGTCCAGGAGAACTCCACAGGAAGCCGTTTCGTCCTGGCATTCCAGAACCTGCCGTTCGCCAATAACGCATCCATCAGGCCGGTTTCACAGGTATTCGACGCCGCGACCGCGGCGTTCCTCTTTCCCTGATGCGACAGCCGGTGCGTCGGTTCGCCACGTCCCTCCGGATGCGAACCGCCTCGCACTCCTCGTACATCCCAGTGGCGTCGATCCGCCATCGGAGTGAGCATGGAAGAGCGGTGAGCGGCGTCGCCGCAGTTCCTGCCTCTCACGACCTCGGATGAGGCGTTGACCATGTCTTTCCACCCCCCTCGTTCCGTCTCCCTGCGGCTGTGGCATGAAGTGCGGAACCATCCCGGAGGCGACCACCGAGGCGACCATGGTGGTCACCCTCGCGGAGGGTTCGGTGGAGGCGGAAGCGGTGGGAGGCGGCCTCGTCCGCATGGGCAGGACCCACGCCCCGACAGGCCCCCAGACCCCGGTCCGCACGACGAGGACGTGGCGGAGGGGCCGTTTCGGGTGGTACGGCCGGCAGACATGCTCGTCGTCGACATAGGCCTGGTCAATTTGCGATTCGACGGTCGGCGCCTCGTGCGGCGGGATCCGGGTGCGCCCACGCTCATCCTCGTCGGGTTGCCGCCGCAGCATGTGCTGGAAGAGGTTCCCGCACCGGTGAGCCCCGTCGTCACCGCACTTGATCCCATGAAGGCCGTGACCGCGGACTCGACCCAGTTGGCCTTCTCGGTGCCCGCCGACATCGACGGCCTGGAGCTGTCGCTGGCCTCGTTGCTCAACTGGGCGCGGCTGGTGCCGATGACAGTGCCGGCGGGCCTGCAGAGCCCGGACACGGCGGGATCGACGGTCTTCCAGGGCATCCCCAGAAGTGTCATCGAGTTCCCGACCCGGCTGCTGATCACGTACGACGAGCCCGTGGACTGGGTGGGCCGACGTGAGCCCCAACAGGTCGATGGCCGCACTGCGTTGTGGCACACGCGGCTGCACGGTGCACGGGACGGCGAGGTGTTGCTGCGGGCCTTCGCGACAGTCGCGGACCGAAGTGGACTGACCGCGAACAACCCGCTGACGGTCGAGAAGCTGGAGGACATCGTCACCCTCACCAGCCGGGCCGAACTGTCAGGACCAAGCGGTAGCCTGCCCATCGAAGTCCCCAGTGCACCGCTGCAGGCCGAGCAGTTCATCATGACGCCTCTGGGTACCTCTGCCCACGTGCGCGGCGCCTGGGAGCCACTGTCGCCGGAAAGCAAGCGCCGACTCCTGGACCTCGGGAAACGCGCCCCGAACCTGGAGACGTACGACCACATCACAGGCCTGGGGCGTGACCAGTACATACGCGTCGTCAGCCGCGGCCGTTTGTCCACCGGTCATGAAGCCCAGCTCGTCTCGGAGCTCAGACGGCTGTTCGTCGCGCGCCCGAATGACGGAATCGTCGCCTACCTTCAACGAGAGGACCGCGTCGTCGTCAAGCAACCGGAGGTCCAGTACGGCTCGGAGACCGGTTTTACGCACGGAGGACGCGAAATGCCCTTCCGTGCGCTGCGCATCACCGACCGTGTCACCCCACCGCTTCTCCAGCCCGTACCTGGCAACGATGCTTTCTGGGTGGCTCTCCAAAGCTCAGGGGGTGACCACGAGTTCACCTTGATCGGAACGGACCACGAGAATCGGAAGGTCAGTTTCACCATGCCGTTGGTGTTCGTTCCCGACGGCATGGAGAAGGCCAGACAAGAAACACAGTTGAAGGACCTGTATGCGGGAGACCTGAACGCGACGGCCCCAAGCCCGATCGACCAGAAGCTGATAAGCCGCATGAACCGGTCGATGGGCGGACAGGTGATGGCCATGGCGCAGCCGCCCGCCGACGCTCTCGGCAGCACGAGCCACGCGGTGGGCAAGTTGACCTTCGGGCTCGGGGTAACGGGTCCGGCAGGCCACCCCGTGGTCGGTCTTCCCCATGTATCCGCTGCGGAGGTCCGCGTCCCCGCCGTCGAGCAGTTCACCCCGAACGCCGGCTATCTCGCGGTGAGATTCAACGACACCTTTCTCCAGCAGAGCATGGAGAAGCATCCAGCGGGCGCATACCTGAATCTGGACCAGGCGCTCAGCCTCACCTTCGGGGCGGAGAAGGCCGGCGGGGTCGCCAGCCCCAACGCCTCGGTCAAGCTGATCACCAGCCAGGCAGGCGTCATTCCGGACGTCTTCAAGACGGGCACCGCCGGGGACGTCGTCGAAGCGCTTCCCCTCGCCGACATCAAGGCGGCCTTCGGCGGGGCGAAGCTGCTCGGTTTCATCGACCTCGGGCGGTACCTGCAGAACATCGCCAAGGACAGCCTCGGCACGCTGCGGCAGCTCGGCGACGACCAGATCGAGGCCATCCTGCGCGCCTCCAACGGCCTGCTGCCGACGCCCGTACTCCGTATCCGCGACCTGGCGGACGGGCAGGGCAAGGAACTGCGTTACGTGTGGAAGACCGCGTTGGGGAAGCGGGACGTGCAGCCGGGCGACAACTCGAAGGACATCCTCGATGTGTCCCATGCCGTGTTGACCCTGGACGCCCGGACCGTCCGCTCGAAGGACGCCGTCGACAAGGCCACGGTGGAGGGAAGACTGACCAACTTCGCGCTGGACTTCGAGGGAATGGCCCGAGTGGAGATCGCCGACCTGCAGTTCAGAACGGGGCCGGGAAAGAAGCCCGAGGTGGCGGCCAGTGGCCTGGAATTGAAGTTCACCAACGAGCTGGAGTTCATCAACAGCCTGCGCAGCGCCCTGCCCGCCGACGCATTCGGCGGCGGTGCGTACATCGAGGTACAGCCCAGCGGAATCCGCGCGGGCTACAGACTCGCGCTTCCAGCCATCGGCGTCGGCGTCTTCACCCTGTCGAACGTCTCGCTCGGTGCGGAGCTGTTGATCCCCTTCGACGGCAAACCGGTTTCGTTCCGCTTCACGGTCTCCGAGCGGACGCATCCCTTCAACGTCACCGTCTCCCTGTTCGGCGGCGGCGGCTACTTCTCCATGCTGGTCGACGCGACAGGCGTACAACAGATCGAGGGCGCCATAGAGTTCGGCGGCAGCGCGGCACTGAACCTCGGGGTCGCGAGCGGTGGCGTGTCGGTCATGGCGGGCATCCGCTTCGAGTTCGACGGAGCCGCAGACAGGGTGTCCCTCGGCGGCTACCTACGGTGCAACGGATTTCTGTGCGTGCTGGGCATCATCACGGTGTCCGTCGAGTTCTACCTTGAGCTCACGTACGAGAAGCACGGTCGCGAGTCCGTGGTCCGGGGCAAGGGCAGGCTCACGGTCAGCGTGCGGATCGCCTTCTTCAGCAAGTCCGTCTCGCTGGAGCTCGAGCGCAGCTTCTCCGGTGCGCCGGGCGACCCCACCTTCGCCGACTCCGTCCTGCCACACCACTGGCACGAGTACTGCCCGGCGTTCGCCCCCTGAGACGCGCCGGCCCTGTGAGCCCCGTGGGAGACGACCATGCCATTCGAACAGCACATCAACTGGACCGTTCTTCCCGCCGGGCTCACGGACGACGGCAGCCAGGTCCGGGTGTCGGTGTTCATCGCCCCCCGGCTGACAACAACCGACCAGCCCCAGGTGGCGGCGGCCGACCAACCGGTGCTCAGCACGCTCGGAAACTTCCCCGACTTCGTCACCTGGCCGGAAAGGGTGAAGGCGGCAACCTTCGAGTTCGCCACCGGGGACGACACTTCCGCTTCGTCCACGTCTTTCACCGGCCGGATCGACCCACAAGGGCCGCACCCCGACGCGAACTTGTGGAAGAAACTCTTCACCGAAGACACCCCGCTGGAGTTGTTCGTCTTCAAGTGCATGGACGTGAATGACGGCCACACCTACTCGGCCAACGAAGTCAGCAGACTCACCAGGCGTACCTACGCCGAGGCGGCCAAGATGTCGCCCGAGAGAGAGCCCGCTACCAGGGACGTGATGCCCTCGCTCAGCACTTCCTCACCGGGCGTCGAGGGGCTGGCCGCAGATCGGGGTGCCATGCCTGACGCACTGGCTGCGCTGACTGCCTTCCACACGATCACAAGGCCGCGCACGATTGGCGGCGAAGACGATTCCCCAATGCCGCCGACGGAGTTGTCGCAACCCGACTTCCACCAGATGCTCACTTCGCTCGGTGACCATCCCGAGCTGCTCCGGCGCCTCGGACTGGTCCTGGACTTTCTGCTGCCGGCCGACCGGCTGCCCGTCTCCTCGGGCGAGCGGTTCCTGACCGTCACTCCCCACTGGACCGAACCGCACGCGGACTCGCACGACGTGTCCCCCCACACCTTCTATGTCTTCCTCCCGGACCGCCACGTCCTCGTTCCCGGGGCCAAGTCCCGCACGACCGCCGACCCGCTGGCGTCGCCGTCCCGCGGCGTGCTGGCGTTGCCCGAGGAGGACTTCTCCCTCGAGCAGGCCGACATCGACGGCGCCGCGCTGCAGATCGCCGCGCACATCAGGATGGCGAGCTCCTCGGATGCCAGGGGATTGTCCCCGGTGCGGACCCATGGAATTTCGCTGGTCAGGGACAAGCGCCGAGAGAAGCTCAAGGAGGAGTTGGATCGGGCGGTCGACCACGACCAGGCCTTCACCCAGGTGCTCACGAGCACGGCAGCCGCGGCGCGAGACCCTCAGACCCCAAGTACCGCACCGCCGCCCCCGCCCGCCCCCAAGCTGGTCGCCGAGGACCTGGTCCGTGGCCACCGGATGGACATTTGGGACGAGGACCATCAGCGCTGGTTCTCGCTGCACGAGCGCGACGTCGAGTACCGGCAGCCGAGTGGTGGACCGCTCCTTCTCACGGCATCCGACGAGGGCTTCTTCCAGGCCAACCTGATATCACTGCCGCCAGGAATGGGCGACGACAAGCCTTACGTACCCGAGCAGTTGGTCACTTGGGACGGATGGTCACTGTCCGCGCCCCGCCCGGGCCTGGTACTGGACATCGATGAGGGATCGGTCGAGGCGAACCGGCCCCCCAATCAGCCGGTGGAGGTCAGCAACAAGGCGATGACGGCACTCCCGCTGGAGATCACGTCCAAGGTGCGGCCCGGCTCGCTGCCAAGGCTGCGCTTCGGCCACCAGTACCGGGTGCGACTGCGCACCGTCGACCTTGCGGGCAACGGCCCCACCCTGGCGGAGGCCGATGCCCTGATGGAACAGAAGGATCTGGCGCTCCCCGGTGACGGGCTGCTGGTGTTCCAGAGGTACGAGGCTGTCCCGGCGCCCGCCGTGGCACCCAGACTGCCTCTCGCGGAAGGCGCCTCGGCCTTCCGGATGGTGATCCGGAGCAGCCCGGGGTCCGGGCCGCCCCCGGCCGCTCCCCCCAGCCCTCCGGGAAGTGAGGTGACGGTCGTCCTGGCCAACGTTCAGGTCGGCAAGACCAACGACGACGTCCGCACCGTCCAGGAGGCTCTCATCGCCCAAGGGCACAGCCTCGTGGGCGGCGCGGACGGTGTTTTCGGCAACCAGACCAAGGCCGCCTACGCCGCCGAGCAACGTGCACAGGGGTTCAAGGGGACAAACGCCGACGGGAACCCCGGCTGTCAGTCCCTCACCGAACTCGGCCGCAAGGGCGGCTTCGCGGTCGACTGCGCCGCCGGCCCCGGAGCCGGCGATGATCACGCAGGTTCTGAAGGCCGGGACACGGGCAGGACAGCGGAGCAGTACGCCGCGGACTTCAACCGGTCGCGGCTGGTCACCGAGGAAGGACACCTCCCGTACCAGGGAACGGACGAACGCCATGTGGTGGCGCCCAAGGCGTCGCTGCAATGTGTCGAGTGGCACGGCCTGCTGGACGAGGCCATCGGCTCCACCGATCAGCGGGCCCAGGATTCGGTCTACGAACTGGCCAAGCGGGAGAGCGGCTCACTGAACGATCCGTCCCTTCCGAATGTACAGCTGGAGCCGATCCCGTCGCCGGCGGCGGACCCCAACAACCCTGTAGTGACCGCCCTGCACACGGGCGGGCAGGTCGACGTGCCGTACCTTCGCGATCCGTTGGGCACGGGAGCGGTCCTTCTCGACCTGCCGGGAATGCCCGCCGGGGAGCCCTTCATCGTCCCCTGGGGCGGTGATGTCTGGCACCGTCCCAGGTCCTTCCGACTGAGGCTGGCCGAAGGCAGTGCGCCGCCACGCTTCGACGAGGCGTCCAGGGTGCTGACGGTGTCGCTGCCGAAGGGCGTCGTGGCGACCGTCAGGTTGTGCTCCGCGATCGACTTCGACGAGAAGGTCATGGGCATGGCCTCGTGGTGCCGGGAACTGCCGGCGCCGGCACCGGGAATCGCGCCGGAAACGGAGGATGACGCGGCGGCGCGAAAGGCGGCAGAGCTGCGGAGAGCCGACCACGCGCTGGAACTGGCCGCGGCCGGTCGACACTGGATGTTCACCCCCTGCCAGGAACTGACGCTCGTCCATGCCGTTCAACAGCCCTTGAAGGCACCGGTGTTGGACCTGTCTCCCGTGGCGACGCCGCGCGCCTCCAACGCGACGGCCGAGCACCTCGCCGGCACCATCGCGCTGGACGAGGACAGCACGGACCGGATCGACCTGGTCGCGGAGTGGACCGAGGTGACGGACGCCGGGCCCACGGGCCGCGACACGCGGGACATGGCCGTCCCGGTGTTCGACCTCCTGACGGCGAGGGTGAGCCGGGAAGGCGCCCCCGACACCGAACCCGCCATCCTCCGAAACGGCATCCTGACCTTCAGCACCAAGGCGGCCGAGGACAGGGCAAAGGTGGCCGCGGACGAGGCGAGGGCGCTCGAGGAAGTGGCCCTGACGGCCGAGGACAAGGCGAAGGCGGATTTGCTCAAGATCCCTCCCGTGACCCAAAAGCACGAGTTCGGCGACACCAAACACCGGAAGGTGAG
Source organism: Streptomyces phaeoluteigriseus (assembly GCF_001896135.2). Lineage (GTDB taxonomy): Bacteria > Actinomycetota > Actinomycetes > Streptomycetales > Streptomycetaceae > Streptomyces > Streptomyces phaeoluteigriseus. The sequence goes on from NZ_MPOH02000005.1 coordinate 492,666, forward strand.
CTACCGCCCGGTGGCCGGCAGCAGGTTCGGGGACTGTTTCCCTCCGCAGTTCGCCGCGGCCGGCCAGAATGCGCTGACCGTACGGGGGGAGGCGAAGAAGTACTCGGTGCCGAGCAGCGCACCGCCCACTGCGCCACGGCTGCTGTACTGCGTACCCACCCTCGCCCTGGAGCACTTGAAGCAGGTCGACGGACCGCCCGGCGCCATCGTCCACCGCCGGCGAGGCGGCGGTGTCCGGGTGTTCCTCGACGTCCCTGGTTCTCCTCCGGAGACGGCGAGCTGCTCGGCGTGGTCCTCGGTGAGTCTCCGGGGGGAGACCCGGCTTCCGTACGGGATGCCTGGGTCACCCTGATGGGCCGTGACCCCATCCACCGTTCCGCGCCCGTCGTCGCCCCGACCGCGGACATGTTCACCAACGCGGTGCGGCAGTCCGGGAAACTCTCTCTCCACACGCCCTCCGGCTCGCTCGACGTCACGGTCGTCGGCTTCGCTCCGCAGTTCGACACGGAGGAGGTTGAGGAGAGGCGGGGGATGGGGGGGACGGACGAGACGGAGAAGAGGGGCGGCCGCTGGTTCTGCGACCTCGACATCGACACCGGGGACGCCTGCCTGCCCTTCGTCCGGCTCGCCCTGGTCCGCTACCAGCCGGATTCGATCCCCGGAGCCGAGATCTCGCAGGTCGTCCTCGCCGATCTGGTGCGCACCCTTCCCGACCGGGAACTGATCGTCACGCCCGGCGAGTCGCTGTCGGTGAGCGTCACCGGCCCCTCCTGGGACCCCACCGGCTCGCCTGCGCCGCGGATCACAGCCACTTTGCAGCGCCGGAACAGCGTCGTCGAAGACGAGGACCTCGGCTGGGTGACACTCGAGGACACCGCCACGGTACTCACCTCGATCGACGCGGAATCCTCCCGGACTCCCTTCTACACGGGTCAGGTCCCGATACCACCCGTGCGACGCGGGGAGCCGCTGCGCCTGATGGTCATCGAGACCGAGGGCGTCCGAGCCAACGGCCTCACCCCGCCCACGACCCCAGGGCCTGTCATCTACTGCGACACCGTCAACCTCTCACCCAAGCGTGGCAACCCGGACCGCCATGACGGGCATGACGGGCATGATGGTGGTGGGCAGGACAGGCACGGCGGGCATGATGGTGGTGGGCAGGACCGCCATGACAGGCACGGCAGGCCCGGCCATCATGGCGGCGGGTTCCGCCGCGGCTGACCCTTCGGCACAAGGGGGCCGGGTCGGTGGCCTGGGCGAGCAGGGCGAGCGCGGTGATCGCCGCCCACACCCATCTCCGGCTCGCGCATCCGTTCTCCGTCGGCCTGCGGCCATCGGCGTCGCGGACCCCGCCGCGGCCTGAGTCCGGAGCCGGAACCCGGCCCCATCACACCCGACACACCACAGGCACTCACAGGTCCAACGAGGCACAGCGGCCTCTGAGTTATCAGCCGAACCCGTAACGGTTCCCGGAGTCCGCCCTGAGGCCCAGCCCGACAGCCGCACCGCCAGCGACGCCGGTGATCGGGTCCCAGATAGCGAAGCGGACGGTCATCTCGGGGCACCGCCTCTGCGACGTGGGATCTGGGACGGACCAGTTGGTCGCACCCGGCCTTGCCGTGGTTCTGAGGTGCCCGGTGAAGCTGACCGCCATAGGATGGTTCTGACGAGGGGTACGCCCCCGGAGGTGTGCGATGAGCCACGGTACGGGTGCGGACATCGACGAGCTGCTGACCATGTCGCGGCCGGAGCTCGAGCGGCTGTTCCGCGCCAGTCATCCCGGAGAGATACCGCGCGGTGAGGGACGTGGCACTGTGCTTACCGCGCGTGGTGCGAAGACGTCCAAGGCAGTGGCTGCACTCGCCCGTCTCCTCGCATGGCAGGGCAAGGTCGTTGACCCCGACCGCGGCGAACTGCGCAATAGGGTCACCCCCTTCGGCATCCGGGCGATACGCGCGAAGGTCTACCGAGGCGAGAGCCTGTTGGACGGTGGCGAATGCATCGTCCTGGACTACTCCCGCACCTCGTTCGTCGCGCACTGGATACGTGACGAGATCCGCCAGGTCGGGCCCTACCGCTATCTGGGAATCGTCTACTGGGGACGGCGCAGGATCCTCAATTTTTCCTTGTACTTTGCCGGTGCCCATACCTGAGACGCCGCACACGCCGTGAGCGACGGCCCGTCAGCCGCAACGCTGATGGGATGTATTGAATTATGCCGCACCAGTCGGCAGTTACCGTCCTGGCCACCATGCCCCCGGACCGGGTCGATGATGTGCGGAAGGTGCTCGGTGAAGCCAACCGGAAGAAAGGGCGAGCAGCGGTGACCGGGGCACAGCGGATCAACGACGCGGTCCTGTGGTGCGTCCAGCCCGAACGGCGCGTCGATCCCTGCGTTCGCCCGCTGCTCGACCGACTGCTGCGCCGGCCAGTAGCCGGCCAGTACAGGCGCTGGTGCAGTGGCTCATCAACGTCCGAAGCCGCGACGAACACCTTCATCTCGCCGAAGAGGCGGTCCGGCGCGAGGAGGCCGGTATCGCCGAGGACATCGCACGTCAGATGGGCCGCTCTCTCGCACGCGAGTACGCGCCGGGGTCCGCGCAGCGGGCCGGGAACACCAAGTCCTACGGGGTCGTGCGCGCGGGGAGTTCACTGTGCCGCAGACCTGCCCGAGCGCCTGCGCCACAGTGTCTTCACTCGTCCCACCACCTTTCCGGCCTGGGTCCGCTTCGCCGGACCGGGCCCCTGTCACCGCCCGACATCGAGGACAACGGTGTCCTCAGCATCGGCGTCAAGCTGCTCGGTGTTGCGGGAACGCGACGGCACCTTCGATTTCCTCGCCCAACTGCAAACCGATCCGCATCGGATGCCGATCGAGGACGCCTCGGTAGTCTGGCCCGAAAGGCTCTCGTCGTTCATCCCGGTGGCCACGCTGCGGTTGCCGAGACAGGATTTCAACGCGACGCAACGGTTCGCCCTTGCCGACCGGCCGTCGTTCAACCCTTGGCACGCGCTGCCCGAGCACCGGCCGCTGGGCAACCAGAACCGCGCCACCTACCTCCGGATCTCCGGGCTCCGTCAAGCGATGAACGGTACCCCGCGCGAGGACCCCGGTGATGGCACCTGACACGGCTCGGCCACGCAGAGCCGTCGACGGGCGACCCGACGGGACATGCCCTAGCGTCGTACGCGGCACGCACTACCCCTTGGGAAGGGGCGACGACTATGGACGGGCAAACAGTAGCCCGATACAGCCTCGGCGTAATCCGGTTGGTGAACGGCGTGGCGGCACTCTTGGCGCCTCAGCTGGTGGCCCGCCGACTGGGGGCGGAACCGGGCCGACCGGCGTTGATCTACGTGCTGCGGATGTTCGGCGTGCGGACCGTAGTCCTGGGTGTCGAGCTGCTCTGCGTCAAGGACCCGGTCGAGCTTGACCGGGCACTGCGCGTCGGCACGTTGATCCATACGAGCGACGCCCTGTCAGCTGCCTGGGTCGGGCAGGAAGGGACGCTCGCCCGGCGGCCCGCGGTGGCTGCCACCGCGATCTCGACGGTCAATGTCGCCCTCACCTTTCTGGCGCAGCGGCGGAGCCGATGCCGTCCGGCCACGCGCTGACCATTCCTTCAGAACACCGCCATCGCACGCCGGAAGGAATACCACGATGGGTAGAACTCACGACGGCTCAGCGGGCCGCACAACACCGCGAAATGGCGAGACCGGACCTGCCTCCTGGTTCGTCCAGTTGCACAACGAGCTGGCACTGGCCGTCGACCACAAGATCGGTTGGCAGAACCTGCCGAAGTCGCTCGGCATGCTGACCCTCATCGGGCTCCGTAACAATCTGCGCCGGAAGAACCTCTTCGACACCAGCACCTACCCGACACAGAACCTGCCACCGATTGGGCCGTCGGAACCGCGGCACCTCACCGAGCGCACGGCCGACGGCTCGTACACCGACCTGGCCAACCCTCGTATGGGTATGACCGGTTCGCGCTTCGGCCGCAACGCCCCGCCGGAGCGGAGCTTCCCCGAAACCGAACCGCAGATCATGTCGCCGAGCCCACGTGAGGTGAGTCGCGCTGTCCTCACCAGGCATGAGTTCGTTCCCGCCGAGTCCGTCAACGCCTTGGTCGCGGCGTGGTTGCAGTTCATGATCCGGGACTGGGTCAGCCATGGGCAGGGCGCGGTGGACCGTCCCTGGCACATCCAGCTTGTCGACGACGACCCCTGGCCCGCCCGGCCGATGCTCGTGCCGCGGACGCTCGCCGACCCGACCCGACCGAACAGTGACGACGGGCTGCCGCCGACGTACATCAACGAGAAATCGCACTGGTGGGACGCGTCTCAGCTCTACGGCGACGACCTGGCCGCCCAGCGGCAGCTGCGTACCGGCGAGGATGGCAAACTCAAGGTGCCCCGAAACGGATCGCTGTTCGCGGACGATCCGGAACGTGACCCGGCGAGCGTGCCTGGGTTCTGGGTGGGCCTCGCCATGATGCACACCCTGTTCATCCTGGAGCACAACTCCATCTGTGACAGACTGCGTGGCGAATATCCCAGTTGGTCGGACGAGGAGATCTTCCAGCGGGCGCGCCTGATCGCCGCTGCACTCATCGCCAAAATCCACACCATCGAATGGACTCCGGCGGTCATCAGCCATCCGACGATGGTCACCGGAATGCGCGCCAACTGGTTCGGCGTCCTCGGTGAGCAGGTGCATAGGCTGTTCGGCCGGATCAGCTCGAGCGAGGTGCTCAGCGGCATCGTGGGCGGGCGTACCGACCACTTCGGTGTCCCCTACTCCCTGACCGAGGAGTTCGTGGCCGTCTACCGGATGCATCCCCTCGTCCCCGACGATTGGAGCTTGCGCTCGGTCGCGGACGACTCCCTGCTGCAGGAGGCGACATTCCGGGATCTGGCCGGGCGGCAGGCCTATGAGATCCTCGGCAAACACACCCTGCCGGATCTGTTCTACTCGTTCGGCACCTCACATCCAGGTCTGGTGACCCTGCACAACTACCCGAAGTTTTTGCAGGAGTTCGAGCGCCCGGACGGCAAGCTCATGGACCTCGGGGCAGTCGACATCCTGCGGATCCGGGAACTCGGTGTACCGCGGTACAACGAATTCAGACGTCTGCTGCATCTTTCCCCGGCGGAGGATTTCGACTCGCTCACGGACAATCCGGTCTGGGCTGAGGAGCTGCATCGGGTGTACGAGGGCGACATCGAACGCGTCGACCTCATGGTGGGCATGTTCGCCGAGCCCCGGCCGAAGGGTTTCGCCTTCAGCGACACGGCCTTCCGCATCTTTGTCCTCATGGCGTCCCGTCGGCTCAACAGCGACCGTTTCCTCACCAAGGACTACACGCCCCAGGTGTACACGCAGACCGGACTGGACTGGATCGAGAACAACAGCATGGTCAGCGTGCTGCTGCGACACTTCCCCGAGCTGCGCTCTTCCATGAAGTCGGTGGACAATGCGTTCGCTCCCTGGAAAGCGTCCTCACCCGCACGGTGATCACGCTCGGTGCCCGTCGGCTGCTGGGCCGTGGCCTCGCAATTCAGTCGGTGGCCCGTGCAGCAGCCAGAACGCCACCGTGGCGAGCGCGAATGGCCCGTCGATGGCCGCGTGCTCGATCACGAGTGGCCTGGCAATATTCCAGGCGTACATCGTCGTTTGATTGACGACTCGAACGACTTGGCCAGGATTCCCCAGCACAAAGGATGCCGCGGTTGTGCGTCTCATCGCGCGGTGCCCTGAGTACCGAAGCCGATGAGCAGCACCGGCGTCACTCAGGGCCCGGCTCAGCGCGGCGAGCCGTCCGAGGATGCCGTCCGCGTACGCGGACGCTCCACGGCCCAGTCGCTGGACCGCCCGGAAGTTGGCCGCCAGATTCGTGAGCCCCTGGTCAGCGTGAGCTGTGGCCGACGGTGCGAGTCGGGAGCTGGAGCCGCCTGATCGCCTACTGATGATGCCGCGCGCGGCGCGGATGAGGTCGGCGTTGGTCTCGGCGGTCGTTCCGTCCGGCGGTAGCCGGAGCACTCCCCCAGAACGGTCCGTATGTCCAACTGACGACAAGCGATCATCTACAGGATGGCCCAGGCGGCGTTGTCCTCGCCGTGGAGAAGGATGGGCGATCTCGCGGCGTAGCGCCGTTGTTGTACAAGTCCAGCAGCTGCGGGGACCGCGATCTGCGGACACGTCTCCCTGATCTCGGCCAGGATGCGCAGGACACGGGGTGGACGTGCGCCAAGAACTCGGCCGCAGATAGGGTCCGTACCTCGGGCGCGCCGCATGTCCCGCAAGATCACTCCCACATGACCGGAGTGGTGACCGTCGTCATCCGGCTACAGAGGTGCGGGCAGCCGCGTGTCGAGGAGCTGTTCCGCCAGCTGGATCATGTGGTCGCCCGGGGTGTCGGTTGCCATGGCAGCCGCCAGGACTTGGGCGCCGTCGAGGATGATCAGGAGCTTGCCGGCGGTGTCGTCGGGGTTCGCGTCGCCTGCTTCGCGGAGCTGTTCGCTGAGCCAGGTCTGCACCTCATTCTTGTGGGCAACGGCTGCGGCGTGGGCGGGATGGTCCGCGTCGGGGAACTCGCTGGTGATGTTCAGTGTGGCGCAGCCGCGGTAGCCCGGCGAGGCCATGTCCTGCCGGGTGAGGTCGAACAGGGCCTTGATGCGGGCGCGGGGGCTGGGTGCTGCTGCCGCCGTCTCGCGGAGGCGCTGCCACCAGTGCTCGTTACGACTGACCAAGTAGGCGGTGACCAGCTCGTCCTTGTTGGCGAACTGGCGGTACAGAGTCGCGTTCGCGACACCTGCCGTGCCGATCACCAGGTCCATGCCGACGGCGCGGACGCCGCGCGAGTAGAACAGGTCGCCGGCTACGTCCAGGATGTGCCGTCGCGTCTCCTCGGCCGGTCGTCGCACCTTGAGTCTCCTCTTCGGGTGAGCGGGAGTGAACCGACTCCATTATGAGACGATCGTTCTCTTCATCAAGCGCTTGACAAGAGAGAACGATCCGTCTCATCCTCGGAGAGAACGATCCGTCTCATCGGATGGGTTGCCGGGCGCCACCAGTTCACGGCGCCGCACTACCCCAAGGGAAGACTCATGCACATCGACTTCACCGGCCGTACCGCGCTGGTCACCGGCTCCACACTGGGTATTGGCCTGGCCACCGCGGAAGCCTTCGCCCGGGCGGGGGCCCGCACCGTCCTCAACGGGCGTGATGAGGCCCGGCTCGTGGCGGCTGCCGACGGCATCCGAGCCCGGGTGCCGGGTGCGGACATGGTCACCGTCGCCGCCGATGTCTCCACCGCCGAGGGCGCGCAGGCTCTGCTGGAGGCGGTGCCGGAGGTTGACGTCCTGGTCAACAACACCGGCATCTTCGCCTCCACCCCGGTGCTGGAGATCGAGGACGAGGAATGGCGTCGCTTCTTCGAGGTCAACGTCCTCAGCGGTGTCCGGCTTGCGCGCCAGTACATGCCGGGGATGATGGGGCGCGGGTTCGGCCGTATCGTGTTCGTCTCAAGTGAGACGGCCATCGACACACCGCTCGACATGGTCCACTACGGCATGACCAAGACCGCCCTGCTGGCGGTGGCCGGCGGGCTGGCCAAGGCCGCCGCCGGCACCGGCGTCACCGTCAACTCCGTGCTTCCGGGCCCGACCCACACGGAAGGCATCGAGGAGTACATCACCGCCCTCATCCCCGAGGCGGAGACGTTCGATGCCGCGCAGCGCGAGTTCATCGCCCGGTTCCGGCCGACGTCGCTGATCCAGCGGCTCATCCGGCCGTCCGAGGTCGCCGATCTGATCCTTTTCACCAGTTCCGACCGTGCCTCGGCGACCACCGGCGCAGCGCTGAAGGTCGAAGGGGGCACCCTCACCTCCCTCACGCCGTGACGTAGATCCGGCGCCACCTCCGTTCAGAGCCCTTCCCATCGGGCTGCCGCGTCAGTGAGCCGCTCGCGCACGACGGTGAGGGCCGGGTTGGCCGGCCGCCGCGGCGCACCGCGAGGTAGATGGTGTTGAGCGGAGGTGCCTCGGGGCGGTGGAGCAGGATGATTTGGCCGGCGGCCAGGGCGGGCTCGGCCAGGTAGCGCGGAAGGGCGGAGATCCCGGCGCCCGCTTCGACGGCCGCCAGTACCGCGCGCAGGTCGGGGACGACGAGGGCGACGGGATTGGCCGGGCGGTGGCCGAACTCGCTGCGCCAGTAGCGGCGCAGGATCGGCAGTTCCTCTCCGTAGGCGACCAGCGGCAGTGCGGCCAGGGCGTCGGCCGGTGCGGTGCGCAGCCGGTCTGCGTCCACGGTGCGGGCCATGGACGGCGGGCCGACGAGGAGGAACTCCTCATCGACGAGCGGGACGGCGAAGAGCTCCTGGTGTGTGGGCCGGATGGCGGAGACGACCAAGTCGAGTCGGTCGGCGGCCAAATCGTTCAGGAGATCTTGGGCCAGGCCGAATGCCGCACGCAGGTACAGTCCGCGGCCGGTGAGCGGGGCTAGCGCGGGCAGCACCCGGAGGGTCATGATCTCGGCCGCGCCACCGATGCGTACCGTTCCGCGCAGAGTCGGCTCTGCCTCCGAGGAGCCCAAGGCGTCACGGAGGCCGTCCAGATGCAGGCTCACGCGGGACGCGAGGGCCGCAGCGCGCGGCGTGGGGGTGACACCCTTGCGGGAGCGGACGAACAGCTGCTCCCCGATCTCCTCTTCAAGCCGGGCGAGTTGCCCAGTGACGGCGGGCTGTGTCACTCCCAGCCTGTGAGCGGCTGCGGAGAGGGAGCCTGCCCGGTAGATCTCCAGGAATGTGGCCAGCAGGTCCAGGCTCGGCACGCGTTCTTCCTTTGTCCGTTGTCCGGGACGCCCGCCACCCGGTACGTGCGGTGCGGCAGCTCAGTGTAGGGATGACGTCCCGCTGCCGGGGGTGGGTGCGGGCTGCGTGGTGGGGGTTGTTCTCGTCAGCGGCCTGCGCCGGGATAGAGCCGGTTACGCACTGCGCCTCTTTGCCCCGGTCGACGGCCCAGCTGATGACGAGCGTGACGCCTCGCTGGCTCCGGGGCCGCGGGCGTCGGGGGCGGGGAGGCCGGTCGTTGCGTCATCAGGCCGTCCTTCCGGTACGCCAGGAGGGTGCGGTTCGCTCGTGCGCGCTTCGCACCCGTGTGTGCGTGGTGTGGCCGGTGGACCGGCTGTCCCCTCGTCGCCGCCGGCCGCCGGGCTGAACGGCTGTCAGGTTGTCGGGCCGGTCAGCAGGGTGTAGCGGACGGTCTGAGCCCGGATGAGACCGTCGCGGAAGACGAAGGTGTCCAGGCCGTCCTCGACGCGCGCTGCGCCCGCTGTCGCCGCCCATTCGAGGAACAGGAGATCGCCCGCGAAGATCGGGCTCTTGGGATTCCACTCGGCATCGGGGAGATCGGCCAGAACGGCTCCAATGCCGTGCTTGACACCGTCGCGTCCGTGCAGAACCCCGGCCGGAGTGACGAAGACGGCGTCGGATGTGAAGTGTGCAGCGATCGCGTCGAGGTCGCCGGAGTCGAGGGCCCTGACGTGGTTGCGGAACGTCTCCTGGGGGCTGCGTGTCATCGAAGCGTGCTCCGTTCAGTGAAGGCTGCGAGGCAGGTCAGGGGAGGTAGGCGATGCCATGGGCGCCTTGGGTGGTATCGGGATCGCCCGGGTCGATGTCCAGGACGGCGGTGACGACGCCATCGGCGAGGTCGACGACATGCACGGTCCCCGAGCGGAGGTTGGCAACGAACCCGCGGTCGCCCTCCGGGGTGGTGCGGATCGTGATCGGGACCTGGCCGACAGACGCCGTAACCAGCGGGGCGAGAGTGTCCGGGGACAGGACCGTCAGCTGGCCGTCCCTGGGCGCTCCCCCGGAGCCGGTGGGTACAAGGCCGATCAGGACGCGTCCGTCCGCAGCAACGTGCACCGGGCATCCCGGAGCGGCCAGGGGTTCGCGTGCGACGACACGGTCGGTGGCGGTGTCGATGACGAGCAACGTAGGCGGGGCGGAGGCGTCCGCGTGCAGTGCCATGCCGGCCGCATAGGCGCGGTGGCCGTCAGGCGATACCGCGACCTCCTCGGTCCCGCACGGTGCGGGGATCCGCCCGGTCAGGGTCTGTTCGGCGAGGTCGATCACGGAGATGAACGGGTCGGCCTTGTTGGTCGCGTAGCCCTTTGCACCATCCGGCGTGATCGCGAACCAGTGGGGGCCCCGAGCGCCGACCTCGATCCGGCCGACCTGCTTGCGGGTGGCGGTGTCGATCACCGCGATCGCACCGCCGCCGCCGGGCCCGGCTTCGACGGTCGCGTACAGCAGGCCGCGGTCCTGGTCGAGGGCGACGCCGTGGGGTGCCACCTCCGGTGCGAGCGACACCACCTCCAGAACCTTGCGCTGGTGAGGGTCCACGACGGAGATCTCGTGGGCCTTCTCCCCCGGATTGGCGTAGACACCGGAACGGTAGGTGTGCGAGACGTACAGGACGCCGGCCGCCTCGTCGACGGCGATCTCGTGCGGCTGGGCCAGGACGGGAAGGTCCCCCAGCGGCTCATAGGTCAGGCCGTCGAAGAAGCGCAGCGCCTCTCCGGTGGAGGTGACCACGGCCAGGACAGGCCGCGCGTGCCGTACGCCGTTCATCGCCGGCTGCCGTCGCCGGTCTGTCGGTCGATGAACTCGATCACCTCGTCGTTCGGACCGTAGACGAAGGCGGCCTGGAAGCTCATCGGGTCCGGGGCGTCGGTGGTGATCTTCATGGGGCCGGCAAACGGGCGGGCTCCGGCGGCAAGCGCGCGGTCCCAGAGGGCGGGGACGTCGTCCGTACGGATGGCGAAGTGGACCAGCGCGGCCAGGCGGCCACGCTCGGCATCGGTGGGTCGGTGTGCGGGATCGAGGGGCTGCGACGAGCCACCGGGTGGGGTGGAGCCGGCGTCGAACAGCTCGATGAGACGGTCGTCACCAGCGTCGAGGAACACGACGCGGGTCGCGCCGCCGCCGAGGGTCCACTCCCGGACGAAGCGGAAGCCGAGCCCCTCGATGTAGAAGGCGGCGGAGGCATCCAGGTCGTAAGCGCGGATGGCGATGTGGTCAAGGCCCTGGTTGAGGGTGGGGGTGGTCACGGGCTTCTCTCTTTCGTCCAACCGGATCTGGCGCTGGGTGCGCTGTGCTGGTGGGGCTGATCCGATGGCCGGGGGCGACGGGCTCGGCCGGTGGCCCCCGGCCATCGGGTGGGACTCAGCGCGCGGGTTCAGGCGGCGAGGGCCTTGAGGACGGACTCGGCCGTGGTCGTGCTCGACTGCGGGTTCTGGCCCGTGATGAGGTTGCCGTCGACTACGACCGTGTTGCTCCAGGCCGCGCCCGTGCGCGAGATCGCTCCTCGCTCCCGCAGACGGGACTCGACGAAGAACGGCGTGTTCTCACCGAGGCCGCCCTGGCGCTCCTCCTCATCCGTGAACGCCGTCAGGTCACGGCCGGCGAACGTGAAGCTGCCGTCGGCCTTGGCGGCGCTCAGCAGACCGGCGACGCCGTGGCACAGGGCGGCCACGATCTTGCCCTGGGCGTCGGCCTCGTTGAGCAGCCGGCCGAGGTCGGCGTCCTGAGCGAGATCGGCCATCGGGGCATGCCCACCCGGGATGTAGATCGCGTCGTAGTCGCCGACGACAACGTCGGACAGGGCCAGCGGCGTGGCGAGTTCGCTCGCGATGCCGGCGAGGTACGCCTGGAATTCCTCCGCGTCCGCTGCGCAGACGCCGCCCTGCTCGCTGAGGCTGAGCGCGTCGACGGTGGGCCTCGCACCGCCCGGGGTGGCGATGGCCACCTCCACACCGGCGGCCTCCAGGACGCGGTGAGAGGCAGCGACCTCCTCGGCCCAGTAGCCGGTGGGATGCGTCGAGCCGTCAGCCAGCTGCAGGGCGGTGGCGGCTGAGATCACCATAAGGATTTTCGACATGGATGTGCCTTGCCTTGTCATGGGAAACGGGAATGTCACGCGGTGAGCCGTGGTGCCGCCGGATATCCGGCGGCTGTTGGGGCAACACCAGCATCCATCACCAATCATCCAGTGACATCCCAAGCACCATAAGAATTGTTATAACCGCCCTCTGGCCCGGGCCCCGGGGGCGCTGGCGCCGGTCGCCGGGGAGGCTCATTGTCATCCGTGAGGGCGACCGGCGCTGCAAACTTCGGCGACTCACGCGCGAACTGCTCCCACAAGCATCGCCGCCCGGACTGAACGTGTAGGCGGTCATCTATCCGGACGGCCGGCCGCTGTGGCTCTCACCCGCACTGCCGGGCCGGTCTCACGACCTGACCGCCGCTCGCACCTACCGGATCATCGGCATCTACGAGCGCCGAAGCGTCCCCATCCTGGCCGATCTTGCCTACCAGGGCGGCGGCCCCTGGCTGACCACGGGCATCAAACGCAGGCCCCTGCAGAAATCACCGCCACCGTGAGTCAATCGCCAAGGCCATCCTCACGCTGGAGCGGCAACTCTGAAGAAGCTCAGTGACCACACATAGCGACCCCGTCGGCTCTACCGCGCATACATAGACGCCGAAAACCGCCAGACTCTGCGACGGCCGCCGCCCTGGTCTCCCCGAGCCTGCGGGTGGAGATCAACGGCCGACCGGCACTGTCCTCGGCTGCGGAAAACAGTGCCGCCAACGCCGAATTGCTGCGCCGCTATCCCGACTACCGCCGCGACGTCCTCGACACGGTGGCCGGCGGGTGCCGCGCCGGGATACGCGACCGTGTCCGACGAGAGGGCACTGGGGTCGGCGGGAAGCGGCACCGCGACCGGCGTGGTGTTGCGAAGGAGTACCTGCGGTTCGCCCCGCGCTGCCAGCGTGATGAGGTCACCGAAGTCCTTCTGCGCCGCGCTCAGCACGTGGGATCGGAACGCCTTGGTCTTCCGGGCGGCCGGAAGCCGGTCCAGCGGCACCAGCAGTGCCTACAGGTCGAACTCGAGGTGCTCGACGTCGGTGAAGCGGACCTCCTCCAGGCTTCCGGCACGCGGCCGCCGTCCTGGAAGTACACCTCCTTGAGCGCTTCGGCAGCGATCTCCCGGAGACGCTGGTCCGTGGCGCCGGCCTCCTGGGCCTCGAAGAGGCGCGCCGCGTACTGCGGGGGCAGGGCAACGGTCAGGTGCCGGACGCGATCCTGGTCCGTGGACCCGATCGGCGCGGTGTAGCCGAGGCGGGCGCGGGTGTCGATGACGATGCCACCGGTGGTCGCCGCCTTCTCCCGTGCCTTCGCCCGGATCTGCGGCTGCCAGCGGGCCTTCACCTCGCGCTCCAGGCGCGCGGCGAGGTCCGGACGCGGCTTCTTGATCTGGTCCTTCACATACCGTTCGACGGTGCGCTGGGAGATCCGCAGCATCTGGGCGACGGCCCTGGTGCCCTTGTACTGCTTGACCAGGTACCGCATCTGCGCGCCCGCGCTCTTCGGGACCGGGCGGGTGAACGCCTTGTGCACCGCCTGGTCCAGGCCGTCTGCGAACATGCTCATTGTCTGCTACTCCCCGCTGTCCTTGCCCGTGACCTGCCCGTCCTTGATGTAGCGGGCGAGGTTGAGTTCCGGGGCGTTGAACCGCTCGCGGACCTCCTCACCCCACAGGACGCTCTGGGTGCCCTCGTGCTTGACCAGGCCCGGGTTGATGCCGAGCTTGAAGCCGCCCGGCAGCGGCTTGCCGTCGCGGTAGGGCAGGAAGTCCAACGGTGACGTTCCGTCGGCTGCGTAGACGACGCAGTCGGACAGGACCGCGACCGGGTACTGCCCGGTGAACGCCGCATGCTTGACGACCTTGCGGTGGAGGTTGATCCGGGTACGGGAGATGACCGCGGCGCGGATGTCCGGCCGCCAGGTGGGCCGGGCAAGGGCCCGCCACGGCTGCCCGGGCTTCCAGCCCTCGCCGCGCGGGCGCTCGCGCAGTTTGCCCAGGCCTCCCTTGACCGTCGCCTTGACCGCCGAGACGACGATCGCCAGCCCCGGGTCACGCTCCTTGTAGCCGTCCATCGCCGTGAGGAAGTCGGCCGGCTCCATGTCCGCGTGCACGCCGAGGTCGGCCATCGTGGCGAGGAAGGCGTCACGCAGCCGCTGGTACCAGCCGTCCAGGTAACGGCCGTTGTCGTAGCGGACGTACGCCTCCAGCGGGCGCACCTCGTAGCCGAGCTCCTGGGCGTAGGCGACGGTGGGAGTCGCGTACCAGGCCGGGCCCTGCGGCCGCTCGCCCGTCGGCGTGAACGGGCTCGGCAGCAGACTGGCGTCCAGGTCCGCCCACTTGTCCTTGCCGACTCTCACGCGAGCCAGGTCCACGTGGGAGAGATCGACCAGCCACGAGCCGGGCAACTTCGGGTCGAACACCGGGTTCTTGACGTGCGTCGGGGCTCCGAGGCCGACGTTCAGGCCGTTGGCGCCGGCGGCGAAGGCCATGTTCACGTCGATACCGACCAGATACCGCAGCGTGCACTCGTCATCCGTCATCGGCCGTGCCCAGTCGTACGCCTCCTCGAACAGCTTCTCCTCGGGGCCGCGCACGTGGAAGCGGGGCAGGTCCTTGAGGACCGGGTGGCCGTCGGGGACCTCGCACGGCGGCCAGTTCATCGGGTCGATGGCATCCTTACCAAGCGAGCCAGGGTTGTGCTCGGAGTGCCGCTTGCCGTCGGTGTCCGGCTCGGAGGCGCGGGTCGGCGGGTGCAGCGCGGTCATCAGCTCCAGGCCGGTCACCGCGGTCGATCCGCGCGGCGTCATCACCCGCGACGCGTACACGCCCAGGACGCGGGCGAGTTCGGCCGGCGGGAGCTGCCCGGCGTGAGGCCAGCTGCGGGGATCGAGCGCGTTCCATGAGGGGATGCACAGCTGCACGCACTGGCGGTCCGAACCGGTCGCGGGGCGGTAGATCCGCGCCCACGGCCCCAGCCCGCGCTTCGTGAGCTTCCACTCCGCGCGCACCAACTGCTTGATGACCTTGTGGTCCTCCGGGAGCCGCCCGGCATGACGCTCCTCATCACTGAGGGCGACGGGCAGACCGTAGCGCTTAAGCGCGGATGCGGTGAGCACCAGCAGCGGGTCGGCGTCCTTGCCCGGACCGGACAGCTTCGGCGCACCGAGCCTCGCCTCGCGCAGCGTCCACTCCACCAAGGCCGGCAGGCTCTTGGCGGGCACGTCCAGGACCAGGCCACCGACGCAGTACGCCAGGACCTGCCCATCAGCGTCGACATCGACGACGGCGAGCGGACCATTCTCGAACCGCGAGTCCGTGCCACCGGCCAGGGTGTTCGCCGGGACGGCCTTCCCCTCGGCCGGACCGCGCGACGCGGACGACGGCAACGGTCTGGCAGTGCGCGCCGGACGCGACGCAGCGGCCGGAGCTGAGGCAACGGGAGCAGAGGCAGAGGGCTGGGTTTTCCCGGTCTGGGTGTTCCCGGCTGCGGTCACGGCCGCAGCCCCGGAGACCGGCGCTGCGGTCCGGACCTCCGGAGCGGGGGCGGGCTCGCCGGTGAAGGTGGCCGGTACCGCGGCGTCTTGGACGGGCGCGGCCGCATCGGCCGGAGTGGCGGGGTAGAGCTCGGCTAGCTTGTCCAGCAATCGCGCGTATGCCTCGCGTTCCGGCGGCCGCGGCTCGGTCTTACCCGCCTCCCAGCCCGACACCGTCGCCCGGCGGACCTTCAGCGCGGTAGCCACTTCGTCGATCGTCAGGCCGTGCGCCACACGCAGCCGCTTACGCTCCACGGGCGGCGGCAGCACAGACCGGGACGCCACCAGCGCATCGACCGCGTCGAACAACTCCGACATGCAACACCTCCTAACAGGATCCTAGCCCAACAAACCGTACGCATCGCGTTCCAATGGCGTACGAATCCCGTATACATAACGTACGGAGGCGATTGTGGTTGGTGGAACTCCCCGATCCTGCGCTTGCGGGCCTTCAGCCGCGGCACCACGAGCCACCCAGTCCCACCGTCGTGACCAGCGCGGTCACCAGCGCGACCCGGCCAGGCACTCAACTTGCCGGGGCGATGCATGTAACCACCCGCCATCCCTGTGAGGGCGTGGTGTGGACGAACCGAGGGCTCCTCCCGTCCGGGGAAGACGGCAAGGCCCGTCAACGGCACCTCATGACCTACCCGAGGACGGCCGGGACGGCGTCCACGGCCGTCCAGTCATCTTCGAAAAGCGCGGCGACGGAGAGCGAGCGAGTGTGGAGCGGCAAACCAGTCGACGTAGATCAGCGCGGTACCCGATCATGCGTTCATGCCTCTGAGAGAGACCCTTGCCCGAGTCGATGCAGACCTGGCCGCCGGCCGGGTTCCCCTCGCGCGCCAGCGTTTGCGCGGTCTTGTCTCGTCCTTCCCGTACGACCTGACGCTCCGCCGGCGTCTGGCCGAGGTGTACCGGCTCTACGGCGACGCCGCCGAGGCAGGACGCTGGATGTACCTCGATGAGGACCGCAATGCTGACGAGACCGCCGCCTTCGAGGCGCGGTACGGGTCTCCTGGGTGGCGGATGAAGGCTCTCGCCTGGCGCGGGCCCGAGGCGATGGCTGCTACCTCCTTCGCGGAGGAACAGCTGGTCGCGGTGCGGACCGCATGCGCCGAGGAGCTGGGCCACCCCGTCGACTGGGACGACCCCGCCTCCTACCAGGACGGCCTCGAGGACCAGGACGAGGAGGCGCCCTCCGAGCCGTGGACGGTCGGCGATGTGCTGACGGGCGGCGGCTGCCTGGTGGGGACCCTCGTGGTCATCGCGATCTGGATAAATGGAGTCGCTGCCCTCTTTGACTGACCCGGGTCACCAAGTGCCACCGCCCAGCGATCTTGCCGCTCTTCCGCGTTTTACCGTGTGCTCCGCCCATGCAGGTGGCCGTTCGGTGTGGCGGCGCAGCCGTCCGCGGCTTGGCGGTGTGCCATAGGTGCGTGACCGATCACCGCGCTGGGACGGCTTCGTGGGCAACGTACCGGCGCGGGGGCCGGTAACAGGCAACCTGGGCAGCTGTTCACCCGGCGGTCCTCAACCTGCCAGGCCTCGCGGGGACGGCGATCCTGTGCGGTGTGGTCATGCACGCCACAGTGGCGCACCCGGAAGACTGCGACAAGCGCATATCGTGCAGGTCAGCTGTGCGGTAGACGCATGCCAGCTGTGCATACTGACGCCACGGAACTGACCGGGCGCCCTTTCGTGACCGTATGCCGACTCGGGTCACTGTCGGCGGCGGCGGTCGAGCTCAATCACACGCAGTCGGCCGTCTCACGGCAGATCGCCGGGCTGGAGCGGCAACTCGGCGTGCCTCTGGTGGAACGCCATGCGCGCGGTGTGCGTCCGACGCCAGCCGGCGAGGTGTTCCGGCACCACGCCGTAGCCACACTCAACGAGGCGGACCGCGCTGTTCGTGCCGTACGAGCGCGAACAGGCTCAGGGTGATCAGTGACATCAGACAGAACCTGCGGCACAACATCGACGACCCTGCCGCGCCGTTCACCACCGTCGTGGACGGCATGCTGACCAACCCGACCACACCGGCGTCCACAGCGGTGGGAGTGACCGGGGCGGCGTACACGAACAACGACCTCAGCCCGGCGACCGCCACCACACTGTTCGACATCTACTACAAGAGGGAAACCGGGGACAACAGGGGCTTCGCCGCTCTGAGGGCCTCGGGGACGTACCGCTTCTACGGCGTCAACATCCTCAACGGCGCGGCCGACTACCTCGGCGACTTCCCCACCAAGCGGCAGGTCTTCGACATCGCCCTGCCCCTCGACCACGACTGAGCGCAGAAGACAGCATGGCTGGTCGCCGCTCGCGCGACGCCCAGCCCACGATCCCGGGCCGGGCCGGGGCGGGGCGGG
>NZ_MPOH02000050.1 GCF_001896135.2 Streptomyces phaeoluteigriseus
ATCCCCGTCCCCACCTTCAGCCCCTTCGATCCCGTACCCCCCACCCCCCCGGCCGCCACCGACGGCGCGACCGCCCCCTCGTCGTCGACCGGCGGACCCGGCAGGTGTGGGTGGGGGAGGAGGCGGTGGTGCTGACGCCCAAGGAGTTCGAACTGCTCGCGCTGCTCACCGAGGACCCGGGGGCCGTGTACTCACGGCAGCAGATCCTCGACCGGGTGTGGGACCCGCACTACGAGGGGCCCACGAAGACGCTGGACGTGCATGTCGCCACGTTGCGGCGGAAGTTGGGCAACCCGGCATGGATCCAGACCCTGCGCGGAGTCGGATTCCGGCTGGCGGTGCAGACCCAGCCGCCGGGCACGCGGCCGGCGTACGAAGGACCCGCCCGGTCGGCGTACGAGCCACCCGCGCAGCGGGCGTACCAACGACCCGCGCAGCCGGCACACGAACCGCCGGCATACGAAACGTCGGGATACGACCCCATGGGCCCCGGCACCTTCCCGCCGCACGAGCAGTCGGCGGCGTTCCGATGACGCGTCGGCTGCTGCTCAGCTATCTCACGCTCGCCGCCCTGGTCCTGGTCTGCCTGGAGATCCCCCTGGGCTTCGTGTACTCGCGCGGCGAGCGGGAGCGGGTGATCAACGCGGCGAAGGACGAGGCGGAGTCGGTGTCGGCGTTCGCCTCCCTGTCCGTCTCGGCGGGCCGGGCGGCGCAGGATCTGCCGGAGCGGGCGGCGCACTGCGCCGAGCGCATCGGTGGCAAGGTGCTGATCGTGGACAGGTCCGGTGCGCTGCTCGCCACTTCCCACCCCGTGTCCCCGCGCGAGGAGCGCGACCTCGCGTCCTGGCCGGGCATCGCCGCCGCGCTGCGGGGTACCGCCACGGCGGACGTACGCACCTCCACCATCGGTGGCGTGGAGTACCTCGCGGTGGCCACCCCGGTGCGGTACGGCGCCGAGAAGCAGGGTGCCGTCCGCATCACCGTGCCGACCCGGATGGTGCACGAGCGCGTCCACCACGTCTGGCTGCTGCTGGCCCTCGGCGGCCTGGCGGTGCTCACCGCGGTCGCCGTCCTGGGTTTCGCCATCGCCCGCTGGACCGGCCGACCCATCCGCGAACTGGAACGCGCCACGCACGAGTTGGCCGAGGGCGGTACCGCCGTCCCGGTGGCGATCACCGAAGGACCGCCGGAGGTGCGCAGTCTCGCCGCGACCTTCAACCGCACGGCCGCCCGCCTGGAACACCTCCTGGCCTCCCAGCGTGCCTTCGCCGGCGAGGCCTCGCACCAGCTGAAGACGCCGCTCGCGGCGCTGCGGCTGCGGCTGGAGAACCTGGAGAACGACATCGCCCTGCACGCCCGCGGCGGCCTCACCGCCGCGCTGACCGAGACCGACCGGTTGGCCCGGATGGTCGAAGGGCTTCTCGCGATGGCCCGGCTCGACGAGAGCGCCGCCGAACGGGAGAACGTCGACCTGGACCGGGTCTGCGCGGAACGCCATCGCGCCTGGGTGCCGCTGTTCGAGCAGCAGGGCGTACGGCTCGCGTCGGCCGGGGACTACGCGGGCGAGGTGCTGGTGGTGCCGGGAGCGGTGGAACAGATTCTGGACAACCTGCTGTCCAACGCGCTGCGGGTGGCGCCCCCCGACTCCACGGTCTCCCTCGAATCGCGGCGCCACGCACCCCACGAACGCCGCTTCCCGTACCGCCCGACCGGCCCGGCGTGGGTCGAGCTGCACGTCATGGACGAGGGGCCGGGAATGACCGATGAGCAGCGCCGCCGCGCCTTCGACCGCTTCTGGCGTGCCCCGGACGCCCCCAAGGGCGGCACGGGGCTGGGCCTCGCCCTGGTGCAGCGTCTCGCCCATGCGAGCGG
Source organism: Streptomyces phaeoluteigriseus (assembly GCF_001896135.2). GTDB lineage: Bacteria > Actinomycetota > Actinomycetes > Streptomycetales > Streptomycetaceae > Streptomyces > Streptomyces phaeoluteigriseus. Next base: position 1,873 of record NZ_MPOH02000050.1, read on the forward strand.
CGGCGAGGCGGTGCTGCGGCGGGCGCCGCGCGGAGGCCTGGACGCGGTGGTCAGGCTCCCGTCGGCGCCGCGCCGGACCAGCCCTGGCGCCCCCGCCCAACGACCGGCGAGACCGTTGCAGACCACGACCCCGGGCCGCTGCTGAGGTGGCGACACGGGGGCGACACGGGGGTCGTGGCCCCCTGTCCTGGACGGCGTGCACCGCCCCGGAAAACAGCTCCCGATCAACCCGCCCGGCCCCTGGGCCGCCGGCCGATTGGGCCGCCCCCCGGACGGGCCGCTCCACCGGACGGGTCGCCCCACAGGGCGGACCGCCCCCAGGACGGGTCGCCCCACAGGAGGGACCGCCCACAGGACGGACCGCCCCCCGGACGGGCCGCCCCCCCCGGAC
>NZ_MPOH02000051.1 GCF_001896135.2 Streptomyces phaeoluteigriseus
TCAGGTCTCCGCGTCCCATGCAGCCAGCCTGACCCCAATACCCCACCCCCGTCAGGAGATCCGAGAAACAGCGCCTAGCTGTGAGGTCTTGCCCGGCAGTCGCCTGTGGGGGACGGCGACGGTATCACCGGCTGGCTGGCAGCCGCGGTCGGCCAGGACGGGGATGCCCAGACGGATGCCTGTGGCGATGATCCGGTGCCCGCGGGCAGCGGTGAGATCGTGGGTCCGGCCTGGCACAAGCGGCGAGATCCACACCAGTGTGCCGTCCGCAGCGGTGGCCACCTGCAGGTTTACGCCGTGTCGGCGGTGCTTGCCCGAATAGTCCGCCCGGCGGACGTCGGCCGATCTCAGCGCTGCGGTCAGACCGGGCGCGAGCCGCGCCAGGTGACCGACCATGGCATGGACGCAGGCATGTGCGGTGCCCAGGCTGATCCCAAGCCGGCCGCGAGCTGTCGCAGAGTGTCGTTCTTCCGCAGGTACACCCGTGCGATCACAGCGTCCGGACGGTGAAGGCCGGCACCGTGGGTCACCTTCCCGGGTGACGATCAGCTTCGTGACCCACTCCACCAGGCATGCGGGACATCGAGTACGGCACGATATGGAACCACGAGGCCCCCGAGTCAAGAGCTGTGGACGTCAGACATCCCGCTCAACAACTCGAGGGCTTCGCCCATCACGCCACCCCGGCCGTCATCCGATCAGTGGCCCCACTGAACATGCTCAGTGCCGCTGGCCGCTGCCTTTGCGGCGGAGCGCTACCACCAAGCCAGCGCCCGCGCCGAGCAGCAGCAGCGCCGCACCGGCGATGCTGACTGTCTGCGCGCCTGTCTCGGCCAGGGCGCCGCCGTTCTGTGAGACTGGGGTGGACGACGCGGGCGGCGTGACTGCCGCAGAAGAGGAACTGCTCGGGTGCGGGCTCGCCGGAGAGCTTTCGCTCGCCGGTGGGGTCGTGACCGGCGGAGTGGGAGAGGTGCTCTGTGACGGGGTCGGGGAGCTGCTGGGCTGGGTATTGGATGCCGGGCAGGCGTGAGACAGGTTGAACCAGGCAACGTCGCCGCCCGTCACTTCGGCCTCGGCCGCTACGAGCGTGGCGCCGGGATCGGACGCGGCGTAGGCGTGCTTGTCGGACGGCGGGCCGAAACTGGTGATGACCTGTTCGCCTCCCGGCTCGAAAGTCACCGTGAGCTTGACGAAATCCGTACCCGTGCCGGGCAGCACGAAGTGCCAGCCGTCCTTGGTGTCGGGCACCGGGCAGTCGGATTCGTGCTCCACGCCGTCGGAGGAGGCTGTCAGCGGCAAGTGCTGGTGCAGCGGAACCGTGTAGGTGTCATCGGTCGCGGACGCCGAGGTCGCTGGGATGAGCAGCCAAAAGGCAGAGGCAGTCAAAGCGACCGCGCGGGCGAAGGAACGGGTGTACATAAGAGTCCAGTCTGTACATCAATGAGACAAAGTAGGGAGAACGACGGATAAATATCCGTAAGATTCCAGACAACTTGTGGGCCAGTCAAGACCCGCACTCCATAATTCCTTTTATATCCGTCTAAAGCATGTTGCAGAGGCCCGAGATTTTGCAGACGCGTGCACGGACCCGACGGTGTTCCGCCTTGTGGGCTTCCTCGCCGGCCAGGAGGGGGCGGCCGGGATGTTTGCGATGTGGAACGACCAGGCCAGTGCTGATTTAGGCGCCATCGCCGAGCGCGGTGACGCCTTGGCAGTGCTGTGGCAGGCCGGCGTGACGCCGCACATGGGCGTCGGCCCTGTTGCCGGGAGCCAGCCTGGCGGTAGTCACGACCAGGCGTGTGTCGGTGTCGATGATGACCTGCACGTTTGCGGACACCGGTAGTTGCGGCTCGAGGCGCCGGCCTTGCGGTCGCGGACCGGGATCAACATGCCGTCCACGATTCACAGCCGGTCCGCGGCATCGACGGGACGTGAGGCTGACTCGAGCGCGACGAGGAGCCGCAACCGCTGAATCTCGCGGACACGGTGGGCGACCCCTTCTGCGCGAGGAGGGCTTCAGCCTGCAGGGCAACGCCAAGACGCTGGAAGGCAGGCAGCACCCCGGCCGGACGCACCGTTCCATAACCTCAACGAGCAGGCCCGCGACCATCAGGGCTGCGGGGCTCCGGTGATCAGCGTGGACACGAAGTCTCCCTTGGACGCCCTGACGTGGCAGGAGTCGACAACGCAGTGCGACCGGTCCAGCCGGGAGGCCGCGCTCAACTCGACGATCTGGACCTCGTGCAATCGCTGCCTCGCGCTGGCCTTGTTCCAGTCCCGCAGCCGCCGCCAGCGTGTGATGCCCGAGCCGGAGTCGAGGCCTTGTTGCAAGTACTCTCACTGGATCCCTGTGTTCAGCAGATCCAAGCCCCCACAGAACGTCCAGGTCGGGCGACGGCTTGCAGCCGGGATACCGGATCCTGCGCTCACGCTGCGACGGCAGCGGCTCAAGGTGATCCCGCAGTTCAACGGACACGATCCGCTGCAATGCGCCCACAGGACCGGTCCACCCGGACCGATCCACCTCATTGTGTCAGCCGTTGTTTGAGATCCCCGGACGTACTGACACTGTGTAAAAGTTTTTCGAACCCTCTTTACTCACAGGTCGGCCTGCCTCACTCTAAATCCCGTTGCAGCTACCGGCGGCGTCCGGCGTCGCGACGGGTTTTTTGCTAATTCAAGTGGATCTCCTCAGTTGCTCGAAGGGTGAGAACATGAAGCGGCGAAGGCTTAGCATTGTCAAATCTGCAAGAGTTGTAGCACTTTCCCTTCTCCTTCTTTTCTCCGCAGTAAACACTCCTGCTGATGCCCTCGCAGGAGACCAAGTTTCCCACGATGCTAAAATCAGCCACGTCAATTCTTTTTTTGAGCCCGACTTTGCAGCGACGTGCGATTGGCATCGATTTGGCGAAGCAGAACAACCACCGTGGTGGCTGATGTTCGCCAATCCTCTGTGTATCGAGTACAGCAAGCGTGACATCACATTCGACAACGGTGGCGCTCTTCGCTTTCTTTTAGCTGAGCCCTCCCGCTTCGCCATCACGATGCTGACCTGCCGCTACTACCAGCGCGACCACTGGAGCGTCCAGACCTCTTCGGGAGCCACGCCCCTAGTTACTTGGGACGGTCAGTATTGGTGGAACAAGAGTCACCGTGAAGCGGGCGCCCGCCTGACCAACTTCCGTATCAACGGGCAGAGCGCAGGCATGGGTGATGTCGTGAGCCTGCTTCGCGCTGACTTCCCCGATGTCGCGGACGCTCTTGCCGACTTCGGCGACGAAGCAGGCGAAACCGGCCTAGTTACCAGTCTCCCCTACGACTTAGCATGCGACTTGGCCGGTTGACAAGGTGAACAGTGATCGACGGTTCATCCTCAAATTACTGGTAGCCAGCGTCTCCACCTTGCTGGTGACACCGCCTCTGGTGCCAAGGGCTTCTGCTCTTGGCACCAGTGGGGCGAGTGACTCTCTGGCCACTGGAACCGCCGCGACGCTCGAGGCCTTCGCAGACACCCTGATACCAGGGCAGCGCAGATTTCCCGGCGACTACGCCATCGCAGGCGCCGTTCAAGGTCCTGGTGCGGTACAGGCAGGTGTTATTGACGTGCTCACGTCTCCGCTTCTGCCGGCTCGCCCGGCCCTCAATCTCATTGCGTCACTCCTAAATGCCCGAGCCATCGCCTACGCAGCACTCCACCTGCTACCTCTGCCGGTCACCCTCCCTGCGATGGTTGGTCTCTCATTCCGGCATAGGACCAACCTCGTAGTGGGCCTTTTTGAAGAAGAGGATCTCGATAGGAAAATTTGGCAGGTTATGTCGCTTCTCGTGAGCGTGGCATTCGACACAGCTGGTCACCTCGACACGGCAACGGCAGTTGCTGGCTCCCACGCGGGACTCACTTGGCTTGGCTTCCCTCAACCCGACCCTGATGGAAAGTGGCGGTTCTCGGATTTCTCCTACGGTATTGCTCTGGCCGATCTACACCCTAACACCGATTCGTCAGGGGGCCCTGCGTGACGGAAGAATCGGTCGACGTTCTCGTCATCGGTAGTGGATTCGGTGGATCGATTCCTGCCTACTATTTGGCAGCAGCCGGCGCTCGTGTTCTAGTGCTTGAAAGAGGCCCACGCGTCGAGACCGCAGATCTGTCTCATTCGATGGCCCTCGGTAGCTACAATCGAATCGTCGACATTATTCAAGGGGACGGAATATCTGTCGTTGCCGGTAACTGCGTGGGGGGCGGCAGCATGGTCTACTTTGCTGCGTCGTTGCGAGCACCCTCCTTCGTATTCGAACGCACCGATAGCCGTGGCACTCGCATCTGGCCGAACTCTTTAACTAGGCAGACTCTCGATCCCTGGTATGACAGGGTGGAAGACGCAATTCCAGTACAGCAGACTGACTGGAACCATGTATCGTATGCGGGCGGTGTTCTCGCCGCAGCCTGCAAGCGCTCCGGGCACACATGCAATCCTGTTCCAGTTGCTGTCGATCTGGCTAAATGTGTCAATTGCAACTGGATGCTGTCAGGATGTGCTTTCGACGCCAAACGCACTATGCTGCATAATTATCTGGCGGCAGCCGAGTCTCACGGGGCAGAGATAAGATCGCTTCACGAGGTGCAGGCAATCTGCCCATCTCTCAAAGCGGGCTACCGATACGCCGTAACCTATTACACCCTCGATTCAGATGACTACTCATGTTCCTCACCCATGAGTGTCGTCCATGCCAAGACGGTTGTCTTGGCTGCGGGGGCTGTGGGGTCCCCGGTCATTCTCCAAAGATCAAATCTGTTCCTGGGCGGGGTGCCTCAGGCCGTAGGAAAATATTTCAGCGGAAACGGCGACCGCGTAAGTGTGGCAAGAGTAGATGAACAGAAGGTCAGGACTCTCTTAGGGATTTCCCGGTCAGACACAGTCTCCTATCAGGGACTACCTATTGGACGTCCCATTACGGCCGCTACCTATGACTATCTAAACCCGCAGAGTGATCCATTTAAGCGCTTCACGCTGCAGCAAATTTACTTTCCGCCAGTAACTAATGTTTTAGCCCAGGCGAGGGGCACACCAACGGGCTGGCTAGGTAAAGATCAGCGAGATCTGCGAAGGCAGTGGCGGTCTTGGTTGACGATGCTGGCGATGACTGAGGATGAGAACGAGGGAAATTTCGGAGCAGTTCCTCTCTCAGGAAGCTTCACCCGCCTGGCACCTGGAATTGGTATAGGAAGCATGAAATTCCATGCTTCATCTCGAACTAGGCAGGCATGGGACTACTCCGATGAAGCGCTGCGGTCCATACTTGAAAAGGATGCTCTAGCCGAGGTGATGCCATGGAGCGAAAAACTTGGAGGAGCACTAACCGCCCACCCTCTCGGTTCCGTCCGCATCGGCGATGAACCCGCTACGAGTGCACTCGACGATACCCACCAGTTGCGTGGACATCCCGGACTATTTGTGACGGACGGATCGGCTGTCCCTTCCTCACTCACCGTGAACCCGTCACTTACAATCGCGGCGCTTGCAGAGCGTGCAGCCGGACACGTACTCAACCAGACACAAGAAATGGGCGTGCGACTCACCCAGGGTGCCCCCCTGCCTGGCGCCTAGGTCCGCAGTCGTCCGGCCACGAGGCAGCCAAAGCTGCCGCCTCATCGAGCCGTCTCAGCATTGAGTAGTGAATACTCTCTATCTTACCCTGTTAATACGGAAGAATGGTGAGAAATGTGGCGCCAGGGCTATCCCAATGCGTCTGAGCAGTTGTTAAGAGAGAGAATCAATGAACGATTACTACGCCGCGCCTTCCATAGTAGCGCCTGCTGCAACGCCTATGCGGAAGCCGCTAGGTCTCAAGCTCTTCACAGTCGCTTCGGCGATTTCCTTCCTTGGAGGCTTGGGTAGCGCTGTAGTCGTGTTCGCAGGTGGTCGTACACTCGCCGGCGACAATGTCTCTGAGGTCATCAAGAATGATCCTCAGTCCGTGGGCCTGCCCGCCGGGACAGATCCAGCTGGGCTTCAGACCACCCTGGGCTCCCTGTGGAACCAGGTAGTGGACTCGCGATACGACACCCTGTCGGCTCGTGCTTCGGGCGCTGTATTTGTGGCTGTTGTCGTCCTGGTTGTGGCCCTACTGGCCCGCAAGGGCGCCCTTTGGACCCGCGTTCTGGGCTTTCTCTTCGCGTTCGGAACTCTGATCTTGCATGCACTCATTGTTTCGGATCAATCTCCTACTTCGGTAACAGCGTTCAGTCTGCTAGCTCTCGCCGGAGCCCTCGTCTGCCTCGTTACTGCTTGGCTGCCAGGCATTAACCAATACGCGAAAGACCTCAAGGTTCAGCGGATCTAATTCAGGTTCCGAAATATTTAAATTGAGCGCCGATGGGCAAGACGCCGTCGGTGCTCAATTTTTTCCCTGCCGGAAATATGCATGATATTCGTGAATGAAGAGAGAATAACTTTCCAGTCGGAGGACACTGGTATTCCGACTACAGAATGCTCCTTCTTCCTGGAAAGTAATCCTAACGGTATTCGTTTGCTTGTCACGAATCCTTCCCTCGATGCTGTCCAGTTGGTTTTTGCGAGCCTAACCAACTCGAAAACTTCCCCAACGGTGCGCGCATTATTTGAATTAAAGGGAGATTTTATAGTTCCTCACCTCTCCGCGGTTCATTCAAGTAGGGCCGATCCATATCCTGAAGCCGTCTCAGCTTGGAACAAGTTCTGCAAGCAGCCCTTGGGGGACGATTTCTATGTCTTCACCGCCAGTTTTTGTGAATTAGGCATGGCGATACCTAGGCCTATTTGTGTTCATCTCATGAAGGCGCTCTGGGCGCTCAATGAAGCGCATCGAATGGAAATGAAACCCACCCTTGGCGGAGAGATGCAAACGGACCCAGATGTTGAGTAAGGGCGGTGTTCAAAACACTAGTCGGAAGCCGACATCTTTCCCGGCTCGCTAAGGCTTGTCCAGCAACGACTGATAGCGCAGCAACTGCACAGAGCGATTCACGCCACTGACCTAGCGGAACGTGCATGTAGAAGACGTTCTTACGCGATCCCAGCGCAGTCGCTTCGGCAGCGGTGCCGAGGAGCCCGACGTCACCTCGTTCCCGCCAGCACCACACCGACGTCGGCCGCCGCCGCCCCGGGGACGCCGACCGTCACCCACACCCGGCACTCCGTGCTGCCGTTCGAGACCAGTTCTGGACGACCGGCTTCGTCGGCAATCTACCTAGGCCCTCATGGAAGCGACCGGTCTGGGCAAGGGAAGCATCTACAAGGCGTTCGGCAACAAGGACGCTCTGTACATGCGTGTCTTCTCCGACTACTGCCAGGATCTTGTCACTCAAGCCCGCGAGGAGTGGCAGGACGGCCCGCAAGAGATGCTCCCCTCGCCGGTGGCGCGACTTGAGCATTACCTCGTTTCTCTTGCTGGGGCCTTCGCAGCTGAGTCGCCCCGCCGAGGATGCTTCCTCACCAAGGCCACTGCGGATCGCCGCGGCGAAGACAAACTGGGGGCGCAGACAGCCCGACGCGCATACGAGGAATCTTGCCGGCCTCCTCGCGGCCGCGATACGCGACGCCCAGGACGCTGGGGAAGTGGCCGACCACGTCGGCGGCACGGCTTTGGGTATCTACTGTTGAGCGTTGTCAGGGGGCATCGATTCCATGGCCAAGGCGAGTGCCGACGAGGCCACGCTCCGGCGGACGGCTCGAGCGGTTCTAGGCAGTGTCTTCAAAGAGTCCTGATGGGGGATCATGTGGTGCATGGTGCGTCGTCATGAGCTGTCGGATCTGGA
>NZ_MPOH02000052.1 GCF_001896135.2 Streptomyces phaeoluteigriseus
CTCCCCCGTTCCCCCACCGTCTCGTGCCGTTGGCCGGCTCGTGCCGGACGGCTCCGCAGCCGTCACCGGACGGGGCAGTGCCGGCGCCGCGGGCCTCCGGCCGACCGGGGCAGTATCGGCGCCGCCCGACGGTCCCTGCCTTCCGGCACCGTCGGCTGTCAGGGTCGTCCCACTCACCTGCCGCGTCCACGTGCCGAGGGCCTCCCGCCTTGGTTGGTCGTTCTCCACTTGGACGGTGTGCCTCTCGAAGGCTCGATGGCGTGCACCACTTCAGACATTGCAGTCGTTCCAGGCGTGACAGCCCAGGTCGAAGGAGACATGGTGAACTGCGAGCAGACCAGGGAAGAGTTGGCTGTCCAGGCCCTGACCGGGGACCGGCACGGTGGGATCGACGCCGAGAGTGCCGAACACCTCGGCCGCTGCGCCGAGTGCTCGGCCGAACGGCAGCGGCTCGCCGTGGTGGCCGTGCTGCTCTCGAACGTCGGTCTACTCGCGTTCGAAGGGCTTCGGGCAGCCGACGCCCCGACCGTGCCACGAGGAGCAGCAAGATTGCCGCGTGAGGCGGTCCTGGATGCCCGGGACGGGCGAAGCGGGTGAGCCTTGGAAGAACAGCATCGACGGGACCGGCGGACAGCGGCGGACCGTTGCGGGCCCACTGACGAACCATCGCGGCGCTCGGCCACCACCCCGAACGCCTCACTCCTCATGCCGACAACCCCGGCTCGCGTGTCGCCCCCTCCCGCACCCGTCGGCGAGCGGGCCAACCCGGCTGAACCACCCGTGCTCCCGCCGACGCCGCAGCGCGCACCACGCAGACCGGACCCATGCGGAAAGGGTCAGCCAGGAGTGCCGGACATGTGAGCCCTGAGCAGATCGGCGTCCAGCACGGTGCCCGCGGGGCCGGCCGGGTTGACGTAGAGCGCGTGGCCCGGTGGAAGTCGGTCCAGGAGGTCCGCGACGGTGAGGCGTTCGAAGGCGAAGCCTCCCATGGCGTCGAGGTGGAGCGGGGCGGTGAGGACCGGGACGACGAGCCCACCGTCCGCCACGGCGGCTGTCACCGGTGTTCCGTCCGGCAGGGTCAGCACCGCCACCTCGGCGGTGGCCAGAGCACGCGGTACGGCCTCGGCCGGTCCGTAGCCGGTGACCGCGAGCTGGAGGGCTGCGTCGACGTCGTCGGTGGCCTCGGGCCAGCCGAGCGCTTCCGGTGAGGGCCGGTACGCCTCGTTGTCCTCCCACTCCTCTATCTCGCCGGTCGCTCCCGTGCGCCAGCGGCCGACCACGACCCGGTCGGGCGGCGCGCCCTCGCCGTCCCAGCCGGGGTCGATCATGCTGATCCAGTGCTCCGGCGCGAGCCGTGCCGCCTCGACGATGTCTTCGGGGGGCGTGGGCATCGCTGCCGCACTCCGCTCATGCACCTTGGTCACTGCCATCCGGCTTTCCCCTTCGTCCGCCTGCTTCGTCCACGCTCACTCGGACCACGTGTTCCGAGGTGGAGGCAGTCCGAGACCCTCCCGGAGCCGGGCGGCGAAGCGCGCGGCCGTCGAGGGGTCGGTTCCTTCCGCCGCCAGGACGACGGAGAGCCGGCGCACCGCTTCTCGGTACACCTCCCCGGCGTACCGCCAGTCCGCGAGTACGGAGTCCTGTTCACCGGGCAGGAGCAGCCCGAGGGCCGTGTCCCAGGCCCGGGCGGTGTTCGCGTCCGGGGCCGTGTTCTCGAAGTCCCTGAAAGCCGAGCGCCAGACGCGGCGCGACACGGTGGCCGCGACGGCGTCGAGGGAGTCGGGCCACGGGCCGGGGCGGGCCAGCAGCAGCCGCACCTGGTCGAGCGGCGCCAGTCCGCTGCCCCGCACGCCGCCGCCGAGTTGCGCCTCGACGTCCATCCCGGGAGTGATCTCGACGCCCGCGTGCCTCAGTTCGGCCAGACTGACCATCTCGCGCCGGTGAATCCCGGCGGGTTCCCGGGCAGGTCCTCCGCACTGACTTGGCCGGCGACCCACCGGCGCCGGGCGTCCTCGGACGGAGGCGACTTGGACGGCGGCGCCTCGGACAGCGGCGCCTGGGACGGGGTGTCACCACCGGTCGTGATGACGTCGGGGGCGGGCCCGGAGGGCTGCGTCGCCAACGCGGGCGGACGGGTCTGCGACCAGTGTGCTCCTGTGTCGTCCTGGGGCGAGATCAGCACGAGAAGGCTCTCGTTCACGGCGGGCCGCCGGTCCAGGAGGCGGAGGGGCCGCACAGGCAGCCACACGGTCCGGGCGGCCCCCGTCCGGGCAGCGATCGCCTCGGCCAGTTCGGCATCCCCCTCCCCCGTCCCGACGGGAACGACCGTGACGTCCCGGTCCAGCCGCGCCAGGACTGGATCGTGGGACAGGAGTTCGGCGATCTCCTCGTAGGGCACCGGGCGGGTGGTGCCGTCCGGCCAGGGCATATCGGCCTGCCCCGGGGTCGTGCCGCTCATGTGCAGTACGTATCCGGAGGGATGGGCGCCCTTTGCGGCGCCCTTCCTGTGCCAGGGAGCCAGCGCCCCACGGCTGCCCGCCAGGCGACCGTCGGGTGAGATCACGTAGCGGTCCGCCCACAGGCGGCTCGGGACCGGCCCTCCCGTCCAACTGCGCCCGGTGCGCGTGCCGTTCACGGCGGTGATGAGGGTGCGGTCGTTCAGCGCGCCGTTGCGTTCGAGGTCGTACGCGGCGAGCACGGTGGGGTCGTAGGCGTCGCGGCCGAGGGCCGCCGCCGTGGCTGTCATCCGGAGGAGGTCCGCCCGGAGGGCCTCGTCCCGCGGATCCACACCGGTGCCCAGGTGGAGCGCCTTCGTCGTCAGGGCGTCGGGGTCGGGGTGGTTCTCCACGCTCTCCACGGCCTGGACCGTGGCCCACAGCGCGTTCTGCCGGTGCGCCGCGGTGACCTGCTCCCACGCGCGCAGTTCCAGCACCTGGCGCGCCCACTCATCGGGACCATGTCGGCTGATCAGTTCGCGGGCCGGTCCACGGAGGGCAGGGGGACGAAGTCGGGCAGCGCGGACCGGGGGTCGGTCGACAAGTGCGCCGACGCGGCTTCGAGCATCGTCCGTACGTCGTCGGGGTCCGGCGGCGCGGCCGGGTACCGGGGGCGGTCGTCAGGCCGTGATGCGCGCGGGTGACCCGGTCGAGCAGGTCGAGCGTCAGCTCGCCGTGCTCCCGCAGGTTCTCGTCCCCGCGGCGCATGACCTCCAGGGCGCCGATGCCGCGCAGCAGCCGGCGGTACCCGCCGGCCGGGTCGTCCCTGTCCTTCTCCACGTCGACGCCGAACGTCGTCCGCAGTGCGCGGACCATGCGCAGTGCCGTGTCGCGAACCATGGCCGGGGTGAAGTCCGGGGAGGTCTCCAGTCCGGCCTGTGCGGCGAGGGCGTCGAGTTCCTCCGGGGTCGGTTCGGGGCGCAGCTTCACCATGTCCACCGGGTCGTTCGCCGGGGTGGTGGGGATGCCGTGGTCGTACAGCTTCCCGTTGGCGTAGCGGCTCAGGTGTTCCCTGTCCGGGGAGTAGACGTCGCGCCGTGTCACGTTGGCGACGTCCTGGGCCGCCGACGAGACGGCGAGCGGATCGGGGACGTACGGGCGGCTGCGCTTCAAGGCTGCGGCGGTGTGTCCCTCCGGCCCGCTCCCCCAGCAGGACAGGAACACGAGGGGGGTGTCCTGGTCCAGGCGGGTCACGCTGCGGCGCCGACGGAGGTAGCCGCCGGTCTCCGCGCCTGGGACCGCGACGTTGTTCTGGAACATGTGCTCGACCATGAGGGTCTGCCCCGGCAGGCCGTGGACCAGGAAGAAGTAGGGCTTGCGGCCCTTCCACGGCACCGGCCGGGGATTCCCGATCGGTTCACCGGTGACCGGGTCGTAGACCGACCAGTGCGTCGACCGGGTCAGTTCTCCAAGCCACGGCTCGCGCCGGACCAGGTCCGAGCCGTTGACCACCGCGCGGCCGACGGGGCGGCCCTCGTCGGTGAGGGTGACCGACTTGACGTCCGCGTCCCGGAGGGTCCTCCCGTCGATCGTGCGCAGGACGCCTTCCGCGGGTTCCGGCCCTCCCTCGTCCGGTCCCAGGTCGTCGGGGTCACTGGCGATCCACTCGCCGATCGGCTCACCCAGCAGCTCATCCGACGGCTCACCCATCGACTCGTCGCCGAGGGCCCGGTCGTCGGTCACCTCGACGCGGTACCGGCCGGTGTCGGGGTGCGGCTTCAGGGCGACCTCGCCACTGTGCGACCACAGTGTCCTGCGGGCCCGGGCCGCGGCCCTGCGCGGCAGGTCCAGCCCCATGGCACCGGCGTTCGGCGAGACGAGCACCACCTCGGCAGCCTTCTGACGACCCGCCAGTTCTTCGTCCTGCGCCAGTAGTTCGGCGAACTCCTCCGGCGACAGCTGCCACCGCTTGCTGCCGTCCGGCAGTGCCAGCCTGACCTTGGTGTGGTCACCGTCCTTCGTGCCGATCACGTACGGAAGAGGGGCATCGGGCCGGCGCGTCCACGGTGACGGCCGGGAGTCGCGGTCGTCACCGTCCACCACGTCGTAGGAGGAGACGTCCAGCTCCCGGGCGGGCCGGCCCGTCCAGTTCCGGCCCGACGGGGTGCCGTCCGGTGCGCTAAAGCGGGTGGCTTCGGTCAGCAGGCCCTGCTTCCCCAGGTGATGGGCGGTCAGTGATGCCCGGCTCGTCGCCCGCCCTGCCGCCATCGCCTCGTCCACCAGCTCGTACAGCCGGCGCACACGGTTCGACAGGTCGTCGGCGTCGAAGCGCACCGGTGCGGGGGCGGAGGTCGTGGAATCTCCGTCCGAGCCGGTGTCCGAGTCGCTGTCCGAGCCGGTGTCCGAGTCGCTGTCCGAGCCGGTGTCCGAGTCGGGGTCGTCCCCGGGGTTGTCGTCGAGGTGCAGGAGGTTTCCGGCGAGCCGGTCCGGGCCGGTGAAGTAGTCCACCTCGCGGAAGTCCTCCGGGCTCAGTTCCGCCAGCCGGGCGACGGCCTCCGACAGGGGGGAACGGTCGATCGTGATGACCACCTGTCGCCGTGCCGCCCGCCCGGTGGCGCCGTCGACCGGGCCGACGGAACCGATGTCCCGGCCGCCGCTCGCCGTGGTGATCGGGAAGTCCTCGGCCCGGACCGTGCCGCCGCGTGCTTCCGCGACGTTGCGCACGCCCGCCTCGTTGCGCCGCAGTTGACGCCGGATCTCGTCGCGGAGGAGGTCACGCACGGCCTCCGCCCGCTGCCGGCCGACCGTCTCGGCGTGCTCGACGGCGGCACCGGACAGTGCGAAGCGCGGGCCGTTGCTGTAACCGGTGACCGTGACCTCGGGAAGCCGCAGACCGGCCCGGAGGTCCCGCAGGCCGGTCAGCACGATCTGCTCGGCCAGATCGGCAAGCCGGCGGCGCTGGTCCGGATCGGTGACGTCCCGGTGGCGATACTCGAAGGCGACCCGGGACCGGGACGGGGGAAGCGCCGGGGCGGACTCGGCGGGCCCGTCGTCGTCCGACAGCGATGCGCTCTCGGGCTCGCCGTCGACGGCGGCATCGGCATCGGCACGAGCACGAGCAGGGGCAGGGGCAGGGGAGGCGGAGCGGTCGGTGTAGGTCA
>NZ_MPOH02000053.1 GCF_001896135.2 Streptomyces phaeoluteigriseus
TGGGCGGACGCGAGTGCCTCGCCACGTCCATGCGCCCGAGCCGCCGGCTCCGTCGGCACGGTCCTGCGGTTCCGCCGGACTGTCCCGCATGGTTGGGCGGACCCGAGCGCGTCTCCACGTCCACGCACGGTCCGCTCGAGCCGCCCGGTCTCCGCCGGCGCAGCCGCGTCGTCGTCGGTACGGTCCTGAGAGTTCCGCCGGCCCGTCCCGCTATGGCGGGGTGGACCCGAGCGTGCGCATGCTCGGGCGGGGTGGACCCGAGCGTGCGCCAGGGCGCGTCCGGTGGCCCGTCCGCCCGGCCAGGGCGGACGTGGACGTGGACGCCGCCACTGTCCGTCCTCAGCCTCCGTCCACCTTGTCCGGCCCTGTCCGTCCCCCCGACAGGGCCGACGGCGGACGCGGATCGGACGCCTGTCGGCGGCCGTGAGGTAACGTCCCCGACCGATATGACTGGTTCGGCCGGAGAGGGCCGTGAGGGACGAGGAGTGTGGGCCGACATGACCGGCCGGGACCACGAACGGCGTCATACGGACGTGGCGGTGACAGGCCATGCCGACTCGGCGTGGGCGCTGGAACTCCTCGACCATCTGCGGCCCACCGGACGGGACATCGCCAGGGTCGTCGACTGGCTCGGCGCCACCGTCGAGGCGACCGTCTCCCTGCGCGACGAGAACGGCACCCCCCTCGCGGGTTCCCCCGCACCGCTCGACGAGGGCCTGGCGACGGACATCGTGAGCGGCCGCCTCGCCTCCGCCTCCTGGGAAGGCGACGGCCGCCACCTGCGGCTGATCCGCGTGGAACTGCCGACGCCCGCCGCGGCCGGCGTGCTCGCCGTCGTGCGGACCTCGCCCTTCGACCGGCGCGCCGCCGACATCGTGACGCACACGGCCGCCGCCCTCGAACTCCTGCTGCGCGCCCAGCGCACCGCCGCCACCGGACACCGGCTCGCCCGCGCCACCTCCGACCTGCGCCTCGCCATCCTGCAACTGCTCATGGTCGAGGACACCAGCGCGGCCCGCAGGGTCGCCGCCGGCCTCTGGCCCGGCCTCCTCGACACCGAGACCGCCTGCGTCTACGTCGTCGAGAGCACCCCCGAGGAGCGCGACCGGCTCGCCGAGGCCTGCATCGAGGCCACCCGCGAACAGAGCCTGGTCGTGCGCTGCCCGGCCGTGGACGCCCACGTCATCGTGGTGACCCCGCGCGACACCGCGGTCGCCGACCTGCGCGACGTGTGCCGCCGGCACCCCGACACCTTCCTCGGCGGCAGCGCCCGCCAGAGCCTCGCCCATACCGCAGCCGCCTACGGACAGGCCGTCAGCGCCCTCGCCGTCGCGCACTTCCGCCCCGACAAGACGGCCGTCTACGCCGAACGCACCCACCCCGAGCGGCTGATGGACCCCGCCGCCCTGCGCGCCTGGACGACCCGACTGCTGCGCCCCCTCGACACCCTCGCCCACCACACCCGCGCCGAACTCCTCGCCACCACCCGGCTGGGCCTGGAGTTCACCGCCGTCAGCGCGGCGAAGGTGCTCGGCGTCAGCCGCAACACCGTCCGCGCCCGTATGGAGCGCGTCGAGAACCTCCTCGGCGCGGACTTCTCCGACCTCGCCGTCCGAGCCGCCGTACATCTCGCCCTGAACACCGAGGCCGGTCTCACGGAGGACCGCATCCGCGCGGCCGGGGCCCCCGCCCCCCTCGGCGAGCTGCTCACCGGGCCCGCCCTGCGCACCTGGGCGCAGGACCTGCTGGCCCGCCTCGACTCCGACGGCCGCGACCTGCGCGGCACCCTGCGCGCCTGGATCCTCGCCGGCGGCAACGCCGAACGGGCCGCCCAGCTTCTCGGCGTGCACGCCCAGACCGTCCGCGACCACGTCCGCGGGGCCGAACCCGTCCTCGAACGC
This sequence comes from Streptomyces phaeoluteigriseus, assembly GCF_001896135.2. Lineage (GTDB taxonomy): Bacteria > Actinomycetota > Actinomycetes > Streptomycetales > Streptomycetaceae > Streptomyces > Streptomyces phaeoluteigriseus. Next base: position 1,902 of record NZ_MPOH02000053.1, read on the forward strand.
CGGCTCCTGGCCGCCGGCAGCGACCTCTACGAGGTGGTCCTCGCCCACCTCGCGACCGGCGCCCTCGACCCGCCCGGCCTGCACCCCGACGTCCGCCAGGCGTAATCGGGCCATCCGGACTCACCTGTGCACAGGTGAGTCCTCCGGGCCCGCGAGCGGGCACCGGCACGATTCACAGCCGGTGCGCCCGGCACGTAAGTTCGAGGAGCCGCGGGGGTCCGACCGGAACGGGGGACCGGTCGCACCCCCGCGCCACCAGTCCCCCGCGACCGCGACCGCGACCGCGGTCAGCCGCGCAGCCGGACCGGGATCTTCTGCCAGCCGCTCGCGATGAACGACGGCACCTGCTCCAGTTCCCCGGCGCCCGTGTCCAGCCGCAGCTGCGGGAACCGGTCGAACAGCGCGGGCAGCGCGGTGAGCGCCTCCATCCGGGCCAGCGGAGCACCGATGCACCGGTGCACGCCGATCCCGAAGGCCAGATGGTCGTCGGCGCGGCGCGCCGCGTCGAAGACCTCCGCGTCGGGGCCGTAGTGCGCCGGGTCCACGCCCGCCGCCGCGTACGTCGTGACGATGGCGTCGCCGGCCGGGATCGTCACGTCGCCCACCTTCAGGTCGCTGACGGCGAACCGCAGCGGCAGCGTGGCGATCGACGGGTGCAGCCGCAGCGTCTCGTCGACCACCGCGTCCCAGCCGATGTCCCCGCGCCGTACGGCCGCCAGTTGCCCGGGCGCGCCCAGCAGCGCCACCACGGCGTTCCCGATGAGGTTCACGGTGGTCTCGAACCCGGCCCCGATGACCAGCAGCAGCGTGTACAGGAGTTCCTCACCGCTGAGCCGGTCGCCCTCCTCGTCGCGCACCCGGATCAGTTCGGTCGTCATGTCGTCGCCGGGGTGCTCGCTCTTGTACGCGATGAGGCCACCGAGGACCGAGCCGATCCGTTCCTGGACGCGCGCGGCGTGTTCCGGGGTGGGGTCGGTCGTGTCCATGATCGAGGCGACCAGCCGGACGTGGTCCTCCCGCATGTCGTCGGGCACGCCGAAGAGGTCGCAGACGATCCGCATCGGCAGGGGGTGGGCGAACGCGGCCTTCAGGTCGACCGTGTCCCCGCCCCGGTCGAGGGTGTCCAGCAACTCCGCCGTGACCGCCTCCACGCGCTCCCGCAGCGACTCGGTGCGCCGGTGCGTGAAGCTCGGGGCGACCAGGCGCCGCAGCCGCGCGTGGTCGGTGCCGTACGTGGAGAGCATGTTGACCACGCCGACCCAGCCGAGTATCCATCCCCAGGTGGGGTGTTCGCCGAGTTCCGGCCACAGCCGCCAGTGTTTGCGCGGGTCCTTGCTGACCTGCGGGTCGAGGATCAGTTCCTTGAGGGTGTCGTACCCGGTGGGCGCCCAGGCGGGGATGCCGCCGGGCAGCTCGATGGGCACGATCGGGCCGAGCGCGCGCAGCCGGGCGCTCTCGGCGTGCAGATCGGAGCCGAACGGGTCTAGGACGATGCGGTCGGTCGTGGTCACGAGGGGACTCCTGCTCGGTCGGCTGGTCGGTCGGCGCCACGGGGGCTGAAGCGGACGGGCAGTGCGGTCAGGGAGCGGTGGAAGGGCCCCGGCCGCCAGCTGAGCCGCTCGCGGGGCAGCACCGGGTCGAGGTCGGGCAGCCACTGGGTGAGCCGTTCGATCGCCTCGGTGACGATCAGCAGCGTGTGCTGCTTCACCGGACAGGCATGTGATCCGGCGCCCCACGACAGGTGCGAGGCGTCGTTCGGGTGCCGGCCGGCCGTCCCCTCCCGCTCGGCGAGGAGGCCGAGCGCCCCGTACGACACCACCACGGGCACCGCGTCCCGCAGCCACACCCCGTGGAAGGCGACGGGCCTGCGGGCGTAGTAGATGCCGTAGTTGGACAGCGGCGTCTCGTGGTGCAGCACCTCGACGACCGCGTCCATGACGGGGCGGGCGCCGCTGGTGAGGGTGGAGTAGTAGAGCGGGTTGCCCAGGATCCGCGACAGGGTGTTGGACAGCAGGTTCGCGGTCGGCTCGTAGCCGGCGCCGAGGGTGAGGAACACCTGCCAGGTGACCTCCTCGCCGGTGAGCCCGGCGGGGTGGCTGAGGAGCCGGCTGGGCAGGTCGTCACCGGGCCGCTCGGCCTTGGCCGCGATCAGTTCCAGGACGTACCGGCCGTACTCCGCCTCGCCCTCGGCGGCCTGCGCGCCGCCTTCCATCATCTTGCCCAGGCCCGCCTCGAGCCGGTCGCCCGCGCTGTCCGGGAGCCCGAACAGGTCGTTGAAGACCAGCGCCATCAGCGGCCGTGAGAAGTCGGCGACGAGGTCGGCCCGGCCGTGCTGTCCGATCCGGTCGACCAGCAGCCGTACCGCGCGGTGCACGCGGGCCCGCAGGTCGTGCGGCTCCACCAGGTCGAACACGTCGATGAGGGTGGTGCGGTAGCGGACGTGGGCGGCGCCGTCGGCGAACAGGGCGTTGGGCCGCCACCGCATCATGCCGAGCACGGGGGAGTCGGCCGGGACGGTCTCCTCCCAGGCGCGCGGGTCGTGCGTGAAGGTCTCCTCGTCGTGCAGCACGTCCAGTGCGGCCCGCCGGTCGGTGACCAGATAGGCCGGCACGCCGGGCGCCAACTCGGCCCAGCCGATGGGCCCTTGGGCGCTGAGAGCGGCGTAGTAGCGGTGCGGCTCCGACGCGAAGCAGTCCTCCCACAGCCGGACGGGAGCCGAGCGCGAGAAGTCGTGCCGGTCCGGGGGATAGGTGGTCACCGGGCCTCCGCCGGGTCGCGGGTGATCAGATGGTCGACGAGCGCGAGCAGCGCGTCGATGGAGGAGTGCGCGTCCCGCGCGTCGCAGGTCACCAGCGGCGTGGACGGCTCCAGGTCCAGGGCGCGCCGCAGCCGTTCCTCGCCGTGGTGCGTGGGCGCGTCCGGGAAGGTGTTGAACGCGACGGCGTACGGCAGTCCGCTCTCCTCCACCAGGCCCAGCACGTCGAACGAGGCGTCCAGTCGGCGGCTGTCCACGAGGACGAGCGCGCCGAGCGCCCCGTAGGCGATGTCGTCCCACAGCGACCGGAACCGCTCCTGCCCCGGGGTGCCGAACAGGTAGAGGACCACTCCGCCGGCCAGGCTGATCCGGCCGAAGTCGATGGCGACGGTCGTCGTGGCCTTGTCCCGTACCCCGTCCAGGTCGTCCACCTGCGTGGACGCCTCGCTGAGGTGCTCCTCGGTGTGCAGCGGCCGGATCTCGGACACCGAGTCGATCAGGGTCGTCTTGCCCACCCCGAACGGCCCCGCGACCAGGATCTTCACCAGGTCGCGGGCGGCGTCGGGCTGGTGGATCGCGCCGGATGCGCCGGCGCTAGGCGTGCTTGAGGGCGCGGAGGCCATCGGCCACTCTCTTCAGCAGGTCGGGGTCGAAGCGGTCGGCGGGCGGGATCGGCGCGCGGGTGTGGATGAGGTCCCGGTCGGCGAGCCCGGCCGCCAGCACGCGCAGCGCGGAGACCGGCAGCCCGAGCAGCGCCGCCGCCTCCACCACGGCCAGCGAGCCGCCCTCCAGGGCGTCCAGCAGGGCCAGCTGGGCGGCGGGCAGTCCGGGCGGGACGCTCTCGTCGGTGCGGGCGAGCACCGAAAGCCGCTCCAGATGGGGACGGCTGGGCCGGGCCACCCCGCCGGTCGACAGGTACGCGGGAACCAGGGGACGGCCGGCCGGGCGAGCGGTCATGCCGGGGCGTTGTCGTCGGCTCCTCGGGGCGCGGCCGCCATGGCCTTCTCGCCCAGCCGCGCCACCTGCGAGTGCACCCGGTGCGCCAGCAGGTCCAGACGCACCTCGCCGTCGCCGTACGCGGCGACGCAGGTGCCGTGGTCCGTCGGCACGATCAGCACGTAGCCGTGGTCGGACTCGATCACGACCTGGCGCACCTCGGCCTTGTCCCGGTCGGCGAACGCGGCCGCCGCCGTGCGGCACGCCCCCTGCACGGTGCTGCTGATGGCGGCGACCCGCTCCGCCGACGGCTGGGACAGTGCGTCGGTGTACCCCGTCACGAGCCCGTCGCGGGTCAGCATGACGGCGGCCACCACGTGCGGCACCTGGAGGATCGGCTCCAGCACCCATGCCGTGTCGCCCGTGTTGCGGCTGGTCATCGGGCCGCTCCCCCTTCGTCGGTGTGGTCGGTGTCGTGGGCCGCCGTCCGCGCGCTGCCCGCCGGTGCGGCCTCGGCGCCGGAGCGCGCCGCCGCGGTGCCGGACTGGAGCGCGCCGAGCGCCGCCGCGGCCTCCTCCGGCCGCC
>NZ_MPOH02000054.1 GCF_001896135.2 Streptomyces phaeoluteigriseus
GGCCGAGCGTGGCACGTTGGCTCAAGGCCCGGCACGGCCTGGGTCAGAGGCCCGGCACGGTCAGCCGGAGCCACAGCCGCTCGGCAGGAGCCTGTACTCCGCCCGGCCCCGGCCTGCTCCGTCGGTGGAGGCTTGGTGCGCTCGACCGGCGGACCGGCGGATCGGCGGACCGGGAGGCCGGGGGATCGGCGGACCGGGGGAGGCCGGCAGTCCGGCAGTCCCGAAGCCGTAGGCCGGTGGCTTTGCCCGCGGCCGAAGCCGGGCGGGGCGGCCAGTATGTGGGACGTCGGCTCCAGCTCCGGGGCCGGTTGCTCAGAGTTCCGGGGCCGGTTCGTCGTCCCGGCGAGTACCCGGCGCCGCTCGCCGGGACGACCGAGCCCGTCCGGCGGCCGGCCGGATATCCGTTCCGCCTTCCGCGTTCCGCCTTCCGCGTTCCGCCTTCCGCGTTCCGCCTTCCGCGTTCCGCGTCCGGCGCCGTACGTCCCCCTTCGCCTCCGCCCTCCCGCGGATCCCGCGCCCGCCCCCGTTCCGGTGTGCCCGTGGCGCCCTTGGGTACCCGGCGGTCGGGAATGACCACGTCGACAGCACGCTGGGAGGAGGCCCACATGGCCACTGGAGCGGAAACCGGCGATGTGACCGGTACGCGGGACAAGGACTACAACCTCATCTGGTACGTAGAGGCGTGCCTGAACAACGCGCTGCGGCTGGAGACCTACATCCAGGACGCCGAGCGCGACAAGGACACCGAGGTGGCGGATCTGTTCCGCAAGGCCCAGGCGGACAGCCGCAAGGGCGCGGAGATCGGCAAGGAACTGCTCCGTGCCCGCCTGAGCGGCGGCTGATCCAGGCGGCTCCCGTGGGCCCGGACGCCGTACGACGAAGGTCGCGGCGGCCGGGCCCCGGCGCGTGCGGGAGAGTCGTCGGGGCGGCGGGGTGCCGGTACCGGCGCAAGCGGCTTCGGGACGCGTGGACGAGTGGCCCGCTTCGATCATGCGGGGTACACCTCGGGAGCTCGCCTTACGTCGGGGCAAGTCCGGTGGACGGAAACGGAGTTGGGCGCCGCACTCGTCCGCGCACGCGAGCCCCGTCGGTGTCGCGGCCGCCCACCGGTTGCGCGCGGCACTTCGCGTGACACTCCGCGTGGCAATGCCGTCGCTTGCGGCCGGACGCCCGAGCGGGCAGGGTTCGATGCCGTGGCCACCTTGCTGATCGTCCATCACACGCCCTCGCCGAACTGCCAGGCGATGTTCGAAGCGGTCGTCCAGGGCGCGACGGCGCCGGAGATCGAAGGCGTGCGCGTCGTCCGCCGGGCCGCCCTCGCCGCCACCGCCTCCGACGTCCTGGCCGCCGACGGCTACCTGCTGGGCACACCCGCCAACCTGGGCTACATGTCAGGCGCCCTCAAGCACTTCTTCGACCAGGTGTACTACCCCTGCCTCGACACCACCCGGGGCCGCCCCTTCGCCTACTACGTGCACGGCGGCAACGACGTCACCGGCGCCGTACGCGGCATCGAGGCGATCACGACGGGCCTCGGCTGGCGGCGGGCGGCCGACCCCGTCACCGTCACCGGCGAACCCGGCAAGGCGGACGTGCAGGCCTGCTGGGAACTCGGTGCGACGACCGCCGCCGGCCTCACCCAGTGACGGCCGCCGACCGCCTCCGGCCCGGTTCCCGCCCGGCCACGACGAGACGATCCGAGGCATGAGCGAAACCCGCCAGGACCACCGGCTCCCCCAACTGTGGGAGGAGCACCTGCGCGCGCCGTTTCCCGCGGGCTTCCGCGGTGCGGACTTGGCAGGCGTGGACCTGGTCCTGCTGGACGCACATGCCGCCGGCCTCGTACAGAGGGAACTCCGCGGTGGACTCGACGAGGAAGGCGTGGCGATCCTCTGGGCCTGCATCGCGGGCCTCGACAAGGTCCTGCCCCTGATCGGCCACGACGGCCGCGCGTCCTACTACGCGAGGCTGCGGACGATGGCGGGAGTGACCGCGGCCCGCTACACGCCCAGGGGCACCGGCTGGCGGCCCAGCGGGATCCGAACGGCTGCGGGACCGTCGCCCGCCGGCCCGCTCAGTCCCACAGCGGGTAGGTCATGACCTTCTCGAACCGCTCGGGTCGCTGGGCCGGGTACTCGAGGACGATCCGGTCGTAGCGCTGCGTCCGCGGGTCCTTCTTCCAGGGCTGTGCCTTGTCGAGCCGTACGACCACCGGATACGTGTGGAAGGTGCCCGCCGCGCAGTAGGGCTCGCAGTCGTTGACGACGTTGACGCCCGTGGCCTTCGCGGACCTGGCGTCCCAGTGGTCCCACTTCAGTGAGGCGAGCCGGCTGTTGCCGTCGCCGCAGGCCAGGATGAAGGCGGAGGGCCGCACCTTCGGGTGCCAGAGGCAGTCGACCAGGACGGGCGGCGCGCTCGGCAGCGCCGTGGCCCGGTCGGCGGGCGCCGGTGACCCGGCGGGTGCGGCCGAGGCAGTCCCGACCGCCGCGGTGAGTCCCAGCGCCGCACAGAGCAGTGCCGCCGTCCTCGTCGTCCTGTGTCCACGCATGACCGCTCCCGCCGTCTCGGGACCCGGGCCGTGCCCCGCGCCCCGTGGAGGTTCCGTACCGACGGTACGACGACGCGCCGATGCCGACCACTCGAACGGCCCACAGGCGCGTCCCGCCGCTGACGCACGAACCGTGCCGCGACGTCCGCCCTCCACCCCGACCTCGGCCGAAAAGAAGTGCCGAGGCACGTAACTCCCCTTCCGTCAGGGCGAATTCAGGCCGTTGTGTTGGCATTCCCATGACAAACTTGCGTCCCGGATGCCACGCTTCTGCCGAACGTTCACCGTTTCTTCACGCCCCTCAGGGGACGCATCCCCCACCCCTTCGCATCCCGACGGACGCCCGCAGACCTGCACCCGCCCTGCCGTGCGCGCGTTCCGGACCGTGCCCCACCCCGCCGGTCCGCCCCGCGGCGACCCGCACGACGGGCCGACCGTCGCAGAAGGAGAAGCCGTTGTCCCGGCGACCCCGTTCCGCCCACCGGCGCAGACACGCCGCGGTCCTCGCCCTCACCACCATCGGCACCCTGCTCGCCCTCGGCACCCCCGCCGCCGCGGCCCCCGCCGACCCGGGCCCCGCCACCCC
>NZ_MPOH02000055.1 GCF_001896135.2 Streptomyces phaeoluteigriseus
GGTGGGACGGGGGCCGGTGCCGATGCCGTCGTGGCCCATCCGGCCGGGTCCCCCGCGGTGCGCTGTCTGACCAGCGGGCGCGCCTGGCGCGCGGGTCGGCTCGGGCCGGACGCCGCGGACTGGAGCGCGGACCTGCCCCCGGTGGGCGCCGGGACGGGGCCGCCCAGCGTGCTGGTCGTACCCGTGCGGGCGCGCGGCGCCACCCTGGGAGTGACCACGTTCCTGCGCCGCTCCACGCAGGAGCCCTTCGACGAGGACGATGTCACGCTGGCCGAGGATCTCGTCTCGCGCGCCGCGGTCTGCGTGGACAACGCCCGCCGTTACACCCGCGAGCGCGACGCCGCCCTGGTGCTCCAGCGCAGCCTGCTGCCGCACCGGCTGCCCGAGCAGGAGGCGGTCGAGGTGGCCGCCTGTTACCGGCCGGCGGACGTACTGACGGGTCTGGGCGGCGACTGGTACGACCTCATCCCGCTCTCCGGAGCGCGGGTGGCCCTCGTCGTGGGCGAGGTACAGGGGCACGGCATCGACGCCGCCGCGGCCATGGGGCGGTTGCGCACCGCCGTCCGCACCCTCGCCGCCCTGGAGCTGCCGCCCGACGAGGTCCTCGCCCACCTCGACGACCTGGTGTCCCGCACGGCCGACGAGGACGCGGGAGGAGCGGAGGCCGGGGACCGGGACGGGGACGAAGACGGAGATGGGAACGGGAACGGGAACGGAGACGGGGACGGGGAGCCGGCGCGGGTCGTGGGGGCGGGGTGTCTCTATGTGGTGTACGACCCGTCGACGGGCGGTGCGCGATGGCCGCCGCGGGGCATCCCGCCCCGGCGGTCGTCCTGCCCGACGGCACGATCACGTTCGTCGACCTGCCGCAGGGACCGCCGCTCGGCGCGGGCGGACCGCCGTTCGAGTCGGCCGAGCTGCTCCTGCCGGAGGGCAGCACGCTGGCGCTGCACACGGACGGGTTGCTGTCCCAGGGCGAGCAGTGGACGCCGGACGCCGGACGGGAGCGGCTGGTGCGGGCCCTGACCGCACGGGCGGACTCCCTCGACCTGCGCTGCCGTACCGTGGTCGACGTGCTGGTCCCGGACCGCCCGCACGACGACGTGGCCCTGCTGATGGCCCGCACCAGACGCCTGTCCCCGGACCGGGTCGCGCAGTGGGAACTGCCCGCCGATCCGGCCGCGGTCGCCGAGGCCCGCAAGGCCGCGGCCCGCCTGCTCGCGGAGTGGGACCTGGCGGAGCTGTCGTTCACCACCGAGCTGGTCGTCAGCGAGCTGGTCACCAACGCCATCCGGTACGCCACCGGCCCGATCCGGCTGCGTCTGATCCGCGAGCGCACCCTGGTCTGCGAGGTGCACGACGGCGGCGCCACGACCCCGCACGTGCGCCATCCCCGCACCACCGACGAGGGCGGGCGCGGTCTGTTGCTGGTCTCGCAGGTCACCCGGCGCTGGGGCACACGGTTCGTGCCCGAAGGGAAGATCATCTGGGCCGAGCAGTCACTCACCGACCCCGAGGTCTGACGCCTCCTCCGCCGCAGAGCATACGAAAATGTCGCAATACCGGCAGATGGGGCACGGTCATGGACGACTCGGCGATCGACTACGCGGCGGTGTTCCAGGCACTGCCCGGCATGGTGGCCCTGCTCACCCCGGCCCTGGTGTACGCCGATGTCAACGAGGAGTTCCTGCGGGTGTCGGGGCGCCGGCGCGATCAGGTGGTCGGCCGGCACCTCTTCGAGGTCTTCCCCGACAACCCGGAAGACTCCGGCGCCAACGGCGTGCGCAACCTCGAGGCCTCGCTGCGCCGGGTGGCGGCCACCGGCGAACGCGACACGATGGCCCTTCAGCGCTACGACGTGGAGTCCCCGGAAAGGCCCGGGGAGTGGGAGGAACGGTACTGGAGTCCCGTCAACGCGCCCGTGCGCGGCAGGGACGGCTCGGTGGTGCTGCTGGTGCACCGCGTCGAGGAGGTCACCGAGCTGCTCCGGGCCCGCGGCGCCGACGCGAACGACCGGGCCGGCAAGGGCCGTACGGGCAACACCGGGACCGACGACGGCCGTACAGGCAACACCGGAACCGACGACGGCCGTACGGGCAAGGCCAGGACGGACAGCGGCCGGACCGGGAGCCGGGCCCGTGTGCTGGAGGCCGAGCTGTACACCCGCGCGCGTGAACTCCAGGAACTCAACGAGCGCCTACGGCTGGCGCACGCCCGCGAGCGCGAGGTGGCCCTGGCCCTCCAGGAAGCGATGCTGCCCGCCCGCCGGCAGGTCGGGCACCACCGGGTGGCGGTGCGCTACCGCCCCGCGGCCGGCTCGCTCAACGTGTGCGGCGACTGGTACGACCTCGTCGACCTGGTCGGCGGCAACCGGATCGGGGTGTCGGTGGGCGATGTCGTCGGACACGGCCTGGCGGCCGCGGGCGTGATGGGCCAGCTGCGCAGCGCGCTCAGCGCCGCCTCCCGGGTCGCGGCGGGTCCCGCCCAGGCTCTGGACGTGCTGGGCCGTTACGCCCACGTCGTGGACGGCGCCGAGTCGGCGACGGCGGTGACGACGTTCATCGACTGCGACCGCCACACCGTCACCTACAGCAGCGCGGGCCATCCGCCGCCGGTGCTGGTGCACCCCGACGGCCGCGTGGAGTTCCTGGACCGGGCCACCGATCCCCCGCTCGACGCCGCCGCCCCCGACCTGTCGGACACGG
>NZ_MPOH02000056.1 GCF_001896135.2 Streptomyces phaeoluteigriseus
GCCGCTGTCCGGGTCGGCGAGGATCCGGACTATGGCCACCCTCAGGTCGTCGGCGTCCGGCTCGTCCGCGGACGAGGACACCGCGGGCACCGTCACCGCGGTCGGTGCCGCCGTGGCGGCGAAGGACGGGGTGGCGAGCAGGAGGGCCGGGGCGATGATGCCCGCGGCGATGCCGGGCGCTACGCGATGCAGTCGCAAGGGGAATGCTCCTCTTCGTTTGCTACGGAGGTGAGTTGTGGACGCCTCAGGGCGTTCACTTCGGTGATGCTGCCATCTGGGTCTGACAGTGGCAGTTGCCTCGCTGTGGTCGCAGGCACCGTCGCCACGGACGTGGCCGGTGTTCATGGCGGCGCGCCTTCGAGAAAGCGGCCGGCGCTCAGGCGCCGCTCACCATGGGCGTGTTGGCCTGCATCGAGTCCGTAGGGGCCTGCCGCGAGCGGCGCGCCTGAATTTCGCTGCGGCCGAGAGGCGCCATACCGCCCAGCTCACCTGGGCGGAGCTCGGGCGTTGAGCTGGGGCGTTGCCAGGCGGGTAGTGTGTCCGAGGTGATCGATGATCTCCGCTTCCTGGGCGGAATCCAGTAGCCGCTTGGTCTGCTTGCTGGAGCAGTCCGCCCTCGCCGGTCAGCCGTAAGTCCTTGGCCTGGGCTCGGCTCACCAACTCGTAGTCCACGCCTCTCGCCGACACAGCCGCTGCCGACTCGACGGCATCCTGCTCGGCCATGTTCTCACTGGTCAGCGATGCATCTTCCGTGATCGGGAGTTGAACCGAACGATTTGCAGCCTCTGCAGGGCGCAGTCGGAGATGAGGCGGCCTGGTGCCAACACCGTCCCTTGGGACATCGACGCGGGTAAGCATGACCTGAAACGGGTTGTGCAACGGGCAACGCGTTGGTGCCATTGCCCGCCGCACGACCCTCATGCGTCGGCTCAGCTGTAGGGGATCACCAGCACGGACTTGTCCGTGCTGGTCTGGAGCTTCGAGGTGCCGTTGCCGATGGCGTTCCAGACGTCGAGACGGACGGTTCCATTCTTAAGATCGCCGAGGGTGCCCGTGGATGCCTTGTAGCCGCGCGTCTGCGTGTACTCCTCCCACCCGGCGACCGGGTCGGTTGGGAAGTAGTTGTACGTTTCGGTTCGGTCGAAGCTGCCGTCACCAGTGAGGTCGTAGCTGACGCGTGCCTGCTGGCCGAGGCCGACCGTGGTGCCGGCGTCCACCTGGAGCCGGAACGTCGTTCCCGCGCCCGCGGTGAGGGTGCCGTTGACTCCGCGGATCTCGTAGACGAGGGGCTGGTTCGGTGTGCCGTCGTGGTTGGCGCCGCCTCCGGAGGCGATCGTGTCGCTGGCCGGGGTGCCACCGGTCGCCGTGGTCAGGATGCCACCGCTGCGCAGATGGAAGGTGTTCCCCGCCGGCGGGTCGGGATCCGGGTCAGGGTCTGAGGAGCCCGATCCCGTGGCGCTCGCGGTGGAGCGAGCCGGCACGGAGATGGTCTTCCCGTCCGAGAAGGTGACGGATCGTGCCGACGACCCGTGGTTGTGGGCGACGTACGTGCGGGTCGTCCCTTTGGTGAAGACGGCCGAGGTGGGAAGGTCGCCGGTCACGGTGGCGTCCGGTGCGCCGAGTGCGTCGAGTGTGTTGATCCAGTGGTACGTGTGCGCTTTGGATTCCCCCTCTTCCGGGGTGTAACTCGCGTGGCCCGCGTCCCACTTCGACTTGGCCGAGGCGGGGTCGGCCAGGGACTGGAACTCCCACAGGATGTCGCGCCATTCGACGGCGGGGCCGCCGTTCTCCCGTTCCATCTCGGCGATGTTGCGCCGGATCGCGGCCTTCTCGCCGCCGAGGTGGAGTGAACCGCCCGTGAGGGGCAGGACGTTGATGCCGTGGATCTCTTCGGGGTTGGCGGTCCACCAGGTGGCGTAGGCCCCGCCGCTTCCCCACACCATGCCGACCGTGTCGTGGCTGAAGGTGGAGGGGAAGACCTGCTGGTCCGCGTCGAACCAGTACTGCGCGACCGACTCCGACTCGGTGGTCAGCAGGTAGGTGCCGAGGTCACGCAGAGAGGTGTCTCCGGTGGCGGACCCCCACAGGACGAGGGCCGCGCTGAGGTTCGTGGACTCGGAGGAGGACTCCTGGTTGTTGCCGGCGGCGAAGCCTTGGTGGCCGGATGCCCAGCTGTGGCCGGCATAGACGTCGAAGCCGCGCAGGAAGGGGTAGGCGGTGTCGGTGCGACTGGCGTTGGCGGTGTCGCGCACAAGGGTCTTGACCATGCCGCCCCATGCGGAGTCGGCGGCCCATCCCTGGTCGTACTGCGCGACGATCGCGGCCGCGTAGACGTAGTAGCTGTAGTGGAAGTGGTGGTCGTTGAGTTCGGTGTCGCTGCCGTAGGAGGCCGGGTAGCCCGTGAGGGTCTTCCAGTCCCTGTCGTAGCTGAACTCGTTCGCGCCGCCCGCCGTGAACCACTCCTGGAGCTTGCCCTTGATGAGGCCGAGCAGCCGGTCGCGGGTGCCAGTCTCGCCGATCTGCTCGGTCAGCGGGACGAGTTGGGCGAGGCGGCCGAGTGCCTTGCCGGTCCAGTAGGTGTCGGTGGCGCCGGAGAAGGGGTCGGAGGCGTTCACGGCCTCGTTCAGGTAGCCGCGCAGCCGGGCCGCGTCCACACCGCTGGACTTGGGCAGCCCGGGCAGAACCGCCGCCGCCTTCTGGCCCGTGGTGAACGAGGCCGACTCGCGGACCTTCATGGTGCGCGCGGTGAGACATAGGTGTAGGAGGTCAGGGCGTCCGAGGTGTTCAGCCACTGGTGGCGGTAGAGCGCCTGGAGCGTGCCCCGTTCGGTGCCTTCCCTCGCCTCCGTGGTGAGCGTGTAGGTGGCTCTGACGGTGCCACCTGTGTAGCTCCAGGCCACCTTGGAGTCGGTGACGAAGCTGAAAGCGTACTTCCTGAAGGTCGCCAGCGCGTCGATGGACGGCAGCACGGCGACGGAGAAGTAGTCCTTCGAGCCGAGGCCCGCGGTGACGGTGGAGCCGGAGACGTTCCAGTCGCTGCCGGTCGGCGCGAAGAGGGCGTAGTGATGTCCGGCGACGGTGATGCCGAGGACGTTGCCCTGGTCGCTGAAGACTGTGGGTGCGCCGGCGGTGGTGATCTGGGCGTTGCCACCCGTGCCCTTGGCGTATACGAACGGGGAGCCGTGGCCGATGGTGGTGCGCAGGGTGCGGGCGCCGTCGGACCACAGGGGAGTGACCGTCCAGTCCGACCAGTCGTCGGCTTTGGTGTCGGGCGAGTTGAGGCCGCTCAGCCCGATGGTGAGGTCGCGCTTGTGGGCGTACTCGTACTGGCGGCCGTCACCGACGATCGACGGGGAGGTCGGGTAGCCGACGTCGAGCCCGCCGGCCGTGGCCTGATACGTGAGGGGGTGCCCGTACATGGGGGTCGACCACGGGTTGTCGCCGTAGCGCTGGAAGGCGAGGGACGACCACCAGTCATTGGTGGGCACGGGCCGGTTGCGAGCGGCGGCGGTCACCTTGGGCGCGACGGGCGTTCCTGTGTTGGTCGTGGGGCCCAGCGTGCCGGACGGCCGGGTGTCGGAGTAACTGCCCGAGCCCACGGGCACGGTGGCCGCGGCCGCCGGAGTGGCAGCCGGGCCCATACCGAAGGCGGCGAGGGCTGAGGCCAGCAGCAGCATCGCTGCCGGTCGGGCGCGTGAGGATGGCATTGCGGCACCTCAAGTCTTCAAGGGGGAGTCTGAGAGCGCTCTCAGATGGCCGGAACGTAAGTGCTAGGTATGTACATGTCAATGTGCTGAACGCAGGAAGTAGTTGTTGACTGATGATTTCCGTTATGTCTTCGCAGCTTGACGATGTGGCTTTGGTGGCCGGCCGGTGAGGCCAATGCTCAGCTGACCCGCCGTCTGCAGCTGGCCCTGAACACCGTCAAACGTTACGCCGGCGCCGATCGGCCGGAGCGGATGCTCCGCGTCCCCAAATACCGCGCGAGCCTTGTCGACCCGTACCGCGAACACCTGCGCGAACGCCGGGCTGAAGACCCCGCCGTCCCGGTCAAGCACCTCTTCGAAGAGATCAAAGACCAAGGATTCACCGGCTGCCTCAACCTCTTGCACAAGTACATCAACCAGGGCCGCGCGGACGCTGACCGCAGCCACATCTCCCCGCGCCGGCTCGCCCGGATGATCCTCGCCAGGCCCGACAACCTCTAGGCCGAACATCAGCACCTACTGGACCGGCTCATCGCGGCCTGCCCCGAGATGACTCAACTCGCTCTCTGCATCAGGGGCTTCGCCCAGCTCCTGAAGCCTCACCCAGACAATGCCGACGCGCTCGAGCTCTGGATCACCCAGGTCCGCACTGCCGATCTGCCGCACCTGCATGCCTTCATCCGAGGGCTGGAGCGGGACCTCGACGCCGTGATCGCCGCGTTCACACTCCGCTACAGCAACGGCCCCACCGAGGGCGTCAACACCAAGACCAAGCGGATCGCCCGCCACATGCACGGACGAGCAGGCCTCACCCTCCTCCGCCACCGTATCCTCCTCGGATAGCGACACCCTCCGTCACCACCGCATGTGAGACAGGGCCGTTAGATTTACACCCCCCGAGGCGGGTGGCCGAACTGCGCGGGGCGCGTGGCCAGCACGCCGCCTCACGCGAGGTCCAGCGCGGGTGCCCCCTTCCGGCGGCGGGGCGGAGTCGGCCAAGAGGGCGGGGCGGAGGCGGCCACGGGGGCCGGCAAGACCCGTGCGGCGACGAACTGGACGACGTCGCCGAACACAGCGCGCGGACCGTGGGCTCGCTGAACTACGGCCGTCCGCGCGGTGCCCCGAACTCCCCACGCCTGGACCACGTCCTCTCCGCGGCTGTCACAGCCGCCGCGTCCGCTCGTCCGATGGCGGAAGCCTCACCGCACGCCGCAAAGCGGGTCGGCCGCTTCGGTGCAAAAGGTTGACAGCCCTCGAGGCGCCTGGCTTCATGAACAGCGCGCAAATATGGGAGCGCTCCCATCGCTGTTCCGTGTTTCTTGTTCTGGCCGTCCGACAGAAAGGGACGTCGTGGGACTGTCATCAAGACGGGGCCGCACCGGGCCGTTCCGGCGCATCAAGGTGGTGCTCGCTGCGGCGCTGACCACAGGACTGCTGTTCGGGACCGGCCCGGCGCTCGGGGCAGAGGAGCGCCCGGCCCCCGCGCGTAGCGAGGCGGCGGTGGCCGCTCCCGGCGACGACTGGCTGCACACCAAGGGCAACCAGATCGTTGACGCGAACGGTGACGAGGTCTGGCTCACCGGTGCGAACTGGTTCGGCTTCAACGCCGGCGAACGGGTCTTCCACGGACTGTGGTCGGGCAACATCACCGACATCACCAAGCCGATGGCCGACCGCGGCATCAACATCGTCCGCGTCCCCATCTCCACCCAGCTCCTTCTTGAGTGGAAGAGCGGCCAGGCCGCCGTCCCGAGCGGCGTCAACGCCTACGCCAACCCCGAGATCGCCGGCAAGACCTCCCTGGAGGTCTTCGACCACTGGCTCGCCCTGTGCGAGCAGTACGGCATCAAGGTCATGCTGGACGTACACAGCGCCGAGGCGGACAACTCCGGCCACGTCTACCCGGTGTGGTGGAAGGGCACCATCACCACCGAGGACTTCTACACCGCCTGGGAGTGGGTGACCACCCGCTACAAGAACGACGACACCATCGTTGCCATGGACGTCAAGAACGAGCCGCACGGCACGGCCAACGCAAGTCCACGCGCCAAGTGGGACGGTTCGACGGACCAGGACAACTTCAAGCACGTGTGCGAGACCGCCGGCAAGCGGATGCTCGCCATCAACCCCAACCTGCTGGTGCTCTGCGAGGGCATCGAGATCTATCCCAAGGCCGGTGTGAGCTGGACCTCCACCACTGGGACCGACTACCACTCGACCTGGTGGGGCGGCAACCTGCGCGGCGTCCGCGACCATCCCGTGGACCTCGGTGCGCACAACGACCAGCTCGTGTACTCCCCGCACGACTACGGGCCGCTGGTCCACGAGCAGCCCTGGTTCACCGGTGACTGGAACCGCACCACCCTCGAGCGCGACGTCTGGGACCCCAACTGGCTCTATTTGCACAAGGAGAACAAGGCCCCGCTGGTGATCGGCGAATGGGGCGGCTTCCTCGACGGAGGTCCGAACCAGAAGTGGATGACCGCACTGCGCGATCTCATCGTCGAGCACCGCATCCACCAGACATTCTGGTGCCTTAACCCCAACTCCGGTGACACCGGCGGCCTGTTGCTGGGCGACTGGAAGTCCTGGGACGAGGAGAAATACGCTCTGCTCAAGCCGGCGCTCTGGCAGCACGGCGGCAAGTTCGTCAGCCTCGACCACGAGGTTCCGCTGGGCGGTGCGGGCAGCACCACCGGCATCAGCCTGAGCGAGGTGTACGACGGGTCGACGGACCCCGAGGACACCCAGGAGCCCACCGTCCCCACCGGTCTGGCCGGCACCGTCAAGACCTCCACCAGCGTCACGCTGTCCTGGACGGCGTCGACCGACAACACCCGGGTGACCGGGTATGACGTCTATCGGGGAACGACCAAGGTGAACGCGGCACCGCTGACCGGCACGACCTACACCGACGCCGGGCTCTCGCCCTCCACGGCGTACAGCTACACCGTGCGGGCCCGGGACGCGGCAGGCAACGTCTCTGCTCCCTCGGCGGCGCTGAACGTGACCACGGAGTCGTCGGACACACCGACCGGGGCCGTGAAGGTGCGGTACAAGAACAACGACAGTTCCGCGACGGACAACGCCGTCCGGCCCTCGCTCCACGTCGTGAACTCCGGCACCTCTGACCTGGGACTCGACACCGTCGCGGTGCGCTACTACTTCACACGCGACGGATCGGCCTCCGTGAACGCCTGGTGCGACTACGCGGCCGTGGGCTGCGCGCAGGTGAAACTGCGGGTGGTGCCGCTGGCGACAGCCGTCCCGGGCGCTGACGCCTATCTGGAGGTGAGCTTCACGGGCGGCTCGCTGGCCGCCGGCGCCACCACCGGTGACATCCAGTTGAGGATGAACAAGGCGGACTGGTCGAACTTCAACGAGACGAACGACTACAGCCGTACGACCTCGACGACGTACACCGACGCACCGGCCGTTCCCGCATACACCGGCACGACCCTGGCCTGGGGCACGCCTCCGGCCTGACCCGCCACCCGTCGAACAGGGCGGAACGCGTCCCCGCCCTGTTCTGGGAGCGCTCCCATCACCGGCCGTACCAGGCCATACGAGGAGAGAGTTGTGAAACGTCTACTGGCCCTACTGGCGACCTGCACGATGCTCCTGGGCCTCACCGTTCTCGTCAGCCCGCCGGCGGCGGCCGCCACGGGCTGCAAGGTCGACTACTCGATCACGAACCAGTGGTCGGGTGGTTTCCAGGCCGGGGTGAAGGTCACCAACCTGGGTGACCCCGTCAGTGGCTGGACCCTGAAATGGACCTGGCCCGACGGCGGGCAGAAGGTGACCCAGGGCTGGAACGCCACCTGGTCGCAGTCCGGCTCGACGGTCAGCGCCGCCAACGTCGACTGGAACCGTACCCTGGCCACCGGCGGCGCGCCGATCTGGGATTCGCCGGCACGTTGACGGGCGCCAATCCGAAGCCCGGCGCCTTCACGCTCAACGGCGTGGCCTGCACCGGCTCCGTCGGCGGAGAGGAGCCCCCGCCGGACCCGGGCACCGGTACCCCGGTAGGCATCAACGGGCAGCTCAAGGTGTGCGGCGTGTACCTGTGCAACCAGTACAACCGCCCCGTCCAGCTGCGCGGCATGAGCACGCACGGCATTCAATGGTTCAGCAGGTGCTACAACAACGCCTCCCTGGACGCGCTGGCCAAGGACTGGAAGTCGGACCTGTTCCGCATCGCCATGTACGTGCAGGAGAGCGGCTACGAGACCGACCCGGCGGGCTTCACCAGCCGGGTGAACAGCCTTGTCGACATGGCCGAGGCGCGCGGTATGTACGCCCTGATCGACTTCCATACCCTGACGCCGGGCGACCCGAACTACAACCTGGAGCGGGCCAAGACGTTCTTCGCGTCCGTCGCCGCCCGCAACGCGGACAAGAAGAACGTGATCTACGAGATCGCCAACGAGCCCAACGGCGTGAGCTGGGCGGGCATCAAGAGTTACGCGGAGCAGGTCATCCCGGTCATCCGGGCTGCCGACCCGGACGCCGTCATCATCGTCGGCACCCGCGGCTGGTCCTCGCTGGGCGTCTCGGACGGCTCCAACGAGGCGGAGGTCATCAACAACCCGGTCAACGCCTCCAACATCATGTACGCGTTCCACTTCTACGCCGCCAGCCACAAGGACACCTACCGTGCCGCGGTGAGCCGTGCGGCCACGAAGTTGCCCCTGTTCGTCACCGAGTTCGGGACGGTGACCTACACCGGCGGGGGAGCGGTCGACCGCGCCAGCTCCACGGCCTGGCTGGACCTGCTGGACCAGTTGAAGATCGGCTACGCCAACTGGACCTACTCCGACGCCGATGAGGGCAGCGCGGCGTTCAAACCCGGTACCTGCAACGGCACCGACTACAGCAGCAGCGGTGTGCTGACGGAATCGGGGGCGCTGCTCAAGAGCCGCATCAGCACCCCCGACGCCTTCCCCACCAGCTGACCCCGTCGGGGCTCCGGCCTTGCTGGAGCCCCCGACTCGCTGCAAGGCCCTCTAGCCTGACCATCGTCGCCGTCGCCGTCGCCGTCGCCGTCGCCGTCGCCTACGGGTTCGGCCTGGGCCAGCGGCACAGGATCGACGGTGCGAAGATCGTCGCCCACGCTGGAGGCCGCCTCCGGCGCCACGTTCGAGCCGTTCGGCCCGACTGGCGTATGGGTGCAACGCCGCCCTCACGCATGATCAAGGCCATGGCCCAAGCGCCGCTCGCCATCGTCCCCGAAGGCCGGGGGAGACGGGACCCGTACGGCTCCGCAGGCGGGACCCGTAAGGCTCCGCGGGCCGGAGCCGGCCGGCGCCACGTCTGGCGAGATGGGTCGAGCGGGTCAGGCGGAGCCGCGGAGCACCAATTCCGTGCGCAGGATGACATGCCGCCAGGCCACTCCCGAGTCCTCCATCTCCTCCAGAAGCAGCCGCACCATGGTCCGGCCGATCTCCTGGAGCGGTTGGCGCACGGTCGTCAGCGTGGGGTCCGTACGCTGCGCCAGGAGGAAGTCGTCGAATCCGATCACCGCGACGTCCTCCGGCACGCGGCGGCCCGCCGCGCGCAGGGCGTCCAGCGCCCCGGCGGCCATGCTGTCCGACGCGGCGAACACGGCGTCGATCCCCGGCTCCCGCGCGATGAGCTCCGCCATCGCCGTGCGGCCGCTCTGCTCGGTGAAGTCTCCTTCGGCGACCCAGAACGGTTGCGCGTCGAGGCCCGCGCGGTCCAGCGCCGCGCGGTAGCCGCGCAACCGGCACTGGGCGACGTACATGTCGAGCGGCCCGGTGATGGTCGCGATCGTGCTGCGGCCGCTGTTCAGCAGGTGGGTGACGGCGCTTCGGGCACCCCCGGCGTTGTCGGCGTCCACGTAGGTGATGCTCTCGTCGCCCGAGCGACGGCCCAGCATGACGGTGGGCACCCCCGCGTCCGCGAGCATGTCGGGCAGTGGGTCCTCGGCGTGCACGGACATCAGCAGCACGCCGTCGACCCGGCCGCCGCGCGCGTACTCGACGAAACGCTTCCGCTCTCCGTTCGTGCGTACCTGGGTGAGCAGCAGTTGCAGCGTGGTGTCGGTCAGCGCGTCTCCGACGGAACGAATGGTCTCCGAGAAGAACGGCTCCGCGAATTTCCGCCAGTCGGGCTCCGTCATCACCAGAGCGATCGCGTCCGTACGACGCCCGGCCAGCGAACGGGCCGCCAGGTTGGGTACGTACTCCAGCTCGGCGATCGCACGCTGCACGGCGCGGCGCGTCGACTCCTTCACCCCTGCCACGTTGTTGACGACGCGGGAGACCGTGCCCCGCCCCACACCGGCGAGCGCGGCCACCTCTTCCAAGGTCGGCCCCGCGCCGGGGCGTTGCTTGCCCATGTACTTCTCCCCCCACCCAGAGAAGACCCAATATTACGGCCGTGGCCGTCCGTGATCGACCGGCTTCGGCCTTCTGGCACGCGCGTCCGGCGCATGTCCGGGACGCCAGGCACACGGCCGGGGCGGGAGGGCCGACCGAGCACGGCGGGGCGCGAGGTGCGTGCCACGAACCAGGGCGGCCCTCCTGCCGCGGGCACCGGGAGGGGCGGTGGCCCTCGCTCCGCAGTGGCAGGGTTCGCGCCAGTGACGCGGAAGTGGCGCAAATGAGTGTTGCCGCTTTGTTTCACGACACCCAATCTGGAGCTGGGAGCGCTCCCATTCGCTTCATCTCCACGCCGTGACCCGGCATCCCCCCCACGGGAAAGAAGGAGATCATGAATTGGCATGACCACATCAGTAAGGTCCGACGTCGTTCGACGCTCGTTCTGAGCCTCCTCGCGGCGTTGCTCCTCGGCCTGCTCCCCTGGAGCGGGACCGCCGTTGCCCACGGCTCGGTCGTCGACCCCGCGAGCCGCAACTACGGCTGCTGGCTCCGATGGGGCAGCAACCACCTGGATCCGGCGATGGCCCAGCAAGACCCCATGTGCTGGCAGGCGTGGCAGGCCAACTCCAACGCCATGTGGAACTGGAACGGTTTGTACCGCAACGGATCCGGCGGCAACTTCCAGGCAGCAGTCCCCGACGGCCAACTGTGCAGCGGTGGCCGCACCGAAGGCGGGCGCTACAACTCCCTGGACACCGTGGGCTCTTGGAAGACCTCGGACATCGCCGGCAACTTCACCGTGAAGCTGTACGACCAGGCCAGCCACGGCGCGGACTACTTCCTGGTCTACGTCACCCGGCAGGGCTTCGACCCCACCACCCAGCCGCTGCGCTGGAGCGACCTCCAGCTGGTGGCCCGCACCGGCAGGTACGCGCCCAGCCAGAACTACTCGATCCCGGTCAGCACGTCCGGCTACACCGGTCGCCACGTCGTCTACACGATCTGGCAGGCCTCGCACATGGACCAGACGTACTTCCTGTGCAGCGACGTGAACTTCCGCTGATCCTGCGCCCACGGGCCGCCCCGCCGGACGAGCGCGCGTCCGGCGGGACACCGTGTTCTGACATACCACGGTGCTCGCACGGACCCACGCGCGACCCGGACAGCAGAGCTGCCTGACCGGCCCCGAGGGGGGCGCCGCGGTGTGCGCGTCTGACGGGATACGCCACCGGGCCGCGCCCCCCGTATGCGAACAGCACCGCCGAACGAGCGTTTCGATACCTGGAGCCGACATGCCAAGACGCCGCTGGACCGGGCCGCTCCTGCTGGGCCTCCTGTTGACCACCTCACCCCGCTGTCCTCCGCCGCGTCGGCCCCGCCCGCGGCGGCGGACAGCGGGGTCAGCCGCACGGCGGCGTCCCCCTCGCCCGTCCCCCTGCCGTCGCTGCGGGCGACCACCACCCAGGTCGCCTCCGGCCTGAGACGGCCCACCGCCCTCGTCGCCCCCGACGACGGCTCGGACCGGTTGTTCATCGCCGAGAAGTCGGGCACCGTACGCGTCTACCACCCGGGCACCGGCCTGGCCCGGGACCCGCTCATCGACATCACGTCGGCCGTGGACGAATCGGGCAACGAGCGCGGCCTGCTCGGCATGGCCGTCCAGCCGGACTTCGCCGACAGCCACCAGCTGTACCTGGCGTACACGGCACTGCCCGACGGCGCGGTCACGCTCGCCCGATACCGGCTCGACGATTCCCGCTTGGAGCCCCTGCTGTCCCAGTCGCACGCCGAGTACAGCAACCACAACGGCGGCCAGCTGGCGTTCGGCCCCGACGGCAACCTGTACTGGAGCATCGGCGACGGAGGAGGCTCCGCCGACCCCTTGCGCGCCGGGCAGCGCCTGAACACCTTGCTGGGCAAGATCATGCGCATCGACGTCAGCCGCCGCTGCGGCGGGCTCGCCTACTGCGTGCCCGCCGACAATCCCTTCGTGGACACCCCCGGCGCACGTGACGAGATCTGGCTGTACGGGCTGCGCAACCCGTGGAGGTTCTCCTTCGACAGCGCCGACGGCTCGATGTGGATCGGCGACGTCGGCCAGGGCCGATGGGAAGAGGTCAGCCACCTCCCGCCCGGACAGGGAGGGCTGAACCTCGGCTGGTCCTGCTACGAGGGTTTGGAGAGGTTCCAAGGCGGCCACTGCGTACCCGGCGAGCAGCACACCGAACCCGTCTTCACCTACTCCCCGTACACCGGCGGCTGCTCGATCATCGGCGGCCACGTCTACCGGGGCCGGCAGTACGCCGACCTCGTCGGCGGCACGTACATCGCCACCGACTACTGCTCGTCCACGGTCTGGGCGCTGCGCCCCGACGGTCAAGGCGCCTACGAGCAGGCGGAGATCGGGGAGATGCCCACCCAGGTGACGTCGATCGGCACGACCGTCGACGGAGAGTTCTACGTCGTCAACGACCTGCCCGGCGGCCTGCACCGCGTGTCCTTCGCGCGAGAGGAACCCACCTGCCGCGTGGATCGCACCGTGCGGAGCTGGGGGACCGGCACGACCGTCGACCTGACGGTCACCAACACCGGCAGCACCCCGATCAGCGGCTGGACGCTGAAGTTCCCGCTGGCTCTCGGGCAGACCGTCACCTCCGACTGGAACACCGACCTGACGCAGGGAAGCAACACCATCACGGCCACCAACGCCTCGCACAACGCCACGATCGCTCCCGGCGCGCACATTACCCTCGGCTACCTCGCCGGCCACACCGGTGACTCCTCGCCGCCGCCGCGGTTCACGCTCAACGGGGACGCCTGCGCCGTCGGCCGCTGAGCGGCCCCACCTGGGCCCGCCTCGCCGTCAACGGCGGGCCCACCCGCCCTCCTCTCCGCTCCTTCCGTCAACTCCGCGGATCGTGCGGCCCGGCAGGCCGACATGATCTCGTCCTCACTCCGACGCCGGAGGAAAGCCATGCCCGTGTCCCGCACACCTGGGCTCCGGCCTGCCGTTCTCCTGTCCTGCTCCGTCGCCCTGCTGGCGCTCACGGCGTGCAGCAAGGACGACGAACGGCCACCGGCGGCCCCGACCGGGGTCACCGCGCAGTCCAGCAGTGCGACCACCGTCCACGTCATGTGGAAGCGGGTGAAGGCCGCCGAGGACGGCGAGACCGTGGAGGCGTACGAGGTCCTGCAGGCCGGGAAGAAGGTCAAGGAGGTCGACGCGGACCGCACCATGGTCGACATCGTCGGCCTGAGACCGGCCGCCGACTACGTGTTCACCGTCCGCACCCGGGACACCGCCGGCAACTACTCCACCCCCAGCCGCAAGGTCCCCGTCACCACCCTCACCGCGCCCGCCGAGGACGGCAGACCGCCGACCCGCCCCGGCCCGCCGCGCGGGAAGGCCGTCGGATCGCGAGCCGTCGAACTGAGCTGGACCGCCTCGACGGACGACCAGCGGGTCGTCTCGTACGACATCTACCAGGGCAACGCGAAGATCCACACGGTCGACGGTGAGAAGACCAGGACCGTCCTCACCGGTCTCCGCCCGGACACCGATTACGTCTTCACGGTGCGTGCCAGGGACGCGGCGGACAACCATTCCCCGGCCAGCGCGCCTCTACGACTGACCACCGCTCAGGGCGAGGACGGCGACGGTGGGGCGGAGCCCGCGGACTTCCGGGCCTCGGTGCGCAAGAACACCGAGGACAAGGCGTACTACCTGGACCTGTCGTGGACGCGCCCCGGACGGACGGACTCGAGGCCGAGTACCAGGTCTACCTCGACGAGGTGTTCGTGACGACCTTGGCCGGGAGCGACGACGCGCCCGGGGGACGGGCGCGGCACACCGTCAACCTGGGCACGGAAGCAGGCAGGACGTACGCCGTGCGGATCAGACCGCGGCTGCCGGACGGCACCTGGGGAGCGTTCTCCACGGAGCGGACAGTCACGACGGGCGGCTGACATCCCGACGGCGCGCTCCCCCGCTCGGCCGGCAGCGCACGTTTCTCCGCGAGTGCGCGAGTACGCGGGTGGACGGTGAAGCGGCCGACGCCGCCCGTGTCCGGCTGCCCCGGCCCGCGGCTGCGGAATCTGGCGACCATCACGCACCACTCGTCAGGACCAGTCACGCAGCCCGGCCGGTCGGCGGGTCAGGGCCGGTTGTACGACTCGCACTTGAACGACGTGGTCAGGTCGCCGAGCCAGATCTCGACGGACGCCGCCCCGCCGGGCTCAGGCGCGGGGAGCACGGTACTGAACTTGTATGTCACGTTGCACTGAGTGCTGGTGGTCCAGATGCCGAGCTCGCGTCCCGCACCACTGCCCACTCCGCGTCCGTCATGTCCGATGGATACACCGGCACCCCTCCCGGTGGTCGGCCGCGTTCCCGAACCTGTGCGCGAGACAATCGCACGACGGCACGCGGGAGTTGGACGAGATGGGGACCGTCACGCAGGACTGGAACAGCAGGGCCTCCTGGCACTCGCGTGGTCGCAAACCCGAGCTACCAAGGGGCCCTGTACTCATGCCTCCAGCCGGCCGAGATCACCCGGCCAAGGACCGTATTCGATGAGAACCGTCCTCCTGATCGATGGAGATACGGCTTCTGAGGGGTGGTGGCTGCCGGCATTCTCTGGCGGCCACCACCCCGCCGTCAGCGACCGAGTAGCAGGCTTGAAGGCGGTCTGTGTGCGGCCGCGTTAGGGCACGGAGCTGAGGTCGTAGGGTGGCAGGGGGGCGATGGTGCGGCGCAGCCCTTCGGCCAGCCTCGCGCGGGAGTACACGACCTTGACGGCGTGGTGGTCGGTGACATCGCCGGTGTCGAGTACGACGACGTCGATGACGGCGTGGATGCTCCATGGGTCGGTGTAGTGGCGGGCGCAGACAGGCGGCTGGTTGGTCAGCACTTCCGCCGTCTCGCTCGTGTGCTCGTGGGGTCCGGCGAGGAAGATCAGCCCCAGTGGGGTGCGGGCGGGGGTGGTGCAGATCTGGCAGCGCAGGGATTGCATGGTCATCATCTGCCGGTAGGGGTGTATCAGTTTCCACTGCGGGCGCCCCGTGGGCTCACCCTGTCCGTCGAGGGGGTTGAAGGAGCAGCGTGCCCAGAGGACGCCGCGGAGGTCGCGGTCGCGGGGGTCTTCGTCGAGGTAGTGCAGATGCAGTCGGCCGTCGGTGTGGGGGAGGAGGATGAGGTTGTCGGGGGCCGCCTCCTCCCCTTCCCGCTGGGTGACGAACGGAACGAGGGCTGGGCTGGTCGGGGTGGGCACGGTGCGCCACTTCCTGCGGTCGGAGGGGTACGGGCTGTAACCGAGCGAGGGATCGAACATGCCGTTGTCTTTCAGGCAATTGAGACTGACGAGACCTTGGTGGCCAGTTCGTCGACTGTCCAGGCGGTCTGCAGAGGTGTCTTGACTGCTCGCGGAAGCGTTGAGGAAGCGCTGTGGTGACTGCCTGACGGCCTGCTCGGGTTTCCTGCCGGGGCCAACGGCGGAAGCGTGGCCGGCAGCCAGTTGGAAGTTTGGTTCAAGCCGCAGCCCTCGCGCACCGGAACTCACACCACGTCTCCTTGCCGCCGCTCTGCCACGCGTCTGAGATCGCATCGACGAGCCGGATCCCGCGACCGGATTCACCGTCGGGTCCGGCTTCCTTCAGTACAGCTGGGGCCGGATTGTGATCGGTGACTGAGACGCGCACCACGTCGACGACCACCATGATCCGGAGCACGACTTCCCCCTAACCGTGAACCACGGCATTGGTGACCAGCTCCGAGACGGCAAGTAAGACGACCCCCGCCACCGGCTCCGAAACACGGCACCGACGCAGGAACACCCGCGTTGTCTGCCGCATCTCCCCGATCTTCGCGAGGTCAGGGAGAAAGGCCGCCTGACAGCCACGGGAAGCCACCGGTACGCCTGGCCTCGCCGATGCGTTGTGCCGGTCTTCGTCAACCGACTTGGCGCACGACACGCCTGCCCTGGCGGCAAAGCTACGGATGCCCCCGCCGGGCGGAGTCTCCTCTTGGAGCTTGGTCATGGGGGCTATCGCACCGCGTGGCGACGCCGACGAACAGGGGAATCCAGCGGGGGAAAAATCTCTCAAGGGGGAAAGTTGGAGGGGAATTAAGGCCATGATTGGATTCCGCCCACCAACAGAGGTCACACTCATGCCAGATCCGTTCGCCGACCTGCTCCTGCGGCTTCGGCAGGATGCGGGCAGGACGCAGGAGGAGCAGGCAGAGGCGATCAACGCTGTCTCCGGCCGGACACCATGACCCGCCGAGAGATCAGCCGCTATGAGAACTTCGAGAACATCCCTACCAATCACACAATCGGCCACATCGCGGCGGCCTGCGGTGTCCCCTTCGAGGAACTACAGCGGGAGGCCAAGGCTGCCCGCGCTCGGAAGAGAAGGGGGCATGCCCGTGCAGGGGAGGACCAGGACGCCGTGAAGCGTCGTACGCTGCTGGGTGGCGCCGCTGCCGGCGTGAGCGCTGCTGCCGAGCCCTGGGGGCGCCTCGCCTTCGCCCTCAGCAAGGGGTCCAAGATTGATTCGCCCTCCGTCGGCGCGCTCATCGACCGGGCTGCTGAACTGCACGTCCAGGAACTCAATCTCAGCGCCCGGCGGCTACAAGGCACGGTTGAGTCGCATCTTGACGCGCTCACTGCGGCTCTGCCCCGCGCTGGCGAGCACGAGAGGGCTCTCACTATCGCCGCCGGAGAAACCGCCGCCCTTGCCGGTTGGGTGGCCTGGGACCTGGGTGAGCACGACAAAGCCGACGCTTACTACAAGGTTACGTCGCAGTGCGCGACGACCGCCGGGTATCCTCCGCTCCGAGCCCTGGCCCTGACCTACAGCAGCTACGGCGCTTCGACGCCGAAGGCGAAGTTGGAGTTCCTTACCCAAGCGGCCAGCGATGTGCGAGGCTACGGCAACGCTACTGCTGCCGCCTGGGTCCTTGGCAGACATGCAGAGGAGGCGGCGGCGGTCGGCGACGAGACGGGCGCGCTCCGCGCGTTGGAGCGAGCCTGCTTCGCCTACGATTTCGCGGATCACACCAGCGAGCAGGCGTGGGTCCGGTTCGTGACCCCGCACCGCATGGACTCGCTTGCCCTCTCTGTGTACGGGCAGTTGGGGCGTCCCGAACTCACCGCTACAGCAGACACCGCAGTCGGCCGCCTGGGAGACGAACTCCCGGACGGAGGCGTCGTGGTACTCGGGGATCTCGCTTCGGCCCTACTGCGCGGAGGTGACATCGACCAAGGTGTCAACGTGTCACACCAGTTCGCCGCAGCGGCGCAGGCCAAGCCCAACACTATGGGCAAGGAACGCGCAGCGTTCATCGCAGCGTCGCTCCCCGACAGCGAACAAGACCTTGCCGTCTACCTGCAGCAGTTCGCCTCCTGAACCGCCCTGCGCCGGTACAGGGCCAAACTGAGGACGCGAACGCCGTCGAAAGCCCGTCGCTCCTCAGTCCTGTGCCGTCTCCTCAACAACCCAGGACAAATACGCCTCCGACCCACCGGTCACTGGCAGTGTGATCCACTGGGGTACATCGTACGGGTGCTTCTCGTGCAGCCATGCTTCCAGTGCCGGGAGCCGGTCCGTGGTAGTCATGTACGAGATCCGCCACTCCTGCGCTGTCTCGACCTTCCCCTTCCACCAGTAGAAGGCGGTGATTGGCGCATCTATGTGAACCCCCGCTGCCAGCTTGCACTCGACTGCGCCACGGGCCAGCGCCTTCGCCTGATCCTCGTTGTCACTGGTCGTCTGCGCGATCACAATGTCGTTGGCCATGCAACCACCTCTCCAGTTCGGGTACCGCGACCCTACCTAGCCACCGAGCCCCGACCCCAAGGCCATCCGGCGGCAGCCCGGACTTTGCCAGCGCTGCTCTCACTCACAGGGCAGGTCGTCCAGGAGGTCTGGCTGGGGTGGCCGGCGGTGCCGGACAGGCACGTCCGAGGCGGTGGGCCCACGGGTGATCCCCGTACGTGGCGAACACGGCTTCGGCGAGCCAATCCTCTGTGCCGGTCCGAGCGTCGGAAGGATTGCGGTGAGGTCTGTCTCATCCCTAGACCGGGTGCTGTTGGCCTTGTAGTAGAGCTGGACGCTGTACCAGCG
The DNA here is from genome assembly GCF_001896135.2 of Streptomyces phaeoluteigriseus. Lineage (GTDB taxonomy): Bacteria > Actinomycetota > Actinomycetes > Streptomycetales > Streptomycetaceae > Streptomyces > Streptomyces phaeoluteigriseus. The sequence continues at coordinate 18,175 of NZ_MPOH02000056.1, forward strand.
GCTGCGTGACGCCTTCCTCGCCACGATGCCAGACCTCGGGTGCACGCGGACCTGTCGCCGGCCGACTTGCTGGCGGTGGACGGTTACAAGGAGTGTGACCCGGAGGCGGCGATCGTCGTCTCGGCGGTCAAGGGCGGCCTGGGCAAGCTACGCGGACGCCTGTGCGGGGAGGGGTAAAAGCCCGGGCAGCCGTGGCGGGCGCTGCCCCGGCCGACGTGGCGGTCGGACATCCGGGCGGCGGTCATCAGCGTGCGCTCGAGCGCGAGAGGCTCCGTCTCTACGAGGTCGCCCAGGCCGAGGCGAAGCGCATCCGTGAGCCGACCGGAACGTGCAGGACGTGTGGCTTCAGGCTCTTGGGATCGGGCCCCGGCGTCCCGCCGCAGTTCTGCTTTACGTGCGCGCCGCTTCCTCCGACAGAGCACCTGTCGCCCGCGTTCTCATGGGCGGCGGCACAGCCCGAAGGGCCGAGGAGTAAACGCCGCGGCGGTACATCAACTCGGCGTAGCAGCCTGCGGCTGCCGCCGGCGGGGGAGGCGTGCTCGGTGCCCCGCAGGTGCGCCTCCCACGCCTGGTTGAGGACCGGGCTGATGACCACCTGTCTGCTGGCGAGATTCCGGAGGAACCTTCCGCCCGGCGGGGGCTGCCCTAGCCGGGACACGCTTCCCTCCTGGAGACCGGGGCTCATCGCGACGACGACGTCCTCCGGACTGGGCACCAGCTGGGTGGGGTGCACCGTTGGCACCCCTAGGTATCACTATTCGCTGACGATGCGGCTGAAGTGCTCTCTGGCAAGACACCGTCGGCCGCACGTCGTGGGAAGGTGGGAACCGCTGAGCTGAGACGTGCGACTAGGGGAGTGGCAGCAGAGGTGACTGTGGCGGGGGACGGTGCGATACCGACACTGACTCGGGCACACCGCATTCTGATCGGCGTGGTGGTCTCCGGTGCCGTCGTCATCGCCGGGATCGGCTTCGCCGGTTCCTACGCGGCCGTCCGTGAGCTGGCCCTCCAGAAGGGCTTCGGGGACTTCGCCTACGTCTTCCCGATCGGTATCGATGCCGGCATCTGTGTCCTCCTGGCCCTTGACCTCCTGCTGACTTGGATCAGAATCCCGTTTCCCCTGCTGCGGCAGACGGCCTGGCTCCTGACGGCCGCAACGATCGCCTTCAATGGGGCGGCGGCATGGCCCGACCCGCTGGGCGTGGGCATGCACGCGGTGATGCCGGTCCTGTTCGTCGTCGCGGTCGAGGCTGCCCGGCACGCGATCGGCCGGATCGCCGACATCACGGCCGATAAGCACATGGAGGGCGTGCGGCTGACGCGCTGGCTGCTTTCGCCGGTGCCGACGTTCCTGTTGTGGCGTCGGATGAAGCTGTGGGAGCTGCGCTCCTACGAGCAGGTCATCAAGCTGGAGCAGGAACGGCTCGTCTACCAGGCCCGGCTGCGTTCCCGCTTCGGCCGGGCCTGGCGCCGCAAGGCGCCGGTGGAGTCCCTGATGCCGTTGCGGCTGGCGCGTTACGGCGTGCCGCTCGCCAAGACTGCGCCCGCCGGCCTCGCTGCCGCCGGCATCGACGCACCGCCGCTCCTCTTCACTGCCGAGCGGGTTTCCGCCCCCGCCCGGCCGGAGAACTCCGCGCTCAAGGCCACGCCACCCACGCCACACGAGAAGCCAGAGCCGACGGAACCTGAAAACCTTGACCCGCGACCGGTGAAGGGTCCTGCCGTAGTGCCCGAGCGGCCGCATGAGCGGGAGGAATCCGCACCGGGAAATGCCGAGCGGTTTGCTCAGGCCTACCAGGCGTTCGTCACGCAGTTCCAGGCCGAGCCGACTGCCGCGCAGTGGGCCCTCTGGCTCCGCGACGCGTACGGCATCTCCACCGGGGCCGGCGAACCACTCTCCCCAGCACAACTGCAGCCCCTGCTGCAGGTCCTGCGTAACCGCTATGCGATTGCGGTTAAGGAGACCGCCGACGTCGAAGAGCCGCAGGTAACCGACCAGTCCTGGTACGACTACTTCTACAGCGCCTGGCGCAGCTACGCGGATGAGCACGGCACCTATCCCGACGCGGTCGCTCTCGCGGCATACGTGTACGAGCGGGACGCCATCAAGGGCGGTGGCGGCAACCCCATCACGGGCGAGGACCTGGCGGACTTCGTTACGACCTTCCAGGAGCGAAAGGTCGACGAGAGCAAGCTCCCCTCCGAGGACGCCCCCGATCCGATCGCGCAGGCAGCGGGCGAACCCCTCCCGGAGACGACCGTCTCGCAGCCAGCGCCCGCCAGCGCTGCAGCACAAACGGCGAAGGAGCCGCGCGGGCCCCGAGTGGATGCCCCCGTCGACGAACCGCCGCCAGCCTCGAACGGGGGAGGCCTCACCACTCCTGACCGGTACTACCTCGCATGGATGGAGTACCAAGAGCAGAAGGGGAGTGAGCCCAGCGACAAGGAGCTCTCGGCCTACTGCGCAGACAAGGGACTGTTCGGCCGTGGCAGAAAACCCATCAGCCCGGCCAACCTGCGGCGCCACTTCCTGCGCTGGCGCGTCTATAACGTCTGGGCCGAGCAGCGGGCGCACACCGACGCACCTGCACAGTCGGAGGTTGCGCGAGCCTGCGCAGACCGGGGGATCACCGGTCAGCACAACAAGCCCATCTCCCCCGACCTCATCGCCGAAGAGGCTGTGGACTTCGAACGGCGTTGGCAGGCGCTGACCCGCCACCACGCGCAGCCACAGCAGTAACAGGCCGCGCACCCTGCTCTTCATCGCACACCAGCAAGCCGGTTAACGCCAACGGCTGCGCATCAAGAAAACCGCAGGTCATCCCAGCTGCGCAGCCGCGATACCCAGTGCGCAGTCGGACCGCACAGCGGTCTGCGCACCCGCACCCGCGGATTGCTCATGCGCGCCCTGAACATCGCGCGCCGCAGACACCACCGTGACGGAATAGAACTGCCCACCCACAGCCCTGTGGGCGGTCGTGCTGGTCAATCCGAGGGTGTGGCTCAGTTACATGAGGTACGGCCCATGGTGGGGTCGTACTGGCCGCGCCTCAGCGCGGGTCACGAGGCAGAGTGGTGCAGGAGCCAGGCGATGACCGCCCGGAAGGTGCCGGAGACGGCACCGCTGACAGGTCTCCCCGCTCCCGAACGTCGGTTGCCGACCTGTGCACCGGAGCGGCCGCGGAGGGCTGCGCCTCCCGTGCTTGTCTGTCCCCGGGCTCGGTCGGCGGCCCCGGCGGCGTTCCTGGATGGTCCCGCCGCGTTCCGCAACCCCCGACGGCCACCTACGAGCTGCACTACCTATTGGAGTACGCGCGGATTCCCGGAGATCATCCGGTGGCTGCACATCCGCATCTCAGCTGGTAGATCGCTCTGTGTGGGTCGTGCACTCGTCGGTGTGAGATCTCAGCAGTAGCTCGCAGATTCTGCGAGTGATCGCCGTAATCTGCGGCTTTGTGTCAGATTTCGGAAGTCGCGTGCTGACGCTCGTGCGCCCCGGGCCAGAGCAGACCGCGCCGGTAGATCCGGAGATCCGGCCGCGGTGTCGGTCGAGTCCGGTCTCGCGGATGTTGTCACCCTTCAGCGGCGCCGCCAGGCCGGCATCTCGGAGCACGACGAGGAGTGCTTCTTCCTCGACACACTGTCCGAGTACCAGTGGGCGAGGGACGCGGCCGGCCTGGCACCGACGACACTCGACGGCCTGATCAAGCCGGTGATCAAGGCCTGCGAGTTCTACGGCACAGTACCGTGGCGGCTCTCATCCCGGGAGGTCGACCGGTACCTCGCCGCTGCGGGCAAGCGGTCACCGGCGACCCTTGCGCGGCAAGATCAACAACGGCGTGGTCGAAGCGGCGCTTTGGCATCCCGGCATATCGCTAACCGACCCGCTGCATTGCCTTCCGGTGCCGTTCCGCCATCGCGGCCCCGGACTCGCGGCGGGCCATCCTGCGCAGGATGGATGGTGCGAGGAGCAGCCCGGCGGCTGCCCGCGAGCCGGGGCTCTCGCTGGGTCACCCCTTCCTGCCGCTCGTGTGCCGACGGTCTGCTGCAGCCTGCGAGAACTACCCGGCTGGGTCCTGTAGGTCTGCTACTCGGACGCCACGTCAGATCGGGGTTCGTTTTGGGCGCTCTTGCCACAACGGGACCGGCCGTCGGAGCGACGGCTTGCTTGGTGGTGACTGCCGACGATGCGCCCGGTGAGCAAGGCCACACTTGCATTTGTAATGATCATGCACATTAATTGTCTGGGTTAAGTGAAGATCGTGTGAGAAAAATGGGGGTGTGGACATGTCATGGCGTGAGGCGGTCGGAGGGGACCGACGAAGAACATGCTGGTGGTTAACCAGACTCACGAGCGGAATCACATCGATGGCTCTGCTCGCGTTGTTGCCTACGTTCGCGACGACCGCCGCGGCGGCTACGTCGTCCGACGGGGCTGCTGCGTCCGCCTCCTTGGAGACCACACACCGCACGGCCGCTGAGCGTGCTGCGGCGATGGACGAGCAGGTCGAGGTCACCAGTGAGCGCACCGAGTACTCGACCACCATGGCCAACCCGGACGGCACCTACACATTCGTGCAGTCGGCTGTGCCGCAGCGAGCGAAGGGCGACGATGGTTCCTGGAAGCCGGTGGACGCCACCCTCGAGCGGCGCACCGACGGCACCGTTGGACCCAAGTCCGCAGTGGTGGACCTGTCCTTCTCCGGTGGGGGTGACGGTGCCGGCCTGATCCGGCTGGGCGATGAGGGCGGCGCGCTGCGTCTCGACTGGCCGGGCAAATTGCCGGAGCCCCGGCTGGACGGGACGAAGGCCGTCTATCCCGATGTCCTCGAGGGCGTCGATCTCGAACTCACTGCCACTGCGGAGGGCTACCGTCAGGTGCTCGTGGTCAAGTCCGCCGAGGCGGCCGCCGACCCGGCGCTCGAGCAGATCGAGCTGACCGTTTCTGCGACCGACCTGGAAGTCGTGCCGGGGGCGGGTGGCGGTGTGCGTGCGATCGACGCCGACGGCAACACGGTGTTCAAGGGTCCGGCGGGCCAGATGTGGGACTCCGCGAGCCAGACCGGCCCGCCCGCTGAGAAGGGCATGGGTACTCAGCTGGTCCGGTCTGCCGCGGCCGACGGGCCTGCCGAGAGCGAGGTGCCGGACCCGGTGGAGGAGGGCACCCAGCCGCGCGCTGGGGATGTCAGCGCCGTGATGCCCGTGCAGGTGGGCGCCGACAGCATCGCCATCGAGCCGGATCTCTCCCTGTTGCGCGGCAAGGACACTGTCTACCCCGTCTACATCGACCCATCAGTCGGTCTCGGGGTGTCCGAGCGGACCGTGCTGTCCTCCGACGGCGACAAGTTCTGGCAGTTCAACGGTGACTACGGCGTCGGACGCTGCAGCGTCTCGGGCCCTTACTACTGCGGCAGCAATTACACCAACCGCATGTATTTCGAGTTCTCGCCGTCGAAGCTGTCCGGCAAGTACGTCCTCGACGCCACCTTCCGCGCGTACGAGACCTGGTCGTTCAGTTGCTCCCCCAAGTGGGTCGACCTAGAGCGCACCGACAACATCTCCGAGGGCACCCGCTGGCCCGGCCCTGCCCAACTGGACCAGATGGGTGACCGTCACATCTCAGCGGGCCGCGGCACCCAGTGCAGCCCTGCGCAGCCCGACCAGTGGGTCGAGTTCAACGACAACCCGGACGAGACCGACGAGAACCTCGCCTCCACCGTGCGCAAGTTCGCGGACGGTAAAATCTCCCGACTCACTCTCATGCTGCGGGCCAAGGACGAGTCTGACCCCGAGGCCTGGAAGCGGTTCGATGACAACGCCGAGCTCAAGGTCACCTACGCCTTCAAGCCGGGTGTGCCGACTGACGTCGGCGTGATCCCGGGTGACGGGACCACCGCGTACTGCAAGAAGTCCTCGTCCGACCCGCTCGTCGTCACCCGGGTCGACCCGATGGTGCAGGCCCGGGCACAGACCAAGGTCGAGCACAACCTGGGCTCCGAAGAGGGATCGCTTCAGGCCGAGTTCGTTGTTGAGCGTGGTGACGACGCCGCCTGGCATCAGGTGTGGTCCGGCTACCGTCCCGACTCCGGCTGGGACCCGGACGACACGCTGGAGAAGCTGCGCGTCTCCAACCGCGCCGACGGCGGCCTGTACCGGCTGCGTGCCCGCACCCAGTCCCACTGGACGTACGGCACCAAGCCCGGCGACCTGTTCTCTTCGTATTCCTCCTGGTGCTACTTCAAGATCGACTCGACCGCGCCCAAGGCCCCGACGATCACCTCGGTCAGCCCGTACACCCAGTGCACCACCAACCTGTGCGAAGGCAAAGGCGGTCCGGGCGTGCCCGGCAGCTTCACCTTCCAGCCGAACGCCGCAGACAAAGACATCACCGGCTATCGCTGGCGGCTGTTGCCCAGCGCGGCCAACACGACCAGGACGGTCAGCGGCTCCTCGGCCACCGTGAACGACGTAACTCCGTCACTGGCGGGTACGCAGACGCTGTCGGTGGAGGCCAAGGACGTGCGCAACCGCTGGGGCACGCCTGCCGAGTTCATCTTCAAAGCCGTCCCGGCCAGTGGTCCTGTGGGCACCTGGCACTTCGACGACGGCGCGCCGAGCTCCGGCGTGACCGTGGCCAAGGACACCGCGACCGAGGGCACCCGGCATGATGCCACGCTCCACGAGAGCGCCGGCTGGTCGTCGCTGGCCCGCCGCGGCGACAGCGACTACTCGCTGTGGATGGACAGCAGCGTCTCGACCACGAAGTACTATGCCGCCACCGCTTCTCCCGCGGTGAACAGCAAGGACTCGTTCACCATCTCCGCCTGGGCCTACCTGACCGATGCCGACTCCACCCACGTGGTGATGGCAGCCCCGGGCACCAACGCCTCGGCGTTCACGCTGTACTACTCGGCGTCGAACAAGAAGTGGGTGTTCGACCGCACCGCCTCGGACGTCAAGGAGAGCCCGGTACACCTGCGGTCCCTCGGTGACGCCAACAACCCGCCGCTGAGAGTGTGGACGCACCTGGCCGGCGTCTTCGACACCAAGAAGGACACCGACAAAACCAACGACACCATCCAGCTGTTCGTCAACGGCCGCCCGCAGGGCAAACCCGTGCTGCTCAACTCGGTGTCGACCGCGTACACTCCGTGGGCCTCCACCGGAGGCCTGCAATTCGGCCGTTCCCTGGCCGGCGGTGTGTACGGCGAGCACTTCCAGGGCCGACTGGACGAGTTCAACGTCTGGCAGCGAGTGCTGACCCCCGACGAGATCGCCGAGCAGGCGCAGCTGCTGGAGAACGGCGTCCCCGCCAACGAACTCGTCGCGCACTGGGACGCAGGCTCCTCCACCGGCACCGAGGTCAAGGAGCTGTCCTCGTACCCCGCAGAGAACCTGAAGCTGTCCGCATCGGGCGCGGCGCTGGACGCCGAGAACAACGCCCTGGTGCTCGACGGCGCCGCTGGCTACGCCTCGGCGACCGGTCCGGTCACCGATGAGACCGGCTCGTTCACCGCCTCGGCCCGGGTCCGGCTCGACTCCGGGAAGTTGGCGGCCAAGCCAGTCGGCTACCAGGGCATGGTGGCCGGGCAGCAGGCGAGCGCCGGAGAGTCCTCCTGGGCGCTGTGGGTGGTCAAGCCCGCCGAGGGTGTCTACCAGTGGAAGTTCACGCGGACCGCGCTCGGCACCGACGGCAAGGTCACCCAGAGTGCCAAGGTGCCCGACGGCGATATCGCCGAGACCGACACCTGGGTGCAGGTCACCGGTGTCTTCGACGCCCAGGAGGCCTGGGAGTGGACCGACCCGACCGACCCGTCGAAGACGGAGACCCGGCACGGCAAAATCCACCTCTTCGTTGGTGAGTTCGATCAGCCTTCAGAGACCGACTCCGGGTTCACCGTCCCGCAGTACGGCTCCGCCACCCTGTCTGCCGGCCGCGGCAGCCAGGGCGGCAGCACCGGGCACTACCTGCTCGGATCCCTGGAGAAGCTACGGGTGTGGACCGGCGCGATGACCGCCGACCAGGTCCGCTCCCAGATCCTCGGCGGCTGACCCGCCTTCCGGACCGGCCAGGGGCGGAGCATCCCACCCCTGTCCGGTCGGCTCACCCGTACACCCGGCGCGTCCGCGCGCCCCCTTCTCACAGCCTTTCTCCTTAGATCTCAGACAAGGGACTTCATGCGACACAGACCACCGGTCTGGCCTGCCCGAGCCAGGACCAGAGCATCCCGGTCACCCCGGCTGCGGCGGGTCGGCCTGATCGTCTGCTTTGGACTGCTGCCCGGCCTGCTCGCCCCCGCGGCCGCGGTCGCCAGCGACGTGGATCCGCTGGGCCGACCCAAGTTATCCGCCCCGCACGCGACGAAGGTCAAGCCCTTCGCCGCCGAGCAGGACCCGAAGACCGCCGTGGCCGGGCGCGAGGCGGCCCGCGCGGACCAGAGCGCGGCCGCCCGTGCCCGCAAGGACCAGGCCAGGACCACCGCCTGGCCGGAAAGCGGTTCGGCTCAGCTCATCCTGCCGGCGTCCGGCAGTGCGAAGGCCGAGCCGGGCGACCTGCCCGTCACCCTGAGCGCGCCGGCGAAGAAGAGCGAGCGCGCCCGGTCGGTCACTGTGAACGTCCTCGACCAGAAGGCCTCGCGGGCACTGGGCGTCACGGGCGTGGTCCTGAAGCTGACCGGCCCGAACGACGGCGGCCAAGCTGAACTGGGCATCGACTACTCAGCGTTCGCCTCGGCATACGGCGGCGACTGGGCCAGCCGGCTCCAGCTCGTGCGGCTGCCCAACTGCGACCCCAAGTCCGAGAAATCGAAGTCCGCGAACTGCCGCACCACGACACCGGTCGACTTCACCAACAGCCGCGGCGAGGAGGAGCTGACCACCGACCTGTCCTTCGCGCCGACGGCCAGCACCGGAGCGCGGACCATGATGCTGGCGGTCACCGCCGGCACCGCGTCCGCGGACGGCGACTACAAGGCGACCCCGCTGTCGTCCTCCTCGACCTGGGAGGCCGGCGGCAGCTCCGGCACCTTCACCTGGAGCTATCCGCTAAAAGCACCCCAGCCGGCTTCGGGGCAGGCGCCGCAGCTGGCGATCTCCTACGACTCCAGCAGCGTGGACGGCCGTACCTCTACCACCAACAACCAGGGCACGCAGGTCGGTGAGGGCTTCGATATCACCTCGTCGTACATCGAACGCAAGTATGGCTCCTGCACCGACGACGGGCACAGTGACAAACACGACCTGTGCTGGAAGTACGACAACGCCTCGCTGGTGCTGAACGGCAAGGCCACCGAACTTGTCAAGGACGACACCACCGGCGAGTGGCGGCTGAAGAACGACGACGCCTCCAAGGTCACCCGGTCCACCGGGGCGGACAACGGCGACGACAACGGCGAGCACTGGACTGTCGTCACCGGCGACGGCACCAAGTTCGTCTTCGGCCTCAACAAGCTTGATGGTGCGGCCGCCGATGTACGCACCAAGTCGGTGTGGACCGTGCCCGTCTTCGGTGACGACCAGGGCGAGCCCGGCTACGCGGACAGCACCTCGTTCTCCGGCCGGGACCAGAAACAGGCTTGGCGCTGGAACCTCGACTACGTCGAGGACACCCATGGCAACGCCAGCAGCTACTGGTACGAGGACGAGACCAACAACTACGACAAGCTCGCCGACGACAACACCGGCACCTCCTACATCCGCGGCGGCTACCTCAAAGAGATCCGCTACGGACAGCGCGCCGGCGCCTTGTTCAGCGCCACCCCGGCCGCCTCGCACAAGATCGCATTCAGCCACGCCGAGCGCTGCCTCGCCTCCGGCACCGGCTGCGACGCGCTGACCGAGAGCACCCGGGACAACTGGCCAGACGTTCCCTTCGACCGGATCTGCAAGGACGGCGAGAAGTGTCCGTACCTGGACAGCCCGACCTTCTTCACCCGCAAGCGGATCACCGCTGTCACCACCTACGCCTGGGACGCGGCGGCGGCCACCCCGGCGTTCGCGCCGGTCGACACCTGGGAGCTCAAGCACCTCTACCTGGACCCGGGCGACACCGGTGACGCAACCGACCAGTCGCTATGGCTGGACGAGATCCAGCACACCGGCAAGCACGGCACCGACCTCACCCTGGACCCGGTGAAGTTCTCCCACATCTTCCTGCCGAACCGGGTCGACGGCCCGAGCGACGACATCCTGTCCTTCGAGCGGCCCCGGCTGAAGCAGGTCGTGTCCGAGACGGGCGCACAGACCGTCGTCGATTACCTGCCGGCCGACTGCGCTGCCGGGCAGACCATGCCCAAGGTGGACGAGAACACCAAGCGCTGCTTCCCGGTGTACTGGTCGCCCTATGGCCAGGAGGAGCCGATCCTCGACTGGTTCCAGAAGTACCCGGTCAGCTCGGTGCGCACCACGATCCGCTCGGCGGCTCGGAGACCGTCCAGCACACGTACCAGTATTCTGGTGGCGGTGCCTGGCACTACAACGAGGACCCGCTGACCCCGGTGAAGGAGCGCACATGGTCCCAGTGGCGCGGCTTCGGCAAGGTCACCCACCTCACCGGCCCCTCGGGCGCCACCCAGACCAAGACCGTCACCGTGTTCCTGCGGGGCATGAACGGCGACCGCCTCCTCGGCACCGGCGGCAGAACGCCGGACCCGGACGCGCGCAGGACGGCGAAGGTCGCCGGGATCAAGGCAGCCGAGATCACTGACTCCGAGCAGTACGCCGGTCTCACCCGGGAGACCGTCTCCTACGACGGCGACACCGAGGTGTCCGGCACGGTCAACGATCCCTGGTCCAAGCGGACAGCCACCCAGCACAAGTCGTACGCCGACACCGAGGCGTACTACGTCCGCGTCGGCGCCTCACACGCCCGTACCCACATCACCAGCAAGCTGACACCGTACGACCGGGTCCGCACCACGAAGACCACATACGACGACTACGGCATGCCCACCGCAGTGGAGGACCTCGGCGACGACTCCGTCTCCGGTGACGAGAAGTGCACCCGCACCTGGTACGCCCGCAACGAGGCCACCGGCCTGACGTCGCTGGTGTCCAGGACCCGGATCGTCGGCAGGACGTGCTCTGTCACCGAAGCCGACCTGGACCTGCCCACGGACCACAACCGGGCAGGAGACGTCGTATCCGACTCCGCGACCGCGTACGACACTCTGACCTGGTCGGCGACCCAGACGCCCAGCAAGGGCGACGCCCGGTGGACCGGCCGCGCCAAGGGGTACGGATCCGACAACCAGCCACAGTGGCAGCAGACCGCCGTCACTGAGTACGACACGCTCGGCCGGCCGACGCTGGTGAAGAACGCCGACAACACCACGACGTCCACGACCGAGTACGTGCCGACCGCGGCAGGCCCGCTGACCCAGACGATCGTCGGCAACGCCAAGACCCACAAGACCATCACGGTCAAGGACTTCGCCACCGGCGCCGACCTGATGGTCACCGACACCAACGGCAAGGTCACCGAGACCGCGTACGACAGTCTCGGCCGAGTCACCAGCGTGTGGCTGCCCAACCGTTCCCGCGCGCTCGGCAAGACCGCGAACTACGTCTACACCTACAGCGTCAAGTCCACCTCGCTCCCGTGGGTGTCCAGCGCTTCCCTCAAAGGCGACGGCTCCGGATACAGCACCACCTACGAGATCTACGACTCGCTGCTGCGCACCCGCCAGGTGCAGGCCCCGTCGGCCGCGGGCGGGCGGCTCATCGCCCAGACCCTGTACAACGGCCGCGGCCTGCCCGTGACCGCCCAGTCCGACATCTGGGACGACAAGGCTGCGCCGACTGGCACCATCGCGCAGATCGACGGCGGCCAGGCGCCCCGGCAGACCGACAGCACCTATGACGGCACCGGTCGGGTCACCAAAGTGGTCACCAAGAGTCACGGCGTCGCCGAGTGGTCGGTCAACACGACCTACCGGGGAGATACGGTCCTCACCAGTGCCCCGGCCGGCGGCAACGCCAACGCGGCGATCACCAACGCGCTCGGCCAGACCGTCGAACGCCGCGACTACGCGGGCACCCAGCCCACCGGCACCGCCTACATGACCACCCACTACACCTTCGACGCCGCCGACCGGCAGAAGAGCATCACCGCGCACGACCAGTCCGCCTGGACGTACGAGTACGACCTCTTCGGCCGCCAGACGTCCGTCACCGACCCCGACAAGGGCAAGACGGTCACCGAGCACAACCAGCTCGATCAGGCGGTCAAGTCCACCGACAGCCGGGGCAAGGTACTGCTGTTCGAGTACGACATCCTCGGTCGCAAGACCGGCATGTGGCAGAACTCCAAGACCGACGCCAACAAACTTGCGGCCTGGACGTTCGACACCCTCACCAAGGGCCAGCAGGACACAGCCGTACGGTACGAGGGCGGGGTCGCTGGCAAGGCGTACACCCAGAAGGTCACCGCTTACGATGCCATGTACAAGGTCACCAGCAACCAGCTGACCCTGCCCCTGGACGACGAACTGGTCAAGTCGGGCGTGCCGGACAAGCTGTCCTTCTCTACCGGGTACAACCTGGACGGCACCGTCAAGCAGGCAACCGCGCCCGCCGTGGCCGGACTGCCCGGGGAGACGGTGTCGTACACCTATGACGGGCTCGGCCAAGTGCAGACCGCCAGGGGCACTACGGGCTACCTCCAGGGATCGGCCTACTCACCCGTCGGCGACCTGCGCCAGCTGACCCTGGCCACCGACCCGACCGCCGCCAAGAAGGTCTACGTCAACCACGACTACGAGGCGGGCACACGTCGACTCACCCGGTCATACGTTACCGACGATGTCCACGGCTACATGCTCCAGGAACTCAAGTACACCCAGGACGACGCGGGCAACATCACATCCATCTTCGACGGCATCACCCTCGGTGGGACTGGCAAGGAGGACTACCAGTGCTTCGCCCACGACGGTTACCGTCGTCTGAGTGAGGCGTGGACCCCGAAGACCGCCGATTGCGCAGCGTCCGGCCGTACCACCACGAACCTTGGCGGGGCCGCACCATACTGGGCGAGCTACGAGTACAACGACTCCGGACTGCGCTCCAAGCAGACCGAGCACAGCGCTTCGGACAACGTCACCATCGACTACAAGTACGGTACGGACAAGGGCCAGCCGCACGCACTGTCCTCTACCGTGACCACAGGAACGAAGACCGAGTCGTATACATACGATGCCACCGGCAACACCGAGACCCGACCGGGCACTCAGGCCACCCAGACCCTGACCTGGAACGCCGAGGGCGGACTCGCCACCGCGAGCGAACCCGCTGCGGGCGGCAAGCCGGCCACCGGCACCGGCTACATCTACGACGCGAGCGGGGAACTGCTCATCAAACGGCCCACCACCACCGACGGTGAGACCGTCCTCTACCTCGGTGTGACCGAGGTCCGGCTCAAGGTCAGCGGCAACGGCGTCACCAAGGCGCTCTCCGGTGCCCGCACATACAAGGCGGGCGACACCGTCATCGGCGTGCGGACCTCCACTGCGGGCCAGACCGGCACGAAGCTGGCGTTCCTCGCCGGTGACCACCACGGCACTTCGAGCCTGGCGATCGCCTCGGACACTCTTGTCTTCACCAAGCGGTACACCAAGCCCTTCGGTGGTACGCGCGGCACGACGTCCGGCAACTGGCCTGACGACAAGGGCTTCCTCGGTAAGCCCGAAGACAAGACAACCGGGCTCACCCAGCTCGGCGCCCGCCAGTACGATCCCGACCTTGGCCGTTTCCTCAGCGTCGACCCGCTGCTTGAGCCGGACAAGCCGCAGACGCTCAACGGATACTCCTATGCAGGCGACAACCCGGTGACCAACGCCGACCCGACCGGCATGGCCTTCATCCTCATCCCCGGCGCCGTTGTGGTCGACAAAGCTCTCGGTGGCGGTGGCGGTGGCGGAAACGGCGGCGGTGGCGGCACAGCCTCGACGTCGTCCGGAGGCTGGACGGGCCAATCTGTCACCCAGTGGACGCCCGGCGCTACGTACAACTACATCACCAAATCCTGGGACCTGCCGTTCAACCCGCCCACCCAGACCATGGACGAGTGGCTTGGATCAATTCGCGACTGGGGCATCGTCAGTGACCCCAAGGCGGCAAACCGCTGGGAGGCATCGCGCTCCTTGTTCTTCGGCTGGCTGTGGGGCGGCGGATATCCGCTGAGGGAGCACCAGGACTTCCGGGGTGGGGACGCCTTCACGGCGATCCTGGCGGTCGACTCGACGGTGTCCGAGATGCGGGCGACGCTGGTGGGACAGGCCCGGGACAAGGGGATGAAGGCCCCGTACGCCAAGGAAGTTGCGAACATGGACTACAAGGACGTGGGACCCGAGCCCGGAAGCCCTTGGTACAAGTTCAATTCCTTGCGAGGCGCCGCTAATGACATCCTCGGTGTGCTAACCAATGGCGGGTTGGGGACGGAAAATCAGGCAGACGCGTTCCTGGGAAGTTACAACGGGTCGGCTCAGATCAAGTCGATCAACAAGAAGGACCAGAGCGTCACCTTGAGCTTCAAGGTGACGAACAAGTCCGACTGGCGGTCCGCGACCCATGTCATTCCCCGGTCGTGGAACCCAGCTTTCGAGGACACCTTCGGAGCAGCCGTGGTCGAGGACTTCTCCTGGGAGGAGAAGTGGCCGTTGAACGAGTCCGTGAACTATTCCGAGTGGCTCGAATAGCCAGGGACCGCGCTTGATCAACGGTGGGGGTCCTAACTCGACCACCGGGCTCCGACCCCCACCGTCACCACCTCACCTCTAGGATGAACCCGTGTTCAAGACCCCGTTGAAGCCCGCCCGATGGATCGGCACCGCCGTTGCTCCTCTCCTCCTGCTGACCGCGTGCGCCACCGAAGAAACAGCGAAGGTATCGGTGGACCGCGTCGTCGGGAATTGGGAAGGACCCAACGGGGAAAAGCTCTCGTTCTCGGCTGACCGAAAGTTTGCTGCCTCAGGTCTAGATTCGAAGAAGCTCGCCGAGACCGACTGCCCGGGAGACGAATCGGCCGGCAGTTGGGGGTTCATGGTTGACGAAGACAATGGAAGCAGCTTCAGATCGGCTACGGCGAAGTCGGGCTCGTGGATCGGCCTCGGCTTCGAACGCCAGTACTTCGGCTGCATCCTGGAACTCGCCGTCGTGGACGGCGGCGACACCCTCTGCGCCACCAACGACCCCGACGTGCCCTGCGGCCTGGACGTCCGCTTCACCCGTGAGAAGTGACCCTCAACCGGTCGGCCCTTGGCGATCAGCATCCGCTGCACCTCGCCGGTGCCCTGACCGATCTCCAGGACCTTTCAGCCCCGCCACATACGTCATATGCGGATGACCAGGCAGTAGTTCATGAAGCAGTGAGCCTTTTCCAACCTGGTTGCGGTGATGGGGTGTCGACGGTCTCGGGTAGAATGGAACGATGAAGCTCCTGGTAGACGGGTTCTCGACCAAGATCACCCGTGTCCGCCAGGAGCTTCGCGTGCTTGTCTACCCGTCATCGATCGATCTGTCCAGCCGCACGCTGGGGCACCTGTCCAGGCAACTGGCTGCTCGTCAGCGGGAGATTGGCACGCGGTGGCGGCGTCTGCCTGTCAGCCTTCGGGCCTGCTCGCCCTGGCTCATCTGCGGTGCGGTGACACCTACGCCCAGCTCGCTGCCGGGTTCGGCATCGGCATCGCGACCGTCTACCGCTACATACGCGAGGCTATTGAGGTTATGGCCGCCCTGGCGCCGACCCTGGCTGAGGTGATGATGACTGCCTCGGCGAAGGCATACGTGATCCTTGACGGCACGCTGCTGCCGATCTACCGGATCGTCGCCGACCCCGTATTACTCCGGCAAGCACAAGCGGCACAGCATGAATGTCCAAGTCTTCACCGAGCCCGGAGCCGCCGCCAGCAGGCACGGGATCATCGACGCCCTCGCCGCCGCTGGGTTGAAATGCTGGGTGGACAAGGCATACCAAGACGCCGACCGCCTCGTCCGCGTGCCCTTCCGGGGCCGCCGGCTCAAACGAGGGAAGCGACGGCACAACTGCAGCCACGCCAAGATCCGGTGCGTCGGTGAGCAGGCCATGGCCATCCTCAAGGGCTGGCGCCTGCTGCGGAGACTCCGCTGCAGCATGAACCGGATCACCGACATCGTGAAGGCCGTCGTCGTCCTTATGGGGCAGCAGCCTGACCGGACTCAGGGTGTGACCGGACGACATGGTCTCGAGGGCGACGGTCACTGGTAACGCTTCTTCTGTAGCCGTACGGCCGGCTGGACGGTGGGGGTGAGTTGGGTGAGGAATCGGTTGACGCGGTCCAGCTGGCTGGTGGCGCGGTTGGTGAGTTGGTCCAGGGGTTCGGCACCGGCCATGGCAAGGGCGGCGCGCTCGAGCGCCGCAGCCTGGCGGGGGCGTGCGTAGTCGGCGAACACCTCGTCGAGGTGCGGGCCGGTGATCCGGACCGGGCCGACGCGGCGGCCCCTGACAGTCAGTGAGATGTAGTGCTCGAAGCGGTCCAGGGTGGCCACCCGGTCCGCACTGGGGTTGTCGCCCCACTCGGCGGTGATCGCAGCGATGGCGGACTGCGATCCGGCGGTGGAGGCGAGAGTGGAGGCGTTCTGGACCAGGGAGAGCCGCACCGGTGTGGGCAGGCGGGCAAGGAGCTGGGTCATGCCATGGACGTGGACCTTGTACTTACGGAAGTCCTCGAACATCGAGGCGATCGTCTCTGCGGCCGCGCCGGTCAGGGTGATCAGCTCGTCGAAGTAGGGGCGGAACGGCACCCGTCGCGCTTCCGGGGTGTCACGGCGGGAGCGGACGGCGCGCAGCAGGTCTCGGGCGAGCAGCGCGGTTACCAGCCGGTCGGTGGGTCCGTTGCCGCCCGGGCACACCCACAGGATCATCTTCGAGTCCATGGCGGCGCGGATGTTGTAGCGGCCGGCGGGCTGGCCGAGGAATGCGCGGGTGACGGGGTTGGCGGCGAGGCGGGCGATCGGGTTGAGGACCACGGCGAAGGAGTCCGGCGGCAGGGTAGGGAACACCGTCTGCCACCAGGAGCGCGTCTCTGCGCCCAGGCGCCCCTGAACGCCGGCGAGTGCCGCGGTGCGGAAGCCCGCATCGGCGAGCAGCGCCCGTATGTGGAAGATCGTGGCCTGGTCTTCGGGGCGCCCGGCCTGGCAGGCGGCTTCGTTGACGGCCACCAGCACGGCCAGGGAGGCGGTGAGGATGGACCACGGCGGTGAACCTGCTGGGGTCCTCGAACGCGGTCTGCCGGGCGATCGC
The DNA here is from genome assembly GCF_001896135.2 of Streptomyces phaeoluteigriseus. Classification (GTDB taxonomy): domain Bacteria; phylum Actinomycetota; class Actinomycetes; order Streptomycetales; family Streptomycetaceae; genus Streptomyces; species Streptomyces phaeoluteigriseus. The sequence continues at coordinate 35,450 of NZ_MPOH02000056.1, forward strand.
GGCGATCAGGTAGAGCACCGCGCGCCCGATCAGCGCCTCCAGCGGCTGGTGGTGCAAGACCTCCGGCTTGTCGAACGCTGCCTTGGGAGGCAGCTTCAGCCCCGTCGTGGTGATCACGATCATGTCGGTGGTGCTGGAGGCGTCCAGCCGTACCGGCGGCAACGTCGGGTCGAAGACCATCCGGGCCAGCGGGTTGGTGGCGACGACGCGGACGAGGCCGGCGAGGGTGGCGGCCGCGTCCTGCCGCTTTCCCGCCTCTCGCGTGGCCATCTCCACGAGGACCTCAAGGACGCGGTGCATGGACGGCTCGGGGCCGGCAGCGGCCTGCTCGACGGCATGGTGCAGGACCTCGCCGTTGGTGCTCATCGGGCCGATGCCGAGCTGCAGGGTGAGGTAGGACAGGGCGTAGTGCCGTCCCTCAGGCCCGGTGAACATGCGCAGCGGATCGATCGACACCTCGGCCTCGGCGGCGTCGATGATCTGGACACGGCCCTTGGCCGCGGTGCGGGCGAAGGTGGCCCACTCGCGCACAGGGGTGCGGTCGATGCAGATCGCGCAGCCGCCACGCGCCCACACCGCCTCCGCGATCAGTTTCTGCAGGACGCTCTTGCCCGCGCCGAGATCCCCGACGATTCCCATCGACGCCGACGCATCCACCTTGGGCGCGTCCGCCACGTTGATCATCACGGGGCGGGTGGTGCCGCAGTCCAGGTCGATCCCGAGGAACATTCCGTTGGGGTCGCCGACCTCCGCAGCGGTGAATGCCCCGCCCAGCGCCCAGTCCTCGGAGATCTGGTGCTGGGTGAACTCCCGCACCACGCCCGGCCGCACCGTGCCGGGCAGGCCGAGGGTGAACAGCGCCTCCTGCAGGCCGGCCGGACGAACGGCCCGGTAGTCGGCGCCGCCGAGCAACGCAGCCAGGGCGCGGGCCCGGGCGTCGCAGACGGCTGCGGTCGGCCCCCACACCGTCAACACGGTGACGGACTGGACCTCGACCTCCACGCTGGTGCGTGACAGGCGGGCATCCAGCTCGCCCAGGTCGCGGGCGGCGTCGGTCAGGGAGGCGGGCATGCCGGTGGGGCGGGCGTCGTACTGGTCGGCCTGATCGACCAGCTCGTTCTTCTTGCGCCGCACCTGATCCCAAGCTTTGTCGGCCGGCACCAGGGTGAGGTCGACCGTGTAATCCACCGGGAAGTCGAGCATCTCCAGCTGGGCGAACAGGTCGGCGGCATCCTGGCTCACGGCAGGTGGGCACTCGGCGAGCGCCAACTGCGCCTGATAGCCCACCCCGGCATCGGACTCCACCTGCAGCCACCGCCGCCGCAGCGGCGACGACGTCTTCAGCCGCCACCACGCCGTACGGCCCGACCGGCCGATCCGGTCCGCGCCCGCCAAGTCCTCGGCGTCGTCGAGCGCAGGATCGACGCCGCCCTCCTGCAGGCGGACCTGTCCGAGGTCGGCGTAGCTGGGGGAGCACAGCGTCCCCGCCCTCATCTGGCCGCCGTACAGGTCGCTGGTCTCAGCCTCGGTGATCAGCGGCTCCGCGAGCCCGCGGCGCAGGGCGTGCTGGATCATCCACACGATCTCCGCCGGGCGGGCCGGGCGGAAGGCGACGCCGCCGGCGAGCGCGGCTTCGACCCGGGAGGCTTGCTCGCGGTAGGAGGTCACCTCGCGGCGGGCCACGGGGGCGGCCCGCATGCCCAGCATCGGCGCGACGTCCGCCCACATCGCCCCCAGCGACGCGGTCACCTGCCCGCCGGCGGCGTCGTTGTGCAGGAGCACCGCCAGCCAGAGCGTGCGGCGGTGCATCTCCTGCCCGCCCAGCAGATCCAAAGTGGCCTCGACGTTCTCCACCCACGGATGCGTGGCGCCAGGCACCTGGTCCCCAGGCTCGATGCCCTCGATCATGCGCAGCGCGATCTCACCCGGGTCGACCTGCGCACACAGCCCGAACAGGCGCGGCGCCCCCGTCAACGAGCGGATCAAATGCGTGATCTTCGCGAGCTGCTCGTCGCGGACCGCGGCCGGAACATAGGTGCCCTGGACGCTCTCCTCGCGGCGGCCGCGCGCGTCCGCTCCGGGGTGCAGCCGGTAGAGCGCCCACACGCTGCCGTGTGTCGACCACAGGAGGTGTCCGGCGATGTGACGGATCGGCACCCTCACCGGGCACCCCCCGCCTGTTCGGCGAGAGCGAGTAACTGCTGGACGCCCGACACCGGCCCCACGGAGACCGGCCCCACCGACACCGGACGCTCCCGCGGCGCCGGGCGCGGCCGCACGAACGGACGGGCCGTCGGGCCCCGGTGCGCTTTGTGATCGGCTGCAGGCTGGCCGACGCGGGACGTCGCCATGACCGGGGCAGCGGGAGCAGCCTCCTCGAGGGTGAAACCGCCGAGCACAGGACGGGAAAGGCGGTCCCGGGCGGCCCTGCCGCCGATGCGGCCGCCCTGCGGCTGCCAGGCCAGCAGCACCCAGCCCAAGGCGGCCTGCACCGGGGCACGTCCCTTGATCTTCGGCCGGCGTACCGCCCAGACCATCAGGACCCAGGACACGATCGGCACCGGCCCCAGCCACGACCACCAGCTGATCGTTTTGACCAGCAGGAAGCCGCCGCCGACCGCGACCGCGATCTGCGCCGGGGTGTAGGGGCCGAGCGGGATCTTCCAGTCGGCGACTTTGCCCAGCACCCACGGGTGGCGTCGGGCGGAGGTGTAGAAGCGGCCCACCCGACCTGCGGTCGCGGCGCTCACAGCCGGCCTCCCGCACCGTGGGAGTGCACCTGGGCGAGCGGATCGGGTCCGCGCACGATGCCCGGCAGGGCAGGGGCACCCTTGGACGGGTTCTGCACCTCGTCGGTGAACATGTCCGCCAGGTCCTGGCGGGAGTCGTACAGCCCCAGCGCGATGATCATGAAAAGCAGGGCGCCGATCCCGGCCTTCAGGCTGAACTTCTGGATCATGCTGACGACGACCAACACGATCAGACCGGCCTGCAGACCCTTGGTCGCCCAGTCCTCGAGCATGGTGATCCACGAGTCGCCGAGGTCGTCCAGCTCCCCGGCGAGCACCAGGCTGTGCACCGTATTCACCGGGCACCCCGGTCCCGCACGGTGCCGGACTCAAGCGCGGCGACTTCCCACCGGCCAGAGCGGGCCTTGAGGCCGATGTCGTACGCCAGCGGCCAACGCCCGGCGTCGTCGTGGGCTTCGACCTGGACGCGGACGCGGACCTTCGTGCCGTCGGCCGGCACGTGTGCGGCGGCCGCGGTCTCCTCAGCGCCCCACACCTGCTGGACGGCGACCGCGGTGTAGGGGGCGGGGGAGACGGGCGAGAGCTTCACCCTGGGGGCGAGGTAGCGGTCCACCTCCCCGGCCCCCGTCAGGTACGCGCCGAGGAACTCACCCACTGCTGAGGAGAGATCACCGTCGGACGGCACGCTCACCCTGTACGGCGACTGGCTCACCGCGGCGCGCGCTGGACCGGCCACCACACCAGGGGCGCCGGTCACAGTGAACGAGGCACCGCTCGCGTCGGCGGTCACGGGGACGACGAAGTAGCGCAGGCGTCCGTCGGCGTACTGCGCAGCCACGGTCACCGCCCACTCGCCGTCACCTTGCTGCGCACTGCGCACAGCGGTCACCGCTGCCAGCACCTGTTGCGCACTGGCGACCGGGTCCGGCAGATCGACGTCCGGCGCGAGGGACTGCGCAAGCCGCGCCTGCGCACTGTTCGCGTCGTCGGCGCTGCTGCGCAACCACGCGTCGACGAACACCTGCGCATAGCCCGCCGGGTCGGCCGCAGCGGCCGCACTACGCACGGCGGCCGGCTTGTCCGAGGGGGCGGCTGCGACGGTGGTCGGGCCGGACAGCACCGCGACACCCAGGGCGGCGGGGCCGGCCGCGATCGCGGTGAACAGGACCAGACGCGACAGGCGGACGCGCCGCCTCATCTTCTCCAGCCGGGCACCTGCGGCCATCGCAGGAGCCGCGTCGCTCTCCGCAGCCTGCTTGCCAAGAGGCATGGTCAAACTCCCAGGTCAGAACGTGTACTTGCTGACCTTGAGAAAACCCGGCGCCCCCGACCGGACCACCGACCATGAGCCCCCGACCACGGTCACGATGGAGACACGAAACCCGTGGTCGGGGTCATGGTCGGCCCGACCACAGACCCCACCATGGCCCCGGACGGCGACCGGCAGGCCTGAACCCAACATCACCGTGAAGGCGGTGCGGACGCGGAACCGGCCCAGCCAGCAGCTGCGGAAGGACCGGCTGCGCACGATCTGGCCGAGAGCGCAGACCAACGCCGACAGGGCCTGCCCGCGGTGCGCAGTCGGCTGCACATGCCCAATGCGCAAGACCCGGAACGATTGCGCAGCCGCCTGCGCAATGAGCGCCGCTGCCGCTGCGCAACCGCGGCCGCGCATTCTTCGGCCCACGCCGAGGAAGGGCCGTGGTCGGCCCGACCATGAGCCCAACCATGCCAGCCCTGTGCGCATGTTGCCCGATCGTGACCGGTGGTCGGGGGCTGTGGCCGTCAGCCTGGTCAGGGCTGGCGGATGAGCTGACTGCATGGAACGCATGTACGCCTCCTCGCCCGCGCTCACCGGCCGCCCCACCCCGGCGGGCCCGGTGTGCTGCCGTGGCCACCGCGCGCGGTCTGCACCCAGGACGGCGCGATGAGCGGCTTCGGAGCCGGGATCCGCCGCGGGGTGATGGCGGCCGATCAGTTCACGCAGATCGCCAACGACCTCTTCCGCGACCCCAAGATCTCCTTCAAGGCGAAGGGGATCTTCGGCTACATCAGCACCCACCGCAACGAATGGCGGGTGACCACCGCCGCCCTCGTCGCTCTGGGCCCCGACGGACGAGACGCGGTGCGGACCGCACTGAACGAGCTGGAGCAGTTCGGCTACCTGGTCCGCGAGCGCGTGCGCCGTCCCAACGGCACTCTCGGACAGATCGTCTACAGCATCACCGACCGGCCTGCCGCTCCGGACGCTTTGCCGATCGACTCAGCATCCGCCTTCCGCGAGCCCGGCAACGGTGCCGACTTCGGCGCGGGCATCCGTCGCGGGGTGATGGCGGCCGATCAGTTCACGCAGATCGCCAACGCCCTGTTCCGCGACAGCCGGATCTCCTTCAAAGCGAAAGGACTGTTCGGCTACATCAGCACTCACCGGGACGGCTGGCAGATCACCGTCGCCACCCTGGCCCGACACGGCCGCGAACGCGTCGACGCCGTGACCACCGGCCTGGAGGAACTGGAAAATCACGGCTTCCTGCTGCGCGAGCGCGAGCGCAACCGCAACGCCGACGGCACGCTCGGGCAGGCCCTGTACTGCATCACCGACCTGCCCGCCCTGCAAAGCCCCAGCTCACAACCAGAGTCGGGTTATCCAGGATTGGCTCAGCCAGTGCTGGCTAATCCCGGCACTACGAACACCATCGTTAAGAAGACCAACAACCAGAACACCAACAACCAGAACACCAACCCCCTCCGTCCGTGCGACCACAGCGACGCCGCGCGCACGAACGTACGGCCCCCTCGCACGCGACAACACCGCCGCCTCCGGCCGACGAGATGCACGCCGGTATCCGGCTGCTGCTGGAGATCGGGGCGAGCCGTCCCGAGCTGCTGCTGACCGGACCGGCCCTGACTGATCAGGGCCGCGTGACGACCGTGATGATGAAGGCCGGCTGGAGCGCCGAGCAACTGCGCCACGTCATCACCGACCGGCCGTTGCCGCAACCGGTGCGCACTTCGGTCGGTGAGATCGTCGCCGCCCGTCTGCGGGCTGCTCAGGCCTACCCGCCGCCCGCCACCCTGGACGGCTCTCACCACCGCGGCGACGTGATGGAAGACGAGCCGCAGGGGCGGCCATCGGCCGGGCGGTCGTCCACGGCTTCTGCCGCCCGCACGGTGACTGAGGCCCTGACCTACCGGGCGCTCGTCGAATGCGCCGGCTGCGGCGTGCCCGCAACCGCCCCCGGCGAGGACCTATGCCCGGCCTGCCTGGGCTGGCCGCTGTGCCGCACCTGCCCCGGCCCTACCCCGCGGCGCGCGCACCCCGACGGCGACGGCCGCTGCACGACGTGCGTCACCGCCCTGTACGACCCGTTCCCGTTCCCTGCTGACCATCTTCCCGAAGGGACTCACCGCCCATGAACAGCTCATGGTCCTGCGGCAGTTGTGGCACCGATAACGCCGACCGTGCGTCGTGCGCAGCCTGCGGCACGAGCAGCCCGACCGCCACCACGGCCGCTCTCGCCGTCACCGCCCTGCGCGATGCGGCCACCGCCCGCGCCGCTCAGCTTCGGGAGGCCGCGCGCGGCAACCATCACCTGGCCGCGCACCTTGCCGTCGTCATGGACGCCTACCTCGATGACGCCCTCGCACTGCGCCGCCTGACCCCGCCCGAGACCCACCCTGAGTCCCCGCCCCATCCACACCTACGCCCCACCCGGTGAGCCAGGCCGCGCCCTGCCGCATCGCCGTTGACGGCGCCGCACCCAGGCCCCCCACCGCCCGGCCCGACAGAGCTCAGCCACCCTTACCCCGGTCAAGGAGGCAACCGCCCATGACCCGGACCGACGACGGTTCTCGCAGCACCGACCCGTACCTGTTTTTCGCCCACGAGCCGTACTACCCCGGCCCCAACACCCGGGAGATCAACACCTCGCTCCTCGATGTCCTGCTGCGCAGGCCGAGGACTCACCGCGGCGGAGGCCGAGCACCAGGACCAGCACGGGGTCGGTGTACGGGCGGTGGGCGCTCCCGCGGTGCTCCAATCGGAGTAGTCCATTGGTGACGCCTCCGTCAGGCGCATTAGCTTCTGAAGCATGGGTACATGGGCAGTCCGGCCAAAATGCCGCGTAATGGTGCTAGCGAGCCTGCTGTACGCCCTCGTGGCGGCAGGCGCCAACATTCCAGCCAACGCCGCCGCCCCACGATTGAGCTTGTTCGTCCTGGGTGACAGCATCGCCGGCGGCAGCGCCCAGGGCGGTAATGGACCGCACGGCTGGCCCTCGCTCGTCGCTAGACAACTGGGAATGACGCTACGTCTCGATGCAAGGGGTGGCACCGGCTACACCACTGGTGGCCCGCAAAAGGGCGGACGACCGTACGCACAGCGGGTCAAGCAGGCCATTGCCGCGAAGCCGGACGTGGTAGTCGTCGAGGGTTCCCGCAACGACGCCGGCCCGACGAAAACCCGAGCCGCCGCGGTGGACTCTCTGCGCCGTCTCCGTGCAGGGCTGCCCCGGGCCCGCATCCTGGTCATCGGGCCGATTTACTCGCATCCGCGGCCGATCGGCTCACACCCGATCGACGAGGCGGTCTCGGCCGCGGCGAAGAAGCTCAGCATGCCTTACTTGTCCGCAGTGCGCCGTGGGTGGTTCACCGGATCCGCTCACCAGTTCATCGGAAGCGACGGTGTGCACCCCACGAACGCCGGCCACGCATATCTCGCCCAGCGGATCCGTCCCGAAGTGTCACGGCTGTTGCATAAGTAACAACGGCTAACGAAACCAGGTGAGTCGGGCCTGTTGGCCGTGTTCGGGCGGAGAGTTGAGCGTGGCCGACGTATGGGGGCATTCCCGTGGATCGTGTCGGATGAGCTCTGGGAGCGGATCGAGCCGTTGCTGCCGAGGAAGGAGCGCCGGTTCCGGTATCCGGGCCGTAAGCCGCTGCCGGACCGGCAGGTGCTGTGCGGGATGCGTGCTGCACACGGACATCCAGTGGGAGTACCTGCCCAAGGAACTGGGTTCGGTTCCGGTATGACGTGCTGGCGTCGACTGCGGGACTGGAACGAAGCCGGAGTCTGGCAGCGGCTCCACGAGGTCCTTCTCGCCGAGCTGAACGCGGCGGGCAGGCTGGACTGGTCCCGCTGTGTGGTCGATTCCTCACACACCCAGGGCGCTAGAAGGGGGAGCCACACGGGCCCGTCGCCGGGCGCTCGGGGCCGGACAGGCTCCAAGCATCATCTCATCACCGACGGACGCGGAACCCCGCTCGCCGTCATCCTGGCCGGCGGCAACCGCAATGACGTCACCCAGCTCCTGCCTCTTCTCGACGCGGTGCCGCCCATTCAAGGCAGGGTGGGTCGGCCACGCCGCAGGGCCGTCACCCCCTACGCGGACCCCGGCTACGACCACGACTGTTCCGCAAGCAGGTCCGGGCCCGCGGCGTCGTACCTGCCATCGCACGGCGCGGAACCAGGCGCGGCTCCGGACTGGGCGTCTGCCGGTGGGTGGTCGAGCGGACCTTCGTCTGGCTGCGCGGCCTCCGCCGACTGCGCGTGCGCTGGGAACGACGAGCGGACATACACCAAGCGTTTCTCACACTTGCCTGCTGTCTGATCACCCACCGACAACTCAAGTCATTCTGTTAGCCGTTGTTAACCGCAGGCCATGGCCGCAACCGCGGACCGAAATGGGCCGGTTTTTCAGCTCAGAGGCGACGGCCGGCGCGGGGGTGGCACTGCCCGCAGCAGTTTCCACAGCGGACGCGATCCCGAGGCCCATAGGGCGAGGGTGTGGCGGTCGACGACGTGCAGTCGCTGCTGTTTGGCGAAGTCCGTGGCTGGGCCGGTAACCCGACCGTTCGTGATGATCACTGCGATGTCCGCGCCGTGCACCTGGCGGGCCGTCCCGTTGAGCACCTGCAGATCCGGTGTACCCACCGCCGAGCCCTGCAGGCCATTGCGGCGGTGCTTGCACTGGATCACCCAGCGTCGGCCGAACGGGTCGGTGGCCTTCACGTCCGCGCCCAAGTCACCGCGGCCGCCGACCCGCTGAGCGTCCCGGCAGCTGTCTCGCTGCATGAGGTCCCGTACCGCGTCCTCGAACCGGGTATGGTGCAGCGCGTCCAGCTGCGGCAGTCCGTAGCGCAGGCCCTGCGCCCGCACCGCCTCCCACTGGGCCCGCTGCTGCCGGTTGTAGAGCCAACCGGCGCCCGCCAGCACGGCGAGCACCAGGACCACGACGAGCACCCACCAGTGGGCCAGCAGCCAGTTGACCACCATCACCACCACACCGATGGCGACCGCGACCACCATGGCGAAGATGACCAGCTGCGCTTCTCGCTGCTGCTGTCTGCGGCTGGGCCGCCTTGTACGGCGTCCCGCCGGCGGCCGCCGCCGGGTCACCGCTCCCACCGGATGGGGTACGACACCGTGGGGCTAGGTTGCGGAGCCCGCGCGGCCGGGTCGCTGTCGAACCGGATCGGGTACGACACGGTGGGGTGAGGCTGCGGAGCCCGCGTGGCGGGACCGTTGTCGAAGCGGATCGGGTACCGGACCGTGGACTGCTGCTGCTGGATGCCCTCACCCTCTGCGGACCCGTTCCTGTGGCTCAGCCCGACCACGACTTAGAGGTCCTAACAAAAGCGTTGGACGTGTCGGTGGGTGATGAGGCAGGTGGCGAGGCCGAGGAAGGCTTCGTGGATGTCGTCGCGTCGTTCCCAGCGGATGCGCAGGCGGCGGAA
>NZ_MPOH02000057.1 GCF_001896135.2 Streptomyces phaeoluteigriseus
CGCCGTCCCCGCCCTGTGCGGGCACGGCGTGCGGCGCGTTCTCGGCGGAACCGGGCGCCGCACCGTCGCCGTCCCCCCGCCGGAGCGGGAACCCCGGGCCTCGCCCGTTGGGCGGGGGCGCCCGGGGGTGCGGGACGGGCCCGCAGGCCGAGGGGTCGCAGGCCGACACCCGCACCACGGGACCCGCAGGCCGGGACTGTGCCCAGCCCATGAGTGACCTGCCCTGTCGCCTCCGCAGAGGTGCGGAGCCGTGTCGACGTGCGGCTCCGCCGCCTGGCAGTGATCAGCCACCTTCCACCCGCGCACCGGCACCCGCCCTGCACACGCCCCCGCACCCGACATCGCCCCCCCCAGAACCCCGCCCGCGCCCCCCTGGGCCGGAAATCGGCGGATGGCCGAGATGCCCCAGCCGGCCCGTGCGCCGGACAACCGCGGCGCGCACCGGTACGCGCCAAATCGTCCGGGCGGACCCGGCGGCGCCCGTCGGTACGCCCGCCCGCCGGTCCCCTGCGTCACAGCCCCGCCAGTGTGCGGGTTTACCGGCCCACCGGTGCCGACACGTCTTCACCGCACGGCCTTCCCGTGGGACACGCTTCCGGCCGATCGGGGCCCGCGGCCGGACCCGCGGGGCGGACGGTGCCCGCGGTGCCTGCCTAGCGTCCCGGTCCATGCGATCACCACTGATGAGACGCCTCGGACTCAGCACCGTCCTCGCCGTAGTCCTCGCGGTGTTCGGCCTGGCGCCCGCCGCGAGCGCGGCCCCGGCCGCCGCCGAGCTGACGTTCGCCACCGACAGCGCGACCACCACCCCCGGCGGCACGGTGAACCTGTCGATGACGATCACCAACAACAAGACCTACGACATCTGGTTCGTGTACCAGACGATCGACCCGACCTGGCTGACCACCCAGCGCCCCGACCTGAAGTACGGCTTCACCGGCTGCGCGCTGGCCACGGCCGCCGGCTCCACGCCCTGCGCCGGAACCGGTCCGGCCGACCTCGGCGCCAACTACGGCACCACCGTGCCACCCGGCCAGAGCCGTACCGTCACCCTGACGCTGCAGGTAGCCGCCGACTCCGGCTGCAACGGCAACATCGGGTTCTACTCGTACTTCTACGCCGAGTTCAGCGACAGCACGAGCATCAGCGGCGGGCCGGTGTACACACCCGAGACCCGCGTTCTCTGTGCCTGACGGGCCAGCAACCCAGTAAGCGCGCCCTCGCGTTGACCTGAAATCGGCCCGTGACCCGAACCGCTTCCCACGACCGGTCTCACCTCACCGCCACGGACGCGGGCAGCTGCCCCGGTGGGCCGGACCTGGCCCACCGGGGCGCCCCGCGGACCCCGGACCAGCAGGCGTCTCCCTCGCGCCGGCCGGATCCACGGCGTACGGGCGGACGGTCCCGGGCCAGGTCCGGTTCCACCGGAACCACATTGGTCACCTGCACTTTTCCGTCATGTTTCGCAACACCGGCACGAAAGCTACACAGAGACATCACTATGTGACGCGACGGATGTGTCGACGACCGGCTTCTGAGGGGGCGCCGGCGTCGCGCAGGGGGTGCGTCCGCTCCATGGGAGCCGTACCCACCCCTGCCCGGGGAGGGGACTTCACCGCATGAAGCGGACCATACGCACCGCCGTGCTCACCGTGGGCGCGCTCATCGCCTCGCTCGGCCTGCCGGCCGGCGCGGCACAGGCCGACACCACCACACCCCGCGTCGACCTGCGGGTGCTGGTGGTGAGCGACGGCGGCCCGTCCACCGACGCCATCGCGGCCGAACTCGACGCGGCCGGCACGCCGTACACCGAGATCGACCTGACGCGGTCGCAACGGCCCGTGATCGACGCCGGTTTCCTGGCCGACACCGTGGACGGCCGGCCACGCGCCAAGTACCAGGCGGTGGTGCTGCCCAACGACAACCCCTTCCCTGCCGCCTCCACGGAGATGGCGGCCCTCGCGGCCTACGAGCGGACGTACGCGGTGCCCCAGGTCGACGCCTACACCTACGCGCGTCCGGAAGCGGGTCTGCAGTATCCGGTGTACGGCGGCTACTCCGGCAGCGTCGACGGCGTGCGGGCGTCGGTGACCACCGCAGGCCGGGCCGGACCCTTCGGCTACCTCGACGGCGCCGTGCCCTTCGAGGACATCGACCCCGCCGTCGGAGAGAGTTACGCCTACCTGTCGAACCCGGTCGCGGGCGCCGACTTCACCTCCTACGTCGACGCGCCGATCCCCGGCCGGGCGACGCGGGGCTCCCTGGTGGGCGAGTACCGGCACGACGGGCGGCGGGAGCTGGTCGTCACGTTCGTCTACAACCAGTACCAGCAGCAGTTCCGGCTGCTGGCCCGCGGCATCGTGGAGTGGATGACCGGCGGTGTCCATCTGGGCGCCTCCCGGAACTACTTCGCGGTGCACGTCGACGACGTGTTCGCCGCCGACGACCGCTGGAACACCGCCCTCAACTGCACCCCGGGCGACGTCGACTGCACCGACCCGGACGTCACCGCGGACCCGATCCGGATGACGCCGGCCGACGTCGACCACGCCGTCGCCTGGCAGCGGCAGCACGACTTCACCCTCGACTTCGCCTACAACGGCGCGGGCAGCGTCGACCACCGTGAGGACAACAACGGCGCCGACCCGCTCGCCGACGAACTGATCGCCGACCGGAACGCGTTCCGCTGGATCAACCACACCTACACGCACGCCTTCCTCGGCTGTGTGCAGGACACCTCGGTGGTGCCGTGGAAGTGCGCCACGAACGCCGACGGCTCCACGCGGTGGGTGAGCCGCGACGAGATCGCGGACGAGATCGCCGCCAACCGGGCGTGGGGCCAGCGGGCCGGAATCCCCCTGGAACACGACGAGCTGGTCACCGGCGAGCACTCGGGGATGAGGGTCCTGCCGCAGCAGCCCGCGGACAACCCCAACCTGGCCCTCGCGCTCGACGACACCGACATCGCCTGGCTCGGCTCGGACAACTCCCGTGAGCCCGGGCAACGTTCGGTCGGACCGGCGACCACCGTCCCGCGCCACCCGATGAACGTCTTCTACAACGCCGGCCGCGCCGCCGAGCAGACCGACGAGTACAACTGGATCTACACGAGCCGCGCCCAGGGCGGCAGCGGCATCTGCGAGGACAACCCGGCCACCACCACCTGCCTCGCCGCCCCGCTCGACCCGGCCACCGGCTACACCGGGCACATCGTGCCGCTGGAGACGCGGATCGCCCTCGGGCACGTGCTCTCCAACGACCCGAAGCCGCACTTCATCCACCAGTCGAACCTGGCCGAGGACCGCATCGCCTACCCGGTGCTGAGCGGCGTCCTCGACGGTACGCGGCGCTGTTCGCCGACGACACCCCCTTGTCTGAACCCGCCGGACC
>NZ_MPOH02000058.1 GCF_001896135.2 Streptomyces phaeoluteigriseus
TGGGGCATGGGGCATGACGGTGGGTGGGTTCAGGCGGAGTGGTGGAGCCAGCGCTGGAGGGTGGCGTTGATGCCGGCCGGAAGGGCGCTGAGCTGGTCGATGGCGTCGCGGTCTTCGGGGCGGGGCGGGATACCGGCTGTGGTCAGTGCTGCGTGCAGGTCGAGGCGGTGCCGGTCGCGTGGGTCGATGGTGTAGCTGAGACGTTCTGCCGGGTCGGGCGGTGCCAGCAGGTAGTCCGTGTCCTGGTACGGGTCGGCGAGGGCCGGCCGATGGCCGTCGGTGAGGTCGGCGGCGTAGGGGTCGACATACGCGTGCGCTACGTGGTGTTCGAAGGCGGTCGCGGTCACGTGCATCTCCTCGTCAGCGGCGTGCGGTTGTGATGGAGGGGAGTCCTCCGGACCTCGGGTCGGTTGCGACTTCGGCGGGATGTCATGCTGTTGGCGTCTTCGCCGGCTCATCGTCTGGTCCGACGAGCGGGCCGGACCCGCAGGGCTGAGGCAGATGTCGGCGATGCTGCTCCGGCCGTTGCCCGATGACGTTTCGTCAGCCCGCCCTGTGTCAGGGGACACGTGCCGGAACCGCTGGGCCTTGCGCGAACCGGCCGCCACTGTCGCGCTGGTGGCTGCGCCATCGCCCGAGTCGACCTCGCACGCGACGCCCCCGCGATCCGCGCCGCCCTCCACGAGGCCGAGGCTGCGGGAGAACAGCGCGTGGATGAAGCGCCGTCGCAGCACACCCGCACAGCCTCTGGGCCGTACGCCTTGTCGCGGGTCGTCGGCGGTGCGCGCCCGGAAGGCACGATGTCCTTCGGGGCACGGGGCACGGGGCACGGGGCGCGGCGCAGGGATTCGGGTTCAGGCGTTGTAGCCGCTGCGGGCGTCGAGCACCGCGCCCGTGACGTACGACGCGGGCGGGGCTCGCCAGGAAGGTGATCGCCGCGGCCATTTCGTCGGGGTGCCCCATGCGTTGCAGGGACAGTGAGCTGACCAGGGCAGTCAGGGTCTCGGGGTCCGGCGGTTGCATGCCGCCCTCCATCAGTCCGGCCTCCACGACGTCGGCTGTGATGTTCCGGGGTCCGAAGGCGCGTGCGACGCCCATGGTGTACCTCTCGATCCCGGACTTGGACGCCGAGTAGTCGGCCAGGCCGGGAGCGCCGACCCGGGAGCCCACTCCGGAACTCACCGCGATGATGCGGCCGCCCGTGCGCAGCACTCGGGAGGCGGCCCGGATGACGGCGATCACGCCGAGGTAGTGGGTGGCTGGCGGATCCTCACCAAGCTCCGCACCGATCCCGCTCGCGCCGCCCACCTCCTGCACGCTCTGCTTGTTCTGACAGACCCCGAAGTCAGCCGCTGACGGACGATCTACTGCGCAGACTGCCGCCGACGACCAACGTGAGCAACCCCCAGAGCCGGTCTCGCCCGCCCTTCGACCTGCGCCTTCAACTTGGCGGAGGCACTGTGGAGCAACCGCACCACCTGGTGGGGGAGTGCACTGCGTCTCTTGTGCGCAAGAGTGCCGGGCAGAGTCACGGGTAGGCGTGCGGGAAGTGCCCATGGACGGCATGGTGGAAGCAGGTTGGACAAGGCGGGAGTGCGTTCTTCATGCTCACTGTGCTGATGCAGCACGAGGGCACAGTGGTGGCACAGCTGCCGGAGCAGGTCGACTACGACAACGCCACCCTGGTCGGCGCGCAGTGCGAGGACTTGGTCAGGCAGGGCTGCGCCATCTTGGTGCTGGACGCTTCCCGAGTCGACTACCTCGACTCTTCGGGCATCAGCATGATCATCAAACTGTCACGCATTCTCGGCGACCATGCCGGTACTCTGCGCGTGGCCAATCTCAACGCCCACTACCAGCAGGTGTGGCGCTTGCTCGGGCTCGACTCGTTGTTCCCCGTTTCTCCCACTGTGCAGGCCGCGCTCGGGCCCCGGTGGAACGGCAGCGCGTCGGGGATGACGATCTCACCCCCGCCGAGCGGCTGGTAGGCCTTCGGGCAGTCCAGTGGCTGGCACGCCTCACCGCGTGACGGACTCCTGCACCAGGGCAGGTCCGGTCTCGGTGGGCCCGCGCCCGACGTCCAGTCGCGGTGCGATCGGTCGTGGTCTTCGACGGTCGCCGCCCCCGGAGGCATGGATGTCGAGCGCATTCGGGCGGGGACCGATTCCCGGGGAGTGCCGCCCGCTCCTGGAGGTAGAGCCAAGTCACCAGGCTGTGCGGGGCTGCGCCGCGCCCGGCAGGCCGCGGGGGTCGACCTTCGGCGGATGCATGGCCGTTGGGCGTCTGCCGCGGGGCAGGGCTGAAGGACTGGGGGTGTGGTGGCATGGACTGCCGGGTGGGGGGCACTAGAGGCGTGCCAGACGTGCCAGACGTGCCCGGCGGTGAGCCGTGGTGTCGGACGTGGGGATGTAACCGGTTCGCCGCAGGGTGGCAGGCAGCCCTGCGGGAGGGGCTTGAGAGGGAGAGGTATCACCGTGATCGTTCCGGCGGAGAAGGAACTGCGGGCTGTGCTGGCGCGGTTTGCTCAGGCACGCATCGATCATGATGTGTGCCCCACCGGCCGTACCAGCCGTGATCTTGAGGACTCCACGTACACGCTGTGTGTGATGACGGGAGCCCGTACTGCCGAGCAGGCTCTGGTTGCGGCCGATGCCCTTCTGGAGCAGTACCTTGCGAGCCGTGTGACCCTTGGTCAGGAAGATGAGACGCTCGCGGCGTAGGACTGATTCCTCTCTGCCTGCCTGCCTGCCTGCCTGCACTGCGTCAGCGGACGGCATCCGGCAGTTGTTCCCGGTGGCTGTGATGGCCTTCGCTGCCACGGTCGTCGGAACCGCGGCCCGTGCCGTCACTCGCGGGTGACCTGTCCGCGCACGACTGGCGTGGGACTCTTTACGCTGAACAGTGGGGGAGCGGCGCCCGGGCCGGATGGACCTGGAAGCGCGGTCGGGGCTGTGTAGTGGCCAGTCTTGTGGCCCGAAGGCGGCTCTGCGGTGTCCGGCCCGCGCCGCGCGGGCACGCTCTGCCGGGAACGTCGGGAGTTGGGCCGTTGCCCTGGACCTGGGTTCTGGGGGAGGGGGCGCGTGTTCGTCTTATTCATGGACCCACTCGGTGGCGGCCAGAAACACAGGACGTCCGTCGCGATGATGCGCGCGGCCATCGAACGCGGGCGCAGCGCTTGGCATTGCCAGACCAGTGAACTCTCCCTCGTCCGGGGGCGTCTCCGTGCTGCTGTCCGCCCGGTCGATTTCGAGGACGGCTTCTTGGCTTCGCGGCGGAACGGCCGCATGGCGCGGTGCTCAAGCCGCTGTCCGACCAGGTGTCGGAGGGCGACAAACGCCTCCTCCTCCTCCTCCTCCTCCTTGGCGGCCGGCCGTTCCGCAAATTCCTACGCCGGCCGTCCGGCGAGGACTTCCGCGCCGACATGGCCGCGGGCGGCACGGTCCACGCCGCGGACCTCGACAAGAACGACCTGCTGATCGCCGAACGTATCGTCCGAGCCTGCGGGCCGACGGACTGGAATTGGTCGGCGTCGGCGTCATCGGCGGCCGGCTCACCGAGGTGAACGTCACCGGCGTAGCGGGCCTTCCTGAGCCCATCGACCTCACCGGCCCCAGTCAGGAGCGAGCAGGTCACAAGAAGAGGGCCGGCGCCTCACATGACGCGTCCGGGAGACGTGTCATGTGAGGCGACCGGCCCCCACTTGTCGGTGCGATCGGATCAGAGCGGTCGGACCGACTCAGGAGGAAGTGACGGCGGCATGGGCGAGGGCAGCGGTCTCCTGTGGCGTCCCGTCGATCGGAATGGCCGCGCCCGCTTCGTCGTCGCCCAGCGGTTCGAGATCGGCAAGCTGTGTCCGCAGGAGGGCGGGCGGCATGAAGTGGCCCCGTCGCGCGGTGATCCGTTCGGCGATCAGCTCAGGCGAGCCATCGAGGTGAAGGAAGAAGACGCGCGGCGCGGCGGAAGCCAACTGGTTGCGGTAGCGCCGCTTCAGTGCCGAGCAGGTCACCACGCCTCCACTGTCCGCATGATCGGTCAGCCATCGAGCGATCTTCTCCAGCCAGGGGCGGCGGTCTTCGTCATCGAGCGGGTGGCCGGCGCGCATCTTCGCCACCTTGGCAGCGGTGTGGAAGTCGTCCGCCTCGGCGTAAGGAACCCCGAGCTGCTGTGCCAGCAGTTGGCCCACCGTGGTCTTTCCCGAACCCGACACGCCCATCACGACGACCAACGCAGCAATATTCTGAGGCATGCGTACACACTAGGGCCCGCCACACGGCGCGGAGCGCGGCGTTCTTTCGGCCTGTGCCTTTCATCTCGCGTTGTGAGTAGCTGCCAACGCTCACCAGGGCTACCGGATCGGCGCGGTCGCCCGCTCCCGCGGCAAGGCGGAAGCCCTCGTCACCGACCTCGAGAAGGTGACCGACGCGCCCGGCGACGTCTTCCACCTAGGCCTGCTTCGCGACGCGCGCCGCGTGTGCGTGTGTGTGGGGGAGCGGGCGGAGATCGCAGCGCACTACTCGCGTCTTGAAGTCCTGGTCGACAACGCCGGCCTTCACGCCTTCGCGCAGCGGATCACCTCCGAGGGCTTCGCGGACAAGACGGCCGTGAACTGCCTGGGCCCGTTCGTCCTGCCCGAAGCGCTGAAGGCAAAGGCTGGCCGCCTCAGCGCCGGCACGGAACGTCAAGGCCTCCGGAGCGGGTCGGCAGGCGAGAACGATCGCTCCGGCCGAGGATCTGCGCCGCACCGAGCCCTGTACCCGCCGGGAGTCCGTGGCTCTGTACGGGCGCACCAGGCTGATGACCATCTGTCGACGCAAGACTCGCCCGGCGGCTGGACGCGGACAAGGTCACCGTGAGCTGCTGCGACCCAGGCTTCAACGCCACCGGCCGGGCCACGAGGGCCGGCACGCCGGCCGGTTGCAGCCTCCCCCATCATCTTCGGATCCCGCTGCTGTCCACCCAGCGGTCGGCCTGCCCGGATGGATCAACGCGTGCCCGTGGCCAACAGTTGGAAGCGGAGAGTGTCGTACGCCCATCGCTCCCATTTGTCGGGCGGCCACGCGCGGTCGCGGGTCAGGACCAGAAAGAGTTCCGGACTGAGCAGGGCGTAGATGACGTCCGCCGCTTCTTCGGCGGTGAGGGCGGGGTTGGCGCCTGGCTTGCCGACGAGGGCTCTGGCCGCTGTCGAGATCACCATGTACCGCGGGTCGGTCTGCTCCGGCCACAGCTCCCGGATCTCCGGGTTGGTCGCTGTCGCGGCGCGGACCATCTCGTTGATGGCCGCGACCCGTTCGAGTGTCCTACGGGTGCCGGCGACGAGCGTGGACAGTGCGGACTCGGCGGTGGGTGCGGCCGTGATCTCGGCGAACCAGGGCCGCTCGAGCGTCGGCACGGGTTCGTCGTCCCCCGCGATCGCGATGTCGACCAGTTCCTTGAGCAGCGAGGGCTTGTTCCGGAAGACGAAGTAGATGGTCTGCACCGCCACGCCTGCCCGGTCGGCGATCTCCTGCAGCTTGGTCGCCCCATAGCCCTGCTCGACGAAGAGCGCACCGGCGGCCTCGATGATCCGCCGCCGTGTCTCCCGGGCCTTGTCGCCCCGTTTCCCCTTGACCTCACGCATGAATGGAGTCTATATCTAGAGTGCAACTCTAGAGGTTAACTCTAGTAATGGAGGGTGATGCATGTACACCATCGTCAACCGGCAGCAGGCGGCGGCATGGAACGACTGGGAGGGTGTCCACTGGGCTGAACACGCCGAGCGCTACGACGCGATGCTGGACGCGTTCAACGCGCCCCTCTTCGCCGCTGCGGACATCGGGGCCGACGCCCGGGTCCTGGACGTCGGCTGCGGCACCGGCCGGACCACGCTCATCGCCGCACAGCAGGCGTACGACGGGAGCGTCGTGGGCATCGACCTGTCCGCGCCCATGCTGGAACGCGCCCGCCGCGACGCCACCGCGGCGCGCATCGACAACGCCACCTTCGAGCAGGGCGACGCCCAGGTGCATCCGTTTCCCGGCCGCGGGTTCGACGTCCTTCTCAGCCGGGGCGGAGTCATGTTCTTCGCCGACCACATCGCGGCCTTCACCCATCTCGGGCACGCGCTCGTGCCGACTGGCCGACTCGCGTTCCTCTGCCCGCGGCCCGGGGGTCCCGACAGCGCGTACGCCCGTGCGACCGCCGCACTCTCACCGTTCCTGGGCGAGGCATCCCCCGCCGCCAGGGGGATGGCATCCCTCCTGGATCCGGCGCGCATCCACCAGGTACTCGCCGCCGCCGGGTTCACCGACATCGACGTAGCCCCCGCCGAGGCTCCCATGACCTTCGGCGCCGACGCCGGAGACGCTTGCGACTTCGTCTTCTCCATGGGCACGACGCGCCACAACCTGCGCGATGTCGCGCCGGCGACCATCGCTCGTATCCGTGCCGAAGTGCAGGACGCGCTTACGGAGTTCGAGACCACCGAAGGTGTCCGCATCCCAGGCTCCGTCTGGATCGTCACCGCGTCGCCGACCCGCGACCTGTCGATCAAGTGAGCGTGCGGCTCCGGCTCGCGCCCTGGTCATACCCCCGCGCCGCGGTTGCTCAATGTCCCGGGGGCTGGTGCAGGGGGACGGCGGTGATCTCGATGAGCCGGATGTGTCCGCCGGGAATGATGATGTAGTCAGCCTCGGAGGGCTGTGGTTGAGCCTCTCCGGGCCGGCGCACCGAGATCGGATGGTGCAGGGCGACGTCGCGGTAGTAGGTGTCCCGCTCGTCGGAGACCATGTGTCCGCTGCCGTACACCAGCGTGTCGTCGTCCATCAGCACTTGTACGCGGGGATCGGTCTCGCCGCGCCGGGGCTTGAGCAGTTCGGCCCACACCGTGCCGGGCGCCGTGGACCAGTTGCTCGCACCGTTGCGGCGACCGCGCAGCTCTCCCAGGGCCGCGCAGGCGAAGGTGCTGAGGATCAGCACGAGGACAGCGGACCTCACGAGGTGCCAGGCGTGCGAGCGGGCGTACGTCGCGCCGGACAGAGCGCCGTTCAGCGTGGCGAGGCCTGGCAGATACTCGGCGAGAACAAGGACGCCCCCCGCGACGGCCAGCGTCGCGAAGGTGCCGACCGTGAACAGTTCGGCGATCTCCCGGGCGGCTCCCGGGCGCTCGCGCAAGCCGTGGCGTTCATACCGGACGAGGTAGAGATAGCCGGGAACGGCCGCGTACAGCAGAGCCAGGAGGCCGACGAGGCTGGAGGGCATGAACGGTCACTCGGCGGGCGGGGCTGGAGGCACCCGCGGGGCGAGCGGGTGCGGGTGACGGTCGCTGGGCTGGTAGGGACCTTTCACGACGCCCAGCGGGGGGTCGTCGTCCGGATCCGCGTCCTCGCCCATCCGGTCGGCCAGCGCCGTGGCCTCTTCATCTTCGGAAAGTTCGCGTGGTGTCCGCTGCTGTTCCGCCTCGTGCGTCATCGTCGCTCCTTCGCCCGTGGGGGCTGTGCATCGTGGAATTGAGGTCACCTTGCTCCGTAAGCCGTGATGCCGGCCCACTTGTCGGTCTGCTCCGGGGAGTCACCCTTGTCCAGTAGGGCCACCGCGGCCCGCCGGGCGGCTTCCAGGGGAGCTCGGCCGTGGAAGCGGCGGACGATCCACTCGGCGGAGTGGCGCATCGCGAGCCCCGGCCGGATCGGGACGGGGCTCGCGAGCACGAAGGCCGCTCCCGCCTCGTGGAAGGCGTGGACCATCGCGTTGGCGGCGTCACCGGCGAGTTCGAGGGGGCGTGGCGTGACGGGTGCTGCACCCGAGAGCGCCCCATGCCCGCCGCTGTGGTCGGCCGGGACGCGCAGGCCAGTGCTGCACACGGTGAGCAGCACCTCTTCGAAGCACATTCGGCTCATGAGCACCTGCCCCGCCTCGAGTGTGTCGTCGGCCATGGCTACACCGGCGCCGAAGGGTTCCCCGGGAGCGGTCACGCCGTGGGTGATGATCTGGAGCACCTCCGTCCGGCCGCGCACCGGGGGTCCGGAGTTCAGCAGGGAGTGCAGCGCGGCGACCGTCGCCCGATCGCCGGTGAGGGGCGTCGCGCGCAGCCGCTCCGGCCCCAACCAGCCAGCCAGGTGGCACACCGCCTTCCGCGCTCCGGGGAGCGACTCGCCTTGGGACGGCCGGTCGACGCCCAGCAGCGTGGCCCTGACCGTTCCTGCGGGTTGGTGGTCCAGGAGCGGCGCGCTGGACAGGTTGGGTACGACACCGATGGCCGTCCCACGGATCACATGGCCACCACGGTGGCGGACGACCGTCCAAGGCAGGTTGTGCAGACGCCCGTGCGGGGACAGCAGACAGGTGCCGCTGCGCGTGACCTCCTCGGCGAAGTCCGGCGGGACGAGATCGGCCAGACCTATGCCGTGATGCGCCCAGAAGTCCAGGCGTACGGGTGTCTCTCGCCGGAGTTCGCGCTGATGGGCCTCCAGCGCGCCGAGGGTGTGGTCACCCAGCCGCCGGACGTCCGTGCGCAGTCCGCCGTCCGGTGTCGCCAGCAGGGCCAGGATGCCCTCGGGGCGTTCGTACAGGCTCAGGGCCACGCAGCGGCCGCGGTTGCTCCCGGGGGCGGCGGAGTGGTAGGCGGCCAGGAATCGGGTGAGTTGGTCCGGGTCGAAGGGCGGGTCGTCCCTGATGAGATGCCAGCGAGGGTCGATGGCACGGATCCTGGTCAGCAGTTCGGCCCGCTCTGTGCTCAGTCGGCTGGCTCGCTCCCAGAAGTGATGACGCTCGGCGTCTTTGATCCGATCGGTGAGTTCGGCGAACTCGGCGTGGTCCGGATCGTGTCGTGCGTTCCCTTCGACGGTGGCGGCGGTGTCGACGGTGTCGGCGGTGGCGTCCGGGGTGTTCCGTGCGTCCGAGCGGGCCAGGGAGAGCCGGGCGGAGAAGGCGCGGGCCTTGAGCAGGTCTGTGACCATGGCACACAGCGCTGCGTCGGCGGTCTCCTCTGCGAAGGACAGCGCTTCCTCGAACATCGGTCGGCGATGGCGCAGGTGCAGTGAGTCGAAGCGATGCCCCAGCGGCACGCGCAGCACTCGGTCGAGGGAGTGGGCCATGTCGCGATAGGCACGCGCCGCACCGGCTCGGTCCGCCCGGCCACGGTGGGCTCGGGCACGCTCGGCGAACAGGCCGGCCGCCAGGGCGTCGTCGGGATGGCCGGCCAGGAAGGGCGCCCCACGGTCGCACCAGCGCAGGGCTTGGTCACACCATCCGTCCGCCTTGGACACCCGGGCCGCCACGGCACGCAGGCGGCAGTACTCCGCGCCGCGCACCAAGCGCAGATGCGCCCGCATCGACGTCCGGTCTGCCGCGGAGGTGTCCTCGAACAGTGGGGCGACCTGCTCCAGCCGTCGGCTCGCTTCGGCGACCGCGCCTCGGTCGAGTGCGCAACGGGCCAGTTGCAGCAGCCCTGCCTCCGGCAGGCGGGTCGCCGTGTACAGCGGCATGCGGCGCAGGTAGGCCCGTTCGGCCGCCTCCGGTGCGCCCGTGTCGCGGAGCGCGGCCGCTTGCACGTCCAGCAGCCGGAAGTAGACGGTGGATGCCTGGAGCAGCCGGGCGGCTGTCTGCGGTCCGTTGCCGCCGTGCGTGAGGAGCGCCGCGAGCGGACGCATCGCTTCGGGATCGGTCTCGTCGATCGGCCCGTCCGGAAGGAGAGCGGCGAGTTCCGTCTCCAGCGGCGCCAGCACCTCCAGGGCGGTTTCGGCGTCGTACAGCCGGTGCAACGCCTCGGCCCGCAGGATCCGCAGGTCGCCGTAGAGGGCCGACGGCGTTCCGTGCGAGGGCGGGGACGCGTCGTCCTCCAGTCCCGTGGCCTGATCCACGAGGGCCAGTGCCTCATCGGCCCGGCCCTCCTGAAGCGCGTACTGGGCTTTGCCGGCCAGGAAGGCGCGGAGTTGGCCGGGTGTCGCGTGGGGCGTGAACTCCTCGGCCTGCGCCCAGTGTTCCACGGCCTGCCGGTGCGTACGGGCCCCGGACCGGTGGGTGGTCAGTTCCCGCCCGAAGGCGTCCAGCACCATTCCCGCGACGTCGGACGCCTCCACCGGCCGGGTGGTCACGCCGCCGGGCGCGTGGGGGACCGCCAGGATCTGTCGTCCGAGCAGGGTCAGCTCCCCGAAGAGCTGTCCGGTCGGCTGTCCCGCGTCAGCCGCCTGCCAATATCGCGCCCGCAGCTCGAGGAAGCGCGTGGCCAGGTTGTGAACTTCCCCCACGTGCCCCCGATTCCGTCATGCCGCCGACCGCCGACCGCCGACCGCCGACCGCCGTATGCCGCCCGCCCCTCCGTGGCCTGGGTGCGTTTCGTCCTTCCACGACCCCCGGTCCATGGCGACTCGGCCACCCACCGTACGACTGCCGGACCATGAGGGAAACCGTCGCTGGGAGCCGCCGGAGTGCACCATGCGGCGGTGCGCGCTGGCCCCTGCGCTGGTGCGCCCTGTGCAGCAGCACAGTTGCGGAGGGCGCGGCTTGATCCTGCCCCCGAGCTCGATGGCGTCTTCCTGGCCATCGAGCACAAATGTCTCGACGTGACTCCTGGGACCGTCAGACGTCCCTCCCGAGCTTCGGCGGGGTCGGGGTTGGCATCGAAGACGAAGGCCCGCAATTCTCCGGGGTTCGTTGTGCCCGTCTGGGACGTCAGCCAGCGTGGGGTTCGCTCGTTTTGGTGGTCGTCGGCGTTGCGCTATCCGGGGTGACCCGACAGCGTCGGAGACGTCGGCAGCATGGTGCCGTACCAGTGCTGCAGAACCTACGATCCAGAACGCAATCCCAGAACACTGTGCTGCACCACACCCGAGGGAAGATCACTCTTGCCCGAAGCCCTGGCAGCCAACTCAACAAGGGCCGACCGGAGTTCGGCGGCGGGCTCACCAAGGACGATCGCGCTGATGATCAGCTCCATCATCAGACAGTCGTACTCGTCGCCCATATTCCGATAGCGCTCCCCATCGGCCTCCACCACAGCAGAGGCGATCCTCCTCCCACGACCGGCCGCAGGGGCAAAGGACACCTCATAGACGCCGTGACCGGTCCAACTCCGGTGCATGAAGAGGACATCGCCTTCAACGAAGACGTTCCACTTCTCATCCATGTCCCGGGCTCGATATCCGCGCTGGATCCGGTCCCAGTCCTCGTCGGTCCAGACACGATCCGGCAACTGAGACACCGGACGGGCCATGCTGATCGGGTGGAGGCGTCGGAATGACTCTCGGGTGAGCGGGGCATCGGCAGTCATGACGTGATCCTATGGAAGCACAACTCCAACAGGACAGCGGGTTACCTGTCAGGAGCAGGCAACCTGGTCGTAGGGCGCCCCCCGGTCGCCTTTCCGATGCGTCCGCAGCGTCCTGAACAGGGGCATCCCGTACGCCATCACCTCGACGAATCCGTTGCCGCACTGACCTGTGCTGGAGCGGTGCCGGCGCCCTGGTCCTTGCCGCAGCCAGGCCCCGTGGTCCCCCGCAGGGTCTGCCCACGAATGGCACGGCCCCCTCGTCGGGCGATCTAGGCAGTGGGCGTGCCGTCCGCATGCCGGGCCTGGAGGCGGGGGCGAGGAATCGCCTCGTTCTCTCGAACGTGGCGATGCCGGGTCAGCACCAGGCGGTGCCGTCATGGCTGGCTGTGACTTCCAGGCCGTAGTCGTCGGCACTGTCCCCGAGGTCGCTGGGGAACCACACAGCGAGATGGGCGGTAGTGCCCGCGACGGGCTTCTCAAAGCACAGCGCCGAGATGTCGACCGCGAGGCTGCCGGGTGGCGGCGACGGCGAAGGGTTGCCGCTTTCGAGTCGCCAGCCGTCCTCTGTGGCGGCCTGGCGATAGAAGGTCACCACATCGGCTCGGGGCGTCGTGAGTCGGTAGTACTGCCCGGCGTAGGCGAATCCGTCATCCTCGTCGCATCCGGAGTACCGCTCGTCCCGGGGCCGCGTCCGACTCGGGTGCGCGTCGAGGATCGACAGGGACGCCAGAGCGGGGGCGAGCTTCTCGTCCTTACCGGTACAGCCGTAGAGCCCACCCGACAGCGCCCACACTCCCGTTGCCGCGATGATGGCCATGCCGCCCGCGCCGACGAGAACCAGCGTGGTCACTGCCTTCAGCTTCATGGCGCGGAGCGTAACGCAGTCGTCCGGGGGGGGGGGCAGGGCGCGCACGGCCCGCCACCAGTAGGCGGTGCATGGAACGTGGCGCTGGACGCTGTTCCTCAGCGCCCCCCTGCATCTGGCCGTGGTCGCCCTCGCCCGGTGTTTCATCACGGAGACCTCGCGGCGATCAGCCGCTTCGCCACGGTGGGAGCCGTCACGGCCACCGGCGCCGCGGGTGCCGTTGTCCGGGCCCTGCTCGGGGCGCCTGATCACGGCTGGACCTCAGCACGGACGGTGGGCGCCCTCGTCGTCAGCGTCGTATGCGGCACGGTGCTCGTGGTGATCAGGAGAATGGTGTCCGTCCCGCTGCGGCCGCCGGTCCTGCCGACAGCCGGCGCGGCTCGGCGGGCCGGGTCGCCGTCACTTCGACCGCGACCCCGGTGTCCACGCGATCGCCGGTAGGCTGGGGCGGTGCGCACGGTCGAGCTCCTGTTGGATGAGGCCGCAGACCTGGCGGTCCGAGAAGCCTGGAGGCGGCTGGCGGACGCGGGGCTGCCCAGTCAGGCGCGCCACCGTTCACCGACGAACAGCCCGCACCTGACCCTGGCCTCCTGCCCGGAGTTGACCGGCCCGATTCGGTACGAACTCGCCGAGGTGGCCGCAGCCCTGCCGCTGGCGGTGAGGTTCACTGGCGTGGTCCGTTTCGAGCGGCCTACCTCGGTGCTGGCCTGGGCGCTGGACTGCGACGCCGCGCTGGCCGGTCTGCACCGCCGGGTGTGGGAGGCGGTGGTCTCGGACAGCCCGCCCGAGACCCTTAACCCCTTCCACGCACCTGGGCGCTGGAGCCCGCACATCACCCTCGGCCGGACCCGGCGGGCCGGTGCCTTCGCCGGCCGGCGGGTCCCTGAGCTGCTGCCGGCGCCGCCCCTGTCGGCCGGATTCACCACCTTGCGCAGCTACGACACCCAGACCGGCGCCCTGGAGGTGCTGGAGCCCCGCCCCTGAAAGGGGTGCTGCGGCAGGGCTCGACGAGTTCGTGAAGTTGCCGTGCGCGGCGGTCGTGCGTCGCGCCGGTTCGGGGTCGCCTCCCGAGTGGGTCGGCGGCTCATGAGGTCGACCATTGCCGCCTTGATCGTGGCTTTGGAGCGTGGGGACGGGTCTCGTAGTCCCGGGCGAGGCGGTGGGGTTGAGCCGGCCGAAGGCGTGCTCGACGACCCAACGCCACGCCGGGGGATCACTTCGAAGCACTTCTGGGACCGTGGCTGCAGAAGCGTGCAACCGTGGCCGCCCGCATGCGTCAGTTCGTCAGGCGTCGGCGAGTAGGGGGTTGAACGGGGTGCTCGTGCGGCGGCCCGACATGAAGGAGAGGAAGTCGCCCACGAAGGTGCTTTGACCGTAGGTGCCGTCGGTGATGGTGAGGTCGCGGTGGAAGGCGGTGCGGAAGAGGGTCCGGTACTCGTCCGCGTCGATGCTCCCGCTGCCGTCCTTGTCGGTGGCGTCGAAAAGCACCTCGGCGACGCGGATGAGGGCGGGTCCGGCGAGGGAGGGAACGGCGGCGACGTATTCGTCGGCGCTGACGCGGCCGTCGCCGTCCGTGTCGAGGGCGCCTTGAAGCTCGCGCCACCATGCGGCGAAGGCGTCGTAGAGGCGCGTCTCCTCTGGTTCGTCCAAGTCGAGGCGGGTGGAGAGTTCGCGGGCCATTGCGGCGAGGTCAGGCCAGTCGAGGTGGCCGTCGCCGGTCTGGTCCAGCACCTGGCGAAAGAACTCCTCCGCCGAGCGTCGGCTCTCCGCTGGGCCCGCCGAAGGCGCGGGCCCGGGGTGGGATCGGCGTCGGCGCCCAGCGGTGTGAGGAGGCGGAGCAGGGCCGACGCCCGCTTCATGCGGACGCGCAGGGCGGTCACGGTCCGGGCGCGGGGGTCGTCGCTGCCAGGTGAGAGGGAGAGGAGCTCAATGATGCTCTCGGCGTTGATCCAACCCTTGGGCAGGAAGCGGGCCAGTCCGGCAGCGAGGTAGGCGCCCTGCATGAGGGTGGGAGCGCCGGGCATCTCGGGCAGGCCGGCTCGGCGCCGGTAGGGCTCGGGGAGCGAGGCGACGGTGATCGTGCCCAGGAGCGGTCCGGCGACGGCGCGGCCGGCCGCCCACAGTGTCGGCGCGCCGTCGAGCAGTGCCGGGGCGGGCAGGTGGTCGAAGAGCCGGTAGAGGATGACGCGGGCCGCCTCGGTGTTCTCCAGTTCGTTCTCGACGACCCGGTCGAAGTATCGCCAGAAGTCGTTCAGGTCCTCGGGGAGTTCTGCGGCGTCGCCGTCGAGTGCGGCGAGGAACGTGCGGTACTCGGCGTACATCCGCTCCATCGTGTCCTGGTCGAGCGGCTGGCCGCTCAGCCGGCACATGGTGACGGCGCTCTCGAAGAGGGTGGCGACCACCCACGCCCGGGTCGCCCGGTTCATCGCGTCGTAGGCGCGGCCGCGGGAGTCGGAACCGCTCATGCGGGCGTGCAGCCGGTTGAGCCGGGCGGCCTCCCGTTCGCGTACCGCCGGGTCGGTGCCGAACATGCGCCGCATGCTGAGGAAGGTGTTGCGAAGCCGGCGCCAGGGGTGGGCGACGAAGGTGGAATTGTCGAGGAGGGCGGCGCCGATCTGCGGGTGAGCGGCTTCCAGCACGGTGGCGCGGATCATGGCCAGCGCCCAGCGCGGGTCGTCGAAGAAGGCATTGAACTGCGATTCCGGGCCGAACAGAGCCGTCTCGTCGGCCGTTCCCGTGGTTCCGGTCGTCATGATGAGTCTCCGTTCGTCAGGGGCGGCACGCCGCCGAAGCGGCGGTCGCGGCACCGGTAGGTGTGCAGGCAGGCGAGGAAGTCGGGGGCCCGGAAGTCCGGCCAGAGCACTTCGGGGAAGACCCACTCGGCGTAGGCGACCTGCCAGAGCATGAAGTTCGAGATGCGCTGCTCGCCGGAGGTGCGGATGACGAGGTCGACGTCGGGGGTGTCGGGGAACTGCAGGTGGTCCGCGAAGAGCCTCTCGGTCACCTCGTCGGCGGGCGTCCCGCTGCGGATCAGTGACCTTGCGGCCTCGACGATGTCCCGGCGCCCGCCATGGTCGAAGGCGACGGTCAGTGTCATGCCCTGGTTGTCGGCGGTCAGCGTCGCCAGGTCGTCGAAGTCCCGGGCCAGTTCACGGGGGATGCGCGGATCGGTGACCCCGAGGAAGCGGCAGCGGATGCCGCGGGCGAGCAGCAGTGGCGCGTGCTTCCGCACGACCCGGCGGACCAGGCGCATCAGGTAGTCGACCTCGGTGCCCGGGCGGTTCCAGTTCTCGGTGGAGAAGGCGTACAGGCTCAGCCACTCGACGCCCGCGGCCCGGGCCGCCTCGATGATGTCGATGACGGTGGTCTCCGCGGCCCGGTGGCCCGCCGTGCGAGGAAGCGAACGCCGTTGCGCCCAACGGCCGTTGCCGTCCATCACGCAGGCCACGTGCCGAGGCACCGCACGCGCCGGCCCGTTGTCCTGCCGTTGTTCGTCGCCGTCCTGTCGCCCGCCCGGCCGGTCCTCCCTCGTCGCGCGTGCGTGCGGGACGCCGGGGTCCGGCACGCCCCGTCCCGTCTCGCCCGGAGCAGCACGGTCGGCACTACCGCGCTCGGTCACGCCCACCCCGCCTCGCCCCCGTCTCCCCATGCCCACGCCCCACCGGAGCGTTCCCTCTCAGGAGTCTGACGGCGCGAAAGGCTCCTGACCGGCCAAACAGGTGGACGTCACCCTTGGCTCAAATGCCCGATGACCTCGTTCCGGCAGCGGTCTCCACCACCGGTCGCGCGCCGCCCCTTACCGATCTTGCTCATCAATCGGTCGATCTTGCTGGGCGTCTTCCGTGCCCAGCCGCGGAGCCCGGCATGCTGATTACTGGAGTCGGCAGTGCTGGCCTGTTCGCCA
Organism: Streptomyces phaeoluteigriseus; assembly: GCF_001896135.2. Classification (GTDB taxonomy): domain Bacteria; phylum Actinomycetota; class Actinomycetes; order Streptomycetales; family Streptomycetaceae; genus Streptomyces; species Streptomyces phaeoluteigriseus. The sequence continues at coordinate 16,012 of NZ_MPOH02000058.1, forward strand.
GTTCGCGGTGGCGGCGGCAATCACGGTGCCCAGCCTGTCCCGGGCGCTCACCAGATCGCCGATCCGGCTGTCGATGCGATCCCGTTCCGCCGAAAGCCGGTGGATCAGCTCCGGCGTGGCCTCACCGTTCACGACACACGGCAGCAGATCCGCGATCGACTTGCTCGGCAGCCCGGCGGCGTACAGCTGCTGGATCAGCTGGACGCGGTCGACCGCGCTGTCCGGGTACTGCCGCTGGCCGCTGGGGCTGCGTTCCGAGGCGAGCAGGTTCTGTTCCTCGTAGTAGCGCAGCGCGCGAACGCTGACGCCTGTCCTGGTGGCGAGTTCGCCGATACGCATCATGTCTCTCCGATGTGAGGCGGACAACACTTCTTGCCTCTGACGTCAGCGTCAGGTTTTAGCGTATCTCGCGACGGCTCACCCCTCCGCCAAGGCGAAGGACGCGACCGTGACCAGCTTGTTCGACAGCTTCCCCATCGGAAATGCGAAGGAAGATCTGCCCATGACTGCATCAGACGCGGCGGCCACGGACGTGGCCATCACCGCTCCCGCCCCCATCGTCTCGGTGAAGCCGGTAGTGCTGGAAGCACCGGGCCGCGGTGAGGGCCTGCGGGTGAGGATCTCCGCGCCGACGACCGGGAGCGAACTGCCGATCATCGTCTTCTCGCACGGTTTCGGGTCGTCGTTGAACGGCTACGGTCCTCTGGCTGACTTCTGGGCTGCTCACGGTTTCGTGGTGATTCAGCCCACCCATCTCGACTCCAGGACCGTGGGTCTTCCCCAGGACGATCTCCGCACACCGCGGCTCTGGCGCTTCCGCGTCCAGGACATGAAGCGCATCCTTGACCAGCTTGATCTGCTGGAGGCCGCTGTTCCCGGGCTCAGCGGGCGCCTGGATCGAAGCCGCATTGCCGCAGCCGGACACTCCTTCGGCGGTCAGACGGCGGGCAATCTGCTGGGCCTGCGCGTCCTCGATCCGGTGAGCAAGCATGCAGAAGACCTGTCCGACTCGCGGATCAAGGCGGGCGTGCTGCTTGCCACGGCCGGCAGGGGCGGAGCTGACCTGACTCCCTTCGCGGCCGAGAACCTTCCATGCAGGATGGCCCTCGCCGATCTCGAAAGTGCCGAAATGCACCATGGAACCGGGGTCGATCGCCGTCTGCAGCTCCTCGTCGATCTCCCGCACCAGGGTCTCGCTGTCTGACTCGCCCGGCTCACGATGACCGCCGGGGAAGTAGAAGCGATCTCTGTCGTGACTACGTGTCACCAACACCCGATCATCCCGAACGAGGATCCATGCCACCTTTTCCGGTACATCGTTGCCATTCGTCATAGCTCGGGACCGTATCGGAGTGCTTCTTCTGCGTCAGCACCGTCCGCGCACTGAGCTTGGGGTCTTGTTGCCGCTGTGACAACCGGGTGAAGCGGCGTGCACCGATGCAGCCCCCTTGACCGTTCCGCATGCGCCCGGCAACCGCCCGTGCGGGCCGGTCCTGTTACCTTCTCCCGTCGGCATTCGTCATAGGTGTGACGACCGCATACGAACGGTCGTCGTACGGACGAGTGAATCGAGAACCGGATGCTGGCCAACATCATGTATGTGACGATCTACGTCACCGATCAGGACCGCGCGCTGGAGTTCTACACCGTGGGACTCGGCCTGGAGAAGCGGCTCGACTTCCCGGGGCCCGACGGGCGTTTCCTCACCGTAGGCGTTCCCGACAGCCCGGTGCAGATCATCCTGTGGTCGCAGGCGGCGACTTCGGGACAGCCGGCCGGCGCGCCCGGTCCGGTGATCCTCGAATCCGACGACCTGCGCAAGGACTTCGAGATCATGCGCCGGCGCGGCGTCACCTTCGAAGAGTCCGAACCCCAGGACTATCCGTTCGGGGTCCGCGTCGAGGCGGTGGACCCGGATGGCAACCGGGTCTCGCTCCGTCAGCCGCGCAAGCCGTGACCGCCCACCCGTCCGGTCTCGTGAGCGAGGACTTCGAAGCCCATCGCGATCGGCTGCGCGCCGTCGCGTACCGCGTGCTGGGCTCGCACGCCGACGCCGAGGACGTGGTCCAGGAAGCCTGGCTGCGCCTGGTCCGCCAGGACGGGGCGACCATCGGCAACCTGGCGGGTTGGCTCACCACCGTGGTCGGCCGAATCAGCCTGGACCTCCTCAGATCCCGCCGAGCCCACGTCGAAGTCGCCTACGAGCAGGAGTTCGCGAACCTCGTGGTGATGCCCGACGACGAGCCCGCGCCGGACGAGCAGGTGGCGCTGGCCGATTCGGTCGGCCTCGCCCTGCTCGTCGTGCTCGACTCGCTCACCCCGAGCGAGCGCCTGGCGTTCGTGCTGCACGACATGTTCGCGGTCCCGTTCCACGAAATCGGTCAGATCCTGGGCAAGTCCGCCGACGCCACCAAGATGGTTGCCAGCCGTGCCCGCCGCAAGGTCCAAGCCCAGGACCGGCCGACGGGCCCCGGCCGCGAGCACCGCGGAGTCGTCCAGGCATTCGGCGCCGCCGCTCTCAGCGGCGACTTCGAAGCGCTCCTACGTGTGCTCGACCCGAACGTGAAGCTGACGGTCGACACCGCCGACGGCGTGGTCGTCACCCTCGGCGCCACCAAGGTCGCCGCCGGTGCCCGCATGTTCTCGGGGAAGGTCTCCCGCCACCGTCCCGTGCTGGTCGACGGCGTCCCCGGCCACATGTCCTGGCGCTCCGACGGAACCCCTCTGTCCATCAGCGCCTTTACCGTCACCGAAGGCCGGATCACCGGCATCCACATCATCGTTGACCCGGCCAAACTCGCCTCGATCCAGCTGCCGGCCCCGGCCTGAACCAGGGGCGTCAGGGTCTGCCCGGGCAAGTGTGAGTCATCTCGGGCCGACCAGGCACCACGAGCAGGCGGCTGGGGCGGATTCGGGCTCGGTCCTCGGCGGAGCCGACCGTTACGACGCAGCCGTTGGATGCCTCCACACCACCTCCGCGCTGGACCGGCTGGCCGCCGACCGGACGCGCCCGCCGAGCGCAAGGCGGCGCAGTCGATCTCCGAACCGCGACTGCTGGAGGCAATCAGCGATTCGGGCGTTCGGAGCCTGCGCCATACCGGCTGGGGGAGTGGGCGCGGACGGCAGCCGCGGCGGTGTGGGCGCGGGTGTGGGTGTGGGTGTGGCCGGTGGTCGACGTCGTCCTGGCGGCCGTCGCGATCGC
>NZ_MPOH02000059.1 GCF_001896135.2 Streptomyces phaeoluteigriseus
TCCAGATCCGACAGCTCATGACGACGCACCATGCACCACATGATCCCCCATCAGGACTCTTTGAAGACACTGCCTAGTTGGAGCCGTAGCACCCGCCCGGCGGCCGTGGCCGCCGGGCGCCGCGTACAAGGAGCCGTGTCCCATGGCCAAGGAAACCGCCGTTCCCTCCGCGACGTCCACCCGGAGCTCTGCCGACGTTGCGGCCACGCCGCCGTTCGGCATGGCACACGCAGCCGTCATCATCGCCTTCGTCATCACCGCCGCCGTGCTTGCTCTTGACGGCCAGCAGGTGCAGGACATCCTCGTTCTGCTGTGCGGCGCCGGCGCCATCGGCACCGCAGCGGTCGCCGGCGTGGTCCTGCCCACCAGGGCCGGCCGGCGTCTGGCCCGGTTCATGCAGGCCTACCGCGCCAGTTCCGACGAACGCTGAGGCAACCTGCCATGGCCCGACCCCAGACACCGCTGGACTTCACCCTCTACGAGCAGGCCCAGCTCGCCAAGTACCTGCGTGAACTCCACGCCAGGACAGGCCTTGGCTTCGCCGAGCTCGCCGCCTGGGCGGACTCCTCCTGCGCCACCCTCAAACGGGCGGCCTCGGGCAGGCAGGTGCCGCGCCGCACCGTCGTGGAGGATTACGTCCAGGCATGCGTCCCACCCGGCCTCGATCGGGATATCAGCACTGACTGCGCTGTCCGCCTGTGGAAGAGAGCCCGCTACGCGCAAGAGCGCCCAGGGCGCGCCTACGCCGAAGCCCGCCCCGAGTACGTGCGCGACTGGAGAGACTTCAGCGGAGCACTCCGCGACCTCCATGCCTATGCGGGTTTTCCCTCGGCCGCGGAAATGGAGAAGAGAGCCGGCGACTGGGGCACGCTGCCCCACAGCACCGCGCACCGGATCATCAAAGCCCGCAGTGTGCCGACGACCCATCGCCAGCTCGCGGGCTTCCTCGATGCGTGCGAAGAACCCGAACGTCGCCACCACCTGTGGTCACAAGCCCTGGCCAAGTGCCTTGCCCATCCGGACGGGCTGGCTCCTCTGGCAGGCCGCTTCCCGGCGGGCAAACGCCAGCCGGCCAGCAACGCGGGCCATAGGCCCAGCGTCACCAGCGAGCTGTCAGTTTCCGCCATCTGAAGGCGGTCGTCGAAATACCGCCCCGGTCACACAGTGCAGGGCCTGCACCCCAGCGCGGGCCTGCCGACGGCACCGGGCATCAAGCTGAGCCCCGCGGGGACGACGGAGCCCACGCCTTGCCCCCACAGACCGCTCCTTGGCCCCTGCAAGGAGGGCAGCCTGTCGGTTCGACCACGGATCCTCGTCCCGGACCGAATCGATTTCCCAGCCCCGTCAGCCCTGTGACCTGCGGAAACACTGCGACGGACGTGGTGGCGGGGGCAGTTGGGAAAAATACTTGGTCTCCGGCATCCGGATCCGGGCCCCCTGCGGCGTGTAAGGGATGAGGGCCCTGTGTCTTCATCAACGAGTTCGTCACTACTGGAAGGCCTGGTCGATGACTTGGTCGTACTGGGTGGGAGCGGGCGGGGTATCACTTCCCGTGCTGGTCCTGCTGTTCTTCGCGATGCGCCGCGCCAAGGGCGTCGTGGAGATGCTTGTGAAGGCGCACATCGAGACCCGGTCGGAGCGCGAGCAGCGCGCCACCATGGTCGCGATGGCGCAGTCCCTGCCCGACGGCGGCGCCGCGGCCCGCTTCGAGCAGGGACGGCCGGCGTGGCTGTTCCGCAAGGACGCAGCCGACCCGGCAGGCCACCGGGCCATCGCCACGCGGGAGGCTGCGTGAGCGAGGCCGCTTTGGGAGCGGACTTCGAGTCCTTCGTCCTCGAGACCATCGAGGCGTTCTCCCGACTGGCCCGGGCCCAGGCAGGCGACTTGCACAGCGCCCAGGACGCCGTGCAGGACGTCTACCTGAACATGTACCGGCGGTGGGATTTCCTCACCGCCGGTACGGGTTCCCTGACCGCCTACGGCCGCACCGCGGTGAAGCGGGCGGTCATCGACCAGTTCCGCCGCAACAAGCGGATGGTCATGGTTCCCGTACATGAACTGCCCGAAAAGGAATCAGGCATCGGAGTCCCCGAAGCCGCCTACGAAATGATTAAGGAAGGCATCGACGAACTCGTCAAAAGCCTCCCTGAACGGCAGTGCGAGGTCATCACCCTGTGCATTCTGCAGGACCTCAGCCCTGACGTGGTTGCACAGCGCCTCCAGATTAAGGAGGAGTCGGTGAAGCGCTACATCAAAGCCGCCGCCAACAACCTGAAGAAGTCCATCAACGAACACAGCGAGGAGGTAACCGTATGACGCACCTGTCCGCTTGGACGCACCACCCCGAGGAGCGGGGAGCCATCCGGCTCCTCGCCCTCTGGCTGCTGCTCGAAGGTTCCGAGCAGGCAGTTTCCAAGGGTTCTCGGATCGGCGAGAACCCTCTTCAGGCGGAGGGGGGCCAGCCTTCGGGCTGCCCCCGGCCCCCGCCCCCAGCCCGGAAAACCCTGGAATCGGAAATCATCGACTCGGTGTGCGCCGTGAACTGCACTCTCTCCTGAAAAAGGAAATCGATGACTCCGCAACACCACAGGAAACACGTCGCGTAGCAGAAATCCTTGAGTTCCTGGACAGGGATGATGAAGCGCGAAGCTGGTGGGAAAAAGCAGCTCTCAAGGGTGATCAGGATGCACTGGACTATCTCCATGTCCTCGATGCCGAGAATGAAGAAAAACTATCGGCATGCTGCGGGCAAGAGAGAGAACAAACTGATGAAGCATTCCGTTCATTCGTGAGCGCATTCGCATGCCCGCCTCTTCTCATTGCGGACAGACTTGATTCCGCATTGGGAGAAGCTGGCGTCCGAATGCCTGAGGGATCACAGAATCTGGTCCGCGAGATCGAGGACTTCCTGACCCACCTGGACCACACGACCGGCGGACCACGGTGCTGACACGACAGCGCCTCACGCCCCCACCCACAGGAGAGCTTCTATAGATCAGCTTCCATGAGGCCTTCACGCTGGAAGGCCAGACGACTCGTTGAGGTGGCGGCCCTCCCCGCGAACGCGGGGGTGGGCCGCCACTGCGTTGGGCCCAGCACGTCCGCAGGGGGTGGGGCCGCCACTGCGGTAGGGGCGACGAACACTCACGCCTCATCCAACGACGGTTCGACGCCGTGCTCCTGTCCCCGTCGAGGGCCGGGCGCGGGCCAGCCGTCAGGCCTTCGTCCTGGCAGCCCTGTGAACGACGGAGGCGTTGTCATGCCTCGACAGGCGCACACGCTCCGGCCACACGGCGGACGCTATCGCCGGTGCCACCAGGGAGCCGGTCAGGGCGATCCTGAAGCGCTCGGGTACGGCAAAACCGCCTGGAGGTTCCTGGCCGCGCTGCCCGGCTACGCCCGCCAGCCCTACCGCCGGCGCGCACACCCCCGGCTCCGCACCCGCCGGCACCACCAGGAGCAACGGGCCGGCCCTTGGCGGGTGAGGAACCGGCGTTACGCGTGTACGCCTAATGTACGGCCTACGTACGCATTACGTACGCGAAGGCAGCATGCTTATGCCCATCGCATGCCGATGGCGGACAGCTGTTCCATCCGCTCGGGGGTGAGTGTCGCGGCTCTGCTGCGCTGGTTGCTGATCCAGGCGCCCAACTTCAGCTCCCGGACCTCGTGGTCCTTGCCGCTGCCGCTGCCGCTGCCGCCGCTCCCGTCGTGGCCGACGGCGATCCGTTCGATGTGCTGCCTCGGTACGCGCAGGTGTCCTTCGCGCCGGTAGTACTGCTGGGCGGCGGCGTAGTTCATGGCCCATTTGTCGGCCTGGCTGGTCCGCGGTTTGGGTTTCTCCTCGTCGGTGGCCGGTTGGATGCCGAGGATGTGCTCACACATCCATTGCTGCACGCCGGTGAGCTCGTCCCACCCGAGGCGCTGCGCCCGCGCCCACCGTCCGAGGTCTTCGCCCTGGTGCACGACCTGGCCCGGCGAGATGGGCAGCTCGCCACCGGCCTCGAGGTGCTGGCGGACGAGGTGGAAGCAGCGTTGCCATTCCACGGGCCAGGCCGGGCACCAGGCCGGGTCGATCTCTTCCAGCTGTTCGCGCCGCTCCTCCGACAGTGCCCCGGCCGCTGACTGAACGGGCAGGCCCTGGGCGCGCCGTTGCTCGTTCTCCTGTGCTCGCCGGGCCGCGGCCGCGCGTTCTTCAGGAAGATCCCTACCCGGTATCCCTGGTAGGTGGCGTCCAGGGGGGCCAGGAGGTGCCCGTGTTCGGCGGCCCACCCTCGAACGGCGGCCAGGCCCTCTTCCCAGGCGACGTCGTAGTGCGACCAGATCATGCCGAGCTTGTCCAGCTGTGCGATGCTGTCACCGCCCAGTCTTTCTGAGTTGTTGCTGTGGCTGCGAGCTGGGGTTTCTCAGTTCTTCTGGGTGATGTTCGCGGTGTCTGGGGGTGCCCGGAGTGTGGGGCTGGGCGGTGTGTGTCTGTCTGACCTGCGGGTACGGGGTGTGCGCAGGTTGATCGCGCGTCGTGCAGTTCCGGTGGGTTGCTACTTGGTGGGACGGCGTCAGGTGGTGTCGGGGTTGGTGAGATCGGCGTGAGTGAGGGTGACGCGGGTGGCTTTGCCGGCCTTGCTGGCGGTGGTGGTGGGCGGCTGGACGCGTACGTGGACGAAGTAGACGCGGACGCCGGAGAGTTCGGTGTAGGGCGGCCAGGCGCCGGGCGTGCCGTCGGTGGGGAGTTCGAGGAGCTTGTCGGTGATGTTGTAGATGACGAGGTAGGCGGTGTGCTGCCCGTAGTCGTGGGCGTACTTGACGACCTGG
>NZ_MPOH02000006.1 GCF_001896135.2 Streptomyces phaeoluteigriseus
GCGGAGGACCGCGGGTTGGCGGCGGCCACGATCCGGACGTCGGCGGCAGTCGCAGGGCACCGATCCTGCGCTCGAGCACGAGCCGGAGCAGGGCGGCCTGCACGGCGGGCGGCGCGGTGGACAGTTCGTCCAGGAACAGCAGCCCGCGACCGGCCCGCACCAGCCGCACCGCCCAGTCCGGCGGTGCCATCGGAACCCCGTGCACCGCCGGATCGTCCCCTACGACGGGCAGGCCCGAGAAGTCGGACGGCTCGTGCACGCTGGCGATCACCGTGGTCAGCGGCAGGTCCAGGGACTCGGCGAGCTGGGTCAGGGCCGCGGTCTTGCCGATCCCCGGCTCGCCCCACAGCAGTACGGGCAGGTCAGCGGCCACGGCCAGGGTCAGAGCCTCCAGCTGGATGTCGGGCCGCGGTTCGGTCGTCGTAGCGCGCAGTACGGCCAACAGCTCGCCGGCCACGTCGAGTTGGGAGGCGGGAGTGGAATCGGTGGCAAGGGCGGGGGCGGGGGTACGCGTGGACATGTGTGATCACCTTGGGTTCGTGGTGCGACGAGTGAGGGCAGGGCGGGGCCGGGAAGCCCCGAGGGAGGGGTGGGTCGGGTCGTGAGCTTCAGCGGTAGGTGCCGTGTCGTGGGCGCGAGCGGCCCACCCGGGGTCGGCGAACGTCCTCGGGCCGGGTGCGGGCGGGTCCGGTCAGACCGGCCCGGTACAGCCCGTACGTGATCCGCTGCCGCGCGGCCGCCTCCAGGGCGTCCCGCAGCGCGCCGTCGCGCAGCAGTGCGCCAGGACCCAGCAGGCCCTCGACGACGGCCAGCGCGCCGGCGATGTCACCGTGGACGAGGCGTTCGCGGACGCCGGTGAGACAGTCCGGGTGCCGGTGGGCCTCGTCGATGGCCTGGAGGCACGGCAGCGGGGTGCCGGTCAGCGCGACCAGCAACTCCTCCCGCCGGATCTCCTCCGGGTCGTGGTCCAGCGGAGCCAGCACCCCGTCGACCAGGCCGATACGGTGCCGGGCGCCCCGGCACTCGACGAGGCGCGGCCGCCCCGCCGGGTCCGGACGACGGCCCGGGCCGGCCGGCACATGACCCGGCACCAGCGCCGAGGCCACCAAGGGGTGCAGCCGACCGACGTCGATCGCGTCGGCGCGGATCAGCTCCAGGTCGGGCGCCACCCACGTCGCTGCATCGGGCAGGACGGGCAGCTCGGACGTCGACCCGGAGACCTCGTACAGGAGGGGCCAAGCGGACGCCGAGCCGGATACCTCCCACCGGACGGGCCGCTCGGACGCCGCCGCGGAGACCTCGTCCCGGACCGGCCGCGCGGATGTCGCCCCGCCGACCTCGTGCCGCACAGGTAGCTCGGACGTCGCCCCGCCGACCCCGTGCCAGACGGGCACAGCGGACATCGCCCCGCCGGCCTCCCACCGGGCGGGCGCAGTGGACGTCGACCCGCCAGCCTCGCCCGAGACCGGCAACGCAGACGCCGACCCGCCAGCCTCGCCCGAGACCGGCAGCTCGGACGCCGACCCGCCGACCTCCGGCACGACACGCGACGCGGATCCCGGAGCCGCCGCATCCTTCCGTACGTCCAGCACCAGCCGGTGCCGTCCCCCGCACCGCACCAGTACCGGCCCGGTGGGCCGCCGCTCGGCGCGCAGCAGGATCTCCGCCTCGGCCGTCCATCGGCCGACGGCACACCGGTACCCGTCCGGGACCGCCGCCGGCACGGCGGGGTGACGGTCGGCGGCCGGTCCGTCGGCCCCGGACCGGCCGCGCAGCTCGTCCGCACGGCTCGCGTCCCACAGATGGCGGTGCAGGTCGAAGCGGAACCGACGGCTGGGGCGGGGATGCGGATGGCGGCAGGCGCCGGCGCCGTAGTCCGCGCCGGAGCCGTCCCACAGCGTGAGGCTGATCCGCTGACCGGAGTCCGCCCAGGCCGGCGGCGTCCGCACGACGAGGTGCACCGGGCTCACGCCGTCCAGGCCCAGGGCGTCGTAGCGGGCCAGGGTGAGGGTCAGCCCCGGGCGGAGCAGCCCGTCGGGAGCGATCCTCGGCATGTGCCAGCGCAGCAGGTCGGGGGCCAGGCACCGGAGATCGGCCCGGATCCGGGCTGCGAGTTCCGGGTGATGGCTGCGTGCCACGGAGCGCAGATTGAGATCGACGTCGAAGCCTGCGGCTGCGCACGCCCCCGCCCAGTCACCGGCGAGGCGTCGGGCGGTCGCAGTCTCGATCATGGAGGGCGGCACGGCGAACTCGCGCACGCGCAGCCAGAAGGAAAGGCGGGAATCCCCGATCGCGGGTGGGGTGAGCATCAGCACTCACCTTGCGCGGTGGGGTCCCCCAATCTGTCAACGGAGTCAGTTGTCATCGTGATGATCGTAGCGTTCACCCGCCCGGCTGTGCCAGACGCTTTTCACCCAGTCCGACGCTGCACCCCTGAGCGCCTTCGCCGGCACCCACCGTCACCGGACCGCCGTCCCGCCCCCTTGCGGCCCCGCGCGACGGAGCCGACGGTGGAGGCACAGGGCGGGCGGCGAGGAGCGGGCGATGACGCACGGTGGTGGCGGGGCGGACCGCGAACGACGGCTGTTCGCGGAGGCCGACGAAGGCGGCGCCCTGGCGGCGCCGGTGTCCGAGCGAGCGCCGGTGGCGGACCGTACGCGAGAACCCCAGCGGGGACGGGGACGCGTGGTCGTACTTCACCCACGACCAGGTCCGCTCACCCCCGTCTTCCCGCGCGACTGTGACGGTCGCCGCCCCGTGCACCGCGCACAACCCGTGTTCGCCAAGGATCCGCACCGGAAGGACCTCCTCCTCGTCCACGAGCACTTCCACGGCGGCAACGGCGCGGGGTTCGGCGCCTCCCACCGGACCGGCCGGACCGGGCTCGTCGCGGCCACCGCGACCCTGTGCCACAGCCACAGCCACAGCCACAGCCACGGCCACGGCACCGACGACCGGCGCCGCGGCGGACGGGAGTCCCTCAAGTCGGTGCGCGGACGCGGGGAGCCGCTGTCATGACGGTGATCCACGAGATCAACACCCCCGTCTGGCTGACGGAGTTGAGCGAGCGATACGGGCGCCGCGTCACTCTGGGCGAGGTGCCCGGCGAGGTCTGGGACGGGATCGCCCTGCCGGGCATCGACACCGTCTGGCTGATGGGCGTCTGGGAACGCAGCCCGGCCGGTCTGCGGATCGCGCTGCGCGACGACGCCCTGGTGGCGTCGTTGCGCGCGGCCCTGCCCGGCCTCACCGAGGCGGACATCGCCGGCTCCCCGTACTGCGTACGGAACTACGTCGTCGACGAGTCCCTCGGCGGACCGGACGGGCTGGCCGCCGCCCGCTCCCAACTGGCCGCCCGTGGCATGCGGTTGATCCTCGACCACGTGCCCAACCACGTGGCCCCCGACCACCCCTGGCTCACCACGCACCCGGCCCGTCTGATCCGGGGCACCGCCGACGACCTGTCCCGCGCGCCGCAGGCCTACGTCGAGGTCGGCGGGCGGATCTACGCCCGTGGCCGCGACCCGTACTTCCCGCCGTGGCCCGACGTCGTCCAGCTCAACGCCTTCAGCGACGACCTGCGCCGGGCTACCGTGGACACGCTGGTCTCCATCGGCGAGCAGGCGGACGGCGTGCGCTGCGACATGGCGATGCTGATGATGAACGACGTCTTCGCCAAGACCTGGGGCGAGGCCGCGGGACCGGTACCCGCCGAGGACTTCTGGCCGTACGTCGTCCCGCGCGTCCGCGCCCGCCACCCGGACCTGCTCCTCGTCGCCGAGGTGTACTGGGACCGCGAACACGCCCTCCAGCAGCAGGGTTTCGACCACTGCTACGACAAGCGGCTGTACGACCGTCTGCTCCACGAGGACGCCGAAGCCGTCCGCGCCCATCTGCGGGCCGGCCCACCCACCAGCGCGGCCTCGTCCGCTTCCTGGAGAACCACGACGAACCCCGGGCCGCCGCGACCCTGCCGGGGGAGCGGGGACGGGCGACGGCCCTCACCGTCGCCACCCTGCCCGGCGCGACGCTCTGGCACGAGGGCCAGTTCGAGGGCCGGCGCGTACGCCCGCCGGTCTTCCTCTCCCGCCGGCCGGCCGAACCGGCCGACGAGACACTGCGCGACTTCTACGGCCGGCTGCTGCGGGCCGCCAAGGCCGTCCGCCGGGGCGAGTGGCGGCTGTCGACGCCGACCGGCGGGCCGGACGGCGACAGCCACAGCGCGCTGCTCAGCTGGACCTGGACCCACCCGGACGCGCGCCACCTGGTCGTCGTCAACCACTCCGACCGCCCGGTCCAGGCACGGCTGGCCCTCCCCTGGGACGACCTGCGGGGCCGCACGCTCCGCCTGACCGACCTGCTCACCTCAACGACGTACGACCGCGAGGGCGACGAACTGGCCGACCGGGGCCTGTTCGTGGACCTCGGGCCCTGGGCGGGGCATCTGTTCCAGGTGCCCTGACGGGAAGCGGGCTCAGCCCATGGTCTTCGCGCCGTCCAGGGACTCGCGGATGATGTCGGCGTGGCCCGCGTGCTGGGAGGTCTCGGCGATCACGTGCAGCAGCACCCGGCGGGCCGACCACTCCTTGCCCGGCGCGAACCACGGCGCCGACGGCAGAGGGTGCGCCGCGTCGAGGTCGGGCAGGGACGCGACCAGCTCGTCGGTACGGCCGGCCACCTCGGCGTACGTCTCGAGCACCTCCGCCAGCGTCTCGCCCGGCAGCATCCGGAACTCGTCGCCCGCCGCGCGAAGTCCTCCTCCGTCATGTTGTCGAAGTCGCCCATCGACGACGGACCGTCCACGATGAAGGAGACCCAGTTCCGCTCGACGGAGGTCACGTGCTTGATCAGGCCGCCGATGCACAGCTCGCTGGCGGTGGTCCGCAGCCCGGCCTGCTCGTCGGTCAGACCGTTGGCGGTGAAGCGCAGGAAGCCGCGGTGCTTGGCCAGGGTCTCCAGCAGGTCGGCGCGCTCGCCGGTGAGGGCCGGGGCAGGGGCGGTGGGGTTGTTCTGGGACATGGCGGGTCTCCGTCTCCGTGGGGCGTGTTGCGCGTTCGTGGACCACGTTAGGAGGGATACAGGTCAGTTCCTGACCTAAAGGAGCGGGAACCCTGGGCGGCCCTCACACCGGAACAGTGCTCACCCCCCAGGCCTGCGCGCACAGCGCCCGTTCGACCTCGCCGGTGTACACCGCCGCCGCCAGCCACGCGCCCGCGAATCGGTCGGAGTCGGACGGCAGGAGCCGTCCGAACGTGTCACGCGCGCGGTCCGCCGCGGCGGCGTGCAGCTCGTCGAGAAGGTCCCCCGCCGTCCCGAGCCCCACGCGGCGCAGCCGGGCCCCGTCGCCCGCCGCACCCCCCGGGAAGGCCAGCACACGGCGGCCTCCCGAAACGGCCTGATGGACCCGCCGGCGCAGCAGGTGCAGCGGGGCCTCGTCCACGACCGGAACCGGAGCGGCGGCCGGGGCCTTCCCCGCGGGCAGGTCGGCGTGCTGGAGCCGGTCGAGACCCAGGTCGACCCGGGCGGCCGGGTCGCTCGGGTGCTCGGTGGCCAGCAGCAGCGCGCGGGGGAGCGGTCCGGACGCCAGACGGGCGACGACCCGCAGCCGCATGCCGCCGGCCGCCGCCAGCAGACGCAGATTGTCGCGGTACGGCAGGGCGGGAGCGTCATGCGCCGTGGCAAGCCGCAGCGGCAGGCCCGCGCAGTCGGCCAGCAGACAGTCGCCCGTCGCCTCCCGGACCGTGCCCATGAGCCTCACGTCGAGGAACAGCAGGTCATGGCCGCCGCCGAGAGCCCGCGCCACCTGGTCGGCGACGGGTACGGCCCACAGCCGGTCGAGCGGCTCGCCGCGCCACGCGGCGCCGGACGCGCGCACCGCCCGTACCCCCGCCCCCGCGCCGAGGCGGCCCGTGGGTGAAACCGTGGCGCCCGACACGGCGAGTCCCGCGCGCGCCAGCTCACGGTGCGTCAGGGACGTGTCGCCGATCCGCACGGCACGGTCGGCGGCGCCGGTGGCGCGGCCGGGGCCGCCGGGTGCCACGTCGGACACCGTGTGGAGGCGGCCCTCGGCGTCGGCGGTCCAGGTGACCGCACCCGCGTACCCGGTGGTCGTGAGCACCGGCTCGGAGAACAGGCCGTACAGCCGCAGGGAGCCGTCCGGGCGGTACGGCTGCCGTGCCGTGCCGCGCAGTTCGGCCAGGTCGCACCCGTGGCGTGGGGAAGGCGGTGGGCCACGCCGAGGGCGCCACCGAGTGCGTCCGCGAGGTCGGCGAGACGGTACGCCGGGTCGGCGGACCGTGCCGCGCGCACCCCGGTGACCACGGAGACCGCGGCGGCCGAGGCCCGGGGGAGACCCGCGAGGCGCGCGGTGTGCGCGGCGCGCAGCAGCTCCGCCTGGAGCACGGCACCGGACCCGTCCGTGCCGGCCTCCAGGACTGCGGCCGCAGCGGCGAACACCGCACGGGCGGCGGCACGTTCCTCGGGTCCGGCGGTCTCGGGCTGCTCCTGCCGCGTCTCCCGTGTCGCGTCCGCGGGCTCGTCCGCGGGCGGGCTCGGTGGTGTGTCGTCCGCGACCGGCGCGGCCGAGGCGGCGGCCGCGCGGTGCAGACAGTCCGGCGCCAGCAGGCACCCGCAGCGGATGGCGTCCACGCGGGTCACCGTCCCGCCGGGGGCGTGCAGTTCGAGGTCGGTGTCGTCGTCGACGGCGATCCGCACGGTGTCGCCGTCGCGCACCACCGGACGGGCCGCGAGCTTGGCGACCCCGGCGTCCAGCCGCTTGCGGAGCCGGGGAGACAGCGCCCCGACCAGCTCGGCGGTGACGGACGGGGCGACCGGAGGCAGCCCCGGGCCGGGTCGGTCCATAGACGGGTCCGGGCCGGGTCGGTCCGGAGACGGGTCCGGGCCGGGTCGGTCCGGAGGCAGGTCCGGGCTCATGCGATCTTCTCCCCTACCCAGCGGGCGAGTTCGAGCGGACTGAGGGCGGCCACCGGCATGCCCGCGGCGACGAGCTGACCGGCGACCCCCGTGGAGTAGCGGGGCCGCCCCGTGTCGTCGAGGCTCGCGCAGCCCAGGACGTGACAGCCGGCCCCGACGAGTGCTCGGACCTCGGCGAGCAGCCCGCCGAGCGGATAGCCCTCCTCGAAGTCGCTGACGACCACCACGAGGGTGCGCGAGGGCACGGTGACCAGCTCGCGGGCGTGCCGCAGGCCGGCCGCGATGTGCGTGCCGCCGCCCACGCTGACCTCCAGCAGCAGCGACAGCGGGTCCTCCACGTGCCCGGTGAGGTCGATGACCTCGGTGGAGAAGGCCAGGAAGTGCGTGGACAGGGTCGGCACCCCGGCCAGTACCGACGCCGTGAGCGCTGCCCAGACCGTGGACGCCTCCATGGACCCCGACACGTCCGTGACCAGGATCAGCCGCCAGTCGGCGGACCGACGCGCACGCGTGCGGAACACCGGGTGTTCGGGGACGACCTGGACCGTGCCGTCGGGGGCACGGCGCGCGGTCGTCAGGTTGGCGCGCAGCGTGCGGGGCAGGTCGAGGCCGCCGCCCGGACGTCTGCTGGGGCGCGGCAGGGCCGTCCCGTGCAGGGCGGGCCGCAGCCGGGTGGCCAGTTCCCGGGTCAGGGCCTCGACCAGCCGCCGGACCAGCGGACGCAGTGCCGCCAGCCGGGCCTCGGGCAGGCCGCCCGCGTGGCGCAGCACCGTGCGCAGCAGGTCGACCGAGGGGCGGACGCTGTCCGCGTCCAACTCGGCGAGCACGTCCTTGCGGCCAGAGGCGGCGGCCGCCGCCAGCACCTCCTCGCGGACGCCCGGACCGAACAGCACCGCCAGTTCCTCCGACCACTCCCGCACACCGGGATACGGCACCTCCCGGCCGCCGCCCGAGCCCGGCCCGGTCAGCTCCCCGCGGCTGCCCTCCCCGCGCCCACTGCCGTACAGCTCGTCCAGTGCGGTCGCCAACGATGCCGCGGAGGAGGGGAGTTGATCCTTCCGGCGACCCAGGACGAGCCGCCAGCGATCCCCGGGGGCGAGCAGAGCGCCCTCGGTCCGAGGTGCGGCGGTCCCGCCCTCGGCCGCGGACCCGGCATCCGTCGGGGCGGGCGCGGGCAGCAGCCCCAGCGTCCGCAGGGTCTCGCGCGCGGCGAGGTCCGCCCGCGTCCAGGCGGCGAGCGCGGCCGGGCCGACACCGCCGGTGTCCGCGAGGTGCGCCACGCCGAGGCGCTCCTCGACGGCCGCCAGCAGCCGGTCGCGGGCGGCGGGGCTGAGGACGTCGAAGCCACCGCGCAGCGCCGGCAGCCGGTCGAGGAACTCCCTGTCGGGCAGCTCCGCGACCCGGTCGAGCAGAGGCTCCAGCGCGGGCGCCGCGGCCTCCAGCAGGGGACCGGCGGCGGTCAGCAGCCCGCCGAGCCGCGCGGTGAGCGCGGCCCGCGAGTCCGGGTCGACGGCCGCGTCCACCCAGGAGGCCACCCGGTCCCCGAACACCCGCGGATCCTCCTGCCCGAGCAGCACGCGCACGGCCCCGGCGGCGCCGCGCATCAGCGGGGAGCCGTCGGCGGCCAGCCGGGCGAGGGCGTCGGTGAGCCGGATGCCGCCCAGCGCGTCGGCCCGGTGGGCGAGTTCGAGCAGGGCGTGGGCGTCCGCCGGGTCCTCGGAGCCGGTCAGGCCGTCCACCTGGCGTACCGCCGCCGAAGTGAGCAGCCCGGCCACGCCCACCGCCCGCGCCGTACGGTCCTCGTCATGGCCGAGACCGGGGATGTGACCGGCCCGCAGCCGGTCCAGCAGGGCGAGTCCGGCGAGCAGTTCGGGCAGGGTACCGGCGAGGGGGAGCGTGTCGGCGATGTCGGCGAGCCGCTCGTCCGCGAGCGCGGTCAGGCCGCACTCGGCGGCCCCCGCCAGCCCGTCGAGAGCCTGGGCGGCGGTCGGCCCGCCCTCGTCACCCTCCAGGCGCCGCCGCTCGCGCAACACCCCTTCGGCGGCCTGGGCGGCGGTGACCCCGCGCACCCCGGCCGCGGTGAGCATGGCCGCCGTCGCGGGCGTCCAGCGCACCTCCCAGCGCGAGGTGACCGCCTCGGCACCGCCCGCGCCGACGACCTCCTTCGCCTCCCCGTACGGCACCCCGCACACCGCCAGCCGGCGCAGCAGCAGCTCACGGCGCCGGTCGAGGTCGGAGCGCAGCGGGTCCAGACGCAGATCCCGCACCGCACCGGGCACCCCGTCCCCCGGTCCGGGCAGGCCCAGTTCCGCCACCTCGGCCTCCACCGCGGGGGCCAGACCGCAGCGCGGCGCGTCCGGCGCGGGCCGTCCGGTGCGGGTGCCGACGAGCACCCGCTCCATCGCCCGCGCCACGGCGCGCCCCCGCCCGTACGGCTCACCCTGCGTCAGGACCGTCTGCACGGCCTCCACCAGCTCACCCCGGCCCGCCGCGGGCAGCCCGCGCAGCCGGGCCAGATCGGAGGCGAGCCGGACGATCTCCCGCGCGTCGGCGGGCCCCGACGGGTGGCCGAGGCTCCGCAGCTCGGCACAGACACGGACGGCCGCCCGCGTCAACGCCTCCTCCAGCGCCTCGGGATCCCCCGCCGCGCGCAGGACCATGTCCTGCCACTCCGGGTCCCGGATGCCCGCCGGATAGCCGGACCGCTCGTCCAGCAGGGCGTAGGTGTAGGGGATGAGGGACGTGGTCCACACGGGGCGGTTCCCGTCGGCGGCGGCTCCCGCGGCCTTCCCGGTCCCCCCGTCCTTCCCGGTCCCCCCGTCCTTCCCGGTCCTCCTGGCCTCCCCGGTCTCCCTGTCCCTCCCGGCCTCTCCTGCCTCCCCGGCCTGTTCGGCCTCGTCCGGGTGCTGCCCCGTCAGCGCCGGGGCGTGGAAGGCCCCGACCACCACGGCGGCCCGCTCCCCGCCCGCGGTGGCCGCAGCGATCCGCGCCCGCATCCACCGCTCCCGCCGCAGATCCAGCTCGGGCACGCCGCCCGCGGCGGACGCGTCCTCGCGCAGCGCCCAGCCGGTGAGCAGGGCGGCCCGGCGCAGGGCCTCCGGCGGAGAGCCCGGCGCGGTCGCCTCGACGAGCCGGTCCCACAGGTCGTCCCCGGTACGGCCGCTCAGACCGGCCCGCAGCGCGGCGGCCAGTCCGGGCACGGCGTCCCCCGGCGCCGCAGCGGCGGTCCGGCCCTCGCCCCACGCCCGGTCGGCGAGCGGCAGATCGCAGGCGATCACCGGAACGCCCCGCAGACCCGCCCAGCGCACGGCGGCCAGCTCGGGCGAGAAGTCCGCGAACGGATAGAACGCCGGTCCCGCGCCGCCGCTCCCGTCACCGGGGGCGGCGGCGAGGGCGACCGGGGCACGCGTCTCCTCGTGCCCGAGCCACGGCAGCCACTCCTGCGTCTCGGCCGGCAGCTCGACGAGCAGCACGTCCGGCTTCGCCTCGTCCAGCAGCAGGGGCATCGCCGCGGCCAGGGACGGCGCGTGATGCCGTACGCCGATCAGGTACGGCGCCGCCGGGCCGGTCAGGGCGGCGAGAGCCTCGTCGGGTGAGCCGGGACCGAGGCCGGGGCCGGCCGTGACCGGCGTGCGGCGGGAGGTGAGGGACACGGCCGTCAGCCCTCCAGGACCGTGCGCAGGTCCCACAGGGTGCGCCAGGTGGCGGAGCCCTGTTCCGCGCGGCGGCGGACGGGACCGTCCCAGTAGCCGCGCAGCCGGGCGGCGTCGGCGGGGTCGTCCTTGCGGACCACGCCCAGGAGGTGTCCCGGCAACAGGCCGAGCACGTCACGGTCCCCCGGGAAGTAGGCCGCCGCGAGAGCCAGCGCCCCCGCCACGGACACGGCCTCGGCGGTGCTCATCACCGTGGACGGACGCTCCACCTCCCAGCCCTCCGCCGACCGGCCCTCGCGCAGATCCCGGAAGGCCGTCACCAGCGCCTCCAGCACCGCGTCGTCGACATGGAAGGGCGCCCCGGCCCGCTCCACGGACGCCCGCGCCTGGCTGCGCACCAGGGCCGTCTCCGCGTCCAGGTCCGGGATGGGGCCGACGGTCTCGAAGTTGAAGCGGCGCTTGAGCGCCGCGGACATCTCGGAGACCCCCTTGTCGCGCAGGTTCGCGGTGGCGATGAGGTTGAAACCAGGGGCCGCGTGCGCCAACGCGTCCTGCGAGCCCGCCAGTTCGGGTACGGCGATACGCCGCTCGGAGAGGAGCGACACCAGGGAGTCCTGCACCTCGGGCAGACAGCGGGTGACCTCCTCGACCCGCGCGATGCCGCCCCGGCGCATGGCGGTCAGCACCGGCGAGGGCACCAGCGCCTGCCGGCTCGGCCCCTGCGCCAGCAACAAGGCGTAGTTCCAGCCGTACTTGAGCTGGTCCTCGGTGGTGCCCGCCGTGCCCTGCACGACCAGGCCGCTGGTGCCGCACACGGCGGCCGACAGCAGCTCCGACAGCATGGACTTGGCGGTACCGGGCTCGCCGACGAGCAGCAGACCGCGCTCGCCCGCGAGGGTCACCACGCACCGCTCGACCAGGGCCCGGTCGCCCACGAACTTGCCCTCGATCACGAGCCGGCGCGGCACCCCGTCGCCCGCCTCGGCGCCGTCGGGCAGCTTCAGGGCCCGCCCGTCGCTGCCCATGACGAACGTGACGACCGCGCGCGGGGTCAGCCGCCAGGCGGGCGGACGCGGCCCGTCGTCGTACGCGGCGAGGAAGGCCAGTTCACCGGCGTGCAGATCCTCGCGCGGGACGATCTGGCGGGCGGCGCGGGGGACAGGGTGGTCGTCATCGGCGCGTGTTCTTCCGGGTGGGAGGGGACGGTGGTCATCGGCGGCGGCCCTTGCGGGTGGCGCGGGTGGTGAGTTCCTCGTAGGCCGGTGCGTCACCGGCGCGGACGAGTTCCCACGCGCGCGTGAACAGCTCGGGCACGGGCACCAGAGGCACCGCACGGGAGTGCTCGCCCACCGGGTAGAGGCGTTCCTTCCAGACCTCCACCGGCAGCGCGGGCGCCTTGAGGTCCCGCCAGCCGCACGGCAGGAAGAGGGTGCGACCGGCCCGCGGCCGCTTGGCCTCCACGACGAGGTCGGTGGCCATGAGTTCGGCCCGGGCCTTCTTCGTGCGGGCGGGCTTCCAGCCGGTCCAGCGGGCGCAGTTGCGGTCCGTGGGGTCGGGCAGGGCGAGCAACTGGAGGTAGAGCGCCGCCGCGTCCTCGCTCAGACCGTGCGCCCCGGCGACCTCCGCCACCAGCTCCGGCACGGTGACCGCCGGGTCCTGGGCGTGCCCGCCGGGCCTGTCGGACTCCCGGGGGACGATGCCGGCGGCGAGCGCACGGGCGAGGTCGTCGCCCAGGAGTATCCGCAGTGCCCGCAGCCCGCTGCCGCGTCCGGGTCCGGCCAGCCCCTCGACGAGCCCGAACACGGTGTCGTCCGGCCCGGTCAGTCCGGCCGGGCGGACCAGGACCGCCTCCTGATCCTGGTACCAGGGGCGCAGCACCAGCGCGTCGCCCAGGCGCGTCAGACCGTCCGCGTCGGTGCCGCCGGCGGCGGGCAGACCGTACGCCTTGCGCAGTCCGGGTGCGGTCGTGCCCTTCTCCGCCCAGGTGACGTCGAGATCGAGCAGCAGCCCCGGGTCCGTGAGCCGGCGGCGCACCGCGGCGAGCCCCTCGGGCAGGGCGGCGCGCAGCGGATGGCCGTACGGCAGCGTGTAGGCGAGCCCGGCCAGGGAGGCCACGGCGTTCGTCAGCTGGTAGCGGCCGGGCAGCGCCCGCGCGTCGTCGGGGACGAGGTCACCGTTCTCACCGGTGCGCTGCACGGTGGTGCGGCTGATCCAGGGCGTGCGGGTCGGGTTGAGCACGTCCTCGACCGAGCCGATGGACACCCCGGCGAGTTCGAGATCGGCGGCGATGTCCTCGGGGAGCCGGACGAACCCGCCGAACCGCTGCTCCCACACGCGTCCCGCGGCTGCCGTGTCCGGACCGGCGGTCCACAGGTCGCCCGGGCTGTCGGGCAGCAGGGCGCCGGCGAGGGCGGGCCCGTCGCCGAGCCGGAAGGAGTTCAACATGCTCTCACCGAGGGCCTTCTGACGTGGCTTCAGACCGATCGTCGCGAGTACCTCCGTGCTCACCTCCGCCGGCTTGCCGGCCAGCAGCAGCGCCGACTGCACGGGGCCGAGCCCGCCCCCTGTGGCGGCGGTGAGCGCGTCCGGCGCGTCCGGCTGCCAGGGGGCGGCGCCCTTGTCCCGGATCAGCTTGGTGACGGAGGCCAGGGCGTCCGCCGGGAACACCGGCGGGTGCGCGGTCTCCCGCTCCAGCACGAAGTGGGCGATCGCGCCGAACGCGCCGGACGGATCGTGGTCCAGGGCCAGCCAGTGCACACGGCCGTTCGCCCGGTCCACCTGCTGGCAGCCGAGGACGACGACCGTGCGGCCGTCCCGGCGCAGCACCTGGCCGAGGCGTTCGTGCTTGTCCTGAGGCTCGCTCAGCACGATCTCCCGCAGAGCGCGCCGTCGGCCGCGGCCAGCCGCCCGTCCGCGATCACCTCGAACAGCACCAGGAGGGCCTCCCGGTGCGCGTCGGTCACGATCGGGGAGGCGGCGCGGTAGGCGAGCGGCCGCAGCACGTCGAGCAGGGACGGCCACATCATCCTGCCGATGCCGGGGACGGTGAACTCGTCGCTCCGCCAGCCCTCGGCGGCCCCCGCGGTGCGGTCACGCTCCGGCAGCGGCCTGCCGTCGGCGGGCTTGCCCGACAGCACGTGGTTCACGGCGCGGATCTGCCGCACGGCGCTCCACTGCTGCCCGCCTCCCCACCAGCCGCGCTGGTCGGCGAGGCCCGTGGTGGCCGCCCGCAGCGTCTCGTCGTCGGCGTGCGGAGGGCTGTAGTCGACGAACATGCCCGCGACGCGCCGTCGTTCCACCGGCTTCAGCTCCACCGGCGGCGCCACGAACGCCGCGGTCGACTCCGCGAGCCGCAGCACCGCGCGCACCAGGGCGGAGACCCCGGTGAGCAGGTGCGGTTCGGTGAGATCGGGCAGGCAACGGGAGACCGTCTCGCGCAGCACCTCGTCGGAGCTAGGAAGGGCGGGGCTGCCGGGGGAGACGGCGCCCGCCCCGGTGGAACTCCCCGTCGTAGCCGTCGTAGCCGTCGTAGCCGCCTCGGACGCCTCGGACGCCTTGGCCGCCGCCCACCGCACGGCATGCTCGGCGAGCGCCTGCGCCCCGGCGCGCAGCACCGCGGCCGCCTGCTCGTCGGTCAGCGACCGCAGGACCGCCGACGCCGCCTCGTCCCGTGGCCGCAACGCGTGCCAGAAGTCGACCGGCGGGACGAGCCGCGTGCCGGCGGCGAACTCGCCGCCCCGCTCCAGCGGGGTCACCCGCCCCGACTCGCCCGCCTCGGAGGTGTCGTCCGCCGTGTAGAAGGCGATCCCCCGGTGCAGGGCGACGACGACGGGTTCGGCCCCGCCGGGGAGCCGCAGCGCGCCGACCGGCACGCCCCGGACGACGCCGGCGCGGCCCTTCGGCAGGGAGACCGTGCGTCCGTCCGGCGTGCCGGCGGTGGTGCGTGCCTCGGCGCCCTCGCCCTCCTCGCGCACCCAGCGCCCGAGGACCGTGCCGTCCGTGCCGAACGGGCTGTTCTCCAGACCGGGCTGGAGCGGCAGCACCGCACAGTGTTGCTGGAGCAGGTTGGCGTCCTCGCGGATGCCCGCCCGCAGGAAGGCCGGCAGCGAGGCGCGCCCGTGCGTGCCGGTGGCGGGGTCGTACTCCAGCCACACCTGCCTGCGCCCCTGCCGGCCCTCACGCCAGTACGAGGTGCCGTCCCCGAGGACGCGGCGGCTCGGCGGCAGGACGGTGTCGCCGGTGTGCAGCATGCGCCCGCCGGTGGCCCGGCCGCCCGCGGGCAGCGGGATCGACGGTTCACCGGCGTCGTCGGCGCCGTACCAGTGGGCGAGCTGCTCGCCGCCGAGGGGGAAGGTGTCGGACGGGCGGGCCGACCAGTAGCCGAACTGCTTGCCGCCGTCCCGCCACGTCACCAGCAGTTCGCCGTCCGTGAAGCGGAACGACGGACGCTGCCAGCGGTCCAGACCGTCGGGCAGCCGCAGGTCGTGTTCGAGGAGGATGCCCTCCGGGCCGACGACGACCACCTTGTGCCGGCGGGCGAGGATCAGCGCGGGCCAGGCCTCCTCGACGCGCAGGGTGTCGTCGCGGTCGCGCTTGGTCTCGGCGTCCAGCCGCCCGAGCGCCTCCTCCAGAGCGGGCCAGCCCAGTTCGTCCGGGATACCGGCGCGCAGTGTGCGGCCGAGCAGCGGCGCGACCTCGTGCGCGGCGACCTTGGCGACGGCCGCGGGGCTGACCCGGGCGGCGATCGCGCGAAACGGTCGCAGCTTGTCCAGCGCCGCGCGCGCGGAGGGAAGCCCGGCCGCGGCGGTCAGCTCCTCGGCCGCGTCCTCCAGCCACTCGCGCAGCACGTCGGCGAGTACGGGATGACCTGCCACTCCCTCCAGCAGCCGCGCGTCGGGGCGGTGGCCGCCGAGGGTGCCGACGGACACGTACAGGAGCCGGCGGTGGCGCGGGTCCGCAGCGATGGCCGTCAGGTCTCGTCGTCCCGGCGCGGTGTCCTTGAGCCACTGGTTCAGGGGCAGGAAGACGTTCTGCCCGGCGCCGGGCGACGTCAGCGGCACGCCCTTCGCGAGGCACAGGTCGAGGAGGTCCAGGTCGGCTCCGGCGTGCCAGCGGCCGGTGAAGAGGTCCACGGGCCGCCCGTGGTCGCGCAGCCGGGAGGCCATCCGCTCGACGAGCGCCATCGTGGCCGGCGAGCGGCCGCTGACCGAGCTGCCGTGCTTGCGGTGCAGGGACCAACGGCTCAGCCAGTCCGCCGCGTCGACGTCGGTGTCGGCCTCCCCGGTGAGCAGCAGATCCGCACCGCACTCGACGAGGAGCGCCAGCCAGAACTCGTCGTCCTGCGTGGAACGGCCCAGACCGGACGGCATGATCTCCAGCAGCCGGGTGCGCACGGCGGGCTGCTGTTCGGCGAGCAGCACCAGCGTCGACCGGTAGGTGTTCCAGAAGGACGCGGGCGCCCGGACCGCCGCCGGCGAGGCGATCAGGTCGGCGACCAGCGCGCACTCCTCCGCGGCCCGGTCCAGGCCCGCGGCCTTGATGAGCCCGCGCGCGTCCTGCGGCAGGGAGGCGTACGGCGGCATGCCCGCCGCGCACCGCTCCACCGTCAGCTGGCGGAACTGGGACCAGGCCTCGGCGGGGCTGAGACGCGCCGCGAGGGCCTTGACGTGTTCCTTGAGCGCCTTGACGGTCAGCGCCCCGGCGAACGCGAACTCCAGGAACACGGCCCGCTGCCGCTCCTCGTCGACGGCCAGCGCGTGCACCCGCTCGGCCTCGCGGGCCTTGCCGAAGAACGCGGCGGCGTACGTGGTGTTCTCGTGCTGGAGGAAGACGCGGGCGGCCTGCTCGTAGAAGGTGGGCAGGAAGTGCGGCACGGACCGGCCGAGCCGTTCGCCGAGCGCCTCGAAGCCCTCCTTGGCGGTGCCGGGGCGGGACTTGGCCTGCCGTGAGAGCCGCTCGACGTCCTTGACGAGGGCCAGCGCGTGGTGGCCGTTCGCCGGATCGTTGACCAGTGCCCAGGCGGGGAAGCCGAGCGTCTCCCGGCGGATCTGTCCGACCTCCGGCGTCTCCGGCTCCCGGACCAGGCCGAGAAAGTCCAGGGCCAGGTCCTCCGCCTCGCCCAGCGTGCCCGGCACCAGCCGCACGATCCGCCGCTCGTCCAGCGCGGGATGCGTGTACGTGCGCACGGTGAGGACGTCGGCGTCCTCCCGGCCGGTGGTGCCCGGCGGCAGGACCGCGCCGGCGTCGAGCAGTGCGGCGGAGGTCGTCTCGTCGTACGTCGTCATGCCGCCTGCTCCTCGTCCTCGATGTCCCGCCCGGCGTACAGCGAGGCCGCCATGCGCATGCCCTCCGACCAGGCCACCGGCCCGACCTGACCGAGTTTCAGGGCCCGCCCGGCGGGGTCGGTGAAGGTCAGGGGACCGGTCTCGGTCTCCTCGTAGCCGTCGTAGTCGCCGATCCACACCCGGGCCTCGACGCCCCGGCCGCCCTCCAGGACGGAGCAGACGGCGTTCCCGCCGCGCACGCGGTAGCCGAGCTGGGCGGCCCTGCCGTGCAGGAACCGCAGCTCCTTGAATCGGCCGCCCGCGAACTCCTCGACGGCAGTGCCCTCGGTGTCGAGCGCGGCGGGCCGCTGCCAGACCTCGCGGAACAGCTGCTGGGCGCGCTGCTCCACGCCGAGTTCGACGGCGAACTCCCGCAGGTCCTCCAGGTCTTCGAGGAGCACCGGGTGCGGGAGACGGACCAGGCCGGGGGTGATGCGGACGGTGTCGCCGTCGAGGTCGACCAGGCCGAGGCCGCGCTCGGTGTCGGCGTCCCGCAGGAATCCGGCCACTTCGCCGTCCTCCCCGGTGACGACGAGGTCGCGCAGGGCGGCCTGCCACGCCGGGTCGGGCCACACCCGGGCGAGGACGGCGAACGGCACCGGCAGGGAGCGCACCATCCAGCGCTCCACGTCGCTCAGGCACCGGTGTTCGTGCCGCTCCAGCCATTCGACCAGCTGACGCAGGCCCACCACGGCCGGATCGTCGGCGATCTTGGGCGGAACGGACTTCAACCGCCGCCCCGCCGCGTTGCGGCACACCACCTTGCCGTCGTCCAGGGCAACTTCGTAGTCCCCGGCGGACACCCACCCCATGTGTGCCTCCTGCACCCGCACTGATCAAGTGACCGGAACTCTAGATCAGGCCACTGACAACGGGTCCTGACGGGAGGCGACGCGGTTGTTGCCGTTGTGCACGGTGCCGACGCGGATGAGGGAACAGACCGAGGATCACGCACCGCGGACCCTCGATCACCGCGGACCCGAAGGCCGTCCGCACCGCCGGACCGCACCCCGTCCGCCGGCCAGGGTCTCGCCGCACCGCTGCCGGACGCGCACACCGTCGCCGACGACCTGGCGCCGGTGCAGCAGGAACGCCGCTTCGGCGAGCGGGTCCGCGCGGCCGGGGACGGGGCGCTGCCGCGGCAGGCGTAGCGTCGAGCGGGTCGGCCGCCGCACGTGCACCACGGCGGGGCCGTCGCCGCGCCGCACGCGCTCGAGCACCGGGCGGACACCGGCCGCTGGGACCAGGTCACGCCCCGCCCTCCGGAGCGCGGCGACCGGCCCTGGCCTCGGCGGAGCGGCGTACCTCGTCCACCGCCCGGCATCCCTGACGGTGGGCGGCGACCGCTGAGCGCGGCGCCGGGAGACGGAGGCGTACCGGCCGGGGACCCCGGCCGGTACGGTCAGCCCTCGACCCAGCCGTGGTTCTTGGCGAACTGGGCCAGTCCGGAGCGCACCTGGAGGATCTGCTCGGCGGTCAGCGAGGGCGCCGCCGTCAGCAGGGACTCGGTGACGTCACGGGTGAACTCCTCCGTGCTGAGCACGTCGCACAGGACGTCGTCGTCCGCCACGAGCGGCTTGCCGTCCGCCCCGCGCGCGAGCCGTACTCCGGACGCCTTCGGACCGCGCTCGCCGTCCTCGACCTCGAACTCGACCACGATGCCCCGCCGCACCTGCGACTCGGGCATCAGCATGTCGTTGACGTGCAGGAAGACATCCTCCCCGCCGTCGTCGGGCGCGATGAACCCGTAACCCCGCTGGCTGTCGAAGCGCACCACACGACCAGCAACCATCCCAACCCCCAGCAACCTCGAAACACCCACGTCGGTGGACCTGAGCAGATCGTAGTCACCGCGACGGCCCAGGGCGACCATCGCGGGCGCGCCGGACCCGGTCCGACGTCATACGGATACGGGAGGGGGCGCGACGGCGGTCAGGACTCCGCGCCGTCGGCCTTCTCGGCGTCGCGCTGCTTGAGGCGCGCCGCCTCCTTGCGGACCTCGGCCTGGGTGGCGCGCTCCTTCTCCAGCCACTCCGGCCCGGCGTCCTTGATCTCCTGGATCTGCTCGCTGGTCAGCGCCTCCGTGACGCCGCCGCGCGCCAGTCCGGCGATGGACACACCGAGCTTCGCCGCGACCACGGGACGGGGGTGCGGCCCGTTCTCCCGCAGGGCGCGCAGCCATTCCGGCGGGTTCGCCTGGAGCTCGTTCAGTTCGGCGCGCGTGACGACACCCTCCTGGAACTCGGCGGGGGTGGCGGGGAGGTACACACCCAGCTTCTTCGCCGCGGTCGCGGGCTTCATCGTCTGGGTGCTCTGGTGCGACTTCATGCCGTCCAGACTATCGGCCGCGGATAGGACCGCCGACCACAGCCGGTAGCCTGGCGGGATGACCGACTCGGCGGATTCCCCCTCGTTCCGGCTCGCGTACGTCCCCGGAGTGACCCCCGCCAAGTGGGCGCGGACCTGGCATGAGCGCCTGCCCGACGTGCCCCTCACCCTGCTCCAGGTGACGCCCGCCGAGGCCCCCGAGGCGCTGCGCGAGGGCAATGCCGACGCGGCCTTCGTACGGCTCCCGGTGGACCGTACGGCGTTCAGCGCGATCCCCCTCTACACCGAGACGACCGTCGTCGTGGTCCCCAAGGACCACGTGATCACGGCGGCGGACGAGGTGACCCTCGACGACCTCGCCCACGAGGTGGTCATCCATCCCCTCGACGACGTCCTCGGCTGGGAGAAGCTCCCGGGGGAGCCCGCCTTCGAGCGCCCGGAGACCACGGCCGACGCGATCGAGCTGGTCGCGGCGAACATCGGCGTCCTGGTCGTGCCCCAGTCGCTGGCCCGGCTGCACCACCGCCGCGACCTCACCTACCGGACCCTCGTGGACGCCCCGCAGTCCAGCGTCGCCCTGTCCTGGCCGGAGGACGCCACGACCGACCTGGTCGAGGACTTCATCGGCATCGTCCGCGGCCGTACCGTGAACAGCACCCGCGGCCGGGGCCAGCAGCCGCCCGCCGAGCCGAAGGCCGAGCGGGCCAAGCCGAGAACCGGAGCCGCCCCGCGCAAGGCCGGCTCGGGCGGGGCCGCGCGGGGCCGCGCCGGCGGCGCCAAGGGCGGCAGCCGACGCGGCACGGGCGGAAAGCCCGGCAAGCCCCGCCGCCGGTCGTAGCGGCGGTCCGGGGTCACGGCACGAACGTCGCACCCCGCGCGGTGCTCACCACCTTCTCCCCGTCGGCCTGCCCGAGCAGCCCGCCGGCGACCCACGCGTCCACCACCCCCCGCACCCGCGTCACCAGCGCCCCTTTGCCGCTGAACGGCGCCCCCGCCCAGACCTCGTCGAGCAGCGTCGTGCCGTCCGCCTTCGGGGGATTCGGCACCCCGGAATCGCTGTTCCCGAACACGACACGGGGTTCCGCCCGCCGCACATAGGCGTGCGTCGGGTCCTCGGTCCCCTCGAAGAAGGGGGCGAACCCGGTGCCGTCGAGCGTGAAATGCAGCGGCTTCCCGCTCACGGGTGTGAGCGAGGGCAGCAGGTCGCCGGAGAGGGCCGCGTTGCGGTACAGACCGAACTCCAGGTACGACGTCGAGGGGTTGCGGGCGACGAGGTTCACCGGGCCGAGGAACAGGGTCTGCAACGACGGGTCGTCCAGGGCCTTTTCCACCCGCAGCCGGAACGGCGCCGACACGCGCACGGTGTCCCCGTCGCGCCAGGTCCGCGACACCGGGAAATAGCTCCCGGGCGTCGGAGTGCCGCTCACCTGGCGCCCGTTGACGGTCACCCGGAACCCGGCGGTCGCCCAGGACGGCACGCGGAGCCGCAGCGAGAAGGACGCCGTACGCCCCCGGACGGTGAGCGTGGTGCCCTGCTCACGCGGGAAGTCGGTGCTCTGGGTGACGGTGACGCCCTTCTCGGCCCAGTTCAGCGTCGTCGGGCTGTAGAGGTTGACGTACAGCGCGCTGCCGTCGGCGGCCTTGAAGTACACCGAGTCCTGGTACTTGGTGGCGCTCTCCATGCCGGTGCCCTCGCAGCAGGTGGTGCCCTGCTTCGGCGTGTAGTCGCGCACATGGCCCGGGGTGAGCCCGATGAAGTACGTGACCAGCGGCTTCTCCGCGTCCGCCCGGTCCTGCCGGGAACCGAGGACCTGGTTGAGCAGGGCGCGCTCGTAGTACTCCATGTACTTCGGGTGCTGGTCGTGGAAGAACAGCGTCCGGCTGAGCTTGAGCAGGTTGTACGCGCAGCACGTCTCGGCCGTGGTGGCGCTGATCGTCCCCGCGATGACGTCCCGCGCCTTCCAGAACTCGCCCGTACTGGTGCCGCCGATGCCGTACATCCGGTGCGGTACGACCATGTCCCAGAAGTTCTTCGCGGCGGTGAGGTAGCGCTCCTCGCCCGTCGCGTCGTACAGCCGGACGTACCCGGTGAAGATCGGTATGTGCTGGTTGGCGTGCAGGCCGTCGAGGACGTCGGTGTTCGCCGCGCACGCGTCGATGAGCCGGTCGAGGTCGAACAGCCGGGCCAGCGCCAGGTGTTCGGCCTTTCCGGTGAGCGCGTGCAGATCGACGATCGCCTCGACGATGCCGCCGAACTCGCCGCTGGAGAACAGCCCCCACATGCGCTGGAGCGTGGCTTCGGGCAGCTTCGACAGCCGGGAGTACATCCAGTCGGCCATGCCGGCCGCCAGGTCCAGGGCGCGGGCGTCGTCGGTGGCCAGGTGCGCGTCCAGCAGACCCCGCAGGATCTTGTGGGCGGTGTAGTAGGGCGCCCACACGCGCGTGTAGTCGCTGCCGGTCATCGACTCCAGCTGGATGAACTGCGTCTCCGGATACGCCGCCAGGAACCCCGGATGGCTCGGGGCGCCCCAGGTGCGGCGCAGGGTGGCGGTCAGGCCGCGGCCGGAGGAGTCGGCGAAGGCGGAGCCGGACGTCTCGTCGAAGGCGTACGAGACGAGGTCGCCCGGGACGCGGGCGCCCTGCAGCCCGGTGATCTCGTCGGCGGCCAGGGCGCGCGACCACGCGTCGAACCCGCCGAGGACCCCCGCGAAGACCGGGTCGGAGGCGTAGTGGGAGCGGCCGAGCCAGTGGTGGGCGAGGGTGCCGAGGGCGGCCGGGGTCAGGGACATCGCCGTGTTCCGGGCGACGACCGTGCCGTTGACGTAGAGCGTCCCGGTGCCGCCGCCGATCGTGACCGCGAGGTGGCTCCACTGGTTCAGGGGGAGCGCGGCGGTGCCGTCGAGGCCCTGTTCGGCGCCGGGCCCGCTGGTGGTGACGGCGAACCGGGGGACACCGTTGCCGTTGCGCGCGACCAGGTACAGGTAGCGGGTGGTGTCGTTGCCGAAGTCGAGGACGCGGGCCCAGTTGCCGTCGTGGGTGGGCTTCACCCAGGCGGCCAGGGTGACCTCGGCGGCCCCGCCGAGCACTCCGGCCGGCAGGTCGACGTACCGGTGGGAGCCGCGGACGTGCTCGGCCGCCCGGCCGAATCTGCCGGCGACGCTCAGTACGGCCGGGTCGCGCCGCAGGGCCTCGCGCACCTCGGTCAGCGCGCCGACCATCGTCCCGATACGGTCCGCGTAGACCTGCTCGCCGCTGCCCGCGTACGCCTGGGACAGCATGGTCAGGAAGTGTCCGGTGTAGTGGCCGCGCAGATTGCCGTTGGCCTCGCCGTCGAGCCCCTCCCAGCCGCCGGGGGCGACCGCGCCCAGGGTGGACAGGCCGGCGTTGGCGCGGAACACCTGGAGCAGCCGGTTCACGTCGTAGCCGCGCGCGTGGTCGAGCATCAGCTGCCGTTTGGCGGCGAAGACACCGGCGCCGAGCCGGACGGTGTCGAGGGGGAAGGGCTGGAGCGCCCAGCCGACCGGGGGCGGCAGTGCCGTCGCCGTGTACGCGGCCGAGGCGGTCGAAGCCGCCGCGCCCCCGATGCCGGGGACGGCGGCGGCGAGTATCGCGCTCTGGAGAAGGGTTCGTCTGGTGAGGGGCGGTGCCATGTGCTGCTCCTCCGGTGGTCCACGGTTCGTTCGATATCACGGACGGCGTGCGGATGATCGACCAGACGCTATGAGGGGTGACGGAGGGCGTCAACGGTGCCGACGTGATTGGCGCGGAGTGGCCGCCGTCAGCCGCCCGCCGTGCGGCCGATCGACTCCACCAGAGGCAGCAGGCGGTACGGCACCCGCTCGCGCAGCGCGACCTCGGTGCGGGTGCGGACCACGCCGGGGAGGCTGATCAGCTTCTGGATCACGTCCTCCAGGTGGGCGTTGTCGCGCGCCACGACCCGGGTGAGGAGATCGCCGCCGCCGGTGATCGAGAACACCTCGACGATCTCCGGTACGGCCGCCAGCGCGTCGCCCACGTCGTCGAGGTGGCCCTGGGTGACCTCGATGTGCACGAACGCGAGCACGGGGTGGCCCAGCGCGGCGGGGGAGAGGGACGGACCCGTGCCGGTGATCACGCCCTCGCGCTCCAGCCGGTCGAGACGGGCCTGCAGCGTGCCGCGCGCCACGCCGAGGAGGCGTGCGTACTCCCGCACGCTGGTGCGGGGCTGCTCGAGCAGCAGACGCAGGATGCGGGTGTCGAGCGCGTCGACGGCCATGGTGCCCGGACTCCTCGTGTTCATCGGTGATCGCCGCCGACTGTACCAATGGCCCAGCGAGGCGCATTCCGGGCGGACCGGCCGTTCCTGGTCCGTTGGCCCTTCAACGGTTCTTCCTGGAGGTCTTTCGATGGGCCAATGGACCAGTGGACAAGGAGCCACTTGAGCCAGCTGCGGCATGGGTGCTGTCATGGAGCCGTCGATGGCGCTGCGGATACCGCGGCGCCTTTTTCATGCCGGTGTTCATGGGTGACCGATGGGGTGGGAAGCAGTGCTGAAGAGGGTGTTCGTGGCTCCGGATCCGGGGCGGGTACGGCTGCGCTTCGCCGCGCGGGCCGTCCTCGGCATCGGCCTGGCCGTCGTGGTCTGCGGCCTGGCCGGGCACTCCCTGGCGGGCGCCGTCACCGGCGGGCTCGCCGCGCTGCTCGCCCTGTTCACCGTCACCGACACCACCGTGCGCCGCCAGGCGGTCACCACCGCGCTGCTCCCGGTGGCCGGTCTGCCCGTGCTCGCCGCCGCGGCCCTCCTGCACGACGAACCCCTGGCACGCGACCTGACCTTCCTGGCCGTCACCGGCGCGGGCGTGTACGCGCGCCGGTGGGGGCCGCGCGGGCACAGCCTGGGCGTGTTCGCGTTCATGATGTTCTTCGTCGCCCAGTTCCTGCACGCGACCGGCGGACGGCTCCCCGAGCTGGCCGCCGCCGTCGTGCTCTCCGTCCTGACCGCGGCGGCCGTGCGCTTCGGCCTGTGGTGCTACGAGCGACGCCTGACCCCGGCCCCCGTGCCCGCCCCGCCGGGCGGTCGCGGTCTCGCCCGGATCACCACCCGCCAGGCCGTCCAGGCGACCGCCGGCGCGGGATTCGCGCTCCTCGTGGGCCAACTGGTGTCCGGGGAGCGCTGGTACTGGGCCGTCGGCGCCACCTGGTGGATCTTCGTCAACACCACCTCCCGCGGCGAGACGCTGGTCCGCGGCTTCCGCCGGGTGCTCGGCACGGTCATCGGCGTCGGTCTCGGCCTCCTCGTGGCCGTCCCCCTGCACGGCGCCGGCGTGCCCACGGCCGCCCTCGTGGCCGTCTGCGTCTTCGGCATCTTCTACACCGCCGCCGTCTCCTACACCTGGATGATGCTCTGGGTGACCCTGCTCGCCGAGCTGCTCTATGGACTCCTCGGCGTACTCAGCCCCGGCCTGCTCACCGTCCGCCTCGCCGAGACCGGCGTGGGCGCGCTCGGCGCCGTCCTCGCGGTGCTGTTCGTCCTGCCCGTCACCACGCACGCCGTCACCGACGCCTGGATCCAGCGCGCGTTGCGCTGCGTCCACGCCTGCACCGCCGAGGCCGCCGCCCGGCTCGCGGGCGACACCGCCGCCGACCCCGGCGCGCGCGTCGCCGAACTGGAGCAGCTGCTCGGCCGGGTCCGGCTCTCCGTCGCCCCGCTCGTGCACCCGCTGAACCCCATGCTCGGCCGCAAGGCGCGCGCCCGTCGCGTCCTCGGTCTGCTCGACGACTGTGCCCGCGAGATCCGCGGCCTCGTCGCCGTCGCCGCCGACCCCGAGGCCTCCCACGACGCCCGCCTCGCCGCCGCCTGCTGGCGGGTGCAGGCCGCGGTGGAGGCCCTGACCGAAGGCGGCACGGAACACCTCACGCTCACCGACCACCCCACGGCGGCCGAACCGGCGCTGGCCCACCTGCACGGCCTGGAACGAGCCCTGGCGGAACTGGCCCATCCCCTGCGCACCCCGCCGGGCTCGCCGCTGGTGGGGGCCTGAGAGTTTCCGCGTCCGACCGACGCGAGGTCACGTCGGCCGCCCCCGGCCCGGCCGGAGGGCGCCGACGTCAGCCGAGGCGACGGCGGGCGAGCCCTTCCCTGCTCCGAGGGGTGCCCCTCGTCCGTTCCGCCTGATCGCGGCCGGGTGCAAACCCGTAGCGGTCCGAGTCGGCGTCGCCCGTCGAGGCCTCGGCGAGTCACGACTGTCGCGCGTGGCCCTGGGCCTGAGCGCAGCTTCGGACGCGTGCTCCGCCCCGGGTGGGGTCGGGTGCGGCTGTCGGTTCGGAGTCGGCGGTGGCTGGAGCTGGTGCGTTTCCTGGCGGGCGCTCCAGGTGTTGCCGCAGGTGCCGGGCCGAGCGGGGGTCGGTCCCTGCTCCTCGACCGTCCCCCGCCACGCCCGGTCGGCCGGTGTCGGGTCCCCGCCGACCGTTCGTCCGGTGTGTCGAAACCCCTCGGCGAGCTGCCGTCTCACCTCCTCCGCCTGGTCTAGACCGCGCGTGATCGGCTGCTACCGTCGGCCCGAACAGCGACGGCACGAGAGGGGACAGCGGTGGCAGACCTCGGCAGGCGGCCCCAGCGGGCGTTCATCGGGTCGTTCACGGCGGCCGGCGGGCCCGGGATCGTGGCGGCCGGCGTGGACCCGCACAGCGGCGCACTGACCGTCCTGAGCAGCGTGAACACCCTCGCCGACCCCGCGTACCTGGCCCTGTCCCCGGGCGGCGGCATGCTGTACGCCGTCAGCGAGACCGCCGACGGCGCGGTGGCCGCGTACAGCGTGGCCGGGGACGTTCCGGAGCAGGTCGGGCCGCCCGTGCCGGTCGACGCCGGCGGTCCCACGCACCTCAGCGTGTGCGACGGCCACGTCCTGACCGCCAACTACGGCTCCGGCAGCGTCACCGCCGTGCCCGTCAGAGCCGACGGCACCCTCGCCCCGGCGGCCTCCGGGGTGCTCCGGCACAGCGGGGCCGGTCCGCACACCCGGCGCCAGCAGGGGCCGCACGCCCACCAGGTGCAGGCCGACCCGAGCGGACGCTGGGTGGTCAGCGTGGACCTGGGAACGGACTCCGTGCGGGTGTGCGACCTGCGCGACGGCAAACCGGTCCTGCACCGGGAGTCCGCCCTGCGCCCCGGCTCGGGCCCCCGCCACCTGGCCTTCCACCCGGGTGGCGGCCACGCGTACGTCGTCAACGAACTCACCCCGACCGTCACCGTCTGCCGCTGGGACGCCCCGGACGGGTCCCTGAAGCCGCTGGCGGAGGTCCCCGTGCTGCCGGGCGCGCCCGCGGGGGACGCCTACCCGTCCGGCATCGCCGTCTCGCCCGACGGGCGGTTCGTGTGGACGGCGACCCGCGGCGAGGACGTGCTGTCGGTGTTCGCCGTCGAGGGCGGCGGAGAGGCGCTGCGCCTGATCGGCACGGTGTCCTGCGCGGGCCGCTGGCCACGGGCGCTCGCCGAGTCGGCCGGTTTCCTGTACGTCGCGAACGAGCGCTCCGGCGACGTGACCTGGTTCGCCCTCGACCAGGCCACCGGGCTGCCCCGGCGCGGCGGGTCGATCCGGGTGCCCGCGGCGTCCTGCGTGGTCCTCGGCTGAAGCCACCGCGCCCACCCGCACGCACGGAAGTCAGGAAAGCACGACAGCACGGCGGTACGGCAGCACCGAAGCCGGGCACGACGAAGGGCCCGCTCCTCGGTCGGGGAGCGGGCCCTCTCGGCGTCCTTGCGGGTCTTACGGGCTCACGCCCGCGTCATTTACGACAGGTGGGCCGGCGTGCCCTGCGCCTGCTGCGGCGCGATGCCCAGGGCGGTCGTGTACTTGGCCAGGGCCAGCTTGCCGATGGCCGGGTACGGGCCGAGCGCCTCGGCGGACGCGCAGCCCGCCTCCCTGGCCGCCTCCTCCAGCAGCGTGGAGTCGATCTCCGGGCCGATGAGGTACGGCGCCAGAGCCAGGTGCTGGGAACCGGAGCCGCGCAGCTGCTCGGCGACGGAGGCGATGGAACCCTCCTGGTCGAGGGCCGCGGCCATCACCGGCACGGCGAGGCGTGCGGCGAGCAGCATGCCGGTGATCCCGGCGGCCTGCACGGCCTCCTCGCCGCCCACGGAGGCGAGGATGATGCCGTCCGCGGCCGTCGCCACGGTGAACAGGCGGGCGCGGTCGGCGCGGGCCAGACCGGCCTCGGACAGCCGCACGTGCAGCGCCTCGGCGAGCAGCGGGTGCGGGCCGAGGACATCGGTCAGGTCGGCCGCGACCCGGCTGTCCATGACGCCTGGCGGACCTGCCGCAGCAGGGCACTGTCCGGCCCGGCCAGCAGCGGCACGACGACGGCGACCGGGCCGTCGGGCTCCTTGGCGTCCACCCCGGCGGCGCGGGCCTGCTCGTAGCGGGCGGTGCGCTCGCCGGCGGAGTGCGCCAGGACGGACTGGAGGGTGGGGAACTCGGCGTCGTCCCCGTCGAGGTACCCGATGCGCGCGTCGAGAC
Organism: Streptomyces phaeoluteigriseus; assembly: GCF_001896135.2. Classification (GTDB taxonomy): domain Bacteria; phylum Actinomycetota; class Actinomycetes; order Streptomycetales; family Streptomycetaceae; genus Streptomyces; species Streptomyces phaeoluteigriseus. The sequence goes on from NZ_MPOH02000006.1 coordinate 27,733, forward strand.
CGGGAAGCTCGGAGCGGGCGATGCTCACGACTTCCTCGGCGAGGCCGCGGACGGCGGCGCTCGGCGTACCCGGCACCGCGAGGACGAGCGCGGGCGCGCCCTCGGGAGCCGCCAGGGGCTCGGGTCGGCGGTGCGCCCGGGCTGGCGGGGGCGCGGCATTCGTACAGGGAGGCCGGACGCGGGCCCAGTGGGGGAGCTCATGGCGCCGCATGTTACTGGCTTCCTGGGCTCCCCTGTTCGGGGAGGGTGCAGGTGAGCGGTATCCGTCCGGTTTTGTCTGATGAGTTACGTACGGATCAGAAGTGATCAGCATGTATTCCGGGCGACTTGCCCTCGAAGGGGTCAATCCCCCTTTTCCGTCGTGACGTGCCGTTCACCCGCCGAGCCGTTCGGCGCGAGGCACAGCATCGTCTCGTCGACCGGCAGGCCGAGCGCGCCGGTCGCGAGATCGGTGGCGATGCGGACGGCACCGGCCAGCGGATCTCCGGCCGCCGCCACCCGCCGCGCGTACGGCAGCCGCCGTGCCAGTTCCTCCGCCAGCGGTACGAGGAGGGGCTCGCCCAGTTCCACGAGGCCGCCGGTGACGGCGACATGGTGGCGGGGCCCCACGTCCCGCGGGCAGACCGCGGCGGCGGAGTCGGCGATGTGCCGGGCGGCCGTGCGCAGGATGTCCGCGGCGACCGGATCGGCCGCCGCGGAGGCGGCCACCCGGGGCGCGAAGGAGGCGAGGACGGCGGGGCGGTCGGTGCGCGGGTAGAGCAGGCCGGGCAGACCTGCGATCGGCCCGAACTGCTCCTCTGCGCAGGCCAGGAGGGCGGCGGAACCGCCGGACCGGCCGTCGTGGGCGCGCAGTGCGGCCTCCAGCCCGGCCCGCCCGATCCACGCGCCGCCGCCGCAGTCGCCCAGGACGATGCCCCCAGCCGTCCGCCCGGTGCCAGGCCGTCAGGTCGGTGCCGAGCGCGATCAGTCCGGTCCCGGCGGCGACCACCGCCCCCGGACCGGTGCCGAGGGCACCGGCGTAGGCGGTGACGGCGTCCGCGGCGAGGGCGGTCGTGCCGACCCCGAACTCCCGCGCCAGCGCGCCCGGCAGCTCGGCCCGCAGCGCGTCGCCGAGGGTGGCGAGACCGGCGGCGCCGACGACCGCCACGACCGGCCGCGACACACCGGTCTCCGCCGCCAAGGCCCGCACCATGGGCACCAGTTGTTCCATCAGGTGCCCGGGGTCGATGCCCCGCGCGCCGGTACGCACGGGGACCCGCGACGACCGAACGGCCGGCGCGGAACCCTCGGCTCTGCCGAGGGCCACCCGCAGTCCGGAGCCGCCCGAGTCCACGGCGAGGACGCCGGGGGAGGGCTTCGGACCCGCGGGTGAGGTCACGGCAGGCGCCAGTCCACGGGTTGGCCGCCCTGCCGGATCAGCAGGTCGTTGGCCCGGCTGAACGGCCGCGAGCCGAAGAAGCCCCGGTCCGCCGACATGGGCGAGGGGTGCGCCGACTCCACCGAGGGCAGATCGCCGAGCAGCGGACGCAGATTGCGTGCGTCGCGGCCCCACAGGACGGACACCAGGGGCTTGCCGCGTGCGGCCAGCGCCCGGATCGCCTGCTCGGTGACCTCCTCCCAGCCCTTGCCGCGGTGTGCCGCGGGTTTGCGCGGGGCCGTGGTGAGCGCCCTGTTGAGCAGCAGCACACCCTGCTGCGTCCACGGCGTCAGGTCGCCGCTGGACGGCTGGGGCAGCCCCAGGTCGGTGTTCAGCTCCCGGTAGATGTTGATCAGGCTGCCGGGCAGCGGCCGTACGTCGGGCGCGACCGAGAAGGACAGGCCCACCGCGTGACCCGGCGTCGGGTACGGGTCCTGCCCGACGATCAGGACGCGGACGTCGTCGAAGGGCTGCTGGAAGGCCCGCAGGACGTTGGGTCCGGCGGGGAGGTAGGTGCGTCCCGCGGCGATCTCCGCGCGCAGGAAGTCGCCCATCTCGGCGATCCGTCCGGCCACGGGTTCCAGGGCCTTCGCCCAGCCCGGTTCGACGATCTCATGCAAGGGTCGTGGTGCCACGGGCGTCACCCTACTGCCGTACGGGCAGCGGCGATCAACCGGTGGCCAGGACCCCACGCTCCCCCCGTCGGACTCATCCGACCACCGCGGCCCGCACGCAGAGCACGTCCGGCAGGTGCGAGGCCAACTGCCGCCAGCTGTCGCCGTCGTCGGCCGAGGCGAACACCTCGCCGTTGCGGTTGCCGAAGTACACGCCCGCCGGGTCCGCGTCGTCCGTACAGAGCGCGTCGCGCAGCACGGTGCCGTAGTGGTCCTCCTGCGGCAGACCGACCGTGAGGGGTTCCCAGCTCTCGCCCGCGTCGGACGTGCGGTAGATCCGGCAGCGGTGGTCGGCGGGCACACGGTCCGCGTCGGCGTTGATCGGGAAGACGTACGCCGTGTCCCCGCGATGGGGGTGCGCGGCGACGGCGAAGCCGAAGGTGGAGGGCAGGCCGGCGCCGATGTCCGTCCACTGCGCGCCCGCGTCGTCGCTGCGGTACACCCCCCAGTGGTTCTGCAGGTAGAGCCGGTCCGGGTTCGCCGCGTCCCGCGCGACCTTGTGCACGCACTGGCCGAACTCCGGGTTCGGATCCGGCAGGAACACCGCGGAGACACCGGAGTTGGAGGGCGCCCAGTTCGCGCCGCCGTCGGCGGTTCGGAACACACCGGCCGTCGACACGGCCACCGTCACCGCTTGCGGGTCCCGCTCGTCGGTCAGCACCGTGTGCAGGCCCTCGCCGCCTCCGCCCGGCACCCACTGGGAGCGCGTCGGGTGTTCCCACAGCGGGCGGACCAGCTCGAAGCTCTCCCCGCGGTCCTCGGAGCGGTACAGCGCGGCCGGTTCCGTGCCCGCGTACACCACGTCCGGCTCGCCGGCCGCCGGGTGCAGTTGCCACACCCGCTCCAGCGAAGCCTGCGTGTCCTGCGGGAACCTGACGGCCGGCTTCGCCGGTTCGGTCCAGGTGCGGCCCAGGTCGTCGGAGTGGAACACCGACGGACCCCAGTGGGCGCTGTCACCGCCCGCGAGGAGCCGGGTGCGGTCGCCACGTGTGTCGATCGCGACCGAATAGATCGCCTGTGCGTTGAAGTAGGGGGATTCGTCGAACTCCCAGGTGCCCCCGCGCCTGCGCCCGATGAAAAGGCCTTTGCGCGTGCCCACGGCGAGCAGTACCTCGGTCATGCCGGTCACCTCCGCTGTGCTGTGACGTCCTTGTCGCAACCACCGGCCAGTCTGCACCCAGCCACTGACAGTCACCCCTGGAACAGGCGTCGCCGCAGGTCACGGCGGCGATGACGAGCCGGGACCGTACGGAGTCGGCCACCTTCCGCGCAAGGCCCGCACGGCGGCCCGGCCCGTGGGACCGTCGGGACGGAGGACTCGTCCTGAGCATCGGGACCGCCGGCCCCGTATGGGAGGGCGGTCGGGATGTTCACGCGCTCATGAGGAGGAAGCCTTCGATGGCGTTCCGTGGTCCGAGGGTGTGGCTGTGGCGTTGGCGGCGCAACCCGCTCAAGCGGCGCTCCGACACCGTGGAGGCATGGGTCGTGCTGGGCGCCTGGACGCTCACCGTCCTGTGCGGGGTACTGGCCGGCTGGGCCGCCGCCCGATCCGTCGAGCAGAGTCTGGCCAGGGAGCGCGTCGAGTGGCGGCCGGTCGCCGGACGCCTGACCGAGCGGGCGCCGGGAAAGGCCACCGCGCACTCCAGCGAGCGGGTCTGGGCCGAGGTCGGCTGGATCGGGCCCGACGGTTCCGCCCACGCCGGTCAGGCCAGGGTCGTCCCGGGCAGCGCCGCCGGCACCACGGTGACGGTGTGGACGGACCGCCGGGGCCGCATGGTCACGGAACCGGCCACCGCCGCCCAGGCCCGGGTACGGGCCTCGCTCGTCGGTGGGCTGGCGGGCGTCACCGTGGCGGTCCTGCCGCTGGCCGGCGGCCGGTACCTGCGCGGTCGGCTGGAGCGCCGGCGGATGGACCGGTGGGGTGTGGAGTGGGCCCTGTTCGACGCGGTGCGGGGGCGGTCGACGGGCTGAGCGGGGCGAGAGTCGTGGGCGCTGTCGCCGGGGACGTCAGGGGTGGGCCTCGGCCGCGGCCCCGAGGTCGCTCGGCCACGTCTCCAGACCCCGCCCGAGAGCGGCGGTGGCCGTGGGCATGTCCGCCTCGACCTGGGCGCCGGTCCAGGTCTCCTCGGTGTGCACGTGGACACCGCCGCCCTTCGCCTTCGTGAAGGTCCACAGGTGCACCCCCTCGTCGATGCGCAGCCCGTCCCCGGCCGCCGGCCCGCGCCACAGGACGCAGTGCCCGCGCTGGAGCTGCTGGACCGTGGACGTGATGGCGAGGGTGGTGGCCGGGGTGGTCGGCGTGGCGGGCGCGGGTGTCGTCGTCCAGTGGAAGCGCGAACCCCTGCGCAGCGGGCCGCTGTCGAGGCGCTCGGCACCGGTGACGGCGGCCTGCCAGGTGGGCCAGTGCTCCACGTCGGTCTGGAGCTGACACACGGTGCTCAGCGGTGCGTCGATCACGATGTCGGACTCGTAGCGGATCAGGGCGGAGCCGTCGACGCCCTGCCCGCGGCACGCGTCCCGCTGTGCGGTCCGGGCGGGGCGGACTCGGCGGCCGGGGCGGTCGTCGTGCCGAGGACTGCGGCCACGGCGAGCGGGACGGCGACCGCGGTGGCCCTGACCACGTTCCGTTGCGATCGCGTGGTTCGCCGACGTGTGGTCCCGGGCTTCGTCCGAAGCGGCGGGACGCGTGCCGACCATGAGGATTCCTTCGTCGAGAGGCTCGGGAGAGGGTCGGGCTCACGGCGGCGCGCTACGGATTGAGCACGACCTTCCCGGCGACGGTCCCGGACTCGGCGAGCCGCAGGGCGTCGGCGACGCGCGCGAGCGGAAGCTGGGCGGCGATCTGGGCGGTGACCTCCCCGCGCTGGAGGGCGGCGAACACCTGAGTGAGGTCGGCGCGCAGCCGGTTCCGGAAGCGGTCGCGCGACAGGGCGCGCCCGGCCCACACGTTGAAGAAGCAGGCGCGGCGCCGGTTGGGCAGGGCGTTCCACAGCCACACGCGGCCGAGCAGCTTGAGCACGGGCACCTGACGGGACCCCTCGTGGTCCCGGGTGGAGGCGCTGCCGTAGGAGACGAGCGTGCCGCCCGGTGCGAGGAGGCGCCAGGAGTCGACGATGCCGCGGCCGCCGACGTGGTCGAAGACGGCGTCCACCCCGCCGGGGGCGAGGGCGCGCACGCGCGCGGGGATGTCGTCGGTGCGGTGGTCGACGGGTTCCACGCCCTTCTCCCGCAGGGCGTCGTGGTGGCGGGCGGAGGCCGTGCCGATGACCCTGGCGCCCGCCGCCCGGGCGAGCTGGACCAGCACCGAGCCGACGCCGCCGTTGGCCCCGTGCACCAGAACGGTCTGGCCCGCGCGGACCCGTGCCTTGCGGTGCAGCATCTGCCAGGCGGTGATGCCGTTGACCACCAGGGTCTCCGCCTCGGCCGCGCCGACCCCGGCGGGCACCGGTACCAGGTCGGCCGCGTCGACGAGGACGTGGCTGGCCCAGGCGCCCACCTTGACCAGCGCCGCCACCCGTACACCGGTGAGGCCGGGCTCGACGCCCGGACCGGCCGCGAGGACGGTGCCGACGAGGTCGTAGCCGGGCACGAAGGGGAACGGCGGTTGGTCGTAGTACCGGCCGCGGCGCATCTGCTGCTCGGCGAAGGAGACCCCGGTCGCCTCCATCCGGACGACGACCTGTCCCGGGCCCGGGGCGGGCACGGCGCCGTGCCGGAGCTGGAGCCCCTCGGGCTCGACCTTGCCCGGCAGGACGACCTCGACGAGTTCTTCGGCGTTCATGACGACCTCCATGGCCCTACTGAGTTACTTGCCCTCGTGTTCGTTATAAGTTGTAACCCGACGCCGAGCGGAGTGTCAATAGCTTTCGTGACACCCTCTAACTAGCTTGATCCCGGCTCGCGTGAGGAGTGGGGAGCTGTCACCCGTCGGCGGGCGACAGCGCCCGCCCGAGGATCCCGTCGAGGTCGGCGCCGTCGGGCAAGGTGCCGAACGAGTGTCCCCAGTCGCCGTCGAGCCGGGTCGCGCAGAAGGCGTCGGCGACCGCGGGCGGGGCGTGCCGGACCAGCAGGGACGCCTGGAGGGTCAGCGCCATCCGCTCCACGAGCCGGCGGGCCCCGGCCTGCGTGACCTCGCCCAGCCCGGACCCCAGCCGGGCCACTGCCGCGTCCAGGCGGGCGTCCGCCCCGTGCGCCAGGGCGAGTTCGGCGAAGAAGGCGTCCGCGGTGGCGGGCTCGCGGGTCAGCGCCCGCAGCACGTCCAGGGCGTTGACGTTGCCCGAGCCCTCCCAGATCGACAGCAGGGGAGCCTCGCGGTAGTGCCGGGGCATGCCCGACTCCTCCACATAGCCGTTGCCGCCGAGGCATTCCAGCGCCTCCGCCGTGAAGGCCGGACCTCGCTTGGTCACCCAGTACTTGCCGACGGCCGTCGCGATCCGCCGGAAGGCCCGCTCGTCGCCCCGGTCGTCGTCTCCGCGCACCGCCCGGTCGGCCGCCCCGGCCAGCCGCAGGGTGAGCGTCGTCGCGGCCTCGGACTCCAGCGCCAGGTCCGCCAGGACGTTGCGCATCAGCGGCTGGTCGAGCAGCCGCGCGCCGAACGCGCCGCGGTGGCGCGCGTGATGGCCGGCCTCGACGAGCGTCCTGCGCATCAGCGCAGCCGACATCATCACGCAGTCCAGGCGCGTGCAGTTGACCATCTCGATGATGGTCTTCACGCCCTGCCCCTCGGGCCCGACCAGCCAGGCCACCGTCCCGTCGAACTCGGGCTCACAGGAGGCGTTGGAGCGGTTGCCGAGCTTGTCCTTGAGCCGCTGGATGTGGAAGGTGTTACGGCTGCCGTCGGGCAGCACCCGCGGAAGCAGGAAGCACGACAGGCCGTGCGGGGCCTGGGCGAGGACCAGGAACACGTCGCACATCGGCGCCGACGTGAACCACTTGTGGCCGCGCAGGGTGTACACCCCGGGCTCGGCGGTGGGCGTGGCCGTCGTGGTGTTCGTCCGGACGTCCGAGCCGCCCTGCTTCTCGGTCATCCCCATGCCGGCGAGCAGCCCGCGCTTCCGGGTCGGCACCCGCAGCCCCGGGTCGTACGCACGACCGGTCAGCAGCGGCTCGTACACCTTCGCCAGCTCGGGCTGACGGGGGCGGGGACGGCGGCGTACGTCATCGATGTGGGGCAGCCGTGGCCGGCCTCCGTGTGCCCCCACACCAGCCCGCCGGCCGTACGGGCCACATGGGCGCCCCGCCGGCCGTCCGCCCAGGGCGCCCCGGCCAGGCCCTCGGCGACGGCGACCCGCATCAGCTGGTGCCAGGAGGGGTGGAAGTCGACCTCGTCGACGCGGTGGCCGTACCGGTCGTGGGTGCGCAGCACCGGCTCGTGCCGGTTGGCCAGTTCGCCCCACTCCTGCGCTTCGGGGCCGCCCGCCCGCAGCCCGAGCCGGCGGAGGTCGGACTCCGCCCAGCCGGCACCCTCGCGCCGCAGCCCCTCCAGCAGGGCCACGTCGTCGGAGGCGTCGTACGGGTCAGGGGCGGGGGCTGGTTGGTGACGTCGTGCGTGGCGGGGGACGGGGTGCGGGGCTCTGCGTCCATGAAGGTCATGACCCTCATGTTGCATCTCTCGTACAGCCGCAGCAATAGTGCAACATCGGGGGCGGACGTACAGTACGTCCTCATGCGCAGGAACGTGACGTCCGGGCCCGGAGAGGTGGAGCTGCCGCCGCTGTCGGCCCGGTCGGTGGTGCTGAGTCTGCTGCTCGGCAGCCATCCGCCCGAACTGCCGGTGAAGGACCTCGTCCGGCTGGTGGAACCCTTCGGCGTGGGCGGCTCCGCCCTGCGGGCCGCGCTCAGCCGGATGGTGGCGGCGGGCGACCTGCGGCGCACCGGTTCCGTGTACGGCCTCAGCGACCGCCTGCTGGAACGTCAGCGCAGGCAGGACGACGCCGTTCACCCGGCGACGCGGCCCTGGGACGGCGCCTGGGAGATGGCGGTGGTCACGGCGACCGGCCGTGGTCCCGCCGAACGCGCCGAACTGCGGACCGGGCTGACCCGTCTGCGCCTCGCCGAGCTGCGCGAGGGCGTCTGGCTGCGCCCCGCGACCCTGAGCCGCCCCTGGCCGGCCGAACTGGACGGCGTGACGCGGTACTTCACCGCCCGCCCGGACACCCCCGCGCGGGAACTGGCCGCCGTGCTCTGGCCGTTGGAGGAGTGGGCCGCCCAGGGCCGGGCCCTGCTCGCGCACCTCGCGCGGGCCGACCGCCCCGGCGACCGCTTCACCACGTTCGCGGCCGTCGTCCGCCATCTCCTCGCCGACCCGGTCCTGCCCCCCGAACTGCTGCCGGCGGACTGGCCCGGCGCCGCACTGCGCGCCGCCTACGCCGACTTCCAGCGGGAGGTGGCGGCTCACGCGCGCGCACACGCGTGACGCCGGAGGGAGCGCGTGCGGTCGCTTCCTCCGGCCGTGCGTGGGGGATTCCCGCCGGCGGGTGCTCGGCCTACTTGTAGGTGATGTCCGAGCCGGCGTACTTGCAGTACGTGCCGTCGGGGCCCGAGCCGTTCGTCGTCGGCTCGTCACCGTCGTCGTTGCCGATGTACTTCTGGCAGGGGACGATCTTCCTGCTGGTGTCCCCGACGATCGTGATGCCCCGCAGGGTCGCGCTGTCACCGTAGTTGGTGTTGATGCCGACGAGCCTGCTGCCCTTGTAGGTCACCTCGACGGTGTTGAGGTTGATCGTCCGCTTGTACTGCGTGGAGCAGTTGCCGCACGAGCGGATGAAGGTGCCGAAGTTCTGCACGGCGAAGTTCGAGACGTTCAGCGTCCCGGCGCCGTTGAACTGGAACACCTTGTCGCTGGCTTCCTTCGCTCCGCCGCCGACGACGTTGTAGACGTTGGACGACGAGGAGCCGCGGAAGGTCGCCGCGTCCTCGCCGACGTCCTCCCACCAGACGTTCTGGAGCGTGCAGCTGCCCTTGCAGTGGATGCCGTCGGCGGCGGGCGCGCCGATGATGACGTTCTTCAGGACGGCACCGGCGGCCAGTTCGAGGATCGGTCCCTGGTCCTCGTCCTGGCTGCCGCTGCCCAGGTCGCCCGTGCCGTACAGGCGCTTCATCCCGTAGTCCTTGGTGCCGGAGACCGGGATGGTGGCGGAGACGCCCTGGCTGCCGTTCGCGGTGGGCCAGGTGGCCGCGCTCGCCGGGGTGAGCGCCCCGCTGGTCATGATCATGCCAACCGCGAGGCCGAGAGCGGCCAGTGAGCCGGTCAGCGCGCGCCCGTGGGTGCGCAGGGGTGCTGGGGAAGTCATGTCCCGATGCCTTCTTCCAGGTGGGGATGGTCGAAGCTTTCCGGTGGTCGCGGCGGACGGGCCGACGCAACTAGATCTCATACGTGAACGTTTTATGCGTTCGTGAACCACTTGCGTGAGGAGTCCGGACCTGGATGGGTCACGGTGAGCGGCTCGTCCACACTCCTGAACGGAAGGTAGACGGCAAGCGCTTTCTAGTCAACGTTTCCCGCAGAACGCATCCGGCCGCGATGGCCGCCGGCAGGGGCTTGCGGAGCATGGCCGTGGGAGCGCTTCCATGGCAGACATGTGCATGCCATTATGCGGTTCGGACGCTTCCCATTCGTTGCGGAGGAGAGGGGCGAGTCGATGCCGACTCCGCGCACGCGTACGTTCTCGGGCGCCCCCGTCCTGCTCCTGACCGCCCTCGCCGCCCGTTCCCGGCGCCGACGCCGCGACCGCGGTCCCGGCGACCGAGGGCGGGGCCACCGAGGGCCGGGCGTCGCCGGTGAGCAGACCAACGCCTTCCTCCACGCGACCAACGCCACCTCGCCGGCCAGGCCGCCAGGACCACGGACTCCGGCCGCGCCCGGCTGATCCGCGACGGAGTCGACCGGGCCCTCACCGTCGACCCCTGCCGACCGCGCTTCCCCTACCGGGGCACGGACCCCGCGGTGAGCGCGACCACGCCCGACTGCCTTGGCGGCTCGCCCTGGTGGCCCGGAGGGACGCCGCCTGCTGAACCCTCCTTCCGCGCACGACGAGCCGCCAACAGAAGGGACCGGTGTGATCACCTCCGACTTCCCCAGGAGAGCGCTGCGTTCGGTACTCGCGGTGCTGGTGCTCCTCCTCGCCGGCGCTCTCCTCGCCGCCCCCACCGTCTCCGCCCGCCCGCAGTCCGCGCCGACGGCGGCGATCCCGCCCGCCACCCTCACCGAGGTCACCGGTTTCGGTGCCAACCCCAGCAACCTCCAGATGTACGTGTACGCGCCGGCCGGCGTCACCGCCCACCCGGCCGTCCTCGTCGCCGTGCACTGGTGCGGCGGCTCGGGACCGGCCATGCACTCCGGCACCGAGTACGCCCGACTCGCCGACCGGTACGGCTTCCTGATCGTCTATCCGTCCGTGACCCGCAGCAGCAAGTGCTTCGACGTCTCCTCGCCGCAGGCACTCCGGCGCGACGGCGGCAGCGACCCCGTCGGCATCAAGTCGATGATCGACTGGGTGAGTGCCGCCTACTCCGCCGACCGCACGCGCGTGTTCGCCACCGGCATCTCCTCCGGGGCGATGATGACCAACGTCCTGCTCGGTGACTATCCCGACGTGTTCGCGGCGGGCGCCGCGTTCTCCGGGGTCCCGTTCGGCTGCTTCGCCACCACGGACGGCTCCGGGTGGAACAGCGCCTGTTCCGGCGGCACGGTGATCCGTACCCCGCAGCAGTGGGGCGACCTCGTGCGAGGCGCGTACCCCGGCTACACCGGACCCCGGCCGCGCATGCAGCTGTGGCACGGCACCGAGGACGACGTGCTGCGCCACCCCAACTTCGGCGAGGAGATCAAACAGTGGACCGAGGTGCGGGGGATCGGCCAGACCCCGGCCGCGACCGACGAGCCGCAGGCCGGCTGGATCCGCACCCGCTACGGCGCCACCGGTGACCAGGCCCCCGTGGAGGCCATCAGTCTCCAGGGCGTCGGACACAACCTCTACGCGTGGGGCATGGCCGACAAGGTGCTCACGTTCTTCGGCCTGGACGCCGGCGGTGACCCGGGACCGGGGCCCCAGCCGGCCGGCGCCTGCAGGGTGACCGTGTCCACCAGCGCGTGGAGCACCGGCCTGACCGCCTCCGTGACGCTCACCAACACCGGCACCGCCGCGGTGAACGGCTGGCGGCTGGGCTTCTCCCTGCCCACCGGGCAGACCGTCACCAATGGCTGGGGCGCCACGTACACCCCCGCCGCGGGGACGGTGACGGCCACGAACGCGTCGTACAACGGCACGATCGCGCCGAACGCGAGCGTCACCCTCGGCTACCAGGCGAGCCATACGGGCGACAGCCGGGCGCCCTCCTCCTTCACGCTCAACGGGACCCAGTACGCGGTGAGTTGACGTCGCCGCCGTGATGCGGCGCGGAAATTCGCGGGCGGGGGAGCGGGCGGGCGAAGTAGCGTCGCCGCGACCGGGGCCCCCGCCCCGGAGTGACGGAGAAACAGGTATGACGGCCGACGACGTGGTGAGGCTGTTCGCCGACGAGAGGCGGGTCCGTGTCTTCGCCGCCGTGGCGCTGGGCGCCACGAGCGCCGCGGAGGTCGCCGAGCGGACAGGTCTGGCGGCGAGGGAGGCGGCCGGCGCGCTGCGTCGGCTGGAGGACCGCGAGATCGTCGTCTCGGACGCCGGCGGGCTCGCCGTGTCCTACGGCCGCTTCCGCGACCTGGCCCGCGCGGCGGCCGGGTCCGGGCCGCCCGAGGATCACGGCACCGGGGACGAACGGGCCGAGACCGTGCTGCGGACGTTCGTCCGCGAGGGCCGGCTGGTGCGGCTGCCCGCCCAGTGGGAACGCAGGAAGCTCGTCCTGCGCCACCTCGCGCAGCGCACCTTCGAGGCCGGCCGTGAGTACTCCGAACGGGAGGTCGACGACCGGCTGCGCACCTGGTGCGAGGGAGGCGCGGCCGACCATGTCACGCTGCGCCGCTGTCTGGTCGACCTGCACCACCTGGACCGGCAGGACGGTGTCTACCGCCGTTCGCCCGAGGACACCGCACTGATCGGCTGACCGTGCCGGTGGCTCACACGGACCGGTGGTACTGGTCCGGCACCCGGACCTCGGCCCCGGCCTCGCGTGCCGCCTGCCGCGCCCAGGACGGGTTGCGCAGCAGCTCACGGCCGAGCAGCACCGCGTCGGCCTCGCCGTTGGCGAGGATCTTCTCGGCCTGCTCGGCGTCCGTGATCAGGCCCACCGCGGCGACCGGCATCGGCGTCTCGGCCTTCACCCGGGCGGCGAACGGAACCTGGTAGCCGGGGCCGACCGGGATGCGCACGCCCGAGGCGTTGCCGCCGGTGGACACGTCCAGCAGGTCCACACCGTGCGCGTGCAGATCACGGGCGAGGCGAACGGTCTCGTCGGGTGTCCAGCCGTCCTCCTCGAGCCAGTCGGTGGCGGAGATGCGGAAGAACAGCGGCTTGTCGTCGGGCCACACCGCGCGTACGGCGTCGACGACCTCCAGGGCGAAACGGGTGCGGTTCTCGTAGGAGCCGCCGTACTCGTCGGTGCGGTGGTTGGAGTGCGGCGAGAGGAAGTTGCCGATGAGGTAGCCGTGGGCGCCGTGGATCTCGGCGATCTCGAAGCCGGCGGCGAGGGCGCGCCGGGCCGCGTCCGCGAACTCGCCGACCACCTCGGCGATCCGGGTCGTCGTCAGTTCGGTCGGCACCGGGTGGTCCTCGGCGAAGGGGACCGCGCTCGGGCCCACCGGCTGCACCCGTGCGCCTGCGGACCCACGGGCGCCCCACCCTTCCAGGGCCGGTCCGTCGATGCCTTGCGCCCGGCATGCGCGAGCTGGACGGCAGGGACGGTGCCCTGCTCGACGAGGAAGCGGGTGATCCGGCGGAACGCCTCGACCTGGGTGTCGTTCCAGATGCCGAGGTCGTACGGCGAGATCCGGCCCTCCGGGGACACGGCGGTGGCCTCGACGATGATCAGGCCGGTGCCGCCCGTCGCGCGGGCCGCGTAGTGCGCGAAGTGCCAGTCGGTGGGGGCGCCGGTCAGCGGTCCCTCGGGTGCGGCCGAGTACTGGCACATGGGCGGCATCCACACCCGGTTGGGGATGGTCACGTCGCGCAGGGAGTAGGGCTGGAAGAGCGCGCTCACGGCGGACTCCATTCGTCACGGGGCCGGTGGTCGACTCATACGATAGGCATCGTAGTACGTCAGGTGTCAAACTACGATAGTTCTCGTACAATGGAGTTCCCCGACGGAGTGGAGCCGCCGTGACCGCCCCCGCAGTCAGCAGTCGTGACCTCCCGCATCCGCGGCGCGAGGAGATCCGGCTGGAGGCCGTCCTGCACGCGCTCTCCGATCGGATGCGGCTGCGGATCGTGCGAGAGCTCGCCGCCGACGGCGACGAGCTGTCCTGTTCGCACTTCGACCTGCCGGTCACCAAGTCGACCACCACGCACCACTTCCGGGTGCTGCGCGAGGCCGGTGTCGTCCGGCAGGTCTACCGCGGCACGGCCAAGATGAACGGCCTGCGCAAGGACGACCTAGACGACCTCTTCCCGGGGCTTCTCGACGCCGTCCTCGACGCCGCCGCCCATGAGTCCCGTCGGCTCCGCGACAGGTGAACCGGCCTTCCCCGGAAGGTGGTTGAACAGCAGGTTCAGCACGATCGCGGTCACACAGCCCGCGCTGATGCCGCTGTTCATCACCGTCTGGAACCAGTGGGGGAACTGCTCGTAGACCGTGGGCACACCCACCGGCAGCACGCCCACCGCCACCGACACCGCGACCACGGTCAGATTGTGGTTGTCCTTGAAGTCGACCTCGGCCAGCGTCCGCAGGCCGCTCGCCGCGACCGTCCCGAACATCACCAGGCCCGCGCCGCCGAGAACGGGCGCCGGAACGGCCGCCACCACCGCACCCAGCTTGGGCAGCAGGCCGAGCAGGACCAGGATGCCGCCGGCCGCCGCGACGACCCAGCGGCTGCGCACCCGGGTCATGCCCACCAGTCCCACGTTCTGCGCGTACGCCGTGTACGGGAAGGTGTTGAAGACGCCGCCCAGAACGGTCGACAGTCCGTCGGCGCGCAGTCCGTCGGACAGGGCGCGCCGTCGACCCCGCGGCCGGTCATCTCGCCGACCGCGATGAAGTCGCCCGTGGTCTCCGTCATGCACACCAGCGCCACGACCAGCATCGATATGATCGCCGACGCCTCGAAGGTCGGCGCCCCGAAGTGGAACGGCGTGCTGATCCCGACCCAGTCCGCGTCGCCGATCCCGCCGAAGTCCGTGAAGCCGAAGGGCACCGCGACCGCGAGACCCACCACGATGCCGATCAGCACCGCGATCCGGCTCAGGAAGACCGGCGCGAACCGCTGCACCCCCAGTACCACCGCCAGCACGAACGCGGCGAGCGCGAGGTTCCTCGGCTCCCCGAAGTCCGCGGAACCGGCCCCGCCCGCGGCCCAGTTGCCCGCCACCGGCAGCAGTGAGATGCCGATGACCAGGATCACGGTGCCGGTGACGAGCGGCGGGAAGAACCTCAGCAGCCGGCCGAACACGGGTGCCAGCAGCACGATCGCCAGCCCGGCCACGATCACCGAGCCGTAGATCGCCGGCAGTCCGCCACCCGTCGTCCCGATCAGCACCATCGGCGCCACGGCCGCGAACGTACAGCCCTGCATGATCGGCAGCCGCACGCCGAAGCGCCAGAAGCCCACGCACTGGACGAGCGTGGCGATGCCGCACACGAGCAGGTCCGCGGTGATCAGATACGCCAGATCGGCGGGCGACAGCTTCATCGCGCCGCCCACGATCAGCGGCACGGCCACCGCGCCCGCGTACATCGCGAGCACGTGCTGGAGGCCGAAGACGGCCAACTGCCGTGCGGGTGGCACCTCGTCGACGGGATGAACGGACGCGGTCGTGGTCATCGGCACTCCAGAGCGGCGGGAGACGGGAGGGGGAGGGCGGCTGGGGGCTGCGGGATCCGGACAGCACGAGACCGTACGAGGCTTGAACAGTTTGTTGATTTCACGGACGTTGCGGCTGTGTGTCTCGTACAACGATCCGGTCGTACCGCCCGGGCGGGACGCTCAGGCCCGCAACGCTCAGGCCCGCAACGCTCAGGCCCGCTCCGCCGCGGACCGCAGCGCAGCCCAGTCCGGCAGCTTCACCAGGCCCCGCCCCAGGGAGGCGCCCAGTGCCGCCTCGGCCCGCTCGATCGCAAGCCACCCCGCCCATCCGACCGGCTCGGCCCCGGCCTCCCGAAGCGGCGTGAGCGGGTCACCGGGCACTTCCCGCCGGGCGAGCGCGGGAGAGTCGGCCAGCAGGGACTCCACCGTCTCCTTCGCGCACGGCCGGTTGGTGCCGATGACACCGGTCGGGCCGCGCTTGATCCAGCCAGCCACGTACTCGCCCGGCGAGGCACTGCCCTCGCGCAGCACCCGCCCGGCGAGCTGCGGCACCGTGCCCCGCTCCGCGTCGAACGGCAGCCCCTCCAGCGGCACTCCGCGGTAGCCCACCGACCGCAGCACCAACTCGGCCCCGATGTCCTGGAAGCGGCCGGTGCCCGTCACCCCGCCGTGTCCGTCGGGCGCGGTCCGCTCGAAGCGCACGGCGCCCACCCGGCCTTCCTCGCCGGCGAGCAGTTCGCCGGGCCGCAGGAAGAAGCGCAGGTGGATGCGGCGCCGCAGACCCCGTGACGGCGAGGCCGCCCAGCCCCGCAGCACCTCGACGTTGCGGCGCTGGGCCGCGGGCAGTGCCGACGGGTCGGCGTACGCCGGGTCCAGCGCCAGTTCCGCCTCGTCGACGAGAACGTCCGTGTCCGGCAGGGTGCCCAGTTCCCGCAGCTCCTTGGTGGTGAAGCGGGCCTGTGCGGGGCCGCGCCGGCCCACCATGTGGATGTCGGTCACCTCGCTCGCGGCCAGCGCGGTGAGGGCCGCCTGCGGTATGTCGGTCGGGCTCAGCTCCGCCGCGCCGCGCGCCAGGATGCGGGTGACGTCCACGGCGACATTGCCCATCCCGACGACGACGGCGGATCGGGCGCCGGCCACGAAGCCGTCGGCCGCGGCGTCCGGATGGGCGCTGTACCAGGCCACGAACTCCGTCGCCGAGAAGCTGCCGGGCAGGTCCTCGCCGGGGACCCCCAGCCGTCGGTCCGCCGCCGCGCCCACGCAGTACACCACCGCGTGGTACAGCTCGCGCAGCCTGGCCACGGGCACCCCGTCCGCCCCGATCCGCACCCCGCCGAGGAACCGCACCCGCTCGTGCTCCAGCACGGTGCGCAGGTTCTGCTGGAGCGACTTGATCTTCTCGTGGTCGGGGGCGACGCCGTACCGCACGAGCCCGTACGGACACGGCAGCCGGTCGAGGACGTCGACGAGCACCTCGGGGTCCTGCTGGACGAGACTCTGGGCGGTGTAGACCCCACTCGGCCCGGAGCCGACGACGGCGACACGCAGCACGGCCGAACTCCTTACCCCGGAGGGACGCAGGAGAGCACTGGTGCTCCCAGCATGGCACCGCACGGGCTCCGCTGTCAGGGGGCCGCACGTCCACCGGGCGTGCGTGTCCCTTCGCAGCCGAAGTGATCATGCGGTTACTTTGCGTGTGTGATGGAAACATCGTTTCTCAATCTCTCCGGCCGCCGCGCCGAGGACGGCACGGTGTCCGTGTGGCCCGCGTGGGAAGTGCGGGAGGACGGGGAGCCGACGTCCTGGTACACCGTGCGGCTGGCGTTCCCCGACGAGGCGTGCGTCGAGGTGCTGGCGGTCGTCAGCGCGCGGAGCGTCTCGGTCGAGGACGTCAGGGCCCGGCCGGCGCTCTCCCTGGACGACCTGACCGCGCTCGCGGAGTGGATCGAGGAGCCGCTCTTCGAGCGGTGCGGCAGCGGCCGGGAGCCACCGTCGCCGGATGGGCTGGATGGGCCGGATGGGCGGCCTATCGCGGCCGGGGCGTCCGGCGCACGGCGGGCCCGGCCCGTCTGGCCGCGCGGGACCGAGGGCCGCCGACTGGTCGCGCAGGAGTACCGCGCGGCGCAGGACCACGGTGTCGACCCGGTGCTCGCCGTCATGTGGGCGACCGGGCACAGCCGGCGCAGATCCCTGAGAATGATCGCGCAAGCACGGGACGCCGGTTTCCTGACGCCCCGTCACGCGCGCCGCTGAGCAGGGCGGCGCGGCCGGTCAGAGCATCGCGCGCATCCGCGTGATCTCCGTCGTCTGCTCCGCGACGACGTCGTCCGCCATCTCCTCGATCCGTACGTTGTTGCCCTGCGCCTTGACGTCCGCGGCCATGGTGATGGCGCCCTCGTGGTGAGTGATCATCAAGGTCAGGAACAGCTGGTCGAAAGCCTTGCCGCGCGCCGCCCGCAGCTTCTTCAGCTGTGCCTCGGTCGCCATCCCGGGCATCCCGGTCGCCGCATGCTCGTGCCCGCCGCCCGTACCGCCGCCGGCGTCGCCGTCCTTGCCGGAGTAGGTCGCGAGCCAGCTCTCCATGGCCTGGATCTCCGGGCCCTGCGCGGCGGTGATCCGGGAGGCGAGGGCCTTGAGCTTCGCCGACTCCGCCTGCTTCGGGGCGAGTCCGGTCATCTCCAGGGCCTGCCGGTGGTGCTCGATCATCATCCGGGCGAAATCGATGTCCGCGGAGTTGGGGGTGTCGTCGTCGACGCGCTGTTCGGCCGCGTCCTGGGCGGAGAGTGTGCGGTTCGCCTCGCCGGGCTTCCCCGGGGCGATCACCGAGGGCCCGGCGGCCGCGCCCGATCCGGTGTCCGACCCGGAGTCGCAGCCCGTCAGGACCAGGGCGGACAGGGCGACGGCGACAAGGGGCGCACGGCGGACGGGCACAACGACCTCCAGGTGCTGGCGGCTTGGGAAGCGGCCAAGGGTGAGCGGACGGTCCCGGACCGTCCTGGTACGAGTCTGCGTCCTACTGATCGAAAACATTCATGACGAATGCGTTGCCGACTGTTGATCTGTGCATGATGAAGACGATACTGCGGGGGACCGTGCACCGTTCCCCGTGTACGGCTACGAGGGAGGACGCAGTGATCCTGTTGAACGAATCCCGAACACGACGCAGACGGCTGGGAGTTGTCGCGGCCTGTGCCGGACTCCTGGCCACGCTGCTGTCGGCGGTACCGGCCGCCGCGACCCCCGACCCGGGGGACGGCCCGGCCGTGGAGCGTGAAGTGTCCCGGAGCGCGCAGGCCGAGGTGGCCGAGGCGATAGCCGACGGCGAGATACCCGGCCAGGACGAGATCGTCCACTCCGCCAACATCCAGCACATCGCCAACGTCCCCAAGGACGTGCTGCCCGGCACCAATACGGACCTGGCCTTCCAGGGCAGGTACGCCTTCTCCGGCAACTACGACGGCTTCCGCATCTTCGACATCAGCAACCCGAAGGCCCCGAAGACCGTCTCCCAGGTGCTCTGCCCCGGCTCGCAGAACGACATCTCCGTCTCCGGGGACCTGCTGTTCCTGTCCACCGACTCCTCGCGCAGCGACAGCAGTTGCAACAGCACCACGCAGCCGGCGACCGAGAAGTCCTCCTGGGAGGGCATGAAGGTCTTCGACATCAGCGACAAGGCGAACCCCAAGTACGTCGCCGCCGTCGAGACCGCCTGCGGTTCGCACACCCACACGCTGGTGCCCGAGCGCAAGAACGTCTACGTCTACGTCTCCTCGTACTCGCCCAACGCGGCCTACCCCGACTGCCAGCCCCCGCACGACGGCATCTCGGTCATCAAGGTGCCGCGCAAGGCGCCGGAGAAGGCCGCGATCGTGAACTTCCCGGTGCTGTTCCCGGGTGAGGGAGCGGACGGCGGCGGCAACCCGGGCGGGCCCACCAACCCCGGTGTCTCCAAGACGACCGGCTGCCACGACATCACCGTGCTGCCGGACAAGGACCTGGCGGCCGGAGCCTGCATGGGCGACGGCATCCTGTTCTCGATCGAGGACCCGGAGAACCCGAAGATCATCGACCAGGTCCAGGACAACGTGAACTTCGCGTTCTGGCACTCGGCGACCTTCAACCAGAAGGCGAACAAGGTCGTCTTCACCGACGAGCTGGGCGGCGGCGGCGCGGCCACCTGCACCGCGGAGATAGGCCCGAACAAGGGTGCCGACGGCATCTACGACATCGTCGGCAAGGGCGACAAGCGCAAGCTCGTCTTCCGCAGCTACTTCAAGATCGACCGCCCGCAGGCGCCGACCGAGGTCTGTGTCGCGCACAACGGCTCGCTGATCCCGGTCAAGGGCAAGGACATCATGGTCCAGGCCTGGTACCAGGGCGGCGTCTCCGTCTGGGACTTCACCGACTCGGCCCACCCGACGGAGATCGCCTACTTCGAGCGCGGCCCGGTCAACACCGAGCGGCTGACGACCGCCGGCCCCTGGTCGGCGTACTACTACAACGGTTACATCTACTCGAACGACATCGCCAAGGGCTTCGACGTGCTGAAGATCAACGACCGGCGCACGGACCCGGCGAAGTACGTGCGACTGCCTGAGCTGAACGTCCAGACGCAACCGGACTACTTCGACTGATCGACGGCCTGCGGCTCGTCCGCGGGCTCGGGCGGCTGGTCGCAGGGCCTCCGCCTCGTCGCGGGCCTCGGCTCGTCCGCGGTGCGCGGTTGGTCCGGAGCGGGCCGTCCGGTCGCGAAGAAGCGCGAGAAATCGGTGTCACGCGTCCCGCCGGGCGCCTCGGTGTCCGGCGGGAGGCCCTGGCCCCAGTCCAGCCGGTAGCGCGCGAACAGCTCGGCCCGCAGGGGGGCGAGGGGCATCCCCACGTTCGGCAGGACCATCGCGTAGACGGCGCCCATGAGCAGGGAGCGCAGCATCGGATAGTCGGTGTCGACGTCCCGTGAGCCGTGCCGGGCCACGGTGTCCCGCAGCAGTTCGGCCAGCCGCCGCTGCTCGGGGCACTGCACGAAACCCTCCGCTTGGAGCAGCCCCGCCATGTGCTGGCGCATCAGCACCGTCCGGTCCCGGGCCAGCCCGAGGATGGCGTCGACGGCCCGCGCCATCCGCTCCCGGCCGTCCCCGGTGCGCGGCTCGCGCTCCAGCGCCTCCTCCAGCGTGCGGTGCATGAGCCGGTGCACGGCCGACTGCACCAGCTGGCGCTTGCCGGGGAAGTAGTACGACACCAGACCGCGGGCCGAGCCCGCCCGGTCCGCGATGTCGCCGAGCGTCGTCGCCTCGTACCCGCGCTCGCTCACCAGCTCGACGGCCGCCTGGAGAAACCGTTCCCGGGAACGCCGACGCAATTCTTCATTGACCGAGGCGCTGCGCGGGGACATGCTGTAACTCCTGCGTTGACTGGCTCCGAGCCAACTATACTCAGCGCAGCCCGGTCGGTTCCGTTTCGGAGGCGTACCGGGGCCGCCCGCTCTGGGCGACGCGGGGGATCGTCCAGAGTGGGCGTGCTTTCTCCCCGATGGTGGCCTGAGGCTCCTTTTCGAAGGGTTCCCTTCCGGTTCTGGTCCGTGAGTGCACCGCACCGCCCCATCGGTCGCCGCCCGAGCGGGCCGTCCCTACAGTGGGCAGGAGTGCCGAGCCGAGGAGGGCGTACCGCCATGGCAGCCGACAGCGGACACGACCGGGAGATCTTCACCCGGATCACGACGATGGTCGAGGATGAGCGCAGGCTGCGCGAGGACCTGGCGGCCGGCCGGATCGACGACGCCGCCGGACACCAGC
The DNA here is from genome assembly GCF_001896135.2 of Streptomyces phaeoluteigriseus. Taxonomy (GTDB): domain Bacteria; phylum Actinomycetota; class Actinomycetes; order Streptomycetales; family Streptomycetaceae; genus Streptomyces; species Streptomyces phaeoluteigriseus. The sequence continues at coordinate 48,508 of NZ_MPOH02000006.1, forward strand.
GGCTCGGTGAACTGGAGAGCGCCCTCGACCAGTGCTGGGACCTGCTGCGCCAGCGGCGCGCCAAGTCCGAGTTCGGGGAGAACCCGGACGACGCGCGGGTGCGGTCCTCGTCGCAGGTCGAGGGCTACCAGAGCTGACCTGACCCGGCAGGACGGGCTCAGCCCGGCAGGGCTCAGCCCGGCAGGACGGAATCGGCCCACCAGGGCTCAGCCCGGCAGGACCGGATCGGCCCACAAGGGCTCAGCCCGGCAGGACCGGACGGCCCACCAGCGGATCGCACCGGGGCTCAGCCCCTCACGGACTCCACCCGGGCTCAGCCCCTCACGGGCTCCACCGGGGCTCAGCCCCTCACGGGCCTACCCCACCAGGTCCAGCACCGGACGCAGGCCGTCCGGCCGTTCGGCCGCCGGAAGGTGGTCCACGAAGTACACCGAGCAGCCGAGGGCCGCCGCCCCGCCGTCGGCCGGCCGGCTGTCACCGACCATCAGCGTGGAGCGCGGATCGGCGCCGAGCGCCTCGCACGCCGTCGCGAACAGCCGCGGGTCGGGCTTCTGCACCCCGTGCTCGTACGACAGCACGTAGGTGTCGACGTACGTGTCGAGGCCGTGCGCGCGGAACACCGGCCGCAGGTCCCAGCCGATGTTGCTCACCACACCCACCCGGACCCCGCGCTCGCGCAGGGTGCTCAGCACCTGCGGGGCGTCCGGGTACGGCGCCCAGGCGGCCGGCTCCATGTGCCGGTCGTACAACGCGTCGTGCAGGGCCGGGTCGGGCAGCGGCACCCGACGGGACAGCCCGGTGTAGGCGGCCCGGTGCAGCTCCGCGCTCTCGTCCCGCACCTGCCACAGTCCGGCCAACTCCTCGGGGACCCGCACCGGAAACGCCGCGCCGGGCAGCGCCCCGGCCGCCTCCAGCGCCCGCGCCGTCTCCGCCACCTCGCCCTCGGTCAGCACGACACCGGCCGCGTCGAGTCCGGCCCGCAGCCACGACTCGGCGGACTCGACACGGAAGAGGGTGCCGGAGAAGTCGAACAGCACAGTGGAAGTCATGGAGTTGATCCTAGGAAGGCGGCGAGCCCGGGTTCCAGACCGCCGGAGGACCGGCATCGCGGAACACGCGGACGAACACGCCCTCGCGTACCACGCTGGTCTCCCGGAAGCGCTCGCGGCGGCGGAGGACCAGCGCGGGGGGAAACCGTCGGGGCGCTCGAGGCCGACGCGGTCCAGCGCGGCGGCGGTGGCCGGACAGGAGACGGGGTCGGGGGCACCGGCCGCTGGGGGACTGGCTTCTCACCTTGCGCGCCCCCAACCGCCGCCCGACCGGCGCAGGGGGACCTCTCCGGCGCCGAGAACCTCGCCATCGCCCGCGCAGGCGACGTGATCGCACGGCGGGGTGCGGGCCGCAGCAGGCCGCCGGCGCCACGACGAAGGTGAACGCCTCCTCGCCTAGCGTCCGGCCGTCCACGCGTCGAGGTCGGCGGCCCGGCGGATCCCTGGCCCCAGGTACCCGGGACGACTGCCTGCCGCAGTCCGGCCCGACCCACGTAGCCGTACCGGCGGGCCGGCAGGCTCACGGCCGCCACCCGTGCGCGCGTCGGGGCAGGCTCACGGCCGCCACCGCACGTGCGCCGCGATCGCCAGGGACACCAGCATCGCGCCCATGAGCCAGCCGCCGAGGACGTCCGTGGGCCAGTGGACCCCCAGCCAGACGCGGGTCAGGCCGACGCCCGCCACCGAGACGGCGACCACCGCCACCGCCGTACGCCACAGGGCGGGGCCGACACCGTGGCGGTACAGCAGCCACAGGAGGAGACCCAGGACCACGGTGGCCGTGAGGGCGTGGCCGGAGGGGTAGGCCGCGTAGTGGGCCGAGTCGACGGGGTCGGTCCAGACCGGGCGGTCGCGGCCGAGCGCGGCCTTGAGACCCTGTTGCAGGACCGTGCCGACCGCCGACACCGTGACCAGCCACACCGCCGTCCACCAGGCCGCGCGCCGCCACACCAGCCACACGGCCACCGCCGCGCACAGCAGGCGCATCGTCAGCGGGTCCCAGACCCAGTCCGTCAGGATGCGGAAGGCCTGGGTGACGTCGGGGTCGGCGACGGCCCAGCGGTGGGTCGTGCGGGAGACGTCTCCGTCGAAGGAGAGCAGCGGATGCCACTCGGCCGCCACCAGGATCAGCAGCACGAGCGAGCACAGGCCGAGGACGATCGCCGTACGGACGGCTGTGCGGTACGGCGACGGGGCGGGCGGGGAGTCGACGGAGGGGGAGTGCATGAGGTGATCCTTGCCGAATCCCGGGGTGTGAAGCCAACCCGGGGGCCGGTTCATTCAGCCGAGCGCCCGTAACGCCGGCACCAGTGTCACCAGCACCGGTACCACCGGGACCAGCGAGGCCGCGGCCGTCAGCCGCAGCCTGCGGGCCGCCGTGAGCCGGTCCGCGGGTGTCAGCAGCCGGTGCACGCGCTGCGGGACGTGGGCCTGTGGGGCGGGCGAGGGGCCGAAGACGCCTCGGTCCTCGTTCAGTTCGACCAGGGCGAGCGCGGTCGTCAGCCGGCCGAAGCGCCGGGAGGCCGCGTCGTCGGCGGCCAGCTCGACCAGGCGGTGCATCTCGGCACGGAACGCGGCGAACACCGGCACCTGTGGGAAACCGGTTGCCAGTGCGGCCGAGCAGTGCAGCAGCCAGTGGTGCCGTGCCTGGGCGTGTCCCTGCTCGTGTGCCAGCACGGCGTCCAGCTGACGCCCCTTCAGTCGGCGCAACGCGGCTGTCGTGACGACCAGTTGGGGCGCCCCGCCGGGCATCCACCACGCGTCGGACCGCTCACCCTCCAGCACCACGAGCCGCCCGGGAGCGGGCTCCTCGCCCGGCAACAGTGGTGCCCGCAGGCTCAGTTCGTCGCGCTGGTGGCGCAGCCTGCTGCGCGCCGCCGTGACCTCCCGGACCAGCATCGCCCCGCTCCACAGCCCGGCGCACGCCAGGGCCACCGCGGTCGTCGCCGCCCAGGGGCCGGTCGCGCTCAGCGCGTACGCCTCCACGACCCCGTGCGGGGCCGGCGCGAAGACGTGCCCGCGCACCGCCTGCCAGGCGGCCGCCGCGCTCAGCGTCATCGCCAGCGCGCAGCACATCAGCACCGCCGCCACCACGCACTGCCACACCCACAGCGCGATCACCGGTTCACGGTCCGGCCAGTCCGCCCGGGCGAGCAGCCGGGGAGCGACGACGGCGGTCAGCGCACCGAGCAGCAGCAGCACCGCGGGGACCATCATGGTCAGCACCCTATGAGCGCCGCGCCGCTCAGGGGTACGGCTCGGCACGGCAAAGTGACGCAGGCCACGAGTGCCCCGGCCGCGCCGGGGTGCCGGGGTAGGGCCTCAGATCGTCAGCAGCATCGCGAGCATCCCGATCCCCATCGACAGCCGGCAGGCACGCGCCAGCTCGGGCCGGTCGCCCCAGGCCAGGGCGCTCCGCGCGGCGGCGCCTCCCGCGACTCCGGCCACCGGCAGCAGCCGTACGCCGGAGACGAGGACGTACGCCGTGAAGTACACCAGCAGTCCGCCCGTGAGCAGCGGCACCCCGGAGCCGCCGTGCGCGTGGCCGGTCGCGGTGGGGGAGGCGGTCATCACGGCCGCCATGTAGACCATGGCCGCGGCGCCCACCAGGTGGTGCAGATGGTGCGGGCCGGTCCGGGCCACCCACAGGGCCCGCAGCGCGGCCCCGCCGAAGACCACCGCGTACACCGGCCAGACCCACACCGGCGGGGTGAACGCCGAGCCCGGTACCGCCATGGCGGCCATCCCGAAGCCCATCAGGGCCTCGTCGCCCGCGGCCAGGCGCTGTGTCTCGTCGCTGCTGCGCATCCTCAGCAGGCAGTAGGCCCCGGTCGCCGCACACAACGTCACGAGCAGCCAGCCGGACGACGCCGGTCCGTGCACGCGCACCTCCCCGTTCGACGGACGGTCCAGGAAGGCGATGCCCTCGGCACGCGGCGCGCACGCGAGCGCAAGGGTGTACACGGGGAGCATTCGGCGGAGCACAGGGGGTGAGCGGGTGGGCGTGGAGAGTCCGTGACTGGGGTCCGAATGTATTTCACGAGTAAAACACCTGCTAAATTAGTGAGAGTGAGCAAGAGCAGTGCGACACCCCGGCAGCAGCCCCGTCCCCGTCCCTCGGTCCGTCTCCCGTTGGCCGGTGTGCTGCGGCTCGGGCGCCCTTCCGACATCTGGTTCAAGCCCGCGCTCAGCGTGGTCGCCGCGGTCGCCCCGCCCAACCTGACCCTGCTGGCGCTCGACCGCCTCGACCTGGCGATGTACACGATGGCCGGATCCCTGTGCGCGCTGTACGCCCACCATCGCCCGTACGCCGCGCGCGCCCGCGTGCTGGCCCTGGTGGTGCTCGGCATGACCGGTGGGCTCGCCGTCGCGCTGCTCGCGGCCGCGCTCACCACGAACGCCGTCGTCCTCGTCGCCGTCGGCGCCCTCCTCGCCGCCGCCCAGAAGACGCTGTGCGACGCCACCAGGATCGGCCCGCCCGGCAACGTCATCCTCACCTTCATCAGCTCCGCCGCGCTCTTCGCCCCGCAGACCCTCGGACAGATCCCCGGCCACCTGGGCCTCGCCCTCGCGGCGGGCGCCTGGTCGTGGATCATCGGCATGGCGCCGGGCCTCCTGCGCCCGCACGGCCCCGAGCGCCGCGCCACCGCGCAGGCGCTGAACGCCGCCGCCGCGTACGCCGCCACACGAGGCACCGGCGAGGGCCACGCCCGGGCCCGCGCGCCGCGGCCGCAGCCGTGCACGCGGCCTGGCAGACCCTGCTGTCGGCCCGCGGCGGGGACACCGGCCGTGCCCTGGAACGGCTCCTGGTCCGCGCCGAGGTGGCCCTCGCAGCGCCCGTCGACACCGACCCGGTACGGCTGCGCGGCTGGGCCCGCGCGCTGCGCGGCACCGGACCCGTCCCGCGCCCCCACGTCCTTCCGGCCGACGACGAACTCCTCGGTGTGGACACCGAACTCGCCTCGCCGCGAACGTCGTTGTGGCACCGCCTCGGCCCCCTGACCCCGCTCGCCGTGCGCACCGCCCTCGGTTGCGGCCTGGCCGGCTACGCCTCCCTCGCGCTCGGTATCGGCCGTCCCTACTGGGCCCTGGTCACCGCCGCCTCCCTCTACCAGGCCAACGTCACCCTCACCTGGAGTCGCGGGGTCCAGCGCGTCGTCGGCAACCTCCTGGGCGTCCTCGCCTTCGCCGCGATCGTCCCGCTCGCCCACCTCCACCCGGCGGCCCTGGTCCTGACCTGCCTCGCCCTGAACTTCGGCGCGGAGGCGCTGATCAGCCGCAACTACTGGCTCGGCAGCGTCTGCGTGACCCCGATGGCGCTCCTCATCACCGAGTTCGCCCAGTACCAGGACGCGGGCACGCTCATCACCGAGCGGGTCGTGGACACCCTCGTCGGCGCGCTGGTCGGCTTCGTCGCCGCCGTCGCCGTCACCAACCGGCGCTCCGGCGACCGCCTCGACCACGCCCTGACGGCGGCCGAACGCGCCCGCGAAACCGCTGCCCTCCTCCTCGCCCGGCCGCGCCCCGCCCCGGCGGCCCTGGAGTCAGCCCGCCGCGGCCTGGCCGCCGCACTCGTCGAGCTGCGCGGCACGGCCGACGCCGCCACCGGCGAGTGGTGGCAGCGCGCCCTGCCGCAGGAGCGGGTCGTCGCGGCCGAGCAGGCCGGACACCGTACGCTCGCCGCGACGGTCCGGGGCCAGGGACTCCTCCTGACCCGGCACAACGAGGCGAGAGCGGAGGACGTACGGCCATGACGGCGACGCAGGGACAGCCGGTGGGCGGGGACGACGCGGACGGTCCGGCCGGCGGGAACGAGACCGCTCGGGAACCACTCGGCGGCGCCGACGCGGCGCAACGGCGGCCCACTGGGCAGAGCGAGCCCGCCGGGCCGGAGGCCACACAGTCGCAGCCCGCCGGGCCCGAGGCCGCGCCGGGTCGCCCCGCCCCCCGTGGCGACGGCGCCCGTGGCGACCGCGCCCGCGGTGACACCGTCGCCTCCGTGGTGCGGCAGTGGCAGGCCGTGCGGCCCGAGCTGGACACCGGGCCCATGGAGATCATCGGGCGGGTCAACCGCTGTGCGGCGCTCCTTCAGCAGGCCGAGGACGCCCCGCTGCGGCGTGCCGGGCTCAGCCGGGCGGAGTTCGATCTGCTCGGTGCGCTGCGCCGCACCGGTCACGAGCTGACGCCCGGGGAACTCGCCCGCGAGACGTTCTCCTCGGGAGCCGCCGTCACCAAACGCGTCAAGCAGCTGACCGAACGGGGCCTGGTGGAGCGCCGCGGGGACGCCCGGGACCGCCGCGTCGCCCACCTGCGCCTCAGCGAGGCCGGCCGGGCCCTGGTCGACGGCATCATGCCCGAGCAGCTCGCCTACGAGAGCGCCGTACTGGCCGCCCTGGACGCCGACCGGCAGGGTGAACTGGCGGTACTGCTCGGTGAGTTGCTCAGCCGGCTGGAGGGGCACATGCAGGCGCTGCGGAGCTGAGGGCGCCGTACGGTCACCGCACGTCGTGGACCGTGCGGCGGTACGTGGAACGCCGGTCGTCGATGGCCTGCCAGCGGTCGCCGTAGACGGTGCGGGTGACGCCCTGATCGCGCAGGAAGTCGTGCGGGAAGCCGAGCGGCACGGCGCTCACCTCGTCGAGGCGGGCCACGGCGTCGGCGTCCAGACGGACGTCGAGACAGCCGAGGTTGTCCGCGAGCTGGCTCTCCCTCGTGGCCGAGACGATCGGCACCACGTTCCCGGGGCGGCCGAGCAGCCAGGCCAGGGCCACCTGGGCCGGGCTCCAGCCGCCCTCCTCCGCGATCTCCAGGACGGCGCTGATCACCGCCGCCTCGCGCTGGTCCTCCTCACCCGCCCCCAGCCGGCCGGACTCGCCCCGTCGGTACTTCCCGGTGAGTTTCCCGGCCGCGAGGGGCGCCCACGCCAGGACCGCCAGGTCGAAGCCCCTCGCCTGCGGCAGGAGTTCGCGTTCGGGGGTGCGTTCCAGCAGGCTGTACCGCAGCTGCGAGCCGGCGAACGACGTCCAGCCCCGCAGCTCGGCGAGGGTGTTGGCCTGCGCGATCTCCCAGGCGGGCCAGTCCGAGACACCGAGGTAGAGGACCTTGCCCGCGCGCACGAGGTCGTCGAGCGCGCGCATGACCTCGTCGACCGGGGTGAACTGGTCGCGGGCGTGGACCCACAGCACGTCCAGCCGGTCGGTGCGCAGCCGGTCCAGGCTCGCCTCCACCGACTGCACCAGGTTCTTACGGTGGTTGCCGGCGGCGTTGACGTCACCTTCGCGGAACGCACAGGTGTACTTGCTGGCGAGGACGAACTCGTCGCGCCGCCCTTCCAGCAGGGCACCGAGGAAGCGCTCGGAGTCGCCCCCGGTGTAGATGTTGGCCGTGTCGACGAAGTTGCCGCCCGCCTGCGCGTAGACGTCCAGCATCTTCGCGCTGGTGTCCCGGTCCGCGCCCCAGCCTCCGTCGCCGCCCATGGTCATCGCGCCGAGGCCCAGCTCGCTCACGCGCAGACCGGTCCGGCCGAACAGTGTGTACCGCACGTCGTCGTTCCCCCTTGGAAGGCAATCGAAAGGCACTGCTGGGATGACGCTAGGGGCTGAAGCGCGCTCGAAGGCAAGCCGATGCCGGCTCAGTGTTCGTCGCCGGCCCGGTACACGCCGAACACCGCTCCCCGCGGGTCCCGCAGCACCGCGATCCGTGGACCGCTCGGCACGGGGGCCGGCTGCCTCAGCGCCGTACCGCCCGCCCGGTCCGCCGCCGCCGTCGAGGCGTCCACGTCGGCCACCGCGAAGTAGGGCAGCCAGTGCGGCGGCACCTCGGGCGGGAACCTGTCGTCCATCGTCGTCATGCCGCCCAGGTCGGCGCCTCCGACGCCCCATCGCGTGTAGTGCTCCGAGGTCGCCACGGTCCAGCCGAACACGGTCGTGTAGAAGGCCTCCGCCCGCGCGGTGTCGCGGGTCAGCAACTCCACCCAGCCCAGCGAACCGGGGGCGTTGAACAGTCCCGCGCCGGGGAAGGTGCGAGCCTGCCACAGCTGGAAGGCCGCGCCGCCCGGGTCGTGGGCGACCACGAAACGGCCCACGTCGAACACGTCCATCGGGCCGACCAGCACCTTGCCCCCGGCCTCCTCGATCATCCGCGCGGTGACGTCGGCGTCGGACACCCCGAAGGACACACTCCAGGCGACCGGCCGGCCCTGCTGGTGGAGCGGGCTGAGCGCGGCGACGGCCGCGTCCCCGAGATGCGCGACGGTGTAGCCGCCCGCCTCCTGCCGCGGGTCGGTCTCGAACCGCCAGCCGAACAGCTCCGTGTAGAACCGCTGGGCGGTGGCCAGGTCATTGGTCCCCAGCTCGGCCCAGCAGGGCCCACCGGGCACGGGCGCGTCGAGCTTCATGGCGTTCCTTCCGAAGGGAGCACCCCCTCCAGCACGCTAAGCCCGGGCCCGCTCCGCGGCATCCGCTGAGGTCAGGTACCCGGGCGGTACCGCAGCGGATGGTCGGCCGGCACCTCCACCAGCACGATCGGTGTACCGTCCGGGTCGGCGATCCACATCTCGACCAGACCCCACGGCTCCTTCACCGGGGGGCGGACGATCGGCACCCCCGTGGCCGTCAGCTCCGCGTGGGCCGCCGCGACGTCCGGGACCTGCATCCACAGCCGTACGGCGGGGTCCGGCGGGGTCTGCGCCCGCCCGGAGACCTCCAGGAACCCGCCGCCGAGGAAGTAGACGGTGCCCCGCTCCGGGCCCGTACCGAACTCGCGGTACACGGGGAGGCCCAGTTGCTCCCCGTAGAAGGCGCGGGATCGCTCGGGGTCGCGGGGGTGGAGAAGGATTCGACTGCTGAGTACATGCACCATGCATCGGGAGCCTAGACGCCGGTTAGGCTCGGCGGAGCCCAGCCGCGCGACAGATGATCCGGAGAGCCCCGCATGGACACCACCGCCACCGAGTCCACCTTCCGTGACGCCACCGACGCCGACGTGGACGCACTGGTCTCGCTCGTCGACTCGGCCTACCGCGGGGACGCCAGCCGGGCCGGCTGGACCACGGAGGCGGACCTCCTGGAGGGGCGGCGCACCGACCCCGAGGGCGTCCTGGAGGTCATCAAGTCGCCCGACACCCGGGTGCTCGCCGTGGAGCGGGCCGGCCGGATCGTCGCCTGCTGCCAGCTCGAAAACCGCGGCGACCACGCCTACTTCGGCATGTTCGCGGTCAGCCCCACCGTCCAGGGCGGCGGTCTCGGCAGGACGGTCCTCGAGGAGGCCGAGCGCCGGGCCCGCGCCGACTGGGGCGTCACCGAGATGCACATGACGGTGATATCCCTGCGCGAAGACCTCATCGCCTGGTACGAGCGGCGCGGCTACCGCCGTACCGGACGGATGACGCCGTTCCCCTACGGCGACGAGCGCTTCGGCATCCCGCAGCGCGACGACCTCGAGTTCGAGCTGCTGGTCAAGCCCCTCGGCTGAGGTTCACGCCGTGAGCCGGCCGGTGTGCCTGATCTCCGGACGGTCGGTGGTCGCGCCGTCCAGTCCGAAGGCCCGGACCAGCCGCAGCTGGTCGGCGTGTTGACCACCCAGCCGATGATCCGCAGGCCGTGGCGGCGGGCCTCCTCGACGATCTCCAGGGTGAGCCGCCGCAGGTTCAGACACACGGTCGCGGCCCCGACGGCCACCGCCCGTTCCACGATGCCGAGGCCGTCGTAGCGGCTGGCGATGAGCGCGGTGCGCACCCCGGGCACCAGCCTGGCGATCTCGACGATCGCCTCGTCGTGGAACGAGGACACCTCCACCCGCTCCACCAGGTCCCGCTCGAGCATCACCGCGGCGAGCGCCCGCGCCGCCTGCACGTCCTTGATCTCGGCCTGGAGCGGCACCGACACCGCCGCCAGGACCTCCTCGAAGACCGGCACGCGCTCGCCGAGCCCCGCGTCCAGGGCGCGCAGCTCCGCGAGGGTGTGGTCCGCGACGGGCCCGCTGCCGTCGGTCGTGCGGTCCACGTCGGCGTCGTGCATGACCACGAGCGCGCCGTCCTTGCTCAGGTGCAGATCGAGTTCGACGGCGTCGAGACCGGCCCGCTCGGCGGCGACGAACGACCTGAGGGTGTTCTCGGGCTCGACACCCATGACCCCACGGTGACCGATGGTGAGGAGGTGGTTCAAGAGACGGCTCGCTTCCCTGGACGGACCGGTGCGCCGACGTCGCACCGCGGGAATCCCTACCCAGCGGTCCGCGCCCAAAGCATCTGCCCACTCGGTGAAGTGCAGGAAGAAACGCGGTGACCATGGAGGTACGCAGGATAATTTCCCGAAGGTCATCTTGCTGGAAGAAACCTCTTATGCGTACGGTGTCACCACGTGAGGCTTTCCCGTGGAGGATGGGACATGACGCAAATTCTTGTGCAGGTGGGTACGGAGGAGCGGGTTCCTCCCGTGGCCAGGGTGGTGGAGCACCCGGCCTGGCCCGTGCTCAAGGATGCCGTGGAGCGGATCCGGCCCTGGCAGGCGAAGGACGGGTCGATCGACTTCACGGCCGAGGATGCCCCTGAGCGTGCCGACGCCGAAGACGCCGTGCACCGGGTGGCCGCCGCGGTCGACGAGCTGTCACCGCTGCTCCCGCACGACGCGGAATATCACCGCGCCCTGGTGCGGGACCTGCGCCGGTGGGCCGAGGGCGGCTTCGAGGTGCCGGACTTCCTGGACTCGCTGCTTGCCTTCCAGCCCGCCGAGAACCGTGCGGACGGCCTCCAGCACCTGGTCGTCTTCCCGATGTACACGCAGAACGGCAACCCGGACCGCAACCTCGAGGCGGTCGTGCTGCGCATGGTCTGGCCGGACTGGCTGGCCGAGCTGGAGCGCACCCGCTACGACAACCCGCTGTTCTGCGGCATCACCTTCGAGGACTTCACGGCGGGCTACGACACCAACTCCGCGGTCCTCTTCCCGGAGACCATCGCCGTACGCGAGGCGCCGGAACGTTTCTCCTGGGGTGGCATCTTCTGCGACCGCGAGGCCGCCCGCTTCCGCCGGGTCACCGACGCCGCCGTGGGCATCCTGGGCCTGGAACTGCCCGAGGACATCGCCGCCATGGTCCACGACCAGAAGCGCTGCGAGGAGGCCTTCGTGCTGTGGGACATGGTCCACGACCGTACCCACAGCCACGGCGACCTGCCCTTCGACCCCTTCATGATCAAGCAGCGCCAGCCGTTCTGGATGTACGGCCTGGAGGAGCTGCGCTGCGACCTCACCGCCTTCAAGGAGGCCGTGAAGCTGGAGGCCGAGGGCGTCCCGCAGGCCCGTGACGTGCAGTACGCGGTCCTCTTCGACCGTATGTTCCGCTTCCCGGTCACCGGCGAGCGCGTGCGCAACTACGACGGCCTCGGCGGCCAGCTCCTCTTCGCCTACCTGCACAAGCACGACGTCGTCCGCTGGACCGACAACAACCTGCACATCGACTGGCAGCGCGCCCCGCAGGTCACCAACGAGCTGTGCGCCGAGATCGAGAAGCTCTACCGCGACGGCATCGACCGGCCCAAGCTCGTCCACTGGTTCGCCGGCTACGAGCTGGTCTCCACCTACCTCGCCCCGCACCCCGGCTCGAAGTGGGCCAAGGGCCCGGACGCCCTGGACCTGACCCAGCCGCCGCGCAAGCTCGTCGATGACGTGCTTCCGGACGAGTTTCCGCTGAGCATGTTCTATGAGGCACTGTCCAAGAAGCTGAAGAACGTGATTGCCTCGACGAAGGGCATCACGGCGGACGGCGCCGAGCGGATCGCCGCGTGAGCGGCCTGCGTACCGAGAATGCTCAGGAGGCGAGGACCATGGGGAACGGGGCTCTCAGCGGTGCGGTGATCGCGGTGGCCGGCGCGGGCGGACCCGCCGGCCGGGCCGCGCTGATCAGGCTCGCCGAGGCGGGCGCGACGGTGGTGGGCGCGGACAACGACCCGGAGCGTCTCGCCGAAGCCGTGGACGCGGCGAGCTACGCCTCCGGCGGCGCGACCGTCATGGGCGAACCGGTCGACCTGCTCGACCTGCGCTCCACCCACGAGTGGGCCGCCCGCGTCGAGAAGGACTTCGGCCGGGTCGACGGTCTCGTGCACCTCGTCGGCGGCTGGCGCGGCAGTGAGACCTTCACCAAGACCAGTCTCGACGACTGGGACTTCCTGGAACTGCTGCTCATCCGCACCGTGCAGCACACCACCCTCGCCTTCCACGAGGCGCTCCAGCGCAGCGACCGCGGCCGGTACGTCCTGATCAGCGCCGCGGGCGCGAGCAGCCCCACCGCGGGCAACGCCGCGTACGCCGCCGGAAAGGCCGCCGCCGAGGCGTGGACGCTGTCGATGGCCGACTTCTTCCGAAAGGCCGGGGGGCCCGACGGGCCGACCTCCGCCGCGGTCATCCTGGTGGTGAAGGCGTTGGTGCACGAGGCGATGCGCGCCGACCGACCCCACGCGAAGTTCGCGGGATTCACCGACGTCAAGGATTTGGCCGAGGCCATCGCCGACGTCTGGGAGAAGCCCGCCGCCGAAGTGAACGGACACCGTCTGTGGCTCACCGAGAAGCCGTGAACCCACCCCGCACCGACGCCCGTCGCCACCACGATCCGGAGGTCCGCGGTTTCGCCAGCGACAACTACGCCGGCGCCCACCCGGAGGTGATGGCCGCCCTGGCCCTGGCCAACGGCGGCCATCAGGTGGCGTACGGCGAGGACGACTACACCGAGAACCTGCAGAGCGTCGTCCGCGGCCACTTCGGGCCTACGGCGGAGGCGTTCCCGGTCTTCAACGGCACCGGCGCCAACGTCGTCGCGCTCCAGGCGGTCACCGACCGCTGGGGCGCGGTGATCTGCGCCGAGAGCGCGCACATCAACGTGGACGAGGGCGGCGCCCCGGAGCGCATGGGCGGCCTCAAGCTGCTCACCGTGCCGACGCCGGACGGCAAGCTCACCCCCGAGCTGATCGACCGTCAGGCGTACGGCTGGGAGGACGAGCACCGGGCGATGCCGCAGGTCGTCTCGATCACCCAGAGCACGGAGCTGGGCACGCTCTACACGCCCGACGAGATCCGCGCGATCTGCGAGCACGCCCACGCGCACGGCATGAAGGTCCACCTGGACGGCTCCCGCATAGCCAACGCGGCCGCCTCCCTGGACGTCCCGATGCGGACGTTCACCAACGCGGTCGGCGTCGACATCCTCTCGCTCGGCGGGACGAAGAACGGCGCGTTGTTCGGCGAGGCGGTCGTGGTCATCAACCAGGACGCCGTCTCCCACATGAAGCACCTGCGCAAGCTGTCCATGCAGCTCGCCTCCAAGATGCGCTTCGTCTCGGTGCAGTTGGAGGCCCTGCTCGCCAAGGACCTCTGGCTGCGCAACGCCCGGCACGCCAACGAGATGGCGCAGCGCCTGGCCGAGGGGGTGCGCGCGGCACACGGCGTGGAGATCCTCCATCCGGTCCAGGCGAACGGCGTCTTCGCCAGGCTGCCGCACGACGTGAGCGAGCGCCTCCAGAAGCGGTTCCGCTTCTACTTCTGGGACGAGTCGGCGGGCGTCGTCCGCTGGATGTGCTCCTTCGACACGACGGAGGAGGACGTGGACGCCTTCGTGGCGGCGCTCAAGGAGGAGATGGCCCGCTAGAGGCAACCGCCACAGCGGACCCCGGTAATGCATAGGTATGCGATCACCTGAAAAACAATTGACGATCGGGTGATCGTGTTCCTATGCTCTCCCGGCATGGAGCTGATCCAGGAAACCCCCGACCTGTCCGCCTACCTGGCCGCTGACGAGGTCATCGACCACCATCACCCGCTGGTCCGGGACACCGCCGCGCGGCTCGCGAAGGACGCGGAGGACTCGTATGCCTATGCGCGGCTGGCCTTCGAGTTCGTGCGGGACACGATCCCCCACTCGCAGGATTCCGGCGACCTGCGGGTCACCTGGCGCGCCTCCGACGTACTGGAGCAGCGCACGGGCATCTGCTACGCCAAGGCCCACGCGCTGACCGCGCTGCTGCGCGCCGAGGACATCCCCACCGCGCTCTGCTACCAGACGTTCGACGTCGTCCACGGACTGGTCGCCGTCCGCTTCAACGGCGCCTGGCACCGACAGGACCCGCGCGGCAACAAGCCCGGAGTGAACGCCCGGTTCTCCTTGGGCGAGGAACAGTTGGCCTTCCTCCCCGACACCGCCGCCGGTGAAAGCGATCACCCCGTCCTGTACGCCGCACCGCCCCCGTCCGTCCTGCGCGCACTCCGGGCCGCCTCCGACCGCCCCCACCTCTGGAAGACCCTTCCCACCACGCTGTGACACCCCGCCGCACACCCGGCCGGCCGCAGTCGCAACCTCACCGGCATGCGCGATGGGGGAGAGGCCCGAGAGGCCGATGCGGACGGGGACGACGCACCGCGACAGGAGACCGGCCGGCCGGCGGAGCCCGCACCACCGACACTCCTGGGCCGGCTGAGGAGACACCGGCCGCTCGCCTCCGCCGTCGCCCTCGCGCTGGTCGCCACCGGCGTCGCCGTACCGCTGCTGCTGGCCGGCTCGGACGACGGCCCACCCTGCCAGGAGATCCCCGCCGCCACCCGCGCCCTCGCCGACGAACCCCGCGGCCGCCACCCGTGCCCTCGACCCGGGCGACGACCTGAGGCGTTTCGACGCCGTGCGCGCGATCCTCGCGCACGAACACCCCTGCGGAGACGGCGGCGAGGTGCTCGGCGCGGTCGTGCACGCGGCCACCCGCGCCGCCCGCCCCGACGCGCCACACGCCCTCGCCAGGCCCGCGCCGCCTTCGCGGTGGCCGCCGCTCCGAACGATGCCGAACCACCCGAGGGCATGGGATCCGCCGTCGCCCGCATGCTCGCCCGGTACATCGTCGACCAGCACCGGTACCTCGGCTCCGACGACGAGGCCGTCCTGCCCGCCGTCCCCGCCGAGTCGGCCCGGCCCGATGACGAGGGCTGGACCGATGACGAGGACTGGACCGCTCTCGGCCGTTTCCTCGCCCCCGGCGAGGCGCATGCCGACTTCGAGCACACCCAGCCCCACACGTCCGTCAGGGCCGATCCGGAGGACCTGCTCGCCGTACTCCCCAAAGGACCCGCAGGCGTTCACGATCCTCTACGCCCCCGAGCGCGCCTGGTTCGCCTACGACCTGGAGCGGCTCGACGGACGGGGCAGCGACTACGGGTACCCGGTCCCCGCTGTGCTCGCTTCCGATGAAGATGTCGCAGCCGTAGTCGCCGAGTTCCTTCACCCCGCCCGACGAGGTGCTCTCCACCCGTGCGCCCTCGGGAAGCAGATCGCACACGGCGTCACCGGGCAGCACCCCGTCACAGGCCGAGCGGATCGTCCACCATTCGTCGACGTACGGCCGGGCGATCCAGCACGGTCAGGCCGAGCACCAGCACAGCCGCCATCGACACCTTGATCCAGCGCCGTATCCTCGCCCCCCGTAGCGCGTTCGGCGGACGAAGCCCGGCCGACGGCCGCACCGGCCACGGGACACCGGGCTTCCCGTTCCTGGCCGGGACCCTGTCGGCCGCCGTGCCGATCCCCGGGGGGCGGAGGTCAGCGGGCCTCGGCCGCGCGCACCTGCTCCGGTGTCGGAGCCGTACCGCCCAGGTGGGCAGGCATCCACCAGGTGTCGTTCGCGTCCTTGGGGCGGACCGGGTAGGCGCGCTGGGCGGCCTCCAGCAGCTCCTGGACCCGCTCGCGCACCTGACGGGTGATCGCGCCCGCGTACTTGTCGCGGGAGGCCTCGAGCCCCTCGCCGACCCGCATGGTGATCGGGGTGTGGCTGCGCTTGAAGTTGCGCGGGTGGCCCTTGGTCCACAGCCGCTGCGTCCCCCACACGGCCATCGGCACCAGCGGCACGCCCGCCTCCTGGGCCAGGCGCGCCGCGCCGGACTTGAAGGTCTTCAGCGTGAACGACTCGGAGATGGTGGCCTCGGGGAAGACGCCGACGATCTCGCCGGAGCGCAGCGAGTCCAACGCGTGGGCGTACGCGGCCTCACCCTGCTTGCGGTCCACCGGGATGTGCTTCATGCCGCGCATCAGCGGCCCGGAGACCTTGTGGCGGAAGACGGACTCTTTCGCCATGAAACGAACGAGACGTTTCTGCGGGAGCGCCGCGAGCCCGTTGAAGATGAAGTCGAGATAGCTGATGTGGTTGCTCACCAGCACGGCTCCGCCCGAGCGCGGGATGTTCTCCGACCCCTGGCAGTCGATCTTGAGGTCCCAGACCTTGAACAGTGTCTGGGCGAGGCCGACGACGGGACGGTAGACAAGCTCAGCCATGGGCGAGGCGAACCCTTCCTGATCTCTGCCCGGGAGCGGCTCCCCGGCGGCAAAGTTACGCAGCCGTAGGTTTTACGGCATCCCGCAGATCGTGCCCGAAGAACGGCCGGGTAGCCAGTCCTCGCGCCTGCTTGGCGCGAGATTCTCGTCACTTCCGCCCCGCTTGATCCACCTCGGGCTTTTAGCTGGTCTTTACTCCGCCCGAACCTTCACCCGCCGTACGAGCAGGTACATCTCACAGCCCAGGCAATACCCGAAAGCGGCATTGAGGAACGCCGCCGCGAGCGCCGCCCCGGTGGCCGCCAGCCCCAACCAGTCGGCGCCCAGGGCGAAACCGAGCAGACCCGCACCCGCGAAGGCCAGCCCCACCGCCTGAGCGAAACGCGGTGGCTGCGGCGCCTCGAAAGCGGTGGGCGGCCCGAGCCTCGGGCGAACGGCCACCCGGAACGCCCAGCCGTACGGCGAGCGGCCGACCCCGCCGACCGTGCCGAGCGCGAACACCAGCGTCTGCCAGGCCAGCGGCCACGGGTTCAGGGTGATCAGTGCGACCGCCAGCACGACGGTCGTGACGGCCGCCCCGAACCGCGGTCCTCGCGCATCAATGTCCATGAATCAAGCATTCCGCAACGGACGGGCCGGCGGAGCCGGGAATCTTTGCGGTCTCATGAATGCTTGTGCCGATGATGACCGGATTCATGGTGTGCGTGGCGGTGCTCGCGGTGGCGAGCGCCTACGGAGTGGTGCACCGACGGCGGAGCGGGAGGGTGCGCGTGCGCGGGCGCGACGAAGGACAGCGGCTCGGGGCCGACCGGTTGGGCGGTGAACTGGGCGAGCGGGCCACGCTCCTGCAGTTCTCCAGCGCCTTCTGCGCCCCCTGCCGGGCCACCCGCAGGATCCTCGGCGAGGTGGCGGACCTGGTCCCCGGCGTCACCCACATCGAGATCGACGCCGAGGCACGCCTCGACCTCGTCCGGGAACTCGCCGTCCTCAAGACCCCGACCGTGCTCGTCCTGGACGCCGACGGCCACGTCGTGCGCCGTGCCACCGGACAGCCCCGCAAGGCCGACGTCATCGCGGCCCTGGGCGAGGCGGTGTGAGTCCGTGCCGCCGACGGTGAACCGGCTCCCGGATGCCGGAACGCGCTTGACTGCGCGCACCACCTATCGTCAGCCTGACCGTATGCCTGAGGAACTCCTTCTCCACGGACGGGTGCACGTCGACCTCGTGCGCACCGCGAGCGCGCGCTGTCCGGGCCGTTGAGCGGCCACGCCTTTGCCCGTCGCCCCCGGCAGAAGGACCAGGACCATTCCATGACGGCCACGCCCGGTCTCCATACTCCCCAGCTCGCCTCTCCGGAGCTGCTGCGCTCCGTCTTCCGCCGCCACGCGGCCGGCGTCGCCGTGATCACGCGCCCGGAGAGGGCGGGCCGGTCGGCTTCACCGCCACGTCGCTCACCTCCGTCTCCGCCGAGCCGCCGATGCTGTCCTTCGGCATCGGTACCGGGGCCTCCAGCTGGCCGGCGGTCTCCGCGGCCGGGCATGTCGGCGTGCACATACTCGGCGACCACCAGCGGGAGCTGGCCGCGACCTTCGCGCGCAGCGGCGCGGACCGGTTCGGCGCGCCGACGTCCTGGCGCGAGGGCCCCGAGGGGGTGCCCGTACTGGACGACGTGCTGGCCTGGCTGGTGTGCCGGGTCGTCGCGCGCGTGCCCGCGGGGGACCATCGGATCGTCCTGGCCGAAGTGGTGCTGGGCGATCCCGCGGGAGCGGGCCGGCCGCTGCTCTACCACCAGGGGCGTTTCACCGCTCTGCGGGATTGATCACTGTCCGGCGCTCCTGCGGAGCCCTTGAGTTCCGATTACGCTGCGTTGCGGAGGTCACAGTTCAAAGCGCTTGCTTAGCGGGCAGGAACTGGGTGTACTGATGAGTAATGTTTCGTTCGGGAGCGCAGGCGGCCCCGATCGGAATCGGCCGCTTGTGGCGCCTATGCTGCCTGAAAGAAGGCAGCCAGAACTGACGATGCAGTAGGAGAGCCGGCGTGAGCTTGAGGATCGTTGTCACTGTGAAGTACGTGCCCGACGCCACTGGCGACCGGCACTTCGCCGATGACCTGACCGTCGACCGGGACGACGTGGACGGTCTGCTCTCCGAGCTCGACGAGTACGCGGTCGAGCAGGCGCTGCAGATCTCCGAGAACTCCGACGACGACGTGGAGATCACCGTCCTGACAGTGGGCCCCGAGGACGCCAAGGACGCGCTCCGCAAGGCCCTCTCCATGGGCGCCGACAAGGCGATCCACGTCGAGGACGACGACCTGCACGGCACCGACGCCATCGGCACCTCCCTGGTGCTGGCCAAGGCGATCGAGAAGGCCGGCTACGACCTGGTCATCTCCGGCATGGCGTCCACCGACGGCACCATGGGCGTCGTCCCGGCCCTGGTCGCCGAGCGCCTGGGCGTCCCGCAGGTCACCCTGCTCTCCGAGGTCTCTGTCGAGGACGGCACCGTCAGGGGCCGCCGCGACGGCGACGCCGCCTCGGAGCAGCTCGAGGCCTCCCTGCCGGCCGTCGTGTCGGTGACCGACCAGTCGGGCGAGGCGCGCTACCCGTCCTTCAAGGGCATCATGGCCGCCAAGAAGAAGCCGGTTCAGTCCTGGGACCTGTCCGACCTCGACATCGAGGCGGAGGAGGTCGGCCTGGACGGCGCCTTCACCAAGGTCGAGACCGCGACCGCGCGTCCGGCCCGCACCGCCGGCACGATCGTCAAGAACGAGGGCGAGGGCGGTAAGCAGCTCGCTGAGTTCCTCGCGGGCCAGAAGTTCATCTGAGCCCTCACTCGCTGACCGCCCCTCATTCCGTACGCAGGAGAGCAATCCCATGGCTGAAGTCCTCGTCTACGTCGACCACGTGGACGGTGCCGTCCGCAAGCCCACCCTGGAGCTGCTGACCCTGGCCCGCCGTATCGGTGAGCCCGTCGCCGTGGCCCTCGGCAGCGGCGCCGCCGACACCGCCTCCGTCCTCGCCGAGCACGGCGCGGTCAAGGTCCTCACGCACGACGCGTCCGAGTACGCCGACTACCTCGTGGTGCCGAAGGTGGACGCGCTCCAGGCCGCCGTCGAGGCCGTCTCCCCGGCCGCGGTGCTGGTCCCGTCCTCCGCGGAGGGCAAGGAGATCGCCGCCCGCCTCGCGCTGCGCACCGGCTCCGGCATCATCACCGACGCCATCGACCTCGAGGCCGGCGCGGAGGGCCCGGTGGCCACCCAGTCGGTGTTCGCCGCGTCCTTCACCACCACCTCCCGTGTCGTCAAGGGCACCCCGGTCATCACGGTCAAGCCGAACAGCGCCGCCGTCGAGGCCGCTCCGGCCGCCGGTGCGGTCGAGGCCCTCGCGGTGACCTTCTCCGCCCAGGCGACCGGCACCAAGGTCACCGGCCGCACCCCGCGTGAGTCCAGCGGGCGCCCGGAGCTGACCGAGGCCGCGATCGTCGTCTCCGGCGGCCGTGGCGTCAACGGCGCGGAGAACTTCGCGATCATCGAGGCCCTCGCCGACTCGCTCGGTGCGGCCGTCGGCGCTTCGCGTGCCGCGGTGGACGCCGGCTGGTACCCGCACACCAACCAGGTCGGCCAGACCGGCAAGTCCGTCTCGCCGCAGCTCTACATCGCCAACGGCATCTCCGGCGCCATCCAGCACCGCGCCGGCATGCAGACCTCGAAGACGATCGTGGCCGTCAACAAGGACGCCGAGGCCCCGATCTTCGACCTGGTCGACTACGGCGTCGTCGGCGACCTGTTCGACGTCGTCCCGCAGCTCACCGAGGAGATCAAGGCCCGCAAGGGCTGATCCCCGACCGCCGCTGTACGAGGCCCCCGTGACCGAGCCGGTCACGGGGGCCTCGGTTCGTCCAAGGATCCCCTGTCCAGGGGTCACCTCATGCGGGGACACCTCATGCGGGGACACCTCATGCGGGGTCACCTCGTCCGAGGGTCACCGAGGCGCACACCGGCAGGTGGTCGCTGGGGTACTGGCCGTCCAGCGAGAAGGTGTCCACCCACGTCCGGTGGACCGTGACCCCCGGCGTCGCCAGGATCCAGTCGATGCGGTCCCCACCGGGCTGCGGACCCCGGTACGCGTGGAAGGTCCCGTAGGCCGGGCCGCGCCGCTCCGCCGTGTCCCAGGTGTCGACGAGGCCGCCGCCCAGCAGGGTCTCGTGGATCGTGCTGCGGTGCGCGGCGGCGTTGAAGTCGCCGGTCACCAGCAGGGGCAGGCCGGGATCGAACGCGGCGAGCCGCTCGACGATCATCGCGGTGGCGCGTTCGCGGGCGTACCGGCCGGCGTTGTCGAGGTGGGTGTTGAAGACACAGAACTGCCGCCCGGCCGCCTTCAGATCGCGGAACCGGACCCAGGTGACCATCCGGGGATGGGCCCCGCCCCAGGTGTTGGATCCGCGCACGGCCGGGGTGTCGGAGAGCCAGAAGTGGGCGTGCTCGACCGCGGCGAGCCGCCGGGTGTCGTAGAAGACGGCCATCGACTCGTCGTCGCCCCCGCCGCGCCCGGTGCCGATCCAGTCGTAGTGGGGTCCGAGGTCGGCCTCGATCTCGCGCAGTTGGGGAGGTTCGCCCTCCTGGGTGCCGATGACGTGGGGCGCCGCCGCGCGCAGCAGGGCGGCCATCACCGGACGGCGGGCCGTCCAGCTGTGCGGTTCCCTGGTGCTGGGGAACCGGAGGTTGAAGGTCATGACGTCCAGGTCCGGGACGACGGCAGCCCTCCTGATCGACTTCTCTTCGGCCGTGGCGACCCGGACGGCCGAAGAGGCCGGAAGCGTGCCGATCAGGGGAACGCCGACGGTGGCGGCCAGCGCGGTCCTCAGTCCCGTGCGCCGCGTGAGCCCTCTGCGGTCCGCCAAGTGGCTCCCCTTTCCCCTCGTACGCCAGGGTGATTGTACGAACGAGCGGACGGAAGAGGGCCCCGGGACGGAAGCGAGGGGAGGGCCGGCGCGGTCAGGGCATGGACAGGGTGTTGACCCACGAGAAGCCCCACGGTTAGCTTCGTTCAACGGATTGTTGATTCCGTACAGTGGAAAACAGAAGGGTGCGGGAATGGGCGAGGGCCAGCAGGAGACGGTGTCGACGAGCCTCGCGGGTGCTGTCGGCGAGGAGATCAGCGCCTCCCTCGCCCCGGTCGACGCCGAACTCGAACGCCGCTATCCGGGCGACCCCGGCACCCGCCAGCCCGTCCACACCGTCTACGTCCCCGGTGACGCCTTCGCCGCCGACACCATCCGCTCCTGGGGCGACCGGGCCCTCGCCGCGCTCGACGAACACGCCCCCGACGCGGCGTCGTTCGCCGCCGTCCTCGGCCTGTCCGGTGAACTCGCCGAGCCCGTGTACACGCGCGTGCGCGCCAAGCTGGAGCGCGAGCCGATCGAGGACCTGCGGGTCGACTTCGAGGACGGCTACGGCTCCCGCCCGGACGCCGAGGAGGACGAGGCCGCCGCCCGAGCGGCCCGGCTGATCGCCGAGGCGTACGCCTCGGGCACGGCCGCCCCCTACATGGGCATCCGCATGAAGTGCATGGAGGCCGCCGTCCGCGACCGGGGCATCCGCACCCTGGACATCTTCCTCACCGGCCTGATGGAGGCCGGAGGCCTGCCCGACGGGCTGGTGCTGACCCTGCCGAAGGTGACCTACGCCGAGCAGGTCACCGCGATGGTCCGGCTCCTGGAGGCCTTCGAGAAGGCGCGAGGTCTCACCCCCGGCCGGCTCGGCTTCGAGATCCAGATCGAGACCAGCCAGGCCGTCCTCGCCGCCGACGGAACCGCCACCGTCGCCCGCATGATCCAGGCCGCCGAGGGCCGCGCCACCGGCCTGCACTACGGCACCTTCGACTACAGCGCCTGCCTCGGCGTCTCCGCCGCCCACCAGGCCGCCGACCACCCGGCCGCCGACCACGCCAAGGCCGTCATGCAGGTCGCCGCCGCCGGCACCGGCGTACGGGTCTCCGACGGCTCCACGAACGTCCTGCCGGTCGGCCCCACCGGCCAGGTCCACGACGCGTGGCGCCTGCACTACAGGCTCACCCGCCGCGCCCTCGCCCGCGCCTACTACCAGGGCTGGGACATGCACCCCGGCCACATCCCGACCCGTTACGCGGCCGTCTTCGCCTTCTACCGAGAGGGCTTCGCGCAGGCCGCCGAGCGCCTCTCCCGGTACGCCAACCGGGCCGGCGGAGACGTGATGGACGAGCCGGCGACCGCCAAGGCCCTCAGCGGCTACCTGCTGCGCGGCCTGGACTGCGGCGCCCTCGACGCGGCCGAGGTGACCGACGCGACCGGGCTCACGCGGGACGCCCTGGAGGGCTTCGCGGCACCGCGCCGGGGCGATCTGACGGCCGCCGGACGGTGACCACCGGAAAGCGGGAGGGCCGCCGGAGCGTGGGTCACTCCGGCCGGCCGTCGGCGTTCAGCCCCGGCTACTGCTCGGGAAAGGTGTACGGGGTGGTGATGATCTCCATCCCGTGCCCCGCGGGATCCATGAAGTACAGACCCCGCCCGCCGTGGTGGTGGTTGATCTCACCCGGCCGCTTTCCGTGCGGATCGGCGAAGTACGTGATCCCGGCTTCCCTGATCCGCTCGAAGGCGGCGTCGAACTCCTCGTCGGAGACGAGGAAGGCGTAGTGCTGCATGGTGATGGACTCCGCCGGGATGGTGACGAAGTCCAGGGTGACGCCGTTGCTCGTGTCGACCGGGACGAACGGGCCCCACTCGGAACCGACTTCGAGCCCCAGGACGTGGGCGAGGAACTCGGCGGACTCCCGGTTGTCGCGGGAGTGGACGATCGTGTGGTTCAGCTCGACAGACATGTGTGGAATGCCTCCGTAAGGCAAACTCACGGGCACCTCCATGCCTCACCCAGCCGGTGACCGACACGCGATGCCGTGTGATGATCCTAACGGACGCGGAGGTGTTCCAGCCCGGAACGGGTCACCATCTTCTCCTTCGCGAACAGCTGTGTACCGCGCTCGCAGAGCCGCGCGTCGGCCCTGGCGCGGACACAGAACTCCTCCGGCGTCACGCCGAACATCCGCCGCAACTCGGTTGACGCCAGCAGGAGTTCGGTGATCAGGGGACGCTGTCCCGGATGGTTGCGCGGCACTCCGGCGCCGTTGTGCAGGACCCCGTGACGGTTGACGTACGCGAACACCCCGGACAACGTCCCGCCGTCGTCCGGTTCGACGCGCACCGACGGTTCGGGCAGCCGGACCCGGTCGAAGTTCGGCTCGGTCGCGTCGACGACGGCGAGCTGTTCGGCGTCCAGCCAGATGACGAACAACTCCCGGGTCACACCGGGCGCGTGGACGGGGGAGGCGGACACGTACCCCAGGATGCTCACATGGGCCGACACACCCACGTCGATGCCCGTGACCCGGGTCCGGACCATCGGGATCGGCGAGGTGAGGGCGAACCCGGCCATCTTGTGCCGCAGTTGAGCGGGGCACGCATTGGAGCCGACGGCCAGCACGGGCGTCCGGTCCGGGAACGTCAGGCGGTCCAGCGGCAACAGCCGGTCCCCGTCGAGCAGTCCGGACTCCGCCGGCCAGACTCCGGGATACATCAGCGGATGGTCGCGCGGGGCGTCGGACAGGCCCAGCGCCTCCAGGGTGCGGTCCTCCTCGTGTCCCTCCACGCCGGGCTCAGTCCGCCGGGGGCAGCTCGCCCGAGCCGCGGGTGACGAGCCGGGTGGGCACTTCGATGCGCTCGGGCGCGATCAGGGTGCCGTCCAGCTGCCGGAAGAGACGGTCCGCGGCGGTACGGCCGATGGCGGCGGCGTCCTGTGCGACCACCGTGACGCCCGGCTGGAGCAGGTCGGCCAGCTCCAGGTCGTCGAAGGCCACGAGGGCGGTACGGCGGCTCTGCTCGGCGAGCACCCGGATCACGGTGACCGTCACCCGGTTGTTGCCCGAGAACACGGCGGTGACCGGCGCCGGCCCGGTCAGCATCTCCTCGGCCGCCCGGCGGACCCGCCCGGGATCGGTGGCGCCCAGGGACATCCAGGCGTCCTCGACGGCTATCCCGGCGTCCTCCATCGCCGCGCGGTAGCCGCGCAGCCGCTCGGCCGCGGTGTGGATGCGGGGCATGTCCCCGATGAAGCCGATCCTGCGATGCCCGTGCGCGACGAGGTGGGCGACGCCCTCCCGGGCCCCGCCGAAGTTGTCCGACAGCACGCAGTCGGCGTCGATCCGCCCCGCGGGCCGGTCCACGAACACCGTCGCGACGCCCGCCTTGATCTCCGGCTCCAGATAGCGGTGGTCGTCACCGGCCGGGATGACCACGAGGCCGTCCACCCTGCGCGCGCACAACGCCAGCGCCAACTCCTGTTCCCGGTCGGGGTCCTCGGCGCTGGAGCCGTTGATGAGCAGCGCGCCGTGCGCCCGCGCCACCTCCTCGACGGCCCGGCTGAGGGGGCCGTAGAACGGGTCGGCGAGGTCCTCGAGGACCAGGCCGACGGTGGCGGTGCGGCCCTTGCGCAGGACACGCGCGCTGTCGTTGCGGCGGAAGCCGAGCGCGTCGATGGCCTCCTGGACGCGCCGCTCGGTCTCCGGTGTGACGCCCGGCTCGCCGTTCACCACGCGCGAGACGGTCTTGAGTCCGACCCCCGCGCGCGCCGCCACGTCCTTCATGGTGGGACGATTGCCGTAGCGGTTTCCGGAGATGCCGACAGCGCGGCGGGGCGTCTCGGGCACGGTGCGGGTCCTGTCCTGTTGTCCATGGAGACGCCCGCGGTGCGTGCGCCCCTGGAGATGGGTGAGGATGTGCCGACGAGCATAGGGCCTGGACAACGTTGTCAGATGCGGGAGAGACTGTCCACCGCAATCCCGGCCCACGTCCCCACCGCTGGACCGGCCAGCCCTTTTTTCGATGGTTGACGGGGAGAACCGAGACTGATGCACACCGACCTCGTGGCCGCGCTGGACATCGGCGGCACCAAGATCGCCGGCGCGCTGGTGGACGGCGACGGCGCGATCCTGGTCCGCGCCCAGCGGCCCACGCCCGCCCAGCAGGACGGCGACACCGTGATGCGGGCCGTCGAGGAGGTGCTCGGGGACCTGACGGCCTCGCCGCTGTGGGTGCGCGCCCGCGCCCTCGGCATCGGCAGCGCCGGCCCGGTGGACGCCTCCGCCGGCACGGTGAGCCCGGTCAACGTGCCCGGCTGGCGGGACTACCCGCTGGTCGAGCGGGTGCGGGCGGCCACCGGGAACCTCCCCGTCGAGCTGATCGGCGACGGCGTGGCGATCACCGCCGCCGAGCACTGGCAGGGTGCCGCCCGCGGCCATGACAACGCCCTGTGCATGGTGGTGTCCACCGGCGTCGGCGGTGGTCTGGTCCTGGGCGGCCGACTGCACCCCGGCCCTTCCGGCAACGCCGGGCACATCGGTCACATCAGTGTCGATCTCGACGGCGACCCGTGTCCGTGCGGGGCGCGCGGCTGCGTGGAGCGCATCGCCAGCGGGCCGAACATCGCCCGGCGCGCCCTGGAGAACGGGTGGCTGCCCGGCCCGGACGGTGACACCTCCGCCGCCGCCGTGGCCGCCGCGGCCCGTGCGGGGCACCCCGTCGCCGTGTCCTCCTTCGAGCGCGCCGCGCAGGCCCTGGCCGCCGGCATCGCCGCCACCGCGACCCTCGTCGAGATCGACATCGCGGTGATCGGCGGCGGAGTCGGCAAGGCGGGCGGCGTCCTGTTCACCCCCCTGCGGCGGTCCCTCGCCGACTACGCCACCCTGTCCTTCGTGCGGAGACTGACCGTGGTGCCCGCGCAGATGGGCACCGACGCAGGCCTGGTGGGTGCGGCCGCCGCGGCGCTGGCCAGCGGGCCGGAGATGACGGCCGCGGGGGTCTGAGCGGAGCCCTGGACAGCCGGTCCGGAGGAACGTTCCCTCACCGGGACGACGCACCCGCTCCGGAGCAGGTCGCGGTCGGCGCGTGACCTCACGCGGCCCGTGCAGTTGATCCGGGCATGAAGAAGCGCAGCATGCTCGCCATCGCCTCCCTCGCCACCGGTTTCGTCGTCGCGGCGATCACCCCCTCGCACGGCCTCGGCGGTGAGGGCCTCGACGGACTGAACGTGGGGGACACCCTCAGCACCCTCGACGACACCATCGCCAGGGACAGTCTGGCAGTCGACGAGGACGCCCTGGGCCAGACCGACTGACGGATTCCGCACCAGGCCGTGGCGCCGGTCCCCACCGCCCGGGGGCCGGCGCACGGCGTTCACGCGCCCTCAACGGGACGCGAATTCCGTGGCAGGGTGGAGCGGGCAAGCCACAGGGGGCCGACAGCAGAGGGGGAAACGTGACCGTCGTCTGGATCAACGGCGCGTTCGGTGCGGGAAAGACGACCACCGCACGGGAACTGATCGACCTGATCCCGAACAGCACGCTCTTCGACCCCGAGGTCGTGGGGGCGGCGCTCCCGCAGTTGCTGCCGCCCAAACGACTCGCCGAGGTCGGCGACTTCCAGGACCTGCCGATCTGGCGCCGCCTCGTGATCGACACCGCGGCCGCGCTCCTCGGCGAACTGGGGGGCACTCTCGTCGTCCCCATGACCCTGCTGCGCCAGGAGTACCGCGACGAGATCTTCGGTGGCCTCGCGGCCCGCCGGATCGCCGTCCGACATGTGCTGCTGGCCCCGGGGGAAACGATCCTGCGCCAGCGAATAGCCGGGCGGGAACTCCCGCCCGACCTACCCGACGCGGAGATACGGGTACGGCAGTGGTCGTACGACCACATCGAGCCGTACCGCGCCGCGCTCGCCGGCTGGCTCACCGCCGACGCCCACCCGGTCGACTCCAGCCACCTCACGCCGTACCAGACCGCCGCCCGTATCGCGGAGGCCGTCGGCAGCGGGTCGGTGGCCGCCTGCGAGATCGTGCAGACCCCCGAGCCGACCGCCGAGACGCTGGCCGCCGGAGTGCTGCTCTTCGACGAGCGGGACCGGGTGCTGCTCGTCGACCCGACCTACAAGCCCGGCTGGGAGTTCCCCGGCGGTGTCGTGGAGCCGGGCGAGGCGCCCGCGCGCGCGGGCATGCGCGAGGTCGAGGAGGAGACCGGCGTCCGGCTGGACGACGTACCCCGGCTGCTCGTCGTCGACTGGGAGCGGCCGACGCCTCCCGGCTACGGCGGGCTGCGCCTGCTCTTCGACGGCGGCCGGCTCGACTCCGCTGCGGCCGAGCGGCTGCTGCTGCCCGGCCCCGAACTGCGCGGCTGGCGCTTCGTCACCGAGGAGGAGGCCGCCGACCTGCTGCCCCCGGTCCGCTACGAGCGGCTGCGCTGGGGCGCTGCGGGCGCGGGAGCGGGGCGCCGCGCTCTACCTGGAGGCGGGGGTCCCCCTCGGGTGACCCGCACGCGGCCACGGCGCGGCGCAGTGCTTGCGCCGGGTAGGGGGTGGAGCGGCTCTCCTCCCGCAGCCGGCGTTCGAAACCGGTCATCCGGCCGGCCCTCCACGTCGACGCGCAACACCTGTCCGCCGACCCGGCTGCCGAGGGGCACGCCGGTCGCCACGAGATCCGCCGCCTCGCGGTCGCTCGGCGGGACGAGGGCTGTGGCGAGGGCGCGATGGGCGGTGAGGCGCGGGGACAGGGGCGTGATCCCCAGCCTCACGGCGTGGGGCGATGGCTGTCAGCCGCTTCGCGCAGGGCGGCCGACGCCCGTTCGGTCACCGGGTCGCCGTGGCCGAAGCAGGCCACGTCCGTGTCGAGCGCGGCGAGCCGGTGGAGCGCGGCGACGGTCAGGGTCCGGTCCAGGTTGAACACGCCCGGCATCACCGAACCGTCGACGGGCGAGGCGGCGACCGTGTCCCCCGTGAACAGCACGCCGTGGTGCGGCAGATGGAGGGCGATGCTGCCGTCGGTGTGACCGGGCACATGGACCACGCGCGCTCCCGCGCCGAAGGAGAGGACATCACCGTCGGCCAACTCCGTGATCGCCGGGGGCGGTTCGACATCGCGCACGGGCAGGCGGCGCAGCGCGGCGGCGTGCAGCGGACGTTCCCACTCCTCCAGCACCGGTTCCGGGGAAGGGACGTCGCGGCGCAGTACCGCCGCGTCCGCGGTGTGCGCCAGCACCTCCGCGCCGGTGAGGGCCGCCAGTTCGGCCGCTCCGCCCGCGTGGTCCTCGTGGAAGTGGGTGAGCACCACCCGCCGTACGGCCGCCCGATCGTGCCCCAGGGCGGCCACCGCGTCGGCGATCGCACGGCCGGAGCCGGGCGGTCCGGCGTCCACGAGCGTCAACTCGCCGGCGTCGCGCCAGAGGTAGGCCTGGCCGACCGGGAAGCGCAGCAGGTGCAGCCGGGGGAGGAGCGCGATGACGTCCATGGGACGACCGTAGAGAGGGCCCCGCCCACCGGGCGAGGCCCTCTGCCGAGAGCAGAGCGCGCGGCTCAGCTCGTCGCGTACGTGCGCAGGAACAGCGCCTCCGCCACCGACAGGCGCTCCAGCTCCTCGGGGGACACGCTCTCGTTGACCGCGTGGATCTGGGCCTCCGGCTCGCTCAGACCGATGAGGAGGATCTCCGCGCGCGGGTAGAGCGCCGCGAGGGTGTTGCACAACGGGATGGAGCCGCCCTGGCCGGCGTACTGCATCTCCTGGCCGGGATAGGCCACCGCCATCGCCTCGGCCATCGCCGCGTACGCCGGACTCGTGGTGTCGGCGCTGAACGGCTGGCCCTGACCGATCTGCTCGGTCCGCACCCGCGCGCCCCACGGCGTGTGCGCCTCCAGGTGGGCTTCGAGCAGCTTCGTCGCCTCGGCCGCGTCCACGCCCGGCGGCACTCGCAGACTGATCAGCGCCCGGGCGCTCGACTGCACCGACGGGGTGGCGCCGACGACCGGCGGGCAGTCGATGCCGAGGACGGTGACCGCGGGGCGGGCCCAGATACGGTCGGCGACCGTGCCCGAACCGATCAGTTCGACGCCGTCGAGGACCTTGGCGTCCTTGCGGAACTGCTCCTCGTCGTACTGGAGTCCCTGCCACGCCGGGGCGTCGGTCAGGCCGTCCACCGTCGTCGAGCCGTCCTCCGCGCGCAGCGAGTCCAGTACGCGGATCAGCGCGCCCAGCGCGTCGGGGGCGGCGCCGCCGAACTGGCCGGAGTGCAGATTGCCCGCGAGGGTGTCGATCCGCACCCGCATCATGGTCATGCCGCGCAGCGTGGAGGTGACGGTGGGCAGACCGACCCGGAAGTTGCCCGCGTCGCCGATCACGATGGTGTCGGCGGCGAGCAGCTCCGGGTGCTCCTCGGCGTACCGCTCGAGGCCGCCCGTGCCCTGCTCCTCCGAGCCCTCGACGATCACCTTCACATGGACCGGCACCCCGCCGTTCGCCCTGAGGGCGCGCAGGGCCAGCAGGTGCATGATGAAGCCGCCCTTGCAGTCGGCGGTGCCCCGGCCGAACCAGCGGCCGTCGCGCTCGGTCAGCTCGAAGGGCGGGGTGGCCCAGCCGGCCTCGTCCAGCGGCGGCTGCACGTCGTAGTGCGCGTACAGCAGAACCGTTTTCGCGCCCTCCGGCCCCGGCAGGAACCCGTACACCGACTGCGTGCCGTCCGGGGTGTCGAGGAGGGACACGTCCTGGAAGCCCTCCGCGCGCAGGGCGGCGGCTATCCAGTTCGCCGCGGCCTCGCTCTCGGCGCGCGGGAACTGGTCGAAGTCCGCCACCGACCTGAACGCCACCAGTTCGGTGAGCTCCGCCTTCGCCCGGGGCATCAGCGAGGCGACGGTCTCGGCGACCGGATTCGACGACATGGGCACGCTCCTTGTGGGTGCGACGTTGTCCTGACGGGTGTTGCCGATCCTCCCACAGCCGACCGCGGCGATCTCGGTCGTAGGATGCGGGGGACAGGTGCGGCAGGCGGCTTGATCGGGAGCAGTAGACCATCGTGAGCAGCGAGAACTCTTCGGCGGACGACGTGCAGCAGGTGTGGGACGTCGTCGTGGTGGGCGCGGGACCCGCGGGGGCTTCGGCCGCCTATGCGGCGGCGGTCGCGGGGCGGCGCGTCCTGTTGCTGGAGAAGGCGGAGCTGCCCCGCTACAAAACATGCGGCGGCGGCATCATCGGTCTCTCCCGTGACGCGCTTCCACCGGGTTTCGAGCTGCCCCTCCAGGACCGGGTGCACGCGGTGACGTTCTCGAACAACGGACGCTTCACCCGCACCCGCCGCTCCCGGCAGATGCTGTTCGGACTGATCAACCGGCCCGAGTTCGACCAGCAGCTCGTCGAGCACGCCCAGAAGGCCGGCGCCGAACTGCGCACCGGCGCCACCGTCACACGGGTCGAGCAGCACGGCTCGGCCGTGCCCGACCGGCGGACGGTCGCGGTCGTCCTCCAGGGCGGCGAAGCGGTGTTGGCACGGGCGGTCATCGGCGCCGACGGCAGCGCGAGCCGCATAGGGGCACACGTCGGCGTGAAGCTCGACCAGGTGGATCTCGGCCTGGAGGCGGAGATCCCGGTGCCCGAGACGGTCGCCGAGGACTGGAAGGGCCGGGTCCTCATCGACTGGGGCCCGATGCCCGGCAGCTACGGCTGGGTGTTCCCCAAGGGGGACACGCTGACGGTCGGGGTGATCTCCGCGCGCGGCGAGGGCGCCGCCACCAAGCGGTATCTGGAGGACTTCATCGGCCGGCTCGGCCTCGCCGGCTTCGAACCGAGCATCTCCTCCGGCCACTTGACCCGCTGCCGCGCCGACGACTCGCCGCTCTCGCGCGGGCGGGTGCTGGTGTGCGGGGACGCGGCCGGGCTGCTCGAACCGTGGACCCGCGAGGGGATCTCCTTCGCGCTGCGCTCGGGCCGGCTCGCCGGCGAGTGGGCGGTCCGCATCGCGGAGGCGCACGACGCGGTGGACGCCCGCCGCCAGGCCCTGAACTACGCCTTCGCGATCAAGGCGGGCCTCGGCGTGGAGATGAGCGTGGGAAAGCGGATGCTGGCCCTCTTCGAGCGGCGTCCGGGCCTGTTCCACGCGGCTCTCACCGGCGTGCGCCCCGCCTGGCGGGCGTTCACGGACATCACCCGTGGCCGGACGACCCTCGGTGAACTCGTGCGCTCGCACCCGCTCGCCCAGCGTGCCCTCGACGCGGTGGACCGGCGGCAGGCGACCGCAGCCGCGCGGACGGACACGGGCGGGGTCGAGCAGGCCGGTTCCTGAGAGGCCGTCCGGCCCCCGTGACGTACGACAGGGGCTGGTTCCCGGCGGGTCCGGCCCCCCCCGGTGAGCGGACCGCACGACGCGGGTCACCGGCTGTGGGTGACGGTGATCCGGAACACCGCGTGGTCCGGGGCGATGCGGCCGAGGCCGGCGTCGGGAATCCATGAGCAGCACCACCCGGGGGCCCGCGCCCGCGCACGGATCGACATCACCGCCGCCATCAGGGAGGAGGCCCCGCCGGCAGCTCGCCGCCTAGGGGGGCCGCCAAGCCGTCCCTGCGGGGCGTCGCCCGCCAACCGGGCATGGCATCCTCCGCGCCGCACCGCCACTTCCCGAGCCGCGACGACTGCTCACCGCGTTCATCATCAACGCCTACGACTCCCTCGGCGAGAGCGCGGAGGCCGCGCACTCCGCCGTCGCCGTCGCCGACCCCGTCCGGCGCTGGGTCGCGGTCCGTGAGGCGGTACGTGGCTGGGCGCTGGCGCATCCGCACGAGTACTCCCTGATCTACGGCACGCCCGTGCCCGGCTGCGGCGCACCCCTGACGACCGTCCCCGCCGACTCCCGCGTCGGACTCCTCCTGACCGGCGTCGCACGGGACGCGGGCCGGACCGCCCCGCCTGCCGCGCCGCCCCCTTCCGGCCGAGCCGCGCGCCGAGGCGAGCGAATCACGGCCGACGTCGCCCCCGACCTCCCCCCCCCCGGAGACCGCCGCCGCACTGGTCGCGGCCTGGGCCCAGCCGTACGGGCTGGTCGGATTCGAGGTGTTCGGCCGGTTCAGCCCCATGGTCGAGGACCGCGAGCCCTTCTTCCGCCATGCGGCGACCGAACTCGCCGGGGGAGTGGGGTCGGCGTAGGGACGTCGATCCCGGGGCGGGACCGCCGGTGCCCCCGGCGTCCGGTCGTACTTCGCCGGGAGTACACGCGATCACCTCGTCCGGCTGACGTCCGCCCAGGCCGGGGGCGTCTAGCGTGGCGGACATGGACGAGCGGCGGGTGCGCGAGCGGGGCGGGCCGGTGCGGTGGTGGCGGTACGGGCCGCCGTGGCCGGGACACCGCGAGGACGAGGAACCGGGCAGCCACCGGCCCTGGCGCTCCACCGTCCTGCTCACCGCGTTCGTGCTCATCGGCTCGAACTTCGCCGCCCACGAGCAGCAGGGCGAACGTGCGGCGCTCGACCCGTTCGCGCGCGTTCTGCTGGTCGTCGCCGCGGGTCTGCTGCTCTGGCGGCACCGGCATCCGGTGCCCGTCGTGTTCGGTACGGCCGCCGCCACCGCGGTCTACCTGGGCGCCGGCTACCCGTACGGGCCGGTCCTCCTGACCGTCGCCGTGGCCTGCTTCGCCGCCGTCGTCGCGGGGCACCGCCGAGCCGCCTGGACGGCCCTGGGCGTGCTGTGGACCGTGCGCCTGCTGGTCGCGCACTGGCTGTACCGGTGGCTGCCGCCGTCCGGGGACCGGCCCGCCTCCTTCGCCCAGGAGATCGTCGTCGCCACCTGGGTCGTGGTCATCGTCGCCGTCTCCGAGCTGGCCCGGACCCGGCGAGAGCAGTGGGCCCGGGATCGGGCCGAGCGCGCGCAGGCCGCCCGGCGGCGGGCCGACGAGGAGCGGCTGCGCATCGCCCGCGAACTGCACGACGTCCTCGCCCACAGCCTCTCCGTCATCAACGTGCAGGCGGGCGTGGGCCTCGCGCTCCTCGACACCGATCCGGAGCAGGCGCGCACCGCGCTCACCACGATCAAGTCCGCCAGCAAGGAGGCACTCGGTGATGTGCGCCAGGTGCTCGACACCCTGCGCACCCCCGGCGACGCCCCGCGCACCCCCGCGCCCGGCCTGGACCGGCTGCCCGAACTGGTGGAGCAGGCGGCGCGGGCCGGACTGACCGTCGAGGTGACGGGGAGGCCGCCCCGGCTGCCGCCCGGCACGGACCTCGCCGCGTTCCGCATCGTCCAGGAGGCCCTGACCAATGTCGTACGGCACTCCGGGTCCCGTCACGCGCGCGTGCACCTCGATCGGGCGAGTGGGGCACTGCGGCTGAGGATCGACGACGACGGGCCGTCGGTCGGCACGGACGCGGGCGGCAGCGGCAACGGCCTGGCCGGAATGCGGGAGCGGGCCGCGGCGCTGGGTGGCACGATCGAGGCGGGCCCGAGGGCGGACGGCGGCTTCCGCGTCCTCGCCGTCCTGCCGTCGGCAGCCGGGCCGGAGCGGTGAGCCACCCGCTGCCGTCCCCCACCGAAGCCGAGGAGGTCCCGGTGATCCGCGTACTGCTGGCCGACGACCAGTCACTGGTCCGCGCCGGCTTCCGGGCGCTGCTCGACGCCCAGCCGGACATCGAGGTGGTCGGGGAGGCCCCCGACGGCGAGGAGGCGGTGCGGCTCGTGCGCGAGCTGAGGCCCGACGTCGTCCTGATGGACATCCGGATGCCGCACCTCGACGGACTGGCCGCGACCCGCCGGTCACCGGCGACCCGGCCCTCGATGCCGTCAGGGTGGTCATGCTCACCACCTTCGAACTCGACGAGTACGTCTTCGAAGCGATCCGGTCCGGCGCCTCGGGCTTCCTGGTCAAGGACACCGAACCGGAGGAACTCCTGCGTGCCGTACGGGCGGTGGTGGCGGGGGACGCCCTGCTGTCGCCCGGGGTCACCCGGCGGCTCATCGCGGAGTTCGCCGCCCGTTCCAAGGCGCCCGCGGCCGACTCCGAGCTGGCCCGGCTCACCGAGCGGGAACGGGAGGTGATGGCGCTCGTCGGGATCGGTCTGACCAACGAGGAGATCGCCCGCCGTCTGGTGGTCAGTCCGCTCACCGCGAAGACCCACGTCAGTCGCACGATGGTGAAGCTCGGCGCCCGTGACCGGGCCCAACTGGTGGTGCTCGCCTACGAGTCGGGGCTGGTCCGGCCCGGCTGGCTGGGCTGACCCCCGGGGCGTTCGGACCCGCCGTCGGTGCGGCGGGCCGTGGCGTGGGTGTGACCGGTGGTGCCGGCGCCGGCCCCGGGAGGGGTGGCGGTGTGGCCGGCGGCTTCCCCGGTGGGCGTGGCCGCGCGGTGCTCGGGGAACCGGAGGAGCACGCTCACCACCCGCACCGCGAACAGCACGGGCGTGACCGTGAGTCCCACGTGCAGGAGCACCTTCTCGACGGTGGCGGGGAGTTCGAACAGCAGCGCCGGTCCGGCGACCGCCCCGAACAGCACCGCCGCCGCGAAGGCCGCGCTGAGCACCGCGTATCCGATCTCGACGGTGATCGCGTCCCGTTCCGCCTGCGTGCGGCGTCCCCCGTGGCCGGTCATAGGGGAAGTCTCACAGGAGGGCGCCCGGCGGGCAACAGCACGCCGGGCGCCCTCCGGAGGCGTCCCCCTAGTCGCGGACCGGAACCCGTTCCGCGTTCGCCTCCTCCACGGTGGACCTGGCGACCAGGACCGAGCCGCGGGTGCGGCGGGTACGCAGGCCGGGAAGGGTGATCAGGAGGCCCAGGGCGGCGACGCCCGTGACCACCATCAGACCGGGGCGGTAACTGTCCAGTACGGCCTGCGGGGTGGGGTCGGCCGGGGCGCCCGCGGTCACCACCGCCGTGACCACCGCCAGGAAGATCGCCCCGCCGACCTGGACGGAGGTGTTGAGCAGGCCGGAGACCATGCCCTGCTCGTGGTCCGCCACGCCGTTCGTGGCCTGGATGTTGAGCGAGGGGAAGACCAGCGCGCAGGCCGCGCCGATCAGCAGCATGCTGGGCAGGATGACCGCCGCGTACACCGGGTCGAGGTCGACGCGCAGGAACAGCGCGTAGCCGACGACCATGAAGGCGAAGCCCGTCACGATCAGCCGTGGGGTGCCGAACCGGTCCACGACCGAGCCGACCCTGGTCGAGGAGAGCGCCACCAGCGCACCCGCCGGCAGGAAGGCCAGCGCGGTGTGCAGCGCCGACCAGTCGAGCAGGTTCTGCATGTACATCGTCGCCAGGAACTGGAAGCCCACGTACGAGCCGAAGAACGCCATCGCCCCGAGCTGGGCGCGTATCTGGCTGCCCGAGCGCAGTACGCCGAGGCGGATCAGCGGGCCGGGTGAGCGCCGTTCGACCCGGACGAAGACGGTCAGCAGGACGGCGACGGCCAGGAAGGACAGCAGCGTGCGGACCGAGGTCCAGCCGGCCTCGGGTGCCTGGACGACGGTGAAGACCAGCAGCAGCATCGACGCGGTGCCGAGGACGGCGCCGGGGATGTCGTAACCGCTGTGGCCCTGCTCGCGTGCGCTGCGCGGCAGCAGCTTCAGGCCCACCACCAGGGCGACCAGGGCTATCGGGGCGGGCAGCAGCATGGTGAGGCGCCAACTGGCCTCCGTGAGCAGGCCGGAGAGGACCAGGCCCATGGAGAAGCCGGTGGCGGCGCAGGTGGTGTAGATGGAGAGCGCGCGGTTGCGCAGCGGGCCCTCCGGGAACGTCGTCGTGATGATCGACAGGCCCGCCGGCGCGGTGAAGGCCGCGCTCAGGCCCTTGATGAACCGGCTGGCGATCAGCAGCGGGCCCGAGTCGACGAGGCCGCCGAGCAGGGAGGCGAGCGCGAAGACACCGAGGGCGACGAGGAAGACCTGGCGGCGGCCGAGCAGGTCGGCCGTGCGTCCGCCGAGGAGCAACAGGCCGCCGTAGCCGAGGATGTATCCGCTGACGATCCACTGCAGGGTCGAGGTGGACAGGCCGAGGTCGGAAGCGATGGACGGCAGGGCGACGCCGACCATCGACACGTCCAGCGCGTCGAGGAACATGGCGGCGCAGAGCACCAGCAGCGTGCCCCACAGCCGGGGAGTCCAGCGAACCGCCGGGGACGGGGTCGCGGGGGAGGGGAGCGGAGAGGTCATGCCGAGGACACTACATGCGCATGCATCGAATGCAAGCGCATTTAATTCCGATGCAATAAACCGGGTTCTCTGCTACGGTGCCGCCATGGCGGCTGACAAGGTCGAACGGGCGCTCGTGGAACAGTGGCGGGAGATGCTCGCCCTGCACGCGCGCACGCAGTGCGAACTCGACCGCGCACTGCACGGACACGGCCTGTGCGCCAGCGACTTCGAGGTGCTCGACGTCCTCTCCGGAACCGCCCCGGCCGGCGCGTGCGACTTCCGTGTCCAGGAGATCGCCGAGCGGGTCCACCTGAGCCAGAGCGCGCTGTCACGGCTGATCGCCCGGCTGGAGAAGGACGGTCTCGTGGCGCGCGCGATGTGTTCCGAGGACCGCCGGG
The DNA here is from genome assembly GCF_001896135.2 of Streptomyces phaeoluteigriseus. Classification (GTDB taxonomy): domain Bacteria; phylum Actinomycetota; class Actinomycetes; order Streptomycetales; family Streptomycetaceae; genus Streptomyces; species Streptomyces phaeoluteigriseus. The sequence continues at coordinate 85,261 of NZ_MPOH02000006.1, forward strand.
GAGTCCGGGTGGCGCTCACCGAAAGGGGGCGCGCGCTGCACGGCGAGGTGCTCCCCGTGCAACGCTCGGTGCTCACGCGCATGCTGACGGACCCGGACTGACCGCGCGTCAGCTCCAGGTCACGGCAGACTTCTCCCGCCACAGCCGCGCCAGCGAGGCGTCTCCCTCCACGGCGGGGTACGGCAGCCGGTTCCACAGCGACAGATAGAGCAGCGCCGCCGGTCCGGACACCTCGCAGTCCGCGTCCCCTGCGCCGCCGCGCTCCGTCACCGGCGGCTCCGCGGACAGACGTACGGTCCACACCGCGTCGTCGGCGTCCGTCGCCCGCACCCGCAGTACACGGGGAGCCTCGGTGCGCACCCTGCTCCTGGGGCGGGCGTGGAAGGCGCGCAGCAACTCGTCGATGCCGTCCGCCGCGAAGCCGACGGGGAGCGCGGCGGCCGTCTCCTCGGGTGCCGTGCCGCGCGCCGACTCCGCGTCCGCGCGGTGGACGGCCGTCTCGTGCGCCTGCCGCCTGGCCCAGAACGCGAGCGGCGAGGGCGCGGGCAGGAAGTGCCAGCACTCCACGTCCGCGGGCGCGGCGGCGAGCGCGTCGACCAGGCGCCGGTGGCCCGTACGGAACCAGTCGAGCAACTCGCCGCCGTCGAGGTCCGGCGGACCGTCTGCGGGGTACGGCGCGGTACGTCCCTCGGCGACGAACGACGTCGCCCACCGGTGCACCATGCCCGTGTGCCGCAGCAGATCCCGGACCTGCCAGTCCGGACAGGTCGGGACCCTGGCACCGGGCCCCGCCTCGCCCGCCGCGGCGGCGAGGGACCGGCCCTCCTGATCGAGGACGCGGATGAACTCGACGGTCTCCATGGGGGTGAGTGTGCCCGATGGAGTGCGGTCGAAGGGAAGGGGGCCGGGAGGGCGTCGAGGCGCTTGCCGTTCAGGCGGTGCGCGTGCCACCTGGTGCGCGGACACCGGGGTCATGACCGATCGCGACTTCGTACTGCCCGCGCCCGAGGGAGAGGGGTGCGATCCGCTCGCTCCGCGGAATGGCGGGGCACAGCCAGGGGGCCGGTGTGTCGGTTCCTCAGTCGCCTGCCGTGCGCCGCATGGTGAGGCCGATCAGGGCCGCGATCGCCGCCAGGGCCGCGACGCTGGTGAGGGCGGTGGGGAGGGAGAACCAGTCGGCCATGAAACCGATGGCGGGCGGGCCGAGGAGCATGCCGCCGTAGCCGAGGGTGGAGGCGACGGCCACGCCGGTGGGGCCGGCGAGGGTGCCCGCGCGTTCGACCGCCACCGGGAAGAGGTTGGCCAGGCCGAGTCCGGCGACGGTGTAGCCGACGAGTGCTGCCCAGGGCGCCGGGGCGAGGGCGCCGAGCAGCATGCCGACGGCCGCGACGGTGCCGCCGGCGACCACCGTGCGGGTGCGGCCCAGCCGTTCCAGGAGGGTCGTGCCGGTGAGCCTGCCGACGGTCATCGCGAGGGCGAAGCAGGCGTAGCCGGCGGCAGCGAGACCGGGGGAGGCGTCGAGGTCCTGCTGGAGGTGCAGGGCGCCCCAGTCGGCGAGCGCCCCTTCGCCGTAGGCCGTGCACAGGGCGATCAGGCCGAAGACGACGACCAGGCGGCGGGTGCGGGCGGTGAGGCGGGTGGGTTCCGCGGGGCGCGGGTCCGCACCGTCCCGGGAGGGTGCGCCGGCCGGTGCCTGGCGCAGCAGTGCGGGTCCGGCCAGTGCCGTCACCAGCAGACCGACGAGGCCGAGGCCCAGCAGGTGGCGGGTGGGGGAGAGGGAGCCCGCGACCAGGCCGCCGAGGCCGGCGCCGATCATGCCGCCCAGGCTGAACGCCGCGTGGAACGTGGGCATGATGGGCCTGCCCAGGGCGGTGACCAGGTCGACGGCGGCACTGTTGAAGGCCACGTTGATTCCGCCGTAGGCGGCGCCGAAGAGGAGCAGTACGGCGCCCAGCGCGGTCGCGGAGTGGGTCAGCGGGGGCAGGGTGACGCTGAGGGAGAGCAGGACCGCGCAGACCACGGTGACGGGGTGGCTGCCGTACCGCCGGCAGAGGCGGCCGGTGATCAGCATCGTCACCACCGCCCCGGCGGAGACGCCGAGGAGGGCCAGACCGAGGTCACTGGCGGAGGCGCCGGTCTGTTCCTTGATGGCGGGAATGCGCACGACCCAGCCGGCGAAGACGAATCCGTCGAGGGCGAAGAAGACGGTGAGGACGAGGCGGAGCCGGCTGAGGGAGTGGCCCCGCACGGCGATGTGCGAACGGGCTTTGTTTATTGGCGGCACAAAATCAGGCTAAGCGGAACGCCTTACCCCGGCAAGGTAGTTGATGCGTACATGCTTGCGGAACCCTCACGCCCGCGACCACGACCACCGGCAGCGACGGGGCATACGCCTTCTCGGACCTGGACAGCGGGCCGTACACGGTCATCGCGACCGGCTACCCGCCGCGCGCCGCCGGCGTCAGCGTCTCCGGCGGCGACATCGACGGCCACGACCTCGAACTGGCCCACCCTGCCGACTAGTCATTGCGCAGACCGGTCCAGGCGCCGACCGGTGCACGCGGCCGACCGGTGCATCCGGCCGAGCGGTCCACCACGCCGAGCGGTCCACGCGGCCGAGCGGTCCACCAGGCCGACCGGTCCACGCGGCCGACCGGTCCACGCGGCAGACCGGTGCACCCTGGCGACCGGTCCCCCCGGCAGACTGGTTCACCTTCGCCGCGGAGGCGGTTCTAGAAGATGCCCTGACCCGGGACCAGGATCCCCCGCGGGTCGTACGTCTGCTTCGCCGCCTTCAGCGCAGGCCAGGCCGGGCCGAAGTGGGTGCGCCAGTCCGCGCGGGTGAAGGGGATGCTGCCGACGGGGTACTGGGTGCCACCGGCCGCGGCGGCGGCCTCGTAGGCAGAACGGTTGGCGGCCAGGCGGCGGTCGACGGCCGCGGTGTCCTCGGTCGGGGTCGCGCCCAGGATGTCGAAGAGGTACGACACCGGCTCGTCCGTGGTGCGCAGCAGCGGGGTGGTGAGACGCTCGCGCAGCAGGGGGTAGAACAGGACGACGCCGGGGCCCAGTTCGCCCGGGGTGAGCGCGTCCAGGAGCGGTGCGCTCACGGCGGCGGCGGACGTGCCGGGGATCATGAGGTTCAGCCACGGGTGCGCGTAGGTCCAGAAGCCGGCCTCCTTCAGCATGGCGACGAGGGGGGCCAGCCGGTCGAGGAAGTCGTAGTAGGACCGGTCCTCGTACCGCACGCCGGAGGGCGTGTGGCGCAGGCCGCGCAGCAACGACGCGTCGTCCGGGGCGGGGCCGGACGGCGGGCCGTAGACCACCGCCTCCAGCGTGTGCACGCGGAACGCTCCGGCGGCGTCCGGGGTGACCTGGCCCTCGACGTAGTCGAAGCGGCCGTCCTGGACGAGGAGGCGCTGGTCGTCGAGGAAGGTCTCCAGGTCGTCGTAAGTCAGGTGGTAGTGGCGCACGGTCTCGGGCGCGGGCACCAGGCGCAGGGTGGCCTCGACGATGATGCCGCACTGGCCGAGGCCGGCCAGGACGGCGTGGAAGAGGTCGGGACAGCGGGTCGGGGAGCAGCGGACCAGCTCGCCCGCCCCGGTGACGACCCGCAGTTCGGTGACGTTGTCGACCTGGGCGCCGTGCCGGTGGGTCTGGCCCCCGAGGCCGCCCACGGACAGGGTGCCGCCGACGGAGAGTTCGATGTAGTCGGTGAGGACGGGCGGGGTGAGGCCGTGCGCGAGGGTGGCCCTGGCCACCTCGCTCCACCGGGCGCCGGCGCCGACGGTGACGGTGGTGCTGTCCGGTCCCACGCGACCGATGGCCGCGAGGGGCGTGGTCTCGACGACCAGGCCGCCCCGCACCTGCGCCTGGCCGAACGGGGCGTGCCCCCGGCCGCGCGGCGCGACCGGCACGCGGTGCTCGTTGCAGAACCGGACCATGGCGACGACGTCGCGGACCGAGCCCGGCCGCAGGACGGCCGCCGGGCGGTGGTGCACGATGTGCCCGTAATCGTCCGACGCGGCGCTGAGCGAGGCGTCGTCCCTGACGAGTGTGCCGTCCAGGCGTGGAATCCCGGCCAGCCGCGCGTCGGGCTCCGCCGCGTCCGCGCCCCAGGCACGGGCGGCGGGATCGAAGCCGGTCACCGCCGCTCCGGTGACCGTGAGTCCGCGCAGAACGGTACGTCTTGACGGTGTGCGGGGCATACGCACTTCCACCTCTCTACCTCCACGACATCCTCAAAATCGTCAGATCTTGAAATCCTCGACAGGGTAGGGCAGTTCGAGCCGTCACGTACGGTGTTCAGCCAGTGATCCGGTGTGCTCCGCGCGGGCCGGAGCGGTCAGACGGTGAGCACCCGGATTCCGGCCTCCTCGAACCGCAGTACCGTGCGCGCGTCGGCCGCCGAGTCCGTGACCAGGGTGTCCACCGCGTCGGCCGCGCAGATCCGGGCGAAGGCGCGGCGGCCCAGCTTGCCGGAGTCGGCCGCGACGACGACCCGTACGGCGCGCTCGCACAGCAGCCGGTTGACCGCCGCCTCGGCCTCGTCGTGCGCGGCGGCGCCGTGCGTCACATCGAAGGCGACGACGCCCAGCACCGCCACGTCCAGCGTGATCTGCCCCAGCACCCCGTCCGCGAGCGGCCCCACCAGCTCGTACGACTGCGCCCGCGCCACCCCGCCCGTCACCACGATCTTGAACTGGGGGCGCACCGCCAGCTCGGCCGCGATGTTCAGCGCGTTCGTGACCACGGTCAACGCCGGAGAGCCGACGGCCAGATCGCCGCGCACGGCCAGGGCCCGGGCCACCTCCGTGGTCGTCGTGCCGCCGGTCAGCCCCACCGCCTCGCCGGGCCCCACCAGTTCCGCCACCGCCCGCGCGATGCGCTGCTTCTCCGAGGCCCGGCGCGCGGTCTTGTACCGCAACGGCAGCTCGTAGGACACCCCGTGCACGACCGCGCCGCCCCGCGTACGCACCAGCATCTGCTGCTCGGCGAGCTGGTCGAGGTCCCGGCGGATCGTGGCCGCCGACACCCCCAGCTCCGCCGCCGTCTCCTCGACATCCAGCCGGCCGCGCTCCACGAGCAGGTCCAGCAGCGTCTTCCACCGGGTGTCGCGGGACATGAAGACTCCGTTCGCATGCTTGAAGTTGTTCGAAAAGTGGCTCTATCTTGCATGAATCATCACCGTCGGGAGGGTGGGACATGACCCACATCGAGGACGAGCTGACCGGCCAGCCCGAGTGCTGGACCCGCGCCACGACCGAAGTCACCCGCTTCCAAAACGAGTTGCCGACCGAGGGCGAACGCGTCGCGATCGTCGGATGCGGCACCTCCTACTTCATGGCCCGGTCCGCCGCCGCCCTGCGCGAAGGCGCGGGCATGGTGAGACCGACGCCCACGCCGCCTCCGAGTTCCCGTACCACCGCACCTACGACCGGGTCGTCGCCCTCACCCGCTCCGGCACCACCACCGAGGTCGTCGACCTGCTCACCCGGCTGCGCGGGCGTACCCGCACCACCGTGATCACCGCCGACCCCGGCACGCCCGTGACGACCGCGGCCGACCACACCGTGGTCCTCGACCACGCCGACGAACGCTCGGTCGTGCAGACCCGGTTCGCCACCACCGCGCTCACCCTGCTCCGCGCCCACCTCGGCCTGCACACCGACTCCGTCGTCGCCGACGCCCGCACCGCCCTGGCCGAGCCGCTGCCCGAAGGGCTCGTGGAGTGCCGGCAGTTCACCTTCCTGGGCCGCGGCTGGACGGTCGGGCTGGCCGACGAGGCCGCCCTGAAGATGCGTGAGGCGGCCCTCGCCTGGAGCGAGGCGTACCCCGCGATGGAGTACCGCCACGGCCCCATCAGCGTCACCACCGAAGGTACGGCGACCTGGATGTTCGGCGAGGCGCCCGCGGGGCTGGCCGAACAGGTCCGCGCCACCGGCGCCCTGTGGGTCCAGGGCACCCTGGACCCCCTCGCCGAACTCGTGCGCGCCCAACGCCTCGCCGTGGCGGTCGCCCAGGCCCGCGGCCTCGACCCGGACCGGCCGCGCCACCTCACCCGGTCGGTGATCCTCGCGCCTTGACGTGCCCCCTGCGTCCCCCGAACTCCCTGAACCCGCTGCCACCCGGAGCCCCGCCGTCCTGGCGGACGAGGAGACCCCGTGCCCCTCACCACCACCGGTGACCTGGTCACCCGGGCCCGAGCGGCCCGCACCGCCGTCCTCGCCTGCAACATCATCACCCTCGAACACGTCGAGGCGGTCATCACCGGCGCGGAGAACGCCGGGGTGTCCGTCGTCCTCCAGGTCAGCGAGAACGCCGTCAGGTTCCGCCACGGCCGCCTCCTCCCGCTCGCCCGCGCGGCCGCCACCGCCGCCGAACGGGCCACCGTGCCGGTCGCGTTGCACCTGGACCACATACGGACCGAGGCCCTGCTCCAGGAGGCGGCGGACGCCGGATTCAGCTCCGTGATGTACGACGCCTCGCACCTCCCCTACGACGACAACCTCGCCTCCACCCGCGCGGCGGCCGACCGGGCGCACGCCCAAGGCCTCTGGATCGAAGCGGAGTTGGGGGAGATCGGCGGCAAGGACGGGCGACCCGCGCGCGACGCCCACGCCCCCCGGAGCCCGCACCGATCCCACCGAGGCCCGCGCCTTCGTGGCCGACGCGCGCGTGGACGCCCTGGCCGTCGCCGTCGGCAGCGTCCACGCGATGACCACCCGCACCGCCACCCTCGACCACGGACTCCTGCGGCGGCTACGGGATTCCGTGGAGGTGCCGCTCGTGCTGCACGGCTCCTCCGGCCTGCCCGACGACGAGCTGCGGGCGGCCGTCGCGGGCGGCATCACCAAGGTCAACATCGGCACGGCCCTCAACCAGGCGATGACCGGCGCGATCCGTGACCACCTGGCCGCGCATCCCGACGCGGTCGACGTGCGGAGCTACCTCGCCGCCGGACGGGAGGCGATGGCGTACACCGTCGAGCGGATCAGCAGTCGGCTCAGCCCCGCTTGACGGCCTTCAGCACCACGAACTTCGGGTCACCGGCGACCAGTCGACTGTTGCCGAACAGGCGCCGCAGCTTCACGTGGTACCCGAGGTGCCGGTTGCCGACCACCCACAGCTCACCGCCCGGCCGCAGCACGCGGTGCGCCCCGGTGAACATCCGCCAGGCCGTGGCGTCCGTCGTGGCCTGGTGGGAGTGGAAGGGCGGGTTGTTCAGCACGAGGTCCACGCTGTCGTCCGCCACTCCCGCGAGCCCGTCGCCGACCCGGAACTCACCGTGCCCCGGAACCCCGTTGGCCCGGTACGTCGCCTCCGCGGAGGCCACCGCCTGGAACGACTCGTCCGTGAACAGCACCTCCGCCTGCGGGTTGGCCAGCGCCACCGCCGTCCCCACGACGCCGTTGCCGCAACCCAGGTCGACGACCCGCTGCGCGCCCGCCGTCCGCGGCAGATGCCCGAGGAGGAACCGGGTGCCGATGTCGAGCCGGTCGGCGCAGAACACCCCCGCGTGGTTGACGACCGGCCGCCCGGACAGCGGACCGACGTCGGCGGGGAGGTCGTAGCCGTACGGCCACGGGTTGGCCGGTCGCTCCAGCGCGGGGTCGGGAGTGCAGAAGACCAGCCGGGCCTTCTGCCGGGCGAGGGAGGTGCGGGTGGGGCCGAGGATCCGCTCGAACAGCTGGAGGGTCGAGGTGTGGATCTCCTTGACCATGCCGGTGCCGACCACGACCGTCCCCGCGTGCACCGAGGGCGCCAGCCGCAGCAACTGGTCCTCCAGCAGCGCGAGGCTCTTCGGCACCCGTACCAGCAGTACGTCGACCCGCTCGGGCGGCGGGTCCTGCGTGGTCAGCAGCCGCACGGAACCGGGCTCGACGCCGTTGCGGGCGAGGTTCGCCCGGGTCGCCTCCTGCCCCAGCCAGGAATCGGTGATCTGGGTCGGGCGGTGCCCGGCCAGCGCCGTGACCAGCGCGCCCCAGCGGTCACCGAGCACGACGACCGTGCCGGACAGCGGAACGTCCTGCTCTTCCAGGTGGCGCAACAGGTACGCGTCGGAGGCGTCCCAGGCGCGCAGCCTGTCACGCGGGTCCTCGGGGTGGCGGGCCAGTGCGACCTCGCCCCACGGCGTCGTCATACGGTCGTTCATCGTGGGTCAAGGCTAGCCCAGCCGCAGCTCAGACCCGGTGGGGCAGGATGGTGCCATGGACACCGAGCTGTTTCCCCGGGAACGCGCGGAGATCGCGCCGGGCGCCGTGCACCTGCCGGACTGGCTGGACACGACCGCTCAGCGGGAGCTGCTGGCGGCCTGCCGGGACTGGGCCCGCCCGCCCGCCGGACTGCGCACCGTCCGCACACCCGGCGGCGGCACCATGACCGCCCGCCAGGTCTGCCTCGGACTGCACTGGTACCCGTACGCCTACGCCAGCACGGTCGTCGACGGCGACGGCGCCCCCGTGAAGCCCTTCCCCGCCTGGCTGGGCGAGCTGGGCCGACGGGCGGTGACCGACGCGCTCGGCCCGCAGACCGCCGGGCGGGCGGCGTACGACATCGCGCTGATCAACTTCTACGACGGCGACGCCCGCATGGGCATGCACCGCGACGCCGACGAGAAGTCGGAGGCGCCCGTGGTGTCCCTCAGCCTCGGCGACACCTGCGTGTTCCGCTTCGGCAACACCGAGACCCGTACCCGCCCCTACACCGACGTCGAGCTGCGCAGCGGCGACCTGTTCGTGTTCGGCGGGCCCTCCCGGCTCGCCTACCACGGCGTGCCGCGGGTGTTTCCGGGGACGGCTCCGGCCGGGCTGGGCCTGACCGGCAGACTGAACGTCACCCTGCGGGTCGGCGGCTTCTCCGACGCTCCCTGACGCCCCCGGTCCGGGGCAGGGCCGATCCGAGGCAAACGCCCTGGCGGATCATGGGAGACTCGCCCTCATGAGCGGCAAGGCGGACCCCCGGCCGGCGGGGGATGGGACCACCTCGAGGGCGCGGCTGGACCGGGGGCGCGGTGCGCTCGGTCCCGCGCTGGAGCTCGTGCACACCGGGCGGGCGCCGACCCGCGCGGTGCTCACCGCCGAACTCGGTGTCACCCGTGCCACGGCGGGCGCGGTCGCCGCCGAACTGGAGGCGCTGGGGCTGATCCGGGTCGACGCACGGCCCGGCGCCGCCGCCGGCTCGCAGGGCCGGCCCTCCCACCGGCTCGAGGTCGACGAGGAGGGCCCCGTCGTGCTGGCCGCCCAGGTGCACGCCGACGGCTTCCGGGCCGCACTGGTCGGCCTCGGGGGGCGCATCGTCGCCACGACCCCCAGCTGCGAGGCCGTCGACGCCGACCCGGCCAAGGTGCTCGGCGCCGCCGTGGACGCGGGCGCCGACCTGCTGCGACGGACCGGCCGGCGCTGCGTGGGCGCCGGACTCGCCGTGCCGTCCGCGGTGACCGCACCCGAGGGCCTCGCGCTGAACCCGCTCCACCTGGCCTGGCCGGTGGGGGCGCCGGTACGGGAGATCTTCGCCGAGCGGGTTCGCGCGGCGGGCGTCGACGGTCCCGCGTTCGCCGCCAACGACGTCAACGCGGCCGCCCTCGCCGAACACCGGCACGGCGCCGGACGCGGCGCCCGCGATCTGCTGTGCGTGGCCACCGGCCACCGCGGGGTCGGTGGCGCGCTGGTCCTCGACGGCCGCCTGCACACGGGCAGTTCGGGCCTCGCCCTCGAAGTCGGGCACCTCACCGTCAACCCCGAGGGCCGCCCCTGCCACTGCGGCAGCCGCGGCTGCCTCGACGTCGAGGCCGACCCCCTGGCGCTGCTCACCACGGCCGGCCGCGAGCCCGGCCCCGAGGGCTCCCTGCTCCAGCAGGCCAACGAACTGATCCGCGAGGAGTACGCCGACCCCGTCGTCCACACGGCCGCGGAGGCCCTGATCGACCGCCTCGGCCTGGGCCTGGCGGGCCTGGTCAACATCCTCAACCCCGACCGCATCATCCTCGGCGGCCTGCACCGCACCCTCCTGGACACCGACCCCGACCGGCTCCGCGCGGTCGTCGCCGACCGCAGCCTGTGGGGCCGCAGCGGTGGCGTCCCCATCCTCGCCTGCTCCCTCGACCACAACAGCCTGGTCGGAGCGGCGGAGCTGGCCTGGCAGCCGGTGCTGGACGATCCGCTGGCGGCGCTGAGCGGCCGATAGGGGGCCGGGGCAGGCGCCGTTAGGGGCAGGCGTCCGCTCGGAAGTCCTCCATCGTCGCCGTCAGGCGGCCGGCCCGGTCGGTGCGTGGCGTGTGGGGGTTGGTGGGGTGGTGTGCCCGGCTGGGTGGGTGCGTGGCGTGTGGGCGCTGGCGGGACGGCGTGCCCGGCCCGGTCGGTGCGTGGCGCGTCGGCACCGGCGGGGTGGTGCACCCGTCACGGTCGGCGCCTGGCGCGTCGGCACCGGCGGAGTGGCGTACCCGGCCCGATCGGCGCCTGGTCAGAGGGGCGGGCGTGACGGCCACGGGGGCCGTCGAGCAGGAGTTGGCCGGGGTCCAGCCGTGCCGACTGGAGGTGCGGCCGTCCTCCGGCGCCCGAGGCATCCGGTCGTCGACGCTCCCGCCCTCGCCTTCCGGTGGCCAGTGCACAGGTGACGAGTCCCTCGACGGAGGGGGACCGGCTCCACCGTGCCACCGTGTCGCTCCGGTCCCGCGCGGTCCCCGTGCGAGGGGGCGCTCCCGACATAGCCGTGACAGGCCGTCAGCACCCCGACCGGTCGCCCGGCCCCGGTCACCGTGACGCCGGCGAGGCCCTCGACCGGCACGGTGCGACCGGCCCGACGGACGCCGAGGTGGCGGTTGGAGCCCGCCGCTGCGCCGGCCGGACCGGCGGCACGGCTCGACGCAGGTCACCACGGCGCGTCGCACTCGCAGGAGGACCCTCGATGGCCGAGCCTCCGCCTCCCGGCGGCTGTCGTACCCGCACGATCAAGCCCCTGGCGGCCCGGTCCGGTGCCGAACGGTCACCGGGCACGGCCGGCCGACCTGATGCGTGCCGCGTCGAAGTGACGCCGTCCCGTCCCGTACCGTCCGAAGTACCCCCGCTATGGATCAGGAAGTTGCCGTCATGACCGACAAGCTGACCGTGAGTGTGCTGGGCACCGGCATCATGGGTGCCGCGATGGCCCGCAACCTCGCCCGCGCCGGACACACCGTCCGCGCCTGGAACCGCACCCGCGCCAAGGCCGAGCCGCTGGCCGCCGACGGCATCGCCGTCGCGGGCAGCCCGGCCGACGCGGTCCGTGACGCCGATGTCGTGCTGACCATGGTCCACGACGGGCCCGCCGCCCTGGAAGCCATGCGCGCGGCGGCCCCCGGACTGCGGGAGGGCACCGCCTGGGTGCAGTCGACGACCGCCGGTGTCGACGCCGTCGAGGACCTGGCAGCGTTCGCCCGCGACAACGGCCTCGTCTTCTTCGACGCGCCCGTGCTGGGCACCCGCCGGCCCGCCGAGGCCGGTCAGCTGACCGTGCTGGCGGCCGGGCCGGACGCCCACCGCGACGCCGTGCGTCCCGTCCTGGACGCGGTGGGCGTCCGCACGGTGTGGACCGGTGAGGACGGCGCGGCCGGCACCGCCACCCGCCTGAAGCTGGTCGCCAACAGCTGGGTGCTCGCGGCCACCGCCGCCGCCGGCGAGGTCCTGGCCCTGTCCAAGGCCCTCGACGTCGACCCGAACGACTTCTTCGAGCTGATCGCCGGCGGCCCCCTGGACATGGGCTATCTGCGGGCCAAGTCCGCGCTGGTACTCGAAGACCGGCTCACGCCGCCGCAGTTCGGCGTGGCCACCGCCGCCAAGGACGCCCGTCTGATCGTCGAGGCGGGCGCCAAGCGCGGTGTCCGGCTGGACGTGGCCGCCGCGACCGCAGACCGCCTGGAGCGTGCCGTCGTCCAGGGCCACGCCGACGAGGACATGGCCGCCGCCTACTTCGCCAGCTTCGAGGACCAGCCGCCCGCCTGACCGGCGGGACGAAGCCGTGCACCGCCCCCACTCTCGCCCACTCTCCGAGGAGGAACCGCATGTCCGAGCCGCCACTGCCGCCCGAGGCCGTCGCACTGCTGAGCCGTCCCAACCCCTGCGTGATGGCGACCTGCGCGCCGACGGCACCCCCGTGTCCACGCCCACCTGGTACGTGTGGGACGAGGGCCGGGTCCTGATCAACCTCGACGAGAGCCGGGTCCGGCTGAAGCACCTGCGCCGCGACCCCCGCGTCACCCTCACCGTCCTGGACGGCGAGAACTGGTACACCCACGTCACCCTCATCGGCCGCGTGACCGAACTGCGCGACGACGAGGGCCTTGCCGACATCGACCGCATCTCCTCGCACTACACCGGCAACCCCTACCCGGACCGGGTGCGGGCCCGCGTCAGCGCCTGGATCGAGGTCGACCGCTGGCACGGCTGGGGCGCGATGAAGGACAGCGAACAGCCGTCGCCGTGACGGCACCGGCCCGGCCGCACCGTCACGCCGGTGCGGCGCGGTGGGGCCGGGCCACCAACTCGCCCCCGCAGTTGGGGCAGACGTCCCCCATGGCCTCGGCGCACGGCACGCAGAAGGTGCACTCGTAGGAACAGATACGGGCGGGCGCGTCGTACGGCAGGGCCGCCGTCGTGCAGCGCTCGCAGCGGTCGCGCATCTCCAGGGCCATGGCCGGGCGCTCCTCGTGGACGGTGTGTGGTCTCGCAGCCCATCCTCGGCACATCCACCGCCCACGGCAGCCGTGCGGCGGGCCGGAGATCGACACGATCGGGCCATGGCCCCCGGGTCTCTCGGGCGAGGGCTACCTCCACCGCGCGCCGAAGGCCCGCCCGGGATTCTCCGTCAGCATCCCCGCACGCCTCATCCCCGCACGCCTCCTCGCCGACGGCGAACGCGGTTCACCACCCGCGGCCACCGGGCAGGGCCGAGCGTCCCGGCGCCGACAGGTGCAGCACCTGGAACAGGTCCCCGTCCGCCTCCGGCGTGCCGTGCTCCCACAGCGAGAAGTGCACGGCCTCCCACCGGCTGGTGTCGACGGCCGCCGCCGCGAGGACCGCCCCGTCCTGCCGCGCCAGCCGCCCGGCCTCCTCCGCCGCCTCCCGCGCCACCTCGGCGTGCACCGCCCCGTCCGGCACCGGCACACGGTGTCGTACGGCGAACAGGGCCGGGGAACCGGCGGCGACGCCCTCCTCGTACGCCAGGCCCGTCCACTGCCGTACCGCCGGACGCCCGAAGTCGTCGCTCAGGGCCTGGAAGGGGCCGCCGAACAGGAAGGCGTTCATGCCCTCCGTGGTGTTCCACAGGTAGAACGGCGCGTACTGGCTGACCGGCGATCCGTGCACCCCGCGCTCGCGCAGCAGGTACGCCTTGACCCCCAGGCCCTGCCAGTCGTCCAGGAAGTGTCCGACGCGGGCCACGCGCGCGCGGACGATCCCGGTGTCGTAGTCGGCGGGCAGCGTCAGTTCGTACTGCATCGCGTGCATCGGGCTCCTCGGACGGTGGGGTGGTCCTGTGGGTGGAGCAGGGAGAGCAGGCCGCGGACGCCCGCGTCGAAGGCGGCGGGCGAGCCGGACGCGCGTGCGAGGACGTAGCCGCCCTGCACCGTCGCGAGGACGGTCGCCGCGATCGCCTCGCCGTCCAGCTCCGGCCCGAACTGACCCTGCTCCTTGCCCTCCTCGACGATCCCGGCGATGCGCTCGCGGATCGCGTCGAGGGTCGCGTCGACCGGCGCGCGCAGCTCGTCGCTGGCGACGACGTCCGGGTCCATCGTCAGCCGGCCGACCGGGCAGCCGCGCAGCACGTCCCGCTCGCGGCGCAGATAGGCCTCGATGCGCTCGTACGGGGTTCCGGGCCCGTCGAGCACTGCCTCTGCCGCGGCACGCAGCTCGTCGGCCGTCCGTCGGATCGCCGCCAGGGCGAGGTCCGGCTTCCCCGTGAAGTGGTGGTACATGCTGCCCTGTCCGGCGCCGGCCCGCTCCAGGATCGCCTTCGGGCTGGTGCCCACGTAACCGCGCTCCCAGAGCAGCTCCCGGGTGGACTCGATCAGTCGCTCCGCAGTGCTCACGCCTCGACTGTACATACTGGTAGTTACAGAAGTCGAGCACCGAGGACCGAGCATGCGGGAGCCACCCACGCGTACGCGCGTACTCCCCGGGAGGCAGTGGCGCTGCCGCCGCCCTACGACGACCGGGCCCCCCGGCGGGAGTCTCGGGGCAGCACCGGAACACCTATCTGGGAGATGACCGAGATGCAGACTCTGGCGAACCGGGGCGGTGGTCCCGGCCCGTGGATCCTGTTCCTCCCGCTGATCCGGGCTGCCGTCGTGATCGGCGTCGTGACCCTCCTGCGCCGCACGGGGTGGTGCGGCCGCAGCGGCCCCTGGGCCGCCGACCCCCGACCGAGCGGCGACTCCCCCCTCGCGGTCCTCGGCTGCCGCTTCGCCTCCGGCGACATCGACGAGGACGAGTACTGGCGCCGACTCTCCGTCCTGGACGAGCGGTTCGGCCGTGAGGGCGGTGCCTGACGGGCCTCGTCGCGGGAGTTCTGGCGGGCCTGCGCCCGGCCCGGTGCCTGCGGGGCACGCCCGGACGTACCGCGGGCCGTCGTGAGGGAGTGGTCCCGGTGGTGAGGGGCGGCCGCCCCGGCGCCCGGCCCGCTGCATGACTCCGTCGTACGGCAAAGGGGTCACCGCCCGGTCAGCCGACGACGGCCGACCGGGCGGGAGCATGTGCGGGGCTGAGGTCGCCGACCGTCACGACCTCCGGGAAGAGCCGGTCCGCGGCCAGCCGGCGCGGAGGCCGCGCCGCCCGCTCAGGTGCCACGACCGCCGCCGGCAGCGTGAACCAGACGACCTTGCCGGACTCGCCGTCCGGCCGGGCGCCCCAGTCCTCGCTCACCGCGGCCACCATGGCGAGCCCTCGCCCGCAGGTGGCGAACGAGTCGACCGCGTCGATGCCGTCGACCTCCGGAAGCCGGGGGTCGTGGTCGCGCACCGAGACCGTGAGCCGGTCGAGGAGCAGTTCCAGCTCCACGGTGCACGTCTTGTCGGGCTGGGCGTGCAGATGGACGTTGGTCAACAGCTCGGTCACGCCGAGTGCCGCCCGGTCTATGAGGGGATCGAGATGCCAGTAGCGCAGTTGCGCCGACACGATTCTGCGGACTTGGCCGATCCGCGACGGCAAAGCTTGGAGCTCTACCGTGCAATGCCTGCTTGGGTTGCTGATCACGGCTGCGACTCCCCGACTTGAGTCCGGAAGAACACGGAGTTCGGATCGATCGGAGCAGTACGTCTGCGCTAGGGCGGCCGCCTGCTGACATGGCCGGCGGGCTGGTTCGCAGCGTTATCGCCGGTAAACCCAGAGTGACGTGAGAACAGCGTGGCCCAGGAGGCAGGAGTGCGCAACTCGCGGTCGCCGTGCGGCCACTCCGGGTCCGTGCGGTTCTCCGCCCCGCGGGACCCGCGGGACCCGGGGCGGCTGGGTGCCGCGGCCCGCCCGTCAGTCCTTGCGTCCCGCCGCCCTGCGTACGGCCTCGATGAACCGGCGTGCCGCGGGGGGCCCAGGCTCACCGGGTGCCGGGTCGTGGTCGCCCAGGGTCAGCAGGTAGCGGTTGCCGTTGAGGTCGGCCAGCGCCCGGTCCTCCGGGGCGAACCAGGGCCGGGAGGCGCGTACCGCCTGCACCGGCGCGCTGTCGATCTCGCTGCCGTAGCTGGTGAGCAACTCAAGCCTGCCGTCGTTGATCCGGACCTGTCCGGCCCGGGTGAGCGAGCGCAGTCGCTTCCCGATCCGTACGCCCGTCGCCGTGAACTCCGGCTCCGCCATCCCCGCCCCCTTGCGCGTGGGTGTGCCGGCCCATGTTCCTGAGCGGGCCGGAAACCAGCTCGTGATCTCCAGTGTGCGCCCCCTGCGGGGTGCCTTGATCCAGTGCGGATCGTCCCCGTGCGGAACCTCCCGTCCCGCCGGGTGCAGTCTGCCCGCGCGGGGCGTGGAGCACCAGTACGCACGACGCCCGGTCCGGGGGCGCCCGGAGCACTCGCGCGAATGCGCCCCCGTCGGTGTACCCGCCGTCCCCATGGCCTCCTTTGGGGCCCTCAAAGATGCGTTTATGCAGGTGAGAAGCGTGTGAAAGCTGCCTATGATCGAGGTGTCGGCCGCGTGAGGCGCCGCCGGCGCCCCGCACGAAGGAGCCCCGCCGTGACCAGCACCCAGCAGACCCGGACCGGCGTGACCCTCGACGTCGACCGCAGCGATTCCGCCTACCGCCGCTGGCTGAAAGAAGCCGTCCGCAAGGTCCAGGCCGACGCCAACCGCTCCGCCGACACCCACCTGCTGCGCTTCCCGTTGCCCGAGCGGTGGGGCATCGACCTCTATCTGAAGGACGAGTCGACCCACCCCACCGGCAGCCTCAAGCACCGGCTCGCCCGCTCCCTCTTCCTGTACGCGCTGTGCAACGGCTGGATCAGGCCGGACCGCCCGGTGATCGAGGCGTCCAGCGGTTCGACGGCCGTCTCCGAGGCCTACTTCGCCAAGCTGATCGGCGTGCCCTTCATCGCCGTCATGCCCCGCACGACGAGCCCCGAGAAGATCCGCCTGATCCAGTTCCACGGGGGACAGTGCCACTTCGTGGACGACTCACGGAAGATGTACGAGGAGTCCGCCCGCCTCGCGACCGACACCGGCGGCCACTACATGGACCAGTTCACCTACGCCGAGCGGGCCACGGACTGGCGCGGCAACAACAACATCGCCGAATCCATCTTCCGCCAACTGGAGCTGGAGCGCTTCCCGGAGCCCGCGTGGATCGTCGCCACGGCCGGCACCGGCGGCACCTCCGCGACCCTCGCCCGGTACGTCCACTACACACAGCACGACACCCGCATCTGCGTCGCCGACCCCGAGAACTCCTGCTTCTTCGAGGGCTGGACCACCGGCGATCCGGACGTCACCTGCGACTGCGGCTCACGGATCGAGGGCATCGGGCGGCCCCGCATGGAGCCCAGCTTCGTGCCCGGCGCCGTCGACCGGATGATGAAGGTCCCGGACGCCGCCAGCGTGGCCGCCGTCCGCGCCCTGGAGGGCGCCATCGGCCGCAAGGCGGGCGGCTCGACGGGCACCGGCCTGTGGAGCGCCTTGAAGATCGTCGCCGAGATGGTGGCCGAGGGCCGGCAGGGCAGCGTGGTCACCCTGCTGTGCGACCCCGGCGACCGCTACCTCGACAAGTACTACTCCGACGCCTGGCTCGCCGAACAGGGCCTGAACATCGGCCCGTACAGCGCCGCGATCGCCTCCCTGCTGGCGACGGGGGTGTGGACGGACTGAGGGGGCACGACCGATCCGCGTCCGTTCCGCGCCGGATCCGCTGCCCGGCCGTCTCTCACGCCCGCCCGGCGATGCGCCGGTCCAGCAGCGCCACCGCGCCCCGAAAGCTCCGCCCCATGCCCGGCCGGCCAGCCGCAGCGCACCCCGGAAGGCGGCCGTCCCGTCCGCGGCGAACGTCCACCGCACCCGCGTCCCCGAACCGGCCGGCGCCAGCCGCCACTCCTCGACCAGGGCCCGCGTCCCCGGCGCGTTGGTGACGTCGATCCGGTAGGCGTACACCTCGGGTTCCTCCGACAGGAGGACGGATTCGCGGAACCGCGTGCCGCCCCTGAGCCGTACGTCGCGCCCCGCACCGTCCTCGGTCACCCGAGCGGACGTCACCGCGGGGAACCAGGCGGCCCACCCGGTCACGTCCTCGGCCAGTGCGTGGAAGACCTGCTCCGGCGCCGCGGCGACCTCCTCCGCGAAGACCAGCCGCACCGGCGCGGTCGTGAGGAAGCCGAGTCCTTCGGGACGCAGACGGTGAGCCATGCCGACAGCTCCTAGGACCGGGAAAACGGGTGCGTCACCCTAACCGGCGTCCCGTCAGATGTCTGCACCGTCGGCGGGCTCACCGGCGACTACCAGCCGCCGCAGATGCTCGGCGATCTCCGCGCGGGCCGCGCCCGGCAGCCCGGCGTCCGTCACCAGCGTGTCGACCTGCTCCAGCGCCGCGAAGGAACTCAGGCCCACCACACCCCACTTGGTGTGGTCGGCGACCACCACGACCCGGCGCGCCGACTGCACCAGCCGCCGGTTGGTCTCCGCCTCCGCCAGGTTCGGCGTCGACAGACCGGCCTCCGCCGATATCCCGTGCACGCCGAGGAACAGCACGTCGAAGTGGAGCGCCGCGATGGCCTGGTCGGCGACCGGCCCCACCAGCGAGTCGGACGGCGTGCGCACCCCGCCGGTCAGCACGACCGTGGCCGCGCCCTGCCGGGGGCCCGAGGTGCGCTGCGCCACGTGGAAGACGTCGGCCACCCGCACCGAGTTGGTCACCACCGTCAGATCCGCCACGTCCACCAGCTGATGGGCGAGCGCGTAGGTCGTCGTACCTCCCGACAGCGCGATCGCGCTGCCCGGCGTGACCAGCTCCGCCGCGGCCCGCGCGATGTCCTCCTTGGCGCTCAGCTCCAGGCCGGACTTGGCCTCGAAGCCGGGCTCGTGCGTGCTCGCCTCCACGATCGGCACCGCACCGCCGTGCACCTTCTCCAGGACACCCTGCCGGGACAGCGCGTCGAGGTCGCGGCGCACCGTCATGTCCGACACGCCGAGCTTGCGGGTCAGCTCGTTGACCCGGACACCGCCCCGGCGCCGGACCTCGTCCAGGATCAGTGCGCGCCGCTGCTCCGCGAGGAGGTTCTGATTCTCACTCACGACGCTCCGGTCCTCTCGACTCAAGCCGATCCACTCCGTCCGACACGCCCGCGCACCTGCCACGACATGGACATTCTGCCGGTCGGCGGCGGCGCGGGCGTCCCATCCTCGCACGGGCCACCACCGGCCGTGCCACCACCTGCCCGTCGCGCACATGCCACGCCGACGACACCCGACGGTCCCGTTCCTCACACGGAACGGGGGAGATTCGGTGACAACGGGTGTGCGCACACCGCGCAGCGGCGATCCTGGTGCCGCACGCACACAGAGCGACAGCGCGTCACGGGGGAAGTGGCAGAACAGTGGAACGTGCGCGGAAGCGAGCCCACAGCGACCCGGCGGCCGGAGCCGCCCTGGAACTCCTGGTCCACGGCGTGGGCGGAGCCACGCCCGAGAAGATGCTCAACGATCCGCGCACGGTGCGGATCACCGGCGACGACACGGCCGCCGTATACCGGCGCGAGGACGACGTGGACGCCGAGACGGCGGACGCGGCGGCCGGCGGCCCGGCGGACCGGCCGGTCCCCGAGGCCTACGTCTGGTGCAACCTCACCTCCGGCAACGGAACCCGCGCCCTGTGGCTCCTGCTGCTGCCGTTCATGGTCGTCAACCTCGCCCACTGGATGCGTCCCGCCGCCCGGGAGCGCACCCGCACGGTCCGCCTGTACGGGCTGCTGGTGCGCCTCACCGGCCTGACCCTGACCGTGCTGCTCGTCGCCGCCGCCTGCGAGGTCGCCCTGGACCTGACGGCCTGGCAGTGCGCGGGCACGCGCGCGTGCGCCGAACGGCACTCCTGGCTGGGCTTCCTGTCACCGGCGGTGTCCGACGGCGGCTGGTGGAGCCTGCCCGGCCGCCGCCTCGCCCTCGCGGCCGTCGTCCCGACCGCCCTCACCGTCCTGCTCTGGTACCTGTCCCACCGCACCTGGCGGGCGTACGAGTCCCAGGAGCCGCCGCACGGCAGGACGGAACCGGAGGACGCGCTCGGCCACACCGCCCTCGGCCGCCCCGGCTTCTGGTACGGGCGCCGCCTGGTCGCCCGGCTCCGCGCGGCCCACACCGCGGCCGGCCTGCTCACCGTCGCCGCCGCCGTCGGCACCGCCGCCGCGCGCGAGGACCGCAGGCCCGGCGGTCCAGCCCTGCTCGACGGCCTCGGCTGGCTCATGGAGGCCGCCCTCGCCGCCGGCGCGTTCGCCACGGTCTGGGTCGTGTGCCGCCGGGGCCGCAGCGAACACCGCCTCGACCGCCGCGTCGACGCCCACCTCGTACGGCGCCTGCCCCTGGCCGCCCTCGCCCTGCTCGCCCTCACCTTCGTGTACGCCGGGTGGGAGCGTCCCGAGTGGCGGTCGGCCGGCCGGCTCCCGGGAGATGTGACCTTCGGCGGCATCGCCCTCCTCCAGGGCGCGCTGGTCGTCGTCCTCGCCGTCGTCGCCTCGGCCCTGTACCGCGGCTCCGGGAGCGATCCCGGCGGGCGGGCCGCCCTGCACGGCCTGGGCGGGCCCGCCGTCGCGATGCTCGCCTGCGCCCTCGGCGGCGTGATGTCCGGCGGGGTGTCCCAGCGCGTCTCCGACTGGCTGGACGGCACCGGGACCTACCTCCCCGGACCGCCGGTACTGCTGACCTGGCAGGCGTCCGTACTCCCGGCGCTGCTGGTCGTTCTGCTCGCCCTGTGCGGGCTGCTCGCCCGCGGAGCCCTGCGGCTGGCCCGCGCCGAGCGTGTCGCGGTGGCCCACGAGTACGGCGTCGACCCCGGGGACCCGGCGCGCACCCAGCGCATCGCCCGCGCCCGCGCCATGGCCACGCTCACCGACCGGGCCCCGCTCCTGGTCGCCGTCACCTCCGCGGCGACCCTGCTGCTCGGCGCCGGCGCGCTCGTCGGCGCCTTCGCCACCGGCAGGACCCCCGACCGGGCCGCCGAGGACGCCCACCCCTTCGTCCACGGCGCCGCCCAGACCGGTCAGGCACTCGGCTCCTGGCTGATCGGGCTCGGCTTCATACTCTTCGTCACCTGGGGCCGGCGCGCCTACAAGGACGCCTCCGCGCGGCGGACCATCGGCATCCTCTGGGACGTCGGCACCTTCTGGCCGCGCGCCGCGCACCCCTTCTCCCCGCCCTGCTACGCCGAGCGCGCGGTGCCCGACCTGACCTGGCGCATGGCCACCTGGACCCGCGCCACCGGCGGACGCCTGGTGATCTCCGGCCACTCCCAGGGCAGCGTCCTCGCCGCCGCAGCGGCCTGGCAGCTCAGCCCCGCCGACCGCAGCCGCGTCGCCCTCCTCACCTACGGCTCCCCGCTCGAGCGCCTCTACGGCCGCTGGTTCCCGGCCCACTTCGGTCCGGCGGCGCTGCACGCCCTGCACGAGGACATCGACTGCTGGCGCAACCTCCACCGCCCCACCGACCCCATCGGCGGCCCGGTCCGGCTGGCCGGCGACGACTGCGGTCCCGAGGTCGACCGAGCCGCCCTCGCGGACCCGCTGGCCTACGGCCGCACCGAGGCGCACCCCCTGCCCTCGCCGATCCTCGGCCACTCCGACTACCAGGCGGACCCGGCCTTCGCGGAGGAACGCGAACGCCTGCTGTCCCGCCTGCACCAAAAGCTACCGGCGCAGCGCGCGCGGGCGGACGGCTAGTTTGGCAGCTCGGGCAGGTCCTCCGCGTACAGGAGGGTCAGGTCGTCCGTGCTCGGGTCCGGGACGTGGGCGACGCGGCTCGCGTGGCGTTCCACCATCGCCTCGAAGGTCTGGCGGGCGGTACGGCCGTTGCCGAAGGCGGCGCCCTTGGGGATCTCCGTGAAGTACTTCAGGAGCGCCTCCGCGGTCCCCGGCGCCAGCCGGTACTCGTGCTCCTCGGCCTGCTGCTCGACGATCCGCAGCAGTTCGTCGGGGCCGTAGTCGCCGAAGGTGATGGTCCGGGAGAAGCGGGACGCCACACCGGGGTTGACCGACAGGAACCGCTCCATCTCGGCCGTGTAACCGGCGACGATCACCACCACGGCGTCGCGGTGGTCCTCCATCAGCTTCACGAGCGTGTCGATGGCCTCCTTGCCGAAATCGCGCCCGGCGTCCTCCGGGGAGAGCGCGTACGCCTCGTCGATGAACAGCACACCGCCACGCGCCCGTTCGAACGCCTCCTGGGTGCGGATCGCGGTGGATCCGATGTGCTCGCCGACCAGGTCGACGCGCGACACCTCGACGAGATGGCCCTGCTCCAGCACGTGCAGCGCGGCGAGGATCTCGCCGTAGAGACGGGCGACCGTCGTCTTGCCGGTGCCGGGGGAACCGGTGAAGACCAGATGCCGCTTGACCGACGCCGCCTTGAGGCCGGCCTGCTGCCGGCGCCGGCCCACCTCGATCATGTCGGTGAGCGCCCGCACCTCGCGCTTGACGCTCTCCAGGCCGACCAGGGCGTCGAGTTCGCCCATGACGTCCTTGGGGGTACGCGCCTGCCGCTCGGGCTCGGCCGCGGCGGGCCGCGCCTCCGGCGCGGTGGCACGCTGCTGGGGGAGCGCGCCGAGGAGCCCCGGCGAGGGAGGCGCCGCCTCCACGGCAGTCTCCCGCGCGCCCGGTGTCGGTACGCCTGCGCTCTCGTCGCTCGTGCAGTCCTCGACCACCGGTCCCGAACCGGCCGCGGCGTCCGCGCCTGCGTCCGCGAACTCGTACCCGCGGCGCGCGCAGCGCTCGGTCCGGCACTTGCGCAGCGTCGTACGGCAGCCGTCTATGACGTGGAAGCCGTAGCCGCCGCTGTTGGTGACCCGGCAGTTCAGGAAGCTGCCGCGGCCGCCGGCCGACACGTAGAAGCCCGCCTCGGCGGGGGAGTCGACGGTGCAGCGCTCCACGGTGGGGTCGGCGCCCTTGGTGACGATCACGCCGGTCTGGGTGGCGTCCACGGTGCAGTTGTTGAGGGTGCCGCCGCTGCCGTGGTCGCGGAACCAGGCGCCGGTCGCCGCGTCCCGGATCCGGCAGTCGTCGAGCTGGGCGGTCGCGCCGTCGCTCACCGACACGGCCGTGTTGCGTACTTGGAAGAGGTCGCTGTCGACGACGTCCGCGCGCGAGCCGCGGTCGAGGACGAACAGGGCGTCCGGCACGTCGTGCACCCGGCAGGAGTCGAGGACCACGGTGGCGCCGTCGCTGACCCAGACGGCCGGATAGTCGCCGGTGCTGTCGAAGATCTCGCACTGGTTGGCGTCGACCCTGGTGCCCGGGTCCCACACCGACAGGCCGTTGCGCCCGAACTGACGGACCGTCGTCCGCGTCAGCGTCAGGACGGAGCGCGAGCGCAGATCGACCGCGTTCTCCGGGATGTCGTGGATACGGCAGTCGGCCAGGGTCAGTACGGCGTCCGTGTCGAGCGTGACACCGTCGGCGGTGGTGCGGTGCACATCGCAGTCGGTGAGGTGCGCGGTGGCGCGTGCGGTGATCTGCACGCCGCTGCCCCGGACCTCGTAGACCTCACACCCCACCGCCTCCAGCGCGGAGTTCTCGCCGGTCGCGCTCAGGCCGGCCCCGGAGGTGTGGTGCACCCGGCAGCGCTCCAGCCGCGGGTGGCCGCCTCCGCGCACGGCGACGCCCGCCTGTCCGGCGGCGACGACCTCGCACTCCTCGAAGACTCCGCCGCCGCCGTCGACCACGGCGATGCCGATGCCCGCGGGGTTGTCGACGGTGCACCGCCGGACCGTCGGCCGCGCGCCGCCGCGCACCTCGATGCCGGCCGCGGACCGGGTGACGACGCGCAGGTCCAGCAGTTCCGGCGTGCCCTCCTCGACGAGCACCGCGGGTGCCGCCGCGTCCTGACCCTCCACGTGCAGGTCCTGCACCACGGCCGAGGCCCGCACGGTCAACGGCACGCCGTCCAGGGGCGCGATGCGTACGGAACCGGGGGATCCCTCGGGGCCGCGCAGGGTCACCGCACGCTGTACGACGAGGTTCTCCCGGTAGGTGCCCGGGGCGATGGTGAGGACGTCGCCCTCGGCCGCGGCCTCCAGGGCGGCGGCGAGCGACGCGTACTCACCCGTGCGGCGCCGCCACCTCGATGTACCGGTGTGCGTCACCTGGACCGTGCCCTGTGCCATGGCGTTGCTGTGCCCCCACCTCGGTCTGTGCTGATCACTCGGTCGTCTGCGGGGCGCGCAAGCCGTGTCGCACCCCTACGGCTCCCTCGCGCGCGGGTCGATGCCGAATGCTCGGCCGGTCCACCGTAGCGTGCGCGCGGGCGGTGGGTTGACCAGAGACGGAAGGCTGTCAGCTGCCGGTGCCGGTGCGGCCCCAGTCCGGACCCGCGCGGTCCCAGGCCTGGTCCCAACGGGCGTAACGGCGGCGGACCATGCGCCGGACGACGAGTCTTCGGACACCCTCGACGAGACCCGCGGTGAGCAGTGCCGCACCGATTCCGGCGAGGACGGCGTGGGTGGTCGCGGTGGCGGAGTCCAGGGGGCGGGTCACCGGACGGCCGTGCGTGTCCGTCCACAGCGGGAAGTGGTCGCCGCGGTGGGCGGACCTGAGGCCGGCGAGGACCGTGCCGTGCCGCGGGGTGCCGTCGGGAGCGGTCCAGTCGGCGAGGACGCGGGTACGGCTCTCCCGCCCGGTGGCGGTCTCGGGGTCCGCATCCAGCAGTGCGCCCTCCAGCTCGCGCACCACGGTCGCCGTGACCTGGTGGCGGGAGTGGCGCTGCTCGCGGACGGCCTGCTGCAACGTGTCCTGGGTGAGTGCGCCGACGATCGAGCCGAGGACGGGTGCCACGAGCAGGATCAGGAGCAGGGCCGTCAGCGCCACCCAGGCCTCGACCAGATCCGTCGTACGACGCAGCGGATTGTGCCGCCAGCGCCAGAGTCCACCGATCGCTCCCACCACCCGCACCCCCTTCCCGCTCCGTGATAACCCCCCATGGAGCCGTTCAGGCGCGGGTCCGGGCGAAGAGAGAGCCACATCACCCGCGGCCGGTCCTCTCGTGAACGGCTCACGAAAGGCACAACGGCCGCAGATCGGGCGGAGGTTCCCACTGTGGCGCGGACCGGGTGACCCGGCCGGAAACCGGGTGTGACGTGCTGACTAGCCGACGATCCTGACCTGGTCGCCGACCCGGACGGTGCCGCGGGAGAGGGGCACCAGGTTCTGGCCGAAGACCAGCTTGCCGCCCAGCCTGCGGTGTCGGCCCAGTGTGTGGAGGGGTTCCCTGCCGCGTTCCGCGGTGGTCTGGTCGGTCGTGGTGACCACGCAGCGGCCGCACGTCTTGGCGACCCGGAAGTCCACCTCGCCGAGGGTGAGGCGCGACCAGCCGTCCTCGGCCCATGGTTCCGTGCCGGCCACGACCAGGTTGGGCCGGAAGCGGTTCATCGGCATCGGTCCCTCCGCGGCGTGCTCACCCCGCGCGATGAGCGAGTTGAGGGCGTCGAGCGAGGCGACGGCGGTGACCAGCAGCGGATACCCGTCGGCGAACGTGACGGTCTCTCCGGGCAGTGCGTACTCGGGATCGACGGGGCGGCGCGTGGCCGGGTCGTCCATGTGCACCAGGCGCACGTCCGTGCCGAGGTACGCGCTGCACCAGGCGTGCGCGGAATCGTCGGCGAGCACGCCCTCGACCTTGTCGCGGAAGATCTCCAGCGACACCGTGCCTATCGGCTGCGGCACGGAGACGGTCAGCGGCTCCAGACCGGGTGCGGACAGACGGACGCCGCCGCCGGGCAGAAGCTCGGCGGCGGCACGCGCGAGGCGCGGCTGCTGACGTTGCGTGACGACCTTTCCCCCGTCGTCGATCAGCGCCCAGCGTCGGTCTCCGGTCAGCCCCCAGGGCTCCACCACGGCCTCCCGTGGCGACTGGCCCCGGAACGCCTTGACCGGATGGACGTGGATCGACAGCAGCTCCGCATTCCCCATGGCCTCATCCTGCCAGGTGGCAGCGACTGTCCCCGGGTCGGCTCAGTAGCCGCGGTACTGCTGGTTGTTGTACGGGTCCTGGTACTGGGGCGCGGGAGGCCGGGGAGCCGCGGGGCGCATCGCGTCGTACCCCGTGCCGGGAGCGGCCGGGCGCGGCTGCTGCTGCATCTGCGGGCCGGGGTAGCCGCGCGGCGCGGTGGCCTGCGGCGGGATGTACGCGGCCGGCGCCTGCTGGAGCGGGGCGGGCTGCTGCGCCTGCGGGTAGCCGTAGGCGTAGGGGGACGGGGCCGCCGGGAGGGCGGGGAGCGCCGACTGCAACGCGGGCAGGTTGGCGCCCGTGTCGTAGGCGGCGGGGACCCGGATCGGGGCGATCTGCGGGGTGCCCCGCTCGGCCACGAGCGAGTCGTAGATCGGGGTGTCCGGGAAGGAGGCGGAGTAGTAGCCGCCGCCATAGGTGGAGCGGGGGGAGGTCATGGCACATAAGTTAAGCCCACGATGTGCTGGTTGGGGAGACCGATAAGAGGGTTGTTTTCCGTGTCGGCGATGACTCCGGATACCCAATGTGAGCGAACTTGGCAAAAAGGGGCGGCAATCGTGGTTCTGATCGTGTAAAGGCCGAGTTCCCAGGGGGTTACCGGCGGTTGGACAGGGATCTTCCGGCGCCATGGATGGGAGTTCGCGGTCCGGGCGAATAGGTTGACGAGTAGACAACCCGAAGGGTGCCGGAGTCTGCGGTCCGGCCGGTCACAGGTGAATGGGGCGGACATGTCCATGCCGAAGGGGTCCAATGTTCCGGTGCCGACGACGGCGCTCCGGGTCGAGGTGGGCCGCCGGTCGGGACCGGGTGTCCCCGACGCGGACGCCTCGGCCCTGCTGCTGGTCGGCGGGAAGGTCCGTTCCGACGCCGACTTCGTGTTCTACAACCAGCCGGGGCACTCCTCCGGCGCGGTCCGCCACGAGGGCAAGCGGGACACGGGCGGCAGGGTGACCGACACCCTGGTCGTCGACCTCGCGCGCGTGGAGCCCGCGATCGAGACCGTCGTCCTGGCCGCCTCGGCGGACGGCGGCACCTTCGGCCAGGTGCCCGACCTCGCCGTCGAAGTAAGGGACGCGGGAGCGAACACCGTGGTGGCCCGGTACGACGCCACCGGCGCGACCGTCGAGACGGCGTTCGTACTGGGCGAGTTCTACCGCCGCCAGGGTGCCTGGAAGTTCCGCGCCGTCGGCCAGGGCTACGACAGCGGCCTGGAGGGGCTGGCCACCGACTACGGCATCACGGTCGACGAACCGCAGCGATCGGCCACCCGCACCGCCCGCCCCCCGCCGGCACCGCCCGCCGTGCCGTCCTTCCCCGGCCACCGTGCCCCCCGCCGAGCCGGGCCGAGCCGGGCCGAGCCGGGCCAGCCGAGCCGGGCCGGCCGGGCCGGGCCGGGCCCGCCACGCTCGGTGTCCGCGGGCGGGGCAGGCATGTTCCGCCCGTGTCCGGATGCCCCGGCCGGTGGCGGTCGGCTCGCGGAACTCGCCGGTGAGGAAGATCCGTTCCACGCCCTGCCCTGCCCTGCCCTGCTCTGCGGGTGAAATCCACCGCTGCCGACTCAGCGAGGGGGTGGCCGTCGGCGGTGCGCTCGACGACGGCGAGTGCGCGCGGACCAGGACGGAGACACGACGGCGACGTGTACCAGCGGCCCCCCCCGCCGGGGCCAGTTGCAGTCGCCCGACGAGGACGACCGGGGCGGGCGGCACCGCGTAGGACACGAAGACGCGGTCGGAGGGGCCCGTGCTGGGCGAACCCCTGCTCACCCGCCAACGCGGTCGTGAACGCCGTACGACTCCCTGCGCCATGTGTGCCTCGACGAGTGACCGTGGATCCTCGGCCGCGCACGTCGGGGCCGGCGTGATCCGTGGACCGGCGTCGGTGCCTCGGCGAGTCGAGACGTACGGATGACCAGGAGCCTCGGTGTGGCGCTCAAGCGCCGTCCCGCGTGGCCGCCACCTCGTCGTGGACAGCGATGCCGAGCCGGCCGGCCACCGTGGCGAGGGCCTCTCCCAGCGGGAGCGCGACCCGGGTGACCGCGTGCGGGTCGCCCCGGGTCGGGTCCCGGTTGACGATCAGCACGGGTTTGCCCGCCTGGGCGGCCTGGCGGACGAACCGGAGCCCGGACATCACCGTCAGCGAGGAGCCCAGGACCAGTAGTGAGGTGGCCTCCCGGACCAAGTCGCGGCAGTGTTCGACCCGCGGCGGCGGAACGGCCTCGCCGAAGAACACCACGTCCGGTTTGAGGATGCCGTCGCAGGCCGTGCAGGACACCACGCGAAAGTCCCCGACCTGCTCGTCGGTGAGGTCGGCGTCGCCGTCCGGGTTGATTCCGGCGGCCACCGGCTCGTAACCCGCATTGGCCTGCGCCAGCCGTCGGGCGAGTTCTCCACGCGGGGTGAAGGCGCCGCAGGAGAGGCAGACGACCCGGGCCAGGCTTCCGTGCAGTTCCACGACGCCCTCGCTGCCCGCGGCGTCGTGCAGGCCGTCGACGTTCTGGGTGATCGTGCCCGAGAGCAGGCCGTGCCGCCCGAACGCGGCCACCGCCCGGTGTCCGGCGTTGGGGCGGGCGCGGCCGAAGGTGCGCCAGCCGAGGTGGCTGCGCGCCCAGTACCGGCGCCGGGCCTGGGCACTGGCGGTGAAGTCCTGGTAGGTCATCGGGGTGTGCCGGCTCAGGCTCCCGCCCTCGCCCCGGTAGTCGGGGATGCCCGACTCCGTGGAGATGCCCGCCCCGCTGAGCACCAGCACACCGCCCGTGCTCAGCGCATCGACGACCGGCTCCAGATCCGTGGTGCCCGGCGGCAGGTCCTCGGCAGGGGTCCAGCTCAGGGTGGGGCGCATCCGCATGCCACCAGGGTACGGAACCGCCTGCCGCCACCCCTCTCAGCGCGCTTGCGAGCGGCGGCAGCGGGGCGTCCCGACTTCTCGCCCGTGCCCACGAAGGGCTCGAACCGTCCCGCCGACCGCTCGTCGGATCACCGCCCCGATCGACGCCTCCCTCATCAGCGCGCCAGAGCCACCGACCCAACACACCGGTGCACGTGGCAAGTTGATCGGTCCTCGCACCCCGCAGCGACGCACCGGCCCATCCACCGCCCCGCAGGGCCTCCGGCGCGGCCCGCCGCCGCGGAGGACTTTGACCTCATCGATGACAAAGTATGGACATGACAAGCAGAAGCCCCTTAGCTTTGCGGCGGTACCCGCAGCCCATACCGCGGAAGACCGGAGCGACATCCGGCACGGTCCGGTCCCCAGTGCAGGAGGACCAATGCGCCAACGCCTGTTTCCCCGGGCCCGAAGACTCCTCATCCCGCTGCTGACGTCGGCCGTCCTGGCGGGCGGCGCCCTGGGCGCCCCGGCGGCCGCCGTCACCGTGCCGGCCGACATCCCCGAACAGGAGCCGGGAGTCACCCTGCGCGTGTACGACGTGCAGACACCGCTCAACGAACTCTGCACTCTCAAACCGGGACAGACCCCCAACCACGACAGGCTCATGCCGACGATCGACTGGTCCACGACCACCGACTTCGGAGGGTTCGACGACCACTTCGTCACGGAGGCCACCGGTTACCTGGTCGCCCCGCGCGAGGGGTCGTACGTGTTCCGGCTCACCAGCGACGACGGCTCGCGGCTGGCCCTCGACAACGCCACCGTGATCGACCACGACGGACTCCACGGCGCCGAACCGAAGGACGGCACCGTCCACCTCACCGCCGGGTCGCACCCCTTGCGGATCGACCACTTCGAGCGCGACGGCGGGCAGCGGCTGCAGCTCTCGTGGAAACCGCCGGGCGCCGACGACTTCACCGTCGTGCCGCGCGAGGCACTCAGCACCGACGCCGGTGTCGTCCGGGTGACGGCACCGGGGCGCAAGGAGTGCGAGGCGAGCGGCGACACCCCGGGCGACGGCCTCCCGCTCACCTCCGTCCGCCCCGACCTCACCCTCACCGACCTGCGCCCCGAAGGGTTCCAGCCGCAGGTCAGTGGCATGGACTGGCTGCCCGACGGACGCCTCGCCATCAGCACGTGGGGCGGCAGCGGCAACGTCGCCGGAGAGGTGTACCTGCTCGATCACGTCACCGGCGCCACAAGCCGCGAGAAGGTCACCGTGAAGAAGGTGGCGAGCGGGCTGCGCGAACCCATGGGCATCAAGTACGTCGACGGCGCCCTCTACGTCTCGCAGAAACACGAACTGACCCGGCTGGTCGACCGGGACGGAGACGAGGTGACCGACGAGTACCGCACGGTCGCCACCTGGCCGTACGGAGGGAACTTCCACGAGTTCGCGTTCGGCCTGCTGTACCGGGACGGCTACTTCTACGTGAACCTCTCCGTCGCCATCGACCTCGGCGGTGCTACCACCACGCCACAGCCGGCACCCGGCCGCGGGACCACCTACAAGGTGAGCAGGGAGACGGGCCGGATCAGCCCCGTCGCGGGAGGCCTCCGCACGCCCAACGGGATCGGCTGGGGCCCCGGCGGCGGTCTGTTCACCACGGACAACCAGGGCGGATGGCTGCCCTCGTCGAAGCTGGTCCAGATCAAGCAGGGCCGCTTCTTCAACCACTACACCGAGCCCTCCGACCCCTTCGAGGACGCCCCCGTCACCCAGCCGGTGCTGTGGCTTCCCCAGAACGAGATCGCCAACTCCCCGTCCACGCCCCTCCACCTGACGGAAGGCCGGTTCGCCGGTCAGCTTCTGATCGGTGATGTCACCTACGGAGGGCTGCAGCGGGCCTACCTGGAGAAGGTCAAGGGTGAGTACCAGGGCGCCGTCTTCCGCTACACCCAGGGCCTGGAGGCCGGGGTCAACCGCCTCACCGTGGGCCCGGACGGAGCGATCTACGCCGGTGGCCTGGGTGCCGACGGCAACTGGGGCCAGGAGGGCAAGCTCAGGTTCGGCCTGCAGAAGCTGACACCCAACGGCGGCAACACCTTCGACATCCAGACCATGCGGGCCGTACCGGGCGGCTTCGACCTGACGTACACCCAGCCGGTGTCCGCCGAGACCGCCGAAGACCTCGCCGGCCGCTACCGTGCCGAACAGTGGCGCTACACGCCGACGGCGGACTACGGCGGACCGAAGATCGCCGAACAGCAGCTCTCCGTACGCTCGGCGACCCTCTCCGAGGACGGCCGCACCGTCCGGCTCCGCCTGGACGGCCTCGAGCCAGGCCACGTGGTGCACGTTCGCTCCCCGCGCCCCTTCGCCTCCGCCTCGGGCGAGACGCTGTGGAGCACCGAAGCCTGGTACACGCTCAACACGATGCCCGGCAAGCAGCCGCCTCCCGCCACCCTCTACGAGGCCGAGGAAGCCCGACTCACCGGCAGGGCCGGCATCAACACCGACCACACCGGCTACTCCGGCAGCGGCTTCGTCGACCGCTACGCCACCGAGGGCGAGGTGGCCACGACGTTCGACGTCACGGTCCCGAAGTCGGGCACCTACGACGTGAACCTGCGCTACTCCAACGGCCCGAACCCGTTCCAGGGGACCAAGTCCCTCTCCCTGTACGCCAACGGGGAGAAGGTGCGGCAGACGCAGCTCGCGTCCACCGGGGACTGGGACACCTGGTCCACCCGGACGGAACGCCTTACCCTGCGGGCCGGACTCAACACGGTCTCCTACCGGTACGACCCAGGCGACACCGGACACGTCAACCTCGACCTGATCACCGTGCACCCGCAGGGTGCCGCCGTCCCCCTCTTCGACGGCACCGCCGCCTCGCAGGCCCAGTGGCAGCACACGGACGGACGGCGAGTGGCCTGGCCCCTCACCGACGAGGCTTCGATGGAGGTGTGCTGCGGTGACATCCGGACGAAGGACGCCTACCAGGACTTCGCCCTCCACATCGAGTTCCGCGTCCCGCTCCTGCCCCCGGACGTGACCGGACAGGACCGCGGCAACAGCGGCGTCTTCCTCCAGGACCGCTACGAGCTGCAGATCCTCGACTCCTACGGTGACACCTCGCCGGACACCAACGAGGCGGGGGCGATCTACCTGAAGAAGCCGCCCGACGTCAACGCGGCAGCGGCACCGGAGACCTGGCAGACGTACGACATCGTCTTCCGCGCCGCCCGCTACGACGCCGAAGGGCACAAGACCGCCGACGCGCGGCTGACGGTCGTGTGGAACGGCACGAAGGTGCACGACGACATCGCCCTCGACGGCCCCACCGCCTCGGGCCGGTCCGAGACCCCTGCGGCAGGAGCGATCCGATTGCAGGACCACGGCAACAAGGTGCGCTTCCGCAACATCCACATCCGGCCGCTGACGTGAACCGCCGGTAGGCGTCAGCGACACCGGTGACGCAGTCGGCGGCACGACCGGCCGCCGGCCGCGTCACCGCATCACCGGCAGGCCGGCAGGCCGGCAGGCCGGTCCGGGGTGTGGCGAGCTTCGACTTGATAGGCAAGTGAATGCTTGCCTATGCTGGGGTGGTGGCCGACGACGTTTTCAAAGCCCTGGCCGACCCCACCCGCCGGACCATCCTCGACGAGCTGACGGAGAAGTCCGGGCAGACCCTGTTCGAGATCTGCTCACGGCTGAGCATGAAACATCAGCTGGGCATCTCGCGCCAGGGAGTCTCCCAGCACCTCGCCGTGCTGGAGGCCGCCGGGCTCGTCGAGACCAGGCGAGAGGGCCGCTACAAGTTCCACGACCTGAACACGGCACCGCTGCGGCAGATCGCCGAGCGCTGGGTCGTGCCCCACGCATCCGGACCGCAGGAGAGAACCCCATGAGGATCCACCTGACCAGCGTCTTCGTCGACGATCAGGCCGAGGCCGAGCACTTCTACACCGAGGTCCTCGGCTTCGTGAAGAAGCACGACGTCCCGGTGGGGGAGAAGGACCGCTGGCTGACCGTCGTCTCGCCCGACGAGGCCGACGGCACCGAACTCCTCCTCGAGCCCGCCGGTCACCCGGCCGTCAGGACCTACCGCGACGCCCTCGTCGGCGACGGCATCCCGCTCGCCCAGTTCGCCGTCGACGACGTGACGGCGGAGTACGAGCGCCTACGTGACCTCGGCGTCCGCTTCACCCAGGAGCCCTTGGAGATGGGCCCCGTCACCACCGCCGTCTTCGACGACACCTGCGGCAACCTCATCCAGATCGCGACCGAGCCCCAGTAGGGCGGCGGCGGGAGCGAACGATCGGCCCGCACCGGGCCGAAGGGCGAGGGTGACGACACCTGCGCCGGTGGCTAGGAGGTTGCCGAGGCCGTGGGCGCAGACATGCCGTGGTCGGTCACCAGCCGGTCACGCGCTCCCAGAAGGCCTGGACAGCCGGCGCGGTGTCCGTGCTCAGGGTGCCGTCGATGACGTGGTAGCCGCGGTGCTGAGCGGCGGTGGCGCAGGCGTGGTTGGGCAGGATGCGCAGGCGAGTGCCGACGGGCAGGTCGGGCAGCTGCACGCCGTCGCGGGCGGTGAGGGTGCCGTGTTCCTGGCTCGCGGCCGTCATGACCAGGCCCGGGAGGAGGTCGCCGGCCAGATCGGTGACCAGGCCGTAGCCCTGGTCCTGCGCCTGGACGGCGGTGCGCGGTCGCGGGACATGGCCATCCAGCCGCCGTCGGTGATGATCCACCCGTGCTCGGGGCGGTGGCCGATGACGGTGACGACGACCGACAGGGCGAGGTCCTGGAGGTGGCAGACGCCGATGCCGGCCATCACCAGGTCGAAGAAGACGTAGTTCCCGGCGCGCAGTTCGGTGACTCCGGTGAGGTCCTCGGCCGCGTGGGCGGTGGGGGTGGAGCCGACGCTGACGGTGGTCACGGGCAGGCCGGCCGCGCGCAGCCGCTCGGCGGCGGCGACGGCGGTGTCGCGTTCGTTCCTCGCCGCCAGGCGCCGGTCCTCGGCGGAGTGGGCGAAGTAGGACTCGCCCGCGTGGGTCAGCACGCCGTCCAGGCAGCCCGCGTCATGCAGGATGCGGCCGATCTCGGTCAGCGCGTTGGCGTCGGGCCTGAGGCCGCCGCGATGGCCGTCGCAGTCGATCTCGATCTGGGCGGGGAGGGGAAGGCCCGCCCGGCGGGAGGCGTCGGCGACGGATGCGGCCTGCTCGGTGCTGTCCAGCAGAACGCGCAGGGTCACCCCGCGGCGCAGCAGCGCGAAGACGCGCGGGAGCTTGTGGGGGTCGATCCCGACGGCGTAGGTGATGTCGGTGTAGCCGCCCTCGGCGAACGTCTCGGCCTCGGCAAGGGTGGAGACGGTGACCGGGCAGGGTGTGCCGTCGTGCAGGAGGCGGGCGACGTCGAGGCTCTTGGCCGTCTTCACGTGGGGTCGCAGGGCGACCCCGAGCCGGTCGGCTCGGGCCGACAGCCGTTCGATGTTGCGCAGCGTCCGTTGGACGTCGACGACGGCGAAGGGGGTGTCCGGGTCGGCCAGGGTCGGGGCGGTGCCGGGGCTCGGGGCGTGTGCGGGGATGTTCACAGGGAGATGTCCATCTTCTTGAGCAGGGCCAGGCCCAGGTACAGGTCCTGCACGCCGATGCCGGAACTGTCGAAGACCGTGATGTCGCTGTCGGCGGTGCGTCCCGTGGCGCGGTGGGTGAGGACCTCGCCGAGCGGGGTGAGGACCGTCCGCGCGGGGGCGTGCTGGCTCTCGCCCATACGGCGGGCCTGCTCGGGCAGGTCGCAGAAGACGCGGGCGCGGTCGAACAGTTCGGGCGGGAGTTCCCGCTTGCCGGGGGCGTCGGCGCCCATGCAGGAGATGTGCGTGCCGGGGCGGACCCACGAGGCCTCGAACAGCGGCGGGGTGTCGGTCGTGGCGTTGGTGGCGGTGACGATCACATCGGCACGGGTGCAGGCCTCTTCGGCGCCGGAGCTGCGGGCGTGGTGTCCTTCCGCGGCCAGGGCCGCGGACATCTGCCCGGCCCGCTCGGCCGTGCGTCCCACGACCAGGACCTCGCCGATGGGCCGGACACGGCTGACGGCCCGCACCTCGTACGCCGCCTGGTGTCCGGTGCCGAAGACCGCCAGGGTGGTGGTGTCTGCGCGGGCCAGCAGGTCGACGGCGAGGGCGTCGGCCGCGGCGGTCCGGTAGGCGTTCGCGGTGCCGACCTCCAGGACTGCCGCGATCCTGCCGATCGTCTGGTCGAGGAGCAGCAGGGTGGAGTGGTGGCGCGGCAGCCCGTGCTCCGCGTTGCCGGGCCAGTAGCTGCCGATCTTCACCCCGGCGTGCGTCGGGGACGCGGACGGCTTGAGGGTGAACCGGTTGCGCGGGTCGGATCCGTGCACGGCGAGACCGGGAAAGACCGTGCCGTCCACCGTCGCGGCGAAGGCGGCGCGGGCCGCTTCCAGGGCCAGTTCCTCGTCCACGAGCGCGGCGGTCCGCTCCTCGGTGATGTGCAGCAGGCGGCGCGCGGCCGGTGGCCGGCCGGGGCCGGACGAGGTATCGGGCGCGGGATCGGTGGTCGGTCCGGTGGCGGTCACGAGGGCCCTTCACCTGGTGCGGTCGTGGACGGTCGCCTGGGACACGGTGAGCAGGTCCACGATGGTCAGCGCGGCGTCGCCGGGAGTCGACGCAGCCTCTGGAATTGGATCAATTTTCCAAGTTTGGACTATGAGTCTAGAAAAGTGTCCGGTGGTTGTCCAGTGGGCCCGTCGGGCAGCGAGCGAACACCACCGCTGGAGAACACGACGGTCACCCCGGTGCTCGGCCCGGCCGCCGGACCGGACGAGCCTGGTGCGAGGCGCGCCGGAAAAGTGGGTGAGGAGCGATGAGTTTCCCGGTGATCCTCGGTCAGAGATCATGGCTGCTGCGCGAGAGCCGCGAGTGCGGGTCGACCGAGCACCCACCGAACCGCTGAGAACAAGTCACGAGATACCGAGGAATCCGAGATGCGTACCCTGATCAGCACCGCCTTCGTCTCCCTCGACGGCGTCATGGAGGCCCCGGGCGGCGAGCCCGGTTACCGGAACTCCGGATGGACCTTCAAGGACGTCGAGTTCCTTCCCGAGGCTTTCGACATCAAGGACCGGGAGCAGAAGGAATCCACCGCGATGCTCCTGGGCCGGACCAGCTACGAGGCGTTCAGCCCGGTGTGGCCGGACATGGAGGACTTCGCCGACTACAAGGTGATGCCGAAGTACGTCGTTTCCACCACCCTCACCGAGGACGACCTGGTGGCGAACTGGGGCGAGACCACGATCCTGCGCTCCCTCGACGAGGTCGCCGCGTTGAAGGAGACCGAGGGCGGCCCGATCATCGTCCACGGCAGCGCGGCCCTGAACCACAGCCTCTCGGACGCCGGCCTCATCGACCGTTACCACCTGCTCGTCTTCCCGCTCCTCCTCGGCGCGGGCAAGCGCCTGTTCAGTACTTCGGACAAGGACACCCAGAAGCTGAAGCTGGTCGAGCACGAGGCCTACGCCAACGGCCTGCAGAAGAACGTCTTCGACGTCGTCCGCTGACGGTCCCCCGCCACCGGTGAACCGCTGCGGGCTCGGCGGAGGCTCTCCGCGCCGACTCCAGCGGCCGGTTGGGGCTGGAGCCCGGCGTGGTGGTCGGTCGGTCCCGTACCCCGGTTCCGCAGCGGCTGTGGGCGCCGGCACCGGACAACGCGTCCTGCCCCGCTCCGCCTTCCGTGAGGGGGGACCTCTGCGCTCGATTCCGGGTGCGGCACTGAGCGGGCCGGACGGAGTCGAACGGGGGAGCCGGTGATGCGCGCGGGCGGGCCTGGCTTGCCCGGCACCCGTGCACGGAGAGCCGCCCGCCACCCCGCCCGGCTCACGGCAGCAGACCCTGCAACGCGCCGCGACCTGGCTCACCGCCAAACAACGGACGCCCGGTGCCCTACAGCCAGAACGCGCGGTGGCGGGACGGCTAACGGCAGGACTCCTCCGGCTACGCCTCGATGGGGCTGGGTCTGCCCACACCTGGCACCAACACCGTGGGGCCGGCCAACCACAGGCTCACCCGCCCCTTCCCGCGGAGCGCGCAGCGCCGCCGGTCGCCGGGGCCGGTGGGAGGAGGAGCCGAAGGGGATCCGAAGGGGAGCCAGGCAGCACGGTGGTGTGCGTCGTCACGTTTCCCGGATTGGGCTTCCCCAGCCGTCAGCGGCCGGACACCGATGACTTCTGCCGGTCTTCCAGCCCCTTGTCGCTCTGAGGGCGCCTGGTGAGCACGAGCGGGCCGGTCTCGGTGATGGCGACCGTGTGCTCGGAATGAGCGGTGCGCGAGCCGTCGGCCGAGCGGATCGTCCAGCCGTCCGGGTCGAAGACGATCTTGTTGGTGCCGGCGGCGAACCAGGGCTCGATCGCGATCGTCAGGCCGGGACGCAGCTTCCAACCGCGGCCGGGGCGCCCGTCGTTGGGAATGTGCAGGTCCTCATGCATCGTGCGACCGATACCGTGACCCCCGAACTCCAGGTTGACCGGGTAGCCGTACTCGGCGGCGACCGAGCCGATGGCCGCCGAGATGTCACCGAGCCTGTTGCCCGGCTGGGCGACCGTGATGGCCGCTTCCAGGGCGACTTCGGTGGCCTCGAT
The DNA here is from genome assembly GCF_001896135.2 of Streptomyces phaeoluteigriseus. Lineage (GTDB taxonomy): Bacteria > Actinomycetota > Actinomycetes > Streptomycetales > Streptomycetaceae > Streptomyces > Streptomyces phaeoluteigriseus. The sequence goes on from NZ_MPOH02000006.1 coordinate 122,377, forward strand.
CAGCCGCAGGTCCTCCTCCGCCGGGGTGCCGACGACGACGGAGTGGGCCGAGTCCGCGGCCCAGCCATCGATACTGACCGCCATGTCCATGGTCAGCAGGTCCCCGTCGCGCAGCTTGTAGCTGTGGGGCAGTCCGTGCAGCACGGCGTCGTTGACCGAGAGGCACACCACGTTACGGAACGGGCCCTTGCCGAACGAGGGCGCGTAGTCCCAATAGCAGGACTCCGCGCCGCGTTCCTTGATCCGGCGGCGCGCGTGATGCTCCAGATCCAGCAGGTTGACCCCTACTGCGGCCATGTCGGCGAGTTCGGCCAGCACCTGGCCGACGAACTGGCCGGTGACGTGCATGCGCTGAATGTCTTCGGGCGACTTGTGCTCGATCACTGCGATCCTCGATTCCCCAGGGCGACCGACAGGTATATTTATACCAGAGGGGGGAGTGGTTGCTGGTCGAACACCTGCCGCTCTAGCATGTGCGGATGGTTCGCTATCCGCTCGCCCCCGAACAGATCGAGGCGGGTCGACGACTCGGGGCCGCGTTGCGCTCCGCGCGGGCCGGACGCAACCCCGTCGACGTGGCCCTGGCGGCAGGGATCTCGCCGGAGACCCTCCGCAAGATCGAGACCGGTCGGCTGCCTACGCCCGCGTTCGGCACGATCGTCCGGCTCAGTGAGGTCCTCGGCGTGCCGCTGTCCGAACTCGCCAGCGTCTGGCGCACCGATCCTGCGCTGAGCAAGGCCTCCTAGCGGTAGCCCTTCGCGGTGCGGCGCCGTCGTCGACGGGCCGCACCCGCCCTGGGCACGAGACGGGCGTACACCTCATGGAAGCGTGAGCATCACGCACCGCCCTGGGCGCAAGACGGGCGTACACCTCACGCCAGCGTGAGGATCACCGGGGCGTCCTCGGTCGTGGCCGCCCACCTGGAAGCCGAGGAGCGCGCAGGCGTGGCACGGCGTTGCCGGACCACCGGCAGGTGATGACCGCCTGCCTGGCAGTCGCCCAGCGGGCGGGGCGACCCGGGCGTCGTGGAGGCCGTGAAGTGGCCGGCCAGGTGTTGCGTGAGCTGAGCCGACGGGTGTGTGTTCCCCGGTGTGTTCTCTGCGCTGGGACGTCCGCGGGCGCACGCGCGCCGACGCTGCTTCCGGCAGCCCCGCCATCAGCGATGTGCGGGGCGTCAGGCTCAGTCACTGGGGTGCTGTCAGTCGTCGATGCCGTTCGCGAAGGGCATCGTGCGCCAGTGGTCGACGGCGGGCCTGAGGTACTCCATCAGCTGGGGCAGCTGCGGGACCAGCGTCAGGGTGGCGACGACCCGCAGCATCGTGACGGCGTTGACGAAGCCCATGACCTCCTTGTCGAGGGACCTCGTGCCGTTGCGCCGCGCGCCGCGGTTGTAGGCGGATTCGTGCTCGGGTCCGAGCGCGGCGAGGTCCCACTCGACGGGGCCCAGCGTGACCAGCTCGAAGTCGGCGTAGAGGTCCCCGTCCACCCCGTGGAAGATGTTCGCGGGCGGGGAGTCGCCGTGGACCGGCTGGAGGTCGACGCCCGGGAACCGGGCCTCGAAGGCCGAGCGTGAGCGCACGAGGGGTTCCAGGGTCTGCCACTCGCGACGGGCGCGGTCCAGCTCGGCCGCACCGATCAGTGCGGAGTGTCGGTCGAGCAGGGCAAGGCTTTCCGCGATGAACCGCGGTTCGGCCGTGGACAGGAACTCCAGGCGGCCCGGGTAGCCGCGCATCGCTGCGTGCAGGTCGGACACGCTCTCGGCGTTCGCCACGTAATCGGGTTCCTTGTCCCGGTCCTCCGCGACGAACGGCCAGAACGTCATCGAGAAACCGTCGCGCTGCACAGGCTTGTGCGGCACGAGCGGGCTGGGCGCGATCACGGGGACTCCTTGTTCGGCGAGCCAACGGGTCACGTCCAGCTCGTCCTGCTGGCGGCGCGCGAGGGCGACCAGGTCGTCCGGGCGCGGCAGGACGGTGGGAATCCGGGCCACTACCGGTGAGGGCGCCAGATGGACGACGACGGAGAAGACGTCGTGCAGCACCGTGGGGTCGGTGACGGTCAGGCCGAGCCGGCGCCCCGCCGCGACTGCCGCGCCGACGGCGGCGGAGGTGCGGTCGGCGAGCTGTTGCTGTGTCAGGAAGGTGGTCATCGTTCCATCACTCCATCGTTTCAGCGGATTGGGACCGTCGGGCAGGTCGGCGTGGGGCGCGCGGGCCGCTCGCGGCGCAGGCGGACCGACGGGGTCAGCACCTGCGGCCGGCACGCAGCTCCAGGTGCTCCCCCTCGAAGCCCTCGTGGAAGCCGCGGTCGTGCGACGCCATGACCACCGCCCCCGGGTACGTGGCGAGCGCCGCCTGAAGATCCTCGACCAGGTCGAGGGCGATGTGGTTGGTCGGCTCGTCGAGGACGAGGAGATCCGCCGGCCGGGTCACCAGGCGGGCGATCTGCAGCCGGCGCTGCTGTCCCACGGACAGGGCGGCAAGCGGCACGCGCAGATCGTCCTCGCGGAACAGGCCCAGGGACAGGAGCTGTTCGGCGTACTCGTCCGGCGGTCCGGGCCGCCCTGCCGCGAACGCGGCGAGCAGCGGGAGCCGCCCGGGGCGCGCGCGGTGCGCGGGCAGTTCCTGCGGGAGGTAGCCGATCCGGGCGGGGCGGCGGGCCGTGCCCGCGTCCGGCTCCAGATCGCCCGCCAGGACGCGCAGGAGCGTCGTCTTGCCCGCGCCGTTGTCGCCCGAGACCCGCAGTCGCTGTCCGGGCGCGATCGCGAGAAGCCCGTCCAGACGCAACCGCTCCCCCACCCGTACGCCGTCGTACTCGGCGAGGGGGCCGCCCTGGGCAGGGCCACCGTCCGCCAACGACGCGCCGTCGTGAAGCGGAGCGGTGCCGGCGGCTCCGGCACCGGGTCGCGCCGCAGCTGGGCCAGGCGCTCCCGGACGGAGCGCACCTGCCCGCCGATTTTCGCCTCGTGCGAGCGGCGGTGCTTGCCGAAACCCTGCTTCGGGTCACGTCCGGTCGTGGCGAGACGCCTCCCCGCGGCCTCCAGCAGGTCCTCCGCGCGGGCCACCTCCGCGATCCAGTCCGCATGCCGCTGCTCCGCGCCGCGTCGGGCGGCTGCCCTCGCCGTGCGGTAGCCGGCCCAGCCGTCGCCGTACCGGAACACCGTGCGCGCATCGCGGTCGACGTCGAGGATGGTGGTGGCGACGCGCTCCAGGAAGCCGCGGTCGTGGGTGACCGCGACGACGGTGCCGCGGTGTGCGCGCAGGTGGTCCTCCAGCCAGCGCACGGCCGCCGCGTCGAGGTGGTTCGTCGGTTCGTCGAGGAGCAGCAGTTCGGGGGCGGCGGCCAGGACGCAGGCAAGCGCGAGCCGGGACCGCTCGCCGCCGGACAGCGAGCCGAGCAGGCGGTCGCGGGTGATCGGGGCGAGCCCGAGCCCCCGCATCGCGGCATCGACGCGGGAGTCCGCCTCGTATCCGCCGCGTTCCTCGTAGGCGATCAGCAGGTCGCCGTACGAGGCGAGATCCTCTTCCGCCGCCTCGCCGAGGGACTTCTCCGCCATCCGCAACCGGCGCTCCATGTCGCGCAGTTCGGCGAGGGCGAGGTCCACGGCGTCCTGCACGGTGCAGTCCGCGTCTAGGTCGAGGGTCTGGGCGAGATATCCGGTTCCGCCGGGGAAGTGGACGGTGATCTCCCCGGCGTCCGGCGTCTCGGCGCCGGCGAGCAGCCGCAGCAGGGTGGACTTGCCGGAGCCGTTCTCACCGATGACGGCGGCCTTCTCGCCCGGACGGACGGTGAAAGAGGCCTGGTCGAGGACGGTCCGGGTGCCGTAGGACTTGGTGACGTCCTTGACGGACAGCTGTGCCACGGAAACGGCGGCGGCGGTGGGTACGGCGGTATGGGCGCGGGCGCGCATATGGCTCTCCCTGGGCTCGGGAAGGGGCGACGGGCAGCAGAAACGGCGGCAGCGGCCGTGCCCGGACTCAGACGAAGAAGAGGAAAGCCATGCCCTCACCATAACAAGACGAACCGTCTCGCCTCAATTGACATGTGCCGCGACGTCGGTGACCCGCGGGCCCTTCGTCCGTGCGGACGGTGAGGCCCCACCGCCGTCCACCCCCGAGCTGGCCCCCCTTCGGCGGGCTGACCCGCCAGCTCGACCGGTACCTGGGCGCGGCGATTCTCCCGGCGAGGGCACGGCCGACGGGCACGGCCGAAGGGCACGGCCGACGGGTACGGGTCGCGCGGCAGGAACCGGCGGGAGCCGATGGCGCCCCTCACCCGAACCCTTCACGTCGAGGCGCGCCCTGAGGCGGGACATCGACGGCGTGCGCCCGGGCTGCCGTGCCGAGGATGGCCCGGAGCCACCGATCGGTTCGCCGGTGCAGGGCGCTCTGCGGGGTTGTCGGTAGGTCGCTGCCAGGCAGGCGCTCGCAGAGGGCCGCTGGGCTTCCGACTCCTGGCCCGAACGGCCTGCGGCAGTGTCACCGCTGCGCGTTGCCCGACCGCGAACGAGGAGTCGTCCGCGCCGAAAGGCACGCTGGAAGTTCGTTCGCAGGCACGGTCTCGGGGCCAGGCAGTGGTCAGTCGGCGGCCACAGAGCCGCTGCCCGTTCTCATCGAGGACCGGTGCGAGACCTGCCCTGTGCCCGGCACCGGAGGCAGCCCGCTGCGGCTTCTGCGGCGGGCGAGCGGGCGAGCGGGCCGGCGGCTGCGGCCCGCGCCGGACCTGTTCGCCGTGAACACCGCGCTACGGCGCCTACCACCGAGTACGGCGCCTACCACCGAGTACGGCGCCTCCCACCGAGTACGGCGGTGGTAGCACGTATCCGCCTGGGGGGAGGGGAGTTCTTGTACGCGCCGACGGTCGTGGACTGCTCCTCGCGTCGGCTGGCCGACTGCCGGGTGGTCCGTCCGTCGCGGACCACCGCGCCCCGAACCGGTCGCCAACGCGCCCGAGGCCGCCGCGGCCACGCGTGGCAACACGGCCGGTGCCGTCTTCCACACCACGCACGGTGCTCAACGCACCGGCCGCGACTCGCCGCGATCAGAGCCGAGTTCGCGTTCCCCGATCCATGGTGTGCGGCGGGGCACCAGCCGGACGGCGCCGCTGCCCGAGCGTTCAACGCGGACCCGGCACGCGAGATGGTGCAGGCCCGATCCGGCCGGCCCGAGCCGGAGTCGCCTCTGCGTCAGTGACCCGCGGTCGGTCTCCCGGGCCACGACCGGGCCGCGCGGATCACTCATCTCGGGGCGCCGGCACCACGGAGGCGTGGGAAGGAGCTGACCGGCTCGGGTTGTCCGGGCTTTCGGACACCACCTTGGTGCTCTGCCGGGGCGCCAGCCACGCCAACAGGGGACCGGCCGCAGCGGTGGTGACCACGGCCATGACGACCATCAGCGAATAGAGCCGTTCATCGAGGATGCCGGCCTGCAGTCCGACGCTCAACGCGACGAGCTCGGTGAGGCCGCGGGTGTTCATCAGGGTGGCGAGAACCGCGGAGCTACGCGACGGCAGCCCCTGCGACCTGGCCGCGAGCCAGGCACCTCCGAACTTGCCGACAACAGCGACCAGCATGATCAGAGTGAGTTCCCCCAGCCCTGGGACCCCCACCCCGGACAGGTCCACCTTGAGTCCCGCGACGATGAAGTAGACCGGGAGCAGCAGACCGGTGGCGAACCGGGTGTCCCGCATCACCTCCTGCCGGTATCCGCTGCCCTCGATACGAGGCACGACGAGCCCGAAGAGAAACGCGCCGAACACGAAGTGCAGGCCGAGCAACTGAGTGACCGCGGCCGACGCGAACAGGCCGGTGAGCAGGACCGCCCGGCTGGTCGTGGTGAGCGCCCCGTCGGATCCCCTGCGGGCCAGAAGCCTCCTGAGCAACGGCCTGACGCAGAAGTACAGGAACAGTGCGAAGGGGATCACCAGGATCACCCGCCAGTGCCCCCGGCCGTCCCCGTCGACCATGGCCTGGACGAACGAGAGCATGGTCCACACGGCCAGGTCGCACGCCGCCGCCGCGGACAGCGCGATCGTTCCCAGTGCGGTCCCGGCCATGCCCCGGTCTTCCAGGATGCGCGCGAGCACGGGGAACGCGGTCACCGACAGGGCCACCCCGATGAACAGGACGAAGCTGAGACGGCCGCTCGACTCATGGGTGCCGGCGAGGTGGAGGGCGAGTAGACAGCCGAGTCCGAAGGGCACCAGGGTGGCGCCCAGCGCGGTGACACTGGCGACCCGCCCGCTTCCACGGAGCCGGGAGAAGTCGAATTCCAGACCCACGATGAACATGAACAGGACGAGCCCGAGGTCCGCGAGGGCACCGAGGTAGGGGCGGACATCGTGCGGGAACAGGGTCTCGGCGAGGGCTCCGTCGAAGAGAGTGGGTCCTACCAGGATTCCCCCGACGATCTCCCCGAGGACGGGGGGCTGTCCCAGGGCGCGGGCCACTCGGCCGGCCAACTGCGCCACGACGACGATCAGCGCGAGATCGGCGAGCAGGATCGCCGCTTGGAGGTCCGTCATGCGCTCCTCTGCTTTCTGGCCTGTCTTCCCGGCCGGTTAGGGTCGTGCAGACAAGGTCCTCAGGAGAACGGGTCGGTCATGCGGGTCACACGTGTTTCACGGAGGCCGGCTCACCCGCCCTGAACACCGAGATCCGATGGGAGACGTCTTCCAGGGGCCACCTGGGACGCTTCGTGTCCGGATCCGGTGTCCCCATCGACAGACCGCCGAGCAGCCGTTCCGTCGGGCTGATCCGCAGGAGCGCACGGGCCGCAGTGCTCTCGGCCAGCCGGTCGGTGTGCCAGACGCTTCCGTAGCCGCGCGCGTGGAGCAGGAGCATGAGCGAGTGCGTCATGGCACTGGTGGCGGCGAGTTGCTCCCACTCCGGCACCTTGCCGTTGGGCTGCGGCGCGAAGACGAGAGCGGCGAGGAGCGGGGCACGCAGCATGTCGGCCACCCACCGGCCTGCGGCCTGCCCGGGGTGCTCGTCGGTGAGGCAGGTCCCGAGCACGGCGCGGTCCGCGCCACGCAGCAGTATCCACCGCCACGGTTTGAGCATGCCGTGGTCCGGAGCGGCCGCCGCGCCGCGCAGCAGATAGGTGAGTTCGTCGTCTGACGGCGCCGGATCGGTGAGGAAGTGTTCGCTGCGACGAGTGAGGATGGCTGTCATCACGTCCACGGCACGCTCCGTTGTCGACTTTCCTGAGGGAATGCGGGCAGAGTAGGAGCAGGGCCAGGACCGCGAGCAGGCGCGTTCGGCGCAGGCGCCCGCATCATCGGGGGCGCGCTGGCTCATGGGAAGCGAACCAGACTGCGGAGGGGGTCTCGGCGCGTCGGGATCGCGAGGTGGGCCTGTGACTCCTACGGAGACAGGTTGCGCGGGAAGGTACGGAGACCGACCCGGACAACGAGGATTCCAGACATGGCCGCAGACGGCCAACGATGTCGGACGGTGTTGGCCGGATCCTTCGCCCATGTCCGGTAGCCGTCCGTCGACGAACTGCCGTGCCCGTAGCAATCCGCGGCGGTGCAGAACCCTCGGACTCGGACCGCCGGACCGGCACCGCGGGATACCCGTCACGTCTGCCCCTGCACGGCTGGCAGTTGACGGCCCGTCATGTTCTCTGCGCCTGCCGATCGGCCAACACGCGCAACGGGTTCTCTGGCAGCTTTGAGGGTTTGAGGTGATGGCGGCCGCTGTCAGACCAGGTCGATGCGGAAGCTCACTTCCGCTCGGTCGAGGGCTGAGTAGCAGTACGACGCTCTCGCCGCCGAAATGAGCGGTGAGCCCGACGACTTGGCGAGCACCGCGGCGTGGCACGCCGCCAGGACCTCGGCACCTACGACGCGGCGGTCCATGGACGCGGCGTACAACTGCCCGGCTGAGACCGTCTCGGCGGGAGAGAGGCTGACGACCTCGATCCCGCCGATTTCCTGGAACCTTCGGACCGGGACACCGGTGCCGTCCCGGTGGTCCAGGTCGCAGGTCTCGTCCCAGCACGTACGCATGGAGCAGGCGACGGCGAATGCCACCGCCGGCGTGATGAGCCGGATCGTTCCCGTGCGTGTCGCGTTCCCCAGAGTTCTTCCGCCCGGTGTGTGACCCACGGCGATCCTGTACAACGAGAACGGGTCGAGCACAGCGACTTCGGTGGTTTCCAAGAGTTCGTCCTGGACAGCCACTGCGGCATCTCCTCGATGGTGAAGTCAAGCGTGATTCGGCGCAGGCTCCGATGGCCCTTGCGTGGGATCTCCACGCTCGGCCGATGGACGCTTGGTCGGCGGATGGACCGGTTCGGCTGAGTGCCGGTCAGAGTCCGGGCAGAGTGATCGATATGGCGTTGGGAGGAAAGATTAGGGCGAGTTCATCACCTGTCCAGCGGCCCGGTCCACGAGCGGACGACGCCGGAGTGCGGAAATCGGACACGGCAGCTGTGGTTCTCGATCAGTAGGGTTCGTTGCCGGTCAGGTGGTCGCGGAGGGGGCCGAGGCGGGACGGTGGCGCACAACTGACGGATGAGTGCCCGGTGGTTGGCGCGGACGAGCCCGCCGGTGGGTGACCCGGTCCGCACGCCCGGGCGTCCAGGCCCGGTGACTCGGCGGCGATGAGGTGCACGGCGGCCGGGAACAACTACGCATCGCCGCCCGCTCTCTCGGCTCCTCCTGCCGCTGCCGCTGCCGCTGCCGCTGCTGCTTCCGCTTTCGCACTCTCTGCTGCTCCGACGTACGGCGGGGGCGAACTGCCGCAGGACTGAGCCTGTTCGACCAGGTGGAGATGAACTACTTGGTCTTTTAACAGAATTTGGTCCGGTTACCGGCTCCAAGAAGCCCGTCGACAGGCGCGGCGCCAAGCCTGAATCGATGTCGAAGCCGTCGACGGAAGCCCTGGGCCAGCGGCCTTCGTGTAAGGAAAGCCGCTGGGTGGCGGAGCGGAGTCTGGAATGGATCATGAGGCACCGGCGCCTCGTCGCGACCTGCGAGAGCCTCACCGACAGCACCGAAGCCATGATCCCCGCGACGCCGATCGACAACCTCGCCAAGCATGTGTGGGACAGGAAAGCCCACGCCTGGCGACGAACCTACCAGGTTCCAAAAAGGGCAATCCGCCTAGATCGAGCGCCCTCTGGCAATGCCCTCCGCGTCCTGCCCGCGTTGTCGGGTCGACGGGGTTGCGGTGCCTCAATAGGATGCCGGAGTGTCGCCAGAAACCGATTGACCAACCTTGACTGGGGAGTCCCCGCAGCAGTGCACGGGCGGGGCTGGAAACCGCTTGAATCGAGGGGGAAGGTTTGCTGCACACTTCCGACCGGCGGCAGGATTCTATGGTCGATTTGGACCCGGTAGGTGCCGCGGAGCCGGTTGAGCCTGCCAGCCCTCGCGACGAATCCCGAGACGAACCGGCGCCGTTACGGGTGCCGATAAAGAGCTTGTCTTTCACCGACTCACCGCGGCTCGACGGGGAGGACGACGACCACGTCCGTGCGCTGGCGGAGATCGATGAGGACCTGCTGCCACCGGTGGTCGTGCACCGCGCGACGATGCGGGTCATCGACGGAAGACACCGGCTGCGAGCCCTGAGGCTGCGCGGTCTCGACACCGTGCGGGTGCGCTTCGACGACGGTGGCGAGGACCCCTTCGTGCTGGCCGTGCAACACAACATCGAGCACGGCCTGCCACTCTCGCTGGCCGACCGCACCGCGGCCGCGGCCCGGATCCTGGGGTCGCACCCGCACTGGTCCGACCGTAAGATCGCGTCGGTCGCCGGGCTTTCCGCAGGCACCGTCCGCGCGATCCGGGCGTGTTCGACTGGTGATGTTGCGCAGTCGAACACGCGCCTGGGCCGGGACGGCAGGCGGCGGCCCGTCGGCCGCAGCGCCGAGGGCCGTGTCCTCGCGGGCCAACTCCTGCGTGAGAACCCGGACATGACGCTGCGGCAGGTAGCGGCTGCGGCCGGAATCTCCCCCTCGACCGCGCTGGACGTTCGCGACCGGGTGCGCGACGGCCGGGATCCCGTCCCCGCCAAGCTCCGGAACGGCCACCGCCAGAAGCGGAAGAGGCCGGCGCCAGAGGCGTCCGCGCCCCAGTCCGACCTGAATTGGGAATCGGAGCTGAACCGGCTGCGGGTGGACCCCTCCCTGCGCTACACCGACACCGGGCGGGTCCTGCTGAGGCTGCTCGACGCCAGGCTGCTCAGCACCAACGAGCGCGCCCTGCTGGCCACCAACGTCCCTTCGCACTGCAGCGCAACGGTCGCCAACCTGGCCCGCGTCGTCGGTGCGGCGTGGCAACAACTCGCCCTCGACCTCGAGCAGCGCAACCAGAGCTGGGACGAGACCTGACCGCGCAACACACCGACAACCACCTGATCGTGGTGACCACGGTCACCTCCTTCGACCTGCGGGGCCGGGTGGCGCGGCAAGCGCTCGATGAGGTCGGGCTCGCCCCAACAAACAGCTCGTCCCGGACCGCGCTCTGCCCGCGCAGCGGACCAGCGGGGGCCGGCTCGGGCCACTCCCACGCCGGCGACCCGGGGTTGTGTGCGACGCGGAGATGGTCGCGGTCGCCGACCTGTTCGTCCGCGCCCTGCGGAACTGCGGGGATGCCGGGTATGCCTCCGACCGGTCCCGGGTGCCTGCAATCGGGCGCCTTCCCTGGCTGAAATGCGAGCCCGACGCACTGAAGCCGGTGCCCACTCGTCCGCGTCGGCGAGCCTGCGGCTGGCCTGCGCCCTGCCCTGTAAGGGCCTGCCCGCGCCCTCGGCATCTGACCCCGGGCGGGCTCCTGAACGTCGCCGCCGTCTCGTCCGCGGCTGCCGGCGATTGCGCCTGCGATATCGCAGACAACGAATCCACGATCAAGAACTACGCGGCCGTGTCAATAGCACGGATATAGCGTGCGTGGAAGGAACGGACAGAGAACTCTCCCGGCCCCTTCCGTGCCCGCGGACGGTAACTCCCGCGGACGGTAACTCCCGAACATTGAGCCCGGAAGGTCCGCCGGGTAATATCGGCGATCGCCACCTCGTTTACCGGCTGTTTTCTCTTATCGACTGCCCAAGCCATTCGCATTGCGAAACGCCTAGTGGGAAGTGCCGATGCCGACTCCAATGACGCTGTTCGACGAAGTGTTTCGGGTGCTGGTCGCGATGCTCGATGAGGACGTGGCGGACCGTCGGGACGAGCTGTCCGCGTCCACGCCGCTCCAGTCGCTGGGCATGGATTCGATGAAGTACATCAACCTGCTGCTGAGCCTGGAGGACATCATCGGCAAGGAACTCGACGAGGTCGCCGAGCACATCGACCTCGCCGAGATCACCACCGTCGGCGATCTCGTCGCGCTGGTGGAGCGGTTGCGGGCACTGTGACGGGAGTCGGGTCATGAGCGACAGCGAACTCGACGTGGCGGCCGTGATGCCTTCGGCGGAGGACATCGCCTACTACCGGCAGAACGGCTACTACGTCTCGAAGAAGATCCTGAGTGACGACCTGATCGCCGGGGCGCTGGAGGGCAGCGAGAGGCTCTACCGCGGCGAGTACGACGAGCGCTTCGCGTGGAGCGACGACCCGAACGTGGACCCCAACTTCGGCGTCCCCTACACGGACCGCACCCGCAGCCGCGCCGACGGCTACGCCTCCTTCCACAGCTTCGGGCTCCGCGCCCTGGCCCGGCACCCGGTCATCGCGTCGATCGCGGCCGCGCTGATCGGCGCCACGGAGATCAGGTCCTGGAAGGACCAGCTCATCTACAAGGCGCCCGCGAGCGGCCCCCAGGAGAACGAGGGGGTCACCGGGTTCCACCAGGACAAGCGCTACTGGCCGACGTGCAGGTCGGACCGGATGATCACGGCATGGATCCCGCTGCACGACTGCTCCACGCAGAACGGGTGCCTGGTGGTGATCAAGGGCAGCCACCAGTGGCGCAACAACCACGCGCTGGTCACCTTCGACGAGAAGAACCAGGACTACATCAAGTCCAAGCTGATCAACAGCGAGGGCGACGAGCTGGTCGAGGTACCGCTGGAGCTCCAGCGCGGCCAGGTCAGCTTCCACGACTGCTACACGATCCACGGCAGCTACCCCAACGTGTCCGACTCGCCGCGGCGCGCCCTGTCGGTGCACCTGCAGGACGGGGAGAACCGCTACCGCGACCTGAATTTCCTGAGCCGGGCGAAGCCGGTCTACAAGCACTCCCACGACCTCATCTGCCGCAAGGCGGAGAACGGCTTCCCCGACTACAGCGACCCCGAGATCTTCCCGACGCTCCACCGCGGCACGGCGGGGTGACCGGGCGCCCCGGGTGGCTCTCCCCGGCTCCGGAGACGGGCACCCATGATTGACATCCACGTTCACCTGGCCGACGCGCGCTGCCTCTCCCCGGGGTTCGTCGCCGGCATCGCGGAGTCGATCCTCGACGACGACCGGGTCGAGCGCGCCGTGCGCCTCTACCTGATGGACCGGCACGGCAAGCGGCTCCTGTCGCAGATGGAGGCCCACGGGATCACCAAGTCGATCCTCCTCATCGCCGACTTCGGCCCGGCGCTCGGCGAGCCCGAGCTGTCCATCCAGGAGGTGCACGAGCACCACGCCGCGGTCGCCAGGGCGTCCGGCGGGCGCCTGGCGTTCTTCGCGGGCTTCGACCCCTCGCGCGGGCCCGCGGCGCTCGACATCGTCAGGCACTGGACGGCCGTGCCCGGGTGCGAGGGCGTCAAGCTCTACCCGCCCTGCGGCTTCGAGCTGGACGACGAGCGGCTGCTGCCGTTGTGGCAGCACTGCAACGACAACGGCATCCCCGTGCTGACCCACTCGGGGCCGTCCTTGCCCAGCCTCGGCCGCGCGCAGCGGTACCCGCACAGCCTCGAAGAGGTCGTACGGCGGTTCCCGGAGGTGCGCATCGCGCTGGCGCACGGCATGGTCTGGGACCTCGAGGGGACCATCCGGCTGCTCCAGCAGCACCCCGCGAACCTCTACGCGGACATCTCGTCGTTCCACCAGCTCTCCGCGCACGAACTGGAGTTGATGCTGGAGGGCTGCACGAAGGTGCCCGACCAGGTCCTCTTCGGTTCCGACGCCCCGCTCTTCGACTTCTCCGGAAACCTGGGCGCCAAGATCGAGGAGCTGCGGGGCCACCTGACGCCCGCGCAGCAGGCCGGCCTGTTCGAGCTGAACGCGCGCAGGTTCCTGCACGGCACCAACGCCTGATGAACCCCCTCGCGCCCGGCGAGGGAAACCCCGGCCCGAGGACGACGGTGTGAGCGTGGACTCGATCTACTTTTCCCCCGAGGTGGACACGTTCCGCGAGCAGACGCGCCGGTTCCTGCGCGAGCACATCGCCCCGCGACTGGACACGTGGGAGTCCGAGCGCCGCATCCCGCGCGACACGTGGAAGCTGCTCGCGGGGGAGGGGCTGCTGGGTCTGCACCACCCCCGTGCCTACGGAGGCCGCGAGCTGCCGTTCTTCCACTCGGTGGCCTACTTGGAGGAACTGGGGCGGCTCGGCAACGGCGGCTTCCGCGGCGCGATGTCCGTCCACAGCTACATGGCGACCACCTACCTGCAGCTGGCCGGTGACCACGAGCAGAAGCTGGCGTACCTCAAGCCCGCCGTCGAGGGCGACATGATCGCCGCGCTGGCGATCACCGAACCCCATGCCGGGTCCGATGTGTCCAACATCAGCTGCGAGGCACGGGCCACCGGCGACGGGTACGCGATCCGCGGCACCAAGGCGTTCGTGACCAACGGGATGCACGCGGACTTCATGGTCACCGCAGTCCGGATGGCCGACGGTCCGGTGGCGGCCACCGGTTCCGGCAACATCTCCCTCCTCGTGATCGACGCGCAGGCGCCGGGGGTGACGCGGACCCCCGTGGAGAAGCTGGGGTGGCACTGTTCCGACACCGCGACCGTGCACTTCGAGGACGTCGTGGTGGACGGGAGCAGGCTCCTCGGCCGGAAGAACTCCGGATTCATGTGGATCATGAAGGCCTTCCAGCTCGAGCGGGTCGCGGCCGCCGTCCTGGCCATCGGCGAGGTCGACCGCGCGCTGGAGCTGGCCCGGCGGTACACGGGCGAGCGCCAGGTCTTCGGCAAGGCGCTCGCGGGTCACCAGGTCGTACGGCACCGACTGGCCGAGCTGATGAGCCACGCGGAGGCGGCGCGCCAGCTCGTCTACCACGCGGCCTGGCTGCACAGCCGGGGGAAGCTGGCGATGTCCGAGTGCGCGATGGCGAAGCTGCGCGCCACCGAGCTGGCCGTGGACGTGGCGGGACAGTGCCTCCAACTCTTCGGCGGGCACGGCTATCTCGCGGACGCGCCGATCGCCCGCCTCTTCCGGGACACGCGGCTGGACACGATCGCGGGCGGTGCCAGCGAGATCATGCGGGAGATCATCGCGGACACCGACCTGTGACGACCGCTTCCCCAGCCCGGCTCTGGCACGGGCCGTGCAGCCTCCCGGGGGGTGCCGGGCGCCCATCCGCCCAGCCGGCCATCAGCTGTGCCCTGCCGCTCCCGCTCGACCTGCCGGACCGTCAGGCGGCGGGAGCGGGGCGCGCTGTCGCAGCGACTTCCCGAACGGCTGCCGGACGCCTCCGCGGCCGTCGAGGTGCTCCAGCGGGCCCTGCGGGCCGGTGTCGCTCCCTCCGGCCCGGCCGGACGCACCGTCCGGCCACAGCGTTCCGGCCGGCTTCCGCGAGTGCCTCACCCGCCACGGTCGCGCCGACCACCTCTCCGACCCGGCGTTCGCGCGCCTGAGGGAGACCGGGACCGCCGCGACTCTCACGACCGGGCCGGCTGGGACCACCACCTCATCGGGCGCCGGCGGGCGGCCACGAACGATGCCCCGAACCCTGCCCGGTATCCCTGGCGGAGCGACACTCAGCACTTCTGCAGGACGAAACAGCCCCACCGGAAGTAACCCACCGTCAGGCACGTGACGGTCGCGCCGGGCGCGAGGGGTGTTTCGGCCGCGTAGTCGGTGAGGTTGATCAGCACGTCGCAGGAGAACACGTGACCCAGCCGCCGGAGGTTGTCGAGGTAGAACATCTCCTGGCCGGTGCGCAGCTCCCGCATGAGGCCGCGCTGGATCAGCATGTTGTAGTTGCCGCAGAAGACCTTCTCCATCTTCTCCGGCGGGAACTCCGGCGGGATGGCCCGCCACAACTTGCCCAGGTTCTTGACCGAGTTGTCGACGAAGGCGAGCACGCCGTAGGTCTTGGTGAGGTGGGACAGGTCGCTGCTGGTCGCCAGATGCTTCAGCTCGTAGTCGCCGCCGGTCTTCGACAGGATGAACGACAGCGCCCCGTCGCTCAGGATGGACTCGGCCGAGTCATGAACCGGTCGCGGTCCCGGGCGCACTTGTCGCCCACGATGATCAGGACCTCCGAGTAGTCGTTGGCCCGCAGCAGGCTGGACCCCAGCTCGAGGGCGGCCGACAGGTTGGAGCACTTGGAGAGGGTGACCCCGTACAGCTTGGCGTCGACGAGTCCGTAGTCGCCGAGGATCTGCGCCACCTCGGGGTAGTCGAGCCCCACGGCGTGGATGGAGTTGACCGTCGGCGCGAGCAGTACCGCACCGACGTCGGCCGGGGCCACGCCGCTCGTCCGCATGGTCTCGCCGACCGGGCGGTGGCACAGTTCCGGCAGGGTCAGCGGGCTCTTCCGGTAGTAGTGCAGGCCGAGTTTGGTGAAGACCTGGACCTGCTCCGGATCTCCCTCCTCGATGTCGGCGAGCGGCACGGCGTCCCCCACGGTGTAGGCGAGACCGCGGAGGTAGAGCGACTGTTCGGACATTCTCGGCATCCCTAACGTGAGGCGGGGAACAGAGGCGGGGAGAGGGCCGGGAATCGTCTCGGGCCGCGTCGCACCCAGCGGCTCGTCGAGTCCGGATCTGGTGCGGCTGCCGTCGTAGAGGTCGACACCCGTTCGGGTATGATCACGGGATCATGAAGTCGCTGTCCCACTTAACGCGGCAAACGGCTCCCCCTTCGGCCGTCGTCGCCGGCCTGATCGCGGTGCTGGTCGGCAGCACCAGTTCCGCGGCCATCGTCTTCACCGCTGCGAAGGCCGCTGGTGCGTCTGCCGACGATCTGGCCTCGTGGATGCTCGCGCTGGGCGTCGGCATGGGCGCGACGTCGATAGGGCTGTCCTTACGTTATCGCACACCAGTGGTCACGGCGTGGTCCACACCGGGCGCTGCCGTGCTGGCCACGGGCCTGCTCGGCGCGACCATGGCGCAGGCCGTCGGCGCGTTCCTGGTGTCCGCGGCGCTGATCACGATCAGCGGGCTCACCGGCTGGTTCGCGCGCGTCATGGACCGCATTCCGGTGGCCATCGCGGCGGGCCTGCTCGCCGGCATCCTCGTCCGGTTCGGTACCGGGCTGTTCAGCGCGATGCACGACAGCTTCGGCGTGGTGTTCCCCATGTTCGCGGTGTACCTGGTGTGCCGCCGGTGGATGCCGAGGTACGCGGTTCTCGCCGCTCTGGTCGTCGGCGCCGGCGCGGCCTCCGTGTCCGGCTCGGTCCAAGTGCACGACGTGGATGTGGCGATCGCCGCACCGATCTTCACCGCGCCCGACTTCTCCTGGCAGGTGATCATCGGTGCCGGGCTGCCGCTGTTCGTGGTGACCATGGCGTCGCAGAACCTCGCCGGCGTGGCGGTGCTGCGCAACGACGGGTACCAGGTGCCCGTTTCCCCGCTGGTCGGCTGGACCGGTGCGACGAACCTGCTGCTCGCCCCGTTCGGCTGCTTCGGACTCAACCTCGCGGCCATCACCGCCGCGATCTGCACCGGCAGCCAGGCGCACGAGGACCGCGACCGGCGCTTCCTGGCCGGCGTGTGGGCCGGGGTGTTCTACCTGTGCCTCGGCGTGTTCGGCGGCACCGTCGGTTCTCTGCTCACCGCCCTGCCGGCAGCCCTGATCGCCGGGATCGCCGGCCTGGGGCTGCTCAACACCATCGTCAGCTCCCTCTCGTCGGCGCTCGCGGACGAGGATTGGCGGGAGTCGGCGGTGGTCACCTTCCTGGCGACCGCGTCCGGGGTGACGCTGCTGGGGATCGGCTCCGCCTTCTGGGGCCTGCTCGCCGGAGTCGTCACCGCGCTCGTGACCCGGGGCACGCGCAAGCCGAGCGCGGTCGAGCAGACCGAGGAGGCCGCCCCTGCCAAGGGGTAGACGCGGACAGGTAGCAGCCCCTGGGCGGTCGCCCAGGGGCTGCGCCATCACCTGCCGGATCCCTACCCCTTGACGATCGCCGCGGGGGCCGGGGCCGTGCCGACCCAGCGGTGATAGGCGTCCATGTCGACGTTGCTGCCGCACACGATGGTCGCCACCCGCTTGCCCGCGAAGCGGTCGCGGTCCTCGAGGAGCGCCGCGATACCCAGCGCCGCCGACGGTTCGACGACGAGACCCGCGTGGTGGAGCAGCAGTCGCATCCCCTCGGTGATCGACGACTCCTCCACCAATACGGCGTCGTCGGCGACCACGAGGAGGTCCGCCAGGGCGTCGGGGTTCGGGACCCGGCCCGCGACGCCGTCGGCGATGGTGTCGGTCGACTCGGTGGTGATGACGCTCCGCGCGTGCCAGGACCGCGTCATCGCCGGTGCCCCCTGCGGCTGCACGCAGATCACCTCGACCTCGGGTGCCAGTGACTTCACCGCGTACCCGACGCCGCCCGCGAGCGCCCCGGTGCCGAGGGCCACCAGGACGGCGTCGAACTGCGCTGGACCGGAGACCAGTTCGAGACCGATGGTCGCCGCGCCGTCGCAGGTCTCCACGTCCACGCTGTCCTCGATGCGCCGGATGCCGCGCTCCTGCGAGATGGCCGACGCCCGCTCGCAGGCCACGTCGTAGTCGCCGTCGACCAGCACCAGGTCCGCGCCGAGCGCACGGATGCGCTCGAGCTTGATGGCGGGGGCGGAGCGGGACGCCACCACGGTGACGTCGAGCCCCCGGCTGCGCCCGGACCACGCGAGGGCCTGGCCGAGGTTGCCCGCGCTCGCACACACCACGGCGTGCCGGCCGTTCGCCGCGAGCCGGCTCGCGATGATCTCGGTGCCGCGCGCCTTGAAGCTGCGCACCGGATTCACGGTCTCGAGCTTCAGGCTCACCGCGCACCCGAGGTCGGCCTCCAAACCGGCGCAGGGGTAGAGCGGGGAGTCGAGGAAAAGTGGGTCGATCGCTTGACGGGCTGTCTGTATTCGAGCTAAGTCGAGGCGCGTTTTCTGCATGGCGGAACAGTGTAGTTCAAGGACTTGCACTCCCTTGAACGGCGGTAATCCCGCCGGTAGCATCGGCCCCCGACCACGAAGCATGGGACAATGAAAAATGGGGCCATGCGTAATCAAAAACTGGTTTCTGTCGGCATCAAATTGAGCCACGACGGCAGTGTCGCCCTCTTCGAGGACAATCGCCTCGTCTCCTGCCACGAAATAGAGAAGATCAACAACAACCCCCGTTACTCGGAATTCCGGCTGACCCGGGGCGAGCTGTCCGACCTGCTTCGTGACGTCGGTTACGACTGGGGTGAGGTGGACGCGCTCGTCATCGACGGCTGGCACACAACACCGTTCGCGGTGACGCTGGGCGGTGAGTCGGTGCCCTTCGAGGTCGCCGAGTACGGCCACCTCTACGACGTCCGCGCCAATCCGCTGGCGAACAAGGCCGCGTTCAGCTCCTATTTCGAGCGGGAGTACACGAGCTACCACCACATCGCCGGGCACATCTTCTCGTCCTACTGCAGCAGCCCGATGGCCCGGCGCGGCGAGCCCTCGTACGTGCTCTCGTGGGACGGCATGTCCTTCCCCCAGCTCTTCCACTACGACCGGGGCGGCAAGCTCGAGTGCCTGGGCTACCTGTTCCCCATGAGCGGCTTCATCTACACGTACTTCGCCGTCAATTTCGAGCCATACAAGGACTACCGCCCGAACGACCTCTCGCTGGCCGGAAAGTACATGGCCTACATCGCCAAGGGCCGAAAGCAGCCGTCGCTGCTCGCGAGTTTCCACGCGATCTTCGAGAAGCTGGTCGCCAAGAACGGGCCGGTCACGACCCATGAGCAGATGCTCGAGTTCGAGCGTGCGCTGCTGCTCAAGTTGGTCTTCCGCGCCAAGGCCAGCGGCTTCGGCGACGAGGACATCCTCACCACGTTCCACTGCTTCATCGAGGAGGTGCTGGTCCGGACGCTCTCCGCGCGGCTGGACGAGCTGGACCAGGGACCCCGCAACCTCTGCTACGCCGGCGGGTGCGCGCTGAACATCAAGTGGAACAGCGCGATCCGGCGGCACTGCAACCTGGCGGAGCTGTGGATCCCCCCCTTCCCCAACGACGCGGGCAGCGCCATCGGCACCGTGTGCAGCGAACTGGTCGCCAAGCACGGATACGAGTCGATCGACTGGGACGTCTACAGTGGACCCCCGATCCGGGAGACCGACTGGGACTCGGCCGGCTGGTCCGCGAGCGACTGCACGCTGGCGGAGCTGGCGCGGCTCATCCACGAGTCGCAGCAGCCCGTCATCGTGCTCAACGGCCGGGCCGAGCTGGGTCCGCGCGCCCTGGGGAACCGCAGCATCATGGCCGCGCCGACCTCGCCGGAGATGAAGACCCTGCTGAACCGGATCAAGCGGCGCGAGTCGTACCGGCCGGTCGCGCCGATCTGTGCGGAGGAGGACGCGCCGCGCTTCTTCGACCCCGGCACCCCGGACCCGTACATGCTCTACGACCACCGGGTGCGGCCGGAGGCGGTCGAGCGGCTGCCCGCCGTCTGCCACCTCGACGGCACCGCACGCCTGCAGACGGTCCACGAGCGGGAGAACCCCCAGATCCACGCGCTGCTCCGGCACTACGCGAAGCTCAGCGGGTTGCCGATCCTGTGCAACACCAGCGCGAACGACCTCGGCACCGGGTTCTTCCCCGATGTGCGCAGCGTCGCCGAATGGGGCCAGGTGAACCACATCTGGAGCGACGGGACGCTCCACACGCGAACGACGGATGTCACGTGACCGGTACTTCTCGGCAGTGAAGGAAGAGATGTCAACCATCGCGAACGCCACACCCGGATTCCGGGGTGGGCTTCATGAGGTCTTCCGCCGTCGGGCGGGGGCGCTGCCCTCGCGGACCGCGGTCGAGTTCGACGACGAGAGCCTGACCTACCAGGAACTCGACACCCTGTCCGACCGGCTCGCGGGCAGCCTGAGCGCGCGCGGCGTGCAGCCCGGCGAGGTGATCGGCCTGTCGTTCCCGCGGGGGATCGACATGGTCGTCGCCGTGCTCGGCGTCCTGAAGGCGGGGGCGGCCTACCTGCCCATCGACGCGGACCACCCGGCGCCCCGTGTCCGGCACATCGTCGAGGACAGCCGACTGCGGTGCGTCGTCGCCGACCCGAAACTCGCGGCCACCTTCGACCAGCACGGACTCACGGTCGTGGCGTACGAGCGCGGCTCCTTCGCCGGCGACGCCTCGGCCGACTGGAGCCCGGTGCCGGTATCGGCCGACGCGCCCGCCTACGTCATCTACACGTCCGGCACGACCGGCGAGCCGCACGGCGTCGTCGTCCGGCACGGCAACGTCGACCGGCTGTTCCGCGAGACGGAAGGCTGGTTCGGGTTCTCCCAGGACGACGTCTGGACCCTGTTCCACTCGATCGCCTTCGACTTCTCGGTGTGGGAACTCTGGGGGGCTCTGCTGCACGGTGGCAAGGCCGTCGTGGTGCCCGCCGCGACCACCCGCACACCGGAGCGCTTCTACGAACTGGCCGTGGACAAGGGCGTGACGATCCTGAGTCAGACGCCGACCGCGTTCCACGCCTTCGACGCGGTGGACGCCCGCCGCGGCGCGGACCTCGCACTGCGCCACGTCGTCCTGGGCGGCGAGGCGCTCGACAAGGACGTCGCCGCGGCCTGGCTGACGCGGCGCGGCGATTCCCGCCCGCGGCTGGTGAACATGTACGGGATCACCGAGACGACCGTGCACGTGACCTACCGGCCGCTGACGCTGGACATCCTCGGCGCGTCGGAGCACTCGCCCATCGGCGTGCCGATCCCCGACCTGACCATCCGCCTGCTCGACGACAGCGGACAGCCGGTCCCGAACGGCGAGGTCGGGGAGATCCACGTGAGCGGCCCGGGTGTCGCGGCGGGCTACCTGCACGACGCGGAACTCACGGCCGCCCGGTTCGTGCGCTCGGACTCGGGCGAGACGACCTACCGCACCGGTGACCTCGGCGTCACCTACGACGGCACCGAGCACTTCTTCGTCGGGCGCGCGGACACGCAGATCAAGCTGCACGGCTACCGCATCGACCCGCGAGAGGTCGAGGCCGTCGCGGACGGGCACCCGGAGATCTCCGGCTCCGTCGTGCTGAAGGTGTCGCCCGCCGACGGCGAGCCCCACCTCGTGCTGTTCTCCCTGAGCCGGAACGGGTCCACGCCCGAGCTGCGCGAGGCGGTGCTGACCCGGATCCGCGAGTCGCTGCCCGCCTACGCGTGCCCGGCCCAGTGCGTCCTGCTCGCGGAGCACCCGAGGAACCACAACGGCAAGGTCGACCACGACGCGCTGCGGGCCGCCTACCTCGCACCGGACCCGTCACCGCGGCCGGACGCGGTCGACGACCACGCGGGGCAGGTGCGGGCCATCTGGGAGCAGGTGCTGGGGCGGCGGGTCGCCTCGTCGAGCACGGACTTCTTCGAGGGCGGCGGCACGTCGCTCGACCTCATCCGGATCATGCAGGAGACCAAGAAGCAGCTTTCCGTGGAGGTCGACCTGGGTGCCTTCGCCGATGGTCTGTCGCTCGACGTCTACGTCGACCACGTCGGCGAGCAGTTCGCGTCCAAGAACAGGAGTTGATGTCATGAGCCAGTTCAGCCTCACGCCCACCGAACTCGCCGACTTCCAGCGCAACGGCTACGCCGGGCCGTTCACCCTCTACGAGCCGGAGGAGATGGCCGACCGCTGGCGCCAGGAGCGGCTGAAGCTGCTCGACCGCAGCAACGCCGTCTACCAGGACACCGAGGCGATCTCGCAGGGGACCAACATCTCCAACTACGACCGCCACCTCGACAACGCCTTCCTGGCCGAGCACATCGCGCGGCCGGAGATCGTGCACCGGGTGGCGAGCATCCTCGGCAACGACGTCATCTGCTGGCGCTCGGAGTTCTTCCCGAAGTACGCCGGCGACGAGGGCACGGACTGGCACCAGGCGGACACCTTCGCCAACGCCGGCGGCGAGCCGCAGATCGTCTGGGACGAGGACCGCGAGTACGGCGGCACGATCACGGTGTGGACCGCCTTCACCGAGGCGAGCACCGAGACAGCCTGCCTCCAGTTCATCCCCGGCACACACCGGCAGATGTTCTACGACGAGACCAAGGGCATGCACTACGACCCGGACGCCAACCGCAGCAAGACCAAGAACGGTGTGGCGCGAGGCTTCTTCGGCTACGACTACCGCCAGCTGCAGATCGACCCGGACTGGTCGCCGGACGAGAGCAAGGCCGTGTCGATGGAGATGCGGGCGGGGCAGTTCATCGTCTTCTGGTCGACGCTGATGCACGCCTCGCACGGCCACGCGGGCAAGACGCAGGAGATGCGCCTGGGCTTCGCGAGCCGCTACGTCCCCGCGTCCGTGCACGTCTACCCGGGGCTGAGCGAGATCCACGAGTACGGCGGGCGCATCTCGCTGGAGAACTTCGGATGCGTGCTGGTGTCGGGCGAGGACAGGTTCGGCCGCAACCGGCTCCTGTCCCACACCACGACCGGCGTCCCCATCGGCAAGAGCTGACCGTGGGCGGGTTCGAGGAGTGGGCGGCAGCGGCCGTCGAGGTCTTCGGCGAGATCAAGCCGCTGGCCGACCGGCTGCCGCAGGACCGCTTCGAGGTGGTCGTGGAAGAACGCGAGCACCACGGCGGGGCGGCCCAACGCCTGCTCGACGGCGTGGCCCGCGAGGTCGGCCTGCGGCAGGCCGTCGACGTCCGCTCCGCGCCCGAACAGACCTCCAGTTCGTTCGGGCTGGCGGTGGAGCGCCGGATCCGCGGCCTGCTGCGGGACGCGAGCCCTCTCGAGGACTGGGTCCGGGATGCCGGGGACGCGCCGGTCGGGCGCGCCGCGGCCAGGGCGCGCGACCTGGCGCCCCGGGCGGTGCCGGTCGGCACCCGCGACGGCCAGGTGCTCGACGCCTTCACCATGGGCGACCGGGCACGGCCCGCGCTGCTGCTGGTCCCCCCGTGCGGCATGCCCGTCGAACTGTCCCGGCGGTGGCTGCGGGCGCTCGGCGAGGACCACTTCGTCGTGACCTGGCAGTCCCGCGGCCTGTTCGCCCCGGGCGGCCCCGAGGAGGGCATGGCGAGCGGCGTGGCCGACCAGGCCGACGACCTGCTGGCCGTCATGGACGCGCTCGACCTGCCGACCTGCCACGTGATGGGCCTGTGTGGTGGGGCGGTGATCGCGCTCGACGCGATCCACCGGCACCCGGAGCGGTTCGAGTCGGTGAGCCTGTGGCACGGGGACTACGACTTCGGCGCCGACTCGACCAAGACCGACCACCAGCAGGACGTCCAGGCGCTGATGGAGCTGGGCGCCGACAGCCTCGACAAGGCCACCGCCTACCAGAAGCTCATGCACCGCCCGGCGGCCCTGGCGAAGATCCCCGAGCGCGTCGCGCCGCTGGTGCTCTACCCCTACGCGACACCCGCCCTGTTCCACCACTACTGCCGGCTCAACTTCGCGATCATGACGTTCGACGTCACGGACCTGCTCGGCGACATCGCGCACCCCGCGCTGGTGGTGACCAGCCGGACCGACACGACCGCGCACCCGGCAGGCTCGCACCGCGTGGCGCGCGAGCTGGCCCGTGCCCAGCTGGTCGAGGAGCCCACCGGCGACCACCTCTCCGTCTTCGACACCTCGATCCGACTGACCCAGCTGGCCGTCGACTTCGTGGCGGCGCAGCACTCGACCACACCGGGACATCGATGACTGACACAGCTGCCCTCGAAGCCGAGTTCCTTGATCGTGGCCTCGGCGAGCTCGTCGAGGAGTGCGTCGTCGTGCGGCAGCGGGCGGGGGACCGGCGGGTCGTCGCGGTCTTCGCCGTGCCCGGCGCGGCCGCACCCGTCGTCCGGCGGGCGGCCGCCCTCTGTGAGGAGGCGGACGGCGAGCTCTCCCTGTTCGAGCCCGACGACGACCTGATGCTCTTCCACCGCAACCGGCGCGAGGCCGACTTCATCTTCCGCGAGGTGTTCCGGGACAACGAGTACCTGCGCAACGGGGTGGGGCTTCCCGAGCACCCGACCGTGGTCGACGTGGGCGCGAACATCGGCGGGGCCTCGGTGCTGTTCGGGCTGGTACGCCCGGGCGCCCGGATCCTCGCGCTGGAACCCGTCCCGCAGCTGTGCCGGGCCGTCGAGCTGAACGCCCGGCTGCACGGCATCGACGTGGTGGTCATCCCCGGCGCGGTGGGCGAAGCGCGGCGCAGGACGCAGATCACGTACTACCCGAAGAACACCGCGATGTCCGGCCTCCTCGCCGACCGGGCGGACCGGGAGGTCCTCAAGACCTACCTCGCGGGGGAGGAGGACGCCGCCGACTCCGCCGGGCTCGACACCGTGGTCGCCGAACTGCTGGTCGGCGAGTCCGTCCAGTGTGAAGTGCGGACGCTGGGCCAGGCACTGGAGGGCCACTCCGTCGACCACATCGACCTGCTGAAGATCGACGTCGAGAAGGCGGAGTGGGAGGTCCTGCTCGGCATCGACGACGACCTGTGGCAGCGCGTCGACCAGGTGGTCATGGAGGTCCATGACATCGACGGCCGGGTCGCCGCCTGCGTCTCCCTGTTGGAGGACAAGGGTTTCAGCGTGCTGGTCGACCGCAACCAGGACCTGCTCAACACCGACATGTACGGCGTCTACGCCCGCCGGGGACCGGTGGCGCCGGACGTCACGGCCCCGTCCTGGCGCAGGCCGCTCTCGACCCGCCGGACGCTGGCCGCGGCCGTCCGTGCGGAGCTGGGGGGCGAGTTCGCCGAACTGCCCGTGGAGCGCATTCAGTTCGTGGCGGTCCTGCCGCGGGACGACCGCGGCCAGGTGGACGCGGCCGCACTGCTGGCCCGGGTCCCGGCCGACGGCGCCGCCGAGGCCGGCCCACTGCCCGAGATCGAGGAGAAGCTGGCCGCCATCTGGCGCCAGGTGCTGAAGGTGGAGGACATCGCCACCTCCGACGACTTCTTCGACCTGGGAGCACCTCGCTGAAGTCGGTGCGGATGGTGCTGGAGGTGGACGAGGTCTTCGGCGAGAACGTGCTGCCGCCGGACCAGCTGTTCGTGGGCAGCCGCTTCGGCGAGGTCGCGGCGATCATCCGCAGGAACCTGGGATGAAGCGGCAGCTCTTCGCGGCACTGGAGAAGCTGGCGGACAACGACGACAACGAGGTCGTCTACCGGGACGGCGGCCGGATCCGCAAGAGCTGGGCCGAACTGGCCCGCGACATCGACCAGGCCGTGGCCCGGCTGGCCTCGCTGCGGCCGCCGGGCCGCGAGTTCCACGTGGGACTGATCGGGCCGACGTCGTACGAGTGGATGGTGCTCGACCTGGCCTGCCTCAAGGGGGGCTTCCGGTCGATCGCGGCGCCCGAGTTCCTGACGGGCCACGAGATCGGCGACCTCTTCCGGGAGGCCGGGGCCGACGTCGTGATCGCCGACCGCTCGCTGGCCGACCGGCTCACCGAGGTCGACGCGCCGGTGTGGTTCTTCCGCTCCCGTGGGGCCACCCCGGCGAAGGACGACTTCGACGGCCTCGAAGGCGTGGAGTGGACCTGCACCGCCGACCAGGTGCTGGACCACTACTCGATCGGCTACTCGTCGGGGACCTCCGGCAAGGCCAAGCGGATCGACCTGACGTTCCCGGCCGAGCAGCCGCCGATGAACGGCAAGCGCGCCGTCGAACTGGCCGTTCAGTACTACCGGTACCGCACCAGCTTCTGGAGCCGCAAGGACAACAGGCTCTTCGTGTTCATGCCCTTCTCGCACCTGCAGCAGCGGGCCTTCGTGCGGCTGGCGCTGATGCGGCGGATCAACATCGTGCTCTCCGACCCCCTGCGCTGCGTGCAGGACATGGTCGTCGAGAAGCCCAACATCATGGTGAGCGTCCCCATGATCTACGAGGCGCTCGCGACGCGTATCGAGCAGAAGCTCCAGCGGCTCAGCGACCGCCAGAAGACCGTCTTCCGCCTCTATCTCCGGCTGGGGGTCAACCGGCTGGGCAACCGCAACCCGGTCAAGCGCCTCTTCGGCCGCTATCTGTTCGACAAGGTGCGCAAGGTCTACGGCGGCCGGGCGGACTACTTCGTCACCGGCAGCGCCCCGATCGACCGGCGGACCCTCACGACGTTCCACCGCGTGGGCGTGAAGATCTACGAGGGCTACGGGCAGAGCGAACTGCCGCGCATCATCTCCCTCAGCTCCGAGAAGGACTTCCGCATCGGCAGCGTCGGCAGGCCACGCGTGCCCGTGCGGATCGGCGAGGACGGCGAGATCCTCGTCAAGATCGACCGGGGCGAGCTGGCGGACCCCTCGGTCGTCACCTACGACCGGGACGGGTACATCCACACCGGCGACCTCGGCCACCTGGACGCGGACGGCTTCCTGTTCCTCCACGGCCGCAAGGACGACGTCATCGTCCTCGACAACGGCAAGAAGGTCTTCCCCGCGAGCGTGGAGACCGTGTTCCACGAGCTGAAGGCCGAGGAGTCGATCTGCGTCACCTCCTTCGACGGGAAGCGGATCGCCGCCATCGCGTACTGGCCCGCCGAGCGCGGAGGCCGCGACGCGCTGCGCGGCTACCTCGCCGAGGGCAATCCGAAGCTGGCCGACCACGAGAAGGTGACGCACTTCGTGCGGGCCGAGGAGCCGTTCACCGTGGAGAACGGCCTGCTGACCGGTACCAGGAAGCTGCGGCGCCAGCGGATCAAGACGGCATTCGGCGAGGCGAAGTTGGAGCGAATCGATGGCTGAGGGCACGAGCCCGGCGGAGGGCGCACACAACTTCGGCGCCGTCCTGCGACGCCGCGCGGCCGAGTCGCCGGCGGAACCGGCGTACACGTTCCTGCGCAACGGCCTGGAGGACGCGCACACCGTCAGCTACGGGGAACTGCACGACTCCGTATGCGCCTTGGCGGTTCGCCTGGCCGAGTTCCCCCAGCCCGCCCGGGCTCTGCTGCTCTACCCCCACGGGCTGGAGTTCATCCGCGCGTTCTGGGCCTGCCTGCTCGCCGGGATCGTGCCCGTGCCCTGCTACCCACCGCGCAACGCCCGCTCGGTCGACCGCCTCCTCGCCATCATCCAGGACGCGCAGGCCTCCGTCGTCCTGACCGACCGAGCGGTTCTGGGCCGCGTGGGCGACCGACTCGCCGAGGCCGCGCCCTGCCTCGTGACCGAAGACGTCGAGGGCGGCGACGCGGGTACCTTCACGCCCGCGGCCGTGCACCCGGCCGACCCGGCGTTCCTGCAGTACACGTCCGGCTCCACCGGCGCGCCCAAGGGGGTCGTCGTCTCGCATGAGAACCTGCACCGCAACCAGGAACTGATCCAGGCGGCGTTCGGACAGGACAGCGGTTCGACGATCGTGTCCTGGCTGCCCTTCTACCACGACATGGGTCTCATCGGGAATGTCCTGCACGCTGTCCACGCCGGCGCGCACGCGGTGTTCCTCTCGCCGGTCGAACTGCTGCGCAGGCCCCTGTCCTGGCTGGAGGCGATCAGCCACTACCGGGCGACGGGCAGCGGCGGCCCCAACTTCGGCTACCAGCACTGCGTGGACCGGATCGACGACCGGGAGATCGCCCAGCTCGACCTGAGTCACTGGCGGGTCGCGTACTGCGGGGCCGAACTCGTCCGCGAGCCGACCCTGGTGTCCTTCGCCGAACGGTTCGCGGCGGCCGGATTCCGCGCGGACGCGTTCCGGCCCTGCTACGGCATGGCCGAGGCCACGCTGTTCGTGGCCGCCGCGGACGGGTGCGTCACGCGCGTGCCGGGCGGTGCGGAGGCCGACCGCGCGCCGGCCTCACCCGCGCCGTCCGCTGAACCGGTGGTGTCGTGCGGCGTCCCTAGCGGCTTCCGGTGCCTCATCGTCGACGGGGACGGCGCCGAGTGCCCCGAGGGCGGGGTGGGGGAGATATGGCTGAGCGGGGCGAGCATCGCGGGCGGCTACTGGAACAACCCCGAGGCGTCCAAGGCCTTCGACGCCTACACCAGTTCCGGCCAGGGCCCGTTCTACCGCACGGGTGACCTGGGCTTTGTGCGTGACGGTGAACTGCACGTGACGGGCCGGATCAAGGAACTGGTCATCATCCGGGGCCGCAACCACTACCCGTACGACCTCGAGTGGTCGATCGCCGAGGGCGCGCCCGGTGTGGTCCGGGACGGCTGCGTGGTGTTCTCCGTCGACCGGGAGCACGGCGAGGAGCTGATCGTGCAGTGCGAGTACCAGCGCACGTGCGGCCTGCCCCACGCCGAGGTGATCCAGTCGGTCCGCACCGTGCTGCTGGAAGAGTTCGGTATCGCGCCGGCGGAGGTGTTCCTCGTCGCGGACCGGCATCTGCCGCGCACCAGCAGCGGCAAGCTCCAGCGGGCGCTGTGCAAGTCGGTCTTCCTCGCGGGGCAGTCCACTGGCATCGCTCACTGGACGGCGGAGCACGGCGAGCCGACGAGCGTGGACCAGACGCCGTTCCCGGCGACCTCGGACGCCGAACGGCTGGTCGCGCGGGTGGTCGAACACCTCAAGGGCCCGATCCCGATCGGACGCGACGACACGTTCTTCGGCGTGGGCTTCGACTCCCTCGGCCTGGCCGAACTCGCCGCCGCGGTGTCGGCGGAGTCGGGCAGGGCGGTCGGCGTGGAGCTGCTGTTCGAACACCGGACGATCCCCGAACTCGCCGCCCGTCTGGACGCCCTGCCGCCGGTGCACGAGCCCGAGGAGCAGACGGACGAAGGCCTGCTGCCCCTGAGTTCGATCCAGGAGTCGATCTGGGTCGACCACCAGTCGCGGGTGCCGGACAGCCGCTACAACATCCCCATCCGCATCGGCTTCCCGCCCGAGGTCCCGCGCCGGCGCATCGAAGAGGCGGTCGCGGCCGAACTCAACCGCGCGGAACTGCTGCGTTGCCAGGTCGTCTGGCAGGACGGGCGCCTTGGCCTGCTCCCCTCGGACGGGGACGAGGACGAGCACCGCGTGGATGTGCTCGACCTGTCCGGCAGGGAAGCCGAGCAGGCGGCGGCGGAACTGGACGCGTGTGCCAAGGCGCTCGTGCGGGAGCCGTTCAACCTGGAGGAACGCCCGCTGTTCCGCACCGTGCTGGCGCGGCTGCCGGACGGCTCCCACACCCTGGTCCTCGTCGCCCACCACGTGGTCTGCGACGGGTTCTCACTCCACGCTTTCGCCGAGCGGCTGCTCGCCGCGGTGGACGGCGTCGAGCCCTCCGTCGCGAAGCCGGACACCTCCTACCGGGCGTACGTGCGGCGACAGCGTGAGGCGCTGGGCCGGGACGGCCGGGATGCCGGGGAACACTGGCGCAGGCAGCTGGCGGACGTCGTCCCGCTGCGGCTGCCGCGGGACCGCCGGACCGCCGACGGCGGCGCCCGGGGCCTGATCGCCAGCCAGTGGCTGCACCTGACCGACGAGCAGTCCCGCTCCCTCGCGCGGCTGGCCCGGCGGTTGGGCACGACGCCGTTCGGGGTGGCACTGACCGCGTTCGCGACCGTCGTCGGGAAGGCCACGCGGCGCTCGGACGTCGTCATCGGCGTTCCGCTCCTCGACCGTGACCTGCCCGCCATGAAGGACACGTTCGGACCCTGCATCAACCCGGTCACGCTGCGCTGCCGGCTCTCCGGCGACCAGTCCGGCGCGGACCGGATCACGGCGGTCGGCGGCGGGCTGTCCGACGCGCTCCGGCGCAGGGCGCTGCCGGTACGCGAGGTGGCGGGGGAGCTGGGCGCCGGTCGGCACGACGCGCGGGTTGCGCTCACCTCGGTGTACTTCAACGGACTCACCTTCGCCGCACGCGACCGGATCGCCGAGGGATTCCTCGGCGACCAGGGCCTGGTCGCCCGCCTCGACCTCGACGTCTACGCGATCCTCGACGGGGACGGGCGCGGCTCGCTGCGGTGGGACTACGACTCGTCGCTGTTCGAGCCGGACACGGTGCGCCTGTGGATGGCCGGGTTCGAAACCTGCCTCCGCCGGCTCGAACAGCGGCCGGGCGAGCCGCTGGATGCCGAACCCCTCCTCGTGCCGCCCCGACGCCGGCAGCCGCTCGCGGACGGACGTGCGGACATCCCGCGCCCCCTGGTCGACACGGTCAGGGAGACCATGGCGCGGTTCCCGGAGCGGGTGGCGGTGGTGACCCCGCAGGGCGGGACGACGTACGGGGAACTGCTCGCGTCGAGCCGCCGCGTCGGCGCTTACCTGCGGCAGAACCCTGCGGAAGGCCCCGTCGGCCTCCACTTCCACGCCCAGAACACCGCGTCCGCGATCTCCGCGATGGTCGGCGCGCTGGACGCCGGGCGCCGCTACGTGATGCTCGAGCCCCGGGACCCCGCGACGAGGCTCCAGCGGATCGTCTCGGACGCGGGCGTCCGCATGGTGCTGGCGGACGGCGACGTCCCCTGGACCGGAGGCGAGCGGCCGCAGGTCGTGCGCATCGACGAGATCGGTGCGGCGCAGCCCCACGACCACACCGCGGCCGCGGCCGGACCCCGGCCCGGGTACCTGCTCTACACCTCCGGCACCTCGGGGACGCCGAAGGGAGTGATCCAGGACGCGGACAACGTCCGGTACTTCGTCGAGCAGTACCGGCTGCGGCTGTCGATCTCCGAGCGGGACACGCTCAGCCTCGTGTCGTCGCTCGGCTTCGACGCCGCCGTGCTGGACGTCTACACGGCGCTCGTCACCGGCGCCCGGTTACGGGTCCTGGCCCTGCACGACAACTCCGCGCACCGCGACCTCTGGCAGTGGGTGGCCGACCAGTCGGTCACCGTCCTGCACGCGACGCCCTCGCTCTACCGCAAGATGATGTCCACGCGGAGCGGGTCGGACACCGGTCGCCTGCGCGCCGTGGTGCTGGGCGGCGAGCCCGTCCTGTCCGCCGACGTGGTCCGGCACTTCCGGCTGTTCCCCGGCGTCGACCTCTACAACCTGTACGGCCAGGCGGAAAGCACCCTCAACTCGCTGCTGCGGTTCGAGCCCGAGCACGCTGAGCGCGTGGTCACCCTGGGCGTCCCCTGCGACGGCACGACGCTGGCCGTGCGCGTCGAGCACGGGGGCAGGCCGGAGGTGTACGAGGTCGGCGAGATCGTGGTCGAATCCCCGCACGTCGCGAAGGGGTATCTCGGCCGGCCGGACCTCAGCGCGCAGAAGTTCCGACGCGGCGGCTACCGCACGGGGGACTCCGGCCGGTTCCTGCCCAGCGGGGAGATCGAACTGGTCGGCCGCGCGGACCGGCAGGTCAAGGTGAACGGCTACCGCGTGGAGCCCGCAGAGGTCGAGACGGTCCTGATGGGCCACCCCGCGGTCGCCCGGGCCCGGGTCCTCAAACACCGAGGCGGCGCCGGCGGGGAGTCCCTGACGGCGTACGTCGAGTCCCCGACGAGCGGCAGCGCGCCGCCCTGGACCCCGCCGACCTGCGTGACCTGCTGGTCCGAGCGCTGCCCGGATACATGGTCCCGGCCACCACCCGCGTGCTCGACGCCTTCCCGCTCACGCCCAACAACAAGCTCGACACGGCCAGGCTGCCTCCGCCCGGCGAGCCCGCCCCGCACGACCGCGCGCCCGCACGGTCGATGAACGACCGGGAGCGGGCCGTGGCCGATTGCGTGGCAGGTGTCCTGGGCGTCGCGCCCGCCGGCCCCGAGTCGTCGTTCTTCGAGCTGGGCGGCAACTCGATCAGCGTCATCGAGCTGCTGCACCAGTTGGAGAAGACCACCGGGCTCACGCTCTCCTTCAAGGACGTGTTCGAGGCGCCCACCGTCGCCGCCATCGCCGCGCGGCTGGTGTCGGCGCCCGCCTCGACGTGGCCGGCGCTGTCGCGGGGCCCGTCGCGCGACGAGTACCCCGCGACCTCCAGCCAGACCCGGATCTGGGTGCAGGACCAGCGCACCTCCTACAACGTGCTGGCGTCGACGCGGTGGTGGCCCGGCACGAGATCCTGCGCACCCGCTTCGCCCCGCGCGACGGCGAGCTGATGCAGCGCGTCGAGGGCACCCCCGCGGCCAGTGAGGTGCTGGTCGAGCGCCTGGACCCGGCCGACGACCCGGAACAGGCGCTGGCCGAGATCGAGCGGCGCGAGCTGCACCGGCGCTTCGACCTGGCCCGCGGCCCGCTGTTCCAGGTGACCCACGTGACCGGCGTCGGCCCGGACGACGTGCTGACGCTGTCCATGCACCACATCGTCTGCGACGCGGTCTCCGTCGCCATCTTCACCGAGGAGGTGCTCAAGGCGTACGCGCTGCGGCGGGAGTCACTGCCGAAACCGGCGATCCAGCACGGCGATTACGCCCTCTGGCTGCGCGACCTCGGCGACCGCGGTCTGCTGGACCCCAGCCGTGCCTACTGGCAGGAGAAGCTGAAGGACGGCGTCCCCACCCTCCGGCTCAGGACGGACCGGCCGCGCGGGCCCGTGAAGTCGTTCACCGGTGCGGTGTTCCACGGCGTCATCGACGAGGCACTTGCCGCCCGCGCGCGGGAGCTGTGCCTGGCCGAGGGCGTCACCCTGTTCACCCTCCTGCACTCCGCCATGGTGCTGACCCTGCACAACCGCACCGGGCAGACGGACCTCTGCCTCGGCACGCTGTCGACCGGCCGGGAGTTCTCGCGGCATCTGGAACCGCAGATCGGGTTCCTCGCCAACACCCTGGCCCTGCGGACGACGTTCTCGGCCGACACGACCTTCCGCGAGCTGCTGGCGACCGCCCGGGCGGAGTTCCTGGAGTCCCATGCGCACCAGTTGTACCCGCTGGAACTGCTGGCCGACGTGGTCCCGCGACCGGAGCCGGGGCACGGCTTCCTCTTCGACGTCCTCCTGGTGCTGCACGACAGGGGAGACCTGGAGGAACGGGTCCGCCGGGCGACCGGTGTCGACATCGCGCTCCGTGAACGGCGCGAGTGCGTCGCCAAATTCGACCTGACCTTCAACTTCGCCTCCCGCGCGGGACGCGTCGAGGCGATGGTCGAGTTCGATCCCGACCTGTACGACGAGGAGTCGGTCGTCCTGCTGTGGCGGCGGTTCGCGGCGCTGCTCGCGGAGGTGGTGGACGCGCCCGGGCGCCGGCTGTCCGAGTACAGCGGGAAGGTCGAGGAAGAACGGATCGCCGCCGCTCGCCACGAGATCGACTTCGACTTCTAGGACGAGACGATGACCGAGAAGACGCTGGACCCGCGCATCGCCCTCGATTTCTGGGTGAGGAAGCTGAGGGACCGCGAGCGGTCGGACCTGCCCATGGCGCTGACCCCGTCGGCCCCCGCCGACGGCCGCGGATACCGGTCGCTGACCGTGTCCGAGGAGGACCTGGGCTTCCTGAGGAGGGCCGGCCGGGGCGACGTGGAGGCCGAGGTCGTCCTGTACGCCACCCTGTACCGGTTCCTGCTCGCGTTCTCCTTCGGACCGGAAGCCGACGCCGTCGCGGTGGGCGGCCTCACCCAGGGCTCCGAGGCGCTTCTCTTCTCCACCACGCCGTTCGACGCGGACGGGACGTTACGGGACGCCATCGACACGACGCGGGCCGAGACGCTGGAGTGCGCGCCGTACCGCGACTACCCGTGGGACGGCCTGCGCGACTGGATGGAAAGCCACGGAGAGGCGTCCGACGCCGTCCGCTTCGGCCTGGTGTGCGGAGACGAGCCGGTCGCGAACCCGTGGCTGGCGACCCGGACGGCCTTCTGGCTGAAGGTGCCCGTCGCCGAGCACGACCGGGAGATCGGCCTGTCCTACGGCCCGGGGTGCGACGAGCGGCTGGCCGCCCAGTTCCTGCGCCACTACGTCGCACTCGTGCGGGGCCTTCGAGAGAACCTCGACCGGCCGCTGCGGCGGATCCCGGTCCTCACGCCCGCCGAGGCCGACCGGCTCACCGGCGCGCTGACCGGACCGGCGCCGGACGCGGACCTGCCGCCGAGCCTGCTCGTGGACTTCCACCGACAGGCCGCCGAGACCCCCGACGCCGTGGCGGTCGTGGACGGCAGCGGCGCGCTCACCTACCGCCAACTCGACGAGAACGCCAACCAGCTCGCGCACTTCCTCCGGGACGAACGCGGCATCGGACGCGGGGACTTCGTCGCGGTCGCGTTGCCCGACAGCCGGGACCTGGTCGTGGCGGTCCTCGCGGTACTCAAGGCGGGCGCGGCGTACGTGCCGATCGACCTGCGCTACCCCGCGGACCGCCAGACACTGCTGGTCGAGCAGAGCCGCGCCGCCGCCGTGGTCGTGCGCGAGCCCGGCGACCTCGCGGCGCCCGCGCCGAACGTCGTCGCGCTGGACCAGCTCGCGGAGCGGATCGCCGGGTGCCCCAAAACCGCCCCCGCGGTGGACGCCCGCGCGGACGACAGCGTCTACGTGATCTTCACGTCCGGGTCGACCGGGACGCCGAAGGGGGTCGCGGTCGAGCACGGCGCCTTCCGCAATCTCCTGGCCTGGTACACGCGGGAGGTGTGCGGGCAGGAGCGGCCCAACTTCCTCCTCATCGCCCCCGTCAGCTTCGACCTGGCACAGAAGAACCTGTTCGCACCGCTCCTGTGCGGGGGGCAGCTGCACCTGCTCGGGGCGGCACTGGACGACTACTCCGCCATGGCCCGCTACGTCGACGCGCACGCCATCGACGTCGTCAACTGCGCGCCGAGCGCCTTCTACCCGCTGCTGGAGTTCGGCGGTGACCACCAGTTCCACGCGCTGCGCTCGCTGCGCCACGTCGTGCTCGGCGGCGAACCCATCGACGCCGCGAAACTCAGTGCCTGGGCCGGGTCACCCAACTTCCGGGCCCAGATCATGAATTCCTACGGTCCCACCGAGTTCACCGACGTCGTCAGCCACCACCGGCTCGACGCCGCGGACCTGCGCCCGGACGGCGGACCGATTCCCATCGGCCGCCCGGTGGACGGAATCCACCTGTTCGTCCTCACCCCGCAGCAGCGGCTGTGCGCGCCCCACATGGTGGGCGAGCTGTACCTCGGCGGCGCAGGCCTCTCCAAGGGCTACATCAACGACCCGGAGGAGCACGCGCGCCGCTTCCTCCGACTCGACCTGGCCGAGACCGACTTCGACGGCGTCCTCTACCGGACCGGGGACCTCGTCCGCTGTGACGCCGACGACCGGCTGGAGTACCTGGGCCGTGCCGACGACCAGATGAAGGTCAACGGGTTCCGGATCGCGCCGGGCGAGGTCGAGCGGGCGATCCGCGCACTGGACGGCGTGGACGACGTGGTGGTCTGCCTCAAGGCGGTCCGGGGGGAGAACGTGCTGGTCGCCTACTACATCGCGGGCGCCCCGCTCGACCCGCGGACCCTGCGGGAGCAGGCCGCGCGGAGCCTGCCCCCCTTCGCCGTGCCGACGTACTTCAGCCGGCGGACGTCCTTCCCCCGCACCCCGAGCGGCAAGCTCGACAAGCGGGCGCTGCCCCTGCCCGGCGGCGACGACGCGACGGGCGGATACGAGCCGCCCACCACGCCGGCGGAGGAACGGCTCGCCCGGCTCTGGGCGGACCTGCTCGACCGCGAGCGGATAGGGCGCGACGACGACTTCTTCGCGCTGGGCGGACACAGCCTCACCGCCATCCGCCTGCTCTCGCACGTCTCGAAGGACTTCGGCGTCGAGCTGAGCCTCAACACCGTGTTCGAGCACTCCCGCCTCGACGACCTGGCCGAGGTCGTCAGCGCCGCCGGCCCCGGCCGGTTCACGGGCATCCCCCGGCTCGCGCCGGCCGACGACTACGAGCTGTCCAACGCACAGCGACGGCTCTGGCTCGCCTCCCAGTTCGAGTCCGCCTCCCAGGCCTACAACCTCCACTCGATCTACGAGATCCGCGGCGAGATCGTGCCCGAGCGGCTTGAAGGCGCGCTCCTGCGGCTGATCGGCAAGCACGAGAGCCTGCGCACGGTGTTCCGCGAAGGGGCGGACGGTGACGTGCGGCAGGTGGTCCGCCCCGCGACATCCGTGGACTTCCACCTCGAGCACGTCCCGTCGGCGGCGGAGGACTCCCTGGCGGAGTTCGTCGGGCGGCCCTTCGACCTGGCCCGGGGGCCGCTCCTGCGAGCCGCCCTCGCCGAGACCACGGACGGGGGCCACGTCTTCGCCTTCGCCATCCACCACAGCGTCTGCGACGCCTGGTCCCTGGGCGTGTTCGCGAGCGACCTGCTCAAGTTCTACGACCCCGCACCCGCGGGCCCGCCGGCCCCCGGGCTCGACGTCCAGTACAAGGACTACGCGGCCTGGCAGCGCGCCGGCCTGGCGTCCCAACACCACGACGTCCACCGCCGCTTCTGGCGAGACACCCTGGCGGGGATCGACACCCTCCCCCCCGGTCGGCCTCCCGGGCTGCCGACCCCGCCCCGCCGTCAAGACCCACAGCGGCGCGGTCGTCGAGCACACCTTCCCCGCACCCTTCGTCGCCCGGCTCGAGGACCTTGCCGCGCGGCAGGGGTGCACGCTGTTCATGGTGCTGGTGGCGGCCCTCAAGGCGACACTGTTCCGGCAGAGCGGCCAGCCGGACATCACCATCGGGACCCCGGTCGCGGGCCGGGACCACGTCGACCTGGAAGGCCAGATCGGCTTCTACGTCAACACGCTCCCGCTGCGCACCGAGCTGACGGCGGACGAGACGTTCGACGCGCTCCTGGCCAAGGTCAGGGCGGGCGTCACCGCGGCGCTGGAGCACCGGGCCCACCCGTTCGACGCCATCGTCGACGACCTCGGGCTGCGCCGCGACCCGAGCCGCAGCCCGGTGTTCGACCTGTTGGTCGTCCTGCAGAACGCGACCGAGAACCACGCCCTGAACCACATCGAGGGCCCGGACTTCCGGCTCCGGCGCAGGTCGACCCCGCGACGGTTCAGCAAGTTCGACGCGACCTTCGACTTCGCCGACCGGGGACCGGGGGCCGGTCTCGCGGTCGAGGTGGAGTACAACACCGACCTCTACGACGAGGGCGCCGTCCGCCGGTTCGTCGGCGCGCTGCAGACGCTGCTCGCCGAGGTGTGCGACGACCCGGCACGCCCGCTGGGGCAGTTGCGGTGCGTCGCGGCGGCCGAGCGGCAACTCGTGCTGGACGACTTCGGTCGTGGCCGGGTCGACCCGGACTGCACGGCGTTCCTGACCCGGCTGAACGACCGGTGCGCGGCCCCGGCGGAGGACCCGGCCCTCCTCTTCGGGGACGATGTGGTGTCCTACGCGGAGCTGGGTGCCCGCTCCGACCAGTTCGCCGGGTTCCTCGCCGGGGAGCTGGGCGTGCGTCCGGGGGACCGCGTCGGCATTCTCCTCGAACGCGACGACTGGCTCGTCGCGTGCCTGATCGGTGTCCTGAAGGCGGGCGCAGCCTTCGTGCCGCTCGACCCCGCCTACCCCGAGCGCCGGATCGAGTTCATCCTCGGCGACTGCGGTTGCGAGGTCGTCGTGGACGCACCGCTCGTACGCCGGTTCCGGGCGGGCCTCGGATCCTGGCCCGCCGTCCCGGCCGTGTCGCCGTCACCGGAGTCGGTCGCGTACGTCATCTACACCTCCGGGTCCACCGGCGACCCGAAGGGTGTGCAGATCACCCACGACAACCTCGCCGCCTTCCTCCAGTGGTGCCTGCACGAGTTCGCGGACACGGACATCGGCGTGGTCTTCGCCGCCACCTCCATCTGCTTCGACCTGTCGATCTTCGAGCTGTTCTTCTCCCTGACGGCGGGCAGGACCGTCCGGATCATCGAGTCCCCGGCGCACATCGGCGAGTGGCTGGGGGCGCACCGGCGCGTCCTCCTCAACACCGTGCCATCGGTGGTCATGGAGCTGGCCCGCTCGGGCCACGACCTCTCCAACGTCACGGCGGTCAACGTCGCGGGCGAGCCCGCACCGCCCGCGCTCCGTGAGGTGCTGGACCTCAGCCGCACCGAGGTCAGGAACCTGTACGGCCCCTCGGAGGACACGACGTACAGCACGGTCCACCGCCTCGACGACAGCGGCGCGGCCGTTCCCATCGGCAGGCCGGTCGACAACACCCGCGTCTACGTCCTCGACGCGGCCGGGCAGCCGGTCGGCATCGACGTGGCCGGGGAGATCCACCTGTCCGGCCGGGGCCTGTGCCGGGGCTACGTCAACCGCCCCCGGCTCAACGAGGCCATGTTCGCCGAACACCCCGAGTTCCCTGGCGAGCGGCTGTACCGGACCGGCGACCACGCCCGGTGGCGGCCGGACGGCAACCTGGTGTTCCTGGGCCGCCACGACGCGCAGGTGAAGGTCCGCGGTCGCCGCATCGAGCTGGGGGAGATCGAGGCCGCGGTGCAGCGGATCCCCGGGGTTCGGCAGGCCGCCGTCGTGATCAGGGGAGAGGGGAGCACGGCCGAGTTGGAGGCCTACTACGTCGCGGACGGGTCCGCGACCGAGCCGGCCGACGTCAGGCACGCGCTCACCGCCGTCCTGCCCGGCTACATGGTTCCGGCCGGGACGGTGCGCCTGGCGGATTTGCCGCTGACGCCGAACGGCAAGGTGGACCGGCGGGCACTTCTCGCGCGCCAGGCTCCCGAGCGGACCCGTACGAGCACCGTCGCGGCGGCGCCGGAGAGCGACCTCGAACGCCGGGTGCTGGCCATCTGGCAGTCCGTGGTGGACGCACCCGGTGCGGGCATCGACAACTCGTACTTCGACCTGGGCGGTGACAGCCTCCGCGCCATGACGATCATCGCCCGGCTGAACGAGGAACTGGGCGCCGAGCTGCGGATCAGCGACCTCTACCATCACCCGACCGTGCGCGGGCTGGCTGCGGAGATCGACAAGAGTGCCGCCGACCGCACACCGCGCGCGGCTACCCCCGACGCCGACGACCCGCAGGCCGCGACCGAGTACCCGATCACGACGTCCCAGTCCGGCATCTACTACCTGCAACGGCTCGACCCGCGCAGCACGGCCTACAACATCCCGCTGTCCTTCGCCGTCCGCGGCCCGCTCGACCACGCACGCTTCCGCAAGGCCGTCGACGAGCTGGTCCGGCGGCACGACGCCTTCCGCACGCGGTTCACCATCCGCGACCGCAGGGTGATCGGCCTGGTCGAACCCACCGCCGAGGTCCCGATCGTGCGGCAGGAGATCCAGCCGGGCGAAGAGACCGATGTGCTGCGCGGATTCGTGCAGCCGTTCGACCTCGCCAAGGCCCCGCTGATGCGCGTCAAGCTCGCGAGCCGTTCGGAGGTGGAGCACTACATCGCCATCGACGTCCACCACGTGGTCTTCGACGGCGCGTCGGTCGCACTGCTGCTCGACCAGCTGGTGCGGCTGTACGTCGGTGCCACCACCGCTGAGGTGCCAGGACTCCGCTACGCCGACCACGCACTGCTCACCGAGCGGGAGGGCGCGGACGAGCGGGCCTGGCAGCGGGCCTACTGGCTCGGGAAGCTCGGCGGCGAACGGACGCCCCTCGACCTGCCGTTCGACTTCCCGAGGGGCAAGGTCCAACGGTTCAGCGGCGACTACGTGGAGCTGTGGATCGGGGCGGAGCAGCGCCGGCACGTGGAGTCGCTGGCCAGGACGGCCGGGACGACGGTGTTCTCCGCACTGTTCTCGCTGTTCGCGGGCGTGCTGTCGCACATCAGCGGCCAGGACGACATCACCATGGGCATCCCGGTCGAGTGCAGGCGCGATCCGCGGATCCGGTCCACCATCGGCATGTTCGTGAACACCCTCGCCGTCCGGGTGGACGTCGATCGCACGCGGCCGGTGCGGGACCTGCTGACGGCACACGCAACGGAGCTGTTCGCGGCACTGGACCACCAGGAGTACCCGTTCGAGACGCTGGTCCGCGATCTCGGGATCCAGCAGGACGGCGATCACACCCCGCTGTTCGAGGTCATGTTCGCCTACTACCCGCGCCTGCCCGTCGAGGATCTGTTCCCCGGTGCCGACCTGGCCGTCGAGCACTACCACGTCGACCGCCCCCGGATCAGCAAGTTCCCGCTGACCTTCCTCGTCGACGAGACCGAGGACGGCCTGCGGGTGAGCCTCAACTACGACAGCTCCCTGTTCAAGCGGGAGACGGCGGAGGCGATGGCGGAGGTGGTCCGCGCCGCCTTCGACCTGGTGTCGACCCCGGCGGAACCTCTGTCGAAGCTCCCACCCCTGTGACCGCCACCCGAGGCACGACCGCGAAGGGCAGTGCATGAAGAGCGAGGACGAAGTGCGGGCCACGATCAGAGACCTCTGGTCGCAGGTCCTGGAGAACGACGAGCTGGCCGGGGACACGGACTTCTTCGCGGCGGGCGGCAGCTCCCTGAAGTCGCTCATCCTGCTGACGGAGCTGAACGAGGCCTTCGAGACGGAGTTCGAGATCGCGGAGCTGGTCGACTGCCGGACCATCGACCGCCAGTTCGTGGCCATCTGGAACCGGCTCCACCGCGGCGAGTCCGCGACCCCTCACCAGCAGACCGTCATCGTGCCGCTGGCCAGGGCGAACGGCCAGCAGGACGCCACGATCATCGCCATCCACGACGTCAGCGGGGACGTCTACGGCTACACCAGCCTGGCCCGCGAGCTGTCCGGCCAGGCTGACCTCCACGGCATCAAACTGGCGCACGAGCGGTTCGAGGCACCCCGGGCGCTGTCGATCGCCGGCCTGGCGGAGGAGTACGTGGCGGCGCTCGAGTCGGAGTTCGACGGGACCCGCCGGTTCGTGCTCGTGGGCTGGAGCCTGGGCGGCCTGGTCGGCTTCGAGATGGCGAAGCTGTTCGAGGAGCGCGGGCGCCCGATCGAGCGCCTGGTCCTCGTGGACTCGCC
The DNA here is from genome assembly GCF_001896135.2 of Streptomyces phaeoluteigriseus. Lineage (GTDB taxonomy): Bacteria > Actinomycetota > Actinomycetes > Streptomycetales > Streptomycetaceae > Streptomyces > Streptomyces phaeoluteigriseus. Next base: position 163,351 of record NZ_MPOH02000006.1, read on the forward strand.
GTACGACCTCGACCTCCCGAGCCCGGACAACGCCGGGGCTTTCACCCCGGAACACGAGCGGGCCCTCCTCGACGAGTTCACCTGGCTGGGCGACCCGCCGTACCCGCACGGCGCGACGGTGGAGGAGATGTGGCGAGCGGTCCGCACGCGCGTCGACGCCCCGGCCAAGGAACGCCTGGCGACCGAACTCCAGGACCGCTTCCCCCTGATGGCCCGGGTGATCCCGCACCTCGCCAGCCTCAACGAGACCGAGTTCATCTGCTACGTCAACAGGTTCCGCTCGGTCTTCCGAGCAGGCCGCAACCACCGGCCCGAGGGAACCATCACCGCGCCCATCGACCTCCTGACGGCGACCCGTTCGCGGAACTTCGACCCCCGCTGGTTCACCCACACGTCGGCGACCGTCCGACGTCAGGCACTGGACGGCGACCACTTCACCATCCTCGACCGAGGCTCCGCCCCGGCAACCGCCCGCGCCATCCTCACCCCGGACACCACCGCCGAGGTGCGGCACGCCGACTCGGTCACCCCCCACCTCGGCCCGCAGGACGACTCCGCGACGATCGAGCGGACCCTGCGCGAGTTCGGCGACCAGGTGAGCTGGACCCGGCTGCCCGGGGACGAGGTCGTCGACCAGGTGGCCGAGCTGCTCACCGGGAAGGTCGTCATCGGCTGGTTCCAGGGGCGGGCCGAACACGGGTCCCGGACCCCGGGGCACCGCGGCATCCTGGCCAACCCGGGGTTCCCGGACATCGAGGACGTCATCAGCACCAGGATCGAGCGCTCTGGGCAGCTCCGGCCGTTCGCCCCGATCGTGCTCGAGTCGGACGCCGTGAAGGTCTTCGAGATGGGCCGTCGGGCCGGTTCGCCGTACCCGACGTCCGTCGTCCCGGTACGACCGGAGTACCACGACGTCATCCCGGGCGCCACGCACGCGGACGGCACCGCCAGTGTGCGGACGGTCAACGACGAGGAGGCGCCGCGGCTGGCGTCGCTGCTGCGCCGGTTCTCCGCGCTGACCGGCGTGCCGTGCCTGATCACCACGTCGTGGGACATGGCGGGCGAGGCCGACGTGGGTTCGCCGGGGGACGCGCTGGACTGCTTCCTGGCCACCGAGATCGACTACCTCGTGCTCGGTGACCATCTCGTCACCAAGAGGGACGGGTCCGCTTGACACCGGTGCCTCGCCCGCCGGGACGTCGTCGCACGGCACCCGGTGCCGGGGAAGGCGAAAGGAGTCGATCCATGAGTGCCGTCCACGAGACGACCGCGGACCTCGCGACGATCGTGCGAGACCTGGAAAGGCTGGCCCTGGAACTGCGCGCCCCACGCCTGCGGCGCATTCCGCCGGCGATCAGCGCCGCCTGTGACGCCCTCACCTGCGCGGCCGTCCTGCTGCGCGCCCAGCAGAACTCCCCGGAGGGCGACGCCACCCGCACGGCCCTGCTGCACGACGCCGTCGCCCTGGCCCGCAGCACCGTCGAGACCACGAAGATCGCGTGCCGTGAGCACAGGGCGCCACCTGCGGAGGGTTCCGGCGCATGAGCGGGAGGGTCACGGCGGCCGCCTGCACCGCGGACGGCACAGGCAGCGATCGTGCAGCCGATCACAGGCCGCGATCGTGCAGCCGATCTCATTCCCCGGCCGTGGAGTGCTTGTGCTGGGGGTCCAGCCGAAAGTCCGGGCAGTCGCGGTTCTGGCATGCGCCCGGGCCCCACAAGGGAACGAACACACCGAGTGACTTGTGGCGGTGGACCGCGGCCGGCACGGACTTCTTGCAGGTTTCGCACACGTACGCTTCGCGCTTGCGCGTCATTTTGACCATATTTTTACGATATGCCCGTCTTGGTGTATCGGAAAGTGCCCCGCCTTCTCGCGGACCCGAGCGCGGGCGGGGTTCGGTGTCCCGGTCTGGTGAACCGGTCGGGGGCTCGGCGTCGTCACCCACAGGTGGTGCGCCGGACTGCTCGATGGTCCCGGAGCCGTCCCTCTGTTCCTCGGCCGGTTCCACGACGCCTTGGGGAGCGGGCCTCTTGATGCTGAGCACCACCGAGCCCGCCAGGACGACGACGATGACAGCGAGACTGATCGGTGAGGGGATTTCCGGGATGCTCGGGCTGATCATCTTGTGGGATGCCTGGAGGATGAGCTTGACGCCGATGAAGGCGAGGATGATCGCGAGGCCCTTGTTCAGGTAGTGGAAGCGGTCCAGGAGGCCGGCGAGCATGAAGTAGAGGGCCCGCAGGCCGAGGATGGCGAACGCGTTGCTGGTGTAGACGATGAAGGCGTCGTCGCTGACCGCGAGGACGGCCGGGACACTGTCGACGGCGAAGATCAGGTCGGCGGCCTCGATCGCGGCGACCACGGCGAGCAGCGGGGTCGCCACACGTTTGCCGGCCTCTTTGACGAAGAACTTCGCCCCGGCGTACTCGTCCCGCACCGGGATGACCTTGCGGAGCATCCGTACGGCGAAGCTCCTGCCCGGGTCGAAGCTGTCCTCCTCGTCCTTGAGGAGCTTGTAGGTGCTGTAGAAGAGGACCGCCGCGAAGACGAACAGCACCGCGGTGAAGCGGCTGACCACGGCCACGCCGAGGGAGAGGAAGATGCCGCGGAAGACGAGCGCGCCGATGACGCCGAAGAACAGCACGCGGTGCTGGTAGGCGCGGGGCACCTTGAAGTAGGCGAAGATCACGGCGAAGACGAAGAGGTTGTCGACCGACAGGCTCTTCTCCAGCAGCCAGGCCGTCGTGTACTCGGTGCCGGCGGTGGTGCCGAGGACGAGGAAGACGACCGCCCCGAAGATCAGGGCGAGGCTCACCCACAGGCCGCTCCAGGCGGCCGCCTCCTTGAAGCGGATGATGTGCGCGGTGCGGTGGGACAGCAGGTCCACCGCCAGCGACACGACCACCGTCGCGGCGAACGCCCCCCACAGCCAGAGCGGGACCTCGAGCACGCCGAACACCCTCACTACGTGGCCCGCGCGAAGTGCGCCGGCCCCTATACAGGAGTGTCCGGCATCGCGCCCGTGGAAGCATGCGGAGCGGGTGGGGTGGGTCGCAGGCGTGTCAAGGACGTACGACGTACGACGCCCCGGGCACGACTCCGGCCGGCGCCGGCAGCAGACGACCGACCGCCCGAGGCAGGCTCGCACCGGCTCGGCGAGTTGCACGACTGCCACCGTCGCAATCGCCTTGGTTGCGCAGGGCATGGGGCTGCCCTGGCCTCGCGGCGCCTGTGCTCCGAGGTCTATGCGAGGGCTGCCGCGAGCGCGGACCGGGGTTCGCGGCCCAGGAGTCGACGCAGGTCACCACCGGTGCGGGACATGAATCCGGCAGCGATGGCGGAGTAGGTGCCCACCAGCATCGGCACCTGGAACGGCTCGGCACCGGAAGCGGCGATGCGCGCGCGGGCCTGGCCGAGTGTCTCCGGCTCATAGGTGATGTGCGGTCCGTACGCGCGGGCCAGGTCGGCACCACCGATGGCCTGCTCGCCGACGAGTTCGTGGACGCGTCCCGCATGAGCGGGTGCCCCCACCGCCACCCGCACCGCGGCGTCGGCCAGATCCGCCCGCGCGACGGCTGCCAGACGGCCCTCGCCGAGCGGGGCAGTGATCCGCCCCTCCGCCGACGGCGCCGCGAGGCCGGCCAGCAACTCCGCGTAGAGACCGTTGCGCAGGATCGTCCAGCCCATGGCGCTCTCCCGCAGCCGCCTCTCGGTCCAGCGGTGCGGCAGCGCGTAGGGGAGGTGATCGCCGTCGGCGGTCAGGCTCGTATAGACGACGTGCCCCACACCGGCCTTCTCGGCGGCGTCGATGGCGGCGCCGTGCCGGGCTATGACGGTGTCGTCCTCGCCGTAGCCCGCGGAGATCAGGACCAGCACGTCCACTCCGTCGAAGCCGCTGCTGAGGGTGCTGCGATCGTCGAAGTCGATGCGGCGGACCGGCAGCACACCCGGGGGCTGCCGAGGATCGCGCGTTCCGAGGACCGTGTCGTCACGGTCGGCCAACCGCTCGGCGATCAGCTTGCCCAAGGCGCCGGCAGCTCCAGTGACCAGGATCATCAGGGTCTTCCCATTCCGGTAGGTTCTCTTCGGTAACCGGGATCATCCTGCGGGCGCGCGTCACGAAGCGTAAGGAGGCACTTCCGTGTCAGTAGGGCACACAGGGGTAACCACCGAAGCCGTGGTCACCTGCGGCGACGAGCACGAGGACTGCGGTATCCGCGAGGTGCTCGACCGGATCGGGGACAAGTGGTCGGTCCTGGTCGTGGTTGAACTGGCCCAGGGCGTACGCCGTTTCCGGCAACTGCAACGCGCCGTTCCCGGCATCTCGCAGCGGATGCTCACGCTCACCGTGCGTCGGCTGGAACGCGACGGACTGATCAGTCGAACCGTGCACCCGACGGTGCCTCCGCAGGTCGAGTACGAACTCACGACGATGGGCCACAGCCTCACGCACCTGGTCAAAGCCCTCGCGGACTGGTCAGCCGACCACCGCGACGCCATAGCGCGAGCACGCCAGGAATGGGATGCCGTCCATCCCGACTCCGGAATCCGTTGAGCGAACGGCCGTATCCGCCCGGCCTTCCGGGGGCGCCAGAGGTGGAGGGGGCGCCAGAGGTGGAGGGGGCGCCAGAGGCGGGGGCCCATCGCCTGTGAAAGCCTGGGCGGTATGGGGGAAACGAAGCGTCGAGTGGGCAGGCCGTCTTGAGTTCTCCGGCAGAGGTCAGGGTCGGTGACGTGCTCTGGGGGACGGTGCGGGCGGTGACTCGGTCCGAGGCGACGGTGGTCCTGGACGGTTCTGCCGGGTGCGCGCTCGGGGTGGTGGGGGTGTTGGACGCCTCCTGGCGCCGACGTCTGGCCGACGTCGCGGTGGTCGGGCGGCGGATCGCCGCCGAGGTCGTCGCCGTCGACCTGGATGCGAGCCGGGTATGGCTGTCGATGGCGGCCACCGAGAACCCGGAGCTCTGGGCGTTCCTCAAGCGGCTTCGTAGGGGTGAGACCGTGGCCGGCACGGTGGCCGCGATCGAGCGGTTCGGCGTGTTCGTGGCGTTGGACGAGGGACCTGGCCATCCGGTCCATCCCGGGGTCGGCTTCATCACGTATCCCGAGCTGTCGTGGCGTCGTGTGGAGGCGGCGTCCGAGGTCGTCGAGATCGGACAGCGCGTGTCGTGCGAGTTCTTGCAGTTCGACACATGGAACGGAGAGGCCCGGCTGTCTCTGCGGGCGATGCGGCCAGATCCCTTCGCGGTGTTCACTGACGGCCTCGCGGTGGGCCGGCCGCTGCGAGGCCGGGTGACCAAGCTGGTCCCGTTCGGTGTCTTCGTCCAGGTCGCGGACGGGATCGAGGGCCTGGTCCCACATTCCGAACTCGGCGCTGTACCCGGGGCCGCACCGGAGGAGGTCGTGCGGATCGGCGACGAGATCTCGGTCGTCGTCGCGGACGTCGACCGTGAGCGACGCAGGCTGACCCTGTCCCGACGGACACCCTGAGGGCACTTCGGCGGGGGTCGCAGCCCCCGGTTCGGCAGCCGCAACCGGCAAGGTCAACGGTGCCGGCATCGGCGACCTCCTCGCCCAGGAGAAGGCCAACGATGTCCACCGCTTTCGAGGCAGTGCCGACTGGGATGCCTGCAACAACGCGGTCGTCGGCGTCAGGGACATCGCCGGCGACGGCAAGTCCGACATGGTCGCCCGCGACACCGCCGAGTCTTCTTGCGGACGCGTCCGCCAGGCCGTGCGTATGGGCGTCCCGGAGTCCTCATCCACGTTCAGCGGCAACGATCCGCGACCGCAGGTGGCGATGGAGGACGCTGGCACGTCGAGGGGCGCCCGCTGTGACAAGCTGTGGTCTCCACTGCCCAGTCCCAGGAGGTCACCATGACTGCAGAGTCTCCATCGCCCGAAGGCCAGGAGCCGGTTGACGGCGAGAGCCGTTCCATCTCGCCCGACGAGGACGGCCAGTACGACCTGAAGCGCAAGTTCCGGGAAGCTCTGGCACGCAAGCGTGGCATGCAGACGGACGCCGCCGAGGTCGCCGCGAACACCGACACGTCGAAGATTCACGGCGCGCACGGCCCGGCCGCGAGTCAGCGGTCGTTCCGTCGGAAGAGCGGCGGCTGAGTCCCGAAGCCGCAAGGGGAGGCCCTGCCGAAGCTGTTGGACGTTCCGGTGGGTGATCGGGCAGGTGGCGGTGCCGAGGACATCTTCGTGGAAGCCGCCGGGCCTCTCCCGTCGGATGTGCAGGCGGCGGAAGCCGTGGAGCCAGGAGTCGGTGCGTCCGACGACACGGCGGACGCGTCCTGCCGACGACACCGGCCACGGACAGAACCCGGCCCCGGGGCGCTCCCGTGGAGTCGTTCGGGTCGTGAGCCGGGGCTTGGTCCGACGAGCCCGCGTCCCGGGCGCTGCGGGGCCCCTCCGATACCCCCTGGAGCCGATCTCGCCGTTGGTGATGGGCGGCTCGGTGAGGGCGGCCGCGCTGAGGGTACGTACCGGCATCCGCTCGGACAGGGCCGGTGTGGCCCGGGACGCTCCACAGGGCGTGCACGGCCGACGGCATGTGACTGCTCCGGGTCGCGGTGGTCAGGTGTGGGAGAGGGCGAAGGAGACGAGGAAGCCGCTGACGGTGACCAGTCCGATGGCCAGGTGGGCGTCGTCCCACGCCTCGGGGATCATCGTGTCGGCGACCATGGCGAGGATCGCCCCTGCCGCCACTGCCGTCACCGCTGCGATCACGGCGGGGGAGAAGGAACCGACCACCGTGTAGCCGAGGACGGCGGACACCGTGCCGGCCGCGGCGATCGCCGCCCAGACGCCGAAGACGTATCCCTTGGTGCGGCCGGCCCTCTTCATCCCCGCCGAACTGGACAGCCCCTCGGGAACGTTGCTGATGAACACCGCGGCCACCGTCACCAGACTGACCGCGCCGCCGTGGAGCAGGCTGACGCCGATCACCGCCGACTCCGGCACCCCGTCGAGCAGTGCTCCTAGCGCGAGCGCCGTCCCGGACCCGCCCTGCTCGGACTCCGAGGGCTGCGCCTGCGCGTGACCGGAGCGCTTGCGGTGGCGGGCCCCCCTGCGGGCCAGCCACACGTTGCCGCCCGTGTAGGCGACGGCGCCGATGAGGGTGCCGACGGCCGCGGGAGCGAGCCCCGCCTCCTCGTACGCTTCCCCGACCAGTTCGAAGGAGACCGCGGAGATCAGCACCCCGGCCCCGAAGGCCATCACGGTCGCGATCACCTTCTGCGGCACCCGTAGCCCGTACCCCAGCGCAGCGCCGAGCAGCAGTGCCGAGCCCGCCACCAACCCCCACAGTCCTGCTTCCACCACTTCAGCCATGCCGACCCGCTTACCCGCTGTTGAGGTGGATCAACGGGCGGCCGGTGTCGCTTCGCCGCATGCGCTGCCCCAGCTGCGCGAGGACCGGGACTCGGGAGCATGCGGCCCAGGCCCAGGGAGGGTCCCGCGTGACGCAGGTCGAGGCCGGGCTGGGCCGCTGGGCGCGTGGGGCGGGTGCCGCGGTCATCCTCGAGTCGACTGCAAGAGCAGTCCCCCTGTGTGATCTTCCTGTGTGATCTTCACGGCCCGGTCAGGGTGTCTTGCCGTCGCGGTAGGGGGCAGGAGTACAGGAAGCCTTACGCCTGTAGGAGACCAGCATGACGACCTCCCGCGTTCCGCGGCACTCGCCCGACGGCACACGTGACGACGCCGATGCCCGCCTGGAACAGGAGAACGCGCAGCTGCGGCACGCCGTCAACTCCCACGCCACGGTGGACCAGGCCATCGGTGTCCTCACCGCGATCCATCAGCTGCCGACGGCCGTCGGATTCGACGTACTGCGTGAGGTTTCCCAGCACACCAACACCAAACTGCACACCGTGGCCGAGACGGTGATCGCCTGGGCGCTGGGGCAGCCGCTGCCGGAGCCGGTCGGGCAGGAGCTGGACGCGGCGGTGCAGCGGCGCTCACACCAGCAGGACGCCACCGGGTAGCCGGAGCGGCACCGCCGGAGGATCAGGAGCGGCACCGCCGGAGGATGGCGGCGCCGAGCCGGGAGTGAAGGGGGTCAGGCGGTGAGAGCCTGTTCGACGGTGGGGTGGCAGGGGATGACCTCGTCCAGGCCGACGACCTGGAGAACCCGTAGCACCGAGTTCTGGGCGCCGGCGATGCGCAACCATCCCTGAGACTCACCCACGGCCTGGTAGGCGGCGACGAAGACGTTGATCCCGCTGGAGTCCATGAAGGTCACCCCGCTGAGGTCCACCACCATCCGCGGCGGCACCGCGTCGTCATCGCCCAGCAGGGCCTCGCTGAGCACGTTCTTGACCGTGTGGTCGATCTCGCCGCGCAGGGTGAACACCCGGATGCCGTCGACGGCGGTCCGGCCGACCGACAACTGGCCGGACCGGGCTGCTCCGCGGGTGTCTGTCACCGTTTCCTCGCCGACTGCGCTCACTTGGGGACTCCGGTTCCCGACAATAGTGCGCCGACTGGCTGCCCCGACGGTATGGGGAACAAACTTTCGTTACTTTTACCAAAGTGCGAGGAGCGTGGGAGGCGCGATGCCGGGTACACGCAGGCGTGCGGACGGGAGCAAGGGTGGACCCGGCGGAATCGATCCTTGGTGGCGAGGGCAGCGTGGTACCTGGAGCCCATCCGATACAGGACACCGTCGCCCTGGACGGTGACGGGTCCTGTATCGCCGAGGCGCGTCATCGCGCGGTGGACTTCCTCGCCCGTGTCCAGGCGGAGCACGGCCTGCCGGTGTCCGCTCGCGCGATGGAGCTGACCCAGCTGGTGGTCAGCGAGCTGGTCACCAACGCCCGCAAGTACGCTCCCGGGCCGGTGTTGATGGAGCTGCGTATCGTCGGCTCGCTGGTGGAGGTGGTCGTGTGGGACAGCGATCCGGTGCTGCCGGTGGCGCGGGCCGCCGACGCGGGCAGGGTCGGGCAGCACGGCCTGGAGATCGTCTTGGCCGTCGCGCAGGGCTTCGAGGTCCAGCGGGAGCCGGTCGGCAAACGGGTCACCGCCCGCATCGCCCTGCCGGACGATCCGGGCGGGGACGTTTTCGGATGCCGACCCGAGTAGTGCCGGGGGCCCGCCTCCCTGACGGCCTGATGACGGCCGGGTGACGGCCTGACGGCTTGACACGAAGCGATGCGCTCCAGCGGGGCGACATCGGTGGGGGAGAGGTCGGGGCGGGCGCGGGGTCGGCGGACACTTCTGGTCGATGGGCAAGGCCAGGTCCGTGACTGGGTGTTCTTCGGGAAGGCGCCCCTGTTGGTGGCCTCGCCTTGCCGCGCCTGGGCACGGGTGTCCAGAGTGCAGAGCCACCCTTGTCCCCGACGCCGTACAGCTTCTCGTATGGTTACGCCGCTTGATCGGGGGTGTCCCGGCGCGGGTCATGCCTGTGGGCCCCGAGTGATTCCGGGGCCCACAGGCAGACTTGCTGTTCAGCCGATCACCAGCGGTACCAGCGGCCCTTGCGGCCGCCCGTGCCCGCGGAGCGCATGACGAAGCCCAGCAGCCAGACGACCAGCACGATGACGGCGATCCACCACAGTGCCTCCAGCGCGAAACCCGCGCCGAAGAGGATCAGAGCCAGCAGAAGAACAAGAAGCAGGGGAACCATAGTTATCAACCTCCGTGGCTCCTGATGCCCGGGGAAGGGAAGAACACACGGCCGATCCACCTGGTTTCTTCACCGCGACTGCGGGCACCGCACTCCGTTGACGTCCCGGTCGTGGCCGTACCGCACGCGCGCGTCCACGCACGGATGCTTACTGGAACGCACCCGGCATGTATCGGAGATGGCCCGGGCAAGCTCGTGGTTCCTGACCCGGTTGCGCACGGTCAGGTCCTCGATCACGCTCGCTGGGGTGGCACGGCCGTGAGGAAGTCCAGGACGAGCGGGCTCGCCTCGGTGCGGAACTCCTCGAAGTAGGCGTGCCGCGCTCCGGGGATCATGTGGAGCCGGGCGCCGGGGATGCAGTCCGCGAGCAGGGGAGCGTTGGCGGCGGGGTTGAGCCGGTCGTCGCTGCCGTGCAGGACCTGGGTGGGTGCGCTGATGTCGGGCAGGAGGTGCCAGGCGTCGTGCTGGTTGCTGGCCGCCAGGTGGCGTCGCCGGGCGTGGGCGGGCATGCCCGGGTCACCCAGAGTCCGGTAGGGGCCGAGGTGGTTCGCGAGCCAGGCCGGTGTGTACATCAGCTCCAGAAGTGCCTGACGTGCCGCACCTGGTCGAGACTCGGCCAGCGACGCGCGCACGTCGTTGCCGCGTTCGACGCCGTGCGGGCCGCCGGGCGAGGTGCAGCCCAGTACCAGGGTGCGCACCCGGTGCGGATGGTGAGCCGCGAGTTGCTGGGCCACGCGTCCGCCCATGGACGTGCCGTAAACGTCGGCACGGTCGACACCGAGGTCGTCGAGCACCGCGATCACGTCCTCGGCGAAGACCTCGGTGCTGTAAGGGCGGTCGGGCTTGTCGCTGTCGAGATCATGCCGCTCGTCTCACTCCGCACCGCAAGGCCGGCAACGCGCCATCGAGCCCTCTGGCGCCGGTGCCGGTGAGCGTTCCCCCATCACTGTTCGGGTCCGATTACCTCTTCTGGAGGACACCAAAAAATCTGTGGTGGCTGGAGTAGACATTGGGTGGTGGGGTGGTTATGGTTTCTCTCGTAGCCAGAAGGACCGCAGGGCCGGAAGTGGCGTGCGTCACAAGCTGTCCCGCCCGCCCCGCCCCGCGGCCCCGGTCCGCCTCACCAAGGTGACGCTCACCAAGGCCGCTCCGTCGGTCTCGCTGACCAAGCAGGGCGGCACCTCGGGCGCGATGCGCGTGAACCTCAACTGGCAGACGCACCAGCAGTTCTCCGGGTGGGGCAGCAAGCGCGGCCGGGCGGTCGCCCGGCACAACGACCTCGACCTCGACCTGTGCGCCCTGTTCGAGCTGGCCGACGGGCGCAAGGGAGTCGTACAGGCCCTCGGCAACGCCTTCGGCGCCCTGCACCAGCCGCCGTACATCCTCCTCGACGGCGACGACCGCACGGGTGCGGTGGCCGGCGGTGAGAACCTCACGGTCAACCTCGACCACAAGAACGACTTCCGGCGCATCCTCGTCTTCGTCACCATCTACCAGGGCGCCCGCTCCTTCGCCGACCTGCACGCCACGGTGACCCTGCAGCCGCAGTTCGGTGCCGCGATCGACTTCTCCCTGGACGAGTGCACCGTCCCGTCCACCGTGTGCGCGCTCGCGCTGATCACCCGCACCGGCGACGACCTCGTCGTCCAGCGCGAGGCCCGCTATCTGGTGCCCGAACGCGGCGTGAGCCCGCAGCGGACCGTGGACCACGCCTACGGCTGGGGCATGAACTGGACGCCGGGCCGCAAATAGACCGCCGGGCGGCCGGGTCAGCCCTCGTCGGCCACCGCGTCGGGACGGGCGTAGGTGCGCCCCTTCCACGCCGCGCCCCGCCCCCGGTAGTGCTGCACCGCGGAATCCACCGTCATCAGGAGGTAGAGGAAGGCGGTGAACGGCAGCAGCGGGGCCAGCCACGGCGGCTGACGGTAGTAACGGAGCATCGGGACGTACGTCCCCGTCATCACCAGCCACGCGAGGCCGCCCGGCAGCGCGGCGGCCGGGCTGCCGAGGGCGAGCCCGCCGAGCAGTGCGAGGGGCGGCACCAGATAGACCAGGGCGAGCCCCAGCACCGTGCCGAGCAGCAGCGGCGGACTGTGCCGCAGTTGCGCGTAGGCGCTGCGCGAGACCATCCGCCACAGGTCGTGCAGCCGCGGGTAGGGGCGCACGCTGTCCACCCGGTCGGCCAGACCCAGCCAGATACGGCCTCCCGACCCCCGCACCGCCCGGGCGAGCGCCACGTCGTCGATCACGGCGTGCCGGATGGAGTCCGGGACGCGGGCCCGTCCGGCCGCCTCGGTGCGCAGCAGGACGCAGCCGCCCGCGGCGGCGGCCGTCCGCGCCCCGGGCCGGCCGATCCGGCGGAACGGGTAGAGCTGCGCGAAGAAGTAGACGAAGGCCGGTACGACCAGCCGCTCCCACACGCTCTCCACCCGCAGCCGCGCCATCTGGGAGACGAGGTCGAAACCCCCGGTGTGCGCCGCCGCGACCAGCTCCCGCAGACTGTCGGGCGCGTGCGCGATGTCGGCATCCGTCAGGAGCAGGTACTCGGGTCCACGCGCGCGTGCCAGCGCGATGCCGTGCCGCACCGCCCACAGCTTCCCCGTCCAGCCGGCCGGCGGTTCTCCCGGCGAGTCCACGGTCAGCGGCAGTCCGCCGTGCCGCCGGGCCAGCTCGCGCGCCAGTTCCCCGGTGCCGTCGGAGCTGCCGTCGTCGACGAGGAAGACCTCGGCCCGCCCCGGATAGTCCTGTGCGAGCAGCGACGGCAGGCCGGCGGGCAGCACCGCCGCCTCGTCGCGCGCGGGGACGACCACGCAGACCGACGGCCACCGGCCGGGCTCCTCGCGCGGGGGCAGCCGCACGTCCGTGCGCCAGAAGAAGCCCTGGCACAGCAGCAACCACAGCCAGGCGGCGAGGGAAACGGCGGAGATCCACACGACTGCGCTCACGCGCGCAGTCTGCCCCACCGGACCGGGCCGCAGGAGCACATCGTCTATCGTGGCCGGGTGAAGATCGCGCTCATGGACTCCGGAATCGGGCTGCTGGCGGCCACCGCCGCGGTACGGCGCCTGCGACCCGACGTGGATCTCGTGCTCTCCCTGGACCCCGACGGCATGCCCTGGGGGCCGCGCACGCCCGAGGACCTCACCGCGCGCGCCGTCGCCGTCGCGGAGGCCGCCGCCGTCCACCGGCCCGACGCCCTGATCGTCGGCTGTAACACGGCGACCGTGCACGCCCTGCCCGCACTGCGGGCCCGCCTCGAACCGGGCATCCCGGTGATCGGAACAGTCCCCGCGATCAAGCCCGCCGCGGCCGGCGGCGGCCCCGTCGCGATCTGGGCCACCCCCGCCACCACGGGCAGCCCCTACCAGCGGGGGCTCATCGACGACTTCGCCGGCGGCGTCGCGGTGACCGAGGTGCCCTGCTGGGGCCTGGCCGAGGCCGTCGAGCACGCTGACGAGTCGGCGATCGACGCCGCGGTCGCCGCGGCCGCCGCCCTGACCCCCGACGAGGTGACGACCGTCGTCCTGGGCTGCACCCATTACGAACTGGTCGCCGAGCGCATCCGTGCCGCCGTCCAGGGCGCAGGCCGCCCGCCGCTCGTCCTGCACGGGTCCGCCGGAGCCGTGGCCGCCCAGGCACTGCGCCGCATAGGCTCCCGCCCCGAGCCCGGGGCGCAGGTCCTCGGGGCGGTGACGGTCATCCTCAGCGGCCGGGAGGGCGCGCTGCCGGCTCCGGCGCTCGCCTACGCGGAAGGCCGGCTGCTCCAGGAGACCAGCCCCGCCCGGTGACCCGAGATCGATGGGCGGACGGACGGGTCCGCTCGTCGTCCGGCCGGCCCAGTCACCCTGCGCCACACGGTACCGGCGGAGCGAAACCTGAGTAACCTCATGAATATGAGGGACCACCACCCCCACGAGGGGACCGCCCCGCACCCCGATGAGTGGCACGGGCGGGCCACCAACCGGTTCCAGTGGCTGCTCGCGCTCGTCGGGGCGGCCTGCGTGGCGCTCGGCATCGAACTGGCGGTCGTGTCCGCGTGGACGTCCGGGATCGCACCGCTCGCCATGTCCGTGGTCGGGTGCATCGCCGCGGGAGTGCTCGTCCTCTTCGGCACCCTCGCCTTCGTCCACGTCGACCTGAAGCTCGACAAGGAATCGCTGGAAGTGCGCTGCGGGCACATCGGTCTGCCGCGCCGCCGCATCCCGCTGTCCCACGTCGCCGGTGCCGACTTCGAGCCGCACGTCACGCCGCGCCACTGGGGCGGCTGGGGCTACCGCTGGCGCCCCGAGAAGGGCACCGCCGTCGTCGTACGGCGCGGGGAGGGCGTGGTCCTGCGCCTCTGGGACGGGCACACGTTCACCATCACCGTGGACGACGCGGAGTCCGCGGTGCGGGTCATCAGGGCCCGGCTGCGGCAGGGCACGCCCGACGTGACGCAGAGTCCGTAGGCTTTCAGACGGCCGGACGGTCGTCGGAGGAGCGCAGAGCCGTCCTCGCGGAAGGGAGTGGAACCGCGCCCGGCGCCGGTTCGACCGAGAGCGGGCGGGCGGTGGCCAGACCCGCCAGCAGACCCGCACCGACCGAGACCGTGGTGAAGCTCAGCGCGTTGCCGACCGCGGCCACGGCCGCCAGACCGGTCAGCGCGGCACCCGCGCTCAGCACGATCGGTGTCGGACGTGCGGCGCGCCACAGGGCGAACAGCATCCAGCAGAAGGCCGCGGCCAGCAGCAGTACGCCGACGACACCCTGTTCCGCCGCCATCTGCAGCGGCGCGGAGTGCGGCTTGCCGTCCGACAGGGTGGCCTGCGCCGCTGTCGGGCTCAGCTCGCCGAAGCGTCCCGGCCCCACGCCGAGGCCGGCGTGGTGCCGCGCCAGGTCCAGGGCGTCGCGCCACAGGTCGATCCGGCGGGGCGTGAGCTGCTCCGCCAACGAGGAGGCGAGTCCGCCGGGCAGCGCGCCGCCCGCCGTCGCCCAGGTCAGGCCCGTGACCGTGGCGGCGGCCAGCGCCAGCCCCGCCAGACCGCGACCCCGGTGCGACATCCGGCCGGCGGCCAGGGAGCACAGCAGGACCGCGCCGCAGGTCACCATCGCGGTGGCCGAGCCCAGCGTGGCCCCGGCCAGCGCCATGCCACCGGCCAGCAGACGCAGAGCGAGCCGCAGCACGGGCACAGGAGTGGCCCAGGCCGCGCAGCAGGCGGCTCCAGCCGCCAGGGTGAGCACCGCCGCGGTGGCGCCCGCGTGGCCCAGCGGTGTGACGGTGTCGGGTCCCGGGACGAGCCGTGGCAGGGCCAGCGTCAGGCAGAGTCCGGCCAGGGCCGCCGCACAGGGCGCCACGACGGGCAGCAGCACTCCGAAGACGCGCCCCGCCGCATAACCGGCGGTCACCGCCAGCACCGCCAGCAGGACGCCCTCGGGACGACCGCCGTGCACGGCCGCGGTGACCAGGGACCAGGTGGCGCAGGCCCCGAGCACCACCACACCCACGGCGTCGGACACGACGCGTCTCTCGCCGTCCGCGTCCTCGCCGTCCGTGGACGCCATCTCCCTGGACCCCACACCGCCCCCCGAACCCGGTCGCCCCAGGACCGTGAAAACCCGCCCCGGCCGCCCCACACGACAGGAGCACTGCCACACGGTAACGGCTGCCGGGTGGTTTGGGCATGAGTCGTGCGGGCGGTACCGGGGGACCGCCGCGCGGACGGTCCTGTCGGCCGAAAGACGACCCGCCGTACACTCCCCGAGTGACCGTCACCGCAACTTCCGTGGACCGGCAGGACCAGCTGGAGCCCCCGACCGCGCCGACGCGCGGCGCGCGGCTCCTGCGGCTCGTCCCGGCAGCCACCGCGGCGCTCTCCGGAGTGCTCCTGTACGTCAGCTTCCCGCCGCGCACTCTGTGGTGGCTGGCCCTGCCCGCCTTCGCCCTCTTCGGCTGGGTGCTGCGCGGCCGTGGCTGGAAGGCGGGGCTCGGTCTCGGATACCTCTTCGGCCTCGGCTTCCTGCTGCCGCTGCTGGTGTGGACGGGCGTCGAGGTGGGCCCCGGTCCCTGGATCGCGCTGGTGGTGATCGAGGCGGTCTTCGTCGCGCTGGTCGGCGCGGGCGTCGCCGCGGTGTCGAAGCTGCCCGGCTGGCCGGTGTGGGCGGCGGCGATCTGGATCGCCGGTGAGGCGGCACGCGCGCGTGTGCCCTTCCGCGGCTTCCCCTGGGGCAAGATCGCGTTCGGTCAGGCGGACGGCGTCTTCCTGCCGCTGGCCGCGCTGGGCGGCACCCCGGTCCTGGGCTTCGCGGTGGTCCTGTGCGGCTTCGGCCTCTGCGAGGCCGTCCGGACGGGCCTCCGGTGGCGCCGTACGCGCGAGGTGCGGCGGTCGGCCGCCGCGGTGGCCCTGGTCAGCATGGCCGTCCCGGTCTTGGCCGCCGTGGCCGCACGCCCGCTGGTCAGCGACAGGGCGGAGGTCGGCACCGCGACGGTCGCCGTCGTCCAGGGCAACGTGCCCCGACTCGGACTGGACTTCAACTCCCAGCGCCGGGCCGTCCTCGACTACCACGCGCGCGAGACGGAGCGGCTGGCCGCCGAGGTCCAGGCCGGCAGGGTGGCCCAGCCCGACTTCGTGCTGTGGCCCGAGAACTCCTCCGACATCGACCCCTTCGCCAACCCGGACGCCGCCGCCGTCATCGAGCAGGCGGCCGAGGCGATCGACGCGCCCATCTCGGTCGGCGGCGTCGTCGAGCGCGACGGCAGGCTCTACAACGAGCAGATCCTCTGGGACCCGGAGAAGGGCGCCACCCAGACCTACGACAAGCGGCAGGTGCAGCCCTTCGGCGAGTACCTCCCGATGCGCTCGCTCATCGGCGCCATCAACGACGAGTGGACCTCGATGGTCCGCCAGGACTTCAGCCGGGGCGGCGAGCCCGGCGTGTTCGACTTCGGCGACGCCAAGGTCGGCCTCGCCACCTGCTACGAGGCGGCCTTCGACTGGGCCGTGCGCGACACCGTGACCCACGGCGCGCAGATCATCTCCGTGCCCAGCAACAACGCCACCTTCGACCGCAGCGAGATGACCTACCAGCAGCTCGCCATGTCCCGCGTGCGTGCTGTGGAGCACAGCCGGACCGTCACGGTGCCGGTGACCAGCGGGGTCAGCGCGATCATCATGCCGGACGGGAGGATCACGCAGAAGACCGGCATGTTCGTCGCGGACTCGCTGGTCCAGAAGGTCCCGCTGCGCTCCTCGGAGACCCCCGCGACGAAGCTGGGCATCCTCCCCGAGATCGCCCTCCTGCTCGTCGCCGCGGGCGGGCTCGGGTGGGCGATCGGTGCCGGGATGCGCGGGCGGCGCGCCGGTGGCGTGTAGCCGTACGCCCGCCGAGCGCGTCCCCCACGCGCGCGGTGTCGCCGGACCGGCTCGTTAGGTTCGGTCCATGGCTACTCCTGACTTCATCCGCGAGATCCGGGCCACCGCCGGACACCAGTTGCTCTGGCTGCCCGGGGTCACCGCCATCGTCTTCGACGACGCGGGCCGCGTACTGCTGGGCCGTCGCTCGGACAACCGCAGATGGGCCGTGATCGGCGGCATCCCCGACCCCGGTGAGCAGCCGGCCGTCTGCGCCGTGCGGGAGGTCTTCGAGGAGACCGCCGTGCGGTGCGTCGTCGAACGGGTCGTCCTCGTCCAGGCACTGGAACCGGTCGCCTACGACAACGGCGACGTCTGTCAGTACATGGACATCACCTTCCGCTGCCGTGCCGTCGGAGGCGAGGCCCGCGTCAACGACGACGAGTCGCTGGAGGTGGGGTGGTTCGCGGTGGACGCCCTGCCCGACCTCCAGGAATTCGCGCTGTTCCGGATCAAGCAGGCGCTGTCGGACGAGCCCACATGGTTCGACTCCATGAGTCGCGGCTGAAGTATGGGGGCGGACCACATGGGGCGGGGAGCCGGCGCTGCCTAAGGTCACAGACATGACCACGCCCCACGCCGCCCCTGGTCCCCCCGCCCCCTCCCTCGACCTCCACGGTCGCACCGCCCTCGTCACCGGCGCCGCCGGCGGTATCGGCCGCGCCTGCGTGCTGCGGCTGGCGGCCGCCGGAGCCAAGGTGCGGGCGGTCGACCGGGACGCGACGGGCCTGGAGGCGCTCACCGACAGCGCCGCCGGTCTGCCGGGCGTCGTCGAGCCGCACGTCCTGGACCTCACGGACCTGGACGCCGCCGAACTCGCCGCGGCCGGCACCGACGTCCTGGTCAACAACGCAGGGCTGCAACTCGTACGGCCGCTGGAGGAGTTCCCGCCGGACGTCTTCCACACGGTGCTCACGGTGATGCTGGAAGCACCGTTCCGGCTCATCCGCGGCGCCCTGCCCCACATGTACGGGCAGGGATGGGGCCGCATCGTCAACGTCTCCTCCGTCCACGGACTGCGCGCCTCGCCCTACAAGTCGGCGTACGTGGCCGCCAAGCACGGGCTCGAGGGACTGTCCAAGACCGCCGCCCTCGAAGGCGCACCGCACGGTGTCACCTCCAACTGCGTGAACCCCGCCTACGTCCGCACCCCGCTGGTGGAGAAGCAGCTCGCCGACCAGGCGCGGGCGCACGACCTGCCCGAGGAGCGCGTACTGGCCGAGGTGCTCCTGCGGGACAGCGCGGTCAAGCGGCTCATCGAACCGGAGGAGGTCGCGGAGGCCGTCGCCTATCTGTGCGGCCCGCAGGCGTCCTTCGTGACCGGTACCTCCCTGGTCCTGGACGGCGGCTGGACCGCGCACTGACCTGCCCGGCGAGCTGCGGGTCCGGAGTTGTCCACAGGGCTGACGGGCCGGCCGGTCATGAGGAATCCTGTGAGCATGTCCCGCGATCACGTGGAGCCGGTCGAGCGCTCCGTCAGCGATGCCGAGGCCGCCGCCCGCGGCACCGAGGCGGCCCCCGGCGTGCCCGGGGGCGCGCCCGGTGGTGCCGAGGCGCCGTTCCTGGAGCTGCTCGCCCGGGGCGCCTCCGCCGAGGCCTACGAACGGCCGGTGCTGCTCGCGCGTGCCGGGGGGCTGCCCGCCGAGCGGATCGCCGCGCTCGAGCACGCCAAGCTGCTCGCCCTGCGGGTGCGTTCCGAACTGGAGGGCCGCCGCCGACGGGAGGCCGAGCTGTCGGCGCTCTTCGCGACGGCCCACGACCTGGCGGGCCTGCGCGACGTGGACGCCGTCCTCCAGGCCATCGTCCAGCGCGCCCGCTCCCTGCTCGGCACCGACGTCGCCTATCTCAGCCTGCACGACCCGGTCAGGGGCGACACCTACATGCGGGTCACCGAGGGCTCGGTCGCCGCCCGCTTCCAGCAGCTGCGCCTCGGCATGGGGGAGGGCCTCGGCGGCCTGGTCGCCCAGACGGCCCGTCCGTACGTCACCGACGACTACTTCCGCGACGACCGCTTCCGGCACACCACGACCATCGACGCGGGCGTGCACGACGAGGGCCTGGTAGCCATCCTCGGGGTCCCGCTGATGCTGGGGGCCAACGTCATCGGGGTGCTGTTCGCCGCCGACCGCCGCGCCCGGGTATTCGAGCGCGAGCAGATCGCCCTGCTCGGCTCCTTCGCCGCCCTGGCCGCGGCCGCCATCGACACCGCCAACCTGCTCACCGAGACCCGCTCCGCCCTGGCCGGGCTGGAGCGCGCCAACGAGATCATCCAGGACCGCAGCGCGGTCATCGAGCGGGCCTCCGACGTCCACGACCGGCTCGCCGAACTCGTCCTGCGCGGCGGCGGGGTGCACGACGTGGCGGCGGCCGTCTCCCAGGTCCTGGCCGGCGCCGTCGAGTTCACCGAGGCCGGCGCGGCCCCGGCCGGAGCCCTGGAGACCTCCCGAGCCGAGGGTCACGCCGTGCGGCACGAGAACGACTGGATCGCCGCCGTCACCGCGGGCGGTGAACTGCTCGGCGCCCTCGTCCTGCGCGGCCACCCCGGCCTGGACCCCGTCGACCAGCGCACGCTGGAGCGCGCCGCGATGGTCACCTCCCTGCTGCTGCTCGCCCGGCGCTCCGCCGCCGAGGCCGAACAGCGCGTGCGCGGTGAGCTGCTGGACGACCTGCTCGACGCCCGCGACCGCGACCCGCGCGTGCTGCGTGAGCGTGCCTCCCGGCTGCGCGCCGACCTCGACGCCACCCATGTCGTCCTCGCCGCGCGGCTGGAGGCGGACGCCGCCGACGCCGACCAGGAGGCGGCCGCTCGCCGCCGGCTGTGGTCCGCCGCCTCCCACCTCGCCGCGACCCGGCACGGCCTTGCCGCCGCCCGTGACGGCGGCACCGTCCTGCTGCTGCCGCTGGCACCGGGCGACACCGCGACGGAGCTGGCCCACCGCACCGCCCGCCATCTCGGCACCGCCGTCCACGAGGAGGTCACCGTCGGCGCCTCCGCCCCCGTCCGGGACCTCGCCGCCCACCCGGACGTGGTGGTGACCGCCTACGAGGAGGGCCGCCGCTGTGTCGAGGCCCTGCGGCTGCTCGGCCGCTGCGGTGACGGGGCGGCAGCCGACGACTTCGGCTTCCTCGGCTTGCTGCTCGCCGGCGACCGGGACGTCGCGGGATTCGTCGAGCGCACCATCGGTGAGGTCATCGCCTACGACGAACGGCGGGGCACCGACCTGGTGCGCACCCTCGACGCGTACTTCGCGTGCGGCATGAGCCCGGCCCGCACCAAGGCCGACCTCCACGTCCACGTCAACACCGTGGCCCAGCGCCTGGAGCGCGTCGCCCGCCTGCTCGGCGAGGACTGGCAGTGTCCCGCCCGCGCCCTGGAGATCCAACTCGCCCTGAGGCTCCAGAGGTTGGCCACCCGAATACCGAGCTGACCCCCGCGCTCCCTCAGGGGGCACGGGGGTCGCGTCGGGCAGAAGCCGCGGAGCCGGGGATCAGACGACGCGGGCGTCCTCCGTCCGGGCCGCCTTGTCCTCGACCGTGGCGGCGTTGTCGATGTCGGCCAGGTCGCGGTGGCGGGTCTCCTTGGCCATGCCCACGGCGACGATCGTCAGCAGCGACGCGGCGATCACGTACAGGGCGATCGGGGTGGAGCTGTCGTAGTCGGCCAGCAGCGCGGTCGCGATGAGCGGCGCCGGAGCGCCCGCCGCGACGGAGGCGAACTGGGCTCCGATGGAGGCACCGGAATAGCGCATCCGGGTCGCGAACATCTCGGAGAAGAAGGCGGCCTGGGGCGCGTACATCGCGCCGTGCAGCACCAGTCCGACGGTCACGGCGAGGATGAGGTTGCCGAAGCCGCCCGTGTCGATGAGCGAGAAGAAGGGGAACATCCACAGACCGATGCCGACCGCGCCCAGCAGATAGACGGGACGCCGTCCGACCCGGTCGGACAGCGCGCCCCAGGCCGGGATCACCGCGAAGTGCACGGCGGAGGCGATGAGTACGGCGTTGAGGGCGGTCTGCCGGGAGACGCCGGCCGAGGTCGTCGCGTACACGAGGATGAACGCGGTGATGACGTAGTACGAGATGTTCTCCGCCATGCGTGCGCCCATCGCGACGAGCACGTCACGCCAGTGGTGCCGCAGCACCGCCACGAGCGGCAGCTTCTCGACCGCGCCCGCGTCCGACGCCTTCCGGGCCTCTGCCTGGGCCAACGCCTCCTTGAAGACGGGGGATTCATCGACAGAGAGACGAATCCACAGACCGACGATCACGAGCACACCGGAGAGCAGGAACGGTATCCGCCAGCCCCAGCTGCCGAAGGCGGCGTCCGACAGCACGGCGGTGAGGAAGGAGAGCACTCCGGTCGCGAGCAACTGCCCCGCCGGCGCCCCGGTCTGCGGCCACGAGGCCCAGAATCCGCGCCGCCGCGCGTCCCCGTGCTCGGACACCAGCAGGACGGCCCCGCCCCACTCCCCGCCGAGCGCGAAGCCCTGCACCAGCCGCAACAGGGTCAGCAGGACCGGAGCGGCGGTCCCGATGGTCGCGTGCGTGGGCAGCAGCCCGATCGCGAAGGTCGCCCCGCCCATCAGCAGCAGACTGAGCACCAGCAGCTTCTTGCGCCCGAGCCGGTCCCCGTAGTGCCCGAACACCAGCGCCCCGAGCGGGCGCGCCGCGAATCCGACGGCGTACGTCAGGAAGGACAGCAGTGTGCCCACGAGCGGGTCGGAGCCCGGAAAGAACAGTTTGTTGAAGACGAGCGCGGCGGCGGCGCCGTACAGGAAGAAGTCGTACCACTCGATGGTGGTGCCGATGAGGCTGGCGGTGACGATGCGCTTGAGGCTGGCGGGGGCTGGTGGAGCGGTCGCGGGGGAGGACATCGGCACCACTTCCTGGGGTGTGACGGGGACGTTTGCGTGTCGCCACACCGTAGGAATCGCCAGGTCAAGGGCACATGTGGTGGGACACCATAGTTCTGTGTGCGGAGGTGCGTGCAGGCACCATGACAGCGTCGCCGGAGGCTCTACGAGAGCCTCGATCGGGCCCGTGAGAGTGCTGTCCGAGTTGCACTGTTCGGGCAGGATTCGGTGACGAGGTGCTGCGGTGCCGTCCGAGGAAGCGCCGACCGGTGCCGTGCGTCGGCTGGGGGTTCGGGCCCAGGATCGCGGCGGGCCTTCTTCCAGGGCCGTACCCGTGCGGTGGGGGCATTTCGCCCGATCCCACCCGGCCGGTGGGGGGTCCGCCCGCGGGTCCCCGGGGTCGCGGGCCTGTTGTGACTTCCCCCACCTGCTCTTGCCGGGCCCAGGAAGGCTTACCTAAGTTCTGTCGCATGTCCCCCCATGGCCGCGCCATTCCCGGCGAACCGGACGAGCCCGCTGCAACGAGCAAATCCGCGGCGGACCGAGCCGGCTCCCTGTCCTTGGTCGACCTGCACGTCGACCTGAGCTCACACGAGATGCTCCGGCGTGCTCACGTCCTTGACGCTCTCGGCCCCGGCTGGGACCCCGTCGCCGCACTGCGCGACGAGGAAGCGGCGTATGAGCTGCTGTACTCCGGCCTCAGCGCGGAACAGCAGCGCGTGTACGACGAGCTGCTCTCGGCCGGAGTGCTGCCGCCGAGAGGGGGCGGCAATGCTGCCCTTTGATCCGCAGGCCGACATCGGACGCCGCGCCTGGGTGGCCTGCCCGAACTGTGACGACCGTCGCGGGTGCGGCTCCTGCGAGCAGGGGCGCACCTGCTCCGAGCACTGGAGCTACCTGCTCTCCAACGTCGGCAGCCTGCTCCACCTGCAGTGCCGGTCCTGCACCCACCTCTGGACACACGAGACCCACTTCGGTGCCACTCGCTCCCGGTGGGAGCGCATCACCAGCGGCCTGCGCCGACGGTGAGCGTCTGCCGCTGCTGAGTCGGGCAGCCGGGTCCTCGGTGTGGGCGCGGGCCGGCCTTGACCGGTGAGGCCGGACGGCGGATCGGCGCCCGCTTTCGGATGACCTCACCGTCTGTCGTCCAGAGCGACAGGCCGCCTTGGCCGAGGATCGCGGTCGGCGGCCATCCCTGCCTGCCGTTCGTCCGCCCGGAGGCAGCCGTGCACATCCTGCTCCTAGCCAGCGCGTTCAACAGCCTCACCCAGCGCGTCCACGCCGAACTGCGCGACCGCGGCCACACCGTGGCGGTGGAACTCGCCCTGCCCGGCAGCCCGTTGCCCGAAGCCGTGCGGCGGCATGCACCGCAGCTCATCCTGGCGCCGATGCTGAAGACGGCGATTCCCGAAGAGGTGTGGACGGCGCACACGTGCCTCGTCGTCCATCCGGGGCCGGTGGGCGACCGTGGACCGTCCTCGCTGGACTGGGCGATCCACGAGGGCATCGAGGAGTGGGGCGTCACCGTTCTCCAGGCCGACGGGGAGATGGACGCCGGCGACGTGTGGGCCTGCGTGCCCTGCCGACTCCCTCAGGCATCCAAGAGTGAGCTGTACCGGGGCGAGATCGCCGACGCCGCGCTGGAGGCCGTTCTGCTGGCGGTGGAGCGCTTCGCCGAGGGCACCCACGTGCCGCGCAAGCAGGACACGGCCGGCGCGGCCGACGCCCGACTGCGTCCGCGTCCGTACCTCGACCAGGGTGTCCGGCGGATCGACTGGGCCGAGGACTCCACCGGGACGGTCCTGCGCAAGCTGAGGGCGGCGGACTCGCAGCCCGGCGTGCTGGATGCGCTGTTCGGCGCCGAGTGGTACCTGCACGGCGGTCACCCCGAGAGCGGGTTGCGCGGACGTCCGGGGGAGCTGCTGGCGACTCGGGCCGGAGCGGTGTGCCGGGCCACCAGGGACGGCGCCGTGTGGATCCCGGAGCTGCGGGCCCGGCGGCTCCCCGGGCAGCCGCCGACGTACAAGCTGCCGGCCGTCTCGGCCCTCGGTGACCGGCTGCCGCCCCTGCCCGAGGTACCGGAGGCCACCTGGACGGACATGAGCTACCGGGAGAACGGCGACGTGGGCTTCCTGTCGTTCTCGTTTCCCGGCGGCGCCATGAGCACAGGCCAGTGCCGTCGGCTGCTGGACGCCTACCGGGAGGCGTGCGCGCTGCCGACGTCGGTGCTGGTGCTGGGCGGCGAACGGGACTTCTTCTCCAACGGGATCCACCTCAACGTCATCGAGGCGGCAGACGACCCCGCCGCCGAGTCCTGGGCGAACATCAACGCCATCGACGATCTGGTCGAGGCCGTCCTGACGACGACGGACCGGTTGGTGGTCTCGGCGGTCGCGGGCAACGCCGCGGCGGGCGGGGCGATGCTCGCCCTGGCGGCCGACGAGGTGTGGTGCCGTTCGGGTGCCGTGCTGAACCCTCACTACCGTCTGATGGGGCTGTACGGCTCGGAGTACTGGACCTACACCCTGCCCCGCAGGGTGGGCCCTGCGACGGCGGAACGCCTCATGCGGGAGGCCCTGCCGGTGAGCGCGGCGAGCGCGCTGGGTCTCGGGCTCGTCGACCGGGTGGTGGACGCCGGGCCCGGAACCTTCGCGGCGGAGGTCGGCCGGCTGGCCGCGCACCTGTCCGCCCTGCCGGGGACGGCGACCCGGATCGCCGCGAAGAAGACGGAGCTGGAGCGACGGGAGAGCGCGACCCCACTGGCCGCGTTCCGGGAGCGCGAACTCGCTCGGATGCGGCGGACCTTCCACGACCCGGACGCCCCGTACCACGCCCTGCGCCGGGCGTTCGTCCGCAAGGAGCGCCCGTTGCGCACCCCGACGCACCTCTCCGCATCTCCATCCGGTTCGGGCCCGTCCGTCACCGGATTCACCGCAACGGCCCCCCATGGCATCCCGTCGCGGCCCATCGGCTGATAGCAAGAAGCCGACGAATGCGGAAAGTCCTGAAACAGGACTTTTATTCCTCACCTCCCCAGGAGGCGGTCCCATGACTGAGGCGACGGCGAACACGGTCGGCGCTGTACCCGCCGACGAGACACCCACGATCCACATCCTGTGGATCAATGCGGGGCTGAGCTGTGACGGCGACTCGGTCGCGTTGACGGCGGCCATGCAGCCCAGCATCGAGGAGATCGTGCTCGGTGTGCTGCCGGGTCTTCCGAAGATCGCCGTCCACTGGCCGCTCATCGACTTCGAGTGCGGTCCCGTCGGCGGCTCGGACACGTTCATCGAGTGGTTCTTCAAGGGGGAGAGGGGCGAGATCGACCCGTTCGTGCTGGTCGTCGAGGGTTCCATCCCCAACGAGACGATCAAGCCCGAGGGGTACTGGTGCGGCTTCGGCGACAACCCGGAGACCGGCCAGCCGATCACCACCAGCGAGTGGATCGACCGGCTCGCCCCCAAGGCGCTGGCGGTCGTCGCCATCGGCACCTGCGCCACCTACGGCGGTATCCACGCCATGGCGGGCAATCCGACCGGTGCGATGGGCGTGCCGGACTACCTCGGCTGGGACTGGAAGTCCCACGCCGGCATCCCGATCGTGTGCGTCCCCGGCTGCCCCATCCAGCCCGACAACTTCTCCGAGACGCTCACCTACCTGCTCTACCAGGCGGCCGGCGCCGCCCCGATGATCCCGCTGGACGACAAGCTGCGCCCCACCTGGTTGTTCGGGGCCACCGTGCACGAGGGCTGCGACCGGGCGGGCTACTACGAACAGGGCCAGTTCGCCCTGTCGTACGACTCCCCGACGTGCCTGGTCAAACTCGGCTGCTGGGGACCGGTCGTCAAGTGCAACGTGCCCAAGCGCGGCTGGATGAACGGGATCGGCGGCTGCCCCAACGTCGGCGGTATCTGCATCGCCTGCACCATGCCCGGGTTCCCCGACAAGTTCATGCCGTTCATGGACGAGCCCCCCGGCGCCAAGCTGTCCAGCAACGCCAGCGGAGCGTACGGCGCCGTGGTCCGCAAGCTGCGGTCGATCACGGCCAGGACGGTGGACAAGGAGCCCAAGTGGCGCAGCACCGGAGACAAGATCACCACCGGATACCGGCCCCCGTGGTGAGCGTCCGCAGCGAGTAGTCCGCTCCCGCTTCCTGCACCTCTACCAACCTCCCGCGCGATGAAGGGCACGGCACACAGATGGCACCGACGACGAAGACGGCCGGAGATGGCAGCGGCCTTGTGGAGATGGCCTGGGACCCGATCACCCGGATCGTGGGCAGCCTGGGCATCCACACCAAGATCGACTTCAAGCAGAAGCGGGTCGCGGAGTGCTACAGCACGTCGTCGGTCTTCCGTGGCTACAGCGTCTTCATGCGCGGCAAGGACCCCCGCGACGCCCACTTCATCACCAGCCGCATCTGCGGGATCTGTGGGGACAACCACGCCACCTGCTCGGTGTACGCGCAGAACATGGCGTACGGAGTGAAGCCCCCGCACCTCGCCGAGTGGATCATCAACCTGGGCGAGTCCGCCGAGTACATGTTCGACCACAACATCTTCCAGGAGAACCTGGTCGGGGTCGACTACTGCGAGAAGATGGTCAAGGAGACGAACCCCGGCGTCCTCGAACTCGCCGAGCGCACCGAGGCCCCGCACGCGGCCGAGCACGGCTACCGCACCATCGCCGACATCATGCGTTCGCTGAACCCCCTGGAAGGGGAGTTCTACCGCGAGGCCCTCCAGGTCAGCCGCTACACGCGCGAGATGTTCTGCCTGATGGAGGGCCGCCATGTGCACCCCTCCACGCTCTACCCGGGCGGCGTCGGCACCATCGCCTCCGTGCAGCTCTTCACGGACTACCTCAGCCGGCTGATGCGCTACGTGGAGTTCATGAAGCGTGTCGTCCCCCTGCACGACGACCTGTTCGACTTCTTCTACGAGGCACTGCCCGGCTACGAGGAAGTGGGTCGCCGGCGCGTCCTGCTCGGCTGCTGGGGCGCGCTCAACGACCCCGAGTACTGCGACTTCACCTACGCCAACATGACCGACTGGGGCCGGCGCATGTTCGTCACCCCCGGCGTCATCGTCGACGGCAAGCTCGTCACCAACGACCTGACCGAGATCAACCTCGGCATCCGCATCCTGCTGGGAAGCTCCTACTACGAGGACTGGCAGGGCCAGGAGCAGTTCGTCACCCACGACCCGCTCGGCAACCCGGTGGACCCGCGCCACCCGTGGAACCAGCACACCATCCCGGCCCCGCAGAAGCGGAACTTCGACGACAAGTACAGCTGGGTCATGTCGCCCCGCTGGTTCGACGGCAAGGACCACCTCGCCCTGGACACCGGCGGCGGCCCCATCGCCCGTCTGTGGTCCACCGCCCTGTCCGGGCTCGTCGACATCGGGTACATCAAGGCCACCGGCCACAGCGTGGTCATCAACCTGCCCCGCACCATGACCAAGCCGGAGACCACCTTCGAGTGGAAGATCCCGAAGTGGTCCAACGCCCTGGAGCGCAACCGCGCCCGCACCTACTTCCAGGCGTACGCCGCCGCCGTCGCCCTGCACTGCGCGGAGAAGGGCCTGGCGGAGGTCCGCGCCGGACGCACCCAGACCTGGGAGAAGTTCGAGGTCCCCAACGAGGGCATCGGTGTCGGATTCACCGAGGCGGTCCGAGGCGTCCTCTCCCACCACATGGTGATCCGCGACGGCAAGATCGCCAACTACCACCCGTACCCGCCGACCCCCTGGAACGCCAGCACCCGGGACACCTTCGGCACGCCGGGACCGTACGAGGACGCCGTGCAGAACACGCCCATCTTCGAGGAGAACACCCCGGAGAACTTCAAGGGCATCGACATCATGCGGGCCGTCCGCAGCTTCGACCCGTGTCTGCCCTGTGGCGTCCACATGTACGTCGGCGGCGGCAAGACGGT
The DNA here is from genome assembly GCF_001896135.2 of Streptomyces phaeoluteigriseus. Taxonomy (GTDB): domain Bacteria; phylum Actinomycetota; class Actinomycetes; order Streptomycetales; family Streptomycetaceae; genus Streptomyces; species Streptomyces phaeoluteigriseus. Next base: position 191,161 of record NZ_MPOH02000006.1, read on the forward strand.
GAAGTCGATGCACGTGCCCACCGGCCTGAGCGGACTGGGCGGATGAGCGGGGCGACGAAGGCAGCGCCGGTGAACGCGGAGCAGACCGGACGCCGTGTCGAGGAGGTGCTGGAGAGACTGGCCGCGAGCGGCGACCCGGCCGCCGCCGCGGCAGCGGAGGAACTCGTCCGGTCCCTCATGGACTTCTACGGGGCCGGCCTGGCCCGCATGCTCCACCTGCTGTCCTCCGCTCCCGGCGAGCCGCCGGCCGGACTGCTCGCCGACGAACTGGTCGCGAGCCTGCTCGTCCTGCACGACCTGCACCCCGAGGACCGCGACACCCGCATCGCCCGGGCCCTCGACAGCGTCCGGGAACACGCCCTGGAAGTCGTGGGCTTCGACGAGGAGAGCGGCACCCTGACGCTGCGGGCCCGGGAGGCGGGCGGTTGCGGTTGCGGCTCGGCGCGAGCGCCCGGGACGCCGCCGAGGCGGCGCTGGCCTGCTTCGCACCGGAGGTCAGGACCGTCGACGTACGGACCGCACCCGCGGGGCCCACGCTCCTGCAGATCGGCACGGCACCGACGGGGGCCCGATGACGGCGTCCCCGGCGCCGCGCACGTCCGGCCTGCGGAGGTTCCTCACCGAGCGACCTCCGCTGCCCGAACGGTGCGAACTGTGCGCCGTGACGGTGGAGGCGGACCACCGTCATCTCGTCGACACCGAGAAACGCGCCCTCGCCTGCGCCTGCGCCCCCTGTGCGCTGCTGATGGAACAACCGGGCGCCGCCGCGGGCCGCTTCCGCACGGTCCCGGCCCGCTACCTCACCGACCCCGGACATCGCCTCGACGAGAGCGCGTGGGAGGCCTTGCAGATCCCGGTCGGCGTCGCCTTCCTCTTCCACAACGCGGCGCTCGACCGGCTGGTCGCCCTCTACCCGAGCCCGGCCGGAGCCACCGAGAGCGAACTCGAACCGGCCACGTGGATGGAGGTGCTCGGCGGCAGCCGCCTCGCCGAACTGCTCGAACCCGACGTGGAGGCGCTGCTGCTGCGCCGCACCGGCGGCCGCTTCGAGTGCCACCTCGTACCGATCGACATCTGCTACGAACTCGTCGGCCGCATGCGCCTGTTGTGGCAGGGCTTTGACGGCGGAGCCGAGGCCCGCGCCGCGCTGGACGCGTTGTTCGCGGACGTCGCGCGACGCGTCCGGCCCGTGGACGAGACGGGGCACCCGTCGGACGAGGCGGTGCGTCCGTGACGGAGTTCTCCTTCGCCTGCACCGGCGTTCGCGCCGACCGGTTCGCGGCCGGACCGACCCTCGTCTTCCGGCTGCGCGTCACCGCGGCCGGCAACGCGCGCGTGCACGCCCTCGCGCTGCGCTGCCAGATCCGCATCGAGCCCGCCCGCCGGACCTACGATTCAGCCGAAGCCGAAGGACTGGGGGATCTCTTCGGCGAGCGCTCCCGCTGGGGCAGTACGCTCCAGCCGGTGCAGTTCGCCCAGGTCTCGCTGATGGTGCCGAGCTTCACCGGCGAGATCGAGGCCGACCTCGTCGTGCCCTGCACCTACGACATGGACATCGCCGCCACCCGCTACCTCACCGCCCTCACCGACGGCGAGGTGCCGCTGCTGATGCTGTTCTCCGGCACGGCGTTCACCGGAGACGGCGGGTTCCAGGTCGAGCCGGTCCCCTGGGACCGGGAGGCGGCTTTCCGGATGCCGGTCGCCACCTGGCGGGAGATGGTCGAGCAGCACTTCCCCGGATGCGGCTGGATCCGGCTGCCGGGCGACACCATGGACGCCCTCCTCGCCTACCGCTCCCGGCACGCCCTGCCCTCCTGGGAAGCGACTCTCAAGGCCCTGCTCGACGCCGGCGGCGCCGAGGACCCACCCCGGAGCGACCCGTTCCGCGCGCTCACCGGTACCACCGGAAGGACGGATCCGTGACCGTGACCGCGTTCACCCCCGGCACGGAGGAGCGGTTCGCCCTCGCCCGGCAGGTGGCCGACGCCGTCCTCTTCGAGGGCTATGTGCTCTACCCGTACCGTGCCTCGGCGGCCAAGAACCGGCTGCGCTGGCAGTTCGGGGTGCTCGTGCCGCCCGGCTGGGGCACCGAGTGCGAGGAGCACGACTTCCAGCACACCGAATGCCTGATGGAACCGAAGGCGGGCGCGACCCTCTCGGTCGAGGTGCGCTTCCTGCACGCCCGACGGCGCACAGTGCAGCGGGCGCGGCCGGACGGTGGCATGGACACGGTCGCCGAACTCCGCCTCGACGACCGGGTGCTGGTGCCCTGGGACGAGGGGAGTGAGGAGCGTGTCGAGGTGGTCGCGTCGGTGGACGAGCTCCTCGGCGACGGCGTCACGCATCCCTTCCGTCGCCCCGCACGCGAGGACACCGAACCGGTCCTGGACGAGGCAGGCCGAAGCGTCGGCCGACTGGTCCGGCGGTGCGAGGAGATCAACGGGACGATCCGGCTGTCCGCCCGCGAACTCGACGGCCCCTACCGGGCCCTGCGGCTGACCGCTGTCGTCGAGAACACCACCGTCTGGACACCACCCGAGGGCCGCGGTGCCGACCGGGACGCGGCGCTGCCGCGCTCCCTGGTGGCCACCCACCTCCTCATGGCCCTCAGCGCCGGATCGTTCCTGTCGATGACCGATCCCCCCGAGTGGGCGAAGGGCGCGGTCGCCGCCTGCCGCAACCTGCACACCTGGCCCGTACTCGCCGGCGAACCCGGTCGCGACGACCTCGTGCTGTCCTCGCCGATCATCCTGGAGGACCATCCGGCCATCGCGCCGGAGAGCCCCGGCGCGCTCTACGACGCCACCGAGATCGACGAGATCCTCGCGTTGCGCACAGCGGCCCTCACCGACGAGGAGAAGCGCGAGGCCCGGGGCACCGACGAGCGCGCGGCCGCGGTGATCGAGCTGGCGGACTCCATGCCGCCCGAGGTCCTGGAGCGTCTGCACGGCGCAGTGCGGAGCCTGCGCGAGGTGACCAGCCCGGACCCCGCCGCCCCGGACCTCGGCTTCCCCGACGAGCACGGCGTGCAGCGTCCGGACACCCCCTGGTGGGACCCCGCGAGCGAAGCGGGCTTCGACCCCGAGCGGGACCGGGTGGTCATGGACGGCCGGTCGGTGGGCAAGGGCAGCCGCGTCGAGTTGCACCCGGGCCTGCGACGCACCGACGCGCAGGACATCTTCCTGCGGGGCCGCACCGCGATGGTCGAGGCCGTCCTGCACGACGTCGACGGCGGGGTGCACCTGGCGGTCACGGTCGAGGGCGACCCGGGCGCCGACATCCGCCGCGAGCAGGGACGGTTCCTGTACTTCCAGCCCGACGAGGTCACACCGCTGGAGGACGACGCATGAACCTTCCACCACCGGCAGGTCCACGGACCCTTGTGGCGGGCATCGGCAACATCTTCCTCGGCGACGACGGCTTCGGCGTGGAGACCGCGCGCCGGCTCGCCGAGCGCGACCTGCCCGGACACATCGAGGTCGTGGACATCGGGGTGCGCGGGGTGCACCTCGCCTACCAGCTCCTGGACGGCTACGACACCCTCGTCCTCGTGGACGCCACGGCACGCGGTGAGGCCCCCGGCACCCTGTACGTCATCGAACACGACGTCGGCGGCGCGAGCCCCTCGCCCGCCGCCCCCGCGCTGGACGGCCACCGGATGACGCCCGACACCGTCCTGGCGTTGCTGGGCACCCTGTGCGCCGGGACCGGCGCCGAGCCACCGCGCCGCGTCCTGGTCGTCGGATGCGAACCGGCGTGGGTGGACGAGGGCATCGGTCTCAGTGCGCCGGTGTCCGACGCCGTGCCGGAGGCCGTCCGGCTGATCGAGGAGTTGCTGCGGAACGGGGAGCCGGGAGAGTCCGCGCCGCGGGCCACGGCCGGTGGGATCTCGACATGAGGAGACACGACATGAGGAGACACGACATGAGGAGACACGAGATGAGGAGAAACGGGATGAAGAGGATCGTCATCGGCGGAGGGGCCGCGGCCGCCATGGTCGCCCTCGTCGTCGAGGTGCTTCCCGACGTGAGGCGGTACCTGCGGATCCGACGGATGTGAACCGCGGGCGCCACCCGGTGTGCCGTGCGGTTGCGTCGAACGGCGTACCTGCCGGCCGGTGACGGCGTGCCTGGCCGGACGATCCGGATGCGCGCGCCTCTAATGAAACCCGGCGGGAGGCAGGCTGCGGAAGGACGAAAGACCCATGCACGAGATGTCCGTCGCGCTGGCCGTCGTCGACCAGGTGACCGAGGCCGCCACCCGGGCCGGTGACGTCACGGCGGTGCGGTCGGTACGACTCCAGGTGGGCGAACTGGCCGGCGTCGTACCCGAGGCCCTCGCCTTCTCCTTCGAACTGGCCTGCGCCGGAACCCTGCTGGAAGGCGCCGAACTGGTCACCGAAGCGGTGCCGGGGCGGGCCCGCTGCACACCCTGCGCACACGAATGGGCCGTCGGCATGCCTCCCCGACTGACCTGCTCCGGGTGCGGCGGGACGCATACCGAGCTGCTCACGGGCCGGGAACTGCAGATCGTCGACGTGCACTGGGAGGACGGCGGCCCCACGCACGCGCCCACCCGCGAACCGATCTCCGAGGAGCGCTGAACCATGTGTCGTGTCGTCGACCTGCGGCAGGCCGTACTCGCCAAGAACGACGCGAGCGCCCACCAACTGCGCGCCCACCTCGCGGCCCGAGGCACCGCGGTCGTCAACCTGCTGTCCAGCCCGGGCAGCGGCAAGACCGCGCTGCTGGAACGCGAACTGCTGCGGGCACGGCAGCGGTCCGTTCCCGTCGCCGCGCTGAGCGCCGACCTCGCCACCGAGAACGACGCGGCACGCCTGGCGCGTTCCGGCGTACCGGTCAAGCAGGTGCTCACCGACGGACTGTGCCACCTGGAGGCGGGGATGCTCGCCGGGCACCTGGACGGGTGGCTGCCCGACGACACCCGGCTGCTGTTCGTGGAGAACGTCGGCAACCTGGTCTGCCCGGCCTCCTACGACCTGGGGGAGACGCTGAGGGTCACCCTCGCCTCCGTGACCGAGGGCGAGGACAAGCCGCTCAAGTACCCCACCGCCTTCGGCCTCGCCCACCTGGTCGTGGTCACCAAGACCGACATCGCGGAGGCCGTCGAGTTCGACGAGGCCGCGTTCCGCGCGAACGTGGAACAGGTCAACCCGGGGGTCGAGGTGGTCCTGACCTCGGCACGACGGGGGCAGGGAACCGGCGTGCTGCTCGACCGGGCGATGGCAGCCGCGGACGGAGTGCCCGTCCACTCGCCGGTCATGGCCCGGCAGTCCCATCACCACGGTCACACGCACGCGGACAACGGTCACACGCACGCACACCCGGAGGCCACCGGCCCCATGGCCCACACCCACCCGTGAGCGGTCCGCAGGCTCCGGCCGCCGTCGCCGAGGACACTCCGCTACGCCGTCGGGTCACCGTCCGGGGAGTGGTACAGGGCGTCGGCTTCCGGCCCTACGTGTACGGCCTCGCCACCGAACTCGCCCTGGTCGGACACGTGACCAACACTCCGGAGGGCGTCGTCGTCGAGGTCGAGGGCACCGCCTCGGCCGTGGCCCGGTTCTGCGACCGGATCGCCGGCCAGGCACCCCCGCTGGCCCGTGTCGAGTCCGTCGACCACAGGGAGATGTCTCCCGTCGGGGGCACCGCGTTCACCATCCTCGCCTCCCGCGCCGACGGGCCGGCCCGCACCCTGGTCTCCCCGGACTCCGCCACCTGCGCCGACTGTCTCGCCGAGCTGGCCGACCCGGCCGACCGGCGCTACCGCCACCCGTTCGTGAACTGCACCCACTGCGGCCCCCGCTTCACGATCGTCACCGGCGTGCCGTACGACCGGGCCAACACCACCATGGCCGACTTCGCCATGTGCCCCGCCTGCGCCCAGGAGTACGCGGATCCGGCCGACCGTCGCTTCCACGCGCAGCCGGTCGCCTGCCCGGCCTGCGGGCCGCGTCTGCGCCTGCTCGTCGCCCAGGGGTCAGAGGTCAGGAGCGTCGATGGGGCGGCCTCGGTCGTCGAAGCCCGCGCTCTGCTGACGCAGGGCGCGATCCTCGCCGTGAAGGGCCTGGGCGGCTACCACCTGGTCTGCGACGCCACGAACCAGGCGGCGGTCGCCCTCCTGCGACGCCGGAAGGCGCGAGGGGACAAGCCGTTCGCCGTCATGGCCAGGACCGCGGACGAGGTCCGTCACCTCGTTCGGCTGTGCCCCGAGGAGCGGAGCCTGCTGGAGGACCGGGCCAGGCCGGTCGTTCTGCTGCGGAGGCGTCAGCACCCGTCGCACGCCGCCGGGGACCCGCGGCCCGCCGAGGCCGTCGCGCCCGGCAGCCCCGACCTCGGTGTGATGCTGCCGTACACGCCCCTGCACCATCTGCTGCTCGGCCTGCCCGGCGACGAGGAGGGGCCCCGGCTGCTCGTCATGACCAGCGGCAACGTGTCCGGTGAGCCGATCGTCACCGACGACACCGAGGCGCTGGAGCGGCTGGCGCACCTGGCCGACGCCTGGCTCACGCACGACCGGCCGATCCACGTCCCGTGCGACGACTCCGTGGTCCGCGTCTGCGACGGCGAGCCGCTGGTGATCCGCCGCTCCCGTGGCTACGCCCCGTTGCCGGTCTCCCTTCCGCTGCCCGTGCGGCCGGCCCTCGCCGTCGGCGGAGACCTGAAGAACGCCTTCTCCCTGGGGACGGGCCGTCAGGCCTGGCTGTCGGCGCACATCGGCGACATGGACGACGTCGGTACGCAGCGGGCTCTCCAGCGCGCGGTGGCGCAGTTGGAGTCCATCACGGGAGTGCGGCCTCAGACCCTGGTGTCCGACCGGCATCCCGGCTACCGCTCCGCCCAGTGGGCCGACCGGAACGCGGCGGGCCGGCCCGTTGTGCGCGTCCAGCACCATCACGCGCACATTGCCGCCGCCATGGCCGAACACGGACTCGACGGCACGCGGCCGGTGGTCGGCGTCGCCTTCGACGGCACGGGCCACGGCGACGACGGCGCCGTGTGGGGCGGGGAGTTCCTGCTCGCGGACTACGACCGCTTCACCCGGTTCGGGCACCTCGCGTACGTTCCGCTGCCCGGGGGCGACGCCGCGGTGCGCCGGCCGTACCGCATGGCGCTGGTCCATCTGAGGGCGGCCGGGATCGACTGGTCCGACGACCTCGCCTGCACGGCCGCCTGCCCGCCCGATGAACTCCGCCTTCTGGAAAGACAGTTGGAGCGTGGCCTGAACTGTGTCCCCACGTCCAGTATGGGCCGGCTCTTCGACGCGGTGTCCTCTCTCGCCGGGGTGTGCCACCGAGCCGGGTACGAGGCACAGGCCGCCGTCGAGCTGGAGGGCGCGGCTCTGCTCGCACCCGCCGAGGACACCACCGCGTACGCCTTCGCCCTGCACGCGTCGGAGGAGAACGGGGGCGGCATCGTGCGGGCCGATCCGACGCCCGTACTCGCGGCGATCGTCGGCGACCTGCGCGCGGGCGTCGAACCGGCCATGGTCGCGGCTCGCTTCCATCGGGGCGTGACCGGCCTGGTGCACCGGACCTGCGTGCGGGCGCGAGAGCGTCATGGGCTGGACACGGTCGCCCTGACGGGAGGCGTGTTCGCCAACACGCTGCTCTCGTCGGCCTGCGCGGCAACCCTGCGCGAGGACGGCTTCACGGTCCTGCGGCACCACTTGGTGCCGCCCAACGACGGCGGCTTGGCGCTGGGCCAGCTGATGGTGGCCGCCCGGGCCGCTCCCACCGACTGAGCAACGCGCGATCCACAGCGAGGAGAGTCCCATGTGCCTGGCGGTACCCGGCAGAGTGCTGGACATCGAGGAACGGAACGGCACCCGCATGGCCAACGTCGACTTCGGCGGCGTGGTCAAGGAGGTGTGCCTGGAGTACCTGCCCGACCTCCAGGTCGGCGAGTACGCCATCGTCCACGTCGGGTTCGCCCTGCAACGGCTGGACGAGGAGTCGGCGCGGCAGACGCTTGAACTGTTCGCCGAGATCGGCCTGTTGCAGGAGGAGTTCGGCGACGCCTGGGAGACGGCGGCGGAACAGGCGGGCGCGGGCCCGGTGGAAGAGGTGTGCAAGTAGTGAAGTACATCGACGAGTTCCAGGACCCGGAGCTGGCGCGCCGGCTCCTCGACGACATCCATGCCACGGTGACCAGGCCGTGGGCCCTGATGGAGGTGTGCGGAGGGCAGACGCACAGCATCATCCGCCACGGCATCGACCAACTCCTGCCGGAGGAGGTCGAACTGATCCACGGACCGGGCTGCCCCGTGTGCGTGACCCCGCTGGAGGTCATCGACAAGGCTCTGGAGATCGCCTCCCGACCGGAGGTGATCTTCTGCTCCTTCGGTGACATGCTGCGCGTGCCGGGCACCGGCCGGGACCTGTTCCAGGTCCGCGGCGAGGGCGGTGACGTTCGCGTCGTCTACTCGCCGCTCGACGCGCTGCGGGTCGCGCAGCAGAACCCGGACCGCGAGGTGGTGTTCTTCGGCATCGGCTTCGAGACGACGGCACCCCCCAACGCCATGACGGTTCATCAGGCCAAGAAGCTCGGCATCCCGAACTTCAGCATGCTGGTGTCCCATGTCCGCGTACCACGGCCATCGAGGCGATCATGTCGTCGCCGAGCTGCCGGGTGCAGGGCTTCCTCGCGGCCGGGCACGTCTGCAGCGTGATGGGTGTGGGGGAGTACCCGGAACTGGCGGAACGCTTCCGCGTTCCGATCGTCGTGACGGGCTTTGAGCCACTGGACATCCTCGAAGGCGTGCGCCGGGCCGTCCGTCACCTCGAACGAGGTGAGCACACCGTGGACAACGCCTACGCCCGTGCCGTCCGTCCGGAGGGCAACCCGGCCGCCCGGGCCATGCTGGAGGACGTCTTCGAGGTCACCGACCGTGCCTGGCGCGGCATCGGGGTGATCCCCGACAGCGGCTGGCGGCTGTCGTCGAAGTACCGCGACCACGATGCCGAGTACCGTTTCCCGGTCGACGGCATCCGGACCGAGGAACCCGCCGAGTGCCGCAGTGGAGAGGTTCTGCAGGGGCTGCTCAAGCCGCACGAGTGCGAAGCCTTCGGCACCTTGTGCACTCCCCGCACCCCCCTGGGAGCCACGATGGTCTCCAGCGAGGGCGCCTGCGCCGCGTACTACCTCTACCGCCGGCTGGACATGCCCGTCACCGAGGCCCGGGAGGCGACCTCCGTTGTCTGACACCACTGATGCCCCCGCCTTGGACGTCGAGGCGTGGACGTGCCCAGCGCCCCTGCGCGACCGGCCGCGTGTCGTCATGGGCCACGGTGGCGGTGGAGCCCTCTCCGCCGAGCTGGTCCAGCAGATCTTCGCCCCCGCGTTCGGGGGCGAGGTGCTCGCCCAGATGGGTGATGCCGCCGTCCTCTCCCTGGGCGGTGCCCGGCTGGCCTTCTCCACCGACTCCTACGTGGTGCGGCCACTGTTCTTCCCCGGTGGCAGCATCGGCGACCTGGCGGTCAACGGCACCGTCAACGACCTCGCCATGAGCGGCGCCCGAGCCGCCTACCTCTCCTGCGGATTCATCCTGGAGGAGGGCGTGGAGCTGGACGTGGTCACACGGGTGTCCGAGGCGCTGGGCGCGGCAGCGCGCACCGCCGGCGTGGAGGTGGCCACCGGCGACACCAAGGTGGTGGAGGCCGGCCACGGCGACGGGATCTACATCAACACGTCGGGCATCGGTCTCGTCCCGGCGGGCGTCGATCTGCGTCCGCAGAGGGTCGTCCCCGGCGACGTCGTGATCGTCAGTGGCGCCATCGGCGTCCACGGAGTGGCGATCATGAGCGTGCGCGAGGGCCTGGAGTTCGGAGTGGAGATCAAGAGCGACTGCGCGGCGCTCGGCGGCCTGGTCGACGCCATGCTCGCCGTCACCCCGGATCTGCACGTCCTGCGCGATCCCACCCGAGGCGGCCTGGCAGCCTCGCTCAACGAGATCGCGGCGGCCTCCGGCACAGGGGTGGTCATCCGGGAACGCGATGTCCCCGTCCCGCCGGCCGTGGCCAATGCCTGCGCCGTTCTCGGACTGGACCCGATGTACATCGCCAACGAGGGCAAGCTGGTGGCGTTCGTCCCGCGCGAGCACGCCGACGCGATCCTCGACGCGATGCGAGCCCACCCTCTGGGCGCGGACTCCGTGATCATCGGTGAGGCCGTCGAGGCGCATCCCGGCATGGTCGTGGCACGGACCGGACTGGGGGGAACGCGGGTGGTCGATCTGCCGATCGGGGAGCAGCTGCCGCGGATCTGCTGACAGGGGCGCCGCCGCCGGCCGAGGAACCGGCCGTCCGGACGCCGATCGGGCCGTCGAAGCGATCAGCGTCCGGACGGTGGGTCCTGTGGGTCCACGCCGGTCTTGGCGGAAGCGTCCTTGGTGCCGCTGGGGCGCTGGGAGCGGCCCCTGCGTCCGGTGTCGCGCCTGCCCTTCTCGTCCGCGTCGCCGTACTCCTCGCCGCTTGTGCCGAGGCTCTCGGCCGTGTCGCCCGGGACGGACTTCGTCTCCTCCCGGGACTTCGTCCGGCCCGGCCCTCTTTCGCCGGCCTGGTCAGCGTGGAAGGAGCGGCGGGCGCTCGGGTTGTCCTGCTGGCGTGTCTCATCCACATCGGGCGACCAGCCGTGCTGCTCGGTGCCCTGGTGACGGCTGGGGCCCTTTCCGTGCGGTGGCTCGGACGGACGTGGTTTCTTCGACATGGGCCGATCCGCCTTTTCATGGTCAGAGGGGGACGCCGTGCATGTGCACGCGCGGTGAGTAAATTATCCTCTCTTGTAAGATTTCGAGCATGTTGTGACCTTTTCTGGTCCAGGGATGCGGGCCACGAGGGCTCCACCGTCATCGTCGGCCTCAACGGCCTGCGCCTGCTGCGGGCGCCGCCTGGCAGCGGGTCGTGGCGGTCGTCGGGTCGGCCGCGTGGGCGGACGGCGCGACGGTGAGCGCCGGCGGCAGCGAGGGGAGCGCTGCCGGCAGGGCGAGCAGTCTGTGGCGCATGACGGCACCTCGGCTCTCTGGCGGGGACGCGTCCGATGGGTGGCGGTGGGTGCAGGGGGCGTTCCCATCGGAAGCGCACCACACGGCACGGTCGGTCAGCAGGTCGAGTTGGTCCGGGTCAGGAGGCCGAGCCGCCACGGGCGGAAGTTGTGGTCGCCGCCCGCGTTGGGGTTCATGCCCTGGTGGAGGTACTGGAGCCGGCAGGCGGGAATGGTGACTGTCTGGTTGCCATAGCACCGGGTTCGTGTGGGTCGCCGTCGCGCCGAGGGCCGGCCTCTGGGCGGCGGCGGTGCCGGAGACCGCTGTCGCGGGAAGCCGGGCGCCGGCGGCCGGGCCGGTGGCGGCCCTGATGGCCAACCGGCCCGGCTCGTCCACCTCGGCAGCTCCGTGCACCGCATCGGCTCCACGGATCCACGGCGGACGGCCACCGGCACCGCGTCCTGCGACGGGCCCTGCGCCCCGGACGGGCACCTCCCCACCCTGCGGGCGAAAGCGTCCCGGTGTGTGGTCGCTCGCAGGGGAGGGGACCGGTGTCGGGATCGGTCAGTCGCCGCGGGGTTTGCCGAACTCTTCGATGAGCACGGGATACTGCTCCCCACCGTGGCCCGCGGCGATCGAACGGTCGGCCATCGCCTTGATCAGCTTCGGCAGTTCGGCGTTGACACCCACTGCCTCACTTTCCTTGATCAGATGTGCCATCGCCCGCGCGTCGGTCGCCAGGGCCGATACCTCGGCCGGGAAGGAGTTGTTGTCGATCTGCTCGGCGTACCCAGGCAGCCATTCGGCCACACCGGCGGCCATCCGCCGCGCGAACGGCGCATACGTCGCGGCGTCGACACCGGCTGTCCTGAGCAGGGCAGTGCCCTGGAGCCAGGCGTTCAGGACGCTCCACATCATGGCCAGGCCGGCCACGTCGTACAGGGACGCCAGCCCGTGGTCCGCACCGAGGTAGCTGAGGGTGCCGAGCGCATCGAGTGTCGACTTGTGCGTCTCGAAGTCCGCCTGCGGCCCGCAGTGCAGAATCACCGCCTCGGCAGTGCCGATCGCCGGCGGGACGGCCATGATGGCGCCGTCCAGATAGCGGGCGCCGCGCTGTGTGGCCCATCGGGCGGTTTCCCGGGCCTGGGCCGAGTCGCCCGAGGTGAGATTGAGCAACGTCATGCCGTCCAGCTCGACATCGCTCGCTCCGAGCAGCTCCTGCACGGCTTGGTAGTCGGTGACACAGATGATCGTCAGGGAGCCTTCCTCGAGCGCGTCGCCGATTGTCGGCGCCAACCGTGCGCCTTCGGCCACCAGTTGGTCAGCCTTGGAGGTCGTACGGTTCCACACGGTTGTGGGATGCCCGGCCTTCAGGAACGCGCCGGCAAGTGCCTGGCCCATCAGCCCGAGTCCGATGACTGTCACGGGTGTGTCGGTCTTGTTCATGGCAGCATCGTCAACGTTGATACCGGTGTGAAGGTCAAGTGAGGTCTGGATGCGGATCGGGGAGCTGAGTCGCCGGGCGGGCGTCAATGCCCATCAATTGCGCTACTACGAGGCCCAAGGCCTGCTGGAGGCGGACCGCGGCGCGAACGGATATCGCGAGTACGGCGAGAGCGCCGTACTGCGGGTGAAGCAGATCCGACACCTGCTCGGCGCCGGTCTGTCATCCGAGGACATCGCGTACCTGCTGCCCTGCGCGGTGGGAGAGGCCCCGGAGTTGCTCGGTTGTCCCGAATTGCTGGCGGCGATGCGGTCACGGCTGCGGCGACTGGACGATCGGATGGACAAGCTCGCTCGATCCCGCGACGCTCTTGCCGACTACATCGATGCGGCCGAGCGGACGGGCAGCCGGACCTGTCCGCCCTTCGACGATGCCGACCCGGAGGCCGTTCCCGCCTGAGCAGCGCGACCACCGCCGATGCCCGAGCCTGGGCACGAACACGCGGAGTCGGAGCCGCAGGCTTCATCCGGCGCTTCGCGCGTCGCTGCGTCGAGCCACCCCGTGAGCATGACCGCACCGTCATGGACGGCGACTTCGGCGATCTGTGGGCCGAGCCGGAGCGCGTCGGCGGACACCCCACGTTGCACGGCCTGCCGGATCTCCAGGTCGGAGCGCGGGAGACCTGGAGCCCATCGCGCCCCGATCAGGTGACCAGCCCTGACTGACGGCCAGCCAGGTAGGGCCTGTGGAGCCGCCCCGAGGCCCCCTGTTGGAGCGGTGTGTGTCTTGTCACGCCCTCAAAGGTCGGCCGAGTTGTCTGCATCACAGCGCAAATGTCCCTTTGGCGTACATGCTCGACAGGGACAGCGACTCCCGAAGTGGAGTCCAACACGGGCTGCGGGCGCGAAGTCCCGAAGTGGCCCATGACGTAGCCCTCGTGACGTTCCTCCTGGTTCCCCTGGACCTCCTGGTTCCCCTGGACTAGATCCCCTGGAAAGGTGCCCACCATGGCCGCTTACCTCTGCCCCCCTGCCGTGATACACGGCGAGTACGCCGTGGAGACCAGCCAGATCGTGGCGGAGGTGCGCGCCCGGCACCCGCACGCGGCGTGGGCCCCGCGGATCGACGGCATCGCGGCCAGTACGGGCATCGAGACCCGCGGTTGGATGCTGCCGCTGGAGACCGCCGTCGCGCCCGGCAACGGCGGCGGCCTGCGGGCTGTCGGCATCGGGCCCGCCCAAAAGGCGCTGGTGCGCGACGGGTTCAGCGAGCAGGACGTGGACCGTGTGATCGCCGCTCTTGATGCGATACCCGCGCCGCAGACCGTCCAGGAGCGCACCGCGCCGGCCTGGGAGGCCGTGCAGTCCTACGGGGAGCGTGCGGCGCGCGGTGCCCTGCAGATCGCCGGGCTGGACGCCGCGGACGTCGACTGCCTGATCACCAGTCACTCCACCACCCCGGCGCTGCCGGGTCTGGACATCGCCCTGGCCAACAGGCTTTCGCTCCGCGACGACGTGATGCTGCTGCCGGCCACCCAGTGGGCCTGCATCGCGGGGACCCGCTCCCTGGCCCTGGCGGCGGATCTCGTGGCCGCGGACCCCGAACGGGTGGTCCTGGTCGTGATCGCGGAGGCACTGAGCACCACCTATCAGGCCGCGGACGACACCCTCGAGTCCCTGATCGTCCGGTTGCTGTTCGCGGACACCGGGGTCGCCGCGGTGGTCACGGGCCGCCCGAGGCGCGAGTCGGTGCTGCGACTGGACGCCGCCTGGCACCACACCCTGCCCGGCACCCACGACCTGCACCGCCTGGAAACACGCGCGGACGGCACCCACTTCGTGATGGACCGGCGCGGGCCGCGCGCCGTACAGGAGACGGTCACCGCCATGTGGGAGTGGCTGCGCCTCCGTTACCAGGACGACCCCGACTCCTGGCACCCCGACGTGCTGCTCGCGCACCCCGGCGGCACACGGGTGCTGGAGTACATGGAACAGACGATGCCCGACGCATGGCCGTCGGGGCTGCTGGACCACAGCCGGGACAGCTACACCAGCGGCAACCGCGGAGGCGCCGCCGTGTTCGACATCCTGAGGCGGGCGTACGACGCCGGCCAGAAGCCGGGCAGTCGCGCCGTTCTGTACGCGGCGGCACCGGGCCTGACCGCCACCGCCCTGGAAGGGGAGTGGCTGTAGCGGGAGCGAGGGCTACGGGGACCAGCGAACGGGCCGCCCGCATCACCGGTCGGGCCACGGGTACCGCTCAGTGCGCCGTCCGTACCGTGCGTACCGTCCGTACCGTCCGTACCGCGCGTACCGTCCGTACCGCCGTACCGTCGGTGGCGTCGGCAGACACACACGACGCTCCGCCCCTCGCCGCACCCCCCGTACGCCGGCCGCGGCCCGCCCCGCGGCCGCGTCACCTGGCGACGTGCGCCCAGACCACCTTGCCGGTGTCCGTCCACCGCACCCCCCACCGGGTGGTGAGCCTGTGCAGGACGCGCAGGCCACGCCCACCGTCGTCGAGGAGGCCGCCCCGGCTCAGACGTGGCCTGCCGTTGCCGGTGTCGCCCACCTCGCACAGCAGGCCGCGGCCGGTCCTGATCAGTCGTACCGTGATGGGACCGGCGGCGAAGCGCACGGCGTTCGTCACCAGCTCGCTGACCAGCAGCGGCACGTCGTCCAGGGTGCGGCCCGTGATGTGCCACTGCCGCAGCAGCGCGGAGGCGTTCGCGCGGGCACGGGCGGGCGCGTCGTCGCGGGCGGGCAGCCGCCAGGTCGCGGTGTCCCCCTTGCGGTAGCCGATCAGGCGCGCGAGCAGCAGGGTCACGTCGTCGCGCTGGCGCACGGGCGCGAGCGCGGCGACGACGTGCCGTGCGGCGTGTTGGAGGGCGTCCCACGGATGGACCGCGGACACGGCATCCGCCAGCCTGCTGATGCCCTCGTCGATCGACAGGGCCCGGTCCTCCACCAGGCCATCGGTGTAGAGGGCGAGCAGGGAGCCCGGGGGTGCGTCGAACGTGTGCACGTCGAACGGCTCCCGCAGCGCGAACTCGGCGCCTAGGCCGGGGTGAGGGCGGACCGCGAGCGGGCCCGCCCGCCCGTCCGGACGCACCAGGACCGGGGGAAGGTGACCGGCGCTGGAGAGCGTCAGGTGGTGGCTGACCGGGTCGTAGAGGGCGATGCAGCAGGTGGAGCCGAGGGCGCTGTAGCCGGCGGCCAGCCCGGACTCCGCGTCGTCCAGCAGCGTCACGGTCTCGTCCAGGTGCTCCAGCACCTCGTCGGGGGCCAGCCCCGCGGACAGCAGCGCGCGGGCCTCCATGCTCAGCTGGCCCATGGCTGCCGCGGCTCCCAGGCCATGCCCGACCACGTCACCGACCACCAGCGCGGTACGTCCGTCCGGCAGCGGGAAGCTGTTCACCCAGTCGCCGCCGACGCCCGCGCTGTCAGGGGTGGCGGGCTGGTAGACGCTGGCGATCTCGAGGGTGTCGCCGCCGCTCCGGGGCAGCAGCCGGCGCTGCAACGCCAGCACCTGCGTGTGCTCGCGCTGGTGCTGACGGGCCAGGTCGACATGATGGGCGGTCCTGGCCACCAGTTCCTGGAGGTCGAACAACTCGCTGTCGCGGAAGGGGCGGTCCGCCCGCCGCCAGATCTCCGCCACACCCAGTACGACGGGTGGCGCGCCATCGAGGACCAGTGGTATGCACGCCACGCTCGCCGACCGGTCGACGGGCACCAGGGCACGGATCACTCGCGGACTGCCGAGTAGCCGCTCGACCGCCTCCCGGTCGGGTACGACGATGGCCTGCGGGGCGTCGTCCCGCCGTACGGCCTGTGCCAGCAGGCGGCTCGCGTCGCTCGGAAGGTCGTCGCCGGGAGTCAGGTAGCCCTCGGGCCACGCCCGGTCCGGCACCAGGGCCGCCCTCCGCAGCCGGATGCGCCCCGGCGCCCGCTCGGTGACTCCCTCGCCCGTCCACACGGCGAAGTCAAGGTCGACGGCGGCCACGTCTCCCCATGCCAGCAGGGACTCCGCCAGCGACTGGGCGGTCTCGCCGATGTCCAGCGAGGTGCCGATGGCGGTCTCGGCGGCGTACAGGTGCAGCCTCCTGGCCATGGCGATCAGGGAGACGGTCAGGCCCTCCTGCGGCGCCGCGGCGGGCAGGATGCTCATCGAGACCACCAGTTCCGAGCCGTCGCCGCGCCGCAGGCGCTGGATCCGGGCGACATGCGCCTCCCCGATCTCCAGGACCTGCCGCAACCGCCGTGTGACGGTCGGTGCGTCGCCGGGGGGCAGGAGATCGGCGAAGGCACTCCCGGCCACGGCGTCCAGACCCTCGAACACGGGGGCGTCCAGATTGGCGCGGGCGATACGCAGGTTCCTGTCCAGGTTGACCACGCCGAGAATCTGATCCTGCCGGTCTGCTGCCGGGTCGTCGCGTCCGCCCCGGCCGGTGGTGCGGTCGCCTTGTGCGTCGGCCGGACCGGCGCCCGCCGCTGCTCCGCCGTGCGGGACGTAGCGCCCCAGGGCGCTGCTGACCAGGTCGAACGGCGATGACGACGAGGGGGAGGGCGTGGAGTCCATGCGGCTCTCTCAGCAATCCCCGGCGCAGTGCCGGGGCCGTACTCGGACCCGTGCGACGGGGCCCCGAGCTCCCTGACCGCACACCCCATTGAATAACACCAGGGGGCGCTTCGCCCACACCAGCGGATCGCGCGACGGCGCGGCCGTCGGTGTTCTCCGCGGGGGAGCCGGTCGGTACCGGAGGTAGTCCGGCGTATGGGAGTGGGGCGTATGGGATCCGTCAAAAGCGGGCGGGGCGCCGTCAGGGGGGCGTCAACGCCGGCCGAATCCGGCCGACGGGGCGCTTACCTGTAGCCGTCCGTTCGATCCGAACCTCATCTAGGAGTTCGCGATGGCCGACCTGGCCTTCGTCGTCACCACGGTCGCGGTGTTCGCGCTGGTGGGTCTCGTCGCCAAGGGGGTGACGAAGCTGTGAGCGCCGAAAACATCGTCGGCCTGGTCGTGGCCGTCGCCCTGCTGGGCTACCTCGTCCTCGCCCTGGTCTTCCCGGAGAGGTTCTGAGCACCCCTATGAGCCCCGTCCTCGCCGGTGTGCTCCAGTTGCTCGCGCTGATCGCGGCGCTGGCACTGGCATACCGACCGCTCGGCGACCACATGGCCCGGGTCTACTCCTCCGACAGGCACCTGCGGGTGGAGAAGTGGATCTACAAGGGCATCGGCGCCGACCCGAACACCGAGATGCGCCGGCCCGCCTATCTGCGGGGGGTCCTCGCCTTCTCCGCGGTGAGCGTGCTCTTCCTGTACCTCTTGCAGCGGATACAGGGCAGCCTGCCCGGCTCGCTGGGCTTCTCCTCGATCGACCCGGACCAGGCGTTCAACACCGCCGCGTCCTTCGCCACCAACACCAACTGGCAGTCGTACTACGGCGAACAGGCCATGGGCCACGTCGTGCAGACGGGCGGCCTCGCGGTGCAGAACTTCGTCTCCGCCGCCGTGGGCATCGCCGTCGCGGTGGCTCTCGTACGGGGATTCGCACGCTCCCGCACCGGGGAACTGGGCAACTTCTGGGCCGACCTGGTACGCGGCACCGTACGCATCCTGCTACCACTCTCCGTGATCGCCGCGATCGTGCTCGTGGCCTGCGGCGTGATCCAGAACTTCGCCGGGATCCACGAGGTCGGCCAGTTCACCGGTGGCGGCCAGGAGTGGAACGGTGGCGCGGTCGCCTCGCAGGAGGCCATCAAGGAGATCGGCACCAACGGCGGCGGCTACTTCAACGCCAACAGCGCGCACCCCTTCGAGAACCCCAACGCGTTCTCGAACCTCTTCGAGGTCTTCCTGCTCCTGCTGATCCCGTTCGCGCTGACCCGGACCTTCGGCCGGATGGTCGGCTCACTGCGCCAGGGTTACGCCATCCTCGCCACGATGGCGACCATCTGGGTCGGCTTCATCTGCCTGATGTGGTGGACCGAGTTCGCGCACCACGGCCCGGCGTTCGAGATCGCCGGCGGTGCGATGGAGGGCAAGGAGGCCCGGTTCGGCATCGGCGCCTCGTCGATCTTCTCGATCTCGACGACGCTCACCTCGACCGGCGCGGTGGACTCCTTCCACTCGTCCAACACCGGGCTGGGCGGCGGCCTGAACCTGCTGGGCATGCAGCTCGGTGAGATCGCGCCCGGCGGTACCGGATCGGGCCTGTACGGGATGCTGATCATGGCTGTCATCGCGGTCTTCATCGCCGGTCTGATGGTCGGCCGCACGCCCGAGTACCTGGGCAAGAAGATCGGCACCCGCGAGATCAAGTTCGCGGCCTGCTACATCCTGATCACCCCGACGCTCGTGCTCGTCCTCACCTCCCTCGCGATGGCGCTGCCGACTCCGGGTGACTCGATGACCAACTCGGGCGCGCACGGCTTCTCCGAGATCCTGTACGCGTACACCTCAGGCGCCAACAACAACGGCTCGGCCTTCGCCGGCCTGAACGCGGACACGCAGTGGTTCAACACCACGATCGGCATCGCGATGCTCCTCGGACGGTTCCTGCCGATGGTCTTCGTGCTGGCGCTGGCGGGTTCGCTGGCCGAGCAGAAGCCGGTACCGGCCACCGCGGGCACGCTGCGCACCGACAAGCCACTGTTCGCCGGGCTGTTGGTGGGCGCGATTCTCATCATCACCGGTCTGACGTACTTCCCGGCCCTCGCGCTGGGTCCGCTCGCCGAGGGGCTGGCGTCATGACCACCGACGTAACGAATCAAGAGGACGCGATGTCCACCTCGACTCCGACACTCGCCCCCCACCAGGACGCCCCCACCGGCCGCAAGGCCGGCGAAGGCCGCGTCGGCGCCGGCCTGTTCGACCCCGGGCAACTCCGCAGGTCGCTGCCCGACGCCCTGCGCAAGACCGACCCGCGGGTGATGGTCACGTCACCCGTGATGTTCGTGGTCCTGATCGGCTCGGTGCTGACGACGGTGTTCTCGTTCAGGGACCCGGGCGACTGGTTCGGCTGGGCGATCAGCGCCTGGCTCTGGCTCACCGTGATCTTCGCCAATCTGGCGGAGGCGGTCGCCGAGGGCCGGGGCAAGGCCCAGGCGGACACCCTGCGCAGGGCCAAGACCGACACCGTGGCGCGCCGCCTCTCCGCGGAGGGCGGGAGCGAGCGGCAGGTGCCCGGTACCGAGCTGCGCATCGGCGACCGGGTCGTCTGCGAGGCGGGCGACATCATCCCCGGCGACGGTGACGTCGTCGAGGGCGTGGCGTCCGTCGACGAGTCGGCGATCACCGGCGAGTCGGCCCCCGTGATCCGCGAGTCCGGCGGTGACCGGTCCGCGGTCACCGGCGGCACGAAGGTCCTCTCCGACCGCATCGTCGTAAAGATCACGACGAAGCCGGGCGAGACCTTCATCGATCGCATGATCAACCTGGTCGAGGGCGCCGCGCGGCAGAAGACGCCCAACGAGATCGCGCTGAACATCCTGCTCGCCTCGCTGACCATCGTCTTCCTGCTGGCGGTGGCCACGCTGCCGCCGCTCGCGGACTACGCGGGCGCTCACCTGTCCATGGTGGTGCTGGTGGCCCTCCTGGTCTGCCTGATACCGACCACCATCGGTGCCCTGCTCTCCGCGATCGGCATCGCGGGCATGGACCGGCTGGTGCAGCGCAATGTCCTGGCCATGTCGGGCAGGGCGGTCGAGGCGGCCGGCGATGTGTCGACCCTGCTGCTCGACAAGACCGGCACCATCACGCTAGGCAACCGGCAGGCCGCCGAGTTCGTACCGGTACGCGGCACGACCGAGGCCGAGCTGGCGGACGCCGCGCAGTTGTCGTCGCTGGCCGACGAGACACCCGAGGGCCGCTCCGTCGTCGTACTCGCGAAGGAGAGGTACGGGCTGCGCGAACGCCACCAGGGCGGGCTGTCCGGTGCCGAGTGGATCGCCTTCACCGCGCAGACCCGCATGTCGGGCGTGGACGTCGACGGGCGCAGGGTCCGCAAGGGCGCGGCCGGTTCGGTGATCGCCTGGGTGCGCGAACGGGGCGGCACCCTCGCCGAGGACGCCGACACCCTCGCCGACAGGATCTCGGAGGCGGGCGGTACGCCGCTGCTCGTGGCCGTCAAGGACGTCGTCAAGGAGGGCATGCGGGAGCGGTTCGACGAGCTGCGCCGCATGGGCATCAAGACGATCATGATCACGGGCGACAACCCACTGACGGCCAAGGCGATCGCCGAGGAGGCGGGCGTCGACGACTTCCTCGCGGAGGCCACCCCCGAGGACAAGATGACGCTGATCAAGCGGGAGCAGGCGGGCGGCAAGCTCGTCGCGATGACCGGCGACGGTACCAACGACGCGCCCGCGCTGGCCCAGGCCGACGTCGGCGTGGCGATGAACACCGGCACGTCGGCCGCCAAGGAGGCCGGCAACATGGTCGACCTCGACTCCAACCCGACCAAGCTCATCGAGATCGTCGAGATCGGCAAGCAACTCCTCATCACACGGGGTGCGTTGACGACGTTCTCCATCGCCAACGACGTCGCGAAGTACTTCGCGATCATTCCGGCGCTGTTCGCCGCGGTCTACCCCGGCCTGGACACGCTCAACGTCATGCGCCTGTCCTCGCCCGACTCCGCGATCCTCTCCGCGGTCGTCTTCAACGCGCTGATCATCATCGCGCTGGTACCGCTCGCCCTGCGCGGCGTGCGGTACCGCCCGGTCAGCGCGGACAAGCTGCTCCGCCGCAACCTCGGCATCTACGGTCTGGGCGGACTGGCAGCCCCCTTCGTCGGCATCAAGATCATCGACCTGCTCATCTCCCTCATCCCCGGGATCGGCTGACCGCCATGAACAACTCCCTCACGAACACGGCCCGGTTGCTCTGGGCCGGCCTGCGCGCCCTTGCCGTACTCACCGTGGTGACGGGCATCCTCTACCCGCTGGCCGTCACCGGCGTCGCCCAGGGCCTGTTCCCCGGCAAGGCGAACGGCTCGGAGATCACCTCGGACGGCAGGGTCGTCGGCTCCTCGCTCATCGGCCAGGCGTACAACCTGCCGCTCGAGAAGGGCCAGGAGACCCCGGAGCCCGACCTGAAGTGGTTCCAGGGGCGTCCGCGGAACGGCCTCGGCACCAACACCGCCAACACCCGGTACAAGCTGATCCTGTCCGGCGCGACGAACCGCTCCGGTGACAACGCCGACCTGATCAAGTGGGTCAAGGACGCCAAGGCCGCGGTCGTCGAGGACAACTCGACCCCTGACCACGAGGTCAAGCCGTCCGACGTACCCGCCGACGCGGTCACCTCCTCCGGCTCCGGACTGGACCCCCATATCTCCCCGGCCTACGCAGGCATCCAGGTCCACCGGATCGCCGAGCGCAACGGCCTGTCCGTCGCCCAGGTCCGCAGGCTCGTGGACGAGCACACGGACGGCCGCATCCTCGGCTTCATGGGCGAGCCCACGGTCAACGTCCTGGAACTCAACATCGCGCTCAAGGAACTCGTGGCGAGGAGCTGATGGCCGCAGCCGCACCCCCGGGAGCCGGCGGCCGGGACCAGTTCCGCCGACTTCCGGACCCACGAGGCCGGGTCCGCTCCTCCGGCGCTCCCCACGCCGCTCCCCACGACAGGAAAGGCCCACACCGATGACGCGGGTACTGGTGGTGGAGGACGATCCCCAGCTCGTCCGGGCTCTGGTGCTCAGCCTGCGGGCGCGCCGGTACGGCGTCGACCCGGCGCCCGACGGCGTCACCGCACTGCGCCTCGCCGCCGCACGCCGGCCGGACGTCGTCGGCATGGGCCACCGCTTCGGAACCTGACGATCCCAAGACCGCGTACGACGGTTCCCGACCGCATGCGACGGTTCCCGACCGCCCGCAAACGACCTCTCCTGATCGCATACGACCTCTCCCGCCCGCATACGCCCCAGAGACGAGACCATGGCACGCGGCAAGCTCCGGATCCACCTGGGCGCGGCACCGGGCGTCGGCAAGACGTACGCGATGCTCTCCGAGGGACACCGCCGTCTCGAGCGGGGCACCGACTGCGTCGTCGCCTTCGTCGAGCACCACGACCGGCCGCGCACCGAGGTCATGCTGCACGGCCTGGAACAGATCCCGCGCCGGGAGCTGGAGTACCGCGGCTCCACCTTCAGCGAGATGGACGTGCACGCCGTCCTGGACCGCGCCCCGGCCGTCGCCCTGGTGGACGAACTCGCCCACACCAACATCCCCGGTTCCCGCAACACCAAGCGCTGGCAGGACGTGGAGGAACTGCTCGCCGCCGGCATCGACGTCGTCTCGACCGTCAACATCCAGCACCTGGAGTCGCTCGGTGACGTCGTCGAGTCGATAACCGGCGTACGGCAGCGGGAGACCGTCCCCGACGAAGTGGTGCGCCGCGCCGACCAGATCGAGCTGGTCGACATGCCGCCCCAGGCGCTGCGCCGCCGCATGGCGCACGGCAACATCTACAAGCCGGACAAGGTCGACGCGGCCCTGTCCAACTACTTCCGCCCCGGCAACCTCACCGCCCTGCGCGAGCTGGCCCTGCTCTGGGTCGCCGACCGGGTCGACGCGTACCTGACCGAATACCGCAGCGAGCACCGGGTGTCGAGGATCTGGGGCTCACGCGAGCGGATCGTCGTCGGCCTGACCGGCGGGCCCGAGGGCCGCACGCTGATCCGCCGCGCCGCCCGACTCGCCGAGAAGGGCGCGGGCGGCGAGGTGCTGGCCGTCCACATCGCCCGCAGCGACGGACTCACCTCCGCCTCCCCGAAGGAACTGGCCGTCCAGCGCACCCTCGTCGAGGACCTCGGCGGCACCTTCCACCACGTCATCGGCGACGACATCCCCTCCGCGCTGCTGGACTTCGCGCGCGGCGTCAACGCCACCCAGATCGTCCTCGGCGTCTCCAGGCGCAAGGGATGGCAGTACGTCTTCGGACCCGGTGTCGGCGCCACGGTCGCCAGGGAGTCCGGGCCCGACCTGGACGTGCACCTCATCACGCACGGCGAAGCCGGCAAGGGCCGGGGGCTGCCCGCGGCCCGGGGTGCGCGGCTCGGCCGTTCCCGCATCGTCTGCGGCTGGCTGACCGGCGTCGTCGGCCCGGTGTTGCTGACACTGCTGCTCACCCACATCGACGCGGACCTGGGGCTCGCGAACGACATGCTGCTGTTCCTGACGTTGACGGTGGCTGCGGCCCTGTTCGGCGGCCTGCTGCCGGCGCTGGCCTCGGCGGCGTTCGGTTCCCTGCTGCTGAACTACTACTTCACGCCACCCCTGCACCGCCTCACGATCGCGGACTCCAAGAACCTCGTCGCCCTGGTGGTCTTCTTCGCCGTGGCGGTGTCGGTGGCCTCCGTGGTGGACCTGGCGGCCCGTCGTACGCACCAGGCGGCCCGGCTGCGCGCCGAGTCGGAGATCCTCTCCTTCCTGGCGGGCAGCGTGCTGCGCGGCGAGACGAGCCTGGAGGCGCTGCTGGAGCGGATGCGGGAGACCTTCGGCATGGAATCGGTCGCCCTGCTGGAGCGGGAGAACGAGGTCGCCCCGTGGACCTGCGCGGGCAGCGCGGGCAGCGCGGGCCGGCGGCCGGTGCCGCGCCCCGAGGACGCGGACGTGGACATGCCGGTCAGCGACCATATGGCCCTCGCGCTGTCCGGCCGGGTACTGCCGGCGTCCGACCGCCGGATCCTGGCCGCGTTCGCAGCCCAGGCCGCCGTGGTCCTGGACCGTCAGCGCCTGCGGTCCGAAGCCGACCAGGCCAAGGAACTGGCCGAGGGCAACCGCATCCGCACCGCGCTGCTCGCCGCCGTCAGCCACGACCTGCGCACGCCGCTGGCCGGGATCAAGGCCTCGGTCTCCTCCCTCCGCTCCGGCGACGTGGAGTGGTCCGAGGAGGACCGGGCCGAGCTGCTGGCCGCGATCGAGGAGGGCGCCGACCGCCTCGACCATCTCGTGGGCAACCTGCTCGACATGTCCCGCCTGCACACCGGCACGGTCACCTCCACCATCCGAGAGGCCGGCCTCGACGAGGTGATCCCGATGGCCCTGTCGGGAGTGCCCGAGGGCAGCGTGGAACTCGACATCCCGGAGACGTTGCCGATGGTCGACGTGGACAAGGGCCTGCTGGAACGGTCCGTCGCCAACGTCGTCGAGAACGCGGTCAAGTACAGCCCCCAGGACACACCGGTGCTGGTGTCGGCGAGCGCCATCGCCGACCGGGTGGAGGTGCGGGTGGTCGACCGCGGCCCGGGCGTCCCGGACGAGGCGAAGGCGCGTATCTTCGAGCCGTTCCAGCGCCACGGCGATTCTCCGCGTGGCGCGGGCGTCGGCCTGGGGCTCGCGGTCGCCCGCGGTTTCGCCGAGGCCATGGGAGGGAGTCTCACCGCCGAGGACACACCGGGTGGCGGCCTCACGATGGTGCTGGGCCTGCGGGCGAGCCGCTGACGCTTCGCTCGCCCAGCGAAGGCCGCACCGTTCACCGGGTGGGGCCGGTTGCCGTTCCCCGGTGCCGGCTGGGCCTCAGCGCCGGGCGTGACGGACCTTCAGCCGGCCGAACCCCATGGTTCCGGAGATCCGGATCCTCGGCCCGCGGGGGCGGGACCGCCGCCGGGTCCTGTAGGAGGAGTCCTTCCACCCGGTGTGCACACCCTCGATGTCGACGATCGCGTCGCGAGGCACCGTGATTCTGGCGTTGCCCGTGCCGAGTTGCAGTTCGATGTCGACCACCGGATGTTCGATGACGGCCCGGGACAGATCGAGGCGCACTCTTCCGAACGCGGACTCGACCTTGAGGATGCGGGGCACCCGCCATGGGCCGCGCCGCCGGATCCGTCCTCCGGCGACGGCGATCGTGGACGTGGTGGCCGACTTCTCCTCCGGAAGCGAGGCCAGGACCGACACCAGCTCGCTGTGCTTCCTGGCGGTGAGCACCTGGCCGAGTCCCTCGTCCATCTCCTCGTGGGAGATGTGCCCTTCGGCGTACGCCTCCTGCAACCGCTGTACGGCCGTGTCGCGATCGTCCGCGCTGATCGACGAGGGCGGGTCTTCCGACGGAGAGGTCACCGTCTCACTGTAGTGCTGTACCGACGATGCGAACCCGCCGAGGGGCGTGGGGGCTTCGGCAGCGACCCGTCCTCCACGAGTACAGGAGGCGGACCATGTCGCCGGGCGGGCATCCGGTGCGGTGCCGTCCGAACGCGCTCCGGCCCAGGCGCCGTTGTCGAACCTGTTCGTCGGCCCGAGCCGTTCCGAAAGCGGTGTCGGGCGGTCACGGCCGGGCATGCAAGGAGTGGTCGAGGTGGTGGAGGGGGCGGTCGATGAGGCCGAAGGTCGGAGGGGGAGCGCTGTTCCTGTTCTGCTATGTGGACGTCGTCGCGAGTCTCGCGATCGGGGACTGGATCTCGGACGTCGGTCCCCTGCTCCTCTGTGGCAGCCCGGTCGCTTTCGTCGTCGGCCTCTTCGCCCCCACCGTGCACGATGCCTACCTGCGGCACGTGAGGGGCGACGCGGGCGGCTAGTCCGCGGCCTCCACCGCCGGGTGCGCCGTGGTGAGAACGCAGGCGCCGCCCGCACACCGGCGCTCCGGACGCCCGTGCGAGATGGTCTGCGCCGGGCCGACCAACCGACAGGCGGGGCAGCCGCGGAAGGCGATCAGGGGCCGACCGGGGCCGCCACCAGGGTGGCCTGGTGAGTCGATGGCAGGATCGGTTGAAGTGTCGGGTGCCGCCGGCGAGTGGCGCAGTGCCGCGCGTGCTCTGCGCGGCCGCGACGTCATGGCGGTTTCGCTCAGGCCGGGCGAACGGGCGACGGTTCTGCCGGGCGAACGGGCGACGGTTCTGCCGGGCAGGCCCTGTTGGTCTCGCATGATCAGGGCGTCCCGTTGGTCCTGGCGAAGGGCACTGACCGCAGCCGCGATCCGCTCCATCGCCAGCCCGTGCAGCGCCCCGTCCTCGGCGGACCGTTCCGCGGGCGCCTCCGGTCGGGCCGACGCCTCGTCGCTGCGTGAGACGAGCAGCCGACCCGAAAGCCGATCACCGCGGGGTGGCGGGCGTACCGAGCGACGACCTCGCGGATGACCCGCTCGCCGTGGAAGCGGAAGGCGGGGGTGGTGAAGTCGGCCGCCTGCCGGGCACCCCACCCGATGCGCTCGCCGGTGCGCCGCTCGCCCGCGATCTCCGGTACCGGCGGGCCGGCCACAGCGGCACGGCGTGCGTCGGTGTTCCGAGGACGACGGGGATGCCGCGCTCGTGGGCGCCGGCCGACGCGCGATTGTCGGTGGCGGGTGTCACGCTGAAACGACACCGGATCTGCGAAAGGGAACAGCTGTGATCACCACCGACCTCACTCCCGGCTCCCCCTGCTGGCTCGACCTCGGCGCCCCCGACGTCCGGGCCGCCGCGGCCTTCTACGGTGCGGTGCTCGGCTGGGACTTCGAGTCCATGGGCGAGGGCGAGGGCGAGAGCGGGGGCATGGAAGGCGGGATGTTCAAGAAGGACGGCAAGACCGTCGCCGGGCTCGGCAAGCTGTCCGAGGAGGGCGCTCGCTCGGCCTGGATGATCTACTACACGGTCACCGACGCGGACGCCACCACCCGGGCGGTGGAAGGCGCCGGCGGCACGGTCCGGGTGCCCCCGAGGGACCTCGGCGAATGGGGACGGATGGCTCAGTACACCGACCCGTCGGGCGGCCAGTTCGCCGCCTGGCAGCCGGCGGACAACAAGGGCTTCGAGCTGGCCGACGAGCCGGGCTCACTGTCCTGGACCGAGCTGTACACGAGCGACGCCGCCGCCGCGCGGCAGTTCTACGGCTCCGTCTTCGGCTGGCAGTTCAGCGACATGGAGATGCCGGGCGGCGGGGGCACGTACACCATCATCACCCCGGCCGGGCAGACCGAGGACCGTATGCAGGGCGGCCTGATGCAGCTCGGCGAGGAGGACCTCTCGCTGACGGACGGGCGGGCGTACTGGCACCCGGTGTTCGCGGTCCCCGACTGCGACGCGCCGTCGCCGCGGTCACGGAGAACGGCGGCAGCGTGCAGATGGGACCGGTGGACGCGGAGGGTGTAGGCCGCCTCGCCGTCTGCCTCGACCGGGCGAAGGCCGACTTCGTGGTGCTCACCCCTTCCTCCTCGAGCTGAACCCTTGGCCGCTCATGGACACGGCGGGACGCACGGCGGCGCCGACGGACCCGGTGCGCCGGCCCGACGGGTGGTGAAGGCCACCCGCGCGGCGTACTCCTTGCCGCGCACCGTCCCTGGAGACGTCGGGGGCTGCTCCCGCAGGGGTGGCACGGAGTCGCCGTGGTCGGCGTGGCCGGCGGTGAGCATGCGCCGCCCCGCACTGGGGTGACGACGGGGCCGGTATGGGTCGCGGCGGTCCTGAGGTGGTCCCAGGCGGTGCATGCGGTGGTCCCGGGCGGTGCCGCGCCAGTCGCCCCGGCCGAGCGGGCGGCCGTATCGCCGTCCCGCCGTGTCGACGCGCAGCAGGGGCCAGCCGTCGTGGCCCCCTCCCGGGCGACGGGCGACGGGCGACGGCGACGGGCGGCCAGGGGCCAGGGGGTGAAGCGGGCGTCGTGGTCGGCGAAAGCAGTCGGTGCTGTCGCCGCCGAACCAGGTGCGGGCGTCGGTGCCCGTCTCACCGCCCCCCCACGCCGAACGCGCTGATCCACGCCGGCGCCGTGAAGTGCTGCCCCCGTGCTGACGGAGAAGGTCAGGTGGGCCGAGGAAGTCGGTGAGGAGAGCACATCCCGCGATGACGCGTGCCGCTCCAGGTGTGCCGTTCCGCTCGACCCGGCCGCCGTCACGCGCTGGGGTGCGTCGGCAAGGTCACCGACGGACTGAGGACGGGTCGCAACGTTTGCCCCTACTTCCCCTGGAAATAACCCTGTTGGGCCTTGCGCCGGGAGTCGCTGCACATCGTCGCACCGACCGGGCCGATGCCATGCGGACTACCGGACCCGGAAGAGCCGCGCTCCGGATCGCCCTGGGAAGGGAGGAGCGTCGTGCCGCAGTCCGACGACGAGTGCCCTGCCGTGCTTCAAGGACAGCTGGCCCGTGACGAGCAGCCGGCCCGTGACGATCCCCACCCCGCCCGGCCTCGCTCACGTCGCCGCACCGGGGCCTGGTGGACCCTGGCGGCAGGGCTGGCCGCCTTGGTCGTCGGCGTCGCCCTGCCCCAGGGACTGCTCATCGCCACGGGACTGGTCCTGGCGGGCATCGGCGTGCAGTTGTTCGACGCGCGGAGCGACGCGGCGGGTGGACGGCCGGGTCGGCCGTCCGGCTGAGCGTGCTCCCCTGCGGGGAGTGCGTCGCGGCGCCTCCCCGGCTGCGGGACCGACCGGACCGGCGGGCACCTGCCCCACCTGCCGCTGCACCCTTCGGATCAGGCGGCTCCTCGCGGCCGGCGTCAGGTGCGCTCACTCCGTGGGCCGCTCGACGGGGCCGTTGAAGGTGATGCCGGAGAAATCGCGTCCCTGAAGGACCGGGCTCCGCTGTGTCCCTCCGCTGATCGTGTTGTGGGTCTCCCCAGGCCCGGTTCCCAGTGTCCGAGCCTGCTGCTGCCACTGCGCGAGGCCTGCCTGGAACACGGCGTCCTGTTCTGCCCGGCGCAACAGGATCGCGCTCAGTGCCCGCGCTCGTTCCTCGTCGTCAGGAGCCCGGCTCAAGGAGACCAGTTCGGCCTCACCGGTCGCGACCGCGGACGAACCCTCCTCCGGCCTGCCACGCACGAGGTGGTTCAGCGCCGCCCACAACTGCCGACCCGCCTCGCCGGCCGCGCCGCTCGCCATCGCTACGAGAAGTCCTGCCGAGATCGGGTCCACGTCTGAGCCCCCTGCCACGTGTACGGAGCTTCATGGTCCCAGGGATTCATCTGGTCGGGGAGAAGCCAACCGCGTCCTCCGTCGGAGAACGGCCGGTCGGGAACAGCTCCCGCGGATCCGTGGATCAGGTCAGGATGCCGTGCCTCGTGTCCGTCAGGCGCCCGTGACGTGCCGCGATATTTCGTTTGCCATAACGAAATAGGCGATGCAGGTCAGGGTGATGACGGCGGGGATTCTCACGTGCTGGTGCTCCCTTGTGACAACGTCCTGAAGGTGCGTTCTTGCGCACGGCGACATACCCGAGAATCGCCCGGCGGGTCGCCGTGTAATGATCATACGGCTCCGTGCGGGCGCGCGTGCGCCGCACGAGAAAGAATTCGAGGGCCGCCGATATCTACGCGTGTAAGTCGTTTCCCCGCTCGCCGGGTCCGCCCGTCCGCTCGCGTATCCGTGTCAGTGCGCGGGTGCGCGCGCCTCCTCGGAGGTGGCGCCTATGCTCGCGCTGAGCGACCGGGACTCCTCCAGATGGGCCACGGCCTGCGCCGCCGGCCCGCGTCGCGCTCGGCCTGGGCGAGGTCGTGGAGGATGTCGATCTCCTCGCCCACGGCACGGATGCGCCGGGCCACGACCAGCGCGGCCAGATGCCGGCTCAGGGAGCGTTCGCTGTGGCCGGCCGCACGGTAGGTCCTGCCGATCCCGTTGAGCGTGATGGCCTCCGCGCGTAGATCACCCACATCGCGCAGCACCGGCAGAACCCGCTCGTAGAGAGCACGTGCCTCGCCTGTTTCTCCCAGCAGTTCCAGAACACTCGCCAGGTTCATTTGAATGGTCGCGCTGTCCCGCCGATTTCCCATTCCTGCCGCCAGGCTGATCGCTTGGCGATAGGATTTCTCCGCCGCGCCTGGATTCCCGATTCTCTGGTACAACTCCGCCAGGTTGTTCAGGGTGCTGTATATTCCTCGATCGTCACCCATTTCCCTGAAGGCGGAGAGGGCGGACCGGAAGCAGGCAAGTGCCTCATCGTTCTCCGCCAGGTGTAGGTGGGTTATGCCTAATAGGTTTTCGCTGCGGGCCGTCTGGAGCTTGCTTCCAGTTTGCTTGAGCAATGCGAGGGAGTTCTTCTGGAGTGATTGGGCGATCTTGTAGCGTCCTGTCTGCCACAGGGGAACGGTCAGTTGGTGAATGCACTCGTTCTCCAGCGCCGTGTCGGCGAGGGCGCGAGCGGCGTGCAGCGCCGCGCGGGCGGCCGAGATCGCCTCCTCGTAGCGCGAACTGTGGGTGTACACCGTGCTCAGATCCAGCAGGGCCCTGGCCCGTGCCGCCTCGTCGCCCGTGTCGGCCCAGTGGGCGACGGCCCGCCGCAGCAGCGGCTCGGCGGTGGACAGATGTCCTGCCATGTCCAGGAATCCGGCCAGCACGTGCACGCCGTTCGCCAACTCGCGTTCCGACCCGTGTTCCGCGATCCAGGTCAGCGTTTCCAGAAGATTGCCGCCCTCGGCGATCAGCCAGTCCTCGGCCGTGTGCGCGTCGGTGATCTCCCGCCGGGGTCTGACGGGAGAGCCGTCGATGTCGACGGTCATGCGCGAGCGGAACGGATAGGCCAGTCGATCGGCGCGGTCGGCGGTGGAGACATAGTGATCCACGAGCCTTCGTATGGATGGCCGACTTTCGCCAGTGTATTCGGATTCCGCTGTGGACGTGGCTGTGGATTCGTCGGCGCCGGTCAATGAACGCGCATACACCCGCAGAAGATCATGCATGGTGAATCGATGCGGTGTCGGCTCGGAAACCAGGTGGTGGGCGAGGAGTTCCTCCAGTACACGTTCGGTCGCGCCGAGGGTCAGGCCGGCCAGCGCGGCGACCGCGGGCGGCCCGAATTCCGTCCCGAAGTGCAGTCCGACGCACCGGAAGACCAACTGCTGTTCAGGGCCCAGCGCGCGGTACGAGAGCGCGAAGACGTGCGCCAACGTCCGCTCGCCGTCCCGTAGTTCGTCCAGGTGTCCGGCACCGTCGGTGAGCTGGGCCAGCAGGTCGTGGGTGGTCCACGAGGGGTGCGCGAGCAGCCGGCTCGCGGCGATCTCGATGGCCAGCGGCAGATGGCCGCAGATGCGAACGATCTCGGCGATCTCGGACTGTCTGACGCCGCGCCGCGCCCCGAGGCGTTGCTCGAAGAGAGCGATCGCGTCGTCGCGGGGCAGGACGTCCAGAGAGACCGGCCGCACTCCCGGCAGGCCGGGGAGCCGTCTTCGGCTGGTCACGAGGACCGCGGTGGGGGAGGCGCCGGGGAGCAGGGGGCGGACCTGGCCGGGGCCCGCCGCGTCGTCGAGGATCACCAGCATGCGCCGCTCGCGGGCCACGGAACGCCACAGCGCCACCAACTCGTCCGTCTCGTGCGGCAGATCCTTGGCGTCCGTGCCGAGCAGGCGCAGAAGCTCGGTGAGCGCCCGGGCGGGCGTCAGCGCAGTCCGGTCCGATGCGTGCCCGCCCAGGTGCAGGAAGAGGCGGCCGCCTGGGAATCGGTCCCTCAACTGATGGGCCATGTGGACGGCCAGGGAGGTCTTGCCCACGCCGCCCATGCCGTCTATGGCCTCCACGGTGACCACCGTGCCCCCCGAGTCGTCGCCCTCGCAGAGGGCTGCGGTGAGGCGCCGCAGTTCGTCACGACGGCCGACCCACGGGACGTCGCGCGGCAGGTTGTCCACAACCCTGCGGGGCGGATCGGCGTGCGGCCGTGGTGCCGTTGCCGTGCGCTCGAGCAGCTCCGCGGCCGGCGCCCCCGACAGGATCCCCTGCTGGACGCGGTGCAGTCGCTGTCCGGCGTCGAGGCCGATGTCGCGGATGACGCGCTGCCGTGTCCGCTGGAGCAACCTGGTCGCCTCGGCCGTACGGCTGCTGCCGTGGAGCGCGAGGGCCAGCCGCTCGATCAGGGCCTCGTCGACGGGGTTCGCCTCCGCGAGGGGCAGCAGAAGGGGCACGGCGTCCGCGAACCGCTCCATGCCGATGAGGATCTCCGCTCGCGTCATCGCGGCGCCGAGGCGGGTCTCGGTGACGGTGGCCCGCAGATGTTCCGCCCAGGAGCCGGTGATACCGGCCAGTGGCTCGCCGCGCCAGAGGCCGTCCGCCTCGCTCAGCAGCAACAGGGCCGATTCCGCGTCGTCATCCCGCAGTGAACGGGCCTGGGTGATGCGGTTCGTGTAGCGGCGCAGGTCCACTAGGTCGGGGTCGACGTCCATCTCGTAGGAGTTCGTCCGGCTGACGATCGCGGGCGCGTCGGCTCCGGCGAGACGCAGGGCGTTGCGGATGCGCGACACATGGGTGTGGAGCGCCTCCCTCGCCTTGACCGGCGGGTGATCGTCCCAGACCCGGTGGATCAGGGTGTCCATGCTGACGGTCCGGCCCGCCTCCCAGGCCAGTACGGCCAGCGTCAGGCGGGATTTGGTGGAGCCCGGATCACTGCGCCGGTCGTCGGCCCGTATGCCGACCGAACCCGAAAGGCGGATTTCCCACTCCACCAGCGTCCTCCGGCCGGTAGCGCTTTCTCGGTTGGGCAGTAGAGCGTGTCATGGCCCTGCGGAGACTGACTAGATGGGCATGGGCTGACTCTGAAAGTGACTGATAAACAGCCGTCCCTGTTCACGCGTTGCCGAAAGCGGGGAGTGAGTTCCGGCGGGCCGGGCATGGTGCGCACCTGCGCGCATATGCGAATGCCAGGATCGATGGACGCGTCGAGAGGAACCACGCGGTGCACGTTCCCTCATCGAGCAGGCTTGAGGCGCTGTCGACAGCCATCCTCGAGTGTCATGCGGACGGACGATCCCCAACGTGGCAGGCGCTGACCCAGGTCGTACGGACCGCGGCACTCGTGGACCCCGCGGTGTCCGGCCTCTGGCCCCCCGACGAGAACGCGCCGCCCGAGCGGACCCGCACGGCGCTGCGCCGTCTCGCCCGTGAACTGGACGACCTGGCCACCCGCGACGTCGGCACACGCCGTGCCGTCGCCTCGTGGCTGCGGCGTCGTGGAGCGGCGCCACCGCAGCCGCCGCCCGCTCCGACCGCCAACGTGGTCGGCGGGAGTTCCGTGATCCACGGCCCCAGTGTGCAGGCTCGTGACATCCACGGCCTCCACTTCCACCTGCAGCCCGGATCCGACCGTGCCCGCCTTCCCGTACCCCGTCAACTGCCCCCGGTCACCGCACAGTTCGTCGACCGCGAGGGCGACCGACGCGTTCTGGACACGCTGCGCTCGCAGCGGCCGGCACACGCGCCCCAGGTCCTGGTGGTCAGCGGGCTGCCCGGAGTCGGGAAGACCGCCCTCGTCACGCACTGGCTCCACGGGCACGCGAGCGACTTTCCCGACGGCACGCTCTACGCGGACCTCGGCGGTCACTCCGTCGACGACGACTTCGGGCCGGTCTCCTCTGCCACGGTCCTGGAGCGCTTCCTCATCGCGCTCGGCGCACCCTCCGTACCGTCCGACATCGCGGGACGCAGCGCCCTGTGGCGCTCGCTGACCGCGGGACTACGGATGGCGGTCCTGCTGGACAACGCCTTCACGGCCGCCCAGGTACGGCCGCTCCTGCCCGGCACGCCGACCGGACTCACGGTCGTGACCAGCAGGAGCAACCTCACCGGTCTGCGGGTCGACGGAGCGTCCGTGCACCGGCTGGAGGGCCTGCCGGCGGAATCGGCCGTCGAACTCCTGGCCGTGGGCGGCGGGGCGCGGGTGACGAGAGAGCCCGCCGCCGCCCACGAGGTGGTGAACCTGTGCGGCCGACTGCCGCTGACGGTATGCCTGGCGTCCGCCCAACTCGCCGTGCGCCCGCACCGCTCCGTGTCCACCCTCGCCGAAACACTGTCCGCGGCGCGCGACGCCGTCGACACCCTGCGGATCGAAGGGCACACCGTGATGCGGACGGCTCTGGACCTGTCGTACGACCTGTTGCCGGAGGAGAGCGCGGCGCTCTACCGCACGATGGGGTTGCTGCCGACGGACCACTACGACCTCTACCTGCTGGCAGCCGTGGCCGACGGCGGTCACCGGGCACCGGGCGCGGCGGTCGACACGGCCGCGATCGACATCGCCGTGCAGGCGCTCCTGGAGGCGAACCTGCTGGAGGAGATCGG
Organism: Streptomyces phaeoluteigriseus; assembly: GCF_001896135.2. Lineage (GTDB taxonomy): Bacteria > Actinomycetota > Actinomycetes > Streptomycetales > Streptomycetaceae > Streptomyces > Streptomyces phaeoluteigriseus. The sequence continues at coordinate 225,552 of NZ_MPOH02000006.1, forward strand.
TGCCGGTAGCTACCGCTTCCACGACCTGGTGCAGCCGCACGCCCGTCGGCGCGGTGAAGCCGAGGAGGACCAGGACCGGCACGGACGCGTCCTGCACGCCTTCGTCGACTGGTGTCTGGCCACCGCGGCGGTGGCGGAGAGCATCCTCGCGCCCAGTCACCGGATGGCGGAGCACGGTGTGGCCGTAACGGCCGTCGCTCCTACCCCCCTGGCCGGCCCCGAGACGGCGTTGGCCTGGCTGGACACGCATCGCAACGGCCTGATGAGCGCTGTGCGGCACTGCGCCTGGACCGGCCTGGACACGAGTTGCTGGCGTCTGGCCGACCTGATCTGGCCACTCTTCCTGAGGTTCCGCCCCACCGACATGTGGATCGAGGCGCACCAGTTGGGCCTGGAGGCGGCACGCCGGAGCGGATCGAGGGCGGGCGAAGGCCGGATGCTCACCTCCGGCGCGATCGGGCTGCGCGCCGCGGGCCGGTACACGGAAGCGGCCGACTGGTACCGGCAGGCCTGGGAGCTGGCCCGCTCGGAGGGGGACGTACGGCAGGAGGCCCAGGCACTCAACGGGCTCGGGCACCTCGACCTTCTGACCCACCGCCTGGACGAGGCCCGTGAGCACTTCGAGAGTGCTTTACGGCTCAGGGAGTCGATCGGCTACCGGCGTGGCGTCGCGCTGACCCGGCGGCGCCTGGGCGAAACCGCACTGGCACGCGGCGACCTGCATACGGCGGTACGACATCTCAGCGAAGCCCAGGCCGAGTTGGAGTCGCTGGAGGAGAGGTACGAGGCGGCCCGGGTCCAGGCCCTCCTCGGTCATGTCCTGGAGCGCAGCGGTGAGCGTGAAGCGGGCGAACGCCACCTGCGGGAGGCACTGGTGAGCTTCCGGGCGGGCTCGGCCCGGTCCGCTCACTGGGAGGGGCGCACCTTGGCATGGCTCGCCGAGGCGGCGGAGGCACAGGGCGACACGGCCGGGGCCGCCGCCCATTACGAGGCGGCCCGGGACCTCCTGCGACGGGTGAGCCCCGACCAGGCGGAGCGGGTGGACCGTCGGCTGCGGCAGCTGTGAGAGCTGCCGCAGCCGACGGTCGTGGCCGTGGTCCCGACGGCAGCGGTTACGCGTCGGCGGGACCGATCGAGCGCAAGGCGGCCGGTGCCCGCCCCGCCGCAACCCACGCATGCACGAGTGAGGCGACCAACAGCGGTGCGGCCCGGTCCGTGAACTCACCCGTCTCGGGCCGCGCGTAGCGTATGCCGCCCGACCCGCCGCGTACGCCGACCCAGCACCCTCTGCCCGGCTCGGGAACGGCAGCCGTGAGACAACCGGGGTGACGCACGAGGAGGTGGGCCACCCGCGAGCGCGCCCCGGCCGGGGGCGACGGGGTGCGGCTCACCAGCACATCGGCGCACTCCGCCAGTCCCCGCCGGTACGTCACGCCGGGGTCCGCCCACAGATGCACATCGCACGGGAGCGTGCCCGGCGGGTGCGCGCAGGGTGGCGGCGACCCGTACGAGAGGCCCCCTTCCGGGCCGGCCAGTGCGTCGAGGCGGACGTGGGCCCGCCCTCGTGTCGACTCCGTCCGCCAGACGACAGAGGCGAGGACGGTGACCGGCAGGGTGCTGAGCCCGGTTCGGCGGGGACCCCCGGCTCGGGGCCCGACGCTCTCCTCCGGCCCCACGAAGCACACCGATGTCCAGGCGCCGTCGAGGAGCGGCTCCCGCGGTCCCCGCGGTCCCCGCCTCACCGTGCGAAACCCAGGTCGGCGGAGATCTCCCACCGGGTGAGCGGCAGCGGCGTCGGCGGCGGAGCCACCACGGGCGGCCGGGCCGGCTCGCCCAGTCCGAGAAGTCCGTAGAGGACCGACCGCATCCGCTGGTGGAACTGCCCCGGAGCCGACGACAACGAGGCGGCCACCTGGTCGTACTGACCCGGGCGCCGCATGCGCGCGGTGTACTCCAACTGCTCGGCCAGCGGGTGCCCGGGAGAGACCACCGGGGCGATGCCGGTCAGCAGCGCCGCCGGGGAGTGGGCGGCCACTTCCCGCCCGGGCGCCGCGGTGAGGAGCAGGGCGGCATCGGTCAGCGTGCCGTACGCGGTCAGCGACCCGTGGTCGCCGATGATCCAGTCGGCGGCGATCAGCAGCGTCTGCCAGTCGGCCTCCGGTGGGACCACGGCGATGCCCCTGTCGCGGCAGCCCGCCAGCCAACTGCGCACCTGCCACGTGCCGTGACCGGCGTACACGTTCGGATGGAGCAGCAGCGCGATCCGGTAGCGGTCGACGGGGAGCTGGCCCAGCAGTTGCGGCAGCAGGGAGTCGAGCCGCCCGAAGGTGGACGACGGTCCCCAGGTGGAGGTGACCACCACGAGCCGCTGCCCCCCGTCGATGCCCAGCGCCCGGCGGTGGTCCGCGCGCCGGGGCATGCCCGCCGTGATCCGGTCGACGCACGGGTCGCCCAGGACATGCGCGACCGGCAGTGCCTCCGGGCAGGTGCGGGCCAGCTCCGCCAGGTCGCGCTCGTGGGCGTAGACGATCGCCGCGGGGACCACCCGCCCCTGGTGCAGCAGGTGTCGACGGCTCATCATCCCGGGCGGCCGCTCCGCCCCCGGAGGCAGCGAGCCGGTGTCGGTGAGCGGCTTGATGTGTCCGGCCCCGTGCGAGACTCGGACGACCGGACTGCGCAGTTGGTGCACACCGCGGGAACCGGCGGCCAGGGCGAGGTCGAACTCGGCCTCCAGCGCCTCCTCCCAGGGCACGGTGGTGATGCCCATCTCCTGCAGATACCGCCCGACTCCGGCACCGAAGGCGTGCGGTGGGGTGGTGAAGACCAACTGGACCCGCAGATCGGCCTCCAGCAGGCCGAAGACCTCACGCAACCGCTGGGCGAAGGTCACCGTGTGGGCGACCACCAGCACCCTCTTGCAGTCCCGTAACGTCAGCCAGTGCCCCTGCTCGATCAGGGCTGGTTTCGTGGTTCCGACAGACATGCGATCCCCCATCGCTCAAGGCCGCGCACCGCAGCCGAAAGGGGTCTGCCCGTCGGGTACGGCGGTTTCCTTGCAGGCTCCTTGCAGTTCCCTTGTCGCCTCGGGGCCGGTGCGGTGCCGAAGTCTCGTCGGCCACCCCGTCCCGTCACGACCTGTGCTCCCGCACTCATGCGCTGCGCTTCTCGGATACGACGAGATCCTCGGCCCTGTCCCCTCGCCCACCACGTGCTTCGTCACGCCCGCGCGCTGGGGGCGCTTTTGTGGTGATCGTTCCGGCCCGGAACCGCCCCCCACGTCAGTCGACCGGCCAGGTGTGTGCGGGGGCGTTGAGATGCATGTAGTCGATGTACTGCCGAGTCATCCGCCTCAGGGCCTCGTGGCGGTCGGCACCGGGGCCGGCGGCGAGGCGGTGAAACATCTCCTTCTGCCAGAGCGCGCCGTTGCGGGCGGTGACACAGCGCTGCTCGATGATGCCGAGCAGGGGCTCCCGCCAGGCCGTGTCCATCCCGGACAGCTCCAGGCCGCGGTGCGCCAGCGGCAGCAGACGCCGCAGGGCCAGCTCGGACACCGGCACCTCGCCCATCCCCGGCCAGTACAGGCGGGCCTCGATGCCGTGCCGCGCCGCCACGTGCAGGTTGTCCTCGGCGGCGGCGAAGGACATCCGCGACCACACCGGCCGCTCCTCGTCCACCAGGGCGCGGGTGAGGCCGTAGTAGAACGCGCCGTTGGCCAGGGTGTCGGCGACGGTGGGGCCGGCCGGCAGCACCCGGTTCTCCACCCTGACGTGCGGTGTGCCGTCGGCGACGGCGTAGACCGGGCGGTTCCAGCGGTAGATGGTGCCGTTGTGCAGGGTCAGCTCGGCCAACTCGGGGATGTCACCACGCTCCAGTGTCTCCGTCGGGTCCTGCTCGTCGCACAGGGGCAGGAGCGCGGGGAAGTAGCGCAGGTTCTCCTCGAACAGGTCGAAGACGCTGGTGATCCACCGCTCCCCGAACCACACCCGGGGCCGTACCCCCTGCACCTTGATCTCCTGCGGCCGGGTGTCGGTGGCCTGCTCGAACAGCGGGATACGCGTCTCGTGCCACAGTTCCCTGCCGAACAGGAACGGCGCGTTGGCCGCCAGCCCGACCTGCACCCCGGCGATGGCCTGGGCCGCGTTCCAGTACGCGGGGAACTCCTCCGGGGAGACCTGGAGATGGAACTGCGTGCTGGTGCACGCGGCCTCCGGGGTGATCGTGTCCGCGTAGGTGCGCAGCCGGTCGACGCCGTCCACCTCGATCCGCAGGTCCTCGCCCCGGGCCGCGAAGACCTGGTCGTTGAGCAGCCGGTAGCGAGGGTTCTCCGACAGTGCCGACTCGCCGATGTGCTCCTGCCGCAGCGTGGGCAGGATGCCGACCATGATCAGCTGCGCGCCGACCGATCTGGCCCGCTCGTCGGCGTGGTTGAGGGCGGCGCGGATCTCGGACTCCCACGCGTCGGGGCCGCCCTCCGTCAGCCGGCGGGGCGGCACGTTGATCTCGAGGTTGAACCGGCCCAGCTCGGTGTCCCAGGCCGGGTCGGCGATCGCCTCCAGCACGTCGCTGTTGCGCATGGCCGGCTCGGCGGCCTCGTCGACCAGGTTCAGCTCGATCTCCAGCCCGACCCGTGGCTCCTCGGACGCGAACCGTGCCTCGCGCAGCATGAGGGCGAACGCGTCGAGGCACTCCTGCATCTTGATCCGGTACCGGCGCCGGTCCTCGCGGGTGAAGACCATCGCCGGGACGTCCCGCCCCATGGGGCCTCCCGGGGGTCCGGGTCTGTCCTCGGACAGCTGTCACGTCCAGCGTCGCACCAGCGGGCGGCCCCGACCACGTGAGCGAGGCGCCGAGCGAGGTGGGGGCAAAGGTGCCCAGCGAGGTGCGGACCGAGGCGCGCAGCGAGGTGTCCCCCCGGCCTCAGGCCCAGCCGAAGCGGCGGTCCACGACCGCCGTGAACTCCTCCAGGGTCAGCACCGCGTCCCCGTTCTGGTCGGCCGCGTCGAACAGCGCGGAGGCGGCGTCGGCGTCACCCAGAGCCCAGACCGGCAGGTCCCCCGAGGCGACCAGGGTGGGCCCCTTCGTCCGCAGCGCGGTGATCACCTCTTCGCGGGTCAGCGTCCCGTTCGCGTCGAGGTCGAGTGCCTCGAACAGCTTGCGTGCCTTGTCGCTCATGATGCTTCCCCGTTCATGATGTTTGCCCGTCCCCGCCGACTTGCCGTCCCCGCCGGCTTCCCGTCCCCGCCGACGTCGCGTCCCCCGGCGGTTCCCGCTTCCCGTCGGTTCCCGCTTCCCGCCGCCGACGGGCGGGGAAGGGCCCCGGCCGCCCGCCCCGGAGGAAGACGCTCCCACCCCCCTCCGGGTTCCCTACCGCCGGGACCGTACCGGGTCACGGCTTGCGGGCGAGGCCTCCGTGCTCGGCGATGATCTCCGGGGTGGACGCGGAGGGGTCCGGACGCCACAGGGGCACGGAGACGACACCGGGCTCGATCAGCTCCAGCCCGTCGAAGAACGCGGTGATCTCCTCGACCGTGCGCAGGTTGTACGGGACGGCGCCGCTGGCGTTGTAGGCGTCCTGGGCCGCCTCGAAGACGGGGTCGATGCCCCGGGAGCCGTCGTTGATCGAGAGGTAACTGCCCGACGGCAGGGCTCCCATGAGCCGGGTCACCAGCTCACGGCCCTGCTCGTAGTCGGAGACGTGCCCCAGGATGTTGCTCAGGATGAGGGCGGTGGGCCGGCTGAGGTCCAGCGTCTCGGCGGCCGCCGCCAGGATGCGGTCCGCGTCGAGGACGTTGGCGTCGATGTAGGCGGTCGCGCCCTCGGGGGTGGAGTAGAGCAGCGCGCGGGCGTGCGCCAGGACCATCGGGTCGTTGTCGACGTAGACGATCCGGGCCTCCGGCGCGATCCCCTGGGCGACCTCGTGGGTGTTCTCGGCGGTCGGCAGGCCGGTGCCGATGTCCAGGAACTGCCGGATGCCCGCCTCGGACACCAGGTAGGTGATGTTGCGGCGCAGGAAGGCCCGGCTGCTGCGGGCGATGGTGACGATGCCGGGGAAGACGGCGGTGTAGGCGTCGCCGGCCTCCTCGTCGACGGGGTAGTTGTCCTTCCCGCCGAGCCAGTAGTTCCAGATCCGGGCCGAGTGCGGCACCGAAGTGTCGATCTTCTGGTGCACCGACGATCCGGGCGTCGTCGCTGAGTCGCTCATGGGTGGCGTCCGTCTTTCAGCCGAGGTGTGCAGGTTCCACCGCACAACGTACGTCCCAACAGTCACGCCGTGCACACCAGTTCACCTCTTCGAACGACACGGTTCCGTGGGGCCCGCGTCGCGCGCGGCGGGCGCGTGAGGTGCGGGTGAGTGGCGTGTGACGTGAGTGTGACGTGCCGTGACGCCGCGGGCGTGGGCCGGGTCCGGTGTCCGGCACGACAACTCCTGTGCTGGACTGGAGGCGTGGAAGCGCGGGTGGTCGGAGTCGACATCGGTTCGGTGGCGCGGGGCCGGTTCGCCTGGGCGGCGATCGACGCTCCGGTGCCGACGCTCGCCGGACAGGGGAGCGACCCGGAGACGGCGGTGCGGGCCCTGGCCGAGCGTCTGGCCGCGGGCGGCCGGGCGGCGCTGGTGCTGGAGGCGCCGATGTCGGTGCCGGTCCCGGGGGCCGACCGGGCCGACGGGTGGGCGGCGCTGGGCCGGGCTCGGACCGGTGAGGGGAACCGGGCGTGGTCGGCGGGCGCCGGCGCCGGGGCCCTGGCCACGGGAATCGCGCAGGCCGGATGGCTGCTGGCCAGGCTGGCCGGGACGGTCCCCGGTGTCAGGGCGACCACCCGGCCGGACCGGTGGGCCGCACCGCACGGCCCCCGGCTCCTCCTGGCCGAGGCGTTGGTCTCCGGCGCGGCAAGCCCGTGCCCACGGCCGGTGACCCGCACGCGGCCGACGCCGAGGCCGCGGCCCGCGCCCTCGCCGAGCGCCTGCCCGGCCTTCCCCGGATCGCCACCGACGTCGAGTGCGCCCCGCACGGCTCGCTCAACCTCCTTGCCGCCGCCGCGCTGTGGGCGGGGCTGGACCTCCCGGGCCACGAACTCCGCACGGACGTCCTGGTGTTGCGCGCCCGGCCCGCGCCCCGGCGACCGGCCTAGGTGTCGGGAAGGTCCCGTCCGCCGGGCGACGCCGGACACGCACACCCTCAGCCGCTTTGGCGGACTCATGGCGATACACCCGGTATCGGGACGGCCCTCCGCCTCGCGGTTGCGCGCACCAGACGCAACCCGGCCCGCCCTTCGGACAGACGACGCCACTTCCGACACACACGCCTCAGCGGCCCGCAGTCCGCGGAGAGAGGCACCGTAGCCGGCCCGGAGGTCCTCGTCTGCGGCCCCCGAGCGCGCGCACCCGCGCCAATTGCCGTGCTCCATCAGGTCGATCGTCCCGGACCCTTGACTCGTAACCCGCCAGTAGCGATCCTCGTCGCATATCTTGCGCGGTCATGACAATTCCGTGTGGGTCGTGGGCGCCCACGGATCCCCGGCGTCCCGGCTCGTCGACCGCGCGCTCCCGCCGACCGAGGGACGTGGGCAGTGACCATCGCTGGACGCCCGTACCGCAGACACCGGCAGATCACCGTCGTGTCATTGCTCCTGCTCGTGCTCTCCATGACCTTCGGCCCGACGCCGAGTTCGGCCGCCGGCGCCGACTGGTGGAACCCGACCGCCCGGCCCGCGCCCGACTCCCGGATCAACGTCACCGGCGAGCCGTTCACCGGTACGAACGCCCAGGGGGAGGTGCGCGGCTTCGTCGACGCGCACGACCACCTCTTCGCCAACGAGGCCTTCGGCGGCCGGCTCATCTGCGGCAAGGTGTTCTCCGAGGCGGGCGTCGCCGACGCGCTCAAGGACTGTCCCGAGCACTACCCCGACGGCTCCCTCGCGGTCTTCGACTACATCACCAGGGGCGGCGACGGCAGGCACGACCCGGTCGGCTGGCCCACCTTCAAGGACTGGCCCGCCCACGACTCGCTGACCCACCAGCAGAACTACTACGCCTGGGTGGAGCGCGCCTGGCGCGGCGGCCAGCGGGTGCTGGTCAACGACCTCGTCACCAACGGCGTGATCTGCTCGGTGTACTTCTTCAAGGACCGGGGCTGCGACGAGATGACGTCGATCCGCCTCCAGGCGAAGCTGACGTACGACCTCCAGGCCTACGTCGACAAGATGTACGGCGGCACCGGCAAGGGCTGGTTCCGGATCGTCACCGACAGCGCTCAGGCCCGCCAGGTGATCACGCAGGGCAAACTCGCCGTGATCCTCGGCGTCGAGACCTCGGAGCCGTTCGGCTGCAAGCAGGTCCTCGACATCGCGCAGTGCAGCAGGGAGGACATCGACAAGGGCCTCGACGAGCTGTACTCGCTCGGCGTGCGCAGCATGTTCCTGTGCCACAAGTTCGACAACGCGCTGTGCGGCGTCCGCTTCGACGAGGGCGGCCTCGGAACGGCCATCAACGTCGGGCAGTTCCTGTCCACGGGCACCTTCTGGAAGACGGAGAAGTGCACCGGCCCGCAGCACGACAACCCCATCGGCACCGCGGCCTCCGCGGCCGAGAAGGACCTGCCCGCGGGCGTGGAGGTACCCGGCTACGACGAGAACGCCCAGTGCAACGTCCGTGGGCTCAGCGACCTCGGCGAGTACGCCGTGCGCGGCATGATGCAACGCAGGATGATGCTCGAGATCGACCACATGAGCGTCAAGGCCACCGGCCGCGTCCTCGACATCTTCGAGTCCGCCTCCTACCCCGGCGTGCTCTCCTCGCACAGCTGGATGGACCTCAACTGGACCGAGCGGGTCTACGGTCTCGGCGGCTTCGTCGCCCAGTACATGAACGGCTCCGAAGGATTCAGCGCCGAGGCGAAGCGCACGGACGCCCTGCGCGACAAGTACGGCGTGGGCTACGGCTTCGGCACCGACATGAACGGCGTCGGCGGCTGGCCGGCCCCGCGCGGCACCGGCACCGCCAACCCGGTGACGTACCCCTTCCGCAGCGTCGACGGCGGGTCCCTCATCGACAGGCAGACGACCGGCGAGCGCACCTGGGACCTGAACACCGACGGAGCCGCCCACTACGGCCTCGTCCCGGACTGGATCGAGGACATCCGGCTCGTCGGCGGCCAGGACGTGGTCGACGACCTCTTCCGGGGCGCCGAGTCCTACCTCGACACCTGGGGCGGCACCGAGACCCACCGGGCCGGCGTCAACCTCGCCGAGGGTGCCGCGGCCTCGGCCAGTTCGCAGGAGTGGAACCCCTTCACGAGCTACGCCGCGGGCCGCGCCGTGGACGGCGACCTCGCCACCCGCTGGGCCGGCGACTGGAGCGACGACCAGTGGCTGCGGATCGACCTCGGCGCCACGAACCTGGTCGGACGCGTCACCCTCGACTGGGAACGCGCGTACGGGAAGTCGTACCGGATCCAACTCTCCGCCGACGGTCAGAACTGGCGGACGGCCTGGTCCACGACCACCGGGGACGGCGGCCTGGACACGGCCCGCTTCACCGGCACCCCCGCCCGCTACGTCCGCGTCCAGGGTGTGGAGCGCGGCACGGAGTGGGGGTACTCGCTGCGCGAGGTCGGCGTGCACAGCGGCTGACCCCGTCCCACCGGCCCGCCCGCCCCACCGCGGGCGGGCCGCCACGAGCACGAAGGACACGCACATGGCACGGATGCCGTCGGCACAACGGCGCCGGCAGCTGACGGAGGCGGCGATCCGGGCGATGACCCGCGACGGCGTCGCCGGGACGACGACCCGGTCCATCGCCACCGAGGCGGGTGTGTCCCTGAGCGTCTTCCACTACTGCTTCGACTCCAAGCAGGCCCTTGTCGAGTCCGTCATCACGACGATCACCGACCACTCCGTGACCGTCGTCCGGGAGGCCCTGCGCCCGCGGGCGACGCTGGAGGACACCGTCCGGGCCGGCTTCCAGGCGTACTGGGACCACGTCCGCGCCCAGCCCGACGAACACATGCTCACCTACGAACTGACCCAGTACGCGCTGCGCCGGCCCGGGTTCGAGCATCTCGCGCGACGCCAGTACGAGCTGTACGCCGACACCTACGCCGATCTCATCGAGCACCTGCGCGCGAGCATGGGCTTCCGGCTGCGGGTGCCCGTCCCCGTCCTGGCCCGCTATCTGGCCGCCATGACCGACGGCCTGACCCTCAACTACCTGGTGCTCGGCGACGCGACCGTCTGGACCGACATCCTCGACACGGTCACCGCCCACATCGCGGGCCTGGTGGAACCCACCTGACGACATGTCACCCGGTTCACGGGCGGGCCCTGCGGTGGAGGTGGTCGAGGGCGTCGGCCACGACGCTGCGCCGGTACCACTCGTGCCAGGTCGCCACATCACGGGCCAGCGTCTCCAGGGCCCGCTCCTGGGGGCCGGACAGCCACCGCCCCGCCGCCGGCCAGTGCGCGGAGACCACCCCGACACTGGTGCCCGCCTCGCCGATCAGTGGCGCGCAGTACAGGGAGCGCGTCCCCTCGGCCAGCAGCACCTCGCGCATCCGCGGACCGGCCAGGACCGGGTCGGTGGCCACGCTCTCCACCACCACCCGGCGCAGCGTCGAGTGGGCGACCGTGCACGGCGCCCGGACGTGCGACACCTCCGCGAACTCGTCGGCGAAGGCCTCGCCCAGGTTGCACCGTGCCTCCAGCACCAGGGTGTCCTGCGCCTCCTGCACACACAGCAGGTCCACGGAACGGGCCCCGGTCACCGCCAGCGCCTCCAGGGCCGCGGCGTCCAGCACCCGGCGCCGCTCCACGGGTGAGACGTCGGCGCGTCTGAGGAACGGCGCCGTGGGCACGGGCGGATGCTCCGACCAGGCGGGCGACCGGCCCGGCGGGGGAGTGGTCACCAGCGCCGAGGCGAGTACCCGGACCGGGACATTGCAGTGTTGGGAGGCGCCACTGAGCAGGTCGAAGGCGACGGCCGCCCCAGGCAGCCCGTACCGCTCCACGAGGATCCCCTGAGCCACACCGATCAGCGCGGAACTGCGCAGCTTGGCCCGCAGCCCGCGTACTTCGGCGTGCAGGTCGCCGACCGCCGGTGGGTGCGGAAGGTCGGCCCGGGCCGTCACCGGGCCCGAGTCGGGAGCGTCCCTGAGGCCCCGCAGGGCCGACTCCACGGTGGCGTGCGGCCTGATGCCCGGCAGCCCCGCCAGCCGCAGCGCCTCCCGCACATGCGGGCGCGGCTGCACGACCGGCAGGGGGCGGCCCGCCGCGGCCAGCCCCCGGGTGACCTGGTCGAGGGCGCGCACGGCGGCGGCGCTCGACAGATACATGTCCGTCATGTCGAGCACGGCGTGGGTCTCCGTGACCTCCGCGTGCGCCAGATGCGAGGCGAGCGCGTGGGAGAAGTCGTCGGCGTTGGAGGCGTCCAGGGTGCCGCGCACCCGCAGGAACGTCACCTGCCCCAGGCTCTCGCCGTCCAGCGGAGAGGCCTTCATCATCAGCGGGGCGGGCGGTTCGCCGGCCCGGCTGGGCTGATCGGACATCATGAGGAGAGGCGCCTCCCGGTACGGATGGATCACCAGCCGGCCGCGTCCTGACCGAAGACGTCCACCATGCCCAGCGCCGGCGACCGTATGCAACGACCCCCGGCCCCGTGTCCGCGCGGGCATGCCCGCACGCTCATCCGACGTACTGGCGTGCGGGCGACGAGCGCCGGGCGCGTTCCAGCAGGGCGATCCGCTGTTCGATCGCCGGCGGTACGGGCGACCGCTGCCTCAGCACCCAGGCCGGTCCGGCCGCCGCGTGCGCGAAGGCGCGGACCGAGGCCGCGTCCCGGGGGACCGTGAGCACCAGGTGGGCAGAACACCCAACGCCGACGGCAGCGGGCGGCGCAGCCAGGTGAACCACAGCGTGTTGCGCAGCCCCAGGATCCGGCGGGCCGTACTGTCCCGCGGCACCGAGGCCTGGTGATGGAGGGTCAGCTCCTCGACGTGACTCAGCCACCAGCCCTGCCGCAGCAGATCGGAGGCCAGGAGTTCCTCCTCGCCGCCGAGCCACAGGCCGGGATGGAAGCCGACCGCGGCGCGGAAGGCGTCGACGCGCAGGACGGTGGCCGCCGCCAGGAAGGAGCCGAGGCCCGGCCCCGGCAGGTCGCCCGGACCCGTCAGCGGTGATTCCCGGAGTTCCCTGACGACGGGGTCCTCGGTACCGTCCGGCTCCACGACGGGTCCGGGCGGTGACGGCGGCCGGCCGCCGTCCCGCGTCGAGCAGGTCCGCCGCGCGGCGCAGGCTGCCCGGCTCCCCCCAGGTGTCGTCATCGCGGAACGCCCCCTAAGGCGTGCGCATGTGACGCACCGCCAGGTCGCGGCCGACCGCGCCGAGATTCGTACCCGGCTCCGGCAGGAGGACCTCGGGGAAACCCCGGAGCACCGCTTCGGCCGTACCGTCGCCCGAGGCGTTGTCGGTGACGATCACCCGCTGCCGTTCGGGCAGTTCGCGCAGGCGGGCGAGGGTGCGCAGGAGTTCGTCCCGCCGGTCGTGGGTGATGACCACGACCGGCGTGCGGCCGTCCTCCGTGCGTTCGCTCATACCGGTCTCCGTCCGGCCGTGACGGGATCCGCCTGGTCCAGCAGCCGGGCCGCCCGCTCCACGCGCGTGGGCAGCGGGCGCGCCGGGCGAGTGCGGCGGGCAGCCGGACCGCGACCTCGCGCAGGGCACGGCGGGCGCCGGGAGCGCCGCTCACCGCGGAGGCCGCCAGCCGGGCACCCGCCCGCAGGGCCACCGGGAGCGGGCGGCGCAGCACCAGCGTCAGCACCTCGTTGCGCCGCACCTGATGGCTGCGCGCGTCCCGGCCGCCGGGCTCGGGAGCGTGCCGGGCCGTCAGCGAGGGCTCGTACGTGAGGCCCCAGCCGCCGGCCGCCAGGTCGTAGGCGAGCAGGGTCTCCTCACCTCCGAAGAAGAGCAGCGGGTGGTAGCCGCCCGCGTCGAGGAAGGCGGCACGGCGCACCACGCAGGCGCACGCCAGGAAGCCCAGCACAGGACGCCCCGACAGGTCGGGTTCGAACGGCAGGGGCGAGGCGGCGAGTACGGCGTTGATCGGGTCCTCGGCCCGGTCGGGACCGACCAGGGTGCGCGCGGCCACCAGGCCCAGCCGGGGATACCCGTCCAGGAGATCCGCCGCGCGGCGCAGGCTGCCCGGCTCCCACCAGGAGTCGTCGTCGCTGAACGCCACGTACGGGGTGGCGGCCTCGCGGACCGCGAGATTGCGGCCCACGGCACCGGTGTTGGCCCCGGGCCTGATGAGGCGGACGACCGTCGGGTGTGCGCGCACCACCTCGCGGGTCGCGTCGTCGGAGCCGTTGTCGACGACGACGACGGGCGGGCGTTCCGGCAGCGCGGTCAGCGCGTCGAGCGTGCGCAGCAGGCTGTCCGGCCGTCGCGGGTGATCACCGCGACCGTGATCCGGCCGTCACGGGCGGCCTGAGGCGACACGCGGCTCCGCTCCCCTCTCCGAAGCGGTGCGGCCGTGCCGCACCAGTGATCGCGCGGCGGCGGCGGCCTCGTCGGCCGCGATGCCCAGCAGCCGGGGGTCGGGCACGTCGCCGTGCGGGTCACCCGGTGGACCCGGCTTCCACAGGGCGAGATGACGCGGCGAACGCGGCGGGCCCCACAGCCGCGGTGCCACCGGCCCGAAGAGCGTCACGGACGGCGTCGCGTGCGCCACGGCGAGATGCGCCAGCCCGGTGTCACCACTGACGAGGAGCGTGGCTCCCGCGACGAGCGCCGACAGCTCGCCGAACGGCAGTCCGCCGCGCAGCGCGTCCCGCTCGGGCAGCCCCGCACGCCCGGCGACGTCCAGGACCAGCGCGTCCTCCCCGGGACCGCCGGTGACGACGACCCGGTGGCCGTCCTCGCGCAGCGCCCGTGCCACGGTGGCGTAGCGCCCGGCGGGCCAGCGACGGGCCGCCGACTCCGCTCCGGGGTGTACGACGACGGCCCCCGGCGCGGGCGATTCCACGGTCGGCGGCGGCAGCCGTACGTCGGCGGGGTCGGCCGGGATGCCGTAGTGGGCCAGGAAGCGGCACCACCGGTCGCGCTCGTGCTCGTCCGGCCGCCACCGCGGCGGGGGCGGGTCGGGCTGGGCGAAGGCGAGCAGCCGGCCCGGGGAGAGGGCGGCGAGGGCGTCCCGGCTCTCCGGGCCCTTGCCGTGCAGGTCGATCGCGACCTGCGGCGGCGGTCCCGTCCAGTGCGTCAGCGTCGGCACGCCCCGCCCCGGCGCCTGCGCCGGGAGGACCGTGTCCACCGCGCCGCCGGACAGCGCGGCCTCGCGCAGCGCCGACGGCAGCGCCAGCACCACCTCGTGCCCGGGGAAGGCCCGGCGGACACCGCGCAGCGCGGGCACCCCGGCGAGCAGGTCGCCCAGGCCCAGCGCGCGCAGCACCAGAACCCGAGGGGTCACCGGTGCCCCCGTCCGGGCGCCAGCCCCGCGGGGCGCGGGGACAGCGCCGCCCTTTCGGCGATGCCGGTCGTGGAGCGGCCGTCCAGATAGGGGAAGAGGACGACCTGCCCGCCCCAGCTCTCCACCAGGGGGGCCTCCGGCAGCCGCTCCAGGGCGTAGTCGCCGCCCTTGGCCCAGATGTGCGGGCGCAGTTCGGCGAGCAGCCGCTCCGGGGTGTCCTCGTCGAACACGGCGACCGCGTCCACGCACTCCAGCGCGCGCAGGACCCTGATCCGGTCCGCGACCGGCACCAGCGGCCGCCCGCCGCCCTTGCGGCGCCGCACGGAGGCGTCCGAGTTCACGCACACCACCAGGCAGTCCCCGGTACGGCGGGCCGCCTGGAGCAGGGCGACATGGCCGGCGTGCAGCAGGTCGAAGCAGCCACCGGCGGCCACGACGGTGCCGCCCGCCGCCCGCACCCGGGCGGCCGTGCGCAGGGCGTCGTCCGTCGGCTCGGCGTCGACCGCCGGGGGCGCCGGTACCGGCGGCGCGGACACCGCACGGGCGCCGCCCTCGGCGACGTACCGGGTCGCGGCGTGCACGGCTCCGCGGACCGCGGACTCGGTGAGTTCGCCGTCCGCCAGCAGGCCGGCCGCGGTCGCCGCGAATCGGTCGCCAGCGCCGCAGGCGTCACCGTCGGCCGTCACCGGCGACGGCACCAGCAGCGGCGTGTCGCCGTGCGACAGGAGGGCGCCCCGCCCGCCCAGCGTCACGGCCACCGAGGCCGCCCGCCAGGCCCGGACGAGCGTGTCCGCGTCACGGGCGGCCGTCTGGAGGGCGCCCGCGCCCTCGGGCCGCTCGTCGCCCGCGAAGCCACGCGCCTCGCTCGCCGACGGCGTGACCAGCCGCACCCCCGGTACCGGCCGCTCCCCGCGCGGATGCGGGTCCCAGACGACGGGCACCCGGGCCGCCGCCGTCGCCAGTTCCTCGCGCAGCACCTCGGCGGTGCCGCGACCGTAGTCGGCGACGAGGACGGCGCCGGCCTCGGCGACCGCCCGGCGTGCCTCGTCGGTCGCCTCGCGGGCCCGGCCGTCCCCGTCGTCCAGCCGCAGCAGCGGTGTGCCCTCGGCGAGGACCCGGGTCTTGCTGGACAGGTCACCGGTCAGCGGCAGCCGCACCAGCCGCACGCGGCCGCCCAGCGCCCGTACCAGGCAGGCGCTGGACTCGTCGTCGCCGAGCGCGGTCACCAGGGTGACGGGCCTGCCGTCGGCCGCGGCGAGCCAGGCCGCGAGGGCCGCCCCGCCCGGCCGGGTGGTGCGCCGGGCCGCGCTGACCACCGGCACGGGCGCGTCCGGCGCCAGCCGCTCGGCCCGTCCGCACAGGTCGTGGTCGAGGAGCGCGTCGCCGACGACGAGCAAGGGAGCCGGGGCACTCATACGCCGTCCCTCCCCGCCGTATCCGCCCACCGGTCCACGCGCGGGCGCCGCCGCTCCACGGCCGGGCGCCGTTCCACGGTCCGGTCGAAGGACTCGCAGAGCATGTGTACGGCCACCAGGTGCAGCTCCTGCACCGTGGCGGACGTCGCCGCCTCCACGCACAGGGCCGTGTCCGCCGCCCCCTCCAGGGGGTTGGGTGCCGGGCCGGTCAGCGCCCAGACGGTCATGCCGAGACGGGCGGCCTCCTTGGCCGCGACGAGCAGGTTCTCGCTCGCGCCGCTGGTGGACAGCAGCATCAGCACGTCCGCGTCCCTGCCGTGGGCGGCGACCTGCCGGGCGAAGATCTCCTGCACGCCGTAGTCGTTGGCGATCGCCGTGGTGGAGGACGTGTCGGCGTGCAGGGCGAGCGCGGAGAACGGCGGGCGGTCGTCGCGGTAGCGGCCGACCAGTTCGGCGGTGAGGTGCTGGGCCTGGGCGGCGCTGCCGCCGTTGCCCGCGACCAGCAGCCGGGAACCCGACCCGAGCCGGTCGGCGAGGGTGGCGCCCCACCGATTGACCACGGGCGTGGCGTACTCGCGGAACCCTTCGAGGGCCTTCATCAGGTCGTCGCAGTGAGTGACGTCGGTGTCGATCTTCATCGGACGACTCCCGAGAGCGAGGGGACGGAGGAGACGGCGCCGTAGACCTGGGCCACGCCGTCGGCGACGCGGTCCCAGGTGTAGCGGGCGAGGACGCGGCGCCGGCCCGCGGCGCGTACCGGGCGAGCCGGTCCGGGTCGTCGAGGAGGCCGCGGATCGTCGCGCTGAGATCGTGGTCCTCGTCGGGCGGCACCAGTACGCCGGTGACGTCGTCGACGACCGTGTCGAGCTGGCCGCCGACGGCGGTGGCGACGACGGGCGCGCGGCAGGCCATGGCCTCGACGGGAACGATGCCGAACGGCTCGTAGCGGGGCAGCGACAGCACCAGGTCGGCGCTGGACATGAGCTGGGGCATCCGGTCGGGGCTCACCCCGCCGAGGAGCGTCACCCGGTCGTCCACCCCGCACTCCTCGGCGATCACCCGCAGCCGCTCCGCCTCGGGTTCCGCGCCGAGCAGGGCGGGCTCGGGTCCGCCGGCGATGAGGAGTTCGGCGTCGGGGACGCCGGCCAGGGCGCGGATCGCCCGGTCGAACCCCTTGCGCGGGACGAGCCGGCCCACGGAGAGCAGCCGGCGGGGCGCGGACGGGGACCGCCGGGCTCCGGCGACGGGCGCGAACCGCACCGGGTCGACCCCGCAGGGGACGACGGAGACACGGTCGCGCGGCAGCCCCATGGCGATCAGTTCCGCCACCTCGTCCTCGCAGGTGGCGATGATGCCGCGGCACTCCCGTCCCACCGCCGACTCGATCGCGAGGCGCTGCGGCGGGCTGGTGTCGGCGGTGCCCTGGTGACGCTTCTTCACGGTGCCGAGCGCGTGGTACGTCTGCACCACCGGCACCCCCAGGGCGCGCGCCCCGGCCACCGCGGCCATCCCGGACATCCAGAAGTGCGCGTGCACCACGTCGGGTCGCTCGGTGGCCCACTCCTGGGCCAGCCACGCGCCGAAGTCCGGTATGTACGGCAGGAGTTCGTCCTTGGGTATGGGGGCCGGAGGCCCGGCGGGCACATGAACCACCTTCACCCCGTCCGGTGTGGTGACCCGCTCCGGCAGCCGGGGGTCGTCGCGGCGCGTGTACACGACGACCTGGTGGCCCCGGCGGGCCAGCTGCCCGGCGAGCTGGGCCACGTACACGTTCTGTCCGCCCGCGTCCGGGCCGCCGAGCACGGCCAGGGGGCTGGCGTGCTCGGAGACCATGGCGACGCGGCCTGCGGTCGGGCGGCTGGGGCTCATCGGGTGACCTCCTTGATCAGGCGTTCCCAGTCGTCGCGGAAACGCCGTTCTCCGTAGCGGGCCGAAACCGCGGCCCGGCCGGCCTCCCCTGTCGCGCGGGCGTACGCGGGGTCCGCGGCGAGGCGGCGGACGGCGTCCTCCAGCACGTCGAAACGGTTGGAGACCACCCCCGCCCCCTCGGGCACGGCCTCGCGGACCTCGGTGGTGTCCAGTGCCACCACGGGCATCCCCAGGAACATGGCCTCCAGCAGGGACAGCCCGAGCGACGTCCAGCGGATCGGGTGCAGGTAGAGGCGGCAGCGGGCCATCGCCGGGTGCAGTTCGCCCTGCGGCAGGTCACGGCTGCGGCAGCGGTCGGGCAGCAGCCCGAGGTGCTCGGCGAGTCCCTCGGTGCGCATGCCGAAGACGTCCAGCGGCGCCCAGCGGGCGAACCGGGGCAGCAGATCCGTCCCGGTGGTACGGCCGCGCCGCACGGGCTCGTTGACGACGACCGCGGCGCGGACCTCCTCGCCGGTCCACAGCGGGCCCGGGTCGATGATGCCGTGCTCGATCACCGTCGTCGGCGCCCGGCCGTTGTCCCACATCAGCCGGTTGAAGTGGGTGACGTGCACGACCGGCACGTCGGTCCGGCCGGCGAGGGGGTGGCGGGTGTCGACGGCCGTCCCGTGCGGGCTGTTGTGCTCGACGTACACCGCCGGGACGTCGACACCGGGGCGGCGGCCGGTCCACGCGTGCGCCAGTTCCAGCTCGTGCGGACGTTGCAGCACCATCAGGTCGATGTCCGCCTCGCGCAGCTCCGCGGGCCCCGCCTCGCGGACCGTGGGCGGCCAGTCCCAGGTTCTGGCCCGGCCCAGCCCGTCCGGCCCGCGGTCCGGCGTCACCGGGACGAGGAAGGTGTACGGGCCCTGGACGAACGACGTCAGCCATGAGCCGTGCACATGCCAGACAAGAATGTTCATGCGTGCTCCTTGAGCAGTTTCCGCACGGCCTGCACCACGTCCTGGCCGGTGACCTCGTCCAGACAGGGATGCCCGGCCACCGGACAGTGCCGGGCCCTGCTGTCCGCGCACGGCGCCCGCTGGTCACCGAGCAGCACGCTCGGCACGCCGTACGGCCCCCAGCGCTTGGCCGGGACGACGGGCGCGAACAGGGACACGACCGGGGTGCCGACCGCCGCCGCCAGATGCGCGGGGCCGGTGTTGCCGCACACCACGACGTCGGCGGTGCGCAGCACACCCGCCAGGGTGCGCGGCTCGGTCCTGCCGCCGAGGTCCACCGCCGTCCCCCCGCTGACCCGCCGGGTCAGGTCCCGCTCGTCGGGCCCGCCGGTGACGATCACCCGGTGACCGGCGTCGGTGAGCAGTGCGACGGCCTCGGCGCAGCGGTCGGGACTCCAGGCGCGGGCGGGCGCGCTGGCACCGGGGTGCACGACGACGTACGGGCCGTTGCCGGTCAGGGCGACGGTGTCCGGCGGCGGCAGGACACGCAGCCGCCCGTCGTCGCCGGGCGGCGGGGGGAAGCCCAGCGCGGCGGCGGTGTCGAGCGCCGCCTCGGCCTCGTGCCGGCCGGGCAGCCGCCGGTGCCGTACGTCCAGGAGACTGCCCGGGTGGTCGACGCTGTCGGCGCCGATCCGGCCGATCCCCGCCAGCCGGAGCACCAGCGCGGTGGGCAGAGGGCTCTGGTGGAACGAGGTCAGGACGAGGGCGACGTCGAACGCCGCCTCGCGCAGCCGCCGCACCAGAGCGTCGACGTCCGCCTTCCGCACCGGGGGCGGGTCCACGCCCTCCCACGGCGCCGACCACACCAGGACGTCGTCGACACCGGGCAGCAAGCGGGCGGCCGGTTCGCCGCGCGGCCCGCACAGCATCGTCACGTGCGTGCCGCCGGCCGCGACCGCGCGGACGGCGGGCCCGGCGAGCAGGACGTCGCCGAAGCTGTCGAGCCGTACGACCAGTGCCTTCACCGCAGGCCTCCCTGGGTCTGCGCCAGCAGCCGGTTGACCGCCGTGAGCAGGTCGGGGGCGGTCGCGGGCGCCGCCTCGACCTCCTCGGGCAACGTCACCGCCGTCGGGATCAGCACGCCCCGGGCGCCCGCGGCACGGGCGGCCAGCACATCGGCCCCGATGTCACCGATCACCAGGCAGTCCCCGGGAGCGACGCCCAGCCGGCGGGCCGCCTCGATCACCAGACCGGGACGCGGCTTGCGGCAGCCGCAGCCGTCGTCGGGCACGTGCGGGCAGTACACCCAGGTGCCCAGACCGCCGAGCAGGGCGTCGACCCGGTCGTTGACCCGGCGGACGTCGGCGTCCGTGAGCAGTCCGCGGCCGATCCCCGACTGGTTGCTGACCACGCCCGTCGCAACGCCCTCGGCCCGCAGCAGGTCCAGGGCCCGCTTCGCGCCGGGCAGCAGGCGCACCCGCTCGGGGTCGCCGTTGTAGGGCACGTCCTCGACGAGGGTGCCGTCGCGGTCGAAGAGGACGGCGGCGACCGGCACGCGGTCGGCGGTACGGCGGCTCACCGACGGCCCCCCAACGGCAGCGCCCGCCGATGGCGTACCAGGCCGGCCAGCCAGTGGTGCACCGCCAGCGGCGGGATGAGGACGCTGGTGGCCGCCATGGTGGCGACCTCGTCGCGGGTCCGCGGGCCGGGCACGATCCGGGCCGCGGCGAACTCGGCCGTGCCCAGCAGCCACAGGGACCCGGCCGCGGCGGCCGCCCGCCGCCGGCGGCCAGCGCGCACAGGGACGCGGTGAGCGCGGCCGACGTCACCAGGACGTGCCGGGGGAGCCGCCCGCGGGGCGCCTCGGCGCGGCTCCACCAGTCGCGGCCGTGCAGCCGGTTCATCAGGACGTCGTCGGCGTTGCCGCGCTGGGCCCGGACCGACACCCAGCGGTCGGCAGGCCGCACCGGGTGCCGGGTCGTGCGCAGTCCGCGCCGCAGCGTCCAGCCGGCCTCCAGAACGCGCAGCGCCAGGTCGGCGTCCTCGCGGAACGCCCGGCGGAACCGCTCGTCGAAGCCGCCCACCGCGGCCAGCGCGGCCGTCCGGTAGGCCATGTCGGCGGTCGCCCAGGCCGCTCGTTCCAGCCCGGCCGTGCCGCGTTCCCAGTCGGTCGGCCTGCGGTCCTCGGGGAGCGGGACGGTCAGCCGTCCCTGGACGCCGCCCGTGTCCGGGCCGGCCGCGTCGAGGTCGTCGGCGAGGAGCCGGGACCACTTCGGCAGCACCCGCACGTCGTCGTCGAGGAACACCGTCCAGGGCGCGGCGACCGTGCGCCAGCCGGCGTTGCGGGCCGGCGGCCGGCCCCCGCCCGCCGCTGCGCAGGGTGCGCACCCGCCCGCGCAGCACGCCGGCCGCCTCCAGCGGCAGTTCCCCGGACGGCTCCGGGCGGTCGTCGACCACGACGACCTCCTCGGGCGGATGGTCCGCCGCCGCGGCCAGCGCCCGCAGACAGTCCGCGAGACACGGCCGCCCGATCGTCGGGATCACCACCGAGTAGGCGGCGCGCCCG
Organism: Streptomyces phaeoluteigriseus; assembly: GCF_001896135.2. GTDB lineage: Bacteria > Actinomycetota > Actinomycetes > Streptomycetales > Streptomycetaceae > Streptomyces > Streptomyces phaeoluteigriseus. Next base: position 246,792 of record NZ_MPOH02000006.1, read on the forward strand.
TCATGCGAACACCTTCTTCCGGCGGACCGCGAACGGACCGAGGGCGAGCAGGTCCACCGGCGCGGACCCGAAGCACTCCAGGGCGTCGCGCGGATCGTCGACCATCGGCCGGCGGCCGTGTTCAGGCTCGTGTTGACCACCACCGGCAGCCCGGTGCGCCGCTCGAAAGCGTCGATCATCCGCGCCACCAGTGGCTCCGCCGCCGGGTCGACGGTCTGGATACGGGCGGTGCCGTCCACGTGGACCACGGCCGGGATCCGCTCCCGCCACTCGGCGGCCACCTTGTGCACGAACAGCATGTACGGGCTGGGCAGCGGCCCGTCGAACAGCTCCGGCGCCCGCTCCGCCAGCACCATCGGGGCCACCGGACGGAACTCCTCCCGCCCCTTCACCGCGTTCAGCCGCTCCAGGTTCTCCGCCCGCCCCGGATGCGCCAGCAGCGAACGATGGCCGAGCGCCCGAGGCCCGTACTCGCTGCGCCCCTGGAACCAGGCCACGACACCGTCCCGCGCCAGCTCCTCGGCGACGGCCTCCGCGATGTCGGCCGGCTCCTCGTACGGTACGGCCGCCCGCTCCAGCCAGTCGCGCAGCTCGGCGTCGCTCCAGCCGCGGCCCAGTGCGGCCGTCGGCATCGCCTCCACCGTCTCCTTCTGGTGGGCGACGTGCAGCGCGGCACCCAGCGCCGTCCCGGCGTCACCGGCCGCGGGCTGCACCCAGACCCGCTCGAACGGTCCCTCCCGGTACAGCCGGGTGTTGGCCACGCAGTTCAGCGCCACCCCGCCGGCGAGGGTCAGCACGTCCTCACCGGTGCGCTCGTGCAGCCACCGCACCAGGTCGAGGAGCACCTCCTCCAGACAGGCCTGCGCGCTGGCCGCGAGGTCGGCGTGGTCCTGCGTCCAGGGGGCGCCCGCGGCACGCGGCGGGACCAACGACCCCCACGGGACGGGACGGGCCCGGAAACCGCCCTCCCCGTCCGTGCCGACGTACTCGCGCAGCCGGTCGAGGAAGCGCGCGGTGCCGTACGAGGCGAGTGCCATGACCTTGAACTCGTCGCTGCTGCGCAGGAAGCCGAGGTGCTGGGTGAGGTCCTCGTAGAACAGGCCCATCGAGTCGGGCAGGGACTGCGAGCCCAGGACGGTGAGTTCACGGTTCGCGTAGCGGCCCGCGAGGTGGGAGCCGCACTCGCCGCGGCCGTCGAGCACGAGGACCGCGCAGTCGGGGTACGGGGACGCCTGCCCCGCCGAGGCGGCATGGGCGACGTGGTGGGGGACGAAGCGCACCTTGGCCGGGTCGAGGCCGGGCAGCGCCTCGGCCAGGAACTCGGGGGCGCGGCGCGCGTACTCCTGCCGCAGGTGGTCCCAGGGGTCGTCGAGGCCGAGCCGGTCCGCCGGGCGCGCGAGGTCGGGATCGTAGGAGTAGGCGACCGCGTCCAGCTCGGACGGGTCCAGCCCGGCCTGCTCCAGGCACCAGCGGGCGGACAGTTCGGGCAGCTCCCAGGCGGAGAAGGGGACGGGGCGTTTGCCGTGCTTGCGCCGGCTGAAACGCTCCTCCTCCGTGGCCGCCACGATCCTGCCGTCCATGACGAGCGCGGCGGCGGGATCGTGGAAGAGGGCGTTGATTCCCAGTACGCGCATGCGATGCCTCCGTGGCGGGGGTGGGGGACGGGTCTCAGAGCTGCGGCTCCCGCGTCGGCTGGGTCGCGGCGAAGTAGGCGATCGTGTGCTTGATGCCTTCCTCCCAGGGCACCCTCGGCGCCCAGCCCAGCAGCTCCCGGGCCAGCGTCGTGTCCGGTCGGCGGCGCTGCGGATCGTCGACGGGACGGTCGACGAACTCGATCCGCGAGCCGGACCCCGTCAGCTCCACCACCCGGCGCGCGATGTCCCGGACCGTGACCTCGTCGGTCCCGCCGATGTTCACCGGCCGCACCGAGTGGCTCGCGGCCACCAGCAGGACCCCGTCGACCGTGTCGTCCACGTAGCAGAGGGACCGCGTCTGACCGCCGTCACCCGCCACCGTCAGCGGCTCACCGGCCAGCGCCTGACACACGAAGGTGGGCACCGCACGCCCGTCGTGGGCTCGCATCCGCGGCCCGTACGTGTTGAACAGCCGGACGATGCCCGCGTCGGTGTCCCGGGCCCGCACATGGGCGGTCACCAGCGCCTCCGAGAACCGCTTGGCCTCGTCGTACACGCTGCGCGGGCCGACGGGATTGACGTTGCCCCAGTAGTCCTCGCGCTGTGGATGCTCCAGCGGATCGCCGTACACCTCGGACGTGGAGGCCAGCAGGAACCTGGCACCGTCACGTTCCGTGACGGTCAGCATGTTGCGCGTGCCCGCACTGCCGACGTCGAGCGTCTCCAGCGGCAGCCGCAGATAGTCGACGGGCGAGGCCGGACACGCGAAGTGCAGGACCAGGTCGTACGGCCCCTCCAGGCGCTCCGGGCAGTCCGCCGAGGAGACGTCGCACTCGACGAACCGGAAGCCGGGGTGGCCCTCGAGGTGGGCGATGTTCGCCCGTGAACCGGACAGCAGGTTGTCGGCGCAGTCGACTTCGGCACCTGAAGCCAGCAGGCGTTCGCACAGATGGCTGCCGAGGAAGCCGGCGCCGCCGGTCACCACGGCACGACGCCAGGGCAGGCTGGGGATCGCATCATTCATGGGACGTCCTTCGCTCGCGCCCGGTAACGCCTTCACGAGGTCGGCGCACTGATCCGGTGCGGCACGGGAGGCTGTGGAGTGGGTGAAGGAACAGGACGCGCGGAGTGCTGCGCGGCAGTGCCGCCCTGATCGGCCGCCGTTTTCCCGACGGCACCGGCTCGAAGTCACCGGGACAGTAGCTTTCACACGTTGATCCCTATTGTGCTCAGGCACCGGCCGTCCCGCGACCGCGGCACAGGAGCACCGTCCCGCACCGGCGGCACCACCGGGCCCGTTCGCACCCCGTGCACCACGGACGCGGGAGTCACCCGGCGGAACCGGTGTCGGCCGCGCGGCCCGGGGCACCCGGGCCCTGGCGGGTCGCCCCGGGCCCGCCGTGCCGAGGCTGGAGGTGAAGGACATGGGTCATGGTGGGAACGTCATCGACGAGCTGATGACCGATCATCGTGAGGTCGAGGAGTTGTTCGGCAAGATCGAGGCGCTGCCGTCCGGCCACAAGGACCGCAAGATGTACGCCGACCAGGTCACGATGGAGCTGGTCAGGCACTCGGTGGCCGAGGAGGCCTACCTCTACCCGGCCGTGCGCGAGCACGTGGCGGGCGGGAACACCCTGGCCGACAAGGAACTCGAGGACCACGCCGAGGCCGAACAGATCATGAAGGACCTGGAGAGCTGCGCGGCGGACGACCCGCAGTTCGACCGGCTCACCCGCATGTTGATGACCGAGATCCGGGAGCACATCGCCGACGAGGAGGGGAACCTGTTCCCGCGGCTGCGCTCGGCCTGTCCCGCGGACGCCCTCGACGACCTGGGCGACAAGGTCCGCATGGCGAAGAAGACCGCACCGACGCGTCCCCACCCGTCCGCCCCGGACAAGCCCCCCGCCAACAAGATGCTGGCGCCGGGTGTGGGCATGGTCGACCGGATGCGCGACGCGCTGAGCGGGCGCGGCAAGAAGGGCTGACGCCCCGGACGCCACGGGCACGGGGTGCCGGGTCGCGCCGACGGCGGCGGACCCGTCGGCATGCCGTGAGAGTGCCTGTGAGCAACCGCACTCGGCACAGCAAGTACCCCACAGGCGTGCCCGTTTGGGCATGCGGAGGCACCGCGGGGGGAGTGGTCCGGCGACCACCGGCCCGTCCCGTCTGCCACGATGGTCCGCGCCGTAACCGATCAGGTGGAGTGGCCGCGCAGAGCAGCCGGCGTTCCCCGGTTCCGCCGCCCCGTGACCTCCCCTCGCACCCTCGGGTACCGCACTGTGTCTTCCCCATCCCTCTCCGCGCCCACCCCTGCCTCCGGCAGCCCCGACCGTGACGCCTCACGCTCGCCGTGGCGCTCCCTCAGGCACCGCAGCATGCGCTGGTGGTCCGTCGCGAACTTCGTGTCCAACGCCGGCACCTGGATGCAGCTCACCGTCCAGAACCTGCTGGTCCTCCAGATCACCGGGTCCGCGGCGGCCACCGGCCTGTCCATGTCCGTACAGGCGGCCCCCGCGCTCTTCATGAGCGTGGTGGGCGGTGCCGCCGTCGACCGCTGGCCGCGCAAGGTGACGGCCGCCGTCAGCCAGGCCCTGCTGGGCGTGGTCGCCTTCACCACGGCCGTGCTCGTCGCGCTGGACCTGCTCGACATGACCTCCCTGATGGTGCTGGCGGCCGTGACCGGCACCATCGCCACCATCGACGGCCCCGCCTGTGCCCTGCTCGGCAACGATCTCGTGCCCGAGGAGGACGTGCCCTCCGCGATCGGCGTGGGCGCCCTGGTCCACAACGCGGGCCGGCTCGTGGGCGCGGCGCTCGCCGGTGTCACGGTGGGTTTCCTCGGCACGGCCGCCGCCTACGCGGCCAACGGTCTGTCGTTCCTCTTCGTGACCGCGGTCATCCCGTTCCTGCGCCCGGCGGCCGGCGCGGCCGTACGCGCCGCCGCCCCCCGCGCCGTCGCCGTCCACGCCGGGAAACGCGACGACATGACCATCCGCGAGGGACTGGCCTTCTTCGCCCGCCGGCCCCGCCTCCTCGCCCTGGCCGGAGTCACCGGCATCAGCGCCGTCTTCGGGCGGAACTACGGCCTCACCCTCGCGGTGCTCGTCACCGGCCCGCTGGCCGGTGGCCCGGGCGCCTTCGGCACCGTCTCCACCGTCCTCGCCGTCGGCGGCATCCTGGGGGCGGTCCTCGGCGCCCGCCTGCGCCGGCCCTCGGTGCGCGTGGTGGGCACCCTGGCGGCGGCGGGCGGGCTGCTCCAGGTGGTGGCCGGGCTGTCGCCCTCACTCGCCGTCCTGCTGGTGCTCGTGCTCCCCATGGCCGTCGTCGAGTCCGTCTCCGACACGGCCGGAACCGCCGTGCTCCAGACCGACCCGCCCCCTCACCTGCGGGGACGCGTACTGGGCGTGTGGAGCAGCATCGGCACCGTGTGGAGCCTCGGCGGCCCGCCCGCCCTGGGCCTGCTGATGGAACTAGCGGGCCCGCGCGGCGCCCTGGTGGCCGGCGGACTCGTCGTCGCCGCCGGCATCACCGCCGGTCACGTCCTGCGTGGCCGCCGCGCCCCACGTCCCGTACCGCTCTCGACGCGTGCGGGGGAGGAGGTTCCGGGACGGGACCTGCTGGGGACGGCGGCCTGAGTCGGGGCGCGTCCGTGGCCCTCGGGGCCTGCGCCCGCGCCTCAGATGATCAGGGCCTGCCCGGGCCCAGCGGTGCCCTGGTGGGGGGCGGGCTCATGGTCGCCGCCGGCATCGCCGCCGGTCGCGTCCTGCGTGGCCGCCGGACCTCACGCCCGGGTGCCGCTTCCGACGCGTGCGGGGGAGGAGGTTCCGGGGCGGGTGGTGCTGGGGGCGGCGGCCCGAGTCGGGGCGCGTCCGTGGCCCTCGGGGGCCGCACCTCAGGCGATCGGGGCCCCTGCCCGGGAACCAGCGGCGCCCAGGAGCAGGGCCTGCCCGGGAAGCAGCGGCGCCCAGGAGCAGGGCCTGCCCCGGACCCAGCGGCGCCCTGATGACCGGCGGATTCGTCGTCGCCGCCGGCATCACCACCGGTCACAGCCTGCGCGGCCGCCGGACCCCAGGTCCCGTACCGCTTCCGACGCGTGCGGGGGAAGCGGTCTCCGGGCGGGGAGGTGCTGGGGACGGCGGCCTGAGGCCGGGCGCGTCCGTGGCCCTCGGGGCCTGCGCCTCAGGCGATCAGGGCCTGCCCGGGCCCCAGCAGGTCCATCAGCTGCGTGCTGTGCAGCTGGGTGACGGGGGCGAGGAGGTCGGGGTGGCGGAGGAGGGCCGCGGCTTCACGGTCGCGGGCGTCGGGGGCGAGGAGACGGCGGAACTCCATCGGCAGGCCGGTCGTGTGATCGCCGCCGTCCAGCCCGGCCACGGCCAGCGCGGCCAGCTCCGGATCGGTGAGCAGGCAGGCTGCCCAGCTCGCCACCACCTCGTCCACCCAGCTGCGCCACGCGTCCGCACCGTCCGTACCCGCGCCCGTGCCTGTGGGGTCCGAGTCCGTGCCGCTGATCCGGTCCAGCCTGGCCGAGCCGCCCGGCCCCGCCATGCCGACCAACGCGGCGTCCATCACGGTCGGATAGCGCAGCCAGGCCGCGACGGTCACCGCCTGGCGGGCCTGCACCTCGCACAGGGCGGACGCCAGCGCGCCGCCGCAGGCCGGGTAGGCCCGCGTCAGCCACTGGGCGGTCGCCGCTATGAGAGGGGAGAGATCTGCGCGCACTGATGGCCGTCCGAGCTGCGTACGGGGGAAGGGACCTCTGGCACCGTAGCCCGCGTCCCCCGCGCGAGGACATGGCCGAGCGCCCGGGGAGCACGTGGCCTCGGCCACACCCGGGCACCGGCCGCCGTGGTCAGTGGCGCAGGAGGTAGCCGGTGAGCAGGGAACGGGCCCGGTCCGGGCTGACGCCCAGCGCCGTGCCGACGGACTCCCAGGACAGCTCGTCGTCGCGCACCGCCTGGGCCGCCTCCTGACCGATGTCGGGCAGCAGCCGTTCCAGCATGGTCACTGCCTTGAGGGCGGCCACCGGTGCCCGGTCGGTCAGGGAGGTCAGCTGCTCCTCCAGCTGGTGCATCAGGTGGGTGAGCTGGTCGGGGAGCGGCACCGTCCGGCGCTCGACGGCACGGATGTGCACCCTCCAGTCGCTGCGTGCGGCCGAGACGTCCAGGTCGTACAAGCCTTCGTCCGACGCCCGCCACGCGCCGTCGATCGGATGGGTCTCGCCCCGCCAGCCGCACGCGCAGGCCGCGCGGAAGCCGGTAGCTCTGGGGCGGCGCAGTTTCCCGTCGTAGGCCCACCACTCGCTGGTCTCGACCACGCTGTCGGCACTGCTGCCGAAGTCCAGGTACACCGGTTTGGGTTCGCTGCCGTCGGCCAGGACCGCGCCCGCGATGCCCTCGTGGGATTCCCCGAACTCCTCAGTCGTCCAACCCACGCGTCTTCCCCCTCGTCCCTCGCCTGCCCCGAGCGGGACGTCGGCGCACGGCACGGGCGTCCCGCAGACGAACATGCCCCGGGCCGGCCACCGGTGAACCGCCCGCCCCAGGCGTTCACCGGCCGGTCGCCGACCGCGCGGCCGCACGTCCCGCTCACGGAACTCAGGCGCCTGCCGGCTTCTGGACGCGCGGGTGGTTTACCGGCGCCCGCCGGGCCGCCGGGCCGCTGGGCCGCCCGCGCCCACCGGACGGTCTTCGGCCGGTGCCCGAGCAGGAGTCTCCCACCGGCCGGTGAGGTCTTCGTACCCGCCGCCGCCCATCACCAGGTCAGGGTCCTCAGGTGCTCCGGGATGTCCCGGGGACGCGGTCAGGGGGTGTAGTCCTCATGGATCTCGTTCCGGTTTCGACGTCCGCGCGGATGGACGCGGTCGCCGCCTCCGCGTGCGCCCGGGTGTCAGCCGGCCAGCTTGTTCATCTTGCGGATCTGCCTGTCGAAGGCCCGGGCGGGGGCGAAGCGGCGCAGCATGCTCGCACGCCCGGCCAGCGGGCCGGCGGTGTAGCGCAGCTTCGGCCTGGCGTCGGTCGCCGCCGCGACGATGGCCTCGGCGACGACGGTGGGGGCGTCGCCGTCCCGGATCGCCGCCGCCATCACGCGGTCGACGGTCTGCCGCCCCTTGGCGTAGACCTGTAGGGGCGAGTCGGGCTTACCGCTGTTGGCCTCGAAACCGGTTCTGGTGTACGCGGGTTGGACGATGATCACCCGGACGCCGTGCTCGCGGACCTCGTGGTCCAGGGACTCGGAGTAGCCCTCGATCGCGTGCTTCGAGGCGGCGTAGGCGGCCATGTAGGGCTGGGGCAGGAACCCGAGTACGGACGAGATGTTGATGATGCGCCCGCGTCCCTGCGCGCGCATGTGCGGCAGCACCGCGTTCACCATGCGCATGACCCCGAAGACGTTGGTGTCGAAAACGCCCCGGGCCTGCGCGAGGGAGGTTTCCTCGGCCGCGCCCAGCGAGCCGACACCGGCGTTGTTGACCAGGACGTCGATCCGTCCGAACCGCTTGACCACCTGCTCGACGGCGGCGGTGGCCGAGGCGTCACCGGCCACGTCCAGGTCGAGGAACGTCACACCGTCGAGCGGGGTGACGCGTGAGGTGTCACGGCTGGTGCCCACCACGTCGAAACCCGCTGAGACCAGCGCGAGCGCGGCTTGCTTACCGATGCCGGATGACGCACCCGTCACGAGTGCCACCGGCCGATTCGTCGTCATGATGGACTCCGCACCCATAGGGAAACTGATCGGTTTCGCATCACCGTAAACCGATCGGTTTCCCGCTGCAAGTACGGGTGGCCGGCCGACCCGGTCGGGGTGGCCCGCTCGAAAGGCGGTGCGTCGACGAACCGGCGACGCTCACGGCGTCCTTCCCGGCCCACGGGAGGGCTGCCCGCCGTCCCGCGTGCCGCGACGGCCGAGCCGGCGCCCCCGGCTCCGCGATTGGCCGCGCCCGGATCGAGACGATCCCGACTCGCAGCCGTATGTGGGGGGAACGAGGGGCCGTGCGCCCCCGGACGCGCCGTCGATCCAAGGGACTTACCTCATGAACGCAACCGCTGCCATCGGTGTCACCGGTCTCGGTGTGATGGGCCGCAACCTCGCGCGGAACTTCGCCCGCAACGGCTACACCGTCGCCGTCCACAACCGCACCGCGGGCCGCACGCGTGCGCTCGTCGAGGAGTTCGGACACGAGGGCGCGTTCGTCCCGGCGGAGACGGCGCGGGACTTCGTCGCCGCGCTCGAACGCCCCCGTCGGCTGATGATCATGGTGCAGGCGGGGGCCGTCACGGATGCCGTCATCGACGAGTTCGCCCCGCTCCTGGAGCCCGGCGACATGATCATCGACGGTGGCAACGCCCACTTCGCCGACACCCGCCGCCGAGAGGAGGCCCTGCGTGCGCGGGGCCTGCACTTCGTCGGCACCGGCGTGTCCGGCGGCGAGGAGGGCGCCCTCAACGGGCCGTCGATCATGGTCGGCGGCTCGACCGAGTCGTACGACGTGCTGGGGCCGATGTTCGAGGCGGTCAGTGCGCGGGTCGGCGGCGAGCCCTGCGCGGCGCACGTCGGCACCGACGGCGCCGGACACTTCGTCAAGATGGTGCACAACGGCATCGAGTACGCCGACATGCAGCTCATCGCCGAGGCCTACGACCTGCTGCGCCAGGTCGCCGGATACTCCCCGGCCGAGATCGCGGACATCTTCCGCTCCTGGAACGAGGGGCGTCTCGGTTCCTACCTGATCGAGATCACCGCCGAGGTCCTCGCCCACACCGACGAGGCCACCGGCCTGCCGTTCGTGGACATCGTGACCGACGCGGCCGGGCAGAAGGGCACCGGCCGCTGGACCGTGCAGACCGCCCTCGACCTCGGCTCCCCGGTCACCGCCATCGCCCAGGCCACGTTCGCCCGCGCCGCCTCCGGCCAGGCCGACCTGCGGGCCGCCTACTCCGGGCTGCCCGGCGGCACCACCCCCGCCATCAGTCGTACGGAGGCCGCCCGCTTCGCCTCACAGGTGGAGCACGCCCTGTACGCCTCGAAGGTCATCGCCTACGACCAGGGCTGGAAGATGATCCAGGACGCGGCGGGCGAGTTCGGCTGGAAGATCGACCTCGGCGCGGTCGCCGGAATCTGGCGCGGCGGCTGCATCATCCGCGCCACGTTCCTCGACCGCATCCGCACCGCGTACGCCGCCGACCCCGAACTGGTCAGCCTGCTGGGGGAGATGGAGTTCGCCATGGAGATCACCGACGCCCAGGTGCCCTGGCGGGAGACGGTGGCCTCCGCGGCCCGTCGGGGCATCCCCGTCCCCGCGTTCTCCGCGGCCCTCGCGCACTACGACACCCTGCGCGCCGGCCGGCTCCCCGCCGCCCTGCTCCAGGGCCAGCGCGACTACTTCGGCGCGCACACCTACGGCCGTACCGACCGGCCCGGCGCCTTCCACACCCAGTGGGCCGAGCCGGGCCGCCCGGAGACGGCCTCGGCCTGAGCGCACCCCGGCTGTCCGGCCCGGGGCGACCGGGCCGGACGGGCCGGTCAGACGCGCGGCGCCGGGAACGTCGGGTACTCGACGCCCGACACGTGCTGAACGACGCGGACGACCTGGCAGGAGTAGCCGAACTCGTTGTCGTACCAGAGGTAGAGGATCGCGTTGTCGCCCTCCACCTTCAGCGCTCCGGCGTCGACGATCGAGGCGTGGCGCGAGCCGATGAAGTCGCTGGAGACCGCGTCGGGGGCGCTGATGAAGTCGATCTGGCGCTTCAGCGGCGAGGTCAGCGACACGTCCCGCAGGTAGTCGAGGACCTCGTCCCGGTCGGCCTCGCGGGCCAGCTGGAGGTTGAGGATCGCGATCGACACGTCCGGCACCGGCACCCGGATCGAGCTGCCGGTGATCCGCGCCTTGAGGTCGGGCAGCGCCTTGGCCACGGCGGAGGCGGCGCCCGTCTCGGTGATGACCATGTTGAGCGGCGCGGAGCGGCCCCGGCGGTCGGACTTGTGGTAGTTGTCCAGCAGGTTCTGGTCGTTGGTGAACGAGTGGACGGTCTCCACGTGGCCGCGCAGCACGCCGTACTCGTCCGCCATGGCCTTCAACGGCGGGACGATCGCGTTGGTGGTGCAGGACGCACAGGACAGGATCCGCTCGTCCGGCTTGATCGTGTCGTGGTTGACGCCGTGCACGATGTTGGGGACGTCACCCTTGCCGGGCGCGGTCAGCACGACCTTGTCGATACCGGGACGCAGGTGCTTCGACAGCCCCTCACGGTCCCGCCACTTGCCGGTGTTGTCGATGAGGATCGCGTCGTTGATGCCGTACGCCGTGTAGTCGACCTGGCTCGGGTCGTCGGCGTAGATCACCTTGATCTCGTTGCCGTTGGCGAGGATGGTGCTGTTGTCCTCGTCGACGGTGATCGTGCCCTGGAACTGGCCGTGCACGGAGTCGCGGCGCAGCAGTGAGGCCCGCTTGACGAGGTCCTGTTCGCCGCCCCCGCGCACCACGACGGCGCGCAGCCGCAGACCGTTGCCGGACCCGGACTTCTCGATGAGCAGGCGGGCGACGAGGCGGCCGATGCGGCCGAAGCCGTACAGCACGACGTCGCGCGGCTCCCGGCGCTCGATCTTGTCGGCGCCGGTGGCACCGGCTACGGCGTCGGCGGTGAACTCGCGCACCGACAGACCGTGGTCGTCCGCGCGGTAGTGCTCGGCGAGCAGACCGATGTCGATCTGGGACGGACCGAGGTCCAGCTCGGTGAGGGCCTGGAGGAACGGCAGGGTCTCGGTGACCGAGAGTTCCTCACCGGCGATCTGCCGGGCGAAGCGGTGGGTCTTGAGGATGCTCACCACCGACTTGTTCACCAGGGAGCGGCTGTGCAGCAGGACGGTGACGTCCCGCTCCCGGTGGAGCTTCCCGATCATCGGGATCATCGACTCCGCGATCTCCTCGCGGTTCTTCCAGTTGGTGAACGAGTCGTCGTTGACAGTCACAGAATTCTCTTTCGAGCTAGGTGGCGCTCATATGCTAACCACCTCCTGTTCCGATCATTCAAGCGCCCCCTCGCTCAGGTGTGCGGAGCCCCGGAGGTCTCCTGAGCCCCGCCCTCCGGTGAGCGACCGACGCGTCCTCACGCCTCCTCGGCCCGGCCCTCGGCGAGCGGTCGACGGGGGGATGCCGAGCGCGCACAGTGCGCCGAACGGAACCGGGGCGACATCGGGTTCCTTCGTGTTCACCCGAGGTCCGACGGCCAGGGCGCGCGGGGCCGTCGGCGCGACGGGGTCTGTAGGAGGTCGTCGAGTGCGGCCATGGTCATGACGTGCCCTCTCCTGGGGAGGGCGGGGCCGGGGGTCAGGCGCCGGTCCGCTCCTGCTCTGCGAGCCGACGGCGGGCGTCCGCCCAGTCGACGGGCAGCCCGTCGGCCGGGACCTGCCAGAAAGCGAACGCCGAGTCCTTCATGGTGGAGCGCAGCCCGTTCATGATCGACCGGTGCGGTTCGGTCCGCGCGTACCGGTACAGCGCCTCCTTGTCCTCCCAGGCCGACAGGGTCCAGAAGGTGCGCTTGAGGGGCTGGGCGATGAGCGAGGCGCCGTACGCGCCCGGTGCGCGGGTGACCTGCCGCCACGCGCTGAGGGACTTCAGGAAGAAGCGCGGTACGTCCTTGAGGGAGCGCACCTCGAAGCGGGAGGCCATGACGTAGGCCTCGGCGTCGGGGGCGGGCTCGCTGAGCGTGGTCCAGGGCAGAGTGGGCATGGCTGCGGCCTTCTGTGAGGCAGGAGGGAGGAGAAGGATCCGTGGCGGAACGATTGGATACCTTCGCTATCCATGTTAGACAGTGGAGGTATCCAATTGCTAGAGCGGAGTCGTCCCGATGCGCGTTTCCGAACTGAGCCGCCGCAGCGGTGTCTCCGTGACGACGATCAAGTACTACCTCCGCGAGGGCCTCCTCGCGCCCGGCCGGCAGACCTCGGCGACCCAGGCCGAGTACGACGACCGGCATCTGCGCAGGCTGCGCCTGATCCGTGCGCTGACGGGCGTACGAGGACTGTCCGTCGCCACCACCCGTGAGGTGTTGGACGCGCTGGAGGCGCACACCGGCGACACCCACCTCCTGCTGGGCCTCACCCTGGGCTCGGTGTCCCTGTCCGGCGAGTCCGCCGAACAGGACCCGGCGACCGGTGAAGTGGAGTCGCTCGTCGAGGAGTTGGGCTGGCACGTGCACGAGTCGGCGCCCGCTCGCGCCACCCTCGCCGAGACCCTGACCTCCCTGCGCTCGCTGGGCGTCCCCATGGACCGGCACGTTCTGTTGCCCTACGCCCGCCTCGCCGAAGGGATCGCCGCCCTGGATCTCGACCAACTCGACGACCTCCCCGACCCGTTGGAAGCGGCCGAACGAGCCCTGCTGCTGACCGTCCTCCTGGAGCCCGCCCTGATGGCCCTGCGCCGCATGGCCCAGGAGAACGAGTCGGCCCGGCGGCACGCCCCGTAGACGCGTCCGGAGTGCGGACACGTGATCTCCGGCGGGTCGCGGATGGAGGGCGGCGGGCAGTGGCCCGCGGGCGGCGTGTCGCCGACCGCCGACCGCCGGACGTCGACCGCCGACCGCCGGACGTCGACCGCCGGACGCCGGACCCCGACCGCCGGACGTCGGCGGAAGATGAGAGGCGAATGAAGGGCGGTGGCCGAAAACCCGATTGTCCGTCGTCGGAGCGGGTACGCGAGGCCGGACGTGCCAACCACCGCTACCTGGGGAGACCTGCCATGGAGACACCCGACCGCGACGTCACCACCGCCGCGAGCGCGCTGGACGCGCTGGCCAGGGACACCGGGGACACGGCCGCACTGGACACTCTCGCCCACTGCGACGTCCTGGTGCCCGTGCCCGAGGACGCCACCGACGAGGACGTGACCAACCCCAGCATGCTGGCCCTGCCCGTCCTGGAGCAGCCGGGCTCGGCGCCCATCGTCCCCGTCTTCACCTCCGAGCCCGAGATGGTCGACCTGCTCCCGGGTGTCGACCGCTACCGCGTGGTGCCCCTCGGCGCGCTCGCCCACCAGTGGCCGGAGGGCGATCTGTCGCTCTCCATCGACGCCGCGGGCGACCACCCGCTGACGCTCACCTCCGAGGGAGTACGCACCCTGCTGGCCCGGTGATCCCCGGGCTCAGCCGGCCAGCATCCGGGCCAGTACCTCGCGCTGGAGCGGCAGCACCTCGTCGTGGAGGTCGCGGCCCTTCGGGGTGAGGGCGACCCATACCCCGCGTCGGTCCTCCATGCAGACGGAACGCTCCACCAGGCCGTCCTTCTCCAGTCGCCCTATGAGGCGGGAGAGTGCGCTCTGGCTGAGGTGGACACGTCCGGCGAGATTCTGCACCCGGCACTGGTCACCCGGCCGGGGTGCCTCGGTGGCGAGGATGTCGAGCACCTCGAAGTCGCTCGCCCCGAGACCGTGCGGATGCAGCACGCGGTCGATCTCGCACGTCGTGCGCGCGTGCACCGACAGAATGTCCCGCCACCGGTCCTCGAGGTCGATCCCGGCCGTGTTCGCTGCCATACCTGCACGGTAACACCGATTCCACGGTTTGTTTACCGTGCAACTAGTGCGGGTGCAAGGGATCTCGGGCCGCGCGGGACGCGTCGGACGGCTCAGGAGGCCGCCGGGTCCTGGGTCAGCCCGACGAGGTTTCCGTCGGCGTCCTTCACGAAGGCGATCAGCTTGCCGCCGCCGACGTCCTGCACGTCCTGGAGCACGTCGGCTCCCGCCTCCACGAGTGCCGCCAGCTGGGCCCGGATGTCACTGACGTGCCAGTACGGCACCGGTCCGGTCATGCCCTTGGAGTGCCCGTTCGGGTCCAGCCCGACGTCCTGTCCGGCGGCCTTGAAGCCGACGTAGTAGCTCTCGTCGGCGTACGGCTCGACCTCGAGCAGAGCCCGGAAGAGGGCCTTCGCCCGGTCGAGGTCCTTGACGGGGTAGATGATGGTCTGCAGGCCGGCGGTCATGGCGTACTCCTCGATGATGCGGGGACCGACGGATGTCGTCGATGGCTCCACGCTAGGCCGAGGCTCCTTCGACCGCTTCTCCGATCCTGACCGTTCGGCAACGCACGCCGGAAGCGAGGGCAGCCGACCCGGTGTTCACGCCGCACCCCGGCGACCGCCCGCGGCCAGTTCGTCAGACCCCGCCTCCGACGACCCCATCCGACCGTCAGGCCCGAGGAACCGCCCGCGCGGGACCGGCGACGCCGAGGGCCTGCGCTTCATGGGCGGACCCCATCCTCAGGGCTTGCCGGCTCGAGACCGGTGACATCGAGGGCCGGGGCCTCAGGGATGGGTCCCGCGCCACGGACGTGGGCGGCTCCGGCGCTGGTCCTGCTGTCCCGAGGTTCCGGGCAGCGGCCCGCGGCCGGGGGGGCACCCCCGCGGGTGGGCGCATCCGACCGGCAGGCCCGAGGAGCCGCCGACTCGGGACGGGCGACGTCGAGGACCACGGCTACGGGGGCGGACCTCGCCCCCTGGGCCCCGCCCGCTCGGGACCGGCGACGTCGAGGGTCGGGGGCCTGAGGGGTGGGCCCGGTCTCAGGGCCCCGCCGGGTCCCGGTTCCGGTCCGTCGTCACGTCGACTCGCGTCTGACCAGTTCCGTGGGCAGGATGACCGCGGCCGGGTCCTCGCCGCCGATCTGGGCGAGGAGGACGCGGACCATCTCGCTGCTGATCCGGTCCCAGGGCTGGCGGATCGTGGTGAGCGCCGGGGTGGACGCGGTGGCCGCGGGGGAGTCGTCGAAGCCGCCGACCGCGACGTCCTCCGGCACCCGGCGGCCGGCCTGCCGCAGCGCGGCGAGCACCCCCTGTGCCATCAGGTCGACGCGACGAACACCGCGTCCAGATCGGGTGCCTGCGCCAGCAGCCGCTCGGCGCCCGCCTCACCGCTGGCCCGGCTGTAGTCCCCGGACACGACCAGCCGTTCGTCGACCTCGATGCCCGCCTCGGCGAGCACCTCCTTGTAGCCGGCGAGCCGCTCCACACCGCCGGGGGTGTCCAGCGGGCCCGTGACGACGGCGATCCGTCGACGGCCCTGGGCGAGCAGATGGCGGACCATGTCCCGCGCGCCGTCCCGGTCGTCGGCTGCCACGTAGCTCACCTTCGACCCGATTCCGATCGGCTTGCCGCAGGCGACGAGCGGCACGCCCGCCTCGCGCAGCTCGGTGGCGATCGGGTCCCCCGAGTGGCTGGACACCAGCAGTACCCCGTCGACGTGCCCGGCGGTGATGTACCGCGTGATGCGCCGCCGCTCGTCCTCGGTCCCGGCCAGCATCAGCAGCAGCGGGACGTCGTGCTTGGCCAGCGCCTGGGTGCATCCCCGCAGCAGGACGTTGAAGTTGGGGTCCTCGAAGAACCGCTCCTGGGGCTCCGTCAGCAGGAACCCGACGGAGTCGGAGCGGCCGGTGATCAGGGAGCGGGCGTGCCGGTTCACGACGTAACCCGTCCTGCGGATGGCGGCGTCGACCGCCTCCTGTGCGGAAGGGCTGACGTAGTGGCCGCCGTTGAGCACGCGCGAGACGGTCCCTCGTGAGACTCCCGCCTCGCGCGCCACGTCGTGGATCGTCGGCGGCTTGCGCCTGCCCCCCGTGCTGCTCATGGTCATGACTTTACGGCCCCGGACAGCAGGTCGAGGCTCCAGAACCGCTGAATGACCAGGAACAGCGCCACCAGCGGGAGCACCGCGAGGAACGCGCCGGTGATCACCAGCGTGTACAGGGCCGGTGTGTTGGCGCCCTGCTCCAGCAGCGTGAAGAGACCGAGCGTGATCGGGAACTTCTCGTCGTCGCTGAGCATGATGTACGGCAGCAGGAAGTTGTTCCACACGGCGACGAACTGGAACAGGAACACCGTCACCATGCCGGGGATCATCATCGGCAGCGCGATCCGGGTGAAGATCCGCCACTCGCCGGCCCCGTCCATCCGGCCGGCCTCGACCACGTCGCTCGGCACGGCCGCGGCCGCGTAGATGCGCGCGAGGTAGACGCCGTAGGGGGAGAGGACCTGCGGCAGCAGCACGGACCAGTAGGAGTCCGTGAGATCGGCCTGGGCCATCAGCAGGTACTGGGGGATGGCCAGGATGATCGGCGGCATCAGCACGCCCGCCAGCAGGACGTTGAACATCGTCTCGCGACCGCGGAAGCGGTACGTCGCCAGCGCGTAGCCGCTGAACGCGGACACGCACGTCGACAGCAGGGCGCCGAGACCGGCGTAGAGGGCGGAGTTGGCCATCCACTGCCAGTAGATGCCGTCGCGGTAGGCGTTGAGGTCGGTCAGGTTGTCGGTGAAGCCGCTGCCGGGCAGGAACGTGAACGTGGAGAACAGTTCGCTGCCCGACTTGGTGGACGCGATCACCACCCACGCCACCGGCAGCAGGCAGTACAGCGCGCCCAGGAGCAGCGTGATCGTCGGAACGAGGGAGAGCCGGCGCCGCGGCGGACGGTTGCTGTGCTCGGCACCCGTGGCGTCCGCCGCCGCCGGGGCCTTGTGGACGGCGAGAGAACTCACTGGGCTGCCCCCTGCTTGTTACGACGGTTCGCGGCCCGCAGGAAGCCGAAGGACAGCAGCAGCGTGGCGATGGCGATGATCACGGCCTGGGCGGCCGCCGAGTAGATGTCACCGGTGCCGAACGCGTCCCGGTAGACCTTCATCAGCGGGCTCCACGTCGTGGACACGGAGTTGGTGAGCGGTTTGAGGGTGGTCGGCTCGTTGAACACCTGGAGCGTCGCGATGATCGAGAAGAAGAAGGTGAGCACCAGCGAGGGCGCCACCATCGGGATCTTGATCCTGAGGGCGATCTGCAGCGGGGTGGCGCGTCCAGCTTGGCCGCCTCGTACACCTCCACCGGGATGGCCTGGAGCGAGGTGTAGATGACGATCATGTTGAAGCCGGTGCCGCCCCAGATCGCGATGTTCGACAGGGCGAGATAGAGCGGGCCGCCGTCCAGCAGGTCCGGCTGCGGCAGGCCCAGCCGCTCGAGCACGAAGTAGAAGGGGCTGACGTCCGGCAGGTACAGGAAGCCCCACAGCAGCGCCGCCACGACACCGGGGATGGCGTACGGCAGGAAGATCGCGAGGCGGGTGAACGGGGCCAGCCGCACCTTGTCGGAGTCGAGCATCAGCGCGAACACCAGGGCGAGGCCCAGCATCACCGGGACGACGATGCAGCCGTAGCCGAGGACGCGCAGGGCGCCGTCCAGCAGCTCGCTGTCGGTGAAGGCGGCGGTGTAGTTGTCCAGGCCGGCCCAGACCTCCTTCCGGGCGCCGGCGCCCAGGCCGAGGCCGGACACCTTCACCTTGTGGAAGCTGAGCCACAGCGCGTAGCCGATGGGCAGCGCGAAGAACAGGGCGAAGAGGACGGTGGCGGGAACGAGGAAGAAGTAGGGGGCGCTGCGCACCCGTTCGCGGGTGCCGACGGGAGACGGGGAGGCGTACGGGGCCCCCTCGGCCCCGTACGACTTCCGGTGTGCGCTCGTCACTCGGAGACCTCGAAGCCCTGCTTCTTCATGTCGGCCACGGTGTCCGCCTGCATCTTGTCCAGGGCGGCGGAGAAGTCCGACTTGTCCTTCGCGGCGGCGCCGAAGGCGTCCTTGAAGGTGGTGTAGGCGACGTTCACGTTCGGGCCCCAGGCCGACGGCGCCGTGGTCTTCGCGATCTTGGCGGCGGTGGTGTAGAAGTCCGCCTGGTTCGAGAAGTACGCCGGCGGGCTGATGAAGGCGCCGCTGAGCTGGGCGGAACTGGAGGCCGGGTAGATGCCGCTCTCCTTGGCCAGCGCGTTGAGCGCGTCGCCGTCGGTGTTGAGCCAGGCGGCGAACTTGGCGGCGGCCTCCTTGTTCTCGGAGTCCGTCGTGACGGCGGTGGAGGAACCGCCCCAACTGCCCGTGACATTGTCGGTCTGCGACCACTGCGGGAGCGGGGCCATGGCCCACTTGCCCTTGGTGTCCGGGGCGGCGGTGGTCAGGGTGCCCGGCGCCCACACGGCGCTGACCCAGGCGATCTGCTTGCCGGTGTTGAGCGCCTTGTTCCAGGCCGGGGTGTACATCGGCTGGTTGTCGACGGCGCCCTCCTTGACGAGGCCGCCCCAGAAGTCGGCGACCTTCCTGGTCGCCGCGTCGTTGATGCCGACCTGCCACTTGTCGCCGGAGGTGGTCCACCACTTGGCGCCGGCCTGCTGGGCGAGGCCCGCGAAGAGGCCGGAGTCGTTGGCGGAGAAGGTGGTGAGGTCCGTCTCCGGGGACTTCTTCTTCAGCGCGCGGGCGGTCTGCGCGAACTGCTCCCAGGTGGTGGGGACGGTCAGGCCGTACTCCTTGAACAGGTCCTCGCGGTAGTAGAACATCATCGGGCCGATGTCCTGCGGCACCGCGTAGACCGCGTCCGTGCCCAGCGTCGTCTGCTGCCAGACGCCGTCGGCGAACTTGCCCTTCACGTCGCCGACGTTCTTCGCTATGTCCGCCAGCGCGTCATTGCTGACGAGCGTCGGCAGCGCCTGGTACTCGGCCTGCACCAGGTCGGGGGCCTTGCCCGCCTTGTGCGCGGTGAGGATCTTGGTGACCAGCGTGTCGCCGGACGCCTGCTTCTTCACCGTGACCGTGATCTGGTCCTTCTTGCCCGGCCCCTTGTTCCACAGGTCCACGACCTTGTCCATGCCGGGCGTCCACGTCCAGTACGTGAGCGAGACCGGTCCCGACTGTGCGCCGTTGCCGTCGTCGTCGGACGAACCGCATGCGGCGAGTGCGGTGGCGCCGAGCGTCACGGCGACGGCGGAGGCTGCGACCCTGAAGAGCCGCCGGCGCTGGGTGTTGGGCATGGGTTTCTCCCCTGACCTGGGTTCCCGCCTGCTGCGAGAACTCGCCATGCATCACATGGACCGGTGTCCTCGCCCGTCGCGAGGCCCTGCCATGCTTCTGTGAGCGTTCACAGTAGAGAAACATCCCGGACACTTGTCAATGGTTGTTGCTGTGCGGTTATGTTGGGCTCGCACCGCCGAGAACGTGTGTGCACGTTCCCAAATGATCGATTAAACGGGAGAGATCCATGCCGGAGACCACCCCCAAGGGCCTCACCAGGCTCGCCTTCGGTGGGGACTACAACCCCGAACAATGGCCGGAAAGCGTCTGGCAGGACGACGTCCGCCTGATGCGTGAGGCCGGCGTCACGATGGTGAGTGTCGGGATCTTCTCCTGGGCCCTCCTGGAGCCCGCGCCCGGGGCCTACGACTTCGGCTGGCTGGACCGGATCATCGACCTGCTGCACGAGAACGGCATCCGCGTCGACCTGGCCACCCCCACCGCGGCCCCGCCCGTCTGGTTCTACCGCGAGCACCCCGAGGCCCTGCCCGTCACCGCCGACGGCGTCCGCTACGAGTTCGGCTCCCGCGCGGCGATCTGCCACAGCAACGCCGACTACCGCGCGGCCGCGGCGAACATCGCCACCCGGCTCGCCGAGCGCTACGGCGACCACCCGGCGCTCGCGATGTGGCACGTCCACAACGAGTACGGCGTGCCCGTCTCGGCCTGCTACTGCGAGTCCTGCGCCGCCCACTTCCGCCGCTGGCTGGAGACGGCGTACGGCACGGTCGAGGCGGTGAACGAGGCCTGGGGCACCGCCTTCTGGGGCCAGCGCTACGCGGCCTTCGGCGACATCAACCCGCCGCGCACCACCCCGACCGTCGGCAACCCCGGCCAGGCCCTCGACTACCGGCGCTTCGCCGACGCCACCATGCGCGAGAACTTCGTCATGGAGCGCGACATCCTGCACCGCCTCGCGCCCGGCGTCCCGGTCACCACGAACTTCATGACCGCGCTCAGCCAGTGCGACTCGGTCGACTACTGGGCCTGGGGCCGTGAGGTCGACATAGTCAGCAACGACCACTACCTGATCACCGACGGCCGCCGCACCCACGTCAACCTGGCGATGGCCGCCGACCTCACCCGCTCCGTCGCCGGCGGCGCCCCCTGGATCCTCCTGGAGCACTCCACCTCGGGCGTCAACTGGCAGCCCCGCAACCCGGCCAAGGCCCCCGGCCAGATGGCCCGCAACTCCCTCGGGCACGTGGCCCGTGGCTCCGAGGGCGCCATGTTCTTCCAGTGGCGGCAGTCCCGGCGCGGCGCCGAGAAGTTCCACTCCTCGATGGTCCCGCACGGCGGCACCGACACACGCGTGTGGCGCGAGGTCGTCGAACTCGGCGCCTCCCTCGGCTCCCTGAACCCGATCCGCGGGACCCGCACCGAGGCGGACGTCGCCGTCCTGTGGGACTGGCACTCCTGGTGGGCGCAGAACCTCGCCTGGCGCCCCAGCGAGGACCACGACCCGCGCGAACGCGCCGACGCCTTCTACGAGGCCCTCTACGACCGCCACCTCACCGTCGACTTCGCCCACCCCGAAGCCGACCTCTCGCGGTACCCGCTGGTCGTGGTGCCCGCCCTGTACCTGATGACGGAGGCGGCCGGGGACAACCTCAAGGCGTACGTCGAGAACGGCGGCACGCTCGTCGTGTCCTACTTCTCCGGCATCGTCGACGCGTCCGACGCCGTCCACGAGGGCGCCTACCCGGGCGCGCTGCGGGACGTCCTCGGCCTCACCGTCGAGGAGTTCTCCCCGCTGCTCCAGGGCGAGCACGTGCGGATCACCGGCCCGGACGGCTCCGAGCTGAGCGGCGACGTGTGGACCGAGTTCGTCGAGCCGCGCGGCGCCGAGACCGTCTGGACGTACGCCGACGGCCTCACCGCGGGCCGCCCCGCAGTCACCCGGCACCGCCTTGGCGAGGGCACCGCCTGGTACGTCTCCACCCGACTCGGTGCCGAGGGCCTGGACGCCCTGCTGGGCCGGGCCGCCGAGGACGCCCGCGTCGCCCCGCGCGCCGACCTGCCCCGGGACGTCGAGGTCGTGCGCCGCTCCGGTGAGACCGGCAGCTACCTCTTCGCCATCAACCACACCGCCACCGACGCCAAGGTGCCGCTGGACACGTCCGGCACCGAACTGCTGACGGGCGAACGCGCCGCCGGCCGCCTCGCGGTCCCGCCGGGAGCCGTGCGGGTCGTACGCCTCGACGGCTGAGCCAGACTCCCCCTCCGCCCGTGGAGCCGCGAGCCGCGGGCGGAGGGGGTCCCCTCACCCCGAGGGAGACCCACCCCATCACGTCGAAGGGACGACGGACGAAGATGTTCCATCCCAGACGCACCCTCAGAGCCCTGCTGCTCCCGCTCACCGCGGGGCTGGCGCTCACCGCCCTGCCCGCGCAGACCGCCCAGGCGGCCTCCACGCTCACGAACGCCGGCTTCGAGGCCGACGGCACCGGGGCGGCCGCCCCCAGCGGCTGGTCCGAGTACGGCACCACCAGTGCCTCGTTCGCCGAGTCCGGCGGACACGGCGGCAGCTACCGCCTCACCCACTGGGCGTCCGCCGCCTACAAGGTGGAGACGTACCAGTACCTGTCGGGGCTGACCAACGGCAACTACAAGCTCACCGCCTGGGTCCGCTCCGGCGGCGGCCAGAAGTCGGCCTACATAGCCCTGAAGAACTGCGGCGGCGCCGAACAGCGCACCGATCTGCCGGTCTCGGCCGGCGGATGGCTCCGTATCGTCGTCCCGGTCAACGTGACGAACAACCAGTGCACGGTCAGCGTCAACAGTGACGCGAACGCGGGCAACTGGATCAATGTCGACGACCTGACCTTCACGTCCGGCACGACCGGACTGTCGATCAAGGGTGCCGACATCTCGTCCCTCCCCAAGAGCGAGGCCAAGGGCGGCGTCTACAAGACCGCTTCGGGCACCACCGGCGACCCGGTCACCATCCTGAAGAACGCCGGCATGAACTACGCGCGCCTGAAGGTGTGGGTCAACCCCGCCGACGGCTACAACAACAAGGCGCGCGTGCTGGCCACGGCCAAGCGGGTCAAGGCCGCAGGCCAGAAGCTCCTGGTCGACTTCCACTACTCGGACATCTGGGCCGACCCGGGCGCCCAGAGCAAGCCGAGCGCCTGGGCGGGCCACTCGTACAGCCAGCTCAGGACGGACGTGTACAACCACACGTACGACGTGCTGAACGCGCTCAAGGCCCAGGGCACCACCGCCGACATGGTCCAGGTGGGCAACGAGATCAACGGCGGCATGCTGTGGAACGAGGGTTCCACCGCCAACTGGGGCCAGCTCGCCGGTCTGCTCAACTCCGGCTACGACGCCGTCAAGGCGGTCAACTCGTCCACCCCGGTCGCCCTGCACCTCGCCAAGGGCGGTGACCTGACCGGCACCCGCTGGTGGTTCGACAGCGCGGTCTCCAACGGCGTGAGGTTCGACGCCATCGGCCTGTCCTTCTACGGCTACTGGCACGGCACCCTCGCCGACTTCCAGACCACGCTGGACGACGCGGCCGCCCGCTACGGCAAGCCGGTCTTCGTCGCCGAGACGGCCTACCCGTTCCGTCTCGACACCAAGGACTCGCACGAGAACATCATCGACCTGTCGAGCGAACTGGTCTCCGGCTACCCGGCCACCGCGGCCGGACAGCTCGCCTGGATGAACTCGGTGGCGAGCATCGTGGAGGCCGTCCCGAACGGCCGCGGTCTCGGCGTCTTCTACTGGGAGGCCACCTGGACCGCCGTGGACGGCAACGGCTGGGACCCCACCGACGCCGCCTCCGGCAACGGCTGGGAGAACCAGGCCCTGTTCGGCTACGACGACCGGGCGCTGTCCTCCATGGCATGGTTCAGCCACCGCTGACCGTGACCTCGTGACCTCGTGACCTCGTGACCTCGTGACCTCGTGACAGCGGGGCCCGGCCGCCACCTCGCGGCCGGGCCCCTGCGCGTTCCCCGTTCCCCCGGCACGAACTGCCGTACAGCGGGTGGACGTTCGATCCTGGCCAAGGGGCGCGGAGTCCGGGACACGGTGGCCTCGACTGCGGAACAGTGGGAAGACGCGGTACGAGGAGCCTGCCCCGATCCAGGGACGGAGGGGACGACCATGCTGAGGACTCCCGTGAACGAACGAAGACTGCACATCCTGGAGTGGCTGAAGGAACCGGCGCGGCACTTCCCGCCGCAGCGGCGCGCGGACCTCGTCGAGGACGGCGTCACCGCGGACACCGTCGCGGCGAAACTGGGCGTGCACCGCAGGGTGGCCGACACCCACCTCGCCCTGCTCACCGACCTGGGCCTGCTGCGCGCCAAGCGCATCCGGCTCCGCACCTACTACCGGCGCGACGAGATGCGCATCGCCGAAGTGGCCCGCATGTTCGAGAAGGGCTGGTAGGGGGCTGGCAGGGGTCGCGCGGAAGGCCTACCGTCGGCGACCCGCACCCGTGGAAGGCACCCGCATGGACCGACCCACCGCTCTCGTCCCCGTACGCCACATCTCCCTAGGCGGCCACGGCCCCGAGGACGTCGTGCCCGATCCGCGAGGGCGCGTCCTGACCGGATTGGCGGACGGCCGGATCCTGCGCGTCGACGGCCTCGACGATCCCAGCGTCGCCCGCGTCGAGGAGGTCGCCCGCATCGACGGCCGCCCCCTCGGCCTCGAACTCCTCCCCGACGGCGACCTGTTGGTGTGCGACGCCGAGGGGGCGCTGCTGCGCGTCGGCCTCGCGGGCGGCGGCCGGGTCGACGTACTGGCCGACTCGGTGGCGGGGGAGCGGCTGCGGTTCTGCAGCAACGTCGTGGCGCTGCCCGACGGCACCGTGTACTTCACGGTGTCGAGCCGTGCCCACCCCCTGCACGACTGGATGGGCGACCTCGTCGAACACACCGGCACCGGACGCCTGCTGCGGCTGGCGCCCGGCGACGCCGAGCCCGAAGTCCTCCTGGAAGGACTCCAGTTCGCCAACGGCCTCGCGGTGAGCACCGACGGCACCTTCCTGATCGTCGCCGAGACCGGCGCCCGCCGCCTCACCCGCTACGGCCTGACCGGCCCCGCCGCCGGACAGGCGAACCCCTCGTCGAGAACCTGCCCGGTTTCCCGGACAACCTGTGGCGCGGCGCCCCCGACGGCCCGGTCTGGGTCGCGCTGGCCGGCCCCCGCGTCCCCCCGCTCGACCTCCTCCACCGGGCCGGCCCCGCCGTCCGCCACCGCGCCGCCCGCCTGGCCCTGCGCGCCCCCTTCCGCCCCTCGGGCACCATCGGCGTCCTCGCCGTCGACGACACGGGCCGGACCGTGCACCACCTCACCCGCCGCCGTTCCGGCTTCCGCATGGTCACCAGCGTCTGCGCGGCCGACGGCCGGCTCATCCTGGGCAGCCTCCGGGAACCGGGCATCGCGGTCTGTGCGGCGCCCGGGGCAGAGTGATCCGGCGTTACCCTGTTGACCAGCCGTGATCACCCCGCGAGCCGGGGCGACCGGGGGTCGAGGCAGGAGACGTAGGACATGACAGCCCCGGAGACCGACAGCCTCCGCGGCGGCGCACCGCGCAGGTCCGCCGCACCGGGACAGCTCCCGGTGGTCGCCGTGGTCGCCGTCGGCGGCGGACTGGGCGCCGCCGCCCGCTACGCGGCCTCCCTGTGGTGGCCCTCGGCGGGCGGCGGCTTCCCGTGGACGACCTTCTGGGTCAATGTCGTCGGCTGTGCCGTGATCGGCGTGTTCCTGGTGCTGATCACCGAGGCGCTGACCGCCCACCGGCTCGTCCGTCCCTTCTTCGGCACCGGCGTGCTCGGCGGCTTCACCACCTTCTCGACGTACGCCGTCGACCTCCAGCACCTGTTCGACACGGGACATCCCCGGACGGCGCTGGCCTACCTGGCCGCGACCCCGCTCGCGGCGCTCACGGCGGTGTGGCTCGCGGCGACCGCGACCCGCCGCGTCCTGACCCGGAGGCGGCCATGACGAGGCTCACCGGCAGTGCACTGCGCGTGACCGTCTTCGTCGGCGAGCACGACACCTGGCACCGCAAGCCCCTGTACAGCGAGATCGTGCACCGGGCCCACGCGGCGGGACTGGCGGGCGCCAGCGTCTTCCGCGGCATCGAGGGCTTCGGCGCCTCCTCGCTGATCCACACCTCCCGTCTGCTCTCGCTCAGCGAGGACCTCCCGGTCGCCGTCGTCATCGTCGACACGGAGGAACGGGTGCGGGCCTTCCTGCCGCGGCTCGACGAACTGGTCACCGAGGGCCTGGTGATCCTCGACCCGTGCGAGGTCATCCGGTACGCCGGCCGCGACGGGAACCAGGGCGAGACGGACACGCGGGGCAGGGGGTCGTCGTGAACTGGCTGCTGGTCGTCGCCGGAGGCATGGTCGGCGCACCCCTGCGGTATCTGACCGACCGCGCGGTGCAGGCCCGGCACGACTCCGTCTTCCCCTGGGGCACCTTCGTGGTCAACGCCGTCGGCTGCGCGGTCCTCGGCCTGGTGACCGGTGCGGCCGCCGCCGGAGCCGCCGGCCCCCACCTGAGGCTTCTCCTGGGCACCGGCTTCTGCGGGGCCCTCACCACCTACTCCACCTTCTCCTACGAGACGCTGCGGCTGACCGAGACCGGAGCGGCGCTGCACGCCGCCACCAACGTCGTCGCCGGCGTGGCGGTGGGCGTCGGGGCCGCCTTCGCGGGGGTGTGGCTCGCGCGGACGGTGTGGTCATGACCCGGAGACGCAGGCAGCGGCCTCCAGGCGGAGGAGGACATCCCGCTTTCACGGTGACCGCTCACTGAATTTCTCCTTTCACCCGCCTTGACAGCGACCGCGGGCCACCCGGAGTATCACTCCCGTGAACCTGTCAGACAGCCAGACAGGTGGCCCGGCGCCCCGTCGCATCAGCGCGATGGAAGCGGTGCTCGCCCACCTCCGCGGCGCCATCGAACACGGCCACTACGCCATCGGGGACAAGCTTCCCTCCGAGGCGGAGCTGTGCCGCACCCTCGAGGTCTCCCGGCCCGTCCTGCGGGAATCCCTGCGCGCCCTCCAGACCATGGGCCTGACGGTCTCCCGAACCGGCAAGGGCACCTTCGTCGTCGCCAACACCGTCGAGGACCCCACCTTCGGCGACTACGCGGCCAGCGACCTGCTCGAGGTGCGCCGCCACATCGAGATCCCGGTCGCCGGGTACGCCGCCGCGCGCCGCACCCCGGAGGACCTGGACCACCTGGCCCACCTCCTGGAC
The DNA here is from genome assembly GCF_001896135.2 of Streptomyces phaeoluteigriseus. Classification (GTDB taxonomy): domain Bacteria; phylum Actinomycetota; class Actinomycetes; order Streptomycetales; family Streptomycetaceae; genus Streptomyces; species Streptomyces phaeoluteigriseus. The sequence continues at coordinate 273,515 of NZ_MPOH02000006.1, forward strand.
CGGATGGAACGCGAGACCGACACGACCGCCTGGGTCGCGATGGACACCCTCTTCCACCTCGCCGTGGCCGAGGCCGCCCAGAACCCGGTCTTCCGCCGGGTCATCGAGGAGATCCGTGACGCGCTGGCGCGTCAGTCGGCCTTCCTCAACGAACTGGGCGGACGGCGCGAGCAGTCCAACCGCGAACACCGGGCCATCGTCGAGGCGCTGATCGACGGCTGCGAGTCCGACGCCGTGGAGGCCATGAGCCACCACCTCGACCGCGTCGAGACGACCCTCACCGACATCGTGCGCCCCCCGCGCACCGAATCCCCCCTGGAAGGCGGACCCGAGGCGTGAGCGAACAGCACCTCAAGGACGAGACCCGCCCCTCGACCCGTCACGTCGACGCCGGAGACGAGGGCTACAGCAAGTCCCTCAAACACCGGCACGTCAACATGATCGCCATCGGCGGCGCCATCGGCACCGGCCTCTTCCTCGGTGCCGGCGGCCGCCTCGCCGACGCCGGCCCCTCCCTCTTCATCGCCTACGCGGTCTGCGGCGTCTTCGCCTTCCTCGTGGTGCGCGCCCTCGGCGAACTCGTCCTGTACCGCCCGTCCTCCGGCGCCTTCGTGTCGTACGCCCGGGAGTTCATGGGGGAGAAGGGCGCCTACACCGCGGGCTGGATGTACTTCCTGAACTGGGCCACCACCGGCATCGCCGACATCACCGCGGTCGCCACCTACACCCACTACTGGGGCATGTTCTCCGACGTACCCCAGTGGGTGATCGCGCTGATCGCCCTGGCCGTGGTCCTCACGGTGAACCTGATCTCGGTGAAGATCTTCGGCGAACTGGAGTTCTGGTTCGCGATCGTCAAGGTCGGCGCGCTCGTGATCTTCATGTGCATCGGCATCTTCCTGCTGGTCACCCAGCACCAGGTCGACGGCACCACCCCCGGCCCGCCCCTGATCAGCGACCACGGCGGCATCTTCCCCAACGGCCTGCTGCCCATGCTGCTGATCGTCCAGGGCGTCGTCTTCGCCTACGCCTCCGTCGAACTGGTCGGCGTCGCCGCCGGGGAGACCGAGAACCCCGAGCAGATCATGCCGAAGGCGATCAACTCGATCATGTGGCGCGTGGGCCTGTTCTACGTCGGTTCGGTCCTCCTGCTGTCGATGCTGCTCCCGTGGAACAAGTACACCTCCGGCGAGAGCCCCTTCGTCACGGTGCTGTCCAACATCGGCGTCCCGGCCGCGGGCGGCGTGATGAACCTCGTCGTGCTCACGGCGGCGATGTCCTCCCTCAACTCGGGCCTCTACTCCACCGGCCGCATCCTGCGCTCCATGGCCGTCAGCGGCTCGGCGCCCCGGTTCACCGGGAGGATGAGCCGCACCCAGGTCCCCTACGGCGGCATCCTGCTCACCAGCGGCGTCTGCGTCCTCGGCGTCGGCCTCAACTTCGTGGTCCCCGCCGACGCCTTCGAGATCGTCCTGAACTTCGCGGCGCTCGGCATCCTCGCCACCTGGGGCATGATCATGATCTGTCACCTGCTGTTCTGGCAGAAGACCCAGAACGGCGATCTGACCCGCCCGAGCTACCGACTGCCGGGCTCCCCGTGGACCGAACTCGTGACGCTGGCCTTCCTCGCCTCCGTCCTGGTCCTGATGTACGCCGACGGCGGCGCCGGACGCACCACCGTGCTCTGTCTGCCGCTGATCGCCGCCGCGCTGGTCGCGGGCTGGTACGCCATCCGCGTCCGCCGCGCGCGCACCTCACCCAAGGCCGACGCGTGACCCCGCCGCCGGCCCCCACCTCACTCACCAGTGGCCAGGCAATGATGTACAGCGGTTCCCTCGCCGACGCCCCCGCGATCCGCGAACCCCTCCACGCCCCCGTCGCCCACCTCGTCCGCGGCGGGGTGACGGAGGGCATCCACTACGGCTCCGTCGTCGTGCTCGGCACGGACGGCGAGGTCGACCTCCAGCTCGGTGACATCGAGGTCGCCTTCTACCCGCGCTCCGCGCTCAAGCCCGTCCAGGCCGTCGCCATGGTGCGCGCCGGGCTCCCGCTCGACGGCGAACTGCTCTCGCTCGCCGCCGCCAGCCACTCCGGCGAGGAACGACACCTCGCCGGACCCGGCGGATCCTCGAACTGGCCGGCGTCACGGAGGACGACCTGCGCAACGTCACGGACCTGCCGTACGACCCGGTCGTCCGCGACACCTGGATACGCGAGGGCCGCCCGCCCTCCCGCCTCGCCCAGAACTGCTCGGGCAAGCACGCGGCGATGCTCTACACCTGCAAGCTCAACGGCTGGTCCCTCGACGGCTACCTCGACCCCGGGCACCCGCTCCAGCAGGCGATCGCCGAGATCGTCGAGGACCTCACCGGGCAGCGGATCGCCCGGGTCACCGTCGACGGGTGCGGCGCGCCCCTCTTCTCCGTCTCCCTCAACGGTCTGGCACGTGCGCCGCTCGCGTCACCACCGCCGTGCCGGGCACCCCCGAGGCGCGGGTCGCGGACGCGATGCGTGAGCACGCCGAGATGGCCTCCGGCTCCGGCCGGGACGTCGCCGCCCTGATGCGAGCCGTCCCCGGACTGCTCGCCAAGGACGGCTTCGAGGGCGTCGAGGTCGCCGCACTCCCCGACGGCCGTGCCGTCGCCGTCAAGATCTCCGACGGAGCGAACCGGGCCCGCGTCCCGGTCACCGCGGCGGCCCTCGTCCGCGCCGGCGTGGACCCCGCCCTCCTGACCCCCTTCGCGGGCGAGCCCCTCCTCGGCGGCGGCGAACCCGTCGGCAGCATCCGCACGGTACGCGCCCTGGACCCGGTCACGGAGCCGGCCTGCGCCTGACGTGCGGCGGGGGGACGCGGGGACGTCGAGCACCGCGGCACCCCCTGTCCGGGTGCCGGTCAGGCGCGCCCGGTGGCCGTCGGTCCGTTCATCCCACGGGGCGGCGCCCGTCGGCTCGGGTGGTCGGCATCCTGTGCCGCCGAGGCGGTCGTCCTCTGCCCGTCCCCACACCTCGCCCTCAGAAAGAGGCAGCACCTCATGACTGTCGTCGTCAGCCGCAGCGAACACGATCTGCTCGGGGACCGGGACGTCCCCGTCGACGCGTACTGGGGCATCCACACCCTGCGCGCCACCGAGAACTTCCCGATCACCGGCACCACGATCTCCGCCTACCCGCACCTGATCGACGCCCTCGCCGCCGTCAAGGAGGCCGCCGCCCTCGCCAACGAGGAACTGGGGCTGCTGGCGCCCGAGAAGGCCGCCGCGATCGTCGCCGCCTGCCGTGAGATCCGGGCCGGCGAGCTGCACGACCAGTTCGTGGTGGACGTGGTGCAGGGCGGCGCGGGCACCTCGACCAACATGAACGCCAACGAGGTCGTCGCCAACCGGGCCCTGGAACTGCTGGGCCACGCCAAGGGCGAGTACCGGTACCTGCACCCCAACGAGGACGTCAATCTCGGTCAGTCGACCAACGACGTCTACCCGACCGCCGTCAAGGTCGCGACCGTCTTCGCGGTGCACGGCCTGCTCAAGGCCATGGCCGTCCTCCAGGACGCCTTCGCCCGCAAGGCCGTCGAGTTCCGCGACGTGCTGAAGATGGGCCGCACCCAGCTCCAGGACGCCGTCCCGATGACCCTCGGCCAGGAGTTCTCCACCTTCGCCGTCATGCTCGACGAGGACCGCAGCCGTCTCGCCGAGGCCGCCGAGCTGATCCACGAGATCAACCTCGGCGCCACGGCGATCGGCACGGGCCTCAACGCGCCGGTCGGCTACGCCGAGTCGGCCCGCCGCCACCTCGCCGAGATCACCGGCCTGCCGCTCGTCACCGCCGTGAACCTCGTCGAGGCGACCCAGGACTGCGGTGCGTTCGTCCAGATGTCCGGCGTGCTCAAGCGGATCGCGGTGAAACTCTCCAAGAGCTGCAACGACCTGCGTCTGCTGTCCTCCGGACCGCGTGCAGGCCTCGGCGAGATCAACCTGCCGCCCGTACAGGCCGGTTCGTCCATCATGCCCGGCAAGGTCAATCCGGTGATCCCGGAGGTCGTCAACCAGGTCGCCTTCGAGGTGATCGGCAACGACGTCACCATCACCATGGCCGCCGAGGCCGGACAGCTCCAGCTCAACGCCTTCGAGCCGATCATCCTGCACTCCCTGTCGGAGTCGATCACCCACCTGCGCGCGGCCTGCCTGACCCTCGCCGAACGCTGCGTGACCGGCATCACCGCCAACACCGAGGTGCTGCGCGCCAGTGTGGAGAACTCCATCGGCCTGGTCACCGCCCTCAACCCGTACATCGGGTACACGGCCGCCACCGACATCGCCAAGGAGGCGCTCGTCACCGGCCGCGGTGTCGCCGAACTCGTCCTGGAGAAGGGCCTGTTGCCCGCCGAGCGGCTCGCCGCCCTGCTCCGCCCCGAGGTCGTCGCGGGCAACGGCTCGCCCCTCGCCTGACCCGTCCCCGACCTGCGACGACGCGCCGGAACCGGCCCGGAGGCACAATGGCGATCATGACAACGACGTCGTCCCTCACGTTCCAGCCGGTCCTGGAGCGCATCGCCGAGGAGATGGCCCGCACCCCCGGCCGCGGCCGGCCCGCCGACTACATCCCGGCGCTCGCCGCCCGCGACGCCCGCAGCTTCGGCATGGCCGTGGCGGAGCTGGACGGCACGGTGTACGGGGTGGGGGACTGGCAGGAGCCGTTCTCGACGCAGTCCATCACCAAGGTCTTCACCCTCGCCCTGGACCTGGCCCGCGAGGGCGACGAACTCTGGGAGCACGTCGGCCGCGAACCCTCCGGCAACCCCTTCAACTCACTGGTCCAGCTGGAGTACGAGAACGGCATCCCCCGCAACCCGTTCATCAACGCGGGCGCGCTCGTGGTCACCGACCGCCTCCAGACCCGTAGCGGAGACGCGGCGGGCGAACTGCGGGACTTCCTGCGGGCCGAGAGCGGCAACGCGGTGCTCGACTTCGACCTGGAGGTGGCCGCCTCGGAGTCCGCGCACGGCGACCGCAACGCCGCCCTCGCCCATTTCATGGCGTCCTACGGCAACATCGACAACCCGGTGCCGACCCTTCTCGACCAGTACTTCCGCCAGTGCTCGATCACCGCCTCCTGCGCGGACCTCGCCCTGGCCACCGGCTTCCTCGCCCGGCACGGCGTCCGCGCCGACGGCACCCGCCTGCTCAGCCGCAGCCAGGCCAAGCAGGTCAACGCCGTCATGCTGACCTGCGGCACCTACGACGCGGCCGGTGAGTTCGCCTACCGCGTGGGCCTGCCCGGCAAGAGCGGCGTGGGCGGCGGCATCATCGCAGTCGTACCGGGCCGCTGCACGCTGTGCGTGTGGAGTCCGGGCCTGGACGAACGCGGGAACTCGGTGACGGGCGTGGCGGCCCTGGAGCGGTTCACGACGCTGACCGGCCTGTCCGTGTTCTGAGCGGTGTTCCGCACGGCCGTGCTCACCAGCCGTGGCACTCGCTGTTGTCGCCGCCCGACCGGCACTGCGACTGAGGGCCGCCGTACCCGTCGAGGGGGCGGGCGGGCGGTTCTCGGAGTACTGCTGGAGCAGCCCGTAGGCCGCGGTGAGCACCAGCAGGATCCCGGCGACGGCCTGGAGACAGGCGGTGACGTACGCCCGCCCCCGGCTCGCGAGGAACGCCGTGCCCAGCACGAGCAGGCCGAGGACGAGGAGGCACACGCCGGCGGGCGTGAAGCTGACGGACGAGTCGTCGTCGGAGCCGAACAGGTCGAATCCGGCCTCGCTCAGCCCCCGGAGACGCCGACCAGCGCGGCCAGGGCGTCCAGCGCGAGCGGGACGAGAGTCACGAGGACGTCCGCCACCGGGTGCGGACGGCCGGACGGAGGGCTGGGAGAGGCCGGGGCCGTCGTCATGCCCCCAGCTTCGCCACCGTACGGCGCCCCGTCCTGCGTACGCGTACTCAACGCTGCCGACTTCATGACGGGCGGGCGCGAACACGCACACGCCGGTCACGCACACGCCGGTCACGCCCAGGCCGCCGCCCGGAGAGGGGCACGTCGCTTTCCGGCCACCCGGCGTTGACACCCTGACGGAGTGTTGGCCATGGCTTCTCCCGCCGATCTCCGCCGCTGTCAGGTCCTGGGCCTGGCCGGCACGGCCTGTCTCGCGCTGGGCGGTGGGACGGCCGGTGCGCTGCCCGCCCGGCAGCTCCTCGCCCCGTCCTCCCCGCACGCCGTACTGGGCCTGGTCGGGGTCTACTTCGGGCTGGTGCTGCTGACCGCGGCCTGGGTGCTGCTGGGCCGGCTGGTGCGCGGCGGCGACCCGCCCACCCCGCGCGCCCTCGTGGCCGTCCTCGCCGTGTGGGCCGCCCCGCTGCTGATCGCACCCCCGCTGTTCAGCCGGGACGTCTACAGCTATCTGGCCCAGGGCGCGATGGTCGACGCGCACATCGACGTCTACGCCCACGGTCCGTCCCGGCTCGGCGGCCCCCTCGCCGACGAGGTCGCGCCGCTGTGGCAGCACACCGGCGCCCCCTACGGCCCGGTGTTCCTCGCCCTCGCCGCCGCCCTGTCGGGCCTGACCCGCGGCGAACTGCCCGCGGGCCTCGTCGGCATGCGCTGCGTCGCGCTGGTCGGGGTCGCGCTGATGGCCGCCGCCCTGCCCCGGCTGGCCCGGCACAGCGGCGCCGACCCGTCCGCCGCGCTGTGGCTGGGCGCCCTCAACCCGCTGGTCCTGCTGCACCTGGTGGCAGGCGCCCACAACGACGCCATCATGCTGGGCCTGCTCGGTGTCGGCCTGGTCGCCGCCCTCGGCGGCCGTCCGGCCCTGGGCGCGGTCCTGATCACCCTCGCCGCCCTCGTCAAGGCACCCGCCGTCCTCGGGCTCGCCGCCGTCCTGGTCCTCCAGCTCCGCGCGGGACGGCATCCGGTGCGAGCCGTGCTGACCACGACGGTGGCGGCGGCCGCCACCACGGTCACCGCGACCACCGTCGCCGGCACCGGCTACGGCTGGATAGGCGCCCTCAGGACCCCGGTCTCCTCGCAGAACTGGGCCCTCACCAGCCTCCTCGGCCGGGCCACCCGCGCCCTGCTGGAGAGGCTCGGCAGCGACCTGGCCCCGCTGGCGGTCCCCGCCTGGCACGCGCTGGGCCTCGCCGGCACCGCCGTGGCCCTGGTCGCCATCTGGTGGCGGCTGCGCCCGCGCCCGGTGTACGCGCTCGGCCTGAGTCTGGCGGCGGTCGCCGCGTTCGGCCCGGCGATCCGCCCCTGGTACGCGCTGTGGGGCCTGTTCCTGATCGCCGCCGCGGCCCCCAGCACCTCGGTACGGCACCGGATGGCGGCCGTGGCCGGCGTCCTCGCCCTCGCCGTCCTCCCCGACGGCGGTCCCGCCGACGCGGGCCGCCTGGTCCTCGCGGTCTCCGGCGGCGCCCTCGCCGTGGTCGTCCTGTGGCAGGCCCGCCTCGCGGCGCGGACCCCGACGGCCCTGGGACGTCCGGCATGAGGCGCCTTCCGGGGCCGGGCACCGACCGCGGGCGCCTCCTGCTGATCCTCGCGCTCGCCGCGGCCGTCACCGTCTTCACCGCGACGGTCCCGCTGCTGCGCGACTGGTTCGACCTGCGCGTCTACCACGGCACCGTCGACTCCTGGGTCCACGACGGCGGCCGGGTCTACGACTACCGGGTGCCGGGCACGCCGTACGGCTTCACCTACCCGCCGTTCGCGGCCGTCGTCATGCTGCCCATGGCCCTGGTCGGGCTGCACACCGCGATCGCGGCGGCCCTGCTGCTCAACCTGACGGCCCTCACGGTCGCCGTCCGCATCCTGACCGGGCCGGGATGGCGCCGCCACGGCTGGTACGGCGTCGCCCTCGCCGCCTGTGCCCTGGCACTGTTCGAGCCGCTGCGGGACACCCTCAGCTTCGGCCAGGTCAACCTCCTGCTGCTCGCCCTCGTGCTGACCGACTGCTCGCTGCTGGCCACCGGCCGGACCCGCTGGGCGGGGATCGGCATCGGGCTCGCGGCGGCGGTCAAGCTGACGCCGGCGCTCTTCATCGGTCTGCTGCTGGTCGCCGGGCGGCGGCGTGCGGCGGCCGTTGCCACCGGGGTCGCCGTGGCGGCGACGGGGTGCGCGGCCCTGGCCGCCCCGGACGCCTCGCGGTTCTACTGGACGCACGCCCTGTGGGACACGACCCGGGTGGGCCGCCTCGACTACGTCTCCAACCAGTCGCTCCAGGGCATCCTGGCGCGGCTGGGCGTGGAGAGCCGTCCCGTCTGGGGGGCGCTGGTGCTGCTGGTGCTGTGCTGCTGGGCATGGCGGTCCCGGCGGGCGGTGGCCGCGGGGAACTGGCCGGCCGCCTTCGCCCTCACCGGTCTGACGGCCTGTCTGGTCAGCCCCATCACCTGGGTGCACCATCTGGTCTGGCTGCTGCCGTCCTTCGCCGTCCTGGTCCGCGCCGGGCACCCGCGCGTGGCGGGCGCCCTGTACGCGGTGCTCTGCACCAGCGTGGTGTGGCTGTGGTTCGACGACGCCTCCGGCGTCGACGGCTTCCTCGGCGGCAACCTCTACACCTGGATCACCCTCGGTCTGTTGCTACGGCTGCCGGTCGGTCAACCGCCCGAGCGGCGTCGGCCCAAGAGCCACAGCACCAGGGCGACGGAGCCACCGCCCAGCACGGCGGCACCCGTGACGACGGCCGCCTCGGACCAGCCGGGCCCGTCGTCCGCCGCGGCGACCGTGTCGGAGACGGTGACCGCGGCGGCGGCCACGGGTGTCGCCTCCGGCCCCGGCCTCGGCCGCGCCCGCAGCGCGTCCAGCGAACCCACGGGGTCGACCCGCCCGGCCGCCCCGAACCCCCAGTCGAGCAGCTCGCGCGCCTCCTCGTAGACGGCGAAGCCGCCGCCGGCCTGGGGGTTGAGCACCGTCACGACTAGGGTGCGGTCGCCCCGCCGGGCGGCGGCCACGAGGGTGTTGCCGGCGGTGCTGGTGTAGCCGTTCTTGATGCCGATCAACCCCGGGTACGGCGCCACCCCGTTCGTCCCGCTGAGCAGACGGTTGGTGTTGACGATGCCGTACGTCCCCCCGTGGCGCCCCGGGAAACGGGCCTCGGCGGTGGCGCAGTACCGGGCGAAGTCCGGGTTGCGCAGCCCGGCCCGTCCGAACACCGCCAGGTCGTAGGCGGAGGACACCTGGCCGGGGGGCGTCGTACCCGTCCGGGGACACCACGCGCGTGTCCAGGGCGCCCAGGGAGCGAGCCTTGGCCTCCATGCGGGCGGCCGTGGCACGCCAGCCGCCGTTGAGCGCGGCGAGTACGCGCACGGCGTCGTTGCCGGAGTTGAGGAACACCCCGTGCCACAGGTCGGAGACGCGGTACGACCGGCCCTCGGCGACTCCCACCAGGCTGCTGCCGGCTCCGATCCCGGTCAGCTCCGCCTCGGAGACCCGGTGCCGGATGCCGCCGGGCAGGACCGGCAGCACCGTGAGGGCGAACAGGGTCTTGAGGGTGCTGGCGGGAGGCAGCTTGCGGTGCGCGTTCGACGCGGCGAGCACCTCGCCGGTGCCGGCGTCGGCCACCAGCCACGACAGTGCGGAGACGGCCGGCACGCCGGGGGCTCCGGGGCGTGGCCGGACCTGCGTACCGGAGCGGTACAGCAGGGCGGGCCGCGGTGCCGTCGCGTGCGGTCCGCCGGCCGGACCGGGGTCCGCCCCGGCCGGTGCGGCGTACAACGCGGGCCCGAGGGCCAGGACGCCCGCCACGCAGAGCACGCAGGCCGACGCGGCGGCCCGAGAAGAGAATCCGATCGTCATATGATCAACGTAAGAATGAAGCGGGCCTTCCCCGCGCTGCCCGTGCCGCAGAGGGGGGCGCGTGCACCCGGATGCCGCAGCGGTCCGGTGACACCCCCGAGGCGAGGGATCAGGCGGCTGGAAGGGTCGGCTGGACGCGGCGGATGAACGTCGCGTTGTCCGGGGTGGCACGCATCCGCTCCAGAAGCGTCTCCAGGTTGGCCTGGCCGTCCCGGGTCCGGAGGGCGCGGCGCAGGCCGCGGGCGGCGGTCAGCTCGCCGGGGGAGAGCAGGAGTTCCTCGCGGCGCGTGCCGGAGGTGTTGATGTCGACGGCCGGGAAGACGCGGCGCGAGGCCGGTTCGCGGTCGAGGCGCAGCTCCATGTTGCCGGTGCCCTTGAGCTCCTCGAAGTAGAAGTCGTCGGCGCGGGAGCCGGTCTCCACCAGTGCGCTGGCGAGGATGGTGAGCGAGCCGCCCTCCTCGGCGGTCCGCGCGGCCCCGAAGAACCGCTTGGGTCCGATGAGCGCGCCGGCGTCGACGCCGCCGCTGAGGGTGCGGCACCTGCGGCGGCTGCGTTGTTGTGGGCCCGGCACAGCCGGGTCAGGGAGTCCAGCAGGATCACGACGTCCTCGCCCGCCTCGACGAGCCGCTTGGCACGTTCGATCACCAGGTCGGCGAGCGCGATGTGCTGCCTGGGAGCCTGGTCGAACGTGGAGGCGTAGACCTCGCCGCGCACCGAGCGCCGCATGTCGGTGACCTCCTCGGGGCGTTCGTCGAGCAGCAGCACCATCAGCCGTGCCTCCGGGTGGTTCCCGGCGACCGCGGCGGCGAGCTGCTGGATGAGGACGGTCTTGCCGGTCTTGGGCGGTGCGACGATCAGCCCGCGCTGGCCCTTGCCGACCGGCGCGAGCAGGTCGACGACCCGTCCGGCGAGCCCGGCCGCCGGGTGTTCGAGGCGGAGCCGCTCGTGCGGATGCAGGGGCGTCAGATCACGGAAGTGGCGGCGGCCCCGCAGCGCGTCGGGCGTACGTCCGTTGACGCGCGCCACGTCGGTCAGGGCACGCCGGCCGTCGCGCAGCCCTTCGACGGAGTCGCCCTTGCGCAGGCCGAACCGGCGGATCAGGGCGGGTGCGACCTGGACGTCGTCGGGGGCGGGCAGGCAGGCGGCGGCGCGCAGATGCCCCTTCCCGTTGCCGTCGATGTCGAGGACACCGGTGACGAGCTGGGCCTGGGGCTGCTGCCGGACAGGGGGGTGTTCGAGCGTGGTGGTCATGGTGGTCGGTCCTTTCGAGGACACAAGGCATTGAGGCATGCGAGGGAAGGGGGTGAATCCGCGAGGGGGAGGGGCGGTGTACGCGCGCCTCCGGCGGTGGGGAAGCAGGACCTCGGACACGGCGGAACCGCTGTTCACGAAATCTCTGCGGAAGAGCCGGCGCCTCGACCGGGATCGGCGGGCGCAACAGCGAACTGGGAGAGGAACCGCACCGGCGCCCCGAAACGAGGGCGTACACAGGTGCTGTGGAGGAGCCTACCACCCACTTCGCCGTCATGGCGAGGGGTGCTGTGCTTCCACTCCCTCAACACCGGGGCGGCCCCAGCTGTTCCGGTGTCGTTCCTCCCCTGGTCCGGACCACAGTGTCATGGGTCGGTGCCAGATGTCCCCAGACCATAACGATCCGGGGCGACAGGGTACTTGACCTCCTACGCTGCACTATCTTCACGGCATGTCCACGCCGCCCAAGCCTCCGCAGGAACCCGAGCAGCCGTCCGGGGCGCCGGCTCCGCCGAGTGCGTATCCGTATCCGAATCCGCAGTCGCCGGGCCCAGGGCCGGCGACGAGTTACCCGCCGCCCGCCGCGCCCGTACCGGGCCAGCAGAGCTTCTACGCCACTCCGACCCTGGTCGGCCAGCCGGGCCAGCCGGGCCAGCCGGGCCAGCCGGGCCAGCCGGGCCAGCCGGGCCAGCCCGCGGCCGGTTATCCGTACGGTCAGCAGGGCCCGTATCCGCCGGTTCCTCCGCCGCCGGGTGGCGGGGGCGGGGCCGGCCGGGCGGTGCTCTGGGTGGTCGTGGGTGCGGTCGTCGCGTCCGCGGCCTGGGCGGCGGGCGTCTTCCTGATCGGGGGCAAGGGCGCCGACGCGGACCTGCGCGGCTACACGGCGCCGGCGAACCTCTGCTCCAGCACGGACTACTCCTCCTTCGAGACGGAGTACCCGGACAACGACGGCTCGCCGACGCACAACGCCCTCAAGGACCCGGCTCTCGACGAGAGTTACTGCAGCATCAACCTGAAGAAGACCGGATCGAGCTACGCCGACGCCTACCTCTCCACCCAGGTCGACCTGCACAGGAAGTCCGACCCCGGGCCGGAGTTCACGGCCATGTGGAAGAACTACGAGGAGAGGTACCCCGGTTACGACGTGGAGACCGTCGAGGGCATCGGCGAAGAGGCCTACCTGGTCAGCGAGGACACCACCAGCGGCTCCACCAGTGGTTCCCTGTACGCGACGCTGGCCGTGCGGGACGGCTGGACGACGTACACGATGAGCTACAGCGCGTACCTGTCCTCCTACGACGACGACGACAAGGACCCGCCGTCGCTCGACGACGTGAAGGACTGGATGAAGGCGGATTCGAAGTCCACGCTGGAGCAGCTCAAGGACTGACGCCCGCGCACGCGTGATGGCCGGCTCACGGGGTTCCCCCGGGGTGCCGGCCACCGGTGTGTTCAACGGGTGCGCGCCTCGGCCTCCTTCGCGATCTGCTCGAACCGCGCCCCCATGGCCTCGGCCAGCGCGTTCGCCCCCGACAGGGGCCGCACCATCACCGTCAGCCGGTCGATGAGCCCGTCCTCGTCGACATGGAGGAAGTCGCAGCCGCTCAGTTCCCGCTCGCCGACCCGCGCGGTGAAGACCAGCGCGTGGTCGCGGCCGTCCGCACCGGCGAGTTCCTGCTCGTACCGGAAGTCCTCGAAGACCTCCGCCACTGCGCGCAGGATCGCCGCGGTGATCGCCTTGCCGGGGTAGGGCTTGAACACGACCGGGCTGGTGAACACCACGTCCTCGGCGAGCAGGGCCTCCACCGCGTCGAGATCGCCGGCCTCGACCGCCTCTCGGAACGCGCGCATCCAGATCACCTCATAATCAATTAGTTGACTAAGTGCGGATGACAATAATCAGCTGCTGTTACCGTGTCCACATGTCGCTCAAGTACGCCGTCCTGGCCGCGCTCCTGGAAGGCGAGGCCTCGGGCTACGAACTGTCCAAGGTCTTCGACATCTCCCTCGCGAACTTCTGGCCCGCGACCCCGCAGCAGCTCTACCGCGAACTGGAGCGCCTCGCGCAGGACGGCCTGATCGAGGCACGGGTCGTGCGGCAGGAACGCCGGCCCGACAAGCGGATGTTCACCCTCACCGAGGCCGGCCGGGCGGATCTGGGCGCCTTCGCCGCCGCACCGCCGCGCCGGCCCACCGCCGTTCGGGACGAACTCCTCATCAAGATCCAGGCGATGGACGGCGTAGGCGTCGACCCCGCGACGGCCCGCGCGCAGATCGAGGAGCGGATGAGCTGGGCGCGCGGCAAGCTCGACCGCTATCTGCGGGTCCGCGAACGCCTCCTCGCCGGGCGCACGGAGGAAGAGTTCCTGCGCGAGGCCGACCGGATCGGCCCCTACCTGACGCTGATGGCCGGCATCGGCTTCGAGGAGGAGAACCTGCGCTGGTGCGAGCGGGTGCTGGCGCACCTCCGGCGGCGCACCGCCGTAGGCTGACGCCGATGTTCAGCCCCGAAGGACCCACGCTGCGCGAACTCGCCGTCCAGGCCCTGTCGTCCGTCGAGCACGGCTACGACCTGCTCGCGCCGAAGTTCGACCACACGCCCTTCCGCACCCCCGATCCCGTCCTCGACGCGGTCATGTCGGCCCTGCGCCGGACGGGCCCCCACGACGACGGCCTCGACCTGTGCTGCGGCACGGGCGCCGGCGTCGACGCGCTGGCCACGCTCTGCCGGAACAGCGTCACCGGGGTCGACTTCAGCGCCGGGATGCTCGACATCGCGCGCGGGCGGGCCCGCCTGCCGGAGCCGCGGGTGTCGTGGGTGCGGGCCGACGCGCGTGCCCTGCCGTTCACGGACGCCTTCGACCTCGTCGTCAGCTTCGGCGCGTTCGGACACTTCCTGCCGGAGGAACTCCCCGGCCTGTTCGCCCAGGTGCACGGGGCGCTGCGGCCCGGCGGCCGGTTCGCGTTCCCGGTGCTCGCGCCGCCCCGGCCGTCGTCCCCCGCGTTCTGGATGCTCCTCGGCTTCGACGCGGTCATGCGGGTGCGCAACGCCGTGTGGCGTCCCCCCTTCGTCATGTACTACCGGGCCTTCCGGCTGGGCGAGGTCCGCCGGGACCTGGAGCGCGCCGGGTTCCGGGTGGACCTGCACGCCCTCCCCGAGTTCGGGACGCGGGGGGACGGAAGTCCACGGGTCCGGATGGTGGAGGCGCGCCGGACGTCCTGAGGAGGGCGGACCGAGGAGGGCGGACCGAGGAGGGCGGACCGAGGAGGGCGTCCCGAGGCGGGCGTCCCGAGGCGGGCGTCCCGAGGTGGGCGGACGTGGTCCGGGTCAGTCGGCCGCCGGCAGGGTGAACGTGTAGACCAGCGCCTCCTGCCGGGTTCCCACCACCAGGTCGGTGATCTCCAGTGGCCGCGCGTACTGGTCGTGCACGTGCCGGGTCACCCGCATCGACGGGGTGTCGTCCGGGCGGGTGATGGAGTCCCGGTGGTGCAGGGTCAGCCCGGCCCGGCGCATCCAGTCGTAGACGCGCCGGAGCTGCGGGGAGCCGGTGGTGTCGGCGCGGTCGCGGTAGCGGGCGAGTTCGTCGACCTCGGCCAGTGCCACCGCCGAGAAGGACGTCACGGCCGTGCGCAGGGGGTGGCCGTCCGCGCCCATCGACTCGTAGCGGTGGACCAGCGTCGGCCGGTGCGGTGCGAGGTCCAGGGCGGTGGCGTGCTCGGGCGGGGGCGGCTCCCAGCTCAGCGTGGTGCGGTCCACCGCGCAGGAGTCGTCCACGGTCCGGGAGCCGACGGGAAAGGCGAGCCAGGCCGGGTCGGCGACCGGTGTTCCCGGCAGGACGGCGTGGCTGCCGCGCCGGTCGGTGGCGACCAGTCCGTCACGCCGCAGCACCTCCAGCGCCTGCCGGACGGTCACCCGGCTGACCCCGAAGTGCTCGGCCAACTGCCGTTCGGCGGGGAGGCGTTCACCGGGCGGGATGGTGCCGTCATGCAGCTCGCCGAGCAACTCCTTCGCTATCCGCCAGTAGAGGGGCTGATCAAGGGGGATGGTGCGGGCCATGCCGCGCGCCTCCTGTGGTGACGTGCCGTGCGGGCTTGTGCACCACCAGATCTAGCATTGGTCTAAACCACCAGGGAAGGGCGGGCGCTGCGAACGGCTGAAACCGGACCGCCCGCCACCCCGTCACAGAGCGCTGTACACGGCCTTCACCAGCGCCATCTTCCGCGGATCGTCCGCGATGTGCGGCCCCATGCGGTTCATCACGTACCCCAGCGACAGCCCGGCCTCCGGGTCGGCGAGACCGCACGAGCCGCCGAAGCCGTCGTGTCCGAAAGCCCGCGGGTTGGGCCCGTAGGAGCCGTTCGGGCCGCTCAGCCACAGGCCGAGCCCGATCTCCGTCTCGTGGGGGAAGCCGGCGCCCAGCACCAGGTCCCGGCAGGCGCCCTGGCCCTCGCGGACCCGCTCGGCCGCCGCCGGGGACAGGACGCGCCGGCCGTCGACGGAACCGCGCCCCGCGAGGGCGCCGTACAGGGCGGCGACCGCCCGCGCCGTGCCGTGGCCGTTGGCGGCCGGGATCTCCGCGGCCCGCCAGGCGGGCGTGTTCGCCTCGACGGCGCCTGCCATCGGGTTGGTCAGGGCAGCGAGGGCCTCGGGCGCCAACTGGGCGAAGACGGCGGCCTGTTCGCTGCTCGACGCGGCCGGTGGATGCACCAGCTCGGCAGCCCGCCCGGCCTCCTTCTCCGGTAGTCCGATGGTGAAGTCGATGCCCAGCGGCCCCGTCACCTCGCGCTCCAGGAAGGCGCCCGGCAGCAGCCCCGAGACGCGCCGCACGACCTCGCCGACCAGGAAGCCGTAGGTGAACGCGTGATAGCCGGACCGGGTGCCCGGCTCCCACCAGGGCTCCGTCGCCGCGAGGCGGGCGGTGGTCAGCTCCCAGTCGTACATCTGCTCGAGCGTGTGCGGCTCGCGCAGCCCCGCCAGTCCGGCGCGGTGCGACAGCAGATGCCGGACGAGGACCCGCTCCTTGCCCGCCGCGGCGAACTCGGGCCAGTAGGCGGCCACCGGGGCGTCGAGGTCGAGCAGGCCCCGGTCAGCCAGGATGTGCGCGCACAGCGCCGTCGGCCCCTTGGACGTCGACCACACGTTGACCAGCGTGTCCCGTTCCCACGCGCGCGTGCGTGCCGCGTCGGCCCAGCCGCCCCAGAGGTCGGCCACGGTCACGCCGTCGACCGTGACGGTCACCGCCGCGCCCAGTTCGCCCCGCTTCCGGAAGTTCTCCTCGAACGTGGCGCGCACCGCCGCGAAACGCTCGTCGCAGTGGCCGTGAACCTCTGGCACGTGCTCGGGCATGGGTCCTCCGTGATCCGCCGGAAGCCCGGACCGCGACCCTGCGGCCCGGGCTCCCCGAACATACCGACTGGTCGGATCAGGGGGAAGGTGCGATCAGGACGTCACGCGTACGACCGCAGCCAGCGCACCTTGGCCGCCTCGTGGTAGGGCCCGCCGCCCTCGTGGTCGTTGAAGTCGTACACCTCGACCGTCCGGTCCTCGTGGCCCCACGCGTTGAAGGCGGCGAACACCGTCGACGGCGGGCACGTCTGGTCCTCCAGGGCCACCGAGAACAGGGCGGGCGCCGAGCCGCGGGACGCGAAGTGCACACCGTCGAAGTAGGACAGGGTGCGCAGCGCGTCCTGCGTGCGGCCGCGGTGCGTCTTGAGGAACAGGCCGATCTCACGGTAGGGGTGACGGTCCGTCAGCGTCGCCGCGCGCGGGAAGTCGCACAGGAAGGGCACGTCCGGCGCGACCGCCACCAGATCCGGCACCAGGCCGCCCACGGCGATCGAGATGCCGCCGCCCTGGCTCGCGCCGAGCGCCACCGTCCGCGCCGCGTCCGTCAGCGGGTGCGAACGGGCCGCCTCGACGGCACGTACCGCGTCCGTGAACACCCGGCGGTAGTAGTAGTTCTCGGGGGCGTCGATGCCCCGGGTCATGAATCCGGGGAACGCGGGTCCCGCGCCCACCGGATCGGCGGTACCCCCACCGCCGCCCCAGGCGCTGCCCTGGCCGCGGGTGTCCATGACGAAGTGCGCGCGGCCCGTGGACGCCCACAGCAGGTGCTCGTGCGGCAGCCCGCGGCCCCCGCCGTAGCCGACGAACTCCACGACCAGCGGCACCGGTTCCGTCGCCGCCGCGGGCAGGGTCAGCCAGGCCTTGACCGGATGGCCGCCGTACCCGGCGAACGTCACGTCGAACACCCGCACGGTCTCCAGCCCCGTGTCGACCGGCTCGAAGCGGGCGTCCAGGTCGTGCTCACGGGCCTCCTGGAGGGTCTTGGACCAGAACGCGTCGAAATCCTCCGGCTCGGCGGATCCGCTGCGGTACTCGTGGAGTTCCTCCAGGGACAGGTCGAACAGGGCCATGAGCAACCGCCTTGTGATGAGTGGCCGTACGGATGATCACACCGTACGTGGGTGGTGGGAGCGCTTACCAGACCCCGGGACCAGGCACGATGCCGTTCCGGCCGCTGCTCTCACGCGCTGCGCCGGCTCCACTCCGGCCCGGTCCGCGCCCACTCCCGGTCCCACTCGGCCAGCCGGTGCCGCAGGGCCACCCGGCGCAGCACCGTGTGCCCGAGCAGTAGCGTGGCCGCCGTGCCGCCCGCCGTGGCCACGCCGAGCGTCAGCGTGTGCTGCCACACCGCCGTGCCGTCGGGCGGCGGCGGGACGCTGCGGCCCCGTGCGTCGAACCACACGTCGACCATGTCTCCCCGGTGCGTGCCGGCGGGCACGAGCGCGGTGGCCCGGTGCGGGGCCTCGCCGGGCTCCGTCCAGCGCACGGCGACCCGGTAGCGGTGTTCCCCGACACCCTCCGCCGTCGGCAGTGTGTCGGGCGGTCGGCCCACGACCTCCGCCCGCACATGGTGCCGCTCGGCCCGTTGCTCGGCGGCCACGGCCACGGCGTCCGCGTGGGCCCACCGGCCGACGAGCGCCCCGGCCAGCGGCGCGCCGATCAGGACGAGTACCGCCACCACCAGCACCGTCCACGCCTCCACGACGTCCGACCGGCGGCGCAGGGGATTGTGCCGCCAGCGCCAGCCACGCAGCCCGGTTCGCATGTCGACCTCCTCGCCGTCACGCGGACGAGTGCCCACAAGGAGCGGATACCCCGTACGGAGGCAATCGTTTCATCTTTCGGGCGAGCCGGACATCTCGGCGGTGGGGCCGGCGGGGGTGAGCCGGCCACAGCGGGCGTCAGCCGACCCTCGCGTCAGCCGAAACGCTCGATCCGGATCCGGTCCACCGGCTGTCCCGCCTCCACCAGCAGCCGCGAGGCGTGCTCGGCGAACCCGTTGGACCCGCACACGTACGCCTCCCAGCCGCCCTCCGGCCGCTGTGCCAGCAGCGGTGCCAGATGGGCGGCCGTGAGCCGGCCCACGGGGGTGCCCTCCGGCGCGCTCCGCGTGAACACGGGGGTCGTCTCCGCGCCGTACTCGCGCGCGTAGATCAGCTCCTCGGGGCCGCGCGCGGACACCAGCAGCCGCAGCGGGACCGTGAGTCGCCGGGCCCGGTGGTGGCGCACCATCGACATCAGCGGTACGACCCCGGAGCCGGCTCCGACCAGCAGCGCGGGCCGGTCGCCCGGCCAGGCGAAGAAGCCGCTCAGCGGACCGCGGACCTCGACCTCGTCGCCGGGCCGCGCCACGGTGTGGAACCAGCCGGACACCTCGCCGCCGTCGACATGGTCCAGGGTCAGCTCGATGTGCCCGGAGCCGTCCGGCGCCGAGCGATCGAGTAGTGCCGCTGGGCGAGGTACCCGTCCGCGGCCCTGAGCCGCAGCATCAGGTGCTGCCCCGGCAGATGCCCTTCCCAGGCGGGCACCGCGAGACGGAAGGTGGCCGCGTGCGGCGTCTCGCGGCGGATCTCGGTGAGGGTGGCCGTCTGCCACACGGACGCCGCCCGGTCGCTGACGGCGATGCGGCCGGGCACCGCGAACCGGGTCGGCGGAGCGAAGGTCTCAGTCACCGGAGTACCTCTGCTCCTCCCAGGGGTTGCCCCGCGCGTGGTACCCGTTCTGCTCCCAGAAACCCGGCTCGTCGTGGTCCAGGAGCCGCAGACCGGAGATCCACTTGGCGCTCTTCCAGAAGTACAGGTGCGGCACCAGCAGCCGCGCCGGGCCGCCGTGCTCGGGGGAGAGCGGCTCACCGCCGTACTCGAAGGCGATCCACGCCCGCCCGCCGGTGAGGTCGGCGAGCGGCAGGTTCGTGGTGTAACCGGTGTGCGAGTAGGCGACGGCGTGGGTCGCGGACGCCTGCGGCCGGACCTCCTCCAGGAACGCGTCCAGTGACACGCCCCCGAACCGCACCCCGAACTTCGACCAGCTGGTGACGCAGTGGATGTCGCCCTCGTACACCGAGGCGGGCAGCGCGTGCGCCTGCTCCCAGGTCCAGGTGCGGGGCGCGTCGACCAGCCCGTCGATCCGCAGGCTCCAGTCGGCGGGCGTGAGGTCGGGCGTGACCTCGGCGGACAGTACGGGCCAGTCGTCGCCCGCGTCGTACTGGCCCGGGGGCAGGCCCGGGTTGTCGACGCGCGGGCGTCCGGTGAAGCCTCGGGTGACGTTCATGGGGTTCCAGCGTGAGGGCGACGGTTGCTTACGCATTCAACCGTACGGGCAAGTCGGCGTTGCTCCGGACCCCGTCCGGCCGCCGATCGTGAAGCGCGTATGAACACCGCGGCGTCCGGGGAATAGCCGCCCCCCGATCCCCCTTGCACGTGTCGTTCCGGACCCGGCGGTCCGGCGGCAGCGAAGGAGAGTGGGAGCAATGCCGAAGGCGTACGTCTTCACGCGGTACGGCGGTCCGGAGACCGAGGCGCTTCTCGACGTGGACCGGCCCCGTCCGGGCCCCGGCCAGGTGCTCGTCGCGGTGCGCGCCGCGGGGGTGAACCCCGTCGACTGGAAGCAGCGCACGGGCTACCGGCGCCCCGGCGAGAGCGGTGAACGCGTCTTCCCCGTCGTCCTGGGCAACGAGGTCGCCGGTGTCGTCGTGGAGACCGGCGCGGACGTCACCGGATTCGCGCCCGGCGACGAGGTGTTCGGCAACGCCGTCGCGGGCGGCTACGCCGAGTACGCGCTGCTCGCCACCGGGCTCACCGCGGCCAAGCCGGCCGCCCTGTCCTTCCGCGACGCCGCGACCCTGCCGGTCGCCGCCGCGACCGCCTACGACGGCGTCCACCAGCTCGGCCTGCCCGCCGGGGCGACGCTGCTGGTCACCGGCGCGGGCGGCGGCGTCGGCGTGGCGGCCGTACAGATCGCCCGCGCGCTCGGGCTGCGGGTCGTCGGTGTGGCGAGCGAGGGCAAGAAGGAACTCCTGGAGTCGCTGGGCGCCGTGCACGTCACCTCCGGGGCGGGCTGGACCGAGCGGGCCCGCCTAGCGGCCCCGGACGGCGTCGACGGCGTCTACGACCTCGTGGGCGGTGAGGTCCTGCACGAGGCCGCCGCCCTGCCCGCCGACCGGGTCCGGCTGATCACCGCGGGTGCCCCGCCCGAGGAGGTGGAGCGGCTCGGCGGCGCCCGCGTGACCCGCGCCCGCACCGCGGAGGTCCTCCGGGCGGTCGCCGACCTCGTCGTGCGCGGCGCACTGGACCCGCACGTCACCCGGACCTACCCGCTGGAGCAGGCGGGCCTGGCCCTGCGCGAGGTCGAGGACGGGCACGCCCGCGGCAAGGTCGTCATCGAGATCGGAACGGCGATATGAGCCGGACCGAGTCCCGGCACGTCCTGGACAACCCCGCCCTCGCCTCCCTCACCGGCCCGCACGCCCGCTTCGCCGAGCGCCGCGGCCGGGTACTGCGTTACCCCGTCGACGTGTCGCCCTGGCTGGCCGTGCCCGACGACCCGGACGCCGGCGACTGGGCGGACCTCGCCGCGCTCGCCGGCCCCGGCGGGGAGGTCCCGCTGCCCGGCTTCCGCGGCGAGGTGCCGGCGGGCTGGGAGATCACGACGCGCATCGAGGGCACGCAGTTCGTCGACGACGGGCTGGCCGCCGCCCCGGACGCGGAGGCGGTCCGTCTCGGTCCCGCCGACGTCCCCGAGATGCTCGCCCTCGTCGCCCGCACCCGGCCCGGCCCCTTCGAGCGCCGCACCATCGAACTGGGCACCTATCTCGGCATCCGCCGCGACGGCGCCCTCGTCGCCATGGCGGGCGAGCGCCTGCACCCGCCGGGCTGGACGGAGATCAGTGCCGTCTGCACCGACCCCGCCGTCCGCGGTCAGGGCCTCGCCACCCGGCTGATCCTCGCCGTCGCCCACGGCATCCGGGAACGCGGCGAGACCCCCTTCCTGCACACCAGCGCCGCCAACACCGGCGCCATCCGCCTGTACGAGTCCCTGGGCTTCCGCCTGCGCCGCAGGACGGCGTTCCTGGCGGCGCGGGCCCCCGAGCGGGACGCGGTGCCGGTGGCCTGACCGCACCGGGGGAGCGGGCTCGGTGGCGGGGCTCAGCCCGCTCCCCGGGCCCCGCTCCCGCCCCACGCGTTGTACCGCACGAGATACTCCGCGAACCGCTCCAGATCCGGCTCCGGCCAAGCGGCGAGCCGCTCGCGGAAGGCCGCGCGGCGGCTCTCGGTGACCTGGGCGAGGATGCCGCGGCCGGCGTCGGTGAGGTGCAGGACCTGGACGCGGTGGTCGGTGGGGTCCTGACGCCGCTCGATCAGGCCGGACCGCTCCAGCGCGGTGACCTGGCGGCTGACGGTGGACTTGTCCAGGGCGTAGTGCGCGGCCAGGTCGGTGGCCCGGCAGCCGCCGCTGTCCTCCAGATGACCGAGCAGCGTGTACGACACCAGGGACAGTTCGGGATGCAGCCGCCCGGCCGAGGCACGGGCGCGGCGGGCGAAGACCGTCATCTCGCGCTGGATCGTCTCCACCGCCTCACGCGCGTCCACCCGGTCTCCCTCGCCTCTCCCTCATCCCCTCGTCCGTCTCGTTGCACAGTACAACTTGGCGCGGGGGTGCGCAGGGGTGGACCGACCGGGGGCCGCCGTGCGGCAGTTGGGATAAGGTGTCCGACGGCCGCGGACGACCCCGGCCGTGAGCGACCGAGGAGGTGGGACCCATTACCGCAGTGTCAGGTCGGGTGCTCTCTCCTCAGGACGGCGCGGACCGCCGCTAGGCGACCGCGGGAGCGCCCTTCGGCTTCCGAAAGGCTCTCGGCTTCCATGCCCCCTCTTCCTTCACCTTCCGCTCCCTCGTCACTCCCGCCGTACCCCTCCCGCGACGCCGTCGTCGTGGCGCTGCGCGCCGCCGGATGCGTCTTCGCCGAGGACGAGGCGGACCTGGTCCTCGCCACCGCCCGCACAGCGGACGAGATCACCGCCATGGTGGAGCGCCGCGTGGCCGGTCTGCCCCTCGAACTCGTCGTCGGCTGGGCCGAGTTCCTCGGTCGGCGCGTCGTCGTCGAACCGGGTGTCTTCGTCCCCCGCCGCCGCACCGAGTTCCTGGTCGGCCAGGCCCTGGCGCAGGCCCCGCACGCGTCCGTCGTCGTGGACCTGTGCTGCGGCTCCGGCGCGGTCGGCGCCGCCCTCGCCTCGGCGCTCGGCGGGGTGGAGCTGCACGCCGCCGACATCGATCCGGTCGCCGTGCGGTGCGCCCGCCGCAATGTCGCCGCCCTGGGCGGGCTCGTCCACGCCGGGGACCTGTTCGCCGCGCTCCCCGGTGAACTGCGCGGCCGTATAGACATCCTGGCGGCGAACGTGCCGTACGTCCCCACCGGCGAGGTCCCCCTGCTGCCCGCGGAGGCCCGCGAGCACGAGCCCCTCACCGCCCTCGACGGCGGCGTCGACGGCCTCGACGTACTGCGCCGGGTCGCCGGTGAGGCGGCCGGCTGGCTCGCGCCCGGCGGCTGCGTGCTCGTCGAGACGAGCGAACGCCAGGCGGCGGACGCCGTGGAGGCCTTCCGGCGGGGCGGCCTCACGGCGCGTCCGGCCGTCGACGAGGAGCTGTACGCCCACGTGGTGATCGGGACCACGCGGTAGCGGTCGGGGCGCGGCGCCGACGCCCTTCGGTCCGGGGGGGAGCGGCGCCGCCGTCCCCCGGGCGTCACAGGATCCGGCCGCGCGCCACGAGCAGGGCCACGTCGTCGTGGTTGTCCGGGTGGTGCAGCGCCCGCAGCAGCACGTCGCACAGCTCCTCCAGCGGGCGCGCCGGGTCGTCGAGGAGCGCGAGCAGGGCGTCCAGGCGCTCGTCGAGGGAGTGCTTGCGGGTCTCCACCAGCCCGTCGGTGTACAGCACGAGCTGGTCGCCGGGGGCGAAGTCGACGTCGGTCGAGGAGAAGGCCACCCCGCCCACCCCGAGCGGCGCCCCGGTGGGCAGGTCGAGCAGCTCCGGCGGGTGTCCGGGCCGTACGCGCGCGGGCGGCAGGTGCCCGGCGTTGGCGATCCGGAACCGCCCGAGGCGCGGGTCGTGGACGGCGTACACGCAGGTCGCGATGGAGTGGTCCAGGCCCGAGGTGATCTTGTCGAGGTGCTCGAGGAGCACCGCAGGATCGAGGTCGAGGGAGGCCAGCGTGGTCGTCGCGGTGCGCAGCCGGCCCATCGTGGCGGCGGCGTCGATGCCGCTGCCCATGACGTCGCCGACCACGAGGGCGGTCTTGCCGTCCTCCAGCGGGATGACGTCGAACCAGTCGCCCCCCACCTCCGTGGTCGCCCCCGCGGGCTGGTAGCGCGAGGCCACCTCCAGGCCGCCGGTCACCGCCGGGTGACTCGGCAGCAGGCTGCGCTGGAGGGTGAGCGCGGTGCTGCGGGCGTTCTGGTACCAGCGGGCGTTGTCGATCTGCACGGCCGCGCGGGCCGCCAGTTCCCGGGCGAGCAGCAGATCGTCGCGGCCGAACGGCAGCGGGTTGCGGGTGCGCTTCAGGTCGAGGGCGCCCAGCACCTCGCCGCGCGCGATGAGCGGCACCGCCAGATAGGAGTGCACACCCGCCCGCGCCAGCAGTGCGGCGGCCTCCGGGGAGCGGGCGATCCGCGCCAGGTCCTCGTCGTCGACCTGCGCCACCATGACCGGCCGGCCGTGCGTACGCACTCGGTGACCAGCCGGTCGGGCGCGTAGCGGGCGATGCCGCCGGGCGGGTCGGCCGCGCTGAGGGCGTCCGGCGCGTCGGCGGCGCGAACGGCGAGGGCGCGGATCACGGCGTGCTCCGAGGGCCCGAGGCTGGTGCGCCGGCCCGACACCACCGCGTCGAGCAGGTCCACGGCGGCGATGTCGGCCAGCTCCGGCACGGCCACGTCGGCCAGTTCGCCGGCGGTGCGTTCCAGGTCGAGGCTCGTGCCGATGCGGGCGGAGGCGTCGGCGATCAGGGCGAGGCGGCGGCGCGCGGCCTCGGCCTCGACGCCCGCCCGGTACTGGTCGGTGACGTCCACGACGGACAGCGCGACGCCCAGCACGGTGTCACGGGTGTCCTCCAGCCGGTACAGCGAGATGGACCAGGCATGGTCCTGGTCCGGGTCCGCGGGCGTACGCCCCATCGCGAACCTGTCGACGAGCGGCACCCCGGTCCGCAGCACCTCGAGGACCGCCGACTCCAGGGAGTCGACGTCGAGCATCGGGAGCACCTCGCGGACCGTGCGGCCCAGGTGCTCCGCGGCGGGGACGCCGTCGATCCGCTCCAACGCCGGGTTGACCGACAGGTACCGCAGCCGGGTGTCGAGCACGGCGAGGCCGATGGGGGACTGGGTGACCATGCGCGTCGACAGGGCCAGGTCCCGTTCCAGCAGGCGCACCGTGGACCGGTCGGCGGCGAGACCGAGCGCGTACACGTCGCCCCGGTCGTCGACGAGCCGCATGTTGCGGAACTCCACCAGTCGGGTGCTGCCGTCCTTGCGCCGGATGGGGAAGGCGCCCTCCCAGCTGCGACCGGTCGCCATGACGTCGGAGAACAGCTTCACGACCAGCTCGACATGCCGTTCGTGGACCATCACATGGGCCGCGTACCGTCCCAGCGCCTCCCCGGCCGGGTAACCGAACAGCTCCTCGGCCTGCGGACTCCACAGCACGATGCGGCCCGTGGGGTCGAGCACCACCGAGGCCACGTTGAGCACGTCGAGCAGGCCGCTGGGCCCTGTCGGCCCGAAGGCCTCGGCCGAGGTCGATCCGGCTGCACTCATGCCACGCACCGCCTCCGCATGTCGACGCGGCACGCCGTCCCCCGTGCCGACTCCCCCAGTTCTACCGCGCTCCATCGATTTGTCCCACGCCTGGGGCACCGTTCCCATGCTCCTCCAGTACGGCGGCGCGCGCCGTTCTCCTCATGGTCCACACCAGTCCATTCTATTGGTCTGTACATGACCATCGAAGTTGGCCACACTGTCCGCCGAGCGCACCCACCCCCCGTCAGAGGAGACCCATGCCGCTGCGCCCTGCCCGCCGACGCCGTCACACCCTGCGCACCGCCCTGATCGCCCTGGCCACGGCCACCGCCGCGGCCCTCTGCGCCGCCCCGCCGGCGGTGGCCGCCGACACCTGGACCGAGGTCGGCTCCGACCGCGCCGACCCGCTGACCGAGAGCCAGGGCCTGGCCTCGATCGAGGTCCCGGCCAACAGCGCCAACCGCTACACCGGCATCGGGACGATCCCCTTCGGGGTGAGCATCCGCGGCTGGAACCACGTGGGCGACCCCGACGCCTCCTACGACGGCTACTACGTCGAGCCCTACCAGCGGGACTCGGGCACCTCGAAGATGTACCGCGTCCAGGCGCCGGGCGGCGCCTGGTCCGAGTACGTCCACGCGCTCGGCCCCGGCGAGGCCCTGAACAACTCCTGGGTGGCCATCGCGCCGGGCGGGCAGTGGATGCTCACCGGCGAGTGGGGCACCATGACCCGGCTGATCGTCCTGCCGACCCCCGGCGTCAACCCGGGCACCTCGCCCTCGGCCAACCTGCCGCAGGCCTCCACCGTCCGCCTCGACCGCCCGGTGCGCGACGTCCAGGGCTGCGACTTCACCGGCCCGACCACCCTGCTGTGCTCCTCCGACGACCCGGCGGGCACCCTCTTCGGCATGACCAAGCCGCTGCTCCGGATCGACCTGTCGGCCGAGCCGGGCGGCTCCGGTGACGTGGACGGCCGGGTCACCGCCCTGCGCCAGCTGCCCCTGCGCAGCTCGTGCTCGGGCTCCTTCGAGACGGAGGGCATCGACTACGACCGCCGCACCGGCACCCTGCGGGTGATCGTCGTCTCTCCGGGCTTCTGCGTGCTGACGGACAGCAAGACGTACCGCTTCACGCGCTGACGTGCGCCCCCGGGCGGGACGGCCAGGTGGTGCCCGCCAGCGGAAGTGGTGCTTTTCTTGGGATGTGGCGCGGTTCCCGGGGAACCCGGGACATCGCGCCACCGCCTAGAGAGGAGCGATCACGATGGACCGCGAGCGACCTCCGGAGTCCGTCACCCTCGAGATCAGCGATTGCAGCAAGGAGGACGCCCGGATCGTGTTCGACACGCTGTGCGCCTGCTTCGAGTCCGATCGCTGTGCCGACGACGTACCCGAACAGCATGACGAGAGCCGCCCGATGGTGTGGCTCGGCACCTTCGAGGTCGGCGACGTGCACGACTGCGCCCGCCCCGCCCGGCTGTCGTCGTCCGTCACGGCCGACGTCCAGGGCGGCTACTGGGCGATCGAGCGGTTCCGTACGACGCTGGACACGATGTTCCGGGTGAAGGACCTGTCCTCGGCCTCCGGCGACCAGGAGACGGAGCTGCACCTGCTGCTCGAAAGCCGGTGACGGGCCGATGCCTCGTGCAGGGGGTGATGACGTGACGAAGACGACGTGGAGCCGATTGTGCAACTAGTTGCATAACCCGTGCGCGGTCCTCTACAACTACAGGGGCACGACACCGCGCACGGAGGGCCCCATGAGCCGATACCCGCACCTGCTGAGCCCGCTCGACCTGGGCTTCACCACCCTGCCCAACCGCGTCCTGATGGGCTCGATGCACGTGGGCCTGGAAGAGGCCGAGGACGGCTTCGCGCGTATGGCGGAGTTCTACGCCGCCCGTGCGCGCGGGGGAGTGGGCCTGATCGTCACCGGCGGCATCGCCCCCAACGACGAGGGGCGACCGGGCGTGGGCGGCGCGAAGCTCACCACGGACGCCGAGGCCGAGGAGCACCGGACGATCACGAGGGCCGTGCACCGCGAGGGCGGCCGGATCGCGATGCAGATCCTGCACTTCGGCCGCTACGCCTACCACGAGGACCTCGTCGCGCCGAGCGCGGTACAGGCGCCGATCAGCCCGCACGTGCCCCGCGAACTGACCGACGCCGAGGTCGAGCGGACCATCGACGACTACGCCCGCGCCGCCCGCCTCGCCCGGCAGGCCGGCTACGACGGCGTCGAGATCATGGGCTCCGAGGGCTACCTCGTCAACGAGTTCATCGCCCTCCAGACCAACCACCGCACCGACCGCTGGGGCGGCTCCTACGAGAACCGGATGCGCTTCCCCGTCGAGATCGTGCGGCGGGTGCGCGAGGCGGTCGGCGAGGACTTCATCGTCATCTACCGGCTGTCGATGCTCGACCTCGTCCCCGGCGGCTCCACGCTGGACGAGGTCGTCACCCTCGCCAAGGCCGTGGAGGCGGCCGGCGCCACCCTCATCAACACCGGCATCGGCTGGCACGAGGCCCGCATCCCCACCATCGCCACCTCCGTGCCCCGCGGCGCCTATACCTGGGTGACCAGGAAGCTGATGGGCGAGGTCACGGTCCCGCTCATCACCACCAACCGCATCAACACCCCCGAACTCGCCGAGCGGTTGCTCGCCGACGGCTGCGCGGACATGGTGTCGGTGGCCCGCCCGATGCTCGCCGACCCCGACTTCGTCGGCAAGGCCGCGGCGGGCACACCGGAGGCCATCAACACCTGCATCGGCTGCAACCAGGCCTGCCTCGACCACACCTTCAGCGGCAGGATCACCTCCTGCCTGGTCAACCCGCGCGCCTGCCACGAGACCGAGCTGGTGCTCACCCCGACCCGCCGCCGCAAGCGCGTCGCGGTCGTCGGCGCCGGACCCGCAGGGCTCGCCTGCGCGGTCTCGGCGGCCGAACGCGGCCACTCCGTCACCCTGTTCGACGCCGCGGCGGAGATCGGCGGCCAGCTCAACGTGGCCCGCAAGGTCCCCGGCAAGCAGGAGTTCGACGAGACGCTGCGCTACTTCCGCCACCAGCTCGACGCCCACGAGGTGGACGTACGCCTCAACACCAGGGCGGCGGCCGGTGACCTGACGGACTACGACGAGGTCGTCGTCGCCACCGGCGTCAGCCCGCGCACCCCCGACATCCCCGGCGTCGACCACCCGAGCGTCGTCGGCTACCTCGACGTCCTGCGCGACGGCGTCCCCGTCGGCGATCGGGTCGCGATCCTCGGCGCGGGCGGCATCGGCTTCGACGTCGCCGAGTTCCTCACCGACGGCGGCGACAAGGCGAGCGAGGATCCGGCGACGTACTTCCGGCAGTGGGGCGTCGACATGGACTACCGGGCGCCCGGCGGCCTCGCCGCGCCCGAGCGGACCGCCCCGCCGCGCAGCGTCCACCTGCTCCAGCGCAAGACCGGCAAGGTCGGCGCCGGACTCGGCAAGACCACCGGCTGGATCCACCGCACCGAACTCAAGCACCGCGGCGTGCGCATGGTCCCGGGCGTGCGCTACGACCGCATCGACGACGCCGGACTGCACGTCACCGTCGGCGAGCGGAGCACGGTCCTGGAGGTCGACACCATCGTGCTGTGCACCGGCCAGGACCCGCGCCGGGACCTGTACGACGAGCTGCTCGCCGCCGGGGCGAGCGCGCACCTCATCGGCGGTGCCGACGTGGCCGCCGAACTGGACGCCAAGCGGGCCATCAAGCAGGGCACGGAGCTGGCGGCGGCCCTGTAGGGGCGCCCCGGCGCGTCCCTAGGATGAGCCCATGTCACTCCCGCACGCGATCCTCACCGCCCTCCTCGAGAAGCCGTCGTCGGGGCTGGATCTGACCCGCCGGTTCGACAAGTCGATCGGCTACTTCTGGTCGGCGACGCACCAGCAGATCTATCGCGAGCTGGGAAAGCTGGAGGCCGAGGGCTTCATCCGGGCCCAGCCCACCGAGCAGCCGGCCCGCGGGCAGCGCAAGAGCTACGAGGTCCTGCCCGCGGGCCGCGCCGAACTCCGGCGGTGGACGGCCGCGGCGCAGGACCCCAAGCCGCACCGCGACGCCCTGTTCCTGCGGCTGCGCGCCGCCGCCGTCGTCGGCACCGCGGGCCTCGAAGCCGACCTGCGCCGCCATCTCGACCTGCACCGGAGCCAGTTGGCCGAGTACGAGGAGATCGAGAAGCGGGACTTCCCGCCCGGCGACGACAGCGCGCAGGCCCGGCTCCAGCACCTGGTGCTGCGGGCGGGCATCGAGCTGGAGACCTTCTGGATCCGGTGGCTGGCCGAGGCGCTGGAGAAGCTGCCCGACCCCGCCGAGCAGGCGCCGTAATCCCTCGGCGGCCTCCCCGCCTCCCCGCCTCCTGCCTTACGGCAGCAGGGCCAGCAACTGCTTGGTGTGACCGGGCAGTTCACTCTCCGCGAGGCCCGTGACGAGATCCCTCAGCGGCACCGGCCGATCGACCTGCACCTGGCCGTGCGACAGCAGCAGGGTGGGCACGGGAGTGTCCAGTTCGGCCTCGCTCAGCGGCGCGACGAGCGCGCAGAGCGCCTCTCCGTGGAGCCGGACGCGCTCCCGGAGACCCGCCTGCCCACCGGCGAGCGCGCTCACCCTCCCGAGGGTCCAGGTGTCCTGCGCCATCCGGTTGTCGTACGTCGTGACCGCGCCGGAGGCCGCGGAGACGACGGCGGTGACCGTGACCGCGTCGACGAGGCTGACGTGCGCCAGGATCTGCCCGGCGTCCCACTCGCCGGCCGGGGGCGGGTTCCCGGCGCCGGCTCTGGCCACTGCCGCGGCGGCCTCCAGCAGTGCGCGGTGGGCGTCGCGCAGCGGGGTGGTGTCCATGGGGCTTCTTCTCTCTCCCGTGGCGCGGGATCCTCGAGGTGGCCGGGCAGGAGGAACCGCGTCGGCTCAGCTGTGCTCGCGGTTCATCTCCCAGGGCGCCTGCGGCAGGACCTCTCCTGTCTCCAGCAGCGACTTGAGGTTGGCCAGCACGGCCGGCCAGCCGTGCGAGATGCCGCCCAGCATCTCCCGGTCGGGGAGCTTCTCATGGGTCACGGTGAGACGGACGATGTCCTGGTGGGGCTCGACGAGGAAGGTGACCACCGACGGCTCCCGCGGCTGCGGCGCGTCCGGGGTGTCCTCGAAGGTGATGACCAGGCGTGTCGGCGGCTCGGCCGCCAGGACCGTGCCCACGACGTCGACGACGCCCGACCCGTCGGCGCGGCGGTGCTCCCACGCGGAGCCGGGCTCCCAGTCGGAGACGTTGGCGTGCCCCCAGTAGCGCGCTGTCAGGTCGGCATCCGTGAGGGCCTGCCAGACCTCCTTCGAGGTCGCGCGGATGTAGGTGACGTAGACGTAGTCCGGCACTGGTGCGGTGTCGGTGGGCATGGCGTACTCCTCCGTGCCGGATGTCGGTCGCGAGACCGCTTCTTCGAGGTTCACGGCTCCATTATGCAGGTAATTACCTGCATAATGTCAACGGCGGAGCCGGTGGGCCCCACATGGCGGCGCAGGAACCAGACCGTCGCGATGACGCCCGTGCCGACCAGGGCACCGCCCGCCACGAGCGTGACGGTGCCGTAGTCGCGGGTCGCGCCGCCCATGCCGCCGAGCACGCCGCGGGTCGGCGAGGCCGTCGCGGAGATCGTCGGTGTGGACGCGGGGGACACGATCACCGACTGGGTGCCGGCGGTACTGCCGCTGGAGCACATCACGACGACCGTGTGCGTGCCCGGGGAGACGTTGGACCACGCCGCGGACTGGCTGACGGTGGTGCCCGACAGGGCGGCCTGGCGGCCCTGGGCGAAGTTCGCCTGGTTGCCGGCGAGCAGTGCCGCCGTGCCCCAGCTGCCGTTGATCTGGGTGCACGCGCTGGTCACCACGGACACCGTGGAGCCGGACGTGTTGACGGAGATGCCCGAGACCCGCGCGGCGGCGGGCTCGGCGGTCAGGGCGAGGGGCAGTGCGGCGGCGGCTGCCATGGTCAGTCCGCAGCGGGCCAGCAGAGGGGAAGAGCGGGGGAGAAGCGGGGCAGTTCGCATCGGATGTCCTCCGGCTGCACGGTTGGCGACCTTGCGCCGCCGAGGGTCGGGTACGCCCGTGCTGCCTCAGGGGCAGCCAACGTCCCCTCGGTCCGGCCCGCACTCCGGCCGCCGCCGGGCAGGTGACGGATTCCTCCGGACGGCCCAGGGCGGCACCCCGCCCGCTTGCGCCCTCGCGGCCGGCCGCCTGCCGTCACCGCCCGCCCAGGCCGGAGCGGCCGGGGCCCGCAGTCAGTTCGCGGCGCTGTCGTCCCCCTCCCGCCTCTCGGCTACGCCGTGAACGCCCCCAGGTCCCGTCCGGCAGCCGTGCCCGTAGTCGCACGCGGTGTCCGCTACTGGCCTGGCGCGGCCGGCCGCCTGTCGTCACCGTGCGCCCACGCCGGTACAGCCGGATGGGCGTCGTCACCGCTCGTGCGTGTCCTCGGGGTCGTCCTCCGTCGTCACCACCCGCTCCGCGGTGAACGCCCCCCAGGTCCCGTCCGGCAGCCGTGCCCGTAGTCGCACCCGGTGTCCGGCACCGGCCTCGCGGCCCACGTAGAAGCTGTGGGTGGCCCTGTCCCGCGGCGGCGTGCCGCCCCAGACCAGTGAGGTGACCGCCTGCCCGTCGAGCTGGATCTGGTACTCCGTGACGACCCCGTCCACCCGCGGCGGCACCCAGGCCAGGTCGATGTAGTACGCCCCGTCGGCCCGGTGGGTCGTCGCCCGGAAGTCCGCCGGTGCGGTGTCCCGCCCCTCGTCGTCGCCCGGGGCGGTGCTCAGACGGACGGCCGCGCCGGCGGGCGAGAGGTTGTCGGCCGCGTCCCGCGCCCGGACGGTGAAGGAGTACCGGGTGCCCGGCCGCAGCCCCGTGACGACGGTCGCCGTCTGACCGCCGCCGACGCTGTGGATCTTCACCCCGCCCTGGAAGATGTCGTACGACACCACCTTCCGGTCGTCCGTGGCCGCCGTCCAGGACAGCTGGACGGCCCGGCTCCCGGCCGCCCGGCCCGTGGCGCGGCCCGGCGGGGTCGGGGCCGAGCGGTCGGCCGCGACCGCTGCCGGGGTCGTGGCCCGCACCTCCCGGCTGCGCGGCCCGAGCCGGCCCTCGTCGTCACGGGCCCGGACGGTGAAGACGTACGCCGTGGAGGGCGCGAGGCGGGTGACGTCGAGCATGTGCGCGGAACCGGGTACGTCGCCGACCTTCGTGGTGCCCCGATACACCTCGTAGGCACTGACCCCGGAGAGCGCGTTCCACATCACGTGCACACTGGTCGCGCTGCCCGCCTCGGCGGTGACCCCCGTCGGCGCGCCCGGCGCCCGCCCCTCGTCGCCGCCGCCCGGTCCGGCGCAGCCGCAGCACAGGGCGAGCATCCATCCGCACAGCACAACGCGTCGCACGGCTTCGCCTCCCGGCCCGGCACGGTGGCAATGGTCCGGACCAATATGACGCGCCCATGTGAGCACATCAAGAGGGCGACGGTGTGTCAGGTGGCCGACCGCTCCGCGGTGTTACGTATGCTGGGGGTTCTTCACGGCTGAACTCTCCCTGGCAGAGGGGTAGTTCACGCTAGTGGCGCGGGCCGCTGTCGTCGCTGATCCCGCGTCGGCGGGGCGGCCGGGCGGCCGGTGCCGGAAGGCACCTGCCCCCGTCCCCCGTCGGATCGTCGAAGACAGCCGCGCCGCGCGCATATCGTCGTAACCACTGCTCCGTACGGCCCTCTCGGGCTGGACCCCGGCCGCGACCCGGCCTCAGATTGGCCGGGTGTCCGTCCCTGTCCCCGACGAGAGGGCTCTCCACGTGCGTGTCCGGTTGCTGACGCTGGCCGTGGCCGGCCTCGCCCTGCTGGCCCCCGCCCCCCCCGCCCGTCGCCGCGTCCCGGGCC
>NZ_MPOH02000060.1 GCF_001896135.2 Streptomyces phaeoluteigriseus
TGAACCGGACCACGCCCAACGCGCCACACCCCGCAGCCCCGCAGCCGCATCGTGCACTGCGGTCGGCGGCCGGGAGCTGGGTACCCGTACCCGAGGCGGCCGGACCGGCCGGGCCGGGCCGACGAGTTGGGGTGATGCCGTGAGTGACCAAGGGCGGGACGCGGACGGACGACGCATGCTCGGGGACCTGATCGCGGCCAGCCATCTGATGTCGATGGAGGAGCTGCCGGATGCGGTGTCCGAGCGTGCTGCCGCTGCGGGGTTCCCGGAGGTTCTGATCTATCTGCTGGATCTGCAGGGGCGCGTGCTGCGTCTGATGACGGGCGAGAGCTTCTCCGGCGAGGGCCACGACCGGGAGCTGCGGGTGGAAGGTTCGGTGCCCGGGCGCTGCTACCAGTACGGGCAGGTGCTCGCCGCCGCACCGGAAGGGGGGCAATGGTGGGTGCCGCTGATGGACGGCACCGAGCGCCTGGGCGTGCTGCGTGTCACCTCGGTGCATACGGATGAGCAGGCGCGCGAGGATGCGGCGTCGCTGTCCGGTCTGGTGGCGCTGCTGGTCGCGACCAAGCGGAACTTCAGCGATGCCATTGCGCGCCTCACGCGCGTCGAGCCGCTGAACATCGCTGCGGAGATGCAGTGGCATCTGATGCCGCCGAACACCTACACCGACCGGCGCGTGATGATCGCCGCGTCCATGGAACCCGCCTACCAGGTCAGCGGGGACGCTTACGACTACGCCACGGACGGCCCGAACGTCCACCTGTCGATCTTCGATGCCATGGGACATGACCTCGCCGCCGGTCTGACCGCGCACCTGGCCATAGGAGCCTGCCGCAACGCCCGCCGCCAGGGCGCCGACCTGAAGGGAAAGGGCGAGGCGGTGGAAGCCGCCCTGCTCGAACAGTACGACCGCGCACGGTACGCCACCGGCATCCTGGCCACTCTCGACACCCGCACCGGGGTGATGAGCTGGATCAACCGCGGACATCCGCCGCCTGTGATCATCCGTGGTGGCCGCTGGCGCGCCCACCTGCAGTGTCCTCCGGCCCACCCCATGGGCACGGGGCTGGGCCTGGAGACCACGGTGTGCACCGAGAAACTGGAACCGGGAGACCGGGTGGTGTTCTACACCGATGGCATCATCGAGGCCCGGGGCGCGGACGGCACCGAGTTCGGTCTGGAGCGGTTCACCGAATTCATCATCCGCCACCACGCCGACGGGCTGCCCGTCCCGGAGACCCTGCGCCGTCTGGTCAACGCCGTCCTGGAACATCACGGAGACCGGCTCCAGGACGACGCGACCGTACTGCTGTGCGAATGGATCGGGCCGCCTGCCGCCCCCGGCCGCTACGGGAAGGCCGCCCGGCTGGCCGGATTGCCCGAGCCTGTGGCATCCGACCCGGACAACCCGCCGCCGCGCATGGACAGGAGCCCCCGCTCATGAGCTCCGACTCCCAGCTGACCGTCCTGGACACCTCTGGCCGCCTCACCGTCGCGGCCCTGGCCGGCGACCTGGACTTCCGCACCACCAGCAGCCTCTACCCGGAAGCGGCAGAGCTGGCCACAGCCCACCCCCGGCTCGTTCTGGACCTTTCCAAGGTCACTTTCTGCGACTCCTCCGGTCTGAACATGCTGCTGCGGCTGCGGCGCCGCGTGAGTGAGAACGACGGCTGGCTGGCCGTTGCCGCGCCCCCCGCGCAGACCCTGCGCCTGATGACCGTCACCGGTGCCGACCAGGTCATCCCCGTGCACGGCAGCCTCGCCGAAGCCCTCGCCGCCGCCCCCGACAGAACTGCGGAGTAGAAGGCACACCGAAGACCGCACCGGCTCAAGCCCAAAGGCCTCGGAGCCACCCGCTCCGCCAGTCGCCGCCTGAGCCGGCCAGCATCCCCGTGGGAAGGGAGCGGTGTCAGAAACCTTGCGCCGGGCCATGGCGGAAGTCGCTCCGACCGGTCACAGACCGGCGACGTCCCCAGCTCTCCTGCGCACGGAGTCGACCGCGTTCAGCACGGCGTTGTTCCGCCTCCCGCGCGCCCTCCGATCCGCCGGGACCAAAAGCGCACCGACCCGCACGGCGTAGGCATCCGGGTCGCCGAAGGCAGTCTGCGGGTGCTCTCCCGTGTCCGCGCAGTGCGCCGTAACGTGCTTGACCCCCTGAAGTACGACTGCCCGGTCCACGCCCGGCTGCATCGCCAGCCGTACCTGGAAGCGCGCCATCCACTTCTCGCGATCCTTCTCTCCCGCCGCGTCCGTCGTCCGGTCCTTCTTCGCCACGTGTTCTCCCGGGTGATCGGCAACCGTCCTCATCGAGTTGGACGTCGGCGCATCGAGGTGGGTTGCGCGAACAAGAACCTGATGCCACCGACTGTGACTCGCCTGGAGCGGCGCTCCTTCTGCGAGAATTGCGGCATGGGCGTGCGCCACAGGAATTGTGTGACGGTGACCGGGCCGGCCGACGGGCCGGTGGTGATGCTGGCACACGGGTTCGGATGTGATCAGAACATGTGGCGTCTGGTGGTGCCGACACTGGAGCGCGATTTCAGGGTCGTCCTCTTCGATCACGTCGGAGCCGGACGCTCCGATCTGTCGGCGTGGAACCAGGAGCGGTATTCGACACTCGATGGGTACGTCGACGATGTGCTGGAGCTGTGCCGGGAGCTGGCGCTCGGCCCGGTGACGTTCGTGGGGCATTCGGTGAGCGCGATGATGGGGGTGGTGGCCGCCGCTCGCGAGCCCGAGGCATTCGCCGGGCTGGTCCTCCTCGCTCCCTCACCGCGTTTCGTCGACGACCCCGACACCGGATACCGGGGCGGGTTCAGCGCCGGGGACATCGACGAGTTGCTGGAGTCGCTGGAAGCGAACTATCTGGGCTGGTCGGGTGCGATGGCGCCGGTGATCATGGGCAACCCGGAGCGGCCCGAGCTGGGCGAGGAGCTGACCGACAGCTTCTGCCGCACCGATCCGGACATCGCGCGGGTCTTCGCCCGGGTGACGTTCCTGTCCGACAACCGCACCGACCTCGCTGACGTGAGGGTGCCCACTCTGGTCGCCCAGTGCTCCCATGACGCGATCGCGCCGCCAGAAGTGGGCGCGTTCGTCCACGCGCAGATCGCGGGGAGCCAACTCGTCACGCTCAACGCCACCGGACACTGCCCCCAGCTCGCCGCTCCCCAGGAGACCGCAGCCGCCATCGCCGCATTCGCGGGAGCACTCAAATGATGTGCCGGACCGACGGTGACGAGGGCGGTCCGCAGGAAGAGGGGCCGCCAACGGACGAGCAGGCGCAGTTCTCCGCTCTGCTGGAGGACAGTGCCGAGGACCTGTACGAACACGCGCCCTGCGGCTACCTGTCCACCCAGCTGGACGGCCGGATCGCGAGGGTCAATGCGACCTTGCTCGACTGGCTGGGTCACGAGCGCGACGACCTGGTCGGCCGAAAGCACTTCTCCGACCTGCTCACCGTCGGCGGCCGGCTGTACCACGAGACCCACTTCGCCCCGCTGCTCCGGATGCAGGGCGAGATCAGCGGCATCGCCCTGGAACTCAAGGCGTCCGACGGTACGCGCCTGCCGGTTCTGGTCACGTCCACGGTGAAAACGGGCAGCGACGGACAGCCACTGCTGATCCGCACCACCATCTTCGACGCCCGCGATCGCCGTGCGTACGAAACGGAGCTACTGCGCGCCCGTCAGAAGGCCGACCAGGAACGCGACCGTCTCCGCACGTTGGCCACCACCCTGCAGAGGACGCTGCTGCCACCCACGCTGGTGAGTGTGCCGGGCCTGGACGTCTCCGCGTACTACCACCTCGCCTCCCTCGACGAGGTCGGCGGCGACTTCTACGACCTCTTCCCCCTGGCCTCCGGCACCTGGGGTCTCTTCCTCGGCGACGTGTGCGGCAAGGGCGCAGCCGCGGCGGCGGTCACCTCACTGGCCCGATACACCCTGCGTGCCGCCGCGGTGTACGACCCCGATCCGACTGCCGTGCTGGGCAACCTCAACACCGTCCTCAACCACGAGTACAACGGTACGGACGACCCACGCTTCTGCACCGTCGTCTTCGGGCTGCTCACCCCCGAGCCCGACCGCGGCGGCTTCCACGTCACCCTGTCCAGCGGCGGCCACCCACCCGCCCTGCTGATGCGCGCCGACGGCACCGCCGACTTCCTCCACACCCCCGGCGGACAACTCATCGGCGTCCTGCCCGACGCCCACATCGCCACCACCAGCCTCCACCTCGCCCCCGGCGACACCCTGCTCCTGCACACCGACGGCCTCACCGAAGCCCGCACCGAAGCCACGGACATCAGCGGTGAACGCTACGGAGACGACGCCCTCCTCGACTTCGGCCGCGCACTCGCTCCCACCACCGCCTCGGACACCGTCAGGGCGGTCCGCGAACTGCTCGGCAGCTTCGGCACAGGCGTGGACGACGACACCGCGGTCCTGGCCATCCACGTGCCCCGACCCACCCCTGCGGAACAGCAGGGACCAGACGACTGACCCTCCGCACCCGCACTATCACCGGTCGGAGGTCGTCATCGGGCCGGCTGAGCAGTCCCAGGGAGCCGGTTGCCCGTCCCTACGTGCTCGGTAGCGGTGTGTGCCCTGCGGCGCGGACGGACATGGTGCCGTCCACGCCGATGCGGCGGAGTCTGCCGACGCCGTCGTACTCGCGAGCGTCGCTGAGGGGGCCAGGCCGAAGAAGAGGGCGAGCAGGCTTCCGCCGTGCAGCGGGCGAAACCCGAATGCGGGCGCGTCACCGGTGCCGCGCCGTGCCCAGCTCGTCGGTGTACCGGCTGAGGGCGTCCTCGGCCTTGGGGACGGGGCCGAACAGTTGCTCCTGGCGGCGGGGGTCGGCGACGTACCGGCCGCTTCGCCTCAGCCACCCGTGTGCACGCCATGTCCACGGGCCCCCTCCCCGCGTCGTCCTGCATACGCGGCCATGGGCCGCACACCGGGGCGCTACTCGGACTCCTGTCGCGGAAGGTCCGATCCGTTCATCGCCTCGGCGATGGCGTAGGCGGTGTGGACGAAGGATTCCGCCTGCTGCTCCGACAGGTTGCGCGCGGCGGTCTCCTCCAGCGCGCGCCACATCGCCTCGATGGGCTCACGCATGGCACGCCCCTTGTCCGTGAGGTGGATGACCATGACACGCCGGTCGTGTGCCGCCGGCTCGCGGATGAGCAGGCCGGCGTCCTGCATGCGGCGCAGGGACTTGGAGACGGTGGAGTGGTCCAGGCCGACGCTGCCGAGCAGCTCGGACTGGGTCTGGCCGTCCCGGTCGAGGAGGTGCATCAGCAGCAGCTCCTGTCCGGGGTGCAGGTCCATCGCGCGGAGCATGGCGGCGGCGTGGGCGCGGTGGGCGCGGGCGAGCGCGAAGATCGCGTAGCTCATCGGTCCTGCGCTGGCCGCCGTGGGGATATGGGGTTCGGGGGTGGGCATGGTGCTGTTCCTCAAGCCGCGTAGGTCGGGTAGTCGGTGTAACCGACGGTTCCGCCACCGTAGAACGTCGCCGGGTCGGGGGTGTTCAGCGGCGCTCCGACGCGGAGCCGCTCGACCAGGTCCGGGTTGGCGAGCGCGAGAGCGCCGACGGAGACGAGGTCAGCCGTGCCGTTGTCGATGTCCTTGGCGCGGGTCGCAGGTCGGTGCCGGCCCGGTTCAGGATCAGCGCGGTCGGCCACTGCGCCCGCAGGGTGCCAAGGAGTACCTCGTCGCCCGCGTGCATCACGTGCAGGTAGGCCAGGCCGAGCGGGCGCAGCGCGTCCACGAGTGCCGGATACAGCTCGGCGGTGTCGGACTCGGCGATGTCGTTGTAGGGGTTACCGGGCGAGATACGCAGGCCGGTGCGGTCGGCGCCGATCTCGTGGGCCACGGCGGCGGCGACCTCGACGGCGAAGCGGACGCGGTTGGTGAGGGAGCCGCCGTACTGGTCGGTGCGCTGGTTGGTGTTGTCGGACAGGAACTGGTGCACCAGGTAGCCGTTGGCGCCGTGGATCTCCACACCGTCCGCGCCCGCCGCGACGGCAGCCGCCGCCGCGCGGCGGAAGTCGTCGACGGTCGCCGCGACCTCCTGCGTCGACAAGGCACGGGGTGTCGGCATCTCCTGGGGCCCGGACGCGGTGAACATCGCGCCCTGCGGCCGGATCGCCGAAGGGGCGACCGGCCGGCGCCCGTGGGGGGTGTTGTCGGGGTGGGCCGTGCGTCCGGTGTGCATCAGCTGGATGACGATCCGGCCGTCGGCCGCGTGCACGGCGTCGGTGACCTTGCGCCACCCGGCGATCTGCTCGTCATTGTGAATGCCGGGGGTGAGCAGGTAGCCCTGGCCGTCGGTGGAGGGCTGGGTTCCCTCGGTGATGATGAGCGCGTGCGAGGCCCTCTGGGCGTAGTACTCGGCGTTCAGCTCGGTGGGTACGCCTTCAGGTGTGGAGCGGTCACGGGTCATAGGGGCCATGACCAGGCGGTGCGGGAGGGACATGTCACCGACGGTGGTCGGTGTCCACAGGGAGTTCAGCATGCTTGTTCCTTCGGTGCGGTGATGAACAGGGGGCGATCGGGATCGCGGGGGCGTGGCGCGGGGCGAGGCGGGCGTGATCAGTCGAGGGTGAGGACGAGCTTGCCCCGGACGTGCCCGGCGTCACTGACCT
The DNA here is from genome assembly GCF_001896135.2 of Streptomyces phaeoluteigriseus. Taxonomy (GTDB): domain Bacteria; phylum Actinomycetota; class Actinomycetes; order Streptomycetales; family Streptomycetaceae; genus Streptomyces; species Streptomyces phaeoluteigriseus. The sequence goes on from NZ_MPOH02000060.1 coordinate 6,647, forward strand.
GCTGGGCAGTGGCGGCCTCGGCGAGCGGGTAGGCGGTGACGGTGGTGACGACCTTGCCGGTCGCGGCGTCCTGTGCCAGGGCGGCCAGGCCTGCGGCGGAGCGTTCCCCGGGACTGCTGGAGAAGGTGATGCCGAGCTGGTGCGCGCCGAAGTCGGCGATGGTGACGATGCGCTCGGTACCGCCCCGCAGCGCGATGGAGTCCTCCAGGGCTCCCTTCCCGGCCAGGTCGAACACCGCGTCCACGCCATCGGGGGCGAGCGCCCGGACCCGCTCGACCAGGCCCTCGCCGTAGAGGGTGGCGGTGGCACCGAGAGAGGTGAGGTAGTCCTGGTTGGCGGGGCCGGCGGTGCCGATGACACGCGCTCCGCGGGCCGTGGCGAGCTGGACCGCCAGGGTTCCGACCGCTCCGGCCGCGCCGTGCATCAGTACGGTCTCCCCGGCGGTGACGCCCAGCAGGTTCAGGACCCGCTCGGCCGTCGCGCCCGCCACCGGCAGCGCGACCGCCTGCTGCCAGTCGAGGCCGGCGGGCTTGGGAGCCACGACGGTGGCCAGCGCGTACTCGGCGTACGAGCCGGTGTCCGACCAGCCCAGCACCTCATCCCCCACCCGCACGTCGGTCACGTCCTCACCCAGCGCGTCCACCACGCCGGCGAGTTCGCCACCGGGGACGGCGGGGAAGGTCGTCGGGTACACGGCCTCCAGCATCCCGGAGCGGATCTTGCCGTCCAGCGCGTTCAACCCGGCCGCCTTGACCCGGACGCGGATCTGCCCGGGGCCGGGCTGCGGGACCTCGATGTCCGCCTCGCGCAGCACTTCCGTGCCTCCGAAACGGTCGAACAGGATGGCTCTCACAGCGACTCCTCTCGTGCCGCCACCCCATTTAGGTGGCTGGACACATAACTAACGTAACAGCAAACATGTGGCTAGCCAAGTATTTGCTGACGCGCAGGCTGCGGAGGATCAGTCACGGTCACGTCGGTCTCCCGGAAGGGCGGCCGGGGACGGAGGCGCCCGCCGGAGCGCGCCCTGCTCAGCCAAGGGCTGCCTCGGCTGGCCTTGGCTGAGAAGCCGGAGCTCCCGCTTCCGTGCCCGGCGTCTCGTACAGCGACGCCCCCAGGCTCGGCATACGAGGGCTACGGGTGACGGTGGCGAGAGTCGGCGCCCGACTGCACTGCGCTGGGCACCCATAGCTCGGCCCCCCCCCGTTGCGGCGGTTCGGCCGGCCGCCGCGGCGGGCAGCGGTACGCGTACTCCTGAAGTGCGCCGAGCCGCGCGATCACGGACGTGCCGTCGGCGCGGCAGGGGGCCGCTTGCCTCTCCTCGGCCGACGGAGGCGGCGGGTGGTGGGTGGTGGGTCAGGGGTGTTCGAAGGACTGGAGCACCCCTCCGACCAGGAAGCAGAGCGCTCCCACGAGAGTGCCCCAGTTCGTGATGTCGGTGTTCAGGACGCTGCCCGTCGCAGGCCGAGTGAAGTCGGCCAGTGCAGAACCGAGGAAGAGGACGGTTCCGAGCTGGTTGACCGCGACGATCCACCAGCCGAGGTCGGTGGGCCGCACGCCCGGTCGGCCATGACACACCTCGACCAGCGCGAGGTGCCCCGAAATCAGGAAGAGGATGCACCCGACCAGGTCGGGGGCCCAGATCAGCCGGTTCGTCTGCTGCGTCGAAAGCCCTTCCAGAAGAGAACTCAACAGGTTGATGCCGAACACGAGCGTCCCCGCGAACAGCAGGAAGGTGCTCAGCCAGTCGATGCGGCCGGGTTCGTAGCTCCACCACCTCCAGCCCCGTGCGGCCAGCGCCCCGGCCTCGCTGTCCCGGCGGGGAGCATTGATCGCCTGAAGCAGTGACGCGTAGCCACCCGTGTTGAAGAACAGACCGCCGGCGAAATAGATCCAGACGCCCGTCGCGTCGCCCGAGCCGAACTGAGCCACCCCGGCTCCGACACCAAAAAGGGCCCCACCAACCGCGAACGCCCACGCAGCCAGGAGATTCAGTCTGCGCAGACGGGCGATCGATTCGCTGTCCGCTCTTCGCGCATGCGGCTCCGGCCCGACCGCGGACCGCACGGAGAGCAAGCCACGCTTACGTGCCGGACGCGACTCCCAGACGGCAGTGCCACCATCCGCAAGGACCCAGGTCAGCCTGGTGGTGAAGGGCCCCGCGCCCTCGGCGGTCTGCTCAGCGTTGCTCACCCGCCGACCGTAGCCGCCGGGTGCGGCAGTTGCCCTTTCAACACAGCCCACCCGTGCACCACAGGTTCGCGGGCGGAACGGCACAAGCCAGGCCAGGTCAGGCCAGGCGCAAGCCATGACCGCAACAGCTCCGATCAACTCCTGCCGGGTGCGGCGACTCCCCGAATACCGCCCAAGCACGCCAACCGACGGCGGCCGAGGCCACGAAGGCGGTCGACGTCGGCATCGCCGCGCCGGCCGACCACGTCACGCTCGGCGGCGTTGCAGGCGCGCCTTGTCCGGGCAGGGAAGCCAGGTCCCTTCACCCAGCCGGCTGCCCCGGCGTCGTCCCGCTCGGGTGCCCGCGGCTGCTGCCACGACCAGTCGTGACGTCGAAGCGACTCCCCCACCGTGAGTCGGCAAGGACACTCCCAGTTGGTCGGGGATGAGCAGCTGGACCTGCTGTCTGCGCCTCGGTCACGGCACCCGTCGACCACCGAGGCCGGCGTCGTGCACGAGTGGTCAGCGATTGAGGTAGATGCGGATGGTGGTGCTGTCCTCGGCGGTGTGGAGGCGCACGAGGTCGGTGACGTAGTGGACGAGCATCAGGCCGCGCCCGCCCAACTGGTCGCGTGCCGGTGGCCGGCGGCCGGCCAGGGGATCGGTGAGCCGGCCGCGGTCGAGGACCTCGCAGGCGATCTGCTTGCCCTCGGCCCAGATCCGCAGCGTCCCCGATCCGCCGCCGTGCACCACGCTGTTGGTGGTCAGCTCCGCCACCGCCAGCGTCAGATCCTGCAGCCGGTCACCGGTGAGGCCCAACTGCTTGGCTTCCTCGACCGCGAACGAGCGGACCTGCGGGAGCGCATCCGCGTCGAACGTGAGGGACGCGGCTCCGGGCGGGTGTTCGAGCGGCTGGTTGTAGCGAGCGACGACCTGCTCGGGGTCGTAGGCGTCGCTGGTCCGTTCGATGCCGGTGTCGATGACAACGGGATGGGTGGCGTGGGCGTCGGCGAGCACTTCCGGCTCCAGGCCGTCCGCGTCGTACGGACACAGGATCGTCACCTCACGGCCCTGGAAGGCCGCGTTGATGAGAGCCTCGTGCTGGACGCACGCCGGGTACTCCACGGACGACCGACCAGCCCAGATCGGTTCGCCGATGATCCTCAACCCGGCGGCGGGTGGAAGTCGGCGAAGGCGCGCAGCACACCGGGGATGATCCGCCCCGGGTTGCGGCCCGCCTGGGTCATGTCGAGGAACTTGACCTTTGCGGCACTCGCACCCATTTCGGCCTTGATCAGCTCGAGGTTGGGCCCGGGAACGGCGACGGCGACGGCCTCGCCGGCGGCCAGACCTTCCAGGAGGAACGGCACCGTGCCCGCCGTGTACTGCTCTGTGCCCCGATAGAACAGCGCGGGGTGCACAAAGGACTCACTGCTGGTGGCCGTACTCATCGTCCCGCCACCTCGATCGTAGAAAGGCCAGGCCAGAACATATCCAGGATGCGCTCCAGCTCCCGCGGCGGACGGTCCACGACGATGCGGCCGTTACCCAACTGCTGGGCGGTGACCGCCAGCGCCGTCGCGCCGCCCACGTCAATGAACATCAGGTCGGACAGTTCCACGAACGAGACGTCGGTATGGGCACTCGCCAGGTGCCTCAGAGCCTGTTCCCACGAGGAACGGGTGCTCACGTTGATCTCTCCAGCCGCGCGAATCCCAGGGAGACCGGGCAGCGGTCGGATCTCCAGCACCGCGCCGTCGTGCGTTGGCGCGGGGACCGGCCTGTCCACGCCGTGGGAGGCATCCACGTTCTCTCCCCTGCCTGCAGGTGCCGCTGTACGGCGCTCGCCATGTCTCCGCTTCTCGCGCCTGCGGAACCACAGGCTAGACACGTCATCATATAGGCCGCCAGCGCCGACGGAGGATCACCCCGTACCGGGGCCTGCCCTGCGTGACCGGACTGTCTGACGGGCTCCACAGCGGTGAGCCGAAAGATACCGAGAATATGTGCGCATGACCGTGGTCAGGCCGGGTAGACGGCTCGCCGTCGGCCCGCGACAGGCAAGGGCTGGCCGACAAGCCAGGGAGGGAAGCAAGGATGACGGCGACAACGAGTCTCCACACGAGCGTCGATCACGCGATCAGTGAACTGCCGGAGATCGCAGATCCGCTGAAGGTGGCGCCCAAGGACGCACGGTCGCTCTCGAAGCTGTTCTTCGCACAGCTGGCCAACCTCGAAGAGGGCACCCGCGAGTACCAGTACGCGCGCAACACCCTGATCGAGATGAACATGTCCCTCGTCCGCTACGCGGCCGGCCGGTTCCGCAGCCGGGGCGCGGACGAGATGGAAGACATAGTTCAGGTCGGCATGATCGGACTGATCAAGGCGATCGACCGGTTCGAACTCTCCCGGGAGGTGGAGTTCACGTCCTTCGCCGTCCCCTACATCGTCGGAGAGATCAAGCGGTTCTTCCGCGACACCTCGTGGGCCGTGCATGTCCCCCGCCGTCTGCAGGAAGCCCGCGTCGAACTCGCCCGCGCCACCGACGAACTGCGCAGTCGGCTCGGCCGCACCCCCACGGTCAAGGAACTGGCCGAACTGATGAACCTGTCGCACGAGGAGGTCATCGAAGCACGCCTGGCCGCCAACGGCTACAACTCCGCCTCCCTCGATGCCGCCATCAACAGTGACGAGACCGGCGAGGCCGCCCTGGCAGACTTCATCGGCATCGAAGACACCGCCATGGAACTGGTCGAGGACTTCCACGCCCTCGCCCCGCTGCTCGGCGCGCTCGACGAACGCGACCGGCAGATCATCCACATGCGGTTCGTCGAGGAGCGCACGCAGGCCCAGATCGCCGAACACCTCGGCTGCTCCCAGATGCACGTCTCACGGCTGCTCTCCCGAACCCTGACCCGCCTACGCAAGGGCATGCTCGCCACAAACTGAACCGAGCAGCGGCCGAGCGCCCGCTTCCCGTCAAGCTTTCCCCCGGTTCGGATGCTTCCGACGCCGGCCCGGGGGCCACCCAACTCGGCCCTGGTGTGCTTCGTTCGCCTACCTTCCCGACCGCCGTGGCCATGTGATCACGGGCGGCCCCCGGGACAGGAGAGGACGGGCCGATCTCAGCCATCGGAGCCTCCTTACCGCCACCGCCACCCCCCACCCCCCAC
>NZ_MPOH02000061.1 GCF_001896135.2 Streptomyces phaeoluteigriseus
TGTAGTAGCTGGACCGGTTCACGTCCAGGACCTGGCAGAGCCGCTTCACCTCGTAGGTGTCCCGGTGGTCGTCAACGAACTGGAAGCGGCTCCTCACCAGTTCGTCTCTCCGGCGAAATACTTGGCCGCCTTGCGGAGGATGTCCCGCTCCGTGGCGAGCTTGCGCTCACTCGCCTCGAGCTCGGCCACCCGCGCCTCCAATTGCCGCACCCGCTCGTCCGGATCAGCCGACGGCACCGCCCCCCGAGGCCGGGCGAACGGCTTCGCAGCCGCGGCGGTGATGCCACGGCGTTCGCGGTCCCGCAGCACCCACTCCCGCAGGGTCGCCCGGTTGACACCCAGGTCAGCGGCGATGCTCTTGTAGGTCGCCCCGGGTGTCGACTCGTACAGGGCCACGGCATCGGCCTTGAACTCGTCCGAATAGTCCTTCATCGCCATCGGCGGTCTTCTCGCTTCCTCCAGATCAAGCAGATCCAGTATCAGCGTGTCCACCACTCAGGGGGAGGCCCCGGGGGATGCGATTACGCCGTAATCACCGACACCGGCCCGCTCCCGCAAGCCCTGGGTGATTACGGCGTAATCACCCAGCGCTACGGTGCATGGTCGCGTACCCAGGCAGTCCCAGCCCAAGTTCTGACAGGCGCTGGACCGCTGCTCTGGTGCTTTGCCCGGGAGCGATTGCCGGGTTGTTCGTTGTGGTGGGCACTGGGGGAACCACCAGCCCGTAGCTCGGTCCCTGTTCGGCTTTTGGCGCAAGCGGATTTGACCCGGTCATGGTCGGTTCCCTGTACAGGCCTTTAGCTGCGACGGGACCAGGCACTACGTTGCGGCTGTGATCAATGACGCTGTTCCGCAGAAGGAAGCTCGGTGGGTCGTCCTCGTCGAGGCCGAGACCCGCTTCTGGGTATGAGGGGACCACCGATGGCAGCTCGTCGCCATGCATGCCGTCCGGGACGGAGGCCGTGAGGCGGCTGACAAACTGGCACGCAAACTCGCCATGGAGTATGTCCCTGGAGAGGTCACCGTGGAGGCGGGGGGTACACCCGCACGCAAGGTGTTCCGAGTCAACGACGGCTCGTGGCTCGTCGAAGTCCGGGGAATTGATCACAAGCGAACTCTGTGCCGGATAGCCACCGCCGAGCTGGTGCGTGAATGGCAGTACGTGCGTGCCGGGGAAGCCTCGGCGGAGCGCAGACGCCGACTACTGGGCTAGCTGACGGGCCGATGCAGCGGACCCGGGGTCCTGGAACGCGCGCGGGTCGGCTGGCCGGTCCCCCGCTTCGCGTTCGAGCGCAGCGGGTGTTGATTACGTCGTAATCGGCGGCGTCCGGCTGCTTCGGCTGGCCGAGCGTGATTACGGCGTAATCACCCACAGCCTGCCTCACCTCCATAGCGCATCCCATGCGGTTACGGCTTGCAGGTCGGACGACGCCCCGGCCTCTACCTCGAGGGCATTACCGTGCCCAACGAGAGCGGCGCGCGGACCCTGCTGTCCGCCCGCACAGCCGCCATCCGCCAACTTGCCCTGGCCTACGGCGACGACGAGCCACCACGTCACCTCATCGGCCCTCCGTTCAGGACAAGTAGATCCCCATGCCATACGACGAGGAGGCCGGATTGACCCGAGACCCCCGCGACGAGCACACGGACGCGGACTTCGCCGCGCTCGCCTCTTTCCTCTTCGCGCGCACCGATCCACTGCTGCCGGCCCGGCCGATCGGCGAAGACGTCGACCGCTCTGCTGGCCCTCAACGACACGATCCGGCAACTGCTCGGGCAGGCCCGCGTGCACCGGGAGTGGCAGAACGAGGTCGCCCTCGCGTGTTCCTGGGACACCCTGACCGGCATCGCGTGGCAGTGGGACCGTCGCCCCGACTTCGATCCGGACTGGGCAGCCGATGACTGAGATGACTGTTGCCCTGTAGGTAGTCGAGCACGCTGGCCGGTGGAGGGCCGCCGCCGCGGTCAGGCCCTGCATGCAGTCGCGCAGTCTGGGACCTCGGCGGTGGCAGGCCTGCCGGTTGGGTGAGCGAAGGGCTTCATCCCGGCCGGCGTGGTGCGGGTATGTTGCGGCGGCAGGTGAGGCGGGTGCCTGTCCAGGTGGCAAGGCGTCTGCAGTTCCCGGGCATCGCACCAGGAAGGGGAGGTGGAGACCCACGGCGTGAGAGCCCTTGGCGGAGCGTAAGGCGCGGCAAGCAGGGCCCCGCCCTACGCCCGCAGGCGGCATCGGGTCCCTGCTGCTCGTTCACCTTGCCTCAACTGCTTCGTCGGGTGATTACGCCGTAATCACCCTTGCAAGCCTGCGCGTCCTCACGGATGTCTCGAGTATCTGAGGACCGACGGGGAGGTGACGCACAGTATCTCCAGCCGACGGAAGGCGTGCCAATCGGCGGGCGTTCCGTCGGGCTGATGGGCGTCCCGGCTTCGTCATACGGAGACGATGGCGACCGCGGCTTCGTATGCGGCTTGAGCGTCCTCGCTTGCTTGTGGCATGCCGCCCTTCTGCAGTGCCCGCACGACAGCCTTCACATAGGTGCCGAGGCTGACGAACTGAGTCGGCGTCTCACAGTGGGGGAGTACGGCCTCGATCTGGTCCAGCCAGAAGGTGATGTCGTCGTCATCATCGAGATCGGCCCGGTGCTCGAGAAGCCGGCGGGCGACGGGGGTCATGAGGGCGTGGCGGCGTGCGGCTTCCTCTTCGGCACGGCGCTCTGCCGCAGCTTTCGCCGCCGCCTGCCGTTCGGCCAGAAGGACTGCCTCAGGAGTCCGCCGCACCGGACGGTCGGGCTGCGCCGGGTTCTGCATGGCAGCGGCACGTAGGCGCAGCCCTTTGTTGTAGGCAGCGCTCGGCGCTCTGACTGCCAGTGCTGGTGCCAACTCAGCCCATTCCGCGTTGGCGGCGCGGGCGTCTTCCACCGCTCTGGCTTGGTGGACGTTCACTTGTTCGCGGAGGTACTCCCACAACCTGACGCGCTCGATCGCGGATGCCCGACGCATGCTCATGTCCTTGAGGGCGCGAGCGTGGGTCTCGAGATAGAGGAGCGCTCCGAAGAGTTCCTGGTCGGCCGGCATCCGGTCGATATGGGCATCCTCTGCCTCTTCATGGAGCTGGCGCAGTTGGCCAATCACAGCAGCCGTATCAAGAGAACCGATCCGCGTAGGCACTCTGACCAGTGGTTTTGCGGGTTCAGGTGGCTTCCTGGGGGCACGAGGCATGTCTGAGAGTCTGCCACTGCCTCGGGCGATTCACATTCTGTGAATCAGTATTTCTCGCCCACGGCCTGCTTGTTGGCTGCTGATGGGCAGTCAACTTGCCCGAGTGCCTTGGGAAGACGCTTTCGCCTGATACCTCGTCACTCCAAGCCGGGGGAGCGGCTACAGGTGACGGCCGGCTGGTCAGGATCACGAAACGTTGAGCGGCAGATCTCGGTGGAAGCCAGCCATAGCCCGGCCGGGGCCGTTGTAGTCGTGGACGATCTTCGTGTTGAAGCCGCGGAAGAGATGGAAGGCGATCGAGCCGGTGTGCTCGATCGAGGTGATCGCCTTCAGCTGCCGTACACCGTGACGCTCCGCAGCTTCAGCGAACGCCGCATACAGCCGACGCCCGAGATGCGCGCCATCCGGACCTCAAGTGATTACGCCGTAATCACCCTCACTCCGACAGGGCTCTGTCGCGCCTTGGCTCCGAGGCCGGGTTCGATGACCCGAGAGGATGCCGAGTTGTCTCGGCACGTAGAGAAGAGGCTTGACTAAGTGTGGCTGGCAGATCCGGTCAGGCTGCAATGAACACCTGAGATGGGTGACCAGCGGTCGTTGTTACCCTCAGCCTTGCGGTTGGGGCCGCCCGAACACAGTCACGTAGCGGCCGCGGGGAAATCGCGGGTGGTAGGGGCAGTCGATGGTTGATGCGACGGAGAGACCGTTCCTGATGTACGTCGAGGACGTCTTCCGCCTGCAACAAGGAAGAGTGGTTTCGCTGACTGGTCGCATCGAGCGCGGCAGCGTACGCAAGGGGAAGGAAGTGGAGGTCGTCGGCGCCGGCAGCGGCCGAGTGACCGCCTGTGTCGTAGCGATCGACCAGGAACATGCGCGTATCGACGAGGCGAGTGCAGGCATGAACGTGCGAGTGCTGTTGCGCGGCGTCGCAGCGGAGACGGTGGCTCGGGGCCAGGTGCTGGCGACGCCCGGCTCGATCCGCTCCCACGCCGCCTTCACCGCTGAAATCGTGCTGTTGTCCGAGGAACAGGGCAGTGCGGACGTCGTCTGCGGTGATCGTCTTCACTTCTACATCGGAGCTGCTGCGGTATGGGGCACGGTCACGCTGCATGGCGTCGATACCGTCAGGCCTCTTCACGGGGCCACGATGACAGTTTCACTGGAAGAACTTGTGGCCCTGGAGGAAGGCCGGTCTTTCGCCTTCCGCCACCACCATCGCGCCGCTGGCTCCGGCACCGTGACCCAACTCCTGTGCTGACCTTCAAGTGAGCCTTCGTGCCGGCCCACCTCGGGACCACCAGCGCTTGAACCCGCCGCGCGAGCAGCCCAGGCCCTCACCTCCAGCACCACCGCCACCAGGCGGACGAGCAGGCTCTGCCGTGGAGGGTCGGCCTGGTGTTCGCCTTCTGCTGCCCCCTTTGACGCAAGGGCCAGCGGTGGATCAGGTGCGAGCGTCGGCCGCATGCTGATGAGCCCGCACGATCGTGGAGTCCACCGCGATGTCCCAGTCGATCTCACCAGCAGCGTCGGCCTGGGCCCGGACCTGCTGCAGCAAGCGTTCCCACGTGCCGTCGGCCGACCACAGGCGATGGCGCTCATAGACCGTCTTCCACGGGCCGAACCCCCGCCACTGCACGCCGGTCCGCACGCGGTGGAGAATCCCGTCGATCACCTGCCGGTGATCCCGCCAGCGGCCACAACGCCCACTACTTACTGACAGAAACCGCCGCAGCCGCTCCCACTCCGCATCTGTGAGATCACCACACGTCATGCTCAGGACAATGATCCGAACATGGACCAGTCACGTGGTCGTTCGGGTTCTATTCGACCCGGACTTCGGTGTTCTGGCATGCGTGCAGCAGCCACCTCCCGTCATCCTGCTTGGTCATGACGTAGAGCGGAGCGCCTTCCGTGTCGCCCCCTGGCGAGTGGTAGACCTGCCGAACCCTGACGGCCGCCACGTCGGGGCGCAGGAATTGCGTGTGCACTGCCTCGTAGGTGATCTCACCGTCCCAGCTGGCTGCGGGCAGCACAGCGCGGGTGAACTCGGCGATCGCGTCGAAGCCGATGAGGACCTTGCCGTGGCCGGTCGTCCAGAGGGCGTCGGGGTGGAAGAGTGCAAGGAACCCCTCGACGTCTTTGGCGCGCTGAGCACGCTCGACAGTGGTGACGACCTATTCGATGGCGTTGATATCTGCGGTTTCGGTATCTTTGCAGATCACTCTGAGACCTCAAGTCAACTTGAGGTCAAGGCCCAGCCGCGAGATCGCCCGGACAGTTCCTAGCTCGGCTGCACAGCTCGCAGGTCCCTCTCCCGCGTGCCATCCGCCGGCCACCGGCGATGCCGAGTGCACGCTCTTCCACTTCCCGAACCGCTCAGGCAGATCCAAATTCTGTGTCTCCCCGTGCTCTTCCGCAGGTGCGGTTCAAGCAGCACCCACCTTCGTCAATGAGGTCCCCCGTGGTGAGCAGAACGGCTCGAACGTTCGTCCGTCGCGCGATGAGCCGGACACGTCCTAGCTCGGGGGCAAATCTCAACTAACGCGCATTTCACGCAAAAGCGACCCACAGAATGGCGCCTTCCAGGGCCGAACTCAAGGGAGCCGATGTGATCGGACCTTGGACCCCATGAAAGACCGTCAACGGGCCACACAGGGCTTTCGGCTCTGCCCGAACGACCTCGTGAGCGCCGCACGGGGCGGAACGGGTGATCGGTGCCAACACCGTCAGGCACGTGTCCTCCGAGTCACCCGATCTTCCCGCCGACCGTCTCCCGCCGAAGAAGCCGGCTGACCAAGCTTCACCGACGGGTGTGCAGGCGGCCTTGGACGGAGGACCGCCCATACGCCCCGAGTTCTGTTCCGGCCCATCCGGATCGGCATGTAATGCTCGGCGGGCTTGTGCCTTAAGGAGGTAACGCGGCGCGTTGGGATACGCCGCAAAGAGAGTCAATGGGGAGGCACCATGGATCCGGTGATGGTCACCGCGGGCTGGGGCGTGGCGGCTGCGGCGTTCCGGCTCGGATACTTCTGGCTGAGCGCCCGGTCGCACACGCGCCGCATCGAGTCCCAGATCCGCCACGCGGAATCAGACCATGCAACGTTGATGAAGGCCATCAACTTGCTGCCGCCCGGCAGCGAGATCACCGAGGTTCTGCCCGACGGCCGGCAGGTCACTATCAAGCTCCCGGCCAGTAAGGCAGCGTGAGATGAGCGAAACCCCGGCCCAAGCCGGACACACACAGCCTCTCTCTGTGACCCAACCCAGCGCGTCGACCGAGCCGGAGCGTCGCGCCGACTTCTCCGTCTTCTACCTCGCCGAGAAGAGGTACCTGACCGCCTTCCTGATGTACGCCGGGGCGAGCGTATGGGAGGCCGACGACCTCGCACACGAAATACTGTCCAAGCTGCTCCCCGACCGGTGGATGACCATGGAGCACCCCCGCGCTTACATGCGCAAGGCCGCGATCCGCGCCTATTTGCGGCAAAATCAGCGCAACCGTGAGATCCCGACGGACAAACTCCCCGACCTGCCGGGCGGGATCAGCCCGGTGACCTGGGTGGAGCTGTCCGAGCAGACGAACGCAATCGTTGACGCGATTCTCCAGCTCCCCCCAACTCAGCGCACCGTGATGGCCTTCCTGATGAGCGGCTCCGATACCCAGGAGATCGCGGAAGCTCTGAACATGACCCTCGGCGCCGTCAACACGAACATCTGCCGCAGCCGTGCACGCCTGAAGACCACGCTCGGGCTCATGAAAGGAGAGAAGGATGCATGAGTTCACGCAGAACGAGCACGAGCAGAACGACACCGACGACCGCCTGAACCAGCTTCTCGCCACAGCCCATGCTGAACTGCTCGAAGCCATCACAACGCAGCAGAGGCACGCCCTGCCCTCCATGACAGTCATCCGCAACTCCGACGCTAGCCAAGAGCCGACGAAGACGACTGCCCAGGTGCTGTGGTCATACAAGGAGATCGCCGCGCATCTCAAGGTGCAGCCCGACACCGTTCGCTCGTACCGCAAGCACGGGCTTCTGCCCGCGCCGGACCACGTAGAAGGCGGCAAACCGTACTGGTACTCCAGCACTGTCCGGGTATGGATTGCCTCCCGGCCCGGCCACCGCGAAGCCTGATACGCCGCGTCCCGTGGCAGGGTTCAGGCGTTCGCTCCACTGTGGCTGCCCTGGCCAGGTGGATACCCTTCGCCCGGTCGGTGCCGGAAGCCATGGCCCAGCGGCTCAGCAGTTCGGCAATACAACGAGGCCGACCGGACACGCCGCGGGCTGCCCGGCAGGGGCATCGGGGGTGCCGGGCGTCCTCGAATTCGGCGACGGTAACGTTGTTGGGTCCGACCGCCGCGCAGGGCAAGCGGGACGACCAGCTCCTGCACAGTCGTCTCACGGCTCACATAGGAGCAGAGGACCTCCTCGATCGCCCGAGAGACTGCATCACGCCGTTACGAATTCACAAGACTCCTCAGCGAATCGCGTTGACGACGGCTTCATCTGGTGCCAGATCCACGTCAGCGAGAGTCCGGGAGGAGGGCTCTCCAGTGATGGGGGGAGACAAGACGAGGTCAAGCGTCACCGCAGCCCCGGCGAGAATGTCGCTGGCGCTGCGGAGTCGGTGCGCATGCGATGTCGTCAGGTAAACCGCCAGAGCGGCCGGGCGGCCCGCACCGCTGACTGGCATGGCGGCAGATACCCACCCTGCGGCGTACTCCCGCAGGTCAAGGAACGGCACGCCTGTCGGCATCCCTTGCACCCTCTGACGAAGCGTACTTTCGCTGGTGACGGTTTGCGAAGTGAGCCGACCCAGACGGTGGCGTGAGATGTGGTCGTGGAGCTCGTCCTCGTCGAGTTGGGCCAGCAGAGCCTTGCCGAAGGAGAGAGCGTGAGCGGCCTCACGGAAAGCCACCCACTCGGGCAAGGGCGGAGCGGTCGGTCCGGACGACTGTGCCACCACTTGGACCTCGCCTTCTTCATATACGGCGAGGTACATCGCTCCGTCCACCGTGTCGCGCAGCGAGTGGAGGGCCGTCGTAAGCCGCTCCAGCTTTCGACGCGACACCGACGCGGTGAACTGCCGATACCGTTCGGCATTCCAGCGGTCATCCGACCACAGTTCGTTGACCGCTTCGACAGCCGACTGAAGGTCCCGATCGATGCTCATCCGCGGTCTCCTTCCGTGTCGCGGTCTCCGAGCATGGTCTTGAGTGTCGTTCTGCCCGCATGAACATGGGAGCGCACTGTTCCTGGCGTCGTGCCCATGACGTCGGCGATCTCCTGGTAGCTCATGTCGAACTGCAGTTGCATCGCCAGAGCCTCCTGCTGTCGCGCGGGGAGTTTACGGATGGCGTGGAGGATGTCGAGACGGAGATCACGCGCCGTAACCTCATCTTGCGTCGAAATCCAGCTCCGCAGCGTCGTGGTATCGACCAGCAGACCCTGACGACGACGTTCCTGCCGAACGTCGGTCAGCCGCTGACCGGCCACTTTGAACAGCCAGCCTCGCGGATCATCCATCGACCCAACCCGTTCCCAATATCTGAGTGAAGTTTCCCCGTGATGCTGGACACTCGATGCTTACGCTGCGAGGGCGTGTTCTTGCTCGTGTCGCTGCCGGGTCT
>NZ_MPOH02000062.1 GCF_001896135.2 Streptomyces phaeoluteigriseus
TGGAACGCCATGTGGCATTCGTCGCCGCCGGAGGCGTAGTCGCCGAAGTAGTCGACGACGTCCTCGGGCCACTGGTTCGCCTCCGCGAGGAGCACGGTGTCCGGGTACATCGCGTCGATCTCTTTCCGGACCCGCTTGAGGAAGGCGTGGGACGCCGGAAGGTTCTCGCAGTTCGTCCCCTCCTTGGCGTACAGGTAGGGCACCGCGTCGAGCCGGAAGCCGTCGATGCCGAGGTCGAGCCAGAAGCGGAGGGCGGCCAGGATCTCTTCCTGCACGGCCGGGTTCTCGTAGTTGAGGTCGGGCTGGTGGGAGAAGAAGCGGTGGAAGAAGTACTGCTTGCGCACCGGGTCGAAGGTCCAGTTGGAGACCTCGGTGTCGACGAAGATGATCCGGGCGTCGGCGTACTGTTTGTCGTCGTCGGCCCACATGTAGTAGTCGCCGTACGGCCCGTCGGGGTCACTGCGGGATTCCTGGAACCACGGGTGCTGGTCGCTGGTGTGGTTCATGACGAAGTCGATGATGACGCGCATGCCGCGCTGGTGGGCGGCGTCGGCGAACTCCACGAAGTCGGCGAGGTCGCCGAACTCGGGCAGTACGGCGGTGTAGTCGGAGACGTCGTAGCCGCCGTCCTTCAGCGGCGACTTGAAGAAGGGCGGCAGCCACAGGCAGTCGACGCCCAGCCACTGGAGGTAGTCGAGTTTGGCGGTGAGGCCCTTGAGGTCGCCGACGCCGTCGCCGTTGCTGTCCTGGAAGGAGCGGACGAGGACCTCGTAGAAGACGGCTCGTTTGAACCAGTCGGGATCGCGGTCCTTGGCCGGGGTGTCCTCGAAGGTGTCCGGGACGGGGGAGTTGACGGTCATGACGCTCTGGAGTCTCCGCTCTGCGCTGTGGGTCACCGGACGTGGAACACGTGGGCCGGTGTCCGGCCGGGCTCCAGGCGCACGTAGTTGTCGCTGCTCCAGGCGTAGGTCCGGCCTGTCAGTTCGTCGTGCACGGTCAGGGCCGCGCCCTGGTTGCGGCCGAGATGCGCCAGGTGCAGGGAGACGGTGGCCTCCTGGGTGTGGTGCGGGTCGAGGTTGACCACGACGAGCACCGTGTCCTCACCCTCGCGCTTGCTGTAGGCGATGACGGAGCCGTTGTCCGTGCGGTGGAAGCGGAGGTTCCTGAGCCGGTGCAGCGCGGGATGGGCCCGCCGGATCTCGTTGAGCCGGGTGATCAGCGGGGCGATGGTGCGCCCCTCGCGTTCGGCGGCCTCCCAGTCCCGCGGCCTGAGCTGGTACTTCTCCGAGTCGAGGTACTCCTCGCTGCCCTCCTTCACCGGGGTGTTCTCGCACAGCTCGTAACCGCTGTAGATGCCCCAGCTCGGGGAGAGGGTCGCGGCGAGCACCGCCCGCGCCTCGAAGGCGGGACGTCCGCCGTGCTGGAGGTGGGCGTGCAGGATGTCGGGGGTGTTGGGGAAGAAGTTCGGCCGCATGTAGGAGGCCGCCTCACCGGACAGTTCGGTGAGGTACTCGGTGAGTTCGTCCTTGGTGTTGCGCCAGGTGAAGTACGTGTACGACTGCTGGAAACCGATCTGCGCGAGGGTGTGCATCATCGCGGGCCGGGTGAACGCCTCGGCCAGGAAGATCACGTCCGGGTCGGTCCGGTTGATCTCCCCGATGACCCGCTCCCAGAAGACGACCGGCTTGGTGTGCGGGTTGTCGACCCGGAAGATCCGCACGCCGTACGACATCCAGTGCCGCAGCACCCGCAGCGTCTCCTTGACGATGCCGTTCATGTCGGCGTCGAAGGCGATGGGGTAGATGTCCTGGTACTTCTTCGGCGGGTTCTCGGCGTACGCGATGGTCCCGTCCGGCCGGTGATGGAACCACTCGGGGTGCTTGTGCACCCAGGGGTGGTCCGGCGAGCACTGGAGCGCGAA
>NZ_MPOH02000063.1 GCF_001896135.2 Streptomyces phaeoluteigriseus
GGCCGGCGCAGCATGAGGGCCGGCAGATGGTGTAGCAGTTCCTTCGGGCCCTGGCGCCGTACGGCGCCAGGGCCCTCGACGCGTTCCCCGCAGGACAAGAGGTGCAAGTGACAGCAGACGATTCCTACGACCGTCTCGACGACGACGACTACCCCGCCTACACCATGGGCCGGGCCGCCGAGCTGCTCGGCACCACCCAGCGCTTCCTGCGGGCCATCGGCGAAGCCCGCCTCATCACCCCGCTGCGCTCCGCGGGCGGCCACCGCCGCTACTCCCGCTACCAGCTGCGCATCGCCGCCCGTGCCAGGGAACTCGTCGACCACGGCACACCCGTCGAGGCCGCCTGCCGCATCATCATCCTCGAGGACCAGCTCGAAGAGGCCCGGCGCATCAACGCCGAGTACCGCCGCACCGCATCCCTGCACACCGCGGGCATCTGACCCGCAGTGGGCGGCGTCGTGCAGGGGCGCACCCTTCCACCGATTCCCAGAATACGAGCGCATGATCGCCGAAGATTCTCAGCCGCCGTCACCCGGACGGGAGTCCCCGCCCCGCCCCGGCACCGCACCCGACCCCATCCGCCTCCCGGCGGCCGACGCGCCCGTCGGCCCGGAGAGCGGGATGGAGCGCGCGGCGGCGCTGCTGAAGCCGCGGATGCGCGGCTGGCTGCACGCGGGCGTGTTCCCCCTCGCGCTGGTCGGGGGCATCGTCCTCATCGCCGTCTCCCGCTCGGCCGCGGCAGTGGCGGCCTGCTCGGTGTACGTGGTGTCGGCCTGTCTCCTGTTCGGCACCAGCGCGGTCTACCACCGCGGAACGTGGGGTCCGCGCGGGGAGGCCGTCCTGCGGCGGATGGACCACGCGAACATCTTCCTGATCATCGCCGGCACCTACACCCCGCTGGCGGTGCTGCTGCTCCCGGCGGACCGGCAACTGGTGCTGCTGTCCCTGGTGTGGGCGGGCGCCCTGGTCGGCATCGCCTTCCGCGTCCTGTGGATCGGCGCTCCCCGGTGGCTGTACACCCCGAGTTACATCGCGCTGGGCTGGGTGGCCGTCTTCTACCTGCCCGACTTCGCGCGCACCGGCGGTGCAGCGGTCGCCGCACTCGTCATCGCCGGCGGTCTGCTCTACACCGCGGGGGCCGTCGTCTACGGACTCAAGCGCCCCGACCCGTCACCGGCCTGGTTCGGCTTCCACGAGGTCTTCCACGCCCTGACCATCACCGCCTTCACCGCCCACTACACGGCCATCCTCCTGGCCGCCGCATGACCGTGCTCGGGGCGGCACCTCGGGGAACCGCCGGAGGCGGGCGCGGCGGGAACGGTCCCGAGCACACCCTGACCCGTCCTGCCACCGCCGCGATATAACCGGACGATGATCTACCACCTCGTCCCGAAGGCAGAGTGGGACGCCCGTCCCGACCTTCCCTACGCACCCGCCTCCCTCGGCGAGGACGGCTTCGTGCACTGTTCGCCGGACGAGGAGACGACGTTGGCCATCGCCGACGCCTTCTACCGCACGGCTCCCCGACCGCTCCTGGCGGTCCTTCTCGACGAGTCCCGCCTGACCGCCCGCTGCGAATGGGAGACGCCGACCCCGGCCCCGCCGCCCGGTGTCCCCGGCTCCGTCCTGTTCCCCCACGTCTTCGGCCCCCTCGACCGCAGCGCGGTCACCCGCGTCCTGGAGGTCCACTGGGACGAGGAGGACCGGGCGACGGGACTGAGGCGACGGGACTGACGGAGGTCGGACGGTAAGTGGGCCAGGACGGCTTCCCCGGAAGCGGAAGCGGAAGCGGAAGCGGAAGCCGGACGCAGACGCGGCTGCGGACAAGGACACGGAAGCACGGCTGCCGTACTCGTACGACGCCCCCACGACCGCACCGCGGGCATGCCCAGCGCGACCGCTTCCCGCATCAGCACCTGTCAGTGCCCCACCCCGAGCCGCCTCATGAGGCCCGGACGCCCCCCCCGCGCCCCCACGCCCCCCGCGTCAGCGGTCGTCCGGATCGTCCCGCGGCACCAGCGTGACCCGGTGCAGGTTGCACGTGTAGGGGGACGGCGCGGCGGCGGTGACCGGGCCCTGGGACAGGTGGGCCTTGAGAGCGACGCTGACCAGGCTCATCAACAGGTCCACGTCCGTGTCGCAGTCGAGGTGGACGGTGACCCAGCGCGAGCCGGGCACCACGCGCACCGCCGTCGACTCCATCAGGTCGGAGTGGATCCGGCGGATGGCCGGGACGGTCAGGTGGAGGTCCACGTCCCGGTCGGAGTGGAAGTGGAGGATCTCGCTGTGGACGGAGCGCAACGCCCGCCCTGCGCCGCAACTGGCCTGGCCCGTACTGAGGTCGGGCCAGACTTCCAGTCGCTTCATGGCGCGCTCGGCCAGAGTCATGGGGCCATGGTCGCTCGCACACCGTCCGGCTACCAGGGGTTGAGGGAAATGTAACCGGGGCGTGAGGTCGTGCTCGCACCCCGTACGTCGACCATGACGTTTCCGTCACCCCTTGGGCTGTGCTCAACACGTTCTCCTCCGTGCCGGGTTGGAAGAACCACGACGTCGACGGGTTCGACGGCGGCATCGCCCGGCAGGAGACCGACGGCACCCCCCCCGTCGGAGCGAGCGGTGTTCCCACCCAGCCGCCCACCGTGACCGGCGCCCAGGCTCCCGCGACGTACACCCGGACCGGGCGGCGCCACCTGGACGCCCGCCCGGCAGCCGTCCAAGCCGGCGACGCGGCCGGCGGCCGGCGGTGATCAAGCGGCGGCCCCGGCCGGCTCGGTAGCCGACGAGTGTCGCCGCTGCTGCGGCCGATGCAACGCAGCACGAGGATCCAGCACACCCCGACGCGACGGCGGCGGCGCCGAGTTGACGGCCGCCTGGGACGGCACCCCGCCGACGGCTCCGGCTCCCGGCAGGGCCGTACACCGGGGAACCGACCGCGGCCCCGGCGGGCGGCGCCGGGACGGCGATCACGCGGACCGGGGGCGTGACGGTGACCGACGGGGCGTAGCGGACCGGTGGGCTGTCAGCGGGGACGCCGGAGTGCGGTGACGGCCCCCGCGCCTACCATCCCCACCCATGGCCATGTTCGTACACCTGACCTCCGCCGCCCACGCCCCCCGCATCCGCCGCTCGGGCATCCGCGCGGCGGGCGAGGGGCAGGGCGGCGCCCGCGGAGTGTTCTGCTTCCCGGTGCTCGCGTCGCACACGCTCACCCACCAGTGGCTGCGGGAACTGGCCCGCTTCGGCAGCCGGGGCGGGCTGGTCGCGGTGCACGTCCGGCTGGACGACACGCAGGAGGTCCTGGTCGGGCGGTACCCGGACCGGCGGCGGGGCAGGCAGGAGCGCGTCGGCGCCGCGGAGGCCGTACGGCGTATCGCGGCGCTCGACGATCCGCGCGGCTGGGAGGTCTTCGTGCCGCGCGCGATCCGTCCCCGCGAGGTGCACCGGATCCGTGCCGCACCCCAGGTGGCGGGCTGGCGGTACCTCCCGGACGCGCACGGCACCCGCCCCTGCACCTGCCACGGCTGCCGGGTACGCGGCGGATACGGCGCGCGGCGCCTGCGTGAGCGGCTGCCGCACCCTCTGGACGGGCCGCCGCCCCCGGTGCGGACGCTCCTCGCGAGGATCACGCAGGCCCAGGACCCCGGCGACCCGGCCGTCCTGCGCGAGACCCTGCACTGGTTCGGCACGCGCCGTCGCGGCCCGCTGCCCCGGCTGGTCCCGCTGGCCGCCCACCCCGACCCCTCCGTACGGGAGGCGCTGGTGTGGGCGGTCGCGGGCTGGCGTACACCGGGGGTCGCCGACCTCCTGGACACCCTCGCGGACGATCCGGACGAGGACGTACGGGAGGCCGTGGCGGCGGTCCGCGAGGACGACCCGGAGGACGACCCGGACGACTAGGGCAGGGCTGCCGGCAGTCGTGTCACCGCACCCTCACTGATCCGAATACCCGATGTCCCCGATCGTCCACGCGCTCACGTCCTCCAGGGCGACCCGGTACATGCCACCGGTGTCGGGGATGCCGACGTTGCCCTGGAGGATCCGTGCGACGTGGAAGTGCAGGTGGGTGGGCCGGCCGTCCCGCGGCTCGGGGGGCTTGCCGGTGCCGTCCGGCCGGGTGAAGACCGTGGAGAACGCCCCGAGTTGATCGGAGGCCTCGAGGACCTCCGCCACCCGCTGCTTCCACAGTGTCTCCGGTGCCAGCCTGCCTGTGATCACGGCTCCGGGGATCACCACGGTGAGGGACATCCGACTGTTGTGCTCCGACTCCACCCTTGCGGCGATGTCGACGAGCAGGTCATCAGCGTGCGCCATGAGTCAGGAGCCTACTCGGTGGCGGGTCCGCTCTGCCCGGGCGCGGCCTGCTGGACCACCTCGAAGGACCACAGCGTGGCGCCGGAAGCGGCGGGTTTCGGCCGTTCGGTACCTTCGGTCCCGCCGCCGCCCCCGCCGCGGTGGGCCGCCTGTCCCTGCCCGGACATCCAGTTCTGGAAGTCCTCCTCGCTGCGCCAGCGCGTGTAGACGAGGTACGTGTCGGTGCCCTCCACCGGGCGCAGCAGCTCGAACCACTCGAACCCGTCCGAGTTCTCGACGGCACCCGCCCGCGCGGCGAACCGCTTCTCCAGCGTCTCGCGCTGCTCCTCGGGAACGGTCAGCACATTGATCTTGACGATGCTCATGCGCCCATTGTCCGCCGTCCGCGGGGTCGGCGCGCACCCGGCCGTGGTCCGGGCCGATCGGGCACATATGACCGGCCGCGAGGCCGCGTTGTCCGCCCACGGCGGTCTCGGCCACGGTGACCACCGGCTGAGCCCCGTGGGCCCGCGCGCGCTCGACACCGACCTCCTCACGCTCAACACCCCTCGCGCGGGCGCCCATTGCCCCCGC
>NZ_MPOH02000064.1 GCF_001896135.2 Streptomyces phaeoluteigriseus
CATACATCTACCTCGGCACCGTCACCCTCGCAGCCCTCATGATCTGGCTCCGCACATGATCCGAGAAACAGCGCCTAGTAGTCATCCAGCAGGATTTCGCGACGGGCGGCCTCCGTGAGACCTCCCCTCGGCAGGGGAGAGACCGGGACGGGCGCGGTGCGCGTCATTCCCTCATTCAACCGGTGCCACGCTACCTGTCGACCTCGTTCTCCGGGGCGGCCGCGCTACCGGCATACACCGGCAGCGGGCCGCTGACCGGAGGCCGGAAACGCCCCGTGGGGAGGCATCGGTGGCCCACACGCTCCACGAATTCGGCGTTCGGATCCGCAGCGCCCCCGTGGCGCAGGACGCGGATGGCGATTCCTTTCGCCACCCGCATCCGGTACGCCCACAGCGCCTCTCGCTTCGTCTCGCGGGCGGTTCCGGGCGTCGTGAGCGCCACCGGACGCGCCCGGCCGAGACCCGCGCGGGAGCAGCACCGGCCCGCGCAGGTCGTCGACGACGTCCGCGAGCAGATCCGGCTCCTGGGAGGCCGAAGTCGCCTCGGGCCGGCCTCGGGACGGGGAAGCCGCCCCCCCCCACGGCAGCCGGGCGGCGCCGTCCCGGTGGCCGAGCAATCGCGGTTCCACACCGAGCATCCGGCACGCGAGGCGTTCCTCGGCCGGCAGCAGTTCGGCGGCCAACCGGGGCCGGGCAGGCTAACAGGGGTGCCGGGCCGCGTCTCCTCGGTCAGCACGTCGACGATCCGCCCGCCGACCGCGGCGATCACCGCGCCGAGGGCACCTGCGCGTCGTCGGGATGCGGCGCCGGGACGGTCAGGCCGGCCGGGTGCCTGGTTGCGGCGCGGGCGTCGTAACAGGCACCCGGCCGCGTGCCGATGGGACGGCACAGCCTGCTCGGCGCCCGGCCGCGACGGCAGTGTCCGACCGCCGTCGCAGCCGTACCAGAGCTGCAGTAGTGCGGCGGGGAACAGCTGCGGGGTCAGTGGCCCGCCGAGAACGAGGTGTGGGCCGCCGGTTGCGTCAGCCCGGTGCGGCAGGTGGATCGGTCGGTCGACGCCGGCGAGCCGGCCGCCCCCTCCACGCGAGCCCCGACGCCGTGGCCGCTAACTGCGGTCGATGATCGCGCAGATGCCGGCCACGCTGAGATTCGTCCTCAGGTCCGAGGGCGCGAACTCCACCGCGAACAGTGTCTCGGCCTCGTCCAGGATGTGCAGGATCTTGAGGCTGTCCACGCCGAGCTCCGTCAGGTCGCGGTCCAGCTCGGTCGGCGCGAAGCCGAGCAGCGGCGCGATCACCTCGTCGATCAGCCGCCGCTCGGTGAGGCTCGGTTCCACGTTCATCCTGACCAACTCTCCGTCTCTCTTGCAGCCAAGCATGATGGAGTCGCGCGTACACCAAGTGGTGCTCGCCCGCGAGTTGTTCGTGCGTCCAGCCGCGAGCAGCAGCACCACCGTGCTTGCCGCGTACGGCAGCAGGGGGATAGTCGACCATGTCGCCTTGACGTCGGTGTCGGTGTTGGCGATCAGCGTCCCGGTCCGGTGCCCGCGGTTCTAGGACAGCGGTAGTCGCAGGTACTGCCGGACGACCTGCCGACGGGACGTCGCCTGCAGTTGGAACCGCGTGTACGCCCGCCTTGAGCCGGCGGGCATACACGCCGACCGTCTTGCCGAGGCCGATCGCGACGATGAGCGCCACCACGGCGGCGACCTCGGCCCGCCCCTCGGCCGGACTCGACGCCACGACGTCGGCGACAACGTCACCCACGACGTACGCCATGCCGACCGGTGACAGGCCGAACAGGATGCCCGCACCGAGTGCCGTCGAGAACAGCCGCGGCTGGAGGCGGATGGCGTGCCCGAGCCCGAGCTCCCGAAGGCCGCGGCCGAGCAGTTGGCCACGGACAACGCCGGCTCGACGGAGGCTGATAAATCCTCGCCTGCGCTAGCCACGGCCACGCGCGAACCGGGTGAACGCGGAATCCACGGGCCAGTCGACATCGCCGTTCGCGGCCGTCGACAGCAGGTCGTTGACCCCGCACAGGACGGCGTGCATCGTCTCGGCGTCGACATAGCGTCGATTGCCGAACATGCGGCCCCGCACGATGTCTCCGTCCGAATCCAGGAACAGACCGAACCGCAGCCTCGTCGACGGCACCGGCGCGACCGTCTCGCAGACCGACTCGCCGTCCGCGAGCCGGGCAGCCCTGGGGTCGTACGGCAGGGGCTCGTCGTAGCCCATGAAATTGACGAAGTGGTCGACCGAGGTGCCACACTCCTCGGTCACGTCCGGGAACACCGCGTCGAGCGCCGCCAGATCGTAGCTGCTCGTCCGGTACGTCAACAGGAGTGCGGGCCAGATCCGGGTCACCATGTCGTAGAACGACGCGCCCGTTTCCACCGGTACCAGTCCCTGCTGTGCCAGGGGACCGACGTGGTCCTTGGTGCGGGGGTCTCCCCGGTTGGAGCACGTCATGATCATGCCGAACCGGTCGAGACGCTGCACCCAGGCCAGGGCCGCTGCGCCGGCGGCCACGAAGACGGCGGAAGGTCTGACATTCAGCTTGGTCGCGATCGACTGCGCCCGCGCCCCCAATCCCTTGGCATACAGCTCGACGGTCGGGAATCGGGGCTCGGAAGAGTCGTCCACGGTGGTCCGGAAGAGTGATCGGGGCGCGGTCTCGAAGCCGGTTCGCCACCGGCGCAGTGTCTTCTCCAGGCGCGCCTGTCCCTGTGCTGACTGTTCTTCGGCGGCCTGATCGAGTGGTTGATGGGTGATCGGC
This sequence comes from Streptomyces phaeoluteigriseus, assembly GCF_001896135.2. Lineage (GTDB taxonomy): Bacteria > Actinomycetota > Actinomycetes > Streptomycetales > Streptomycetaceae > Streptomyces > Streptomyces phaeoluteigriseus. The sequence continues at coordinate 2,782 of NZ_MPOH02000064.1, forward strand.
GGAAGGCGTCGCGAGTCGGCTCCGTCGAGCAGCGCGCGGAAGTCGCGCTCGAGAATGCGCATGGATGTGCGATCGATGACGAGATGCGACAGCGCGCCAGTGAGCCATCTGGGCTGGCCGTGCTGAACGACCAGCGCCAGCCTGGCGTGGAACTCCGGCCCGGCCACGAAGCCGCGTGACGATGCCTCGCCCATCAACTCCCGGGCCTCGGCCAGACCCGACCGCGTACCGGCCTTGACCACGGGCACCGGCACAGATCCCTCCCGCACAACCGCTTGGCGCAGCGAGCCGTCGCCGTCGCCGTCGGGGAGAAACGCCGTCCGTAATCCTTCGTGTCGCTCGACGAGCGCACCCAGGGCCGCCAACACTCTGGTGAGAGTCAAGCCGCGCGGCAAGCTGTAGAGGAATGGTTCATTGAATCGGTAGTCGTGCGGCCGGTTGGCGAGGACTGTTTCCCACTGCTCGCGCTGACCCCAAGTCGTCGGTCCGGCATCACCACGGTGACTTTGGAAAGTCAACTCGTGCATCTATGGCACCCCGTCTCTCCGAATCCGCCCCGAACCTAGCAACGGCCCGGTGTGAAATCAACGGCGATGATCGATGCCTCGTGCCACGCTGGTCGGGTCGAACGCGGCCCCCACGAGGCGAGGCGACGCATGACGTCCATCCGTTGAACCCGGGTGACCCGGCACCCCAGTTCTTGCTGCCCACCGCGGCTTCCCCGAAGACGTCGGGCACGTGGAGAAGTGGCTGCCGGCCCTGGACATGCTCGATGAGACCCGCTCCTGGGGACTTGAGGTGCCGATGGCCGACGCGGACGCCGGATACGGTGACGCCGGCGCGTTCCGCCACGGCCTGCAGGAGCGCGGTCTGCATTACGTGGTGGGGGGCTCCGCCCGCTGTCGCCCAGGCCGCCGACGCGGTGCCGGTGGCCTGGGCCGTACTCCGGGATGGGACGCTCGCAGGGGGTGAAGTATCCCGACAAGCCGCGGCCGGCACAGGAACTGGTCATCGCGGCGGGACGGAAGGCTGCCCGGCCGGTGCAGTGGCGTGAGAGTTCGCGCTCACCAAGCTCCGTTGGCGCATCGAGCACGACTACCGAGATGCAACAGGTCCTGGGACCTGCCCACTTCGAAGGCCGGTTCTGGAACGGATGCCATCACCGCGTCACACCCAGGAGCGTTCGCGGAGCGTCACTGGACAGACCACGTCGCGGCTGGGATCACACCTGTTCTTGGTAGACGCTGATTTCAGTGGAATGGAAGTTACGGACGATCGCCCAGTCATGCACTCGATTCGAGGAGCAGCCGCAGTCCGGACACGCGACCACGGCTGCACGGCCGTAGGCAGTCTGGGTTTTGACGGTTGCGACCGACTCGCGGGAGGCCTGCTGTTTGGCGAGCGAGCGAGCGGTGCGGGATGTCGGGGCGGCTGGGGCCCGGTGGTTTGGAGGCGCAGGTT
>NZ_MPOH02000065.1 GCF_001896135.2 Streptomyces phaeoluteigriseus
CGGCCTGACGGTCGAGGACTGGGCGCAGATGCTGGGGGCGGCCGAGCGGGGCGAGGGGCCGCCGGTGGACTGGGGGCTGTTGGAGCGGTACGTGGATGCGGTGGGTGTGGTGAGGCGGGCCCGTGATGAGGAGCTCGTGCGGGCGCGGATGGTGTTGCTCGGTCTGCGCTGGTTCTACGGGCTGTATGTGATGCACGGGCTGCTCATGCCGGACACACCGGCGCAGGCCGCGCTGCGGCAGCGGATCGACGAGTGGGGCATGAGTGGGGCATGTTCCCCTTCCTGGACCACGTCATCGCCGTCAGCCCCTCCCCTGGGCAGTTCGCCGAGTCTCTGGCGGTCTGCATGGAGCCGCCCTTCGGCAATCTGTACGAGGCGCTGATGGAGCAGCTCGCAGAGGACCCGGACGTCTTCCGTATCCCCGGTGACGAGACGGGGGCCGTCGGCTTCGGGGAGCAGTGGATGCGCGCGATGGCCGAACTGAAGGAAGCCGGCAGGCGATGATGCCGCCGGGAGGCTCCTTCTGCAGTGCCCCATTTTTCGCACGCCGGCGGCGTGCTGGTGAGCCCGGGCGACCGTGGAGTCCACACTCACGTCCCATGTGATCAAGCCCTTCGCGTCGGCCTCGGCCTGCAACTGCACGAAGATCCGCTTCCAGGTACCGTCTCGTTGCACAACGGCGCACGGCGGGCATCCGACGGCGCTGACCGGGACCGGACCCGCACGTCGTGAGCCACAGGACCCCGGGGCCCGATGCTGCTCACCGCGCAGCGGCGGGCTCGGACACCGCCAACTCGGCGGCCCGCGCCCTACGCTGTGACGGTCACCGTCGCTCGTGATGCATGAGCAGGCGTCCGTGGGCTCAGTCGCGCCCGCGCGGCACGAAACGGGAGCGATCACTGTGACCGGATCGGTCGTGGTATAGATCCTGAGAAGGCTGACCATTAGCACCCGCGCGCGCCCCCGACCACAACAAGGCGATGAGCTCCCACACTTCTCCTGACGCCACCGGCGACCGGGTTGCCCGGCTCCTCTCCCAGTACGCCGCCCGGCGTGAGCGCACCGTGGACGACCACATGTTCCGCGGCGCCGAGCAGGCCCCGGCGCCGGGTGCCTTCCGCCTGCAGTTGTTCGACGCCGCCGCTGTCCGGCCCGTCGTGCTTGCCATCCAGACCGTCGACGACGGGCCGAGCCTGATCAACCGGGCGGAGGCCTACGCCAGCGCGGTCTGGCGATGCCACCGGCCCGACGACGCCGAGCCGCCCCTGTGGATCCAGCGGCAGCTCGATGAGCCAGGCGATGACGAGTCCCCCTTCCAGCTGGTGACCTTCACTGTCGTCGGCCACCACCGCCTCGCCGAGCCCCGCTGGCACCGGCTCACCGCCGCACAGGTCGAGCACCTCCTCGGTCAGCCGGCCGACGGCAGCCGCGGCGACGGCTACCAGCCGCCGCCCGCCGAGCCCGAGGAGATCCCGGTCTACGAGATCACTCCGGTCGCCGCTCTGCCCCAGCCGCGTCCCTTCCGCGAGCCCCATTGCATGCCCGGCCCGAACAGTTGGCGCCGTCTGCTGTTCTGGCGCACGCACCCCGCACGGCCGGCCTCCTGCTGCTGGTATCACCAGCAGGACTGGACGAGGCTGTCCGAGACCGCCATCACCCTGATCGAGGACGCCCACCGCGACGGCGCCACCGGATGCGACATCGCCCCCTACGCTCTGGACAAGGCCCGGGCCGCCGGACCCGCCGCCGACAACCACGCGCTGCACACCCTGCTCGCGCCGAGCCTCGCCATCTGCGCCACCAGCGCCTTCACCAACGGCCAGCACCGCGTTCAGGCCATGCGTGACCAAGGAGTCATCCGCACCATCACCGTCCGCTGGCACACTCCCGGCGCCCCGACCGAGACCGACCTCGGCTGATCCGCTCCGCCAGACACCCGATCCCGCGGCGGCACCGACCTACGGGCCGGCGCGAGAAGACCATCAGCTGGGCGGCCGGCCCTGCGGCCCTAAGGCCAGCGCCTGGGCGTACACGATGTTGGTCTGGAGAAGTCCTGCGGGGTGCAGGTCGCCGAGCTCGAGCGCTATCTCGACGGCCCGGGTGTAGGCGTCGACAGCCTCGGTGAACCGGCGGACTTCACGCAATGTGCCGCCGAGCTCGTTCAGCACAGCCGACTCGCGGCGCCGGTCACCACTCTGGCGAGCGGCCGTGGCGGCTTCCTTGGTGAGCGACATGCCTTCCAGGCGGCGATCGCCGATTTCGTCCGCGATGTCGACGGCCCGAGTATGCGCGTCGATGGCCTCCTCGAACCGGCGTAGCTCTCTCAAGGCCAGGCCCAGGTTGTTCAGCGCGGTGGCTTGGAGGTGGAGGTCGCCGGTTTCGCCGGCGAACACAGCGGCCCGGGTGTGGGCATCGATGGCTTCTTCGAGTCGGCGTACCTCGTGCAGGGCGTTGCCGAGGTTGGTCAGGGCTATGCCTTCGCCGTGGCGGTCGTTGAGGCTGCGAGCCGTGGCGGCGGCGCGGGTGAGAGTCTCGATGGCCTCGTCGAACCGACGGGTCTGGTGCAGGGCGGTGCCGAGGTTGTTCAACATCGTCAATTCGCCGACGTGATCGCCCAGGACACGGCATGCGGCCATGGCCACGGTGCTGATGGTGATGGAGCTGTCGAACAGGCGGCGGAAGTGGAGGAACTCGACAAGGTAGACGGCGAGAGCTGCGCTGGTTTCGTGGCGGCCATGGGCGGTGGCCATGGTGACGGCGGCGACGAGGCTGTCGCACTCGGCGTCGAGCCAGGACAGTGCACCGTCGCGGTCGGCGAAGTAGTGGGTGCGCGTGCCAGGCTGCAGGTCCAGGTGGGTGTTGGCAGCCCAGGTGAAGGCCTCGTAGAAGTCGAGGAGGCGGATGCGGGCGGCGTCACGTTGGTCGGGATCGGCGTAGGCGTGCCCCGCCTCGTCCGCATAGAGGCGCACCAGGTCGTGCAGGCGCCAGCGGCCCCATACGGGGCCCGGTTCGATCAGGTGAGAGCGGGCCAGGTCCTGCAACATCTCCTCCGCCTGCGGCACGTCCACGTCGGCGAGGCGGGCGGCAGATTCGGTGGCGAGGTCGTGTCCGGGGTTGAGCGGCAAGAGCCGGAACAATCTGGCGTGGTCCTGGTCAAGGTGTTGATGGGACAGCTCGAAGGCGGCGCGGACGGCTCGGTCCTCGCGCCGTAACCGATCGAGCCGGGAGTGTTCTGCGCGCAGCGCCTGGGCGAGGGAGGACAGCGGGCGCGTGGGGGTGTCGGCGAGCAGGGCAGCGGCGGTGCACAGGGCCAGCGGCAGGCCCGCACACAGCCGGGCGATAGCCGCGGCGTCTTCGGGGGCCTGGGCCACACGTCGGTCGCTGCTGCCGCGGGCCCGGTGGAGGACTTGGCGCAGCAACTCGATCGAATCGGGCTGACTCAGTGTGCCGAGATCATGCAGGCGGGCGCATTTCAGCCGGATCGGGCCTTGCCTGACCGTAAGGCCCGGCCATGACCGCGTCCGCCATCCGGCAACGTCGTGCAGTCCGTGACCGGGCGCTCGACGGCCCGGACACCAACACCTGCGGCACGTCCAGCCGGGGCGCACGCGCGGGCGGGTCCGGGCCTTGAGGCCTCCCGTGCCGCGGTGGTGTCGGGACCCTCCGGGTCGAAGATGTTCCGGGGTGGGCGGCATAGGGCGGCGATGTTCCGGGGTGGGCGGCATAGGGCGGCGCGGCCTTGGCGCCTTGGAGCAGCAGGCTCTCGCGTCGCCGCGACGTACGGCCGTGTCTCTCGTCCCGGCCGTCCAATAGGCGCAGAGGATCCGCCGCCGGCCTCGGTGGGGGCGAAGGGGCTGCTGGGAGTGTGAGTGCGCGGGCTGTTCCCCACCATCTCCCACATCCCCGGCTTCACCGCCATGCCCCACCTCTCCTCGCCCCGGCCACTCAACTTGCCGGGGTGATGCATGCTTCCACTCCCGCCACCCCCGTGGGGACGGCAATCACTGTGTAGGAACAGCTCCAGCAGTTGCACGGCCTGCCCGAAGGTGCGCCGGGGACGGCGGGCGGGGGTGAGCGGGTTGCTGGTGGGGGTGAGGGGCAGGTGATCATCAGCTGCTGCTGGCCGGGGTGGAGGTCAGCCCAGGTGGCCAGGTGGCGGGCGAGCCAAGAACCGATCTTCACGCCGGTGAGCTGAGTGTCGCAGGTGAGTACGGCAGGGGCGGCGCCGGAGGCGAGGTAGGCGCACGGCAGATGGCATTTGCGGTGCCAGTCCGCACCGTGGGGCAGGGGCCAGTCGGAAACCAGCGCGGTTAGCAGTGGCGTCGTACGGCGCGTCTACGCGGTACCGGGCATGAAGGAACGGCCGCACCACCCCGCTGCCTGCACCCGTACCGCTGCCGTTCTGGGGCGGCCCGCTGGTCCTGCCGTCTCCGCACCGTATGTTGAGCGCACATTTCGCGCACGAATCGCATACAGAAGGCGTCCGCCCAGCCACTCCCCCACCTCCCGCTCGCTGCAGCACTTCGCACCCCGTTCGGTGAGGAAGCGCGGATGCCGCGCTTCGACGGCAACTGGTCCACGGCGGGAGAGGCTGGCGCTGATGAACGTCACGGCTGGCGTGGACGAGGGCAGCGAGTGGTCGTCACCCAGGTCGTTGGTGAAGGCCTCGCGCTCCTTCGCCGTCCAGGGAGAGGCTCTGGAGTTCCAGGCCCGGCGAGCGGGACCGGTGGTAGATGTTCAGGCCGGTCGGTAGGGGGACGTAGGTGTTGATGTTGGCGCTGTACCACTCCCCCTTGCGGACGTCATGCCCACCTCCCGGGGCGGACGTGGAGCAGTCGCTCCTCGCTGACGGTGCCGGTCAGGGGGCGCACGGCCAGGCGGTAGCCGTCGTTGCCGTCGCGGCACGTGATGGGGTGCTGCAGTGGCCGGGCCGGGCGAGGGTGTAGCCGCGGTGGCGCCACCAGCGCAGCACCGGGAAGTCATGGGCGGCGATCCTGGCGAGTAGGACGCGGGCGTGGTCGTCGGCGGCCAGCGCGTACGCGGCATCCAGCAGGGCGCTGCCCACGCCCGCGCGCCGGGCGTGGGCGGCGACGACCACGAGTTCGATCTCGCGCAGGTCGGCGGCCAGCCGGGCCTGCGCGGCCGGTCCGTGGTCGTGGTGGGCGGTGATGAGGCGGACGGGCGGCAGCAGGTAGAGCAGACCGGCCGGCTCCACGCTGCCGGACAGCCCGCCCACCAGCACCCGACCGGCGCCGTGGGGCACGCGGATGCGGCCACTGCCGGTGCAGGCAGCGGCCGCGAACTGCGAGACGTCGTAATCCCCTTCCCCGGCGGCCAGCGCCATCGAGGCCAGCTCGGCGATCACATCCCGGTCCGCCGGGCGGGGCGAGCGCACCCACGGCCGACCACTGGCGCCCCTACTGCCGGGACTGGCGGCGGGCGCGCCGTGCGCGCAGGCGGCAGCCGTGGTTGCAGTGGGCATGCTCGGGGCTGGGCAGGCGGGGTGCGCGTTCACGCCGTCTGCCGCACGGCGTCACGGCAGGCCGTGCACCACCGTTGGCCGCTCTCGGCGAGGTCGGCGGGCAGTTCGCGGTTCCCGCCGGGCGCGCTGATGCCGGGCTCCCCGCACGCGATCTCGTGCAGGGCGCAGTTGCCGTCGCACGATGCGGGATCCACCGGCGCATGCCACACGATCTCGACCTCGCCCAGGGCACGGGAACGTACGCGCTCCGCCACAGCCAGCATGCTCGCCTCTCCTTCCGGATATACCGGGTTGCAGCCCGGCTTTGGCGCCGTCCGCAGCACGGTAGCCGTCTTTGCGGCAGGCGATGATCTGGTTTCCGGCGCGGACACCCCGGGCCGATGCCCTCATCCGGGTGGAGGCGGCTTGGGGTCAAGGACCGGTGCCGGACGAGCCGTACCGGCACCTCGGGCTGTTGGGAAAGCAGGATCACGCTGAGGCGGGCGCGGGTTCTTCCAGGACGGCCACGACCATCACGGGGAGGTCGGTGTCCTGCTGTACGACACCGGCGGTCAGGGTCCGTCCGTCAAGGATCCACTTGCGGGCCGCGATGAACTCGTCCTTGTCCGCATCCGTCAGGTCGGTCTGGGCGAGGTGGTCGGCGAGCGGGGAGTTTTCGATCTCGGGGAGGAACGTGGCCAGTTCCTGCTCGCCTTGTTCGTAGACGGCGTCCAGGTCGTCGAAGTAGCCGGATTCGTCGACGTCGCGGATCCAGACGGCGAATGAGGCGCGGACGGCTCCGCTGCGGAACTTCTGGGTCCATCCCCGGATGCCGTCTTTGCGCCAGGACGTCTCCACGCCGTCGCGGGGCTTGCCGCCGGGCGTCCACTCCTGGGCTGCGAACCTTTCCGCCGCGCCCTCGATGGTCAGCGGGACCAGGTCGCGGAGTTCTTCAAGCATTGCGGTCACTGCAGCCATGAACTCATTCCACTCATGCCGTTGCCGGGCACGTGATAGGCCTTGAGCTGTCCGCTGGCGTAGGCCTCGGGGAAGGCCTTGGACAGCACCTCGTTCACGTGCGCGGCGCCCCATTCGTTGGACACCATATAGCGGACTCCCTTGCCCTTGAGGTCCTCGTTGAGGGCGAGCAGCTTCTCGGTCTGGGTGGTGAGCCGGTTCTCGTCATAGAAGTCAGAATCGGGGTTGTACGGGGATTTTTCCCATTCGCCGTATTTGTCGCCGCCGGTCCACTTGGCTTCGGTGACCCAGCCGTCTCGTGGGCCGCCGTCGATGTGGACTTCCCGGCCGTCCGGCAGGATCCACTGTTGCTCGTAGCTCTGGTTGGTGACGAGTTGCTGGTATCGGAACGACGGGCGTTGGAGTTGCTTCTCGGTCAGCCAGCCCAGTCCTTTGAACCGCGAGTAGGGCGACAGGCCGAGCGGGTCGCAGAGGGTGAACGGGTTGTGGACGTAGGTGACCGGGTTCGGTGCAGGTCCCAGACCGAGGGGGTCTGGTGAGGTGTAGCGGCCGGTTTCGGGGTCGTAGTGGCGGAAGAGGTTGTAGTGGAGGCCGGTTTCGGGGTCGTAGTACTGGCCGGGAAAGCGCAGGGGGGTGTAGGCGGTGCTGGAACGGGTCCAGGCGGTGGTCCCCCACAGGGTGCTCCTGGCGCGCCAGGCGATGTGACCTGATTCGTCGATGAGTTCGGTGGGCGTGCCGATGAGGTCAGTGGCGATGGCGAAGAATCGCCGGTCGATCTCTTCCTGGCGGTCGTCCGGGGTGAGGAGGCGTTCTGTCTGGGACAGTGGAGCCAGGCCGCGGTGGTTCCAGGTGAGGGCGACCACGTGCGGCAGGTCCGGCGTGTGGACCGTCTGTTCGCACAAGGTGGTGCCGTCCCAGGTGAAACGGATCTCTTCGGCAACGGTCTCGCCGTCGTCGGCGAGGCGTTGTTTGGCGGTGCGGCGGCCCAGAGGGTCGTAGCGGTAGCGCCATCGGGTGCCGTCGGGGGTGGTGACGGAGGTGAGGCGGTTTTCGGCGTCCCATGCGTAGTGCCAGGTGTCGGGTTTGCGCGAGAGGCGGGTTTTCTGGCGCAGGACGACCGGCCGAGGGCGTCGTGCTGGAAGCGGACGGTGCCGGCGCGGGTGAGGGTGGTGCCGGTGTAGGTGCGCGGTCCGGTGGCCTCGTGGCCGGGGTGGGAGGCGGGCCAGGAAGCGTCGGTCTGGTTGCCGGCGGTGTCGTAGGCGTAGTGCTCGATCCAGTCCTGGGCGTGGACGGCGGTGACGCGGCCGGCCGTGTCGAGGTCGAAGGTGCGCGAGCCTGACAGGTCGTCGGACAGGGAGGCGAGGTGGCCGTCGGGGCGGTAGGAGTAGCGGCGGTGGTTGAGGGAGCGGTCGTTGATCGTCAGGTGTTGGGCGGAGAGTCTTCCGGCCTCGTCCCAGGCGGAGGCCAGGATGAGTGCGCCGCCGAAGACGCGCTCGAGTTCGCGGCCGGCCGCGTCATGGGTGAAGGTGACCTCGCGGCCGTCGACGCTCATCCGAGTGGGGCGGCCGGCGGTGTCGTAGCCGTATTCGGTGACTGCGCCGGTGGGGGTGGTGCGGCGGACTCGACGGCCCAGGACGTCGTAGGCGTAGTTCATGGCACGGCCGTCGACGAGTTCGGTTTTGATTCTGCCCCGCCGGTCGTAGACGTAGGCGACCTCGCTGTCCGGTCCGACTGTCTGCAGCAGGCGTCCGGCCCGGTCGTAGGCATAGGTGGTGACCTTGCCCGCGGCGTCCTTGCGCACTGCCTGGCCGAGCTGGTTGTAGGTGTAGGAGGTGACATGGCCGAGGGCGTCGGTTCGGGAGGTGAGTTGTCCGGCGGCGTCGTAGTGGTAGGTGAGGGTGCGGCCGTCGAAGTCGGTCTCGGAGATGAGCCGGCCGGCCTGGTCGTACTCGTATGACCAGGTGAGCCCCTGGGGGTTGGTGACCTGGGTGAGCCGTAGGTGGGTGTCGTGCTCGAATGTGTAGCCGGTGCCGTCGGGCCGGGTGCGGGCGGCCGGCAGGTCGAAGTGTGTGTACTCGAAGCGGGAGACGCTGCCGGCCGGGTCGGTGTGGGTGAGGCAGTTGCCTTCGCCGTCATAGGTCCATGACTCGGTCGCGCCGTCCGGGGCGGTCCGGCAAGCGAGATTGCCGTCCGCGTCCCATTGGAGCCAGGTGATGCCGTCCACCGGGTCGGTGATGCGGACGGTGCGGCCCAGAGCGTCGCGTTCCATCCGGGTGGTGCCGCCGGCCGGGTCGGTCACTTCCACTGGCAGGCCGGCGGCGTCACAGCGCACGGTGGTGGTGGCGCCGAGGGCGTCGGTGACTGTGGTGAGCCTGCCCCGGTCGTCGTAGGTGTAGCGGGTGGTGGAGCCTGCCGGATCGGTGACGGCGGTGCGGTTGCCGCGTTCGTCGAACTCTTGGAGCCAGCGGGTGCCGTCCGGCCCGCAAAACTGTGTGGGCAGTCCGAGCAAGCCCCGCACGGCACTCAGTTCACTGCCGTCGGGCCGGGTGAGTGTGACGAGTCGGCCCTCGTCGTCGTAGGAGTACGCGGTGGTCCGCCCCAGCGGGTCCGTGCGGCTCAGGACGTTGCCGCGGGCGTCGTGGCGGAACCGGGTGGTGTGGCCGAGGGGGTCGGTGGTGGCGATCACCCGGGAGTGGTGGTCGACGAGGTGGCGGGTCGCGTGGCCGTCGGCGGTGGTGAGGGTGGTGGTGCGGTGGCCGGTGGCGGGGTCGGGTTCGGTGTAGGTGAGGGTGATCTGGACGTGGCCGGCCTCGCCGCCTTCGGCGACGACGCGGTCGTGGTCGTCGTAGAGGTAGTCGTAGCGGCTGCCGTTGGAGTCGATCCAGGCGATGACGCGGTGGCGGTCGTCGTGGACGAAGGTGGTGGCGGCGCCCGAGGGTTTGGTGACGGTGGTCAGGTCGCCGTCCTGGTAGCCGTAGCTCATCAGGGGCAGGTCCGTGCCGTCCTCGCCCCCACCGGCCAGGGACAGGGCGGTGACCAGGCCGTCGGCGGTGGTCAGCTTCACCCGGTGGCCCGCCGAGTGGACCAGGGCCAGCGGCAGGCCGTCCTCGCCGCGGTCGACGGCCCACCAGTTGCCGTGAAGATCCTCGGTCCGCTCCAGCCAGGCGGTGCCATCGCCTCCCGGTTCGGTGCCGGGCGGGGCGGTGAAGCGGCGGACCAGACCGCTGTCGGGGTCGGTGAGCGTGTAGTCGCCGTCGGGCTCGCGGGCCAGCAGGGTGCGGAAGGTGCCCGATTCCGGCGAGGTGGGGGCGCCGGGGACCGGGTGCGGGTACGGGATCAGCAGGCCGTCGGCGGTGACGTGCAGGACACCGATGGCGTCGACCTGGAGGCGCTCGTCGACGGTGGAGGTCCAGGCGGGGCCCAGGAAGCGGCCGGTTGTGGCGCCGGACTCGGTGCGGCGGGTGAAGACCAGCGGCAGGATGCCGGGGATCTCGAGGTCGGTCTGGGGCAGGAACATCCGGCCCGAGGCGAGGTCGACGGGGTCGGTACCGGCAACGGTACGAGTTCCGTCGGGCCGGTTGTGGGTGCCGTTAGGGGCGTCGTCGACCAGCTTGCGCAGCCGGGCCGCGTCGGCGGCCTCCTCCGCGATGCGGATGCCCTTCACCGCGGCGCCGCCGCCACCGGTGGCGGCGGTCAGCGCGAGGTCCGGGATCAGGCGGCCGAAGCCCTCGGCCGGATCCTTCATGAAGTCGCTGATCATCTGCTTGCCGGTGCCGACCGGGTCGTTGGCGGCGACCACCAGGCCGGCGGCCAGGCTGTTGAGGGACGTGGCGTACTCGGCCGGGTGCGTGATGTTGTACGGGTCCAACGGGTTCACGCTGCGCACGAAGTTGAGCAGCCCGGCCGTACCCTTGATGATGCCGCCGCCGACGTGGTCGCCCATGATCTGCAGTTCCTGCAGCCCGTCGCCCAACTGCTCCGTGTACGACGGCTTCTTCGGGGCCATGTCGCGGGCCGCGCGCACCGCCGCGCGGGCGGTCTCCGCCGCCGAGTTCCGCTGCGTGCGGGCCTCGGCGAGGATGTCCTGGGCCTCCTTCATCAGCTTCTTGCCCGGGTCGTCGAACGTCGCCGCGGGCTTGGCCGGCAGCGAGGCCGGGTCGCGCTTGTCCGCCGGCTGGGCGTTGTAGCGGTCGACGGCGCTGTTGTAGTCGTCGACCTTCTTGCGGTGGGCGTCGGCGGCGTCCTCGGAGGCCTTGACACCCTCCTTCCACATGTCGATCGCCGTCTGCGCCTGGTTTTGAGCCCACACCACGGTGTTGGCGAACGCCTCCAGCGCGGCGGCCGCCTTCTCGACCGCGTCGGCGCTGGTGAACCACTTGGGCAGCTGGGTGCTCACCGCGGTCCGCAGCGCCTCGGCCGTCTCGCCCTTGAGCCGGGCCGGGTCCATGCCCTTGAGACCGTCGCCGGTGCCGTCGAAGGCCTTCTGGAAGGCGTACAGTTTCTCGGCGGTGGAGCGCAACGTGTCGGGGCTGCCGTAGATCAGCTTGGTCTTGTCCTCGGTCTGGCCGAGGTCCATCTCGTCGACCTCGGCGCCCAGCCGGTTGGCGACCGAGCGGGACTGCTCGCGCACCCAGTCCGCGCCGGACTCCCAGCCGACGTCGTCCAGCCGGTCGGCGGTCCAACTGCCCGCGTCCTCGACCCGGTTGCCCACCCACTCGACGCCGTCCTCGACCACGTCCTCGACCGAGTCGGGCGTGATGTCACTGATGAAGTCGCCGATACCCACGGTCAGTTCCCCCCGGACTCGCCCTGCTGCTGTTCCTGCCGGGCGCGTTCCTCCGGCGACGGGCCGAAGGTGTCGTCCAGCGCCTGCTTCCACTGGTCGTCGAGGAACACGATCTCATCAACGAGGCAGGCACCCAGCAGCATTACGTATTCCACACAAGCCGCTCCAGGGCCCGTGCCACAGGGCGAACCGGGCCAGCGCCCTCTCCTCGGTGAGCCCTCAGATCCACCGCACCCCGCCTGAACGTACCGGTCACAGGCTTTCGGCCGATGACCGGCACCAGGAGCGCCAGGAGCACCAACCGACGCATGTCCCCGCCCAGGGCACGTCTACACCTGGCCACCCCACTGGACTCAAAGAGCACCACCTGGAACGAGACTCACCCCACCGTCCCGCCGCGCAGGATCCCGGCCGCTTCGGCCGGGCACATGCCTGGATCCGCCGCCGTAACACCTTCATCTCCAGCGCCCTGCGCGGCGCCGCCTACAGCTCGGACGCCGACGCCATCAGCTTCCTCCCTCGTGAAGATGGGTCTTGCTGTCAGACCTGCGCTGCACGGTCCGCTCCATGGCTGAGAGACCGACGACGAACTGGCGCAGGGGCATAGCCAAGGAGGCCGCGGAGCTTTCCGCCGGCACCCTGGATCCCGACTGCGCGTGCATGGTCGAGCTGTTCCCCGGAGAGCTGCTGGTGGAGATTGATGCTGTCCTCGACGTGTTCGATGCCGAGGTGCCCACGCTCGCAGAGGGCGACGACACACAGATCTTCGCCGCAGTGGAGCGCGTCGTCCTGGCCCTGAACGCCGTGAACGAGGCTCACGACGAGTGCGCCTTCGAAACCGATGAGCGCGAGCAGTTGTGCGCCTGCATCGATGAGGCGCTCAGCGAGCAGGGAGTCGACGTCGCGGCCCTGACCGCGAGGTACGGGCTCGGCCGGCACGAGCTCACGGACCGGTGGCGGGACTGGTGAGCAACCCCTCGTCGTGAGAGATCAGGTCGACTGTGGCCAGCGATCGGAGTGTCTACGATCGCGCGATGAGCTACGACATCTACTTCTTGAGCCGACGCGACGGGCAATCCTGGGATGAGGTCCTGGAGGCGATGGAAGACGCGGCCGAGCACAGCGAGCCGACCCCTGCCCGCCTCCTTGAAGCTTGGGAACGCATAGTCCCGCAGGCCCGGTTTCTGCTGGGCGAAGTGGACATCACTGAGTACGAACAGGAGTCCCGAGACCTCAGCCACTCGGGCACCGGCATCGACCTGTCCGTCTTCGGTGACGAGGTGAGCATCACAGTGCCCTACTGGCATGCAGGGGAAGATGCCGCGGTCGTGCTCGGCAAGGTCTTTGCCCTGGCGGCCATCGTCGAGAAGGAAACGGGGCTGACTGCCTACGACCCCCAGACAGAACGTCCGTTGGCAGAGGTCCAACCGCAAGGCGCGATAGCGCTGATGTCAAGGACCACCGAGGTTTTGCGCAGCCGCTACGGTGGTTGATCAATCGCCAACGGAGGTGTGGCGGAGGCCGGTGGGGGTGCAGCGAGGCACACGCCCCTACTCGGTCGGCGCACCCACCGTCGTGGCGGACTGTCGTCGGCTGTTCCTCATCTTCTGCGGCACGCGTGCGCGACGCACAACTATGAGCGCGGGATGTCCTTGTGGGAGGTGCAGCGTTTGCTGGGCCATTGGTGGAGTACGACGACGGTTCGGTATCTGCTGACTGCGCAGGGTGATCCGGAGCAGGCGGCGCGGCGGGCGTCGGCCGAGCGGGCCGGGCAGCGGCTGGTGGCCGACACGGGGAGTCTGCGGTGAAGTGGAATCTGCGCTGGGTGGCGGCGCGGCAGGACATCTGGCGTCCGACGGACTTGCTGGCGGCGTTCCGGCGGGTGGGTTTCAACCCGTCGTTGAGCAAGGTGTCTGCTCTGTGGGGCGGCACGCCGGTCACCGTAAGGCTCGAAGACCTGGACTTGATCTGTCAGGCGCTGGGGTGCACCGTGGCCGACCTTCTGGAGGCCGAGCCGGCCGTGACTGCCGGTGTCGAAGAGGCTGAGACCCAGAGGGCCGCGGGTGGCGAAAGGGATCCAGGTCCGGTGCGTCCGGTGCCGCGGCGCGACGGCCCGCGGCGTCTGCATCCTCCCAACTGAGGCGCGCGATGGGACGGATGAGGCAGTGCGAGGATTGCCTGGCGGTGGCTCCGGCACAGGCCCGCCGCAGCTGGCGGTGCAGCGGATGTCAGCTGTGGGACCACGAGCACCCCCAGCGCGGGGCGTGTCTTCGGTGCCGGTACGAGCAGCACCTGGGTGTGGAAGGGCTGTGCCGCGGGTGCGTGCTGGCCGTGCGCACTGAACGTGCGACGGACACCGCGCTTCGTTTTCCGGCTCCGACGCAGTTGCGGCTGCTGTTTCCCGCCGCGGCGTGTGAGGCCCGGCGTCTGGGACGGCCGGCCGCTGTACGGCCGGCGGAGTCCACCCGATGTGTCCTGCCCGCGGTGATGCCCGGCCAGCAGGTCCTGTTCCCAGTGCTGCGTCAGCTCGGGACGTCGGAGTCGGAGCTGGTCGCACTTGCCCAGAGGCACTGGCCAGAGGAGGAGGAATTGAAGCGGCACACGCTGGTGCTGGCGCGGAGGCGGGGTCTTGGCCAGGCATGGCGCGCTCAGGTAGGGCGGCGTCTGCGTCTGGCCCTGGCCGTGCGGGATGCCGAGGGCGGAAGGAAGGTAACGCGCGAGATCCTCGACCAGGGCCGCGGGATGCAGTTCGGCGCGGCTGCTGCCCAGGAGGTGCTGGCCCACGCGGGTCTGTGGCAGGAGCCCACGCAGGTGAGCGACCAGATGCGTCCGCACCGCAAGGGTGCGCCCGCCGGCATCGTGACCGGCTGCGCGCACTGCGGCAGCTGGGGCATCACCACCCGCCTGTGCCACGGCTGCACCGGCTGGCACCGCCGGGGGAACCACCCGTGGGGCCGGTGCGTGCGCTGCGCACGGGCCGTCTGGCCGTCGGCCTGGTCGCCGTCCACGCCATCAAAGTCACCGATGTCGCCCGGCTGCCCCTGATCGCGCTCGACCTGGCCCACACCACCCTCCGACTGCAGCTGCGCGGCCAACCGCACACGGTCCACCTCGACACACTGACCCGCCACCTCCTGGACGACTATCTCCAGGCGCGACACCAGCAATGGCCCGCCTCCCCCAACCCGCATCTCCTCGTCACCACCCACTCCGCGCACCACCCCGCTCTTCCGCCCGTCAGCTACTGCGCACTGCGCCGCGTGTTCGACCAAACCGGGATCACCCCGCGCCAGATGTGGAGCGACCGGGTACTGGACGAGGCCCGGCACAGCGCCGACCCGGTCCACCTGGTGCACCTGTTCGGCATCCACCCCGGAACCGCCGTCCGCTACGTCCACGCCGCCCACCCTGACAAGGCCCTGCCCGCAATCCGCTGACCTCGACAACATCGGTGCAGGGGGCAACTCACGGTGGGCGCCTGACAGTAATCGTGTCCGCAGGTCACAGTCACTGGCGGCGGCGAAGGCGGGCGATGGCGGCCATGGATCTGGTGCCGCTGAGGATGGCTACCAGACTTAGAGGTCCTAACAAAAGCGTTGGACGTGTCGGTGGGTGATGAGGCAGGTGGCGAGGCCGAGGAAGGCTTCGTGGATGTCGTCGCGTCGTTCCCAGCGGATGCGCAGGCGGCGGAA
>NZ_MPOH02000066.1 GCF_001896135.2 Streptomyces phaeoluteigriseus
GGGTACCATATCGCTGCGCGATATGCAAGCGAACACCCGCGCTGCGCGCGGGTGTTGCGCTCACGCTCCGCGTGAGCGCTGCTGCTCGCTGCGCGAGCAGCTCACCAGCCCGGCTGCGCCGGGCTGGTGACGCTCCGTCCGCTGCGCTCCCGGAGCTGCGGGGACTACGTCCCCGCAAGGTGGCCTCCGCTGCGCTCCAGCCACCAGGGGCGCGGTGCGCCCCAAAGGCCGGCCCCGCTGCGCGGGACGGCCAACGGGCCTTCGGCCCGGGCAGCGAGAGGGGGTCTGGTGGTGTAGTCGAAGCAGCCCGGCCTGAGTGGCCCGGTTCTCGCGGCGGTGTCAGGTCTGCGGTTCGCTGCTCTGGGCAGGGAACGCCGCGTACAGGGCTTCGGCATGCACCGCATCCCACTGGCTGATCAGCAGGCGCTCCACCCCACCCTCGTGTCGGCGCAGTTCGATTTCCTGCCCCTTGTCGAACTCCACCCGCACCCGTGGATTCCTGCACACCGCCACGGCCTCGCCGCGCATCATCTCGAACCAGACACCGCGTATGGCGTACTGGAGGTCATTGCCCCGGTGGCGCAGTACTCGTACCCGGCGATCGGTCAACAGAAGTGAAGCGCGTCGCGGGAACAGGCCCCACAGTGTGCGTCCGTATGTCACCGCACAGCCGGCTGTCATCCGCTCGCCCTCAGGAACCCACCGGGTCAAGCGTTCGCGGTCCACCGACCACTTGGCCGCTTCCACCGCCACCCCCTCCTCATCTTCCGTACGGCAGCGTCACTGTTGGGTGCTCCTGCCCGGAGGCAGCGCAAGGGAGCGGGCTGGCCGAGAGGGTCAGGCAGACGGGTGGCCGGTGATGGCCGGCAGGGTCGTTGTCCCGATCCGCCGGTAGGTCCTGAAGCCGTACACGGTCATCGCTGTCCAGATGACGGTACTGGCCAGAGGCCACCACAGGTCCCGTCCCCCTTCGCCCTGGACGAGATTGACGACCCAGCTGACCGCCCAGCTGACCGCGAGAACAAGTGCCGCCCACCTGGCCCACCGCCAGATCCGCATCGCTGCCCGGGCACGGGTTTCCTGTGTGCTCTGCTCATCTGGTCGCAGTCGTGTGCCATCCATACCTATCCGCCTACCCCCTGCCCTCCCCTTGCCTCCCGACGTCTGGGAGAGGGCCGAAAACAGACGACCTCACCGGCCTCAGAGATATTCAGAGGGTTCAGTCCTGCCAGGGTCCTTCAACCAGCCACACGGTGAGGGCTGTTTATCCGCCAGCGCAGTTGAGGGCAACAACCCTGAACCAAGCCCGCGAAGAGGCGCAGAAACACGAGGAGACCCGGGCCGCGGGTGGTACTGACCTACCGGCAGTTGGTCAGGCGTGTGCGTGGCGTGGTGCAGTGGCCCTGCGTGATGCGGCGTGGTGCGCGGGCTGTGATGCGGCGTGGTGGGCGGGGCGTCGCGCGCCTGCGGCCTGGAGGCGGTGTAGCCATAGGGAGGCTGTGAGCAGGAGGGTACTGAAGGCGGCCAGGAGGAGGGCGGATACCCACATCTGCCGGCTGCCGGGCGACTGCCAGGCTGTCCAGGCGGTCAATACCGCCCACAGCAGGGCGCCTCCCGCGTAGAAGGCGCGGACCCGGCGCAGCTGCCGCACGGCCCGCAAGGACATGACGCGATCAGTTGTGGATGCCATGCCGGCCCGTGTACCCCAGGGCACGCTCTTCAACGGGTGGGGTTGGTCGGGGTTGGTCCTTGAGTTGTCGTTCACTGTTGCTGCTGGGTGCGTCCTTCGAAGTCGCGTCGTATGGCCGCGCCTTGGTCCTCGACCAGTCCTGCGGTGTCGGGGAGGTCCAGGACGGCGTTGCAGTGGTTACACAGTTTGCCGTCTTCGGCCGGTGTGCCGCATGCCTTGCAGAACCGGTTGCCCTCGTCGTTTTCCGTCTTGTGTGTCATGGCTCTCTCCCTGCAGGTGGACAGTGATGGGCAGGGAGTACCCCGGGTGTCGGTGTTGATTCTCTAGGGCGCACGGTGGGCTGGGCGCTGCCTCTGCTTCATTTTGTGGTTGCGATAGACTCTGGATTTCAGTGACTCCTGCGTTGTGGGATCTGTGTGTCGCTGCAAGATGATCGTCTGTGTTTCGGAGCAGAGGTGTGATTGCGGTTTGTTGGTGGGGCGCCGTGACCCATCGCGTGGCGGTGGCATGCTGGTTGCTGGCCTTTGGCGTGTGGAATTTTTCGTCCAGCCTGTAGAAAAGGGAAGATCGGAATGGCTGTGAAGGAACTCCGTCCCCACCAGCGAGAAGCCGTGGACGCGGTTCTCCGGGCACTCGAATTGCCTGCAAGATCTACTGTGCCGGAGCGGGGGCTGCGGACTCAGGTGATCATGGCGACCGGAACCGGGAAGACCCTCGTGGCCACCCGGAGCGCGGAGGAGCTCCGTGCGGGCCGTGTGCTCGTCCTCGTTCCTTCGCTGGACCTGCTCGCCCAGACCGAGGCCGCGTGGCGCGAGGGGGGCCGTACGGGCCCGATGATCGGGGTGTCCTCCCTGCGCGGTCAGGAGGTGTCCTTCCCCAACACCACAGATGTGGACGAGCTGGTGGAGTGGACTCGCCACCTGGACAAGGTCACCGTGTTCGCCACGTACGCCTCACTCGGGCTGGGCACACTGGAACGCGCGCACGCCGCCGGCCTTCCGGGATGGTCGCTGATCATCGTCGACGAGGCCCACAGGTGTTCCGGCCGGATCGGGAAGCCCTGGGCGGTCGTCCACGACAACACCCGCATCCCCGCCCTGCGCCGCCTCTACATGACCGCCACACCCCGGCTCTGGCAGCTCGACGAGGACTCCGAACAGGGCGCGCCGGGTGAACTGGTGGCCTCGATGGAAGACGACCCCAGCTCACCGTTCGGCAGCAGGGCGTTCACTTTGACGCTCTCGGCAGCCATCGACAGGGGAATCTGTGCCCCCTACCAGGTCGTGTGCCTGGACATCACCGACACCCAGCTCCAAGCCGCCCAGCTCCTGGGCGAGGACGCCCGCTCCGAGCAGGTACGCGGGGCCAGACTCGCCGCGCTGCAGACTGCGCTGGTGAAGGCCTCGGCGGAGGAAAACTTCCGCAGGACGCTCGTCTTCCACCACGTCGTCAAGGAGGCCGAGGCCTTCGCGGCCGGCCTCCCCCACGTCGCCGGCCGGCTGCATGCCGCCGATCCGGAGCTGTATCCCAAAACGATCTGGGCCAACTGGCTGTGCGGCGACCACAGACCAGGCCACCGGCGGCAGGTGCTGAGCGAGTTCTCCAAGGGAATCGCTGCTGACGGCACCGTCGTGGAGAAGACGTTTCTTGGGTCCGTTCGCGTGCTCGGCGAAGGCATCGATACATCCCACTGTGACTCCGTGTACTTCGCCGACGTACGCGGCTCCATGCCCGACCTCGTCCAAGCCGTCGGCCGCGCACTGCGCATGCAACCCGGCGAAGGCAAGACCGCCTCCCTC
>NZ_MPOH02000067.1 GCF_001896135.2 Streptomyces phaeoluteigriseus
AGGAGCAGGCTCAGGCCAGGGCCGAGGCGGAGCGCGAGCAGGAGGCCGCGAAGGCGGAGGCTGCGCCGAGAAGGACGCGGCCAAGCAGGAGCAGGCCGACGCGCGGTCCAGGGCCGAGGCCCAGCAGGAAGAGGCCCGCCGCGAGGCACTGCAGGAGAAGCAGCAGGCCAGGCTGGACGCCCAGAACGCCAAGGCCGACGCACAGGCCGATTACGAGCAGCAGAAGGCCGAGGCCCGCACAGAGCGAGACGCCGCCGTCCAGGACGCCGACCGCCAGGAGACGGCGGCGCGGCAGGAGTACGAGCAGGAGAAGGCCCAGGCCCAGGAACAGCGGGACCAGGCACGGCAGGACGCCGAACAGGAACGGGCCGAGGCACGCCAGGAGTACGAGCGGGAGATCGCGGCCGGCACCGACAAGGACGACGCCCGCGCGGAGTACGACCGGCGGATCACGGAGATCGACGCCGCCGAACAGGCGGCCGTCGAACGGGCCGACGCCGCCGAGGCCGAGGCCAGGAGCGAGTACGACCGGGCCAAGGCCGACGCCCAGGCGGAACGGGATGAGGCGCGCACCGAGGCCGAGCAGGTGCGCAAGGACGCCAAGGCCGACTACGACCGGCGCATGGCCGAGATCCAGGCCGAGTACGACCGGATCGGCGCCGACGGGAAGGACATCGAGGAGCAGATCCGGCAGCGCATCGCCGACCTCCCCGAGCCCCCCGACCTCTCCGCCCTCCAACAGGGCGGCTCAACGAGCCCGTCCGGCTCCGCCTATTCCTCCGCGTTCAGCGACAACCTCTACAACCAGGACGACCTCGCCTCGGCGCTCGGGCGTCCGCAGGGCAGCGACGCCCTGGCGGGCGCCTCCGCCGACGGCTCCGGCACGGGCGCGGGCTCGCCGGGGATGTACCCGCCGATGATGCGCGGCGCGGGCGGTGAAGCCGGCGGCAACGCCGGCGAGCGCACCAGGAACGTCATCGAGCCCGTGGTCGGCCGATCCGGCCGGACGGCCGCCACGCAGACCGTCGACGACGAGGAACACCGCGTGGTCCCCAGGTCCACGCAGACCAGCAGCAGCACGCCCTTCATGCCGCCGATGGGACCCATGGGCGGGGCGGGGGAGGGCAGGCCGCAGACGGAGAGCGGGGACAGGGAACGGACCACGTGGCTGGCCGAGGACGAGGACGTGTGGGGCACCGACGAGGGCGGCGCGCCGCAGGCCCTGGGACGTTGAGGGGAAGGGGACCTGGATGAGTCAGCCGATGGAGGACCGTGTGGCCCAGGCGATGGCCCACCTCAAGGCGGCGGAGCAGGCCGCGGCTTCGGCACGCGCCGAGCTGGACGCGGCGTCGGTGACCGCGCGTTCCGGGGACCGGTCGGTCCGGGTCTCCGTCGGCGCGAAGGGGGAGCTGACCAGCCTGGAGTTCCTCGACGGCAAGTACCGGACCATGGCCGCCGCCCAGCTTTCCGCGGCGGTGCTGGAGGCCGCGGACAAGGCGCGGGCCGAGATGGCACGCCGGGTCGTCGCCACGCTCGACCCGCTCACCAGAATGACCGCGCGCGGTGCCGCCCCCCAACGGCTCGGCGTCGACTGGGAGTCCGTCTTCGGATCGCTGCTCAGGGAGACCTCCGTGACGGAGGGGTCCACGGCGATGAGCAGGCTGCGCGACGAGATCGTCGAGGACGACGAGGAACCCGTGACCCCGCCGAGGACGGCCCGCGCCACGGACGACGGACGACAGGAGGGTTCGTGACCATGGCCGGCAACTACTCCGCCGACATCCAGGCGATCCTGCAGGGATCCCGGCATCTCGCCGACGCGGTGCGATACGGCGACGAGATGCTGCCACGGTTCGAGAACGGGAACGCCGCGTACGCGGGCTGGTGGGGCGAGGAGGGCGGCGACGACGACTTCGCCAACGCGGTCGGCGACCAGGTCCGCAGGGAACAGCAGCAGGTGACGGACACCGTCCTGGCCATCACCAGCGGGTTCATGGCGCTGGTCGACGCGGTCGCCGCGGAGGCCGACCATGTGCAGCGGCCGCAGACCCAGGCAGTGGACGACATCGAGGCGCAGGGCTCGGGAAGCGAGAACAGGCGCTGAATGGCCATCATGTTCCCGCCCGGACTGCGGGAGTTCATCGAGGTCTGGGTGGGCGCGAACGTCGCCACCGGCAACGAGGACCTGGGCTTCGACAGCCGTAATCCCTACCGGCGGCTGGCCGACGACATCAGGGACCTGTCCGACGCGATGAAGGGAGCGATCTCCACCGCCGGCAACTCGCTCCCGCCGCGGATCGCCGACGAGTTCGTGGCCGCGATGAAGCTGTTCGTCGACGACAACGGCCAGAACCATCTGCAGAAGTTCTCCGACGAACTCAGGGACCTGGGCTCTCAGCAGGCGGACCGCTCCCTCAAGCTGTCCGAGGCGAAGTACCAGATCCTCCTCGAGTTCATCCTGATGAACATCGAACTCGCCCTGATCGCCGCGCTGGCCGTCTTCACCGGCGGCACGTCGCTCACCGAGATCGCCATCCAGAAGGCACGCACCGCACTCACCATCCTGCTGCTTCTCCAGCGGCTGGGGCGCGCCATCCCCACGCCGCTGTCGGTGCTGCTGGAGGCGATCCAGGAGGCGTTCGTCTCGTTCGCCTCGCAGCTGATCTCCATGACCGCGCCGGACGACCCGGACCGCCGGCGCAACAGCTTCGACTGGAAGGACATCGGCCAGTCGGCGGCCGCCGGCGCGTTCGCCGGGCTCTTCGGGGGTCTGTTCTCCCAGTTCAGCGGGCCGATCGTACGCAACATCTTCAAGAACAACCACACGTGGAAGGAGGTGTTCGACCTTCCGCTCACCTTCGTCAACGAGGGGCAGGCGGAGACCTTCGCGGAGGCCTTCACCGGCCTCGTCTTCCTGGGCACGTTCACGCTCAATCCCGGCACGTTCGTCAGCGCCGGCCTCAGCGGCCTCCTCTTCGAGGCTGCCTCCACGGGCGCGGAGTACGGCGGGAAGTGGCTGAACGACAAGTTCTTCCGTGACCTCGACTTCGGCGCCGACGACATCAACGACCTGCCGGGCGGCCGCGACCGGGACGGCGGCAGGAACGGGAGCGAGAACCGGTACACGTACAAGAACACGTACGAGAACCCGTACAAGAGCACATACGACGACGGCAGCACTTACCGGGACATTCACAGCGACCCGTACCGGGACGGCTACGGCGGCACTTACACGAACGGCGGCGTGTACCGCGACGCTCAGGGCGACACCTACGGAGACGACTCCGACTCCTACCGCGGTGACATCAGCGACAACGCGTCGGTCTTCAGCCACACCAGCGACGTCTCGTCGGTCTCCTCCCGCTCATCCCTCCCGGACTACGACACGGCCCCCGGCACCGACACCGTCTTCTCCGCCCTCAACCCGGTCCCCACCACCTTCCCGGGTCAGTCCGCGCCGTACTCCGTCCCGCAGCAACGGCCGCAGACCGCCTCGTCCGACGATCCGGCGGTCATCGCCGGGCGGACTTTCCCGGACCCGGTCATCGCCGGGCCGACTCTCCCGGACCCGGCCACCCCGGACGGCGTCCGCACCCTCTCGTCCGGGGAGTCCGAAGGGTCGGAGCAGTCCCACCCGTCCTCCGTCGTGCCGAAGCCCGACATCCGGACCGCGTCCGACCTTCCGCAGCCCTACCGGCCCGTACGCACCGAGTCCGGGGACGACCCGGTCACCGTCGCCGACCCGGCGGAACCGTCCCCGGTCGTATCCCGGGACGTGCCGCACACCCAGCCCGTCACCGTCGACGAGACTCCCCTCAGCTCCCCGAGGCCGAGCGAGATCCCGACCGGCGTCTCTTCCGGGCCCGGTTCACCCGACTCGGTCGACATGATCATGGATTGGGAGGACGGCCAGGACGCGTCCGAGCCCGACCACGATCCCGACTTCGCGTCGGACATCGCGCCGGACTCCGTATCGTCGGATCCCGGGATGGACCCGGCCACCGACGCGCTGTACGACCGGCTGCTGACGGACGTGTTCGGCCCCGGCATCGCGGCGAACCCCATCCATCCCGCTCTCCGTGACAGCCTCGCCCACCTCGACCAGCTCCGGCAGGCCGTTCCCGCGCTGCGCGACGGCCCGCTCGACCTGGACGCCGTGACCCGACGGGTGCTGCTCCTGGACACCGCCGACCCGGTGACCGACGCGCAGCGCAGCGAGCTGTTCCGGCTGGCGCTGGCCCCGGAGGTGGACTCCGCGCGCAGTCTGGCCACGCTGTCCGCCTTCCACCTGGAACTCCGTGGTGCACTGTCGCTCACGCAGGCGCTGACCACCGCCGACGACGACGGCGTCCGGGGCCGTAACTGGACGAACACCACGATCCCCGACCTGGACCTCACCGAGGTGGGAAAGGTGGTCCGCAACCCCGACGGCACCCTGGGCCGCGGCGATGTGGAGCCCGCCCCCTGGCACCGCACCGGAGAGCCGAAGCCGTACGTGGTGATGGCGGAGGGCGACCACGAACGGATCGTCGTACGCGGCTACGACGGCGCCCCGCGCCAGGTGCCCGTCGACGTGTTCGCCGAACTGCTGGCCCGCGACCCCCGGCTCGCCGGGCTGCCCCCGGGCACCCCCGTGGTGCTGCTCGTCCCCGACGCCGGTGCCCGTGGCCTGGACCTCCCGCGCGAGGTGGCGGACCGGGTCGGCAGGGACGTGTGGTCGGCCAACGGCACCGTGAAGGTGTCCCCGCAGCGGGACCCGTCGCAGCCGTACGTCGTCTCCCTGCTGTACGGGGAGGGGCTGCCGCGCGCCGACTGGATCCGCAGCACCCCCGGCCAGGTGCTCGACCCGGCGGAGTACGAGAGCGCCCCGGGCTGGGAGCGCGAGCTGCGGTCGCACAGCGTCGTCGCCGACGGGGGCACCACCATCGGCAGAGGCGTGTTCGAGGACTCCGAGGCCCCGCGCCGGATCGCGGCGCTGAAGCTCGCGACGGAGTCGTCGGAGCTGTGGCACTACGACCCGGCCAGCGGCGAGTCGGCCAAGGACGACGAGCCCGTTCCCTTCGCCGGCAAGCCGGTGTACGTCTTCGGCGCCCACGCCAAGCCCGGCGCGACCCGGATGCCGACCATGACGGACCCGGCCCATCACTCCCGGCGGCAGGAGACCGGTGGGATGCTCAAGCGGCGTCCGAGTCTGGCGCGGCTCCCCGAGGACCACGCCGTGCTGATGGAGGCGTGCTCCAGCGCGACGCCGCCGGGTGTGGTGCGCACCCGCAGGGGCGTCGACGACACGTTCGTCCCCGACCCGCTGGCGGTCGTCAGCGAGAGCCAGCACGTCGCCAACGAGACCGGCCGCACCACGTACGGCGGCACCCACATGGTCAGCTTCGCGACCCTGCCGGACGGGACGTTCGTCCACCGCCTCTACACGGACTCCCGGGGGCGGCGCGGCCAGTGGGTGGAGCACCGGCCGGAACCCGCCGGCGCCCTGCTCGACGACCGCGCCCGCGCGGCCGGCCTGCACACCGACCCCGCGCGGCCGGTCACGGACGCCACGCGCGAACAGACGCTCCGGCTGGTGCGCGCGCTGCGGCTGGCCTTCGGCGCGGCGGTCGAGGACGACAGCCGGTACGGCGATCTCCTCGCCGGGATCGGCGCGTTGGAGACGATGCGGGCGGCCGACCCGGCCCTGCGCGACCTCGGCCCGTTCTCCATGGACCTGTTCGAACGCGCCGCCCACGCGGAGCGGCGAGGTGCCCCCGGCCCCGACGCCTACCGGGATGTGCTCACGCGGGCCACCGACACCGTGCGCAGGCAACCGGGCACCGCCTTCTCCGACTTCGTCGCCCTGCCCCACGTCACCGCGGCGACGCAGCGGCTGGGCGGTCTCCCGGCCCAGGAGCTGGACACCGAGGCCGCCCGCGTCCTGCGCCTGGACGGCGGGCCGGCGGCCGTCGGGGACGCCGAGCGGGCCCGGCTGTTCTGGGCGACGGTCGAAGCCCTGGAGTGGGAGAGCCGCACCCCCGACCCCGACGCCCTCACCGGCAGGGTCCTGCACCTGGACCGGCCGGACCCGGCCCGGCGGCCCGAACTGCTCCACCTGGTCGCCCAGGCGGTGGCTGTCGGCGTCGACGTGGACGACCCGACCGAACTGGGCGCCTTCCACCTGGAGACGCTCGGCGCCCTCTCGCCCGAGACCCAGCTCCGCGGCGCCGACGGCGCCCCGGTCGGCCGGCACTGGGCGCAGGCCCCGCCCAATGCGACCATGGCGATGGACCGCGTGGTCGTCGCCGCCCCGAAGCCGGGCGGCGGCTTCCAGCCCGTGAGTCAGGAGCGACCGCCGTGGAGCGCGCCGGGCGGGCCCTCGGCCTACACGGTGTGGGCCGGGGGCGGCCCGGACCACCTGCTGATGAACCTGCCGGGGGGCTTCCGCGGCCGGGTGCCGTACGAGGAGGTTGCCGAGCTGCTGGCGCGGGACCCGGTGTTGAACACCCGCCCGGCGGACGGCACGGACGTCGTCCTGGCGGTCTCGAAGGCGGTCCCGGTCACCGCATCGGCCACTGGTACCACAACCTCGGGCACCGATCCGCGAGCCGTCATCAGTGCCGGGACCGGCCGGGCCGTATGGGCCACACAGGGCGGTGTGGGCCTGGCCGGCACCGGGCCGTCGCGGCCGTACGTTCCCACCCTGCTCCCCGCAGTGCCGGGCCGTCCGGCCGCCGCCGACTGGTCGGTCCGCCGGCCCGGCGACGCCACGGTGCAGAGCACGCGTGTGCCGACCGGCGGGGACACAGGGGTGGACGAGGTCACGTTCGGGGACCGGGAGGAGGGTGCCGGAAGCACGGGCCGACGTGATGCGGCAAGGGGCGAGAACTCCGGCCCGCCCCTGCCGGACCACCTCGACGACGACGTGTTCGGGGGCACCGCCGAGGCCGACTCGCCGCCCACACCGCCGGTTCCGCCCACACCGTCGCTCACGCCGAACGTTCCGTCGGTCACGTCGGTCACGTCGGTCACGTCGGTCCCGTCCGGACCGTCCTCGACCGAGGAGGAGGTCCAGCAGCGGGAGCTGTTGACGGACCTCTACGGCCCCGGCATCCTCTCGGGTCCCCTGTACCCGGTCCTCCGTGACGGGCTCGCGCGCCTCGACCGGTTCCGCCGTAACGACCCCTTGCTGGACCACGGCCCGTTCGACCTGGACGCCGCGACCCGCAGGGTGCTGCTTCTGGGCTCCGCCGGTCCGGTGACCGACGTGCAGCGCAGCCAGGTGCTGGGGCTGGCCACGGCGGAGTCGGCGGGTGGGCTGGCCGCCCTGGCCGCGCTCCACCTGCGGCGCCAGGGCGTGCTGGCCCCCACCCACGCCATGACCACCGGCCTTGACGGGCGCCCCCGCGGCCGCGACTGGACCACTGCTCACCTCCCCGGCCTGGATCTCACGCACACCGGGAGAACGGCCCTCCAGTCCGACGGCAGCCTGGACCGCACCGATGTGAACACCGCCCCCTGGCACCGTCCGGGCGAACCCGAGCCGTACGTCGTGAGGGCGGACGGCGATCACCAGCACATCGTCGTACGCGGCTTCGACGGCGCCCCGCGCGAGGTGCCCCTCGACGTCTTCGCCGAACTGCTGGCCCTGGACACCGAACTGGCCGGACTGTCCTCGGACGTTCCCGTGGTGCTGCTCGTCCCCGGCGCGGCGCCCGCGGCCTGGAGCTGCCACGCCAGGTGGCCGAACGGGTCGGCAGGGACGTGTGGTCGGCCAACGCCGCCGTGGACGTCGCCCCGCAGCAGGACCCGTCACAGCCGTACGTCGTCTCCCTGCGCGGGACCCGGGGCGGGCAGCGGGCCGACTGGATCCTCAGCACCCCCGGCCAGGTGCTCGACCCCGCCGAGTCCGCGAACGCACCCGCGTGGGAGAAGGAGACGCTGTCCCGCACCATCGTCACCGACCGGGGACCGATCGGCCGGGGCGTCTTCAAGGACACCGAACCCCCGCAGACGCTGGCGGACCTGCGGCACGCGACGACCGCGACGGAACTCCACCACTACAACCAGGCCGCCGACGAATGGACCAAGGACGACCAGCCCGTCCCGTTCGCCGGCAAGCCGGTGTACGTCTTCGCCACCCACGCCCGGCCCGGCGAAACCCGCGTGCCCATCGCGTCGAATCCGGACCACAGCACCCGGCGGGAGCGGACCGGTGGGATGCTCAAGCGGCGTCCGAGTCTGGCGCGGCTCCCCGAGGACCACGCCGTACTGATGGAGGCGTGCTCCAGCGCGACGCCGCCGGGTGTGGTGCGAACCCGCAGGGGCGTCGACGACACGTTCGTCCCCGACCCGCTGGCGGTCGTCAGCGAGAGCCAGCACGTCGCCAACGAGACCGGCCGCACCACGTACGGCGGCACCCGCACGGTCGGCATCGCCTGGCGAAACGGAAGGCCCGTCCACTCCCTCCACACCGACTCCCGGGGGCGGCGCGGCCAGTGGGTGGAGCACCGGCCGGAACCCGCCGGTGCCCCGCTCGACGACCGCGCCCGCGCGGCCGGCCTGCACACCGACCCGCTGGGACCGGCATCGCCAAAGACCCGTGAGCGGACGTTGCGGCTGGTGCGCGCGCTGCGGCTGACGTTCGGGGTGACCATCGAGGACGACAGCCGCTACGGCGAACTGCTCGCCGGCATCGGGGCGCTGGAGACCATGCGCCACAGCGATCCGGTGCTGCGCGACACCGTGCCGTTCAGCCTGGACCTGTTCGAGCGCGCGGCCCGCGAGATCCGCGCGACGGAACACGGGGACGTGGACGGCGACCTGGGACCCGACGCCTACCGGGACCTGCTGGCCGGAGCCGCCGACGCCGTGCGCCTGGAGCCGGGCACCGTGCTCACCGACTTGGTGACCCTGCCGCACGTGACCACCGTGGCCGAAGGAATGGACGGTCTCACCGACCAGGAAGTGAACGACGAGGCCGCACAGATCCTGGGGATCGACCCGGACACGGCCATCGGGCAGCCCGAGCGGTCCGAGCTGTTCTGGGCGACGGTCAAGGCCCTGGAATGGGCGAGCCGGACCCCCGACCCCGACGCGCTCACGGGCCGACTCCTCCACCTGGA
The DNA here is from genome assembly GCF_001896135.2 of Streptomyces phaeoluteigriseus. Classification (GTDB taxonomy): domain Bacteria; phylum Actinomycetota; class Actinomycetes; order Streptomycetales; family Streptomycetaceae; genus Streptomyces; species Streptomyces phaeoluteigriseus. The sequence goes on from NZ_MPOH02000067.1 coordinate 9,108, forward strand.
CAAGCCGGACCCCGCCCGGCGGCCCGACCTCCTCGAACTGGTCGTGCGGGCGGCGGCCGCCGGCGTCGACGTGGACAACCTGACCGAACTGGGCGCCTTCCACCTGGAGTTGCTGGGCGCTCTCTCCCCGGACACCCTGCTCTCCGACGGCCAGGGGGCTCCGGCCGGACGCGCCTGGACCCGGGGATCGTCCGCCGTGACGGTGGACCTCGACAGCGCCCTCGTCATGGCGGCGACACCGGACGGCGGCCACCGCCCCCTGCGCAGGGCGAAGATGCCGTGGACCACCGACCCGACCAGACCCGCGCCGTACCTGGTGTGGGGCGAGAGCGGGCCGGACCACCTGACCATGCACCTGCCCGGCGGACTTCGAGTCCGGGCGCCGTACGAGGAGGTCGCCGAGCTGCTGGCGCGGGACCCGGGGCTCAACTCCCGCCCCAGGGCAGCCGATGTCGTCCTCGCCACCTCACACACGACGCCCGACGCACAGCCGACACCACGGGCCACGAGCGTCCTCGGCGCCGGTTCCGGCCGCGGCGTTTGGACGTCGCAGGGTGCGGTGGGCCTGCTTGCGCAGAGCGACCCGGCGAGCCCACACGTCCTCTCCCTGCTCCCCCTCGCGGACGGCCGGCGTCAGCGGGCCGACGACTGGTCGGCCGTGCGGCCGCGCCCCGAACCCGCGACGGAGGCGGGCACCACGTTCGCGGCCGGTACTTCGTCCGTGGCCGGTACTTCGTCCGTGGCCGGTACTTCGTCCGCGGCCGGTACTTCGTCCGCGGCGCCGGACCTGACCCAGGCCCTCGTGCCGGAGCGCCCCGAGCCGGACCCGCCCCATGCGGACAGCCCTCGCCTCGACCCGACTATGGCGGCGCCCTCACGCGAACGCCGCGCCCCGGCCCGGTTCGAGGGCGGCAGACGTATGCCCGCGTACGTCGACGACCTCCGGTCGCTGCTGCCCACCGGACTGACCGCCGCCGAGCTGGAACAACTCCTCGCCAATCCCGGGACGTTCGGCCAGAGCACGGTCGTCCTGCGCGGCTTCGAGCAGGCGGTGGACGCGATCGACCGCGAACTGGGACGCAGGCCGGACGCCCGGCCCGCGGACGGCCCACAGCTGCTGGACGACATCCGGCAGACGCTCCGGGACAAACCGAAAACGCTGGCCGACGGCGAGGGGCGCCCCTTCCCGTACGTCAACGCCGACGGAAAGGTCCGCGTCCTGTGGGTCCGGGCGCGCCACCACGGAAACTGGGCCCCGTTCGACGACGGCGTCGGTGACGCGACGAAGATCGACAGCATGCACCGGGCAGCCGCGACCTTCGGACTGACCAAGAACATGCAGGCCAACTCGCAGTACGGCCTCGGCGGGCCGATCGGCCCGGCGGGCACCGCGGCGTTCGGCGGCTTCGGCCGTCTCGCCCTGCGGTTCGGCTTCATCAACAAGGTCGGCTACACGCTGACCGACCAGCGCATGAACCAGATGGAGACTCGGACGCTGGACACGTCACGGGCGTTCCTGGACGACATCCACTACGAGATACGCGTCACCGATCCCACCGGACGGGTCCTCACGGGCATCGAACCCGGGCCCGACCCCGCCCCCGACACCGACTCGGCCGTGCCCGCCCGGTTCTCCTTCGGTGTCCGCAAGGGCCTCCTGGTCCGCCTGCCCGACAGCGTGACGAAGATGCCGAAACCGGGCCGGATCCCCCGGTCGATCGACCTGGACCGCAACTCCCAGTACCGCTTCGTCCGTATCGAGGGCTTCGGCCCCGTCACGGCGATCCGCGACTGGGCTGCCGGACGGATCGGAGCGCTGCCCGGCAGCTCCGCCTACACCGAGCTGGACATCTTCTTCTCGGGCGACAGCTTCCAACGGCACGGCGGCACGATGGCCCGCGGCCGCATCACCACCCCGCCGCTGTTCGCCGACGACAAGAAGAAGTCACCGCTGGGCGTCTTCGTCGTGGAGGAACTGATTCCACGGACGGCGGTGCTCGTCGGCGAGACCGACCAGGCCGAGATGCGGGACATCAACACCTCGACGGTGCGCAGCGAGCGGAGCCGGGCGCAGGGCAGGAGCCTGCTGCTGCAGGCCGTAGCCGGCCCGGCCTTCAACTTCTTCGATCCCGGCACGGCCCCGTTCGACCTTCGGCTCCAGGCCGGGCCGACCGCCCAGTACTCGTACACGAAGACCTGGTCGGTCGGGCTCGGCGGGGCCGGCACCCTCAAGTCGGCCGGACAGGTGAAGGGGCCCAGGACCGCGCTCTACCTGGTCGTGAAGTCGGTGCGGGTGCGACGGGCCGGCGACAACGCACCGCCGACGCGCTTTCTCACCTGGAGCCTGGACCGGATGACCAGCTCCGAGGCACGGCGGCTGGCGGGATGGGACGACGGGACCTCGATCGCCCTGCGCAACGGCGTCGCGCCGCCGTTCGCGCCGGCCTACCTGACCGTGGACCGCCCGCGCACCCTGGGCATGCACCGGGTGAAGGAGTTCACCTTCGACGACGGCCTGCGCACCCGGGTCACCCCGGACGCGGCGGACGGCGTGGGCCGCACCCTGCTGGACTCCTTCGCCGACGGCGTGGTGGACGCCCTCGCGCATCTGCGCCAGGGGCTGGTGGTGCCCCTCGACCAGTTGCTGCCGCCGGACCTGCCGAAGGGCTGGCGCGCCCGCTTGGGCGACCTGCTCAGGCACAGGCCCGACCAGGTGCTCCAGGCGGCTCAGAGCCTGCCCAGGTCACCCCAGTGGACCGACCCCGTCAAGTACCGGATCGCGCTCCAGAACACCCTGCAGATCCTCGGCGTGCTGTCCCAGCAGAACGTCACCGCCAACCTGGAGGCGCTGACGACGATCGGCCTGCCGATCAGACTCACGGACCCCGACGCCGTCGGGCAGACGTACTACACCCTCCGCGTGCACGGAACGCTGACCCGACGCCGGTACGAGGGCAAGGACACCAACGAGGGCATGCGCTTCAGCGCCCAGGGCATCGACCGGCTCGACGGCCAGACGAGCGTGAAACGGGGCGTGGACCTGGGCTTCGAAGGCACGTTCTCGGGGCGCGACAACAACGTCGACGACGCGGGACTGCCCCGCAACACGCTGGGGCTGACCCTGGGCGCGCGCCAGGGCCGGCAGTGGGAGGCGGAGACCGGCTTCGGCTCGACGGTCACCAACGAGCCGATGTCGGTGAGCAACCAGCCCACCCACCTCTACCGCTACGACCTGTCCCTCACCGCGACGCTGGGCGGCTACTGGAGGCCCCGCGGCCTGATCCGCGGTCTCGGTCTCGGGCTGCCGGGGCTGCTGGTCCTGGACGAGCCGGTCAACGTGCTCTTCGGCCGCGCGCCGCTGGGCCGCCTGTCGGGCGGCGGACCGATGACCGGTCAGGTGCTCATCGGTGTCCCCGTCCAGCACACCCCCGACGCGGACCCGTACGCGGACGGGGCGCTCAACCCCTACCTGTCCGACGAGCCCGCCCCCACGTCCCTGACCACCGAACGAGCCCTCGCACTGGCGAAGGGCGATCTCGTGCTGCCGGCGGGCCCCGACGCGGGCCAGCCCGCCGGACGGCTCGCCGACCGCGGGACACCGCAGTTCAAGGAGTTCCGGCAGCACCCGTTCGTCATCGTGAACATGGTGCTGTCACCCACGCTGACCGCCGAGGTGGACCGGGTCCTCAAGGCGGCGTCGGGCAGCGCCTGGCAACTGGTGAAGGAGGGCGCGCCCACCCGGGACGCGATCGTCCGCACCTTCACGCCCCAGTACCTGGCGTCGAGCTTCGACCAGAGTTCGGGGCCGCTGGGCCTGGTGGGCAGCGGCCTTCTGGGCAAGGGGCCGTACGGCGAGCTGTGGGGCACCTTCAGGTACGCGACGACGGTCGGCAACCTGCGCGCCCTCACCCCGCCGATGTCCATGGACACCGAGATGACGCTGGGCGGCACCCGCCAGGCGGCCGGCAAGATCAGCGACTCCACCAGCTTCGTCTTCGGCGGCCAGCTGGTCTACGCGGTCGCCCAGAACCCCGGACATGGCCTGATGGGCGGGTACGGAGTCGTCGCCAACCCCCTCTCGGTGTCCCGCACGCTCAGTCTCAGCGTCGTACGCACCGTGGTCGCGGACATGAACCGCAAGGGCTTCACCCACCAGGTGCTGGTGGCCGGCGACGTGCAGCACTGGTTCGCGCTGCTCTCCAGCCGGCTGGGCACGGGCCGTATCGGCACCGCCGCGGCGGCCGGCGCCCTCGTGCCGCGCTCCCTCGCCGGAGCGGCGGGGACGGCACTGACCAGCCCCGGCGGTGTGTTGGGGCACCTGCCGGAGAAGAGCGCCCACCGGCTGGGACTGATCGACGACGGGCTGGGTGACGTCCCCCGCTACACCGGTCAAGCCTGGACGCCTCAGCCCTGGATGCGTGGCGTCGCGTTCGGCACGTACGCGGTCAACGCGCTGGATCCCACGGACGTGCTGCTCGCGTTCGACCAGCGGATCCGGGAGCTGGGGCTCGACGACGAGAGCCGCGAGCGCATCCGGCAGCTCGTGACGGGCCGTGCCACCCGGGCGCTGAAGGGGGAGATGACGACCACCGGTCCGTCGACGCTGGTCACCGCCGGAGCTTGGGGCTGGGACAGTGTCCGGATCGGCAGCCGACAGGTGCGGGCGCGCGTCGAGCTGATCCCCGGCACTCCCGTGTTCGACGGACTCGACCACAGCGCGGAGCTGGAGGAGAACCGGCGGGCCATCGAGACCGTCCAGCAGAACTCGGAGGCCTCCTCGGGGGCGGACGTGGGCCTGATGACCAGCCAGATGGTGTACACCGGCGACACCCACGTCCCGGCGGCGGGCCCCACCTACACCGACAGCGGCTCGAACCGGAAGACGGTCTCCTCGAGCCACACGGTCACCACCGTCACCATCTACCGCGCCGCGTCCACCGAACCGCACGCGGAGATCGTCACCCCGTACCGGATGCGCATCACCCTGGAGGCCGACGACACCCCCCACACCGGCGCGCCGGCCGACGCGGAGCCGGCGAAGGGGAAGGCCACGACGGCCCTCGACCGCTTCCGGGGCCGACTGCGCATCGTCGAGGAGAACGACGTTGGCGAGCTGCGCGAACACGTGCCGCTCAGCCTGATGGAGCCGGCGCGTCCGGAGCCGGAGGCGGGCGGGACCGACGCGTCCGGGACCGACGCGTCCGGGCCCGGCCGGCTGCTGCCCGCGCCCGATCCGGCGGCCGACCCCGCGCTGGCCGACCCGCCCCGGCCGTGCCTGCCCCCAACGCGGGAGAGGAGCTGACGGTCCGGGACGGGGACGGCGTCACCCGGCCCTTCACCTTCCCCGAGAACGGCATGCACCCCCGCGCCATCATCGGCATCGAGAACCTCCGCATGGCCGGCGACCTCCTCCTCACGAGGGCCTACGACGTCGGCTTCTCCCTCCGAGCCCTGGAGGCCGAGGACGGTCCCGACGCCTCCGCCCTCACCGAACTCCTGCGCAGGACCAGGGAGACCGGACTGACCCGGCTGGGCACCGGTTCGGCGCAGGCGCTGGAGGACGGCACCAGCTCCACGGCGGTCACGGCGTTCTTCCCCCGCACCACCGAACCGGACGGCTATCAGGTGGCGGGACTGACCGAGAAGTCCCTCGTGGGCACCGACACCGGACGGCTGACGCTGCGCTCGGCCCCCGACTTCAGCCGCGCGCTGCTGCTGGCGGTCGCCGACGGCAGCAAGCTGGAGGTGCTCAGACGGTACGGAGAGAACGCCGGCACGTCGTCGTCCGGCGAGCACAGCCAGTCCGCGAGCCTCGGCGGCGCCTTCCTGTACGACTCTCCCAACAACGCGGGCCTCAACCAGACCGGAATCTTCGGGCCCGGTCCCAACGACCTCGACGGCGACGGGATGCCGGTCGGGGACGACCACCTGACCTCGCGCAACGTCAAGCCCAAGACGGGCCGCTCCTTCCTCTTCGCCGTCCCCGCCACCTGGCTAAGCGTCGGTGACGTGCACCGCAGCATCGTCGACTCGAGACTCGCGAACCGGATCCGGGGCGGGACCTTCGCCAAGGCCAGGTCGGGTCCGCAGGCGATGAGGTCCGAGGCGTACGTCGTCACCTGGATCCGGGAGGACATCGCCCGCGAACTGCGGATCATCACCGACACGAACTTCCCCGAGCGCGTCGGGAAGACGTGGGACGCGGTCTCCACCGCGAGCAGCGCGTGGGTCGACGCCGACAAGGCCTACTGGAACAAGCGGCGCGCCTCCAGCGGGCTACGCGCGGACCTCGACACCGCACAGGCCGTCCTCGACAAGGCCGCCCGGACCGCCCGCGCGGCCGCACACCCGGTCGACCTGGCCAGGGCCGACGTCGCCGCCGCGGACACCGCCCTGCGCCGGGCCGAAACCGGCGCGCGCGGCGACATCCGTCTCGCGGCAGCGGCCGTAGCCGCCGCGCAGGCCGAGGTCGACGCCTTCGCCGAGGACGAGTACGCCGAGCCCGAACACGACGGCTGGGCGGAATTCCTGCGGGACGAACAGGACGCCGCCGTGACCCGCCTGGCCGCCGCGGAAGAGGCTGCCAAGACCGTGCGGAAGGCGGCCGGTCTGCGGCTGGAGACCGCGCGCAGCGAGAAGGCGGCGGCCGACGCGCGGCTCGACGCGGCACGGCTTTCCGCGAGGGCGCCCGGCCGGGCCCTCGACGAGGCCGCCGGCCGCCGGGACGCGGCCCGCGAGGCCTTCGAGACCCGGCGCGCCGAGCTGGACGAACTGCGGGACACGGCGGAGACGGCCGCGGCGGAGTACCACCGGGTGCGGGCCGGCGCGGACCAGCTCACCCGCTGGCACCGGCTCGCGGCCACCGCGGAGGGCCGCAGGCAGCTGGACGGTCTCCCCGAACCGCCCGCGGTGACCTACCAGGCCCCGCCACAGGTGCCCCGGCCCAAGCCCCCGACCCAGCCCCGCTACACCAGGACCGGTACCGGACCGGCCACCGTCCTCACGGCTCCCACGAACGAGACGTACACGTTGCACGACGTGCCGAGGGACGGTGATTCCTTCTTCCACGCGCTCGCCCTCGGCCTCGAACGCGCCGCCCCGGGAGCGCTGGCCGCGGAAGGCGTGGACCCCGCCGATCCAGGGGTGACCACCGCGCTGCGCCGGAAAATGGCCTCCTGGCTCACCGACCACGCCGACGAGGACCTGTTGGCCGCCGTCGCCCCCGACCTCACCGACGCCTTCAGCGCGGAGGAGATCACCGCGGCGGGACTGGACCTCGGGACGGACACACCCGCCCGCCGTGAGTTCGACGGCCTCGGCGGCCTCCTCCCGCACGCCGTCGGCCTGACCCCCGAGGTGCGCGCCGAACTGGCGATCACCCAGCTCCTGCGCCAGGGCGACGCCGCTGCGGAGGCCGGCTGGAACCATGCCGCGGCGGACCTGCTCCCGCTGCTCGCCGCACGCACCTTCGGCGTGCGCGTCACGGTGGTCGGGAGCGACGGCGGCTTCCAGGACTTCACTCCCGGGAACCCGCCGGGCAACCTCCGGGGACTCGTCGACACTTCCGCCCCCTCCGGCGCACACGTCCTGCTGAGCCTGGACGACCGCCACTACCAACTGGCCCTGCCGACCACCCGGACACCGCTGGAGGACACGCGGCCCAGTCCGAAGAAGGGTGGGGAAGTCCTGCCCAAGGGTACAGGTCCGTTGCCGAAGGACGCGGAAGCGCCGCCGGTGTCGAAGGATGCGCGGCCTGGTCCGAAGGGTGAGGAAGGTCTGCCCAAGGGGACAGGTCCATTGCCGAAGGACGCCGAAGCGTCGGCGACGAAGGATGCGCGGCCTAGTCCGAAGGGTGAGGATGGTCTGCTCAAGGGCGCAGGTCCGCTGCCCAAGGACGCGGAACCGCCGGCGTCGAAGGACACGCGGACCCGGCCGGGGGACTCGCGGCCCCCGGCGCCGAAGGCGAAAGCCGGGGAACCGGCATCCCAGCCGCTGACCGTCATGCCTCCAGGGAACGGGAAGACGGGCTCCGAGCCGGAGGGCGACAGCGACCGGGCGAGGGGCCGTCGGGTACCGGTGCCCGGCACGGGGGAGTGCCTCCTGTACTCCTTCATGGCCGGCGACCCCGTGCACATCCGCAGCCGTCTGGACGGCCTCGCCGCTACCGACCGCGCCGCGTACGACCTGCTCGGAGACCCCGACGCCGTACGCGCCGAACTGCGTCGGCAGGCCAGATCCGGCGCCACGACCGGCCCTTCGCGGGTCGTGCTCCGCGCCATGCGGTCCTATGTGGAGGACTACGTGGGCCGTAGCGAGGGACGGCTGCATCCGCAGATCATCGGCCAGTTCCGGCAGACGGTCGCCGACGCGTTCACCGCGCGCGTCCAGGGCATGGACCGGGCCGGGATGCTCGCCCTCCTCGCCCACCACGACGTGCGACACGCCCCCGTCCCCGAGGCCCTCGACCCCGCCGAACTGTTGCGGCGGTACGTCGACGCCCGCATGGCGACGCAACCCGCCGACCCGGGCGTCTCCCCGCAGGACGCCCGGGCCGTCGTCGCGGCGGAGGCCGAGGACCTGAGCCCGCGTCAGATGTTCGAGCACCTCGAGCGGCACGACCTGCTGCCGACGCCGGACGACCTCGACGACCGGGCACTGCGCCGACTCCTCGGCACCGCCTACACCGAGAGCGCCGCGCCGCTGGACGCCACTGAACTGCCCACGCTCCTGGACGCCGTCGTCAACTGGGAGCGGCGCTGGGGAACGCCGGCGGGGGAGGTCTTCCTGCCTCTTCTCGCCCACGCGTTCGATCTGCGGGTCGATGTGGTGCGGTCGCTCCCGTCGGGTGCCCGACGGGTCAGCGGCGCCGGGCCCGACAACGCCACGCGGCAGACGGAGGTCTACTACAACGGCAGCGACCACTACGACGGCAGCGACGCCCGAGCCCGCGACCGTTTCGGCGACTCGGTCCTCCCGAAGCGCATCAAGGACGAGGAACGCGACCAGGACGGCGACGTACGGCTCAACCCCCTGTGGGTGCCGCTGGACGAGGTGGATCCGGACCTGCTGATCACCGGCAATCGCGACGCGGTGTGGCTGTACACGGTCACCGACGACGGGCGGGTCATCCTGGGCACGGAGAACCTGAGCGGGATCATCACACCGGAGCAGTTCGACGCGCTGCTGGCGGGGATGCGGGAGAAGGACCCCGGCCTGACGGCACGGGCGCTGCGCAAGACGCTGGACGGACTGGGCCACACCGGCATCGCCGCCGGTTTCGTCGACGACGACGGCCGGACGGCGGACCCGGCGGCGGGCCGGACGCTGCCGGGGCGCAGCCGGGTGTCCGGCGAGTTCCGCTGGAGCACGGAGCTGCGTTCCTGGGTGGTGAACGACAAGTCGGGCCGCTACATGAGCGAGTCGGTCCGGCCGGGTCTGGACGCGGCGGAGGCCGCCGACTGGCTGGCCAACGTGGCGGCGCTGTTCAGCGACCGACTGGGCGTCGTGGTCCGGGCCGACCAGGTGAAGACCGCCGCGGCCGTCCCCCCGCCTCCGCCTGTGCCGGAACCCGCTCCCGGGCCGCCGAAGACGCGGACGATGGCACTGGGCCCCGACGAGCAGGGACCGGACCACCCGGCACCCCGGTCGGAACCCGGCGCCGAGGACGACGACCCGCTCGACGTAGACGTAGACGTGGTCGTGGACCTCAATACCGACGTCCCTGTCCCTGCCCCTGCCCCTGCCCCT
>NZ_MPOH02000068.1 GCF_001896135.2 Streptomyces phaeoluteigriseus
ACCCCGCCATGACCCCCGCCTCCGCCTCCAGGACGTGCCGCGACCTCAGCCGGGGGGCGACCCAACCGGCCCGGCCCCATGGTCCGGACGGACAGCACCGTCAGGTGGCGGTCCAGGTAGGCGACGTCGATGGGCATGCGCATACCGAAGGTGTGGACGCTGCCGGCGGGGGAGAGGAGCATCGCGCCCTCGATCGAGTCGCGGCCCAGCAGCCCCTTCGTCCGGGCGCGATAAGAGGCCGCGATCTCCAACGGGACCGTCACCGCCGCCCCGCCCTCACCCGCCTCACCCGGTACGACCAGCCGCCCCCGCCCGTCCCGAAACCGCCGCCCCATCCCCAGCTCCGATCAGCCGACCGACCCCCGCGAGACCGAGCACGCCCGTGGAACCCGACACTCGACCCCGCGCCACGCCACGACCGTATCCCCGCCCCAGCCCCGCCACACCCTCTCTCCATGGCACCGTGAAGCAAGGGATCCGAGGACCAGCGAGGAGCACCGACCATGCGCGACGTCGTCCTGACCGCCACCATCTCTCTCGACGGGTACATCGAGGGCCCCGACCGGGACATCTCCTGGCATCGCGTCGACGAGGAACTGCACCAGCACTTCAACGACACCCTCCGCGAGGCCGGTGCCTTCCTGAGCGGCCGGGTCACCCACCAACTGATGACCGAGTTCTGGCCCACGGCCGACCAGGACCCCGACGCGAGCCCCACGGTCGTCGAGTTCGCCGGGATCTGGCGGGAGAAGCCCAAGTTCGTGTACTCGCGGACGTGGGAGCACGCCGACTGGAACACGACCGTCGTGCGGGACGTCGTACCGAAGGAGGTGCGCGCACTCAAGGAGCAGCCGGGCGGCCCGCTGGTCCTCAGCGGCGCGCACCTGGCAGCCGCCTTCCTGCGGCAGGGGCTCGTCGACGCGTTCCGGATCTACGTCGATCCGGTGATCGTCGGCGGCGGCACCCCGCTGTTCATGGAGGGCTCCGCCCCGGCCGGCCTCCGCCTGGTCGAGACGCACACCTTCGGCAACGGCGTCGTCCTCCTGAGCCACGAGCGCCAGTAGGCCACGCCCCCGCGGCCCCAGAAGCCGAACGGCACGACGAGCCGTGAGCCCTGCAGCCACGCGGCGCCACGAGCCCCGCAGCACAGCTTTACGAGCCCCGCAGCACGGCTCCACGAGCCCCGCAGCCACACGCCCCCGCGGCCCCACCAACAGCCGAACGCCCCCCAGGCCCCGCAGCCGAAC
>NZ_MPOH02000069.1 GCF_001896135.2 Streptomyces phaeoluteigriseus
ACGACGAGAAACCCAAACCACGCCGTACGCAGGCTGACAAGTGGGCGCTCCACTACGCAGCCGCCCAGCAGTACTACCAACGTGAAGGCCACCTGGGGGTGCCCCGCAAGCACGTCGAACGGATGGCCGTCGACAGAGGGGACGACGGCTGCGACGGCAAGAGCGGTGGGGGCCAGGAAGAACGAGAGATCAAGCTTGGGGCATGGATCGGCAACCAGCGCAGCCGGGTAGCGACACTCACACCGGAACGGATCGAGCTGCTCTCCGCCATCGGCATGCGATGGACCTGACCGCGAGCACACGGCGATCCTACGGAGACGGGGTGACCCGCAGGGCACGATTGACCATATATGCCAGGCTTCTACATATTGCGTACGTTTCCCGTACATCACGCGTCCGCGTACTGGGGCGGGTGAATGCTTCACGATACGGTCGGCCTGGCGTCTTGTGTTACGGGCATGGCCGTAGGGGCAGCACCTTCGGCTGCGGTCGGTGGCATCGGCGACTTCCTGTCCCCGGCGTTCGGCACAAGCTGCGTCAACCACAACACGGGGGCACGCGTGGCTCGCCCTTCAACCAGTGCGGCGGAGCCGATAATCCCCTCCGCTACCGGGGTCCGTGACCTCCTAAGTGACGGTCTGAGCTTGACGACGCTGAGCCGAGTGCCCGTCCTGGCTGGTTGAGAGCATTCTCGACGTCTTCGCGTCCAGCGCGCAGCGCCTGGAGCTCGTCGGCACGGGCGGCGATCCGCTGCGCCTCGCGTACGGCGGCTTCGCGGTCGGCGGCGGCCGCGGCTTCGGCGGCGAGCTCGGCCTGGACTCGGCGGCGAGCTCGGCCTGGACGACGTCGTCGGTGTCCGGGTCGTAGACGGTGCCCGGACGGCGCGGCAGCAAGCATCTGGTCCAGGCGCTCCCACTCCGCGAGCTCCGCCCGGCCGCGGACGTCGTCGGCCAGGTCCTCGTGGCGGGAGTCCTGCCGGGCGTCGAGGAGGGCGTCCTCGAGAGCCGCCGCGACGACGCCGGCGTCCATGCCCTTCGCCCGGCGCCGTACGACGCGGCGGCCGATGCGGGCGGGGTCGACCGGCTCGCGGGGCACGGCGACGCGCGGGGCGGGCGCGCGGCCGGCGGTGCGCCGGGCGGCCAGGGCGTGGTCATGTTCGTCCTCGTATTCGTGGTGCGGATTCGGGAGCGGGCCGTCGTCAGAGCGCTGCGCGACGGCCCGCCGAATTGCGCCGAGGCACGCTACCTGTCACGACCAGGGGCCACTGAACTGCGCTTGTGCGGCGACGAAGCACCGTAGTCGTCACCGAATCGGCGGACCGCTTGGCACCGGTGACCCGGACAGCAGGGTTGTGGTCACCGAGCGCGGCAACCTGCGATCTACGGGGAGGCGCGGCCGCCGTCCTCGCCCGCCTCCCCCGGCACGCCATCGCCCACTTCGCCTGCCACGCGGATTCCGGATCTCGGGGATGGTCGAGAAGACGCCGAGGGTCGGTGTCGGCTCCTCGGCCGTTCGGCGAGCAACCGTACAGACCCCTCGCAGAGCCGCCTGCTCCTGGACGACCACGCCACCGCCCCGCTGACCGTCGCCGCACTGGCCCGGATCAACCTCAACCACGCAGAGCTGGCCTACCTCTCGGCCTGGACTGGACGAGGCCATCCACCTCACCCGCGCGTTCCAACTCGCGGGGAGCGGTTCGCCCCGGACGCGGTCAGGCTGTACCCGCGACCCCGAACCGCGAGCACCTGAACCGTCCCTCACACCATGGCAGCGGTCTTCCCGGCCCGGGCCGTGGTGGCAGGCATCCTGCATTTCGACAGCCCGGCCTGGGCCCGGAACCGTTGAGCAACGCCGGCCTGCATCTTCTCGCGGTCCAACGGCTGCGCGGGCGAAAGCCCCCGGCCGGATCGTCACGGCCACGCCGGGGGCTCCTTCGCTCTGCCGATCCAGGCGTTGCCACTGATCCGTCGGCTCACCGAGACCGCCGTGCACCGGCTCACCTGAACGGCATCTCCGCACAACCGCTGCCGAGCCTCGCGCACCTGTCCGTTTGGGGCTTGATTCCTCATCCTGCTGGGGGTCGTCATGCCACGCCCCGTCTGGAGCGGCGCCATCTCGTTCGGGCTGGTCACAATCCCGATCAAGGTCCTGCCTGCAGCACCACTGAACTGGCCGCGCGACTCGGTGTCTCCCTGGCGGCCGTCAGCCAGCACACGAAGGCACTGCGCGACGCGCGCCTCATCACCACCAGTCGTCGCGGTGGTTCCGTCCTGCACGTGGCAACTGCCCTCGGCCGGGAGCTGCTGGCCGGGAACCGCAGCGTGGCGGTGTGCCCTTAAGCCATGGCTTAAGGGCGTAGCCGCCCGTGTCGGCAACCAGGAGCATTCAAGGCGTTCGGCGTGTCCGGGGATGCTCGGCGTCGAACTCCTGGAGGTAAGCCGCCTTCGACAAGGGGAGGACGCACCGCTCGGCCGGCCCGGGCCTGCTCCTACGTACGTGTTCCGCACCCAGAACCGACGACGCAAGGGGAATCGATTCCATGACCGTCAAAGCAGCACGCCGCACCATGTCTCCGCGTCGCTCCGCCGCCCGCACGGCGGCCGTGGCGGCCCTGTCCGCCGCCGCGCTCCTCGGCGGTGGTCTCACGGCCCAGGCCGCCGCACCCGCCCGCACGACGGGTGCGGCCGTGGAGCTCGCGCCGGCGGCCGGTGTGCTCGCCACCCGGTGCTACTACAGGGTCAACGCCAGCGGCGGTCTGCTGGTCCGCAGCGGACCCGGCACCCAGTACCGGGTCGTCGACTCCTACCCCAACGGCGCCACGATCCTCGCGTCGGCGTCCACCACCAACGGCTTCCGCAACGTGGGCACCAACCGCTGGGTCGCCGCGGCGTACACCGTCCGCATCACCAGCTATCCCTGCGAGTGACAGGGACCCGCGCCGAGGACACCGTTCCCCAGCCCTTCAACGGGCCGCCGGCCGCCGGAAACCTCCGGCGGCCGGCGGCCCGCTCCGC
>NZ_MPOH02000007.1:0-5439 GCF_001896135.2 Streptomyces phaeoluteigriseus
CCGCGAGTCCTACCAGGCAGCCGTCACCATCGCGTCCCTATTCCTCTGGCTCAAGCCCCTTTGAAGACACTGCCTAGCCGGGCAGGATGCTAACCGGCGCGAGCTCACCGGCCGAAGACACCAGCCGCCGAATTCCCTCGAACGGGCGAGGCCTCCGGCCCGCCGGGCGTGCTGAGGCATCGGGCCCTGGAAACTGGGCGATCTCTACCCGCTGGAGTCAGAGGCATCACCCGTCAGAGAACGGCCGTTGCGGCACTCGTATACCGCGAGCGACAGTTCCTTCACGGCAGCGCGGGCACGTTCCGCGTCCGCTCCGTCATCGAGAGCCTCCAGCGCGGCGGCCGCCGACACGCGTACGGAACGGGGCAGGCCGCCGTAGGCGGAGAGCCGGTACGCGACGGTGCGACGGGCCTCTTGTTCTTCATCGCTCACCCCGTCAGAGGTGAGCGGGAAGACCGCCGCCTCGTAGGTCGCGATGCTCAACAGAACCACGTCGGCGATCCCTTCGGCATAGCCGTCGCCCCTGGCGGCCTGGACGGAAGTCACCGCGGGCCGGGGGCGGACAAGCATTCCGAATCCCGCGCCCAGGCCGGTGGCACCCGCGCCCACCACGGCACCCGCCCAGTCGGCCACGAGGAAGCCGAGGCAGGCTCCGCTACCCACCACGCACACCAGCGCCGCGATGGTCATCACGTACACGCGGGTACGGAGCGGGGTTGTCATGGCCAGCAGTATGCCCACGCCCTCGGGGCCTGCGACCGGGGCGCTCGTGAACTGGGGCTGGCACCGCTGACGGGGGTCCTGTTGTCAGTGGTGCCAGGGACACTGGTCGCAAGCCTCAGCGCCGCAGCCGCAGCTGAGGGGCCGGTTTTCCTGGACGAAGGATTGGCACATGCTCACCGAAGCACTCATGGCCGTGGCCGGAGCCGGCGGTGCCGCCGTCGTTCAAGCCGCTGGCACCGACGCATGGACCGGTCTGCGGCAACGCGTAGCCCGTCTCCTGGGGCGCGGAGACACTCAGCGCGAGCGTGCGGAGCTGGAGCGCCTGGACCGTACTGCGCAGGCGCTGGAGGAAGCCGATGCCACGGGCGATGCGGAGCGCGCGCCTGCGCCAGGAGGCCTCGTGGCAGACGCGTTTCGAGTCGCTTCTGGAGACCCTGGAGGACTCCGAGCAGCAGCAGGTCGCGACCGAGCTTCAGGCGCTGGTGGCCGAGCAGCAGGACTTCGCGGCCCGCCAGGGCGTGGTCGGCAACACCTTCAACGGCCCTGCCGCTGTGCAGGTCGGAAACCACAACCAGCAGGAGAACCGCTTCAACATCGCGAGCTACCTGCCCGCTCCCATCGGCCCCCGGGTCGTTCTCCAGGTCTCCAACTCCATCCCTGTCTACGACCTGCCCGACGGCAGTCAGGACCTGGGCGATCATTTCGTCAGCGTGGAGGCGGTCAACACCGGTGACCAGCCGATCGCCATCACCAGCTGGGGCATCGAGCTCCCCGGCGACCGGCGCATGTTCGTTACGCGAGGGGAGAACTGGGCAACTCCGCTCCCCCACGTGCTCGCCCCCGGCGCCCCTCCCGCGCGGTTCCTGATCCGAGCCGATGAGCTGCGGCGGGTAGAGCGGGAGCAGCGCATCCCGTACGCGCAGATGCGGCCGTACGTGGGGCTGGCCGACGGGACGGTCATCCACGCCGACCGCAGCGTGCCGTTGGCCAACTGACGGAAGCCCTTGACGAAGGGGCGGGCTGCCAAGGTGTTGGCAGCCCGCCCTTTCGTCCTGACTCGGCAGGTCAGGGGTGCAACACGCCTCGGGTGTCCGCCGTGCGGTGTTGCAGCGGCCGTGCGGGCGGTCGGCGGCTACCGCCGGCGCGGGATGGTGACCCGGACCTCCGCCAGGACGATGCCGGTCGTTGGGTCGCGGTGCACGGGGACGTACAGGCCCCAGTCGGCGTCACCGGCCGTAAGCCAGCCCCCGGCCCACGGGCTCGGGGTGGTCGACAGCTCACGGCCACCGAGCGGGCCGCCCACGAATCGGACGATCACAGCGGTACTCCCATCCGGCGGGACTCTCCCGCCTTCACCCCTTGGCGGGACTCGGCAGCAGAAGGACAGCACCGGAGCGCACGGTGGAAGGGATCGGGTGTGACGTGGACGCCGCCGGAACCCATGCTGAGCACTCCCGTGCCCGTGCCCGAGCTACGGCCGGGCTGGGCGGCAGAGCCCAAGTGGGATGGTTCTCCAGACACCTCGTGATGTCTCATTCGGGTCCGCCCGCAGCGGCCGGGGAAGGGCGGCGGGTCGGGCTTCCAGGAAGAGGCGCGACGCGTGCCACTCAGCGGCAGCCCGGCACTGTCCAGGAGAGCACTGTGGTCACGGCTGCTGCTTTGTGCGGCCGGCTGAGGCTTGTTGGGCGTCCGCGCCGGAGCTGACGTGTCGTTGGGTCTCCTGGGGGCCGTGCCAGTCCAGGCACATCACGGTGGCATCGTCTTCGAGCCGGCCGCCGGCAGCGTCACGGACTGCGGACGTCAGCATCAACGCGGTCTCCCGCGGGTGCAGGCCCCGGGTGCGCTCCAGCAGGGCAGACAGATCGACCTGCTCCCCGTGCCGTTCGACCATGCCGTCGGTGAACATGAGCAGACGGTCACCATGGCGCAGATCGAGGTCCTGAACGCGGTAGGGGAGGGTCGCGAACTCGGACAGCCCGAAGGGATGGTCCACCTCGCAGGTGATCACCTCCACAGCGCCCTCGCGCATGCGCAGTGGCCAGGGGTGTCCCGCGTTGACGAGCTGGGCCCGCCCGGTGCGGAGATTGATGCGCAGCAGTTGACCCGTGGCGTGCCCTTGGCCGTGCTCGACCAGGGCCTGGTCAGCGCGGTGGGCCTGTTCGGCCAGGTCGGCTCCGGCGCGGCGGGCGCCGCGCAGAGCACTCACCAGGACCGTGGCGGCGAGGGCGGCATCGATGTCGTGGCCCATGGGATCGGTCACCGACACGTGCAGCGCGTCCCGGTCCAGGGTGTAGTCGAAGGTGTCGCCGCTGAGGTTTTCGGACGGCTCCAGGCTCCCGCACAGGGTGAACTGCGCGGCCTCGCACGACAGTGACAGGGGGAGCAGCTGGTACTGGATCTCTGCCGCGAGGGTGGGCGGCCTGGAGCGTTTCCCCCAGGTGTAGAAATCAGTGAAACGCCCGTTGGCGATCACGATGTAGGCCAGGACATGGGCGGCTTCCCCGACCTCATCAAGGATGTCCTCGCCGGGGGCGGCAGGCAGGAGCAGTTCCAGCAGCCCGATCGCATCCCCCCGGTTGGTGACCGGCACGATCACCCGCTGACCCTGACCGGTCGCCTCCTGATACAGCCGCTGGGTACGGATCACCTCTTCGTAGACACTGCCGAACAAAGGGATCCGCTCCGCCTCCCGCCCGTCTGCCGGGGCGGTCGACAGCCGTGCCACCGCCTTGCCCGTCAGGTCGACGATGAGGAATGAGACCTTCGTGGCCTCGAAACGCCGCCGCAGGTCCTCCGCGATCACGTCCACCGCCTCCACCGGCGCCGCAGTCTCCGCTGCCGTCAGCAATCGGGGAAGTCCACTCTGCCCACCACTCACGACCGCAGTTCCTTCCGCCGCCCCGCCTACCAGCAAGAGAATCACCACGGCGAGCGTCAACACATGAAAAGTAACAATAAGTGCAGATCATTGCGTTATGTGTTCACGGAAGTGAGTTTGTTTCCTGCGTCCACTCGCTGACGCGGCCGTCGCGAATGCTCCAGTAGCGAACTCAACGAAGGGGTGGCCGCCTCTGCCCCGCTGTTGGGCAGCAAAGCCGAGACGCTCACAGGTGGCCCAGTCCATATCAAGGGGTCCATGGCTCATGAGACATGGCAAAGGCTGGAGAAGGACGGATTCCGAGCCCTGGTCTCCGTCGATGCGGGCCGGGTGGTGCTGCGCTCCAGGCGCGGCACCGAGATGCTTCCGGCGTTTCCGGAGATTGGGGCTGGGGCCGCCAGCTGCCGGACGCGACCGCGCTGGACGGCTGGTCGTATGGGACGGCGGGCCGTCTCACCTTCGAGCGGCTGCAGAACCGGCTTCAGCGGCGCGGCGCCGGGGCGGCCCGGGCGGCGGGCGAGTGGCCGGCTCACTTCGTCGCGTTCGATCTGCTGCGGCTGCCCGGAACCGACACCACCGGGTGGCCGTATCGGCGGCGCAGGGCCGCGCTGGAGTCCGTGTTCACCGCCCGTCGCCTGTCGGCGCCGTGGGCGCTGTGTCCGTCGACCACCGAGGCTGATGTCGTGCGCGAGTGGCTGACGTGGGCGTCGGTCGGTATGGAGGGGGTGGTCTTCAAGGGACTGAACGACGCCTACCGCCCGTCGGTGAGGGGCTGGCAGAAATACAAGATCCGCGAGACGAGTGAGGCGATCGTCGGCGCGATCACCGGCCCTCTGGCCCTTCCCCGCACGCTGCTGCTCGGCAGGTACGACACCGAAGGCCGCTTTCAGTACGTCGGCCGCACCACCACCCTCGCCCCGGCGGCAGGTGCGGCGGTCGCCGGTCTGCTCGCTGCGGGGCGGCGCGGAAGCGCCTCCGAGCACGGCGGTACGCACGGCTGGCCAGTTCTTGAGCACGCCACCAGGCGAAGCGGGAGCACGGGCAGGGCCAGCTGTTCGTCTTCGTCCTGGTCGGGGTGGAGCCGGGCGAGTTCTTCGTCGCTGCGGGACGAATCCGAACCCTGACTAGCCGTGGTTGGGGCCGGATGCGGCCCGGTCGGACCGTGGTCGGGCCATGGTCTGGTTCCAGTGGTCGGGCGACCACGCCGCGAATCCGGGTCATCCACAGGCCGCAGCGTGATGGCCAGCCGGGCTATCCAGGACGGGGAAGGCGTCGCGGGCGTGGGCGGCGACGCTCTCCTGGAGCAGCGTGTAGGCGTAAAGCGTGGCTGCGTCGAACCCAGGTGATGTCAGTTGCGGTCGGCTGCACAGGCATGGGGTTCCTCTTCGCGCTCGGGCGGGTGTCAGTCGTGCTGCCACCAGGTCACTGCGAGGCCGGCCAGGAGGGCGCCGATGTGACGGACGGCTCCGGTGAGGAGCGCTACGGAGACGAGGCGCCGCCATGAGACGGGGTCGGGCCTCACGTGGTCCTGGTGCGGGGTGGTGGAGGGGGTGCGGTGCTTCTTCGGCATGGCGGGTGTCCGTTCGGGCAGGGCGCGGCAGCGCGGGCTGTGGTGCTGGGACCAGTGAGCCAGAGCCGCAGGTCTGCAGAGAATTGCGCTTCTCGGGGTTGTAATGGTGGGCATGGCACGAGGAGCACCGAGTCCGGCTGATCTGCGGGTGATTCACGAACTTGCCGCTCGGAAGGTGGTGGTGACGGGCAGCCAGTTGGAGAGCTGGCGGCGGGCGGGGTTGTTGCCGCGGCATCGGCGGCGTGGGCTCGGGCGTGGCCGGGGGACG
>NZ_MPOH02000007.1:5539-16919 GCF_001896135.2 Streptomyces phaeoluteigriseus
GATCTCGGAGACGGAGTGCCCCTGCCCAAGCAGGCGATGGATGTCGGAGTACCGGTCGACAGTGCGGACAGCGATCTTCGTGGGCGGCAGCGTCGGCGGTGGCAGGGGATTGATGATCCGCCGGGGCTCCGCATCGCGATCGGCTTCGGCCTGTTTGCGCAGGCAGGAGCGGTGTTGGTGGCACGTCTTCTCGACCGCGGAGGAGAGGTTGTGGAGCAAATGCCAGCGATCGGCGACCTCCTGGGCTTCTGGAACGGCTTCACGGACGGCACTGGAATAGGCACTGGCCCGGTCCCGGCAGATGATCTCCGCGCCGGGATGTTCGCGCAGCCAGGTGGCGAAGGAGGCCGCGTCCCGGTCGGGCAGGACATCGACCACGCGGGCCGCTTCGATGTCGACCAGGACGGTTCCGTAGCGCCAGCCCTTGCGGAAGGCGAACTCGTCGACACCCAGCACCCGCGGCGCACGCTCGGGCACCACCGGGGCCGTCAGCAGGCCCAGCAGATGAGTACGGCCGGTGGGTAACTGCAGGACCCGGCACAGGCGTTCACCGGGACGACCGCCCAGGAACGTAGCGACGGCCCGCATCCATCGCCGCAGCCCAACGCTGTGACGGCGATACCGCTCGCTCAGATCCGGGACCTGCTCGACAAACGTCCGCCGACGGCAAGACGCCCGCTCGCAAAAGAAGCGGCGCACCCTGAGCCGGATCACCAACGCCCGCCCCACCAAGGGGCGTTCGGCCACACGGCGCACATACCGGGAGTGCACGCGACGTCCCGGCCAGCCGCAGTCCGGACAGGCCGGCGGCTGCCCACACGACGACGCCTCCACAGCGACTCTCTCCTCTGTGGCGTGCACCGCCGTGACACGCACATCGATCCCGGGAAACAGCACATCCTCGACCGCAGCAGCCCCCATACCAGGGCTATCCCACGAGAAACGTTCCGGCAGTCGTACGCCGACCTGGGGATTCACGGAATCGCGGCCTGAACCGCGTATTTCCCCAGGGGTAAGTTCACGTAATTCCCCACCTCGTCACTGAGACTGGCTCTGAAGAGGACTCCGGCGGTGGCAGAAACGGCGCGTGATCACTGAGGTTTTCTCAACGAAATTCAGCTCCACGCGGGTCAAGGTGCCTTGAGCTTGGCTGCGGCCCCGCTGTAGGTAGATCGGCGCAAGGTGAGTCAGTCCGGGTGGGCGTGCAGCCAGGGTGACAGCGCGGCTGCCAGTGCGTGTAGCGCGGTGTCTCCACCCAGCGCGTTGGCGGTTTGTCGGAGGGTTCCCGCGCCGGAGGTGCAGCCGCTGCCGGGCTCACAGCCGCGGTCATCAAGTCCGAGGTGACCGTCGCCAGGCCCGTACGGGTAGGAGTGGGTGGCGCGTTCGAGGTATGCCTGCTTGGTTTTGTCGTCCGGACTGTCTGCGTATGCCCGGGCAGCCTCCAGCGTGAGCGCAATCTGGGGCAGGTTGGTGTGTTGGAGCAAGGGGCTCCCCAGTGCGATGACCGCACGGGCGAGAGTTTGAGCTGCCATCCCATGGCTGACGTCGTGCAGGACGTCCCGCAGGATGGCGCGGTCGAGGGCCTCCACCATGTCGTCGATGCGGTCGAGAGGATCTCGCCCGTCTCCCTCGAGCAAGGAGAGAAGGGCGGCGGAGAGGCTCGGCGATTGCTCGGAGGTCATAGTGACGGTCTTTCGAAGCGACGTCGCCCGTCGCCGGGGGTGTGACGACGGCTGAGGATAGGGCGTGGAACCCCTGGTAGGACAGGTCTGCGAAGATCATGTCCGTAACACCCAGGGGTTCCACGTTGGTCACCTATCCTGCCATGCTCGACGTTCCGCGCCCTGTCGTCGAGGTGCTGGCGAGACTCCTCGCCGCTCACCGACGCCGTATCGGTACCCCGAAGGGTTCGCGGGCCCTGGGCCCGTTCCGGCAGGCGATGCTGGTGCTGCGCTGGTTCCGTGACCGGTCCTGTGTGCACTGCCTGGCCCGGGGCGCGGGCGTCTCGCAGGCCACCGGCTACCGGTATTTGCACGAGGGGATCGATGTCCTCGCCGAGCAGGCACCCGACCTGCACGACGTACTGGACCGCTGCCGCCGCGGGGGCCTGACGCATGTGGTCCTGGACGGCACGCTGATCGAGTCCGACCGGGTGGCCGGCGCCCACCTGAACGCCGAAGGCCGGGAGGTCGACACCTGGTACTCGGCCAAGCACAAGGCCTTCGGCGCGAACGTGCAGTTCCTGTCCGCCCCGGACGGCACCCCGTTATGGGTCTCGGACGCCGAGCCGGGCTCGGTACCGGACATCACCGCGGCCCGCCAGCACTGCCTGCCCGCCCTGTACAAGGCAGCCGCCGACGGTCTGCCCACGCTCGCCGACGCCGGATACCAGGGTGCCGGAATCGGCATCCACCATCCGATCAAGAAACCCCGCGGCAGCTCCCACCTGCAACTTCACTGCGACAACCGGACCTACAATGCGCTCCTGCGGGGCGTCCAGGCCCTGGGAGAACGGGCAGCGGCCGAGCTCAAGGAACGCTGGCGCACCCTCAAGCGCGTCACCCTCAGCCCCCGCCGTATCAGCGCCATCGCGAAGGCAGCACTCGTCCTCAACAACGCCTGGCGATGACTTTCGTTGAGAAAACCTCACTCGGCTCGGTCGCGTGGCATCCTTGTCAGACCTGACGGATAAAATGAGAGTCGAGTCGTGCGTTGAACCGCGTCGTGCGAGGAGCCACCGGGTTCTGGGGGCAAGGCGATGCCCCGGTGCCGCAGGTGGACGTCGTGGCTTTCAAGACCGCCTGCCATGTGGCGGCCCGGTCGATTCGGGCGACAGTCGGCGAAGTGACTTCGGCCGGGGTCACGCCGAATTTCCATATGGCTCTGATCACCGCCCCAGGCATTCGGTCGACCGTCTTGTGCCACACCGTGCTCCCGGTCGTTGCCTTTGTGGCGAGGTCTCCGCAGGCTGGGGCGCCTCTGGCGGACTTCACGTCCCCACCCGCATGGGCGGACGCATTTGAGCTGGGCGGCTTCCGCCTGCTGGGCGTCGAAGAACTGAGCATGCCGTTGGCCGCGGCTGACACCAGCGAGCTCGCCGAAGCAGAGTTGGAACAGGTGCGTTACTGGCATCCCAGCACAGTCGGCGAGCTGATGTTCAACTGGTGGGACTGATCCGGGTCATTTGATCGAGGGCTTGTCAGTGCGGTTCTTAGTACTGCAACGGTGTCTGCCGTGACTGCTCGCCAGGTTGGTCGTTGGTGTGGTTATGGGTGGGGACCTTGCTGATGTGCGTGTGTGGGCGAGTGAACTGGATGCTGTGCACGGGCGGTTCGTGCACCGGTTCAGCAGGTCGGAGCCGAGGGAGTCGGCGCTGGCCTATATGCGGGGCCTGATCGCTCCGTTGCAGCGCAAGAACGGCTGGACGCTGGCCGAGGAGGCCGGCCACGGCGGGCCGGACCGTATCCAGAGGATGCTGAACCGGATCGAGTGGGACGCCGACGAGGTCCTCGACGATGTACGCCGCTACGTGGTCGACCATCTCGGTGACCGCGAAGCAGTGCTTATCGTCGATGACACCGGCTTCCTGAAGAAGGGCACCTGCTCGGCAGGGGTTCAGCGGAAATATTCCGGCACCGCGGGCCGCACGGAGAACTCCCAGATCGGCGTCTTCCTTGCCTACGCCACCGGCCGGGGACGCACCCTGATCGACCGGCGGCTCTATTTGCCCACGTCATGGACGGACGACCGGGAACGCTGCCGCCGGGCCGGAATCGGCGACGAGGTCGCTTTCGAGACGAAGGTGGTCATGGCCAAGGCGATGGTCCGCAAGGCCATCGCGGACCGGATCCCGTTTCGGTGGGTGACCGCGGATGCCGCCTACGGGTTCAGCAAGGGCTGGCGCTTCGAACTCGAACAGGCCGATGTCTTCCACGTCATGGCCACCACCCGGCACGACACCGTCGTCACCCGCTGGGCCCTCGACCACCCCGTCCACGACCTGTTTCCCGGCCTGCCGCGGCAGAAGTGGAAACGCCGATCCTGCGGCGAAGGAGCACATGGCCGTCGGATCTACGACTGGGCCCGGGTCGAGGTGCGGCCCTGGCACCGCGAAGACCGCCGGCACTGGGTCATCGCCCGCCGCAGCGTCAGCCGGCCCGAGGAGATCTCCTACTACATCGCCTACTGCCCGCCGACACCACCCTGGACCAGCTGATCCGCATTGCGGGCAGCCGCTGGGCCGTCGAGGAATGCTTCCAGACCGCGAAACAGGAATGCGGCCTGGACGACTACCAGGTCCGCCGCTACCCCGGCTGGCACCGCCACATGACCCTCGCCATGGCAGCCCACGCCTGCCTCACCGTCCTGCGAGCCCGCCAGCTGGACACGGAGAAAGCAGAAACGGATCCTCCCCGCTCATCCACCTCAGCCTCGCCGAGATCCGACGCCTGATCACCCGTCTCACCAACCGCCGCCCCACCCCTACCGACCACATCCTGCACTGGTCGACATGGCGCCGCAGACGGCAGTACCAAGCACGGTTGAGTCACTACAAACGACGCGGACACAGCCCTTGAAAACTGCCCAGCATTCAGAACAAGCACCGTTGCAGTACTAGGCAGTGTCTTCAAAGAGTCCTGATGGGGGATCATGTGGTGCATGGTGCGTCGTCATGAGCTGTCGGATCTGGAGACGCGGGGTCCGGCACGCGCATCCGCCGCGTTGTCGTCGGTTGCCGACGCTCCGCGTCGACGCCCTCCTCCGCCTTGCGGCCGCACGCACCGGACCCCGCTCACCAACACTGAACAGCGCTGTCGATTTCCTGCGACCTGACCCAAACGACAGGCCCTAGCTCCCTGTGGTACGGCTCAGCCGGAGCGTCAGGATCTGGAAGGGCCGCAGCTGGACGGGGACGCCGCCCGCGCCGTCGGTGGCGGCGGTCTCCAGCGGCCGCTCCAGCAGGTCCGTGACCTGGGCGCCCGCGAGGGGGAAGCCGGTGCGCAGGGTGCCGGCGGCCCGGCCGCCGCGCGACTCGTAGAGCCGGACGACGACATCGCCGGACGCGTCGTCGGCGAGTTTGACCGCCTCGACGGTGATGCCCTCGCCGTCGACGGAGACGACCGGGTCGGCGCGCCCGCCGCGTCGGCCATGCGCAGCGGCAGGTTGAGGGCGTAGCCCTCGGCGACCGCGTCGCCGATCGTGGCTCCCGGGAGCAGGGAGTACGTGAACCTGTGCTTGCCCTGGTCGGCCTCGGGGTCCGGGATCCGCGGGGCGCGTACCAGGCTGAGGGCGACCGTGGTCGTCGTACCGCCGTCCTCGCGGACCGTGCGGGAGACGTCGTGGCCGTATGTCGAGTCGTTGAGGACCGCGACGCCGTAGCCGGGTTCGCCGATGTGCACCCAGCGGTGGCCGCAGACCTCGAAGCGGGCCGCCTCCAGCTGGTGTTGGTGTGGGTGGGCCGCTGGACGTGGCCGAACTGGATCTCCGCGGAGGAGTGGGCCGCCCGGACGTCCACCGGGAATCCCGCCTTGAGGATCTTCTCGGCCTCGTGCCAGTCGATCTCGGTCTCGAAGTCGATGCGGGGGCTGCCGGCGCGCAGCGTGATGGTCTGGGTGATGGTCGAGCCCTTGCCGAAGGCACGGGTCACGCGGATGGAGCCGACCAGCACGTCCCGTTCGACGACGGTCAGGGACTCGACGTCCAGGAGTTCCGTGTACCGGTTCCGGTAGTGCTTGTCGATGTCCCAGGCGTCCCAGTAGTTGGGCAGGTCCGTGTGGAGACGGAGCAGGTTGCCCCGGCCGGCGAGGACCTCGCGCCGGAAGCGCCGGTCGAGGACCGAGGCCAGGGTGCCGTCCTCGGCCAGCTCCACGCGGACCAGACCGTTGTCCAGGACCCGGTCCTCCACGACCACGGTGTCGTCGGGCCGGTCGTCGGCGAGGGGGGCGCTTCCGTTCGCCGGTACCCTCACGAAGCCGGCCCGGCCCTCACGGTCACGCACCACCTCGCGCCGCTCGAACGGGCTGGTGTTGAAGAACCGGGTCTCCCCGGAGCCGCCGCCCAGCGCGGCGACCGCCTCCGTCGTCAGCACCTCCAGCTCCTGTGCGACACGGGCGTATTCGGCCTCCGCCTCGCGGTGCACCCAGGCGATCGAGGAGCCCGGCAGGATGTCGTGGAACTGGTGCAGCAGGACCGTCTTCCACAGCCGGTCGAGCCTCTCGTACGGGTACACGTAGCCCGGCGCGTGCAGTGCGGCCGTCGTGGCCCACAACTCGGCCTCGCGGAGCTTGTGTTCGCTGCGCCGGTTGCCCTGCTTGGTGCGGGCCTGGGAGGTGTACGTGGCACGGTGCAGCTCCAGGTACAGCTCGCCGTTCCAGACCGGGGCGTCCTCGTACTCCTCGCGGGCCTTGGCGAAGAACGCGTCGGGGTGCTCGACGACGACCTTCGGCGAGCCTTCCAGGTCGGCGAGCCTGCGGGCCCGTTCCATGATCTCGCGGGTGGGGCCGCCGCCGCCGTCGCCCCAGCCGAAGGGGGCCAGGGAGCGGGTGCCGGCGCCCTTCTCGGAGTAGTTGCGGACCGCGCGGGCCATCTCCTCGCCGCTGAAGCGGGCGTTGTAGGTGTCGACCGGCGGGAAGTGGGTGAAGATGCGGGTGCCGTCGATGCCCTCCCACCAGAAGGTGTGGTGGGGGAACTTGTTCGTCTGGTTCCAGGAGATCTTCTGGGTGAGGAACCAGTCGTTGCCGGCGAGCTTGGCGAGCTGCGGGTAGGCGGCGTTGTAGCCGAAGGAGTCCGGCAGCCAGACGCCCTTGGTCTCGATGCCGAAGTGCTCGATGAAGAACCGCTTGCCGTGGACCAGTTGGCGCGCGATGGCCTCGCCGCCCGGCAGATTGCCGTCGGACTCGACCCACATGCCGCCGACCGGCGCCCACTGTCCCTTCTTCACCGACTCGTGGATGCGCGCCCACACCTGGGGGTGGTTGTCGCGCACCCACTCGTACTGCTGGGCCTGCGAGCAGGCGAAGACGAAGTCGTCGTACTCGTCGGCGAGCGCGGTGACGTTGGAGAAGGTGCGGGAGGTCTTGCGCTTGGTCTCGCGGATCGGCCACAGCCAGGCGGAGTCGATGTGCGCGTGGCCGACGCCGGAGACGGTGTGGGCGCTGGCGTGGGCGGGACGGGCCAGGGCGGGGGCGAGCACCTCACGGACGGCGGCGGCGCTGCCGGAGACGTCGTCCAGGTCCAGGACGTCCATGGCGCGGTCCAGGGTGTGCATGATCTCGTGGCGGCGCGGCTCGTGCTCCCCGAGGTGGACCATGAGTTCACGCAGGACCTGGAGGTCGAGGTCGAGGTGGAAGACCTGCTCGTCCAGGACGGCGAGGTCGGCGCTGCGGAATGTGTACAGTGGACGGTCGCCTGCCGTCAGTACATCGCCGAGCGGCGTCGGGGCCGCGAAGTCGTTCGCCAGGATGTCGGGGTTGGAGGCCGCCTCGACCAGGTAGTCGATCACCTCGCCGCCGGTCGCCGGGTTGCCGATCGGCACGTACTGGTTGAGCGGGTTGACCGCCTTCAGCGGGGTGCCGTCGGTCAGGTGCACCAGGGCCTCGGCCTGGTTGCCGGGCCAGTCGCCGACGAAGCCGAGGTCGATGACCGCCTCGACCCGCCTGCCGGCCCACTCGGCGGGCACCCGGCCGCGCATCCGGAACCAGGTGGTCCCCCAGGGCGGGCCCCAGGGCGTGCCCATCGCGAAGGGCTCGTACGACGCGGCCGCGGCCTCCGCGAACGGGACGGGCTCGCCCGGCGCCTGCCAGGCCTCGACCTCGAAGGGCACGGTGGCCGCGTAGACGGCGGGCTTGATGCGCTGGTGGTGGACGCGCTCGACGCGCTCCTCGATCCGGCGGCGTTCGTCGTGCATGGGGAGTCTCCAGGGAACCGGGACGGGCAGACTGCTGGAACGGAACGTACGGGACGCGGAGGGAAAGCGCTTACTCGGGTCCCTACCGGAGATACGCCAGACCGGGATGGACGGCGGTGTAGCCCTCGACCAGCCGGCGGGCCACGTTCACCGAGTCGACGAGCGGGTGCAGGGCGAAGGCCTTCACCGCGCTCGCGCGCGAGCCCGAAGCGGCGGCGGCGAGCACCTCCCGCTCGACCCCCTTCACCGCGCAGACCAGGCCGGTCGCGTGCTCGGGCAGCGGGGCCACGGCCACGGGATGGGCCCCGTTGGCGTCGACGAGGCAGGGCACCTCGATGACCGCGTCCGAGTCGAGCACCGAGAGGGCGCCCTGGTTGCGGACGTTGAGGATCAAGGTGGTGCGTTCGTCCCGGGCGATGGCCCGCATCAGGGCGAGGGCCACCTTCTCGTAGCCGCCGGAGAGGTCGTCGGCGTCGCGGTCGCCGGCGCCGGCGGTCTCGCGGTTCTCGGCCATGTAGGTCGCCTCGCGCTCGGCCCGGGTGCGGTCCCAGGCGGTCAGTGCCGCGGCGTCGGGCCGGCGCATCTCCTCGTAGAACCGCGCCTGCTGGTCGCGCAGGAAGGCGCCGCGGGTCTTCTCGGCCTGCTGGTAGGCGCGCACGGTCTCGCGGTTGAAGTAGTAGTAGTGCAGGTACTCGTTCGGGATCGCCCCGAGGGACCGCAGCCAGTCGACGCCGAACAGCTTGCCCTCCTCGAAGGAGCCGAGCAGGTCGGAGTCGGCCAGCAGACGCGGCAGTTCGTCCCGGCCGGCGACCCGCAGGCCGCGCACCCAGCCGAGGTGGTTGAGGCCGACGTAGTCGATGAACGCCTCGCGCGGGTTCGCGCCGAGGACGCGCGCGATACGGCGGCCGAGGCCGACCGGCGAGTCGCAGATGCCGATGACCCGGTCGCCGAGGTGGCGGGACATGGCCTCGGTGACCAGACCGGCCGGGTTGGTGAAGTTGATGACCCAGGCGTCGGGGGCGAGGCGGGCCACCCGCCGGGCGATGTCGACGGCGACGGGCACCGTGCGCAGACCGTAGGCGATGCCGCCCGCGCCGACCGTCTCCTGGCCGAGGACGCCCTCCGCCAGGGCGACCCGTTCGTCGTTCGCCCGGCCCTCCAGGCCACCGACGCGGATCGCGGAGAAGACGAAGTCGGCACCGCGCAGAGCCTCGTCGAGATCGGTCGTCGCGGTCACGGTGGGGGCGTCGGCCACCGTCGACGCCTGTTCAGCCAGTACACGGGCTACCGCGTGCAGTCGACCGTCATCCAGATCGTGCAGCACGACCTCGGTGACCCGTCCCTCGGCGTGGTCCGTCAGCAGCGCCCCGTACACGAGCGGCACCCGGAACCCGCCGCCGCCCAGAATCGTCAGTTTCACGCTTGCACCTTTCCTGCCAGGACCACCTCGACGCCCGCCTCCTCCAGGGAGGACCGGGTCGCCGGGTCCACCGGAGCGTCGGTCACCACCACGTCCAGGTCCTCCGGACCGCAGACCCTCGCCATGCCCGTACCCGGGAACTTCGCCGCGTCCGCCAGCAGGACGACCTTTCCGCCCGCCTTGATCATGGCGCGCTTGACCGGCACCTCGACGACCGTCGTGTCCATCACCTCACCGCCCGGCCGCACCCCGCTGGTGCCGAGGAAGAGCCAGTCGGCGTGCAGCTGGCGCAGGTTGTCCTCGGTGAGGAAGCCGACCAGGGAGCGGTACTCACGGCGGACCATGCCGCCGAGCAGCACCAGGTCGATGCCCTCGTCGTCGGCGAGTTCCTCGTAGACCACCAGGTTGCTGGTGATCACGGTGAGCCGACGGCCGTGCAGCTGACGGGCGAGCCGGTAGGCGGTGGTGCCGATGTCCAGCAGGACCGACTGGCCGTCCGTGATCATGGCCGCGGCGCACGCCGCTATGGCGTCCTTCTCGGCCACCCGGACCTCGGCGACCTCGGCGAAGGGCTGGTCACCCTCGTCGGCGACGGCGCCGCCGTGGACCCGCGTGAGCAGGCCCTCCTCCTCGAGTTTGAGCAGGTCGCGCCGGACCGTGGCGGGGCTCACGCCCAACTGCTCGGAGAGATCGGTCACGGCCGCGGGACCGCCGGAGCGCAGGGCCCGCAGGATGAGTTGATGTCGTCGTTCTGCCAGCACGGCGTGAACACTACTCGTCATCTTCAATCAAATCTATGCTCAGTTCTGCTCGGGTATTGACCAATCTCGCCGAGGGGCGCACGATTCCGGTCACCGAAATGAAGAGTTCTGACGAACACCCGATCCCCGTCACGAACCCCCGATCGACCCGACGAACCCGCCCGATCCGTGTGACGAAGCCACCGGTCGACGTGGTGAGCCACCCATCGACGCGACGCCCCCGCCCGAACGAGAGGACGTTCCCGTGGACGACGACCGGCCCGACGTGCTGCTGACGGGGCTGCTCTTCTACGACCTCGTCCTCACCGGACTGGGCAGGCCGCCCGCGCCGGGCGAGGAGATCTGGACGGCCGGAATGGGCTGCGGCCCCGGCGGCATCGCGAACCTGGCGGTGGCAGCGTCCCGGTTCGGCCTGCGCACCTCGCTGGCCACGGTCTTCGGCGACGACTTCTACGGCGCCCACTGCCAGGAGGTCATCGCCGGCCAGGAGGGCGTCGACCTGTCGCTCTCCCGCGTCGCCGACGGCTGGCACACCCCCGTCACCGTCGCCCTCGCCCACGGCCAGGACCGGGCCCTGGTCACCCACGGCCAGGAGCCGCCGTACTCGCAGGACGTGCTGATGGGCGACCCGCCCGGGGCCCGTACGGCCCTCGTGCACCTGGAGGCCGAACCGCGCGCCTGGATCGGCAAGGCGGCGGCCGACGGCACGCAGATCTACGCCGACGTCGGCTGGGACCCCACCCAGCGGTGGTCCCGCGACCTGCTCGACCAACTGGCCCTGTGCCACGCCTTCCTCCCCAACGAGACCGAGGCGATGGCGTACACCCGCACCGACAGCGCGGTCGCCGCGCTCGGCACCCTCGCCGAGCTGGTGCCGGTCGCCGTGGTGACGCGCGGCGGCGACGGCGCCCTCGCGGTGGACCAGACGACCGGCGAGTACGCGCAGGTCCCGGCGCTCGACATCGATGTCCTCGATGCGACGGGAGCCGGTGACGTGTTCGGCGCGAGCTTCGTCGCCGCCTCGCTCGGCGGCTGGCCACTGGAGGAGCGGCTGCGGTTCGCCGTCCTCGCCGCCGGGCTGTCGGTGCGCCACCACGGCGGGGCGCTGGCCGCCCCCGGCTGGTACGGCATCGACCGCTGGTGGCGCTCGCTCACCGACCCCGCCCTGAAACGGGCCTACGGCTTCCTCACCGACCGGCTGCCGGACGACCCCGGCCCGCCGGTGCGGTACGCCCCGGTCACCCCACCCGCACGGACCGGCTGACCGCCCGCTCCCGCCTCCCCCTCCCCCGT
>NZ_MPOH02000070.1 GCF_001896135.2 Streptomyces phaeoluteigriseus
AGGACGACGTACCCGCGCCCGCCCCCGCGCCGGCTTCCGGCGCGGCCCCCCTCTCCGTACTGGAGGGGGTGCGGGCGGCCTGGCGAGCGGTCCTGGAGCACGACGGCTTCGGGGCGGACCACAACTTCTTCGACGCGGGCGGCCACTCACTGCTCCTGGTGAAGCTGCGCGAACAGCTCCGGCTCGCCACGGGCGCCGACGTCCCGGTCATCGACCTGCTGCGGCACGTCACGGTCCAGGACCAGGCCCGTCTGATCGCCATGGTCCACCGGCCGGCGGACGGCACCGTCCCCGCCACCCCCCGGCACGGCCACCCCCCGGCAGACCATCACCCGCAGGCCGCCGGCGCACACCGCGCAGGCCCCCGCCCCCGTGCCCGCCGCAGGGCGTCACCACCTCCTCGCCCTGTCCGCCGTCACCGCCGAGGCGCTGGCCGCCGCCCGGGAACGGCTGGCCGCGTACCTGGAGGCGACGCCGGACGCGGCGCTCGCGGACGTCGCGCACACCCTGGACCGGGGCCGTGAGCGGTTCGCGCACCGCGTCGCCGTGGTCGTGACCGGCCGGGACGAGGCGGTACGGGCCCTGCGCGACCCCCGCACGCCCGCGCACGCCGTCCCCGGGCCGCTCCCCGCCGTGGTGTTCGCCTTCGCCGACGGCACCGACCCCGCCCGCCAGGTCCGCCTGGCGGAGCGGTTCGCCGAGCACGGCGTGACCCCGGCCGCGGTGTACGGCGTCGGCACGGGCCGGATCGCGGCCGCGGTGCTCAGCGGTGCTCTCACCGCACCGGACGATGTCCCCACCGCACCGGACGCGGCGCTGTCCGCACCGGACGAGGCGTGGGCGTCGACCACCGGCGCCGTACCGCGGTTGCGGCGCACACGGCTGCTGTGGGCCACCGCCCTCGGCCCCGTCACGCCCGACGACCCGGCCCCGCGGGAGCGGCACCTGACGGCCGAGGCCGAGCCCGCCAAGCTGCTGCAACACGCCCGCGACCAGCTCGGCGAGGTGGCCGTCCTGGACGTCCCGGCGGCCGACCTCGCGGAGGAGGCGCTGCTCACCGCCCTGGCGGCCCTGTGGTGCCGGGGCGTCGACGCCCGGCTGACGCCCGCCGGGCCGGCCGGCGGCTGCGCCTGCCCGGCCATCCCCTGTCGTGGGCGCGGACCGCGCCCGCCGTACGTCCTTGAAGGAAGGTCCGCATGCCGCTCGTACGTGGTGAAGCCGCCGTTCTCGTCGAACCCGGGCGCCTGGAGGTGGAGGACGTCGCCTTCCGGGAGCTGCGCGAGGACGAGGTGCTCGTGCGCAACACCCTGGCCGCCATCTGCGGCAGCGACGTGCACCGGGTGCGCGCCGAGTCCCCCTTCTTCCGGGACATGCGCGACCACCCCTACCCGTGTCCGGCGGGCTACCCGGGTCACGAGGGCGTCGGGGAGGTCGTCGAGAGCCGCTCGGCGCGCTTCTCCCCCGGTGACTTCGTGCTCACCGTGCCCAATCACGCCTACATGGCGTCGTTCGCCCGCTACCAGACGATCGGCGACCGGTTCCTGCTGCCGCTGGAGCGCATCGGCGCGCCCACCGTCCCCCTGATGGCGCAACAGCTCGGCACGGTCGTCTTCGCGCTGAAGCGGTTCTGGCCGGAGCCCGTGCGGCCGGGCCTGACGGCCGCCGTCGTCGGCGTCGGTTCGGCGGGGCTGCTGTTCCTCCAGATGTTCAGGCACCTCGGCTTCGAGAAGACCGTCGCGGTCGACCTGGAGCCGGGCCGGTTGGCCGTGGCCCGCTCCCTCGGCGCGGACGCGACCGCGCACGTGCCGGGGCAGAGCGCCGAGGAGGTCGTCATGGAGCTGACCGGCGGCGCGGGCGCGGACCTGGTCGTCGAGGCGGCGGGCACCGACGGGGCGCGCGAGCACGCGATGCGGATGGTCGGCCAGCACGGCCGGCTCGGCTTCTTCGGGATGCCCGAGGACTACGAGATGCGCATCCCGTACGCCCATCTCTTCGTCCGCAACGCCCACCTGGTCAACGCCGTCGGCGGCGCGCAACTGGAGCCGGGGCTCGCCTCGTTCCGCACGGCGCTGGACCTGATCGGGAACGGCTCGGTCCGTGTCGACGACCAGATCACCCACACCTTCGGCATCAAGAACATCGCCGACGCCTTCGACCTCGCGCACACCCGGCGGGACGACGTCGTCAAGATCGCCATCGCCTTCGACTGAGAGGAGGTCGCACATGTCGCAACGGAGCGAGAACGCCGAACCCGTGGCCGTCGTCGGCCTCGGCGGCCGGTTCGCGAAGGCGCCCGACGTCGGGGCGTTCTGGGACAACCTCGTGGCGGGCGAGGACTGCTTCCGCAGGGAGCCGGTGCCGGTCGTGGAGGACCTGGGCGAGGACCGGCTGCGGGTCCACTCCTGGGGCGTCGCCCCGCACCGGGACGCCTACGACAGCGCCCTCGTCGGTGTCGAGGGCCTGGACCCGCAGCACGGCATCCTCCAGGAGTCCCTGTGGCAGGCGGCGGAGGACGCCGGGGTCCGCCTCTCGGCGATCGCCGACCGGACCGCCGTCTACGCGGGCTGCGCCCGCACCCGGCACGTGCCGCGGGCGGCCTTCGACGACGTGGTGCACGTCGATCCGACGTTCGCCGGGCCCTACTTCTCCTACCTCCAGGACCTGTGGGGCGAGTCGCTGATGCTGGACTCGGCGTGCGCCACCTCGACCGTGGCCGTCCACCTGGCCTGCCAGAGCCTGCGGCTGCACGCCTGCGACTACGCGCTGGCCGGCGCGGTGGCCGTCCAGCAGGACGCCGACGGCTCCTACCTGCGCACCCCGCGCAGCATCTACTCCACCGAAGGCATCGTGCGTCCCTTCGACCGCCGCCACAACGGCGTCGTGCCCGGCGACGGTTCGGGCGCCGTCCTGCTGCGCCGGCTGGAGGACGCCCTGCGCGACGGCGACCCCGTCTACGCCGTGATCCGGGGCAGCGCGGTCACCAACGACGGCCGGGCCAAACCCGGTTTCGTCATCCCCGGCGTCGACGGCAAGGTGCGCGCGGTGCGCCGGGCGCTGGACGCGGCGGGTCTGACCGGGGCCGACGTCGACTACGTCGAGACGCACGGGGTCGGCATCCCGCTGAACGACCAGATCGAGGCGACCGCGCTGATCGAGTCCCTGGGCACCGACGGGCCGCCCGTCGCGGTGGGCTCGGTGAAGGCCTCCGTCGGCCACTGCGACACCGCGGCGGGCATGGCCGCCCTGATCAAGACGTGCCTCGCGATCGACCGCGGTTTCCTGCCCGCGACGCCGAACACGGAGGACCCGATCGAGGAGTTCACCGGCCGCGGCGAACGCTTCGGCATCCTCCCCGAGGGCCGCCCGTGGCCCGTGGACGGCCGCCCCCGAACGGCCGGCCTGATGTCGGCCGGCGTGGGCGGCACCAACGCCTTCCTCGTCCTCGAGGAAGCCCCCGCCCCCTGAGACACCACACGTTCCCCCAACCACACCGAGGAGCACCCATGTCCGTCACCGCCGACCTCTACGTCGAGGTCAAGAACTTCTACGCCCGTCAGATGCGCGTCCTTGACGACCTGGACATCGAGCAGTTCACCGCGACCTTCACCGAGGACGGCTCGGTCGCCCACCCCCACCGCGGCGAGAAGGTGGAGGGCCGCGAGGCGATGCGCGCCAAGATGACGAGCATGCTCCCGATGTACGAAGGGCTGGTCACCCGCCACTGGTTCGACCACTTCCTGATCGAGCCGGCCGGGGGCGCCGGGGACGACGGCCTGCGGGTCACCTACTACTCGCTGGTGACCCAGAGCAACGCCGAGGAGGAGGTGCGCTTCTTCTCCTCCTCCAGTGTCGAGGACCGCCTGGTGCGCGACGAGAAGGGCGAACTGCGCATCCGCGAGCGGGTCATCCACCGTGACAACCCCCGCCACGGCCGCGTCATCTGAGCACCCGTCCGCCGACCCGTTGACCGCTGGAGGAGGGCAGGACAGATGACAGAGACCTGGGAGTTGCCGCCGGCCGAGTGGAACGACACGGCCCGGCCGTTCGAGGACCGGGTGAGCATGGTCGACCTGATCGAGCGGCGGGTGCGGGAGTCGCCCGGCGCGCCGGCCGTCCGCCTCGGCGACGGTGAGGTCAGGACGTACGGGCGGCTGTGGGACGACTCCGGTCTCCTCGCCCGTTTCCTCGGCCGCCACGGGGTCGGCCGGGGAGATTTCGTCGGCGTCCTGCACGACAACTCGTACGACAGCGTGCTGGCGGTCGTCGGGGTGCTGCGCACCGGCGCCGCCTACGTGCCGCTCGACGCGCGCTGGCCGGCGAGCCGCATCGCCGCGCCGGTACGGCAGTTGGGCATCGACTGGCTGGTGACCGGCCACGGGCTCGCGCAGCGCGCGGAGGAGTCCGGGCACCTCGCGGGCCGGGACCTGCGGCTGGTGTGCACGGACCTGACGGAACCGGCGCCGGACCCGCTGGACGCGGAGGCGGTGGGCCTGCTGTGGGACACCGTCGCCGAGGACGGGGACCTGGCCCGGGCCTCGGGCTTCAACCAGGACCCGGACGACGGCATCTCCGCCGCGCAGATCGACACCTACGTCTCGCACGTGAGCGACCTCGTGCTGTCCGTGGCGGAACGGCCGCGGGTCGTCGAGGTGGGCTGCGGCGCGGGTCTGGTCGCGGGCGCGCTGCGCGACCGGGTCGCCGCCTACACGGGCGTCGACGTGTCGTCCGTGGCCCTGCGGCGGGCGGCCGGGGAGTCCGGCGGGGACGCGCGGTTCGTGCACGCGCCGGCCGACGAGCTGGGGCGCGTGGTGCCGCCGGCGAGTGCCGACGTGGTGCTGCTGGCCAGCGTCGCCCAGTTCTTCCCCGGCTTCGCCTACCTGCGGTCCGTGCTACGGGACGCCCTCGGCGCGCTGGCGCCGGGCGGGGCGGTGGTCCTCGCGGACCTCGCGGAGCCGGGCGAGGGCGCGCCGAGCGGTCATCTGCACGTCCCCGCCCGGTGGTTCGACCGCATCGCCGACCAGCTCGGCCTGCCGGTGCGGGCGGAGATCCGGCGCCGTTCGGGAGACGTCTGGCCGGCGGTGCTGCGGGACCGCTACGACGTCGTCCTGCGCCCGGCACCGCGGGACGCGGTCACCGCGGGCACGCCGGTGGCCTGCACGTGGAGCGACGTCGAGGCCGCCCGGGACCTGCCGCTGCCGGCCGGTCCCGGCGCCGACGACACCGCGTACGTCATCTTCACCTCCGGCTCCACCGGTGTGCCCAAGGGCGTCTCGGTGCGTCACCGCAGTGCCGTCAACGTCATCCAGTGGGTGAACGAGAGCTACGCGGTCGGCCCGGACGACTGTCTGCTGTGGGTCACCGCGCTCACCTTCGACCTGTCCGTCTACGACCTGCTGGGCGTCCTCGCGGCGGGCGCCAGCCTGCGCGTCGTACCCCCGGCCGAACTCTCCGACGGCGAACGGCTGCTGGAGATCATGCTGCACGAGCCGGTCACCTTCTGGGACTCGGCGCCGGCCGCGCTCAGCATGGTGATGTCCTTCGCCGACGCACCGCACGAGGGGGGCCCGGTGCCGAGCCTGCGCCTGGTCTTCCTCAGCGGCGACTGGGTGCCGCTGGCCCTCCCGGACCGGGTGCGGGCCCGTTTCCCGAAGGCGCACGTCGTGGCGCTGGGCGGTGCGACGGAGGCGACGATCTGGTCCAACCACTTCGACGTGGGCGAGATCGACCCGTCGTGGACGAGCATCCCGTACGGCAGGCCGATCCAGAACGCCCGCTACTACGTCCTGGACGGCGACCGCAAGCCGTGCCCGATCGGCGTCGAGGGGGACCTCTACATCGCCGGCGTGGTGGTGGCCGACGGGTACACGGGCGATCCGCGGCTGTCGGCCGAGAGGTTCACGGCCGACACGGTGAGTGGTGTGGCGGGTGAGCGGATGTACGCCACGGGCGACCGGGCCCGCTGGATGGCCGACGGCAACCTGGAGTTCCGGGGCCGGCGGGACGACCAGGTCAAGGTGCGCGGCTACCGGATCGAGCTGGGGGAGGTGCTGGCCGCGCTGCGGCAGGTGCCGGGGGCGGTGGACTGCGCGGTGACGACGCTGGAGGGCGACGACGGCCCGCAGATCGTGGCGGCCGTGGCCGCGGACACCGGGCGGGAATTGTCCGGCGGCCTCGTCCGCCGCCATCTCGCCGGGACGCTGCCCAGTTACATGCTCCCGGAGCACGTGCTGGTCCTGCCGTCCCTGCCGGTCGGGCCCACGGGCAAGGTGGACCGGGAGCGGCTGGCCCGGCTGGCGGCCCGTCCGCGAGGACGCCGGGGGACGTGAGCGGTCCGGGGGCGGGAGCGGCGGGGCGGAACCTGCGGGCCGGCGCCGGACGCCTCGCCCCGTGCCGTCCCGCCCCGGACCGCACCGCCCCCGCTCCCCGGACTCGTCCGGGGAGCGGGGGCGGGAGGCCTGCCTAGGAGCGCACGCCCAGCTTCCACACCATCGCCGCGACGGCGTCGGTGTTGACGTCCAGGGCCCTCCGGTCGATGTTGGCGGGGGTGTCGCAGGCCAGGTGGTAGCACTTGTCCATGGCCTCTCCCGCGGTGCCGCCCCACTTCGCGGCCTGCTCCGGGGTCTTGATCTCGGCGGAGCCGGTGAAGATGCCGCCGACGGCCACGCCCTTGGCCAGGAACGGCTCGTGGTCGCTGCGGCCGTTGAGCGCGGTGGCGGGCTCGGTGGGGATGCCCTTGGCGGTGAAGTACCGGTCGAAGTGCCGGGCGATCTCGGGGCTCTGGTCGTAGACGAAGTACCCGGGGTTCGGTGAGCCGATCATGTCGAAGTTCAGATAGGCGGTGATCTTCGAGAGTTCGGCCGCCGGCAGGGTGTTCACGTAGTGCGTGGACCCGATGTACGTCTCCTCCTCGGTACCCCAGAAGGCGAAGCGGAGGTGCTGGGAGGGAGTGGCCTTCTTCGCGGACACCGTGAGCGCGGTCTCGAGGATGGCCGCCACGCTGGAGCCGTTGTCGTTGATTCCGGGGCTCGTGTCCACCGAGTCGAGGTGCGCACCGACCATCAGGACCTTTCCGGAACCGCCGCCGCGAGGCCAATCGGCAAGCAGGTTCCAGCTTTTCTTACCGGCGAACTCGAATTCCTGCAGCGAGGTGGTGAATCCGGCCGCGTCGAGCTTCTCCCTGACATAGTCGACGGACGCCTGATAGCCGGTCGTGCCATGCGCCCGGTTGCCGTTGTTCGCGTCGGAGATCTTCTGGAGCGCGTCGAGGTGCCGCATCACCTTGGCCACGGCGATGTCGGGCGCCACCCCTGCCTGAGCAGTCTCTTCGGCATGGACACCGGCGGTTCCGAGGAGCAGCACGGACATCGTGGAGACGGCGACAACGGCGGGGCGTAACTGCTTGAAAGGCACTGTTGATTTCCCTCTGCAGGTGAGTGCTCGACATATTCGATCAGGAG
Organism: Streptomyces phaeoluteigriseus; assembly: GCF_001896135.2. GTDB lineage: Bacteria > Actinomycetota > Actinomycetes > Streptomycetales > Streptomycetaceae > Streptomyces > Streptomyces phaeoluteigriseus. Next base: position 7,458 of record NZ_MPOH02000070.1, read on the forward strand.
GTTCCGTGATCGTTCCGGATAATTCCACGGTACCGGTAACCACCGCCAGCCACTTTCACAACCGGAAGGCAGCGGCCGTCCTTTTCCCGCCAGGATGGAAAATCCGCTCCACGGCCCGGGGATCCACGGGGGATCACGCCCTGAGGGATACCGGGAGCGGCGGTCCGGCGGGAATTCATGGCGCATTTCCTACGCCCCGCGTGCGGCGGTGGTGGGCGCCGGCGGGACGGCCTCGGAGAGGCCGTCCGCCGGACGTCCGCCCGCACCGGGCGCCGGTCCCGGCGCCGCCCCACCGGGGGCCGCGGGGCGCGCGTGGCACCTGTGGGAAGCCTTGACGATCACTGTGGTGGGTGCCACGATTCCGGCGCCGCCATGTTTACGTAAACATCGGATGCCGCAGTGGTGGATGTTTGCGTAAACATGCCGAGGCCGCAGAGATCGAGCCCACGCCGTCGAACAGAGCCGCCTCCCCGACCCGAAAGGCCAGGCCGATGCGCACCACCACCCCCGCCGGTACCCGCCGGACCCCCCGCCTGCGAGCCGCCCTTCTCGCCCTGCTGATCGCGGGAGCCGGCACCAGCCTCTCCGGCGCCCCCGCCCAGGCCGCCCAGGCCGCCCAGGCCGCCCCGCGCATGGACACCAGCCAGTTCAGGGGCGTCAACTGGGCCGACCCCCGGGACAACTTCGCCGACGACCCGGTCGTGCTGTCGGGCCTGTCGCTCTCCGACGGCTACGCCCGGACCTACACCAAGGCGAGCCGGGTGATATCGGCGTTCCGCGCCAACCTCGGTGCCAACACGGTGCGGCTGCCGATCAACCCGTACACGGTGAACGGCACCTACTGGAAGTCCTACCGCGCGGTCGTCGACGCGGCCTCGGCCAAGGGCTTCAAGGTGATCCTGTCGTACTGGGAGGGCACCGGACCCCGCAAGGACGGCTTCATCGACGACGAGGCCACCTACTGGCCCATGTGGAACACGGTCGTGAGGGCTTACGAGAACGACCGGAACGTGTACTTCGAGCCGATGAACGAGCCGCACGGCTACACCGACACCGAGTGGGCCGACCTCGCCGCGAAGTGGCTGGACACCTACTCCTCGGTCCCCCGCGACCGGGTCTTCGTCAGCGGCGCCGGCTACAACGACCACGTCACCAGCGTCTGCGCCGACCCGCGCCTGAAGGGCACCTACCTCTCCCTGCACCACTACGGGTTCTGGAAGGAGTACGCCACCTACGACCAGTGGGTGGCCGACCTCGAGGCGCGCATCGGCGACTGTGCGCACCGGACCGTCGCCGACGAGTTCGGCGCCCACATGACGACCGGTTTCGACTACAACAAGCCGCGCCGGACAACAACTTCGTCAACTTCATGCAGGCAGTGACCGACACCTTCCGCGAGCTGAAGATGGGGTCGGTCTACTGGCCGGGCCTGCGCACCGGTGACACGTACTCCCTCCAGACCCTGACCGGCGACCCGGCCCGCCCCTGGCTGGCGACCACCAACCAGTCCGGCGCGGACCGCCTCGCCTGGGCGTGGGGCCGCGGCAAGGCCGTCCGCCCCTGACCGCGCCCCACTCACCCGGGGGAAGGGCCCGCACCCTCCGCCGGGCGCGGGTTCCTCCCCCGGGCGCGCTCACGCCGCTCGGACGTCTCCGCCCCCGGGCCGACCGCGCCGACCGCCTCCGCACCACCGCGGCGGGCGGAAGTGCGGGAAACCCTGACCGCTCGCCGGGGCTGGGCTAGCCTCTTCTTCTCTTGAGGCGAACTGACGTACGTCGAAAAACACTTCGGGGAAGATCCGTGTCAGATCAGCGGCCGTCGTCATCCGACCCGGCGACGCGCGAGGCCGCCGCGCTGCGGCAGGCCGGGGCCTCACCCCTGCGTCCGGGCGACCCCGAACGGGTCGGCCCGTACGTGCCGTTGGCCCTGCTCGGCAGCGGCGGCATGGGGCGCGTCTACCTGGCGCGCCCGGTCGACGACAGCCCCGGCCTGGCCGCCGTGAAGGTGATCCGGCCGGAGTACGCGGAGGACCCCCGCTTCCGGCGCCGGTTCGAACGCGAGGCGGCCGTGCACGCCAGGCTGCGCACCCCGCACGCGCCGAAACTGTGCGGAACCGGTTTCCGGGACGAACTGCTGTGGATGGCCACCGAGTACCTCCCCGGACCCGACCTCGCGGAGTCCGTACGGGAGGACGGCGCCCTCACCGCCGCCACGGTCTGGCAGGTGGCGGACCAACTCGCGCGGGCCCTGTGCGAACTGGCCGCCGCGGGCATCGTCCACCGCGACCTCAAGCCGTCCAACGTGCTGCTCACCGTCCGCGGCGCGCACGTCATCGACTTCGGCATCTCCAAGGCGGTGGACGCGAGTTCGATCACCGGCACGGGCAACCGGGTGGGAACGCCCGCCTACATGTCCCCGGAGCATCTCAGGACGGGCCACTCCGACACCGCGTCGGACGTCTTCTCGCTGGCCGGGACGCTGGTCTTCGCGGCGTCCGGGCGCGCCCCCTTCGGCGACGGCACGGGTGTCGACGTCATGCACCGGGTGGCCTTCGAGGAACCCGACCAGGAACTGCTCGCCGAGATCTCCTCGGCGGACCCGGCGCTCGGCGCACTGCTGTCGGCCTGCCTGGCCAAGGAGCCCGAGCAGCGCCCCACCCCGGCCGAACTCCTCGAAACGGCGGTACGCCACGCCGGCCCGCCCGGCTGGCCCGACCCCCTGGGCAGCAGGGTCCTGGCCCGGCAGCGGGCGTACGAGGTGCTGTTCCGCCTCCCGGCGGAGCGCAGGGCCCGCTCAGGCAGCCGCCCGCCCGTCCCACCGCCCCCACCGGTCGAC
>NZ_MPOH02000071.1 GCF_001896135.2 Streptomyces phaeoluteigriseus
CTGCACACGGGTGCAGGTCTGGGGGCAGATCCCTCGCGAGGGCGGCGCCCGCACGGGGCCGGTCCCTCGCGGCCGGAGATCCCCGGGGGCGGTGTCCGCACGGGGCGGATCCCTCGGCGGCCGGAGATCCCACGCGGAGGCGGCGCCCGCACACGGGTGCAGGTCCGGGGGCAGATCCCGCACGGAGGCGGCGCGCCCCGCACGGGCGGGTCCCTCGCGCAGGCGGATGCTTCGCGAGGGCGGCGCCCGCACGGGGCGGGTCCCCCGCGGGGGCGGCGTCCACAGGGGTCGGGTTTCCTCGCAGCCGCGGGTCCCGCACGGTGACCGGCCGACCCCGGGGTTGAAGGGGCGGAGCCCCTGGGGACGGCAACGGGCAGGGGCGACGGGAGCGAACCACCCGTGCGGGCGCCGCCCCGCTCATCCCGGGAGCCCGGTCACCCTCACTACGGGAGCCACCTCCGGAGTTCCGCTCTCGGCCCGGCCGGGGCCCGCGCTCCGGGCCGCGCGCGTCGTGCCCCGCTCACCGCCGGAGGCCCTCCCGCGGGTGCAGGGTGAAGATGGAGTCGAGAGGTGGCAGAGGACTCTCAGGACTCTCAGCGACGGAGAGGGCGGCCGTGGGCAGTCTCGACGTGGGCGATGGCGCCCGTCGGCGGTTCGATGTGGCGGATGCCGTGCCGCTGCTCCTCGACGCGCGGGGCGTGGTGACCGGCTGGACCAGGGACGCCGAGCGGCTGTTCGGTTATGTGGCCGCCGAGGCGGTGGGCAAGGACCTGGCCGGGCTGCTGACCGTCGGGGACGCCGAGCGGGTGCCGGACGTACTGGAGCTGTGCCGTCGGTCCGGCGGCTGGGCCGGGCTGCTGTCGGCCCGCCGCAAGGACGGCACGCGGTGCCGGTGATGGCACGGATCACCTCGGCGGACGAGCCCGGCGGGCCGGGGCGCTGGCTGGTCCTGGTGAACGAGATGGCCGAAGCGCACGGCTGGAGCATGAGCCGCTCCGTGCTGGAGCAGATGGTCGCCGGTTCGCCGATCGGCATCGCGATCGTGGACACGGACCTGCGGTTCGTGTGGTCCAACGCGACCTTGGCCCAGTTCGGCGGCGGCGCGCCCGAGACCCGGCTGGGGCTGCGGCTGGCGGACGTCCAGCCGGGCTTCGACGCGGACGCGGTCGAGGCACGGATGCGGCAGGTGCTGGAGACCGGTGAGCCCGTCGTCGGCTACGAGCACGTCGGGCGCCTGCGGGACGCGCCGTTCCGGGAGACGGCGCACGTGCTGTCGTTCACCCGCCTCGACGACGACCGCCGTCGGCCGATCGGCGTCTACTACACGGTCGTGGACATCACCGACCGGCACCGCGCCCGGCAGCGCCTCGCCCTCCTGGACCGGGCCGGCCGGCACATCGGCCGCAGCCTCGACATCGCCCGGACCGCGCAGGAGCTGGCCGAGGTGGTGGTGCCGGGCTTCGCCGACGCCGTAGCCGTGGATCTGCTGGAGTCGGTGTTGCGCGGTGCCGAGCCCGTGGTGGGACGGGCCGAGGGGCCGGACGGGTCCGTGGTGCTGCGCCGGGCGGGGCGTGCCGGTCGGCGGCCTGTGGGACGGGGCCGGTGGGACGGGGCCGGCTGCCGATGCCGTCGTGG
>NZ_MPOH02000072.1 GCF_001896135.2 Streptomyces phaeoluteigriseus
ACCACATCGCTGCGCGATGTGCAAGCGAACACCCGCGCTGCGCGCGGGTGTTGCGCTCCCGCTCCGCGTGAGCGCTGCTGTTCGCTGCGCGATCAGCTCACCGGCCCGGCTGCGCCGGGCTGGTGACGCTCCGTCCGCTGCGCTCCCGGAGCTGCGGGGCCTGCGGCCCCGCAATGGCCTACGCTGCGCTTCAGCCACCAGGGGCGCTGCGCGCCCCAAGGGCCGTCCGCTGCGCGGGACCGGCCAACGGGCCTGTGGCCCGGGCAGCAAGGGTGAGGGGTGGCCGGGGCCGGTGACTCTGCATCAGGTGATGCGCCATGTAGGTTTGGCAGAACCAGGCCACCCCGTGCTTCAACTGTGAGCCTGGATTGACTCTGGAACCAGCACGCACCCATGCTCCGCATGGCTTGGCCACGCCCTCGCGCTGAAACTCTGTTGAGTCTTTTGTGTTTTTTTCGGTCCTGTGTTGGTTAAAATTACAGTGTCGGGAAGGGCGGCAACCCTTCTCGACGGTGAATTCTCTGATGGAGCGAAGGGAAAACAGAATGCAGCTCAAGCCGGTTTCTCTGGACGTCATCGCGGAAGCTCGCGAGGAGGCGCAGGCGGTCTTGGTCACCCTGATGGCGCGGCTGGCGCCGGGTGAGCACGTGGTGCGGCTCGGGGTCGACATGGAGGGGCAGGAGCAGCCCCTGAGTGCCACGCTGCCGATCACCGTGGAGGGTGACGGCGGCGGTGACGACCTGGTCGGCGCGGAGCCGAAGTGGCTGGACAATTTCGCCTTCCTGCTGACGTGCGGGCTGGCGCAGACCCTGTGCTCGGGCGTGATGTATCTGCGCTCCACGGACACGGACGGGCAGGCCACCGTGCGGGCCTGGCACCTGTGCTGGGGCGCTCTGCACGAGTGCCCGGCCGCCGAGGCGACCGAGCTGCTCGGCGGGCGTGAGCCGGGTGTCTACCTGGACGCCTTCGGCCTCCACGAGGACGACGGCAGCGAGGCGGTCTACCCGCCGGTCGCCTACACCGTCCTGTAGGCCCTGCGGGCCCGGGGTGGCTCCCCGGGCCCGGTCCCTGCCCCGTTGACCCGCCGGGGCGCGGCAGGGTCCTGCGGATGGCGACCCGGTACTCCTGCCGCACACAGCTCCCCTCCCCGGCCGGTCAACCCGGGGAGGGGAGCGCAGCGGACCGTGCCTCGCCGGGCGGGGAGCGCAGCGGACCGCCCACCCCATTGCGGGCGGCGCAGCCGGTCCGCTTTTTCGCTTCCCCAGGGCGCGCAGCGCCCCGGGACACCCGCTCCGCGGGGGAAAGGGAGAAAGAAATGAATTGCTGCGCATGAGTGTATTGCTGCGCCGCGCTCGGATTGCTTTTTCTGGTGGCGGCTCGAATCATCGGAAAGTCGTTTAGGAAATGAGAACTGGCGGAGAATGTGGATACGAGCGGGTCGGCAAACCCTCTCCGGCATTCTCCGCCAGCTGTTCTCTGATGGAACTGTTCTAGTGTACGGGAGTTGGATAGTCGTGATGCTGCGCTGCGCACAGGGCGAGGGGGTGTCGGTGGTCGGCGAAGTCGGGGGGTCGCGTCGGATCGTGGACGGTCGGTGGGTGGTGAGCCGGGCGTGGGTTGGCAAGTACACCGGGGCGTCGGCGGCGACGGTGAACCGCTGGTGTGTTCAGCGTGAGCGGTACCCCGAAGGGCTTCGGTTCCCTCAGGTGGCGTGCACGCTGAGGCGCACCCACTACTACGTGCAGGAGGACGTGGAGGCGTTCTGGGCGGCCTGGAAGGCAGACGTCGGCACCGGCCGTCTCGGAGCTGCCGGACGGCGTCCGGGAGACGGGCGGGGCAACCACGGCGGCGGACACGGCCGCGCACACCGGGACCGGGCCGTCGCTGTCGTCCTCACCGAGCTCCGGCAGGCCGGCGGGTACCGCCGGGGCATGGCCGCACGGCTGACGCGTGAGCACGGCGGCGGTGAACGCAGTTGGCAGCGCGCTGTAACCGAGGCCCGCGCCCTGTACGAGCACGGCCAGGACCAGGACGCGGACGGCCAGGACGGCACGGAGCCGGTTCCGTAGCCGGAGCCGGAGCGGGAGCCGGTTCCGTAGCCCGCGCTCAGACGTCCCGCGCAGCCGCGCCCCGGCCGGCGCCTGCTTCTCCTGGCGTGCCGCCTCGTGCGGCGCAGTAGCGCGGAGGCCCGCCGACGCGCAGCAGGACCAGGCCCCGCCCGATCCCCCGGCCGCACACCCACCGCCCGCCCCTTCCTTCTTTCCGGTCCGGGGACCAGCGCAGGGGGTAGGCAGAGGGGGATGTCGGGCTCCCGACCACAGCCAGAGAGGGTTGGTGAGCTGCAGATATGCACGGTGGTGCGGGAACGGGTGCGGACAGTTGTGGGAGGGGTTATCGGCAGGGATTACAGCCCGGTCGCTGGGGGTGTTGTGGGGTTGTGACCGCGGTCGGCCGGGTCCGCATTCAGCAACGAAGGCCCCCGGAACCTGTGAGTGGTGACCTTGCGTGTTCTTTTCCGGACGTCTCGTGAGGGTGGGGCGTAGGTTGGTCCTGCCTGCCCGTGGGGGGCTGCGGCTGCACGTGGATTGAGGGGCTTGGATGGCGCGTTCGGTGCGATGGGTGATCACGGTGCTAGTGGCGGCAGTGGTGTTCGGGGTGTGTCTGTGGGTGGGCCGGTCGGCGTCCTTCGGGTGGATGCCAAAGGAGGAAGCGAACCGGTGGGTGGTGGCGACGGCTTTCGCCACCGTGATGGCCACCGTGGCGGCGACGGCGGCCGGCTGGTGGGCAGCACACGAGCAGCCCGCTACCGCGGCGCCGCCGGCTGAGCGTGTGGTGTCGCAGAAGGCCACGGCTTCCGGCCAGGGCCGGGTCAACCAGGCCGGCGGAAACCAGAACGCCCCTTCCTCACCCGCGGCGGGTGCCGGTGGCGGGCCGGGGCGGGTGGAGCAGGAGGCGGAGGCGTCCGACAGCGGGTCGGTCAACCAGGTTGGCGCAGACCAGCACACCAGGCCGGGCAACGATGGCCAGCAGCAGCCCTAACGAAGACTCCGTGTCCCAGCGGGCCACCGCTTCCGGGCACGGGCAGACCAACCAGGTCGGACGGGACCAGTACAACAACATCACGACGACGGTGCTCGGGCCGGGAGCCGGTCCGGCGCCGCGGGCCGATGCCGGGCTGCCGCTCGCGGCCGACCTGGTCGGCCGCGAGCGGCATACCAGCGAGCTGCTGGGCGTGCTCGATCCCGGTGGAGCGGGGCCTGGGGTGGTGGTGGTGACCGGGCTGGCCGGGGTCGGCAAGACCGCGCTGGCCCTGGACACCGCCCAACGCGCCCGGGCGTGCGGCTGGTTTCCCGGCGGGGTCCTATTCGTTCACCTGCGCGGCTACGACCCCGCCGGCCCTGTCACGGGAGGGCAAGCGCTGGAGACGCTGCTGCGCGCCCTCGGCGTGCGGGACGAGGACCTGCCGCCCACGCTCGCCGAGCAGGAGAGCCTGTACCGGTCGGAGCTGGCACGCCGTGCGCAGGTGGGACCGGTGCTAGTCGTTGCCGACGACGCCTCGGCCACCGCCCAGCTGCTGCCGCTGATGCCGGCCTCTCCCGGGCACCAACTGCTCGCCACCTCCCGGGACGCCCTGACCGGACCCGGCTTCCCGGGCCGCCTGATCAGCCTGGACCAGCTTGATGTCGAGTCCGCTGCCGGTCTTATCGCCCACACCCTCACCCAGGTCCGCTCCGACGACTCCCGCCCCCGCCAAGAGCCCGCGGCGTTGCGGGAGGTGGCTGCGCAGTGCGGGGGTCTGCCGCTGGCGCTGACCATCGCCGCTGCCCAGCTCACCCTGGACCCCGGGCTGCCCATCGCGGACCTGGCCGCGAGTCTCGCCGACACACGGACTCGTCTGCGAGCCCTCCGCTACGAGGACCGCGACGGACGGTCACTGGGGGTGCAGGCGGCTTTCGAGTTGTCCTACCAGCGCCTGGAGGAGCGGCCTGCGGGGCTGTTGCGGCTGTTGTCCCTCAACGCAGGCCCCGACATCTCCACCACTGCCGCCGCTGTCCTCACCGACGAGCCGCTCCCCGCCACGCGGCAGGGGCTGGCCGCTCTGGCCCGGGCCGGGCTGATCGGCGAACAGCCCATCGGATCCAACCGCTGGCGCATGCACGACCTCACCCGCCTCTACGCCGACGAACTCTGCCACCGCCACGACGACGGACCACCTCGCCAACAGGCCCTCGAGCGTCTCCTGGAGTACTACCGAGCCACCGCCGACGCCGCCGACGACCACTTGCGCGCACTGCCCAGACAGCCAGTTCCCGACCTCTTCCCCAATCGCACCGCTGCACTGGCCTGGTTTGACACCGAACACCCCAACCTCACCGCAGCGGTGCCTCTAGCAGCAACTGCCGACCAGAACGACTTGGCACTCTCCCTGGCCGAAAGCCTGGTCGTCTACCTACGCGAACGCCGCTTCTTCCTCGAGGCCGTCACCACCGCAGAACAGGCCCTCACCACAGCGCGCGAGCTCGGTGACCGCCACAGCGAAGCCATAGCACTGGACAACCTCGGCACCGCCCTAGACCAGGTGCGGCGCTTCGAGGAAGCCATCACCGCCCACAACCAAGCCATCGACATCTGCCGCGAGCTCGGCGACCGCCACAGCGAAGGCCAGACGCTGAACAACCTCGGTCTCGTTCTGCGGCAGGTACGGCGCTTCGACGAAGCCATCACCGCCCACACCCAAGCCACCGACATCTGCCGCGAGTTTGGCGACCGCCACAGTGAAGGCATAGCACTGAACAACCTCGGTATTGCCCTGCAGCAGGTAGGCCGGTTCGGCGACGCCATCACAGCCCACAATCAAGCCACCGACATCCACCGCGAACTCGGCGACCGCCACCGCGAAGGCCTGGCACTGAACAACCTCGGCACCGCCCTGCGGAAGGTGCGGCGCTTCGACGAAGCCATCACCGCCCACAAGCAAGACCTGGCCATCTGCCGCGAACTCGGCGACCGCCACGGCGAAGGCATAGCCCTGAACAACCTCGGCCTCGCCCTGCAGCAGATGCGGCGCTTCGACGACGCCATCACCGCCCACACCCAAGCCGCCGACATCTACCGCGAACTCGGGGACCGCCACGGCGAAGGCCAGACACTCAACAACCTCGGCCACGCTCAGAGTGAGATGCGGCGATCCCGTGGACTGCCGGCCCTCTGGCGAAGGATCACGCGCTGAATGGATCACGTCCCCGGAAACCTCATAGAGCCGGTCTGGCCTTGAAGGATCGCAGTCCCGGAAAGGACGACAAGCTTCCGCTTCGTACATGGTGTGGGCCTCGGTCACAGCACGCTGCCAGCCAGGATGTGTTGTCGGCGGGAATTACGGCCTGGTTGCCGGGGGTGTTGTCGCATCGTGACCCTGGTCGGGCCTGCGTCGTCGGTGGTCTGGTCGGGGCCGGCTGGTGCGCTCGGTCGTACGCGCGGCGCCGAAACAAGAAAGTGCGCTGCACCGTACGGGCGGGAGCGGACGGCGATGGTGTTGGCGGATGTGGACGCGGGTGGCGGAGACCGGCTGGCGCTGGCAGTGCTGGTGCAGTACCGGATGGCGACGACCAAGCAGATACACCTGGTGTGCTCGCCAGACGTCCGGATCGAGCAGAGCAGGCGGCGCCTGGCCAAGCTGCGCGGTGAAGGGCTCGTCGATCAGGTCACCCTGCCGCAGGCCGGCCGGACACGCGTGTGGTTTCCCACCGCGTACGGGGTTCAGGTGGCATCAGCCTGGCCGGAGTTGCGGGGTAGGCGGGCATCGAGGACGGTGTCGGACCGCACCGCGGTGCGGTTGCGGGTCGGGCACGGGCTGACCGTGACCGAGACCGGCCTGGACTTCCTCCACGACGCCCGCACCCGCGGGGACGTATGCCGGCCGCTGGACTGGATACCGGAGGTCCACCACCCCCTCGGCGGGAGTGAGGCCGTCATCCCCGACGCGCTGCTGTACTACCGGCGCGGCCGCGAGGGCGCGGAGGGGGTGATGCTGCGCGCATTCCTCGAGATCGACCGGGCCACCATGGGACCGGAACGCCTGGCGGCGAAACTCGGCGCCTACGCCCGCCTGCACTCCTACACACCCCAGCCAGTCGGGCGACGGCCCTCAGCGGTGCAGGGGCTGGCGCGCGAGGAGTGGCGGCGGTCCTACCCGCTGTTCCCCCGGGTCTTGTTCGTCCTGGACGGCACCGGGCCGGCTGGCATCGCCACGCGCATCGACGCCCTGCGCGCAGCCGCCACCCAACCCGCAGTCGCCGCCTTCCTCAGGGACGTTCCCGTCCTGGCCGCGCCACTGACCGATCTGCTCCAGCACAGGCCGTCCGAGGCCGTCTGGCACCCTGTCCACGGCTCTGGAGAGCGCGTCGGGTGGATGTAGTAGGACCGCCACCTCTGACCGAGCAGCCGCAGCCTCTGCGCAATGGCCCCGACCACGGGCCCGACCACAGCAGGTCACCGCCATTGCGCAGACCAACCAGTGGTTGCGCAGCCATCGATGTCGAGCAGCTGACGGACGGCCACCTCGTGGGTTGGTCTGTTATCCGTGTGCGCCAGGGCCTGCTTCGGGCATGGCGGTGTGTCGTCACATGGCCTGGTGGCCGGCCGCAGCTCCGCCGGGGTCGTCCGCGAGGACGATGGTCGCGGTGATCCGCTTGCCCACCGGTTCCCGGTGGACAGCGAAGCTCTGGCACACCGCCATCACGATCTCCAGGCCGTGCTGGCCGACCCGCTCCGGGTCGATTCCCCGTACGGACGGCAGCGTCGTACTGCTGTCCCACACATCCACCCGCACCGCTCCGTCCGTGACCTCGAGCGTCAACAGACACGGGCCCGGCGCGTACTTGCGGGCATTGGTCACCAGCTCACTCACCACCAGCTGCACCACCCCCATCGCCCGGCTGGACACCGGCAAGCCGTGCACCGCCTGCACCGCCTGCACCGAGGTGAGGAAATCCCGGGCTGCGTCACGGGCTTCACATTCACCCGCTTACCCCTGAAACATCAACACACTCCACCCCCACCAACCACCCCCAACGGACGCCCCAGGCGGCCCTGCAGAACCCGACAGCCAACCGGGCCGCAGCCCTGCGCAATACCCCCGCCACAGCAGGCCACCGCCATTGGCCGCTGACGCGTCGGCCTGGTCGCGTCGCGCGGGTCCGGGCTGTGAGGCCTGCGCAACGGCCATTGCGCAGCTGGTGCTCAGCGGTTGTGCAAGAGACGGTGCAGCCAGTGCGCAATCGCTCAGGTGGGGCCGGACCGACCACAGCAGGTCACAGCGTTGCGCAGACCGGGCCAGGCGGTTGCGCAGCCACCAGCCTCGCGCGGTCGGCCGTGACTGCCCTTCCGCAGAGGGGCGTGCGCTGTTCATCCAGTTGCGCAGCATGAGCGGGGTCGGCCATGGCTGCGCAACGCGGCGCTGCCGGCCAGCTCACCGAAAACCGCCAGACCCGGGTCCTGGTCCCCGTTGGTGAGCGCCAGGTCCTCAACTGACATGCGGTCGGGCTGGTGACCTGGGGGTGCGCCCCAGGCACCAGCGACCATGCCATGCCCCGACGGGCACGAAGAGAGACCGCCGGCCCCGACCACAGGCCCGACCATGGCAGGTCAGCGCCTTACACGAGGCAGAGCGGCTGAAGGCGTACGCACATCGCGGTGGCGCAGTGCTCCCATGGGTCCGTGGCGGCCGCCGCCTGCTGCGGCTGCTAGCGGGTCACGTCAGGCGGCAGGTCTGCCAGCTGCGGCCGTCACGCACCAGCGCCCCGCGCTGTTCCAGGTTGGCCAGGTGATAGGCCACCGACGCCGTGCTGCGCATCCCGACCTCGCACGCCAGCTGCCGCACCGACAGAGCTTCTCCCCGGTCCTGGATGGAGCGGCGGATCACGCGGAGGATCTCCTCCTCCCGCTCGGTCAGATGCTCCGGCCGCCGGTTCACCACTGGCGCTCCAGCGCCCGGCCCTGACGGCGCAGCTCCTGGCGGACCGCAGGTACGACCACGTCCTGGCGAGACCAGTACGGGTGCCAGCACAAGCGGGCAGAGAGCACCTGGAGGCGGTGGCGCAGCGCCGTCGGCCGCGCCGGGTGCGGGGCGGCGAGCGCGTCGTAGGTGCGGTACCAGTCCGCCTGGAGACGGACCAGATCGTGGGGGAAATCAACCGTGGGGGCCATCCCCTCATTAGTGCACGTGTTCGATTTCCCCGCCAAACGACACACCCTGAGACCCCGGCGCTGGATCAGCCCGGCCAGGAAGGGTTGCGGAGCTAGCAGCGCGATGGGGTAAGGGCGCGCACCGCTATCGGGCAGGCACTCGACTCCCTAGGACCGATCGGGAGCAGATCAAGGCGTTGGGCGGGCAGGAAGTTGCCGCTCCCCCGGCTCTCAAGACCGCCCAGCCCACGGGCGGTAGTGCCGGCCGATCAGCGGGGTTGCGCGGCTAACCGCCGCTCCCCCCACCATGCCGACCACACCCCGCACCGCCCCGCTGCTGCCCCCTGCCCTGTCCCGCAGCCGAAGGGGTGACCTGCCTGCCCGCGCCCTACTCGCACCGCCAGGAGCCGACCGTGAACGCCTCGACACTCCCCAGCCTCGTCCCCGGACTCGCCGCCGCAAGCACCGCCCTGGCCGACACCCCCTGGTGGATCACGGTCATCTTCCTGCTCCCGGCGCTTCCCGCCCTCGCCTCCGGCATCGCCACCCTCATCACCGCCCGCTCCGACGCCCGCACCCGCGCCATGTGGGACCGCCACGAGGACACCTACCTCACCGACCCCGACCGCTACCGAGCCGGCCTGGACCACATCGCCCGCGTCCGACAGAGCCTCGCCGTGCAGCCCTCCGTGCCGGCACCGGACCCCGCGACACAGGGCCAACCACCGGCCGAACCCTCCCCCGCCCCGCCATGACACCACCCATCGAGAAAAGCGGGCACCGATGCCTAGAATCAAAAATGTGTTCGATGACCTGCCGCATGATGTGGACCGGCTGCAGACCCTGCGGGTCTGGCATGCCATGTGGCTGGTCCGTATCGACGCGAAGATCGCTGGCCTGCAGCAGCGGCAGGCGGAAGCCGAGCGGGGCCGGCGCGACCGGCCGCAGCCGCCGGAGTGGGTCGTCGAACTCGGCATCGGCACCGGCCGGCCACCCCTGCAGGTCCACGCCGGCGACTGCTACATGGCGGGCAAACGCCGCCGGGCGGTCGGCCGCGACGAGGCCCGCCGTCTACTGGCCGACGGGCTGCAGGCGTGCACGCATTGCCGGCCCGACGCACAGCTGGACATCATCGACTTATCCGACGGCAGCACCTACCCCCGATCCTCCCGCCGCCTGAAGGACACCGTCGATGACCCTCTCTACCCCGCCACCGGTGAACGAGCCCGACCCGTCCGCGCTGGTCTGCCTGGGCAGCCAGGTCGGCCCGTGCGCCATGTGCCAGCGCAAGACCCACAAGTACGGCCGCGGCGGCAGCCCGCTCTGCCAGTGGTGCATGACCCCCGTCATGCAGGCATGGGGCACCACCGTCCGGCACACCAACACCCGCACCTAGACCAACCCGCCCACGAGTGCGCCGGCAGGCGGCATCGTCAGTCTGCCGACGGAATGCGCGCGGCGATCTCCTTGGACAACCCGTCCGCCTCGGCCGCGACCGGGCCACCCTCCCGTGCGACCGTCCGCAGCACTCTGAGCAGGGCGTGGGCCTCCCCCAGCGTCAGCAGAGGGAGCCGCTCCTCGCCGTACTCCACGGGCGCGAAGTCGATCTCATCAAGGTCAAGGTGCGCGTAGTCGTCCATGACCGGCACAACACCCCCAGCCCCAGCGCAGTCACGGATGCCGGAAACACGTGCAGCCCCTGCCACGGTGAGGACACCGGGGCAGGGGCTGCGACGAAGAGTGTGGTCGTGAAGGGCGGTCGCCTACGCGGCGAAAGACTGTGCAGGGCTTCAGCCGAACGATCTTCCCTGCAGGCTATAAGTGAGGCCCGGGGACACTGTCCCCTCCACAACCACACCCCTACAACCCACCCACCCCGCCCAGCACTTCCCACCCCCGAGCCGGGCAGGACGCGGGCTCCCGCCCCGGCTCGGGGGACACAGGGCGGGAGCCCGTTTCATATTCTTCTCTCGAGGCCGGGCTCGGATGCATCAGGCGCTGCGTGGTCTGCGGCCCGCGGTCTTCTTCGCCGCTGTCTTCTTCTGCGCGGTCTTCGCTGCGGTCTTGTCGGCCGGGGTCTTCTTCGCAGTCTTCTTCGCCGCGGTCGTCTTCTTCTTCGGCAGGTCGTGGACGTCGGCGTCGCCCGTCTCGCCGCGGGCGGCCTTCGCCCGGCTCACCGACTCCGTCAACGCCGCCATCAGGTCCAGCACCTTGCCCGGCTCCTGCGCCTGCGGTGCCTCCGGGAGCGGCTTGTCGCCCTGCTTGGCCTCGATCACCTGCGCCAGGGCATCGGTGTAGGTGTCGCGGAACTCCTCCCCCTCCAGGTCGTCACGGGACATGGTGTCCATCAGTGCCAGCGCCCCGTCGATCTCTGCCTGCGAGATCTCCACCGGCGGCGGCAGCAGCTCGGCCGGGTCGCGGATCTCGTCAGGCCAGCGCATCGCATGCAGAACGATCACCTCGTCGCGCACCCGCAGCAGCCCCAGCCGCTCACGCCCCGACCAGGCGTACTTGGCGACCGCGACCTTCGCCGACCGCGCCAGCGCCTGCCGCAACAGCTTGTACGGCTTCGCCGCCACCTGCCCCGCCGGCTGCAGGTAGTAGCCCTCCCCGATCCGGATCGGATCCACCGACTCCAGCGGCACGAACGCCTCGATCTCGATCGACTTCGCCGTCGGCAGCGGCAGCTCCCGCAGCTCCTCGTCACTGATCGGGATGACCTGCGTCTTGGTCACCTCGTAGCCCTTGCCGATCTCCCCCTGGCCCACCTCCCGGTCCTCCAGCTCACACACCTTCCGCGTGCGGATCCGGCCGCCGTCCTCCAGGTGGTACTGGTGGAAACGAATGCTGTGGTCCTCCGTCGCACTGACCACATTGATCGGCACCGTGACCAGGCCAAAACTGATGGCACCGGACCAGAT
>NZ_MPOH02000073.1 GCF_001896135.2 Streptomyces phaeoluteigriseus
GGCGGGGCAGGGGGGTCGGGCTGCGCGGGCCGGTGGGCCGTCGGTTCTCCCGATGTGGCCGGCCGCTGCGCCGGGCCCGGCAGCAGCAGTTCCACGCGCAGGCCCTTGCCGCGCTGCTGGGTGACGAACTCCTCCACCTGGCTGCGGCACGCGTGGTCGAGGTGGGTCACGCCGGTGAGGTCCAGCCGGATCCGGGGCTTCCCGGACTCGGCGGCGGCCTCCAGCGCCTCGATGAGCTGGGGCAGGCGCAGGAACGTCGCGTTTCCGGCCATCACCACCTTCGCGGTGTCGTCGTCGGTGTCCTGCCTGATGACCGTCTGCGACATGCGCACCGCGGCCAGCACGATGCCCGCCGCCAGGCCGACCAGGACACCCTCCAGAAGGGCCGTCGCCACGATGACCAGTGTGGTGAGCGTCATGACCGCGCACTCCCCGCGGTCCTGTCGCCACATCTTGGGGAACTCCTGCGGAGCGAAGAGCTTCCAGCCGCTGTGGATGAGCACGCCCGCGAGGACCGAGATGGGGATCAGGGCCAGCACCTGGGGGAGCAGGAGGGCGAAGGCCAGCAGCCACAGGCCGTGCAGGGTGCGGGAGAGCCGGGTCTTCGCGCCCGCCTGGACATTGGCCGAACTGCGGGCCACGACCGCCGTGATGGGCAGCGCGCCCAGCAGCCCCGCGACGGTGTTGCCGGCGCCCTGGGCGATCAGCTCGGGGTTGTAGCGGGTGCGCGGCCCGTCGTGCATACGGTCCACGGCGGCCGCGGTGAACAGCGACTCCGCCGAGGCGATCACGGTGAAGGTCAGGATCGCGGTGATGATGCCGGCGTCCGCCAGACCCGCGAACTGCTCCGCTCCTGGCACGTCGACCGAGGCCAGCAGGTTGCCCACCTGGAGGGTCCGCACGTCCACGCCGGGCAGCGCGGCAACCGCGATGCCGATGCCCACGGCGACCAGGGCCGCCGGGACCTTCCCGACCGGGCCGGGCACCTTCTTCCACAGGAAGCTCAGGACGACCGTGAGGATGCCGAGGGCGGCCGCGATCAACGCCTGAGGGTTCCCGGCCGTGTCCGCGAGCAGGCCGGGGACACCGGCCATGTTCTCGATCGGCGTCCCGGGCGCCTTGGCATCGGCCGCCGGGTACGCCTGGCTGAACATCAGCGGCAGGCCGATGCCGGCGAGCATGCCCTGGACGACGGCCAGGGAGATCGCCTGGAAGAACCGGCCGAACCGGACCAGGCCGAGAACGATCTGGAGGAGGCCCGAGAAGAGCACGATCACACCGAGCATGGCCACGCCGTGCTCCAGCACCGTCTCCGCGACCAGCGCCGCGAGACCGGCGGCCGGGCCGCTGACCTGAAGGGTGCTGCCGCGGGCGGCGCCCACCACCAGGCCGCCGATCACCCCCGAGATGATGCCCAGCTCGGCGGGGACACCGGAGGCGACGGCCACGCCGATGCACAGGGGGAGCGCGACCAGGAAGACGACGAGGGACGCGGTGATCTCGGTGACCAGGTCGGTCTTCCGGGCGGGGGCTTTGGGGATGGAGGCTCTGGGGGTGGAGGCGCTGGGGGTGGTGGACGTTCTGGGTGTGGCGGCTGCGGCCGGGGCGGTGGCGTAGGGCTTCGGCCTGGGGAAGCTCTCGGCGACTGTGGCGGCCTCCGTGCCGGCCGGAGCCTCATCGAGGGTGCCGGCCTCGCCGATGACGGATGTCGCCGTGGTGGTGGGAGGCGCCGTGGGCCGGGGTGGCGGCTCGGGGATGCCGGCGTCCGTCCGGAAGGTGCGTCCCGCTCCGTCCGTCGCCGCGCTCCGGCCGCGGGCGTGCCGGGCGTGTGCGCCGCTCATGCCGCGTGCACCCGGAACAGGCCGTCTCCGTCCAGTTCGTGGACCTGGCCGGTGTCCACCTCGTAGTACCAGCCGTGCAGACGCAGCCGTCCCGTGTCGAGACGTCGACGCGCCGCCGGGTGACTCCGCAGCGTGGCCAGCTGGTTGACGACGTTCAGCTGGGCGATGTCCGGCAGCGACGGGTCCTCGACGACGCCGTCCAGGACGGGTGCCAGCCTCGGGCGGGCCAGCTGCAGCCAGGCGTCCACGCCGGGCAGGGCGGACAGGTCGTCGCCGGACTTGAGGGCGCCCATGGCGCCGCAGTGAGAGTGACCGCACACCACGATGTCCTGAACGCCGAGCACCTCCAGTGCGTACTCGACGGTGGCGGCCTCGCCCGAGGCCCCCTGCTGGTCGTGCGGCGGGACGATATTTCCCGCGTTTCGCAGCTCGAATATCTCACCGGGCCGCGCGCCCGTGATCAGAGCGGGTATCACCCGTGAGTCCGAGCAGGTGATGAACAATGCCTCGGGGTATTGGCCCTCGGCCAGTCTCCGGTATTCGCCGCTTTCGAAGTCGACCCGTCGCTTGAACGAGCGAGCGCGGTCCAGCAATGCCTTCACGGTGCCTCCCGGTGGGATTCCCATCGCGGATCAGTGCTGGTCGGAGTGGATTCCGGCCAGATGTGCATCACCGTAGAGGAGCGTTGGCCAGGAGAAGGTTAGAGGAACACTAAACCGCCGACAGGAAGAGGACATTTCTTGTCCGGAGCTGAGCCGCTGATCACATCGCCCTGGATCCGGGCGACGTTTATCGACCATTCTTGTAGCGTGACGATCAACGGAACAGTCGAATTCGGTTCACAGGAGAGACGGGAACGCATGGGCGTACGAGTCCTGCTCATCGAGGACGACCAGACGATCGCCGAACCCCTCGTCGAGGGTCTCGGGCACTTCGGGCTGGCGGTGCGTCACGTCCGTACCGGAACCGAGGGGCTGAGGGGACCGTACGGCGACGTCGTCCTGCTCGACCTGGGGTTGCCGGACGTGGACGGCATCGACGTCTGCCGCGGTATCCGGCGGACCTCCGACGTCCCCCTCATCATCCTCAGCGCGCGGGGCGAGGAGGCCGACCGCGTGCTGGGACTGGAGTTGGGGGCCGACGACTACCTGGCGAAACCATTCAGCATGCGTGAGCTGGTGGCACGGGTCCGGGCGGTGACCCGGCGGACCCAACGGGGAGCGGGAGGTGCGGGTACGGGGGGAGCGGCGGAAGCAGGGCGAGCATGGGGAGCGGAGTTCGACGGAGAGGCCTTCACGGGCATCGCCGCCCCCGGACCC
>NZ_MPOH02000074.1 GCF_001896135.2 Streptomyces phaeoluteigriseus
GAGGACAGGGCCGGGCCCAGGCGCAGGGCGGAACCGTCCGAGCCCTCGGGGCAGGACGGAACAGGGCCGGGCCCAGGCGCAGGGCGGAACGGGCCGGGCCCAGGGCGAACGCGCGTCCCCTCCCCCCGCGCGGCATGATCGGGGTATGGACGTCACCCTTCACCTCGCCCAGGATCCCGAGGCCGACGAGCTTCTGGGCCGGTCCCCGCTCGCCGCGCTGGTCGGGATGCTGCTGGACCAGCAGGTTCCGATGGAGTGGGCGTTCAAGGGGCCCCGGACCATCGCCGACCGGCTCGGTGCGGACGATCTGGACGCGCACGACATCGCCGCCCGCGACCCCGAGGCCTTCACCGCCCTGCTGTCGGAGAAGCCGGCCGTGCACCGCTACCCGGGTTCCATGGCCAAGCGGATCCAGCAGCTGTGCCAGTACCTCGTCGAGCACTACGACGGTGACGCGAGCCGCGTGTGGGGCGGGGTTTCCACCGGCGCGGAACTGCTGGAACGGCTTCAGGAACTGCCCGGCTTCGGCAAGCAGAAGGCACAGATCTTCCTGGCCCTGCTGGGCAAGCAGCTCGGCGTCCGCCCGCAGGGGTGGCGGGAGGCGGCCGGCGCCTACGGCGAGGCGAAGTCCTTCCGTTCCGTCGCCGACATCACCGGCCCGGAGTCGCTGGTGAAGGTGCGGGCGCACAAGCAGGAGATGAAGGCGGCGGCCAAGGCGGCGAAGGCCGCCAAGGGGTAAGCCGCCCGGCCCGCCCCAGGTGGGGGGCACCTCCACCGGGTCTCAGCCGGGTCCATGACCGAGCCACCCACCGGCTCCCCCGGGGCCCGGAGTACGACGACCGGGGAGTCCACGCCCGGCACGCGGCTCCACCGCACAGGGCCCCGCCGCACGCCGCCTCTCGGCACCGGCACCGGCACCGGCACGAACCAGAACCGACGTTCGAGGGCCCACCGCACGCCCTGTCCCGGGCGGCATGGCAGGTCGTCCTGCTCACCGGAGTCGCGTCGCTATCCCTCGGCGTCCCGGTCCTGGTCTGGCCGGGCGCCCCCTGTTCGCGGCCGGCGTCCTCTTCGGCGTCCACCTCGTCCTCAGCGGCGTGTTCCGGCTCGGCGCGGCCTTCGGCACCCACAGGGCGACCTCGCTGCGCGTGCCGGCCTTCATCAGCGGCGCCCTGTCGCTCGTGCTGGGCCTGTTCCGCTTCCGCGGCCCGATGCGGTCGATCCTGCTGCTGGCCCTGTGGATCGGCATCGGCCGGCTGATCCGCGGTATCACCCAGACCCTGGCCGCCGCCGACCCGGGCATGCCCGCGCGCGGCCGGCAGATCCTCCTCGGGATCGTCACCTTCGTCGCCGGAGTCGTCCTGATCGACTCCCGGTTCGCATCGGTCGCCGTCCTCACCCTCGTGGGCGGCATCTGGCTGGTCGTGGTCGTCGTGGTCGAGATCATCACCGGGCTGCGCATCCGGGGCCGGGCGGAGCAGGTCCCCGACACCCTGTGAGCCGCCTCGCGAGCCTTCCCGTGAGCCCCGCACCCGCCCGCCCGTGCTCCGAACGGGTGGTTCTGACGCCCGGTGTGCTGAACGCCGGGCGTGTCGCGGGGAGATGACCTGCCATGAGCAGCACCGCCAGAAACCTCCCGCGCCACCGCTCCTGGCTGCGGGTCCTCGTGCTGCTCCTCGCGTCCTGGTCCCGGCCGCCCCCGCCGCGGTCTCCGCGCCCCCGGCCGTGGCCACCGCGGAGACGCCGAGTACGACGCCCTCGACGCCCTGCGCCCCACTGCGGGCGGTCGCCGGGATCCGGGACGCGATCACCCTCGCCGGCTCCCTCGGGACGCACGGGCCAGGGCCACGCGCTCGTCGCCCGTCACATGGCCGCCCAGCGCGGAGAGGACGGTGCGGGTGACGCGTT
>NZ_MPOH02000075.1 GCF_001896135.2 Streptomyces phaeoluteigriseus
CGCAGCGTCTCTCACTCCTTGGCCTGACCCCTGAGCTCCAGGCCCGCATCGGGGAAGAGCCTATTGATCTGCTGCGGGCCGTCGGAAACAAGCCTGCTGACGAGCAGGCGGCCGCCCTTGCTGAGCTGAAGTCAGAACGAGTCCGCAAGGAGGAGCAGAAGACCTCCGTGAGCGCGTCCCGGAGCCGTGAGGCAGCGGGGGAGCCCGTCCCTGCTGACATTGCGGAGCCTGATCCAGCTGGCGATCACGGCGTAATCACCAACGATGCACAGGTGGTTCAGGCGGGGGAGGTGCCGGAGGCTGCGGGTCTGAATGATTACGCCGTAATCACCGACGACTCGCAAGCCACTGCGACGGCTGCGGCCGACGAAGCACCCGGATCATCAGAGTCGATTCCTGAACCGCGTACAGACTCGTCCACGCCGGACACGGTCAGTACGGAGCCGCGCCTGAGGAAGGTGCCGTTTGACCGGCCCGGCGAGCTCGCGCTGCTCCTGGACACGAAGATCGAAAGTGACGACGCCTTCTTCACTCTGCTTCAGTTCCTGAGCACCAACGGCTTCAAGCGCGACCCACTTCGGATGGGTGAACTGGCACGGTCTCTCGCGGAACAGGCCACAGTCCGAGTCGGCTGACGCTGCTGCTGACGGTCCCGGGCCCTTGTTCCATGACAGGGGACGGGACCGTTTGTGCATGGATCGGGTCCCCCGACCTCAGATCGCCTGGGGGATACCCGACGGGAGCCGTCGACAGCAGGTGTCGGGTGTCAGTGAGCGGGTTCTGCCGAGGCTGCTGCACCGGATGTTGGGCACCACGCGCAGCCTGGGCATCGGTATGTCCGGTGGGATGCTTCATGGCACGCGGACGAAAGCGGAGCGCCCGGTGACGGGGTTGAGTAGGGCGACCTTCAGCGACACTTTGGCCACAGTCTGGATCCGTGACAGCCAGGTCTGATTGTGCACAAGAATCGTCAGGTCTGTCGGCCATCCGGCCAGAGCTTCCGGGTCAGGGCAGACGACACCGGTCAGCTTCCTGTCGCCGCCTTGCCATCTGGGCCGGGCGTGGCCGAGTAGCCCGTTGCCGTGGGCGTGGCTCTGTTCGCCGTAGAAGACGGCCTTGCCCGAGGCGGACCGGACCATCTGAGTGAATGGCTCCCACAGCGCGGCGTCGATCCCCGCGTACTGGAAGAAACCGGCCGGACGCCGGAGCTCTGCTTAGAGCGTCCGCCGATAGGCCGAGATGGCATGGGGGTGGGCACGGCGGGTGCGGCTTTCGTTGATCATGGAGTTC
>NZ_MPOH02000076.1 GCF_001896135.2 Streptomyces phaeoluteigriseus
TAGGCGCTGTTTCTCGGATCATGTGCGGAGCCAGATCATGAGGGCTGCGAGGGTGACGGTGCCGAGGTAGATGTATGCGCGCTTCTCGTAGCGTGTGGCGACGGCCCGGAAGCTCTTCAGCCGGTTGATGGCTCGCTCGACGGTGTTGCGTTTCTTGTAGCGCTCGCTGTCGAAGCCGGTGGGCCGGCCGCCGCGGGAACCGCGGTTGCGCCGGTGTCTTTGCTGGTCGAGGCGTTCGGGGATGGTGTGGGTGATGCCGCGTCGTCGCAGGTAGCGGCGGTTCTTTCGGGAGGTGTAGGCCTTGTCGGCCAGTACATGGTCTGGTCTGGTGCGAGGGCGTCCGACTCCGGTGCGGGGCACGGAAACCTGGTCCAGGACGCGCTCGAGTTGAGGGCCGTCACCGTAGTGTCCTGGTGTCAGGACGAGGGCGAGGGGCCGGCATCGCCCGTCGGCGGCGAGATGAATTTTGGTGGTGAATCCTCCGCGGGAGCGTCCCAGGCACTCGCCGATCTGACCACCTCCCTCAGCCGGACGACCAGTTTCCGAAGCACTGGATCGACCTGATTCGTCCCCCGGTCGACCCCCTTTTGGGAAACCCCGGCCGGAGGTGCTTTCCGGGCACCGGCGGCGTGCTGGTGAGCTCGCACCGCTGTGGAGTCCACCGACACGTCCCAGTCGATCCGGCCCGCCGCGTCCTCGGCCGACTGCATCTTCGACAGCAACATCGCCCAGGTTCCATCCGCCGACCAGCGGCGATGACGCTTGTAGACCGTCTCCCACGGACCGAACCGCTCCGGCAGATCCCGCCATTGCACCCCCGTCCGAACCCGGTACAGCACCCCGTTGATCACCCGACGGTGATCACTCCACCGACCCCCACGCGCACCACCCGGAGGTAAGAACGACTCCAATCGATCCCACTCCGCATTCGTCAGGTCTCCGCGTCCCATGCAGCCAGCCTGACCCCAATACCCCACCCCCGTCAGGAGATCCGAGAAACAGCGCCTA
>NZ_MPOH02000077.1 GCF_001896135.2 Streptomyces phaeoluteigriseus
CATACATCTACCTCGGCACCGTCACCCTCGCAGCCCTCATGATCTGGCTCCGCACATGATCCGAGAAACAGCGCCTAACTCATGACATCAAACTGCTTCTGGTCCCTCGACCCCCAAGAGTCCGTGGCGCACGGCACCGCCGTTGACACGGTTAGCGGGGGCTCCGTGTCGCGGGCTCCGCAATCGTGGTGCGGCTTTCGACTCAGTCCAGGGCGGCGAGGTGGTTGGCAGCGCCCCCGCGCCACTCCATCAGGAAGAGGGTCGCGTCGTCGCTGGTCGTGCCGCCCCGTTCCTCCATCAGGGCGTGGGAGAGAGCGCGCACCACCGCACGCACTCGTTTCTCTGCGTGCTCGATGCGGTTGATCCAGTGGACGAGTTGTTCCTCGCCGAACTGCTCTTCGCCGGCTTCGTGCTCCTCGATGAGGCCGTCGGTGAAGCACAGCACCCGGTCACCGCGTTGGAGGGTCTGCTCGCTGACCCGGGGCTGTTCACCGCCGAAGCCGACCGGCAGGGTGGTCGGGCTCTCCAGTTGCCGGACGACCTCGTGGTTACGGATCAGCAGCGGTGCGGGATGGCCCGCGTTGACCCATTGCAGATGGCCCGTTGCGATATCCAGGCGCATCATCTGTGCGGTGACGAAGTGCTCGGGCCCGAACTGCCCGGCGACGGCCTGGTCCATGAACGCGTAGATCTCAGCCAGTCCGATGTCGGCGCGTCTAGCGTGCCGGTAGGCGCCGATAGCGACGGTCGCCATGGTGGCGGCGTCCAGGCCGTGGCCCATCGCGTCGATCACTGCCAGATGCAGGATGTCGTCATTGAGGGCGTAGTCGAAGCTGTCGCCAGCGACCTTATAGGCGGGCTCGAGGATTCCGGCCACCTCGACCTGCGGGACGGACATCGCCAGCGGGGGCAGCAGGGACCACTGGATCTCCGCGGCCAGGCTCATCGGCTCACGGCGCCGGGCCTGGAAGAACCGGTCGGTGTAGCTGTGCTTGGTGACCAGCGTGTCGGCGACCAGGCCGGCGAGCCTGCGCAGCAGCCGCCGGTCGTCATCATCGGCGGTGTCCATGGTGAGGGCCATCACTCCCACCTGGTCACTGCCGTCCAGCAACGGCAGGTACATCCGGACCCCGTCGGCCTGCGGCACCTCCACAGGCGTCGCGGACAGGAAGGCCGCGCCGGCATGTGAGTCACCGATCGGCTCGGGCTCGCCGACGGTCAGCCGCCTGCCCGGCAGCGGCACCAGCACCCGCTGGCCGTAGTCCTGCAGGAGGATCGAGACGTCGCGGCCGCCGACCCTGGCCACCTCTTCCGCGACCAGCGGGGCGATCAGCTGCGGAGGCATCTCATGCGCCCGGTCCAGCAGTACCCCCAGTAGCCGCTCACCGAACCCTTCAGACCGGTCCACCATGGCCTTGTCAAGCCACCGCTCGCTGTCCGCCATAGCCGCCTCCTTCACTCCACCAGAGCCGATTTCGCCTGCTGGACGAGTGGTCCGAGGGGCCGCTCACGGGGCGGCATGGTGTTCGGCCTCAGGGTCTTGGAGCTGGCCCGGCTCACCTTGCACCGCAGAGCCGACGCCCGCCCCGACACGCTCGGGTCCACTCCGGCGGTCACGGAAGATCCGTTCGAAGACCCACTCATCTGTACACACGGGCTCCTGACACGACCGTGATCAACCCGCACAGAGTGACGCGGCCGACCAGACTGAAGCGCCCATTACGCCAAAAGCGGCATGTCATACCAGGTTGGTGCCGTCCGGACTCATCGATATTCGGGCCGTGCCGGAGTGCGTACGCGCCTTTCGAACTGCCCGAGAAACGCTGCTCCTCGTCATCTACAGAGCCACCTGCACGGATGCGGCGCCGTCGGCGAGGCTCGCGCAAGAGAAGTCGCAAGAGATGCCGCAGGAGAAGACGCAAGGGTTGGCGCAGGAGATGTCGCCGCGCGGCAGACCGGACCGCGGTTCGAACAGCAGTACCTTTGCCCCGTGGCAGCCTCGTACGACTTTCCCCAGTACCTGACCGACTCGCCACGAACTCCGTCAGGTCTGCGCTGAACTGCAGACCCTCTACCAGCGGGTGCCGTGGTCGGCCGAACCTCTGGACGCCTGGGAGACCCACAAGAACGCCTGGCGGCCCGCGTCCCGACCCGCCTCCCCCGGCTGGGACCCCCAGGACGCGACGGAGATCGCCCGGCTACGGAAGCGGGAGCTCGAACTCGCCGGAACGATCGTCACGCACGCGTACTGGAGCGAGTTCGCCCCGGCCGACGTCCTCGCGGCCCGTACCGCGCTCAAGCACCACCACGAGCAGCAGCTGGCCGACGCCTCCAGCTAGCCGCCAACCGCTTCCCCGGCTGCCGCACCGTCGGCGACCCCAGTGCGGCGGCCCCGCCCGGCGCGCAACACCAGCGAACGCGCCACGATCCCCGGCAGCGTCCACGCCGCCCATCCCGCCCTCCCACTCCTCACCTCCAGCCAGGGCATGGGCGAAGGGGGGCGCAACGGGGATGTCAGCAGGCCGACCACGCCGTACGCCCGTGGTGACCTGGTCGGACTCCAGGACGCTGGGACGGCCTGCGCAACATCCACCGCAACCCTCAGCGCAACACTTCGCGCAACATCCACCGCAACACCCAGCGCAACCCAGGGCCTTGTGAGGCGGAGCGGCTGGCGGGCGGGCTGGTCACCACAGCGGCCGGAACCTACTCGGTCGGGTGAAGACGCCAGGGCCGGAGAACTTCTGCGGGTTGCGGCGCGTAGTGCCAGGCATGAGGGAGATCATGGACGCGCACGTGGCAGAGCCGGGCCTGGCTGTGGTGGAGGTCGCGGCCGCCGATGACAAAACCGCGCTCGCGGTCCAGGAGCTGCTCGCCGCGCGGTGCGCGATCGCACCGGCGGACCGTACGACCCGGGAGCCTGGCGAGCCCGGTGTACGGCTGCGCTGCTTCCTGGACCTGCGCCAGGAGCCCGGTTCGTAGCACTGCGGGCTCTGGCCGCGTCCCGCTGACCAGCCATGGTCGGGGTTGGCGGCAGCGTGGTCGGTGCCGTGGTCGGTCTGGCCATCGGTGGGGGCGGTCGTCCAAGGTGGCGCGATGAGCGAGCTCCGACCCGGTGACATTACTGACGAGATGCGCCAAGCCATGGACACGGCCCGGCGGCAGGGACTGCAGAAGGACCTGCGCACCCTCGCGGCCAACATCCGCGCTGACGCCGAAGGCCGCTACACCGGCGCGGAGCCGGGGTGGCAGGCCGGAGTCGAGTGGACGCTGCTGTGGATCGAGAACACCGCCAGTCAGCTGACCGAGGGCAGGCCGTCGTAAGCCGGTGGTGCGAGCGGGCAGCGCGCTGACCTGCCGCGGTCGGGCTGGTGGTCGGGGCTGTGGTCAGGGCGTGTCGCCGGAGTAGTGGAAGCGGCAGCTCACACCCGGGCCCGTTGAGCGGGGCTCGCCGGGGCGCGGGTCGTACAGCGACCGCCCGCCGGGGAACTGCCCGAGCTCGGTGGACAGGGCCACCCCATCGTCGACTTCCACGGTCCGCCATCCGTGGATGTCCAGCAGCAGGCCGTCCAGCGGTCCTCCGACCAGTTCGGCGTAGGTCCGGTGCGGGAGCGGGCCGGAGTTGGGGTCATGGTGGTCGTGGTCGTAGACGCGGCCGTTCAGCAGCTGCTCGTCTCCGTTCATGCCGTCCAGCCTCGCAGCCGCCACCGACAACGCCCGCGCGGCGGCGGGCCCAGCCCGAGCCTCCATTCATCCAGGCCGGGCCGGGCCCGCCGTGCTCACCGCGCCTTCGGCAACGCGTCCAGAGAGCGGCGTTCCTCCCCCTCGCCGCGGCCGGCCACTCGCCACACCGGCTCATCGGGGCCGTGCTTGGTCAGCTGCCCCAGCGTCGTAGTCGCCACGATGATCCGGTAGTTCACGCCGTGGACGTGCTGGGCGCGCTGGTGGAAGGCCGCTTCCCGGGTGGCCGGGGCCGCGCGGCGCGGGGCCGGGGCGAAGACGAACAGCACCGGCAGGAAGGACCGGTCCAGGGACGGCCCGGCGTAGGTCTCCTGCCAGTGGCTGCGCGGGGCCCTGGCAGCGTTGCCGCGTCCGGACGGCGGCGCGTTGCGGTAGGCGTCGTAGCGCTCCAGCTTCGCGACCAGACGGGCGTACGACATCGTGCGGTCGATCTCCACGAACGCGCAGGAGCCGTTGTTCAGGAGCACCACGCCGTCGGGCACCAGGTTCCCGGCCGGAGTGGGGTGGGCGACTTCCACCTGCCAGTCGGCGCAGTCGGCCACCTCCGCCTGGTGGAAGGCGACGACGGTGTCGACCAGCGCGAGGCCGTGTTCCCGAAGACCCGTCTTGCTGGCGGCGATGCGCTTGCCGGTGGTCCGGCCGGCCTTCGGCGCGAGCTCACCGGAGGCGGCGGCTTCGGTGAGACCGGCCGGGGTGCAGTACCAGTAGCTCTGCTGGACGCGGTGGGTCCGGCCGACCAGGGCCGGGGATTCGTCGAGCAGGTTACGCAGCGCGCGACGGACGTGATCGGTGTCTTGCTGGTGCGGCAGCAGCAGCGCCTTGAGCTGGCGGGGTGTGGCCAGGCGCAGCTGGGCGAGGGTGAGCAGGACCTCGCCGCGGATGTCCGCGCCGGCCTTCGTCGCCGCCGTCTTCCGGGCCCGGGACGCTTCTCCAGGCACATCAGCGCTGGGAGAAGAGGAGTTGCAACCGGCCGGGACGGGGCGACAAGGGGTCTGATCAGCGACAACCGCCAGACGACGGCTCGGAACTGCGGGGCTGGGAGCGTGGCTTGCCGCAGGGCTCGCCTCGGGGCTCACTGTCGCAGCACTGTCCGAGACGGTCGGCGGCGTCGGCGGGACGGGCGGGAGGGGTGCGGTGGTCATCGCGTCGTCGGGATTCTCCGGCCGTACGCGGCCGGATCGGTGACAGGTCGCCGCACGCGCGAGGCGTACGGGCCGAAGCCACCGTGAGGAAGCACCCCTTGTCCGCTGTCTGTTCAACAGCCAGCAGTGGTGTCCGTTTTGCCCCCTTGACCACCCCTTGGCCGACGGACTTGTCCGTGGCCGATGCCACACCGTCCGGCCGCAGTTCAGCGGGCGGGGCGGGTGTTGGACGGCGAGGACCCGAGCCGCCAGTCGGAGGGCTTGCGGGAGCGGAACGTCTCGCCTCTCTCGATCGCCGCCTTGTTCCGTGCGAACTCCCGCTCGGCAGCTGACATCTGGCGGGGCGCGCAGCCCGGGTGTCCCCAGCTCTCCCCCGCCTTCGTGATGACCTCGCCCTTGCCGTAGTCCTTGAAGCAGGCCGGGCAGGTGCCCGGGTAGGCGGCCCGGACCGAGCCGCGCGGCAGCGGCACCGCCTTCTTCGCCGCGGTCTTCTTCGCGGCCGGCTTCCCGCCGCCCGCCTTCTTTGCGGCCTGCGCCTGCCTGATCGCCTCGCGCTGCGCCTTGCCGAGCCTCTTCTTCGGCTGCTGGCCGCGTGCCGCCTTGGCGGCCTTCTGTGTTGCGGTTCACTCCCGCACCGGTGCCCACGATGCCGTGCACTCCCGCCAGGCGGTGCGCATCGGGGTGCGGGGTGCGCACCGCACCCCGCATCCGTTCACCCAGCGTGAAGCGCGCATCCGACGCGGCCCCTTTGGACAAGGGGTGCGCACCGACCGCAACATCCCCTGCGCACCGTCACCCTGCGTATGTGCGCGGCGCGGCGGGGTGCGCAGTGCCGGCCGCACGATGATGCGCACCGGGCGGCAGACGGGAGTGCACGACACCGTCGGTGCGCGGGCCGGTACGCCCGGCGCGGCTGGCCGTGCGCACCCGATTGTTCGCGGCGCGGTGCACGGCGAGCGCACGACATCGTCGGTGCGCGCACCGGATGCCGGGATGCCCCTCATTCACCGCGGGCGCCGTCGGCGCAGGCGCGCGGACCACCACGGGCTCGGTCGGCCACCGGGGTACTGCTGCGATCGGCGCCGGACCGGCGGCGGCTCCAGAGACGCATACAGCGCCACGCGCAGCCAGGACGCGTCGGCGAGCCGCTGAAGGTGCTTCAGCTGCTCCGGCGAGAGGTACGGCGGGATCTGGTCGACCATGCGGGCCTCCACGCTTCGGCGAGTCGGTCTCCCGCACCCTCGCCCGTCCCCGCCGCCTCCAGAGCGTGCGCTTGGGCCGCGTCCCGGCAGCTGGCCCGACGACTTCGCCGTCCGTTCCGCCGGGCGGGCTCCGGTCTCCCTCAGCGCCCGCGGCCGCCCGCTCCCCTGCCCTGGTCCGGCTGCGCCGGGTGCTGCCGCTGCTGACTGCCCGGATCGGCGGCCGGGGCCTGGCTCGCCTGCCTCGTCTGGTCCGCCTGTTCTTCGACCGTGCCGCCGCGGGCCTCTGCCGCGTAGGTGATCGCGGCGATACGGGCGAGGTTCTGCGGCGAGGTCATCCACGTCTCGGGGGCGGTCGTCCGGCCCTCCAGGTCCACGCCGGCGACTGCTACATGGCAGGCAAACGCCGACGGGCTGTTGGCCGCGACGAGGCTCGCCGCCTCCTGGCCGACGGGCTGCGGGCCTGTACGCATTGCCGGCCCGACCCCAGCTGGACATCATCGACTTATCCGACGGCAGCACCCCCGCGCCGATCCTCATGCCGTCTGAAGGACACCGTCGATGCCCCCCGCTCCCCCGCCACCGGTGAACGAGCCCGACCCGTCCGCGCTGGTCTGCCTGGGCAGCCAGGCCGGCCCCTGCGCCACGTGCCAGCGCAAGACCCACAAGTACGGCCGCGGCGGCAGCCCGCTCTGCCAGTGGTGCATGACCCCCGTCATGCAGGCATGGGGCACCACCGTCCGGCACACCAACACCCGCACCTAGACCAACCCGCCCACGAGTGCGCCGGCAGGCGGCATCGTCAGTCTGCCGACGGAATGCGCGCGGCGATCTCCTTGGACAACCCGTCCGCCTCGGCCGCGACCGGGCCACCCTCCCGTGCGACCGTCCGCAGCAGGGCGTGAGCCTCCCCCAGCGTCAGCAGGGGGAGGCGCTCCTCGTCGTACTCCACGGGCGCGAAGTCGATCTCGTCAAGCTCAAGGTGCGCGTAGTCGTCCATGACCGTCACAACGCCCCCAGCCCGGTCACGGATGCCGGAAACACGTGCAGCCCCTGCCGCGGTGAGGACACCGGGGCAGGGGCTGCGACGAACGAAGGGTGTGGTCGTGAAGGGCGGTCGCCTACGCGGCGAAAGGCTCTGCAGGGCTTCAGCCGAACGATCTTCCCTGCAGGCTATAGGTGAGGCCCGGGGACACTGTCCCCTCCACAACCACACCCCCTACAACCCACCCACCCCAGCACGCATTCCCACCCAGGTCCGGGGGCCGACCGCCAGCTCCTTCCCCAGCTCGGGAAACTCAGGACAGGAGCCCACTCTCAAGCTTGCACCCGGCAGGGCTGCACGGAGGTCAGGCGCTGCGTGGCCTGCCGCCCGCGGACTTCTTCGTTGTCTTCTTCACCGCGGTGGTCTTCTGCTCGGTCTTCGATGCCGTCTTGCCGGCCGGGGTCTTCTTCGCTGTCTTCTTGGCGGCCGTCTTGTTCTTTGGCAGGTCGTGGACGTCGGGCGTGGTCGGGGCCATGGTCTGGTCCTGGTTGTGGGCGTGACCGGTCCCTTAACCTGCGGTTCCTCCCGCCGTCCGTCGGTCGGCGTCTGCAAGCACCTGGACAGCCCGCTCCTTTGTCACCCTGCTCAGACGGGCGTACGGGAAGTCAGGCCCCCATGTCGGGTCCCAGCCGGGCGCGTTTCGGTACAGATGCAGCAGTGAGTGAATGCCGCGCCGCACGGCATCCTTGTGGGCCGGCCGCCTGACGGAACTGAGCATTTCCAGCTGGTCGACGATGCGCTGCAGCAGATCGACGTAAGCACCTGCGCGATGGGGACCCCAGTTGAAGTACAGACGGATCTGCTCGTCCGTGAAGCCATCGGATCGAAGCGCGCTGGCCACCTCGTCTGTGGGCTCAGGCCAACCTTCCCCGGCGACGAGAGCAAGCGCCTCATCGGCCTTAATGCACTCGCGCAGGTACCGGATTTGATCGCGCACGGTGTCGTCTCTCATGCACGGCATCATCGCGCCGACCGATGGGCCAGTGGCACAGATCTCCTGAACCGAATGCTGCATCGAGAGCGGGCCTTCCCCCTCCACAACCACACCCTCCCTACAACGCACCCACCCCGCCGGGCACTCCCACCCAGGTCCGGGGCAGACCGCGAGCTCCCGCCCCGGCTCGGGGGAAACAGGACGGGAGCCCACTTTCCAAGCTTGCACCCGCGGGGTTGATCGGAGGGTCAGGCGCTGCGTGGTCTGCGGCCCGCGGTCTTCTTCGTTGTCTTCTTCGCCGCGGCCGTCTTCTGCTCGGTCTTCGATGCCGTCTTGCCGGCCGGGGTCTTCTTCGCCGTCTTCTTGGCGGCGGTCTTCTTCTTCGGCAGGTCGTGGACGTCGGCGTCGCCCGTCTCGCCGCGGGCGGCCTTCGCCTTGCTTACCGACTCCGTCAACGCCGCCATCAGGTCGAGGACCTTGCCCGGCTCCTCCGGCTGCGGTGCCTCCGGGAGCGGCTTGTCGCCCTGTTTGGCCTCGATCACCTGTGCCAGGGCATCGGTGTAGGTGTCGCTGAACTCCTCGCCCTCCAGGTCCTCGCGGGTCATGGTGTCCATCAGCGCCATGGCGCCGTCGATCTCCTCCTGCGAGATCTCCACCGGCGGCGGCAGCAGTTCGGCAGGGTCGCGGATCTCGTCCGGCCAGCGCATCGCGTGCAGGACGATCACGTCGTCGCGCACCCGCAGCAGCCCCAGCCGCTCACGCCCCGACCAGGCGTACTTGGCGACCGCGACCTTCGCCGACCGCGCCAGAGCCTGCCGCAGCAGCTTGTACGGCTTGGCCGCCACCTGCCCCGCCGGCTGCAGGTAGTAGCCCTCCCCGATCCGGATCGGATCCACCGACTCCAAAGGCACGAACGCCTCGATCTCGATCGACTTCGCCGTCGGCAGCGGCAGATCCCGAAGCTCCTCGTCACTGATCGGGATCACCTGCGTCTTGGTCACCTCGTAGCCCTTGCCGATCTCCCCCTGCCCCACCTCACGGTCCTCCAGCTCACACACCTTCCGCGTGCGGATCCGGCCGCCGTCCTCGAGGTGGTACTGATGGAAACGGATGCTGTGGTCCTCCGTCGCACTGACCACATTGATCGGCACCGTGACCAGGCCAAAACTGATGGCACCGGACCAGAT
>NZ_MPOH02000078.1 GCF_001896135.2 Streptomyces phaeoluteigriseus
CCCGCCGCGCCTTCGGCCCCGCCCGCCGGACCGCAGCTCGGCAAGGCCCCGCAGGCCGGTTACGGCTACCCCGGCCTGCCGACGCCGCCCCCCGCGGGTCCCCCGCAGCCCCCGCAGCAGGCACCCGGTTACGGCTATCCGCAGGCGGCCAGCCCGCCCAGCCGCCCCAGCCGCCGACGGGCCCCGGCTACGGCTACCCCGGTCAGCCGGGCCAGCCGAACGCCTACGCCCAGCCGAACGCCTACGGCCAGCCGGCCGCCCCCGCCACCGTCCCCTACGGCCAGCAGGCGCCGTACGGCCAGCAGCCGGGCTACGGCTACCCGGGCCAGCCCGGCTACCCGACCGCGCCGGCCTACCCGGGTTACCCCGGTCACCCCACCACGCCGATGCCGGCACAGCCCACCGGCGCCGGCCGCGGGATGAACGCGCAGGTCGCGATCATCGTCGCGGCCGTCGTCGCGATCGCGCTGATCATCGGCGGTGGCATCTGGTACGCCGGCTCCGGTGACGAGGCCGGGACGGACACCGCGAGCACGGGCGGCACGACCGGCGGGGGCGGTGACGAGAAGGGCGGCACCGGCGGCACGACGTCGTCGGGCGGCACCGAGAAGGTGCCCGGCGACCCGGCTTCCAAGGTCCTCTTCCAGATCCCGTCGCCCGCGGTCGCCAAGGACGACACCGTCGTGGTGAGCGGCTCCTGGCTGACCGAGAAGGCGTACGTGAAGACGGGCGTCGCCGAGATCGTCGGCTACGACCCGGACAAGGGCACCAAGCTCTGGACGATCAAGCTGCCCGGCCCGGTGTGCACGGCCAGCCGGAAGACCACGGCGGACGGCAGGACCGCGGTGGTCTTCCAGCCGAAGATGCCCGCCAAGGACTCCTCGGCCGGTTGCAGCGAGGTCGCCGCGATCGACCTGAACGCGGGCAAGCAGCTGTGGCGCAAGACCGTCACGTCCGGCGACTACCCGATCACCTTCGACAACGTCACCGTCGGCGGGAACACCGTCGCGCTGGGCGCCACCGAGGGCGGCTCGGCCTTCGACATCACCACCGGCAAGCTGCTGTGGTCCCCGAAGGCGGCCGACACCTGCTACGACGCCGGTTACGGCGGCGGCACGAAGCTGGTCGCGGTGCGCAAGTGCGGTACGTACGACGCGCGCGACCTGCACATCCAGACCATCGACCCGGCCTCCGGGAAGGTGCTCTCCGAGTACAAGATGGCGACCGGCATCGAGTACGCGAGCATCGTGTCGACGGACCCGCTGGTCGTGGCCGCCGACGTCGGCGACAGCGCCCAGGACGGCAGCGGCATCTCGGACTTCTTCTCCATCGACAACAAGACCGGCAAGCTGCTGACCAGGATCTCCGCACCGGGCGAGCAGTTCGCGGCCCGCTGCGACGGCATCACCGAGATGGAACAGTGCAGCGGCATCGCCGTCGGCCCGAACCGCCTGTACCTCCCGACGGAGGAGCACGACGGCACCGGCGAGTACAGCCAGACCAACGAGATCCTCGCCTTCGACCTGACCACCGGCAAGCAGACCGGCCAGCGCGCCGACGCCGGCGACGGCTACGTGCTGTTCCCGCTGCGCGCCGACGGCGAGAACGTCATCGCGTACAAGAGGGCGCCGTACGACGAGGGCGGACAGGTCGTCAGCATCGACGGCGGTACGTTCAAGCAGACCAAGCTGCTCCAGAACCCGTCGACGGAGGCGGTGCGGGACGCCGAGAGCCGGATGCTTCCGGAGCACTCGGAGATCATCTACGCGCAGGGGCACCTGTACATGGCCGCGGAGTACGCGGACGACTCCGGCTCCGGTTCCGGTGACAAGGAGTACCTGGCGCTGGCGTTCGGCGTCGACGGCTGATCGTCGCGCCGCTGCCGTGCACGGCCCCGTCCCAGTTCAGGGGCGGGGCGTGCACGTATCGCTCATCACCCTCGAATGCGAGGAATTTCGGCGATCCGGGGCACTTCTCGCCGGTAGGGGGAGCGCAACGTCGAACAAGCGTGTAGCTTCCGGGGGCATGAAGGACGGGTGCCGGGGGGCACCTTTTGTCTGTCTGCGTGTGTGCCGGTATCTGGCTTTGCCTGCTTGTCCGTGCGGGCATGCATGGGGGGACTGGGGGGTTGCTCGATGGGAGTGCGGCTGATGGTGGTCGACGACCACCGACTGCTCGCGGAGGCGCTGGCCTCGGCACTGAAACTGCGGGGGCACCGGGTGCTCGCCGCGGCGGCGCCCGCCGCGGGCGCGGCGGAACTCGTGATCACCCGGGCACCCGAGGTGTGCCTGCTGGGCACGGCGACCCCGGCCGAGCCGGGCATGTTCGACCCGGTCGTCCGCATCAAGCGGGAGCGGCCCCAGGTGGCAGTCCTGGTCCTCGGCCCGGTCCCGAGCCCGCGCGGCATCGCGGCGGCCTTCGCCGCGGGTGCCTCCGGCTACGTACGCCATGACGAGCGCATCGAGGGAGTCGAGCGCGCGATCATGAAGGCGCGGTCGGGAGAGGCGGCGGTGGCCCCCCAACTCCTGCAAGGAGCCTTCAGCGAACTCCTCAACCCCACCGCCCAGCCCGACGACGAGGGCCAACGCCTTCTCCAGCTCCTGACCCCCCGCGAGGTGGAGGTCCTGGTCCGCGTGGCCGACGGCGAGGACACCCGACTGATCGCCGCCGGGATGGGCATCGCCCCCTCGACGGCCCGCACCCACGTCCAGCGGGTCCTGATGAAGCTCGACGTGGGATCGAGGCTGGAGGCGGCGGCGCTGGCGGCGAGGACGGGGCTGCTGGACCGGGCGGGACCGTTGCCGCACGGGTCGCGGGGGGCGAACGCGGAGGCGGGGCCGGAGTTCCCGTAGGAACTCCGGCCCCACGCGCGGTCTTCGGCGGCGACGGGCGGCCCGCCCGTCCGGTCCCGAGGTCAGCCGAATGTCAGCTTGGTCGTGGCCCAGGCGCTGTCCCCGCTGATCACCGCCGTTCCCGTGCCGATCGTCGCTGCGCCGCCCTTGTGGAAGTAGATGCTCCCGGCACTCGACAGGGCCCAGATGTCGGGGATGCCGTCCTGGGTGACGTCCGGCGTGCCGCGGAGGTGGGTGACGGGCACGGTGGCCGTCGACCAGCCCTCGGCGTAGACCTCGTCGGCGCCCGTTTTCGAGGCCGCCGCCGTGGACAGCGAGGCGATGGTGGAGCCGCCCGCGCCGTCCTTGACGCCGAACCTCAGGTAGAGGCGGCTGGAGGAGCCGGAGCGCCACAGCAGGTCCGGGGCACCGTCGTTGTCGTGGTCGCCGACCGAGACGAGGTCCCGGTCGAGCCACGCCGTGGAGGCGATCTTGGTGACAGTCAGGAAGGTGGCCCCGGTGTACCCCTCGAAGGCCCACAGCTCGCCGCCGGTGGCGGTGGCGAAGAGGTCGGGGCGGCCGTCGGCGTCGTAGTCGCCCACGATGAGCTGGTCGAACGTCGCCGGGTCGGGTGAGCCGGACGGCAGTCGGACGGTGCTGCGCTGCGAGATGTCGACGCTGCCGTAGCCGTCGCCGGGGTAGACGTAGAGCTTGCCGTCCGGCATACGGGCGAACAGGTCGCCCACACCGTCGGCCGCGAGCGCGTCGCCGGCGTGTGCGATCAGCGCGGGCTTGCCGTCGCTGCCCACCCAGTAGCCGGGCAGGTGGTCCTCGCCGTCGCCGTCCGGGTCGGAGAGCAGGCCGACGCCGTCGTCCTGGCCCGCCTCCAGCCCGACGTGCAGGTCACCGGCGATGGTGGACGGGTACATCAGCAGGTTGCCGTTGGAACTGATCGCGTACAGGTCCGGGATGCCGTCGCCCGTGGTGTCGCCCGGCTTGTCGGCCGCGTCGCGCGGGGTCACGTAGAACAGGTACTTGGTGCCCAGCGACGGGTTGCCCGAGCTGTCCACGGCCCGCACGTAGAGCACGTTGGGTCCCGCCGTGGGCGGCGGCAGCGACACGGTCGCCGAGGAGCCCGCGGTGACCGTCTTGCTGCTCGCGTAACTCGTGGTGTTGAAGGACCACTCGTACTTGGTGACGTCGGTGTCCTCGTCCGGCGCGAACGTGAAGTTGCCGGAAGAGCCGAACTTCACCGTCGACCACACCGAGCCGTCCTCGTCGGCCGGCGGGAAGGCGGTGGACGTCACGAGCGGCTCGTTGGGCTTGGAGCTGTCGAAGATGAACCGGCACACGTACGGATCGGAGGTCGGCGCGTACGGTGAGGCGGCCCCGCTGGAGTCGATCGCGCGCACCCGCCAGGAGTACTGGTAGCCGTTGGTGAACTTGTCCTTGGTGACGACGGCCGAGGCCTTGCCGGTGCTGGTGACCGCGACGTTCTTGTCGAGGATCTTGGTGTCGCCGTAGCCGGTCCGCCACAGCTCGAAGTCCAGGTACTCCAGGTCCTGCCGGGTGGAGGTGTCGTCGGCGTCGGAGGAGACCGCCGACAGCGTCAGGTCGCGCTTGCCGATGTGGATGTACGGCGTGGTGCGGTCGCAGCCGCCGCCGGGGGCCTGGGCGAGCGAACTCGGCGTCTTCGGCTTGCGGTTGTAGACCACGGTGAGCTTCGGTGCGCTGTCGCCCTCGGCCCGGAACTTCTTCCAGGAGTACGCGGAGTCCTCGGTGCTGGCGCGCAGCCCGATCGTCATCGAGTACCAGCCGCCGTCCGCCGCGTCCTGGGCGACCGACTTGGCGTCGTAGCTGACGTAGGAGTCCGGACAGGACGAGTTGTAGCCGTACGAGAAGGACTTGGTGCCGATCTCCGACTTCCAGTCCGGCTGGTTGTTCCAGGTGGTCTTGGAGGAGATGCCCCCGGTCAGCCACACCTGCATCTCGCGCGCGGAGCAGGACCAGGAGTACGTCTCGCGCAGTTTGATGGAGGCCGAGGAGACGTGGGCGCCCTTGATGCTGGTGGACCAGCCCAGGCGGAAGAAGGAGCGGGACAGCCCCCAGGTGGTCGACTCGAAGCCGACACGCGCCTCGGTGGTGCCGCTGTTGTAGTTGGCGCCGTCGTAGAAGCTGGAGCTCGGGTACTTCTTGTACGCCGTGGTCCAGTTCTTCGTCTTGCCGTAGATCGTGGGGTCGATGAAGACCGGGTAGACGGTGTCGTCGTCGGTGAGCAGTCCGGCGTCCGGGACCAGGGACAGCCCGGTGGCGGTGGCGCCGGGCGCGGTCAGTCGCGCGTCGGCGGCGGCGAGGTGGGTGCCGGGGTCGGGGCCGGCGAGTCCGGGCAGCGCGAACACCTGCTCGTCCGGGAGGGCGGCGGGGGCGGCATCGCGGTACGCGGCCTGCCGGAGGGCGGCGAGGCCGGCGTTCGCCGCACCGCGGAAGGCGGCCGGATCGGCGGTTCCGGTGCCCGCGGTGCCGGCGGTTCCGGCGGCCGGTTCCCCGGACGCGGCCGGTCCCTGCGGCGCGTCCGTGTCGAGACCGTCCCCGGGGGCGGCCTTCTCCTCGGGGACGGGGGCTCCGGGCTCCTCCGAGTACGAGGGGGTGGGCTCCGGGCTCTCCGACGGCTCGAGGTCCGCGCCCTCGGTGACGGCCGTGCGGCCCGCCGAGTCCCACAGGTAGGGCGTGGGCGAGACGGCGATCTCCTGGCCGTCGCGGTCCCTGCCGCTGACGACCTTGGTGACCGGGTCGAGATGGAAGGTCAGGTCCGGTGAGGACAGGCCGTAGGACAGCCCGGAGACGCCCGCGTCCTTCCCGGCCTGCGCGCTGTGCACGATCAGCACGTGGCTGAAGCCGCTGGCCTGGGCGGTCAGCATCAGGTCGACGCCGCTGAGCACGTTCCGGTACAGGGCACTCGGCCCGCTGATCACCGGTTCGGGCAGCGCTCCCGGCCAGCTCAGCGTGATCTCGTGGCCGCCGCTGGTCATGGTCGCCAGCTCGGTGTACCCCTCGGTGGCATCGGCGGCGCGTACGGCACGTCCGCCGCGCGCGACGGTGAAGACGGCCGGCTGGACGGCTGCCGCACCGCGACCGGAAGCGGCGGCTCCGCGCGCACCGGTGCCGCGGGCGGCGGCACCCCCGCCCGCCGAGAACACCACGGGGTCCACCGCCGCCTTGGGCGCCCACCCGCCCCCGGCCGTCTCGGCCAGCGTGGTGTCGATGGGCTTCCAGACCCCGTCCACCCGGGCACGCACCGGCGCGCCGTGGGCGACGAGCTCGAAGCTGCCGTCGGGTCGCGCGAAGGTCGTGGACGTCTCGTCGCGCAGCGCGGTCACCTCGACGCGCTTGCCGGTGACGGCGGCCTTCTCCTGGGCGGTGTCCTGGGTGAGGGGGCCGGTGGCGGCTTTCTTCGTCCCGGCCGGAGAGTCCGCGGGGCTTGGGTCGTCGAACAGGGGAACGGCGAGCAGCCCGATGCCGAGCGCGCCGGCGACCAGGGCGCCCACCCCTGCCCGTCCGCGCCCGGACGCGGGCAGGCCGAAGCGACGACGTTGCATGGTACTGCGTCCCCTCCCCCTGGAATTCCGGAGTGCCCGGAATTCTGTGTGCTCCCTGTGCCGTCCGCCGTGTTCCGTTCGGAAGTCGGGGAAAGCGAGCACAGAGCATGGCCGATGCGAAGCGGATGCGCCACATCGCTCGATCCACTTTGCCTTTCCGTGACTTTGTTCAGTGAGCGAAGCGGCTCGCAGGTTCGTCTCAAGGGTGGGGCTGACCAGCAGGTTCACTTCCGGGTCAGGTGGGATCAAAAGATCACAATGCGCCCTTGTTCAGGAGGTGATTACCCTCCGTTTGAGATGATCTTGACCGGGATAAACCCTGCGGAATGCATTTATCGCCAGCCGTGTGAATTGCTCTCGTGACCTAGATCACCGGCCCCATTCCGCTTGTTGACTTTCCGTGAACATGTGCCCGAGCATTCGTGATCGTCAATGGACGGAACTGTGTGCGCGGGGGCTGCCGCTGTGTGGGGATCGCTGTCATGGAGCGGCAGGAGGGAGCGCGTGAGCACGCGCGCCGACCGCCGCAGGCAGGCGCGGATACGGGCCGGCGTCGTCGGCTCGCTCGTGGTGGCGCTGATGGTGGGCGTCGCGCCCACCGCGTCGGCGCTGCCGCCGGGTGATGACCGCAGCGGTGTCGACCTGGTCGACCTCCCGCCCGTCGAACAGGCGGACGGTGAGGAGGGCGGCAAGCTCGCCGAACTCACCACGGCCGAGGCCGAGCAGCCCGTCGAGTACGAGCCGACCGACGTCACGGCGCCCACCGGCGGCACCGTCACCAAGGACCTCACCGGTCTCGCCCCCGGCACCCTGGTCCCGCTCGACCAGCCCGACGGCACCGCGCTGCCGGTCGAGGTCGGCGCGCCGGAGACGGCCACCTCGACCGAGGCCGCCGCCCTGGAAGGCGAGTGGCAGGTCTCCCTCGCCGGCCAGAACGAGCTGTCCACCACCGCGATCGAGGGCGTGGCCCTCACGGTCACCCCGCCCGCCGAGGCCAGCGGCGACGCCGTCATCGCCCTCGACTACAGCGACTTCTCCGAGCTGTACGGCGCCAACTGGGCCGACCGGCTGTCGTTCGTGCAGTACCCGGCGTGCTTCCTGACCACCCCGGACACCGCGGGCTGCGCCGAGCCGACCGAGGTCTCCACCGACAACGTGGTCGCCCAGACCGGCACCGACGCCGACGGCAAGCCCGTCTACGAGCGCCGCATCCTGGCGACCGTCGCCACCGAGGACCTGGCGGCGGGCGGCACCAGCACGGCGTCGACGGCCTCCACCGCCTCCGCCCGGGAACAGGGCGCGGTCACCGACGCGGTCTACCGCGAGCCGAAGGCCGGCGGCGGCACCCGCCTCGCCTCCCTGGCCGCCGCGACCGCCGACGGCTCCGGCTCCTCCGTCCTCCTCGCCACCGACTCCGGCTCCGGCTCCAAGGGCGATTTCGGCGCGACCCCGCTGGTCAGTGCCGGTTCCTGGTCCGCCGGCGGCAACTCCGGCGCCTTCACGTACTCGTACACGCTGCAGACCCCGAGCGTCCCCGGCGGGCCGTCCCCGTCGGTGTCCTTCGGCTACAACTCGCAGGTCGTGGACGGCCGCACGTCCGCCTCGAACAACCAGCCCTCCTGGATCGGCGACGGCTGGGAGTACAACGCGGGCTCCATCACCCGCACGTACGCCTCCTGCCGCGACGACCAGACGAACGGCAACAACACCAAGAAGACCAGCGACCTCTGCTTCGGCTCGTACAACGCCACGCTCACGCTCGGCGGCACGACGACCGAACTGGTCCTGCCCGACGGCAGCGGCCCGTACGGCGACAAGTGGGTCACCGCCAACGGCGACGGATCGCGCGTCGAACTGCTGCGCGACAGCGGCCTCGCCAACGGCGACGCCGACGGCGAGTACTGGCGGGTCACCACCCGCGACGGCACCCAGTACTACTTCGGCAAGCACAAGCTGGACAACGCCTGGGCCAGTGGCGACCCGGTGACGAACTCGGTGTTCGCCGCGCCCGTCGCCGGCAACCAGGACGGCGAACCCTGCTACAAGGCGGGCGATTTCGCCGGCTCCTTCTGCGACCAGGCCTGGCGCTGGAACCTCGACTACGTCGTCGACACCAACGGCAACGCGATGACGCTGTGGTGGGCGAAGGAGACCAACCACTACGCCAGGAACAACAAGTACAAGACGCCCGTCTCCTACGACCGCGGCGGCTACCTCAAGCGCATCGAGTACGGCCTGACCTCGGCCGACCCGTACGCCACCCCGATCTCCAAGGTCACCTTCGACGTCGACGAGCGCTGTTTCAAGGAAGGCGAGATCAGCTGCACGGCGGAGGGCGACGAGAACGACAACTTCGCCTCCGGTGACTTCGCCAAGAACCGCATCTGGTACGACACCCCGGCCGACCTGTACTGCGCCGCCGGCAAGGAGTGCTACGTCCCCGTCCCCACCTTCTGGTCGCGCAAGCGGCTCGCCCAGGTGACCACGTGGACGCAGCGCACCCAGGGCTCCACCGCGCTGACCAAACTGGACAGCTGGACGCTCCAGCAGTCCCTGCCCGCCGACCTCACCGACGAGGGCACGGCCCTGTGGCTGGAGTCGATCACCCGCACCGGCTACGGCACCGACGGCGAGGCCATCGCGCTGAACCCGGTGGAGTTCCTCGCCAACAGCGTCTCGATGCCCAACCGCGTCAAGCGCGGCACCGACGACCCCAACCCCGCCTTCGACCGACTGCGCATCGCCCGTGTCGTCAGTGAGTACGGCGGCGAGACCCTGGTCACCTACCGGACCGACGCATGCAAGGTGGACGGCGCGTTCCCCAAACCCGAGTCCAACGTCGGCCTGTGCTTCCCGGCGTACTGGAACGCGGACCCCGACAAGGAGACCATCGACTGGTTCCACAAGTACGTCGTCGACAAGGTCCAGGAACTGCCCGCCCTCAGCGGACTCGATCCGATCACCACGACGTACGAGTACCTCGGTGACGCCGCCTGGACCCTGAACCAGGCCGAGTTCTCCAAGAAGAAGACGCGTACCTACGACCAGTGGCGCGGTTTCGCCCGGGTCCGCACCTACACCGGTGACGACAGCGACACCGCGTACATGTCCACGAAGCGGGGCATGACGGAGACCCGCTTCTTCCGGGGCTTGGACGGCGATCCCCTGCCCGGCGGGGGCAACCGGTCGGTCATCGTGAAGGACTCCGAGGGCGCCACCGTCGCCACGGACGAGGAGCCCTTCGCCGGCCGTGTGGCCGAGTCCCTCACCTACGCCTCCGCCACCGCCTCCACCTGGCTGACCCGCACGGTCGACAAGCCGAAGGCGGTCAAGCTCGCCGCCCGCAGCCGTTCCGGCGGCATCCCCGACCTCAAGGCCTGGCGGGTCCTCACCCCCGAGTCCCTCACCTACACCCGCTCCTCCGGCGAAGGCACCGACAAGCGCACCGTGCGCGTCCTGCGCACGGTGACGGAGCACGAGGACACCTACGGCCTGCCGACGCGGGTCACCGAGTACAACGACTGGTCGTCGGACTCCGCGGCGAACAACACGGACGACGACACCTGCACGGTCATGTCGTACGTCCACAACACGGCCAAGCACCTGATCGGCCTGCCCGAGCAGACCCTGACCACCGCCGGCACCTGCGCACAGGCGGCCACCGCGACCGCCGCCGACTGGATCGACGGCTCCCGTGTCGCCTACGACGGCCTCGCCTACCAGGCCGCCCCGACCGTCGGCAACGCCACCGCGACCTGGGCCGTCACCGGCACCGGCGGCGGCTGGGTCAAGGACGCCGAGGTCACCTACGACGCGTACGGCCGCACGACGTCCACGAAGAACGCCCTGGCGATCGCGAACGACGAGGACTCGAAGGACACCACGACCTACACCCCGGACAAGGGGCAGGTCTTCCAGATCACCACCACCAACGCGCTGAACCACAGCGAGACCAGCACGCTGGAACCCGGCCGTGGGGTGGCCCTCAGCGACGAGGACGTCAACGGACGCGTCACCACCTACACCTACGACGCCCTCGGCCGCGCCACCCAGGTGTGGAACCCGAACCGCGCCACGTCCAAGTCCCCGTCGGCGAAGATCACCTACGACACCACGATCGGCCAGCCGGTCTCGATCACCACCGAGTCCCTCACCGACACCGGCGACTACGGCGTCTCCACCGTCATCTACGACGGCCTCGGCCGCGAACGCCAGAAGCAGGAACCGGCGGTCGGCGGCGGTCGCCTCATCACGGACACCCTGTACAGCGCCAACGGCACCATCAAGCAGACCAACAACGCCTACTACGACAAGGACGAACCCTCCTCCGTCCTGTTCGAGCTGGCCTCGGACTACCAGGTCCCCAACGCCACCCTCTACGCCTACGACGGCCTGGGCCGCACCCTCACCGAGACCCCGTACCTCAACGGCACCGAGGTCCCGGCGAAGGCGACCCGCTACGAGTACGGCCTCGACAACTCCACGGTCATCAACCCGCAGGGCGCCACCGCCCAGCGCACCTGGTCCGACGCCATGGGCCGCACGGTCCGCGTCGACACCTTCACGGACGCGCTGCGGGCGGCGTACCGCTCGACGACGTACAAGTACGACGAGCGCGGTGACCGCGTGGAGGCCAAGGACTCACAGGGCAGCCTGTGGACCTGGAAGTACGACGCCCGGGGCCGTGAGATCGAGGCAGTCGACCCGGACGCGGGCACGACCACGACGCGCTACGACATCCTGGACCGCCCTGAGTTGGTCACGGACGAGAACGCGGCCGTCCACACCGTCTACGACGGCCTGTCTCGTCCGATCGAGCAGCACGAGAACTCCGCCACCGGCAAGCTGCTGGCGAAGACCACGTATGACACGCTCATCGGCGGTGTCGGTCTCGCCACCTCCCAGACCCGCTTCACGGACGGGCTCGCGTACACCACGGCGGTGACCGGCTACACGAGCGACTACCAGCCGACCGGCCAGAAGATCTCGATCCCCGAGTCGGTGGCGCTCTCCTACGGTCTGCAGAAGGACTACGTCTACAGCTTCGAGTACTCGGAGTCGGGCGTCGTGGAGGCGGTCAACCTGCCGTCGGTGGGCACCCTGCCCGCCGAGAAGCTGGTCATCCGCTACAACGAGGACGGCCTGCCGGTCTCCACCTCGGGCCTGGCCTGGTACACCGCGCAGACCTCGTACTCCCCGTACGGCCAGGTCCTGCGTACGGTCAGCGGCGAGAACCCCAACCGGGTGTGGACGACGAACCTGTTCGACGAGGCGACGGGTGAGCTGACCCGGAGCATCGTCGACCGCGAGTCGACCAGCGACACCACGGCCGTCACCGGCCACCGCGTCAACTCCCGCACCTACGCCTACGACCCG
Source organism: Streptomyces phaeoluteigriseus (assembly GCF_001896135.2). Classification (GTDB taxonomy): domain Bacteria; phylum Actinomycetota; class Actinomycetes; order Streptomycetales; family Streptomycetaceae; genus Streptomyces; species Streptomyces phaeoluteigriseus. The sequence goes on from NZ_MPOH02000078.1 coordinate 11,804, forward strand.
GCCGGCAACGTCACGTCGATCGCGGACACCGCGAACTCGACGATCGACCGCCAGTGCTTCACCTACGACGCGCTGGGCCAGCTGGCCGAGGCGTGGACGGCTCCCACGTCCTGCACGGCGACGGGCAAGACGACGGCGGCGCCGAAGTACTCGGACGGCACGACCAACGTCACGGCGGCGAACAGCGGTTACTGGCAGTCGTACACGTACGACGCGATGGGCAACCGCAAGAAGCTCGTCGAGCACGACCCGGGCCTGGACACCACCAAGGACGCCACGACCGACTACGTCTACGGCAAGGCGGACGGTACCCAGCCCCACACGCTGACGAGCATGTCCTCCACCTACAAGGCGGACTCCGGCGCCCAGGTCACCAAGGCGACGGCGCTGACGTACGACGACGCGGGCAATACACTGACCCGCACGTACGACGGTTCAGAGCAGGCGCTGACCTGGACCTGGGACGGCCAGGTCGAGAAGGTGACCGGCTTCGGTGAGAACGGCGCGGGTGCGTGGAAGGGCCTGGCGAACAAGTGCCTGGACCTGTCGGGTTCGTCGACCACGGCCGGCACCGCTCTCCAGCTGTACACCTGCAACGGCAGCAAGGCGCAGAAGCTGCGCATCGACTCGGCTTCCTCGACGGACCCGTCGACGGGTGCCCTGAAGGTCCTCGGCAAGTGTGTCGTCCCGTCCGGCGGCGGCACGGCCAACAACACACCGGTCGTCATCGCGGACTGCACGGGCACGGCTGCCCAGCGGTGGACCGCGACCTCGACGGGCACCCTGAAGCACGTGTCGTCGGGCAGGTGCCTGGACGTGCCGAGCTCCAACCCGGCCGACGGAACCGACCTCCAGCTGTACACGTGCGACGGGTCGGCGAAGCAGTCGTGGGTGCCGGACAAGGAGACCAAGTACGTCTACGGCGGTGACGGATCACGCCTGATGGCGATCTCGGCCACCGAGCGCACCCTGTACCTCGGCGAGTCGACGATCTCGGTCAACGCGGCCGGCGGCCCCGCCTACACCGAGCGCTACTACTCCCAGCCCGGCGCGCCGACCGTGATGCGGCACGCGCAGGGCGCGGGTGCGGCCGAGCTGTCGGTCCAGGTGACCGACCAGAACGGCACGGCGTACGTCAACGTGGCGCTGGCGTCGGGCAACAAGGTCAAGTTCTCCAAGACGGACCCGTTCGGCGTGAAACGCTCGGAGTCGTCGACCTGGCGGTCCCACCAGAGCTACGTGGGCGGCGGCGACGATGCGAGCGGCGGCCTGGTCCATCTGGGTGCGCGCGAGTACGACCCGTCGACCGGCCGTTTCCTCTCCGCCGACCCGGTCCTGGACCTGGCCGACCCGGTCCAGATGAACGGTTACGTCTACTGCGAGAACAACCCGGTCACCTTCGCCGACCCGTCGGGACTGGCGTCGGAGGGCGGCAGCTCGGAGTACGGCGGTCCCTCGGCGTCCGAAGAGGCCGCGGCGAAGCAGACGCTGAACACGTCGGTGTCGGACATCATCCTGTCCATCGGCTGGGCGGCTCTGAAGGAGTTCGTCGGCTGGGACAGCGTGGTCGGCTGCTTCTCCCGCGGCGACGTGTGGGCGTGCGGCGAACTGTTCCTCAACGCCATCCCGTGGACGAAGGCGTACAAGGCCATCGGCGTGGCCAAGGCGGCGTACCGGATCGCGAAGGCGATCAACGCGCTGATGAAGGCCAAGGAGAAGGCCCGTAAGGTCCTCGAACTGGCCCGCAAGGCCCGCGAACTGGCTCGCAAGGCGGCCGAGGCCAAGAAGAAGAAGGCCGCCCTGGCGGCACAGCTGAAGAAGAAGGCCAAGGAAGCGGCGACCCGGCAGGCCAAGAAGGCCGCGCAGAAGACCGGCAATGCGGTCCAGAAGGCGCGGAAGGCGGCGGCGAAGAAGTCGGAGCCCAAGCCGCGGCAGGCGAGGGCGAAGGAGGAGTCGTCCGGTGGCGGGGGAAGCTGCTCCAAGAAGGAGGCCAACAGCTTCGTTCCCGGTACCCGCGTTCTGATGGCCGATGGCACCACCAAGCCGATCGAGCAGGTCGAGAACGGCGACAAGGTCCTGGCGACCGACCCGGAGACCGGCGAGACGGCTGTCGAGACGGTCACCGCTGAAATCGTCGGCGAGGGCGTGAAGCACCTGGTCGAGGTGACCGTCGAGGTCGGTGACGGCGAGAAGACGGCCCAGGTGACGGCCACCGAGGGGCACCCCTTCTGGGTTCCCGAGCTGGGCGAGTGGATCGACGCCACGGACCTGAGGGCGGGCGAGTGGCTGCGCACCAGTGCCGGCACGTACGTCCAGGTCACAGCGGTCGAACGCTGGACCACGCAGAGCGCCACGGTCCACAACCTCACTGTCAGCGACCTGCACACGTACTACGTGCTCGCGGAGTCCACGCCGCTCCTCGTTCACAACTGCGGCAACAAGCCGGACCACGTGGAGCAGGCTCACAACGAGCTTGCCGGTGAACGGCAGACCACAGGTCGGATCTTCGATGCCGACGGAAACGCGCTCGGGGCGGATGACGGGGTGCACCAGCTGACGAGCGGAACGGACATGCTGTCTCCGCGGGCCAACGCCTATCTGCACCAGGCTGCCAGCAACGGTGTCGGGCCGCGCATCAACCCTCGCGGAAGGTACCCCCAGGACACGCACGTCGAGACCAAGTACGCGGCATGGATGAGGGACCGAGGGATCACCGAGGTGGACGTGGTGATCAACAACGCGGCCGTATGCAGTGACTTCCACAACTGCTCGACGGCGGTGAGGGCGATCCTTCCCAAGAACTCCGTCATGAGAGTGTGGGAGGCCGGGGCCACAGAGGCGAAAGAGTTTTGGGGAACAGCGTGATGCTCAACGTGCGGTCGGGAGCTACTTACTCCTACGCGAAGACATGGCCGGAGATGGAGGAACTCATCACCCGGGCCGTGGAGGAGCAGCGCTTCGTGGTTCCGGGCGTCGGGGCCGGCGACAATGTGCTGTTCTTCTTCGCCGACGGGCGGCACACGGCGGACACCCATGACTGGTGGCCGGACAATCACCTGCACGTCAGCGTCAACGTGACGACCGGATACGGCGGGCTCGTCTGGTACGTCAGTCCCGATCGTGCCGACGCCGCAGGCGACGAGACGTCTCAGTGGTGCTGGGTTTCCGACAACCCCACGCCGCCCGGCTCCGATCCGCAGGTGCTGTCCGATCCGCACAGCCCCCTCTGCTTCGATCCGCGGAGCACTCTGCCCGTCGAGCAGATCCGCACCGCGCTGGAGGAGTTCTGCCGTGCGGGCACGGGCGATCGGCCCGAGTGTGTCCGATGGGTCCATGGTGAGATCAACGGTGAGCGGCTCGATGACTAGAGGGCCTCGGCACAGAGAGAAGGCGCAAGGGCGACGACCGTACGCGGGGCGTCGAGCAGTGTTTGGCACGGTGACCGTACTGAGCGCGCTGCTGTCGGCCTGTGACGCGGCGGGCGACGGCGGGGGCGGCAGCACCGACGGTCTGCTGAAGCCCACCGCCCAGCCGGGCGCGACGACGCGGGCGGGTGGGCTGGCAGCGCGGCGCTGGCGGCCCGGGACGCCGACGGCTTCACGGTGTCCACGACGGCCGGCCGACGCAAGGTACGGGTGACGGAGGACGCCTGCGCCCCGCTCGCCTACGCCCTGTCCGGCACGACGGTCGGCAAGCCGACGTCCACGGTCGTGCGGAAGGCGTCGGGCGAAGGTGCCACCGTCACCGTGGTCCTCGCCGAGTACACCTCGGACGAGGCCCGGACGGCGATGGACGCCATCGGTACGGCCCTCGACGAGTGCGCGGCCGGTTTCACGGCGACGGTCGACGGCGTGGAACACAAGGTCGGCAAGGTCGCCCCGGAACTCGCCCCCGAGGGCACGGACCAGGCGATGGGCCTCGGCGCGACGGTGGAGCGGGGCGGCAGGAAGACTCCGGCCAAGGCCGTGATCCTCCGCTCGGGCAACACCGTGGCCTACCTCAGCGGCACGCCGTCGATCCCGACCGCACTCCTGGACGCCCAGCTCGTCAAACTGCGCTGAGGGCCGCGCCCGCGCGTATGCCCTTGAGGAGATGCGCGAGGGCGACGGGGCTGGTGGTGAGGGTGGTGGTGGGGGTGTCGCTCTCGCGGAGGTGGATGTGGGTGGGGGAGGACGCCAGCTCTAGGCAGTCGTTGCCCTCACCGCCGCCGGAGAAGGATGACTTCTGCCACTTGGGGCGGGTGGACATGGCTGCTCCTCACAGTTCCTTGATGAGCCCGTTGATGAGGTCGCGTGACTGATCGGCGTCCAACGACGCTTGCTTCACCCTACGGAACAGCCCCCGGAAGTGCTCCAGTTGTGCTGCGGAGTCGATGAAGGCGGTGCCGTGCGGAGCGTCCCGTACGACGGTGTCCAGCCGGGGTACCACTCCACCTACGTGAACCATGGCACTTCCGGCGCCTGCGAAGTCGTCCAGACCGAACGGCACGACGCGCACCGCGACGTGCTCAGCCTCGGACGCCTCCAGGATGCGGGTCAGTTGGGCGCGGGACGCGGCCCGGCCGGCCACCCTGATGCGCAGCGCCGCTTCGTGGATCACCGTCTCGTACGGGATGGGGTCGGCGCCCTCGATGACGACTTTCCGTCTCATCCGGTGACTGACCCTGTGCTCCACCTCGCTCTCCGGAAACTGCGGGTTCATGTAGGCGAAGAGAGCACGTGCGTAGGCCTCCGTCTGGAGAAGCCCGGGCACGTGGATGACTGCCACGTCATGGCGGAACGTCGCATGGTGATCCAGCTCGGAGAGGTCGAGATAGGCGGCGGGAAGGATGCGTCGGTACTCTTCCCACCAGCCGCGCGTCCGATCCGTGGCCATCGCAACCAGCGCATCGATCAACTCCGCGTCTGTACAGGCGTAGTTGGCGGCAAGGCGGCGCACGCGCTCCTCGCTGACACCCGCGACGCCGGACTCGATCTGACTCACCTGAACCGAACTCACGCCCAATAGGGCGGCAGCCTCGGTGGCCTTGAGTCCTGCGCTGTCCCGGAGTCTGCGGAGTTCGACACCCAGGCGCGCCTGTCGTGCTGTGGGGTGCCGTCGCGTCGCCATGTCCAGCTCCTCAACCTGCTGTGCGGTATGCCCCGTTCGGGTGTCAGATTACGCGAACGGCTTGCACGGTCATAACTTTCAGACCTACCGTCGGTGATGCGTTGAACACCCTGCGGAAGCGCACCGCACCGTCCTGCCATGGCGGTCGCGGCAATGCCACC
>NZ_MPOH02000079.1 GCF_001896135.2 Streptomyces phaeoluteigriseus
GTGGGGGTGCCGGGTGTGGAGGGTGTCACCGGTGGGGGTGCCAGGTCCGGGTGCCCCGAGACGGCCGGCGGTGGCGCCTCAGCGACTGCGGATGGCGCTGGTGGCGAAGAATCCGGTGGCGGCGGCGGTGATCAGGGCGCAGACGGCGAGAAGGAGCGTACGTCGCATCGGAGTGCCTTTCCCGAGGGTGATGGTTGGGTTCTGCACAACGCCCGCCGGTCCCGAGCCGCTTCGCCGTCCGGCCGATGCCACCCGTACGGATGCGCCCAGAGGAGCGTGCGGAGGGCGCGCCGCCTCGCGGGCCACCGCGCAAACCCGTGCGGCCGACCTGGCCGAGGCGTGCGGCGGGACCGGTGTGACCCTCCCCATTGCGGTGGCGGTGTGGTCCGGCGAACATCTGCTCACACGAATTTCCGAATAACTGTTATCCGAGGCTGCCCCAGAGATCTCCCTTGTCACGGACAGCACGTTCGGCATCGACGACAGGGAAGCGGTAATGAGCACTCAGCACACGGTGGAGCATGCGGCACTGGTGACCGCGGCCCGAGGGGGCGACCCGGCGGCACAGGACGCTCTGGTCAGCGCGTACCTCCCGCTGGTCTACAACATCGTGGGCCGCGCGCTGAACGGCTCGGTGGACGTGGACGACGTGGTCCAGGAGAGCATGCTCCGCGCCCTGGACTCCCTGACCGCGCTGCGGGACCCCGAGAGCTTCCGGTCCTGGCTGGTGGCCATCACCATGAACCAGATCCGTGCGCACTGGCAGCAACGGCAGTTCGCCCAGGCGCCCGTGGAGGAGGCCGGGGACGTCGCCGACCCGGGCGCGGACTTCGTCGATCTCACCCTGGTGCGGCTTCAGTTGTCGGGCCAGCGCCAGGAGACCGCGCGCGCCACACGCTGGCTCGAGCCCGACGACCGGAGCCTGCTGTCCCTGTGGTGGCTGGAGTGCGCCGGTGCGCTGACCCGGGCCGAGGTGGCCGAGGCGCTGGAACTCTCCCCGCAGCACACCGCGGTCCGCGTGCAGCGGATGAAGGCGCAGCTGGAGGCCGCACGCGTGGTCGTGCGGGCGCTCGACGCCCAGCAGCCCTGCGAGGAACTCCGGGGCGTCCTGGCGAGCTGGGACGGACGGCCCTCGGCGCTGTGGCGCAAGCGCATAGCCCGGCACGCGCGCGGCTGTACGCGGTGCTCGGGGCTGTGGAGCGGGTTGCTGCCCGCGGAGGGTCTGCTGGCCGGCCTGGCGCTGGTGGCGGCGTCGCCCGCGCTGGCGGCGAGCATCCGTTCCGCCCACGACACCTCCGCCCTGGCCGGGGCGGCCTCCCCGCTCGGCCCCGGCGAGGACCCCGCCGGGGCCGTACCGCCCGCCGGCAGGCACCGCTCCGCCGACGGGAAGGTCACCGCCCGCGGCGCGGCCCGTCGCAGGCGGCACAC
>NZ_MPOH02000008.1 GCF_001896135.2 Streptomyces phaeoluteigriseus
ACCCCTGACGACGGCCCGCCCCACCGCTGGTTCGAACAGCGCGCCGCCGCCCACCCCGACCGCACCGCCCTCGTCTGCGAGGACCGTGCCCTCACCTACCGAGAGCTGGACGAACAGGCCGAACGCCTCGCCCGCGCCCTGCGCGCCCGGGGCGCCGGACCCGGCAGCCTGGTCGCCGTCGCCCTGCGCCGCTCGGCCGAACTCGCCGTGGCCGTCCTGGCCGTCCACAAGGCCGGCGCCGCCTACCTGCCGATCGACCCGGCCTACCCTGCCGAACGCATCGGGTACGTCGTCGAGGACGCCGGACCGGTCCTCGCCCTCACCACCACCGACGTGGCCGACGGGCTGCCCGCCCTGCACGCCGTACCGCGACTCCTCCTGGACGAACCCGTCCCGGACGCACCCGGCCTCACCGGCGACCCGGCGCCCGCCGACGCCGCCTACACCATCTACACCTCCGGCTCCACCGGCCGCCCCAAGGGCGTGGTGATCTCCTTCGCCGCCTTCGCCAACTTCCTCGCCGACCTGCGCGAACGCCTGGAACTGGGCGAGGAGGACCGGTTCGTCGCCGTCACCACCTTCGGCTTCGACATCGCCAACCTGGAACTGTTCGCACCGCTGATCTCCGGCGCCCGCCTGGTCCTCGCCGGACACGACACCGTCCGCGACCCCGACGCCCTCGCCGCCCTGCTGACCGACTCCGGCGCCACCGTCATGCAGGCCACCCCCACCCTCTGGCACGCCCTGGTCACCGAGCACCCGCAGGCCCTCGCGGGCCTGCACGCACTGACCGGCGGCGAGGCCATCAGCCCCGCCCTCGCCGCCCGACTCGCGGCCGCCACACGGAAGCTGACCAACCTGTACGGCCCGACGGAGACCACCATCTGGTCCACCGCCACCGAACTCGACGGCACCGGCACCCCGCCCATCGGCCGCCCCCTCGGCGCAACCGCACCTACGTCCTCGGCCCCGACCTGCACCCCGTACCGACCGGCGCCACCGGCGAGCTGTACATCGGCGGCGTCGGCCTGGCCCGCGGCTACCACGGCCGCCCCGGCCTCACCGCCGAACGCTTCGTCGCCGACCCCTTCGCCTCTCGGTCCGGCGCCCGCATGTACCGCACCGGCGACCTGGTGCGGCAGGGGCCCGACGGCACGATCGACTACCTCGGCCGGATCGACCACCAGGTCAAGGTGCGCGGCTTCCGCATCGAACTCGGTGAGATCGAGGCCGTGCTGACGGACCACCCCGATGTCGAACAGTCGGCGGTGGTGGTCCGCGAGGACCGGCTCACCGGGTACGTCGTCACGGTGAGCGGCACCGAACCGGCCGACCTGCGCTCCCGTGCCGCCCGCCGGCTGCCCGACTACATGGTCCCGGCCGGCCTGGTCGTCCTGGACGCCCTCCCGCTCACCCCCAACGGCAAGGTGGACCGCGATCGGCTGCCCGCGCCCGCCGCACCGGCCCCGACGGGCGGCCGCCCCCCGGCCGGCCCGCGCGAGGAACTGCTGTGCCGCCTGTTCGCCGAGACCCTCGGGACCGGCGCCGGACCGGTCGGCGCCGACGACGACTTCTTCGCCCTCGGCGGCGACTCCATCCGCTCCATCCGGCTGGTGGGCCGGGCGAAGGCGGCCGGAGTCCGGTTCACACCGGCGGACGTGTTCGTGCACCGGACGGCCGCGGCGCTGGCCGCGCTGGACGAGCCGGACGTGCCGGCCTCCGTGGCGTCCGGCGCCGGTGTGGGCGGTGCGGACACCTCGGGTGACGCCGCGTTCGCGCCCGTGCTGCCGATCCGCCCGCACGGCAGCCGTCCACCCCTGTTCTGCGTGCACGGCGGGGTCGGCCTCGGCTGGCCCTTCCTGTCCCTGGCCGCCCACCTCCCGGACACGCCCGTCCACGCCTTCCAGGCCGGCGGAATCCAGGACGACGCCCCGCAGCCGGAATCCGTTTCGGAAATGGCCGCGCAATACGTCGAAAGAATGGTGGAAATTCAGCCGGACGGCCCGTATCATATTCTCGGCTGGTCGTTCGGCGGACTGGTCGCCCACGAAATGGCCTGCCAGCTCGTGGAGTCCGGGAAAAAGGTCGCCCTGCTGGCGAACCTCGACGGATTCCCCGCCGACCCGGCGGAACCGGCGGAAGGCGTTCTCGACGACGCCCTCCTGAGCGGCGAACTGCGCGCCAGGCTCGGCGCCGCCGGCGAGGCGCTGGCGGAGCTGACCGACGACCAGTACGGCCGCCTGCTGCGGGTCATCCGGGCGCTCGACACGCTCGCCGTCACCCACCGTCCCCGCCTCCACCAGGGCGACCTGCACTTCTTCGCGGCGACGCGAGGAGACACGCACGCCACCGGCGCATCCGTCTGGGCCCCCCACACCGCCGGCCGGATCGTCCGCCACGAGGTGGACGCCGACCACGACGGAATGCTGGACGCCGCTCCCGCGGCGGCCGTGGCCCGCGTGCTGACCGACCTCATGGAATGACATCCGAAGACATCGGATGTGAATTCTGAGGGGTTTCATGAAATGCCCGCGCGGGGTGAGTGCGCCCGCGTCCGTGGAAAGAGAAGGGACACGTCACGGTAATGGTAAATCCGTTTGACGACGAGACCGGGACATTCCATGTGCTGGTCAACGAGGAAGGCCAGCACTGCCTGTGGCCGGCGTTCGCACAGATACCCGACGGCTGGCAGGCCGTCCTGTCCGACACCGGCCGGGCCGAGGCCCTCGACCACATCGAGCGGAACTGGACCGACCTGCGGCCGAGGAGCCTCGCCGAGGCGAGCTGACCCGACGGCAACGCTCCACCGCACGCCACGCACCACCTCACCACCCAGGAAAGGAACCGACACCATGAGTGCCATCACCATCGACGAGGCCGTCGAGACCCAGGTGAGAGCGATCGTCGCCGACGCCCTCGAACTGGAGGAGGAGCTGACCCCGACCGGCCTGTTCGTCGACGAGTACGGCGCCGACTCCCTCGCCGCGATCGAACTGTTGTCCACGCTGGAGAAGACCTTCGGTGTGACGATCGAGCAGGACGAACTGCCCAAGATGGTCAACCTCGAGGCCGTCCTCGAGGTGCTGTCCCGGGCCGCGGCGCGATGACCGCCCGGCGTGTGGTGCTGACCGGGATCGGGGTCCTGTCCAGCATCGGCAACGGCGTCACCGAGTTCACCCGGGGCCTGCGCGAGGGCCGGTGCGGGGCGGGTCCCATCACCCGCTTCGACAGCACCGGATTCCGCAGGCAACTCGCCCACGAGGTGCACGACTTCACCCCGTCCGCATGGGTCCGCCACACGCCGGCCGAACAGCTCGGCCGCGCCACGCAGTTCTCCGTCGCCGCCGCCCGGATGGCGGTGAGCGACGCCGGGCTCGACCCGGCGGACCTGCGGGGCGGGCCGGGCCTGGTCACCGTCGGCACCACCGACGGCGAGGCCGACGCCCTCGACCGGCTCGTCGAGGCCCAGGCGAACGGCACCGAGCCCGCCGGGCTGACCCGGTCGGCGTCGGGCGGCTCGCCGCCCACCGGCTGGCCCTCGCCGTCGTCAGGGAACTGCGGCTGCCGCGCGCGGTGCCCTCCGTGCTCGGCACCGCCTGCGCGGCCGGCAACTACGCCGTCGGCGACGGCTACGACGCCGTGCGCTCCGGCGAGGCCGAGTGGGCGCTCGTCGGCGGGGCGGACGCCCTGACCAGGCGGACCTTCGCCGGATTCCACCGGCTCGGCCTGGTCGCCTCCGACCGCTGCCGGCCCTTCGACGCCGACCGGGAGGGACTGCTCACCGCCGAGGGCGCGGGCATCCTCCTCCTGGAGAGCCTCGACTCGGCCCGCGCCCGCGGCGCCCGCGTCTACGCCGAACTCCTCGGCTACGGCCTCAACTGCGACGCCCACCACCCCACCGCGCCCAACATGGACAGCGTCGCCCAGGTCATGCGGCTCGCGCTGGCGACGCGGGCGTCAAGCCCGAGGAGGTCGACCTCGTCTCGGCGCACGGCACCGGCACCCCCACCAACGACGTCACCGAGATCCGGGCCGTCCGCAAGGTGTTCGGGGACCGCCCGCCCCGCACCGTCGCCCTGAAGTCGATGCTCGGCCACTCCATGGGCGCCGCCAGCGCCCTCGGGGCGGCCGCCTCGGCGCTCGCGCTGCACCAGGGCTTCATCCCGCCGACCGTCAACCACCGCTCCACCGACCCCGAATGCGCCGTCGACTGCGTGCCCAACCACGCCGTCGACGCCGACCTCAGGGTCGTCGTCAACAACGGCCTGGCCTTCGGTGGCAACAACGCCGCCGTCGTCCTCGGCAGACACGAGGAGACCTGATCATGACGACCGTCGCGGTCCCCACGGACCGCCACTTCATCACCGCCTGGTCGGCCGTCTCGCCCTACGGCGTGGCCAGCGCCGACTACGCACGGGGCATCGTGACGCAGGACGCCGGCGGCAGCCGGGCCGTCCCCGTCCCCGACGGCCACGCCGCCCAGGAAGCCTGCCTGGTACCCGGGTTCGAGGTGCGCGAGGTACTCGGCCGGGCCGGCACCCGCACCATGGACCGGGCCACCGGCCTCGCCGTCACCGCCGTACGGGAACTCTTCGACGAGGCCTCCCGCGAACAGCGGCCGGTCCCGGTCGGCACCGGCACCGCACTGGTCCTCGGCACCACCCTCGGCAGCGCGCAGAGCCAGCACGACTTCGCCATGGCCTCCTTCACCGGCCAGAAGCCGTACGACGTGCCGGCCCAGTTCATGCCGAACGTGCTGATGAACTGTCCCGCCGCCGCCAGCGCCATCCGGTTCGGCCTCAAGGGGCCCAACACCACCCTCGCCGGCGGCCGGCCCACCGGGCTCATCGCGCTCGGCTACGCCCGTCGCCTCTCGCGGCCGGCCGCGCCGAGCGGGTCCTCGTCGGCGCCGTCGAGGAGTACTCGCCGTCCCGCTCCTGGATCGAGCACCACACCCGGGGCGCCGACGAGAGCGCCGGACCGCTCGGGGAGGGCTGCGCGCTCCTCCTGGTCGAGCCGGGCAACGGCATACCGGCCGGTCGTACCGCTCTGGCCGAACTCCTCGCCGTGGACGTCCGCGTGGACGTCGACGACGAACTCGCCACCACGGCCGAGTCGTCCGTCCGGGACGCCCTCGCCGCCGCCGGCGTCGAGCCGTCCGAGGTGTGGGCGGCCGTCGGCGGCGGACTCACCGGACGGGTCGGGCACGTCGAAACCGCCCTGCTGCGGAGGCTGTTCGGCGCCGACGCCGTCACCCGCGTCGACGTCCACGACCGCATCGGCGACACCGCGGGCGCCTCCACCGCCTTCCAGCTCGCCGCGCTCCTCGCCACCGCCCGGCGGACGCCGGAGGCCCACGGCAGACCGGCCGTGATCACCTCCGTCGACCGTGACGGCTCGGTCGCCTGCGCGGTCGTACGGCTCCTCGGGGAGGCGCGTGAGCGCGGAGAACACGCCCACGGGGAGCCGTGAGGAGAACCGTGGGGGAAGCCGAGGGGAGGGCCGTGCAGGGGCGGACGCCCGCAGCGCTGCCGGGACCGCCGCGGGGAGTGGCGCCGGGAACGCCGTCGGGACCGCACTGATCAGCGGAGGGTCGCGCGGCATCGGGCGGGCCACCGCCCTGCGGCTCGCCCAGGACGGGTACGACATCAGCTTCGCCTACCGCTCCGACGAGGAGGCGGCGAGCCGCCTCGGCAAGGAGCTGGACGAACTCGGTGTGCGCTGGCTCGCCCAGCAGCTCGACGTCGTCGACGCGCGGGCCGTACGGGACTGGGTCGCCCGCACCGAGAACGACCTCGGGCCCGTCGCCGTCGCCGTCGCCTCCGCCGGCATCACCCGCGACCGCCCCCTGCTGCTGATGTCCGACCAGGACTGGCAGGACGTCATCGACACCAACCTCGACGGCACCGCCCACCTCTGCCGGGCCGCCCTCTTCCCCATGGTCAAACGGAAGTCCGGCGTCATCATCACCCTGTCCAGCGTCTCCGGCGCCGGCAACCCCGGACAGGGCAACTACTCGGCGTCCAAGGCCGGAATCATCGGCCTGACCTGCGCCCTCGCCAAGGAAGCAGCCCGCTTCGGCATCCGCGTCAACGCCGTCGCCCCCGGCATGATCGAAACCGACATGACCGCCGGGGCATTCACCGAGGAACAGCGCGCCCGCACCCTCGCCGCCGTACCGCTCGGCCGCTTCGGCAGCGCCGAGGAAGTCGCCGAATCCATCGCCTTCCTCGCTTCCGACAAGGCCTCGTACATCACCGGCGCCGTGCTCCGGATCGACGGCGGGATCGTCGTGTGACCGGCCGCTCCACCGACCTCACCCAACCACCCCAGACCGGGAGTAGACCTGCCATGACCGCGCCCGTCGATCTCACGCCCAAGGCCACCGCCAACCACACCCCGCTCGTCGACACCCGCCTGCTGACCGCCGACGACGACGCGCCCGCGCCACCCACCGCGTCTACGAGCACCTCATCGGCATGTGGGCGCCCGGAGTCATCGAAGCCGCCCAGGACCTCGGCGTCTTCGCCACCCTCACCGACGGCCCCGCCACCGCGGCCGGCCTCGCCGAGACCCTCGGCACCGACCTGCGCGCCACCCGCGTCCTGCTGGACGGACTGCACGCCTACGACATCGTCCGGCGCGAGCGCGGCGGCGACGGCCAGGCCGTCTACACCCTGCCGGCCTCCCTGCACGGCGTGTTCGCGCCCGACGGGCTCTACAGTCTCGCCGGCAAGATCACCCACGACCGCAACGTCGCCTGGCAGGCCTGGCGGCACCTCGCCGACAACGTCCGCAACGGGGCGCGCGGCGAGCACGGCGGGCAGCAGGTCAACCAGATATCCGAGGAGGACTACACCTCCCTCGCCCGCGGCATCAACTTCTGGGCCCCGCCCGTCGTCTCCGTCCTCGCCGACGCGCTGCGCGAGCGGGGCTGGGGGGACGACACCGAGGCCGTCCTCCTCGACGTCGGCTGCGGCACCGGCATCTACAGCCACCTGCTGCTCCAGGCGTTCCCGCAGCTCACCGCGCGTGGGCTGGACGCTCCGCGGATCACCGCGATCGCCGCCGAGCAGGCGGGGCGGATGGGGGTCAGCGAGCGGTTCTCGCCGCTCACGGCGGACTTCTGGGACGACGACTGGGGCAACGGGACGGACCTCGCGCTGTTCGTCAACATCTTCCACCTCCAGACGCCGGAGTCGGCGCACGAGCTGCTGCTGAAGACGGCGAAGGGGCTCGGCGAGGGTGGGGTCATCGCGATCGTCGACCACATCGTCGATGAGGAGGCCGGCTCCGGGAACGTGCAGAACCGGTTCTTCCGGTTGTTCGCGGCGTCGATGTTGGCGACGGGGGGTGGGGACGCGTACACCGTCCAGGACTATGACCAGTGGTTGGCCGACGCGGGGTTGCGGCGGGTCGCTCTGCTGGACACGCCTATGCATCGGGTGTTGCTGGCGGGGCGGTAGTCCGACGGGGTGGGTGGACCCGCCCGCCCGAGCGTGCGCCCGTGCGTCCGCCCGTCCGCCCGTCCGTCTGTCCGCCCATCCGTCCGTCCGTCCGAAAGGCAGTCATGTCCGACACCACCGCCCCGCCGCGTCCCGCGCTCGACTCCCTCGTCGGCTCCTCGGCCACCCGCCACCACGTGGTCGGGCCCCGCGACTCCGCGACCGCCTGGGACAACGACGTCGACGTCCTCGCCACTCCCGTCCTGCTGTGGCTCGGCGAGGTCACCGCCATGGACGTCCTGCGCGACGAGGTCACCGCGCCCTGGATGACGGTGGGCCTCAACCACGACTCCGCGCACGTGGCCCCGACGCCGGTCGGCGAGGAGATCACCGTCACCGCCACGCTGACCGGCGTGGACGGCAAGGTCCTGACCTTCGAGGTGGAGGCACACGACAGCCGTGCCGTCATCCTGCGCGGTGTCCACGGCCGTGCCGTCGTCCACCGCGGGGCGTTCGAGAGGAAGCTCGCCGAACGCGCCTGACCCCCCGGCCGTGGGGACCGCCTCGGGGCGGTCCCCACGCCTCCCCGACAGCACCCGTACGAGCCCGCAGCAGCACTAGCACGAAAGGAACTCCCGTGCCCCAACTCGTCCTCGGCAACGTGACGAGCGAGTACATGTTCGCCAGTCCGCTCACCGGGTTCAGTCGCAAGGAAGCCCACAAGCAGCACGCCATCTCCACCCGGACGGCCTGGCTGCTGGAGGACGGTGACGCGATGCTCGCCCACCGGCGGCTCACGCCCGACTTCCGGGACTACCTCGTCTCGTTGCTCGGCCTCGACCGCGAGGCCCTGACGTTCCTCACCCCCGACGGACCGGACGAGGGCACGTTCCTCGACGCCCGCACCGCGCTGGCCGAACCGCTCCTGGAACGGCTCCGGGGGACCGTGGGGCCGGACTGGACGCTCACGCCGTACCTGTACGACCGGACCGTCGCCGTACTCGCCGACCGGCTCGGCCTGACCCCGGCCGCCGCCGCGTTCTTCGCCCAGGGCGGCAGCGACTTCTTCAACAGCAAGTCCTTCTTCCGGGCGTGGGCCACCGGCACCGGCGTCCCGGTGGCACGGGGCGAGGTCTGCCGCAGCCGGGGTGCCACCGCGCGTGCCGTGCGGGAGCTGCTGCCCCACACCGGCAGCGTCATCGTCAAGCAGGACTTCAGCGCGAGCGGATACGGCAACGTCCTGTTCACCACCGACGCCGACGTACCCTCCATCGGGGCGTCCGCCCGGCACGTCATGGATTCGGACCCTTCCCTCGGGGACATCGAGGCGCGGCTCGCCGCCTCCTTCCCCGTCGTCGAGGAGGTCCGCGACTTCCCCGCCGGCCTGCGTCCGAGCGAGGCCGTCGTCGAGGTCTACCACCCCCACAGCCGCACCCTCTACAGCGAGCTGTTCCTTCCCGACCCGCCCGGCGAGCCGCTCCTCCTCGACCACGGCGACATGCGGATGGAGCCGGTCTGGAACGGCTTCGCCATCCCGCCGGTGTCCCTGCCCGCCGCCGCGGAGCAGCGGATGCTGGACGTGTCGCTGGCCATGGCCCGCACGATCCGTCAGCTCGGTTACCGGGGCCACCTGAACTGCGACTCCATCGTCACGCCGACGGGCGAGGTGCTCTTCAGCGAGGTGAACGCCCGGGTGGGCGGCTGCACCCACGTGCACGCCGCGGCCCGGCGGCTGCTGGGCGACGACTATCAGCGCAGTCACACGGTCCTCACGCGCAACGATCTGCCGGTGCAGGACTTCGCCAAGCTGGCCTGGGCCATCGACCACGACCCCCGGCTCAGCCCCGACGGGGACAGCGGTGCCGTGATCCTCGTCGACGACAGCCCCTACAACAACACCGCGGAGTACCTCGTCTACGACCGCGGCCCGGAGGCGGCCGAGGAGACGGAACACCTGCTGCGGCAGACCGCCACCGCCCTCTGACCACCTGTCCGAACCGCACTGCCACGGGGTGGGGACACCGGCTCGGCCGGGGTCCTCACCCCGCCTCCGTGACCGCCGCCCGCTGCTTCTGCGCCGCGCGCATCCGCCGGACCTTGGCGATGCTGCCGCAGGCCCGGCCGCTCTCCCCCGGCGTACATGCTGCACCAGGTGCGCGTGTTGTTGCGCGACTGGTCGTAGAAGACCCAGCGGCAGTCCGGGCACGCCCGAAGCCGGCGCCAGCGTTCGGCGAGCACGAGATGGGCCGCCTGGCGCAGGACGACATCGACCGGGGCCGCCGGGCCCTCCAGGCGCAGTTCGCCCTCGCCGATGCGTACGGTCTGCGGCCTGCGGGCGAGCCAGTCGTCCAGCCGGCGGGTGCCGCGCTCGGTCACGTCCGCGCGCAGGTCGTCGCGGAGCTCGAGCAGTTCCGTCAGCTCGTCGGTGCGCGGGCGGGGGAGGTGCGGCAGCACGCGCGCCCACTCCTGCGCGGACGCGGCGAGACCGGGGAGGGTTTCCGTCTCCTCCCGCGTGTCGTTGGGGACCACCCAGGTGTTGAGGAAGGACCTCATCTCCTCCACCCGTGGCCCGGCCACAGTCGTTCCCGTTTGATTGCCCATGCGTAGAGCTTAGTCGGTAAACAGGGTTTGCGACCGTCATGGCCGGTTACCAGTTATCACTATGAGTGGTAACACGCAGTCGGCCGCGCCGCCCGCCCCGACCTACCGTGACGTCCTGCGCCGCGAAGGCGGCACCGTTTGGTACGCCGCCATGGGGCTGATCCGCACCCCCGTCGCCATGGCCCCCCTGGCACTGGTCTTCCTGGGCCACAGCACGGGGTCGTTCTCCGCGGGAGGCGTCATGGCCGCCGCGCACGCACTCGGGGAGGCCGTCGGAGCGCCCTTCATGGGACGCGGCTTCGACCGGAAGCCCTTCCTGGGTCAGCTGCGCTTCGCCCTGCTTGCCGAGGCGCTCGCCTTCGCGGCCCTCGCCGTCCTCGCGGGTCACAGCCCGATGCCACTCCTGGTGGCCTTGGCCTTCGCCGCCGGAGCGGTCGCCGCCGGCGTGCCCGGCGGCATGCGCGCACAGTTGTCCAGCACCACCCCGGAGCACCTGCGGCCCACCGCGCTCGGACTGGAGAGCGCGCTGAACCAGGCAGTCTGGGCCTGCGGCCCGGTGCTCGCCTCGCTGGTGTCCACCCAGGTGTCGCCGCGTGTCGCGCTCGTCCTCATGGCCGTCGCTTCGGCCGCCCCGCTGCTCATGGCCGGCCGCATCCGGCACCGCAGCCCGGTCGCGGGGGAGCGGGACCGAGCTCCCGCCGGGACCCTGAGCGTCATCCGGATGGCCTGGCCCACCGTGTTGCTGGCCGCGGCCATCATGTTCCTGGTAGGCGCGATGGACGTGGCCTGCCGGCCCGCCTGGAGACGACCGGGCAGCAGCTCGCGCTGACCGGTGTCATCACGGGGGTGTTCGCCGTGGCCAGCATCGCGGCCGGCCTCGTCTACGGCCGCCGCGTCTGGCCCGGCACCCCCGGCTCGCAGACACTCGTCCTGCTGCCGGCGATGACCGTGGCGCTGACGCTGTGCGCCGTCACCGGCCGGCTCTGGGGCTTCTTCGCCGCGTTCCTGCTCGGTGGCCTCTTCTACAGCCCACTCATGATCATCAGGAACCTGGCGCTCCAGCACCGCCTCCCGGAGAACGTGTGGGCCACGGGCTTCTCCCTCCTGTACGCGGCGGGCGGCCTCGGCTATGGCGCCGCCGCGCTCCTGACGGCCGGCCTCATCGAGGCCACCACCCCGGCCGTCGCCATCGTCGTCTGTACGGCGGTGACCACGCTGATCGGCCTGATCGCGGGCCTGGGCGAACGCGCAACCGTCTCGCGTGTGCGGTTGGGACGGGAATGATGTCGTCGAGGTGTTCCTGGTGGAGGCGGACGGGTCGGGGAGGCTGGTAGTTCCTGGCTCAGTGGCCGGTGGATTGGGGGTTTTTCCGGTCCAGTACAGGGCGGTGTCGATGTCGTGTGCGGTCCAGCCGTCGGCGGGTGCTCGGCTGTGTTGGAGGAGGTCGTTCCCCTTCGGCGCCCTGGCGGCCCCGGACCTTGCCTGCAGCACCGCCACCGTCCTTACCCAGAGCCGGCGCTCCCGGGATGCAGCGCAGAGGCGCGGGAGATGTCAGTGTCTGCTTCTAGGATCCAGGGAACACGCACCGGTTCCGGAGGTCCTCGCATGCCCATCACCGCCCCCGACTACTCCCGGTACTTCACCGACGGGACCTCCTTCGCTTGCGGACGCGACCTGACCGGGACGCTGTCCGTCGTGCGTGTGGGCGAACTCACCCTGCAGTCGGGCCAGGTGGTGGCGTGCGACCCGTTCGTCTACCTGGGCAGTGGGGACGTTCCACCATTCACGGTCGCGGTGGAGCCCGGCCGTTACGCCGTGGACGCTGCCGTCGCCACGCTCGTTCGTCCAGGCGCGGAATCGGGGCCCCACCCGCACACACGCGTCGCGGCCGTCCGGCTGGTGATACGTGACGTGGAGGTGGCCGGGTGGGAGCTTGCGCTGCTGCCCGGGCAGGATCCGGCGGAACTGGGTGACGAGCAGTACTTCGGCTACGGCGTGGACGCGGGTACCGGTTGTTTCTACGACGCCTCGGCCGAGAACGCTTTTCCGGGGACGGAGGACGAGGAAGGGGCGGTGTGGGCGGCCATGGAGTCTGTCGGGCACGGACCCGACGTCTTCATCGCCCAGGGCGAGGGCGGCCACAACCTCGCCGGGTTCACGTCGGGGTGGGGCGACGGCGCATATCCGACCTGGATCGGCCGCGCGGCGGACGGCAGCGTCGCCTGCTTCCTCACCGACTTCTTCGTAATACCCCACTCGGCCGAGGCCCACGTGCAGGCTCCGTAGTCCGCGAGGTCGGCGAAGGCTTGCGCTGCCGCGGCGGGTGACGCAGGCCTCCTCCACCTGGCAGGCCAGGGCGGGAGACGCCGGCGACCGTCACGTCGCTGCAGGAGTGGCTCGCACACCTCCCGCCGGACACCCGCAGTGATGGAGCAAGGTCACAACCGGCCCGCCACATCAAGGGTGACGCCGTCGTGGACGGCGGGGGAGTAGAGCGGTGGGGGAGATCGAGGACGCCGTCGACCGTGCCGACCGTGAAGCTTTCACACAGAAGCCGCCCAAGACGATGAAGGGCCGGATCGGCTACCTGATCCGACAGTTGGGCAGCTTCAAGGCCGTCGCACGCGAGATCGGTGTCACCGCCGACTCCGTCAACCGCTACCCGCCCGGACGTCGCCGCCAGGATCGAATCCGCGATGCGGGCCCGCTGGCAGCCCCAGGTGCGCAAGCGTCGCCGCCTGCAGGCCGCCACCGCCACAGGCATCACGGTGGAGACGCGGGCCCGCTTCAGCTACACGGCACCTGATGAGCCAAAGCATGGAAAGGTGTGATCGTTTTATCACCCAGCAGGTCTTTGTTCGTTCGTGTTGTGAAACTTCGCTTTTCGTGACCGTACACCCCCGTTGACGCGTCCGTGACAGGAGCCTAGTTTTCAGGGGGAAAGCGCTTGCTCGATAGCTGGGTCACCTTCTAGCAGCTCAGCCGACCAAAAAGGCGCGTTCAAGTCGTGATCAGCAATTTCTTTAGAAAGTGCTATCTCATGCGATTATCCAGAAGCTCAGCGTGGCGACGCGAGCTGGTCGCCGCTGTGCAGATCGGCTTCTCCCGGACCCCGGCCTCTTCTGGCTCTGCCTCCGCGCGCGGTCCGTCTCTTCCATCGCCCACGCCTCCGCCGCGTCGGACGACGGCTTCGCCCCTCTCCCGTGTGCCCTCCGGCATCGACGCCGGAGGCGTTTCCTCCCGCAGCGTCAACACCCCTGCCCCCGTGGGGTCCAGCGGTGGCCTGTGGCACCTGCGCGCGCACGACGACATTCCCGTCGAAGGCAGCCGTCCCAGCGAGGCCGGGGTCTGGTCGGCGAGCCGCACACGTACTGCCTCCGTACCACGCACCGGACGGCCGAGTCCCCGGCCGCCGACGCGGCCGCGCCGGCCCTGGGCAGATCTGAGGAGCAGAAACGATGACGACAGAACGCCCCTCCCTCACCCGTCGCGGCCTGCTCGCGGGCACTATCGCCGCCGTGGCCGTCGCCGCCCTGCCGGCCACTGGAACGGCGAGCCACGCGCAGGCGGCCGCGCCCGCCGCAGCGAGGCGGACACGAGCAGCCGCGGCCGCGTCGAGTGCCGACGGTTTCGCGGGCGTCCCCGCGCTGGGCCTGTCCGGCACCACCGGCGGAGCCGGCGGCCCGGTGGTCACCGTCACCGACGCCGACACGTTCCTGGACTACTGCGACCGCAACGAGCCCTACGTCATTCAAGTCTCGGGAACCCTGCGCATCAGCAGCAAGCAGGGCGTGCGGTCGAACAAGACCATCGTCGGGCTGGGCACCGACGCGGAGATCACCGGCGGTGGCCTGGACATGTACCGCAGACAGAACGTGATCATCAAGAACCTGCGGTTCACCGGCGCCGACGACGACTCCCTCAGCATCCAGCAGTCCTCGCACCACATCTGGATCGACCACTGCACCTTCAGCACAGGCGCGGACGGTCTGATCGACATCGTGCGCGGCGCCGACTACATCACCGTGTCCTGGAACCACTTCCGCGACCACAGCAAGACCATGCTGATCGGCCACTCGGACGCCAACGGGAGCCAGGACCGGGGCAAGCTGCGGGTCAGTTTCCACCACAACTTCTTCGACGGCACGGCCCAGCGCCATCCGCGCGTCCGCTTCGGCGAACCCGTGCATGTCTACAACAACTACTACCGGAACAACACCCTTTACGGCGTGGCGTCGACCGAGGACGCGGGGGTGCTGGTGGAGGGCAACTACTTCGAGAACGTCGCCCACCCGATCTACTCGGGCTACGACGAGAGCGGACCCGGCCGGTGGTGGAACGGAACAACGTCTACGTGAACTGCGGAGAGCCCGAGACGCTCGGCACGGTCGTTGAGCCACGCACCTTCTACCCCTACACCCTCGACGCCCCTGCGAACCTCCCCACGATCGTTCCGGCCGCGCCGCGCGGCCGGAACTGAAGGAGACCTCCGTGTCAGAAGTCCGTCCCATCACACGCCGCGGCCTGCTCATGGGGACTGCCGCCACCACGGCTTCCGCCGCTCTGCTGACTGTGGGAGTGGCCCCCGGAGCAGGGGCCTCGATCGCCTCACCACCCGCCGCGGACACCATTGCGGACCGGCTCGTCGCTCTGACGGCACCGCGCGCCGACGGCTTCGCGGGTGTCGCCGCGCTCGGCCTGACCGGTACCACGGGCGGTGCCGCCGGGCCCACCGTGACTGTGACCAACGGCGCCCAGCTCGCCGACTACGTGGGCCGCAACTCCCCGTACACCGTCCTGGTCTCCGGCCGCATCCACATCGACGGCATGATCACGGTGGTGGCCGACAAGTCGGTCCTCGGCGTCGGCTCCACCGCCGAGATCACCGGCGGAGGTCTCCAACTCGGTTCCACGACCCGGCCCGGCAACAACGTCATCATCCGCAACATCCGCTTCACCCACGCCTCCGACGACTCCGTGAGCGTCACCAACCGCGCCCACCATGTGTGGATCGACCACTGCGACTTCTCCCACGGGTACGACGGACTGCTCGACATCAAGCGGGAGTCGGACTACGTCACCGTGTCCTGGAACCACTTCCACGACCACAGCAAGACGTGCCTGCTCGGTCACAACGACAACAACACCGCCGACCGGGGCAAACTGCGCGTGACGTACCACCACAACTTCTTCGACGGCACCGACCAGCGCCACCCGCGCGTCCGGTTCGCCGAGCCGGTTCACGTCTACAACAACTACTACCGCGACAACCGGCTCTACGGTGTGGCCTCGACCGAGGACGCGGGCGTGCTGGTGGAGGGCAACTACTTCGAGAACGTGGGCCACCCGATCTACTCCGGCTACGACAACAGCGGTCCGGGCCGGGTGGTCGAGCGGAACAACCTGTACGTCAACTCCGGGGCGCCGCAGACGCTGGGCACGGTGATCGAGCCACGCACCTTCTACGCGTACACCCTCGACGCCCCCGCGACCGTCCCCACCACCGTCCCGGCCGGCGTGGGTGTCGGCAGGATCGCCTGAACCCAGGAGGCTCACGATGCACCGCAAAGGCACGCTCCTCCTCACGGCCCTGGTCGCGCTGACCGCCACGGCCGCCGCTCCTTCACCTGCACCCGCCGCACCGGCCGTACTGGCGGAGCCGGCACCGACCGGGTTCGCGAGTGTCACCGCGTGGGGCCAGAACGGCACGACCGGCGGCGCGGGCGGTCCGACCGTGACCGTCTCCAGCGCCGCCGACCTCATCGCCGCCGTCAAAGCCGAGGGGCCGAGAGTCGTCCGCGTCAACGGCATGATCACGCTGCCCTCCGGCATGTACGACGTCAGCTCCGACAAGACGATCGTCGGTGTCGGCGCGGGTTCCGGTATCTCTGGCGGCGGCCTGAACATCGGCCTCCCCGCGAGCGACAGTGTCACGTCCCCACCCGTGAACGCCGTGCACAACGTCATCGTCCGGAACCTGACGTTCAAGAACGCCAGTGACGACTCCATCAACATCCAGATGTTCTCGCACCACGTCTGGATCGACCACAACGACCTGTCCGCAGGCTACGACGGGCTGCTCGACATCAAGCGGGGCTCCAGCTACATCACCGTCTCCTGGAACCACACCCATCACCACGCCAAGAACATGCTCCTGGGCCACTCCGACAAGAACGGCGCCCAGGACATCGGCCGACTGAAGGTGACCTACCACCACAACTGGTACGACCGCACCCCACAGCGCAATCCGCGCACCCGCTTCGGAGATCCGGTGCACATCTACAACAACTACTTCCTCGACAACAGCGACACCGGCCCGGCCTGCAACGCCGACTCCGGCTGCTTCGTCGAGGGCAACTACTTCGACGACGTCGAAGAGCCCATGACCAACAGCTATTCGGGGCCGGAGGGCAATATCGTCGAACGGAACAACGTGTTCGTCGGTGACACCGGAGAACCGGTCACGGGCGGCAGCGTCGAGGACCCGGCGGACTACTACGACTACACAGTCGACGACCCGCAGACCGTCAAGGACGTCGTGATGCGGGGCGCGGGCCCGGGCACCGTCGCCCTCTAGCACTGCAACGGTGTCTGTTCTGAGTGCCGGGCAGTTTTCAGGGATTGTGTCCGCGTCGTTCGTTGTGACTGAGGAGGGCTTGGTGTTGGCGTCGGCGGCGCCAGGCCGCCACCACCGGTGGGATCACGGTGAAGACCCGGGCCCGGTTCGGCTACACCGTGCCCCGACGACGGACGGCTCCGGCGACTCACCGTGCACCTTCCCCCGGAGTACGCGCAGGGCTTCTTCGACGCCCGCGACGCCAATTCACGCTTGAGCCGAAGCACGGTAGTTGTCACATGGCCAGGCGTGTTGTCACCGATGTGAGGACGCCGCGCAGGACGGCGAGGATCGGGTAGCTGGCCAACGCACGCGACGACGATGCCGGAGGCCAGGTCGCCTGCGGCGCCCGTGATGGCGACGTCGAACCGTCCTCGGAGCTAGGCGCGGGTGGCCAGCGGCGTAGTGTTGGTGACGATCGCGGTGCCGGTGACCAAGCCGAAGCTCCAGCCGACGCCGAGCAGGAACGGCCTGGAGAAGAACCTGGCCTTCCACCTGTCCGGGCACATCCTGCACTCGATCTCTTCTCACCCTTCACGTAGCAGGCGGTACAACGGACGGCTCCCGCAGGCCCGATGCCCGCGGGAGCTTTCCCATGCCCGCAGCAGCGACCTCGTCCCAGTGCAGGAGGCGGTCGCACCAACGGCGCAGGAGTGTCTGGTCGTGGCCGACTGCGAGGAGTCCGGCGCCGGTGGCTGCGCGGTAGTTCTCGACGGCCGCCACGAGAGCCGCGGTGGTGGAGGCGTCCAGCATCGCGGTCATCTCGTCACAGATCAGCCAGCGCGGACGCAGGACCAGGGCGCGGGCCAGGCAGGCGCGTTGCAGCTGGCCGTCGCTGACCTCGTGGGGGCGGCGGTCCAGGAGGTCGGGGGTGAGGCCGACGGCCGGGGTGAGTTCGGTAATGCGGTCCGGTACCTCGTCGCGGCGGCCGGTTGCGCGCAGGGGCTCGGCGATCAGGTCGATGAGACGCAGCCTGGGGTCGGCGGAGAGCCGGGGCTGCTGGAAGACGACGCCGATGGCGGTGCGCAGGTCGCGCGGGGCGCGGTGCCGCCAGTGCCGTACGGGCTCGCCGTCCAGGAGAAGGGTGCCCGACTCGGGGCGGTGCAGCAGGGCCGCGACTCGGGCGAGGGTGGACTTGCCGCAACCGCTGGGGCCGAGTAGGCCGACGGCCTCACCGGGCGCGACGGTCAGGGAGGCGTTTCGGACGACGGGGGCTTTCCGGTCGTATCCGGCGGTGATGTCGTGCAGTTCAAGCACGGAGGTCCTCCGGTACGTGCGGGTGATGGCAGGCGATGTGGCTGGTCGTCGGTGGGAGTGCGGCGCAGGCGTCGGTGACCTGCTCGCAGCGGGGGGCGAAGGCGCAGCCGTCGGGAAGGTCGCCGAGTTCGGGTGGCATACCGGGGATCGGAAGGAAGGCACGCTCGGGCAGGGCATCAAGAAGGCCCCGGCTGTAGGGGTGGCGAGGGCCTGGCGTGCCGAAGAAGGCTTCCGTGTTGGCGAGTTCGACGATCCGGCCCGCGTACATCACGGCCACACGGTCGGCGATGCGTTCGGCGGCGGCCAGGTCATGGGTGATCATCAGCAGTGCCCGGTCGCCGTCATCGACGTGGCGTCGTAGTTCGTCGACGGTGTGGTCCACCAGATCGCGGTCGAGTCCGGTCGTCGGTTCGTCGGCGAGCAGCAGGGGCGCGTCGCCGACGAGGGCCAGGGCGGTGGCGGCTCGCTGGGCCAGCCCGCCGGAGAGCTGGTGCGGGTGGCGGTCGAGATGGTCGGCGGGGAAGGCGGCGCGTTCGGCAGCGCTCTCGGCCGCCGAACGCACGGCGGTACGCCCTCGTGCGTCGGTCAGCGCGCCGACCGTCTCCTCCAGCTGGGAGCGCACCGTGCGCACCGGCGTCAGGTGCGCGGCGGGGCTCTGCGGGATGAGCCCGATCAGGCGGCCCCGCACCGTCCGCGTGAGAGTCCGTTCGTCAGCCGCGAGCAGGTCCAGCTCGCCCAGGCGCGCCTGGCCCGCACTCTGGGCGTTGGAGGGGAGCAGTCCGAGCAGGGCGGAGGCGAGGACCGACTTGCCGCAGCCGCTCTCGCCGATCAGGGCGAGACACTCGCCGGCCGCCACCTCGAAGTGGGCGTCGGTGACGGCGGCGATCCGGCGGCCACCGGGCATGAGGAAGCGCACGGACAGCCCGCGCACCGAGAGAACGGGAGGTCGGTCAGTGACCGTCACAGCATCAGCTCCGATCGACGGCGCGGGTTGATCCGCTCCCGCCAGGCTCCGGCGAGACCGGCGATGGCGAGTGTGGGGACGATGATGAACAGCCCCGGGAAGAGGGTGGGCCACCACTGCCCCGCGAGCAGCGACCCCCTGGCGTCCTGGATGAGGTTGCCGAGGCTGGCCATGTGGGTGGGCAGGCCGAGGCCGAGGAAGGACAGGGCGGACTCGTGCCACATGGCGTGCGGCACCATCAGCGCGGCGGCCAGCGCCGCCTGCGGCAGCACAGCGGGCAGCAGATGCCGTACCGCCACCCGCCACCGGGACGCGCCCCCGGAAACGGCGGCGTCGATGTACGGGTGCGAGCGCAGGGACAGCACCTCGGCGCGCACGATCCGGGCGGTGGACAGCCAGTGGGTGAGCGCGACCGACACCACCACCGGCCAGAGCCCGGGCCGGAACATGGCCACGATGAAGATGCCCAGCAGCAGGTGTGGCACGGAGGCGACCGTGTCGACGACCCGCATGACGCCCCGGTCGACCCAGCCGCCCAGTGCTCCGGCGGTCGCCCCGACGGCCGTGCCGATCACGGTGGCCGTCAGGGCGGCTGCGACGCCCACCAGCAGGGAGACCCTCAGTCCGTAGATACAGCGCAGCAGCAGGTCCCGGCCGAGGTCGTCGGTGCCGAAGGGGTGCGACCAGCTGGGGGGCAGCAACTTCGCGCCCAGGTCGACGGCCTGTTGGTCGAGTTGCACCAGCGGCGGCACGAGGAGGACGGCGAGGACGATTCCGCCGACCAGGGCCACCGAGACGCGCACCCGCACGGTCCTGGTCGAGCGACGGCTCGTGCCGTACGACCGCCAGGCGGGCCCGGCCGCAGGTTCACATGTCACTGAACTTCACCCTCGGGTCGAAGAGGCCGTAGAGCAGGTCGGCAAAAAGATTGCCGACGAGCACCGCGGCGGTGGCCAGGGTCGTCAGGGCGGCGAGCAGCGGGAAATCGACGGCGGTGGCCGCCTCCACGGTGGCCGCAGCGATGCCGGGCCAGCTGAAGACGCTCTCCACCAGCAGGGCGCCGGTGATGAGTTCGGGCACCCGGGAGCCGACCAGCGTGAGAACCGGCAGCAGCCCGGAGCGCAGGGCGTGGCCGAGCAGGACGGTGCGCTCGCTCAACCCCCTGGCCCGCGCGCCGCGTACGGGATCCTCGGCGAGCGCGTCACCGACGCCCTGACGGACGTACAAGGTGAACCAGGGGAGCTGGGAGACGGCGAGCACCCCGGCCGGCAGCACGAGGTGACTCGCCACCTGGGAGGGCGTGACCCGCTCACTCGCCGTGTCGGTGAGACCGCCGGCCGGGAGCACGCCCAGCTGGAGGGCGAACAGCCAGACGGCCAGCAGGGCGAGCCAGAAGACGGGCGCCGCCTCCAGGGAGTACGCGAGGGAGGTGACGACCCGGTCGACTACGGAACCTGGGCGGCGGGCCGCCAGCACTCCGAGCACCGTGCCCGTCAGCACCGCCACCACGAACGCGACCGCGCACAACAGGCTCGACCAGACCAGGCGTTCGCCGATGACCTGGGAGACCGGCTGCCGCATCACACTGGACTGCCCGAGGTCACCGCCGAGGGCGGAGGTCAGCCAGTGCCACCAGCGAGAGGTGAACGGCTGGTCCACGCCCAGGTTCTCCCGCAGTCGCTCGAGAGTTTCAGTGTCGGCGCCGAGGGCGGCTGTGCCGGCGTACGCCTTGACCGGGTCGAAGGGGGAGGCCGCGGCGATCGCGAAGACGCCGAAGGTCACGACGAGGAGGACGGGGGCGGCGAACAGCAGCCGCCGCCCCGCCAGCCGTGCCATCGCTCCCCAAGGGAGTCCGTTCACTTCTTCGGCTGCCAGGCTTCGAGGTCCCACCACGGACCGGAGGCGAAGCCGTGCTCATGCGGCTCGACCTGCGTGGTCAAACCATCCCACCGGTCGGCCAGGACGTAGACGTGGTCGATGTGGGTGAGGAACGTGTAACCGGGGTTCTTCACCAGCTCCTGCTGGAGAGTGTCGTAGGCAGCCTTGCGGGTTGCCTGGTCCGAGCTGCGCCGGCCGGTGTCGAGTGCCTTGTCCACGACCTGATCGTCATAGCGGCCCATGTTGTTGAAGCCGTCGCCGGCGAGGGAGGAGTGCAGCAGGGTATACAGGCCGTAGTCGGGGTCACCGTTGCTGCCGAAACCGGCCAGGACCGCGTCGTTCTTCATCCGCGGCTCGATGACCTCCCAGGTGCCCGTCTCCACCTTCACCTCGATGCCGGCCTTCTTGGCGTCGGAGGCGTAGGCGAGGGCGTGGTCCTGGCGGACCTTGTCACCGGAGGGGTAGAGGAGGGCGAAGGAAGCTTGCTGTCCGTCCTTGACGCGGATACCGCCCTCGCCGGTCTTCCAACCCGCCTGGTCAAGGATCTGCCGGGCCTTGACGAGGTCCTGCCCGCGCTCGATGCCCTTGGCGAACCAGGGGTCGTCGACCGGCAGCGGCCCGTAGGCCGGACGCCCGGCCCCGTCGAGGATCTTGTCGACCATGGCCTGGCGGTCCACGGCGGCATCGAGAGCCCGGCGGATGGCGCGGTCGCCGGTGACCTTGTTCTCCTGAGGGAGGGCGACCGTGCGGAAGTCGTACGTCTTCGCCTCGTACGTCTTCTTCGTCCTGTCGTTCCTGAAGGTGGCGGCTAGGTTGGGCGGCAGGATCGCGCCGTCGAGGTCGCCGGAACGCAACCGGGTGGCGCGCGCGTTGTCGTCCTGGATGATCGCCATGGTCACCTTCTTGACCTTCGGCGCGCCGCCCCAGTAGTCAGGGTTGACCTTGAAGGTGAGCTTTTCCCCCTTGCTCCAGGCGGCGAGGACGTACGGGCCGGTGCCGACCGGCTTGTGGTTGAAGGAGCCGGTGTTGGGGTCCTGCCCCTTGGCTACGTGCTCGGGGACGATGGGCAGCACCGTGCGCCCCGCGAAGGGCGCGTACGGGTACTTGAGGGTGAAGACCACCTTGTTGTTGCCGTCCGCCCGCACGTTCTTGATGGCGTCCAACTCGCTGCGAGAGGCGTTGTTGGTCTTCGCGTCGAGGACTGTGTCGTACGTGAAGACGACATCGGCCGGGGACAGCGGCTCGCCGTCGCTGAACTTCACACCGTCGCGCAGGGTGTAGGTGTAGGTCAGGCCGTCGGCGGCGACGTCGGGCAGCGCCTTCGCCAGCGCGGGTCTGAGATTCAGACCCGCGTCCCTGGCCAGCAGGCCGTCGAAGATCTTCGAGTTGCCGTCCTTGCCGTAACCGAGGAGCGGACTGAGCGTGTCCGGCTCGGAGGCCACCCCGATCACCACGGAGTCCGCCGCGTCACCGCTGCCCGTGCTGCTGCCCGGAGCCGAGCAGGCGGCGACACCAGTGAGTATCGCCGCCGTCGCAGCGGCTGTCCGTCTACGTCGGACCGTCATGCACCCCACACCCTTATTGATGACCGAAAGCTGTTGCATATTAATCGCAACTAGGGCTACCCAGGTTGGTCGGGGGGCAGTCGGCCGCTCGTATCGACCACGTCATGGGGCCATGCCTTCCACTGACGCACCAACTGACGGCGGGCGCGGCGCGAACGCAACCGGGACCGGCCGTCAATGCGGCGGCACCGTCATGCGGGGGACATTGGCGGGGGAGAGGTCGGCACGGGCACGGTGGATGCGAACGGGGTGGCGCCACCGTCCGGAGGCGTCCCGGGCCACGTCGACGCGGACTTCCACCGCCAGCCCGGGTTCCACCAGCTTGACGTGTCGGGCGGCGAGTTCGCTGAGTGAGGCGCAACTGCAACCGAGGTTCGGCAGCAGCGGCGGTCACCAGGCCAACTGGCTGGACACCGGCAGCAGGAGGCGGGTCACCTCGTCGCAGGCCGCGGGCAGATCGGGATTTCTGGACTTGTCGAGGCCCACATTGTCGCGAGGTGCCGGTGCTCCTTACATCCGTCGCGGGGACGATCATCTTCACAGCGGGGCATGACATCTGTCATGGCCCCGCGAAGGTCGGTGGAGGGAGGTGTCAGAGACCGTACCGGTACTTCATGTGGCGCCAGAAGTCCCGGAACATCCACTTGTCGAACTCGGTGATCTGGGTGGCGCTGCCGGCCTTCATCAGGAAGCAGCACTGGCCGGTCGGGGACCAGTCGTAGAAGTCGTCGAGGCCGAAGGTGTGGCCGACCTCGTGCAGGTAGATGTGGATGTTCTCCTGGTTGAGCGCGCCGGTGAAGTAGGAGCTGCCCATGCGCTGCCCCCAGTCGCCGCCGGCGCCGCCGCCGAAGCCCTCGGTGAGCCAGAGGGACTGGTCGTAGTGGCGGGCGGCGCCGCCGGGACAGCGGGAGTAGTTGCCGTCCTGGTGGAAGAAGCGGCCGCAGTCAGGGGCGCACTGCGGGGCTCCGCCGCCGTCCAGCATGTTGGTGTAGATGTCGACGGAGTTGTCGCTCCACTGGAGGGTGGAGCGGTTCTTCACCGCCCAGCCGACGATGTTGACGGGGACGTTGGTGTACGGCCAGGCGTTGTGGCCGACGCCGTTGTCGACCACCGCCGCCATCCACTTGCCGAACTGCTTCTTCAGCGCGGCGTGGATCTGGTCGCGCAGGGCGGCGCTGACCGGCTGGTTGGACTCCCAGCGGACGCAGTAGTTGACGCTGCCGCGGTTGGCCATGATCTGGTCCCAGCCGTAGTTGCGGAAGCCGTACAGGTTGCCGTAGGTGGACTCGACGTGGTTCCAGACCTCGTTGAGGGGCTGGACCAGGTTCGCGGGTGGGTTCCAGACGTCCGCCGAGGCGACCGCCGCCTCGGCTTGGCCCTCAGCCTTCGCCAAGACCTGGGCCACAACCTGGTCCTGGGTCCGTTCCCGGGCCGATCGGTCGTTCGCCGCCTGTGCCACGGACGGGGTCGTCAGGCCGGGCGCGAGCAGCACGGCCAGGACGGCGGCGAACACGGTGAGCATTCTTGCGATGCGGGTGCGCATGGTGATCTCCCTTTTGGGGGGCGGGATTTCACGTGCCTTCACTTCCCCCTGGTTGCCGCCGACTGTTCGGAGGTTGCCGCGCGCCGGGACGCCTCCCTACGAACGCCGGAGCGCCACGATCCGCATGTCGCCCGGCCCGGACCCTTTCCGTGTGGGACGCAGCCCGGCGACCCGGAACTGTTCCAGGACCCGCGCGTGGGAGAGCCGCGGTTTCCGGTAACTGTGGGCGTTCATGGCCCAGTCGCCGCCCGCGGCGAGCTGGTCGGGCCGACCTGGGTGCTCCCGCTCAAGGCAGGCCAGGACGCGCTCGCCGGGATCGTGGAGCTCGCGAACATCGCCGCGGCGGCGGGCGCGGACGAGGTCGTCCTCACCGTTGTTCCGGGCCGCATCGCGCGGCGGACCATCCGGGTGGCCAGTAGCTTGCCCGCTCCGGGCTGCCCCATGACGTAGACGGCGCGTCGATCGTCCCGGGGGACGATGGCGCTCAGCTAGGTCGGGACGATCAGCTCGTCGAAGACCCACCGGTGCTCGGAGGCAGAGAGCCGGTGGAGGTCGACGCCCCGTGCGCGCCTTCGCGGCTGGGCGATGCGGCGGACCGGCTCGGCGAGCGCGGCAGCCCGCCTCGTGTCCCGTACGACGGCCAGGCGCACGTCCTCACCCGGCACATCGCGGTGCACGCGCACCTCTGCGCGCGCGATGTCGTGGTTGAAGGCGGCCGTCTCCCGGGCCGTCCACGCGCGGGAGTGCCGGCGGGTGACAGCCTTGTCGGCCTTGTCGGCGGCGGGGCTCCCGGCCGGCGGCGCCCTGCGCCATCGACGAACTTGTTGTCGTACAGAGCCGTTCCATCGCGGGTCACCACGGTGATCGGTCGGCGAGCTGCTCGGCTTCGATGACCGCGAGAGTCGTGAGCATGTTCTTCGTGCAGGTGTCGTGGTTCTCTCAGGACAGGACACGAACCGGCCGCCCGCTCCATCGACGGCCTCTGCGAGGAAGCGGTCGAGTATCCCGAGCTGGCTCCATGCCTCCGGCGTCGCGAGCACGACCACTTCGATGTTGTGCTGGGAACTGCGGTACGCCGCCGACGACGTGCGGAAGTCGTCGGGGTCGGCGAGGGCGGACTCGACGACCGCATCCAGACTGTGGTCGCGGACGTATCCCTCGATGGCGGTCTGCCAGTAGCTGGTGTCCGACCGGACCTTCGCGCCAACGGTACGGACGTCGGCGGCTAACGCCGCGGCGTAGTGGCGGTGGGCGCGCTTGTACAGGTCGCGCCCGATTCGTACGGCCCCGCCGCGCTGGTCGAGCGCCACTCGGACCGCCTACAGCGATCACGATCTGGTGGTGTTCCTCGAGGGCGGGCATCCACTATCGCGATTCCGCGCAGCCGTCGGCACCCCAGCGTTCAGTGCTCACAGGATGAAGACGCTCCGCGCGGTCTCCGTGTAGTACGTCTCACCCGGATACACGAGCCATTCGACCGGACCGGTGCAGCCTGGGCCGGAGTGGACTTCGGCGATGGCGTCCGTGTGGTTGGTCACCGAGCTCGGGAACAGGTCGACGGCGAAGCAGCCGCTCGGGTCCTCGTACTCCCGGCCGTTGACGATGAGGACCCCCTCCGCCGCGTACGCGGAGCCCGGTGTGGTGAGCGTCAGTGCGGTGGCCGCCGCGAGGGCCCCCACGACCTTGGCGAGCTGTCGTTGCTTCATGTACGTGCCCTTTCGAGACGCGGGCCGTCGCACAGCCCGCTGTAGTCACCCAATGTAGTTGGTCAGGTGTTTAGAGTAATGAGCGTGCGGAGGTGAACCGCCGGTTGCGCACGCCGCCCGCACTCCCTCCACTGCGATACGGGGCGGGACTCGCCCCCCGGCCAGCCCCTCATCTCACGGCGGGGGGGAGTGACACAGCTTCTGAAGGCTCGTGCTGCGGGGCTGCCCGTAGCGGCTGGTGCGCTCTTTCACGGTCTGTGCCAGTAGGGACACTTTCCGAGGTCTCGGCTCACCTCGGCTCGGACACCTGGGAGCGGTGTGGATGTTGACGCTCTTTCCGTACATGACCCGCGGTCAGATCTTCTGAAGGCTGTCGGCGACACGGTGCCGGACCTGAGAGGGCTGCTGGACGCCTGGCCGGCGCCGGTCTCCTCTCTTCTCGATCCGGTGGTGGAGCGATTACGGGCGACCGGGCTGTTCCGCATGGCTCTGCCCACGGACCTGGGGGCATGGAGGCCGACCCCCTCGTGCAGCTACGGGCCGTTGAGCGGCTCGCCGAAGCGGACGCATCACTCGGCTGGTATGCCAGCATCGGATCGGACGGCGGCTACTACGCCTCCGTCCTCACCCCGGACACCGCGGCGGGGATGTTCGCGGCCGATCCCGACGCGATCATCGCCGGCTTCGTCGAACCGGCCGGCACGGCGTGCCGGCCGCGAGGGCGGCTACGCGGTCTGCGGCCGCTGGCCGTTCGGGAGTGCCAGCAAGCACGCCCGCTGGCTGGCCAGCGGCTGCCGCGTACGCGGTGGGGACGGAGACGGCCGCTGGATCGTCGCACTGCTGCCATGCACCGCCTGCACCATCGAAGAAGACAGCTGGCAGGTCCTCGACCTGCAGGGCAGCGGCAGCTTCCCCTACTGAGCCCAGGAGATGCGCGTGCCCCGAGAGCACACCCTCACCTTCGGCAGCCCGCAGCGGACCACCCCGCTCTACCGCTGCCCGGTGATGTACCGCTGCGACACACCAGGCGTGGCCCTGGGATGCGCACGCGGAGCCCTGAGCGAATTCACCGCCCGTCCCCATCCGCCGCCGGGGCTGTCCTTGGCCGCGGTGGCCGCACGCTGACACACGGTTCTCCTACGACACCTGCCTCACCGGCCCTGACACCGAGATATACCGGCGAACCCGGGTTTGTGCGGAGCATGGGCCGATGCTCGTGTCGATACCCCGTGGGTGGGACAGTACTTCCGGCCGAAGTGCTCCCGGTCGAGCCGGTTCCGCCGCGCTCTGCATGGCGACTGAAACCGAAACCATTATTTACTGGCTCGTTTGACATTTAAGACAAATGTTCACCCCTTTTGTGGAGGTCTTCTCGGCGCCCAGGCTGGCAGCCAACACCGGTTCGACGGAGGGAATCCGGCATGGCGGATTGGGTGAACATCGGGGGCAGTCACGCGGCCATCTCGGCGGGGTCCAGGACGACTGTATGGGGTGTGAAATCGGGGAACGGCATCTACCGGTACACCAACCACGACACCAACCCGTGGATCAAGATCCCCGGAGGGCTGAGCGACAACATCCCCGGAGGGCTGAGCGACATCGGTGCCGCGGCGGACGGCGCCGTGTGGGGCGTCGACCCGGCCGGCAAGATCTACAAGTACACCGTCTGCCATCGCGAGGAAGCCCTGGCGGACGGCCGCGTCGGCGAGTGGACGCCGGGAAACAAACCGACTTCCGTGAACACATAACGCCATGATCTGCACTTGTTGTTACTTTTCACTGGTTGACGCTCGCTGTGGTGGTTCTCTTGCTGGTAGGCGGGGCGGGTGGAAGGAACTGCGGTCGTGAGTGGTGGGCAGAGTGGACTTCCCCGGTTGCTGACGGCAGCGGAGACGGCCGCGCCGGTGGATGCGGTGGACGTGATCGCGGAGGACCTGCGGCGGCGTTTCGAGGCTACGAAGGTCTCTTTCCTCATCGTGGACCTGACGGGGAAGGCGGTGGCGCGGCTGTCGACCGCCCCAGCGGAGGACGGGCGGGAGGTGGAGCGGATCCCCTTGTTCGGCAGCGCCTACGAGGAGGTGATCCGTACACAGCGGCTGTATCAGGAGGCGACCGGTCAGGGGCAGCGGCTGATCGTGCCGGTCACCAACCGGGGGGACGCGATCGGGCTGCTGGAGCTGCTCCTGCCTGCCGCACCTGACGAGGACGTCCTGGATGAAGTCGGGGAAGCCGCCCATGTCCTGGCCTACATCGTGATCGCCAACGGGCGTTTCACCGACTTCTACACCTGGGGGAAACGCTCCAGGCCGCCCACCCTGGCGGCAGAGATCCAGTACCAGCTGCTCCCCCTGTCATTGTCGTGCGAGGCCGCGCAGTTCACCCTGTGCGGGAGCCTGGAGCCGTCCGAAGAGCTCAGCGGCGACACCTTCGACTACACCCTGGACCGGGACGCGCTGCACGTGTCGGTGACCGATCCCATGGGCCACGACATCGACGCCGCCCTGGCCGCCACAGTATTGGTGAGTGCCCTGCGCGGCGCCCGCCGAGCCGGAGCCGGCCTGGCCGAACAGGCCCACCGCGCCGACCAGGCACTGGTCGAGCACGGCCAAGGGCACGCCACGGGGCAACTGCTGCGCATCAATCTCCACACCGGCCGGGCCCAGTTCGTCAACGCGGGACACCCCTGGCCGCTGCGGATGCGTGAGGGCGTTGTGGAGGTGATTACCTGCGAGGTGGACCATCCCTTCGGGCTGTCCGAGTTCGCGACCCTCCCCTACCGCGTTCAGGACCTCGATCTGCGCCATGGTGACCGTCTGCTCATGTTCACCGACGGCATGGTCGAACGGCACGGGGAGCAGGTCGATCTGTCTGCCCTGCTGGAGCGCACCCGGGGCCTGCACCCGCGGGAGACCGCGTTGATGCTGACGTCCGCAGTCCGTGACGCTGCCGGCGGCCGGCTCGAGGACGACGCCACCGTGATGTGCCTGGACTGGCACGGTCCCCAGGAGACCCAACGACACGTCAGCTCCGGCGCGGACGCCCAACAAGCCTCAGCCGGCCGCACAAAGCAGCAGCGGTGACCACACTGCTCTCTGGACAGTGCCGGGCTGCCGCTGAGTGGCACGCGTCGCGCCTCCTCCTGGAAACCCGACCTGCCGCCCTTCCCCGGCCGCTGCGGGCGGACCTCAATGAGACATCACGAGGCGTCTGGAGAACCGTCCCACTTCAGCTCCGCGGCCCAGCCCGGTCGCACATCGGACCCGGGCACGAGAGCGCTCGGCATCGGCTCCGGCAGCGCCCACGTCACAGTGCATGCCTTCCACCCCGGACCATCGGCCAGCCGAGCGACTCTGAGTCGAGCCTGGTGCATACGTGGTCGACTTCGGGACTTGGGCTGAGTGGGGGGAAGCGGCGGTCGGCCGTTGTTGCCGCCCGGCGGTGAGGTTTCAGCGCAGCTTCCTCGCGTTCATTCGGAGACGTGCTGGCATACCGCCCCTGGGGTCAGGGGCCGCCACCGGGCCAAATCCTGGTCACTCTTGCTGTGACTGGAGCGGGTGGTGACGGCGAAGAGGCCGGCCTCGTGGCCGCAAGGTCGTTGGCGTAGGCCACGCTTCGGGCGGAGCTCCAGGTGGAGGCGCCGGAGTCCCGGCTGAAGTCGTCGCGCGCACTGCCCGCCCGTAGTGGGCCCCTGCTTCCGGGCGTGTCGGGTCGGCGGGTTATCGTCCGGCTGATTGTTCCATTTTTCTCACAGGAGCCTCATGCGCCTCCAACAGGCCTCCCTGGTCGTGACCTTCTCCCTCGTCGCCGGTCTGACCACCGCTACCGTCGGACTGGCCGGCTCCGCGGCGTACGCCGACGACGTGACCGCGCTGCCGCTGTCCGGTTACGCGCACCTGGTGGTCGACCCCGCCCACCAGCACGTCTTCGTCAGCCAGGGCGCCGGCTCGACCGGCATCGTGGTGACCGATCTGTCCGGCACCCCGGTCACCACCATCGCCGGGGAGCAGGGCGCCACCGGTCTGGCACTGTCGCCCGACGGCGGCACGCTGTACGCGGCGCTGGCGGACGGCGGCGCGATCGCCGCGATCGACACCGCGACGCTCACCGAGACCGTCCGCTGGTCCACCGGCGCGGACAGCTCCCCGGTCTCTGTCGCGGTGGCGGGCGGCCGCGTCTGGTACGGCTACACGGCCGACGGCAAGGGCGGCATCGGCTCGGTCGACCCGTCAGCGCCCGCGCCGGCAGCGATCCCGCAGCCGGCCCTGTCGCAGTGGACGACCGCACCGCTGCTCGCCACGGGCGGCGACGTGCTCGCGGCCGAGGAACCGCAGGGCAGCCTCAGTCACGTGGCGACCTTCGGCGTCGCTTCGGGCACGGCGTCGGTCAAGGCGGACACCCTGGTCTACGGCGGCACGGCGACCGGGCTCGCCGTCACCGGCGACGGCACGCGGGTGCTGCTGGCCGCACCGCAGCAGCTCGCCCTGCGGGCGTACCGCAGCACGGACCTCGCGGCCGCGGACCCCGCCGCGTACTTCACCGGCGGCTCCGGTTCCGCGCCCGGTTCGGTGGCCGTCGACACCGACGGCACGGTCGCCGTCGCCGGCATCTCCGGTGTCTACCTGTACGCCGGCACGAACACCCTCGCCGAGAACCACCTCACCTTGCCGTCCGGCACACTCGCCCCTGACGGCCTGAGGTGGGGCGCCGACGGCACGACTCTCTACGCCGTCACCAAGGACTCCTCGGGTGCCTACAGCCTGAACGTGTTGGACGCCCCGAAGCTGACGGACACCGAACTCGCCCTGCGGCACCCGCAGTACGCGGTGCCGACCGAGCGGTACACGGTCAGTGGCTCGCTGGGCACCCGCGGCTTCCTGCCGGCCGGTGCCGCGCTGAAGGTCACCCGTGACGGCACCGCCCTGCCCGACACCACACTCGGCGCGGACGGCACGTTCACGTTCCCCGACCTCCGCCAGGACGAGGGCACCTACACCTACCGGGTGGCGTACGCCGGTGACGCCACCCACCGCCCCGCGACGGCCTCGCTGACCGTGAACGTGGCGAAGCTGCGACCGATGTCGTGGGCACCGACATCACCTCGGCGAACCCCGGCTCGGTCGTCCTCACCGGCCGCCTCATGGCCCAGCTGGGCCTGGGCGCCTTCCCGCAGGGCACCACCGTCCAGGTGGCCCGGGTCGACGAGGCCACCCAGCAGACCGTGCCCCTGGGATCCGTCCCCGTGGACCCGGCCACCCTCCAGTTCACCGTCACCGACGCCCCGGGCGTCGGCGGCTCGTTCATGTACGTCTTCACCTACGCCGGTGACGCCACCCACCAGCCGTCCGAGAGCGCCATGAGCATCATGGTCGCCCCGTACGCCCCGACGCTGTCGCTGAACGCCCCGGCGACCGCCGTCCGAGGGGCGGCCCTGTCCTTCGGCGGAAAGCTCGGTGATGGCCCCTACGCCGCCGGCCGGACGGTCACCGTCTCCCGCAAGGACGCCGCCCACAGCACCCCGGTCACATGGACCACGCCGGTGGCCGCCGACGGCACCATCACGGTGAAGGACACCCCCGACATCGGCGGCGCCAACACCTACACGGTCACCTACCCCGGCGATGCCTCCCACAAGGCGGCCACCGCGCTCGCCACCGTCCAGGTCTCCCGTGCGGCGACCACCCTGACCGTCGCCAGCAGCGCGTCCTCGTACGCATACGGCGCGACGGCCACCGTCACGGCGCACCTGGGCACCACGTACAACGGCCGCACGCTGTCGATCTACGCCACGCCCCACGGCGGGGCGAAGACCCTGGTCACCACGGGCACCGTGGACACCTACGGCAACCTGAGGACCACCTACAAGATCACCCGCAACACCACCTTCACCGCATCCTTCGTGGGCGACTACCGCTACGCCCCCGCGACGGCCACCCGCGCCGTCAACGGCTACGTGAAGATCGCGACGGCGCTCGGCGGCTACTACACGAGCACCACGTACAGCGGGATCAGCTACCGCGTCTTCCACAAGACGGTGAAGCCCACGGTGGCCGCGACCGTCACGCCCAACAAGGCCGGCCAGTGCGAGCGCTTCCAGGTCCAGCAGTACTACAGCGGCGCCTGGCGCACGCTCACCACGTCGGGCTGTTACGCCCTGTCGTCGACGAGCAGCGCGAAGGCGCAGCTGAGCCTCACCAACGCGCTCAACCAGAAGTTCCGCGTCCGCCCCAAGTACGAGCGCTCCACGAAGGACCTCAGCAACGTGAGCACGTGGGGCGGCTGGCTCTACTTCGTGGTGCGCACCTGAAACCCGTGACCTGACCGGAGGCCGCCCGGACGACGCTGGACTGTGCCGTGCGGCCTGGCGTACGCCGCTCTGGCCCTGCTGGACCAGGACACGGGCCCGGTCCAGGCGCCGGTGGTGATGGTGCCGGCCCGCCGGTGGTGGCAGCGGCACCGCGACTGGGCCGCCGGTGCGGCGGCCGGCCTGGTCGGGTCGCTGGTGGTGTTCGCGCTGCTCGGCCCGCTGCGCGCACACCTGGACCGGCTAGCTCGCCGTCCAGCGCGGTCGCCTCCGGCAGATAGCGTCGGGCTTGCGGGCGGTCACGGGCGCACCAGCACCTTCAGGCGGCTGCGCTCGTCCATGGCCTTGTAGGCGTCGGCGACCTGGTCCAGCGCGACCTCGGCGTCGAACACCTTGCCCGGGTCGATCAGGCCGGCCGGCACATCGGCGATGGCAGGCTCCAGGTAGGCGCGCACCGGGGCCGGGCCGCCCGCCAGCTGGGCGTTCTTCCCGAACAGCGACCCGAACCCGACCGGCGCCTCTTCGTACTGCGGGACGCCGACGCGGGAGATGATCCCGCCGGGCCGGACGATGCGGTACGCCTGCTCGTAGGCGGGCATCAGGCCGACGGCCTCCAGCACGACGTGAGAGCCCTCGCCGCCGGTCAGCTCCATCACCGTGGCGATGCCCTCCTCGCCGCGCTCGGCCACGACGTCGGTGGCGCCCCACTCCTTGCCGAGGTCGGTGCGGGAGGTGTGCCGTCCCATGAGGATGATCTTCTCCGCGCCCATGCGGCGGGAGGCGAGCACCGCGGACAGGCCTACGGCGCCGTCGCCGATCACGGTGACGGTCTTGCCCGGCTCGACGCGGCCCATGTGGGCGGCGTGGTGGCCGGTGAGGTAGACGTCGCTCAGGGCGAGCAGCGAGGGCAGCAGCGCCGTGCCGACGTCGGTGGGGATCTTCACCAGCGTGCCGTCGGCCTGCGGCACCCGGACGGCCTCGGCCTGCGCGCCCCCGACGCCGCCTGCGCCGTACCAGCCGCCGTGCGGGCAGGCGGTGTGGAAGCCGTCCCGGCAGATCGCGCAGGTGTTGTCGGCGAAGGCGAACGGGGAGACGACGAAGTCACCGCGCTGGAGGCCGCGGACCTCGGAACCGGTCTCCTCGACGACGCCGAGGAACTCGTGCCCCATCGGCACGCCCTCGTCGGTCCTCTCCATCGAGTGGTACGGGTGCAGGTCGGAGCCGCACACGCAGGCGAGGGTGATGCGGACGATCGCGTCCGTGGAATCGACGATGTGCGGGTCGGGCACGTTCTCGACCCGCACATCTCCGGGCCCGTACATGAAGGTGGCACGCATGGAAAATCTTGCCTTTCGTGGCTTTCAGTAACTCTGTGAGCCGGAGTGACGGCCGGCTGCCTGCACGCGCGGGCTGACGGCGTGGTCAGCACGGTTCAGGCTTCGGGGATGGCGCGGCCGTAGTCGGCGAGGGTGACGTTCTCGGGCTCAGGCCCGCCGCGCCGGCCGGTCTCCAGCGCGTCCAGTGCGGACAGCTCGGCGGCGGTGAGGTCGAAGTCGAAGACGTCGATGTTCTCGGCGATGCGGTGGCACTTGGTGGACTTGGGGATGACGGAGCGGCCCTGCTGGATGCCCCAGCGCAGCAGCACCTGGGCGGGGCTCTTGCCGTGGGCCTCGGCGATCTGGGTGACGGCCGGGTCTTCGAGGACGCTTGTGCGGTGGTCGCCGTAGCCGGGGTAGAAGGTGATGCCCCCGATGGGGGACCATGCCTGGTTGAGGATGTGGTGGGCGTCGTCGAAGTCGAGGACGGCGCGCTGCTGGAAGTAGGGGTGGATCTCCAGCTGGTTGACGGCCGGGATGACATCGGTGGCGTCGAGCAGGGCGCTTAGGTGGTCGGTCATGAAGTTGCTGACGCCGATCGCGCGTACCTTGCCGTCGGCCAAAAGCTTCTCCAGCGCCCGGTAGGCCGCCAGGGTCTTGTCGAAGTCTGACGGCAGGGCCTGGTGCAGGATGAGCAGGTCGATCTGGTCGACGCCGAGCTTGGCAGCACTCTTGACGAAGCCGTGCAGGGTCTCGTCGTAGCCGTAGTCACTGATCCAGATCTTGGTCTCGACGAAGATCTCCTCGCGCGGGACGCCGGAGTTCTGCAGGGCCTGGCCGGCTTCCCGCTCGTTGCCGTAGGCGGCGGCGGTGTCGATGTGCCGGTAGCCGAGCTCCAGCGCGGCCGTGACCGCGGCGATCGTCTCCTCGGGCGGGGTCTGGAAGACGCCGAGGCCGAGAGCGGGCATCTGGACGCCGTTGTTGAGGGTGAGGGTCTGCATCACGTAGTCCTTTACTTGCGGGATGCCCGTGTGGGCACGATCAGGGTGAGGACGACGGCGACGGCCAGCGCGAGCAGGACGGCGGAGCCCGTCAGCGCGGTGCTGGGGCGAGCCGCGATGTCGGCGGCCGCGTGACCGGTGGAGACGGTGGCGGCCACGGCCGTCAGGATGCTCAGGGCCAGTGCGCTGCCGATCTGGTGCACGGTGTTGACCAGGCCCGAGCCGGCCCCCGCGTCCTCGGGTGCGACGCCGTCGACGCCGCTCGAGGTCATCGGGGCCAGTGCCAGGCCCTGTCCGGCGCCGATGATCACCATCGGCCTTTCCGACGGTCGGGGGGGGGGGCAGATCCTTTGACGTGGAGAGCAGGTAGGCGGCGAGTCCCGCCAGGTGTGCCGCGGCCTGCGAGGTGCCGACGACCGTTGTGTTCGCCCTATGGTCCCTCGGCTCCGGGAGCGTGAGCTTGATCCGACGTCTCGACCGCCCCCGGGATACCTCCAGGACTCGGGTCGACGCCGGCTACCGTCAGCGCCTCGTCGAGCACGCCGCCACCGCCGCATCGGCGTGGAGATCGTCCAACGCACACTGTCGCGACAGGCCGGGGCAGGCCGCACTGCTGCATGCCCCGGCCGCCTTTCGGGAGGGCTTCGGCGCACTGGGACAGTCAACGCCGGCCAGTCATGCGCCGCTGCGAGCCCTGGCGATCGCGATGAGTGTGCCGCGCTGACGGTGGCGTCTTTCATAGTCCAGCACCTGCCGAGCTTCGGCGGGGGCGGCAGCCTGCAGCCGGGCGGTTATCTGGTCGGGGATCATGGCGTCGTACCCGGGCCACGGTTCGCTGCCGCGTAGCCGCTCGACGGCGTTCAGGATTTCCGGCGGCCGGCGTGGGCCCGCTCGTAGCCGTCGAGCGCGGACAGCTGCGCCTGGGAGAGCGTGGGCAGGCGCTTGACTATGTCGGCGATGCGGAAGTGCTCGTATCCGAAGATCGGCGGCTCCTCTTCCCTGGTGACCGCGTCGTCGTCCTCCTCGGGCAATGGGCGCAGCGCGCCCGTGGCTGTGCGCGTAGCCTGCCGGGCACCGCCCCCGGCCGCTTTTCGAACCCGTTTGACGGCAGAGCGCACGGTGCTTGTGGCGGCATCCGGCGGGCCGCCGTCACCGGATCGCGTGCGGGGGCCGCTGCCGGCGACCGCCGTAGCCCGGGCCTGCTGAGCGAGGCGGTCCTCGAGCATCGCGAGCAGCTCCTCGTCCTGGCGGCGCAGCGTGGCGAGCAGGTCGGCGGCGACCTGGTCGTGCGCCTGCTCGGCAATGCTCTGCCCGGCCCGGCAGGCCGCCAGCGCCCGGGCAGTGATCGAGTATTCGTTCTCGGTGTGTCTCACCAACTGGCGCGGGCTCGGCCCATTGCGACGATGCAGTATGGCGGTTGTGATGGCGGCACCGATCTCGAGCAACAGCCCGGCCATCCGGACGGTTGCCCGGGCGGTGACGCGTACCCGGTCGGCGGTGTCCCGCAGCGGGCGGCCGGGGCGAAGTTCACGCATGTGTCCGTCGATGCGGGCGACACAGTCGTACGTGCCGTCTATATGGCGCTCCAAAACTTCCCGTCGAGGGCCCGCGGCGTGGACGGCGATATCGGCCCGGAAGCGGTCGATGATCGCAGTGTGAGCATCACGAGCATCCTCAAGCGCCGGGACAAGCGCATCTGTCGTCACCGCTGTCATGGCGTGCCCTACCTTCTGGCATGGGTTTCGAACCGGGCAGATCAGTGGATCCAGCAGGGTCCGGGTATGGGTGTGGCGGAGACCGTTTCAGGGCCCGACGAAGGTTCGCCGCTCAACAGCCGGTACCCACCAGCGGCCTGCTGCCTGGGGCGGAACCGCAAGTGATTCGAGTACCCCCGCACCCCCGGCTGATTGCCCAAAGCCGCTGCCTGTCGTGCAGGTGCGTGAGCACAGCGCCGGAAGGCCGTGCGTAGGGACGCCCCTCCAGGTCGAGGGCCGCCGTGGCGGAATGATCGGGCACCGGCTGCCGCTGATCTGCGGCACCAGCCGGGGACGGCGGGCCTGTAGTCAGTCGCGAGTACTGGCCCGGGCCTGCGCGGTCATTCGCCTGTCGGACGGCGGGGTGGACATGCGGACGGCGGGGTGGACGTGCTTTCACGGGAACCCCGGAGCCTTCGAACGTGGCACCGCCGGAAGGTCCGGAAAGGGCGTTGTGGGCCCCGCTCGTCGCGTCGGACACTGCCGTGGTCGCTACGGAGACGGGGGCCGGGACTGCCACCGCGGCGGAGGGTGTCTCTGTTCCGGAACAGGGGGGCTGTAGTGCTGCGCATTCATTTCACCGCGGAGGATCTCGCCCGCACCCGGGTGGCCGCTACCCTCGGGGCCGCCGCGGAGACGTATTACAGCCTGGAGATGCTGTGCCGGCGTTCCCTCCCGCTGCCCTTTCAGCGGTGGCGCTCCAGCGTGGCTGGCCGGCTGAGCAAGGACGCCGGGCCCCTCACAGCACTGCTGCCAATCCGGGGCCCGGGCCTCGACCTGCTGGCGCTGGCCGGCGACTCGCCCGACATCGACCACGCCGTGGAGGCTCTGCTGCGGGCACCTCGCGACCTTGTGCGCCGCGAGCTGGAATCCGTCACTGTCGATCCCGCCCACATGCCATGGGCGCGGGCC
Source organism: Streptomyces phaeoluteigriseus (assembly GCF_001896135.2). GTDB lineage: Bacteria > Actinomycetota > Actinomycetes > Streptomycetales > Streptomycetaceae > Streptomyces > Streptomyces phaeoluteigriseus. The sequence continues at coordinate 36,860 of NZ_MPOH02000008.1, forward strand.
GTCGCCGACGGGGACACCGACGCCCGGCGGTTGCTGGCGGCCGGTCTCGTAGCCTGCCACCGGGCGACGGTCGCACCGTACTGGGCGGCCTCCCGGGCGCGGCTGGACGCCGTACGCGCGCAGTACGCCCGCACGTTCCTGGAGGGGGGAGTCGACGCTCTGCTGGCCTCCCTGAGTCCTCAGCTGGTGCGCTGGCGCCCGCCCGTGCTGGAAGTGCGCTACCCCCGCCCGGTCGAGGTCCACCTGGGCGGCAGAGGACTGATCCTGGTGCCGACCCTCTTCTTCTGGCGCCAATCCAGCCTGCTGCACGACCCGTACGACGACGCAGCGGTGCCGCGGCTGACCGTCCCCGCGGTGACCGACCCGGCCAGCGGCGCCGCGCTGTGGCACCCCCGGGGCATGGGGGCCGACGAAGCCCTGGGGGCCCTGCTCGGACATACCAGGGCCGCCGCGCTGCGCGCGGCCGCTGACGGCTGCAGCACCACCGAACTGGCCGCGCGACTCGGCGTCTCCCCGCCCGCCGCCAGCCAGCACACCAAGGCGCTGCGCGACGCGCGCCTGATCACCACCAGCCGGCGCGGTAGTTCCGTACTGCACACGGCCACCACCCTGGGCCGGGAACTGCTGGACGGAACCGGCAGCGTGGCGTGACCGCAGCCCCTTAAGCCCTGGCTTAAGGGGATGGCCGCCCGTGCCGGCAGCGCGGAGTATTCACAGCGTTCGACATGTCCGGGGATGCCTGGTGCCGGACTCCTGGAGGCACGCCACCTGCGACACGAGGGACGCGTATGACCGCTTCACCCAGGTCGACGGGATCACCAGGTCCAGTTCTTGCCATGACTCGGTGCTTCTCCGCGGCGGACGCCAGCGATGTCGGGCTCCGCGGGGGGGGCAAGCCAGTACAGCAGGGCCGGCTTCCACCTTCCGCCAACAGCGGCGGATGCTGCCGGGCAACCGGGCAGCGGGTCGCCGCGCGAGCGGCTACCTGCAGGTGCCTTCTTGCTCATGGCACCGCTCCTGTCGGCAGCCGAACCATGACCGTGCCATCCAGACCAACAAGCGCTTCTCGCCGACGTGGCGAAGGCTCACCCCATCGAAAGGCAGCCCTCACTATGAGGTCCAACTTCGTCCGTACTGTTGCCATCACCGGCCTGGCCGCAGCCGGTCTCTTCGCCAGCGCGGCCACGGCCACCGCTGCTCCTGTTTCCGCTGTCGCCGCGCCCAGTGCGTCGCCGGCCGGCATCAGCGCCGCACCGAGTTGCGTCTACCTGTACCAGACCGACTACATCCGTGACGGCCAGTACCGTTCGCTGGCGAACGCCAGGAACGACTGCGGCTACACCATCCGGACCCGCATGATCTGGGTGGGCACCACCGACGGGGCCTGCTTCAGCCTCGCCCCGGGACAGAGTCACGGCGAATCCAAGCCCGGCACCCGGCCGTACGTCTCCGAACTGCGCGACTGCTGAGCATCAGCCAACACGGGAGAACGTACACCGCGGCCCCAACAAGGCCGCCGCGACCGCTACCCCGTCGGCGCACGCAAGGTGCCCGCAACCGTTGGAGGTGGTTGCGGGCACTTCTCGTGCGAGGGTGCGGCCCAGTCGGTCGACTTCCCGGACGGTGAGCCTGTCGCCGTCGCGCAGATAGTCGAGGGCGGCGGTCAGGCCCGGGGCCGACCGTCCACGGCCACGGCCACGGCGGGGTTCCCCGGGGAGCCGCCGGGTGTTCGGCGGTGAGCACCGGAGCCTGTGACGTGGCGGAAGTCGGCTGCACAGATGCATACACGTCTGTGAACGCAGTCGCGCGAGGGTCAGCTCTCCTTCACCTCCTGCAGCTTCGTCAGGCGGCACCGGGTGAAGGTCCACGCGTCCAGGTCCTGGATGCCGCACGCCTCGAGGAAGGCGCGGTAGCGGATAGGGCGGAATCGGCACCCGTCCGTTGAGCATCTCGCTCAGGGAACTGCGCGTGAGCACACCCCGACCACGGGCCCCCTGCTCCCGCAGGGTGGGCTTGAGGGCCCAGACGCGCACGTCACGCAGCGCGGGCACGAGCTCCTCGACCCCTTCTATGAGCATCGGGTCGGGCGCCCCGGCATCGGCGTGTCGCCCACGAGCGGCCCGTTGCGGTAGTTCCAGCGCTTCCGCCAGCGCGGCAGGGCCTGGTAACCCTCCAGCCACACGGGGGACTCAGGCCGGTAGACCCGCGTGCGCAGGAAGGCCGCGATGGTCACCGCGTCCCCGGGGGAGGAGAAGTGCAGCAGCGCAGACTCGACCGCACCGCCCGTGTCGTCTGTTCCTCGTCCTCGCTCACCTCGCCGCCGGCCCCGATGATCCGCCCGTCTTCATCTCGCCGGACATGCACCTTGCGTTTCCCGCTGGTGAGGGCGCGGGAGGCGAGCCGCTCGACGAGTAGTTCATCGTGCGAGCGCAGGCTTTTCATCAAGGGGTGGTGGCGGTGCGGTGGGGTGTGCGTGGCGGACGGGCTGGGTCATGATCCCCACGTTCATCAAGTACCTGTACGATCAGCCCACTTCTGAGGCGGAGGCGTTGGGGTAGGGGCACCGGAGAGCGGTGCGCGCCCCGTCTTGGATCCCCTGGGGAGGGTCCACATGGCTCGTCATGCCCGTGCACGTCTGAGTGTCGTCACCGCCACCGCGGTCGTATCCGTGTCGCTTGCCGTCGGTCCGGCCGCGCTACCGGCCTCCGCCGATGCCGGGACGTTCGGCGACACCACGATCGCCGCGACCATGCGCGTCACACCCGGCTCCGGCGCGGTGGTGAGTGTCGGTCCCTCCGGGTTCCTGCACTCCGCCACCACCGCGAACGGCCCCTCCGGACTGGAGTGGACGGGCGTGGACGGCTCGACCCGCAAGCTCGAGGGCACAGAGCCGCACGACCCTGTGGAGTACTACGGCACGGCATCGGACGTCGTGGCGCTGCCGCCCAGCGGGCGGACGGGCGACGTACGGCTGCGCAACATGGTCACTGACGAGACCACAACCGTCACCGTTCCCGCGGGACAGAAGTACAGCAGAACCATCGGGACCACCGTGGTCACCCAGGGCGGAGCCGGTGCCGACGGGAGTTGGACCGAGTTCCATCTGCTGAGCGCGGAGCACGGGTCCACGGCGGACCGCCTCGTGACAGGCCTTCCGCAGGGTGCCTACGTCCTCAGTGTCGAGCGGGCCGGCGTCCGCGGGTTCCTCACACTCCTGAAGGTGCCCGGGCAAGACGTCGGACAGTACGCGTGGATCGATCTGAGCACCGCACAGGCCACGCTCCTGCCGTACGGCACGGTGTACAGCAATTCCGAGGTGACCGCTCTTCACCTGGTCACCCCCCAGGCCGGCGGCGTCCGGATCTACGAGCAGGGCCGGTTCGACACCCCGGTGCGCGAGGTGCAGGTCAGCCTGAAGAACGCCAAGGTCCTCGGCGTCGTCGGCGACTCGCTGATCGTGGGCCGCTACGACTCCTCGCTCGGCAGCAGGCAAGACCGGGCGTCCGTCTGGAAGGTCGTGGCCGTCCCCTTCGACGGCTCCGGCGAACGGACGCTCCTCGCCCGTGCGGTGGCCGACCGCGTTGCCGTCCGGCCGGACGGCGGCCTTCAGATCGTCGGCGGCCAGTCCGCACAGGACTACGGCTACCAGGACATCACCGCCGCCGGAGCGGACGCCGCACCCCGTGTGACACGCGTGCTGCGCATCCTGCCTGTCCCGATGCAGCTCCAGCGCCTGACACTGGATCACGGGACTCTCACGACACTGGAGTACGGCGATCAGGCCACCTCGCACTACGAGCGCCTGCTCACCGAAGCCACACCCGGATACGGCGAGCGTGTACGGGGCGGCGGGCTGCCGACCCCGTACGGCAAGTGCAGTGTCGCCTACGGGCCCTGCCCCGAGCTGTATCCCACCGGGGACGGCCGGACCGTGTACCGCGGGGCAGTCGGCACGGAGGTCGGCTGGCAGCCCAAGCTGCTCGTCGTGGGCAAGGGCGGGACCTTCCCCGGCACACCCGTTGAGACGGGCCTCCAGGACTCCTTCAACGCGTCCGAGGCGCAGATGAGGATCGTGGGCGCATCCGAGAATCTGGTGCTGGTCGACGGAACCCCCGCGGGCGGCGGCCGGGAACTGCGGGTCGTCGACATCGACTCCGGCAAGACCCTGCACAAGGAGCCGTACCGGCCCGGTGCGATCTGGGGAACCACGGTGTGGTCCGCGGGCGCGGGCGGCGCGGTGACCGCCAAGGACGCGCGCACCGGGACCTCGCTGACATCCTTCACGGTGAGCACCGCGTGTTCCTCCATGGTCGACCTGCAGGCCGTCGGGCGGTGGCTGTACTGGAAGTGCAACACCGGCACCGCTCCGTACGCCGCGGGTGTCTACGACCTCCTCGCCCGCAAGAGCATCCCGCTGCCCACCGGACAGGCCCGCCTCGGCGACGGTGTCGTCGCCCTCAGCGTCGACCGAGGGCTGAGTGTCTACGGCCTGCAGACCGGGACGGCCGTCCAGCGGTGGACGACCGCCGCCTCGGGACTCGTGGCGCTCGACCCGCGCACCGGTGATCTTGCGTACTCCACGCCGGACCAGGCTGTCCACGTCCTGAACACCGGGCGGCCCGAGGCGGCGCTGCTTTCTCCTTACCGGAGTGTCACCGCGCGAGTGGAGACGGACTCCACCCCGCTCGCCTGGCGCGGCGAATGGTGGCTGTCCGAACCGGCGGCCTCCTGGAAGGCGGAGATACGCCACAGGGCCACCGGCCGCGTGGTGGCTACGCGCAGCGGCGGACCGGCCGCGTACTCGATCGCGACGACGTGGAACGGCCGGGACACGACGGGCAGACTGCTTCCCAACGGCGCGTACACCTGGACACTGACGGCTGCGTCGGCCGACGGGCAGGGCGCGGCGTTGGTCCAGTCCGGCACGGTCCGGCTGACGGGTGGCGCGGCGGTGTGGCGGGACCATGTCGGCGGCTCGTCGCTGCCGGACGGCGTCGGCGACCTCCTGACGCTGAACTCCTCCGGGTCGCTCACCTTCCACCAGGGCGACGGCGCCGGGACGCTCCCCGGGAAGGTGTCGGCGAGCGGCTGGCCGACCTCGATCCGAGCGGTGCCGTTCGGCGACCTCAACGCAGACCGCTGCAACGACGTCCTGGTCCGGCTGGGCAGCGGCGCCCTGCGCCTGTACAAGCCGGCCTGCGGGGCGGCGCTCAAGCCGTCGACGCCGTACGCCACCCTCGCCACCAGCGGCTGGAACCAGTACGACGTCCTGACCGCACCGGGTGACGTGACCAAGGACGGTCTCCCCGACCTGATCGCACGCAACGCCTCCACGGGTGCCGTCTACCTTCACAAGGGCACCAGCACGGGCAAGCTCTCCTCCCGCGTCAAGCTGGCCGACAACTGGAAGAGCTACAAGAAGATCATCGGGGCCGGGGACCTCAACGGCGACGGCACAGGCGACCTCCTGGTGCAGGACAAAGCCAACAACCTGTACCGCCTGAACGGCACCGGCAAGGGAACCTTCACCGCCCGAGTGAAGATCGCTGCCAACTGGGGTGGCTCGTACAACGCGGTCGTCGGCGTCGGGGACATCAACGGCGACGGCAAGTCCGACATCGTCGCCCGCGACACCGCGGGCAACCTCTACCGGCAGAACGGCACCGGCAAGGGCACGTTCGGCTCCCGTACGAAGATCGCAAGCGGCTGGGCCGGCTACAAGGGACTCTTCTGACCCTGCCCTGGCGCACCATGTCGTGCCTGCGGCGAGGGAGTCGCCGGGGGCACGACAGCACCCCGTCGGAGCGCTTCGCCGAGCGGGCGTCTCCGCGTACATCACCGGGCAGTCGCTGTTCATGGACGGGCTGTCCGTCCACTGATCGGTCCGGCCCCCGCACCCCCGCCGCTACGATCGTGGTGACAACGCAGGCCACACAGGTCCCTACGACTGATTGAGGGTCTGTCAGGTCGCTGGGGGAGCTGGTACGGGTAGCGGTGGTGCGCTCGCGCGCTTACCGGGAGCGGCGCGCTTTGCCTGACGCTCTGCGCGGCCCGGTCGCCCCGTGGATGGTCGCGCTGGTCGCGGGCTGGCTCGTCTGTCTGCCGCTGCTCGGGCCCTACGGGGCGCTGCTTGGCCTGCTGCCCGGGCTGGCCCTCTTCCACGGCCCTCTTCCACCCGGCCTGGGAGGCCCTGAGATGTCGATGCGCGGCCACCCGTCCACGTGGCCCGGCCGCTCGGGCGCACACGAGATACAGCCTGCACCCCTGGCCTATCAGGCACATAGACAAAGATCACCCAGACGAGCCGAAGTCAGCGACTAGCCGGCCTGGGGTCAGGACCTCTCCGTCAGCCTCCTCCCATCAGCCTGCGATCGCCCGCAAGATCGGCTGGCCGAGTGCGCCGAGCCAGCCCGCGAGCGCTCCGAGCGGCCCGATCAGCCCGGTGCTGGCCGTGGCCAGCGCACCCGCCGAGGACAGCAGCCGGGTGATCCGGCCGAGCCGGCCCGCCACCGCCTCCCGGTCCGGCTCCGGCCGGGCGACCTCCTCGTCCAACGAGTCCAGCTCGGCGCGAACCTCGGGCTCGATTGCTGGCGGCAGCGCCGTCCGCTCGATCGATGCCCTCAGTTCCCGGACCAGGCCGCGCACCTCCTGCCCGCCCGCCGTGAAGACGGCCGACTGGTCACCATGAACGGCCTGGTTCCCGGCGACGTTGTTGACCACGCCGCCCTGCTGGTTGCCGATGTTGAAGGCCATGGCTCCCCATCTCCTCACCGCTGCCGCCAGGACGCCTGCCGCTCGGCATCCTCGAAGCGGCGGCGCCGGGACGTTGTCACGATGTGCAGAACGATCCCGATGACCGTCAGAACCGTCCCGATAGTCGCCATCGCGAACCCGACCGCCCCTAGCGGCACCCCGGCCACTTTCGGTCCGAGCAGCTCCGGGGAGGAGCCGAAGTTCGAACTCCCCGACGAAATATCGTCGTTGGTCCTGGTAATGAATCGAATGATCACCCAGCCGTAGATCCCGCCCCCGACCAGAAAGAGCAGGAAGCCGAGCGTGATCAGGTGTCGCGCCCTGGTACGGGTCGCGGCGATCTCCTTGAAGAAGCTCTCGCGCTGCGCCTGCTGAACGTAGTTGTACTGGTTCCCCGCGACGTTGCTCAGCCGGTCGGCCTGCTGCGCCCCGATGTCGAACCGCCGCTCGCCGCCGGGCGGCGTACGGCCGGCCTCGCGCGGTGCCGGGCTGCCCGGCGGGCCGGAGGGCGGCGGCCCTGCGGCGGGAGCGCCGTGAGGCATGGGCCCGGGCTCGGAGGCGGGGCCCCAGCCCGGCATGGTGTCCGAGGTACCACCCGGGGTGCCGCCGGCTCCAGGCTTCGGGGCCTGAACGGTCCGGTCGGCGGGGCGCAGCTCTTCGTAATGCACCTCCAAGGGCCCAAAATCCAGCACGTCGCCCGAGTGCAGAACCTGCTGCCCGAGCACCGGGTGACCGTTCAGCATGGTGCCGTTGGTGGAGGCTAGATCCTCGACGGTGGTCCGGCCCGAGGCCCGCCACACCACCGCGTGCCGTCGACTGACGCCCGGATCGCCCACCTGGATCTGGCAGTCGGAGTCCCGCCCGACCAGCATCGGCTGGTCGTCGAGCACGAAGACCCGGCCACGCAGCCGGTCCGGGCGGTCGACCACGAGTTGCGGTAGGTCGCGCTCTCGCAGAGGCGGGTCCATGGCACGACCTCCTGCCTTGGCGAAGCATCCGGCGTCGGGCGAAACGATTCGGTCGCCTATTGAGGTGATCCTCACCTTCCAGTAAAGGCCGATCGGCCCCGTCCTGCCACAGCATCCCGGACGGCCGGAACTCGGCAGTGCGTTCGGCCGCCCGTCCCCTCGGTCCGCAGCCCTCCGATCCCGACGGGCTGATCCCCGCGACTCCACCGAACTCCTCCCGGAGCCCGCCGACGTGTCCGAGAAGGAGATCAAGGGCGCGCTCGCGTTGATGGAGTCGATGTCCCGTGACGACCTCGAAGGCCACGACTTCAAGGCACCTACACCGAAGCCATGGAACAGATCATCGAAGCCAAGCGGGAAGAGAAGCCGGGGCCCGATGCGCCCGAGCCGGAGAAGCCGGGCCGGGTCCTCGACCTGATGGCCGCGCTTGAGGAATCCGTGTCCGCGGCGAAGGCGCCCCGCGGCGAGGACTCCGACGTACATGATTCCCGATGGAGGAAGGCCCCTCGCACCGGGCCGGCCAGATCAGCGGTGCTGTGAGGGAAGCGGGCGCACAGGCGAGAGGCGGCGAGGTCCCCGGCCGACCGCGGTGCGGGCCCGCCTCTGAGAACCGTATTTGAACCCCTCTCACGGGCTGCTGAAGCTGGATGAGGCTGGTGCCCCGTGGACGACGGTTCATGTGCCACGTGTGGTGCCCGAGTGGGGGCGGCCTGCTTGACGAGCCGCCATGGAGATCGGCCCGCTTCGGACCGCCCGCTCGCCGGTACCGATCGAGGCCACGCAGGCCCGCACGTTGCGAGTTACCTACCTCGTGGGCCTGTTCGGATACAGATCAGCCTGCTCAGATGCAGATCACGATCTTTCCTCGGGTGCGCCCACGCTCGGCGTGCGCGTGGGCGTCGGCGATCCGCTCCAGGGGGTAGGACTGTTCGATACGGGGTGTGTAGCGGCCTTGCCCGCCCAGTTCCGCCGCCGCGGACAGGAGAGTGGAATCGTTCGCCGCGTTGACCACATGCGTGCCCAGGCGCTGCCCGCCCGCGTGGTCGGCGACCGTCGCGACGCGCTTCGGGTCGCCCGTGATCGCGACGAGGTCGTCCAGGGAGCCGGAGGCCGCGGTGTCGAGCGCGATGTCGACGCCGTGCGGAGCGAGGGTGACGAGGCGCTGTGCGAGGCCGGGGCCGTAGGTGGTGGGAACGGCGCCGAGAGAGGTGAGGAACTCGTGGTTGCGTTCGCTGGCTGTCCCGATCACAGTGGCACCTTGCGCTACGGCGATCTCGACCGCCGCGCTGCCCACGCCTCCGGCGGCGCCCTCGACGAGAAGGGTGCGCCCCGCGAGGGAGCCGAGCGCGTTCAGTCCACCCATCGCGGTCACGGACGCGAGACCGGCACCAGCGGCCTGCTCGTCGTTCCACGTGGCGGGGGTGTGCGCCCAGGCCGAGAGGATGAGCAGCTCCGCGGTCGCCCCGGTGACACCGCCCAGCCCGAAGACCCGGTCGCCGATGCTCACCCCCTGCACCCCGTCGCCGATCTCGTCGACCACACCGGCGCCGTCGCGCCCGGGAATGTCGGGCAGATCCAGAGGGAAGATCTGGTGCAGGGCGCCGGAGCGCAGCTTCCAGTCGATGGGATTGACGCTGGCCGCCGCGACGCGGACACGGATCTCACCGGGTCCGGGGTGGGGGTCTGGGGCCTGCTCGATCACCAGGCGCTCCGCTCCGCCGTATTCGTGGAACCGGGCTGCACGCATAGTGGTCTGCCTTACTTTGACGGGCCGGAATGACGTGTTCATCCGACGCCCGTCACTCTAAAACCTGACGTTGACGTGAGGTGCAAGTCGCAACTGCCGCCCGGCCGGAGGAGGGCAGGCGCGGATGGGTGAGGTTGCCGAGCGGGCGGGGGTGAGCGTGGGGGCCTGCGCCACTACGAGGGGTCACGCCGCCCGTCACGGTCGGCACCCATGTGCCCTCTGGCAGGCTCAGCGATCCCGGCACGACGCGAGGACTGACGTGCGTACGTGAACCGCGTGAACGCCCTCGGTCCGCCACCAGGACATGATCGATCTCGGCGCCGGCAACGGTTGCGATCGGCCACCAGGGCTGCCCCCGGAGCCGGTATTGCTAGCCTGAACCTGACGTCAACGTGAGGTACGAGCGGGAAGGGAGTGGCCTGCGTCATGCGCATCGGACAGCTCGCCAGGCGGTCAGGGGTCAGCGTGCGGGCCCTGCGCTACTACGAGGAACAGCGGCTCCTGGAATCGACGCGGACGCCCGGTGGGCAGCGTGACTATCCCGACGAAGCCCTGGAGCGGGTCCAGCTCATCCAGGACCTCTTCGCGGCCGGCCTTTCCAGCCGTACCGTCGTCGAACTCCTGCCGTGCGTGAGCACCGGCGTCGCGACACTCGCCATGCTCGACCAGCTCATCATCGAACGCGACCGCATCGCCGCACGCATCCAGGACCTGACCCGGGCCAAGACCAAACTCGGCCGCGTGATCGAGAATGTGACCGCGGCGAACGTTGCGCAGGACTGATCAACCCGTCGCGAGGGGTGGGGCCCGACCTGTCCGGCAACTACCGGGCGCCATCACGCGTGAACAGGCCCGGTCCTCGGCGAACGGTCTGCGTTGCTGAACGGCGCGCTGCAGGCCGCCTATTTCATCATCGGGATACGGGATACGGGATACGGGCTGCGGGCTTGGCGGCCGGACCCATGAGCGGCTTCGACGAGGACGGCGTCAACCGGGAGTTCTTCCCGTCCGGCGACCTCTCGGCACTGCTCGTGGTGAACATCGGCCGACCTGAGCGGCGGTCCGGGGAGCGGCCACGCGGGCCTCGCCTGGCGCACGGCGAGGTGTGTACGACACCGTGACGCTGCACCGTCCGGCCTTCGCCCTGGTCACGCGGGTGGGCGAGGGCCAGACGGGCCCTCGGGGCGCACTGTCTCGCGGTACCAGCGGCCCCACTTGTCCAACTCCTCCGTGATGGAGTCCAGGCTGTGCCCGACATCAGTGAGCGCGTACTCAACCCGCGGCGGCACCTCGCGGTACACGGTTCGCGTCACCAGGCCGTCGGCTTCCAGCTCCCGTAACTGGCGGGTCAGCATGCGCTGGGTGATGCCCGGCAGCGCGCGCCTGAGTTCACCGAATCGATGGGTTCCCACGACCAGCTGCTTGAGAATGGCCAGCTTTCGACATCGACGGCGCAACTGATCGCCGCGCGCGCCGCGCTCGGGGGTCGGCGCGGCGATGATCATGGCGTCCACGGTGGCGATCATCAGGGTCGTCTTCACCGACGACCGCGAACGGGCCGTCGCCATCGGCATCTGGACAGCCGCCCACAGCGTCGGCGCCACGATCGGTCCGCTGGTCGGCGGTCTGGTCACCGCGGAGTGGGGCTGGGGCGCGGTCTTCCTGATCAACGTCCCCGTCATCGTCGTCATCCTGGCTGTCGGCACCCGGGTCATCCCAGAGTCCCGAAACCCCGTTTCCCGCCGCTGGGACCTGGCCAGTGTGGCGCTGTCAGTCACCGGCCTGGCTGGGGTGGTCTACGCGCTCAAGCAGGCCGGGGAGCACTCCGGGGTGAACGGCGTCATCGTCACCACGGCCGTCGTCGGAAGCGTCCTGCTCCACCTCTTCGTGCGCCGTCAGCGGCGTATCGCCGAGCCGCTGCTGGACTTCTCCCTCTTCCATGAACGCCGCTTCACCACCGCCACCTTGTGCGTCATCGGCTGCTTCGGCTCTTACGTCGCCCTGCTGTTCTTCCTCACCCAGTGGCTCCAGCAGGTGGGCGAGTACTCGCCGCTGCGCGCCGGACTCGCACTGATGCCACTGGCCGGCGCCAACGCCATCGGCGCTGTCACAGCGCCCTGGGCCGCGAACCGGTGGGGCAACCGGTGGGCGCTCACCGGGACGCTCGCCCTCTTCGCCACCGCCCTCACCGTCATGGCCGTTGTCGGCGACACCGCCCACTATGGGGTGCTGCTCGTGCCGTTGCTGGGCGCGGGATACGGCGCCGGCATCGTGATGACCCTGGGCGCCGATTCCATCATGAGCGCCGCGCAGCCGGACCGCTCCGGGGAAGCGGCCGCTATCCAGGAGACGTCCTTCGAACTGGGCGCGGGCCTTGGCGTCGCCGTCCTCGGCACCGTCCTGACGGCTGTGTACCGAACCGGCCTGCCCCAGGTACCGGGGCTCGGCCCGGACGGGCGGGCGATGGCCGAGGAATCGTTCGCGCACGCCGAGGGCCTCACGGCCAACCTTCCCTCCGAAACCGCCCAGACACTGCAGCGCGCGGCACAACAGGCCTACGACCACGGCTTCACCACCGTGCTGACACTCGCCGCCATCGGCCTGGTCGTCACCGCCGCCATGGCGGCCGTCCTGCTGCGCCCGCCGAAGACGAGGTGACGGGGCCGCATCAGGACTGCAGTGCCCGCGTGTGCCGCTGCAGGGCACGACCACCGCAGCCGGTTGCTTCAGCCGACTACTTCACCGGCAGGAGCGGCGGAGTGGTGAGCCGGCCGGGCGGCGGGAGGGTGAACGTCGGAAGGATCAGCGGCGGGAGCGACGCCTCGGGCCAGACGTTCTGCGCGCTGGGCGGCGGGGAGAACGGTGGTGGATCGGTGCGGGGCGGGGAGATGACGGTGTGGACGAAGAGGCTCGCTGCCAGGACCAGGAACATTCCGATCAGCGTTGTCTTGACTTTGAACCGCAGGAACGCCCCGCTGAGCCGAGGCGGTTTCATCGACACTGTGGCACCGGCCTGTGCGGGGGTCGCGCACCGACCGGGCGCATGGCGTCCTGTAAGGCCTCGACCAGCTCGGGGAGGTCCCGCAGAAGACCCGCGGCGGGAGGGCCTGCGCTCACGGCCGGTCGGTGGGTGCTGTCCGGGTCGCCGTCGGGGCACAGGGCTGCCAGCCGGACCGCAAGCGGCGGGTGACTGCCGAGCCCGTCCTTGGAGACGATGTCCAGTGCCGAGGTTCCCCTGCCGTCCGCGAAGGGCCGGCCCACCAGATCGGCGAGCCGGTCCGCGAAGTCCCGGAACACGCCGTCGGGAAGCATCAGTCGGGGCAGTGACCCGACGCCGCCCTTCCCGGCCGCCGGTGCCGGTGGTCCCTCCGGCCGGGCCCGGTTCTCGGTGAACTCGTCCCAGAGCGGTGTCAGGGCGTGCACGGTCCGCAGGGCCTGCGCGAACGTGTGCGCCCCGGCGATCCGGGCCGCCGCGGCGTCCGCTTCTAGCTCCTGACTGCGCCGTACGGCCAAGGTCTGGCGCAGGTACACACCGTTGTACGCCTTGGTGAGTTTCAGGAGCAGTCGCACCGGCGGTTTGACGCTGGTCTGGTCGGTCTCCAGGACCTCCAGGTAGCGGACCGTGCGTTCCAGGGCGACGCTGCCGCGGCGGCTGACGGCAGCCAGTCGGGTGTGACGGCCCGCGTAGTGCCCCAGTTCATGGCACAGGACGGCGCGCAGCTCGTCCCTGGTGAGCCCGAGGAGCAGGGGCAGGCCCAGGTCCAGGGTGCGGGGGCCTCCGATCAGGCCCAGAAGCTTGCCGCGTTCGCCGGCGTAGGCGTTGACGGTGTCGGCCAGGCGCATCGTCGCGGGTGCGGCGGTGCCCAGCTCGTCGGCGAGTTGCAGGGTCAGAGCCCACAGTTCGGGCTGCTGTTGCGGGGTCAGCACGATCCGGGGGCCTTCGGCCACGTCGGCGGACGCCCTGGCGAGCAGCCCGTAGGCCAGGGCGGAGGTGGGGACCACGGTGAGGGAGCCCAGCACGGCGAACTGCCAGGCATTCGTGGTCAGGATGGCGATGACCAGCAGGAGTTGGGTGGCCAGGACGGCGACGGCGAGGAGGTGGACTCCGGCCAGGAGGGCGCAGCCGAGCAGGGCGCGCGACGTGGTCGCCGCCGGCTTCGTCCCTGTCATTTGCGCCCCGTGCCTTCGCGTTGTCGGCCGGCAAGGTCTGCTCGGGCCTGCCGCGGTGCCTGTTCGTCCTCCTCGAAGGCCGAGCAGAGCCAGAACTCGGTGGCGCTCAGGGCCGCGGCGAGCCGGTCTCCGGGCGCGGGGCCGCCGGTGCCCACCAGCGACACCTCGCCCAGGGGATCGGTGCCCGGGGCGAGGCCGAGCATGCGCCGGAGGTTGTCGCGCCCCTTGCGGAGGTTCCCCCGTGCCGTGGAGACCGCGATGTTCAGGTCATCGGCGATCTCCTGGTGGGTCATGGCGTAGAGGCTGTACATGACCAGCACCATCCGCTGGCGCGGCGGCAGGGCGGCCATCGCGGTCAGCACCCGCCGGGCCTGCGCCGTCTCGTCCGGCAGTGCCTGGCGGGGCAGGGCCACGTCCAGCGCCGCGCGCTTAACCTTGAGGCGCAGACGCAGCGCGCGCCACAGTTTTCTCCGCATCACCAGACTCACCCACGCGTTCGGCTGCTCGTAGCCGCTGATCCGGTCCCAGTTCTCCAGCGCCGCGAGGAAGGCGTCCTGGACGGCGTCCTCCGCGTCCTGACGGTTGCCGCACAGCATCACCGCCCGGGCCAGCAGGGCCGGACGATGAGCCGTGAAGAACACGTCGAAGTCGACCGGAGCGCGTCCGTCCTCCGCTGCCTCGTCGCCACCTACCGGTGCGGGCTCCTGCGCACCGGCCCGGACACTGCCCGTCCCACCGCTCATCGTGCTTCCCCTTCCTGGCCGCTCGACGCGGCCAGGCCATCGCCCCGCACGGTCAGGACGCCCCCGTCCGGGCGGCGGTCCTCCACCTGGACACCGTGACCCGCCTGGCGCAGCGCGGCGAGCACCAACCGGCCCCGTTCACGTTCACGGGCCAACTCTCGCTGCCAGGCCACCACCTCGAGGGCGATTCTGACCGTAGCGGCCAGTACCGCGATCACCACCGATTCCCACATACCCGACCACGTCCCCTGCCGACCACGTAACGTCAGCAGATGCCCTGCCGACTGCAACACCGCTGAACACCCGTAGCGGGGCACCGCGTTTACCCGTCGACCGGAATCTCCTTCAGGCAGTCGGGTACGGGCGTACGGCAACCCCGCGCCGGGCGGCCGAGGGCGGTGGTCACGCGCCGGCGATCGGGATGCCGTCGGCCGGCGACGGCCCCGCCGTCAGCGTGCGCCGGCTGCACGCCCCTTGTTCCGCGAGATCTCACGGCTTACCGTCGATGCCGAACCCGGCACACCCGCGCGAGCGCATTCCGACCTCGACGGCGGCAGCGGCGGATTCGGCTGGCACATGATCCGCCGCTGGCCTGATTCCGTGCCGAGCCTGTCTCCGGCTACCTGGGCGGATCGGTGGTCTCGGTGTGGGAGCACATGGCGCCGCTGGTTGCAGTGGAACGGGCCCGGCGGGCACACAGTGCGCTGCCGGATTCCAGCAGGTGGCAGCTGTACTTCGAGAATCTCTACCACCTGGTTCGGGAGACGCCTGCCGAGCAGGCTCGGGCGGGGACGCCGCTGTGGCGGCTGTCCAGCCGGTGACGGACCGTCCGTGCAAGGGTTCGTGCACGCAACTCTCTGAGCGGTGGTGAATCCGACAATTCTGTGACAGACGTGGGTGGTTCGGGCAGGGTCAGGTCATGGTCGCTCTTCGTTCCCGCCGTCCGGAAGGGCTCTTCGGGGCCCGGCTGGACGCGCTCTCGTCGTCGGCACGGCGCTCGCGTCGCACCTCCCAGCCCCGCCGTCGGTCCGGGCAGGCACGCTGAAGAGCGGTCCGGGATCGCACCGCTGCAGCCCTCTACGGCCGTATCGAACATCTCGCTCGTTAAATCCGCCGGCGGCGCGTTCGGGCGGCCAAGCAGCGGCACGATCCGTCGAAGGCCCTCTCCGGCTTCGGCCCACAGGGCCATCGGCCGCTCCGAGGATCCTTCGAGGACGACGTCGCCCTCCGGACCTTCTTCGGTGCGGACCCTCGACAGAGTGCCGACGCCTTCCTCGGGGTGGTCGGGCATGAACGCATGGACGGTCTTGCACCCAGGCACGTCTTCCACGCCGAAGATGTGCCCGGTGCCCGGCGGCAAGCGCCGCACTCAGATCGTGCAACTCCTGGCCGCCGCCGTCGTTGCGCAGTCGGAACGTCCACGCAGCGGGCGCACCATCGACCTCGGCAGGTGAGCAAGTGAACACGCGCGGGTTCGCAGAATCTTGGCGAGCACAGGTGAGTAACCCGCGCGCCGGTCGCCGGTTGGGCAAGCGGCGTGGACGGGTTCGCCCACAAGCGAGCCGTGGGCTTGGCTGTCCGAAGTGCTTTGTGTGCCTCTGGCGCCGACGGCCGTCGGCATGGGCGGCGTGTCTGTGACGCGTCGCAAGCGTTAGGCCATCCGGTCACGGTCGGTCCGGATGACGAGGGGGGGAGGAGACGGGCGTGGAGATCAGGGATGTGCATCATGCCTACCGCCAGCGTGTGGTCTTGCGGGGCGTTGACCTGCGGCTTCGGGCCGGAACTCTGTGCGGGATCGTCGGGGAGAACGGCGCCGGCAAGTCCACGCTGCTGAAAATTCTGTCCGGGGAGCTACGGCCCACGCATGGATCGGTCCGTCATAGCGGCCGCTTCGGCTACTGCCCACAGCACGTGGTCCTCAATGACGCGCTGACCGTCCGGCAGCACCTGACGTTCTTTCAGACGGCCTACCGCCTCACCGATGTGCGCTACGCCGAAGAGATCATGGACGTGCTGGGCTTCACTGGATACGCCGATGAGCGGGCCGGGGTTCTCAGCGGCGGTACGCGGCAGAAGTTGAACGTGACGCTGGCGCTCATGCACGATCCGCAGGTTCTGTTGCTGGACGAGCCGTATCAGGGTTTCGACTGGGACACCTACCAGCGGTTCTGGGATCTGGCCGCGCGGCTGCGGGATGCGGGACGCTCGGTCCTGGTCGTCTCCCACCTCGCATACGACACCGAGCGCCTGGACGAGCTGTGGCGCCTGGACAGCGGAATGCTGCGCGCGGAAAAGGCGGGGGCCGCCGCGTGAGGTTTCACCTGACCCGCTTTGCTGTCGCCACCCGGTTCACGCTCATCGAACACGGCCGCAACCGGTTCGCCATGGTTCTGGTGATCCTGTTCGTCCCGGTGTGGGCCTCCCTGGCGTACCTGGCGATGCCCGACACCCCGACCCGGATGCGGCTTCGCGCCACCGGGGAAGCATTGGCCCCGCACGGCAATGAACTGACCGCGATCAGCGGAGCGCTCAACGCCGTCACCCTGATCACCGGTTTCATGATGTTCGCCGCCACCTTCTCCGGCAGCGGCTTCGACCGCCGCCTGGCGATGGCCGGCTACCCCCGCGCCCACCTCGTCCTGGCGAAAGTCACCGCTCTGGCTCTGGTCTCGGCGGCGGTGGCCGCTTATGCCACCGCGGTCATCTGCTTGGCCTGGACCCCCGCCAGCCTCTGCTGCTCGCCGCCTCCCTGTTCTGCGCCGGACTCACTTACGGCGCTCTGGGAGTCGTCTTCGGGTCCCTGCTGCGCCGGGAAGTCGAGGGGATGTTCGCCATCGTGATGACCAGCATCATCGATCTCGCGCTGCAGAATCCCATCACCAGTTCCGGGGCCGGCAACCCACTCATGCGCTACCTGCCCTCGTACGGGGCCATGCAGGCCAGTACAGCGGCCGGATTCTCCACCAGCCCGGTCCCCGGACATCTGGCCCTCCAGCTGACCTGGTTCGGGCTGGCCGCCCTTGTCGCCCTGCTGGGCTTCCGCCACAGCACCCGCAACTGCCTGCCGACCGCCTCCACTGCGCCGTCCGGGCCGGGAAGCAGCAAGACCGATACTCCCGCACCGCGCCAAACGGCCAGCCCATTGGCCACGACGCCCGACACGGAAGCACACTGAGGTCCCAGCTCCCGACATGCACACCACCACGTATTCCACGACGGCAGACCTCGACGCCGCTCTGCCGGCACAACGAGGCCGACCCACCCACCACCCGCCCATCGGCGAAGCCCCGTCCCTGCGAGCGGCGTACCGGCTGTGCCGGCGCACCACACGAGTGCATGATCCCGGGATCTACGCCCTCATCCAGCTGATGCCGACCGTGCTGCGCCCGCCCTGCTGGGCCTTGTGGGCGGCAGCGAGCGTCCTGGACGACCTCGCCGACCAGCAAGACGCTCAACAGGCCGACCGGGAAACCCGCGTCCAAGCGTGGTCCCAAGCCCTGCAGTGCGACCTGGCGGCCGGCACCAGCGCGGATCCGGTCCGCCATGCCCTGGTGGACACCGCCCTGCGATGGCGTCTGGATCTGTCCAGCCTCCAAAGCGCCATGACAAGCACACGCGACGACGTCCGAGGCCAGCATTTCGCCGACTGGGCCGCGTGGCGGGCCTGGTGCAACGGGGCAATCACAGCCTGGGTCGACCAGGTACGGCACCTGTTCGAACGGGCCGGAGCGCCGATGACGTTCCGGTTGGACCGGCAGCAGGACTACAAGCGGTTCATCGACGGCGCCCAGCTCACCGACACACTCACCGACCTCAGCGCCGACCTCGCCCAGGGCGACCTGCTCCTGCCGCAGGAGGCCCTGGACGCCTTTCCCGGCGCCGAGGACGACCTGCGGCAAGGGAACCCGTTCGAAGGCGTGCTGCGGCTCGCGTTCCCGCGTCCAGGCTTCACCCCTTGCACGTGGCTGACCACTGTGTCTCGGGACGACCTGATAGAGCGGGCGGCCGTCCTGTCCTCGGCGAAGCTCAGCGAGATTGACGATGCCCTCCGACTCGCTGAACAAGCGCAGGAGCAGACCCCGGCGACGACCGCGAAGCTCAGCGAGATGAGGGACGCCCTCCGTCTCGGTGAACTCGGGTGGAGGGAGAAGAAGCCGACGGCGTGGGCGGTTTCGGCCAGATGGTCGCCGCTGTCCGACTGTCGCCTCGGCGCCCCTCAGCATCGAGATCACGATCTACGGCTGGAGTGCTGACCTGCTCAGTTCAGCTCATGATCCGCCAACTGAGATTCTCGGTCACACCAGGGCCATGAGATGCCCCCAGGGCGGTGGTGGCACGCCGCAGGGCCAAGCCGCGCGGGAGCGGGTGCGCATGCTGGCCGTCGATGGGTTTGCGCGGGGTGAGAAGAACACGGTGATCGCGAGAGAACTGCGGGTCAGCGTCCGGTCGGTGCAACATTGGCGCCGGTCCTGGCGCGAGGGAGGGCGACAGGCCCTGCGCCCGTCGGGGCCGGCCAAGCGGCCGAAGGTCGGCGACAGTGACTTCGCCGTGCTCGAGGCACTGTTTCTGGATGGCGCGATGGCGCGATGGCGCGATGGCGCGGGGCTGGGCGGATGAGCGGTGGACGCTCTCGCGGGTGCGGGTGTTGCTCGGGGACCAGTTGGGGATGTCGTTGTCGATCCGCGGAGTGTGGGAGTTGCTGCGGCGGCAGGGCTGGTCGTGTCAGCAGCCTGCCCGGCGGGCGGTCGAGCGGGACGATGCGGCGGTGGTCGGCTGGGTGAAGGAGTCCTGGCCCTGGGCAAAGCCACCGCGGCGGCGCTCGGGGCATGTTTGGTCTTCGAGGACGAGGCCGCTGTCTCGATGACGTCGCACCGCGCACGCACCTGGGCACCCAGAGGGAGCACGTCCGCGGTTCGGTTCAATGGCGCTTCCCGTGGCCGCATCCCGATGGCCACACTGGTGTGCTTCAAGGCCGGCGAACGCAGCCGGCTGATCTACCGTCCTCGCATCCAGGGCCATCACCGAGGTGCCCACCATTGCTTCACCTGGCAGGACTACCGAGATCTTCTCGTGCGGGCTGGCCTTCAGCTCGGCGGTCCCGTCGTGGTGATCTGGGACAACCTGAATGTGCACCGCTCCAGTCGATTCCGTGAGTACGCGGCAGAGCACGACTGGCTCACCATCGTCCAGCTGCCCAGCTATGCGCCCGACCTCGATCCGGTCGAGGGCATCTGGTCCTTGCTCCGGCGCGGCACTACCGCAACGTCGTCTTCACCGACCGCGACCACCTCGTCGCATCGATCCGCAGCGGCCTGCGCCAGATCCAGCGGAAACCCCACCTCGTCGACGGTTGCCTCGCCGAAACCGGCCTCTCACTCAATACGACAACTCCACGGAAAGCTGAGTAACACCCAAGTCGCCGTCGGAGGACCGCAGTCCGACCGGGGCTTACTCGGCGTCGGTGGGTAAGCCGTCGGCAATCCGGTTGCCACCCGGCAAAACGCGGGTGGGGAGACACAGGTCGTGCGCACGGACCACAGTCCTATGCGCAGGCGTCGGGCCGCTGCATCAACGGCGTCAACGAACCAGGGCAGTACTCCCTGCACCCGTAGTGGAAATGATTTCAAGACACCCTGAGGGGCGGCCTGATGGACAGCGGCCGGGGCGCGCGGGACCGCGCGGTCCTGACCACGACGTCCTGTGCCGGGACCGGCCGACCAGGGGGCGGTTTCGGCCATCGTTTGGCATGTTCCTTTCACAATCATGCTCGGTCGGGCACGCTGCTCCACTGTTCGCTCCACTCCGACTCGCACCGTCTGTTGTCCCGGGAAGCCGACCTCGGCGCCCGGTCCCCACCGCAGAAGGAGTACGTGTGAGAGGCATACCTCGCGTCACCGGAACTCGTGGATCCCTCCCCGGCGCCCTGGTCGGCGTTACCGCGCTGTTGACGACCGGCCTCCTGGCCGCACCGGCCGGCGCCGCCCCGTCGAGGCCCGACGCCGCTGTGCGCTCGGTCTCCGTCGACGCACAGCGGCACGCCCAGCAGTTCTGGACGCCCGAACGGATGAAGGCGGCGACGCCGCTCGACCTGGTGACCGTCGCCGACCGCGTCGACCGCGGCTCGGCTCCCGCCCAAGGCCGGAAGATCACCGTCGACCCCACCACGCCAAAAGCAGCACCCGTCGACGCGGGGGTCATGGCCTTCCCCAGCGGCGGCGGGCAGTGGACCGGCGGGGGTGCGGTCCTCTCCACGGCGGGGCGGGTGTTCTTCACCTACCAGGGCCGTACGGCGTCCTGCTCCGGTAACGCCGTCACCAGCTCCAACAAGAGCACGGTGATCACGGCGGGCCACTGCGTGAAGCTGGAAGGGGCCTGGCACACCAACTGGGTCTTCGTCCCCGGCTACCACGACGGCCAGGCGCCCTACGGCAGGTGGACCGCGTCGAAGACCCTGTCCACGCCGCAGTGGACGGCGAGCGAGGACATCAACTACGACATCGGCGCCGCCGTCGTCGCCCCGCTGGACGGAAAGCGGTTGACGGACGCCGTCGGCGGACAAGGGCTGGCCTTCAACACCGGCTACAACCTCGCCATGTACTCTTTCGGCTTCCCCGCGGCGTCGCCGTACAACGGGGAGAAGTTCATCTACTGCAGCGGCACCACCAACCGGGACTTCCTCCTGTCCAACGACCACGGCATGACCTGCAACATGACCGGCGGTTCGAGCGGCGGGCCGTGGTTCACGCAGTTCAACGAGTCCACCGGCGCGGGTCTGCTGTCCTCGGTGAACAGCTTCAAGTACAACTTCCTACCGAACCGGATGTACGGCCCGTACTTCGGTGCCGACGCCCAGAACCTCTACCAGACAGCTCAGTCGTCCTGACGACAGGCCCGGCCGAGACCCGCGACCACGGGCACCCACCCCGATCGTGGCTCTCGGCCGGGCTGCGGATGGTGTTCCCGGTGACGGCCTCCACAGTGCGTCCCTCCCGCGCTGTCGCTGACTGCGGCTGGGTCGGAAGATCACCACGGGCGGGGAAGCCCTCGGGGGCGATGAAGTACGTGTTGAGGCCGGGTATGTGTCGAGGAGCTGTGCACCGACACCGGCACCGTCGCGCAGACGCGCTGGGCGGGAATAGGCGGCGGAGAACATGTAGGCGGCACGACCCCGAGGAGGAACAGCCGCTGGGCCAAGCCGATGGTAGACGTCTGGCTGGAGTTGAGGATGAGGGAGGGCAGGATGGGCGGCGCGGCGCAGCCGGGGATCGGGCGCGCTCACCGGTCTTGCGCGTCGGCGGGCCGCCGCGCCCGGCCGCCGTCAGCGCGGCGGCGACGTCCAGCAGGGGACGTCGGCGTTGGAGAGGTCGGGGCGGGCACGGTGCAGGCGTGCGGGGTGGAGCCACAGGCCGGAGGCGTCACGCGCGACATCGACACCGACTTCCGCCACCAGCTCGGGCTCCACCAGCATGACCTTCAGCGTCTCCCGGCTGCCCCATCCGGCACTGAACGACCAGCCCCTCCATGGATGACCGCGCCGGGCCGGGGCGAGCAGTCTGGCAACCGTGCTGCGGCGTCCCATACGAGCAGCTCGCCGTTTATGTGAGCTACCACATCTGTCTCATCAACAGCCCTTTATCTGAGGGCCGGAGTTCGTGGAGAGTGCGGAGCAGCACCCGACCCGGTTCAGCCTCCGAGGCGGTGTGCAAGGTGGAGCAGATCTGCCAGGTGCAGCACCCGTCCGTCGAAGCCTGGGAGGGGGACATGGAGCGGCTGGGTCCAGCGCGCGGGGATTGCATCCAGCCCGTAGTACGCCCCCGCGAGGCCTCCGGTCACCGCGGCGACGGTGTCCGTGTCACCGCCGAGGTCGATCGCCGCGCGTATCGCGTCTTCGAAGCTGGTTGTGGTGCGCAGGGCCCAGACGGCGGAGCCCAGGCAGGGCCAGACGGCACCGTTGAACTCGGTCGCCTGATCGGGGTGCCAGTCGGGCGCGAGGACGGTGGCGTAGCGGCCGCGGTGGTCGGGGTGGACAAGGGCCAGGATGTCCGGGAGCGCGGCGAGGGGGTCGGTGTCCTCGAACGTGAGGCGGATGAGTTCGTGGAAGATCGCGGTGCCCTCCCAGGCCGCGCGGTCGCCGTGGGTGAGGGCGGCGATGCGGTGGGCCGCATCCATGGTGGCCCTCTGGCCGGCGGGTGCGAAGTGAACCGCGGAGGTGGATGCCCGCATCAAGGAGCCGTTTCCTGCGGCTCGTTGGTTGACTTGGAAATGAATCGCGGCGGCGAGGTCCCAGGGCATGCCGTTGGTCAGGACGTCGTCGGTCTGCAAGCCGATGCCCTTCGGTTCCGATGCCGCCCACCGCTGGAAGCGGACGAAGATGTCCGGCAGATCCAGTCCGCCCCGCTCCAGCAGCGACTCCGCGACCAGGACGGCCATCTGCGTGTCGTCAGTGGCCTCGCCGGGGTCCCAGCCACCGCCTCCGCACATCTCGCCACCGGCACCTGGCGCGGGAAACCGCGCGGAGAACGCTCCCGGGGGGCCAAACTCGAAGGGGGCGCCCAGGGCGTCGCCCACCGCTGAGCCGACGACCGCGCCGGCCGCTCGCTGAATCCGCTTCATTCGCGCAGGTTATCCGCGCCGTGTCGACGGCCGCACGGCCCTATTTCCTTCCTCGGCTCCCCGAAGTATCGGCGGCGAACGCGTCTCGTCTACGGAGGTGCACCCGCCTGAGACACCTTGGGTCTGAGACACCCGTACAGGTCACATAATCCCGTCCAGAGCGGTTGCGTCCGGCAGCTGCGCGGCACCGGCCCCAATCTCCGGAAACGCCGGAAGCATCTGAGTGCCACGCCTGGAGCGCAGCACCACCCGGCCCACGCCTGGAGCGCAGCACCACCCGGCCCGCGCCTGGAGCGCAGCACCACCCGGCCCGCGTCCCCGGAGAGCAGGGCCCTGAACCCGTCCCCCTTCGGCTCGCCTGCTCAGCCCGGCTTCAGAGCCGGATCAGGCACGGGGGTGGCCAGCATCGGCTCCGGCCCTGGCAGCGTCCACGTCGCGCACCATGCCTTCCACCTAGCCCATCGGCCGCCCGGGTGACCGCCATGACCGGTCTTGGTCGGGGCCGTGGTGGGGCGTGAGCGGAACCCTCGACCATGCCGTCCCCGGCGGCGTCCACAGCTGGTCAGCCGGTCACCGGGTCAAGCCTCGCCCTCGGCCTCGTGCCCGGAGTCGGGGCGGCCGGGACGATCCGAACGACAGGGCCAGGGCAGTCGTGATCCCGTGGACGGGGGCGGGTCGCCGTGGGCGGGTCGCCCCGCCGCGGTTACGCGCACGGGCGTCAGCGCGACCGTCCGGGCACCCGGGCCAGCAGCGCCGCGGTCGCGGCCGGATGCGTGTACGGAAAGGCGTGCGCCCCCGGCATGCGCACCGCCCGGCCCTCTTCTGCCCGGCGGGCCAGCTCGCGGGTCCAGTCGGGCGGGCAGAGGGCGTCGTTCTCTCCCGTCACCACGGTGACCGGGCAGGAGACCGAGGCGATCACATCCTCGGGCGCGTCCGTCTGCGCCGAGCGCACGCAGATCGCCAGGCGCCGGGGACCGGCGGCCAGGTAGGAGGGCAGCAGGGTCGGGACGACGCCGGGGGACTCGTGGACGGCCGTGCGGGCGAACGCGGCGAGCAGCGGCCGCACGCGGCGCAGCCGGGGCGGGAACGTGGGAGCCAACAGCACCAGGGCCCGTACCCGTTCGGGCCGGCGCAGGGCCGCGTGCAACGCCACCTGGGCTCCCGTCGAGTGCCCGGCCAGCACCACCGGCCCGTCCGGAACGACGGCCAGCCACCGGGCCACCAGGTCCGCGAGCCCTTCCAGCGTCTCCGGGCAGGCCGGTCCCGAAGGGTCGCCGAAACCCGGGACGTCCAGCACGCGTACCGCTCCGGAACGGGCGCAGCGGGCCCCCGTCCGCAGCAGGTAGCCCGGCGCTCCCAGGCCCGGCACCAGGACCAGCGGGCCGCCGTCGCCTTCGCCCTCGTCGAGGCGGGCCGAGCCCACGCTCCTCACGCTTGCTGACCCGACGCGGTCATGGCGGACGTACGGCGGGGACCCGGCTCGGTGCGACATGACGGGCGGGTTCCCGCTCCGCGCCGGTCCATGGATCACGAGCCTGTTCCTCGCGCTGACAGTGCGTGGTCCGGGAAGGTGAGTCGCGCGGAGTCTGGGTACTCGCGGCGCACAGGCGCTCACGACGATGCGCCCCCGGCAAGAAGGCCACGACCATGAACACACGTACACCCATGACGAGTGCCCGTACTCCTGTCCAGCAGGCGGCGCTGCTGGTGGGAGCGGTGTTCTTGCTGGTGGGAGTCCTGGGGTTCATCCCCGGGATCACCACGGACTACGACACGATGAAGTTCGCCTCGCACGATTCCGGAGCCGAACTCTTCGGGATCTTCCAGATCTCCGTCCTGCACAACATCGTCCATCTCCTGTTCGGCGTCGCGGGCCTCGTCATGGCCCGTACCGCCTCCGGCGCCCGCACCTACCTGCTGGCAGGCGGCGCCATCTATCTGGTGCTGTGGCTGTACGGCCTGTTCGTCGGCCACACCAGCGACGCCAACTTCATACCGCTGAACAATGCCGACGACTGGCTGCACTTCGTCCTCGGCATCGGCATGATCGCGCTCGGCGCGCTGCTCACACGGCGCACCGCCCGGCGGATCTGACCGCCAAAGAGGTCGAGGGCATCGCAGCGGACGGCCGCGGCGGGTACTGCCCGCCGCGGCCGCCCGGCTGTCCGGGCGCGGGGTTCCGGCAGGTCGGCCCCCCCGCTGCTGTTGCCGTTCGGGCGGACGGGGACCTGGACGCGCATGACCGACCTCCCTCGTCGCCGCCGACTGCGGCAGAACCGGGCCCTGTGGCTGCTGGACCGGCTGGAACGGTACCGAGGGCCGATTCGTTGATCGACACGTCGCGGGCAGGGATCACCTGTCCGCGACGGAGGCAGCCGGACCGCCGCCGGCCTGCCTGGTCATGCTGGCGGGCTCGTCGGTCGGGTGGTCGCCGGCTCCTAGGGTGCGGCGCTGGCTGGGGGCGTCCACGGTCCCGTAGCTGGTCCAGGTCGGGGAGGTGGCTGCCGGGCAGTGTGACGAGCAGGTGGGCCTGGGCGGTGCGGATGCCGGGGGCTGACGTCTGGGGGCCTGTGCCCAGTGTGCGACGCACCTGATCATCGTAGGGGCGCCCCTGCCGTGTGCGGGGTGTGCGGGCCGCTCATAGTCTGGGGGTGGCTCGGGGCTACTGCGGAGGTTTGCCATGCCCCGAACGATCTGGTCCGGTGCCATCAGTTTTGGCCTGGTCACGGTGCCGATCAATGTGGTCAGTGCGACGGAGGACCACAGCATCCGTTTCCACCAGTACCACCTCGAGGACGGCGGCCGGATCCGTACGCGGAAGGTGTGCGAGCTGGAGGACCGTGAGGTGGGCCAGGGGGAGATCGGCAAGGGCTACGAGGTGACCAAGACGCAGGTCATCCCGATCAGTGACGAGGAGCTGCGGGATCTGCCGCTGCCGACGGCGAAGTCGATCGAGATCGAGGCGTTCGTACCGCTGGAGTCGGTGGACCCGATCCGGATCGGCGAGGGCTACTACCTCCAGCCCGCGGGTCAGGTGGCAGCCAAGCCCTACAAGCTGCTGCGGCAGGCGCTGGCGAGGTCGGCGAAGGTCGCGGTCGCCAAATACGCCTGGTCGGGGCGTGAGCGGCTGGGGCTGCTGCGGGTGCGCGACGACGTGATCGTCCTGCACGCGATGCGCTGGCCCGACGAGATCCGCGACCCTGCCGAACTGCTCCCGCCGCCGGTGGAAATCTCCCAGGATGAGATCGACGGCGCGCTGGCACTGATGGACACCATGACCCGCGACGACCTGGAGGGCGAGGAGTTCCGCGACACCTACACCGATGCCCTGGCGCAGGTGATCGAGGCCAAGCAGGGCGACAAGCCGCTTCCGGAGGTTCCGCAGGCGGAGGAGCCGGGCAAGGTGCTGGATCTGATGGCGGCGTTGACGGAGTCGGTGAGCCGGGCGAAGGCCGCCCGCGGCGAGACGGGCGACGCCGACGTCCACGACCTACCGAAGAAGCAGACGGCCGTCAAGAAGACGGCGAAGAAGACCCCGGCCGGCAAGACCACGCAGAAGACGACCGCGTCGAAGAAGACGGCGGCGAAGAAGACCGCGGGCCGCAGACCACGCAGCGCCTGATGCATCGGACCCGGCCTCGAGAGAAGAATGTGAAGTGGGCTCCGTCCTGTGTCCCCCGAGCCGGTGCGGGAACCCGCGGCCTGCCCCGGCTCGGGGGTGGGAATGTCTGCCGGCGTGGGTGCGTTGTAGGCGGCGTGGTGGTGAAGGGGACGGTGTCCCCGGGCCTCACCTATTGCCTGCAGGGAAGATCGTTCGGCTGAAGCCCTGCAGAGCGTTCCGCCGCGTAGGCGACCCCCTTCACGACCACACTTTCGTCGCAGCCCCTGCCCCGGTGCCCCACCACGGCAGGGGCTGCACATGTGTCCGGAAGGTGCGTGACCGCGCTGCGGCTGGGGGCGCCGTGCCGGTCATGGACGACTGCGCGCACCTTGACCTTGACGAAATCGTTTTCGCGCCCGTGCAGTACGACTAGGAGCGGATCCTCTGCTGACGCTGGGGGAGGCCCCCGCGCCGCTCAGAGTCCTGCGGACGGCCGTCGCGCAGGGCCTCGAGGTCCAGCGGGAACCGGTCGGCAAACGCGTCACCGCCCGCCTCGCCCTGCCCGACGACCCCGGCGGATACGTCACCGGACGCCGCCCCCATTAACAGCCGGCGCTCCCGTCGGCCTCACCACCCTTTCCTGGCGGCCTGCCTGCAGCGGCGCGCTGCCGGCAGGCGAGGGCGGCGGAGGGAAAGGGTCGGGGCGGGGCCTGCCGCACTTTACGATCGGCGCCCCAGCCGAGGTGGCGTTCGGTTTCGTGCACGACGGTGCGCCAAAGCGGGAGGAGGCAGAGGCAGCGCACAAGACCAGCGACCGGCGCCCCTTCCTCCGTACGTGAAGCACCTGTGCCCGAAACCGTCAGGATGTGTGTGGATAGGCTTCGGCGGTGACCGCTGATGCCGTGGAGAAGCTGCTCGCTGATGTGTGCGGGACGTTGGCCCGTGCCGGCTTTGACGTGGCGTCGGCCGGTGATGAGGGCAGCCCCGGCCTGCGGGTGCGGAGGGATACGGACTCGGTGCTGGTGGGATGGGTGCCCGGCAGCGAGTTAGATCCTGCGGGCCGGGAGGATACCGAGTTCGAGGGCATTCGTGCAGCTCTGCGGTCGGCGCTGCTGGCGATCCTCACGCAAGCCGGTCATCCCGTGCAGGTGGACCACGCGAGCGGTGAGGTGCGGGTCAGGCTGCTTGCATGACCCTGGGCCGCGGGATCGACCCGCGTTGCCCTCAGAGCGTGGGGCAGTTCGAACGCCGGCGGGCGGGGCGATGTAGGACCCGAGTCCCGGAGCCCCGCGCCGCTTCGACGGGTCCGGCACCCTCCTGAGCGGGCAGCCGACTCGCCGCACGGCCCTGCCGGGAGCACGCTGGGAGGCGTGACCAGCGCGCCGATCGTCGTACACCAACCCTCCCGAACCGGTGGCCGGGGTGTCACCGTGCACTCGCACGGCCGGGACGAGATCCTCGGCACCGCTTACAGCGACCACGACTTGGTGGTGTCCTTTCAAGCGGCGGGCGTCGACGAACCCGAGGCAGTGTTGGACGATCCGCGGTGGATGGAATGGCGCGGAGGCCGCCCACACGAGTGGAGAACGGCCTGAGCGGGGCCGCTCCAAACCGACCGCGCACAGTGTGGTGGCATGGTGTACGGGTTCACCGCGGCCGCGAGGTGCCGTTGCGAGGTTGCGGTGTCAGTGGGTGGTGAGCATGCCCTCGCGCAGTTGGGCCAGCGTGCGGGAGAGCAGTCGGGAGACGTGCATCTGGGAGACGCCGAGCCGTTCGCCGATCTGGGCCTGGGTCAGTTCTTCCACGAACCGCCAGTGCAGGATCTTGCGCGAGCGCTCGTCGAGGTCGGCGATCATGGGGGCGAGGGCGTGGAAGTCCTCGACCAGTTCCAGCGCGCTGTCGTCGTTGCCGATGAAGTCGGCCAGGGCGCTCTCGCCGTCCTCGCTGTTGCCGATGGCGGCGTCGAGGGAGGAGGAGCGGTAGCCGTTGGAGGCCAGACGCGCCTCGATGACCTCCTTCTCCTCGAGGTTCATCAGCTGGGCCAGCTCCGCGACGGTCGGTGTGCGTCCCAGGCGGCTGCTCAGTTCCTCGGTGGCGCGGGCCAGCTGGACGCGGGCCTCCTGCAGACGGCGCGGAACGTGCACGGCCCAGGTGGTGTCACGGAAGAACCGCTTGATCTCTCCCACGATGTAGGGGATGGAGAACGAGGTGAACTCCACCTCGCGGGAGAGCTCGAACCGGTCGATGGCCTTGATCAGGCCGATCACGCCGACCTGGACGATGTCCTCCATCTCCTCCTGGTCGCGGCTGCGGAAACGGGAGGCGGCGTAGCGGACCAGGGAGATGTTCATCTCGATCAGCGTGTTGCGGGCGTACTGGTACTCCGGCGTGCCCTCTTCCAGCCGGTCCAGCTGCTGGAAGAACAGGCGGGTGAGCTCACGGGCGTCCTTCGGAGCGACCCTCGAGGGGTCGGCCACCTCCGGCAGCTCAGCACACTTCGCATCCGCCGTCGTGACTGCCGTATCCGTAACCATGTGTCCCTCCCCTTGTCGGCCATGCCGACACCGGCCCACCTCGGCTTGCCCTGCCGCGTCTACCCCTTCCCCCCACCTTCATGCCTACCTTTCCCGCGACATCGTTCAACCCCGCGCCGCGAGGTGCCGAAGCGGACCTCGACCGACTGCGGAGCGGGATCCCACCGAGCCGCGCCATCCAATCGAACTCAACCCTGCGCACACAGAGTCGCCCGGAGTCCTGCTCCGGTCCGAGAGGGGTGCCGCCCCGCGACCAGGTCCGCCAGGTCCTCGCGACGGCAGACATGGTCGACTGGTCGGCGGCGACGTCCCGTCGGAGTTCGTGCTCAGGCCGGTGAGCAGCTTGTGTACCGGCCACGAAGGCCGTCACGTTCGCCTTTTCGCCGATCACTGCGCCCGGTTGCGGTCGGTGCCTGGGCGGCCGTTCCACATGCCGGTGCGCACTACGAAGCTCGCCGTCGGACCGGGTGCCCCGGCCGCGTTCGGTAGGGTTCGGCGTGCTGGCTGTCTGGTCGGTGCCTTCCTGGGGGATGAGCGAGACGAGGAACATGCCGGAACAAGCGATCCTGCCTGCGATAGCACCGAGCGAGCCTTCGGCCGTGTCGGTCGAGGCGGCGCGGATGGCGGCGGTACGCCGTTACGACATTCTCGATACCCCTCCGGACGGGGCCTACGACCGAGTCGCGGCGCTGGCGGCGCGTCTCTTCGAGGTGCCGGTGGCGACGGTGACGATCGTGGATGAGGACCGGATCTGGTTCAAGGCCGCGCACGGGCTGGAGGGTGTCAGCGAGATCGGCCGGGATCCGGGGCTGTGCGCCTCGGCGGTCCTAACGGATGACACCACTGTCATCCCCGACACCCTGCTGGACCCGGTCGCCTGTTCCAACCCGCTGGTCGCCGGCCCGATGGGGGTGCGGTTCTACGCCGCCGCTCCGATCATCACCGCCGACGGGTACCGGCTGGGCACGGTCAACGTCCTCGACACCCGCCCCCGCGAGATCAGCGAGGCGGATTCGGCCACGCTCGCGGACCTGGCGGCGGTGGTGCGTGACCAGATGGAGCTGCGGCTGTCGGCGTTGCGCGTGGTGCGCGCCGAGCAGGAGCGCCGCAAGGTCGAGCAGGAGAGGCGCCAGGCGGAGGAAGAGGCCCGGCAGCGCGCGGAGCGGGACAAGGCGGCCATCGCCGCGTTCGCCTCGACCCTGCAGCGCACCCTGGTGCCTCCCGTCCTGCCCGCGGTACCGGGCCTGGAGCTGGCCTGCCACTACAAGACCGCCTCTCCGCAGGAAGTGGGCGGCGACTTCTACGACGTCTTCCCCGTCGGCGGGGACCGGTGGGCGTTCTTCCTGGGCGATGTGTGCGGCAAGGGCGCCGAAGCCGCCTCGGTCACCTCACTGACCCGCTACACGCTGCGGGCCGCAGCCCTCGTCGACGCGGACCCGACGGCCGCGCTGAATGCCCTGAACACGGCGCTGCTGCTGGACGCGGCGGTGGGCACGCGCTTCTGCACCGCCATCTTCGGCGTGCTCGATCCCGTCCGGGACGGCGGTTTCACGGTCACGCTGGCCACCGGCGGCCATCCGCCCGCCTACCACCTGTGCCCCACCGAGGAAGGCGGTGTACGGGTGGAGGCGGCCCGCGCCAAGGGCGGCATGCTGGTCGGCGCGTTCGCAGAGGCCGCCTTCGCCTCACGCACCCTGCACCTGGCACCCGGCCAGGGCCTGCTGCTGTACACCGACGGGCTGACCGAGGCCCGCACCGCCGATGGCCACATGCTCGACGACACGGGCCTGATGGATTTCCTGGCCCACCGGCCGGCGCCGGTCAGTGCCGGCTCCCTGATCGACGGCACCGTCGCGCTCCTGGACACTCTCCCCGACACCGAACGCGACGACGTGGCGCTGCTGGCCCTGTCTGTCCCCACCGCGGATGCCGCTCCGGCCGGCATCACCACCACCGTCCACAGCGCCGCCGCCCCGACCGCCGACGTCTCCGTCGCGCAGGAGAACCGACGCCCATGACCGACGCATTCCACATCGATGTCCCGCACACCGACGGAACCCTGGCCGTGATCGCACTGTCCGGCGATTTCGACATCGCCGCCGCACCCGCCGTGCGGGGCCGCGCCCTGGAACTCATCTCCGGCGGACACCCCGACCTGGTCGCCGACCTGGCAGGCGTCACCTTCTGCGACTCCTCAGGGCTGGGCGCCCTCGTCGGCATCTGGCGCTGCGCCAAGGACGCCGACGGCTCGCTGACCCTGGCGGCCATCCCCGACCGGCTGGGCCGCCTGCTCAGCGTCACCGGGATGGACACCCTCCTGCCCGCCTACCCCAGCGCCCAGGCCGCGCTCGCCGCACGCCCAAGCAACCGCACCACCGCCTGAAACCCCTCGCTCGCCAGGGCGGCGCCAACAGCTGGCTAGCACTGCACATGCCCGGCCTTTCCTCCCGCAGGGCACGGGGGGCTCTACTCACGAGAATGGGTTCTGGCTCACTTTCCGTGGAGCATGCACGCTGAGTGACGGTTGTCGAGCGAGCGAGCCCTGGGGAAGTTGCCCGGAATTGAGCCGGCAAAGAGGCCAGGGATCGAGGTGGTCTGCCGAGATCGCGCACCGTTCTTTCCCGAAGGCGCCACCGTCGGGGCACCCCAGGCGGTGCAGGTGGCGGACAGGTGGCATCTCTGGCACAACCCCACACAGCCGCCCGACGACGAACACCGCTGGAACACCGCACGCCGGCTCCTGCACGACGACACCCTCAAGCCCGAAGACCGCCTCGCCGGACTGCCTCTCCTCCTTTACGCCCAAGGGCCGTCAGCGATCGACCGGTTGACCACCGAAGACGTCGAGGCCGGCGCCCAGGAAGTACGTCTCCACCTCGGCGACGCCCCCGTCCAGTTGCCTGAGCCCGTCGCCCACCTCGCCCGCACCGTCGTGGCGAACCGCAAGGGCCACGCGATCATCGGCGCCTTGACACCGTCTCGATGGCTCTTCCCCGGCGGACAGCCTGGACGGCCGATCACCACACAACTGACGCAGCGGCTGAACCAGCTCGGGATCCGACCCAACCAGGCCCGCAGCACCGCATTCTTCCAGCTCGCCACCGAGATCCCCGCCGCGATCCTCGCCCGCACCCTGGGCATCCACACCGATGTCGCTGTCGCCTGGCAGCGACTCTCCGCCGGTGACTGGGCCGACTACGCCGCCGAGATCGGCCGGCGAGCCACCCGATCGCTCCAGCAAGGAAAAGACGTACGTGAGCTCCGGTGATCAGTGCGGCGCGACCGGCGGACTGCCCAGTTCGTTGATGAGGCGCCGGTATGTTTCGAAGGCCGACTTGGGGGTGTAGTCGTCGCGCAGCAGGCCGAAGCGGTGGAAGAGCCCCTCGGCGGTGCTGTCGGCGTCTCGCAGGGCAAAGAACGAGTATCCGTCGATGTTCAAGTCGGCGGCGAGGGCGGCCACGGTCCGCACCACGGTTTCGAGGACCGCGGCCTGCTGCTGCTCGCTGCGGCCCGGGCCGGTGGGCCAGCCGTTCTCGCAGATGCGGATCGCGACGCTGCCGGGGATGCCGGCCCTCTGCAGGTCGGTGCGCCGGAACGCGGTGAGGACTGCAGTGACCGCTTCCGCCAACTGCTCAGCGGCGATGGGACGGAACACGTCCGGGAAGAAGTCCAGGCCGACGTAGTCCAGGCTCTGCCGGAAGCGGTCGTCGGCCAGGGCGCGAGCTCGGACCAGAAGGTGTCGGCCGGGTTGAAGGTCGGCACGGCGTTGAAACCGACCGCCACACTGCGGCCCAGGGCCCGCGCCTCCTGCTTGGCCGCGACAACCCCCTCAACGAGCGCATTCAGAACGTTGGGAATGCTGCCGTCGACCACGGGCAGGTCGGCGTTGGGCTCTTCGCAGATCTGGACGGATGCCAGGTTCGGCCCACCAGTGCGGATGGCCTCGCGGACGAACTCCCGCCACCCGTCCAACTCGCCGGACGGCTCACGGAACTGCAGCACGAGGTCCAGCTTGCGGCCTCGTTGGAGATACGTCGCGGGATCGGCGGGCGTGGGCGGTTCCAGTGGCGTCACGGTCGTGGCGAACGAGTGGTAGGCGCGCACCGACAGGCTGGCCGTGTCGCCTTGGAGCGTGTCAAGCGCCTCGGTGATGCGGTCCGGCACATCCGGGCGGACCGGGTGGAGGATGCCCTGGTCGTCGCCAAGGATCCCGCCGGGATAGATACCGAAGTGCAAAGTCATGCTTACCCCGCCCAGCAATCTTGGTGTGACTGCAAATTTGTAGTGACACTATCATCTGGGCATGGGCCTTCGAGAGACCAAGAAGCAGCAGACCCGCACGGCGATCGCCGACGCCGCCCTGCCCCTCTTCCTGGAGCACGGCTTCGACCAGGTCACGGTCGCTGAGGTGGCTCGACACGCAGGTGTCTCCACCAACACCGTGTTCAACTACTTCCCCACCAAAGAAGACCTCTTCTTCGATCGCCACGCAGAAGTAGAGGGCCATCTCGCCACACTGGTACGCGACCGTGCACCCAGCGCCTGCCCAGTGGTGACCATCCGCGACGACCTGCTGACCGCTCTGCGGCACGAAGACCCCGCACTCGGTCTCCATGCCGACACACCCCGGTTCTGGCAGGTCATCCACGACAGCGCCGCACTGCGCGCACGCGAACGGGAGATCAGCGAACGCGCCGAGGCCGCGCTGGCGACCGCCCTGGCCGAACACCCGCCGAACATCTCCACCGGATGGAACCAGAACAACCACTCGATGTTCAGGCTCCTCGCAGGGGCCATCGCCGGCACCCACCGGGCCGCCTTGCGCGAACTGCAGCAATGCATCTTGTCCGGCGAGCAACCCACCAACGCCCGCGACAGCGTCGCCACAGCGGCAGTCCAGGCACTCAACCTGCTCTGCTCCGGACTCCACCCCGACGCCGACCAGGCATCGCAGGAGCTACGGCTCCCTCAGTAACCCCGCAGCAGCCGAGGCATTCGGGCAGTTCCAATATCCGACGTCACCATAAAGGTCCTGACAAAGGCGTTGAACGTGGCGGTAGGTGATCATGCAGACGGCGAGTCCGAGGAAGGCTTCGTGGATGTCGTCGCGGCGTTCCCAACGGATGCGCAGGCGGCGGAAGCCATGCGGCCAGGAGAACCGGCGAGTGCCGACCGCCGCGGGTCGCGGCGGTCGGCCAGGTTTTCGGCCGCATTTTCGTGCAGATGCCGTGGCTCTGGCGTCGGGTTCGGCCTGCTGGTCAGCGGTCGAGGAGGGCGATTCGGATGGCTCGTTCGACGTGGGTGGCGGTGTTGGCGTGGCCCTCGGCGTTGGGGTGGACCAGGGTGACGCGCTTGTTGATGGGAGCGCAGTTCAGCAGGGTGCCGGGGAGCTTGGCAGGCCAGTAGTCCGCGGCGTCGCCGCAGATTCCCTCGACCCATTTGGTGTCCGCGGGCTGGCAGGCGTCGTGGCCCGCGCTGGAGGAGTAGACGTCGACGTAGCGGTCGCCGAAGAACGACGTAACCTGCTGGATCGTGCTGTTCAGCGGCTTGAGGACGTCATCACGGAGCCAGTTGATGTCGGCGTGCTTGATCGGGCCCAGCTCGGTGAGCGACGCGCGGTTGCAGTCGCTGCCCTCCTCCGGCAGGACGGCCGGATAGCCGACGGTGATCACCTTGGCGTTGGGTGCGGCCTGGTGCACCTTGGCCAGCATTTCGATGTACTCGCTCTGGACCCTGGCGAGCTTGTCCTGGATGTTCTCCTCCCTCTCGGGAGGGTTGGTGTAGTACTCGCGGCAGGACTTGCCTGGCGTCGCGCCCAGTTCGAGGCACTTGAGGAGCATGCCGCCGAAGGGCAGGCTGTTGCCGCCGACGCCGATGGTGAGGACGTCGGTCTTCTCGTTGAGCTTCGCTCGCTGGATCTGCTGGTCGACTGCGGGCCAGCCTCCTGCGGGGGGCTGGACAGGGCTGATCGGCGTCTGCTTGGTGTCGGCGATGTCGGTGATGGTGGCGTTGCCGCAGCTGACGTTGCTCAGGTGGACGTACTTGCCCGGTGGGAACTCGTCGAGCTCCCGCTCGACAACGCTGGGGTAGGCGTTGGAGGTGCGGTCGCAGCCGTCCCGCGACGTATTGCCGAGCGGGGGCTGCGGGGCTCCGACGAATCCGCCGGCGGTGTACGAATCACCCAGAGCGGCCCACTCGTACTGATCAGCCGCACCAGCGGGGCCCGAGGGCAACAGTGCGGACACCGCCAGCGTGAGCCCCACGGCCAGTGCTCTCGTTCGCGGACGGGAGACGGGGTGCCGCATGGCATCCCCAGGACAGGCCGACAGGACCGCCGAGGTGAGGGCTGCCAGTCGGCCCATAGACGTCGAACGCATCCACTGTCTCCATTCACTTCTCGTAGTCGCATGACTACGGAGTGAACGTAGACGGGGGCATGTGATCCCCGGACGGGTGCGCCGGGTAAACCACCCGAGCGTATTGTGCCGATGCTCTGGGCTACGGTGAGTGCGCCGGGTGGCCGCCCTGGCCGTCGGTGGAGATCAAGTCGATGAAGCTGGGAAGGCTTTGGCTGAGCTCCGCCACGAAGGTGTCCTTGGCCTGGCCGAGCGTGTCGGCCAGGCCCATGCAGTTGCTTCATGGGCCCCGGCGGCGAAACCGCCGGGGCCCCACTGCTGTGATCTGTCGCCCGGCCCTCGAGCTGGGCTACTCGTCTCTGGTCTGTGCCTGGGGGGTGGGAGGAGCCCGGCATCGAACGCATTGAATTGGCTAAAACGCACCCACTCCGGAACGCGGCGGACTACCGGACACCCGGGCAACCGCGCCCTCGCGCCGGAACACCCGAGGAGGGCCACTACCGACGTAAGCGCACTGCATGCGCGGGACGGCCAGTTCGCGGACCCCGACGGGGACTGGCCAACACCATGGCCTCTACCCCCGATGACGTGGCCGCCGCGGGCGGCGTGAGAGGCGCAGTTGTCCCCGGCCCCGCGGGCCATGCAGAGATGTCCGGCCGGGGGTGTGTTCGCCTCTCGCGGTTGCTGTGAGTTCGGTGGCCGTGCCCGGGCTGGCGGTGGCTAGCCCGGGCACGGGGGGTGTCGCCAGGTGCTGACGACTGCCCCGTCACCGCCATGGGCGCCTGCAGTCCCCTTGTGGCTGGAGAGTCCGGCCCTGCCGTCCAGGCCTATCCACTTCTCGCCCTTGGCGTTGCCGACGTTGAGTTCCCACTCGCCTCCCTGGCCGCCGTCGCCGCCGCCGGTGCCGTGCGCTCCTCGGCCACCGTTTCCGCCGGCACCGTAGGACATGCGTCCGCTACGGCGAGCTGGTGGACAACACGGGCGGCACGATCTCCCTGTTCATCACACTGATCGAGTCTGCGGCGCCTCACCGCACGGATTTCACCCACCTCGCTCAGACGGGGCCTGGCGGCGCTCGGCGCCCAAAGGCTGTGTTCCGCGCCCGCACTCTTCCCCCCCCCCGCACTCTTCCCCGCGCCTACTGGTGCACGAGGGCGGTGAACGAGGGGCGCTGCAGGGCCTCGGCGAGTGATGTGCGCCAGTCCGGTAGTACGGGTAGGCCCGCCGCGGCCCAGCGGGCGTGACCGAGGACGCTGAAGGCGGGCCGGGAGGCAGCGCGTGGGACCGCCGCCGATGTGGTCGGGCGGACACGGTCCGGATCGAGTCCGCTGAGTTCGTATGCCGCGCGGGCCAGGCCGTACCAGGTGGTGTGGCCGGTCGCGGTGGCATGGTGGACACCGGGCGGGGCCTTGTCCGCGCGGCCGAGCATCACCAGGAGGCGAGCCAGATCGTGCGTCCAAGTTGGCTGCCCATACTGATCGTTAACGACCTCGACGGTGCTCCTGCGGGCGGCCAGGCCGAGCATGGTGGCGACGAAGTTTTGGCCGTGCTCGCCGTAGAGCCAGGCGGTGCGCGACGTCGGCTGCGGCGATGCCGGCGGCTCTCGGGCCCTCATCCACAAGTACTGGCTCCGCACCATGCAGAGTTGCCGAATTGGGCAATGGCGCCGGGGGAGAGCCGGGCCCGGACGGTACCAGCGGACGGGATGGCGTCAGCGTCCGGCGCTGTCCCGGCGGCGTCGACGCCGACCTGCACCACCAGCTCGGGACACCCGAGGGTGACCGTCAAGGCGCGACAGCGCCGTCGGGAGCCTCGACGCGAGCAGCCTCTCCATGCGCACCGCTCTCGGGCCCGCAGTGGTCGCGCGACGCCCTACCAGTCGCGGACGGATTCGCAGCCCTCGGTCAAGCCCTTGCCGGCCCAGGCCAGGTCGGCTCCCGACGCGGCTTCAGCCTCGGTGATGATGGCGTCGAGCGCGTCGTAGAGGTCTTCGCGCTCAACGGTCTCGATGAATCCGGCGCGTTCGTCGAGTTCGTTGAAGGCTTCGCCGAACTGTTCCCCGAGCTCGACAAGCCTGGGTGTCAGGACGTCCGCCGAATGCCCCGACGCCAGCACAGCCAGCACCGCGCGCCGCGTCGCTTTGTACTGCGCCAACGCCTTCTTGTAGATCGCGGCACTGATCTGCTCGCGGCCGTCCCAGTCCCGGAGCGGATTGTTCAGGTTCTCGGCGAGCCACTCGGGCTTCCGAGGCTTGGCGATCCTGAGGTAGACGCCCTGGGGCTCCTCGGGACGCCAGGCTCTCTTCATCGCCGTCGCATACTCCGCGGGGACACTGACCAGTTCCAACGACTCCAGCGCCGGTACACGCCGCGGCAGGAGGCAGTCCGCCTCGGTCATCCCGAAGACGTCGGAGAGCATGAGGTGCTTCAGCGAAGTCAACTCATTGAGGCTCGATGCCGTCGACAAGGTCACCGGCCCGACGAGCGTCAGGCCGGTCAGCGCCGGATACCGCTCGACGAGCCGGGCACAGTCCAGTGACTGCACAGCCCGAACCGTCAGCCGACGCGTCTCCTCGTCAGGATCTGCGGGCCCGGCGAGAGGGTCGTTCAATTCGGTGTCGGTGATGGTCTTCGCCCACGGGTCAGACCACTTGGACTCGTCGCCCTGCTGTCGGCGACGCTCCAGGGTTAGATCGAGCCCCATGCCCCATCCGAACGCGTAGCTGTTCGGCGGCTGTTCGTGCAGCAGCGGCAGTGTCCCGATGACCTTGTAGCTCCGACGGAGCACCCACTCGTAGTGGCAATGTGCCGGCTGCCCCGTGAAAGAACCCCGCGTGCGCGAAAGCGGCGCGACTTCGCCGAGGTCAGCGACCGACATCGGCTCTGGGCCGGACCAGTCGAGGTGCAGGACTCCCGCGAGCTGGTGGTCCGGGTCGAGATGGGTGATCTGTGCCGCTGTCCACTCGCCGAGATACTCGGAGAACGCCGCGACGACATCGCCCGGGACGATGTGTCTGGGAGGTGTTGGTGCCTGGAGGGTAGCCATGCCCCGCAGACTATTCGGCACCACCGACAGCTCCCGGTCCCCGGTGGGGCGACGCGACGCACCCCCGGTTCTGCCCCCGGCCACCGGCCCGGCCACCCATGGCAGGTCAGAGCAGGACGACAGTACGCCGGGGGCTGTGTGCCGGGGCACTTGCGTGCGTCCGGGCAGCGCAGCCGGACACCGGGCTGCCGGGATCGCGTGTCGTGCGGTTGGATGTCGCGGCGGTCGCCCACCGTCCGCAACGGATCTCACCGAACCCGGCGGTGCCGCCGGTACGGCCGCAAGATGTGTACCAGAACCGTAAATCAGGCGGCGACGGGTTCCCGCTCGCGGTCCGGGGTTGTGACCTTGGGCTTCTTGTTGGGCAGTGAGAGCCGGACGACCTTGTGCCAGGCGGAGAACACCTGCTTGGGCAGCGGGCCGGTGACGTACTCCAGCTCGTACTTCTCGAACAGCGCGCGCACCTTCACCGCGACCTCGGCGTAGCGGTTGCTCGGCAGGTCCGGGAAGAGGTGGTGCTCGATCTGGTGTGACAGGTTGCCGGTCATGAAGTGCATGGCCTTGCTGCCGCTGATGTTCGCCGAGCCCATCATCTGGCGCAGGTACCACTGGCCGCGCGTCTCGCCCTTGATCGACCGGCGCTCGAAGACCTGTACGCCCTCGGGGAAGTGCCCGCACATGATCACCGAGTGGGACCAGAGGTTGCGGACCAGGTTCGCGGTGAACGTGGCGGCGAGCGTGGTGAGGAACGAGGGGCCCGACAGCAGCGGGTGGACCACGTAGTCCTTGAGCACCTGCTTGCGGATCTTGCGGCCCACGGCCTTGGCCCGCGCGCGGAACTCCGGGTTGTTGCGGCGGCGCTTGTGCAGGTTCTTGCCCAGCTCCAGGTCGTACGCCGCGATGCCGTACTCGAAGAAGCAGGCGTTGAGGAAGTTCCACAACGGCTGGCCGAGGTGGAAGGGGTGCCACTTCTGGTCCTCGTCGACGCGCATGATGCCGTAGCCGAGATCGTTGTCCTTGCCGATCACGTTGGTGTACGTGTGGTGCAGCTCGTTGTGCGAGTGCTTCCACTGCTCGGACGGCGAGACGTGGTCCCACTCCCAGGTGGTGGAGTGGATCTTCGGGTCCCGCATCCAGTCCCACTGGCCGTGCAGGATGTTGTGGCCGATCTCCATGTTGTCCATGATCTTCGCCACGGACAGCCCGGCGGTGCCGAGCAGCCACGCGGGCGGGAAGAACGAGAACAGCAGCACGCCCCTGCTGACCAGCTCGAGCTTGCGCTGCGCCGAGATGACCTTGCGGATGTAGGCGGCGTCCTTCTCGCCGCGGCTGGCGATCACCTCGTCGCGGATCGCGTCCAGTTCGCGGCCCAGCTCCTCGATCTGCTCCGCGGTCAGGTGGGCGGTGGGGTCGATGGCGGTCAAGGTGCTCCTACCGTTCGATGTCGCAGGGGCCCGCCGCGGCGGACACGCAGGTCTGGATGAGGACGCCCGGCTCGGCCTCGGTGATCTCGCCGGTGCGCAGGTCGCGGACGGCGCCCGCCTTGAGCGGCGTGACGCAGCCGAAGCAGATGCCCATGCGGCACCCGGAGGGCATGAGCACCCCGGCCTCCTCGCCGATGTCCAGCAACGGCGTGGCGCCGTCCGCGTCGACGGTCTTGCCGGTGGCGCTGAACGTGACCTCGCCGCCGTCGCCGGCGACGACGATGCTGGGGCGGAAGCGTTCGGTGTGCAGGCGCTCTTGGACGCCGTGCTGGATCCAGTGCTCCTCGGCGGCGTCGAGCAGGCCCGCGGGCCCGCAAGCCCAGGTCTCGCGCTCGGCCCAGTCGGGCACGAGTTCGTCGAGACGGGCGATGTCGAGCATGCCGTCCGTGTCGGTGTGCACCTCGGTGAGCCGCAGCTTCTTGTCCGCGACGAGGTCGTGCAGTTCGTTGCGGAAGATCACGTCTTGCGGCTGTGGCGCGCAGTGGACCATGACGGCGTCGTCGAACTCGGTGTCGCGCAGCATGCCCATCACGGGCGTGATGCCGCTGCCGGCCGTCAGGTAGAGCACCTTGGCGGGCTTGGCCTGCGGCAGCACGAAGTCACCGGTCGCCTGGTCGAGCTGGATCAGCGTGCCCGGTTTCGCCCTGCGGACCAGGTGGTTGCTGACCTTGCCGTCCGGGATCGCCTTCACGGTGATCGTGACGCGGCCGTCCTGGCGGTTCGTCGGCGAGGTGATGGAGTAGGCACGCCACAGGCGCACCCCCTCGACGTCGACCCCGATCCGCACGTACTGACCGGCTGTGTGGCCACGCCAGCCCCGTCCCGGCCTGATCACGATGGTCGCGGCGTCCCCCGTCTCGGGGTGCACGGCCTCGATGCGCCCACGCAGGTCAGCGCCCGCGCGCAGCGGGCTGACCAGGTCGAGGTAGTCCGACGGCAGCAGTGGCGTCGTGACCATCTCCAGCATTTTCCACGCCCTGCTGCGGAGGGCTGTACTCGTCATGGCTCCAGCTTGCTGCGCCTCAAGGCGTAAAGTCCTGACCGCAGGACGTAAATCTGGCTGGCTGAATTGTTCGCAGGGAATAGAAACGTGAGCCATGCAATCCGGAGGGCCAGCGAACTGGCCCTGGATGAGACGACGGTCACCGCACTTCGGGCCGCGCTGAAGACCACCGCCGACGAGGTCGTCCAGGCGATCATCGACGAGGTCCCTCCCTACGCCAACGCCCTTTCGGGCAGCATGGGCGGCACCATCCGCCGAGCCGTACGCACCGCCCTGGGGCACTACCTGGACCTCGCGAGCGGGAACGCCACAGGCGGCGACGCCGGTGACGCGGCCTACGAGCTGGGCCGCGGCGAGGTGCGCGACGGCCGTTCGATGGACGCCCTGCTCAGCGCCTACCGCGTCGGCGCCCGCGTGGCCTGGCGATGCCTGGCAGCGGGTGCCGTACCCGCGGGTCTGCCCGCCGCCGAGGTCGCCAAGTTCGCCGAGCTGACCTTCGCCTACATCGACGAGCTGTCCGCCGCGAGCGCCGCGGGCCACGCCGACGAACTGGCCGCCCAGGGCAGGGCCCACGAGCGCCACCTGGAACACCTGGCCCGCGACCTCCTCGCCGGCGCGAGCCCGGACGTGCTGCTGGTCTCTGTTCAACGGGCCGGGTGGCAGCCCCCGGTTTCGCTGACCGCGGTCCTGCTGCCCGCCGCCCAGGCCCGGCCTGCCTACCGCGCGCTCGACCCGGGCACCCTCGTCCTCGACGATCTGCCGGACGCCACCGGTGTACTGCTCGTCCCCGATGCCGACCGATCACACCTCTTGCGGCAGCTGACCGACCGCACCGCCGTGGTCGGCCCGGCCCGGCCATGGACTCGTGCGTCCGCCTCGTACGCACGAGCCGTACGCGCGCGCTCCCTCTCCTCCGATATCCGCGACACCGAGGACCACCTGCCCGAGCTGGTGCTGAGCGCCGACGCGGACGCGTTCGCGGACCTGCGTGCCCGAGCCCTCGCACCGTTGCGGACCGTGCCTGTAGCGACCGCGCGGCGGCTGGAGGAGACGTTGCGGGCGTGGTTGCTGCACCAGGGCAGGCGGGACGAGACGGCGGCGGCGTTGTTCGTCCATCCCCAGACAGTCCGGTACCGGATGTCGCAGCTGCGGGAGCTGTTTCCGGATCTCGCCTCGCCACACCGGGTCCTTGAACTGACGATGGCGGTCGGTCTTCGGGTCAGCTGAGAACTGACGCTGGCGGTCGGTCTTCGGGTCAGGTGATGCGTACGTCGGCCGTCCACGACCGCGTCGTCCGGGAGCGGGTCCAGGAATCGTGCTTCGTTCTCGGTCATCAGCTGGCTCATGCGGCCCGGGGAAGCGGGTATGAGCCAGCGCCGATTCGGGGGTTGATGTGCAGGCCAAACAAGGCCTCCGGAAGCCCGTCGGGGGCGCTGCCTCCGAGAAGCGCGGTGGCGGATACGGCTCGACCGGATCCGGTGGTCGATGCGCACCGGCCTGCTCGTCGACGCGCTCATCGAGCATCTGGTCGGTGGCCTGTGCGGCTATGCCCTCGAGACAGCTTTCATGTCGTCGTGGGGGGGGCGCTGCCCTGGCACGAGCTGACCCAGCTCCACGGGCGCGCGCCGGGCGGCAGCTGGGTGACCGGCGGGGCGACCAGGTCGGGTCACCAGGGACGGGGACTGGGCCGCTCACGCCGGGGACCACAGTGGTTCTGCGACGACCCCGTGCCTCCCCTCCGACAGGTCAGCCGGACGACCGACCGGGCCGGCCTGGCACTCCGCGCGAGGGATGATGGGGATGCAACGACGGAACGTGAGGTCAGGAGCTTGCATGGCGAATCGGGTTCACCGGCCCCGTGAGGACGCGGAGTTCGATTTCATCCTCGGGATGAGCGCAGTTCCGGTCCTCGCATACTTCATCGGGACGTGGCCCAAGGCGATCGAGCCCTGC
Source organism: Streptomyces phaeoluteigriseus (assembly GCF_001896135.2). Classification (GTDB taxonomy): domain Bacteria; phylum Actinomycetota; class Actinomycetes; order Streptomycetales; family Streptomycetaceae; genus Streptomyces; species Streptomyces phaeoluteigriseus. The sequence goes on from NZ_MPOH02000008.1 coordinate 79,830, forward strand.
CGGGTGATGGACCTCGTCGTGGGTGGCATCGCCGACGACTACACGGGCCGCCTGACCGCCGTCCGCACCGACATCACGCGTTGTCCGGCCGCAACCGAGCGATACGGGATCACCGCAGCCCCGTCCTACGTCCTGCTGAAGGAGGGGGAGGTGGTGGCGCACGGCACGGGGCCTATGACCATCGCCGAGGTACGGAACTTCCTGGAGGGCCACCTCTGAGCGGCCGCTGCGGCACGTGGCCGCGCCGCCCGTCACGTCGCGTCCATGGAAGCTGCGCCGCCTGAGACACCCTGGGGCTTCAGACACCCCCACAGGTCACATGACACCGTCCAGGCCGGTCTCGCCGGGCAACCGCGCGGCCACCGCCCCGATCTCGGGGAGTGACGGGGTCCTGTCGGTGTCGCGGCGGGAGCGCAGCAGGACACGGCCGTCGGCGTAGCGGGCGGGCTGGGCGCGGTAGCCGTCCCACTTGGGTTCTGCGGCCCAGCCCGTCCCCTGCTCCCCCGGGGCCGCACCCACGGGCGTTCGCACGCCCCAACCCAGCCTCGACGACGGGACGTTCCGTGACTTCCGCTGCCCTGCGACCGCACGCCCTGCCCCCACGCACCCTGACCAGCCTGACACCAGCCGACTGCACGGCACACTCAGTCGGCAACAGCCCAAGTGAAGGCGACCCTCGCGAACGTGCCAACGACCGGGCCCGCGCAATCGGCTGCGCTCTGCATACCCTCGACCCTGACGCGTCGTCCTCGTCGTCCTCGTCGAACTTCGCATCGCTGAGGTGGGCCGCGCCATCGGCCTGGCACTGCGCCACAAGACCCTCGTGCTCGACAAGAGCGCACCACACGCATTTCTGGACGATTCCACGACCACCGACCTGAGTAACGTCGACCTGACCGGCATCGGCCTCCAAGGGCCTGTCGTATCGCTGGCCGGTTCCCATGCCTACCCGGCGGGCGCAGCCGCTGCGTCGGGAGTGTGGACGTGCTGCGAGAGGAACAGCGCTGCGCGGTCCAGCGCCCGGTCGGCCTCGTCGAGAACGCCGACGAACGACTGGAATACATGGAGTACGTCGGCAGTGATGTCCAGGATCACGTCCACTCCGACCTCGCGGGCGCGGGCGGCCAGGCGTGTGGAGTCGTCCAGCAAGATGTCGTTGGTGCCCGGGGGAGGCGTGCCCATCGAGACGCTCTACCGTCATGTCGAGAGCAGGGACGACCTCTTCGTCGCCGTGATCCAGGCGGCATGCACGGCGACCCCCCGCGTCCCCGGCCCCACAGTGGTTCGCCCTGCCGACCCTCGAAGGGCTGACTGTCTGGCTGGCAGGACGGTCCGGGGCCCGCCGCCGTGCAACACGAGTGCCGTGCGTGACTTGGGGGCGCCGGCCTGAACGACAGGAAGCGTGTTGTCCGCCGCGCCGGGTTCACTCGCGGCGCGCGGTGACGTCCCCGTTGACCGTGCTCAGCGTCATGGCCTGGCCCTGGCCGTCGTCCGATCCCCCGAGGGCCGGCCGGGACGTGCCGTTGTCGGTGGTCGCGGTGACCCGGTAGGCGGGGCTGTCGTGCGGCACGGTGACGCCCACCGAGCCGTTCGTGGTCGCCGCGGTGACACCCGCGGGTGCCTCAGCACATCCCAGAACGATGTCCCCGTTGACGGTCGCGGCGTACAGCCGGCTCCCCTCGACGGCCGTCGCGCGCACGGATCCGTTGCGGGTGGAGAGACGGACCGCGCCATCGTCCGGTCCGGAATCGGCCACCGTCACGTCACCGTTGACGGTGGTCAGGTCCAACGCGGCCGCGACGCCCGCCACGTCGATGCCGGCGTTTCGCGCGCGGACCGTCACACGTACCGCGTCGGGGACACTCACCCGGGGCATCCGAGGGCAGACACCGTCGCTGTCGGCGTCTGGCACCGCGCCCGCGTACTCAGCCCGGTCGGGGCACGACAGGTCCAGCGTCCAGGTGTCGTCGTGACGGGACCAGCGCCGGTCCACGTGATCGTCGACGGCGACCCGGCCGGCGTCGGCGGGTCGCAGCCGCAGGCCGTTGTCCGTCACGATCATCAGGTGGCTCCCGGCCGCCAGGAGAGGCGGTGCTCCACCGGTCGCCTCGTTGTCGGACCGGTCGCCCCGACCCGCGCACGCCACGGTCAGGCCCAGCACCGCAAGCGCGACGTTCAGACGCCACAGGCGCCTTCTCAGCATCACCTTCATGCTCCGTCGGATGCCCCCGTCCGACGGCACCATGGCTATGGGCCTGGCCCGGCCGTCCGACTCCCTCCCCTCCCACCCCCTCGCCACCCCACCACCGCGCGATCGTGTGACGCGATTCGGTCTGACCGACCCGTCACTCGCCGGCGTGTCCGGTAGGGGCGCGACTTGTCAGGGCCGTCCCAGGGTCGTCCGCGAGGGCCGGCGCACGCCGCCGGTCGATGCAGGCCGTCGGGGTGTGCGCCGGAGCCACCGCCTGCGGACGGTCAGGCCGAGGACCCGCTGTCGATGACCAGGTCGGTGCCGACCACCGCGCCGGCGGCGGGCGAGGCGAGGTAGAGCACCGCGGCCGCCACTTCCCCGGCCTCCGCGACCCGGCCGAGCGGGTTCTCCGTCTTCACCCGCTCGGCACGGTCGGCGTCGGTCTCGCCCGGCCGTAGCGACATGGGACCGTCGGCGGCTCCGGGACTGACCGCGTTGATTCGGATGCCCTGGTGGATGTGGTCGAGAGCGGCGGCGCGGGTCAGCGCCGAGACCGCCGCCTTCGAGGTGATGTACGCGGCGAGGTTCGGGATTCGCAGGTGGGCGCCCAGGTTGGAGGAGATGTTGACGATGGCGCCGCCGCCGTTCTCCCTCATGTGCGCGATCTCGTGCTTCATGGCCAGCCAGACGCCGGTGACATTGGTCCGCAGCACCGCGTCCCAGTCCTCCTCGCTCACCTCGCCGACGGGTCCGGTGCCACGGAGTATCCCGGCGTTGTTGACCGCGATGTCCAGCCCGCCGAAGCGGTCGACGCTCCCGCGTACGAGGCTCTGCAGCCGGCTGGAGTCGGTGACGTCGGCGGTGACGGCGGCGGCGGTGCCGTCGGCTGCCTCGATGAGGCCGACCGTCTCGTTCAGTGAGGCCGCGGTGCGCCCCGCCGCGACCACGGACGCGCCCTCGGCGGCGAAGGCGAGCGCGATCGCGCGGCCGAGGCCGGAGCCCGCGCCGGTGACGAGGACGGTCCTGCCGGTGAAGCGGTTCATTCAGGTGGCTCCTTCGGATGATGGCTACTTGTGGGTGATGGGCCATTTGGCGCGGTGGTGCAGGAGGGCGGCGACGGCGAGGGCGGCCCCGGTCGCGGCCAGGGACCAACTGTCGCTGCCGAGCGAGAGGAGGAGGGCGAACAGGACGGTCGGGCCGACCTCCATCGCGGTGTTCAGCACGCCCGCCGCAAGTCCGGTCTGCTGCTGCGGTACACCTTCGGCGGCGAGTACGGCGGCACCGGCGAAGGAGGCGGCCGCGCCGGCCGGCAGCACCACAAGGCCCGGCAGCAGCCCGTAGGCGTACGAGGTGTGCGCATCGAGGCCGGTGACCGCGAGGAGGGCGAGCCCGGCCGCGCCCGTGCCGAGCCCGGCTGCCGTGACGGCCGCGGCACCGTACCGGCCGATGAGCGGTCCTGCCGCCCGGCCCGAGACGATCAGCGCGACGGCGAACGGCACGAAGGCGGCCGAGGTCTCCATCTGGGACCAGTCGCGCGCCTGCTGGAGGTGGAGCGAGAGGACGACGAAGGTCATGGCGGTCGCGCAGGCGCTCAGTGCGATGGCCGTGAGGGCGAGGGCTCGTCGCCGGTCGAGCAGGAAGCTCGGAGGCAGCAGCGGGTCGCGGGCGCGGCGCTCGGCGTACCGGAACCAGGCCAGCAGCGCGGCCCCGCCGAGCAGTGGCACGAGCACACCGGCTGACGACCAGGGCTGGGCGTCGGTGACGACGAGTCCGTAGCTGACGAGGGTGATGCCGGCGGTGGCGAGCAGAGCACCCGGCAGGTCGAGCGTGCGGCCCCGATCCGGTGCGGTTTCGGGCAGCAGCCGGGGCGCGAGGACGAGGGCCGCGATGGCCACCACGAGGGGTACCGAGAAGGTCCAGCGCCAGGAGAGCAGTGCCGCGATGACGCCGGAGAGGACATTGCCCGCGGTCGCGCCGAGTACCGAGAGTCCGCCCCAGGTGGCCATCGCCCTGCCGTACGCGGCCGGGGAGGGGAAGACGGCCCGAAGTACGGCCATGGCGGCGGGCGCGACGAGTGCCGCGCCGGCGCCCTGTGCGGAGCGTGCCGCGAGCAGGGTTCCGATATCGGAGGCGAGCGGGGCGGCGGCCGAGGCGGCGGCGAAGAGGACGAGGCCGGCGGTGAGGGCGCGCCGCCCGCCGTAGCGGTCGGCGAGGCGTCCGCCGAACAGCAGCAGCCCCGCGAAGGTCAGGCCGTAGGCGGCGCTGAGCAGGATCAGGTCGGCCCGCCGCAGGTCTAACGCGCGTCCGATGAGGGGCAACGGTACGGCGAGCGCCGCGAGCGTGAAGATCAGCGTGGTCTGGACGCTGCCGAGCAGAACGAGGACGCGTCGCTGCTGTGTGGTGGCGACGCGGATGGCGTCCATGGCCGTCAGACCTCCCGATTTTTGACCGATCGGTTCATTATTCGGGCATGTCGAGAGGAGCCCGGTGGGTGGAGCGCGTGTACATCAGTCCAGCAGCGTCAGTGCCTGTTCGGCTGCGTCCCGCACCCGGGCGGGATCGTTCGACGCCTTACCGACGACCCGTACGCCCTGCATCAGGACCAGGAGCATGCGGGCCAGCGCGCGTGGATCGCGGTCCTCGGAAAGCTCGCCCTGGGCCTGGGCCCGAACGAGCGCGGAGTACAGCGGGGTTTCGAGGTGCTCCCAGCTGATCTCGACCCGGCGGGCCGCCTCGGGGTCATGTGGGGCCAGTTCGGCCGCTGTGTTGGTGACGAAGCAGCCGTCCAGTCGCCGTTCCGGGGAGGCGGCTTCCGTGGCGAAGCGGCGTACCACCGCCCGCACCGCCGGCAGGGCGGGGCCCGGCTGGGACAGCTCCACCAAGAGAACCGGATCACGCATCTCGGCGTACCGGTCCAGCGCCTTCAGATACAGCTCGTGCTTGCTGCCGAAGGTCGCGTAGATGCTGGCGCGGCCGATGCCGAGGTGCTCGACGAGGTCCGCCATCGACGTCGCCTCGTAGCCGCGCCGCCAGAACAGCTCAAGGGCCGACTGCAGCGCGGCGTCCGGATCGAATTCCTTGGTCCTGGCCACACCGAAGACGATAGGCACGTCTGGAACGATCGGTCAAGATGATGCGCCGGTCGGGCCGGGAGCCCCGGTCCGGTGATGAAAGGCGGATGCGGACGCTGCAGGGCGCAGGCAGGAGCGCGGGATGTCGACCGATGTGACTGGGAAGGTCGAGATCCGATCAATGGGGCGGTGTGCCGAAAAGGTTTGTCCCGAGGACGTACGCCGACGATGATCACCTCATGACGACCAGAAAGGGCCATGCCGTCTAGGCGCCCCGCTCCGCTCTGCACGGTTCGCGCACCGCCGACCGCCGCTCACCGCAGCGCCCCATAGCCGTGACCGACCACCCAGGAGCCCACCCTTGCAGAAGACTGCCCTCATTCCCTACGCCCACCTCCCGCGAGCGCACCACGACCGCCACGTCCTGACCAGTACCGTCGACGTCTTTGGTACCGCCCACTGGCTGCTTGGCGAATGCGCTCCGCAGCCCCGCGGCGATGTCCTGCCCTTCGACGCGCTGGTCGTCTCCGTCCATCCGAGCGGCAGCGTCGAACTCACCGAGCTGAGCGCCGTGCGGGCCCGCTGGCCGCACCTGGACCGCCTGCCCGACGGCGGGTTCGTCGTCGCCGCGTCTCGCACCCGCCGGCACGAGGACGCGAACCAAGTCCAGGTCTTCGACGCGCTCGGCCGCGAGACCTCGTCCTTCTCCGTCGGGGACGCCATCGAGCACCTGCTCGTGGACGAGTCCGGCCATGTCTGGGTCGGGCACTTCGACGAGAACCCGGCCGGAATCCGCCGCTGGAGCGCCACAGGTCGGCTCGCCTGGACTTCGGACGGCGCCCGCATTCCCGGTCTCTTCGACTGCTACGCCTTGAATGTGTCGGGCACCGCTGCCTGGGCGTGCCCGTATACGGACTTCCCGCTCGTCGAGATACGGCCCAACCGGCCCAACCGGCCCGAGCGGTCCGTGAAGGTGTGGGCGAACCGGATACGGGGCGCCAAAGCGGTGGCCGTCCACGGCGATCAGGTGGCCTTCTACGGCGGCTACGGAGAGGAGCGGGACAGGCTCGCCCACGGACAGCTCACCGAAACATCCGTCGAGCCAGTCGACGTCGGCCTGCTCACCCTGCCCGATGGCTCTGTCCCCGGCCGCCGACGGGTCGTCGGCCGAGGAAGCAGGATCTACGTCCAGGCCGAACCGTTCACCGCGTGGGGCGTGTTGGACGTCAACAGCTGACACCAGGTGCGGGAAAGCACGAGCGGGCGGCCTGATACCCAGCACGGGAAAGCACGAGCGGGCGGACCGGCTTGCACTCGGCGTCAGCGTCGGGCCGAGTCCGAGCGTCCGAAATGTCCATCCGGGGCCAGGTACCGCGCTCACTCACGGGAGCCGCTTGACGCATGTGCACGACGACGGCGTCCCACTTCTGCAGGAGCGAGGGCCGACAGAATCCAAGTACCGACTCAGCGGCCACCGGGCGCCTCTGCCTCGCCAGGATCGTGAGGACGCCCGGTGGCCGGGACTGCCGCTTTCGCGGCAGACAGGACGACAACAGTGCTGACGCAGGCTGGTTCGGAACCGTGCCCGACTGTTGCCGAACCGCGTATGGTCTGCGCCTTGTCCCCGGGCCGCCCGCCGTGCGGCATCTGGGCTTCGCGGGAGGATCGCAAGGCGGTGCATGCGCCTGGAACGAGCGTGGCGCGACCACGACCAGGTCGGCCGAGTAGCCGGTGGTGATGCGGGTCCTGGATCTGTTGAGCCACGGGGAACACCGTCTGGCGCCGTCGTGGTGTGAGGGCTTACGGGATCGGGGTCGCTGCCGCGCTGGGTCGTCCGAGCGTCCAGCACGATTGTCACGGAGCAGAACCCGGCCAACCGGCGGCGCTGCCTTCGACGAGCAGTCCAACGTCGCCCAGAAGCATCACACGTGGCCGGCCTATCGCTGACCATCGAGGAGAGGGATCGCGACGTGTGGCGCACATCACTGCCGACGACATACCTACCAGTCGGTATTCTCCTCGGAGTGCGAACGACAGGAGACGTGATGTCTGCGACCAACCGCCAGATCCGCCTGGCAGCCCGCCCCGTCGGCGAAGTGAAGGCCGACGACTGGGAGCATCGCTCGGAGCCCGTGGAGGAGCCGGGGCTGGGCTGCTTCGTGGGCCGTACGCGCATGATCTCCTTGGACCCGGCCATGCGCGGCTGGCTGGACGACCGCCCCTCCTATCTGCCCCCGGTCGGGATCGGTGAGGTGATGCGCGCCGGATCGGTCATCGAGGTCACCGCCTCGCAGCACCCCGAATTCCGGCCGGGTGACCAGGTGGTCGGCACCTTCGGCGTCCAGGAGTACGTGGTCTCCGACGGCAAGGGCGCCGTCAAGATCGACACTTCTCTCGCCCCACCCTCCACGTATCTCGGCGCGCTGGGCATGCCCGGCATGACCGCGTACTTCGGTCTCCTTGACGTCGGCGCGCTGAAGGAGGGCGAGACCGTCGTGGTGTCCGGAGCGGCCGGCGCGGTGGGCACCATGGTCGGGCAGATCGCAAAGGCCAAGGGCTGCCGGGTCGTTGGCATCGCCGGCGGACCGGACAAGTGCGCACTGCTCACCGACGAACTCGGCTTCGACGCGGCGATCGACTACCGCGCCGAGGATGTCAGGAAGGCGCTGCGCCGAGAAGCCCCCGACGGCATCGACGTGTACTTCGACAACGTCGGAGGGGACATCCTCGACGCCGCGCTGACCAGGCTGGCGATGCACGCGCGCGTCGTGGTCTGCGGGGCGATCAGCCAGTACAACAACGAGACCCCGGTCAAGGGCCCGTCCAACTACCTGACACTGCTGGTGCGCCGCGCCCGCATGGAGGGCTTCGTTGTCTTCGACTACGCCAAGCAGTACGCCAGGGCCGCCCAGGAGATCTCCGCCTGGATCGAAGACGGCCGCATCAAGGTCAAGGAACATGTGGTGCGAGGCACTGTCGACGACTTCCCCGAGACGCTGCAGATGCTCTTCCGCGGCGAGAACGTCGGCAAGCTCGTGCTGGAGCTGGCGTGACAGCCGCCGACGTCCTTCGGGAAGCGCAGACGGACGGCAACGCCCTCGCGGGGAAGGTGGCGCTCGTCACCGGAGGTGCCAGCGGACTCGGCCGTGCCATGGCACTCGCCCTGGCGCACGCCGGGGCACGAGTGGTGGTCGCGGACCTCGACGCACGGGCCGGCCGCGAGGTGGCCGACCTGGCCGGCGGCACCTTCCGCGCCTGTGACGTCTCCGACCTCGACGCCAACCGGGCGCTGGTGGGCTTCGCCCAGGAGGTGTACGGCGGTGTCGACATCGCGCTGCTCAACGCGGGCGTGGCGACCGGATGCGGCGTCGGGGACGACTTCGACCCGGCGCGCTACCGCAGGGCGATGGGCGCGAACCTCGACGGCGTGGTCTACGGCACCCACGCGGTGCTACCGGCCCTGCGAGCCCGTGGCGGAGGAGCGATTGTGGCGACCTCCTCCCTCGCGGGTCTGGCGGCAGTGCCACTCGACCCGTTGTACGCCGCCAACAAGCACGCGGTTGTCGGGCTCGCACGCTCGCTGGGGCCGGCTCTCGCGCCGGACAACGTGCGTTTCAACGCGGTCTGCCCGGGCTTCGCCGAATCGCGGATCATCGACCCGCTGCGCGACATGCTGTCCGAGCAGGGCATGCCCGTCATACCGGCCGAGTTGGTGGCGGACACGGTGCTGCGGATCATCACCGGCGACGGTACAGGGGAGTGCTGGTTCGTCCAGGCGGGCCGCGAACCTGAACCGTTCCGCTTCCGCACCGTCCCCGGGCCGGCCAGGCCGGCCGCCGCCTGACGCGGACGAGACCGGCCGTCCACCCCGCAGCCGGCGCGGGATCCCTGTCCACGTCGGCATGCGCGGTGTCGGCGAACGGGGCCGGGCCGAGCCGATCCTGTCCGACCCGGGCCGCCAACACCCTCAGGTTCTCGGTCGGGGTCGAGGTTCCGATGCTGTCGTCGGACCCTGATTCCCAGGTCGGCCCTTCCGGGGAGATCGTGACGCCGCCGCACCGAACCCGGGACCGCCCGCAGTGCGGCTCGAAGACCTCACCGCACGACGGGCCGCCACGGCCGTCCGCCACGCCATGGCGACCACGGGAGCCGGCCGGCTGCGGGCCGCGGACGGCGTCGGCCATGCCTGCGACCTCACCGAGCAGGGCGCGAACCGGCTCGCCATGACGCCGCGGTGAACTGACGGGCCCGGGTCAGGGACTGCTCATCTTCCTCGACGTCGACGGCGATCACCACGGGACCGGTGATCTTCTCGGTTTCCTCCATTGGGGCGGAGGCAGCGGCGAACCGGACTTGGGCTCGCCTTCTCCTTCGTTGCGTGTGGTTTGCGGACCGTGCGAGCGGCTGCCCATGCCGGGGCGGGAAGCCCAAAGGGGGCAGCCCTGGTGTGACAGCCCCGGCATCTGGGCTACCGGCCGTGCGGGCGGGATGGTGGTGCGGCCCACGCTGGAGGCGCGGTTCTGAAGCTGGTTGTGATCTTGTCGGGGTTCATGTCGTAGCCGGGCTACGTTTGCCGCGCAGTTGCTCGATGGTGTCCAGGACCGAGGGCCGGTTGGAGTGGGTGCGTTCGTATTCAGCGATCACCGTCAGGTCCGACTGGGGCAGTGTGCGCAGTTGCTGCGTGATGTGGTCGACGCTGAGCTGGCTGAAGCGGGGGATCGGCAACTCCTCCTCCCGGGCCACCGCACCCCGGACTCCTTCGGCCATGTGGGTCGGCTCGGGCGTCTCGCGCAGCATGTCCTCAGCCGCACCTCTGGCCTGGCGGATGCCGGTCTGGGCGGCGTCCTGCACCCGGTTGGCAGCCGTCCGCAGTGTGTGGGCGGCTCCTGCGGCCAGGCCGCCGCCGTTCTCCTGGATGAAACCGTCGGCCGCGGCGGCCACGACCCGCGCGCGATCGGCGATGCTGTCTTCCAGCTTGTCGAGGAGTTCCTCGTCCTGGCGGCGCAGGTCGGCGAGCAGGTCGGCGATGTCCTGCTCATGGGCCTCTTCGGCGATGCTCTGACCGGCCCGGCAGGTCGCCAGCGCCCGGGCGGTGACGACGTACTCGTCTTCGGCGTTCCTCAGCAGCCGCCGTTCGTCGTTCGGCTGCCCGCGCAGCACGTCCTTCAGAAGCGTGGATCCGACAGCCAGCGGCAGCATCACCGTGCGCACGGCGCTGCGCGAGATGAACCGCGCCATATCCACGGTGCCCTCGACAAGCCCGCCGCGGGGCTGTAGCGCACGCACCTGATGATCGATGCGCTCAAGGCTGTCCTGGACGTCGTCCATGTGGCGCTCGAGCATCTGCCGGGACGGGCCGGGCGGCGTGATCGCCGCATCGGCCCTGAACCGGTCGAGGACCGCCGCATGCGCCTCGCGGGCATCCTCCAGCGCCGGTACGAGCGCGTCCGTCAGCACTGCCATGGCTGCTCCCTGGGGGTGTGGGGGTCAGGCGGCCGGCCAGAGGGCCGCTCATCGGGAACGGCTGCCCGACGGGCCGTTCCCCGCGGCCAGGCAACCGGAGACCATCCTTCAGGATTCCGGGCAAGATCGCCGGGAGGCTGGGCCCGTTCTCGTCCGTACGGCTGTAACCGGCTGGGCTCCGTCGTTCCCGCTCGCCTGCTGTCCTGCTGTCCTGCTGTCCTGCTGGGCTCATGGCGACAGGCGGGGAAACAGGATGTGGACCGGGTTCTGACCCTGCGGCCCCCAAGGGCAGGTGCCGTCGTGTGGGGAGTGGGCTGAAAGGGTGGTGACGGCGGTTGCGCTGTGCCGAACGTCTTGATCACGCGTTGGTCCGGGAGTGAATCCTCGCGTGGACGGCACGGTGCCGTACGCGGCACCGCTCCCAAAGACTGGCTCCTGGCCCGAGCGAGATGGTCTGATCATCGGCGTCGGGCGTGACGGCGAGTGGAGGCGGACCGTGATGGTCATCTGCTCAGCGGTGCTGGTGGCGGCTGCTGCGGTGTTTGCCGTTGCGGACCGGCTCGCTTGAGAGGCGCACAGACGTGTGGCCTGGGCGGGACGGGCGGCCTGGGCTCGACTGCGGCGGCAGCCAGGTTCGATGAGGGTGTGGGCCTGCGTGAGCAGCTGGTCGAGGCGATCGCCGCGCTGCGCTGGCAGACAGCGGTGATGCTGTCGCACGCCCCCGGCCGTGAGAGGGGAGCCGGTCTCACCAGGCCGGAGGGCGAGTCATCGCCTGGCTCGCAGCCCCGGGGATCAAAGCCTGGGGACTGATCACTCACGGGGCTGGAACGGGTGGTTCGCGGTCCTCGGTTCGTGCCGCGCACGGCCGGCCCCAGATCCACCTCGTGTGGGTCTGGACCCGTGCCGTGCATGCTCAGGCCGCGGCCAGGGCGGCATTTTCAGTGGCGGAGGGGCGGTTCCCGTCTCGTGGCCTCGGCCAGCTGCCGGCGGGCGACCAACAGTGCCGTGTCCAGCCGGCGGGTGCCGGTGGCCACACACAGTGTGTACGTGGCGTCCTCGAGCTGGCGGGCGGTCTGGGCGCTGTTGTCGGCGGCCAGGCGACGCCTGAGCGTCTCGCATCGTTCGACCAGCTCCCGCAGGAGCGAAGGGTGCGCGGTGATCATGGCTGGCTCCCTTCCGGCGTAGCTCGAGTGGACCAGCCCTTTCACCCATACGGTCCCAGCCGTCGTCGCCTGCCGCACCTGGAGGCCAAGCCGGTCCGCCGACACTGTGCCGGCCCGGGGTCCAGGAATCGCCCGGGAGCGGGCCCGGCGGGCGGTCAGAGGTTGCGCGTGGAGAGCTGGTCCCACTTGTGTAGTCAGTCCCCGGGCAGCCCAAACGTCACCGCGCCGCTGAGGATTCTCGACCGGGAGGGCGGGGGGGGGGCGCTCCGGAGGGATTCGACGCGGGGGCGGTCCACCACAGTGGGGTGCAACGCCGGTTGCAACGAAGGCGCCGACCTTCTCCCCATGCCCCGTCGGGTTGCTTCGGCATCCGGCAGGGACACCCCACTGAGGCTGGCCGAGCATGACAGTGAGACGAAGCTGTCGCCAAGCGCGTCTGCGACGGTCCGCTTGCTGGGCGCCCTTGTCACGCGGTGTTTCGAGGGCCGCACTGGGCGCGGGGAGACGGATCCGTCATGTCGGCGTTCACCGCTCAATCCTCGTTACGACGAACCCCGGGAGCGTTGGCCCTGGCTACGGGCCTGCTGGAAGGCCTCGGCGACCGTCTCCGCGGCACCGGACAGAGCCCCCTTGGTCTTGCCCCGGGCGCCGGACTCCATGATCTTCCCGGACAGCTCCGTGAGACCCGCCGGCTTGCGCGGCCCGGCCTCGAGATCGAGACGGTTGCACGCTTCGGCGAATCGCAGGTAGGTGTCGACGCTGGCGACCACGATGCGAATATCGATCTTCAGTATCTCGATGCCCACGAGGGAGACCCGCACGAACGCATCGATCACCAACCCGCGGTCGAGGATGAGCTCCAGGACGTCATAGAGTCCGCTGGACCCGCCGCCGCCACCCTGCTGCGTCGCTACCGTCATCACCCATCCCCTTGCCGGACACGCGTGGGCCGCCCCAGCTCTCCCGCTGGCTGCCGGAAGGGTGCATGTGCAGACGGCAGTGCGACGCAACCTCGTGTGTTTTTCCTCGGGTTGCCCCACCGAAGGAGACCAAACACGTGTACGGAGTATCGCTCTCTCGGCGTCACCGGCTGATATGAAAACCAGCCTCCTGAGTTTCCTCGGAACGCGGCGGCGCGAAGATCACGGTCGGGATCGCCGAATCCGCCTCGTTCGCGAGGGGAGGAAGCCAAGATCAGTGACCGAATCGAGAGGTCGCGTCCTGCCGGTCCGCGGCGGTGGAGACCGGATCGATGCGCAGTACGAAGTCCGAGTGGCGGCTCGCGTCCGCCAGGCCCGCCGTACGGTGGAAGGTCGTGTCCGCCGCGAACGTGGAGGTGCCGTCGTTGCGTGACCGCCCCCTGCCCGGCTGGGGGGCCACCCGCCACCCCGCAGCTGGCGGCCGGCGTTCCCGCCTCAATCTGGAACTGACGGTCTCAGCTGCCCCCAACCGGAACGCCTGCAAATGGCCTCACCTTGACGGCGACCTTCCCGCCCTTGATAACTGTAGGTAACGGCGAAGGAGGTCCTGCACCTCGCTGTCGTCATCCCAGCCAGGTGCCAAGTCATCCTCAACTGCCGACTACAGTGCGCTGGGGTGGTGGTCAGCTCAGCGCACGGCGAGTGCCTCGGTGAACATTGCAAGATAGCTGTCGTGAGCGAGGCGCAGTTCCCCGAGTTCGTTCTCCTGGAACCACGCGATGGCATCGTGTTCGTCCAACGCGACATTGACCGGGGCTCCCGTCCAACTTTCGATCAGCCAGATCTGCATGTCGAAAGTGTCGGCGTGGATCTGCTGCATGGGCGGGCCTGCAGGCGCCACGACCTTGATCCCGAGCTCCTCGTGCAGTTCCCTAGCAAGCGCCGCGCCTGGACACTCTCCAGGTTCCACATGCCCACCGGGCAGGTCCCACACGTCGGGGTACCAGCGGCGCTGGGGAGATCGGTGACACAGCAACACCCTGTTGCCGTCGCGCAGGAACGCCGCGACGATCTGAGCCCGAGCAGCGCCTTGCGTAGAAGTCGACACATGAGCATTCTGCCAGCGCTGTGACACTGCACAGCGTCGGCCACGAGTGGTGCATGATTCTGCCGCATTCCGTGCGAGACTCGCAGACCATCCGGGCCTACCACGGACCGAGTCGAAGTTGCTCAGCGTTGTCCGATGCGTAGGCGGCCGTATCACCGGGTGGGGCCGCTTCAAGCCGTCCGCATGGGGCCAGCTGAGACTTCATAGTCACTCGAAATCCTTGCCGCTCTCACCGGGACCAGCATCGACGACGCAACGGACTGGCCGAACTTCGTCAAGCGCGACTGGACCGGCTACATCAGCAGCCGGCGAAACGACAGCCAAGAAGGCGGTGTCTCTCGTTCGCGAGCACTGGAATGCCATGACGGCACTCCAGCCGACCCCAGCAGCTACACCACTCTCCTGGCCAGGCACCTGCCGGCTGCGTGACCACCGCACCCCCACAAACGGTCGCCCCGGCCGAACCGGCCGGGGCGACCGCACTTCTGCAGGGTGACGGCGCATCGGCCAAGAGCCGGCCGCCCCGCCCTCCATCACCCTTTCGAGATCCGGAGAACTCCAGCATGCAGCACCGCAGGCCGGCCCGTTACTCGTACCGGTACTTCAGCGAATCCGCCTCCGCCTGCTCGATGTCACCGATCGTCAGCTCCGGTATCCGCAGCTGGGCCAGTGTCACCTCGGCCGAGGTCGGCTGGGCATCCGCCGACAGCCACTGCTCCGGCTTCCAGGCCCCGCTGCGCAGGAGCGACTTGGGGCAGTGCGGGTAGACCTCCTCGATCCCCAGCACCAGCGCACTGGCCGGAGGTTTGCCCACGGCGGTCAGCTGCGACAGCAGCTCCGGGCGAGTGGAGACGCAGGCGCGGCCGTTCACCCTGAGCGTCGTGGTGCGCCCCGGGATGACGAACAGCAGCCCGGCCCGTCCGGTGGCGATGACGTTCTGCAGGGTGTCCAGACGCTTGTTGCCGGTCGCGTCCGGTATCGCGACCGTCCGTGCGTCCAGGACGGCGACGAACCCGGCGGGGCCGCCGCGCGGGGACACGTCACAGTTGCCCTCGGCGTCCGCGCTGGCGATCAGGACCAGCGATGAGCAGCCGATCAACCGCCGGGTCTGCTCGGTGAGTTCGGTCATCTGCTTGCGTATGGCCGCGTCCTTGGGCAGTTCGTAGACCTGGCGCAACGTGTCCTGATCGGGCACGGCGTCGAGGCGGAGCGAGTCGAAGGCACTGCTGGCGAGGGATGTCGTCATGCCACCGACCCTAAAGGGCCGACCTGCGACTGATCTTGGTCGGTGGAGTGCGGGGCCGTAGAGACGGTCGCGCCCAGCCGAACCCGCGGGCCAACACGCCTCGAGATCAATCGCGGGTCAGCCCGTCAGGGGCCTGGGGCGCTCATAGGCTGTCCCGCGGATCTTGACTGCCTGACGGTCACACTCCGATGAAGCTCACTGTTTCCGTCATATCCGCTCGCCCGGTACGCAGCCGGGGCACCCCTTCCTTCTCGAATCCCACCGAGACACCGCAGAACAGTACGAGCCCGTCATCGGCTCCGACTATCTGGCTGACGGTCTTGCGATACATCGTCCACATCACCTGGGGACAGCTGTGCACCCCTTCCGCCCTCAGCAACAGCACGACCGTCTGCAAGTACATCCCCGCATCCCCCCACTGCCCGGGACCCATCGTCCGGTCGAGGTAGCAGAACAGCACGACCGGCGCTCCGAACGCCCCCGAGTTCAAGGCGGCGATCTTCATGGGCCTGTCGGGGGCGTCGCGCTCGATTCCCAGCGCTTCGTACCGCTGGGCGGCCGCAGCGGTGAAGCGGTCCAGATACGGCGAAGGCAGCTCGGCCGGATACATCGGATACTCCCGCTCATCACCGGTGTCTCCCGCAAGCGCCCTGGCCGTCGCACGCCTTTTCAGGTCGGCCAAGGGATCGCCGGCCACGACATAGATACGCCACGGCTGGAGATTTCCACTCGACGGAGCCCGCGTGGCAGCGGTCAGCACTCGTTCGAGAACCTCTTTGGGTACCGGCGCATCGCTGAACGCCCGCACGGCCCGCCGACTGTCCACAGCCTCATACACGTCCACGTGGTTCCCGTCCTCTCACTCAACGACAACCACCTCTCTACCCCCTGAGTAGGCGCCGGAGGAGTTCATCGGCGGCACAGGGACGACGCCCGCAGGGGCGGTGGGGCTGATTGTGTTCAGCTGGCGGCGGAGCCGCTGGAGTTCGTCGTCCTGGGCGGCCAGGGCCGACACGGCCGACGGGGTCGGTTGATGGCGTTCCTTGAGCTGGGCGCGTTCGGTGTGAGTGCCGGCGAGTTTG
Organism: Streptomyces phaeoluteigriseus; assembly: GCF_001896135.2. Lineage (GTDB taxonomy): Bacteria > Actinomycetota > Actinomycetes > Streptomycetales > Streptomycetaceae > Streptomyces > Streptomyces phaeoluteigriseus. The sequence continues at coordinate 96,074 of NZ_MPOH02000008.1, forward strand.
CTGGTGAGTCGCTGGTTGTCTGCTCGCAGGTGGAGGATGTGAGCCTCGCGCGGGTCGGGCTGCCGGCCGGCAGCCCCGGCGGTGGAACGTCAACCGCATGATCGGACAGCTTTACCACTGCCTGCGGCACAACCGGCCCTGTGCCGAGGCCGCAGCCTTCTCCGAAGGGGAACGCACCCCGCAGGCAGCGGCAGCCTGAGCCGCCAGGATCGGCTACCGCACCACACAGATGTCCGGCAGCCGCGAGGCGTCCGTGCCCTCCCGCGCGAGAACCTTCTGAGCCAGCGCGCGGGCCTGATTCCACCCCGCGTCACTGGTCAGAGCTGCTGACGTCCACCGACCCGGCGACCCATCGCAGGTCATCTCATCGAAGATCGAATCGATCACCTGCAAGTCGGTCAGCGCATCGGCGCTCAGGAGCCCCTCCTCCACCAGGCGCCCAGCCATGCGGAATCCGTGGTCGAAGTCGAGGGCGATCTCATCCGTCACGACGCCGTGTTCCTCCAGCCATGCCGTCTGGGCTGACGCAGGTGCCGCGAGCACGGTCAGTGCCTCCATCAGGAGGCGACGGCGCAACGCTGGATCAGGAGTCTCCACGCTCCGATCGTCCCACGCCTACATGGACCAGGAACTCACCTGTTCGACCAACTCCGGTACCCGACGGCGCTGGACGACATGCTCGGCGACCGACCCCTCCCCGGCACCGAGGACGACCAGACTGGCTGATGGGTTCACCCAGACCACGAGCCCTGCGCCCGGCCGAACGAGTATCCTTGCTGCAGCACTGGACGGAGACCCCGTGAACCACCCCGCCCCCAGGCCATCACCCCCGGCACCGCCGTCGATGCCCGTACTCGCCTACGACGGGGACTGCGGCTTCTGCCAGACCTCCGTCGACCGCATCCGGGCCATCGCCGCACCGACCCTGGAAGCGGTGCCATGGCAGTTCCTGCCCGCCGAGTCCACGGCGCCGCACCTCGAACGTCTGGACCGTGAGGTTCTGCTGCTGCGCGGCGGTATGGTCCTCGCCGGCGGAGCGGACGCCGTGGCCCGTTATGTGGGTGCTTCGCCCTCGCGTACCTACCGCGTCCTTGCAGCCGTGGTCCGTCTTCCCGGCATTCGCGCCTGCGCCCGCGTGGTCTACCGCTGGGTGTCCCGCAACCGCCATCGCCTTCCCGGCGGCACCTCCGCGTGCGCGGTGCCGCCGCGTGGTGAGTGAGGCCCGCCATGCGCATCCCGACTTGCGTGTTCAGCAGTGCGGCCCCGCCGGCCGTCCGCGACGGTCACGCCGTCGATCGCTTCGTGCAGATCGCCTCGCTCACCAAGGTCGTCACCGGGACGGCGCTGGTCCGGATGGCCGCGACCGGGGTACTGGCGCTCGACGACCCCGTCGAACGGTGGCTCCCCGCGGCCCCCAGGACGGGAATCACGCTCCGGCATCTGGTCCGGCACACTTCCGGCCTTCCCCGCCTGCCCCCCGGCCGTCTCTCCCGCCGGGACCCCTACGCGGCGTTCGACCGGCCCGCGCTGGAGGGGCTGTTGCCCCGCCTCGACACGCTCGCCAAACGCCCTCCGGGACAGGAGGAGGAGTACTCCAACCTCGGCTACGCCGTACTGGGGGCAGCCCTGACCGCGGCCTCCGGGACGACGTACGAGGAACTGGTGACCGAGTATGTCCTGCGGCCGCTGGATCTCACGGCGATCACCGCAAACCCCGATCCTGACCGGTGCCTGCTGCCCCCGGGACTCCTGGGACGACCCCGCAGGCCGTGGACGATGACCGGCGCGATCCTGCCGGCGGGAGGGCTGTGGGCCACTCCCCGCGCGGCGGCCGACCTGGTGGTACGCCTCCTGGTGGAACGCCGGCTGGGGGACCCCGCCCCGAGCTGGCAGACGGCGGGCCCTCTGCGCTGGCACAACGGGGCCACACGCCACGCCTCCGTCTTCACCGGAGCGATGGACGACGGCCGCTGGGTGATGATCCACCGACTCAACGCCCCACCGGAAGACACCGACCGGGCGGGTATGGAGATCCTTGAAGGAGCTGAGACGGTTCCCTGATGAGGGGAAACCGCTCCCGTTGTGCGCCGGAGCGCAGAAAATGGCGGGCGAAGCTGGCGGAGAATGCCGCGGTCCTTGGCCCGGGCCCCCCGCGCCCACAGACGCGGCGTCTCCAGCTCCTCCTCCCGGGTGGCTCCGCAACCGCGCGCGTAGGCCATGAGGGGGGTCTTCTTCGGCAAGGGGCAGCATCCAGCCGCGCGCTTGAACGTCGCGGCCGACACCGGGTCGCCGAGCGCCGCGGTGCGCTCGGCGAAGGTGAGGGCTGGCCCGCTGCCGGAGCTCCTGCAGGTGGCGCGCCAGCATGGCGTGGTGCGGGTCAGCCGGAACGGTCTTCACCGCACGCATGTCACCAGGCCCCTTCAACTGCGGGCGGCGGCGGCCTCGAAGGCCTCCAGCAGGCGGCGACCGCCCCCGCCGACTGCGTACACGGCGGCGCCGATCATCCCGCACCCGGCGAGGAGGACAAGCACCTGGCGCACGGGCATGCCGACGACGGCGAGCCCTGCGTCGAGCAGGGGGAAGACACTGACGCCGAAAGCCTGCGCGGCGCTCCCGGCACGGCACCCAGCGGTCCCGGCCCCGGCGTTCCGGGCAGGGACGCAGAGGGACGAGGACCTCGCTCAGCCGCCCGTGAAGTACGAGGGCGGGCGGACTCGCATGGTGCTGGCGAGCTTTCGCAGAACAGCGCTGCTCACCGGGGGCGTGCGGGCTTGGAGGACGGCGACAGTGTCACCGACCCGCGTGAAGTACTGGACGTAGTCGTAGTTCGACCACCGCCACACCCCGGGGGCCACCGGACTGCAGGCGGGTGACGGCACAGGGTAGACGTTGGTGAGTGCGGCGCAGTGGGAGGGAGGGGTGAAACCCGGCTGTATGGGGCCGACGGTCACCTGGATCTCCTGACGGAGTTCGTCCGTGGTGTTCGCGCCCTTGCCCAGGCTGTCGGGTGAGATCCGGTAGTAGAAGGTCACCTCGTGTGTGGCTGTCGATCCGGTGGTGCCGGCGCCGTTCAGGTGGTAGCCCGCGGGTAGTTGCGGCCCGAGCAGGGGGACGCCCGCGTCGGCCAGTTCGTTGTTCTGCTTGCTCCGGGCGAGTTGGTTGGTGGCCAGCGAGTCGAGTGGCGCCAACAGGACCAAGGCCAGGGCCACGGCCGCTCGCGGCCACAGCGGCCTGCGTGACTGGGTTAACCAAGCCGCCACAGCGAACGAGACCGTGCACAAAGCGGCTTGGACGTATGGCGTGCCATCGGGCAGCCACCGGGCCGTGTCGATGCCGCGGACCAGGTACCAGCCGATGCCGGTGCCGAATAGAGCGGTGAGCCAGGCCGGCCGGACCGCAAGGACGCGCAGGGCGGGCCAGGTAAGCAGGAAGTTGAGGACAGGCAGGAGGTAGGACCACAGGAGGGCGTGGCCGAGGCAGCCATAGCCGGGCGCGTCCTGGCAGGCGCTGGAGTCCAGCAACAGCCGCGCCAAGAGCGCGAAACTGGCCACCGCGACAAGCCCGACCCCGGCCGCCTGTGCCGCACGCTTCACATACCGCGACCGCTTTGCGACCGCCGGTTCGACCACCGCAGTGCCCATCCTCTTCCCCTCCCCGACCGGCACCAGAGCGTAGTGGAGCGCCTGGGCGGCCAGCCTTCCCCCGAGCCTTCTCCCGCCGAGACGCGTGCGCCCGCGTTGTCCACGGACGCCGAACTCTCCGAACTTCCTCCCGTCGAGACGCCCCGCCGTCCGTCCCCACCCGGTGCCTGTCCCAGACCGTCGTCATCCCCTGGCGTGCCCGCTACATGAACCAGCTGCTGCGCCGTCAGCTCGAAGTCCGGCTCGCTTTCCTGCACTGCCTCGAGGACCGCAGCCGCAGCGACGAACTCGTCTACGCCATGACCACCAGGCCTCCCTTCGAGCGCGTCAGCCGGCTCTTCACCCACCTCGCCCACCTCGCCGACATCGTCGGCGTCTCCGCCCCGAGGACCTCCCGGCACACCGTCATCACCGGCCCGAGGCAGAAGGACATGGCTGCCGCGCTCCAGCTCAGCACCTCCACTGTGGAGAACGCGATCCGCACCCTGCGCTACCACGGCGTCGTCGAGGCCCGGTACCGCAAGTTCCTCGTCCACGACATCGAGGCCCTCCGCCAGTTCGCCGCCGGGGCGTAGAAACCCCACGCCCACTGGACCCCCCCCACCTGTACTCCCGCCCTGGTGCCGGCGTACCTGCGAACGGACAGCAGCATGATGACCAGCACCACCACGCTGGCGCTCGCCACAAGCGCCGGAACCCTCGTGGCGACAATCCTCTCGCCAGCCTCGACGACGTCCGTGACTCGCTGCGGCCGGACACGATGGTGCTGAACACCAGCACCATCGCCCCTGCCGAAGCCTCGAATCTGGCCCGGCAGCTCGGCGCCGGGCGCCGTTCTCGAACCGCTCCGCGCCTACGTTCGTGGACATGCCACCGGCGATCCCACCCACTTCCGCGACGCGTTCCTGCCCACCGCCCACATCGAGGGAATCCGGGGTGGCGCTTTCGTCTCGTGGTCTCTGGATGAATACTGCGCTCTCTTCCACGGCCACTCGGCCCCCGATGAACCGACCCGGTCTCGCCGGATCGCCACCGTCGATGTCCACGGCACCATCGCGACCGCGACCATGGCGCTCCAGCACGGCGCGGACACCTTCACCGACCTCTTCCTGCTGGTTCGCGTCGACGACAGTTGGCGCATCGCCAACAAGGCTTACCACCAGCACTCATGAGGGAGCGAGAAGCGATCCCTCGCCCGGTCTGCGCCGCGGTAGAAGGCTCTGAGGCGGCCGTAGCGACGGCAGGGACCGTCAGCGAACTGACGGGTCGCCCTCATACAGTCGGCTACTGGCGATGGCCCTCTACGGCTGGCCGGGCGGCCTGCCGCAACAGGCGACGGTCTGGGTCTGGTCGGCGCTGGCGAGCGGCACTGCCGCAAGCACAGCCGCCATTGCCACGAACAGTCCGAGTACAGCTTTACGCACTGTTTCTCCTGGACGAAGGGGACGACGGAACGGCGCTGAGGACTCCGGCCGTTGCTGGAGCCCTCAGCGCCGTACACACGGGCCGCGCCCGCAATCGCCGTCAGCAGTTCCTGATGCTCCAGACGGGCGTCCAGTAGTAGCGGGAGTTGGAGCTGTACGGTGCCGGGGTGGCGTCGTAGGCGGATCCGTCCGCACCGTAGAAGATCGCCCTCGTACCGGGGGTCTGATCGTTGATCCACGACCCCCAGTCTCCCCACGGCATGCCACGCCTGCCGCATTCGTACCAGCGCAGGGCGTCGCCGTTGAATCCCTCCCGGCTGTAGGCGCAGAACCAGCCACTGTGGACCTGTCCTTGCAGGCAGGGGTCGAACGCGGCCCGGGAGCTGTCGCCGGACGCGAAGTCCCTCGGGTGCTTCTCTCCGGGCAGGGCGACCAGCAGTGTGGCATCGCCGCCGAGGTCGATCTCGTTGAGTGCGACCTGGTTCCCGCCGGTCCGCTTCACATATCGGTCGACCTTCGCCTGGAGCGATGTGGTCTGGGCCTTCGTCAAGTGCGCCTTCGCGGCCTGGTCCGCGAAGGGCTGTCCGGCGCTTGGGGCCGAGACGCTCGTGGTGTCGGATCCCGGCGTGGCGGCGGCAGCGGTCGCCCCGGTTCCGAACAGGAGGGCGGCGGTCGCAGTCACGACCGCGAGCATGGGTATGCGCATGGTGCGTTCCCCCGTTTCTGATGACCCCTCGGATGCCTGGGGGTCAATCTGACTTCAGGGTTGTTCGGGACGCATGAGCCGAACAAGTCTGAAATCGGCCACTCCGGTTGAAAGTTGAAACCTGAGTGATGTCGTGTCATGCGATGATCGCCAATCGACCGGCCCCATCCCGGAGGTATGCGCAGCTCGCGCTGCCGGACGTCATCCCGCCCGCCGCGCCCCCGGCCGACTGGCGCACCCCGCCCTCCTTCGTCACCCGGACCATGCCCGGCCGGCCTGCTCCCGTCCTGTCCGAGCCTGCCTCCGACGGCCTACCCGAACCCACTGCACAGACCGCTGAAGACGGCCCTGGCTGAACGTCCCCGCACCTTCCTCGTGGACGAGGCCGGCCGCTGAAGCGGATCTGATCGGTCGGCCAGTCACCCGCAAGCCGCTACGGGCCCAGCCGGCCGAGCAGATAGCCCCGCCGCGAGCGCGACGACTTAGGCGACGACGCTTATCACGTCCAGCGCATGCCGATGGCAGACAGCTTCTCCATCCGTTCCGGGGTGAGTGTCGCGGCTCTGCATGGTGTGGTCGGTTCCCGGGACTCTCGCCCTGTTCACGGGTGAGTGTCGGAACGGTAGATCGTCCGTCGGTGCGATCGACGCCTGGGCTCCTGGCCGTGACTCGGTCTCTGGGCGCGGCTCGTTCAATCGCGGCTTGTGGTCCGTTTCCTGGACCAGGCGGTGGCGTCGGCTCCGTATCGCGTCAGGAGTCGTGCGAACTGGGTGCGTTCCTCCGGTGACCAGGCGATGGTGATCTCCAGGAACGCTTCTCGCTGTTCGGCGGCGAAGCGGTTGCGTTCGGCCTCGCCGTGCTCGGTGAGTTCGAGAACGGTGCGGCGTCCGTCGGACTGGGATGCCGCCCGCCGCAGCAGCCCGTCCGCTATGCAGGCGGCGACGGTCCGGCTGGCCACCGGCTGCGCGACGCCCATCTCGGCGGCAAGCGCGCCGACGGTCATCTCGCCCGGCGAGTCGGCGATGACGTTGAGCACGAGGTTGCGAGTGAGGTCCTTGCCCGATGCAGGTGCGCGTCGCCGCAGACGTGACAGCGCCGGGCCGATCTGATCCAGCGCCGGGTCGTCGGAGGGCTGCTCGGAGGAGGACATGTTGCTCATGTGCCGAGTCTAGGCCCGGCCAGCACATTTGCATACCATTTGATAAGTGCATAGCATCAGGTATGTAAATGCTGAACAAGCTAGGAAATGAGGCGGACGCCATGGCGCTCACCGCGATCACCAACGCGCAGATCTTCGACGGGGAAAAGGCGGTCGGCGTGCGGACCGTGGTCATCGACGGCGGGAGGATCGCCCAGGTCGGGGGCGACGCTCCCGAGGGCAGCGAGATCGTCGACGGCAGCGGCGCCACACTGCTGCCGGGACTCATCGACGCCCACGTCCACTCCGCCCCGGGCTCTCTGACGCTCGCCCTGAGGTTCGGGGTGACGACCGAACTGGAGATGCAGGGGATGAACACCCGGGAGAACCGGGGGGCCATCACCGACGACGACACACAGGCCGACGTGCGCTCCTCCGGCTTCGCCATCACACCGCCCGGTGGTCACCCGAGCGAGCTGATGCCCGAAGGGTTCCGGCCCAAGTGGGACCTTCCCCCGGTGATGCCCCTGATGCCTTTCTCCACCACCCCCGAGGAGGCCGCCGCCTTCGTGCCGCAGCTCCTCGCCCGGGGATCCGACTTCATCAAGTTCATGATCGACGACGGCAGCGTGGAGGGACACCCCGGGCTGCCCGTACTCGACAAGGCGACCGTGCGCGCCGGTGTCGCCGAAGCCAAGAAGTACGGTGCACTGACCGTGGCCCACGCGCTGACCCTGGAGGCCACCAGGACAGCCGCCGAAGCCGGCATCGACGGCGTCACCCACGTGTTCATGGACCAGCCGCACACCGCCGAGATCATCAACCTGATCAAGGACGCGGGCATGTTCGTCATCCCCTGCGTCACTCTCAACGCCTCGATGATGGGGATCACCGGCAGCGAACTCGCCGACGACCCCCGGGTCGCCGCTCGCCTCGACGCCGACTGGGACCGGACCCTGCGCTCCAGCTTCAACCGCTACCCGCAGGGCAAGCTCCACGACGTGTACGACACCGTGCGCGCGCTGGACGCCGCCGGTGTCGACGTGCTGGCCGGCACCGACGTCTCCATACCCGAGACGTTCTTCGGAGGCCTGGCACACGGAGCGAGCCTGCACCACGAACTGCAATACCTGGTGGCGGCCGGCCTCACACCCGCACGGGCCCTGCGTGCGGCCACGGCGACCACGGCCCGCCGCTTCCGCCTCAGCGACCGGGGCCGCATCGCCGAGGGCCTCCGCGCCGACCTCTTGCTGGTCGACGGCGACCCGACCAGCAACATCAGCGACACCCTCAACACCCGTGCTGTCTGGCGCCGCGGCACCCGCCTGGCGGCATGACCGCGGTCGTGGGTCGGCTTCCTTCACCCTTAGGTTGGTCGGGTGAGGTGTCCCATAGGGTGGTCAGTGTGCTGCGCTGACCGGTGCGCTGACACCGGTGAGCGCTGCACTGGCTGTGCAGGGGCCCGCGTCTGGTAGCGGTGGGGCGACCAGTCGCTGTCCGAAGCCGACGCACGTCCTCTTGATCCTCGGGGCGCAATGGGAGCACAGTGCGGTCCCATCCTCCCGGCGATATCCCGGAGGCCGCATCCGGTGGCACCTGCTTGGTGACATAGACCCTCAAGCCAGTCCGTGCCGTGCCGGGCCTCGCCGTAGAGGTCGACGGTGAAGTTGGAGGAGGCGGTCAGTCCTCGCCGAACAGGACGATCAGCACGACCAGTCCCGCCACGCCCATCGCAACGAACAGGATCCACTGCCAGAGGGCCAGGGATCCGACCAGCAGGCCGTTGGTGATCCCGACGACCGGCACAGCCAGCAGCGGCGCGGCTCCCATGAGGAACGGCGGCAGGAGCCGGGGTACCAGCACGACCATCGCCACCCCTAGGGCGATGCAGGCCAGGCACAATTCGCGGAGCAACGACAGCTCCGCCGGGCTGTCGTACGTCTCAGTGCGGCCGTGGGCCTCCATGCGCACCACGGCGTCGCCCCAGAGGCGCACGGTGACCGCGTCCCCCTCGTGCACGGCCTGGTACATGGGGGACTTCGCCGGCACCGCACCCGTGCCGCGTGCGTGGCGGACCGTCACGACGTACTGGTTCACGCACGAGACCCCGTTGTTCCCGTCCCCGTTGCAGGTCTGGTAGGAGGACTTGTCGACGATCCGTGCCGCGCTCTGCTCGACGCAGGGGTGAGACGGGTCGCCCGACGCCTGCCCGGCCGCGCACACGGGAGCGTTGCGGTACGCCACAGTGGTCCGGTGCTGCTCCTCCACCGAGGACCAGCAGCGCACCACAACCCAGACCGCGGCCGCGAGAACCAGCGCGCGCAGACCGAGCGATACCACCGAAGCCCCCCCAAGACGCAAGACGCAAGACGCGGAACGCGGGAACGCACCGGGTGACTACCCATTCGCAGACAGAGTCATATCCCCAACGAACTCGTGCACAGTAGGCGGTGAGACGTGGCGGACTTCGGTGTGGCCCGGCTCCACGTCTGCCGGGTCGGGTTCAGGTCCGCGGTGTGTTGGTGGGACAGCAGGCGGGTCTGTCCAAGGAACGGCTCTGTCGACATTCGGCGGTGACGGTGAGTCATGGCGGCGACGGACAGATCATCGGACACGAAACCGCAGGCCTACGCCTCGCAGGGGAAGTGGCCACCGCCCTGAAGGTGCGCCGGGCCACGGTGTCCGGCTGGGAGGCGGGTACGACCGAGCCGCGGCCGCCAGACTCGTCCAGCTCCGGCGCGTGCGGGTCGCGCGACGGACGCAGGGACCCGGCGGCCGGGGTGAAGGCGGTGAAGCTGTAGCGGCCAACAGGTTCAGCTTCCGGTGGCTGAGCGGGGAAAGCCGGGCGAGGTTGAGGATCGCCGAGGCCGGGTCGGCCAATCCGGTGCGCGGTCTGCGGCAGGCGCCACGTGGCCGTGCACCCCCAGTCGCCCTCCGGCACCGTGATCGACGAACTCATGGCCCAGGCAAGGGCAGCCGGGCGGTGGAACCTCTTCCTCCCCGACCCCACCTACGGAGCAGGCCTTACCAACCCCGAATACGTGCCCCTGGCCGAACTCATGGGCCGCTCACTCACCGCGCCCGAGATCCTCACCTGCAACGCACCCGACACCGGTAACGCCGAACTCCTGCTCCACTACGGCAGAGACATCCAGCGCCGGCGCTGGATGGAACCGCTGCTGCGCGGCGAGATCCGCTCGGCCTTCTGCATGACCGAGCCGGACGCGGCCGGCTCCGACGCGGCCGACATGGCCGCCACCGCCGTCGTGGACCGCGACACCATCGTCCTGAACGGCCACAAGTGGTGGAGCACGGGGATCGGACACCCCGACTGCCGATTCGTCATCTCATGGAACTGACCGATCCCGACGCCCCACGCCGCGCCCGGCACTCCAGGGGGAGGCGGGATGAACCCTGCCCAGGGCGGTGCGGAGGGCCACGGCCACCACCCCGGTGCCGACGGAAGTGATCATGCCTCGCGCGGCGCCTCCGTCGCTCCGCCTCGCCGTCGTCCGACGCGTCGTCGGCGTGGGGGGCACGCAACGGGCGCGGGCCGGGCACCGCGGGCCGGGTGAAGGCCGGCGGCCGGGGAAGTCCGTCGCTCGGTACCGGCGCCCGTGCGGGCCGGACGGCTCAGGGGCGTTCCTCCGCCGGTTCCAGGTGCGGTTCCAGGGCGTCGGCGACCTTGTTGCACAGTTCGACGAACATCGCCCGCTCGCCGGGGCTCAAGGTGGATCCGACGATGCGGGCGTTCTCGCGTCGCTGCTCGGCGACCCGGGTCAGGAAGGACTCGCCGGTCGGCGTGAGCGAGGTGGTCAGTTCGCGCCGGTCCTCGCCGATCGTCTGCTGTCCGACGAGCCCCAGGTCCTTGAGCACCCGCAGCGCCTTGGAGGTCGTCGCCCGGGACACCCCGAGCGAGGCGCTGAGCACCGAGGGCGTCATGGGGCCGCGGATGCGCAGCAGTTCCAGGACGTCGTACTGCTGCCAGGTGACGCCCTCCGGGTTCGAGCGGGTGCGACGGGCGACCAGGATGCACTGCAGGTGGGACAGTGCGTCCTCGAGTTCGCCGGGCACGGCCGGGGCCTCGCTCGCGCGTCGTGGACTGTCGGTTCGGGTCATCAGCGCCCCTCCGATTGGTTGCCCATCATCAACGACCAGGATGCTCCGGGGTGCATCAGCTGTGTCAATGTGGACTTCACTAAATGGAATGATTTCTTCAGGGAAATTATATACCAGTGATCCCCGTCTGGGAACCCGTCCGTCCGGAGAGGTGCCGTACATCGCGGCCTGCCTCTCCGGCGATAGGGGAAGCATTTCCTCCAGATTCGCCGCCGAGAGTGCCGGCCCGTCGTCGCCCGAGCAGAGTGATTTCCCTTCGGAAACCGGTTCGCGAGACAAGCGATCGGCGTCCAGTTGCTTTCCCGGCGGAAAACAAGTGGCCGAAAGAGTTTGTTCCGCGGGTGAGGGCCGGGTCGGCCGGCGAGGCCCTCCTGCTGCGCCGAGCCGACGGAACTTGGGTCCGCCGCCCTAGGCGTGCCCGGCAAGAGGCGGGGCAGAAGCAGGTGCAGCGGGGGTGGAGCGCCAGTTCGGACCCCTCAAGATCGGGGTTGACACGTCGAGGAATGTCGACCTAACGTGATTTCCAGACAGAAACCATTTCCTTTCAAGCGATTTGTGCTTATCTCTCGACAAGCCGGTCACTGGACGTCAGGTGTGTTCGTCTCCACGGACGCCCGGTGGCCATCCGCCAGCGAGACAAGGAGCACCTGTGCTCACGGAGAACGCATTAGGCGAGGCACGTAGCGCTGTTTCTCTGACCCTCACGGACGGCTTCGACCGGGTCGTGCGGACCGCCGGAGACGAGGTCGCCCTCGTCTCCGGCACGCGGACCCTGACGTACCGCGAACTGAACGAGCGGGCCGAGCGCGTGGCCCGCTCACTGATCGCCCGGAAGGTGGCGCCCGGTGACCGGGTCGGCGTGTACCTGCGCCGGTCACCCGACCTGTACGCGGTCATGCTCGGCATCCTCAAGGCGGGCGCCTGCGTGGTGCCGGTCAACCCGGACCACCCCGCGCCGTTCGTCGACCGGGTGCTGGCCGAATCCGCGCCCACCGCCGTCGTGCACGACACGGAAGCGCCCGGAGGGGCGGCCCGCATCGCCGGGGCACCGCTGTGGGTGCGGGCCGACGAGCTGACCGCGACCGCGGAGCCGCAGGACGACATCCCGCTGCCGCCCGTGTCCGATCCGGAGGGCGCCGCCTTCCTGATGTTCACCTCCGGGTCCACCGGCAGGCCCAAGGGCGTGTGCATCGCCCACCGCGGGCTGGCACGGCTCGGCCCGTACAGCGGTGACCTGCGGATGGGACCGGGGGACTGCCTGGTCCAGTCCGCGGCGTTCTCCTTCGCCGCGTCCACCATCGAGATCTGGCTCGCTTTCCTGCACGGCGCACGCCTCGTCGTGATGCCGCACGGGCTGCCCAGCCTGCCCGCCCTCAAGGACGCGATCGTCCGGCACGGCGTCACCGCCCTCTCGCTGCCCTGCGGTCTGTTCAACCTGCTGGTGGACGAGGAGCCGGAGTGCCTGGGCGGCGTGCGGCTGATCTTGCTCAGCGGTGACTTCCCGTCGCCGCAGCACCTCGCCCGCGCGGCACGCGCGACCGGCGCCGTCATCTACAACGGCTACGGCTGCACCGAGAACTCCTCCATCACCGCCCTCTACCCCGTCCGCAGCGCCGACGACGTCACCCGCGAGGAACGCGTACCGGTGGGGCGCCCGCTGCCCGGGGTCACCCTGGAGGTCCTGGACGACGCACTGCGACCCTGCCCGCCCGGCGCTCCCGGCCAGTTGGCCGTCGGCGGCCTCGGCCTCGCCCAGGGTTACCTGGACGAGCCCGGACTCACCGCCCGCAAGTTCGTGACCGGGCCGGACGGACGGCCCCGCTACCTGACCGGCGACCTGGCCCGCACCACCGGGGACGGGGACGTCGTCCTCATCGGCCGCGCCGACAGCATGGTGAAGATCCGCGGCTACCGCGTCGAACTCACCGCGGTCACCCTCGCTCTGCGCGCGCTGGACGGGGTCCACGACGCCGTGGTCAAGGCGTTCCCCGAGGACGCCGGCGACAAGTCCCTGACCGCCTTCTACACCACCTCCGACGGACGGCCGCTCGACGGCGCCGACCTGGCACGCCGACTGGGCGACCAACTGCCGTCCTACATGGTCCCCTCCTCTTTCCACCACCTCGGCGACCTGCCGAGGAACGCCAACGGAAAAGTCGACCGGTCCGCCCTCAAGGACCCCTCGGCGACTCCGGACAAGCCGAAGAAAGGTGACACAGCCATGCAGAACCCGCTCGAGACCGTCGTGCTCCAGGCATGGAAGGACATCTCCGGCGCCGAGGACTTCACCACCACCGACTCCTTCCTCGGCCACGGCGGGAACTCGCTGCACTTCGTCCAGCTCGCCTCCCGGCTGCAGAAGATATTCGGCGTCGAGGTCAGCACCGAGGACGTCTTCCGGCACGGCACCGTGGAGCAGTTGGCACGCTTCGTGGAGCAGGCGCGGGACACCGGAGGCAAGCCCGCCCGGATCCAGTAGGCATCGTCCGGCTGCGGCCGTACGGCGCCCCGCCGCTGACGGCCGGTGGATCTCTGCAGAGGACAACGACCGGTGAACTCCCCCCTCGAAACCGCTGTACTCGACCTTGCCCGGACCGCTCTCGGCAGCGCCGACCTCACCGCGCAGGAACCACTCGCCGACCCGTGCGACCGCCCGGAGGTGCTCGACGGCCTCGCCGCCACGCTGACGGCGGTGTTCGCCGTCGAGGTGACCGGTGCCGACCTGGCGGCCGGCGCCACCGTCGCCGACGTGGCCGGACGCCTGGCCGACCGGCGCGGAGCGCCCCGGGAACCGGAACTGCGCGCCGGTCTCGCCCCACGCGACGGGCGGGCCGTGGAGGCGTCGTACGGCCAGAGCGGCATCTGGCTGATCGACCAGTACCTGCCCAACCCGGCCGCCTACAACGGCCCGTTCTTCGTCCGGCTGCCGTTCCCGGCCGACCCCGAACGCCTGCACGCGGCGGTGCGCGGGGTACTGCGCCGCCAGGACGTCCTGCGCACCACCTACACCCTGGACGGCGGCACGCTCCGGCAGAACGTCTCGCAGGACGACGACGCGGTCCTCTTCGACGTCGCCCGGTACGGCGACGACAAGGAACTCGACGCCCTGGTGCACCGCGTGGCCAACCTCCGCCTCGACCTGGCATGCGGACCTGTCGTCGCCGTGACGTGCGCCCTGGGGCCCGCGGAGCAGTCGGCCGTGATCTGCAACATCCACCACATCGCCTCCGACGCGGCCTCCGCCGGCATCTTCGTGCGGGAACTCCTCGACGCCTACGACCGCATCGGCCGCGGCCTGCCGGTCGAGGCCGACTCGCTGCGGCCCACCTACGCGGACTTCAGCCAGTGGTACCGCGACCGGCTCACCGACGAGGTCCTGACCCGCTCCCTCGACCACTTCGCCGACCGGCTCGCCGGGGAGCTCCCGGTGCTCGACCTGCCTACCGACCGGCCCCGCCCCCCGGTGCAGCGGCACCGCGGCGGCACCCTCGCACTGCACCTGCCGGCCTCCCTGGCGGACGACTTCGAGGCGCTCGCCCGGGACGAGGGCGTCACCCTGTTCATGGCCCTCGTCGCCGCCTACGCGGTGTTCCTCTCCCGGCACACGCGCCAGCGGCGTGTACTGATCGGCAGCCCTGTCTCGCTCCGCGACGACCCGGCCACCGACGACCTGATCGGCTACTTCGTCAACCTGGTCGTACTGGCGCAGGAGATCGACGACCGGATGACCGTCCGGGACGTGCTCAGCCAGGCACGCCAGGAGGTCGGCGACGCGCTGCGGCACAAGTGGGCCCCCTTCGAGAAGGTGGTCGAGCGCCTCCAGCCGCCGCGCAGCAACGGCTACACGCCACTCGTGCAGACCATGCTCGTGCTCACCCAGAACGGCTCCGGGATCCACCACGGCGGCACCGAACTGCGCGTCGAGCGCGGCGCCGCGCACGGCTCCAAGTACGACCTGTCCCTGGTCTTCGAGCGTGCACCCGACGGCCTGCACTGCCTGATCGAGTACGACGCGGACCTCTTCGACGAAGCGACCGTACGGGCCATGGGCGGCCGACTGCGGCACATGATGGAGCAGTTCGTCCGGCACCCCGACGCGGCGCTGCACGAACTGGAGGCGCTCGGCGCCGAAGAGCGCAGTGCCGTGCTCGCCCGCGGGGACCTGACCGCGCACGCCGCGCACGACGCCCCCGTCATGGAGCTCTTCGAGGCCCAGGTCCGGGCGACCCCCGACGCCGTGGCGCTGGAGGACGACGACACCGCCGTGACCTACCGGGAACTCGACGAGCGCGCCAACCGGCTCGCCCACGTCCTGCGCGCCTGTGGCGCGGCGCCCGGCACCCGGCTCGGCATCTGCCTGCCGCGCTCCCGCGACATGGTCGTCGCCCTGTTGGCCGTCCTGAAGACCGGAGCGGCGTACGTCCCGCTCGACCCGTCCTACCCCCGCTCGCGGCTCAGCCACACCCTGCGTGACGCCGATGTCCTGGTGACCGTCACGGACAGCACGCTGGCCGGTGAACTCCCGCCCGGTGAGGAGCTTTTCCTCCTCGACCGCAACACCGAGCGGATCGCCGCGGCACCCGCCATCGGACTCGGCCGCACCAAGACACCCGACGACGAGATCTACGTCGTGCACACCTCGGGCTCCACCGGCCTGCCCAAGGGTGTCGTCATCGCCGACCGGACCGTGGCCAACCTCGTGCGCGCCCAGCACCGCTGCTCCCCGTGCGGGGCGACCGGGCGGACGCTGCAGTACATGTCGCTGTCGTTCGACGTCTCCGTCATGGAGATCCTCGGCACCCTGTGCGTCGGCGGCACCCTCGTGCTCGTCCCCGAGGAGCTGCGCAAGGACCTGCACGCCCTGGCCGGCTTCCTCGCGCGGCACCGCGTCAACCGCGTCTACCTGCCCTACATCGCGCTCCAGCAGCTGGCCTCGCTGATCACCGACGCCGGTCTGCGCCTGGACGACCTGCGCGAGGTCACCTCCGTGGGCGAGGCCCTCGTCGTCTCCCCGCAGATCAGGCAGTTCGCCGCCCGCCACCCGGCGCTCCGGCTGGTGAACATGTACGGCCCCTCGGAAACCCACCTGGCCAGCTGGCACCCCCTCACCGGCGCGCCCGCCACCTGGCCCGACACCCCGCCGATCGGCCGCCCGGTGGACGGTGTACGGCTGCTGGTCCTCGACGCCCACCTGTGTCTCGTACCCCCCGGCGTCCCGGGCGAGCTGTACATCGGCGGGCCCGTGCTGTCCCCCGGGTACCGCAACCGGCCCGAGGAGACGGCCCGCCGCTTCCTGCCGGACCCCTTCGGCGGTCCCGGCGAACGGCTGTACCGCACCGGGGACCTGGTGCGCTGGAACGGCGACGGGGATCTTGAGTACCTCGGCCGGACCGATGACCAGATCAAGATCCGCGGCTACCGGATCGAGCCTGCCGAGATCGAGGCCGCGCTCGACGACCTGGACGGTGTCGCCTCCGCCGCGGTCACCGCCGTGGACCTCGCTCCCGGCGACCGCCGCCTCGTCGCGGTCCTGGAGTCCGCGCGGACCTGGCAGACCGCCGAGTTGCGCCGCGCGGTGTCCGGCACGCTGCCCGACTACATGGTGCCCGCACTGGTCGTCCCGGTGGAGCGCATGCCGACCACCCCGAGCGGGAAGATCGACCGCCGGGCCGTCGCCGGCCTGGCCGCGGCACGGGCGACCGAGGCGCGCACCGCACCCCCCGAACCCGCACAACCGCCCCGGCCCGGGCTCGAACAACGGATCGCCACCGAGTGGGGGGATGTGCTGAAGGTGTCCGCGGTGGGCCGGGACGAGGACTTCTTCGCCATCGGCGGCAACTCCATCATCGCCACCGAACTGGTCTACCGGCTGCGCCGGGCGTTCGACCAGGACCTCTCGCTGCGCGCCCTGTTCGAGAACCCCACGGTCGCGGGCATGGCCACCCGGCTCGGCACCGGCACGGCGCCGCCCACCACCGCCCCCGCCACGCTGCGGGCGGACGCGGAACTCACCGACGACCTGCCCGCCGTCACCGGCACCCCAGTGCCCGTCGCCCAGGCTGGCGACGTGCTGCTCACCGGTGCGACCGGCTTCCTCGGCGCCTACCTGCTGCGGGAACTGACCGCACGGCCCGGCGGCCGGGTGCACTGCCTGGTGCGGGCGGCCGACGCACGGGCCGGCACGGCCCGGCTGCGGGCCACCGCCGACCGCTACCTGCTGGACGGGCAGATCGACTGGGACCGGGTGCGCGCCGTGCCCGGAGACCTCGGCCGGCCCGGTTTCGCCCTGCCCGCCGAGGAGTACGACGCACTGGCCGGCACCGTCGACGTCGTCTACCACGCGGCCGCGCACATCAACTTCGTGCTGCCGTACGCCTCGGTGAAGCCGACGAACGTGGACGGCTTCCGCCACGTCCTGCGCTTCGCCGCCACCGACCGGCCCAAGCACCTGCAGTACATGTCCACCATCGCCGTGTTCGCACCGGGCGAGTCGCCCGGCGGCGCGGTCCTCACCGAGGACGACGTGCCCGACGCGTGCGAGAGGCTGGGCATCGGCTATACCCAGAGCAAGTGGGTCGCCGAACGCATGGCGCTCGCCGCCCGTGCCCACGGCGTCCCCGTCACCATCCACCGCATCGGGCGGATCTCGGGCGACAGCGTCACCGGCGCCTGCCAGAGCGACGACTTCCTGTGGCGGCAGATCAAGAGCTTCATCGAACTCGGCTCGGCACCGCCGGCCGAGGACCTGACCACCGATCTGCTGCCCGTCGACTTCGTCGCCCGCGCCGTGGTCGCCCTCGCCCGCCACCCCGCCACCCACAACCGCACTCTGCACGTGTTCCACCCGAGCGGATCGGACTTCACCCCGGTCCACGCGGCCCTCCGCGCCGACGGCCACGACCTCGAGATCGTCCCGGCCGACACCTGGCTGGCCCGGCTGGAGGAGTCCGCCCGACGCCCCGGCGGCAACGCCCTGGCGGCAGCCGTGCCCCTCTTCCGCGAGGGCGCCCTGGAACTCGGTGACAACACCTACGGCAACGCCGCCACCACCCGCCTGCTGACCGAACTCGACCTGGCGTGGCCCGCCATCGACCAGCAGGCGATCGCGCGGATGATCCGCTACTTCCGCTCCGCCGGAGAACTGGCCGGCGACTGAGGAGACCCCTGTGTCCCGGGCCCTCCCCACGGCGCGCCGACCCGGCGCCTACCGACCATCCATCAGCACGGCAATCGCCGCAGCGGTCGCCGGACACCGGAAAGCACGAGCAAGCCATGCCAACGAGCTCCTGCCCCGATACCGAATACGACAGCCTCATCCCCTCCGTGGTCGCGGCACTGCCGGCCGCCCAGCAGCCACAGTGGCCCGACCCCGGCCGTCTCGCCCAAGTCCACGCCGAACTGGCCCGCGCCGAACCGCTGGTGACCTACGACAGCGTGCTCGCCCTGCGCCGGCTGCTGTCCCGCGCCGCCGACGGTGAACTGTGCGTCCTGCAGGCCGGTGACTGCGCCGAGGACCCCGCCGAGTGCGACCCGGCCGCGATGGCCCGCAAGGCCGAGATGCTGGACGTCCTCAGCGACATCGTGCGCACCGGCGCCGGACGGCCCGTCGTCCGGGTGGGCCGGATCGCCGGACAGTACGCCAAACCCCGCTCCCAGCCGGAGGAGGAGCACGACGGCGTCCGGCTGCCGGTCTTCCGGGGTGCGCTGGTGAACGCCCCCGACCCCGACCCCGCAGCGCGCCGCCCCGACCCCGCCCGCATCCTCCGCTGCCACCGGGCCGCCCGGCAGGCCCTCGCCTCCCTCGACGGGCTCGGCCGCGGCGAGGGGTCGCCCGCCGACGCGCGGGTGTGGACCAGCCACGAGGCACTGCTGCTCGACTACGAACTGCCCCAGGTGCGCCGGCACCGCTCGGGCCG
Organism: Streptomyces phaeoluteigriseus; assembly: GCF_001896135.2. Classification (GTDB taxonomy): domain Bacteria; phylum Actinomycetota; class Actinomycetes; order Streptomycetales; family Streptomycetaceae; genus Streptomyces; species Streptomyces phaeoluteigriseus. Next base: position 115,018 of record NZ_MPOH02000008.1, read on the forward strand.
CAGCTACCTCGCCAGCACCCACTGGCCGTGGGTCGGCGAACGGACCCGGCAGCCCGACGGCGCCCACGTACGGCTGCTGGCGCACATGGACAACCCCGTCGCCTGCAAGATCGGCCCGACCACGACCGTGGAGCAGGTGCTCGCCCTGTGCGCCGCGCTCGACCCGGAGCGCTCACCGGGACGGTTGTCCCTGGTCGCCCGGTTCGGCGCCTCCCGCGTCCACGGCTTGGCCCCCCTGGTACGCGCGGTGCGGCGGGCCGGCCACCCGGTGCTGTGGCTGTGCGACCCGATGCACGGCAACGGGGAACGCACCGTGCACGGGCTGAAGACGCGTCGCCTCACCGCCGTCATGACGGAGATCAGCCGGTTCGTCGACATCGTCTCCGCCGAAGGGGGCCGCAGCGTCGGACTGCATCTGGAGGCGTCCCCGGACGACATCGTCGAGTGCAGCGGCGCCGGCTTCACCCCCGCGCCAGGACCGGCCTACCGCACCCTGTGCGATCCCCGGCTGAACCTGGTGCAGGCCGTCGCGGCGACCGCCTACTGGCGACTGCCCGCCGTCCTGGGGGCCGCCGCATGAACGGTCCCGCGCACAGCGCCCACGGCCTCGCCGCCCTGTTGCCCGCACCCGGCGCCCCGTTCGCACTCCTGCACCGTCCGGGCGCAGGACACCCCGACACCGTGGACGTCGTCAGCGGGCCCGTCCGCACCGCCGCCACGCTGGCCGACCTGCGCATGGACACCGCGCCCGGCCCGAACGCGCCCGCCGCCCCGCTGGACGGGCCGGGCCCCGCGCACCGGGTCCTCGCCCTGGTGCCGCACCGGCAGATCGCCGAACGCGGCTTCGCGGCCCCCGACGACGGCACCCCGCTGCTCGCCATGGACATCACCACCCAGCACACCGTCCCCCTGGACCGGCTGCTGGCGCTCCTGCCGGAGCGGGAACTGCACGTGGAGGAGGAAGGGTTCGACCTGGACGACGACCGGTACGCGGCCGGCGTCGACGCGCTCACCCGCCGGGAGATCCAGAGGGGCGAGGGCGCCAATTTCGTCCTCGCCCGCAGTCTGCACGGCCGGATCCGCGACTTCGACCGCACCCGGGCACTGGCCGCCCTGCGGCGGCTGCTGACCGCGGAGAGCGGCGCCTACTGGACGTACCTCGTCTGCACCGGCGACCGGTACCTGATCGGCAGCTCCCCCGAACAGCACGTGCGGGCGACCGGCACGCGGGTGTCGATGAACCCCATCAGCGGCACCTATCGCTACCCGCCCGGCAGCGGCCCGGACCGCGACGGCCTGCTGCGGTTCCTCGCCGACCCCAAGGAGATCCACGAGCTCTACATGGTCGTGGACGAGGAACTGAAGATGATGACCGAGCTGTGCGGGCCCCGGGTGAAGGTCTGCGGGCCCGAGCTCGCCTGGATGTCGCGCCTCGCCCACACCCAGTACCACCTGCACGGCGAGTCCGCGCTGCCGCTGACCGACATCCTGCGTGCCACACTGCCCGCGCCCACGGTGACGGGCAGCCCGGTGGAGAATGCCTGCCGGGTCATCGCCCGGCACGAACCCGCGGGCCGGGGTTACTACAGCGGCGTGCTCGCCCTGGCCGGCCGGGAGGACGGACGGCGCGCCCTGGACGCGGTCATCCTGCTGCGCACCGCCGACATCACCGCGGACGGCGCCGTACGCCTGACCACCGGTGCGACCGTGGTGCGCGACTCGGTACCCGCCGAGGAGGTCGCGGAGACCACGGCGAAGGCCGCCGGACTGCTCACCGCGCTGACCCGCGACGACCGCGCCCGTCTCCCGGCCCCCGCTGCCGCGGGCCCGGCCGGCTCGCTGGACGCGGACCCGGCGGTGCGTGGGGCACTGCGCGCCCGCAACGACGCCGTCGCCGCCTTCTGGCTCGGCGACCGGACACGCCCCGCCCAGGCCCCGCGGCCCCGGCCCGCGGGTGGCGGTGGTCGACGCGGAGGACCGGTTCACCAGCATGCTCGCCCAGCAGCTCGGCGCGGTGGGCTGCCGGGTCGACCTCCACCCCTGGTGGTCCGCCCTCGAGGTGGCTGACGACCCCGGCACCGTCCTGCTCCTGGGGCCGGGGCCCGGCGACCCCCGGGACGTGTCCGACCCCCGGGTGGCGCGGTTACGCTCGCTGGCCGCCCGGCGCCTCGCCCAGCGGCTGCCCCTGGCCGCGGTGTGCCTCGGCCACCAGGCTGTCTGCGGGGTGCTGGGATTGCGCCTGGTGCGGCTCGCACGGCCCCGCCAGGGAGCGCGGATGCGGGTCGGCCTGTGGGGGCGCGAGCGGCACGTCGGCTTCTACAACAGCTTCACCGCGCGCTGCGACACCGACCGGTGCACGCTGCCCGGGCCGGACGCCGCGGCCCGCGTGTGGCGCGAGGACGGGGGAGAGGTGGTCGCGCTGGACGGCCCGGGGCTGGCCACCGTCCAGTTCCATGCCGAGTCGCTGCTCACCGAGGACGGTCCGGACCTCCTGCGCGAACTGGTGGACCGGGCCCGCCGGACCGGGCAGCGCACCGGCGTCCTGACGTCCCATCGAGCGGAGGAGCACGCGTGAGCCCGACCCGAACCGCCCCCGCCACGGCCGGCACCGCCGTCGACCCGCGGGAATTGCGCCGCGCCCTCGGCCACTTCGCGACCGGTGTGACGGTCGTGACCTGCCGGCGCGGCACCCTGTTGCACGGGGCGACGGTGAACTCCTTCACCTCCGTGTCGCTCGATCCGCCGCTTGTCCTGGTCGCCCTGGACCGCCGCACCCGCCTGGCGGCCCTGCTGGACGACGGTTCCTTCGTCGTCAACCTGCTCGGCGAGCACCAGCAGGACCTGGCGCTGCACTTCGCGGGCCGCCCCTCGGCGCACGCCGTGCCCTGGGTGGACGGCGACGGCGACCGGCCCCGGCTGGACGGCACACTCGGTCACCTGGTGTGCCACCCGTGGCGCACCTACGACGGCGGCGACCACACGCTGCACGTCGGCCGCGTCGAGGAGTTCACCGCGGCCGGGGGCCGGCCGCTGCTGTTCCACTGCGGTCTCTTCCCCCGTCTGATGCCGGAGGAGCCGCAGCCGGAGGGGTCCGCCGCGGTGTGGTCGCTCTGTCTGGACGGCCCCGGACCGGCCATGGAGCAGTTCGTCACCGATCACGAGATACGGGAGCAGGGACATGGCAGCTGACAACGGACAGTCCGCAGCACCCGGCACGGCCGGGGAGCCCGTCGGCGGTGCTCGGGTCACCCGGCCGCTGACGGGGGACGAGTACATCGAGAGCATTCGCGACGGGCGCGAGATCTGGGCGTACGGCGAGAAGGTCGACGACGTCACCAAGCACCCGGCGTTCCGCAACACCGTCCGGATGACGGCCCGTCTGTACGACGCCCTGCACGACCCCGAGCACCACGACACCCTCACCGCGCCCACCGACACCGGCAGCGACGGCTTCACCCACAAGTTCTACCGGGTTCCGCGCAGCGTGCAGGACCTGGTGGGGGACCGGGACGCCATCGCCGAGTGGGCCCGGCTGACCTACGGCTGGATGGGGCGCAGCCCCGACTACAAGGCCAGCTTCCTGGTCACCCTCGGCGCGAACCCGGAGTATTACGGCGACTTCGCGGACAATGCCCGCCAGTGGTACGCCACCGCCCAGGAGCAGGTGCTGTTCTGGAACCACGCGGTGATCAACCCACCGGTCGACCGGCACCGGCCCGCGGACGAGGTCGACGACGTCTTCGTGCACGTCGAGAAGGAGTGCGACGACGGCCTGGTGGTCAGCGGCGCCAAGGTGGTGGCGACCGGGTCGGCGCTCACCCACTTCAACTTCGTGGCGCACTACGGACTGCCTGTGAAGAAGAAGGAGTTCGCCCTTGTCGCCACCCTGCCCCTGGGGGCACCTGGTGTGAAGCTGGTCTGCCGCCAGTCCTACGAGCTGGCCGCGAGCCGCACGGGCAGCCCGTTCGACTACCCGCTGTCAGCCGGCTCGACGAGAACGACACCATCTTCATTCTGGACAAGGTCAAGATCCCCTGGGAGAACGTCCTCATCTACGGGGACACCGCGCGGGCCGGCACGTTCTTGCAGACGTCCGGTTTCACCCACCGGCTCACCTTCCACGGCGTGACCCGGCTGGCCGTCAAACTCGACTTCCTCGCGGGCCTGTTGCTCAAGGGCCTGGAGGTGACCGGCACCAAGGACTTCCGGGGCATCCAGACCCGGGTCGGCGAGGTGCTCGCCTGGCGGAACATGTTCTGGGCGCTGAGCGACGCGATGGCACACAACCCGGACCCCTGGCACGACGGTGCCCTGCTGCCCAACCTCGACTACGGCATGGCGTACCGGTGGTTCATGACGGTCGGCTACCCGAGGGTGCGGGAGATCATCATGCAGGACCTCAGCAGCGGCCTGATCTACCTCACTTCGTCCGCCAAGGACTTCCAGGAACCCGAACTCCGGCCTCACCTGGATCGCTTCATGCGGGGCTCGGGCGGCTACGAGGCGGTGGAGCGCGCCAAACTCATGAAGCTCATCTGGGACTCGGTGGGCACGGAGTTCGCCGGACGGCACGAGCTGTACGAGCGGAACTACTCCGGCAACCACGAGAGCGTCCGCATCGAACTGCTGCACGCCCAGACGGCCTCCGGCCTCGTCGACCAGTACAAGGGGTTCGCCGAACAGTGCATGGCGGAGTACGACCTGGACGGCTGGACGGCCCCGGACCTGGTGCCGCCCGACATCGACTGAGCGGCGCCGCCCGCCGGCCGCCCGGCGAGCCGGACGGTGCGGCACGGGGCGGGGGAGGACCGCCCGCCCCGGCCGCTCCACCTGGCTCAACCGGTGATCAGGACCAGCGTGAAGCCGTCGTACCCCTTGGTGCCGACGGTCTGGATCGAGGTGGCGGTGACGTCCGTGCGGCCGGCCAGCAACTCGTGGAACCGGCGCACTCCCTGGACACCGGCGTCCGTGTGGTCCGGGTCGGTCACCGCGCCGCCCAGGACGACGTTGTCGACGACGACCACCGCGCCCGGCCGGGACAGCTTCAGCGCCCAGGTGAAGTACTCGGGGATGTCGGGCTTGTTGGCGTCCACGAACACCATGTCGAAGGGGGCGGTACCGGGCCGGTCCAGGGCGGGCAGGATGTCCAGCGCCCGGCCGACGTGCTGTTCGACGAGGTGGGCGACGCCCGCCTCGGCGAGGCGGGACGCGGCCGCGTCGGCGAAGGACCGCTCCCACTCGATGGTGACCAGACGGCCGTCCGGCGGCAGCGCGCGGGCCAGCCAGATGCTGCTGTAGCCGCCGAAGGTGCCGATCTCCAGGATGCGCCGCGCGTGGCCGATGCGAGCCAGCAGATGCAGCAGTTTGCCCTGCGGGGCACTGACGGCCAGGTCCGGCAGATCGAAGTGCTCATGGGCCCTGGCGGCTTTCGAGAGTGCTTCGTCCTCCTTCACGAGAAGGGAGCTGAAATAGGCGTCGACACTGTTCCATCGCTCTTGTTCCATGGCCACCATGATTCACGAGAAAATCGTGGATGGCAAGAGTGCAATTCGGCTGCAATGCTGTCGAGGATCTGTTGAATAAGCAGGTCAGCGGCCTGGTCGAGGCTGCCCTGAATTCCGGATCAGTGAATTGGAGGCGTTTTTCGAGGATATCCAGAAATTCCATGGGTACGGCATTGACTGCGGTCCTGGCCGCTCCCTAGCCTCTCTTTTCGGAACCCTGCGATAAACCATCCCCCCAAGGAGTGTCGCACCATGCGAGAAAGCTCGGCTTCCACACTGGAGGCACCCTCCGCGAAACTGGTGCCGGCGATGCACCACCTGGGCATCCAGACCGGCGACCTGGACAACTGCCTGGCCTGGTACAGGGACTTCTTCGGCTGCGCCGAGACGTGGACGCTCACCACCTTCTCGGACCTCACCCTCAGCAGGCTCCCGGGCATCACCCGGCTCACCGAGGTCAGCGTCGCCGACGTCCGCTTCCACCTGTTCGAACGCACCGGGCACGAGCCGGTGCTGCCCGGCGGTAGCAAGGCCCAGTTCCAGCACGTCTGCCTCGCCGCCGGATCCCCCGAGGAGCTGCGAGCCTGGCGCGACCGCTGGCTGGACCTGTACCGCTCGGGCCGCTACCACTTCGCGACCGACGAGCAGCCCACGGACATCGTGGTCGACGCCGACGGGGTGCACAGCTGCTACCTGTTCGACCCCAACGGCCTGGAGTTCGAGTTCACCTACGTCCCGGGAGGTGCCGCATGAGCGCCGGGCCGTGCAGGACCGTCACCGAACTGCCGGTGGCCGAGGGCTGGGCCTTCGGAGACTTCCCCTACGGCCTGGAGCCGCTGACCCTGCCCGACCCCCCGCACCGGCCCGCGGCGACGTGCCGGACGTACTGTGCGCGGAGCCCGCCGCCGGTTCGGCCGGGCCGCCCTGCCCGCGCACCGGACCGGCTCCCGGCCACCCCGAACTGGCCCACCAGCTCTTCTGGTTCCGTTGGATCACCGGGCACCAGGTGACCTTCGCCGTCTGGCAGTTACTCGGCCACGCGCTGCACCAGGCGCACGAGCGGCCGGACCCCGCCCCCTCGTTGAAGGCCATGACGGAACTCACCCGGGCCTACACGGCGATGCTGCTCTACACCAGCTCCTGCCCCAAGGACGTCTACGGCGACGTCATCCGGCCCAGCATGTTCCTGCAGCACCGCGGCTTCAGCGGCACCTGGGCACCGGACTTCGCCCCCGTCCGCCGGCTGCTGCGCGGCAGGAAGACACCGTGGCACGACACCCCCGAGGGCGGACGGCTGGCCGACGAGGTCCGCCTCTACCACCTGGTGCACTCGGGTGTCGCCGCGAAGCTCGTACCCGGCGGCAGGTCCCTGCTCCAGGACACCGTCCCGGCGGCCCGGCCCCACGACCCCCGGCTGCAGGCGCTGGTCTACGACAACTACTTCCTCACCCTGCGCGCCGACGTGCCGACCGCCGAGATCCTCGACCAGCTCCGGCGCCGGCTGACCGCGGTGCGCCTGGACGTCTCGGTCAACGGCCTGTACCCCGGACTGACCGAGCCCGAGGACGCCGCGCTCCCCGAGGAACTGCGCAGCGAGGACGCCCGGGCCTGCGAACGCGACTTCGACGCCGTGCTCGCCCGCGTCGACGGCCTGGCCGCCGCGCTCGACGAGCGGTTGCTCCACGGCAGCATCGCCCGCTGAGCCCGCGCCCCCCGGAAACACGACAGGAGAGGAGCTGACGGACCGTGCGGCACGGAGTCGTCGTCCTGCCCGAACAGCGCTGGTCACGGGCCCGCGAACAGTGGGTTCGTGCCGAGGAGTTCGGATTCGACCACGCCTGGACCTACGACCAGCTGATGTGGCGGTGGCTGCGCGACGAACCCTGGTTCGGTGCCGTGCCCACCCTGGCGGCGGCGGCCGAGGCCACCTCCACCCTCACCGTGGGCACCATGGTGGCCACCCCCACCTACCGGCACCCGGTGACGCTGGCCAAGGACGTGATGACGCTCGAGGACATCGCCGGCGGCCGCTTCATCTGCGGGCTGGGAGCCGGGGCCGGCGGCCTCGACGACCGCGTCGTGGACCCGACCGCCTACTCCCCGCGGCAACGTGCCGACCGTTTCGCCGAGTTCGTGGAGCTGCTCAACGAGCTGCTGACCCGGCCCAGCACCACGTACACGGGCACCCATTACGACGTCCGGGAGGTGCCCATGCACCCGGGCTGCCTGGCCACGCCCCGGGTGCGTTCGCCATCGCGGCGACCGGACCGCGCGGCATGCGGCTGGCGGCTCGCCACGCCGACCTGTGGGTCACCGCGGGGCGGCCCGGCGACTTCGACGCCCGGCCGTACGAGGAGACGCTGCCGGAGATCAAGGAGCAGCTGGCACGCCTGGACGAGGCGTGCGAGCGGACCGGACGCGACCCCTCCACCTTGCGCCGACTGCTGCTCACCGGTGCCATGGTGGGCGGCACCCTCGACTCCGTCGAGGCGTACCGCGACGCCGTCGGCCGCTTCGGCGAGCTCGGCATCACCGACTTCGTCGTGCACTGGCCCCGGCCGTCCTTCCCCTACCGGGGCAGCATGCGGGTGCTGGAGCGGATCGCGCGCGACGTGCTGACCGGCCGCAGCGAGGAGCAGCCGTGATCGACTACGAGATCGTCGACATGTTCACCGGCACCCCGTTCGAGGGCTGCGCGCTCGGGGTCGTCCCGGACGCGAGCGCACTCGACGACGCCGGCATGCAGGCCGTCGCCCGCGAGGTCGGTCTCACCGAGACCGCGTTCGTCCTGCCCCCCGACAGGGACGGTGCCACCCACCGGGTCCGGATCTTCACCCCGCAGCGGGAGTCGCCGTACGGCGGGCACTCCGCCGTCGGCACGGCCGCCACCCTGGTCCGCCTGGGCCGGCTGCGGGCGGGGGAGCTGGTCCAGGAGTGCGGCGGGCGGCTGATGGCGGTGCGCGCGAGCGCCCACCGGGCCACGCTCGCCGTGCGCGGTGAGCCGGCGCGCCCGCCGCCTGGGACGCGGAACCGCTGCTGGAGGCGTGCGGACTGACCGGGGACGATCTGGTGGCCGAGCCGTGCGTGACCGGTTTCGGGCCGGCGTTCCACGTGCTGCCCGTCGCGAGCGGGGCGGTCGCCCGCGCGGTGCACCAGCCGGCGCACCCCGTGTGGGCCGACTGCCCCGACGCGGTGGTGGTCGCCTACGACAGCCGCCGCCGGCGGCCGACGTACGGGTGTTCGCCCCCGGGTACGGCATGCCGGAGGACCCGGCGTGCGCCTCCGCGGCCCTGGGCCTGGGCGCCTGGCTCGTCCGTGCGGGCCTGGTGCCGACGGCGGACGGCACCAGCGCGTACCAGGTCCGGCAGGGGGCGGGACTGGGCCGTCCGGCCCGGCTCGACTGCGCCGTGACCGTGCGCGAGGGCCGGGCGGTGGCGGCCGAGGTGACCGGAGAGGTCGCGGCCACCGGCACGGGCCGCATGCACCTGCCCCGCACGGCGGCAGTCGCCCGCTGAACCGCCGCTTCCCGCACCACACGGTACGGAGAGCACGTCACGGAGAGCCCGCGGAGAGCTCGTCACGCAGAGCCCGGCGAAGAAGAGCCCGGCGAAGAAGAACCCGCCGAAGAAGAACCGGTACGAAGAGGAGAGGAACCCGACTGTGTTGTTCCGTCCAGAGCTGCGCGGCACCCGGGGCGCGGTCGCCTCGACCCACTGGCTGGCCTCGGCCGCGGGCTTCCGCATGTACGACAAGGGCGGCAACGCGTTCGACGCGGCCGTCGCCGCCGCGTTCGTCATCCAGGTCGTGGAACCCCACCTCAACGGGCCCGGCGGAGACGTACCCGTCCTCGCCCACCGGGCCGGGTCCGGCCGGGTCGACGTCGTCTGCGGCCAGGGCCCCATGCCCCGGGCGGCGACCATCGAGAGGTTCGAGCAGCTCGGCCTCTCCGTGGTGCCCGGCTCGGGACTGCTGCCCGCGGTGGTGCCCGGCGCCTTCGGCGCGTGGCTGCGCGTCCTCGCCGAGTACGGCACCCTGAACCTGGAGGACGTCCTGGAGCCGGCCATCGGCTACGCCGAACACGGGTACCCGCTGCTCCCCAAGGCGGCGGCGATGATCGGGGCGCTGCAGGAGCTCTTCCGCGAGGAGTGGACCGAGTCCGGTCGCACCTATCTGGTCCGCGGGGGAGCACCCCGGCCAGGTCAGCGCATGACCAACCCCGACCTGGCCCGGACCTACCGGCGCCTCCTCGACGAGGCCAGGGCGGCCGGCGCCGACCGCGGCAAGCAGATCGACGCGGCCCTGCGCGCCTTCTACGAGGGCTTCGTGGCCGAGACCATCGACCGCTACCTCGCCACGGCCGAGGAGATCGACGCCACCGGCCGCCGCCACCGCGGCCTGCTCACCGGGGCGGACCTGGCCGGCTGGCGAGCCACGGTCGAGCCCTCGCTGCACCTGGACCACCGTGGCCTGTCGGTGCACAAGCCCGGTCCCTGGTCGCAGGGCCCGGTCTTCCTCCAGCAGCTCGCGCTGCTCCAGGGCTTGGACCTCGCCGCCATGGGACCGGTGAGCGCCGAGTTCCTGCACACGGTCACCGAGGCGGCCAAACTGGCCTTCGCCGACCGCGAGGCCTGGTACGGCGACCCCGCCCACGCGGACGTGCCGGTCGACGACCTGCTCGACCCCGCCTACAGCGCGGCCCGCCGCGAACTGATCGGCCGCGAGGCCTCCACCGCACTGCGACCGGGCTCGCCCGGCGGCCGGACGCCGGTGCTGCCCCCCGTCCACGACGAGTCCGCAGGCCCCGCCGGTCCCGCATGGCTCGGTGAGCTGGAGGAAGGCATCCCGGCCGTGGTGCGCTCCACGGCCGCCCGGGGCGACACCTGCTGCGTCACGGCCACCGACGCCCGCGGGAACATGGTCGTCGCGACCCCCAGCGGAGGCTGGCTGAAGAGTTCGCCGGTGGTGCCGGGCCTCGGGTTCCCGCTCGGCACCCGGGGGCAGATGGCCACGCTGACCCGGGGGCACGCCAACGCGCTGGCTCCTGGCAAGCGCCCGCGCACCACCCTCAGCCCGACCCTGGTGCTGCGGGACGGCCGGCCCTGCCTCGCCTTCGGCACACCGGGCGGCGACCAGCAGGACCAGTGGACCCTGCAGTTCTTCCTGCGCCACACCGAACACGGCATGGGACTCCAGGAGGCCGTCGAGGCGCGGACCTTCCACACCGACCACGTACCGACGTCCTTCACCCCCCGGCGCTTCGCCCCCGGGACGGTCGTCCTGGAAGAGGGGATCCCCCAGGAAACCATCGAGGAACTGCGGCGGCGCGGCCATCAGGTGCGCACGGTCGCCGACTACAGTCTGAGCAAGGTCTGCGCAACGGCTCTGAGCAGTGACAACATGGTCACTGCTGTGGCCAGCCCGCGCGGCGCGCAGGCCTATGCCGTGGCGGATTGAGGACCCGTTCTCGAGGGGATAAGTTTCCTGCGAGAAATCTTTTCGGCGGATGGAAGAGGAACGGCATGGTGTCCCACCTGTCACCGGACCCAGGTGACTTCATCGTTTTGGGGGAAGCACGGCAGAACAACCTCAAGGGCGTCAGCCTGCGCATCCCGAAGGGACGGCTGACCGTCTTCACCGGCGTGTCGGGATCGGGCAAGTCCTCCCTGGTCTTCGGGACGATCGCCGTCGAGTCGCAGCGGCAGATGAACGAGACGTACCCCGCGTTCATCCGCAACCGGCTGCCCAAGTACGAGCGGCCCGCCGCCGACGTCATCGAGAACCTCTCCACCGCCATCGTGATCGACCAGCGGCCGGTCGGCGGCAACGCCCGCTCGACGGTCGGCACCATGACCGAGGTCCACGCCATGCTGCGGGTGCTGTTCTCCCGGCACGGCATGCCCAGCGCGGGCCCTTCGCACATGTACTCCTTCAACGACCCCCGCGGCATGTGCCCGCGGTGCGAGGGGCTCGGTTCCCGGCTGCGGCTGGACCTGGACCGGCTGCTGGACGAGGGCAAGAGCCTCAACGAGGGCGCCATCCGCTTCCCCGCCTTCGCCGTCGGCACCTTCCAGTGGCAGCTGTACGCGGAGTCCGGCCTCTTCGACCCCGACCTGCCGCTGCGCGAGTTCTCCGCCGACGACCGCGAACTGCTGCTGCACGGCTCCGGGTTCAAGGTCGACCGGGCCGGACGGCACGGCGTCTACAAGAACGAGTACGAAGGAGTCGTGCGGCGCTTCACCCGCCGCTACCTCAAGGCCGGCCTCGACGCCCTCAAGGCGAAGGAACGGGCGGCCGTGGAAGAGGTGGTGACGGAAGGACCCTGCGAGGTCTGCGGCGGCGCCCGGCTGGGACCGGCCGCGCTCGCCTCGCGCATCGCCGGCGACACCATCGCCGACTACTGCGCCCTGGAGATCACCGACCTCATCGGCCGCCTGGAGCGCATCGACGCGCCGTCGGTCAAACCGGTGGTGCAGGCGTCCCTGTCGGCGCTGCGCAGGATCGAGGCCGTCGGACTCGGCTACCTCAGCCTCGACCGTCGGACCAGCACCCTCTCCGGCGGCGAGGCGCAGCGCCTGAAGACCGTGCGTCACCTGGGCAGCAGTCTGACCGGGCTGACGTACATCTTCGACGAGCCGAGCGTGGGCCTGCACCCGCGCGACGTGCGCCGCCTGAACACGCTGCTCCTCGCGCTGCGCGACAAGGGCAACACGGTGCTCGTGGTGGAGCACGACCGGGACGTCATCGCCGTCGCCGACCATGTCGTCGACATGGGTCCGGGCGCGGGCAGCCAGGGCGGCGAAGTGGTCTACGAGGGCTCGATGGCCGGGTTACGCAAAGCCGGCACCCCGACCGGCCGGGCCCTGGACGCGGTGCCCGGGCTGAAGGAGCGACTGCGGGCCCCCCAGGGCAAGCTGACGGTCCGCGGCGCCCGGCTGCACAACCTCCAGGACGTCACGGTCGACGTGCCCACCGGCGTGCTGGTGGCGCTCAGCGGCGTCGCCGGCTCGGGGAAGAGCTCGCTCGCCCGGGAACTGGTCGACCGGCACCCGGGCGAAGCGGTCGTGGTCGACCAGTCGTCGATCGGGATCTCCTCCCGCTCCACCCCCGCGACGTACACCGACATCATGGACACCGTCCGGCGCCTGTTCGCCCGCGCCTCCGGGGCCGACCCCGGACTGTTCAGCTTCAACTCGGCGGGCGCCTGCCCGGAGTGCCAGGGCCGCGGGGTGATCGAGACCGACCTCGCCTTCATGGATCCGGTCACCACCGTCTGCGAGCGCTGCGACGGGCGCCGCTTCAACGACGAGGCGCTGCGCCACACGCTGTCCGGCCGGACCATCGTCGACGTCCTCGCCATGACGGCCGAGGAGGCGATCGCGTTCTTCGACGAGGACTCCGTCCGCCGCAAGCTGACCCTGCTCATCGAGGTTGGCCTCGGCTACCTCACGCTCGGCCGACCCCTGTCCACCCTGTCCGGCGGTGAGCGCCAGCGGCTGAAGCTGGCGCACCGGCTGCACACCTCCGGCAGCGTCTACGTGTTCGACGAACCGTCCACCGGTCTGCACATGGCCGACCTCGGCAAGCTGCTCGCCCTGTTCGACCGCCTCGTCGACGGCGGCAACACGGTGGTGGTGATCGAACAGACCTGGACGTGCTGAAGTACGCCGACTGGATCATCGACCTCGGCCCGGAGGCGGGCCGGCACGGCGGCCGGGTGGTGTTCGAGGGCACCCCCGCGGACCTGGTCCGCCGCCGTGACGTGCACACCGGCCGCTGCCTGGCCGAGGACCTCGCCGCGCACGGTCACCTCTGACCGGCCCACGCACCACCACCTCCGACCGGCCCGGAGCACCCGACGGCACACCGGGTGCTCCGGGCGCCCCCGTGCCGCGGCCCGGCCGCACCACCCCGACAAGGAGTTTCCATGCCCCTCATCCACGTCACCCTGCTGAGCGGCCGCAGCGACGAGGAGATCACCGCACTCGGCCGGGCCCTCACCGAGGCCGCGCACACCACGCTCGGCACACCCCGGGAGGCGATCCGGGTGACGGTGGACGAATGCCCGCCGCAGCACTGGTTCGTGGGCGGCACCTCGGTGGCGGACAAGAAGGCGGCCCGGGACGGCTGACCCGGCCCGGGCCGTCCCGGGCTCCGCGGCTCAGGCCGCGTCGGCGAAGCGCCGGCGGATCCGCCCGACGTGCTCGGCGTCGACCGCGGGCAGATCGTCCCGGGTGAGTCGGCCGCTGCGCGTCAGCAGGTGCGCGTTGAAGGCGTCCGGCGGCAACCCCACGCACCGGTCGATGTTCTCGAACCACTCCAGGCTCGTCAGCGCGATCCGCTGCATCCGCTCCACGGCGGGCCGCCGCTCGGTCTCGTACGCCGCCAGCGCCTCGGGCACCGTCCGGTGCTCGTGCAGGGCCGTGGCGAGGGCGAGCCCGTCCTCCATGGCCAGCTTGGTGCCGGAACCGATCGAGAAGTGCGTCGTGTGCGCGCTGTCACCGAGGAGGACGAGGTTGCCGTGGCTCCAGTTCCGGTTGCGTACGGCGGTGAAGTGGCCCCAGTACGACCGGTTGCCCCACAGCGCGTGCCCGTCCAGCAGACCGGAGAAGTACCGCGCCACCTGGTCGATGCCGTCCCGGTCGCCCACGGGGTCCGCGGGCCGGCGCTCCGCGGACCGGAAGCCGGCCGCCCGCCAGACCGCGTCGCCCACCTCCACGATGAACGTGCTGCGACCGGGCGCGTACGGGTAGGCGTGGGCCTGTACGGGGCCGTGCTCGGTCTCGACGACGGCGAACGTCAGCGCGTCGAACGGGCGGTCCGTGCCGAGCCACATGTACCGCGAACCCGCCTCCTGCCGCTGCGTGCCGAACGCGGCCGCGTACCGGGCCCGGGTGCGCGACCCCACGCCGTCCGCCGCGACGACGAGGTCATGGGACGCGCGCAGCCGGGACACCTCCGGCGCCGGGGTGCCGAAGTGCAGGCGCACCCCGAGAGCGGCGCAGCGCTCCTGCAGGAGCCGCAGCAGGGTGTGGCGGCTGACCGCGGCGAACCCATACCCCTCGTTGCGCTGGGTGCGGTCCCGGTAGTGGACGTCGATCCGCGTCCACCGGGCGAACTCGGCCGTGACGGCCTCGAACAGGGCCGGGTCGGCGGCCTCGATGCCGCCGAGCGCGCCGTCGGAGAAGACGACCCCGAACCCGAACGTGTCCCGGGCCGCGTTGGCCTCCCAGACCTCCACGACGTCGTGGGGCCGCAGGCGCTTGACCAGGCAGGCCGTGTACAGCCCGCCGGGACCGGCTCCGATCACCGCTATCCGCATGACACCTCACTGGGGCTCTGAGGGGAGGGTGGACGTGCCGAACATGATATCCGAACGGAAACGAATGAAGAGTCAACCGCCGGACACTACAGAAGAGTTACCGCTTCGAACCGCTCCATTCATTTCCCTGACGTAACCAAGTTTCTCATTGCAAAGTCACCTGCCACACGTCCCTCGACGAAAGGGCGCCTCATGCAGGACACCCCGACGCCTACCCCGCTCCCGGTGGCCGACCTGGCCCGCCTGTTCTCGGCCCCCGACCCGCCGCCCTTCGCCCTCGTGCGCCGCCACCCGCACGACGGAAGTGCCGGTGACCCGTTCGACGTGTACATCGGCACCATGCACACGGTACGGCGGGTGACGGACCTGCCGTCGGGTCCACCCCGGCCGGGTGGCGGGCCCCATGCGCTCGCCGTGCTGCCGTACCGGTGCCTGGCCGAACGTGGGCTGGACTGCCGTGACGACGGCACCCCTGTGCGGGTCCTGAGGATCCGTCGGTGGCACACGGCCGACACCGCCGCGCTCACCGCGGCCCTCGCCGCCGTGCGGCCCGGGGGAGACCTCCGCTGGGAGGAGGCGGGCTTCGACGACACCGACGAGGAGTACGCCGGCCGGGTGCGCGACCTCCTGGCCCACGAGGTGGCGCACACCGGCCTGCACGTCCTGATCCGGCGGGACTTCACCGCGCGACTGCCCTGCCACGGGGCCGCCGCCGTGGGGGAGCTGTTTGGCCGGCTGTCCGCCGCCGAGCACGGCGCACACTGGACGTTCGCGGTCCACACCGGGGGTCCGCGCGGCGCCGCACTGGCCGGCGCCTCCCCGCAGGGTCACGTCGGCGTGGAACGGGGCCGGGTGGTGATGCACCCGATGTGCGGGACGCTGCGCCTCCCGCCCGGTGGCCTGCCCGCCGCCGAGGACCTGGCCGCCTTCCTGCGCGACCGCAAGGAGACCGAGGAACTGGGAGCCGTGGTCGACGCGGAGCTGGCCATGCTGTGCCGGGTCACCACCGGGGACGTACGGCTTGAGGGACCCGGTCTGCGTCCGCTGGCCCGTGTGCTGCACACCGAGTGCCGCATCAGCGGGACCGCCGCGCTCGACGTCCGGCACACCCTCGCCGGCACACTGTTCGCGGCGACCGCGGTGGGCCGTCCCTTCGCGGAGGCCTGCAGTGTCATCGCCCGGCGCGGACCCTCCGGGCGCGGCTACTACGGCGGTTCGATCGCGCTGCTGGGCCACGACGCCTCAGGCGGCGAGCAGGTGGACACGGCCGTGCTCATCCGCACCTTCGAGCTCTCCGGGCGGGGCACGGTGAAGCTGTCGGTCGGAGCCACCGTCGGGCCGCGCTCGGTGCCCGCCGACGAGGCGGCCGAGACCCGCGCCAAGGCATCGGCCCTGCTGTCGGTCTTCGAGAGCACCGCAGCCACCGCCCCCGGTGACACCGCCGCCGGCCGCCGACGGGCGGACCCCGGTCCCGGCGACCCCGTGCCGCACGACGCGCCGGCGGGACGTGACACCCCGGCCGCAGCACAAGGCGACGGGGCGTCGGGTGGCCGCACACGCGGCCACCGGCGCACCGGGCCCCGCTCCACCGCCCCCGTCGACCCGGCGGCGTGGCCGTCGGTGAGCGCCGAACTGGACCGGCGCCGTGCGCTGCTGTCCGCCCACTGGCGGGGCCGGTCGCGGCCGGCGGCCGGCCGGCTCCCGGCGGCCCGGTGCTGCTCGTCGACACGGGGGGCGAGGAGACGGCGGCGCTCGCCGTCATGCTGCGCGGACTCGGCCGCGCCGTCGAGGTGTGGTCCGCCGAGCACGTGGCCCACGCGACCGGGGTGCGCCCTGGGGACCCCGTGGCGCCCGACGCCCGGGCCCGCTCAGCTGACTTCGCGGTCCCCGCGGTCCGGGAGCGTCCCGGGGACGCGGTGACCCGCGCCACCGGGCTTCGCTCCACGGACCACGGTGTGCATGGCGCCAGGACGCGTTCCGCGGACCCCGTGGCCCGTGCCACCGGGACACGTCCGAGAGGCCCACGACCGACGGCGGCGCACACCGTGCCGTGGACCCCCTGGCGCCCGGGACCACGGTGGTCGTCGGTCCGGGCCCCGGCGACCCGTTCGCCGTCGGCGAGGACCGCATCGCCGTCCTGCGCGCCCTGGTCGCCGACCTGATGTCCCGGGGGACGCGCACCGTTGGCGTCGGGCTCGGCTTCCATCTCCTGCTCGCCGAACTGGGTCTGGCCGGATCCGTGCGGCCGCGGGGCGAGGCCGCCGCCCAGCAGGAGATCGACGTCCTCGGCCGGCGTGCGACGGTGGGGTACGGCGGCGCGTACGCCGTGCTGGCCGGCCCGCACACGGACGCCCTGGCCCGGCGGCTGGGACTGACCCTGTGGTACGGCCCCGGCGACGGCGAGCTGGCGGCCCTGCGGGGCCCGCGTACCGGTGGCTGTGCGTTCCTCCCCGCGTCGGTGCTGAGCGTCGAGGGGGCGGAACTGCTGACCCTGCTCCTGGAGTGAGTGCCGGGCACCGGGCGGGGGCCCCGACCCGGTCACGCGGCCGTTGTGCTCCCCAGTTCCAGGACGGTCCGCGCGGCCGACTCCAGCGCGAGCGTCATGGAACCGCCGTTGGGCTCGAACGAGGTGTGGTCGCCGGCGAAGTGCAGCCGGCCCTCCGGCCTGCGCATGGCCGGCATCAGGGAGCTGTGCCCCACCTCGGGCAGGATGTAGGCGCCTTCGATGTAGCGCTGCTGGTCCCAGACCACGGAGGTGCCGGTCTCGAAGTGCTTCCGGGCGCCGGGCAGCATCACCTCGACCTCGTCCAGGGCGAACCGGATCCGCTCCTCGGGACTGAGCACGGCCAGGGCGCGGGCCCGCCAGCCGGTGATCAGGCACTCCAGTATCTTGCGGGGTCCGGGCAGCCGGGGCGTGGCGTCCCGCACCCATCGCACCGGCAGGTCCGTGGAGAAGCTCGCGTTGTCCTGGGGCCAGAACTGCCGGCGCATCTGGAGATAGACGCGCACGATCGACGAGTACTTCACTCGGCGCATCGCGGCCTGCTTGGCGTCGGACAGTGCGGCGTCGGTGAGGTCGATGTGCCGGATCGCGCTGAACGGCACGGTCACCACCACCCGGTCGGCATCCAGGGTGTGCATCCGGGTGCCGTGCAGGAAGGTGACCCGTGCGCCCGCGTCGTCCTGCGTGACGCGCACCACGGGAGCCCGGTAGCGGATGCGGTCCTTCAGCCGCTCGGCGAACGCTCGGGGGAACCGGTCGGTGCCGCCCCTGACCTTCGACCACCGGGGGTCGGCGTTGGCCAGGGAGTGCGGGCTGGCCTCGTGCCGCAGCCAGGACAGGGCCGAGGCGGTCTTCAGGTCGCCGCCGCGCATCTCCAGGAAGTGTGGCTCCACCAGGTCGATCGCCGTCGGCGAGGCACCGCGCTCGGACAGCACCTCGTACACCGACCGCCGGTCGTACGGTGCGAGCAGCGAGGTCGGCGCCCAGTCGGCCGCCGTGATGTCGGGCTCCAGAGCCTCGTAGGTGCGGCGCACATAACGGTCGATCATGTCGGCGACGCCCAGCCCCTTCTCGTGCGGGGCGAGCGGGAGCCCGGCGCGGTCGAGCGAGTCGGCGTCGGGACCGAAGAATCGGCCGCCGGCGAAGTACGAGAACCGGCTGCCGACCAGGTCGGCCGTGTCCAGCTCCACACCCAGCTCGCGCAGGTAGTGCATGGCGTAGTGGCAGTGCGGGGTCAGGGTCATCGCGCCGGCCTCCGCGTACAGGCCGTCCGCGAAGGGCGCGCGCAGGGTGTACGCCCGCCCGCCCGGGCGGTCCGACGCCTCCAGCACCGTGACGTCCCCGCCCCGCTCGGCCAGTTCGTACGCCACGGCGAGGCCCGACAGACCCGCTCCGATGACGACGACCCTGCCCGGCACCCGCACCCCGGGCATGCCCCGGTCGAACTCGCGACGCACGTCGGTCTGCGTGAACTCGGCCATCGGCTCTCCTCCCTCACCCGCGACGACGCGGGGGTGTCACGTCCATATGATTGAAAACAGGAAATCATATGGACGTACGGCAGGCGACAGAACTGGCCGAATTCCAACGAGTTCTCAGTAGGCAGACATGAAACGACTGCCCTGGGGCAATCGAGTGCGCCTTGCGGGCCACCGTTGCCTTGCCGCCCGCCCGTCGTTCACGAGGGCATGGGCACCACACCGATCCTCGTCCTCGGAGCGACCGGCTCCGCGGGCCGACGTGTCGCCGCGCACCTGCGATCCCTGGGCGTACCGGTCCGCCCCGCGTCCCGGCACGGCTCCACCCGGTTCGACTGGCACGACCGCGGCACCTGGGAACCGGCCCTGCGCGGCGCCGGACGCATGTTCCTCATGGCCCCCGACGGCATCCCCGTCGACCCGGACTTCGCCGACCTGGCCGCGGACCTCGGGGTGGGTCAGGTCGTCCTGCTGTCCAGCCGCGCCATCGAGACCATGGGGGACCAGCGGCTGATCGAGGCCGAGGACACCGTGAAGAAGTGCGGCGTGGCCTGGACGGTCCTGCGCGTCGACTGGTTCGACCAGAACTTCGACGAGGGGCCCTTCCGTGGAGCGGTCCTGGCCGGGGAGCTGGCGGTCCCGGTGGGGGACTGCCGGCAGGGATTCGTGGACCTCGACGACGTCGGGGCCGTAGCCGCGCGCGTCCTGACCGAGGACGGGCACACCGACCGGACCTACGAACTCACCGGGCCGCAGGCGCTGTCCTTCGCCGAAGCCTGCACCGTCATCGAGGACGTCACGCGCCGATGACGTTCCACGGCAGCGAGGACGCCTACCGCGCCGCACAGGCCGCCCTCGGCCGCCCCGAGGAGTCCGTAGAACGGGAACTCGCCTCCTACTCGGCGCTGCGGGCCCTTGGCGACACCGAGCCCCTGGACACGGTGCCCCGCCTGACCGGGCACCGCGCCCGCACCTTCCGGGAATACGTCACCGACGCGGCGGCCGGACCCGACTGGCCCCGGCCCTGACCCGTCGTCGGCCGCCCGCAGCGGCTCGCCGAGTGTCGGGTCGGCTTCGCCGGGTCGGCGGTTGGAACGGTTGGACGGGCGGTGACGTCCAGTGCGACGCATGTGAGCGGTTGAGGCGGCCACCCCCGGCCCCCTCGATGCCGTCTCGTGTCCGGCACGGCTACTCCGCTGACGGGACCGCCTCCTGACGCGCCTTGGAAAAAAGTCGTGAGCCGCTGTCGATCCGGCCACGTCCCGTTCGACGTCATGGTGTGCGGCGTCCCGCCGCACGATGACGCGACAGCACCTGGTGAGGGAACCATGGAGCAATTGCTGAGAGTGATGAACTTCAACGTCTCGAGTGACGGGATCGGTGCCGGTGCGGACCAGAGCTTCGAGCGGCCGTTCGGCCATGTCGACCCCGGGAGGCTCTTCGCCTGGGCCGGCGCCACGGCGAGCTGGCCCATGCGCACGGATCCCGGAGGCAGCCGGGGGCTGGACGACTACTTCACGCGGGACTTCGCACGCAACATCGGTGCCGAGATCATGGGCCGCAACAAGTTCGGGCCCCAGCGCGGGCCCTGGCAGGATCACGACTGGCGCGGCTGGTGGGGGGAGGAGCCCCCGTTCCACACGCCGGTGTTCGTCATGACCCACCACGAGCGTCCGTCGTTCACGCTGTCCGACACCACGTTCCACTTCGTCGGCGGGGACCCGGCCGCGGTCCTCGCGCGGGCGCGGGAAGCGGCGCGGGGCAAGGACGTCCGGCTCGGCGGCGGGGTCACCACCGTCCGGCAGTTCCTCGACGCCGGCCTCGTCGACACCCTGCACGTGGCGGTCTCGCCGGTGGAACTCGGCTCCGGACTGAAGCTCTGGGACTCGCCCGACGAGCTGCTCGACCGGTTCCACCTGGAGGTCGTGCCCAGCCCGAGCGGTGTGACGCACCACCTGTTCTGGCGACGGTGACGCGAGGGCCCAGTCGAGTTCAGGCCATGGTGGCGAGGGGGCGTCCCCCCAGCGGATGCCCTTCTCGCTGCGGATACGGGCGCCTTCCGCCCGTTGGGCGGCGAGGATGTCGGGGTGGCGGGCGTTGGTGTTGCGCCGGCGCTGGCGCAGGTAGCGGTGCAGGGCCTGGGTCTGTGCGAGGTTGCTGAAAGCTCAGGTTTGGTCCTGAGGGTGTTCGTTGCGCCGACCTCCCGTGCCGTGCCGTGCCGTGCCGTGCCGTGGCCGGCCCGGCGCGCAACGCTCGCGGTGTCTCCCAATGGGCCAGGAGACTGAACGCCGCCGGCTGTTCCAGTACCTCATCATGCCCGGGCAGCTTCTGCAGGCCACCCTCATGGGCGCTGGGATTGCGTGTCCCCGCGAAGCAGTCCTCTGCGAAGGTCGTGGCGCGGCGGAAGGTGTCTCCGCCGTCGTCCTCCATCAGCCGCGGTCGATGCTCGCCATCCTTCGGCGGAGACGGCGAGAAGACCGCAGTGCTGGACCTGCCCAGCCTTCTGCGATGGTGATGACGGGCAGTTCAAGCCGCGCGCCCGTGTCTCCGCCGACCGTCAGGCCTGAGGGGTCGGCGATTTGAGGCTCACCCGCAGACGCCCTGCACCTCCGGCGGCTTGATGTTCTGCTCGAACAGCTCAGCCGCCTGCATCCGCACCGACTCCCGGCGCCGACGTCCCGCAGCGGTCGGCCCGCTCCCGTCCCGATTTCTGGCCTCCACCGCGTGCTCCGCGCCGCGTACCTCGCCGGCCGCCCGGCCGACCCATGCCACTCCGACGTCCCCAACCTCGTCAACGGCACTGACCTCGGGGAACTCGCTCGTGCAGGTCCGGATGTACCGGGACCCGCGGCCCGACGCGCGCGTCCGCGAGGCGGCCACCATCACCACCCATCCGCAGGCGGGCAACGGCGGGACAGTGCCGGGGCTGGAGCAGGGCTCGCTGAAGCCGCTCCCCGAAGCGGTCGGTGCCGTGGCTGTGCTCGCCCAAGTCACGCTCGCCGCCGAAACGACTCGCCTTCACAGGACGGCCGAAGGTTGAAGAGCAATCTCCAGGCGGGTGCCCGGCGCGCTGGAACGGGTATTCGTCGGCTGTTTGGGCACACGAGACGTCATGCACGGACAACATGCGCGTCCCACCAGCAGCAGTCTCATCGGTCAGGCTTCCACAGCCGAGACATCGCCGTCCGGTCACGACGGCGCCAAGCACTCACGCCGAGGCCGACGCACCGGCCGCCTGCGCCGCCGCGTCCTCGCCTACCGGGCAATCGATTTCCTGTCCACGCACATCCCGGACGACCCCGGCCCGGGAGACGAATGCCTGCTCCTCGTACACACCCGCCAGGTCGTCGGTCAGGTCCGGTACCGGACCTGCACTGACTGCGCCCAGGGTGTCATCATCGCCGTCGTCATCGACGAGCGCTTCCACAGCACCGGCCTGGGCACCCGGGCGCTGTCACACCTACGGTCCCGCCACCCGGGACTGACCTGGCGCAGCACGCTGCGCAAGCGCACCACCCGTGATCTCCTGCGCCGGATGCGCATTCCCACAACCACTTCGGCCACGCCCTGCCCGCACGCTCACCAGACACTCTCTGCCACAGCCGGCCCGATACTCGCCAGCGGCTGACCCCAACGCTCAGCGGTCACAGCGCACGGTGGAGAGGGCACCCCCCTCACCCCGGGCCTGCCTCAGAGGCGGTATGCGAACCAAAGCCTGTTCCGGGGTGCAGCTCAGGCTGAGTGAAGTCGCGATGGCGTGCTTGACGCACGTGGCGTCGGTAGCCAGTACATCCCCGCGCCGTGCGGCGGAGCCGGCATGGGTAGGGGATGGCAGGGCATCCGAGGTGAAGGGTGTGGGCTGACCGCGCTTTCGGTGCCGCCCGTCGACGTCAAGAACCTGCTAGGGGTGAGAAGGTGAAGGGCTTCCGCAGCTTCATCCTGCGCGGCAACGTGGTCGACCTGGCCGTCGGCATCGTCATCGGGGCAGCGTTCACCGCCGTGGTGAACGGCTTCGTCAGCGCCTTCCTGACACCACTCGTCGGGCTGGCCACCGGCGCCACCGGCGACATGAGCCGCAAGACCTTCACCCTAGGCGCCACCGAGTTCCCCTACGGCGCCTTCATCAACGCGGCGATCAGCTTCCTCCTCCTCGCCAGCGCCCTGTACTTCCTGGTCGTGCTCCCGATCAACAAGCTCCACGAACGCCTCGCCCCGCACCACGACGTCCAGGCCCCCAAACGGGACTGCCCCGAATGCCTCAGCCCCGTACCCGCCCAGGCCCGACGCTGCGCCTCCTGCACGGTCCCCCTGCCGGCCGTACCCGCTCAGGCCGGGGAGACAACGCAGCGCGCCGGGTGACCCAGCCTCCATGGCCCGGCCTGGGTTGCCGGGCCCGTCGCGGGCCCGTCCGTGGTATCCGCCAGATCCAGTACCGCAGCAACGGATGCCTCGCCTAAACCGGACTCACCTTGACCACACCACGGCGACAACGTCAGTAACTGATGCCTGGACAAACGCGCGGCGGAGTCGCCAAAGGCCGCCCGGCGCGCCGTCGACGCGGCTTGAACGGCGGCGACTCAACCGGCCGAGTCCTGTCCCTCACCACTTCCGGGTTCCGCGCCGGGCCGCAGCATCTGGCTCGCAGCCAGTTCGCGGTAGAGGGTGCTGTCGGCCAGCAGCTCCTCGTGGGCTCCTTCGGCGGCGGTGCGGCCGTTGTCCAGCACGACGATGTGGTCGGCGTGCTGAACGGTGGACAGTCGGTGGGCGATGACCAGCAGAGCGCACTCCTGAGCGACGTCCTTCATGACGGTGGTGAGCGCCGCTTCGTTGATCGCGTCGAGGTGGGAGGTGGGCTCGTCCAACAGGAGCAGTGCGGGGCGCGCCAGCAACGCGCGCGCGAGGGCGACGCGTTGGCGTTCGCCGCCGAAGAGGGTGCTGCCGCGCTCACCGATGACGGCGGCCAGGCCGCCGGGCAGCCGGTCGACGACTTCGTCGAGCCTGGCCAGTTCCGTGACGCGCTGGATCTCCGCTTCCGATGCGTCAGGCACGGCGTAGGCGATGTTGTCGCGCAGGGTGCCGTGGACGACGTGCGCGTTCTGGTCGACGACGGCGATGCGTCGACGGCATGCCTCACGGGTGAGCTCGTTCGCCGGTCGCCCGTCGAAGAGCACCCGGCCCGCGTCCGGTTCGTAGAACCTCGCCACCAGGGCGAACACCGTGCTCTTGCCGGCTCCGGACCGCCCCACCAGGGCGACGTGCTGCCGGTGCGCGACGGTGAAGGAGACGCCACGCAGTACCGGCCGGTCCCGGTCGTAGCCGAAGCGGATGTCCTGCAGGGCGAGGGCGGGTGGTCCGAGCGGTGAGATCGGCCCTGGCGTGTGCGGGCGCGTTCTGGTCATCCGTGGTCCAGCGGGCTCCACCGGCAGGAGGAGCGCCTGGTCGATGCGCTGATAGGCGCCCATCCCGCGTTGGATGAGGCCCACGGCACGGAATACGGAGGACAGCGGCAGGACGAGGTAGGAGGCGTACAGGAGGAAGGCGACGAGATCGCCGAGGGAGCCGTCCCGGCCGTTCACGCGCAGACCGCCGACGACCAGGACGATGAGGAAGGAGCCCTGCACGGCGAGTTCGACGGCGGGACTCATGACGGAGGCGAGCTTCGCGGTGCGCACCCCAGCGTCGTAGGCCGCCTCGATCCGGGCGCCGATACCCGCAGCCTCGCGCTCCTCGGCGCGGTGCACACGGACCATCGGCAGGGCCCCCAAGGCCCGTTCCAGGTCGGCGGCGAGGGCACCGACCGAGTCCTGTATGTGTTCGGACGCGCGTCTGATGCCAGCGAGCAGTGACGCCACGACGAGGGCCGCGGCGACCACGGTGATGGAGACGAGAAGCAGTAGCAGGGGATCGAGCCAGGCCATGAGGACGATTGCCCCAGCTGCGACAAGGCTTCCCGTCACCAGATCGACGAGGGCCTGGGAGACGACTTCTCGGAGCAGGGTGGTGTCCGCTGTCACCCGGGAGATCAGGTCGCCGCCGCGGTGACGGTCGTACTCCCTCATCTCCAGCCGGAGCAGCCGTCCCACCAGCCCGTGCCGAAGCTGTCGTACGACACCCTCGCCCATCCGTTCCAGCAGGAAGCGGCCCGCGGCTCCCGTCGCCGCTTCGATGACGAACAGCCCGCCGAGCAGTGTCAGCAGCGGCCAGAAGACCTGGTCGCGGCCGCTCGCGTCCACCACGTGCTTGGCGACGAGCGGCTGGGCCAGCCCCAGGGCCGAGCCCACGAGGGTCAGTACGGTGGCGACGGCGATGGCGCTCCGGTGGCCTGCGGTGAGCCGGTACATCGTGGCGACCGCCGCCCGGGTGGACCTGTCGTCCCCGGGGACCGCCTCCCGGCCCCCGTTGAGCACCGTCGCGCGGGTCATCGCTCGGTCGGCCGCGGCAGCGGAGCGACGGCCATCAGCCGGGCGAAGTAGCCCTTCGGCACGCCCTCGCCGACGGGACCGCCTTCCGTCTCGATCCAGGCGTGCGCGGTGAAGGGCGGGACGACGCGTACGCCGGTGCACCAGGTGGGCCAGGTTCCGCCGAGCCGGCACAGCAGAGCCGCCCCCAGTGAGCGTGGCAGGCAACCCTTCGGTCCGGCACAGCGCAGGCTGGCGGCGCACATGGCGTCGCGCGCGTTCTGGGCCTGTGCTGCGGTGGCGGGTGCGGCACCGCGCCGCAGGACACCGAGTACGGTGCGGACGTGCCGGGGCGGCAGCATGGCGAGGGCGACGGCGGGGAGCAGGACGAGACGGGCGGCCAGGCGTCGGGCCAGCGGCACATCGGTGGGTCGTTCCAGCGCGCTGGGCGTCGTCATGAGGCGAGCCCCGAGGTTCGCAGCTCCTGTACGAGCGTCTGGACATCCCGCAGTGCCTGCGCCTGCTCGATGTCGAACTCCCGGACCAGGGCGGCGGCCGCGTCCGACTCCTTGCCGCCGTCGAGTAGCGTTCGCACGACCAGGGTGGCGGTCGGATTCAACTCCCAGTACGAACCGCCTCGTTCGTCCAGCAGCACCGTGCCGTAGTCGGTCTCGGCGGTGGAGATGTTGTCACGGAACCGCAAAGGCATATCAGGGCCTTTCTGACGTGGGGACCTGGGACCTGGGGCGTGGGGACGTGGGCAAGCTCAGGGCCGGGAGCCGTGGTGTGGAACGTGGGTGCGGCCACGGGCGAGTCCCCGCAGCCACACTTCGGCGGCGATCGTCGAGTAGAGGATGGCGTCGGACAGTCCCGCAGCAGCGGGCCGCTGGGCGAGACGGCGGAGTGCGGCACCGTCCACCAGGCCCAGCGCCTCCAACCGCGAGCCCTCCCACATGGCCAGCAGGTCGGCGCGGTGTTCCCGCAGCCCGTTGGAGGCGTCCATGGAGGCCGCCGCCTTGGTGGTCCGCCGCAGACAGGCATCGGGCACGATCCCCCGCATCGCGGCGCTCAGGACGGGCTTGTACCGCCAGGGCGTGACGCGTTCACCGGGGCGTACGGCGAGGCACGCCTCGATGACGCGGTCGTCGAGGAAGGGCGAGGCCATCGGCAGGCCGGTGCGGGCTGCCATAGCATCCCATTGCCGGATGACGCGGCTGCAGGAGCGGATCTGCTCCAGGTCGCTGTGCAGACCCCGGTCCGGGTGCAGCGGCGAGACCGTCGTCGCGGCCGCGAGCAGTGCCCGACGGGCCATGCGTTCGGCATCGGGGGTCACCCAGTCGAACAGGCGTGGGGTCATGCCCCAGCCGAGCCCTGTCGCGGCGGACGGGGGCAACGGGCCGCGCAGGTGGCCGGCGGAGTCGGCGAGCCACTTCCCGTAGGGCCGGGAGTCGGCGAGCGCACGGACCGTGTCGGCGAGCGGCCACTGCCACAGCGCCCGGAACCCGCGCAGCTGGCGCAGGGCGAAAAGCGGGCGGGTACGCAGCATTCGATGGTAGTACGCCTCGGAGCACCAGGCCACGTGGTCACCACCGATGCCGGTGAGGTGCAGCCTGCTGCCGCGGGCAGCGAGGCCGGGCAGGTGGTGCAGAACCCGGGAGCGGTCCATGACGCCGATGGTGGGCTCGTCCAGGAGGTCGTCGATGTCGAGCAGGTCCTCGTAGACCAGCGGTGACGCGTCGGCGTCCCAGACCACGTGCTCGACGTCCGGGAGGTGCTTCATCGCTTGTTCGGCCCAGTGCTGGTCGGTGTCCGCCGGGTCGCGTCCCGGCCAGGTACTGGCCACCACACGGGCGGGGGAGCGGTCGGCGAGAAAGCAGACGGAGGTGGAGTCCAGCCCGCCGGACAGGTCGCAGCTCACCACGCCGCCCTGCCGCGTACGCGCACCGACGGCCTCCTGAAGTGCCGTCCGGATCAGGGGCGCCGCCTCGGCGAGCGGCCGGTCCGGCTCTGGCGGTGTCCACCACTGGGTGCACCGTACGGTGCGCCCGTCCGCGGCGACGACTACGGCGTCCTGCGGAGCGACGGCGGTGACCGCACGCCACAGGGACGTTTCGAACAGCGGATATGGAGCGGGCCACAGCAGCCGTGCCGCCAGTTCCTCCACGTCGGGGTCGAGGCCCAGGACCGCGGCCAGCGTGTCGGCGCGGGAGGCCGGCACCCGCACGCCGTCGATCTCCGCGTGGAAAAACCAATCGCAGTCCGGAGGCAGTGCCCTGAACCCTGACCTGTCCGTCGAGGGCACCGATGAGGTGAAAACTGCCAGGGAGGGAGCGGGCCAGTGCGTCGAGCTGTGCGAGATCGCGCAACCGTCCCGCGCGGCGCCGCAGTTCCGCGGTGTCGATGGGGCAGCAGCCGACGACGGCCACGGCGGCACCGCCTGCGTTCGCCGTGACGATCTCGTCGTCGTGCCAGTGGCCGACCAGCCAGGGCCGCCCCGACGCATGGGCGAGGGTCCGGCTTCCAGGGCGGGCGAAGGAGCGGGCCACGGCGGCTGCGTCCTCGTGGTCTGTGAAGACCGCGAAGTGCGCGTCGCCGGGGCCCGTCCCCGCACGTTCGTGCAGTTCAGTCATGACGTCGGGTCAAGGACCGTCGGTCGTCAGTTCTTGCTCAGGATCAGCCGGTCGTTCCCGGAGCGTCCCAGGAGCCCCGTCTCCTTCCGGAAGGTGCCGAGCCGGACGAGCGTCGGTGCCTCGTAGGCCTTCTTCATGACTACTCCTCACACACGGGTTTTCCGTCCACCTCCTTGAGCGACGGCCCCGGAACTGTCCGGTGTGCTGTTGATCCGCCGGAGCTCATCGGGAGCCCCGGCCAGGAAGTGGACGCGGCACCCAGCTAGCTGCAGAGAAGGAACCGCTGGCAAGAGCGAAATTAAAGATCGCATGATGCGATAAATCCGAGGCAGGCGAAAGGTGCAACCCTCTGCCGGAGGTTGCTCTCACCATCGCGTCGCTGTGCGGCTCGAAGGTGCGGCCGTCAGGAGAATCGTTTCGAGCTACGGTCTCGCGGTTGTCTGAGACTCCCCGGACGCGCCCGACGACTGCGGCGGCGGGGGAGCGGCGCCGGGCGCACTTCTTGTCCCTGAATATGCGCCTCTTGGTCCATCCCTTGTCGCCCGGTCAGGATTGCGCGACGGATGCCCCGAGCGCTTAGGAATTGTCCGCCCAAGCAGCTGACCCAAAGCCCGCCCCCCGGCCCGCCGACTTCCTCGCCGACGCCGGGAGCCTCACGCTGACCCCTACCTGCTCGCCGGTCGACGGTCAGGAGGTGCACGGCACGGACGCTGCCTTCCAGCAGCTCTACGAGGTGCTGAGGCTGCCTGACTACTTCGGGTGGAACTGGGATGCCCTCTCCGACTGTCTGCGCGATCAAAGTGGCTGTCCGCGGACCGCTGTACTGATCGTCGAGGCCGCGAATGAGGCACAGCCGAGCGTTGGTGACCGGGGTGGTGGCGTTGTAGTCCAGTTGGACCGGCCCGCCGGCCAGTCCCGGGTGCGGCGGGAGATCGCCGTCCCGGCCCGTCACGTCAGGTCTGAGGCGTCGACGGGCAGTTCCGACAGGCGCCACTCCAGCATGCCGTCGTCGAGGCGGATCGCGCGGCGGCCGAGGTCGGTCAGCAGCCGGACCTTCGTAGGCCAGACGAACCACCGATGCCTGCCCCCGGCCGGATACGGCGATGCGCGCCGTTGACCGCTCGCGTGACACGGACAGCCGAGGGCCTCATCCATTCACCTGACATGTCATCACCCGGATACCCGCCCGAGTGGTGGCGCGCGCACATCTGAGTTGTCGTTGGCCATGTCGCCGCTGCGGTTCTCACCAGCTGGCAGGACGTCAGCTGACGCAGGCTGCGACGGAAGGAATCACCCATGCGCTCTGCCCGCACTCTCCTCGCCGCGGCCACGGTCACGGCGGCCCTCGCCATCGCAGCCCCGGTCGCCTACGCCTCCAGTGCCGGCGACTCGGGCAAGGACGACCACTCCTACAGCAGCGACCACGAGTACAAGAAGGACGAGGACAAGGACGCCGGTGGCGAGCACGACAAGCCGAAGGGCGGCGTGCACACCGGTGGAGGTCTGTTCGCCACGGTCGGCGGTGACGACTGGGACGAGAAGGACGAGTACAAGAAGGACCACGAGTACAAGGACGAGGACAAGAAGGACGAGTACAAGAAGGACGAGGACAAGGACGCCGGTGCCGAGCACGACAAGCCGAAGGGCGGCGTGCACACCGGTGGCGGCGGTCTCGCCCCCTCCGGCTCCCCGGCGGCCGCCGGCGGACTCGCGCTCCTGGCCGGACTGGGGGCAGGCGCGTACGTACTGCGTCGGCGCATCGCCGGTGGCGCTGCCTGACTTTGAGGGCTGACGCGGGTTCAGCGTGCGGCAGGAAGCGTTCTGCTCCGCAGTCACGGTCGCACGCTGGACCGCGCCTGAGCTACGTGTATCCGCGTTTCGCTGACTGAGGTGCGCT
Source organism: Streptomyces phaeoluteigriseus (assembly GCF_001896135.2). Taxonomy (GTDB): domain Bacteria; phylum Actinomycetota; class Actinomycetes; order Streptomycetales; family Streptomycetaceae; genus Streptomyces; species Streptomyces phaeoluteigriseus. The sequence continues at coordinate 144,747 of NZ_MPOH02000008.1, forward strand.
GCGGCATGACGATCCGTTCATTGGTTCATCCGGGGAGATCCTGGCGGGCCGGTATGCCGCGGCGCCTTCTGCTGGCCGTCCTCACGCCGCTTGTCCTGATCGCGGTTGTGGTCGGCTGGGCCGACCCGGCCGGCGAGTCCTCACTGCCTGCTCCAGCGCCCGCGGTGGGACTGCACGCGCCGTCCGTGCCGGAGCCCAGGGCCACGGCTGCGCCACACAGCCCGGTACTGCCCCGTTCGGCTCCCACGCGTCTGTTCATTCCGAGTATCGGGGTGAACGCGCCCTTCACCGATCTGGCCATCGGTCCCTCCGGCCGGCTGAACGCGCCACCGGCTGACGACACGAATCTTGTCGGCTGGTTCGCTGACGGCCCTTCGCCGGGAGAGCGTGGCACAGCGATCGTCGCCGGCCACCTCGATACCAAGACTGCGGCCGCGGTCTTCGCAGGCCTCAGCACCCTGACCCCGGGCCAGGAGATCCGCATCGACCGTGCAGACGGCAGGACCATGACTTTCGTCGTCTATGCCGCCGACAACTTCCCGCAGGACGACTTCCCGGACGACCTGGTCTACGCCGATACACCCGACGCCCAGCTACGCCTGATCACCTGCGGCGGCAGCTACGACCGAAGCAGGCAGCGCTACAGGGAGAACACCGTGGTCTTCGCCCGTCTCAAGACGAGTGCCACGGGTGGGTGAGTGATGTGGATGGCCTTGGACAGGGTGTGCCGCCGCGAACCCGAACGCCCATAGCAACTGTTCCTGTTGACCTTGGGCTGTCGCCACGAGGGGTCGCGAGAGGGAGGGAGGTGCCGCGTGATCGGCATGTTGCTGCTTTGTGATGGTGCAGGCTGGTGGTGGTGCCCCCTACGTA
>NZ_MPOH02000080.1 GCF_001896135.2 Streptomyces phaeoluteigriseus
AGACCCGGCAGCGACACGAGCAAGAACACGCCCTCGCAGCGTAAGCATCGAGTGTCCAGCATCACGGGGAAACTTCAATCGATCCATCATACGGTCTGTGGAACAGCGCCAAGAACGACTGGTTGATATCCGGTCACCAGGAATACGGCGTCAACCTGAAGTGGAAGAACGGCAACAGCCCGGTACCCAACCCGTACCCCACTCCGACGCCGCAGCCCGGCACCAAGTCCGTCTCCACCTGGAACTGCCAGACCGAAAAGCACGCGGTCCGGCTGTGGATGCGGGACGCTTCGGCGACCAACTCGTGGACCGACCTCGGCATGATGAACTCCCAGTACGTGGGTTCGAGCTGCGGCTCTCAGACCTCCGCTCCCGCCAAGACAACGAGCCTCACGGCATCCGGACACATCTACCAGCTGCTCACGATCGACCCCAGCCACTCGGGATGTAGCGACGCCAATCCCGACCAGGTGAACGGGTCTTGCCGCACAAGCGAATACTGGTTCCAGGCCGACCCCAACGGAACGACCAAGAACGTGGTCGTCGGATCTCCCTAACAAGGGATCCAGGCACCAAGCCAACGACAGCAGCCACTGTCGACGGGTCCGTCCCACTATGACTGGGACGGACCCCCAGCAGGCTAAAGCCGAAAACACTCCCACTGCGCCGACCCTCCCCCCGTGTCACAGCACCCCACGGTTGCCGTCGCAGAACATAGCCAACGAATATTAGGCTGCTTCACCTGGAAAGTGCCTCCGACAGGGGTGGGAACAAGGACCTCAGCAATCCTCATTCTCGCTGGTCAGGGGCACTTTCTTCCTGCCTGATCACCTGCCGGACAGCACGCTTCATGAAAGCGCGAGGCTAATGCGGTGCAAAGTCGACGACGAGCCCGTGATCCGCCGGTCGCCGGTGATCGCTTCACGCGTCGCGTTCCCCACCACACAACCAGCTCCGGCCGGCCGCAATCCGTGCAGGGTCATGAGGGATCTGTTCCGGGTATGAAGGCTTTCGGCATGGAGCGTGGAGCGGGGCTTTCGAGGAAGGGCGAAGGTGTCGCTGGGTGTTTTGTCCGCCGGACTGGCAGAAGATCGCCTTGAGGAGATGGTGCTCCCGGGCCGTCCTCTGCCTTGCCCGACGCCGAGGCAATGAGCGTTTTCAGCGTTGCTTCTCCAGGGTGAGGACGGCTTTGGTGGTGACGCTCATGCGGTTGGGGCTGATGCGGGATCTGCGGAAGATCTGCCAGGACTTCAGC
>NZ_MPOH02000081.1 GCF_001896135.2 Streptomyces phaeoluteigriseus
GACCCGGCTGCTGGACCTGATCATCACACCGGGCCCGTCCCCGCCGCCGTCAGGACGAGTTCGCGCTCGACCGGCCGAAGAACTCGATCTCCGCGATGGCCACCTGCTTGCTCGCGGAGGCCCCGTACGCCGACTCCAGGGTGAAGCGGACCTTCGTCACCTCGCCGACGCGGAACGCCCGTCGCTGGCCGCCCGCGCTCTGGTCGAGCGTGAGGTTCCGCGTCGTCGTCCTGCCGTCCTTCGTCGTGATCGTCACCTTGATGCGGTGCGGCAGGGCCGACTGGGAGAGTTGATCGGCGCGGGTCGACGTACCCGGTGTGATGATCAGGTCCAGCAGCCGGGTCGGCTCGGCGAACCGGGCCTCGATCCACTGCCCCTCGCCGGACTGCGTGACACCCGGCCCCCACCAGGTGTTGTTCACCTTGTCGAAGAGCAGGTCGGGCTTGTGGCCCGGGTAGGAGCGGGAGGCCGCGAACTGGTCGGGGGCGACCGGGGCGCGCTTGGCGAAGTGGTCGCGGGTGGCCTGGACCCAGCCCGGGGCGCTCACCCCGACCCAGATCAGCAGGCTCAGGACGGCGGCGGCCACCACCCACGTCAGGATCCGGTCGAACGTGCGCCGCAGCCGGGGCCGGTCGCCCGCCCACGGGGTCTCACGGTTGCGGAAGTCCAGCACCCGGCGCCACCACGGGCGGTGCCGGGCCGAGCTGTCCTCCGTCCTGGTCATCGGCATCGCGCACCGCGTGCAGTAGTGGCGGTCGGGGCGGTTGGGGGTCGAGCACCAGGGGCACGGCACGCCGTTCTCGTCACCCTGCTGCGGACCCGGCGCCCGCACCTGCGGACGGTCCGCCACCGGCCGACCCGGCAGCACCGGCGAGACCGACGGGGGCGGCGTGGGCCGGGCCTCCGGGTCGGCGACGGGGACCAGGAGGGAGCGGGCCCGCGCGTTCATCGCGTCGGCGTCGGCAGCGTCGGCGGCGGCGGTGACCTCGGGGGTCGGCACCGTGGGAGCGGTGGCGGCGGGCACGGGCTCGGTGGGCGCGGTGTCGTCGGACGCGGGGGACGGGCGGCAGGGGGGTTCTCCGCCGTGTCCTCGCTGTCGGAACCGGCCGGGGCGGCCGGGGCGGCGGGGGCGGCGGGGTGTCAGCGTA
>NZ_MPOH02000009.1:0-110866 GCF_001896135.2 Streptomyces phaeoluteigriseus
GCCCCGCCCCCGCCCTGCTGACGGTGCTGGTCGACACCGGCCCCGCCGTGCCGCTGGCCGTCCGGGACCAGTCGCTGATCGCGGCCGGGGGCATCGGCGTGGCCGCCCTGCTGGCCGGTGCCGCGGCCGGGGTGCGCCGGCCGGCGGGACGCGCCGCGGTGCTCGCACGGCGGCCGGTGTGGCGTTCGGCGTGGCGTCGGTCCACGTCAAGGTGGTCGTGGACGGCTGGGCGGTGTCGGCCGTCGGCGCGCAGGCGGTGGGCCTGTGCCTGACGGCGGTCATGGCCGGGACGGGACTGGCCGCGTCGCAGGCGTCGTACCGCGATGCCGGTCTCGCGGTGCCGCTGGTGACCATGACCCTGGTCAACCCGGTCGTCGCGTCCGTGATCGGTGTCGCCGTCATGAACGACGGCTTCCGCCACGGTGCGGCCGGCGTGCCGCTGGCCCTGGCTGCCGCCACCACGGCGGCCGTCGGACTGCTGGCTCTGGCCGGCCACGGGACGGATCCCGCGGGCGCCGCTCCGAGGGCCGGCGCCCCTGACCGGATGACGGCGGCGAGGACGCGGCGCCGCGCGCCTCCCGCCTGTCACGCGCTTCCCCCGGACGGCGCGTGTCGTGCCCGTCGCTTCATGGAAGAGAGAGTCCCGATGTCACGAGAGGCCAGTCATGCCGGAAGAGCCCCTGCATCTCGCAGTGATCACCAGCAGTCCACCGGAGAGCGGTTCCGGTCCCGTCGTCGCCCGATGGCTGACGGGACAGGCCGAGCAGTTCGGTGTGTTCACCGTCGACGTGATCGACGCCGTCGAGGCCGACCTGCCGATGGTGGTCTCCCCCGCGCGCGCCGCGCAGGCGCGGGACCGGCTCGATGAGGTGGCCACCCGCATCGAGGCGGCGGACGCCTACGTGGTCGTCACCGCCGAGTACAACCACGGCTGCCCCGCCGCCCTGAAGAGCGTCATCGACTGGCATCCCACCCAGTGGCGCGGCAAGCCGGTCTCCTTCGTCTCCTACGGCGGCCGCTCCCGGGGGCTGCGGGCGGTGGAGCAGTTGCGGCAGATCTTCTCCGAACTCCACGTGGCGACCCTGCGGGACGGTGTCAGCTTCGCGGACGCGCGCAGCCACTTCGACGAGGACGGCAACCCGAGGGACGCCCCGGGCCTCGACGCGGCGGTGAAGACCATGCTCGGCCAGCTGGTGTGGTGGGCCGCCGCGCTCCAACAGGCACGCGGGCGACGCCCGTACACGCTGTGAGCACGAAGGAGACGATCATGGGACGTCGGGAGAGTCCGGCCATGGAACGGGCGCAGGCCGCGAGGACGTCCGGGGTCACGGACATCACCCTCGACGCGGGTGGCATCACCCTGTCGGGACTGCACATCGAGCCGCCCGGCCCGTCGCCGCGGGCGGTCGTGGTCGCGTGCACGGCGGAGGCATGTCGGCCGGGTACTTCGACGGGCAGGCGCATCCGAGCGTGTCGCTGCTGGGGCTGGGGGCGAGCCTCGGCTTCGCCGTGCTGAGCCTGGACCGCCCCGGGTACGGCGGGTCCGCCCGCGAGGTACCGCACGGGCAGAGCCTGACCGAGCAGTCGGCCACCCTGCACGCGGCGCTCGACGACTACGCGCGGCGCTTCCCGACGGGCGCGGGATTCCTGCTGGTCGCGCACTCCTTCGGTGGCAAGGTGGCTTTGACGGCGGCCGCCGACGACGAGCGCGGCCGGATCATCGGCCTCGACATCTCCGGCTGCGGGCACCGCTACGCCACCGACTTCGGCCGGCCGCCCGGGATCCTGGCCCGCGACTCCTGGAAGTGGCACTGGGGACCGCTGCGGCTCTACCCGCCCAACAGCTTCCGCTTCAGCCGGAACCTGCTGGCGCCCATGCCGCCGGTGGAGGAGGAAGAACTGCGGCAGTGGTCGGAGTCCTTCCCCGGGGTCGCGGCCCGGGTCCGGGCGCCGGTCCGGCTCACCTTCGCGGAGTACGAGAACTGGTGGCTGCACGACGCCGACGCGCTGGCGGAGATGACCGGTCACCTGTGCGCCACCAGCGTCACGGTGCACCGCCAGCCGGACGCGGGCCACAACATCAGCCTCGGCTGGGCCGCCCGCTCCTACCACCTGCGCGTCCTGGCCTTCCTGGAGGAACTGCTCACGCGGCGCGGGCAGGCCGACGCATGAGACACCAGGAGACGGCCCGGCGGCCCGCCGGGCCGGTCCCCCGGTTCAGAGCGGTCGGCCGGTCCCTGTCGGTGCGCAACTTCCGGCTCTACTTCACCGGCCAGCTCGTGTCGGTCATGGGCACCTGGATGATGATCGTCAGCCAGGACTGGCTGGTCCTCTCCCTGACCGACGACTCGGCCACGGCCCTCGGTCTCGTCACGGCCCTGCAGTTCGCACCCATGCTCCTCCTCTCCCTGTACGGCGGCCGGCTCGCCGACCGCCACGACAAACGTGTGCTTCTCGTCGTCGCCAACCTGGTCTCGGGGGCCCTGTCGCTGGCGCTGGCTCCTCTGGTGTTCACGGGCGCCGTGCGGGTCTGGCACGTGTGCGCCCTGGCCTTCTGTCTCGGTGTCGTCAACGCGATCGAGACGCCGGCCCGGATGTCCTTCGTGCAGGAGATGGTCGGCCCCGAACTCCTCCCCAACGCCTCGGCCATGAGCGCCGCCTACTTCAATCTGGCGCGCATCCTCGGCCCGGCGGCCGGCGGTCTCGCCATCACCTGGCTCGGCATCGGACCCGTGTCGGTGATCAACGCGTTCAGCTACCTGGCCACCGTGGCCGCGCTGATGCTGATGCGCCCCGGCGAACTACGGCGGGTCAGGAGCACCGCCCGCGACGGGCGTGCCGTCGACGCCCTGCGGTACGTGGGCTCGCGCCCCGATCTGCTGCTGCCGCTCCTCCTCGTCGCGCTGGTCTCCCTGTTCGGCCTGAACTTCCAGCTGACGCTGCCGCTGCTCGCCAAGACGGTCTTCGACGCCGACGCCGGGTCGTTCGGGCTGTTCACCTCCGCCGTCGCCGCGGGGTCGCTCCTGGGCGCCCTGGCCGGCTCGGGGCGCACCGCGCGCCCCCCGGCCCTTCTGGTGGCGGGCGCGGCCGTCGCCTTCGGTACGGCGGAGGCGCTGACCGGGCTCGCGCCGGGGCAGGGCTCCGCTCTGGTGCTGCTGGCCCTCACCGGCTTCACCGCCCTGTACTTCACCCAGGCCGTCAACCACCGCCTCCAGCTCGGCTCCGACCCCGCCTACCGTGGCCGCATCCTGGCCCTCTACACGCTGCTGCTCCAGGGATCGACCCCCTTCGGCGCCCTTCTCACCGGCTGGGCCGCCGCCCGCCACGGCACGCGCGCGGCGCTCGTCGGCGGCGGTCTGATCTCCTTGGCCACCGGCCTCGCGGCCCTGGCCTTCCTCGCCCTCCGCGCTTCCCGGCCGACCACCGCCATGCCGGGGGTGGCCGGAAATGACCGGCCGCTCAAACGGGACCCGGCGTCCCGTGGGTGACGGCCGGACTCCGCTTCGGTCATTCGGCCGCCGCGGGCAGTTGCGGTGCCGTGCCGGACATCCATATCGGCCGGACGGAGGTGCGGGAGAAGCGCCAGCCGTCGGCCGTACGGCGCAGGTCCACGTCCCAGACGCCGCCCACGGTGAACAGCGGGTCGAGGCCCTCGCCGAGTTGGCCGAGTGTGGACTGGTGGTGGACGTGTGTCATCAGGGAGTTCCACGAGGCCGTGGCCTTGTCGGCGTCGGCCTCGTCGCCCTCGATGAGGATGTCCGTGTTCATGTACTGGACGACGGCCCAGTCCTCCACGGCCTGCTGCGACTGGCGCACGGCGTCGGCGCCCACCGCGGTTCCGTGCGGGCTCTCCGCCTTCACGTCGTCGGTGAAGTATTCCTTGGCCCAATCCCCTTCGAAACGACGCTCATTGAGAGTGCGGAAAAACCGGCCGATGAGTACAGTGATGGCGGAGTCATCCAGTTGAGTGGTCATACCGTGCACACTGCCACTCCCGACCGATGCACCGTCAAGTAGGTATTTGGTCAGCCAAATATCGAGGAGGGCTCGGGATCGGTAAGTCCGGCGAAGTAGTCTGTCGGTGCCGTCCGACGGCGAGACGGAGGACGGTCCGTCACATCCGTTTCGCCGCAAGGCACTTGACCGGCGCGATTACCGGCTCACGAACCGGTTTTCCGTCGGCGGACCGGCAGCCGGTCCCCCGGCCGGAAAATGCAGGACGGAAAAGACGAACAGACAGTGAAGTGAAGGGAATTCATCATGCAGGTGCAGCAGACCGACCGTATGTCGACCGCCGTGCGGGCAGCCCGCGAACTCGCCGCCTCCCAGGGCAGTCCCGAATTGTTCACCATCCACCTGCTCACCGTGCTCAGCGCGCAGAACGATTCCACGTTCTCGGCCCTGCTGGTGGCCAACGACGTCGATCTCAAGGCGTTCCACGAATTCTCCGCCAACCGCAGCCGGCAGATGATTCCGCCGACGTCCCGGAAGTCCGCCGACGCCATCCGGCCGAGCGGGGAGCACGCGTCGCTGCTCGAGGACGCGGCCGTCGAGATGGCGGAGATCGGCGACAGCCGACTCGGTACCGAGCACGTGTTGCTGGCGGCACTCAAGTACCGTCCCGGCAAGGGTGCCTGGGCCGTTTTCGGCCTCTCCTACCCTCCGGTCCGCAAGAGCCTGGACGCCATCAGGAAGAACACGGCGGTCTGACCGCGGGTATGTAGGGCGACGTGACCGGGGGTTTTCCGCCGGACGGAAGTCCTCTTGCCGGGGCGGAGGCCCCCTCGTCAAGGTGTGTGGCGACACATCGTCGACGAGGACGGGACCGGCCGATGCCCCACATGACTGCCTTCGCCAGGAACCACTGGTACGTCGCCGCCTACAGCCACGAGGTCGGGCGGGCGGAGTTGCTCGGGCGCACGGTCCTCGGGGAGCCGCTCGTCCTGTACCGGACCGAGGAGGACGGAACGCCCGTCGCTCTGCACGACCGCTGTGTCCACCGCCGTTTCCCGCTGTCCGAGAGCCGCCTGGACGGGGACCGGATCGTCTGCGGTTACCACGGTTTCACCTACGACCCGACCGGCACGTGCGTGTACGTGCCGGGGCAGAAACGCATCCCGCGCACCGCCCGCGTCGCCTCCTACCCGGTCGTCGAGCAGGACTCCCTGGTGTGGGTGTGGATCGGCGACCCGGCGCTCGCCGACCCTCGGGCCGTCCCACGCGCCCGGCACCTGGACTCCCCCGGCTGGACCACCGTCCGCGGCATGGAGCCGATCGACGCCGACTACGGGCTGCTGGTCGACAATCTGCTGGACCTGTCCCACGAGACGTATCTGCACGGCGGTTACATCGGCACGCCCGAGGTCGCGGAGACGCCGATCACCACCGAGGTGGACGAGGGCGCGGGCATCGTGCGGGTGAGCCGGCACATGGACGACGCCGAGTGCCCGCCGTTCTACGCCCGGTCGACCGGCATCCAGGGCCGCATCACCCGCTGGCAGGACATCGAGTACCACGCGCCCTGCCTGTACCTGCTGCACAGCCGCATCGCGCCCGTCGGCGTGCTGCCGGAGGCCGACGGCACCGATCCGAACGGCTTCCACACCGAGATCACCTACGCCATCACACCGTCCTCGGACGGGAAGGTGTACGACTTCTGGATGGTCTCGCGGGACTGGGCGACGGACGACGACGAGGTCACCGAGTTCCTGCGGGGCAACAACCACACGGTCGTCATGCAGGACGTCGACGCGCTCAACCTCCTTCAGCGCACGCTCGGTTCGGAGCGGTCGGGCTACCAGGAGCTGAGCATCAACATCGACACCGGCGGGCTCGCCGCCCGCCGGATCCTCGCCCGGCTGGTCGAGGAGGGCGCCAAGCCGCAGGAGACGGTCCGGTGAGCAGCCCCACCGGCGAGGTCTACCGCGTCGACTGGCTGCCGGGCACGGACGTCCTGCACGGCACCTGCCACTGCGGGGCCGAGCACGCCGCCCAGGACCCGGTGGAGATGTGGGAGTGGATGCTCGCCCACCCCGAGGGCCACCGGCCGCCGGGCCCCGGGGGAACCGGTGCAAGCACCGAGAACTCCGGAAACCCCGGAAGCAACGCAGGCGACACGGTCGACGAGGACAACGGAAGCGCCGCATGACCACGGTCCACGAAACACAGCTCGTCGTCGACGGCATACAGTCCGCGGCCGTCGGTGTACGGGCCCTCACCCTGCGCCACCCACTGGGCGAGCCCCTGCCCGCCTGGGAACCCGGCGCCCACATCGACCTCCTCCTCGGCCCGGGGCTGGAGCGCCAGTACTCGCTGTGCGGTGACCCGGCGGACCGTTCCCTCTGGCGGGTCGCGGTGCTGCGCGAGCCGCTGGGCCGCGGTGGATCGGCCCATGTGCACGAGCGGTTGAGGCCGGGCGACACGGTCCGGGTTCGCGGCCCCCGCAACCACTTCGCGCTGCGGCCGGCCACCCGCTACCGCTTCGTCGCGGGCGGCATCGGCATCACCCCCATCCTCCCGATGCTCGCGGCGGCCGAGGCCACGGGCGCCGAGTGGAGCCTCCTCTACGGCGGCCGCTCCCGCGCTTCGATGGCGTTCACCGGGGAACTGGAGCGGTACGGCGACCGGGTCACCCTCGTCCCGCAGGACGAGGCCGGGCTGCTCGACCTCGACTCCGTGCTGGACGCGCTGCCCGAGGGGACCCTGGTGTACTGCTGCGGTCCCGGTCCGCTGCTCGACGCGGTCGAGGCCCGCTGTCCGTCCGGCGCGCTGCACGTGGAGCGGTTCCGGGCGAAGGAGCGACCGGGCGGCGAGGACGGCGGGTTCGAGGTCGAGCTGGCGCGCAGCGGCCGTACGCTCACCGTCGCGCCGGGCGTGTCCGTGCTGGACACCGTGCGCGCCGCCGGGGTCGAGGTGCTGTTCTCCTGTGCCGAGGGGACCTGCGGCACCTGTGAGACCGATGTCCTCGACGGCGCCCCGGACCACCGGGACTCCGTGCTCACCGACGAGGAGCGGGAGGCCGGGGAGACGATGATGATCTGTGTGTCCCGCTGTCGGGGGAAGCGGCTCGTGCTGGACCTGTGAGCTGCGGAGCCGCGTCCAGGTCCGCCTCGATCCGGTTCACCGCCGTGAGCAGGTGCGGGAGCAGGTCGCGGCGGACGGCGGCCAGGGTGGTGCGGCCGGCGTGGACGGCGATGTTCACGCCGGCCACGACCGCGCCGTCCCGGTCGCGCACCGGGGCGCCCACCGAGCGCAGCCCCTCCTCCAACTCCTGTTCCACCAGGGCGTATCCCTGGCGCCGGACCCGTTCCAGCTCCGCCCGCAGGGCCTGCGGTGTCACCAGGGTGCGGGCGGTCAGGGGGCTCAGTGGCGTCCGGGCCAGCCGGGCGTCGAGGTCGTCCTCGGGCAGGTGGGCGAGCATCACCCGGCCCACGGAGGTGACGTGTGCCGGGAAGCGGGTGCCGGCCGTGATCGTCGCGGACATGATGCGGCGGGTCGGAACGCGGGCGACGTACACGATGTCGTCGCCGTCCAGGACGCACAGCGACGACGATTCCCGCGTCTCCGCGACGAGTTGCTCCAGGTGCGTCAGCGCGAGCTGGGGGAGCGTCAGTCCGGCGAGGTAGGCGTAGCCGAGTTCCAGGACGCGCGGGGTGAGCCGGAAGAGACGGCCGTCGCCGTGGACGTACCCGAGGTCGACGAGGGTGAGCAGCAGTCGGCGGGCGGCGGCGCGGGTCAGGTCACAGGCGCGGGCGACCTCGCTGAGGGTGCGCACCGGATGGTCGGCGTCGAAGGAGCGGATGACGGCGAGGCCCCGCTCGAAGGACCTCACGAAGTGTGGTGCGCGGGCTCCGGCGGACATCACCAACCCCTCACTGTCAACAATTCCGTCAGCCATGACGGCCGGGCCATTGACCGCCTCGATCGCGTGGCTCTCCGTTCCCTGCACGCCAGTTGAGCACTACCGTGCGGTGTGCGCACAGCCTGTCGGAACCGTTTTCTCTGCACAGGGGGAGCCATGCGTCGTCTGCTCGCCGGTCTCGCGGCCGGTACTTTCCTGCTCGCCACAGCGGCCTGCGGCTCGTCCGACGACTCCGGTTCCCCGGGTTCCTCGGGCAAGGACACGTCGTCCGGAGGTACCACCACCGTCGAACTGGGGCTGATTCCCATCGTGGACGTCGCCCCGGTCTATCTCGGCGTCGAGAAGGGCTTCTACGCCAAGCACGGGCTGGAACTGTCGATCACTACGGCGCAGGGCGGTGCGGCGATCGTTCCGGGTGTGGTCAGCGGTCAGTTCCAGTTCGGCTTCAGCAACCTGACGTCGCTGATGGTCGCCCAGTCCAACAACGTGCCCGTGAAGGCCGTTTCGAACGGCATCGCGTCGACGGGCGTGGCCGGCGAGGACTTCGGGGCCATCACGGTGAAGAAGGGCAGCGCGCTCAGGTCCGCCAAGGACCTCGAGGGCAAGAAGGTCGCCATCAACACCCTGAAGAACATCAACGAGACCGCGGTGCGCGCCTCGGTGCGCAAGGCGGGCGGCGACCCGGACAAGGTGCGGTTCGTCGAGCTGCCCTTCGACCAGATGCCGGCCGCTCTCGACGGCGGGCGGATCGACGCCGCGATGGTGGTCGAACCCGCGCTGGCGACCGTCAAGAGCCAGGGCGGACAGGAGATCGTCTCGCCCTTCATCGACATCGCGCCGAACCTCACCATCGCCATGTACTTCACCTCCACGCAGTACGCGCGGCAACACCCGGACGTGGTGCGGAAGTTCCAGGAGGCCACCGCCGAATCCCTCGCCTACGCCGACGCGCACCCCGACGAGGTCCGCCGGACCGTCACCACGTACACCAAGATCCCGGCGGCGGTGCTGGAGCAGGTGACGCTGCCGAAGTGGCCCGCCGAGGCGAACCGCTCCTCCATCGAGGCGCTGCGCCGACTCGGCTCGGACGACGGCCTGTTCAAGTCGGAGCCCGACCTGGACAAGCTGCTGCCGTGAGGGGCGAGAACGCCGTGCTCGGCGCGGCCGGGCTCGCCGCCTTCCTCGCCCTGGGCGAGGCGGCACCGCGGCTCGGCCTGGTCGAGGAGGCCTACTTCCCACCGACGAGCCGCATCGCCGAAGCCCTCGTGGACGAGCTGTCCGACGACGCCTTCTGGAGCGCGCTCGGCGACACGCTGACCGGCTGGGCCCTGGGCCTGGCCATCGCGGTCGGCGCGGGCATCGTGGCCGGGGTGGTGCTCTCCGTCGTCCCGCATCTGCGCGAGGCGACGGCGTCCACGATCGAGTTCCTGCGCCCCATCCCCTCCGTCGCCCTGATCCCCCTGGCGGTCCTGCTGTACGGCACCGAACTGCGCTCCGTCCTGCTGCTGGTCGTCTACGCCTCCTTCTGGCAGGTCCTGATCCAGGTCCTGTACGGCGTCCAGGACGTCGACCCGGTCGCGGAGGAGACGGCCCGCTCCTACGGCCTCGGCCCGTGGGCGAGGGTCCGGCACGTGCTGTGGCCGACCGCGCTGCCGTACGTCATGACGGGGGTGCGGCTCGCTGCGGCGGTCGCGCTGATCCTGGCCGTGACCGCCGAACTCGTGATCGGGGCGCCCGGGTTGGGTTCGCGGATCGCGGTCGCGCAGACCTCGCAGGCGGTGCCCGAGATGTACGCGCTGATCGTGGTCGCGGGGCTGCTCGGCCTGCTGATCAACGTCGGCGCCCGGACGGTGGAGCGGCGGGCACTGGCCTGGCACCAGTCGGTGCGCGGGGAGGTGGCGGTGTGAGGCACCTGCTGCTGCGGCTGGGGTACGCCCTCGCCCTGCCGGCCGTGCTGGTCGCCGTGTGGTGGCTGGCGTCCGACGACAGCACCGACGTGTACCGGCCTCCCCTGCGGACCATCCTGGAGACCTTCCCGGACGTGTGGACGGGCGACCGGCTGCGCTCGGACGTGCTGCCCAGCGTGCTGCGGCTCACCGGCGGCTACGCGCTGGCCGCCGTCGCCGGGATCGCGGTCGGCACGGTCATCGGCTCCCACCGGAGGGTGCGGGCGGTGTGCGAGCCGGTCCTGGAGTTCCTGCGGGCGGTGCCGCCCCCCGTGCTGGTGCCGGTCATCATGCTGTTCGCGGGCATCGGCGACACCATGAAGATCGTCGTCATCGCGACGGGCTGCGTCTGGCCGGTACTGCTCAACACGGTCGAGGGCGTACGGGCGGTGGACCCGGTGATGGCGGAGACGGCCCGCTCCTACGGCATCACGGGCGTCGCCCGGCTCCGCCACCTGGTGCTGCGCTCGGCGAGTCCACAGATCTTCGCGGGCCTGCGCCAGGCGCTGTCCGTCGGGATCATCCTCATGGTCATCAGCGAGATGTTCGCCGCCAGCAACGGACTGGGTTTCACCATCGTGCAGTTCCAGCGCGGCTTCGCCATCCCCGACATGTGGACCGGGATCCTCGTGCTCGGCCTGCTGGGCTTCTTCCTGTCGGTCCTCTTCCAGCTTCTCGAGCGGCGGGTGCTCGGCTGGTACCACGGTCGGCGCGCCTCCACCCGGCGGTCCCCGTGACGGCCTCGAGAACGGCGAAAGGGCGGGACATGCTCGACGTGCGCGGCCTGAGGAAGGTCTACGAGGGGTCCGGGCGGCGGGTGGAGGCGGTACGCGACCTCACCTTCACCGTCGGCGCCGGTGAACTGGTCTGTCTCGTCGGCCCGTCGGGCTGCGGCAAGACGACCCTGCTGAGGTGCATGGGCGGACTGCTGACGCCGACGGGCGGCGAGGTCCTGCTGGAGGGGCGGAAGGTGACCGGTCCGCCGCCCGGGACGGCCTTCGTGTTCCAGGAGTACGGGCGCAGCCTCTTCCCCTGGATGCGGGTCGCAGAGAACGTCGAACTCCCGCTGAAGCAAAAGGGGTTGGGCAAGGCGCGACGGCGGGAACTGGTGACCGACGCGCTGGAGTCGGTCGGCCTCGCGGACGCCGCGGGGGCGTATCCCTGGCAGCTCTCCGGCGGTATGCAGCAGCGGGTGGCCATCGCACGGGCCCTCGCCTACGAGCCCCGCGTGCTGCTGATGGACGAGCCGTTCGCGGCGGTGGACGCACAGACCCGCGCCGATCTGGAGGACCTGGTGCGGGGGCTGTGGCGGGAGCGCGGGATGACGATCCTGTTCGTCACCCACGACATCGACGAGGCCGTGTACCTCGGCGAGCGGGTGATCGTCCTGTCCGGGTCCCCGACGGTCGTACGGGAGCAGCTGACGGTCGACCTGCCGGCGGAGCGCGACCAGTTGCACACCCGGGTCGCCCCGCGCTTCGCCGAACTGCGCACCCATGTGTACGAGCAGATCCAGGCGGCCAAGCGCGGCATCGCGCCGCAGGACACGCCGGAGACACAGGACGCTCTCGCGAAGGCGGACGCTCCGCCGAAGCGGGACGCCCTGGTGAAGGCGGACGTGCCGGGGGATCCCGACGTGAGGACGGACCCGCCGCCGTCCCGCTGACCCGGGCGCCGTCGGCGACCTGAACGCCGACGGTGCCGGTCAGTCCTCGGGGGCGGGGACCACGCTGAGGTGTCCCGCGGTGCGGCGCGGACGCCGTGCCCGGCGGGGCGCCGGGGCGGGTGCCTCGCGCAGCACCATCGTCAGTCGCGTGTACCCCATGTCGCGCAGGGTCCGCGGGGTCTCGCAGACGATACGGCACTCGCTGGCGGCCCGGCGCGGGTCGGAGTGGAGCAGGGTGCGGACCGCGCCGTCGTGCTCGACGGCGTCCTCACCCATGGCTCGGACCCAGTGCGGCAGGCCCTGCCGGTACGCGGCCTCCATGAGGGGGTCCTGGGCGATCTCGCGGCGGATCGCCTGCAGGACGGGGTCGTGACCCTGCCGTTCGAGGGTCTCGGCGAACCGGGCGAGCATCGGCAGGCACCAGCCGGCCTCGTGGTCGCCGAGGACCGCGGCCGCGTCCGGGTGGAACAGGACGAACCGCAGGAAGTTGTCGTCCGGCAGCGCCGTCGGATGTGGGCTCACGTCCCGGAAAAGTGACGTGAAAGCGGCGTTGGCGAGGACGACGTCCCAGCGGTGGTCGAGGACGACCGAGGGAAAGGGCACGGCCTCCAGGTACGTGGCGTAGTCCCGTAGATAGGCCTGGGCCTCGGGACTCTCGGGGACGGGCCGCGGCGCCGGCCGCTGCCCACCTGCCTGATATGCCATCGGGAGGTCACCCCTCTTGCCTCTGCGGCCTTCACACGGCGTGCCGATCCTCATGCCCGGCGCTCGGTGTGTCAACTATCGTGGCATTCGGCGCTCGTTGACGGCTGAAATTGGCCACAGTTGTGGCGAGACCTGGATGTGAGTTCGAAAGACCGGTTACTCTCCGGGCAGTTCACGGCGATCGCGTGTGCCCGTGAGAGGCTCGTGAGAGACGTAGGAGACCTGTCGGTGACGGATGGCTTCGAAGTTCCGGGCGCCACGGCGACGGTGCTGCTGTCGGCCGTCGTCGCCCGTGTCACCGCTCTCGCCGACCGGCTCGGCGTGCCCCACGCGGAAGTCTTCGGTTCCGCTCGGCTGTCCGTCGCCTCCGGAGTCCCCGAGTCCGTGGTCAAGGCCCTCCTGAGCGGCCGTCCGGCCGGTGAGCCCGATGTGCAGGCCCGGTTCCTGCAACGCCTGGATCTGCTGCGCCGCACCCGGCTCAAGCCCAACGGGCGCAAGTACACCCAGCAGGAGATCGCCGACGGCGCCGGCATGTCGCGGCAGCAGGCGGGCGCTCTCATCAACGGCGACCGCCGCCCCACCATGGAGCACTGCGACGCCCTCCAGCGCTTCTTCCGCGTGCACGCCGGTTTCCTCACGGCCGAGGACCCCGAGGCCCTGGCGGGCGCCCTCCAGCACATCGAGCAGGAACTGCTCCAGAAGCTCGCCGCCCGGGAGGCCGCCGCGGCGGCCTCGGATCCGCTGGAGCGGCTGCTCCAGGACCACGGAGTGCGCGGGATCGCCTGGCGGGCCGCCCAACTCCCCACCGATCAGCACCGTGACAAGGTCGCCGAGTGGCTGGACATGCTCCTGGAGAGCGTGAAGCGGCCCGAGTCGTGAGTCGGGGGAGAACCAGGAGAACCGTGGGCATCGCCAAGGACATGCGCCGTCTGTGCGGCGAGCTGGTCGGGGAACTGACCCTGCCCGCCCCCGCCGCCCCGGCCGACCTGTACGCGGCCCTGTGCGACGGCATGAGCCGCCGCCGCGGCCGCCCGGTGACGTTCCGTACGGCCGCGTTCCCGCCCGGCACCGCCAGCGGTCTGTGGCTCGACATGGCCGACCAGGACCTCGTCGTGATCGAGGAACGCACGGCGCCCGACCACCAGTTGGTGATCCTCGGCCACGAGCTGTGGCACATGAAGGCGGGGCACTGCGGCCACCACGTGGAGGGCGCCACCGTGGCGGCCCGGCTGCTCCACGACGAGGCGGACCTGCGGGCGACGGTCCGCAAGGTCGCCGCGCGCACCCGGTTCGACCAGGCCGAGGAACGCGACGCGGAGAGCTTCGGCCTGCTCCTCGCCAGCAAGTGCCGCACCTGGCTCGCCGGTTCGTCGCCGCGCGGACGCGGGCAGCGCGATCATCTGGCGGGCCGGATCGAGGCGGCACTGGGTTACCTGGGCCCGCAGGGCTGAGCGGGCCGGGGACTCAGCGGGCCGGGGACTGAGCGGGCCGGGGGGGTGAGCAGGCCGCGCCAATCGGTGCGCGGGACCGTTCAGGTCGCGCTGCGCTCGCTGGCTTCCTTCAGGTCCCTTTCCCCGGCGGCGGATGACGTGCCCGCGCCGGGCCGGCCCTCGCGCAGCAGGCCACGCCAGCGGTCGCGGCTCCAGTCCGCCGGGGCCGTGGTCCCGGTGAACTCCTCGACCAGGGCGCGGAACCGGGCCGGGTCGGTGTGGAACGGGAAGTGCCCGGCACCCTCGAAGATCTCCAGCCGACTGCCGGGCATGGCCTCGTGCGCCCCGTACGCGTGCCGGACCGGCACCACGCTGTCCCGGTCGCCCCACAGCAGCATGGTCGGCATGCCCTCGGTCAGGTAGCAGCGGTCGAGCATGGTGACGACCTGGCCTCGCCAGTCGACGACCGCGCGCAGGGTGCGGACGAAGGCGTCGCGCGAGGTCTCGTCCGGCAGGGCGTCGACCAGGGTGAGCAACTCGGGCGCGTCCTGCCCGAGGTCGGTGTCCAGGAGCTTCATCAGCCGCACCGCGAGGCCGACCGGGAAGCGCATTCCGGGCAACCGCAGTGCGGACAGCGCCAGATGCGCGCCGGGCAGGGACACCAGCCGCAGCCCGGGGTTGACCTCACGGCCGACACCGCCCGCGCTGACGAGGACGAGGCGCTCGGTGCGCTCGGGGAACTGGTAGGCGAACTGCATGGCCACTCCCCCGCCCAGGGAGTGACCGACCAGGGTCGCCGACTCGATGCCGAGCGTGCTGAGCAGGTCCCGCACCCCGTTGGCGTAGGCGGCCACCGAGTAGTCGGCACGCGGCTTGTCGGAGGCGCCGTGGCCCAGGAGGTCGGCGGCGATCACGGTGTGCGTGCGGGCGAGGTCGGGGATCAGCTCGGCCCAGGTGGCGGAGGAGTCCCCGATCCCGTGGATGAGGACCAGCGCCGGTCCTTCCCCGGCCATCCGGAAAGCGCGCCGGTATCCGTGCAGGACACGGTGGCGTACCTGGAGTTCGCCGTCGCCGACCCGGCGCAGCCGTGGGGCCCGCGCGGGGCGGTGCTGCGGGGCGTCGACCACCTGTTCGCCTCCCGACCACCGTGGCCTCCGGCGGTCGGCCGAAAGCCCTTCCTCCCAGCGTAGGGCCCCTTTCCCCCAGGGGATTTCGACGAGGTTTCGCCTCCGCTAAGCGGGCGAACCGCTGCCGGGGAAAGCCGGATTGTCAGTGGTGGGCGGCAAGCTGGGAGGTGCGCCGCCGTACGGGGGCGTACGCGCCGCGGGGCGCGTGGGACACGACGCCGACACGGGGAGAGCCGACCGATGCCCACTGCCGTACTGACCGACCGCGAGCGCACCGCCGTTCAGGCCTACCTGCGGCTGCTGCACACCGTCCGGGCGGCGTTCGGGGACGCCGCCGGCGGTCCGCCGTACGACCGTCGGCCCCCGGTGGTCCCGCCCGCCGTCCTCGCCGAGGCGGAACAGGCCCTGGCGGCCGCGGGGCTCGCGGGCAACGAGGAGGAGTTCTTCCGGCTGCTGCACAGCTGGTTTCCGGACCGGTGAGGGCGGGGCGGAGCCGGCGGCGGTGACGGGAGCGGACCGGTGACGGAAGCGGACCGGTGACGGCGGTTCGGTACCGATGACGGGAGGTCGCCGCCGTCCGGAGCGGCGCCGACCGAGGCGGTCACGGATGCGGGGACACCGTCCGGCAGGGCGCGGACCGGCGCGGCGGCAGGGGCGCCAGCGACCCGAACCGGCACGACCGGCGCGACGACCGGGGTGACGACCGGCGCGGTGGGGCGGCGGACTCAGCCGTGCGGGACGGCGATCGCCGTCGCCACCAGTCCCCGCCCGACGGTCCAGCTGCCCTCGAAGTGCCCGAGGCGGCAGCCGTCGACCACCGGTCCCGGGACGAGGAGCCGGGCCCGCAGCGTGCCCTGGGTGCCGTCCGCGGGGCCGGCGTCGATCTCGATGTCGGCCTCGCTGAAGTCCAGCCACTTTCGGGTGAGGGGGAACCACGCCTTGTAGACGGACTCCTTCGCGCTGAACAGCAGCCGGTCCCAGTGGACCTCGGGCCGCTCCGCCGCCAGCCCGCGCAGCCGTTCCTGCTCCGCGGGCAGCGCGACGGCGGACAGGACGCCGTCCGG
This sequence comes from Streptomyces phaeoluteigriseus, assembly GCF_001896135.2. Classification (GTDB taxonomy): domain Bacteria; phylum Actinomycetota; class Actinomycetes; order Streptomycetales; family Streptomycetaceae; genus Streptomyces; species Streptomyces phaeoluteigriseus. Next base: position 15,800 of record NZ_MPOH02000009.1, read on the forward strand.
AAGCGGCTGGTGCGGTTCGGCGTCGATGCCGAGCGAGGCCAGGTCGGCGGCCCGCACCAGGGCGGCCGCGGCGTAGCCCTCGCAGTGGGTCATGCTGCCGGTCAGCCCGGCAGGCCACGTCGGGGCGCCGCGTTCACCGGGCAGCACCGCGTGCGGGGGCACCCCGAGCTTCTCCATGGCGCGGCGGGCGCAGGAGCGTACGAGGGTGAACTCGCGCCGGCGCTTGGCGACGGCCCGCGCCACCAGCGCCTCCTCCTCCGGGTACAGCGGGCCGCCGCCGAACTCGCGGACGCCGTCCTCGCCGTGCGCCTCCACGGCGACCACCGTCTCCGGCAGCAGCTCCTCGATCACGCGCTCTCGTCCTTCCAGGGCAGGATGCGGCGCAGCCGGCCCGGCGGCTGCGGGCGTTTGCGCCACTCGCGCGGGTAGCCCACCGACACCTCCTCGAAGCGGACGCCCTCGTGCCAGGTGGTCCGGGGGATGTGCAGATGCCCGTAGACCATGGCGGCGACGCGGAAGCGGCGGTGCCAGTCGGCGGTCAGCCGGGTGCCGCACCACATGGCGAACTCGGGGTACCACAGGACGTCGGTGGGGTGCCGGTCCAGCGGATAGTGGTTGACGAGGACGGTGGGGAGGTCCTCCGGAAGGGCGGCGAGCCGGCGCTCGGTCTCGGCGACGCGGGCCCGGCACCAGTCCTCGCGGGTCGGGTAGGGGTCGGGGTGCAGCAGGTACTCGTCGTTGCACACGACGCCCGTCCCGTGCGCGTACTCCAGGCCCTCCTCCTTGGTGGCGCAGCCGGCCGGGAGGAACGAGTAGTCGTAGAGCAGGAACAGCGGGGCGATCGCGACGGGGCCGCCGGGGCCCTCCCAGACCGGGTAGGGGTCCTCGGGGGTGATCACGTCCAGCTCACGGCACATCTCGACGAGGTGCTCGTAGCGGGCGACGCCGCGCAGGGCGACGGTGTCCTTGGGGTGGGTCCACAGTTCGTGGTTGCCGGGGGTCCAGACGACCTTGCGGAAGCGGCTCGCGAGGGTTTTCAGGGTCCAGTGGATGTCGGCCACGTTCTCCGAGACGTCACCGGCGACCAGCAGCCAGTCCTCGTCCGTCTCCGGGGCCATGCTCTCGACCAGGGCCCGGTTCTCGGGATAGCCGATGTGCAGATCACTGATGGCCAGCAACTGCCCGGCACCACCGGCCGTCGATGTCACCCTGTGCTCCCGTTCCCCGACCCGTCACCGCGCGCGCAGGATCGACACCGCGGCCCTCCCATCCTTACCTCGCTCGCGCCCCATACGAACATGATCGGAAAATCCGTAACACTCGCGTTGCACGCGGCACCTTCGGGACCCCGTATGATCGCCCCAACACCACCGCCCCGACCTCCCTTCGCGCAGGGCGGTTTGGTGTCCCTCCACTCCCCCTGCCCGGGCCGGGCCTGCTTCGCCCTGCCCGTGAACCGTGAAAGGCGGCCTGCATGGTCTCTCGCGTACGCGTCTGGCTCAACCGCACGTACGCGGAGAACGTGTTCTTCATGGATCAGCTGCGGCGAAATCCGAGCGACCGGGCCGTGGACATCCACGCCACGCACGGTGACGCCGATTCGCCCGTCCTGGCCGCCGCCGACACCGCCGATCTCGAGCCGGAGGGCCTGTCCCCCGCCGGGTACGTCGAGTACGCCCTCGACCAGTGCCGGCGCCGCGGCATCGACGTGTTCGTCCCCCGGCTGCACCAGGCCGCGATCGTGGCGCACCGCGCCGACTTCGCCGCGGCCGGTACGGCGCTGCTGGCGCCGCCGCCCGAGGCCGTCGCGGTCTTCCACGACAAGGTGATCGCCTACGAGGCCGTCCAGGCGATCGGCGTGCCCGTCCCGCCGTGGCGGCGGGTGCGGACGGCGGACGAACTCGTCTCGGCCGTCGAGGAGTTGGAGGCCGACGGGCACACCGCGTGCTTCAAGCCGGCGTCCGGCGCGGGCGGCGTGGGCTTCCGGGTGATCACGCGCACCCCCTTCTCGCTGGCGCAGCTCAGCGGCTTCCCGGCGCCGTACGTCCAGCTGGACATGGTCGTCGAGGCGCTGGAGCAGGCCGACGAGCAGGTGGACTGGCTGGTGATGCCGCGGCTGGAGCAGCCGGAGGTGTCGGTGGACTGCCTGACGGGCCCCGACAACCGGATCCGGCTGTCCATCGGCCGGACCAAGAACGGCCGGCGCCGGGGTTTCACCCTCCAGGAGCAGTGGCTGGAGCCGGCCCGGCGGATCGCCGAGGGCTTCGGGCTGCACTACCTGTCCAACATCCAGTTCCGGATGTTCGGCGACGTGCCGGTCCTGATGGACGTCAACACGCGTCCGGCCGGCGGACTTCACCAGCTGTCCCTGTGCGGCGTCAACGCCCCCTGGGCCGCGGTGCAGTTGGCGCTCGGCGAGGATCCCGGTGAGATCGTTCCGCCGTTCCTCGGCCAGGACTACGCGATCGTGTCGGGGCCGCGGCAACTGCGCGCGGTGTCGCTTCCGCAGCAGCGGGTGGAGGAGACGGAGCCCCTGCCGGCGGCCGTGCCCGCCCCGGTCGACTCCGTCGAGGTGGGCCAGGCGGCACAGGCCCTGCCGCTGTAGATCCCCGCGCGGCTCTGCAGGCTCCGCAGGCGTCACCGGTGCGGAGCCCGTCACCCGCGCGCGGCGGCACCTCCGTCCGGACCCCGTTGTCGACGGCGTACCGCCCGCCGCCGGCGTGGCCTTCACCACCCGGCGGTTCACCTCCCTCACGGCCGCTTTCACCGGCCGGCCCGGCCTCAGCGAGAGTGCCGGGGGCCGCGCCCTGCCGCCCGAATTCCCCCGGACGGGAAGTCCGGGGGAATTTTCCCTCCCCAAGGTGTATCAGGGGCCGGGGTGCGCGCTCTTAACGGTGTAACACCGAAGGCCCACGGAGGATCCACGGGGGACGACGGGGGTCATGGGGACCTCCGTGGGAGCGGAACAGCACCACGAGCACCACCGCACGGGGATCGACGGGGGATCCCCGGGCGAACGGGGGATCGGGCGCGCCGCGCTGCGGACGGGAGCGACCGGCCGGCCCGAGCACGTCAGGAGCACCCCGATCCCCGGTACAGCTCCAGCTCGCCGTCCAGCTCCACGGCGAGCACCGTCGCGTGCGGATCGAGGCCGGAACCGGCGGGGGGCTCGATCCACAGCACTCCGACGGCCCTCTGCAGTCCGCACGTTCGGGGGTGTTGGGGTGAGGGGGCGGGCGCGGCACGGGCCGCGCCCGCCGGGTGGTGGGGCGTGGGGCCTGTCGTTTGGATCACGCCGCGGACGCGGGGTCCGGCACGCGCATCCGCCGCGTTGTCGTCGGTTGCCGACGCTCCGCGTCGACGCCCTCCTCCGCCTTTCCGCCTCCCCCTCCCCCGTCCCCCAGACACCCGACACCGACTCCCCCACATGCCCCTCCCATGCGAACTCCCGAACAGATCCGAAAGGCGGTGGGAGCTGTGCGGCTCTCACGAAGAGGCCTGCTGCGCGCGGGCCTGGCCCCTGCGGCCGCCGCGGCGCTGGGCGGCCTGGCGTCCGGCTGCGCCGTCCCGACCGGCTCGACCGGCCGCAACATGGTCCTGTGGTACTGGAGCGGCGGCCTGAGCGACACCGTCGTCAAGAACGCCAGGGCCCGGTACGGCAGCACGGTGAACCTCCAGGCGATCCAGATCGGCGGCTACTACCGTTCCAAGCTGATCACCACCATGGCCGGCCGCGCCCGCATCCCCGACATCGCGGGGCTCAAGGGCGAGGACATGGCGTCCTACCTCCCCAACGCCGACCAGTTCGTCGACCTGCGGACGCTGGGGGCGGACACCTACAAGAGCCGTTACCTGTCCTGGAAATGGGACCAGGGCATCGCCGACGACGGCTCGATGATCGGCTTCCCGATCGACTGCGGGCCGGTCGCACACCTCTACCAGTACGACGTGTTCCGCAAGGCCGGACTGCCCTACGAGCCGGACGACGTGTCGAAGGAGCTGAACACCTGGGAGAGGTTCTTCGCCGCCGGAGAACAGCTCCGCAAGCGCGTTCCGGGTGCTTCTCTGCTCACCGACGTCAACGCGGTCTTCGACAACGTGGTGAACCAGGGCAGCGAGCGGTACGTCGACAGGGACCGTCACTTCATCGGCGACCAGGAGCATGTGCGCCACGCCTGGGATCTCGCCGTGGAGGCCGAGCGGCGCCGGCTCGTCTCGGATCTGGTCAACGGCACCCCGGACCAGCTGTCCGCCGTGGAGGACGGCAAGCTGCCCAGCCAACTGGGCGCCTCCTGGGCCACGTTCGACCTCAAGAACGGGGTCCCCCGGACCAAGGGCAGGTGGCGCGTCGCCGACATGCCGGTGCGGCCCGCCAACAACGGGGGTTCGTTCCTGTCGATCACCAGGGCGTGCCGGGAGCCCGAGCAGGCCTTCCGGCTGATCACCTGGATGCTCGACGCGAACAACCAGGCCCAGGGTTACGTCGACGCGGGCCTCTTCCCCTCCACCCCCGCCTCCTACGGGCTGAGACAACTGCGCGACCCCGACCCGTTCTTCGGCGGACAGGTCACCACGGATGTGTTCGGGCCCGCCGCGCAGAGGATCGCGGTCGCCTACAACAGCCCGTTCGACATCGCCCTCGGGCAGCCCGTCAAGGACGAGATCAAGAACGTCGGCGTCCTCGGCAAGGACCCGGACAAGGCCTGGAGTGACGCCATGAGCAAGTGCCGTCGCATCGCCGAGCACCTGGGGGTGAGCCACTGATGGCCACCGTCCCCGCACTGGAGAAGCCCCCGGTGGTCGTGGCGGAGATCCCCGCCGTCCAGCCTCGCAAGGGCCTGCGCAGATACTGGCACCTCTACGCCGCGATCTCCCCCTTCTACCTGCTCTTCCTCGCCTTCGGCCTGATCCCCGTGGGCTTCTCGTTCTACCTGTCCTTCCACCGGTGGGACGGGCTCGGGTCCATGGAGTGGGCGGGCCTGTCGCAGTACCGGTACCTGGTGGGCGACAGCGACTTCTGGCAGTCCATCGCCACCACCGTCGTCATCTGGGCCCTGGCCACCTTCCCCATGATCTTCCTGGCGATGGTCACGGCCGTGATGCTCAACTCGGCGGTCCGTCTGAAGAACGCCTACCGCGTCGCCTTCTTCCTGCCCAGCGTGACCTCGGTGGTCGCCGTCGCGATCGTCTTCGGTTCGGTGTTCTCCACCAACTTCGGACTCGTCAACGCCCTGTTGCAGGCGGTGGGGCTGGACCAGGTGGCCTGGCTGAACACCCCGTGGGGCATCAAGGTCGCCATCGCCACGCTGATGACCTGGCAGTGGACCGGATACAACGCGATCATCTTCCTCGCCGGCCTCCAGACCATCCCCGGCGAGCTGTATGAGGCGGCGCGCATCGACGGCGCCGGGCCGGTGCAGACCTTCTTCCGCGTCACCCTGCCACTGCTGCGGCCCACCCTGCTGTTCGTGCTCGTCGTCTCGACGGTCACCGGTCTGCAGAGCTTCTCCGAACCGCAGGTGCTGCTCCAGAACACCGCGAACGAGTCGACGTTCTCGGGCGGCCCCGGCCACTCGGGCCGGACCATGGTCCTCTACTTCTTCCAGCAGACCTTCGACAACAACGACTTCGGTTACGGCGCGGCCGTGGCCTGGGGCATCTTCCTCGTCGTCGTACTTTTCTCGATCATCAACTGGCGCCTGCTCCAGCGCCGGGACGAAGCATAGGAGGGGCCGGCACCATGGCATCCATCCACGGCCTCAAGCCGTCCCGCGCGGGTATCCGGGGGTCACGGCGCCGCGCCCTCGCCCTGCACGCCTCGCTGATCACCGGCGTACTGCTGTCGGCCTTCCCGTTCTACTGGGCCGTCATCATGTCCACGCACACGTCGAGCGAGATCTTCTCGTACCCGCCGAAGCTGCTGCCGGGCACCCACTTCCTGGAGAACGTCCGCAGCCTCTTCGACGCGATCGACTTCTTCGGGTCCATGGCGAACTCGCTGCTCGTCGCGACGACGGTGACATTCCTGGTGCTGCTCTTCGACTCGCTCGCGGCCTTCGTCTTCGCCAAGTTCGCGTTCCCCGGCAAGCGGTTGCTGTTCGGGTTGCTGATGCTCATCTTCATGGTGCCGATGCAGCTCCAGGCCATCCCCCAGTTCGTCATCATGGCCCGGCTCGGCTGGATCGGTTCGATGACGGCGCTGATCGTGCCGGCGGCGGCGAACGCCTTCGGCATCTTCTGGATGCGCCAGTACATGAGGAGCGCCATCCACGACGAACTCCTCGACGCCTCCCGCATCGACGGCGCGAACTTCCTGCGCCAGTACTGGCACGTCGCCCTCCCGGTGGTCCGGCCGGGCCTCGCCTTCCTCGCCATCTTCACCTTCATGGGCCAGTGGAACGACTACGCCTGGCCGCTGATCGCCCTCACCGACCCCGGCAACGTGACCCTCCAGGTCGCCCTCTCCCAGCTCAACGGCACCCACGGCACCACCGACTACGGAATGGTCATGACCGGGGCGCTGCTCGCCCTGGTCCCGCTGCTGATCGTGTTCGCGATCGGCGCCCGCCAGATCATCGGGGACCTCGGAAAGGGAGCGATCAAGTGAGGGACCCCCTGTCGGCGCTCCGCCCCTGGGAGGCACCGGAGGTGACCGCCTGGGGGCGGCTGCCCATGAACGCCGTCGACCGGCGCGGCGCAGCGCACTCCCTGGACGGCGACTGGCGTTTCCAGCTGTTGTCCGCTCCGGACGCTCCGGTCGGCGACGCGTGGTCGACCGCCGCCGTGCCGGGCGTGTGGACCATGCAGGACACCGCCGACCTTCCGCAGTATCTGAACATCCGTATGCCGTACACGGAATTCCCTCCGCTGTCGCCCGCGGACAATCCGACCGGTGTCCACGAACGGGACCTGGACATCCCCGCCGACTGGGCCGGGCGCCGGATCGTGCTCCAGGTCGGGGCCGCCGAGAGCGTGCTGCTGGTGCACGTGGACGGGCGGCCCGTCGGCATCTCCAAGGACTCCCACCTCGCCGCCGAGTTCGACCTGACCGACCTCGTGCACCCCGGCGCGCGGGCCGTCGTACGGCTGACCGTCGTCAAATGGTCGGACGCCTCGCACATCGAGGACCAGGACCACTGGTGGCACGGCGGGATCACCCGCTCGGTGCTGCTGTACGCGACCGACCCGCTGCACCTGGCCGACGTGACCGTACGGGCGCGCCGGGACGGCGAACTGCGGGTCGACTGCCTGGTGCGGGACGCCGGCGGGGCGCTGCCCGAGGGCTGGTACGTCAGCGGGGAACTGGACGGGGTGCCGCTGACGCGGGACACCGGGTTCGACCGGCTGAACGCGCAGGACGAACGGGTCTCCGCCTTCCTCGGCGAGGCACGACTGCACACGCGCGTGCCCGAGGTACGCACCTGGAACGCCGAGACGCCCGAGCTGTACGGCCTGACCGTGCGCCTGCACCGCGCCGACGGCACCGTCGCCGACACCTCCCGGCACCGCGTCGGTTTCCGCGACGTCGAGATCGTCGGCCGGGACCTGCTGATCAACGGCGAGCGCGTCCTCGTCCGCGGCGTCAACCGGCACGACTTCCATCCGCTGACCGGACGCACGGTGTCGTACGACGACATGCGCGCGGACCTGGTCCTGCTCAAGCGCTTCGGCTTCAACGCGATCCGCACCGCGCACTACCCGAACGACCCCACCCTGTACGACCTCGCCGACGAGATCGGCTTCTACGTGGTCGACGAGGCGGACATCGAGTCCCACGACCACGCCCATGAGATCGCCGACGACCCGCGCTATCTCAACGCCTTCGTCGACCGGGTGTCCCGCATGGTGCTGCGGGACAAGAACCATCCCTCGGTGATCATCTGGTCGCTGGGCAACGAGTCCGACTACGGCGCCAACCACGACGCGGCGGCGGGCTGGGTGCGCCGGCACGACCCGACCCGGCCGCTGCAGTATGAAGGCGCCGCCAAGCGCGGCTGGGCGGACCCTGACGTGGCCTCCGACATCGCCTGTCCCATGTACGCGCCGCTGGAGGACTGCGTGGCCCACGCGCTCTCCGGGCGCCAGACCAAGCCGCTCATCCAGTGCGAGTACTCGCACGCGATGGGCAACAGCAACGGCACGCTGGCCGACCACTGGGCCGCCATCGAGGCCACCCCGGGACTTCAGGGCGGCTTCATCTGGGAGTTCTGGGACCACGGCATCCTCCAGAGCGTGACGGACGGAAGACCGGCCGGGCGTGGGGGCGCCGGGCTCTACGACAGCGGCGTCGCCGCACCCGGGTACCGCTGGGCCTACGGCGGCGACTTCGGCGAGAGCGACCACGACGGCGCGTTCGTCGCGGACGGCGTGGTCTTCCCGGACCGCACGCCGAAGCCCGTGATGTACGAGCACCGGGAGCTGGCCGCTCCGGTGCGCCTGGACTGTTTCCGGCACGAGGGCCTGGTGCTCTCCAACCACCAGCACTTCCGCGGCCTGGACTGGCTCGCCGCCGAGTGGGAGCTGTCCCTGGCGGACGGCGGCACTCTCACCGCGCCAGCCGTGCTGCCCGAACTGCGGCCGGGCGAGACGGCGGTGGTGCCACTGCCGTTCGAGCTGCCGCCCGACGGCGGCGAGGCATGGCTGACGCTGCGTGTGACGACGGCCGAGGACCTGCCCTGGGCACCGCGCGGCACCGAGGTGTGCACACCGCAACTCCTGCTGCGGGCCGCGGAAGCCGCTGTGGAGCCGGTTCCAGGTCCGCTCCCGGAAACCGTGGTGGAACCCGTCGCCGCGCCGCTCGTGGCACCCGTTGACGCATCGGTTGCCGCGCCGCTCGTGCAACCGGTCGCGAAACGGACGGCGGCCGCCCGGGTGGAGATCGACGCGGACGGGCTGCTGGTGCACCCGCTGCTGACCGCCGCCCCCACGCTGTCGCTGTGGCGGGCGCCCACCGACAACGACGAGCTGGGTGGTACGGCGCTGCGCTGGCGGACCTGGGGCCTGGACGCGCTCGTGCGCGAACCGGTCTCGGTGCGCCGCGACGGGGTGTCGGTGACCGTCGTCGCACAGTACGCCGGCCACATCGGGGTCGTCCGCCACCGTCAGGTGCTGACGCCGGTCGAGGGGGGCCTGCGGATCGACGAGGACGCCGAGCTGCCCGACGTGTTCGACGACGTGGCGCGGGTCGGCTCGGTCTTCGAGACGGTCCCCGGGTTCGACCTGCTGGAGTGGTTCGGGCAAGGCCCCTGGGAGTCGTACCCCGACCGCAGCGCGGGAGCGCCGGTGGGTCATCACTCCCTCCCCGTCGACGCCCTGTTCACCCCCTACCTGCGGCCTCAGGAGAGCGGCGGCCGGCACGGCGTACGGCGGTTCACGCTGTCCGCGCCCGACGCCACCGGCCTCACGGTCACGCTGGACGAGCCGCGCCAGGTCTCCGTCACACGCCACCGCGCCGAGGATCTGACGGCCGCCGCCCACCACGACGAGCTAGTGCCGCGCACCGGCTGTGTGGTCCACCTCGACGCGGCGCACCGCGGGCTCGGTACGGCCTCCTGCGGTCCCGACACCTTCCCCTCCTATCTCGTCGCGCCGGGCCGGCACCGCTGGAGCTGGACCCTGCGCGTCCTCTGAACTCCCCTTTCCCTCGGCGGACTTCCCCTACGGAGCACACGTGTGTACGTCGCATGCCCATGAACAGTGCGAGGCCGCCCAGGCCGACGCCGGACGACGCGGTTTCCTGAGGGCGACCGCGCTGCTGGGCGCCGCCGCCACCGCCTCGGTCGTCCTGCCGGCCGCCGGCGCCGAGGCGACGCCGTCCGCGTGGCGCCCCGATCCCGACAGCCGCCGCTTCACTCTCGCGGTGATGCCCGACACCCAGTACCTCTTCGACGGACCGAGCATCGACAAGGCACCCGTGGAGGCGTCCCTGCGCTACCTCCTGGAGCACGGCAGGGACGAGAACATCGTCTTCCTGTCGCACCTGGGCGACCTCACGCAGAACGGCACGAAAGCCGAAGTCAGCGCGATCAGCGAGGCGTTCACGCTGCTGGACCGGCGCGGGGTCGGCTACAGCGTGCTGGCGGGCAACCACGACGTGCGGTCGTCGACGACCGACCAGCGCGGAGCGAGCCCGTACCTGGACGCCTTAGGCCCGGACCGCTTCGCGGGCCGCCCGGCCTTCGGCGGCGCCTCCCCGGACGGCTACAACACCTTCCACCTGTTCCGGGCCGCCGGCCGGGAGTGGATGGTGCTGGCACTGGACTGGCGGCTGTCGCCGCAGGGGTACGCGTGGGCCGCCGACGTGCTGGCCCGGCACCCGGGGACGCCTGTCGTCCTGACCACACACGAGCTGGTCGTGGCGGACGACGCGCTGTCGGCGTACGGGCAGCAGTTGTGGGACCGGCTGATCAGGGACCACGACCAGATCTTCCTCACCCTCAACGGCCACTACTGGCCCGCCGGACGGGTGACCCGGAGGAACGCGGCGGGGAACGACGTCCACCTGCATCTGACGAACTACCAGAACCGCTACTTCGGCGGCGCGGCGATGATCCGTCTCTACCGTTTCGACCTGGACCGGAACGTCATCGATGTGGAGACGGTCTCCCCCTGGATCCTCGGCCGGGCCGCGAAGGGCCTCAACGAGCTGGAGCGGCAGGAGATCGAGCTGAGCGGTGACGCCGACCGGTTCACCGTCGGCATCGACTTCGCGGAGCGGTTCGCCGGCTTCGCCCCCGAACCGGCGCGGCCCGCACGTCCGGTGCCGAGGATGCTGGTCCCGGGCACGGTGGCGTACTGGCGCTTCGAGTCGCCCGCGGGGGGCACCGTCCGTGACCTGTCCGGACGCGGCAACGACCTCGCCGTCGTCACCGTCGGTGGCGGGTCGCTGGGCTGGTCGGCCGACCACCACCCCGACCAGCCCGGCCACGGCAGCCTGGAGTTCCAGGGCCACAAGTCGCCGCTGAGGGGGGCGTACCTGCGGACGGTGGACGGGGCGCCGCTCAACTCGGCAACGTTCGAGAGCGGGTACACCATCGAGGCCTTCTACCGGCTGCCCGCCGACTGGGACGCCGCGCACCACGCCTGGTCGGGGCTGGTCGGCCGCACCGGAACCGGCGGGGCCGCCGGGAAGACCGGCGACGACCCCGACGAGCCGCTGGCCACACTCTCCCTCTCCAACGATCGCGAACCGCAGTGGGCGATGCGTCCGCTCAACCAGGAGGGCATCGCCACCAACTGGGGCCAGGAGACGCCGCTGGAGACCTGGTGGCACCTCGCCGTCGTCAACGACGGCCGGCACACCACGCTCTACGTCGAGGGCTGCCCGGTCGTCCGCAACCCGAAGGCGAGGTCGGTCGGCATCACCTCCGTGGGACTGCCGTGGCTGCTCGGCGGTTACGCGTACGGCGGGCAGATCGACCAGATCCTGCACGGTCGGCTCGGCGACGTCCGGATCGTCGAACGGGCGCTGCCCGTCACCTCCTTCATGAACCACTGAGCCCCACCCCGAGCCCGAGCACCACCCAGGGCCCGAGCGCCGAGCCCCGATCCCCGAGCCCCGAGCCCCGAAAGAGAGTCATGGCCGAGCAGCAGCTGCCTTCCTGGGCGGATCCGTCCGTATCCTCCGCCGATCTCGACGCACAGGGTGCGTCCAGACGCCAACTCCTGCGGGCAGCAGGCCTGTTCGGTACCGCGTTCGCGCTCGGGGCGGCGGCGGCCGGCCGGCGTCCGCCGCGGCCTCGGCCGCCTCGGCGGTGAGGACCCGCGCCTGGGCTATCTCGTCGGCGACCATCACATCCACACCGTCTACAGCCACGACGCCAAGTACACGTTCTCGCAACTGGCGGCGGCGGGCGCGGCGTACGGCCTGGACTGGATGGTCTTCACCGAGCACTCCAACCTCGGGCACGCGCGGTACGGCGCTTCGCTGGAGCACGACGAGATCGTCAAGGCCCGTGCCGAGAACCCGCGCCAGCTGATCTTCCAGGGCCTGGAGTGGTACATCCCGGCCGCCGAGCACGCCACGGTGTTCGCGGCGCCCGGTCCGCACGAGGTCGACCTGCTGACCCGTTTCGAGACCGCTTACGACGGCAAGCTCCTCGGCTACACCCAGGGGGCCGCCGGGGCCACGGACACCGCCCGCAACGAGGCCCACGCCGTCAGGGCCATCCAGTGGCTGGCGCGACAGCGCCGCACCGGCTACGTCGACGACGTCCTGGTCCTCGCCAACCACCCGATGCGCCTCGGCATCGACTCCCCGCACGAGATGCGCGACTGGCGGGACGCGGCCCCCGAAATCATGATCGGCATGGAGGGCGCACCGGGCGCCCAGGGCGCGGCCGTCCCCGGCCTGCGCGGTCCGACGTCGATCCGCGGCGAGTACGAGAACAAGCCGACGGCACAGTCCTGGACCGGGTATCCGGCGGACGCCTATCTGACGTACGGCGGTTTCGACTGGGCGACGGCGACCGTCGGCGGGCTGTGGGACGCGCTGCTCTCCGAGGGCAGGGTCTTCTCCGTCACCACCAACTCCGACGCCCACCGCATCGTCTCCGACACCTGGAGGAACGGCGACTGGGCACCGGGGCAGAACTTCGACACCACCGGCCGGCTGCCCGACCCGGTGAACACCGACACCCCGCAGCCGGGCAGCGACTTCTGGCCCGGCCAGTTCAGCCGCACCCACGTCGGCGTCACCCGGCACGGATACCGCTCGGTGATGGCCGGACTTCGGGCCGGCCGGGTCTGGCTGGACCACGGGCATCTGCTCGACGGGCTGGAGGTGCGGCTGAAGCGCGAGCACGACCACGGGCGGGGCGTCACGCTCGGCGGCCGGCTGCGGGTCCGCAAGGGTGAGAGGCTCACCCTGAACATCACCGTCACCAGCGCCTCCCGCCCCAACTCCCAGGGGGTCCTGCCGGAGTTGGCACACGTGGACGTCATCCGGGGTGCGGTACGCGGCCCGGCCGCCGACCGGGACGACTGGCGGGCACCCGACACCAAGGTCGCCTGGTCGAAGGACGTCTCCGGCCGCAAGGGGACGTACACCCTGCGTGTCCCGCTGACCGCGGGCGAGGAGTCCTTCTACGTGCGGCTGCGGGGCAGCGACGGGAACCGCCACGGAACCGGTTACCTCGGTGCCGCGGTCGACCCGCACGGGCCGGTCCCGCACACCCCGGGCGACGGCGACCCGTGGGCCGACACCTGGTTCTACTCCAACCCGGTCTTCGTCGACGTGGTGGGCCGCTGAGCGGGGTACCGACCGGGACGCTGGACGGCCGAGCGGGCGGAGAAGGCGGCCGCGGCGTCCACGCGGGCCGACCCCGCCGGCGGACGCCTCGGCGCGGCGTCCGCTCGACCCCGTGCCCGCGTCCCGATCCGGCGTGGAGACGCGGTCGCGCTCGGGACGGAACGGCTGGTGGCACGAAGCGGCCGGACCGCTCGATGCGACCGGGTGGCGAGGGCCCTCAGGCGTAGAACCGCGACAGGCTCTGCAGCACCGCGGCCGGCTTCGCGCCGCCCTCGATCTCGATCGCGCGTCGACGGCGATCTGCACCCCGCCCGGCACCCCCTCCACCTCGGTGAGCCGGGCGGTGAGGCGCAGGCGGGAACCGACCTTCACCGGCGAGGGGAAACGGACCTTGTTCAGGCCGTAGTTGACCTTCGTGGTGACGCCCTGGACGTCCAGCAGCTCGGTGAAGAGGGGGATGAAGAGGGACAGGGTGAGGTAGCCGTGGGCGATGGGGGCGCCGAAGGGGCCGTCCTTGGCGCGTTCCGGGTCCACGTGGATCCACTGGTGGTCGCCCGTGGCGTCGGCGAAGGTGTCGATGCGCTCCTGGGTGACCTCGATCCAGTCGCTGGTGCCCAGGTCGCTGCCTGCCAGCTTCTTCAGCTCGTCGAGGCCGTTGACGGTGAGGCTCATGTGGCTGTCCTACCTTTCGCCGGGGGTCGTTGCCGACCGGCTAGGAATTGGTGCCGAAGCGCTTGCGCACCCGGGACTTGAGGAGCTTCCCGGAGGCGGTGCGCGGGAGTTCGTCCGCGATGACGACCGACTTCGGGATCTTGTACTTGGCGAGCCGGCCGACGAGCGAGGCCAGGACCTCGTCGGGATCCGGCGAGACACCCTCGCGCGGCACGACCACCGCCCGCGGTACCTCACCCCACTTGTCGTCGGGCACGCCGATGACGGCGCACTCGACGATGTCGGGGTGGGTGAGGAGCAGGTCCTCGATCTCGGCGGGATAGACGTTCTCACCGCCCGAGATGATCATGTCCTTCATACGGTCGACGATGTACACGTAACCGTCCTCGTCGACGCGCGCGGCGTCCCCGCTGCGGAACCAGCCGTCGGCGAAGGAGGCGGCCGTCTCCTCGGGCAGCCCCCAGTAGCCGGGCATGACGTGCGGGCCGCGCACCATCACCTCGCCGGTCTCGCCGGTCTCGACGGGTACCAGGTCGGGACGGACCACCCGTACGTCGCTGAAGAAGTGCGGGACACCGGCCGAACCCGCCTTGGAGAGCGCGTGTTCCGCGTCGAGGAAGAGGGTGCCGGGGGCGGCCTCGGTCATGCCGTACCCCTGGAGGAAGGTCAGCCCGCGTTCCTGGTAGGCGGCGATGAGCGGGGTGGGGACCGGGGAGCCGCCGCAGGTCAGGATGCGCAGGGAGGACAGGTCGGCGTCCGGCCAGCGCGGGTGCCGGGCGATCTGGTCGAACATCGTGGGCACCCCGAACATGAAGGTGACGCGGTGGCGTTCGACGAGGTCGAAGGTGGTGTCCGGGTCGAAGGACCCGACCAGGACGCAGGTGCCGCCCTTGAGCAGGACCGGCAGGGTGAGCATGTTCAGTCCGGCCGTGTGGAACAACGGCGCGGAGACCAGCGCCCGTTCGTCGGCGATGAGGTCGGTGTCGACGAGGACGTTGAGCGCGTTCCAGGTCAGGTTGCCGTGGGTGAGCATGGCGCCCTTGGGGCGGCCGGTGGTGCCCGAGGTGTACATGATGATGCAGGTGTCGTCGGGGCCGACCGGCTCGTCGATGGGGTCCTCCGCGGCCGACGCGAGCGACTCCTCGTACTCGGCGCCGACCTCGAGGTAGGTCCGGATGCCGGTACTGCCGGGCAGTCCCGCCACCAGTCCCGCGTAGGCCGGACCGTAGACCAGGGCCTTCGCGCCGGAGTCGGTGAGCTGGTAGGCGATCTCGGGCCCGGCCAGGCGGATGTTGAGCGGCACGAAGACCGCGCCGAGGGTGCCGGCCGCGAACAGGGTCTCCAGGTAGGAGGGGTGGTTCGGACCGAGGTAGGCGACCCGGTCGCCGCGCCGGACGCCCCGGGCGCGCAGGGTGTGGGCCAGGCGCGTGGTGCGCGTGTGCAATGTGCGGTAGTCGGTCGACCGCTCACCTCGGAACGTCGGCAGATCTCCGTGGACCGTCGACAGCTCACCGTGAACCGTCGACGGACCGCTGCGGGCCTTAGGCAGATCACTGCCGACCGTAGACCGCTCACCGGCGATCGTAGACACGTCACCGTCGCCGGTCGGCCGCTCACCGCGGACCGTCGACGGGTCACCGTGGATCAGGGCCGTGCGGTGCGGGGTCTTACGGGCCCGGCGTGCGGGCCAGGATCCCAGTCCCTCGTTGCGCATCTCCACGCCCCTTCACGGTGTGGTCAGCCCGAGCAGCCGGGCGGCGTTCTCCTTGAGGATCTTCGGCCTCACCTCGTCCTTGATCGTCAGTTTGCCGAAGTCGGCGAGCCAGCGGTCGGGGGTCAGGACGGGGAAGTCGGAACCGAAGAGGACCTTGTCCTTGAGCAGTGTGTTGGCGTACTGCACCAGCTGCGGCGGAAAGTACTTGGGCGACCAGCCGGACAGGTCGATGTGCACGCCCGGCTTGTGCGTGGCGACGGCGAGGGCCTCGTCCTGCCAGGGGAACGACGGATGCGCCAGGATGATCTTCAGGTGCGGGAAGTCGGCGGCCACGTCGTCGACGTGCAGCGGGTTGGAGTACTTGAGCCGGATGCCGCCCCCGCCGGGCACGCCGGCGCCGATGCCGGTCTGGCCGGTGTGGAACAGGGCGATGGCGCCGGTCTCCTCGATCACCTCGTACAGCGCGTACGCCACGGCCCGGTCGTTGGGGAAGAACCCCTGGATGCTGGGGTGGAACTTGAAGCCCTTCACCCCGTACTCCTCGACCAGGCGGCGGGCCTGACGCACCCCCGCCTTGCCGCGGAAGGGGTCGATGGAGGCGAAGGGGATGAGGACGTCGGCGTTGGCGGCGGCCGCCTCGGCGACCTCCTCGTTGGGGACGGGGGCGGTGCCGGTCGCGGACTCGGCGTCCACCGTGAAGATCACGGCGGCCATCCTGCGCTCGCGGTAGTAGCGGGCCGTCTCCTGAAGGGTCGGCTTACGCTCGCCTTCGACCTTGAAGTAGGCGGAGGAGGCGTCGTGCAGGTCGTCGTCGAGGGAGGAGTGGCCCTGGGAGGACACCTCCGCGTGGGTGTGGACGTCGATCGCGACGAGGTCCTCGACGTTCATGGAGGGAGCCATCACGCCTCCGGGAACTGGGGCGCCGGGATGCCGACGGTCTGGAGTTCCGCGCCGACCGAGGTGGGGAAGGCGTCGGCCAGGCCGTCCGGGGTCCAGCCGCCGTCGGCGTAGGCCGTGCGGATCTCCTGCGGATGCGACCAGAGTGCCACCTTGTCGCCGCCGATGCCGATGGCCTGTCCGGTGACGGACCGGGCGGCGTCGGAGGCGAGGAAGGGGACGAGGGCCGCGCAGTCCTGGGGGGTGCCGAAGCCCTCACCCTTGCGCAGGAAGGCGGGCAGGGGCTCGCCGTCCTTCATGGCCTCGACGTAGGGGGCGAAGGCGGGGACGGTCTCGGTCATCGCGGTGGCGGCGACCGGGACGATCGCGTTGACGGTGATGTCCGCGCGGCCGAGTTCCATGGACCAGGTGCGGGCCATGGCGGCGATGCCGGCCTTGGCGGCGGCGTAGTTGGTCTGCCCGAAGTTGCCGCGCTGGCCGGCCGGGGAGCCCACCAGGATCAGCGTGCCGCCCTCGCCCTGCTCGCGCATCCGTACGGCGGCGGCGCGGGCGCAGGTGAAGGTGCCCTTCAGGTGGGTGGTGATCACCGCGTCGAAGTCGTCGTCGGTCATCTTCCACAGCACCCTGTCGCGCAGGATGCCCGCGTTGGTGACCAGGACGTCGAGCCGCCCGAACTCCTCGACGGCACGGTTCACCAGCCGGTCGGCGGCCTCGGTGGTGCCGACGGCGACCACCTCGGCGACGGCGGTGCCGCCCGCCTCGGTGATGGACTTCACGGCCTGCTCGGCGACCGCCTCGTCCATGTCGTTGACGACCACGCGGGCGCCGTGGGCGGCCAGGGCGTGCGCGTAGGCGAGGCCGAGGCCCCGGCCGCTGCCGGTGACGACGGCGACCTTGCCGGTGAGATCGATGCTGGGCACGACGGTGTCCCTTCACATGGGTCGGCCGCACCTCGACGCGGGGTGCGGCCGCATTCGGGGGTGCGGCTTCGAGATCGAAGCTAAGAGCAATAATTGTTGTCGTCAATAGTTGTTGTCGACCTTGCATGTGCGTCATGCTGGAATGCGCCATGACGAGACCGCCCTCCGGGGCCGACACCAGGGAGCCCGCCATCGCCCGCCAGGACGACACCGTGAACGCCACCCCGATCGACGCGGACGAGCCGTGGATGCGCGGACTGCACGCCGACACCGGTTACCTGCTCTACCGCCTGGGACTGCGCTCGGGGCAGTTGTTCAACACGTCCCTCCAGGAGTCGGGGCTGCGTCTGCGCCACTACGCGGTGCTGCGCTTCCTGGCGACGGCCGAGGGCGCGCTCCAGCGCGAACTGAGCACCCGCCTCGGCTACGACCCGAGCGCGATCGTCGGCCTGGTCGACGACCTGGAGAAGCTGGGCTTCGCCGAACGCCGCCCCGCCCCGGACGACCGCCGCAGCCGGATCGTCGTCCTCACCGAGGACGGCCGCGCCTTCCTGCGCGGCACCGACGCGGCCGGCCGGCGGGTGACCAACGACCTCCTCACCCCACTCGACCAGGCGGAACGCGCCACGCTCCACACCCTGCTGCTGCGCATCGCGGAGGACGGACTCGACTGATGTCGTGCGGATCGTCCACGACGACCGCACCACCGCCCGCGTTCACGGGGCGCCGGGTCCGCCGCGCCGGCGCCGGCCGCGCTGAACCCGTGGGCCGCCATGCCCGTGAAGCGGTGGTGACGACGACGTCGCCGCGCCCCGTTGAAGCCGAGGAGACCCCGTGCCATGACCGACCGCTCCGCGCCCGACCGGCTGCTGTCCGTGCTCGCCGCGTTCGACCACGCGCACCCCGCGCTGACCCTGACCGACATCAGCCGGCGGGCCGGGCTCACCCTCACCACGGCGCACCGGCTGGTGACCGCCCTGACCGGGTGGGGTGCGCTGGAGCGGGACGCGTCCGGGGTGTACCACGTCGGCCTGCGGCTGTGGGAGATCGCGGCGCTGGCCCCGCGCGGCCTGGCCCTGCGCCAGGCCGCGCTGCCGTATCTGGAGGATCTCTACGAAGCCACCCACGAGAACGTGCAGTTGGCGGTCCGGGACGGCTCCGAGGTCGTCTACACGGAGTGGCTGTCGGGGCACTCGGCGGTCGGTGTCCACATCCGGGTGGGCGCCCGCTGGCCCCTGCACGTCACCGGCGTCGGCCTCGCGCTGCTGGCCCACAGCCCGCCCGATGTGCAAGCGGCCTACTGCGAGGCGCCGTTGAAGGCCTGCACCGACCACACCCTCACCGATCCGCGGCGGTTGCGCCGGGTACTGGCCGAAGTACGGCGCATCGGGGTCGCGGTGAGCAGCCGTCAGGTCACCGACGACGCCCTGTCGGTGGCCGCGCCGGTGCGCGGTCCGGACGGCGCGGTGGTCGCGGCCGTGTCGGTCGTCGTGCCGTACGCCGACGCGCGGGTCCCGGTCCTGGTGCCGGCGGTCCGGCTCGCGGCCCGCGGAATCTCCCGGGCGCTCGGCTGGCAGCCGGACTGACCCGACCCTGACTCTTGACGGCCGGGGCGCCGAGGAGCACATTGACGGCACTTTGAGAGCGCTCTCAAACACGGGGCGCTGTCGAAGGCACCCGCGCACGAACACTCCGTACCCGAGAGGCACTCCCCACCATGAGCGAATCCTCCGGCACACCACCTCGCAGACGGCGCTCCCTGCGGCGGGCACTCGTCGCCCTCGTCGGCACACTGGGCCTCGCGGCGGCCGCCGCCACCCTCACCTCCCCGTCCGCGAACGCCTCCGCGCCCACTCCGCCGGCGGGCTGGTCACAGGTCTTCCTCGACGACTTCACCGGCGCCGCCGGCACCGGCGTCAACACCTCCAACTGGCAGTACGCCACCGGCACCTCCTATCCGGGCGGCCCCGCGAACTGGGGCACCGGCGAGGTCGAGACGATGACGAACAGCACGAGCAACGTCTCGCTCGACGGCAACGGCAACCTGCGCATCACCCCGCTGCGGGACTCCGCGGGCCGCTGGACCTCCGGCCGTATCGAGACCAACCGCACCGACTTCCAGCCCCCGTCCGGCGGCAGGATGCGGGTCGAGGCCCGGCTGCAGATGCCCAACGTGACCGGCACCGCCGCCGAGGGCTACTGGCCGGCGTTCTGGATGCTGGGCGCGCCCTACCGCGGCAACTACCACAACTGGCCCTCGGTCGGCGAGCTGGACATCATGGAGAACGTCCAGGGGCTGAACAGGGTCTGGTCGACGATGCACTGCGGGACCAATCCCGGCGGCCCCTGCAACGAGACCACCGGCATCGGCAACTCCACCCCGTGCCCCAACACCACCTGTCAGTCCGGCTTCCACACCTACACCATGGAGTGGGACCGCTCGGCGACCCCCGAGGCGCTCCGCTTCTTCGTCGACGGCGTCAACTACCACACCGTGACGGCGACTCAGGTCGACGCCACGACCTGGAACAACGCGACGAACCACGGCTTCTTCATCATCCTGAACGTGGCGATGGGCGGCGCCTTCACGGACGCGTTCGGCGGCGGTCTCGACGGTGACACCCGCTCGGGCGTGCCCATGGTCGTGGACTACGTGCAGGTCCTCCAGGCGGCGGGCGGCGGCGGGGGCGGTACGACGCCTCCCCCGACCGGCAACCGCGACGCCTACGCCGCCGTCCAGGCCGAGTCGCACGACGGTCAGTCCGGTGCGGTCACCGAGACCACCACCGACACCGGCGGCGGCCAGAACATCGGTTCCCTCGCCAACGGCGACTGGGCGCTGTACCGCGGCGTCGACTTCGGTTCCACGGCGGCCAGGCAGTTCAGCGCCCGGGTGGCGAGTGGCGTGGCCGGCGGGGCCAGCGGTCTCGTCGAGGTGCGCCTGGACAGCCGTACCTCCGCACCGGTCGGGAGTTTCGCGCTGGCCAACACGGGCGGCTGGCAGTCGTGGCGGACGGTTCCGGCGAACATCACCCCGGTGACCGGAACCCACGACGTCTATCTGACCTTCACCAGCGGCCAGCCCGCCGACTTCGTGAACGTGAACTGGTTCACCTTCGGCCACTGACCGCGGCACGCGTCGACCCGGCGGCGTTTCAGCGCAGTTCCGCGCGGAACGCCGCCGGTGTCGTGTCCGTGTGCTGGTGGAAGAACTTGGAGAAGTTCGCCGGGTCGGGGAAGCCCACCGCCGCGCCGACCCGGCCGATCGGCAGCTCGGTGTGGGCCAGGAGCCGCTTCGCCTCCAGGACGACCCGTTTGTCGATGAAGCCCTTGGGGGTCTCGCCGGTCGCGGCGCGCACCGCGCGCACCAGGGTGCGGCGGGAGTACCCGAGCGCGTCGGCGTACGCGCTGACGCTGTGGTTGACGGCGAAGTCCCGTTCCACGGCCTCGCGGAAGAGGGTGAAGGTGGTGTCGGTCCGGCGGCGGGCCGCCTCCGCGGAGCTGGCGGCGAGATGCGCGAGGCGCAGCAGAAACGCCGTCAGGGAGTGCCGGAGCACGGAGGTGTGCAGGCTCAACGGCAGGGTCTCGGTGGCGAGGTCGTCGTACTCCTGTTGCAGGTACGCCAGGGCCGCGCGCAGGCCGGCCGACTGGGCCTCGTCGGGGTGCAGCAGCGGCGGCAGGTCGTAGCGGTACAGGCCGGTGGCCTCGACCGTGGCGCGAGGCAGGAAGCCGGGTTGCATGGCCAGCACGGTTCCGCGGTACTCGCTGGTCTTCGAGAAGCGGTGGACCTGGCCCGGGCGGATCCACAGGACGTCTCCGGCCGTCGCCTCGTGCTCGGCGAAGTCGACCATGTGACGGACGGACCGTCGGTGAAGAGCAGGACGATGTGGAAGTCGATCCGGTGCACGCGCTCCAGCGGCGCGTCGGCGTGCCAGGTGCGGCCGGCGCCCATGGGGCCGACCTGCATGCCGACGCCGCCGACGCTGAGGCCGACCGGGAAGGGGAACGTTCTGATCCCGTCACCGTCTTCGACGGTTGTGTCCGCCATGTCCGTCTCGTGCCGCCTCGTTCGTGCCCGGCGCCGCCGGGGTGTCCCACTTTCACCACAGCCTGACACACGGGGACCTTCCCCCGAAAAAGTCAGACTTTTACTCTTGAACGCATCAGACCAGCCACTTCGCTCGCACCGAGGATTTCTTGAAGATGAGCACGCAGACCCCGGACAGCTTCGAATGGACCGAACTCGACCGGCGTGCCGTCGACACCGCACGCCTGTTGGCGGCGGATGCCGTGCAGAAGGTGGGCAACGGCCACCCCGGCACCGCGATGAGCCTCGCGCCCGCCGCGTACACGATCTTTCAGAAGGTGATGCGACACGACCCGGCGGACCCCGAGTGGGCCGGTCGTGACCGCTTCGTCCTCTCCCCCGGGCACACCTCGCTGACCCTGTACACGCAGTTGTACCTGGCCGGCTACGAGCTGGAGCTGGAGGACCTCAGGGCGTTCCGCACCCACGGCTCGAAGACGCCGGGCCACCCCGAGTACGGGCACACCGCCGGTGTGGAGACCACCACCGGGCCGCTCGGTCAGGGCGCCGCCAACGCCGTCGGCATGGCGATGGCCGCCCGCTACGAGCGCGGCCTGTTCGACCCCGAGGCCGCCGAGGGCACCTCGCCGTTCGACCACACCATCTGGGCGATCGTCTCCGACGGCGACCTCCAGGAAGGCGTCTCCGCCGAGGCCTCCTCGCTCGCCGGCCACCAGAGGCTCGGCAACCTGGTCTTCCTCTACGACGACAACCACATCTCCATCGAGGGCGACACCGCGACCGCCTTCTCCGAGGACGTCCTGAAGCGGTACGAGGCGTACGGCTGGCACGTGCAGCGCATCGAGCCGCTGGAGAACGGCGACGTCGACGTGCACGCCCTGTACGCCGCCCTGACCGCGGCGCGGGCCGAGACGGCACGCCCCTCGATCATCGCGATGCGCACGATCATCGCCTGGCCCGCGCCGAACGCGCGGAACACCGAGGCCTCCCACGGCTCCGCCCTCGGCGACGACGAGGTGGCCGCCACCAAGCGCCTCCTCGGCTTCGACCCGGAGAAGTCCTTCGAGGTCCCGGGCGACGTGCTCGCGCACACCCGCACCGCCCTCGACCGGGGCGCCGAGGCGCACGCCGCCTGGGACAAGCGGCTCGACTCCTGGCGCGGCGAGCGGCCGGAGCGGGCGCGACTGTTCGACCGGGTCCTCGCGGGTCAGCTCCCCGAGGGCTGGGAGGACCACCTGCCCGTCTTCGAGGAGGGCAAGGCGGTCGCCACCCGCGCGGCCTCCGGCAAGGTGCTCCAGGCGCTCGGCCCGGTCGTCCCGGAGCTGTGGGGCGGCTCGGCAGACCTGGCCGGTTCCAACAACACCACCATCGACAAGACCTCGTCCTTCCTGCCGCGGGGCAACCCGCTGCCCGAGGCCGACCCCTACGGCCGCACGGTCCACTTCGGCATCCGCGAGTTCTCGATGGCCGCCGAGATGAACGGCATCGCCCTGCACGGCAACACGCGCGTCTACGGCGGCACCTTCCTGGTGTTCTCCGACTACATGCGCAACGCCGTCCGCATGTCGGCGCTGATGCAACTCCCGGTGACGTACGTCTGGACGCACGACTCCGTCGGTCTCGGCGAGGACGGCCCCACCCACCAGCCGGTCGAGCACCTGGCCTCGCTGCGTGCCATCCCCGGCCTGAACGTCGTACGGCCCGCCGACGCCAACGAGACGGCGATCGCCTGGGCCGAGATCCTCCGCCGGCACGGCACCCGCCCGGCACCGCACGGTCTGGCCCTCACCCGTCAGGGCGTGCCCACGTACGCGCCGAACGCGGACGCGGCGAAGGGCGGTTACGTCCTCGAGGAGTCCTCGAAGGACACCCCGGACGTCGTCCTGATCGCCACCGGCTCCGAGGTGCACCTCGCGGTCGCCGCGCGGGAGACGCTGGAGGCGGAGGGGATCGGCACCCGGGTGGTGTCGATGCCGTCGGTGGAGTGGTTCGAGGAGCAGTCGCCCGCGTACCGCGACAGCGTCCTGCCGCCGTCGGTGAAGGCCCGGGTCGCCGTCGAGGCGGGCATCGGCCTCACCTGGCACCGCTTCGTGGGGGACGCGGGACGCATCGTCTCCCTGGAGCACTTCGGCGCCTCCGCCGACGCCGGGACGCTGTTCGCCGAGTTCGGCTTCACCCCCGAGAACGTCGCCGCCGCGGCCCGGCCGCCCTCGATGCGACCACGAGCGTGGCGCACGCACGTGGTTGATCCGATCGCCAGAAAGAAGATGATCACAGTGTCCGAAGCAACCGCCGCCGCGGGAGCCCTGAAGCGCCTCTCCGACGAAGGCGTCTCGATCTGGCTGGACGACCTGTCCCGCGAGCGGATCACCTCCGGCAACCTCGCCGGGGTCGTCGCCACGCGGCACGTCGTCGGCGTCACCACCAACCCGTCCATCTTTCAGGCCGCCATCGGCTCCGGCGAGGGTTACCAGGAGCAGCTCGCCGACCTGGCCGTGCGGGGCGTCACGGTCGACGAGGCCGTACGGATGATGACGACCGCCGATGTGCGTGCGGCCGCCGATGTCCTGAATCCCGTATACACGTCCACGGGTGGCCGCGACGGCCGCGTCTCCATCGAGGTCGACCCCCGGCTGGCCCACGAGACCGCGGCCACCATCGCCGAGGCCAAGCAGCTCGCCTGGCTCGTCGACCGCCCCAACGTCATGATCAAGATCCCGGCGACGAAGGCCGGTCTCCCGGCGATCACCGAGGTCATCGGCCTCGGCATCAGCGTCAACGTCACACTGATCTTCTCGCTGGAGCGCTACCGCGAGGTCATGGACGCCTACCTGGCCGGCCTGGAGAAGGCCGCCGCGCGGGGCATCGACCTGTCGACGATCCACTCCGTCGCCTCCTTCTTCGTCTCCCGCGTCGACGCCGAGATCGACAAGCGCCTCACCGTCCTCGGCACCGACGAGGCCCTCGCGCTCAGGGGCCGGGCCGCGCTCGCCAACGCACGTCTGGCGTACCAGGCGTACGAGGAGAGGTTCGGCTCCGCCGACGACACGACGCGCGGCGGAGACCGCTGGACCGCCCTCGCCGGGGCGAGGGCCAACAAGCAGCGTCCGCTGTGGGCATCCACCGGTGTGAAGGATCCTGCATACAAGGACACGCTGTACGTCGACGAACTCGTGGCGCCCGGCACCGTCAACACCATGCCGGAGGCCACGCTGAACGCCACCGCCGACCACGGCGTCATCACCGGCGACACGGTCACCGGCGGCTACGCGCAGGCCCACGCGGACCTCGCCGCCGTCGAGGCGCTCGGCATCTCCTACGAGGAGGTCGTCACCCGGTTGGAGGACGAGGGCGTCGCCAAGTTCGCGGTGGCGTGGCAGGACCTGCTGGACGCGGTCACGAAGTCCCTCGACACCAGGGAACTCGACGCAGAGGGACCCGACACCGAAGGAGCTGACGCGGAATGAGCACTGCCGGCATGGACACCGCCTGGGACAACCCGTTGCGGGATCCCCGCGACCGGCGCCTGCCCCGGATCGCCGGTCCGTCCGGGCTCGTCATCTTCGGCGTGACCGGCGACCTGTCCCGCAAGAAGCTGATGCCCGCCGTCTACGACCTGGCCAACCGAGGCCTGCTCCCGCCGGGCTTCTCGCTCGTCGGCTTCGCCCGCCGCGACTGGGAGGACCAGGACTTCGCGCAGGTCGTCCACGACGCGGTGCGCGAGCACGCGCGGACGCCGTTCCGGGAGGAGGTCTGGCAGCAGCTCGCCGAGGGCATGCGGTTCATCCCCGGTGACTTCGACGACGACTCGGCGTTCAAGCAGCTCCGCGACGCCGTCGAGGAGCTGGACCACTCCCGCGGCACCGGCGGCAACTTCGCCTTCTACCTCTCCGTACCGCCGAAGTTCTTCCCCAAGGTCGTCGAGCAGCTGAAGAAGCACGGCCTGGCGAACGCCCCCGACGGGTCGTGGCGGCGGGCGGTCATCGAGAAGCCGTTCGGGCACGACCTGTCGAGCGCGCAGGAACTCAACGCGATCGTGCACGACGTGTTCGAGCCGGACCAGGTGTTCCGCATCGACCACTACCTGGGCAAGGAGACCGTCCAGAACATCCTGGCGCTGCGCTTCGCCAACCAGATGTTCGAGCCGATCTGGAACCGGTCGTACGTCGACCACATCCAGATCACGATGGCCGAGGACATCGGCATCGGCGGCCGGGCCGGCTACTACGACGGCATCGGCTCGGCGCGCGACGTCATCCAGAACCACCTCCTCCAGCTGATGGCACTGACCGCGATGGAGAGCCCGCCTCCTTCGACGCGGCCTCGCTGCTCGCCGAGAAGCTGAAGGTCTTCAAGGCCGTGAAGCTGCCGGAGGACCTCGGCAGGCACACCGTGCGGGCGCAGTACGCGGGCGCCTGGCAGGGCGGCGAGAAGGTGCGCGGCTATCTGGAGGAGGACGGCATCGACCCGTCCTCCACGACGGACACCTACGCCGCCGTCCGGCTGAACGTCGACAACCGCCGCTGGGCGGGCGTGCCGTTCTACCTGCGCACCGGCAAGCGGCTGGGCCGCCGGGTCACCGAGATCGCGGTCGTGTTCCAGCGGGCGCCGCACTCCCCCTTCGACTCCACCGCCACCGAGGAACTCGGTGCCAACGCGATCGTCATCCGAGTCCAGCCCGACGAGGGCGTCACGGTCCGCTTCGGCTCCAAGGTGCCGGGCACGTCGATGGAGATCCGGGACGTGACGATGGACTTCGCGTACGGCGAGTCCTTCACGGAGTCCAGCCCGGAGGCGTACGAGCGCCTGATCCTGGACGTGCTGCTCGGCGACGCCAACCTGTTCCCGCGCCACCAGGAAGTGGAAGAGTCCTGGAGGATCCTCGACCCGATCGAGGAGTACTGGGCACGGCACGGCAGGCCCGCGCAGTACGCCTCGGGAAGCTGGGGACCCGAGGAAGCCGACGAGATGCTCGCACAAGACGGACGGAGCTGGCGCAGGCCATGAAGATCGACCTGACCGACACCACGGCAAGCAAGATCAACAAGGCGCTGGTGCAGGGTCGCCGCGCCATCGGCACACCGGCCGTGGGCATGGTCCTGACGATGGTGATCGTCACGGACGAGGAGAACGCCTACGACTCGATCAAGGCGGCCGAGGAGGCCTCGCACGAGCACCCCTCGCGCACCCTGGTCGTCATCAAGCGGCACGCCCGCACCCCCCGGGAGCGCACGCAGTCGCGCCTCGACGCCGAGGTCCGGGTGGGTTCCGAGGCCGGCACCGGCGAGACGGTCATCCTGCGGACGTACGGCGAGGTGTCGGAGCACGCCGACTCCGTCGTGCTGCCGCTGCTGCTGCCGGACGCCCCGGTCGTCGTGTGGTGGCCGGTGGACGCGCCGCAGTACCCGGTCAAGGACCCGCTGGGCGCGCTCGCCCAGCGCCGGATCACCGACATGTACGCCGTCGAGCGGCCCCTCCAGGCCCTGGAGGCGCGCGTGAATTCGTACGCGCCCGGCGACACCGACCTGGCGTGGACCCGGCTCACGCCGTGGCGCTCCATGCTGGCGGCGGCGCTGGACCAGGCGCGGACGCCCATCGTGTCGGCGGCCGTGGAGAGCGAGGCGGACAACCCCAGTGCGGAGTTGCTCGCGCGCTGGCTGGAGGCCCGGCTGAACGTGTCGGTCGAGCGGGTGGAGACCGCGGGCCCGGTCGTCACGGCCGTCCGGCTCGGCACCGAGAACGGCGAGGTCGTCATCGACCGCCCCGAGGGCCCGCTGGCCACGCTGTCGCTGCCCGGCCAGCCCTCGCGCAGCCTCGCGCTGAAGGTCCGCCCCACCTCCGAACTGATCG
Organism: Streptomyces phaeoluteigriseus; assembly: GCF_001896135.2. GTDB lineage: Bacteria > Actinomycetota > Actinomycetes > Streptomycetales > Streptomycetaceae > Streptomyces > Streptomyces phaeoluteigriseus. The sequence goes on from NZ_MPOH02000009.1 coordinate 43,150, forward strand.
CCGAGGAGCTGCGGCGCCTCGACGCCGACGAGATGTACGCCGTCGCCCTGCGGGGCGAGGGCACCAAGGAGACCCCCTCCCATGTCTGACACACCCCTGCTCACGCGGCGGCCCGAGTGGGCCGCGCTGGAGGACCACCGCGCCCACCGGCAGGCGCATCTGCGCGAGTTGTTCGCGGCGGACCCCGGGCGCGCCGAGCGGTACGTCGTGCGCGTCGGTGACCTGCGCATCGACTATTCCAAGCATCTGATCACCGATGAGACCCTCGCGCTGTTGCGCGAGCTGGCCGCCGCCACCGGCGTGTCGGTTCGCCTCCCGCCAGGAGGACTCGCCCCAGATGAAGATGATCGCGGCGCTGCGCAACCAGTTCGGCGGCCACGCCGTCGAGTCGTCGAAGTAGGCCCGGCCAGGTTCTGCGATGGTCCCGCCCCCACGGCCTCATGGGCGTGGGGGTGGCCTCCGTCGGGCGGACGGAGGGGGAGCCTGACGGACCGGCGCACCCGCCGGACCGACCTGCCGCCCACCGCGCACGGCGAGGAACTAGCCGAGTTCCTCGCCCCACTCCTCTCCGGCCGAAACCTGTGGCCGGACGGCGCGCCAACCCGGCCCGGACGGCCATCCCGGTGAGTCGCCGCAGGCGGCCGGGGGGCGCGCGACGGGGTGCCGGGCCGGCTGCTCCTGGCCAAGACCGTCGTCGCCGGTGTGACGAGGACGGTCAGCCGCCAGTAGCCGGGCCGGTGGCCGGTGAGTGGGTGCCGGGAGGCCGGGCGTCGGGTCAGCGTGGGGTGTGCTGGGCGGCCAGCCGCACCGGCGCGTTCACGGCGCCGTAGCCCTGGTAGCCGCCGTCGCGCTGGACGAGTTCGAAGAAGACGCGGCCGACGGTGCGGGTGTAGCAGTGCCGGAAGACGCCGTGCGCGTCCCGGTCGTAGAGGATGCCCAGTTCGCGGTACGTCGCCAGCTCGCCGTCGGCGAACTCGTGGCGGGCCGCCAGGTCGTCGTAGTAGTTCGCGGGGATCGGCAGGAGGTGGCCGCCGGCCTCGGTGAAGCGGCGGGCCGCCGCGACCACGTCGGGGGTGGCCAGGGCGATGTGCCGGGCGTGGGCGGTGTCGTCGCCGGGTGCGGCGCCGACCGTGAGGGGGATGCGGACGGCGCCGTCGGCGGTGCTGACGGCACGGCTGCGCAGCAGTCCGTAGGGGTCGGCGACGTCGACGCTCTCCTGGGCGTCGAGGCCGAGGACGGCACGGTGGAAGAGGACGGCCTCGTCGAAGTGGTGCCAGGGCTGGGTGAGGGAGAGGTGGTCGATACGGACCCCGTCCCGCGGGGCGGCGACGCCCGGCAGGTCCACGAAGTCGCCGCGCCAGTCCGGCAGTCGCGGCCGGTTCGTCGCGCACAGGAAGAGTTCGGTGCCGTCGGGGGCGGCTACGGCGTCCAGCGGGGCGTCCTCGGCGCGCGGCGGCGGGGCAGGACGGGGGCGAGGAGGGCCTCGGCGCGGCGGGCGGCACCGGCCGGGTCCGGGGACTCCAGGCCGACGGCGGCCAGGCAGGTGCCGTCGACGGGGGTGCCCCCGCCCGAGCGGCGCCGGGAAGGGGGGAGGGCGGCCGAGCCGGTGTTGACCAGGACGCGGGCCTCCCCCCGCTCCCACAGCTCGACGGGTTTGCCGCGGTGGCGGGCGGTGCGGGCGAAGCCGAGCGCGCCGAGCAGGGAGGTGACGGGCTCGGCATCGGGGGTGACGAGTTCGGCGAAGGCGACACCGGTGGGCACGACCGGTGCGGGCAGGGCGCCGAGGCCCACCTCTTCCTGGAGGACGAGCAGGGAGCGGCGGGCGTCCACGGCGGTCGGGCCGGCCTCGGCCTGCCGGAACACGTCGTTGAAGACCTCCAGGGAGAGCGGGCCGTCGTAACCGGCGCGCAGCACGTGCCGCAGCAGGCCCGCCACGTCGAAGCCGCCCTGGCCGGGGAAACGGCGGTGGTGGCGGGACCACTGGAGGACGTCCATCGCCGGCAGGGGCGCGTCGGCGAGCTGGAGGAAGAAGATCTTCTCGCCGGGGATGTCCTCGATCGACTTGGGGTCGGAGCCGCGGGAGAGGATGTGGAAGCTGTCCAGGCAGGTGCCGAGCGCGGGATGTCCGGCCGCCTCCACGATGCGCCAGGCGTGGTCGTACGTGCTGACGTGCCGTCCCCAGGCGAGCGCCTCGTAGGCGACGCGGACGCCGAAGTCCTGGGCGAGGTCGGCGAGTCGGGCGAGCTGTTCGGCGGCGAGGGCGTCGTCGTCCGCGGCGAGCGGGGAGACGCTGGAGCAGACCAGGACGGTGTCGGCGCCGAGCCGGTTCATCAGGGTGAACTTGGCGCGGGCGCGGCGCAGGTTGCGGGCGAACTCGTCGGCGGGCACGGCCTCGATGTCCCGCATCGGCTGGTACAGGTCGATGGTGAGGCCCAGGTCGGCGCAGCGGGCGCGGACCTCCTCGGGGGCGAGGGGGCTGGCGAGCAGATCGTTCTCGAAGATCTCGACCCCGTCGAAGCCCGCGCGGCCGCGGCCGTGAGCTTCTCGGTGAGGGAACCGCTCAGGGAGACGGTGGCGATGGATGTACGCACCTGGTGTACCTCTTCCTTCTTCCTGGCCACGCTCGGCACAGCGATCGGGAACCGCCTTCGGCGAACGCGGTGCCGCTTGCGGGGACCGCGTTCGGTAGCCGCGTGCGTGGTACCGCTGGCGGGGACCGCGTTCGGTAGCCGCGTGCAGCAACCGCCTCACCGCGTCACCGCGTCGGGGAGCCGCTTTCAGCAGCCGCTTCGGGAACCCGTCGGACCGTCCGGGCTATTCGGGGACCGGGATCGCGCCGGCCAGTTCGGCGATGTCCGCGAGCATGCGCGGGCTGTCGGGTTCCCGGCCGGTGAAGAGCCGGAACGCGTCCACAGCCTGGAAGACGGCCATCCCGCCGCCGTCCAGAACGGCGCAGCCCTGGGCGCGGGCGGTGCGCAGCAGCTCGGTCTCCAGAGGTCGGTAGACGACCTCGGCGACCCACAGGCCGGGGTGCAGCAACTGTGCCGGGAAGGGCAGGCCGGGGTGGGCGGCCATGCCGGTAGGGGTGGCGTGGACGATGCCGTCGGCCCGCGCCAGCAGAGCGGCGAGGCGGTCCGGGGTCGCCGAGTCCGCCCGGCCCGCGCCGAAGTGCCGGTTGAGGGAGTCGGCGAGGGCGGCGGCCCGTCGGGGCAGCGCGTCCACGACGGTCACCCGGCCGGCCCCGAGGGTGAGCGTTGCGTGCGCGACGGCCGCGCCCGCGCCGCCCGCGCCGAGCTGCACCACCCGCTCCAGCGGTGCGTCGGGCAGACCGCGTGCGAAGGACGCGGCGAAACCGGTCACGTCCGTGTTGTGGCCGACGGCCCTGCCGTCCTCGAAGACGACGGTGTTGACCGCGCCCAGCGCCTCGGCCTGGGGGGCGAGCCCGTCGAGGTGCTCGATGACGAGTTGCTTGCACGGGTGCGTGATGTTCAGTCCGTCGAAACCGAGGTCGCGCGCGGCCCGTACTAGATCGCCCACCGCCTCCGGCGGCACACCGAGCACGTCGATGTCGAGCAGCCGGTACAGATAGCGCAGCCCCTGCCGGTCCGCCTCCCGCTGGTGCAGCGCCGGGCTGAGCGACGGGCCGATGCCGGAGCCGATCAGTGCGACGAGATACGAGTCCTGCGTCACGTGGGACACGTCCTTGGTCACGGCGGACCTCCTGAGCGGGCGAAGTGGGCGAAGGGAGCGAAGAGGGGATGGTTAATGTACGAACTGGTGAGTTAGTCATAACACCGAGTCGGGTCATGAGGGAAGACCTCTCGCCGTACGAGGGCACGGGGGCTTCTAGAATCACGGCACGCCGAATGGAAGCGCGCCCTACGCCCGAAGGAACCCGATGACCAGCGTCGACGAACCGGCACGACCCAACGGGCGGATCCGCGACGCCGCCCGCACCCAGGCCGAGATCCTCGACGTGGCCACCCAGGAGTTCGCCCGCGCCGGGTACGACGGCGCCCGCGTCGACGAGATCGCCGCCCGCACCCGCACCACCAAGCGCATGATCTATTACTACTTCGGCGGCAAGGAGCAACTGTTCACCGCCGTCCTGGAGCGGGCCTACGGCGTCATCCGGGACACCGAGCAGCAGCTCGACGTGGAGCACCTGGACCCGGTCGCGGCCATCCGCCGGCTGGCGGAGCTGACCTTCGACCACCACGAACAGCACCCCGACTTCATCCGTCTCGTCAGCATCGAGAACATCCACGGGGCCGAGCACATCGCCGCTTCCGAGAAGTTGGGGAAGATCGGCTCCCCCGCCCTCGACGTGATCCGCCGCATCCTGGCCTCCGGACAGGAGTCCGGCCTGTTCACAGCCGATGTCGACGCCGTCGATCTGCACGCGATGATCAGCGCGTTCTGCTTCTTCCGGGTGGCCAACCGGCACACCTTCGGCGCCCTGTTCGGGCGCGACCTGGTCGACCCGGCCCAGCGCGAGCACTACCGCGCCATGCTCGGCGACATGGTGATCGCCTACCTGACGGCGGACCGCGCGGCGGAGTGACGCCGGCGTGACGCCGGTCCGCGGCGGGCCGACGGCGGGAACGCCCCGCGCCGACCGCGCGGGCCGCGACGGGGCACGTGCCAGGTCGTACGGCGGACCCACGGCGAGCCGACCTCGTCGTGCGGGACCTCTTGACACCGGCGAAACGCGGGCGCAACATCCCTACCCAACCGCTACTAACTATCCAGTGCGTTAATTAGCCGGGTAGCGCCCGGCAGAGCCGCCCCGTCACCCCAGGGAACCGGCCCCTTCGTCCCTCCCTCGCCCTCCCTCACTCCGCGTACGTTGGAGTTTCCCCGAAGGAGCACGCCGTGTCCGTCCCCGCAGCGCCCCATGACGCCGCCCCGCCCGGCCAGCCGAAGAAGGCCGCGACCGCCGCCTGGATCGGCAGCGCCCTGGAGTACTACGACTTCTTCATCTACGGCAGCGCGGCGGCGCTGATCTTCCCGAAGGTCTTCTTCGACGAGTCCGACCCGGCCACCGCGACCCTGCTGTCACTGGCCACCTTCGGTGTCGCGTACGCGGCCCGTCCCGTCGGCGCGCTGTTCCTCGGTCACTTCGGGGACCGGGTGGGCCGTAAGAAGATCATGGTGTTCACGCTGATGCTCATGGGCGTGTCGACCTTCCTCATCGGCTGTCTGCCCACCCGCGACCAGGTCGGCACCCTCGCCCCCGTGCTCCTGGTGCTGTGCCGGGTGCTCCAGGGCATCTCCGCGGCCGGTGAGCAGGCCAGCGCCAACTCCATGACGCTGGAGCACGCACCGCCGCACCGGCGCGGCTTCTTCACCAGCTTCACCCTCAGCGGCACGCAGGGCGGTCAGCTCCTGGCCACCCTGGTCTTCCTCCCCATCGCCGCCCTGCCCGAGGAGCACCTGCTGTCCTGGGGCTGGCGGGTGCCGTTCTGGCTCAGCGTCGGGGTCGCCGTCGTCGGCTTCGTCATCCGCCGCAAGCTCGACGAGACGCCGGCCTTCGCCCAGCAGGCGAACAGCGAGGGCGTCGTCAAGCTGCCGCTGGTGGTGCTGCTGCGCGAGCACTGGGCGGACGTGCTGCGGGTCGTCGCGGGCGCGCTCGTCGCCTCCGTCTCCACGATCTTCACGGTGTGGGCGCTGGCCTACGCCACCAGCGACTCGGTGGGGATGAGCCGCTCCTCGATGCTGTGGGTGGGCGCGCTGGCCAACCTGGTCGCGCTGGCGGCGATCCCCCTGTGGGCCACGTTGTCCGACCGCATGGGCCGCCGTCCGGTGTTCCTGGTCGGCGCGGCCGGCAGCGCCGTGGCGATGTTCCTCTACCTGTGGGCGATCTCCACCGGGTCCTACCCGCTGACCATGGTCCTCGGCATCGTCGCCTTCGGCATCGTCTACAGCGCGGCCAACGGGGTGTGGCCCGCCTTCTACGGCGAGATGTTCTCCACCCGCGTGCGGTTGTCCGGTATGGCGATCGGCACCCAGATCGGCTTCGCCGTAGCCGGTTTCGCGGTGACCTTCGCCGCGCAGATCACGGGCCCCGACGGCGACGACTGGTCGGCGGTGGCCCTGTTCACGGCGGCGCTGTGCGTGCCCCCGGTGATCGCGGCCCTGTCGGCGAAGGAGACGGCGAAGCTCCCGACGGAGCAATTGGGCGAGCGCCCGCGCCGGCCGGCAGCCGAGCGGGAGACGGTCACGGCCTGACCGCTCCTGCGCTCCCCCTCGCCTCGCCCTCCTCCGCCCAGCCCCTGGACGCCGGTCACGGCTCCGGGGGCTCGGGCGGGCCGGGCGGGCCACTGGGGGGAACCGTTCGCGGGATCCGCGGCGTTGCGGACCGGTTGCCGGGTGCCTCGGGGCACCGGTTGCTCCCTTCGCGCGGGTCGGGGCGTGCACCCGGGCGCCGCCCGTCGGCTCGCGCAGCAGGCGCTCAGCCGTCGCCGGTCGCCTTGGGGATCCCGTACGCGCGCTCCACCCGGAGGCGGACCACCAGCCGGCGGTCGCGGACCATGGCGGCGCGGTAGTCCTCCCAGTCGGGGTGTTCGCCGAGGACGTCGCGGTAGAGGCGGACGAGTTCCTCGACCGTTTCGTCGTAGGGGTGGGCGGCGACGGGTGAGAGGTCGGCGGCGCCCTCGACGACGGTGTAGGCGCGGCGGTCGGGGGTGGACACGTGGTACGAGGCCCGTGGGTCGCGGCGCAGGTTGCGGGTCTTCGCCCGGTCGTCGGTGACGGAGATCCGGATGACGCCCTCGTCCGGGTAGTGGTGGTGGCTGACGTTCGACAACTGCGGTCGGCCGTCCCGTCTGAGAGTGACCAGTACCCCGTCGCGGCCGTCGGAGAGCAGTGCGAGCAGGGCGGGTTGCGTGTCCTGGGTCATCTCCTCACAACGGTGCGGGACCCGTCCGCATTCCCCGGCAGCCAACGGCGGTAGACCCTGTCCACGGCCCGCCGGTGGACAGGCTCCGGCTGGGGAGTCCTCCAACCCGCCACGGACACCGGCGGCTTCACACCGTTGTCACGGACGGCACCCGACGCGCTTCTGGGGCCGGAGGCGCCGGCCGGGGCACCGTCCGCCGACCCTGGCGGGCAGTGTCGCCGGCGCCATGGTCGCCGCCCTGGACGGCACCGTCCTCACGAGTGCCCGGCCGACACTGCAACGCGATCCGGACGGGAGGGGCCACGGGCGGCCGCGCCCGGACTTCCCGGCGCCATCCCCACCGCAGTTCCCGCCGCCGCCCCCGCCGCCATTCATTCCCGGCGCCGTTCCCGCCGCAGCTCCCCCCGTTGCTCCCGACCCCCTCGGGCGGCCGTTCCCGCCGGTAGGAGCGACGCACAGCACATCGTTGGCGCTGTCGAAAGGGGGGCTTTCGAACCGTGTCTGCGCGACGATGAGGTCTGAGGTGGTTCCGGCGGGGTATGCCGGACCGCACCTTGATCGAACGCACCGGAGGATAGCGATGGCACAGCTGCGGCAAGAGGTCGACCCCGCCGAGGTCGGGCTGGACGGGAAGGCCCTGGACCGCCTCGACCAGCATGTCGCCCACTACGTCGACGAGGGCAGGCTGCCCGGTTTCCTCGTGGCCGTCGCCCGCGGCGGCCGGATCGCGCACCTCACCACGCACGGCCACCGCGACGTCGCCGCCGGCCTCCCCGTCGAGCCGGACACCCTGTGGCGGATCTACTCGATGACCAAGCCGGTCACCTCGGTCGCCGCGCTGATGCTGACGGAGGAGGGCCGGCTCTCCCTCGACGATCCGGTGGCCGCCCACCTTCCGGCCTTCGCCGACCCGCGGGTGTACGTCGGCGGCTCCGGCCAGGACATCGAGACCCGGCCGGCCGGGCGGCCGCTGCTGGTGCGCGACCTGATGACCCACACCGCGGGCCTGACCTTCGCCTTCTACCACTGCCACCCCGTCGACGCCTTGTACCGGGAGGCCGGGCTGGAGTCGGCGGTGCTGCCCGGTTCCGACCTGGCGACGACCGTCGAGGCGTACGCGCGTCTGCCGCTCCAGTTCGAGCCGGGCACGCAGTGGAACTACTCGGTGGCCACCAACGTCCTGGGCCGGATCATCGAGGTCGTCTCCGGCCGGCCCCTCGACGCGTTCCTCGCGGAACGCGTCTTCCGCCCGCTCGGGATGAGCGACGCCGGTTTCCAGGTCACGGGCGACCAGGCGGGCCGGCTGGCCGAGCTGTACGGCGGCACCGACGACGACGGGATCGAGCCGATCCCCGGGCTGCCGCTGTTCGGGCGGCCCCGGTTCCTGTCGGGCAGCGGCGGTATGGTGGCGACCGCATACGACATACACCGCTTCATGGAGTTGTTGCGCCGCCGTGGCGAACTCGACGGGACACGGCTGCTGAAGCCCGAGACGGTGGATCTGATGACCCGCAACCATCTCCCGGGCGGCGCCGACCTGCGCGCGGTCGGCAGTCGGCCGCCCACGACGAACCCGGCAACGACGGGGTCGGCTTCGGCCTCGGCGTCTCCGTGGTGATCGACCCGGCCCGCGCCCAGGCCCCCTCCGGGCTCGGCACCTACGGCTGGAGCGGGGTGGCCACGACGACGTTCTGGGTCGACCCGAGTCGCGATCTCACCGTCCAGTTCCTCACCCAGCTACGGCCGAAGAGGTCGCTGAAGCTCTACCCCGACCTCAAGCGGCTGGTCCACGAAGCGGTCACGGACTGACCGGCGGGCCGTCGACGCGCAGGGTGAACGGAACGCCCTCCCGGGCGAGTTCGCCGAGCCACTCCCGCGACCGCTCCTCCGTCTCGGCGGCGCGGTTGAGTCCCGCCGGCAGGGAGCCGTCCAGAAGGTGCCGCACGCCGAGCGCGAGGGGCCGGGAGACACAACGCGCCATCGCGCTCTCCTCCGCGTCGCCCACCATGTCCAGCAGGCAACTCCCTGACCATGAGGTGCCGTTGCGGGCCCGAACCGCCAGGGACACGGCGAGGACGACCCGGTCGCGGTCGGTGTCCGTCATCGGGTGGGCCGCCGCCAACTCGCGGGCCAGGGAGGCGATCCGGGTGTCGTCGCCCGCCTTCAGCTCCTCGAACACCGGCTCCCAGGCTCGACGCCAGCCGCCCAGCCGCAGGGTGCCGCGCACGAAGGTCCGCGCCTGCCAGGCGGCGGGGAGCCCGTACTGCTCGACGAAGGGCACGCTGTCGCGGTTGGGGTAGACCTCGAAGACCTCCCCGTCGACGAGGTGCGCGCGGGTCGCCTCCCACGGCCGCCCGGCGGTCGTCTCGGTGCCGCCCTCCACGTAACGGGCGGGCGAGCGGAGGGCGTTGAGGACTCCTAGGGGCGCCCAGCTGAAGCGGTAGCGGAAGTCGTCGGCGACCGCCGGGATGCCGCCGCAGTACGAGGTGAAGTGGTACGACGCCGGTGTGCCGTCCCCGACCGCGGCGCGTGCGCGGGCCACCAGGGCGTGCGCGAAGAGGTGGTCGATGCCGGGGTCGAGCCCCGCCTCGGTGAGGACGACGACGCCGGCGTCGACGGCCGCGGGGACCTGCTCCAGCACCGCGTCCGAGACATAGCTGGAGCAGGCGAAGTGCGCCCGCTCCGCCACGCAGGCCGCGAGCAGCGGGGCGTGTTCGCCGGCGGGCAGCATCGACACCACGACGTCACCGGGGGCCAGTTCGGAGGTGAGCGCGCGCAGGGTGAAGGCGCGCGGTTCGGCGCGTCCGGTCAGGCCCAGCCGGCCGAGGGCGTCGGCGGCGCGTTCCTCGGTGCGGTGCCACAGCCGGACCCGGTCGGCGTGCTCGCAGAGGGCGGCCAGTCCGCTGCCCGTGGACAGGCCGGCGCCGACCCAGTGGACGGTGCCGCTCGCGGGGAGGCGGTCAGTCACGGTGCCCGCTTTCCCCGTCGGGGCCGAGTCCGGCGCGGGCCCGCCGGAAGCGGGCCATGCATCGCGACCAGGCCGGGTTCACGTCGTACTCCAGCAGGAGGGGCAGCAGGGCGCGGGAGAAGTCGGCGCTGGACTCGCGCGGCAGCAGGGAGGGCAGGTTGTCGATGGCGATCAGGTCGAGCGGGGGTTCCTTGCGCAGCCGCCGGGCGGGCTCGGTCCACTCGGTCGTCCGGTCGTAGACCGGAAGGACGTTGAGGGGGGAGCCGACGTCACAGGTGACGTCGCAGAGGGTGCGCAGCCGGCGGGCGGGGTCGTCGAGGTCCCGCTCGCGCAGGAACGGCGGGATCGGGCTGGTGGCGAGGACGGCGTTGACCATGACGTCGTGGCCGAGCAGGGCCGCACGGTCGAGGTCGCGGGTCTCCGCCAGGTCCCAGCAGGTCGGGTGGACGCCTGCCGTGCCGAACGCGGCCCGTGCGCCGCGCCCGCTGCGGCCCAGGGCGCGACGACGAGTGCGGTGAGGTCCTCGTCGCCGGGGAGCGGGCGCAGGGTTTCGTCCAGGGTGTCCTTGTCGGTGGGGCGCAGGGGTGCCGTGAGCCGGCCCCGGTGCTGGAGCACCGCGAGGGCCGCGCCCAGATAGCCGGCCCAGTACCCGAACGCGGCGAGTCGGCGGCCCTCGTCGTCGACCAGGTACTCCAGGTCGAGGAGCGCCCCGCCCCCGGCGGCGAACCTGCGCAACAGGTGGGCGGCGCCCGGCTGTTCCTTGTAGGCGTGCCCGAAGTAGACGTGGTGGTGCGTCAGTTCGACGGGCTCGTCGGGGAGTTCCTTCAGGCCGAGGACGACCGTGCCGGGCGGCGCCGACGTCCAGGAGCCCGCGGGCACGACACGGGCGCCGACCGCCTCGTACGCCGCGACCGGGAAGATGCGCTGCGGGGACTCCTCGACCGTCAGTCGCACACCGCTGTCCACGAGGCGGCGGGCGTCGTCGGGGACGAGCGGGGTGCGGCGTTCGGTGGAGCGGACCTCGTGGCGCAGCCACAGGTGGCGTTCCGTCATACGCGGTTGACCTCCGGACGCGGGGCGTCGGCGGCGAACCGGCCGGCGCCGAGGGGGCTGACGTCCACGAAGGGTACGCGGCCGAGGCAGAGGTCGCGGACGACCTCGCCGACGGCCGGTCCCTGGAGGAAGCCGTGCCCCGAGAAACCGGTCGCATACAGAAAGCGGGATACCGAAGGCGCCTCGCCGATCAGGGCGTTGTGGTCCGGGGTGACCTCGTACAGTCCCGCCCAGCCGCCCGCGCGGCGCAGGTCGAGGAGGGCGGGGGCGCGGCGTTCCATCGCGGCGACCAGGCGCGGGATCCATCGCTCGTGGGTGTCGGTGGCGAAGCCGGGCCGCTCGTCGGGGTCCGACATGCCGACCAGCAGGCCGGGACCCTCGGCGTGGAAGTAGAGGCTGCTGGTGAAGTCGATCGTCATCGGCAGGCCGGGCGGCAGACCGCCGGGGAACGGTTCGGTCACCGCTATCTGGCGGCGCAGCGGCCGTACCGGCAGATCCACGCCCACCAGGCCGGCGACGGACCGCGACCAGGCACCGGCCGCGCAGACCACGGTGTCGGTGGTGATGCGGCCGAGGGTGGTCGTCACGGCGGTGATCCTGCTGCCCCGCGTTTCGATACCGGTCACCTCGGTGTGGCGCAGGATGCGCGCGCCGCAGCGGCGGGCGGCGGCCGCGTATCCGTGGACGACGGCCTCGGGCGTGCAGTGACCGTCGTCGGGCGAGTACGCGGCGGCCCGTAATCCCTCGGTGGTGATCAGCGGGGAGAGCCGACGGGCCTCGGCCGGGTCGATCATGCGGCTGGGCACGCCCAGCGCGTTCTGGAGCCGGACCCCCGCCTCGAAGGAGGCGACCTCCTCGGGCGTCGACAGCAGGAAGAGGTAGCCGACGCGGTGCAGTCCGATGTCGTAACCGATTTCCTCCCCGAACCGGGCGAACGCCTCCAGGCTGCGCGCGCCGAGCTGGATGTTCAGCTCGTCGGAGAACTGGGCGCGTACGCCGCCCGCGGCCTTCGAGGTCGAGCCCGCGCCGAGTTCGTCCCGCTCGACCAGCAGGACGTCCCGGACGCCGGCGGCGGCCAGATGGTAGGCGATGCTCGTCCCCATCACTCCGCCGCCGATCACGACGACCGAGGCTTGCGTGTTCACGCGGGCGGCTCCTTCCGGGCGGGCTGCCCGCGTCCCGCCGTCAGGCCGGGGCCACCGGGGCTGTCCGCTGTCGTGTGCCGTGGCTGTCGCGTGGCGTGACGGTGACCGTCGTGATCCTTACCCCGCACAGCGGCCCGCAGTACGCGACTTCAGGACAGTGCGCGCCTTCCGGGCGGTGCTCGACCTCCGGGCAGCCCGCGGCTACCGGGCGGTGCTCGACCTCCGGGCAGCCCGCGGCTACCGGGCGGTGCTCGACCTCCGGGCAGCCCGCGACGTACGGGCGGTACGCCCCTTCCGGGCAGCCCGCGGCTTCCGGGCGGTGCGCCGTCGAAGGACCGGTGCCCGGCGTCAGGACCAGTGCGCCACCGCGTCCAGGTGCGGCAGGCGGTGGTCGAGCCGCTCCCGCTTGGTGCGCAGATACGTGATGTTGTTCTCGCACGGCTCTATCAGCAGCGGCACCTCCTCGGCGACCTGGATGCCGTTCTCGACCAGCGCCTCCCGCTTGCGCGGGTTGTTCGACATCAGGCGGACGGAGCGCACGCCCATGTCGCGCAGCATGTCGGCGGCCACCTTGTAGTCCCGGGCGTCCACCGGGAAGCCCAGCGCGACGTTCGCCTCGACGGTGTCCAGGCCCTCCGCCTGGAGCGCCATCGCCCGCAGCTTGCCCAGCAGCCCGATGCCCCGGCCCTCGTGCCCGCGCAGGTAGACGACGATGCCCCGGCCCTCGGCGACGACGGCCCGCAGCGCGGACTCGAGCTGATCGCCGCACTCGCAGTGCTGGGAGCCGAACGCGTCACCGGTCAGGCATTCCGAATGCAACCGGGTCAGCACGTTCTCGGAACCCGGCTCGCCGTACACCAGGGCCACCTGCTCGTCGCCGCGGTCGTGGTCGAGGTAACCGATCGCCTGGAATTTGCCGTACACGGTGGGCAGCGGTGCATTCACCACGCGTTCCACACCGGTGCGCTGGGGGGACTTCTTGCCGAGCACGCCAAATTTGTCTGTCATGATCTGGTTCCTAAGCAGAGACGAAAGGCCGGGAAAAGATGAGTGGTTCGGGAATGCGGACGGCGGCGTACGGAGGACTGGTGCCGGCGGACACCACCGAGGACGTGCGGTCGCGCGGCGCGGACGTCCCGGTCCAGGTGGCGGTGCTGCCCGTCGGAAGCTTCGAACAGCACGGACCGTACCTGCCGTTGGCGACCGACACGCTCGTCGCGTGTGCGATAGCGCGGGAGATCGCCGCCGTGCATCCGGTGCACCTCCTCCCTCCGGTGACCATCGCCTGCTCGCACGAGCACGCGGACTGGCCGGGAACCGTCAGCATCTCCGCCGTCACCCTTCACGCGGTGGTACAGGACATCGCGGCCTCACTGCGCCGCTCGGGCGTCGAGGCCCTGGTGCTGGTCAACGGACACGGCGGGAACTACGTCCTGGGCAACGCGGTCCAGGAGTCCTCCGCCCGCGGCGAGCGGATGGCCCTCTTCCCGGCCGCCGAGGACTGGGAGGCGGCACGGCAGCGGTCCGGGATGTCGACCTCTCTGCTCACCGACATGCACGCCGGGGAGATCGAGACCTCGATCCTGCTGCACGCCCATCCCGAACTCGTCCGGCCCGGTTACGAGTCGGCCGATTTCACCGCGGACGACCGTCGCCATCTACTCACGCTGGGAATGTCCGCCTATACCGATTCGGGCGTCATCGGCCGTCCCTCCCTGGGGTCCGCGGAAAAGGGGAAGGAACTCCTGTCGAGCCTGGCGGATTCCTTCGGAACGTATTTCTCGATCCTGACGACCGGGACGACCGAGGGGGATTCCGACGGCGCCGCCGTGTGACGTCCGTCGCGGGGCTCCGCGTCCGGTACGACGCTGTCGGCCGCCGCGCTCCGGTTCCCGTCCCGCAGCCCGGTGTACCAGCGGGCGACCAGGACGACGAGGCCGGGCAGCGCGGCCGCGAAGCTGAGCACCCCGTACACGACGGCGACCGCGAGTCCGGTGCTCGCGCCGAGTCCGGCCGCGCCGAACGCCCAGGCGGTGACGCCCTCGCGAGGCCCCCAGCCGCCGACGTTCAGCGGCACGCCCATCGCGAGCAGGGCGAGGACCCCCAGCGGCAGCAGCGTGAGGACCGGGGCGGCGGAGCCGGCCGCGCGGGCGGCGACCACGAACGTGGCGAGATGCCCGGCCAGCACGACCGCCGACGACAGGGCGACGCCGGGCGCGTTGCGCCGGGACAACAGCCCCGCGCGCCCCTCGGCGTACGCCGCCCGCATCCGTCCGCCCCGGCGGGAGGCCGAGGAGTTCGTCCGCAGGGCGCGGACGACGATCAGCACGCCGAGCCCGCCGACCGCGGCGAGGCCGGCCAGCGGCACGAAGTGCCGTACGTCGGCCATGACCGGGGACGGCAGCGTCAGCAGGATCGTCACTCCTGCGACGGCCAGGACGAGTTGGCCCGCCGTGCGCTCCAGGACGACGGCCCGCACGCCGCGTCCGACGTCGCCGGTGCTCTGCCCGTGGCGCACCGCGCGGTGGACGTCGCCGAGGATGCCGCCGGGCAGGGCCGCGTTCAGGAACAGCGAGCGGTAGTAGTCGGCGACGGCGGGCCCGAGGGGCAGCCGGATGTTCAGTCCGCGGGCCACCAGCGCCCATCGCCACGCGCTGAACACGGTGGTGACGGCCCCGATCCCGAGCCCGAGCAGCAGGGTGGGGGCGTCGATCCGCCGCAGCCCGTCCAGGACGGCGCCGGTGCCCATCCGCCACAGCAGGACGCCGAGGATGACGACGCCGGCGAGGGTGCCGAGGTGGGTGCGCAGCGCCGCGAACCGGGAACGGGCGGCCGGCCGCGGGGCCCGCGGCTCGGTCACGATCACGCCGGTACGGGCCTCGGAGACGGCGGGGCCGGTACGCGCCGGGAACGTCACGGCCGCCGTACGCGCCGGGAGCGCCTTGGCCGCCGTACGGGGAACGGTCACGACCGTTCCCGTCCGGGTCGCGCCGTCGCGCGGGGCCGTCGTACGGCCGTCCGCGCGCGCCGCGCCGACAGCGGCGCCGCCGGGACGCGCGCGCCCACCGTCTCCGCGCTCATCAGACGCCGCCCGTGGGCCGGGGCAGGGCGAGGAGGTCGCTGTGGTGGACGGTGACGTGGAGTTCACCGGCGGCGCAGGCCGCGAGCCGGGCCGCGAGGTACGTCTCGGCGCGGGCGGCGAGGTCGGGGCGCTCCTCGACGGCGGCGCCGACCCAGCCGCGCAGCCACTGGGCGGTGAGTGCGGCCTCGTCGGGGCCGAGCCGCCAGGCGCTCGGGTGCACCTTGACGCTCGCGCCGTGGTCGGCGAACGCCTCGCAGGCCGCCGTGACCGAGTCGGGGCCGAGGAGGCCCCCGCGGCGTTGGTGGTCGTCGAAGGCGGCGGCGATCTCCTCGTCCATCGGGTCCTCGGCACTCAGTTCGACGCGCCCGGCGACGGAGAGGGTCAGCAGGGCGGGGCAGCCGGCGCCCGCGCAGGCCGCGGCGAGGGTGTCGATCTCCTCGCGGGTGAGGACGTCGAGCAGCGCCGACGCGGTCACCAGTGAGGCGCCGACCAGGGCGTCCGGGGTCAGCCGGGCGACGTCGCCGCGGCGGGTCTCGACGGTGACCCGGCTGCCGTCCGCGGCGACCCGCGGCGAGCCGACGGCCGCGAAGTGCAGCAGGTAGGGGTCGCGGTCGTGCAGGATCCAGTGCTGGGGGCCGTCGAGGCGGGGGGCGAGCCAGCGGCCCATCGAGCCGGTGCCGCAGCCCAGGTCGTGCACGACGAGTCCGCCGGTGCGGCCGGGCAGGTTGGCCAGCCGGATCCGCAGCGGGTCCAGCAGGTCGATCGCCCGTGCCCTGGCGTCGGCGGGCTCGCGCAGCCGCAGCCACTCGGGGGCGTAGCGGGGCGGTTCCTGCGCCGCGCCGTCCTCGTCCCGCAGCCGTACGGTCGGCCGCTCGCCGGGGCGGGTCACCGGGCCCGCGCCCTCGATGACACCTGACATGACACCGGTCGCCTGCGTCTCCATGTCCGAGGACACCTCCCGAGCTCCGGGCTGCGCCGGAATCCGTCCGATCTGCCGTGCCAGGTCGGCCGGGGTCACCGTGGTCTTCCTCATGCCGCCCTCCGGGGTTCGCCGGGAAGCCGGCCGAGGACGCCGGCGAGGCGCTGGGCGGTGGTCGCCCAGCCGTTGAGGGCCGCCCGCCGGCCTCGCGCGGCTGCCTTGAGCCGGCGCCGTACGTCCGCCTCGCCGAACCAGCCGCGCAGTTCGGCGGCGAGGGCGGCCGGGTCCTCCGGCGGGACGAGGATGCCGGGGACGCCGCCGTCGGGGGCGCGGCCGACCGCCTCGGGCAGGCCGCCCACATCGGTGGCGAGGACGGGGATGCCGCGGGCGAGGGCCTCGGTGACGGCCATGCCATAGGTCTCGGCGTAGGAGGCGAGGACCATCAGGTCGGCGGAGGCGTACGCGGCGTCCAGTTGGGCGCCCGCCTTCGGTCCGGCCAGTTCCAGCCGGTCCTCGAGGCCGTACCTGCTGATGAGGCCGCGCAGATGGGCCACGTACTCCGGGTCCTGGCCCAGGCCGCCCACACAGGAGCAGGTCCACGGCAGGTCGGTCACGGTGGCCAGCGCCTCGATCAGCCGGTGCTGTCCCTTGCGGGGCGACACGGTGGCCACGCACAGCAGACGGGAGACACCGTCGGTGCCGGAGGCGAGGGGTGCGATGTCGGCGCCGGGGGCGGCGTCGTGCACCTTCTCGGGGGCGAGGCCGTGGTGGGAGACGAGGCGGCGGACCGCCCAGTCGCTGGTGGCGATCACCGCGGGGACGGCGCGCAGCACCGCCCGCTCCCTGGCGTCGAGTTCGGCTGCGAGCACCGGGTCGAGCCCCGTCTCGTCGCTGAGCGGCAGATGCACCAGGACGGCGAGCCGCAGCCGTTGCGCTTCCGGTACGACGACCTCCGGGACGCCGCAGGCCACCAGCCCGTCCATCAGGACGACGGCGCCGTCGGGCAGCTCCCGCAGTGTGCGCGCCAGTTCGGCGCGGGCGGGAGCCTGCGGGTCGGGCCAGTCACCGGCGACCCGGTGCTTCTCGACCTGCCAGCCGAAGCCGGGAAGGTCGAGGCAGACACGGCGGTCGTAGGCGTTGCCCCCGCTGGGGTTCGCCCGGTCGTCGACGCCGCCCGGCATGACGAAGTGCACGGAACGCAGAGACATGGGGATGATCCCCCCGTTCTTCTTCGGGGTCGACGGCTGCGCGGGCAGATAGGCGAGCGGGGCCTTTTCCAACGTCAGGTCGGTCACAGCGCACGCTCGTAACTCGCCCAGGCGACGTGCGACTCGTGCAGGCTGACGGAGAGGGCGGCGATGCCCCGGGCGCCCTCGCCGAGCGCGCCCTTGTGGATCCGCTCGGCGAGCCGGTCGGCGATGACCTTGGCGAGGAACTCCGTGGAGGTGTTCACCCCGGCGAAGTCGGGCTCGTTGTCGAGGTTTCTGTAGTTCAGCTCGCTGACCACGGCGCCCAGTTCCTGGGTCGCCAGGCCGATGTCGACGACGATGTTGTCTTCGTCCAGCTGCTCGCGGCGGAAGGTGGCGTCCACGAGGAACGTCGCTCCGTGCAGGCGCTGAGCGGGTCCGAAGACCTCACCGCGGAAGCTGTGGGCGATCATGATGTGATCGCGGACCGTGACACTGAACAACGGACGACCCTCCAGGTGCGGCGCGTCTGGCCCCCCGGCCATCGGCCGCCGGGGGATGCCGTGTAGTACGGCTGTTGGCTTCCCCGTGTTCAGCCGACTCTCACTCTTTTCTCAGGTCAGGCGCTTTTGTCGTAGCGCACCCGGTGACACAGGGCCGCGATCGCCCCGCTCGTGAGCCGGGGCATCACCTCCGGCAACTCGTCGAAGGCGCTCTCCCCGGTGACGAGGGCGTCGAGCGCGGGGTCGGCGAGGAGGTCCAGGGCGAGGGCGAGCCGGTCGGCGTAGCTGCGGTTCGCTCGGCGCGGGGAGACGGTGCCGACCTGACTGCTGCGGATGACCAGTCGTCGGGAGTGGAAGGCCTCGCCGAGCGGCAGGGTGACCTTGCGGTCGCCGTACCAGCTCAGTTCGAGGACCGTGCCCTCGGCGGTCAGCAGTTCCAGGGAGCGGGCGAGGCCCTGCTCGGTGGCGCTGGCGTGCACGACGAGGTCGCAGCCGCCCAGTGCCTCCTCCGGGGAGGCGAAGCCGACGCCGAGCGCCTCGGCGGTCTTCGCCCGCGCCGGATCGGCGTCCACCAACTGCACGCGCACGCCCGGGAAGCGGCTCAGCAGCGCGGCCACCGAGCAGCCGACCATTCCGCCGCCGACCACCGCGATCCGGTCGCCCACCAGCGGTGCCGCGTCCCACAGCGCGTTCACGGCCGTCTCGACCGTGCCGGCGAGGACGGCCCGCCCCGCGGGCACGGAGTCCGGTACGACGGTGACGGCGCTCGCCGGGACGACGAAACGGGTCTGGTGCGGAAACAGGGAGAAGACGGTACGCCCGACCAGTTCCTCGGGCCCCTCCTCCACCACCCCGACGTTGAGGTAGCCGTATTTCACGGGCGCCGGGAAGTCGCCCTCCTGGAACGGCGCCCGCATCACGGCGTGCTGACTCTCCGGGACCCCGCCGCGGAAGACGAGGGTCTCCGTGCCACGGCTGACCCCCGAATACAGCGAGCGGACGACGACCTCGCCCTCCGCCGGGTCCGGCAGGGTCACGTCACGGATCTCTCCATGGCCCGGCGAACCGATCCAGAACGCACGTGCGGTGCGGTTCATCGGCGTCCTCCTGAACGTTCGGGAACTTGCTCACGTACCGAGGTGTGCACAGGTCGCGCACAGTACGCGGCCTTGATCGACTCTGTCACCTGGCCGGAGGATGTGCGGTGGCCCTGAACAACACTTACGACGCAAGGCTGGTCCAGCAGGAGACCGCTGTGGGAGCGGGCGTACAGATCCTGGTACTGGCCCTGCTCGGCACGGCGATCGGCATGGGCCCGGCAGGCTGGGTGACCGGCCTCGTCTTCGCCGTCGCCACCTGGGCGGTGCTCTCACGGGCACTGCACCGCTCGGGTCTGCGCACGTTCGGCCCGGCGAACCGGGTCACCCTCGGCCGGGCCACCCTGGTCGGCGGGGTGACGGCACTGGTCGCGGACTCCTTCGTGAGCGCGCCCCCGGTGTCCCTGCTGGTCGGCCTGACGGCCGTGGCCCTGCTGCTGGACGGCGTGGACGGCAAGGTGGCCCGACGCACGGGCACCTCCACGGCACTGGGCGCACGCTTCGACATGGAGGTCGACGCGTTCCTGATCCTCGTCCTCAGCGTGTACGTCTCCATGGCGCTGGGTCCCTGGGTCCTGCTGATCGGCGCGATGCGCTACGCCTTCGTCGCGGCGGCCCGCCTGGCCCCGTGGCTCAACGCCGCGCTCCCGCCGAGCACGGCCCGCAAGACGGTCGCCGCGATGCAGGGCGTCTGCCTCCTCGTCGCCGGCGCCGACCTGCTCCCGCACGCCGGCAACCTCGCGGTGGCCCTGCTGGCCCTGGCCCTGCTGCTGTGGTCCTTCGGCCGCGATGTGCTGTGGCTGTGGCGGGAGTCGCGGGCGAACCGGGGAAGCGGAAGCGAGAACGCGGGCGCGGGACCGGCACGAGCGGAGAAGAGGCTGGCCCTGGAACTCGAACTGGAGCTGGAGCTGGAAACTGGAACTGGCGGGGCGCTGAGCCTGGCTGGGCGCTGAGCCTGGCTGGGCGCTGAGCCTGGCTGGGCGCTGAGCCTGGCTGGGCGCTGAGCCTGGCCGGAGGCTCGTCCTGGCTGGGCGTTGCATCTGGCACACGACGTCGAGGGGCCCGGTCCGCTGAACGGATCCGGGCCCTCGTCGCCTGCGGGGGGGCTTTGCGCAACCGGTTCCGGGCGGTGGTCGTGTGGGGCTGTTCTGTGGGCGGTGGTCGTGTCGGGCTGTTCTGTGGACGGTGGTCGTGCGGTGCGGACTTTCTGTGGGCAGTGGTCGCCGGCGCTGGTGTCTCGGGGAGTGGTCGCCCGGCGCGGGTCGCCCGGCACCGGTCAGCAGGCAGCAGGCAGCAGGCAGCAGGCAGATCAAACCTCGGGCCGACCAGCCCGCCGGGAGACAGCAGGCCGTGCCGGGACCCACCAGCCCGTCCGGCGACTTGAGGACGAGGCCGTTCAGGCCGAACGGGGGTCCGGGGGCGGAGCCCCTGGAACAGGTGGGGCAATGAGGGGCAGGACGGCCGAGGTCAGGAGGCCTGCGCCAGGGCCCGCATCTGGTTGAAGACGTTCTTGCGCTGCATCTCCGCGGTACCGCCGGCGATGAGGGTGCCCAGTGCGTCCTGGAGGGCGTGCGCGGCGGGACCGTCCATGTAGCCGAGGTGACCGTAGACACGCAGCGCGGTCTCGGTGCCGAGCCTGAGCGTCTCGCCGGCGTGGTACTTGGCGGTGGAGCACAGCAGCGACGCCTGCCTGTCGCCGCGCAACAGGGCGTCCAGGGCGCCGTAGGAGACGTAGCGGGTCGCCTCGATGGCGAACTTGGCGTCGGTGATGCGGCCCTGGACGTACTGGTGGTCGGCGATCGGCTGCTTGAAGGCCTGCCGCCGGCGCGCGTACGCGAGCACCTCGTCCAGGTGGGGGTCGAGGTAGGCCGCGGCCAGCACCCCGTACAGCAGGCGGTCGAGGGCGATGGTGTTGTAGATCGCCTCGATGCCCGCGCCGATCTCGCCGACCAGGTGCCGGGCGTCCACCCGCACGTTGTCGAAGGCGAGGGGTCCGGTCGGGCTGGTCTGGTTGCCGATCATGCGCTCCACGGGTCCCTGGGTGATGCCCTCGTCGTGGAGGTCGACCATGAACAGGGTGATGTCCCGAGCGCCCTGCTCGGGCACGCGGCCCAGGACCAGGGCCATGTCGGCGACGGGGCCGTTCGTGATGTGGTCCTTGTGGCCGTTGAGGCGGTAGACGTCGCCGTCGCGGGCGGCGGACGTCCTGATCCGGGTGACGTCCGAGCCGCCGGTGGTCTCCGTCAGGGCGGTGGCGCCGACCTCCCCGGACAGTAACCGGGGCAGCCAGTAGCCCTTCTGGTCGTCCGTGCCGTAGACGAGCAGGGAACGGATCAGTCCCGCCTGCGCCACCATGGACAGGGAGAAGCCGAGGTCGCGGCCCCCCGCCGCGACGCCCTCGAAGGCGGCGGTGAAGTCCCACCAGGTGCCGCCGTCGCCGCCCCATTGCCGGTCCACGGCCAGCCGCCATATTCCGGCGTCGCTGATCTCCTGCCAGGACTCGCGGTCCAGGACGCCCTGCGCCCGGCAGTCGTCGGCGCGCTTGGCGACGGAGGAGGCGGCCAGGTCTGCGTAGCGTGCGCGCAGGGCCGGGTCGGTGAAGTGCTGGAGCATGGGTGTTCGTGTTCCTTTCGGATGTGGGCGGGGTCGGTTGACGGGCCGCGCGCGGGAGCCGGTTCAGCGGGCGGCGGCGGCCAGTTCGTGGACCTGTGCGACGGGGGCCGGCGTGAGGGCGGCCAGACTGCGGTCCAGACGGACCGTCAGCTCCTCCAGCTCGGCCTCGGTGCTGTTCAGCGGGGGTGCCACCATCACGGATTCCGTCAGGGCGTTCACACCGGACGGGTACAGCAGCAGGCCGTTGTCTCGGGCCGCCCGCACCAGGTCGTGTGCGACGCCGGGCGAGCGGTCGGGGTCGGCGTGCAGGCCCAGAGCGAATTGCAGGCCCCGGCCGCGGACGTCGCGCACCACGGCGTGGCGGGCGGCGACACCGTCCAGCAGCGCGCGCAGGTGGCGGCCGGAGCGCTCCGCGCGGGCGGGGATGTCGTGCTCTTTGAGGTACTCGACGGTGGCCAGGCCCGCCGCGGCGGCGAGCGGCGCACCGGCCATCGTGTGTCCGAACAGCACGGAGCCCAGCGGCTTGTCGAAGGCGGCGGCGATCTCGTCGCGGACCAGGACGGCGGACAGCGGCGCGTATCCGGCGGTCATCCCCTTGCCGAGCACCATCACGTCGGGGACGACCCCGGCGTGGTCGCAGCCGAACCACGCGCCGGTCCTGCCGAGGCCGGTCATGACCTCGTCGGCGATCAGTAGGAAGCCGTCGCGGTCGGCGAGTTCGCGCAGCCTGCGAAGGACGGCCGGGTCGCACGGGACGGCTCCCGAGGACGCTCCGCCGACCGGCTCGACGATCACGGCGGCCAGGTTCTGCGCCCGCACCTCGTCGATGGCCCGTTCCCACTGCTCGACGTCCGCGCGCATCTCGCCGTGCCGGGGGCGCACCTTGGCGACGGTGGCCTGGTTCGCCAGCAGGGGCGTGAGGTTGTGCTTGCGCAGGGGGTGTCCGGAGGCGCCGAGCGCACCGGCGGTCATGCCGTGGTAGCTGGGCTCCTCGGTCAGCACCGTGCACTTGAAGGGCCGGTAGGCCTGCGCGTGGAACACGGTCGTCAGGCGCAGCGCCATCTCGATCGCCTCGGAGCCCGAGTTGCAGTAGAGGGGATTGCCGAGGCTGCCCGGAGCGAGGTCCGTGAGCAGCCCGGAGAGCCGCTCCAGCGGCTCGGAGGTGAACTGGGTGCGGTACGCGAAGCTGATGGCGTCGAGCTGCTGGTGCATGCGGGAGGTGATCTCGGTGAGGCCGTGCCCGAGGTTGGTGTTGATCGCTCCGGAGCAGCCGTCCAGGTACTCCCGGCCATCGGTGTCGTAGACGTGGAGGCCGTCACCGTGACTGACCGTGGGAAGCATGTGTGTCTCCTAGCTGTGCGTGGGGTTGTCTTGCGGCAGGTGACCCGCCTGTGCTGCCTGTTGCGCCTGTCTTGCTTGTCGTGTCCGTCGTGTGACCGGTCCGTGGGGGCGGTCAGTACCAGGTCATGACGGCCGCGCCGGCCGTCATGCCGCCGCCGACGGAGGCCATCAGGACGCGCTCGCCGCGGTTCAGTGGCGCGGCACGGTGGCTTTCGCTCAGGGTCAACGGGATGGAGGCGGCGGCGGTGTTGCCGTAGCGGTCCGCGGTGACGGCGACCTTGCGGGAGTCGATGCCCAGCGTGTCGGCGAGCGTGTGCACCAGTCGCAGGTTGCCCTGGTGGAAGACCGCGCGGTCGATGTCGTCGAGGTGCAGGCCGGACTCGTCCAGCGCCTGGTGCACGGCTTTGGGCACGTGCTGCACGGCCCAGTCCTTGACAGCCCGTCCATTCATCCGGAAGTGGTGGGCGGCCGGGTCCTGGAGGGTGGCGGCCGGCCGCCGCGAGCCGCCGCCCTCGACCCGGACGTGGTCGGTGGTCGTCCCGTCCGCGAGCAGGGAGGTGGCGTGGATGCCGTAGCCGTCGGGGACGCGTCCCACCAGCACGGCGCCCGCACCGTCGCCGAAGAGGCTGACCGTCCTGCGGTCCGTCCGGTCCATGATCGTCGAATAGGTGTCTGCGCCGATGACCAGGACGTTGCGCCAGTCGCGGTGGGCGCACAGCATGGCGTCGGCCACGTCCAGGGCGTACAGGAAGCCGGAGCAGACGGCGTTCAGGTCGAAGGCCGGCACGGTGCCCAGCCCGAGCTGTGCCTGCACGAAGACGGCGGTCGCCGGCTGGGGCTGGTCCGGGGTCGTGGTCGCCACGATCAGCGCGTCGATCTCGCTCGGCTCGTACGGGGCCCCGTGCGGAGGGCTCAGTAACTGGGTCGCGGCGGCCGCGGCGAGGTCGGACGTCGCCGACTCCTCGTCCACGTACCGCCGTTCACGGACGCCGGTACGCTCCTCGATCCATTCCTCGCTGGTTGCCGCCCAGGCGCCGATCCGCTGGTTGTCCACGACACGGGACGGCACGTGTCCGGCGACACGAAGTATTCCATTCGGCATGGATTCCCCTTTTGAAGCATTGATCCCGTAATGACCAATCGGTGCTGTGAGACCCGTCTACCGCAGCCCTACGGCGGTAAACAATCACCCCACCGCTTGTGATTGGTATCACTGAGTGACATTCCAGCCACCGAAGGTGATGCCGGTCGGGCCAAAATGTTCCGAGATTCGCATTATGTCCGCCTCGCGGTTCTCCTCCTGCGGGCCGAAAGGGATACTGCGCCACGGCGTACGATCGCGACACAGCCGGAGACGACGCAGGCAAGGACAGACAGCCGGGCAGTCCGGGGCGGAGCTCGGTACCGACCACCCCACACCTGCTTTGCACAGCAGTTGAACGATCCGCAAGGGGAGTCTTCAGGTCATGGCCGAAGACATTTCATCGCATGCCGTCAACCATGGACCGGAATGCCGTTACCGCTGAACCTTTTCGGCAGGCTGACATGGGGCGCCGGTCGATGTTCGGCGCCGGTCGAGGTGCTCGCGCACAGCCGACCAGCCCCCAGGCTCTGCCGTCGAGGCGCTCCTGGCTGGTGGATCACAGTCCGCCGCACGCACCCCGGGCGCCGGCCCTCGAGGTCAACAGACGGCATCCGCGCCGCCCAGGCCGACCTGCTCGACGCACTGCCCGGCATCACCTCGCTGAACCAAACCGTGATCGCGGCCGACACCACTGCAGGACGTGGGGCGGCCTTCATCTGCTCCCGTGCTCCGGCCAGGGTCCCTACCGAGCAGCGACGAGGCGATGACCGCCGCTGGTGGCTTAATTCACCAGTAGTGCCGTCGATTGTTCACGGGCTTGGGCGCTCCGGTCCATGACGCCTGGTGGGTCCAGGCCTGCAAGATCCACGGCGAGCGGGGCGGCACCCGGGAGCTGATCGAGGTCCTGCTACTGAACCGGCACCTCGCCCACGAACACGTCGTCGTGGGACTGGCCACCGCCCTGCGGCTGGCGCCCTCACTGCCGACGCTGCCGCGCTGGAAGCCCGGAAGGCTGCTCAGGCAGAGGACGAGCCGATCGTCGGTGCCTCCGTCCCAGGGCTGCACGGCGAGACGCCGGCGACCGTCACGTCGCTGCCCTGGACCTGGGCCACAACGCGCTCACGTCGATTCCCGACGAGCTGGGCAGGCTGACGGAGCTCAGCGACTGCCTCTACCTGCACGACAACCAGCTGTCACGGATTCCGGACGCCGTGGGAAAGCTGACCAGGCTGCGATACCTCAACATCGGCGAGAACACCCTCACGACCCTCCCCGAGGCCATCGGCAGGATGACGAGCCTCATCGAGCTCAGGGCACAGCACAACCGGCTGACCACGTTGCCCGACTCCATCGGCCGGCTCCGCAACCTGCGCGAGCTCTGGCTCCGAGGAAACACGATCGAGCACTTGCCGCCGTCGACTGCTGAACTGCACGAACTGCGTCACTTGGACCTGCGCGAGAACTTTGTGTCGGAGCTGCCGCCGTCGCTGGCCGGCCTGCCGCGGCTACGTCAGATCGACCTGCGGAGCAACCGCCTCAGCCACTTGCCGGACTGGCTCACTCTGCTTCCATCGATGGAGAAGCTCGATCTGCGATGGAACAACATCGATCCCTCCCTGCCGCTGCTGACCGAACTCGAGCGACGGGGATGTGTCGTCTTGACGTGAGCGAGACGACACGCGATCTCTCACAGAAGTGCCGTCCGCCCTGGACGGAACGGCCCCTACGCTGGTCGCTGCGGAGCGGATCGCGGGACTGTGCCCGTCTCTCGTGAGACACGGGCTCGTCCATGCCCCGTGACAGGGGAATCGCCGCGATATCTCACACCCATGACAGTGCACCTTCCCCGGAAACCGGCGCTGACCTGCGCCAACGCGCAGACCCTCGCTGTCTCTCATCCCACTGCCACAAACCCGAGAGATCGTACGAAGGACACCTCCGCGTACCCAGGAGACGCATCGAACGAATCGCCGTCGCCTCCAAAGACGACAGTCAGGACGGCGAGAGCGGCGGGGACCAGGAGGAACGAGAGCTCAAGCGCGCTGCATGGATCGGCAACCAGCGCTCGCGGGCCGCGGCCCTCTCCCCCGAGCGCGTGGAACAGCTCTTTGCCATCGGCATGCGCTGGACATGATGTACGGATGGGAAGCAGGGCCGGGACAGGATGAGCCGGCCAGCGCCGATGGTTCACCGCAGCCACGCATCCATGCGCTGTGCGGATCATGCGGCCAGCCCTCGCCGACGCGTAGCCGGCGGGTGTGCCAACGGCGGTCGGAGCGGTCCCTGATGCTCGCGCGGGAGCGGCGCCTCTCGTCGCCCGGTGAATCGGACAACTGCTCCTGGAGCATGCGACGACATCGTGGACGGCCGGGCGAAGCACCGGCTCGGCGAGATCAACCCATCCACGACCGTGACGACCGCGACAGCTCAATGAGCCACGGCATTGCCCGGCCTGCCGTAGTCCGCCAGAGCCTCGGCGGCCCGGCTCCGGTATGCACGGAAACGGCGCAGGTACGACCGTGCCAGAGGGCCAGGCGGGACCCCCCTGGCGAAGGCTCGCATGTTGCGTTCGCCCGCGTTGTAGCCCAAGGCGAGGAGTTCGTCGCGCGTGTAGCGGCGCACGTGCCGCCTCGGAAGGCTCCGGTCGAGGTCCTTCAGGTGCAAGGCCGCCGCGTGGATGGCGAAAGCGGGATCGTCGCGAAGGTCTTGCCACCGCTCCGACAGTCCGTGCGTTCGCCGAACCCGCTCGAACGTCGCACGGTGCATGTTGGCCACTCCGAAGGCCGCCTCGGGCTTCCACCACTGCCACAGCCGCTCCAACAGCGGATGGTGCGGCTTGTACGCCTCATTGTGGAGCACGGTCATCACGAGCAGGGGCGACACTGCGGCCTCCTCCGCGCTGCGCACGACATACGCGGCGTAGTCGGCCGGATCGTAGCCACCGGGCCGCAACGGTGGCGTCCGAACGCCACCGCGGTCCACCGGTTGCGACCGTTGCTTCGACGCCGCCGTCGACCGCTCGGCCATCCCCACTCACCTCTCCCCTGCCGCCTGCCCCCGCCTGAACAGCATGATGTCTGCCATCCAGAGGTGCGCGTGCCCGCGCTGGACCGGCCTCAATCCAGCACACCGGATCGCCGATCCGCCTCCCCCAGCCCGTGCACGCCGCCACGACATAGCGATCCGCTGTACTCACAGGTCACATTACGAAGCGCCCCGATGCCATCCGGCTTCCAGCCAACGAGTCGCTGCCCCACGCCGCAGCTTGGCCCGCGGGCGAACCCATCCGCCAACGGCACTCGAACACAGGCGCGCGCCAGCCCGCCCACCGCCATGCCCTGCCCTGCCCCAGACACAGGCAGCTTGTCCAAGCGTCGCCGCACACACGATCACCGCACCTGAACCCTGCACAACGCAGATGACACGACCCGATCCCCAACCAGCCAACTGAAGACCCACAGGCCGGCTCCCCCCACCCCAGCCCAGCTCAGCACCCACCATCCGTGAGGTCGATATTTTGGCGGGTCGCCCGCCCGTCGAATGCGGCGAAGATCCGACCAGGGAGGGACGGGCTTCGTGCCATGGTCGTACGGCGGTTGTGCGCCGTCCGGCCCGGTACCGCGACCGGGCGTCAGCCGGCCCGGCGGGCGGTGACCAGCAGGTACTCCCACTCCATGACCGTCCCGTCCCGCCCCGCCGCCAGATTCCCGTCGCGGGCCAGGGCCGCCAGGTCCCGGTCCAGTGCGGCGGCCCGATCGGGCTCGCCCGCGATGTTCTTGTAGACGGAGATGGTCGGGCCGTAGCGCTCCTTGAAATAGTCCCGGAACGCCTCGGGCGTGGGGAAGAGGTCGATCCGGACCGTCCGGCGCTCGGCGCGCACGTCCGTGACCCGGTCGCCGAGGAGGCCGCGCACATGGTCCTCGTCCCCCCACAGCGGGGGCGGCGGCGCCCCCGGCGGGGGGCGGCGGCGCGTAGGGCTTCATCGCGGCGAACATCCGGCCGATGAACCCCTGGGGCGTCCAGCTCAGCAGGCCGATGGTGCCGCCGGGGCGGCAGACCCGGACCATTTCGTCGGCGGCCTGACGATGGTGCGGGGCGAACATCACGCCGACGCAGGACAGCACGGTGTCGAACTCCGCGTCGCCGAACGGCAGGGCCTCGGCGTCGGCCTCCTGCCAGGTGAGCTGAGCGCCCTGCTCGGCGGCCACGCGCCGACCGGCCTCGAACAGTTCGGGGGTCAGGTCGGAGGCGACGACGTCCGCACCGGCGAGGGCCGCCGGGATCGCGGCATTGCCGGAGCCGGCCCCGACGTCCAGGACCCGCTGGCCGGGGCGCACGTCGCACGCCTCGACCAGGACCGCCCCCAGTTCGGGGATGACCTCGGAGGCCACGGACGGGTAGTCCCCCTGGGCCCACATCGCGCGGTGCTTGGCCTTCAGCGCACGGTCGGCGTCGGTCGTGCTGTTCTGCGTCGTCATGGCTGCGCTCCTCACCGGTCGGACGGCGGTTTCGCGCCGACGGTCTCGAGCGAGCTCCGCCTCCTCCTTACGAGCGTAGTGACGAGCCGGGAGAGTGTCTCGCCGTCTGATGCTTGGGATTCGGCGTGCCGGGCGAGCGCGTTGAGGGCATCACCGGTCAGAGGAAGCACCTGCACAAAAGCGCCGGAGGGCTTTGACGGCCAGGTAGTCGATGACGCCCTTGGCGAGCAGGAGTATGAGAGTGTCGGCTTCGGGTTGCTCACTGCTGGTGGGCATGTGCCGGCCCTCGAAGGCGATCTGGTCGGCGGGATGCCATGGCTTGTGGACCGCTAGTCCCAGAAGAGCGCCCAGGGCAGTGCTGAAGTGCTCTCGTGCGGCGAACAACCGGCGTTCCAACGGGCGTGCAAGCCCTCGCGCAGTACATCGAGCGGGAAGGCGGCCTGCCGCGGCGGGCCGTCGTCGAGCGGCTGCCCGATGGCAGCGAGCACCGCACCGGGATCTGGATCGGCAACCAGAGAGCCCGCCGCGACCGGCTCCACGCCGAACAACTCGCCTCATTCGCTGACCTCGGCGTGGAGTGGGCGCGGTAAGGAGGGGATGAAACCGCGTGGAAGTGACGGAGATCCGCTGAGAGGATCCCAGACATGGCAAGCCCCACCGCGGAAGAACTTCTCGCCAGTGTCAGCGGTCTGACCCCTGAGCGCGCGCAGCAGGTTGCTGACGACATCGATGAGTGCAGACGCCTGCTGGCGACGGGCGCCGACATGGATGCAGTACAGCAGCATCTGAAAGATCAAGGCGTCGGCATGATCCAGGCCATCCTCATCACCACCCGGCTCCTGGGCGACCACCCCAGCAGACTGCGCGCGGCACGAGAGGCCGTGGAGGGCAGCCCAGCCCGAAACGCAACACCCCCTGAGTAGGTTTCTTCCATCTCAGGCACGTGGAACGGCAGCCTGCCCGGCGAGCCAGGCCGTCGTCGAACGGCTCCCCCCCCACACACACACCAGACGGAGCACCGCCCTGGCATCCGGCACGCCGACGGCCGGGCCCCCGCCCGAACCGGCAGCGTGGAATTGCTCCAAGACATGACCGAAACGAGCAGTCGGGACAGCCGCGCCCTCCGGCGCGAGACCGACCACGTCGTCAACGAGGTCGCCCAAGGGCTCCGCACGTTGGACGACGGTGCGGCCTGGTTCTCCGACCTCTCCCCGGCAGGCCGACAGGAGGTACTGCGGGAGGTCGCCGGCTACGCGTTGCAGGCACACATCACGGCCGCAGACGGCCGCGCGGGAGTCGCGCGGTCCGGAGTCAAGCCCACAGCCAATCCTTCAGTGATGATCTGCATGGACCCGCCCCGCAGCGGGTTCGCCGGCCTCCCCGCCGATGAGCACGAGAAGGCGTTTCGTGTCCTCGTCTCCGTGTTCGCCGTCGCCGACACCCGCCGCAGGCAGAAATACTGCAGGGGCACCTGCGGACACGCATGGCACAACCTGCCCACGGCAACCAAGGAGCCGTAACAGCGGCTCTCTCGAGAGGATCATGGCCGTCTCCGACGCGGACCTGGTGGGGAGGGGTCAGCCGTACCCGTACCCGCGATTCTAAGACGCGCACGCCTTCGCGCACGGGGCGCGCTCACCAACCGCTCCCCCACCGGCCACCCACCGGCGGCGGGTAGAGGGCTCGGCCGCCTCAGCCCGGGGTGGGCTGGGGCGGCGGGGCGGCCCGGTCGGGGGCCAGCCCACCACTTGGTGATGTTCGGCTGCATCTCGGTGGTGGTGCGCATCCTGGCTTCCCAGTCGTGTCCGGCCGGGCCGCGGCTGCCCTCGCAGCCGGTGCAGCCGTCCGCGCCGTGGATGTGACCGGCTATCAAGGCGTTGACCGGACGTGCTCCGCGCCGCGCACCTCGCCGGCCGCCCGGCGTCGATCCGTGACGCTGCCCAGCCAGCCCAGCAGGAATCCGGCCGGCACCGTCACCAGGCCTGGGATCGTCACGTCCCAGACCCTGAAGTCCTGGCCGGGGAAGATCGACGCGGGTGTGCCGGACGTATACGGCGACAGCACCAGCGCCGCGATGCTCAGCACCGTGGCTCCCCACAGGCACCACAGCGCACCGCGGGCGGTGAAGCCGGGCCAGTACAGGGCGTACAGCAGGACGGGCGCGAGCGCGGCGCCGCAGACGGCGAGCCAGAGCGTCGAGACGACCACCAGGTTCCAGTCGGCGACGACGACCGCCACGAGCGCGGCCAGAGCGCCCGTCAGCGCCGCCGACCACCGCGACGCGGTTCCGTCCGCCTTCTCCGCCGGGTGGCTCCCGGCGGTCTTGCCGTACGCGCCCAGCACGTCCCGTCCCAGGGCGATGCCGGCGGCGAGGGTCACATCCACGACGGCCGCGAGCGCGGTCAGGAAGAGGACGCAGGCCAGGGCCGCGACCAGGAGGCCGCCGCCGTCGAGTGCCCGCCCCAGCATCAGCGGCGTGAAGACCTGCGCCGACGGGCCGGCCTGGCGCAGCGCCTCACCGACGAGGGCCGCGGCGCCGACGCCGACGACGGTGAGCGCGCCGTACAGCAGGGTGAGTTCGGTGAGCATCCAGCGCCCGCCGGTGCGGGCGCCGCGCGGGCTCTTCGTCGAGATCGCCCGCATGAGTACGGCGGGCATCGCCAGCGTGGCCATCGACATGCCGAAGGTCTGCCCGATCCGGTTCACGGCGCCCACCCACCCGTCACCGGTGTAGCCGCCCGGACGCAGATACGCCTCGCCCATCCGCGAGCCGTGCGCGGCGGCGTCGAGCAGCCGCCCCGGGTCCCCGCCGAAGCGGTCGAGCACCAGCACGGCAGCGACCACCAGCACGGGCAGGGCGATCGCCGACTTCGCGAGCATCACCACGCCGGTGCCCCGGATCCCGCCACTGACGGCGAGCGCCGTCATCACGCAGCCGATGACCAATATGCAGCCGGTCCGCGTACCGGGCTGCCCGATCAGCGCCGCGGCGACGTTGCCGACCACCACCAACTGCACGACCAGCAGAGGGAAGCAGACGAGCAGGGTCACCGCGCCCCACGAGACGCGCACGGCGGGCCCGCCGCTGCCGCGCGCGTCCAGCATGTCCGCGGGCGTCAACGAGGCGTGCCTGCGCAGCGGCTCGATGATCAGCACGAGGAGCAGCATGACCCCGATCAGGCTGCCCAGCATCACGCTGAGGCCGTCGAAGCCGGACGTGGCGACCATGCCCACCAGTACGGTGACCGTCGCGACCGTGGTGGTGTCGCCGCCCATCGCGATGCCCTGCTGCCAGGAGCGCAGCCTGCGCTTCTCGGACCGTACGAGAGCCCGGTCGTCCTCGTCGGCGCCAGTGACGATGCACAGCATCAGGCAGATCACGACGAACACCGAGAACACGGCGAAGACGAGGGACCGGGACGAGGGATCGAGCAGCGTGGTCACGACCACCTCCGGGCACCCGGCTGCGGCTCGAGCCGGTCGATCCGTCGCCCGTACACCACGAGCGCGTGCACACCGACGCCGAACGGCACCACGGCCAGGAGCACACCGAGGCTCACCGGCCCGGCGATCCGCGTACCGTACAAGGCCGGTACGAGGGAGGCGGGCAGCACATAGAGCAGCCAGGCCACGGCGATCCGGACGCCGAGCCGCAGCCCGACGGCCAGGCGCGCCGTCTCCTCGGCGTCGGGTCGCTCCTGCTCCGCGGGAGGTCGCCCGGCGGCTGCGAATGGGTCATGGTGCGGCGGCCCGTGCCAGGGCTGCGGTCCGAAGGACATGTGGGCGGCTCCGCTCACGTCGATCCGACACCCCGGAAGGGGTGCGAGTACGGGTGTGGGGGTGGGCGCGGAGTCAATCAGACACATGCGCGTACCCGCACGCCCCGGACGCAGGTCTGTTCGTCCGCCCAATACGGAGCCGTGTGGACGGTGAGCGGGCACTGCGTGATCGGGAGCGGCAGCAGTGGCCGGGACGCTCCTGGTACTCGGCGGCCCCGCCGGCCCGGACGCGGCTGCTAGAAGTCGAACTCGAGGTGCTCGATGTCCGTGAAGCGGACCTCCTCCAGGCTTCCGGCGCCTGGTCGGTCGACCCGACCGGTGCGGTGTAACCCATGCGGGCGCGAGCGTCGATGACGATGCCGCCCGTGCTGGCCGCCTTGGCCTTGGCCTTGGCCTTGGCCTTGGCCTTGGCCTTGGCCTTGGCCTTGGTCCGGACCTGCGGCTGCCACCGCTTTTTCACCTCGCGCTCCAGGCGCGCGGCGAGGCCCGGACGCGGCTTCTTGATCTGGTCCTTCACATACCGCTCGACGGTGCGCTGGGAGATGCGCAGCATCTGGGCGACGGCCCTGGTGCCCTTGTACTGCTTGACCAGGTACCGCATCTGCGCGCCCGCGCTCTTCGGGACCGGGCGGGTGAGCGCCTTCTGCGCCGCGGCACCCAGGCCGTCTG
The DNA here is from genome assembly GCF_001896135.2 of Streptomyces phaeoluteigriseus. Classification (GTDB taxonomy): domain Bacteria; phylum Actinomycetota; class Actinomycetes; order Streptomycetales; family Streptomycetaceae; genus Streptomyces; species Streptomyces phaeoluteigriseus. Next base: position 75,969 of record NZ_MPOH02000009.1, read on the forward strand.
CGAACATGCTCATCGCCTGCTACTTCCCGCTGTCCTTGTCCGTGGCCTGCCCGTCCTTGATGTACCGGGCGAGGTTGAGCTCCGGGGCGTTGAACCGCTCGCAGACGGCGGGCGCTATTTGGGTGACCCCGAGGAGATGCTGGCCCGTTGCATGCCACTGCTTGCTGATCCCGACCGGATGCGGGGCATCGGCCATGCGGCGCTCGACGTGTTGCGCACCGAACCGCGGACCGATCCCGACCGGATCGCCGCCATCGGCTACGGCACCGGGGGCGCCGTCGGGCTGGAACTCGGGCGCGACGGCGTCAGCCTGCGCGCGATCGGGACAGTCAACGCCACTACCACGGGCCGACCGGGCGAGGCGGCGCACATTCGCTGCCCGGTGTGGGCCGGGGTGGGGTCGGAAGACCCGATCATGCCGCCCGCGCAACGGAACGCGTTCACGGCTGAGATGCAGGCCGCAGGCGTCGACTGGCGCCTCACGGTCTACGGCGGAGCCTTGCACGCCTTCCATCACCCACCGGTCGACCACCCCACGGTCCCCGGCGTCGGCCACCACCCGCAGCACGCGCAGCGAGCCTGGCGCGACGTCGTCGACCTGCTCGCCGAGTGCCTGCCCGTGACGGAGGAGACGGGGGCATGACCCAGGCGAACATGTTGGTGCCCAAGGGGTGCCTGCGGAGGGCGTGGGGTTGGGTGTTCAGGCGTGGGGGTCGACTTCGGGGTGCGTGAACCGCACGGGCTTGCCCAGCGACCGGGCGTAGGCGATTTCGGCTCGGGTGCTGTCTCCGATGTAGTCGCCGACTACGAGCACCTCATCAGCGAGCCGGATCTTCGCTCGGTGCAGATCGTCGAGTCGAACCTTCAGCGCCTCGGCCTCGACAGGATCAGACCAAAGTTCGTGCGGCGACTTCATGTCGCAACCCGGCTTGACGACAATCCTTCCGGCTTTGGTCTCCCGCAGATCGGCCTCGGTCATCTCGGTCATGAAACGAGTGGAGCCGCAGATCACGACGATACGCGGGAGGCTCAGCCGCTTCTTCGCGTCGGCGAGTTTCTCCCCGGGGGTGAGCGGTTGCGGGTATGACACTGGTTCCTCCTGGTGGGGTGTTCCAAGGGGTGCCTGCGGAGACGGGAATGTGGGTGTCCAAGATCGCCTTATGGCGAAGAACGTGGACGCCCTCGCCATGATGCGGACCGCCCGGCGACAGTACCCGGCGCACGGCCCCGCAGTGCCACCCGGCTGCCCGATGACACCGCTCTGGACGGGGAACTGGTGGTCTGGGAGGCGGACCGGCTCGCTTTCGAGCGGCTCCAGCAGCGCCTGCCCAGACACGGCCGCGGCCGCGGCGCAGTGGCCCGCCCACTTCGTCGCCTTCGGCCTCTTGCGCCTGGCCGGCACCGACATCACCGCCTGGCCCTACCACCGCCGCCGGGCCGCCCTCGAGGAACTCTTCACCAGCCTGCACCTGGAGGCACCGTGGACGCTGTCCCCGTCGACCACCGACCCGGGCACCGCACGTCAATGGCTGGACTGGATGGCCACCGGCCCGGAAGGGCTGTGCTTCGAACGACTCACCGAGCCCTACCGCCCCACCGCCCCACCGCCAGAACGTGGCACAGTTACAAGGTTCGCGAGACCCACGACGCCATCGTCGGAGCCGTGACCGGTCCGACCGGCGCGCCACGGTCGCTGCTCGGGCGCTACGGCACCACTGGGCAGCTGCAGTACATCGGCCGCACCACCACACCCTGCCCCAGACCGCCGCCCGTACCGTAGGCCGCCACCTGGCCCCGGCCGCGAACATATCCGTCCCGGTCGACGGCGCGCCGGCGTGGGCCGGGCCGGTCGTGGGGCAGTCGCCGGCGTGGACCTCGGCGGGCTCGCGGCTGGCGCCGATGCCGAAGGCGGCGGCCCACTGGGGCGGCGTGGGCCGCAGCCGACGGCTGTGCAGGATCGCATGTAGTACCGAAGGCGGGCGGCAGGACGTCACCGATACCCCGGCTGTCGCCGTTTTCGCCGTGCCCATTGCCGACGCCACCGGGTGACGGGCTCTTTCCCGGAGCAGAGGCCTGATCCGTCGCGCCGGTGAGGGGGGTGACGCTGATGGACACCGGCGGTGGCCACCAGTGCTCTTCCACTGCTCACCAGTTCTTGTACTGCGACTCGCCGAGACCGCAGAAGGTGCAGCCGGAGCGTAGGAAGTCCGGTGTCCGACGGAACTCCTCGTCGGCCAGATGCCACCGCAGCCAGGCGGTGATGATGTGCTGCCCGTTGCGGGTGGCGGCGATGTGATCGGTGCCGTTCAGGACGTTGAACCACACCGGTACGTCGGTGTTGGCGTAGTCACGCTCCACGTTGGAGGTCGCGAAGTCGTCGTCGCCGCCGATGTAGAGGGCGGGATTGCGGAGGTTGTCCGGTCCGTTGCCGTCGAAGGAGCCGCCGGCCACGTGGATCGTGGTCTCCAGCCGCGGGTCGTCCGCCACGTCGAAGGTGCCGATGGAGCCGCGGGAGTGGCCGCCGAAGGCCACCTCGGAGGTGTCTATGTCCTGGTACAGCGGACTGCTCGGGCTCACGTTCTGGCCCTCGATCCAGTCCAGGGCGTCGACCATGTAGTCACCGCTGCTGGAGGAGACCTCGCTGTAGACGACGAAGCCGTGCGAAGCCCACTGGCGCAGCATGTCCTCGTACGCGGCCGGGTCGGAACCCGCGCCGGGACCCCAGACGAGGACCGGGTGGTTCACGCTGTTCTGGCCGGCGTTCGCCGGGTACACCAGCCACCCGTCGTTGCCGGGACCGGCGGTCGTGTCGACGGTCACCGCGTACGGCCCCGGCGCGGTCACATCGGTCACCGGGGGCAGCGTTCCGCCCGGCGGATCGGTCGGTCCGCCGCCCCCGCCGCCCGCCGCCTGGACGAGGACGTCGTCGACGGTCAGCGTCTCCAGCGCGCTGCTGGCGTCCAGTGAGAAGCGCAGTCGCACGGTGCGGCCGTCGACCGACGAGGGCAGCTGGAACGACGCCGAGCCCGACGCGGTGCGCGAGGATTCGAGCGTGGTGAACGCGCCGGCGTCGACGGAGTAGGCGACGGTGAACGCCTCACCGACGTCAAGCCCGGACGCCGTCCGGGTGTACGACAGCGAGATGCCGCTGTAGCCGGTCAGGGCGATGGACGCGGAGGTGAGGGACGGGTCGGTGAGCAATGAGCCGCTCAACCGCGCCGCCCCCGTGGCCGTGCTGACGGAACCGTTGGAGACGAAGGTCCCGAGTCCGGCGGAGAAGTTCTCGCTGTAGACCTGGGTGACGGCGGAGGCGGGGCCGGATAGTGCGCCGGTGCCCCCTGTGGCGATGAGGCAGGCGGTGGCCGCGCCGAGCAGTCGCAGGCGCAGACTGACGGGAGATGGCATGACTGATCCCTTCTGGCCGCGTCGACCGCCCGCAGCGGTTGCGGCGCGTCGTCGTGCCGGGCGCACAGACATGTCCCGTGCTACCGGCGCCGGAGATCGTGCGAGTGTCGAACCATGCCGATTCAAGCGGTGCCTCCGGGAGCGCGTATCGGTGAAATCACCGGTGCCGGGCCGGCCTGACGCGGCCGTAGCGATGATCACGTCCGTCGCGGTGACAAGAGCGGCCGGGAGCCGAATTCGGACCGCTGCGCAAGATGATCCGCCTCCAGTGACACTCCGAGACGCCGCCAAGGCCTGTACAGAACCGAGAAGTGGGAACATCTACCGCGCGTGTGTGAACCGGGAGTCCATCCAGGTGCCCAGCCGTGGCAGGATGGCGTCATGTTGATCCGAAAGGGCGATGCCGCGTAGGCGCCCCCAGGCCGTCCGGGCAGAGCGGTGGCGGCCACGATGGCAGTATCCGGTCCTGAGGGTCCGCGGTGTCTCCGCGCGAACTCGTGCAGCGATCCGCCGGGTCGAAGACCAGAAGATGTGGCCCAACGCGGTCGCGCATGCGCTCTCCCGCTTCGAGTGGGCCTTCAAGCAACCTGGCCGCTACCTGAACGCCTCCGAGGCCTGCTCGCCCGGGATAGAGGTGGAAGACGCTCGCGACGATCTGGAGCAGGCGATGCTGCACCTTCCTCCCGGAGCCAGACGGGACTTGGGCCGACTGATCACACGCATCGACTTGGAATTCGAGCGCCGCACCTTGCCGGAACCCAACTACATCGAGTGGGACATGGACGGATGGTGGTGGACCAGGATGCGTGAACGCTGACCGACCCGGGCCCGTGCTCCTTCCCTGTGATCGAACAACACCGTTACCCTCCGCGACCACTCCCCAAGTTCTGTGCCAGAACCAAGCTTCGGCAGCACTTTTTCAGCGTTTCGGAAGGCACTCCAGCCAGGTCATGTTCGATGTCCACGAGAAACGCCAGCGCACGGCAGCGAGCCCGGTCGGCGCCGACGCGCGGCACCAACACCGGAGAAGTCCGTTGTCGTCCCATCGCCGCGGTCGCATGCTTCGCCAGGTAGTCCACCTCGCCCGACGCAGCGCGCGCCAGCTCTCGTTCCACGTGGCGTAGGTGGGTGGCCGAGCCGGACCACGTATGCACTCCTGTGGAGCTGCCGGTGGCGATCGGTGGCATCGACTACCAGGTCTCCAAGGAAGCCGGAACCTTCTGGCAGCTCAGTGCTCCCGACGCTGCAATCCTGCGGCTTGGGAACGCTGCTCATCCGCGCTGCCGAACAGCGGATCCGGCACCGCGGGCTCCGCAGAGCCGAACTCGCCGTGGAGAAGGACAACCCCCGGGCGCGTGCCCCGTACGAGCGCCTGGGCTACGCCGCATACGGCCGCGAACCGCAGGCCTGGGACGTGGAAGGGCCCGACGGGTCGATCCGTCGCCACGAGACGATGTGCGTTCTCATGTGAAGGTGCCGCTGAGCGCCCGTCCAGCGGCACGGTGACCGCTACCTCCACCTGGGCCATCGACTGGCAGGTCACCGGTGGCGGCGCTCAAGCAGGCCAGCTCACCAAAACATGCCAGACCCAGGTCCTGGTTCCCGTCGCCGAGCTCCAGGTCCTCAACCGACATGCGGTTGGGCTGGTGACCGGGCGCACCCCGGGTCACCAGCCCGACCGCGGCATGCCCAGAAGGGCCCGGCCAGAGACTGCCGATCCCCACCACAGGCCCGACCGCGGCAGGTCGCGCCTTAGCTTGTTCTTCAACCTCAGTCGCTGCGCAGTGCTTGCCGGTAGGGCGAATTGCGGTGCGTGCGGGCACCATACTGGGCAGACTCGCGGACATGACTCAGAAGATCACCCGTATCAACCCCGAACAGCTGCATGAGACGCCCGGCTATCACCACATCACGGTGGTGGAGGCAGGCCGGACGGCCTATCTGGCGGGGCAGTGCCCGCTTGATCGGAACGGTGACCTCGTCGGTTCCGGTTCCCTCGAGACACAGGTCGACCAGGTGGTCGCGAACGCTCTCACTGCCCTGGCAGCGGTGCGCGCCCAGCCGCAACACGTGGTGCGGTCAGTGATCTACGTCCGGAGCGACGAGAGGGATGTTCTCGGAGCCGCATGGCGTCGGCTTACCGACTCCGCCCTGGGTCCGGCGTTCACCACTGCCAGCACTCTCTTGGGCATCGCCCAGCTGGGCTTTGCCGGACAGCTCGTCGAGGTGGATCTCACTGTGGCGCTGCCTGACTGAGCGAGAGGGCAAATCCCAGGGGTCGTTGCAACACCGCGGTGAGTCGACCAAACCGCGGGCAGTTCAAGACCTCGGCCGGGGTTCCCAGCCGAGCACCTTGCGTGGACGGCTGTTGAGTTCGGAGGTGACGGCGTCGAGGTCGCTGCAGGTGTGCCGGATCAAGTTGGCGGGGAACGTCGTCGTCGGACAGCGACAGCGACAGCGACAGCGAGCGCCGAACGCCCTCTGGGGAAAACCCCCCACACGTCGGAGGGTTGGTCGGATGGTCGGCTCTGTCGGCGGATACGTACGGTCACGGCATGAAGCGAATGAGCAGGATACTGGTGGTCTCGGCGGTGTCGGTGGCGCTGATGGCGAGCGGCACGACGGCCGTGGTCGCGAATCCAGCAGAGAATCCCCGGGCCGCCGCTGTCGCGCCCGTTGCGGCGGACTTGTCGCGGGGCCCGCTCGTGTCGGTCGAGCACCTGCGCACGCTCACCGCCCGCGAGGTCGCGGCCGAGCTTGCGGGCGACAAGGCGGGTGCCTGGGACACCGGCGCCGTACGGTACGGTCTGGACACCTTCCGAATCGTGTACCGCACAGTTGACGCTCATGGTCGGCCCACGACGGCCAGCGGCCTGCTGGCCCTGCCTCGGAACGGTGAACGGCGTCTGCGGACCGTCTCCTTCACACACGGCACCGAACTGTTCAAGGGCGGCGTCGCCTCCGTCTCGACCAGCGTCTGGGACCAGGCACCCGCCCTGACCTACGCCTCCGCCGGATTCGCCACGGTGCTCCCCGACTACCTCGGGTTGGGCTTGGGCCCCGGCCCACACCCCTGGATGGACGTGCCCTCGGAGACGACGGCCGCCCTGGACATGCTGAGCGCCTCCCGCGCCGTCGCGACGGCGAAGGGCCGGGAGCTGCGGCGCGACGTACTGGTCACCGGCTTCTCGCAGGGTGCCTCGGCGGCACTGGGACTGGCCCGGTCGCTGCAGGAAGGCGCCGACGGATGGTTCCGGCTGCGCGCCGTGGCGCCCATCAGCGGCGCGTACGCTTTCCGCGACGCGGAACTGCCCGCGCTGCTGGCCGGACAGACGGAGCCGAAGGCGAGCGTGATCTACTCGGCGCTGACCCTGGTCGCCTTCAACCGCCTGCACCACCTGTACGACACGCCGGCCCAGGTGTTCCGCGCGCCGTACGACCAGACGATCGAAGGTCTGCTGGACGGCACACACACCGGTCAGGAGGTCGAGGCGGGCACCCCGGACTCCATCGACGCACTGCTCACCCCCCGAGGACGGGCGATGCTGGCCCATCCCACCGGACGGCTGGCGGCGGCCCTGCGGATTGCCGACGGCGTGTGCACCGACTGGACGCCACGCGCTCCGATCCGGCTCTACTACGCCGACGGCGACGAGCAGGCCGTCACCGCGAACACCGCCCGCTGCCACGCCGCCCTGCGCGCCCGCGGCGTCCATGCCCCGCCGATCGACCTCGGCACCCCTGGCTACGGCGGCTCACGCCACCTGGGTTCCCAGCAGGCGGGAACCGCCGCCGTGGTGCGGTGGTTCCACTCCCTGCGGTAGGCGGGCCGCCTACCGGGTGTTCCGCCGTCGGAGCCTGCACTATCACCCGCCCGGGTGCAGAACAGCTTCTCCCCGGCCCGTCCCCTCGGGTGAGGGGTCCGCTGCAGGGGGCGTTGCAACACCCGTGGTGAGTTGATCGAGCTGTGAGCAGTTTGGACAGACGCTCGGCTGGGGTTTGCCGGCCGAGCGTCTTGCGCGGGCGGCTGTTGAGCTCGGCGGCGACGGCTTGAAGGTCGTCAGGGGTGTGCGTGGACAGGTCGGTGCCCTTGGGGAAGTACTGCCGTAGCAGGCCGTTGGTGTTCTCGTTCGAGCCTCACTGCCAGGGACTGCCGGTATCGCAGAAGTAGACCGGAATGTTGGTAGCAATGCTGAAGCCGTGGTGAGCGGCCATCTCGGCGCCCTGATCCCAGGTCAGGGACCGCTTCAGCAGGGGCGACAAGGTCTCGAAGGTGGTGATGAGGGCGTCGCGCACGGCTGCGGAATCGGCGGACAGCGGTGCCGTCCTGTTCCCGGCACACTTGAGTGATGATGGGGCGCGCTGCGTCACCCTCCGGGACGCGTACACGCCGAGCAGCCGGGCGGGCTCGGCCGGCTGCAGCTGCAGCTGCAGCTGCCCAGCGGTGTCTCAGGCCTGGCTGCGCCGCAGGCCAGGGGCCTCAGGAGGCGAAGGGGTTGGTGTGGCCGGGCAACTGCTGCCCCGGGCGCAGGAACCGCTGGGCGCCCTGTTCGTCGCGCACCGCGAGGAACCCGGCGTCCGTCGCCGCTGTGCGATCTTCCCGCGGCGGATCGCGCCCACCTTGAACGCCACGGTGATGAGCAGCGCGACCGCCCCGCCGGAGGCGACCGCTTCGACCGGTGACCTGTCGATGAGCAGGAGGACGGTCAGGACCGCGCAGGCGAGGTAGCCCAGCACCTTCTGGGTCCGGTCGGCGACGTACTGGGCCATGACGTCGAAGGTGACGAGGTCCTTCAGCACGGCCACGTCACCGACCGCTTCGGGGAGCGGCTTCAGCGAGCCCTGCTCCAGCCCCGGCACTGGCCCGCCGTTGCCCGCCTGCGGATGGGTGGTGATGGTGGCCGCCTCGCGGACGCGCGCGTCGGGCCGCGGGTCCCGGTACATCCGGACCTGCACGAGCGAGTTCTTGAACCCGGTCCTGTATGCCGTGCCGTACGTGTAGCCGTACTGCTCCGCCACGTGCGCCAGGGCGGCCGCCTTCAGCGTGGAGCCCTGGGGGGCGATCTCAACGAGGTCCTGCTGACGGGCGATCTGCCGGAGCATCCCCGCTATGTGACGTTCTACGGACATCCTGTTCCTCGCCCTCTGGGACCCTGCGCCTGGGCCCGACCGGCGCATAGTAGAGCTCCGCGGAGCTGCTTGAACATCCGCGCATTTGCGTCGCGCTCCAGCGGGCGGGCTCGGTCTTGCCGGACTCGCAGCCGGACACCGTCGCCCGGCGCCTCTGCAGTGCGCCGACGGCGGCGGCACAGACTGGGACCTGACCAGCGCGTCGACCGCGTCGAACAACTCGGACACAGAACACCTCCCGAGCCCCCAGAAACCGTACGAATAGCGAACAGTTACCGTACGTATCGCGTACGATATGCGCTGGGCAGGCTCGATGGTGGAGTCTTTGCTGTGTCCCGTCCTCGCGGCATCCGGGTCCGTGCGCCTCGGGGGCCGCTGCGTGGACCAGGTGACGGGCTCCGTGCAAAGCGCCCGCCGGAACCTCGAGAGTGAGTGGTCTTCCGGGGCCTTGACGTGTTCGCGATCCCAGCCCGCGAACTGGTGCAACGCATGACCGTCTGGGCTGCTACACCACCGCGCGCCGAGGTCGACAGGGCGCTGATGCTGCCGCGGTCGGCGGTGCGGTCTGCAAGGTGATGGGCCCATTGCGGGCGGTGTCTGTCCTGGTCGAGGCCGTACCGGCCCCCAGCACGCTGCCTCGGCAGTGAGCCGCGCAACCCGCACCGGGTGAGCCGAGTCTCACGGCGACAGCGTTGCTATGCAACGAGGTGCATAGGAGGATCGTGCCATGGCGCTCGAGCACGCGATCCTCGTTTCCCTGCAGGAGAAGCCGGGCTCCGGCTACGAGCTGGCTCGTCGGTTCGAGCGGTCCATCGGATACTTCTGGACCGCCAGTCACCAGCAGATCTACCGCGTGCTCAAGCGCATGGAGAGCGACGGCTGGGTCGACGTCCGGGACGTGCAGCAGTACGGACGTCCCGACAAGAAGGAGTACTCCGTAGCCGAGCCCGGCCGGGACGCGCTCTGCGCGTGGCTCCACGAACCCACCGAACCCGAGAGCGTGCGGCACGACCTGGCAGTGAAGATCCGGGGCGCCGCCTACGGTGATCCGGCCGCCCTGATCAGTGAGGTCGAGCGGCACCGCCAGACGCACACGGACCGCCTAACCCACTACCTCGCAGGTGAAGCCCGCGACTTCGGGGAACACCCGGCTGCTGACGGTCCACTCGATGCCGAACGCGAGCTCCAGCACGTCGTCCTGCGCGGCGGTGTCGCGTACGAACGGATGATGATCGCCTGGCTCGACGACGTCCTCGCCACGCTCGCCGGCTTCAACACCGGTCACTGACCGCCGAGCAGACCCCCGGGGACCGTGCCCGGGCCCACCCCGCAACCCTCCCAGCCGAAAGGCGGCACCCATGGCCGACGCGCTCCTCTTCAACCCGCGGACGTACGACCCCGGGCACTTCGACCCGGAGACCCGCAGGTTGCTGCGCGCCACCGTCGACTGGTTCGAGGACCGCGGCAAGCGTCGGCTGATCGACGACTACCGAACCCGTGCCTGGCTCGGCGACTTCCTCGACTTCGCCGCCAAGGAAGGACTTTTCGCGACCTTCCTCACCCCTGCCTCCGCCGCCGGAGAGGGGGAGGTAGACAAGCGCTGGGACACGGCCCGCATCGCCGCTCTCAATGAGATACTCGGCTTCTACGGCCTCGACTACTGGTACGCCTGGCAGGTCACCATTCTCGGCCTCGGCCCCGTATGGCAGAGCGACAACCCCGCCGCCCGTGTCCGGGCCGCGGAACTGCTCGCCCAGGGCGAGGTGTTCGCCTTCGGCCTGTCCGAGAAGGCTCACGGAGCGGACATCTACTCCACCGACATGCTTCTGGAGCCCGACGGCACGGGCAACTTCCGGGCGACCGGCTCCAAGTACTACATCGGGAACGGTAACGCCGCCGGGCTCGTCTCCGTGTTCGGTCGCCGCACCGACGTCGAGGGTCCCGACGGCTATGTCTTCTTCGCCGCCGACAGCCGCCACCCGGCATACCACCTGGTCAAGAACGTCGTCGACTCGTCGAAGTTCGTCAGCGAGTTCCGCCTCGAGGACTATCCCGTGGCCGCGGAAGACGTTCTGCACACCGGCCGCGCCGCCTTCGACGCCGCCCTCAACACGGTCAACGTGGGCAAGTTCAACCTGTGCACCGCCTCGATCGGCATCTGCGAGCACGCGATGTACGAGGCCGTCACCCACGCGCAGAACCGCATCCTCTACGGCCGCCCCGTCACCGCCTTCCCGCACGTACGGCGCGAGTTGACCGACGCGTACGTCCGGCTCGTCGGAATGAAGCTGTTCAGCGACCGCGCCGTCGACTACTTCCGCACTGCGGGCCCCGACGACCGCCGCTACCTCCTTTTCAACCCGATGACGAAGATGAAGGTGACCACCGAGGGCGAGAAGGTCATCGACCTGATGTGGGACGTCGTCGCCGCCAAGGGCTTCGAGAAGGACAACTACTTCGCCCAGGCCGCCGTCGAGATCCGCAGCCTGCCGAAACTGGAAGGCACCGTCCACGTCAACCTGGCGCTGATCCTCAAGTTCATGCGCAACCACCTCCTCGACCCGGTCGCCTACGAGTCCGTCCCGACACGCCTCGACGCGGCCGATGACGTCTTCCTGTTCCGCCAGGGCCCGGCCCGCGGCCTCGGCTCGGTGCGTTTCCACGACTGGCGGCCGGCCTTCGACGCGTACGCCCACCTGTCCAACGTCGTCCGGTTCCGGGAACAGGCCGAGGCCCTCTGCGAATTCGTACGCACAGCCGCCCCTGACGAGGAGCAGAGCCGGGACCTCGACCTGCTCCTTGCCGTCGGGCAGCTCTTCGCGCTCGTCGTCCACGGGCAGTTGGTCCTGGAGCAGGCCGCCCTGGCGGGCCTCGATGAGGACGTGCTGGACGAGCTGTTCGCCGTCCTCGTGCGGGACTTCTCCGCGCACGCCGTCGAGCTGCACGGCAAGGACTCCGCGACCGAGGTGCAGCAGCTCTGGGCGCTCGGCGCGGTCCGGCGCCCGATCGTCGACGGGGCGCGTTCGGAGCGCGTCTGGCAGCGCGTCGAGGCCCTGTCGGGGGCGTACGAGATGATGCCCTGAGCCTCGACGCGGCCTCGGACCGCCTCGCGTGTACGGCGGCGCCGCCCTACACCGCGAGGTGCTCGCCGGCGAGCGCGACCGGGCAAGCGGGGAGTGTGATGCGAGTATCTGAGCGGGATGGCGATGGGCAGAGGTACGCCCTGACCTCGGACGCGGACGAGGCCGACTTCCGGGGCTCCGCTCGCGAGGGGAAGGGCTGTTCACGCCGCCGCCGGAGGAAGACGGAGCCCGCCGAGTGCACATGGCAGGCTGTCTCCCGCAGGTGGCCTGGCCTGCTCAAGAGACTTGACCACGTCGTCAGTCTTCGTGCCATGGCGGGCAACGCGTGGGTCGACCTCCTCGCTCGCGACGGTGCCACCGTGGCGTCCTACGTCGTCAATGACGTGACCAGCATCGACGTCGAACCCTCCGCCTGCGGAGCCCGTCGCGTCGACCTCACACTGAGCCCCAAAAACGGACTCAGTATGGGTGCCAGCGGTGTGGTGGGAGTGGCCATGGACGCCTACATCGCAAGCCCCACAATCACCGCCAAGTGGCCAGAGACGACGCGAAGCGGCCCTGCACCGCTCGTAGCAGTGCAGGGCCGGAAGGTGGAGGATCTGGCTGCCCCCGGCACGGCTGAGGCGGGCAGGTTGTCGCGCAGCGCGATCAGGAGCTGGCCGCGGCCCGAGGCGGAGAGCAACGCCGGGTCGGGGCGGATGTAGGCCACCGTGACACCGTAGGCGAAGTACTCGTTGCGGACGGGCAGGGGCCGCAGCAGTACGAGTTGTTCCAGCAGCGCGGCCGCCCGCCGGTACGCGTCTGGCCGGCCGACCTCGATGTGCGGGGTGCTGGACGGGCCTATATGTAGGGCCGGATCGCCACCGTGACGTCCATGTCGAAGGTGTTGGCCCCCGCCGGGGACGGTAGGCCCAGGGCGCGGTCGAGCGCGCGGCTCAGGGGGCCGCAGCCACTGGTGCGCGGGGCGGCGAATTCCGCGTCCTGGGCACCGAAGGCCAGGACCAGGGGGTCCTTGGATATCACCCGGGTGGGATGGGTGTCCTTGAGTACGAGGTGTACCGCGTCCTCACCGCTGCCCACCGAGCATCCCGACGATGTCATGTTCAGCGGCCCGTGCGCCAAGCCTATGGCGAACTTGATGTCGAACTCACCGCGCCGGGTGTCGTCGGACAGGAAGTCGGAATAGCCGCCGTACTGCGAAGTCAGGGTCAAGGGTGTACGTCCGACCCTGATCGGCTCAGCGGTCATCTTCCCGAAGACCTGGCGGAATTCACCGCCCACACGGCCTTCCGCGAAGGTGATCTTCAAAGGATCGGTGAGCGGCTCGTCGACGGCGCCCATGCGCAGATGCCCCGTGGCGTGCATGACCTCGCAGCGCCACGTCCCGGGCTCCGCACCCGCGGGCAGCTCGGCGACGGTCGGGCAGGCGGAGAAGTCGAACTCGGGCAGATGCGCGGCCCGGTCAGCTCCGTACGCGGGTGCGGTGCCCAGGGCTAGCCCGGTAAGCAGTGCGACAGCGACGACAGTTGTGAAGCGGCGGACTGTGCAGTTCGAGGTCGCTCGGTTCGGTGTCATGTGGACAGCATTGCAGACATTTCTCTGCAGAGAAAGCTCTGCAGAGAAATGTCGGTGATTTTGGATAGAGTGCCACCATGACGAAAGAGACGAAGGAGCAGAGAGCGGAAGCCCCAGGGCGGCGTACGGTCGACAGCCCGGAGGTACTCAAGGCCCTCTCACACCCCCTGCGCCTACGCATCCTGCGCCACCTCGGCGCGCGGGCCCGGCCACCTCGACCACGCTGGCCGCCGCCCTCGGCGAGAACACCGGGACGCTCAGCTACCACCTGCGCATGCTGGAGCGGAGCGGCCTCATCGAGGACATCCCCGAGCGCTCCACCGGGCGGGAGCGCTGGTGGCGCGGCGTGCGCGGCCTCGACATCCGCAGACCGCCGCAGGATGAGCTGACGGAGGCCGAGCGCGCCATGTCGGTCGAGCTGGACCGGATGAGGATGGAGGAGGACGTCGAGCTCGCCCGGCAGTTCACAGCCGGGCAGGCGGAGTCCGAAGGATGGATGCGGGGCTCGCGAAGCCTCATCCACCTGACGAAGGGCGAGCTCGACGCGTTCCACGACGACTATCTGGCCTTGCTCGCGCGCTATGCCCGCGGCCCCGAGGACGCTCCCGACGACGCACGGCCCGTGCTCCTCCGCTGGTTCGGCCTGCCCGCCGACTGACCACGCCGGGGTGATCGAGGTGCGCGCCTTCGCCCGAAGCCAGGGAGCCTTTTCCAACCTGCTCGCCGCGAGCATGGTGCTCGGCTGGTCATGCACCTTCGGTGTCAAGTCGCTCCGCGGATTGGAGCAGGTACTCGGGCAGTTTCGAACTGGCCGCCGACACCTCGATGCCGATGAGGCGGCCCTGCTCGTCAAAGTCGAGGTTGATCATGCCGCCGACGTCCACTGGATCGCAGGGATACATGCGCGCGGACGTCACGCGGGCCTGCGGTTCGGTGAGGTATACGTACGCTGCGTTCACGGTCTCGTCGTAGGTGACTCTGACGTCTGTCACGGTGAGCGGTCTCCCTTGCTGTCGTTGATGGTGACGCTGTCCTTGTCCATGCCTCAGGCTGCCGTGGCGAGGTGCAAGGCCAGGACGGCCTTGACGATGTCGGTGATGCGGGTGGTGCTGCAACGGAGTTTGCGCAGGAGCCGCCAACTCTTCAGGGTGATATCCCTTGTCTGCCCACGTCCGGATGTCGGCTTGGGTGAGCGCTTCGACGATGCCTCGGGTGCGGGCGGCCTTGATGTCGTGGACGGCATCCGGCGGGGCAGGTGAGGGCCGGAGCAGGTGTCCGAACGCGTCGGCGATGGGACCCGGCGTGCCCGCGTTGGGCCTGTGCGTACGGCGTGCGCTGAGGGAACAAGGTCGCTGGCGCGCTGCAGCATCGTCCCAACCGGTGTTTTGACACGGGTAGTTCACGATGGCGATGAACGTGGTGCATAACGTCGTTCGTGTCGCGGTCCGAAGAGGCTCTGGCATTCGAGCAGGGGGAAATTCTGTTCACGGCCGAGAGGGCGCCCTTCATGGCACTGGCCGGTGCGGGGCTCGTGATGGCGGCCACGGCGCTGGCCGGGGCGGCCGTCGCGACTCCGGATGCCTGCACGTCCCATGCTCCGTATGCGCAGGCCTGTGCCCTGGTTGAAGCCGACCACACGGTCGTGCACTCCAAGGGCGTGAGCGTGGGCGCGGTCACCGGCTCGGGCCACGTCTACGGCGTCGGGATCCACACCGAGGACATCGGCCTGTCCCGGGCCGAGATCCTCCACGTACGTGCCGATGTCTGCCGCCCCGGACTGAGCTGCCCTGGATGCCGATGCCAGCTGCATCGTTGCCGTTGTCAGCGGAAGGGGCCTGGGCTCCGCGGAAGCGGAACCCGTCGGCAGAGACGAGGACGTGAACGCGCTGCACCTTCGAGAGCTGTCCTGGACGACCGGCTCGGCGGCGGACTTTGACGATCCGTCACTGCTAGGTGGACGGACGCCGAGCCCTGTCGCCATTTTGCGCCCCACAGCTTCCCACGGCGGCCGATCCGCAACCCCGCGCTGCCCTCCCCGGCCCGCGATCAGAGCAGGTTCGTACAGAGGGAAGCGATCCCTCCGAGTCCGGCTCGGGCACGAATTTCGATCCTGCAGCCGGCCATGACCGGCGCTTTGCCGCCACTCGACACCCCCCGACGGACGGCGGACTCGTCGGGGTTCCGCCGTGGTGGGGCCGGCGAGGAGTGCGGACCAGCCGGCGAGCAGGGAGTCCACCGTGCCGGGTGCGTACAGGCCCTCGTCGAAGGCGCCGTCGATGCCTGCGTGCCCGAGTGGACTCGTCCACGGTGTGATCGCGAGGGGGAACTGGAGCGCGTTCGGGTGGACGTGGCGCAGGACGCAGCGGACGCCACCGAGGTCGACCTCCCGGATCTCCCTGTCGTCGAACCCGAACGTGACCGCGAGCCGGGCCTTTTCGGGGAGGACGTCGGTCACCTCGCCCGCGGATATCTGCCGGTGGGCGAGGGCGGTCGCCAGCGCCTCGCGCGTGCCGGCCACGGTGTCCGACACCGTGGTGCCGGGCCTCAACAGCAGCGGCAGCAGCCCCAGGTGGCAGCCGACGAGGGGAGAGACGCCCGGCGTGCGGCGGTCGTCACGACCCCGACGACGAACGCGTCGGGTGCCTCGGCCGCCTGCGCGGCGTGCGCGAAGGAACCCAGCGTCCTGGCGAAGGACGTCCCTTCGGGCGTGTTGTGCCGCGCGTCCAGCAGGGCGGCCGGGACGTCGAGCCGGCGCCGTACGACCTGCCCGGACGGACGGACTCGCGTCCTCGCGCTGGAGCCAGGTGAGGTGGCCCGGAGCGACGCCGGAGAGCGTTCTCCTCCAATGGTCGAGCGTGACGGCCTCGGCCGGGCGCAGCCGGGCGTCGGGCCTGGTCGTCTCCTCGGGTGCCTCGGCACCGGGGTCGCCGTACCAGCGTGTCAGGTCGTCGACGACCGTCTGCATGCTGGGCACGTCCACGGCGTGCTGGTGGAACACGAGGACCAGCCGGTCACGCTCCTCCTGCCGCAGCAGGGCCGCCCGGACCGGCAGGTCGCCCCGAGGTCGAACGGGCGGTCCACGAAGACCCGTTCCGCGGCGGCGGGCCCCCGCGGTCCCGCGCGGTGGATCTCCAGGAGGGCCTGGCGGTCGTCCAGGGTGCGGACGAGGATGCGGTCGCGGCGGCGGCGCAGGACCGTGCGCAGGGCGGGATGCCGGGCTACGGTCCGCTCCAGGGCGAGTCGCACCGGCCCGGGTCGAGAACACCCTGCGCGTCGAGGACGACGGCCACGTTGTAGGCGGCGGGTTCGCCCAGCCAGTAGTCGGCCAGCCAGATCTCCTGCTGGACGGGAGAGGCCGGGATCTCCTCGGCGGCGTCCGGCACGCGGGGCGGGTGCGGCACCTCGGGCGCGGCGTGGGCGGACCAGCCACCGGCCCGCAGGTCCGCGGCCAGCTGCTCCACCGTCGCCCCGGCGAGCACGCGGTCGATGCCGGGTGTGGCGCCGACTCCGCCGCCAGTTCGGTCATCAGACTCATCGCCTGCTAGCGATCCGCCGCCGAGCGTCAGGAGGGAGTCGGTGGCGTCCGCGCCGGCCACGCCCAGCACGCGCGCCAGGCGGGCCGCGATCCGCGCCTCGTCGCCCGTGAGGGACGGAAGCGGCCGTCCGTGGCCCGGGCCGGAGGCGGCATCGAGCGCCAGCCGCCGGCGGTCGACCTTCCCGGTGCTGGTGCGCGGGAGCCGGCCGGTCAGCACGACCCGGCTCGGCACGACGGCGGCGGGCAGCCGTTCCAAGAGGCGGGCACGGAGCGCGACCGGGTCGACGGCGGCACCGGGCGCCGGTGCGGCGAACAGGACCATGGTGCGGGGCGCGCCGGGGGTGTCGACCGCGACGGCGGCCACCTCGGCGAGCTCCGCGGCCTGTCCGGCCAGGACCTCGATCTCGCCGGGTTCCACCCGGTGCCCGCTGATCTTCACCTGGTCGTCCCCGCGCCCGCGCAGGACCAGCCGGCCGTCCTCGATCACGCCGAGATCCCCGGTGCGGTAGCCCCAGGGCTCGTCCAACGCCTCGATCGGGCCGAAGCCGGTGCGCGGTGCGTCCCGCTCGGCCGGAGATAGCCGAGGCCGACCGGCACGCCGGCCACGCAGACCTCCCCCTCCTCGCCGAGACGATCGCCGATCAAGGCCATCTGAACCCGACCCGGCCCGTCGCCCACCCGTCCGCACCGGACGGGTCACCGACGCGCGGAAAAGAAGCCGAGCCATGACCGGACCCGCTCGCCCGCACAGGCCGTACGCAGCCGGACGGTCCTGTCTGCGCCGCGCCACCCTCCCCGCACCACCGCAGCTGCCTGCCGCGGCGATGGTGCGGGGGCCTCCGCACGTCGGCCCCCTGCCGGCCGGAGTGTGGACCTGATACGGGCACGCTGTCCGCCCGTCGCCGTCGCCGCCGCCCTGCGAGGCACCGGCCAGGACGGCGACGACGACGCCCCCTTCTCCCGGGTTCGGCGGCTGGCGCGGACGGCAGCCACCGCGTCGCTGGGATGCCTGTTCGGCGTTCTCGCCCTGCGCAGCGGCCGGCCGACCGGGGTCACGCTCTGTCTCATCACTGCGGCCTTCGTTGCCGGGCTGATCAGCGTGTACGGAGCATCGCGTCGGCGGCGGGCATGCATCTCTTCCTCGGCGCGGTGATCGGCGCGGGCATCCCGGTCCCGGGCCCGTGGTGGCGTCCGCCGCTCGCTCTGCTCGGCGGCTCCGCCAGCAGGAGCATGCTTCAGGGCGCCGGTCAGGCCTGGAGGCGGCGGTGGGCGCGGATGATGTCGGCGTAGCGGTGGCCGCTTGCCTTGATGGTGCGGGTCTGGGTCGCGTAGTCGACGTGCACGAGGCCGAAGCGCTTGTCGTAGCCGTAGGCCCATTCGAAGTTGTCGAGCAGGGACCAGGCGTAGTAGCCGGCGAGGGGGGCGCCCTTGCGTACGGCGCGGGCGCAGGCGCTGATGTGCTGTTCCAGGTAGCGGGCCCGGTCGGAGTCGTCGACGGTGCCGTCGGGGGCGACGGTGTCGGGGAAGGCGGAGCCGTTCTCGGTGACGTACAGCTCGCGGACGCCGTAGTCGTCGGTCAGCCGCATGAGGAACGCTTCCAGGCCGTCGGCGTCGATCTGCCAGTCCATGCCGGTGCGGGGCACGTCCGGCAGGCGGACCTCGCGCGCGTACGGGACGGGGCCGGCCGGGTCGTCGGCGACGGTGACCGGGAAATAGTAGTTGAGGCCGTGCCAGTCGAGCGGGACGGCGATCGTCTCCAGGTCGCCCGCGCGTTCCGGCAGTTCGACGCCGTAGAGCTCGCGCATGTCGGCGGGGAATCCCCGGCCGTAGACGGGGTCGAGCCACCAGCGGTTGGTGTGGCCGTCCATGCGGGTGGCCGCCGCGACATCCTCGGGCCGGGTGGAGGCGGTCTCCACGGTCGAGTGGTTGGTGACGAGCCCGACCTGGGCGCCCGGCACCGCCGCGCGGATCGCCTGTGCGGCCAGTCCATGGCCGAGCAGCAGGTGGTAGGAGGCGTGCACGGCGGCGGTCAGGTCGGTGAGGCCCGGAGCCATCCGGCCTTCGAGGTGGCCGATCCACCCGGAGCACAGCGGTTCGTTCAGGGTGGCCCAGCGGGTGACCCGGTCGCCGAGCCGCCCGGCGACGGCGGAGGCGTAGGCGGCGAGGTGTTCGGCGGTCTCGCGGCTGGTCCAGCCGCCCCGGTCCTGGAGAGCCTGGGGCAGGTCCCAGTGGTAGAGGGTGATGTTGGGCGTGATGCCGGCGTCGAGGAGGCCGTCGACGAGGCGGTCGTAGAAGTCGAGGCCGGCCGCGTTGACGGGGCCGTCGCCGCCGGGGACGACGCGGGGCCAGGCGATGGACATCCGGTAGCGCCGGCGCCCAGTTCCTTCATGAGGGCGATGTCCTCGGGCCAGCGGTGGTAGTGGTCGCAGGCCACGTCGCCGTGGTCGTCGTTGTCGATCTTGCCCGGGGTGTGGGAGAAGGTGTCCCAGATCGACGGGGTCCGGCCGTCCTCGGCGACGGCGCCCTCGATCTGGTAGGCGGATGTGGCCGTGCCCCACACGAAGTCGGGGGGGGAAGGCGGCGAGGTCTATCGCTTCGGACACGGAGGGTGCCTCTCTGGGGTGATCGGAGGTGTGGTGAGCGGAAGGAGGGCGGGCCGCTACTTGACGGCGCCGGCGGTCAGTCCGGTGACGAGGTAGCGCTGGAGGAGCAGGAAGCCGGCGACGACCGGAAGGCTCACGACCAGGGACGCGGCCATGATCTGGTTCCAGTACACGTCGTTCTGGGTCGAGTAGCCCTGGAGGCCGACGGCGAGGGTGCGGGTGGTGTCGTTGGTCATCACGGAGGCGAAGAGGACCTCGCCCCATGCGGTCATGAACGCGTAGACGGCGACGGCGACGATGCCCGGGACCGCGGCGGGCACGATGACCCGGAAGAGGGCGCCGAGCGGCCCGCAGCCGTCCACCTTGGCTGCCTCGTCGAGGTCTCTGGGGACCGAGTCGAAGTACCCGATCAGCATCCAGATGGAGAAGGGCAGCGAGAAGGTGAGATAGGTGAGGATCAGGCCGGCGCGGGAGCCGAAGAGGGCGATTCCGGTGACGTTGCCGATGTTGACGTAGATGAGGAACAGCGGCAGCAGGAAGAGGATGCCGGGGAACATCTGCGTCGAGAGCACCGTGACCGTGAAGACACGCTTGCCGCGGAAGGTGTAGCGGCTGACCGCGTAGGCCGCGAACACGGCGATGGTGACGGAGCAGACGGTCGCCGCCCCCGCCACGATCAGCGAGTTCATGAAGTAGTCGGCCAGCGGGACCGTTTCCCAGATGTCGAAGTACGGGCGGACGGTGAGGCCCGTGGGGATCCACTGGAACTTGCCGGACACGTCCTCCAGCGGCTTGAGCGAGCTGGAGATCATCACGTACACCGGCAGCAGGACGAAGCCGGCGAGGAGCGTCAGGAAGATCCGCCGGCTCCACAGGAAGGACTGCGGGGCGGCCATCGGGGAGCGGGCCTGACGCCGGGACTGGCTAGGCATCGGAGGCCTTCCTTCCTCGGGAGGTGAGCAGGAGGTAGACGCCGGTCACCACGAGCAGGAACAGCAGCAGCAGGACCGACATGGCGGAGCCGGTGCCGAAGTTCCAGGTCTGGAACGAGGACTGGTAGATGTGCAGGGAGATGAGGTCCGCGGCCTCGGGCGCCGCCTCGCCGAAGAGGACGAAGGGGGTGTTGAAGTCGTTGAACGTCCACAGGAACAGCACCAGGACGAGGACCTGGTTGACCGGGCGCAGCGACGGCAGCGTGATGCGGCGGACCTGTTGCCAGACGCCGGCGCCGTCGAGGGCGGCGGCCTCGTAGATCTCCCGGGGGATGTTCTGCAGTCCGGCCATGATGATGAGGAAGGCGAAGGGCCAGCCCTTCCACACCGAGACGACGAGCAGGGCGACGAAGCTGTTGTCGCCGATCAGCCAGAACGGCGGGCTGTCGGTGAGGCCGAGCTGGTCGTGCACGACGTGGTTGATCAGTCCGTTGTCGCGCTGGAACATGAACGCCCAGGTGATGACGGCGGCGTAGACGGGCAGCGCGTAGGGGACGAGGAAGAGCGTGCGCAGGAAGCCGCGGCCGCGGAAGCTCTCCTGCATGAAGATGGCGGCGGCCGCTCCGAGCAGCCAGCACAGGCCGACCGACAGGACGGTGAACAGGCAGGTGGTGATGAAGGAGTTGAGCAGCGCTTCGCCCACGGGGGCGTCGAAGTCGACCGCGAGGGAGTAGTTGTCGAGGCCGGCCCAGGGCGCGGTGGTCCAGTCGCGGATGTAGAACTGGGTCAGCTCCTTGAAGCTGACGGCGATGCCGATCACCATCGGCACCAGGTGGACCAGGAGTTCGAGCAGGAGTGCGGGCAGGAGCAGGAGGTACGGCAGGCTGATGCGGCGCAGCCGCCCGGAGCGGCGCGTGCGCGGCGCTCCGGGGGAACTCTTGCGTGCCTTCCGCTCGCCTGTGTCAGGGGCAGCGGTGAGAGTCATCGTGGTAGTCCGCCACTCAGTTCTTGGGCATCTGCTGCTGGGCCTTTTCGAGCTTGGCCCGCACCGACTCGGTGGTCACCGGCCGCCCCGCGGCGGCTTCGGCGAAGAGTTCCTTGACCGCGGTGCCGACGACGGTCTCGAACTGGGACTCCTCGGGAACCTGCGGGAGCGCGGTGGCGCTGCTCGCCAGGGTCTCGCGCAGCACGGCGAGCGCGGGCGTGTTGAAGGCCGGGTCCTCCTGCGCGGCCTTGACCGGCGGGATGGAGCCGTAGGCCTTGTTGAGGATGACCTGTTCCTCCTCGCTGGTCATGAAGTTGACGAACTTCTTGGCGCCGTCGATGTTCTTGGTGTTCTTGAAGACGGCCATGTTGATGCCGGCGACCATGGAGTTGGTGGCCTTGCCCGGGCCGGGCTCGCCGGACTGCACGGGGGCGGGCGCCACTCCCCACTCGTCGTCGTTCATGCCCTGGGCCTTGAAGGTGGCCGACGCGGTCTGCCACAGCACCATGCCCGTCTTGTCCTTCGCGAAGTCGCTCAGGGACTGGTTCTGGGCGTACTCGGCGTTCCCCGGGGCGACGATCTTCTGTTCGGCCATCAGGTCGACGTACTGCTTGACCGCGGCGACCGCGCCGTCGGAGGTGAAGTCCGGCTTGCCGTCGGGGGTGAAGAAGTCGGCGCCGTGCTGCTTGCCGAGGACGAACACCTGGTGGATGTTGTTGGAGAGGTTGGAGCCCTCGGCGCCCAGGCCGTTGTGACCCTTCGCGGTGAGCTTCTTGCCGGCGGCGGCCAGCTCGTCCCAGGTGGCCGGCGGCTCGGCTATCCCGGCTTCGGCGAACAGCTTCTTGTTGTAGTAGAGCGCGTAGGCCATGGAGTACAGCGGCACGGCGGCCGGGTCCTGACCCTGGACGCCGGTGGAGCCGAGCGCGGACTCCACGAACCGGTCCCGGCCGCCGATCGTCTTGAGTTTCTCGGCGTCCCAGGGCAGCAGGGCGCCGGTGGCCTGCAGGGAGGCGGACCAGGTGTTGCCGATGTTGAGGACGTCGGGGCCCTGGCCGGAGGTGGTGGCGGTGAGAATCCGGTTCAGCAGGTCGGACCAGGGCACGACCTCCAGCTTCACCTTGATGCCGGTCTCCTTCTCGAACTTGTCGAGTTCCGGCTGGAGGACCTTCTTGTCGAACTCCAGGTTGGCGCCCTGGTTCGAAGCCCAGTAGGTGAGCGTCTTGGGCTGTTCGTTGGAGCCCTCCGAGCCGGAGGAACCCCCGCCGCAGGCAGCCGCGGTGAGGACGAGGGAGAGGGTGACGGCGCCGACGGCGGCGGCTCTGATTCTGCGCATGTCTTCAGGGGCCCTTCCGGGAAGGTTGACGGACTTCGTCTGCGGGGAGGGTGCGACACGAGTGACGTCCCGCGTTCGAGCCCGGAAGCACCCCGCCGCTTAATTCACGGTGTGAGTTAAACCTCAAGTGAAGGTCGCGTCAAGGCCCCGGTCCCATGTAAGTTGCGTCCAGGACACTGAGGACGAGGGGGCAGGGTGAAGATGCGCAGCGGCCGTACGGTGCGTGACCTGCGGCGCGAAAATCGCACTGCGGTGTTGGAACGGCTGTATTTCGACGGCCCCCTCAGCCGCTTCTCGCTCGGCCCGGTCACCGGGCTCAGCTCGGGCTCGGTGAGCAACGTGGTCTCCGAGCTGGTCGCCGAGGGCCTGGTCGAGGAGGCCGGCAGCGTGGACTCGGCCGGCGGCCGCCCCCGCACGCTGCTGCGCGTCAGCGCGCACAGCGGCTACATGATCGGCGTGGACGTCGGCGAGACGCGGGTGCGGATCGAGCTGTTCGACACGGCTCTGACCGAACTCGCGCGGGTGGAACGTCCGTTGGCGACCGAGAGTCCCCGGCGGGTGGACCGCTACGACGTCGGTGTCGTGGTCGGTCACCTCCGCAAAGGCATCCCCGAGGTTTTGGACCTGGCCGGCATCCCGGCGGAGCGGCTGCTGGGCGTCGGCATCGGAGTGCCGGGCATCGTGGCCCGGAGTGCGCAGGACGGCGCGTCGTGCACGGCCAGACCATCGGCTGGGACACCGTCCCGCTGGAGCGCCTGCTGCGCGAGTCCCGGCTGCTGCCCGAGGCCGTGCCGTACTACATCGACAACGGCGCCAAGACCCTCGGCCAGGCGGAGATGTGGTTCGGGGCCGGGCGCGGGGCGCAGAGCGCGGTGGTGGTCCTCTTCGGCTCCGGTGTCGGCGCCTGCGTCGTCACCGACGACATGCGGTCCGGCCAGGCCCTGGAGTGGGGACATCTGACCGTACGGGTGCGGGGCCGCAACTGCCGCTGCGGTGCGACGGGCTGCCTGGAGGCGTACGCCGGCGCGGAAGCGCTCCTGGAACGGTGGGCGGAGGCGGGCGGGCGGCCACCGGCCGACGCGGACGAGGAGACCGCCCTGACCGCGATGCTCGCCGCCGCCTACCCCGTCCCCGACGCCGAGGGAGCCACCGCGCCGGCCGACGCGACCGCGCTGGCCGTGCTGGAGGAGACCGCCGAGTACCTGGGCGCCGGCTTCTCCGACCTGATCAACCTGTTCCAGCCCGAACGCATCCTCGTCGGCGGCTGGGCCGGACTCCAGCTCGGCCGGCGCTTCCTCGACACGGTGCGGACGTACACCGCTTCGTACTCGCTGAAGTACCCGGGCGGGCGCGTCGACATCGATCTGGGCACCCTGGGGCCGGACGCCGTCACGGTCGGAGCGGCGATCCTGCCGCTCGCCGCGTTCTTCGCCCGCGGGGGCCGCCGCGCCGAGGCGGCCCCGGAGCAGCAGAGCCCCGCGTGGCAGACCAGCCTGCGGGAGCGGGCGGCGCAGTGAGGGGTCTCAGCCGTGGAGGGCCGGGGGCTCGACCGTGACCTCGCCCTGCCACCGCAGGTCTCCCGCCGACCTGCCCGCCATGAACCGGTAGGGCCCGGGCTCCACTGCCCAGGCATGCTCGTCCTGCGACCAGTGACGCAGGGCGCGGGGCGCCACCTCCACCTCGGCGGTCACCGTCCGGCCCGGCTCCGCGCGGACCGCCGCGTATCCGGCGAACCAGCGTACGGGCCGCTCCACGGCCGACTCCGGTCGCGCGGCGTAGATCTGGACGACCTCCCGTCCGGCACGGGTCCCCGTGTTGCGCAGGTGTACCCGCACGCTGAACGCCTCGCCCGCCGTGACCTTCGCCGGCGCCTCGACGCCTCGTACTCCCAACTGGTGTAGCCGAGTCCGTGGCCGAACCAGAAGGCGGGCGCGCGGCCGGCCCGCAGCCAGGCCCGGTGGCCGATGTGCAGGCCCTCGGCGTAGTGGAGACGGCCCTCTGCGGGTCGCGTGCGCGTCACCGGCATGTCCGTGAGAGACGCACCCCAGGTCGTCGGGAGGCGCCCGCCCGGTTCTTCGAGGCCGAACAGTACGTCGGTGAGCCCCGCGCCCGCCTCCTGCCCGGGGAACCACGCGAGCAGCAGCGCGCCCACGTCCTGGCTCCACGGCATCTCGACCGGACCGCCACTGTTGACGACGACGACCGTGCGCGGGTTGACCGCGGCCACGGCCCGCACGAGGTCGTCCTGGCGCCCGCCGAGGGAGAGGTTCCTGCGGTCGTACCCCTCGGTCTCGTCGTGCTCGTCGGTGCCGACGACCACGATCGCGGCGTCGGCCTCCCTGGCCGCCTCCACCGCGGCGGCCGTAGTGCGCTCGGCGTCTGGCTGCGGGGACGCGGCGGTGACCACGGTGGCACGACCGCTGCCGGGGAGCAGTTCGCGCCGCGCCGTCACGAGCACGGGCCGCTTCGAGGTCAGCTCCGTCGAAGCCTGCTGAACGGGCGGGTTGACGTGGACGACCGCCGGGTCGTCCGTCTCGCGGG
The DNA here is from genome assembly GCF_001896135.2 of Streptomyces phaeoluteigriseus. Lineage (GTDB taxonomy): Bacteria > Actinomycetota > Actinomycetes > Streptomycetales > Streptomycetaceae > Streptomyces > Streptomyces phaeoluteigriseus. Next base: position 101,091 of record NZ_MPOH02000009.1, read on the forward strand.
GGAACACGCCGTCCAGGACGGTGTGTCCGTCGACGGTGAGCGTCATCCGGCCGAAGCCGCCGACGCCGAACGTCCACGTTCCCTGCTGCCGCGGTCGCAGCAGCGCGCTGATCTCCACCGTGTGGGCGCCCGGCGGCAGGTCCGGCTCCAGTTGCCGGCCCGAGAGGCGGTGCTCGGCGTGCAGTTCCCGCCCCGACTCGTCCAGGACGCGCAGCAGCACCCCGGGGGCGCCCGAGCGCGGGTCGCTGCACCCGTCGGTGCCGAGCGGTGCCGCGGCGCCGCCCGGGAGCGGGCAGGGGACATGCACCACCCGGGCCCGGCCGCGCAGACGGGACCGGATGCCGGCCAGCGGGGTCACCACGTCGGAGGGAAAGACGCCGGCGCTGCCGCCGCCCTGGGTGCGGGGTGACGCGGCATGCGCGCCGACGACCGCGACGCTGGACAGCTCCGCCGGATCGAGCGGAAGCACCCCCCGGTTGGCCAGCAGGACGGAACCGGCCGCGACCGCCCTGCGCAGCAGCGCCCTGGTCCGCTGCGAGCGCTGCACCGGCGCGCGGTGCCGAAGGTACGGGGTGAAGGCGCCCACCCGGCCGGCGAGCCGCAGCAGCCGTCTGACTTTGTCGTCCACGGCGTCCTGCGCGACCCGTCCGTCCTTCACGGCCTGGACCAGCTCCGCGCCCCAAGGGCTCTGCGGGCCGGGCATCGCCAGGTCGAGGGCCGCGCGGGCCGGCTCCTCGGTCGACCGCAGGGCACCCCAGTCGGACACGACGACTCCGTCGAACCCCCACTCCCCCTTGAGGGGGTCGTCCAGGAGAGGGTGAGCCGTCATCGTCGCGCCGTTGACGGAGTTGTAGCCCGCCATGACGAGCCACACGCCCGCCTCGACGGCCGCCTCGAAAGGCGCCAGGTACACCTCGCGCAGGGCCCGCTCGGACACGCGCACGTCGACGGTCAGCCGGTCGGTCTCGGAGTCGTTGGCGACGTAGTGCTTGGCCGTGGCGGCCACGCCATGGGCCTGGATGCCGCGGATCAACGCGGCGCCGGTACGGCCCGTCAGCTCGGGGTCCTCCGAGAAGCACTCGAAGTGCCGGCCCCCGAGCGGGGTCCAGTGGAGGTTGAGCGTCGGGGCCAGCACCACGTCCACGCCCTTGCGGACGGCCTCCGCGGCCAGCAGCCCTCCGAGCTCCTCCACCAGTTCCTCGTCCCACAGGGCTCCCAGCGCCGACGCGGAGGGCAGCAGCGCGGAGGGGCGTCGCTCGTCCCACGCCTCACCCCGCACGCCGGCCGGCCCGTCCGACAGCACCATCTCCCGCAGTCCGATGTCGGCCTCCCCCGCCGTGCGCCAGGTCGTCGCACCGGTGAGCAACCGCGCCTTCTGCTCAAGGGTCAGCCTGCCGATGTGCCGGTCGAGCGTGCTGTCGTCCACGTCCCGCCCCTCTCTCCCAGTTTGCTCGGTCATGGCCCCTGCCGGTGGTCGCCGGACAGGGCAGAGGGCCCGGCCGCCCCCGCGTGAGCGGGAACGGCCGGGCCCCGGTGAATCCGGTCGGTCAGGGCAGCCGGTAGTCCGCGTTCAGGACCGCGCCCCGCTCCGGGTGGTACAGGTCGTAGCCGCGCGCGTCGCACTGGAAGCCGCCCACGATGCAGTGGTCGACCAGCGCCTTGAGGGTGCGCTCCTCCCACGCGTTGAAGAAGTCGTAGTGGAAGGAGTAGCCGCGCCCGCTGGCCAGGCGGACCTGGCTCATGTCGCCGTTGGCCGGGAAGGCCATCTTGAACTCGATCATCGGCACGGCGACCGGGTGGGAGGCCGGGCACATGTTGTCGTTGGTGCCGGGCTTGACGACCGGGTAGGCCATGTGGCTCTTGTGGTCGGGTGTGTCGAGGTACTTGCCGTCCCAGCAACTGGGGGCCTGCATACGGATGTTGAGCTGTACGTCGGGCCGGCTCGGACAGCTCGCCGGGATATCGACGTTGAAGAAGCTGTCACCGCATTCCCAGCCCTCGACGAAGCCCCGGTGTCGGCGGAACTCGTCGGCGCTCTGCGTCGGGTCGCCCACGACGAATCGCAGCCCCTTCGGGAAGGGTCGCACGCTGGTGTAGTCGGTGACACCGGCCTTGTAGTAGATGACCTGCGGTCCCACCGGGAGGATCTTCCTGTCCCCGTCGTACAGGGACGGCATCCAGTACGCGGAGCCGTCGGCGGGTGCGAGACACCTGGTGTCGCCGCCGTATAGCGAGTTGGTGGTGCTGTGCGCGTCGGTCGAGGTGTTGCCCATGAAGGTGTGGTCGTGGGACCTGCCCGACTGCCCCGGGTACACGATCGGGTCGTCCGGCGCGGTGTGCGTGACGGAGCAGTTGGCCTGGAACTCCTTGTGGTACCGCGGCGGCGGAGTGTGCGTGGACGGTGTGACGCCGACGACCTGAGGGACGGCCGGTATGTAGCCGTCCCCGTCGGGGTCGTCGGCGGACGCCCGGGTCGACACGGCCGTCGTGTGCCCGGTGTGGCCGTCAGCCGGGGCGGAACCTCCCGGACCGGCCGCGGTGGCGACCGTGCCCAGACCGAGCAGCGAGGCGATCAGAGCGCTGCCGAGAAGGAGCGCGGAGAGCTGTTTCGAACACCATCTCATGGAGGGCCTCCAGCCCATAGGTGGGGGATGGTGACCCGGCAGGGGGCTGAGCGCTGCCCCCTGCCGGGGGCCTGGTGTGGTGCGTGCGTCAGCTGTAGACGCCGAACTCGTGCAGCGAGTAGCCCCAGCCCGTCCCCCTGGCCGTCAGGTGAAGACGGACGTGCCGTGCGGTCGCCGCGACGTCGATGGTGTCGATGTCGCCGTCGCCGGTCGTCGTGGAGTGGACCGTGCGCCAGGTGCTTCCGTCGTCGGACACCTGGACCTCGTAGGACTTCGCGTAGGCCGGGTCCCACTGCAACTGGAGCTTGCGGAGCGCGGTGGGGGCGCCGAGGTCGACGCGGATCCACTGGGGGTCGCTCCAGTCGCTGGCCCAGCGGGTGTCGGCCCTGCCGTCGGTGGCCTTGGCGGGCTCGCAGGGGCACTCGCCGTACGACGCCTGGAAGGAGGAGGCGGTGGTCGGCCTGTTCAGCGCCACGTTGGTGCCGGTGACCGGCGGGGCGACTACCTTCACCGACTTGGTCTCGATGCCGGCGTTGCCGCGTCCGTCCTCGGCCTGGATGTACACCTTCCACACGCCGAGCTTCTCGGGCGCGGTGACGGCGAAGGCGCCGTTGCCGGTGGAGCGCCAGCGGGCCTCGATGAGCCGCTTGTCGCCGCTCGCGTAGTTGCCACTGAGGAAGATCTTGTACGTGATCGGGTCGCCGTCGGGGTCGCGTACGTCGGCGTTCACGCTGAACTCGCCGCCCGCGGGGGCCGAGGAGGCGGCGCCGACGGCCATGTTGGTGATGACCGGGGGCGTGTTGTCGCCGCTGGTCGACCCGGTGTAGGCCTTCTTGACGGCGTAGTACGACAGGCGCTTGAGGCCGTCGGGCACGAGGTTGAACCAGACGCCGCCGAAGTCGTGCTCGATGCCGTAGTGGAAGAGGGTGGCGCCGAGTGCGACGCCCCGGTGGCCGGTGACGCAGTTCCACGCCTGGGTGTAGCCTTCCGCCTTCTGCACGTCGGTGGGCTCGTCGGGGACGCCGTTGGCGTCGTCCGGCACCTCCCATTCACCGGCCGGGCCGCCCTCGGTGATGATGTACGGCTTGGTGTAGCCGCCCGCCTCCCAGTCCTTCTGCACGTTGCAGATGTCGCCGTAGGAGTTCATCGAGTACAGGTCGAGGTCGGGCGCGTTGCGCTTGTAGTAGGGCCAGGCGCCGGTCCAGGCGTCGGTGGAGGTGACCGGGTGGTCCGGGTCGATCGAGTGGATCTTCTTCGCGACGTCGTTGACGAAGGAGGTGTAGGCGTTGCGCTGGGCCTCCAGCTCAGTTCCGCCGTAGCAGTTCTGCAGACCGAGCACGGATTCGTTGCCGACGTTCCACATCAGCGTGGCCGGGTGCGCCTTGTAGGTCTCCACCCACTTGGCGAACTCGGTCAGCATGTTGTTCTTGTACGTCGTGTCGGTCACGTAGTTCACGCAGCCGCCGCTGCCCGGACCGCCGCCCGGCTGGAGCCAGAAGCCGTTGATCACGCGGATGCCGTGTGCCGCCGCCGAGTCGAGCAGCGGCTTGGTGCCGCCGTCGGTGCCCCAGGTGCGGATCGTGTTGACGCCCATCGACTTCACGTCCGGCATGTACCGGGGTGCGTCGGCGATGGCCGGCCCCAGGTCAGTCCCTTCACGGTGTACGGCTGCCCGCCGACGGTGAGCTGCCAGTTTCCCTGCGAGCCCGCCACCCGGACCGCGCCTCCCGCGGGGGGCGGGGTGGTGTCGTCCGTGTTGCCGTAGACCTGGAACTCCCAGAGGGAGTAGCCGTAGCCCCCGGGCCGTTCCGTTCCCAGCATCCGCACATAGCGGCCGGTGCCCGACAGGGCGAGGTCGTCCGTGCCGCCGTCGCCGCCGGTCACGGTCCTCAGCGTCCGCCAGTCCGTGCCGTTGTCGGACGCCTGGATCTGGTAACTCCTGCCGTACGCGGCTTCCCACGTCAGGACGGCGCGGCTGAGAACGGCGCTGCGGCCCAGATCGACCTGGAGCCACTGCGGGTCGCTCCACCGGCTCGACCAGCGGGTGCCGGTGAGATTGCCGTCGACGGCCGCCGACGCGGCGTACGCGTCGCCCTCCTGCGACGAGGCGGTGGCCGGTTTGCCCTGCGACAGCAGGGTGTCGGCCGCCTGGGCGGTCGGGGCGGTGAGCGTGAGCGACGACGCCACCAGCGCGCCGAGGGCCAGCAGGGACAGGCCCGCGTGGCGACGGGTGGGGGTGGTGGAGGGGGGAGGGCTGGACACATCTGCTCCTGGCAGGTCGAGGTGCCGGGTGGGGAGCGCTCACCAGGGGGGTCCCCGGCCCCCGTACGGCGCGTGGCCGCGCTCGCGCGCCCGGTGCGGGCGGCGCGGGCGCGGGGCTTCGGGGTGGTGGTGCCGGGCGGTCAGGGTTCAGGCGCCCAGCCGTGGGGCCCTCCGTCCGGGGCGCGGGGTGTCACCCGGACCGGAGGGGAATCGGTGTCGGCCGCCGCCGGATCGTCCGGGCGGCCGGCGGACGGGGTGTCAGGGGAACGACACCAGGGTGGACGGCACGGTCGTGGTTCCTGCGGGGACCGTGGACGCTCCCGTGTCGTTGATGACGTGGTTGTAGTGGCCCATGCCGCCGAGCGACACCACCAGCAGGCTGTGGAACCTGATGCCCGGCTTGACCGGGGTCTTGAAGCCGTGGTGCTGGCGGATGGACGGGTCGACGTTGTAGTTGCAGTAGCTGCCCAGGCCCCATGCCTCGTGGGTGTCGACGGAGTCGTCGACCCGGTAGGCGGCGTAGCCCTGGGTGGAGCCGTTCTGGATGGCGGCCTGGTTGGGCGCGTCGTACGCCTTCTCGTTCTGGTAGAAGATCGTGCGTCCGCGCTCGCCGTACCACTCGACGTCGTACTTGTTGAAGTGCTCGACGAACAGGCCGGTGGCCAGCACGTCGTCGCCGTTGACGCGGACGCCGTAGTCGGCGCGGTTGGTCTCCCAGCCGACGCCCTCGCCGTGGTCGGCCCGCCACACCCAGGTATGGTCGATGATCGTGTCGTCGCTGTTGACGACCATGCTGGTGGTCGCCTTGCCCGCGCCCGCCCCGCCGATCCGGATGTAGACGTCCTGGACGGTGGTGGGGTTGGCGGCGTGGTCGGCGGAGGCTCCCTGCGGGCCGACCTCCAGCAGTGTCGGGGAGTTGACCTGACCGGCGTCGATGAGGAAGCCGGCCAGCCGCACGCCGTCGACGTCGGAGACCTTCATCGCGGTCACCCCGTTGTCCGGGATGATCGTGGCCAGGCCGAGGCCCAGCACGATGGTGTCGGCCCGGTCGACGTTGATGGTCTGGTCGACGTGGTAGACGCCCGGGGTGAACAGCAGGTGCAGGCCCTGGGCGAGTGCCTGGTTGATGGTGGCGGCGGTGGCGCCGGGCTTGACGACGTAGAACTTGCTCAGCGGGATCGACTCGCCCTGCGGGGTGCCGCTCGCCCAGGTGGTACCGCGGGCGTTGGTGCGCTTGGCCGGCGCGAACACCTTGTACTCGTTGCCGTCCAGGTAGAGGAACGGCTTCTCGCGGGAGATGGGAGTGGTGTTCAGGGTCGTGTAGCGGGGCTCGGGGAAACTGGAGGCCGGGGCGCCCTCGACGCCCGAGAAGACCTGGTTCCACACGGAGTTGGACCAGCCGCCGATGGCGCTGTCACGGGTGTACCACTGCTGCTGCGAGTAGTTGCCGACCTGGCCGTCGATCTTCGAGTCGGCGATGTAGCCGCCGCTGGCCCAGCCGTAGCCGTTCGGCGCGAGGTTCAGCCCGCCCTTGACGTGCATACGACGGAACGACGCCGCCTGGGAGACCGCCCAACGGTTGGTCCCGTTCACCGGGTTCAGCGCCAGGTTCTCGGCCGCCCGCCAGAAGTTCTGTGTGGCGTTGCCGTTGAACCAGCCCGCGTCGACCGTCACGTCACCGTTGATGGTCGTGTCGTCGGGCTTCAGCCCGAGGCCGGCGATCTGGGTGTAGAAGCCGATCTGGGCGTTGAGGTTGTTGTACGTGCCCGGCTTGAACAGGAACGCGTGCCGGCCGCTGCCGAACTGCGCCGACTCCTGCTGGCGGAACACCTCGTCCAGCTTGGCCTGAATGCCCGGCGTCGAGGGGTCGAAGACGTGCACGTTCGGGCCGAGGTCACCGCCGCCCGGCAGCTGCGGGCCTCCGGTGCCGACCTCGCCGTACACCTTGAACTCCCAGAGAGAGTAGCCGTACTGGGTGGCGCGGGCGGTGCCGTACATCCGGACGTAACGGGCCTCGCCCGACACGTTGATGGTGTCCGTGCCGCCGTCGCCGGTGGTGGTCTGGTGAGCCGTCGACCAGTCCGTGCCGTTGGTGGACAGCTCGATGCGGTAACCCTTGCCGTACGCCACCTCCCAGTCCAGGACGACCTGGCTCACCTTGGCGGTCGCGCCGAGGTCGAGGCGGATCCACTGCGGGTCGGAGTGGGCGCTGGACCAGCGGGTGCCGGAGTTGCCGTCGACGGCGTCGACGGCCGGCGTGCCGCCGTGCTCCTGGCTGGAGGCGGTGACCGGCTTGCCCTGGGACAGCAGCACGGGCGCGGCCTCCGCCTCTTGGGCGGGGGCGAAGGTGAGAAGGGTGGCGGCGAGGGCCGTGACCACCGCGCCGACGACGCCTCGGCGTGCGGATCTGCGAGGTGGCGGCAGCACCACTGACGGTATGTCAACCAGGGGCATGCGGGGGCTCCTTGGAAACGAGAACGACATGGGGAGAGCGCTCTCGGGAACCTTGCCGGTAACGAGACGGGGCGGTCAAGGATCTGTCACCACTTATCTTTCATCTTTCATTAAGTTGCAGTTGAGCGCACGTGCGCTCTGGGCACGGTCCGGTGCGGCACCGCTGGGGCCCCGGGCCCTCACCGATCAGCCGCGCCGCCGCTACGGCCGGGAAGGTTCCCGGAGGGTTACCGTCAGCAGGCGTGGCATACGGTGAACGGCGCGCTTGCGCAGGGCGAGTTGACCTTCCGCCAGTCCGGACAGGAACCCGTTCTGCCGACGCCAACGCCGTGGACGGCGATCCAGGTACCCGCTGGTCCAGCGCCCTCACCGACCCCCTCCCGGGTCGGGCTTGGTTCTCGCCGAGGAGTTGAACTCGTCCTGTCAGACGATCCGGGGCGGGTCGGCGGGGTCCGGCGGCAGCGGCACCGGGGGCTTCGGCGTTCATTGGGATGACCACGACACCGTTAGCGTCCAGCTGGACGGCGCCACCGTTTCGCCACGACGCGTAGAGGTTCACCTGGACGCGGCCACCAAGCCCCCGGCGACCGCTGTGCACCAGCAGCCGCCGGGGCTTCTCGGTTTTTGAAACCCGACACCCCCGGTCTGCGTCCTCGGCTCACCGCCCCGCAAGCCCGCCCCGGTACGGGCGCGGCCATGCCGCGCGGCCGGACAGATGGCCGGGATAACCGCGATCGTCCTACACGACCTGGGAAGCCGCCGGGAGTCCCGTGCCTGGTCGCCACCGCCGCCCGGGCCGCCGCCGAATCCGGCAACAACCGGATGCACGCCTGGGTCCTCGCCGCGAGGAAAGCAGCATATGAGCATGCCGCCCACCATCGACCAGCGGGCGACCACCGGGCGACCACCGGGCGACCACCGGGCGACCAGTTGCAGCCTGGCCCATGCCTACTGGCCGGCGATTGCTGAACCCTCGCCTGTACCCGGAACGTCAGCAGCTCGTGTTGAGCCGAAGCACGATAGTTGTCACACAGGCAGGCTTGTCGTCACCGGCGGAGCTGCGGGCCTTGTCGATTGCTCTGCCGAGCTGCTCGGCGTGTGCGTCGAGCAGCGGCTCGAGGTGGGTTCTTTGCCGCTGGAACAGCGGGTCGCAGTCTTCCTCGGTCGCCGCCGCACCTCTGCCTGCCAAACCCCGCAGGGCGCGCCGCAGCTCCACGGCGGGGTCGTGCCCGAGCGCCGACTCCACTTGCTCCCACGGCATATCGTCCAGCGCCTCAAGCGCTACGTCCGCCACTCATGCCCCGTGACCTCGGCGAATCGGCTCCCCCAAGACATTCTTGCAAGGCGCGGTTTCCCGGGTGCGTTGCTGGACGCGGCGCTTGAGTGTGATGTTCTCGGAGGTCGGACGGCGTGGACTGGTCGCCACCCACGTGTGGCTGGGGCACGTACTTCGCCGCCTGTCCCTCCACCGAAGCCAGACAGTGAACGACACATCAGGCGGTGGAACGGGCATGGACACTGACGGCGTAGCCGTCGCCTGGACGGTAAGGATCGCCGGCCCAGGTGGCGAAACGCTCCCGCAGCGTCAGTCCGGCGTCCGTGCACCAGTGGTCGAACTCCGTCAGCGCCACTGTCGGTTCCGGCAGGGGCAGGTGTTCCGCGTCCAGTCCCATGCCGGTGATCAGCAGACCACCGGGCCGCAACACGGCGGCAAGTTGCCGCACAACCTCCGGTTCGGTACCGGGGGCCAGCAAGGGGATCACGTTTCCCGCGGCGAGCGCCAGGTCGAAGCCTGTTTCCAGACCGAGGCTGTCCAGATGTGTCAAGTCACCGTGGAGCCACTCCTGCGTGGGGGCGTGGCGGCGGGCGACGGCGAGCATCGAGCGGTCGACGTCCACGCCCGTGCAGTGGTGACCCAGCTCGGCGAGTCGATCGCGATCCGCCCGGTGCCGCAGCCCGCATCGAGGACCCGAGCGGCAGGTAGCAGCAGCGCGTGGCAGAAGCTGGCCTCACCGTGGATGTCCTGGCCTGACTCTGCGAGCCGCTCGAACCGCCGGGCGTAGTCCTCACCTGCTTGTCCGCCCGTCAGTTCCGCCCAGCGGTCTCGTTGGCCACTCATGGTCTGCGCGCCTTCCGGTAGACAGGACAAGGACAGTGCCCATCGCCTCCCCCACCACCTCCGGAGCGGCGAGCAACACAACCCTAGTCACATCGACGAAGTGAGCGAGTTGATGCCACTGACGTCTCCGCCCTGGGCGATTGGCTGCACCCCCGAATGGCCCGTTCCGCGGCTCGGCACATACCAAGACCGACACCGTTGCAGTGTCTATCGGCAACGCGCTGTCGGGTGAGCCGTAGCGGACCCGCGCGTCACAGTACTGGGCGGCGTCTGCGGCCACTGTGCGCGGAAGTCGGCTGAACCCACCGCCGCCCGCG
>NZ_MPOH02000009.1:110966-147981 GCF_001896135.2 Streptomyces phaeoluteigriseus
TGTCGGAGAGTGACCGTGGTGCTGGCACAGGCCACGTCGGTAGGACGCACCATCCGTAGTAGGAAGTACCAGCAGTAGGAAGTACCAGCAGTTCGCAGTTCCCCTGTTTGGCAAGTAGTTGATCACTGAGGGATGAAACGGAGGAGCCGAGCGCCATCAGGATCGCCCGGGCGGAAGTCTTGAACCCGGGTACCGCAGGACATCGATAGTGAGGTGGTCTCCGGTCGAGCAACCGCGATCCCGGCAGCCCCGACTGCGTTTCGGTCGGGTCTGCGGAAACAGAGGGCCGGCGCAGCATGAGGGCCGGCAGATGGTGTAGCAGTTCCTTCGGGCCCTGGCGCCGTACGGCGCCAGGGCCCTCCACACGTTCCCCGCAAGGCAAGAGTGCGGGGCGCCGTTGGAACCCCGTCATCGACATGCCGAGGCCGCTGTGTCCAAGCCTCACCGTCCCGAACGCCGGGCGGCCTCGCGTGGAGTCAGCCGCGCAGGAAATACAGGACGGTCATGGTCGCGGCGGTCGCCAGGATGACGCCCCGCAGCAGCCGGGCGGGAAGACGGCGGGCGAGGTGGGCGCCGGCGAGACCCCCGACCACGGCGCCGACAAGCATGGTGGCGAGGAGAAGCGGAGCGCTCAGTGTGTCCGAGGCGACGAGGAACAGCACTGTCGCGCTGAGATAGATGGCCGCGAGTTGAGCGATCCGCATCGGGTTGCTCGCCGCGGCGTCGAGGCCGAGGCCGCTGCTCCACAGGGCCAGCATCAGGATGCCTACGGCACCGCCGAAGTATCCGCCGTATACGGCCAGCAAGAACTGTCCGATCAGGACGGCTCGCCCACTCATGCCGAACGAGCGGCCCAGCGCGCCGCTCAACGCTCCGGAGAGCCGGCGCCCGAAGGCGAGGATCACCGTGGCGAAAGCGAGCAGCCACGGCGCCGCGGCGTCGAACAACGACGCGGGCAGCACCAGCAACAGGCCGGCACCGACGCCACCGCCCGTCACACTGATCGCTGTCAGCGCCTTCGTGGACGTAGGCCCGACGGGGGTGAGTTCGCGTCGGTACACCCAAGCGCTGGCCATGGCGCCAGGGACGAGAGCGACCCTCGACACCGCGTTCGCCGTCACTGGCGACAGGCCGAACGCGACGAGAGCGGGAAGCGCCACGAACGTGCCCCCGCCTCCCATGGCGTTCAGCACCCCGGCGCCGAAACCGGCCAGCAGGACAAGCAGGAGTTCGGGCACACGCCGAGCATCGCTCCCGGCCAGCGGGTCCACAATGCCCGATCGCCGTACCCAGCCTAAGGCTGGACCTTAGGCTGAACGGGTGCGCTATGACTTGGACGACCTGCGGCTCTTTCTCCACATCGTCACGGAGGGGTCGATCACTGCAGGCGCCCACCGCATGCATCTGAGCCTGCCCTCGGCCAGCGCGAGGGTGCGCTCACTGGAACACCACGCCGGAGTACCACTGTTGATCCGCGGTCGGCGAGGTGTGCGGCCCACACCTGCGGGAGCGACACTGGCCCGCCACGCGCGCGACGTACTCGCCCAGACGGCGCGGCTGGAGAGTGCCGTCGCGAGCTACACCCGGTCTCCGACCGCTCCCCTGACCCTGCTGGTCGGCGGCTCCGCGATGCATCGGCTGGTGCCGCAGGCCCTGATCTCCTTCCTCCGCGCACACCCGGACATCGACGTCACGGTGTCCGAGAGCCGCACGCCGCAGACCGTGCGCATGCTCGCCGACGGAGAGGCCGACCTGGGGGTCGTCCTCGATGACGAGGCCCGCGAGTGCCGCCTGCGCACGGAGCCTCTCGGTGACGACTCCCTCGTCGTGATCGGCCAAGCCGGAGGGATCCTCGCCGGACGGACCGCGCTGCCCTACGGCGAAGTCGCCGAGCATCCCCTCGTGGGGCTCAACGCCGACTCCTCGCTGCGCCGCTGGATCGAGAAGCACCTCGGGCCCCACGCGCCGGTGGTGCGCCACCGGACCACTGTCGCCGACCTGAGCGTGCTCATCTCCCTCGCCACCGCCGGCGTCGGGCTCGCCGTGGTGCCGCGCCGCGCCGTCGACCCCCACCTGCCCCTCGACATCTGCGAACTGGAGGACCCCTGGGCTCGCCGCCACCATCTACTGGCCTGGGGAGCCAAGGACGGCGCCGCATCGACGGCGACCGCGGCGCTCGCAGAGCACCTACGTACGGCGGCCCTGTCGGCGCCGGTGGCCCGCAGCGCACCAGCCAACTCCGACGGTCAACGACCCGTCCACGACGGCTGACCGAGCCCTGGACACACGCACGCTGGGACACCGAGTGCCCGTGCCCGCCACAAGAGCAGCCGACTTGGGGGACAGGCCGCCCGGTGGATTCCGTGCTCCTTTTTTGAACCGCATAGAGCGGAAGCCGTGTGCCCCCAGGCCGTCGCCGCCCGACCACCCACCGGTGAGCACCACCGGCCCGGAGCCGTGCTCGATACCGCGCCCCACGATGGCAGGCGCCACGCCCCGTGGGCACGGCAGGAGACGGAGACGCGTCCCGTCCATCCACGGACTCGGCCCCGGCGGGCTGCGGCCAGGCGCGTAACCGCATGCCGCCGCCTGGGCAGCTCCTGTGCGGGGCGGGGTCGGGCAAGCGAGGGTGTCGGGTTAGGGGAGTCCGGGTCGACGGATCGGGTCAGGGGGCGCCCGGCTCGACGGGTGCGCAGCTGCGCGAACACGGCCCTCCCTCGTCCCGGGGCGGGATCGCGGGGGAGCAGGTCGCACGGGACCAACGCCTCCCGCACAGGACCACCCTCGCCCAGGCCCCCGCACAGGACCACCCTCGCCCAGGCCCCCCGCACAGGACCACCCCGCTCAGGCCCACTGCACAGGACCACCCCCGTACGGGCGGGAAGCAAGCTGTGTGGATCACGTCAAGGAGGGCGTGGAGCAGGTCATCTCCGCGGACGTTTCATGGGTCCGGTCCGCGAGACAGCGATGCGTGGAAGCCGAGCGGTCGCGCCGGGAACAGCAGGTCGGGTCGGCACGGTTGTAGCGACGGAGGGACCGGCTCCGTACGGGCGGGGAACACGGGGGCCACGAGGTCGTCCGTGCCCGGCCAGGAGCCGGGCTCAGCATCGCGGTACGTCCGCCGCGCGTCGCGCACTCGGACCAAGACGTAAATATGCAGGAGGACTGTTTCATGACTGACCGGCCCTTGACACTCATGGCAGTACACGCCCACCCCGACGACGAGGCCACCGGTACCGGAGGAGTCCTCGCGCGGTACGCGGCGGAAGGCATCCGCACGGTTCTCGTGACGTGTACCGACGGCGGTTGCGGTGACGGACCGGGGGGTGTCAAGCCGGGCGATCCCGGGCACGATCCGGCGGCGGTCGCCTTGATGCGCCGTCAGGAACTCGAGACGAGTTGTGGCGTCCTGAAAATCAGCGATCTGGAGCTGTTGGACTATGCCGACTCCGGGATGATGGGCTGGCCGAGCAATGACGCCCCCGGATCCTTCTGGCAGACCCCCGTGGAGGAGGGCGCGGCCCGACTCGCGGAACTCATGCGGCACTATCGGCCTGACGTGGTCGTCACCTACGACGAGAACGGCTTCTACGGCCACCCCGACCACATCCAGGCCCACCGCATCACGATGAAGGCGCTGGAGATGACCGCGCTGACACCGAAGGTGTACTGGACCACGATGCCCCGCTCGATGATGCAGCGGTTCGGCGAGATCATGCGCGAGTTTCACGAGGACATGCCGGAGCCGGATCCCGCCGAGACCGCCGCGATGGCCGAGATCGGCCTCCCCGACGACGAGATCACCACGTGGGTGGACGCCACCGCGTTCAGCGGTCAGAAGTTCGACGCCTTGGCCGCGCACGCCAGTCAGGGCGAGAACATCTTCTTCCTCAAGATGGGCAAGGAGAGGTTCGGCGAGCTGATGGGCATGGAGACCTTCGTACGTGTCCAGGACGCCACCGGCGCGGCCCTGCCCGAGAACGATCTCTTCGCCGGACTGCGCTGATCCGCCTGTTCGACCGACCCGGAGAACCTCATCGACCGCACGGCGCGATCGAGCGGGTCACACATCCGCAGGCTTGTCCACGCGAACTCCGCTCCGGCAGCCCGCGTGCGGGCCCTCGTCGGCGGCGCCGACGAGGGCCCGTACTGCCGTGCGTCAGGACGCCCGGGAGGAGTTCGTACGCCGAGGCGTCCCGTCATCCTCGGGCCGTACGTCCCCGATCCAGGGCCAGCACAGAAGATGTGGGGGTCGCGGACGCCGGCGAAGGGGCGGAGTCGGCGACGGCGTCCTTCATCCCGCAGGGAGGGCGTCGATGCTCGCGTGGAATACGTCGGCCACTCGTGCGAGGAGTTCGGGGTCGTGATATCGCTCGTCGACCCTTAGGGAACCAGTGATTCCGCTCTCCGTCATCTGCGCAGTGGCGTAGAGCGTCCGCGCGCATTGCAGGGCCTGCCGTCGGCCGGCGAAGCGCTGCCGGTGGTACGACGGCTCGTAGGTCACGTTCTGCGCCGACAGCGCGGGACCGAACGCCAGCGGCTCACCGGCGTCGCTGATTCGCCGGCCCGCGCCACCGGTCATGTCGAACGCCAGATGCGACAGGGCAGTGCGGAAGACCGCCTCGGTGCCGGCCCGTGCGGTCGTGTTGTCCACCACGGCGCTGAGCGGAAGGTCGACTCCGTCCCAGGCGGCCAACATCCTGTCTCCCACCTGGCGGGCCAGACCCGACAGGCCCCGGTCGCCGATGTCCAGCGGTACGTGCATCACGTTGCACAACAGGCCGACCGCCTTACGCGCCGCAGGTGTCGTACGACCGTGCATGAAGACGGTCGCCACGAGCCGGTCCCGTTCGTACGCCTCGGCCACGCTGCGGGCCAGCAGGGCCAGCAGCGCGTTGTGCGGTGTGGTCCGCCGCTCACGGCACCAGCGGAGCAAAGTCTCGGTGCGGTCGGCGGACAGCGTCAGTGGTACGCCGATGGACTGCGGCCGGAGGGACACCTCCGCATCGGGCCGGGCGGGAATCGGCTCCTCCGCTCCATGCGCGCGCAAGGTACGCGCGAGATCGGTTGCTCGGCGTTGCCGATCCACGCGGGCCTGCGGGGACTGCTCCTGGCGGATCATGTCCACATAACTGAACGGTGCGGGCCCGTCGGCCGGGGCGCCGCGCCCAGGCTCGGTCCGTGCCGCATAGGCGGCGGCGAGATCCCGGCGGAAGACGTCGTGGCTGGTCGCGTCGACGGCGAGGTGGTGGAACTGCGCCACCAGAAGATGCTCCCCGTCGGCCGATCGCACCAGCGTCGTGCGGACCATACGGTCCGTCAGGTCGAGTCGCTGCCCGAGCGTGTGCGTCATCTCGGCCCGCTCCTGGCCCGAGCCGGCCGCCACGACCTGGAGGCCGCTCGGGGTGGGCCGCAGCCGCTGACCCGGCCAGGTGGCGTCCCCGACGGTGCCCTCGTCGCCGGCCAGGTGCAGTCGCAGGGCGTCGTGCCGCATCTCGACGTCGGCCAGGGCGTCCCGCAGGGCCCCGACGTCAAGGCGCCCACGCAGCAGCAGGACCTCCGCCTCCTGCGGTGGGGAGTCCTCCGTGTAGCAGCGCACCCAGTGCCAGCACCAGTCCTGCCGTGAGGAGGCCGGCAGGACGTCGGTGTCCGGCGCCCGGGAATCGCCGGGAATCGCGGCCGCCGATCGAGCTGGAAGGGTCATGAGGTAATCCCTAAGGGTGTGAGGCGGTCCAGGAGCCCCGGACCTGGGTACGGCTGACGGGTGGTTGCCACCGACGGCTCGGAAAGGAGCGGCCGCGCGGTCCTCCGGGACGCTCCGGCCACTGATGGGGGACCGCGGTCATCGCTGGTGAGGGATCTGTCGGCGGAGTGTCGTCCGGGCCACGGAGACCCGGCCGTGGTGGCACGGAGTGACGGGCTCGAACGCGTCTCACGCGCGGATGCGGGTCGGCGCCGTGCGTAGGCGTGGCTCAGCGGGACGGGTGCCAAGGCGGGGTCGTACGGCCGTACCGGCTCCGCGGGGTGGTAGCGGATCGCCTTGTCGAGGCGTGAACTCTGCGAGCGCTCCACCACGTTGGTCGCTCCGGTCGCTCCGGTCGCTCCGGTCGCTCCGGTCGAGCCGGTCGAGCCGGTCGGGACGACCGTGCCGGGCAGGGAGGTACCCCGCACCGTGCGGCCGGGCGCGGCCTGCTCGGCCGTGCAGGCCGACGGTGCGAGGACCCGGTCCGGTCCGTCGGGCTCATGCCGCTCCGTCCCGTTGCCGTGACAGCAGGACCGCAATGCCCAGCAGCTCCACCGTCTTGTGCTCACCCGGCCGGAAGAGTGCGGCAGTCAGCGAGGCCACCAGCCGAACCGGCCTGAAGACGTGATCGATCCCGTCGTGCCAGAGGCCGTCGCCCAGATGGTTCGAGACCGGGACACGCCGGAAATCCGAGGCCTGGACGGTGGTGCCCTCCCGCAGGTCCTTCAACGCCAGATGCGCAAGGGCGACGGCCTTTCGCACGATCGATCACGATCATATTTTTCCACGAGTGACATGTTCTGTCAGCGGACTGTGGAAGTCCGCCTGACCTCGTAGTGCGCCGGGCGCGCTTGCTGAACCAGCCGAAGAACCCCTCGTACGGACCGAGTTGGGCGCCGAGCACATGGCATCCGGGATCGACAGCGCGTCGAGGCGACGTGGGACACGGGGCTTCCCGCCGGACCACGGCGTCGGGCCCGGGGCCGGTGGGGGCATGATCGCGAGGACGGAGCGGTCGACGGACCGCCCTCACCCATGACCCCGCCCGGCATGAGCGACAGATTCCGCGATCTCACCGTGGGCGACGGTCAGGCAGCCGCCCGGCGTGCCGTTTGCCGGAGCGGCGCCGACGGGCTCGGTGATGAGGCCGGAGCGCCAGTTCCTGCGTCTGCTATAGGGATGCGGCACCGGCTGTGCGGTGAGAGGCCGGGACGTCGACAGCCCGTCACCGGACGAGGCGGCAGGGCACCACCTCGTGGCGTCTACTCAAGTGCTACAGCCATCGTGGTCGACGTCGCGGCCGGATGCCGAGCCCGGTCAGTCGAGGCACAGCACGAGCAGGCAGAGCTGTGACGGTGAAGTCGACGCAGATGCCGGATCGGCCTGCGATGCGCTTGCCTCCGTGCTGTCGGCCTGTGCCGGTGAGCCGGAGGGCTGTACCGCCGTACCGCTGTTCTCAGGGGCGGAAGCGACGGGGGCGTGGTCGGTGGTCTGCGCTGCGGGCTGCGGTGCCGCGACCGGAGCAGGAACGGCGGCGACCGGCCGGGCGTTCGGCGGCCCGGCGGGAGCCTGCCGGGCGCTACGTGCTTCGGCGGAGGCAGGGACCGCTTGCGGCTGCTGCCGTGCCGTGCCGGTGTTCCGTGCGTCCGCAGCAGTGCGCGACGTCCGGTCCTCGGCGGGCGGCGCCGGGGCCGGCCGGTTGCTCTCCGGCACCACCTGTTCTTCTGCCAGGCCCATGCTGTGCCTGTCGGGCGCTGTGGCTGCCTGGGTCCGGTCGGTGGATTGCCGGTCCATGGTGGCGACGGTGAGCCCACCGCCGACGATGGCCACGGCGGTCGCTACGGCGGCCCGGCGCTTGTTCTTGTTCCATCGGGCCAGTTGGCGACGTCGCGCCGCACGGCCGAGTCCCGCGGACCCTGCCGCCGCCGTGTCGGCGGCGGCAGGGCCGGTGTCGCAGGGCTCCGCTTCGCCTTGCGAGGAAGAGTCGTACCCGGGTTCGAGACTCGTGGACTGTCCCGCCTGCCAGGATCCGGGTGCGTCGGCGGTCGTCGCCGCGGTGGCGCCCGGGATCGGGACGGGGCGGCTGTTCGTGGCAGGCGGAGCGATGTCCGGGGCGTAGGCGCCGCACCCGGGACACACCAAGGCGCCGTTGAGATGCCGACGACACGTGGAGCAGTAGTCCATCTGCTGGTCTTCCTGGGGTGCTTGTGCCGTTGGCCCGTCCGGGCCACGACCTGGTCACATTCGTACGGGGGATCGAGCAGTCAGCAACGCTAACGACGCTTTCGAGAGGCTGTGTGCAGCCTGTGTGGCGCTCCTGCGCAGATTCTCCGCACGGTGTCGCAGACCGGCGTCCGGACCGCACCGGCCGCCGCCTCACTGGATCCAACAACTGGACAGCCCCAGTGCCATCGCCCGCTACTACGGATGGACGCACACGGGGTCCGACATCGTGGTACGACCGCCTCCTGGGGCTGCGTCAAGGCGCCGACACCACCAGGCCCGCATGGGTCGGGGTGTCGTTCAGCGCACCAGGTGGCGCCAGGTGGCGCCAGGTGGCGCCAGGTGGGGCCAGGAAGTCGTGCATGTGTCACGCTGTCCCGCTGCCGCACGGGGTCACGCGACACAAGTGGTTGCCAGAGCTGAAGCGGCCACTTGCCGGTCGTCGGAATAGATCACCAGCGTCTGTTCCGACTGTTCGGCCAGGTGGAATGCGGTGCAAGCGAATTCGACCGTCCCGCGGTCCGGGTGCCACAGCCGTTTCCGTCCGGTCGGTCCGCCGCCGCGGTGGGGTGGCGCGGCGGTACGGACCCGCACGGATGGGAGGAGACGGCGGGGCACAGCCCCGCCGCGAGTACCTGCATGCCACGGCCCTGGCGCACGGCGGAGCCGGAAGTCTGTGCCTGGTCAGTCCTGCCGGCCAGGGAGCATGGCGAGAGCCTTCGTGCGCTGGGCGACGAGGTCCTGGTAGGTGCCGTCACGCTCGGCCCAGCGGTGCATGTGCACTCCTTCGACGAGGATCTCGTCGGGGGTGGGGTTCTGGGCGAGCAACTGCATGACTTCGGTGGCGAAGGCGTCCAGGGGCAGGGCGTTGGGGTTGACCTTCTCCTGTCCTGCGGTGGCGACGGCCGGGGGGACGAGTTCGACGACACCGACGCCGGTGCCCTTCAGTTGGGCGCGCAGAGCTTCGGAGTAGGCGTGGACGGCGGCCTTGGATGCGGCATAGGTGGGCATCGGGGGGAACGGCAGGTAGGCGATGCCGGAGGTGACGGTGACGAAGGTGCCCGCGCCCTGCTGGATCAGGTGGGGGGTGAAGGCGTCGGTGACGCGGATGGTGCCCAGCAGGTTGGTGTTGACGGTCACCTGGGCGGCCTGGAAGTGGGCGGGGTCGCGCAGGTCTTCCAGGTGCATGACGCCTGACATGGTCACGACCGTGTCGAGCTGGGGGTACTGAGCCAGGACGGCCTCGCGGGCCCGGGCGACGGAGGTGCCGTCGGTGACGTCGAGCGTGAAGGTGCCGATGCCTTCCCGGGCCAGCTCGGCGAGTGCGGTGGTGCTGCGGCCGGCGACGGCCACGGTGCTGCCTGCGGCGACGAAGCGGCGGGCCAGTTCACGGCCGATGCCGGAAGTGCCGCCGACGATGAGGACGGTGCGGTTGGAGAGGTCCACGGTGTTTTCCTTCGATGTGCGGTCCAGCGGTGATCGCTGGTCTTTCACCACCGTGGAGCCGAATGCCGGAATGCGGCAGGGCCGCCGTTTTCCTGGGTCCTGTCAGGGCCCCCTCTCGGGGTTCCAGTGCGCATTACGGTGGGGTCATGAACGGTGACACCTCCGAAAACCGGCTCGGCGACTATCTCCGCGCCCGACGCGACCTGGTTTTCCCCACGCAAGCCGGTATTCCGGCCGGGGCGAACCGGCGGGTTCCGGGGCTGCGCCGTGAGGAAGTCGCCATGCTCGCCGGCATCAGTGCGGACTACTATCTGCGGCTGGAACGGGGCCGGGACAAGAACCCTTCGCCCCAGGTCCTGGAATCACTTGCGCGCGTCCTGCACCTCGATGACGTGGAGCGCACATATCTGCTGGGGCTGGCCGCCGTGCTGCCCAGGAAGCCGCGTCGCAGGAGACCCGAACATGTGCCGGCACGAATCCACCAGCTCCTTGCGCACCTGCCCGTTCCCGCGTTCGTCGAAGGCCGCGCCTTCGATGTCCTGGCCTCCAACCCCATGGCCGTCGCGCTCTCCCCACGGCTGCGCCCCGGATACAACCGACTGGGTTCCTTCTTCCTCGACCCCGAGGAACAAGCCTTCCACGACGACTGGGAGAAGGCCGCCGCGAGTTTCATCGCCACAGTGCGGACCACGATCGGAGACGACACCGACAATCCCCGCTTCGTGGAATTCATAGGAGAACTCGCGCTGTCCAGCCAGCGCTTTCGGACGCTGTGGGCCCGCCACGACGTCCGTGACCTGGTGGGCGGGACGGTGACCGTGCACCACCCCGGCGTCGGAGAGCTGCGCCTGCACCGCGACAAAATGGCCGTCGAGGACGTCATCCTCGTCGTCTACTATCCCGACAAAGACAGTGACAGCGACGAGAAGCTTCGTCTCCTGGCCGCGATGTCCCAGCAGGAAGAGCGTGCGCAGGACAGCCACCCCGCGTCAGCAGGTGAAAGACGGCCCTCGGCCCCGTGACCCGGGGCTGGGCCGCGTTTGCAGTTGGACCTCTGTGTCGCAGGGCACGGTCATGCGTCCGCCCGTCCGCCCGTCGCCCCGTCGCCGCACCGGGTTGATCCCTGTCCACCAGCTCGCCCGACGGTGTGCCCGGTCCTGCGTGGCTCGGCGGACGGCACACTGCCCGATGGCGGCGACCCGTTGATGTGCCACCAGCCCAGGTTGATCGACCAGGTCACAGCAGTGCGTCGACCGCGTAGAGGGCGCCGAGTGTGGCGGCCAGGGTGCCGAGGAGAAGACGCAGGAATGTGTCGGGCAGGTACGGCTGGAGGCGGGCACCGAGGTAACCGCCGATGAGTCCGCCCAGACCGCAGGCCAGGCCGATGAACCAGTCGGGGGCGATGCTGCCGTGGTGGACCAAGGACAGCAGGGCATAGGTGGAGGCGCCGACCACCGAGGTGGCGAACGTGGAGGCGAGCGCGGCCGGGGCGACCTTCGAGACGGGGAGGCCGCGGCCGACGAGGATGGGGCCGAGGATCGAGCCACCGCCGATGCCGTAGACGCCGCCCACGACTCCGACCGCGAGCGCCAGGGCGGTGACCGTGCGGGGTGCGGGTTCGGGGCGCCGGTTGTCCTGGGACGTGGGGCGCAGGGTCCTGGCGATGAGCCAGGTGCCGAGGGGCAGCATCAAGGCGGCGACCAGGAAGCGGAAGACGCGCGGGCCTGGCAGGGCGAACACGCGGATGACCGCTCCGAGGGCCACGCCGGGCAGGGTGCCCAGTACCAGCCGACGCACGAGCGGTCCCGCCAGGGCACCGTCACGTCGGTAACGCAGGAGGGCGCCGGGCCCCGCCACCACGTTGTAGAGCAGGTTCGTGGGCGTGACGGCCGGGTTGGGCACGGCGAAGACGCTGAGTTGTACGGGCAGCAGGAACACCGCCCCGGACACGCCGACCGGCGCGGTCACGACGGCGATCAGCACCCCGACCGCGACGCCGGCCACCCCCAGCTGCCACTCCACCCGGTCCCCTCGCGTCGTCTGAGCAAGCCCGTCCCGCTTGGACTTGCGCGACAGCCTAGATCGCCCGTGTCTCGCTGTCTCAACACCGTTCCGACCTGCTTCGATCAGACGGTGGGCAGCCCCAGGAGGGAAAGGCCTTGTCAGAAGTGACGTCGAGGTCTGTCGAGGACTCTCTCCGCTGGGTGCGAGAGAACGGCGCTGGCGAGGGGCAGGGCGGATACCGGTTGACAAAACTCTGCTCGGCCTTTGCCCTTTGGGTTGGCGATGGCCTTTGGCGATGGCCTTCCTGAGTTGGGTGACGGTTTCCCGGAACGGATTCTCGTTTCCGGGTTCTGCTGTGTTTCGGTGCGGAGGCGTTCGTTCAAGCCGTTCTTGCGGTCGGCGTGCCGCTTGGGATGCGCCAGGCAACCGTCACTCGCGCTCGGACCGCCACGGGCACGTCCGCCGGCACCGGGCCGATACCCGGCTTCCTCGCCGACCCGTTGTCAGCCGTGCTGCGCCTGCGGCAGCTCATCCGGTGATCCGCGGGCGGTGCCCGGACTGTCGCATCGGTCCCGCCGGACGAGAATCCACCGAGACAGGCGTCGGACAGCGAGGATTAGCTGGGGCAGGCGTCGGACGGCGAGAATCCGCTGGGACAGGCGTCGGACAGCGAGGATTCGCTGGGGCAGGCGTCGGACGGCGAGAATCCGCTGGGACAGGCGTCGGACAGATGAAAAGCTGTGCAAGGCGCATTCGCTCGACGGGAGAGAGCCAGCAGTATGGCCGTCATTCACCACACAGCCCTCAAACCGACCAAACTGGAGTTGCTCACCTCCTGGCTGCCCTCCCGGCCGTGGTACCTCGCCGGCGCGGGTGACCCGGACCTGGCCAAGGCCGGGGGCTTCCGGCTGGACGATCCCGAGGGGGAGGTCGGCATCGAGTTCCTGGTGGTCACCGACAGCTCGGGCAGCCTTTCGGCCACCTACCTGGTACCGCTCACCTACCGCGGAGCCCCGCTCGACGGGGCGGAGCACGCCCTCGTGGGCACCATGGAACACGGCGTCCTGGGGCGCCGCTGGGCCTACGACGGCTGCCACGACCCCGTGCTGGTCGCCCAGTTGTCCGCTCTGATCAAGGGACGGGTCCAGGCCCAGGACCAGAACACGAGCGACATGCCCGACCATGAGGTCACACGCTCCTTCAGCGGCGACGATCGCGCTCTCATGGACTTCACCACCACCAGTGCCGCGGACGACCATGAGGGCACAGAGCTGTCGGCACCGCATGGCACAACACTCCGCTTGCACCGAGTCCTGCGCCCCGCCCCGGACCACGCGCCGCTCCTGCCGCCGCAAGCGGCCGGCCACGTCGCCGGCTCCTGGCAGATGCCGGACGGCACGCGCGCGCGGGGGCTGTTCGTAGTCCTGCACACGGGCCCTACGGCCTAGGGGGCCCGTGCGGCAATCAGCGGCGCGCTCGGCCGACCAACAAGGGGAATCCGGACGGAGCTGCGTCCCCGTAGGGGCGTCGTCGACACGGAGCGAAGCAAACGGTTCTTCCCTGGTCAACAGCTGCGACCGCGATCTCGACGGCGGCGACCGGGATTCACCGGACCGTCGGACACCCCAGTGCGGATGACGTCGGAAACGTCGCCGCCCATCAGCAGCTGACTCCTGATGTCCGGTACTACCGGCAGGCACCCCCCCACCCCATTTCACTTCGGCCCCGGAGTAGCGGTTGCTTGCACGACTCGGCGCGGGCGGCGAGGTGCTGAGGGTAGTCCGGTGCCTTGCGGGTACCCGCGTCCGCGAACCCGTGATCAGCGGGCGTACGCCGGAAGCGTTCTACAAGCCAGTGGGAGAGAGAGCATTGGGGTTCCGCGAGTCGCGATTCACACTGGCCTCCCGGCCGTCCGCCCGGATACTGGCCGGCCGATACCGCTTGGACGCGCGCATCGGTTCGGGTGGTGCCGCGGACGTCCACCGCGGATTCGACCTGCGGCTGCGTCGGCCGGTGGCACTCAAACTGTTCCGGCCCGACACCGGTTTCGACACAGAGGAAGCGTTTCTGAGCGAGGCGATGATCCTGGCCCGCTTGCAGCATCCCGGGCTGGTGACTGCCTACGACGCCGGACGGCACGGTGGTGACGCCTATCTGGTCATGCAACTGATCGAAGGCCAGACCCTCAAAGAGCGCATCGCCGAGGACCCCCTGCCTCCCGAAGCCACCGCCGCGCTCGGTGCCGGCCTCGCCGAGGCCCTGGCTCACGCGCACGATGCGGGAATCGTCCACCGAGACGTCAAGCCGTCCAACGTCATCCTGGACCGATCCGGCCACCCCCACCTCACCGACTTCGGCATATCCCGGTTGCTCGGTGCCACCACGTGCACCGCCACCGGCACCCTCATCGGCACGGCGGCCTATCTGTCACCGGAACAGGTGCTCGGCCGGCCGGTCGGCCGGTCTGCCGATGTCTACGCCCTGGGACTGGTGCTCCTCGAATGCCTCACCGGCAGGCTCGAATACGACGGCGGCCCGTTGGAGGCCGCGATCGCGCGGCTTCACCGCCAGCCCCGCCTCCCGGACCACCTCCCCGACGAACTCGCCGCTCTGCTACGGGACATGACCGCACTGGACGAGCAGACACGCCCGACGGCACGCGTCTGCGCCCGGACACTGGCTGCTCTGTCCGCAGACACGGACCTCACGGCCCACCAGCCCGCAGCCCGTGCCACGAGCGTCGCTGCAGGCCGGCGGCCTACGAGTGGCAGTATCCGCACCCACAGGAATCCGCTGCCAGGCCTGGTGCCGGGCCCGGAGCGGTCCGCCACCGAAGCGTCTCACCGAGCCGCTTCCGCACCCGCTCGTACCCGGAGCCGCGCCCTGATGGCCGGGGCGACTGCCGCGCTCGCCGCGGCCATGGCCGCCACCCTCGCCGTCACCGACGGTTCGTCGCATCAGGGCACCGGCAGCAAGGCGGACCGTCCCGCCGGGAGCCCGGTCGTGACCTCCCCTGGTCCCGACAGCTCGCAGGACAGCAAGGAAACCCCCGTCACACCGGTGCCACAGCCGCCCGTCAGCCACCGCGTCCCCGCCCAGCCGCCCGGCAGCTCCGCCCCCGCACCGAGTGACAGCGCGACGTCCGAGATCCTGAGCCGGCAAGCCGCCACCGACGCGGGCCCGACACCACGTAGCGCCGCCCCTCAGCAGAAGACAACCGATGCCACAGCGGGCTCCGGGGCCAAGAACGCGAACGAACCGCCCGGCCGAGCACACAAGAAGGCTTCCGCAGGGCAGGGCAACGCAAAGAGCCGGGATTCGGGGAAGGGGAACGAGCAGTAGCCGCAACACCTTCAGCGCGGCCACGCTTCACCCCGCTCCACCGTTCGCAAGCGGCTTGCCACGATCATCGAGGTTCCGCCGTTCATCGCGGTCATGAGGAGGATGGACCGGGACGTGCGTCAGGAGGTGAGGACTTCCAGAGCGGCGGCGTGCACCCCCGGTGCGGCGGCGAGATAACTCCCGGTGGCCAGCTCCCACGCTTTGCCCTCGAGGTCGGTCACGATGCCTCCGGCCTCCTGGACCAGCAGCACACCTGCCGCGTGGGAGCGGACGTTGTCGAACTGCCAGTGCAGGTCCATCCGGCCCGCGGCGACCTGGGCGAGCTGGCCGGTCACCGGTACGGAAACCCGCACGTACAGGGCGGAGTTCATCATCTCGGTGAAGGCGGAGCCCATCCGCCGCGCGAGTTCGGGGTCGTGACCTGGCTTGGCCTGGCCGGTCCCGGTCAGTGCGCCGTCCAGCGACGTCTTGACCGAAGCCCTCAGCCGCACCCCGTTGAGGAACGCCCCGTCGCCCTCGGTCGCGGTGAACATCTCGTCGAGGACCGGGAAGTAGACCGCCGCCAGCACCGGACGGCCATCACGGACGAGGCTCACGCCGATGTTCCAGTCGGGCATGCCGTGCACGGCGTTGACGTTCCCGCCGACCGGATCGATGAGCCACCACTCACCCGCGGCCATCGGTCCTGCCCCATGCTCGTCATTCAGCCAGCCCGCGCTCGGTAGGGCCTCGGTCAACGCCGGGCGCAGTGTGTCGACAACGGCCGCGTCATTGGCCTGGAGGTCCGCGAGCAGTTCGGGGAGCCCAGGCTGACGGGACTCGGTGGAATAGCGCGTCATCATCAAGGCGCCGGCCTGACGGACGGCGGCGACGGTCGCGGCGAGCAGGTCCTGGCTCATTGGAAGGCTCCCAAAGTTGATCGAAGTGGATCTGCATCTGGTTAGGATTTACTTTTGTGCAATTGGACTTGAATCTGCTGACCGTGCTGGACGCCCTGCTCGAGGAGGGGAGCGTGATGGGCGCGGCCGAGCGGCTGCATCTGTCCTCGCCGGCGGTCAGCCGCACCCTCGGCCGACTCCGCGCCGTCACGGGTGACGACATCCTGGTGCGTACCGGCCACTCGATGGTTCCGACCCCGTACGCGGTGTCGGTGCGGGAGGACGTGCACCGGCTGGTCAGGCAGGCGCACGAAGTGCTCTTGCCCGTCCGTGAGTTGAATCTGGCCGAGCTGGACCGCACCTTCACGGTCCAGTGTCACGACGCGGTGGCCGCATCCCTGGTACCGGTGCTGGTGGGGAGGATCCGGGAGCGGGCTTCCGGGGTGCGGTTGCGGGTGCTGGCGGAGAACTCCATGGACACCAACGACCTGCGACACGGTCGCGTCGATCTGGAGGTCGGTGGCGGCAGGCCGGAGCTGCCTGAGTTCCGGTCCGAGCCGCTCGGCGACGATCGGCTCGTGGTGGCGATGCGCGCGGAGCACCCTTGTGCCTCCGGACTGGACCTGGCCTCCTATGCGGCGCAGCCGCATGTGGTGATCTCCCGGCGTGGTCGCCTCACCGCGTCGATCGACGACGTGCTGGCTGCACAAGGCCTGCGGCGCCGGGTGGTAGCGGCAGTGGCCACGGTCTCCACCGCCCTGCAGATCGCCGCCCGCGGCGACGCGCTGGTCACCTGCACCGCGATCCTGGGCCGCCCCCTCATCGAGGCGTTCGGCCTGGTCGCCCGGCCGCTGCCGATCGAGTCCCCGGCTGCGACGATCAACTGCAACTGGCACCAGCGCTTCGATTCCGACCCCGCCCACGCCTGGCTCCGCGAGCAGGTCAGGGCGTCGCTCGAGGAGATCACCGCCCGCTGACTACTCCGACAGCGGCAGGGCCACGGCACCGGGGAAACCGGGCGCCTCGGCTTCGTCGAGCATCGCCGCGGCGACGGTTTCCCGGCTGACCTTTGCACCGAGGTCGAAACGAGGTGCGGCCGCCAGGCCGACCGTGCGCCGACGGGGGCTTTCGGGCCCGTCGGTGAGCATCCCGGCGTGGAAGACGGTGCCACCGGCCGCGAGAACGGTGTTGTCGGCTGCGACCTTGTCCGCCAGTCGGTCGCCCAGCACCTTGACGAGCACAGCAGCGCCCTCACCCGCCGCTTCGGCGGACTTGCCCGTGCCGTACGCACCGAGCCAGATGACACGTCGTGGGCCGGCGGCGAGGACGGCCCGGGCGCCGGTCAGGAGAATTCCGGCCCGGTCCGTGCCGAGCGCGGAGAGGACCACGGAATCCCCGTCCACGACGGCGGCGATTCCGGCCGCGTCGTTCACGTCGCCCGCCATCTTGCGCAGGTTGGGGGAGTCGGGCAGGGCGATGCGCTCGGGATCACGCGCGATGGCGGTCACGGTGTGCCCCCGTCGCAGTGCCCGTCGGGTGAGGGCGATTCCGGTCCGGCCGGAGGCCGCGAGGACGGTGAGGTTCATGTCGAGAACGCTAGGGAGGTCTCCACTTAACATCAAGTGCAATGATCTGACCCCTAAATTTACCCGGACGCAATCGCTTCGCTGAAGATGGCCCGCGGGTAACCCGCCGACGAGGGGCGGTTCCTCCGGGATCTGACGGTCGCCGGTACCGGCCGACCAGTCGACTGATGAGTTCCGGGTCGTGCGGAGGTCATAGCAGCGGGACCGTCGGCATCGGCAGTCTGACGCGCTCGTACCCGAGGGAGACACATGGCAAGGCTCATCTACTCGATGATCACCTCGCTCGACGGCTACGCCGAGGCGGCGGAGGGCGGCCTCGGCACCGGGGCCGAGGATCAGGAGGTGCATACCTTCGTCAACGACCTCTTCCGTCCCGTCGGCACGTACCTCTACGGCCGACGGATGTACGAGACGATGGTCTACTGGGAGACCGCGCACACCGAGCCCGACCAGCCGCCGCACATCCTGCAGTACGCCCGCGACTGGCAGGCCGCGCAGAAGGTCGTGTACTCCACGACGCTCGAGTCGGTGTCCAGCGCGAAGACCAGGATCGAGCGAAGCTTCGACCCGGACGCGGTGCGCAAGCTCAAGGTCGAGGCGGACCGCGACCTCACCGTCGACGGCCCGAACCTAGCGGCCCAGGCGATCGCGGCCGGCCTGGTGGACGAGTACCACCTGTTCATCACCACGAGCGTGGTCGGCGGCGGCAAGCGGTTCTTCCCCGACGGCGTGCGCCTCGATCTCGAGCTGGTCGAGGAGCGCGCCTTCGGCAGTGGACTGATCTACGCGCGCTATCGGACCCGCTGAGCCGCACCGGTCGGTCTCACCGGTGATCTGCGGACAGGTTGCCGACGAGCAGCACATGTCCCCGCGGCAGCGTCACCGGGCCAGGATCGGCTGCGTGAGGTTCAACGGGTTGCCGTCGGGGTCCTGGATGTGGGCGACGCGCTGTCCCCACGGCATGTCGTTGGGGCCGCCACGGACCGAGCCGCCCAGCGCCTCCACCCGGAGAAGCGTCTCGTCGACGTCGTCGACACCGATGCTGAGCAGGATCCGTGGCGCCGCCCCGGATCCCGGCTGCGTCTTGGACACCAGCCCGAGGTCGGTGTCGCCGATGCGCAAGCCGAGGTAGAAGGCCGGGCCTTCCGCCGGTACCCGGAAGATCTCCGCAGCGCCGAACAATTCCGTGTAGAAGCCGAGCAGAGCGTCCTGGTCGGCAGTCACGATCACTGGCTGGATGGTGGACATGGCACTCCTGTCGCGAACGGTCGTATCGGTGGGCAGACCGTTCGAGGACCGTGAACTCATCGATGGCGGAGCTTCAGTGGTCACCCCCTGGAGCATGTCCACGGCCGCGATGGCACGACAACGCATCTCCCTTGCCGAACCAGTGCGGTCGAAGTCCCACCCCGGTACGCGGCGCTCCCTCAGCTGGGGACGCGGCCTTCACGCATCGCCAGCTCGCCGGGACGGGGCGACTCACGCTCCTGGCGGACGTGGGAGGACGGCTCGTACGGACCGCGCCCGGATCCGGACACCGCTCGGCCACCTGTCCTTGCCTGATGACGGGTGTTGCCCTCCTCATCGGCTTGGCGGCCAGGACAGGCGTCGTCCATCCGGCCAACCGGGCGAGTCCCGACGCCGGCCTGCCACGGCTGGGCCAACTCCTCGGCGAGACGGACACGGAAGCTGAGTAGCAGCGAATCCCCGGCCATACCAGGCCGGGGATTCGCTGTGAACCTCACGTACCGCCTCTGGCGGGTGAGGCTCACCGGACGTAACGGCGGAGGCAGCAGGTGTTCCTGAACAGCCCCTCGTCGGTGGGGCTGCCCGGAGCCTGGACGACCACGCCGGACGGTCAGCCCAGCGGACTCGGGTTGTTGAGAACATCGCCGGTGGGCTTGTACGGCCCCCCGGTCACCGTCTCCTCGGTCACTGGCTTGTACGGACCCCCGGCCACCGTCTTCTCGGTCCCAGGGACGCTGTGCGTCTGGTGATGACCCGCTTGGGCTGCACCGGCGGTCAGGGCAACAAGGGCGAAGGCTCCGCCTATCACTGCTGCGACGGTCTTGGTGCGCATACGCGTTGTGCTCCCCGTTCTCGTACCGCGTGAACTGATCCGTGTCAGTCTGGCAGGAGGTCGTAACCGATCACCTGACGGGGCCGGTGGGACAAGTACCCAGCACGGGCGAGGGTGCGCTCCTGCACCTGTGTTGTGGTTACGGCGCCGCAAACTACCACCGGCCCTGGTTGAGAATCCCGTACGGGTTGCTCAGACGCTGTGCCCCGTAGGCCCCGGCAGCGTTCGATGCCTCCGACGGCTGCGCGAGCTGCTGTCCGCGATCAACCGGGGCAAGTCGACTGTCGTCGGCCACGGCAACGCCCCCACCCATAGTGAGCGTTGCCACGGCCGCCGCAGTGAAGACACCTGCAAAGAAGCGCATTCGAGTACGCATCGACCCTCCAAGGTTTTCCGCCTGCATACGCGGCCATGCCGTCCGTAGGGCATAGCCGCGGTAGGCGGTGCCACTCGCTGTTCCCTGATGCTCCCTCAGGCGCCTTTGGCAGCCCAGCTTTTCGATTCTGCTCGAAATGCGTTGACGTTCCCGCTCGTGCCGAGTTAGGCCCCCGGCCGCCGCGGCCCGACGTCGTGACGTCCTGGAATCTGCGTCGGAGCGGAGCTGTTGAGGCTTGATACCAGTCGCCTACCGCCGGTGTCGGCGAGGAAGCGGCCGACCGCAGACAAGGGGGAAGCCTTGGACGGGTATTCAGTGCAGGTCGGGCAGCTGGACCGCATACCGCTCACGGTCAGTGGCCAACCGGGAGCGACACTGTTCTCGTTGGTGTTCCAGGTCCTCCGCAGGAACCGACATGGCGTACCCGCGCCGCTGCGCGAGTTGGTACGCAATGCCATGCCACCAGCGGGCGCCGAAGGGTTGCATACGGTGTTCGCCTCCGGAGTCTGGGCGCCCGACTCCCTGTCTCTGACGCGCGACCTGGACGCGAGCGGTCCCTCAGCCGTTCTGGCCGAACTGGATGCGCTGGACCCGGAAACCTTCCTTGCGGAGCTGCATCTGCAGCACGACAACACTCCGCCGCCGCACTGGCGTGCCGCCGCTGCCCGCCCGCGTGCCTTCCTGTCGGCCTACCGCAACACGTTGGTCGCGGTCTGGGACGCCCTCACCCCCTTCTGGAAGGAAGTGGCGCCCTACCTGCGACGAGAACAGGAGCGTGTCGGCCTGGCCACAGTGACCAACAGCCTCGACGCGCTCCTCGGTTCGATGGGCGGCAAGGTGCGTTACGCCGACGGCGCTTTCCACCTGCCTCATCCGTGTGTCGGCCACCTCACCGCACTCGGACGGCGGCGCATCGTACTGGTGCCCCTCGCGTCCCATTTCACCTCGGGCACCTACAGCGCCGAACGGAACGACGTCCTGTGGCTCGGCTACCCGCTGCCAGGGCTGGCACAACTCATCTCCTCCTCGACGTCGACCGCGGAAGCGAACACCGATCGCCTCGCCGTCCTCCTCGGTCGCGCCCGCGCCGGCATCCTGCGCCATGCCCACAGGCGCCCTTCGCTCTCCGACACCGCGCGGCACGTGGGTATCTCGGTCAGTACGGCGTCTTACCACTGCGACCAACTGGCGCACGCCGGACTCCTGGTGAGACAACGCCAGGGACAACACGTCCGTCTCCACCTCACCGACAAGGGCAACGCGCTCATGGACCTCCTGGCGTGAGCGGCGAGCGCGCTTCACTGGGGACAGTGAATCGTTCGGCCGTGTCCCGTAGTTGATGGTGACGCTCGGTGTTCTCCGGCGAGCAGAATGCGGTGGTGGAGAGATCGGATCCGGTGCATCCATGCATCTGCCGCGTCATCCGTTGGGTGGGTGTTCACGCCTGCCGCGCGGCCGTTCTCCAGTGGACCTGTACCGCGGCAGGATCCGCCACCTACTACGGTCGGCTTCCTTCGACGCGGGGTCAGCTCCCGCCCTCACACCCGCTACGCCTTCCGCGTGGATGTCCAGCCCTGTCGGCGGAGCCTTTCGAAGCCGTCCAGGAGCAGGTCCAGGGCGAATTCGAACTCGAACTGGTCGTCGCAGCCGCCATTGACCGTGGAGCCCCCGTCATGGGCGGCCGTCGCGGCCAGTTCCGCGATGTGCGGGTAGCGTGCGGCCAGCCCGGGGTCCGGCGGGCCGGCGGGGCCCGAGGTGTCGAAGAGTTCCTGGCTGAAGCCGAGTAGGCGGCTGCCCATCGCGTGCATGACGTGGTGCGTGAGGTCGGCGGAGAGGCCGCCTTCCCGGAAGCTTCCGGCCATCGAGTCGAGGTACGCCAGCACGGCCGGCGTGGGGCCGGTCCGTGACTCGATGACCCTGGCCGCCCAAGGGTGGCGCAGGAGGACCCGCCGGGCCGAGAGGATCCGCCCGCGGACCACGCGCTGCCAGTCGGGGCCCGCGGCCGGTGGGTCGATCTCGCCGACGACGGCGTCCGCCATGCCGTCGAGCAGTTCCTCCTTGTTGGCCACGTGCTTGTACAGGGCCATCGGTACGACGTCCAGTTCCTGTGCGAGCCTGCGCATGCTGAGCGTGTCGATACCGGTGGCGTCGGCGAGCGCGACGGCGGCGCGCAGGACGCGGTCCCTGTTCAGGGGGGTCCGTTGCGTGTGCGTGGCCTTCTGCCGGGTCATTTCGGTTCTGCCCCTTCCCTCCTCGACGACTCCCTCTGCTTGACGAGTGTACGCCGTACACCTATGGTCCAGAGTGGTGTACGGCGTACACCACCATCGAGCGAGGGGTACCGAGAAGATGAGTCCCGACCGGAGAACCGCGGTGGCCGCCGGGTCGCTGTTCCTGTTGACCGAGGCGGCCGCGATAGCTGGGGCGGTTCTCTACCGCCCCCTGCTGGGCGCGGCGGAAGGCCGGCCGGCGCAGGGCGCCGACACGCTGGCGCTGCTCGGGGTGCTTTGCGAGGTGGTGCTGGTGGTGGCGGTGGCCGGTACCGGGGCGGCGCTGTTCCCCGTCCTGCGGCGCCACGGCGAGGGGCTCGCGCTCGGGTATGCCTTCGGGCGGCTGCTGGAGGCGGCCGTCATCGCTGTCGGGATGGTCGCCGTCCTGGCGCTCGTCACCCTGCGGCGGGACACAGGGGCGGCGGCCGGTGCCGACGTAGCACTGGCGGCCGTGCACGACTGGACGTTCCTGCTCGGGCCCAACGTCGCCCTCGGCCTGAACACCGTCCTGCTCGCGTACCTGGCGTACCGCGCGCGGCTCGTGCCGCGCTTCATCGCCGTGCTCGGACTGGTCGGCGGGCCACTGATCTGCGCCTCGGCCGTCGCCGTGATGTTCGGGGCCTACGCGCAGCTCTCCGTGGCGGGGTCCGTCGCCGCGCTCCCGGTGTTCGCCTGGGAACTGGCATTGGCCGGTTGGCTGATCGTCAGGGGGTTCGGGCCCGGCTCAGGCGCCGCGTCCGGGGCAGACGGACAGGTGGCCGAGCCGGCCGTGTCCGTCGGTGATGCCGCCCGAGGTTGACGGCGCTGCTGCCTCTGGTCGTCGGGCGGTGGTCACCGGCTGCTCCTGCCGTGGCTGAAGCAGTCGCCGTAGCAGACGACCGAGTCGGAGATGAGGGCGTTCTCCGACGAGGCGTCGGCGAAGGTGGGTGGCCAGTGAGGATTGGCCCGCCACCCAGGTGCGGCAGTGGCGGTCGTGGAGGTGGGCCTGCTCCGCCGCGCCGCCTGACGCGAACTGCCGTACCGGGACGGGGATGCGGATGTGCCCCTGGCAAAGGAACACAGTCCTGGTTGCGGGCCCGGCTGCTCGCAAGCCGGGTCGCGCCGCGCGGGCCCGACCCGGAACGAACGAGCCTGGGCCGGGCCGTATTTTCGCCAGCCGGTCAGCTCGACATGCTGGCGAACATGCCGGGCTCGTACGAACCCCCCGGGTTGCGCACGATCACGTTCATCCGGGTTGCCGCGTTGATCAGGGCGACCAGGCAGACCAGCGCACCGACCTGGTCGTCGTCGTAGTGCTTGCGCACCTCGGCCCAAGTGTCGTCGGACACGCCGTGGTGGTCGAGCCGGGTGCCCTCCTCGGCGAGCGCCAGCGCGGCCCGCTCGGCCTCCGTGAACACGGTGGAATGGCGCCAGGCGGCGACCAGGTTGAGCCGGAGCGCTGACTCACCGGCGGCCGCGGCCTCCTTGGTGTGGATGTCGACACAGAAGCCGCAGTCGTTGATCTGGCCGACGCGCAGCTCCACCAGTTCCCTCAGGGTCTTCGGCAGCGTCGACTGCTCCAGGGGCAACGAGGCGTTGTAGAACCGCTTGGCGACCTTCGCGGCGGTCGGGCTGTCGAACAGGTTGAAACGGGGTTCCATGATGTCGTCCTCACTCGTGGAGTCGCGTGCCGCGCGGATCGTTCGCGGCGTCCTGACGCACACGAGATGCCGGCCGCCCAGTCCTTGTGACAGTGCGGTGATGTGACGTAGGCCACCGCTTGCGGGTGTCACAGAACGGCTGGGGCCGGCGTCCTGTGCGTGACACGGTCGAGAGCGAACAGCGGGAGGCGGCTATGAGCGAGTGCGGCGAGCGGACACGGAACACGGCCGAACCGCCCGCTCGCGACCGTCGTATGGACTCCGCCACCGAGGCGTTCGGCGCTCACCGCAACCTTCTGTTCACCGTCGCCTACGAGATGCTCGGCTCTGCCGCCGACGCCGAGGACGTCCTCCAGGAGACGTGGCTGCGCTGGGTGGGCGTCGACCTCCACACGGTGCGGGATCAGCGTGCCTACCTGGTCCGGATGACCACTCGGCAGGCGCTGACCCGACTGCGTACGCTCCGTCGGCGCAAGGAGTCCTACGTGGGCCCCTGGTTGCCCGAACCGCTGCTCACCGCGCCCGACGTAGCCGAGGACGTCGAGCTGGCCGACAGCGTCTCGATGGCGATGCTGCTGGTGCTGGAGACGCTCGCCCCGACCGAGCGGGCGGTGTTCGTGCTGCGTGAAGTGTTCGATCTGGACTACCAAGAGATCGCCGAGGCCGTCGACAAGAGCCCGGTCGCGGTCCGCCAGATCGCGCACCGGGCGCGGGCGCACGTCGCCGCGCGCCGGCCGCGCGAGGTCGTCACTCCGGCCGAGACCCGCGGCGCGCTCGAAGCCTTCCAACGGGCGATCGAGACGGGCGATCTACAGCGCCTGCTCGACATGATCGCGCCAGATGTCGTCCTGCTGACTGACGGAGGCGGAGTCGTGCGGGCCGCTCTGACGCCAGTCGTCGGCGCCGACAGGGTCGCCCGGGTACTGGGCAGGATCGACGCCGCGGTGTCGCTGCGGCCGACACAGGTCAATGGCTACCCGGCGCTCACGCTCCGGCTGGGCGGCAAGGTCGATACCGTCCTGGCGGTGCACATCGACGACGGCCTCATCACTGAGCTGTACGCCGTGCGCAATCCCGAGAAGCTGTCCCGCATCGACCGCGAGACCACTGTGAGCCGCTGAGTCGGCGGTCGTTCCGCCAGGTGGGTTCGCCGTCCGGCGGCCGCCGTCCTGAGCGTGTTCCGGCAGCTCACTCAGGCCCTTCCAATTGTCACCACCGGTCACGTTGCCCGATTCCCTTCACCGACCTCGCCGAGGAAGACCGCCATGGCGGACCCTGCTGCTGACCCCCACCCGGCCGCGCCCCGCAGGCGCTCGTGGGCCTGGCCGCCCTGGCCGGTGTGGCGTGCTGCGCGCTGCCCGTCCTGAGCACGGCGGGCGTCGTCGTCGGCGTCGGCGTCGGCGTGGGGGCGGTGGTGGGCTGGCTGCCCGCCCTCGCCGTCGTCCTGGCCGTGCTCGCCGCCGGCACCGGGTGGCTCGGCCGGCGGCGAGCACTCCTGCTCGTGCGGAGTGAAGAGCGCAGGCGAGGACAACCCGCCCGGCAGGTCGGCATGCCTCAACCCGGCCCTCGGTCGCACAGGTCGACAGAGCCCGCGCAGATGGTCCTCCACGGTGTTCACCCCTGCGTGGCCTCCTCGCAGCTCCATGGCGAGGCTCTCGTCGGAGTCCGCGCAACAATCGGCGATTCGACAACGGCGACCATCTGCACCCCACCGACAAGGGGCAGGCAAGGCATGGCCGATGCCGTCGATCCGGTGGCGTTTGCCTGCGACCGGGGAAGCGGCTGAGCGCACGGCACTGTTCACGGTAGTGGCTCCCGTTCAAGAGTTGGTCCATACCAAGACCTTGACAGGGAGCTTCGACCGCTTCTTAAATCACATAGTGAACTAAGTGCCGCTCCAGTCGAGTTCCCCCCACCACCCGCCGTGGCGCAATGTCCGCTCGGTTCGCAGGCCGCTTCCGGCGTGTCGGCGCCTGACCTCCGTGTGCCACCGCCGGCGTTCCCTTACATGCTCCTGGAAGGGACAGTCATGGACTTCCCGTGCTTCCCCCGACGCCTGCTGATTGATGTCCCTCGTGGCGGTCCTCGCCCCTACGTCGCTGTCCACCGGACCGACGCAGGACGCGCCCGCGCCCGAGGCGAAGCCCGCCGCGCCGACGACCGCGGTCGCGGCGGCCCGCCGAAACCCTCTCCGGCGATTGCGACGGACCCGTCGGCTCCGTCGTCGAAACGGCGGGAAAGGCAGACCGGGACCGGCGACGACGTCAACAACCACGAGCGGCAGTCCTACACCGCGGGCAACCGCAACACCACCCTGGACGGACAGGGGGCATGTGGTGATCACCGTCCGCCGCGAGAACCCGCGGTCAAGAACGCCCACGGCGACTCCGACGACCAGGCCCACCGGCACACCGGCACGTGGTCACGCGGGCCGTACGGCGGGTTCGGCGACCGCCCGCCGGCGCACGCGGCCACCTCCATGAACGGCATCACCGACAACAACGAGACGGTGACCGTCGCCGACTTCCGCACCATTCTCGGCTACGCCCAGCGGCGCCACCTCGCACGGCGGACCTTCTGGTCGGTCAACCGTGCCCGCCCCCGCACCGGCGGCAGGGTCGGCACGTGCTCGGGTGTCTCCCAGCAGCCGTGGGACTTCACCCGGGTCTTCGCCCAGTACAACGGCTGACCCACCCCTTCCCTACCAACCCCCCACCGACGCCGCGCAGTCGGCCCAGGAGAAGACATGCTCCGATCCCTGCGAACGCCCAGAGCGGGTCGCCCCGCCCCGACCCCGGCCCGCACCATCAGACCCTGGCTCGCGGTGCTCGTGGTCGCGGCTGCGGCCGTCTCGACCCTCACCGCCGTCCAGACCACACAGGCCGCCACCCTGGCGGCTTCGGTCGAGGCCGCCGCCCTGCCCACGAGCTGGTCCTCCGTCGTCAACGCCGGCAGCGGCAAGTGCCTGGATGCGCGGTCGGCCGCGACCGTGAACGGCACAGTGGTGCAGCAGTACGCATGCAACAACAGCACCGCTCAGCAGTGGAGCTTCACACCGACGAGCGACGGCTTCGTGCGGATCGGCAACCGCAACGACGCCCAGCAGGTCGTCGACGTGAGCAACAATTCCTCGGCCGACAACGCCGCAGTGCACCTGTGGACGTACGGCGGCGGCAACAACCAGCAGTGGCTGGCCGTCGACGAGGGCGGCGGCGCGTACCACTTCGTCAACCGGCACAGTGGCAAGTGCCTCGACGTGCCGTCCGCCTCGACGGCCGACAGCGTCCAGCTGGTGCAGTACACCTGCAACGGCACGGCGGCGCAGCGCTTCCAGGCCGCGCCGGTGAGCACCGCGCCAGGGGACGTGGACCTGGGCCCCAACGTGGTCGTCTTCGATCCGTCGATGCCGTCGTCCACGATCCAGAGCCGGCTGAACTCGATATTCCAGCAACAGGAGACGAACCAGTTCGGCTCCCAGCGTCATGCGGTGCTTTTCAAGCCGGGTACGTACAACAACGATGTCAACGTCGGCTTCTACACCCAGGTCCTCGGGCTCGGCCAGTCGCCGGACTCCGTGACGATCAACGGCGCCGTACATGTGGAAGCGGACTGGTTCCCGCCACAGAACGCCACGCACAACTTCTGGCGCGGCGCCGAGAACCTGTCGGTGAACCCGACGGGCGGCACGGACCGCTGGGCGGTCTCGCAGGCGTCCGCGTACCGGCGTATGCATGTGCGAGGCAATCTGGAGCTGAGCGACGGCGGCTGGTCCAGCGGCGGCTTCATGGCCGACTCCAAGATCGACGGGCAGGTGCGCTCCGGCACCCAGCAGCAGTGGCTGACCCGCAACTCCCAGCTGGGCAGCTGGACGGGCTCCAACTGGAACATGGTGTTCGTCGGCAGCCAGGGTGTGCCCGGCAACACGTTCCCCAACCCGCCGTACACGACGGTGGACCGGACCCCGACGGTTCGTGAGAAGCCGTTCCTGTACGTCGACAACGCCGGCGCCTACCAGGTCTTCGTGCCGTCCCTGCGGACCGACTCGTCGGCCACGACATGGGCGGGCGGCAATGCGGCGGGCACCTCGCTCGGCATCGACCAGTTCTTCGTCGTCAAACCGGGCGCGACCGCCGCGCAGATCAACGCGGCCCTGGCCGAGGGCAAGAACCTCCTGGTCACTCCCGGTGTCTACCACCTGAACCAGACGCTCAGGGTGACCCGCCCCGACACCGTCGTGCTCGGCCTGGGTCTCGCCACGTTCATCCCGGACAACGGCATCACGGCCATGACGGTCGCGGACGTGGACGGCGTGAAGATCGCGGGTGTCCTCTTCGACGCGGGTACGACCAACTCCCGGACACTGGTGGAGATCGGCCCGTCCGGCGCCGCCGCCAACCACGCGGCGAACCCCACCTCCCTGCACGACGTGTACTTCCGCGTCGGAGGTGCCGCCGTGGGCAAGGCGACCACCAGCCTCGTCGTCAACAGCGACAACGTCATCGGCGACCACATGTGGATCTGGCGCGGCGACCACGGCGACGGCATCGGCTGGAACACCAACACCGCCGACACCGGACTGATCGTCAACGGCGACAACGTGACCATGTACGGCCTGTTCGTCGAGCACTACCAGAAGCACCAGACCATCTGGAACGGCAACGGCGGACGGACGTACTTCTATCAGAACGAAATGCCCTACGACCCGCCCAACCAGGCCGCGTGGATGAACGGTTCGACGCAGGGCTACGCCGCCTACAAGGTCGCGAACTCGGTAACCAGCCATGAGGCCTACGGACTCGGCAGCTACTGCTTCTTCAACGTCGACAACAGCGTGACGGCCGAGCGCGCCTTCGAGGTGCCGAACAACCCGAACGTCCGCTTCCGCAACATGGTGACGGTCTCCCTCGGCGGCACCGGCACGATCCGGCATGTGATCAACGACCGGGGCGGACCCTCCAACTCGGCCACCAACGTGGCCAACCTGGTGAGCCACCCGTGAGGCGCCTCGCAGCACGGCTGCTGACCCTTCTGGCGATGGTGACGGGCGTGACGGCGGCACCGGCCCAGGCCGCTGTGGCCTCGGTCGACCCGACGAGCTTCCCGCTCGGGACGGACCCGAACCAGTCCTGGTACAGCGGCCACTACCCGATCCTGTGGACCAACACCCAGTACAAGATGCTGTACGCGAACTTCGGACACAACGCCATGGACTACGGCTCCGACACACGGCTGTCCTCGACGTTCGCGAGCCCCACACAGAACCGTTTTCTGATCGACGGGCTCAAGTGGCTCGGCGGAGCGGGTGGCGGGCCGTCGCCCACCGGCCCCATCTCCGAGACAGCGTGGTACTCACTGGCCGACAACGCGAACGGCGCATGCGTCGACGCGCGGGCCGCCGCCACGGCCAACGGCACACCGATCCAGCAGTACGCGTGCAACGGGACGACGGCCCAGCAGTTCCAGTTCCGCCCCACCGACAGCGGATACACACGGATCGCGATCCGCCGTGATCCGCAGCAGTTCGTCGACGTCACCGGAGTCTCGACCGCGGAGAACGCACCGTTGCAGCTGTGGTCCTACGGTGGTGGCGGCAATCAGCAGTGGCTGCCGATACGCGAGGCCTCCGGCCGCTACCACTTCACCGCACGGCACAGCGGCAAGTGCCTGAGCGCCACAGGCGGTACGGCGAACAGCGTGCAGCTGGTACAGCGGGCCTGCGACAACTCGGCCGCACAGAGCTTCGACCTGGCTGCCCAACCCTGAGGCCCTGCCCTCTGGTCCTGGTGTTCGGGAAGAACAGCTTGCCGGCCGGGTACACCCCGGCGACGCAGGTCCTGCCCTGCGCCTCCCTCGGTCGGCGCCGAACGGATGGCCGCCGAGGCGGCACTGGGCCCTGTGCGATGTGGTGAGCAGACAGTAGCCTTCGAGCGGTCGTCGATCCGGATCGCCCAAGCGTCGAGGCGGAGGCCGGCGAGGTGGCCTCGGGCGTCCTGTCGTGCCGGGTCGCGATGCCCCGTCGGGCCTTCCTCGTCCGCGGCGGCAGCGTCAGGCCCGGTGGGGGTGCGGGGGCGGCCGACGGGCAGACGGGGATGCGCACCTACTGCAGCAGGGGACGAACTGCGGACTGTCGGCAGCCTGTCCTGCGGTCAGGGCAAACGACAACGGACGGCACTCGCGGTCTGCGGCGAGGTGTCCAGTGCTCGTCGGTGAGTTGCCAGCGCGTCACACGGTGGCGGAGGGTCCCGACAGTGCAGACTTTCGTGAATTCAGGCATTTGTCCGCCGTGCTCCTCGTCGGCCTGGTCCTCAACGCCACCCTCGCCTGGTCCTGGGCCGACCCCATCGCCGCCCTAGCCATCGCCGCCATCGCCATCAAGGAAGGCCGCGACGCCTGGCAGGGCAACGGCTGCTGCGCAGCCCCGGCCGCAGCGCTGCCGCCTGCCGGTGCCGACCGGAGCGACACCTGCGAGTGCCGCCGACGCAAGCCGGCAAGGTCCACGTCGACAAAGGCTACGACTTCCCTCGCCCGCAACTGGGCGTCCCTGGCGCGTCCTCGGCGTACCAGCCGGAGCGTGGCACCGCATCAGCGGGCTGCGGACGCGCCCGGATACGGCGAAGCCGCATCTGCCGGTGCGGCGACAGGGGCCGGCGCGGCCAGGTCGTTGTCATGATGGGCACAGGCGCCGCCGCGATGTGCAGCAGGGTGCGGGATGGCTCGGACCGGGGCTGTCGTCACTGCTCCGCAGGGCCATCGCCTCGGTCGTGCGGGATGGTCGAGGCCACCGCATGCCGCGGCGCGCACAGCGACTGCGGAGCCCGGCCTCGTCAACGCCACACTCGCCGTTACCTCGTGAGGGTGGCTGAGCTTTCGGTCGCATGCCGACGACAAGGTCGCCCTGCGCAGGAGGCGTACCAGAGCTGCCCATGGGCAAACGCTCCTTTTCCAGACGCTCGCGAGATCAGGCGTCCTGCTTTTCGCCCCTGGTTGTCCGCTGTCGACGTCACCATCGGAGTCGGCGGTCGGGTGAACGGCGAAGGGATGGAAGATGAGCACTGCCCAGGCGGGAGCTACCGGTGGCGAGCAGTACGCTCCAACGATCAGCACGATGGCGGGGACCGGGGCTGCGGGGTTCAAGGGGGACAACGAGCCTGCTGGTGCGGCTCAGTTGAACCGTCCGTACGGGATCGCCGTGGATGTCACCGGCACTCTGTACTTCTCCGACTTCAACAACCACCGGGTCCGGAAGATCACCACCGACGGGAGGATCAGCACGGTAGCGGGGACCGGGGTCGCGGGATTCAGCGGGGACAACGGGCCTGCCGTTTCGGCCCAGCTGAACTACCCGCGTGAGGTCGCGGTGGACAGCGCAGGCGCCGTCTACATCGTCGATACCAACAACCACCGGGTCCGGAAGATCGCGGCCGACGGGAAGATCAGCACGGTCGCCGGCACGGGCGCCGCGGGCTTCAGCGGCGATGGCGGCCCCGCCACCGCTGCCCGGTTGAACCTCCCGTTGGGCGTGGCGGTGGACAACGCCGGCACCCTTTACGTCTCCGACTACAGCAACCACCGGATTCGGCGGATCACGACTGACGGGAAGGTCAGCACGTTCGCGGGGAACGGGGCCGCGGGGTTCAAGGGAGACGCCGGTCCAGCCGTCTCAGCCCAGCTGAACTGCCCGCACGGAGTGGCAGTGGACGGCGCGGGCGACCTCTACATCGCCGACCACGCCAACCACCGGATCCGGAAGGTCGCGGCCGATGGGAGGATCAGCACGGTCGCCGGCACAGGCACCGCGGGCTTCGGCGGTGACGGCGGCCCGGCGGCCTCGGCCCTGCTGAACTACCCAGTGGGCGTCGTGGTGGACAGCTCCGGCACCCTCTACATCGCGGACTACAACAACCACCGGGTCCGGAAGGTCACGTCCGACGGGAAGATCGGCACAGTGGCCGGCACAGGCGCCGCGGGCTTCGGGGGTGATGGCGGCCCGGCCGCTTCGGCCCAGCTGTACCACCCGTTCGGCCTCGCTGTGGACTGCGTCGACGCCCTCTACATCGCCGACCACGTCAACAACCGGGTGCGAAAGATCGCTTCGGCGAAGATGGCCGGCCTGCCCGAGTCGGGCACGGTGGTCTTCTGGGCCAACGTCCGCAGCAGGCTGCGGATGGGGGTGCTGAGCGAGTCCACCCAGGACGGGGCCGAGATCCACCAGTTGCTCGCCACCTCCAGGAACCACCAGCGGTGGCGGCTGGTCGCGGCGGGGCACGACGACGGCGACGTCCTCTACCGGTTCGAGAACGTGCGCAGCGGCAAGGTCCTGGAAGTCGTCGGCGCGCACGAGGCGGCCGGGACGGTGGTCGCGCAACGTGCGTACGAGGGAGGCGACGCGCACCACCAGCAGTGGAGGCTGATCCCGGTGGGCTCGGCGACCGACACCCCGCGGGTGTACGAGATCGCGAACCGCAACAGCGGTCTGCTTCTGCGGGTCGACACCAACGCCCGTGCGGTGATCAGGCAGGACGGAGCGGAGGGGGATCACCGGGCCAGGCAGTGGCAGCTGCTTCTGGGGTGAGGCACCAGGGGGGCAGGGGCGATCACGCCTCTGCCCCCTCTCGTGACCTGTGCCCTACTGGGAACCGGACGGGTTCTGGGCGGTCGCCTCGGTCGTCCTGGTTTCCCCCAGGGTCTTTGGGACCTCGGCGGTCGGCTTGGGCGCCGCAGGAGCCTCTGCGGCCCTGGGAGCCTCCGGGGCCTTGGGAGCCTTGGCGTAAACGCTCTTGTCCGGCGTCTTCTCCAGGTCCTTGTTCTTCTGCAGGCCGTCCTCCTCCCTCACCTTCTCACTCGCCTTCTTCATGCCGTCGGACGCCGCGTCGGAGACCGAGCTGGCGTTCCCGGCGTACTGGGCCTGCGCTTCGGCTGAAGTCTGGGTGGTCTGGATGAAGGAGCCGAGGAATCCCAGGACGGCCCGTGCCTCGGGTGACTGCTCCTGCACGACCTTCGCCCGGGAGGAAGCCCCGTGGATCGCGTTGTTGAACAGGCTCGTGCTCTTGTCGTCGTATGTGTCCTCCTCGGAGTCCTCGAAGTCGACGTCCGCACCCGGCTGCCGCTTGGTGCCCTCGGTGGTCACGGAGAAGAGCCCCGCGCCCTGGTTCGCGAAGTTGAAGATGTTGTCGAACACCATGGTCATCACCCCTGGTCGTCGTGGTGGCGGCGCCGCGTCCGGTCAAGGCCCCTTGTGCAGCGCTCGCTGGCTGTAGGTCAGGCTCTCGGCGTCGAACATCGTGTGGTGGACATCCAGGGCGGAGACGACCTCGGCCAGCCCCTTCATGCGGAAGCCGGCGCCGCCCGCCAGGTCGATGTCGGCGATGTCGCGGGCGACCACCTGGTCGAGGCCGGGGTTCCCGGACTGCGGGGGAGACAGGACCGCGACCGGCACGGCGTACTTCACCGCGACGAACCCGGAGAAGGTCACCGGGATCTCGTACGTGTAATGCTTG
This sequence comes from Streptomyces phaeoluteigriseus, assembly GCF_001896135.2. Lineage (GTDB taxonomy): Bacteria > Actinomycetota > Actinomycetes > Streptomycetales > Streptomycetaceae > Streptomyces > Streptomyces phaeoluteigriseus. Next base: position 144,052 of record NZ_MPOH02000009.1, read on the forward strand.
CGGGTACGCCGCTGCGTGGCCATGGTCTCCACGCGGGACTCTTGCGGGACCTCGCCGGAGATTTGCGATTTCGAGGTCCAGCTGGTGGTCAGGGAGCCGCCGACGGAGGCCGCGATGCCCAGCGCCAACTGCGCGTTGAGCGACGCGCTGCCGGTGGCGCTGCCCTGGGTCGTGAACGCACCGAGTTCGTCACCGAGTTCGCCGCGGAGTTCCCCGCCGAGTTCGTCGTGGCCGTTTCGGTGGCGTTGGCGTTGTCCACCCCGACGCTGTCCTTGCTGTTCTTGTTGGTCACCGTGTTGGCGTTCTTGTTCGTCATGTCATTCCGCAGCTGCGTCTGGAGCTGCGCCTGGAGGTCCATCTTGAGCTGGTTCTGCAGCTGCAGCTGCAGTTGCGCGCCGACACTGCCGCCGAAGGTGAGCTTGGCATCCCCGTGGAGCGACCACGTCACCCCGTTCGACACGGTGAAATCGACCGAGTCGGTGAAGGTCATCGGCTTCTGACTGCGGTTGACGTAGGCGCGCGAGGAGAACGTGTCGGGCGGGGGCTGGTCGATGTCGCACCGCTCCTCGATCAGCGGCTCCCCGAGGTTCATGTAGGCGAGCCAGCCCAGATCGAACGCGGATCCGGGGAAAGCGCCGAAGCGCAACTTGTTGATGGAGAACCCGACGGGCTTGTGCTGCACTCCGAAGTTGTCGGTGTAGACCAGGTTGGGATGGTTCAGAATCGACTGCCAGGTCTGCTCGACGTTCAGTTCCCGCAGGTTCTTCTTCGTCAGCGGATGGCGCTTGAACCGTTCCAAATTGTACGCGGTGGAAGGCATTCCCCGTCCTCGACTGATCTGGCCGAAACGCGCTCGATGAAATGGAGTCAGGCATCTGCGCGCTTTCCGAAATTCGAAGCTATCAGGGGCTTCATTGTCTAGGAAGGTGTCTTCGCGCATCACGCTCAATCGAGTGAAAGGGGTTCACCGGAGGCTCCCAACTCGCTGGAACGGGAAGTAAGTTGAAGTGCCGCCGATCGCTCGATCGATGGCCTTCCAAGAGTCCTTCCTGCGCATGCCGCGGCTGCGGCCGGTGCTGTGGTGAGGGCATTCGATGCGGTGTCGAATCAATTCCGGATTCCCTTCGGCGCAGGATGATCAGGGCCTGCGGTAATGCACCGCATGGAAAACCTTGCAACGAGCGGCCGACGCATTGCTCCCACATCAAGAAGAGGTGAGGTTTCCGCGATGTACACCCAAGAACGTACGGCAATGTCGAATTTGGTGGTCGGCGGACCGGTGGCGGTGAACAGCTACGACAACGCGATCGTGGCTGCGCTGGTCGAGAATCGGCCGGTCATGCTCGTCCACGCCTTCAACGGCGGCTTCCTGCGGCCCGCCGAGTTGAAGGAGGACAGCCACGACAAGGGGGTGAAGCTGGCCACCGCGCTCGATCCGGTCACCAAGGAAGGGCAGGGTCACCTCTGGCACCTCACCCCCGCGGGCTTCTTCGGGCAGCGACCGCTGTACTTCATCGAAAGCGCCGCGGGCCAGGTGCCGCCCGAACCCGCCGGCGCGGGCGTAGCCGGCGCTGGGCGTGGCGACGACGGCGCGCCGAAGCCGCAGCGCCGACGCATCACCGTCCACCAGGACGCCCCCCGGAGCACGGCCGACACCGTCCAGGTCGGCCTGCCCGACAAGGTCGGCGACAAGTGGCGCGGGAAGAACGGCGCCCCCGAGGACACCCAGCTCTGGGTCGTCACGGTGACGCCGTGGGGCGGGATCACCTTCGTGCCGATCACCCACCCCGACGCCATCCTCGGGTTCAAGGACCACGCGGTGACAGCCGACAGCGAGGTGCGTCTCACCTACAACTGGGGCGGGGACTTCACCGGCACGGTCATCAACACGTTCTACCCGCGGCTGCCCAACGAGTGGAACGTCCCCTACCACCACGTCTTCACGTGATCCGCCGCCACCGCCGCGCCACACCCGTCCCGAGCCAACGCCCGCACCGCCTGGAAGAGGCACCACGATGCCCGTGCCCACGCAAGAACTGAAAGTGGAGATCGTCAACGCCGCCACGGGAATGACCCTCGGCGCCAGGGCCGCGCCGGGCGCGGACGGGGCGCTCGTCGTCCGCCGCGTCCCCGATGACGGCCCGAACCCGGAGCAGTGGCAGCTCACCCCCGTGCAGGCCGCGCAAGGCGGGCAAGCACAGGACGAGGCATATGTGATCCGCAACGCGGTCACCGGCAAGGTGCTCGACAACCCCGCCACCGCGGACCGCGGTGTGCGCCAGTGGGACGCCGCCGCCGGCAGAAGGGGCCAGCAGTGGCATGTCGTCCCTGTCGAGGGCGAAGCGGGCCTCTACTTCATCGAGGGCGTAACCGATGGCGCCGTACTCGACCTCGCCGACCCCGGCAAGGACGAGACCCGGATCGTCCTGCGCGAGTACGACGACAGGGCGGAGAGCCAGCGGTGGCGGTTCGTCCCGGCCGAGCCCGAGCGCACCAGTGACCCCGTGCTGCGCTGGGCGTCCGTGAGCCACTGGAACGGCCGCCGGTCCTGGCGGCTGGCCCACTCGCCCGCGCTGCGGCCGGCACCCGACGCGACGCCCTCCTTCAGCGACCTGCTGCTGGTCCTCGAGCGGTTCGGGAGCGACCAGGACGCCGGCGGGTGGAAGAGCGCCGGAGCCGCCCGTTCTCACAGCGGGCAAACGAACTGGTGGGTTGGGCTCGGTGACCGGTTCCTCGCCGACACCGGGGGAGCAGGCCGTGCGGACATCGTAGGAGGCAAACCCGGGAAGGGGGCCGTGACATCGTCCAGCAGAGGCGATGGCACGTTCGACGACGACGAGCGCATCCTGTACCAGCCCCTACCCTCCCCGAGTCCCAAGGACCTGTGGACCCTCGCGGACACGACGGGCGACGGCACACCCGACGCCGTCGTGCTTGCCGCCGACGGTGTCCGGGTGTCGCTCCAGGACGAGGCGGGACGTTCGCGTCCGCGGGCGGCGAGCCGGTCGTCAAGGCGTTCGGACACGGTCAGCAGGCCGGCGGGTGGCTTGCCGACAGGCATCCCCGCTTCCTCGCCGACACCACCGGTGACGGCAGGCTCGACATCGTCGGCTGCCACGACGACGGCGTCTGGGTCTCATTCCAGGACGAGGAAGGCGTATTCGCCGACCCTCTGTACGTCCTCGACGACTTCGGGGCCGACCAGGGGTGGGGATCGGTCGAGGAGCACCCCCGGTTCCTGATCAGCACCACCGGTGACGGAGCGGTGGACATCGTCGGGTTCGGCCCGCAGGGCGTCGTCGTCGCACGCGGGCGCGGCGACGGCACGTTCGAGCCCTCCAAGCTCGTCCTGAACGACTTCGGGCTCGCCCAGGGGTGGACGAGCGACAAGCACCTCCGGTTCCTCGCCGACGTCACCGGCGACGGCGACCCGGACATCGTCGGCTTCGGCGACGAGGGAGTCTGGGTGGCGCACAATCGTGGCGACGGCCGGTTCGAGCAGGCCCAGCTGGTGTGCCGGGGCTTCGGATACGACGAGGACGCGGGCGCCTGGCGGGTCGATCAGCATCCCCGCTTCCTCGCCGACATCACCGGTGACGGACGCGTCGACATCGTCGGCTTCGGCGGCCCGGGAGTGTACGTGGCTCGAAACCTCTTCCGCCGCTTCAGGACCCGGTAACCCTCCAAGGTGGACTCCGGATGACGGCAACCGGGGAGTGGGCAACCGGGGAGTCCGGATCACGGCAACCGGGGAGTGGGCGCCCGGGTGGCCCGGCCGTACACGCTGACGGCTCCCGTCCTGTGAACAGGAGGGAGCCGTCCAGGTGTGTCCGGAGGCGTTGTGCCTTCAGCGGGTCATGCGTGACGGTGCGAATGCCGGTTACCGGCGACGAGGCGGTAGAGGGCGAGCAGGATGACGGAGCCGACGAT
>NZ_MPOH02000009.1:148081-277624 GCF_001896135.2 Streptomyces phaeoluteigriseus
CCGCCCACGCCCACCGCCCACCGGGTGCAGCCGTGGCAGTCGGGCGCGCCCCCGCGCAGGAGACCTCGCAAGGGTCACCGCACCTGCTCGCCCGCAGGGGCGGCAGACCCGAGTTCCGCGCCGAGGGCGTGGCCCGCCCATCGGTGGGCCGGGAGCGTCGGACCGACGGGCCCCACACGATGTGAAGGGCGTGCGTCCTCTCGGCGGGTTTGCGTGGGGATGTGGAGTGTCTGCGAGCAATCCGCAGGTCTGGGGGACGACTTCGCGGGCATACGGCGGTGGATCGGGAGGGTACACCCCCGGCCGCAAAGAACGCCGCGAGGCGCCGACCTGTGGGAGACCTCGATGCCGACCGCCGTGCCGGAGAGACCCACTCACCTGCCCGGTGAATCACCCGGGGCCCTCAGGCCTTCCCGCACCCGCGCCCTGCCTCGCGGCACCGTCCGGACCGCCGCGCGGATCGGTGCTCTGACGCTCTGCCAGGCCGCGTTCATGGTGGGTATCGGGTTGCTGATCACCGGTCCCGCGCGCGACGTGTGGCCGATGACCGTCGAGGACGACGCGAGCGAGGCCCTGGAGCGCCGTCGCACCGGCGCCCTCGACGCCCTCTCGTGGTTCGTGTCGGAGGCCGGCAACACCCTCACGGTGATCGCCATCGCGTTTGCGGCGTGCCTGGGGCTGATCCTCGTCCCCCGGCTGCCGATGTGGCGCCAGGCCGTCTTCCTCGGCGGCGCCCTCGTCCTCCAGGCGCTGGTCTTCCTCGTCGTCACGGAGTCGGTGGACCGTCACCGGCCGGAGGTGGACCGCCTCGACGCGTCCCCGCCCACCTCCAGCTACACCTCAGGGCACACCGGAGCGGCCACCGCGCTGTATGCCGGGCTGGCCGCGATCGCCCTGTCCCGCATCCGTGGTCCCTTGCGCAAGGTCGTCTGCGGGCTGTTGCTGCTCGTGCCGTTGATGGTGGCTCTCGCCCGTCTCTACCGGGGCATGCACCACCCCACCGACCTCGTGGGCGGCCTCGTCAACGGAGGCCTGTCGCTGCTGATCGTCGGCCGTGCCCTGTTCACCGACGGTACGGTGGCCGCCGTTCCCGCCATGCGACCCGCCCCGGCTGCCGACGTCGGCCGCGGTGCACCGACGGCCGGCCGCACCGTCGTGGTCTTCAACCCCACCGTGACGGACGAGAGCGCCTGCGCCGCACTGCGGGCCGTGCTCCGCCAACACGGTCGCACCTCGGCGGAGTTCGTCGAGACCACGGTCGACGACCCCGGAGGGGGCCAGGCCGCCCGAGCGATCCGTGCGGGCGCGACACTGGTGGTGGTCTGCGGTGGGGACGGCACCGTGCGCGCGGCGGCCCACGCCATGGCCGGCAGCGGTGTGCCCCTCGTCCTGGTGCCCAGCGGCACCGGCAACCTGCTCGCCCGCAACCTCCACCTTCCGCTGTCCCCCGTCGCCGCGCTCGACGCCGCGCTGCGCGGCGCCGTGCGACACATCGACCTCGGCCACATCGAGGGCGACGGCCTTGAGGCCACCCACTTCGCCGCCATGTCCGGGGCCGGACTCGACGCCGCGATCATGGAGAACACCGACGACCGGGCCAAGTCCCTGCTTGGTTGGCCCGCCTACGTACTGGCCGGCATCACCACTCTGCGCTCACCCCGGATGCGCGTGACGATCCGGCTCGACGGCGCGCCGGCCCTGCGCCGTACCGCCCGCATGGTCCTCCTCGCCAACGTCGGCTCCGTGCAGGGCGGTCTCACGCTCGTGCCCGCCGCCCGGCCCGACGACGGACGGCTCGACCTGCTGGTCCTCGACCCGCGCGGACCCGGTGGCTGGATCCGCGCTCTCGGAGCGCTGCTGCGTGGCGGCGCGAGGACAGCGCGGTCCACGTCCGCGGACACCCTCGCCGCCGACGACACCGGTACCGGCGTCCCGGTGGAGTTCTTCACCTTCCGGCGCGCCGAGTTCACCTTCGAGACCCAGCAGTTGCGCGAACTCGACGGGGATCCGGTCGCTCCGGGCCGGCGCCTCACCGCGGAGGTCCGTCCGGGCGCGCTGACGATGCTGCTGCCGTCCGGGGACGGGTGATGGGTACGGCGACCGAGTTCCCCGAGGCCAGGGACATGACCGGCGAGGAACTCTGCCCCGGCGAGGCGCTGGTGGCCCTGTGCCGTTACGGCCGCCGGCCGCTGCCGCGCGACGTCTTCGTACGTTTGCGCCACGCCGACGGCTTCACACCCTCCCGCGCGCTCGCCCTGCACACTGTGCTCTCGGTGCTCTCGATGCTCTCGGTGACGCGGTACGGAGCCACACGGCATGCCGTCGACGGCCGCACGGTGCCGGCGGGGATCCCGCCGGCGATCGCCTTCGTCGGGCTGCCCACCGCCCCGCACCCCGAGGACATCGGCAGACTCGCCGAGTTGGCGATCCACCGGCCGACAACGTCGGCCCGCCGCTCGGCGCGGAGTTCATCGTGATGGCGGCCGGGGCCGATCTGGCCTCCGTCGCCCTGTTCCTCGGACTGTCCGCCTTCGAGCAGTTGAAAGCCGTGCGGGTCATGCGCCCCGGCCCGACCCGCACCGACCCGGGAGTCTGAATGCCCCTACGGTTCACCACGCGCCGTTCCCGCGAGCGTCGCCGCCGGGAGGCCGACCACAGGTTCGGCGTGCGTCTGCTCGGCGCGGCCGTCGTGGCCGCGCTCGCGGCGGTGGCGTTCGGCCTGCTGGTGGTCCTTGTCGAAGGCCGGTGGCAGCCGCTGCGCCGACTGGACGCGAGCGCGGCGCGGCGACTGAACGAGACCGCGCTGGACCACCCGGCCTGGACCGGCACGCTGCGTCTCCTGTCCGACTGGGTCTGGGATCCGGTGACCCTGCGCGTCGTGGTCGCGCTGCTCACCCTCTGGCTGCTGCGCCGCGGGGCGTGGCGGCTCGCCGCCTGGTCCGCCGTGACGGCGGTGGCCGGCGGGCTGATCGGGGTGCTCGTCAAGGTGGTCGTCGAGCGGGCCAGGCCCACCTTGGAGGACCCGGTGGCGCACGCGCCGGGCTACTCGTTCCCCTCGGGCCACGCCATGACGGCCACCACGTCGTTCGCGATCCTGCTGCTGGTCCTGCTGCCCATAGTGCCGCGCGCGTGGCGGGCGGGGTGCTGGTGTTTCGCGGTGCTCTCGGTGCTCGGTGTCGGCTTCACCCGCGTCGCGTTGGGCGTGCACTGGTTCAGCGACGTGGTGGGGGGCTGGCTCCTCGGTCTCGTCGTCGTCGCCCTCACGGCCGGGGCCTTCGAGGCGTGGCGCGCTGACATCGGCCGTCGCACCACCGAGCTGGCCGACGGCCTGGAACCCGAACTGTCCGGCCCGCACCCCGAGCCCTCCGTGTTGTCCGCGCCGACACGGAGGCGTTCCGCGCCCGTGCCTGGCGGTCACCGCGCAGGCGGTCCAGCCTCGGGCGCGAGGGTGTTCCGACGCCACAGGTGATCCGCGCGATCACCCGGCTGTCCTCGCCGCGGCGCACCTGAAGCGATCTCGACACCGTGGTGAGGGTGTCGACGGGCGAGGTCGATGTGCGGTTCCGCTCCTGGCACTCACGTCAGGAATTGCAGCCAAGGACTGCAACCCCGTGCGGTCGATCTCCGGAAGAGGTGGTGGCGTGGTGCTGACGGCTCCGCGCATGATCACGTGTAATATTACTCAATCATTAAGATACTTTGTCAGTGACTTAGTTGACCACGAGGATGCTCGGAGTACCCATGAGAACCACCCCGCGCTGGGCCCGGTGGCTCGTCCCGCTCGTACTGCTCGTCGCATGGCTCGGAGTCGGAGGCACTCTCGGGCCGTACGCCGGCAAGCTCGGCGAGGTGGCCACCAACGACCAGGCCGCCTTCCTGCCACAGAGCGCGGAGTCCACGAAGGTCCTCAAGGCCCGCGAGGCGTTCGACCAGTCCGAAACCCTGCCCGCCATCGTCGTATGGACGGCGGACGACGGCCGCGTCACCGAAGCGCAGCGGTCTTCGGCCACCCGCGCGATCGACGGCCTCGCCGGACGGTCCGGAGTGGTCGGCGCCCCCTCGCCCGCTCTTCCCTCCGAGGACGGCAAGGCGTTGCAGGCGGTCGTCCAGCTGGAGCCCGATCTCGGCGACGGACTACCGGACGTCTTGAGCGAGGTGCGTGAGGCCGCTCGGAGCGTGCCGGGCGCCACCGCGCAGATCGCCGGCCCGGCGGCGAGTCAGGCAGATCTGTCGGACGCCTTCGCGGGCATCGACGGACTGCTGCTCGGAGTGGCGCTCGCCGCCGTTCTGCTGATCCTGCTGCTGGTCTACCGGAGCATCCTGCTGCCGTTCCTGATCATCCTCGGGTCCGTGTTCGCTCTCGGTCTGGCGTGCGGAATCGTCTACGTCCTGGCCGATCACGACGTGGTCCGCGTGGACGGGCAGGTACAAGGCATCCTCTCCATCCTCGTCATCGGCGCCGCGACGGACTACGCGCTGCTCCTGGCCGCGCGGTTCCGTGAGGAACTGGTCCTGCGGGAGGACCCGTCATCGGCCGCGCTGGCCGCCGTACGCCGGTCGTTCGGCGCGATCGCCGCGAGCGCGGCCACCGTGGCCCTCGCGCTGCTGGCTCTCCTCGCGAGCGACCTCACGAACAACCGTGCGCTCGGACCGGTCGGTGCCATCGGCATCGTGTGCGCGGCGCTCTCCAGCCTGACCTTCCTGCCCGCCGTGCTGGCCCTGCTGGGCAGGTCGGCGTACTGGCCGTCCCGGCCGAAGGCTTCCGACGCGTCCGACCGGGGACACGGGGTGTGGCGTCGCGTCGCCGCGCTCGTCGCCTCCCGGCCGCGACGCATCTGGGTGGTGACCGCGCTCGGCCTCGCCGTCTTCGCCGCCTTCTCCCCCTCGCTGTCGGCGAAGGGTGTGCCTCTCGACGAGATCTTCGTGAACGACGCGCCCTCGGTCGCCGCCCAGCAGACGCTCGGGGAGCACTTCCCCGGCGGCTCAGGCAATCCCGCCGTCATCATCGCCGACGCCGACCGCACCGCCCAGGTGACGGCAGCCGCCAGGGAGACCGAGGGGGTGGCATCGGCCGACGCGGTCTCCGCGTCGGGACGGCCGGGGGCGCGCGAGCCACTGGTGGCCGATGGACGTGTCCGCATCGACGCCACCCTCGAGGCCTCGGCGGACAGCGACGGCGCCAAGCAGACCGTGGAGCGCCTGCGTGCGAACCTGCACGCGGTGCCCGGAGCCGACGCACTCGTCGGCGGGTACACGGCGCAGCAGTACGACACCCAGCAGACGGCTGCCCGGGACCGTACGCTCATCGTGCCGGTCGTGCTCGTCATCATCCTGGTGATCCTCGTACTGTTGCTGCGCTCCCTGCTCGTACCACTCCTGCTGGTAGCGACCGTCGCCCTCAACTTCCTGGCGACTCTCGGAGTGTCGGCCCTGGTCTTCGAGCACCTCCTCGGCTTCAGCGGCACGGACGCCTCCGTGCCCCTGTACGGCTTCGTGTTCCTGGTCGCCCTCGGCGTGGACTACAACATCTTCCTCATGTCCCGGGTACGGGAGGAGGCGCTCGCACACGGCAATCGGCAGGGCGTGCTGCGCGGACTGACCACGACCGGAGGAGTGATCACCTCGGCCGGCGTGGTACTCGCCGCAACCTTCGCGGCCCTGATGGTGATCCCGCTGGCCTTCCTCGTCCAGATCGCGTTCATCGTGGCGTTCGGAGTCCTGCTCGACACCCTCGTGGTCCGTTCACTCCTGGTCCCGGCGCTGGTGCTCGACATCGGTCCCAGGGCCTGGTGGCCCAGCCACCTGGCGCACGAGGACACCGGACACGCCACTGGGCAGCAGCCGTCGACGTGAGAGCTGCCGGCACACCCACGGCGTCGACGGTGCTCACGGTGAGCAGGACGACCGTCGCCGCGGGGAAGGGGCCGTCGGACGCGGGTCGGCGAGAGTCGTCGATGGTGGCGAGAGAACGGACAGGGCCCGTCGACCGACTCCCCGTCCCGGGTACGAGGTGACCTTCCTGAGGCCGGTCCTCGGTCCCCGGCTGTCGGCGGACCTTTCGCCTCGCCTGCGGCGCACGTCCGTGGTGCGATGAAACAGGGGGTCGGGAAGGAGAGAGCGATGATCCCACCGGCAGAGGAGCGCAAGAGGGGCACGGGCCCCGTGTCGGTCCGCCCGCTGGGTGAGGCGGACCTGGATCGGGCCGACGAGATCTTCAGGGTCGCCTTCGGGACGTTCCTCGGGGCTCCCGAGCCGAAGACGTTCTTCGGGACCGCCGACTACGTTCGCACTCGCTGGGCGGCCGATCCCCACGCGGCCTTCGCAGCGACGGTCGAGGGCGAGGTCGTCGCGTCGAACTTCGCCGTCAACTGGGGCAGCGTCGGGTACTTCGGCCCGCTGACCGTACATCCGGACCTGTGGGACCAGGGCATCGGCAGGCGCCTCATGGAGCCGGTCATGGAATGCTTCGGGACCTGGGGGAACCGACACCTGGGCCTGTTCACCTTCTCGCACAGTGCGAAGCACCTCGAGCTCTACCGCCGGTACGGCTTCTGGCCCCGGTTCCTCACAGCCATCATGAAGAAGCAGATCGCGGGCAGTACGGCGGTCCCCGGCCGAGCGCTGTACGGCGAACTTCCCGCCGCCGAGCGGCTCGACGCCCTGAGCCTCTGTCGCACACTGACCGGGGCCGTCTTCGAGGGCTTGGACGTGGAACGCGAGATCGTGGCCACGCACGCGCAGGGACTCGGTGACACCATCCTGCTCCAGGGGGCCGGCTCCGACCTCGACGGCCTGGCCGTCTGCCACTGCGGACCCGGGTCGGAGGCCGGAGAGGACGTGTGCTTCGTCAAGTTCGGCGCCGTGCGCCCGGGCCCGGAGGCGGCCGACCGGTTCGAACGACTGCTCACCGCGTGCGAGCGGCTCGCCGCCGAGCGCGGCCTGGGCCAACTGGACGCCGGAATGAACCTGGCCCGCCAGGATGCCTACCGGCGAATGGTCGACCGCGGTTTCCGCACCTGGTTGCAGGGCGTGGCCATGCACAGGCCCAACGAACCCGGCTACAGCCACCCCGACGCCTACGTGATCGACGACTGGCGCTGAGACCGCGCCGCACTCGTCCCACGAGGAAGGCCCGGTGCTGCCCGAACCCGTGCACCTTTCGCGTCGGCGCCGACGGCCGGACACCTCCCGGCCCACTGCCGAAGTGCTGTCCTCGCTCATGGACATAGCCGGCATGGACGTAGTCGGCATGGACGTAGTCGGCGGGTCAAGCGCTCGCCGCCGGCGGTCCGTGAGTGCTCGGAGGGTCGGCGTCACGGACGACCGGGGGCACCGCCGGGTAACGCGCGGACATCCGCGCGGAGCGGGCCGGCGTCCGTGGTGCTCGCCAACGCGGGTGCGGCCGAGGGCGGCCCGTTGGCCGAGTCCGATCCCGCGGTGTGGCGCCGCGTGCGAAGTGAACCAGGTGGTGCCAGTGGCCTCGCCTCGGGTCGTGCACGATGCGGTTCGCCCGTGCGGAGCAGTCGGATCCACGTTTGCGACCACGCGGTTGTCCCGCCTGCGCTCCGCCACCCAGCGGCAGCGGCAGTCCGTGCCGGCCCGAAACCCGAGGTCCCATAGGCGCGGGCACCGCAGGGACGTCCAGCTGGCGTACCACGCAACCCCTCGCACCCCGTTCTTCCGCCCGCCCGGTCACCCGTCCGGCCCGCCCGCTCCCGCGGTACCGAAGGCCGGGAGACGGACGGCCCTGGCCCTGCTGGACTGCGGACTCACAGCGGGCCCCCGTGGCCCGAGTCGGCGTCGGCCTCCCGGCGCCGGTACCGGCGCCGGGAACCCGACGGAAGGTGGCGGCCGAGCCGAACGGCCTCCGCCTCCCCGTCACGGTCGCCGACCACGAGGGCGCGACAGGCACGGTCGCACTGCAGCAGCCATGATCGGACGGACGAGCGGGTTGGACCGCCCACGCGGAAGGAGCACTCGTGGCAGCCACTGATGGACAGCGGAACGGCGAACGGCTGCGCTGCCTGGTCACCGGGGCCTCCGGGTACATCGGCGGACGGCTGGTGCCTGAACTGCTCCAGGCCGGTCACCGGGTCCGGTGTCTGGCCCGCTCCCCCGGCAAGCTCCGCGACCATCCCTGGGCCCAGGACGCCGAAACCGTCCGCGGCGACGTCACGGACGCCGCCTCCGTCGCCAAGGCCATGCGCGGTGTCGACGTCGCCTACTACCTCGTGCACGCACTCGGAACCGGCTCCACCTTCGAGGACACCGACCGCCGCGCCGCCCGGATCTTCGCCGAGCAGGCGCACGCCGCCGGAGTACGACGGATCGTCTACCTCGGCGGACTCACCCCGAAAGGGGTGTCCGAGCGCTCCCTTTCCCCTCATCTGCGCTCCAGGGCGGAGGTCGGGCGCATCTTCCTCGACGCCCCGGTGCCCGCCACGGTGCTGCGGGCGGCCATCGTCATCGGCTCCGGGTCGGCGTCGTTCGAGATGCTGCGCTATCTCACCGAGCGGCTGCCCGTGATGGTGACCCCCAGTTGGGTGCACACACGGACGCAGCCGATCGGGGTCCACGACGTCCTGCGCTACCTCGTCGGCTCGGCCACCATGCCGCCCGACGTCGACCGGGCCTTCGACGTCGGCGGACCGGACGTTCTGACCTACCGGGAGATGATGCGCCGCTACGCCGTCATCGCGGGACTGCGGCGGCGGCTCATCGTGCCGGTACCGGTCCTCACCCCGCGGCTGTCGAGCCACTGGGTCGGCCTCGTCACCCCGGTGCCCGCGTCCATCGCCCGGCCGCTGACCGAATCCCTGCGCCACGAGGTCGTGTGCCACGAACACGACATCGCCCGGTACCTGCCCGATCCTCCGGGCCGGCCGCTGCCCTTCGACGAGGCCCTCGCCCTGGCCCTGCGCAGGGTTCGGGACGTCCAGGTAGCCGCCCGCTGGTCGTCCGACGTCGCGCCCGGCGCCCCCAGCGACCCGCTGCCCACCGACCCCGACTGGGCCGGCGGCAGCCTCTACGAGGACGACCGGCACCTGCCGGTCGACGCGTCCCGCGCGTCGCTGTGGAAGGTCGTCGAAGGCATCGGCGGCGACAACGGCTGGTACTCCTTCCCTCTCGCCTGGGCGGTCCGGGGCTGGCTCGACCGGTTCGTCGGCGGAGTCGGTCCGCGCCGCGGACGACGCGACGCCGAGCGCCTGCGGGTCGGTGACCCGCTGGACTTCTGGCGGGTCGAGGAGATCGAGCCGGGCCGTCTGCTGCGGCTGCGTGCCGAGATGCGACTGCCCGGACTCGCCTGGCTGGAGATGTACGTCGAAACGGACACCGCCGGCCGAACCCGGTACCGCCAGCGCACACTGTTCCATCCACGCGGACTGCTCGGCCACGCCTATTGGTGGGGTGTCGCACCGTTCCACGCCGTCGTCTTCGGCGGTATGGCCCGCAACATCGCGCAGGCCGCCGCCAAAGGCACGAGGGCACCCGGACGTGCACCGCGCACCGACCGCACCGGGCACGCCCGGTTCGTCAGGATCATTCGTCGCTAGGCCGCACGCAACCGTCTCACCCTCTCAGGAGCGACGACATGACCCGCGCGGTCGTCCTGTTCACCTCGGATCTTCGCCCGCACGACCATCCGACGCCGCGCCCCGTACCCACGGCGGCCGACGCGGAGGTCGCCCCCCACGTCCGCGCCCCCGGCGTACACACCGCGGGCTTCGACGCACCCAGCCGCGACATCTTCCCCACCGACTGCCTGCTCGACCCGGCCGCCGCGCCGCGACGACACGGGATCCGCAACCCGGTCGTTCAGCGCAAACGCCGCGACCCGTACGGAACTTCGTGCGCAGTTGGGCACCCGAACCGCTCGTGGAGGACCGGTTCCTCCACGAGCCCCGGCGCGCCCGCCTCGACCACCCCCAACCTGTGCTCGACCTCTCCGACGGGCCGGCGCGCCCCGCGCACGCCCGCGGTCGCTACTGAGAAGGGACACGCCGTGCACTGGCTCTTCGGCGACCAGCTCGGTCCTCACTTCCTCACCCCCGGCGACGGCGGCCCCGGCCGCGACACCCCGCTGCTCATGATCGAGGCGCGTTCGGTGTTCCGCCGCCGCCGCTTCCACCGGGCCAAGGCACACCTGATCCTCTCCGCCATGCGCCACCGGGCGGCCGAACTGGGCGAACGGATGACCTACGTGCGGGCCGACACCTACCGGCAAGGGCTTGAAGAGGCCGCCGGCGACCGTCCGGTCACCGTGCACCACCCGACCTCGTACGCGGCACTGCGGCTGGTCCGCTCACTCCCCCAGGTCACCCTGAGTCCCGCACGGGGCTTCCTGGTGCCGATGGACGACTTCGCGGCGTGGGCCGACGGACAGGGCGGCGAGCGGCTGCGGCAGGAGGACTTCTACCGGTGGGTGCGCAAAGGCCACGACCTCCTGATGGACGGCGACGCCCCGGCCGGCGACCGGTGGAACCTGGACCACGACAACCGGCAGCCCCCACCGCGCGCAGCCTCCACGCTCCAGGTTCCCGCACCGTTCCGGCCGCGGGAGGACGAGATCGACGACGAGGTCCGCCACGACCTGGACCGCTGGGAGAGGGACGGGGACGTCGCCTTCGTCGGACGGGACGCACCGCGCGCGTTCCCGGCGAGTCGCGCCGAGGCTCGGGCCGCCCTCAAACGCTTCCTCACCCACCGCCTCCCCACGTTCGGCCCCTACGAGGACGCCGTGCTCGCCGCCGACCCGGTGATGAGCCACAGCCTGCTGTCGTCCTCGCTCAACCTCGGCCTGCTCGACCCGGCCGAGTGCGTCGAGCGCGCGGAGGCGGAGTGGCGCGCCGGCCGGGCTCCTCTCAACAGCGTGGAGGGGTTCGTCCGGCAGATCGCCGGCTGGCGCGAGTACGTGTGGCAGCTCTACTGGTACTTCGGCGAGGACTACCGGCGCTCCAACGTCCTGCGCCACACCGCCGCGCTGCCGCACTGGTGGAGCGAGCTGGACGCGGACGCGGTGGAGGCGCGGTGCCTGCGCACGGTGCTGTCCCAGGTGCGCGACACGGGCTGGACCCACCACATCCCTCGGCTGATGATCCTCGGCAGTTACGCACTTCAGCGCGGCTGGGACCCCGCCGCGGTCACGGACTGGTTCCACCGCTGCTTCGTGGACGGATACGACTGGGTGATGGTGCCCAACGTCGTCGGCATGTCCCAGTACGCCGACGGCGGCCGGATGACGACCAAGCCGTACACGTCGGGCGGCGCCTACGTACACCGTATGAGCGATCTGTGCGGACCGTGCCGCTACCGGCCGGGGGACCGGACCGGGGAGCAGGCCTGCCCCTACACGGCCGGTTACTGGGCCTTCCTCGACAGGCACCGGGACCGGCTCGGCCGCAACCATCGCACCGCCCGACCGGTGCACCAGCTCGGTCGGCTGACCGATCTCCCCGAGGTACGCCGCCAGGAGCGCGACAGAGGTGACGCACCGCCATGACGAGGCGGAGGTTGGGCCGATGGAGTGGGCGTCAGCGGGACGACCCGCCAACCGGGCAGGAATCAGCGCATCCGTACAGGGCCACTCCGCCGAAGCAACGGTGTGCAGATGACCGGGAGTGAGAAGGAGTTGCGCATGCTGGGACTGCGGCCCACGGTGGCCGAACCGGTCGGGCGGGCCGACGGTCCGCTCACGGCCCGCGAGGGGGCCCGGGCCGCCGAGGCGGAACTCGGGCGCGTCCTCGACGATGTGCTGGGACGCGCCCGCGAGGCGGACCCGGTGTTCGCCCGTGACATCGCCGACCGCGTCGCCTCGTTGGTCCTGCGCGGCGGGAAGCGGCTGCGCACGGCGTTCGCGTGGTGCGGATGGCGGGCCGCCGGCGGAACCGGGGATGCGACGCCGGTCCTGCGCACCGGTGCGGCCCTCGAACTCGTCCAGGCCTGCGCCCTCATCCACGACGACCTGATGGACGGATCACCACTGCGTCGCGGCGCGCCGGCGGTACACGTGGACCTCGCCCGCATGCATGAGACCGCACGCATGACGGGCTCACCCGAAACGTTCGCGACCTCCGCGGCGGTCCTCGCCGGCGACCTCGCCCTGGCCTGGGCGGACGACCTGATGACGGAGACGGTGCTCGGCTCGCCGCACGGCCCACAACTGCACCGCGAGTGGCAGGCCATGCGCACCGAGATGGTCGCCGGACAGTACCGGGACATCCACGCGCAGGCCACCGGCGCGTCCGGCGTCGACGAGGCGGTGACCATCGCCACCCTCAAGAGCGCCCTGTACACGGTGGAGCGTCCGCTGGCGCTGGGCGCGTCCCTGGCCGGCGCCGATGCCACCGTCCTGGACGCGCTGCGCTCCGCCGGACGGTGCGCCGGCCTCGCGTTCCAGCTCCGCGACGACATCCTCGGTGCCTTCGGCGACCCGGCCGAGACGGGCAAGTCGTCCGAGGACGACCTCCGCACGCGCAAGCTCACCTATCTGCTCGCCGTCGGCTCCCGGCTCGCCGAGGCCTCCGGTGACCGGGAAGCCGCGGACGTACTGGCCCCGGGTGCGCCGTCCGTGTCCGACGACACCGTGCGCCGCATGCGGGCGGCACTGGAGCGCACGGGGGCGCGGGCCGTCGTCGAGTCGAAGGTCACCGAGCTGGCCGCGACGAGCCTGCGGCACTTCGACCGGACCGGCGCGGAGCCATCGGTGCGGCGCGAGTTCGCCGCGCTGGTCGGACGAGCGTCCGGAATGGCGCCCCACCGCACGGGGGAGGCCGCGTGAGGACGGTAGCGGGTCCCACGGACCACGTGGTCGTGGTGGGCGCCGGCCTGTCCGGCCTCGCCTGCGCGCTGCACCTTCTGGGCGCCGGTCGCCGAGTGACGGTCGTCGAACGGGACGACGGCCCCGGCGGCCGGGCGGGCCGCGTACGCCTGGGCGGCTACGAGATCGACACCGGACCCACCGTCCTCACCATGCCGCACCTGGCCGACGAAGCCTTCGCCGCCGTGGGCGACAGCCTCGACCGCCACGTCGAGCTGACGGCCCTGCACCCCGCGTACCGGGCCTGTTTCGCAGACGGCAGCTCCCTCGACGTGCACACCGACGGCGAGGCGATGGAGGCCGAGGTCAGACGGTTCGCGGGCCCGGCGGAGGCAGCCGGCTACCGCGAACTGCGGGACTGGCTGGAGCGGTTGTACCGGGCCCAGATGCGGCGGTTCATCGACACGAACTTCGACTCTCCCTTCCAACTGCTGCACCCGGACCTGGCACGTCTGGCGGCGCTGGGCGGATTCGGCCGGCTGGACCGTCGTATCGGCCGTTTCCTCGCCGACCCCCGGCTGCGCCGGGTCTTCTCCTTCCAGGCCCTGTACGCCGGTGTGGCCCCGGCCAGAGCCCTCGCGGCCTACGCGGTGATCGCCTACATGGACACCGTGGCCGGCGTCTGGTTCCCCAAGGGCGGCATGCACGCGCTGCCGCGCGGGATGGCGAACGCGGCGGCACAGACGGGCGCCGAGTTCCGCTGGTCGGCCGAGGCGACCATGCTGGAACGGTCGGGGGACCGGGTCCGTGCCGTGCGTCTGGCGTCGGGCGAGAGCATCCGTTGTGACGCCGTGGTGCTGACGTGCGAGCTGCCCGCCGCGCACCGGCTCCTGGGACGCGCTCCGAAGCGGCCGGTGCGGTTGCGTCACTCACCGTCCTCGGTCGTCCTGCACGCCGGAACCGACCGCACGTGGCCCGGTCTGGCCCACCACACGCTGTCTTTCGGCGCCGCCTGGGAACGCACCTTCGACCAGCTCACCCGCACGGGAGAGTTGATGAGCGACCCGTCCCTGCTGATCACCCGGCCGACCACGCACGACCCCGGCCTGGCTCCACCAGGCAGGCACCTGCACTACGTCCTGGCGCCCTGCCCGAACACCGACGTGGGACCTTCCGGGGCCGAGTGGCGTGATCTGGGGCCGCGCTACCGCGACTGCCTGGTCGCCGAGTTGGAGCGCCGGGGACTCGACGGGTTCGCGGACAGCGTCCAGGAGGAGCTGCTGGTGACGCCGCTGGACTGGACGGCGCAGGGACATGCCGCGGGCAGCCCCTTCTCGGTCTCGCACACCTTCGCCCAGACCGGCCCGTTCCGTCCACGCAACCTGGTGCGCGGCCTGGAGAACGTCGTGCTCGCGGGCTGCGGCACCACCCCCGGCGTCGGGGTGCCGACCGTGCTCATCAGCGGCAAGCTCGCCGCCGGCCGCGTGACCGGCGGACGTACCGGCATCCGTCACGTGCACACGCGTCCGGCACGGCGTGGCACCCGAGCCGTCGCACCGACCGCGGAAGGCGCCCATGACCCGTCGTGAGCTGGACGCCGCGGGCATCACCGACCCCGCCCTGCGTGCCGCCTACACCGAGTGCCGACGACTCAACGCCCGTCACGGCAAGAGCTACTTCCTGGCCACCCGCCTGCTGCCGGTGGAGCGGCGGTCCGCCGTGCACGCCCTGTACGGTTTCGCCCGCTGGGCGGACGACATCGTGGACGACCTCGACCGGCACCGGACACCCCGGGAACGCGACCGTCGGCTGATGCGTCTGGAGGACGACCTCGCACGCGGGCTGCGCACCGGGACGGGGGACGAGCCGGTGGTGCGGGCCGTCGCCGACACCGCTGAACGGTACGACATCGAGCACACGCTGTTCGCCGACTTCCTGGCCTCGATGCGCAGCGACCTGCACGTCACGGACTATCCCACCTACGCCGACCTGCGGACCTACATGCACGGCTCCGCCGCGGTGATGGGGCTGCAGATGCTGCCGGTACTCGGCACGGTCGTCCCCCGTGAGGAGGCGGCGCCGCACGCGGCGGCCCTCGGGGTGGCCTTCCAGCTCACCAACTTCCTGCGCGATGTCGGCGAGGACCTGGACCGGGGGCGCGTCTACCTGCCGGCCGACCTGCTCGCCGCCCACGGCGTGGACCGGCCCATGCTCGAGTGGAGCCGCCGCACGGGCCGCACCGACCCGCGCATCCGCGCGGCACTCGTCGCCGCCGAAGACCTGACGCGGAAGGTCTACCGGGCGGCGGAACCCGGCATCGCCATGCTCGACCCGCGGACCCGCCCCTGCATCCGGACCGCGTTCGCCCTCTACGGCGGCATCCTCGACGCGATCGCGGACCAGGGGTACACGGTGCTGCAGCGTCGTGCGGTGGTCTCCCGAGTCCGCCGCGCGGCCACGGCGACGGCCGGAGTCGTACAGATCGCCGGCGCGCGATGGCGTGCCGTCCGCACCGACCGTCGGGCGCCCCAGCCGGGCGTCACTCCGCTGCCGTGGAAGGGACCCGTGAAGTGAGTGACCGAGCGGACCGGACCCGTTGGACACCGCCGTTGCGGCGCGCCGCCGGTCGGACTGGGCGACCCAGACACCGACGTGGCGCGAGGCCCGCCCGGCTCTGATCGCCGACGCGCTCGAGCGGGCCTCCGCCCGTCCCTCCGGGAACTGGTTCGTCGTCGGGGCCTCCCGTGACGTTCGCGCCGGCGGCCGCCCCTACGGCAGGACGGTGGGCGGTGTGGAGGTCGTGCTGTGGCGGTCGGACACCGGTGACCTGCGCGCGGGCCCGGGCAGCTGCCCGCACCTCGGTGCGCCCCTGCGGGACAGCCGGGTGGTGTGCGGAACGCTGGTGTGCCACTGGCACGGACTGGCCCTGGACGACGGGGCGTTCGCAGGATGGCGTCCGTACCCGGTTCATGACGACGGCGTGCTGGTGTGGGTCCGGTTGGACGCGGTCGGCGGCGAGGAGCCGTCCGAGCGCCCCGTGGTGCCGGTGCGGCCGGCGGCGCGCAGCGGGGTGGACGCCGTCTTCACGGCCGTAGGGCGGTGCGAACCCCAGGACGTGGTCGCCAATCGGCTCGACCCGTGGCACGGGTCGTGGTTCCACCCGTACTCGTTCGTCGACCTGACGGTGGCCCGGCCACCACAGGGACCGGAGGACGACGTCTTCGTCGTCGACGTCTCCTTCCGGGTGACCGACCGTCTGGTGGTGCCGGTGCGGGCGGAGTTCACCGCTCCCGGGCCTCGTACGGTGGTCATGCGCATCACGGAGGGGGAAGGGTCCACGTCCGTGGTCGAGACCCATGCCACGCCGGTGACGGGCAAGTCGGCCCAACGGCCGCGGACGGCCGTCGTCGAGGCGGTCGTCGCCGCCTCGGACCGGCGCGGCTTCGCCCTGGCGCGGGCGGCGGCGCCCATGCTGCGCCCGTTGATGCGCCGGACAGCAGGCAGGCTGTGGCGCGACGACCTCGCGTACGCGGAGCGGCGCTGGGAGCTGCGCAGCAGCGGTCAGTTCCCGGGGTGATCACCAGAGCGGCGGAGAGAGGGCTCCGGCCTGCCCGGTCGGGGGCCGGCTCTCGTTGTGGGCCGGGATCTGTGCCCGAGCGTGAGGGGTGGCCCGCCCTCCCCCGCTTCGGCTGGAGAAGCCTGTTCGCCGGCGGCGGCATGCCGTCGGCGGGCAGTTCCTTGCCGGTGTCACTCCGCTCCCCGGCCGTCGGTGTTCGGCCCGGGTCTCCCCGGTTTCCGCGCGAACGGGGCGGAGCCGTCTGCGGGCCCTGCGAGCTGTTCGCCCCTGAGCGGGAGAACGGCGCTCAGCGGTTTCCCACGCGGCTGAGGGCGCGCAGCACCGTCGAACGGCCGGCGCGGGGAACCGTCCACAGCGTCTGTCCGCGTACTCCCCAGTCCGCGAGCAGGGCTCCGGCCGCCAGGAACCCGGTGGTGGCCGCGCGTTCCATCAAGGCCACGGGCAGGTCGCTGCGGATCGCGTCCCCGGCCAGTGTCACCCTCGGGTGAGGAGTGAGCACGGTGGGCCGTCGGGTGTGGGACCCGACCGGGAAGAAGGGACAGTCGGAGCGCCATGCGTGCCGGGCGTCCAGGATCCGTGCTTGCCGTGTCTCCGGGTACACGCGGTGGAGGCTGTCGATGAGGCGGTTCTGCACCGTCTGCGGTGCGGACCCCGCGGCGACGGCGTAAGCGTGCAGTTCCACCACGGAACCGCCGCTGCGGGCGGCCCAGCGTGCGGCCTCCCCCTCGTAGCGGTCGAGGACGCTGATGTTGTCGAGGCCGTCGAAGCCGCTGGTGCCGAGGAATCCCGGGCGGTCGGCGCGGACCGGCCGGTCGAGCCAGAGCCGGGAGACGAGGAAGGGCGGGGCGGTCGTCAGGGAGGCGATGTCGTCGCGCCAGACCGGAGTGCCGAGGCCGGGTGACGCGGCGACCACCTCACGCAGCGCTCCGGGGTCGAGGGCGAGGACCGCTGCTTCGTACCGGTCCAGGGCGTCGTCCGTCCGCACCTCCAATCCCCCGGCGTCGTCGGGGTGGACGCCGCGTACGGGTGTGCCGGTGCGGATGACGGCGCCGAGGCTCTGGAGGTAGTCACCGAGCGGCTCCCACAGGGCCTGGGGGAAGGGCTCGTCCGGTACGTCGAAGAGCAACCCCTCCGCCGAGCCCAGAAAGTAGATGTGGAACATCAGCAGCAGTTCCGCGGCGGACAGTTCGCGCGGGTCCGCGAAGAAGCTGCGGGAGAACACCTCGAAGGCCAGGTGGTGCGCGGCTTCGGGGAAGCGGACGCGTTCCAGGAACGCCGTGGCGCTCATGTCGTCGAAGCGTTCGTAGGCCTCGGGCACGCGGACGTCGAGGAGCGGCAGTGCCGCCCGGGCGTCCATGCCGGCGAGGTCGCGCCAGCCGAAGGTGGGGCTGAGGACGACGAACCCGAGCGCGCTGAACGGTGGGGTGCGCGGGACGCGTGCGAAGCTGTCGGTCAGTCCGCCGCTGTGCCGTAGCGGGTAGTCGGGCAGCGGGCGGAGGCGGTCGAGTCCGGGATCGGTGCGCCGCAGCAGGCCACGCAGGTTGTAGTACTGGCGGAAGAAGGCGTGGAAGCCGCGGCTCATGGTCGCCCGGGACCCGTCGGAGAGACGGGTGGGCCAACCCGTGAGACGTCCGCCGAGCGAGTCCTCGCGTTCGTAGAGGGTGACGCGGGCGCCTCGTTCGGCCAGCAGGGTGGCGGCGGCCAGGCCGGCGATGCCCGCGCCGACCACGGCGACCGACGGCGCGTCCTCGCGGTCGAATCGGTCGCGGCCCGGAGCGGGCATGATGATCTCCGCCTTGCGGTCGCGCCCCCGGCGGGTGGCCTGACGGCGGGCGCTCACCGGGCGTCCTCGGCGTATGGAGAGGCGTCGTCGCGGGAGGCCAGGAAGGTGTGCACGATGCCGGTCTGCCACCCTGCGACGGGCACGGCGCGTACGCCGGTGAAGCCGGCGTCCGACAGACGCGCGGTGAAGGCGGGCACGGTGTCGAACGCGAGGACGCTGCGCCACAGGTGCCGGTAGAGGGCGCGGTCGCCGCTCAGTGTGCCCGCGGGGATGATCACGGCCTGGCACACGGCAGTCCACAGGGCGCGGTGGACGGCGGAGCCGCTGAGGCTGTACTCGTGAACGGCGAGTCGGCCGCCCGGTCGCAGCAGCGAGCGGACGGCTGCGAGGACACCGTCCGGGTCGGTGACATTGCGGAACAGGTAGGCGGCGAACACCGCGTCGTAGGGCCCTTCCCCCGTCGTCACCACTTCTTCGGCGGTCAGGTGCTGGAACCGCACCTGAGCGGGCCACTGCTTGGCCAGCGCGCGCCGCAGCATCCCGGAGGAGGCGTCGACGGCCGTGATCCGGGCGCGCGGCGCGGCCCGCAGGAGAGCTCTGGTGGACGCGCCGGTGCCGCAGCCGAGGTCCAGCACGTGCAGACCGGCACCGGCCCTGGGCAACCTCAGGCGACGCGCCGAACGCAGCAGGTCGGTGCGGTAGCCGGGGTTGAGGGCCGTCAGGCGGTCGTAGGTGTGCGAGGCGTGGTCGAAGGCGCATGCCAGTTCGTGGTCGCGCAACAGTGTCATCGGTGGTCTTCTCCGGTGGGTGGGGCCGGCCGCGAACGGCGTGGCAGGAAGGGCAGTTCGACGGCGGTGCGCAGCATGGGGCCCACGGGGGTGCGCAGGCCGATGCTCCATTCCTCCCAGGGCGAGGTGTCGCCGTCGAGGAAGCGCAGGAGGCGTTCGGGCGGGACGCGGCGGAACAGGTCCGTGAAGAAGTCGGGGCCGTTGATCCGTCCTTCGTCCAGGGCCCGCAGCAGCACGGCGTCCATGGCGAGGGCCCGCCGCCCGTGTGGCGGGGGCACGACCACGTGGCCCGCGTGCAGAGCCGCGGCGATGGCCCGGCTCTGCCGCTGCACGGCGGCGAAGGTGTAGCCGGTCGCCGGCCGGGTGGCACCGCCCGCTGTCCCGATCCGGAAGACGGCCGGGCCGACCTGACGGGCGAAGCGCGCGTCGGTCATGGGAATCGCCCCCTGCTCCGCCGACTCGACCGTGAACGCGTCGAGCCGCAGAACGTCGCGGCAGTAGTGAGCCAGCGCCGTCTCGTACGCCTCTGTGGTCAGCGCGGTCCGGGAGAACTCGGTGTACTCGACGAGGGCGCGGTCCGGCGCCAGGGGCAGTACGTAGCCGAAGGCGAGGCCGTGGCGCGGTTGCGGTACCCGGAAGTCCATCAGGTCGGCGACTTCGGGATCGAACCGGTCCGTCCCCGTGTGCACGAACCAGCCGCGGAAGTGCTGCAACAGCCGCGTCCGGGCCGGTGGCAGCGCGCGCCTCGGCCGGGAGTCGAAGACGTGTCGCGCCCGGAGCCACAGCGTCCTGCCGTCGGGACCGGTGCAGCGCACCTCAGCGCCGTCGGCCGTGTTGCGCACGATGTCGGCCGTCGCGCGCAGGACGCGTACGCCGGGGGACGTGCTGAGCCGGTGATGGACCAGCCGTTCGAAGTCCGTCGACCGGAGCATGCGGTAGGTCAGCGGCGACGGGTGGACGGTGATCGCGCGGCCGTCGGTGCCGTGCACGCGCAGTCTGGTCCAGGAGGCGCTGACCGCTTCGTCGAGGTCGGCGGCGCCGCGGTCCCAGTAGCACCAGGTCCGTTCAGGAGGGCGCAGCGGTCCGTCGGGGGGCTCCACGAGGGTGACGGTGGGTGAGAAGGACGCGGTCAGCCGGTGGGCGAGGCTGAGTCCGGCCGCGCCACCGCCGACGATGACCACGTCGCACGGCCCTCCGGATGCGGGGGGTTGTCGGCTCACCTGGCGCGCCGTTCGACCACGGGTGTGCCGTCCGGGGCGGTGAACAGCAGTTCGGCGTCCGTCTCCATCGCGTCGGCGAGGGCCGCCACGACACGGTGCGGATCGCCTCCGGCCGGCATCGGTGGGGCGGTGCCCGCGACGGGGCGGTCGGCGAAGCCCGTGTCCAGGTGTCCGGGCCTGGCCTCCAGGACACGGATGCCGTTGGTCCGTACCTCGCGGCGCACCGCGCCGAGCCAGGCGCTCAGCGCCGCCTTGGACGCGCTGTAATCGGCCATGCCCGCCTGCGGGTGTTCCGCGACCACGCCGGTGAACGCGGCGATCACGGAACCGGGGCCCATGACGGTGAGCGCGGCGCGGAAGAGGGCGGCGGGCGCGAGGACGTTGACCGCGTACAGGTGCTCCGCGACCTCGTCACCCACCTCCGCCGCCCGTCCGAAGGCCACCGCGCCGAAGGCCGCCACCACGGCGTCCAGCCCGCCCAGAGCCGCCTTGGCGTCGTGCACCGCGCGGGCACAGGACGCGGGGTCGTACGCGTCGAACAGCACGGTCGGAGCCCCCGGACACGCCTGGGCGACCTGAGCGAGACGGGCCGGATCGCGTCCCGCGAGCGCGGGACACGCTCCACGGCCCGCCAGCTCGGCGGTGAGCGCACCGCCGAGGACACCGGTGGCGCCGGCCACCAACACGCGCGCGCCGCTGAGGTCCACACTCTTCTCCCACTCGCAGGAAGGTCACCGGCTCTCTGCCTCCATCGTCTGTTCCGTGCGGCGACCGCGTCCGGATGCAGCTCCCGCGATCCGCTCGGCTCTCACCCGGACGCCGGATCACCGAGCAGTTCCCGGGCAGCCCGGCTGCCCGAGGCCAACGCGCCCTGCACGCTGCCGGTCGCCCGGTGGTCCCCGCAGACGTACCGGCCCGCCGTCAGACGCGTGGTACGGCTCAGCGGCCACGGCGGCACCATGGCGGGCAGAGCCCCCTCGACGGTGTAGACGGCGACCTGCCGCCATTGGCTCGTGTCGGTGCCGTAGAGCGCGGTCAGGCGCCGCAGCACCGCTTCGCCCGCCCCGGGGCGGTCCCCTCCCAGCACGGACGTGGCGATCAGCGCGGTACCCGGCGGCGCGTACGTGGACGTCACCTCGGTCAGCACGCAGGTGTTGAGTACGTCGCCGGAGCTGTCCACCATCAGGGTGGGTTCGCTCAACGGTGGGCTCGCGGCTGCGTGGTAGTAGGTGGTGACCGTCCGGCCGGCGGGAGCGTCCAGCCCGGGGAGCAGACGTGCTGCGGTGGCCGCGTCCGTCGCCACCACGACGGACGCGGCCGGCAGCTCACGGCCGTCCGTCAGAAGCACTCCTTCGGGGGTGAGCATGTCGACGGGCGTCTCCAGCCGCAGAACGCCCTCGGGCAGACCGTCCGCCAACTGGGCGGGCACGGCGCCGACTCCGTGGGCAGGCAGACAGAGCGTCCCCCTGACCATGCTCCGCCAGACCAGGTGGAAGAAGCGGGCGGAGGTCTCCAGCCGGTCCTCCAGGAACACCCCGGACAGAAAGGGCCTCAAGATCTCGGAGACCGTTCGTTCCGACAGACCGGCTCGCGAGAGGGCCGCGGCGGTGGACCTGTCCGGGCCGTGCTTGAGGAGGGCGGCGGGCAGGAGGGCGTCCCTCGCCGTGAGCGCGCCCATGGCCGCCAGGTCCCCGGCCGGCAGGACACGTCCCGGTAGCAGTGATCTCGCCGCCCGCGGCTGCCGGGTCGGATCGGCCAGGCGTACGTCTCCCGTCGAGGTACGCGCGATGATGCCCGGCGTGAAGGGCCTCAACTGCAGGTTCCGGAGGTTCAAACGACGCTTTACCTGCGGATACGAGGTATTGAACACCTGAAAGCCGCGGTCCAGCAGGAAGCCGTCCCTGCGGTCCGTTCTCATCCGGCCGCCCACACCGTCGGACGCCTCGAGCAGCGCCACGCTCCGCCCGGCACGGCACAGGTCCAGCGCGCAGGCGAGACCGGCGAGGCCCGCTCCGACGACGACGGTGTCGGGGGTGCCGCGTTGTTGACTGCTCATGTTCCCTTTTCCTTCGGCGCCGGCCTTCGCGGAGCGAGAGGCGGGGTGGACTCGCTGAGGGTCCTGCGCTGCTCGTCGCACAGCACTCGGCCCGGCACGGGGTGCCCTCGTTGGTGCCGCGTCGTTCCAGGAGCGCAGAACGCCTGCTCACGTGTCCACCCGAACACGTTCTGCCCGGGGAGGGCGGGCGCCACGACCTGTGCGTACCCGATGAGCGGCGTCACCTCACCTGCGCACGGCGGACTCGACCGCGGCGACGGCCTCCGCCAGCCCGGGAGGGTGCGGCAATCCCGGTGTGGTCTGCCCGGCCCAGCCCGGGCCGAGCGTGAGGACGACCGGCTTCCTGCGGGCCCCGCGCACACCCCACTCGATCGCCGCGATGTGCTGGGCCAGTGGCCGGCTGGCGGTGGTACGGGACTGCGCCCACAGGCACACCGCGGCCGGTCCGGTCCTGCGCACCGCGGCCACGAGGGACTCCACGGGCAACGAGCCGCCGAACATACGTATGGGCAGGTTCCGTTCGGTCAACGCGGCGGCCAGCACCTCGAGGGGCAGGGTGTGGTTCTCCGCGGGCACGCAGGCGAGCACTGTGGTGGCACCGGGCCGGTCGGTCGGCACGGGAGGCGAGTGGCGCCGCAGCGCGCCGGAGACGTGCCAGGACAGGAAGTGCTCGACCTCGACGTACCGCTCCCCCGAGCTCTCCCACTTACGGCCGACCGCCTGCAGCGTCGGCATGATCACCTCCGTCCAGGCCGCGATCAGGCCGTGTTGCCCGATCGCGTCCTCCAGCAGCCCGTCGAGGGCGGTGGCGTCGAGGCGCAGGGCTGCGCGGGCGACCCCCTTGCACTCCTGGCGCACGTCGCCGAGGCGCAGACCCGTTCCGGCCCGGCTGCGCGAACGGGCCACCGACCGCGGGACAGGCGCGCTGTCCTCTTCTCGTGGGGGCGTGGCGGAACCCGTCTCGTCGAGGGCCAGTCGGGCGGCCTCGGCCGGTGGCAGGCCGGTTGCCGTCAGAGCGCACATCCGCTCCAGCCGAGCCAGGTCGGCGGCGGTCCAGCGGCGGTGCCGGCCACCGGTGTGCGCGGCGGGGCCGAGTCCGTAGCGGCGGTCCCATGAACGGACCGTCGTCGGCGCCACACCCAGACGCCTCGCCACCTCGCCGGTGGACATCCCGCCACCGCGTCGCACTTCCGCCCCGCCACCGTCGCCCTCGTCCATGTCCACCCTCCGACCTTACGACGCACAAGCGACGCATGTTGTCTGCGTCGTTTCCCTTCAGAAAACTGGCACGCGAGCCGACAACCGGAGCACACGCCGTTCCGGCCCGCTCCACGGGCGGCCTTCCGCCACGCACAGCACGGACGGCAGGAGGAACAAGGGCATGACCACGAACGCGCGACACACCGGCGTCCGCACTCCCGCCACGCAGGAGGCCCGGCACGAGGAGGAACTCGCCCGTGGTCTGCTCGCCGCCGACGAGAACGCGTTCGCAGCCGTGTACCGGCGTTGGGGCTCGCTCGTCCACACCATGGCCACGCGTTCACTCGGTGACACGTTCGAGGCCGAGGACGTGACCCAGCAGGTGTTCCTCGGCGCCTGGCGCGGACGGAACGGCTACCGCCCGGAGAAGGGGCCGCTCGGCGGTTGGCTCGTCGGTATCACCCGCCGCAAGATCGTCGACGCGCTCGCCGCCCGGACGAGGCGCCTCACCCTGATCGACACCGTCACCCACGACGCCGACGGGCGGCGACACGACGTAGGCGCGACGACGGACGGGGTCCTCGACCGCGTACTCCTGGTCGACGCGCTGTCCCGGCTCCCGCACGGCCAGCGGGAGGTGCTGTGCCTGGGCTTCTACCAGGACCTCACCCAGGCTCAGATCGCCGAACGCACCGGTATGCCCCTGGGCACGGTGAAGAGCCATACCCGACGTGGCCTTCACCGACTGCGCGAGGCAGTCGAACAGGGCCGCGCCGAGGAGAACACGGCGTAGGCGTAGGCGCCCTTCGATTCGTCCGCAAGGACGGCCGTCACGAGGCACATCCGATCGTCACCGCGGAGCCGGTCACCGGCGCCGCGGTGACCGGCTCGGACGGGGTGAGTGCATCCGGGGCCGCCACCACTCGGTACAGGTAGGGGCAGGTCACGCCTCACACGAAAAGGAGATGGCGGTGCCGCACATCGACCCGACGCGCATGGTGGAGCTGGCGCTGGGACACGACGCCTCGCACAGCGACGTCAGTGCCTGGCAGCACATCGGCGTGTGCGAGCGCTGCGAGGAGGAACTGCGCCTGACGACCTGGGTCATCACCGCCGCCCGCTCGGTGCAGGAGCCGGATCTCCTCGCATGCCCTCCGGAGCGAGTGTGGCAGCACATCGCACAAGAACTGGCAGAGCCATGCGAAGCCACCCCGCCACCCCCGGCGGCGTCGCTGTGCGGGCCTCCGGCAGTGTCGGCTGACGCCCGCCGCAGGCGTTCCCCGGGCACCGGGAGCCGAAGGACCCCGTTGGCGTGCGGCCTGCTCGCCGGCCTCCTGATCGTGTGGTGGCGCAGGCGGAAGCGATCGTTCAGGCCATCCGAATCGGCGAGCGATCACCCGCCCGTGTGAGAACCGGATCCCACTCGGCACCCGCCACCCAGCACTCGGCACTCGGCACTCGGCACTCGGCACTCGGCACTCGGAGCACGCGAACGCCACGGTGACGGGCCGCGTCACCTGAAGCAGCCGGTCAGCCGAGCCGGGCTCGTCCTGCGGGCGCAGGGGCAGGCGGGGGCCGTCCAGTTCCGCCGTCCCGGCTGGACCCGGGCCTCGGACGGGATCGACGCCGGCCTCCCGCATGGAGGTCGGCGTCGACAGGCGTCGTCGTGGGACTGGAACGGCGGGTCGTAGCAGCTGACCAAAGCAACGGACCGGACCCGTCGTCGGGATCGCGCCAATGACCGGCCACCCCATCCCTGACGGTCACCGGCCCGTGGACGCCGGCGGCACTCACGCCGAGGCGGTTTGCCTGGAGCCACCGAACGGCATCCACCGTGCCGGTGCCGCAGAGCCCGTCCGCCCCTCCGCCGGCGCGGATCCGATCGGCGGCAGGGGTGTGCCGTAGCGGCGAAGGATGGCCCTCCAGCGCCTTCACGGCGTCCGAGCTGCCACCAGAGGTACTCCGGGGTCGTCCGCGTACGACAGCGCTGTCGACATCGTCGCGTCCACCCGCGCCCTGGCCTCAGCGGACGTAGGCGTCACAGAGCCCCTTCACGGACGGCGGCACGGGCGCCTGGTGCGACAGTCCGCACAGGGACTTCAGGCCGTAGGTGGCGGTCGGCGGCTGTGCGGGGCGAGGCGGGACCACCCGGGGACGGGGCGCGGCCGGGGCCGCCGGCCGAGCCCGGGGACGGGCCGGCACGGGTGGCGCAGCCGTCCGCGGCCGCTCCGGTGCACGGGTCCGCGGCCGCTGTCGGGGAGTGGGGACCCTTGAGGAACGCTGCTCCTCCACTGCTGCGGCTTCGCGACCGCTGCCCCTCAGCATCGGGGTGGTGTCGGTCGTGACGAGGGCGGTGCGGGCGGACGGCTGGCTCGCGGCCGGCACCCGAGACGGCGTACGGGTGACAGCACGGCTGGGGGACGGCACGGGCGACGGCGTCCGAGCCGCGGCCGCCATCAGCGAAGGCGGGGGCTCAGGCGGGCCGACCGTGGGGACGGATACGCACCCCCCGACGCAGAGAGCGGCAGCCAGGGCGGGGATGAGGGCGAGCGGGTGACGCATGCCTTCAGGGTGGCTGTGCACCACACGGTGTGGGAGCAACCTCGCAGGTGATCACCGGGACGGGTGACGCCTGAGAGCCTCGCGCTCCGCTCACAGGACCGGCCAGGGGTCGCCGCCGTACCAGCCGCGGCGCGTGCGGACGGCGGCCGTCGCGTGTACGCCGGGCGAAGTCCCCCTCAGTCCCAGGGGGTCGGTCGTCGCCTTCACGTCCACTCCGATGTCGCCCTGTTCGTACCTGACGTCTTCCGGGGCCCAGGGCCACCGGCAACCGCGGCCTCTCGCACCCTGCTGCTCCCCTCACAGCCCTGGCGTCCGTACGGCCGAACGGCCCGCGCGTGTCCGATGCGATGCGTCCGTGCGCATGTCCTTCGGGGCCGCGGAAGGACGTCACCGGTCGAGACTGGTGGTTTACGCGGTCCCGGGCGCCGGACGGCTGACGAGACTTCGAGTCCGTTGTCGTCCTTCCGCACGGAGGTGCCGATGTCCGGTCCGCTTGCAAGACTTTCGACGACATGCCGTCGACGATGGCTCTCGCCCCGACGCCTGGTGGTGCCGGCGGTCGCCCTGCTGCTGTCGGCCACCGCGATGACCTCCGCGCCCGCCGCCGCGGCCGAGGGACCGATCGTCACGACCCGGTACGGCCAGGTCCAGGGGAAGGTGGGCGAGACCGCCACCTCCTACCTCGGCATTCCCTACGCCGCACCACCGACCGGGCCGTTGCGGTGGAGGCCGCCCGTCCCGCCCGCGCGATGGTCGGGAATCCGGGACGCCCGTACTCCGGGCAACCCCTGCGTGCAGCGCGTCCAGTCCAGCCCTTGGGGTGATCTCGCGGGACCCGGCACTCCGAGTGAGGACTGCCTGTACCTGAACGTCTACACACCCGCGCAGCGCTCCCTCCAGAAGCGACCGGTGATGGTGTGGATCCACGGCGGTGGCTTCACCGTCGGCTCCGGCACGTTCTACGACGGTGGCAACCTGGCGGCCAAGGGCGATGTGGTGGTCGTCAACCTCAACTACCGACTCGGCGCTTTCGGCTACCTCGCCCACCCGAGCCTGGCCAAGGAGTCGGCGCAGGGAATCTCCGGCACTACGGCCTGCTCGACCAGCAGGCCGCCCTGCGCTGGGTGCAGGACAACATCGTGGCGTTCGGCGGCGACCCCGACAACGTGACGATCTTCGGTGAGTCCGCGGGAGGCGGCAGCGTCTGCCAGAACCTGGTCTCGCCCCGCACGACCGGCCTGTTCGACCGGGCCATCGCCCAGTCCGGCTGCGGATTCCCCCTGCCCACCCAGGAGTCGCAGCAGAACAACGGGCAGGCCTGGGCCGACTCCCTGGGCTGTGCGGACGCGGCCTGCCTGCGAACCAGGACCGCGCAGGAACTGCTCACGGCCTCGGCCGCCCCCACCGCCCGCTGGACGCCCAACGTCGACGGCAAGGTCCTCCCCCTGCAGGTGCCGGCCGCCCTGGACATCGGACGCTTCCACCGCGTCCCCGTCCTTCAGGGCACCACCGCCGACGAAGGCCGGCTCACGGTGGCGACCACCTACGACCTGGCCGGCCGGCAGCTCACCGCCGCGGGCTACCCGGTGGCGGTCCGCGCGCTCCACGGTGAACGAGCCGACGAGATCCTGGCCCGCTACCCGCTGTCGGACTACGGCACGCCCGCGGAGGCTCTCGGCGCGGTCCTCACCGACTCCCAGTTCGCCTGCCTGCAATCCCGCACCGCGAGCCTGATGGCCGAGCACACCCGCTCCTACCAGTACGAGTTCGCGGACCGTCACGCCATGGACTACCTGAACATGCCGATCAGCTTCCCGATCGGCGCACCGCACGGCTCGGAGATCCGGTACGTCTTCGGCAGCGTCTCAGGCACACCCGCCCAGAACGCCCTGTCGGACAGCATGCTCGGCTACTGGACCAACTTCGCCAGGACCGGTGTCCCGTACGCCGCGAAAGCGCCTCGTTGGGACCTCTTCCCCAAGGTGCAGGTCCTCGCCCCGGAAGCGATCACCTCGGTGCTCACCTTCCCCGCGGACCACAAGTGCGACCTGTGGAGCCCGGCCACCGCCTGACGGCCGGCACCTTCGTGTGGCTCCGGCGGGGGGCGCGGACCGGTCGGCATCCACTGCCGAACCGGCTGGGTGACACCGGAGCCACCACCCTTGCGACACGGGACGTCCACGGGACCGAGCGACAGGTGCCGACCGATTCCGTTCGCACGTGTGCCCGATGGAAGATCACCTAAAGTACGCGGCATGACGCTGCAACTTGTTCAGGTGAACTTCAAGGCCCGGGACGACTCGGCGCTCGGCCGGTTCTGGGCGGAGGTGCTCGGCTGGGGTGTTTCCAGCGAAGGGCCCGGGGTCACCAACCTGGAACCCGTGGGCTTCGACTGGCCGGACCCGTCCGCCGTCTGCATCGATCTCGTCCGCGTGCCGGACCCGGAGACGGTGAAGTACCGCGTGCACATCGAACTCGCCACCACCTCCGACGCCCATCAGGCGGAGTTGGTCGCACGTCTGAAGGAACTCGGGGCGAAGCCCGCCGATGTGGGCCAGGGCGACACGCCGTGGACGGTGATGGCCGACCCGGAAGGCAACGTGTTCAGCGTCCTGGAACCCCGTGAGCTCTACCAGGACACCGGGCCGATAGCCGCCGTGGTCGTCGCCTGCGCCGACCCACGGGCCATGGTCCGGTTCTGGGGCGAGGCGATCGACTGGACCGTCCACGAGCTGACCGACGACCGGGCCCTGCTGCGCTCCGTCAAGGGCGTCGGGCCGTACCTCGAGTTCCGCCGTACGCCCGATGACGAGGTCGTATGGAACCGCCTCCATCTCGACGTGATGTCCGACCCGGTCGAGGATCAGGCGAGGGAGGTCGCCCGGCTCCAGAGCCTCGGCGCGGTACGGGCCGACGTGGGTCAGGGTGATGACGTCTCCTGGGTCGTTCTGGCCGACCCGGAGGGCAACGAGTTCTGCGTCCTGGGCCGGGGCTGACGCGGCACTCCGTCCGCGCCTCTTGGCGCGCGGCAGTGCGCGGTGCCCGGCCCAGCCCTCCCCGGGCACCGCGGATCGTCCACCGGCTGGCCCGGTGCTGTGACCCGGCATGCCGGGCGAGCGCGTTCAGGGCGTCACCGGTCGGAGTGAGCGGTAGCCGGTCCGTCCACAGCAGGCCCTGTGTGAGGCCATGGAACGCCTCCTCACCGGGCGACCGATCCGCACCGACGGCAAGCTCACTAGGACGATCTCCGGCACGAGGCCGGCCGCAGCCGGGCCGTTGAACGCCCGTGAACCACCCGGACCGTTGCGGCTCCGTCCCCGGCCACTGCATCTCGTGGTCCGGAGGTGTCCCGTCCGAGGACGGAATCTCGTCGCTCTCCAAGAATGCTGCTCGCGCCGCGCGGACAGCTTCCTCCACAGCGGGGTCGGCCGGTCGGAACGGCCGCCGCAGGAGGCGAACACGCCACCCGGCTCCAGCAGCGCGGCCATGCGGGTCCACCGGCCCTCCGGGTTCGTCCAATGCAGCGCCGCTGCCGCATGGACCAGCCCGTACCGTTCGCCCGGCCGCAAGTCCTCGAACGCAGCGTGCGCCGTCCTGACGCCGGCGGGCACGTGCTTGCGCAACTCGGCGAGCATGGACTCGTCGGGATCGGTCGCGGTCACCACGATCCCTCGTCGGGCGAACGGGCGGGTCGCCTTGCCCGTCCCAGCGCCGATCCCAAGGGCAGTCCGGACCGGATGGCCTGCGTATGCCATCACCATGTCGAACAGTGCCTCGGGATACTCCGGCCGAAACCGTTCGTAGGCTTCCACAACCACTCCGAAGCTCAGCGCGCGCCAGACATGCCGCGCATCCCGACACGAGCCGCGCTTTCGGTGGTTGTTCCGATTGCGGCCCGGCCACGAGCTGATGTCTGATCACACATCAGCGATCGGGAGAGGGATGATCGCGGACTGATCTGTCACAGCGTCAGTGGCGGTCTGCCACCAGAGGATTGCCAGGAAGCGGACTTGTCAACCTGACACATGTGAGGTTCACGGGACCCGGACCGCTTGTGAGGATGTTGCTCACGCAACCGGCGCGCCGACCAGTGACACCGCGCCGCCGGGTACTCGCAAACGAGGGGAAACCAATGCTCGACAAGATCAAGCGGACCGCCGCGGCACTGGCACTGGCCACCGGTGCCCTCGCCGCGACCGCTGCGACCGCGCAGGCCGGTACGCAGGCGCAGCAGGCGGACTACGCGGGCTGCCAGCTCGGCTATGTCTGCATGTACCAGAACGAGGCCGACTGGAACGCCGGCCGGCCCAGCCACAGCTGGTCCCAGTACGGCGCCCACAACCTCAACAACCAGTACGGCACGAAGTGGGTCTTCAACAACCAGCACTCCGGCGCGAAGGCCCAGCTGTGCTTCGGGTACAACGGTGCCAACTGCACCGGCCTGGTCATCAACAGCTACACCGTCGGCGTGGCCGACATCACGCCGATCAACAGCATCAGGCTCTACCCGTAGTCCGCTCCGGCGCGACCGGCCGGGTGACCTGACCCCGACCCGTCACGCCCACGTGCGGGGCATTCGACGCGGCCGCCCGCCTCCAGAGTGTTGGAGGCGGGCGGCCGCTGTGAGGTGGGTGGTGTGGGGCTTGTCAGGCGACCGGGTCGGCGGTGCCGTGGGCGCGGCGTCCATCCCCTTGTTGGACCTCCTACGCCCTCAACATCCGCCCGAGCAGGCGCGCCGTCCTCGCAGCCGCCGACGCCCTCCTGCGGGCGCCGGGTCGGGTCCACTTCGGCAGAGCCTTGAGCAGGTCAGGCGCTTGGTGAACCCAGCACCTTGGCCGACCGGCGCGGAACCCAGGCTGAATGGCGGTCCATGAAGGCGGCGTGGTCGACCTGTCATCGCAGCAGGCTCTGGTGCGCCGTGGTCGACGAGGCGCAGAGGCTGTGGGCCGGCATGTCGGAGGTGGCCAGTAGCCTCTGGAACCATGGGAATTGAGATCGATGTGGTGGTGGGTTACCCGATCAACGACGAGGTGGAGAGGGTGCTCGGTCTGGCCGAGGCGGTTGGCGAGCCCGTCACTGTCACGTTCCTATGGGAGGGGCGTGAAGAGGCGGAACGCGCCGTGCTGGTGCCCGCGGCCACGCTGGCGCTCTGGGAGCACTGGGCTCCCACGACCTACCCGAGGGCTGGCGCTGGGGACGAGAACCGGGCCGTGGAGGAGGCACCGGAACTGGCCCACCCAGCGGAGTTCGGCGCCTTCACGCTCTTTCGTCGTCGCGTGGGAGGGCGCACGGCGGTCGCTCGCGAAGGCGTGGTGGTCGCCGAGCTACTCGACCCCGACGAGGCGCACTGGCTCCAGGAGAAGGCCCGCAATGTCCGCCAGGGCTTCATGGATCCGAAGCAGAAGGCGGCGTTCGAGGAGTTCCTCGCCCGGCAGGCATCCCTCGGTGAGCAGTGACGCGCCGACTCGTGCTTCGTCCAGTCGGGTTCTGGCACGACTTCGCGCAGCGGGCAGCCGGAGGACCCGGCGCACGAGCGTGCCCGAAGCGCACTGACCGGAGGCCGAAGCAGGCTTCTCTGTCGGGGCGTTTCGGCGAGCGAGTGCCTCTCGCGCGCCGCTACTGCGCCGGCTCACGAGCCGCCAACGCCCTCCACGGAGGAACTCGCCGTCACGGCACCCACGGATCATGAGGAGCAGCCTCGACGTCTCTTCCCCGACGGCAGGCACCGTGCGCCCGGGGAACCGCCCGCACGTTCCGGCCGGGGTCGTTCAGCCCCACCCGCCGCCACGGACTCGGGCTGCTCCTCGCCACGGACCTCGGGCTGCTCCTCGGGGGGCGCGCCTCAAGTCGTCCTGGCCATGGCCGGCGGTCAGTCGCGCACGTGCAGCTGGAAACCCGTGCGTCCCGCCGACTCCAGTCCCTCCTTGAGGTGCAGCGAAGGGATCTCGTAGTCGCCGAAGTTCTGCCGCCGGAACGCGATCGGCTCGGTCGACTCCAGGGTGAGCAGGCGCTGCTCCCAGGCCTTGGCGACATCGGGGTAGTCCTCGCCCGTCATCCGGTCGCTGCCGTACAGCACGAACGGCGGCAGCACCTCGATGCCCGGGTAGTAGAGGATGCCGTGCTGGATCGGGAACAGCAGATCGTCGATGGGGCCGTTGATCCCGCGCGCGGCGTAGTGCGGCTCCGGGCCGCCCACGGTCACCGACAGCAGAGCCTTCCTGCCCGCGAGGGTGCCTTCGCCGAAGCGCTCCCCGTACCTGGTGTCGCTGTGCTCGCCGACGCCGTACGCGAAGTGGTAGGTGAACACCCGGTCCACCCAGCCTTTGAGGATCGCGGGCATCGTGTACCACCACAGCGGGAACTGGAAGATGATCGTGTCGGCCCACAGCAGCTTCTCCTGCTCGGCGAGGACGTCCGGGGTGAGCGCCCCGGCGTCGAAGGCCCGGCCCGAGTCGAGCGCGACCTTCAACGGGTCCGAGGCGTGGGGGCCGTAGTCCGCGGCGTCCACGACCGCCTTCCAGTTCATCGCGTACAGGTCGCTCACCCGTACCTCGTGCCCGGCGGTCTCCAAGGTGGACACCGCGAGGTCCTTCAGCGAGCCGTTGAGTGACTTCGGCTCCGGGTGGGCGTGGACGATCAGCGTCTTCATCGGAACTCCTTCGCATCGGGTGATCGGGTGCCTTCGATCCTGGGCGCCGAGACGCCCTGTGTTCAGGGGCGCCGCTTCCGTCGGACGGGACTTCCTGGTATTGACAGGACCACCTTCGCGGGCACCACCGAGCCCAATACTGGGAGGCATGGACGATCTTGCGGGTTTCCTGCGGACCCGGCGTTCCCGGGTCGACCCGGGGACCGTCGGCATCCCCACCGACAGCCGCCGCCGGGTCGAGGGGCTGCGTCGCGAAGAGGTCGCGCACCTGTCCGGAGTCAGCGTCGACTACTACGTACGCCTGGAGCAGGGCCGCGCGACCCAGCCCTCCGAGCAGGTTCTCGACGCGCTCGCCCGCGTCCTCGGTCTCGACGAGATCGAGCGCGGGCATCTGCACCGGCTCGCCCGACAGCGCCGCCGCCGCGCGAAGGCTCCCGGCGGACGGATCCGTCCGGAGCTGCTGCGCGTCCTCGACCT
Source organism: Streptomyces phaeoluteigriseus (assembly GCF_001896135.2). Lineage (GTDB taxonomy): Bacteria > Actinomycetota > Actinomycetes > Streptomycetales > Streptomycetaceae > Streptomyces > Streptomyces phaeoluteigriseus. Next base: position 181,151 of record NZ_MPOH02000009.1, read on the forward strand.
GGTCGCCGACGCACCGGCACTGATCATGGACCACCGCCTGGACGTGCTCGCCGGGAACCGCCTCGCCGGACTCCTCTACGGCCGGCCGATGCCCGGTCTGAACACCGCCCGGCACATCTTCCTCGAGGAGGCAGAGCGCGGCCTGTACGCGGACTGGGAGAAGTGCACCCTCGACGTGGTCGGGCACCTGCGCCTGGCCGCCGGCAAATACCCCGAGGACCCCCGCCTGGCCTCGCTCATCGGCGAGTTGGCCATGGGCAGCGAGCGCTTCCGCCGCCTCTGGGCCCGCGCGGACGTGCGCGCCCGCACCCATGGACGCAAGGCGTACCGGCACCCGTTGGTCGGACTGCTGGAGCTGCACCAGGAGAATTTCGCGCTGCCTGACGGATCGGGCGTGGAGCTACTGGTGCTGTCCGCGGCCCCCGGCAGCCCCACCGAGGACGGGCTGCGCCTGCTCGCGGGCCTGGGCGCGGACAGCGACGCGCATCCCACCGTGGAGGCTCGGGCCCGCGAGTGACTCGACAAGCCCACCACGGTTCGCTCCGGCAGGCTCGTGTGCCGGGCCCGGCCGGGTGCGGCGCCGGACGTGGGCGTGGGCGTGGGTGTGGCAGGGGGAGCGGCTCGGCCGGAGGGCGGGACCGGCGAGGAGGGCACGGCGTGGTCGGCCTCGTGGTTTCGCCGGGGGAAGGGCTGGGCGGCGGCGTGGAGACGGGGTCACCCGCGGCACGTTGCGCGACGACAGGGCTCGAAGCGTTTCCCGGAGTCCCAACGCGGGACGCTGGCGCGGCGCTGGAGGTGGGCGCGGCGCCGGAGATGGGCGCGGCGCCGGAGATGGGCGCGGCGCCGGAGATGGGCGCGGCGCCGGAGATGGGCGCGGCGCCGGAGGTGGGCAGCCGTCGAGACGAACCGCTCAGCGGTGTGAGCCGCTGCCGCGGGCGCCCAGGTGACGTTCCTTGCGACGCGTCACAGGTCGAGTACCGCGCGGAGTGCGTCGGACCCGAGCACCCTCTACCGGTACTTCGCGGGTCTGGACGGTCTGACCCGGGCCATCGGCGAGGAACTCATGGGGCGCGCCATGGACAGCTGGACGGCCATCGGTGCATGGCGCGCCGACCTGCGCGCCCTGGGCATGGCCATCCACACTTCCTACCTCTCCCACCCCCAGGCGGCCCTGCTGACCGCCAGCCGCGTCACCGGCCGCCCGAGGGAGATCGAGGTGGACGAGACGATCCTCGGCATCCTTCGCGGCGCGGGCTTCGGCGACGCGGACACCGTCGGCTTCCACCACGCGTTTCATCGACCTGGCCCTGGCCTTCGCCGCCCTGGACGCGGGCGCCTTCGCCATCAAGGACGAAGTGAGGGAGGCGGACGAGGACATATGGCTCTCCACCTACGCCCGGCTGCCCTCCGCAACCCACCCGCACATCGCCGCCACCGCACACCTGCTTGCGGACCGGATGGACCTCGGCGCGTATCCGGTCGTCCTGGACACGCTCCTGAACAGGGCGGAGGCGTAGCTGGCCCCACTCGAAACCGGGTCACCGGTACTGAGTGAGAACCCAAGGCCCGGGGTGTCACGCCGCCCGGGGCGGACCAGGCGGTCGCCTTTCGCCGCTCGGGGCGGACCAGGCGGTCGCTACCAGGCCCCTCTGCACGAGTCCGCCTGCGCTCTCCCCCGCACCCGAACCTGCGCCGTCCTGGGCGCGTTTCCTGTCACCGGCTGCTCCGTGGGGCGGAGGGCTGGAGGAGCTGGTCGACGGGTGCGTAGTCGTCGGTGAGCGGTCGGGCATCGCCGATCCACGAGGTGAGGTCGTCGCCCGTGGCGATCTTCCAGCCGGTTCCCCTGGCGTCCAGCGCCTTCTGGGTCGCGCCCGGGTCGACCGGTCGGTCGGAAGCGAGGAGCACCAGGTTGCCGCCTGCGGAGGTGGCGGTCGGGTCGAGGCCGATATCGGCGGGCCGGCCGACAAGCGCGACGTGCTCGAAGCTCTCGCTGAGGGTGGCCGCTTCGGCACGCGCGAAGGCCAGTTCGCCGTGATCGATGAGGTTGGCCACGTACAGACCGTCCTCGTCGAGCACCCGCCGTACGTCGGTCATCGCCTCCAGCGTGGTGAGGTGCCACGGCACGCTGACGCCCCCGAAGGCGTCGCCGACGACCAGGTCACGACTGTCGGTGTCCACTCGCCGCAGGCCGAGCCTGCCGTCCTCGACCCGTACGTCGATCCCGGCTGCGGATCTCAGACCGAGTTGTTCGCGGTCGATGCGCACGACCCCGCTGTCGATCTCGGACACGAGGCTGCGCGTCCCGGGCCGCGTGGCCGCGAGGTACCGGGGAAGGGTGAGCCCGCCGCCGCCCAGGTGGTGGGCCGTAAGTGGCTCACCTTCGGGAAAGGTGGCATCGACCACCGCGGCGATGGCGCGCACGTACGTGAACTCCAGGAAGGTCGGGTCCTCGAGGTCGACGTAGGAGTGCCGCACGCCGTCCAGGACGAGGGTGCGGCCGCCATCCCGGTCCGGGTCGGCGACGACCCGTGCGCAGTGGTACTTCGTCTCCGCGTCGCAGCCACCGGGCGCGCCCGTGGTGGCGAGACCGCCGGCAACGACCACGAGTGTGAGCGCCGGGGTACCGCTCCACCCGCGCGTTCGCCACTCGGCCAGCGCCGAGCCGGCCACCAGCAGTGTTCCGAGGCCGACCAGGATGCCGCTGACCGGCAACCGCGACACCAGGACGAAGCCGGTGAGGACGGTGCCGACGATGGCACCGAGGGTGCCGACGCCGGACAGCCGGCCGACGACCGTTCCGGTCTCGGCGAGGCTGGTCAGACGCAACTTGGTCACGATCGGCGTCACCGCGGAGAGCAACGCGCCCGGCACGAGGATGGTCAGCGACGCGATCAGCATGAGCAGCGCCGGCGCCCACTCCGCGGTGGTGCGCAGTACGGCGGGGGTGAGCGCCACGACCGCTCCCGAGATCCCGAGCGAGGGGCCGATGAGCCGGCGTGGACTGACCATGTCGGCGATGCGCCCACCCAGCCAGGAGCCCACGGCGATCGCCGTGAGGGCGATGCCGATCACCATGGTGCTGGTTTCGAGAGTGAGGCCGAGGTAGGGAGCCAGCAGCCGCAGCGCGACGATCTCGACCACCAGGACTGCGGCTGAAGAACCGAACACGAGGACGACAGCGGCACGGGGTCCCAGGCCGTGGTCGCGCGGCGTGCCCTCGCCGACAGGCGGGGAAGACGATGCGGTCACGGACGACATCCTTGCATGCGCCTCGACGACCGATCGACAGGGCGAAACGCGTCGACTTCCTCCCCTCGCGGAGGAGGGCGATTCGTACGGCTCACACCGTGGGGCTTTCCGCTTTCGCCGCCGACCGCCCGTCCGGAGTGCTCCGTTGAGGTCCTGCACCGGCTCCACGGACTGTCGCTGTCACCGCCGGCCCGAGCCGGTCCGGTCGACCGCGGTACGGGTGAACGGCCCCCGCGGACTCGAAGCCGACGGCTCCCGAGCCCGTACGCACGTACGCACCCCAGCGGCGCCGGCTCCACCATGGCAGAACCGGCGCGCCGCGGTCGGCGGCTACGGATTGACGCAGCCGATCGAGCCGACCGGGAAGTTGTTGCCGGTCGATGTAGCGGTGAACCCGAAGGTGACACTGCCGTCCGGCGGGACGGTCCGGTTGTAATCGAGGTTTCCGACCGTGACGGTGCCGTCGGGTGCGCTGGTCAGCGCACCGTTCCAGACACTACTGATCTTGGTGCCCGCGCCGGGCGTCCACTTCACGGCCCAGCCGTCGCGCGCTGCCGTGCCGTGGTTCATCACCTCGACCGAACCCTGGAAGCCGCCGCTCCAGGAGTTGGTGACGCTGTACACGGCCATGCACCCGGTGTGCGGGTCGGACGGCGTCGGGGTGGGTGTCGGATCCGGGTCGACTCCGGGCCCATCGACCTCGCCCCTCGCCCCTCGCCCCTCGCCCCTCGCCCCTGAGTCGACGACCGTCACCACTGCACGACAGGGCTCGGCCCCGCCAGTCCTGAACCGCCGCCGGATCGCGCACCCGCGAACCGCCGGCGCAGCCGCAGCGACGTCCTGGCCGCCTTGACCGGCCGATCCGGCGCGGGCGGTCTCAGGACCAGGCGATCTCGCCGTGGCGGGAGAGGAAGCGTCCGGTTCCTGCGCCGGGCCCCTCGGTGGCGAGGGCGACGATCGCGTCCGTGCCTTCGGTGACGGTCTGCGGCCCGCTGTGACCGTTGAGGTCGGTCGCGGTGTAGCCGGGATCGGCCGCGTTGACGCGGATGCCCCTGAGCCCCTTGGCGTACTGCGTGGTCAGCATCGTCAGCGCCGCCTTCGATGAGGTGTACAGCGGCGCGACGACCCGCGACTCGGGCCGGCCGGGGTCGTGGGTGAGGGCGAGGGAGCCCATGCCGCTGCTCACGTTGACGATCACAGGGTCGTCCGAACGGCGCAGCAGAGGCAGGAACGCGGTGGTGGTGCGGATGACGCCGATGACGTTGACGTCCAGGACGGCGAGGGCGTCGGCGGCGGTGAGGTCGCCGGGATCGCCGACGGCACCGTGCACACCGGCGTTGTTGATCAGGACGTCGATCCTGCCCTCGTGTTCGGCGACGTTCGCGGCCGCGGCGGCCACGGACGCGTCGTCGCTGACGTCGATGGGAACGTAGCGTGCGCCGAGCACGGCGGCGGCCTCCTCGCCCTGCTCACGGTCGCGGGCTCCGACGAGCACGGTGTGGCCGCACTCGATCAGGCGGCGGGCGGTCTCGCGGCCGAGACCCTTGTTGGCTCCGGTGATGAAGGTGATCGTCATGCCCTCGATGATTCGGCGGCGGAAAGACGCGCACCAGGGAGAGTTCGACGGTAGGAGGAGCAGTACCACCTTCGTGTCCGCCCTGACGGCCGGAAACACAGGAGGATGAGGAGCATGACGGCGAGACCCGGAACCGGACTGGACGCGATGATCCGCACGTGGCGCGACCGGCTGCCCCCGTCGGCCGCCGGGCTGCCGGCGGCGCCGGGGCGCCGCACGGCGGGGCTGCGGCGTGAGGAACTGGCCGATCTCGCCGGGGTGTCGGTCGACTACATCGTGCGCCTGGAGCAGGGACGCGCCACCACCCCCTCGGCGAGCGTGGTGGCAGCCCTGGCGCGCGCCCTGCACCTGACCACGGCCGAGCGAGACCACCTGTACCGGCTGGCCCACCTCGTCCCACCGGCGCACGGCGCGGTCTCCGACCACCTCCCGCCCGGCGTGCAGCGGGTGCTCGCCCGGCTCGGAGACGTCGCGGTCGCCGTCTTCGCGGCGGACTGGCAGCTGATCCGGTGGAATCAGGGGTGGGCCGCGCTACTGGGCGATCCCTCCGCCTCGCCGCCGCGACTGCGCAACTTCGCCCGCGACAGGTTCCCGGTGGACGAGAGCCCCGCCCGCCTCGCTCTGTGGCCGGTGGCCGAGGCGGACCGGGACGCCACCGACGCCGCCGTCGTCTCCGACCTGCGCCGCGCCACCGGCCGCTTCCCCGAGGACAGGCGCCTCGCCGCTCTGATCCGCGAACTGAAGGCGGGCAACGCCCGGTTCGCCGAGCTGTGGGCGACCGGAGTGGTGGCCGCACACCGCGAGGACCACAAGACGATCGACCACCCCTCGGTAGGACCTGTCACGGTGGACTGCGACACCCTGACCGACGGCGACGGCGAGCTGAAGATCGTGATCATGACCGCCGCGCCCGGCAGCGAGGACGAGACCAAGCTCCGACTGACGGCCATCGCCGGCCCACCGGTCACCACGTACAACTGATCCGACCCACGCGTCGATCGACCGGCCGCACGTCACGGCGAGCAGCACCGGTCGAACGTCTGCACCGTGCCGTTTCGCTGCCGGCGGTGGGCGGCCTCCAGCACGAAACGCATGGGGCCCCGACCGCCCGACCGCCCCATCGCCCGATCGCCGGAAGGAGTTGGCCTCGGTCCGCCCGGCGGACTGCCAAGAGCCACCACCGCTCACGGAACCCACCTCATTCCGCCCCGCACTTCACGACGTCAAACTTCAGGAAGCGGGGAACCAGGCCGACAGGCGCTTTGCGATGACCGGTACATCGACGTTGTCCTGCGCGACTTCCTCGACGAACGGGCCGGCAATGGAGACGGGCGGCGGGACGGTACTGGCGCTCACGCCGTTGAACCGCAGGAAGACACGCATGGCAAGCCAGGCGGTGCGCTTGTTGCCGTCGATCAGCGCGTGATTGCGGGCAACGGAGTGAAGCAATGCCGCCGCCTTCTCGTGCAACGTGGGATATAGCTCGGCCCCGAACACGTTGGTGCGTGGCCGTTCGATGGCTGACACCAAAAGTCCCATGTCACGCACGCTGTGCTCGGTACCGTTGACCGTGCGAGCGATGGCCAGGATCTCGTCGATCTGGATGTGGCGCACTTCGGTCACTTCAGGTAGTCCAGGATCTCCGCATCGCTGTCCAGAAGCTCGGCCAGGACGTCGTCGACCTTCAGCTCGGCCCGATTCTGTGCGTCACGGATGGCCTCAATGGCAAGTTCCTGCTTGCTGCGACCCTCCCGACGAGCCCGCTCGGTGAGCTTCGCGTCAAGATCGTCGGGGAGTCGGAGTGTCATCGCCATACAGTGATGATACCTGACTGGTATCTGCGCGGCGAGGCGTTACCAGACAGTCGAGACCCCGGACCACGGCGCGGCCCTCTGTGGCCCGGTCGGGCCACTCCCCCGGTTCCAAGGTGCGTGCGCCCGAGGTAGCAGCCCGAGCCGCCGAGGTGCAGTAGGACGCCCGAGCCGAAGTCCTTGCCTCCGTGCCGACGGCTCGGGCCGCAGAGATCCGTGAGAACCTCCGATTCGAGCGTCATCCGAGCGTCAAAATTCTGCGTTCCGTACCGCCACGTCGCCCCCGAGACCCGCGCCGCCCTCGAACCTGCGGCTCAGACCGTTCTGCTCGAGCGAACCTCACCCGACGCATTTCAGGAGCGAAACGAGTCGAATCGACCACCTGGAATACCGAGCAGCAGGTCAGACGCTCTTCGCGGCAGGCTCCAGAATCGCCACGCACTCCACGTGGTGCGTCATCGGAAAGATGTCGGCTTGAGCGGGTCTCGAAAAAGGCCAGGTCAGAGGCCGTTTCTCGGCTCGCTGTGCCGCCTGCGGGAGCCCAGAGCGTCAAACGAGCGTCACGGCTTACAGCACGTCCCTTCTCTCAGGCAAACCTGTGGGCTTTCGGGCTGACCAGCCGGCTCATCCGATGAAGCCCTGCCTCTGCACTCCATCGAGAACGCCAGGTTCTTCCAGGCCGGCGGCTGCTTGCAGAGGGACGGTGAGCCCTTGTCGGTTCGTGGGGCCGGCCTACCGGTGACTCGCCAACTCCGACGGCCGGTGGATCGGGCCGGTGATCTGGGTCAGTGGCCGGCCCGTGCCGTGGTTGGCCTGGGCGATGATCTCCGCGGTGATGGAAATGGCCGTCTCCTCGGGCGTGGAGGCTCCAAGATCGAGGCCGATGGGGGAACGCAGCCGGGCCAACTGCTTCTCCGTGACGCCCTGCTCGCGCAGGCGGCGCATGCGCTCGTCGTGGGTGCGCCGGGAGCCCATGGCCCCGACGTAGGCGACGGGCAGGTCGAGTGCCAGGCGAAGCAGCGGGATGTCGAACTTGGCGTCGTGCGTGAGGACACATACGGCGGTTCGCTCGTCCACCTCGGTGCGTTCCAGGTAGCGGTGGGGCCAGTCGACGACCACTTCGTCCGCGTGCGGGAAGCGGGCGGGAGTGGCGAAGACGGGGCGGGCGTCGCAGACGGTGACGTGGTAGCCCAGGAAGCGGCCGGCCTGACTGAGGGCCGCGGCGAAGTCGACGGCACCGAAGACCAGCAGGCGCGGCGGGGACGCATGGACATGAACGAGGACGGACAGCCGTTCGGGGCATTCGTCCGCCTGCCCGCCGAGGTCGATGCGGACGGTGCGTCCCGCCCGCAGCAGCGCCCTGGCCCTGTCGGCCACTGCCTGGTCGGCCAGGCCGCCGTCCACGCGCCCGCAGGCGACCTGGCCGCCGCCGAGCACGCTCAGCGTGGAGCCGAGGAGACGATCCGGGCCGTCCACGACCTGCGCCACGGCGACCGATCGCCCTTGAGCGATCTCGGAGAGGGCCGTGGACAGGTGCGGCTGGGCTGCGGGATCGATGCGCTGGACGAGGACGTCGAGTTCGCCGCCGCAGGTCAGACCGACGGCGAAGGCATCGTCGTCGGAGTAGCCGAATCGGGCCTGCTGCGGCGTGCCACGGTCATGGAGCATCTGCCGACACAGCTCGTAGACCGCTCCCTCGACGCAGCCGCCGGAGACGCTGCCGACGGCGTCGCCTTCGTCGTCCACCGCGACCGACGTACCGACCGGCAGAGGGGCACTGCCGTGCACGCCGACGACCGTGGCCAGGGCGAAGGGGCGTGCCTCGCGGCACCAGCGGTGCAGAGTGTCCGCGATGTTCAGCATGGCAGTTCTCCCTGTCTCCATGGCCGGACCAGGATCGGAAGGTGAACGGGCCGCCGCCACGACGCCAGGGAAACGTCACGCGGCGGCCCTCGGAAGTCCGGCAGCCGGACGGGGAGGAGCTGCCGGACGAACCGTGCGCACTCCGCCGGACCGAAGTGCCGGTGGGTCAGAGCAACGCCTCCGCGCTGATGGGCAGTTCGCGAACGCGGCGTCCGGTGGCGTTGAAGACCGCGTTGGCGATGGCGGGCGCCACCCCGATCATCACGAGTTCGCCGAGTCCCTTGACTCCGAGCGGGTCGGCCTCGCGGTCCTCGCCGTCCAGGTAGATCGCCTTGAGGTCGGGGACGTCGGCGTTGACGGGGACGAGGTAGTCGGCGAGGTTCGCGTTGACGATCCGCCCGTCGCGGTGGTCGGTGACCGTGTGCTCCAGCAGGGCCGTGCCGATGCCGCCGACCATGCCGCCGAGGGCCTGGCTGTCGGCCAGCTTGGGACTGATGATGCGGCCCGCGTCGTACACCCCGAGCACGCGCCGCACCCGCACCAGGCCCAGCGTCGCGTCGACGGCCACCTCGGCGAAGGTCGCGTTGTAGCCGTAGAAGGAGTGCCGCTCGGGTCCGGACGGCGGCGCGAAGGAGCCGTCCGCTTCCAGGTGGGTGCGGTCGTTGCGGGCCAGCAGCCGCCGGTACGTCTCCCCGCGCGTTGGATCGTTCTTCATGTGCAGTCGGCCGTTGCGTACCACGACATCGTCAGCCGCCACCCCGTGCAGCGGCGACTCGCGGTCCCCGACGGCCAGTTCGATTGCCTGACGGCGGACCTTGTTGCAGGCGTCGAGGGTGGCGGAGCCGACGCTGGCCATGGTCATCGAGCCACCGTGTGGTGGTGTCGGCGGGTAGAGGGAGTCCCCCAGCCGGAAGGTCACCGTGCGCACGGTCAACCCCAGTGCATCGGCGGCGACCTGAGTCTGGGAGGTGTACGTACCCGGGCCCATGTCGGTGGCGGCCGCCTCGACGAGCGCGGTGCCGTCGGCGTCCAGGCGGGCCCGGGCCTGGGCCGGCATGCGGGCGGTGTCGTAGACGCCGGCTGCCATGCCCCTGCCGATCAGCCAGTCCCCCTCACGCGTGGTGCGGGGCTTCGGGTTGCGGCGGTGCCAGCCGAACTCGCGGGCGCCGACCGTGTAGCACTCGCGTAGCCGACGCGTGGAGAACGGCAGGTTGGTCGACTCGTCCTCGTTCGGTTCGTTGCGTCGGCGCAGCTCGATCGGGTCGACGCCGAGCTTGTGGGCGAGTTCGTCCATGGCCGACTCGATGACGAAGGAGGCCGTCTGGAAGCCGGGGCCGCGCATGTAGAGCGGTGTGGGCAGGTCCAGCGGCACCGTCCGGTACCTCTGGGACACGTTGGGCATGCTGTAGAGCATCTGCCCGGCCGCCAGGATGGACTCGGTGAACTTCTCGTACGACGACGTCTCGGCGTCCAGCTCGTGCACCGCGGCGGTCAGACGGCCGCGCCGGTCGCTGCACAGGCGCAGGCGGTACTCGTACGAAGGCCGGAAACCGGTCCCGAGGTACATCTGCTTGCGACTGAGGACCAGCTTGACCGGGCGCTTCGTCTCGCGGGCGGCCAGCGCGGCGACGACCACGTGCGGCCAGCAGCGCAGCGCGGTGCCGAAACCGCCGCCGACGAACGGTGAGATGACGCGTACTGCGTCCGTCTCCAGGCCGAACACCGCCGCGAGTTCCGTCTGCGTGCCCACCACCCACTGGGTCTTGTCCCAGACGGTGAGCTTGTCGCCGTTCCAGCGGGCGATGGTGGCGTGCGGCTCCATCGGGTTGTGGTGGTTGCGCGCCGTACGGTACGTCAGGTCCAGTCGTACGGCCGCCGAGCGCAGGGCCGCTTCGGCGTCGCCGCGTGTGTAGCGGGTCGGCTCGTCCGGCTCGGCCTCGGTGAGGTCGGTCGAGGGCTGTTCGGCGTCGTAGCCGACCTTGACCAGGCTCGCGCCGTGCTGTGCGGCCTCCAGGGTGGTGGCGACCACGACGGCGACCGGCTGGCCGTGGAAGCGGACTCGGTCGTCCTGGAAGACACGCAGTCGCCGGCCCTCGGGGTTGTTCGACCCGCTGTTGTCGCGGTACGGCAGTTTCGGTGCGTTGCGGTGGTGGATCACCTTCAGTACGCCCGGAAGGGCTTCGGCGGCGCCGGTGTCGATCGAGGTGATGCGGCCGCGGCCGATGGCCGCGTCGACGATGACGGCGTGCACGGACCCGTCGACGTCGTGCTCCGCGGCGTACAACGCCTTACCCGTGACCTTCAGCCGGCCGTCCACCCGGGACAGCGGCGCACCCACGGCTGCCTGCGGCTGGGGGCTCACTTGGCACCTCCTACGACACGCAGCTGGCGTTCGACGGTCCGCTTCAGCAGCTCGACCTTGAACCGGTTGTGCTTGAGCGGGCGTGCCCCGTCCGCCGCCTTGGCGGCAGCGGCCGACCACAGGGCCCCCGAGGGGCGTTCACCGACGAGGTGCTGCTCGACGGCGGGCAGCTTCCAGGGCACCGTGCCCACTCCCCCGGCGGCGACCTTCGCCTCGCGGATCACCCCGCCGCGTACGTGCAGCGCGACGGCAGCCGAGGTCAGGGCGAACTCGTACGACTGCCGGTCACGCACCTTCAGATAGCCGGACCTGAGCGGGCGCGGAAGAGCGGGGATCTCCACCGCGGTGATCAGCTCACCCTTGCGCAGGGCATGTTCGCGTTGGGGGGTGCTGCCGGGCCGCAACAGGAAGTCGGCAAAGGGGACTTGGCGCGCCCCGTCCGGGCCCAGCAGGTGCACCCGGGCGTCCAGGGCGGCGAAGGCAACGGCGACGTCGGACGGGTGCGTTGCCACGCAGGCGTCAGAGGTGCCGAGGATGGCGTGGGTGCGGTTGACGCCGTTCCGCGCGGCACAACCGGAGCCGGGCTCACGCTTGTTGCAGTCTGCGGTCACGTCCCGGAAGTACGTGCAGCGGGTGCGCTGCATGATGTTGCCGCCGATGGTGGCCATGTTCCGCAACTGGGCCGAAGCGCTCAGTTCCAGCGCCTCGGAGACGACGGAATACAGCGTGCGCACCTTGGCGTGGGCGGCGGCCTCGGACATGGTCACCAGGGCGCCGATCCGCAGTCCCCCGCGCTCGGTCACCGTGACCTGGCGCAAGGGCAGGCCGCTGATGTCGACCAGGCTGTCGGGACGCTCGACGGTCTCGCGCATCAGGTCGACGAGGGTGGTGCCGCCGGCGATGTAACGGCCGCCGCGGCGGCGGCGTCGAGAGCCTCACCGGTGTCGGACGCCTTGGTGAAGGCAAAGGGATACATCGGGCCCTCACTTCCGGCCGGCGGTCTGCTCGACCGCCCGCACGATCTTCACGTAACAGCCGCAGCGGCAGATGTTGCCGCTCATCCACTCCCTGATCTCCTCCGGCGAACCGGTGTGACCCTCCTTGATGCAACCCACCCCGGAGACGATCTGACCCGGGGTGCAGTAGCCGCACTGGAAGGCGTCCTCGTCGATGAACGCCTGCTGCAAAGGGTGGAGTTCGCCGCCCTTGGCCAGGCCCTCGATCGTGGTGACCTCGGCGCTCTCCAGACGCACCGCGAGCGTCAGGCAGGCGTTGACCCGGTGGCCGTCGACCAGCACGGTGCACGCCCCGCAGGCCCCGGCGTTGCAGCCCTTCTTCGAGCCCGTCAGACCAAGATGCTCGCGGAGCAGGTCCAGCAGCGAGGTGCGGTTGTCGACCGTCACCGTCCGGCGGGTGCCGTTGACCGTCAAAGAGACACGGCTGGACGGCGGCCGCTCGGCGGCCGTCACCTCTTCCGCGCCGATGAGGGAGGTCCCTCCGACGACGCTCCCCGCGACGACCGCGCCGCCGACCACGGTACTCGTGGCGATGAAGGTGCGCCGAGTGGGCGCCGGGGAGGACTCGCCGGCTCCGGTGGGGGGTGGAGCGGCAGACTCGGGGAGTTCAGTGGACATACGTACGCCTTCGTATCGCGGACGGATCGGCCGTACACATCGGCGGGACGGGAAAGTGGATCGTCGTCACCGCGGGGAAGCCGGCAACCGCGCGCTCTGGCGGCGGCTGCCGGTCACTTGGGGAGTCTTGCACCACCGGCAACTTTCGTGGCAGGGAGACTTTCCTCCCCCCTTGAAGCTCCGTCAGAAGTGACTGACCGACGTCATCGGGGGCACTTGCGCGCGCAGCAAGGCAGGCGGCAGTCCCCGGGACGCCGTGACGTCCTGAGCGAGCCCCGGGTGCGCGTGGGATGGGCCGGGGCTACTGGTCGCGGGTGCGGCGGCCGTTGTACTGCTGGTCGGTGACCGGCTCGGCCCACGTGGTCTCGGGAGTGCCGTCGCCCGTGCCCTCCCACAGGGCGACGTGCTCCATGAAGCGGTCGGGGACGGCGCCGTGCCAGTGTTCCTCGTTCGGCGGGCACGCGACCGTCTCGCCGGGGTGGGCCTCGAAGACGGTGCCGTCCCGGGTGCCGATCAGGGCGATGCCGGAAACGACGTGCAGGGTCTGGCCCAGGGCGTGGGAGTGCCAGTTGGTGCGGGCGCCCGGCGAGAAGCGGACCAGATTGGCGCGCATCCGCGACGGCTCCTGGCCGGCCACGATGACGTCCCACCACACGTCGCCGGTGAACCAGTCCGCCGGGGCCTTGCTGCTGGGCTGCTGCTTGATGAATTCCATGGTGTCTCTCAGCTCCCTTTCATGCGTTGGCTGTCTTCAGCGAGCGACGTAGCCACCGTCCACGGGGAGGGCGACACCGACGACGAAACCCGCTCCAAGGCTGCACAGCCACAGGACCGCCTGGGCGATCTCCTCGGCGGTGCCGAGCCGGTTGATGGGCTGGTTGGCCTCGGCCTCGGCGCGGTCGAGTTCTCCCTTGGCGATCATGTCGCTGACCATGGGGGTGTCGATGGTGCCGGGGCAGACGGCGTTGATGCGGATGCCTCGGGGGGCGTATTCGAGTGCCGCGCTGCTCGTCAGGCCGATGACTCCGTGCTTGGAGGCGTGGTAGGAGGCGCGGCCGGGCAGGCCGACCAGGCCGCCCAGGGAGGAGCAGTTGACGATCGCGCCGCTGCCCTGGGCACGCATGTGCCGCAGCTCGTGCTTCATGCACGCCCAGACGCCGCGCAGGTTGATGGCGTTGACGCGGTCGAACCGCTCGGCGGGCTCGTCGGCGGCGTCGCTGGGCGGGATCTGGATGCCGGCGTTGTTGTAGGCCATGTCGAGGCGGCCGAAGGTCTCCACGGTGCGGTCGACGGCGGCGGCGACCTGGTCCTCGTCGCTGACGTCGCAGGTGAGGGCGAGGACTTGGTGGCCGGCGTCGGTGAGTTCCTTCGCGGCAGCGTTCAGGGCCGTCTCGTCGATGTCGGTGAGGGCGACGGCGGCTCCGGACGCGGCGAACGCGCGGGCGGTCGCCAGGCCCATACCGGCACCGGCGCCGGTGACGAGGGCGACCTGGCCGTTGAAGTCGTATGAGGGGTTCACGTGGTGTTGTCCCTTCAGGTGGGGAGATGTGGCGGCACGACTGATGTCAGGGATGCCTGAATGAACTGCGGCGGCACGAGTCCCTGCCGAGACGCCGTCAGACGGTCTGGCCGCCGTCGACGACCAGGGCGTGGCCGGTGGTGAAGGATGCGGCGTCCGAGCAGAGCCAGAGCACAGCGGCTGCGATCTCTTCCGGTGTGCCGAGGCGTCCGATCGGCTCGTCCGCGATCAGGGCGTCCCGTCCCCCGGGGGTGCTTTCGGCGAAGCGCTGGATCATCTCGGTGTCGATGATGCCGGGACAGACGGCGTTGACACGGATCCCGGATGCCGCGTAGTCGAGGGCGGTGGAGCGGGTCAGGCCGACGACGCCGTGCTTGGCCGCGGCGTAGGCCGCCTGTCCCTTGAAGCCCTTGACGCCGGCGCCGGAGGAGGCGTTGACGATCGCGCCGCCTCCGTTCTGAAGCATCAGGGGGATCTGGTGCTTCATGCACAGGAACATCCCGGTCAGGCTGACCCCGACGACACGGTCCCACTCGTCCTTCGCGATGTCCGCGGCCGGTTTGACCGGTTGCTCGACGCCGGCGTTGTTGAAGGCGACGTCCAGTCGTCCGAACGCCCGGATGGTGTCGTCCAGCGCGGATTTCACGTCGTCATCGCTGGTGACGTCACAGGCGAGGGCCAGAGCCTGTCCGCCCGCTTCCTCGACGAGCCGTGCGGTCTCCCGCAGACCGTCCGCGGACAGGTCGGCCAGGGCGACGCGGGCACCCGCGCGGGCGAAGGCGACGGCGGTGGTGCGGCCGATACCGGAGCCGGCTCCGGTCACGAAGGCCACCTTGCCAGTGAAGGCCGTGCTGCTCACAGTCATGTACGGAGTCCTCTCGCTTGCTGGTACGTCGTCGGCCGTACGCGGATCCAGGCTTGAGTCAGTGCTGCGACGACACCTGTGCGGCCTCGTCGCGTCGCCGCTGCGCGGGAGCGCTGCTCCGGGCCACGACCCGGCCCTTGCCGGATGAGCCGTGGACGGCGAGGGCGATCAGGGGCAGCAGCGTGAGGGCGGCGATGACGGTGCCGACCAGGGGCGGCCTGTCAGGCCGAGGGTGGAGTCCAGGGCCGTACCCGCGAGCGCCGATCCGGCGGCGATGCCGGTGTTGAAGGCGGAGGTGGTCAGCGCCGAGGTGAGGGTGGGGGCGTCGCCCGCGAAGCGCATGGCGAGCGCGGTGACCACCGGGTTGACGGTGAAGCCGGTCAGGCCCATGAGGAAGACCAGGAGGGTGGCCGTCACCGGGTTGCCGGACAGCGGGATCATCAGGAGCAGGACCAGGGCGGTGGCCGCGGCGGCCGTGATGGTGGCGGCCATCGGACGCCGGTCGCCCAGGCGGCCTCCCGTGGTGGTGCCGCCCAGGGCGCCGAAACCGAAGGCGATCAGGACGAGCGGTACGGCACCTGCGGGGATCCCTGCGCGGTCGGTCAGCAGCGGCGTGACATAGGTGTACGTCGCCAGGACACCGCCCATGATCAGCATCGCGGCGGCGAGCGCCAGCCACAGCCGGCCCTGGCGCAGAGCCCGGACCTCGGCCCGGAGGGACACCTCGACGCGCTGCTCATGGGCCGGAATGAAGCGACCGATGAACACGGCGGCGAGCCCGGACAGGACCGCCAGGGCCCAGAAGGGGCCACGCCAGCCGGTGAACTGACCGGCGAAGGAGCCGACCGGCACGCCGATGACGTTGGCCAGGGTCAGACCACCGATCATGACGCCCGTGGCGCGGGTGGCGTTGCGCGGCCCGGCAGCGGTGGTGGCGACGACGAAGCCGACGGACCAGAACGCTCCGGTGGCCAGGGCGGTGACGGCGCGGGCGGCGAGGACGATCGTGAAGGACGCGCTGAGGGCAGCGACCAGATGTCCGAGGCAGAACACGGACAGGGCCAGGATCAGCGTCCGGCGCTGGGGAAGGCGCAGGGTCGCCATGGCCATGGTCGCGCGCCGACGATCATGCCGATGGCGAAGGCGGTGATCAGCAGGCCGGCGTGGGAGACGCTGACCCCGAGGTCACCGGCCAGCTCCGGCAGCAGGCCGGCGACGACGAACTCGGTGGTCCCCATCAGGAACGTGCCGGCGGCGAGCACCCACACGACGAAGGGGAGCTTGCCGGGGGTGGTCCCGGATGCGGAAGGCATACGTGGGGTCTCTCCTTGCGTGGAAATCGAGGGATCATGGTGGCGGCTGAAGCCGTCGCGGCGGACAGTGGACAGCGCGGCCACGTCTTCGACGGTCCCGTGCAGTGAACCGGACGATAAGGGGAGAATCTCCTCCCCCTTCGTAGGAGCGAACGGTGGGGCGGGTCAGGGCGCGGCTTCAATGGTGATCTCGTCCGCGGTGGCGAGCCGCTCGGTGCCGCCGCCGGCCATGTGCCCGAGGATGACCAGGCCGGTCGCGTACGGGGCGTCGCGGTAGTAGGTGGCGAGCTGGTTCCAGGGGGCGTAGTACGCCAGGTCACCGACCTCGGGGTCGGCGCCTTCCGGGGCGCCGGAGGTGGACAGCTTCCGGGGCAGATCGGCGATCTTCTCGGCCTGGTTGAGGTCGCGCAGGGAGAGCGTCAGGGGGAGCTGGGCGACGAAGTCGCGGGCGGTGGGGCTGTCGTTCAGGGTGGCGGCGACGGGGTGGCCGTCGAGGGTGAGCCTGATGTTCATCGCGGTTGTCCTGCCGGTCGGTGTGGTGGCTGCCGGGGCTGTCGATGCCTGCGGCGACGCGGGCTCGGAGGAGGACGAGGAGGCGGAGGCAGGCGGGGAATCGTCGGTGCAGGCGGTCATGCCCAGCAGCAGGGCGGCGGCCGGGACCACGCGGGCGAGAGCGCGAAAGGGGGCGGGGTTCACGGGGGCGTCCTGTGGCTAGTCGGGCAGAGGCTCGGCGTGGTGGCGGAAGCCGTCCCGCTTGGTGTGGATGTCGTACAGGCGCTGGGCCAGGACGTCGGGGCTGCTGTGCTCGGCGTCGGGCCGGATGGCTCCAGGGATGATCAGCTGGGCGGCGTGGATGTTTTCCGGGGCGAGCGCGTCGTGGAGCATGTGGGCGTAGGCGCTCTCGGCGGCGAAGGCGATCGAGGTGCCGGCGACCTTCGGGTTGGGGTGTACGGCGCTGGAGCCGTTGACGAACAGCAAGGTGCCGCGGCCGAGTTCGCGCATTCCGGGCAGGACGGCGTTCACGCAGGTGACGGGGCCCTTGACGGAGAAAGCGAGCGGGGCGTCGAGGTCGTCGGCGCTGGTATCGAGAACCGGCTTCATGAAGTCGGCGCGGGGCACGGGGCTGTACTGGAGGACCTCGATGGGCCCCAGGTCGGCCGCGGCTGCGTACAGGGCCGCGGTCAGGGACTCGATGTCGAGGACGTCGGCCGTGTAGCCGTGCGCCTGGACGCCGTCACGGGCGAGGTCGGCTGCCAGGCCGTCCAGCTTCTCCGCGTCGCGGGCGATGAGGGCGACGGTGTGGCCGGCGACTCCGAAGCGGCGGGCAGTGGCCAGCCCGAGACCGGGGCCGGCGCCAACAAGGGCGAAGGTCGTCATGGTCAGTTCCTTGTGTGAGCGGGGGTGGTTGCCGGCCCGGGGCCGCACCGCCCCGGTGCGACCCCGGGTGTGGACGCGTCTGCGCTCAGGGCTTGAGCAGGGCCTTGACGGCGCGGCGCTCGTCCATCGCCCGGTAGCCCTCGGCGACCTGGTCCAGGGGCAGGGTGAGATCGAAGACCTTGCCCGGGTCGATGCGGCCGGTCAGCACGCGATCGATCAGATCGGGCAGGTAGCCACGCACGGGGGCGGGACCGCCGCGCAGACCGACGTGGGAGAAGAACAGCTCCTCGCCGTCGATGGCCACCTCGTGCGGGACGCCGACGAAGCCGACGTTGCCGCCGGGGCGGGCGGAGTGCAGGGCCTGCCGCATCGAATCCGCGGTGCCGACGCACTCCAGCACGCTGTCGGCGCCGATGCCGCCGGTGAGGTCCTTGACGCGGGCGATGCCTTCGTCGCCGCGCTCGGCCACGATGTCGGTGGCGCCGAATTCGAGGGCGAGCTTCTGCCGGGAGTCGTGCCGGGACATCGCGATGATCCGCTCCGCACCCAGTTCCTTCGCGGCGATGACACCGCACAGGCCGACCGCTCCGTCGCCGACCACGACGGCCGTCGAGCCTGGCCTCACCTCGGCGGCGAGGGCGGCGTACCAGCCGGTGCCCATCACGTCGGACACGGCGAGCAGGCTGGGAACCGTCTCGGCGCCCGGGTGCTCGTCCGTGGCGACCAGGGTGCCGTGGGCGTTGGGGATGCGCACGTAGTCGGCCTGGCAGGTGCTCATGAACTCGCGGTTCAGACAGGAGGACTGCCAGCCGTTCAGGCAGTTCACGCAGGTGTTGTCCGAGGTGGCGAAGGAACCGACCACGAACTGGCCCGGCTTGACGTTGGTGACCTCGCTGCCGGTCTCCTCGACGATGCCGACGTACTCGTGCCCCATCGGGTGCGGGTCGCCTACTGGCTCGAGACCGCGATACGGCCACAGGTCCGAGCCGCACACACAGGTGGCGACCGTACGGATCACCGCGTCGGTCGGCTCAATGATCTTCGGGTCGTCCAGGGTCTCGAAGCGCACATCGCCGGGGGCGTGAATGACTGCTCCGCGCATGGGGTGCTTCCTTCGGTGCGGGGATCGGTGAGCCGCAGTCGTCGTGAGGAACGACTGCTCACGATCGAGGCTCACACGTGAGGGCAGGCGCGGAAAAGCGGAGAAAAATATCCCAGGAGGGAAATATCCAGGGAGGAAACTCTCCCCCCTTACGCAGGTGCGATGGGTGTCATGCTGGGAAGCATGACCGCCAACGTTCCCCTCGATGAGCTGGGAGAATTCCTCAAGAAGCGCCGCTCCGAGCTGAGCCCGCGCACGGTCGGACTGCCCGAGAGCGACAGGCCCCGCCGGGTGGAGGGGCTGCGCCGCGAGGAGGTCGCCCAGCTCGCCAGCATCAGCACCGACTACTACACCCGCCTGGAACAAGGCCGTATGCAGGCGTCGGCGCCCGTGCTGGATGTCCTCGCCCGGGTGCTCCATCTGGACGACGACGAGCGGGGTTACCTCTTCCAGCTCGCCGGCAAGACCACCACCCGCACCCGGCGCCGCGGCCGGCAGAAGGTCCAGCCACAGTTGCAGAGGGTCCTGGACGACCTCACCGCCACTCCGGCCATCGTGCAGGGCCGGCGCGGGGACATTCTTGCCTGGAACGCGCTGGCCGCCGGCCTGGTCACCGACTTCTCCCGCCTCCCGGAGAAGCACCGCAACTACCCGCGGATCATCTTCACGGACCCCGCCATGCGCACCCTGTACGCAGACTGGGAGAGCTCCGCGCACATCGCCGTCGCCCAACTGCGCATGGAGGCCGCGAAGTATCCCGAAGACCCGCGCCTGATCGAGCTGGTCGGTGAACTGTCCATGCACGACAAGCAGTTCGCCCGCTGGTGGGGCGATCACCACGTCGCCGCCCGCACCGTGGGCACGAAGATCCTCAACCATCCGGTCGTCGGCGAACTCGTCCTGGACTGGGACACCCTCACCGCCAACACGGACCCCGACCAGCACCTCACCGTCTGGACCGCCGCGCCCGGCTCCCCCACCCACGAACGGCTGCGCATCCTGGCCTCCTGGGCCGCCGACCAGGACCTGCCGGCCTCCTCCCCCGTCATCTGACCGCGACGGGCCGCCGCCATGAGGGCGGCTGGAAGACTTGTTCCGAACGCTGACGGTGCTGTCCTGTGCAGCGGCTACCCGGAGCCCGGCCCCGCGCGACAGGCAGGTTCCTGGCAAGCCTTGAAGAGACGGCTGCACGGCCCGTACTACTGCTCGGGGTCCGCCGCGGGGAGAAGATGAGCCACGCCCTCATCGACGGCGTCAAACGATCCGTCGGGGGCGGATTCCTGTATGCCCGTGGACATCCACGGTCAGATCACGAGCCGCTGCACGTCCATCAAGCCGCGCTCTCCCGTGCGGTGTTCCGCCGGCAGGATGTACGTGCGCAGACCGCAGGCGGCCGCGCCCTCGTCCTGATCACGTTCGGCTCGCGGGGCGCCTGGGCCGTCGGCCGCGACGCCAACGTGCATGTGCCCGCTCCGGTGGTCGAGGTCGTCGACACGGTCGGAGCGGGCGACGCCTTCACCGCCGGGGCACTCGCCCACCCGCACCACGCCGACCGGCTCAACCGAGAAGGCGTCGACGCTCTCGGGGCCGGCGACCTCGCCCGGCTGCTGTCCTACGCCGTGGAGATCGCTGCCGACACCTGCACCCGCGCCGGCGCCCAGCCTCCGTACCGCGACGACGGTGTGCCGCCCCCCGGCTAGCGGCAGTGGCCGTGCCTGGATACCCGTCGATCCCTCATGTCGCCGGCTCGTCCGGCACTCACTCCGGAGCCTCGGGCGCGTCCAGACGGGCCCAGACCGGTCCGAGAGCCTCCAACGCCTCCCGGTACACCGCATAAGCCTCGTCGAGTACGGCGACCCGGTCGGGGCGGGGTTCGTGGCGGCTGAGTACGGCGGGGGTGGCGCGCGGGTCCGTCACGTCGTCGAGCAGTCCGACGGCGGTGGCGGCGAGAAGAGCCGCTCCCCGGGCGGCGCTCTCCGCCACGTCGCTCACCACGACCGGCCGCCGCAGAGCGTCGGCGAACATCTGAAGCCACCATCCACCGGGCCGATCGTCCCATGTAGCCGGTCGGCGCGCCCTGACCGTCATCCGTCCGACGGCGTTGCTCTTCTTCCTTCGATGCGCCTTGAATGGGCGTCATCTGAGCGTCAAGAGTTTTTGAGCGATGCCACGGCGCTCGGGCGACTCAGACCGCGCCCGGCTACAAAACCACAGATCAGCGTATGCATGACGCGCGAACCGTCCGCTCGACCCGCTGCATGAAGGAAAACAGGTCGAGCCGACGCCTGAGTCAGGAAACGGCAGGTCAGACGCTCTTCGCGGCAGGCTCCAGAATCGCCACGCACTCCACGTGGTGCGTCATCGGAAACAGATCGAACGCCCGCAGAGTCCGCACCCGGTACCCCCCATCCCGGAAGTACCCCAGGTCCCGTGCCAGCGCAGCGGGATCGCAGGCCACGTACGCGATCTTCCGTGCCTTCAGGGACGACAGGTGTTCGACCGTCTTGCGGCCCGCTCCCGCCCGCGGCGGGTCGAGGACGATGAGGTCGACCTCGCTGATCCCCGTACGCGGGAGGACACTCTCGACCTTGCCCTGCTCGATCCGTACGCGGTCGAAGCCGGCGAGGTTGTGCCGGGCGTCCTCGACGGCGCGCTTGCCGGACTCGATGCCGAGCACCGCGCCCTTGTCGCCGAGGCGGTCGGCGAGGGCGCCGGCGAAGAGGCCGACGCCGCAGTACAGGTCGAGCGCCATGTCGCCCTTGCGCGGCAGCAGGCCCTGCATGACCGCCTTGACGAGGGTGTCGGCGGCCTGCGGGTGGACCTGCCAGAAGCCGCCGCTGCCGACGCGGTACGTCCGGCCGTCGGCGCGCTCACGCACGAACGCGCGGCCGTGGACACGGTGGATGCCGCCGTCGTGCTCCTCGACCCGCATCACGGAGACGGGCCGGTCGAGTTCGACGAGGGGGAGGCGGGCGCCGGGACGGGGTTCGAGGATCACCATGCGGTCCTGGGAGCCCGTCGCCGCGATGGCGTCGACGGAGACCATGCCGCTCCAGTCCCGCTGCTCGATGCCCAGTTCACTGACGCCCTCGGCCGCGATCATGCAGTGCTCGATCGGCTCGACCTCGTGCGAGCGGTGGCGGCGCAGCCCGGCGTTGCCGTCGGCGTCGACCGCGTACTGCACGCGCGTGCGCCACTGCGGAACCTGGCCCGCCGGAAGCTTGTCGCCCTCGGCCGGCATCACGGTGCCGTCCCAGCCGGCCTCCTCGGGTGTGAGGCCCGCGAGCCGCTGGAGCTGCTCGGTGATCACCTCGCCCTTGAGACGGCGCTGGGCGCCCGGCTTGGCGTGCTGCCAGTCGCAGCCGCCACAGCGGCCGGGTCCGGCGTACGGACAGGGTGCCTCGACGCGGTCCTTGGACGGGTCCAGCACGCGTACCGCGTCCGCGCGCAGGAACCGCGCGCCTTCCTCGCCGTCCGTCACCCGGGCCACGACCCGCTCGCCGGGCAGCGTGTGCCGGACGAACAGCACCTGGCCCTCGTCGGTGCGGGCGATGCAGTGACCGCCGTGGGCGACGGGGCCGACCTCGACCTTGTACTCCTCGCCGACGAGCGACCTCGCCTGCGGGTCCGCCTGCGAGTTCTTCGGTTCTGCCTGCATGGCGGGGTGACTCCACTACTCGAACGAGGTACGGCCGGACAACAGCCCACCAGTCTACGTGGCTGTCGTCCGGCCGCTCACCATGATCGGGTCAGGCCTGCGGGCCCGGGGAGTCGGCGGAATCCGTGCCGGACGGCTCCTTCGGTCGCCCGTCGAGGGCGGGACCGCGCCGCACGGAACCCGGCGCGTTCCAGTCCTGCCGCCTGCGGGCCCGCTTCTTGGCCACCTCGGAGGACTGGAGCTGGTACGGCACCGAGGTCACCATCACGCCCGGCGTGAACAGCAGTCGGCCCTTCAGCCGGAGCGCGCTCTGGTTGTGCAACAGCTGCTCGTACCAGTGGCCGACCACGTACTCGGGGATGATCACCGACACGGCGTCCCGCGGCGACTCCCGGCGCAGGCTCTTGACGTACTCGATGACCGGCCGCGTGACCTCGCGGTAGGGCGAGTCGAGGACCTTCAGCGGTACGTCGATGCCGCGCCGTTCCCACTCCGCTCGCAGCGCCTTCGTCTCTGCCGGGTCGACGTTGACGGTGAGCGCCTCCAGGGTGTCGGAGCGCATCAGCTTGGCGTAGGCGAGGGCGCGCAGCGTGGGGCGGTGGATCTTGGAGATCAGCAGCACCGAGTGGACGCGCGAGGGGCGGACGCTGTCGTCGCTGGGTCCCTCGGGTGCGGCCAGTTCCGTGGAGACGCCGTCGTAGTGGCGGCGGATCGCGGACATCGTGCCGTAGAAGATCACCATGCCGAGCAGGGCGACCCAGGCGCCGTGGGTGAACTTGGTGACCAGGACGACCACCAGGACCAGGCCGGTGAAGAACGCGCCGAAGGTGTTGATCGCCCGGGAGCGGACCATGCGGCGGCGCCTGGCCGGGTCGGTCTCGGTCGCCAGGTGGCGGTTCCAGTGCCGGACCATGCCGGTCTGGCTGAGCGTGAAGGACACGAACACGCCGACGATGTAGAGCTGGATCAGCCGCGTGGAGTCGGCGCCGTACACGACGATCAGCAGAGTCGCCGCGCCCGCGAGGAGCACGATGCCGTTGGAGAACGCCAGGCGGTCGCCGCGGGTGTGCAGCTGGCGGGGCAGGTAGCGGTCCTGGGCGAGGATCGAGCCGAGCACCGGGAAGCCGTTGTAGGCGGTGTTGGCCGCCAGGAACAGCACCAGTGCGGTGGCCGAGGCGAGCACGACGAAGAGGAAGCTGCCCTTGCCGAAGACGGCCTCGGCGACCTGGCTGATCACCGGATTCTGGACGTAGTCGGAGCCGACCGCGACGCCGTTGTTCAGCAGGTCCACGGCCGGGTTCTCGGCCATGCGGACGTCGGTGACCAGGGCCAGCACGATGATCCCGCAGAACATGGTGACGGCCAGCAGCCCCATCGCGGCGAGGGTCGTCGCCGCGTTCTTGGACTTGGGCTTGCGGAAGGCGGGGACGCCGTTGGAGATGGCCTCCACGCCGGTGAGCGCCGCGCATCCGGAGGAGAACGCGCGCAGCATCAGGAAGAACAGGGCGAAGCCGGCCAGACCCTGGTGCTCGGGCTTGATCGTGTATTCGGCGGTGGGCGCCCGCATGGTGTCGCCCAGGACGAGGGCCCGGAAGGCGCCCCACGCGACCATGATGAAGACGCCCGCGACGAACACGTACGTCGGAATCGCGAAGAGCTTGCCGGACTCCTTGACTCCGCGCAGGTTCATCAGCGTCAGCAGCACGACGACGGCGGCCGCGCAGGCCACCTTGTGCTCGACGACGAACGGGATCGCGGAGCCGAGGTTCTCGATGCCGGAGGAGATGGAGACGGCGACGGTCAGGACGTAGTCGACGAGCAGGGCGCTCGCGACGGTGAGGCCGGCCTTGGCGCCGAGGTTGGTGTTGGCCACCTCGTAGTCACCGCCACCGCTCGGGTAGGCGTGGACGTTCTGCCGGTAGGAGGCGACCACCGTGAACATCAGTACGACGACCGCGAGGGCGATCCACGGGCTGAAGTGGTAGGCCGACAAGCCCGCGATGGACAGGACCAGCAGCACCTCCCCGGGCGCGTAGGCCACGGAGGACAGCGGGTCGGAAGCAAAGACGGGTAGGGCAATGCGCTTCGGCAGGAGCGTTTCTCCGAGCCGATCACTGCGCAGTGCGCGCCCGATCAGAATCCGTTTGGGCACGTCGGTCAGTTTGGACACAACAGAGCATCGTAGGCCTTCGAACACGAGGTCGCCCACCCTCCCCCGGGCTCAGTCGGGTGACGCTGCGCCCCGGTTCCCCCGCCGAGGCACTCCGTCTGCCTCACGGGTGAAATCAGCCACGGCGCGGCTGCGGATTCCGTGGCCGCGCCGATCGTCATGCCTATATGACGATTCCCGTACGCTGCCGCCCCGTCGGAGGTTCCATGCACACGACCGCCGAGCTGATCGGAGCCGTCGGCACCCTCGTCGGCCTCGGAATCCTCACCCTCCTCAGCCTCTGGAGCATCAGCCGTCGCTGACACCGTCGACCGTGCACAGGGGTGCCCTCCGCGGACCGCGCGTGTGTAGCTTGGTCGGCGGTCTGAGACCCTGTTACAGCCAAGTCAGCAACATTTGACCTCGGAAGGACGGTCGTGCACATCGTCATCATGGGCTGCGGCAGAGTGGGTTCCGCTCTCGCCCAGACCCTGGAGCAGCAGGGGCATACGGTCGCCGTGATCGACCAGGACCCCACCGCCTTCCGACGTCTTGGCTCCTCGTTCGGCGGCCGCCGGGTCACCGGGGTCGGCTTCGACCAGGACACCCTGCGCGAAGCGGGCATCGAGGAGGCCGGGGCCTTCGCCGCCGTCTCCAGCGGCGACAACTCGAACATCATCGCCGCCCGCGTGGCCCGGGAGATGTTCGGCATAGAGAACGTCGCCGCCCGCATCTACGACCCCCGCCGCGCCGAGGTCTACCAGCGCCTGGGTATCCCGACGGTGGCCACGGTCCGCTGGACGGCCGACCAGATGCTGCGCCGACTGCTTCCCTCGGGTTCCGAGCCGCTGTGGCGCGATCCCACCGGTGGCGTCCAGCTGGCCGAGGTACACGCCTCCGCCTCCTGGGTCGGACACAAGATCAGCAGACTTCAGGAGGAGACGGGCGTCCGCGTCGCGTTCCTCACCCGCCTCGGCGAGGCGATCCTGCCCAGCTCGCAGACGGTTCTGCAGGAGGGCGACCTGGTGCACGTCATGATGCGCGCCGACGACGTGGAGAAGGTCGAGGCCTCGTTCGCCGAGGGCCCGAAGGAGGACGGTCACCGATGAGGGTCGCCATTGCCGGAGCCGGCGCAGTCGGCCGCTCGATCGCGGGCGAGCTGCTGGAGAACGGCCACGAGATCCTGCTGATCGACAAGGCGCCGACCGCCATCTCGGTCGAGCGCGTCCCGCAGGCGGAGTGGCTGCTGGCCGACGCCTGCGAGATCACCTCCCTCGACGAGGCGGCCCTCCAGCGCTGCAACGTCGTGATCGCCGCCACGGGCGACGACAAGGTCAACCTCGTCGTGTCCCTGCTCGCGAAGACGGAGTACGGCGTCCCGCGCGTCGTCGCCCGGGTGAACAACCCGAAGAACGAGTGGCTGTTCAACGAGTCCTGGGGTGTCGACGTCGCCGTCTCCACGCCGCGCCTGATGTCGGCCCTGGTGGAGGAGGCGGTGAGCGTCGGCGACCTGGTCCGCCTGCTCCGCTTCAGTCACGGCGACGCCAACCTCGTCGAACTGACCCTCCCCGAGGAGTCGGCCCTGGCCGGCACCCAGGTGGGCGACGTGGAGTGGCCCGAGGACACCTCGCTGGTCACCATCATCCGCGGCACCCGGGTTCTCACCCCGTCCCGCGAGGATTCCCTGGAAGCAGGCGACGAGCTCCTCTTCGTGGCCGCCCAGGCCCGAGAGGAGCAACTGGAGGACCTGCTGTCGGTACGCCGCGAGGACTGAATCCCCAGCCCGTCCGGCTCTTGCGGACGAGGCCCCGCTGACGAGGCCCGTTCAGGGCCGAAGCGGGGGTCTGGGGGCGGCGGCCCCCAGGGACGGGAAGGGCAGGGAAGGGGCGGCGGGGGGCGAAGCGAACCCCGCCGAACCTACCCGTCCCGCCGATGCCGCGGACCGGAGTCCGCGGACTCCGTCGCCGCGACACCAGGCGACTGCGCACCCTTCGACTCCGCGGCCTTCAGCTCCGCAGCCTTCTCCTCCGCCTCCATCTCGGCGAAGACGTCGATGGGCGCGGGCGCCTTCGCCAGGAACACCCACGTCAGCCACACGGCCAGCAGGAACGGCGGAATCTTCAGCGCGATCAGCACCCACCCGAGCTGAGTGGTGTCGGCCCACCAGTACAGCGGAAAGAGAATCGCGCACTTGGCCAGCAGAATCAGCCCCCAGGCGTAGCTGGCCTTCGCGTACGCCTTCTTGCGGCCGGGGTTGCGGGTCCGCCAGGAGAGGTTCTCCTTGAACACCGGCCCGAGGATCAGCCCGAGCAGCGGCACCCCGCACAGGGTCGTGATGATGTACGCCAGCGACAGCCCCAGTGTGTAGAGCATGCCGGGCAGGTAGAAGTCCTTCGCGTTGCCCGTCATCATCGCGAACACGACACCGAAGGCGACACCGAAGACACCGCTGAAGGCGTGCTTCACGGTGTCCTTCATGGCCAGGCGGACCACGACCAGGACCAGCGACACCGCCAGCGCGGCGATCGCCGACATGTGCAGGTCTTTGTTGATCGTGTAGATCGTGACGAACAGCAGGCCGGGCACCACCGTCTCGACCATGCCCCGCACTCCGCCGAACGCCTCGAACAGCGCGGCTTCCGTCACCGCCCGGGGATCGTCCTGCTGAGCTTCTTCGGTCGGCTTGTCGAGCGACGTCACCGGCTACTCCCTACCAAGGGGTCTCAGTTCGTACTTGGGGTTGAACAGCACCCGGCGGCCTCGGCTGAGCGAGATCCGGCCCGATGCTATGAGCTTGCGTCCCGGCTCTATGCCGACTATGGAGCGTCTGCCCAGCCACACCACGTCCAGCGCGGCGGAGCCGTCGAACAGCTCGGCCTCCAGGGCCGGGACTCCGGCCCGCGGCCGCAGGGTGACCGTGCGCAAGGTACCAGTAACCGTCACGACCTGCCGGTCCTGGCAGTCTCCGATCCGCGTGCAGCCCGCGGTCTCGGCGTCCTCGCGCAGCTCCTCGGACTCCAGGTCCTCCTGCGAGGAGGAGAGCCGATCGAGCATGCGCCGGAACCGGCCGGCCGGCTTCTCGGAACGAGGAACACCACTCATACCTGAAGCGTACCGGGAGGCCCCTCCAGGCCCGAAGCCGCGTGCCGACGCCTGTCATCCGCCCGCCCCCCTCACCGCTCCAGCTCCTCTGCGGCTCACACCTCGTGGCTCACCTGCTGGCTCACTTCTCGAATCGATACCCCATCCCCGGCTCCGTGATGAAGTGCCGCGGATGCGACGGATCGACCTCAAGCTTCCTGCGCAGCTGCGCCATGTACACCCGCAGGTAGTTCGTCTCCGTCCCGTACGACGGCCCCCACACCTCTTGGAGCAGCTGCTTCTGGCCGACCAGGCGGCCGGTGTTGCGCACCAGCACCTCCAGCAGATGCCACTCGGTGGGGGTGAGCCGTACGTCCTTGCCGTCCCTGTTGACCTTCTTGGCGCCCAGGTCGACCGTGAACCCGTCGGTTTCGACCAGGGCCTCGTCCTCATCCCCGCCCGCGGGTTCGGCCCGGCGGACGGCGGCCCGCAGCCGGGCCAGCAGCTCGTCCATGCCGAAGGGCTTGGTGACGTAGTCGTCGGCGCCCGCGTCGAGCGCCTCGACCTTCTCGTCCGAGGAGTGCCGGGCGGACAGCACCAGGATCGGCACCCGGGTCCAGCCGCGCAGACCCTTGATCACCTCGACGCCGTCCATGTCGGGCAGTCCCAGGTCGAGCACGATCACGTCCGGGTGGCGGGCGGCGGCGACCCGGAGGGCGGTGGCCCCGTCGTGGGCCGCGTCGACCTCGTACTTGCGGGCCTGGAGGTTGATCACGAGGGCGCGCACGATCTGCGGTTCGTCATCGATCACGAGCACCCTCGTGGGGCTCTGCGGGGTCCCCCCGGTCGAGCTCATGAAGCCTGCCTTTCGGGTTGTGCGGGGTGTTTCGGGGACGGGCCGCCGGCGGTGGGGGGCGCGGGCCGGCGGACGGCCCCGGCGCGCAGTCCCGGTCCTCCGGCCGCGACGCACGGTGAGCACCATGGTCAGTCCCCCGCCCGGTGTGTCCTCGGCGTCGAGCGTCCCGCCCATCGCCTCGGCGAAGCCACGCGCGACCGCGAGGCCCAGGCCCACCCCGGCTCCCCGGGGAGCGTCACCGTACCGCTGGAAGGGCTCGAAGATCCGCTCCTTGGCCTCGTCGGGCACGCCCGGCCCACGGTCCACGACCCGGACCTCGACCCGGCCGGCGAGGGCACTGGCCGAGACGAGCACGGGGGTGCCGTCCGGGCTGTACTTCACCGCGTTCTCCACCAGGTTGGCGACCGACCGCTCCAGCAGTCCGGCGTCCACGGCGACCATCGGCAGCGTCTCCGGGATGTCCAGCGTCACGCTGTCCGCCGGAACCCCGCCCAGCGCCATCGGTACCACCTCGTCCAGGTCGGTCTCCCGGATGATCAGCGTGACCGTGCCGGTCTGGAGACGGGACATGTCCAGGAGGTTCCCGACCAGGTGGTCGAGCCGGTCGGCGCCGTCCTCGATGCCTTCGAGCAGTTCCGCCCGGTCCTCCTCGGACCAGGCCACGTCGTCGGATCTGAGGCTCGACACCGCCGCCTTGATCCCGGCCAGCGGAGTGCGCAGGTCATGGCTTACGGCGGCCAGCAGTGCCGTACGGATCCGGTTGCCCTCGGCGAGGGTGCGGGCCCGGTCGGCCTCCTCCTGAAGACGACGCCGGTCCAGCACGACGACCGCCTGCGCGGCGAAGGCGGCCAGCACCCGCCGGTCCGCCGCGGGCAGTACCCGTCCGGTGAGCGCCAGTGCCAGGCGGTCCCCGACGGGCACGTCCACATCAGCGTCCTCCGGCCGCTCGACGGGCGGCCCCACGCCGACCCGGCCCGCGCAGGTCCACGGCGCCTGGTGGTCCCCGCGCTCCAGCAGGGCCGCCGACTCCATGCCGAAGGTCTCCCGGACGCGCTCCAGCAGCGCCTCCAGGCTGGTCTCGCCGCGCAGCACATTGCCCGCCAGGTAGGAGAGGATCTCCGACTCCGCCCGGAGTCTGGCCGCCTGGTGGGTGCGCCGGGCGGCGAGGTCGACCACCGACGCCACGGACACCCCGACCCAGACGAAGATCACGATGGCCACGATGTTCTTCGGATCGGCGACGGTCCAGCGGTGCAGGGGCGCTGTGGAGAAGTAGTTCAGCAGCAGGGACCCGAGGGCCGCCGAGGCCAGCGCCGGCAGCAGGCCACCGAGCAGCGCCGCCGCGACCGTCACGGTGAGAAGCAGCAGCATGTCGTTGGCGAGGCCGAGGTGGACCGTGCCGAGCAGCACCGTCATCAGCGGGGGGCCGGCCAGCCCGACCGCCCAGCCCCAGATGATCCGGGCCCTCCCGAGCCGCGCGCCCCGGGCCACCGGCAGACCCCGCCCCTTGGCCGCCCCCTCATGGGTGACGATGTGCACGTCGAGGTCGGGTCCCGACTCGCGCGCGATCGTCGCGCCGACGCCGGGCCCGAAGACGTACTGCCAGGCCTTGCGGCGCGAGGAGCCGAGGACGATCTGGGTGGCGTTGGCGCCCCGGGCGAAGTCGAGGAGGGCGGCCGGGACGTCGTCGCCGACGACATGGTGGAAGGTACCGCCGAGGTCCTCCACGAGCGTGCGCTGGACCGCCAGTTCCTTGGGCGAGGCGGAGGTCAGGCCGTCCGTGCCCGCGACGTAGACGGCCAGTACTTCGCCACCGGCGCCCTTCTCCGCAAGCCGCGCCGCCCGCCGGATCAGTGTCCGCCCCTCCGGGCCGCCGGTCAGCCCGACCACGATCCGCTCCCGCGAACCCCAGATCGCCGACACCCGGTGCTCGCTGCGGTACTGCTTCAGGTACTCGTCGACCCGGTCGGCCACCCACAGCAGGGCCAGCTCCCGCAGGGCGGTGAGATTGCCCGGCCGGAAGTGGTTCGACAGGGCCGCGTCGACCTTGTCCGGTGCGTAGATGTTGCCGTGCGCCATGCGGCGGCGCAGGGCCTGCGGCGACATGTCGACCAGCTCGATCTGGTCGGCCCGGCGTACGAACTCGTCCGGGACCGTCTCCTGCTGCCGCACCCCAGTGATCGACTCCACCACGTCACCGAGGGACTCCAGGTGCTGGATGTTCACCGTGGAGATCACGTCGATGCCCGCGGCGAGCAGATCCTCCACGTCCTGCCAGCGCTTGGCGTTGCGCGAGCCCGGGACGTTCGTGTGGGCCAGCTCGTCCACCAGGGCGACCTGGGGGCGGCGGGCGAGCACCGCGTCCACGTCCATCTCGGTGCGGGCGGCACCCCGGTACTCCAGCCGCCGTCGGGGGACCTCCTCCAGGCCGTGCAGCATCGCCTCGGTACGCGGCCGGTCGTAGTGCTCGGCGAACGCCACCACGCAGTCCGTGCCCCGCTCGACGCGCCGATGGGCCTCGGACAGCATCGCGTACGTCTTGCCCACGCCCGGTGCCGCGCCGAGGTGGATCCGAAGCTTGCCGCGTGCCATGGCCTCATTGTCTTCCGCCGACTCCTGCCTGCGCAGCGTCGACCTTACGGCCGACGACACGGACAAAGGGGACGAGGGGGAGGGCGCGGGACTCCTTTGACGCAACCCTGACGCGGCGGACACCCCGCAGGTCGACCCGGTCATACGCCCTCCCCCTCGCTCCCTCGCCGCTTCCCCCTCACCCCTACATCGGACGGGACCCCCCGATCGGTTCACGTCGGAGGGTCCCGATTTCCGCCCGCCGTGCGGATGCCGTCTCCGGCACCCCGCGGCGCCACTCTCACACCGTGCTGTCCCCGTGCGTGAGCGTCTCCCAGGCGACGAAGAGGTTGTTGCTGCCCGCCGGGCGGTTCTGGAGGGTCAGCGTCTGGGTGTTCGTCATCGCGATGCCGAGCCGGTTGTGCAGCGCGTTGTAGCCGACCTCGGTGACCGGGCCGAGGCCCAGTTTCAGGGAGCCGCCGCACAGCCAGCCCGGTGCGGCGGTGCCGAGCTGGTAGGTGGCGTGCAGGCCGAGGGCGTGCCGCAGCCGTTCGCCGACGTCGGTGCCGTACAGGTCCTGGCCCTGGATGCGGCTGGTCTCGGCGATGTGCGCGATGGCTGAGATGCCGTACCCGGTGTGGGTGAAGTCGCGGCAGGTCTCCTGGCTGAGACCGTTGACGAAGGTGGACTGGCCCTGCCAGTAGGCGACGATCTTCGCCCGGGTGTCGAGGTTCTGGCTCGGGACGGTCCTCGGCAGGTCGCCGTCGGACGCGAGGTAGACGTAGGCGGCGGTGCGGGTGCGGAACTTCGCCATGGCCTTGTCGTACGACGTCTTGTCCTCCAGGAAGACGGAGATGCCGACGGCGGCCTCCATCATCGACAGTTCCCAGTTGCCGTTGGAGTTCGAGCCGTTGATGACCTCGGGGAGGTAGACGTCGCGCAGCATGCCGGCGAAGCGCCCGGAGCCGGCCCAGGTGCCGGAGTACGTGTGCTTGATGATCTCGGCCGCCTTGGGCCAGGACGAGCCCGCCCAGCCGGCCTGGAGGGGCGCGTTGCTGTTGGTGTGGTCCTTGATCACCGCGGACCAGGCGTCCATCAGCTCGATCGCCTTCCTCGCGTGCCGCTCATCGCGCGTCACGTACCAGGCCAGGGCCTGCGTGTAGGCGGCGATCGCGTCCTCGCGCTCGTCCGTACAGCCGTTGTTGGGATTGGAGTACGAGCCGCACTCGACGATCGCGCGCGGCTTGGGGACGCGGTTCAGGTCGGCGTACTTGCTCGCGAGCAGCCGGTCGAACGCGCCCTTCCAGGGCTGGGCACCGGCATCGACCTGTCGGCGGGCGAAGTCGAGCTGGGCCCGGGAGACGGTGACGCCGGGGTGGGCGAAGGCGGCGGGGGCGGCCTCGGCGCGGGTGACGGCGGGCGAGGCGAGGGCGCCCAGGAGCAGGGCGGCCACGGTCACAGGCAATGCGGGACTGCGCACAGCGACTCCGTTCTCGTACGTGAACAAGGAGCGCCCTTATGAACCAGGCGTTGAGCGGAGACCGTAGGTACAGACCAATGAGCCGTCAAGGGTGCGCGCATGCCGAAAGGGCCGCACCCCCGGGAGGGGATGCGGCCCTTTTCTCCGACTGTCTGCCGAGTGCGTCCGCTGCCGGCTAGCGGACTTCCGTGATCTCCGGCCCGCGCTGCAACTGGCCCATGCCGCCGGAGAAGCGGGAACCCGCGTCCTCCTGCTGCACCGTCTCGGGAACCATCTGGGCGTCGTTGGGCAGCTTCAGGACGATCGGGTCACGGGGCGCCATCGGGCCCTCACCGCGGACCACGACCGTGTCCCGGAAGATCTGCTCCAGCAGACCCGCGGCCTGCGGCTGCACCGCGCCCTGTCCCGAGATCACCCCACGCAGGAACCAGCGGGGACCGTCCACGCCGACGAACCGCACGACATGGAACCCGCTCGTGCCGTCCGGCAGCTGCACGGGCACCTGGGCCCGCAGTTCCCAGCCCAGCGGGCCCTCGACCTCGTCGATGATGCCGCCCTGCTGGGTGATGCCGGAGCCGATCTCCTCGCGCACCTCGCCCCAGATGCCCTCGCGCTTGGGAGCGGCGAAGGCCTGGAGCTGGATGGCGCTGTCGCGCAGCACGACGGTGGCCGCGACGATCGCGTCACCGGCGACCTCGACCCGCAGCTCCATGCCGTCGACCCCGGGCACGAAGAGGCCGCCCAGGTCCACGCGGCCCTCTGCGGGGTCGCGCACCTCCGAGCTGTCCCAGGGTCCGTCGGGCCGCGGCTCCGGCTCCAGCCGTACGCGCTCGCGTCCGCCCTCTGCCTCGTCCGTCTCGTCCGCCTCAGTGTCGACGCTGTCGACGACCTGCTCGGCCTCGCCGGCCGCGTCCTCGGCGGCACCCTTCTTCTTGCGACGTCCGAACACGTCACTGTCCTTCCCGGTCGGATACGACCGAAGCGTATCGATTCCCACCCGTCGCGCCGCCCACGGCGGCTTGACCGTTTGTGCCGCTTCCGCCGTCCACGGCGGCGTGGCCACCGGTGGACCCGAAGCCCCCCTCGGCCCGCACCGAATCGGGAAGCTCCGCGACCTCCTGGAAGCGGACCTTCTCGACCTGCTGGACAACCAGTTGGGCAATCCGGTCGAAGCGCTCGAACCGCACGGACTCGCGCGGGTCGAGATTCACCACGATCACCTTGATCTCCCCACGGTACCCGGCATCAACCGTCCCCGGGGCATTCACGAGGGCGACGCCGCATCGGGCGGCCAGCCCCGACCGGGGATGCACGAAGGCCGCGTACCCGTCGGGAAGCGCGATGGACACCCCCGTGGGCAGTACGACCCGCTCCCCCGGCGCCAGTTCACGGCTCTCGGTGGTCCGCAGATCGGCTCCCGCGTCACCGGGATGCGCGTACGTCGGGAGCGGTACGTCAGGGTCCACCCGCCGGATCAGCACGGGCACGGGCTCACGGCTCACGGGTTCACCTCGAAGGCGCGGGTGCGCCGGACCTGGTCCGGGTCGCTCATGGCGGCGTCGATCTCCGCCTGGCGGCCGTGCTCGACGAAGTGCTTCACGTCGACCTCGACGAAGAGCGCGTCCGCGCGGACGGCGACGGGCCCCTCGGGGCCGCCGATCCGACCGGTGGCGGTGGAGTAGATCTTCCGTCCGGCCACGGCGGTCACCTCGGCCTCGAGATGCAGGGTCGTGCCGACGGGCACGGGCCGCGCGAAGTCGGTCTCCAGCCGTCCGGTCACGGCGATCGTGCGCAGCAGCCAGTTCAGCGAACCGAGCGTCTCGTCGAGGGCGGTGGCCAGGACCCCGCCGTGCGCCAGACCGGGCGCCCCCTGGTGAGCGGCCTGGACGGTGAACTCCGCCGTGACGGTCACTCCCTCGCCGGCCCGAGCCTCCAGGTGCAGCCCGTGCGACTGCCCGCCACCACACCCGAAACAGTGTTCGTAGTGCGCGCCGAGCAGGTCGCCGGGCGCGGGCGCATGGGGGTGCCGAACCGGTTTCACGGCGCCGGCCGGAGGCTCAAGAGCTGAGGAAGTACCACTCACAGCCGCAGACCTTACCCGCCCGCCGGTCGCCCACCCGCACCCCGACCGGCAGCGCTGCGCGCGGGCCACCCTGGCCCGGGCGGGGTCCGGACACCGTGCCAAGCTTGGTTCCATGCAGCTCTCCGCCACCCCGTACGACGAACGCCTCACCGCTCCCCGCTCCTGGTGGTTCATCTCGTTCCTCGTGGGCGTCGCCTTCGCCCTGATCCTGCTGCCGTTCGGCACCCTGCCGTCGCTGGGCGGCCTGGTCGGCGGCACCGCGGTCGCCGCGGTCGCCGCCAGTTCCTACGGCTCGATGCGCATCCGCGTGGTCGGCGACTCCCTGATCGCGGGCGAGGCGAAGATCCCGGTCGCGGCGCTGGGTGAGGCACAGGTCCTGGACGCGGAGGAAGCGCGGGCCTGGCGCACGTACAAGGCGGACACCCGGGCGTTCCTGCTGCTGCGCGGGTACATCCCCACCGCGCTGCGCGTGGAGGTCACCGACCCGGCCGACCCGACGCCGTACCTGTACCTGTCGACGCGTGAACCCCAACGGCTCGCCGAGGCGCTGCGGGCGGCACGGGAGACCGCGGCGTAGGCGCACTTCGCGGGAACACGTCGGGCGGGCGACCGCGGCGCAGGCAGAAGTTCCGCCTCCGCCGCGTGAAGACCTCGCTCAGCCCTCGATCTCCCGATCGTCCCGCAGGGGCAGCGGGTTCTCCGGCTTCTCCAGAGGCGGCAGTTCGGGCAGCGCGTCCCACGGCACCTGCATCCTGCGCAGGTCGGCCCGGACCTTGACGGCCAGCTTCTTGGTGTCCCGGCGGTTCATGAGCGCGCCCACGGCGGCACCCACCAGGAAGGGCATGAGGTTCGGCAGGTCGCGGACCATGCGCTTCATGATCTGCTGCCGCAGTTCGCGCTTCATCTGGCCGCCCAGCGCGGAATTGAACGAGGCGGGCTTCAGTACGTCCACCCCGCGTTCGCCCGACCACGAGCGCAGATAGGCGGAGCTGCGTTCGACGAGGTTCCCGGCGGGTCGTACGCCGTAGACCTCATGCAGTTCGGCGATCAGTTTCAGCTCGATCGCCGCCACGCCGGTGATCTCCGCGGCGATCTCGGCCGGCATCGCCGGAGGTACGGGCAGCATGGCCGCCGCGCCGACGCCCGCGCCCACGGTGGAGGTGGCCTTCGCCGCGCCCGCCACGAGCTTGTCCGCGAGCTGCTCCGGCCCGAGCCCGGGGAACTGCCGACGGAGCGTCCGAAGATCCCGTACGGGGATCCGCGGGGCCATGTCGATGATCCGGTCCGCGAGGTGGGCGATGCCCGCCCTGGCGCGGCTGCCGCCCCTGCGGGCGCCTTCCTTGGCCAGGTCCACCGCCTTGTGGCGGATCGCCGCAGCCCGTCGCCTGGCGACGGGCGCGGCGCCCTGAGCCGGTGCCGGGACGTCACCCCGGTCACCCGCCACTTCGAGCGAGGCCGATCCCGCAGGGACAACTCCCCTGCCGGATGAGCCTCGCTCGTCGTCACGCACGCCGTGAGGGCCGTCGGACGGCCCCTTGTCCGCTCCCGACAGGAGGAAGCGGCGCTTCCGAGGAGGGGTCGAGCCAGTCACGGCCGACCCGCCCTCAGTCGCAGTCGCGGCAGATCGGCTGGCCGTTCTTCTCACGGGCCAGCTGGCTGCGGTGGTGCACCAGGAAGCAGCTCATGCAAGTGAACTCGTCCTGCTGCTTGGGCAGAACCCGGACAGCCAGCTCCTCGTTGGAGAGGTCTGCGCCGGGCAGCTCCAGGCCTTCTGCGGCCTCGAACTCGTCGACATCGACTGCGGAGGCGGACTTGTCGTTCCGCCGGGCCTTCAGTTCTTCAAGGCTGTCTGAGTCAACGTCGTCGTCGGTCTTGCGTGGGGTGTCGTAGTCGGTTGCCATTTCGCCTCTCCCCCTCTGGGTATCTGCGGTGTCTCCAGCGCACGTAACGCGTGAGAGGCCGGACTTGTGCCCGCCTCGAGGCGGAGATTTTGCCTCACATCAAGGTCTGTTACTCAATCGACACCCAACCGGAC
The DNA here is from genome assembly GCF_001896135.2 of Streptomyces phaeoluteigriseus. Classification (GTDB taxonomy): domain Bacteria; phylum Actinomycetota; class Actinomycetes; order Streptomycetales; family Streptomycetaceae; genus Streptomyces; species Streptomyces phaeoluteigriseus. The sequence goes on from NZ_MPOH02000009.1 coordinate 217,735, forward strand.
TCATCGAGAGTGATCGGCTTGGATGGCGATCGGGACCGTACACGGTCCGAACGCCGCACTTCAAAAGCGCCTCACCGTGTACTTCCCGTGATCAGGACCCCGGAAAACCCGGTGTTTCCGGGCTTTCCGGCAGCATTGATGATCACGGAGCGTAGAGGGCCGGAAATTCGCCCTTGTGATCGATCACACACGGGGAAGCCCGATCAAGGGCCCAAAAATTCCGCGTAAAGCGAACAAGCCCACGTAGGTAGCGGCATGTTCTCAGAGCGGCAGGCTGACTCGCATCACGAGCCCTCCTCCCTCGCGCGGCTGGGCCGCGATATGGCCGCCGTGCGCCCGTGCCACTGAGCGCGCGATCGACAGGCCGAGCCCGACGCCCTTGTCACTGCCCGTACGTTCCGTGCGCAACCGCCGGAAGGGCTCGAAAAGATTGTCGATCTCGTAAGCGGGGACCACCGGGCCCGTATTGGACACGACGAGGACCGCCTGGCCGTGCAGGACCTCAGTGGTCACCTCGACCCAGCCGTCCTCGGGGACGTTGTAGCGCACGGCGTTCTGCACCAGGTTAAGCGCGATCCGCTCCAGCAGGACGCCATTGCCCTGCACGACGGCGGAATCCCGCTTCCCGCGGATCTTCACGCCCTTCGCCTCCGCCTCGCCGTGCACCTGATCGATGGCCTGCCCTGCGACCTCCGCCAGGTCGACCGGCTTGCGCTCGACGATCTGGTTGTCGCTGCGGGCGAGCAGCAGCAGGCCCTCCACGAGCTGCTCGCTGCGTTCATTGGTGGCCAGCAGCGTCTTGCCGAGCTGCTGGAGCTCCACCGGCGCGTTCGGGTCCGAGAGGTGCACTTCGAGCAGCGTGCGGTTGATCGCCAGTGGCGTTCTCAGTTCGTGCGAGGCGTTCCCGACGAAACGCTGCTGCGCGGTGAACGCGCGCTGCAACCGCTCCAGCATGTCGTCGAAGGTGTCGGCCAGTTCCTTCAGCTCGTCGTCCGGCCCGTCCAGTTCGATACGGCGGGACAGGTCCGAGCCCGCCACGGAGCGCGCGGTACGAAGGATCCGGCCGAGCGGGGCGAGCACACGGCCGGCCATCGCGTAACCGAAGGCGAACGCGATCACGGCGAGTCCGAGAAGGGCCAGCAGGGAGCGGCTGAGCAGGTCGTCCAGGGCGTGCTGGCGCTGCTGATTGGCACACTCGTTCATCGCGCGGTTGAGTTCGCTGGCGGTCGGCTCGTTCGGGAAGTTGCAGATGTCGCTGGCGACCTGTCCGGCGAGGATCTTGAAGGGCAGATCACTGCCCACGTTCAGCGCGTTCGCCGCCAGCAGATAGATGATCGACAGCAGCAGGATGCCGGCGATCAGGAACATTCCGCCGTACAGCAGCGTGAGCCGTATCCGGATGGTGGGCCGCAGCCAGGGGAAGGGGGCCTGCGGCCGCCTCGGGTCCCAGGTGGGCTTGGGCGGCGCCTGGGGAGGCGCTGGAGTCGTGGCCACGGGCTCAGATCCGGTAGCCGGAACCGGGGACGGTGACGATCACCGGCGGTTCGCCGAGCTTGCGGCGCAGGGTCATGACGGTCACGCGCACGACGTTGGTGAACGGGTCGGTGTTCTCGTCCCACGCCTTCTCCAGCAGCTGCTCCGCGGAGACGACGGCACCCTCGCTGCGCATCAGCACCTCCAGGACGGCGAACTCCTTCGGGGCCAGCTGCACCTCCTTGCCGTCACGGAAGACCTCGCGGCGGTTCGGGTCGAGCTTGATGCCGGCGCGCTCCAGGACGGGCGGCAGCGGCAGGCTGGTGCGCCGGCCCAGGGCACGCACGCGTGCGATCAGCTCGCTGAAGGCGAAGGGCTTCGGGAGATAGTCGTCGGCGCCGATCTCCAGGCCCTCGACGCGGTCGCTGACGTCGCCGGAGGCAGTGAGCATCAGCACGCGGGTGGGCATGCCCAGCTCCACGATCTTGCGGCAGACGTCGTCGCCGTGCACGAGCGGGAGGTCACGGTCGAGGACGACCACGTCGTAGTCGTTCACGCCGATGCGCTCCAGGGCGGCCGCACCGTCGTACACGACGTCGACGGCCATGGCCTCCCGGCGCAGTCCGGTGGCCACCGCATCGGCGAGCAGCTGCTCGTCCTCGACGACGAGTACGCGCACGTCGCTTGTCCTTCCTGTGTCCACCCGCGTAGCGCTCCGAGGGCGCACGCGGGCAGGGGGTTCGGTGAGTGTGTGCTTCCATCCTGCCCTTTTCGGCCATAAGTCGGCGGTAAGACGGGTGGGAGGGCCCTGAAGGACGGGTGTGAGGCCCGGGAATGCCAGATTTTCTCGTCGGGTTGAGGTTTCTGCGAAAGGGAGCGGGGGGAGGACGGCTTTACACCCCGCGATCACGCTCTGCATGTGCCGCAGCACCATGCGGCATTCCGCGATCCGCTCGCCGCAGAGTGGGCGTGGGTGTCCGGCACCGTCGCCGCCCGGCTGGGCAGCGCTGGGCACCTATGGGAGACGTGATCGCCCCTTCCCAACCGGCACACCCCCGTGCCACAGACCCACGACCCAGGACGAGGGGGCGCAGCATGGACGCATTCACCGCAGGACTTCTGCAGCGCATAAGGGCAACCGAGTCCGACCTGACGCGGGCTCTCGACGAGGGCGACGACTTCCTCGTGGAGGTCGAGCAGGGCGAGCTCGACGACCTGCGCCGCCTCGCCGCCGAGCACGGTGTGCAGGTCGGTGTGACGGCGGCCTGAGCAGGTCGCCCGTACGACGGAGGGGCCCCGGCGAATCCAGCGCCGGGGCCCCTTCGTGTGTTCGCGCCGGACGCCCGGTCGAAAGCCCGGTCGCCGCGGTGCGGTGCGCTCAGTCGTGCCAGGCGCCGAAGTCCTCCAGGAGCCGCTGGAGGGGCTCGAAGACGCCAGGGGTGCCGGCGATCGCCAGCTCGTGTGAGGGCCCCTCTCCGGGGCGTCCACCGGTCAGGGCGCCCGCCTCCCGGGCGATCAGGTCGCCCGCCGCGAGGTCCCAGGGGTGCAGACCGCGCTCGTAGTACCCGTCGAGGCGCCCGACGGCCACGTCACACAGGTCGACGGCCGCGGAGCCGCTGCGCCGGATGTCGCGCAGCAGCGGGATCAGTCGCCGGGCGACCTCGGCCTGGTGGGCGCGGACCGAGGTGACGTAGTTGAAGCCGGTGGAGACCAGGGCCTGCTCGAGCGGTGCCGCCGGCCGGCAGGCGATGCTGCGTTCGCCCTCCCAGGCACCGGTCGCCCACGCGCCGCCACCGCGTACCGCGCGGTACGTCTCGCCGCGCATCGGGATCGCCACGACCCCGGCGACGGTCTCGCCGTCCTGCTCCGCGGCGATGGACACCGCCCAGGTGGGCAGCCCGTAGAGGTAGTTCACGGTGCCGTCGAGGGGGTCGATCACCCAGCGGATGCCACTGCTGCCCTCGCTCGAGGCGCCCTCCTCGCCCAGGAAGCCGTCGTCGGAGCGGTGCTCGGAGATCAGGCCGGTGATCAGCTTCTCGGCCGCGATGTCCATCTCGGTGACGACGTCGATGGGGCTCGACTTGGTGGCGGCGACCGCGAGGTCGGCCGGGCGCCCGTCCCGCAGCAGTTCGCCGGCCCGGCGGGCGGCTTCCGCGGCCAGTTCGAGCAGTTCGGTGTGCAGGGGGTCGGTCACGGGGCTCCTCACGCGTACGGGCTGTCGGCGCCCGCGGCGGCGGGCTTCGGGGCACGGGACGGACAGCAGCCGACGGGACAGAGGTGGTGGCTCGGGCCGAGGGCGCCCAGGGCGCACGGGGTGACGGACCGGCCGCTCTCGACGGCGGCGCGCTCCAGGACGAGTTCGCGGATCGCGGCGGCGAAGCGCGGGTCGGCGCCGACGGTGGCCGAGCGGCGCACCGGCAGGCCCAGTTCCCCGGCCTTGGCCGTGGCCTCCGTGTCGAGGTCGTAGAGGACCTCCATGTGGTCGGAGACGAAGCCGATGGGGGCCATCACGACGGCCGGCGCCCCGGCGGCGTGCCGCTCCTCCAGGTGGTCGCAGATGTCGGGCTCCAGCCACGGGATGTGCGGGGCGCCGGAGCGGGACTGGTAGACGAGCTGCCAGGGGTGGTCGACGCCGGTGCGCTCGCGGACGGCGTCGGCGACGAGCCGGGCCACCTCCAGGTGCTCCGCGACGTACGCCCCACCGTCGCCGTGGCTCTCGACGGGGCCGGAGGTGTCCGCGGCGGCCGTCGGGATGGAGTGGGTCGTGAAGGCGATGTGGGCGCGGTCCCGAACGTCCTCGGGGAGGTCGGCGAGGGAGCGGAGCACGCCGTCGATCATGGGCTCCACGAAGCCCGGGTGGTTGAAGTAGTGCCGCAGTTTGTCGATCTTCGGCGGCTCCAGCCCTTCGGCCTCCAGCGCGGCCAGCGAGTCGGCGAGGTTCTCGCGGTACTGACGGCAGCCCGAGTACGAGGCGTACGCGCTGGTGGCGAGGACGAGGATGCGGCGGCGGCCGTCGGCGACCATCTCGCGCAGGGTGTCCGTCAGGTACGGGGCCCAGTTGCGGTTGCCCCAGTAGACCGGCAGGTCGAGCCCGTGGTCCGCGAAGTCCTTGCGCAGAGCGTCCAGCAGGGCTCGGTTCTGGCCGTTGATGGGGCTGATCCCGCCGAACAGGAAGTAGTGCTGCCCGACCTCCTTGAGGCGTTCCTTGGGGATGCCGCGACCGCGCGTCACGTTCTCCAGGAACGGGACCACGTCGTCCGGGCCTTCCGGTCCGCCGAAGGAGAGCAGGAGCAGGGCGTCGTAGGGGGTGGCGTCGAGCGCGTCTCGCATGTCTCGATCCTGCCACCCGTCACCGACAGCCCGGAAACGCCGGGTGGCGTGGCGGGCGGCTCCCGCGCGAAGAGGCGAACGGGAGGTGCGTTAGGGTTGCCTAACTCGTAAGCTGTATCAGCTGCGTACACGCCTTACCGGGCCCGCAGCACGCGTCGCATGCCTTACCGAGCCCCGCAGAGCCACCTCTTCCTCGCGCCGTGCCGAGCCGAAACGCACGCGTGACCGGACCCGACGGAGACTTCCGTGCCCAGCCCCTACCGCGCCCTGTTCGCCGCCCCCGGCTCCAGGAGTTTCTCCGCCGCGGGGTTCCTCGGTCGGATGCCGCTGTCGATGATGGGCATCGGCGTGGTCACGATGGTCTCCCAGCTCACCGGGCGCTACGGCCTCGCGGGCGCCCTCTCGGCGACCATCGCGCTGTCGGCGGCGGCGATCGGGCCGCAGATCTCGCGCATGGTGGACCGGCACGGGCAGCGCAGGGTGCTGCGGCCGGCCACGCTGGTGGCGCTCGTCGCGTCGGCGGGGCTGCTGCTGGCCGCGCACTTCGAGTGGCCGGACTGGGTGCTGTTCGTGTGCGCCGCCGCGATCGGTTCGGTGCCCTCGCTCGGCGCGATGATCCGGGCCCGCTGGGCGGCCGTGTACCGGGGGACTCCGCAGTTGCACACCGCGTACTCCTTCGAGTCCGTGGTGGACGAGGTCTGCTTCATCTTCGGCCCCATCATCTCCATCGGCCTCTCCACGGCCTGGTTCCCCGAGGCCGGCCCGCTGCTGGCGGCCTGCTTCCTCGCCGTCGGCGTCTTCTGGCTGACCGCGCAGCGGGCCACCGAGCCCGAGCCCCACCCGCAGGATCGGAAGGGCGGCGGTACGGCGATGCGCTCGCCCGGTCTGCAGGTGCTGGTGGCGACGTTCGTGGCGACGGGGACGATCTTCGGGGCGGTCGACGTGGTCACCGTCGCCTTCGCCGACGAGCAGGGGCACAAGGCCGCGGCGAGCCTGGTCCTGGCCCTGTACGCGGCCGGTTCCTGTGCGGCGGGCCTGGTCTTCGGTCTGCTGCGTCTCCGAGGAGCCCCGGAGCGACGCTGGTTGCTGGGCGTGTTCATGATGGGCGTGAGTATGATCCCCCTCCTACTGGTCGGGAACTTGCCGTTTCTGGCCGTGGCGCTCTTCGTCGCGGGCCTCGCCATCGCTCCCACGATGATCACGACGATGTCCCTCATCGAAGAGCACGTACCACGCGCGCAGCTGACCGAGGGCATGACCTGGGTGAGTACCGGGCTCGCGGTCGGGGTCGCGCTGGGCTCCGCGATCGCCGGCTGGGTCATCGACTCGGCGGGTGCGCGGGCCGGGTACGGGGTTCCGGCGGTGTCCGGGGCCGTCGCGGTCGCGGTCGGTTTCCTCGGGTACCGCCGGCTCAGCAGGCCGGCGCCGGGTCGTGGAGGCACCGTTGAGCAGCACAGCGAGCGGGAAGAGCGGCACGTGGCGTAACTGGGGCGGCAATGTCGCCTCCCGGCCGGCGCGGGAGGTCACGCCCGCGTCCGTCGACGAACTGACCGCGGCCGTGCGCCGGGCGGCCGAGGACGGGCTGACGGTCAAGGCGGTCGGCACGGGCCATTCCTTCACGTCGATCGCCGCGACGGACGGTGTGTTGATACGCCCTCAACTGTTGACCGGCATCCGCGACATTGATCGCGACGCCCTGACCGTCACCGTCGAGGCGGGCACCCCGCTGCGGAGACTCAACCTGGCGCTGGCGCGCGAGGGGCTGTCGCTCACCAACATGGGCGACATCATGGAGCAGACCGTCTCCGGAGCCGTCAGTACGGGCACCCACGGCACGGGCCGCGAGTCGGCCTCCATCGCCGCGCAGATCAAGGGACTGGAACTGGTCACGGCGGACGGCTCGGTCCTGACCTGCTCGGAGAAGGAGAACCCGGAGGTCTTCGCGGCGGCCCGGATCGGTCTCGGCGCCCTCGGTATCGTCACCGCGATCACCTTCGCCGTGGAGCCGATCTTCCTGCTCACCGCGCGCGAGGAGCCGATGCCGCTCGACAGGGTCCTCGCCGACTTCGACGAACTGTGGGCGGAAAACGAGCACTTCGAGTTCTACTGGTTCCCGCACACCGGCAGCACCAACACCAAGCGCAACAACCGCAGCGCGGGCCCGCGCAGGCCGGTGGGGCAGCTGGCCGGCTGGTTCGAGGACGAGTTCCTCTCCAACGGCGTCTTCCAGGCGGCCCAGTGGGTCGGCCGGGCGGTACCCGCCACCATCCCGGCGATAGCCCAGGTGTCCAGCAAGGCGCTCTCCGCGCGCACCTACACGGACATCCCCTACAGGGTCTTCACGTCGCCGCGCCGGGTCCGGTTCGTGGAGATGGAGTACGCCGTGCCGCGCGAGGCGGTGACCGAGACGCTGCGCGAGCTGAAGGCCATGGTCGAGCGCTCCCCCCTGCGGATCAGCTTCCCCGTCGAGGTGCGCACGGCGCCGGCCGATGACATCACCCTGTCCACCGCCTCCGGCCGCGACAGCGCGTACATCGCCGTCCACATGGTCAAGGGTGCTCCGTACCAGGGCTACTTCACCGCGGCCGAGCGCATCCTCACCGCGCACGAGGGCCGGCCGCACTGGGGCAAGATCCACACGCGGGACGCGGAGTACTTCGCCGGGGTCTACCCGCGGTTCGGCGAGTTCACGGCGTTGCGGGACCGGCTGGATCCTGACCGGCGGTTCCAGAACGACTACTTGCGGAGGGTTCTGGGGCAGTAGCGGCCCCCGTGGGCGTGGGCGTCGCCTCCGCTCCGGTTTCCGTCTCCCGGGTCGCACTCGCGCTCGGCGTGGGCTCCGGCGAGGCCGTACCGCCGTCGTCGTCCTGCGGGGACTCCGAGGCCGTGCCGTCGGCGGAGGGGGTGGCGGCTCCGGTGGCCGCGCTCTCCGGGGAGGTGGGTGCGGTGCCGGTGCCGTCGGTGGCCGGGGCGTCGTCCGGGTCGGGGTCGGTACCCGAGGACGAGGCGGTGGTGCCGGAGAGGGCGTCGCCGACGGTCGTACCGCCGTCGCCGCCGGCGGTCAGTTCGTAGGCGGTGATGCCGCCCATGGTGACGCCGAAGACCAGCGCCGCCGCGACGACCGGCCGTCTCCAGCTCCGCACGCGCGCGCGGTGGACCGTCCCCGCGGAGTACTCGCCGGGTGCGAGGGCGTTCGCCCCGCTGGGCCGGGGAACCACGGCCGCTTCCCGGAACTGCTCGCCGGTGCGGCTGAAGAAGTGCTGGAAGACGGTGCCGCCGCAGGTGGCGACGACACTCACGACGCCCACGCCGAGGATCGTGCCGTAGACACCGAAGTACGAGGCGAGCTCGGCGGCCACCACGGCGGCGACGGCGCTGCCCGCGACCTGGGGGACGCTCAGGTCGATCCGCTTCTTCCCCTTCACCTCCTCCTCGACACTCGACTCCTGGTCGGCAACGGACTGTTCACGCATTCCTGGACCTTGCCTGCCTTTCCCGTACTTGATCGACCTTCCCTACTTGATCAACCAACTGCACGAGAAAAGGGACGTACGAACGAAACCGATAGTTCCGTTTCTGGCGTTCGCGTGAAGTACGCCACGTCCAAGATCACGGAAAGCGCTTGCCAAGTCGCCAAGTCGCACCCCTTGCCTGAAGTTGGGCGGCGAGCCAATCCACGCACGTGGCCCGAATGGAGTACTGTTGCGAGCCCTGGGTCCGGTCTCCCACCAGGATGTCCGGAGCCTTGACAGGAGGGGGCCGGTTGCACAGGGTTACCGAGTTGGTCACTCAGCGTGGCGAATTGATAACCGTGCCATAACGGCGATCAAGGACCCTCGCGCGACACGCCGGGCAACTCGGCAAGGTTGTGGCAGGCTGCACCCGGGCAGGCCACACTCGACTAGCGGAAGCAGCGACGCACGTGACGTCGGCAGGCACCACCCGGGAGGTCCCCATGCCCGAACTGCGTGTCGTGGCCGTCTCGAATGACGGCACACGGCTGGTGCTGAAGGCTGCGGACAGCACGGAGTACACGCTTCCGATCGACGAGCGTCTGCGCGCCGCGGTCCGCGGCGACCGTCCCCGCCTCGGCCAGATCGAGATCGAGGTGGAGAGCCATCTCCGCCCCCGCGACATCCAGGCGCGTATACGTGCCGGCGCGACCGCGGAAGAAGTCGCGCAGATGGCAGGCATCCCCGTCGACCGCGTACGCCGTTTCGAAGGCCCCGTGCTGGCCGAGCGCGCGTTCATGGCCGAGCGGGCCCGCAAGACTCCGGTCCGCCGGCCCGGAGAGAACGCCGGGCCGCAGCTCGGTGAGTCCGTGCAGGAGCGGCTGACCCTGCGCGGAGCCGAGAAGGACACCGTCCAGTGGGACTCCTGGCGCCGCGACGACGGCACCTGGGAGGTCCTGCTCGTCTACCTGGTCGCGGGCGAACCGCACTCGGCGAGCTGGACGTACGACCCGCCCCGGCGGCTCGTCCAGGCCGTCGACGACGAGGCGCGCTCGCTGATCGGCGAGTCCGACGACCTCGCCGCGCCGGAGCCCAGCTTTCCCTTCGTCCCACGCATCGCCCGGCTGCCCCGCGACCGCACGATGGACCGTGCGCTCGATCGGCAGAGTCTGCCCGCGCCGCCCTCCGAGCCGGCCGAGGAGACCACCGGCGAGCGGGAGCGGGACTCGCTGACCAGCCTGCTGGAGGCGGTACCGAGCTTCCGGGGCGACATGGTGGTCCCGGAGATCCCCTCGGAGGAACCGGAGGAGCCCGCGGAGGAACCGGCCGTCGAGGAGCCGCCCGCGCCTGCCGCGTCCGCCGGTTCCGCCTACGCGGACGTCCTCATGCCCCGTTCCGTTGGCAGTCACCGCGACCGTCTCATCGGCTCCACCGACCGCCAGGCCGAGGCCGACGGTGTCCGCCCCGGCCGCCGCGCCGCGGTGCCCAGCTGGGACGAGATCGTGTTCGGCACCCGGCGCAAGAAGCAGGAGTGACGGGAGCGGGCAGCCGTACGGCAACCCGCCCCCCGCAGCCGCCGGTTCGCATAAGTCGGTTCGCATACAGCTTCATACGTGAGAAGGGGCCGCACCTGTTCGGTGCGGCCCCTTTTCGTGTCGCACGCGACAGGGTCACCGGGGGTCCGGGCCCACGGCGACCGGACGGGACGGGTCCGAGGACCACTCCGACCACGAACCGACGTACAGGGCCGCCGGAATCCCCGCCACCGCGAGCGCCAGCACCTCATGGGCGCCCGAGACGCCGGAGCCGCAGTACACGCCCACCTCCCTGCCGTCGGACGCCCCCAGCGACCTGAAGCGGTCCCTCAGGTCCTCGGCGGGCAGGAAGCGGCCGTCCGGGCCGACGTTGTCCGTCGTCGGCGCCGACACCGCACCGGGAACGTGTCCACCGATCCGGTCGATCGGCTCCACCTCGCCGCGGTACCGCTCGCCCGCGCGCGCGTCGAACAGCACTCCCGAGCGGGCCAGCGCCGCCGCCGCGTCCGCGTCGAGCAGTCCCGCGCCCGGGCGCGGCTCGAAGTCGCCCTCCGTGCGCACCGGAACGTCGACCGACAGCTCCCCCTGCCACGCCGTCAACCCGCCGTCGAGGACTCGCACATCCGGGTGACCCGTCCAACGCAGCAGCCACCACGCGCGGGCCGCCGCCCAGCCCTGACCGCCGTCGTACGCGACCACCGGGCGGGCGGCCGACACGCCCGCCCGGCGCATCGCGGCCCCGAAATCCGCCAGGTCCGGCAGCGGGTGACGGCCGCCCGCGCCGGACGCCCCGGCCAGTTCCCGGTCCAGGTCGACGTACACGGCGCCCGGTACGTGGCCCGACGCGTAGGCGGCCCGGCCGTCGAACGACGGCTCGCCGGCCGCCTTCGCCACGCTGAGCTGCCAGCGGACGTCCAGTACGACCGGCGGATTCTCCCCCGCCAGGGCGCTCGCGAGTTCGGATGCGGAGATGATGGCGTTCATGGCCCCCATCCTCGCGCACGTGGTGGCCAGGCCCTCCAGGTCCGGCTACTCTGCTCGGCCGGACAGGCTCGATCACGAGGCGTACGGGATCGGGCACATGCTGTTCAGCCGATCAACATCCTTCGGCAATCGCACAGAAACGGATGAGGATCCGCACACCGGGAATCTTCCCGACATGCCCGCCACGGTGCGGCGGCGCGCCCGGAGCGCGCGGCACCGTGAGTGGTGCGAGCATCGGCCCGGGGGCCGGAGTGCGGAAGCGACGCGGCCACCGCGAGTGGCCGAGGAGAGAGTGACGATGCCCGAGGCACGTGGGCCGGCCGGCCTGAACGGCGAAGCACACACTCGGTACGCGCCCGGCACACCCTGCTGGGTGAGCCTGATGGTGCATGGACTGACGGCGACCCAGGAGTTCTACGGCGAGCTGTTCGGCTGGGAGTTCCACCCCGGTCCCCAGCAACTCGGCCCGTACGTGAAGGCCCTGCTCGACGGCCGTGAGGTGGCCGGCATCGGTCAACTCCCCCCGGACCGCCATCTTCCCGTGGCCTGGACGCCCTACCTCGCCTCCGACGACGTGGACACCACCGCCGAGACGGTGCGCCTGAGCGGCGGCACGATCGGCGTCGGTCCGCTGGACGCCGGCGAGGCCGGACGCCTGGCCATCGGCTCCGATCCGGCCGGCGCGGTCTTCGGCATCTGGCAGGCGGCGGAACACCTCGGCACGGACATCACGGGCGTGCACGGCACCCCCGCCTGGAACGAGCTGCTGACCTTCGAGTCCGCGGGCGTCGTCAAGTTCTACGAGACGGTGTTCGGCTACCGCCGGGAGACGGTGGGTTCCGACGACGTCGACTACGTCACGCTGCACGTCGCGGACCGGCCGGTCGCCGGAGTCCACGGGCTGGGCAACGCGCTGCCCCGGGACCGGGGACCGCACTGGATGACGTACTTCGAGGTGGGGGACGCGGACGAGGCGGCAGCGCGGGTGGTCGGCCTCGGTGGGCTGATCCTGGCACCGGCGCACGACAGCGCGCACGGGCGCGTGGCGACGGTCACCGATCCCGAAGGAGCCCGCTTCGCCCTGATCCAGGAGCCTGCCTGAGGTGCCGGAGGCCCGCCTGACGCCTGCCGGAGGCCCGCCTGAGGCCCGCGGTGCCTAGACCTGCTGCATCGGCAGCACGTCCGGGGACAGGACCGCCGCATGAGCCGACGCGGCCGTCATACGGCGACGGTGGTGGCGTCGGCACAGGACCTCGTAGCCGACGGTGTCCGCCTGGTCGACGTCGCCGATGACGACCTGGGCCCCCTCGACGACCATCACTCCCCCGACCGTGCGGGCGTTGTGCGTGGCGCGCGCGCCGCACCAGCACAGGGCCTCCACCTGGAGGACCTCCACCCGGTCGGCCAGCTCGACGAGCCGCTGCGAGCCGGGGAACAGCTTGGAGCGGAAGTCGGTCGTGATGCCGAAGGCGTAGACGTCGATCTCGAGGTCGTCGACCACGCGCGCGAGCTGGTCGATCTGCTCCTCCGCGAGGAACTGCGCCTCGTCCGCGATCACGTAGTCCGCGCGGCCGCCCTGCGAGAGGTGGTCGACGAGATAGCCGTACAGGTCCTGGCCGTCCTGGACCTCCACCGCGTCGGTCACCAGGCCGAGGCGGGAGGACAGCTTGCCCTCGCCCGCGCGGTCGTCGCGGGTGAAGATGATGCCCTGGAGTCGCGCGCGGAGCGGTTGTGCTCTATCTGGAGAGCCAGCGTGGACTTCCCGCAGTCCATGGTTCCGGAGAAGAACACCAGCTCGGGCATGGGGAGTCGAGCACCTTTCGGTGGGGTTTCGGTGGCACGGGCGGGGCGACGGGCTTCAGGAGCGTACTTCGAGCAGGGGCACGAACTGCTCCGCCGGGGTCATGGAGCCGTGGTTGCCGACCATGGCCGATTCCTTCGGCTCGCGCTCCGAGGCGATGAGCAGGACGTCGTCCCGGGCTGCCGCGATCACGTCGCCGAGGCGGCCGTACACGCGCTCGTCGATGTGCGGGCCGAACCAGCCCGCGGCGATCGCCTCGTCCCGCGAGGCCACCCAGAACTGCTCGCCGAGCACCTCGCGCCAGCAGGTCAGGACGTCGTCCTGGGCGCCCGGTACGGCGTAGACATGGCGGGCGCGGCCCTCGCCGCCCAGCAGGGCGACGCCGGCGCGCAGCTCCCAGTCCGCGTCGAAGTCGATGCGGTGGTCCTCGTCGAAGGGCACGTCGACCATGCCGTGGTCGGCGGTGACGTGGAGCGCGCTGCGCGGCGGAAGCTGCTCGGCGAGGCGCTGGACGAGCCGGTCGACGTACATGAGCTGGCCGCGCCAGGTGTCGGAGGCGACTCCGTAGCGGTGTCCGGCCCCGTCGAGTTCGGCGTAGTACGTGTAGACCAGGGAGCGGTCGCCGGCCGCGAGCTGCTCGGCCGCGAAGTCCATGCGCTCCTCGCCGGTGAGGCGTCCGTGGAACGTGCCGCCGCTGAGCGCGACCTTGGTGAGCGGGGTGTTCTGGAAGTGGGGCGAGGACACCTGCGCGGCGTGCACCCCGGCCGCCTCGGCCAGCTGGAAGACGGTGGGATACGGCTGCCAGGCCTGCGGCGAGGTCCAAGGCTGCCAGCGGAGCTGGTTCATCAGCTCGCCGGTGGCCGGATCACGCACGGTGTAGCCGGGCAGGCCGTGCGCGCCCGGCGGGAGGCCGGTGCCGACGGAGGCGAGGGAGGTCGCGGTGGTCGCCGGGTAGCCGGCGGTGAGCGGGCGCCCGGTGCCGCCGCGGGAGCTGCCGAGGAGGCTGTGCAGGTAGGGCGCCTCGTCGCGGTGGGCCTTGATCTGCTCCCAGCCGAGGCCGTCGATCAGGAAGACGCAGTTGCGGTCGGCCGGGGTCAGCTCCGGGATCGCCGCGGTCATGCCCGGGACGCCCATACCGGCGGCCAGCGTGGGCAGCAGGTCGGCGAGCGAGCCGGAGCCGTACTCGGGGACGGGTGCGGAGGAGACGGCGAGGGGTTCCGGGTCGTCCCAGACGGCGGGCTGGGCCATTACGCGGTCAGATCCGCGGTCGCCTCGGAGAGCGACTGGGCGAAGGCGAGGGTCTGGCGCACCGTGTCCGGGCCGTCCCCGGCCTCGCTCACGCGCAGGCTGAGGTCGTCAGCCGTCGAGCTGCCGGTGTAGCCGTGGTCGGCGTCGCAGTTGGGGTCGCCGCAGGCGGCGGGCTCCAGGTCGATGCGGGAGACCGCGCCCCAGCCGATCGTCAGCACGACCTCGCGCGGCAGGCTGCCCGGCGTGTACGACTCCGGGTTGGCGACCACGCGGCTGAGGACGACCGACGAGATCCGGCTGAGCTTCACGGACTCGGTGGACGTGGTGGCGTACGGCGTCGGTGAGGTGGTGTCGGCGGCCTGCTCGTCGGTGTGGCTGACGATGAAGCGGTTGCCGGTGAGCACCAGCACGGTCACATGCCGGCGCACTTCGTTCTGATCGAACGTGGTCTCCTGGTGGACCAGGTACGACCGGATGGGCTCGCCGCCGACGGCGGCCTCCACCGCCTCGGCCACGAGGGCCGGGTAGTAGCCGCTGCGCTCGATCGCCGCACGCAGCCCCTGGGTCGTCGTACTGGTCTTGGCCATGCCCTCCATCCTACGGGGACCCACTGACTGCGAGGGACCGGTGACGGCCCCTTCAGTAGGCGGGAAGCGTCCGCGGGCCGAGGTCGTCGCGGACGGGCGGGGGCGCGAGGCGGACGGAGGCGCCGAGAACGCTCAGGCCGTGCGGGGCGACGACGACCGGCTCCAGCGTGACCGCGGCCACCTCCGGATGGTCGTCGACCAGGCGGGACACCCTGAGCAGCAGCTCCTCCAGGGCCGGGGTGTCGACGGGCGTCGAGCCGCGCCAGCCGAACAGGAGGGGGGCCGTCCGGATCGACCGGACCAGGGAGGTCGCGTCCCGGTCGGTGACCGGGATGAGGCGGTGCGCCATGTCACCGAGCAGCTGCGAGGCGGCCCCGGCGAGCCCGAACGACAGTACGGCTCCGGCCGCCGGGTCGATGACCGCCCGGACGACGGTGTCCACCCCGCGCGGGCCATCGCCTGCACCACCGGGCGCAGCTCCTGCGGGGCACCGAACAGCTCGGTCAACTCGGCGTACGTCCGCCGCAGTTGCTCCTCGTCGGCGAGGTCGAGGCGGACGCCGCCCAGGTCGGCACGGTGGCGCAGGTGCGGTGCGGTGGCCTTGAGGGCGACGGGGTAGCCGAGGGCGGAGGCGGCCTGTACGGCCTCGTCCGGGGTGGGCGCGGGGAGGGACCGCCGGACGGGGACGCCGTACCGGCCGAGCAGCTCGCAGGTCTCGTCGGTACCCAGGGTGAGACCCTGCCCGCGCGCGAGGAGCCTGCCGATGAGCGCGGCGGCGCCCCTCTCGTCGATGTCCTCGTGCTCGGGCACCTTGCCGGGGTCGGCCGCCTCGCGCCGCCACTGCGCGTACTTCACGGCCTCGGCGAGGGCGCGGACCGCGCGTTCCGCGGCGGGGGTAGGGCGGGGATGAGGTGAGCACCCTCGGGGCCTCGACGGCCCGTCGTCCCGGTCGCCGTCGTTTCGGAGGCCGTCGTTTCGGAGGCCGTCGTTTCGGAGGCCGTCGTTTCGGAGGCCGTCGTCCCGGTCCGGGGCGGCCCGGGCTCGGCCGCTTCCGCGCCCGGCGTCGCCGTGCGCGCGCGGGGGGCCGTGCTCGTCGCCGCCGACAGGGCCGCCGCGAGGCCGCCCAGCTCCACGTGCACCACGAGCACCGGCTTGGCGGGGCCGGCGGCCGCGGCCGAGCGCAGGGCCTGTGCCAGTTCCGCGTCGCCGGGGGACGCCTCGCCGATCGCCGGGATCGCGGTCACCACGACCGCGTCGCACGTCTCGTCGGCCAGGGCGTGCGCCAGGGCGGCGTGGAAGTCGTCCGCCGACGCCTCGGTGGTGAGGTCCAGGGGCGACTGCGGGCGCAGTCCTTCGGAGAGGCACGCGTCGTACGTCAGCAGCCCCAGCGACTCCGAGTTGCCGAGGATGCCCACGCGCGGTCCTCGCGGCAGCGGCTGGCGTGCCAGCAGCAGGCCCGCGTCGACCAGTTCGGTGATGGTGTCCACGCGGATCACGCCGGCCTGCCGCAGGAGGGCGGACACCGTGGCGTGGGGCAGCCGCGTGGCCCGTACGGCGTGCCCCTGGGGGGCGGAGCCGGCGCCCTGGACCACCACCAGCGGCTTGACCGCCGCCGTGCGTCGTGCGAGACGGGTGAACTTGCGCGGGTTGCCGATGGACTCCAGGTACATCAGGGCGACGTCGGTGTCGGGGTCGTCGTACCAGTACTGGAGGACGTCGTTGCCGGACACGTCCGCGCGGTTGCCGGAGGAGACGAACGTCGACACACCGGTGACCCCGGTGACGCCGCCACCCCGCCGGTGCAGCCGCGACAGCAGGGCGACGCCGATGGCGCCGGACTGGGCGAAGAGGCCGATCCGGCCGGGCCGTGGCGTCTGCGGGGCCAACGACGCGTTCAGCCGTACCTGCGGGGAGGTGTTGATGACCCCGAAGGCGTTGGGGCCGATGATCCGCATCCCGTACGCGCGCGCGTGCCGCACGAGTTCGCGCTGGCGCTCGCGTCCCTCGGGGCCGCTCTCGGCGTATCCGGCGGCGAGGACGACGAGTCCCTGCACGCCGTGCTCGCCGCACTCGGTGACGACTTCGGGCACGTGGTCGGCCGGGACGGCGACGACCGCGAGGTCGACGTGTCCGTCGATGTCGCGCACCGAGCGGTGGGCGGGCACGCCGTCGAGTTCCGTCAGGCCCTCGGGGAACGCCTTGTTCACCGCGTGGAGGTCCCCGGTGAAGCCGGCCTCCCGGAGGTTGCCGAGGACGCTGCGGCCGACGCCGCCGGGCGTGCGGCCGGCGCCGATGACGGCGACCGAGCCGGGCACCAGCAACCGCCGTACGGAGTGGGCCTCGGCGCGCTGCTCCCGCGCGCGCTGCACGGCAAGGGAGCGTTCGGTGGGTTCGAGGTCGAACTCCAGGCGGACGACGCCGTCCTCGAAGCTGCGCTTCTGGGTGTAGCCGGCGTCCGTGAACACCTTGATCATCTTGTTGTTGGCGGGGAGCACCTCGGCGGCGAACCGTCGGATGCCGCGCTCGCGCGCGACGGCCGCGATGTGTTCGAGGAGGGCGGAGGCGACGCCCCGTCCCTGGTGGGCGTCCTGCACGAGGAAGGCGACCTCGGCCTCGTCGGCGGGGGCGGTGGCGGCCATCCCGTCGGCGCCGATGCGGTCGTAGCGTACGGTGGCGATGAACTCGCCGCCGACCGTGGCCGCGAGTCCCACCCGGTCCACAAAGTCGTGGTGCGTGAAGCGGTGGACGTCCTTCGCGGACAGTCGCGGGTAGGGCGCGAAGAAGCGGTAGTACTTCGACTCGTCCGACACCTGCTCGTAGAAGCTGACCAGGCGCTCGGCGTCATCGACGGTGATGGGGCGGATGCGCGCGGTGCCGCCGTCGCGCAGCACCACGTCGGCTTCCCAGTGGGCGGGATACTCGTGGCGGTCCGACGCGCTCTGCATGGGGCCCAGAGTACGGCTCGCGTACGACAACGGCGCGAGGCAGTCTGTGGTGGGACGGAGGTCGGATCGAGGCCGCGATCCGACGACCGCACCGGGACGGGACACACGGACCGTCCTCACACGCTTCACGTGTGGAACACTGGTCTAGACAACCTGAGACACTGAAGGGCAGCATCACATGGCTGAGCGCCGCGTCAACGTCGGCTGGGCCGAGGGCCTCCACGCCCGCCCCGCTTCCATCTTCGTCCGAGCCGCCACGGCCGCAGGCGTCCCGGTGACGATCGCCAAGGCGGGCGGCAACCCCGTCAACGCGGCCTCCATGCTGGCCGTCCTCGGCCTGGGCGCCCAGGGCGGCGAGGAGATCGTTCTCGCCTCCGAGGCCGAGGGTGCGGACGCCGCCCTCGACCGGTTGGCCAAGCTGGTCGCCGAGGGTCTCGAGGAACTGCCCGAGACCGTCTGAGCCGGTTGCCGCCCACAGCGGCCGAGGAGCCGCGTCGCCCGATCCGGGTGGCGCGGCTCCGTTGTTTCCGGGCCCGGATGGAATAGCCGGAGCCATGGCGGAAATAGTCCGCGGGCACACGAAGGGCGCGCCAACCGAAATGCGGGGCGCGCCGGAAAATGAGCAGCGAAAATACCTCTCCGCCGAATTCCCTTCTTTGTATACGGCCCTCTTGTTAATGCCGGAGGCCGGACATGTTTACGACGTGTTGCGAAGTCCTCACACGGTCCTGACGGTCGCCGCTGGAAAAACGCAGCCGGTGCGCGGAGGTCGCGCGCTCGGCGTGCAGCGCCGTGACCGCCCGCGCGCGCTCCGCGTCGCCGCGCGCCACCGCGTCCACGATCGCGCCGTGTTCCGCCCAGGACTCCACCGGACTGGCCGGCGCCTCCACCACGTACATCCAGGAGATCTTGTGGCGCAGTTGGGTGAGCGTCGAGGTCAGGGCGTGGCTGCCGGAGGCCTGTGCGAGGGTCTCGTGGAACCAGCCCCCCAGGGAGCGCAGATCCTCGCTGTTGCCGCGCCTGGCGCGCTCCTGGCCCAGCCGGACGAGGCCGCGGAGCACCTTGAGGTGCGCCTCGGTGCGCCGCTGGGCGGCCCGCGTGGCGCCGAGCGGCTCCAGCAGCATGCGCATCTCCAGCAGGTCGGCGGCCTCCTGCTCGGTCGGTTCGGCGACGCACGCTCCCGCGTGCCGCCGCGTGACGACGAAGCCCTCCGCCTCCAGCGTGCGCAGCGCCTCCCGGACGGGGACGCGTGAAACGCCGTAGCGGCGTGCGAGGAGTTCCTCGGTGAGGCGGCCGCCACGCTCGTAGACACCCGCGACGATGTCGTCCCGGATGGCCGTGCACACCGAGTGCGCCGGAATACGCATGACCGACCTCCGCCTTAATCCCCGTGAAACGTCGACGATTGACGTGTGTTCCGTGACTCTATTGCAATCAGCGGGAATTTCCGATGGCGGGCCGGAATCCATGGATATTTTTTGGACAGCACGGTCACTGAAACGACGAAAGCCCCGGCCACGAGGGCCGGGGCCGTACGAGCTGTGGCCGTACGTCGTCAGATGTTCACGCCGTGCGCGCGGAGGTAGGCGGCCGGATCGATGTCCGAGCCGTACTCCGCGCCGGTGCGGACCTCGAAGTGCAGATGCGCGCCGGTGACGTTGCCGGTGGCACCGGACAGGGCGATCTGCTGGCCCGGAGCGACCTTCTGCCCCACCGATACGCCGATGGACGAGAGGTGGCCGTACTGGGTGTACGTGCCGTCGTTCATCCGGATCACGACCTGGTTGCCGTAGGCGCCGCCCCAGCCGGCCTCGACCACGGTACCGAGGCCCACCGCGCGCACGGGGGTGCCGCTGGCGGCGTGGAAGTCGATGCCGGTGTGGCTGCCGGAGGACCACAGGGAGCCGCCGGACCGGTAGCCGGTGGAGATGTGGGAGCCGCTGATCGGCGACACGAAGGCGTTCAGGCGCTCGCGCTCGGCCGCGCGGGCGGCACGGACCCTGGCCTCGCGCTCCGCCTTGGCCTTCGCCGCGGCCTGGGCGGCGGCCTCCTCGCGCTCGGCCTCCCGCTGGGCGGCCTGCTTCTGCGCGGCGGCCTGGCCGTCGATCTGGGCGGCGACCGTGTCACCGATGGTGACGACCGGGATGAGACCGGTCTGCTCGGCCGGGTTCGCCGCGGCGAGGGCGGGGCTGGAGGCGACGGTGCCGATGACACCGGTGGTGGTGAGCGCCGCGATGCCCGCCGCGCGGGCGGTGGTGCGCTTCATCCGGCTGGGACGACGGTGCTTCCCGGTGGCGCAAGTGGACGCCATGTAGTTGAGCGGTCCTTTCCTTCCCTCTCGCCTACCGGGTTAGCTGACGGGTTCGGAGCAGGAAGGTCTCCTACGGACCCCCTCGCGAAACGCGCGGGCGTCCGATTCACCCCAGGGACTGCCTAGTTTGGGTCCCCGGCTCCCCTGGCTCGCGCCATGCGGGGACTCGGCGATGACTGTCCGGTGCCGCGGTTGCGGCGCACTGCCTGACGAACAGCCCGGTTGAAACTAGACGCGGCGGCCGTCAATCCCCAAACAGAACGCGGCTTTTGTAGTGCATGCCACAGGGCAGACAGGCAACCTTTCCCCCAATTCGGACATCAAAGGGCCCTGGTGACACATCCGTCCACCAGGGCCCCTTCACGCGCGTGCGGCGCCGCGCGCCGGCGCCACGGACCCCGATCCGCGATCCGCGATCCGCGATCCGCGATCCGCGATCCGCGATCCGCGATCCGCTCAGCGTTCCTGCTCCGCGGTGCTACTCCGCGGAGACGACCTTCACCTCACCGATGCCGAGGGCCTCGACCGGCGCCTTGATCGCGGCCGCGTCACCGACGAGAACCGTCACCAGACGGTCCACCGGGAAGGCGCTCACGACCGCCGCGGTGGCCTCCACGGTGCCGGTCGCGGCGAGCTGCTGGTACAGCGTCGCCTGGTAGTCGTCGGGCAGGTGCTGCTCGACCTGGTCGGCCAGTGTGCCCGCCACGGCGGCGGCCGTCTCGTACTTCAGGGGCGCCACCCCGACGAGGTTCTGCACGGCGACGTCACGTTCCGCGTCGGTCAGGCCGCCCTCGGCGAGAGTGCGCAGCACCTTCCACAGGTCCTCCAGCGCGGGACCGGTGTTCGGGGTGTCGATGGAACCGCTGATGGCGAGCATCGCGGCGCCCGAGCCGTCCGGCGCGGACCTGAGGACCTGCCCGAAGGCGCGCACGCCGTAGGTGTAGCCCTTCTCCTCGCGCAGGACGCGGTCCAGCCGGGAGGTGAGGGTGCCGCCGAGGCAGTACGTGCCGAGCACCTGCGCGGGCCACACGCGCGCGTGCCGGTCGGCGCCGATGCGGCCGATCAGCAGTTGCGTCTGGACGGCGCCGGGGCGGTCCACGATGACGACCCGTCCGGTGTCGTCGGCGGTCACCGGCGGCACCGGACGCGGCTGGCCCGCGGAGCCCGTCCACGCGCCCAGGGTGTCACCGAGGAGCGCTTCGAGGTCGACTCCGGTGAGGTCGCCGACGACCACGGCGGTGGCCGTCGCGGGGCGGACGTGCTTCTCGTAGAAGGCGCGTACGGCGGCGGAGTCGATCTTCTCCACGGTGTCCGCGCTGCCCTGGCGCGGACGCGACATGCGTACGCTCGCCGGGAACAGCTCCTTGGAGAGTTCCTTGGCCGCACGCCGGGACGGGTTGGCCAGCTCGTGCGGGATCTCGTCCAGGCGGTTGCGGACGAGCCGCTCGATCTCGTTGTCGGCGAACGCGGGCGCCCGCAGCGCGTCGGCGACGAGGCCGAGGGCCTTGGCCAGGCGGGAGACCGGGACCTCCAGGCTGAGGCGGACTCCGGGATGGTCGGCGTGCGCGTCGAGGGTGGCGCCGCAGCGCTCCAGCTCGGCGGCGAAATCCTCGGCGGAGTGCTTGTCGGTGCCCTCGGAGAAGGCCCGCGCCATGATCGTGGCGACGCCGTCGAGGCCGGTCGGCTCGGCATCCAGGGGCGCGTCGAGGATGACCTCGACGGCGACGACCTGCTGGCCGGGGCGGTGGCAGTGCAGGACGGTCAGGCCGTTGTCGAGCGTCCTCGCTCGGGGGCCGGGAACGCCCAGGGCCTGGCCTCGCCCGCCCGGGGCTGGGGGTGGAAGTCCATCGCGGCGAGCTCGGTCACTGGGCCGCCTCCTCGTTCTGGTCCTCGTCGGCGGGGTTCTCGGCGGGCTCGGTGGGCTCGGTGGGCTCGTAGACCAGCACGGCGCGGTTGTCGGGGCGCAGGCGGGCCTTGGCGGCCTCCCGGACCTCCTCGGCGGTGATCTCCAGCACTCGCTGGACGGCGGTCAGGGCGAGTTGCGGGTCGCCGAACAGCACCGCGTACCGGCACAGTTCGTCGGCGCGGCCGGCGACCGTGCCCAGGCGGTCCAGCCACTCGCGCTCCAACTGGGCCTGGGCGCGCTCCATCTCCTCGTCCGTGGGGCCTTCCTCGGCGAACCGGGCCAGCTCCTCGTCGATGGCCGACTCGATGACGGGCACCTCGACGTCGCCGGACGTCTTGACGTCCAGCCAGCCCAGGGAGGGCGCGCCGGCCAGGCGCAGCAGGCCGAAGCCGGCCGCCACGGCCGTACGGTCGCGACGGACCAGGCGGTTGTAGAGGCGGGAGGACTCGCCGCCGCCGAGCACGGTGAGCGCCAGGTCGGCCGCGTCGCACGCGCGCGTGCCGTCCTGCGGCAGCCGGTAGGCGGCCATCAGCGCGCGGGCCGGGACCTCCTCCTCGACGACCTCGCGCAGCTGCTCGCCGATGATGTCGGGCAGGGAGCCGTCACGGGGCTCGGGCTTGCCGTCGTGGGCGGGGATGGAGCCGAAGTACTTCTCGATCCAGGCGAGCGTCTGCTCCGGGTCGATGTCGCCGACGACCGACAGAACGGCGTTGTTGGGCGCGTAGTAGGTGCGGAAGAACGCGCGCGCGTCCTCCAGCGTCGCCGCGTCCAGGTCGGCCATCGAGCCGATCGGCGTGTGGTGGTAGGGGTGGCCCTCCGGGTAGGCGAGGGCGGTCAGCTTCTCGAACGCCGTGCCGTAGGGGACGTTGTCGTAGCGCTGGCGGCGTTCGTTCTTGACGACGTCGCGCTGGTTCTCCATCGACTCGTCGTCCAGCGCGGCGAGCAGGGAGCCCATGCGGTCGGCCTCCAGCCAGAGGGCGAGCTCCAGCTGGTGGGTGGGCATGGTCTCGAAGTAGTTGGTGCGCTCGAAGCTCGTCGTGCCGTTGAGCGAGCCTCCCGCGCCCTGGACCAGCTCGAAGTGGCCGTTGCCCTTGACCTGGCCGGAGCCCTGGAACATCAGGTGCTCGAAAAGGTGAGCCAGGCCGGTACGGCCCTTGACTTCATGGCGCGAGCCGACGTCGTACCAGAGGCACACCGCCGCGACGGGGGTCAGGTGGTCCTCGGAGAGCACCACGCGCAGGCCGTTGGCCAGGCGGTGTTCGCTCGCTGTCAGGCCCCCGGAGCCTGCCTGGGCTGTGGCCGTGTGACCCATGGGCATGTACGTCCTTCCGATCGCGGACGCGGTCGTCGAAACCGCGGTTTTCCTGCCGGTCCTGCCACTGTATGCAAGCGTGCGGAGCCGCGGCGAAGTTCCCGGGCGGCGTACGCCGAGAGCGAGATCGCGTAGCCTGCGGACAGCCGTGGACGAGGTGGCTCTCCGGCCGCCCGGTCGCCGACGCCCGGGCCCTGGGACGCGCTGTCAGTGCCACGGTCCACAATGGTCCGCGAGATCCCGTCACACGCCTCAGCAAGAGTGAGCCGAAGGGCGCGCGTCGACACCGACGTGAGCGCCCCGCAGGCGAGCGACCAGGAAACAGGAGGAGCCGGCAGCGATGGCCCGCCGCAGCACGAAGACCCCGCCGCCCGACGACTCGTACGAGGAGCGGATCCTCGACATCGACGTCGTCGACGAGATGCAGGGCTCCTTCCTCGAGTACGCGTACTCGGTCATCTACTCCCGCGCCCTGCCGGACGCCCGCGACGGCCTCAAGCCGGTCCACCGCCGCATCGTCTACCAGATGAACGAGATGGGCCTGCGCCCCGACCGCGGATACGTGAAGTGCGCGCGCGTCGTCGGCGAGGTCATGGGCAAGCTGCACCCGCACGGCGACGCCTCGATCTACGACGCCCTGGTCCGCATGGCCCAGCCGTTCTCCATGCGCGTTCCCCTGGTCGACGGCCACGGCAACTTCGGCTCGCTGGGCAACGACGACCCGCCGGCCGCCATGCGGTACACGGAATGTCGTCAGGCCGCGGCGACGAGCCTGATGACCGAGTCCATCGACGAGGACACGGTCGACTTCACCCCGAACTACGACGGCCAGGAGCGGGAGCCGGTGGCACTGCCCGCCGCCTTCCCGAACCTCCTGGTCAACGGCTCCTCGGGCATCGCGGTCGGCATGGCCACGAACATGCCGCCGCACAACCTGGGCGAGGTCATCTCGGCCGCCCGCCACCTGATCCGCTTCCCGAACGCGGATCTGGACACGCTGATGAAGCACGTCCCGGGCCCCGACCTGCCCACCGGCGGCCGGATCGTCGGCCTCTCCGGGATCAGGGACGCCTACGAGACCGGCCGCGGCACCTTCAAGATCCGCGCCACGGTGTCGGTGGAGACCGTGACGGCCCGCCGCAAGGGCCTCGTCGTCACCGAACTGCCCTTCGCCGTCGGCCCCGAGAAGGTCATCGCCAAGATCAAGGACCTGGTCGGCTCGAAGCGGATCCAGGGCATCGCCGACGTCAAGGACCTCACCGACCGCGCGCACGGGCTGCGCCTGGTCATCGAGATCAAGAACGGCTTCGTGCCGGAGGCCGTCCTGGAGCAGCTGTACAAGCTGACGCCCATGGAGGAGTCCTTCGGCATCAACAACGTGGCGCTGGTGGACGGCCAGCCGCTCACGCTGGGCCTGAAGGAGCTGCTCGAGGTCTACCTCGACCACCGCTTCGAGGTCATCCGGCGGCGCAGCGAGTTCCGTCGGACCAAGCGCCGCGACCGCCTGCACCTGGTGGAGGGCCTGCTCACCGCGCTCGTCGACATCGACGAGGTCATCCGCCTGATCCGCTCCAGCGACAACAGCGCGCAGGCCAAGGAGCGCCTGATCGAGCGCTTCTCCCTGTCGGAGATCCAGACCCAGTACATCCTCGACACGCCGCTGCGCCGGCTGACCAGGTTCGACCGCATCGAACTGGAGGCGGAGCAGGGGAAGCTCAACGAGGAGATCGCCGAGCTGACCCGGATCCTGGAGTCGGACGCGGAGCTGCGCAAGCTGGTCTCGGCCGAACTGGCCGCGGTGGCGAAGAAGTTCGGCACCGAGCGTCGTACGGTCCTGCTGGAGTCGGCGGGCACACCGGCCTCCACCGTGCCGCTCCAGGTCGCCGACGACCCGTGCCGGGTGCTGCTCTCCTCCACGGGCCTGGTGGCCCGTACGGCGAACCGCGAGCCCTTGGCGGAGGACGCGGACGCCCGGCGGACCAAGCACGACGTGATCGTGTCGGCGGTGCCGGCCACCGCGCGCGGGGAGATCGGCGCGGTCACCTCGACGGGCCGGCTGCTGCGGATCAACGTCGTCGACCTGCCGCAGCTCCCGGAGACGGCGTCGGCGCCGAACCTCTCGGGCGGCGCCCCGCTGACGGAGTTCGTCCCCGTGGAGGGCGACGAGACGGTGGTCTGCCTGACCACGCTCGACGAGTCCTCCCCGGGCATCGCGCTCGGCACCGAACAGGGCGTCGTCAAGCGGGTGGTGCCCGACTATCCGACCAACAAGGACGAGCTGGAGGTCATCACCCTCAAGGAGGGCGACCGCATCGTCGGCGCGGTCGAGCTGCGCACGGGCGACGAGGACCTGGTCTTCATCACGGACGACGCCCAGTTGCTGCGCTATCAGGCCGCGCACGTCCGTCCGCAGGGCCGCCCGGCCGGCGGTATGACGGGCATCAAGCTCACCGAGGGCGCGAAGGTGATCTCCTTCACGGCCGTGGACCCGGGTGCGGACGCGGTGGTGTTCACGGTCGCGGGCTCGCGCGGCACGCTGGACGACTCCGTCCAGACGACCGCCAAGCTGACCCCGTTCGACCAGTACCCGCGCAAGGGGCGGGCGACCGGCGGCGTGCGCTGCCAGCGGTTCCTGAAGGGCGAGGACTGCCTGTCCCTGGCCTGGGCGGGGCCCGTCCCTGCGCGAGCCGCGCAGAAGAACGGCACCCCGGTCGACCTGCCGGAGATCGACCCGCGCCGGGACGGCTCGGGCATGTCGCTGGGGAAGACGGTGTCGGTGGTGGCCGGACCGGTCTAGGCCTCCTCCCCGACCTCTTCGTCGGTCTCCTCCACCGTCCCTTCGACGGTCCGCTCCTCGGGGTCCTGCACGTAGCGAAGGACGCCCCACATGCCGCGCTCGTCGGCGTGCGGGGGCGTCGTTCTCGCACGCCCCCAGTTCCTTGGCGAGGGCGGCGGTGTCGATGCCGGAGCCGATGAGGACGAGCTGGGTGCGGCGTTCCTCGGTGGGGCCCCAGGCTTCCGGGTAGAAGCGCAGGAAACGCCCCACGGCGTGTACGGCGTACCGGTTGGCGGGGTCGTACGGCCCGAAGTCGACGTACCCCTTGATGCGGTACAGCCCCTCGGGCCGGCTGTCGAGGAACGGCATCAACCGGCGCGGGTCCAGCGGGACTTCGGCGACGAAGGACAGGCTGTCGTAGGCGGTGTGCAGATGATCAACATGATCAATGTGATCGCCGGGAGCGTCATGCCCGTCGTGGCCGGCGCGGCTGGTGCTGCCGTCGTTGCCGTCGTTGCCGTCGTTGCCGTCCTGTCGGTGCAGGTCGTCGAAGGAGAGCTGCCCGACACGCTCCTCGCTCGGTCGGCAGTCGAAGAGCAGCTCGGGGTCGACACGGCCGTAGGTGGCCGGTACGACGGCTGCCCGGTCGGTGAGGGAGCGGACGAGACCGAGGACACGGTCCGCGTCGGGCGTCCGGTCGAGCTTGTTCACCACGACGAGGTCGGCGAGGTCGAGGTGCCGGTCGATCTCGGGGTGCCTGGCGCGGGTCTCGTCGAACTCGGCGGCGTCGACGACCTCGACGAGCCCGCCGTACACGATCCCCGGATGCTCGCTGGCGAGGACCATCCGGACGAGTTCCCCCGGTTCGGCGAGCCCGCTGGCCTCGATGACGATGACGTCGATGCCGGCGGAGGGGCGGGCGAGGCGTTCGAGGTAGACGTCCAGCTCACCGGCGTCGAAGGCGCAGCACAGGCAGCCGTTGCCGAGGGAGACCGTGGAGTCGCCGAGCGCGCCCGCCACGGCCATGGCGTCGATCTCGATGGAGCCGAAGTCGTTCACGATCGCGCCGATACGGCTGCCTCCGCTGCGATGGAGGAGGTGGTTGAGCAGCGTCGTCTTGCCGGAACCCAGGAATCCGGCGAGTACGACGACCGGGATCTGCTGCGGAGTGCTGCTCTGCGTCAACGTGCGACCTCTCTGACACCTACGCGTGCACCGGCTCGCGGCCCGGCGCACGGTCGAGGATTGAATGCGCAGTCAGGATACGAGCCGGAGGAATCGCCGCGAAGTGAACGATTGTTAGCAGCGTCGGCTGGGCAGACGTTGGGCAAGGCGCCGTGGTGTGCGACCCTCACTTCCCTCCGTGCGCCTCCTCTCCGCCTCCCCCGCCGATCAGAGCCGCTCGGCACTCTGGGAGACGGCAAGCGCCGCCCACCCGCTCGCCGGTCCCCGTCAGCCGACCCGCAACCGACGACCGGCTGACGGTCGTTTGATTCGGGGGTTGACATGGCCACACGAAAGCACGCTGCGGGGAAGTTGGCATCCGCCACGCTCGGCCTGCTGCTCACCGCCGGCACGGCGGTGCTGGCAGCCCGGCACCGGTATCTCGAGACGGCCCGCCTGGACCAGCGCCGACTGGAACTCGAGGAGCTGGCGTTCCGTCGCAAGGCGCTGGCTCATCAGCAGCGCATGCACTGGGAACTGCTGGCCAGGGCGATCGACGACCCGTCCCTCGCCTCGGTGATCGACACCTACGACAAGAGCATCCCGGCGGAGAAGCGCCGCCAGTTCCTGTACGCCAACGCGTGGTACGCCCATCTGTACCACCTCTACCGCGCGGGCATCGTGGACCGGGAGGAGCTGTACACGTATCTGCGCGAGTTCTTTCAGAGCCCGCTGTTCCGGGAGTACTGGGAGGCGTCGCGGAGCCAGCGCGCGACCCTGAAGCAGTCGTCCGACGAGGCCAGGATCGGACGCATGGTGGACGGCCTCGTCAAGGATCTCGACGAAGCGGACACGGACGAATGGTGGGTGGTGGGCAACCCGCCGACCGAGTGAGTGCGGACCGTACCGCCGATCGGGTCAACTCCTGAGCGACGGCAATACAACTGAGTGACTTTGAGCGATGCTGACCCAACGACACCACCGGTCCCGGTACTTTTTGCTCTGCACTCTGCCCAGACCCTTCTGAAGGACCGGTACCCCTCTTGAAGATCGTGCGCCGCATCGGTGTGCCTCCGAGCGCCCGAGGCAGTAACTCGGGAGCCAACTGCCCGGACGTGTTCGAACTCAGTGACGGCAACTTCGCCGTCATCGGCACCGAGGCCACCGAGGCGCTGGACGGTGAACTGCCCGCGGACGCCGCACGCGCCGACTACGAACGCATCGTCGTCGTGAGCAGAGAGACCCTGATCCGCGCCAAGGCGGACATCCCCGACGCCTGATCCCACCGCACGAGCACGGTCCATCCGAAGACCCGTCCCGTCGCCCACCACCACGGCCGCGCACAACCGTTGAGCGAGCCGGCGGTCACCCGGCGAGCAGCTCGGCACCCCGTCCCTGCTCGATCACCACCGATGAGGCCTGGCGCCAGAACGGCACCAGGCCGCACGCGTTCTCCGGGCGCCGTCAGGCGGCAGCCACACCGGGACGGTCGCACTTCGGCTCAGGTCACCGGCACGGGGACCGGCGCCCGGGGCCCCACATAGCGCGCCGCAGGTCGGATGATCTTCCTGTCCTCCGCCTGCTCCAGGATGTTGGCGCTCCAGCCGACGACACGGGCCGCCGCGAAGGTGGGGGTGAACATCTCGCGGGGCAGCCCGCACAGTTCCATGACGACGCCCGCGTAGAACTCCACGTTCGCGTGCAGTTCCCGGCCCGGCTTCAGCTCGGCGAGGATCGCCTCGACCTGCCGCTCGACCTTCACGGCGAAGTCGACGCGTGGTCCCCCGAAGCGCTGGGCGATCTCGCGGAGCATGCGCGAGCGCGGGTCCTCGGTCCGGTAGACGGCGTGACCGAATCCCATGATGCGATCACCGGCCAGAACCCGCTCACGGATCCACGAGTCGATGCGGTCGGGCGTGCCGATCGCGTCCAGGGTGTCCAGCGCACGGCTGGGGGCACCGCCGTGCAGGGGTCCCGACAGCGCCCCCACGGCGGCGACCAGACACGCGGCCACGTCCGCGCCTGTCGAGGTGACGACGCGGGCGGTGAAGGTGGACGCGTTGAAGCCGTGATCAATGGTGGAGATCAGATATTGCTCGACGGCACGCGCCCGGTCCGGTTCCGGCTCGGCGCCGGTCAACATGTACAGGTAGTTCGCCGCGTACGAGAGGTCCTCACGCGGCTCGACGGGATCGAGGCCCTTGCCCAGCCGGTACAGCGCGCTGAGCAGCGTCGGTACGGCGGCGGCCGCGGCGAGGGTGTCCCTCCGGCGCCGGTCGGCGTCGGTGTCGTACACCGGCCGGAAGCCCTTCGCCGCGCCGAGCAGTGACAGGGCCGTCCGGAGCCCGGCGAGCGGGCCGGTGCCAGCGCCCGCCTCCGCGATGGCCGGCAGGGCTGCCGCCACCTGGTCGGGGAGGCTCCGGAGAGCCGCGGTCTCGGCGGCGAAGACGGCGGCGCCGCGCGCGTCCGGCAGGTCGCCGTGGATGAGGAGATGCCAGACGTCCTCGAACGGGCGGCTGCGGGCTAGGTCGACGGCCGAGTACTGGCGGTAGTGGTAGAAGCCCTCGCGTCCCCGGACGTCACCGACCTCGGTGTCGGCGACGACGACACCGGCAAGTCCTCGCGGTACCTCGACGACTGTGGCTGCGGACCTGTTGACGGACATGGTTTCCTCCTTGAACTTGATTTCGACTGTCCATGATTGACTAAATCTCTGTCAATATTGATTCAGTCAATGTATATGTTCTGTGGATACGGTGACCCTCATGCGCGATCAGGAACCCGGCCCCGGCCACCCGGAACGACGGTTGACCACCAAGGAGGCCGCCGAGCTGCTCGGCGTGAAACCCGAGACCGTGTACGCGTACGTCAGCCGCGGACAGCTCAGCAGCCGGCGCGTACCGGGCGGCCGGGGCAGCACCTTCGACGCCCAGGAGGTCGACAGGCTCGCGCGGCGCAACAGGCGGGAGAGCAACGGGAGTCCGGGCACGGGCGCCGAGCAGTCCGTACGCACCCGCCTCACCCTCATCGACCAGGACCGGTACTACTACCGGGGCGTCGACGCGACCGAACTGGCCGCCCGGCATTCGTACGAAGAGGTCGCCGAGTGGCTGTGGACCGGCCGACTGCGGACCGGAGCCACCTTCACCGCCCCCCGGGCCTCCGTCGAGGCCGCCCGCCGCGCGGTCGACGCGCTGCCCGAGCACACCGGTCCCACCGACCGGCTGCGCGTCGCCGCGATCTCCGCCGCGGTGGCGGACCCGCTCCGCTTCGACCTCTCCCAGGACGCCGTGCTCGGCGCCGCCCGCGGCCTCATCCCGACCCTCGTCGCCGCCCTGCCGCCGAAACTGCCCTCCCACCGGGACTGCGGCTCCCTGGCCCAGCGGCTGTGGGGACGGCTCAGCTGGCAGCCCGCGGCGGAGGCGCCACTGCACGTCCTGGACACCGCACTCGCCTTGCTCGTCGACCACGACCTGGCCGCGTCGACGCTCGCGGTGCGGGTGGCGGCCAGCGCCCGCGCACACGCCTACGCGGCCGTCACCGCCGGTCTCGGAGTGATCGAGGGCCCCCTGCACGGTGCGGCCAGCGGGCTCGCGCACCGGCTGGTGCTCGAAGTGCTCGACCAGGGCTCCGCGGGACCCGTGATCGCGGAGGAACTGCGGGCCGGCCGCCGCATCCCCGGCCTGGGACACCGGCTCTACACGCAGGAGGACCCCCGCGCGCGTGCCCTCTTCGCTCTTCTGGAGGAGATCCCCGAGGCGGCGCCCGCACTGGCGGCCGCCCGCGACATCGTGGCCACGACCGCCCGGCACACCCCGCTGCACGCCAACGTCGACCTCGCGCTGGCCGTCCTCACCGCGTCCTGCGGGATGGAGGCGTCGGCGGGCGAGACCGTCTTCGCCGTCGCCCGGACGGCGGGCTGGATCGCGCACGCACTGGAGGAGTACGGCGAACGCCCCCTGCGCATGCGGCCGAGCGGCCTCTACGTGGGCCCGAAACCTCCCCGACCGCTCCCGCGACAGGGCCCATGACACCGCGCTGAACGCAGGCGATGCCCCCGGCGTCCGGACCCGCGCGGCACGCGCGCGTGTGCCGCCCGTCGGGACACACGCCTCACCGGAAGTCGATGCGGGCGAAGTCAGGTTAGGCTCACCTCTGTGAGTACGTGCACGACCGTCTCGCGGGACCTCGACGAGCCCATGGCCGGGACCGCGGCCACGGCGACGACCTGGCTGCTGCTGGAGCAGCCCGGCCCCTGGGGCGCCAAGGCGCTCACGTCGAGTCACCTGGACCCGGCGCTGGGCCGCGCGCTCGAGGCCGCGGCGCAGGGCACCGGCGTTCGTGTCGCGCTCATCCGGCGCCCCGGGCCGCACGCCGACCTCGGCACCACTCGCCAACGCCAGGTGTACGCGGCCCACACCGTTCCCGGCAGGGTGTGGCTGCGCAGCGCCACCACCGACGACCCCGGCCGGCTGGCGGACCTCGACTTCGCCGCGCTCGGCCGAGGCGAGCACCACACCTTCGACACCGCACTCCACGGCCGCCCCCACACCGGCGACCCGCTCGCCCTCGTCTGCACCAACGGCAAGCGCGACCGCTGTTGCGCCCTTCTGGGCCGCCCTCTCGCCGCCGAACTCTCCTCGTCGGGCGTCGACGGGATCTGGGAGGTCACCCATCTGGGCGGTCATCGCTTCTCACCGACCGTGCTCGTCCTGCCGTACGGCTACGCGTACGGCCGCGCCCAGGCCCACTCCGTCAAGGAAGTGCTGCACGGCGCCCAGGAGGGTCGCGTCGTCGTGGAGGGCTGCCGCGGGAACTCGGCGTGGGAACGGCCCGGTCAGGCGGCGGAGCTGGCCGTGCGGACGGCGACCGGCGAGTACGCGGCCGAGGCTCTCACCGTCGTCCTCACGCGGGGCGAGGCGCCCCGCTGGGAGGTGACCGTCGCCCACGTGGATGGTCGGCACTGGCGGGTGGTCGTGGCCCAGGGCGCTTCCCTGCCGCCCCGACCGGAGAGCTGCGGGGCGGCCGTCCTCGGGTCACCCGCGCGGATGGAAGTGGTGGCGGTGCACGCACTCAGGCCGGCGGCTCTGGTCGGCTGACCGGCCGATCCCTCATGATCGATCTTGCCCTGAGACGATCGCTGAACCGTTTCCTCTTGAGCCGATCAAGAGATCCACACAACACACCCCCTACGGATCCGCGGGCCCGCCCACGTACCGTCGGGGTATGAGCCCCACTCCCCCCGCCCGTCGCCTGCGCCTCGGGATGCCCCGGCGCGTCTTCTCCCAGATCCTGCTGATGCAGCTGGCGATCGCCGCGGGAGTCGTCGTGCTCGCGACCGGACTCTTCCTGGCCCCGCTCAGCGACCAGCTCGACGACCAGGCCATGCGCCGCGCGCTCGCCGTCGCGCAGACCACCGCGGCCGTACCGCAGATCGCCGAGGACCTCCGGCGCACGCCGCCGTCGGTCGACGGGCCCGTGCAGCAGGCGGCGGAGCGGATCCGCAAGGCGAGCGGGGCCGAGTACGTGGTGGTGATGGACCTCCGCGGCACGCGCTGGTCCCACACCGAGCCCCAGGAGGTCGGCGGCCACGTCTCGACGGACCCCAGCGAGGCCCTGGCCGGCCGGGACGTCATGGAGATCGACAACGGCACACTGGGCCGCTCGGCCCGCGGCAAGGTGCCCCTGCGCGACGGCGACGGCAGGATCGTCGGAGCGGTCTCGGTCGGCATCGAGTACGACAGTGTGCGCGCCCGGCTCATCCACGCCATCCCGGGGCTGTTCGCCTACGCGGGAGGCGCGCTCGCCGTGGGTGCGCTGGCCGCCTGGCTGATCTCCCGGCGGGTCCAGCGACAGACCCGCGACCTCGCGTTCTCCGACATCTCGGCGCTGCTCTCCGAGCGCGAGGCGATGCTGCACGGCATCCGGGAGGGCGTCGTGGCCCTGGACCGGGCCGGCCGCGTCCGCCTGCTCAACGACGAGGCACAGCGCCTCCTGGGCATCGGTGAGGAGGCCGTGGGCCGGTCACCGGACGAGGCTCTCGGCGAGGGCCGTACGTCCGACGTTCTGGCCGGCCGGGTGACCGGCACGGACCTGGTCGCCGTCCGCGGACAGCGTGTGCTCGTAGTCAACCGGATGCCCACGGACGACGGCGGTGCCGTGGCCACCCTCAGGGACCGCACCGAGCTGGAGCAGCTGGGGCGGGAACTCGACTCCACGCACGGGCTGATCGACGCCCTTCGCGCCCAGGACCACGAGCACGCCAACCGCATGCACACGCTCCTGGGGCTGCTCGAACTGGAGATGTACGACGACGCCGTGGACTTCGTCGACGAGGTGGTCGGCGATCACCGGGCCACCGCGGAGCAGGTGACCGAGAAGATCGGGGATCCGCTGCTCGCCGCCCTGCTCGTCGGCAAGGCGACCGTGGCGGCCGAACGAGGTGTCGCCCTGTGGATCTCGGACGGCACGCGGCTGCCCGACCGGCTGATCGACCGCGCGGGCTGGTGACGGTCGTCGGCAATCTGGTGGACAACGCGCTGGACGCCGTGGCCGGCACCGCGCACGCGCGCGTGGAGGTCGAGTTGCGGACCGAGGGCCGTAGCGTCGTGCTGCGGGTGCGGGACACGGGGCCGGGGGTGCCGGCCGAGCATCATGAATCGATCTTCACCGAGGGTTGGTCCACGAAGAAGCCTCCGGCCCACGGCAAACGCGGCATCGGCCTCTCCCTGGTGCGCAGGCTCGCCGAGCGGCAGGGCGGCGGCGCGTCCGTGCGCGACGCGCTCGGCGGGGGTGCCGAGTTCACCGTCGTACTGCCCGAAGCCCTGACCGAGGCCGAGCCGGAGCCCGCCCTGGCCGCACCCGCGCAGGGCACCGTCGAGGAGGAGTCGCGATGATCGAGGTCCTGATCGTGGACGACGACACCAGGGTCGCCCGGGTCAACGCGGCCTACGTCGAGAAGGTGCCGGGCTTCCACGTCGCCGGCGAGGCGCACAGCGCGGCCGAAGCGCTCCGCCAGGTGGAACTGCTGCCGCGGCTCGACCTGATCCTGCTCGACCACTACCTTCCCGACGAGACGGGTCTTGAGGTCGTGCAGGAGATGCGCAGGCGTGGCCACCAGACCGACGTGATCATGGTGACGGCCGCCCGGGACGTCACGACGGTGCAGGCAGCGATGCGGCAGGGCGCTCTGCAGTACCTGGTCAAGCCGTTCAACTTCGCGGGCCTGCGCGCCAAGCTGGAGGCGTACGCGGAACTGCGCCGCACG
This sequence comes from Streptomyces phaeoluteigriseus, assembly GCF_001896135.2. GTDB lineage: Bacteria > Actinomycetota > Actinomycetes > Streptomycetales > Streptomycetaceae > Streptomyces > Streptomyces phaeoluteigriseus. The sequence goes on from NZ_MPOH02000009.1 coordinate 251,826, forward strand.
CTCGACAGCGGCGGCGAGGCCGAACAGGCCGACGTCGACCGCATCTTCGGCGCCCTGTCCGCGCCCTCGGAGCCCGGGCTGCCCAAAGGGCACTCCCCCACCACGGCGGCGCTCGTGCGCCAGTCCCTGATGCAGGCGGAAGGGCCGTTGTCCGCCCAGGAGATCGCCGAGCGCACCGGGGTGAGCCGCCAGACCGCACAGCGGTATCTGAAGCTTCTGGAGCGCACGGGCAGAGCCCGGCTCACCTTGAAGTACGGCGACGCGGGCCGCCCGGAACACCGTTACGTGTGGGCGACCCGCGGCTGAGGACAGGGCCCTGCTGTGGCGGAGAAGGACCGTGGAGCCGGCCCGTCGACCGAAGCATCAACTTGTCGCTTTGTCGATGCCTTTCCTTGTGCAGGTGCTGCCCACGCGGCACGAGGTGACCGAGCGACACCGCTCGCGAGACCGGCGTGACGCGCACAACAGGTCCAACGCGGCCCGGCGTGACGCGCACAACGGGCCCTACACGGCCCCCGCCCCCGTCAGCGACCGGACCTCGGTCTCCGCGTGCTTGGCCTCGTCCGCCACCTCCGCCGAGGTGACCGTGCCGAGCCAGCCGGCGAGGAAGCCCAGGGGGATCGAGACCAGTCCGGGGTTCTGGAGCGGGAAGACCTGGAAGTCGACGTCGGGGAAGATCGACTGGGAGCTGCCCGACACGACGGGTGACAGGGCGACGAGCACCAGGGCAGGGACCAGCCCGCCGTAGACGGCCCACACGGCGCCCCGCGTGGTGAAGCCCCGCCAGAACAGCGAGTACAGCAGGACCGGCAGATTCGCCGACGCGGCGACGGCGAAGGCGAGTCCCACCAGGAAGGCGACGTTGAGATCGCGGGCCAGCAGACCGAGACCGATCGCGACGACGCCGATGCCGACGGCGGCGATCCGCGCGACCGTCACCTCGCTGCGCGGTGCGGCATGCTTGCGTCGCAGCGAGGCGTACAGGTCGTGGGCCACCGACGCGGAGGAGGCGAGCGTGATCCCCGCGACCACGGCGAGGATCGTGGCGAAGGCGACGGCCGCCACGATCGCGAACAACACGGTCCCTCCCGTGGAGCCGGCTCCACCTCCCAGGTCGAGGGCCAGGAGCGGAACCGCCGTGTTCCCCGAGGCGCTGGAGCCGCGTACGGCGTCCGGGCCGACGATCGCCGCCGCGCCGAAGCCGAGGACGATCGTCATCAGGTAGAAGCCGCCGATGAGTCCGATCGACCAGACGACGGATCGCCGGGCGGCCCGCGCCGTCGGCACGGTGTAGAAGCGCGACAGGATGTGCGGCAGGCCCGCCGTGCCCAGCACCAGCGCGAGCCCCAGGCTCATGAAGTCGAAGCGGGCGATCCAGTCCCCGCCGTATTTCAGGCCGGGCGCCAGGAACGCGGCACCGTGCCCGCTGCGCTCGGCCGCCGTACGCAACAGCCGGTCGAAGTCGCCGTGGAAGCGCACCAGGACGAGCACGGTGAGCACGATCGTGCCACCGAGCAGCAGGACCGCCTTCACGATCTGGATCCAGGTGGTGGCCCGCATCCCTCCCAGCGACACATAGATCACCATGAGGGCGCCGACGCCGATCACGGCCCCCGTCCGGGCCGCCTCTCCGGTGTCGCCGAGCAGGAGCGCAACGAGGCTGCCGGCACCCACCATCTGCGCCACCAGGTAGAGAACGGACACGGTGACCGAGGCCGTCCCCGACGCGATCCGCACGGGGCGCTCGTTCATCCGTGCGGCAATGACGTCGGCGAGCGTGAAGCGCCCGCAGTTGCGCACCAGTTCGGCCACGAGGAACAGCACGACGAGCCAGGCCACGAGAAAGCCCACCGAGTACAGCAGGCCGTCGTAGCCGACGAGGCAGATGAGCCCCGAGATGCCCAGGAAGGAGGCGGCCGACATGTAGTCGCCCGCGATGGCAAAACCATTCTCCATGGGGGAGAACAGCCGCCCCCCCGCGTAGAACTCCTCCGCCGAACCCTGCCGGCTGCGGCTCACCCACGTCGTGATTCCCAGCGTGATCGCGACGAAGACACTGAACAGCAGCAACGCCAGCGCCTGATGGTTGCCGGTCACGCCGCACCGCCCCGGGCCTCACGCGTCAGTTCCTGGGTGTCCCAGCGCAGTTCGAGCGCCGCGCGGTCCCTGTGCAGCCGCGCGTGGCGCGAGTAGGCCCAGGTCAGCAGGAACGTACTGACGAATTGCCCGAGCCCCGCAAGGAGCGCCACGTTCACAGCGCCCCACACGGGACGGGCCATGAACCCGGGCGCGGCGGTCGCCGTCACGACATAGGCCGCATACCAGAGGAAGAACCCGATGACCGCGGGAATCACGAACCGCCGGTATCGGCTGCGGACTTCCCGGAATGCCTCGCTGCTCTGCACCTCGACGTAGACCTGAGCCGCCGCCGCGGCCCTGTCCGTACGCTCCCGACGCGCTGCCGGAACCTCGGCCACGGGCGGGTCCAGGGTTCCCGCCTCGCCCCACCCCGAGGCGAGCGCGTCGTACCAAGGGTCCTCGTACCGCATGCCCCCCGGTGTCTCGACGGACGCCGGGCCCATGCCTTGCCGATGGTCGCCCGAACTCTTGGAGCCGCGCTCGCCGCCGCGGGCACGGCCGTTGCTTGACTGCATGCCCAAGGATGGACAGAACGGGAAGTTCCCTGACTCTTCTTCCCCCCACGCTTCACCCCATCAGGTGACGGAAGGCCCGTTCACACCGTCGCCGACCGCACCAGCCCTCTCCTGCATGCGTGAGGCACCGCCTGCGCCCGGTCGTTGATCCCGGTCTGCGGGACTCCCGTGCGGTCAGCCCGGCGGACGGGCCGTCGCGCCGGCCCCGCCGCCAGCTCGGGTTCGGGGGCCGAGAGACGCTTCAGGCGCTGCCCGCTGCATTCGGATGCTGGGTGAGCCTCCCGCGTCCTCAGACAGGAGCCTCGGCGACAGTGCCGTGCCCCTCCGACAGGACGCTTCTGCACGGCCCGCACGATCTCGTCGCCGCCGGCGTCCTCGGTGACGTCCTCGGTGAGGTACCCGCGCGCCCGCTCGGAGGCGGGGTGGCAAGGCCTCGGCGTCGCCGCGGGTCGGGAGTACCACGGCGGGCGTGCCGGGATGCTCGGCCCGGATGCGCCCGGTGGCCTCGACGCCGTGTCAGCGGGACCTTCACAGGTCCATGAGCACCTCATCCGGGGCGGGCTCCAGCGACCGGCCGCACCGCCTCGTCCCCACCTCCGGCGGCACCCATCACGGGTGGATCTCAGCGTGCCGCGCTCTCCGCCCATGGGTGAGGACGGCCCGGAACCCGGGTGGGGCCGACCTGGACACCAGGTCGGCCCCACTCCGCGAACACCACCCGGCCCAGCCGCAGGGCCTACGCGTCGACAGGACCTACGCGTCGATCCGCGACCGGTCCAGCGTCGCCGCCGAGCTGGAGATGAACTCCTTCCGAGGCGCCACGTCGTTCCCCATGAGCAGATCGAACACCTGCTCGGCCGCCTCCAGGTCGGAGAGGTTGATGCGACGCAGGGTGCGGTGCCGCGGGTCCATCGTGGTCTCGGCCAGCTGATCGGCGTCCATCTCGCCAAGACCCTTGTAGCGCTGGATGGAGTCCTTGTACCGGACGTTCTTGCTCTGGAACTCCATGAGCTTGTCGCGCAGCTCCCGGTCCGAGTACGTGTAGACGTACTTGTCCTGGCCCTTCTTGGGCTGGACCAGCTCGATGCGGTGCAGTGGCGGCACCGCCGCGAACACCCGGCCGGCCTCCACCATGGGCCGCATGTAGCGCTGGAACAGCGTCAACAGCAGGCACCGGATGTGGGAGCCGTCCACATCGGCGTCGGTCATCATGATGATCTTGCCGTAGCGGGCCGCGTCGATGTCGAAGGTCCGCCCGGAGCCCGCTCCTATGACCTGGATGATCGCGCCGCACTCGGCGTTCTTCAGCATGTCGGTCACGGACGACTTCTGGACGTTGAGGATCTTGCCCCGGATCGGCAGGAGCGCCTGGAACTCGGAGTTCCGTGCGAGCTTCGCCGTACCGAGCGCGGAGTCGCCCTCGACGATGAACAGCTCGCTGCGCTCGACGTCGTCGCTGCGGCAGTCCGCGAGCTTGGCCGGCAGGGACGAGGACTCCAGGGCCGTCTTGCGGCGCTGGGCGTCCTTGTGCTGCCGGGCCGCGATACGCGTGCGTGCGGCGGCGACGGCCTTCTCCATGACGACCCGCGCCTGAGCCGCCGCGTCCCGCTTGGTGGACGTCAGGAACGCCTTGAGTTCCCTGGAGATCACGGTGTTCACGATGCGGCGGGCCGCCGAAGTGCCCAGGACCTCCTTGGTCTGCCCCTCGAACTGGGGTTCGGCAAGCCGGACCGTGACGACGGCGGTCAGGCCCTCCAGGGCGTCGTCCTTCACGATGTCGTCCTCGGCGACGCGCAGCAGCTTCTTGGAGCGCAGCACCTCGTTCATCGTCTTGACGACGGCCTGCTCGAAGCCCGCCACATGGGTGCCGCCCTTGGGGGTGGCGATGATGTTGACGAAGGACCGGAGAGTCGTGTCGTACCCGGTGCCCCAGCGCAGCGCGACATCGACGCCCAGCTCGCGGGTGACCTCCGTCGGCGTCATCTGGCCGTGGTCGTCCAGGACGGGGACCGTCTCCTTAAAGGATCCCTGACCGGTGAAGCGGAGGACGTCGCAGACGGGCTTGTCCGTGGCCAGGTACTCGCAGAACTCGCTGATTCCGCCGTCGAAGCGGAAGGACTCCTCGCCCTTGCTGCCCCCCTCCCCCAGCCCGTACTCGTCACGGACCACAATCGTCAGCCCGGGCACCAGGAAAGCGGTCTGGCGGGCGCGCTGGTGAAGGTGCTCCAGGGAGAGCTTGGCGTCCTTGAGGAAGATCTGCCGGTCGGCCCAGTAGCGCACGCGCGTGCCGTTGCGGGTCTTGGGGATCCGCTTGGTCTTGCGCAGGCCGCTCGCGGGCTCGAACTTCGCGTCGGCTCCGTCCCCGGCGAACACGCCCGGGACGCCGCGGCGGAAGCTGATCGCATGGGTGTGCCCACCTCGGTCGACCTCCACGTCGAGCCGGGCGGAGAGGGCGTTCACCACCGAGGCGCCGACGCCGTGCAGACCGCCGGATGCGGCGTACGAGCCACCACCGAACTTGCCGCCGGCGTGCAACTTGGTCATGACGACCTCGACACCGGACAAGCCGGTCTTCGGCTCGACGTCGACGGGGATGCCCCGGCCGTTGTCCCGCACCTCGACGGAGGCGTCGTCGTGCAGGATCACCTCGATGTGGTCGCCGTAGCTGCCGAGAGCTTCGTCGACGGAGTTGTCGATGATCTCCCAGAGGCAGTGCATGAGACCACGACTGTCGGTCGACCCGATGTACATACCCGGGCGCTTGCGTACGGCCTCGAGGCCTTCGAGGACGAGCAGGTGCGCGCGGTGTAGTTGGAACCGTCCCGGTCTGCTCCTGCCAGCAGCGCTGTGGACGGCACGGACGTATCGGCGGTCACGCGGTTCGCTCCTCGCTGAATTTCAGATGGGCCCTCATTGGGTAAGGGCGCGGCTTCGGTCGCCGCAAAGAGGGTACCGAGGCCTGGTAGAGCCGTTGTCACGCCACCCTCCCCCGAACTCACACTAGTCGAGCGTCGCATGCGTGTTCGATCCCTCGATGGAGTGAAGTACATATCACGTTCCCTTCGGGGCATGAACCATTTAGGCTCCGGGCACGTCCTCTTGAACAAACCGGCAATCCAGCCGGGAGGACCGGACCCTGACCGACAGCGCGAAACCGTACGACACAGCCAATACGTAATACGGCACATTCGCCGCCAAACCGGCAGCAGACGGCCGCCTCGGAAGATTTTTTCGAGGAGAAGCCACGAGCGGGAACGTTTTGGGGCTGGTTGGATGTTGACCCTGGTACGACAGCTCGTCGAGCTAGAGAAGAGGCGACGTGACTACTGTTCTGACCCCCGCGAGCCCGATGACGGCCGCTGACCGCTGCGACCGCTGCGGCGCCCAGGCGTACGTGCGCGTCGTCCTGCTCAGCGGCGGAGAACTGCTCTTCTGCGCCCACCACGGTCGCAAGTTCGAGCCGGAACTCAAGAAGATCGCCGCTGAGATACAGGACGAGACGGAGCGGCTGACTGCCGTTCCCGCCTCAGAAGAAGAGCGCTGACAGATCGCGTTCAACGACGAGCGACCACCGGCACAGGCTGGTAGCGGGCGGCCGCCCTGCGTCCCAGGCGGGCGCGCCCGCACTCGTTCGAATCCCGGCTCAGCTCCCGCCTGACGCCGATGCCGCGCCCGGCAGCGCGGCTTCCCAGCGCAGTGTTCTGACGATGTCGGACACCCGCGTGTAGACGCCGGGGCTCCCGGCCCGCCCACACCCATCCCCCCAGGACACCAGGCCGATCAGTCGACCCTGGGCGACCAGCGGCCCGCCGCTGTCCCCCTGACAGGAGTCGCGGCCTCCCTGGGCCTCCCCGGCGCACACCATCGTCTTCGCCCGGTACGAACCGTCGGCCGGCCCGGGGTACGCGTTCTGGCAGACGCTGTCCCGCAGCACATGCACACGAGCGGCCCGCAGCCCGTGGGCGTAGGAGCCGCCCCCCGTGGTGTCTCCCCAGCCGTAGACCATGGCTTCGGTACCGGGGACGTACGCCGGATCGCCGACGCCGGTCATAGCGATGACCGAGGCCGACGGGAGCGGCGTGGCCAGCTTGAGTACGGCGAAGTCGCCGGAATTGCTGTAACTGTCGTAGGCCGGGTTCACCCAGATCTCACTCACGGTGATCTCCTGACCCGCGTCCGAGTAGAGGTCCGTACGCCCCGCGACGACCTTCAGGTCGTGCGCCCGGCCCGGGGGCACCCCCAGGACTTCCTCGCCCATGCAGTGGGCCGCGGTGAGCACCGTGGTCGGGCCGACGGCCACTCCCCCGCAGAACTGCCCCGAGCGCATACGTCCGAACCGGTCACGGCTGGACAGGGCGACGGTCCAGGGACTGTCCGACACATCGACCGGGAAGCCACCCACGACGACACCGTCGGAGGCCGCCGGGGCGGCGGACACCAGTGGTATGGCCATGACCGCGGTCACCAGGACCAGCGGCCTGGTCAGCACCCGGACAAAGGGACGACGCATGCACGCTCCTCACTCAGGAGTGATCAATGGACACCCAGAGTGATGCAGCTCACGGCACCGCGCACCCGCGGGCCAAGCCGAAGGCCCGGCCCCCCGAGGGGGAACCGGGCCTTTCGCCGTCGTACGGAGTCGACTCAGTCGAGGTAGTCGCGCAGCACCTGCGAACGCGACGGGTGACGCAGCTTCGACATCGTCTTGGACTCGATCTGGCGGATGCGCTCGCGCGTGACGCCGTACACCTTGCCGATCTCGTCGAGGGTCTTCGGCTGACCGTCGGTGAGACCGAAGCGCATGGAGACCACTCCGGCCTCGCGCTCGGACAGGGTGTCGAGGACGGAGTGCAGTTGCTCCTGGAGGAGCGTGAAGCTGACCGCGTCGGCCGGGACGACGGCCTCGGAGTCCTCGATGAGGTCACCGAACTCGCTGTCGCCGTCCTCGCCCAGCGGGGTGTGCAGCGAGATGGGCTCGCGGCCGTACTTCTGGACCTCGATGACCTTCTCCGGGGTCATGTCGAGCTCCTTGGCCAGCTCCTCCGGGGTGGGCTCGCGGCCCAGGTCCTGGAGCATCTGGCGCTGCACGCGCGCGAGCTTGTTGATGACCTCGACCATGTGCACCGGGATACGGATGGTGCGGGCCTGGTCGGCCATGGCGCGGGTGATCGCCTGACGGATCCACCAGGTGGCGTACGTGGAGAACTTGTAGCCCTTGGTGTAGTCGAACTTCTCGACCGCGCGGATCAGACCGAGGTTGCCCTCCTGGATGAGGTCCAGGAAGAGCATGCCGCGGCCGGTGTAACGCTTGGCCAGGGAGACCACCAGGCGGAGGTTGGCCTCCAGGAGGTGGTTCTTGGCCCGGCGGCCGTCCTCGGCGATGATCTCCAGCTCGCGCTTGAGCTTGGGGGCGAGCTTGTCCGCGTTGGCCAGCTTGTCCTCGGCGAACAGGCCGGCCTCGATGCGCTTGGCGAGTTCGACCTCCTGCTCGGCGTTGAGCAGAGGGACCTTGCCGATCTGCTTGAGGTAGTCCTTGACCGGGTCTGCGGTGGCGCCGGCGGCGGCGACCTGCTGGGCGGGCGCGTCGTCCTCGTCCTCGTCGGAGAGGACGAATCCGGCGTTCTCCGTGCCCTCGGGCTCGTCGCCCGTCTTGGGGGTCGTCTCCTCGGCGGCCTCGTCCTCGACCAGCTCGGCGTCGTCCTTCTTGCCTGCGGTCTTCTTCGCAGCCGTCTTCTTGGCGGGCGCGGCCTTCTTCGCGGTCGCCTTCTTCGCGGCCGTCTTCTTGGCGGCTGCCTTCTTCTCGGTGGCGGCTTCGTCTGTGGGGTCGTCCACAGCGGGCGCGGCCGGAGCGGCGGGGGAAGTGGCGGTGGCCTTCCTGGTGGTCACCGTCTTCGCCGCGACCGTCTTGGTGGCGGTGCGCTTGGCCGGACTCTTCGCTGCGACGCTCTTTCGGGTGCGCTTGGGCTCCGCGGCACTGACCATCAGCGTCACACCCTCTTCCTCGAGGATCTGGTTGAGGCTGCGCAGTACGTTCTTCCACTGAGTGGCCGGAATCTGGTCAGCTTCGAAGGCCCGACGCACATCGTCGCCGGCGATCTGCCCCTCAGCCTTTCCCCGCTCAATGAGCGCCATGACAGAGACGGACTCGGCGATCTCAGGCGGGAGCGTACGGGATGTGCTGGCCGACACGAACAACCTCTCGGAACGTTGGAAAACGGCTTCCGGCCCCGTCCACTACGGACAGGAGCCGACCACCGGCCTTGGGGGTGGGCCGACGGTGCGGGCGGCGGCCGGGGAAGTTGCACAGCGCCTTGAACGGCGTCCGTATTCCCTCCGCGGCGGTACCTCTTAGGTCATCGCGCTGCTTCCATGAGCGTTACGCCCAATCTTCGTGGCCCGAGTCACACCCCGTAAACAATCAAAAACGGGCAGACAAGGGCAGATGAGGTCACCCGCAGTGTCTACCCACACCATTGCAACCCAATCGGCCTCGACGCGCGGTCGGACCCCGCAGGCCCATGGCGGGTCGTGCGGGGTCGACGGGGAGGGCGAGGAGGGCCAGGGACGACGCGGCAGGGGGAAGGCACCCCCGGCCGCCCCGGCCGCGGTGTGGGGTCAGTGTTCGCGGGGCGCCGGGACGACCCGCTCCACCTCGGGATGGACGGTGAGCAGCTGGCGCATGGCCGCTTCGGCGGCGGCGCCGTCTCCCGCCGCGAGCGCGTCGGCGATCCTGCCGTGGTGACCCAGGGACGCCTCGGTCGGCCGGTCACAGCCCGTGACCGGACCGCCGGACACCTGAAGGGCGGAGGAGACGATGCCGGAGAGGTGCTCCAGCATCCGGTTGCCCGCGATCTGGATGAGCAACGAGTGGAACTCGGCGTCGGCCCGGGAGTAGGTGAGCGCGTCACCCTGACCCATGGCGTGTCCCATGATCTCGACCATGTCCGACAGGCGCTGCTGGACGTCCTCGTGCCCGTGCCCGGCCGCGAGACGGGCGGCGAGCGGCTCGATCGTCCAGCGCAGCTCGCTCAGCTCGCGCCGCTGACTGTCGCGCTGCGGGCCGAAGGCACGCCACTCGATGATGTCCGGGTCGAGGAGGTTCCAGTCGCTCACGGGACGCACACGCGTGCCGACGTTCGGCCGGGCGCTGACGAGTCCCTTGGCCTCCAGGACCCGGAGCGACTCACGGACGACGGTGCGGGAGACCTCGAAGCGCTGGCCGATCTCCTCGGGCACGAGCGGGCGGTCGGCACCCAGATCGCCGGAAACGATCATCTGGCCGAGCTGCTGGACGAGTTGGCCGTGCAGCCCGCGCCCGCGGCTGCCCGCGCCACGCCGGCCGACACGGCCCAGCTCGGGTTCCGCACCCTCCCAGACAGGGTTGCCGACGCGGTCGGCGGCGGGGCCCTCCGCGAAGGGGTAGCGGTCGAGTTCGCCCGGGCCGGCCAGACCGGAGTCGGTGGAGCGGGCGGCGGTCATCATGGTGTGCGCAAGGGTACTCACGAATCTTTTGTCGGCGCCCCTTCCAACTCCCTTGAGGTCTTTGGTGAAAAGCACACGAAAGGGTGATCGCTCACCCCGTCGCAATTGACGCCTTATCGGAAAGAAATGGGCTCCATCCGGGGAGTTGCGCACAAATAGGCTCCAGATGGACATGGACGGTCATCATCGGACCCGACTGCGCAGCGTTGTGAGCAGATACGCACACAGCAGACCGCTCAGTGACAACGCCAGTGCCCCGCCCACGGGTTGGGTGACCACCCGCAACGCGGCTGCGAGATAGCGGTCTCCCCCGAAGGGCCACTGCGAGAGCAGCACCTCCCGCAGCCGCACCGACACCCCGGCGGCGGCTCGAACGGACGCGCTCTCCACGGCCCTTTGTACGAGCGGTACGACGGCCACCGGTACGGCGACCACCGCCGCGAGCCCTGCCGTGGTGGACCGGAAGACACCCGCGGCCAGGACACCGGCACAGGCACAGCCGACCGTGAGCGCGAGCCAACTCACGCTCAGGTGCAGCCAGTCGGCGGGAACCCGCGCGAGCTCCGGTCCGTAGAAGAGATAGAGCACTTCGGCATTGCAGCCCGCCGTGAGGAAGGCGAGCGACAGCGCGGTGAGGGCGGAGACGAGCAGCTTGGCGGTGAGCAGACCCAGCCTGCGGGGCACGCCCCCGCGATCCGCCGCCAGGGCGGGGTGGCGGAACTCGTCACCGAAGGAGAGCGCACCGAGCAGGCCCGCGCCGAGCGCGGCCGGGGGCAGCGGCAGTTGCACGGGCCAGGCGGCGAGCAGTCGCGCTTGCGGGGTGTGGCCGATACGGGCCAGAACGAGGGTCGTGAGGGCCGAGACGATCAGGACGACGGCGCCGGTGACGAAGCCGGTGCTGACGCCGCAGGCGCGGCGCAGTTCGTAGCGGAGAGGGCGGAGCGGCTGGGGCGGAACGAACTGCGATGGGCGGTGGCAGGGCGGGCAGGGCACCCTCGAGGGCGCGGGAAGGGCCCTTGGCCGGAGTGCTGGTGGGTTGGGCGGTGCCGACCGTTGAGTCGTCGGTCTGTTGACCGACGCTCTCCGTGACTCCGGGCGGGGTCTGTTGACCGGCGGGCTCCGGCGTGCCGGCGGCGGTGGGTCCTGTCCCGACGGCTCCGGGTCCGGTCGGCTCCCCGACGGGAGCTGTCGCGCCGGCGGGGGGATCCGGAACGGCGAGGGGATCTGGAACGGCGGGGGGATCTGGAACGGCCGAGGGTGACGGGGGCCGGGTTCCGGTGGGAGTGGAGGCCGCGTTCGGGTCGTCCGGGGTAGCGCCGTCGGCTGCTGCGACGGGTGTGTCAGCGCGGGGCACAACACCGTCGGACGCCTGGGAGTCACGAGCACCACGGGGGTCCACGTCATGGCAGTCACGGCCGCCACGGGGGTCGCGCGTGTCACGGGGGTCACGCATGTCACGGGGTTCACGCGCGTCATGCGGGTCATGCGGGTCACGCGTGTCGGCACGGTTGGGCGCGTCGCCGGAGCCGCCGGTCTCCTGCCCGGCGGACGTCAGCTCCGCGGGCCGGCCGTCGGCTCCGGGCCCCATGTCGCCCACCTCGTCGGCGAGTTGATGGACGAGGATGCGGTGCCGGAACGCGGCCTCTCCGATGTCGGCACAGCTACTGCCGTACACGAAGAGGCGGTTGCCGTCCTCCTGCACGACCTCGACGGAGCGTCGCGCGGTACGGGCCTCTTTGGTGAGCAGAGCGGCCAGACGCACGGCATGCGGGCTGCGGACGGCGACCCGGGGGCGCAGCCGCGTGCGGGCGAAGTGCGCGACCTCCTGGTCGGCGGCGAGCCTGCCCTGGTCCAGGGTGACCACCCGGTCCGCGGTGCGGGCGGCCTCCTTCGGGTCGGAGGTGGTCGAGAGGACGGTTCCGCCTTGGGCCGCGTGCGCGCGCAGCAGGCCGTGCAGCCACCGGCTTTCGCGCTCGGAGAGGCCGTCTGCCGGGTGGTCGAGCACCAGGGTGTGCGGGTCGGCGAGAAGGGCGCAGGCGAGGCCGAGCCGACGGTCCATGCCGCGGGAGAGCGTGCCGAGGCGTTCGTCGCGCAGGCTGACCAGGCCGACCGCTTCGAGGACTTCGTCGGCCCGTCGGCCCGGAACGCCGGCGGCCGCGCACAGCATGCGCAGATGGCCTCGGACGGTACGGGCGGGATGCCCCGGCACGTCACCCAGGAGGACACCCACCTCGCGTGACGGGTGGGCGATGCGGTGAAGGGGGCGGCCTCTGAAGTAGGTGAGGCCACGGCCCTGTTGCAGTTCGAGCATGAGCCTCAACGCCGTGGTCTTACCCGCGCCCGCTGCTCCGAGCAGCACGGTCACCTGTCCCGCGCGCGCCTCGAAGGACACGTCGTCGAGCGCGAGTGGGAGGCCCTTGCGGGGATTACTGGTCAGTCCGAAGGCCTGGATCACCCGTAGCAAGATAGCGCGCTATGTCCCTTTTTTGGGGGATAGCACGGCTGGCTGCGGGACGCCGATCGGCCGGGGTACCAACCGCCCTGACCGGTAAGGTGATCGACCCGGACGCGTGGCCCTCGGTCGGCGAGCGGCGAGCGGCGAGCGGCGAGCGGCGAGCGGCGAGCGGCGAGCGGCGAGGGCATGGTAGACGGCCCGAGGCGGGCCGGGCCGCGTCAGCCGCCTCAGTCGCGTCAGTCGCGTCCCGGTGCGTGCGCCCGGATCAGACCTCGGGCCGCAGCATCGGCGGGTTCAGCAGGGTCGCGCCGCCGGCGCGGAAGAGCTGTGCGGGGCGGCCGCCCTGACGGGTGGTGGTACCGCCCGTGGGAACCAGAAAGCCCGGGGTGCCCGTGACCTTCCGATGGAAGTTGCGCGGGTCCAGCGCCACACCCCACACCGCTTCGTAGACGCGGCGCAGCTCGCCGACAGTGAATTCGGTGGGGCAGAACGCGGTCGCCAGCGACGAGTACTCGATCTTGGAGCGGGCCCGTTCCACCCCGTCGGCGAGGATCTGCGCGTGATCGAAGGCGAGTGGCGCCACCGGTTCGCCGTCACGGCCGTAACCACCCTGCTGCAGCAGTTCCTCGACCGGTGCCCAGCGCGCGTTGCTGGCGTCGCCGCCCGCGCGCGGCGCGGGCAGATCCGGGGCGAGGGCGAGGTGGGCGACGCTGACCACCCTCATTCTGGGGTCCCGCTTGGGATCGCCGTAGGTGGCGAGCTGTTCCAGGTGAGCGCCGTTGTCCTGGTCCGGGGCGGCGGGGCCATGCGCGCGCAGCCCGGTCTCCTCGGCCAGTTCGCGTGCCGCGGCCTGCGAGAGGTCCTCGTCGTCCCGCACGAAGCCGCCGGGAAGCGCCCACCGCCCCTGGAACGGCGGCTCGCCCCTGCGCACCGCCAACGCACACAGGGCATGGCGTCGCACGGTCAGCACGACCAGGTCCACGGTGACGGCGAAGGGCGGAAATGCTGACGGGTCGTAGGGCATGCGGCGATCATAGTCGTCTTCCTGACGATAAACACTCCCTTCGTCGGCCGCTTCGGCGGCTGATCCACCGCGGTCCGGGCGTTCGTCACTCCTCGCCCGGGATGTCGGCCAGTCCTCTGTCATGCCAGGTCACGCGCCCAATTGCAGCCCTTCGGCCGCTTCCTCGACCATGGCCAGCCCGAGTCGGCTGACCCGTACGGAGAAGGCGGCACCGGAGATCCGCAGTCCCGTGAGGCCGAGTTCGCCCAGGGGTGCGCTGCGCAGGGGGCGCAGGGTCACGGTGCCGGCCGGGGCATCGGGCCGGATGCCCGCCAGAGTGGTCAGCAGGAGGACCCCTGCGGCGGCCGCGGTGGCTGCGGGGCGGCATGCGGCGGGGTGCGGCAGCGGAGCGCTCCCCTCGGTTCGCTGCTCCCCGCCGTACATCTCGGGGAGCCGGTGGCCGAAGGCCTCGGCCGCGGCCAGTACGCCTCGCAGCAGGGACCCCGCCTCCTTCTCGTACCCGGCCGCCGCCAGCCCCGAGACGCCGATAGCCGTCTCATGGACCCGTACGGCACCGCCGCGGTGACCGAAGGGGTTGTGACCCACCTCTTTCGCGCCGAGTCCGCGCAGCCCCCAGCCCGAGTCCATGACCGGACTGCCGAGGAGCCGGGCCAACTGTGCGGTCTGCACCTTGTCGAGAAGTCCCGGGGCGTACTCCCCACCGCCCAGCAGGCCGGTGTCGAGGAGGTGGACGGCGCCCGCTCCCAGGTGGGGCACCGGGCGACCGTCCGGGGTCCGGGCGGCCGCAGGACGGCCCCCTCCTGGATCGTCGATCCAGAATTCCTTCCGGAACGCGGTCCGCAGCGCCTGCGCCCACTCCCGGAGCCCGCGGCCGCCCGGTCTGCCCAGGGCGTCGAGCAGGTCGGCGCCGAGCAGTGCCGCACGGTGGGCCTGGGCCTGCGTCTCGCAGCGGACGGGGCCGCCGGGCTGGGGGTCGCGGAGGTACTCGTCCTCCCCCACGGCGTCCCGTAACCAGGTCAGGCAGCGCTCGGCCGTCGGCAGCAGTTCCTCCGCCTCGCGTTCGGCCAGTCCCCAGCGGCGGGCCTCGGCCAGGAGGACGGGGAAGAGCAAGGTCGCCTCCGTCCCCCGTGCAGCCCGGGGGCAGGTGCGCGCCCGCGTCACGCCGAGAGCCCGGGATCATGCCCGTCCGCGGTCCGTCCCGGATCTGGGTGCGGGCGAGGCTGCGCAGGGTTCCGGCGGCGAGCCGCGTGCCGAGGGACAGCGTCATGCGGGCCGCGGCCAGCGCTTCGGCGGGGGCCCGCCCGCAGCGCCAGGGGACTCCGGCGGCGAGGTGGATGTCCATGGGGTGTACGGGATCGCGAACGAGGAGGGCCTCCAGGTCCTCGATGCTGGTGCTGAGGAACTGCCGGACCCGTGGGTCGTCCCCGGTCGCCCGCGCGGCGGCCAGGGGACTTGTCGCGGCACGTCCCACGCTCCGCACCGGTCCGGCACCCTCCAGGCGGACTCTCAGCTCCACGGTCACGGTGCTGCCCGGTGGCACGTCGAACTCCCAGCGCAGAAGTCCCGCGGAGGCGAGCGCGTCGACGGGCGGCGGGTCGGCCGTGACGCAGGCGGTCCCGACGGGGCTGGACCAGCGCAGCCCGGAATCATGGACGCTGGCGGGCAGCTCGGGTCCTACGGTGCCGGCCGCGATGGCGCCCAGGTCGGCCAGATCCGTGCCGAGGGCGACCTCCACCGGCAGGCGCAGCGGGCGCATGGCGGCGCTGTGCAGCGTGATGCGCTCGACGCCGTCCGCGGTACGGGTCCGCTCGACGAGGAGGTCCGGGTCCGGTCCCCCATGCGGTGTGGGACGCAGGGTACCGACGAAACGGGCCCGGTCCGCCGACTGCATCCGCGCCTGGACCATGAGCGGTTCGCGTCCGGCGATCCGCACCTGGCAGCGGGACAGGACGCGTCGGCCCGCCCGGTAGTACCCCTCCAGCCCGCGCCCGGTCAGCTGCCCCTCGTCGGTGGAAATGGCGAGGCCTGGCAGGGCGACGCAGATCAGCGCCGTGTGGACCGGGGGCAGTTCGGCCGGGCGACGCGGAGGCGCTCCCTGGGCCGGCGGCACCGTGCCCGGCGGGGACTCTCGTGGAGACCGAGGTGCCGGGGCCCCCCGCTGTGGGAGGCCCGGGCGTTCGTCGGTGACTGAGGGCGGAGTCGGCTGATCCATGAGGTGACTTCTTCTGCTCTCTGAACGCCTCGGGCAGGGGCGACGGCAGGCTTCGGCAGGGCGCGGCGGCACGCCCCCTGCGGGCTGTCCGCCACACAGGTGAACGGAGCCGGGCTCCACCAGGTCACGCCCGCGGTCGCGGCGGCCCACCGAATGGCGGTGGGGCGGCCGGTCGGCCGCGATCCTGGCCGGCCGGCCGCGAGCGGTCGCCCAGCCGGCCCGGTGGGACAACCGGCCTAGCATGCCCCGCAGTGCGGCGCCGATCCGGTACCGGATCACGTCAGCCCGTCGATCTCGTCGCCGTCGGCGCAGCCGCTCCGCCGCCGCGTGGAGGCCTTGTCGGACGTACGGGTGCGGGAGCGGGACTCGCCCCGTCCGGGAGTGGTGGGGCGCGTCGAGCCCGCGGAACGCACACGGCGCCGCCGTCGGCCGACAGCCGCTGAAGGGACCGACGCCGATCCTGAACCGCGACCGGTCGCACCGTGGGCATCGGACGCCGCAGCGCGCTCCGCTTCGCCCCGAACGTTGGTGTCGTCGGCGCCGCTGTCATGGCTCTCGGCCCCGGCGTGGGCTGTGGCTCCAGCCCCACCCCTAGCCCTAGCCCCAGCCTCAGCCTCAGCCTCAGCCTCAGCCTCAGCCGGATGGTCGGCCCCTTCCCCCGCCTCCTCATCCCCGCGGCCCTCGCGTTCGGCGCGCAGGCAGCGGCGGACCGACTCCGGGTCCAGACCCTGGTTGCAGGCCTGGTGCAGGAGCCGGGCGAAGAGGTAGCTCGGGTCCGCGCCCAGGGCCATGGCGAGGGCCTCGCGGGCCTCCAGTTCGTCACCGGTGGACCATGCGACCCAGCCGGCGAGGGTGAGCGGGGCCGCCGCGTGCTCGCCGTAGGGGCCGACACAGCGGCGGGCCAGCGCTCGCCAGAGGCGCAGAGCGGGTGCCGCCTCGTCGCCCTCCATCCACTCGGCGGCGCGGTCGCGGGTCACACGGTCCTGGAGTCCGAGGATGAGGGCCGCAGCCTCCTCGGGGGCCAGGAGTTCGTCGTCCCGGCGGTCGGCGGGGAGGGTGCCGGTCACCGTGGGTGTTCCGGAGAACCGGCGAATGATGCGTGCGGCCAGTGCGATGGTCTCCTCCGCGACTGCGGCGCGGCTCACGTCGTGGAGCATCTTCGGGACCAGGGACATGCCCGCCGTGTCGAGGGCCACCTCCTGTTCCACGGCGACGCTCGTTTCCAACGGAAGCAGGCGGGCCCGCAGCTCCCGAAGCGTGCCGCGCACCTGGATCCCGGCGTATGTGGCCGCCGCGGCCAGAACGGACGTGCCCGGCAGGCCCATCGGCGCCCCCTCGACCGGGCAGCAATCCGCGCCGGAGCAGCAGTACGACCAGAAGCGGCCGTCCGAGATGCACAGCGCCTCGATCACCGGGATGTCGAGCCGACCGCATTCGACACGGAGCCTTTGCGCGAGCGGCTGGAGGCGCTGCCTCACCTGGCCGCCCGTCTCGCCCTTCGCCGGATCCTGGCAGAGGTACGCGACGATCTGTGCGGGGCGTGCTCCCCTGCGTTCGCTGCCGGTCACGAGGCCCTGTGCCAGCTGCCTGGCCACCGCGGGCCAGTCGGCCGGGTTGGCGGGGATGCCGAGGCGCGCGCGCCGCCGAACCTGCCCCTGCCACCCCGGTCATGGAGGGCGACGAGCACGATGCTGTCCTCGGGGCGGTACCCGAGCAGGTAGGGCAGGGCGTCGGCCAGCTCGGCCGGCGTGCGCAGGGTGACCTGATGCGCGGGCCCTTCGTCGAAGCCGGGGCTTCCGTCGTGCGCGGGGCGTCCGTCGTACGGGACGTGGCCTTCGTACGAGGCCTCCCGGTCGTACCCGGAGGCGGGTTCGCACTCGTCATCGCCGTGCGCGACCTGACCGTCGTAGGCGGCCCGACCCTCGTAGGCGGCCCGACCCTCGTAGGCGGCCCGACCCTCGTACGACCCGGGCCCGGTACATCCCTCATGTCCGGTGATGTCGCCGTTTTCGAAGGAACCAGTCGTTTCGCTGTGATTCGTCATGCGCAGACGATCTCGCGGAATGCGAGGATCCGGTTGACCCTGTGGATAACTCGGGCCAGGGACACGTCAAATCCCCAGGCGTCGAGGGTGGCTGCCAATCGATGGGAGGCAGATCGATTGCCCATCAGGACGACCGAACCCAAGCCGGCCGTCCCCGAGCGGGCCGGGGCTTCCGCGCGCCCCTGAGGCAGGGACGTAGACGTCGCGTGCGGCCGGGACCTCGACATCGACACCGGCACCGACTTCCAGGTCACAGACGAGCTGGAAGGCGGCCAAGCCGAGCGCCGGCACCCTCACCGGCGGCCAGGGCCGCCGGGTGGACGTCGCATGACCCTGGTCTCCACGAGCCCGAACTGCGGTGCCCGCTCGGGGCGCGCGCCGGATGCCAGGCGAACCAGTGCAAGAAACAAGCAGGTCAGAAGGAAGGCTCATCCCGCCGCGGCAAGGATCAGCGGAAGCACCCCCTCGCCGCCTGCCCGGCGCAGGAGCCGGGCGGCGACCGCGAGGGTCCAGCCGGAGTCGGTGTAGTCGTCGACGAGCAGCACGGGCCCCGGCGAGGCCGCCAGGGCGTCGGCCAGCTCCTCGGAGACGGTGAAGGCGGCCGAGAGCGCCCTGAGCCGCTGGGCGGAGTTGCTGCGGCGTACCGCGTGGGCGCCGCCCTGCCCGGTGTACGTCAGGGTCCCCAGGAAGGGGAGACGGCCGACGGTCGCGATGCCCTGGGCGAGGGAGCCGACCAGCTGCGGGCGGGCCAGGGACGGGACGGCGACGACCCCCACGGGGCGGGACGAGGCGTCCGGCCCGTCCGCTGCCCAGCCGCCAGGGGAGCGCGCCCAGTCGGCGAGGACGGACACCGCGGCCTTCAGGACGTCGTCGGGGACCGGACCGTCGGGCGCGTTCTCCGCCAACAGGGGGCGCAGCCGGTTGCCCCAGCCGATGTCCGAGAGCCGACCGAGGGCGCGGCCGGTGGAGCACTGCTCGCGGGCGGGGATACGCCCCTTGAGGTCGATGCCCAGAGCGGACATGCCCGTCGGCCACATCCGGCGCGGTTCCACCTCCACCCCGGGGCGGTCCAGTTCCTTCGTCGCCCCCGTCAGGGCCTCGGCCGTGACCGAGGCGTCGATCCAGGCGCCGACGCAGTTGTCGCATCGGCCGCACGGGACCGCGCCCTCGTCGTCCAGCTGCCGACGCAGGAACTCCATCCGACACTCGGTCGTACTCACGTAGTCGCGCATCGCCTGCTGCTCGGTGGACCGCTGCCGGGCGACCCAGGCGTACCGCTCGGTGTCGTACGCCCAGGGCCGCCCGGTGCTCTCCCAGCCGCCCTTCACGCGCTTGACGGCCCCGTCCACGTCGAGGACCTTCAGCATCGTCTCCAGCCGGGTGCGACGGAGATCCACCAGCGCCTCGAGGGCGGGCACGGACAGCGGTCGCCCCGCGTCGGAAAGGGCCGCGAGGGTCTGCCGGACCTGCGTCTCGGGCGGGAAGGCGGTGTCGGCGAAGTAGCGCCAGATCGCTTCGTCCTCCTTGCCGGGCAGCAGCAGCACCTCGGCGTGCTCCACCCCTCGGCCCGCGCGGCCCACCTGCTGGTAGTAGGCGATCGGCGAGGACGGCGAGCCCAGGTGGACGACGAATCCCAGGTCCGGCTTGTCGAACCCCATGCCGAGCGCGGAGGTCGCCACGAGCGCCTTGACCCTGTTCTGCTGGAGGTCGACCTCCGCCTGGAGCCGGTCGGCGTTCTCCGTACGGCCCGTGTAGGAGTCCACCGTGAAGCCTCGCTGCCGCAGGAAGGCGGTGGCCTCCTCGGCCGCGGCGACCGTCAGCGCGTAGATGATCCCGGAGCCCGGCAGCTCGTCCAGGTGCTCGGCGAGCCAGGCCAGGCGGTGGGCGGCGTCCGGCAGCCGGACGACACCGAGCCGGAGGCTTTCCCTCTCCAGCGAGCCGCGCAGCACCAGGGCCTCGCCGGCGCCGGTGCCCAGTTGGTCGGCCACGTCCGCGGTGACGCGCGCGTTGGCCGTCGCGGTGGTGGCCAGGACCGGCACGCCGGGGGCGAGGTCGCCGAGCATGGCCCGCAGCCGGCGGTAGTCGGGACGGAAGTCGTGGCCCCAGTCGGAGATGCAGTGCGCCTCGTCGACCACCAGCAGGCCTGTGGTGGCCGCCAGTTTGGGAAGCACCTGGTCGCGGAAATCGACGGAGTTGAGGCGTTCGGGACTGACGAGGAGGACGTCGGTCTCGCCACGCTCGACCTCCTTGTAGATCGTCTCCCACTCCTCCGGATTGGCCGAGTTGATGGTGCGTGCCTGGATACCTGCTCGCTCCGCCGCCTCGACCTGGTTGCGCATCAGGGCGAGGAGCGGCGAGACGATCACCGTCGGCCCGGAGCCGCGCCGGCGCAACAGAGCGGTGGCGACGAAGTACACCGCCGACTTGCCCCAGCCGGTGCGCTGCACCACCAGGGCCCGTCGGCGCTCCTCGACCAGGGCTGCCACCGCCTGCCACTGGTCCTCCCGCAGCCGCGCCCCCGGCGCACCCACCAGTTCGGCGAGGATGGCGTCTGCTTCGGTGCGGAGCTCCAGGTTGTCCATGCCCCCATGCAACCCGATGGCACTGACAATCGGCCACCTCACCCTGTGTGAGCGAGCGCGGCCAAGGCTGTACGGCCGGAGTAAGAGTCGCGCCGCCCGCTCACCCGTCGGGAAACGCCGCCTCCCCGGCAGGTGAACGTAGGGTGGAGAGCCGGTGCGCGCGTCACCCCGCGCTGACGGGGTAGGGATATAAGACACTCTCCGCCACATAAGGGTCTCCGGCCCCAATTGCTCGTTGCCGCATCCAAGTTCGACAGGAAGAATTGAATTCCGCTCCCCGCACGGCTCGCCCGTGGTCCGGCAGGGCTCTGCTGCGGCGTGCGCGCCCCCGAATCCGACCGCCCGCAGGTGTGGGCCGTAGCCGAAGGGAGGCCCGTGACCCTCGGATTCGCTCCGTCCTCGGCATCGTTGTCGTCGTCCGCCGCTTCCGCCAACCGCTTGCTCGAACCCGCGGAGTGGGCTTCGGCCGGCATTCCGCTGCTGCGCAGCCCGCGGGAGGTCGTCAGCGGCCTGCACGCACGTCATCGGCCGAAGCCCGCCACCGCGATCGTGGCCGTGCTCGACCTGGACGAACGGTTGCTGGCCAGCGCCTCGTTCACGCGGCGCCAGACCCAGGCCGACGGCTGGATGTTCCGCAACGCGCTGCTCGACCAGTTGCGCCGGGTCATCCCGCACGATCTACGGCGCCGCACCCCGGTGCGCACCGCCGTGCTGCTCTACTGCCGTGAGGGCGACGGACGCTGGACGGAGGAGGACGGCGCCTGGATGTGGGGTCTGCGGGACGCCTGCACGCTGCACGGGCTGCGCTGCGGGGCCTACATCACGCTGACCCGGGACGGCTGGCAGGTCCTCGGCGAGGGCCGCGGGGGCCGTCGTCCCCACGCCGATTCGGAGCCGGAGCCCTTCGCCCTGTCCGAGGCGCCGGCGCCGTTGCCGCGGACCGGCGGCGCAGCCTCGGAGGTGCTGCGCCGCGCGGCCGCCCGCTGAGAGCTGCCGACTCCCCCCACCGAGTCGGCAGTAACGATCCGCCTTGCCGGAGGAACAATCCGCCTTGCCGGAGGAACGATCCGCCTTGCCGGAGAATCGACCGTCTTCGCCGGACGGGGGTCCCGGAGGACCGTGACCGGCGTGCACGGCACCGCGCCACACCGCGCCGCCCCATACGGCAGCAGGCACCGAGGACGGAACACCTGGCACCCCTCGTGACGGTGTCCACGGGCGCCGCAGCGCGCAGCCGCGCGCCCGTGCCCGGTGACGCCAGAGCCCCGTCCGGGCACATGCCAAGGCGGCCGACCCGACTTCCTCAGGTCCGTGCAGGCGAAGACCCACCGTGGAAACGCCGCGAGGGCGGCGCCTCCCGCATCCGAACGCCCTCCCGGGCGACCGGAAGCCGGCTCAGACGCCTGTGCCCAGCACCGAGTTGATCTCCTGCGGGTCACCGCAGACGATCAGCAGGGCACCGGCCCGGGCGCGGGCCAAGGGAAGTGCGGTGGCGGCAGCGGTACCGGGGCCGCCGTTGACCGCCACCACGACGACGGGACGCACCGCCGCCCGCTCCAACCCGGCGGCACCGGCGTAGAAGACGTCGTCCCCGGTGTCGTGCTGCGCCCAGTAGGACGCTTCACCGAAGGACAGTTCGTGGGCCGCCCAGGGGTGCAGTTCCCCGGTGGTGATCACCAGCACCTCACCCGGGGCGCGGCCCGACTCGAGAAGCAGGTCGACGGCCTCCTCGGCGGCGTCCAGCGCACCCTCGGCCGAGGCCGGGATCAGCTGGATCTGGAGAGTCGCCGAAGCGGAAGCAGCAGGGGCGGCCGGGGCCGAAGGCCCGGGCTTGGCGGCCACATCGCGCGGCGTGCGCTGCACGGGCGGAGTGGGCCGGACAGGACCAGGCCGACCGGGACGCGGCGGAGCCGCGGGACGGGGACCGGGTACGGGTCGAGGGGTCGGCGCGGTGCGGCCACTGGCCGGAGTGGCGCGGGGACCCTGGGCACTCTCGTGAATCTGAGGCTCCTCGGGAATGAGAGGCATGGGCTGATATCTATCAAACATTGGTGCGACTCGCGCCAGCGGGTGGCACATCAGTGCGAGCGGAACCGTCAGAAGTCGAAGCCGAGCTGGCCCTCGATCTCCGGAACACGTCCGTTCGCCCAGCCGCGGGCCTTCTTGAGGTGCCGCCACTGGGGCAGCGCATCAAGATACGCCCACGACAACCGGTGGTACGGGGTGGGGCCCCGCTCCTCCAGTGCGGTCTTGTGCACGGGGGACGGATACCCGGCGTTGTCCGCAAAACCGAAGTCTGCATGGTCGACACCCAGTTCGGCCATCATTTTGTCGCGCTGCACCTTGGCGAGCACCGAAGCCGCGGCGACCGCCACACACGACTGATCACCCTTGATCACCGTGCGGACCCTCCAGGGGTCGCCGAGGTAGTCGTGCTTCCCGTCGAGGATCACCGCCTCGGGACGGACCGGCAGGGCGTCCAGGGCACGCACGGCGGCGAGCCGCAGGGCGGCGGTCATCCCCATGTCGTCGATCTCCTCCGGAGAGGCATGCCCCAGCGCGTAGGAGGTCACCCACGTCTCCAGTTCCACCGCAAGCTGGTTGCGACGCTTGACGGAGAGGAGCTTGGAGTCCGTGAGACCCACGGGGGGCCGGCGCAGTCCGGTGATCGCCGCGCAGACGGTGACGGGGCCGGCCCACGCACCGCGGCCCACTTCGTCCACGCCCGCGATGACCTTGGCTCCGGTCGTGGCGCGGAGGGAGCGCTCGACGGTGTGAGTGGGTGGTTCGTACGCCATGGCGGCCTCAGCCTACGCCGCCCGGATCCCCTCGCGACACCCGGCCCCCGGCACCGCCCGCACGATCACCGAGGCCCCGCCGGCACCTCGTTCAGCCCGCGACCGGACGCAGCAGCGGCAGCATGAGCTGGTCGATCAGCTCTTCGATCTCCCGGTCACTCCATTCGCTCCCGCACATCTTGGAGCGGTACATCATCATGGCCGGGATCGCGTCCAGGACATAGCCGTTCACCGCGTCCGACCGCACCTCGCCTCGGTCGATCCCACGGCAGATGACCTCACGCAGCAGCTGCACGGTCGGCTCGACGACCCCCTCGACGATCAGGGTATGAAAACGCTCCGCCTGGCTCGGATCGCACTCGTGAATGATCGAGCGCAGTGCGAAGCCGGGCCGGGAGTACATGGCGTCGCGGGCCTTGCGCGTGAGGACCAGCAGGTCCTCGCGCACATGCCCGAGATCGGGCACCGCGTCCAGGCGCGGCAGTCCTGCACGGAGGGCGTCGGCGACGAGGTCCTCCTTGGACGGCCAGCGCCGGTACACGGCCGCCTTTCCGGTCTGGGCTCCGGCCGCCACACCCTCCATCGTGAGGCCGTTCCACCCGACCGTGCCCAGTTGATCCAGGGCGGCGTCGAGGATCGCGCGTTCGAGTACGGCGCCGCGCCGACGGGAGGAGGCCGCCTGAGCGGGAGCGGCCGTCCAGCGCGAAGTAACCATCTGTATGTCTCCAGCGAGCAGGGTGAGCGGGCGGGCGGATGCGGGGAGCGGCGGGGCGCCGTGGGTGGCGGCGACGGACACGTCGAGGAAAGGCACTGAAAGTGAACGCTTGCGTTCACTACGGGGGACTCACTACGGTTGACGCGGCAGTGAACGCCAGCGTTCACTAAAGCACTTGTGGGGGACCCATAGTGACGACCTCTCCGTTGATCCAGAACCAGAAACCGGGCGCGCCTCGCCGGGAGGGGCATCCCGGCATCGCGCTCACCGTCATCGCGGCGTGCCAACTCATGGTGGTACTCGACGCGACGATTGTGAACATCGCGCTCCCGCACATTCAAGACGCGCTCGCGTTCAGCACCACGGACCTCACCTGGGTGGTCAGCGCCTACACCCTGACCTTCGGTGGTCTGCTCCTGCTCGGTGCCCGCGCCGGCGACATCCTCGGCCGACGCCGGGTGTTCATGGCGGGCATCCTGCTGTTCACCTTCGCCTCGCTGCTGGGCGGACTGGCCCAGGAACCCTGGCAGTTGCTCGCAGCACGCGCCCTCCAGGGCGTCGGAGGCGCCATCGCCTCGCCGACCTCGCTGGCGCTCATCACCACCACCTTCCCCGAGGGCCCGGAACGGAACCGGGCCTTCGGCGTCTTCGCCGCGGTCTCCGCGGGCGGCGGAGCCATCGGTCTGCTCGCGGGCGGCATGCTCACCGAGTGGCTCGACTGGCGCTGGGTGCTGTTCGTCAACGTGCCCATCGGCCTCCTCATCGCCGTCCTCGCACCGCTGTACATCGGAGAGTCCGAGCGGCACCCCGGGCGCTTCGACATCGCGGGCGCCCTCACCTCCACGGTGGGGATGGCGTCCCTGGTCTACGGCTTCATCCGGGCCGCCGAGGAGGGCTGGCGGGACGAGGTGACCCTCGCCGCCTTCGGGATCGCACTGGTGCTGCTGGTCGTCTTCGTCTTCACGGAGATGCGCGCCAAGGAGCCGATCACGCCCCTGAAGATGTTCGCCGACCGCAACCGCTCCGGCACCTACGTGATCATGCTGAGCCTCGCCGCGGCCATGTTCGGCATGTTCTTCTACATCGTCCTGTTCGTGCAGAACGTGCTCGGCTACAGCCCGATCAAGGCGGGTCTCGCCTTCCTTCCCGTCACGGTCGCGATCGCCTTCGGCGCCGGTCTGTCGCAGCGGTTCCTGCCGGTCCTGGGCCCCAAGCCCTTCATGCTCGGCGGCTCCTCGCTCGTGGTGGTCGGCCTCGTCTGGCAGACCTTCATCACTCCGGACAGCTCCTACGTCGGCGGGGTGCTCGGACCGATGGTGGTGTTCGCCTTCGGGATGGGCCTGAACTTCGTGACGGCGACGGTCACCGCGGTGTCCGGCGTCAGCCAGCACGAGGCGGGCGCCGCGTCCGGCCTGCTCAACGCCATGCAGCAGGTGGGCGGCTCGATCGGACTGGCCCTCCTGACCACCGTCTTCGGCTCGGCCAGCACCTCCGAGGCGGAGAAGCAGGTGCCGAAGTTCCTCGCCGAGGGGTCGGCGGAACAGAAGGCCGAATTCGCGGCGACCCAGCAGTTGCCCGCTCCCTGGGGACACGAGGTCCTCGCCCATGGGATATCGACGGCCTTCATCCCGGCCGCCGCGATGGCCCTGCTCGCCGTGGTGATCTCCGTGCTGGTCATCCGGGTCCGCAAGAGCGATCTGGAGGCCCTGTCGGGCACGGCGGGCCCCATGGTCGGCTGACGGAGAGAGAGCCCGGGCCGGCCGCGGACCGTCGTCGACGAACCTCGTGGACGTACGTCCGCGGCCGCTTGCCCGTCCACCCGCCCCACCCCAC
>NZ_MPOH02000009.1:277724-341556 GCF_001896135.2 Streptomyces phaeoluteigriseus
CCGCCCCACCCCACCCACCCGGGCCGATGCGCACTCGCCCTGTGCCTCCCCGCCCGCCGAGCACCCCGGCCACGACCGAGGACACCAGCAGGACCACCCGGCCCACCCGGACCACCGACCTCATGACCACCGCGCACACCTCCACCACAGCCGCTCGTCCCGCCCTCCACCGCCGTGCCCGTACATGGCACAGCGGATGCCAGGACAACGCCCACCGGATCACGCAGAGTTCCCACCGAACACACAGTGTTCACATCGACGGGCTGGGAGGGGCGGGCGGCGACCACTCGGTGGGACACCGGGCGGAGCCGCTCAGACGGACGAAGGGACCCAGGCCGGGAAGGCCTCCACCCGCTCCGTCCAGGCGGCGGGAGGCCTCCCGGCCGTGCCGGAGGCGATGACGCCGCCCACGATGGCGCAGGTCGTGTCCACGTCCCCGCCGACCTGCGCGGTGGTCCAGAAGGCCTCCTCGTAGTCACCGAGGGAGCGGGCCGCGGACCAGAGCGCGAACGGGACGGTGTCATGGGCCGTCGTACGCCGTCCGCAGCCCAGGACCGCCGCCACGGTGCCGGCATCGCCGTAGTCGAGCATGTCCCGGGCCCGCCGCAGTCCCGCGGTCACGGCGCTCCTGGGGATGAGGCCGATGACGCCTTCCAGGAGGGCGTCCGCGCTGGGCGGGCCCCCCGGCGCACCGGCCAGCGCGGCTGCCGCGGCGACGGCCATGGCGCCGACCACGGCCTCCCGGTGCTGGTGCGTGGGGTAGGCGGAGATCTCCGCCTGGTGGATCGCCTGTTCGGGATCGTCGGCGTACCAGGCGCCCAGGGGGGCGATCCGCATGGCGGCACCGTTGCCCCAGGAGCCCTGGCCGTTGAACAGGGCGGCGGCGAGTTCACGCCAGTCGCCGCCCTCCCGGACGAGTCTCAGCAGCCGGTTGACGGCGGGGCCGTAACCGCGGTCGAAGTCGTGGTGCGCGGCGAAGGACTGGGCCAGGGCGTCCTGGTCGATGCGCCGGTGTGCGGCCAGGACGGCGACGACGGAACAGGCCATTTCCGTGTCGTCCGTCCACTGCCAGCGGCCGGGCGGCAGCCCGCGGTCCTTCAGCAGCGGGTAGTGCGCCGGCACGAAGAACTGCGAGCCCAGCGCGTCCCCCACCGCCAGTCCGCGCAGGGCCGCCAGGGCGCGCGCCAGGCGCCCCTCGGGGGAGGAGTCAACGGTCATCGCTCTGCCACTCTCCAGTGATCCCGTACGGCTCCGGATCCCGCCAGCGGCCGAACGGCCGGTCGAGGGCGTACTTGCCGTCGTCCCCGAGAACGAGCATCCGCATCTCGGCGTTCCCCGGATTCGACAGGGACTCGAACTCGGCGACCGTCCAGTGGAACCAGCGCATGCAGAACAGTCGCATGGCCAGCCCGTGCGTCACGATCAGCACGTTCGGCGGGTGGTCGGGAGCCTCGAAACTGCGGAACAGGCTCTCCAGGAAGCCGCCGACCCGGTCGTACACGTCCGCCCCGCTCTCGCCCTGGGCGAAGCGGTAGAAGAAGTGCCCGTACGCGTCACGGTAGGCCTTCTGGAGGCGGACGTCGTCGCGGTCCTGCCAGTTCCCCCAGTCCTGCTCGCGCAGCCGGGGTTCCTCCCGTACGCGTATGAGGTCGGGGTCGAGGTGGAACGCGCGGAGGGTCTCGTGCGTGCGCCGGTAGGGCGAGACGTACACGCTGACCCGCTCGTCGCCGAGCACCTCCCGCAACCGCTTGCCGGTCTCCTCCGCCTGTTGCCGGCCTCGCTCGGTCAGTGCCAGTGCGTGGTCGGGTTCACGCTCGTAGACGGTGTCATCAACATTGCCCGTTGACTCCCCGTGCCGGACAAGGACGATGCGCCGTGGTCTTACCATGCGAAAACACTAGATCGGGTGGCGCCCGATCGAGCACTCGTACGGCCTCCATACGGCGTAGGTCACACGAAAACCGCACACAGGAGGCGTCTCCGGGGGACATGACGTGTGGGTCCGGACATCAGACTATCCAGGTGGGTTCCAGCTCGACGATGTCGCCCGTGAGGGCGGAGACATCCGCTTCCGTCTGTGCTCGCAGGGCCAGCCGCTCTATCCGCTCGGCGCGGTACTTGCCGTGTTCGGCCTGCGAGCGCCACATCGACAGGACCAGGAACTCGTGTCCCGGCGCCTCGGCGAACATGCCGCGGATCATGCCGGGCGACCCGGCCATGGCCGGGTTCCACACCTTCTCCTGCATCAGGGTGAAGTGTTCGGCCCGTTCCGCATGGACCCTGCACAGGGCCACCCGCACCAGGTCGGAGTCGGTGAAGCGGGGTTCGAAGCCCGTCTTCACGTCGAACCGGTAGTCGAACAGCCGGACCTGGGCGTCCTTGAAGGTGCCCGCCTGGGTGGTCGCGAGCCGGTCGTGCGAACGCGCCATGAAGGAGTCGTAGAAGGCGCGGCTCTCCCAGAACGCGAAGACGTGCGCGACCGAAGGCCGTCCCCTGCTCCAGCCCCCGCCCTGTCCCCGGAATCCCGGCTCTCCCAGAAGCCCCGCCCACTTTCGCTGCCCCCGCTCGAAACCGCGGCGGTCCACCACGGTGCAGCGAATCCACTTGACCAGCACCGCGCCATGGTACGGCCAGCAGGCGTGGCGTCGGTCACTCTTGGCGGCCGGGCACCCGTGCGGGCCGCCACGCGCGCGTGGCAGGATGGACAACCGGCCCTGATGAGCGGCCAGTTCGGCGCGACAGTTGACGGGGACGGGGAGGGAAAAGACCGGTGAACGGCCTCAACAAGGGGATCCGCAAGGTCGAGATGGCTCTGAAGTGGGACCCCAGTCCGGCGGGTGAGCCGCCCACCGACCTGGACATAGTGGCCGGGACCTACCTGGCGGACGACCCACGGGGCGAGCCCGCCTACGTGGTGCACTTCGACAGTCGCTCCCCCGACGGCACCATCACGCTCAACCGCGACAGCACGGACGGCAAGGGCTTCGGCTGGGACGAGGTCATGACGATCGAACTCGACCGGCTGGACGCCCGGTACGCGCGCGTGGTGGTCGGTGTCGTCATCCAGCAGCGTCCCGCGGAGCGGACCTTCGTCAGCGTGATCAACCCGGCCTTCCGGATCCGCGAGGGCTACAACGTGCTGGCCGAGGACGACTTCGGCGGGGTGCTCGGCGCGACGGCGGCCACGGTCGCGGAGTTCGTGCGCGACCCGGCCGACGGCTGGTCGCTCCACGACGGCGTACAGGGCTACGAGGACGACCCGGCGACGTTCACGAGGATCATGGGCCGGCTGCGCCGGTCCTGAAACTCCGGTGGGCTCGGACGACGCTGGTGGAGCCGGCCCTCGGCTCCACCAGGTCATCCGGGTCGGCCGACGTGTCCGAGAAGGCCCGCAGCTCCGGATCACCCGCTACGGCGGTCGCCGGCCACGTCAGCCGTTCGTCCCCCTCGGCGAGGCCCCTCCGGGCCACCTCGCGCCACTCCCTACGGTCGACGAGGGCGAGGTAGGACGCTCGGGCCTCGTCCCAGCGCTCCTTGATTCCAGGGACCTCGTCAGTGGGAAGAGGGGTCTGCTGGACGAGGTGGTGGGCGACGGTCGCCGCGGCGAAGAAGCGCTCTGCCGTCGGCCCGAGACGCCGCAGATGCCGGACGTGCGCTTCCATCAGGGAGACCGCGTGCGGACAGCGGCGGAGGGGGGTGCCCATGCCCTCGCAGTACGTCATCACGTGCAGGATCCGCCCGGTCTGGTCCACCACTTCGGCGTCGGCCCCGGACGCCGCGACCGCCTCGTGCAGCGCCGTCACCCGCGCGACGGTGTCGGCGAAGTAGCTGTTGAGGAAGTCGCCGTCCAGGGCTCGGCGCAGCAACCAGGGCCGGACAGCCGGGTGGTCATCGACATGTCGGCAGAGTGCGTCCACCGCATGGACCC
Source organism: Streptomyces phaeoluteigriseus (assembly GCF_001896135.2). GTDB lineage: Bacteria > Actinomycetota > Actinomycetes > Streptomycetales > Streptomycetaceae > Streptomyces > Streptomyces phaeoluteigriseus. The sequence continues at coordinate 281,653 of NZ_MPOH02000009.1, forward strand.
GGCCCCAGGCCGTCACGCGGTCCGCCAGCCAGATCAGCGCGTCGACTCCGCCCTACAGACGGTCGAGAGCCCGCACCGCGAGAGGGCCGAAACCGTTGGACAGCAGGACGACGGTCTGGATCCGGGGGACGTCGTCCGATGTCGCGACCTCGGCGAGCACGGCCAGGCCGACGGCCACAACAGCGGCATCGGTCCCGTACCGGACCAGCCATCCGCCCGTCTCCCGAGCCCTTGGCTCCGGCGCTCTCCGGACCGCCTGGGCGACACGCTCGTCGTGCCGGAAGGGCACAGGACGGGGCTGAAGGCGGCGGGCCAGTGCGAGCGGCGTCGCGCTCGGGTCCGCGAAGTGCTCGTCGAGGATCCTGGCCGCTTCGCTTCCGTCGATCCTGTGGTCCGGCGGATGTCCCTGCCGACGCCGACGTCTCGCCGGAGCGTCCGGACAGGGCTCCCCGCTCCGCGGAAGGGGTTCGTGCGGGGTGAGGCGGTGCAGCCGCAGCGCGTGCTCGTACAGGGTGCGCGGGTGCTCGGCTTCCCGGGCGGTGGGGTCCCGATTATCGCGCTCACCGGCGGGAGAACGGCTCGATTCTGTTGATCATGCTCCGCAGCCTGCCACCCGAACATCCGCTCGACAAGCCCCGTGCGGAAGGGTGCCCGCCTCCCCGAACGCAGAGGGCGGTGGCGCCGGAAACCGGCTCCACCGCCCTGTGCCAGGTCATTCACCCCTGGCTGGTCCTACTGGGGTCAGCTGCAACCGCTGGTCGAGCCGCAGCCCTCGCAGATGTAGCAGGAACCGGCGCGCTGCATCTTCGTGCCGCAGGAGAAGCACAGCGGGGCGTCGGCCTGGATGCCCAACTGCATCTCCACCAGCTCGGCGCTGGTGTGGGCCTGCATCGGGGCGGGCTTGGCCGCCTCGACCTCGGCCTTCGGCGTGGCGACGGCCTTCAGGTCCGTCGGGCGCGGGGCCGACTGGGCCATGCCCTCCACGTCGACGTCCTCGTCGGACGGCTCGTACGAACCGGTCTCCAGGTGACGCTGACGCTCCTCGGCGGAGTGGATGCCGAGCGCGGAGCGCGTCTCGAAGGGCAGGAAGTCGAGCGCCAGGCGGCGGAAGATGTAGTCGACGATCGACTGCGCCATCCGCACGTCCGGGTCGTCCGTCATACCGGCCGGCTCGAAGCGCATGTTGGTGAACTTCGAGACGTACGTCTCCAGCGGCACGCCGTACTGGAGGCCGACGGAGACCGCGATGGAGAAGGCGTCCATCATGCCCGCGAGCGTGGAGCCCTGCTTGGACATCTTCAGGAAGACCTCGCCGAGACCGTCGTCCGGGTAGGAATTGGCGGTCATGTAGCCCTCGGCGCCACCGACGGTGAACGACGTGGTGATGCCGGGACGGCCCTTGGGGAGACGCTTGCGGACCGGGCGGTACTCGACCACCTTCTCGACCGCGGTGCGGATCGTGTCCTCGGCCTTCTCGGTGATCTCGACCTTCTCCTTCTCCTTGGTCTTCGCGGAGAGGGGCTGGCCGACCTTGCAGTTGTCGCGGTAGATCGCGAGCGCCTTGACGCCGAGCTTCCAGGCCTCGAAGTAGATCTCCTCGACCTCCTCGACGGTCGCCGTCTCCGGCATGTTGACCGTCTTGGAGATGGCGCCGGAGATCCACGGCTGGATCGCGGCCATCATGCGGACATGGCCCATCGGCGAGATGGCGCGCTCGCCCATGGCGCAGTCGAACACCTCGTAGTGCTCCTGCTTGAGACCGGGGGCGTCGATCACATTGCCGTTGTCGGCGATGTGGGCGACGATCGCCTCGATCTGCTCCTCCTGGTAGCCCATGCGGCGCAGGGCCTGCGGGACGGTGCCGTTGACGATCTGCATCGAGCCGCCGCCGACGAGCTTCTTGAACTTGACCAGGGCGAGGTCGGGCTCGACGCCGGTGGTGTCGCAGGACATCGCCAGACCGATGGTGCCGGTCGGGGCGAGCACGGACGCCTGGGAGTTACGGAAACCGTTCTTCGCGCCGAGGCGCAGCACGTCCTGCCAGGCCTCCGTGGCGGCGGCCCAGACGGGGCTGTCCAGGTCGTCGATGCCGACGGCCTTCTGGTTGGCGTCGGAGTGCTGCTTCATGACGCGGTTGTGGGCGTCGGCGTTGCGGGCGTAGCCGTCGTACGGACCGACGACCTCGGCCAGCTCGGAGGAACGGCGGTAGGCCGTGCCCGTCATCAGGGAGGTGATGGCGCCGGCCAGCGAGCGGCCGCCGTCCGAGTCGTACGCGTGGCCGGTCGCCATCAGCAGGGCGCCGAGGTTGGCGTAGCCGATGCCGAGCTGGCGGAACGCGCGCGTGTTCTCGCCGATCTTCTGGGTCGGGAAGTCCGCGAAGCAGATGGAGATGTCCATCGCGGTGATGACCAGCTCGACGACCTTCTGGAAACGGTCGGCCTCGAAGGACTGGTGGCCCTTGCCGTCGTCCTTCAGGAACTTCATCAGGTTCAGCGAGGCGAGGTTGCAGGACGTGTTGTCCAGGTGCATGTACTCGCTGCACGGGTTCGACGCGGTGATCCGGCCGGACTCGGGGCAGGTGTGCCAGGTGTTGATCGTGTCGTCGTACTGGATACCCGGGTCGGCGCAGGCCCAGGCGGCTTCGGCGATCTTGCGGAAGAGCGACTTGGCGTCGACCTCCTCGATCACGTCACCGGTCATCCGCGCACGCAGGCCGAACTTGCCGCCCTGCTCGACGGCCGTCATGAACTCGTCGTTCACGCGGACCGAGTTGTTGGCGTTCTGGTACTGGACGGACGTGATGTCGTCGCCGCCCAGGTCCATGTCGTAGCCCGCGTCGCGCAGGACGCGGATCTTCTCCTCCTCCTTCACCTTGGTCTCGATGAAGTCCTCGATGTCGGGGTGATCCACGTCGAGAACGACCATCTTGGCGGCGCGGCGGGTGGCACCACCGGACTTGATGGTGCCGGCGGAGGCGTCGGCGCCGCGCATGAAGGAGACCGGGCCGGAGGCGTTGCCGCCGGAGGAGAGCAGCTCCTTGGAGGAGCGGATGCGGGAGAGGTTCAGGCCGGCACCGGAGCCGCCCTTGAAGATCATGCCCTCTTCCTTGTACCAGTCGAGGATCGACTCCATGGAGTCGTCGACGGCCAGGATGAAGCAGGCGGAGACCTGCTGGGGCTGCGGGGTGCCCACGTTGAACCAGACGGGGCTGTTGAAGCTGAAGATCTGGTGCAGGAGGGCGTACGCCAGCTCGTGCTCGAAGATCTCGGCGTCGGCGGGCGACGGGAAGTACTTGTGGTCCTCGCCGGCCTTCCGGTACGTCTTCACGATGCGGTCGATCAGCTGCCTGAGGCTGACCTCGCGCTGCGGGGTGCCGACGGCACCTCGGAAGTACTTGCTGGTGACGATGTTGACCGCGTTCACCGACCAGAAGTCGGGGAACTCGACGCCACGCTGCTCGAAGTTGACCGAGCCGTCGCGCCAGTTGGTCATGACGACGTCACGGCGCTCCCAGGCCACCTCGTCATACGGGTGCACGCCGGGGGTCGTGTGGATGCGCTCGATACGCAGGCCCTTGGTCGCCTTGGCGCCCTTGGCTCGGGAACCCCGTGCCGGACCGCTCGCCGTCTCTGTCATGCCGCCTCCCTGTACGGGCGAAAACGCCCATAAATGCCACGTTGTTCCTGTGACACGGTGTTCTGTCTTGTGCTGCGGGCACCACGCGCTACGCCCGCAACAGGTCTTGGTCCGCCGCCGCCCGGCCGGACCCGGAGCTGCCGTTCCGGTTCCGGCCCGCCGGTCAGTCGGCGGAGTGGGCGGGCTCGGGAACCTGAACGGTTCCTCCGCGCCCGCCGTCGTCTTCCCGGCCCCCCGCGACAGCGGCTTCAGCACCGTCAGTGCCGTCAGCGCCGTCTGTGCCGTCGGCGTGTTCGCGGTCTTCGTCGTCCGCGGCGGGGTGCCCCGTCTCCCTGAGTTCCGCGATGGCGGCCTCGAAGTCGTCGAGCGAGTCGAATGCCCGGTAGACGGAGGCGAATCGCAGATAGGCGACGAGGTCCAGCTCCTGCAACGGGCCGAGTATGGCCAGCCCCACGTCGTGGGTGGTCAGCTCGGCACTCCCGGTGGCCCGCACCGCCTCCTCGACCCGCTGGCCGAGCTGGGCGAGCGCGTCCTCGGTGACAGGCCGTCCCTGGCATGCCTTGCGGACGCCATTGATGACCTTGGTGCGACTGAAAGGCTCGGTGACCCCGGACCGCTTGACCACCATGAGCGAGCACGTCTCCACGGTCGTGAAACGACGGGAGCAGTCAGGGCACTGGCGGCGCCTGCGGATCGACGTGCCGTCGTCGGTCGTACGACTGTCGACGACGCGGCTGTCGGGGTGCCTGCAGAAGGGGCAGTGCATGATCCATCCCTCCTCGCAGCAGACTCAATGGCCTCGCCGGGCCTCACGGGCCCCTCGAAGCAGCCCCCAGCATAGGCGATCCTCGAGGGTGCGAAGTCCCGGGGGACCACAACTTGTGGGCTGCTGGTGATATCCAACCACTAGATGTGGTGCCTGACTCATTCACCCAGGCTGTGTCGCGTGTCGCGTCGACGGCCTTCACACGCAGCGGTCCCACGGTCACAGCGAGCACCCGGAAACCGCCCTGCGCGACCCGCCCCGCGCGACACGACGCACGCGCGCGTACGGCCATATCGCCGGGCGTCGCGCAGGGATACGGTGAGCGCCAGGAGGAGGAGAGGTGGGACTCTCGCGCAGAGCCGGGCCCGGTTCCCGGATCACGGGAGTGCGGATGGCAGACTGGGGTCACACCTCACCAGGCCATCGGCCCCGGTGGCGAAGGGTACGACAAGCAGCCCTTCCGCCCGGCGGGCAACGCGTCAGCCATACACCCAGACACATGATCAAGTCAGGCTATCTGCGCTTTTTCACTCGAACGTGTGTTTGGCGCAACCTTTCGAAAGCAACTACCGTTGTCCAGCAGGGAGACAACCGAGAGGGGCCGACGTGACCACCACCGCAGACAGTGCCACCATCACTGCCCAGGACCGCTCCCAGGGCCGACTCGAGCCGGTGCATGCGATGAACGAAACCACGAACCCGGAGGGGCACAAGCGCTCCCTGCCGGGCCGACCTCCAGGCATCCGGGCGGACAGCTCGGGCCTCACCGACCGGCAGCGTCGGGTGATCGAGGTCATCCGGGACTCCGTGCAGCGGCGCGGGTACCCGCCATCGATGCGCGAGATCGGCCAGGCCGTCGGTCTGTCCAGCACCTCATCCGTCGCACACCAGCTGATGGCACTGGAGCGCAAGGGCTTCCTGCGCCGCGACCCGCACCGCCCCCGCGCCTACGAGGTGCGCGGGTCCGACCAGTCCGCGGCCGTCCAGCCCACGGACACCGCCGGCAAGCCCGCCGCGTCGTACGTCCCGCTGGTCGGCCGCATCGCCGCCGGTGGCCCGATCCTCGCCGAGGAGTCGGTCGAGGACGTCTTCCCCCTCCCCCGGCAGCTCGTCGGCGACGGTGAGCTGTTCGTGCTGAAGGTCGTCGGTGACTCGATGATCGAGGCCGCGATCTGCGACGGCGACTGGGTCACCGTCCGCCGCCAGCCGGTCGCGGAGAACGGCGACATCGTGGCCGCCATGCTGGAGGGCGAGGCCACCGTCAAGCGTTTCAAGCGCGAGGACGGCCATGTCTGGCTCCTCCCGCACAATGCCGCGTACGAGCCGATCCCCGGCGATGACGCGACCATCCTCGGCAAGGTGGTGGCCGTACTGCGCCGCGTCTGAGCGCGGCGGCGGACGGGTCTCCTCGACCGCCCCCTGACTGGGCCCCGGGATCCCTGCGCCGGTTCCGGGGCCCTGTGCTGTCCCGCAACCGGTCACATGGTCAAGAGGGTGTGTCCCCCGCGGGGACACACCCTCTCCGCTATTCCTCCGCCTGCTTCGCCGCCGCGTCGATCGCCGCCAGCGACCTGCGGACCTGGTTCGGGTCCGTCGTGAACCAGAAGTCGGGCATCGAGGCCTTCAGATAGCTGCCGTAGCGGGCCGTCGCCAGCCGCTGGTCCAGTACCGCGACGACACCGCGGTCGCCCGACGCACGGACCAGGCGACCCGCTCCCTGGGCCATCAGCAGCGCGGCATGGGTGGCGGCGACCGCCATGAACCCGTTGCCACCGGCCTCCTCGACCGCCTTCTGGCGTGCACTCATCAGCGGGTCGTCCGGCCGCGGGAACGGGATCTTGTCCATGACCACCAGCTGACAGCTGGGCCCGGGCACGTCGACGCCCTGCCAGAGCGACAGCGTGCCGAAGAGGCAGGTCTTCGGATCCGCCGCGAAGTTCTTGATCAGCTCCCCGAGCGTCTCCTCGCCCTGCAACAGGATGGGGAACTCGGGGACGCGGCCGCGCAGCTCCTCCGCGGCCAGCTGGGCGGCACGCATGGAGGAGAAGAGACCGAGGGTCCGTCCACCGGCCGCCTGGACCAGCTCGGTCAGCTCGTCCAGCATGTCCGCGCGGTCGCCGTCGCGCGCGGGGCGGGCCAGGTGTTTCGCGACGTACAGGATGCCCTGCCTGGGGTAGTCGAAGGGGGAGCCGACGTCGATGCCCTTCCACTGCGGGACGTCCTCGCCCTGGGTGCCCTCCGGGGCGAGCCCCATGGAGGCGCCCACGCCGTTGAAATCACCGCCCAGCTTCAGGGTCGCCGAGGCCAGGATCACCGAGCGGTCCGCGAACAGCTTCTCCCGCAGCAGGCCCGAGACGGACATGGGGGCGACGCGCAGGGAGGCGCCGAAGCGGTCGTGCCGCTCGTACCAGACGACGTCGTACTCGGAGCCGTTCACGAGGCGCTCCGCCACGTCGTGCACGCTCTCCACCGAGGCCAGCGCCTGCTTGCGGACCGAGTCCTCGTCCTGGACGGACTTGTCGCGGGTCGCACCGATCCCGGAGATGACCGTGCGGGCGGCGTCGCGCAGTGCCATGAGGGCGTAGCCGAGGTCCTCCGGAATCTCCTCGATGCGGCCCGGCAGGGCCAGCTCCATCAGCCGCTCGAAGCCCTCGGCGGCGGTCTGGAGCTGATCGGCGGCCTTCTCGTTGACCAGCTTCGCCGCACGGCGTACGGCTCTGTTGACCTGGCCCGCGGTCAGCTCGCCGGTGGCGACGCCGGTGACCCGCGAGACCAGCTCGTGGGCCTCGTCGACGATCAGCACCTCGTGCTGGGGGAGGACTGGCGCGCCCTCGATGGCGTCGATGGCCAGCAGAGCGTGGTTGGTGACGACGACCTCGGCCAGTTTGGCCCGCTCCCGGGCCATCTCCGCGAAGCACTCGGCGCCGTACGCGCATTTCGTGGCGCCGAGACACTCGCGTGAGGAGACCGAGATCTGCCCCCAGGCGCGGTCGGAGACGCCGGGGGTCAGGTCGTCCCGGTCGCCGTTCTCCGTCTCGTCCGCCCAGTCGCGCAGCCGCAGCAGGTCCTGGCCCAGCTTGCTGGTCGGCGCGGCCGCCTCGAACTGGTCGAAGAGGCCCTCCTCCTCGTCCTGGGGCATGCCCTCGTGCAGCCGGTGCAGACACAGATAGTTCGACCGGCCCTTGAGCATCGCGAACTCGGGACGGCGGCGCAGGAGCGGATGCAGCGCGTCGACCGTGCGCGGCAGGTCGCGCTCCACGAGCTGGCGTTGCAGCGCCAGGGTGGCGGTCGCCACGACGACACGCTCCCCCTGCGCGAGCGCGGGCACGAGGTAGCCCAGCGACTTACCGGTGCCGGTGCCGGCCTGGACCAGCAGATGGGAGCCGTCGTCGATCGCCTCCGCGACGGCTTCGGCCATGGTCACCTGGCCGGGGCGCTCGGTGCCGCCGACGGCGGCGACGGCAGCATGCAGGAGTTCAGGGAGTGAGGGCTTCGTCATAGCGCGACCACCCTACGGGGCGCCACTGACAAACGTGTGGCCACGGGGGACGGGAGGGACTCGATCAAGATGGCGGGCGTTTCGGTGAGTGGGGAGGCGCTGCCGGTATCGGTTCGGGAGTGACCGATCGGGACCGGATGCGACCGGCTGGTGGTCGGGAAGATCGGCAGGCCGGGCAGGGCGTCACAGCCATTCACGCAGGGCCCGGTCCCGGATCATGAGGGCGGCTCGCTTCGCGGGCAGATCGATCTCCGCGGAGAACCGGAAGCCGGCGGTCAGGAAGGCCGTGACGGACGGGGTGTTCCGCAGGTCGGGCTCGGCGACGACACGCACGCAGGCGGGTCGCCTGTCGAGGACGAGATCGGCGACCGCCCTGAGCAGTACGCCGCCGAGCCCGCGGCCCCGGTCGGCGACAGCTCCGAGCAACAGGTGGATGCCGGTGTCGTGCGGCCGGGCCGGGTAGGAGCGGGCCAGCGGATCGAGGTCCGCCCGGTAGATCTCCCAGTAGCTCATCGGGGTGCCCTCCAGGACGCCGAGGCACGGGACGCTGCGGCCGTCGCCGGCGAGCTGGCGGCGCAGGTGCGCCGCGGTCACGGTCTCGGGACCGGCCAGGTCCCAGAAGGCCGCGACCGCGGGGTCGTTCATCCACCGGGAGATGCGGGGCAGGTCCCGCCCGATCCGGACGGGGAGGAGATGGAAGGCACCGGCGGGGGTGGCTGCCCGCCCCCAGCCGCCGACGCCGTCGAGAAGGTCTCCGGGGACCACGGAACCCCTCGTGTCCGTCGCGGTCCTGGACCCGGGCGCCGTTCCTGGCGAGGGGAGGAAGTCGCCGGGCGGACGCAGTGCCGGCGTGACCTCGGCGTCGGCGGACGGCACGGTTCGGCTCCTCTCGGGACGCGATGGTTCAGCGGTGCAGGGGGTTGGCGATGGTGACGTAGACGGACTGGGTGTCGACCGGGCCGACGAGTTCGTCGAGGCCCTGGAGGCGGGTGAGCAGATTGGCCTTGCAGCGCAGGACGGGTGAGTCGAGCAGCCGGGCGGGCAGGGAGCTTCGGGGCCGGCCGGGGCCGGTGCGAGAGGTGGCGTCGGCGAGGAAGCGTCGGCAGGCGGCGAGCAGGACCTGCTCGTCGGCGAGACGCTGGGAGCCGAGGGCGCCGACGAGTCCCAGCACGTTGTTGATGCCGAGGTAGTAGGCGAAGCGCTCGTCGGTGACCTCGTCCGGGACGAAGGTGTCGGCCGTCTCGCCGACGCCGGGCAGCCGGGCGTCCAGTTCCGCCCGGTGGGACTCGCGGAAGTAGTAGCCCTGGTTGTCCCGGTAGCGGCCGCCGCTGGGCCAGCCTTCGGGGTCCAGGAGGACCAGGGTGTTCTGCTGGTGCGCCTCCAGCGCGATGCCGGCCTCACCGTCGAGCCACAGCACGGGGCGTACGACCTGCTCCAGGTAGCGCAGGAACCACTCGGCTGCCACGGCCTCCCGCGGCCGGCCCGTGACGGTGGCGAGACGTGTGACGAGCGCGGCGAGCCGGGAGGGCGCGGAGCCGCCGCCCTGCGTCCGACACGGGTCGGGGCGAGGTGCGACGAGTGCGGCGACGCAGGAGACGTCGTCGGCGGGAGCGAACGGGTTGTGGCGGATCATCACGTCCAGGCCGGTCACCGGACGGCCGTCGGGCCCGTCCACGGCGAGCCAGGCCGGGTCCCGGACGATGTCGAAAGCCGGGTGGGCCGCCCGCCACCGCTCCCCGAGGCCGGTGCGGAGCAGGCGGTGGACGTCGACGCCGCGGTGCAGTTCCTTGCGGAGGTTCTCGCGGCGGGAGTTGGTGATGCGCAGCCCCAGCGAGAGCTTGAGCATCGCCGGTGCCCCGGAGCGGTGAAGGGTGCGCACGGACGAGGTGGGATGCCACGGGAGGCCGTTCGGGCCGAGGTCTCGGAGCAGACCGGCGTCGAGCAGGGCCGCCACCTCGGGACGGTGACGGGTCTCGCGCAGTTGCCAGGGGTGCACGGGCAGGGCCGCGTACCCCTCGGGCAGCGGCAGCCGGGTGCCGGCGAGCCGGGCCGTCAGCACCTTGGCGGGGACGGGACGCCTCGCTCGGTCCAGGCGGAGTCGGCGGCGAGCGCCGTGGGAGCGACGGCCAGCCAGTGGAGGGGGAAGGAGCCGTGCGACTCGGGTGAGTACAGCCGGGCTTCGGAGTCGGTGAGACCTTCGCGGCTCTTGGGGGTCGGATGGAGGGGATGCCCGAGCGTCAGAGCCTGCTCGGCGGAGCGGAAGAGGTCGGTCCGGTCTGTGGGGCCCTCGCGGTAGGCGCTGATGAAGGTGGCCGTGCGGCGGACGGAGTCGGCGACACGGGCGACCAGGTCGACGCCTTCGGCCACACCCGTGGGGACGGGAGTCTCGACGCGGAGGGCCCCGCCGGGCGTGGCCACGGGCCTGGGCGTCTCGCGGCTCAGCAGCGTGGCGACCATGACCGCGTCCGCGGGCGCGCAGTGCGCCGGAGCGTCGGCCGGGCGGGGCGGACCGAAGCGGTGCCATCCGGTGGGCGACCAGTAGCGGACGGGGACGAGGAGCGCGGTGCCGGTGGCGGGCAGCGGGATCCGCAGGACGTCACCGCCGGGGGCGGGCAGGCCGGTCTCGCGGACCCAGCAGCGCAGCAGGCTCTCCACGGCCGCCGCCTGGGCCGCCTGGTGCGGGTCGGGGTGATGCAGGGGGTCGGCCGCGTCGCCCTCCCGCCGCCGGGGGGCCGGGAGAACGGACGTGGAGGACGAGGACGGAGGTGGGGTGTTCAAGGTCGTTCCTTTGCTCGCGCGCGGGCCACGGCCTGCACCGCGTCCGACAACCGGTCGAGTACGGCCGCGGTCTGTTCGTCGGTGATCGTGAGGGGCGGCAGCAGGCGTACGACGCCGGCGTGGCGTCCGCCGAGCGCGACGATCAGGCCCCGGCTCAGGCACTCCCGCTGGACGGCGGCGGCCAGTTCGAAGGACGCGGGACGCGTCGCACCGGCACCATGTCCGCCCCACTTCTCCTCGGCCTCCCCCTCCGGGTCGACCATCTCCACCCCGATCATCAGGCCGCGCCCGCGCACCTCCCCGACGCACGGGAACTCAGCCGACAGGCGGCGCAGTTCGCGCAGGATGCGGTCGCCGAGGGTCGCCGCACGTCCGGCGAGGCCGTTGGCGCGGACGTGGGCGAGGGTGGCCGTACCGGCGGCCATGGCGAGTTGGTTGCCGCGGAACGTGCCCGCGTGGGCGCCCGGTTCGCAGACGTCGAGGTCGTCCCGGTAGACGATCACGGCGAGGGGCAGGCTGCCGCCGATGGCCTTGGAGAGGACCATCACATCGGGGGTGATGCCGCTGTGCTCGACCGCCCAGAAGGCGCCGGTCCGGCCGACGCCCGTCTGGACCTCGTCGGCGATCAGGGGGATCGACCGGTCGGCGGTGATCCGGCGCATTCGGCGCATCCAGGCGTCCGGCGCGGGAAGCACACCGCCCTCGCCCTGCACCGGTTCGACGATCATCCCGGCCGGTCGGCACACACCCGACCCGGGGTCGTCGAGGACCGACTCGGTCCAGCGGGCGGCGAGTTCGGCACCGCCCTCGCCGCCGACGCCGAAGGGGCAGCGGTAGTCCTGCGGGTAGGGCAGGCGGGTCGCCCGTACGTCGCAGGCGCCGCCGGAGCCTTCGGGGGATCCCGCGGTCAGGCCGTGGTCCGCGCCGGTGAAGGCCAGGACGCCGGTCCGGCCGGTGGCGGCCCGGACCAGGGTGAGCGCGGCCCTCACCGCCTCCGTGCCGGCCGGTCCGCAGAACTGCACGCGCGCGTGGTCGGCCAGCCCCGGCGGCAGGGTGTGGAACAGCTCGGTGACGAAGGCGTCCCTGACGGGCGTGGCGAGATCGAGGACCTGTAGCGGAGCCTCCGAGTCCAGGACCTTGCGGATGGCCTCCAGGACGACGGGGTGGTTGTGGCCGAGCGCGAGGGTACCGGCGCCCGAGAGGCAGTCGAGGTAACGGCGGCCGTCGGCGCCCTCGATGGTCAGGCCCCGGGCCCGCACCGGCACGATCGGCAGGGCTCGGGCGTATGTACGCGCCGCCGCTTCGCGTGCCGACTGCCTGCGCAGGATGTTCTCCTGGGCGAAGCGCCCCGCCCCCGGGGCCCTATGAGCAGAGGCCCCCTCATCGGCAGCCCTCTCATCGGAAGCGCCCCCGTCGACAGCGCCCTCATCGGCAACGTGCCCCGCGGTCGTCTCCCCCCGCACTGGTTCCGTCACGGCCACGGTTCCTGTCCTCCCGCTGTCCAGAGGCGAGTCGGTTCGCCGCGCGACCCCCCGCCGCCGGGACCGGAACCGGTGCAGCCGGGCGGAGGACGGTGGTTTCGCGCCTCGGGGGATTCGCTGGTCCGGCCCCGCACGGGCGGCCCGCCCCACGGCTACCAACCGCCGACGGTCCACCGGGTTACGGGTTGCCTCAAGATCCTTGCCGTGACGGAACCGTTGCTGTTCCGTCGGCGGTCCCCCACAGCGAACGCATATCGTGTGATGCCGTCCCACCCGGCCGTGAGACCCGCGTGAACCAGGCATGAGAAGACGCCGGGTTCCCGCGGTGGCGCGGCCACCGCTCCAAGTTCCTTGACACCACGGGGAGTCACACCATGCGATCCATACGGCCGTCGTTCTTCGCTCGGCGGGGGAGGAACGCCTCACGCAGCATCTCCCCCGCACTGGGTGCCGTCGCCCTCGCCTCGGCGCTCGCGCTCACCGCGACCGCCTGCGACTCGGGCGGCTCCGACGCGGACAGCCGGGCCAGCGCCGCCGCCTCGGCCACGGGCGACGGAAAGATCACGATCCCGGACGACATCAAGGACCGGCTCAAAGAGCACGGGATCGACCTGGACAAGTGGAAGAACGGCGCCTGGAAGAACTGGGACAGGGACGACTGGCTGCGCGAGGCGCAGGACTACGTCAACCCGATCATCGAAGGCCTGTGGGACCCGGACCGGATGCGTGACGCGGAGGACCCGAACCGCGGCGTCGACGAGAGCGACCTCGGCGACGACCAGGGCGTGACCGACCCCGAGCCGACGGCGGTGGACGCGGCGGCCGTGCCGAGCACCTATCACGCCAACGCTCCCGAGGCGGGCAAGGTGTTCTTCGACTCCCCCGAGGGCACGATGGTCTGCTCGGCGACGGTCGTGCAGGACCCGGCCAACCCCGGCAAGTCCAACATGGTGTGGACGGCCGGCCACTGCGTGCACGCCGGCAAGAAGGGCGGCTGGTACCGCAACATCGCCTTCGTGCCGTCGTACAACGACTCGGGCCTGTCGGCCGCGAAGCTGAAGACGGCCACCAAGGAAGAGGTGGCGCCGTACGGCGTCTGGTGGGGCGACTGGGCGCAGACCTCCGACCAGTGGATCGAGCAGGGCGGGCAGACCGGCGGTGACGGTGCCTCGTACGACTTCGCCGTCATCCATGTGACGCCCGAGGAGGGTGGCGCCGGCAAGTCGCTGGAGGAGACGGTCGGTTCCGCGCTGCCGGTGGACTTCGCGGCCCCGGCCGTGGCCAAGGTGGAGAGCATCACCGCGACCGGCTACCCGGCGGCGGCGCCGTACGACGGGCAGACGCTGTACCAGTGCCAGGACAAGCCCGGGCGGTTGTCGCTCAACGGCACCGACCCGACGATGTACCGCATCGGCTGCACGATGACCGGTGGTTCGTCCGGCGGTGGCTGGGTGGCCGCGGGCTCGGACGGCGAGCCGGCGCTGGTCTCCAACACCTCGATCGGCCCGGTGGACGCCGGCTGGCTCGCGGGACCGCGACTGGGCGAGGTGGCCAAGGGCGTGTACGACTCGGTGAGCGACAAGTTCGCCGGTCGGTAGAGGATTCGCGCGTGCGCGTGCGTCAGACGAGCGGCGCGGGAACGTACGGCGCGAGTTCCGCCGCCAGTTCCTCGTGCACCCGCGCCTTCAGCAGGGTGCCCTCCGCCGTGTGCTCCTCGGAGATCACCTCGCCGTCGGCATGGGCGCGCGCGACGAGCTGGCCGTGCGTGTACGGCACGAGCACCTCGACCTCGACGGACGGCCGCGGCAGCTCCGCGTCGATGAGCGCCAGCAGTTCGTCGATGCCCTGGCCGGTGCGGGCCGAGACGGCGATGGAGTACTTCTCGTTGCGCATGAGCCGCTGGAGCGTCAGCGGGTCGGCCGCGTCCGCCTTGTTGATCACGACGATCTCGGGGACACCGGTGGCGCCGACGTCCCTGATCACCTCGCGTACGGCGGCGAGCTGCTCCTCCGGGGCCGGGTGCGAGCCGTCCACCACGTGCAGGATCAGGTCGGACTCGCCGACCTCCTCCATGGTGGAGCGGAACGCCTCGACCAGGTGGTGCGGCAGGTGCCGGACGAAGCCGACGGTGTCCGCCAGCGTGTACAGCCGGCCGCTCGGGGTCTCGGCCCGGCGCACGGTCGGGTCGAGGGTCGCGAACAGGGAGTTCTCGACCAGCACGCCCGCGCCCGTGAGGCGGTTGAGCAGCGAGGACTTTCCGGCGTTGGTGTAGCCCGCAATGGCCACGGAGGGCACCTTGTGACGCTTGCGCTCCTGGCGCTTGATCTCGCGGCCGGTCTTCATCTCCGCGATCTCCCGGCGCATCTTCGCCATCTTCTCGCGGATCCGGCGCCGGTCCGTCTCGATCTTGGTCTCACCGGGACCACGGGTGGCGAGCCCGCCGCCCTTGCCGCCGCCCATCTGGCGGGACAGCGACTGACCCCAGCCTCGCAGCCTCGGCAGCATGTACTGCATCTGCGCGAGCGCGACCTGTGCCTTGCCCTCTCGGGACTTGGCGTGCTGGGCGAAGATGTCCAGGATCAGGGCCGTACGGTCGATGACCTTGACCTTGACGACGTCCTCGAGGTGGATCAGCTGGCCGGGGCTCAGTTCACCGTCGCAGATGACGGTGTCCGCGCCCGTCTCGAGGACGATGTCGCGCAGCTGGTCGGCCTTGCCGGATCCGATGTAGGTGGCCGCGTCGGGCTTGTCGCGGCGCTGGATCACGCCGTCGAGCACCAGAGCGCCCGCGGTCTCCGCGAGGGCGGCCAGCTCCGCGAGGGAGTTCTCCGAGTCCTGTGCGGTCCCCGAGGTCCAGACGCCGACGAGCACGACCCGCTCCAGGCGGAGCTGCCGGTACTCGACCTCGGTGACGTCCTCGAGTTCGGTGGAGAGGCCCGCGACGCGGCGCAGGGCCGCTCGCTCGGAACGGTCGAACTGGTCGCCGTCCCGGTCTCCGTCGGTGTCGAGGCTCCAGGCGACGTCCTCTTCCATCAGGGCATCGGCCCGAAGACCTTCGGGGTAGGCGTGCGCGAAGCGCTTGTTGTCCTGGGAAGGGGAAGAAGAGGAGGTCATTGGGTCCTTACGTCGTTGCGGATGCCGGTTCGGCGGTCATACTGCACAACGCACGAGCACCTCGGGAGATTCCCGTGTCCCGTGCCCCGCCGACCCGACGATGGTCGCACGGCACGGCCCGTCTCGTCATCGCCTTATTCGGCAGCCTTGACGGCGGGCGCGACCGGCTTCCACTCCGGGTGGCCCGGCATCGGCGGGGTCTTCTCGTCGTACAGCCAGTGCTGGAAGAAACTCCCGAGGTCACGGCCGGCGACCTTGCCGGCGAGGCGGACGAAGTCGGCCGTGCTCGCGGAGGCGTCGCGGTGGTCGGTCAGCCAGGTCCGCTCCAGCCGGTCGAAGGCCTCCTCGCCGATCTCCTCGCGCAGGGCGAACAGCACGAGGGCCGCGCCGTCGTAGACGTTGGCGCGGAAGATGCCGATCTTCTGGCCGGGCGCGGGCGGCTTCGGGGCGCCGGGCGGGCCGCCCGCCGTGCGCCAGCGGTCGGAGGCGCCGTACGCCGCCTTCATACGCGCCTCCAGGGTGCGGTCGGCGTTCCTCTCCTGCGCGTACAGGGCCTCGTACCAGGTGGCGTGTCCTTCGTTGAGCCACAGGTCGGACCAGGTGCGCGGGCTGACGCTGTTGCCGAACCACTGGTGCGCCAGCTCGTGCACCATGATCGACTCGACGTACCACTCGGGGTAGCCGGGTTCGGTGAACAGGCCCTTCTCGAAGAGGGAGAGGGTCTGCGTCTCGAGTTCGAAGCCGGTGACGGTGTCGGCGACGAGTACACCGTAGGTCTCGAAGGGGTAGGGACCGACCTTGCTCTCCATCCAGGCGATCTGGTCGGGGGTCTTCTTCAGCCACGGTTCCAGGACCTCTCGGTCCTTGGTGGGGACGACGTCCCGCACGGGCAGTCCGTGCGGTCCCTCGCGGCGCAGGACGGCGGAACGGCCGATGGAGACCTGGGCGAGTTCGGTGGCCATCGGGTGCAGGGTGCGGTACGTCCATGTCGTCGCGCGGCCCGCCCGCTCGACGTCGGTCGGCAGGCCGTTGGCGACGGCCGTGTAGCCGTTGGGCGCGGTGACCCGGACGGTGAACATGGCCTTGTCGGAGGGGTGGTCGTTGCACGGGAACACCAGGTGGGCGGCGTCGGCCTGGTTGGCCATGGCGAGGCCGTCCGCGGTCCGCAGCCAGCCGCCGTCCCGGCCCTCGGTGCTCACCGGATCGCTGGTGTGCCGCACGGTGACGCGCATCCAGTCACCGCGGGGCAGCGGGTCGGCCGGCGTGATCACCAGGTCCTCACCGGCGGTGGCGAAGGCGGCGGTCTCCCCGTCGACCTCGACCGACTGGACGTCGCCGTGGGCGAAGTCGAGGTTGATCCGGTCCAGGGTGGCGGTGGTCCAGCCGTCGATCGTGGTGACCGCCTGGAGCGGCTTGGTGTTGCTTCCGGAGTACGTGAGGGCGAGGTCGTACGACGCCACGTCGTAGCCCGGGTTGCCCAGGTGCGGGAAGAGACGGTCGCCGACGCCGAGCGGGGTGGGCGGGGCGCCCGCTGCTACGAGGCAGACGGAGACGGCCGAGGCGAGCAGGGCTGAGGCGAGGCCGCGGGAGCGGGCTGTACGGGGCCGACGGGTGCCGGCGCCGTCCCGGTGGGCCCGGGGGCGGGGGGGAGAGCAGCATGCACCACGGCTACCAGCGCGCCCCGCCCGTACGGCGCCGACGCGCGACCGGCCCACCCGAACGGGTTGCCCACGCGCGCGTGCGCTGACGGACGCGGCCGGAAAGGGCCCCGGAGCCGCGTCTCAGAAGGGTGGTGCCTGGTGGTGCGCGCGGCCCACGTCGTACACGCCGGGCACGTCGCGCATGGCGCGGATCAGGGTGGGCAGCCGGCCCGCGTCGGGGAGCTGGACGGTGTAGGTATGGCGTACCCGCTGCTGGCTGGGCGGTTCGACGGTCGCGGAGACGATCTCGGCGCCTTCCAGGGCCATCGCCTCGGTGAGGTCGGCCAGCAGATGGGGGCGGCCGAACGATTCGGCGAAGAGGGTGACCCGGCACTCGGTGGTGTCCCCCCAGCGCACGTCGACCGCCGCGCGCCCCGCCTCCGCCATGCGCTTCACGGCGTCACATTCCACGCGGTGCACGGTCACCACTCCCCCGCGTACGGCGAAGCCGGTGACCTCGTCGGCCGGTACGGGCGTGCAGCACCCGGCGAGCCTGACTCCGGCGTCGGGCCGGTCCACGACGGTGATCGCGGCGCCGGGGCGAGGTGCGGGAGCGTCGGGGCGGGGTGCGGGGCGTCGGGCGCGGGTCGAGGCGCGATGCCGTCGGACGGGGGCTGGGCGGGGCCGGTGTTCGTGTCGTCGGTCCCTGGGGCCGGGCCGTCCGTGCCCGGGTGCGCCGCCAGCCAGCGTTGGATGGCGATGCGGGCGGCGGGGGTGTGGGCGTGCTCCAGCCATTCCCTGGAGGGCTCGGAGGCGGGGTCCTGGCCCATCAGGAGCTGGACGGTGTCGCCGTCCCGCAGCACGGTGCTCAGGGTCGCCAGGCGGCCGTTGACACGGGCGCCGAGGCAGGCGTGGGCGTCCTCGCCGTACTGCGCGTACGCGGCGTCCACGCAGGTGGCACCGTCGGGCAGGCCGAGGGCGCGCCGTCGGGGCGGAAGACGGTGATCTCTCGGTCCTGGGCGAGGTCCTCGCGCAGGGTGGACCAGAACGTGTCCGGGTCGGGGGCGGCCTCCTGCCAGTCGAGGAGGCGGGAGAGCCATCCGGGACGGGTGGGGTCGACGCGCTCGCCGTCGGGCGCGGTCTGCTCCTCCGGAGGGGCTGCGTACGGGTTGCCCAGCGCGACGACTCCGGCCTCGGCGACCTTGTGCATCTGGTGCGTGCGGATGAGGACTTCGGCGACCTGGCCGTCGTCACGGGCGACGGCCGTGTGCAGCGACTGGTAGAGGTTGAACTTGGGGACGGCGATGAAGTCCTTGAACTCCGAGACCACGGGCGTCATACAGGTGTGCAGCTCGCCGAGGACCGCGTAACAGTCCGCGTCCTCGTTGACGAGGACGAGGAGGCGGCCGAAGTCGGAGCCGCGCAGTCGTCCGCGTTTGCGGGCGGTGCGGTGCAGGGAGACGAAGTGGCGCGGCCGGATGAGGACTTCGGCCTGGATGTCGGCGTCGCGCAGCACCGCGCGCATCGCGTCGGCGAACTCGGCGAGGGGGTCGTCCGCGCGCGAGGCGTTCTCGACGATCAGCTCGCGCGTGTACGCGTACTCCTCCGGGTGCAGGATCGCGAAGACCAGGTCTTCCAGCTCGGTCTTGAGGGCCTGCACGCCGAGGCGTTCGGCGAGCGGGATGAGGACGTCGCGGGTCACCTTGGCGATGCGTTCCTGTTTCTCGGGGCGCATCACGCCGAGGGTGCGCATGTTGTGCAGCCGGTCGGCGAGTTTGATCGACATCACGCGGACGTCGTTGCCCGTGGCGACGAGCATCTTGCGGAAGGTCTCGGGTTCGGCGGCGGCGCCGTAGTCGACCTTCTCCAACTTCGTGACACCGTCGACGAGATAGCGCACCTCGGCACCGAACTCGTCACCCACCTGATCGAGCGTCACATCGGTGTCCTCCACGGTGTCGTGGAGCAGCGAGGCCGTCAACGTGGTCGTCTCGGCGCCTAGTTCGGCCAGGATGAGCGTCACCGCGAGCGGGTGCGTGATGTACGGCTCGCCGCTCTTGCGCATCTGACCGCGGTGGGAGGACTCCGCGAGCACATAGGCGCGGCGCAGCGGTTCGAGGTCGGCGTCCGGATGGTGGAAGCGGTGGGACTCGACCACGTGGCCGATGGCGTCGGGCAGCCTGCCGCGGGAGGCGGGGCCCAGCAGGGCCGCCCGGCCCAGGCGGCGCAGGTCGATCCGGGGGCGGCTGCGCCTGCGGGGCGCGGCAGGCACTACCGGGCCTGGGGTCGCGGGGTTCGTGGCCTCCGCACTCATGGGCACCTCCGGCTGCGTGGACCGGCGGACGGGGTGCCCCAGGGCGGACACGGCTCAGGGGGCTGGCAACAGTCCCCGTCCGGGCCGGTGCTTGATGCTACCGAGCCCATCACGCCCGACCGACCGCCTCTCGCCGAGCGTGAAACGGATCACCCATTCGAGCGATGCTCTCGAGGTTTACGGTTTTGCGCCGTCCGAGCCAGGTCGGTCTTGATTTCGAACTCACAGCCGTGGGTCCGGCGGCACTCCTGTGCCTGCCGGGGGGCCGATGCCTGCGATGCGCAACCGCCCCTCGTGTCAGCGGACGGCGTTTTCCAGCCACTCGGGATCGATCTCGCCTTCGGCGACGATCACCGCCGGGCCGGTCATCTCGATCTCGCCGTCGGGACGCTCGGTGATCACCAATCGGCCGCCGGGGACATCCACGGTGTACGTCGCCGGACTGCCGGTGACGGACGGGTCGGCGCCGTCCCGGCGGGCGGCGGCCACGGCGACGGCGCACGCGCCCGTGCCGCACGAGCGGGTCTCGCCGGAGCCGCGCTCGTGCACGCGGAGCGCGACGTGCCGCGGGCCGCGGTCGACGACGAACTCGACGTTGACCCCGTCCGGGTAGGCGGAGGCCGGGCTGACGGGCGGCGGGGCGTGCAGGTCGCCCGCGTGCGCCAGGTCGTCGACGAAGGCGACGGCGTGCGGGTTGCCCATGTTCACGTTCCGCGCGGGCCAGCTGCGCTCACCGACGCTCACCCTGACGTCCCCTTCGGGGAGGCGCGCACTGCCCATGGCGACGGTGATGTCGCCGTCCTTGGCGAGGTGCACGCCCTTCACGCCCGCGCGCGTGGCGATCGCGAGGTCGCCCTCGGCGACGAGGCCGGCGTGCCGGAGGTAGCGGGCGAAGACCCGGACGCCGTTGCCGCACATCTCGGCGATCGAGCCGTCGCCGTTGCGATAGTCCATGAACCACTCGGCCTCGGCCGCCATGGCCTTCGCCTCGGGGTGCGCGGCGGAGCGCACGACGTGCAGCAGGCCGTCCCCGCCGATGCCCGCGCGGCGGTCGCACAGGGCGGCTACGGCTGCCGGGGGGAGGTCGACGGCGTTCTCGGGGTCCGGGACGATCACGAAGTCGTTCTCGGTGCCGTGCCCCTTGAGGAAGGCGATCCGCGTGCTCATCCCTCGATCGTACGGGGTGGGTACGACAGTCCCGTCCGGAGGCGACGTGGGACAGGGGACGCGCGCAGGGCCTAACGGAGCCGCGCGACCCGCCAGACGGCGAGGACCACGACCGCGGCGACCAGCACGACGTAGGCGAGGACGACCCGCCAGTCGGGGCGGCGGCCGGAGCCGCGCTGGGGCAGGCCGGGCCAGGTGTGTCCGACGCGGCGGGCGGCCATCATGCCCCAGCCCGCCGCGCAGGAGCAGATCAGCAGGCCCAGCATGGCGATCACGGCCCCGCTGTCGCCGAAGTCGAAGGCGAGCGGGAAGGCGAACATCAGGGAGCCCGTCGCGGCCAGGGCGACGATCGGGGCGAGCTGCCAGATCCGCAGCCGGCGCTGGGGGCGCAGCTCGACCTCGACCTCCGGGCCGCCGGCGAACATCTCCTCCGGCTCGGGCCCGTCGGCGGTCACGCCTTCCTCGACGTCGTCCGTGTCCTCGATGCCGTCCGGGCCGTCGATGCCGTTCGAGGCGTCGACTTCGTCGGAGGCGTCGACGTCGTTCGAGGCGTCGAAGTCGTCCGGTCCGTCGGAACCCGGACGGCCTTCCACGGGCTCCGGTTCACCCCGCTCGGGGGTGACGTGCTCGGTGCCTTGTGCGGTGTCGCGAGGGCTGGCCTCCATCGCCACGCGCCCTCCCAACTCGGACTCCACTTGGTCGATCGAAGCTCGATGATGGCATGGTGCCGGAGGCCCGGATGACGGCCTGAGCGTCCCGATGCCATGACGTGATCAGGCTGTGACCGGTCGTTCGACCAACGCCAGCGCGAGCTGCGGAAGTTCCGTGAGGTCCGCCGCGGCCCCACTCAGCCAGTGCACCCGCGGATCGCGCCTGAACCACGAATCCTGACGGCGCGCGAAGCGTTTCGTGGCACGGACGGTCTCCGTGCGCGCCTCCTCGTCGGTGCACTCACCGGCCAGCGCGGCGAGGACCTGCTGGTAGCCGAGCGCCCGGGAGGCCGTACGCCCCTCGCGCAGGCCTTGCGCCTCCAGCGCGCGCACCTCGTCCACGAGCCCCGCGTCCCACATCCGGTCGACGCGGCGGGCGATGCGCTCGTCGAGTTCGGGGCGGGCCACGTCGACGCCGATCTGGACCGTGTCGTAGACGGAGTCGTGCCCCGGCAGATTGGCCGTGAAGGGCTTCCCGGTGATCTCGATCACTTCGAGGGCGCGGACGATGCGGCGGCCGTTGCTCGGCAGGATCGCCTGCGCCGCCTCGGGGTCCGCGGCGGCCAGGCGGGCGTGCAGCGCGCCCGAGCCGCGCAGTGTCAGCTCGTCCTCCAGCCGGGCCCGGACCTCGGGGTCGGTGCCGGGGAACTCCAGGTTGTCGACGGCGCCGCGGACGTACAGCCCTGAGCCGCCGACGAGGACCGGCCAGCGACCCTCGGCGAG
Source organism: Streptomyces phaeoluteigriseus (assembly GCF_001896135.2). GTDB lineage: Bacteria > Actinomycetota > Actinomycetes > Streptomycetales > Streptomycetaceae > Streptomyces > Streptomyces phaeoluteigriseus. The sequence goes on from NZ_MPOH02000009.1 coordinate 303,481, forward strand.
CAGGGCGTCGATGCGGGCGCGGGCCAGCCGCTGGTACTCGGCGACCGAGGCGGTGACGGTGATGTCCCAGATGTCGAGGAGGTGGTGCGGGACTCCGCCGCGTTCCTCGGGCGTCAGCTTGGCGGTGCCGATGTCCATCCCACAGTAGAGCTGCATGGAGTCGGCGTTGACGACCTCGCCGCCGAGCCGTTGGGCCAGAAAAACGCCCAGATCGGACTTTCCGGCCGCGGTCGGTCCGACGACGGCGATGACGCGGGGGGCGGGGGGTGCGCTGCTCACCGGACCAGTCTCCCAAACGTCACACCGTGCCCTCGAACGAGTTAGGTGACGGGACTCGCCCCCGGTCGTTGCCCGTTGCGAGACTTCCGTCGCCCGTTCACGGGGCGGCGCGTCCCGGTGACGCAAACGGACGCACCGGGCTACGCGGGATTTCGCCCGCACGAGTACCGTATGGAGTGAATATGGGCGTTATGGCACGGCTTTTCCGTAGGTCGAAGGCCGCACAGCAAGCGGCCACGGACGAGACGGTCACGGAGGAGACGGTCACGGAGGAGACGGTTACGCAGGACGCGGCCGTGCGGGAGACGACGGCCACCACCGGGACATCGACCGGTTCGCCCGAGGGCGGCACCGGGGCGGAGGAATCCGCCGAGGACGGTGTCGGTATCCCGCGGCAGCAGTCGTCCGGGGAGACCGTCGAGAGTGAGGCCGGCAAGAGCGCCCGCACCTGACGGACCCGCTAGGGAAGGTGACCCATGGGTCTCTTGAACAACCTGAAGGCCAAGCTCAGCCCTGCCAAGGACAAGGTCTCCGGCCTCGCGCAACAGCACGGGGACAAGATCCAGCACGGGATCGACAAGGCCGCCCACGTCGTCGACGAGAGGACGAAGGGCAAGTACTCGGACAAGATCGAATCGGGCACCGGCAAGGCCAAGGGCGCGGTCGACCGACTCGCGCACAAGGACGAGCCGGGGGCGGCCGGCGACACGTTCACGCCCCCGAGCACGCCTCCGCCGACGTCCTGAGCGACGACAGGCAACGGCGGCCCGAGCGACGACGGGCAGCCGCGGCCTGAGCCACGGCGGGCAACCGCGGGATCGAACGACGGACGGCCACCGGGCGCGAAACGCCCGCGGCCGTCCGCCGTTCCGTTCCCGGACGTTCTTCCGGACCATCCCGGAAGCCCTTCCGGTCCAGGACTACGACCAGGCCGCGACCACGTACCCGACGCCGTACGGCGCTGCCTCGTACAGCAGGGTGCCGGACAGGACGGCGTCCTCCGCCGCGCCCGCGAGCACCTGCCAGGGGGCCCGGCCGGCCGCCATCAGCTCGCGGGCCAGTTCGGCGTCGAGCCCCTTGATCGCCGCGAGGTCGGCGGCGCCGAGCGCCCGCGCGACCGCCGTGTCGAAAGGCACCGCGCGTTCGTCGAGGTAGCCCGGCGCCTTCAGCGTGCGGCACGCGCTCGCGTCGCCCATCACCAGCAGCGCCACCCGACCGGGCTGGGCACCGATCTCCCGTCCGACCTCGGCACACCGCTCCGGCGCCAGGGGCTCCCCCACGCCGACTCCCTCGACCGGGGCACCCGACCAGCGGGCCCGCTCCAGCAGCCAGGCGCCGACGGCGAGGGAGGGCGGCAGCTCGCGCTCGGACACCGTGTCCCCGCCCGGCCGGCCGAGCCGTACGGCGAGGTCAACGCCGAAGCCGCGGAACGAACCGGGCGTGCCCTCGGGGTGCGTGCCCCGCCCGGCCTCATCGGCGGGGCCGATGACCACGAGCCGGTCCGGCCGGGCGGCGGCGAGCACCGCGAGCGCGTCCGAGCAGGCGGTACGCGCGGCGTCCAGCTCGGGTGCGGCACCCGCGGCCACCTCGGGCACGAGCAGGGGCGGACAGGGACAGACTGCGGCGGCGACAAGCATGATCGGCAGGGTAACCCCGAGGCGCGCACGCGCGCGCGGCGGCACCGGCCTGCGGCCCGGGCGGAAGCGCCCCGGTCAGTCGGAGCCGCAACCGCTTCCGGTGGCCACCGGGAGCGGGGCCGGAACGCCGACCCCGGGCAGGCCCAGCATGACGCCGGCCGGCTTGGCCGCCTTCTCCGCGGTGCGCTTCTCCCAGGCGTCCCCCGCGCGCGTGCGGCGCACGCCGAGAACCTGGCCCTCGGCGAGCAGGTGGTGCGGGGCGGCGTAGGTGATCTCGACCGTGACGACGTCGCCGGGGCGGACTTCCTGTTCCGGCTTGGTGAAGTGCACCAGGCGGTTGTCGGCGGCGCGGCCGGAGAGGCGGTGGGTGGCACCGTCCTTGCGGCCCTCGCCCTCGGCCACCATCAGCTCCAGGGTGCGGCCGACCTGCTTCTTGTTCTCCTCCCAGGAGATCTCCTCCTGGAGGGCGACGAGACGCTCGTAGCGCGCCTGGACGACCGCCTTCGGGATCTGGTTCTCCATGGTGGCGGCCGGGGTGCCGGGCCGCTTGGAGTACTGGAAGGTGAACGCCTGGGCGAACCGGGCCTCGCGCACCACGTGCAGGGTCTGCTCGAAGTCCTCCTCGGTCTCGCCGGGGAAGCCCACGATGATGTCGGTGGTGATCGCGGCGTGCGGGATGGCCGCGCGGACGTTCTCGATGATCGCCAGGTAGCGCTCCTGGCGGTAGGAGCGGCGCATCGCCTTGAGGACGGTGTCCGAGCCGGACTGGAGCGGCATGTGCAGCTGCGGCATCACGTTCGGCGTCTCGGCCATGGCGGCGATGACGTCGTCGGTGAAGTCGCGCGGGTGCGGCGAGGTGAACCGCACGCGCTCGAGGCCCTCGATCGTCCCGCACGCGCGCAGGAGCTTGCTGAAGGCCTCACGGTCGCCGATGTCGGAGCCGTACGCGTTGACGTTCTGGCCGAGCAGCGTGATCTCGCTGACGCCCTCGCCCACCAGGGCCTCGATCTCGGCGAGGATGTCGCCGGTACGGCGGTCCTTCTCCTTGCCGCGCAGGGCCGGGACGATGCAGAAGGTGCAGGTGTTGTTGCAGCCGACGGAGATCGACACCCAGGCCGCGTAGGCGCTCTCGCGGCGCGTGGGCAGGGTCGAGGGGAACGCCTCCAGGGACTCGGCGATCTCGACCTGCGCCTCTTCCTGCACGCGCGCGCGTTCCAGCAGGACCGGGAGCTTGCCGATGTTGTGGGTGCCGAAGACGACGTCGACCCAGGGGGCCTTCTTCACGATGGTGTCGCGGTCCTTCTGCGCCAGGCAGCCGCCGACCGCGATCTGCATGCCGGGCCGCGACGCCTTCTTCGGCGCGAGGCGGCCGAGGTTGCCGTACAGCCGGTTGTCGGCGTTCTCCCGCACCGCGCACGTGTTGAAGACGACGACGTCCGCGTCGCCGTCCGACCCCTCGGGGGCGCGCACGTACCCGGCGTCCTCGAGCAGCCCGGACAAGCGCTCGGAGTCGTGGACGTTCATCTGGCACCCGTAGGTGCGAATCTCGTAGCTCTTGGGTGCGGGGACGTCCACTGCGAGGCTCCGGTCGCTGCTGCTGGTCATGCCTCAAGGGTAGGCGGTCCCGGGGAGACCCCTGCGCGGTGCTTCGGGGCCCCACCTGCCCGGTGCTCCCCTGCTCCGGCGTGCTTGCGGGCCTCCGGCCGGGAGGCGGCGGTCAGGCGGGCGGCGGCGGAGCCGTCCGTTGCAGCGCGACGACCGCCTCGGCCGTGTGGCACAGCCCGTCCGCCGCCCGGCGCAGGGACCGCCAGGAGACCAGCCAGAGGACGATCCCGCCGAGGCCCGCGGGCCACCACCAGATGCCGACGGCGGTGAACGCGACGCTCCAGACAAGGGCCTCGCAGGCCGCCTGGTAGGCGTCGCGGGCCTCGCCCAGCGCGGCGCGGGAGGCGTCCGGCACTTCGAGGAGCAGCCTGGTCCACTCGCCGGGGAGGTCGGTTCCCGTCTCCACCCTGGCGCTCTGCTCGGCGGCGCGGAGCCGGTCGCCCGACCAGGTCGGGGAGGTGGGCCTGAGCGGTGCGGCACGGGCCCTGCGGGCGTCGAGCCGGGCGGCGCGCAGTTCGTGGCCGCCGCGCGGGCCCGTACGGCCTCCCTGCCGATCTCCTGGGGCGGGGTCCAGCGGCGGACCCGCCACCGGGTGAGCCGCCGGGCCAGGGACGCCAGCCACCAGGGCCAGGCACCGGCGGCCAGCGCGCCGACCCCGCCCGCGCCGAGGGGCACCGCCAGCGCGACGGCCACCGCCGCCAGTACGACGAGCAGCAGCGTGGCGGCGCCGTCGGCGGTGAGCCCGCCGTTCAGCGGCAGGGCTCCGGCGATCCGGTCGCGGGCCAGTCCCACGTCGTCCCACTTGCGGTGGCCGAGCCGCCCGCCTCCCACGACGGCCACTACGACGAACAGCAGGGCGGGCAGCAGCCGCCGCAGGAACCATCCGTCGGGGATGCGCCTCTGGAGTTCGAGAAGCAGTGCCACCGTCTCAGCCCGTCCCCCGTGTCTTGCCGTGCGTCAGTGTCTTGCCGTGCGTCAGTGTCTTGGGCGTCCTGGGTGTCCTGCCGTGCATCCGCGGCGCCGTGCCGTGCGCTCGCACCCCCGTGCCCCCGCCGTCAGTCCACGCGTCTCATCGGGCCGTCCGCCAGGGTGCAGAGACCCGTGCCGGGGCCGCTCTCCTCGTGCAGGTCGACGCGTGCGCAGCGTCCCGTGGGGCAGACCCAGCCGGTCGACCGCGGCACGGGGGCGGACGGCCAGTCGCCCACGCCCATGGTGGAACGCAGGCCGAGTCCGCCGGGGATCCCGGCCGTCTCGGCCGCGTCGTGCAACGCGCGTACGGCGTCCCGCCAGGACTGCGCGGACGGGTCGCCGTCGCGGACGACCGCGAACGGGTCGTCCCAGCGGGCGGGGCCGATCAGCTCGCGCAGTGCGCCGGCATTGCGGCACAGGTAAGCGACGGCATCGTCGTACAGCCTCTGTGCCTTCGCACCGTGCCCCACTGCGCCCCCTGACGATCCGGAAAACACTCTCGTCCGACGTGGAATCAAAGCACCATAGGACGAATGACGGAACTTCATGAGCACGTCGTGGCCCGTCTGATGGCGGCGCAGAACAGCCGTGACCCCGCGCCTCTGCGCGAGCCGGAGGCGGTCGCCGACGCGCTCTCGCTGCTGCGGGCGGCGGCGCCCTCACCCGAGGGGGCCGTCGACCTCGACGCGGTCGCCGCGGTCTTCTGGACGTTCTGGTTCCGGCACCTGGGCCCCGACGATCCGGACATCCAGCAGAACATGACGATCGCCGTCAGTTCCTTCGGCTTCCTGCGGCGGCGCGCGCCGGAGGACGTCCGGTTCCCGCCGGTCCTGGAGGAGGCGTACGACCCGGCCGATCCGACCCTGGACGCCCGGTTCGCCTATCTCGTCAGCTCGGCCCACGGCGAGCTGCTCCAGAGAGGCGACCTGCCCGACTCCGACCGGCGGGCCGCCCTGGAGCGCGCGCTGGCCTGGTCGGAGACGGCCCGGAGTCTGTTGTCCGAGGAGCACGAGGGCTTCGTGGAGCTGACGCTGCACGCCCTCGACATCGAGCTGTTCCGGTTCCGCACGGACGCGGAGCCGGACGCGCTCGCCGCCGCGGCCCGGCACGCGCGGACGGTGTGCGAGCGGCTGCCCGGCCTCGGCCCCGACGTACTCGGCCCGGCCACCGCCGACGCGGCCGCCCTCGCCCTGAGGACGGTCGTGGACGCGTCCCGGCTGCTGGGTGAGCCCGGACTCGCCGAGGTCGAACGGCTGGTGGCGGCGGCCCCCGACGGCACGCTCGACCCGGAGGGCGCGGAGGGCCTGCACTTCCTGCGCGCGCTGCACGCCCAGCCGGCGGCCTGGCCGGGCCAGCTGGACCTCCAGATCGGGGCGGCGGTCGCCGAGGCGGGGGCACAGGAGCACGACGCGGGCCGCATCGCCTGCGCCGTACGACGGCTGCGCGCGGCTCTCGGACACACCCCGGCCGGTCATCCGGCCCACCTGGCCGTCACGGTGGCCCTGAGCGAGGCGCTCGCCTCTTTCGCCGAGGAACGGGACGACGAGGCTGCCGCGCGCGAGGCGGTGGCCGTCCTGGACGCCGTCGACTCGGCCACGTTGAGCGACGCCGACCGGGAGCGTCTCGAACTGGTGCGTGGCTTACGTCGGCTGATGGCCGGTCAGGACGGCGCGCGAGCAGGCGGTGAGGACGACATCGGGGCGTCGCTCGGACCGCTGCTCGACCGGCTCAGGGACGGTTCCGCACGGCGCGGCGAGGCCCCGGACATCGCCCTGGAGACCCTCGCCATCGTGTCGTCGCTCTCCGGTGGCGGCTCGGACGGCAAGGCGGCAGGCATGTCGCCAGGCGCGTCGGCCGGCCACGCGGACGGTGTCTCCGACGGCATCTCCGACGAACGGATCGCCCGGTATCGAGCCGCGCTGGCCGCGGTTCCCGCCGACGCGCCGCAGCGGTACGCGTGCGTGGCCGTACTGGCCGCACTCACCGGGCTGCGGGCCGAGCGGCTGCGGGAGTCCGGCTCCGCCCGTGCCGCCGACCGGCTCGACGCGGACGCTCGCGCTCTGATCGAGGAGGTGACGGCCACCGCTCCCCCGGACGGGCAGGCACTGCCCGTCCTGCTCCGCAAGGGCACCCACGAGGCCGCGCTCGCCATCGCCGCCTCGACCGTCCTCACCGGCGAACCCGACGGCCGCGCCGACCCCGAACTGGCCCGCATGGTGTCCCAGCTGTCCCGCATGGCCGAGGTCAGCCTCGAGGACCCCGAGGACCTCGCCTCCGACATCGCCGTCATGCGGGAACTGCTGGACGGGCTCGACGAGGACGACGTCGAGCAACGCGCCAACCTGTCCGCCGCACTCGGTGGCGCGCTGTCCTCACACGCCGCCCACCTGAGCGATCCCTCCCCACTGGAAGAGGCCGTGCCACTTCTGCGGTACGCCCGCGAGCACGCCGCGGAGCTGCCCCCGACCATCGACGCGGTGCTCGCCCAGGCGCTCACGGTCGTGTCGGCCACCCAGATGGACACGGAGGCCGCGCGCGAGGCCGCCGTACTCCTCGCGACGATGCCGGGGGCGGCGAAGGCGGCGGGCGCACCCGGGGCGACCGATTCATCGGGAGCGGCGGGCGCGGCGGACACGACGGGCTCGTCGCAAGCGGCGGATGCGCACGCCACCTCACCGGACACCGCACCGCACTCCGCCGCGACCGACCTGGCCCAGGCCGTCATGACGGCCCACACCGAACTCCACAACGCCCTCCAGCTCTACCTCTTCGGCCAGGACCCGGGCCAGCTCGACCGGGCCCGCGAGATCGCCCGGCAGATGCGGACCCTCGACCGGGGCACGGTCCAGGCCGGGACACCGGGCACCGGGACGCCGCAGGCCGGCATCCCGGGGCTCGACATGCTGAGCGACGTCCATCTCGACCTGCTGGAGACGGTCGGGCCGGGTGGCGGCCCGAAGAAGGACATCACCGACGACCTGGTCGACCAGTGCCGCCGGAGGTACGCATCGGCCGGCGACCCCCGTACCCGGGTCCTCACCGCGATGACGCTGATGCGCGTGCTGGGCATGCGCGCCCTGGCCCTGCGGGACATCGAACCGGAGCGCGCGCGGGGCCTCGTCGCCGAGGCGGCCCAGCTGGTGGACGCCGTCGCTCCGGAGGCGCCCGCGGGCTGGGCCGACTCCATGCGCCCCTTCGTCGCCATGACCGCCATCGGCGTCACCGGCGGCGGCCGGCTGCCGCCGGTCACCTCGGAGCAGGCTCCCAGCGGGACGCCGTCCGCGACCCCCCTGTCGGGCGCCCTCGAGGCGGTGATGGCGCCGCTGCGCAACCGCCTCGCCGGTGTCGACGACCCCGCCTCGATGCGCGACCCGAGGATTCCGGTCCTCTTCCGGGCACACGGTGAGATCGGGGCCGCGGCGGGCGCGCTGGGCAGGCCCGAGCCGCGGATCGACCTCGCCCTCTCCCATCTCGAAGCGGCCGTGGACGTGCTGCCCGGCATCACCGACCGTGGTAGCGGCCAGGAGTCCGCCGAGCACGGTCTGACCCAGTTCGAGGGGGACATCCGGGGCATCGTCGAGCTGATCCTGGCGGCGGTACTGGTCCGTGACGGCTCCGCCCGGCTCCGGGGGCACATGGAGAGGCTGAAGGAGATCGTCGCCGCGGTGAAGCGCGACGGCCGCCTCCCGGAGGCGCTGCCGGAGCCCTCCGCGGAAGGGCGCAGTGTGACCGGCCCCGACGTCGACCGTGCCGCCGAGCTGCTGGAGCGCGGCCGGGGCCTGCTGCTGTCCCGGCGGATGGAGGCGCGGGCCGACCTCGGCCGGCTGCGGTCGGCCCATCCTGAGCTGGCGGACGAATTCGAACGGTTGACCGATCTGCTCGCCGCCGAGCACGAGCCGGTGGCCCCCGGGGACGCCGAGCGGGACCGGCTCGACAAGCTCCGTACCTCACGGGCCCTCGACGGGCTGGTCGACCGCGTCCGCGACCGGCCCGGCTTCGGCGACTTCCTGCGCCCGCTGGCCGCGGAGCAGTTGCGCGTCCTCGCGGCGGACGGCCCGGTGGTGGTGCTCAACCACGCGCGGCAGCTGTGCCACGCCGTCGTGGTCACGGAACGGTCGATCACCGCCCTGACCCTGGAACCGGAGGCGGAGGAGGTGGCCGGGGCGGCCCGACGACTGCGGGAGGCCGTCGACGTCATCAACGCGCAGGGCGCGTCGAGGAGTTCCCCGGCGAGCTGGTCGGCGCCGGGGCGGAGGTCCGCCGGACGCTGTCCTGGGCCTGGCACCGGGTCGTGCGGCCCGTCCTGGAGCATGTGGGTGCCGCCGATCCCGTGCCCGGAGGCGGCCCGTGGCCGCGGATCTGGTGGGTGCCCACGGGCGCCTTCCACGCCCTGCCGCTGCACGCGGCCCAGTGCACCCGGCCCGACTGCGACCTGCCGGGCTGCGGCGCCGCTCTGGACACCGTGGTGTCGTCGTACGTGCCCGGCTTCCAGACGCTCGCCTACGCGCGTGCCCGGGCGGAACGGCGTGGCCTGGACGCCGACGGGAGCGCACTGCTGGTCGCCGCACCCGAGGAGGAGCTGCCCGGTGTCGCGGCCGCGACCCGCTACGCGGCCGGGCTGCTGGGGGCCGGTGAGCCGCTGATCGGTGACGCCGCGACCCGGGAGGCCGTCCTGGCGGGCCTCGGCGGCGCGGCCTGGGCCCATTTCGGCTGCCACGCGGCGACCGACCCCGCGGCACCGTCCGGTGCCGTGCTGCACCTGCCGAGCGGCGAGTCGCTGCCGGTGCTGGACATCTGCCGCGCGCGGCCGGGTACGGCGCGCCTCGCGTTCCTCGCGGCGTGCGGTACGGCCCGTACCTCCGAGCGGCTCAGCGACGAGGCGATCCACATCACCAGTGCCTTCCTCCTCGCCGGTTTCCCGACCGCCGTCGGCACGCTGTGGGAGATCGACAGCACGCACGCGGACCACGTCACCCGCGACTTCTACGGCCGGGCCGTGGGCGAGTCGGGGCAGGGACCCGCCCTCGCCCTGCACCACAGCGTCCGGGCCCTGCGCGAGCGGATACCGGAACGCCCGCACATCTGGGCCGCGTACGTGCACGCGGGCGCGTGAGCGCGCGTGGACGCACGGGACGCGCCCCGGAGGCGGGGTCAGGGGTCGATCAGGCCCGCCCGGATGGCGTAGCGCGTGAGTTCGAGGCGGTCGCGCATGCCGAGCTTCTGGAGGAGGTTCGCGCGGTGCCGTTCGACGGTCTTGGCACTGATGAAGAGGAGCGTGCCGATCTCCTTCGAGGTGTGCCCCTCGGCGACGAGCTTGAGGATCTCCTCCTCTCGCTCGGTGATGGGCCGGTCGGGGAGCCCGTCCACGTCGCCGCCGCGGTGCAGCCGTTCGAGGTACGACCGCACGAGCGCCCGTTCCGCTCCCGGGTAGATGAACGGCTCGTCGCGCACGGCTGCCCGGCAGGCCTGGACGAGGTCGCGGTCGGCGACGGACTTCAGGACGTACCCTCCCGCCCCGGCCTTGAGGGCCTCGAAGAAGTACTGCTCGTTGTCGTACATGGTGAGGATGAGGATCCGCAGGCCGGGCAGTCGGCGGGAGAGTTCGCGGGCCGCCTGGAGGCCGGTCATCCGGGGCATGGCCACGTCGAGGACGGCCAGGTCGATGTCCCCCGCACGTGCCCGCTCGACGGCCTCGGCCCCGTCGCCCGCCTCCGCCACGACCGTCAGGTCGGGTTCACCGTCCAGGATGAGCCGTACTCCGCGGCGCACGAGGGTGTGGTCGTCGGCGAGGAGCACACGGGTCGGCGCGGACTCGTCGGTCATCGGCGGCCTCCGGGGACGCTGGTGCGGACGGGGTACGGGAGCGACGGAGCCCCGCGCCGACAGGAGCGTACGACCGTCACCGCAGGTCGCCGCCGGGCGGCGGGAGGGCGGCGGGCGCGGTCCGCAGGCGTACGGCCGTCCCGCCGCCGAGTCCGGGGCCGAAGGTGAACGTCGCGCCGATCAGCAGGGCGCGTTCCCGCATGCCCAGGACTCCGGCGCCCTCCCCCGCCGCCGGGCCGGGGCCCCGGCCGTTGTCCCGTACGAGCAGTTCGACGCCGTCGGCGACCGGGCGGAGGCGCAGGTCGGCGCGGTCGGCGCCGGAGTGCCTGGCGGTGTTGGTGAGGGCTTCCTGGGCCACCCGGTAGAGCACCAGTTCGGACTCCTCGGTCAGCGCGGGCAGCCCGGGTCGCACGTCGAGACCGACCGTGAGCCCATGGGTGGTGAACTCCGCGGCGAGCGAACGCAAGGCGCTGACCAGGCCGAGTTCGTCCAGGACGCCGGGGCGCAGACGACGAGCGATACGGCGGATCTCGTCCAGGCCGGCGCGGGTGGCCTCCTGCGCCTGGCCCACCTCGCCGCGGAGGTCGTCGGGGGCCCGGTCCGCGACGCGCTTGAGCTGGAGGAGTACGGCGGTGAGGGTCTGGCCGACCTCGTCGTGCAGTTCGCGGGCGATGCGGTGGCGTTCGCGTTCCTGGGCGGACAGGGCGCGGGCGGCGCTGGTCGCGCGCTCGGCCTCCAGCCGGTCGAGCATGGAGTTGTACGTCCGGATCAGCTCGGCCGTCTCCACCGGACCGCAGACGACGGCACGGGCTCCGGGACGCAGCAGGTCGGCGTCGGTCATGGCCCGGGCGAGCCGCCCGAGCGGGGCCAGTCCGACGCGCAGCACGACGGCGTTGACGGCGAGCAGCGAGGCCAGACCCACCAGGACGACGAACGCCTCGGCCGGCAGAACGGGGGTGGAGACGGTGACCGGACCCAGGAGCAGCGCGGCGGCCACGACCAGGCCGACGGCGTTGAGGGCGAAGATCCGCCGGAACAACGACACGCGCGTGGCTCCTCCTCCCTCGGTTCCCACCGGCCGGTTCCCCTGCGACGGCGAAGCCGTACCCGCCCCGTCCGTCCCGGACCACGGCTCCGCCCGGACCAGCCTCTCCGCCCCGCGCGGCCCTGTCCATCCGTGACGACACCCATGTCGTCACCGTACGGGGGGATGGCAGCATGGCGGGTCGGCACACCGGTGATCGACGGTCCCGAGGGCCGGTTCGGCTACCGACGCCGGCACAGACGCCGGTACCGGTGCTGGCATCGACACCGGTACCGGCGATCACCGCCCACGACCGCAAGGGGAAGAAACCGTGTCCGCTCCACGCCTCCGGACGACACCGCTGCCAGGCATCGGCGTCCAGTACGACCTCGTGACACGGGAGCAACGCCACCTGTCCGTGGTGGCCCACCGCGACGGAAGCCGGACGGTGAGCCTGTACCGGGCCGACGACCCGGACTCCTGCGCCCAGTCCCTGCGGTTGTCGGGGGCCGAGGCGGGCTCGCTGATCGACGCCCTGAAGCCGTCCCACCACAGTGCGAGCCTGCTGTACACGACCGACCTCGGGCTGGTCGCCGAGCGCATCGAGGTGGCCGCGGCCTCCCACTGGAACGGGCGGCTGCTGGGCGAGACCCGGATGCGCACGGAGACCGGCGCGTCGATCGTGGCGGTGCTGCGGCGGGCCGAGGCGACCCCCTCGCCGGCGCCGGACTTCCGGCTGGCCGGCGGGGACACCCTCATCGTGATCGGCACCCGCGAGGGCGTGGACGCGGCCGCGGCGATACTCGGCCGGGAGTGAACCGGTGCACTCCTCCGCGGTCCTTCTGATCGAGTTCGGTTCCATCATCCTCGGCCTCGGCCTGCTCGGCCGGCTCGCCGCCCGCTTCCGGTTCTCGCCCATCCCCCTCTACCTGCTCGCAGGTCTGGCCTTCGGCGAGGGGGGGGCTGCTCCCGCTGGGCGCGAGTGAGGAGTTCGTGGCCATCGGCGCCGAGATCGGCGTCATCCTGCTGCTGCTGATGCTCGGCCTGGAGTACACGGCGAGCGATCTGGTCTCCAACCTCAAGGCCCACTATCCGTCCGGCCTGGTGGATTTCACGCTCAACGCGCTGCCGGGCGCGGCCGCCGCGCTGCTGCTGGGCTGGGGGCCGGTGGCGGCCGTGGTGCTGGCGGGCGTCACCTGGATCTCCTCGTCCGGGGTGATCGCCAAGGTGCTGGGCGACCTGGGCCGGGTCGGCAACCGCGAGACGCCGGTGATCCTGAGCGTCCTGGTGCTGGAGGACCTGGCGATGGCGGTCTACCTGCCGATCGTCACCGCCCTGGTGGCGGGCGTCGGGCTGGCGGCCGGCAGCGTGACCCTGGCGGTGGCGCTGGGCGCCGCGGGACTCGTCCTCTTCGTGGCACTGCGCTACGGCCGGATCCTCTCCCGGTTCGTGTCGAGCGACGACCCGGAGAAGCTGCTCCTCGTGGTCCTGGGGCTGACGATCCTGGTCGCCGGTGTGGCGCAGCAGCTCCAGGTGTCGGCGGCCGTCGGCGCGTTCCTCGTCGGCATCGCGCTGTCCGGTGAGGTGGCCGAGGGCGCGCACACGCTGCTGAGCCCGTTGCGGGACCTCTTCGCGGCCGTCTTCTTCGTGTTCTTCGGGCTGCACACCGATCCGGCCAGCATTCCTCCGGTGCTGGTGCCCGCCCTGGCCCTCGCGGTCGTGACGGCCGCGACGAAGATCGCGACCGGCTACTGGGCGGCGCGGCGGGCCGGGATCTCGGTCAAGGGCCGCTGGCGCACGGGCGGTGCGCTGGTGGCGCGCGGGGAGTTCTCGATCGTCATCGCGGGGCTGGCGGTCACCGCCGGCATCGAGCCGTCCCTGGGCCCCCTGGCTACGGCGTACGTCCTGATCCTGGTCGTTCTGGGCCCGCTCACCGCCCGCTACACGGAACCTCTGGCCGGCCGCTGGACGCGCCTCCGTGAAGCGCGCCGGCCTCCGGCGGAGGAGCCGGCACCCGAGGCACGCACGGAGACGCCGGTGGGCGACTGAGGGGTGGGTCGGGACGACGACGGGCACGGCGACGGCACCCACAGGGCCCACACGCCGCATCAGTGACACGCTCTGGGTCACTGCCGTCCGGTTGAGCACCCGGTGCCTACGTCCCTCCACCAGCGCGGTCAGCGCCGAGGCGGCACCGCGCGCCGAGGCCCGCTCGGCCTCACCGGCACCGGGCGCGAGCGTGCCGGCCTCACCGGCACCCTCGGCCACACCTGACGGTCTTCCGCACCTCGCACCGCATCACGAGTGAGCCGCTCGTGGGCAGCGACGCCGCCTGTCCCCGACGGCGAAGGTCAGGCACGACGGGTCAGGCCGCGCCGCCGGGGACCCAGCCCTGGCGGCGCAGTACCGCCGCCACGTCCGGTGCCTCGTAGTGCTCGCCCTTGAGGACCTTGCCGTCCGCACGGCGGGCGACCCGCCCGTCGGGGCCCCGCTTGGTCATGTTGGAACGGTGGATCTCGGCTATCACCGCGTCGAGGTCGATCCCGTGCACCAGAGCCGTGCCGTACGCGACGTAGACGACGTCGGCCAGTTCGTGCGCGAGGCGGTCCAGGGGGCCGCTCACCGACACCTCGGCCACCTCGGCGGCCTCCTCCGCGAGCAGCTCCCCGCGGTGCGCGGCGAGGCCGGGCGGCACCTCCGTCGGTGTACTGCGGGCATCGAGACCCAAGGCCAGGTGGAACTGACGGACCAGGTCGGCGGGCGAGGAACTCATGCACCGACTGTAACGACGGCCACTGACAGTCCCGTCCGCCACCGCCCCGGCGCGGCCCGCCCTGGCCAGCTCGCCGCCCCACCTGGCAGGATCGCGCGCATGTCCAAGGTGTTCCCTCCCATCGGCAGGCGCCGGGCCCTCCAGGGCACCGCCGCCGCTGTCGTCGTCCTCGGGCTGCTGCTGTGGTGGCTGCTGCCCCTGGGCGAGGACCCGCCGAGCGGCAGGATCACCTTCAGCACGGGCACCACGAGCGGCGTCTACTACGAGTACGGCACCCGGCTGCGCACCGCGCTGGCCGAGGACATGCCCGATCTGGACGTGAACCTGACCGCCAGCAACGGCTCCCAGGAGAACGTCGCGCGCGTGGCGACCGGCCAGGCCGACTTCACCATCGCCGCGGCCGACGCGGTGGAGACGTACGAGAAGGACCACCCCGGCGCCTCCGCCCGGCTGCGCGGGGTCGCCCGGCTGTACGACGACTACGTGCAGCTGGTCGTGCCACGCGACTCGGACGTGCGGTCCGTGGCGGACCTGAAGGGGCGGACGGTCGCGACCGGGCTGCCCCGCTCGGGGGTGCGGCTGATCGCCGAACGGGTCCTGATGGCGGCGGGCGTGGATCCGGCGAAGGACATCACGGCGGTCTCGGAGGGCATCGACACCGGCCCCGAGCGGCTGAAGCGGGGGAAGATCGACGCGTTCTTCTGGTCCGGCGGAGTGCCGACGGCCGGTCTGGAGAAGCTGGCCGACGGCTTCACCTTCCGGTTCGTGCCGATAGACGCCGCGCTGGTGGCCAAGATGCACCGGCAGGACGACGCGACGGGCTTCTACCGGGCCACCAACATGCCCGAGTCCGCCTACCCGGTCATCCAGAACGGCTCCACCGTGCCGACGATCGCGGTGTCCAACCTGCTGATGACCCGCACGGACGTGGACCCCCGGCTCACCGAGTGGCTGACCCGGACCGTGATCAAGAGCCGCGACAACATCGGGCGGCACGTGCACTCCGCCCAGCTGGTCGATCTGCGCACGGCCATCTACACCGACCCGCTCCCGCTGCACGAGGGCGCCCGGCGCTACTACCGCTCCGTCAAGCCGTAACGGGGCGGACGCCAGGCCGCCGCCGGGACCGGCCTCAGGCCACGGGTCTCGACCTCGGCACGGAGACCGTCACCTCCAGACCGGTGGGCTCGTGACGGTCGTAGGAGATCGTGCCGCCGCCGGCCGCGAGCAGGGCGCGGGAGATGGACAGGCCCAGGCCGGAGCCCTTGATGTTCTGGTGCCGGCCACTGCGCCAGAAGCGGTCGCCCACGCGCGCGAGCTCCTCGTCGGTCAGGCCGGGCCCGTGGTCGGTGACGACGACGGTCGAGGTCTCGCCGTCGACGGCGACCGACACCTCGACGCTCTCGCCCTCCGGCGTGAACTTGACCGCGTTGTCAATCACCGCGTCAAGGGCGCTGGAGAGCGTGACCGGGTCGGCCCAGGCCGTGGTGGGCGGGCAGTCTCCGATCAGGCGGACGCCTTTCGCCCCGGCGGTGGGCGCCCAGGCGGCGACGCGCTCGGCGGCCAGCGCACCGATGTCGGTGACCCGCAGGTCGGCCTCGGTGTGCTCGGCCAGGGCCAGGTCGAGCAGGTCGTCCAGGACGTGGGCGAGGCGCTTGCCCTCGTTCTGCACGGACGCGATCTCCTCGTTGCCCTCCGGGAGTTCGTAGGCGAGCAGTTCGATGCGCAGCAGCAGCGCCGCGAGCGGGTTGCGCAGTTGGTGCGAGGCGTCGGCGACGAAAGCGCGCTGCTGTTCCAGCACGTCCTCGACGTTGTCCGCCATCTCGTTGAACGACCGGGCCAGCCGTCGGAGTTCCGGCGGACCGCTGGCGACCGCGACCCTGGACTTCAGGCGGCCGGTGGCGATGTCGTGGGTGGTCGCGTCCAGGACGCGGACGGGCCTGAGCACCCAGCCGGTCAGGCGCAGGGCCGCTCCGATGGCGAGCAGCATCGCCGCGCTCTCACCCGCGCCGATGAGCAGCCAGCCGTGCAGAATGCGCGAGCGCATGGCCCCGGTGGGCGAGTCGGTGACGACTACCGCGACGACGTCGCCGTCCCGGATCACCGGGGACGCCACCACGAGCCGGTTGCGCTGCCAGGGCCACACCTGCTGGGGGTCGTGGCTGCGACGGCTGAGCAGCGCCTCCTCGAACGCTTCCCGCACCTCACCCTTTTCAGGGAGGTACCAGTCCCTCGGCGCATGAGCCATGGGGGTGTCGCTGCCGTAGAAGACACCGGCACGGATGCCGTAGACGTCGTAGTAGTTGACCAGTTCACGAATCAGTGTTTCGCGCCGCTCGTCGTTGGTCGTGGCCACCGGGCCGGAGTCGCCGGCCGGGACGGTGACGAACTGGGCGAGGGCGGCGAAACGTGCCGTGTCGTCGATGCGGTCGACGACCACGTCCTGTTGCTCGGCGCCGGCCACGCTGACCGCCAGCGGCACACCGAGGGCCAGCAGCACGGCCGCCATCAGGACGATGAGCAGCGGCAGAAGACGTGTGCGCAACGATCCCCGCTAGGCCGGGGCGACGAGCCGGTAGCCGACCCCGCGTACGGTCTCGATCAGGGCCGGCATGCGCAGCTTGGCGCGCAGGGAGGCCACGTGCACCTCCAGGGTGCGTCCCGTCCCCTCCCAGCTGGTGCGCCACACCTCGCTGATGATCTGCTCCCGCCGGAAGACCACACCGGGCCGCTGGGCGAGCAGCGCCAGGAGGTCGAACTCCTTACGGGTCAGCTGGACGACGGTGCCGTCCACGGTGACGCGCCGGGTGGGCAGTTCGATGTGCACGGGCCCGAGCAGCAGCTCGTTCTCACCGGCCGCGGCCACCTCCCCGGGGACGGTGCGCCGGCTGACGGCGTGGATACGGGCGAGCAGCTCACCGGTGTCGTAGGGCTTGACGACGTAGTCGTCGGCGCCCAGGTTGAGCCCGTGGATGCGGGAGCGCACGTCGGCGCGGGCCGTCACCATGATGACGGGGGTGGCGGTGCGCTTGCGGATCTTGCCGCAGACCTCGTAGCCGTCCTGGTCGGGCAGGCCCAGGTCGAGCAGGACGACCCCGAAACCGGGTCCCTCCGGGACGAGCGCCTGGAGCGCCTCCTCGCCGCTGCGCGCGTGGGTGACGTCGAAACCGTGCCGCTTCAGGACCGCGGACAGCGCGGCGGCGACATGGTTGTCGTCCTCGACGAGCAGCAGTCTCATCCCGGCCTCCTCCGGTTCATCGGGCGTACCAGCTGGTTCTGTACAAAGTCGTACGACCTAGGCGTACGGTTTCGGTGGACGAAAAGCGCGGTGCACGCGCGCGTGCACCATGGCAGTCACGCTGATGGACGAGGACGCCGTCAAGTGCGTTCCGGTTGCGCGGGGCTTCCGTTATCCGCCCGATACGGTCCCGGGTCGCCACTGCCACGACAGGTGTCCGATTGCTATCGGATCGTGATCCTCAGATTCACCTCAGATGTAATGACGCTGGTCGCAGTGGTTACTACTGTCCTCCGAAACCGAGGAGGACGGAGCCCGAGAGCGATGACCGAAGTATCGGTGGCCAAGGAAGACGCGGCCGCGCCCGGAGAACTGGTCGTCCTGAAGAGCGTCAACAAGCATTTCGGCGCGTTGCACGTTCTCCAGGACATCGATCTGACCATCGAGCGCGGTGAGGTCGTCGTGGTCATCGGACCCTCCGGGTCCGGTAAGTCCACGCTGTGCCGCACCATCAACCGCCTGGAGACGATCGACGCGGGCACGATCACGATCGACGGGAAGCCGCTGCCCCAGGAGGGCAAGGAGCTGGCACGGCTGCGCGCCGACGTCGGCATGGTCTTCCAGTCGTTCAACCTGTTCGCGCACAAGACCGTGCTGCAGAACGTGATGCTGGGCCAGGTCAAGGTCCGCAAGGCGGACAAGAAGAAGGCCGAGGCCAACGCGCGCCTCCTGCTGGACCGCGTCGGCGTGGCCAGCCAGGCCGACAAGTACCCCGCACAGCTCTCCGGCGGCCAGCAGCAGCGCGTGGCCATCGCGCGCGCCCTGGCCATGAACCCCAAGGTGATGCTCTTCGACGAGCCGACGTCCGCCCTGGACCCGGAGATGATCAACGAGGTGCTGGAGGTCATGCAGCAGCTCGCCCGGGACGGTATGACCATGATCGTCGTCACCCACGAGATGGGATTCGCACGATCGGCTGCAAACCGCGTGGTGTTCATGGCCGACGGCCGCATCGTCGAACAGGCTGCGCCAGACCAGTTCTTCAGCAATCCGCGCAGCGACCGCGCCAAGGACTTCCTGTCCAAGATCCTGCATCACTGACGGCGCCCTGCGCGTCCGCGACCAGCGTCACCCGCCTCTCGACGGCTCGCACGTCTCCTTCATCACCGAAGGCATCACCCAAAGGAAGTCGATCATGAAGCTTCGCAAGGTCTCCGCCGCCTCGGCCGCCGTCCTCGCCCTCGCCCTCGCCGCCACCGCGTGCGGTTCCGACGACAAGGACGACACGAGCAGCGGCTCCAGCGGTGGCGGCGACAAGATCAAGATCGGTATCAAGTACGACCAGCCGGGTCTCGGCCTGAAGGAGCCCGACGGTTCCTTCTCCGGCTTCGACGTGGACGTGGCGACGTATGTGGCCAAGGAGCTGGGCTACGAGCCGAACCAGATCACGTTCGTCGAGACCAAGAGCGCCGACCGCGAGAACGCGCTCGCCCGCGGCGACGTCAAGTTCATCGCGGCCACCTACTCGATCAACGACGAGCGCGCCAAGAAGGTCGACTTCGCCGGCCCGTACCTGCTGGCCCACCAGGACCTGCTGGTGAAGAAGGACTCCGACATCGCGAAGGGTGCGGACCTCAACGGCAAGAACCTGTGCTCGGTGACCGGTTCGACGTCGGCGCAGAACGTCAGGGACAAGATCGCCCCGAAGGCCAACCTGAAGCAGCTGGGCGGTTACTCGGAGTGCATCTCCGCCCTCCAGAGCGGCGCCGTCGACGCGGTGACCACCGACGACTCGATCCTCGCGGGCTTCGCCGCGCAGGACAAGTACAAGGGCCAGTTCAAGCTCGTGGGCGAGAAGCTCTCGAACGAGAACTACGGCGTCGGTGTCAAGAAGGGCGACAAGGCCACCGTCGACAAGATCAACGCCGCGCTGGAGAAGATGGTCAGCGACGGCGCGTGGGACAAGGCGGTCACGGAGAACTTCGGCCCGGCCGAGTACAAGAACGAGAAGGCCCCGAAGATCGGCGTCATCGTCAAGTAACCCGGCAGCCGCTGCCTCAGGAATCCCGCGTACGACGTGGGGTTCCGCGGGCGCGCCGCCCGTCGTCGCGATCACGGCGGGCGCGCGTCACGCCCTCCACGTACCCCACACACCCGGAAGCGCGGGAGATCGTGTTCGACTTTCTTGAAGGCTACGACGTCCTCGCGGCGTTCTGGTTGACGATCAAACTGACCGTCTTCTCCGCCGTCGGCTCCCTGGTCTGGGGCACCATGCTGGCCGCGATGCGCGTCAGTCCGGTCCCGCTGATGCGCGGGTTCGGCACCGCCTACGTCAACATCGTCCGGAACATCCCTCTGACGGTCATCATCGTCTTCACCTCGCTCGGCCTCGCCGACATCTTCGGTATGACGATGGGCGCGTCCCACGACTTCAACCTGCAGGGCTTCCGCCTCGCGGTGCTCGGTCTGGTCGCCTACACGGCGGCCTTCGTCTGCGAGTCGATCCGGTCCGGCATCAACACCGTGCCCCTCGGCCAGGCCGAGGCGGCACGCGCGATCGGGCTGAGCTTCAGCCAGACGCTGCGGCTCGTCATCCTGCCGCAGGCGTTCCGCTCGGTCATCGGCCCGCTGACCAACGTCCTGATCGCCCTGACCAAGAACACCACTGTGGCGGCCGCCATCGGCGTGGCCGAAGCCGCCTTCCTGATGAAGGAAATGATCGAGAACGAGGCCCAGACGCTGGCCATCGGCGCGGTCTTCGCCCTCGGGTTCGTGGTGCTGACCCTTCCCACCGGCCTGCTGCTCGGCTGGCTCGGCAAGCGACTGGCGGTGAAGCGATGAGCTCGGTCCTCTACGACGCCCCCGGGCCGCGCGCCAAACGGCGCAACGTCCTGCTGTCCATCCTCTTCTTCGTCCTGCTCGCCCTGCTCCTGTGGTGGCTGTGGGAGAAGATGGACGACAAGAACCAGCTCGAATGGGCCCTGTGGGAGCCGTTCACCACGTCCCAGGCGTGGACGACCTATCTGCTGCCGGGCCTCGCCGACACCATGAAGGCCGCGGCGCTCTCCATGATCATCGCCCTTCCCCTGGGCGCGTTCCTCGGCATCTCGCGGATGTCCGACCATCGCTGGGTGCGCGTCCCGGCCGGCGCGGTGGTCGAGTTCTTCCGGGCGATCCCGGTCCTGCTGCTGATGCTGTTCGCCAACGAGCTGTACGTCCGCTCCTCGGACATCTCCAGCGAGGACCGCCCCATGTACGCGGTCGTCACCGGCCTCGTGCTCTACAACGCCTCGGTCCTCGCGGAGGTCGTCCGGGCCGGCATCCTCGCCCTGCCCAAGGGACAGACGGAGGCCGCGTTCGCGATCGGCCTGCGCAAGGGCCAGACGATGACCAGCATCCTGCTGCCGCAGGCCGTCACGGCGATGCTGCCGGCGATCGTCAGCCAGCTCGTCGTCATCGTGAAGGACACGGCGCTCGGCGGCGTGATGCTCGGGTTCACCGAGCTGCTCAACGCGCGCAGCACCCTGGCGGCGAACTACGCCAACGTCGTCCCCAGCTTCATCGTCGTGGCGCTCATCTTCATCGTCGTCAACTTCATCCTGACGTCCTTCGCCTCCTGGCTGGAGGGCCGGCTGCGCCGCAGCAAGCGCGGCACGGGCGCGGTGCTCGCCCCGGACGACGTCGAGGACAACCCCGCCGCGATCCCCGGCAGCTACGGAACGGGCCAGGCGGTCTGACGCTCACTCATACGGCGTGACCTGTACGGAGGCAGTGGCGTGCGCGCCGCTGCCTCCGTCGCTTGACGCAAGCTGCGGCAGTGGGTTGCATACGTTCTGTGATCGTGCACCCTGCTCCAACCTCTTGTTCACCTACGTCCCTCGGGACGCCGTCGCGGGCAGGGGGTGCCACCCCGTGGACCCGGTGATCATCGTCGGAGCGGGGCCCGTGGGGCTCACGCTCGCCCTGGCGCTGGCGCGTCAGGAGGTGCCCTGCGTCGTCCTGGACGAGGGGCCGGGCAAGGACGAACCACGTCTCGCGCGCACCGTCGTGCTCCGTGAGGACACCGCCGCCCTGATGGAGCGGCTCACCGGCACCTCGCTCGCCGGGGCGGGCGTCCACTGGGCCGGTTGGCGGTCGATGCGGCGCAAGCAGGTGACACACGAGATCGGGTTCGACGACACCGACCCTGCCCCGCTGCACCTCGCCCAGCATGTGCTGACCGACGCCCTGCGCACGGCCCTGGCCGGCGAGCGGCTCGTGCGGATCGCCGTGGACAGCCGCCTGGACGGCGTCGAGCAGGAAGCTTCCGGCGTCACGGCCCACACCCGCGGCCCCAAGGGCACCTGGTGGCGCGGCAGCTATCTGGTGGGCTGCGACGGCCCCCGCTCCACGGTCCGCAAACTCCTCGACATCCGCTTCCCCGGCCGTACGGCGGTCGAGCGGCACGCCGTCGCCGCCCTGCGCACGGAACTTCCCTGGGCCGACGAGGCGTTGCTCCACCGGACGCCGCCGTGGCGGACGTCCGGTCCCTCCGCCGGGGAGATCACGGGGCGTCCGCTGCCGGATGACGTCTGGCGCCTGGACTGGCTCCTGCCGCCCGGCAAGGACCTCGTCACGCCCGAGCTGCTGGTGGCCCGCATCCGCGAGACCCTCGCGGGCTGGTGCGGCGGCACGGCCCCGGCGTACGAACTGCTCGACACCGGTGTCCACACGGTCCACCACCGGCTGGCCCGCCGCTGGCGCGCCGGGCGGGTCTTCCTCGCCGGGGACGCCGCCCACCTCCTCGGCGCGTTCGGCACCCAGGGGCTCGACGAGGGCCTGCGGGACGCCGACAACCTCGCCTGGAAGCTCGCGCTCGCGTGGCACCACGGGTCGCACGAGGCCCTGCTCGACAGCTATCAGGCGGAGCGGCGCGCGGTCGTCGCCGCCCGGCTGCGCGCGGCCGACCAGATCCTGCCGACCCTGCGCGGCGGCCCCGGCATAAGGGCGTACGTCCCCGGCGCCGCCCGCGGCCACGACGCGCTGCTCACCGACGCCCACCTCGGACGCGGCCCGCTGGGCGCGCCGGGCACGTACGCCGGCTCCCCGCTCGCGCCCGGGCACCTGGAGGCGGAGGTGCCGGTGGACACGCCCCCCGGCGCGCCGGTCACGGACGTCCGCGTCACCGCCGAGGACGGCTCCTTCGTACGGCTGCGGGACCGGCTCGGCCGCGGGGCCCTGCTCGTCCTGCTGATCGCCCCGGGCACCGGCGTATGGGAGCGCCGGCACTGGGTGGGGGCGGGGATCATGCCCCGGCTCGCCGCCGCGGTGACGGCGCTGCCCAGTCCGGCCGAGCTGCTGGTCGCCGAGAGCTATCCGGGCGCCGCCGCCCACACCGTCCTGCTGATCCGCCCCGACGGCCATCTGGTCACCGCGCTCAGCGGGGTCCGTCCCGCCGATCTGTACGCGGCGGCGGAGGCGGCGGTGGGAGGCGCTGTGGAGGCGGGAGCGGAAGCGGCGGCCGGGGCCAAGTGAGGGGGCGGGCCCCGGTGACCTGATCGGGTGGGGGCGGGTGGGCCGCCGGTGTGCGGTGAGCACCCAGGCGGTGGGCGTGCGCGTCCGGTGTGACGGTCGGATGGTCCTGCTCCCCGTCACTCCGCGGTCCACATGGTGACAGTCGGTTGACCGGCGTATCCCGGCATGGTCTACTCCCGATCGTGACCGACACCTGTGTGCGCCTGTGGCGGAGGGTCCATATGGACCTCGTCCGCTATGCGGGCTGCGTGTGTCGTCCGTCCTGCTGAATTCGCATCCCCCTCTTCCCCCGGCGCGCGCGCCGACGCGCTCTCGCGCTATCCGCGCGCGCCCGCGAACGCCCCAGGACGGTACCCGTGTCTGTCTCGCCTTCCGTGTCCCCCTCCGCGTCTCCCTCCCTGTCCGCTCCCGTGGCCACGCCCACCCAGGCGGACCTCCTCGACTTCGTACGGCGTACGGCGGCCGACACCGCGCTGATCGCCTCGCTCCCCCTCGACCGGGAAGGCCGCACCTGGGTGCGCCTGGAGGGCCCCGGCGGCAGCGAGGCCTGGCTGATCGGCTGGCCGCCCGGCACCGGCACCGGCTGGCACGACCACGCCGACTCGGTGGGCGCCTTCCTGACCGCCCGGGGCGAGCTGAAGGAGAACTCCCTCGCCGCACGGCTGCCCACGGACGGCTGGAAGACCCTGGAGCTGTCGGAGGACGTCGACCGGGAACGCCGCCTGCCGGCCGGCAAGGGCCGCGCCTTCGGACGCCACCACGTCCACGAGGTGCTCAACGAGTCCCGCGAGGAGCACGCGGTCTCCGTGCACGCCTACTACCCGCCCCTGCCGAGGATCCGGCGGTACAGCCGCACCGGCCAGGTGCTGCGCCTGGAGCAGGTCGAGCGCCCGGAGGACTGGCAGTGAGTGGTGACGCGCCGAGGAACGACGTGGTCAGTGGTGACGTGGTGAAGGGCGAGGGGCCCGTCGGCATAGACGAGTTGCTGGAGCGGGTGCGGGCCGGGTACGCGCGCGTGGAGGCACGGGATGCGTACGAGGCCGCCCGCGCGGGCGAGGCGCTTCTCGTCGACATCCGGTACGCCGCCCTGCGCGAGCGGGACGGGCTGATCCCCGGCGCCCTGGTCGTGGAGCGCAACGAGCTGGAGTGGCGCCTCGACCCCCAGGGCAGCCACCGCGTCCCCGAGGCCACCGGCCACGACCTGCGGATCGTCGTGATCTGCAACGAGGGCTACGCGTCGAGCCTGGCGGCGGCGTCCCTGCACCGGCTGGGGCTCTACCGGGCCACCGACCTGGTCGGCGGCTTCCAGGCGTGGCGGTCGGCGGGACTGCCGGTGACGTACTAGAGCGGGGCTGCGGGCAGCAGCCCCCGGTGCGGGGAGAGCCGGCACGCGCGCGTGGGCTCAGTCCTCGGGCGGGCAGTACAGCGGGGCGGTGTCCGCGTTGTCCTCGGTCACCAGCCGCACCCGGGTCTTGTCGATCTTGTCGGCCTTCTCCTTGCGGAGCAGGGAGACGACGTTCTCCACGGCCAGCTCGCCGGTGTCCGCCGCCGAGTTGGAGACGGTGGCGGCGAAACGGCCGTCCTTCAGGGCGGCCAGTGCCTCGTCGGTGCCGTTGACCGTCACGATCCTGACATCCTTCCCGCCGGCCGCGTCGAAGGCCTTGCGGGCCGCGAACGCCATCTGTTCGTTGGCCACGAAGGCGTAGTCGAGACCGGGTTGCGCCCGGATCATCTCCGCGGCCACGGTGCGGGCCTTGACCGGGTCGTACATGCCGGGCCGACTGGCGACCACCGAGGCGTTGCCGGGGAGATGCGCGGTGAACGCCTCGACGAGCACGTCGGAAGCGGCTCCGGGGGCTCCCGCGATCACCCCTACGCTCACCTGGCGGCCCGCGGCGTCCTTCTCGATCCACTCGGCGTCCAGTCTGCCCACCTCCTTCTGGTCGACGACGACGGCCCCGAGGACGTCGGAGGTGTCCTCGGGGACCACCGACGTGAGGAAGATCGGCACACCGGCGGCCCTGGCCTTGGCGATGCCGTCCTCGAGGGCGTCCACGTCGACGGTCTGCACGATCAGCGCGTCGACGTCCCGGGCGATCAGCCGCTCGATGTTGGCGACCTCCGTCGCCGCGTCCTGCCGCGAGTTGGCCGTCTGCAGGCCGACGCTGTTGTTGCGGGCCGTGCGCTCCACGGACTCCTGCAGGCAGGTGTGGAACTCGGTGCTGCCGCCGTTGACGAACCCGAGCGTGATCCTTCCGTCCACCGCGCTCGCGGGCTCCGACTCCCACGGGGCGGCGCAGCCGCCGAGCAGCAGACAGGTGCCGAGGGACGAGGTGACCAGCGTTCTTCGGGCACGGGTGGGCACGGACATGGCGGAGCCGCCTTTCGGGACGTGCGGGACACAACGCCCGTACGGGGAACGGGCATGCGCGGGCGGCAGCAGACGGTACCCGTGGCCGGAACGGGCTCACCCTTCCGGGAACGCAAGGTAAATCTGCACTCCCCGGGGGTCTCACCCGCGTGACTACCTGGGAGGCTTCACTCCTGCACCGTCGCCACCGTCACCGCGCGGATCCGCAGCGCCACCCGGCCCGGCAGCGCGGTCGCGACGAGCGCGAGGAGTCCGGTTCCCGCGACCACGGTGACGTACGTCAGCGGGGTGACCGCCGGTGCCGCGCGTCCCGTCATGCCGGTGCTGAGTGCGGTGAGAACGGCCAGGGCGACGGCGCTGCCGAGGGCCGTGGCGATGAGGAGTACCGACAGGGTCTCGGTGCGCAGTATCCCCGGTACCTGACGGCGGATCGCCTCCGCCAGCCGCAGCAGCGCGAACTCCCTCACCCATGCGGAGACGGACATGGCAAGGGCATTGACGACGGCGATGGCCGTGAAGGCCAGGACGAGTGCCATGGCGAGTGCCATGGCGGAGAAGTTGACCTCCGCGTTCGCCTGCTGCCGCTCGGCTGAGGCAACGAGGAGCTGATGCCCGGCCCCGGACAGGATCGGCGCCCCCGCGCGTCCACCGTGTCCCGAAACCGGAGCGAACCGAGTTTCCGAGCCGGTGGGGTCACGTCCCGCCGCCCGTCGCAGCCTCTCGAGGGTCAGAACTCCCCGTCCTCCAGGAACTCCGTGTCCTCGCCCTCCTCCTCCAGCGCCTGCCGGACCACGCGCAGGGCCATGCCCTGGGGGTAGCCCTTGCGCGCGAGCATCCCGGCGAGACGGCGCAGCCGCTTGTCACGGTCGAGTCCGCGGGTCGAGCGCAGTTTGCGGGCGACCAGGTCACGGGCGGTCGCTTCCTCCCGCTCGGAGTCGAGCTGGGCGACGGCCTCGTCGATCAGTGTCGAGTCGACGCCCTTGGTGCGCAGTTCCTGAACGAGGGCCCGCCGGGCCAGACCGCGGCCGTGATGCCGGGACTCCACCCAGGCGTCCGCGAAGGCGCTGTCGTTGATCAGCCCGACCTCCTCGAACCGCGAGAGAACCTCCGCGGCCACGTCGTCCGGGATCTCCCGCTTGCTGAGGGCGTCGGCGAGCTGCTTCCGGGTGCGCGGGGTCCCGGTGAGCAGGCGCAGGCAGATCGCCCGTGCCCGCTCAGCCGGGTCCCCTGAAGACCCCCCCTTCTCGGCCCTCGACGAGGCAGAGGTGTCTTCATCCTTGGCGGACGGTTCTCCGAAGCCGCGCCGACGGCGCCCGCCCCGTGAACCGCCCTCGTCGCCGCGTCCCGCCCGGCGGCCACGGGGTCGGCCTGCGCCGGCCGACCCGTCGTCCCCGTACGAGCCGCTGCCCGGCCGGTCGTCACCGGCGCGGGCCAGGCCGTCGCCGTCGACGCTCCCCGGCTCGCGGTGGATGCCGGGGCGGGCGTCGTACTCGGCCCAGTCCGTTCGTCGTGTCACGGGTCGGCTCAGCTCTTGGCGGCCGCGGCCTTGGTCTTGGTGGCCTTGGCTGCGGGAACGGTAGCGGGAACCGTCTTGGCGGCGTCGTCCGCCGGTGCGCCCGGGGTGACCGCGGCATCCGCGTCGGTCGCCGCGTCGGGCTGCTCGGGGCGCACGCCCACGCCCAGCTTCTCCTTGATCTTCCTCTCGATCTCGTTGGCGAGGTCGGGGTTGTCCTTGAGGAAGTTGCGGGCGTTCTCCTTGCCCTGGCCGAGCTGGTCGCCCTCGTACGTGTACCAGGCGCCGGCCTTGCGGACGAAGCCGTTCTCCACGCCCATGTCGATCAGGCCGCCTTCACGGCTGATGCCATGTCCGTAGAGGATGTCGAACTCGGCCTGCTTGAAGGGCGGCGCGACCTTGTTCTTGACCACCTTGACGCGGGTGCGGTTGCCCACCGCGTCGGTGCCGTCCTTGAGCGTCTCGATGCGCCGGATGTCGAGCCGCACCGAGGCGTAGAACTTCAGCGCCCGGCCACCGGTCGTGGTCTCCGGGGAGCCGAACATCACACCGATCTTCTCGCGGAGCTGGTTGATGAAGATGGCGGTGGTCTTGGACTGGTTGAGCGCGCTGGTGATCTTCCGCAGGGCCTGGCTCATCAGACGGGCCTGGAGACCGACGTGGCTGTCGCCCATCTCGCCCTCGATCTCCGCGCGCGGGACGAGCGCGGCGACGGAGTCGATGACGATCAGGTCGAGGGCTCCGGAGCGGACGAGCATGTCCACGATCTCCAGGGCCTGCTCGCCGTTGTCCGGCTGGGACAGCAGCAGGTTGTCGATGTCGACGCCGAGCTTCTGCGCGTACTCGGGGTCGAGGGCGTGCTCCGCGTCCACGAACGCGACCGTGCCGCCGGCCTTCTGGGCGTTCGCCACCGCGTGCAGCGTCAGGGTCGTCTTACCGGAGGACTCCGGTCCGTAGACCTCGATGACCCGGCCGCGCGGCAGGCCGCCGACGCCGAGGGCCACGTCGAGCGCGGTCGACCCGGTGGGGATGACCTCGATGGGCTCCCGGGACCGGTCGCCCATGCGCATGACCGCGCCTTTGCCGAATTGCCGTTCAATCTGTGCGAGTGCGGCATCCAGGGCCTTCTCGCGGTCGGTACCTGCCATGGGTTCCACCCGATTTGCTTGAGTCGATCGCTTCACGTCAACGACGCTAACGCCTACCACTGACAACGCGCCTCGACGCTGGTCCGGCCTGTGGATAACTCGGACACTTACCCAGGCAAACCTGGACGAAGTACCCGTCGAGAACCCTGCCGGAGCCTCCATCAGAATGGATGTTCGATTTTCGTGTCAAGCGCACCACGCGGCACTTGCGAGCCTACGTTCGCGTACCCGCAACACCCCGGATCCGCCGCTTCGGACCCGGCCCGACCGGACTGCGGCACCACGGACCCGGCCCGACCGGACTGCAGCACCACCGCGCTGCACGCGCTGCCATCATGACCAGGCTGCGGCGGGACCATGCCGCGCCAGGCCCCTGCTCCGACGGCCTGGCTCAGGGCGTGGCTCAGTGCCGGCTCAAGGCCTGCCTCAGCCGGACCCGTCCACCGGCCCGGCCGTCCGCTCCCGCGCCCTCGTCCACAGCCGCCGAGCCCGCGTGAGCGGGTTCGGCCCCGCGCCCCGTCTCCGGTGCCCGTGCACACGGGGATCGTCCGTGACGTCGTAGCGCTTCACGTACGCGCCGAGGAACGCCTGGAGCGTGGCGACCGCGGGGATGGAGATCAGGGCGCCGACCGCGCCGAGGAGGGCGGTGCCGGCGATGACCGAGCCGAAGGCCACGGCGGGGTGGATGTCGACGGTCTTCGAGGTGAGCTTCGGCTGCAGCACGTAGTTCTCGAACTGCTGGTAGAACACGACGAAGATCAGCACCCACAGCGCGTACCAGGGATCGACCGTGAAGGCGATCAGCATGGGCAGCGCCCCCGCGAGATAGGTGCCGATGGTCGGGATGAACTGCGAGACCACGCCGACCCACACGGCGAGCACGGGCGCGTACGGGATACCGAGGAAGAGCAGCAGGACGTAGTGGGCCGCACCGGAGATCAGGGCCATCAGGCCGCGTGAGTACAGGTAGCCGCCGGTCTTGTCGACGGCGATCTCCCACGCGCGCAGCACCTCGGTCTGCCGGGACGGCGGCAGGACCGAGCACAGCGCACGGCGCAGCCGGGGCCCGTCGGCGGCGAAGTAGAACGAGAACAGCGCGATCGTCAGCAGTTGGAAGAGACCGCCGAGCACCTGCGTGGAGATGTCCAGGACGCCGGCCGCGCTGTTCTGCGCGTACTTCCTCAGCCAGTCGGAGTGAAGCAGGCCCTCCTGTATGTCGACCCGCCTGAGGTCGGTGTCGAACGAGGTGTTGACCCAGTTGATCACCGAGTCGAGGTACTGCGGGAAGTCCTCGATCATCTTGATGATCTGCCCCGCGAGGATCGAGCCGAGCAGCGTGAAGAAGCCCGCGAACGCGATCAGCAGGCCGGAGAAGACCACGAAAGTGGCGAGCCCCCGACGCATGCCGCGCGCGGCCATCCGGCTCACCGCGGGTTCGACGGCGAGGGCCAGGAAGAACGCGATCAGGATGTTGATCAGCAGGCCGATGACCTGGTGGAAGGCCCAGGTACCCAGCTGGAACGCGCCGACCAGGGCGAGTGCGAGCACCATCGCGCGCGGGAGCCAGCCCGGCATGCGGGCGCTCGGCTCGGCGTCGACGCCGGACGGCGGCCGGGTGGGCGGCGTCGGGCCCGGAGGGGGTGCCTGCGGGCCCGCGGGCCTGGTCTCGTCAGTGGGTGCCACGGGCCAAGTCTCGCCCACGCCACCGACACTCGATGACCCGCCTGCGGCGTTCTCCCCGGATCAGTGCCTCTCCCGCGGAACGTTCATCACCGCGCACACCACACGCCACACGTCCTTGGCGTCCCAGCCGGCCGCCAGCGCCTCGTCCACGGTGCGCCCGCCGAGTTCCGTCATCACGTGATCGCGCGCGAAGGTCTCGGCGTATCCCGTACCGAAGTGCTCCGCCATCCGCTGCCAGAAGACCGTCAACCGCATGACGCCATTATCCCGCGCCCGGGGGTGGCCCTGGCCGGGACCGCCTGCGGAGACCGCTTTCCGCCCTACGGTCTGACCCATGGTCGAATCAGGAGCATCCCCACTCCCCCCCGACGCCCACGGCGCGCTCCCCGCTCTTCCGCGCCGAGCACTTCGTCTGGCTCACCGCGCGCGTGCTGGAACAGCGTCTCTTCGCTCACCACTTCCTGCACGGCGCCGCCGACCCCGTCGAGACGGCACTCGACGCCTACCGCAACGAGGACGGCGGATACGGCCACGCACTGGAGCCCGATCTCCGCGGCCCCGTCAGCCAGCCCCTGCACACCGCCCGCGCCCTGCACGTCCTGGACTCGCTCGGCCGTTGCGGCGGGCAGCGCGTGGAACGGGTGTGCCGCTACCTCACGTCCGTCTCCACCACCGACGGGGCGCTCCCGGCGGTCCACCCCAGCCAGCGCGGCTACCCCGCCGCCCCGTTCGTCCCGATCGTGGACGACCCGCCCAGCGAGCTGCTGGCGACCGGACCGGTCGTGGGCCTGCTGCACCGCAACGAGGTCTGGCACGCCTGGCTGTTCAGGGCCACCGACTTCTGCTGGCAGGCGGTCGACGCCCTGGAGACGTCCCACCCGTACGAGGTCCAGGCCGCCGTGGCCTTCCTGGACTCCGCCTCGGACCGCCCGCGCGCGGAGGCGGCCGCCGACCGCCTGGGCCGTCTGGTGCGCGAGCACCGGCTCGCCGTACTGGATCCGGACCGCCGGGACGCCTACCCCGTCGCCCCCGGCTACGCGCCCGGCGAGCACCACTTCCCGTACGACTACGCGAAGACCCCGGGCTCGATCGCGCGCGCGTGGTTCACCGACGCCGAGATGGCGGGCGCCCTGGACTTCCTCGCTGCCGAGCAGCGGCAGGACGGCGGCTGGCCGATCCGATGGCGCCGCTGGGCACCCGGCACAGAACTGGAGTCCCGTCCCGCGGTGACGATCGAAGCCCTGAGCACCCTCAGGGCGTACGGCCGCGTCATCGGCTGATCCGACACGTCACCCGCAAGAGCACCCGCCCTCACCCGCCCACGGCCCGTACCGCCGCCGTGACCGCCACGGCCGCTGCGACGACGAGCAGGAACGGCGCTCGCAGGACGAGTGCCACGGCGGCCGCGGCGAGCCCGGCGGCCCTGGCGTCCAGTACGAGCGCCTGCCCGTCGGCGAAGGTCTGCTGGGACGTGAGGGCGGCCAGAAGGGCGACGGGGAGCAGGGCCGCGAGCCGCCGGACGAGGGGCCGCTCGAGCACACCCGCGGGCACCAGGAGGCCGGTGAGCTTGACGGCGTAGCAGCCGAGAGCGGTCACGCCGATCGCGATCCAGACGTTCACCGCCGCTCCTCCTCCGCGTCGCCCCGCGCGCGGCCCGCGCGCCGGCCCTCGGCCCACAGGGCGAGCGGCGCGGCGAGGGCGGCCACCAGGACGGGCACGCCGCCGGGCAGGAGGGGCAGCAGGCCGAGTCCCAGCAGGACCGCGAGTGCCGCGGCGGCCCGCTCGGTGGTGGTCTTCAGCATGGGCGCGAGCAGCGCCAGGAAGACGGCCGGGCCGGCCGCGTCGAGCCCCCACGCGTCGGTGTCCCCGATGGCCTCCGCGCCGAGGGCGCCCAACAGCGTGGTGAGGTTCCACAGCACGTAGAGGCTGAGTCCGGTGACGGCGAAGCCGATCCGTGCGCCTCGCCGATCGCGCTGTGCCAGCGAGACGGCCGTGGTCTCGTCGATCACCCACTGTGCGGCGAGCGGGCGCACCGCGCGCGGGAGGGCCAGCAACTGCGACAGTCGCAGACCGTAGAAGGCGTTGCGCACGCCGAGGAAGAAGGCTCCGGCGGCCGCCGTGAGCGGGTTGCCGCCCGCCGCGAGCGCCCCGACGAGCGCGAACTGGGAAGCGCCGGTGAACACCAGCAGGCTCAGCGCGCAGGTCTGCCACACCGTGAGTCCACTGCCCGCCGAGGTCACTCCGAAGGCGAACCCGGAGAGTCCGACGGCGACCCCGACGCCGAGCGCGTCCCGGACGACGGTGGAGTCCGGCCTCCCTCGGTCGTCCCGTATGTCTGCGAAAGCTGTCTGTTCTGCCACCCGTCGGACGGTACGAGCAGCCGCCGCGGCGCGTCTTGTACGTTCTTGCGCTCCCGCTGGTACGCCCCCGGTGGCACGCCCACGATCCGGGCGAAGTGACGGTTGAGGTGCGGCTGATCGGTGAACCCCACCGCGACCGCCGCCTCCGCCGGGGTGGTCCCGGCGTCCAGCAGTCGCCGCGCCCGCCGGACCCGCGCATCGGTGAGCCACGTGTGGGGCGGTATCCCGTAGGCGTCCCGGAACGCCCGCAGGAGGGCGAAGGGGCTGGTCCCGAGGTCGCCCGCGAGCCGCTCCAGGGTCGGCGGATCGACGAGCCGCTCCTCCAGCACGGCACGCGCGCGTGCCGCCATCCGGTCCCCCGCCGTGCGCACCTGCCGAG
Source organism: Streptomyces phaeoluteigriseus (assembly GCF_001896135.2). Lineage (GTDB taxonomy): Bacteria > Actinomycetota > Actinomycetes > Streptomycetales > Streptomycetaceae > Streptomyces > Streptomyces phaeoluteigriseus. The sequence goes on from NZ_MPOH02000009.1 coordinate 335,797, forward strand.
TCGGCAGCGCCCCGCCGTTCAGCCGCAGCAGCCGTGTCACGGCGACGCGCAGGAGTGTGTCCGCGGCGAGCGCGTTGCCCTCGTCGGCGGCGCGGAGGACCTGATGCACGAGCGCGACGGCGTACGGGTCGTCCAGCACGGGACTGACGAACCCCGGAGCGCCCCGCAGAGTCGTCGTCTCGGCGGCGATCCCGGCCACGAGTTCGGGCGACGGGTAGACCGCCCCGTACCGCCAGCCCTCGGGCACGCCGGCCCGCCCGGTGTGCGGGGTGTCGGGATTGACGAGAGCGAGCGTTCCCGCACCCGCGTACTGGTCACCGCCCCGGTGCTGGAAGACCTCCACCCCCTCCGCGATGCCGGCGATCACGAAGTGCTCGTGCGTGTGCCGCACGAAGTTCTTCCGTACGTACCGGGCCCGCAGCAGGTCCACACCGGGCAGCTCCGCGTACTGCCAGTGCCGCGCCACCTCACGAGTTCCCGCCACCTCCCCATTCTCCGCGACGCCGAGCCCACCACGTCCGCCGCCTGCCCCGCTTCCACCCGGTTCCGACCGGTTCCAACCGGTTCCACCCGCGTCCGCTCCCTGTCCGCCAGCGACGGACCCGCACACCACCGTCGCGAGCGGTCTGGCGAAGCCGCAGGTCAGGCGCATTGTCAGTGCTCGGGTGCAGGATGGACGCATGGTCGGCAACGCACACCGAGCCCTGGACGGCTTCTCCCCCGCGACCCGCGCCTGGTTCACGGGGGCCTTCTCCGCGCCCACCGCGGCCCAGGCGGGCGCGTGGCAGGCCATCGGCGAGGGCTCGGACGTGCTGGTGGTCGCCCCGACCGGCTCCGGCAAGACCCTGGCCGCGTTCCTGGCCGCTCTGGACCAGCTGGCCTCGACGCCCCCGCCGGCCGACCCGAAGAAGCGCTGCCGCGTGCTGTACGTCTCGCCCCTCAAGGCCCTGGCGGTCGACGTGGAGCGCAACCTCCGCAGTCCCCTGACGGGCATCCGCCAGGAGTCCGTGCGACTGGGCCTGCCCGAGCCCGAGGTCAAGGTCGGCATCCGCTCGGGAGACACCCCGCCCGCCGAGCGCCGCGCCCTGTCCACACGGCCCCCAGACATCCTGATCACCACCCCGGAGTCGCTCTTCCTGATGCTGACGTCGGCCACGCGCGACGCGCTGACCAACGTCGAGACGGTGATCCTCGACGAGGTCCACGCCGTGGCGAGCACCAAGCGCGGCGCGCACCTCGCCCTCTCCCTGGAGCGCCTGGACGAACTCCTGCCGAGGCCCGCCCGCCGTATCGGCCTCTCGGCCACGGTCCGCCCGGTCGACGAGGTCGCCCGCTACCTCTCCCCGCACCGCAAGGTCGAGATCGTCCAGCCGAAGTCGGGCAAGGAGTTCGACCTCTCGGTGGTCGTCCCGGTCGAGGACCTGGGTGAGCTGGGCGGCTCCCCGGTCGCCGACGGCTCCGAGGGCGCGGAACGCCCGTCGATCTGGCCGCACGTGGAGGAGCGCATCGCCGACCTGGTCCAGGCCCACCGCTCCACGATCGTGTTCGCCAACTCCCGCCGCCTGGCGGAGCGCCTGTGCAACCGCCTGAACGAGATCGCCTACGAGCGGGCCACCGGGGAGCCCCTCGACGAGCACCACGCGCCGGCCGAGCTGATGGGCGGCTCGGGGGCGGCCCAGGGCGCCCCGCCGGTCATCGCGCGCGCACACCACGGCTCGGTCTCCAAGGAGCAGCGCGCCCTGGTCGAGGAGGACCTCAAGGCGGGCCGCCTGCCCGCGGTGGTCGCCACCTCCAGCCTGGAGCTGGGCATCGACATGGGCGCGGTCGATCTGGTCATCCAGGTCGAGTCACCGCCCTCCGTGGCCTCCGGGCTCCAGCGCGTGGGCCGTGCGGGCCACCAGGTCGGTGCGGTCTCGACCGGTGTGGTCTTCCCGAAGTACCGCGGCGACCTGGTCCAGGCGGCGGTGGTCACCGAGCGCATGCGCACGGGCTCCATCGAGTCCCTCAGGGTTCCGGCGAACCCCCTGGACGTGCTGGCCCAGCAGCTCGTCGCGATGACCGCGATGGACACCTGGCAGCTCGACGACCTGCTCGCCCTCGTCCGCCGCGCCGCGCCCTTCGCGTCCCTCCCCGAGTCCGCCTTCACGGCGGTCCTGGACATGCTCGCGGGCCGGTACCCGTCCGACGCCTTCGCCGAACTGCGCCCGCGCGTGGTGTGGGACCGCGTCGCCGGCACGATCACCGGCCGCCCCGGCGCCCAGCGGCTCGCCGTGACCTCCGGCGGCACGATCCCGGACCGCGGCCTGTTCGGCGTCTTCCTCGCGGGCGCCGATCCCAAGAAGGGCGGCGGCCGGGTCGGCGAGCTGGACGAGGAGATGGTCTACGAGTCCCGCGTCGGTGACGTCTTCACGCTGGGCACCAGTTCCTGGCGCATCGAGGACATCACCCGTGACCGTGTCCTGGTCTCACCCGCTCCGGGCGTGCCGGGCCGCCTGCCGTTCTGGAAGGGCGACCAGCTGGGCCGCCCGCTGGAACTGGGCCGCGCGGTCGGCGCGTTCCTGCGCGAGGTCGGCTCACTGTCCAAGGACGACGCCCGGCTGCGCCTGCTCACCGCGGGCCTGGACGCCTGGGCCGCCGACAACGTCATCGCGTACCTGGACGAACAGCGCCAGGCCTGCGGCCACGTCCCCGACGACCGCACGATCGTCGTCGAGCGCTTCCGCGACGAGCTGGGCGATTGGCGGGTCGTCGTGCACTCCCCGTTCGGTGCCCAGGTGCACGCCCCCTGGGCCCTCGCCCTCGGCGCCAAGCTCTCCGAGCGGTACGGCATGGACGCCCAGGTCATGCACGCCGACGACGGCATCGTCCTGCGCCTGCCCGACGCCGACCTCATGGGCCTGGACCTGCTCGACCAGGCACCCCTGAAGGCCGGCACGGAGTACGACGCCGAGCAGGCCCCCCTCGGGGCGGCGGACGTCGTCTTCGACAAGGGGGAGGTCGACCAGGTCGTCACCGACCAGGTGGGCGGTTCGGCCCTGTTCGCGGCCCGTTTCCGCGAGTGTGCGGCCCGTGCGCTGCTGCTGCCGCGCCGCAGCCCGGGCAAGCGCACCCCGCTGTGGCAGCAGCGCCAGCGAGCCTCCCAACTGCTCCAGGTGGCCAGCGAGTTCGGTTCGTTCCCGATCGTCCTGGAAGCGGTCCGCGAATGCCTCCAGGACGTCTTCGACGTCCCCGGACTCGTCGAGCTGATGGGCGACCTCGAGTCCCGCAAGGTGCGCCTGGTCGAGGTCACCACCCAGGAGCCGTCCCCGTTCGCCCGCTCGCTCCTGTTCGGTTACGTCGCCCAGTTCCTCTACGAGGGCGACTCCCCCCTCGCCGAGCGCCGCGCCGCCGCCCTCTCGCTGGACTCGCGGCTGCTGGCGGAGCTGCTCGGCCAGGCGGAGCTGCGCGAACTGCTCGACGCCGAGGTCCTCACCGAACTGGAGCGGGAGCTGCAGTGGCTGACCGAGGACCGCCGGGTGAAGGACGTCGAGGGCGTCGCGGACCTCCTGCGCATGCTCGGCCCGCTCACCGACGCCGAACTGGCCGAGCGGGGTGCCGAACCGCACTGGGCACAGGAGCTGGCCGCGGCCCGCCGCGCCATCAGGGTCCGTATCGGCGGGTCCGACCACTGGGCGGCGATCGAGGACGCTGGCCGTCTGCGCGACGCCCTGGGCACCGCACTCCCCGTCGGCGTCCCGGAGGCCTTCACCGAACCGGTGAAGGACCCGCTCGGCGACCTCCTCGCCCGCCACGCCCGCACCCACGGCCCGTTCACCTCGGCCACCGCCGCCGACCGCTTCGGCCTGGGCGTCGCGGTCACCGAGGGCGCCCTCCAGCGGCTGGCGGCGGGCGGCCGCGTCGTCCAGGGGGAGTTCCACCCGGCGGGCATCGGCCAGGAGTGGTGCGACGCGACGGTCCTGCGCAGGCTGCGGCGCCGTTCCCTGGCCGCCCTGCGGCACGAACTCGAACCCGTCCCGCCGCCCGCGCTCGCCCAGTTCCTCCCCCAGTGGCAGCACATCGGCACAGGCCACTCCCTGCGCGGCATCGACGGCCTGGTGCGCGCGGTCGAGCAGCTCCAGGGCGCGTCCGTGCCCGCCTCCGCCCTGGAGAAGCTCGTCATTCCGTCCCGCGTCACGGGCTACGCACCGGCGATGCTCGACGAGCTGACCGCCGCCGGAGAGGTCCTCTGGGCAGGCGCGGGCGCCCTCCCCGGCAAGGACGGCTGGGTCTCCCTGTACCTGGCGGACGCGGCGCCCCTCCTCCTGGCCGCGCCGCACCCCTTGGAGCTGACGGCACTGCACCAGTCCGTCCTGGACATCCTCTCGGGCGGCTACGGCCTCTTCTTCCGCCAGATCGCCGACCAGGTCCGCGCCACCACCCACCCCGAGGCCACCGACCCCCAACTGGCCGACACGGTCTGGGACCTGGCCTGGTCCGGCCGCCTCACCAACGACACGCTGGCACCGATGCGCGCCCTGCTGGGCTCGGGCCGTACGGCCGGCTCCACCGCCCACCGCGCCAAGCGCGCGGTCCCGCGCGGGCGGTACGGCTCCCTGACGGCCGCCGCCCGGCCGGCGTCCCGCAGCGGCCCCCCGACCGTCGCCGGCCGCTGGTCCCTCCTCCCGGCGCACGAACCCGACCCGACCGTCCGCGCGCACGCGCTCGCCCGCACCCTCCTCGACCGGCACGGTGTGGTGACCCGGGGAGCGGTCGCGGCCGAAGGCGTGGAGGGCGGCTTCTCTGCGACGTACCGCATCCTGTCCGTCTTCGAGGACAGCGGCCAGGCCCGGCGCGGCTATGTCGTGGAGGGGCTCGGCGCCGCGCAGTTCGCCATGGACGGCGCCGTGGACCGCCTGCGCGCGGTGGCCAACGCCCGCGACCGGGGTGAACCCCTGCCCGGGCCGGACGGCACCCACGGCACCCACAGCACGCAGGGCACCGGCGCCCCCTTCGCCTCCGCCCCCGACGGCTTCCCCGCGGCCGACATCGACTGGGACGTCCCCGGCCTCGACAGCACCCTCGACCCCCCGCCCGCCCCCGGGCGACTGGATCTCCCCGCGCGACACCGCGGGCCCGGCGCCGGTGGCCCCCGCGGCGGCAGCGGCTCTCCGTACGGCTCCGGCTTCGCCGACCGGCGCCCCCGCACCCCGTCGCCCGCCTCCCGCGCCGTCGTCCTCGCCGCGGCGGACCCGGCGAACGCGTACGGAGCCGCCCTGCCCTGGCCCGAGCCGCCGACCGGCGCCGGTCACAAGCCGGGCCGCAAGGCGGGCTCCCTCGTGGTGCTCGTCGACGGCGAGCTGACGCTCTACATGGAGCGCGGCGGCAAGACCCTGCTGGCCTGGCCCGCCGCACCCGACCACGCCGACACGCCCGCCGACGACCCCCGTCTGCCCGCGGCGGCGGAGGCCCTCGCCTCGGCCGCGCGCGTCGGCTCCCTCGGCACGGTGACGGTGGAGCGCGTCAACGGCACCTCGGCCCTGACCTCCCCCTTCGGCGCCCTCCTGGAAGGTGCGGGATTCATCGCGACCCCCCGCGGCCTGAGACTGCGAGCATGACAAGCCACCGAACGACCCGCCCCGCCGAACCGACCCGACCCACCCGACCCACCCGATCGTACCGGGAGGGCCAAGGGTCCGGGTGTACGGTCGATCCGGTCACGTGGATGGACGATCTCCGCGACTTCGACTACTCGTTCGGCTCGCGGATCCACGGCAACATCGC
>NZ_MPOH02000009.1:341656-362428 GCF_001896135.2 Streptomyces phaeoluteigriseus
CGACCCGACCGCACCCGACCCACCCGACCGGCCTCGGCGTCCCGAACGCCCCGGACGACCGCACACCCCACTCCCGCCGTGCCACCCTTGACCCATGCCCGAAGGTGACACGGTCTGGCAGGCCGCGAGCCGGCTGCACAGCGCCCTCGCGGGCAAGGTGCTGACCCGCTCGGATCTCAGGGTGCCCAAGTACGCCACCGCCGACCTCACCGGCCGCACCGTCCTGGACGTCACCCCGCGCGGCAAGCACCTGCTCACCCGTATCGAGGGCGGTCTCACCCTCCACTCGCACCTGCGGATGGACGGCGCCTGGAAGATCTTCGCGAACGGCCAGCGCTGGAGCGGCGGCCCGGCCCACCAGATCCGCGCCATCCTCGGCAACCACGACACCACGGCCGTCGGCTACCGCCTCCCCGTGCTCGAACTGCTGCGCACCCCCGACGAACAGCGCGTGGTCGGCCACCTCGGCCCCGACCTGCTCGGACCCGACTGGGACCCCGACCAGGCCCTCGCCAACCTCCTCGCCGACCCGGCCCGCCCCCTCGGCGAGGCCCTCCTCGACCAGCGCAATCTCGCCGGCATCGGCAACGTCTACAAGAGCGAACTCTGCTTCCTCCTCGGCATCACCCCCTGGCTCCCGGTCGGCGCGCTCCCCGCCGACGCGCCGCCAAGCTGCCGGACCTCGCCAAGAAACTCCTCGAAGCCAACCGCGACCGCCCGGTCCGCACCACCACGGGCCGCCGCGGCCAGGACCTCTTCACCTACGGCCGCGCCCCCCGCCCCTGTCTGCGCTGCGGAACCCCGATCCGCGTGGCCGACCAGGGCGACGGCTCCCGCGAGCGCCCCACGTACTGGTGCCCCACCTGCCAGTCGGGCCCGGTCCCGGCACCGGGCTCCCCTCCCACGCGCCGTTTCCGCCGCCGCTCCCCCAATTGACGGACCGTCAGATCTGCTCGTACCGTCCCCTCATGGGCGTGAAGGCGTACGACCTCACCGGGCGGACCGCGTTCGTCACCGGCGCCGCCGGCGGCATCGGCCGCGCCTGCGCCGTACTGCTCGCCGAGGCCGGCGCCACCGTGCACGCCGCCGACCGCGACACCCGGGGCCTGCACGAGACGGCGACCCTCATCAGGGACCGGGGCGGCACGGCCCACACGCACCACCTGGACGTCACCGACCGCGCCCGGCTGCGGCAGGCCGTGGACTCCTGCGAACGGCTGCACGTCATGGCCGCCGTGGCCGGCATCATGCACAGCAGCCCGGTCCTGGAGACCCGCGACGAGGACCTGGACCGCGTCCTGGCCGTCAACTTCAAGGGTGTCCTCTACGCCTGCCAGGAGGCGGCTCGCCTGATGCTGGCGCATCGCACCCGAGGCAGCATCATCACCATGGCCTCGGGCGCGGTCGACACCGGCGGCCCCGGCCTCCTCTGCTACGGCGTCGCCAAGGCCGCCGTGGTCCAGCTGACGAAGACCCTGGCGACCGAGGTCGGCCCCTACGGCATCCGCGTCAACGCCGTCGCCCCGGGCTGGATCCGCACCCCCATGACCGACCGCCACGACACCGACGCGCAGACGCACACCGAGGCCCGCATGTCCCGCGTCTCCCCACTGGGCCGGGTCGGCGAACCGGAGGACGTCGCCCACACCGTGCTCCACCTGGCCTCGGACGCGTCAGCCTTCACCACGGGCCAGATCCTCCGCCCGAACGGCGGCGTGGCCATGCCCTGGTAGTCCCCGCACCCGACACGACAGCCCCGAGCCGGTCGCACGCCACGCACGGGACGACGACACCCAGCCGCTCCCCAGCCCCGCCTCGACCCTCGCTCCACCCCGCCAACGACCCGCCCTCACCCCGCTCACCCCGCCAAGCCGGCCCGCCACCGCCCCGCCGCGACCGCACCCACGGCGCCCGACTTGGCCACGCCAGTGCACCGGCAGGCAGACTCAGCCCCCACCCACCGGCCGCCACGGCCCCCTCCAGCACCCCGGCGTCGGCCGACACGGCAAGCCGCACCACGGCCCACCACCACGCCGCCCCGAGCCCCAGCGCGGCCCCCCGGCGCACTATCGGTCCCGCCATGGACGTCACCTCCAGCCCACCGCCGGCGCCCCGTCAGCCGGCCCACGACGGCGCCGGGCGGCCGCCGCCGCCCCGGTCACGCCCGAGGGCCCCCTCCCTCACCCGCTTTCCGCCTGGAACATCCAGTGATGCTTCTCCAGATCCCCTGTGATCCCGATGAAGAGGTCCTGGCTCACAGGATCGGCCTGCTCGGTGGCCGCCACCCGCTCCCGCATCCGGGTGATCACCGCTCCCAGAGCGGTCACCAGCACCCCGACCGCGTCGTTGTCCTTGACCCAGCCCTCCGGCGCCACGGTGATCCCGCTCGCGCCGGCGACCGTCGCCGCACGCCCATCCGGTGAGACGCCCAGCGCCGAGGCCCGCTCCGCCACGGTGTCGGTGTGCGTGCGCGCGATGTCCACGACCTCGTCGAGCTGAAGGTGGACCGACCGGAACCGCGGCCCGACGACGTTCCAGTGCACCTGCTTGGCGACCAGCGACAGGTCGATCAGATCGACCAGCGCGCCTTGCAGGGCCTCGGACACGATGGCCAGGTCCGCATCGGGCAGAGGGCTCTTCACGACGTACATCCGTACCTCCGGGTGATCGGGTCCCGACATGCCCCTCCACGATGACGGCAGCCCCGGACCCCAGCAAACGGACCCGGAAGCGCGAGAGAGGGCGACCTCACGCAAAAACCCCGACCGCACCTCTCCGGATCTCCCGGAGAAGCCCCGGCCGGGGCCTCACAGTTGCCGTACGCCTACGCGTACCCGCACCCGTCCTCACACCTACTCGTGGGTCGACGCACCCGCTCAGGGGCACGTCACGCGGCGACCACGTCCACCGCCTCGGCGGGCGCCTTGATGGTCACCCGCTCCGGTGGCACACCGGTCACCGACACGGAACCCAGCATCGGACGGACCGACGCCGGTACAGGCCCACTGGGGGTGGCCGCAGCCGACTGAGCCAGCTCGGCGAGGGCGAGCTCGTCGCTCACTTCCCGCATGAGCTCGGACATCCGTACGTCCAGCGCGTCGCAGATGGCGGCGAGCAGCTCGGAGGAAGCCTCCTTCTGCCCCCGCTCCACCTCGGAGAGATAGCCGAGTGAGACTCGGGCGGACGAGGAGACTTCGCGCAGAGTACGGCCCTGGCGCTGGCGCTGCCGACGCAGCACGTCACCCAACAGGCGACGGAGCAGAATCATCGGTGGCTCCCTCCTCGGACCGCGTAGCCGCATCCTTCACGCCCCACCGTACCGCCTTGCGCTGCGGCCGTGCGGGGAGCGATGTCGTGTTCACTCAGGGCTGCAAACATCAAAACCCCCCGTTCTGTTCCGTATCCTGTGCCCGCTCATTCCCGGTCTGTTCGCCCGCCAGCTCTCTCAGGAGCACTGCGAGTACGCTCCGTACACTCTCTCTACGAATTTCCGCACGGCTGCCGTTCAACCGCAGGGCCTCCACTTTTCCGCCAGAGGCGGAACCGGCATCCTGCCCCGACGGGCCCTCCACCGCGACGAAGACCGTCCCCACGGGCTGCCCGTCCTGCTCGTCGGGGCCGGCGACTCCGGTGGTCGCGATGCCCCAGTCGGCACCCAGCGCCCTTCGCACACCGGCCGCCATCTGGGCCGCCACCTGCGCGTCCACGGCTCCGCGAGCCGCCAGCAGACCCGCGTCCACGCCGAGCAGCTCATGCTTGAGCGCGGTGGCGTACGCCGTGACCGATCCCCGGAACGCCCGGGACGCCCCGGGCACGGAGGTGATCTCCGCCGCCACCAGACCACCCGTCAGCGACTCGGCCACGGCGAGCGTCTCGCCCCTCACCGTCAGTAGCCGCACCACGTCGGTGGCCGTGGAACTCACGCTCGCGTCTCCCCCGAAGCCGCCCGGCGCTCGGCGATCCCCTGCCTGCGCAGCACGATGGCCTGTCGCACATAGTCGAGCCCGGTCACCACGGTCAGCACGACCGCCCCGGCCATCACCCACCAGCGCAGGGTGGCCAGCCAGCCGGTGAGCGCCAGGATGTACATCCCGACGGCCACGCCCTGGGTGAGCGTCTTCAGTTTGCCGCCCCGGCTCGCCGGGATGACGCCGTACCGGATGACCAGGAAACGCAGCAGGGTGATCCCGAGTTCCCGGCCGAGAATCACGCCCGTCACCCACCACGGCAGGTCGCCGAGCGCGGAGAGGCAGATCAGGGCCGCCCCCATGATCGCCTTGTCGGCGATCGGGTCGGCGATCTTCCCGAAGTCGGTGACGAGGTTGTAGGTCCGCGCCAGATGCCCGTCGAACAGGTCGGTGATCATGGCGACGGCGAAGGCCGCCCAGGCGAACGCGCGCCACGCCGGGTCGTACCCGCCGTCGGCCAGCATCAGGGCGACGAAGCCGGGCACCAGCAACAGCCGGAGCATGGTCAGCAGATTGGCGACGTTCCAGACGCTGGCCTGGTTGACGGCCGCGGCCGCGATCTTCGCGCCCCGCGCGGGCCGCAGGGTCCCCTGCTCGTCCATGGTGGCCCCGGTGATGCCGGAGCCCGTCTCCGGAGTCCCCGAGGCATCGGGGGCAGGGCTCATGGCCGCCCCCTGCGCCCTTGAGGAGCCTCCCGCGGCCGATGCCGGGACACCCGTCATCTGTCCGCCTCCTCACTACACCCGATCGAGCCCTGAAGGGGCTCGGCCACCAGGTCGACACCTTCCGTACCGACCACCTTCGCTTCGACCATACGACCGACGCTCAGTCCTTCGCCGCTCGTGAGCAGCACCTGGCCGTCGGTCTCGGGCGCCTGATGGGCCGCACGGCCGTACACGCCCTCGGCGGGGTCCACCGATTCCACGAGCACGTGCAGGCTCTCGCCCAGCCGCTCCTCGGCACGCTGCGAGACGAGTTCCTCGGCGAGCCGGGAGATCCGCGCGAGCCGCTCGGCGACGACGTCCTCGTCGAGCTTGTTCTCGTACGTCGCGGCCTCGGTGCCGTCCTCGTCGGAGTACCCGAAGACACCGATGGCGTCCAGACGGGCGTGGTTCAGGAACCGCTCCAGCTCGGCCAGGTCGGCCTCGGACTCGCCGGGGAAGCCGACGATGAAGTTGGAGCGCACACCCGCCTCGGGCGCCTTGCTCCGGATGGTGTCGAGCAGTTCGAGGAAGCGGTCGGTGTCGCCGAAGCGGCGCATCGCGCGCAGCACGTCGGGCGCGGAGTGCTGGAAGGACAGGTCGAAATAGGGGGCGATCTTCGGCGTGGAGGTCAGCACGTCGATCAGGCCGGGCCGCATCTCGGCCGGCTGGAGATAGCTGACGCGCACCCGCTCGAGGCCGTCGACCTCCGCCAGCTCGGGCAGCAGCGACTCCAGCAGCCGGATGTCGCCGAGGTCCTTGCCGTAGGAGGTGTTGTTCTCGGAGACCAGCATGATCTCCTTGACGCCCTGCTCGGCCAGCCACCGCGTCTCGTTCAGCACGTCGCTCGGGCGGCGGGAGATGAAGGAGCCGCGGAAGGACGGGATGGCGCAGAAGGAGCAGCGCCGGTCGCAGCCGGAGGCGAGCTTGACCGAGGCGACCGGGGCGCCGTCGAGCCGGCGGCGCAGGGGCGCACGGGGTCCGGAGGCCGGAGCGAGCCCGTCCGGAAGGTCTGCCGGAGCGTGCCCCGGAAGGGCCACCGAGCCGGCCGACTCCTGCCGCTCCGCGGGGCTGATCGGCAGCAGCTTGCGCCGGTCGCGCGGGGTGTGGGAGGCGTGGATGCCGCCGTTGAGGATGGTCTGGAGGCGGTCGGAGATGTCGGCGTAGTCGTCGAATCCGAGTACGCCGTCGGCCTCCGGGAGGGCCTCGGCGAGGTCCTTGCCGTAGCGCTCGGCCATGCAGCCCACCGCCACGACGGCCTGGGTTCTGCCATGACCCTTGAGGTCGTTGGCCTCCAGGAGCGCGTCGACGGAGTCCTTCTTGGCGGCGTCGACGAAGCCACAGGTGTTGACGACGGCGACGTCCGCGTCCTCGGCGTCCTCCACGAGCTGCCAGCCGTCCGCCTCCAAACGGCCTGCGAGCTCCTCCGAGTCCACCTCGTTACGGGCGCAGCCAAGGGTGACGAGTGCGACGGTACGGCGTTCAGGCATGGGCTCAAGACTACTTTGTCTGGCTGACACCCCATGTCGACGGGGTTGGCGATCTTCAGGCGTCATGGCGAAGGGGCCGGCGACGACCGCCGACCCCTTGGGAAACCCCGGCTCCGCCCGGCCTCAGCCGGCCTGCGGGTCGCCCTTGGTGTACGTCAGCCGCTCCACGGCACCCGGCTGGAAGTCGTCGTCGATCTTCTTGCCGTTGACGTGGAGCTCCACCGCCCCGGCGTCACCGAGGACGAGGTTGACCCGCTCGCTGTCCTGGAAGGTCTGCGACTCGCCCTGCTTGAGCAGTCCGTCGAAGAGCATCCGGCCGTTGTGGTCCTTGGCGAAGATCCAGCTCTTGCCGTCGGTGGCCGTGACCTGGACGGTCACCTTGTCCTGCGGGGCCGCGGCGATGGCGCTGTCGGAGGGCTCCGGCTGCTCGTCGACGGGCTTCTCGGTCTTCGGTGTCGGGGTGGCGGGCGCGCTGCTCGACGGGGTGGTGCCGTCGCGACGTCGGTCGTGCCGTCGTCGCCCTTGAACGCCGTGAATCCGACGAAGCCGACCACGGCGACGATCGCGGCGACCATGGCCGCGGTCCAGTTCGGCCCGCGCCGCTCGGGGCGGATGCGTTCCGCCTCGAACATGGGTGCGGCCGGGGTCGGCGCCGGACGTCCACCGTGGGCAGCGTCGTACTGCTCCATCAGCGGGGCCGGGTCGAGGTGGACGGCCTGGCCAGGGTCCGGATGTGACCGCGCGCGTAGACGTCGCCGCCGCAGGGCGTGAAGTCGTCCGCTTCGATGGAGTGCACGATGGCGATGCGGACCCGGGTGGCGGTACTGACGTCGTCGACGGTGAGCCCGGCCGCGATGCGGGCCTGCTGGAGGGCTCGGCCGATGGAGGGGTGGGCTGCCTCGGAAACGTCTTCGAACGGACGCTCGTCTTCAGGGGAGTTGCTGCCGATGGACACGGGGGCGCCTTTCGAGCGTATAGCCACCTGTGCTGGAGGTTCAGTCTAGGGGGGGTGCGAAAGGGAGGGGCAACCGGGCGGTAGGACTTTGTACGCCATCGGTATGGCCGGACACGCCGATGACGGGACACGTACGGCTCCCGAGTGGGACCCGCACCTGGCCGCTCGCTCAACTGGACGTACGGCGAGGGGAAACGGTTGCCCGCCGCTCTCTAACGGGTGAGTCACGAACGCCCGCCGTCCCCACGGAGAGACGTCTACCCCTCAGGCTCCCCGCGGATCACGGCGAGCACTCCGTCCAACTCGTCGGGTTTCACCAGAACGTCACGGGCCTTCGATCCCTCGCTCGGGCCGACGATGTTCCGCGACTCCATGAGGTCCATCAGCCGGCCGGCCTTGGCGAAGCCCACGCGCAGCTTGCGCTGGAGCATCGAGGTCGACCCGAACTGGGTGGAGACGACCAGCTCGGCCGCCTGGCACAGCAGGTCGAGGTCGTCGCCGATGTCCTCGTCGATCTCCTTCTTCTGCTTGGTGCCCACGGTGACGTCGTCCCGGAAGACGGGCGCCATCTGGTCCTTGCAGTGCTGCACGATCACCGCGACCTCGGCCTCGGTGACGAACGCGCCCTGCATACGCGTCGGCTTGTTCGCGCCCATCGGCAGGAACAGTCCGTCACCCTTGCCGATCAGCTTCTCGGCACCGGGCTGATCGAGGATGACCCGCGAGTCGGCGAGCGAGGACGTGGCGAACGCGAGCCGCGAAGGCACGTTCGCCTTGATCAGACCGGTCACCACGTCCACCGACGGCCGCTGCGTGGCCAGCACCAGATGGATGCCGGCCGCACGCGCGAGCTGCGTGATCCGCACGATCGAGTCCTCGACGTCGCGCGGCGCGACCATCATCAGGTCGGCCAGCTCGTCGACGATCACCAGCAGATACGGATACGGCTGGAGCTCACGCTCACTGCCCTCGGGCTTCTTGACCGTCCCCTCCCGCACCGCCCGGTTGAAGTCGTCGATGTGCCGGTAGCCGTACGCCGCCAGGTCGTCGTAGCGCAGGTCCATCTCGCGTACGACCCACTGGAGGGCCTCGGCGGCCCGCTTGGGGTTGGTGATGATGGGCGTGATCAGGTGCGGGATGCCCTCGTAGGCGGTCAGCTCGACGCGCTTGGGGTCGACCAGGATCATCCGGACGTCCTCCGGGGTCGCCCGCATCATGACCGAGGTGATCAGGCAGTTGATGCAGGACGACTTGCCGGAACCGGTGGCGCCGGCGACCAGTATGTGCGGCATCTTCGCCAGCGAGTGCATGACATAGCCGCCCTCGACGTCCTTGCCGAAGGCGACCAGCATCGGATCGTCGTCCTCGGCGGACTCGGCCAGCCGGAGCACATCGCCGAGGTTGACCATCTCGCGGTCGGTGTTCGGGATCTCGATGCCGACCGCCGACTTGCCGGGGATCGGCGAGATGATCCGCACGTCCGGACTGGCGACGGCGTACGCGATGTTCTTCGTCAGGGCGGTGATCCGCTCGACCTTCACGGCGGGGCCGAGTTCGACCTCGTAGCGCGTGACCGTCGGGCCGCGGGTGAAGCCGGTGACGGCGGCGTCGACCTTGAACTCCGAGAAGACGGTGGTGAGCGACGCGACCACCGCGTCGTTGGCGGCGCTGCGTACCTTGCCGGGTCCGCCGCGCGTGAGGAGGTCGAGCGAGGGCAGCGCGTAGGTGATGTCGCCGGAGAGCTGGAGCTGCTCGGCGCGCGACGGCAGCTCGCGCGGCGGCTCGGGAGCCGCCTTGGTCAGGTCGGGGACGGCGCCGGTGTTGAGCTTCTCCCGCTTGGGGCGGCCGGCCGGGGCCGGGACGGGCGTCGGCGTGGTGGACTCGCGATCGCCGACACTCACGCCCTGGGTGAGGTCGGCGACGATCCGGGAGGGTGGCATGCCGTGCAGCACGGCCCCGTCGAGGTCGGCCGCGGCGGCCGCCGCGATGTCGACGGCGTCGATCTGCCGGTCCATCGCCGGCTGCGGCACGGCCGAGCGCCGGGGCCGGCCGCGACGCCGGCCGAGGGCCTCCTGCTCCGCGCTGTCGGGGTCGAAGGCCTGGGGGGCGCTGGAACGGCGCCGGGAGCGCGCGGGCAGCGCCTCGCGCCACTGCTCGTCGTAGCGCGCCTCGTCGTCGCCGAACTCGTCGTACGCCTCGGCCGCCGGGTCCTGCACCACGCCGAGGCGCACCCCGAGCTGCCGCAGCCGCTGCGGGATGGCGTTGACCGGCGTGGCGGTGACCACCAGCAGTCCGAAGACCGTGAGCAGCACGAGCAGCGGTACGGCGAGGACCTCGCCCATGGTGTACGTCAGCGGGGTCGCCGCGGACCAGCCGATGAGGCCGCCGGCGTCCCTTATCGCCTGCATGCCGTCACTGCGGGCGGGCGAGCCGCAGGCGATGTGGACCTGCCCGAGCACCCCGATGAGCAGCGCGGACAGTCCGATCACGATGCGGCCGTTGGCCTCGGGCTTCTCCGGGTGCCGGATGAACCGTACGGCGATGACGGCGAACAGGATCGGCACCAGCAGGTCGAGGCGGCCGAAGGAACCGGTCACCAGGATCTCGACGAGGTCGCCGACCGGGCCGTGCAGATCGGCCCAGGTCCCCGCGGCGACGATCAGCGCGACGCCGAACAGCAGCAGCGCGACGCCGTCCTTGCGGTGGGCGGGGTCGAGGTTCTTGGCGCCGTTCCCTATGCCGCGGAACACCGCTCCGACGGCGTGCGCCAGGCCCAGCCAGACGGCGCGTACGAGGCGGTAGATGCCCCCGGTGGGACTGGGGGCCGTTCGGGGCGCGGGCTTGGCCACGGCCTTCCGGGCGGGCGCCTTCTTCGCCGGGGGCTTCTTGGCGACGGCCTTCCTCGCCGGAGCCTTCGCGGGAGCGACCGCCTTCTTGGCGGGCTGCTTCTTGGCTGCGGAGGGACGTGAGGCCATGGTGTGAGGTTACCGGGGGAGACGACAAGGGACACGTGTGACCGCTGCTTCACCCGTTCGTGTCGCTCTCGGGGAGGCGCGGAACTGACGCGCGCCCCCGCGCGAGTGACGCCTGCTCACGCACAACTGCGGCCGCGGCACGTGCCCGTTCCGGTTCAGCTCTGCGACGTCACGGAGGGCGGGCCGCTTCCGGTGCCCGGCTCCAGCGCGTCCAGCGCCCGGCGCAGGCCGGTGAGTTTGCGCTCCAGGTGCGCCGCCGTGGCCACCGCCGCCGCGTCCGCCGACTCGTCGTCGAGCTGCTTGGAGAGGGCCTCGGCCTGCTCCTCGACGGCCGCGAGCCGCGCGGACAGCTCGGCCAGCAGCCCCGGCGACTCCTTCGCTCCGTCGGCCGGCGTCTTGCCCCCGCTGCCCTCCAACTGCAGCCGCAGCAGGGCCGCCTGCTCCCGCAGCTGGCAGTTCTTCATGTACAGCTCGACGAAGACCGAGACCTTCGCGCGCAGCACCCACGGATCGAACGGCTTGGAGATGTAGTCGACCGCACCAGCCGCGTACCCGCGGAAGGTGTGGTGCGGGCCGTGGTTGATCGCCGTGAGGAAGATGATCGGGATGTCCCGAGTCCGTTCTCGCCGCTTGATGTGCGCGGCCGTCTCGAAACCGTCCATTCCCGGCATCTGGACGTCCAGCAGAATGACCGCGAAGTCGTCCGTCAGCAGTGCTTTGAGCGCCTCTTCCCCGGACGATGCCCGCACCAGCGTCTGATCGAGCGCAGAGAGGATCGCCTCCAGCGCCAGCAGATTCTCCGGCCGGTCATCGACCAGGAGGATCTTGGCCTTCTGCACCATGGCCCGCCCTCCTCGCCCCGGCAGTGCACCGGGCGCCGCCCCTGGGGACGACTCCTGTGCGCCGCCCTTCCTTGTGCCGGTCATGGTAGCCGCACCCCGACCGTCGCCACACCCTGTCACCGTGATGTCACCGTGCACGTAGCAGGAACGCGGCGGAAGACCAGAAGGTTCCCCGAATACCACCCCGCTACACGCCTTCGGCCACCCTGAGTCAGCAACTCCCCGCGTCCCCGGACGGTTCCCCTCACTCGGCGCGCATCCACTGGGCCATCACCGCCAGCAGGTGGTCCGGATCGACCGGCTTGGTGACGTAGTCGGAGGCACCCGACTCGATCGCCTTCTCCCGGTCGCCCTTCATCGCCTTCGCGGTGAGCGCGATGATCGGCAGACCCGAGAACTGCGGCATCCGGCGGATCGCCGTGGTCGTCGCGTACCCGTCCATCTCCGGCATCATGATGTCCATCAGGACGACCGCCACGTCCTCGTGCTGCTCCAGGACCTCGATGCCCTCGCGGCCGTTCTCCGCGTACAGCACCGACAGCCCGTGCTGCTCCAGGACGCTGGTCAGGGCGAACACGTTGCGGATGTCGTCGTCGACGATCAGCACCTTCTCCCCGCCGAACCGGATGCCCCGCGGCCCCTGCGCCGCCACCTCCTGCCGGACGGGCGCCCACTGCTCGGGCCGGCCGACCTGCGGCTCGCTCCCGGCCGCGGACCTGCGCCGGCGCCGGAACAGCGCCGCCGGACCGTTCTGCGTGTCCTGGTACGACCTCACCTCGGCCGGCGTCTGGATCTGCACCCCGGCCAGCTCCGACCGCTCCCGCTTCTCACTCTCGGACGCCACCAGGTCGCCCGCCTCCAGCTGGGGCACGACCTGCTGGTAGCCCTGCGGCGGCAGCTCGCTCGGGTGCAGCGGCAGATACAGCGTGAACGTCGAGCCACGCCCCGGCTCGCTCTGGGCGTAGATCTCACCGCCGAGCAGTTGCGCGATCTCCCGTGAGATCGACAGCCCGAGACCCGTTCCGCCG
The DNA here is from genome assembly GCF_001896135.2 of Streptomyces phaeoluteigriseus. GTDB lineage: Bacteria > Actinomycetota > Actinomycetes > Streptomycetales > Streptomycetaceae > Streptomyces > Streptomyces phaeoluteigriseus. Next base: position 353,616 of record NZ_MPOH02000009.1, read on the forward strand.
TACTTGCGGCTGGTGGTGCCGTCGGCCTGCTTGAACGCCTCGAAGATCACCCTCATCTTGCTGGCCGCGATCCCGATACCCGTGTCGGTCACCGAGAACGCGATCAGCGGCGCCTCCGCGTCGGCCAGCGAACCGGCCTCCAGCAACTGCTCCCGGATCGCCAACGGCACGTCCGCCCCGGCCGGCCGGATGACCAGCTCGACCGAGCCCGAGTCGGTGAACTTCACCGCGTTGGACAACAGGTTGCGCAGCACCTGCAGGAGCCGCTGCTCGTCGGTGTGCAGCGTGGCCGGCAACTCCGGCGACACCCGCACGGACAGGTCCAGACCCTTCTCCGCGGTGAGCGGGCGGAAGGTGGCCTCCACGTAGTCCACGAGCTGCACGAGCGCGATGCGCGTCGGAGAGACGTCCATCTTGCCCGCCTCGACCTTCGACAGATCGAGGATGTCGTTGATCAGCTGGAGGAGGTCGGAACCGGCCCCGTGGATCGTCTCGGCGAACTCGACCTGCTTCGGCGAGAGGTTCCCCTCGGCGTTGTCCGCGAGCAGCTTGGCGAGGATCAGCAGCGAGTTCAGCGGCGTACGCAGCTCGTGCGACATGTTGGCGAGGAACTCGCTCTTGTACCGCATCGACACCGCGAGTTGCTCGGCCCGCTCCTCCAGGACCTGCCGCGCCTCCTCGATCTCGGTGTTCTTCACCTCGATGTCCCGGTTCTGCCGGGCCAACAGCTCGGCCTTCTCCTCCAGTTCGGCGTTGGACGCCTGGAGGGCCTTCTGCCGCTGTTCCAACTCCGCCGACCGCTCACGCAGTTGCTCGGTCAGCTCCTGCGACTGCTTCAGCAGCTGCTCCGTCTTGGTGTTGACGGAGATGGTGTTGACGCTGGTCGCGATCATCTCGGCGAGCTGGTTGAGGAAGTCCCTCTGGATCTGGGTGAACGGCGTGAAGGAGGCCAGCTCGATCACCCCGAGCACCTGCCCCTCGAACAGCACCGGCAACACGATCACCTGCGCGGGCGGTGCCTCCCCGAGCCCCGAGGAGATCTTCAGGTAGCCGCTCGGCGCGTTGGAGACGAGGATCGTCCGCTTCTCCTCGGCCGCCGTGCCCACCAGCGCCTCACCCGGCCGGAACGAGGTCGGCATCGACCCCATCGAGTAGCCGTACGAACCCAGCATCCGCAGCTCGTAGTGCTCGTCGACGCCGTCGGCCGGCGGCATCGCCAGGAAGAACGCGCCGTGCTGCGCGGCCACCAGCGGCGGCAGCTCGCTCATGATCAGCGAGGCCACGTCCTCCAGGTCGCGCCGGCCCTGCATCAGCGCGGACACGCGTGCGAGGTTGCCCTTGAGCCAGTCCTGCTCCTTGTTGGCGATCGTGGTGTCGCGCAGGTTGGCGATCATCTTGTTGATGTAGTCCTGGAGTTCCTGGATCTCGCCGGACGCGTCCACGTCGATCTTCAGGTTCAGGTCGCCACGCGTCACCGCGGTCGCCACGCGCGCGATGGCACGCACCTGCCGGGTCAGGTTCCCGGCCATCTCGTTCACCGACTCGGTGAGGTCCCGCCAGGTGCCGTCGACGTCCCGCACGCGTGCCTGACCGCCGAGCTGCCCCTCGGTGCCCACCTCACGGGCGACCCGGGTCACCTCCTCGGCGAACGACGACAGCTGGTCGACCATCGTGTTGATGGTCGTCTTCAGCTCGAGGATCTCCCCGCGCGCGTCGATGTCGATCTTCTTCGTCAGGTCACCCTTGGCGATGGCCGTCGTCACCATGGCGATGTTGCGCACCTGGCCGGTCAGGTTGGACGCCATCTGGTTCACCGACTCGGTGAGGTCCTTCCACGTGCCCGCCACACCGGGTACGTGCGCCTGCCCGCCGAGGATTCCGTCCGTACCCACCTCACGGGCCACCTTGGTGACCTGGTCGGCGAACGAACTCAGCGTCTTCACCATGGTGTTGAAGGTGTCGGCGAGCTGCGCGACCTCGCCGCGCGCCTCGATCGTCACCGTCCGCGTCAGGTCGCCGTTGGCGACGGCGGCCGCGACCTGGGAGATGTTGCGCACCTGCATGGTCAGGTTCTTGGCCATCAGGTTGACGTTGTCGGTGAGGTCCTTCCAGATGCCCGTGACGCCCGACGCGTGCGCCTGGCCGCCCAGGATGCCCTCGGTGCCCACCTCACGGGCCACCCGGGTCACCTGCTCGGCGAACGACGACAGCTGGTCCACCATCGTGTTGACGGTGGTGACGAGCTCGAGGATCTCGCCCTTGGCGTCGACGGTGATCTTCTTCGACAGGTCGCCCTTGGCGACCGCGGTCGTGACCTCGGCGATCTGGCGCACCTGGATGGTCAGGTTGTTCGCCATGAAGTTCACGGACTGCGTGAGGTCCTTCCAGGTGCCGGAGACACCCTGCACCTCGGCCTGACCGCCCAGCTGCCCCTCCGTGCCCACCTCACGGGCCACCCGCGTGACCTCCTGGGCGAACGACGACAGCTGGTCGACCATCGTGTTCAGGGTGTTCTTCAGCTCCAGGATCTCCCCGCGCGCGTCCACGGTGATCTTCTGGGAGAGGTCACCGCGGGCCACGGCGGTGGCGACCTGCGCGATGTTGCGCACCTGCGCGGTGAGGTTGCCGGCCATGCCGTTCACCGAGTCCGTCAGGTCCCGCCACACGCCGGCGACGCCCGGCACCTGCGCCTGGCCGCCGAGCTGACCGGCGGTGCCCACCTCGCGCGCCACCCGGGTCACCTGGTCGGCGAACGCGGAGAGCTGGTCGACCATCGTGTTGATGGTGTTCTTCAGCTCGAGGATCTCACCGCGCGCGTCGACGTCGATCTTCTGGGAGAGATCGCCCCGGGCCACGGCGGTCGTCACCTGCGCGATGTTGCGCACCTGCGACGTGAGGTTCCCCGCCATCGAGTTGACGGAGTCGGTGAGTTCCTTCCACGTGCCGGACACACCGTCCACCCGGGCCTGCCCGCCGAGCCGGCCCTCCGTGCCCACGTCCCGGGCCATCCGCGTCACCTGGTCGGCGAACGACGACAACTGGTCCACCATCGTGTTCACGGTGTTCTTCAGCTGGGCCATCTCACCGGACACGTCCACGGTGACCTTCTGCGAAAGATCGCCGTTGGCCACCGCCGTCGTCACCTGGGCGATGTTCCTCACCTGTCCGGTGAGATTCCTGAACGCCGTGTTGACGGAGTCCGTCAGGTCCTTCCACGTCCCGGCCGCGCCCGACACCTGCGCCTGACCACCCAGCTCACCCTCGACACCGATCTCCCGCGCCACCCGCGTGACCTCGGCACCGAAGGCCGACAGCTGGTCGACCATCCCGTTGACGGTGTTCTTCAGCTCCAGCATCTCGCCGGCCACGTCCACCGTGACCTTCTGCGACAGGTCACCGTTGGCCACCGCCGTCGTCACCGCCGCGATGTCCCGCACCTGCGTGGTGAGGTTGCGGAACACGGTGTTGACCGAGTCGGTGAGGTCCTTCCACGTACCCGCCGCGCCCGGCACGTTCGCCTGTCCGCCCAGCTGGCCCGCCGCACCGACCTCGTTGGCCACCCGAGTGACCTCGTCCGCGAAGGTCCGCAGCGTCTCGGTCATCTGGTTGATCGTGTCGGCGAGCTGTGCGACCTCGCCGCGCGCCGACACCGTCACCTTCTGCGACAGGTCGCCGTTGGCGACCGCCGTGGTGACCTCCGCGATCCCCCGCACCTGAGCCGTGAGGTTTCCGGCCATGGTGTTCACGGAATCGGTGAGTTCTTTCCACACACCGTCCACACCGGACACCCGCGCCTGCCCGCCGAGGATGCCCTCGGTGCCCACCTCACGGGCCACCCGGGTCACCTCCGAGGAGAACGCAGAGAGCTGGTCCACCATCGTGTTGACGGTGTTCTTCAGCTCCAGCATCTCGCCTTCGACATGCACGGTGACCTTGCGCGACAGGTCGCCCTTGGCCACCGCCGTCGTCACCAGCGCGATGTCGCGCACCTGAGCCGTCAGCCGCTCCGCCATGGTGTTGACGGACTCCGTCAGGTCCTTCCAGGAACCCGACATACCGCGCACCTGGGCCTGTCCGCCCAGCTTGCCCTCGGTGCCCACCTCACTGGCGACACGCGTGACCTCGTCGGTGAACGTCGACAACTGGTCGACCAGGTTGTTGACCGTCCGCCCGACCTTCAGGAACTCCCCGCGCAGCGGATGCCCGGTCCCCTCCGGCGTCTGCGTCCGCAGCTCCATCCGCGGCGACAGATCACCCTCGGCCACCGCAGACAGCACGCGCCCGACCTCGGAAACCGGCCGTACGAGGTCGTCGACCAGCGCGTTCGAGTTGTCGATGGCGCTCGCCCAGGATCCCTCGCAGGCACCCGTCTCCAGCCGCTCGGTGAGCTTCCCCTCACGTCCGACCATGCGCCGTACCCGCGACAGCTCACCCGTGAGATGCAGATTGCGGTCCGCCACCTCGTTGAAGACGGCCGCGATCTCCGACATCACGCCGTCGCCGGACACCGTGAGCCGCTTGCGGAAGTTCCCCTCCCGCATCGAGACCAGGGCAGCCAGCAGCCGGTTCAGGGCCGCGGTGTCCACCGTGGTGGTCCCGCTTCGGGGTGAGCGCTGCCGGCTCAGGGTCTGTCCGCCTTTCGCGCGCGCCTTCGTGCCCCGCGTCGCTGCGCCAGACTCCACGTTGTCCCTCCCGGAGGGGTCGACCGTCGTACTGCCGATGTAATCAGGCAGGCCCAAGAGGCTGCTGCCCGGCGAACACACAAGACACCCAGTCTGCCGGACCTTCACAAGAAGCCTGCCCAGTGTTTCACCCCCGCCGAACCCGGCCATAACAGTTCGGCGGCTTTCGCACACCGTCCGCACACCCTGGGGCGGAAACACAGCTGACCGGCATCCGCGAGGGCGGGGAAGGTAAGTAACCTTGCATGCGGCTGTCCAGCCACGCCGGTCCGTCCGGCCTGGGCGGTGGCACGAGCACGAGCGGGCATCGGAGGGGCGGCCGCACACATGACCACCGGACTGATCCCGGGGGGACAGCCCCCGGACCCCCGGCCGCGCGCGTTTCCACCGCAGCAGCGACGCGAGCAGGACAGCCGGGAAGAAGCCCAGCACGTCGACGACCGGCCGAGGAGTTCTGTGATCACCGCGCGCGCGGCTGCCAGCTTCGAGCCCGTCGGGCGATCCGTGGCGACCGCCCGCGCGTTCGTCCGCGACACCCTCCAGGGCTGGGGTTACGCCGACATCATCGACGACGCCGTCGTCCTCACGAGCGAACTGGTGACCAACGCGGTCGTCCACGCGGGCACCCACGCCGACCTCCTGTGCCTGCGCCACGAGGACGGCGTACGGATCGAGGTCGCCGACCACTACCCGGAGCGCGAGATCCCCCTCCAGGGCTCCCTCGCCACCATGGGCAGCCCCGACCGCGAGGGCGGCCGCGGTCTCCAGCTGTGCGCGGCCATCGCCGCCCGCTGGGGCGTCGACTACACGCCCACCCACAAGACCGTCTGGTTCCAGCTCGACCTGCCCGACCGCCCGGTGGGCACGCGTACGGCCGGCCCCGCGCTCCCCGCCGAACTTCTGCCGCTCGCCGACAGCCGCGTCCGCGTCGCCGTCGTCCAGATCGACCGCACCGGCGCCATCTCGGCGTGGAACGAGGACGCCGAGGAACTCTTCGGCTACCCGGCCGACCAGGTCGTCGGCAAGCCCCTCACCGACCTCGCGGCCTGGCCGCACACTCCCGGCACCAGCACCGGCATCGTCGAGGCACTCCAGCTCTCCCGCTGGGAGGGCAGCTACGGCATCCGCGGCGCCGACGGCCGCGTGACCCCCGTGTACGCCTCCCACCTGCGCGTCCGCGACACCGAGGGCGACCCCTCCACGGTCTGTCTCCTGGTCCGCAACCACGAACGCGCGGTCCTCCAGTCGCCGACCCGCCTCCCCGCCACCGACGGCCGCCGACGGCCAGAGCGCGGACCCCTTCGAGGTCTTCATCGGCTCCCCCGCCCCCGACGACCTCGACGGCCTCCTCCAGCGCACCGTGGAACGCGCCCGCGACATGCTCGACGGCGACTCCGCCTTCCTCCTCCTGGCGACGGACGACGAGACGGAACTGGAGGTCCGCGCCTCCACGGGCCTGCCCTCGGCCCGCCAGCGCTTCGCCCGCGTCCCCGTCGAGGCAGGACCCGGCCGTTACGGCTCCGCCCGCATGCCGGCCGTCCACGAGGACCTCCTCGCCGTCCCCGGCGCGGTCCCTCTCCTCAACGGCACCGGCATGCGCTCGGTCGTCACGGTCCCGCTGAAGGTCGAGGGCCGCCTCACCGGCTCCCTGGGCGTCGCGGCCGAGGGACCGGGCCGCTACTCCAACGAGGAGGCGCTGCGCCTCCAGTTCGCCGCGGACCGCATCGCGCTGGCCGTCGAGTCGGCCCGCCTGGGCGAGCTGGAGCGGCTGCGCCGCGGCTCCCTCAGCTTCCTCGTGGAGGCCTCCGACCTGCTGGCCGGCACCCTCGACCGCGACCAGACCCTGGCCCTGATGGCCCAGATGACGGTCCCGACCCTCGCCACCTGGTGCGCGGTCTACACGATCGCCGACCAGGCCTCCGACCCGTACCTCTCGTACGTCCTGCACGAGGACGAGGAACTCATCGACGGCATCAAGTCGTTGCTCTCGAAGATCGCCCCGCCTGACCCGGTCCCCACCCCGGGCGCCCGCGTCTGGTCGGCCCCCGGCGAGGCTGCGCACGACGCCGCCCTGCGCAGTTCCATGCGCACCCTCGGCCTGACCGGCGGCCCGACCCACCAGATGTCCTCGGGCATCGGCCCCACCCTCGCCACGGCGTCCGCGGTGGGCGGCGAGACCGTCGTCCTGCCCCTGGTCGCCCGCAACCGCGTGATCGGCATGCTGACCCTCGGCAAGCCCACCGACGAGCACTTCCGCCAGGAGATCCTGGAGCTGGCCGAGGACCTGAGCCGCAGAGCGGCCCTCGCCCTGGACAACGCCCGCCTCTACTCCGAGCGCACGGCCATCAGCCAGTCCCTGCAGCGCAGCCTCCTGCCCCCGGAGCTGCCCGACATCGACGGCGTCGAGGTCGAGGTCATCTACCGCGCGGCCGGCGAGGGCAACGAGGTCGGCGGCGACTTCTACGACCTCTTCCCGATCAGCGACGGCGCCTACGGTTTCGCGATCGGCGACGTCTGCGGCACCGGCCCGCACGCGGCGGCGGTGACGGGTCTCGCCCGCCACGCCCTGCGCCTGCTGGCGAGGGAGGGCCTCAGCGGCCCGGCGGTCCTGGAGCGCCTCAACTCGGCGATCCTCGACGAGGGCGCCCGCAGCCGCTTCCTGACCCTCCTCTACGGCGAGATGCGACCGCAGCCGGACGGCAGCGCGGAGTTGAAGGTGGTCTGCGCCGGACACCCCCTCCCCCTCCGACTGCGCCAGGACGGCACGGTCGAGCCGGCCGCCGATCCCCAGCCGCTGCTCGGGGTCATGGAGGACCTGGAGCTGTACGAGCAGACGGTCGTCCTGGACCCGGGCGATGTCCTGCTCTGCGTCACGGACGGCGTCACCGAGCGCCGTGAGGGCACCCGCATGCTGGGCGACGACGGCCTCGCCGACGTACTCACCACCTGCACGGGTCTGACGGCGGGCGCGGTGGCGGCCCGCATCATGCGCGCGGTGGAGCGCTTCGCGTCGGACGCCCCGTCCGACGACATGGCGATCCTCGCGATGCGCGTCGCATGAGGGCCTGAGGAACCCGCCACAACGAGAAATCCCCCCGCCCGGAAGGGCGAGGGGATTCTCTGTTCTGGAGCCCCCAAACGGAATCGAACCGTTGACCTTCTCCTTACCATGGAGACGCTCTGCCGACTGAGCTATGGGGGCCAGTTACTTTTCGGGGTTTCCCCCGCGGCAACGGAATAGAGCATACCCCGAACGGAGCTGTGTTCCCAAACTCGGTCAGAAGGCGGGCTGGAGCAGTCCTCCGAGGGCATTGCACGCGGACACCATGCGCTGCATGTCCCGCTTTGTCAGCGACGCGTCCACCGGCAACGCCAGCGTCTCGTCGGCCGCCAGTTCGGTCTGCGGCAGCGATATGAAGCGCCGGAACTCGGGCAGCCGGTGCAGCGGTGTCTTCACCGGCACCCGGCAGTCGACTCCCCTGCCCCGCAGGGCCCGTGCGAACGCGTCCCGGTCGGGCCGCCCGTTCCCGGGCACCCGGACCACGTACTGCTGATAGGTGTGCCCGTCCCCACCGTCGGGCGTCCGCAGACCGCGCAACCGCGCGTCGAGATAGGCGGCCCGCTCCCGCCGCTGCGCCACCTCGCCGTACGGCGCCTCGGACTCCGCCTGCTCCAGCACCAACAGCCCATGTAGCTGCCCGAGTTCATACAGCCGCCCGGTGTCGGCCGGCCGCCCGAACCGGTGTACGGCAACGACGGCCGCCGTCCGCGGAGTTATCGCTGCGCGGACAGCGTCCGGGTCGAGGCAGTAGGTCACCGGATCCACGTCGGCGAAGGCGGGAAGCGCACCCGCCCGGGTGACCGCTTCGGCTACTTCGACGTTGCCGAACGCCGGCATGACGACCTCGTCACCGAGTCCGACGCCCGCGGCCCTGAGCATTGCAGCAGTACCCATGCCGTGGATGCTGGGGGCGGGACATGAACGTCAAGTGACCGGAAACAAAAAAGGGTTGGGCTCTGAACCGAAGTTCAGAGCCCAACCCTTTGAAAAATTGTTCGGCGGCGTCCTACTCTCCCACAGGGTCCCCCCTGCAGTACCATCGGCGCTGTAAGGCTTAGCTTCCGGGTTCG
>NZ_MPOH02000009.1:362528-367396 GCF_001896135.2 Streptomyces phaeoluteigriseus
GTTCGGCGGCGTCCTACTCTCCCACAGGGTCCCCCCTGCAGTACCATCGGCGCTGTAAGGCTTAGCTTCCGGGTTCGGAATGTAACCGGGCGTTTCCCTCACGCTATAACCACCGAAACACTATGAAACTGTTGAACTGCCGCACCACGCTCCGTGGGAACGTGGGGCTGTTCGTGGTTTCAGAACCAACACAGTGGACGCGAGCAACTGAGGACAAGCCCTCGGCCTATTAGTACCAGTCAGCTTCACCCCTTACAGGGCTTCCACATCTGGCCTATCAACCCAGTCGTCTACTGGGAGCCTTACCCCATCTAGTGGGTGGGAACACTCATCTCGAAGCAGGCTTCCCGCTTAGATGCTTTCAGCGGTTATCCCTCCCGAACGTAGCCAACCAGCCATGCCCTTGGCAGGACAACTGGCACACCAGAGGTTCGTCCGTCCCGGTCCTCTCGTACTAGGGACAGCCCTTCTCAATGTTCCTGCGCGCGCAGCGGATAGGGACCGAACTGTCTCACGACGTTCTAAACCCAGCTCGCGTACCGCTTTAATGGGCGAACAGCCCAACCCTTGGGACCGACTCCAGCCCCAGGATGCGACGAGCCGACATCGAGGTGCCAAACCATCCCGTCGATATGGACTCTTGGGGAAGATCAGCCTGTTATCCCCGGGGTACCTTTTATCCGTTGAGCGACGGCGCTTCCACAAGCCACCGCCGGATCACTAGTCCCGACTTTCGTCCCTGCTCGACCCGTCGGTCTCACAGTCAAGCTCCCTTGTGCACTTACACTCAACACCTGATTGCCAACCAGGCTGAGGGAACCTTTGGGCGCCTCCGTTACTCTTTAGGAGGCAACCGCCCCAGTTAAACTACCCATCAGACACTGTCCCTGATCCGGATCACGGACCCAGGTTAGACATCCAGCACGACCAGAGTGGTATTTCAACGGCGACTCCACCTGAACTGGCGTCCAAGCTTCACAGTCTCCCACCTATCCTACACAAGCCGAACCGAACACCAATATCAAACTATAGTAAAGGTCCCGGGGTCTTTCCGTCCTGCTGCGCGAAACGAGCATCTTTACTCGTAGTGCAATTTCACCGGGCCTATGGTTGAGACAGTCGAGAAGTCGTTACGCCATTCGTGCAGGTCGGAACTTACCCGACAAGGAATTTCGCTACCTTAGGATGGTTATAGTTACCACCGCCGTTTACTGGCGCTTAAGTTCTCAGCTTCGCACGCCCGAAAGCGCACTAACCGGTCCCCTTAACGTTCCAGCACCGGGCAGGCGTCAGTCCGTATACATCGCCTTACGGCTTCGCACGGACCTGTGTTTTTAGTAAACAGTCGCTTCTCGCTGGTCTCTGCGGCCACCCCCAGCTCAGACAGTAAATGTCATCACCGGTGATGGCCCCCCTTCTCCCGAAGTTACGGGGGCATTTTGCCGAGTTCCTTAACCATAGTTCACCCGAACGCCTCGGTATTCTCTACCTGACCACCTGAGTCGGTTTAGGGTACGGGCCGCCATGAAACTCGCTAGAGGCTTTTCTCGACAGCATAGGATCATCCACTTCACCACAATCGGCTCGGCATCAGGTCTCAGACTATGTGCCAGGCGGATTTACCTACCTGACGTCCTACACCCTTACCCCGGGACAACCACCGCCCGGGATGGACTACCTTCCTGCGTCACCCCATCACTCACCTACTGCAAGTCTGGTCCGTCGGCTCCACCACTTTCCTTTCCCCGAAGGGTCCGGAACGGCTTCACGGACTTAGCATCGCCTGGTTCAGTGTTTGACGCTTCACAGCGGGTACCGGAATATCAACCGGTTATCCATCGACTACGCCTGTCGGCCTCGCCTTAGGTCCCGACTTACCCTGGGCAGATCAGCTTGACCCAGGAACCCTTAGTCAATCGGCGCAAACGTTTCTCACGTTTGTATCGCTACTCATGCCTGCATTCTCACTCGTGAACCGTCCACAACTCGCTTCCGCGGCTGCTTCACCCGGCACACGACGCTCCCCTACCCATCACAGCACCCGTTGGGGCTATATGCTGCAATGACACGACTTCGGCGGTACGCTTGAGCCCCGCTACATTGTCGGCGCGGAATCACTAGACCAGTGAGCTATTACGCACTCTTTCAAGGGTGGCTGCTTCTAAGCCAACCTCCTGGTTGTCTGTGCGACTCCACATCCTTTCCCACTTAGCGTACGCTTAGGGGCCTTAGTCGATGCTCTGGGCTGTTTCCCTCTCGACCATGGAGCTTATCCCCCACAGTCTCACTGCCGCGCTCTCACTTACCGGCATTCGGAGTTTGGCTAAGGTCAGTAACCCGGTAGGGCCCATCGCCTATCCAGTGCTCTACCTCCGGCAAGAAACACACGACGCTGCACCTAAATGCATTTCGGGGAGAACCAGCTATCACGGAGTTTGATTGGCCTTTCACCCCTAACCACAGGTCATCCCCCAGGTTTTCAACCCTGGTGGGTTCGGTCCTCCACGACCTCTTACAGCCGCTTCAACCTGCCCATGGCTAGATCACTCCGCTTCGGGTCTTGAGCGTGCTACTGAAACGCCCTGTTCGGACTCGCTTTCGCTACGGCTACCCCACTCGGGTTAACCTCGCAACACACCGCAAACTCGCAGGCTCATTCTTCAAAAGGCACGCAGTCACGAGACACCAAGCAAGCTTGATGTCCGACGCTCCCACGGCTTGTAGGCACACGGTTTCAGGTACTATTTCACTCCGCTCCCGCGGTACTTTTCACCATTCCCTCACGGTACTATCCGCTATCGGTCACCAGGGAATATTTAGGCTTAGCGGGTGGTCCCGCCAGATTCACACGGGATTTCTCGGGCCCCGTGCTACTTGGGTGTCTCTCAGACGAGCCGTTGACGTTTCGACTACGGGGGTCTTACCCTCTACGCCGGACCTTTCGCATGTCCTTCGTCTACATCAACGGTTTCTGACTCGCCCTGAATAATCAACGTTCCACCCTTGAGCAACCAGCATCAGACGTTCGCTGATGAACTGGCCTCTGACCTCACCCCGAAGGGATCGGTAAGAAGTGCTCCTTAGAAAGGAGGTGATCCAGCCGCACCTTCCGGTACGGCTACCTTGTTACGACTTCGTCCCAATCGCCAGTCCCACCTTCGACAGCTCCCTCCCACAAGGGGTTGGGCCACCGGCTTCGGGTGTTACCGACTTTCGTGACGTGACGGGCGGTGTGTACAAGGCCCGGGAACGTATTCACCGCAGCAATGCTGATCTGCGATTACTAGCAACTCCGACTTCATGGGGTCGAGTTGCAGACCCCAATCCGAACTGAGACCGGCTTTTTGAGATTCGCTCCACCTCACGGTATCGCAGCTCTTTGTACCGGCCATTGTAGCACGTGTGCAGCCCAAGACATAAGGGGCATGATGACTTGACGTCGTCCCCACCTTCCTCCGAGTTGACCCCGGCGGTCTCCTGTGAGTCCCCATCACCCCGAAGGGCATGCTGGCAACACAGAACAAGGGTTGCGCTCGTTGCGGGACTTAACCCAACATCTCACGACACGAGCTGACGACAGCCATGCACCACCTGTACACCGACCACAAGGGGGGCACCATCTCTGATGCTTTCCGGTGTATGTCAAGCCTTGGTAAGGTTCTTCGCGTTGCGTCGAATTAAGCCACATGCTCCGCTGCTTGTGCGGGCCCCCGTCAATTCCTTTGAGTTTTAGCCTTGCGGCCGTACTCCCCAGGCGGGGAACTTAATGCGTTAGCTGCGGCACCGACGACGTGGAATGTCGCCAACACCTAGTTCCCACCGTTTACGGCGTGGACTACCAGGGTATCTAATCCTGTTCGCTCCCCACGCTTTCGCTCCTCAGCGTCAGTAATGGCCCAGAGATCCGCCTTCGCCACCGGTGTTCCTCCTGATATCTGCGCATTTCACCGCTACACCAGGAATTCCGATCTCCCCTACCACACTCTAGCTAGCCCGTATCGAATGCAGACCCGGGGTTAAGCCCCGGGCTTTCACACCCGACGTGACAAGCCGCCTACGAGCTCTTTACGCCCAATAATTCCGGACAACGCTTGCGCCCTACGTATTACCGCGGCTGCTGGCACGTAGTTAGCCGGCGCTTCTTCTGCAGGTACCGTCACTTTCGCTTCTTCCCTGCTGAAAGAGGTTTACAACCCGAAGGCCGTCATCCCTCACGCGGCGTCGCTGCATCAGGCTTTCGCCCATTGTGCAATATTCCCCACTGCTGCCTCCCGTAGGAGTCTGGGCCGTGTCTCAGTCCCAGTGTGGCCGGTCGCCCTCTCAGGCCGGCTACCCGTCGTCGCCTTGGTGAGCCATTACCTCACCAACAAGCTGATAGGCCGCGGGCTCATCCTTCACCGCCGGAGCTTTTAACCCCCACCCATGAGAGAGGGAGTGTTATCCGGTATTAGACCCCGTTTCCAGGGCTTGTCCCAGAGTGAAGGGCAGATTGCCCACGTGTTACTCACCCGTTCGCCACTAATCCCCACCGAAGTGGTTCATCGTTCGACTTGCATGTGTTAAGCACGCCGCCAGCGTTCGTCCTGAGCCAGGATCAAACTCTCCGTGAATGTTTTCCCGTAATCGGGATCGCACATCACGAGAGCGGAACGGTCAGGCGGAATAGGCCCGACCGTTCACAGCGTCCTCGCTGTGTTTTCTTCAAAGGAACCTCATCCTCGGCTATCACTGCCGGGGACGGGGTATCAACATATCTGGCGTTGATTTTTGGCACGCTGTTGAGTTCTCAAGGAACGGACGCTTCCTTTGTACTCACCCGAGAGACTCTCTCAGGCTTTCCTCCGGGCGCTTCCCTTCGGTCTTGCGTT
>NZ_MPOH02000009.1:367496-397016 GCF_001896135.2 Streptomyces phaeoluteigriseus
GAACGGACGCTTCCTTTGTACTCACCCGAGAGACTCTCTCAGGCTTTCCTCCGGGCGCTTCCCTTCGGTCTTGCGTTTCCGACTCTATCAGACCGTTTCCCGATCCGATTTCCTCGGCGCTTTCCAGGTTCCCGCTTTTCTTTCGCGGTTTCCCTTTCCGGCGGTTCCGACTTTATCAGAAGTTCTGAGTCGGATTTTCCGGCCCCTCCCGGTCACCGGTCCGACGCACCAGGCGTCGTGTGGTTCCCGTTCAGGCGGAGCCGTAAACGTACTGGAGCGGGGCGCCCCGATGCAAATCGAGGGGCCCCGCTCCAGGTTGACGCCTGTGAGACGTCGTCAGTCGGTCAGACCTCCACGACGACCGGGAGGATCATCGGCCTGCGTCGATAGGTGTCGGAGACCCACTTGCCCAGTGTGCGGCGGATGAGTTGCTGCAACTGGTGGGGCTCGACGACCCCGTCCTGGGCCGAGCGTTCCAGGACCTCGGTGATCTTGGGGACCACGGCTCCGAAGGCGGAGTCGTCGATACCCGAGCCGCGGGCCTGGATGTGCGGACCGGCGGTGATCTTGCCGGTCGACGAGTCGACGACCAGGAAGACCGAGATGATGCCCTCGTCGCCGAGGATCTTCCGGTCCTTCAGCGCCGGCTCGCCCACATCGCCGACCGACAGGCCGTCGACGTACACGTAACCCGCCTGGACCTTGCCGGTGATCTTGGCCTTGCCCTCGACGAGGTCGACGACGACGCCGTCCTCGGCGATGACGATGCGGTCGTGCGGGACGCCGGTCAGGGCGCCCAGCTCGGCGTTGGCGCGCAGGTGGCGCCATTCGCCGTGGACCGGCATCAGGTTCTTCGGCCGGCAGATGTTGTAGAAGTACAGAAGCTCGCCCGCGGACGCGTGGCCCGAGACGTGCACCTTGGCGTTGCCCTTGTGGACGACGTTCGCACCCCAGCGGGTCAGGCCGTTGATCACGCGGTAGACCGCGTTCTCGTTACCGGGGATGAGCGACGACGCCAGAATCACGGTGTCGCCGTCGACGATGCGGATCTGGTGGTCTCGGTTGGCCATGCGGGACAGGGCGGCCATCGGTTCGCCCTGCGAGCCCGTGCAGACCAGGACCACCTCGTGGTCCGGGAGGTCGTCGAGGCTGCGGACGTCCACCACCAGTCCCGGCGGGACCTTGAGATAGCCCAGATCGCGGGCGATCCCCATGTTGCGGACCATCGAGCGGCCGACGAAGGCGACCCTGCGGCCGTACTCGTGGGCCGCGTCCAGGATCTGCTGGATGCGGTGGACGTGGCTGGCGAAGCTCGCCACGATGATCCGCTTGTCGGCGTTGGCGAAGACCGTGCGCAGGACGTTGGAGATTTCCCGCTCGGGCGGGACGAACCCCGGGACCTCGGCGTTCGTCGAGTCGGAGAGGAGGAGGTCGATGCCCTCCTCGCTGAGCCGGGCGAACGCGTGCAGGTCCGTGAGGCGGTTGTCCAGCGGAAGCTGGTCCATCTTGAAGTCGCCCGTGTGGACCACCATGCCGGCCGGAGTGCGGATGGCGACCGCGAGAGCGTCCGGGATGGAGTGGTTGACCGCGACGAACTCGCAGTCGAACGACCCGATGCGCTCACGGTGCCCCTCCGCCACCTCGAGGGTGTACGGACGGATGCGGTGCTCCTGGAGCTTGGCCTCGATGAGAGCGAGGGTCAGCTTCGAGCCGATCAGCGGGATGTCCGGCTTCTCCCGCAGGAGGTAGGGGACGCCGCCGATGTGGTCCTCGTGGCCATGGGTGAGGACGATGCCCTCGATGTCGTCGAGCCGGTCCCGGATGGACGTGAAGTCCGGCAGGATCAGGTCGATGCCCGGCTGCTCCTCCTCGGGGAAGAGCACCCCGCAGTCGACGATCAGCAGGCGACCGCCGTACTCGAAGACGGTCATGTTGCGGCCGATCTCGCCGAGGCCGCCGAGCGGGGTGACCCTCAGGCTTCCCTCGGAGAGCGGCGGGGGCGGGCCCAGTTCAGGGTGCGGATGACTCAAAAGACTCTCCTCAAACACGCGCGCCACGTACCGGTCGGGCACGTGGCGCGCGTGACGTTCGTGCAGAAGCAGTTGTGGATGTGCGCAGGCACCGGTGGCCTGCCGTATTCAGTTGTGAAGTCTGGTGTCAGAGCTGTACCCCGCCGGCGGCAAGATCGATCTTGAGCTGGGCGATCTCCTCCGCGGTGAGCTGCACCATCGGCG
This sequence comes from Streptomyces phaeoluteigriseus, assembly GCF_001896135.2. Lineage (GTDB taxonomy): Bacteria > Actinomycetota > Actinomycetes > Streptomycetales > Streptomycetaceae > Streptomyces > Streptomyces phaeoluteigriseus. The sequence goes on from NZ_MPOH02000009.1 coordinate 369,731, forward strand.
GCCGCAGCGGGCCCGCGGGGAGGCCCTGGAGGGTCAGTGCGGCCTTGGTGGTCATGACGCCCTGGGTGCGGAACATGCCCGTGTAGACCGGGAGCAGCTTCTGGTGGATCTCCGCGGCCTTCTGGACGTCGCCGGAGGTGAACGCCTCCACGAGGGCGCGCAGGTCCGGGGTGACGACATGGCCGACGACGGAGACGAAGCCGACGGCACCCACGGAGAGCAGCGGCAGGTTCAGCATGTCGTCGCCGGAGTACCAGGCCAGGCCGGAGCGGGCGATGGCCCAGCTCGCACGGCCGAGGTCGCCCTTGGCGTCCTTGTTGGCGACGATCCGCGGGTGCTCGGCCAGGCGGACGAGCGTCTCGGTGCTGATGGGGACACCGCTGCGGCCGGGGATGTCGTAGAGCATGACGGGCAGCTCGGTGGCGTCGGCGATGGCTGTGAAGTGCCGGTACAGCCCCTCCTGCGGGGGCTTGTTGTAGTACGGCGTGACGACGAGCGCGCCGTGTGCGCCGGTCTGCTGCGCCGCACGCGCCAGCTCGATGCTGTGGTGGGTGTCGTTCGTGCCGACTCCGGCCACCACGTGGGCCCGGTCTCCGACGGCCTCCAGGACGGCCCGTACGAGGTCCGATTTCTCCGCGTCACTGGTGGTGGGCGACTCCCCCGTGGTGCCGTTGACGATCAGGCCGTCGTTGCCTGCGTCCACCAGGTGGGTGGCGAGCCGCTGTGCGCCGTCGAGGTCGAGTGCGCCGTCCGCCGTGAAGGGCGTGACCATGGCGGTGAGGACCCGCCCGAAGGGGGTCTGCGGAGTGGAGGTCGGAGCCATGGGTGACACGCTACTCGTTGCTCGGGGTGGGGTCTGCCCTCGGGGCAGGCGACAAGTGGTGACAAATGCGGAGCCCGGCACTGCCTGCTCGGGGGTTCAAGCAGTGCCGGGTCCGTTTGATCAGGCTAGATGAACTTCTCTAAATGCCGCAATACGGACACTTCGCACGGATGATCCGTACATACGTCTCCGCTAGGGGGCGACCCTGCCGTTGGCGTTGAAGGCCGCGTAGGTGAGGGGCATGAGCTGCGCCCACTCGGACTCCATCTTCTCGCCGACCATCTCGATCTCCCGCTGCGGGAAGGACGGGACCTTGGCCAGTTCGTGCTGGGTGCGCAGGCCGAGGAAGTGCATCAGGGATCGCGCGTTGCAGGTGGCGTACATCGAGGAGAACAGGCCGACCGGGAGGACCGCCCGGGCGACCTCGCGGGCGACGCCGGCGGCGAGCATCTCCTGATAGGCCGAATAGGCCTGGCGGTAGGAGTCCTCCATGGTGCGGCCGACCAGTTCCTGCTGGTCCTGGCTGCCCTCCACGAAGACGTACTTGCCGGGGCGGCCCTGCTGGACCAGCTTGCGGGAGCTGCCCGGGACGTAGAAGACCGGCTGGAGCTCCCGGTACCGGCCCGACTCCTCGTTGTACGACCAGCCCGCGCGGTGCCGCATGAACTCGCGGAAGACGAAGATCGGGGCGCTGATGAAGAAGGTCATCGAGTTGTGCTCGAAGGGGCTGCCGTGGCGGTCCCGCATCAGGTAGTTGATCAGACCCTTCGAGCGCTCGGGGTCCTTCCTCAGCTCGTCCAGGGACTGTTCGCCGGCGGTCGAGACGCGGGCCGCGAACAGCACGTCCGCGTCGGACGCGGTGTGCTTGACCAGTTCGACGGTGACGTCGCTCCGGAGTTCGATCTTGGACTCGTCGTCGGGGGTGGGGGTCACGGTTCAGGGGTCCTTCCATCGCGTCTTCGGAGCGGCGCCAACTTTACGGGGGCGGCCGAGCCGGGAGTTCCCGGGCGCCGCGAGATTCGTGCGGGACGTCTGCCGATATGGGGCACGTTTTCGGGCACTCGCTCGTCTGTATCACTGACCACGCACCACTGACGACGTGTGACGGACGACGTCGCACCGACAGCTGTCTCCCAGGAGGACGTACCCACCATGTTCCGCCGGCGCGAACCCGTACCCTTCGCCTTCCTCGCCGAGGCCGACAGGTTCCGTAGCAATGTGGCTCCCCCGCCCCCCGAGCGGCCCTCCTTCCGGGAGATGGCCGGGCGCTGGCTCCTGGGGCTCACCATCGTGGCCGCGCTGGTGGGTGCGCTGGTCATCGGCATGCCGGCGCTGTCCCTGGATCACTCCGCCCAGACCCAGCAGTCACAGGCCTCCCAGGACCGCTGACCCCCGTCCGGACCCCCGAAGGTGGTGAGCGGGGACACAGACGGATAGCCTCACCGGCACAGCCCACGCATGGACGAGTGAGGACCAGCCGTGCCCCTGCCCTTCCTGACGGCCGACCGCCCGTTCGAGGCCGCGGACGACGTCGCGCTGCCCTTCGACGACCGTGAGCACTGGCGGCGGCCGTACCGGCCCGGCCCGTGGCGGGTCGCGGCGGCCGCGCTGTGCCTGCTGCTCGCGTCGTACGTCCTGTTCGCGGCGGTGGTCATCGCGTTGACCGGCTCGGTTTCCGAGGCCGGTGTCATCTTCGCCGTCTCCCTGCTGGTGATCGCCGCCGCACTGCGGCTGCTGCGGATGGGGGTGTGGGTCAGCTCGCGCGGCGTGCGGCAGGTGAACTTCTTCGTCACGCGGACGGTGACCTGGAACCGGGTCGTGGCGGTACGGACCGCACAGCAGCCGGTGCGCTGGATGGGGCTGCCGCGGACCGTGCAGGGCCAGGCGCTCACCGTCGTACGGCGGGACCGGGCCTCGGAGGGTCCTCTGTCGCTGCTGACCACGCACGGGGCCGACTTCCTGGCGCGGCCGGAGGCGTTCGACCGGGCCGCGGACTCCGTGGAGGCGTGGGCCGACGAGTACCGTCGGCCCTGAGGCCGCGCCTACGTGAGGGGGCCCGGTCCGCACCACGCGGACCGGGCCCCCTCACGTACAGCCTCAGGACGAAGCGGGGTGCCGTGCGGCGCCGTGCAGGCTGATGGCGCGTTGCATCGCCTTGCGGGCGCGTGGGGTGTCCCGGGCGTCGTGGTAGGCGACAGCGAGGCGGAACCAGGTGCGCCAGTCGTCGGGAGCGGCTTCCGTCTCGGCCTTGCGCCGGGCGAAGACCTCGTCGGCCGAGGCACGGTCGACGCGTCCGCTGGGCATGCGCTTCAGCTCGTCGACGGGGAGGCCTCCCTCGGCGTCGAGTTCGGCGGCGAGCTGGTTGGCCCTGCGGACGAACTGGGTGTTCTTCCACAGGAACCAGACGCCGATGACCGGCAGGATCAACACCGCCACGCCGAAGGTGACGGTGAGGAGCGTGCCGGACCGGATGAGCATGACGCCCCGGCTGCCGGCCAGCACGAAGTAGAAGACCAGGACGGCGGCCGTGAGGGCGTAGGAGAGCTTTGCGCGCATGGCTGTCAGGGGCTCAGTTCAGGTCCAGGAAGTGTTCCAGGCCGAACGTGAGGCCCGGAGTCGTCACCACACGCCGGGCGCCCAGCAGGATGCCCGGCATGAAGCTGCTGTGATGCAGGGAGTCGTGGCGGACGGTCAGGGTCTCGCCCTCGCCGCCCAGCAGGACCTCCTGGTGGGCCAGCAGGCCGCGCAGGCGGATGGCGTGCACGGGCACGCCGTCGACGTTCGCGCCGCGGGCGCGTCCAGGGCGGTCGCCGTGGCGTCCGGGGCCGGGGCGGAGCCGGCGGCGCGGCGGGCCTCTGCGATGAGCTGCGCGGTGCGGGTGGCGGTGCCGGAGGGGGCGTCCACCTTGTTGGGGTGGTGCAGCTCGACGACCTCGACCGACTCGAAGTACGGCGCCGCGATCTGCGCGAACTTCATGGTCAGTACGGCCCCGATGGAGAAGTTCGGCGCGATGAGCACGCCCGTCTCCGGGGAGCTCTCCAGCCAGCCGGTCAGCTGCGCGAGGCGCTCCTCCGTCCAGCCGGTGGTGCCGACGACGGCGTGGATGCCGTGCCGTACGCAGTAGTCGAGGTTGTCCATCACCGAGGCCGGGGTGGTCAGTTCCACCGCGACCTGGGCGCCGGTCTCGGCCAGCGTCTCCAGCTTGTCGCCCCGGCCGAGGGCGGCCACCAGCTCCATGTCCTCGGCGGCCTCGACCGCCCGGACCGCTTCGGCACCGATGCGGCCCTTGGCGCCGAGGACCGCCACGCGCAGCTTGCTCATCTGTTGCTTCCTTACGGGAGGGGTTACGCGACGGCCTCGTTCAGACGGGACGCCTGCTTGTCCTTGAGCGGGCCGATGACCGACAGCGACGGGCGCTGCCCCAGGATGTCGCGGGCCACCTCGCGGACCTCGTCCGGGGTCACGGCCGCGATCCGGGTCAGCATGTCGTCGACCGACATCTGCTCGCCCCAGCACAGTTCGCTCTTGCCGATGCGGTTCATGAGCGCGCCGGTGTCCTCCAGGCCGAGGACCGTGGAACCGCGGAGCTGGCCGATGGCGCGGCCGATCTCCTCGTCGGACAGGCCGTCCTGGGCGACGGTGTCGAGCTCGTCGCGGCAGATCTTCAGCACGTCGTGCACCTGGCTGGGCCGGCAGCCGGCGTACACGCCGAACAGTCCGCAGTCGGCGAAGCCGGAGGTGTACGAGTAGACGCTGTAGGCCAGGCCGCGCTTCTCCCGAACCTCCTGGAACAGCCGGGAGGACATGCCGCCGCCGAGCGCGGTGTTCAGCACGCCGAGGGCCCAGCGGCGCTCGTCGGTGCGGGCCAGACCGGGCATGCCGAGGACGACGTGCGCCTGTTCGGTCTTGCGGCCGATCAGTTCGACGCGGCCCGCGGTGCGGATGGTGCGCCGGCCGTCGCGCGGGGCGATGGGGGTGGCGTCCGGTTCCTTGAGCGCGCCGGCCTTCTCGAAGGCGGCGCGGACCTGGCGTACGACCTTGTTGTGGTCGATGTTGCCCGCGGCGGCGACGACCAGGTGGGTGGGGTCGTAGTGCTTCTTGTAGAAGCGGCGGATGCGGTCGGCGGTGAGGGCGTTGACGGTGTCGACCGTGCCGAGGACGGGGCGGCCGAGGGCGTTGTCGCCGAACATGGTGTGCGCGAACAGGTCGTGCACGCAGTCGCCGGGGTCGTCCTCCGTCATCGCGATCTCCTCGAGGATCGCGCCGCGCTCGACGTCGACGTCCTCTTCGCGGATCAGGGAGCCGGTCAGCATGTCGCTGACGACGTCGATGGCGAGCGGCAGGTCGGCGTCGAGCACGCGTGCGTAGTAGCACGTGTACTCCTTCGCCGTGAAGGCGTTCATCTCGCCGCCGACCGCGTCGAGGGCGGAGGAGATGTCGAGCGCTGACCTGCGTCGGGTGCCCTTGAAGAGCAGGTGCTCCAGGTAGTGGGTGGCGCCGTTCAGCGCCGGGGTCTCGTCGCGGGAGCCGACGTGCGCCCAGATGCCGAAGGTCGCGGAGCGGACCGAGGGGAGCGTCTCGGTGACGATGCGCAGGCCGCCCGGGAGGGTGGTCTTGCGGACCGTGCCGATGCCGTTCTCGCCCTTGATGAGGGTTTGGGTACGGGCGACGGCCCGCGCCTCCGAAGAGGGGCGGGCCGTCACCTTGGGGCTACGGGACGTCACTGCTCGGCGTCGTCCTTCTTGTCGTCCTCGGCCGCTTCGCCCTCGACCACGGGGATCAGGGAGAGCTTGCCGCGGGAGTCGATCTCGGCGATCTCGACCTGGACCTTGGAGCCCACGGCGAGGACGTCCTCGACGTTCTCCACGCGCTTGCCGCCGGCGAGCTTGCGGATCTGCGAGATGTGCAGCAGACCGTCCTTGCCCGGGAGCAGCGACACGAACGCACCGAAGGTCGTCGTCTTCACGACGGTGCCCAGGTAGCGCTCGCCGACCTCCGGCATGGTCGGGTTGGCGATCGAGTTGATCGTGGCACGGGCGGCCTCGGCGGACGGGCCGTCGACGGCGCCGATGTAGATCGTGCCGTCGTCCTCGATCGTGATGTCGGCGCCGGTGTCCTCCTGGATCTGGTTGATCATCTTGCCCTTGGGGCCGATGACCTCGCCGATCTTGTCCACGGGGATCTTGACGGTGATGATCCGCGGGGCGTTGGGGGACATCTCGTCCGGCGTGTCGATCGCTTCCATCATCACGTCGAGGATGTGGAGGCGGGCGTCACGGGCCTGCTTGAGGGCGGCGGCCAGGACGGAGGCGGGGATGCCGTCCAGCTTGGTGTCGAGCTGGAGGGCGGTGACGAACTCCTTGGTGCCGGCGACCTTGAAGTCCATGTCGCCGAAGGCGTCCTCCGCACCGAGGATGTCGGTGAGGGCGACGTAGTGCGTCTCGCCGTTGATCTCCTGGGAGATCAGGCCCATGGCGATACCGGCGACGGGGGCCTTGAGGGGCACACCGGCGTTCAGCAGCGACATGGTGGAGGCGCAGACCGAGCCCATGGACGTCGAGCCGTTGGAGCCGAGGGCCTCGGACACCTGACGGATCGCGTAGGGGAACTCCTCGCGCGTCGGCAGGACCGGCACGATGGCGCGCTCGGCGAGTGCGCCGTGGCCGATCTCGCGGCGCTTCGGGGAGCCGACGCGGCCGGTCTCGCCGACGGAGTACGGCGGGAAGTTGTAGTTGTGCATGTAGCGCTTGCGGGTCACCGGGGAGAGGGTGTCCAGCTGCTGCTCCATGCGGAGCATGTTCAGGGTGGTGACGCCCAGGATCTGGGTCTCGCCACGCTCGAACAGCGCGGAGCCGTGCACGCGCGGGATGGCCTCGACCTCGGCGGCGAGCGTACGGATGTCCGTGACGCCGCGGCCGTCGATGCGCTTCTTCTCCTTGATCACGCGCTCACGGACCAGCTGCTTGGTGAGCGAGCGGTACGCGGCGGAGATCTCCTTCTCGCGGCCCTCGAACTCCGGCAGGAGCTTCTCGGCGGCGAGCGCCTTGACGCGGTCCAGCTCGGCCTCGCGGTCCTGCTTGCCCGCGATCGTCAGCGCGGAGGACAGCTCCGGGCGGACGGCGGCGGACAGCGCCTCCAGGATGTCGTCCTGGTAGTCGAGGAAGATCGGGAACTCGCCGGTCGGCTTGGCGGCCTTGGCGGCGAGGTCGGCCTGGGCCTTGCAGAGCACCTTGATGAAGGGCTTCGCGGCGTCCAGACCGGAGGCGACGACCTCTTCGGTCGGCGCCTCGGCGCCGCCCTCGATCAGCTTGATGGTCTTCTCGGTGGCCTCGGCCTCGACCATCATGATCGCGACGTCGCCGTCCTCGAGGACGCGACCGGCGACGACCATGTCGAAGACGGCGTCCTCGAGCTCGGTGTGCGTCGGGAACGCGACCCACTGGCCGCGGATCAGCGCGACGCGGACGCCGCCGACCGGGCCGGAGAAGGGCAGACCGGCCAGCTGCGTGGACGCGGACGCGGCGTTGATCGCCACGACGTCGTACAGGTGGTCGGGGTTGAGCGCCATGATCGTGGCGACGACCTGGATCTCGTTGCGGAGGCCCTTCTTGAAGGACGGGCGCAGCGGGCGGTCGATCAGGCGGCAGGTGAGGATGGCGTCCTCGGAGGGACGGCCCTCACGGCGGAAGAAGCTGCCGGGGATCTTGCCGGCGGCGTACATCCGCTCCTCGACGTCCACCGTCAGGGGGAAGAAGTCGAGCTGGTCCTTGGGGTTCTTGGACGCGGTGGTGGCCGACAGCACCATGGTGTCGTCGTCCAGGTAGGCCACGGCCGAGCCGGCGGCCTGGCGGGCCAGACGGCCCGTCTCGAAGCGGATGGTGCGGGTGCCGAAAGTGCCGTTGTCGATGACGGCTTCGGCGTAGTGGGTCTCGTTCTCCACTAGCGTTTTCTCCTCGTCTTCGTCCCCTGGGCTGCCCGTGTGGCAGGGGGACGGTGGCGGAGAAGCGCTCCGTGCGGTGCGGGCCGGTCTTCGATCGAAGCACCCGGGTTCACTTCCCCCCGGGGGCCACTACCGAGGACCGGCGGCGGCTACGTGCGCCTCTCCTCGTCCGTGTCGTGCGTATTGCGTTCTGCTACCACACTACAAAGCGTGGGTGACACTCCGCACGTTCGCGTACGTACGGCAAAGGGAGCGGTCCCCGACAGTGACGGGAACCGCTCCCTTCATGCGTGCTACTTGGCGCCGGCCGCACCGCGGCGGATGCCGAGGCGGTCGACCAGGGCGCGGAAGCGCTGGATGTCCTTCTTGGCCAGGTACTGCAGCAGCCGGCGGCGCTGACCGACCAGGATGAGCAGACCACGACGGGAGTGGTGGTCGTGCTTGTGGGTCTTGAGGTGCTCGGTCAGGTCGGAGATCCGACGGGAGAGCATGGCGACCTGGACCTCGGGGGAGCCGGTGTCGCCCTCCTTCTGACCGAACTCGCCGATGATCTGCTTCTTCGTAGCGGCGTCGAGCGACACGCGTACTCCTCGTAGTCTGGGTTGGCCACCGAGTGCCCCCGGTCTGATTCTCGGGGGAGCTTCCGTTACTCGGAAGGCGGGGATCCGATGGGCGCGGCCTCCAGGGCCATCAGGGTCTCCTGAGGGCGATCCGGGGGTGCGTACACAAACGGCCGTCGCCCAGGGTACCAGGAGGTGGCGGGCGGATTCGCCGTGGTCCGCGAACCACCGAGGCGGCGCCCGGGGGGCCACTAGGGTGAACGCTCGGATCGTTCGTTCATGGAGGAACGCTGTTCGTCCGTACACGAACGCTGTTCGTCCGTACGTCGGGAAGGGGTCGCTGCGACATGGCGGAGACGGCTGAGGAGATCAAGGCGCGCAAGGAGCGGGAGAGGGACGAGCTGTACGCCCTCGACATCTCCGGCGTGGAGTGGCACAGCGCGCCCGGCACCGAGGAGCACGAGGAGCGGGTGGAGATCGCCTATCTCCCCGCCGGTGCCGTGGCGATGCGGTCGTCGCTCGACCCCGACACCGTGCTGCGCTACACGGAGGCGGAGTGGCGGGCCTTCGTCCTCGGTGCGCGGGACGGCGAGTTCGACCTGGAGCCGGCACCGCACAACGGCGGGCCGACGGCGCAGTAGTCGGTGGCGTGAGCGGTGTGGGGGCCGGCCGTCGTCGGCCGCCACGCGCGCGTGGTCGCTCCGTGCGGCTCGTCCGGCTTCACTTCTTCGCCGCGGAGCTCTGGACGCCGAGCACCAGATGGGTCCGCTTCGGTTGCCCGGCGGCGGGTCCCTCGGCCTTCTTGGCGCCGAAGAAGAGGCGGCCGTTCTCGACGACGACGTCGTCGTACTCCGTCATCGTCATCAGCTCCGCCTCGGCCGGCAGGTCGAAGAAGAAGTACGGCGTCTCCCTGCCGGTCTCCGGGTCCAGGGCGACCAGCGCGTTGGGCGCGACGTGGTCGTCGCTGAGGCGTACGGCGAGGAGCCGGCCGCCACTCGTCCGCACCGGGTACAGCAGGGATCCTGGGCCGGACTCGAACTTCTTCGTGGTGTTCCCGGTGGCCAGGTCGAAGCCGACGACCCGGTTGGAGTTGGCCTGGTCACCCGTCTCCGTCCACCGAGAACCGGCCCCGGTCAGCTCGTCATCGCCCGGGCGGCCGCGTAGACGTCGAAGACGGCCAGCGCCAGGGGCACGAGGGTGAGCAGGACGAAGCCCTCGGCGATCTCCATGAACCGTCCCCAGAACGGCGTGAGGCCGCCGCGCGAGCCGATCAGACCGATCGCGGTGACGAGCGCGGAGGCCGCCGCGATCGCCGCGACCAGCCAGATCGTCCGGACGTCCAGGTCGGAGCGGTCACCCATGAGGGCGTCGCGGAACACCGAGAGCGGCGGGTTGAGCGCCAGGCCGAGGCCGAGCAGCACGAGGGAGGCGAGACCGGCCGCGAGGACGGGGGCGACCTGCGCGGTGTAGCGGAAGAGGTGGGCGCGCATCAGCAGGGCGATGCCCAGGGCCAGGGCCAGGAGCTGGGCCCAGATGTCCTCGGAGAAACCGAGGACGGCGCAGGCGCCGACCGCGATCAGGGCGCAGCCGCCGACCAGTCCGACGAGGAGTTCGTGGCCGCGGCGGGCCTGGGCGGTGATCCGCTCGACGTCGACCGGCTCCTGGGGGGCGGGGTCGGCGCCGTACGCGCTGCGCGGGGCGGGGGTGTCGAAGCCGATCGGCAGCCGGGCGAAGCGCATGGACAGGCCGGGCAGGAAGGCCAGGGCGCCCACGGCGACGGGGGCGCACAGGGCGGCGGTCTCGGCCGCGTCCAGTGCGCGAGGATCGCCGCGAACACGGCCGCGACTCCGGCGCCGGACGCCACGACGAAGGCGACGAACGGGCCGTCCCCGCCCGGGGAGCACAGGGTCAGCAGGACCGCGGCGAGCAGTACCGCCGCGCAGGCCAGGAGGAACTGGAGTTTGCCGATGCCCTGGCCGTCGGCGAGTTCGAGGAGCCCCGAGCCGGCCACGCCGACGTTGGGCAGCGCGCCGAGCCCGAGGGCGATGGCCGAGGGCCGGTCGTCGTAGACGCGGGCGCGGACGCAGGCGAGGGTGACCAGGACGACGCCGACGACGGCGGCGAGGACGCCGGGCAGCGAGTGCATGTCGTGGCGCGGGTCGCCCGTCCAGGCCACGAAGGCGAGCAGGACCGGCAGGACGCCTCCCCCGACGAGGCCGGCGGCGCGGGTCAGGTCGCCGCCCCACAGGGCGTGCTCGCGGGTCACGGCCGCGGCGACGGCCTCGGAGACGTCGTCGAAGACGGCGGGCGGCAGCGACTCGGAGAAGGGGCGCAGCGTGAGGAGTTCGCCGTCGAGGATGTGCTGCGCGGCGAAGGAGCGGGAGCCGTCGAGGACGGAGCCGTCGCGGCGTACGAGGTGGTAGCCGACCGGCGCTCCCTCGGCGGGGCTCTGCCGGGAGAGCCGGAGGATCTCCGGATAGATGTCGACGACGGGGATGTCGTCGGGCAGCGCCACGTCGATGCGGCTGTCGGGCGCGACGATCGTGACCCGGCAGAAGCCGAGGCCCGCCCCGGAGGCCGCGCCCGGTCCCTGCCCTCCTCCAGTGGCTGCCGCGGAGGCCGTGATGCTCACCTGACTGCTCCCCCTCAGTGATGGTTCCGCGTCGGCGGTGTGAAGATTTCTGGACGCTGTCGTGCGCGTGGGGCCGGTGGGTCCGGCCGGGCGGCGAAACGGCCGCCGTCGGGCGGCCGGAGAGCGCCGAACCGTTCCGGATCTCACGGAATGTCCCGGCTTTCCCGGACCGACTCGCATGTGCTCACGCGAACATCCGGCACCCTACCGCCCCCTCGTCGCACAAGAAGTCAGTAGGATCACGCGGCGGCCTGCGTCCGCCTGACACGGGGTGGCGGACGGTACTTTCCCGGGGCCGGCAAGGGAATTGGTGAGCAGTGAGCCACATCGTCGTGAAGCGCCCTCCCCGGGCCCTGCCGTCCGAGGTGCCCACGGGCGAGATCGCCGTGCAGCCTCCGCCGGAGTTGCCCCGGGGGCATCAGGAGAGCGTGCTGATGCAACTGCTGCCCACGCTGGGCATGGGCGGCTCGGTCGTCTTCTTCTTCACGAGCGGTCAGCCGTTCATGAGGATCATGGGCATGGTCATGATCGCCTCGACGATCGCCATGTCCATCGCGATGGTGGTCCGCTTCCGCCGGGGGAACCAGGGGCAGTTGGCGGACCTGCGCCGCGACTACCTGAGCTACCTGTCGCAGACCCGGCTGAGGACGGTCGACACCGCGAAGGCGCAGCGCGACGCGCAGTACTACCTTCACCCCTCCCCCGAGCAGCTGTGGGCGCTGGTCGCCGAGGGCAGCCGGGTGTGGGAACGGCGGCCGGGCGACGAGGACTTCGCCCAGGTCCGCATCGGCCTGGGCGCACAGGCGCTGGCCACCCCGCTCGTCACGCCCGAGACCGGCCCCGTCGAGCAGTTGGAGCCGCTGACGGCGGGCGCGCTGCAGCGCTTCCTCGCCGTCCACAGCACGCTGGACGCCCTGCCGATGGCGGTCTCCCTGCGCGCCTTCTACCACGTCACGGTCAGCGGCGATCCGCAGTCGGTACGGTCCTCCGCCCGCGCCATGACGGGTTCGCTGGCCGCGCTGCACTCCCCCCAGGACCTGATCCTCGTGGTCGCGGCGGGCCGGGAGGAACTCCCGCACTGGGAGTGGGCCAAGTGGCTGCCGCACGTGCAGGCGCCGGGCACGGTGGACGGCGCGGGCAGCCGCAGGCTGATCGGCGGCGACACGCGCGAGTTGGAGAACTTGATCGCCTCGCGGCTCACGGGCCGTCCGCGGTTCCACCCGAACGCGGCCCCGCTGGCGGAGGAGCCGCACATCGTCTTCGTGCTCGACGGCGTCTCGCTGCCGCCCGACTCGTTCCTGGCCAACCCCGAGGGGCTCCAGGGCGTGACGGTCCTGGAGGTCGTCCCCGGCGAGCTGACCGAGGCCGCCGGCGAGCTGTCCATCGTCGTGGAGCCGGGTGTGCTGCACCTGGAGTCGGGGCACGGGGCGGTCTACGAAGGGACGCCCGACGCGCTGTCGTACGAGTCCGCCGAAGTTCTCGCCCGCCAGTTGGCGCCGCTGCGGATGGCCTCCGGCGGGGACGACGACGAACCGCTGCTGGCCAACCTGGAGTTCACCGACCTGCTGAACCTCGGCGATGCGGCCTCGGTCGACCCGATGCGCACCTGGCGGCCGCGTTCGATGGCCGAGCGGCTGCGCGTGCCGATCGGCGTCGGTGAGGACGGCCGTCCGGTGATGCTGGACCTCAAGGAGGCGGCGCAGGAGGGCATGGGCCCGCACGGCCTGTGCGTGGGAGCGACCGGTTCCGGCAAGTCCGAACTGCTGCGCACCCTGGTGCTGGGTCTCGCCGTCACCCACTCCTCGGAGACCCTCAACTTCGTCCTCGCCGACTTCAAGGGCGGCGCGACCTTCGCGGGCATGGCACAGATGCCGCACGTCGCCGCCGTGATCACCAACCTGGCGGACGACCTGACGCTGGTCGACCGCATGGGCGACTCCATCCGCGGCGAGCTGAACCGCCGCCAGGAGATGCTGCGCGACGCGGGCAACTACGCCAACATCCACGACTACGAGAAGGCGCGCGCGGCCGGCGCCCCGCTCCAGCCGATTCCCTCCCTGGTCCTGGTGATCGACGAGTTCAGCGAACTGCTGACCGCCAAGCCGGACTTCATCGAGATGTTCGTACAGATCGGCCGCATCGGCCGCTCGCTCGGCGTGCACCTGCTGCTGGCCTCGCAGCGCCTGGAGGAGGGCAGGCTGCGCGGCCTGGAGACGTACCTGTCGTACCGCATCGGTCTGCGCACCTTCTCGGCCGCCGAGTCGCGGGCGGCGCTGGGCGTGCCCGACGCGTACACGCTGCCCAACGTGCCAGGTTCCGGCTTCCTGAAGTACGGCACGGACGAGATGCTGCGGTTCAAGGCGGCCTACGTCTCCGGTGTCTACCGTTCCGGCCCGCAGCGGGCGTCGCTGGGCGGCGGTCCGCTGCCGCTGGACCGGCAGCCGGTGCTGTTCACGGCGGCCGAGGTGCCGGTGCGGTACGTGCCGGTGCCCCAGCAGCGCCCCTCCGGGGACGATCCCGAGGTCGACGAGGCCCTCGCCGACACCGTCCTCGACGTCATCGTGCGCCGGCTGGAGGCGCAGGGCCCGGCGGCCCACCAGGTGTGGCTGCCGCCGCTGGACAGCCCGCCCTCGCTCGACGCGCTCCTGCCGGGCCTCACGGCCGTACCGGGCCGCGGGCTCACCCAGCCGGGCTACGAGGGCGCGGGCCGTCTGATCGTCCCGGTCGGTCTGGTGGACAAGCCGTTCGAGCAGCGCCGTGACGCCCTGTGGGTGGACTTCTCCGGCGCCGCCGGCCACATGCAGATCCTCGGTGGCCCGCAGTCCGGCAAGTCGACGCTGCTGCGCTCGCTGATCTCGGCGTTCGCCCTCACCCACACCCCGCACGAGGTCCAGTTCTACGGCCTCGACTTCGGCGGCGGCGGCATGGCCTCGCTGGCCGGACTGCCGCACGTCGGCGGAGTGGCCTCACGGCTGGACCCCGAGCGGGTGCGGCGCACGGTCGCCGAGGTGTACGGCGTACTGACCCGCCGCGAGGAGTACTTCCGCGCCGCGGGCATCCCGTCGATCACCGAGTTCCGGGCCCGGCGGGCCAGGGGCGAGATCTCGGTCACCGACCAGCCGTGGGGCGACGTCTTCCTCGTCATCGACGGCTGGGGCAACTTCCGCTCCGACTACGAGGCGCTCGACCAGGTGATCCACGAGATCGCCGCCCGCGGTCTCGGCTACGGCATCCACCTGGTCCTGACGGCCTCGCGCTCGATGGAGGTCAGGGCCGCCCTCAAGGACCACCTGATGAACCGCCTGGAGCTGCGGCTCGGCGACACGATGGACTCCGAGCTGGACCGCAAGGCCGCCGCGAACGTCCCGACCGGCGTGCCCGGCCGGGGCCTGTCGCCGCAGAAGCTGCACTTCATGGCGGCGGTGCCGCGCATCGACGGTCTCGCCTCGGACACCGACCTCGCCGACGCCACGCAGGCGCTGTCCGCGGAGGTCTCCCGCCACTGGGAGGCGCCCGGCGCTCCCGAGGTACGGCTGCTGCCGCGCGAGTTCCCGGCCGCGCAGCTGCCCTCGGGCGACCGGTTCCCGCAGCGCGGGGTCGCCTTCGCGCTCGACGAGAACAACCTCGAACCGGTGTTCCTCGACTTCGAGCAGGACCCCTTCTTCCTCGTCTTCGGCGAGAGCGAGTCGGGCAAGTCCAACCTGCTGCGCCTGCTGATCACACAGCTCACGCAGCGGTACGCGGGCGACGAGTGCAAGTTCTTCGTGGTCGACAACCGGCGTTCCCTGCTGGGCGTGACCCCCACCTCGCACCTGGCCGAGTACATCCCCATGTCCAACGCCATGGACCACCACATGTCCGCCCTCGCCGACCTCATGAAACGCCGGTCGCCGACGGCCGACGTCACGGCACAGCAACTCCGGGACCGCAGCTGGTGGCGCGGACCGACGGTGTTCGTCGTCATCGACGACTACGACCTCGTCGCCACGTCCAGCGGCAACCCGCTCGCCGGACTGACGGAACTGCTCCCCTTCGCCCGGGACGTCGGCGTCCGCTTCATCGTCGCCCGCTCCACGGCGGGCGCGGGCCGTGCCTCGTACGAGGCGTTCATGCAGCGCATCAAGGAACTCGGCGCACAGGGCGTGGTGTTGGCGGGCGACCCGGGCGAGGGCGACCTCCTCGGCGGAGTACGACCGCGACCGATGCCCGCGGGTCGGGGAATCTTCGTGTCCCGACGGCGGGGGAAGCCGTTGGTCCAGGTGGGGTTGGTCCCGGACGAGACGAGCTGAGGCGTCGTACCGGGCGGCCGGTCCTCGTACCGGCCGAGCCAGTCGTCATGCCGGCCGGGCCAGTCGTCGTACCGGGCACGACCGGATTGTCGTGCCCGGGCGGGGAGGGGGGGACGTACAGATGGCCGGTATGGGGATTTTCCTGCTCCTGTTGGCGCTGGTGCTGGTGCTGGTCGGCCTCGGGTCGGCCGGCCAGCGGGCGCTGTGGCGCTTCCCGGCGAAGCGGTTCCGGGACCCGGCGGCGAGCGGGCCGTCCGACTCGGAGTGCGTGTCCGTCGTAGCGGGTCGTGTCCTTCCCTCGGCGTACCTGTCCGTCGCACCGCGTCGTGGCCTTCCCGCGGCGGCGGTCATGGTGGGCATGGCCATGCGGTCGTTCTCGCCGGCTGCTGGGATGTGAGACGCCGCCGTTGGAACAACGGGCCACCACATGCCTGCATCCATCCTCGTGACGAACAGTGACGACCCTGATGGCCTGGAGGAGGTCCGGGACGTCGTCAGGTTTCTTTCCGCGGTGTCAACCGATCCCGACGGAAGAGCAGGGAACATCCTCGGAGAGAGCATCTACACCAGCACACTCCTCGAACGGCACTTCACGAGTCCGTCCTTGTTCGACGGCTCCCAGGAGCAAGTCCTCACGAACGTCGGCAAGAACGCGGGCGCGGTCAACCCTCTGAAGGGGCAGGCGGCGGGGCACACGAAAAGGCCAGGGTGGGCACCTCCCGTGCGTGCCCACCCTGGCCTTCGTGTCTGCGCGTTCCTACTGGAAGTAGCTGGCGCCCTTCAGGTCACCGCCGCGGTAGTCGCCGCCGGCGGTGTGGACCTTCTGCGAGATCTGGACCAGCGCCGCGTGGATGCCCCGCGCGTGCTTGTTCCACTCCTCGCTCTTGCCCTGGAACGTCTGGAATGCCTCGCCGCCCCAGCCCGCGGACACGTTGAGCACGGCCTGCCTCAGCGCTTCGAGGTCCTCTTCGAGCTTCTTGGCCTGGTCGCCGAGCTCGGTGGCGAGCGCGTCCATGGTGCCGTACGTGACGGCCAGATCGTCGTAGTGGACTCCGGACATGTTTCCTCGTTTCCTTGAGATGTCAGCCGGACTGCGCAGCCCGGACCACGATGTTCCTCGGTACCGCCGATGACCCGTCAGTAGCTGTTGAGCGCCGACGTCTTCCCGCCGAGGTCATCTACCGAGATCTGCTTGAGGTCGGCCTCGATCTGGTCTTCGAGGTTGCGCTTGTCGGTCTTGTTCATGTGGATGCCCTCAAGGAAGTCATCGAGCATCTTGCCGATCGCGACCATGTGGCCGTTGATTTCCGTCTGCTTGACGTTGAACGCGTTGGCGCCCTGACCCGTCCAGGCCTTCTCGATCATGTCGATCGTGCCCTGAAGCTTCGCCAGCGATCCCCGGATGTTGTCGTACCGGTCGATGACTTCCGTCTGGAGCTTCTGTACGTCGCCGTCATTAAGCTTGCGGTCGACCATTTCGGCACTCCTTTTCGTGAGAGCTGTGGTTCTGCTCTGCGTGCGTCACCGCAGCAGAACGGTTGTGTGTGACTGGCCGTGGTACGCCGGTCGTCATGCGCCTCGCCGTGAACGAACCACCGCGAATGCGCCGCCGCCGATCACCAACACGGCCGCCGCGGCCCCGAGGGCCACCCACATCGTGGTGTTGTCGTCGGAGGAGTCCGAACTCGATCCTGCCGCCGAAGTCTGGCCACCTGAAGTGTCTTTCGGCGGCTGTGACGAGGTTGATGCGGAAGGGGAGGGCGAGTTGTTCGTGGCCACGCCCGTGACGCCCCTGGCGTTCTCCTTCGCGAGGGGATCGGTGCCGGCCGCGCCGGGATTGAAGTTGCTGTCCTCCAACACCTTGCGGGGGCGGATCAGCCCGTATCCGAGATACGTACTCGGATCGTCCTTGGCCCAGTCCCGGCCGGCTGTCTCGATGAGGCTGGCGAGGACCTGGTTCGCCGTCCAGTCGGGGTGGGCGGACCAGATGAGGGCGGCGGAGGCGGAGGTGATGGCTGTGGCCATACTCGTTCCTACGCCGACGCAATACGATTGGAAGGTCTCGTCGCACCAGGTGGGTACGTCGAGGCCAGGGGCCGCCAGATCAACGTAGTTGCCGTGCTCCGAGAATTTGCCGACTTTTCCGGATTCATCCGAAGCGGCCACGCCGACCACATAAGGATAGGCAGCCGGATATCCGATGAAGTTCTTCTCCTCGGCCTTATTTCCCGTACTGGCGATCATCAGCTTACCCTTGGATCGGGCATACTCGACGGCTTCCCTCATTTCAGGGAAATCGACATCGATACCGAACGACATGCTAATGATCTTAATATCGGTGTCGGCGACGGCCCGGATCACCGCTGCTGGCTCGGGCGCCTTTTTCTTTTCCGTCTCACTGTTCAGGCCTCTGAGCGCGATCCGGTAAGGAACGATCTTTGCTTCCGGAGCAAGGCCCTTCAAACCATCGCCGGCACCCGTACCGGCGATGAGTTCTGCCATGCTCGTCCCGTGGCCCAAGTAGTCTTCGGTCGCCTTGTAGCCGACGGCTTTCGACACCTCACCAACGAGTACCTGCCCCTTCAGCGAAGGGGTATCGGGGTTGACACCCGTATCGACAACGGCAACCTTGACGCCCTTGCCCGTGCTCACCTTCCACATTTCGTCGGCCTTCATCGCCGACAGGTACCACTGTTGGGACTGGACGTCGGCGGCTGAAGCGCTCGGAGCCAGGCCCACCGAAAGGATTGCCAAAGCGCCGAGCGCTGAACAAACGGCGGAGACCCGTCTCCCGTTTCGCCCCGCGAAAGACACGCTTCGCCCGCCGCGCCGGCTGATCCCTGCCACCATGCCTCTGCCTGTCCTCGCTCTTGTCCGGTCAGTCGGTCGGCGACGCGTCATCGCGCCGCTCGTCTCGGCGCGAACGTGTCTCGCCAGAACCTTGGTTGCGCGCGGGACCACGAGGCACGCCCGCACCACCAGAGGTGTTGCCGCTGTTCCTGCCTCCGGACGCTCGACGCGTCGGTGTTCCGACTACGCCGTCGGGGCTGCCGACAGGACGGCGAGCCGCCTGCCCCGAGCCCGTTGTCGAACCGGACGTCCCGATCACCCCACGCTGACCGGGCCTCTCACCCGTGGCGCGCGAAGTAGGTGAGCCCTCACCACCGACGACCGTGCCGCGCGGCAACCTAGAACCGCTGGCGCCGGAGACGCCGCCGTTGACAGGCCTCCCCCCGACCACTCCGTCGCCGGTACGTCCGGCACCGGTGCGGGCAGGGCCTGGCCGCGCGGGATTGATGGCCCCCATACCAGTGACCGGTCCTCGTGGGACACCCCCGGCACGTTCGGCCGCCTGCCCACCCGCTCTCGGCACCCCTCCGACCACACCTCGCCCCAAGGGAGCGGCCCGCCCACCTGCCTGCCCTGTCACGGGGGCACGTCCCATCGGACCCATAGGACCGGTGGTGCCACGGCCACCTGCCTGCCCTGACGCCGATGCACGTCCCATCGGACCCATGGGACCGGTCCCGGTACGCCCTGCCGCAGTGCCTCCGGGCACACCCCCCACTCGCCCCTGCGCCGCATTGGGAAGCCCGTTACTCGGCAACCCGCCGAACCTTGACGAACGTCCGGCCGACCCTCGAACGTCGGAGGTACAGCCCCAGCGGCGAAGGGAGGAACTGTTCCCGTCGACGTTCCGTTGGGACCTGCCGTTGAGGGCGGCGTGACGATCGTCGACTTCACAGGGTCCTGCGACGGCAAGGTGCCGACGCTATCGATCTCTGTGCCCACATGCCGTCCCTGAACCGCGACAGGCTCGTCCACACCCTTGTGAGACGTCGGCAACTCCTCCGCACGCGGCCGCTCGACACTGGTGTTCACCGACTGCTGACCCGTGATACTTGAATTGTTCGAATCAGCCACGCGGGAAAGCGACTCACGCCCTGCCGCCGGTGCGTCTGGATCCCCATAACCCGGCGGCGGAGGCGGCACCCCCACATCCGGCATCTTCGGAAACACCGGCTCCTCAGCCAGCTGCATCATCCCGCTGGACACCGTGTAGAACGACGCCAGCCGGTACATCTGGTTGATCGCCTCTTGGCGGTCCTTCTCGGCCTTGACCGCCGCCGCGTAGTCCTTGTTGCTCTCGACCTGCGCGGGCATCGGGAACTCGTCGACCGACTTGGGAACGAGGCGGGTGTCGCGCGGTGGCATGGACTTGCGTACGGAGGCGAGGCCGGAGCCTGCCGCCAGGACCTGTGTGCCCACCTCGTCGGCGTAGCCGGCGAGGGCCTGGGCGGTGGTGGTCAGGTCCATGCCCCAGGTGTAGAAGGCGGTGTGGGCCTCGCCCTCCCAGTCGACGGCGCCCAGGTTGCGGCTGAGTTCGTCGGCGGCCTCGTTGATGGCGTCCCGGGCGTCGACGAGGGCCGTGGCCGCGGTCTCCAGCGCTTCCGGGCTGGCCGACTCCACGATGTCGATCATCTGGTTGAGGTCGTAGCCCTCGAAGTTGGTCTTGCCGAAGCCGGCAGGACTGCCGGGGGAAGGCGGACTGAGGACAGCGGCCCTGTTCTTGAGGTTGTCGATGCTGGAGTTCTGCTGGGCCGCTTCCTGGCGCTCCGCCTGGTAGTGGTCCGGCTTCTTGTTTCCGCCGCTCATCAGTACCCCGCGTCCGTGTGGTCGGCGTTGTTGTCACGCTTGAGGTGCTCGTTGAGCATCTCGTCGCGTTCCTTGTTGACCTCGGTACGGATCTCGTGGAACCGGTACCGGAGATCGTCTTCGAGATTGTCGAAGGTGACGTCCACGCCGTGGACGGCGATCTGCATCGCCTCGAGTTGAAGGCCGAGCGACTTGGACAGCGTCGTGATGCGCTCGTGGACGCGCTCGTACTCCAGGTGGAGCGTCTTCGCTTCCGGGAAGTTACCCATGCCGAAAGCGTTCTCTGACAGGCTGTGCGACGCGACCTTGGACGAGCCGCCCGCCGACTTCTCGAAGGCGGTCAGCAGGTCGTCCACGCGCTTCTTGAACGTAGAAAGCGCCATCAGTCCACGCCGTACGTCGGCGGCACCACCGCCCATGTCTGCAGGAAGCACGAAGCTTTCCCTCCCCGTTGTCCGCGGCCGCCTTGAGCAGCCCACGCTCCTCAAGTGTTCATGACCGCAACATGACCACTGTAGTGACTTCCTGCGACAGCCCCAACTGCCATATGAAACAGCTTTGCTACTGCCGACCGCGACTTCACCGGTTCTTCACAGGACGCAACGGCCGTCGCCCAGGCCCCCGTTGTGGCGACCGGCGTCGGGCGCCACCCGACTCTTCGTGGACTGTGACGATGACCACGGACCAGCCGTGCAGTTCACTCTCCGTCGAGAGATGACGCCTACTCCCCTCCCGTCACCCTCCGCGCCCGTCGTCGGGCGTCCCGGATCGCCACCGCGGTGCCGCCCAGGGCCGCCACCAACACCGCCGCCGCCACGGCCACGTACGTGGCGAGGCGGGCGTTGCGTTCGTCGGGGGTTTCGCCGACCTGGAACTTCGCGGCCGTCGGGGGCTGGGCGCGGGTGAGGCCGTCCTGGGGGTTCGGGGACTCGATCGGGTGGTCGTCCTCGGTGAGGGCGCGGACCGGGTCGACCACGCCCCAGCCGACCAGGCGGTCGTGGCCGGCGATCGTGCGTTCCGCGGTCTGTTCGATCTGGGCGACGACCTGGGCGGCGGTCCAGTCGGGGTGCTTGGCCTTGATCAGGGCCGCCACGCCCGCGACGTACGGCGCCGAGAAGCTCGTACCGTTGTCGGAGCAGTGACCGCCCTGGGGGACCGTGGAGATCATGTCGACGCCGGGGGCCGCCACGCCGACGAAGTCGCCGGACTGGGAGAAGGAGGCGCGTTCGTTGTTGCGGTCGGAGGCGGCGACCGCGAGGACGCCCTCGTAGGACGCCGGGTACGTCTTCTTGACGTTGCCGCCGAGGCCGTCGTTGCCCGCCGACGCCACGACCACGATCTTCTGGGCCAGTGCCTCGTCGACCGCCTTCTCCAGGTCGGAGTCGGGCTGGACCGCGTTCGAGGTGTCCTGGGAGATGTTGATGACCTGGGCCTTGACCCGGATGGCGTGGCGGATCGCCGCGGCCAGGCTCGCGGTGTCGCCGTGGCCCTCGGCGTCGTTCTGCTGGATCGGGATGATCGTCGCCTCGGGCGCGAGGCCCACGAAGCCGGTGCCGCTGACGGGGCGGGCCGCGATGATGCCGGCGACCTTGGTGCCGTGGCCGACGGTGTCGGTCGTGCCGTCCTCCTTGCCGCGCTCGATCGGGTCGCCGTCCTCGTCCTTGATGCCCTTCGGCAGCAGGTTGCGCCCGCTCTTGGCGTCGACCGCCCCGGTGAGCTGCGGGTTCTTGACGTCCACGCCGGTGTCGATGACGGCCACCCGCACGCCCTCGCCCTTGGACCGGCTCCACAGTTCGTCGAGGAGGACGCGCTGGAGGGACCAGGGGCGGCCGGGGTAGAGGCCGTTGGGGAACTGACACTGGTCCGAGTAGGGCAGCTTGCCGGCCGCCTCCGCGGGGGGTGCGAGGACCGTGGCCGTCGTCAGCAGCGTCGCGGCCGCCGCCACGGTCGTACGAAGCACTGTCGCCCGAAGCACTGTCGCCCGCCTCCTCACGAGCCCTGCGGCTGACGTGCCGCCGCCGTCGACAGACGCGGGCCGGTCGGCAGGAACTCCGACCAGGCGGCGGGGATCGGCGCCGGGTCCACGTCCTTGTAGCCGAGCCGGTTCTGCGCCTGCTGTGCCTCCCGCTGGAGCTGTTCGCGCTCCTTGGCCGTGGTGCCGATTCCCGCGTCGTCCGTGGCGCTGTCGGCGTTGGACTGGAGTACGTAGCGCAGGCCCGTGTCGGTGACCAGGAACACGGGGCCCGTCTTGGTCTGTTCGCCCTGGAACTGGCGGTAGAGCTGGCCGGAGCCGGGGGTGACGTAGGCGCTGGAGGACCCGGTGGGCAGCTTGGCCGGGTAGTCGGTGCCCACCCAGGTGCTCAGGGTGGTGGCGCCGGAGTCGGCGTCGACGTCGCGCAGGACGTTGCAGATGGTGCTGCGGCTGCCGGAGGCCGCCGACGCCTCGTTGACGGGCGCGGGGTCGCCGGTCGGCCAGTTGTGTTCGGTGCCGAACGCCTGGCCCGGCACGATCGCGCCCGGACTGACCTCGTGGGCCTGTCCGGCCTGGCCGAGCGGGGCCAGTTCCTCGCTGAACAGCAGCAGCTGGGCGATGAACGCGGAGACCGGGGCGACCCGGCCGGGCAGCACCACGTAGTACTGCTCGGTGTTGTTGTCGAACGCCTTGAGCACCATGCCGACCTTGTTGACCGACGCGTCCAGCTGCCCGGGTGCCCCGGCTGCCGTGCCGGGCCGCCCGGTGATCGCCGGGAAGCTGATCGCGTCACCCGGGTGCAGGGTGGCCAGCCACTCCGCGGAGACCCGCTGCGGCTCGCGGCCGGAGCCGACGACGGCGCGCAGCAGCAGCTCGTCGCTCTTGTCGACGGGGTACACGGCGCCGCTCTTGTCGACGACGTAGCGCTTGCCCTGCGGGTCCGTCACATAGAGGAGCTGGCCGCCGCGCAGGCGTCCCTTGTCGTCGGTCACCTTCATGTCGCGCGCGGAGAGCACCAGCGCGGCCTTCTGGACGGAGCCGCCGCCGCCCGCGCCCGGACGCTCGCAGACCACCCAGCGCTTCCCCGTGCCCGCCTCCGAGGCCGGGGGCAGCCGGTCGGGCGCGTAGGGGATGCCGATGGTGACGCCGTGCGGGATCTTGCCCTTGTCGAGGACGGACTCGGCGACGGTCACGACGTCGCCCTGTCCGTCGGCGAGGAGCAGTTTCGCGGAGGCCATGTTGAGCACCGGGTGGAGCTGGACCTGGCCGTCGGTCTTGAGGACGACGTACCGCGTCGTCGACTTGCTCGCGACGATCACCTTGGCGTTGGGCTCGTCCCAGCCCTTGGGCGCGGTCGGCTTGAACATGCCCCACGCGCCGAAGACCGCCATGACGATCACTCCGACGATGATGCCGGGCAGGACCGAGCGCAGCGGTCGCGGCGCTCCCTCCTCCGAACCGTCCGGCGACGACTGGAGGAAGGCCGCGAGCATGCGGCGCTTCGCGAAGGTGTAGGCGTTGAGCTGATCGCGCCGGGATGCCATCTGTCTGTGTCTCTCCCCGTTGTCCGTCCGGACCGCACGCGCGGGTGACGCGGTCCCCCGCCCCCGATGTCGGAGCGGCCCCCTACTATGCCTGGTATCCGCGCGGACTTGGGGAGCGGGTAGGGTTCCGGGGCCGTCAAGTGCCCTGTGTGGTGCTGGAATACGGGCGAGTCGTGAGCAGAACGGGGAGATGGAGTGATGGCTTCGGGCACGCGCGTGCGCTCCGGTGGCCGGTCGCGGACGCGGGGCTCCTCGTCGTCCGGACCGCAGCCGGCGCGGTCGCCGCAGGCGCCACAGCGGTCGGCGGCGCCGGGGGCGCTCCAGCTCAGGGTGCGTTCGGGGCACGCCGGGGCATTCCGGTTGCAACGCCTCGTCCTGTGGCAGATCGCGGTCGCCGTCCTGCTGGTCGGCTGGGCGGTCGGGCCGGTGGCCCTGGGGGTGGCCGGTGTCGTCGCCGCGGTGCTCGTGGTGCTCTCCGTGGCGCGCCGCCGCGGCCGTTCGCTGCCGGAGTGGCTGGCCACCGCGCGGGCGCTGAAGGTACGCCGCCGGCAGGCCGCCAAGCTGGAGATACCGCCCGGGACCGAGCCGGGGTTCGCCCCGGCGCTGGAGTGCGACCCGAGCCTGCGCACCTACGAGTACGGCAGCCGTGACCGGCGGCCCGTCGGGATCGTCGGCGACGGCACGTTCGTCACCGCGGTCCTCCAGGTCGAGGCGGACGCGACCGCGTTGCGGGCCGAGCGCAGCCGGCAGCCGCTGCCGCTCGCCCTGGTGCACGACGCGCTCGAGGTGGACGGCATCCGCCTGGAGTCCGCGCAGATCGTGCTGCACACCCAGCCCGCGCCCGCGCTGCACCTGCCGCGCCAGTCCGTGGCCGTCGCGAACTACGCGCCGCTCCAGGAACAGACCGGCGCACCGGCCGTACGCATCACGTGGATCGCGCTGAAGCTGGACCCGGAGCTGTGCCCGGAGGCCGTGGCAGCGCGCGGCGGCGGTCTCACCGGCGCGCAGAAGTGCGTCGTACGGGCGGCCGACCATCTGGCGAGCCGACTGACCGGCGCCGGGTTCCGTGCCACCGTGCTCGACGAGGAGGGGCTGACGGCCGCCCTCGCCACCTCGGTCTGCGCCAACCCGCTGGTGACGGCGGAGGCCGGGCGGACCGGGGCGGTGGACCGGCGCACCGAGGAGTCCGGCCGCAGCTGGCGGTGCGACAACCGGCGGCACACGACGTACTGGTTGCGCCGGTGGCCCGCCCTGGGCGGCGGCAGCGGCCCGTCGCTGCCGCAGTTCGTCGCCCTGATCACCGCCATCCCGGCGCTGGCCACGACCTTCAGCCTCACCCTCGCGCGCGGCGAGCGCCAGGAGGTGTCCCTGAGCGGACACGTCCGGGTGACGGGACGCAGCGACGACGAACTCGTGGCGGCCCGGCGCGCGGTGCAGGGCGCGGCCCGGCACACCGGCGCGGGACTCGCCCGCCTCGACCGCGAACAGGTGCCCGGCATCCTGGCCACGCTGCCCCTCGGAGGTGTTCGGTGACGGCGACGACGACGACAAGGACCGGTGCGCCGGAGCCTTCCCCCGGCACCCCCGGCTCCCCCGACTCCCCCGGACGCCGCCTGCTGCGCGCCGGCTTCGGACTGATCGGTCCGCGGCACGCGCGGCACTCGGTGTCGGTGGAACAACTGGGCGCGCTCGCGCTGCCCATCGGTGACGACGGCGTCGTCATCGGCGTGGACGCCGAGGGCAGGCCCGCCGTCCTGGGCCTCAACCGGCCCACGCCGTACGACGTCGTCCTGATCGGAGGCCTGTGGACCGCGCAGGTGCTCGCGCTCAGAGCGGCGGCCACCGGGGCCCGCGTGGCCGTGGAGACGGGCCGGCCGCAGGCGTGGGCGCAGATGGTGCACGCCATGGGCGGCGGGCAGAACGGCCTCGCGGTGTACGAGGTCGGCCGGGTGCCCCCGCAGGGCGCGTCGGCGGGCACGCCGGTGCTGGTGGTGCGGGACTGCGGGATGCGCCCGCCGCGCGGACGCGTCGCTTCCGGACCGTGGCAGGCCGTGCTGACGCTGCTGCCGTATCTGTCACCGGTCGCCCCTCGGCTGCTGCGGCAGGCCCGGCTCGTCGGCGTACAGCGGATCTCGCCGGACGAGTCGGCGGAACTGGGCCGCGCGTTGGCGCTCCCGCGCGCGGACGTGGAGGCCCTGCCCACGCTCGCCGACGGCTTCACGCTGTGGTGCGCCGACCGCGACCGGCAGTACGTGATGACCCAGCCCACGGACGCGGAGATCGGCCTGCTGGGCACGCCGCGGCGCATGGACTGAGGCGACTCTCCGGCTTCCCGGCCTGCCGTCCGTTCCTCGCCCTTCCCCCTTTACGGCCTCCCCCGTACGGCAGTTGTGACGCTATGGCCGGTTTGCCGGGTGGCTCGACGCACGCGGACCCACTCGTCGGAGGGCCGGTGACGTGATGGACTGGTGCCGAGGGCGGGCGGGCCTGCCTGGGCGGGGCATCTGATGATTAGGCTGGTGCCGGGCGCGATGCCGGAAACCGTGGGGTGGGCTTCGACGTCCCGGGGGAGGGCCGGCACTTCGGACGACCCCAGACCGCCTCGGACCACTGCGTACGACGAGAAATGGTCGCCCCGGCACGGCTCGAGGGTGCGCGACCACACCAGGAGGAACTGTGAGCAGCGATCGGGACGGGATCCGCGGGGGCTGGGCCACACCCGGCGATGACCAGCCCGACGCGGAGTCCGCCATCGAGGCGACGGGCGAGTTCACCATCGACTACGCGCCGCCCGCTTGGTACACGCAGAACGCGGCGGGGGATTCGGGGACGGGGTCGGGCACGGAGCCCGGTTCGGAGCCGGGCGCCGCATCGGGTTCGGGTCCCGGTGCGGGTGCGCCCGGCGGTCCCGGGGGCGGGTTCCCGGCCGGTGACCCGATTCCGGGGCTGGCTCCGCCGGCCCACGCGAACGTGACGCCCGGTGCCCCGTACGCCCCTCCGGCTCCGCCCGCACCTGGCGCTCCCTTCTCGCCGCCTGCTCCGGTGGCCGGGCCGGGGGCGCCTTTCACCCCGCCCGCGCCCCCTGCGCCACCCGTCACTCCCACCGCTCCCGCAGCCCCGGCGGCGCCCGCGGAGCCCATCGGCGAGCCGGTGGCCGTGCCCGGCTTGCCGGCGGACAGCGGGTTCGAGCCGCAGCAGACGCCACAGCCACAGCCACAGCCACAGCCACAGCCGGTAACGCCGTCCCCCGAGGACGAGGACGGTCCCGGGAACGGCGACCTGGAGAGCGGCGCGACCATGCGCTTCTCGGCGGTCGCCCTGAAGCAGCAGATCGCGCGGCGGGCCGAGGCGCCGGACACGGCGTCCGACAGCGAGGCCGAGGCGGACGCCACGGACGACGACGAGGCCGACGCGGCCGAGGCGGCGAGCCCCGAGGTGGACGAGGGCTCCGAGCCGGAGGCCGGGGAGACCGACGCCGGCGCTGTGCCCGGGGAGGTCGGGGACGGGGTCCGGCAGGACGAGTCAGCCGAGGAGGACGGGACTCCCGCAGCCGTGTCCCCCGTCGCCGGGACTCCGGCCGAGGAGTCGGACGCGGACCCGTCGGACGAGGCGCCCACCGCCGGGTCGTCCGCGTCGGCGGAGCCCGAGCCGGAGCCGTCGGCCGCCATGCCCGCGGCGGCGGCACCCGTCCCCGCCGAGTCTTCGGACGCCGTCCCGGCAGGCGCCGCCGCGGCCGCTCCGCAGGACCCCGCGCCGGTCGCTCCGCCCGCCTGGACTCCCCCCGCCGGCCCCGCAGAGCGGGCTGCCGCCGCTGCCACCGTCGTACCAGCCCGCCGCGCCCGCACCGGCGGCCGAGTGGCCCGCGCAACC
>NZ_MPOH02000009.1:397116-417827 GCF_001896135.2 Streptomyces phaeoluteigriseus
ACCCACTCCCCCCGCCGCCCCCAGCGGATACGGCTTCCCGCAGCAGGCCCAGCCGCCGACCGGCACCCGCGCCCGACTCCCAGCAGGACGTCCGCCCTGCCGGCTCCGCAGGCGCCCCACCGCCCCCGCCGGATACGGCTTCCCGCACCCCGCGGCCCCGCAAGCACCCCAGGCCTCTCAGGCCGTCCAGCCCCACCCCGGCATCCCCCACCAGCCGGACGGGCAACTCCCGGCCGCCGCCCCCCAAGGCGCCCCGCAGGGCTTCCCCGGGCAGCCTCCACACGCGGCGCAGCCCGGAGCCCAGCCCCCACAGGCCCAGCAGCACCAGGGGCCGCACGCCCCCCAGCCGCCGCACGCCCCCGTCGACCCCCGTGCCGGTGCCGCCTGGCCGCAGCCGATCCAGCATGACCAGCGGCAGCCGGTCAATCCCGGTGCCGCCCCGCTGGGTTACACCGCCGCCGTGGAGCTGTCCTCCGACCGTCTGCTCAACAACAAGAAGCAGAAGGCGAAGAGCAGCCGCCCGACGGCCGGCGGCGGCCGGTTCAAGATCGGGGGGAAGAAGGAGGAGGCCGAGCGGCAGCGGAAGCTGGAGCTGATCCGGACCCCGGTGCTGTCCTGCTACCGCATCGCCGTCATCAGTCTCAAGGGCGGTGTCGGCAAGACGACCACGACCACCGCGCTCGGCTCCACCCTCGCCACCGAGCGCCAGGACAAGATCCTCGCGATCGACGCGAACCCGGACGCCGGTACGCTCGGCCGCCGCGTGCGGCGCGAGACCGGGGCCACGATCCGTGACCTCGTCCAGGCGATCCCGTACCTCAACTCCTACATGGACATCCGGCGGTTCACCTCGCAGGCCGCCTCCGGCCTGGAGATCATCGCCAACGACGTCGACCCGGCCGTCTCCACGACGTTCAACGACGAGGACTACCGGCGCGCGATCGACGTGCTGGGCAAGCAGTACCCGATCATCCTCACCGACTCGGGCACCGGCCTGCTCTACAGCGCGATGCGCGGGGTGCTCGACCTCGCCGACCAGCTCATCATCATCTCGACGCCTTCGGTGGACGGCGCGAGCAGCGCCAGTACGACACTGGACTGGCTGTCCGCGCACGGGTACGCCGAGCTGGTCTCACGCTCCCTCACCGTCATCTCGGGTGTCCGCGAGACCGGCAAGATGATCAAGGTCGATGACATCGTCAGCCACTTCGAGACGCGCTGCCGGGGTGTCGTCGTCGTGCCGTTCGACGAGCACCTCGCCGCCGGTGCCGAGGTCGACCTCGACATGATGCGGCCGAAGGTGCGGGAGTCGTACTTCAACCTCGCGGCGCTGGTCGCGGAGGACTTCGTCCGGCACCAGCAGATGCACGGCCTGTGGACCAGCGACGGAAACCCGCCGCCGATCGCCGCCCCGCCCCTGCCGGGCCAGCCGGGCCACCCCCAGCAGTACCCGTACCAGCCGCAGGCCCAACCCCAAGCCCAGCCCCAAGCCGGACAGCCGTACCCCGCGGCCCCCCAGCAGCCGGGCGGCCAGCCGTACCCCCCGCAGGGTCAGCCGCAGCAGCCGTATCCGCAGATGCCGCAGCCCGGCCAGCCGTACCCGAACCAGGGTTGGCACCCTCAGCAGCACGACCAGCAGCACCAGCCCGGCCACCCGCCCCACCCCCAGGGCCCGGACGGTCAGACTCCGCCCCCTCCGCCGCCCCCGCAGCGGTAGAGGCCTCGCGCCCACGACAGAAGGGCGGCCGGTGTCGGTGGACACCGGCCGCCCTTCGCCGTCGTAGGAGCGGGTCCGTTACCGGCTGCCCGCCTCCGCCACCAGTTCGCGGCAGCGCTTGACGTCCACGGCATCTGCTCCAGGAGCCCGTCCAGGGACTCGAACTTCGCCTGGCCGCGGACGAAGGCCAGGAAGTCGACGGCCACATGGAGGCCGTACAGGTCGAGGCCGACGCGGTCGATGGCGTACGCCTCCACCGTGCGCTCGGTGCCGTCGAACTGCGGGTTGGTGCCGACCGAGATGGCGGCCGGCATCGCCTCGCCGGCCGCGTGCAGCCAGCCGGCGTAGACGCCGTCGGCCGGGATCGCGGTGTGCGGGAGGGTCTCCACGTTCGCGGTGGGGAAGCCGAGTTCACGGCCGCGCTGCGCGCCCCGCACGACCACACCCTCGACGCGGTGCGGCCGGCCCAGGATCTCCCCGGCACCCTCGACATCGCCCTCGGCGACCAGGCGCCGGGTCAGCGTCGAGGAGAAGGGCTCGCCGCCGCCCGCCTCGCCGCGCACGAACAGGTCGACGACCTCGACCTCGAAGTCGTAGACCCTGCCCTGCTCGACGAGGAACTCGACGTTGCCCGCGGCCTTGTGACCGAAGCGGAAGTTGGGGCCTTCCACGACCGCTTTGGCGTGCAGCTTGTCGACCAGGACCTTGACGACGAAGTCGGCGGGCGACAGCTTCGAGAACTCGGTGGTGAAGGGCAGGACGAGTGTGGCGTCCACGCCCAGCTCCGCCATCAGTTCGGCACGGCGGTGGTGCGGGGCGAGCAACGGCGGGTGGCTGCCGGGCCGAACGACCTCGCTGGGATGCGGGTCGAAGGTGACGACGACGCAGGGAACGCCCAGCTCGCGGGCCCGGTCCACGGCGTGCCGGATGATCAGCTGGTGTCCGCGGTGGACGCCGTCGTAAGAGCCGATGGTGACGACGCTGCGCCCCCAGTCCTGGGGGATGTCCTCCAAGCCACGCCAGCGCTGCACTGTGACCGCTCCTCGAACCTGTGTCCGTGTTTGTCGTGTGGTGGTGTGTTCATGTGTTCCGTTGACGCATACGCAGCTCTAAGGGTGCCATGCCGGGTGTCCCCGGCCCGCATCGGCATGGGCGCTGTGACTCGCCCCACTGCCCCGGGGCCGTCCCGTCCGGCCCCTGATCAGGCGGGAACCCGCGGGCCCGCGAGGCTCTCGATCGTGCGTCGGGTGCTCGGGCCGACCAGTCCCGCCCACTCCCCCGGCTCCCCCGGCTCCCCGGTGAGCCAGCCGGCGACCTGTGCGGCGAAGCCGGGGACATGGCGGGCCAGGTCGACCAGGCCGCGGTCGAAGCGGGCGGCGCCGTCGGGGGTGCGGCCGAGCAGGAGGCCGGTGCGGTGGACGAGGACGCGCAGGTCCGGGCCGCTGAGCCGGCCGGCCGAGTGCAGTACGGCGTCCAGGACGGCGGGCTCGCGTTCGTGGGCCAGCAGGAAGTCCAGCAGCTCCCGGCGGAGGGCGCCGGGCCCGGCCAGCACTCCGGCCAGGGCGGCCCGCAGAGGCTCGGGGCCGCCTTCCAGCAACCCGGTGACCAGGGGGAAGAGCACGGATGGGGCGGCGGTGCCGTCGTCGAGGCGCTCATCGACGTGCGTGGCGAGGTCGCCGACGGCCTCCGGGCGCCGCTCCAGAACCTCGCACAGGACCAGGGCCACCCGGCGGGCCAGGGCGGGGGTGGTGGCGTCGACGAGGGCGCGTGACAGGGGGCCGGTGTCCGTGCCGAGGCGGTCCAGCCGGGCACGGCAGGCGCCGAGCACCGGTTCCGGGTGGGTGGTGAGGGCGGTGAGCAGGGCGCCCGGCGCCAGCTTCGGGTCGCCCGCCGTGAACCGCTCCAGCGCCTGCGGGAGGTGCCGGTCGCGGGCCTCGGGGTCGCGTACGAGGACGGCGAGCGCGCCGCCGTGCAGGGCCCGGTCGGCGGGCCGGGCGAGGATCGCGAGGGCGGCGTACCGCAGCAGCTCGCGATCGGCGCGGGTGTGCGCCCGGGGCGCCGCCCGCGGTCCGTACGTCATCGCGGCGGCACGGCGCTCGGGCCGCTCGTCGTGCGCCCATCGGTCGACGGCCCGGCACAGCGCGGAGGGTTCCTCCTCGCAGAGTACGGCGAGGAGTTCGTCCGCGCGCGGGTGCGCACGGTCCAGGAGGACCTCGGTGAGGTCGTCCAGGCCCTGGCGCCGGTGGGTGTGCAGCAGTGCCTGCGCGGCCGTCGCCACCGTGGCGTGCGGTGTCGCGGGCAGCGGCCGCTCGTCGTGGAACCAGCGGGCGAGCAGCGGCTGTACGGCGGTGGCGTCGGTGGCGAGCAGCCGGGCCACGGCGTCGAGGTGACGGGGCACGTC
Organism: Streptomyces phaeoluteigriseus; assembly: GCF_001896135.2. Classification (GTDB taxonomy): domain Bacteria; phylum Actinomycetota; class Actinomycetes; order Streptomycetales; family Streptomycetaceae; genus Streptomyces; species Streptomyces phaeoluteigriseus. The sequence goes on from NZ_MPOH02000009.1 coordinate 401,235, forward strand.
CTCGGCGTCCGGCGCCGGGTCCGCGAGGACCAGTCGGCGCAGGAGGTCGAGGCGGAGGTCGGCCGGCAGCGCCAGGGCGGTCCAGAAGCCGGGGCCGAACTCGGCGGTGCGGCCGGGCCGGTCGCAGTGGCCGACGACCAGGTCGGCCAGGAGCCGCAGGACACCGGCGTACGGGGTCGCGTCCGGGAGCCGGGGCAGGGTTTCGGCGAGCAGCCGGGCGGCCCACCAGGACTCCGGGTCGGCGTCCAGGGCCTGGGCCAACCCGTGGAGCCGGGCGGCGAGTTGCCGGGTGCCCTGCTGTCGGCCGAGGTGCAGGAGCGCCTGCACGACGGGGCCGATGCGGTGGTGCGGGACGCAGCGGGTGGGTGCCGTCGGGGGCGCCGGGGCGGTGGACGAGGACGCGCAGGGCCTCGTCCAGGTCGAGGTGGAGGCCCTGGATCCAGTCGGCGACTTCCTCGTGGGCGAAGCGGTAGCCGCCGCCCGCGGGCACCAGGAGCCCTTCGGCGAGGACGGCGGACGCCCAGCCGGTGCCGCCGCCGAGCCGGACGGGCGCGGGCCCCCACGGGAACACCGCCTCGAACGACGCCCGGTCCAGCTCGCCCTGCCCGGGTCCCAGGCTGCGCCGGGCGGCCTCGTGGACCTGCCCGGACACCTTGGCCGCGAGCCGTCGTACGGCGGTGCCGCGCTCGCCGTTCTCGGCGGCCAGCCGGACCGCGATCCGCAGGCACATCAGGTCGAGGTGGGCGGCGAGGACGTCGTCGCGGCCGGCGGGCGTGCCGTCGTCGGCGTCGGGGAGGGCGGCGCGGACCTCCGCGTACAGCCGGAGGGTGAGCGGATGCCGGGCGTCGCGGCCCGCGAGGGCGGTGTCCGGGATGCCGAGCTGGCCACGGGCCTCGCCGGCCTCGGCCTCGGTGAGATCACCGAGGGGGACGCGGGGCGGCAGGTCCCGGTCCGTACGGCCGTACAGCATGCCCGCCGGGAAGTGCGGGCCGGCCTGCTCCCAGTACTCCGCCCGGCAGGCCACCACCAGCCGGGTTCCCGTCTCCCGCAGCCACTGGGCCGTGCCCTCGGTCCACTCGGGGAGGCGGTGGGCGAGGACGGGCGGCATCTCCTCGGGGCCGTCGAGGAGGAGCAGCAGCGGGCGCCCGCGGCGCGGGCGTGGTGGGCGAGCCGCTCGGGGGTCAGGTCGTCGAGGGCGGGGACCGGGCGGGACGCGGCGACGATCCGGACGGCCCGGCCCAGTGCCCGTCGGGCCGCGTCGGCGACCGAGTCGTCCGCCTCCCGCAGGTCGGCTCCGCGCAGCCACAAGGTGGGCGCCGCCCCACGGGCGCGCCGCTCGGCGAGGGCCGCGAGTTCCGTCGTGCGGCCGCTGCCGGGGGCGCCGACGAGGCCGAGGACCGCGGCCGGACTCTCGGCGAACGCGGCGAACTCCTGTGCCGGTACGGCCCGTTCGACCAGGGTGCGGGAGTCGGCGGGCGGTCCGTCGGAGCCGACCGAGGTGGCCGCGAGTTCGAGGAGGCCCGCCAGGTTGAGGTCGGCGCCGTAGGCGGGGACGGTGGCCGCGTTGCGTGCGAGCAGGTCGGCGAGGGGGCCGCCGGGCGGGCCGGGGCGCAGCGGGACGGCGAAGCCGCTGTCGTGGTGGTCGGAACGCAGGGCGGTGCCCAGGACGGCGACGACGGCGCCGGTCTCCGCGTCGAGCACGGGTCCGCCGGCCGCGCCCCCGCCGAGCCACAGGGCGTCCCGCCCCGCCGTGCCGATGGCCAGCTCCAGACAGTCCGCGAGGCAATGGAAGCGGGACGTGGCCGTGTACGTCACGGAGGTCGTCGTCAGCACGCGTGCCTCGCGCCAGCAGCCGGCGGGCAGCCGGACATAGGTGCCGCTTCCGACGCCCTCGCGGACGGTGACGGGCAGCGGGTCCGCGTCGAGGCCCTGGGTGCGGACGAGGGCCAGGTCCAGCTCCGGCAGCGGGGTGACCGCGTCGGCGGTGACGACGCAGCCGCGGTCGCCGGCGCCGTACAGGACGAGGCGGGCGAGGCCGTCGACGGCCTCGTGGCTGGTGATGACGGTGCCGTGGTGGTCGGCCAGGAAGCCGGTCCCGCGCGGGCGGCCGGCGAGGTCCTGGACGCGGATCAGGACGGGTTCGGGAGGCGTGTCGTCCTCGGGCGCCGTCCGGGGGTCGTGCCGCGGTGTGTGGCTGCCCTCGCCGGTGCGCGGGCTCCGTCCCGCCATCGCCCTACCTCCCCGCCGCGCCCGCGTGCCCTCTGGGTCGACGGTAGGCGCGCGGTGATCGGCGGGACAGGCCGCGATGCGAAAGCGCCCCCGTGCACTCCCTCGGTTCACTCCGAGCGCCCGTCCGGACGGGTGAATGAACGGGGTGCGGTGGATACACCCTAGGGGTGGGGGAACCGAGGGGGGACCGTGGAGCGGCGGCGGAGCAGGACCCCGTGTCCGCCGCTCCACGGGCGAAGCGGGGCGGAGGGCCTCAGCCGAACACGGCCAGGCTCTTGGCCTTGCCCTTCTGTTCCTCCACGAGCGCCAGGAAGCGGCCCTCGGGGTCGAAGACGGCGACCGCGCCGCTGCCCGTGTACTCGTCGGGCATCTCCAGCCGCACACCGTTGAGCAGCAGCCGGGCCCGCCGCTCGTCGACGTCCCAGCGCGGGAACGCGGCCGTGGCGGCCTCCGCGATCGGCATCACCGTCAGCTCCTCCTGGAGCTGGTCGAGGGTGCGCGCGGAGTCCAGCTTGTACGGGCCGACGCGGGTCCGGCGCAGCACCGTGAGGTGACCGCCGACGCCCAGGTCGGCGCCCAGGTCGCGGGCGAGGGCGCGGATGTAGGTGCCGGAGGAGCAGACCACCGAGACGATCAGGTCCAGGACGGGGGTGCCGTCCTCGGCGACGGCGTCCCGGACGTCGTACACCGTGAACGAGGAGATGGTGACCGGGCGGGCCGGGATCTCGAAGTCCTCGCCGTCACGGGCCCGCTTGTAGGAGCGCACGCCGTCGATCTTGATGGCGCTGACCTTGGACGGGACCTGCATGATCCGGCCGGTCAGCTTGGCGATCCCGGCATCGATGGCGTCCCGGCCGATCCTGGAGGCGTCGGTGGAGGAGGTGATCTCCCCCTCCGCGTCGTCCGTGAGGGTGTTCTGGCCCAGCCGGACGGTCCCCAGGTACTCCTTCTCGGTGAGCGCGAGGTGCCCGAGGAGCTTGGTGGCCCTCTCGATGCCGAGGACGAGGACGCCCGTCGCCATCGGGTCGAGCGTGCCGGCGTGGCCGACGCGGCGGGTCTTGGCGATCCCGCGCATCTTGGCGACGACGTCGTGCGAAGTGAAGCCCGACGGCTTGTCGACGATGACAAGGCCGTCGGGCGGGGTCTGCTTCGGGCTCATTCGGCGGCGTCGTCCGTCTCGTCGTCCTCGTCGGGCTTCTTGTACGGGTCGGCGCCGGCGGCGTACCCGGCGCCCGCGGACGCCTCGCGCACCTTCTCGTCGGACTGGCGCGCACGGTCGAGGAGGTCCTCGATGGTGCGGGCGTTGTCCGGGAGGGCGTCGGCGACGAAGCTCAGCGTGGGGGTGAACTTCACGCCCGACGCGCGGCCGACCTCGGAGCGCAGGACACCCTTGGCGCTCTCCAGGCCCGCGGCCGCGGCGGCCCGCTCCTCGTCGTCCCCGTACACGGTGTAGAAGATGGTCGCTTCCCTCAGGTCACCCGTGACGCGGGTGTCCGTGATGGTGACGTGGGAGCCGAGCCGCGGGTCCTTGATCCCACGCTGTAGCTTCTGGGCCACCACCTCTCGGATGAGGTCCGCCAGCCTCTTGGCGCGCGCGTTGTCGGCCACTGGTCCGTCTCCCGTTCTTTCTTCTCTTGCGTTCTCTGGTGTGGTCAGTCGTCGTGTTCGCCGTGGAGGCGGCGTCGGACCGACAGCAGCTCCACCTCGGGGCGGCCGGCGACCAGCCGTTCGCACCGGTCCAGTACATCGGTCAGATGCTCCGTGTCCCCGGCCACCACGGCCAGGCCGATGACCGCCCGGCGGTGCAGGTCCTGGTGGTCCACCTCGGCCACGCTCACCGCGTACTTGCGCTGGAGCTCGGCGACGATCGGGCGGACGACGGAGCGCTTCTCCTTCAGCGAGCGTACGTCGCCGAGGAGGAGGTCGAAGGACAGAGTCCCCACGTACATGTGTAACCGGTTCACCCGCCGGTACGGGATCGATGGCCCTGTCCTGAACGAACAGGGGCATCAAGAACGGTACAACGATCCCGGCCGCGGCTCGACGGGGTTTTCCCCGCTCACCGCAGCCGGAACGCCGCACCGGCCGGCGGGGACAGCGCCCCGTCGGCGGCACGAACCGTGGGTGTCACGCCCGCGGCTTCTCCCGCATCTCGTACGTCGCGATGACGTCGTCGACCTTGATGTCGTTGAAGTTCCCGAGGTTGATACCGCCCTCGAAGCCTTCGCGGATCTCGGTGACGTCGTCCTTGAAGCGACGCAGACCGGAGATGTTGAGGCTCTCCGCGATGACCTTGCCGTCGCGGACGAGTCGAGCCTTCGTGTTGCGCTTGACCTCGCCCGAGCGGACCAGGACACCGGCGATGTTGCCCAGCTTGGACGACTTGAAGACCTCGCGGATCTCCGCCGTGCCCAGCTCGACCTCCTCGTACTCCGGCTTCAGCATGCCCTTCAGGGCCGCCTCGATCTCCTCGATGGCCTGGTAGATCACCGAGTAGTACCGGACGTCGACGCCCTCGCGCTCCGCCATCTGCGCGGCACGGCCGGCCGCACGGACGTTGAAGCCGATGACGATCGCGTCGGAGCCGGTCGCCAGGTCGATGTCCGACTCGGTGACGGCACCCACGCCGCGGTGCAGGACGCGGATGTCGACCTCTTCGCCGACGTCGAGCTGGAGCAGCGAGGACTCGAGAGCCTCCACCGAACCGGACGCGTCGCCCTTGATGATGAGGTTGAGTTCCTGCACCAGACCGGCCTTGAGCGCCTCGTCCAGGTTCTCCAGGGAGAACCGGACTCCGCGCCGGGCGAAGTTGGCGTTGCGCTCACGCGCCGCGCGCTTCTCGGCGATCTGGCGGGCCGTGCGGTCCTCGTCGACGACGAGGAAGTTGTCGCCGGCGCCCGGGACGTTGGTGAGACCGAGGACGAGGACCGGGGTCGAGGGACCCGCCTCTTCCACGTTCTCGCCCTTGTCGTCGAGCATCGCGCGGACACGGCCGTACGCGTCGCCGACCACCATGGTGTCGCCGACCCGCAGGGTGCCTCGCTGGACCAGGACGGTCGCGACGGCGCCGCGGCCACGGTCCAGGTGGGACTCGATCGCGATGCCCTGCGCGTCCTGCTCCGGGTTGGCCCGCAGGTCGAGCGAGGCGTCCGCGGTGAGGACCACGGCCTCCAGCAGGCTCTCGATGTTGAGGCCCTGCTTGGCGGAGATGTCGACGAACATGGTGTCGCCGCCGTACTCCTCGGCCACCAGACCGAACTCGGTGAGCTGACCGCGCACCTTGGTCGGGTCGGCACCCTCGACGTCGATCTTGTTGACCGCGACCACGATCGGCACATTGGCCGCCTTGGCGTGGTTCAGCGCCTCGATCGTCTGGGGCATCACACCGTCGTTGGCCGCCACCACGAGGATCGCGATGTCGGTCGACTTGGCACCACGGGCACGCATGGCGGTGAACGCCTCGTGGCCCGGGGTGTCGATGAAGGTGATCCTGCGCTCTTCGTCGTTGACCTGGGTGGCGACCTGGTACGCACCGATGTGCTGCGTGATACCGCCGGCCTCGCCCGCGACGACGTTCGTCTTGCGGATGGTGTCGAGCAGTCGGGTCTTGCCGTGGTCGACGTGACCCATGACGGTCACGACCGGCGGACGCGCGACGAGGAACTCCTCGCCACCCTCGTCCTCGCCGAACTCGATGTCGAAGGACTCGAGCAGCTCGCGGTCCTCCTCCTCCGGGCTGACGATCTCGAGGACGAAGTTCATCTCGTCCGCGAGGAGCTTCAGCGTCTCGTCGGAGACGGACTGCGTGGCGGTGACCATCTCGCCGAGGTTCATCATCACGCCGACGAGCGACGCCGGGTTGGCGCCGATCTTCTCGGCGAAGTCGGTCAGGGAGGCACCGCGCGACAGGCGGACGGACTGTCCGTTGCCGCGAGGCAGCATGACGCCGCCGACCGACGGGGCCTGCATGGCCTCGTACTCCTGGCGCCTCTGACGCTTCGACTTGCGACCGCGACGCGCGGGACCGCCGGGACGACCGAAGGCGCCCTGCGTGCCACCACGGCCACCGGGACCGCCGGGACGGCCACCGAAGCCGGGACGACCGCCGCCGCCACCGCCGGGACCACCGGGGCGACCGGCGAAGCCACCGCCACCGCCACCGGCACCGGGGGCGCCGGGACGACCGGCGAAGCCACCGCCGCCACCACCGGGACGACCGGCGAAGCCGCCGCCGCCACCGGGACGACCGCCGCCACCGGCACCGCCGGGACGACCGCCACCGCCGGGACCACGACCGCCGGGACCGCCGCCACCGGGACGGGGACCGGCAGCCGGACGCTGCGGCATCATGCCGGGGTTGGGACGCGGACCGCCGCCGGGACGCGGAGCGCCACCCTGCGGACGGGGCATACCGCCCGGGGACGGACGCGCGCCGCCCGCGGACTGCGGACGCGGAGCGCCGCCCTGGGCGCCGGGCGCAGCGGGACGCGGACCGGCGCCGGGAGCACCGGCACCGCCGGGACGCGGACCGCCGGGACCGCCGGGACCGCCCTGCGGGCGCGGGGCCTGCGGACGGGCCATACCGGCGTTGCCGCCGGAGGTGAAGGGGTTGTTGCCCGGACGCGGACCGGCCGGACGGGAACCGCCCGGACGCTGAGCGCCGCCACCGGGACGCTGACCCTGCGCGGCGGCCTGGCGCTGGCCCTGACCGCCCTGCTGACCCTGACCGGCGGCCGGACGGCCGGCGGACGGGGTGCGCCGGGACGCGGGCCCTGGGAGGCCGGCTTCTGGGCGGCCGGAGCCGCCGGTGCGGCGGGGGGCGCCGGCGGAGCGGTGGAACTCCGGGGCGGGCCGGAGCCGGACGCGGCGCCGACGGAGCCGGGGCTGCCGGAGCCGCGGGCGCGGCCGGCGCCTCGGGCTGCTGGGCCGTCGGCGGCTTGGGGGAGGCCGCCGCGGTGCGGCCGGACCCGGACGGGCCGCCTGCGCCGGTGAGGGCGCCGCGGGCCTGGGGGCTGCCTTGCGCGGGGCGGGCTTGCCGCTACCGCCCTGGAAGGCGTCAGTCAGTTTGCGTACAACGGGCGCTTCGATGGTCGAAGACGCCGAACGGACGAATTCACCGAGTTCCTGGAGCTTGGCCATGACGGCCTTGCTCTCCACCCCGAACTCCTTGGCGAGTTCGTATACCCGGACCTTAGCCACTTCGCTCCTTTTAGGTCCGGGTGTGTCCGGACCGTCGCTACTTCATGGGCGTACTCATCGCGTGCTCATCGAGTGCTCATCGCAATCTCGACCTACTTCCAACTCGCGGGGTACCAGAGCCGCACGGAGGTTCCGTGCGACGCCTTCTTACGGTGTTGCCTGTTCGACAACGGTCGTCTGCTCGACGTACTGGCGCAACGCCTTTGTGTCGAGCGCTCCCGGGGCTCGCAACGCCCTCGTGAACGCCCGGCGGCGTATCGCCTGGTCGAGACAGACCAGGGCGGGATGCACGTACGCACCCCGGCCGGGCAGCGTACCGCGAGGATCGGGGACGCATGCGTCCTCGACCGCCACGGTGCGCAGCAGTGCCGTCTTGGCCGCTCGCTCCCGGCACCCCAAACAGGTGCGCTCAGGGCATGCTCTGGTGTGCGTCCGGCCAGACACAGTTAAGTCTACCTCCCCGCGGCGACCTCACCCCTTCGGGGCAGCGGTCGAACAGTTGCCGCGCGTATAACTGACGTGATCTGAGCGTGCTGCGGCTTGGATCTATTCCCCGGGCTGCTCGGTGTCGGGCCGGATGTCGATCCGCCAGCCGGTCAGACGGGCGGCGAGGCGGGCGTTCTGGCCCTCCTTGCCGATCGCCAGCGACAGCTGGTAGTCCGGCACCGTCACGCGCGCGGAGCGGGCCGCCATGTCGACGACCTCCACCTTGGACACGCGGGCCGGCGACAGGGCGTTCGCCACCATCTCGGCCGGGTCGTCCGACCAGTCGACGATGTCGATCTTCTCGCCGCTCAGCTCGGCCATGACATTGCGCACACGGCCGCCCATGGGGCCGATGCAGGCGCCCTTGGCGTTCAGACCCGACCGGGTGGACCGTACGGCGATCTTGGTGCGGTGGCCGGCCTCGCGGGCGATCGCGGCGATCTCGACGGACCCGTCGGCGATCTCCGGCACCTCGAGCGCGAACAGCTTCTTCACCAGGTTGGGGTGCGTCCGCGAGAGCGTCACGGACGGACCGCGCACACCCTTCGCCACCCGCACGACGTAGGACCGCAGCCGCAGGCCGTGCGGGTACGACTCACCCGGGACCTGCTCCTGCACCGGCAGGATGGCCTCGAGCTTGCCGATGTCGACGAGCACGTTCTTCGGGTCGCGGCCCTGCTGGACCACGCCGGTGACGATGTCACCCTCGCGGCCCGCGTACTCGCCGAGCGTCGCGTCGTCCTCGGCGTCGCGCAGGCGCTGGAGGATGACCTGCTTGGCGGTGCTGGCGGCGATACGGCCGAAATCGGACGGGGTGTCGTCGAACTCGCGGGGCTCCTGGCCCTCCTCGAGGTCTTCGGGGTCCTCCTTCGCCCACACGGTCACATGACCGGATTCCCGGTCGAGCCGCACGCGCGCGTGGCGGCGGCTTCCCTCGGTGCGGTGGTAGGCGATGAGGAGGGCCGACTCGATCGCCTCGACCAGCAGGTCGAAGGAGATCTCCTTCTCCCGCACCAAGCCCCTCAGGGCACTCATGTCGATGTCCACGGCTACGCCTCCTCCTCTTCCTTCATGTCCTTGTTGACGTCGTTGTCCTTGCGGTTGAACTCGACCTGGACGCGGGCCCTGTCGATGTCGGCGAAGGCGAGCCTGCGGGTGGTGGCCTTGCGGCCCTTCACTCCCGGCACCTCGACATCGAGGCCGTCGTCGTCCACGTCGAGGATGCGGGCGACGATCTCGCCGCCCTCGTGGAGCTGGAACCTCACCAGGCGGCCCGTGGCACGCACGTAGTGGCGGTGTTCGGTGAGGGCGCGCTCCGCGCCCGGGGTGCCGACCTCGAGGGTGTACTCGCCCTCGCCCATCGCGTCCGTCTCGTCGAGCTTCGCCGAGAGCGCGCGGCTCACATCGGCGATCTGGTCCAGGTCCGCTCCGGTGTCGGAGTCGACGACGACGCTCAGCACTCGCCTGCGGCCGACGGAGTCCACGGCGATCTCTTCGAGGTCCAGTCCCTGGGAGGTGACGAGCGGTTCGAGCAGTTCTCGCAGCCTCTCGCTCTGGGTGGTGCTCATCCGGGTGACTCCTCGGCCGCGTGTGCTGTTGTGGGATGGGTCGCGTGTCTGGTCAAAGGGTATCCGGTCGTGGGGTGTGTTGCCGTCCACCGAGTGGCCCACCGGCGCCCGACGACACCTGCCGAGGCCCTGCGACTCCCGGCGACTCCCGGCGACTCCGGGCGGAGCGGGGGCGGTGCCGGTGAGTGGTGCGGGGGCGGGGCGCGGGTACGGTGATCACGGGCCTGCCCGTGCGTGATCGGCCCGTGATCGGTTCCTTTCGTACGAGATTCCCCGAGGACGTCTGCCGTGCCGTTCCCGCCGCCTGTGCGCACCCTCTCCGGGCCGCACCGAAGAACCTTGCTCGCCTCGGCCGCCGGGGCCGCCCTGATGGCCGGGTGCTTCTCCGGCGTGGGGGGCTCCGGGAAGGAGAACCGGGGCGCCGGCCCGTCGACGTCGGCGGAGGAGCGTGCCCGCGCGCGTGCGGCCGCGGACAGCGCGGGGCTGCTGGAGCGCTACGACGCCGTCCTGGCCGTCCATCCGGCGCTGGCGGCGCGGCTGGCACCGCTGCGGGCGGAGGTCGTGCGGCATGTGACGGCGTTCGGGGGTGCGGCGGGGGGTGCCAAGGCGTCGCCGTCGGCTTCTCCGTCGCCGACGACACCGGCACCCGCTTCGGCTTCGGCTTCGGCTTCGGCTTCGGCTTCGGCTTCGGCTTCGGCTTCGGCTTCGGCTTCGGCTTCGGCTTCGGGGAGTGTCCCGCCCGCGCCGTCCGTCGTCGTTCCCGCGAACGCCAAGGACGCGCTCGCCGACCTGGCCGGCGCCGAGCGGGCGCTCTCGGACCGCCGGGTCGCGGCGCTGGTGGACATGCCGGGCGAGCCGGCCCGGCTGCTGGCCTCGGTGGCGGCGTCCGGGGCGGCGCACGCGTACCTGCTGACGGAGGCGGCCCGATGAGCGAGCGGACCACCGCGGAGCTGACGGCTCTCCAGGCCGCCCTGGCCGCCGAGCACGCGGCGGTGTACGGCTACGGAGTGGTCGGCGGCCGGATCCAGGAGGGGCGGCGAACGGAGGCTCGGGCGGCGTACGACGCGCATCGGGCGCGCCGGGACGCGCTGGCGCGTGAGGTGCGCGACCTGGGCACCGAGCCCATCGCCGCGAGCGCCGCGTACGCCCTGCCGTTCGCGGTGCCGGACTCCGCCGCGGCGGTCCGGCTCGCCGCCGAGCTGGAGGAACGCGTCGCCGGCGTCTACTCCGACGTGGTCCGGGCGGCCACCGGTGCGCGGCGCCGCGAGGCAGCCGTGGCGCTGCGGGAGGCGGCGGTCCGCGCGGTGCGCTGGCGCGGCGGCAGCGTAGCCTTCCCTGGTCTCGCCGAGCGGGCCGAAGCGGGGACCGACCCGGCCGCCACGGGGGCCGGGGCCCCGGCCACGAAGGCGGGCCCGGCGACACCCGCATCGACGCCCGCCACCCCGCACACCTCCACACCGCCGGCGTAGGCCGGAACAGGAAAGGACGACTCGCGTATGGCTTTCGAACCGCCGCAGCGTCTGGTCAGGGCGCTCGGCGAGAGCGCGCCGGACGGTGACGACTGGTTGGAGAGGCTGCCGGAGACGGTCCGGGAGGCCGTCGCGCTACGCGAGTTGACCGTGGAGCGGGTGCAGGTGCCCGGAGGCCGCAGCAGCCTGGTGGTGCTGGTGCGGCACGCCGACGGGACCCCGGCCGTGCTGAAGCTCGCCCCGCTCCGGTTCCGGCCGGAGGCGGAGCGGGCCGCGCTCACCCGGTGGGACGGCCTGGGCGCCGTGCAGCTGGTGGAGGGGCCGGTGAGTGAGGGGGTGCTCCTGCTGGAGCGGCTGCACCCGGATGTGTCGGTGCGGTCGTTGCCCGAGGCCAAGGCTCTGCTGGAGGCGGCGGGGACGCTGCGGCGGCTGTGGGTGGAACCGCCGGCCGGGCACGTGTTCGAGACGGTGGCCGAGCGGACCGGCCGGCAGGCCGAGGTGATGCGTGCGCGCGCCGACGCGGCGGTGGCGCCGCTGGTCGACGCGGCGCTCGCGGCCCGCGAGGAGCTGCTGGCCGCGCCGCCCGAGCACCGGCTGCTGCACGGGACGTTCCGGCAGAGCAAGGTGCTCGCGGGTGAACGGATGCCGTGGCTGGCCGTGGGGCCGGACCCGGTGGTCGGCGAGTGCGCCTTCGACCTGGCGCGGCTGGTCCGGGACCGGGTGGAGGACCTGATCGCCTCCCCGTCGGGGGGCGGCGACGACCCGGCGGCGGGTGAAGCGGCTCGCGGAGTCGCTGGAGGTGGACCAGGAGCGGCTGCGGGGCTGGACGCTGTTCCGGGCGGTGGAGTCGGGCGTACGGGCGCTGCGTGTGGGACGGCCCAGGGACGCGGAGTTGTTGTTGGAGTTCGCCGGGTGGGTCTAGGGCGGGATGCCTGGGAGGCCCGTCCCGGCGTCGGTCTCAGGGCCGGCGCCGGGCAGTCGGACGCCGCTCTGCGGGCCCGTTTCCCCGTGCTGGCGGTGACCGCGGCGTCGGCCACCGGCGGGTAGCCTCACGCGTCTGACATGTTCCGGGAGCAGTTCCGCGCACAGGCCGTGGGCCGGGAGCCGGTGTCGCCGCTCGTGCCACTGCACGTGCCGCTGCTCGCGGAGGTGTCGGCGTCCGCCTGCATGGTGCCGATCAGGGCCAACACCCCGGCCGCCCCGGCGAACGTGACGGCCGCCGCGAGGGCCGCCGCGCGCCTCTGCGGACCGCGGCGGCTGCACCTCGTGCGCTGCTGGTCATGACCGTGCCCCTCCTGTAGTGACGCTCTGTCACGTCCTACAGTCGGGGCACGGTCTGAGAGAAGCCCGCGAGACGGCCCTGCGCCTCGGCGGAAATCCCTGAGAGTTCTCTTGAGCGCTCAAGCGCTTCGGTGTTTACGCGCTCACGCGTTCACGCGCTCGCACACTTCAGTGCTCACGAGGTCGTGAGGCGGGCGATGGCCTCGTCCACCGTCAGTTCCTCGCGCTCTCCGCTCCTGCGGTCCTTCAGCTCCAGGACGCCCTCGGCGGAACGGCGGCCCGCGACCAGGATCTTCGGTACGCCGATCAGCTCCGAGTCGGTGAACTTCACGCCCGGCGAGACCCCGGCCCGGTCGTCGACCAGGACGCGCAGACCGGCCGCCCGCAGCTTCTCGGAGACGTCGAGGGCCAGTTCGGTCTGGAGGGCCTTGCCCGCGGCGACCACGTGCACATCGGCCGGCGCGACCTCGGCGGGCCAGCACAGGCCCTTGTCGTCGGCGCTCTGCTCGGCGAGGGCCGCGACCGCGCGGGAGACGCCGATGCCGTAGGAGCCCATGGTGACGCGGACCGGCTTGCCCTGCTGGCCGAGGACGTCGAGCTTGAGGGCGTCGGCGTACTTGCGGCCCAGCTGGAAGATGTGGCCGATCTCGATGGCGCGGTCCAGCTTGAGCCCGGTGCCGCACTTGGGGCAGGGGTCGCCCTCACGGACGACCACGACGTCGACGTACGCGTCGACCTCGAAGTCACGGCCCGCGACGACGTTCTTCGCGTGCGTGTGCTCCTTGTTGGCGCCCGTGATCCACGCCGTGCCCGGCGCCACGCGCGGGTCGGCGATGTAGGTGACCTTCGCCAGGCCCTGCGGGCCGACGTAGCCGCGGACCAGGTCGGGGCGGCCCACGAAGTCCTCGGCGGTGACCAGCTCGACGGCGGCCGGCGCGAAGTGCGCCTCGACCTTGCCGAGGTCGACCTCGCGGTCGCCGGGCACGCCGACGGCGACGATCTCGCCGTCCACCTTGACCAGGAGGTTCTTGAGGGTGGCGGAGGCCGGCACGCCGAGGGAGGCGGCGAGGGTCTCGATGGTCGGGGTGTCCGGGGTCGGGATCTCCTCGGCCGCGGGCACGGCGGAGCCGTCGACCGGCTCCGACTCGTACGTGATCGCCTCGGTGTTGGCCGCGAAGTCGCAGTTCGGGCAGTCGGCGAAGGTGTCCTCGCCGGCGTCGGCCGGGGCCAGGAACTCCTCCGACTTCGAGCCGCCCATGGCGCCCGCGGTCGCCGCGCAGATGCGGTAGTCCAGGCCCAGACGCGCGAACACCTTCTGGTACGCCTCGCGGTGCAGGGCGTAGGACTTGGCCAGGCCCTCGTCCTCGGTGTCGAAGGAGTAGGAGTCCTTCATGAGGAACTCGCGGCCACGCAGGATGCCGGCGCGGGGGCGGGCCTCGTCACGGAACTTGTTCTGGATCTGGTAGAGGATCACCGGCAGGTCCTTGTAGGACGTGCACTGGTCCTTGACCAGCAGGGTGAAGATCTCCTCGTGGGTGGGGCCGAGGAGGTAGTCGCCGCCCTTGCGGTCGTTCAGGCGGAACAGCTCGGGGCCGTACTCTTCCCAGCGGCCGGTCGCCTCGTACGGCTCCTTCGGCAGCAGGGCGGGGAGCAGCACCTCCTGGGCGCCGATCGCGTCCATCTCCTCACGGACGATCCGCTCCACGTTGGCGAGGACCTTCTTGCCCAGCGGCAGCCAGCTCCAGACGCCGGCGGCGGTGCGGCGGACGTAGCCGGCGCGGACGAGGAGCTTGTGGCTGAGGACCTCGGCGTCCGCCGGGTCGTCGCGCAGCGTCTTCGCCATCAACTGGGACATGCGCTGGACCGGTGCGTTGGCCATGGTGTACGAACTCCTGCCGATCGGGATCCCCCCGCTCGAACCGGGCCGAGAGTGGGGAGGGTGCTGGCTAGGAGGTTAGCCGGGAGCCCCGCGCGGCCGGAAATCCGTTACCCGCGGCGCGGCCGTCACGCGCGGCGCAGCGGGAGGGGAGCGCCCATCACCGCGTACGGGCGGGGCGCGCTGGGGAAGAGGACGCGGCGGGCCAGGTCCTGGTAGCCCAGGGAGTGGTAGAGCGCTCGGGCGGGGCTCTCCGTGTCGATGGCCGAGAGGATCGAGCGCGGTTGGGCCGCGGTGTCGGTGATCGTGGTGATCAGGGCCCGGCCCGCGCCACGGTTCTGGTGGGCGGGGTGGACGTGGAGTTCGGTGATGACGAAGGAGTCGTCGAGCCAGACGTCGTTGTGGTTGGCGCGGAGGTAGGGCTCGACGACGGTGGACCACCAGTGGGAGCGGTCGTTGGGCATGCCGTAGACGAAGCCGACGAGTCGCTCTCCCACGGTCGCGCCGTACGCTCTGGCGCCGGGGCTGGTCATGTGGCGCAGGACGATCTGTCTGCGGACGGCCACCTCGTCCGGGCCCAGTCCGAAGGCCACGGCTTGCACTGCGAGGGCCTCGTCCACGTGCGCGGGAAGGTCCAAGGGGCCGATGACGAGGTCCATGCCGGGAGCCTACAGGGGGGCTTCGGCCGGTCGGCGGGTGCCGAGCGGATGCGGATACGACGGGGTGCCGCGGGAGCTTCAGAACAGGACGCTCATGAACGCGCCGACCTCCTGGAAGCCCACCCTCCGGTACGTCCGGCGCGCCGTCGTGTTGAAGTCGTTGACGTAGAGGCTGACCACCGGGGCGACGTCCGCCAGCGCGTACCGCAGTACGGCCGCCATACCGGGGGCGGCCAGGCCCCTGCCCCGGTACTCCGGGGCCACCCAGACACCCTGCACCTGGCAGGCCTTGGGCGTGGCCGCGCCGATCTCCGCCTTGAAGACGACCTTGCCCCGGTCGTCCAGGCGGGCGAACGAGCGGCCGGCGGCGACGAGTTCGGCGACCCGGGCCTGGTACAGCAGGCCGCCGTCGCCGGCCATCGGGGAGACGCCGACCTCCTCGGTGAACATCGCCACGCACGCCGGCATGATCGTGTCCATCTCGTCCTTGCGGATGCGACGCACGTACGGGTCCGGGGCGATGTCGTCCGACGTGCGGTCGGCGACCATCAGGGGCTGGCGGGCACGGACCTCGCGGGCGGGGCCCCAGTGCGGTTCGAGCAGGCGCCACAGCAGGGCGGTGGCGTCGGCGGGGCCCACGATGGAGGAGCAGCGGCGGCCGGCCCGGCGGGCCCGGTCGGCGAAGGCGCGGACGGCGCGGGGAGTGGCGCAGATCGGGACCAGGTTGGCGCCGGCGTAACAGAGGGACGTCAGCATGCCGTCCTCGTACCAGCCCCACATCTCGCCGCCGAGCCGCCACGGGTCCAGACCCGCGACCTGTACCCGCGAGGTCACGAAGGCGTTCGTCACCGGCTCACGGTCGAGGACGGCGAGGGCGGCGTCCAGGTCGCTCGGTTCGAGAACCCGGGAGGTGGTCTGCGTCAACACGTGCGGGCCTCACACTGGGGTCTGCCTGATCTCCGCACTGTACCCGCCGGGATTGTGCGGCGCCGCCCGTCCTGCGGAGGCCCTGTACCACCGAGGGCACGGGGTGCCGGTCGCCGGCGGTGGCGCGCCGATCCGCTGGGACGGACGGGCCGGCCCGCTCCCCCGGCGGGCGTCGCGCCGGACACCCTCGTGATCGGGGTGGGGGTGCGGGTCGGCGAGCGCTGGTCGCGCGGTTTCCCCGCGCCCTCGGGACGCCTACGCCTACGGCGATCAACGGCCGCTGGCCCGGCCCGGCCCGTTCAGCCCGCGACCGACACCTGGGGCTCGCCCGACGTCACGCCGTCGAGTTCCATCTGCTCGGCCAGTTTCAGGGCCTCTTCGATGAGGGTTTCCACGATCTTGGACTCGGGGACGGTCTTGATGACCTCGCCCTTGACGAAGATCTGGCCCTTGCCGTTGCCGGAGGCCACGCCGAGGTCGGCTTCGCGGGCCTCGCCGGGGCCGTTGACCACGCAGCCCATGACGGCGACCCGGAGGGGGACCTCCATGCCCTCCAGGCCTGCCGTGACCTCCTCGGCCAGCTTGTAGACGTCGACCTGGGCGCGGCCGCAGGACGGGCAGGAGACGATCTCCAGGCCGCGCTGCTTGAGGTTGAGGGACTCCAGGATCTGGTTGCCGACCTTGACCTCCTCGACCGGCGGGGCCGAGAGGGAGACCCGGATGGTGTCGCCGATGCCCTGCGAGAGCAGGGCGCCGAAGGCGACCGCCGACTTGATCGTGCCCTGGAACGCCGGGCCGGCCTCCGTGACTCCGAGGTGCAGGGGGTAGTCGCACTGGGCGGCGAGCTGGCGGTAGGCCTCGATCATCACCACCGGGTCGTTGTGCTTGACGGAGATCTT
>NZ_MPOH02000009.1:417927-461321 GCF_001896135.2 Streptomyces phaeoluteigriseus
CAGCCGGACGCCGTCAGCTCGGCGATCTGCTGGAGCGTCGCGCCGATGTCGGACGTCCGGGTCGTCGTCATCGACTGGACGGACACCGGGGCGTCCCCGCCGACCGCCACGGACCCGACCTGGATCTGCCGGCTCTTCCGGCGCTCGGCGAGCTTGGTCGGAACGGACGGCATGCCGAGAGAAATCGCAGTCATCTGCTGTGCAACCCCAAGTCGTGGATCAAGGTCCAGGTCCCGTCGGTGGCGGGCTCCAGGCTTCGAGATTACGGCACCGGCCCCTCCCCGGGCACCTCGCGGCCGTCGAACCCACTCGATGGAAGGCGGCCCGGCACAGATCGTGCCGGCGCCGGTGAACGCCGTACGGCTAGGAGATTCTCACCGGGTTGACGACGTCCGCGATCAGCACCAGGAGGGTGAAGCAGACGAAGATCCCGGCCACCACGTAGGCCACCGGCATCAGCTTCGCCACGTCGAAGGGGCCGGGGTCGGGGCGGCGCAGCACCCTGGCGATGTTGCGGCGCAGTGACTCCCACAGGGCGCCCGCGATGTGCCCGCCGTCGAGGGGCAGCAGGGGGAGCATGTTGAAGAGGAACAGCGAGAGGTTGAAGCCGGCGAGCAGCATCACGAACATCGCGAGCTGTTGCGAGGCCGGGATGTCGAGGGTGGCGATCTCGCCGCCGACCCGTGCCGCGCCGACGACGCCCATCGGGGAGTCCGCTTCGCGGGGACCGTCGCCGAAGGCCGCGTCCCACAGGGCGGGGACCTTGGAGGGCAGGGCGGCGAGGGAGTCGACGGCGTCGCCGACCCGCTCGGTCATCCAGGTCGCGGACTCGCCGAAGTCCTGTTTGACGACTCCGGTGGCCGCGCTGAAGCCGAGGAAGCCGGCCTTGACGTACTCGCCCTGGACGTAGGTGCCGTTGGCGTCCTTCTTCGCGACCTGGTTGGTGGCGATCTTCGCGTTCAGGGTGACCTCGCGGCCGTCCCGGTCGACGACGATCTCGACTTCCTTGCCGGCGCTGACCCGGATGAGGTCGGAGAGGGTCGCCCACTCCTCGGTGCGCTGTCCGGCGAAGGAGACGATCTTGTCGCCCTTCTCCATGCCGGCGGCGGCGGCCGGGGAGGCCGGGTCGGACTTCTTGCAGGTGTCGCGGTTCTCGCTCTGCGCGATGACGCAGGGCGAGACGGAGGCGACGGAGGTTGTCTGCTGCTGGATGCCGAAGCCCATCAGCACGGTGAGGAACAGGGCGATCGCGAGGATCAGGTTCATGAAGGGACCCGCGAACATCACGATGACCCGTTTCCACGGCTTGCGCGTGTAGAACATGCGCGTCTCGTCGCCGGGCCGGAGTTCCTCGTACGCCGCCGAGCGGGCGTCCTCGATCATGCCGCGCCAGGGTGAGGTGGAGCGGGCCGTGACGCGGCCGTCGTCACCCGGCGGGAACATGCCGATCATGCGGATGTAGCCGCCGAACGGGATGGCCTTGATGCCGTACTCGGTCTCGCCCTTGTGCCGCGAGAAGAGCGTCGGGCCGAAGCCGACCATGTACTGCGGCACGCGGATGCCGAAGAGCTTGGCGGTGGACAGGTGCCCCAGCTCGTGCCAGGCGATCGACACCAGCAGGCCGACGGCGAAGACCACTATGCCGAGGATGAACATCAGGGTCGTCATGCGCGGGCCTCCGCCGTCCGTACCGCCAGTTCCCGGCCCGGGCCCGTGCCCAGGTCTCCGCTTCGAGGACGTCCGGCACGGTGAGCGAGGTTCCCGCGCGCGGGGTGCCGTGTTCCTCGACGACCCTCGTCACGGTCTCCATGATCCCGTTGAACGGCAGCGCGCCCCTGCGGAACGCCTCCACGCACTCCTCGTTGGCGGCATTGAACACCGCCGGGGCCGTCCCCGCGAGCTCGCCCACGTGCCGGGCGAGGTTCACCGAGGGGAAGGCCTCGTCGTCCAGCGGGAAGAACTCCCACGTCGACGCCTTGCTCCAGTCGAACGCGGGGGCCGCGTCGGGCACCCGCTCGGGCCAGCCGAGGCCGATGGCGATGGGCCCGCGCATGTCGGGCGGCGTCGCCTGCGCCAGTGTCGATCCGTCCGTGAACTCAACCATCGAGTGGACATACGACTGGGGATGCACGACCACCTCAATGCGGGAGAAGGGAATGTCGTAGAGGAGGTGTGCCTCGATGACTTCCAGGCCCTTGTTGACGAGGGTCGCGGAGTTGATGGTGATGACCGGGCCCATGGCCCAGGTGGGGTGTGCCAGGGCCTCCTCGACGGTGACGTGCGCCAGCTGTTCCTTCGTACGGCCGCGGAAGGGGCCGCCGGAGGCGGTGACGACGAGCTTGCGGACGTCGGCGCGGGTGCCGGCCGCGAGGCACTGGAAGAGCGCCGCGTGCTCGGAGTCCACGGGGATGATCTGGCCCGGCTTGGCCAGCGCCTTCACCAGCGGGCCGCCGACGATGAGCGACTCCTTGTTGGCGAGCGCGAGGGTGCGGCCCGCCTCCAGGGCGGCGAGGGTGGGCGCGAGGCCGATGGAGCCGGTGATGCCGTTCAGCACGGTGTGGCTGTCGGAGGCGGCGAGCTGGGTGGCCGCCTCCGGTCCGGCGAGGATCTCGGGGAGCGGCTCGGCAGTGCCGTACTCGCCGCTCAGGGCCTCCCGCAGGGCGGGTACGGCGTCCTCGCGGGCGACCGCGACGGTCCGCACCCGCAGTCGGCGGGCCTGCTCGGCGAGGAGGGCGATCCGGCCGCCGTTGGCGGACAGGCCGGTCACCCGGAAGCGGTCCGGGTTGCGCAGCACGAGGTCGATGGCCTGGGTGCCGATCGACCCGGTCGACCCGAGGACCACCACGTCCTTGGGGCCGTCGCCCGCCACGGGGTCGAAGGCGAGGTGCGGGTCGGCGAGGAGGGCTGGACTGTCGCTCATTCCCCCATTGTTGCCGCAACGCACGGGGGCGTGGACAGGGTGTCCCCCCACGGCCCCCTCCTGGGGGGCTCTTGGGGTGCTCTTGGGGGGACAGCCCTGGCCAGGTGTGCCCGGTGTCACCCGATCGTGCGACGGACGTTCTCGTGTTCGGACGGTCCCGGAGTGGTGTCGGCGATCCAGGGGCCCTCGCCCGAGGGGTCGACGATGCCCTGCTCCAGCCACTCGTAGGTGCCCGCGAGGACGCCCTTGACGACCTTGTGGTCGAGGTCGTCGGTGTTGGACCACAGGCGGGTGAAGAGTTCCTCGACGCGGATGCGGGACTGGCGGCAGAAGACGTCGGCGAGCTGGTAGGCCTCACGGCCGTGCTCGCCGCGGGAGCGCAGCAGCTCGGCGCGCACACAGGCCGCGCTCATCGCGAACAGCTCCGCGCCGATGTCGACGATCCGGCCGAGGAAGCCCTGCTTGGTCTCCATGCGGCCCTGCCAGCGGGACATGGCGTAGAAGGTGGAGCGGGCCAGCTTGCGGGCGTGCCGCTCGACGTAGCGCAGGTGCGGGGAGAGGTCGACCTCGTGCTTGAACTCGGTGAACGAGTTCGGGAGTTGACCGGGTCCCGCGACGAGCTTGGGCAGCCACTTGGCGTAGAAGACACCCGCGTTGGCGCCCGCCCTCGCCTTGTCCTGGAGGGACTTGTCGGGGTCGATGAGGTCGCCGGCGACCGAGAGGTGGGCGTCGACGGCCTCACGGGCGATCAGCAGGTGCATGATCTCCGTCGAGCCCTCGAAGATGCGGTTGATGCGCAGGTCGCGCAGGACCTGTTCGGCGGGGACCGCCCGCTCGCCGCGGGCGGCGAGGGAGTCGGCGGTCTCGAAGCCGCGTCCACCGCGGATCTGGACCAGTTCGTCGGCCATCCGCCAGCCCATCTCGGAGGCGAACAGTTTGGCCAGGGCGCCCTCGATGCGGATGTCGTTGCGGTCCTCGTCGGCCATCTGGGAGGACAGGTCGAGCACGGCCTCCAGGGCGAAGGTCGTCGCCGCGATGAAGGAGATCTTCGCTCCGACCGCCTCGTGGTGGGCGACGGGCTTGCCCCACTGCTCGCGGGCCGCCGACCACTCGCGGGCGATCTTCAGGCTCCACTTGCCGGCCGCCACGCAGGAGGCGGGCAGCGAGAGCCGGCCGGTGTTGAGGGTGGTCAGGGCGATCTTCAGGCCCGCGCCCTCGGGACCGACGCGGTTCGCGGCGGGGACCCGGACCTGGTGGAAGCGGGTGACGCCGTTCTCGATGCCGCGCAGGCCCATGAAGGCGTTGCGGTTCTCGACGGTGACGCCGGGCGAGCCCGCCTCCACGACGAAGGCGGTGATGCCGCCCTTGTGGCCCTCGCTCTTCGGCACCCGGGCCATCACGACCAGCAGGTCGGCGACCACGCCGTTGGTGGTCCACAGCTTGACCCCGTCGAGCACGTAGTCGTCCCCGTCGGGTACGGCGCTGGTGGCGAGGCGGGCCGGGTCGGAGCCGACGTCCGGCTCGGTGAGGAGGAAGGCGCTGATGTCGGTGCGGGCACAGCGCGGCAGGAACCGCTGCTTCTGCTCGTCGGTGCCGAACAGCTTCAGCGGCTGCGGCACGCCGATCGACTGGTGTGCCGAGAGCAGCACGCCGACCGCCGGGCTGGCCGAGCCGACCAGGGCCAGCGCCTTGTTGTAGTACACCTGGGTGAGACCGAGCCCGCCGTACTTGGGGTCGATCTTCATGCCGAGGGCGCCGAGTTCCTTGAGACCGCGTACGACCTCGTCGGGGATGCGGGCCTCGCGCTCGATGAGGGCGCCGTCGATCCGCGTCTCGCAGAACTCGTGGAGCTTGGCCAGGAACTGCTCTCCGCGCCGTACGGCCTCGCCGGTGGGGACGGGATGGGGGTGGATGAGGTCGAGGCGGAAACGGCCCAGGAAGAGTTCCTTGGCGAAGCTGGGCTTGCGCCAGTCCTGTTCCCGGGCGGCCTCCGCCACCTGACGGGCCTCACGTTCGGTGACGACGGGCTTCTTGAGGGGTGGTGCGGACATGAGGCTCACCTCGCCGCGAATCGGGTTCTCGGACCACGTTGGTTACCGATGGGTGCTACCCGATCGTTGGTACCCGATCCCGGGCGAGCCCACCACCCCTCGCGCGTCCGATCGGCCGACGTCGACCGAGCACGACGTGGTGTCCGGGCGGCCCTTTCCCCTGGAGCCCCCGGTGCCGGACTCGGTTCCGGAGGCGTGCCGGTCGTTGCCGAGGAGCTTGCGCCGGACGAGTGCCCGGGTGGAGTCCGGCGGGCCGGTCGTTACCGAGGAGCTTGCGCCGGACGAGTGCCCGGGTGGAGTCGTCGAGGTCGGGGGTGGCCCGCCCCGGCGGTCGGGCCGGATCACGATCCCGCCGGTGGGCCGGTCCCGCCGGCCCGTGGTGTTCCTGCCGCGCGGCCCAGGTCGTGGGCGACGCTCGTGACGCCGGGGTTCGCTGAGACGGAGAAGCCCCCGTTCGACCACCTCCTGCGGCGCCGACCCGGATCGGCGGGCCGGCGCACGCCATCCACGCCCCGTCGACCTGTGACGCCGACGGCGGCGGCGAAGCCCTTCGCCCCCCGGGAAAGGCGGGTCCGCGGTGTTGCCTCAGGGGTCCTTCCGGGGGGACGGTTCCCGTACGTCCTCCAGCGGCCGCAGCGGCGCGGAAGGCCGCCGCGGCCGACGGAGTCGGGGCCGCCGGACCGGCCCGCGCGACCGGTTCGGCGAAGTCCCGAAGAAACCCTGTCGAAGCGCTTCGACAACCTATGGACACCCACTCGCGCTAGAGCTACTGTCAAAGCACCCTCACCCGCCCTTGTTCCCCCTGCGCACTGTCGAAGCGCTTCACACATCTTGGAGAGCTGGATGGTCACCCTCGCCGAGGTCGCCCAGCACGCCGGAGTCTCGGCGAGCACGGTGAGCTATGTCCTCAGCGGCAAGCGGTCCATCTCCGCGACCACCCGGGAGCGGTGGAGCAGAGCATCCGCCAGCTCGGCTACCACCCGAACGCGGGCGCGCGGGCCCTGGCCAGCAGCAAGTCGAACATCATCGCGCTGATGATCCCGCTGCGCACCGACATGTACGTGCCGGTGATGATGGAGATCGCCATCGCGGTCGCCACCACCGCCCGCACGCACGGCTACGACGTCCTGCTGCTCACCGGCGAGGAGGGCCCCGACGCCGTGCGCCGGGTCTCCGGCAGCGGGCTCGCCGACGCGATGATCCTCATGGACGTCCAGCTCGACGACGAGCGGCTGCCGCTGCTGCGCGGCACCGACCAGCCGTCGGTCCTGATCGGGCTGCCCGCCGACACCACGGGCCTGACCTGCGTGGACCTCGACTGGACCGCGACCGGCGCGCTGTGCGTGGAGCACCTGGCGACGTTCGGACACCGCGACATCGCTGTCATCGGCGAGGCGCCCGCCGTGTACGAGCGGCACACCGGTTTCGCCGAGCGCACCCTCGAAGGACTCCGCTCCCGGGCGAAGGAACTGGGGCTGCGGGTGCTGCACCGCCCGTGCGAGAACGGGTACGACGCGATGGCGGTGACGCTGGCCCGGGTCCTCGACGAGCGTCCTGGCACCACCGGGTTCGTCGTGCAGAACGAGTCGGCGGTCGAGCCGCTGCTCGCGCTGCTGCGGCAGCAGGGCCGGGCCGTCCCCGAGGACGTGTCCGTGGTCGCCATCTGTCCCGACCAGGTCGCCGTGCAGGCGTCGGTGCGGCTGACGTCGGTCGCCATCCCCGCGCAGGAGATGGGGCGGCGGGCCGTGGAGTACCTGGTCGCCAAGCTCGATCGCCGGGGTGACGACGACGTGGTGCTGCTCGCCCCGGAACTGACGGTCCGCGCGAGTTCGGGCCCCGCGCCGGCCGCTTCCTGACCCACCGCACCTCCCGCACGTCCCTGCCGCACACCTCTCGCACACGCCTCTCCCACACCACGGACCGCACCGGTGCCCGCCCGTGGCACCCGCATGTCCCACTCCTCCAGGAGCACAGGAGCACGCCACGTGAATCAGCCTGCCGAAAACCAGCCTCAGGTCAGCCTGGCGCAGTCGTCTCCCACCGTCGGGACGTTCCGTGAGCGGGACGGCGCGCTGGAATGGAGCGGCCGTCAGGAGACCGTCCGGGTCGAGCCGTGGGGTCCGGACGGGGTCCGGGTCCGTGCGCGGCTCGGCGGTCCCGTTCTCGACGGTCTGCCCGGCGCGCTGCTCGCGGAGGCGCCGCCGGCCTCGTCCACGGTCAAGATCGAGGACGGGCGGGGGCGGCTGACGGTCGGCGCGCTGACCGTCGAGGTGGACGCGGAGGGCATGATCCGCTTCCTGGACACCTCCGACGACCGGGAGCTGCTGGCCGAGGAGCGCGCCCACTTCTGGTGGCCCGGTTCGCGTCTCTACACGGCCGTCGGCAATGGCCACCACCGCCTGGAGCAGCGCTTCGCCGCCTACGACGACGAGAAGCTGTACGGCCTGGGCCAGCACCAGCACGGACGGTTCGACCAGAAGGGCCTCGTCCTGGACCTGGTCCAGCGCAACGCCGAGGTCGGCATCCCGGTGCTCACCTCCAGCCGGGGCTACACCCTGCTGTGGAACAACCCGGCGATCGGTCGGGTGGAGCTGGCGCACAACGGCACCCGCTGGGTGGCCGACTCGGCCCGGCAGATCGACTACTGGGTCACCGCGGGCGCCCCGGCCGACGCCCAGCGCCGCTACAGCGCGGTGACGGGCCGTACGCCGATGCTGCCGGAGTGGGCGGCGGGCTTCTGGCAGTGCAAGCTGCGCTACCGCACTCAGGAGGAACTCCTCGCGGTGGCAAGGGAGTACAAGCGGCGGGGGCTGCCCCTGGACGTCATCGTGTGCGACTTCTTCCACTGGACGCACCTGGGCGACTGGAAGTTCGACCTGAAGGAGTGGCCCGACCCGGCCGCGATGGTCCGCGAACTGGACGAGCTGGGCGTGAAGCTCGTGGTGAGCGTCTGGCCGTCGGTGTCCCCGCTGTCGGAGAACCACCAGCTGATGGAGCAGCGCGGCTACTTCATCGGCACCCAGTACGGCCCGATGGCGCACGCCGACTGGCCGGACAAGGAGGTCGCCTCCACGGTCCAGGTCGCCTTCTACGACGCCACCAACCCGGAGGCCCGCGAGTTCGTGTGGTCCAGGGTCCGCGACAACTACCTGGCTCCCTACGGGATCACGGCGTTCTGGCTGGACGCCTGCGAGCCGGAGCTGAAGCCGGGCTTCCCGGAGAACCTGCGCTACTGGGCGGGTCCGGGCCTGGAGGTCGGCAACATGTACCCGGCCGAGAACGCGCGCACCTTCTACGAGGGCCTGCGCGCGTCCGGCAGCGGCGACGACGAGATCATCACCCTCAACCGGTCGGCGTGGGCGGGCAGTCAGCGCTACGGCGCCGCCCTGTGGTCCGGTGACATCGGCACCGACTTCCCGACCCTGCGCCGCCAGATCGCGGCCGGCCTCAACACCGCCCTGTCGGGCATCCCCTGGTGGAACACCGACATCGGCGGCTTCCACGGCGGCGACCCGGACGACCCGGAGTACCGCGAGGTGCTGGTCCGCTGGTTCCAGTTCGGCGCGCTGTCCCCGCTGATGCGCCTGCACGGCTTCCGCGACCCGGGCACGCCGCTGGGCCCCCAGATGACCGGCGGCCCCAACGAGGTGTGGTCGTACGGTGAGGAGGCCGGGGCGGTCCTGGAGAAGTACCTGCGGCTGCGCGAGCGGCTGAAGCCGTACGTGCTCCAGGTGATGCGGGATGCGCACGAGGAGGGGCTGCCGGTGATGCGGCCGCTGTTCCTGGAATTCCCCGACGACCAGGCCGCCTGGTCCGTCGACGACTCCTACCTCTTCGGCCGGGATCTGCTGGTCGCCCCGGTCCTCACGGCGGGCGCGACGGCCCGTACGGCCTACCTTCCGGCGGGCGCGCGCTGGACGGACGCGTGGACGGGTCGGACGTACGAGGGCGGTACGGCCGTGACGGTCGACGCCCCGCTGGACCGGATCCCGCTGTTCCTGCGGGACGGGGCGCGGCTGCCCGTGGCCGAGTAGCCACGGCGGGCGCGCGGACGCGGCCGGTCTCCCCCGGGAGGGACCGGCCGCGTGGTCCGTCCGCGGGGGCGGACCGAGGCCAGGAAGCGGACGAGGGCGCGGGTGTGCGGGACGTCGGGGTGCAGCGGGGGGCGGGGGCCGTGCGGGCGACGTGCGGCTGGACCGCCCGGCCGCCACGGCCGCGACCGTGGCGCCGAGTGGGTGCCGCCGTCGCGGTGCCCGGTGTGGCGAGCGGCGCGGCGGCGGCGACCAGGATGACGCGGAGGGGGTGGGGGTCCGCACGGGCTCCGGGAGATCCCACCCCCGCCCGGTCAACTGCTGCTGACGGTGAGGTTGTTGGTCTGGAAGTTCAGGCCGCCCGAGGACGAGGTGATCTCGAAGCCGAACTGGACGTCGCCGATGGTCTCGTTGCCCATCCAGCCCTTGGTGTCCTTGATCCACTTGAGGATGGGGAGGATCTGGACGGTGCCGGAGGACGAGTTCGAGGTGCGGATGAAGGAGAACACCTCGTTGGCGCCGTTGTCGCCCTTGTAGACGGTCCAGGTGTGACCGCCCAGCGTCACGTTGCCCTGCGAGGTGCCGAGGGGACCGACGGCTCCGGTCTTGTTGACCCAGAGCATGATCTCGTAGTCGTAGTCGGTGTCCCAGATGTCGTACGAGGAGTTGTAGGCGCCGGACGACGGGACGGTGACGTTGTAGCTGCTGCTGAGGGAGCCCAGTGAGGTGATCGTCTTGTTGATCACCTTCTTGGAGTTCGGGTAGGACTTGATGCCGCCGGTGTTGGGGTGGTTCGCCCAGGCGCCCCAGTTGGTGCCGGAGTTGGCCCAGACGCACTGGCTGCCGGCGCCGGAGCCCCAGATGTTGTTGTAGAGGGTGTAGCCGTTGAGGCTGGTGTTGCCCCACTGTTCGCAGGAGTTCCAGACGGCTGCCTGGGCGGGGGCGGAGGCGAGGCCGATGGTGGCGCCGAGCGCCAGGGCGGGGGCGAGCAGGGCCTTGGTGACCCTGCCGAGCGTGCGAGATGCCATGGTGTCCCTTCCATGGGTGGGGGGAGATGCGGGGGAATTGCGGGGAGTCACCACGCCCCCAGGGTGAGGACGTGGTCTTCTCCGGCGACGAGGTCGAGCGGCTCCGTGCCGGAGGAAGTCCGGACTTCGATGCGGTGTGTGCGGTGCGGCCTGAGGACGGCGCGGGCTCCGTCGGGCCCCAGGCGAGGTCGAGGTCGGCGCCGAACCGGGTGCGTACGCCCCGGAGTTCGCC
The DNA here is from genome assembly GCF_001896135.2 of Streptomyces phaeoluteigriseus. Classification (GTDB taxonomy): domain Bacteria; phylum Actinomycetota; class Actinomycetes; order Streptomycetales; family Streptomycetaceae; genus Streptomyces; species Streptomyces phaeoluteigriseus. The sequence goes on from NZ_MPOH02000009.1 coordinate 428,190, forward strand.
CGCCGGGAGGGCAGGGCCGAGGGCGGGCAGCAGGACCAGCCGGTCGGGGGTCGACTGGACGAGTGCCTCGATCAGCACGGCGGGCAGGGTGTGGGCGGCGTCCGCGTTGTAGACGTCGCGGTGGGGGTAGTGGGCGCTCATCGAGGGAGGCGTGGAAGAAGTCGCCCTGCAGCACCTGGGCGAGGGCCTCGGTGACGCGTCGGCCGTCGCGGAGCCGGGCCGCGATCAGCGCGTGGTGGAGGTGGCCGTGCGCGGAGTCGTTCTCGGCGCCGCGCAGTTCGAGGGCGCGGTGGGCGGCGGCGGCGAGCCGGGGGGTGTCGTAGGGATTGATCTCGTCGAGGGGCCAGACGGCGTAGAGGTGGCTGAGGTGGCGGTGGTCGTAGGTGTCGTCGAGGCCGGGCCAGGCCCATTCGGCGAGGGCGCCGTCGGCGTTGGTCCGGTGCGGCGGGAGGCGGTCGGCCAGGGCTCGCCAGCGGGCCGCGTGGTCGGGGTGGTAGGCGGCGGCGGTGAGGAGCGCGTGCCGGGCGGCGGAGAGGTCCATGGCCGCGTTGACCGCCCCCCAGCTCGCGTTCGCGGGCCGGTTCTCCGGTGAGTAGGACGGGACGACGACGAGGTGCCCGTCGGCGTCGGTGCGGGTGAGGAAGTCCTCGTAGAACAGCGCGACCTCGGCGAGCGCGGCGGCGGTGCGCGGGTCCTGTTCGCCGCGGATCTCGTCGTGGTCGACGAGCGGCTTGAGGAGCCAGTCGGCGCCGGCGGTCCACAGGTGGAGGGGGAATTCGCGGCTGAAGTGGTACGTCAGTCCCGACTCGCCGTCGGTGTGCGGCGGGGCGACGACGCCTCGGGCGCCGAAGATGGCGCGGGCGTTCTCGCGCCAGTCGTCCGCCTGCCCGTGGATCAGGGCGGCGAGGGCCGCCGTGACCTCGGGCAGGGCGGCTGCCGCCGCCGACGCCGTCTGGAGGTTGAGGTTGGCGTCGGTGGTGAACGCGCCGGCCCAGGCCGTGTCCCAGTCGCCGGTCCACAGGCCGGTGAGGCGGGGCGGGAAGACGCCGCTCGCGCTGAGCAGGTGGTAGCGGCCTGCCGCGAAGAGCCGCTCCAGCAGCGCCGTGGCGTCCGGACGCTTCAGCAGCTCCGAGCCCGGCAGGGCGCGTTCGCCGGGGTCGGCGGCGAGGTCGAGGCCGACGCGTTCGTAGGCGGTGCGGTGGAGTGTCGTGTGCCGGTCGCGGAGTTCGTCGTACGACCGTCCGGCGAGGACGGCGCGCAGGGCGCGGGTCTCCTCGGCGACGTCGAGGTCGCCGGTGTGACGGCGGACGCGGGTGAGGAGCAGGACCGATTCGGCGTCCTCGACCCGGGCGCCGGGGGCGGCGAGGGAGAGCCGGCCGCCGGTCACCGCGACGAGCGTGACTCCGGTGTAGGCGCGGTCGCTGTCCGGGTAGCGGGCGCGGAGGCTGAGGACGGCGCCTCCGGGGTGAGGAGCGCCCCGTGGCCGACGCCCAGGCCCGCGGGCACGTTCGCGAGCCGGTGGTCCAGGGTGATGTCCAGGCTCGGTCCGGGGCCGGTGATGTGCTGGACGATCACGTCGTCCGCCCGGGAGACGAGGACGCGGCTGGTCCAGCCGGCGGTGGCGGCGGTGATCTCGCCGGTGGAGAAGTCGACGCCACGGCGGTAGTCGCGGGCGGCGGCGTCCGGTCGTCGCAGCCGGATCTGGAAGGCGGGGTGGAAGGGCTGCACCCATTGCAGGGGCCGTCCGTCGGTGAAGTCCTCGGCGGCCGTGAGGTCTCCGGCGAGCAACCGGGCCTGGAGCGCGGGGAGTTCGCCGGCGAGTCGCGGGGGCTCGGCGTGTTCGGCGCCGTTGGGGCGGACGAGGGTGTGATGGGTGACGATGACCCGGTCGTCGTTCGGATCTCCGAACACGAGGGCTCCGTGCCGGCCGTTGCCGCCGAGGAAGCCGTCCTCCCAGCGGGCGGCCGGGCGTGGCTCCCAGGTGCCGTGGACGGGGCCGGCGGTCATGGCGTCAGCACCGCGACGCCGTGGCGGCCGAGGGTGATCTCGTCGCTGACCTCGGCGTCGGTGAGGAGGTCCCGGTGGCTGCCCGGCACCTCGACGGTCACGGCCTCGCGCCCGTGGTTGAGCAGGAACAGCAGGTCACCGCGGCGGACGGCCTCCACCTGGCCGGGCAGCCCGGCGAGCACCGGGGCGGCTCCCGCGCCGGCCGCGATCCGGGCGAGCAGCTCGCGCAGGGACTCGGGCTCGGGGAGCGTCGAGACGTACCAGGCGCGGCCCTTGCGGAGCACGGCGGGCAGGCCGTCCAGCTCTCCGCCCTTGTACGAGGCCTCCGCCACGGCCTCCTCGGTCTTCTCGATCTCCTCCGACCACAGGGTGCCGCGGAAGCCGTCGCACTCGGCCGGCTCCCCCGGCTCCAGCGGCCACCACTCGTGCAGGGTGCGGATGCCGAACAGGTCGCGCAGCCGGGGGTCCATGCCGCCGGGGCGGACCCGGTCGTCCTCGTCGGCGACGCCGGTCAGGAAGCCACTGACGAGGGTGCCCCCGCCGCGGACGTAGGCGAGGAGGTTGTCGACGGCGGCGTCGGTGAGGAGGTAGAGCTGCGGGACGACGACCAGCTTGTATCCGCCGAGGTCGTGTTCGGGGTGGGCGAAGTCGGTGGTGAGGTGGGACTCCCACAGGGCGCGGTGCCAGGCGTGCAGGACGGTCGGGTGGTCGACGTGCGCGGAGAGGCGTCCGTCCTGGGAGCTCGCCCACCAGGCGTGCCAGTCGTGCAGGATCGCGATGTCGTTGACGGTGTGCCGGTCCGTCACCCGCCCGGAGATCTTCGCCAGGTCGGCGCCGAGCTGCTTGACCTCCTGGTAGGTACGGCCCTCCTCCCCCGCGTGGCTGACCATGCCCGAGTGGAACTTCTCCGCGCCCTGGCGGGACTGGCGCCACTGGAAGTAGCAGACGGCGTCGGCGCCGCGGGCCACGGCCTGGAGCGACCAGAGGCGGTTGAGTCCGCGCGGCTTGGGGTGGTTCACCCCGCGCCAGTTGACCGGTCCGGCCGCCTGTTCCATCAGCATCCAGGGGCCGCGGGCCTGCGAGCGGGTCATGTCCTGGACGAGGGCGCCGTGCTGGGCGCCGGCCGGGTCGCGCGGGTCGGGGTAGAGGTCGACGGAGACGACGTCCTCCTCCGCGGCCCAGCGCCAGGCGTCCTGGCCGGCCCACAGCGGCATGAAGTTGCTCGTCACCGGGGTGTGCGGGGTGGCCCGGCGGACGATGTCCCGCTCGGCGGTGTAGCACTCCAGGAGCATGTCGGAGGTGAACCGCCTGAAGTCCAGCACCTGGCTGGGGTTCTTCAGGTAGTGGGCGTGGCGGGGCGTGTGGATCTCGGCCCAGTCGCCGTAGCCCTGGCTCCAGAAGGCGGTGCCCCAGGCCTCGTTGAGGGCGTCGAGGGTGCCGTACCTGCCCTGGAGCCAGCGGCGGAAGCGGGCGGCGGCCTCGTCGCTCCAGTCGTAGGTGCAGTACTCGTTGTTGATGTGCCACATCGTGAGGGCCGGGTGGCCGCCGTAGCGGGCTGCGAGGTCCTCGGTGACGGCGGCGGCGTAGCGGCGGTAGGTGGCGCTGGAGTGCGAGAAGTGCTGGCGGCCGCCCCACCACTCGGTGCGCCCGTCCTGGTCGACGGGCAGCGTGTCCGGGTGGAGGTGTCCCATCCAGGGCGGCGGCGAGGAGGTGGGGGTGGCCAGGACGACCCCGATGCCGTGCTCGTGCATCAGGTCCATGAGCCGGTCCAGCCAGCCGAACTCGCGTTCTCCCGGGGTGGGTTCGAGCTTCGACCAGGAGAAGACGCCGAGCGTGACGGAGTTGACCGCGGCGTCCTTCATCAGCCGGACGTCCTCGTGCCAGGTCTCCTCGGGCCACTGCTCGGGGTTGTAGTCGCCGCCGAACAGGATGCGGCCGTTCGTCGCCGTGCTCAGGCCGGGCATCAGACGGGCTCCCCGTACTGGATGCCGCGCCCGTTGGTGGCCAGGTAGACGCGGCCGTGGATCCGCGGGTCGCCGGTGATGACCTCGCCGGTCCAGCCCCACTGGTGGGCGTCGTCGTTGATCCTCATCCAGGTCTTCGCGCCGTCGTCGGAGCGGTGGACGGCGGTGATCGTCCCGGTGGAGCCGACCTGGTAGATCGCGGGGTAGTCGGCCCCGTCGGCGGCCTTTCCGAAGCCGAGGGTGTACGAGGCCCAGCAGCTGTCGATCTTCGAGAAGCCGGCGCCGCCGTCGGTGGACCGGTACAGGCCGTTCCACTTGGCGCTCAGCCACAGGTCGCCGGAGCGTCCCGGCGCCGCGACCACCTTGAACTGGCTGTCCCCGGAGGGTAGTCCGGTCGCCCGCGCGGTGAAGGTACGGCCGCCGTCGGTGCTGGCCAGCAGCGTGCCCGCGTCGGTGTCGTAGACGTAGAAGACCGCCGGGTCGGCCGGGTCGGCGACCGGTGTGGCGCCCTTGGGGAAGGAGGGGACCTCGGTCCAGGTGGCCCCGTTGTCCGACGACCGGTGGGCCGGGTGCTTCGTGCCGTCCCAGTGCACGAAGGACCACAGCAGCACGCTGCCGTCGGCGTTGGCGGCGATCGGCCCCGGCGCGTCCTTCGCGATGGCGGGCTGGGCGGCGAAGGGCGCCCAGGTCCGGCCGCCGTCCCGCGAGAAGGCGCCGTTGCCGTGGTCGCCCCAGCCCGCGCGGACCACGTACGAGGGCCTGAGCGCGGCCTGCGCGAGTCCGGTCGCGGAGCCGAAGACGGGGTTGGTGGCCATGCCGCGCGACGGCGAGGCGGTGAGCCGCTCGTGGTACATCACGCCGATGTCGCCGAGTCCGCTGATCAGATGCGCCTCGCCCGTCGGCGGCGAGATCAGCTGGCGTACGGCGGTCTCCTCCAAGCCGCGGATCTGCGGGGCCCAGCGCCTGAGGTCGCGGGTGCCGTAGAGGGTGGCGCCGGTGCCGTACACGAGGTGCTCGGAGTCGTACGGGTCGACGGCCACCGCCTGGATCCACCAGCCGAACTTGGGCGCGGCCTCGCCCCACTTGAGGAAGGGCGTCTCGGAGACGTCGAACACCGCGGAGTCCTTGAGGGAGGTCCAGGTGCGGCCGCCGTCGGTCGTGCGGTACAGGGTGTCGACGGCCGCCCAGCGGTTGTTGGTGGAGACCACGACGGTGCCGGGGCGGCGGGCGTCCACGGCGGCCCCGCCGTACCCGAAGGTGTCGGCGGAGCCGTCCTGGGTCGTGCCGCCGGGCTTCACCGGCGTGACCTCGGTCCACTTGCCGGTGGTCGTGGCCAGCTTGTGCACACTGCCGTCCGACTGGCCGTTGGGGCCCGGGGCGTTGGCGTACGTCACGTACAGCTCACGCGTGTGCCGGTCGTACGCGGCGCGGACCGGGACCTTCGCGGCGGTGCCGGCGGGTTGTCCGGGGACGGGCTCCCAGGTGGTGCCGTCCGCCGTCCGGAACAGGTTGGCCGACGCCGTCGTGCCGTCCGAGTCGCCCCAGCCGGCGTAGAGCGTGCGGCCGGCCGCGACCAGGAGGGTGACGCCCTGGCCGGTGGGGTTCGGGGCGGCCGGGAAGGTGTCCGCCGCTTTCCAGGTGGCCCCGCGGTCGGTGGACTTCAGGAGTCCGTCGTGCCGGGTGCCCAGCCAGAGGGTGTCGCTGTCGCGCGGGTCCACGAGGAGGCGCTCGCCCGTGCCGCGGCCGTCCTCGTTGGCGCCGAGCTTCACGGTCAGGTCGGTGCGGGTCCAGGTGGCACCGCGGTCCTCGGAGCGCAGGATCGCGCCGTTCCCGGCCCAGGACTGGGAGTACGCGCCGAGGGCCAGGTAGACGCGGGCGGGGTGGGCCGGGTCGACGGCGACGGCCTCCACCCCGAGGAGGTTCCAGTCGTCCCAGCCGAGGTGGTCGGTGAGGGGGGTCCAGCGGGCGGTGCGGTCGTCCCAGCGGTACGCGCCGCCGATGTCCGTGCGGGCGTAGGCGAGGCCTCGGACCGTGGGGTGGAAGAGGACACCCGTCACGAATCCGGTGCCCCCGATGACGGCGGTGCGCCAGCGGTAGGTGGGGCTCGGCGGTTGTTCCGCGGCGCTGGTACGGCCCTGGAGGGCGGGGGTGGCGGTGAGGGCCGCGGCGGCCGCCGTCCCGGCGAGTACCGTGCGGCGGTTGAGGGGGGAGGTGTGCATGGGTGACCTCGCAGGGGGGGGGAGGGACGGTGGGCCGGGGTGCGGGTGGCGTGGTGCCGGGGCCGGGTCAGGTGGCGGGCGCTGCCGGGTGCCTCCCCCGCTCTCGGCCGTGCTCGAGCGGGGAGCCCTCCGTCGCCCACCCGACGGGGAGCCGCAGGCAGCGGCGTGAGTGGACGTGCCCGAGGGGCGGGGGGAACCGCGCGACCGGCCACCGACGGGTCGAGGACGGGGGACGGCTCGTATCCGGTTCGACCGGCGGAGCCGCTCTCAGCCCTTCACCGCCCCCGTCAGCATCCCCTTCTTGAAGTGCTTCTGGACGAACGGGGACAGCACTGCCACCGGCAGCAGAGCCATCACCATGACCGCCATCTGCACGGCCAGCGCCGACAGTTGACCCGTTTTGATGGCCTGCCCCATCCCGACCGGCGCCTCCTGTTTCTGCACCAGCTGGATCATGACGTTCTGGAGCGGCATCATGTCCTGGTCGTTGAGGTACAGCGAGGCGTTGAACCAGGCGCTCCAGTACCCGACGGCGTAGAACAGCGTGATCACCGCCAGCACCGCACGCGACAGCGGCATCACGATCTGCCAGAGGATGCGGAAGTCCCCCGCCCCGTCGATCCGCGCGCTGTCGATGAGTTCCTGCGAGATCCCCATGAAGAAGCCGCGCAGGACCAGGATGTTGAAGACACTGATCGCGCTCGGCAGGATCAGCGCGAGGTAGGTGTCGGTCAGCCCGAGGGACTGCACCAGCAGGTAGGTCGGGATCAGTCCCGCGCTGAAGAACATCGTCGCCAGCAGGGTCATCAGGATCCAGCGGTGGGCGAGCGACCCCGAGCGGGACAGGCCGTAGGCGCACAGCACGGACACCGTCATGGAGAACGCCGTACCGACGACGGTGATCAGGACGCTGATGATCGCGGCCCGGGTGACCTGGCCACCGCTGAGGAGTTCGCGGTAGGCGATGAAGTCGATCTCCTTCGGGATCATCACCAGGCCGCCGGCCTCATCGATGGTCTTCCGTGAGGAGAGACTGGTGACGAGGACGATCCACAGCGGGAAGACGATCGCGAGGCAGGCGAAGCCCAGGGCGATTCCCTTGCCCGCGAGGCCCGCCCTGCTGGGCTGCTCCTCCCACGAGGGCCGCGGCGGGGCGGCCCAACGGCTCGGTGCGCGCACGCTCTTGTCGGCCGCGGGCCGGTCGGTCACGGTGCTCACTTCTTGTACACCCCCTGCTCGCCCATGAGATGGGCCACCTTGTTCGCGACGAGCACGAGGCCGAGGCTGATCACGCCCTTGATCAGACCGGCGGCGGCCGCGTAGCCGAAGTCCTGGTTGCGGACGCCGTTCCACCACACGAAGGTGTCGAGGACCTCCGAGGCCCCTGGTCCCACCGCGTCGCGTTGCAGAAGGATCTGTTCGAACCCGACCGTGAGGGCGTCGCCCACACGGAGCACCAGCAGCAGGGCGATGACCGGCCGCAGGGCGGGGAGGGTGACGTGCCACATGCGGCGCCACCGGTTGGCGCCGTCCATCGCGGCGGCCTCGTACAGGTCCGGGTTCACCGACGCGAGGGCGGCGAGGAAGACGATGATGCCCCAGCCGGCGTCCTTCCACACGCTCTGCGCGGTGATGAGGAACTTGAAGGTCTCCGGGTCGGTCATGATGTCGATGCCGTCGTACCCGTTCTGCCGCAGCAGCTGCGAGAGGATTCCCGCGCCGCCGAAGAGCTGCTGGAACACGGCGATGACCAGCACCCAGGAGAAGAAGTGCGGCAGGTAGAGGATCGCCTGCGACACCGCCCGCACCCGGGGCCTGACCACACTGTTGATGAGCAGCGCGAGCCCGATCGGGATCGGGAAGTACAGCACGAGCTGGAGGAAGAACAGCACCAGCGTGTTCTGGACCGCCTCCCAGAACGCCGAGTCCTCGAAGAGCCGCTGGAAGTTCTCCAGACCCACCCAGGGGCTGTTCAGGATGGAGACGACCCCGTTGTCGCTGATGTAGGGGTCGTAGTCCTGGAAGGCGACCACGTTGCCGAGGATCGGCAGGTAGTTGAAGAGCAGGACCAGTGCGACCGCGGGCAGCGTCATCAGCAGCAGGACGCGGTCGCGCCGGAACCTGGTCCGCAGGCTCAGCTTGCCCGAGGACCGTCTCCCCGCGGAACCGGTGGTTCCGCCGGACGCCGCCGGGGTCTTGTCCGTCTTCTCGGCCTCGGGCCTGCTCCGAGGCACCGTGCTGTGGGACACGGCCGTTCTCCTCGCCTCGCCGCCGGTCAGCTCGCCGCCGTGCCGTTCTCGTCGAGCAGCTTCTGGTACCAGTCGCGGAGCTGGTCGCCGCCCTTCTTCTTCCAGTCCGAGACGGCGGCCTGCATGTCGCTGATCTTCTTGCGGCCGCGGACGATGTCGTCCTCCAGCTGCTCGAAGTCGTTGGACAGGTTGGTCCAGCGGCTGGGCTCGGTGATCTGCATGCCGTAGAAGGCCGACTTCTTGGTGAAGGCGCCCATCCGCTGCTGCCACTCGACCTGGCCCCTGGCGACGTCCGGGAGGTCGGGGTGGGCGATGGTGGACGCCGGGCTCGCGATCATCACGAACGCGTTGGCGACCTCCTGGTTGCCCTTGTCGTTCTTGACGGGCACGCCGTCCTTGACCGCGTAGTGCGTGCCCTCCACCCCGTAGTTGGTGAGCATGTACTCCTTGGTGCCGTACGGGGCGGCGGTGGCGTTGGCGACGGCCAGCACGTCACGGATGACCGATTCGGAGGCCTTCTTGTTGACGAAGGCGAAGATGTTGGCCGGCTGGGTGGCGTAGATGACCGGGTCGGAGCCGCCGGTGCCGAAGATGTCCATGCCCCAGATCTGGAAGCCGGGGTTCTGGGTGGCCTGCGAGGCCTGCTGCCCGTACCAGCTGGAGATGTCGGTGTTGTAGATGAGGAACTCGCCGGCCGCGAACTTGGTGCTCGGATCGATGGCCTGGCTCTTGCCCAGCTTGAAGTCGGGGTGCACGTATCCGGCGTCGAACAGCTTGCGGGACCACTCCAGCGCTTCGAGGTAGGCGTCCAGTTCGATGCGGTTGACCAGCTTGCCGTCCTGGACGATCCAGCCGAGCGGCTTCTCCCCGCCGACGGCACGCCGAAGCTGTTGAACGCCGTCCACTTCATGTCGCCACAGGCCCACACCTTGGCCTTGGCGTTGGTGATCTCCTTGGCCAGCGCCACGAACTCCTCGGTGGTCTTCGGGACCGTGTAGCCCGCCTTGTCGAAGAGGTCCTTGCGGTAGAAGGGCACGATGTTCGTCACGTACGAGGACGGCATCGGCAGGCCGCGCAGTTTGCCGCCGAAGATCGACCGCTGCCAGGCGTCGGTCGGTATCGCCGCGAGGTTCGGGTAGTCCTTGACCGCGTCCCCGGAGAGGTACGGGCCCAGGTCGGCGAACTTGCTGAGGATGGCGCTCGGTATCTTGCCGCCCATGTTCCAGCCGGGGACGACCACGACATCGGGCACGTCGCTGGAGGCGAGCACGGCGCCGAGCTTCTGGTCGTAGGTGTTTCCGTCCTGGTTCTGCCAGACGACGTCGACGCCGGTGAGGGCGTTCATCGCCGTGTAGTAGGGGTTGCCACCCTTCGGGGGCGATCCCCAGAACGGCGACATCACGGTGACCTTCGCGCCCTTGCCGAGCTTCTTCGGTACCGAGGTCTTCAGGCCCGCCAGGTCGAGCTTGCCGGTGAAACCGACCGAGGAGCCGTTCTTGGACGGGATGTCGGGCGTCACCACGTTGTTGGCGACGAAGGTCGGCAGGATCTTCCTGGCGTCCTTGCCCGAGGTGGTGCCGTCGCGCGAGCCGCTGTCCGAACCGCCGCAGGCGGCGAGCAGCGGCATCCCTCCTGCCACCGCTGCGGTGGCGACCGCCGTGGAGGCGAGGAAGCTTCTCCGGCTGGGCCCGGAGGAGGCGGAAGCGGCGTTCGGCGTCATTGCGTCAACCCTTCATGGCGCACCAGGACACCCGGCGGTGGCCGTCGGCTGCGGTGTCTTGAGTGGAACTGGCTGAGCTGAAGCGTCTCCGGTCCCTGATCGTCGGAGGTCTGCCTGCCTCGCGGCGGAGGCTCCACACTGGCGAAGGATCGTCGAAGCGCTTCGATGTTGCTGTGAGGTTAAGTGAAGGCATGGGGGTGCACAAGGGTCGCTCCCAAGATTCCTCCGAGGCGTCCGGGTTTGGTCGGCGCGCATGCACGACTTGAAATGTCGCCCAAGAGTCCTAGTTGTTGCCGCGGGGTCCCTTGACACCCACCCCGGGGCCGAATGAGCATCGAAGCGCTTCGAAAGCGCCTCCCCGCTCCATCGCAAAGGGAACCTCACGTGACCGCATCCACGCCGCCCGCCCCGCCGTTCCGCGATCCGCGTCTGCCGTTCGCGAAGCGCATCGACGATCTGCTGTCGCGACTGACCCTCCAGGAGAAGATCTCCTTCCTGCACCAGTTCGCCCCCGCCGTGGAACGGCTCGGCGTCGGTGCCTTCCGCACCGGTCAGGAGGCGCTGCACGGAGTGGCGTGGATGGGCCCGGCGACGGTGTTCCCGCAGGCCGTGGGGCTGGGCGCGACCTGGAACCCGGAGCTGGTGCGGCGGGTCGGAGAGGCGGTGTCCAAGGAGGTGCGCGCGATGCGCGCCCGCGACGACCGGATCGGCCTCAACGTCTGGGCGCCCACGGTCAACCTGCTGCGCCACCCCCTGTGGGGCCGCAACGAGGAGGGCTACTCGGAGGACCCGAAGCTCACCTCCGCCATCGCCACCGCCTATACGCACGGTCTGCGCGGCGACCATCCGACCTACTGGCGGACGGCTCCGGTCCTCAAGCACTGGCTGGCCCACAACAACGAGACGGGCCGTGACGTCACCTCGTCCTCGGTGCGGCCGCGTGTGCTGCACGAGTACGACCTGCGCGCCTTCCGCGAGACCGTCGAGGCGGGCGCGGTGGCCGGGGTGATGCCGGCGTACAACCTGGTCAACGGGCGCCCCAACCACGTGTCGCCGTATCTGCGCGAGCAACTGCGGGCCTGGACCGAGGAGGAGCTGCTGGTCTGCTCGGACGCGGGGGCGCCCTCCAACCTGGTCGACTCCGAGCACTACTTCGACACCCACGAGGAGGCGACGGCTGCCTCGCTGACCGCCGGCGTGGACAGCTTCACCGACCACGGCACGGACGGCTCGAAGATCGTCGCGCGGGTGACGGGGGCGTACGAGCGGGGTCTGCTGGCCGAGGCGGACATCGACGCGGCGGTCCGCCGCCAGCTCTCGGTGCGGTTCCGGCTGGGCGAGTTCGATCCGCGTCACGACCCCTACGCGGGCACCGGCGAGTTCGACACCCCGGCCCACCGTGCCCTCGCGCGGGAGGCCGCCGAGCAGGCGGTGGTGCTGCTGCGCAACGACGGGGTGCTGCCGCTGGCCGCGGACGCCCGGATCGCGGTGGTCGGCCTGCTCGCCGACGAGTGCAAGCTCGACTGGTACAGCGGCACCCTGATCCACCGGTCCACTCCGCTGGAGGGGCTGTACGAGCGGTTCGGCGCGGAGCGCGTGGAGTTCGCGGAGGGCGTGGACCGGGTCCTGCTGCGGACCGCCGCCGGAACGTTTCTCAAGGTGCGACCGGCCCCCGGGGCCACCGATGAGGTGCGCGGCGCCGAGGGCGCCCTGGACCCGGCGCTGCTCGCCGGCCGCACCGACCTCCCGGCGCTCACCGCCGACCCCGACGGCACCGAGTTCGCGCTGGTCGACTGGGGCGGGGACGTGCTCACCCTGCGCGCCCCCGACGGCCGCTACCTCTCGGTCGCCGAGGACGGCTTCCTGCGCGCCTCCGCGGACCAGCCCGGCGGCTGGGTCGTGCAGGAGACGTTCCGCCTCGAACCCCACGGCGACGGTCACCTCCTGCGGCATCTCGGCACGGGTCGCCACGTCTGTGTCGCCGCCGACGGCGTGAAGGTTGCCGACGAGCACTCCGCGACGGAGGCGGAGGTGTTCCGCCTCGTCGTCACCGAGCGCGGCGAGGAGGCGGTGACGCGGGCGGCGGCGCGGGCGGACGTGGTCGTGGTGGTGGCGGGCAACGACCCGCACATCAACGGCCGCGAGACCGAGGACCGTACGACCCTGCGGCTGCCCGGCCGGCAGGAGGAACTGCTCGAGGCGGCCCGCGCCGCGAATCCGCGCACGGTGCTGGCGCTGGTGTCGGCGTACCCGTACGCGATCGAGCCGGGGCGGCTGTCCGCGGTGCTGTGGACGGCGCACGGCGGTCAGGCCGCGGGCACCGCCCTGGCGCGGGTCCTGGCCGGTGACGTGTCCCCGGCGGGCCGGCTGCCGCAGACCTGGTACGCCGACGACGCGGACCTGCCCGACCTGCTGGACTACGACGTGATCGGCGCCCGCCAGACATATCTGTACTTCGAGGGCACTCCCCTGTTCCCGTTCGGGCACGGCCTGTCGTACGCGTCGTTCGCGTACGCCGATCTGGCGGTGCGGGTCGCGGAGGGCTCGGTGCGGGTCTCCTTCACGGTGACCAACACCGGGGAGGTGACCGCCGACGAGGTCGCCCAGCTCTACTCGCGGGCGGTGGACCCCTCGGTCACCCGTCCCCGGCGCGAACTGCTGGCCCACCACCGGGTCACGCTGGCCCCCGGCGCGCGGACGGCACTGTCCTTCGAGGTCCCCCTGTCCGCCTTCGCGTTCTGGGACGTGGCGCGGGGCGACTGGCGCCGCGAGCCGGGACCGTACGAACTGCTGGTGGGCGCGTCCAGCGAGGACGTCCGGCTGCGTACGACGGTGACCCTGGACGGCGAGCGGGCCGCCCCCCGTCCGGTCCTGCGCGACGGACTGGCCGCCGTCGACTTCGACGAGCAGAGCGGCGCGGAGATCGTGGACCGGACGAAGGTGGCGGGTGACGCGGTGACGCCCGCGGCGGACGGCACCGCCGAACTGCTCTACCGGGCCTGCGACTTCGGCACGGGTGTCACGCGCGTGAGCGTGCAGGTGGCGGGCGGGGGCACGGTGGAGGTCTGCCTGGCCGACGGCCCGGCGCTGGCGACCCTCACCCCGGGCACGCCCACGCCGGGGCCGTACGCCTACACCCAGCTCGACGCCCCCTTCGGCGCCGAGGGCGTCCAGGATCTGCGTCTCAGGCTGCGCGGCCCGCTGCGGCTCGCGCTCGTCGGCTTCTCCGGCTGAGGGTACGGACACGGCCGGCACGAGGAAGGGGCCCGGCACCGGAAGGCATCGGTGCCGGGCCCCTTCCGGGACGACGAGCTCGCGTCCCGAGCGAGACTAGCTGAACACGGTTCCCATTAGCCAGAGGGCCTCGGGGTCCGTTTCACAGGGCGAGTCCGGTGAGGACCAGCACACGCTCGTAGGTGTAGTCGTCCATCGCGAACCGCACGCCCTCGCGGCCCACACCGGACTGCTTGGCTCCGCCGTACGGCATCTGGTCGGCGCGGTAGGAGGGCACGTCGCCGATGATCACGCCGCCGACCTCCAGCGCCCGGTGGGCGCGGAAGGCGGCCTGGATGTCATGGGTGAAAACGCCCGCCTGGAGGCCGTACTTGGAGTCGTTGACGGCGGCGAAGGCCTCGGCCTCGCCGTCCACCCTGCGCACGGTGAGGACCGGCCCGAAGACCTCCTCGCAGGAGAGGGTGGCGCTCGCCGGTACGTCGGTGAGGACGGTCGGCGCGTACGAGGCGCCGTCGCGCTTGCCTCCGGCGAGGAGCGTGGCGCCCGCGGAGACCGCCTCGTCGACCCACGACTCGACGCGCCTGGCGGCGTCCTCGCTGACCAGCGGTCCGACATCGGTCCTGTCGTCGGACGGGTCACCGGTGACCTGGGCCTCGACGGCGGCGACGATGCGCGGCAGCAGCCGGTCGTAGACGGAGGCGTCGGCGATGACCCGCTGCACGGAGATGCAGGACTGGCCGCCCTGGTAGTTGGAGAAGGTGGCGATGCGGGTCGCGGCCCAGTCGAGGTCGGCGTCGCTCGCGAAGTCGGCGAGGACGACGGCCGCGCCGTTGCCGCCCAGCTCCAGGGTGCAGTGCTTGCGCGGCACCGAGTCCATGATCGCGTAGCCGACCTTCTCGGAACCCGTGAAGGAGATCACCGGCAGCCGCTCGTCCTGGACGAGGGCGGGCATGCGGTCGTTGGAGACCGGCAGGATGCTCCACGAACCGGCCGGCAGCTCGGTCTCGGCGAGCAGTTCGCCGATGATCAGGCCGGAGAGCGGGGTGGCCGGGGCGGGCTTCAGGATGATCGGCGCACCCGCCGCGATCGCCGGGGCGATCTTGTGGGCGCACAGGTTCAGCGGGAAGTTGAACGGCGCGATGCCGAGCACGACGCCCTTCGGGAAGCGCCGGGTCAGGGCCAGGCGGCCCTGACCGCCGGCGTCGGTGTCGAGCCGCTGGGCCTCACCGCCGTTGAACCGGCGGGCCTCCTCGGCGGCGAACCGGAACACGGACACGGCCCGGCCGACCTCGCCGCGCGCCCACTTGATCGGCTTGCCGTTCTCGGCGGAGATCAGCTGGGCGATCTCCTCGGTGCGCTCGACGAGCCGCTTGCTGACGTGGTCGAGGGCGGCGGCACGGACGTGCGCCGGGGTGGCGGCGAACTCGTCCCGCACGGCGTACGCGGCGGCCACGGCCTCCTCGACCTGCGCGTCGCTCGGCACGCCGACCGTGCCGACGAGACGGCCGTCCCACGGGGAGGTGACGTCGAAGCTGTCCTCGCCGGTGACCTGGCGGCCGGCGAGCCAGAAGGCGTGGGTGGCCCCCGCGTTCTTTTCCTGGGGCATGAGAGAGTCCCGGCCCTTCCGCGTAGTGGGTGTGCTGGCTTTTCCTGCTCCACGGTAGGGGCGCGGCGGCGGAGGGGCGTTTGTCCGAGTCGTAGTGGTGGGGGCGGGGGGTGCGCCGCTTTGGCGGAGTCGGCCACGGCACGGCACCCTGCTCACCGCGGATCCGGGCCCCGCACACGTGCCCCAGCGCGGCACCCGGCCCACCGCGGATCCGGGCCCCGCACAGGACCGGCGCCGACCGCTCGCGCCGACCACTCCCACGCGGAACGCGGCAGGAACAACCGCCACGCCCGCGGCTCCGCCCCCGGAGACGGGCTCGGCTGTGCCCGCAGCGCAGCCGAACACTCGTGTGGCTACCACTCCCCGCGGAACGCGGCAGCGACAACCGCGACGCCCGCAGCTCCGCCGTGCCCGAAAACCCGCTCGGCTGCGCCACGGACCCCCGCCGAAGACTCCCCCGCCCACCACTCCCACACGGAACGCAGCAGCGCCCACCGCAGCACCCGCAGCACCACCGCGCCCGAAAACCCCCTCAGCGGTCCGATCGACCGCCACCGAACACTCCCCCACCAACCACTCCCACGCCGAACCCGGCAGGAACAACCGCCGCACCCGCGGCTCCGCCCCCGGAGACCGGCTCGGCGGTGCCCGCAGCTCAGCCGCTCGGAGACCGGCTCGCGGACGGCGCCCGTGCCGCGACCGCTCCGCGGGTCCGACGGCGGTAAGAGCGCCGTCGGGGCCATGAGCCGCGAGCCGCAGCGCTGTCAGCCCAGGGGACGCCCCATGCACCGAGCCGGCGCGAGCCGCAGCGCTGTCGGCCGGGGGGACGCCCCATGCGCCGGACCGGCGCGAGCCACAGCGCTGTCGGGCCTGCACCACGCCACCGTGCGGAGCGCCCGGGCCGTCGGCCGGGTGACGCCGTCGGCGCGGACGGCTACCGCGCGACCCTCCGCAGGAACAGCCACAGCGCCCCCAGCAGCATCGCGCCCAGGCACCAGCTCGCCACCACGTCGAGCGGCCAGTGGTAGCCCCGCCGTACGAGCCCGAAGGAGACGGCCGCGACCAGCACGAGCGCCGTGGCGACGGCCGTGCGGCGGGCGGGCGGGGAGACCAGCCAGGGCAGCAGGACCAGTACCGCCGCGCCGTAGGCCACGGCCGCCGTCGCGGTGTGGCCGGACGGGTAGTAACCGGTCGCCGGCGGCACGGCGGGCGTCCCCGGCCGGTCCGTCCACTCCTTCAGGGGTACGACGATCAGCGGCACCATCACCATCAGCGCGAGCCCGGCGACGGACGGCAGCCACCACCGCGGCACGCCCGCCGACCGTGCCCGCCGGGCGGTGTACCCGGCGATCAGTACCAGCACGGGCACCGCGACCTGCACATTGCCCAGGTCGGCCATCAGCTCGGCGGCCCGGCCGGGTTGGACGAGGGCCCGGCTCAGGCGCTCGTCCAGCTCCAGCAGGGGCCCTTCGACGGCGACCTGCCAGGTGAACAGGGTGAAGAGGAGCGCGGGGAGGCCGAGCAGGAGCGCGCCCCGGGCGGGGCGTCCGGGGGCTGGGGGCGCCGAGGCGGCACCCTCGGACGCCGGGTGGGAGCGGGTCGACATGGCCCCCAGCTTGTCAGGAACCGCTGTGCTCCAGGATCGCGGCGGCCAGCGGTGCGTGCACCGCGGGCGGCAGGGCGTGTCCCATGCCGGGGATCTCCACCAGGCGGGCGCCACGGATCACCTGGGCGAGGTGCTGCGGGTGCGGCGGCGGGAAGACCGGCTCGGCCGGGGCGGCGATCACCAGGGTGGGGACCTCGTTGCGGGCGAGCTGCCGGGTGCGGTCCATGCCGAAGACGTCGGCCCGGCCGTGCGCGGTGTTGGTGCGGTGATGCCCGGTGTGCTCGATGATCCCGCGCTCCGAGGCACGGGTGTACGCGGCGTCGAAGGGGAGGGCGTCACCGCTCAGCGCCCGCCAGTGCTCCACCCTGCGGTCCAGCTCGGCCTCCAGGTCCAGGTCGGGCGGCACGGGCCGGGCCCACAGCTCCAGCACCCGCGGGTCGATCCCGGGCAGCTCCTCGACGGGCACCTCCACACCGTCCGGCCGTACGTACGGCGTGGAGCTGAGCGCCTGGGTGCCCATCAGGGTCGCGGTGCGCAGCCGGTCGGGGTGGTCGGCGAGCAGCAGTTGGGTGAGCATGCCGCCGAGGGAGAGGCCGACGACATGGGCCCGGTCGACACCGAGGGCGTCGAGGACCGTCACGGCGTCGGCCGCGAGCGCGGTGATCGGGTACGGCTGCTCGTCGAACGCCCACGTGGAGCGGCCGGTGTCACGGTGGTCGTAGCGGATGACGCGGTGGCGGGCGGCGAGGAGGTCCACGAACGGGTCGGGCCAGCCGACCCCGCTGGCCTGGGCGCCCATGATCAGCAGGAGCGGGGGCGCGTCCGCGGGACCGCGCTCCTCCACCCAGAGGCGGATGCCGGGGGCTGCGTCGACGTGGCGGTGCATGGGGGCCTCCAGCGGACGGGCGGCGGACGGGGCTCGAAGAAGCCGCGAGGCCGAGAGTGCGAGACGAGACGTATCGTATCGCTATTCCCTCAAAAAAGGGACCCCGGGGCGTGAACCGGGGTCCGCAGTCTCTGGCCTGTGTCCGAAAGGTCGGCGCCCGGGAGATCGGCGTCCGAGAAGGAGGTCGCCACCCCGGAACAGGGGGGGTGGTTCCGGGGTGGCCGTCCGGATCGGAATGTCGCGCGCCCCGGGGGGTTTGGGGCGAGCGACCGTCCGATCGGTGAGGAGATCCGAAGCCGAGGGCTCCGGTTGTGTGCGCGAGGCACGACCAGGTCGAAGCTGGGGAGGCCCCGGCCTGGGTTCGCCCACAGTCCCCTGTGAGCGGGGTGTATCTCTCATCTGGGTAGAACCTACGGCAGTGACTCCAGGGACGACAGGCGGATCTCCCTCCCGCCATCCACCTCGCACACCTTCTTCACACGCTCTGCCCGGCCCGCGATTCCGTGGCTCGCGGACCGGACGCACAGGTCCCGCTCAGACGCGGGCGAAAGCCTGCTCGATGATGTCCAGACCCTCGTCGAGCAGGTCCTCACCGATGACCAGCGGCGGCAGGAAGCGCAGCACGTTGCCGTAGGTGCCACAGGTCAGGACCAGCAGGCCCTCCTGGTGGCAGGCCTTGGCGAGCGCGGCGGTCGCCTCCGGGTTCGGCTCCTTGGTCGTACGGTCCTTGACCAGCTCGATGGCGATCATCGCGCCGCGGCCACGCACGTCACCGATGATGTCGAACTTGTCCTGCATCGCGGTCAGCCGGGCCTTCATCGTGGCCTCGATCGCCTTCGCCTTCCCGTTGAGGTCCAGCTCCTTCATCGTCTCGATGGAGCCGAGCGCGCCGGCGCAGGCGACCGGGTTGCCGCCGTAGGTGCCGCCGAGGCCGCCCGCGTGCGCGGCGTCCATGATCTCGGCGCGGCCGGTGACGGCGGCGAGCGGCAGCCCGCCCGCGATGCCCTTGGCGGTGGTGATCAGGTCCGGGACGATGCCCTCGTCCTCGCAGGCGAACCACTGGCCGGTGCGGCAGAAGCCGGACTGGATCTCGTCCGCGACGAAGACGATGCCGTTGGCGGCGGCGAACTCGCTGATCGCGGGCAGGAAGCCCTTGGCCGGCTCGATGAAACCGCCCTCGCCGAGCACCGGCTCGATGATGATCGCGGCCACGTTGTCGGCGCCGACCTGCTTGGAGATCTGGTCGATGGCCTGGGCGGCGGCCTCCGGGCCGGCGTTCTCGGCCCCGGTCGGCCAGCGGTAGCCGTAGGCCACCGGCACCCGGTAGACCTCGGGCGCGAACGGACCGAAGCCGTTCTTGTAGGGCATGTTCTTCGACGTCAGCGCCATCGTCAGGTTCGTCCGGCCGTGGTAGCCGTGGTCGAAGACGACGACCGCCTGGCGCTTGGTGTACGCGCGGGCGATCTTGACGGCGTTCTCGACGGCCTCCGCACCGCTGTTGAACAGCGCGGACTTCTTGGCGTGGTCACCCGGGGTCAGCTCGGCGAGCGCCTCGGCGACCTCCACGTAGCCCTCGTACGGGGTGACCATGAAACAGGTGTGGGTGAAGTCGGCGAGCTGCGCGGCGGCCCGGCGTACGACGGCCTCGGCGGAGGCGCCGACGCTGGTCACCGCGATTCCGGAGCCGAAGTCGATCAGCCGGTTGCCGTCGACGTCCTCGATGATGCCGCCGCCCGCTCGCGCGGTGAACACCGGCAGCACAGAGCCCACGCCCTGCGCGACCGCGGCGACGCGGCGGGCCTGAAGCTCCTGCGACTTCGGGCCGGGGATGGCGGTGACGACGCGGCGCTCCTGCGGAAGTGCGGTCATGGGGGGCTCCCTGATGATCTTGCGTACCGGGCGTACCGGGGTGCGTTTTACGGACGCACAGGTTCTTTTCTCGCAGGCTAGGGCGGGGAAGGGGGTGCGGGCATGCTCCATGTGGGCGTTGTCGGCGGCGCCGGTTGTCCGTCGTGGACATAGCCACTCGGAGGGTCCGCCGCCGGGACCCGGCCGCGTGAGCGGTGAACTCCCCTTGCGGGGGCGTTAGATTGACTCGGCGATGGTGGACGGAGCGGCTGGTCAGGGGGCAAGGGCGATGGACAGCGACGGGACGCAGGACGCGCGGGGCGCGCAGGCGGATCCTGTGCCGCGACCGGCGGTGCCGCCGGAGCGCGCCGCGACGCCGCCCGCCGGTGTGCCGGCGCCGCCCACGGTGCCGCCCCGGCCGGGCGACGCACCGCCGCTGCCTGCCGGTACGCCGTCGGTGCCGCCCGGTATGCCGTCCGTGCCTGCCAGTACGCCGTCCGTGCCCGCCGCTACGCCGTCCGTGCCGCGTGCCGGGGGGCCGGGTGCCCCGGTCTCCTCCGCGGTGGCCCCCTCGGCCGTGGCCGCCTGGCTGAACGAGCCCCGTGCGACGGCCGGGCCGGGCATCTGGCGGTTCGGGTACCGGCTGCCGAAGGCCGCGCGGGCGTCGGAGCGGCTCGCGCCGGTCACCGTCGTCGGCCTGCTCATCCCGTTCGTGGTGGCGCTGGTGCTGTGGTCGCTGTGGCGCCGCGGGAGCCTGCCGTACCAGTTCGCGCCGCTGCGACTGTTCACGCCGGACGACTGGTGGTGGGGCGGCACGATCGCCTCCCCGAAGAACATGGAGGGCGCCGAGGCCCGCGTGGTCTACGACGGCGTCTTCTTCGCCGTCCTCGTGTTCGCCATGGGGCGGCTGGGCGCCTGGCCCGACGCCGTACGCCACTTCGTCGGCCGTCGGCCGCAGCCCGCGCGGGCACTGCTCGGGCTGCTGGGCGCCCTGGTCGCGCTGAGCTTCGTGTTCCCGACCGCCTTCCCGGGGGTGGGCTGGGACGCCCTGCCCGTCATCGACCCCCTGTTCTCCCTGATCGCGCTGATCGCCGGCAGCTACGAGCTGTTCGCCTCCCGGCTGTTCACCAACGCGCTGTACACCGTGATCACCCTGCTCGTCGTCTGGCCGTTCGCACTGGTCGGCGGCTGGTGGCCGTATCTGAGGGAACGGCTCGCCGCCCGGCGTGCGGCGGCCGACCCCGCGACGCCCGCCCCCGTGGAGCGCCCGCGCGCCGAGTGGCCCGAGCTGCGCGACGCCGGGCAGCACGAGGCGGCCGACGTGCTGACCGCCGAGGTCGCGGCCGGACGCATCAACGACGTGGACTGCGCGCGCGTCGTGCGCGCGTGGACGTCCGCCGGCCGGACTTCCGGGAGACCGTGCTGCGCCAGGCCGGGGCCGCCTGGACGCACCCCTCCGGCTCCCGCGACCTGCCCCGCCGCACCGGCCGCCACGACCTGCTCGCGCGCCAGGTCCGCATCGGGCGGTGGGTGGCCGGCGAACGTGCCCCCGCCGCCTATCACGACGCGGGCGCCGCGCTCGGCCCGGACGTGCTGGGCACCTCGCTGCTCGCGGTCGGGCCGTCCGGCTCGGGCAAGACGCGCACCCTGGTGGAGCCGGTCACCGAGGCACTGGCCCTCCAGGCGCTCACCGGGGCGTGCGCGCTCGTCGCGGTCTCCTCGGCCGGGAGCCCGCTCGGCTCCGACTCCGCCTTCGACGTGATCGTCCGGATCGGCGACCCCTCGTCGGTGCACGACCTCGATCCGTACGCCGGGTGCGACGACCCCGACGAGGCCGCCGCCGTCCTCGCCGAGGCGCTGGTGGGCGACCTCGACACGGTGAACGCGCAGGGCGCGGCCACCGCCCTCGCCCAGCTCCTCGGCCCCTACCGGGCCGTGCACGGCCGCTTCCCGCCGCTGCCGGTCCTGCGCGAGCTGCTGGAGGGCGAGCCGACGGCGCTGTCCGCGCTGCGCGAGGCGGTGGCCGGTGACGAGGTCATGCGCCGTGAGCTGGACGCGCGCGTCCGGCAGGCGGGTGCGCCGGGTGATCCGGGCCGCGCCCTCGCCGACCGCCTGGCCCTGCTGAACCGGCCGGCCTTCGCCGACTTCCTCGGCGGGGACGGCGGGCCGCAGAGCGGCGCGCACCGGGCGTTCTCGCTGCGCTCCGTCGCCCACCACCCGCTGCGGGTGCGCGTCGACCTGCCGGAGCGCGGCCACGAGGAGGCCGGCCGGCTGATCACCCGGCTCGTCCTCGCCCAGTTCCACACGGTCGTACGGGAGGCGGGGCGCGGTCACTTCGCCGCCCTGGTCCTGGACGACGCGACGGGCGCGGTCACCGCCGGCTCGGTGCGCCGGATCCAGCGGCTGCGCTCGCAGAACGCGGGCGTGCTGCTGTCGCTGCGCACGGTCGCCGACGTCCCGGAGGCCCTGCACGGTCCGCTGTACGGGGCCGTCGGCTGCCGGATGGCGTTCTCCGGGATCACCACCTGGGACGGCAGCCGGTTCGCGCAGACCTGGGGCACCGAGTGGGTGGAGACGACGGAGGTCGCCAAGCACACGGTCTTCGCCGACCAGCCGATGACCCGCGCCCTGCACGCCCTGCGCAAGCTGGTCACCGGCAAGGCGGTCACCACGGACGCGGTGACCGTGCGCCAGGTGGAACGGGAGCGGTGGTCGGCGTCCCAGCTGGCGCACGAGGTGCCGCCGGGGCACGCGGTGCTGTCCCTGACCACCGTCCAGGGTGAGCACGCGCCGCCGCTGCTGGTGGATCTGCGCGGCTGAGGCGGCCCGGCGACCCCTACAGTGAGGCAGAATCGGCATAGGCCCTTCATACGAAGCGGCCAAAAGATCATCCACCTGATCGCCCGGCGTCCGCCTCAGACCTGAAGGTCCCATGCCCCCCACGCTCGCCTCGCTCGTCCACCACTCCGCACTGAAGCTGACCGTGCGGGCGGGCGGGGACCGTCTGGACGTGCCGGTGCGCTGGGCGCACGTCAGCGAACTCGCCGACCCCGTGCCGTACATGGAGGGCGGGGAGCTGCTGCTGATCACCGCGCTGAAGCTGGACGCGGAGGACCCCGGGGCGATGCGGCGCTATGTGAAGCGGCTGGCCGGGGCCGGGGTGGTGGGGCTCGGCTTCGCCGTGGGCGTCAACTACGAGGAGATCCCGAAGGCCCTCGTGGACGCGGCCGAGGAGGAGGGCCTGCCCCTGCTGGAGGTGCCCCGCCGCACGCCGTTCCTCGCCATCAGCAAGGAGGTGTCGGCGGCGATCGCGGCCGACCAGTACCGGGCGGTGACGGCGGGTTTCGCGGCCCAGCGCGAGCTGACCCGGCAGGCGTTGACGGACGGCCCCGAGGGCCTGCTCGCCGCGCTCGCCTCCCAGGTCGACGGCTGGGCCGCGCTCTACGACGCCTCGGGCGCCGTCGTCGCCGCCGCGCCGGAGTGGGCGGAGCGGCGGGCCGCGCGGCTCACCGCGGACGTGGAGCGGCTGCGGGAGCGTCCGGTACCGGCCTCGGCGGTGGTCGGCGGGCCGGAGCACTCCGACCACGACGACCGGGTCGAGCTGCACTCGCTGGGCACCGGGCGCCGCCCGCGGGCCGCCCTCGCGGTCGGCACGGCGTCGGCCCCCGGCACGGCGGAGCGCTACGCCGTCCACTCGGCGATCGCCCTGCTGACCCTCACCACCGAACGCTCCCGCTCCCTCCAGGCGGCGGAACAGCGCATCGGTGTGGCGGTGCTGCGCATGATGCTGGCGGGCGAACCGGACCACGCGCGGGCCGTCGCCGGTGAGCTGTACGGCGGTCTGCTGGACGCCCCGTTCCGGGTGCTGGTGGCCGAGCCGGCGTCCGCGCGGGGCCACGCCGACGCGTCCTCGCACGCGCGCGTGCCCGGATCCGCCGACCGGGCCGAGGATCCCCTGGGCGCACTGGCCGAGGTCGTGGAGTCGGCGGCGGCCAGGTCCGGGGAGACGGTGCTGGTGGTGCCCGAGGGCGAGCGGCTGGTGGCGCTCGCCGTCGACGGGGGCGCGGCTGCCGCGGCCGTCGCCTCGTACGCGGCCGCGCTGGAGGACGCGCGGGCGTCCGGGGCCGAGGGCGAGGAGGACGAACTGGTCGTCGGCCTGTCCGGGCCGGCCGGTCCGATCGCCGCGGCGGCCGCGTACAAGCAGGCCGAGCAGGCGCTGTCGGTGGCGCGGCGGAGGGGCCGGGTCCTCGTGGAGCACGAGCAGCTCGCGGCGGGCTCGGTGCTGCCGCTCCTCGCGGACGACGCGGTGAAGGCCTTCGCGGACGGTCTGCTGAGGGCCCTGCACGAGCACGACGCGACGGGCCGGGGCGATCTGGTGGCCTCCCTGCGCGCCTGGCTCTCCCGCCACGGCCAGTGGGACGCCGCGGCGGCCGACCTCGGCGTCCACCGGCACACCCTGCGCTACCGCATGCGCCGCGTCGAGGAGATCCTGGGCCGCTCCCTGGACGACCCGGACGTACGGATGGAGCTGTGGCTGGCGCTGAAGGCGACGGCACCGGAGTAGCCGCCGGGCAGCGGGGAGCGCCGCGTCGCCGCATGGGCGGCCGTCGTCGGTGACGGGTGCCGTATGGGCGGCCGACGTCGGTGACGGGTCGCCCCCGGCAGAGCCGGGGTCACTGTCCCGGCCGGGGCAGGTGGCCGGGGTCGGTGGCGCCGTGGACGGGCGGGTCAGCCGGCCGCTCCCCCGGCGGGGCCCGCCACCGCCTCGTGCATGGCCAGTTCGAGGAGGGCCGGGTCGGTCAGCGTGCCGGAGCCGTCCGGCGGGACCAGCCAGCGGACGGCGCCGGTCGAGCGGCCCGGATGGGGCACGACGATCCAGGTGCCGGGCCCTGCCGTGCGGATGCCGGTGCCGACCCAGCGGGCGGCCGTGCCGGGTGGCACGAGAAACCCCATCCGGTTGTCCCCGAAGTCGGCCAGTACGGGTCCGGGCCGGCCGAGGATGCGGGTGAGGACGTCAAGGGTGGGGTAGCCGAGTTCGCCCGGCAGGATGAGCACGTCCCAGGCCCTGCCCGCGGGCAGGAGCGCGACCCCGAGGGGGTTGCGCTCCCATTCCCAGCGGCAGGCCGCGGGATCCGGTGCGACGGATGCCAGCCATTCGACGGCTGTCTTCGCCCCAGCCATGTGGGACCTCCCTGTGTCTCGTCGACGCGTGCGCGTCACCAGGGAGAGGGAGGTTTCCGGCGGGCATTACGCGGGTTCGGCATCCTCGTCGGAGTGAACCGGCTCACTCCGGCACCGGACCGCCGGCCGCCGAGGCGTCGGTCGTCGTCGCGGCGTCAGCTGTCGAAGCCCAGCCCGAGCCGGTCCATCGCCCGCAGCCACAGGTTGCGGCGCCCGTCGTGCGCGTCCGCCCGCGCCAGCGACCACTTGGTGAGGGCGATGCCGGTCCAGGCGAAGGGCTCCGGCGGGAAGGGCAGCGGCTTCCTGCGGACCATCTCCAGCGAGGTCAGCTCGGTGGGCTCGCCGGCCAGCAGGTCGAGCATCACCTCGGCGCCGAACCGGGTCGCGCCCACCCCGAGCCCCGTGTACCCGGCGGCATAGGCCACCTTCCCCCGGTGGGCCGTGCCGAAGAAGGCCGAGAAGCGCGAGCAGGTGTCGATGGCGCCGCCCCACGCGTGCGTGAAGCGCACCCCCTCCAGCTGGGGGAAGCAGGTGAAGAAGTGCTCGGCGAGCTTGGCGTACGTCTCAGGCCGGTCGTCGTACTCGGCGCGCACCCGGCCGCCGTACGGGTAGATCGCGTCGTAGCCACCCCACAGGACTCGGTTGTCGGCGGAGAGCCGGAAGTAGTGGAACTGGTTCGCGCTGTCGCCGAGGCCCTGCCGGTTCTTCCAGCCGATCGCGTCGAGCTGTCCGGCGCTCAGCGGTTCCGTCATCAGCGCGTAGTCGTAGACCGGCACGGTGTAGGCGCGGACCCGCTTGACCAGGTTGGGGAAGACGTTCGTGCCGAGCGCGACCTGCCGCGCGCGGACCTGCCCGTACGGGGTGCCCACGGCCATCCCCGTGCCGTGCGGCTTCAGCGTCAGCGCGGGGGTGTGCTCGTGGACGCGGACGCCGAGGCGCAGGCACGCCTGCTTCAGGCCCCACGCGAGTTTCGCCGGGTGGAGCATGGCCACGCCCCGGCGGTCGTACAGACCCGCCTGGAAGGTGGGCGAGTCGACCTGTTCGCGGACCGCTTCGCCGTCGAGGAACTCGATGCCCTCGGCGAGGCCCTTGGCGTCGATCTCCTCGTACCAGTCGCGCAGTTCGCGTGCCTGGTAGGGCTCGGTCGCCACGTCGATCTCGCCGGTGCGCTCGAAGTCGCAGTCGATGCCGTACCGGGCGATCGCCGCCTCGATCCCGTCGAGGTTGCGCGCGCCCAGTTCCTCCAGCCGGTGGATCTCGTCCGGCCAGCGGGTCAGCCCGTTGGCGAGTCCGTGGGTGAGGGAGGCCGCGCAGAAGCCCCCGTTGCGGCCCGAGGCGGCCCAGCCCACCTCGCGGCCCTCCAGCAGCACCACGTCCCGCTGCGGCTCGCGCTCCTTGGCGATCAGCGCTGTCCACAGTCCGCTGTACCCGCCGCCCACGACCAGCAGGTCGCAGGTCGTGGCGGCGGTGAGCGCGGGCTCGGGGTGGGGCTTTCCCGGATCCTCCAGCCAGTAGGGAACCGGCTGCGCATCCGCGAGCGATGTCGTCCAGTGATTGTCTCTGCCACGGCTCATGGCGCTTGGGGCCATGATTCCAACTCCCTACAGGGCTTACGCCTTTTGCTTGTTACGGCGGTTGTTGACGACCATCGAGGTCAGGACGATCAGGACGGCGACGAGGAACATGGCCGTACCGATGACGTTGATCTGGACGGGCGTTCCGCGCTGTGCCGAGCCCCAGACGAACATGGGGAAGGTCACGGTGGAGCCCGCGTTGAAATTGGTGATGATGAAATCGTCGAAGGAGAGCGCGAAGGCGAGCAGCGCGCCCGCGGCGATTCCCGGTGCGGCGATCGGCAGGGTGACCCGCCAGAAGGTCTGGAGCGGGCCGGCGTAGAGGTCCTGGGCCGCCTGTTCCAGCCTCGGGTCCATCGACATGACGCGTGCCTTCACGGCCGTCACGACGAAGCTGAGGCAGAACATGATGTGGGCGATGAGGATCGTCCAGAAACCCAGCTGCGCGCCCATGTTCAGGAACAGCGTGAGCAGCGAGGCCGCCATGACGACCTCGGGCATGGCCATGGGCAGGAAGATCAGCGAGCTGACGGCGCCCCGCGCGCGGAAGCGGTAGCGGACCAGCGCGAAGGCGATCATCGTGCCGAGCGCGGTCGCGCCGAGCGTCGCCCAGAACGCGATCTGGAGGCTGAGCGACAGTGAGCCGCACAGCCCGGAGACCCCGCACGGGTCCTTCCAGGCGTCGGCGGAGAACTGCTGCCACTCGTAGTTGAAGCGCCCCTTCGGTTCGTTGAAGGAGAACACCGTGACGACGATGTTGGGCAGCAGCAGATAGGCGAGCGTCAGAAGCCCCGCGATGACGACGAATTTCCTCTTGAACCAGTTGACGAGAGGCATTCAGACCAGATCCTCCGTCCCGGACCTGCGGATGTAGAAGGTGACCATGAAAAGGATCGCGGCCATGAGGATGAAGGAGAGCGCCGCGGCCGTCGGGTAGTCCAGCACCCGCAGGAACTGCGTCTGGATGACGTTGCCGATCATGCGGGTGTCGGTGGAGCCGAGGAGTTCGGCGTTGACGTAGTCGCCGGACGCCGGGATGAAGGTCAGCAGCGTGCCGGAGACCACGCCCGGCATCGACAGCGGGAAGGTGACCTTGCGGAAGGTGGTGACGGGCCTGGCGTACAGGTCGCCGGCCGCCTCGTGCAGCCGTCCGTCGATGCGCTCCAGCGAGGTGTAGAGCGGAAGGATCATGAACGGCAGGAAGTTGTACGTCAGGCCGCAGACCACCGCCAGCGGCGTGGCCAGCACCCGGTCCCCCGCGGTCCAGCCGAGCCAGCTCGTCACGTCCAGCACGTGGAGCGTGTTGAGGGCACCGACGACGGGCCCGCCGTCCGACAGGATCGTCTTCCAGGCGAGGGTGCGGATCAGGAAGCTGGTGAAGAACGGCGCGATCACCAGGACCATGATCAGGTTCCGCCAGCGGCCCGCGCGGAAGGCGATCAGGTAGGCGAGCGGATAGCCCAGCACCAGGCACAGGATCGTCGCGGCGGCGGCGTAGAGGACCGAGCGCAGGAACTGCGGCCAGTAGTCGCTCAGCGCGTCCCAGTAGGTCGCGAAGTGCCAGGTGACCTTGTAGCCCTCTTCGAGGGAGCCGGTCTGCACGGACGTGGAGGCCTGGTAGATCATCGGCAGCGCGAAGAACACCAGCAGCCAGAGCATGCCGGGCAGCAGCAGCCAGTAGGGCGTCCAGCGGCCCCGCCTGCGGGGCGGCCCGGTCTCCGGGGCGGTCGGGACGAGGGGCGGTGGCGCCTCCGTGAGGGTCGCCATCAGAGCGCCGCCTCTTCGTCCAGGCCGGCGTCGATGGCCTGTTCGGCGTCGAAGCCGAAGGTGTGGGCGGGGCTCCAGTGCAGGACGACCTCGGCGCCGGGGGCCAGCCGGGTGTCGCGGTCGACGTTCTGGACGTAGACCTCGAACTCGGGGCAGACGGCGCTGTCGACGACGTACTGCGTGGAGACGCCGATGAACGACGTGGCGGCGATCGTGCCGGTGATGCGGTTGCGGCCCTCCGGGATCCCGCCGGCGTCGTCGGCGTGGGTGAGGGAGATCTTCTCCGGGCGGATGCCGACGAGCACCTTGCCGCCGGTCGTCGTCGGCGCCGCGCAGCGGGCTTCCGGCAGTACGAGCTTGCCGCCGCCGGCCCTCAGCACGACGTCCTCGCCGCTCCTGGAGTCGACCTCGGCCTCGATGAGGTTGGAGGTGCCGAGGAAGTTCGCGACGAAGGTGCTGCGCGGGTTCTCGTACAGGTCGGCGGGCGAGCCGAGCTGCTCGACGCGGCCCGCGTTCATCACGGCGACCGTGTCGGCCATGGTCATGGCCTCCTCCTGGTCGTGCGTGACGTGCACGAAGGTGATGCCGACCTCGGTCTGGATGCGCTTGAGCTCCAGCTGCATCTGGCGGCGCAGCTTGAGGTCGAGGGCGCCGAGGGGTTCGTCGAGGAGGAGCACCCTGGGGTGGTTGATCAGGGCGCGGGCCACGGCGACGCGCTGCTGCTGGCCGCCGGAGAGCTGGTGCGGCTTCTTGCGGGCCTGCTCGCCGAGCTGGACGAGGTCCAGCATGTCCCCGACCTGCTTCTTCACGCTCTTGATGCCGCGTCGGCGCAGGCCGAAGGCGACGTTCTCGAAGATGTCGAGGTGCGGGAAGAGGGCGTAGGACTGGAAGACGGTGTTCACGGGCCGCTTGTAGGGCGGGAGGGCCGTGACGTCCTGGTCGCCGAGGTGGACGGTCCCGGACGTGGGCTCCTCCAGGCCGGCGATCATGCGCAGGGTGGTGGTCTTGCCGCAGCCCGAGGCGCCGAGCAGGGCGAAGAAGGAGCCCTGCGGGACGGTCAGGTCGAGCGGGTGGACGGCGGTGAAGGAGCCGTAGGTCTTGCTGATCCCGGAGAGGCGGACATCGCCGCCGGCGTCGGTCGTCGTCTTCATCTCGTCACGCCCCAGTGAGCTTCGCGAACTGCGCTTCATAGGCCGTCTCTTCCTCGGCGCTCAGTGAGCGGAAGGCGTGGGACTTGGCCTGCATGGCCTTGTCGGGGATGATCAGCGGGTTGTTCGCCGCATCCTCGTCGATCTTCGCCAGCTCGTCCTTCACTCCGTCGACGGGACAGACGTAGTTGATGTAGGCGGCGAGTTCGGCGGCCGGCCGGGGCTCGTAGTAGTAGTCGATGAGCCGCTCGGCGTTCGTCTTGTGACGGGCCTTGTTGGGGATCAGCATGTTGTCGCTGGACGTCAGGTATCCGCTGTCCGGGATCAGGAAGTCGATGTCCGGGCTGTCCGCCTTGAGCTGGACGACGTCACCGGCCCAGGCGATGCAGGCCGCGAAGTCGCCGCTGGTGATGTCCGACGTGTAGTCGTTGCCGGTGAAGCGGCGGATCTGCCCGCTGTCGACGCCCTTCTGGAGGCGGGCGATCGCCGCCGCGTAGTCGTCGTCCGTGAACTTCCCGGGGTCCTTGCCCATGTCCAGCAGTGTCATGCCGATGCTGTCGCGCATCTCGGTGAGGAACCCGACGCGGCCCTTGAGTTTGGGGTTGTCGAGCAGGTCGGAGACCGACTTCACCTCGACGCCGTCGAGCGCCTTCTTGTTGTAGGCGATGACCGTGGAGATGCCCTGCCAGGGGTAGGAGTACGCCCGCCCGGGGTCCCAGTCGGGGCTGCGGAACTGGCCCGACAGGTTGGCGTACGCGTGCGGCAGGTTGGACGGGTCCAGTTTCTGGACCCAGCCCAGGCGGATGAGGCGGGCGGCGAGCCAGTCGGTGAGGACGACGAGGTCGCGCCCGGTCTCCTGGCCCGCGGCGAGCTGCGGCTTGATCTTGCCGAAGAACTCGTTGTTGTCGTTGATGTCCTCGGTGTACTTGACCTTGATGCCGGTCCGCTCCGTGAACGTGTCGAGGGTCGGGTGGTGCTTGCCCGCCTCGTCGACGTCCATGTACTCGGTCCAGTTGGAGAAGCTGACGGTCTTCTCCTTCGCCGAGTGGTCCTCGGCGGACGTGCCGCCCTCGGTCTTGCCGGCCGCGGGGATCCCGCAGGCGCTCAGCGCCCCGAGGCCGCCCAGTGTCAGGGCGCCGCCCGCCGAGGCGCGCAGCAGCGACCTGCGGGTCATGGCTGCCCTGCCGTTGCGGAGACTGCGCCGCATGGCGGCCGCTTGGGGCGGGGTCAGGCGGTCTGGCTCGTACTGCTCCATGCGCGTGGTGCCCTTTCGGGAGGATTCGGCCCGGTCGGCGGCCGGAATTCGTGACTAACGGTCCCCGAAGACGGTGCGGTGCCAGTCCTTGCGGACCACCGCGGTGTTGTCGAACATGACGTGCTTGATCTGGGTGTACTCCTCGAACGAGTAGGCGGACATGTCCTTGCCGAAGCCGGACGCCTTGTATCCGCCGTGAGGCATCTCGCTGATGATCGGGATGTGGTCGTTGACCCACACGCATCCGGCCTTGATCTCGCGTGTCGCCCGGTTCGCCCGGTAGACGTCCCGGCTCCACGCGGAGGCGGCCAGCCCGTACGGCGTGTCGTTGGCGAGCGCGATGCCCTCGTCGTCGCTGTCGAAGGGGAGGACGACGAGGACCGGCCCGAAGATCTCGGACTGGACGATCTCGCTGTCCTGCCCGGCGTCCGCGACCAGGGTGGGCGGATAGTACGCGCCGTTCGCGAGATCCCCCTGAGGGGCCTCGCCGCCTGTCACCACGCGCGCGTAGGCACGCGCCCGGTCGACGAAGGCGGCGACCCGGTCGCGCTGGACGTGCGAGATCAGCGGCCCGAGGTCGGTGCCCGGGGCGAAGGGGTCCCCGAGCCGGACGGTCTCCATGAGGGCGGCCGTCCTCTCGACGAACGCCTCGTAGAGGGGCAGCTGCACATAGGCGCGCGTGGCCGCCGTGCAGTCCTGCCCGGTGTTGATGAGCGAGCCGGCGACCGCGCCCTGCACGGCGGCGTCCAGGTCGGCGTCGTCGAAGACGACGAAGGGCGCCTTGCCGCCCAGCTCCAGGTGCAGGCGCTTC
Organism: Streptomyces phaeoluteigriseus; assembly: GCF_001896135.2. GTDB lineage: Bacteria > Actinomycetota > Actinomycetes > Streptomycetales > Streptomycetaceae > Streptomyces > Streptomyces phaeoluteigriseus. The sequence continues at coordinate 459,265 of NZ_MPOH02000009.1, forward strand.
ACGGTGGCGGTGGCGATCTCCGCGACCCGCCTACCCACGGCGGTGGACCCGGTGAAGGAGGTCATGACGACGTCGGGATGGCCGACGAGGTGCTCGCCCGCTTCCCGCCCGGTCCCGGTGACGACGTTGATCACGCCGTCGGGGATGCCCGCGTCGGTGGCCGCCTGGGCGAAGAGGAGCGAGGTGAGGGGGGTGAGTTCGGCGGGCTTGAGCACGATCGTGTTGCCCGCGGCGATCGCCGGGAGGATCTTCCAGGCGGCCATCTGGAGGGGGTAGTTCCAGGGGGCGACGGAGCCGACGACGCCGATCGGTTCGCGCCGTACGTACGAGGTGTGGTCGCCGGAGTACTCCCCGGCCGACTGGCCCTGGAGGTGCCGGGCGGCCCCCGCGAAGAAGGCGGTGTTGTCGATGGTGCCGGGGACGTCGAACTCGCGGGTCAGCTTCAGCGGCTTGCCGCACTGGAGCGACTCGGCACGGGCGAAGTCCTCGGCGCGTTCGGCGAGGACGGCGGCGAAACGGTGCAGGGCGTCGGAGCGCTCGCCGGGGGTGGCGGCCGCCCACGCCGGGAAGGCGGCACGGGCGGCGGCGACGGCCGCGTCGACGTCGTCCGCCCCGGCGAGTTCGTAGGTGAGGACCTCTTCCCCGGTGGCCGGGTCGATCACGGCGTGCGTCCGCCCGGACGTGCCCTTGCGCAGGCGGCCCGCGATGTACTGCGCGCCGTCCGCGAAACGTGCCTGTGCGGGAAACCGGCCGACTCGGTCCGGGGTGGCGCTAGCCGGGTTCTGCATGTCGCTCTCCTCCGCCTTCGCCCCCCTGTCCACGGGGGTGGGTGGCGTAGCTCCAGCCTGATTTGAGTGCCGATCCTGACAGAGCAATGGGACTCCAACAAGTGATTCCGTTGTTGCCTTTTGGTTACGCGACGGAATCTGTCGACCAGGTGTCGAGTCGGCGAGGAAAAGGACAGACGCACTGTCCGTGGTGCGTGCCACAGTGGAATGCATGGAGAAGATCGATTCCCGGGAAGCCCTGCTCAGGGAGGTCCGGTCGGGAGCCCGCATCAGGTATCTGCACTTCTGGGGCCACCGCCCGCGGCCCGACGGAGAGATCGGACCGAGTTGCCTGAGCCAGTGGTGGCCGTCCCCTTTCACCGTGGACGGCGTGGAGTACGCGACGGCCGAGCACTGGATGATGGCGGGCAAGGCACGCCTGTTCGGTGACGCGGAGGCGGAGCGCCGGGCGCTGGCCGCCGGTCACCCCTCCGAGGCGAAGAAGGCCGGGCGTCTGGTGCGCGGCTTCGACGAGACGGCTGGGGGCGCGAGCGGTTCCGGATCGTGGTGGAGGGCAGCGTCCACAAGTTCGGCGCGGATCCGGCGCTGCGGCGGTACCTCCTGGGCACGGGCGAGCGCGTGCTGGTGGAGGCGAGCCCGGTCGACCGCGTCTGGGGCATCGGCCTCACCGCGGACGACGACGCGGCGACGGACCCGGAGCGCTGGAGAGGCCCCAACCTGCTGGGCTTCGCGCTGATGGAGGCCAGGCGGACGCTGCGGGCCGGGTGAGGGACGCTGCGGGCCGGGTGAGGGAGCCGGGGGAGGGCCGCCCCTACGGCGCCACCATGATCAGCACGGCAAGGCCCGTGCCGAGGAGGATCCCGACGGTCCCGCAGATGACGCCGGCCAGGGCCTGACCCGGGTTGGACGCCTCGCCCCGGTTGGCCTTGCTCCGGCCGATCAGTCCGAAGATGAGGGCGAGGACGCCGGTGATGATCGCGACCGGCCACAGGCAGAAGCCCACGGCGGCGACGATGCCGAGGACCATGGCCGCCATCCCCATGCCGTTGCTCGGGCCGGGCTGCGGGGCGGCCCACCCGTAGTAGCCGGGGACGCCGCCGTAACCGGGGGTGCCGCCGTGGCCGGGGACGCCGCCGTAACCGGGCCCGCCCGGGAAGCCGTAGCCGCCGGGGTAGCCGTACGGCACGTGACCGGGACCGTCGGGGGAGATCGGCGGCGGCGGGACGCCCCGTCGGCGGGTGGGGCGAAGGGGGCGGGGCCGGACGCCGT
>NZ_MPOH02000009.1:461421-484973 GCF_001896135.2 Streptomyces phaeoluteigriseus
CCGGACGCCGTGGCGGGGTGGGGCGGAGGGAAGGAGGCGAACGGGGCGTCGGCCCGCGGGGTACCGACCGTGGGCGTCGGGGTCACGCCGGGCAGGGAGGTCACCGTCCGCTGGTCATGGACGGACGGCTGCGCGTGGTCCTGCGGAGTGGGCACCTCGCTGGAGGCGATGGTGACGCCGGAGCCGTGCTCCGGGGTGGGGGCGGGCGCGGGCCAGGCGTCGGCCGAGGGGGCGGAGCCGCCCGAGGCCCGCGCGTCCCGCGCGGCGGGTCCGCCGGACGCGTCCCCCTTCTCCAGAGGCACGCGGGCGTACTGCGGTCCCTCCGTCCCCTCGGGCACGGAGCCGGGCGCGGCCCACGGGTGGTCGGCCGAATCGGTGGGTGCGTCGTCGGACATGCGCGGGACCCCCTCAGTCATGCGTCCCGCAATGCTAAGGCCCGGGCACGGAGGGCGGAGGGCCGCCCCGGACCGGTGGGACCCCACCCGCAGAACCCTCGTCGCTCCCCCGCCCCGTCCGCCTACGATGATCCCGTCTCATCGATCAGCCGATCACCCGCACCCCGTCGGCCCACGCGGCCCGGGGTGCCGTCCCGGGGAGGACCCCTTGACCCTGAACGCCTTCATCGCAGGCCTGCCCAAGGCCGAACTGCACGTCCATCACGTCGGATCGGCCTCCCCGCGGATCGTCTCCGAACTCGCCGCCCGCCACCCCGACTCCAAGGTGCCCACCGACCCCGAGGCGCTGGCCGACTACTTCACCTTCACCGACTTCGCCCACTTCATCGACGTGTACCTGTCGGTCGTGGACCTCATCCGCACCGCGGAGGACGTCCGGCTGCTCACGTACGAGGTGGCCCGCGACCTGGCCCGCCAGCAGGTGCGGTACGCCGAACTGACCATCACCCCCTTCTCCTCCACCCGGCGCGGCATCGACGAGCGCGCCTTCATGGACGCGATCGAGGACGCCCGCAAAGCGGCCGAGGCGGACTTCGGCACGGTCCTGCGCTGGTGCTTCGACATCCCCGGCGAGGCGGGCCTGGAGGCTGCCGAGGAGACGACGAGACTCGCCACCGACGACCGGCTGCGCCCCGAGGGACTCGTCTCCTTCGGCCTCGGCGGGCCCGAGATCGGCGTACCGCGCCCGCAGTTCAAGCCGTACTTCGACCGGGCGATCGCCGCCGGGCTGCGGTCCGTGCCGCACGCCGGCGAGACCACAGGACCGGAGACGGTGTGGGACGCCCTGACCCACCTGCGGGCCGAGCGCATCGGGCACGGCACCAGTTCCGCGCGGACGCCCGGCTCCTCGCCCATCTCGCCGAGCACCGCGTCGCGCTCGAGGTGTGCCCGACGTCCAACATCGCCACCCGCGCGGTCCGCACGCTGGACGAGCACCCGCTCCGGGAGTTCGTCGCGGCGGGCGTCCTGGTGACGATCAACTCCGACGACCCGCCCATGTTCGGCACCGACCTGAACAGTGAGTACGGCGTCGCCGCCCGCCTCCTCGACCTCGACGAGCGCGGCCTTGCCGACCTCGCGAGGAACGCCGTGGAGGCGTCCTTCCTCGACGCGCCCGGCAAGGCGCGGATCGCCGCCGAGATCGACACCTACACCACGGAGTGGCTCGCCCCCTGACGGCCGCCCCGCTCCCCGGCCACCAGCACAATGGGCCCATGCAGACCGTGACTGCCGTGGCCCACCGCGGCGACCCCTACCGCGTCCGTGAGAACACCCTCGACTCGCTGCGTTCCGCGCTCGACCAGGGCGCGGACGCCGTCGAGATCGACGTACGGCTCACCAGGGACGGTGTGCCCGTGCTGCTGCACGACGAGACGCTGAAGCGGCTGTGGGAGCGGGACCGGCCGCTGCTGTCGCTGTCGGCGGCCGAGGTGCGCGGGCTGACGGAGGGCGGGGTGCCGACGCTCGCGGAGGCGCTGGCCGCGACCGAGGGCAGCCGGGTGATGCTGGACCTGCCCGGCACCCGGGAGGTGCGGACGGCACGCCGGGTGGTGGACGCCGTCCGCGAGGCCGGGGCGGCGGACCGCGTCTACTACTGCGCCGACGCCACCGCGATGCTCGCCGTCCGCGCCGCCGACCCGTCCGCCGAGATCGCCATGACCTGGACGAGCCTTGCTCCGCCGCGGCCCGTGCTGCTGGCCGCGGTCGGGCCCCGCTGGCTCAACTACCGCTTCTCCCTGGTCGACCGGGACCTGGCCGCCCGCGTCCACCGGGACGGCCGGCTGCTGTCCGTGTGGACCCCGGACACCCGCCGCGCCATGCGCCGGCTCATCGACCTGGGCGCCGACTCGATCACCACCAACCGCATCGACGTCCTCTGCGCCCTTCGCAGGAGCGGCTAACCGGCCGCGTGGGCGAGCGGCGGGGCGATCGCCTGGGCGTCGGCGCCCTCGCCCACCCACAGGCCGATCAGCAGGGCCGCCGTCGCCTCGACCAGGCCGGCCCGGTCCAGTCCGCCCGCGTTCAGCGGCTCGCAGCCGAGGTCGCGCACGAGTTGTCGTACGACGTCCAGGGCGGCCGGGTCGTCGCCGCAGAGCGGGACGGCGAGGGGGCGGCCGTCGAAGACGGGCGGGGTGAGCCGCCAGACGTCGACGTGGCAGAGGTTGAAGGCCTTGACGACGTGGGCGTCCGGCGCGGCGGCGGCGATGCGTTCGGCGCCCGCCGGTCCGCCCGCCGTGAGCAGCCGGAAGCCGGCGCCGACCGGGTTGGTGCAGTCGATCAGCGCCCTTGCGCGCAGCGCCTCCCCGAGCCCGCCGACCACCTCGGCGACGGCCGCGTACGGCAGTGCCAGCAGCACCGCGTCGGTGCCGAACTCCGCCGCCTCCCGCAGGCCGCCGGAACGGCCGCCCGTTCTCACCTCGTGTCCCGCGCGCCGCCACTGGGTGCCGAGCGCGTCCGCCATCTGTCCGCTTCCGAGAATCCCTATCCGCATACGCCTGACGGTAGGAGGACGCTCGGGCACCATTCGGTACGTGACCACCGACTCGGACTTCCTCGCCGACTGCCGGGCCCGGCTCGCCTTCGACCTGCTCGCGAACACGTGGAACGCCGTGGTGCTCTGGGCGCTGCGCGGCGGTCCGGTCCGCCACGGGGAACTGCGGGAGCGGATCGGCGGCATCAGTCAGAAGGTGCTGACCGAGACCCTGCGGCGGCTGGAGTTCAACGGCCTGGTGGCCCGCCGCGCTCACGACTGCGCGCCGCCCCGCGTGGACTACGAACTGACCGAGCTGGGGCGGACGTTGCTCGCGCCGATCGACGCCTTCGGCGCATGGGCGTTCGAGCACGGGGACGACGTGCTGGCCGCGCAGGACCGCTACACGCGGGAGCGCTGAGGCACGGTCGCGGGGTCGGCCGGGGTGGCCCGGGTGACGTACTGCGGGACGGGGGTGCCGTCGTCGCCGGTGTCGCGGACGAGGCCGTAGCGGATGACGCCCTGCCCGGGGCCCCGTTGGAGGTCGCCGTCGGCCGCCTGCCAGGTGGTGGGGAAGACGATGATGCCGTGGTCGGCGCCGCGTTCGTTCCGGGTGAGCGTGCCCGTGCCGTCGACGTAGAAGTACTCGTTCTGCCACATCTGCTGGGTGCCGGCCGGCAGGACAGTGTGGCCGGTGTCCGGACCGCCCATGCCGGTGGTGGGGCCGTCGGAGCTGGTGTCGAGGGGGGTTATCCATGCGGCGGCCCCGCCGGAGGCCACGCGGAACAGCCTGCCCTCCAGGCCGGCCTGCGCGGCGGCGATCGTGGCGTGCCACTGCCGCCCGTCCCCGTGGTCCGCGTCCCTGCTCGTGCCCGCACCTCCTCAGCAGGGGGTGTGCGCTTGGCGATGTCGGAGATCACGTTCGGAGACGGGCGAGGGGCCCGCGCGATAACAGTCTTTCGGGCCTGGGGAGAACCGGTCGGGAGCCCCGGGAGCCCCCTAGGGGGTGATCCCCGACAACACCCTTGCGTGGTGCGGGACTTGCTCCGGGACAGACCGGGGTCGCACGCCCTCCCCGGTGACGATCCGGTCGCCGCCGGACGGCCGCAGGATGATCACGTATCCCGTCGCCGATCCCCAGGAGCCTTTCCGCATGCGTGCTCACCGCCGTACCGTCGCCCTCGCCGCCTCCCTGGTGCTCGCTCTCGGGGCCGGCCCGCTGGCCGTCCCCGCGTTCGCCTCGTCCACCGCCCCGGCCGCGGCGGAGACGTGTCCCGACGGCGTGAACGCGCGGGCCCTGTGCGAGGCGCTCGCCGGACTCCCCGACGCGGACGCGACGGCGGCCCTGGTCCGGGTGGGCGGCACCGACGGCACCTGGCGGGGCAGCGCCGGCGTGCGGGACCTGGCGAGCGGCCGTGCCGCCGACCCGGACGCCCGTTTCCGGGCCGGCTCGGTGACGAAGGTGGTGACGGCGGCGGCGGTGCTCAAGCTCGCGGCGCGCGGTGAGATCGACCTGGCCCGGCCGGTCCAGCGCTATCTGCCGGGCCTCCTCGGCAGGGACTTCCGGCCCGTCACCGTAAGGCAGTTGCTGAACCACACCAGCGGCATCCCGGCGGGCGACGGACTCGGCGAAACCTTCGAGGAGGTGTACGCCCACCGCTACGACACGCTCACGCCCCAGGCGGTCGTGGCGTCGGCGGCGGCGAAGGGTCCGGAGTTCCGTCCCGGCCGGAAGCAGCACTACCTCAACATCAACTACACGGTGCTGGGCCTGCTGATCGAGAAGGTGACCGGGCGGCCGTACGCCGTCGCGGCCACCGACCTGGTGCTGGCGCCCGCCGGGATGGCCGACACCTACTTCCCCGGCACCGACCCGCGCATCCTCGGCCCCCACAACCACGGTTACCAGGCCGTGGAGAAGGCCGACGGGACGACGGAGTTCGTCGACGTCACCGAGTGGAACCAGGCCGACCGGTTCGCGGCCGGGGACATGATCTCCACGACCGCGGACCTGGAGCGACTGCTCAACTCGCTGTTCGCGGGACGGATCGTGCCGCGGCCCCAACTGCGGGAGATGTTCACCGTCCCGGCGCACATCGAGGGGGCCGAGTACAGCGCCGGGCTCCAGCGGTTCGAGTACGGCGGCCGGGTCCACTGGCTCAAGTCGGGCGGCCGGTACGGCTACAACGCGCTGATCGCGGGGACCCGGAACCTGAGCCGGACCCTGGTCTACTCGGTCAACGCGACGGACGCGAAGGGCGAGGGAATGAACCCGGTGGCCGAGCGCATCGCCCTCGCCGCGCTCAAGTAGCGGCGACCGCCCAGGCGTTGGGGGAGGTGAGCGCCTCCAGCCGCTTGATCTTCCGTCGGACGACGTACAGCGGGATCACGCCGAACACGCCGAACGACATGTCGAGCACGCTCCACCAGAAGGGGATGCCGCGGATCGGCCCGCAGATCAGGGCGAGCGGGATGATCCCGGCACAGGCGATCATCGCGAACTCGACGACCCAGATGTTGCGGACCGGGTCGCGGTAGGGGCCGTAGAAGGCGACCGCGATGACGAGGTGCGCGAAGGCCAGCCAGTCGGTGCCGTAGAGGACGAAGGGGTACTCGGCGTCGACGACGTCGAGCCCCTGCCGCACCCGCACGATCCAGTCCATGAGGGCGGGGAGGTGCTCCGGCACGGACAGGGCCCGCAACAGGTCCTCGGTCCAGCGGAGTTCGTGCACCAGCGGGAAGGCCGTGGCGCCGCTGAGCACCAGGCAGACGACGAAGAAGACAAGCCAGGCTCGGATGCCCTTGAGGAGGGCGGCTCTGTCGCTCATGGCGGCAGCGTACGCCAGCGAGTTGAACATGTTCAAAACCATTCGGGCGCCCGCCGCGCCGACGAACGCCCCTCCCCTTCTCTTCATACCCCGAGGGGGTATAGAGTTGCTGTCACAGATACCCCCCATGGGTATTTGCGGCAAGCGAAGAGAGAAGAGTCGGGAGCCCGGTATGAACCCCTTGCAGAAGATCGGCGCGTTCACGGCGGCGCTGGCCGCGGCCTTCGGCACCGCCTACGGGGTCGGTACGGCGTTCGGCCCGGTCGGCCAGGACACGACGGCCGCCGGACACACCGAGAGCCACGGCCCGGACCCGGCCGAGAGCCCCCCGGCCGGGGATCTCCTCCCGGCCGGCCTCCAGGTCTCCCAGGACGGCTACTCCCTGGACCTGGAGACCACCGCCCTCCCGGCCGGGAGGAAGAGCACCCTGCGCTTCGTCGTCCGGGACGCCGACGGCGACCCCGTGACCCGCTACCGGACCGCACACGGCAAGCAGCTCCACCTGATCCTCGCCTCGCGCGAGCTGACGACGTACCGCCATCTCCATCCCGTCCGGGCCGCCGACGGCACCTGGAGCACCCCGGTGGACCTGCCGGACGCGGGCGGCTACCGCGTCTTCGCGGACTTCCTGCCGGCCGGTGGGAGCGAGGGCCTCACCCTGGGCTCCGACCTGACGGTCACCGGGCCGTACCGGGCGAGCGAACCGCCCGCGCCCGCGGCCACCACCACCGTCGACGGCTACACCGTCGCCCTCGAGGGCACGCTCGCCGCGGGCGCCGAGAGCGACCTGGCCTTCACCGTCCGCCGGGACGGGCGGCCGGTCACCGACCTGGAGCCCTACCTCGGCGCCTACGGCCATCTGGTCGCCCTGCGCGCCGGCGACCTGGCCTACCTGCACGTCCACCCGCACGAGGAGGCCGAGGGCGACAGGACGTCCGGGCCCGGGGTGTCCTTCGCCGCCACCGCGCCCAGCGCCGGCACCTACCGGCTGTTCCTGGACTTCAAGGTCGACGGGACGGTCCGCACGGCGGCCTTCACGGTACGGGCCGGCACACAGGCGGCACCCGGGACCGGGACCGGTACACCCGAGGAGACGCCCCACGAGGACACCTCGCACGGCCACTGAGGCAGGCTCACCTCGGTTCCCCGTCCAGCGACACACGCCGTACGCCTGCGGATGCCCTTCCAGCCCCCTCGGTTCGTACGGGCACCTGCCGACCGCGTGACAGAACTCGTCGGTGACATCGCCCTCGAACGTGTGAGCGCCGGACGGCGACAGCGCGGCCCGGCAGCCCGGCAGCCCGGCGGACCGGCGGGTCCGGCGGTCCGACAGCCCGCAGCCCGCAGCCCGCAGCCCGGCAACCCGGCAACCCGCCAACCCGGCCACCCGGCAGCCCGAGGGTGATCAGCCCCTCGGGCTCACCGGCGCGAACCGCTCCCGGAGGGCGCCATAGAGGGCGTACTCAACTCGACGGACGGCGCGGGAGAGGCATCCGACGGCGGCACCGTGCGCGCCGGGCCGGGCGTGGGCCTCGCGGTGTCGGTGTCGGTTTCGGTGCCGCGGTCGGGGGTCCGGCTCCCCTCGGTGGGGTCCGGGACGGAGGGAACGGGTGACGTCGAGGGCGCCGGCACGGCGGACCGGCTGCTCGCGGGCGGCGGGGCCATCGGGACCGTGGGGGCGGCCGGGGCCTCCGATCCGCCGAGGCGCAGCGGCAGCAGAGCCAGGGTGGCGACCGCGCAGGTCGCGCCCACGGCGACGGCGGTCCGCAGCAGCCGGCGGCGGACGGCGCCGCGACGGACCGCCTCGTAGTGGCCGGGCGGCGGGGCGAGATGACCGGACGGGGGCCGCAGGATGACGGTGAGCGGGTCGTCGGGCGCGCGGTCCGTGCCGTCGCCCGCGTCGTCAGCGTGCGTGATCAAGGCTTCTCCCCAGGTGTGCGCGGAGCAGTTCGCGGGCCGCGTGCAGATCGGACTTGACGGTTCCTTCCTTGCGCCCGGTGAGCACGGACACCTCCCGGATCGGCATGTCAGCGTAGTAGTGCAGCAGGATCGGTACGCGCAGCCGGTCGGGCAGCGACTGCACGAGCAGCCGGACCGACGGGTCGGCGGGCTGGGCGGTCGGGTTGACCGCGGCCTCGACGGTCGCCCGGCGCACGGCCCGGCGTTCGCGTTCGAGCCTGCGCCAGTGGTCGCGGACCAGGTTGGCGGCGGTGACGTAGAGGAAGCCCTGCGGCTCGGCGACCGCCGTCCAACGGGCCCAGAGCCGGGTGAACGCCTCCGAGGCGATCTCGTGGGCGGTCTCGTCGTCGTCGACGAGCCGGCGGCACCAGCCGGCCAGGCGCGGGTAGAGGGCGGCGAACAGTTCGGCCGCCGCCCTCTCGCGGGATCGTTTCACCGTTCTCCCGCACGGGTCAGGACCGCGAACACGATCACGTTGTCGCGGTACTCGTCGCCGGTGAGCGGCCCGCCGCAGGTGATGAGACGCAGTTCGGGCCGGTCCACGTTCCCGTAGACGTCGGCGGTGGGGAACTCCTTCTTGCCGACGGTCCGTACGGCGGTGACGGCGAACTCCGCGGTCGTGCCGTTCTCCAGGCGCGCCGTGATCCCGTCGCCCGGCCGCAGCCGGTCGAGCCGGCGGAAGACACCGTCGCCGTACTTCCCGACCGTGACATGGCCGAGGAGCACCGACGGCCCCCTCTGGCCGGGCGTCGGCGAGTACCGGTACCAGCCGGCCCGGTCGTCGGCCGTGACGGCGGGCACCTCCACGCTGCCGTCGGCCTGGAGGCCCAGCCGTACGACCGGGGTGTCGACCCCGATGGCCGGGATCCGCAGGACGACCGGCGCCGAGCGCTCGAGCGGCCGGCCGGCCCTCCCCGGGGAGGGCACCGGCGCGGGGGGGCGTCGTGCTCGCGGCCCGGTCCGCCGGACTGCCGCCGGCGCAGCCCGCGAGCAGTCCGGCGCCGGCCGCGGTGAGGAAGGCGCGCCTGGAGTACGGGCTCATGCGCCGGTCGTCCTCCGGCGACGCAGGACGTACACCCCGACGCCGCCCGCGGCGAAGACCGCCGCGAGACCGCCGATCAGCGTGCCGTCGCCCGACGACGGCGCGGCCGTCGTGGTCACACCGGTGTCGGCGGCTCCGCGGGGGACGACGGGGACCTGGTCGTCGGAGCCCGAGGTGACGGTGGGCGCGGGCTCCGGGGTCGCCTCGCTGGGGGCGGGAGCCGGTGTGGGTGCCGTCGCGGTGCTGGACGGGACGGGAGTCGGCGTCCCGCCGTCGGCGAACGCGGGCCCCGCGCCGATCAGCAGGGCGGTGGCCGCAACTGCCAGGGCGGTGGAGCCGGTTCGGCGGATGATTCGCATGAGTCGCTCTCCTTCGTCGGTCCGCACGGGTCGCGTGACGGATCGAGCGGAGAGACGAGACAGCGGGGACACAGGTTGTAAAGAGATGGCAAAGCCGGACGGCGGACGGCGGTGGTGCCGAACAGCGCCACCCCGGACGGATACACCCGCCCGGAACACCGCCGCCCCGGACGGATACACCGTCCGGGGCAGCGCGGCGAGACGGCCCGGCCGCCGGAGGCCCGGGGCCTCTCGTTCGGATCACGCCGCAGACGCGGGGTCCGGCACGCGCCTGCGGCGTTGTCGACTTCCTGCGACCTGACCCAACGACAGGCCCTAACCGTCGAGCGACGTCATCACGTGCTTGATCCGCGTGTAGTCCTCGAAGCCGTACCCCGACAGGTCCTTGCCGTAGCCGGACTTCTTGAAGCCGCCGTGGGGCATCTCGGCGACGAGCGGGATGTGCGTGTTGATCCACACGCAACCGAAGTCGAGCTTCTTGGACATGCGCATCGCGCGGCCGTGGTCCTTGGTCCACACCGAGGAGGCGAGGGCGTACTCGACGCCGTTGGCGTACTCGACGGCCTGGTCCTCGTCGGTGAAGGTCTGGACGGTGATGACCGGGCCGAAGACCTCGTTCTGGACGATCTCGTCGTCCTGCTTCAGGCCGGAGACGACGGTCGGGGCGTAGAAGTAGCCCTTGTCGCCGACCCGGTGGCCGCCCGCCTCGACCTTGGCGTGGGCGGGCAGGCGCTCGATGAAGCCGGTGACCTGCTGGAGCTGGTTGGGGTTGTTCAGCGGGCCGAAGAGCACGTCCTCGTCGTCCGGCTGCCCCGTCCTCGTCTCGGACGCGGCCTTCGCCAGTGCCGCCACGAACTCGTCGTGGATGGCCTCCTGGACGAGGACGCGGGTGGCGGCCGTGCAGTCCTGGCCCGCGTTGAAGAAGCCCGCCACGGAGATGTCCTCGACGGCCTTGGCGATGTCGGTGTCCTCGAACACGACGACCGGCGCCTTGCCGCCCAGCTCCAGGTGGACGCGCTTGACGTCCTTCGAAGCGGACTCGGCGACGGACATGCCGGCACGTACGGAACCGGTGATGGACGCCATCGCCGGGACCGGGTGCTCGACCATCAGGCGGCCGGTGTCGCGGTCACCGGTGACGACGTTGAAGACACCCTTGGGCAGGATCGAGCCGACGATCTCGGCAATCAGGACGGTGGAGGCCGGGGTGGTGTCCGACGGCTTGAGCACCACCGTGTTGCCGGCCGCGATCGCCGGGGCGAACTTCCACACGGCCATCATCATCGGGTAGTTCCACGGCGCCACCTGCGCGCAGACGCCGACCGGCTCGCGGCGGATGATCGAGGTCATCCCGTCCATGTACTCGCCGGCCGAGCGCCCCTCCAGCATCCGGGCCGCGCCCGCGAAGAAGCGGATCTGGTCCACCATGGGCGGGATCTCCTCGGACCGCGTGAGCCCGATCGGCTTGCCGGTGTTCTCCACCTCGGCGGCGATCAGCTCCTCGGCGCGCTCCTCGAACGCGTCCGCGATCTTCAGCAGGGCCTTCTGCCGCTCGGCCGGGGTGGTGTCGCGCCAGGCCGGGAAGGCGGCCGCGGCGGCCTCCATGGCGGCGTCCACGTCCGCCGGGCCGGACAGCGGTGCGGTCGCGTACGCCTCGCCCGTGGCGGGGTTGACCACCTCGGTGGTCCGTCCGTCGGCGGCGTCCCGGAACTCACCGGCGATGTAATTCCGTAGGGTGCGCAGCCCACGCGGCTCGGTGCTCACTGCCGGCCTCCTGTTTCAGGGTCGAACTGTCCAATCACTGAGACACCCACCCTAATCGGCCGACCGACGTTCTCAACACCCCCGATCGAGCCACTCCTGCGAAATCCGCAAGTCTCGGTGACGTAAACAACGAATTTCATCGCCCGCGCCTTGCGCAACTATCGAGACGTCGTGCAGAGTGACGTCGTGGCCAGTCGAAGCGCAGAGCACCGGGACTCCCGCGAGTCCAAGAACGGCACCCCTCCTCTGGATGCCGTCAGTCTCGGCATCATCGAGCAGCTCCAGGAGGACGGCCGCAGGCCGTACGCCGCGATCGGCAAGGCCGTCGGCCTGTCGGAGGCGGCCGTGCGCCAGCGCGTCCAGAAACTGCTCGACCAGGGCGTGATGCAGATCGTCGCCGTCACGGACCCGCTCACCGTGGGCTTCCGCAGGCAGGCGATGGTCGGGATCAACGTCGAGGGTGACACCGAGGCGATCGCCGACGCGCTCACCGACATGGCGGAGGTCGAGTACGTGGTGATGACCGCCGGCTCGTTCGACGTCCTCGCCGAGATCGTCTGCGAGGACGACGACCACCTGCTCGACGTCATCAACAAGCGCATCCGTGCCCTGCCCGGCGTGCGCTCCACCGAGAGCTTCGTCTATCTGAAGCTCAAGAAGCAGACCTACATGTGGGGAACCCGATAACCGTGAGGACCCGATAACCGTGAGCACCAAGGACCTCAGCCGCACCGCGTACGACCACCTGTGGATGCACTTCACCCGCATGTCCTCGTACGAGAACGCGCCCGTCCCGACGATCGTCCGGGGCGAGGGCACCTACATCTACGACGACAAGGGCAGGCGCTACCTCGACGGTCTCGCGGGCCTGTTCGTGGTCCAGGCCGGTCACGGCCGCACGGAACTCGCCGAGACGGCCTTCAAGCAGGCGCAGGAACTGGCGTTCTTCCCGATCTGGTCCTACGCCCACCCCAAGGCCGTCGAGCTGGCCGAGCGCCTCGCGCACCACGCGCCCGGCGACCTGAACAAGGTCTTCTTCACCACCGGCGGCGGCGAGGCGGTCGAGACCGCCTGGAAGCTCGCCAAGCAGTACTTCAAGCTGACCGGCAAGCCCACCAAGTACAAGGTCATCTCGCGTGCGGTCGCCTACCACGGCACCCCGCAGGGCGCCCTGTCCATCACCGGCCTGCCGGCCCTGAAGGCCCCCTTCGAGCCGCTCGTCCCGGGCGCGCACAAGGTCCCCAACACCAACATCTACCGCGCCCCGCTCTTCGGCGACGACCCGGAGGCCTTCGGCCGCTGGGCCGCCGACCAGATCGAGCAGCAGATCCTCATGGAGGGCCCGGAGACGGTCGCCGCCGTCTTCCTGGAGCCGGTCCAGAACGCGGGCGGCTGCTTCCCGCCCCCGCCCGGCTACTTCCGGCGGGTGCGCGAGATCTGCGACCAGTACGACGTCCTGCTCGTGTCGGACGAGGTCATCTGCGCCTTCGGCCGCCTGGGCACGATGTTCGCCTGCGACAAGTTCGACTACGTGCCGGACATGATCACCTGCGCCAAGGGCATGACCTCGGGCTACTCCCCGATCGGCGCCTGCATCATCTCCGACCGCCTGGCCGAGCCGTTCTACAAGGGTGACAACACCTTCCTGCACGGCTACACCTTCGGCGGCCACCCGGTCTCCGCGGCCGTCGGCATCGCCAACCTCGACCTGTTCGAGCGCGAGAACCTCAACCAGCACGTCCTCGACAACGAGGGCGCCTTCCGGGCCACCCTGGAGAAGCTGTACGACCTGCCGATCGTCGGCGACGTCCGCGGCAACGGCTTCTTCTACGGCATCGAGCTGGTCAAGGACAAGGTGACGAAGGAGTCCTTCACCGACGAGGAGACCGAGCGCGTCCTGTACGGCTTCCTGTCCAAGGCCCTCTTCGACAACGGCCTGTACTGCCGTGCCGACGACCGCGGCGACCCGGTCATCCAGCTCGCCCCGCCGCTGATCTCCAACCAGCAGACCTTCGACGAGATCGAGCAGATCCTGCGCGCCACGCTCACGGAGGCGTGGACGAAGCTCTGATGATCTTTGGGGATCTTCCGCTCAGGTGATCAACACCGGCCCCGGTGCCGTCCGTTCGAGTGAGAAACGGCGGCCCGGGGCCGTGTGCTGTCCGGATGCCCGAGCCGGGCTGCCTAGCGTGCCAGTGACCGATCGGCCCGGCCTTCGTTCCCCCGGACGGGGGAACGACACGGGAACTACGGATCTGAACGAAGGTGTACGCCCATGGAGGCCCCGCCGGACAACGACGTGCTGTGGGCACGCTCCCTGCACTACACGCACCCCGACGGCTCCCCCGCGCTGGGCGGCGTGTCCCTCGGCGTGCGGGAGGGCGAGATCCTCGCCGTCACCGGGCCGCGCGGCAGCGGCAAGACCGCCCTGCTGCACTGCCTGTCCGGGCTGGCCCGCGGACAGCGCGGCGAGGTCTGGTTCAACAGCGTCCCCGTGCACACCATGGGGCCGATGGCCCGCGAACGGCTCCGGCGCGACCGCTTCGGCTGGATCGACCCGGCCCCGGTCCTCGTCCCCGAGCTGAACGTCTGGGAGAACGCGGCCCTCCCCCTCATGCTGCGCGGCACCAGCCGCCGCCGCGCCAAGGCCGCCGCCCTGGAGTGGCTGGAACGCCTCGACATCGGCGACAAGGCCCGCCTGCGGCCCTACGAGCTGACCCAGTCCGAACGCCAGCGCGTCTGCATCACGCGGGCCCTGGCCCCGGCCCCGTCGGTCCTCTTCGCGGACGAGCCGACGGCCCCCCTGCACCGCGCGGACCGCGGTCACGTGCTGCGCACCCTGACCACGGCGGCCCGCTCGCACGGCATCACCGTCGTCCTGGCCACCCACGACGCCGACACGGCGGCCCTCGCGGACCGCACGGTCTCCCTCCTGGACGGACGCCGGGTGCGCACCGTCCATCTGCCGCCGGTCACCGAGTCGGAAGGCCGGGCGGCGTGCTCGCTCTCCGCCTGACCCGCAGCGCCCGTCCGGCGTCCAACTGCGCCGTCTGCTCGTCGCGACGGCCTCGGCCGGAACCGGCTTCCTCCTCCTGTGCACCCTCGGCCACGCCCTGGGCCACCCCGACACCCCCGCGGGCTCCGCGCTCCGGCTGGCCTGGTGCACGGTCCCGCTGGCCGCCACCGTCCACTTCGCGCTGGCGGTCGCCCGCACCGACCCGGGCACCCGCCCCCGCCCCGGGCTGGCGGCGATCGGCCTGGGCCCGGCCCGCCTGATGGCGATCTCGGCGACCACGACGGCCCTGTCCACCGCCGTCGGCTCGATGCTGGCCCTCCTCCTCTTCCTCCACCTCCGCGGCGACCTCACGGGCATGCCCTTCGACGGAGCGGCGGCATCGTTCCTGGCCGCGGACATCCCGCTGCCCCTCCCGGCCGCCCTCACCCTCCTGGCCCTCGCCCCGGCGGCGTCCTCACTGGCGGTAGCCCTGACCCTGCGCCCCCGGGACACCCGCCTGGCAGCGAACTCCCGCGGCACCGGCCTGGCCCTCCGCCGCTTCACCACCACGGCGAAGCTCCAGGAAACCTTCGGTGCCTACGGACGCTTCGGCGCAAGACAGTCCGGCCACGACGCCGCCGGGAGGTGCGGATCGGGCGACACCCCACCTCCCCTCCAGGCAGCGGGCGCGCGAGCCGCCGGGGCGGCACGGGTGGGCGCCGGGGGTCTCCCCTCCGGGGGAGTCAGCGCGCCGGCGCCGGGCAGCGTGACCCAGCCACCGCCCTCCCCTGGGGGCGCGGCCCTCCTCGCCGCCGGCCTCGCCGTGGAGGCCTACGCCAGCCGCTCCCCCGGCCACCACCTCACCCTCCCCGGCGGCCCCACCGGCCCCGCCGCGGTCCTCCTCGGCTGGACCCTCACGGCGATCGGCCTCGCCGTGGCCGGCCCCAGCCTCACCCACCTCTGCGGCCGCTCCTCCAGGCCGCCCGCCCCGGCGCCCTCCGCCTCCTCGCGGGCCGCGGCCTGATGGAGGAGGCGTCCCGCATCGGCGCCCCCCTGGGCATCCTGTGCGCCGTGGCCTCCGGCGCGTACACGATGGCCGTCCTGTACGACCCCGCCGACTCCTCCTTCGGCCCGCTCACCACCCTCGGCGCGGCCCTGGTCGCCGGCTGCGCCGTCGCCACGCTGCTGACGGCCGCGGTCGAGGCCCGCCAGGCCCGCGCCGCCACCACAGCCGCCCTGCTCCGCCTCGGCGCCCCGTCCACGGCGCTGCGCAGCGCGGCGGCGCTCCGGGCGGGCGCCCTCGCCGCGATGTTCGTTCCGCTCACCCTGACCGTGGCCGCCCTCGCCGCGCTGCCGCTGACTCCCTGAGCCGGCTGCGGGAGCCGCCGGGAGCCGTACGAAAATCCACGCGAAGAAATCTGCGGGCCACCGATGACTTCCGCGCGGGCCCCGGGTCTAACCCACCGAAGAACACGCGCACCGCGCACCAGCCGTACGACCCGATGGGAGACACCCCGATGAGCACTCCGGCCTACCAGCAGATGGTCTTCGTCAACCTGCCCGTGAGCGACCTGGACGCCTCCAAGAAGTTCTTCACGGAGCTGGGTTACTCGATCAACCCCCAGTTCAGCGACGAGAACGCGGCCTCCGTGGTGATCAGCGACAACATCATCGCGATGCTGCTCACCAAGCCGTTCTACGCGACCTTCACCAAGAAGGAGATCGCGGACGCCACGAAGACCAGCCAGGTCATGATCGCGCTGAGCGCCGAGAGCCGTGAGAAGGTCGACGAACTGGTCGACCGCGCCCTGGCGGCGGGCGGCTCGCCGGCCAACGAGACGCAGGACCAGGGCTTCATGTACGGCCGTTCCTTCGACGACCCCGACGGCCACACCTGGGAGGTCGTCTGGATGGACCCGGCGGCCATGCAGGGCTGATCCACCGGTGACGCGGCACGCCTAGCATGGGCGGGTGCATCCGACACCCGCCCAGCCGTACGACGGCACCCACGACCGTGAGATCGAGTCCCTCGCCGAGTTCGACGAGGTCGTCTCCACCCGGGGCACCCTGGCCCACTTCCGCGTCCAGGCGGTCGATCTGACGGACCGTACGGACGTCCTGCTCGCCGTGGACACCGCGGGCGCCGTCTTCCTCGGCTGCCCGATGGACCCGGCCGCGGCGACGAAGGCCCGCACCGGCGGCGCCCTGGTCTTCCCACCGATACCGGGCCTCTCCTTCGACCCGTACCGCGCCTTCGTCTACACGCCGGACGAGTTGTACGCCTCGCTCGACGAGGGCTACGAGTCGACCCCGGACGCCCTGACCTACCGCTGGTTCCAGCAGACCAAGGCGGACGGCGACATCTTCGCCTCCATGCTCCGCGCGATCCATGACGACGCCGTCTCGGACGCGCTCGACGAACTCCTCGCCGGTTCCCCGGTGGTGGGAGTGATGGGCGGCCACGCCATGGCCCGCGGGACGGACGCGTACGCCGGTGCGGCGCGCCTCGGCCGCGAACTCGCCCGTGCCGGACTGACGGTGGCGACCGGTGGCGGTCCGGGCGCGATGGAGGCGGCCAACCTCGGCGCCTACGCGGCTCCCTTCCCCGACGCCATGCTTCCCGAGGCGCTCGGGCTGCTCGCCGGGGCACCGACGTTCACGCCCTCGGTCACCGACTGGGCGTCGGCCGCCTTCGAGGTCCGCACCCGCTGGCCGGGAGGCGGCACCTCGGTCGGCATCCCCACCTGGTTCTACGGCCACGAGCCGCCGAACCCCTTCGCCGCGCACCTCGCCAAGTACTTCTCCAACGCCACCCGCGAGGACGGCCTGCTGGCCCGCTGCACCGCCGGCGTCGTGTTCCTGCCGGGTGCCGCCGGGACCGTACAGGAGATCTTCGACAGCGCGACGCCCAACTACTACGAGTCACGGGGCGAGCCGACGCCGATGGTGCTCGTGAACCGGGCGCACTGGACGGAGCGGCTGCCCGCCTGGCCGCTGCTGCGGAACCTCGCCGGGGGACGGTCGATGGAGGACCGTATCGCCCTGGTCGACCGGATCGAGGAGGCTCCCGAGGCGCTGAAACGTCTCGGCGGTTAATGAGCGGGCAAAGCCGAGCGGCTGGAAGCATCGACGCATTGACACTTCTTATGGAACGCTTATAGACCTGAGGGACCCCTGGGGAGGCTGTCGCCGCCGCATCGGGGGCGGCATCTCCCCCTCCGCCCCCCGCAGTTGCACATCACGTAAAGGACAAACGTGTCCCCATCCCGCCGTACCGCCGCTCGTTCGGTGCGCATGTTCGGTCTCGTCAGCGCCTCGGCCGCCCTGGTCCTCGGCATCTCCGGCACCGCGCTGGCCACCGACCCCCTCGGCATCGGGCAGTTCTCCGCGGCAGCCTCCTGCGACGGCTCGAAGGGCGTCATCACCGTCACCTCCACCGACGCGACGGCCACCCCCGCGGTCGTCACGGTCTTCCTCCAGAACAACAACGCCGACCTGAGGCGGATCGGCGAGCCCACGCCGGTCAAGGGCTCGGCCGAGGGCGTCGCCGTCACCTTCGCCGAGAACTGGGCGCCGGGCGCGAAGTACCGGGTCCACATCAAGTCCGGCAGCGACCTCGACGCCGACATCCCGATCCTGGAGGCCCCCGCCAAGGCCTGCACCGGCGCCGACGACACCCCCACCACCCCGTCGGCGTCCTCGACTCCGTCCACGACCCCCTCCGGCACCGCCTCGACCCCGGCTGCCGCGACGGGCGAGCCGACCCGGTCGGCCGCCGAGAGCGACAGCACCGTGCCCGCGGCCTCCGCGAGCAACGCGCCGTCGCCCGCCGCCCAGGAGTCCAACCTCGCCGAGACCGGCGCCAGTTCGCGCACCGGCCTGATCGTCGGCATCGCGGCCGTCCTGGTCGTCGTCGGCGGCGGGGCGGTCTTCTTCGGTATGCGCCGCAAGGGCACCGGCAACCGCTGACCCCGCAGGGTGGCCCGCCCCGAGAAGCACTGCGCGCGGGGGCGGGCCACTCGCCGGTCACGCCGGCCGGATCCGCCGGTTCAGCCGAAGGTCGTCCACACCGGCCGGACGCCCCGGTGCACCGCGGCGGGCAGCTCGTCCGACGGCCGTGCGGCAGGTTCCGCCGCACCCCCCTGGGCCGTCCGCCCTCCCCGGCCCAGCCCCACCTTCCGCGTCCAGCGGGGCAGGACCCCCCTCGGCCTCCGGCCCGCCGTGCGACGGCACCTGCGCGTCCCGGACGTGCTCCGCGCCCGCGCCCCCGTCCGCGCCCGCCGTTACCGCACCAGCAGCTCGGCCCTGGCGCAGGGCGCGCCCGTACGCGCGGCACGATCAGTCGAGCACCACGATCTCGGCCGCGTCGAACTCCACCCCGACCGTGTCCCCGACCTCCGGTGCCAGCCGCAGCGCACACGCGGCCTCCAGGCGTGGCGCGTCCTCCGGCTGGAGGTGGACGGCGACATGGGTGCCCTTGAAGGTGCGGGCCGTGACCGTGCAGGGCAGGCCCTGCTCCGCCTCGACCAGCCGTACCCCGGCCGGCCGTACCAGCAGCGCGCGGGCGCCCTGCGGGGAGCCGGCCGCACCGGCACCTTGCCCCACGGCGTGTCCGCGGCCTCCTCGACGACGCTCGCCTCCACCACGTTGTCGAAGCCGAGGAAGCGGGCCACGAACGCGTCCGCCGGCCGCTGCCACACCTCGAGCGGCGTACCGGACTGGGCGATCCGCCCGTCCCGCATCACCACGACCCGGTCGGCCAGCGCGAACGCCTCGCCCTGGTCGTGGGTGACGGCGAGCACCGTGGTGCCCAACCGCCCGAACAGTTCCCGCAGTTCCACGACCAGCCGCTCCCGCAGCGAACGGTCGAGCTGCCCGAGCGGCTCGTCCAGCATCAGCAGCCGGGGGCTGGGCGCGAGCGCGCGGGCGAGCGCCACCCGCTGCTGCTCACCGCCGGACAGTGCGGCGACGGACCGCCGGCCGGCGTCCGGCAGCCCCACCAGGTCGAGCAACTCCCGTACGCGTTCCCGCTGTCGGCGCCGGTCGGTGCCCCGCATGCGCAGTCCGAAGGCGACGTTGCCGCCCACGTCCCGCTGCGGGAACAGCTGATGGTCCTGGAACATCAGCCCCAGTCCCCGCCGGTGCGCGGGCACGCCCGCCTGGTCGCGTCCGTCGAGCACCACCCGCCCGGCGTCCAGGGGTTGCAGCCCGGCCACCACCCGCAGCAGCGTCGACTTGCCGCTGCCGCTGGGCCCGAGCACACACACCACCTCGTGCTCGACGACGTCGAGATCGACGGCGTCCAGCACCGCCCGCCCCCCGAACCGCACGGTCGCGCCTTCGAGCCGCAGCATCAGAACTCCCCCGTACGGTCGGTGCGCAGCCGCTCCAGCACCAGCAGGGCGATCGCGCACACCAGCATCAGAATCGTCGAAAGGGCCATCGCCTGCCCGTAGTTCAGCTCCCCGGCCCGCCCCAGCAGGCGTGCCACGGCGACCGGCAGGGTCGGGTTGTCGGGCCGCGCGATGAACACCGTCGCCCCGAACTCCCCCAGCGACACCGCGAAGGCGAACCCGGCGGCGACCAGCAGCGCCCGCCGCACCATCGGCAGGTCCACCTCCCGCCACACCCGCCACGGCGACGCCCCGAGCACGGCCGCCGCCTCCCGCAGCCGCTCGTCCACCGCCCGCAGCACGGGCAGCATGGTCCGCACGACGAAGGGCACACCGACCAGCGCCTGCGCGAGTGGCACCAGGATCCAGCTGGCCCGCAGGTCCAGCGGAGGTTCGTCGAGCGCGATCAGGAAACCGAAGCCGACGGTCACCGCGGAGACGCCCAGCGGCAGCATCAGCAGCGCGTCGAACCCGCGGACCAGCCGCCCGGAGTCCCGCCGGGTCAGGGCCGCCGCCGCCAGCCCGCCGACCGTCACCGCGATCACGGTCGCGGCGAGGGCGTACTCCAGCGAGTTGCCGACGGCCTCGATCGGCGGGACCAGGAACACATTGCCGTCATCGCTGGTCAGCGCCCTGTAGTAGGCGAAGTCCGGGGCGTCGAGGGAGCGTTGCACCAGCACCGCCAACGGCAGCACGAGCAGCAGCGCGACCGTGCCGAGCACCCCGGCGAGCAGCGCCCACTGTCCCGCCCCGCGCGGCCGCCGCGAAGTCCCCGCCGCGTCCACCAGCCGCAGCGCGCTCTCCCGCCGCCGTACGGTCCAGGCGTGCACGGCGAGGATCGCGCCGACGGCGAGGAACTGGACGATCGTGAGGACGGCGGCCGTCGACAGGTCGAAGATCTCCGAGGTCTGCCGGTAGATCTCGACCTCCAGCGTGGAGAAGGTCGGGCCGCCGAGGATCTGCACCACGCCGAAGGAGGTGAAGGTGAAGAGGAACACCATGAGCGCGGCGGCGGCGACGGCCGGAGCGAGGGCCGGCAGGGTGACCTGCCGCCAGGCCCGCAAGGGAGAGGCGCCGAGCATCCGGGCGGCCTCCTCCTGCCGCGGGTCGAGCTGCGCCCACAGTCCGCCGACCGTCCGCACGACGACGGCGTAGTTGAAGAAGACGTGCGCGAGCAGGATCGCCCACACGGTGGTGTCCAGCCGTACGCCCCACAGCTCGTCGAGGAGACCGCCGCGGCCGACCAGCGCCAGGAACGCCGTACCGACGACGACGGTCGGCAGCACGAACGGGACGGTCACGACGGCGCGCAGGACCTGCTTGCCGGGGAAGGAGAACCGGGCGAAGACGTAGGCGGCGGGCAGGGCGATCAGCAGGGTGAGCCCGGTGGAGGCGAGCGCCTGCCAGGTGGTGAACCACAGGACGTGCCGGATGTCGGACTGCCCGAGCACGTCGAACAGGCGCCCGAAGTGCCAGCCGCCACCGGAATGCAGTCCACGCGAGAGGATCGCGGCGACCGGGTAGGCGAAGAACAGTCCGAAGAACGCGACGGGCAGGGCCATGAGCCCCAGCCGCGCCGCGCTCCCGGTACGCCGGCGGCGCGGGGCCGCCCGCCGGTCTACTTCAGTACGAGCGAGGTCCACGACTTGACCCACTGGTCGCGGTCCGCGGCGATCTTCGCCGGGTCCATCGTCTCGGGAGCCTCGGCGGCCGGGCCGTACTCGGTGAACTCGGCGGGTACGGCCGCGCCCTTCGCCACCGGGTAGACGAACATGTTGAGCGGCATGTCCTCCTGGAAGGTCTTCGAGACCAGGAAGTCGATCAGCGCCTTGCCGCCCTCGCTGTTCTCGGCGTTGCTCAGCAGTCCGGCGAACTCGACCTGCCGGAAGCAGGTGCCGGTCGCGACACCGGTCGGCGCGGTCGTCGGCTTCGGGTCGCCGTAGATCACCTCGGCGGGCGGCGAGGAGGCGTAGGAGACGACGAGCGGCCGGTCCGCGCCGGCCTTCCTGCCGCCGGCCGAGCCGGAGAACTCCTCGTTGTAGGCCTGCTCCCAGCCGTCGACCACCTTCACGCCGTTGGCCCGGAGCTTCTTCCAGTAGCCCTCCCAGCCGTCGTCCCCGTACCTGGCGGCGGTGCCGAGCAGGAAACCGAGGCCGGGCGAGGAGGTGGAGGCGTTCTCGGTGACGAGCAGGTCCTTGTACGCCGGCTTCACGAGGTCGTCGAAGGTTACGGGCGGGGCCAGCTTGCGGTCGGCGAAGTACTTCTTGTCGTAGTTGACGCAGATGTCGCCGTAGTCGACGGGCGTGACCCGGTGCTTTCCGGCGTCCAGCTGGTACTGCTCGTCGACCTGGTCCAGCCCCTTCGCCTCGTACGGCTGGAAGAGGCCGTTGTCGAGCGCGCGGGAGAGCAGGGTGTTGTCGACGCCGAAGAAGACGTCGCCCTGCGGGTTGTCCTTGGTGAGGATCGCCTTGTTGACGGCCTGCCCGGCGTCGCCGTCCTTGAGGACCTTCACCTGGTAGCCGGACCGCTTCTCGAAGTCGGCGAGCACGCTTTCGGAGACGGCCCACGAGTCATGGCTGACGAGGGTGACGGTCTTGCTCCCGCTCTGCGGGGAACCGCCGTCGTCCGACGATCCGCAGGCGGACAGCGTGACGAGACCGAGGCCGACGGCCGCGGCCACGAATGTCCTGATGTGCACTGGAATTCCTCCTGGGGTGACCAGGAAGAGACGCGGCCCTGCCCGGAACCCGCGGGGGGTGTCCGGGCAGGGCGCAACAGCTCGAGTGATGACCGAACTTCCTACCCAGAATGACCTGGGCGAGGTTCAGAGGGTCTGCGGCCCGGTGCCGCACTCTCAGCGCTGTGGCGCTCCCCTGTCGGAATATGAAGATGTCTGATGTCCGATTTACCGCACTGTCTGAAAACAGGACAGTACTTACGTCGGTCAGACTACCGCTCGGTGGCGGCGAGCTGACCACACGCCCCGTCGATCTCCTGACCGCGCGTGTCCCGGACGGTGACGGGTACGCCGTGCGCCGCGATGGCCTCGACGAACGCCTTCTCGTCCTCGGGCCGGGAGGCGGTCCACTTCGAGCCCGGTGTCGGGTTGAGCGGGATCAGGTTCACATGCACGGGCCGGCCCTTGAGCATGCGACCGAGACGGTCACCGCGCCAGGCCTGGTCGTTGATGTCACGGATCAGCGCGTACTCGATGGACAGCCGGCGGCCGGACCTCTCGGCGTACTCGAACCCCGCGTCGAGCACCTCGCGCACCTTCCACCGCGTGTTCACGGGGACGAGGGTGTCGCGCAGCTCGTCGTCGGGGGCGTGCAGCGAGATGGCCAGTCGGCACTTGAAGCCCTCGTCCGAGAACCGGTTGATGGCCGGCACCAGTCCCACGGTCGACACGGTGATCCCGCGCTGCGAGAGCCCCAGCCCGTCGGGGGCGGGGTCGGTGAGCGCGCGGATGGAGCCGACGACCCGCTTGTAGTTGGCGAGCGGCTCGCCCATGCCCATGAACACGATGTTGGACAGCCGGGCCGGCCCGCCGGGGACCTCCCCGTCGCGCAGCGCCCGCATCCCGTCCACGATCTGGTGGACGATCTCGGCGGTGGACAGGTTCCGGTCCAGTCCCGCCTGCCCGGTCGCGCAGAACGGGCAGTTCATCCCGCAGCCGGCCTGCGAACTGATGCACATGGTCACCCGGTCCGGGTACCGCATCAGCACCGACTCCACGAGCGTGCCGTCGAACAGCCGCCAGAGCGTCTTGCGGGTGGTCCCCTGGTCCGTCGACAGATGCCGTACGACCGTCATCAGATCGGGCAGCAGCGCCTCGCGCAGCTTCTCCCGGGCACCGGCGGGGATGTCGGTCCACTCGGCCGGGTCGTGCGCGAAGCGCGCGAAGTAGTGCTGGGACAGCTGTTTCGCACGGAACGGCTTCTCACCGATCTCCGCCACCGCCTCCTTCCGCTCGGCGGGCGAGAGGTCGGCGAGATGCCGCGGCGGCTTCTTGGCTCCGCGGGGGGCGACGAAAGTGAGTTCTCCGGGCTTAGGCATGGCTCTACCAGTGTCGCAGATCCATTCGGGTGCCCCGGTCGGCTCGGAACGGCCCGCCGATCACGGCGGCGCACCAGGCGGCGTACGGCTTCGTCCGGTGCCGTCCGCCGCTGTAGGGCTTCGGCCTGCGCCGTCCGTTCTGCGCGAGGAGCGCCCCTCGCACCATCGGCACGGCGGATCACCGGGGTACGGCCGTCCTCACCCCCTCACCCCCCTCACCCCCGTCTTGCC
>NZ_MPOH02000009.1:485073-588138 GCF_001896135.2 Streptomyces phaeoluteigriseus
CCCTCACCCCGTCTTGCCGCCCCCCTCCCCCCCGCGCGGGACCCTGGCGGGAGGGGTCGATCACGGGACGAGCCCCCGTCCGTGGAGGACGAGGGCTCGTTCAGGGCCGGGCTGAGCACCACTCAGCCGGACCCCACGAACAGCACCAGCAACAGCCACACCACCGGCGCGGTGGGCAGGAGCGAGTCCAGGCGGTCCATGATGCCGCCGTGACCGGGAAGCAGGGTGCCCATGTCCTTGATGCCGAGGTCCCGCTTGATCATGGACTCGCCGAGGTCGCCGAGGGTGGCGCTGGCCGCGACCGCCAGGCCGAGCAGCAGACCCTGCCACCAGGTGCCGTCCTCGATGACGAACTCCATGCACAGCGCACCGACGACCATCGCGAACGACACCGCGCCGAGCAGGCCCTCGCGGGTCTTGCCTGGGCTGATCCGCGGAGCGAGCTTGTGCTTGCCGAAGCGCCAGCCGACGGCGTAGGCCCCGGTGTCGCTGACGACCGTCAGGAGCAGGAACGTCATGACGCGGAGCGCCCCGTCGTCCGCGGTGAGCATCATCGCGACGAACGTGGCCAGGAAGGGGACGTAGAAGGCCGCGAAGACGCCGGCCGTGACGTCCTTGAGGTAGCCCTCCGGCGGTTCCGTCATCCGCCAGACCAGGACCGCCAGCGCGGTCAGGGCCATGGCGACCCAGGCGCCCTCGGCACCCCGGACGTATCCGGCGACGACCATGGCCGCGCCGCCGACCGCGAGCGGCACCAGCGGAGCCTTGATGCCCTTGCGCTCCTGGAGCCGGCTGGTCAGCTCCCACAGACCGACGACGACGGCGACCGCGATCACGCCGACGAAGACGGCCTTGACGACGAACAGCGACGCGATGATCACCGCACCGAGTCCGACGCCGACCCCTATGGCCGCAGTCAGGTCCCGGCCCGCGCTCTTCTTCTGCGGGGCGGATGCCGGCTGTGGTGCGTCGGGCATGGGCTCCGGATTCTGCGGCACCGCCGCAGGGGGCTGTGCCGACGGGGTCTCGGCACGGAACGCCCCCGCCGGGGACGTCTCGTTTCGGAACGTCCCGCCGTGGGACGTCCCGTCGCGGAACGTCTCGTCTCGGAACAAGGGGCCGCCCAGCCGAGCGGCCCCCCGGTCGTCATCCTGGTTTCCGCCGTGAGCGGGTACGTCGGGGACGATGGGCATGGGGCGAGTCTGCTGCGCCTCAGGCGCATCGTACGCGGGACCCGCCGGGGCAGCCCCCTGGACAGGCCCGTGCGGGACGGCCCCGTGATCGTTGGGCCCCCAGTACCCGGCCTGTGAACCGGCTCGTGGCGGAGCGCCCCAGGAAGAGTCGTTCATCAGACCTCGAGCAGCTCCGCTTCCTTGTGCTTCAGGAGCTCGTCCACCTGGGCGACGTACTTCGCGGTGGTGTCGTCGAGTTCCTTCTCGGCACGGCGGCCCTCGTCCTCGCCGACCTCGCCGTCCTTGACGAGCTTGTCGATCGCGTCCTTGGCCTTGCGGCGCACGGCGCGGATGGACACCTTGGCGTCCTCGCCCTTGCTCTTGGCGACCTTGATGTAGTCGCGGCGGCGCTCCTCCGTCAGCTCGGGGAACACCACCCGGATGATGTTGCCGTCGTTGCTCGGGTTGACGCCCAGGTCCGAGTCACGGATCGCCTGCTCGATGTTGCGCAGCGCGCTCTTGTCGAACGGGGTCACGACCGCCATGCGCGGCTCCGGAACGGAGAACGAAGCCAGCTGGTTGATCGGCGTCGGCGCGCCGTAGTAGTCGGCCACGATCTTGTTGAACATCGCCGGGTGCGCACGGCCGGTGCGGATCGCGGCGAAGTCCTCCTTGGCGACCACGACGGCCTTCTCCATCTTCTCCTCGGCCTCGAGGAGGGTCTCTTCGATCACCACTTGCTCCTGCGTGTCTTGAGTAGGCCCGGCTCCGGTTCCTTGCGGAGGCGGCGGCCGGCTGCGTCGCGTCTTCTTCCTGCACGGTTCCCGACCGGCAGGACATTGTCCATCCCCCGACCAGGGTCCGTCGCCCGGTCAGGTGTTGTCGTACGAACCGGGGTTCCCACGGACCGGACCGGGGAGTTCCGCCGGTCAGGCCCGGCTGCCCTGCTCACTCACCAGCGTGCCGATCTTCTCACCCTTGACGGCCCGAGCGATATTGCCCTCCACCAGAAGCTCGAAGACGAGGATCGGGAGCTTGTTGTCGCGGCACAGCGTGATGGCGGTGGCGTCGGCGACCTTCAGCTCGCGCGTGATGACCTCGCCGTAGCCGAGGGCGTCGAACTTGACGGCCTCCGGGTTGGTCTTCGGGTCGGAGTCGTAGACACCGTCCACGCCGTTCTTGCCCATCAGGAGCGCCTCGGCGTCGATCTCCAGGGCGCGCTGGGCGGCCGTGGTGTCGGTGGAGAAGTACGGCATGCCCATGCCGGCGCCGAAGATGACGACGCGGCCCTTCTCCAGATGACGCACGGCGCGCAGCGGGATGTACGGCTCGGCGACCTGGCCCATGGTGATGGCGGTCTGGACCCGGCTGTCGATGCCCTCCTTCTCCAGGAAGTCCTGGAGGGCGAGGCAGTTCATGACCGTGCCGAGCATGCCCATGTAGTCCGAACGGGCCCGGTCCATGCCGCGCACCTGGAGTTCGGCACCACGGAAGAAGTTGCCGCCGCCGATGACCACCGCGATCTCCGCCCCGTCACGCACGACGGCCGCGATCTCACGGGCGATCTTGTGCACCACGTCGGGATCGACACCCAGGCTGCCGCCACCGGCGAAAGCCTCTCCGGACAGCTTCAGCAGAAACCGGCCGCTCACTTTGCCGTCGTCGCTCTTCTGGGCCTTGGTGGTGGTCATGGGAGATCCCGCCTCTTTCACGTGGTGCACATACGAAGAAGGCCACTGCCGGTGGGGTGTTCGCAACCCGTGCGCGGCAATGGCCTCCTCGTCAGATCTGCTGTCGTCCGTCACACGCCAGGTGACGGCGTCCACGGACGACTGCTGCCGACCCTATCGGGGCCGGGCGTCCGTCGCGGTACGGACTCAGATGCCGACCTTGATGCGCGCGAAGCGCTTCAGGCTGACACCGGCCTCGTCCAGGACCTTCTGCACGGACTTCTTGTTGTCCAGGGCGTACGGCTGACCGAGGACCGTGGCGTCCTTGAAGAAGCCGTTGAGACGACCCTCGACGATCTTGGCGATCGCGGCCTCGGGCTTGCCCTCGGCGCGGGTGGTCTCCTCGGCGATACGACGCTCCGACTCGACGACCTCGGCCGGCACGTCCTCCTTGGAGAGGTACTTCGGCGCGAAGGCGGCGATGTGCTGGGCGATGCCCTTGGCGACGTCCGCGTTGGGCTTGTCCAGCTCGACGAGGACACCGATCTGCGGGGGCAGGTCGGGCATCGTGCGGTGCATGTACGCGGAGACGTAGCCGTCCGCGAACTGTGCGAAGCGGTCCAGGACGATCTTCTCGCCCAGGTTGGCGTTGGCCTCGTCCACGTACGCCTGGACCGTCTTGCCGGGCTCGATCTCGGAGGCGAGGAGCGCCTCGATGTCGGCCGGGGAGGTCTTGGCGACGTGCTCGGCGATCGCGTTGGCGACGGCCTGGAACTTCTCGCCCTTGGCGACGAAGTCCGTTTCGCACTTCAGCTCGACGATCGTGCCGGCCGAGTTGTCGTCGGCGATGACCGAGACCACGGCGCCGTTCTCGGCGGAGCGGCCCTCGCGCTTGGCGACGCCCTTCTGGCCCTTGATACGGAGCGCCTCGACGGCCTTGTCGACGTTGCCCTCGGCCTCGTCCAGCGCCTTCTTGCAGTCCATCATCCGGCGCCGGTGAGCTCGCGGAGCTTCTTGACGTCGGCGGCGGTGTAGTTCGCCATGAGTCTGTGAGTCTTTCTCGAAGTCTGGAAGATCGGAGATCTACGGGGTCTGCGGTCTACATGGAGCTGTAGCCCTGTGACCCACCGCTGACCTACGGGTGAACGGCGGGAGCGGACCTGGTGTCACCGCTCCCGCCGTCGCACGTCCCGACGGGTCAGGCCTTCTCGCCCTCGGCGGCCGGCGCCTCGGCCTCGGCGGCCGGAGCCTCCGCAGCCGGGGCCTCCTCGGCAGCCGGCGCCTCAGCGGCGGCCTCGGCGGCGGGCGCCTCGGCAGCGGCCTCGGCCGGCTTCTCGGCGGCGTCGTCCGCGCTCTCGCCGTCCGCCTTCTTCTCGCCCTCGAGCAGGTCGCGCTCCCACGCGGCCAGCGGCTCGCCGGCGGCTTGTCACCCTTGCCCTCGGTGGCGACACCGGAACGCGAGATGAGGCCCTCGGCCACGGCGTCGGCGATCACGCGGGTGAGCAGCGTGACGGAGCGGATCGCGTCGTCGTTGCCCGGGATCTTGTAGTCGACCTCGTCGGGGTCGCAGTTGGTGTCGAGGATGGCGACGACCGGGATGTTGAGCTTCCGGGCCTCACCGACCGCGATGTGCTCCTTCTTGGTGTCCACGATCCAGACGGCGCTGGGAACCTTGGACATCTCGCGGATACCGCCGAGGGTCTTCTCGAGCTTGATCTTCTCGCGCGAGAGGACCAACAGCTCCTTCTTCGTCAGACCCGACGCGGCGACGTCCTCGAAGTCGATCTGCTCGAGCTCCTTGAGGCGCTGCAGACGCTTGTAGACGGTCGAGAAGTTGGTGAGCATGCCGCCCAGCCAGCGCTGGTTGACGTAGGGCATGCCGACGCGGGTGGCCTGCTCGGCGATGGCCTCCTGCGCCTGCTTCTTCGTGCCGACGAACATGACCGTGCCGCCGTGGGCGACGGTCTCCTTGACGAACTCGTAGGCGCGGTCGATGTACGACAGCGACTGGAGCAGGTCGATGATGTAGATGCCGTTGCGCTCCGTGAAGATGAAGCGCTTCATCTTCGGGTTCCAACGACGGGTCTGGTGACCGAAGTGGACGCCGCTCTCCAGCAGCTCCCGCATCGTGACGACGGCCATGGCCGCTCTCCTTGAGTTTCTCGGTTGTGCCGCGGGAACCGGACGGATCCCGCGCCTGACGCCCGCTGTGCGCCGAGCCACGAAGGACCGAGGGGCGCAGATACCGGGAATCCGACCGAGGTCGGGGCCCTGGTACCGGGGCGTGCGAAGTCGACCCGGTGACCCGGATCGCCAGAAGAAGTGTACGGGACCCACGGGGTACCGGGTGACGCCGCTGTCCACAACCGGGGAGTGGTCCACAGGTCCGGGCGACGCCGGATCCGCGGGCGGGACGGTTCTCCCATGCACGTCAAGCGATTCCTGGCCCTGCTGCTGGGCCTCCTGCTCACGGCGACGGCCTCGGCGTCCGGCGCGACGCCCACGCCCACGCCCACGCCGACGCCGACTCCCCCGCCAGCGCCCGTGCCCGTGCCCGTACCGGCGGTCTACGAGCTGAGCGAGCTGTCCTTCGACATCAACGGGGACGGCACCGGGCCGGAGATCCGCCTCGGCGCGAGCAGTTGGGTGTGGCAGCGGAACGGCCTGTCCGTCGCCGACCGGGAGTACGCGCGTGGAGTGACGGTGCACGGCGACTCCTCCGTCACGATCGACCTCAACCGCAGCTGCACCGCCTACGACGCTGTGGCCGGCCTCGACGACATGACGCTGAAGCTCGGCAAAGTCGTCTTCTCGGTCTACGCCGACGGGGTGAAACTGTGGTCGTCCGGGACGGTCAGGGGCGGCGACCCCGCCGTGCCCGTCCATGTGAACCTCTCCGGCCGGGCGACCGTCACCCTGGTGGTCGAGCCGCACAACCACCTCGACACGGTGGCGCTGGCGGACTGGGCCGAGTCCCGGTTCACCTGTTCGTAGCGGTCGAGGTGCCGGGGGTGGCAGCCGGGGTCGGAGCCGGGGTCGGGGTCGGGGTCGGCTTGAGAGTGGGTGTCGGGCTCGGGTGTGGGTGTCGGCTCGGGTGGTGGGGGTGCTTGTCGGTGTGGGGGTGGTTGTCGGTGTGGGTGTCGGTGTCGGTGTGGGTGTCGGTGTCGGGTGTGCGTGCACGGCCTCGGTGAGTTCGCGCAGGGCGCCGGTCACCGTCAGGGCTCTGCCCCGCGCCCGCTCGGCCTCCTGCCGTTCGGCACCCAGGGCTTCGCGGGCCGCTGCCTCGGCCTGCTCGGCGAGTGCGCGCTGGGGGGCGGGCCGCGGGTAGGGGCCGTACAGCGCGTCGGCGACCGCGAGCAGCCGGGTCGCGCGTGGGAAGTCCCCGAGCCTGGTCAGCAGGGTCGCCGCGCCGTCGACGACGGCCGAGAGGACGCCCTCGGCACACTGG
Organism: Streptomyces phaeoluteigriseus; assembly: GCF_001896135.2. GTDB lineage: Bacteria > Actinomycetota > Actinomycetes > Streptomycetales > Streptomycetaceae > Streptomyces > Streptomyces phaeoluteigriseus. The sequence goes on from NZ_MPOH02000009.1 coordinate 491,364, forward strand.
TCCGCCAGCGCCTGCCGCAGGGTGCCGGCGAGCAGTGCCAGGGCGGGTTCCGGGCCTGACTCGCCGGTGATCACCTCCGCCTCGAGCAGGCCCAGCGCCGCGATGAACTGGGGCGGTGGAGTGCCCGCGGCGGCGGCCACGCGGATCGCGTCGCACAGCTCCCGCCCGTGCGCGGTGTCACCCTCGTCCACGGCGATCTGGGCGCGCAGCAGAAGCACGAACGCCCTGGCGTCCGCCACGCCGTAGCGCTCGGCCGCGGTGTCCGCCTCGTCGAGCGCGGTGAGGGCTCCGGCCCGGTCGCCCGAGCGGTAGGCGATCTCCGCGAGGCGGGCGATGAGGAACGGCGACTCCGCGTACGCGCCGACCTCGTAGGCGAGCCGCAGCCCTTCCCGGTACTCCCCCTCGGCCTCCGCGAACCTACCGCGGGCCATCTCCGCCTCACCGGCCGCGCTGCACACCTGGGCCCGCATCCACCGGTCGCCGACACGCCGGCTGAGCACGCGCAGCTCGGCCAGGTCGTCGTCCACGCCGAGCAGCCCGCCGGGGGAGTCGACGACCGCGTGCGTACGGAACATCAGGACGCAGCCCAGCTCCCAGTCGCCGCCGTAGGCCCGGCAGTTGATCACGGCCGCTTCCAGGACGCCGCGCAGGTCCTCCGTGTCCCGCAGCTGGAAGGCGGTCAGCGGCCAGATCAGGCCGGGCATGCGGGCCGCCTCCGGGCCGCCCGGTTCATAGCGGTTGCGCAGCCGCTGGAGGTACGCGGCCTGGCGGGGGTCCGCCGCCACACCCCTGGGCGCGGACTCGGACAGCAGGAACAGGTGCAGCATGCGGAGGGACATCCGCTGCGTGTGCAGGGGGTGGGTCTTCTCCCCGTCGGGCTCGGCGAGGAAGGCGTCGACGGGATCGACGGCGGCCATACAGGTCGCGAGGTCGGCGGGGATTGCTGGGGCGGTGGAGACGGCGGAGGCGGTCTGGCCGGCTGGGGCGGCGAATGTGGCGGGGGCGGCCGATGTGACCGGGATGGCGGGGGCGGCTGGAGTGACGGACGTGGCGCGGCTGCCGACGTCCGTTCGCGCGGCCGGGAGTCGGTCCAGGACCGCGCCCAGGCGCAGAGTGCGGTCCGTCCAGGCGGCGCCTTCGTAGCGGTAGTTGCGCAGCCACCAGAACCAGCCCATGGCGATGCAGACGGCGGCGGCCTCCTCCTCGTCGCCCGCGGTGAGGCCGCGCTGGATCGCCACCCGGATGTTGTCCAGCTCGGTCTCCAGACGGGCTATCCAGGGAAGTTGCTCCGCGGAGCGCAGCAGGGGGTCGGCCCGCTCGACGAGCGCGCGCACCCAGCCCCGGTGCCGGCGCTCGGCAGCCGCGCGCACCTCCGGTGTCTCGGCGGCGCGCTCGGTGGCGTACTCGTGGATCGTCTCCAGCATGCGGTAGCGCATGCCGTCGGCGCCGCCCCTGGTACCCGGTGCCGCGACGACGAGAGACTTGTCGACGAGCGCTCCCACGAGGTCGGTGACGGGGCCGGTGCACACGGCCTCCGCCGCCTCCAGGTCCCAGCCGCCCGCGAACACGGACAGTTCGCGCAGCACCGTGCGCTCCGGCTCGTCGAGCAGGTCCCAGGACCAGTCGACGACGGCCCGCAAGGTCTGCTGGCGGGGCAGCGCCGTGCGGCTCCCGGAGGTGAGGAGGCGGAAGCGGTCGTCGAGGCGGTCGGCGATCTGACGGGGGGTGAGCAGCCGCAGCCGGGCGGCGGCCAGCTCGATGGCGAGCGGCAGCCCGTCCAGCCGCCGGCAGATCTCCGTCACCGCTTCCTCGTCCCGCAGGGCGGCGGCCGTGGCGGGGTGGGCGGGCGTGGCGGGGCGGACCGTGGCCGCGCGCTCGGTGAAGAGGCGGTACGCCTGGTCGGGGAGGAGGGGCTCGACCGGACGGACCGACTCGCCGGGGACGCCCAGGGGTTCACGGCTGGTGGCGAGGATCGTGAGCCCTGGGCAGCGGGTGAGCAGGGTCTCGGCGAGGCCGGCGGCGGCGCCGATGACATGTTCGCAGTTGTCAAGGATCAGGAGCTGGCTGCGCGGGGCGCAGTACTCGACGAGCAGGGCGACCGGGTCGTCCTGCGGGGTCGCCAGGTCGTGGTCAGCAGCACGGTCTCGCGCAGACCGAGGGCACTGACCACCGCGCCTGGCACCGCCTCCGGCCGGTCGAGCGACGCCAGCTCGACCAGCCACGCCTGCGGGAGCCCGGCGGCGGCTTCCTCGGCGAGACGGGTCTTTCCTGAGCCGCCCGGTCCGGTGAGGGTGACGAGACGAGCCCTGTGCAATTCGGAACGGATGGCGGCGATCTCGGGTTCCCGGCCCACGAAAGAGGTAAGCCGTGGACGAAGGTTGCCGGTGCGTTCGGGGAGTCGGGGCGGGGTGAGGGGCGTGTCCGGCTCGGCGGCCGGCCGCGGCGGGCTGCCGCCGTCGTGGCTGCCACCGGCGCGGCTGCCGCCGTCGCGGCTGCCCCCGTCGCGGCTGTTCCCCTCATGGTTGTCCCCGTAGCCGCGGCCGTCGAGCAGTTCGGCGTGCAGGGCGCGCAGGGCCGGGCCGGGGTCGGTGCCGAGGCCGTCGGCGAGGGTGCGGCGGGCTGTCTCGTACGCGGCGAGGGCGTCGGCCGGGCGGCCGGTGTCGCGCAGGGCGCGGATGAGGAGCGCGTGCAGCGGTTCGTCGTAGGGATGCGCGGTGGTCAGTTCCGCCAGGCGGGGTACGGCCTCGTCGGCACGGCCCAGCAGCAGGTCCGCCTCCGCGCGAGCGCGGGACGCCTCCAGGCGCAAGGCCTCCGGGCGGGCGGCCGCGGGGTGGTCGCGGAGGTCGGCGAGCGCCGGGCCGCGCCACAGGTCCAGGGCCGCGTCCAGGGTGCGTGCGGCGGTGGCGGGGTCGCCCGTGCGCAGGGCGTCGGCACCCTGTCGTACGAGGCGTTCGAAGACGAAGAGGTCGACGTCGTCCTCCGTCGCCGCGAGGCGGTAGCCGCCCGGGGCGGAGGTGACGGTGTCCTTGCCGACGGTACGACGGAGGCGGCCGATGAGGGCCTGGAGGGCGGCGGGGGCGTCCTGGGGCGGGGCGTCGGCCCACACGTCGTCGATCAGGGTTTCCGGGGTGGCGGGACGGCCTGGGCGGAGGGCGAGGGCGGTGAGCAGGGCTCGGAGGCGGGGGCCTGGGAGGGGTACGGGGATGCCGTGGTCGTCCGTTGTCTGGGTGACGCCCAGGATTCTGTACCGCACGGGGTTCATTGGTCGGCGTGGGGTTGTGGGGTGGGGCACGGGGTTTCTCGCGGGGTGGGGTGACCGGGCGTCGGTGAGAGGCGGCCGGTCTGCGTGCGGGGGCGGCTGACGGCCGTACGTGGGAAGTCACCGGGGTGGTGCTGGGGGGCGGAGGCGCAGCCCGGCGCTGCCCTCAGCCCCCCGACGAGACCGCCCGTCTCTGCGGAGCGATGCCTGAGGGGACTGCGCGGGCTCGGGCCGGGGTGCCTGTCCAGCAGGTTCCTCTGCGGGAGAGGAGGCGGCGGAGCCAGAGTTCCAGGGAGATCAGGTCGGCGAGACCGTCGAGGGGGAGGGGTTCGCCCGCGGCGGCCGCGCGGAGGGCCTTGCGGACGACGCGGGCCTCGATCAGGCCCGCGTCGGCGAGGAGGGGCGCGTCGAAGAGGTCGACGAGGGGGTCCGCGGCCATGCGCAGGCCCGCGCGGGCCGCGGCGGTGGCGGTGGCCTGGGTGGGGGTGCCCCAGCCGGGCGGGAGGTCGGCCACGCCGGAGCTCTTGAGGACGGTACGCAGGATCGCGGCGCGCGCCCCCGGCTGCACGCGCAGGGTCTCGGGGAGCGCGCGGCAGGCGCGTACGACCTGGTTGTCGAGGAAGGGCGCGTGCAGGCGCTGGGAGCGGATCTCGGCGGCCTGTTCCAGGACGCGCAGGTCGGCCGCGTGGCGGGCGAGGGCGGCACGCGCGCGATAGTCGCCGGGACGCTGGCCGGGGCCCCCTCCGGCTCGGTGGGCCGTGCTCTGGAGGCGAACCGATACTTCGGCCAGCGCCTCACCGGTCAGCCACCGTGCGGCCGGACCGGGCCCGCCCCACGCGAGGGCGGCCAGGGAGGCGCCCACCGCACCTCCGGGGTCGTCGAAGCGGCGGTGCATCAGCCGTTCGGCGAGGCCGTCCAGTCCCGCCCGGTACGGCGTGCGGGCCAGCCGGCGGGCGGCGCCGTACACGCGCGCGGGGACGAGGACGGAGCCGTCCGCCTTGGTGAGGGCGGCGACCGGGCGCACCAGGTGGCGTCGTTTGCGGTCCATCAGGAGGTCGGCGAGGCGGGCGGGGTGGGCGTCGAGGACCTGGCGGGCGCCGTAGCCCGTGAAGTGGTCGGCGCTGCCCGCGGCCAGGCGGGCGCGGTGGCGGGCCGCGGTCACCAGGCTGGGGCCGGGTTCGTCGGTGAGCGGGCCGTCCAGGTCCGCGTACGGGAGGGTCTCCTCGCCGCCGGTCACGACGACGTGGTGCAGGCGGGGGTTGGCCGCGAGGGTGCCTGCCCGTTCCAGTTCCGCCTCGCGTCCGCCGACGGCCAGGTCGTTGAAGGTGACGGCCAGCAGGCGTTCGCCCGCGCCCGTGCCGTGGCCGAGAAGCGTGCCGGGTCTGCCGGGCAGGCCGGCGGCGAGGAGGGCGAGCGTCCCGGAGGCGGGGCCGCCGGACAGGTCGGCGCCGATGCCCGGAACCGGCATCCCGCGCGCGGCGCGGCGCTCCGCGGGTCCCATGCCGGGCACGGGGCCGGGGTCGATGTCGGGGACGTGCCGCGGCGCGGACAGACGCGCGCGTACCGCCTCGACGAGGGCGTCACGGACGGCGTCGACCGCGCGGTCCGGGTCTGCCGGGGCGGCCGCCACGGCGAGCGAGGCGACCTGCTCGTACCCGGCGATCTCGCGGGCGCCGGCGCGCAGAATGAGTGCGTGCCCCGGCGGAATGCGCCGTACGCCGTCGTACGGGGTGGAGTCCTGCACGGCGGCCGGTACGTCGGGAGCGGCGAGGAGGGCCGCGAGGTGGCCGAAGTCGAGGTTGGCCTCGATGAGGTCGGCCAGCGGCAGCGCCGCGGTCGCGTAGGCCGTGCCGCCCGCCCAGGGGGTGTGGAACACCGGGCGGCGCCCGCGAGATCGCCGCAGACGGTGATGCGCCGGTCGACCTGGACGACCGCGGTGTAGCTGCCGGGCCAGGCCGTCAGATGCCGGAGTGCGCCTCCGCGCGCGGCGAACAGGCCGACCCGCAGTTCTTCGTCCGTCGCTCCGCAGGTGCCGAGGACCGCGATCCGGGTCCGGGCGTCGGCCCGCACCACGCGCACCTCGTCGGGCCGCCAGTCGCCGACCGCCCACAGCGGATCGGGGTCGCCCCACAGGAGTTGGGAGCCGACCGGGTGCAGCGTCTCGCCGTCCTGACCGATCCGGCCGCCGTCCTCGGCGGTGTACGTGCCCGGGCCGCCGTAGGCCCCCGCTCCCGGTGTGCCGGGGCCAGTGGCCGCGGCGGTGCTGCTCCATCCCACCAACCACCGCATCGACGCCTCCACAGGCTGTGGACAACAGCTGCACCGTCCGAACGGTTCACATGCTGCCACGAAGAACGCGCCGTAGAGGAAGGTGACGCCGCGCAGGATCCGACAAGTGCGCCCGCGCGAGCGCCCCCATGCCGACCGGGAAGGTTGTGTGAACTCCCGCGCGTGAAGCGGCGATCACCGCGTGCACCCCCGCGCGTGCGACGCGAATGCGCCCCCGATACGCTCCCCCAGAATGCCCCGAGCGCCCTGGATTTCCATGGTGAGAGGCGTATTCGTCGACGGAACACAGGGTCGATTTTCAGCCAAATACCGCGCGTCGAACCGCCGTTCAAACAGGTTCGCACACGCTCCGTCACACTCGCGCCCTCAACACGGCGCGTCGGTCCGGGAGGCGGAGAACGCCTCCCGGACCGCTCCGCCGCCCGCGGGGATTGTGGCGGCGGTGTCCCCCAGCCCACTGGATCCAGTACAGCGGGCCGACCCACGCACCGCCCATGGAAGCGCTCCCCCGGTGGCCGGAGTAGAGCGCACGGACGGGCGCACGGCCACACGTCGGGAGCACGCCGCAACCGTGCGTATGGGGACCCGCACTTCCGTACGGACCACAATCCCGCCAACCGGAAGAATGCCCCTTAACGCTTGGGATGCGGCGAACTACGCTGGGTTTACGAATGCCGCATGGTTATGCCAGCGCGGCAGCCGTCTGTGTCGAGGGGTGGCGCAATGTCCAGGGAGCAACGCGGGCCGAACGAAAAACTCGGCACCGTTCTCGCCCTCGCGGGAATCAGCAACGCGGGACTCGCGCGTCGCGTCAACGATCTGGGCGCACAACGCGGGTTGACGCTTCGCTACGACAAGACGTCGGTGGCGCGCTGGGTGTCGAAGGGCATGGTGCCGCAGGGTGCCGCGCCGCACCTGATCGCGGCCGCCATCGGCCAGAAGCTCGGCCGGCCCGTGCCGTTGCACGAGATCGGGCTCGCGGACGCGGACCCCGCGCCCGAGGTGGGCCTGGCCTTCCCCAGGGACGTCGGCCAGGCCGTGCGCTCGGCGACCGAGCTGTACCGGCTCGACCTCGCGGGCCGCCGGGCGGGCTCGGGCGGCATCTGGCAGTCGCTGGCGGGTTCGTTCGCGGTGAGCGCGTACGCGACGCCCGCCTCGCGGTGGCTGATAACCCCGGCCGACAGTTCGGTGGCGCGCGAGGTGACCTCCGCCGAGGCCTCCGGGGCACCGCTCAAAGTCGGCCACAGCGACGTACGGAAACTGCGGGAGGCCGCCGAGGACGCCAGGCGCTGGGACTCCAAGTACGGCGGCGGCGACTGGCGTTCGTCCATGGTGCCGGAGTGCCTGCGGGTGGAGGCGGCACCGCTGCTGCTCGGCGCGTACTCCGACGAGGTCGGCCGCGCCCTGTTCGGCGCCTCCGCCGAACTCACCCGGCTCGCGGGCTGGATGGCCTTCGACACCGGCCAGCAGGAGGCCGCCCAGCGCTACTACATCCAGGCACTGCGCCTCGCGCGCGCGGCGGCCGACGTACCCCTCGGGGGATACGTCCTGGCCTCCATGTCCCTCCAGGCGACCTACCGCGGCTTCGGCGACGAGGGCGTCGACCTCGCCCAGGCCGCCCTGGAGCGCAACCGCGGCCTGGCCACGGCCCGCACGCTGAGCTTCTTCCGCCTCGTCGAGGCACGCGCCCACGCGCGCGCAGGTGACGCGCAGGCCGCCGGTGCGCCCTCAAGGCGGCCGAGAGCTGGTTGGAGCGGGCCCGTGACGGCGACCACGACCCGTCCTGGCTGGGTTTCTACTCCTACGACCGTTTCGCCGCCGACGCCGCCGAGTGCTACCGCGATCTGAAGGCACCACGCCAGGTGCGCCGCTTCACGGAGCAGGCCCTGTCGCAGCCGACGGAGGAGTTCGTGCGCTCGCACGGCCTGCGGCTCGTCGTCTCGGCGGTCGCCGAGCTGGAATCGGGCAATCTGGACGCGGCCTGCGCGCAGGGCGTGCGGGCCGTGGAGGTGGCCGGCCGTATTTCGTCCGCCCGCACCACCGAGTACGTCAAGGACCTCCTGCACCGCCTGGAGCCGTACGGCGACGAGCCGCGCGTGGTCGAGCTGCGCGAGCGGGCCCGGCCCCTGCTGATGACGCCGGCCTGAGCCGACCGCGCCGGGGGCGCCCCACGGGTTTGAAGGCATTGTCAGTGGCGCAGTGCACTATCGAAGCCGGGAGGTGGTGCAGGTGCGGGCGATCGGCTACGACTGTGACGTGCTGGTGATCGGAGGCGGGATCGTCGGCATGTCGACGGCGCACGCGATCAGCCGTGCCGCGCCGGGCACGCGCGTGACGGTGCTGGAGAAGGAACCGGGCCCGGCCCGCCACCAGACGGGCCGGAACAGCGGCGTCATCCACAGCGGCGTCTACTACCGCCCCGGCTCGCTCAAGGCGCGCTACGCGGTCCGGGGCTCCGCCGAGATGATCAAGTTCTGCGCGGAGTACGGCATCCCGCACGCCGTCACCGGCAAGCTGATCGTCGCGACGGACCGCGCCGAGCTGCCCCGCCTGCACGCCCTGGCCCAGCGCGGCAGGGAGAACGGGATCGCGGTCCGCGAGCTGGGCCCCGCCCAGATCATGGAGTACGAGCCGGAAATCACCGGCCTGGCGGCGATCCATGTCGGCACGACCGGCACCTGCGACTTCACCGCGGTCGCCCGGCAGCTCGGCGAGGCCTCCGGCGCCGAGATCCGCTACGGCGCGCGGGTCGTCCGCGTCGACCGCCGCCCCGACCGCGGTGTGGCCGTCCGCACCGCGCGCGGCGACACGGTCCGCGGCCGCGTCCTGGTGAACTGCGCGGGTCTGTACTGCGACGGGATCGCCCGCCTGACCGGGGACGACCCCGAGGTCCGCATCGTCCCCTTCCGCGGCGAGTACTACGAGCTGGCCCGCCAGGACCTGGTGCGCGGCCTGGTCTACCCGGTCCCCGACCCGGCCTTCCCGTTCCTCGGCGTGCACCTCACCCGCGGCCTGGACGGCAGTGTCCACGTCGGCCCCAACGCGGTCCCGGCCCTGGCCCGCGAGGGGTACGGCTGGGGGGTCGTGCGTCCGCGGGAGGCCGCGGCGACGGCGGCCTGGCCCGGCGCCTGGCGCCTGGCCCGCCGGCACTGGCGCCACGGCGTCGGGGAGCTGCACCGGTCCCTGTCCAAGCGCGCCTTCGTGGAGGAGATCCGCCGCCTGCTGCCCGCCGTGGAGCCGCAGGACCTGGTCCGCGCGGCCCCCGGCGTCCGCGCCCAGGCCGTCCGACGGGACGGCACCCTGGTGGACGATTTCCTCATACGGCAGTCCCCGCGCGCGATCCACGTGCTGAACGCCCCCTCCCCCGCGGCCTCCGCCTCCCTGCCGATCGGCCGAGAGGTGGCCCGCAGGGCACTGGAGGCACTGGGGCCGGTGTAGGCGAGCGGCGACGCGACGGTGGTCGCCCCCTGCCCCTGCGCACTCCCACCGGCCCCGGTACCCGCCCGTCTCCCGTCCCCGTCCCCCGACCACCTGTCCCGTCCCCATCCCCCTCCCCCGCCACTGTCCCGTCCCCGGTTCCGGCGATCGCCCGGTCCTGGCCGGTGGGCACGCGCCCCGCGGTGCTGCGCGGCTGGGACCCCCCGGCCACCCCGTACGCCCGCGGCCACCGCGGCGTCGACCTGGCGGCCCCCGCAGGCGCCCCGGTCCGGGCCGTCGCGGCGGGCCGGGTCCTGTTCGCGGGCCGGGTGGCGGGACGGGGCGTGGTCTCACTGGAACTGACCGGTACGGGCACCCCGCCCCTGCGCACGACCTACGAGCCGGTGGCCCCCTCGGTCACCGAGGGCGACGAGATCACCTCGGCCCAGCCGATCGGCACCCTCTCCCCCATGACCTCCCACTGCCCCACCACATGCCTCCACTGGGGCCTGCGCAGGGACGAGACCTACCTGAACCCCTTGTCCCTGCTCCCCTCATGGCTGAGCGGGAAGGGCCCCATCGCGGCTGCTACCGGTGTTGGGGGTACCGCTGCCGTGATCACGTCAGGGCGCCGGCCGGAGCCACACCCCGCAACCTCAGGGCCGCGCCCCACCCGCTACCCCGCAACGTCAGGGCCGCGCCCCACCCGCTAGCCCCGAACCCCCCGCACGACCATCCTCACCGCCGCCTCCGTCACCACGGAGGGCTCCTCGACCCCCAGCTCGATCCTCCGCACAGCCGCGTCCACCACCCCCTGCACCAACATCGCCGCCAACCGCGGCTCCGCATGCCCCAGCTCCCCCACCGCCTCGACCGATCATCGCCACGAGCCCTCCGTGCGCGGCCCGGATCTTCTCCCGCGCCCCCGCGTCCAGCTCGCTCGCCGAGATCGCCACCACGGCCCGGTGCCGCCGGTCCCCCACCAGCGCCAGCTGCCGCCGCACATAGGCCTCCACCTTGGCTTCCGGCCCCTGCGCCGCGGCCATCGCCGCCTCGACCTCCGCCGCCCAGACGGGGAAGTCGACCTCGCACAGCTCCTCGACCACGGCCGCCCGCGACCGGAAGTACTCGTACACGGAGGAGCGCGCGAGCCCCGTCCGCTCGGCGAGGGCGGGGAAGGTCAGCGCCTCCGTACCGCCCTCGGACAGCAGCGAACGAGCCGCGTCCAGCAGGGCGGCTCGCTGCATCGACCGGTGCTCGGCCACGGAGGCCGCTCGAATCCTTGGCACGTCAACCACTGTACGGACGCCGCACCCGCATGGGGAGTGGCTCCGGCCTCACGGTCGTCGTCCGCCGGTTCACCGGCCGAAGCTCGCCAGCTTCGCGCGCAACTGCAGCACGGATTTGGTGTGGATCTGACTGACCCGGCTCTCGGTGACCCCCAGCACGTTGCCGATCTCCGCGAGGGTCAGCCCCTCGTAGTAGTACAGCGTCACGACCGTCTTCTCGCGCTCGGGCAGCGTGTTGATGGCCCGCGCCAGGAACCGCCGCAGCTCCCGGTCCTCGGCCACCTCCACGGGGTTGTCCGCGGTGGTGTCCTCCAGCGTGTCCATGACGCTGAGGCCGCCCTCACCGCCGACATGCAGCAGTTCCTCCAGGGCCACCACGTTGGCCAGCGACAACTGGCTGAACACGGAGTGCAGGTCGTCCACCGCGATGCCCAGCTCGGCGGCCACCTCGACCTCCGACGGAGTCCGTCTGAGCCGCGCCTCCAGCGTGGCGTAGGCCCGCTCGACGTTGCGCGCCTTCTGCCGTACGGACCGGGGGATCCAGTCCAGCGCCCGCAGCTCGTCGATCATCGCGCCGCGGATCCGGGTGATCGCGTACGTCTCGAACTTGATCTCCCGGCCGATGTCGAACTTCTCGATCGCGTCGATCAGCCCGAACACCCCCGAGGACACGAAGTCCGCCTGCTCCACATTGGGCGGCAGCCCCACGCTCACCCGTCCCGCCACGTACTTGACGAGCGGCGAGTAGTGCAGGATCAGCTGCTCCCGCAGCCGCTCGTCCCCCGTCGCCTTGTACGACCGCCACAGCTCGTCGAGTGTCGAGGGAGCGGGCGGCCGCACGCTGCCACCGTCGCGGGCGGCTGGGGGGATCGCCGCCCGGTCGGACCCGGAGGTGTGCTGGGGCATTCGTCGCCTTGTGTCGTTCTGCCGTGATGTGCGTGCGATGAGGGTTTCTGGGGCGAGCCGCCGGTCTGGCGGCCGTTTGGTGTCGGGTGGTGCCGGGTGGCCGGTCTGTGCCGGAATCCACGTGAGCGTAGCGTGACTGGAGTGTCGCGGTGTGCGAACTCTCTGCCCGGAGCTGTACGCAGATACGTTCCGGCGAGCGCCCGGCGGAGCAGGCCGGTCGCCCTGGGTGACCGGCGGGACGCGTCAACTGCGGGAATTCTCAAGGGGTTCGGCGTTCCCCCGGACGGCCGAACCCCCTCGGTCAACACGGGCCTCGCCCCGCTCGCAGGGAGACCATCGCCTGGCGTGTCAACTTCCAGTCGTCGCCGTGTCGTTCGACGTAACCGAGTGCCCTCAGTTCGTACAGTCTCGCGATCGCGTCGTCCTTGGTGGTGCCGCCCTCGCGGGCGATCTCGTCGACCGCCGCCGCCCGTCGGCCGGGAAGCGCGGCGAGGACGCGCCGGGCGTCCGGCTCCAGCAGGTCGCGGGGCAGTACCGGGCCACGCCGTTCCGGGGCCAGCTCGCCGATCCCGCCGACCAGTTCGACGACCTCGGCGGCGTCGGTGACCAGCACGGCCTCCCCGCGCAGCAGTTCGTGCACGCCCGCCGAGAGTCCGCTGGTGGCGGGCCCGGGGACGCCCATGGTGTGCCGGCCCAGCCGCTGCGCCGCCCGCGCGGTGACGAGGGAGCCGCTGCGGTGGGCAGCCTCGACTACCACGGTGCCGCCGGTGAGCGCGGCGATGACCCGGTTGCGCAGGATGAACCTGCTCGGTGTGGGATGGTCCCCCGGCGGCAGCTCCCCGACGACCAGACCCTGGTCCGCGATTCTGTTGATCAACTCGGTGTGCCCGCGCGGGTAGGGCCGGTCGACCCCGCAGGCGAGCACGGCGACGGTGGCGCCGCCCGCGGCGAGCGCCCCGCGGTGGGCGGCGCGTCGACGCCGTAGGCGCCGCCGGAGACCACCACCCAGCCGCGCTCGGCGAGGCCGGCGGCGAGGGTGGCCGCCATGTGTGCGCCGTACTCGGTGCAGGCGCGGGCGCCGACGAGCGCTACCGACCTGAGCGCCCACATCCGCAGGCTGGGCCCGCCCCGGACCCACAGGCCCAGCGGCCGGGCGTCCCCGAGATCGTCCAGCGGCCCCGGCCACTCGACGTCCCCCGGGCAGAGGAACCGCACTCCGGCCTCCCGGGCGGCGGCCAGATCCCGCTCCGGCTCGGCCCGCGCGGCCCGCGCCAGGAGGCCGGTCCAGCGCTGCTCGGTCGCCCCGGGCAGGGCTTCTCCGCCACCGCACAACCGCCGTACCACCTCCTCGGCACCGCGCTCGCGCACCCAGGCGCCACCCACCTCGTCACCGGGTTCGAGGACCCGGGTGAGGAAGGCCCGCGCGAGCCGCTCCCCGCCCGGCTCGCCGACACCGGTCATGTCAGGGCTCCGAGCGCCATCGGCACACCGCGCGGGACCCCCGTACGCAGCTGCAGGGCCAGGGCGACGTCCCCCGCGTCGGGCCGGTCGTGTCCGACGAGGTCGGCGACGGTCCAGGCGACGCGCAGGACGCGGTCCAGCCCGCGGGCGGTGAGCACCCCGCGCTCCAGGCTCCGCTCAGCGTCCTCCATGGCGCCGGTCACGGGATGCCACCGGCTGCGCAGTTCCCGTCCCGGCACCTCGCTGTTGGTCCGCCAGGGAGTGCCGGCCAGGCGGGCCCCCGCGCGCTCCCGTGCGGCGCGGACCCGGTCGGCGACGGTGGCCGTGGAGTCTCCGCCGGGGCCGCGGTGGGCCAGCTCGGCCCGGCTGACCGGGTCGATCTCGACCCGCAGGTCCACCCGGTCGAGCAGTGGTCCGGAGAGCCGGGCCTGGTAGCGGCGGATCGCCGAGGGCGGGCACTCGCACAGGGTGTCGCGCTGCGAGAACCGGCCGCACGGGCAGGGATTCGCCGCCAGCACCATGAGGAACCGCGCCGGAAACCGCACCACCCCGGCGCTGCGCGCGATCACCACGTGCCCGGCCTCCAGGGGCTGCCGCAGGGCGTCGAGGGCATGGGTGCTGAATTCGGGGGTCTCGTCGAGGAAGAGGATTCCGCGGTGAGCCATCGACACGGCTCCGGGCCGGGCGATGTGGGCTCCGCCTCCGACGAGCGCCTGCATCGTGGCCGAGTGGTGCGGGGCGCAGTACGGGGGAACGTCGATCAGCGGCTTGCCCGGCGGCAGCAGCCCCGCGACCGAGTGGACGGCCGTGACCTCCAGGGACTCCTCCCGGCTCAGCCGGGGCAGGACGGCCGGCATGCGCTCCGCGAGCATGGTCTTGCCGGCGCCCGGTGGGCCTTCCAGGAACAGGTGGTGTCCGCCGGCCGCGGACACCTCGACCGCCGTACGCGCCGACCGCTGCCCCACGACGTCCGCGAGGTCGTGCCCATGGTCGTGCGGGGCGCCGCCGATGCCGTGCACGCCGGTGCCGGGCATGCGCAGGCCCGCCATGAGCGGGTCGGGCCGGCCCGGCTCGTCCGGTTCCTCGTGGGGCACCGGCTCGTCGGCGAGTACCGCGATCAGCTGCCGCAGGCTGCGCACCCCGAGCACGGAGACGCCCGGGACCAGCGAGGCCTCGGCCGCCGCGCACTCCGGCACCACGACCTGTTCGTAGCCGGCGTCCGCCGCGGCCAGCACGGCGGGGAGGATCCCGCGCACGGGGCGGACCCGTCCGTCGAGGCCCAGCTCCCCGATCATCACGATGTCGGCGAGCACCCGCGGGTCGATCCGCTCGGCCGCGCCGAGCACGGCGCTGGCGATGGCGAGGTCGAAACCGCTGCCGGCCTTGGGCACGGAGGCGGGGCTGAGGCCGACGGTGAGCTTCTTCTGCGGCCATTCACCGCCGGAGTTCACCACCGCCGCCCGCACCCGGTCCCGGCTCTCGCTCAGGCTCTTGTCGGGCAGCCCCACCAGCGTGAACGCCGCCACTCCGGGCTCCAGGTCGGCCTGCACCTCGACCACGACGCCTTCGACGCCCACCAGTGCCACCGAGCAGGTGCGTGCGAATCCCATCTCAGGCCACCCCCCGCACATGCTCGACGAGGGCGGCCCCGCGCCGGGGCAGGAGGACGCCGACCAGGTCGATGCGGACACCGCCCGGCGGTGCTCCCCCGTGGGCCTGGATCCACCGCTCGGCGAGGTCGCGCAGCCGCTCGGCCTTCTCGGGCGTCACCGCCGCCATCGGGTGCTGGAAACCACCGTCCCTGCGGGTCTTGACCTCGCAGACGACCAGCACCTCGCCGTCCCGTGCGACGATGTCGATCTCTCCGGTCCTGCCGCAGCGCCAGTTGCGCTCCAGGACCGTCATCCCGGCGTCGGCCAGCCGCCGCGCGGCCAGCTCCTCGCCGTACCTGCCGAGTGCTCCTCGCGCCAGATCCGTGTTCATGTCGGCACCACCTCCGGCGCCAACGTTCACGCATCCGCCGCACCGAAAAGGATCTTGGTGCACAACTCGGCGACTGTGGACAACCGCGTCACCCACAGGAGCGACGGTCACCCGCCCGGCAGCTCCAGGTCACTCTTGTTCAGCTCCTCGATGTTCACGTCCTTGAACGTGAGCACCCGCACCTGCTTCACGAACCGGGCCGGCCGGTACATGTCCCACACCCAGGCGTCCGCCATCGACACCTCGAAGAACACCTCACCCTGGACCGAGTGCACCTGCATCTCGTAGTCGTTGGTTAGGTAGAAACGCCGCTCGGTCTCGATCACGTATTTGAACAGACCGACGACGTCGCGGTACTCCCGGTAGAGCTTCAGCTCCATCTCGGTCTCGTACTTCTCGAGGTCCTCGGCGCTCATGGCATGTTCCCCTTCAGCCGTGCGATCCCCCCATTGTGCGCCAGTCCCGTGAGCCGCTAGACGATTTCCGTGTCGAGGGTTACGGGCCGGGCCGGGGGACCTTCGTCGAGCAGCCTGCGCAGCAGCCCGGCGAGTCTGGTCGGATACACCGTCTCATGTGCCTGGGTCAGTTCCCGACACGTCCACCAGCGCGCTCCGGAGACGCTGCGCCGCTCCAGCTCGGTGAGGGCCGTCGCCCGAGGCACCTTCCCGGATGTGTCGGTCGTACGGGCCAGGTAGTACCACTCGTCCTGGTCCCAGCGGCGGCCGGCGAAGGGGAAGGAACACCTCCGTCGCCACAGCACCGGGCCGAGATCGACGTCGGTGATGCCGGTCTCCTCGGCGAGTTCCCGCCGTGCGGCCTGTTCCCGGGTCTCGTCGCCCTCCACGCCACCGCCGGGCGTGAACCACCAGTCGTCGGCCGGGTCGTCCGGCTCATGGCCGTGCAACAGCAGGATCCGGTCCTCGGGGTCGAGCAGCACCACCCGGGCGACCCTGCGCAACCCGCCCTCGTAGGAGTCGCCGCCCGCGTCCGTCGTCTCAGCGGGCACCGGCGGACTCCGGGCGCGTGCCGGCACGGCCGCGGGCGGCGAGCTTGGCGATCGGGCCGTACGCGCCGCCGCCGAGGACGAGCACCGCACCGGCCACGATCAGCCAGCCGATCGTGCGCAGCGGACCCGGCTCGGAGAGCGTGCCCAGCGACTGGAAACCGGTGGGGCGCTCGAGCATGCCGTTCATGGGCCAGACGACGGCGTCCACACGGGCCTTGACCGAGCCGCGCGCGACCGTGCCGCCGGCGGCGTCGGTGAGGTGGGCGGTGGAGTCCAGGGAGCCCTGGCGTTCGTCGCCGAGCAGGAAGAGGCGGCCGTCGGGGACCTGCACGGTCGGGAAGTCCGTGATCTCGGCGAGGCTGCCCTCGGGCAGATACGGTTCCTCGATCCGCTTGCCGTTGACGGTCAGCTTGCCGTCGGTGCAGCAGGCGACGGTGTCACCGCCGACCGCGACGACCCGCTTGACCACGGGCGCGTTGTCCGCCCAGGTCTTGTCGGTGAAGACGACGACGTCCCCGCGGCGCACCTCGTCGCCGTCCACGACCTCGGCCAGGACCCGGTCACCGGCGGCGATCGTCGGGGCCATCGAGCTGGTGGGCACGGTGTACGGCCGGTAGATGAGCGCCGCCCAGCCGAATCCGCCGAGAAACAGCGCGAGGCCCAGCGCGACGGCCACACCGGACAGGACATGTCCGGTCCGGCTGCCCACCGGGCCACTGCTGGTGCCACCGCCGCCGTGCGGGGCCGTACGTGTCGTGCTCTCGCCACCCATGGATCCGCACCCTACCCGGCGGTACCGAGCGGGGGCAGCCCCTCTTCCCCGGCCGGGCCCGCAAGCTTGAGCAAGCGTTTACCCAGCGGATCGGCGGGTCCCGGGTGGATCAGCGGTCCTCGGCCGACTCTGCGCGCCGGCGGCGCCAGAGGACCACCGGCACGACAGCGACGAGGGCGACGCCCTGCGGCGCGACCGTGAGGGCGGCCGAAGCCGCCGACCCGGCCGTGAGGCCGTCCTGGTCGAAGGTGTCCGGCACCGGCAGCGTGCCCCAGCGGTTGATCGGCCAGGCCTTGACGATGGCGCGGCCCACGACCTCGTCGACCGGGACCATGCCGTGGTTCTTGTCGGACTGGTTGTAGCGGGAGTCGCGCGAGTTCTGGCGGTGGTCGCCCATCACCCAGACGAAGCCCTTGGGGACCTTCACCGTGAACTGGCCGCCCTGGTCGTCCATGCTGCACGGGGTGTTGCCCGGGTACACGTACGGCTCGTTCAGCGCCTTGCCGTTGACCCTCAGCGGGCCGGTCTTGTTGCAGGAGACGGTGTCGCCGCCGACCCCGATCACTCGCTTGATCAGGTCCTTCTCCTCGACCGACGGCATCAGGCCGATCCAGCTCAGGAAGGTCTGGATCGCGTTCGGATCGGCCGTGGGCTCACCCGCGAGCCAGGCGTCCGGGTCGTGGAAGACGACGACCTCGCCGCGCTCGGGCTCGGAGCCGAACCACGGAGTGAGCTTGTCCACCAGGACGCGGTCACCCTCCTGGAGGGTGTTCTGCATCGAGTCGGAGGGAATCGAGAACGCCTGCACCAGGAACGTCTTGATGAGCAGCGCGAGGACCAGCGCGATGCCGATCAGGATCGGCAGCTCCTTCCAGAAGGAGCGCGGCTTCTTCGCCTTGGGGGCCCCGTCGCCGGAACCCTGACCCGTCTCGGGGGGCTGCCCGTCCCCGGGCCCGCCGTCTCCGGCCGCCGGGGAATCATTCCCGGAGGTCACAGCGCTGTCCTGGGCCGGGCCGGCCTCGTCCACGGGGTGTCCGCGGTGCTCCTCGCCGTCGTGCCCGGACCGTGCGCCAACCGCCACATCCCCCACGCCAACTCCTTACTCTGTGCCGCTGCCTGCCCCACATGCGGCGCAGGCCCACCACTCCCATAACGAGCGGGAGTTCCGCAGGGCTCGGGAGTCGGATCGTTCCGTTCGGATCGTCGGGGGCAACCCTATGCGACCCGTCGGATCGCGCGGTCGTCCCGGACACCGAGTCGGTCACGGAGGAAAAGGTTTGCGGTTCCTTGAGGGAGTTCCAGTGGCCCAGCGGCCACGCGATGACCATGGCGCGGCCCACCACCCCGTCCTCGGACACCGTGCCGCCGTAGTCCGTGTCCTGGTGGGCCCGGGAGTCCGCGGAGTTCTCCCGGTGGTCGCCCATCACCCACAGGCGCCCCTCGGGGACGGTGATGTCGAAGGGCGTCAGCGAGGGGGCGTTGGCGGGGTACAGGTAGTCGCCCTCGTTCAGGGGAACGCCGTTGACGGTGACCCGCCCCTGCGTGTCACAGCACTGCACGTGGTCGCCGCCCACGCCGACGACCCGCTTGATGAGGTCCTTCTCGTTGTCGGACGGCAGCAGACCGATGAAGGTGAGCCCTTCCTTGATCTGCTTGACGACGATGGGGTCGTCCTTCTTCGTGGTCGGCTGCTCGTCCTGGAGCCAGCCGCCGGGGTCCTTGAAGACGACGACGTCCCCGCGCTGCGGCTTGGAGCCGAACCACGGGGTGAACTTGTCCACCAGGACCCGGTCGCCGATCTGGATCGTCTGCTCCATGGAGCCGGACGGGATCACGAAGGCCTGCACCAGGAAGGTCTTCAGGACGAGCGCTATCAGGACGGCGACCCCGACGAGGAGGGGGATCTCCCGGACGGCGCTGCGCCTGCGCTTGCGCTTGACCTTGCGCTGGAGCTTGCGCCGCTCCGCGCGCGTGCGGCCGCCGGACGAGCCGGCGGCGCGCCGTACACCGGTGGGCAGGAGGTTGTCCGCGGCACTGTCGGACACGCCGCGGGGCCTTCCGCGGTTACCCATGGGCGCCGCCGGTCCGACGCGGTGCTCGCCTCCGGCACGCGCGCGTAGCCGCTCGGGCGGTGCAGGCGGGTGAGGTGGTCGAAGGGCCAGGCGATCCAGTCGGCGCGGCCGATCACGGCATCGACGGGGATCATGCCGCCGCCCGGTGAGCCGAGGCGGTCGCGGGAGTCGCTGGAGTCGCTGCGGTGGTCGCCGAGGACGAACAGGGTGCCGTCGGGCACGGCCACGTCGAAGGGCACCGTGGACGGACTGTCGCCGGGATACAGGAACGTCGACTCGTCGACCGGCCGGCCGTTCACCTGGATCCTCCCCTCCTTGTCGCAGCAGACCACGCGGTCTCCCCCCACACCCACGACGCGCTTGACGTAGTCGGCGTTCCCGAAGTACCCGGTGCCGTCGAACACGACGACATCGCCGCGCCGCGGCTCGGCACCGAAACGGTACGCCAACCTATTTACGAGAACGCGGTCGCCGATCCTCAATCCGTTCTCCATGGATCCGCTGGGAATCTGGAACGGTTTCACCACGAAGAGGTTGAGAAGCAGCGAGAACAGCAGGCAGATCACCAGCGTGAGACTGATCCGGCCGCCCGGCAGCCACTGCGTGATCCGCGCCACCAACGCGAAACGCGACCGTTCCTCCGGTCCCTCCGGGTCCGGGATCACTCCGGGATCGGAAGGGCTGGAGGAGCGGTCGCGCTCCGTCGGCTGAGCTTCGGTGTCCATCGGGGCCAGATGCTATCCGGCCCCGCCATGAACTCCTGAAGGCGCTCAGTTGTCGCGCTTCTCCTTGATCTTCGCGGCCTTGCCGCGCAGCTCACGGAGGTAGTACAGCTTGGCACGACGCACGTCACCGCGGGTGACCAGCTCGATCTTCTCGACGATCGGGGTGTGCACCGGGAAGGTGCGCTCGACGCCGACGGAGAAGGAGACCTTGCGGACCGTGAAGGTCTCGCGGACACCGGCGCCCTGACGGCGGATGACGACGCCCTTGAACTGCTGCACACGGGAGCGGTTGCCCTCGATGACGCGGACGTGGACGTTGACGGTGTCACCCGGGCGGAAGGCCGGGACGTCGGTGCGCAGCGACGCGGAGTCGACGGTGTCGAGCAGGTGGGACATTTCGTCTGCTTTCCTCGCTGATGCCACAGGTCATCAACGGAAACTAGGAGTTCTGAAGGAGAGTCGTGCGGTCGGGGCGGGCGTCGTGTCCCCCCGTGGCAGGGGCGCACGCCGGACGGCGCACAACAGCGGCCTATTGTTCCACGTCGTCGGTCCTGCGCCAAAATCGGCCGTACCGCGCACCCTCGGGATCCGGTGACCAGCCGAGGATGGAGAGCATCTCGCGGTCCTTCTTGTCGAAGGCCTTGGGGTCGCAGCGCTCGATCAGGTCGGGGCGGTTGGCCGTCGTACGGCGCAGGGCCTCGTCACGGCGCCAGCGGGCGATCTTCCCGTGGTGGCCGCTGAGCAGCACCTCGGGGATCTCCCGGCCGCGCCAGGCGGGCGGCTTGGTGTAGACGGGGCCTTCCAGGAGGCTCGCCATGGCGCCGGGGGCGAAGGAGTCGTCGCGGTGGGACTCGGCGTTGCCGAGCACACCGGGCAGCAGGCGTGCCACGGCCTCCGTGACGACCAGGACGGCCGCCTCGCCGCCGGCCAGGACGTAGTCGCCGATGGAGACCTCGTAGACCGGCATCCGGGTGGCGTACTCGTCGATGACACGCCGGTCGATGCCCTCGTAGCGGGCCGGGGTGAAGATCAGCCAGGGCCGCTCGGAGAGTTCGACGGCGAGTTCCTGGGTGAAGGGCCGGCCGCTGGGGGTGGGCACGACGAGCGCGGGGGCGTGCGCACCGCTCTCGTAGCCGTCGGCGAGGACGGTGTCGAGGGCGTCGCCCCACGGGTCGGTCTTCATGACCATGCCGGGCCCGCCGCCGTACGGGGTGTCGTCGACGGTGTTGTGCCGGTCGTACGTCCACTGCCGCAGGTCGTGCACCTGGACGTTCAGCTGCCCACGCGCGCGTGCCTTGCCGACCAGGGAGACGTTCAGCGGGTCGAGGTACTCGGGGAAGATCGTGACGACGTCGAGACGCATCAGGAGCCGCCCCCGGTCTCGCCGTCCGACTCCTCGCCCGGCTTCTCGTCCGACTCCTCGTCCCGTGCGGAGGCGATCTCCGCGCGGTCGTCGATCAGGCCGGGCGGCGGGTCGATCACCGCCCGCTGCTCCTCCAGGTCGATCTCCGTGACGATCGCCTCGACGAAGGGGATCATCACCTCGCTTCCGTCCGGCCGCTCGACGATGAAGAGGTCCTGCGAGGGCAGGTGCGAGATCTCCGTGATCCGGCCGACCTCGACGCCGTCCTTCGTCACCACGTCCAGGTCCATGAGCTGGTGGTCGTAGTACTCGTCCTCCTCTTCAGGAAGCTCCTCCGGGTCCACCTCGGCGATCAGGAGGATGTTGCGCAGGGCCTCGGCGCCGGTGCGGTCGGTGACCCCCTCGAAGCGCAGGAGGAGGCGGCCGCTGTGCACCCGGCCGGTCTCGATCGTGAGCGGACCCTTGGCGGCGGGGTCCGTGGCCAGTACGGCGCCGGGGGCGAGCCGCAGTTCCGGCTCGTCGGTGCGGACCTCCACGGTGACCTCGCCCTTGATGCCGTGGGCGCGGCCGATCCGTGCGACTACGAGCTGCACTGTCGAAGATCTCCTGTCGTACCTGTCGTACCTGTGGTACCTGTCATGCCTGTCGTACGTGCTGCCCCAACGACTACGGGCCGGGGACGGCCCAGTGGCCCTCCCCGGCCCGAGCCGGTGCTGCGATGCGTCAGCGGACGTGGTCCACGTCGACGAGGTCGACACGGACACCGCGGCCGCCGATGGCGCCCACGACGGTGCGCAGAGCGCGTGCGGTGCGGCCGTTGCGGCCGATCACCTTGCCGAGGTCGTCCGGGTGGACCCGGACCTCGAGCACGCGACCACGGCGCAGGTCGCGCGAGGCGACCTGCACGTCGTCAGGGTTGTCGACGATGCCCTTCACGAGGTGCTCAAGCGCCTCTTCGAGCATGCTGCTCAGGCCTCGGTCGACTCGGACTCAGCCGCGGCCTCGTCCTTCTTCTCAGCCTTCTTCTTCTGGGTGATGGCCTCACCCTTGCCCGCGTCGTCGCCACCGAGGGCCTCGAACAGCGGACGCGCCTTCTTCGGCTCGGCGACGAGCAGCGGAGCCGGGGCGGGCTCGCCCTTGAACTTCTGCCAGTCACCGGTCTTCTTCAGGATGGCGAGGACGGGCTCGGTCGGCTGCGCGCCGACACCCAGCCAGTAGGCCACGCGGTCGGCGTCGACCTCCATGACCGACGGGTTGTACGTCGGGTGGTACTTGCCGATCTCCTCGATCGCACGGCCGTCGCGACGGGTGCGGGAGTCGGCGACGACGATGCGGTAGTGAGGCGCACGGATCTTGCCCAGACGCTTCAGCTTGATCTTGACTGCCACTGGAGTGACTTCTCCTGAATTGACGTGTTTGGGCACGGCGAGATTGCCGCGTGGGGTTGCGGTACCCGAGTGCCCGATGGACGCGTCAGCCGGAGGAGAGAGGGGTCCTATGCGGCTGTCGAGTACAGCTGACCATTCTGCCACACCCCGCGGGTCCTCCCGAGCCGCGGGGTTCGCGGGGCATGCGGAAGCGGCACCCGGCACCACGATCGCCCTTCGGCGGCCGTACGCCGGGTGCGCGTGCCGGACGGCGGGGTGCCGTCGGGTGACGGCTCCCCGCACCGGCTGTCGAACCGGCAGCCACGAGATGCCGGTGCGTCCGCGCCCGCGGGTTACGCCACGCCCATGACCTCCGGGATGCGGAACGGCTTGCCGCAGCCGCCGCACACGATCGGAGCCTGGGCCAGGACCGACGGAACGACCCGGACGTTGCGCCCGCAGTCGCAGACGGCCTTGACACGGACGCCGCCACCGGAGGAGCCGTGCCGGGCGGCCGGGCCGCGGAAGGCACGGGTCGTCTCGGCGCTGGTGGCGGCCACATGGGCCTTGAGGGCCCGCTGGAGACGCTCGATCGTCGGGCGGTAGCGGCGCTTGGCCTCGGGGTTGAGCGTGACCAGCGAGAAGCCGCTGCTGGGATGCGGCTCCTCGGGGTGGTCCAGGCCCAGTTCCTCGGCGATCGCCAGGAATCTGCGGTTGTGGTAGCGGCCGGCGCGGGAGGTGTCGCGGACACCGCGGGCGGCCGCGATGCCGTGGACTGCCTCGTGGAGCAGTCGCTCGAAGGAGAGTTCGTGACCGCAGGCGGACGACGACTCCCCGATCAGTGACTCTGGCGCGGCAAGGTCCGGCAGCTCGGGGTGGTACCGCTGAATGTCGGCCCACGCCTGTGCCAGCTCTGCGGCGAGAACAGGTGGTGTCTGTGTCGTGCTCACGTAATGACAACGAGCGGGGGTACCCCTGTGTTCCTATTCCGGGGCATCCCAAATAATTTGCACGTACCCGTCAGTTGCCACTGATGCGTCCTGACGAGGGCGGGTGCGCTGATCTGCGGAGAAGCCTCACAGCTCCTACCAAGCTGGTGCGTAGCCCCACGTACGTCCCGGCCTGTAGACAACGTCCACAGGCCGGGGAGCGATGTTCCCCGAAGGCGCAAGGGGCGTTTCGGTCGCTCTGCGCGCGGAGGCCGTGGACTCGTCGCTCTGCGCGCGGAGGCCGTGGACTCGTCGCTCTGCGCGCGGAGGCCGTGGACTCAGTAGGCGCGCGCGACGACGGCGACGTTACCGGGCGCGTCCTCGTCCTCGGGCACCGACCCGTCCTCGGCGACCAGACACCGTACGGTCGCCGCGTGCTCGGCGAGCGCGGTCTCGCCGTCCGGGCCGAGGGTGGCCCAGGGAATGCGGGCCCAGCCGCCGGCGGTGGCCACCTCGACGGCCTCGCCGAACGTGGACACGTCCGCCGTACGGGACTCACGGCGCTCCCGGGCCTGCCTGAGCAGCAGCGCCTGGTCCTCCTCGAGGAGCGCGGGCAGCAGGCCGGCCAGCGCGTCCAGGGCGACCGGCTCCTTGCCCCCGGGGATGCGCCGGGCCAGCATCGCCGTGCCGTTCTCCAGATCGCGCGGGCCGATCTCGACGCGGGCCGGTACGCCCTTCAGCTCCCAGTCGACCGCGCGCCGGCCGAACGGGGTGTCGGTCCGGTCGTCGACATGGACGCGGATCCCGGCCGCCCTCAGCCGGTCGCCGACCTCGTGGACCTTGGCCAGAACCGCCTCGTCGCCCTTGATCGCGAGGACGACGGCCTGGATCTGCGCCAGCCGGGGCGGGACGCGCAGCCCGCTGTCGTCGCCGTGCATCATCACCAGGGCGCCGATCATGCGGGTCGTCGAGCCCCAGGAGGTCTGCCAGACCAGTTCCCGCGTGCCGTCCTTCGACAGGTAGGAGGTGTTGAAGGCCTTGGCGAAGTTCTGGCCCAGCTCATGGCTGGTGGCCATCTGGAGTGCCTTGCCGTCGCCCATCATGCCTTCGAGCGTGAGGGTGTTGACGGCGCCGGCGAACCGCTCCTTGGCCGTCTTGCGGCCGGGCACGACGTCCATGGCCAGGACGTTCACCATGAAGTCCTCGTAGACCCGGCGGTGGATGCGCGCGGCGAAGTCGCGGGCGTCCTCGTAGCTGGCGTGCGCGGTGTGGCCCTCCTGCCACAGGAACTCCGTGGTGCGCAGGAACAGGCGGGGCCGCAGCTCCCAGCGGACCACGTTGGCCCACTGGTTGATGAGCAGTGGCAGGTCGCGGTAGCTCTGCACCCACTTCGCGAAGTACTCGTTGACGATCATCTCGGAGGTGGGCCGGACGACCGCGGGCTCCTCCAGCTCCTTGCCGCCGCCGTGGGTCACCACGGCCAGCTCGGGCGCGAAGCCCTCCACATGGTCCGCCTCGCGCGCGAGGTACGACTGCGGGATCAGCAGCGGGAAGTACGCGTTCTGGGTGCCCGTCTCCTTGATGCGGGCGTCCATCTCCGCCTGCATCCGCTCCCACAGCCCGTACCCGTACGGCCGGATCACCATGGTGCCGCGCACCGGTCCGTTGTCGGCCAGTTCCGCCTTGGCGATCAGATCCTGGTACCAGCGGGGGAAGTCCTCCGCCCGCGGGGTGAGCACGGGTGCCTTTGCCATGGCGCGATGGTACGGGCCCGGGTTGCCGGGATGTGAAATCTCGCCACACGCGCGGGCAGCGCGCAAGCAGGCCTCCGCAACCCCTGGACGTGGGGTCGAGTGGGGAGTTACCTGGCATACGGGAGGGAGTGCGGGCGCACTGACGGGGGCCACCTGAACGGGTACTGCGGCAAACTCTCGGCGGATTGGGGCGCTTATCCATGACACCTACGCTCGTGCGGGAGCACCTGCCTCATGCGGGGCCGACGCTCCGCGTGGACCTCGGTGCACGCGCGCGTGACTGGTCCGAGATCCAGGAGCGGATGCTGGTCCCGCTCTACGAGGCCGTCTACGAGCGACTGGAAGTGGGGGCCGGCACCCGGCTTCTGGGGCTCGGCTGCGGCTCCGGGCTGGCCCTGCTGATGGCGGCCTCCAGAGGCGCGACGCTCACCGGTGTCGAGGCACTGGCCCCGGAGCGGCTGGCCCTCGCCCGGCAGCGACTGTCCCCGGAGGCCTGGGGCACGCGCGCGCGGGGCGGTACGCGCCTGGTCGACGGCTCACCCGGGGACGCGGCCGGCCCGGAGGCGCCCGCGTACAACCTGGTGACCGCCTTCGAGCCGATCGGATGTCTGGCCGGTGACTCGGAGGGGCTCGGCGAACTGCTCGCCGCCGCCACGCCGCTGGCCGAACGCGGGGCGCACGTGGTGCTGGTGGGCTGGGGTCCGCCGGAGCGCTGTGCGACCTCGTCGGTGTTGAGGGTCGCCACCAGGCTGGCCGATCCACCGCGGCCCGCGGGCGGTTGGCGGCCCGCGCTGCGCGACGACCTGGAGGAGGTCGCCCAGCGGGCCGGGCTCAGGCCCGACGGCTCCGGGCGGGTGGCCTGCCCGTTCGGGTACGCGGGCGTGGACAGCGCCCTCAAGGGCCTGTTGTCCACGGGCCTGTTCGACGCGGCGATCTCCGCGACGGACCAGGCGCAGGTGGACAAGGAGGTGACCGAGGCGCTCCACCCGTACCGGCGCGCGGACGGCACGGTGTGGATGCCGAACGTCTTCCGCTACCTGATCGCCAGGGTCCCCTGACACCTCGCGCCTTGGGAGCACCTAACCCTCGGCGTCCTTGGTCAGCCTGGTGACCCCGGCGATGCGGTAGGCGTCCGCCTCGTCCAGCGTCTCGTTCTCCAGGAGCGCCTGGGCGAGGTCGTCCAACTGGCCCCGGTGGTCGCGGAGTTTGCGGCAGGCCTCTTCGTAGCACTCGTCGACGACGCGCCGCATCTCGTGGTCGATGGCGTCGAGGGTCTGCGGGGCGGCGGAGAGCCCGTAGGCCTGCTGGGCATCGCCGGGCAGGGCCGACATACGGCCCACGCGCTCGCTCATGCCCCACCGGGCGACCATGCCGCGCACGATGGTGGTGACCTGCTCCAGGTCGTTCTCGGAGCCGGTCGTGATCATGTCGTAGACGACGTGCTCGGCCGCCATGCCGCCGAGCGCGCCGATGATCCGGCCGCGCAGGTACTCCTCCGTGTACGCGTACCGGTCCGCGTCCGGCGTCGACAGTGTGACGCCGAGTGCCCGGCCGCGCGGCACGATGGTGATCTTGCGGACCGGGTCGGCGCCCGGCTGGAGCATCCCCAGCAGCGCGTGCCCGCTCTCGTGGTACGCCGTCCTGCGCCGCTCCTCCTCGGGCATCACCAGGGAGCGTTCCGCACCGAGCTGGACCTTCTCCAGTGCCTCGGACAGATCGCTCCGGGTCACCTGCTCCTGTCCGCGCTTGACGGCGAGCAGGGCCGCCTCGTTGGCGAGGTTGGCCAGTTCGGCGCCGGTCATGCCCGGGGTCGTACGGGCCACCTGGGCGAGGTCGACATCCGGGGCGAGCGGGATCTCGCGGGTGTGGATGGCGAGGATCGCCTCGCGGCCGCCGCGGTCCGGGGGCGAGACGCTGACGATCCGGTCGAAGCGGCCCGGCCTGGTCAGCGCCGGGTCCAGGATGTCCGCGCGGTTGGTGGCGGCGAGGACGATGACGCCCTCGGAGCCGGAGAAGCCGTCCATCTCGGTCAGGATCTGGTTGAGGGTCTGCTCGCGCTCGTCGTGACCGCCCATGGCCGAGCCGCCGCCGCGGGCCCGCCCGATGGTGTCGATCTCGTCGATGAAGATGATCGACGGGGCCACCTTGCGGGCCTCCGCGAACAGCTCCCGTACCCGCGAGGCGCCGACGCCCACGATCATCTCGATGAACTCGGACGCCGACGCGGAGAAGAACGGCACCCCCGCCTCCCCGGCCACCGCGCGCGCGAGCAGCGTCTTGCCGGTGCCGGGCGGTCCGGAGAGCAGCACTCCGCGGGGCATCTTGGCGCCCATCCTGCGGTAGGCGTCGGGGTTACTCAGGAAGTCGACGACATCGCTCAGTTCGCCCGCGACCTCGTCGATGCCGGCCACGTCCTCGAACGTGGTCCGCTCCTGCCCGGGCTCCAGCTCGACCGGCTTGGGCGGCGCCTTGCGGCCGAGCATGCCGCCGGCCCGCCCAGACCCCCCGAGCGCATCCGCCGGGCGATGAACACCCACACGGCGACGAGCAGGATCATCGGTGCCAGGGAGATCAGCAGATTGGCGAGAAGACTGCGCTGCTTGACGACCGGCTCGGCGGTGACCGTGACGTCGTTCTCGGTCAGTTCGTCCCAGAGCCGGTCGTCCGCGAAGGTCGGCCGTTCCGTGCGGAACTTGGTGTACGTCCCGTCTCCCTCCGGGTTGTCCCGCCCTTTCCTCAGCTGTCCCTGGATCGCGTCGCCCTTGGCGTAGATCTTGCTGACGTTGCCGTCGTCGACCTGCTTGCTGAACTCGGTGTACGAGATCGTCGGCTCGTCGCCCTCGTTGAAGAAGGACAGCACCAGCAGCGCGATCAGGAACACGACCAGCGAGGCGAGGATCAGGCCCCACCAGCCGCCGGGCACCCGTCGCCCGCCCGACGGCGGCTTCGGCGGCTCCTCCGGGGCACCCTCGGTACGCCAGGGCTTTTCGGGCGACTTCCGTGGCGGTGCGGCATTGGTCATATCGGGACGTTACGACACACCGCAGCCGTGAGCACCTGCGGGAACGCAACGGGGGCACCCCCTTTGAGGAGGGGCGCCCCCGACACCGTACGGCTGTGATCAGCCCATGAACTTCTTGAACTCGTCGGGAAGCTCGAAGTCCTGGCCGGCCTGCTGGCCCGGCAGGCCGAGGGCGCCGCCCTGGGCCGCGGCGGCCCTGCGCTCGGCCTCTTCCTGCTCCTGCTGCCTGCGCTTCATCGGGTTGCCGGACCGCTGCTTGCCCTTGGCCTTCTTGGGCTGCTTCTTGGCGCGGCCGGGGCCACCGCCCATGCCCGGGATCCCGGGCATGCCCGGCATGCCACCGCCCTGGGCCATGCGGGACATCATCTTGCGGGCCTCGAAGAACCGCTCGACCAGCCCCTTCACCGCGCTGACCTCGACACCGGAACCCTTGGCGACACGGGCGCGGCGCGAGCCGTTGATGATCGCCGGGTCCTGGCGCTCGGCCGGGGTCATCGACTTGATGATCGCGGCCATGCGGTCGATGTCGCGTTCGTCGATGTTCTGGATCTGGTCCTTGATCTGGCCCATGCCCGGCAGCATGCCGAGCAGCTTGGAGATCGACCCCATCTTCCTGACCTGTTCCATCTGGGACAGGAAGTCGTCCAGGGTGAAGTCCTGGCCCTTCTTCGACGCCAGCTTGGAGGCCATCTTCTCGGCCTCTTCCTGACTGAACGTCTTCTCCGCCTGCTCGATCAGGGTGAGCAGGTCACCCATGTCGAGGATGCGGGAGGCCATCCGGTCAGGGTGGAACGCGTCGAAGTCGTCGAGCTTCTCGCCGTTCGACGCGAACATGATCGGCTTGCCGGTGATCTGCCGGATCGACAGGGCGGCGCCACCGCGGGCGTCGCGTCGAGCTTGGAGAGCACCACGCCGTCGAAGCCGACGCCGTCCCGGAAGGACTCGGCGGTGTTGACGGCGTCCTGGCCGATCATCGCGTCGACGACGAAGAGGATCTCGTCGGGCGACACGGCGTCGCGGATGTCCGCGGCCTGCCGCATCAGCTCGGCGTCGATGCCGAGCCGGCCGGCGGTGTCCACGATCACGATGTCGTGGACCTTGGACTTCGCGTAGTCGATGGAGTCCCTGGCGACCTGGACCGGGTCGCCGACGCCGTTGCCCGGCTGCGGGGCGTAGACCGCCACGCCGGCCCGCTCGGCGACGACGCTGAGCTGGTTGACGGCGTTGGGGCGCTGGAGGTCGGCGGCGACGAGCAGCGGCGAGTGCCCCTGCCCCTTCAGCCAGTGGCCGAGCTTGCCCGCGAGGGTCGTCTTACCGGCACCCTGGAGACCGGCCAGCATGATCACGGTGGGCGGGTTCTTGGCGAACCGCAGACGCCGGGTCTCGCCGCCCAGGATGGTGACGAGTTCGTCGTTGACGATCTTCAGGACCTGCTGGGCCGGGTTCAGGGCCTTGGAGACCTCGGCCCCGAGGGCACGCTCCTTGACGTTCTTGATGAACGTGCGGACGACCGGCAGCGCCACGTCGGCCTCGAGCAGCGCGATGCGGATCTCGCGCGCGGTGGCGTCGATGTCCGCCTCGCTCAGACGCCCCTTGCCGCGCAGATTCTTGAAGGTCGCTGAGAGGCGATCGGAGAGAGTATCGAACACGGCGGCGTCGGTCCTCGGAGTCGGGGGCAGTGTGAGCGTCTTCCAGGGTATCCGGCTCGGCAGGACAATGGTCCCCGCCCACCGTGGTCGGCGGGCGGACCCGTCTCGGCCGGGCCGGGAAGCAGTCGGCGTCCGCCGACGTGGCACACGTCCACCGCCGGAGCGTGCCCGCGTCGACGGGGAGCCCGTCCCGGTGGACGCGTGACGGGAGGCCGCGAGGTCACGCCCGCAGCGCCTCCTCCAGCTTCCGGGCCACCGCCACCGCCTCGTCACCCGGCAAGGGCGCCCCCCGCATCTGCGTCACGTAGAAGGCGTCGACGGCGTTCGCGCCCAGCGTGCTCACGTGCGCGCTGCGCATCCGCACGCCCGCGTCCTCCAGCGCCCGCCCGATCCGGAACAGCAGGCCCGGTGCGTCCTGCGCGCGTACCTCGATCACGGTGGCCAGGTGGGAGGCCGCCGAGGCGACGGTCACCCGCGGCGGGGGCGCGACCACGCCCCGGCGCCGGGGGTAGGCCGCGTCGCGTTCCGCGAGCCGGCCCGCGATGTCCAGGGAGCCGTCCAGGGCGCGCACCAGGTCGGCGCGGAGCCGGGCGGCCTGGGGCAGCGAGCCGTACTCCGCGGCGACGCGCCAGTTCAGCAGCAGCACCGAGCCCTCGACGCCGGACGGCAGCTCCAGGGCCCGCAGCTCCGCCGTGCGTACGGTCAGCCGGTGCATGGCGAGCACACCGGCCACGGCGGGCAGCACGCGCGGCTGGTCGGGTACGGCGATGAGCAGCTCCACGCCGAGCGGCTCGGGGTCGCCGGCCGGCTGGTCCGCGAGGTCGGCCGGGGGTTCGGTCTGGGCGCGCAGGGACAGGACGGGACTGCCGGTGGCGACGGCCTCGATGGCGAGCCGTTCCTGCTCGGCGGTGGCCGCGGCGGCCTCGGGCTCCTCCGGCACGTCCCCGGCGAGCACCGCCGAGACGCGCCTGACCAGGTCCGCCACGAGCGAACCCCGCCAGGAGGACCAGGCGGCCGGGCCGGTGGCCAGCGCGTCCGCCTCGGTCAGCGCGTGCAGCAGTTCCAGGGTGCCCTGGGAGCCGACCGCCTCGGCGACCGAGCGGACGGTGGCCGGGTCCTCCAGGTCACGCCGGGTGGCCGTCTCGATGAGCAGCAGGTGATGCCGTACGAGGGTGGACAGGACGGACACCTCGGCG
The DNA here is from genome assembly GCF_001896135.2 of Streptomyces phaeoluteigriseus. GTDB lineage: Bacteria > Actinomycetota > Actinomycetes > Streptomycetales > Streptomycetaceae > Streptomyces > Streptomyces phaeoluteigriseus. Next base: position 521,823 of record NZ_MPOH02000009.1, read on the forward strand.
CGGTCGAAGCCGATGCGGGCGGCCACGTCCTTGGCGATGATCTCGCCCGCCACGGAGTGGTCCCCGGGCCAGCCCTTGCCGATGTCGTGCAGCAGGGCGGCGACCAGCAGCAGGTCGGGGCGGCTGACGCGGCGGGTGAACTCGGAGGCGCGCACGGCGGTCTCGATGAGGTGCCGGTCGACGGTCCAGATGTGCACGGCGTTGCGCTGGGGCCGGCAGCGCACCCGCTCCCAGTCGGGCAGCAGCCGGGTGATCAGTCCCTCGGCCTCCAGCGCTCCCAGACCTCGATGGTGGGCTGCCCGGAGCCGAGCAGGGTCACGAGCTGCTCGCGGGCCTCGGCGGGCCAGGGCGTGGGCAGGGGGCGCACGGTGGCCGCGAGGCGCCGTACGGCGTGCAGGGAGAGCGGGAGGCCGGCCTGGGCGGCGGCGGCCGCGGCCGCAGGGGCAGCACGGGGTCGCGTTCGGGGCGCGCGGCGCGGGCGAGCACCACCTCGCCGTCCTGCTCCACGACGCCCTCGGCCAGCGGGGAACGCTCGGCGACGGGCTTGCCACCGCCGAGTATGGCGCGCAGTCGGGGCCGCACCGAGCGAGATCTGAGCACGCGCCTGACCTCGCGCCAGGTGACGTCGCTGGCGTACGAGATGACGCGGGCGGCCTCGTAGACCTGGCGCAGGAGGGTGTCGGCGTCCAGGAGGCCCAGTTCCGCGGCGACCTGGTCCTGCTCCTGGAGGGCCAGCCGGTCGGTGGCGCGGCCGGTCGTCAGGTGCAGGGCGTCGCGGACGTCGAGGAGCCGGCGGCGGGCGTCGTCGAGGCCCTCGCGGGGGGCGTCGGCCAGCCAGGAGGCGGCGACGGCACGCAGCGCGGTGGCGTCGCGCAGTCCGCCGCGGGCCTCCTTGAGGTCGGGTTCCAGCAGGTACTGGAGCTCGCCCTGGCGTTCGGCGCGCTCGGCGCACAGCTCCTGCAGTTCGGGCAGCCGCTTGGGCGCCTGGTTGCGCCAGTCGGCCAGTACGGCCGTCCGCAGTCCCGCCGTCAGCCCCGGGTCGCCGGCGAGGTGGCGGGCGTCGAGCAGACCGAGCTGGACCTTGAGGTCCTCGCCGGCGGTCCTGCGGGCCTCCGCCGGTGTGCGGACGGAGTGGTCGAGGGCCAGGCCGAGGTCCCAGACGGGGTACCAGAGGCGGTCGGCGAGGGCGGCGACCGCCTGGGTGTCGCCGCCGTCGTGCAGCAGGAGGAGGTCGAGGTCGCTGCGCGGGGACAGCTCGCCGCGGCCGTAGCCGCCGACGGCGACCAGGGAGACGCCCCGCAGTTCCTCGCTGCCGGCGGTGAACAGGCCCGCCAGCCAGTCGTCGGTCAGTTCGGAGAGGGCGGAACGGCGCGGCGGCCCGGACCGCGCCCCCTCGGTGAGGAGGCGCAGCCGGGCCGCCGCGTAGCCGCTGGGTCCCGAGTCCTCTGCATCCTTGCGCACGTCCGTACTCGTCACCCAGTGGCTCCTGTTCTGTTCTTCTGTCAGAGCGCGTCCGGGCCGCGCTCGCCGGTACGGACCCGTACGGCGGTCTCGACCGGGAGGGACCAGACCTTGCCGTCACCGATCTTGCCCGTGCGGGCCGCCTTGACGATGACGTCGATCAGCTGCTCGGCGTCGTCGTCCTCGGCCAGCACCTCGATACGGATCTTGGGGACGAGGTCGACCGTGTACTCGGCACCTCGGTAGACCTCGGTGTGTCCCCTCTGACGACCGTAACCGCTGGCCTCGGTGACCGTGAGGCCGTGGACCCCGAAGGCCTGGAGGGCTTCCTTGATCTCGTCGAGCCGGTGGGGCTTCACGACGGCGGTGATGAGCTTCATGCGTCCACCTTCTTGCTGGCAGTGTCGGCCACCGGGCCCGTGACGTTGGTCCGGGCGGCACCGCCACCCGCACCGCTGAAGTCGTATGCGGTCTCGGCGTGCTCGGCCTGGTCGATGCCGGCCACCTCGTCGTCCTCGGGGACGCGCATGCCGATCGTCCTGTCGAGCAGGAAGGCGAGGATCGCGGAGACCACGAGCGAGTAGCCGAGGACCGCGAAGACACCGGCGCACTGCTTCCAGAGCTGGTCGAGGCCGCCACCGTAGAAGAGGCCCTGGACGTCGGACTGGCCCTTGCCGCTGGCGAAGAAGCCGATCAGCAGGGAGCCGACGACTCCGCCGACCAGGTGAACGCCGACCACGTCGAGCGAGTCGTCGTAACCGAACTTGTACTTCAGGCCGACGGCCATGGCGCACAGGACACCGGCGATGACGCCGACGGCGATGGCGCCGAGCGGGGAGACCGCACCGCCCGCGGGGGTGATGGCGACCAGACCGGCGACCGCGCCGGAGGCGGCGCCCAGCGTGGTGAACGCGCCGTGGCGGATCTTCTCGTAGATCAGCCAGGCCAGCATGGCGGCGGCGGTGGCGACCTGCGTGTTGACGAACATCAGCGCGCCGACGCCGTCGTCGTTGCCGAGCCACGAGCCGGCGTTGAAGCCGAACCAGCCGAACCACAGCAGACCGGCGCCGAGCATGACCAGCGGGAGGCTGTGCGGGCGCATCGGGTCCTTCTTGAAGCCGACGCGCTTGCCGATGACGAGGATCACGCCGAGGGCCGCGGCACCGGCGTTGATGTGCACCGCCGTACCACCGGCGAAGTCGATCACGCCCAGCTCGAAGGCCCAGCCGCCGGCACCCCACACCCAGTGGGCGACGGGGAAGTACACGATCGTGGCCCACAGGGCGACGAACAGTGCCCAGGCGGAGAACTTCACGCGGTCCGCGAGCGCACCGCTGATGAGGGCGGGCGTGATGATGGCGAACATCAACTGGAAGACCAGGAAGACGAAGACGGGGATCGTGTACCCGTCCCACAGCTCCGTCAGGCCGATGTTGCTGAGGCCGACCCAGTCGGAGTTCCAGCCGATGATCGAGCCGGAGTCTGTGCCGAAGGCGAGGGAGAAGCCGTAGAGCACCCACAGGATCGTGACGATCCCCAGGCTGATGAAGCTCATCATCAGCATGTTGAGGGTGCTCTTGACCCGGACCATGCCTCCGTAGAAGAAGGCCAGGCCCGGGGTCATGAGCATCACCAGGGCGGAACAGATGAGCATGAAGCCTGTGTTCGCGGACGACAGCGTGGGTGCGTCCGCCGCAAGCGTGATGGCTGGTGCCATCGGCGTCTCCTCGTCGTTGGTACGGCCCCGTGCGGGCGAAGCCAGAGCGGGATTGCGGGGTGGGCCGGTTATGCGCCATGAGATTGGCGCAGCGCCGTTTCGGTCGACGCCCCTCGTTGTTTCGCCGCCGTGACGAAGGCACCTCGTGCGTTACGCCTCGATGAACTGGCTGATGTTCCGCGAGTGGATCGTTATCGTGGCGCAACCTTCGTCGGGGCAACGCAAACCGGCCGCGGTCGGCCTTCCAATGACCTGGCACGGGGGAGCCGAGTCGGGCGTTTCGGGAGGGCCGCGCGGCCGGGGTTCGAGGGTTGTCGCCGGGCTTCAGACCGCCTCCGCGGTCTCCGGCAGCTCCACGGCGAGCCGGTCGGTGAGGTCGACGACCTCGGTGAGATCCCCGAAGTCGCGGACGGCCGTGTCGACGGTCTTTCGGATACGAGTGTTGACCCGCTCGGAGCGGACCCTCTTCGCCGCCTTCATGGCCTGCGCGGCCAGCGCGGCGCTCTGCGCGGGCTCCTGGCGCAGCAGGTGCACGGTGGCCATGCCGATGAGGTTCAGCGCGTAGGACCGCTGGTGCTCGGTGTCCTTCGCGAACAGGTCCACCGCCCTCTGCATCAGCGGCTCGGCCAGCGAGGCGTACGTCGGGCTGCGGCCGGCCACATAGGCCAGATCGCGGAAGGAGTGCGAGTTCTCGCCGTACAGCTCGGCCTCGGAGAAGAAGCGGATCCAGTCGGGGTCGGGCTCGTCCCAGTCGTCCGCGTCGGCGAAGATGTCCTCGGCCATCCGGACGGCCCGCTTGCACCGGCCGGGCTGGCCCATGTTGGCGTAGGCGCGGGCCTCCATCGCATACAGCATCGACTGGGTGCGCGGGCTCGCGCAGTCCCGGCTGCCGTACTGCGCGAGGTGGATCAGCTCCAGCGCGTCCTCGGGCCGTCCGAGGTGGATCATCTGACGGCTCATGCTGGACAGCACGTACGAGCCGAGCGGCCGGTCACCGGCCTCCTTGGCGGCGTGCAGGGCGAGGACGAAGTACTTCTGCGCGGTGGGCTGGAGCCCCACGTCGTACGACATCCAGCCGGCCAGTTCGGCCAGTTCGGCGGCGACCTTGAACAGCTTCTTGCCGGTGGCCTCGGGCTGGGGTTCCTGGAGGAGGTCCGTCACCTCGTGGAGCTGGCCGACGACCGCCTTGCGGCGCAGGCCGCCACCGCACTGGGCGTCCCACTGGCGGAACATGACGGTGGTGGACTCCAGCAGCTCCAGTTCGGGCCGGGAGAGCCGGCCGCGGGCGCGGCTGGTCGGGAGGGAGTCCGTGTCCTCGTGCGGGGCGGGCGGCGAGGGCACGAGCCAGCGCTGCATGGGCTCGATGAGGGTGGGGCCCGCGGACAGGGCCAGTGATGTCCCGAGGAAGCCGCGCCGCGCCAGCATCAGGTCGCTGCGCGAGAACTCGCTGAGCAGGGCCACCGTCTGCGGGCCCGTCCAGGGCAGGTCCACGCCGGTCGCGGAGGGTGCCTGGCGCGCGGTGCGCAGACCGAGGTCCTCGACGGAGACGACGCAGCCGAACCGCTCGGAGAACAGGTCGGACAGGATGCGGGGGATCGGCTCGCGGGGGTTCTCACCGTCGAGCCAGCGGCGCACACGTGAAGTGTCCGTGGAGATGTGGTTGGCGCCCAACTGGCGGGCCCTACGGTTGACTTGGCGGGCGAGTTCACCCTTCGACCAGCCGCTGCGCACGAACCAGGAGGTGAGCAGGTCGTTGGGGCGCTTGTCCGCGTGAGCGCGCTCCCAGCGCCCGTCCCGCCTCCGCCGTTGCCGCTCACTGGAACGCCCCCATCCCTGAGACCACTTGTCGCTCTAATGCGCCAAGCCTTATCAGAATGCCGGTAAATACGGCCCGCCGTCCGGCGGTTCTCACCCTTCGAACGGAAAGTCGACTTGCCTCCGGCATACCCGGAGGGGCATGTGCCCCTGGGCCTCGCATACTCAAAGTAATCCTACGATCACGGCTCCAGCCACGGCGATCCCGGAAACGCCACCATTCGCCACCCCATCGAATGAACTCACGGTGGCGCACAGGCGATTCACTTGACATAGGACGGCCGGGGTGGGCGGAACGGTGCACTCAGGGGCGCTCGTCATCCGCCACACCACCTCGGACGCTTCCGGGCGCTGTCTGGGACGGGCGGCGACGGGAAGGCGTCAGTACAGAGAGTCACCGCATGCGTCCGCTACGTAACCACAGGCGCGTCGGACCCGTTGGAGGGGGCATGGGCTTCACGATCGGCGGCATCCGCGAGATCCGCTCCGGCACGCGCAGGCGCGGTCGCTCGTCCGAGTGCACCGCGGTCGCCGAGTTCACCGGGCTGTGGGGCTGGGACGCGGTGCCGGGCGCGCGTGCCGCGGCCGGGGCCTGCTCCTGCGGCCGCTCCGACTGCCGCAGGCCCGGCGCGCATCCCCTGGAGTTCGCGCCCCGGGTCCCGGCCGGCGCCACCCTCGACGACGTGACGAGAATGTGGGCGGACTTCCCCGGCGCCTCCGTGATGCTCCCGGTCGGCCGCGCCTTCGACGTGATCGACGTGGCCGAACCGGCCGGGCGCCGCGCGCTCGTGCGCCTGGAGCGCATGGGCCTCCCGCTCGGCCCGGTGACCGCCACCCCCGACGGCCGCGCCCAGTTCCTGGTCGCCCCCGGCGCCGCCGCCGACCTCCCGAACCTGCTCTACCGCATGGGCTGGGACGACCCGGTCTCCCTCGACCTCTACGGCCTCGGCCCCGGTACGTACATCACGGCGCCGCCCTCCGACCGCGGCGGCCTCGGTCCGGTGCGCTGGCTGCGCCCGCCCGCGCTGGACTCGGCGACGCGGCCTCCGGCGGCCCGGCTGCTGCTCGGGACGCTGGCGTACGTGGCGCACCGGTCACGCCCGTAGCCGGGCCCGCCCGGCCGCCCCTACGGCCCCGTTCGCGCCGTACACAGCGAAGCGCCCGTCCCCCGACTGCACCTCGGGGGGGCGGGCGCTTCTCCGTCGCCGGTCACCGGATTCCGTACCCGGTCACTCTCCGATCAGGGCGTCGACGAAGGCCTCCGGCTCGAACGGCGCGAGATCGTCCGCGCCCTCGCCGAGCCCGATGAGCTTGACCGGTACGCCCAGTTCGCGCTGTACGGCGATCACGATGCCGCCCTTGGCCGTGCCGTCGAGCTTGGTCAGCACGATGCCGGTGATGTCGACGACCTCCGCGAAGACCCGGGCCTGCACGAGGCCGTTCTGCCCGGTGGTGGCGTCGAGGACGAGCAGCACCTCGTCCAGCGGGGCGTGCTTCTCCACGACCCGCTTGACCTTGCCCAGCTCGTCCATGAGCCCGGTCTTGGTGTGCAGCCGGCCGGCGGTGTCGATGAGGACCACGTCGACCCCCATCTCCTTGCCCTCCTTGACCGCGTCGAAGGCGACGGAGGCGGGGTCGCCGGCCTCGGGCCCGCGCACGGTGTGGGCACCGACCCTCTCGCCCCAGGTCTGGAGCTGGTCGGCGGCGGCGGCCCGGAAGGTGTCGGCGGCGCCCAGGACGACCGTACGGCCGTCGGCCACGAGCACGCGCGCGAGCTTGCCGGTGGTGGTGGTCTTGCCGGTGCCGTTGACGCCGACGACCATCACGATGCCGGGCCTGCGGCCCTCGGGTTCGGTCTTCACGGCGCGGTCGACGTCGGTGCCGACCAGCTTGAGCAGCTCGTCGCGCAGCAGTCGGCGCAGTTCGTCGGGCGTGCGGGTGCCGAGCACCTTCACGCGCTCGCGCAGGCGTTCGACCAATTCCTGGGTGGGCATGACGCGACGTCGGCGGTGAGGAGGGTGGTCCTCGATCTCCTCCCAGGTGTCCTCGTCGAGATGCTCGCGCGAGAGCAGGGTGAGCAGGCCCTGCCCGAGTGCGTTCTGGGAGCGGGAGAGGCGGGCGCGGAGGCGGACCAGCCGCCCCGCGGTGGGCTCCGGGATCTCGATCCCGGGAGCCTCGACAACGGGAGGCTCCTCGACGGCGGTGGGTGCGCCGCCGCCCGGAAGGTCCACCTCCTCGATCGTGCGGCGCGGTTCTTCGCGCGGCGTCTCGGCCTCGTCGCCGACGTGCGGCTCGGCGGGAGGCGCGGTGATGTCGGGCGCGGCCGGGGGCGGCGGCGGCAGCGGCTTCTTCCGCCGACTGCCGACGACAAGCCCGCCGAGCACCGCGAGCACGACCACGGCGATGACTACAGCAAGGATGACGATTTCCATAACCCGTCCAGTATGCGTGACCCCCTCCGCCGGAGCGGGTGACGGCCCGCCCGTTCCCCGGCCGATCAACCCGCTCCGGCACGGCGCGGCCCGTGCCCGGAACCGCGGGCGCGGCGGTGCCCGGTGACGTCGACGGGCGCGTCCTCGGCACGGCAGCGGTGCTCGGCGAGCCGGCGCGGGCCGTCGGGGTCGAGCCGGAGGGCGATCCGCCCGCCGCGGCCTCCGCCTGCAAGCCGGTGGATACGACGGGTTCGGGCGCGGTCCGAGCGAGGGCGGGGGACGCCGCACCCATAGCAATCTGATGACCCGTCAGCTAGCGTCCGCCCTCCAGACCCGAAGGGGGGCCACCGTGCCCGTCACCGTCGTCCGCTTCAACCTCGTCGCCCCGGGCGCCTCCCCCGCGGCGCTCGGCGCCCGCTACCGGGCCGCCCTGGAGATGGCCGTGTACGCCGACGCGCACGGGATCACCACCGTGCAGACCGAGGAGCACCACGGCGCCGAGAACAACTGGCTGCCCTCGCCGTTCGCCTTCGCGGGCGCCGTCCTCGGGGCGACCCGGCGGCTGGCCGTCACGGTCTCGGCGGTCATCGGCCCGCTGCACGACCCGCTGCGGCTGGCGGAGGACATCGCGGTGCTGGACCTGCTGAGCGGCGGCCGTCTGGTGACCGTCGCCGGGATCGGGTACCGGCCGCAGGAGTACGCCCGTGCGGGCGTGGACTGGAAGCGGCGCGGCCGGCTCCAGGACGAGTTGCTGGAGACCCTGCTGCAGGCCTGGACCGGCGAGGAGTTCACCTACCGCGGCCGTACGGTACGGGTCACCCCGCGCCCGTGCACCGAGCCGCACCCCCTGCTGCTGGTCGGCGGCTCGTCCCCGGCCGCCGCCCGCCGGGCCGCGCGGCTGGGCCTGCCGTTCTTCCCCAGCGCCCATCTGCCGGAGCTGGAGGCCTACTACAAGGAACGGCTCGTGGAGTACGGCACCGAGGGCTGGGTGATGATGCCCGCCGCCGAGACCCCGCTGCTGCACCTCGCCGAGGATCCGGACCGCGCGTGGGCGACGTACGGCGAACACTTCCTGCACGAGGCCCGCACGTACGCCTCCTGGCAGTCGGCGGAGATCCGCTCGGCGGTGCGGTCGGCGGCCACGGACGTGCGGGGGCTGCGCGACGAGGGCGTCTACCGGATCCTGACGCCCGACGAGTGCGTGGCGCAGGGGCTGGACAACCTCGTGCTGCATCCGCTGGCGGGTGGGATGCCGGTGGAGGAGGGGTGGCGCGGCCTCCGGTTGTTCTGCGAGAGCGTGCTGCCCCGGCTCACCGTGTGAACCGGGGCGCGCGCCTCACGGGTATCGAGGAGAGGGGCAGCGGGGACTTGGCCCGTCTCCTCGAGTTCAGGGGCCTCGGTACGAGGCTCAGCCCATCTCCTCCAGCGTCTTGCCCTTCGTCTCCTTGACGTACTTGAGGACGAACGGGATGGAGAGCGCGGCGAAGACCGTGTAGATCACGTAGGTCAGGGAGAGGTTCCAGTCGGCCAGCGACGGGAAGCTCGCGGTGATGGCCCAGTTGGCGATCCACTGCGCGGAGGCGGCCACGCCCAGGGCGGCGGCGCGGATCTTGTTCGGGAACATCTCGCCGAGGAAGACCCAGACGACCACACCCCAGGACAGGGCGAAGAAGAGGACGAAGACGTGGGCGGCGATCAGGGCGACCCAGCCCTGGGTGGCGGGCAGCTTGCCGTCGACCAGGTCGAAGGAGAACGCCCAGGCCTCCAGTGCGAGGCCGATCACCATGCCGACGGAGCCGATGAGGGCGAGCGGCCTGCGGCCCACGCGGTCGACGAAGATCATGGCGATCACGGTGCCGACGATGTTGATGATCGACGTCGTGAAGGAGTAGAAGAACGAGTCCGTCGGGTCGACGCCGACCGACTGCCACAGCGTCGAGGAGTAGTAGAACGCGACGTTGATGCCGACGAACTGCTGGAAGACCGACAGGCCGATGCCTATCCAGACGATCGGCTTGAAGAAGAAGGAGCCGCCGAGCAGGTCCTTGAAGCTGGACTTGTGCTCGCTCTTCATGGCGTGCTCGATCTCGGCGATGCGGGCGTCGAAGTCGACGTCCTTGCCCTCGACCTCCATGAGGATCTCGCGGGCGCGCTCGTGCTTGCCGACGGAGATCAGGAAGCGCGGGGACTCGGGGATCGCGAAGGAGAGCAGGCCGTAGAGGACGGCCGGGACGACCATGACGCCGAGCATGACCTGCCAGGCCTCGACGCCCATGATCTCGCCGCGCTGGTCGCCGCCGGCGGCGTTGAGCAGACCCCAGTTGACCAGCTGCGACACGGCGATGCCGATGACGATGGCCGCCTGCTGGAAGGAGCCGAGACGGCCGCGGTAGGCGGGCGGGGCGACCTCGGCGATGTAGGCCGGGCCGATGACCGAGGCCATGCCGATGGCGAAGCCGCCGACGACCCGCCAGAAGGCGAGGTCCCACAGCGCGAAGGGCAGCGCCGAGCCGACGGCGCTGACCGTGAACAGCACGGCGGAGATCTGCATGCACCGGATACGGCCGATGCGGTCGGCCATGCGGCCGGCGGTCGCGGCACCGACGGCGCAGCCGATCAGGGCGATGGCGATGACCTGGGCCAGGGCCGCCGAGCCGACGTCGTAGCGGCCTCGGATGGCTTCGACGGCGCCGTTGATCACGGAACTGTCGTAGCCGAAGAGGAAACCGCCCATCGCGGCCGCGGCGCGATGAAGATGACGTGCCCGAGATGATCGGGATGAGCCGTCCTGGCTCCTGACTGAGGTGCCTGCGCTGTGCTGGTCACGTGTTCTCCTCGGGCCCCCCGCGCGCTGCCGGGGGTGGGGGCGGAGGCCCTGTCAGGTGAGGGTTCAAGTGGCGCACTGATCAACGCCGCTCACACCTGAAGGTAAAAGCAACGTTGCAGAGACTATGCCTTCAAGTTTCGAAGTCAATAGTTCAACAGCTGTGAACTTTTCGCGCAGTCATGAGGAGAACGTGTTCACTTCTTGAAGGACTGAAAAGATGCTGGTCACACTAGATGTAGGGCGCACGGGGATTCACCGAAGGCGCTGCGAGATGACCTTCGACACACCGTCGCCCTGCATCGAGACGCCGTAGAGCGCGTCGGCGACCTCCATCGTGCGCTTCTGGTGCGTGATCACGATCAGCTGCGAGGACTCCTGCAGCTCCTGCATGATCCTGATCAGCCGCTGGAGGTTCGTGTCGTCGAGGGCCGCCTCGACCTCGTCCATGACGTAGAACGGGCTCGGCCGGGCCTTGAAGATCGACACGAGCATCGCAACGGCGGTCAGCGAGCGCTCGCCGCCCGAGAGCAGACTGAGCCGCTTGACCTTCTTGCCGGGCGGCCGGGCCTCGACGTCCACGCCCGTGGTGAGCATGTGGTCGGGATCGGTCAGGATCAGCCGCCCCTCGCCGCCCGGGAACAGTCGGCTGAACACGCCCTCGAACTCACGGGCGGTGTCGCGGAACGCCTCGGTGAAGACCTGCTCGACGCGCTCGTCGACCTCCCTCACCACCTGAAGCAGGTCGGCCCGCGTCTTCTTCAGATCCTCCAACTGCTCGCTGAGGAACTGGTGGCGCTCCTCCAGCGCGGCGAACTCCTCCAGCGCGAGCGGATTCACCTTGCCGAGCTGCTGGTACGCCCGCTCCGCCGCCCGCAGCCGCTTCTCCTGCTCCGCCCGCACGAACGGCCGGGGCTGGTTGCGCGGGTCCTCGGGATCCTCCGGCAGCTCCTCGCCCTCGGCGGCGGGCGACGGCGGCACCGGCTGACGCGGACCGTACTCGGACACCAGCCCCGCCGGTTCGACGCCCAGTTCCTCCAGCGCCTTCGTCTCCAACTGCTCGATCCGCAGCCGCTTCTCGGCGCCGAGCACCTCACCCCGGTGGACCGAGTCCGTCAGCTTGTCGAGTTCCGCCTTGAGGTCGCGTCCCGCGGTCCGGGCGGCGGCCAGCTCCTGCTCCCGCAGCGCCTTGGCGGCATCGGCGGCGACCCGCTCCCGCTCGGCCCGGCCTAGCGACACCTCTACATGCGCGAGCAACTGCCGCGCACCGGCGGCGACGGCCTCCGCGACGGCGGCCTCGTGCCGCAGCCGCGCCCGGCGCTGCTCGGCACGCGCGCGTGCCTCCCGTTCCGCCCGCGCGGCCCGGTCCAGCCCGTCGGCCCGACCGGCGAGCCCCTTGACCCGCTCCTCGTGCGTACGGACCTGGAGCCGCGCCTCCATCTCGGTCTGCCGCGCGTTCGCCCCGTCGGCGGCGAGCCGGTCCCGCACGGAGGTGTCGGGCTCCTCCTCCACCGGCATCTCCTCGACGACGGCCAACCGCTCGGCCAGTTCCTCGGCCTCCTCCACGGCCCTGTCGAGCGCCTCCTGCGCACGGGCGGCCGCGGCGGCGGACCGCTCGGCCTCCCCGGCCGCACCGCGCGCCTGCCCGGCGAGCCGCCCGAGTTGCTGGGCGACGGCCGACTTCTCCCGGTCGGCGGCCCGCCGCCGCTCCCCCAGCTCCTCGACAGACGCGGCGCACTCCCGGCGCCGCTCCCCCGCCATACGCTGCGCCTCGGTCAGCTCCTCGCACCGCACCGCCAGCTCCTCCAGCTCGGCGGCGGCCTGGTCGACGGAGGCCTGCACCTCCAGCAGGCTGGGCGCCCCGGCGGACCCGCCCTGCGCGAAGTGCGCCCCGAGCAGATCGCCCTCAGCGGTGACGGCGGTCAGCTCGGGCCGCGCGTAGACCAGATCCTCGGCGTCCTCCAGAGTCCCGACGACGACGACGTCCCGCAGCAGCCGCCGCACGGCGGGCACCAGCTCGGAAGGCGCACGCACCAGATCGGCGGCGAATCTCGCCCCTACGGCTCCGAGCGCGTCGTTCACGGCCTCGTCGCCCGTGGCTCCCGCCGGGGCCGGGGCCCTGTCGGCGGGCTCCTCCGGCGCTCCGGCCAGCAGGAGCGCCGCCCGGCCCGCGTCCTGTTTGCGCAGGAGGCGGATGGCCTCGGCGGCGGCGGACGGGGTGGTGACGGCGAGGGCGTCGGCGGCGGCGCCGAAGGCCGCGGCGAGCGGGATCTCGTGGCCGGGGGTGACGGTGAGGAGTTCCGCGGCCGGGCCGAGCAGGCCGGTGAGACGGTCCTTCGCGTCGAGGAGCGCGCCCGTGCCGTCCTTGCGGCGCAGGCCCATGGCGAGGGCCTCGTGGCGGGCCTGGGTGGCGGCGCGGGTGCGTTCGGCCGTGGTGACCGCCTCGCGGGCGGCGGTCAGGGCGGTCTCCGCCTCGGCGAGCCGCCGCCTGGCCTCGTCGTGCCGCTCGCCGAGTTCCTGATCGCCGGCGTCGAGCCCGTCGACCTCCGCCTTCAGGGCCTCGTACTCCTCCTGCGCCGTGACCGCCCGTTCCCGCGCCTCGTCGCGGGCGGCGGCCAGCCGGTCGATCTCGGCCTGGGCGGAGGCGGCGCGCGAGCGGGCCGCGTTGACCTGGCCGTGCAGCCGGGCGAGACCCTCGCGCCGGTCGGCGATCGCGCGGGCGACGTCCTTCAGCCTGCGCTCCTCGACGGCCAGCTCCCGCTCCAGGTCGGCGCGGTGGGAGACGGTGTCGTCGAGGGCGTGCTGGGCCGCTTCGAGGGCGGCCTCCAGTTCCGCCTCCTGCTCACGGACGCGGGCGGCCTCGCGCTCCAGGTCCTCGGGGTCACGGCCGCGCCGTTCCTCGGGAGGCGCGGAGGTGGCACTCTTCACGCGGGCGTCCGCCAGCGAGACCGTGCCGCGAACGCGTTCGGCGAGCTGGGACAGCTCGTACCAGGTCTGCTGGGCCCGCTGAAGCCGGGGCGCGAGCCGGCGGACCTCGTCCTCCAGCAGGGCCTCGCGCTGGAGTGCCTTGCGCAGCTCCTGCTCGGCGGCCTCCTTGCGTTCCTTGAGGGCGGCCTCGTCGGCGATCTCCGAGGTGAGCGCCTCGCGCAGCCGTACGAGGTCGTCGGCGAGGAGGCGCAGGCGGGCGTCGCGCAGGTCGGCCTGGATGACGGCGGCGCGGCGGGCGACGGCGGCCTGCCGGCCCAGCGGCTTCAGCTGTCTGCGCAGTTCGTCGGTCAGGTCCTGCACGCGCGCGAGATTGGCCTGCATCGCGTCGAGCTTCCTGAGCGCCTTCTCCTTGCGCTTGCGGTGCTTGAGGACACCCGCGGCCTCCTCGATGAACGCGCGGCGGCCCATGGGGTCGGCGTGCAGCACGGAGTCGAGCTGGCCCTGTCCGACGATGACGTGCATCTCGCGGCCGATGCCCGAGTCGGACAGCAGGTCCTGGATGTCGAGGAGCCGGCAGGTGTCACCGTTGATCTGGTACTCGCTGCCGCCGTTGCGGAACATGATCCGCGTGATGGTGACCTCGGCGTACTCGATGGGCAGGGCCCCGTCGGAGTTGTCGATGGTGAGGGACACCTCGGCGCGGCCCAGCGGGGGACGGCCGGTGGTGCCGGCGAAGATGACGTCCTCCATCTTGCCGCCGCGCAGCGACTTGGCGCCCTGCTCGCCCATGACCCAGCTGAGGGCGTCCACGACGTTGGACTTGCCCGAGCCGTTGGGCCCGACGACACACGTGATGCCCGGTTCGAACCGGAGTGTGGTCGCGGAAGCGAACGACTTGAACCCTCGGAGGGTCAGGGCCTTGAGGTGCACGCCGCTGGACTTTACCGCCCGGGGATGTCTCACTCCATGAACCAGCGGTTTCACCCCCGAACGCGCAGGGCAGACCAGACGTTAAGGCAGTGAAAGGATGCACGGGGGAAAGAAAGAAGGGACGCCGAAGCGTCCCTTGCAAACTCTGCAGACTTAGCGGTCCGACGCGGTTTGGTGAGCCGCCCGACCACTGCGTGTGCTGTTGTGGAGCAGTGCAGCGATCAGGTGAGCGCAGGCTCCGCCTGGTGTGCGTCGATGCTCTCCATGAACCTGTCGTGAGAAGCGGCGGCCGTGAGAGCGTCGTTCTCGGCCTGGATTCGTCCGAGCTCGTTTTCCAGGTCCTGGACGCGCTGCTGGAGCCGTCGCATCTCGGCGAGGAGTCGCGGGTCGGAGCCGCCGACGTAACCGAGAAGCGCCTTTGCCATGATGGATGGTCCTCCACACTGAGTGACCGACCGAAGCGGTGTGGGTCGTGAGGGATTCGCACCCGCGGTGTTGACTGGATCTTGTACTTCTTGCCGTTCATCCATGCCAAACAGCTAGGTGCGCGGGGTGCTTTTAGCGTCTCACCAAAAAGTTTGACGGTCAACACGATCACGCCCCGTATTGGCGGGCAACCCTGGTGCGCGCGGCCTGGAAAGGCGGCGCTGCGACTCCTCCGGGACCCTCGGGACGTGCCGATCATCCTTGCGTGCGGAGTCTGCCGATGCAAGCGATTCTCGGCGACCACCTGCCACTTTTCTGCTGGAGGCGAGTGCCGACGGCAGGCCCCCGCGCTTCCGCGGAGCGGCTCCGCGCGCGATCGTCAGCGGATCGCGAAGCCGTCGTAGCCGCCGCGGGGTGTGTCCCATATCTCTGTGACTCCGTCCACGCGGCCGGGCGTGTCGTCACTCTGGAGCCACTCCAGCAGGCCCTCGCAGCCTTTTCGGGGGCCCTCGGCGACCACCTGGACCCGGCCGTCGGCCAGATTGAGAGCAAAACCACTCAGCCCGCCGATCTCCAGCGCCTTCGCCCGCGTGAACCAGCGGAAACCCACGCCCTGCACGCGTCCGCGGACCCAGGCGACCAGCCTTACATCCTCGCTCATGGGTGCAACCTAACCAGGCAATGTCACTCGGGACACTTCCTCCCCGAGCGGCATGCGGTACCGTCCCGACCCAGTGAATCTCATATGAAACTCACTCGATCGAGTGAGTCAGGTTGACCATGAGGAGTCATGCGCCGCGCCGGCGCCGGTCGACCACGGGGGCCCCGCACACACCAGTCGACGGGGACTCCGCCCGGACCAGTTGGACGAGGAAGGCCAGAACATGGGACGCCACCGACGCTCCGCCGCCGGCCGCGCCACGGCGGCCGGCCACACCGACGGCTCGTACCCGGAAGGCCGCTCCCGGCGGGACGGGTACGGCGGCGACCACCCCACCATGGGCATCGCGCCCTACCTGAACCCGGAGGCGTACGCCGACACGGTCGCCCGGAGCCAGGAGTACCTGTTCGCCCCGGACGACCGGCGCGCGCGAACCGCCGAGGACACCGCGGCCTTCGCGCCGGACGAGTTCGCGTCGAACGGCTTCGGGTCCGACGGCTTCACGCCGGCCGGCGCTTCGCCGCGCGGTGCCGGGGGCCGGGGCGGTCCGGGCCGTCGTCGCAAGCGCAAGGCCGCTACGCCGGTCAAGACGGGTCTGCTCGGGATGTCCGCGGCGGTCGCCCTCGGCACGGTCGCGGTGGCCACGGGCGTGGTGCCCGGCCTCGACAGCTACCGGCTGGGCGGGGGCGGCGGCGCGGGCGACCGGGTACAGGCCGGCGACTCGCCCACCAACTCGGCCTCCGAGCAGGGCGGCACCTCCGGCTCCGCCGAGACCGACCGCGACGGTACGCCGACCAGCCGCGACGCCGGCCGTTCCACGTCGCCCTCTGCCTCCGCCCCGGCCTCGACCCCTGCCACGCCCTCCCCGTCGGCCTCGACGGCGTCGCCGAGCGCGTCGGCGACCACCGAGGAGCCGAAGGCCACGCCGACGAAGGAGCCGAAGGAGACCCCGTCCAAGGCGCCGACGAAGGCCCCGGAGAAGGCCAGGACGCCGGTGACGGTCTCGGCGGAGGTCCAGGCCGCGGCCGAGGTGCTGAAACTCGTCAACGAGGAACGCGCCAAGGTCGGGTGCAGTGCCGTCTCCGCGAACAGTTCACTGGCCGACCTCGCGCAGGACTTCAGCGAGGACATGGCGGCGCGGGGCTTCTTCGACCACACCGACCCGGACGGCGCCACCCCGTGGGACCGCGCCGAGAAGGCCGGCATATCCGACCTCGGCGGCGAGAACATAGCCCGCGGCCAGGCCGACGCGGCAGCCGTGATGGAGGCCTGGATGAACAGCCCCGGCCACCGCGCCAACATACTGAACTGCGACTTCAAGACCCTGGGCGTCGGTGTGCACCTCGGCTCCGGCGGTCCCTGGTGGACGCAGAACTTCGGGTACTGACACCATCGTCGTTCGACGTCTCTTCGGGGGGATGGATGAACGACCTGCTCACAGGGGCCGTCGGCGGTCTGATCGCGCTGACCGTGGCGGCCGTGTTCCAACCGGTGATGGGCAGGCTTCAGGCCGTCTCCCGGCGCGTCCACCGGATCAGGCCGGTCAGCGTCCACGTGGAGACGGACCCGTCGCTCGTCTGGGCCGGCTTCCCGAACTGGGTGCCCGCCTTCGTGTGGTTGCCCGAACGTCCCACCGGCACGACGCCCGAGCATCCGACCGACTGGCGTGCATGGGCCCTGCGACGAGGCGGGGCCGACGCCTCCCGGACGGTCCTGAAGGTCACCGTCACGGCCCGCGAAACCGCGTCCGTCGTGATCGACAGCCCCAAACTCCGCCATGAGGTGTCGCCCCTCCCACAACCACCGCCGGGCGTCGTCGCCTGCTGTCCGGTCGGTGCGCCGCCGTCACCCCCCGCAGGCTCCAGGTCGATCTCGGCATGGGGACGACCATGTGGGTGGAGGAGGACGGTTCTCCACTCCCGCCCCTCAGTCTCACCCTGTCACCGGGCGAGACCGAGCAGTTCCTCATCTACGTCGAGGCGACCTCCGGGCGCTGCACATGGCATCTGGAACTACCGGTCCTCGTGGACGGGAAGCGCCTGCTCATCCCCGTCAAGGACGGCGGCGAACCGTTCGTCACCTACGGCCTGGAGGGCTTCGTCGAACACCGGTGGTGCGACGGCGCGTGGGAAGCCCACCGGCGGTCCTAGTGTCGTGGCGGGCAACGTTTGCCCGTTGAGGAGCGGCGAACGTCGCCCGCCGCGACACTAGTGTCGCCCGGCGCCGAAGGCCGCCGCCGTCTCCGTGACCCTGCGGCCCAGGTGTTCCGCCGTGGCGAGGTCCGCCTTGTGGACGGCGTCGGGGCCCTCGTCGACATTGGTCTGGGCGGCCGCTCCGAGGAAGACGCCGAGGCGGTTGAGATCGGTGTCGGAGCCCGTGCTGCTGTTCCAGCCGGGGAGCAGGCCCAGGTTGACCCAGTGCATGCCGAGCTGCGCGGCGAGGATCTGGAAGTACTGGAGGGTGTGGAGCTTGTCGCCGCTCTTGGAACCGGAGTTGGTGAAGCCTGCGGCCAGCTTGTCCTTCCAGTCCTGGGTGGCCCAGCGGGCGGAGGTCGCCTCGGCGAAGGCGTGGAAGGCGGCCGACGCGGTGCCCATGTAGGTGGGCGAGCCGAACACGATCGCGTCCGAGCGGTCGAGCACCGCCCACTGCACCTCGGTGATCTCGTCGACCTTGATCAGGTGCGCTTCGGCACCGGCCTGGACGGCACCGGAGCGGACGGCCTCCGCGAGGACGGCGGTGTGGCCGTAGCCGGAGTGGTAGGCGATGGAGACAACGGGGGAGGTCACGTGCGTACTCCTCGGGACAGGGAAAGGGAGTCGGCGGAGCGGGTCGCCTGCTCAGCACCGATGACGAAAGGAAAGCACTAACTTTCAGTTAGTGCAACCTGTCAGTTAGCGCTGCGTTCGCGTACGCTTGTGGCATGACCGGCATTCAGGAGCGCACCGCGGAGCAGGACCTGCCGTACAACGTGTTCGCCAAGGCCTGCCCCTCGCGCGGCACGCTGGAGCACGTCACGGGACGCTGGGGCGCTCTCACCCTGGGAGCCCTGCACGAGGGCTCGCTGCGCTTCAACGAGCTGCGCCGACGCGTCGACGGCGTCAGCGAGAAGATGCTGTCCCAGACACTGCACGCGCTGGAGCGCGACGGTCTGGTGCACCGCGAGGCGCAGTCGACCAACCCGCCCCGCGTGGACTACGAGCTGACCCCCCTGGGCCACGAGGTCGCCGAGCGGCTCCTGAGCCTGATCCACCTGGTGGAAGGGCGGATGGACGAGGTCCTGGCGTCCCGCGGGCGTTACGACGGGACGCGCGGCGGCCTCTGACACCTCGGGCAGAAGTAGCTGGACCGGTTCATCCAGGGCCGTCGGCGCATAGGCGTGCCACAGCGCTTGCAGGGCAAACCCTCACGCCCGTACGCGTCCAGCGACCGGTCGAAGTAGCCCGACTCGCCGTTGACGTTGACGTACAGGCTGTCGAAGCTGGTGCCGCCGACGGCGAGGGCCGCGTGCATGACGTCCCGGACGTGGCCGAGCAGTTCGAGGGTGCGCGGGCGGGTGAAGCCGGCCGTGGGACGGTCGTAGTGGAGGCGGGAGCGCCACAGCGCCTCGTCGGCGTAGATGTTGCCGACGCCGCTGATCAGCGACTGGTCGAGCAGGGCCCGCTTGATGGTGGTGCGCTTGCGGCGGAGTGCCCGGTGGAAGGCCTCCTCGTCGAACAGCGGGTCGAGGGGGTCGCGGGCGATGTGCGCGATGACGTCGGGCAGCCCGTCGGAGGTGGTGTCGTGCAGCGACAGACCACCGAAGGTGCGCTGGTCGACGAAGCGCAGCTCGGTGGCCAGCTCGTCGGCGAAACGGACCCGGATGCGCAGGTGCTTCTCGTCCGGTGACCCCTGCGGCTGCACCAGGAGCTGACCGCTCATGCCGAGGTGCGCCAGGATCGCCTGCCCTGTGTCCTCCAGCGGCAGCCACAGATACTTGCCGCGGCGGCTCGGGACACCGACCCGGTGTCCCTTGAGGCGGTGCGTGAAGTCGTCGGCGCCGGCCGGGTGACGGCGTACGGCACGCGGGTGCAGGACCTCGGCCGCGGCGACCGTGCGATGGGCGACCCACCGCTCCAGACCGCGCCGGACGACCTCGACCTCGGGCAACTCGGGCATACGGACCCGTCACTCCTCGTGTACGGACCGAGCGCCCGCCCCTGCTGCGGGGCGGGCGCTCGGTGCACGTCAGTGCCGTCGGTACCGGCGATGCCGCTGTCGGTACCGGCAGTGCTGTTGTCAGGCGGAGGCGGACTCCTGCGCAGCAGGGCCGTCAGCGGCCACCACGGCCTGAGCCGCCTTGGCACGCTCGTCCGCCTCGGCCCGGATGGACCTCCACGCGGACTCGGCGGCCTGCTGCTCCGCCTCCTTCTTGCTGCGGCCGGTGCCGGTGCCGTACGAGACGCCTCCGACGCGGGCGGCAGCAGTGAAGACCTTCTCGTGATCGGGACCGGTCTCCGTGACCAGGTACTCGGGCACGCCGAGCCCTTCGGTCGCGGTGAGTTCCTGGAGACTGGTCTTCCAGTCCAGACCGGCACCGAGGTTCGAGGACTTCTCGATCAGCGGGTCGAACAGGCGGTGCACCAGTTCGGAGGCCGCGTCGAGGCCCTGGTCGAGATAGACCGCACCGATCACCGCTTCAAGGGTGTCGGCGAGGATGGACGCCTTGTCCCGGCCGCCCGTGCCCTCTTCACCCCGGCCGAGCCGGATGAAGGAGCCCAGGTCGAGGCCACGACCGACCTCCGCCAGCGCACGCGAGTTGACCACCGCGGCCCGCAACTTGGCCAGTTGGCCTTCGGGCAGGTCGGGGTGGGTGCGGTACAGCGTGTCCGTGACGACGAGGCCGAGCACGGAGTCCCCGAGGAACTCCAGCCGCTCGTTCGTCGGCAGACCGCCGTTCTCGTACGCGTAGGAGCGGTGGGTCAGCGCACGCACCAGAAGGGCGGACTCGAGCTGGTAGCCGAGCCGCCCTTCCAGAAGCGTGTGGGACGAGGCCGTGTTCTCCGCCTTTTTCTTGGCGACTGAATCCGCCTTGGCGTCAGACATGAAGCCTCTCACCAGCCGCTCAGACCTCGAGGACCTGGCGCTTGTTATAGGTGCCGCAAGACGGGCACGCGATGTGCTGCAGCTTGGGCTCGTGGCAGCGCTCGCACGCGACCAGGTTGGGGACCGCAGCCTTCCACTGCGACCGGCGGTGGCGCGTGTTGCTGCGCGACATCTTCCGCTTCGGAACAGCCACGGCTACTTCTCCTGCTTCTCGGCGGCGCGTGCTGATCGAGGCGCTTCGCCGCTCATCTCGTCCTTCTCGCCGTCTTCAGGTGAACCGGCGAGTCCCTGCAGTGCCGCCCAACGGATGTCGACGGCGTCGTGGTGGTGGTCCGGGGCGTCCGCCAGCCGCACTCCGCATTCGGAGCACAGACCGGGACAGTCGTCCTGGCACACCGGCTGCATCGGCAGTGCGAGCACCACCGCATCACGCAGCACCGGCTCGAGGTCGAACAAGCCGTCCTCGAGAAAGAGCCTGTCCTCGTCTTCCTCGGCGTCGTCGGCCGGTTCCGCCTTCACGCGGCCCCGGTCGTCGGCGTCAGGGTACGAAAACATCTCCTGGAAGTCCGCTTCGAGCTCCAGCTCGACCGGCTCCAGACACCTTACGCACTCCCCCTCGGCCTGCGCACGGGCGGTGCCTGTGACAAGCACGCCGTCCATGACCGACTCGAGTCGGAGTTCCAGCTTCACCGGGGCGCCTTCCGGCACTCCGATGACCCCTTGGATCCCGAGATCCGCGGGGGCTTCGATCTCACGGGACAGGCGCTGGAGCGCGCCAGGACGCCGCCCCAGCTCGTGTGTGTCGAACACGAGAGGATTGCGGTGGTCGAGGCGGGCGTTCAGGGCCATTCCTGCTTTCGATCTTCCGTGCTGTGGGGGCCGCCGCCCTCAGGTGTTGCGGGCAGCAGCGATCGCGGACCTACACGCGAACGAAGAGCCAGGATACTGGAGCATTCGCCCACAGCCCAATCCGGGTCCGGGGACCCCACCAAGGGCCCCGTCACGGACCCCGCCTCGACCCCTGTTCCGGACCTCGTCCAGGACAACGGCTCGGGGCCGGCTCCTACAGTCCGCGGCCCTGTTCGTAGGCGCGCAGCTGCTCGGCGCTGATCATGCCGGTGTCGAACAGGCTGGTCTCGTCGAGGGAGTACCCCGGCTGCTCCTGCTGGGGCGTCTGAGGCGCCTGGGGCTGCTGCTGCCCGGCCTGCTGCGGGTCGTACGGCGCCTGCTGGGTGTCGTAGCCCTGGTACGCGTACGGGTCGGCCTGCTGGTAGCCGTAGGCATCCTGCTGCTGGCCGTAGCCCTGCTGGTAGCCGCCGCCGTACGGGTCCGGCTGCTGCTGGAAGGGGGTCCCTTCCGGTCGGGCGAAGTCGAGACCGGCGGCGTACGCCTCCTGCGGCTGCTCGTACGACCGCTGGGCCGGCTGCTCGGCCGGGGTCTCCTGCTCGGTGAGGGTGACCAGGTCGGCGAGGTAGTCGGCGTCGGAGGAGTGCTGGAAGGTCGTGTGGTCGTCGGCGAGGCCGCTGAGGTCGTCGCTGGCGATCCGGCCGTGCAGCTTCTGCCGGCCGCGGCCGACGGCGTCCAGGGTCTTGGCGAGGACGCCTCGAAGGCGCCGAGCTTGACGTCGACGTAGGCGTCGGCGTCGCGGCGCAGGGTCTCGGGGTCGTGACTGCGCTCGGGGGCGTCCTCGTCCGCGTAGCCCTGCTCGTCGACGCCGGGGCCGGTACCGAGGAGCTTCTCGCGGCCGCGGCCGACGGAGCCCAGGGTCTTGGTGAGGACGACCTCGAAGTTGGCGAGCTTGGAGTCGACGTAGTCGTCGGCCTCGGCGCGGATGTCCTCGGCCTCCTTGCGGGCCTCGGCCAGGATGCGGTCGGCCTCTGCCTGGGCGCGACGGGCGATCTCGGTGTCGGAGATCAGGGAGCCGCGCTCGGCGTGCGCGGTGGAGATGATCCGGTCGGCCTCCTGGCGGGCCTGCTCGACCATCTGCTCGCGGCCGCCGATCAGCTCCCGGGCCTGGGCGAGGGAGTCGGGCAGGGCCGCGCGCACCTCTTCGAGCAGGGCGAGCAGTTCGGCGCGGTTGACCACGCACGAAGCCGACATCGGCATCGACCGGGCACTGGAGACCGCCGTGACGATCTCGTCGAGCTTCTTCTGCACGTCCACCGGTTGCTCGCCACTCTCTACAGCTGTGTTGGAGACGGACGGAACGACTGTACGGCCATGAGGTGTCCGGCGGACACCGGGTGACGGGCCGTCAGGTCCTCAGTCCTTGCGCAGCCGTTCGGCGAGTGCCTCGAGGACCGGCGGCGGGACCAGGTGGGACACGTCGCCGCCCCAGGTCGCGACCTCTTTGACCAGGGAGGACGACAGGAAACTGTAGGTGGGGTTGGTGGGGACGAACAGCGTTTCGACACCGGAGAGGCCGTTGTTCATCTGGGCCATCTGCAGCTCGTAGTCGAAGTCGCTGACCGCTCGCAGGCCCTTGACGATGGCCGGGATGTCGCGCTGTTTGCAGAAGTCGACGAGGAGGCCGTGGAAGGCCTCGACGCGGACGTTCCCGTACTCGGCGGTCACCTCGCGGATCAGGTCGATCCGCTCCTCGATCTCGAACAGGCCCTTCTTGGACTTGTTGATCATCACCGCGACGTAGACCTCGTCGTACAGACGGGAGGCGCGGGAAATGATGTCGAGATGTCCGTTGGTGATCGGGTCGAACGACCCGGGACAGACGGCGCGGCGCACTTGAGATCCCTCGCTCTCCGGTCCGGT
The DNA here is from genome assembly GCF_001896135.2 of Streptomyces phaeoluteigriseus. GTDB lineage: Bacteria > Actinomycetota > Actinomycetes > Streptomycetales > Streptomycetaceae > Streptomyces > Streptomyces phaeoluteigriseus. Next base: position 544,868 of record NZ_MPOH02000009.1, read on the forward strand.
CATCGTGCGTCTTCGCACGTAGAGGCGGCGCGACCGTACCAAAACGTTCCCTCGCCGTAACGACGGGACCGGATCGCTTCGAAGCCGTCCGGCCAGTCGAAGATGCCGCCTCTGGTGCTGCGCTCCACGGTGACGAGGGCTTCCGCCGCGAGCCACCCCTGCGAGCGGAGTGTGAGCAGGATCTCCCGAAGATCGTCGTCGGTGACGGCGTACGGGGGGTCGAGGAAGACGAGGTGGTACGGCTCCGCCGGAGGGGTCTGGATGATCTGCCGGGCCTTGCCGGCCCGGACCTCGGCGCCGGGCAGGCCGAGGGTCTTCACGTTCTCCCGGATCGTGCGGGCCGCCCGCGCGTCGGCCTCGACGAGCAGGGTGTGGCTCGCGCCCCGGGAGAGGGCCTCCAGCCCCACGGCGCCGGAGCCGGCGTACAGATCCAGGACGCGTTCGCCGTCGAGGGGGGCGCCGCCCAGCAGGGACTGCCAGGTGGAGAAGAGGGCCTCGCGTGCGCGGTCCGAGGTGGGGCGGGTGCCGGTCCCTGGCGGGACGGCCAGGCGACGTCCGCCGGCTCTGCCGGCGATCACGCGGGTCATCTTCGGTCCTTGGTCGTGGGCGTCTTTGTGTTCATTGTGGCTGGTCGCGCACACCCGGCGATAGCCGCATAAGGATTACCGCCCCGCGCTCCCGAGGCCGTCCGGCTCACCCCTTTTCCAGATACTGCTCCCTCTCCTCGTCCAGCAGGGCGTCCAGCGCCGTCCGCAGGCCGGGGAGTCCGGTCAGTTCCGGGTCCGAGGCGACGATCGCCGCCGCCTCTTCCCGCGCCTCCGCGATGATCTCCTCGTCCTCGATGACGGCGAGTACCCGCAGGCTGGTGCGGGCGCCGGACTGGGCCTGGCCCAGGACATCGCCCTCGCGGCGCTGTTCGAGGTCGATGCGGGACAGTTCGAAGCCGTCGAGGGTGGCGGCGACCGCGTCGAGGCGCTGACGGGCCGGGCTGGCCTCGGGCATCTCGGTGACGAGGAGGCAGAGCCCGGGAGCCGAGCCGCGGCCGACCCGGCCGCGCAGCTGGTGCAGCTGGGAGACGCCGAAGCGGTCGGCGTCCATGATCACCATCGCGGTGGCGTTCGGCACGTTGACCCCGACCTCGATGACGGTCGTGGCGACCAGGACGTCGGTGTCCCCCGCGGCGAAGCGCCGCATCACGGCGTCCTTGTCGTCGGGAGGCATACGGCCGTGCAGCACCTCGACCCTGAGTCCCTGGAGCGGGCCCCGGGCGAGCTGGTCGGCCACCTCCAGGACGGCGAGCGGCGGGCGCTTCTCGGCCTCGCCCTCCGGGGCCTTCTTCCCGGCCTTCCCGGGGGCGTCCTCCTCGTCACCGATGCGGGGGCAGACCACGTACGCCTGGTGGCCGCCCTCGACCTCCTCGCGGACCCGGTCCCAGGCGCGGGCCAGGAAGTGCGGTTTGTCGGCGGCGGGGACGACGTGGCTGGCGATGGGGGAACGGCCGGCCGGGAGCTGGTCCAGGACGGAGGTCTCCAGGTCGCCGAAGACCGTCATGGCGACCGTGCGCGGAATGGGCGTGGCGGTCATGACCAGGAGGTGCGGAGGCTGTTTGCCCTTGCCGCGCAGGGCGTCCCGCTGCTCCACGCCGAACCGGTGCTGCTCGTCGACCACGACCAGCCCCAGATCGTGGAACTGCACCTTGTCCTCGATCAGCGCGTGCGTGCCGATGACGATGCCGGCCTCGCCGGTGACGAGGTCGAGCAGCGCCTGCCGCCGCCCGGCGGCCCCCATCGACCCGGTGAGCAGGACGACCTTGGTGGCGTCCTCGACCCCGCCCAGCATCCCGCCCTCGGCCAGGTTCCCCATCATCTCCACGACGGACCGGTGGTGCTGCTGGGCGAGCACCTCGGTGGGCGCGAGCATGGCGGCCTGCCCGCCCGCGTCGACGACGGCGAGCATGGCGCGCAGGGCCACCATGGTGTTGTGCGTCACCGTGAAGTTGTCGGTGACGTAGGCCCGGCTCGGGTGGGCGACGCTGATGCACTGGACCGGCTTGCGTCCGACGTACTCGACGGCGCGGATTCCACGTCGGAAGGTGTCGCCCTCCGGGCGGGGGCGTACCAGGTTCGCCTTGCGGGTCAGCCGGAACGGTGGGTACCGCGCGGGCAGGGACACATGGACGTCGAAGGCGGCCGGCTTCGGCGACACCCTCGCAAGGCCGCCCAGGGAACGCACGATCCACGCGACGTCGTGCGCGAGCCTGGGCGACGCCGAACGGAACGAGACGCTCGTGCCGTCCGCGTGGACGGTGCCGTCCGTGTCCAGGAGGCCTTGCAGCAGGGCGAGACGGTTCTTGACGGAGGTGTTCTTGAACTCGTCCGGGACGAACCTCCCGCGCGCGGGGAGGCCCCACAGGTTCAGCTCCCGCAGGGCCGGGATCACGGCATCGCGGGTCCCGGGGCCGATCGTGGTCAGCCGGATGTCGTCGGGGGACGGGCCGTCCCCGAGGAACAGGCCGAACAGGTAGGGGTCCAGTGGCGGTCCCGAGTCGTCGCCGATGTCGACCGGTGTCGCCGCCGGGATGTACCACTTGGCGGATCCGTCCGCCTCGGACGTGTCCAGCCGGATGTCGCGGGTCGTCATGACCCGGGGAGCCTGTCCGCCGTGCCGACCGCGGCCCGCGCCGACGATCCAGAGGTGTTCGTCGTCGCACTCGACGGAACTGCCGTCGGACAGGACCAGGCGCCAGACGTCGCGCTCCCCTTGGGGGAAGACACCGTCGATGAGCGCGATCTCGCCGTCCGGCACGACGATCTCGTCGCCCACCGCCACATCCCCCATACGCCGGAAACCGGCCGGGGTGAGCACGAGTGAGTCGAGTGGCTGGGCCTTGCCCGAACCGACCTCACCCTGGAGCAGCCGGTGCATCGGGTGGCTCGTGGCCAGGTCGTCGAAGATCTCCTTCGAGACCTTCTGCTGGCCCTCGGTGAGGGTGAAGGGGAGCCGGTCGTCGAAGGCGGAGAGCAGGCCGTCGGGGGCGGGCTTGCGGGGGACGGCCGGGAGCTGGGCGTCGGCGTGGCGTCGGCGGGCCAGGGCGACCTGGAGGACGAAGGCCTCGTCCCACTTCAGGCGGGCGCGGGCGTCCTCGATGTCGGCCTTGGTGTGCGGGCGGTGGATCTTGAGGAGTGCCTCGGGCAGCGAGACCAGGCCGCGGCCTCGCGCAGGGAGTCCGGGAGCGGGTCGACGGCTTCCCGGGCGCTCGGCAGGACCGTCTGGATCGCCTTGCCGATCTTCCAGGACTCGAGTTTGGCGGTCGCCGGGTAGATCGGGATGAGCGCGCCCGCCCAGGTCTCGACGGTCTCGTCGGTGTCGCTGCGCAGCAGCTCGTAGGCCGGATGGGCCAGCTGGAGGCGGCGGTTGAAGAGGGACACCTTGCCGGAGAACATCGCGCGGGTGCCGGGCAGGAGTTCCTTGTGGGGTTTGTGCACGCCGTTGCCGAAGAAGACCAGCTGGAGACGGCCGCTGCCGTCCGTGATGGTGACCTCCAGGCGCTGGCCCTTGCCGCGGGGGGCCTTGGACGAGGCGAAGGTGTGCAGGCGGGCGTCGGCGACCTGGGCGACCACGGTGACGTGCTCGTCCATCGGCAGGTCGGCGAGGTGCGTGAGCTGGCCGCGCTCCTCGTATCTGCGCGGGTAGTGGTGCAGAAGGTCGCCGACGGTGTGCAGGCCGAGGTGCTCGGCCATCACCTTCGCGGTCGGTGGGCCAAGCACCTTTTTGAGCGGTTCTTCGAGCGCGGGCACGAGATCCATTGCACACCACCCCACTGACATTGCCGTATACGTATCCCGAAACCCCTGGTCAGGCGGCTCGTTCCGGCTCTAGGATGGCGCGCTCCGGCCATCCCCCGCGGTCACCGCCCCACCGGGACCGCCCGACCCCGCGCCGTCGACCCTCCCCAAGCCGCGGCGCTGCAGCGATGGACTCCCAGACCTCACCGTCATCCCAGGCATCACCGTCACCTCACACGTTCCAGGTCGACCTGCGTGGCCTGGTGGACCTCCTGTCCCATCACCTCTACTCCAGCCCCAGGGTCTATCTGCGCGAACTGCTCCAGAACGCCGTGGACGCCATCACCGCCCGTCGGGCGGAGGAGCCCGGTGCCCCGGCGCGGGTGCGGCTGTTCGCCTCGGACGGGGAGCTGCGGGTGGAGGACTCCGGTGTCGGGCTCACCGAGTCCGACCTGCACAGCCTGCTGGCCACCATCGGACGCAGTTCCAAGCGGGCGGACGGGCTGCAGGAGGCCCGCTCCGACTTCCTCGGGCAGTTCGGCATCGGGCTGCTGGCCTGCTTCGTGGTCGCCGAGCGGATACGCGTGGTCAGCCGCAGTGCCCGTACGCCCGGCGCGCCGCCGGTGGAGTGGACGGCCCGCGACGACGGTTCGTACACCGTGCGGACGCTGCCCCACGACGCGCGCCCCGAGCCGGGCACTACCGTGCACCTGGTGGCGCGGGCCGGTGCCGCGGAGTGGCTCACCGAGCGGCGGGTCCTGCAACTGGCGCGCGACTTCGGCTCGCTGCTGCCCTACGACGTCAGGGTCGGCGAGGAGGCGGTCACCGATCTGCCGGCGCCCTGGGACCGGCCGTACGCCTCTCCCGCGAACCGGCGCGTCGCGCTGGCCCGGCACTGTCACGAGCTGTTCGGGTTCACGCCCTTGGACTCGGTCGACCTGAACGTTCCGCTGGCGGGGATCCGCGGGGTGGCGTACGTGCTGCCGGCCGCGGTCAGTCCGGCCCAGCGGGCGGGTCACCGCGTGCACCTGAAGGGGATGCTGCTCACCGACCGGGCCGAACAGCTGCTGCCCGACTGGGCGTTCTTCGTGCGCTGTGTCCTGGACACCGACAGCCTGCGGCCCACGGCCTCGCGCGAGTCGCTGTACGAGGACGAGACGCTGGCGGCGGTACGGGAGGCGCTGGGCGAGCGGATCCGGGCGTGGCTGACGGGGCTGGCCGCCGGGGATCCGGAGCGGCTGGCGGCGTTCCTGGCGGTGCACCACCTGGGGGTGAAGTCCCTGGCGCGGCACGACGAGGAGATGCTGCGGACGATGCTGCCGTGGCTGCCGTTCGAGACGACCGACGGGCGGCTGTCGCTGGAGGAGTTCGCGCAGCGGCATCCGGTGGTGCACTTCACGCGGACCGTGGAGGAGTACCGGCAGGTCGCGCCGATCGCGTCCGCGCAGGGCGTCGGCGTCGTCAACGGCGGTTACACGTACGACAGCGAGCTGGTCGAGGCGCTGCCGTCGGTGCGGCCGGGGACGGTGGTCGCCGAGCTGGACGCGGACACCGTGACCGCGCACCTGGACGCCGTGGACGCGGCGGAGGAGCTGGCGCTGTCGGGTTTCCTGGCGGCCGCGCGGGCGAAGCTCGACCCGCTGGGCTGTGACGTCGTCCTGCGCGCCTTCCACCCGCTGTCGGTGCCCGCCCTGCACCTGGACGACCGGGCGGCCCGGCACGAACAGGCGCGGGCCGACGCCGAGTCGCGGGCCGACGACCTGTGGGCGGGCATCCTGGGCTCGCTGCGCGGCAGCGCCCCGCGCGCGCGTCTGGTGCTCAACCATCTCAACCCGCTGATCCGGCGGATCAGTTCCTTGCGGGACGCCGAGCTGATAGGCACCGCCACGGAGTCGCTGTACGGGCAGGCGCTGCTGATGGCGCAGCGGCCGCTGCGGCCGGCGGACTCCGCGCTTTTGAACCGGGCGTTCATCGGCCTGCTGGAGTGGGCCACGCACGGGGAAGCCACACCTGAGGAGGACGGCCGGCGATGACCGCGATCACGGACTTCGACTCCCTGCGCCGGGCGATGGCGGAGAACGGCGAGCAGCCGGAGGGCCCGGCCCGCAACGCGCGCGCGGAACTGCTGCTGGCGGAGGCCGAGAAGCTGAACATCCCGCTCGCCGTGATCGAGGCGCTCGGACACCAGCTGAAGGTCTACAACTACAGCTCCGAGAAGGACAGGATGTTCGTCCCGTTCGCGCGTCTGCTGCGCATGTGGGACGAGCGGCCCGAGGACTTCGACGCGCACGAGACGCACTCGCTGCACTGGGTCTTCAAGTGGATGTCGGCCGGCATGCTCGACCAGCCGCACATTCCGCTGGCGTCGGTGGAGAAGTGGCTCGGCGAGATGGAGCACCGCTACCGGCTCGCCGGGCACTCCGAGCGGGCCGTGCGCAGCGCGGAGTTCAGTGTGGCCGCTCATGTCGGGGACGAGGAGCGGGCGGAGCGGGCGTTCGCCGCCTGGCTGGCCGCGGACCGCGACAGCATGGCCGACTGCCACGCGTGCGAGTTGCAGGGGCAGGGCTGGTGGCGGGCCGAGCGGGGTCGGGACGCCGAGGCCCTGGAGCTGTGGGCGCCCGTGCTGGAGGGCGCGTACACGTGCGCGCACGAGCCGCACAACGCGCTCGCGTCGTCCCTGCTGCCGCTGCTGCGGCTGGGCCGCGTGGAGGAGGCGCGCGCGCATCACCTGCGTGGTTTCCGGCTGGTGCGGGCGATGGAGAGCATGCGGGGCGCGTACGCCGACCATGTGGAGTTCTGCGCGCTGACCGGGAACGAGGCGCGGGGTCTGGAGCTGCTCGCGGAGCGCCCGGCGTACTTCACGGACGAGGGGCAGCCGCGCAGCAGGCTGGACTTCCTGAGTGTGGTCGTGCTGCTCATGGAGCGGCTGTCCGTGCTGGGCCTGGGCGGGCAGCAGGTGCCCGGGCCGGCCGGGCGGGTGTGGACGGCGGCGGATCTGGCCGTCCACGCGCGCGGGGAGGCGCTCGCGCTGGCCGAGCGGTTCGACGCGCGCAACGGCACGTCGCACATCAGTGAGCGGGCACGCGCGCGGATGGCGCAGGAGCCGCTGGTGGAGCGGCTTCCGCTGGGCGTGCGGGCGGTACGGCCGCCGGCCCACGCGCTCGCTCCGCCGGCCCCGCCCGCTGCCGCCGAGGACGCGGGGGCGCCGGATCTGGCCGCGTTGCTCGCCGAGGCGCGGCGGCTGTCGGACACGTTGCGCCCGCACGCCGTGGAGGCGTGGGCGGCGGTGGCGGTGGCCGCCGAGGGGCCGAGCTGGACCCGCGCGACCGCGCGGAGATCGCCGACCACCAGGCGATGGCGCTGGGCCCGGAGGGTGCCGAAACGTTCGAGCAGGCGGCCGGGCTGTACGCGGAGGCGGGCGACCCCGGTGAGGCTCTGGCGGCACACGCGCGCGGGGCCTACGTCCGCGCGCTCGCCGGCGAGATCGACGAGGCGCTGGCCGCGGTCGCCGAGCCGTACGACCGGGTTCTGGCCCTGTACGCCGAGGGCGGCACGGAGGTGCGGCAGGCGGCGGGGGTCCTCATGGGCCGGGCGCGGATCCTGATGCGGCGCGTCCACGAGGCGGACGGGCCCGTCGCCGAGCGGGTGCTGACGGAGGCCGAGGCGGCCGTACGGGAGCTGCTCGCGCTCGTCGGGGGGCGGGCCGGGGACGACGTACGGCTCGTCGCGCGGGTCGCCGAGGGGCACGCGATGCTGGCGGAACTGGCCACGCGCGCGGGTGACGCGGAGGCGGGCGCGGAACTGTTCGCGCGGGCCGCCTCGGAGTTCGTCGGGGCGGGGCTGCCCTGGTTCGCCGTGGAGTACGAGGCCAGGCTGGCGGGGCTCGCGCACCACCTGGGCGACATGGTGGAGGCGGAGCGGGCGCTGCGGGCGGCCCTGGAGCACGGTGGCCGGTTCCTGGAGCCGGTCGGGCGGGCGCAGTTGCACCTCCAGCTCGCCGAGGTCGTCGGGGGCCGGGGGGAGGCGGACGAGGCCGCCGAGCACGCCCTGGAGGCGGCGCACTGGGCCGACGAGGCGGGCGAGGGCCCGACGCTCGGCGCGTGGGCGCGGCACCAGCTGGGCGGGTTCCTGGTGCGGCGGGGGCGGTGGGCCGAGGCCGCGGAGGTGCTGGAGTCGGCGCTGGCCGACCTGACCGCCGAGACGCACGGCGACGGGACGGTCGTGCAGACGCAGTGGTGGCTCGGCGACTGCCTGAGCGAGCTGGGCGAGCACCGGGCCGCCGCCGAACGCCGGTTGCAGGCCGCCGAGACCGCCCGGCACTGGCCCGAGCAGCACGACCACGCGACGCTGGCGCACCTGGCGGCCGAGTCACTCGGCCAGGCGGGGCTGCACGCCGAAGCGGATCAGGCGTACGCGCGCGCGGGCGACCTGTGGCGCTCCCTGGGCAACGTGCACGGGCTGGTGCGCTCCCTGAGGGCCCGCGCCTGGCTGGCGTTGCGCACCGAGGACGGCACGGACGCGGCGCGGGAGCTGATGGCGGGCGCCGTCGGGGAGTGCGCCGACGCGCTGGAGGTGGCGGACGACGAGGAGGCGCGCCTGCGGTTGGTCTTCGAGCTCGGGCACACGCACCGCCAGTTCGGTGACCTCCTGGCCCGCTCGGCCGCCGAGGACGCCGACGACGACTCGATCCGTGCCGCCATGGAAGGGGCGCTGTCCCAGATGTCGGAGGCGGTCGCGGTGTTCGCCTCCCTCGGGGACGCAGCCCTGCCGCCGCGCACCGGCGCGGAGCTGGCCGCGGGCTGGCTGGAGGCCGACCTGGGGCGTCCCGCGCGGGCAGCGGCACGCGCGCGTGCCGTGCTCAGGGCGTACGCGGACGCGGAGACCGGCCCCGACTCCGAGGGCGGGGACGAGGAGACCGTACGGGCGCGGCGGGCGGAGGCGGAGCAGCTGCTTCAGGCGGCGGAGGAAGCGACGGCGGAACGGGGATAGCCGTGCACGGGTGGCGGTGCCGGACGGCGATCACCGCGTCCGGGACCGGCCTCACTCCACCCCGATGAGCAGCAGCGCGCCTTGCCGTCCCCCGTGGTAGACCACCGTGTCGACGGCGAGGTACGCCTCCCGCACCCGCGCCTCGATGCGCTCGGCGACGCCTTCGGGAGCCTCGTCGCCGAGGACGAGGGTGACAAGTTCGCCGCCGGCCGCCAGCATGCGGTCCACGACGGTCTCCGCGGTGGCGGTGACGTCGGCGCCGATGACGGCCACGTCGCCGTCGATGAGGCCGAGGACGTCACCGGCCTGGCAGATGCCGGCCATGGTCCAGGACTGGCGTTCGGCGACGGCGACCTCGGCGTAGCGGGTGGCACCGGCCGCCGAGGTCATCGAGACGACGTCCTCGTCGAAGCGGCGGTCCGGTTCGTGCACGGCGAGCGCGGCGATCCCCTGGACCGCGGAACGGGTCGGGATCAGGGCCACCCGGATGCCCTCCGCGCGGGCCTGCTCGGCCGCCGCTGCCGCGGTGTGACGCAGGTCGGCGTCGTTGGGCAACAGCACGACCTCACGCGCGTGGGCCCGCCGTACGGCCTGGACCAGTTCCCCGCTGGCGGGCGGTTCACCGGGGCGCGCGAGCACGGTGGTCGCGCCGGCCTCGGCGTACAGACCGGCCAGCCCCTCGCCGGGTACGACGCGACGACCGCCCGCTGCACACGCTCGCGCGGCGGACGCCCACCCCCGCGCGCGTGCACGTCGTCGGCGCCGAAGTGCGTGATGCGGATCCGGTACGGCCGGCCGGCCTCGACGCCCGCCTCCACGGCGCGCCGGGGTCGTCCACGTGCACATGCACGTTCCACAACCCGTCCCCGCCGACCACCACGAGGGAGTCCCCCAGTGCGTCGAGCCGCTGCCGCAGCCGGTCGACGGGCGCGTCCTCGGCCTCCAGCAGGTAGATCACCTCGAAGGCGGGCCCGCCGCTCCCGGTGACCTCCTCCGCACAGGAGTCCCCCCGCGCGTGGAGCCCGGACGCGTCGGGATCCGCCGAGCCGCCCACCGAGCCGCCCGCCGCAGCGCGGCCGCCCCTCTCGGCGGCCGGCGTCTCCCCCGTGAACGTCTCCACCAGCGCCGCGAGCACCGCCACCAGCCCTCGTCCGCCCGCGTCCACCACCCCGGCACGCGCCAGGACGGCCAGCTGGCCCGGCGTCGCGGCGAGTGCCGTGCACGCGCCCTGGTAGGCCGCCTTCGCGACCGCCCCGCAGTCCCCCTCGGCCTCCCCCGCCGCGTCGGCGGCGGCCAAGGCGACCGACAGGACCGTGCCCTCGACCGGGTGGGCCACGGCCTGGCGGGCGGAGTCGGCGGCGTGCCGCAGCGCCAGGCGCAGCCCCTCCGCGTCGGTGCGAGGGCTCTCCCCCTCGGCCGCCAGCACCTGCGCCATACCGCGCAGCAGCTGCGCCAGGATCGTCCCGGAGTTCCCGCGCGCGCCGATCAGCGCTCCGTGCGCCATCGCGCGCGCGGCGTCGGCCAGGGAGGGGGTGCCGTCCGGCCCGGAGCCGGCCGCGTGGCCGGTGAACACCGCCTCGACCGCGGTCGTGGCGGACTCCACGGTCAGGTAGAGGTTGGTTCCGGTGTCCCCGTCGGCGACCGGGTACACGTTGATCGCGTCGATCTCCTCACGCGCGCGTCCCAGCGCCCGGAGCGCGAGACCACACCAGGTGCGCACCGCGAGAGCATCGAAGAATGTCTGCGGCACCTGCGGCACCTGCGCCTCCCTGAGCTGCTGGACTGGGACGCAGCGTAGACCGTTGGAGGGGTTTGGCCCACGGTCCGGGGCCGGGGCCGGGCGCTGACCAGCCATGGTAGTTTCGTTGTACTGGCGCAGCCGTTGTATGCTGCTCCGGTTGCCCGATCCCATCGGGCCATCCCCCTGGCAGCGCCACTCAGATCTTCGATCCCACGATCTTGATCCCGGCATGCCGGGATCATCCGTAAGTGCATCTGAAGTCTTTGGAGTGACCGGTGGCTGCCAACTGCGACGTCTGCGGCAAGGGGCCGGGCTTCGGCAATAGCATCTCGCACTCCCACCGCCGTACGCCCCGTCGCTGGAACCCGAACATCCAGCGCGTGCGTACCGTGGTCGGTGGGACGCCGAAGCGCGTGAACGCTTGCACCTCGTGCATCAAGGCCGGCAAGGTCTCGCGCTGACGCATTTCCCCCACCTCTCGGCTTCGCTCGGGACGGGGGGACCTCCATCGCGCGCGGCCACTGCTGGTTGCTGCACAAAGCCGGTCCACCCAGGGTGGGCCGGCTTTCTGCCATGCCCGCCGGCCGGGCGTACCGGCTGCTCCGCTCCCGCCTGACGGACGTACCGGCCGCTCGGCTCCCGCCCGACCGCCGGGCCACTTCGGGACCCTCACCGAAGAGGGCCACGGCGTGCGTCAGCCTCCCGGAGTGTCCCGCCGGGTGAGCCGCCAGCCGTGATCCACCGGCCCGATCCCGCCGCCGAGTGCGAACCCGGAGACGATCGCCCCGGTGACGTACTCCTTGGCCGCCGCCACCGCCTCCGGCACCGTCTCCCCCTTCGCGAGCTGTGCCGCGATCGCCGACGCGAGGGTGCAGCCCGTGCCGTGCGTGTGCCGGTTGTCGTGCCGGGGCGCCCGCAGCCAGTGCTCCTCCGAGCCGTCGGTGAGCAGGTCGACGGCGTCGCCGGGCAGATGACCGCCCTTGATCAGCACCCAGCGCGGCCCGTACGCCAGGACGGCCGCCGCGGCCCGCCCGAGTTCGCGCTCCGACCCGACCCGTACGCCGGTCAGCTGGGCCACCTCGTCGAGGTTGGGCGTGGCCACGGTGGCGGCCGGCAGCAGTGCGGTGCGGACGGAGTCGAGGGCCGAGGCGGCCAGCAGCGGGTCGCCGTGCTTGGAGACGCCGACCGGGTCGACGACGACCGGCGCGTCCGTGCCGGCGATCAACTCGGCGACCGCTTCGACGAGTGCGGCGGAGGACAGCATCCCGGTCTTCACGGCCTGGACGCCGATGTCGTCGACGACACTGCGGTACTGGGCACGCACCGCCTCGACCGGCAGCTCCCAAGCGCCTTGCACGCCCAGGGAGTTCTGCGCGGTGACGGCGGTGATCACGCTCATGCCGTGCGTGCCCAGCGCGAGCATCGTCTTGAGGTCGGCCTGGACGCCCGCGCCGCCGCCGGAGTCGGAGCCTGCCACCGTCAGCACCCTCGGGGGTGTCACGACTCCATGTCCCCGAAGTGGTCCCAGCCGCCCTTACTGGTCCAGGGCGCCCCGTCGACCGTCACCTGGGGCAGGGCGGAGGGGTTGAGGACCTCGCCGATCACCTTCCAGCGGGCGGGGAGCTTCACGTCCGGCGGGAAGGTCGCCACGATCGCGTGGTCCTCTCCCCCGGTCAGCACCCACTGGATGGGGTCGACGCCGACGGCCTGCCCGATGTCGTTCATCTGGGTGGGCACGTCGATCGCGCCGGACCGGATGTCGATACGGACCTTGCTGGCCTCCGCGATGTGCCCCAGGTCGGCGATCAGCCCGTCACTCACGTCGCACATCGACGTCGCGCCCAGCGCGGCGGCCGCGGGACCGGCGTGGTACGGCGGCTCGGGGCGACGGTGGGCCTCGACGAAGGCGCGGGGCGAGCGGAAGCCGCGGGAGAGGACCGCGTATCCGGCGGCGGACCAGCCCAGCCAGCCGGTGACCGCGACGATGTCGCCCGGCTGGGCGCCGGAGCGGGTGATCGGCTCCTGGTTGCGCAGATCACCAAGCGCGGTGATCGACACCATGATCGTGTCGCCGCGTACGACATCGCCGCCGACCACCGAGGCGCCGGCGACCTGGCATTCGTCGCGCAGGCCGTCCATCAGCTCGGTGGGCCAGGTGACCGGCAGCTCGCCGGGCACGACGAGGCCGAGGAGCAGTGCGGTCGGCACGGCGCCCATCGCGGCGATGTCGGCGAGGTTCTGGGCGGCGGCCTTGCGGCCGACGTCGTAGGCGGTCGACCAGTCCCGACGGAAGTGCCGGCCCTCCAGCAGGATGTCGGTGCTCGCCACGACCCGGCGGTCGGGCGCGGCCACCACCGCGGCGTCGTCACCGGGTCCGACCCGGACCGCCGATGTGGTGGTGAGACGGGAGGTGAGCTCCCTGATGAGCCCGAACTCCCCGAGCTCACCAACAGTGCCCTTCATCGCCCCAGCTCCCCTTCTGTCCCTGTCCGTGCCCGGTCGCGCGTCACCAGTGTCCTCGATACGGTCGAGGCAGCCGTCAACTTCCGTCGTGCCCGCACCCCGGCGCGCGAGCCCCGGTCCCCGCGGGTCTCCCCGCGGCGAGCGGCGACGCGATACCGTGGCGTTCCTTTTCCCCACATGATCCTCGTGGCCGCCCTGGAGGTTCCGTGGTACAGGCGTACATCCTGATCCAGACGGAGGTCGGCAAAGCGTCGACCGTCGCCGAGACGATCAGCAAGATCCCTGGGATCGTCCAGGCCGAGGACGTCACAGGCCCCTACGACGTGATCGTGCGGGCCCAGGCCGACACGGTCGACGACCTCGGTCGCATGGTGGTCGCCAAGGTCCAGCAGGTGGACGGGATCACCCGCACCCTGACCTGCCCGGTGGTGCATCTGTAGCCCCCGTCTACCCTTGGCCGGTGAACCTTTTCCGTCCCCGGCCGGTCGTCCTGCCCCCGCTCGCCCTCCTGCTGGCTGCGGTGGGCTGTTCCTCAGCAGACGGTGACGTGTCGGCGGCGGTTCCCCACCCCTCGGCGACCGTCACCGAGCTGTGCCGGAACCTGGACAGAACGCTGCCGTCCGCGGTGGACGGCCAGCACCGCCGGGATCCCTCGCCCCCATCAGCGCTGACCGCGGGCTGGGGGAACCCGGCGATCATACTGCGCTGCGGGGTCGAGCGACCGCCGAAGATGGTCGATCCCGAGGTGGCGGTGGGCGGGGACCCGGATGCCGTGGCCGGTGGGGTGAACGGGGTCAACTGGCTGATGGAGAAGGAGGACGGCGGGGCGTACCGGTTCACGACCGCGAGTCGCCTCGCCTATGTCGAGGTCACGGTGCCCGAGGGACGGGACACCTCGGGTGCACTGATCGACCTGGCCTCCGCCGTCAAGAAGGCGATCCCCGAGGGGATCGCCGACTGAGGACCTAGCGCAGCCCCGTGGACCTGCTCAGAGCCGCCTGGATCAGCCTGTCCACCAGCTCCGCGTAGCCGATTCCGCTCGCCTGCCACATCTGCGGGTACATCGAGATCGGCGTGAAGCCCGGCATCGTGTTGATCTCGTTGATGACGAACTCGCCGTCCTCGGTGAGGAAGAAGTCCGCCCGGACCAGCCCCTCGCAGGAGGCGGCCTCGAAGGCGTCCACCGCGAGCCGCTGGACCTCCGCGGTCTCCTCCGGCGTCAGCGGGGCCGGCACCAGACCGGGGGTCGAGTCGATGTACTTGGCCTCGAAGTCGTAGTACGCGTGCGCGTCCGGCGGCGGGATCTCGGCCGGCACGGAGGCGCGCGGACCGTCCTCGAACTCCAGGACGCCGCACTCGATCTCACGGCCGCGCAGCGCCGCCTCGACGAGGATCTTCGGGTCGTGGCGCTGGGCCTCGGCGATGGCCTCGTCCAGCCCCGACAGGTCGTCGACCTTGGTGATGCCGATCGAGGAACCCGCGCGCGCGGGCTTCACGAACAGCGGCCAGCCGTGCTCACCGGCGAAGTCGACGATCTTCTTGCGGGCGGCGGCACCTCCGTCCCCGTCCGGGGCGGACCCCTGCCACTCGCGCGGCCGGATCACCACGTAGGGGCCGACCTTGAGCCCGAAGGAGGTGAACACCCGCTTCATGTACTCCTTGTCCTGGCCGACGGCCGAGGCGAGCACACCGGAGCCCACGTACGGCACACCGGACAGCTCCAGCAGTCCCTGGAGGGTGCCGTCCTCGCCGTAGGGGCCGTGCAGGACCGGGAAGACGACGTCGACGTCACCGAGGGCCTTGGGCACCGATCCGGGCTCGCTGTAGACGACTTCGCGGTTCGCGGGGTCGACGGAGAGCACGACGGCGCCCTCCTGCGCGTCGGCGAGTTCCTCGACGCCGGGCGTACGGCGCTCGGTGATCGCCATCCGCTCCGGCTCGTCGGCGGTGAGCACCCAGCGGCCTTCCCGGGTGATGCCGATCGGCAGGACCTCGTACTTCGTCCGGTCGAGCGCCTTGAGGACGGCGCCGGCGGTGACCGTGGAGATCCCGTGCTCGGAGCTGCGTCCGCCGAACACGACGGCCACACGCGGCTTACGAGACGGCTGCTCAGGGCTCTGGGGAAGGTTCTCGGTGCTCATATCGGCATGAGAGTACCCGGTGGTAGGGCACGGACACAGCGTCGACTCAGGGGGTCGCTCAGCGTCGTTCGGGCTTCGCGCTGCGCGACATCAGCTCCTTGAGGGCGACCATGGGCGGCTTGCCCTCGTGGACGATCCCGACGACGGTCTCCGTGATGGGCATGTCGACGCCGTGCCGGCGGGCCAGATCCAGCACGGACTCACAGGACTTGACGCCCTCGGCGGTCTGCCTGGTGACCGCGATGGTCTCCTGGAGGGTCATGCCCCTGCCGAGGTTGGTGCCGAAGGTGTGGTTCCGGGAGAGCGGCGAGGAGCAGGTCGCCACCAGGTCGCCGAGGCCGGCGAGTCCGGAGAAGGTCAGCGGGTCGGCGCCCATCGCGAGGCCCAGCCGGGTGGTCTCGGCGAGTCCGCGCGTGATGAGCGAGCCCTTGGCGTTGTCGCCGAGGCCCATGCCGTCCGCGATGCCGACGGCGAGCCCGATGACGTTCTTCACCGCGCCGCCGAGTTCGCAGCCGACGACGTCGGTGTTGGTGTACGGGCGGAAGTACGGCGTGTGGCAGGCCGCCTGGAGCCGCTGGGCGACGCTCTCGTCGGTGCAGGCGACCACGGCCGCGGCCGGCCTGCGGGAGGCGATCTCCTTGGCGAGGTTGGGCCCGGTGACCACGGCGATCCGGTCCCGGCCCACCTGGGCGACGTCCTCGATCACCTCGCTCATCCGCATGGTGGTACCGAGTTCGACGCCCTTCATCAATGAGACGAGGACGGTGCCCGGGGCGAGCAGCGGGCGCCAGGCGGCGAGGTTGTCGCGCAGAGTCTGCGAGGGGATGGCGAGGACGGTGAAGTCGGCGTCGCGGGCGGCCTCGGCGGGGTCCGCGGTGGCACGGAGGTTCTCCGGGAGTTCCACGCCGGGCAGGTAGTCCGGGTTGCTCCGGGTGGAGTTGACCGTGTCGGCGAGCCGGGCACGGCGCGCCCACAGCGTCACCTCGCAGCCCGCGTCGGCGAGGACCGTACCGAAGGCCGTACCCCAGGAACCGGTGCCGAAGACGGCAGCCTTGACGGGCTTGCTCACTTGCTGTTCTCCCCCTTGTGGCCGGTCCGCGCCTGGGACCTGCCGTGGCTGGTCTGCGCCTGGGTGCGGCGCCGCTGCTCGATCCGCTCATCGCGCGGGTCGTAGGGCCTGTCGGGCGCCTTCTCGCCGCGGATCTCCTCCAGCTGGCGGGTGACGGCGGCCATGATGACCTCCGTCGCCTCCTTCAGCAGCTCGGGAGTCATCTCCCGGTCGTAGAACGGGGAGAGGTCCACGGGCGGGCCCGCCAGGACGTGGTGGGTCTTGCGCGGAAACAGGCGGGGCCTCTTGGCGTAGGGGGGCAGCAGTTCGTTGACGCCCCACTGCGCGACCGGGATCACCGGGCACCTGGTCCGGAGGGCGACGCGCGCGGCCCCGGTCTTGGCGGTCATCGGCCAGCCGTCGGGGTCGCGGGTCAGGGTGCCCTCGGGGTAGAAGGCGACGCATTCGCCGCGCTCCACCGCCTCGATCGCGGCCCTGAAGGCGCTGAGCGCGTCCGTGGACTCGCGGTAGACGGGGATCTGTCCGGTGCCGCGCATCGCGGCACCGACGAAGCCCTTCCCGAAAAGCCCGCTCTTCGCCAGGAATCGCGGAACGCGTCCGCTGTTGTACTGGTAGTGCGCGTATGCGAACGGGTCGAGGTGCGAATTGTGGTTCACCGCGGTGATAAACCCGCCCTCGGCCGGAATGTGCTCCGTCCCGCGCCAGTCCCGCTTGATCAGAATCACCAGCGGCGGTTTGCAGAGCACCGCTGCGAAGCGGTACCAGAAGCCGATTCTGCGGCGGGGCACGCGAGCACCTTCCTCTAGGACTTCCCTGACTTCCTCCGGGCCGGGAGCCGGACAAGTGTCGCCCCAAGCCGCCGGTCTGTCGAGGACACCGTACGCCCCGACCGAAGTGGCGCCGGAGGGACCGGGGGACAATGTCCGCGACGAGAGAGAGACGGTACGCCGGTGCAGTGGAGCTTGGTCATCCCCCTGAAGCCCTTGGCGCTGGCCAAGAGCAGGCTCGCGGACACCGCCGCCGACGCGCTGCGTCCGGGCCTCGCCCTGGCCTTCGCCGTGGACACCGTGACGGCGGCGCTGGCCTGCGCCGCGGTGCGCGATGTGGCAGTGGTCACGAACGACGAGCTGGCCGGGCGCGAACTCGCGGCGCTCGGCGCGCGCATCGTCCCCGACGAGCCGCGCGCGGGTCTGAACGCCGCCCTGGCACATGCGGCGGCCGCGGTACGCGCCACACTTCCCGACAGTGCGCTGGCCGCGCTCAACGCAGATCTGCCCGCACTGCGTCCACCGGAATTGGCCCGCGTCCTGGATGCCGCCGCGGAATTCCCCCGCGCATTTCTCGCCGATGCGGCCGCAATCGGTACAACTCTTCTCGCCGTGGCCCCCGGCCGTGAATTGCTTCCCGCTTTCGGCACCGATTCCCGCGCCCGGCACCGCGCCTCCGGTGCCAGGGAACTCCGGCCGACGGCCGTGGATTCCGTACGCCAGGACGTGGACACCGGCGAGGACCTGCGGGCGGCCCTGGCGCTCGGGGTGGGTCCACGAACGGCCGCCGCGGCCGCGCGCCTGCTGATTCCGGGGCAGTAGGCTGCCGGTCATGCAGGCCACCGCATACACGTACGACGCCGGCACCCGCAGCGGAGAGGTGCTGTTGGACGACGGCACCCCGGTGCCCTTCGACGCCCCGGCGTTCGACGCCGGCGGGCTGAGGCTGCTGCGCCCCGGACAGCGGGTGCGGATCGAGACCGAGGGCGAGGGCGACTCCCGGCGCGTCACCCTCGTCACCCTCCAGACGTTCTGAGCCTTCCGACCTGGCAGGTGTCCGGAGGAACCGGCGGACAGAACGCCGCGGGCCGGACTCCGAGAGGGAGTCGGCCCGGCGCGTGAGTGCCGTTGAACGCTTGCGCCTCAGCGAGCGGTGGTCTTCTTCGCGGTGGTCTTGCGGGCGCTCGACTTCTTGGCGGGGGCCTTCGTGGCCGTCGCCTTCTTCGCCGGGGCCTTCTTGGCAGCCGTCTTCTGAGCCGTGGCCGTCTTCGCGGTGGTCTTCTTGGCGGCCGGCGTCGCCGTCTTGGCGGTCGTCTTCTTCGCGGTCGTCGTCTTCTTCGTGGTGCCCGTGGTCTTCTTCGCCGCGGTCGTCGTCTTCTTCGCCGGCGCGGCCTTCTTCGCGGCGGCCGTCGCCCGCTTCGCCGGGGCGGCCTTCTTCGCGGCGGCCTTCTTGACCGTGGCGGTGGCACCGCCGGTCAGGCTGCCCTTGGGGGCCTTCTTGACGGCGACCTCGCCGCCGCGCGGGAGCTTCTTCGAGCCGCTCACCAGGTCCTTGAAGCCCTGGCCCGCACGGAAGCGCGGCACGGACGTCTTCTTGACCCGAACCCGCTCGCCCGTCTGGGGGTTGCGGGCGTAGCGGGCCGGGCGGTCGACCTTCTCGAACGATCCGAAGCCGGTGACCGAGACCCTGTCCCCCGCGACGGTCGCGCGGACGATGGCGTCCAGGACCGCGTCGACGGCGTCGGCGGCCTGCTGCCGACCGCCCACCTTGTCGGCAATCGCTTCTACGAGCTGCGCCTTGTTCACGTCTTCCCCTTCGGAGACATTGCCAGAACGAAAGTGTTCAAGCGTTTTCGCACGTTAGGCAGATATATACCGCAAATCAAACACGAAACGGGCTAATCACCCTTGTGCCGCAACGAACTCGGCAGTTCCGGAGGCGATCAACGCTCCTCTTCGGGGATGCGTCCCGCGTCGAGGTCCGCGATGAACCGCTCCAGCCGCCTTGTCGCGTCGGCGAGATCGTGTTTGGCCGCGGCCGTAATGACCAGCAGCTTCCGGGTCAGCGCCATCCGTACGCCCTCCGGGACTTGCAGTGCGCGCACTCTTGCGTGCGCTTCCTTGAGTTGGTTCGCGACCGCCGTATAGAGCTCGAGTTGGCCGTCGTGTCCCATGCACAGATTGTGCCATCTGGGGCGAGTTGTCGCCCGCCCAGGGGGCAACTGGCGCCTCGGACGGCGCTCCCGGCACCTCGGCAGGTCGCGGCCTCGTTGGCCGCCTACCCCGGCAACCACCGTCGTAACGTGGGACGTTGGGAGATACGGCGAAGATCGGCGAGGCCGAACGGGTGCAGACACTGGCCGTCACCCCGATCGGCCGATCGGGGGTACGGAGGGGGTTCTCGGTGGCCGGAATTCGACCAGAGCCGGTCGCCTTCGGCCGGGGGTGAGGCCGAGATCAGGACCAGACCGGGTCCGACTCAGGCCCGGATCTGATCCGGTGCAGATCCGGCTCGGATCCGGATCAGATCTCGATCAGATCTGGAGCGTCCTCGGCTTGTACGACGGCCGCTTGGCCTCGTACGCGGCGATGTCGGGCTCGTTCTGGAGCGTGATGGAGATGTCGTCCAACCCGTTCAGCAGCCGCCAGCGGGCGTTCTCGTCGAGTTCGAAGGCCGCGGTGATGCCCTCGGCGCGCACCTCGCGCCGCTCGAGGTCGACCGTGATCTCGGCGGTGGGGTCCTGCTCGGTCAGCTCCCACAGCGCGTCCACGATCTGCTGCTCCAGAAGGACCGTGAGCAGGCCGTTCTTCAGCGAGTTGCCGCGGAAGATGTCGGCGAAACGGGAGGAGATCACGGTCTTGAAGCCGAAGTTCTGGAGCGCCCAGACGGCGTGCTCGCGGGACGAACCGGTGCCGAAGTCGGGGCCGGCGACCAGGACGGTCGCGCCCTCGCGCTCGGGCTGGTTGAGGATGAACGACGCGTCCTTGCGCCAGGCCTCGAACAGCCCGTCCTCGAACCCGTCCCGCGTGACCTTCTTGAGCCAGTGAGCAGGGATGATCTGGTCGGTGTCGACGTTGGAGCGGCGCAGCGGGACGGCCCGGCCGGTGTGCGTGGTGAATGCTTCCATGACTGATCAGACTCCAGCGGGCGTACGGGTCTCGGCGTCGGACAGGTCGGCCGGGGAGGCCAGGTGGCCCAGGACGGCCGTGGCGGCCGCGACCTGCGGCGACACCAGGTGCGTACGACCGCCCTTGCCCTGCCGGCCCTCGAAGTTGCGGTTGGAGGTGGACGCGGAGCGCTCACCCGGCGCCAGCTGGTCGGGGTTCATGCCCAGACACATCGAGCAGCCCGCGTGCCGCCATTCGGCTCCGGCCTCCTTGAAGACGACGTCCAGACCCTCGGAGACGGCCTGGAGACCCACCCGCGCCGAACCGGGGACGACCAGCATCCGTACGCCGTCGGCGACTTTGCGGTCCTTCACGATCTCGGCGGCGGCGCGCAGGTCCTCGATCCGCCCGTTGGTGCAGGAACCTACGAAGACGGTGTCCACCTTGATGGAGCGCAGCGGCTGTCCGGCCGCCAACCCCATGTACTCCAGGGCCTTTTCGGCGGCGTTGCGCTCCGAAGCGTCTTCGTACGAAGCGGGGTCGGGGACGGTCGCCGAAAGCGGCGCACCCTGGCCCGGGTTGGTGCCCCAGGTGACGAACGGCGACAGTTCACCGGCCTTGATGACGACCTCGGCGTCGAACTCGGCGTCCTCGTCCGTCTTCAGCGTCTTCCAGTACGCGACGGCGGCGTCCCAGTCCTCGCCCTTGGGTGCGTGCGGGCGGCCCTCGAGGTACGCGAAGGTGGTCTCGTCGGGGGCGATCATGCCCGCGCGGGCGCCGGCCTCGATCGACATGTTGCAGATGGTCATCCGGGCCTCCATCGAGAGCTTCTCGATGGCGGAGCCGCGGTACTCCAGGACGTAGCCCTGACCGCCGCCGGTGCCGATCCTCGCGATGATCGCCAGGATCAGGTCCTTGGCGGTGACACCGTCGGGCAGTTCGCCGTCGACGGTGATCGCCATGGTCTTCGGGCGGGCCATCGGCAGCGTCTGGGTGGCCAGCACATGCTCGACCTGCGAGGTGCCGATGCCGAAGGCCAGGCCGCCGAAGGCGCCGTGCGTGGAGGTGTGGGAGTCACCGCAGACGACGGTCATGCCGGGCTGGGTCAGTCCGAGCTGCGGGCCGACGACGTGCACGACGCCCTGCTCGACGTCGCCCAGCGGGTGCAGCCGGACGCCGAACTCGGCGCAGTTCCTGCGCAGCGTCTCCAGCTGGATGCGCGAGACCGGGTCGGCGATCGGCTTGTCGATGTCGATGGTCGGGGTGTTGTGGTCCTCGGTGGCGATGGTGAGGTCGCGGCGGCGCACCTGTCGGCCGCCCTTGCGGAGGCCGTCGAAGGCCTGCGGGCTGGTCACCTCGTGCAGCAGGTGCAGATCGATGAAGAGGAGGTCGGGCTCGCCCTCGGCGCGCCGGACGACGTGGTCGTCCCAGACCTTCTCCGCGAGTGTCCTACCCATCGCTTTCCCTCCGACCGGCAAGCTGCGCCGGCCCAACTAGAGATCTTGTGGAGGCGGCAACGCGCCCCCTCCGGCTCACCGGCCGCCCCTGCTTACGGGCACCCGCCGCCAGGCCCGTTGGTCCTCGGGCCGCTGTGCATCCAAGGGTTGCGCGTCTCACGGAAAATTGAACTTGCGTTTCACAGAGTGAGACGGGAATATCGTTTCATGGACAACAGTAGCGGCGTAGGCGTTCTGGACAAGGCAGCCCTTGTCCTGAGCGCCCTGGAGTCCGGTCCGGCCACCCTCGCAGGCTTGGTCGCTGCCACCGGACTCGCACGACCCACGGCTCACCGTCTGGCCGTGGCTCTGGAACACCACCGTATGGTGGCGCGGGACATGCAGGGCCGATTCATTCTCGGCCCGCGCCTGGCCGAACTGGCGGCGGCGGCGGGCGAGGACCGCCTCCTCGCGACCGCCGGCCCGGTGCTCACCCACCTCCGTGACATCACGGGCGAGAGCGCCCAGCTCTACCGCCGCCAGGGCGACATGCGCATCTGCGTCGCCGCGGCGGAGCGCCTGTCGGGCCTGCGGGACACGGTCCCGGTCGGCTCGACGCTCACGATGAAGGCGGGCTCCTCGGCGCAGATCCTGATGGCCTGGGAGGAGCCCGAGCGCCTTCACCGCGGCCTCCAGGGCGCCCGCTTCACGGCGACGGCCCTGTCGGGCGTACGGCGCCGGGGCTGGGCCCAGTCCATCGGCGAGCGTGAGCCGGGCGTCGCGTCCGTCTCCGCGCCGGTGCGCGGCCCGTCGAACCGCGTGGTGGCCGCCGTCTCGGTGTCCGGTCCCATCGAGCGCCTCAGCCGCCACCCCGGCCGCATGCACGCCCAGGCGGTCATCGACGCCGCGGGCCGGCTGTCGGAGGCCTTGCGCCGCACCGGCTGACGCCGGCAGGAGACGGGGGACAGGATCCAGGGAACAGGGAACAGGGAACAGGGACAGAGCGGGCCCCAACGCCGCGGCACGCTCCGCCCCCCTCCGATCCGGTCCCCCTACGAGGTCGGGGCGCGCCAGGCAAACCGGTCCTTCGCGGACCGCCCGCGCTCCCCCAACGGCACCTGACCGTGCGCCGCCGCGAGTCCGAAGGGCGGCATGTCGCCGTAGATCGCCTCGTACCGCCCCTCCGGCACGACGTACGCCTCGTGCCAGATGCCCACGTGCCCGCGCACCTTGCCGCCCCGTTCCATGCGGTTGACCCGGGCCCACACCTTGTGGTGGAAGGCGTCGGGCGCGCTCGCGTAGGCGTACAGCTTCTCCGCGGACTCCCAGTACTGGACGACGTAGTACGTCCTCGGTGATGCCGTCAGCAGCACGCGGGAGAGCAGCCCGCGGCTCGGGTCCCTCTTCAGCTCGGCCAGCATGCGGAACATCGCGAGCATGACCGGCATCCACTGGTGCACGGCCCAGAAGTGGTTGACGCGCATCCCGATCAGCAGGACGACCACGTCACCGTGGGCGTCGGCGGTGGTGCGGTTGGCGGCGGGCCTGCCGGACATGCGCTCCCCCTCATGGTTGGTCAGCGGCGCTCCCCAAGCCGCTCGTGCTTGGATAGTCCCGCTGACCAAGGAGGGGCGCAAGGGATGCGACTGGCCGAACTGAGCAAACGCAGCGGGGTGTCCACCGCGACGATCAAGTACTACCTGCGCGAGGGACTCCTGCGGCCCGGCCGCCAGGTCAACGCGACGACCGCCGAGTACGACGAGGAGCATCTGCGCCGACTACGGCTGGTGCGGGCCATGACCCAGGTGGGCCGGATGCCGGTGGCCACCGTCCGGGAGGTTCTCGGGCACGTCGACGACGACTCCCTGGGCCGCACGGTCCGCCTCGGCGCGGCCCTCTGGGCCCTGCCGCACGTCGCGGAACCGGACACGGACGACGAGCATCTCCAGGCCGCTCAGCGCGAGGCGGACGAACTGCTGCGCACCCTGGGCTGGCGGAACGCCGAACTGCTCACCAGCATCTCGCCCGCCTACCGCTCGCTGGTGGTGGCGGTGGCCGCGATGCGTCGGCTCGACTACGACTGGGACGCCGAACTCCTCGTGTCCTACGCCCGGTTGATGCACCGCGCGGCCGTCCTCGACCTGGACTTCGTGGAGACGCGGGAGACGGAGGCGGAGCGGGTCGAGACGGCGGTGCTGGGCACGATCCTGGTCGAGCCGATGCTCCAGGCACTGCACCGGCTGGCCCAGGAGGAGGAGTCGGCACGACGGTACGGCTTCGAGTGAGCCGTACGCTCGTCGGCCCCCGGAAACGGCGAAGGCCCTCCACCGAGGTGGAGGGCCTTCCCTGATGCGTACCCCCGACCGGATTCGAACCGGCGCTACCGCCTTGAGAGGGCGGCGTGCTAGGCCGCTACACAACGGGGGCGAGGATCTTGCGTTTCCGCAGATCAGAGCTGGTCTACCTGGACTCGAACCAAGAATGACGGTACCAGAAACCGTAGTGTTGCCAATTACACCATAGACCAATGTGGTTTAGACCTTTTCGTACCCCCGACCGGATTCGAACCGGCGCTACCGCCTTGAGAGGGCGCGTGCTAGGCCGCTACACAACGGGGGCCCTAGCGATCCTGCATCGACAACAACGGGTGCGACCCGGACTGTTCCCGCGGGAAGGATCTGTACCCCCGACCGGATTCGAACCGGCGCTACTGCCTTGAGAGGGCAGCGTGCTAGGCCGCTACACAACGGGGGCTTTGCGGACGACATCCGCGGCGCAGATAAGCTCTGCGAGCTGGCCTACCTGGACTCGAACCAAGACTAACTGAACCAGAATCAGTCGTGCTGCCAATTACACCATAGGCCACTGGAACTCAAGCCCCTGAGGGGATCTTGTTCTAGTTCGCTCCCCCGGGGCCCGGCCTTTCGGCCCGCTCCCCGGCGGCGCAGGAAGAACATTACCCGAAGGTGGACTGCGCTCCAAAACGGGTATCGGCGCGGAGGAGCGCGGGCAGTTCGGCGAGGGTGACGATCCGGTGCCGTCCGGACGGGAGGTCGACGGTGGCCGTGCCGCCGTGGCGGTCGATCCACACCGAGAGCAGTCCGGCGTCCGCCGCGCCCCGGCCGTCGATCTCCGGATGGTCGCCGACGTACGCCACCTCGTGCGGGGGCAGGCCGAGGGCCTCGCAGGCCGCGAGGAAGGCCGCGGCCTCGGGCTTGGAGACGCCCAGCTCGGCCGCGCACAGGATGGACTCGAAGCGGTCGTGGACGCCGAGGACGCGGAGCTTGTGGTCCTGGACGTGGATGCTGGAGTTGGAGAGCACCGCGTGCCGGTGACTGGCGGCGAGGGCGTCCAGGACGGGCAGGACGTCGGGGAAGAGGGCCCAGGCGGTCTCGTAGTGCACGAGGTAGCGCCGGAACCAGACGTCGGCCTCGGCGTCGGTCATCTCCCGCTCCAGGAAGGCCCGGACCCGGTCGCGGCGCTGTCCCTCGAAGGTCAGGCCCCCGGCGGAGAAGCGCGCCCACTGCTGTTCGGTGACCTCCCGCCACCGCTCCAGCGCCAGCTCGGCGCTGCCGTACCGGTCCAGGAGGCCCTCCGCCGCGAGGTGACTGCGCATGCCCTCGCGGTCGGCGGTGGTGTAGTCGAAGAGGGTGTCGTCGACGTCCCAGACGACGGCTGTGATCGGCATGGCACCGACGGTACCCGGACCGGCTGGGGGTTCGGGGGTCATCCCCCGATGTCGGCAGCGTCGAAGAGGGTGTCGACCACGTCACGGACGACGGCGGGCGGGCGCGTCCGGAACGACGAAGGTGCGGCACCCGGACGGGGTGCCGCACCTCACAGCCGTAGGACGACTCACGCGGTGAGTTTCTCCAGGGCCGCGTCGATGCGCGACAGGGCCTTCTCCTTGCCCAGGATCTCCAGGGACTCGAAGAGGGGCAGGCCGACCGTGCGGCCGGTGACGGCGACGCGGACCGGGGCCTGGGCCTTGCCGAGCTTGAGGCCGTGGGCCTCGCCGGCGGCCAGGACGGCCTCCTTGAGGGACTCCGGGCTGCTCCAGTCGGCCGCGTCCAGCTTCTCGCGGGCGGTGACGAGCAGGGCGTCCGAGCCCTCCTTCATCGCCTTCGTCCAGCTCGCCTCGTCGACGGCCGGCTCGGCGAGGAAGAGGAAGTCGACGTTGTCGGTGATCTCGGAGAGGACCTTGAGGCGGGTCTGGGCGTGCGGGGCGATCGCCTGCCACTTCGTCTCGTCGAAGTCCTCCGGCGCCCAGGGGGCGAACGGGGCCCGCAGCCACGGGCGGCAGCGCTCGGTGAACTCCTTCACGTCGAGCAGGCGGATGTGGTCGGCGTTGATCGCCTCGCACTTCTTCAGGTCGAAGCGCGCCGGGTTGGGGTTCACGTCCGCGATGTCGAAGGCAGCGACCATCTCGGACATCGTGAAGATGTCCTGGTCGGCCGAGAGGGACCAGCCGAGCAGCGAGAGGTAGTTGAGCAGGCCCTCGGGCAGGAAACCGCGCTCGCGGTAGAGGTTGAGCGACGACTCCGGGTCGCGCTTGGAGAGCTTCTTGTTGCCCTCGCCCATCACGTACGGCAGGTGGCCGAAGGAGGGGATCTCCTTGGCGATGCCCAGCTCGATCAGCGCCTTGTACAGGGCGATCTGGCGGGGGGTGGAGGAGAGCAGGTCCTCGCCGCGCAGGACGTGGGTGATCTCCATCAGGGCGTCGTCGACCGGGTTGACCAGCGTGTACAGCGGGGCGCCGTTGGCGCGGACGATGCCGTAGTCCGGGACGTTCTCCGGGGTGAAGGTCAGCTCGCCGCGGACCAGGTCGGTGAAGGTGATCGTCTCGTCGGGCATCCGGAAGCGGACGATCGGGGCGCGGCCCTGGGCCTGGTACTCCTCGACCCGCGCGGCGCTCAGGTCGCGGCAGTGGCCGTCGTAGCCGGACGGCCGGCCGGCGGCGCGGGCGGCGTCGCGGCGGGTGTCCAGCTCCTCCTGGGAGCAGTAGCAGCGGTAGGCGTGGCCGGCGGCGAGAAGCTTCTCGGCTACGTCCTTGTAGAGGTCCATCCGCTGCGACTGGCGGTACGGCGCGTGCGGGCCGCCGATCTCGGGGCCCTCGTCCCAGTCGAAGCCGAGCCAGCGCATGGCGTCGAGGAGCTGCCCGTAGGACTCCTCGGAGTCGCGGGCCGCGTCGGTGTCCTCGATGCGGAAGACCAGGGTGCCCTGGTGGTGACGCGCGAACGCCCAGTTGAACAGGGCGGTGCGGACCAGGCCCACGTGGGGGTTACCGGTGGGCGACGGACAGAAACGGACGCGTACGGGGGAGCCGGGTGCGCTAGCCACGCTTGACAACCTTGTTGGTGAGAGTGCCGATGCCTTCGATGCTGACGGAGACCTCGTCGCCGACAGCGAGCGGGCCGACCCCTGCCGGGGTGCCCGTGAGGATCACGTCGCCCGGGAGCAGCGTCATGGCCTCGGTGATGTTGACGATCAGATCCTCGATGGAGTGGATCATCTCGCTGGTGCGGCCGAGCTGCCGCTGCTGCCCGTTGACCGTGAGCTGGACGGTGAGGTCGCCGGGGTCGAGGTCGGTCTCCACCCAGGGGCCGAGCGGGCAGGCGGAGTCGAAGCCCTTGGCCCTGGCCCACTGCTTCTCGCGCTTCTGGACGTCCCGCGCGGTGATGTCGTTGGCGCAGGTGTAGCCGAAGATCACGTCCTTGACGCGTTCGCGCGGGACCTCGCGGCACATCCGGCCGATGACGACGGCCAGTTCGGCCTCGTGGTGGAGGTCCTCGGAGAAGGGCGGGTACTGGATGTCGTCCCCGGGTCCGACCACGGAG
The DNA here is from genome assembly GCF_001896135.2 of Streptomyces phaeoluteigriseus. GTDB lineage: Bacteria > Actinomycetota > Actinomycetes > Streptomycetales > Streptomycetaceae > Streptomyces > Streptomyces phaeoluteigriseus. The sequence continues at coordinate 572,204 of NZ_MPOH02000009.1, forward strand.
GTGGACGGCTTGAAGAAGGCGAACGGGGCGTCGGGCACCTCGTTGCCGAGTTCGCGTGCGTGCTCGGCGTAGTTGCGGCCGAAGGCCACGACCTTGCTGGGGAGCACGGGCGGCAGGAGCCGGACCTTGCTCAGCGGCACCTTCGTGCCGGAGAGCTCGTGTTCCGTGAACGGGATGCCCTTGATGATGTCGAGGACGAGCTCGTCCGGCTTGTCGCCCTCGACCGCGCCGAAGGCGACGTTCCCGTCGATGGAGAACCTGGCGATGCGCACGGGTTGGTTGGCCCCTTGACTGAGCTGGCTGGAGTCTGACGCTCCAGGCTAACGCGGAAGGGCGTCCCCGGCCGGGGACGCCCTTGACATCCGTGGTGACATCCGTGGCCGGCCGCTCCGAGCATCCGGCGGCCGGCGCGCGTACTACTGGGCGGAGGAGGTCACCGGGATCTCCATGAGGATGGTGCGCCTGGGGTTGGCGGTCTGGGCCGGGAGGTCGACGGAGTGCTCCTGCTGCTCCGGGAGCCCCAGTGCGTCGGCGTCCTTGAGGTGCGCCAGCGTCGTGCGCCGCGGGTTCGCGATCTTGTGGAACATCGTCGTCGTCTTCACTGTTGTGGTGAACCCTGTCCTGTCCGGGCGCCGTCGGGCGGGCCGTGGGAGGCCATCCGTAAGCGCGTCTTGTCGGTTTTGCCATCTCTGTAAAGCGTCAGGCTAAACACGCGATTCCCTGAGAACGCGTGCGGGTCTCACGATCAACGTGTGAGTTTGCTCACGAATCGGCGCTCAAACCGGTCAATCCAGGCTCTCGATCGACCGCTACGAAACGGACATTGCACACCTGAAGCATTCATTCCGCTCCTGATCATGGCGACTGGGACACCCCTCACCGCTTGATCATTCGCCCCTTTTCACCCGTATTGCCCCGGATCACTTTCCACGTCCGGTAATCCACTACTCACCCGCTGTCACGGATGTCACAGCCCGGCCAACAAGCCTTGTTGGAGATCCGGCACTGTGCTGGAATTCCACGGACCGCCGCGGGATCGAGCCGGCGCGCAGGGCGCACAGCAGCGCCGAGCGGCGGCGAGAAGGGGGAAGCGCCGGTACTCACGACCATCGGGGGGCGTAATTCAGGACGCCCCTCAAGACGCCGACACCCGTCCTTCCGTTCACGCGGAGGGGCGCCTGGTCCAGAGGTTGCGACGCTAGTGCAGGGACGTTTCAAGAGGGATGGCAGCGCTTCGGCCGAGCCGGAGCCGCACGGCGGGACTGGCCCTACGGCCGGCAGCTCCTCGCCCCAGCACGCCCAGAACCCGGGCCCGGCCGGCGACGGCGGTGAGCGCCCTGGGCGCCCCGGCGCGTCCGCGTCGTCGAGCCCTCTCCAACCGACTCCGACGGTCAAGCCGCCGACCACCACCCCCGGCACGGGATCGCGTGTGGCCCTGCGCAACTGGCGCATCTCCACGCGCCTGGTCGCGCTGCTGACGCTGCCCGTGGTCGCGGCCACGACGCTGGGCACCCTGCGCATCAACCAGTCCATGGACGACATCCAGCAGCTCGACAACATGAAGCTGCTGACGGACATGACCAAGCAGGCGACCGAGCTGGCCATCCGGCTCCAGGACGAGCGCGACAAGTCCGCCGGTCCGCTGGCCCACGGCAAGTCCGCGGCCGACTACACGGTCAAGGGCGCCCGCGCCAAGACCGACGCGTCGCTGGAGTCCTTCAAGGACGCCTCCGAGGAGATCGACGCCTCCAGCACGGACGGCAACCTCCAGGGTGTCCGCGACAGCCTCGTGGGTCTCCTCAGCGACCTCGGCAACCTCGCGAAGGTCCGCAAGACGGCCTACGCCGAGCAGAAGAACTCCACCCAGACGGTGGAGGCCTATCACCGCCTCATCACCCACCTGCTCGACCTCTCGCAGGACATGGCGCAGGCCACCAGCAACCCGGAGATGATCCAGCGCACCCGCGCGCTGGCCGCCTTCTCCGCCGCCAAGGAGTACGCCTCCGTCCAGCGCGCCGTCCTCGCGGCCGCGCTGCCGGTCAACGACGCCGTCTACGGCGAGATATCGGAGAACGACCGGCAGTACGCCGAGGCGGCCCTGGAGAACCAGGACTCCGAACTCGCGAGCTTCCGCAGCATCTTCGGCGACGAGGGTGCGGAGGAGCTGCTCACGCCCATCGAGCAGGGCAGCCCCACCATCGAGGACGCCGACACGTACGCCACGCGTGCGCTCAGCTCCCCCAACGGTCTGAAGTCGCTGGACAAGCGGTCGTACCAGGACTGGTTCGACGCCAGCACGACCAAGATCCGCCAGATGAACAACATCGAGACCACGCTGCTCGAGGACATGGAGCAGAAGGCCCGTGAGCTGCGCGCCGAGTCCGAGCGCGAGGCGATCATCTCCGGTGCGCTGATCCTGCTCGTGCTCGGTGTGTCGCTGGTCGGCGCGTTCGTCGTCGCCCGGTCCATGATCCGCTCGCTGCGCCGGCTCCAGGAGACGGCCACCAAGGTCGCCCAGGACCGGCTGCCCGAGCTGGTCAAGCAGCTCTCCGAGTCCGACCCGCAGGACGTCGACACGTCCGTGGAGTCGGTCGGTGTGCACTCCCGCGACGAGATCGGCCAGGTGGCCGCGGCCTTCGACGACGTGCACCGCGAGGCCGTCCGCCTCGCCGCCGAGCAGGCCCTCCTGCGGGGCAACGTCAACGCGATGTTCACCAACCTCTCGCGCCGCTCCCAGGGCCTCATCCAGCGTCAGCTGTCGCTCATCTCCGAACTGGAGTCCCGCGAGGCCGACCCGGACCAGCTGTCCTCGCTGTTCAAGCTCGACCACCTCGCGACCCGCATGCGCCGTAACGGCGAGAACCTCCTCGTCCTCGCCGGTGAGGAGCCCGGCCGCCGCTGGACCCGTCCGGTCCCGCTGGTCGACGTGCTCCGCGCCGCCGCCTCCGAGGTGGAGCAGTACGAGCGCATCGAGCTGTCCTCCGTGCCGACCACCGAAGTGGCCGGCCGGGTCGTCAACGACCTCGTGCACCTCCTCGCCGAGCTGCTCGAGAACGCGACCTCCTTCTCCTCCCCGCAGACCAAGGTCAAGGTCACCGGTCACGCACTGCCCGACGGCCGCGTCCTGATCGAGATCCACGACACCGGCATCGGCCTCTCCCCCGAGGACCTCGCCGCGATCAACGAGCGGCTGGCGTCGCCGCCCACCGTGGACGTGTCGGTCTCCCGCCGCATGGGCCTCTTCGTGGTCGGCCGGCTGTCGCAGCGGCACGGCATCCGCATCCAGCTGCGCCCGTCCGACTCCGGTGGTACGACCGCGCTGGTCATGCTGCCCGTGGACGTCGCCCAGGGCGGCAAGAAGCCCCAGCCCAAGCCCGGTCAGGGCAGCGTGTCCGGCGGTCCCGCCGCCGCGCAGGCCGCCGCCGGTGTCGCCGCAGCCCGCCGTCAGGGCGGGCCGGGCGGCCAGGGTGGTGCTCTCGGCGCCGGTGCCCTCGGTGCCGGCTCCGGCCAGGGTGGCCTGCTCGGCGCCGGCCAGGGCCCCCGGGCCGCGCTGCCCGGCCGTGACGGCGGTGGCCGTCCCGGTACACCGCGCGGGCCGCAGGGTCCGGCCTCGCCCCCGCAGGCCGCCCGGCTCCGGCCGGCGCCGGCTTCGGCGGCCAGGCCCCGGGTGCCTCGCAGGGTCTCCAGTCGACCGGCGCCGGCACGCAGGGCCAGGGCCAGGACATGTTCGGCGCCGGGCGTCCGCCCGCGCCGCGCCAGAACGACAACCGTGGCGAGCAGGGCAGTCGCGGCCGTGGCCGTCAGCCGCAGCTGCCGCCGCGCGGCGGCAGCCCGCGTGCCGAGCTGCCGGGCGGCAACCCGCAGTCCCGCGGCACCAGCTGGGGCGACGAGAACGCCCAGCCGCCGGTTCCGCGCACTCCGCTGGACGCCCCGCGCGGCCATGACGAGCCGGACGCCTCGCAGACCTCGCGGATGCCGCGCGTCGACGACCGTCAGGGTCCCGGCGCCACGACCGAGATGCCGAGGATCGACGAGCGCCAGGGCCCGGCCGGCCCCGCGGACTTCGCGCGCCCCGGCGCGGGCGGCCCGCAGCACACCGGCCAGTTCCAGGACATGGGTCAGTTCTCCGGTCCGAACGGCGCCCAGGACACGGGCCAGTTCCCGGCCCCGGGTCCCGACGGACGGCAGGACGGCTTCGTCCGCAACGACGTCTTCGGCACCCCGGGCGGCCAGAACCCCCCGGCGGCCCCCAACCGGTTCGCCGCTCCGCAGGGCTACGACAACGGCTCCACCGGTCAGTTCCCCGGCCCCGGCCACGACGGTTCCCACACCGGTCAGCACGCGCTGCCCGGTCGCCAGGACCCCTCGTCCACGGGCCAGTTCGACCGCCCCCAGAACGCCAACGGCGGCAACGGTTACGGCTACGGCTCACCGCAGCAGCAGCCCGTACCGCCGCGCCCCGCCGCCCGCCCCGAGCCGGAGGCCCTGCCGCCGGCCGGTCCGGGAGACGGCCGTACCCCGCTGTTCGACACCCTGGAGACCAACTGGTTCCACGGGCAGCAGGCCGACGGGAACGGCAACGGCTCGGCTCCCACGCCGCAGCAACAGCAGCCGCAGGCTCCGGCTGCTCCCCAACGTCCCGCGGCGAGTGCCTCATGGCGTACCTCGCCGAACGACGAACTCGTCCGTCAGGCCGAGCGCGTCCGGCAGCCCGCCGCGGGCGGCGTCACCACTTCCGGCCTGCCGCGCCGGGTGCCCAGGGCGAACCTCGTCCCGGGTACGGCTCAGCAGCAACAGCACCAAACCGGTCCGCAGGTCTCGCGTGCGCCTGACGACGTACGCGGACGGCTGACCAATCTCCGTCGGGGCATCGCGCAGGGTCGTCAGGCCGGCAACGGCTCGACCGGCAGTTTCCCGAGCCCCACTCACCAGCAGGAGCGTTAGTTGAGCCAGATGAGCCAGGCGGCACAGAATCTGAACTGGTTGATCACCAACTTCGTGGACAACACCCCCGGGGTGTCCCACACCGTTGTCGTGTCCGCCGACGGGCTCCTGCTCGCCATGTCCGAGGGCTTCCCGCGCGACCGTGCCGACCAGCTCGCGGCCGTCGCGTCGGGTCTCACCTCGCTGACGGCCGGGGCCTCCCGGATCTTCGAGGGCGGCAGCGTGGCACAGACGGTCGTCGAGATGGAGCGAGGATTCCTCTTCCTCATGTCCGTCTCGGACGGCTCGTCCCTCGCAGTTCTCGCCCACCCCGAATGTGACATCGGCCTCGTCGGCTACGAGATGGCACTCCTGGTCGACCGCGCGGGCGCGGTGCTCACGCCCGACCTGCGCGCCGAACTACAGGGCAGTCTGCTCCACTGACCCGCCCAGGTACCACCCGCCTCACGAAATCACCGTCCGGCCGACACAATCCCCCCACCGGCTCGACGGACGGCACGACTGACCGAGACTTGCTGTCCCGCCCGGAGGATTCATGACCCCGCCCACCGCCTCTCATGATCCGTACGCGGAGCCGTACGAGGACGAGGGCGACCAGCCGCTGGTGCGTCCGTACGCGATGACCGGCGGCCGGACCCGGCCGCGCTACCAGCTCGCCATCGAGGCGCTGATCAGCACCACGGCCGACCCGGCAGCGCTCATGGGGCTGCTCCCGGAGCACCAGCGCATCTGCCACCTCTGCCGTGAGGTGAAGTCGGTCGCGGAGGTCTCGGCGCTCCTCGCCATGCCCCTGGGTGTGGCGAGGATCCTCGTGGCGGACCTCGCCGAAGCCGGACTGGTGGCCATTCACCAGCCGGGCGGCGACGAGAACAACGGTGGCGCACCTGACGTGACGCTGCTCGAAAGGGTGCTCAGTGGACTTCGCAAGCTCTGACGGAGGGCGGGCCACCACCTCCGCGAAGATCGTGGTGGCGGGGGGCTTCGGCGTGGGCAAGACCACGTTCGTGGGCGCCGTCTCCGAGATCAACCCGCTGCGCACGGAGGCCGTCATGACGTCCGCGAGCGCGGGCATCGACGACCTCACCCACACCGGGGACAAGACCACCACCACGGTGGCCATGGACTTCGGCCGTATCACGCTCGACCAGGACCTGATCCTCTATCTGTTCGGTACGCCGGGTCAGGACCGCTTCTGGTTCATGTGGGACGACCTGGTGCGCGGTGCCATCGGCGCCGTGGTGCTGGTGGACACCCGCCGGCTGGCGGACTGCTTCCCGGCGGTGGACTACTTCGAGAACTCGGGTCTGCCGTTCGTCGTCGCCCTCAACGGCTTCGACGGCCAGCAGCCGTACCAGCCGGAGGAGGTCCGCGAGGCCCTCCAGATCGGGCCCGACACCCCGATCATCACGACGGACGCCCGGCACCGTTCGGACGCCAAGAGTGCGCTGATCACGCTGGTGGAGCACGCGCTCATGGCTCGTCTGCGGTAGGTAGGACCCAAATCTGTAGGGTTGTACGTCAGTTGTCGTACACGTTCCGGAGCCGGCTGTGCCCTTTGACACGGCCGGCTCCGGTGTTCATAACGTTTCGGCAGAGGAATCGGGTGGTATCGCCACGCGTCGCGGTCGCTTGGTGTCGCTGCGCGCACGAAGGCCCCGTCATTTGGCGGGGCTCGTTCTGTTTGACCGTTTTATCTGGGGCTTACATCACTTCGAACCGGCACTTCTCCATGTTTGGAACTGCGCTGGTCGTCGTGCTGGAATGCCTGAACTGCCCAATAGTCAATGACGTACTGATGGTCGATGGCTGACCGGGCTCTGAGACACTGCGGCACGACGAAGGTGCCGACCGCCGAGAGGTTGTTGGTCGAGTGAGGCGAAGCAAGAAAAGTCCCGAGCCGGCGGCCCGGGGCAACTTCACCCCGCCGCCGCGCGGAGCGGCGCCCGCCCCTGTGCCCGGTTCGGAGCCGACGGCCACTCCCGCGAAGAGCGGCGGTCGTCTCTCCCCGCGCAACTGGCGGGTGCCGACCAGGCTGAACGCGATCCTGCTCATACCCGTGCTGGTCGGCCTCGTCATGGGCGGCTTCCAGGTGAAGGGCTCGATCGACACCTGGCAGGAGGCCCGCGACGCCGAGAAGGTCGCGAAGGTCGTGGCCGCCGCCGGCGAGTACGCCGAGGCCCTGCTGAACGAGCGTGACGTCTCCGCCGAACCCCTGCTGCAGAACAAGAAGGACAGCGAGGTCGTCAAGGACGCCCGCGCCGTGACCGACCAGAAGGCCGCCGCCTTCCACAGCGAGACGGTCGGCATGCCGGACAAGGAAGGCCTCAAGCGCCGCCTCGGCCTGGTGACCGAGAAAGAGCCGAATCTCCCGAAGCTCCGCGCGGCCGCCTACACCAAGGCGCTGGACCCGGTGAAGACCGAAGAGGGCTACGTCGAGATCGAGCACCTGCTGATGGAGTTCTCCAACGAACTCGGTCTCGGCACCGGCAACATCACGGCCTACGGCCGCACGGTCTACGCGATCGCGCTCGCCAAGGGCGCCGAGTCCCTCCAGCGCGCGATCGGCATGCACCTCCTCGTCCGGCCCAGCCCCGACGAGACGGTCTACCGCCAGCAGCTCACCGCCTTCACCTCGTACGCCTACCTGGAGAGGGTGGCCCTCCAGGAGTACGTCTCCGGTGGCACCACGCAGGACGCGGCGCGCCTCACCGAGGTCATGAACGAGAAGACCGAGGAAGGCAAGAAGCGGGCCGCCGAGGCCCAGGAGAAGGCCGAGGCCGCGGACCAGGACTTCGTCGCCCCGCCCACCATGGACAAGATGATCCAGGCGATCGCCAGCGGACGGGACCCCGCCCAGCTCGCCGAGCAGGGCGTCACTGCCCAGGCCTGGATGACCGCCTCGACCCTGAAGTTCGAGGGCTACAGCCAGGTCGAGAGCGAACTCATCGGCAAGGCGGTGGCCGAGGCCGGGCAGATCGCCTCCGACGCCCAGCAGGACGCCATCATCAACGGCGCGATCGTCATCATCGCCCTGCTGACCGCGTTCATCATCGCCAGCCTCATGGCCCGCCAGATGAGCCAGTCCATGCGCCAGCTGCGCAACGCCGCCTTCGGCATCGCCGAGCAGCGGCTGCCGATGCTGGTCGACCAGCTCTCGCGGACCGACCCCGGCCGGGTCGACACCCGGGTCTCACCGATCCCGATCAACACCACGGACGAGATCGGCGAGGTCGCCCGCGCCTTCGACCAGGTCCACCGCGAGGCCGTCCGGCTCGCCGCCGAGCAGGCCCTGCTGCGGGGCAACATCAACGCGATCTTCACGAACCTGTCGCGCCGCAACCAGTCCCTGATCGAGGGTCAGCTGACCCTCATCACCGAGCTGGAGAACAACGAGGCCGACCCGGACCAGCTGGAGAGCCTCTTCCGCCTGGACCACCTCGCGACCCGTATGCGCCGCAACGGCGAGAACCTCCTGGTCCTCGCCGGCGAGGAGCCGGGCCGCCGCTGGGACCAGCCGGTCCCGCTGGTCGACGTGCTGCGCGCCGCCTCCTCCGAGGTGGAGCAGTACGAGCGCATCGAGCTGTCGGGCGTACCGGAGGCCGAGATCCACGGCCGTGCCGTGACCGACCTCGTGCACCTGCTGGCCGAGCTGCTGGAGAACGCCACCACGTTCTCCTCCCCGCAGACCAAGGTCCGGGTCACCGCGACCCGTCTCCCCGACGGCCGCGTGATGATCGAGATCCACGACAAGGGCATCGGCCTCACCGCCGAGGACTTCGCGGACATCAACCACAAGCTGGCCAACCCGCCGACCGTGGACGCCGCGATCTCGCAGCGCATGGGCCTGTTCGTGGTCGGCCGGCTGTCCGACCGGCACGGCATCCGGGTCCAGCTGCGCCCCTCGGGCGAGCAGGCCGGCACGACCTCGCTGGTCATGCTGCCCGACGCGATCACCCACGGTGGCGGTGGCGAGCACCAGCCCGACCGCGACGACTTCACCGTCTCGCAGATCATCCCGGAGCAGCGTTTCCAGGGTGAGGACTTCAACCACCAGCCGCTGCGCACGGCGGCCGAGCTGGGCTTCGACGACAGCCAGTACACGGAGGTCCCCGACGACCTGCGTGACCTGGACCCGGTCGGCCGCTCGCTGACGCGCGACGAGCGCCGGTCGGCCCTGGAGTCCCCCGCACCCGGTCAGCCGGACCAGCCCGGCCAGCAGCAGTCCGGCGCGACGCCCGCGTACGGCGACGGCTTCGACCGGACGCAGCAGCAGAACGCGTTCGACGCCTCCCCCAACGGCTTCGCGGCGCCGCAGAACGGCTACGACGCCGGTACGACCGGATACGCCGAGCAGCCCGCGACGTACGACCAGCAGACGTCGTACGAGGAGCAGCAGCGCACGGCGTACGAGGACCCGTACGGCGCGTCCAACGGGGGCGGGTCGCGCGGCGAGGCCTTCCCGGCGGACGGCTCGGGGCCGCGGAACGGTGCCTTCGGGCAGAACGGCGGCTACCCCGACCCCGCGTATGCGGAAGCTCCCCAGGAGGAGCGGGCGCCGGAGCGGCAGGCCGCGCCGGAGGGCTTCCCGCCGTACGAGGAGCAGCCCTACCAGGACGACTGGCCGCAGCAGAACAGCTACCAGAACGGCTACCCGGACCAGTACGCTCCGCAAGCGGAACCCGCGCAGGCCGCTGACGCCGGTGAGCAGGACAGCGTAGGCTTCGACCGTCCGGGACCGGCCCCCTCGGCCGCCCACGCGCTCACCGAAGCCGGACTGCCCCGCCGCGGATCCCACGCGGCGAGCGGTTCGAACGGCGCGCGACCGGCGGACCAGGAAGCGTCGGCTCCCGCCGCGGACCGCCCGACCGACTGGCGTTCGGCGAACGACGACCGCTGGCAGCAGGCCTCCCAGCTGAAGAAGCCGAAGGCCGGCGGGGTCACCTCGTCCGGTCTGCCGCGCCGGGTGCCCAAGGCCAATCTGGTCGAGGGCGCCGCCGAGAGCACCCCCCAGGGAGGCCCCCAGGTCTCCCGCGCCCCGGAGGACGTCCGCGGCAGGTTGAGCAACCTGCGTCGAGGCGTTCAGCGCGGACGCAACGCAGGAAGTGAACCGAACGGTCAGGACAGGAACCAGCACAGTGGTCCTGACAGCACCTACAACCAGGAGCGTTAGTGTGAGCCCGATGAGCCAGGCGGCACAGAACCTGAACTGGTTGATCACCAACTTCGTGGACAACACCCCGGGGGTGTCCCACACCGTGGTGGTCTCCGCCGACGGACTCCTTCTGGCGATGTCCGAAGGCTTCCCCCGCGACCGTGCCGACCAGCTCGCGGCCGTCGCCTCCGGTCTGACGTCGCTGACGGCAGGCGCCTCCCGGATCTTCGAGGGAGGCAGCGTGAACCAGACGGTTGTGGAGATGGAGCGGGGATTCCTCTTCATCATGTCCGTTTCCGACGGTTCTTCGCTCGCGGTCCTCGCCCACCCCGAGGCGGACATCGGTCTCATTGGGTACGAGATGGCCCTTTTGGTGGACCGTGCGGGTACGGTCCTGACGCCCGACCTTCGTGCGGAGCTCCAAGGGAGCCTTCTCAACTAACAGACGGACGGTGCGTTTTGGCCTCCCGAGGCCGTAGGGTTTCGGGACGCGGCTTCCACGTGGTGGATGCCAGGCACAGTCGGAGGAGGAGAGAAAGTGGCAACACCCCCAGGCGGTTCGAATACGGGTAACTGGTCGTACGGCCCTGCCCAGGGCCAGGGCGACGGTTCTCAGAACCCGAACCGTTACAACTTCCCCTCCGCCCCGAGCCAGCGTCAGCCGTACGCACCCCAGGGGCCGCAGGGCCCCGGGCCGTCGCCGTACGACCAGCCGCACGCGCCTCGCATCCAGCCCGTGCAGCCGCATCGCCGCACCCCCGAGCCGGCGCCCGCCGGGGCGTCGAACAACCCCTTGGTGCGTCCGTACGCCATGACCGGCGGCCGGACCCGCCCGCGGTACCAGCTCGCCATCGAGGCGCTGGTGCACACCACCGCGGCTCCGCACCAGATGCAGGGGCAGTTGCCCGAGCATCAGCGGATCTGCAACCTCTGCCGGGAGATCAAGTCGGTGGCCGAAATCTCGGCCCTTCTGACGATCCCTCTCGGCGTGGCCAGGATCCTCGTCGCCGACTTGGCGGAGGCGGGACTGGTCGCGATCCATCAGCCCGGCGGCGACGAGAACGCCGGCGGCCAGCCAGCCGTGACACTGCTCGAAAGGGTGCTCAGTGGACTTCGCAAGCTCTAGCGGCGGTCCTTCCCGCTCCACCACCTCAGCGAAGATCGTGGTGGCGGGTGGCTTCGGCGTGGGCAAGACCACGTTCGTCGGGGCCGTCTCGGAGATCAACCCGCTGCGTACCGAGGCCGTCATGACGTCTGCTTCGGCGGGCATCGACGACCTCACCCACACCGGAGACAAGACGACCACGACGGTCGCCATGGACTTCGGCCGTATCACGCTGGACCAGGACCTGATCCTGTACCTCTTCGGTACGCCCGGCCAGGACCGCTTCTGGTTCATGTGGGACGACCTGGTGCGCGGCGCCATCGGCGCGATCGTCCTGGTGGACACCCGCCGACTCGCCGACTGCTTCCCCGCGGTCGACTACTTCGAGAACTCGGGTCTCCCCTTCGTGATCGCCCTCAACGGCTTCGACGGCAGCCAGCCGTACCAGCCCGACGAGGTGCGCGAGGCCCTCCAGATCGGCCCCGACACCCCGATCATCACGACGGACGCCCGCCACCGCGCGGACGCCAAGTCGGCGCTGATCACGCTCGTGGAGCACGCGCTCATGGCGCGCCTGCGGTAGAACCTCCGGACTTCCGACCGCCGTGAAACGGCCCCTGTGCCCCTCCTCGGGGAGGCACAGGGGCCGTTTCACGTCACCGACGCCTCGCACAGGTGGTCCGCCCGTACGCCACGAAGGCCCCGGCCGCCCAGGGGGGCGTCGGGGCTTCGTGCGTACGGGCGTGGTGTGTCGTGCGGTCAGCGCCAGCTGTGCGGGGCGCGGAAGCCGCCCTCGCGCTCCAGGCGGCGCCAGCCGGCCTTGAGGCGGCCGCGGTGGGCCGGGGTGGGCTCGGAGGTACGGGCGGCGGCACGGGCCAGCAGGATCGCCGTGATGGCGGCGACCTCCTCGGGCCCGGCATGGCCCTTCTCGACGCGGATGTCAGGCGTGGTCATGGATGTCAGTCTCCGTTGATGAGGTTTCCGCAGGGGTGGCGCGGAGAGTCCGCTGGGTTACTGCGGGGGGTTGCCGTGCTTGCGCGAGGGCAGGTCTGCGTGCTTGGTGTGCAGCATCGCCAGGGACCTGATGAGGATCTCGCGGGTCTCGGCCGGGTCGATGACGTCGTCGACGAGGCCGCGCTCGGCGGCGTAGTACGGGTGCATCAGCTCGGACTTGTACTCCTTGACCATGCGGGCCCGCATGGCCTCGGAGTCCTCGGCCTCGGCGATCTGGCGGCGGAAGATGACGTTGGCGGCACCTTCGGCACCCATCACGGCGATCTCGTTGGTCGGCCAGGCGAACGTGAGGTCCGCACCGATGGACTGGCTGTCCATGACGATGTAGGCACCTCCGTACGCCTTGCGCAGGATGAGGGAGATCCGGGGCACGGTCGCGTTGCAGTAGGCGTAGAGGAGCTTGGCGCCGTGGCGGATGATCCCACCGTGCTCCTGATCCACGCCGGGCAGGAAGCCGGGTACGTCCAGAAGGGTGACGATCGGGATGTTGAAGGCGTCGCACATCTGCACGAAGCGGGCGGCCTTCTCGCTGGCCTCGATGTCCAGGACGCCGGCGAGGCTCTGCGGCTGGTTGGCGACGATGCCGACGACCTGGCCGTCGAGCCGGGCCAGCGCGCAGATGATGTTGCGCGCCCAGCGCTCGTGGACCTCCAGGTACTCGCCGTCGTCGACCAGCTCCTCGATGACCTTGGTCATGTCGTACGGCCGGTTGCCGTCCGACGGGACCAGGTCGAGCAGGACGTCGCCGCGGCGGTCGGCCGGGTCGGTGCACTCGACGCGCGGCGGGTTCTCCCGGTTGTTCTGCGGGAGGAGGGAGACGAGGTAGCGGACCTCGGCGATGCAGGTCTCTTCGTCGTCGTAGGCGAAGTGGCAGACACCGGAGGTCTCGGCGTGCACGTCGGCGCCGCCCAGGCCGTTCTGGGTGATCTCCTCACCGGTGACGGCCTTGACCACGTCCGGCCCGGTGATGAACATCTGCGAGGTCTCGCGGACCATGAAGACGAAGTCGGTGAGGGCGGGGCTGTAGGCCGCGCCGCCCGCGCACGGGCCGAGCATCACGCTGATCTGCGGGATGACGCCGGAGGCCTTGGTGTTGCGCTGGAAGATGCCGCCGTAACCGGCGAGCGCGCTGACGCCCTCCTGGATACGGGCGCCGGCACCGTCGTTCAGCGACACCAGCGGGGCGCCGGCCGCGATGGCCATGTCCATGATCTTGTGGATCTTCGTGGCGTGGGCCTCGCCCAGCGCGCCGCCGAAGATGCGGAAGTCATGGGCGTAGACGAAGACCGTACGGCCCTCCACCGTGCCCCAGCCGGTGATGACGCCGTCGGTGTACGGCTTCTTGTTCTCCAGGCCGAACCCGGTGGCCCGGTGCCGGCGCAGTTGTTCGACCTCCTGGAAGGAACCCGGGTCGAGGAGCAGCTCGATGCGCTCGCGGGCGGTCAACTTGCCCTTGGCGTGCTGCGCCTCGGTCGCCTTCTCGCTCGGCCCGGCCAGCGCCTGCGCACGGATCTCGTGCAGCTCGGCGACGCGCCCGCGCGCGTCCGTGGGCTCGGCGGTCGACTCACCCGTCGTCTCTTCCAAAACGGTCATGTAGTGACCTTACGAAGCCGACCTAGGAAAGCGAGCCGTCGACTCCGTACAGTCTCCGGCACGTTTTCCTGGTACGACTGAACAGAACCATGCCGGGATGCAGGCGTTCCGACTGCTCAGGGCCCGTGCCGCTTGTCGGGGTCTTACAAAGCCGGGTGGTGAGATCAACTTCACACACCCCTCCGACGCACGCCGCCCAGTGGAGTGACGGGGCGGGCCCGGCTCGGCCGGAAGGCGGGTCGGTACGACGAGGGTAGCGCCCCGAACGCGGTCGCAGATGAAGTTGAAAGTTGAACGGAATAGGTCTACGGTCTGCCGTGTTGAAGCACTCGTTGAACATTCAACATCAGCGCTACCTCGCCTCCTCGTTTCCCCACAGCGTTCATCGATCCGACCTCAAGGAGCACGTCATGGGCATCTTCGGCCGCAAGAACACCACCGAGAGCACCGGGACCACCGCCACCGCGGTCGGCACCGTGAACCCGGACCTCGCCGCCCTGACCGGCGACTACACGATCGACCCGTCGCACTCGACCATCGCATTCGTCGCCCGGCACGCCATGGTCACCAACGTCAAGGGCCACTTCAACGACTTCACCGGCTCGCTGCACCTCGACGGCGCCGACCCGGCCGGCTCCACCGCCACCATCGACGTCACGATGGACAGCATCGACACCGGCTCCGCCGACCGTGACGGCCATCTCAAGGGCTCGGACTTCTTCAACACCGAAGAGTTCCCGACGATGACCTTCCGCTCGACCGGCGCGCAGGCCCTGGGCGGCGACGACTACCGCATCACCGGCGACCTCAGCATCCTCGGCGTCACCAAGCCGCTCACCATCGACCTGGAGTTCAACGGCGCCGCGAAGGACCCGTTCGGCAACGAGCGCGTCGGCTTCGAGGGCAAGGCGGAGATCCTGCGCTCCGAGTGGGGCCTCACCTGGAACGCGGCGCTCGAGACCGGCGGTGTCCTGGTCTCCGACAAGATCAAGCTGACCTTCGACATCTCGGCCATCAGGAACGCCTGACACGCCACCGCCGCCCCACCCCTGACGCGCCCGCTCTCCACTCCCCCGTAGGGAGGGCGGGCGCTCGGCGTTGTCCGAAGGACGGGCGAGGACGCGTCACCCTCACAGGAGGCGGGCCCGACTCACGGCAGGGGTCCTGCGCAGGCACGCAGAGAACCGGACGCGCGGCAGGCCGAGGCACGGGCAGGGCGCGTTCCGCCGACGCGGTGCCGGTCGCTCACGCGGAGGCGTGGGCCTCCGGGCCGAGGTGGAGGGCGTGGGCGGGTGGGCGTCGCACTCTGGCGTCGCACGCGTGGGCAGGGATCGGATCGTCGGGATCGGGTCCCGGGCCGGTCCGGACACAGGTGCGGGGGCGTCGGGTGCGCGACGGGGGTGGGGGGTCGGTCGTTGCTCAGGGCCCCGCCGATGTGGCCGGGGCCCCGATCGAGGAGGCGCCATGACCAGGACCGGACCGCAGCACTACCCCGGCGCGGACCGCGACCACTGGTACCAGGACGACTTCGGCGGCGACCGGATGGAGGTCAACGTCGTCGTCCTGCACACCACCGAGGGCCGCTCGCTGCCCGGCTACCAGGGCGGCGCCTCCGCGCCCAACCTCACGGCGGTGCCGGATCTCGCGGCCAGGAAACTGACCTGGTACCAGCACTTCGACATCGACATCTCCTCCCGCGCCCTGCGCAACAGGCCCGGCGGCGTGCAGACCAACACGCTGAACGTCTGCCAGGTCGAGCTGGTCGGCACCTGCGATCCCGAGCTGCACAGCAAGTGGCGGACGGGCGGCAAGGCCCACGTCTACTGGCCGAAGGCACCGGCGTGGGCGCTCCTCGGAGTCGCCCGCTTCCTGGCGTGGGCGCACGAGGAGCACGACGTACCGTTGCGCGGCCCGGCGCTGTGGCCGGCGTACCCGAAGTCGTACGGGAACGGGGCCGGACAGCGGATGAGCGGGGCGCGGTGGAACGACTTCAAGGGGGTGTGCGGGCACATGCACGTGCCGGAGAACGATCACGGCGACCCGGGAGCCATCGACTTCGACGAGCTGATCCGACTGGCGAAGGCAGCGGTGCAGGGCTGACCCCTGCGTCCCGGCCCCGTTGCTTCC
>NZ_MPOH02000009.1:588238-644916 GCF_001896135.2 Streptomyces phaeoluteigriseus
CCCCCGAGCCCCTGCTTCCCCCGACCTCCTTCGCCCGCTTCACCCCTCCAGCTTCGCGACCGCCGCGGCCACCTGAGCCGACCGCCGCTCCGGGGACCGGGCGCGGAGCACGCCGAGCATGGCGAGATAGCGGTCGGTGCGGCCCAGGCGGTCGAAGGCGGCGCGGGCCCGCGGACTGCGCTCCAGGGCGGCCGCGAGTTCCGCTGGGACGGTGGCGTCCTGCTGCGAGGCGTACGCCGCCGCCCACCGGCCGTCGGCCTGTGCCGCCGTCACCTCGGCGAGACCGGCGGGCCGCATCCGCCCGGCCGCGGTCAGCTCCTCCACCCGGTGCACGTTGACCGCGGACCAGAGGCTGCCAGGCCTGCGCGGGGTGATCCGCTGGAGGAACGACGCCTCGTCGAGGCCCTTGCGCTGCCCGGTGATCCAGCCGTGGCACAGGGCCACGTCGTTGACCTCGGCTGCGGTGACGGACTCCACTCCGGAACCCTTCTTGGCGACCTGGACCCAGAGGCCGGGGTGGGGCGCCGGGTGCGCGGTGAGCCAGGAGTCCAGGGCGGCGGCGGTGGGGAACGCGAGGGGGGTGACGGGCTCGGTCATGGGGGCAGCATAGGAGCCTTCTAGGACAGCTTCCGTCCTAGAAGTCCCCGGGGTTCCGCCCGGTTCGGGGTCGTCGGATGTGGCCGAATCACACCCCTTGTGCGAAGGCTTACGGCGTTCTCATAATCCGACAACAGATTTGACCTGCCCATGCCAGCAAAAGGCACTTCTTTGTTGCTGTGGTTGTCATGCACGCGTCAATTCTGTGTTTCGGGCACCACCGGATCCCCACACACCCGACCCTCCGACACCGGGTCGACCCCCCACGGAAGGCACCACGTTGAAGAATCTCCTCACCGCGCTCAAGAGACTCGCGGCCGTCGGCGCCGCCGCCCTCGCGATCGCCAGCCTTCAGCCCGTCTCGTCCGCCCAGGCCGCCCCCTCGCCCGTCGTGGGCGGAACCCGCGCCGCGCAGGGCGAGTTCCCGTTCATGGTCCGGCTCTCGATGGGCTGCGGCGCGCGCTCTACACCCAGCAGATCGTGCTCACCGCCGCGCACTGCGTGGGCTCGACCGGCGCCAACACGAGCATCACCGCCACCGCCGGCGTCGTGGACCTCCAGTCCACCACCGGCCGCGTCCAGGTCCGCTCCACGTACGTGTACCGGGCCCCCGGCTACAACGGCAACGGCAAGGACTGGGCGCTCATCAAGCTCGCGCAGCCCATCAACCTGCCGACGCTGAAGATCGCCACCACCACGCAGTACAACACCGGCACCTTCACCGTGGCGGGCTGGGGTTCGGCCACCGAGGGCGGCTCCCAGCAGCGGTACATGCTGAAGGCGACCGTGCCGTTCGTCAGTGACGCAACCTGCCGTTCCTACAGCGGTTACAGCGGCCTGATCGCGAGCGACGAGATCTGCGCCGGATACGCGGCCGGTGGCGTCGACACCTGCCAGGGCGACTCGGGCGGCCCGATGTTCCGCCGGGACGCGGCCAACGCCTGGATCCAGGTCGGCATCGTCAGCTGGGGCATCGGCTGCGCCCGGCCCAACGCACCTGGCGTCTACAGCGAGGTCTCCACGTTCGCCCCGGCCATCGCCTCGGCGGCGGCCTCTCTCTGACCCGCGTCCGACCGACCCCTGCGCATCCCTTCGTACGACGTCCACGGCCGGCGCGTCATCGCCGGGCCCGTGCGCGTGCCGTACCTGTGCCCGCGGTCAGAAGCCTCCGCCGAAGTCCCCTCCGCCTCCGCCGCCGCCGAAGTCCCCTCCCCCGCCGCCGAAGTCGCCGAAGCTGCCGGTGTCGAAGTCCGCGCCGGACACGTCGCCGCCCTCGTAGCCGCCGCCGAAGTCGCCGTAGCCGCTGCCGTAGTCGGAGGCGTAGGCGGGGGTGGCCATCAGGCTGCCGAGCATGGTGCCGACGAGCAGGCCGGGCAGCAGGCCGCCGCCGAAGTAGCCGCCCGCCCAGGGACCGTAGGCCGGGCCCGCCTCCCAGTAGGGGCGGCGGCCGTAGTCGGTGTCGACCTCGCGGACCACGGGATCGCGGCCGTCCGCCAGGCGGGTGCGGTCCGCCGCGCAGACCGGGACCTCGCGGGTGGCGCCGCCGGGCGGGGTCCAGGTGGCGTCGGCGACGGAGGGCCCGTGGCGCGGGTCGAAGAAGCAGGGCGGGCGGCGTTCGGGCAGGGGTTGGCCGGTCCGGCGGGCGGCGAGCCGGGCCAGGGCGAAGCGGCCGTCCTCCAGGGTCTCGGTGACGGGGCGCACGTCCTCCGGTCTCGTCGCGTCGGCCATGGACGACTTGGCCTTCTCGTAGGCGTCGAGGGCGTGCTCGTAGTCGCCGCGCATCGCGTCGTCGGCGCCGGGTTCGGCCGGGTGGAAGTCGAGCCGGTCGAGTTCCTCACCGAAGGCGGTGATGTCCTCGTCGACGACGACCCGGAGCCGTTCGAGGGCGGCCCGCTGCTCGTCCGCGTGCCGCCTGCGGTTGCGTCGTACGAGCGTGTACGCGCCGGCGCCGCCCACTGCGACGAGGACGCCCGCGGTGACCAGGCCCGTCGTCGACACGCCGCCGCCCGAGGAGTCCCAGCCCGCGGGGGCCGAGCCGCCCATGTTGGCGACGGCCCGGTCGGTGAAGGCGTCGAGCTGGGCCGCCGGGTCGTTCTGGCCCTGGACGCTGCTGACGAGGTTGCGCACGGCCGCCGTCGGCAGGACGGAGGAGTCGGCGCGGGCGTCGAAGCGGTCGCCGAGGCGGACCGCGTAGAGGCCGGTCACGCCGGTGGCGGTGCGCAGGTCGCTGAAGAGGTTCTCGGTCGGGTGCCCGGCCGGGAGGACCGCGACGAAGACGGGCTTGTCGGCGTCCTCGATCTTCTTCCGCAGGGCTTGGGCGTCCGCCTGCGAGAACTCGGCGGACGCCGCAGGGTCGACGTAGACGGGGCTCTCGCGCAGGGCCGCGGCGATCGTCGACACACTGGTGTCGGCCGCGGCGCGCGGGGCACCCGCCACCACCAGGGTCAGGGCGGCGAGCGCCAGCGCGAGCAGCAGTCCGGCGAAGCCTCGGGTCGAAAGTGCGACCTTCATACTTCGAAGTTACCCCGAACAGGGGCAAAGTAGGGCAGCCGGAGTGGGATTATGCCTGCGGGACGACGACCGGGCCCCTGCGGGCATCTCGACGTGACGGACGATTCGGGGACTCCGGCGGCTCCGGCCTATTCGGCCGGGGTCACCCCCGCCCGCAGCAGTCCGTAGGTGTAGGCGTCCTCCAGGGCCTGCCAGGACGCGGCGATCACGTTCTCCGCGACACCCACCGTGGACCACTCGCCGCTGCCGTCGGTGGTGGAGATGAGGACGCGGGTCGTGGACTGGGTGCCGTGGACGCCCTCCAGGATGCGGACCTTGTAGTCCACCAGGTCGAGCTTGGCGAGCTGGGGGTAGATCTTCTCCAGGGCCACGCGGAGGGACCGGTCGAGGGCGTTGACCGGGCCGTTGCCCTCGGCGGTGGCGACGATGCGCTCGCCCTTGGCCCACAGTTTGACGGTGGCCTCGTTGGCGTGGCTGCCGTCGGGGCGGTCCTCGACGATGGCCCGCCAGGACTCGACGTCGAAGTACTTCAGGGGCCGGCCCTCGACCTCGGCGCGCAGCAGCAGCTCGAAGCTGGCGTCGGCCGCCTCGTAGGTGTAGCCCTTCAGCTCACGCTCCTTGACCCGGTCGACGACCCGGCCGACCAGTTCGCGGTCGCCGCCGAGGTCGATGCCGAGTTCCTTGCCCTTCAGCTCGACCGAGGCGCGGCCCGCCATGTCGGAGACCAGCATCCGCATGGTGTTGCCGACCAGCTCGGGGTCGATGTGCTGGTACAGGTCCGGGTCGACCTTGATCGCGGAGGCGTGCAGGCCGGCCTTGTGGGCGAAGGCGGAGACACCGACGTACGGCTGGTGCGTGGAGGGCGCGAGGTTGACGACCTCTGCGATGGCGTGCGAGATGCGGGTCATCTCGCGCAGCCGTCCCTCGGGCAGCACCTTCTTGCCGTACTTCAGCTCCAGGGCGGCGACGACCGGGAACAGGTTGGCGTTGCCGACGCGCTCGCCGTAGCCGTTGGCCGTGCACTGCACGTGGGTGGCGCCGGCGTCGACGGCGGCGAGGGTGTTGGCGACCGCGCAGCCGGTGTCGTCCTGGGTGTGGATGCCGAGGCGGGCACCGGTGTCGGCGAGGACGGTGGAGACGACGGCCTGGATCTGCGCGGGGAGCATGCCGCCGTTGGTGTCGCACAGGACGACGACGTCGGCGCCGGCCTCCGCGGCGGCGCGGACGACGGCCTTGGCGTACTCGGGGTTCGCGCGGTAGCCGTCGAAGAAGTGCTCGCAGTCGACGAAGACGCGGCGGCCCTGGCCCTTCAGGAAGGACACGGTGTCACTGACCATCGCCAGGTTCTCGTCGAGCGTGGTGCGCAGGGCCAGCTCCACATGCCGGTCGTGCGACTTGGCGACCAGCGTGATCACGTCGGCGCCCGCGTCGAGCAACGCCTTGACCTGGGGGTCCTCGGAGGCCTTGGCGCCGGCCCGGCGGGTGGCGCCGAAGGCGACGAGCTTGGCGTGCTGGAAGTCGAACTCCTGCCGCGCGCGGGCGAAGAACTCGGTGTCGCGCGGGTTGGCGCCGGGCCAGCCGCCCTCGATGAAGCCGACGCCGAACTCGTCCAGGTGCCGTGCGATCACGAGCTTGTCGGCGACCGTGAGGTTGATGCCCTCGCGCTGGGCGCCGTCGCGCAGGGTGGTGTCGAAGACGTGGAACGAGTCGTCGAGCTCGCTGGTTTCCGTCATGGTCTCAAGGCTCCTGTTTTGGATCTCGGTCTACCGGAATGACCGGCTCCACCGTCCCCCCATGGTCCCTCGCGCTTGTCTCCCGGCTGAAGGTGGGCCAGGAAAACGAAAAACCCCTCGCGGGTAGCGAGAGGTCTGCGCGCGGGTCGAGGACACGATGGCCGCCCGTACCTGGTCGTACGTGGCGGTCACTGCGGACCGGCGCGCCTGCTGCCAATAATCGTGGCGAACGAGAGCACGGGGGGAGTCTGACACAGGGCAGCCCGGCGGTCACCGACTGTCTCAGGATACGAGCAGGGCGTCCGTGACGAACTCCGTCACATGCCCGATGACCTGCTCGCGGTCGGCGCCGCGCAGCCCGACCGCCACATGGATGGAGAAGCCGTCGAGCAGGGCGCGCAGCCGGGCGGCGAACCGGTCGGGGTCGACCGGGCGGAACTCGCCGCGCGAGACGCCCTCGGCGAGCAGCGCCACCAGGTCGCGGTGCCAGGCACCCTCGATTGCCGCCTGCCGGTCGCGGGCGTCCGTGTCGGCGGCAGCGCTCTGCGAGCGGTTCCAGACCTCCAGCCACAGGGTCCAGTGCGGGTCGCGGTGGCCGGCGGGGACGTACAGGTCGACGTAGGCGTCCAGCCGCTCGCGGGCGGTTGCCGGGCCGGTCAGCAGTCGGCCGCGCTCGGCGCCGAGGCGGCCCTCGCTCCACTCCAGGGCCTGGAGGAGGAGTTCGTCCTTGGAGCGGAAGTAGTAGAGGAGGTGCCCGCTGCTCATCCCGACCTCGCGCCCGAGCGCCGCCATGGTGAGCTTCTCCAGGCCGCGCTCGGCGATCATCGCCATGGCGGCGGCGAGGACGTCCGCGCGGGGCGGGGCGTGCCTGCGCTCACGTGCCGCACCGGCCATCGGGCCACCCCACGTCCTCTAGGTCTTCGGCTGCTGTTGGGTGATGCAGTGGATGCCACCGCCACCGGCAAAGATCGTACGGGCGTCGACCAGCGTCACCGTGCGGTCCGGGAACAGCCGGCGGAAGATGCCCGCGGCGATCTCGTCGCGCGGGTCGTCGAAGCCGCACAGGACGACCCCGCCGTTGCAGAGGTAGTGGTTGATGTAGGAGTAGTCGGCCCAGTGGCCGTCGGCCTCCAGGACGGTGGGCGCCGGTACCTCGACGACCTCCAGGCGGCGGCCCCGCGCGTCGGTCCGCGCCTTCAGCAGGCCGATGACCTCCTTCGTCACCTCGTGGTCCGGGTGCGCCGGGTCCGGCTGGTGGTGGGCCACCACCACGCCGGGCCGGGCGAACGCGGCCACGATGTCCACATGGCCCAGGGTGCCGAAGCCGTGCGGGGGGTAGTCGCCGGTGAGGCCGCGGGGCAGCCAGATCGCCTTGCGGGTGCCGAGCTGGGCGTGGATCTCCGCCTCCACCTCCTCCTTCGACCAGTGCGGGTTGCGCTCGGGGCCGAGGTGCACGGTCTCCGTCAGCAGCACCGTCCCCTCGCCGTCGACGTGGATCGCCCCGCCCTCGTTGACCAGCCCCGAGGCGTACGTCTTCGCCCCCGCGAGGTCCGAGACGTACGCGGCGATCTTCGCGTCGTGCTCCCAGCGGGCCCAGTGCTGGGCGCCCCAGCCGTTGAACGTCCAGTCCACGGCGGCCAGTTCACGGCCGTTCGTGAGGAAGGTGGGGCCGATGTCACGCATCCACGCGTCGTCGAGTTCCCGTTCGACGGTGTCGACGCCCGCACCCAGCAGGTCCCTGGCCTTCGCCGACTGGCCCGGTCCGCACACCACCGTCACCGGCTCGAAGCGGCGGACCGTACGGGCCACCGACGCCCAGGCGGCGCGGGAGGCGGCGAGGTCCTCGGGATCGTCGAAGGTGGGGTTGGGGCCGGGCCACGCCATCCAGGTGCGCTCGTGCGGGGTCCATTCGGCCGGCATCCGGAAGCCGTCGGCGGCAGCCTTGCTCATCGGGGAGGTCCTTACAGGAAGTAGAGGCGGTTGAGGGAGACGGAATCGGCCGGCTCCGAGCGGACCGGCTCTCCGTCGAGAGTGACCAGGCCGGTCCGCTGGTCGACGTCCACCGCTCCGGTACGGGAGTTGAGCCGCAGGTCGGCGGGGCCGATACCGCGGGTGCCGCGGACGGCGACCCTGCGACGCCGGGTCGGCATCGTGTCGTTGCCC
This sequence comes from Streptomyces phaeoluteigriseus, assembly GCF_001896135.2. GTDB lineage: Bacteria > Actinomycetota > Actinomycetes > Streptomycetales > Streptomycetaceae > Streptomyces > Streptomyces phaeoluteigriseus. The sequence goes on from NZ_MPOH02000009.1 coordinate 595,243, forward strand.
TGGTCCAGCGCGGCCCGCGCGACGAACGCCACCGAGAGGTCGGCGGGTGTGGCGCCGTACGCGCCGAACTGCGGTCCCAGGACGAGGGGTTCGCAGGTGTCGGTGGCCGCGTTGGGGTCGCCGACGACGCCGTACGCCGGGAAGCCCGACTTGAGGACGAGCTGCGGCTTGGCCCCGAAGTACTCGGGGCGCCACAGCACGATGTCGGCGAGCTTGCCGGTCTCGATGGAGCCGACCTCGTGCGACAGCCCGTGCGCGATGGCCGGGTTGATCGTCAGCTTGGCCATGTAGCGCAGGACGCGCTCGTTGTCGTGCTCGTCCGGGGCGCCGAACTCGGCCTTCATCTTCCCGGCCATGGCGAACGTACGGCGGACGGTCTCGCCGGCCCGGCCCATGCCCTGCGCGTCGGAGGAGGTGATGCCGATCGCGCCCAGGTCGTGCAGGACGTCCTCGGCGCCCATGGTTGCGGCGCGGATGCGGTCGCGGGCCATGGCGGCGTCGCCGGGCAGGTCGGTCTTCAGGTCGTGGACGGAGACGATCATGCCGTAGTGCTCGGCGACCGCGTCCCGGCCGAAGGGCAGGGTGGGGTTGGTGGAGGAGCCGATGACGTTGGCGACGCCCGCCATCTTCAGCACGTTCGGCACGTGTCCGCCGCCGCAGCCCTCGATGTGGAAGGCGTGGATCGTACGGCCCTCCAGCACGCGCAGGGTGTCCTCGACGGACAGGCACTCGTTCAGACCGTCGCTGTGCAGGGCGACCTGGACGTCGTGTTCCTCGGCCACCCGCAACGCCGTGTCCAGCGCCCGGGTGTGGGCGCCCATGTCCTCGTGCACCTTGAATCCGGACGCGCCGCCCTCGGCGAGCGCCTCCACCAGAGGGGCCGGAGAGGAGGACGAACCCCGGCCCAGGAAGCCGATGTTGACCGGCCAGGCGTCGAAGGCGTTGAACGCGTGCCGCAGGGCCCAGGGCGAGTTGACGCCGACGCCCCACACCGGCCCGAACTCCTGCCCGATGACCGTGGTCACGCCGGAGGCCAGCGAGGCCTCCATGATCCGCGGCGACAGCAGGTGGACATGCGTGTCGACGGCACCGGCGGTGGCGATCAACCCCTCGCCGGAGACGATCGAGGTCCCGGTGCCGACGACCACGTCGACCCCGTCGAGGGTGTCGGGGTTCCCGGCCCGCCCGATCGCGCGGATCCGGCCCTCGCGGATGCCGATGGACACCTTCCGGATGCCCTGCACGGCGTCGATCACGACGACATTGCTGATCACGACGTCACAGGTCTCGCGCACCGCCGCGGCCTTGAGATGCAGTCCGTCGCGGGCGGTCTTGCCGAACCCGGCGAGGAACTCGTCGCCGGGGCGCTGGGAGTCGGACTCGACACGGACGACCAGCCCCGAGTCACCGAGCCGGACACGGTCACCCGCGCGCGGCCCGTGCGTGGCGGCGTACTCGTACGGATTCACGGCGTGACTCCCTCGGTCTCGGCCGCCTCGGCCGCCTCGGCCGCCTCGGCCGCCTCGGCCCTGATTGCCCCGGTCCTGACTTCCTCGGTACCGGCCGCCCCGGTCCCGCCTGCCCGGGTCCCGGCTGCCTCGGTGCCGGCCGCCCCGGTCCCGGCCGCCCCGGTCCCGCCTGCCCGGGTCCCGCAGGCCGTGGCCCTGCGCAGGCTCCTCGCGTGCGCCCGGGGCGTCCAGGGGCCCGTCGACCAGTCCGGCGAAGCCGATCGCGATCCGGTCGCCCCCGATGGGGACCAGCCCCACCTCGCCGCGCTCACCCGGCCCGAAGCGGACGGAGGAACCGGCGGGGACGGCGAGCCGCATGCCGTAGGCGGCCGGGCGGTCGAAGTCGAGGCGGGGGTTGGCCTCGAAGAAGTGGAAGTGCGAGGTGACGGAGACGGGCACGGCCGCGGTGTTGGTGACCGTCAGCAGGACCGCCGCCGCCGGCTCGGCGTGTTCGGGCCCCGGCAGCAGCGCGCCGGGGGCCCCGGCGCCGAGACCGCCCCCGATCGGTTCGGAGACCACCGCGAGCCGGGATCCGTCCTCGAAGACGGCCTCGACGTGCACCTCGGTGACGATGTCGGCGACGCCCGGCAGCACGTCGTCGGGGCCGAGGACCGTACGGGCACGCTCGATCGCCTCGGCGAGCCGGGCGCCGTCGCGGGCGGCCTCACAGACGGTGTCCGCGATCAGCGCGGTCGCCTCCGGCACGTTCAGCCGCAGGCCCCGGGCACGGCGGGCGCGGGCCAGTTCGGCGGCACCGAACAGCAGCAGCCGGTCACGTTCCGTCGGGGTCAGTCGCACGCCTCGACACCTCCTCGCATCCCTGAAATTAGAGCGTCGCTCTAAACCAGATTAGCTGAATGCACCAGGGGCTGGAAGAGGTACAGGGCGGATACAGGGCATCTCACATAGAGTGTTGCTCTAAAACGAGGTCGGCACATGAAAGGGCCGCCCCGGACAGGCAGTCCGGGGCGGCCCTTTCGCGCGTCTGGTGCGGTCTAGCCGATCTCGTGCATCCAGCCGTGCCGGTCCTCGGCCGTCCCGCGCTGGATGTCGAGGAGCGCCTCGCGCAGCTTCAGGGTGACCGGGCCGGGCTCGCCGCCGGAGTGCTGCCACTCGCCCCCGGCGCGCTTGACGGTACCGACGGGGGTGATGACCGCGGCCGTACCGCAGGCGAAGACCTCCGTCAGGGTGCCGTCGGCGGCGTCGGCCTGCCACTGCTCGAGGGAGACGCGGCTCTCCTCCGACTCGAAGCCGAGGTCACGGGCGACCTGGAGGAGGGAGTCACGGGTGACGCCCTCCAGGATGGAGCCGGTCAGGGTGGGCGTGACGATCTTGTCGCCGTACACGAAGTACAGGTTCATGCCGCCGAGTTCCTCGATCCAGCGGTGCTCGACCGCGTCGAGGTAGCAGACCTGGTCGCAGCCCTTGGCGGCGGCCTCGGCCTGGGCGAGCAGGGAGGCCGCGTAGTTGCCGCCCGTCTTGGCGTCGCCCATGCCGCCGGGGACGGCGCGGACCCGGTCCTCGGAGACCCAGATGGAGACCGGCTTCACCCCGCCGGCGAAGTAGGCGCCGGCCGGGGAGGCGATGACGAGGAACAGGTACTCGTTGGCGGGCTTCACACCCAGGCCGACCTCGGTCGCGATCATGAAGGGGCGCAGGTAGAGGGACTCCTCGCCGCCGTGCGCGGGCACCCAGTCCTGGTCCTGGCGGATCAGCGCGTCGCAGGCCTCGACGAACGTCTCGACCGGCAGCTCGGGCATGGCGAGGCGACGGGCGGAGCGCTGGAAGCGCTTGGCGTTCTGGTCCGGGCGGAAGGTGGCCACGGAGCCGTCGGGGCGGCGGTACGCCTTGAGGCCCTCGAAGATCTCCTGGGCGTAGTGCAGGACGTTTGTCGCCGGGTCGAGCGGGATCGGCGCGTACGGGACGAGCTGGCCGTCGTGCCAGCCGCGGCCCTCGGTCCACTTGATCGTCACCATGTGGTCGGTGAAGTGGCGGCCGAACCCGGGGTTCGCCAGGATCGCCGTGCGCTCGGCGTCGGAGAGCGGGCCGGCGGAGGGCTTGAGCTCGATCGTGGGCGTCGTCATGAGTGGTTGTCCTTCACCGGTGTTGTAGTGACGGGCCGCTTTCGTTCCTGTACGCCCAGTGCTAGGACGTCCGAGCATTCCCTCACTCCGCGGCTCCGCGTTCGATTATCGCGCGGGATCGGCGGTGGAAGAAACAGGGTGAATGGCGGCCCGGGATCGATGGTGGCACCCGGCGGGGGACATGCGAAAGCCGCCGGGTGCGGATGCGACCCGGCGGCTTCGAATGGTTTCGAGGTGGCGCGGGCGTCAGCCGGCTACTCGTACGGCGAGCGCGTCGCCGATCTCGGTGGTGGAGCGGGCCGGCTTGCCCGTGCGCTCCGCGAGGTCGGCGGAGACCGCGTCCTCGATGCGGGCGGCCTCGGACTCGTGGCCGAGGTGGCGCAGCAGGAGGGCGACGGACAGGACCGTGGCGGTGGGGTCGGCCTTGCCCTGGCCCGCGATGTCCGGGGCCGAGCCGTGCACGGGCTCGAACATGGACGGGAAGTCGCCGGAGGGGTTGATGTTGCCGCTCGCGGCGACACCGATGCCTCCGGAGACGGCCGCGGCGAGGTCGGTGATGATGTCGCCGAAGAGGTTGTCGGTGACGATCACGTCGAAGCGCTGGGGCTGGGTGACCAGGTAGATGGTCGCCGCGTCCACGTGCATGTACTCGGTGGTGACCTCGGGGAACTCCTCGGCCACCTTGTTGAAGACGTTGGTCCACAGGTGACCCGCGAAGGTCAGCACGTTGTTCTTGTGGATCAGCGCGAGCTTCTTGCGGGGGCGGGCCTGGGCGCGGGCGAAGGCGTCCCGCACGACGCGCTCGACACCGAAGGCCGTGTTCACGGAGACCTCGGTGGCGACCTCGTGCTCGGTGCCCTTGCGGATGGTGCCGCCGTTGCCGGTGTACGGGCCCTCGGTGCCTTCACGGACGACCACGAAGTCGATCTCGGGCTCACCCTTGAGGGGAGTCTCCACACCCGGCAGCAGCTTGCTGGGCCGCAGGTTGACGTGGTGGTCGAAGGCGAAGCGGAGCTTGAGCAGGAAGCCGCGCTCCAGGACGCCGGACGGTACCGACGGGTCGCCGATGGCGCCGAGCAGGATCGCGTCGTGCTTCTTGAGCGCGTCGAGATCGGCGTCGGTGAGGGTCTCACCGGTGGCGTGGTAGCGCCGGGCGCCGAAGTCGAACTCCTTGGTCTCCAGCTTCACATCCTGCGGAAGGACGGCGGAGAGGACCTTGAGACCCTCGGCCACGACCTCCTGGCCGATGCCGTCACCGGGGATCACTGCGAGATTGATGCTGCGAGACATGTGAGAACCCTACTCGGCGTCCCATGGGATGACATGGACCGTCCGCGATACGGACACGACAGGCGGCCGGACCGGTGAACGGTCCGGGGTGCGGCGCGGGGCCCGAAGTCCCGTTCGGGGCCCGCACCGCACCCCGTGCGGGAGCGGCTCCCGGTACCTGGGGTGACGGTGACCCTGATTCCGCCGACGGTCGGTCAGTGGCCGGTCTCGCCGCCGTTGTCACGGCGGTCGAGGGCGCGCTGGAGGGCCGCGGCGGCGTTCTTGCGGTCGGACTCGCTGGTGCGGGGGATGTGGCGGACTCGGCGGCGGACAGTCGTCTCGGCCATGGGAAATCGACTCCATTCGAGAACCGGGGAGTGCGGCGGGGATTGCGAGACTCCCCCACTGCGTCAAGGGCGTGGGGGGTGCCCCCAGATGGGCCGGGGAGCGGTGCCCGCAGGGGTTGCCTGCACGGGGCCCGGCTCACGACCGCCATTCGCTTGGTCGAGCGAGACGTTCGGCTCCTACAAAACTAAGGGAGGAGCCCGCGCCTGTCTCTACAATTACTCGGACTTCCTACTATCTGAGACGCGCCCGGAGGCACCCAGGTCACCCCTTGATCGACCATGGGCCGCTTCGCCCGGCTGTCGGGCGCGGGGGCTGGGCACGTCTAGCGTCTGAGGCTTGTCACCCCTGCCGGGACACGCCATGAGTTGGCTCGGGTGCCCTTCACCCACCGGCCGTGCCAAGGAGGACTGCTGCCCGGGCGAGGGCCGGGCGGCAGCGCGGGAACCCGGAGAAGTTCCGGCGCCTCACTCGGCACATCGGCCACTCCGCGGCCCTCGACTCCGACTCACCTCGGCGCGGCGATCGGCACGCTGTGCGCGGCTGAGCCTGTCGCGGAGTCGACTCGGCGGGTCAGCGGATCGGTGGGTCAGCGGACCGGCGGAACGATGGGTCAGTGGCTCGGCGGTCCGCCGGACCGGCGGCTTGGCGGGTCAGCGGCTCGGCGGGCTGGCGGGTCGGCGGACCGGCGGGTCAACGGGCTCGCGAGTCGGCGGGTCAGTGGCCCGGCGGACCGGCGGGTCAGTGGCTCAGCGGGCCGGCCGACCGGCAACTCAGCGGATCAGCGGATCAGCGCCTCAGCGGATCGCCGTGGTGACCGCCTCCCGGAAGCCCTCCGGGTCCTCCGCCCACGGCAGGTGCCCGGCCGTCGGCAGCGTCACCCGGCGTACCACCGGAAGGGCCCGCTCCAGGGAGTCCACGGCCGAACGCGGGCGGATGTCCCGCGCCCCGTCCACGATCACGACGGGGACGTCGAGGGACTCGCAGGCGGTGTACAGCGCGGGCGTGCCCCAGACGCGCTTGCGTTCCTCGTTGAGGACCTTGCTGCACTCGGCGGCCACCCCGAACCAGGGGTCGGCCATCCGCCCGGCGTGTTCCAGGGCCCGCTCGCGGTCCTCGAACTCGACGGACCACTGGAGTACGGCACGCTCCCGCGCCTCCTCGTCGGTGAAGAGGCGACGGCCGGTCAACTCCCGCCAGCGGGCTACCCGTTCGGGGTGCTCACCGAGCCGGGCGAGGAAGTTCTCCCGGTAGGCCGGATGCCAGTCGGCGTCGGGCCCGATGCCGGTCCCGCTGACGTAGATGAGCGTGCTCACCCGCTCCGGGTGCGCGAGCGCGTAGCTCAACGCGAGCTGGGCGCCCCAGGAATGGCCGAGCAGCGTCATTCTCGTCAGGCCGAAGCGGTCGCGCACGGCGTCCAGATCGGCCACGAACCGCTCGGTCGTCCACGGGCCGTCGCTGCGCTGCGAGCGCCCGCAGCCGCGCTGGTCCCAGCGGAACACGGCGGCCCGGTCGGTGAGTTCAGAGCCGACGTCGTCGAACATGTCCCACAGGCCGGGCCCTCCGTGGCACAGCACCAGTGGCTCGCCCTCGCCCGCACGTGCCGTCCACAGCCGTGCCCCGTCGTCGGCCGTCACCTTCTCCTCGGTCCACGTCATACGGCCAGTCTGCCCGCCCGGACACGCCGACGCCAGGTCGGGGAAGACCTGGCCCGTCCGGGGCACGGGGGCTGTCAGCCCATGTGCGGGTAGGTGTAGTCGGTCGGCGGGACCAACGTCTCCTTGATGGCGCGGGTCAGGGTCCAGCGCATCAGGTTCTGCGGGGCGCCGGCCTTGTCGTCGGTACCGGAGGCCCGGCCACCGCCGAAGGGCTGCTGGCCGACCACGGCACCGGTCGACTTGTCGTTGATGTAGAAGTTGCCGGCCGCGTAGCGCAGCTTCTCCATCGTGTAGGCCGCCGCCGCTCGGTCGCCCGCGATGACCGACCCGGTGAGGGCGTAGTCGGACACCGACTCCATCTGCGTGAGCATCTCGTCGTAGCGGTCGTCCTCGTAGACGTGCACGGCGAGGAACGGGCCGAAGTACTCGGTCGTGAAGACCTCGTTCTCCGGGTCGGTGCACTCGACGACGGTCGGGCGCACGAAGTAGCCGACCGAGTCGTCGTAGCTGCCGCCCGCGACGATCGTGCAGGCCGGGTCGGCCTTCGCGCGGTCGATCGCGGCCTTGTTCTTGGCGAAGGCCCGCTCGTCGATGACCGCGCCGAGGAAGTTCGACAGGTCGGTCACGTCACCCATGGTGAGGTAGTCGACCTCGGCGGCGAACTCCTCCTTGAAGCCGGAGTTCCAGATCGACGCCGGGATGTACGCGCGCGAGGTCGCCGAGCACTTCTGGCCCTGGTACTCGAAGGCGCCGCGGGTGAGGGCGGTCTTCAGCACGGCCGGGTCGGCGCTCGGGTGGGCGACGACGAAGTCCTTGCCGCCGGTCTCGCCGACCAGACGCGGGTAGGAGCGGTACTTCTCGATGTTGGCGCCGACGGTCTTCCACAGGTACTGGAAGGTCTTCGTCGAGCCGGTGAAGTGGATGCCGGCCAGGTCGCGGTGTTCGAGGGCGACCTCGGAGACCTCGATGCCGTCGCCGGTGACGAGGTTGATGACGCCCTTGGGCAGCCCGGCCTCCTCCAGCAGCCGCATCAGCAGCACGGCGGAGTGGGTCTGCGTCGGGGACGGCTTCCAGACCACCACGTTGCCCATCAGCGCGGGCGCGGTGGGCAGGTTGCCCGCGATGGCCGTGAAGTTGAACGGCGTGATCGCGTAGACGAAGCCCTCCAGCGGACGGTGGTCCAGCCGGTTCCACACGCCCGGCGAGTTCGCCGGGGGCTGCTCGGCGAGGATCTGGCGGGCGTAGGCGACGTTGAAGCGCCAGAAGTCGACCAGTTCGCAGGGGGTGTCGATCTCGGCCTGCTGGGCGGTCTTCGACTGGCCGAGCATGGTGGAGGCCGCGAGGGTCTCGCGCCAGGGGCCGGCCAGCAGTTCGGCGGCGCGCAGGATGATCGCGGCGCGGTCGTCGAAGGCCATCGCACGCCAGGCGGGCGCGGCGGCGAGGGCCGCGTCGATGGCGTCCTGCGCGTCCTGCCGGGTGGCGTTGGCGTAGGTGCCGAGGCGCGCCTTGTGGTTGTGCGGCTGCACGACGTCGAAGCGCTCGCCGCCGCCCATCCGCTTCTCGCCGCCGATGGTCATCGGCAGGTCGATCGGGTTGTCGGCCAGCTCCTTGAGCCTGGCCTCCAGCCGGACCCGCTCGGGCGAGCCGGGGGCGTAGCCGTGCACCGGCTCGTTGACGGGGGTGGGGACCTGGGTCACAGCGTCCATGATTTCCGTAACTCCTTCGTGAGCGGTGGTGGTTCAGCCCTTGGTGAGCATGCTTGGTACCAGGAACCGCGGACTCGTCGGCTCCTCGGCGGGCCGCCGCAGGCCGCGCCTCCCCGGGGGAGCGCCCCCGGGCCCCCGGCGGAAACCGCGGCACAACCTCATCGCGTCGTCAGCCACGGCTGATCACGCTCCGCAGGAAGAACCGCAGGTTCGCCGGCTTCTCGGCGAGCCGTCGCATGAAGTAGCCGTACCAGTCGGTGCCGTAGGCCGTGTAGACGCGCATGCGGTGACCCTCGGCAGCCAGGCGCAGGTGTTCCTCGCCGCGGATGCCGTACAGCATCTGGAACTCGTACTCGTCGGGCTTGCGGCCGGCCTTGCGGGCCAGTTCCTGGGCGATGGAGATCAGGCGGGGGTCGTGGGAGCCGATCATCGGGTATCCCTCGCCCTCCATCAGCGCGCGCAGGACACGGACGTACGCCTTGTCGATCTCGTGTTTCTGCTGGTAGGCGACCTCGGCGGGCTCCTTGTAGGCGCCCTTCACGAGGCGCACGCGGCTGCCGTCGCCGGCGAGGCGGCGGGCGTCGGCCTCGGTGCGGAAGAGGTAGGCCTGGATGACGCAGCCGGTCTGGGGGTGGTCCTTGCGCAGTTCCTCGTGGATGGCGAACATCGAGTCGAGGGTGGTGTGGTCCTCGGCGTCCAGGGTGACGGTCGTGCCGATGGCGGCGGCGGCCTCGACGACCGGGCGGACGTTGGCGAGGGCCAGCTCGTGGCCGCCCTCCAGCGCCTGGCCGAACATCGACAGCTTGACGGACATCTCGACGCGCTCGCCGAGCTGCAGCTCCTTGAGGCGGTCCACCAGCGTCAGGTAGGCGTCGCGGGCGGCGGCGGCCTGCTCGGGGGTGGTGATGTCCTCGCCGACGACGTCCATCGTCAGCTCCAGGCCGCGCCCGGTCAGCTCCTCGATGATCGGGACGATGTCGTCCACCGTCTCACCGGGGATGAAGCGGTCCACGACCTGCTTCGTCACCGGGGCCGCCGAGATCAGGCGGCGCATCCGGTCGCTGCGCGAGGCGGCGAGAATCACGGGACCCAGCACGGGGCACCTCCACATACCAACCCATACGAGGCCGCTTCCCGACGTTTCGGGAACGGCACGGAGAACCACCGTGAAACCTAAGGATCCCTCCGATCGTCTGCCATCGACAGCTGTCACGCATCCGTGCCGCAGATCTCAGACAGATGTATGAGGAGGCCGCGGGGATGCGGGAGAATGACCGGGTGACGGCGGATTTCAAGGGTGAGTACCAGGAACTGGTCGACGAGATCTCGGAGCTGCTCGGCGCTCCGGCGACCCTGGAGAACCGTGACTTCGAGCTGATCGCCTTCGGCGCCTACGACAGTGAGGACGAGCTGGACGCCGCCGCGCTGGACCCGGTGCGCACGCGGTCGATCCTCACCCGGCGTTCCACTCCGGCGGTGCGGACCTGGTTCGAGGGCTTCGGCATCACGCGGGCCACGGGCCCGGTCCGCATCCCGCCGACCCCGGAGGCCGGCGTCCACCGGGGCCGCATCTGCCTCCCGGTGCGCCATCGCGGGGTCGTCCTCGGCTACGTCTGGCTGCTGGACGGCGGCCAGGGACCCTCGGACGCCCAGTTGGCGGGCGCGATGGAGGTGACGGGCCGGATCGGCGCACTGCTCGCCGACGAGGCCCAGCACGGCGCCGACCTCACCCGCGAACTGCGGGCGGTCCTCACCGCCGACCGGGGCTGGCAGCGGGACATGGCGGTGGCGGAACTGCGCACCGCGCTCGGCACCCGCGCGGACGGCCCTCATACGGTGGTGTGCGTGGCGCCCTGGCCGTCGGCGGACCCGGACGACGCGCCGTCCCTGCGCACCCTGCCGGGCGCGGAGGCCCTGTGCACGGTGCCGTGGGGGGTGAGCGGCCAGTGCCTCGCGGTGCTGGTCCGGCTGCGCTCGACGGACTCCCTGACCGCGGCGACCTCGGCGGCGACACGGTTGCTGGAGCGGACCGGCGGGACGGGCGCGGCCGGGGTCGCGGCGGGGCGGGCCGGTCTCGCGGAGCTGGGGGCGGCCTGGCAGGAGGCGTCGGCGGCGGCACGGGCGGCGCTGGCGGAGTCCCGCCTCGGCCCGACCGCCGAGTGGGCGTCGATCGGCCCCTACCGCCTGCTGACCTCGCTGCCACCGGGCTCCGCCCAGGACCCCGCCGTACAGGCCCTGTTGACGCCCTCTCATCGTGAACTGGCCCGCACGGCCGAGGTGTACCTGGACTGTGCGGGTCAGGCGGGCCGTACGGCCGCGGAGTTGGGCATCCACCGGCAGACGCTGTACTACCGGCTCTCGCGGGTGGAGCAGCTGACGGGCCTGGACCTGGACGACGGCGAGGACCGGCTGCTGCTGCACATGGCGCTCAAGGCACAGCGGCTCTGAGACCTACTTCAGCGGCTCCTGCGACCCACTACGTCAGCGGCCCTGACACCTGCGACGTCAGCGGCCCCGAGACCTGCGCCGTTCGCCGGCACGCCCCTCTCCCCGTCGTCACGGACCCCGCTACTGAAAACGATTGTCATCGTGTTACGGTCGGCGCACCCCTTGAACTTTTGACGACCCCTCCCCGGAGTGTTCCGTGCGCCTGCCCGCCCGCCGCCTGCTCCCCGTACCGGCCATCGCGGCCGCCTCCGCGCTGCTCACCGGCTGCTTCTCCGGCGACGGGACCACCGAGGGGTCCGGCGGCGCGGACGGAAAGCGGCTGCGGCTCGCGATGATGCAGCCGCCGCGCTCGGGCCTGTCCCCGCTGTCCGACGACGCCTTCAAGCTCTCGCGCTGGTCGACCGCCGAGACCCTGGTCAAGCTGGACACGGCCGGTGACGCCCAGCCCGCGCTCGCCACCTCCTGGCAGCGCGACGGCCGGACCTGGAGCTTCGAGATACGCGACGGCGTCACCTTCCACGACGGCACGAAGCTCGACGCCGAGGCCGTCGTACGCTCCCTCACCCGGGCCGCCGGCGCCTCCCCCAAGCCCCGCATCCTGGACGGCGTCGAGCTGACCGCGAAGGCCGCCGACGCCGACACCGTCACCGTGACGACCGCCGCCGAGGACCCGCTGGTCCCGCAGCGGCTCAGCTCGCCGCAGCTGGCGGTCCTCGCCGCGAAGGCGTACACGGGCCAGACCGTGAACCCGGTCGGCGCCGGCACCGGCCCCTTCGAGCTGACGAAGGTCAACGGCACCTCGTCCGCCACCCTCGACCGCTACGACGCGTACTGGGGCGGCAGGGCGAAGGCCCCCGGCATCGACGTGCGGTTCGTGCCCGACGGCACCGCCCGTGCCGCCGCCCTGCGCAGCGGCGAGGCCGACATCGTGGAGGCGGTCCCCGTCTCCCAGGCCGCGCTGCTCGACGAGGACCTCGTCACCGAGGTGCCCATGCCGCGCACCAACACCCTGTACCTCAACACCGGGAAGGGCGCCTTCAAGGACGCCTCGCTGCGCGCCGCCGCCCGCGAGGCGATCGACGCCGAGTCGATCGTGAAGGGCGTCTACGAGGGCCGCGCCGACGTCGCCGAGGGACTGCTCGGCCCGGCGCTGCCGTGGGCGGCCGGGCTGCGCGCGCCGGTCACCCGGGTCGAGGCGGGCGACCCGGCGGGCCGGACCGTCACCATCGGCACCTTCACCGACCGCGCCGAACTCCCCGAGGTCGCCGCCACGCTGCAACAGCAGCTCCAGAAGGCCGGTTTCACGGTGAAGCTGGACGTGCGCGAGTACGCCAACATCGAAGCCGACGCGCTGGCGGGCGAGTTCGACGCGTTCATCCTGTCCCGCGCGACCGTCCTCGACTCCGGTGACCCGGCCGCCTACCTCTACAGCGATTTCGCCTCCGACGGCTCCTTCAACATCGCCCAGCTCCAGGACCCCACGGTGGACGCCGCGTTGCGCGAGGCCGGCGAGACTCCCACCGGTGACGCCCGCCGCGAGGCCGTCATCGCCGCCGAGGCCGCCGTACTCGCGACCGACGCGGCCGTGCCGATGCTGCACGAGCGGGTCATCCAGGGCGACGCGGCCGGGGTCGTCGGCGCCGCCCACGACCCGCGCGAGCGGGAACTCGTCACGGCCGCCACCCACGTCAAGTGAGACTCCCCGCCCGTCGGCCCTGGCCGGGCGCCGCCGGGACGACCCGGTCCCTGTCCCTGCTCGCCATCGTCGCCGCCGTCGGCCTGCTGCCCTGGCTGTCCGGCCGCGACCCCGCCCTGTCCGTGCTGCGGGCGCGCTCCGCCGAGCAGGAACCCACGCGGGAGGCCCTGGACGCCGTACGCCGTGACCTCGGACTGGACGCCGGTCCGCTGTCCCTGCTGGGCGGCTGGGCGGCCGGCCTGGTCCGCGGCGACCTCGGGATCTCCTGGGTGTCCGGCACCGACGTGGGGCCCTCCGTGCTGGCCGGGCTCCAGGTGTCGCTGGCCCTGATGGGCGCGGCGTTCGGCGTGGCGGTGCTGCTCGGCGTCGCGCTCGTGGCGCCGGTGCTGGCGCACGGGCGGGCGTCGGCCGGCGCGGGCTCCGCGATGCTGGCGGCCGTGCCGGAGTTCCTGCTGGCCACGGTCGGGCTGCTGGTGTGCGGGGTGTGGCTGGGCCGGCTGCCGACGTCCGGCTGGGACGGCCCCTCGTCCGATGGTGCTGCCCGCGGTCGCGCTCGGCGTCCCGGCGGGCGGCCTGCTCGGCCGCCTCGTCGCGGACGCGCTGCCGGCCGTCCTGGAGGAGCGGTGGGTCGAGCTGTGGCGGGGCGCCGGAGTGAGCCGCGCCCGTGTCTCGGCCGCCGCGCTGCGCCGCGTGCTGCCGCCCCTGGTCCCGCAGTTCGGCATGGCCGCGGTCGGTCTGACCGGTGGCGCGGTCGCGGTGGAGACGGTGTTCGCGGTCCCCGGCATCGGCCGTACGGCGCTGGGGGCGGCCAAGTCGCAGGACCTTCCCCTGCTCCAGGGCGCGGTCCTGGCCCTGCTGCTCCTCGGCCTGGCCGCCGGCGCGCTGGCGGCGCTCGTACGGCGGCGGCTCCTGGGCCCCGCCCTGCGGGACGCCTCGCTGGCGCTGCCGCCGCCCCTGCCGGTCCGCGCCCACCCCGCGATTCCGCTGACCCTGGCCGCGCTGCTCGCCACGGCGATCGGCTGGGGCCTGCTGCGCGACCCGTACGCGGTGAACACCGCTGCGCGGCTGGCCCCGCCCTGCTGGGCGCACCCCCTCGGCACCGACGGACTCGGCCGCGACGTCCTGGCCCGCCTCGGACACGGCGCCGCGTCGACGGTGGGCACGGCGGTGGCCGTCTGCCTGCTCAGCCTGGTCCTCTCCCTCGCGCTGGGCTTCCTGCCCGGGGTCGCGGCCGGGGCGGCCGACATCGCCAACGCGCTGCCCCCGGTGATCGTCGGCATCCTCGTCGCGGCCGTCTCGGGCCCCGGCACCGGCGGAGCGGCCCTCTCGGTGGCCCTGATCTCCTGGCCGCCGCTGGCCGCGCACGCGGCGGCGCTGGTGCAGGAGGTGCGGGCGTCGGGATTCCTCACCGCCCAACGGGCCATCGGCGCGCCCCCGTGGTGGATCCTCACCCGGCACGTCCTGCCCACGGTGGCCGCGCCCGTCGCCCGGCACGCCCTCCTCCGCCTGCCCGGCATCGCCCTCGCGCTGGCCTCCCTGGGCTTCCTCGGCCTGGGCGCCCAGCCCCCGGCCCCGGAGTGGGGACTCCTCCTGGACGAGTCCCGCGCCTACGTGGAACGCGCCCCGTGGGCCGCCCTGTCCCCGGCGATCGCCCTGGCCCTGCTGGCGGGGCTGGCGGTGTCGGGGGCGGCGTACGCGCAGGGTGTCGCCCGAAGTCCGCGGAAGGAGGCTCCCGTTGGAGTCTGAGGTGACGCAGGCGCCGCCGGTGCGGCACAGCGGCCTGCTCTCGGTCCGTGACCTCCGTGTCTCCTTCGGCGGCACCGAGGCCGTCCGCGGTGTCTCCTTCGACGTCCGCCCCCGTGAGGTCCTCGCGCTGGTCGGGGAGTCGGGGGCGGGCAAGTCCCTCACCGCGCGGGCCCTGCTCGGGATGCTCCCCCGGGGCGCGGCCATGAGCGGGGAGATCCGGCTGGACGGTTGCGCGGACCTCGCCGCCGCCCGGGGCCGCCGCATCTCGCTCGTGCCGCAGGACGCCCTGTCCGCGCTCTCCCCCGTGCACCCCGTCGGCGACCAGCTCGCCGCCGCCGTACGGTCGCTGCACCGCGTCTCCCGCGCCGAGGCGCGAGCCCGTGCCGTCGCCGCGCTGGACCGGGTGGGCATCCCGGACGCCGTCCGCCGGGCGCGGGCGTATCCGCACGAGTACTCCGGCGGGATGCGCCAGCGGGCGGTGATCGCGATGGCGATGCTGGGCGAACCGGATCTGGTGGTCGCCGACGAGCCGACCACCGCGCTGGACGCCGAGCGCCGCGAGCAGGTCCTGCGGGTGCTCGCCGAACAGCGCGAGCGGCCGGTGCCGCACTGCTCCTCGTCACCCACGACCTGGACGTCGTACGCGGCCACGCGGACCGCGTGCTGGTGATGTACGCGGGACGGACGAGCGAACTCGGCCCCGTGGCACAGGTGTTGAACCGCCCGCGCGCCCCCTACACCGCCGGGCTCCTCGCCTCCCTCCCCCAGGACGGCGTCCGGCGCCGCAGGAGGCTGCCCGCCCTCCCCGGCACGCCTCCGACGCCGGGCGCCCCGCCACCCGGCTGCGCCTTCGCGCCCCGCTGCCCGCTGGCGGTGGACGTGTGCCGTACCGAGGAACCGGAGCCGCGGACGGTGGACGGACGGCTCGTCGCCTGCCACCGGGCCGAGCAGGTCCCCGCCGACACCGCCACGCTGTTCGGGGAAGGACGACCGGCATGACCGCACCACTGCTCGACGTGCGCGATCTCGTGGTCCGCTACGGGACCGTGACCGCCGTGGACGGCGTCTCCTTCGCCCTGGAGGCGGGCGAGACCCTCGCCCTCGACGGCCCGTCCGGCTGCGGCAAGTCGACCACGGCCCTCGCCGTCCTCCAGCTGCGCCGCCCCGATGCGGGTGAAGTCCGCTTCGAGGGACTGGAGTTGACGGCCCTCACCGAACGCGAGCTGCGTCCCCTGCGCCCCCGGATGCAGCCGGTCTTCCAGGACCCCTACGGCTCCCTCAACCCCCGCCACCGCATCCGCGACGCGGTGGCGGAACCCCTGAAGGTCCAGGGCCGCTGGAGCGACGCCGACGCCCGCACGCGTGGCCGGACTCCTCGACCGCGTCGGTCTCGCCCCGTCGTACGGCGACCGCCGCCCCCACGAACTCTCCGGCGGGCAGTGCCAGCGCGCCGGCATCGCCCGCGCGCTCGCCTCCGAGCCGCGCCTGCTGGTCCTCGACGAACCGGTGTCGGCCCTGGACCCGTCGGTCCGCGCGGGGGTGCTGAACCTGCTGGCCGACCTCCAGGACGATCTGGGGCTCGGCTACCTGTTCATCTGCCACGACCGTGCGGTGGTACGGCACTTCGCGGACCGGGTGGTGCGGATGCGCGACGGGCGGGTCAGCCCTTCGCCGCCGCCACGATGATCTGGCGCAGCCCATCCGCGAGCTGGTCCGCCTCGGGTGCGGTCTTCGGATCGAAGGACCACTGCGCGATGAGGCCGGTCATCAGGGTCACGTAGAACCGGCCTACGGTGTCCGCGGTCTCGTCGGACACGTCCTCCTCACGACCGCCCATGAGCAGCGGGATCAGGCCGCGCCCGGCCTCCCGCTGGGCCCGCGCCAGATGGTCGCGGACCTCGGGCAGCTGGTCGCCCATGACGAGGATCTCCATGCTGAGCCGCCACAGCGAGCCGGGCTCCCGCATGGTGCCGATGATGTTCGCCCAGACCGAGCG
The DNA here is from genome assembly GCF_001896135.2 of Streptomyces phaeoluteigriseus. Lineage (GTDB taxonomy): Bacteria > Actinomycetota > Actinomycetes > Streptomycetales > Streptomycetaceae > Streptomyces > Streptomyces phaeoluteigriseus. The sequence goes on from NZ_MPOH02000009.1 coordinate 611,699, forward strand.
GAAGCGTTCGAGCGAGCCGGGCTCCCCCGCCGGTCCCGCGCCGTCGCTCCCCTCGAAGGCGTCGCCCATCCCCTCGACCAGTGAGACGTAGGCCTGCGCCAGGAGCGCGTCCTTCGAGCCGTAGTGGTAGCCGATCGAGGCCAGGTTGGTCCCCGACTCCTTGACGACGTCCCGCGCGGTGGTGCGCGCGAACCCCTTCTCCAGCAGGCAGCGTTTGGCGCCCTCGAGCAGATCCTCACGGTGTCCCATGCCGTCAGCGTACCCCTCGATCCATACAGCCGTCCTAGACGCACGACTTATACAGTTGTTCTAGACAGACGTATAAGACGCTCGTACAGTCACCGTCATGACGAACTCGACGAGCACTCCACCCGGCCCCCGCGCCGGGCGCCGCGAATGGACCGCCCTCGGCGTGCTGATGCTTCCGCTGCTCCTGGTCTCCATGGACGTCTCCGTCCTCTACTTCGCCGTCCCGGCGATCAGCGCCGACCTGGAGCCGACCGGCACCCAACAGCTGTGGATCTTCGACATCTACGGCTTCGTCCTGGCGGGCCTGCTCATGACGATGGGCTCGCTCGGCGACCGCATCGGCCGCCGCCGGCTGCTGCTGATCGGCGCGGCCGCGTTCGGCGCCGCCTCCCTGACCGCGGCCTACGCCGACAGCGCCGAGACCCTGATCCTGGCCCGCGCCGTCCTCGGCATCGGCGGCGCGACCCTGATGCCGTCCACGATGGCGCTGATCCGCACGATGTTCACCGACGCCGGCCAGCGGGCCAGGGCGATCGCGGTGTGGTCCGGCGTGATGACGGCGGGAGTCGCCCTCGGCTCGGTGCTGAGCGGCGTCCTGGTCGAGTACTTCTGGTGGGGCTCGGTCTTCCTGGTCAACCTGCCCGCGATGGTCCTGCTGCTGGTCCTCGGCCCGATCCTGCTCCCCGAGTCCCGCGACCCGGACCCCGGCCGCTTCGACTGGCCGAGCGTCCCCCTCTCCATGGCCGCCGTCCTCCCCGTGGTCTACGGCCTCAAGGAGATCCCCTCCGAGGGCTGGAACGTGCGCTACGTCCTCTCCGTCACCGTCGGCCTGCTGTTCGCCGCGCTGTTCGTCCACCGCCAGCGCACCACGGCCTCCCCGATGATCTCCCCGGCCCTGTTCCGCGGCCGTGGCTTCGCCCCCGCGGTGACCCTGAACCTGGTCTCAGCGTTCGGGATGATGGGCTCGGCCTACTTCACCACCCAGTACATCCAGTCGGTGCTCGGCAAGAGCGCGCTGGAGGCGGCCCTGTGGGCGCTGCTTCCCTCGGTGCCGATCGGCGCCGCGGCCCCGCTGGCGACCCGGCTCGTGCAGAAGGGCGTGGACCGCGCCCACGTGATCACGGCCGGCTTCGCGATCGCCGCGAGCGGCTACGGCGTGCTGGCCCTGGCCGGCCCGGATTCGATGTGGCTGGTGCTGGTCGCGTGCGGGGTCCTCGCGTCCGGCATCGTGATGGTGATGTCCCAGATCATGGACCTCGCGCTGGGCACCGCTCCCGTGGAACGGGCGGGCACCGCCTCCTCCCTGATGGAGACCGGCACGGAGTTCGGCGGCGCCCTCGGCATGGCCGTCCTCGGCTCCGTCGGCACGGCGGTCTACCGCCACGAGATGCCGTCCTCGGCCCCGGACGTCGCGAGGGAGACGCTGGGCGGGGCGCTGACGGTCGCCGATCAGGTGCCGGGGCTGGCGACGGCGGCCCGGGAGGCGTTCACCAGCGGGATGAACGGCGCGGCGGTCGCCGGGGCGGTGCTGCTGGCGGGGGCGGCGGGCCTGGCCGCGGTGACGCTGCGGGGGGTGCGGGCGCACAGCGAAACGCCGACGAGCCGAGTACCCTCAGCCCGTCCGGCGTTTGAGGACGAGGCCGTTCAGGCCGAAGCGGGGCTCCGGGGGCGGCCGCCCCCGGACACGCGCACCTCGGTCGACGGCAACGTCAGACCAGGTTCACCGCACGCGCGGACGTCGCGCCGATCTCCTCGGCGACCTCCGCCAGGACCCCCGCCGGGACCGAGTCGTCCACGGTGAGGACGGCAAGCGCCTCCCCGCCGACCGCCGCGCGGGCGACCTGCATGCCGGCGATGTTGATCCCGGCCTCGCCGAGGATGCGGCCCACGGTGCCGACGACACCCGGACGGTCCTCGTACCGCAGCACGACCATGTGGTCGGCGAGCGCGAGATCCACGTCGTACTCGCCGACGGCGACGATCTTCTGCAGGTGCTTGGGACCGGCCAGCGTGCCGGACACCGACACCTCCTCGCCGCTGCTGAGCGTGCCGCGCACGGTGACCACGTTGCGGTGGTCGGCCGACTCCGAGCTGGTCGTCAGCCGCACCTCCACGCCGCGCTCCTGGGCGAACAGCGGGGCGTTGACGTACGACACGGTCTCGTCGACGACGTCCTCGAAGACACCCTTGAGGGCTGACAGCTCCAGCACCTTCACGTCGTGCTGGGTGATCTCGCCGTAGACCTCCACGTCGAGGCGGACGGCGACCTCACCGGCGAGCGCGGTGAAGATGCGGCCGAGGCGCTCCGCGAGGGGCAGGCCCGGCTTGACGTCCTCGGCGATGACGCCGCCCTGGACGTTCACCGCGTCCGGGACCAGCTCACCGGCGAGGGCGAGACGCACCGAGCGGGCGACGGCGATACCGGCCTTCTCCTGCGCCTCGTCGGTGGAGGCACCGAGGTGCGGGGTGGCGACCACCTGGTCGAACTCGAACAGCGGGGAGTCCGTGCAGGGCTCCTTCGCGTACACGTCGAGGCCGGCGCCGGCGACCCGGCCCTCCTTCAGCGCCGAGTACAGCGCCTCCTCGTCGACGATGCCGCCACGGGCCGCGTTGACGATCCGCACGCTCGGCTTGACCTTGCGCAGCGCCTCGTCACCGATCAGGCCGACCGTCTCGGGGGTCTTGGGCAGGTGGACGGTGATGAAGTCGGAGACCTCGAGCAGCTCGTCCAGCGACAGGACCTTGACGCCCATCTGCGCGGCGCGCGCGGGCTGCACGTAGGGGTCGTAGGCGACGACCTTCATGCCGAAGCCCGACATGCGCTGGGCGACGAGCGCGCCGATGCGGCCGAGGCCCACGACGCCGAGGGTCTTCTCGGCCAGCTCCACGCCGGTGTACTTGCTCCGCTTCCACTCGCCGTTCTTCAGTGCGGCGTTGGCCTGCGGAATGTGGCGGGCGGTGGCGAGCAGGAGACCGCACGCCAGCTCGGCGGCGGTCACGATGTTCGAGGTGGGGGCGTTGACGACCATCACGCCGGCCTTGGTGGCGGCGGAGACGTCGACGTTGTCCAGGCCGACGCCGGCTCGCGCGACGACCTTCAGCTTCCTCGCGGCGGCGATCGCCTCGGCGTCCACCTTGGTGGCGGAGCGGATCAGGATCGCGTCGACGTCGGCGATGGCCGGGAGCAGTTCGGCTCGATCCGCTCCGTTGCAGTGCCGGATCTCGAAGTCCGGGCCGAGTGCGTCCACGGTCGCGGGCGACAGCTCTTCAGCGATGAGTACGACAGGTTTCGAGCTCACGTGAGTCCTCACAAGTCCAAAGCGTGCGGACGGCCGTCCCGACGGCCGCAGGCGGAGGAGGGGCTAGCCGCGTGGAAGACGCACGACGCTGTGGGCCTGACGCGTATGTGTGCAGCAGTGTAGTGGCGCGGCGAGGAGCGTCTTGCGCCTCAGCGGAAGGATCACCCGTCCGTGGCTGGACGGGTTGGACAACACCATGACACACGGCGTTACCCGGGGTTAACCCAAGAGGGCCGGAGCGATTCGCTCCGGCCCGGCGTGAGGCTTACGCCTCCTCGTCGACCCAGCTCATCAGCTTGCGCAGCTGCTTGCCGGTGGTCTCCAGCAGGTGCTCGGAGTCGGCCGTCTTGTACTCGTTGTACTTCTTCAGACCGCCGTGGTACTCGTCCATCCAGTTCTGGGCGAAGGTGCCGTCCTGGATCTCGGCGAGGACCTGCTTCATCTCGGCCTTGGTGGCGTCCGTGATGATGCGCGGGCCGGTGACGTAGTCGCCCCACTCGGCGGTCTCGGAGACCGACCAGCGCATCTTCTCCAGGCCGCCCTCGTACATGAGGTCCACGATCAGCTTCAGCTCGTGGAGGCACTCGAAGTAGGCGATCTCCGGCTGGTAGCCGGCCTCGACCAGGGTCTCGAAGCCCGCCTTGACCAGCGCCGAGGTGCCACCGCACAGCACGGCCTGCTCACCGAACAGGTCGGTCTCGGTCTCTTCGGTGAAGGTCGTCTTGATGACACCGGCGCGGGTGCCGCCGATGGCCTTGGCGTACGACAGGGCCAGCGCGAAGGCGTTGCCGGTGGCGTCCTGCTCGACGGCCGCGATCGCGGGGACGCCGCGGCCCTCCTCGTACTGACGGCGGACCAGGTGGCCCGGACCCTTCGGGGCGACCAGGGCGACGTCCACGCCGGCCGGGGCCTTGATGAAGCCGAAGCGGACGTTGAAGCCGTGGGCGAAGAACAGCGCGTCGCCGTCCTTCAGGTTCGGGGCGATGGACTCCTCGTAGACCTGGGCCTGGATCGGGTCCGGGATCAGGATCATGATGAGGTCGGCCTCGGCGGCGGCCTCCGCCGGGCTCACCACGCGCAGGCCCTGCTCCTCGGCCTTGGCCTTGGACTTGGAGCCCTCGTGCAGACCGACCCGCACGTCGACACCGGAGTCGCGCAGCGACAGCGCGTGGGCGTGGCCCTGGCTGCCGTAGCCGATGACCGCGACCTTGCGGCCCTGGATGATGGACAGGTCGGCGTCAGCGTCGTAGAACAGCTCGGCCACTTTGGGTTCTCTCCTTGGTGTGCAGGTGTTGCGTCCCACCGTATGACGGCGGGCGGAAGGGAGGTCTCGGGGTCTCGGTATACGGGCGGCCGGTGCGGCCGGCCGCCCGGTTCCGTCGTTACGCCGACCGGTCGAGTGCGCGCAGCGACCGGTCGGTGATCGAACGGGAGCCGCGGCCGATCGCGATCGTGCCGGACTGGACCAGCTCCTTGATGCCGTACGGCTCCAGCATCTTGAGCATGGCGGTGAGCTTGTCGCTGCCGCCGGTGGCCTCGATGGTGACGGCCTCCGGGGAGACGTCCACGGTCTTGGCGCGGAACAGCTGGACGATCTCGACGATCTGGGAGCGCGTCTCGTTGTCGGCGCGCACCTTCACCAGAACGAGTTCGCGCTGAACGGCCGATCCGGGTTCCAGCTCGACGATCTTCAGCACGTTGACGAGCTTGTTGAGCTGCTTGGTGACCTGCTCGAGCGGCAGTTCCTCGATCACGTTCACCACGATGGTGATGCGCGAGATCTCGGGGTGCTCGGTGACACCGACCGCGAGCGAGTCGATGTTGAAGCCGCGGCGGGAGAACAGGGCGGCGATCCGGGCGAGGATGCCGGGCGTGTTCTCCACCAGGACGGAGAGCGTGTGCTTGGACATGTCTCTTGGGTCTTCCTCGCTCAGTCGTCTTCGTTGTCGCCGAAGTCGGGGCGGACGTCCCGTGCGGCCATGATCTCGTCGTTGGAGGTGCCGGCGGCGACCATCGGCCACACCATCGCGTCCTCGTGGACGATGAAGTCCACGACGACGGGGCGGTCGTTGACGGAGTTCGCCTCTTCGATGACCTTGTCCAGGTCGGCCGGGTCCTCACAGCGGATCGCGTAGCAGCCCATGGCCTCCGACAGCTTCACGAAGTCGGGGACGCGGGTGCCGGCGCTCGGCTGCTTGCCGTCGGCGTCGGGGCCGCTGTGCAGCACGGTGTTGGAGTAGCGCTGGTTGTAGAAGAGGGTCTGCCACTGGCGGACCATCCCGAGCGCGCCGTTGTTGATGATGGCGACCTTGATCGGGATGTTGTTCAGGGCGCAGGTGGTCAGTTCCTGATTGGTCATCTGGAAGCAGCCGTCGCCGTCGATCGCCCAGACGGTCTTCGAGGGGACGCCCGCCTTGGCGCCCATCGCGGCCGGGACCGCGTAGCCCATCGTGCCGGCGCCGCCGGAGTTCAGCCAGGTGGCGGGCTTCTCGTACTGGATGAAGTGCGCGGCCCACATCTGGTGCTGGCCGACGCCCGCCGCGAACACCGTGCCCTCGGGCGCGAGCTGCCCGATGCGCTCGATGACCTGTTGCGGGGAGAGCGAGCCGTCCGCGGGCTGGTCGTAGCCCAGCGGGTAGGTCTCGCGCCAGCGGCTGAGGTCCTTCCACCAGGCGGTGTAGTCGCCCGGGCCGCTCTCGGTGTGCTCCTTCTGGACGGCCTGGATCAGGTCGGCGAGGACCTCGCGGGCGTCGCCCACGATCGGCACGTCGGCGGCGCGGTTCTTGCCGATCTCGGCCGGGTCGACGTCCGCGTGGACGATCTTGGCGTACGGCGCGAAGCTGTCGAGCTTTCCGGTGACGCGGTCGTCGAAGCGGGCGCCGAGGGCGACGATCAGGTCGGCCTTCTGGAGTCCGGTGACGGCGGCCACGGAGCCGTGCATGCCGGGCATGCCCACGTGCAGCGGGTGGGTGTCGGGGAACGCGCCCAGCGCCATCAGGGTGGTGGTGACGGGCGCGCCGGTCAGCTCGGCGAGGACCTTCAGCTCGGCGGTCGCCTGGGCCTTGAGGACGCCGCCGCCGACGTAGAGGATCGGCCGCTTGGCGGCGGTGATCAGCTTGGCGGCCTCGCGGATCTGCTTGGCGTGCGGCTTGGTCACCGGGCGGTATCCGGGCAGGTCCATGGTCGGCGGCCAGGAGAAGGTGGTCCGCGCCTGGAGGGCGTCCTTGGCGATGTCGACCAGGACCGGGCCGGGGCGGCCGGTGGAGGCGATGTGGAAGGCCTGCGCGATGACGCGCGGGATGTCCTCGGCCTTGGTGACCAGGAAGTTGTGCTTGGTGATCGGCATGGTGATGCCGACGATGTCCGCCTCCTGGAAGGCGTCCGTGCCGATCGCCTTGGAGGCGACCTGGCCGGTGATCGCGACCATCGGCACCGAGTCCATGTGGGCGTCGGCGATCGGGGTGACCAGGTTGGTGGCGCCGGGGCCGGAGGTGGCCATGCAGACGCCGACCTTGCCGGTGGCCTGCGCGTAGCCGGTGGCGGCGTGGCCCGCGCCCTGCTCGTGGCGGACCAGGATGTGACGGACCCTCGTGGAGTCCATCAGCGGGTCGTAGGCGGGAAGGATCGCACCGCCGGGAATGCCGAATACCGTGTCGGCGCCGACCTCCTCGAGAGAACGGATGAGGGACTGCGCACCCGTCACGTGCTCGACGGACGCGGAGTGCTGTCCTCCGGATCGGGGCCGCGGCTGCGGGTGATGGGCCCCGGTGGCCTGCTCGGTCATCGGCATTCTCTTCTCGATGCTGAGGGTTTTTGCGAGGTTTGTACGGTGTTCGACTTCTGGACTGCAGGTGCTGGTGCAACAAAAAACCCCTCGTGCCAAAAGGCAAGCGAGGGGAGCGCGCCGGTGTGGTCGCTGGGGATTCCGGATCGTCCTCCGGTGCGTCCCAGCTCAGCCGACGCGCTGTCCAAGTACGAGAATTCGGGTGCGCATGGCATTGACCCTCCCCCCGGCACGCACCGACTGTCAAGTGGGTGGGACGGGGGTCTCATCATGTGAACGGAGAGCCGTCCCACCGCCGAGGTTCCCTCCTCCCAGGACGGCCTGGACACCCGCGGTGCGGGCCCCCGCGCCGCCCCCGGCGAACACGGGCTCGGCGGGCCCGTGCGGCACCGGGCAGCTGCCCCGGCCGAGCGCCCGGCGCAGCCGGTACTCGTCGAGCGGTCCGGCGAACGCCATGCCCTGCCCGTGCGTGCAGCCCATCGCGCGCAGGGCGACGACCTGCTCGGGCAGGTCCACACCCTCGGCCACGGACTGGAGCCCGAGATCTCCGGCGATCCGCAGCAGCCCACTGGTGATCTTGTGCAGCCGGGCGGACTCCACGACCCCCTCGACCAGTCCGCGGTCGAGTTTCAGTACGTCGGCGGGGAGCCGGCGCAGAGCCGTTATGGCCACGCCGCCGCCGAAGCCGTCCAGCGCGATCCGGACACCCAGGCGCCTCAGTGCGGCGAGCCGGCGCTCCAGGTCGTCCAGGGACACCCCGGCATCGATGTCGGACAGCTCTATCACCAGCGACCCGGACGGCAGCCCGTGGCGGGTCAGCAGGGCCTCCACGGAGCCCAGCGGCAGCGACCGGTCCAGCAGCCGCCGGGCGGCCAGCTGGACCACCACCGGTACGTTCAGTCCGGTCGCGGCCCGGTCGGCGGCCTGCTCGGCGGCCTGCTCCAGCACCCAGCGGCCCAGCTCGGCGGTCCGGTCGCCCTCGTCCGCCACCCGGAGGAACTCGGCGGGCGTGAAGAGCACACCCTGGGAGGACCGCCACCGGGGCTGCGCGGCGACCGACGAGATCCGGCCGTCGTCCAGCCGCACCACGGGCTGGTGCAGCAGCGCGAACTCCCCGTCGTGCAACGCGGCCCGCAGCCGCGTCGCCAGCTCCGCCTTGCGTACGACGTCCTGCTGCATCTGCGGCTTGTACAGCTCGACCCGGCCCTTGCCGCCCGCCTTGGCCCGGTACATCGCGAGGTCGGCGTTGCGCAGCAGTTCGCCGGCGCCGAGCCCCGCCTCGGCGAAGGCCACGCCGATGGAGGCGGCGACCCGCACCTCGTTGCCGTCGATCAGATAGGGCTGGGAGAGCGTGATCCGCAGCCGGTCGGCCAGCTCCAGTATGTGGCCCTCGCGGGCGCCGCGGTCGCGGGTGCCGTCGCCGACGATCAGGGCGGCGAACTCGTCACCGCCGAGCCGGGAGGCGGTGTCCCCCTGCCGGACGGCGTCCTGGAGCCTGCGGGCGGCCTGGATGAGGAGTTCGTCCCCGGCCTGGTGGCCGATGGTGTCGTTGACGGCCTTGAAGCCGTCGAGGTCGATGAAGAGGACCGCGGTGTTGCGCAGGGCGATGCCCCGGTCGGAGCTGCGGCGGCCGGAGAGCGCCTGCTGCACGCGCCGGGTGAACAGGGCGCGGTTGGGCAGGTCGGTGAGCGGATCGTGCTCGGCGTTGTGCTGGAGCTGCGCCTGGAGACGGACCCGCTCGGTCACGTCACGGCTGTTGAAGATCAGGCCGCCGTGGTGCCGGTTGACGGTGGACTCGACGTTGAGCCAGCCTCCCCCTCTCTCGGCGTCGCTCGAGCGGGAGGCACCCCCGTCGCCTGCGCGGAAGCGGCACTCGATGCGGGTGGTGGGCTCCTCCTGGGGGCTGGCGGCGAGGAAGCGGCGCACCTCGTGCACCACGCACCCCAGGTCCTCCGGGTGGATGAGGTCGGCCAGTTCGGTGCCCACCAGGTCCTCGGCGGTCCGCCCGTAGACACCTGCGGCGGCCGGGGAGACGTAGCGCAGGACGCCACTGGGGGCGGCGATCATGATGACGTCGCTCGAGCCCTGCACCAGGGAGCGGAAGTGGTTCTCCTTCTGGGCCAGCTCCTGGGTGAGGGTGATGTTGTCGAGCAGCATGATGCCCTGGCGCACCACGAGCGCCAGCACCACGGCGCCGCCGGTGAGGAGGACGACGCGGTCGACACTGCGGCCGTTGAGGACGTTGTAGAGGATCCCCAGGGTGCACACGGCGGCGGCGAGGTAGGGCGTGAGGGCGGCGAGGGAGCCGGTGATCGGGCGGGTGGACGGATAGCGGGTCGGGTCGGCCCCCGGCACGGGTGTCCGCACGGGCTGCCGGGACGGCCGGCTGCCGCTGGGCCGTCCGGGCAGATGCTCGTGCACCACGCGGGTGTGCCCCTCGGCTCCCGCCCTGCGGTGCCGGCCCGCGGCCCAGGGGGCGTAGGCGAGGAGCAGGGAGCCGGCGAACCAGCCGGCGTCCAGGAGCTGGCCGGAACGGTAGTTGTCGTGCATCAGCGGTGAGGTGAACAGGGCGTCGCACATCACGGTCAGCCCGAGGGCGCTGACGGCGGTGTTGACCGCCGTGCGGTTGACGGGCGAGCGCCGGAAGTGCAGCACCAGCACCATGCTGACCAGGGCTATGTCGAGCAGCGGATACGCCAGGGTGAGCGCCGCGGTCGCCACGCTCGGTCCGTCGAGGTCGGCGGCCTGGGCGAGCGCGAGGCTCCAGGAGAGGGTGAGCAGCGAACCGGCGATCAGCCAGGCGTCGAGTGCGAGGCAGACCCAGCCGGCCTTGGTCACGGGCCGGGCGGCGAGCACCAGAAGTCCCACGATCGCCGGTGGCGCGAAGCAGAGGAAGAACAGGTCGGCGAGGCTGGGGCTGGGCACGGGGCGCTCCAGGACCACCTCGTACCACCCCCAGACCAGGTTGCCGAGGGCCGCCATCGCCGAGGAGAACGAGAACAGCAGCCAGGCGGGGCGCAGGCGGACGCGGCGGGTGCGTGAGTAGAGGAAGCAGGACACGGAGGCGGCACCCGCGGCCGCGGAGAGCCCGAAGTCCCCCATGATCAGGGCGACCTGGTCGGAGCCCCAGCCGAGCGCGGAACCGACGGCGTATCCCGCGCACACCAGGGCCAGCAGGAGTTGGTGGACCGTGTTCGATCCGGGGCGCCGAAGGACGGCGGCTTGGTCAGCGGCGCGCCCGCCGGGGCCGGGGCCTGCGCCCGCAGCACTCCGTCGAGGAGGCTCGTGGAGGTCGGCGGCGAACTCACCGGATGCTCCGGGTCCGTGCCGCTCCCGCGTCCCGCACGCCCCGGTGCGCCGGGTGTGCGTGGGAGCGGCGGCCACTGTGCCTGCGGTGGCGACGGCCGGCGTGCCGGCTTCCGTGACCGGCGAGGCCATCGCTTCCGCGCCTGGCCGTGCATCCGGGCCGTCGGCGGCGGCTCCGCCGCGTCGGGTCGTTCGTCCATAGGCCGTGCATCGCCCGTCGCCCCCCTCACAGTCAGATGTCCATCCCCGGCGCCGAACGGTGCACGGCGCAGCCCCTGTCGGGACGATACACCAGTATCGTCACTCAGGGACATAGCTTCTCTACGCTCAGTGACGACCAGCGACTATGCCCGTACGGACCGCGTCCGGAGGACTGCGGAGGGTGCCTGAACCGGATCACACGCGTGCCGTGGCCGTCACGCCTCGTTGGTGGCGCCCGTCGTAAGGATCACGTTGCGCAAGGGCTCCCGGTTCACGAAACGTCCCAACTGATCCGCCAGGAGGCGCTTGGCGCGCGGCAGGAAGGCGGACGTGGGACCGCCGACGTGCGGGCTGATCAGCACGCCCGGCGCCTGCCACAACGGGTGTTCCCGCGGCAGGGGTTCGGGGTCGGTGACGTCCAGGGCGGCGGTCAGCCGGCCGCTCTCCAGCTCCGCGAGCAGGGCCTGGGTGTCGACGACCCCGCCGCGGGCGACGTTGACCAGCAGCGCGCCGTCCTTCATCCGGGCGAGGAAGCCGGCGTCCACCATTCCGCGGGTGGTCCCGGTCAGCGGCGTGGAGAGGATGACGACGTCCGCCTCGGGCAGCAGCGCGGGCAGTTCGGTGAGTGGGTGCACGGGACCGCGCGCCGTAGTGCGTGCGGAGCGCGCGACGCGCGCCACCCGCGCGACCTCGAACGGCGCGAGCCGGTCCTCGATCGCCGAGCCGATCGCGCCGTACCCGACGATGAGGACGTTCCGGTCGGCGAGCGCGGGGCGGAACTCGCTCTGCCAGTGGCCCTGTTGCTGGGCGCGGACGAACGTGGGTATGCCGCGCAGGGAGGCCAGCGTGAGGGTGAGCGCCAGCTCGGCGGTGCTCGCCTCGTGCACCCCGCGCGCGTTGCACAGCCGCACGCCCGGCGGGAGGTCGGCCAGGTGCGCGGTGACGTCGTCGACGCCCGCGGTGAGGGTCTGGACGACGCGGACGTTGCGCATCTCCGCCAGCGGGCGCACCTTCACGGGCTGCCGCTTCATGTAGGGCACGACGTAGAAGACGCAGTCCGCGGGATCGCCCGGGAACTCCTGTTCCCCGGTGGGGCCCCCGTCCCAGAAGAGGGGGTTGAGCCCCTCGGGAAGCCCCTCGATCTCGTCCGGCGGGATGGGAAGCCACAGGTCAGCAGTCATGGTCAGGAGGCTATGTCAGGCACGCGCGCGTGCAGAGGTTAGGTTGGTGGGCCGGGCGAGGGAGGGTCACGAGCAGGTGGAGCGCAGGACGATCGGCGCGGCGGCGCTCGCGGTGGGGGCCGTCGGACTCGGGTGCATGCCGATGAGCTGGGGGTACAGCGGGTCCCGGCAGCGGGGCGACGAGTCGCTGAGGGCCTTGCACCGGGCGCTGGATCTCGGGGTCTCCCTGCTGGACACCGCCGACATGTACGGCCCGTTCACCAACGAGCTGCTGCTGGGGCGGGTGTTGAAGGAACGGCGCGGGGACGCGTTCGTGTCGACCAAGGTCGGGCTGCTGGTCGGCGAGCAGCACATCGTGGCCAACGGCCGGCCCGGCTATGTGAGACGGGCCTGCGACGCCTCTCTGCGTCGGCTCCAGACGGACGTCATCGACCTGTACCAGCTGCACCGCGCGGACCCCGAGGTCCCGGTGGAGGAGACGTGGGGTGCGATGGCCGAGCTGGTGCGGGCGGGCAAGGTGCGGGCGCTGGGTCTGTGCGCGGTCGGCGCGCGGGGCGGGCGCCGTGCGGGCGGGCGGCTGTACGACGCGACGATCCGGCAGCTGAGCCGGGTGCAGCAGGTGTTCCCGGTGAGCGCGGTGGAGGCGGAGCTGTCGGTGTGGTCGCCCGAGGCGCTGGACGCGCTGCTGCCGTGGTGCGAGGCCCGCGGTATCGGGTTTCTGGCGGCCATGCCTCTGGGGAATGGTTTCCTCACCGGCACGCTGACCCCGGGCGAGGGCTTCGAACCCGATGACATGCGGGCCCGGCACCCGCGCTTCACCGCCGAGATGATGGCCGCGAACCAGCCGATCGTCGCCGGTCTGCGCCGGGTGGCCGCCCGGCACGGAGAGGGCGTGACGGCCGCGCAGGTGGCGTTGGCCTGGGTACTGGCGCAGGGGCGGCACGTGGTGCCGGTGCCGGGGGCCAAGCAGGAGCGGTGGGTGGCGCAGAACGCGGGGTCGGCCGGGCTGCGGCTGACCGGGCGGGACCTGGCCGAGGTGGCGGAGCTGCCGACGGCCCAGGGGTCGTGGGACTGAGGACCGCCGGGAGGACGCCGGGAAGCCGGGGCCTTCGCGGAATCGGGTTGCGGAGATCGGGAACTCGAACGGCGCGAGCGGTGTATGACAAGGAGAACCTGTCGCTGGACCGCCGCGTCGAAGGGACCGAGATCGTGCAACGTCGCGCAGTGACGGCCGTACTGGCCGCGAGTGTGCTCCTGCTGACGGCAGGCTGCTCCTCGGACGACCAAGGGTCCCCGGGCGCCGCCCCGAGCCCGTCCCCCAGCCCCACGGCGGCGGGTACGTCCGCGTCGCCGGTCGAGGAGACCCCGCCCGCGAAGGGCACGGTCAAGGTCGTGCGCACCGTCGCCGAGGGTCTGAACACCCCCTGGGGCCTCGCGCCTCTTCCCGAGGGCGGTCTGCTCGTCGCCTCGCGCGACGAGGGGACGATCACCCTGGTCGACGAGGAGAGCGGCAGGAAGACCGAGCTGGGCGAGGTGCCGGGCGTCTCGGCGGCCGGCGAGGGCGGCCTGCTCGGCATCGCCCTCTCCCCGGACTACGCCTCGGACCGCATGGTCTACGCCTACTTCACCTCGGCGTCCGACAACCGCGTCGTCCGCATGCTGTACGACGCCGAGCGGCCCGTCGGCGAGCAGCTGGGCGCGCCGGACACCGTGCTCCGGGGCATCCCCAAGGGCATGATCCACAACGGCGGGCGGATCGCCTTCGGTCCCGACGGACTGCTGTACGTGGGCACCGGCGAGAGCGGACAGCAGGGTCTGTCGCAGGACAAGGAGTCCCTGGGCGGCAAGATCCTGCGGCTGACCCCGGAGGGCGAGCCGGCCCCGGGCAACCCGTTCCCCGACTCCCCGGTGTACTCGTACGGCCACCGCAATGTGCAGGGCCTCGCCTGGGACGCGAAGCAGCGTCTGTTCGCCGCCGAGTTCGGCCAGAACACCTGGGACGAGCTGAACGCGATCGTGCCGGGCGGCAACTACGGCTGGCCGGAGGCCGAGGGCAGGTCCGACGACGCGAAGTACCGCGATCCGCTGGCCCAGTGGGGCACCGACGAGGCCTCGCCCAGCGGTGTCGCCTACGCCGAGGGCTCGATGTGGATGGCGGGACTGAGGGGGCAGCGCCTGTGGCGCGTTCCGCTGAGGGGCACGGCGGCGTCGGCCGACTCGCAGGCGTTCCTGGAGGGCGACCACGGCCGGCTGCGCACCGTGGTCGCGGCGGGCGGCGGCAAGCTGTGGGTGACGACCAGCAACACGGACGGACGGGGCGCGCCGAAGGAGGGCGACGACCGGATCCTGGAGCTGGAGGTGAGCTGAGGGCTTCGCGGGCGGGGCCCGGCTGTCAGGCTGTCAGTCGCGCGATTCCTCGGGCGGGACCGGGTCGGGCGGGGCCGGGTCGGCTGGGCGCACGACGACGACCGTTCCGGACGCGAGGTCTATCGGCCCGTGTCCGGGGCCGGCGTCGCCGACGTCCTGCCTGGTCAGCTCCAGGCGGTTCTGCTCGTCGCGGGTGTGCTTGCGGCCGGGTGCGAACAGTTCGTCGAACATGTTGAACACGGCGCCTCCCCTGCCGGTTCCTGCCAGCGTACGCCTCACCCCACGGGCGGCATCCGGAGAGCCCCGGCGGGGACCTCGGCCGGGAAGAGTCCCAGCCGGTGCGCCACCGCCGCCGCCTCGCCCCGGCCGGAGACGCCGAGCTTGCCCAGGATGTTGGAGACGTGGACGCTCGCCGTCTTGGGCGAGATGAAGAGTGCCTCGGCTATCTGGCGGTTGGTGCGGCCGGCCGAGACCAGTCGCAGGACGTCGCGCTCCCGGCTGGTGAGGCCGAGCGCCTCGACGGGGTCGGTGCCGGCCGGGGCCCCGCGGGGTCCGGGCGTGAGGGGCAGCCGGGCGCGCTGGGCGAGCCCGGCGACCTCGTCACCGAGGGGTCGGGCGCCGAGGTGGGCGGCGACGGCGTGGGCGAGGCGGAGCAGCTCGGCGGCTCGGTCGCGTTCGTCGTCGCCGCCCTCCGTGAGCAGGGCCTCGGCCAGCCGGTACCGGGTGCGGGCCAGGTCGTAGGGGCGCTCCAGCGCCTCGAAGGCGGTGACCGTCTCGGCCCAGTCCCCGGGGCCGCCGCGGCCCTCGGCGCGCAGCAGCTCGGCGCGCAGCCAGAGGTCGTGGGCCTGCCAGACGGGGACGACGGCGACGATCTTCTTGGCGGCTTCCCGGATGCATTCGAGAAGTTCGGCGCGGCCGGGGTCGGCGGCCGGGGCGCGGGCGTCGCCCTCCACGGCGGCCCCGGTGAGGAGCAGCGGCCAGGCGTAGCGCTGGGCGCCGGGTGGGAAGCCCCGGTCGGAGGGCGCGTGCGAGGTGGGCGCGGGCGTCCGGGAGGCGGCCCTCGCCGGCGGCGAGGGCGACGGCGAGCCGGGTGAGGGGCAGGTCGTGCTGGGGCGCACGGTCCTGGGAGCCGAAGTACCCGTGTGCTGCGGCCAGTTGGCGGCCGGTCTCGTCGAGGTCGCCGCGGGCCAGGGCGAGTTCGGCGCGCAGGGCGGCGTGGCCGCCCCGGATGCCCACGCCCTGGCCGATGCGTCCGGCGGCGGCGCAGGCCCGGTCGGCCTCGTCCCAGCGGCCCAGCGACAGCAGGGATTCGGCGAGGTTGCCCCAGACCCACGCCTCCGTCTCGGACAGTCCGTGCCGTCGCGCGTAGGCGATGCCCTCCTCCATGATCGGCAGCGCCTCGCGGGAGCGGCCGACCGCCTCGAGTTCGGAGGGGAGGTTGACGTAGGCGTTCAGCGCGACGGACGGGATGTTCTCCGTGAGGGCCTGGTCCTTGACCTCGTACAGCTCCGTGAGGCCGGGTTCGACATGGCCGGCGTCGACCATGAGGACGCCGAGGATCTGGCGGGCGTCGAGTTCGATCTCGCGGACGCGACCATGCGCGCGTACTCCACGGCGTGCTCGGCGGCGGCGTAGGCGTCGGGTCCGGGGGCGTGCAGCATGGACCAGTTGGCGACATGGGTGAGCACTTCGGCGTGCACCTCGCTGGGCGGCAGGCCGCGCACCAGGTCCTGCGCGGTGGTCAGCTCCTCCCGGCCGCTTCCCCGGCCCAGCGAGCGCACCAGCCGGGAGCGCTGCACCCAGAACCAGGCCCTGCGCAGCGGGTCGTCGTCGTCCTCCAGCAGGCGCAGCGCCCGTTTGGTGATCTTCAGGGCGCGTTCGCGCTCCCCGCACAGCCGGCCGGCGACGGCGGCCTCGGCCATGAGGTCGAGGTAGCGCAGCGGCGTCGTGTCGGGGTCGCAGCCGCAGGCGGGGTAGGCCTCTGCGTAGTCGAGGGGGCGCAGCCGGTTCCGTACGTCCTCGGGGGCGGCGTCCCAGAGTTCCATCGCGCGCTCCAGGAGCCGCAGTTGCTCGCTGTAGGCGTGGCGGGAGCGGGCGGTGACGGAGGCGTCGAGGACGGCGGGGAGGGCCTTGGCCGGGTCGTGGGCGTGGTACCAGTAGCTGGCCAGGCGGGTGACGCGCTCGTCGGCGGGGACGAGTGTCGGGTCGGCCTCCAGGACCTCGGCGTAGCGGCGGTTGAGGCGGGACCGTTCGCCGGGCAGCAGGTCGTCGCCGACGGCCTCGCGGACCAGCGAGTGGCGGAAGCGGTAGCCGTCGCCGGCGGGGGTGGCGAGCAGGATGTTGGCGCCCACGGCGGCACGCAGGGCCTCGATGAGGTCGTCCTCGGCGAGCCGGGCCACGGCGGCGAGCAGCCGGTACTCGACGGTGGAGCCGCCCTCGGCGACGATCCGCGCGACCTTCTGGGCGCTTTCGGGCAGGGCCTCGACGCGGACGAGCAGCAGGTCGCGCAGGGTGTCCGTGAGGCCGGTGCAGCAGCCCTCGTGGGCGGCGACGGCGAGTTCCTCGACGAAGAAGGCGTTGCCGTCGGAGCGTTCGAAGATGTCGTCGACCTGGGCGGGGTCGGGTTCGGCGGCGAGGATGCCGGCGATCTGGCGGCCGACCTCGTCGCGGGTGAGGCGCGCGAGTTCGAGGCGGCGGACGGTGCGCAGCCGGTCGAGTTCGGCGAGCAGGGGGCGCAGCGGGTGGCGGCGGTGGATGTCGTCGGCGCGGTAGGTGGCCAGGACGACGAGGCGGCCGGTGCGCAGGGTGCGCAGCAGATAGGAGAGGAGGTGGCGGGTGGAGGCGTCGGACCAGTGCAGATCCTCCAGGGCCACCACGACGGTGCGGTCGGCGGCGACGCGCTCCAGGAGGCGGGCGGTGAGTTCGAAGAGGCGGGCCATGCTCTCCTCGTCGTGCCGGCCTCCGCTCGTCTCCCCCAGCTCGGGCAGCAGCCGGGCGAGTTCCTCCTCCTGGCCGGCCGCTGCGGCGGCCAGGTCGTCCGGCAGGGCCCGGCGCAGGGCGCGCAGCGCGGTGGAGAACGGGGCGAAGGGCAGCCCGTCGGCGCCGATCTCGACACAGCCGCCGAGTGCGACGACGGCTCCCCGGCGGTCGGCCGCGGTGGCGAACTCCTCGACGAGCCGCGTCTTGCCGACCCCCGCCTCGCCGCCGATCAGCAGCGCCTGCGGCTCGCCCGCGGCGGCGCGGGCGAGCGCGTCGTTCAAAGTGGCCAACTCGTCGGCGCGGCCGACGAAGACGGGGCTGACGGACCTGTTCTCCACGGGGGCGAGCATCGCACGGAGGTGTGACGGCGGCCCAGTTGTTATCGGTGGCCCGGCGGCTGTCGCCGGAGTGGGGGTGGGAGGGCGGCCGACCCCCGTGCGGCCGCCCTGCCGTGCCCCGGTGTTCACGCGGTCCGGGCGAACCGCAGCCGGCGGGGGCGGTGGGTATGCCGTTCACTCTCGGGGGTCTCGGCGCGGGCCGCCGGCTCGGCCTCCCGGCGGGCGGCACGGCGGCCGCGGAGGGCTTCGCGGGCCAGCCGCTCGTCCGCGGCGCGGCGGAGGAGTTCGGCGGAGCGGGCCTGGTGGATCTCGTACTCGTACATGGTGGACGTCCCCTGGAGGTCGGTGGATCCGGCGCCGCTCGGTGCGACGCTCTCGATGCCTCAACCTTCGTCTCCCAGGGGGGTCCGCCACATCGGGAGAGTTCCGCATCTTCGGGGCCGGCCGGGGCCTTAGACGCGCGAGAGGGGCCTCAGTACGGCCGTAAGGTGCTTACGGCCGTCCTAAGACCCCTCGTGAACTGCGGCGACTCAACCGGCGGACGCAGTCCGAGCAGGGCGTCGGTGTACTTGAGGACGGCCAGGAGCAGGCCGATCACGCCGAGCGTGACCCCCGCCCAGGCGACGGACTTGATCCAGGGGGCCTGCACCCTGCCGGGGGTGCCGAAGGCGGGCCGGGCCAGCACCACGACGCCGGTGACGAGCGCGGCCAGCGCGAACAGGCCGGCCCACAGGGCGGTGGTCTGCCAGGCGTCGCCGTAGACGGCCTGGATCTGGTTGGCGACGCTCGCGGTCGACGAGGTCTCCAACTGGCCGACCAGGGTCTGGCGCGCCGAGGCGACGGTCCCGATCCAGCCGCCGCTGAGCGACACCAGGCCGAGCGCCGCGGAGACGACGGCTCCGGCCCCCAGGCCGACACCGGACGGGCGGCTACCCTCGACGACGTCGACGACCTCACCCTCCTCGGTGTCCTCGCTGCTGTCGTCCACGCCGTCGGCGTCCTCGGAGGCCGGCGTCACCTCGTCCTGCGCGTCCGCCTTGGTGACGTCCACCGCCTTCTCGTCGCGCTGCGCCTCGGCGGCCTCTGCGCCCGTCTCGGCGCCGGCCTCGTCAACTGTCTTGGTTCCCATGTCTCGCACCGTACGGACGCTCTCTGAGAGGTTTCTTAATGATCGCTGTGAGCGACACGCGCGCGTGCGGCTCGCCACTCGGGGGCCAGCACGGACCACACTTCCAGGTCGTGCCGCACCCCACGATAGGGGTAGGCCTCGCGCCGTACGCCGTCGCGGGTGAACCCGAGCCGCCGGGCGACGTTGAGGCTGGGCACGTTGCCCGCGGCGGCGACCCACTCGACGCGGTGGATCCCGCGCCGCTCGACGGCGTGGTCGATGAGCACCCGCATCGCGCGCGTGACGAGGCCGCGCCCGGTTCCGGCGGGCTCCAGCCAGCAGCCGACCTCGCAGTTGGCCTGCTCGGCGTCGAAGTTCAGGAAGAGCACACCGCCGACCAGGTCGCCGTCCAGCCAGATGCCGTGCAGCGAGCCGGTGTCGGCGGCCCGCATGTCGGCGTACCGCTGGAGCACCTCGCGTGCACCGGGCACGTCGGTGGCCTTGGCGGCGAACGGGATGTACTGGTTGATGAACTCCCGGCCGCGCTCCAGGTGCGTCAGGAACTCCTCGGCGTGCCAGGGCTCCAGGGGGCGCTGTTCGGCTCCGTCACCCAGCGATATCGCGTACATCCGGCTGCCGCTCCTTCTCCAGTTCCGCCACGACCTCGGTGAGCCTCTCATGGGCGGACCGGCACTCGGGAGGTTCGATGCTGATCCGCGGCAGGCGCCGGTCGAGCCAGCGGGGCAGCCACCAGTTGGCGCCGCCGAGCAGGTGCATCAGCGCGGGTACGAGGAGGGTGCGCAGGACGAACGCGTCGAGGGCGACGGCGGCGGCCAGCGCGATGCCGAACATGGCGATCACGCGGTCGCCGCTGAGGACGAAGGCGAGGAAGACGGAGATCATGATGACCGCGGCGGAGTTGATCACCCGGCTGGTCTCGGCGAGTCCGACGCGCACGGCCCGCCGGTTGTCGCCGGTCTCCAGCCACTCCTCGTACATCCGGCTGACCAGGAAGACCTGGTAGTCCATGGAGAGTCCGAAGAGGACCGAGACCATGATCACGGGGAGGAAGGGTTCGATCGGCCCGGCCCGGCCCAGACCCAGCGGTTCGCTTCCCCAGCCCCACTGGAAGACCGCGACGACGACCCCGAAGGCGGCGGCGACGGCGGCCACGTTCATGACGGCTGCCTTGAGCGGTATGCCGACGGACCGGAAGGCGAGCAGGAGCAGCAGACAGCCGAGGCCGACGACGACGCCGACGAAGAGCGGCAGCTTGCCGACGATGACCTCGGCGAAGTCGTCGTGACCGGCCGTCACCCCGCCCACCTGTACGTCGAGCGAGGTGCCGGCCTCGGCCCGCGGCAGCACCTCGGTGCGCAACAGGTCGACGAGGTCGCTGGTCCGCCGCGACTGCGGCGAGGACTCCGGTACGACGGTGAGGTGCGCGGTGTCGCCGCCCGCGCCATAGGTCACCGCGGTCACGGCGGCCACGCCCTCGGTGCCGCGCAGGGTGGCGTCGAGGTTGTCCAGGGCGAGCCGGTCCGGGGCGCCGTCGACGCGGGTGACCAGGGTCAGCGGGCCGTTGACGCCGGGGCCGAAGCCCGCGGCGAGGAGGTCGTAGGCCTGGCGGGTGGTGGCGGTCTCGGGGCGGTTGCCCTGGTCGGAGGTGCCGAGGCGGAGGGAGAGCGTGGGCACGGCGAGGCCCGCGATCACGACGAGGGCGAGCGCGCCCAGCCGCTTGGGGTGGCGTTCGACGAACGCGACCAGCGGGCGGCGAAGCCGGTCGGCAGCTCCGGTTCCGGCCCGTGTTCGGCGAGGCGGCGCCGCTCTCGGCGGCTGAGGGCGCGCGGGCCGATGAAGGACAGCAGGGCGGGCAGCAGGGTGACGGAGGCGGCGACCGTCAGCACGACGGTGAGGGAGGCGGCGATCGCCACGCCGTTGAGGAAGTCCAGCCGCAGGATCAGCATGCCGAGCAGGGCGATGCACACGGTGACGCCCGCGAAGACGACGGCCCGTCCGGTGGTGGCGACGGCGTTCTCGGCGGCCTCGGCGACCGGCAGACCGCGTTTCAGGCCGCGCCGGTGCCGGGTGACGATGAACAGCGCGTAGTCGATGCCGACGCCGAGCCCGACGAGCATGCCCAGCATGGGCGCGAAGTCGGCGACGGTCATGGCGTGCCCGAGCAGCACGATCCCGGCGTAGGCGGTGCCGACGCCGACGAGGGCGGTGGCGATGGGCAGCAGTGAGGCGGCGAGCGAGCCGAAGGCGAGGAACAGCACGACGGCCGCGACGGCGACACCGACGATCTCGGCGAGGTGCCCGCCGGAGGATTCGGTGAGCGCGATGGCGCTGCCGCCCAGTTCCACCCGGAGTCCCTCGGTCCGCGTCGAGCCGGCGGTGTCGACGACGGCCTGCGCCTCGCCCCGGTCGATGTTCTCGGCGCTGTCCTCGAAGGTGACGGTGGCGTACGCCGTGTGCCCGTCGGCGCTGATCCGCGCGGCACCCTGGTCGTCGTAGGGGCCGGCCACGGAGGCGATGCCCGGGAGGTCGGCGATCCTCGCCAGGGTGCGGGTCATGGTCTGCTCGACGGCGGCGGCGCGGACGGTGCCGGGGTCGGTGTGCCAGACGACGGTGTCGCTGTCACCGCCGAGCCCGGGGAAGCCCTCCGCGAGCAGCCGGGCGGCGCGGCCGGACTCGGTGCCGGGGACGTCGTAGTCGTTGGAGTACGCGGAGCCCGCGATCACCGCGGCGGTGCCGGTCCCGCCGAGCGCGAGGAGCCAGAGGAGGACCGCGACGAGGCGGTGCCGGACACACCACTGTGCAAGGGCTGCCACGAGACGTGCTCCCGGAGACTGTGAAGACCATGTGGGGATCTTTGACCGGGAACAGCCGTACATGAACTGAACAGCCCGCAAAGAACGCAAGAGTAACGCCAGGCCACTCTTGCAGGCATAGGTGATCGTTTGCGAGGTTCGTGGGCTTGCTCACAGGAGTGGGAGAAAGGTCACAGGACCGTCACGACGGCTCTGCCGGGGAGGGGACGTCAGTCCGACTGGTCGCCGACCGCCATCACCATCACCCCGGCGATCAGCAGCCACAGCGCGCGCCGGGTACGGCCGCGCGAGCCCAGCAGCGCGGCGAGCGCACACACGGCGGCGCCCAGGGCGTAGGCGGCGGGCACGAGGGCGGGGGCGGGGGCAGCGGAGGGCGGGGCGGGCCGGTGAGGCGCAGCAGGGCCGCGGCGAGCCGGCGAGGGTGAGCAGGGCGCCGGTGCCGGCCGCGGTCCAGCGGGCCCGCCGGGCGTCCTCACCGGCGAACTCCTCGTCGTCCGCGTCCGCGTCCGCCTCTGCGTCTTCGGGGCCGGGGTGGGGCATGTCGTCCCTGTCGTGCGCCTCGATCGCGTCGGTCCGTATGCCGTCCTGGGTGTCGGAATCGGTACGTCCACTCATGGCGGGCGAGCGTAGCGCCTCGCCCCGGGAGACCGAGAAGGGGGATGCACCGAGGCCGGTGCATCCCCCCAGGGGCAGGGCGCGGGCTCAGCCCTCGCTGACGCCCAGCTTCTCCAGGATCAGTTCCTTGACGCGGGCCGCGTCGGCCTGACCGCGGGTGGCCTTCATGACCGCGCCGACCAGGGCACCGGCCGCGGCGACCTTGCCTCCGCGGATCTTGTCGGCGATGCCCGGGTTGCCGGCGATGGCCTCGTCGACCGCCGTGCCGAGCGCCGAGTCGTCGGAGACGACCTTCAGCCCGCGCTTGTCGACGACCTCGTCCGGGGTGCCCTCGCCCGCGAGGACGCCCTCGATGACCTGACGGGCCAGCTTGTCGTTCAGGTCGCCCTTGCTCACCAGCTCGGCGACGCGGGCGACCTGCTCGGGCGTGATGGCCAGTTCGTCCAGCGTCCGGCCGGACTCGTTGGCGCTGCGGGCCAGTTCGCCCATCCACCACTTGCGGGCGGAGGCGGCGTCGGCACCGGCGTCGATCGTGGTGACGATCAGCTCCAGCGCACCGGCGTTGAGGATCGCCTGCATGTCGGTGGCCGAGATGCCCCAGTCCGCCACCAGGCGGTTGCGGCGGGCCAGCGGCAGCTCGGGCAGCGAGGCGCGGATCTCCTCGACCCACTCGCGGGTGGGGGCCACCGGCACCAGGTCCGGCTCGGGGAAGTACCGGTAGTCCTCGGCCTCCTCCTTCACGCGGCCCGAGGTCGTCGACCCGGTGTCCTCGTGGAAGTGCCGGGTCTCCTGGATGATCGTCCCGCCGCTGTTCAGCACGGCGGCGTGCCGCTGGATCTCGAAGCGGGCCGCGCGCTCCACGGACCGCAGGGAGTTGACGTTCTTCGTCTCCGAGCGGGTGCCGAACTTCTCGCGGCCGTGCGGGCGCAGCGACAGGTTCACGTCGCAGCGCATCTGGCCCATCTCCATGCGGGCCTCGGAGACGCCGAGCGCCTTGATGACCTCGCGCAGTTCGCGGACGTACGCCTTCGCGACCTCGGGGGCGCGCTCGCCCGCGCCCTCGATCGGCTTGGTGACGATCTCGATGAGCGGGATGCCGGCGCGGTTGTAGTCCAGCAGGGAGTGGGACGCGCCGTGGATACGGCCGGTCGCGCCGCCCACATGGGTCGACTTGCCGGTGTCCTCCTCCATGTGGGCGCGCTCGATCTCCACGCGGAAGGTCTCGCCGTCCTCCAGTTGGACGTCGAGGTAGCCGTTGAAGGCGATCGGCTCGTCGTACTGGGAGGTCTGGAAGTTCTTCGGCATGTCCGGATAGAAGTAGTTCTTCCGGGCGAACCGGCACCACTCGGCGATCTCGCAGTTCAGCGCGAGGCCGATCTTGACGGCGGACTCGACGCCGGTCGCGTTGACGACCGGGAGCGCGCCGGGCAGGCCGAGGCAGACCGGGCAGGTCTGCGAGTTGGGCTCGGCACCCAGCTCGGTCGAGCAGCCGCAGAACATCTTGGTCCTGGTGCCGAGTTCGACATGGACCTCGAGGCCCATGACGGGGTCGTACGACGCCAGCGCGTCCTCGTACGACACCAGGTCGGTCGTGGTGGTCACGGTGAAACTTCCCTCTCAGCCCAGCAGGACGTCGTCGTCGCCCAGCCGCTTCAGCTCGCGGTAGAGGATGGCGAGGCCGGTGGCGATGGCGGCGGCGGACACGGCGGCGTCGATCAGGCGGAGCATGTCGCTCTCGGTGCGGGCCAGTTTGGCCTGCTTGGCGACACTGACCGCGCCGAACGCGGTGGTGGCGATGGACAGGTACAGGCCGGACCTGGTCTTCTTGAAGCCCTTGGCCTTGGACATTGTCTTACTCACAGCGACGGAGCCTCCTCGAGCAACGGGTGCCCCCACCTTTCCACGAAGGCGGCCTCGACGGCGGCGCCGACCTTGTACAGCCTGTCGTCCTTGAGCGCCGGGGCGATGATCTGGAGGCCCACCGGGAGGTTGTCCTCCGGGGCGAGACCGCAGGGCAGCGACATGGCCGCGTTGCCCGCCAGGTTGGTCGGGATGGTGCACAGGTCCGCCAGGTACATCGCCATCGGGTCGTCGGCGCGCTCGCCGATCGGGAAGGCGGTGGTGGGCGTCGTCGGCGAGACGATCACGTCGACCTGCTCGAAGGCCTGCTCGAAGTCGCGCGTGATGAGCGTGCGGACTTTCTGGGCCGAGCCGTAGTAGGCGTCGTAGTAGCCGCTCGACAGGGCGTAGGTGCCGAGCATGATGCGGCGCTTGACCTCGGGGCCGAAGCCCGCCTCACGGGTGAGGGAGGTGACCTCCTCGGCGGAGTGCGTGCCGTCGTCGCCGGTGCGGACGCCGTAGCGCAGGCCGTCGAAGCGGGCGAGGTTGGACGAGCACTCGGAGGGCGCGATCAGGTAGTACGCCGACAGCGCCAGGTCGAAGGACGGGCAGTCCAGCTCGACGATCTCGGCGCCCAGTTCCTTCAGGAGCGCGACGGACTCGTCGAACCGCTGGATGACGCCGGCCTGGTAGCCCTCGCCGCGGAACTGCTTGACGACGCCGACGCGCATGCCGGTGACGCTGCCGTTGCGGGCGGCCTCGACGACCGGTGGGACCGGGGCGTCGATGGACGTGGAGTCGAGCGGGTCGTGTCCGGCGATCACCTCGTGCAGCAGGGCCGCGTCCAGGACCGTACGGGCGCAGGGCCCGCCCTGGTCGAGGGAGGAGGAGAAGGCGACCATGCCGAAGCGGGAGACCGCGCCGTACGTCGGCTTCACGCCGACCGTGCCGGTGACGGCGGCCGGCTGGCGGATGGAGCCGCCGGTGTCGGTGCCGATGGCCAGGGGCGCCTCGTAGGAGGCGAGGGCGGCGGAGGAGCCGCCGCCGGAGCCGCCGGGGATGCGGGTGAGGTCCCAGGGGTTGCCGGTGGGGCCGTAGGCGCTGTTCTCCGTCGAGGACCCCATGGCGAACTCGTCCATGTTGGTCTTGCCGAGGATGACCACGTCGGCGGCCTTCAGCCGCTTGGTGAGCGTCGCGTCGTACGGCGGGATCCAGCCTTCGAGGATCTTCGAGCCGACGGTCGTCGGGATGCCCTCGGTGGTGAAGATGTCCTTCAGCGCGAGGGGGACGCCGGCCAGCGGGCCGAGCTTCTCGCCGCGGGCCCGCTTCTCGTCGACGGCGCGGGCCTGGGCCAGCGCGCCCTCACGGTCGACGTGCAGGAAGGCGTGCACCTTCTCGTCGACGGCCTCGATACGGGCCAGGTGGGCCTCGGTGACCTCGACGGCCGTGAGGTCACCGGAGGCGATCCTCGCGGCGATCTCGGCCGCGGTGAGCTTGATGATGTCCGTCATTGCGGTTAGTCCTCCCCCAGGATCTGCGGCACCTTGAAACGCTGCTGCTCCTGGGCCGGGGCGCCGGAGAGCGCCTGCACGGGGGTGAGCGACGGACGGACCTCGTCCGCCCGCATGACGTTCGTCAGCGGGAGCGGGTGCGAGGTCGGCGGTACGTCTTGGTCGGCGACTTCGCTGACGCGGGCGACCGCGCCGATGATGTCGTCCAGCTGTCCCGCGAAGTGGTCTAGCTCTTCGGGCTTCAGCTCCAGACGCGCCAGCCGGGCGAGGTGGGCGACCTCCTCGCGCGTGATGCCAGGCATGCAGCGTTCCTCTGGGGTGAGTGTGTGTGGTTCGGGGTCCAATCCTATGGGGCTGGGGCGCGTACCGGTTAAACGGTTTGCCGGGAGGCCCTCGTCGGCCGCGTCCGTCCCGTGCCGCACCGGCCGCGCAGCGGTTGTCGTGGGGGTCCTGGACCTCCACGGGACCGACTCTCGGGGCCGGCTTCCCCCCTACGGCGGACGCGCCGGAGGCGGCGGAAGCAGTCGAAGCGTTCGACGCCCACCCCGGCGCGCTGACGACGAGCAGGTCGGCGGTGCTGCCGGGGGCGGCGGCGAAGGCGTACGGCTTGCCCGGCGGGACGACCACGAGGTCGCCGCGGCCCGCGGTGACGGTGCCCTCGCCGGAGAGGACCTGGGCCCTCTCACCGTCGGGCGGCAGAACATCTCGGCGGATTCGTGGCGCAGGTGCGCCCCGGCTCGTCGGCGCCCTCGGGCGAGCGGACGCGCACGGCGGACAGCGCGCCGCCTGAGGCGCTGCTGTCGGCGAGCGGCCCGGCGACGGCCGGATCGGTCGCGCCGGCCTGCCCGTGGGGTGACTCTCCGCCGGGGGCGGGAGGACGCGTCCGGCTCCCTCGCTGACTCGGCCGACGGTGACGGTGGTCCGGCGCCGATCCGCACGACACCGCGGCGGTGCGGTGCGTTCCGAGAGCGGCGGGCCCCTGGCCTCGACCGTTGGACGGAGCACCGAAAGATTACCTAGCGGCGCTAGAGCCACTGCTAAACTCACGCCATGTCGATCCAGACGCGCCGGGAGCGCGAACGAGCGGAGCGCGAACAGCTGATCGTCAAGGCCGCGCGGGAACTGGCGGAGGCCGAGGGCTGGGACGCGGTCACCACCCGTCGACTGGCGGCCGAGATCGAGTACAGCCAGCCGGTCCTCTACAGCCACTTCAAGGGCAAGGACGCGATCATGGCGGCGGTCGCGGTGGAGGGCTGCGCCGAACTGGCCCTGGAACTGCGGGCGGCACGGGCGGCGGCGACCGGCTCCCGGGAGTCCCTGGCGGCGATCGGCGCGGCCTACACGGCCTTCGCCCGCCGGCGCCCCGCGCTCTACGACGCCATGTTCACGCACATGGTCGGACTCCCCTTCGCCACCCCGCAGGCCCCGCCGGCCCTGCAGGAGGCCTTCGGCGAAATCCTCTCGGCCGTGCGCCCGGTGACGGCCCCCGGCGAGGACCCCGGCCTCCTGACGGAGACCTACTGGGCCTGCCTGCACGGCCTCACCACCCTGATGCGCAGCGGCCGCCTCCCGGAGAAGGCCCACGACCAGAGACTCCAGTTGCTGATCGACCACTTCGCGGCAGGTACGGAGGCGGGCCGGGCGACGACGGGGCGTCCCCCCGCCTGAGAGGTCACACCTCAGCGGGCCGTACGGGTCGGCGGGTGGATCAGTCCTCGGCGGGCGGGTGGATCAGTCCTCGGCGGCAGCGGCGGGCAGCGCCGCCGCGGGCCGCTGCCAGCCCCGCGCCCCGCGGGCCCGCAGCCACGCCGTGGTCTCCTCCGGAGGCATCGCCGCCGCGACCAGCCATCCCTGTACGGCGTCGCAGCCGAGGTCACGCAGCCGCTCCCACGTCTCGTCGTCCTCGACGCCCTCCGCGACGACGAGCAGCCCGAGGGAGTGCGCGAGGTCGACCGTGCAGCGCACGATCTCCGCGTCCTCGGTGTCCACCGCGAGCCTGGCCACGAACGACCGGTCGATCTTCAGCTCGCTCACCGGCAGCCGCCGTAGGTGGACGAGCGAGGAGTAGCCGGTGCCGAAGTCGTCGAGGGACATCTTCACGCCGTGTCCGGTCAGCGCGTTGAGGGTGTCGGCGGCACGCTGCGGGTCCTCCAGGAGGACGTGTTCCGTGATCTCGAGCTGGAGCGCCGCCGCGGGCACCCCGTGCCGCGCCAGCCGGGCGGCCACGGAGCCGGCGAAGCCGGGGGTGTGCACGTCGCGCGGGGAGACGTTGACCGCGACGGGGACGTACAGCCCCTGGGCGCGCCACCGGGCGACCTGCGCGAGGGCCGTGTCCAGCACGTACTCGGTGAGGTGGGGCATCAGCCCGGAGGACTCGGCGATCGCTATGAACTCGTCCGGCGGCACCTTCCCCCGCTCGGGGTGCACCCACCGCACCAGGGCCTCGAGCCCGGCGACCTGTCCGTCGAAACGGACCTTCGGCTGGTAGTGCAGCTGGACCTCGTGCGCGTCGAGCGCGCGTCGCAGGTCGCCCAGCAGACCGAGCCGGTCGGGTGTGTTGGAGTCGCGCTTGGACTCGTAGACCTCGACGCCCGTACGGTCCCGTTTCGCCTGGTACATCGCCACGTCCGCCCGCCGCAGCAGTCCCTCCGCGTCGAGCGCGTGGTCGGGGAAGATGGCGACTCCGGCGCTGGCCTCCAGGACGAGGGTGAGCCCGTCGAGGTCGAGGGGGGAGCTGAGGTGGGCCACGATTCCCCGGGCGACGCGGGTCGCGGAGGTGGTGGAGTCGGCGACGGGCAGTAAGACGGCGAACTCGTCACCGCCGAGCCGCGCGACCTCGGCCCCGCGCGGCAGGGAGAGCCGGAGCCGGTCGGCTATCTGGAGGAGCAGCCGGTCCCCGGCGAGATGGCCGAGCGTGTCGTTGACCGACCGGAACCGGTCGAGGTCGATCAGCATCAGTGCGGCGCGGGCGCCGATCCGCTCGGCGTCGTCGAGGGCGGTCCAGATCCGCTCGCCGAGCCACTGGCGGTTGGGCAGTCCGGTGAGCGGGTCGCGCAACTGTTCCTCGGCGCGGGCCCGGGCCATCCACAGCGTGGAGTCGAGGGCGATGAGCGGGATGGCGAACAGCGGCAGCAGGATCGGCTTGGCGACGGCGACGACGCACACCAGCGGGGCTATCCCCAGCAGGGCGACCGCGACCAGTCCCTGTCTGAGCAGCGCCGTACGGACGACGGTGGGCAGACTGCCGGCCCGGGGCGTGTGCAGGTACCAGAGCAGGATGCGGGTGACGGCGAGGTAGGCGACGGCGACCAGCACCACCTGGGGTGCGGTGTAGACCGTCCAGGTGTCCGGGGTCCACGGCCGCTCGACGGACGGCACCCGCCCGCACGCGGCCAGCAGCAACGCGCCCGCGCCGATGCCGAGGATGTCCACCGCGCCGTGCAGGACGCCCTGCCGCCAGCGGTGGCTGCGGGCTATGCCGACCAGGACGACGACGGTGAGGCTGACCAGGCCGGCGGGCAGCCAGCCGTAGAGCAGCAGGACGGCGAGGGTGAGGGCGGCTCCGGAGCCGGTGCCGCCCCACCAGCGGGCCCGGCCCAGCATGACGAGGTGTCCGACGATGACGCCGGTCAGCAGGGCCAGCGACCAGCCGACGGTGCCGGACGGGAACAGCGCGTGGCTGGAGGTGAAGGCCCGGTAGAAGGCGGCGCCGAGGGCGAACCCGGCCCCCGCGACGACGGCCGCGGGGAGCGCGGGCCAGGACAGGTGCCGTTCCGCGTCGCCGTCGTACGATCCGGAGGAATGGGGGCCGGGCGGGGACGGGGCGGTGGCGCGGGGGGCCGTCCGGGTGAGCGGGTCACCGGTGCGGGTCGGTTGGCCCGGCGGCCGCTCTGACCACGCCACCCACCGGCTGCCCCACCAGGCGTCGGTGACCCGGCGCCGGGGCAGCCCAGTGTCCGGGGCGGCGCTCTCGGTCGGTTCCATTCCCGTCCCTCTCACAGCCGGCGGTGCCCACGCCACGCGGTCCGCTGCCCGACAGCCTTTCGCCGGAGCCGCGTTGGAAGACCCTTCCCCTGCTCGTCAGGAGCGGGGTGCTGCCCCGACCCCAACGGGGCAGGGCGGGCGCACCTCTCAACAGTAGGCCGCGGAGGGCTTCCACGGGCAGCGGTCGTCGACGGTTGCCCGATTGCGTCCCCGCCGCCCGTAAGGATCCGGTATGCGCCGATCGGGTGGCCTTCGGCCGCCGGTTCTCACGACTCGGGGACCGGCAGGGCGACTTCGGCGGCCGCCTCCGCCCCTTGTTCGAGGAGGACCGTGAAGCCGTCCTCGTCCAGCACCGGAACCTTCAGCTGCATGGCCTTGTCGTACTTCGATCCGGGACTGTCACCCACAACGACGAACGAGGTCTTCTTCGAGACCGATCCGGTCACCTTCGCCCCGCGGCTCTGCAGGGCGTCCTTGGCGCCGTCCCGGGTGAAGTGCTCCAGGGTGCCGGTGACCACGACGGTGAGGCCTTCCAGCGGGCGCGGGCCCTCGTCCTCGCCGGAGCCCTCCTCCTCCATGCGGACGCCGGCGGCCTTCCACTTGCGGATGATCTCGCGGTGCCAGTCCTCGGCGAACCACTCCTTGAGGGAGGCCGCGATGATCGGGCCGACCCCGTCGGTCCCGGCCAGCTCCTCCTCGCTCGCCTGTTCGATGCGGTCGATGGAGCGGAACTCGCGGGCCAGCGCCTCGGCCGCGACCGGCCCCACGTGCCGGATGGACAGGCCGGTGAGGATGCGGACCAGCGGGCGCTCCTTGGCGGCCGCGATGGTGTCCAGCATGGCGAGCGCGTTCTTCTTCGGCTCGCCCTGCTGGTTGGCGAAGACGGTGACGATCTTCTCCTCGCCGGTCTTCGGGTCCCGCTTGGGCAGTCCGCTGTTCTGGTCGAGGACGTACGCCTTGATGGGCAGCAGTTGCTCGATGGTGAGGTCGAACAGGTCGCCCTCGTCGGTCAGCGGCGGCTGCTCGGGCTCCAGCGGCTTGGTCAGGGCCGCGGCGGAGACGTACCCGAAGTGGTCGATGTCCAGGGCCTTGCGGCCGGCGAGGTAGAAGAGGCGCTCGCGCAACTGGGCCGGGCACGCGCGGGCGTTGGGGCAGCGCAGGTCGACGTCGCCCTCCTTCATCGGCCGCAGCGGGGTGCCGCACTCGGGGCACTCCGACGGCATGACGAACTCGCGCTCGCTGCCGTCCCGCAGGTCGGCGACCGGACCGAGGATCTCCGGGATGACGTCACCCGCCTTGCGCAGCACCACGGTGTCGCCGATGAGGACGCCCTTGGCCTTGACGACGTCCTGGTTGTGCAGGGTCGCGAACTCGACCTCGGAACCTGCCACGGTCACCGGCTCGACCTGGGCGTACGGCGTGACGCGGCCGGTGCGGCCCACGCCCACGCGGATGTTGAGGAGCTTGGTGTTGACCTCCTCCGGCGCGTACTTGTACGCGATCGCCCAGCGCGGCGCGCGGGCCGTGGAGCCGAGCCGCCCCTGAAGCCGGATCTCGTCGAGCTTGACGACGACACCGTCGATCTCGTGCTCCACGGAGTGCCGGTTCTCGCCGTAGTACGCGATGAACGCCCGTACGCCGTCGAGGTCGTCGACCACCTTGTTGTGCCGGGAGGTGGGCAGGCCCCAGGCCTTGAGGAGGTCGTACGCCTCGGAGAGGCGGGTGAGGCCCTCGTACCCCTCCAGCGCGCCGATGCCGTGGACCACCATGTGCAGGGGGCGGTTGGCGGTGACGCGCGGGTCCTTCTGGCGCAGCGAACCGGCCGCCGCGTTGCGCGGATTGGCGAAGGGCTTGTCGCCGGCCTCGACCAGACGGGCGTTCAGCTCCTCGAACTTCTCCATCGGGAAGTAGACCTCGCCGCGGATCTCGACGAGGGACGGGACGCCGTGTCCGGTCAGCCGGTCCGGGATCTCCGCGATGGTCCGCACGTTGGGCGTGATGTCCTCGCCGGTCCGGCCGTCGCCGCGGGTGGCCGCGCGGGTCAGCCGGCCGTTCTCGTACGTCAGGTTGACGGCGAGTCCGTCGACCTTCAGCTCGCACAGGAAGTGGTACGCGGAGGTGCCGACGTCCTTGTGGACGCGCTCGGCCCAGGCGGCCAGCTCCAGATCGTCGAAGGCGTTGTCCAGCGACAGCATGCGCTCGCGGTGCTGGACGGCGGTGAACTCCGTCTCGTACGCCCCCGCGACCTTCTGGGTCGGCGAGTCCGGGGTGCGCAGCTCGGGGTACTGCTCCTCCAGCGCCTCCAGGGAGCGCAGGAGGCGGTCGAACTCCGCGTCACTGACGACGGGGGCGTCCTTCACGTAGTACCGGAAGCGGTGCTCCTCGATCTGCTCAGCGAGCTGCGCGTGCTTCTCCCGCGCCTCCGAGGGCACCGTCGTCTCCGCTTGCCTGTCGCCGGCCACCGTGTTGTCCTCCCGTTACTCTGGGTTGTCCGCGAGGGATCTCGCCGCCCGGACGCAGTGGGCGAGCGCTTCCCGCGCGTACGCGGGCGAAGCCCCCGCGAGACCGCACGCCGGGGTGACCGTCACGGCCTCCGCGAGAAGGTCCGGTCGCAGCCCCAGCCTGCGCCACAGCGTCCTGACACCCATGACGCTACCGGCAGGGTCCGACAATGCCGTGTCCGTCCCCGGCACGACACCGACGAACAGCCGGGTACCGGCTTCGACCGCCTCGCCGATCGTGTCGTCGTCACGCTCGGTGAGGAGCGAGAAGTCGAACGACACGGCCGCCGCTCCGGCCCGGCGCAGAAGGGCGAACGGGACGTCCGGCGCGCACGAGTGCACGACGACGGGGCCGCCGTCGTGCACCCCCGCGACCTCGCGGAGCGTGGCCTCGACGACCTGCCGGTCCACGGCGCGGTACGTGCGGTAGCCGCTGGCGGACCTGACGTGGCCGCGCAGTACGTCGGTGAGGGAGGGTTCGTCGAGTTGCAGGACGACCTGGGCGCCGGGGACACGGCGCTGCACCTCGGCGAGATGCAGACGCAGTCCCTCCGCGAGGGAGGAGGCGAGGTCGCGGCAGGCGCCGGGGTCGGAGAGGGCGGCCTCGCCGTTCCTCGTCTCCAGGGCGGCGGCGAGGGTCCACGGGCCGACGGCCTGCACCTTCACCTGGCCCTCGTACCCCTGGGTGGCCTCCTCCAGGGCGTCGAGGTCCTCCCGCAGCCACGACCTGGCCCGCCGGGTGTCCCTGCCGGGGTGGTCACCGAGGCGCCAGCCACTGGGCTCCACGCGCGCGTACAGCTCGACGAGCATGCCGGCGGTGCGGCCGATCATGTCGGCGCCGGGGCCCCTGGCGGGCAGCTCGGCGAGAAACGGAAACTCTTCGAAGGACCCGGTGACCGTCCTGGCGGCCTCCCTGGCATCACCGCCGGGCATGGACCCGATCCCCGTGGCGGACCCGAACCTGAAATATGCGTTCACGAACCGAAGCCTACGTATCCGATCAGGGCAGGATCCCCGGCCCACCCGACACCCGAGGCCGCACCTCCGCCGCCCCGACCCCCACCCACCCCAGGGCCGACCTCCCGGCACCGGTCGGACACTCAGGCCCGCCCGACGACCGAG
>NZ_MPOH02000009.1:645016-652322 GCF_001896135.2 Streptomyces phaeoluteigriseus
CCCCGGCCAGGCAGTTCAGCCCGTCCGGCGCTTGAGGACGAGGCGCGGAGCGCCGACAGGGGGTCTGGGGGCGCAGCCCCCAGGGACGGGCAGGGCAGGGGCGGCGGGGGCGAAAAAGGCACCCGCTACCGCCCCGGCCGCACCGTCAGGTCGTTGACCTCCGCGTCCCGCGGCAGATCGACCGCCATGAGGATCGTCGTCGCGACCGACTCGGGATCGATCCACTCGGCGGGGTCGTAGGACTTCCCCTCCTGCTGATGAACCCTGGCCTGCATCGGGCTGGCCGTACGCCCGGGATACACGGAGGTCACCCGCACCCCGTTCCCGTGCTCCTCCGCGCGCAACGCGTCCGCCAACGCCTTGAGCCCGTGCTTGGACGCCGCGTACGCCGCCCAGTCCGCACTGGCCCGCAGCCCCGCCCCGGAGTTGACGAACACCACGTGCCCACGAGCCGCCCGCAGCTGCGGCAGGAAGTGCCGCGTCAGCTCGGCGGGAGCGATCAGGTTGACGTTGAGCTGATGCCGCCACGACTTGGGCGTCAGCTCGCCGACGGGCCCGAGATCGACCACCCCGGCGATGTGCAGCAGCGAGTCGATCCGCTCCGGCAACGACTGGTGCGAGAAGGCCCAGCTGAGCTTGTCGGGGTCCGCGAGGTCGCCGACCAGCGTCCGCGCCCCCGGGAACTCCGCCGCCAGTTCCTTCGCACGCCCCGCGTCCCGCGCGTGCAGCACGATGTCGTCCCCGCGCGCGTGGAGCCGGCGGGCGACGGCCGCACCGATGCCGGAGCCCGCCCCGGTGATCACATGAGTAGCCATACCGCCATGCTCGCACCACCGCCGGCTCAGGCGACGCCCTGGCTCTCCTCCAGGTAGGCGAGCGCCCCGACCGGCTCCTCGGCGAAGAACACCAGGTCGGTGAGTGGCCGGGGCAGGAATCCCTCGGTGTCCATGCGCCGGAACTGCTCCTTGAGGCCGTCGTAGAAGCCGGCGGAGTTGAGCAGGACGACGGGCTTGTCGGTGTGGCCGTGCTTCTTCAGTTCCAGGATCTCGGTGGCCTCGTCCAGGGTGCCCGTACCGCCGACCATGATGACCACCGCGTCGGCCTTCTCCAGGAGCAGCCGCTTTCGTTCGGCGAGGTCGCGCGCGATGACCATCTCGTCGGCGCCGGGCCGCGCCTTGGCCGCGAGGAAGTCCACGGAGACCCCGCACAGCCGGCCGCCCGCCCGCTGCACGCCGTCGGCGACCACCTTCATCAGCCCGACGTCGGAGCCGCCCCACACCAGCGTGTGCCCGCCCTTGCCGAGGAGTTCGGCGAACTCACGGGCGGGGCGGGTGTAGCGGTCGTCGAGGTCGGCGGCGGAGAGGAAGACACAGATGCGCATGCGGCCACGGTACGCGGGAAGAACCGGCGGCCTCAGAGCGCTGTCCGGGTATGGCCGACGGACACACGATCACGATCGAGCAGGGCACCCAGCACGTACGGGTCGTCCACGGGGACCAGGTGCTGGCCGAGACGGACCGGCCCCTGATCCTCAGGGAGACCGGCTGCCCGGTGCGCTACTACCTCCCCGCCGAGGACGTACGCCTGGATCTCCTCACCCCCTCCGACACCCACACCTACTGCCCGTTCAAGGGCACGGCGTCCTACTGGTCGCTGCCGGACGCTCCCGACCTCGTGTGGGCGTATCCCGACCCGAAACCGGACGTCGAACGGATCAAGGACCACCTGTGCTTCTACGAAGCGGAAGTGTCGTAGGGCGATAAGTCCCGTGTCCTGGGGCAGTCTGCACAGGCATGGACAAGAAGACCCTTTCCCGCGACGGCACCTCCCTGGCGTACGCCCGTGCCGGGCAGGGCCCCGCGGTCATCCTGGTGAGCGGGGCGATGTCGACGGGCGGCACGGTGGCGCCCCTGGCCGGGCTCCTCGCCCCGCACTTCACCGCCTTCTGGTACGACCGCCGGGGCCGCGGCGAGAGCGGCGACACGGCGCCGTACGCGGTGGAGCGCGAGGTCGAGGACCTGGCGGCACTGATCGAGGCGGCGGGCGGCGAGGCGGCCCTCTACGGCGTCTCCTCGGGCGGCGCGCTGGCCCTCGAGGCGGCGGCCGCCGGGCTGCCGGTGAGCCGGGTGGCGGTGTACGAGACGCCGTTCGCGGACTTCTCCGAGGGTGGCGCCGAGGAACGCGCCGCGTACACCGAGCACCTGACGGAGGCCCTCGCGCGGGACCGCCGCGGAGACGCCGTGGAACTGTTCCTGCGCCTGACGGGCCTGGCCGAGGAGATGATCCGGAGCGCCCGCGAGTCCCCCATGTGGCCCGCGATGGAGAAGATCGCCCCCACGCTGGCCTACGACGACGCCGTGATGGGCGACGGCCTGGTCCCCCGGGAACGGCTGGCCTCGCTGGACGCACCGGTCCTGTCACTGGCCGGCTCGGCCAGCCCGGACTGGATGCGCCGGGCCGCCCGAGCGGTCGCGGAGGCCGTCCCCGAGGGCGCCTACCGGTTCCTGGAGGACCAGACCCACATGGTCGACCCGAACGTCCTGGCGCCGGTGCTCACCGAGTTCTTCACGCCGTAGGGCGGACGGTCACACGGCGGCGGTCTTCGCGCGCGTGGTGGAGGCGATCGTCGCCGAGCCCACCACGCGCGTGCCGTCGTACAGGACGATCGCCTGGCCGGGGGCGACGCCGCGGACCGGCTCGGTGAACGTGACCTCCAGGGTGCCGTCGACGAGTTCGGCCCTGACCTCGGTCTCGCCGCCGTGCGCGCGGAGCTGGGCGGTGTAGGTGCCGGGTCCGGCCGGGGCGACGCCGCACCAGCGGGGCTTGACGGCGGTGAGCGCGGTCACGTCCAGCGCCTCGACCGGGCCGACCGTCACCGTGTTGTTCACCGGTGAGATGTCGAGGACATAGCGCGGCTTGCCGTCGGCGGCCGGGGTGCCGATGCGCAGGCCCTTGCGCTGGCCGATGGTGAAGCCGTACGCGCCCTCGTGGCTGCCGATCCTGGCGCCGGTCTCGTCGACGATGTCCCCCTCCGCCTTGCCCAGCCGCTTGGCGAGGAAGCCCTGGGTGTCGCCGTCGGCGATGAAGCAGATGTCGTGCGAGTCGGGCTTCTTGGCGACCGCGAGGCCGCGGCGCTCGGCCTCCGCGCGGATCTCGTCCTTCGTCGTCACCGTGTCGCCGAGCGGGAAGAGGGCGTGGGCGAGCTGCCTCTCGTCCAGGACGCCGAGGACGTACGACTGGTCCTTGGCCATGTCGGAGGCGCGGTGCAGCTCGCGGCTGCCGTCCTCCCGGACGATCACTTGCGCGTAGTGGCCGGTGCACACGGCGTCGAAGCCGAGGGCCAGGGCCTTGTCCAGGAGCGCCGCGAACTTGATCTTCTCGTTGCAGCGCAGGCAGGGGTTGGGGGTGCGGCCCGCCTCGTACTCCGCGACGAAGTCGTCGACGACGTCCTCGCGGAAGCGGTCGGCCAGGTCCCAGACGTAGAACGGGATGCCGATGACGTCGGCGGCCCGGCGGGCGTCGCGGGAGTCCTCGATGGTGCAACAGCCCCGCGCGCCCGTGCGGAAGGACTGGGGGTTCGCGGAGAGTGCGAGGTGGACACCGGTGACGTCGTGGCCGGCTTCCGCGGCACGGGCGGCGGCGACGGCGGAGTCCACCCCGCCGGACATGGCGGCGAGGACGCGGAGGGGGCGCTGCGAGGTCTCAGTCATAACCCTTCCAGGGTACGGGGCGCCGGGAACCGCGGCCCGCGAGTATCCGTTGTGGATCTCGAGGGGCGAGGAAGGGCGGGGCGGAGATGGGTGCGGAGATGAGTGCAGGGGTGGGATCCGGGGCGCCGAAGAAGGACGCGGACCGGCGCATCGGGCGGCGTGCGCTGCTGGTCGGCGGGGCGGCCGCCGCGGTGGGCACGGGCGTGCTGGCGCGGGACGAGCTGGCGAAGCTGTGGTGGCGGATGCCGGGGGTGGAGAAGGCGCGGGTGGAAGGTGCGGTCGACTTCCGTGGCGCGCGGTGGCTGGCCGCCTCGACGGGCAACTTCCGCTGGGCGGACCGCCCCGACGACTACGGGGTGGACATGGTGGTCATCCATGTCACCCAGGGCAGTCTGGCGAGCGCGGTACAGGTCTTCCAGGACCCGGCCCACCGGGCGGCGGCCCACTACATCGTCGGCAAGGACGGCGGGATCACACAGATGATCCGCGAGCTGGACGTGGCGTACCACGCGGGCAACCGCTCGTACAACGAGCGCAGTATCGGCATAGAGCACGAGGGCTTCGTGGACCGCCCGAAGGACTTCACCGCCGCGATGTACGCCGCCTCCGCGCGACTGACGGCCGGGATCTGCCGGCGGTACGGCATACCCGTCGACCGCGAGCACATCATCGGGCACGTGGAGGTGCCGGGGACGGACCACACCGACCCCGGTGAACACTGGGACTGGGACCGCTACCTGCGGCTGGTGCGGGAGGCGCAGGCGACCGTCTGACTCCCGCTCAGGTGAGTCCGGCCGCCCGGGCCCGTTCCACGGCCGGTCCGATGGCCTTGGCGACCGCCTCGACGTCGGCCCGGGTGGAGGTGTGGCCGAGGGAGAAGCGGAGGGTGCCGCGGGCCAGGTCCGGGTCGGTCCCGGTGGCGAGCAGGACGTGGCTGGGCTGGGCGACTCCGGCGGTGCAGGCGGAGCCGGTGGAGCACTCGATGCCCTGAGCGTCCAGGAGCAGCAGCAGGGAGTCGCCCTCGCAGCCCGGGAAGGTGAAATGGGCGTTGGCCGGGAGGCGGCCCCCCGGTGCCGGGTCGCCGCCCAGGATCGCGTCCGGGACGGCCGTACGGACGGCGGTGACCAAGGTGTCGCGCAGGGCGCCGATCTCCCGGGCGAACCACTCGCGCTGTTCGGCCGCGAGGCGTCCGGCGACCGCGAAGGAGGCGATCGCGGGGACGTCGAGGGTGCCGGAGCGGACGTGCCGCTCCTGGCCGCCGCCGTGCAGGACGGGTACGGGGGTCTGGTCGCGGCCCAGGAGGAGGGCGCCGATGCCGTAGGGGCCGCCGATCTTGTGGCCGGAGACGGTCATGGCGGCGAGGCCGGAGGCGGCGAAGTCGACGGGGATCTGGCCGAAGGCCTGGACGGCGTCGGCGTGCACGGGCACGCCGAATTCGGCTGCCACGTCGGCGAGTTCGCGGACCGGCATGACCGTGCCGATCTCGTTGTTCGCCCACATGACCGTGGCGAGGGCCACATCGTCGGGGTTGCGGGCGACGGCCTCGCGCAGTGCGTCGGGGTGGACCCTGCCGTGGGCGTCCACCGGGAGGTACTCGACCGTCGCGCCCTCGTGCTCGCCCAGCCAGTGCACGGCGTCCAGGACGGCGTGGTGCTCGACGGGGCTGGCGAGGACGCGGGTGCGGGCGGGGTCGGCGTCGCGGCGGGACCAGTACAGGCCCTTCACCGCGAGGTTGTCGGCCTCGGTGCCGCCGGAGGTGAAGACGACCTCGCTGGGGCGGGCGCCGACGGCTTCCGCGAGGGTCTCGCGGGCCTCCTCGACCGTTCGGCGGCCTGGCGGCCGGCCGCGTGGAGGGAGGAGGCGTTGCCGGTGACGCCCAGGTGGGCGGTGAGTGCCTCTGCCGCCTCCGGAAGCATGGGGGTGGTCGCGGCGTGGTCGAGGTATGCCATGGTGAGCCGATTCTACGGCGCGGGCCCTCGCGCCCCGGGACCAGGTGACCCCGGGCGGTCGCCGGGCCGCGCGCCCTACGCCGTCCGCAACCGGGGTGGGTGGCGGGCCGCCCTGGGCGGCCGGCCGTGCCACCCTCCCCGCGAGCCCTCTCAGAAGCTCCAGGAGACGGTCGAGTCCGCCTGCATGAAGGCGGCCAGGACCAGGAGGTCGGCGATGCCCAGGGCGAGGCCCAGCGCGGCCCGGCCCCGGCGCTCGGTGCCGCGCCGGAGGGCGACCGTGGCCAGGACGATGGCGATCGGGCCGAGGAAGACGTTGAGGACCAGGAGGCCGACGAGGCCGAGGACGAAGGACGCGACGGCCATGCCGTCGGTGTCGCGGACGCCCGTGCGACTGGAGGCCGGTGCGGTGAGCTGCATGTCGATCGTTCCTTCCGTCAGTGGGTCGAGGTGTGGCGGCGGCGGCCGTGGCGCTCGCGCAGCGCGAAGACGCCGAGCCAGACGGCGATCACGGCGGCGGTGGCGAGGCTGAAGCCGAGCGGCGCGTGGGCCACGGTGCCCATGACGACGCCGAGCAGCAGGAGTGCGGCGACGAGGAACAGCATGGGATGAATCCCCTCCGGGACGGTTGTCGTGTCCGTCTCTCGTGACGTTCCGGTGAACAGTTGTAGTTACAGTTGTTCACTGACTCCGAAGTCTAACCCGTTGCCCGGCTTTGCAATTACGGAGAACAGTTGTTAACTGGATGACATGAGTCACACCCTCGGCATCCGGCAGGCCCAGAAGCAGAAGACCCGGCAGGCGCTCCTGGACGCCGCGTTGGGGCTGCTGGAGGACCAGAGCCTGAGCAGCCTGGGCCTGCGCGAGGTCACCCGCGCCGTCGGAGTCGCCCCGACCGCCTTCTACCGGCACTTCCGCTCCATCGCGGACCTGGGCGTGGCCCTGGTCGAGGAGGCGCTGGGCAGCCTGCACGCCATGATCCGGACCACGGTGACCACCGCCGAATCCAGCGACGTACGCATCGCGCGGGCCGTCGACCTGATCGCCCGTCACGTCAACGCGTACCCCGCGCACGTCCGTTTCATCGCCCGTGAGCGACATGGCGGGGTTCAGCCGGTCCGGGAGGCGATCCGGGACCAGCTCGGCCGGTTCGCCGAGGAGGTGAGGACGGAGCTGGCCAGGGATCCCGCGGCCGAGGGCTGGAGCGAGGACGACCTGCTGATGCTCTCGCACCTCTACGTCGACCAGATGCTCGTCACCGGTTCCCTCTTCCTGGAGGCCCGCGAGGCCCAGGAGTCCGGCAGGGCCTCGGCCGAGGACCTGGACCGCGTCGTCCGGCTCGCGACCCGCCAGATGCGGCTCATCAGCATCGGCCGCCGGCACTGGCTCGACCCCTGAGCCACGCGGGACCGGGCGACACGGCGAAGGGAGGGGCGGCCACTCGTCTGCGAGTGGCCGCCCCTCCCCCATGAACGCGCCGGGCCCGTCAGCCCTGTTGCCGCGCCTGCCGGGTCAGCCCTGCTGCGTCGGCTGCCCCTGGCCACCGCCCGGCCCGCCGCCACAACCGCCGCCGGTCCCGGTCCCAGTGCCGCCCGGTCCAGTCCCCGGTGCCAGCGCTGCCGGTCCCGGTGCCGCCGGTCGCGCTCCCAG
>NZ_MPOH02000009.1:652422-714384 GCF_001896135.2 Streptomyces phaeoluteigriseus
ACAACCGCCGCCCTGCCCGCCCCCACCGGGCCCGCCGCTCGGCATGCCGGAGGAAACACCGGTCGGCACACCCGTCGCGGCGCCGGTGAGGGCACCCGTCGGAGCCCCCGCGGCCGCGGACCCCGTAGGCGCACCGGACGGCACTGCGCTCGGTCGCCCGCCAGGCGTCCCGCTCGGTGCCCCGCTCGGCGGCCGGCACGCCTCCTGCCCGGTCGTGCCCCCGCTCGACGACGCCGAGTCGCCCGAACCGCAGGCCGCAAGGGCGAGCGGCGTGAGCACCAGCAGGGCGGCCGCGGGAAGGAGACGTACCGGCATCGTCGGCGCACGCTTCATGAGAGACAGCTCCAGAAAGGATGAGGAAGGTCTGAGACCGCCACCCAACCAACGCCCCTTGAGCCTTCCTTGGGACCGCTCTGTCCGCCGCCTGTCAATCAGGCAAAGCGCGCTTCAAGTGACCGCGCCGAACCGGTGGTTGACGGACGGTCGTCAGGCCCGCCGTACGCGCGCCAGTTGGCGCGACTGTGCCACCAGCCGGTCCTGGCTGTCCCACACCTCGCCGTCCTCCTCCAGGAAACCGCCCGCGAGGTTGCGGGTGGTGAGGGAGACGCGCACCGGGCCGGGGGCCGGGCGGCAGCGGACGTGGACGGTCAGCTCGATCGTCGGGACCCAGCCGGCGATGCCGAGGTCGAAGGCGGTGGGCGGCAGGGCGTCCACCGCGAGCAGCAGGGAGAGCGGGTCGGCGTCGCGGCCGTCGGCGAGCCCGAACCAGGCCCGCATCTCGCCCTTGCCGGAGGGCTGTCCGAGGGCCCAGCCGACGGTGGACGGATCGAGCTTGAGCATCAGCCGCTCGGCGATGGGCTGTTGGTCGGCGTCGGGGGCGGGCCCGTCCTCGGGCCCGAAGCACTGGCCGATCGGCGCGAAGGCGGGCGGTCTGGCGGCGGTGCGGACGTCGTCGGGGAGGGCGTCGAGGTCGCCGTAGGAGGCGAGGACGCGGATCCGCTCGACCTCGCGGCCCTCGTCGTCGTACTGGAAGAGGGAGGCCTGGCCGGTGGAGAGGGTGCGGCCGGCGCGGACGGTCTCGGTGCGGACGACCGCCGGGCCGGGGCGCGAGGCGCTCAGGTAGTGCGCGGTGACGGTGAACGGGTCGCTGTGCGGCAGGGCGTCGGCGAGCGCACGGCCGAGCACGGCGAGCAGGTAGCCGCCGTTGACGGCACCGAAGACGGTCCAGCCGGCCGAGAGGTCTGTGTCGTACACGCCGGGCTCGCGGAGGGTGACGGCGGTGTCCCGGTCGAACTCGCTGTCGCCGAGGGCGGCGGGGGCGATGGCTGCTTCAGACATGCATGAACGGTACAACAG
This sequence comes from Streptomyces phaeoluteigriseus, assembly GCF_001896135.2. Classification (GTDB taxonomy): domain Bacteria; phylum Actinomycetota; class Actinomycetes; order Streptomycetales; family Streptomycetaceae; genus Streptomyces; species Streptomyces phaeoluteigriseus. The sequence goes on from NZ_MPOH02000009.1 coordinate 653,779, forward strand.
GCAATTACTAAGCGGTAGCTTTTCCGATCGCGCTGTACGTCTCCGGTCAGCCACACGGAGGGCACGAGGCGGCTCCGGCCCTCCGGCGGGCGGCGAAGACCCGGGCGGCCGGGCACCCCGTCCACGCCCCGGAGAACACGGGCGGCCACGACATGGCGCTGTGGCGGACACAGGTGGCGCCCGCCTTCCTCCGGCTGACCACCCAGCTCGACCAGCGGGCTCGGCCCGCGGGCTCGACCAGCGGGCTCGACCAGCGGGCTCGACCAGCGGGCTCGACCAGCGGGCTCGACCAGCGGGCTCGGCCCGCGGCGCTACTCCTCCCGCACCGTCGAGCGACGGTTCCACGCACGCGGCGCTCGCCAGTGGAACCGCATCGCGAGCAGCCGCAGGACGAAGGCCGTGAGCGCGGCCATGCCGCTGGCCAGCGGGGTGAGGACGTCGTAGCGGAGGCAGATCGCCACCATCGTGGCGCCGACGATCGCCGGTACCGCGTAGAGATCGCGGTCCCAGCGCAGCAGTGAGGGCACCTCATTGGCGAGGACGTCGCGGAGGACACCGCCACCGACGGCGGTCGCCAGGCCCAGGGCCGCCGAGGCGGTGAGGCCCAGGCCGTGGTCGTACGCCTTCACCGTGCCCGAGACGCAGAACAGGCCGAGGCCGGCCGCGTCGAAGACGTTCACGCCGGACTGGATGCGCTCCACGTGCGGGTGCAGGAAGACGACCAGGAGGGCGGCGAGCAGGGGGGTGACGAAGTAGCCCAGGTCCGTGAAGGCCGCGGGCGGCACGGCCCCGATGATCACGTCCCGGAAGATGCCGCCGCCCAGCGCGGTGACCTCGGCGAGCACGGCGATGCCGAAGACGTCGAAGTTCTTCCGCACCGCCAGCAGCGCGCCGGAGATCGCGAAGACGAAGATGCCGATCAGGTCGAGCGTGTGCTGGACGGATGGGCTGAAGAGTTGCTGGAGCACCCTACTATTCTCACCCAGCACAGAGCCCCTGCCTTACATTGCAAGGCAGGGGCTCGTTCGCTTCTTACTTCTCCTTGGCAGGAGGCTCCTCTTCGGAGACAGCGGCCTTGGGGGCAACGGCCTCGGGAGACTCGGAGGCCTCGGGGCTCTCGGCGGCCTCGGGAGACTCGGCGACCTCGGGGGCCTCCTGCGACTCGACGGCCTCGGAAGACTCCGGAGCCGCGGGCTTCGCCTCGACGTCCGCCTCGGCCTCCGCCTCGACCTCCGCCGCCACGGCCGCCGACGTCTGCGCCGACTCGGCGAGCACCTCGTCGGCCACCAGCGCCGCCGCCTCCTTCGCGGCCGTCAGCAGGACGGTGTCCTGCGGAGCCTGGTCCGCGAAGTTCTCCGGGTGGTGGCAGGCGACCTGCTGGCCCGGCCTCAGCTCGACGAGCTTCGGCTCGGCCGTCCGGCAGATCTCCGTCGCCTTCCAGCACCGGGTGTGGAACCGGCAGCCGGTGGGCGGCGAGATCGGCGAGGGCACGTCGCCCTTGAGCAGGATGCGCTCGCTCTTGGCGTTCTTCCGCCGCGGGTCCGGGATCGGCACCGCCGACATCAGCGCCTTGGTGTACGGGTGCATCGGCGCCTTGTACAGCAGGTCGCGGTCGGCCAGCTCGACGATCTTGCCGAGGTACATCACCGCGATCCGGTCCGAGACGTGCCGGACGACCGAGAGGTCGTGCGCGATGATCACGTACGTCAGGCCCAGTTCCTGCTGGAGGTCGTCGAGCAGGTTCACCACCTGGGCCTGGATCGACACGTCCAGCGCGGAGACCGGCTCGTCCGCCACGACCAGCTTCGGGTTCAGCGCGAGCGCGCGGGCGATGCCGATGCGCTGGCGCTGACCGCCGGAGAACTCGTGCGGGTACCGGTTGTAGTGCTCGGGGTTGAGGCCCACGACCGACAGCAGCCGCTGCACTTCCTTCTTGATGCCGCCCTCGGGCGTGACGCCCTGGAGCTTGAAGGGAGCGCCGATGATCGTGCCGATGGTGTGGCGCGGGTTCAGCGACGAGTACGGGTCCTGGAAGATCATCTGCACGTCGCGGCGCAGCGGACGCATGCCGGCGACACCGAGGTGCGTGATGTCCTTGCCCTGGAACTCGACCGTGCCGCCGGTCGGTTCGAGCAGCCGGGTGATCAGCCGGCCCATCGTGGACTTGCCACAGCCGGACTCGCCCACGACGCCGAGGGTCTCGCCGGAGCGGACCTCGAAGTCGATGCCGTCCACCGCGTGCACGGCGCCGACCTGCCGCTGGAGCAGGCCCTTCTTGATCGGGAAGTGCTTCTTCAGCCCGGTCACCTTCAGCAGGACCTCGCCGGGGGCGGCGTCCTTGGTGAGGGTGGCGGCGCCGCTGCTCGGCTCGCCGGTGGTCTGCGCGGGGATGGTCACCGCTTTCTCGTCACTCACAGCTTCGGCGCAATCTCTTCGGTCCAGATACGCTCCCGCTGCTCCTTGCCCAGGTGGCAGGCGGCCCAGTGCCGGCTGCCGACCTCGGCCAGCTCCGGGCGGACCGTGCGGGTGACGTTGTCCTTCGGGAGGTCCGCGTACGGGCAACGCGGGTTGAAGGCGCAGCCGGACGGGATGTTGATCAGGGAGGGCGGGGAGCCCTTGACCGGGATCAGGCGCTCCTGCTGGTCGCGGTCGAGTCGCGGCATCGACCCGAGCAGACCCCAGGTGTAGGGGTGGCGGGGCTCGTAGAACACCTTCTCCGCGGGGCCGCGCTCGACGCACCGGCCGCCGTACATCACCAGGAGGTCGTCGGCCAGTTCGGCGACGACGCCCAGGTCGTGGGTGATGACGATGACCGCGGAGCCGAACTCCTTCTGGAGGTCGCGGATCAGGTCGAGGATCTGCGCCTGGACGGTCACGTCCAGGGCGGTCGTCGGCTCGTCCGCGATCAGCAGCTCGGGGTTGTTCACCAGCGACATCGCGATCATCGCGCGCTGGCGCATGCCGCCGGAGAACTCGTGCGGGTAGTTGTCCACCCGCTTGTCCGGCTGCGGGATGCCCACCCGGTCGAGCATCTCCACCGCGCGGCGCTTGGCGGTCTTCTTGTCGACGTCGTGGTGGATGCGGTACGCCTCCACGATCTGCTGACCGATCGTGTAGTACGGGTGCAGTGCGGACAGCGGATCCTGGAAGATCATCGCCATCTGACGGCCGCGCAGCTTGCGTACGTGGTCCGGGTCGGCGGACAGCAGCTCGGTGCCGTCCAGCCAGATCTCACCGGAGATCTGGGCCTTGCGCTTGCCGTACTGGCCGGCGGTGTGCAGGCCCATGATGCCGAGCGAGGTCACGGACTTGCCGGAGCCCGACTCGCCCACGATGCCGAGGGTCTTGCCCTTCTCCAGCTGGAAGCTGAGCCCGTCGACGGACTTGACCAGGCCGTCGTCGGTCGGGAAGTGCACTTTCAGGTCGCGCACTTCGAGGAAGGCGCTCGGCGCGGGCGAGGCGGCGGTGGGTTCGCCCACGGCCGCTCCGCTCTTGCTGAGGTCGGTCATGTGAGCCTCACTCGGGGGTCGATCACGGCGTACAGGATGTCCACCACGAGGTTGGCGACGAGCACCGCGAGGGAAGTGATCAGGGTGACACCCAGGATGATGGGCAGGTCCTGGTTCTTGATGGCGTTGAGCACCGCCTGGCCGAGGCCGGGCAGGTTGAACGCCGTCTCGGTCAGGATCGCGCCGCCGATCAGGGCACCCAGGTCCATGCCCAGCATGGTCAGCAGCGGCGTCATCGTGGAGCGCATGGCGTGCTTGCCGATGACGGTCCGCTCCTTGAGGCCCTTGGCCCGGGCGGTGCGGATGTAGTCCTCGCCGAGGATCTCCAGCATGGTGGCCCTGGTGATGCGTGCGTACATCGCCGCGTACAGGAACGCCAGGGTGATCCACGGCAGGATCATTCCGCCGAACCAGGCCGAGAAGCTCTCGTCCAGGGGTACGAACTGGCCGTCGAAGAGGTCCAGTCCGTACACGAAGATCGACAGCGCGACCATGCCGGTGAAGTAGATCGGGAGGGAGACGCCCGAGAGCGCGATCACCATCGCGCCGCGGTCCCACAGGCTGCCCCGCTTGAGCGCGGAGAGCACACCCGCCGAGACACCGAGGAGCAGCCACAGCACGGCGGCGCCGAGCGCGAGGGCCAGGGTGACCGGGAAGCGGTCGGTCAGCACCGGCCAGACGGCCTGCTCGCTGCGGAAGGAGTAGCCGAAGCACGGCGCGGCGCAGTGGATGGAATCGCCACCGCCCGTGTAGGTGCGGCCGGCGAAGATCCCCTTGAAGAACTCCCAGACCTGGGCGTAGATCGGGTCGCCCAGACCCAGCTTCTCGCGCACACCCTCGACCGCGGCCGGGTCGGCCTGCTTGCCCACGAAGCTCAGGGCGATGTCGACGCCCGCCCACTTGGGGATGAGGAAGAAGATGCCGAAGACCACCATGACGATGACCACAAGCATCACTACGGCGGCGAACAGCCGCCTGATGAGGTAAGCGAGCACAGCTCTCGGCCCGCCGCGGACCGCGGGCCACCGGAGGTCCTCCGGTGGCCCGCGCTCCCGCTGCGCCGGCCTTCACCTGCCTTTCGTGCCGTTCGGCGGGTGTGCCGGGACTACTTCTTCGGGTTCTTCAGACCGAGGTTGACGAAGTCGTACTGACCGCTGTAACCGTCGGTGGTGTAGACGTTCGCCAGGTTGTCCGAGCGCCAGTTGATGAACCGCTCGAAGACGAAGGGCAGGTAGTACGCGCCCTCCATCACCTTGTGGTTGATCTCCGTGGCGATCTTGGTCTTGCCGGCGTCGTCCAGGGTGGTGACGTACTGGGCGAACAGGCCGTCGATCGCCTTGTCCTTGATGAGCGCGTAGTTGTTGTTACCGCTCTCCGAGATGTACTTGCTGCTCCACAGCGGCAGACCGAAGCCCTGGACGGACGGGAAGTCCGGACCCCAGCCCATGATGATGATGCCGTAGCCCTTCTTCTTCACGTTCGAGGGGCTGCCGATGATGCCGGCGGTCTGCGAGCCGTCGTACTGGTCGATCTCGACGGTGATGCCGATCTTCTTCAGCGAGGCCTGGAGGGACTGGGCCGTGGCCACCTCGACCGGCTTGTTGTTGCGGACCGCGATGGTGGTCTTGAAGCCGTTCGGCTGACCGCAGGCCTTCAGGGCCGCCTTGGCCTCGGCGACGTTGCCGCTCTTGTTGGCACCGGCGAGCTTGTAGGGGTCGTACTTCTGACCCTCGGCGCCCGGGACGGACGGCGGCAGCATGTTGGTGCCGATGTCGCCACCGGCGATCGGGCCACCACGGGCGGTCTGGAGCGACACGTGGTCGGCACCGAGGATGACGGCCTTGCGGCACTCGATGTTGTTGAACGGCGCGACGCTCTGCGGGAAGACCGCGTAACGGACGTAGCCGGAGACCGGGTTGTCCAGGTTGGCCTTGTGCTGCTTGAGGGCGGTGGTGCGGCCCTGCGGCGACATGCCGGTCTGGTTCAGGTCGAGGTCCAGGTCACCGCTGAGCAGGCGCTGGTCGAGCTGGTTGGCGTCCGAGAAGAACTGGATCGTGATCTCGTCCGGGTAGGCCTTGCGGACCGGGTCCGAGGCCTGCTTCCACTCGGTGTTGCGGACCAGCTTCAGGTCCTTGCCGGGGCTGTAGGACGCGAACTTGTACGGACCCGAGGAGAACGGCTTGAGGCCGTACTTGGACTTGGTGTCCTTGTCCTGGCGGACCGGCGAGGCCGAGACCAGGGCGAGCATCTCCTCGAAGTCCGAGTTGGCCACGGGGAGCTTGAAGACGATGGTCTTGTCGTCCGGCGTCTCGATGGCCTTCAGACCGAGCTTGTCGGCGGAGGTGTCCTTGTAGGGACCCTTGTACTCGCCCTTGGGGTCGAGGACGTCCTTCAGGTACGTCGGACCGCCGGACAGCACGTCCTGCGCCCACACGCGCTCGATGCCGTACTTCACGTCCTTGGACGTGATCGGCTTGCCGTCCTCCCACGTGATGCCGTCACGCAGGGTGTACGTGTAGGTCTTGCCGTCGTCCGTGACCTTGGCGGTCTCGGTGGCGAGGTCCGGAGTGATCTCGGCACCCGCGGCGCCCGGCTCGGCCTTGTTCGTGACCAGCTGGCGGCTGTAGTAGCGGGCGAAGTTCCACATCATGCCGTAGTAGCCGCGCGTGGTGTCCCACGAGTCGGCGTCCTGCGCGGCACCGAACTTCAGCGTGCCGCCCTTCTTGGCCAGGTCGGCCTGGGCGACCTTGTTGTTCGCGGCGTCGAAGCCGGCGGCACCGGTCTTCGAACCGTTGTCGCCGTCGTCCGAACCGCCGCCGCACGCCGCCGTGGTCAGCAGCGCGGCGACCGCGGCAGCAGCGGCAAATGCCTGCTTCCGCCGCCCTGAGGTGCGTTGGGTAGTCACGATCTCGGATCCTCCGGATAGATGAGAGACCCCGTGTAGATGCCACGGGAGGCTTGGGTGCGGCTCAGCGGGATGCCTTCGGGTCCAGCGCGTCCCGGACGCCGTCGCCGAAGAGGTTGAAGGCGAGAACGGTGATGAAGATCGCCAGGCCCGGGACCACCATGTACATGGGGTCGGACTCGTAGTAGTCGATCGCGCTCGAGAGCATCTGCCCCCACGAGGCCGTGGGCGGCTTGACGCCCACACCCAGGAAGCTGAGTGCCGCCTCGGTGAGGATGTTGGTGGGGATCATCATCGTGGTGTAGACGACGATCGGGGCCACGAGGTTGGGCAGCAGTTCCTTGAACAGGATGTACAGCCGCCCGGCGCCCAGCGATCGGGCGGCCTCCACGTACTCGCGCTCTCGCAGGGAGAGGGTCTGACCGCGCACCACACGCCCGATGTAGGGCCAGCCGAAGAAGCCGATGACCAGGATCATCACGAAGACCCGCACGTTGGAGCCGGTGAGGCCCAGCAGGTCGCTCGGCATGACGGAGACCAGCGCGATGATGAACAGCAGCTGGGGGAAGGCGAGCAGACCGTCCATGACCCGGCTGACGACCGAGTCGACCCAGCCGCCGAAGAAGCCGGCGAGGATGCCCAGGACGGTTCCGAGGATCACGGCGACGACGGCGGACAGGAAGCCGACCAGCAGGGAGATGCGGGCGCCGTAGAGGATGCGGGCGAAGATGTCGCGCCCGTTGACCGGCTCGACGCCCAGCAGGTGCTCGCCGCTGATGCCCCCGAGGGAGCCCGTGGGAGTGCCGAACAGCGGGTCGATGAGGTTCTCGTGATACTCGTTCGGGTCCTGGCCGAGGATCGAGGTGATCACGGGAGCCAGCAGCGCGACCAGGACGAGGAGGAGCACCACGACGCCGCCGGTCAGGGCGAGTTTGTCCCGCTTCAGGCGCTCCCAGGCGATCCGACCCAGGGAACGGCCCTGTACGGCCTTCGCGTCGGCGGTGGCCACCGCCGCTTCCTCGGCCGGGCTCGGGGCCGCTTCCGCGGTCGGCTCGTGCAATGGTGCCGTCATCTGGCAGGGACCCCTCTCAACCGGCGGTAGCCGGCCCGCACTTGCCGCTGTAGCGGCGTGATCAGTCCGTCGTACACAGGGGCGAAAGCACCCCTGATGCGGGAGTCTTCAACGCTTTGGCGATCTGTAGCCAGACTTGACGGGGAAAGGATGCGCAAACGTGATGCTCTCAGGAGGATTCCGTTATCCGGACGGCGGGTAACGAGGGGCGGACGCACACGAGTTGGGACATAAGACCCTAAAAAGGGACTTAACGCCCTGATCTACGCGCGAAGACTCACTGCGCCGACCCGGAGGGACGCGCGGCTGTGCGCATCAGAAGCGACCGGTCGGCGGGAAGCCGTAACCGCCCGCCGGAGCCTGGGCGGCCGGGGGCGCGGGAGCGTGCGCCTCCCGGTCGTAGAAGGGGCGGGCGTGGGCGCGCATCCACAGGACGACCGGGTCGTAGTCGTCGCTCATGGTGACCGTGGACACCGGCAGTCCGTCCGGCACCGCGCCGATGGACTGCTGCATCATCCCCCGCACCGCGTCCACGGCCTGCGGCGAGGTGTCGTAGACGTCGAGCCCGAGGGCGAGGTAGGGCGCGCCGACGGCCGGCTGGACCCAGGCGCGGCGCAGCGAGCGCAGGGCGGGGGTGCGGTGCGCGTTCTGCGCGAGCAGGGCGTAGAACTGCGGGATCTCGATGGCCGGCTCGGACAGCCGCAGCGGCCCGGCCGGCTGACGGTCCAGGCCGGTGGCGATCCGCCGCAGGTCGAGCCAGGGGATGCCGACGCCGCCACCGGGGGCGTGCGGGTTCAGCCAGAGGCCGTAGTGGTCGGGGTAGAGGGTGCGGGCCACGTCCAGCCCGTCGACCACCTCGTACGACCGGTTCCAGCCGCTCGCGGACAGCTCCTGGGCGGAGGTGACACAGGGGGCGTAGCCGTGTCCCTCGACCTCCATCGTGCCGTACTGGGCGTCGGGGGAGCCGGCCTGACCTTGCCACAGCAGCATCCACACCTGGCCGGTGCCCGGGGCGGCGAGGGCGCGCAGGAGGGCCTCGTAGGCGTCGTAGCGCCCGGGGGTCACCTGGCGCAGCATGTGCTCGACCTGCCCGGCCGCGATGCCGCTGGCGCTCACCTGTACCGCCCCTTCGATAAGTTGCCCCGCTTTCGGGAGACCAGCTTAGGTCTCTTCACCGACAACGGGTGCCCCGGAGGGGACGGGTCGTCCGCCGCCTCCGGGACCGGACCGAGGACGGGTCGTCCGCCGCCTCCGGAGCCGGACCGGGGACGGCCCGCCGCGCCCTCGCGACCCCGCCGCACACCGGTACGGACCGCCCCCGCACGGGGTGCGTTCAGCCGACCCTGGAGTAGAAGGGCCGGACGTGTTCCTTGAGCCAGCGGGCCACCGGGTCCTCCGTCATGTCGAGCAGGACGAGGTTGACCGGCCAGGGCGCCTGGGCCCGGGCGAGTGCCTTGCCCAGGGCCTCCAGGGGAAGCGCCCGCAGATCGCCCTCCCACCGGGACAGTTCGACGCCGACGAACATCACCGGGTCGGCCGTCTCGACCGCGGCGAGGCAGCGGCGCGCGGTGAGGACGACGCCGATCGCCTCGAACTCGGCGGAGGCGGCGGACAGGAAGTCCACCGGGTCGTGCTGCCAGTCGGGCTCGTGGAGTCGGACGCGGCCGCCGCTCGCCGGGCCGTCCAGCGCGGTGCGCCCGGTCCGGCACAGCTCGGCCACGGCCACCGGGGGCAGCGGGATGCCGACCGTGCCGTCCGGGTTCACCAGGATGCCGACCTGCGGCGGCAGGCCGCGGGCGAACTCGACGGCCGGGGCGATCGTGAACGACATGTGCGCGCCGACGACCTGCCGGAACTGTTCCTCGGAGCTGAACACGGGCACGTACGCCTGCCCCTCCAGCTCCAGCGTGGGCAGGTCCAGGGGGCCGCTGTGCGGGCCGCCGCCGCCGGGCAGCGGCACCCAGACGAAGCTGCGGCCGAGCACCTCCACGATGCGTCCGCCGGCCCCTTGCACGCCGAGGGAGGCGGAGAGCACCTCCTCCAGCTCGTTGCCGGGCCATCCGCCGTGCGGGTGGGGGTGCGCCTGTGCCGGGAAGTCCGCGGGGAAGTCCGCCGGGGGGAAGTCCATCTGCCTACCGCCTGCTGGGAGCCACTGGATGTGGCTCAAAAGGCTATCGGGTGCGGCGGCGCGCCCTCGGCCACGGGCAACCGGACCGGTGGCGTGGGCGGTGGGCGCTGGGCGCTGGGCGGTCAGCCGGTGAAGCCGATACGGCGGAGGGTGTCGGCCGCGGCCCGGTCCAGGAGGACCGTCGAACCGCAGCCCTTGGGGAGGCGGCCCTTCTCCGCCGCGCGCAGCAGGTGGGAGGCGGCCCGGCGGTGACGCCGGAACGCGTACCGGGACACGCCCCGGCCGCGCTCGCGCTGGCCCTCCAGGGCGGTGTCCACCGTGACGTCGAGCAGCACCATGTGCAGCGTGCCGCCACGGCGGCGGGCCTCGCGGGCCAGCCAGGCGCGCACCCAGGCCTGCGTACCGCAGTCGTGGACGACGACGCCCTCGCCGGAGCGCAGGGCACGACGCAGACCGGCGTAGTGCGCGAGGCGGACGAGGGGACGGTAGAGGGCGTACGGCAGGGCGCGCGGCACGCGGGCGTCCCAGCGGTCGCGGGTGTCCTGGGAGTCGATGCGGGTGCCCGTCACCGCGCGCTTCATCAGCGTCGACTTGCCGCTGCCCGGCAGCCCGGTGACCACGACCAGGTCCCGGGGGCCGAACAGCAGGCCGTGCGGGCTGTGGCCGGCGCGGTCGCGCAGGTCGCGGACGACCGGGGCGGGCGCCGCGCCGCATGCCTCCCGGCCCGGGACCTGCGGCTGTGCGGGCAGTCCGAGCGCCGGGCCGGCCGCGAGTGCCGAGCCGGTCGCGAGTGCCGTGGTCCTGTTCACCGTGTTCGTCCTCCCCTGGGGTCAGACAAGTCTTCTCCCCGTCGAGCGTAAAGAGAAGGTAATGCGCACTGTCTTGCGTTTTCATGCGCTTACCGCCACAGGCCGGTTACAGATGCGGCCTGCCGTGATCGGGCCTGGCGTGCGATGATGGCCGCGCCAACTGCATACCGGCCGTTTGAATCCGCGCGGGAGAGTCCCCACCGACAGTTTCGCTGGGGCGCCGAAGGAGCAAGTCCCTCCCTTGAATCTCTCAGGCACCGTTACCGCGCGGGCGAGGCACATCTGAAAAGCGAGTCACCCCGCGGTGGCTCCACCCAAGGTGCAACCCGTGACCGACCCTCTCGCGGACGGTCATGGCGAACCTCTCAGGTTCCGATGACAGATGGGGAGGAACGACCTCGCCGTCATGCCCTGGGAGACGAACGCCCGATGAGCAGTACCCCGCTCCGCCACACCGCCCTCGACGCCCTGCACCGTTCGCTCGGCGCGACCATGACCGACTTCGCCGGCTGGGACATGCCCCTGCGCTACGGCTCCGAGCGTGACGAGCACAACGCCGTACGCACCCGGGCCGGTCTCTTCGACCTCTCGCACATGGGCGAGATCACCGTCACCGGACCGCAGGCCGGCGCTCTGCTGAACTTCGCCCTGGTCGGCAACATCGCGGCCGTGGGCGTGGGCCGCGCCCGCTACACCATGATCTGCGACGCCGACGGCGGCATCCTCGACGACCTCATCGTCTACCGGCTCGCCGACTCCGAGTTCATGGTCGTCGCCAACGCCTCCAACGCCCAGGTCGTCCTGGACGCGCTCACCGCGCGCGCCGAGGGCTTCGACGCCGAGGTCCGCGACGACCGCGACGCCTACGCGCTCCTCGCCGTCCAGGGCCCCGAGTCCCCCGGCATCCTGAAGTCGCTCACCGACGCCGACCTCGACGGCCTGAAGTACTACGCCGGCCTGCCCGGCACCGTCGCCGGCGTCCCCGCGCTCATCGCCCGCACGGGTTACACCGGCGAGGACGGCTTCGAGCTGTTCGTGAAGCCCGAGCACGCCGTCGAGCTGTGGCAGGCCCTGACGAAGGCCGGCGAGGGCGTCGGCCTGATCGCCTGCGGCCTGTCCTGCCGGGACACGCTCCGCCTGGAGGCGGGCATGCCGCTGTACGGCCACGAGCTGTCGACCGCGCTGACCCCCTTCGACGCCGGCCTCGGCCGGGTCGTGAAGTTCGACAAGGACGGCGACTTCGTGGGCCGCGAGGCCCTCGCGCGGGCCGCCGAGCGCGCCGCCACGAACCCGCCGCGCGTGCTGGTCGGCCTGGTCGCCGAGGGCCGCCGCGTCCCGCGTGCCGGGTACGCCGTGGTCGCGGGCGGCCAGGTGATCGGCGAGGTCACCTCCGGCGCCCCCTCCCCCACACTGGGCAGGCCGATCGCGATGGCCTACGTCGACGCCGCCCACGCGGCCCCGGGCACGCCGGGTGTCGGCGTGGACATCCGGGGCAGCCACGAGCCGTACGAGGTCGTGGCCCTGCCGTTCTACAAGCGCCAGAAGTAGAGACTGACGTACGGCCCGACAGGCCGGGCCGAGGTCCCCGCGCGTGACCCTGCGCACATGCGCGCCGCTCACGTGCGGTTCCAGCAGTCCCCCATTCACCAGCACTCCCCCGCGTACAGGAGAATTCAGGCCATGAGCAACCCCCAGCAGCTGCGCTACAGCAAGGAGCACGAATGGCTGTCGGGCGCCGAGAACGGCGTCTCGACGGTCGGCATCACGGAGCACGCGGCCAACGCGCTCGGCGACGTGGTCTTCGTCCAGCTCCCCGAGGCCGGTGCCACCGTGACCGCGGGCGAGTCCTGCGGCGAGCTCGAGTCGACCAAGTCGGTCAGTGAGCTGTACGCACCGGTCACCGGCGAGATCGTCGAGGTCAACCAGGACGTCGTGGACGACCCGGCACTGGTGAACTCCGCCCCCTTCGAGGGGGGATGGCTGTTCAAGGTGCGCGTCACCGACGAGCCGGACGAGCTGCTCTCCGCCGACGAGTACACCGCCTACACGGCCGGCTGAGAGGTCGAACGACGTATGTCTGTCCTGAACACGCCCCTGCACCAGCTCGACCCGGAGATCGCCGCGACGCTCGACGGCGAGCTGCGCCGCCAGCAGTCCACGCTCGAGATGATCGCCTCGGAGAACTTCGCTCCGCTCGCCGTCATGGAGGCGCAGGGCTCGGTCCTGACCAACAAGTACGCCGAGGGCTACCCCGGCCGCCGCTACTACGGCGGCTGCGAGCACGTCGACGTCGCCGAGCAGATCGCGATCGACCGGGTCAAGGAGCTGTTCGGCGCCGAGTACGCCAACGTCCAGCCGCACTCGGGCGCCTCCGCCAACCAGGCCGCCCTGTTCGCGCTGGCCCAGCCCGGCGACACCATCCTGGGCCTGGACCTGGCGCACGGCGGTCACCTCACCCACGGGATGCGGCTGAACTTCTCCGGCAAGCAGTTCGACGTGGTCGCCTACCACGTGGACGAGGCCGGACTGGTCGACATGGCCGAGGTGGAGCGGCTCGCCAAGGAGCACCGCCCGAAGGTGATCATCGCCGGCTGGTCGGCGTACCCGCGGCAGCTGGACTTCGCCGCGTTCCGCCGGATCGCCGACGAGGTCGAGGCGTACCTGTGGGTGGACATGGCGCACTTCGCCGGTCTGGTCGCGGCGGGCCTGCACCCGAACCCCGTCGAGTACGCGGACGTGGTCACCTCCACGACCCACAAGACGCTGGGCGGCCCGCGCGGCGGCATCATCCTGGCGAGGAAGGCCTTCGCGAAGAAGCTGAACTCGTCCGTGTTCCCGGGCTTCCAGGGCGGTCCCCTGGAGCATGTGATCGCGGCGAAGGCGGTCTCCTTCAAGGTCGCCGCCTCGGACGACTTCAAGGAGCGCCAGCGCCGTACGGTCGAGGGCGCGCGGATCCTCGCCGAGCGGCTGACGGCGCCGGACGCCCGCGAGGCCGGGATCAACGTCCTGTCCGGCGGCACCGACGTGCACCTGATCCTTGTCGACCTGCGCGATTCCGCGCTGGACGGGCAGCAGGCCGAGGACCGTCTCCACGAGGTCGGCATCACGGTCAACCGCAACGCGGTCCCGAACGACCCGCGGCCCCCGATGGTCACCTCGGGCCTGCGGATCGGCACGCCCGCGCTGGCCACCCGCGGCTTCACGGCCGAGGACTTCGCCGAGGTCGCGGACGTGATCGCGGAGGCGCTCAAGCCGGTCTACGAGGTGGAAGCCCTCAAGGCCCGGGTCGTCGCCCTCGCGGAGAAGCACCCGCTGTACCCCGGTCTGAACAAGTAGTTCCCGTTTTCCGAGGGGTTTTCGGGGGGTGTCCCGCACACTGGTCAGTGGCCGGGCACCCCACCGGAAACCTTCTGCACCATCCGTATTGAGGAGTCCCCCGTGGCCATCTCGGTCTTCGACCTGTTCTCGATCGGCATCGGCCCGTCCAGCTCCCACACGGTCGGTCCGATGCGCGCGGCCCGCATCTTCGCTCGGCGGCTGCGCAACGAGGACCTGCTGGGCTCCGTCGCGTCCGTGCGCGCGGAGCTGTACGGCTCCCTCGGCGCGACCGGCCACGGCCACGGCACGCCGAAGGCCGTCCTCCTCGGCCTGGAGGGCGACTCGCCGCGCACGGTGGACGTGGAGACGGCGGACGCACGGGTGGAGCGGATCAAGGACTCCGGCCGCATCCGGCTGCTCGGCGAGCACGAGGTCCCGTTCTCCTTCGACGACGACCTCGTCCTGCACCGCCGCAAGACCCTGGACTACCACGCGAACGGCATGACGCTCTGGGCGTACGACGCCGGGGGCGCGGAGCTGCTGTCGAAGACGTACTACTCGGTGGGCGGCGGGTTCGTCGTCGACGAGGACGCGGTCGGAGCGGACCGGATCAAGCTGGACGACACGGTCCTGAAGTACCCCTTCCGCACGGGAGACGAGCTGCTGCGTCTGACGCAGGAGACGGGTCTGTCGATCTCCTCGCTGATGCTGGAGAACGAGCGGGCCTGGCGCACCGAGGAGGAGATCCACGAGGGCCTGCTGGAGATCTGGCGGGTGATGCAGGCCTGCACGGCCCGCGGCATGTCCCGCGAGGGCATCCTGCCGGGTGGCCTGCGGGTCCGCCGCCGCGCCGCCATGACGCCCGTCAACTCCGGGCCGAGGGAGACCCGTTGGCCCACTCCATGGAGTGGATCACGCTGTACGCGATGGCCGTGAACGAGGAGAACGCGGCCGGCGGCAGGGTGGTCACCGCCCCCACCAACGGCGCGGCGGGCATCATCCCCGCGGTCCTGCACTACTACGTCAACTTCGTCCCCGGAGCCGACGAGGAGGGTGTCGTCCGCTTCCTCCTCGCCGCCGGCGCGATCGGCATGCTCTTCAAGGAGAACGCCTCCATCTCCGGCGCCGAGGTCGGTTGCCAGGGCGAGGTCGGCTCGGCCTGCTCGATGGCGGCGGGCGCGCTCGCGGAGGTCCTCGGCGGCTCCCCCGAACAGGTCGAGAACGCCGCGGAGATCGGCATGGAACACAACCTCGGCCTCACCTGCGACCCCGTGGGCGGCCTGGTCCAGATCCCCTGCATCGAACGCAACGGCATGGCCGCGGTGAAGGCGGTCACGGCGGCCCGCATGGCCATGCGGGGCGACGGCACGCACAAGGTGTCCCTCGACAAGGTCATCAAGACGATGAAGGAGACCGGCGCGGACATGTCGGTCAAGTACAAGGAGACGGCCCGGGGCGGGCTGGCGGTGAACATCATCGAGTGCTGAACGCCCGGCGCCGCACGGGAGAATGGAAGCGGAGGTTCCGCCGCCGGCGTGTCGGGGCATAAAGCAACTCCCGTCCGTTCTCCTGCACTTCCGGGAGTTGCCCCATGCTCCGTGGTGTCGACGTCAGCGCGTATCAGTCCTCCAGCTACTCCACGGCAGGTCTCTCCTTCGTCTTCGTCAAGGCGACGGAGGGCCGTACCTACGTCAACCCGAAGCTCGCCGCCCAGACGAAGCGGGCTCGTGACGCCGGCCTGGTCGTCGGCTTCTACCACTTCCTGTGGCCCGGCAACCTCAGCGCCCAGGCGGAGTACTTCCTCGCCAAGGCCCCGGACCGTCCCGGCGACATCCTCGCCGTCGACTGGGAGACGACCGGCGAGGGAAGCCACGCGAGCAACGCGGAGAAGGACCGCTTCATCCGGAAGGTGAAGGAGCTGCGGCCGAAGAACCGGGTCGTCCTGTACTGCAACAGGAACTACTGGCTGAACGTCGACGACACCTCCTACGCCGGCGACGGGCTCTGGATCGCCGACTACGTCACCGCGGGCAAGCCCCGCATCAAGGCGAAGTGGCGGTTCCACCAGTACACCGACGAGCCCCTCGACACGAACGTGGCGAACTTCGCGAGCCGGGCGGCGCTGCGGGCGTGGGCGACGGTGGACTGAGCGGTCTCAGCCGCTGAACTCCGGCTTGCGCTCCGGGCTCGCTCCGGCCAGGGCGCGGGTGACCTCGTCGACCCCGCCCCGCAGGCCGTAGACCGGGGTGTCGGGCTGCTGGCGCCAGGAGTCGTCGATGCCGCCCGCGTCGACGGTGTCGAAGCCGAGTTCGTCGATCAGGGCCCGGACCTTCGCCTTGGCCGCCTCGTCGTCGCCCGCGACGGGCAGGGCCACGCGGTCGGGGGCGCCGGCCGGGAGCGGGCGGTCCAGGATGTCCTGCGCGTAGGTGCCGTTGAACGCCTTGATCACCGGGTGGCCGAGCTGGCGTTCCGTCCAGCGGCTCTCCGTGATGCCCTCGTCCTCGATGGCGTCGATCCGGCCGTCGCGCTGCTGCGGGTAGTAGTTGCCCGTGTCGATGACGGCGACACCCTCGGCGGCCTCGTCGAACAGGCCCTCGGGGAGGTCCGGGACCGCCTTCAGCGGGATGGTGACCACCACGATCTCGGCCCCGCGGGCCGCCTCCTCGACCCGTACGGGGGTCGCGCCCGTCTCCTCGGCCAGCTCCTTGAGCGTGTGCGGGCCACGGGAGTTGGCCACGGAGACGTCGTGGCCGAGGGCGGCGAGCCGCCGGGTGAGGTTGCCGCCGATGTTGCCCGCCCCGATGATGCCGATCTTCATGACACACCCTTCTCAGGTGACGTTGATACATGCATGCGCATGCGACTGACGATCGGGGTCAACCTCGCCGGAGGACTGGCTATTCCTCGGGGGCGCTCGGGTGAGGCGGGGGCGCTCGGGTGGGGCGGGACCGTCCCGCACCGGCCTCGACCAGGGCCGTGCGGATCCCGTCGACGTGGTTGCGACCTCGGCCGCACGGCGTTCTCCGGCACCCGCCGGAACGCGTCAGCGAGGGCTCGGCCCAGCATTCCCGTAGGGCGGCCCGGGGAGCGTGCGGATCGAGCGGCGCGCGCGTGGCCCGCGGGTGAGGGGCCGGGAACGAGAAGGGGCGCCCCGGCGGACCGGGGCGCCCCTGCGGCCTCACGTGCCGAGGCGGACCCTCGTCACTTGCTCAGGTGGCCCCAGAACTCGTCGAACGACAGAACCTTGTCGCCGTCCAGGTCGCGGCTCTTGATGAGGGCTTCGGCGACCGTCTCGGTGACGTTCCAGTCGCCCCCCTGGGCCAGGGCGGTCTTGAACTCGGCCGCGGTGATGAAACCGTCACCGTCCGTGTCGATCCGCTGGAACTGCTTGCGTGCTTCTTCGATGTCCGCCACCGGTCCGCCCCTCTTCGTCATACCTTGCGGTGCTGCGTTTCCTTCGTACTGACGCAGGTCAGATTAACGGTCCGGGTGAGCGCGCAGTGCGGCCACCACCCAGGCGAACTCCCGCTCGTGGCCCGCGGCGGGTTCCAGACCGTTCAGGACGGCCGACAACTCGCGGTAGCGGGCGACCCGGACATCGGCCGCCGCGGTGAGCCGGTCCAGTACGGCGGCCCGGTCGGCGTCCCCGAGGAGACCGCGCAGGACGCCGTCGGCCGCCGGGGAGTCGGGGGCGGTGCCGGCGCGAAGGGCCTCACCGGCGAGCTGGATCAGCCGGCTCATGAACCACAGGGAGGTGCCGGCGGGGACCTCGGGCCCGCGGTCGGCCGCGTTGAACTCGACCATCGCGCGCATCAGGGTGCGGAAGTCCGGGTCCTGGATCAGCTCCGCCAGCTCCACCCAGGCGTCGACCTGTTCGGGGGTGGGGTCGTCGGGCAGGTGGGCGGTGTGGAAGCGCAGCCGGGTACGGATGTCGGGGTCGGCCGTGTCGAGGCCGTCGAAGACCTCGGCCAGGAACTCCTCGACGATCCGCCTGCGCTCGGCGGCGGACAGTCGTGCCAGCTTGTTCATCAGGGTCGTCTCCTCGGCGGTCGAGCCGCGTCGCGCCACGGTCGACAGCACCGCACGGGTCACCTTCAGCGAGCTGATCTGCGCGTCCAGGGCGCTCACGTGGGCCGCGGCGACCTGCGCGACCGTCGTCTCGCCCGCCAGCACCCGGCGCACGGCGTCCAGGCCGAGGCCCAGCTCGCGCAGGGTGCGGATCAGCTCCAGGCGGGCGACGGACTCGGCGTCGTAGAGCCGGTAGCCGCCCGCGCTGCGGGTGACCGGGGTCAGGACGCCCTCGTCGGACCAGTAGCGGATGGTGCGCACGGTCAGGCCGGTGGTCCTGGCCAGCTCGCCGATGGTGAGAAGTGCGGTGCCGTCGTCGATCACGTGTGTGAGTGTGGGCCTTCCAGTGGGTGGAGACTCAAGGAGCGGCACGAAGTGGCGAGGGGCGCTGTGGAGACGTTGCGGGACATTCTCGACGCGGCGGCGCGGGGCGTCTTCCCGCCCGCGGACGGCCGTACGACGATCGTGCCCCAGGCGTGCCGGCGGGACGCGGGCGTGCTGTCCTTCACCGCGCACTCGGTCGTGTTCACCGACGAGGACCCTGAGTGGGTGCGGGCGGCGCTGCGCGCGACCGGCTGCGACGCTCTGGCGGCGACGCTGAACGCCCGCTTCCTGACGGCGTTCATGGACCGCACGGGCCGCCGGTCCGACACGGTCGACGCGATGGTGGTGGGCTCCCCGCTCACGGGCCGCCGGCCGTGGAACTGACGGAGATCGACGATCCGGACCATCCCCGGGTGACCAGTTCGCGCAGGCGGCGCGACGACGTGCGGGTGTGGGCGGCGGACGGCGGGGTGCTGGTCCTGGGCCGCGGGATCGCCGGACGGCTGGAGGCCGCGGTCGAGGTCGACGCGGACGTACGGCACCGGGGGCTGGGGCGGGCCCTGGTGACGGCGGCCCGGCATCTGGCCGGGGGCGAGCCGGTGTGGGCGCAGATCTCGCCGGGGAACGCCCGCAGCATGCGGGCGTTCCAGGCGGCGGGGTACGTGCCGGTGGGGGCGGAGGCGCTGCTCACCCCCCGCTAGCCGGTGGCGGGACGGATCAGTGCCAGGCCTCGTAGTGCGGGTTGCTCTCGCAGCCGCTCATGTTCTCGACCTTGGTGGTCTTGTTCACCGGGCAGACGCCGATGATGTACTTCCGGTCGACGCCGCCGGGGAAGGCGACCTCTACCTGGTCGGCCCATTTGTGGGTGTCGCCGATCGTCCTGTTGACGTCGATGCCGCCGGGGGCGTCGATGTAGTAGTTGTAGCCGGACTTCCACCACGTCTTGTAGAGGTCGTGGTCGTACGTCGTGGACACGTAGGGGGAGGGCTGGTTGACCAGGACGTACTTCTCGATGTCGTACTGCCCGTTCACCACGTCCCTGGGGTGGAAGCCCTCCTTGAAGACGATCTCCGGGCCGCGGCCGTCGCTGCGGTAGAGGGTGCCGCAGGTGGTGCGCCAGACCGGGGCGGGGGTGATCCGGCCGAGGTCGACGTCGCGGTTGACGGCGGCCTTGAGCTTGTCGTCGAACTGGGGGCAGGCCGGCGCCGCCTTGGCCGGGGCGGCGGCCGGGGCGGTGGTGGAGGCGGTGGAAACGGTGGCCGCCGAGGTGGCGAGGACGGCGGCGAGGGAGAGGGTGGCGGCAGCGGCCCGGCGACGCAGACGAGTTGTGATCATGCGGGGCACGATCCCGCTTCCGGGGCGGCCGGTTGTGGATCATCACCCGTTGGCGGCGTGTCCGCTGACCGACCGTCAACACGGCTGCGGCCAAAGGCGGATGCCCTCAGGACGTCACCCTGAGGAGGAGCACCGAACGGGCCGGGACCGTCACCCCCGTCCCCGCCCGGTGCGTGACCGCCGGGGCGGTCGTCTGGTCCTCGCGGGAGGTGTCCACCACGACCTCGTAGCGGTCCGCCCACGGGGGGCCCGGCAGGACGAAGTCCGCCGGGCGGTCCCCCGCGTGCAGCAGGGCGAGGAAGCTGTCGTCCGTGATCGGGGTGCCGCGTTCGTCGCGGCCGGGGATGTCCCGGCCGGAGAGGTACATGCCGAGCGTCGCCGCGGGCGCGTACCAGTCCCGTTCCGTCATCTCGGTGCCGCGCGCCGTGAACCAGGCCAGGTCGCGCAGCCCGTCCACCGAGTGGGCCCGGCCGGAGAAGAACGCCCGGCGGCGCAGGACGGGGTGGCGGTGGCGCAGGGCGATCAGGCGGGCGGTCAGGTCGTACAGCGCCTTCCAGCCGGGGTCCTCCAGCAGGGTCCAGTCCAGCCAGCTGATCTCGTTGTCCTGGCAGTACGCGTTGTTGTTGCCGCCCTGGGTGCGGCCCAGTTCGTCGCCCGCGACCAGCATCGGCACGCCCGTCGACAGCAGCAGGGTGGTGGTCAGGTTGCGCAGTTGCCGCCGCCGCAGCGCGCGCACCCGCTCGTCGTCCGTCTCGCCCTCGGCGCCGCAGTTCCAGGAGCGGTTGTCGTCCGTGCCGTCCCGGTTGCCCTCGCCGTTGGCCTCGTTGTGCTTGCGCTCGTAGGAGACGAGGTCGCGCAGGGTGAAGCCGTCGTGGGCCGTGACGAAGTTGACGGAGGCGTAGGGGCGCCGGCCGCCCCAGGCGTACAGGTCGCTGGAGCCCGACAGGCGGTAGCCCATCTCGCGGACGTCCGGCAGGGCGTGCCGCCAGAAGTCCCGTACGGCGTTGCGGTAGCGGTCGTTCCACTCCGTCCACAGCGGGGGGAACGCGCCCACCTGGTAGCCGCCCGAGCCCACGTCCCAGGGTTCCGCGATCAGCTTCACCCGGCGCAGCACCGGGTCCTGGGCGATCACCGCGAGGAACGGCGACAGCATGTCCACGTCGTGCATGGACCGGGCGAGGGCGGCGGCCAGGTCGAAGCGGAAGCCGTCGACGCCCATCTCGGTGACCCAGTAGCGCAGCGAGTCAGTGATCAGGCGCAGTACGTGCGGCTGGACCACGTGCAGGGTGTTGCCGCAGCCCGTGTAGTCGGCGTACCGGCGGGCGTCCGACTGGAGCCGGTAGTAGCCGCGGTTGTCGATGCCCTTCAGGGACAGCATCGGGCCCAGCTCGCCCGCTTCCGCGGTGTGGTTGTAGACCACGTCGAGGATGACCTCGATGCCGGCCGCGTGCAGCGCGCGCACCATCCGCTTGAACTCGCCGACCTGTTCCCCGGTCGTCCCGGCGGAGGCATATCCGGCGTGCGGGGCGAAGTAGCCGATGGAGTTGTAGCCCCAGTAGTTGCGCAGTCCCCGGCGCAGCAGATGGTCCTCGTGGGCGAACTGGTGGACCGGGAGCAGTTCGACGGCCGTGACGCCGAGGTTCACCAGGTGCTCGATCGCGGCCGGGTGCGCCAGGCCGGCGTAGGTGCCGCGCAGTTCCTCGGGGATGCCGGGGTGCCGCATGGTGAAGCCGCGCACGTGCAGCTCATAGATGACCGAGTCCGCCCAGGGGGTCTTGGGGCGGCGGTCGTCGGCCCAGTCGTCGTCGTCGTGGACGACGACGCCCTTGGGGACGTACGGCGCGGAGTCCCGTTCGTCGCGGACGGTGTCGGCGACGTGCTGCTGCGGCCAGTCGCGGACGTGCCCGTACACCTCGGGCGGCAGCCGGCTGTAGTCATTGCCCTTGGCGCCGTCCACGGCGCGGGCGTACGGGTCGAGGAGCAGCTTCGCCGGGTTCCAGCGGGCGCCGGTCCACGGGTCCCAGCGGCCGTGCACCCGGTAGCCGTAGCGCTGGCCGGGCATCACGCCGGGCACGAAGCCGTGCCAGATCTCGTGCGTGAGTTCGGTCAGCCGGGCGCGGGTCTCACGGCCCTGTTCGTCGAAGAGGCACAGCTCGACGGCCTCCGCGCCGCCCGCCCACAGGGCGAAGTTGGTGCCGGCGACGCCGTCGGGGCCGACCCGGAAGCGGGCGCCGAGCGGCATGGAGGCGCCGGGCCACACGGGCACGCCGGGCGTCCTTCGCGGTGCCCTGTTCACGACGGCGGACGCGGCGGGGCGCTCCTCCGCCACCGCCTCCTGCTCGGCTGCGCTGGACACCGTTCAGCCTCCCGCGGCTCATGGCACGACGCGGGTCCGGGGCGTACGGCGTCCCGGCCGCTGCTCCCCTTGGCGTCGTCCTCCCCCCTGTTCTGCCCAGCCCGTGCCTCGCACTCACGTTTCCCCGGACCGGGGCCCGTCGTTGGGTACCGCGTGAGGCACGTAACTGGGCGCGCACGGCGCGCGGGGGTCGCACTGGCCGCCGTACTGACATGGGCAGGACTGCTGGCGGGAGCCGCCGGATGCAGCGGGGACGGCCGGAGCGGGCTGGACCGGGTGCTGGGCAAACCCCCGGCACCCGAGGACGCCATCCGGATCACTCCACGGGACGGCGCGAGGGAGGTGCGCCCGAACCAGGCGCTGCGGGTCCGCGTGCCGGACGGGCGGCTGGAGTCGGTGAAGGTCGTCAGGTCGCAGGACGCGCAGGAGGCCGAGGTGCCGGGCCGGATCTCCGCGGACGGCCGCAGCTGGAGTCCGCGGGACGGCCGGCTCGCGCTCGCCGCCCGCTACGAGGTCGACGCGGTCGCGGTGGACGGCGACGGGCACCGCTCGGCCCGGCACACCACGTTCACGACGCACGTCCCCGAGGAGCGGTTCATCGGCTATGTCACGCCCGAGAACCGGGCGACGGTCGGCACCGGGATGATCGTGTCCCTGGAGTTCAACCGGGAGATCGAGAACCGGGCCGCCGTCGAGCGGGCCGTCCGCGTGACCGCCGACCCGGCCGTCGAGGTCCGCCCGCACTGGTTCGGCACGTCCCGGCTCGACTTCCGTCCCGAGCACTACTGGAAGCCGGGCACCCGCGTCACCGTCTCCCTGCGCTTCCGGGACGTCGAGGGCGCGCCCGGCGTCTACGGGCTCCAGCACCGGACGTTCTCCTTCGACGTCGGCCGTCACCAGGTCTCCGTCGTCGACGCCGCCGAACACACCATGCGGGTGCGGCGCGAGGGTGAGTTGCTCGCCACCGTGCCCATCACCGCGGGGGCACCGAAGACGACGACGTACAACGGCAAGATGGTGGTCACGGAGATGCTCGACGTGACCCGGATGAACGGCGCCACGGTCGGCTTCAAGAAGAAGAACGGCAAGGGCGAGTACGACATCCCGGACGTGCCGCACGCCATGCGGCTGACCGAGTCCGGCACCTTCCTGCACGGCAACTACTGGGCGTCCCCGGAGGCCTTCGGCCGGGTCAACCTGAGCCACGGCTGCGTGGGCCTCAGGGACGTGAAGGGCGGCGGCGCCGACACGCCCGCGGGCTGGTTCTTCGACCGCAGTCTCATCGGTGACGTCGTCGAGGTGGTCCGCAGCGAGGACAAGACGGTCGCCCCCGACAACGGGCTCGGCGGCTGGAACATGAACTGGAGGGAATGGACCGCCGGCAGCGCGGTGAACTGACCTCCTGAGCGACTCTCCCCTCCCATGGTCCAACTTGGGACTGAACGGTGACATTCCGGGGTCACCAGGGCCCCTGACCATGTGGTTAATATGCGCGCAGCGCAGGGGTAGTGCCTGCGTGCGGGCCTGACGGGCCCGGGGGAGGGGAGAACGGACTTGAACGTGCGACCGATATCGGGGGCATCGGTTGGCGGTCGCTCACGCGGCCGTGACAAGCGGTTGGCATTGATCGTCGGAGGGCTGCTGCTGGCCGTCACGGCCTGCGGCGGAGGCGGGGACTCCGGCTCGGGGAAGACCAAGGACGCCAAGGGCGCGGGCGCCACGGCCGTGGCGGGCGGGCAGTCGGAGGCGGTCGTCTCGATCGCCCCGAAGGACGGCGCCAAGTCCGTCGACACCAGCGGCGTCCTCAAGGTGACGGCCGCCAAGGGCAAGCTGACCGAGGTGGTCGTCAAGGACGCCGAGGGGGCGAAGGTCGACGGCACGATCTCCGCGGACGGCGCCGGCTGGACGCCGAGCACCCACCTGGCCGCCGCCACCAAGTACCAGGTGCACGCGGTCGCGAAGGACGCCGAGGGCCGTACGGCCGCCGAGGACGCGTCCTTCACCACGCTGACGCCGGAGAACACCTTCGTCGGCACCTTCACGCCCGAGGACGGTTCCACGGTCGGCGTCGGCATGCCGTTCTCGGTCCGCTTCACGCGGGGCATCACCGCGCCGGACGACGTCGAGAAGGCCATCAGGATCAAGACGGTTCCGGCCGTCGACGTGCAGGGCCACTGGTTCGGCAACGACCGCCTGGACTTCCGGCCCGAGAAGTACTGGAAGGCCGGTACCAAGGTGACGGTCGAGCTGAACCTCGACGGCGTCGAGGGCCGCAAGGGCGTCTACGGCAAGCAGTCCAAATCGGTGTCCTTCACCATCGGCCGCGACCAGGTGTCCATCGTGGACGCCAAGAAGCGCACGATGCAGGTCACCCAGGAGGGCAAGGTCGTCAAGACCATCCCGGTCACCACCGGCAAGCCCGGCTACGCCACCTGGAACGGCCAGATGGTCATCAGTGAGAAGTTCACGGTGACCCGCATGAACGGCGACACGGTCGGCTACGACGGCGAGTACGACATCAAGGACGTCCCGCACGCCATGCGGCTGACCGACTCCGGCACCTTCGTGCACGGCAACTACTGGGGCGGCGACGCCTTCGGCAACTACAACGCCAGCCACGGCTGCATCGGCCTGCGGGACGTGCGCGGCGGCTACGACAGCGGCGCGCCGGCCGCCTGGTTCTTCGACCACTCGATCACCGGCGACGTGGTGGTCGTGAAGAACTCCACCGACCCGACCGTCGAGGCGTCCAACGGCCTCAACGGCTGGAACATCCCGTGGGCGGAGTGGACCGCGTAGGTCCCGCCCGACGACGCCCGGTGCTGTGACCCACGGCACCGGGCCCGTCGTCGTTAGTGCCCGTTAACCTGCTGCGCATGACCGTGAATCTCGAAGTCGCCGAGGGCGTCGGCACGCTGCGCCTGGACCGCCCGCCCATGAACGCGCTGAACGTCGCCACGCAGGACAGGCTCAAGGAACTCGCCGAGGAGGCGGGCCGCCGTGAGGACGTGCGGGCCGTCGTCCTGTACGGCGGCGAGAAGGTGTTCGCGGCGGGCGCGGACATCAAGGAGATGCAGCCGATGGACCACACGGCGATGGTGCTGCGCGCCCGCGCCCTCCAGGACGCCTTCACGGCGGTGGCCCGCATTCCCAAGCCGGTGGTGGCGGCCGTGACCGGTTACGCACTGGGCGGCGGCTGCGAACTGGCGCTCTGCGCCGACTTCCGCATCGCCGCGGACAACGCGAAGCTGGGCCAGCCGGAGATCCTGCTCGGCCTGATCCCGGGCGCGGGCGGCACCCAGCGGCTGTCCCGGCTGATCGGCCCGTCCAAGGCGAAGGACCTGATCTTCACCGGCCGTACGGTGCGGGCGGACGAGGCGCTGACGCTGGGTCTGGTGGACCGGGTCGTCCCGGCCGCCGAGGTGTACGCGCAGGCCCACGCGTGGGCGGCGAAGCTGGCGCAGGGTCCGGCGATCGCGCTGAGGGCGGCCAAGGAGTCGATCGACACGGGCCTGGAGACGGACATCGAGACCGGCCTCGCGGTGGAGCGGAACTGGTTCGCGGGCCTCTTCGCGACCGCCGACCGGGAGAGCGGCATGCGCAGTTTCGTGGAGGAGGGGCCGGGCAAGGCGAAGTTCCGGTGACGCCGCGCTCCTGGCTCCGCCGGGCGGGCCCGATGAGACTCGTCTCGCCGGACCAGCGCGAAAACCCCTGCCGTTGACAGGGCGTCTCACCCGGGTCCCTCGATGGGGCGGTTCACGGGAACCTTAAGGCCGCCTCAAGCCTGCCGCGTCGAGGGCGCCCGGCGACTGTCCGGAACTGTCCCCACACCAGCCGTCGTCGCAGGCCAGCCGGGCTGCACCCGACTCCGGACCGGCTCAGGCACATGCCGCTCCACCCATACGGAATGGTCGCTTCCGGGGGGCGTATTCCCCCGGAACGGCCCCGTGGGAAGTCCCGGGCCGCCATGATGGGGGCATGGCGGGGCTGGAGGGTATCGAACAGCCGCGGGGGCACGAGCGTGTGGCCGCGGCACGCTGGTCGCCTGCGGCCGAGGACGAACAGGCGCTCAGAGCCCTGGAGTTGTTCGGCGACCCCACGGAGACCGAGATCCAGTTGCCGTCCCGCCCCGAATCCGCCGCCACGGCCCGGCGTCTCACCCAGGTCGTCGTCCTGCGCCGCTGGCAGCTCAGCCCCAAGATGACCGAGGACGCCGTCTTACTCGTCTCGGAACTCGTCGGCAACGCCGTACGCCACACCGGTGCCCGCGTCTTCGGCCTGCGCATGCGCAGGCGGCGCGGCTGGATCCGGGTCGAGGTCCGAGACCCCTCACGAGGGCTGCCCTGTCTGATGCCGGTCCAGGAGATGGACGTCAGCGGCCGGGGGCTGTTCCTCGTCGACAAACTGTCCGACCGCTGGGGCGTCGACCTGCTGCCCCGTGGGAAGACGACCTGGTTCGAGATGCGGGTGGCCGACCGCTGAGCGGCCGAACCCCTCCGGATCGCCCATTGACCCCGCTCACCCCGATCACGGCGACCGGCACACCGGCCGTCCCGCTCGAAGAGGCATCGGCCGATCGGATGACGGTGTCCTGCGACCGGGCCCCGGCCCACCCGGTTCGGGGGCCCGAACGCGCAGGTCGTAGGTCCGAGGACCGAGCCGGGTCCCGCCGAAACTCGGTGGGCGATGTCAGTGGCGATCCGTAGGCTCGCCCCTGATGCCCACGACACCTGCCCCCACCGAGGACCGCTCCGCCGTACGGACGTTGCTGCGCCTGTGGCCGTATGTGCGGCCCGTCCGGGTGCGGTTGTTCACCGCCGCCGTCATAGCGGTCGTCGCCTCCTGTACGGGGCTGGTGATCCCGCTCGTGCTCAAGTGGATGGTGGACGGGCCGGTCGCGGACCGGGACTCGGCGGGCGTCTGGCTGGGCGCGCTGTCCCTGCTGCTGCTCGGGGCCGCGGAGGCGCTCCTGTTCGGGCTGCGGCGCTGGCTGGTGGCGCGGCCCCTGTCCCGGGTCGAGGCGGACATGCGGGCCGATCTGTACCGGCACCTCCAGCGGCTGCCGGTGGCCTTCCACGACCGGTGGGCGTCGGGGCAGCTGCTGTCCCGGGGGACCACGGATCTGATGCTGCTACGCATGTTCCTCGCCTTCCCGCTGACGTTCCTGCTGGTCAACGCGGTGACGATCCTCGTCGGCGTCACCATCATGCTGCTCCAGGACTGGACGCTCGGGCTGGTCGTCCTGGGGCCCGCGATCCCCGTCGTGGTGACGTGCGTGTTCTTCGAGAACCGGTACGCGCGCGTGGCGCGCCGCGCCCAGGACCAGGTCGGCGATCTGACGACGGTCGTCGAGGAGAGCGTCCTCGGCATCCGGATCATCAAGGGCTTCGGCCGGCACCGCAGCCAGGCGCGGGCGTTCCGCGACCTGTCCGCGGGCCTGCGCGGCACGGAACTGCACAAGGCGCGGCTGCTGGCCACGATCTGGGCGGTCATCGTGACCCTGCCCGAACTGGCCATCGGCGCGGCGCTGGTGCTGGGGACGGTGCAGGTCGCGGACGGCGAGCTGTCCGCGGGCACGCTGGTCGCCTTCCTCTCCACGGCGCTCGCCCTGCGCTGGCCGGTGGACTCCATCGGCTTCCTGCTCGCGATGAGCCAGGAGGCGGCGACGGCGACCGAGCGGTACTTCGAGGTGATGGACGCGGAACCGGAGGACGAGGGGGTGCCCGGCGGGCGGGCCCCGCGGGATCGGGGGTTCTCCGGCCGGAGGGTGTCCGCCGGGGACGAACCGGCGGCGTCCTCGCGGAGGGTGTCCACCGGGGAGGGCCGGGCGGAGTCCGACGGACCGGCGTCCGCACCGACGTCCGCCCCGGCATCGGCATCGGCATCGACCTCGGCATCGACCTCGGCCTCGTCGGCCTCCGCTCCCGAAGGCGGCCTGCGCTTCCACGGTGTCAGCTTCCGCTACCCCGACGCCGACCCCGGCTCCCCTCCCGTTCTCGACCGGATCGATCTGCATGTCAGGGCCGGGGAGTCCATGGCGCTCGTCGGGGCCACCGGCAGCGGGAAGACCACGCTCACCGCGCTCGTGCCCCGGCTGCACGAGGTGACCTCCGGGTGGATCACCCTCGACGGGGAGGACATCACCGCGATGCCCCGCGAGGAGCTGCGGGCGAAGGTCGCCGTCGCCTTCGAGGAGCCGACGCTGTTCTCCGCGAGCGTCGGGGAGAACGTGCTGATGGGGGCCGGCGGCGACGCGGACGACGGCGACCTGGAGCGCGCGCTGGCCGTCGCGCAGGCCGAGTTCGTGCACGCGCTGCCGCAGGGCACCCGGACGCAGGTCGGTGAGCAGGGGCTGAGCCTGTCCGGTGGGCAGCGGCAGCGTCTGGCGCTGGCGCGGGCGGTCGTGGGCCGGCCCCGGTTCCTCGTGCTCGACGACCCGCTGTCCGCGCTGGACGTCCACACGGAGGCCGCCGTGGAGGCCGCGCTGCGCCGCGTCCTCGCCGACACGACGGCACTGATCGTCGCCCACCGGCCGTCCACCGTGCTGCTCGCCGACCGGGTGGCCCTGCTGTCCGGCGGCCGGATCACCGCCGTCGGCACGCACCACGAACTGCTGCGCACCAACGCCGAGTACGCCCATCTCATGTCCGGGGACCAGGAGGCCGACCACCGATGACCGCGCCCACCACCGCCTCCCCCACCGCCGACGACGACCAGGACCTGACGGCCGCGAAGGAACACGTCGACGCCTTCGACCGGGACGTCCTGCCCACCCCGCCGGGCGCCACCGGCACGCTGCTGCGCTCGCTGCTCGCCCCCATGAAGGCGCGCGTCGCCCTCACCACGTTCCTGCTGCTGCTCCAGCAGCGGCCGTGCAGGCGGGCCCGCTGCTGGTGGCGTACGCCATCGACCGTGCCGTACCGGCGCTGCGCGAGGACGACCTCGGGCCGCTGGTCGCGGTGGGCGTCGGCTATCTGGGGTGCGCGCTGGCGGGCGGCTGCCTCCAGTACGCGTTCCTGACCGCCTCCGCCCGCGTCAACCAGGACGTACTGCTGGACCTGCGCGGGCGGATCTTCCGGCACGCGCAGGCGCTGAGCATCGACTTCCACGAGCGCTACACCTCGGGCCGGCTCATCTCCCGTTCCACCACCGATGTGGAGTCGCTGCGCGAACTGCTCAGCGAGGGCCTCCAGGAACTGGTCACGGTGGTCCTGTCGTTCCTCTACATCTGCGCCCTGCTGCTCTGGCTGGACCTGGGTCTCGGCGCGGTCGCGGTGGCGTCGTTCGGGCCGCTGTACCTCCTCGTCCGGGTCTACCAGCGGCGCGCGGGGCGGGTGTTCCGGGCGCGGTCCACCGCGATCGCGGCCGTGATCGTGAAGTTCGTGGAGACGGTGAACGGCATCCGGCCGGTGCGCGCGTTCCGCCGCGAGGCCGTCAACGAGGCCGACTTCAAGGTCCTGAACCAGCGGCACGAGCGGACCAACGGCGACGCGCTCCTGGAGATGGCCCGGTACGTCGTCGGCTCACGGCTGGTCGCCAACACCGCCGTCGCGCTGATCGTGCTGTGGGGCGCCCAGCGGGTCGCCGACGGCTCCCTCGCGCTGGGCGTGCTGGCGGCGGCGGTGCTGTACCTGCGGCGGCTGTACGACCCCATCGACCGGCTCGGCATGTTCCTCAACTCGTACCAGTCGGCGGCGGCCTCCCTGGAGAAGATCGCCGGGCTGCTGGCCCAGGAGCCGTCCGTGCCCGAGCCGGCCGCGCCCCTGGAGCTTCCGGCCCGCCGGCCGGGCATGCCGGGCCGCGAGGTCGTGTTCGACGGCGTCGCCTTCGGCTACCGCACCGGCGGCGAGGTGCTGCCCCGCTTCGACCTCACCCTGGCCGCGGGCCGGACGGTCGCCGTGGTCGGCTCGACCGGTGCCGGGAAGTCCACCCTGGCCAAGCTCCTCGCCCGCTTCTACGACCCGACGGCGGGCCGGGTCCTCCTCGACGGCGTCGACCTGCGTGATCTGGCCGTGACCGAACTGCGGTGCGGGGTGGTCATGGTGACGCAGGAGGCGTTCCTGTTCTCCGGGACGGTCGCCGAGAACATCGCGATCGGGCGGCCGGACGCGAGCCGGGAGGACATCGAGCGGGCGGCGAAGGCGCTCGGCGCGCACGAGTTCATCAGCGCCCTGCCCGACGGCTACGACACGGACGTCCGCAGGCGCGGCGGCCGCATCTCCGCCGGACAACGGCAACTCGTCGCGTTCGCGCGGGCGTTGCTCGCCGACCCGGCGGTGCTGATCCTCGACGAGGCGACCAGCTCCCTGGACGTGCCCGGCGAACGGGCCGTCCAGGCGGCGATGGCGACGGTCCTGAAGGGCCGTACGGCGGTGGTGATCGCGCACCGGCTGTCGACCGTGGAGATCGCCGACCGTGTGCTCGTCATGGAGCACGGAAGAATCGTCGAGGACGGCACCCCGGCCGAACTCGTCGCGGGCACCGGCCGGTTCGCAGGCCTGCACCGCGCCTGGCGGGACAGCCTCGCGTGAGGGCGCGGCGGACACGGAGGCAGCCGATCGACGCCTACGCCGACCCCGGCACGCCCGACTGCCGGGGCGGCTGGTCGTACCTGTGGTGGCTGACCTGCCGCCAGCCGGGGCGGGCGCTGGCGGGGGCGGCGCTGGCCAGCGTCTGGATGGTGCTGATGGCGGTCGCGCCGTACCTGCTGTCGCGGGCGGTCGACGACGGGCTGGAGCGCGGTGACACGGCCGCGCTGGCGCGCTGGACCGCCGCACTGTTCCTGGTGGGGGCCTTCAACGCCTGGGTGAGCATCATGCGGCACCGCACGATGACCCGGCTGCGCATGGACGCCAACTTCCGCACGGTCAAGGTCGTCGTGGGGCACGCCGTCCGGCTGGGCGCCGCGCTGCCGCGCCGGATCGGGGCCGGGGAGGTCGTCACCATCGGCGTCGGCGACGTGCAGACGATCGCGACGTCCCTGACGGTGATCGGGCCGGGCATCGGCTCGGTCGTCGTCTACGTCGTCGTCGCCGGGGTGCTGCTGTCGATCTCCCCGCTGCTCGCGGCGGTCGTCCTGCTGGGGATGCCGGTCATCGCCGTGCTGGTCGGCCCGCTGATGGGGCGGCTCCAGGGCGCCGAGGGCGAGTACCGGGAGCGGCAGGGGGTGCTCACCGCACGGATCGGCGATCTCGCGGGCGGACTGCGCGTGCTCAACGGCCTGGGCGGCAAGGGCCTGTTCGCGGAGGCCTTCCACCGCGACTCCCAGCGGCTGCGTGCCCAGGGCTACCGGGTCGGCTCGGTCACCAGCTGGATGCAGGCCCTCGGGGTGGGCCTGCCGACGGTGTTCCTCGCCGTGGTGACCTGGCTGGCGGCCCGGCTCGCGGCCCAGGGCGAGCTGACGGTGGGCGAACTGGTGGCGGTGTACGGCTATGTGGCCGTGCTGGTCGGCCCGGTGGCGTTCATCGTCGACATGGGCTATCAGCTCAGCCGGGGCGTGGTCGCCGCCCGCCGGGTCGTACGGCTGCTGCGGCTGGAGCCGGACCCGGACGTCGCCGCCTCCGGCACCGCGGAGCCGCCCGACGGGCCCGCGGTGCTGTACGACCCCGCCTCCGGTGTGCGGGTCGTGCCCGGCCTGCTGACGGCGCTGGCGGGCGCTCGGCCCGCCGACACGGCCGCCGTGATCGACCGGCTGGGCCGGTACGGGCCGACCGACGTCACCTGGGGCGGCGTACGCCTCGACGAGGTGCGCTCGGCTCGGGTCAGGGAGCGGATCCTGGTGGCGGACAACGAGGCGGACCTGTTCGCCGGCAGCCTGCGCGAGCTGGTGGGCGGGCGGCACGAGCCGTCCCCCGCGGAGATCGACCGGGCGCTGCGGGCGGCTGCCGCCGAGGACATCGTGCCGGGCCTGCCGGACGGGCTCGACTCCCCCGTGGCCGCGCAGGGCCGCAGCCTCTCGGGGGGTCAGCGGCAGCGCGTACGGCTGGTGCGGGCGCTGCTCGCCGACCCCGAGGTGCTGCTCGCCGTGGAGCCGACCTCGGCGCTCGACGCGCACACGGAGGCGGCGATCGCGAGGCGGCTGCGGGAGGCACGGGCCGACCGGACGACCGTGGTGACGAGTTCCTCCCCGCTGCTGCTCGACCACGCCGACCGGGTGCTGTACCTGGTCGACGGGAAGGTCGCGGCGAGCGGCCGGCACCGGGTGCTGCTGGAGACGGAGCCGGGATACCGGGCGCTGGTGGCGCGCGACGCGGAGGGTGCCGAGGGTGCCGAGGGCGGCGCCGATGCCGAGGAGGCCGTGCGATGACGTCCGGTGCGAAGACGGCACAGGTGGCGGAGGAAGTCGGCGGAGGGCGGCTTCCGGTGGCCGCACGGGCCGATGTGCGGCGGGCCACCGGCCGGCTGGTGCGGGCCGACGCACGGGTCTTCACCGGCGTCCTGGCGCTCAACGTGCTGGCCGCCGCGGCCGGTCTCGCCGGGCCCTGGCTGCTCGGCCGGATCATCGACGAGGTGCGCTCCGGGGGCGGGACCGCGGCGGTGGACCGGTTGGCTCCGGCCATCCTGGTGTGTGCGCTGGCGCAGTTGCTGCTGGCCCGCTGGGCCCGGTACGCGGGGCACCGGTTCGGGGAGCGGACGCTCGCGCGGGTGCGCGAGGGCTTCGTCGAGCGGACGCTGGCGCTGCCGGCGTCGGTCGTGGAGCGGGCCGGCACCGGCGACCTCACCACGCGTGGCACCGCCGACGTGGCGGCCGTGGGCACGACCCTGCGGGACGCCGGGCCCGATCTGCTGGTCTGCGCGGTGCAGGCGCTGTTCCTGCTGGGCGCGGTGTTCGTGATCGACCCGCTGCTCGGCGCGGTGGGGGTGCTGGGGCTGACGCCGATCTGGTTCGCGCTGCGCTGGTATCTGCGGCGGGCGCGGGCCGCGTATCTCGCCGAGGGGGCGGCCACCTCGGAGGTCGCCGACATCCTCGCGGAGACCGCGAGCGGGGCCCGCACGGTGGAGGCGTTCCGGCTCGGGGAGCGGCGGACGGCGGCGAGCCGGGACGCGCTGGAGGTCTCGCGTCGGACGCGCTTCCGTACGCTGTTCCTGCGGAGCGTGTTCTTCCCGGTGGTGGAGGTGTCGTACTCGCTGCCCGTCGCGGGGGTCCTGCTGCTGGGCGGGATGCTGCACGCGCGGGGTGCGCTGAGCCTCGGGGCGGTGGTGGCCGCGGCGCTGTACCTGCGGCAGTTCACCGAGCCGCTCGACCAGATCCTGATGCGTGTCGAGCAGTTCCAGAGCAGCGGCGCCTCGTTCGCGCGGGTGGAGGGGCTGGCCCGGGCCCCGCGGTCCGAGCCGGAGGACGGGGCGCCGGTCCCGGTGGACGACAGGATCGACGTGCGGGGCGTGCGGTACGCCTACGACCGCGGCGGCGAGGTGCTGCGCGGGGTGGACCTGACCGTGCGGCCGGGGGAGCGGCTCGCCGTGGTCGGCCCGTCGGGTGCGGGCAAGACGACGCTGAGCCGGCTGCTGGCGGGCGTGGACGCGCCGACGGCGGGTTCGGTCACGGTGGGCGGGGTGCCGGTCGCGGACCTGGCCCCGGAGACGCTGCGCCGGCAGGTCGTCCTGGTCACCCAGGAGCACCACGTCTTCCTCGGCACCGTCCGCGACAATCTGCTGATCGCCGAACCGGCCGCCACGGACGAGCAGTTGTGGGCGGCGCTGGCCGCGGTCGGGGCCGCTGGCTGGGTGCGGGAGCTGCCCGGCGGTCTCGACGCGGAGGTGGGCGCGGACCGGCGCCGTACGGACGGCGCGCAGGCGCAGCAGCTCGCGCTGGCGCGGGTGGTGCTGGCGGACCCGCACACGCTGATCCTGGACGAGGCGACGGCCCTGCTGGACCCGGCGACCGCCCGGCACACCGAGCGCGCGCTGGCCGCCGTACTGCGCGGCCGTACGGTCATCGCCATCGCGCACCGGCTGCACACCGCGCACGACGCGGACCGGGTCGCCGTGATGGAGAACGGCCTGCTGACCGAACTCGGCACGCACGAGGAGCTGGTGCGGGCGGGCGGGGCGTACGCGTCGCTGTGGGGGACGTGGCACGGGGAGCGCCCGGACCCCTGAGGCGTCCTTCGGTGATCGGATCCGTATATCGAACATGAACTCCCGGACAACGAACCGTTTCCGGCCAACTTTCTGACGCGCTCCTGACAGACAGCGCTGTCGGCTGCCACTCTTCCCACTGCTACTGCACAGCAACCCCACAGCGTCACCCGTTCTGCGTACGGCCCTAGTTGTGCCCGCGCGGCCCACCCGCCGTGCGGTCTCCCCCGGCCGCGTGACCCGCGGCCGCGCAGAAGGAGTCAGTGTTGAGCAGCAGTTCCTCTCCTCGCAGACGCACCTCCCACACCCCCTCCCGCAGAGCCGCGGCCTTCGCCCTCGTCGGCGTCTCCGCGCTCATCGCCGCCGCCGTGCAGTCCGGCGCCGCGACGGCCGCCCCGGAGAAGGCACCGCAGGCGGCCGGCCAGGCGATACCGGGCTCCGAGTCGGTCCGGCTCAGCCCCGCCCAGCGCGCCGAGCTGATCCGCGACGCGAACGCCGACAAGGCGCAGCAGGCCAAGGAACTGGGCCTCGGCGCCCAGGAGGCGCTGGTCGTCCGGGACGTCGTCAAGGACGCCGACGGCACCGTCCACACCCGCTACGAGCGCACCTACGCGGGCCTGCCGGTGCTCGGCGGCGACCTGGTCGTCGAGTCCACCCCGGCCGCGCGACGGAGTCCGTCGTCAAGGCCACCCGCGCCGCCATCAAGCCGGCCACCACCACCGCCAAGGTGCCCGCGGCCGAGGCCGAGGCACAGGCGCTGGCCGCCGCGAAGGCGGAGGAGGCCAAGAGCCCCGACGTCAACCGCGCGCCCCGCAAGGTCATCTGGGCCGCGAGCGGCACGCCGACCGTGGCCTACGAGACGGTCGTCGGCGGGTTCCAGCACGACGGCACCCCGCAGGAACTGCACGTCGTCACGGACGCCACCAGCGGCGCCAAGCTGTACGAGTGGGAGGCCATCGAGACCGGCACCGGCAACACGGTGTACAGCGGTCAGGTCACCATCGGCAGCACGCAGTCCGGTTCGACGTACAACCTCACCGACGCGTCCCGCGGCAACCACCGGACGTACAACCTCAACCGCGGTACCTCCGGCACCGGCACCCTCTTCTCGGGCCCCGACGACGTCTGGGGCAACGGCAGCCCCTCGAACCTGGAGTCGGCCGGCGCCGACGCCGCCTACGGCGCCCAGCTGACCTGGGACTACTACAAGAACGTGCACGGGCGTTCCGGCATCCGCGGCGACGGGGTCGGCGCGTACTCCCGCGTCCACTACGGCAACAACTACGTCAACGCGTTCTGGTCGGACAGCTGCTTCTGCATGACGTACGGCGACGGCTCCGGCAACGCCAACCCGCTGACGTCGATCGACGTGGCCGCGCACGAGATGACGCACGGCCTCACCTCCAACACGGCCGGCCTCAACTACAGCGGCGAGTCCGGCGGGCTGAACGAGGCGACGTCCGACATCTTCGGCGCCACCGTCGAGTTCTACGCCAACAACCCCTCCGACGTCGGTGACTACCTCATCGGCGAGGAGATCAACATCAACGGCAACGGCACGCCGCTGCGGTACATGGACAAACCGAGCAAGGACGGCTCGTCCAAGGACAGCTGGTACTCCGGCATCGGCTCGATCGACGTGCACTACTCCTCGGGCCCGGCCAACCACTTCTTCTACCTGCTGAGCGAGGGCAGCGGCACCAAGACCATCAACGGTGTCTCGTACAACTCGCCCACCTCGGACGGACTGCCGGTGACCGGCATCGGCCGGGACAAGGCCGAGAAGATCTGGTTCCGCGCGCTGACCACGAAGTTCACCTCGACCACCAACTACGCGGGCGCCCGCACGGGCACCCTCGCGGCGGCCGGTGAGCTGTACGGCACGACGAGCGCCGAGTACACGGCGGTGCAGCACGCGTGGGCGGGCATCGCGGTCGGCGCGCGGCCCGGTGGCGGCGGTGGTGGCGGCACCTCCTTCGAGAGCACCACCGACGTGTCGATTCCGGACAACGGCGCGGCGGTCACCTCGCCGGTCACCGTCTCCGGCCGGACGGGCAACGCGCCGTCGAACCTCGCGGTGGCGGTCGACATCGTCCACACCTACGTCGGTGACCTCCAGGTGCAGTTGCTCGCGCCCGACGGCACGGCGTACACGCTGAAGGCGTACGGCACCGGCGGCAGCGCGGACAACCTGAACACCACGTACACGGTGAACGCGTCCTCCGAGGTCGCCAACGGCGTCTGGACGTTGCGCGTCCAGGACAACGCGGCCGTGGACACCGGCTACATCAACGGCTGGAAGCTGACCTTCCCGTAGGTCGCCGCCACGCCGAGCCAGGGGGCCGCAGGCGGGCCCACCCCCCACGCACAGGACGCCGCTTCGGAGCTTCGGCTCCCGGGGCGGCGTCCTCTTTTTGCCAGTCGATTGCCCTGGCTGTGTTGGTCTTTGACCGAGGTCACGCCCGTTCACATGACCGCAATATTCATCAGCCGGTCGACTTTCGGCCAACATCACTTGAGGGTCATGACATGTACGCGACCTTGATGCCACTCTTCCTGTCACCCGCCGCACAACTTCACCGCCGTCACGGCCGGCCTCCCCACGCCGGCCGGGCACCCCCCACTCCCAAGGAGCTTGTGTGTCCTCCCTCTACGCGCGTCACAAGCGCACCACCCTGGCCATCGCGACCGCCGTCGCGGCCGGAGCCCTCGTCACCACCGGACTCACCTCCGGTACGGCCGCCGCCCAGGCCCCCGCCGACACCACGGCCGCCAAGCCCCTCGCCGTGCCGACCGCGCTCGCCCCGGCCGTCCGCACCGCCCTCATCCAGGACAAGCAGGCCGACGCCGGCGCCACCGCGCGGGAGATAGGCCTCGGCGCCCAGGAGAAGCTGGTCGTCCGGGACGTCGTCAAGGACGCCGACGGCACCGTCCACACCCGCTACGAGCGCACCTACGCCGGGCTGCCGGTCCTCGGCGGCGACCTGGTCGTCCACGAGTCGGCCACCGGCGCGGACCAGGGCGTCACCAAGGCGACGACGGCCACCATCAAGGTCGCCTCGACCGCCGCGACCGTCGGCACCGCCAAGGCCGAGAACCAGGCGCTGTCGCTGGCGAAGGCGGCGGGCTCGAAGGACACGGAGGCCTCGCAGGCGCCCCGCAAGGTGATCTGGGCGGGCAACGGCAGCAAGCCGGTCCTGGCCTACGAGACCGTCGTCGGCGGCCTCCAGGAGGACGGCACCCCCAACGAGCTGCACGTCATCACCGACGCGGCCACCGGCGCGAAGCTGTACGAGTACCAGGGCATCGAGACCGGCAGCGGCAAGAGCCTCTACTCCGGCACGGTCGCCCTCGGCACCGCCCTGTCGGGTTCGACGTACCAGCTGTACGACACCTCGCGCGGCGGCCACAAGACGTACAACAAGGCGCGCAGCACGACCAGTTCGGCGGGCACGCTGTTCACGGACGCCGACGACGTCTGGGGCACCGGCGCGGCCTCCAGCTCGACCTCGGACCAGACGGCGGCGGTCGACGCGGCCTACGGCGCCCAGACCACCTGGGACTTCTACAAGAACACCTTCGGCCGCAACGGCATCAAGAACAACGGCGTCGCCGCGTACTCCCGGGTCCACTACGGCAACGCGTACGTCAACGCCTTCTGGTCGGACGCCTGCTTCTGCATGACGTACGGCGACGGCGAGTCCAACACCAACGCGCTGACCTCGCTCGACGTGGCCGCCCACGAGATGACCCACGGCGTCACCTCCAACACGGCGGGTCTGAACTACTCGGGTGAGTCCGGCGGCCTGAACGAGGCCACGTCCGACATCTTCGGCACGGCGGTCGAGTTCTTCGCGGCGAACACCTCGGACCCCGGTGACTACCTCATCGGCGAGAAGATCGACATCAACGGCGACGGCAGCCCGCTGCGCCACCAGGACAAGCCGAGCAAGGACGGCGCGTCGGCCGACTACTGGTCGTCCACGCTGAAGAACCTGGACGTGCACTACTCGTCCGGCCCGGCGAACCACTTCTTCTACCTCCTCTCCGAGGGCAGCGGCGCCAAGACGATCAACGGCGTGGCCTACAACTCCCCCACCTACAACGGCTCGACGGTCACCGGCATCGGCCGCGCCAAGGCGGTCCAGATCTGGTACAAGGCGCTGACCTCGTACATGACGTCGACCACGAACTACGCGGGCGCCCGCACGGCGACCCTGAGCGCCGCGTCCGCGCTCTACGGCTCCACCAGCACGGAGTACAAGGCGGTCGCGGCCGCCTGGACGGCGGTCAACGTCGCCTGACGGCCGACCGACCGATGTGGGGCGGCACCCGGGAAGAAGGCGTTCCGGGTGCGCCCTACTCTTGGGTCCCATGTCAGTTGCGGACTTCACGTACGAGGACGTCGGCGCCACGCGCGAGCCCGGCTTCTGCCCGCCCGGCTTCCACGCCCTGCACGTGCGTACGCGCCTCGGCGAGGGCGAGGAGGTGTTCCGACGCGCCGCCGAGGCGGTCCTCACCTGGGAGATGCACCGCGTCCTCGGCGTCGGCATCGAGACGAGTGCCGAGCGCGCGGCCCCCGACGTGGACGTCACGGTCACCCTGGGCGGCCTGATAAAGGCGCCCTGCCGCGTCGTCTGGACCCTGGAGGAACGCCGCCGCGCCGGCTGGGCCTACGGCACACTGCCCGGCCACCCCGAATCCGGCGAGGAGTCCTTCGTCGTCGACCGCACGGGAGACGGCACGGTCTGGCTGACGGTGTCCGCCTTCAGCCGCCCCGCCAAGTGGTACGCCCGGGCGGGCGGCCCGGCGACGCGCGGCCTGCAACAGGCGTACGCCCGCCGTTGCGGGACGGTGCTGCGGGGGTTGGCCACGGCCGGACTGCAGGAGTAGCCCGCACGGAGATCCAGCGATCCGTCCGTACCGGCGACAGCGTCCGTCCGTAATGGCGACAGCGGCGGGCGGCATCTGTGCGAACGCCCCCCGGCCGCGTCGTCGAGCCGACCCTCGAGTCACGGCGCGATACCGGTCCGAGCGGGTCCGGCCGAGGGAGAGACCGTACGGTGGCCGGCCGCCCGCGGGGTCGCCGTGGCCGCGATGCCCACGAGGGTGCCCCGGAGCAGCGCGGCGGTCACCCCTTCTCCGAGGCCGGACGCCGTGTACGGCAGCCCCGAGTGCGTCTGTGACCCGTCATGTGCCGTGCGCGGCTCGCCCGGACGTCACTGAACTCCCGGACGTCACCGAACTCCGGGGCGTCACCGATCTCGGTGGGCGAAGCTCATGCCGGGCGTCTCCGCCGTGTTGAAGTTGATGAACCCGGCCACCTCGACGGCGCTCGCACCGGCCAGCGGGCTGTCCGCCCCTTGGAGGGCGACCTCCGGGAGCCGGTGGGCTTCCTCGGGGCCCGCGACGACCATGGCCCACGCGGCGTTGAAGCCGTCAGGACGCCGGGGTTTCTCCTCCGCCGCGAGCACCCTGACGCCCTCCTCGTGCTCAGCCAGCCTCAGCGCTCCCAGCTCGCGCAGCGCCTCCGGGGCGAACCCTCTGGCAGCCACCACGCACCAGCCGGACGGCTCCGTCCTGCCCACCGCCTCCACGAGGCTCCGCTCGCTGCCGGGGCCCACGAGCGTGATGTCCGGCAGCACCAGGGCGACCCGTCCCTCGGCGAGCGGCAGTGCGGTGCGGATGGCCCCGCTGAGGCTGTCCTCGAAGGAATCGTCCTGGTACACGAAGACCATGTTCAGGTCCCGGGTGTAGTCGGCGAGATGGCCGACCACATCCAGCTTGTGCGTCCTGAAGACGACCACCAGCCGGACGCTCAGTCCGGACCTGGCGAGTTCGACGACCGTCTCCAGGCTCCGGTCGATCACGGAGACACCGGGCGCCAGGCAGTGCAACTCCTTGGAGTACGGGGCGCCGAAGCGCACGCCGAAGCCCGCGCAGGGGAGGATGACGGTGACATCGGGGGATGACGTACTCACTCATGGCCTCCCGGTCGGCGGTGCCGCTTCAGCGCACTTCGGCCTCGAGCAGATCGGCGGCCCGGCGCGCCCCGCCCTCCTGGACCATTTCCTCCTTGAGCCGGCTCAGACGATCGGCCACCTCAGGGTCGTCGACCAGCCCCGTCACCGCCGAGCGCAGCGCCTCGGCGGTCACTTCCTCGGCTGGGATCTCGCGGGCCACGCCGAGTTCCCGCAGCGTCTGCGAGTTGAGGA
This sequence comes from Streptomyces phaeoluteigriseus, assembly GCF_001896135.2. Classification (GTDB taxonomy): domain Bacteria; phylum Actinomycetota; class Actinomycetes; order Streptomycetales; family Streptomycetaceae; genus Streptomyces; species Streptomyces phaeoluteigriseus. The sequence goes on from NZ_MPOH02000009.1 coordinate 693,896, forward strand.
ACTGATCGGCGCCCCTGGGGATGGTGACCATGGGCACCTCGCAGTCCAGGGCCTCCAGGACGGCTCCCATGCCCCCGCGGCTGATGAAGGCGTCCGCCTGGCGCAGGATGGCCAGCTGGGGGATGCGGCCGTGCACCTCGATGTTGGCCGGCACCGTGCCCAGAGCCGCCCGGTCGGAGTCCCGCCAGACGTGCAGCACCACGTGCCAGCCCGGCAGGTTCCCGAACGCCTCGACGCAAGTCTCGAAGAAGCCCGGCTCGTCCGAGTACGAGGTGCCGAGGGTGATGAGCAGGAGCCGGTCGGCCTCGGCCATCCCGGGTGGACGCTCCCACCCTCCCTGGTGGGACCGGTCCCCCAGGCACGCCCCGACGAACGTGTGGACGGCGGGATCGATCCTGTCGGCGTACGGCTGGAGGAATCTCGGGATGAGGCCGAGGGACCGGTCCGGTTCGTTCGCGAAGGTGTAGACGGCCATGTCGGCGAAGCCCTGCTGGTCGAGCCAGTCGCGATAGCGACGCTCATGCGCCTCGTGGCGGGGGTCGGACGAGTACAGGGCGGCCTCGGCCCGCTGCTCCTCCGTGGGCTCCCAGGACGACATCTGCGCCAGCATCACCGCGGGCACTCCCCACCGACGGGCGAGGATGCGCGCGTAGGGGGTGAGCCAGTCGTACAGGACGAGGTCGGGCGGGTCGTCGTCCGCATAGGCGGCGGCGAGCTGCGGAAGGGCCTGCATGCTGTCCGCCAAGCCGGCCTCCATACAGCCGACGGGCCCCTTCTTCAGCCAGTCCCCGGTGTCCATACCCAATGTGCAGTGGTAGAGCCTGGGTTCCGCCCCCACGGAGGAGACGATGTCCGCGTATTTTTCGGGTATGGCATAAGTGACCCGGTGCCCACGAGCGGCCAGCTCCCTGATGACTTCCAGACTTGTATAGATGTGACCAGGCGCCGCCGCATTGAACATCGCAATACGGAGAGGTCTTCCCAACCGCGAGGAATGCATGCCCACATGCTAATCAGCACCTCCTCTCGGCGGCAAGAGCGCACCTCCGCCAATCAGCTTGCGTCACAAGCCAGTTGAGCAGTTTCGGGCCTCCGTCGAACTGTCGAATAAATTCGACTGTGACGGGACTCGGGGGCTGCTGTTAGCATCGCCGAATGGCATCGTGAATCAGAGGGCGGAGCGTGATGGGAACCGGGGACGCACTGATATCTGCCCAGGGCCTGATGAAGCGTTATGGCGATTCGAAAGTGGTCGACGACATCCACTTCGAAGTCCGGACCGGCGAGGTCTTCTCGCTGCTGGGGCCGAACGGCGCCGGAAAAAGCACCACCATGCGTATGCTCAGCGGAACTTCCACGCCCTCCGGTGGAAGCCTGCGCATCCTCGGTATGAATCCCGTGAAGGACGGTCCCGCCATCCGGGCGCGGTTGGGCGTGGTGCCCCAGAAGGACAATCTCGACCGCGAACTGACGGTTCTGGAGAATCTGACGACGTATGCCCGTCTCTTCGGGCTGAGCCGAAAAGCCGCCCGGGAACGCTCCGTGGAACTCCTGGAGTTCGTCCAGCTCACCGACCGGGCGAAAGACCTCATCGACTCGCTGTCGGGCGGCATGACGCGCCGGCTCACCATCGCGCGCGCCCTGGTGAACAAGCCGGACGTCATCCTGCTGGACGAGCCCACGACCGGGCTGGACCCCCAGGCCCGCCATCTGCTGTGGGACCGGCTGCGGGAGTTGAAGCGGAACGGCGTGACCGTGGTTCTCACCACCCACTACATGGACGAGGCCGAGCAACTGAGCGACCGGATCACCATCGTGGACCGCGGACGGATCGTGGCCTCCGGCACGCCCGCGCAGTTGCTGCGGGCCCATGGCACCCCCGAAGTCGTCGAACTGCGTCACGACGACGGCTGCGACCCCTCGCACCTGCCCGCACTCCGGTCGCTGGCCGAGCGGGTCGAGGTCCTGGGGAGCCGGGTCCTTCTCTACGTGAAGAGCGCCGAGGAGACGGTGGCCGCGGTCCACCGCGCCGGGCTCCGGCCGAGCGGGACACTCGAGCGCAGATGCACCCTGGAGGACGTCTTCCTGCGCCTGACCGGGCGCTCACTCGTGGAGTAGCGACGATGCTGAACGGCACGCTGCGCGTCGCGCGTTTCCACCTCACCCTCTACCGCAGGACCTGGCGGGCCACCACCTTCACCAGCTTCCTCATGCCGCTGCTGTACCTGGGTGTCGTCGGCATCGGAGCGGGCAGCTACGTGGAGAACGACGTCGAGGGCTTCTCCTACGTCCAGTTCCTGGCGCCCGGACTCCTGGCCGTCGTCGCCTTCCAGACGGCCGCGGAGGAGGCGGGCTTCCCCCTGTACGCCGCGATCCGGCTGACCGACCGGTACCAGCGGATGCTCACTGCCCCCCTCAGCCTGGGCCAGGTGCTGGCCGGTCACCTGTTCTTCATCACCATCCGCGCGGCCGTGTCGGCCGCGGTCTTCTGCGCGGTGGCCGCACTGCTGGGCGTGTTCGACAGCTGGCTGTGCCTGCTGCTGGTGCCGGTCGCCATGGTGGTGGCCCTGGCGGCGGCGGCCCCCCTCTTCGCCTTCACCGCCCGGCTGACCAGTTCGGCCAACCTCATGACCGTGTCCCGGCTGGTGGTACTGCCGCTGTCGATGTTCTCCGGGGTGTTCTTCCCCGTCGAGGACCTGCCGGCGGCCGTGCAGCCGCTGATCCGGATCTCTCCCCTGTGGCACGGAGTCGAACTGTGCCGCGGCCTCTCCGGCGCGTTCACGGCCGGTTCCGGTACGGCCCCGTCGTTCCTCGCCGGCCACCTGGGGGTCCTGCTGCTGTGGGCGGCGGTCGGCTTCGCCCTGACGCTGCTGGTGTTCAGACGCCACCTTTCCGACTGACCGCACACCGACCGAAAGCAGAGGTTGCCGCCCATGCCCACCTTCGCGACAGCGGGCGCGAAGCTCCACCGCTCCGGCACGTTCGTGCTGCGGGGCCTGCTGCTGAACCGCCGGGCCTGGCCCAACTTCCTCTCCACGCTCCTGGAGCCGGTGATTCTGCTCCTCGCCCTCGGCATGGGGATGGGCAGGCTGATCGGCGAGGTCACCGTCCACGGGCAGATCATGAGCTACGAGCAGTTCGTCGCCCCGGCGATGCTGGCCACAGCCGCGGTCTCCGGCGTGGTCAACGAGACCACCTACTCCTTCTACGCCAAGCTCACCCAGCGGCTGTACGAGGGCTACCTGGCCACTCCGCTCACGATCGGCGAGCTGGCCGCGGGCGAGACCGCCTGGGCACTGCTGTGCGGAGGGGTCTACTCGTCCGCGTTCCTGGTCTCCATGGCGGCCCTCGGCCTGGCACCCTCCTGGTGGGTCCTCCTGGCGCTGCCGGGTGCGGCACTGATCAGCCTGGCGTTCGCAGCCGTCAGCATGGCCGCGACCACGTTCATGCGCCGGTGGGAGGACTTCGAGCAGGTGAGCATCTGGATGCTCGTGATGACCATGTGCTCGGGAACCGTGTTCCCCCTCGAGACCTACCCGGGCTGGGGACAGGCGATCGTACGGCTCACTCCTCTCTACCAGGGCGTGGAACTGCTGCGGGACCTGTCCGTCGGCCGCCTCACCTCGGGGACGGCGGGCCATGTCTGCTATCTGCTGGCCATGTCCGTGGCCGGATTCGTGCTGGCTCGGCGCCGGCTGAACCGACTGCTGGCCAATTGATCGTTCCGGGAAACCCGAGTCGGGCTCGGCGCACCACTCTGGCGCCTCGGCGCGGAGGGTCGCGGGGAACGCACGGACCGCGCATCCGGTCGGCCCGCGCGGCAGTGGCGAGCAAGACCTTCGCGACGCCGTCGTGGAGCCGCCTTTCCGAGCCGAGCCGACCCGGCTCCTGAACGGAGGACGCGTCATGCCGGTGCTCGAACGCTCGGGCCCTCTGCAGTCGGGGCTGTGCCAGGTGGAGTGGATCCACACGGTGTGTGAGGGATCGGAGCCGTTCGGGGGTCCCAGCGTCGACGTGGAACTTCCCGACTCCCTCGGCGAGCGGCAGGTGGAGGAGGCTGTCAGCCTCCTTGTCGCCCGCCACGAGGTGCTGCGCACCACCTTCGCCCAGGACGAGAGTGGTCAGGCGGTGCAGCGGGTGTGGCAACCGGAGCGGGTGCGCCTCCACCCGTCGGACGACTCCCTGCGGGCGCCGTTCCGCATCGAGAGCGAGTGGCCGATCAGGGCAGCCCTCACACAACAGGGCGATGGCCGCAGGGAGTTGACCCTGGTGATGGCCCATATCGCGATCGACGCCTGGTCGATGGACGTCATGCTGCGGGAACTGCGGACGATCCTGGACGCGCTCGCGTGCGGTGAGCTGCCGGAGCTGCCTCCCGTGGTCCACCACCCCGTCGACCAGGCGCGACTCGAACGATCGGAGCGGATGAGGGCCGTCCGGGCGCGGAACCTGCGCTTCTGGGAGGAAGAGTTCCGGCACCTTCCGAGCGGCCCGTTCGCCGTCCCGGTGATCCCGCCCGAGGTCGGATACCACCACGTCCACCTGGACTCCTGGGCGCTGGGTCCCGCGCTCACCCGCATAGGACGGCGGCTCTCGGTGCCCTCCGCCTTCCTCGCGGCGGTGGCCCTGGCCGTGTCCGCGGTGTCCGGGCAGGACCGCGTCGCGTTCGCCACCGCATGGTCGTCCCGGGCCAGCCGGCCCACCCGGCAGATGATGGGTTCCGTCACGAGGGACCTCGTTCTGGCCGTCGGCGTTCCCCGCGACGGCCGGTTCCAGGACCTGGCCGCGGCAGCGATGCACGCCAGTCTGCGGGCCGCGAGACGAAGCGACTGCGACGTCCTGGAACTGCTGGAGGCCGAGGCGCGCGCGGGACGTCACCGAGGGGCGCGCACCCACCCGGGTGTCTTCGTCAACTTCCACTACCACGCGGAGGCGGAGGGCGCGGACGGCGACGGCGGCTCCTCGCCCGACCTCGCCCCGCTGCTCACCCGAGGCCGCACGGAGCGCACACACCTGCCCCCGGTGCCTTTCGAGGACGGCCCGCACCTCCTGTACATGTCCGCGCTCCCGGCCCCGAGGGCCGTCCGCAGGTGTTCCTCTCCGCCAACGACGCCGTGCTGGACGCGGACGGCGCCCTCGCCTTGATGCTGCGGGTCGAGCGCATCCTCGTCCGATTCGCCGACGACCCCGATCTCGCCAGCGCGGAGTTCCTGCCGGACCGGGGCGCCCGGGACGGTGTGCACGGTGTCCGGGACGCCGGGTGGGTGACGGTCGACGGGTCCTGGGCCGATCTCCGCCTGATCGAGACGGCTCTGCGGGAACACCCGGGCGTCACCGCGGCCCGGCCTTCACCGACGACGGCTCACTTCGCGCCGCGGTCACCGCCGAAGGCCCGGACTCGGATGCCTTCGCACTGCGCCGGTTCCTGCTCAACAAGGTCGGGCCGCGGCACGCCCTGGTCGTCCCGGACCGCTTCCTGATCAACGGCGAGCCGGCCGAAACCGGCTCCGATCCCGGCTCCGGCTCCGGCTCCAAGCCTTCCTCCGCCCGCTTCGCCCGCCCCGCCCCGGGCCGCGAACAGGCCCTGCACGATGCCGCGATCCGAGCCGGCGGTCTGGAGGCGGTGAGCATGCACGAGGGGTACGTGGAGGCGGGCGGACGCCTGGCGGCCGTACCCAAGGTGCTGGAACTGCTCGCGCGCCAGGGGCTCACCGGGCTGCGGTTCGACGACTTCCGGCTACCCTGCGACCTTTCCGCGCTGGCCGCGCGCCTGCGCTCACAGGGCAGCCCGCCCCTGGAGCGCCCGCGCCGCTGATCGCCTGATGCTCATCGTGCGCGGGACGCCTTCCGGTAGAGCGTCTGGTCAAGGACGAGGAAGTCCAGGTCCATGGAACGGAACGCCGCGAGGGCGTCCGTGGCGCTGTTGACGATGGGCTCGCCCTTGTCGTTGAAGGACGTGTTGAGGAGGACGGGGGGCGCTCCGCGGCCGGCGAGCCCCTCCAGTACCGCCTCGACCGCCGGAGCCGCGCCGGAGGCCAGGACCTGCGGGCGGGTCGTGCCGTCGACGTGCACGACACCGGGAGCGACCCGCCGGGCCTCGTCGGTGACGCGGGCCGCGCCGAGCATGTAACGGCTGAGGTGCTCCTGCCGCTCCCACAGCCTGGCGCCGTACTCCGCGAAGGTGACGCCGGCGAACGGGCGCCACCGCTCGCGTGCTTGATCCGGTTGACCCGGGCGTGTACGTCCGCGGTGTCCGGCACCGCCAGGATGGAGCGGTGGCACAGGGCGCGCGGGCCGATCTCGGCCCTGCCCTGGGCGACCGCGCCCACCTGTCCGTCGAGCAGGAGGTCCGTGACCTGGTCGGCGTCGAAGTCGGTGCGGAGCAGACCGGACATCTCCGGGTGCGCGACGCCGGGTGCCCGCACGTCCTCCCCCAGATAGGGGCTCATCGCCTCGCCCGTCCTTCGCGGGGGACACACCGTCCACGCGGCGCCCAGTGCCACCCCGGCATCGTGCGGGACGGGCGGGACGAACACGGGCCCCGGCAGTACGCCGTTGGCGCTGCAGTTGAGTGCCACACCTCCCGCCAGGCAGAGTTCCTCCACGCCCGCGAGCCCTCTGGCCGTGGAGGCGAGGGACGTCACCGCGTCCTCGATCAGGCGCTGTGCGGTGTAGGCGACGAGCACGGCGGCCGGGTCCTCGGGCAGCCGGTGCACCGGGACGGTGGGGCCGTCGGCTCCGGCAAGCTTGGAGTAGAGGTCGCGCCAGGCGGCCACCGTCGCGCCGTAGTGGCGCCCGATCTCGTCGATCGTCGCCTGTCCGTGGCTCTCCGGCAGCGAGGGGACCGCCGGCCGGAGGTCACCGCCGTCGATGTCGAGCAGTGTCTCCACGGAGAGCCCCTGAGCCCGTCCGTAGGCGGCCAGCCCCATGGTCTTGCCGGCGTTCAGATGGTGGAAGCCGAGCCACTCCGAGGCGCCGTCGTACGCGTATCCCAGGGAGGCCGTGCGCGGCCAGGCGCGCTTGAGTTCGGGCGCACGGCCGTAGGAGAACGACCAGATGCTGGTCGACTCGTTCTCGCCGTTCCCGTCGATGACCAGTACGCCTGCCTCGGAGAACGGTGAGGCGTAGAAGGCCGACGCGGCGTGCGCCTCGTGGTGGGGGACGCGGACGATCCTGGGAAGCCGTCCCGGAAAGTCGAATCCGGTGGCGTGCGTGGCCAGCTCACGCTCGTCCGCGAAGAACCCGGGGAACATCTGGTCGACGTTCCAGCCGATGGCGATCACGTCGATGTCGTCGATGGTGATTCCGGCCTGGTCGAGGCAGAACCGCGCGGCCCCGACGGGCTTGTTGAAGCCGTCACCGATCGCATGGCGGACTCTGTTGTGGCGCTCCTGCTCGGAGTAGGCGATGACGTTCCCGCTGCCGTCCACGAGGCAGGCGGCGGCGTCGTGCCACCCGGCGGGTGGGGCGTTCACACCAAGGATCCACATCTGGGTTCTCCCATGGCTCGTCGGGACGGGGGCGGGTGGTGATCGCGGGAACCGGGGCCCGTCGCTCATTCGCGGGCGAGCGCTCGGCGCGACGCTCGCAGCAGCGGGAGTGTGCGCAGGCTGCACGGCCGCAGGAAGTCACCGGCGACGAAGCCCTCCACCCCCTGCTGCCGCAAACGGGCGAGAACCACGGGGACGCGCCTCAGCAGGCCGCCGGCCTCCACGTAGCTGAGGGACATGTCCACGTCGCCGAGTTCGTTGGCTTCCCGCACCGACGCACGGACGGCTCGTTCCACCGTGCTCTCCCCGTATTCGGCGGCGGTCCGCCCTTCGGCCCCGGCGGCTTCCGACACGACGACGCGCTCGGGCACCACCAGAGCGTGGCGGAAGTCCAGGTGTGCCAAGAGGAACTCGCGGAGTTCGGCGGGCGACGGGCCCCCGGGGCGGGTGACGACGTACGCGACTGTCGTTCCGTCCGGTTCCACCCGCGCGCTCGCGGAGGCCACCCCCTCGTGCCTGCGCAGGATCTCCTCGGTGAGCCCGTGGTGGAACCACGACCCGTCGAGCGAGATCCAGTCCTCGCCGACCAGCCTTGGCGTCAGACCGCTCACCCGTTGGGCCTCGGCCATGGACAGGTCGTCGGCCAGTGCGAGTTCGACGAGCATCGCCTCGATGCCCCGGGCGAGGGAGACGGCCTCGGACTCGGTGAGGATGGCTTGGTTCGCCGCGAGGAAGATCTCCGGACGGCCACCCTCGCCAAGGGCGAGGGACATGTACAGGTTGAAGTCGTCGTAGTGTTCCTCGGCTCCCGTCTCGGCCGTCACCGAACTGCCGGGGAGCAGGTCGCGCGGATCGGCGGCGTGCGGCACGGGCGGTGTGCGGGGCCACCCGGAGTCCGGGCCGGGTCCGAGGTTCACGAAGACAGCGGATCGGCGCCACGCGCCGCGCCGGCGGTTGATCAGGGAGTCGGCCTGAAGGAGGCCGTAGACGTCATATTGGCTGTGCAGCGCGCACAAGCGCATCGCCTCGTCGGTCCGGTGGACGGCCTGGACGAAGGAGGGGGCGTCCGAGAGGTCGATGTTCAGGATGATGTCCCGCATCACCGACGCGACGAGTCTCCTCGTGCGCTCGGGCTCGCGTGCGGGCCAGGTGTACGAGAGGGGTATGACGGGCTGTCGGCAGATCGTGGCGAGGCAGATGGCCAGGGCTGTGAGGAGTACCGGTTCCAGCGGCAGACGGTGCTCGCGGTGAAGGAGGGGAAGGGCCTCCCCGAGCGCCGGCGACGCCAGTCCCACCCTCGTGTAGCGGACCTGTTCCGGGATGACGGCGGTGGGGAAGATCCCGGCCGGCGCGGCGGAGATGACACTCCGCCAGTGATCGAGACAGCTGCCGTCGTCGGCGCCCGCCTCCGCGAGGGCATGGTCGAGCGGCTGGCATACGACGGGAGGAAGCACCACGGGTCGGCCTGACGCCGCCGCTGACAGGGCCTCGGTGAGTTCTTCGCACAGGACCTCCTGCCCCCGGTAGTCGATTGCGATGTGGGCGATCACCAGGAGGAGTTGGCGGTGCCCCGCGTCCCGCAGGATCACAGCGGCCCGCAGGGGCGTCTCGGCGAACACGTCGAACGGGGCGTCGCAGAAGGCGTCCAGTTCGGCAGCCCGAGGGCGAGCACCGGAGAGGTCGAACCGCCGCAGGGGGACAGGAACCGGCGGCCAGACGGTCTGCACCGGGTCGCCCTTGTGGTCGGCGGGGAAGGTGGTGCGCAGCACCTCGTGTCGCTCCACCATGAGGGCGACGGCTCCACCGACCTCCTCCGAGGACAGACCGGCGGGGAGATCCAGCCACAGGCACTGGCGTGGGTGGCGGGCCCGCCCGTGTTTCCGGTAGTAGAGCCACTCCTGCTGGGCTATGCCGTACTGGAGAGGGCCGCGCCGGACGGGAGTGCCGACATCCGGTCGCCGACGCTCTGGTCGCGTCATCCCTGAACGGGTGGGTGAGAGTGTCCCGTCCGCCTCGGGTGAGAGTGTCTCGTCTGCCTCGGGTGAGAGTGTCCCGTTGACCTCGGCTGAGGGCGCCCGACCGCGCACCGCCGCCCGAGACCGGCACGTCCGCACCACACACTTCTCTGGACCATGGGCTCCACACCTCAGCGAGTTGTCACGGCCGTGCAAGATCGAGCGCCACGTAGCCTGACACAGGAAGGAGGGGTGGACAAGCGCTTTCTACCGCACGGCGTCGGCGTGACACTGGGGGAAATCACCTCCGCCACGGAGGTCTCTGGGACCTGGCTGCGGACGGCGGCCTCGACACCGAAGCCCTTCTCGACGCGCGAAGCGCGGTGACGCCCCCCGCTGAGCGTGGCCGACCACCTCGTGGTGAAGGAGGATGCCGGAACGCACGTCCGGCGAACCACCCATGTACACCCGATCAGGTACATTGATATACGCCTGCGTATACATGGAGGAGAGTCATGAGCCGTACGGTGATCGACCTCGACGACGAAGCGCTGGAAGCTGCGGCCAGGGAACTCGGGACCACGACCAAGCGCGACACGATCAACACCGCCCTGCGCGAAATAGTGGCACGCAACCGCCGCCTGCGCGCCCTCCATGAGCTGCAGGACCTGGCGGCGGACGGCGGCCTCGACGCCGAAGCCCTTCTCGACAAGCGCACCTACCGCGGTGGTACCGCCCGTTGAGCGTGGCCGACTACCTCATCGACACCTCCGCCCTCGCCCGCGTGCTGCTGCGCCAGGCGACCGAGGACTGGGAGCGTCGCATCGGCGCCGGGCTGATCGCTCTGTGCGACCTCACCGAACTCGAGGTGCAGTACTCGGCACGCTCCACGAAGGACCGCGAGATCATCGCCTCGCGCCTGAACGAGCTGACCTGGTGCCCGATGCCGGACGGAGTCTTCCGGCGCGCTCGTGTCGTCCAGGAGCAGCTCACCGCCAAGGGCGAACACCGCAGCGCGGGACCGGTCGACCTGCTGATCGCGGCCGTCGCGGAGGAAGCGGAACTGACACTGCTCCACTACGACCGCGACTTCGAGACGATCGCCCGCACGACCGGGCAACCCGTCCGGATGATCGATCTCAGGTAGCGACGGAGGCAGCCGACCGGCACCGTCTGCGAACACACGGCCCTCGGCGCACCCACCGCGAACCACGACAGCCTCCCGCCACCGCGCCCGAGCCGCCCGCCCCCCACGGTCCACGCCGGTGGACGGCCCCCGGTCCCCGTGCGGCTCGGCGAAGGACGCGGGAAGGTACGGATGGCCGCCCCGCGCCGACCTCGACCCGCCCGCCACCGTGGGGCGCCGTGGCCTCAGGAATTCTTCAGGTACGCCGCCAGCTTGCCGATGAGCCGGGCGGCGTCGTCCAGGCCGCGGGCCGTGTCGCCGAGGTCGCCGGCGAGCAGCTGCGGCAGGGCCTGCCCCGCTTCCTTCCCCTCCTCCCGGCCGGGCACGTCGGACCAGGGGCCGGGGACGCTCGTACCCCGGTATCCGACGGGATCGCCCCCGCGCGGCGCCCGGTAACCGGTGAAGTCGGCGGCGCTCCGCGTCGGCGCGGCGGCCGGGACCTCGGCCGCGAGGAACTGGACCCGGGACAGCTGGGTCTGGTCGGAGCCGTGGTTGCAGGTGATGCTCAGGCGGTAGCGGGCGTAGGACGCGGGTGAGGCGACGGAGTACTCCTTCGTCTCGTGACGCTGCCGGAAGCGTTCACCGGTGCGGGAGTCCACGGTCGTCCAGTGGCCGCCGTCGTGCGAGCCCTGCAGCTCCCAGTCCTGCGGGTCCCGCTCGGGGGCGTCGTTCGCCGAGGTCAGCCGGTAGACGGTGATGGCGGCGGGGCGTTCGAGGGTGAAGTCCAGCTCGGCGGTCTCGTCGTTCGCCAGCCACTTGCTCCAGGACTTGCCGAGGAGGTTCTCCGCGACCTCGCCCACCACGTCGAACTCGTCGCTCGCCTCGATGCCCACGACCGTACGCGTGATGTCCCGCGGCTCACCGGCGGGTTCCGTCGGGCCGGGCCCGTCGGCGGAGCCGAGGACGACCGAGGCGGTGGTGCCCCGCCGGTCGGTCCAGGACACGCGCTCCACGGGCGCCCCTCCGTCGTCGAGCAGCAGCCGCAGCTCGCCGGAGGGGGACCAGGTGCCGTCGTGCCCCTCCTCGGTGGAGAACCGGTGCAGGGGGGCTCCGACCGTGCCCTCGGGGTAGGCCCAGCGGTCGGCGGGAGAGCCGCGGTACTCGGTCACCGCACCCTCGGCGGTCGTACGGTGGCCCAGGAAACCGGACAGGTCCGCGCGCAGCCCGATGGCCGCCTCCGATCCGTCCGTCCCGCGCCAGGAGAGGTGGGCGGGCAGGGCCCGTTCGCCGCTGTCGATGCTCTCTATGTGGAAGAGCAGCCGGGAAGCGGGCTGCCAGGCGGTGGAGCCGGGGGCGCGGACCTCGGTGGTGAAGGCGACGACGGACCGTCCGGCCGCCCGGGCCGCCATGGCGCGCTCCGACCGCTCCCGGTCGTGCGCGGGGTCCACGGTCACGGCGCGCAGCCGCAGCAGCCCTTCCGCGCCCTCCGGGTTGCGTATCTCGAGGAGGTTGTCACCCGCGGCCAGGAGTTCCCCCGGCACACTGAGAATGGTGACCCGCGGGTCGCTGTGTCCCCTGTGTCCCTCGTCCCCTGGTGTCGCCAAATTCTCGGCCAGGGCCTTGCCGTTGAGCAGGACGTCCATCGGAGCGCCCGCACCGAGCACGGTCACCCTGACGACGGCCTCGGCGACCTCCTCCCCCTCACCCACCGTGAAGTCCAGCCGGATGTGCCCGCCGGCGCCCAGCGCGAGGTGCGAGGGGGCGATCCCGCAGCGGTGGTGGGCGACCACGGCGTTCGACAGCTGGGCCGGAGTGATGGAGAAGTCGGCGAATACGGGTTCCATGGGTGTCCCTACGTCGTCCGGGGCATGCCGGTCGTACCGGTCACGGTGTGCGCGGCGCGGCCCTGCGGCCCGTGGCGCATGCAGAACCTATCGGGGGCCACTGACAACAGGTCACTCAAGTCACCTCATGTGCAAGGCAGTTACTCTTCCGGTCACCGACAATGCTCAGCCTTCGAGGCCACCGCGCCCTCCCCCGACCTCGAACCACAGCAGCTTCCCCCCGCCCCGCCCGAGCCTGCCACCCTCCAGCGGCCACCCGCCCCACCAGTCCGCGTACTCCTGCACGAGGTACAGCCCGCGCCCGCCCTCACGGTTCACGTCGGCGGGCGGAACCCGATCTCCGGGCAGCTTGGCGAAGGGCGCGGGGATGTACGGGTGGCTGTCCCACACGCCGACCCTGACCCGCCCGTCACTCAAGGCGGTCATCCGCAGGGAGGCGGGCCCCCTGGTGTGCAGGTAGGCATTGGTGACCAGCTCGGAGGCCAACAACTCGACGGCTTCGAGCACTTCCTCCCTCCCGTGCCCGCGGAGCACCGCCCGCACGGTCATACGTGCGACCCGTGCGGCGCGGGGGTCATGCGGCAGCCGAAGGGCGTACACCCAGGTGTCGGGCGGGGCTACGGTGACCATGAGAACTCCTCCGGAGAAAAAGGGGAATCGAACGGCTCGCTCATGGCCCGCGCCGGGCGGTGGCAGTGCCTGGTGGGTGCGCTTCCGACTTAGGGGCGGGGCTGTTGAGCGGCTTGTGCTGCACAACGTAGCGTCGCCAATGTAAGACCTTCCATTGAACCTGCGAAGTTCTACCAATTGCCACTCGCGTGGGTGACGTTGAAGGCCCACACCGAGCAGAGAAGCGAACAACCATGTCACCCGACCTCGCCGTGACCCTGCGCCAGCAGCGTCTGGGCTCGGAGTTGCGCAAGCTCCGTGAGCGTGCCGGACTCACGTCGACCGCGGCTGCGGCGCTCCTCGGCGGCCCGCAAGCTCGGATCAGCAATATCGAGGCGGGCCGCTACGCGGTCAGCGCCGACCGCGTGCGCACTCTCGCGCACCACTACAGCTGTGCGGACGAGGCCTACGTCGACTCCCTGGCCGCTATGACCGGTGGCCGTAAGCGGGGGTGGTGGGACGAGTACCGGGACACATTGCCTTCCGGCTTGCTCGACCTGGCTGAACTGGAGCACCACGCCGTGACTTTGCGCGTGGCAGTGACGGTCCACATGCCGGGCCTGCTACAGACCGCTGACCATGCCCGTGCCACGATGCGCGAAGCGGTTCCGCCCCTGCGCCCGTACGAGATCGAGCACCGCGTCTCCTACCGAGTGAAGCGACAAGCCGTCCTGTTCGAGGGCACTCCCACTCCCTACACGGCCATCGTTCACGAAGCGGCCCTACGCATGAGTTTCGGAGGACCGGACATCGCTCGTGCTCAGCTCAGCCACCTCCTGGAGATGAGCGAACAGCCCACGATCACGGTCTTGGTGATCCCCTTCGGCCAGACAGGCTTTCCCGCCGCGGGCCAGCCCATCACGCTCGCTACCGGACCCGTCCCCCAGCTCGACACCGTCGTCCTGGACACCGACCACGGTTGCGAATTCCTCGACGCGGAGGCCCAGTTGGGCCGCTACCGTGCCGTACTGGACCGCATGAAGTCCCGCGCACTCCCGGAGCCGAAGTCCCGGGACCTCATCCACCACATCGTCAGCACCCAATGAGGAACCCCGCCATGCCCGAACTCACCTGGCAAAAGTCCACGTACAGCGCCGAGGCCGCGAACTGCGTCTACGTCGCCACCTCCCTCACCGGACCCGTCCACCTCCGCGAGAGCGACAACCCGGATGTCATCCTCACCACGACTGCACCTCGCCTGCGGGCCTTGATACGCAGCCTCAAGGACCACCCAGGGAACTGAGGACTGTGTACGTGAAGCGTCACCCGTCGAGGTCGTCGGGCAACAGCCGAAACGCGTCGTGACGGGTCAGGGGCGCATGACTCGGAAGTGCTTGTCCGTGGTGAGGACGGTGTCAGTCCGATAGGCCGCGGCGAGGGCTGCGTTCATGGCGTCCGTCAAGCCCGCACCTTTGCCGCCGCCAACGTCCTGATACGCCTGCGCCACACTGACGGCCGTCCGGAAGTGCGGGCCGACATCCGGAATCTCGAATCGCTGAAGATCGGCCTGCTTGCCGATGAAGTCCGGGGCGATGCCGGCCGCACGGCTCCCGCTCTTCTCGCTGATGAGGTAGTCCAACTCCGCGAAAACCAGGGGCGAGATCGCCAGGTGGCCGACACGGGCGAGCGCGGCGGAGTGCTCAGCGTGACGTGCATCCTTTTTCGCGAGGACGCGATAGAGGCCGTTGGTGTCGGCGATGGCGACCGGCACGCTAATCATCGAGGCCGCCTCCCATGCCGCGCAGGCTGGCGCGGATCTCCCTTCCGTGATGGCGGGTAGTTCGAGGTCGGGGATGTCCAGGTCCCCATGGGATCGGTGCGGAACTGATGGACAGGCTCGTCCAGGCGCTCTATCGGAACGATGCCCATAATCGGCCCACCGTGCCTAGTGACGATCAGGGTCGCTCCCGCCTCAACCTGCTGCGCAATGCAAGAGCCTGTCGCCCCTCGGACAGCGGCGCGGGATCAGCAATAAGAAACGGGCCCCGCGGCAACCACACCCGCCGCGGGACCCGTCGTCACCTCACCCCATCCCCTACCGCATCAACACCCCCGCCCCCTCCACCAGTTCCTCCGAAGGCCCCGCCACCAGCCCCAGTTCCGCCCCCGAGGCGATCAGCGGGTGGTCCGGGAGGATGCGGACCGTGTAGCCGTACGGGCCCGTGCGGTCGAGGGAGAGGGGGCCCTCGTAGACCCAGCGGCCCTCCAGGTCGGGGCCGCCCGCCGGTTTCAGCGGGACCGTCGTGCCGTCCGTGATGCGGTCCTCCGCGTCGACGCGGCCGGAGACGGCCTGGACCTCGACGTCGTCGGGGGTGAGGTCGCCTAGGCGCAGGCGGACGCGGAGGGCGAGCGTCGTGCCGAGTTCGGCGGTCGGGGTGGCCGCGGAGGTCTCGACGTGGTCGACGGTGACGGCGTGCCAGACGGCGCGCACCTTCGCCTTCCAGGCGGCGAGGTCGCGGGCCGAGTCCGGGTCGAGGGCACGGTGGGCCAGGGCCGCCGGGGTGTAGAGCCGTTCGACGTACTCGCGGACCATGCGGCCGGCCAGCACCTTCGGGCCGAGGAGGGTGATGGTCTGGCGGACCATCTCGATCCAGCGGTCGGGCAGTCCCTCCCGCCCGTGCTCGTAGAAGCGCGGCGTGACGCGCTGCTCCAGCAGGTCGTACAGCGCCGCCGCCTCGATGTCGTCGCGGTGGTCGGCGTCGGTGCCGGAGCCGTCCGCGGTGGGGATCGCCCAGCCGAAGTCGGGCTGGAACCACTCGTCCCACCAGCCGTCCAGGACGGACAGGTTGAGACAGCCGTTGAGCGCCGCCTTCATGCCAGAGGTGCCGCAGGCCTCCAGCGGGCGCAGCGGGTTGTTCAGCCAGATGTCGCAGCCGGGGTACAGCTTCTGCGCCATCGCCATGCCGTAGTCGGGGAGGAAGACGATGCGGTGGCGCACGCGCGGGTCGTCCGCGAAGCGCACCAGTTCCTGGACGAGCCTCTTCCCGCCGTCGTCGGCCGGGTGCGCCTTGCCCGCCACGACGATCTGAATCGGCCGCTCGGGGTGCAGGAGCAGGTCCATCAGACGGTCGCGGTCCCGCAGCATCAGCGTCAGCCGCTTGTACGACGGGACGCGGCGCGCGAACCCGATGGTGAGGACGTCGGGGTCGAGGACGCCGTCGATCCAGCCCAGCTCGGCCGTGCCCGCGCCGCGCTGCCGCCAGGAGGCGCGCAACCGCTGCCGTACCTCCATGACGAGCTGTTCGCGCAGGTCGCGGCGGAGGTTCCAGATGTCCTGGTCGGCGATCTCGGCGACGGAGTCCCAGCGGTCGGAGCCGCCGACGCTGAGCGCGTCCTCGGCGCGCTGGCCGCCGATCTGCCGGGCGCCCAGTCGCAGCACCTCGGGGGCGACCCAGGTGGGGGCGTGCACGCCGTTGGTGACGGAGGTGATCGGCACCTCCTCGGCGTCGAAGCCGGGCCACAGGCCGGCGAACATCTCGCGGCTGACCTGGCCGTGCAGGAGCGAGACGCCGTTGGCGCGCTGGGCGAGGCGCAGGCCCATCACCGCCATGTTGAAGAGGTTGGCCTCGCCGCCCGGATAGGTCTCCATGCCCAGACCCAGAATGCGGCCGACGTCGATGCGCGGGAGTTCCGCGCCGGGACCGAAGTGCCGGGCGACCAGTTCGCGGTCGAAGCGGTCGATGCCGGCCGGGACGGGGGTGTGGGTGGTGAACACCGTGCCGGCGCGGACGGCTTCCAGGGCGGAGTCGAAGTCGAGTCCCTCGTCGCAGAGTTCGGCGATCCGCTCCAGGCCGAGGAACCCGGCGTGCCCCTCGTTGGTGTGGAACACCTCGGGCGGGGCGTGCCCGGTCAGCCGGCAGTACGTGCGTACCGCCCGGACACCTCCTATGCCGAGCAGCATCTCCTGGAGGAGCCGGTGTTCGCTGCCGCCGCCGTAGAGCCGGTCGGTCACCCCGCGTTCGCCGAGGTCGTTCTCCTCGACGTCGGAGTCGAGCATCAGCAGCGGCACGCGGCCGACCCGGGCCAGCCAGATCCGGGCGTGGAGCTGTTTTCCGCCGGGGAGGGCGAGGGAGACCTGAGCGGGGGTGCCGTCGTCCTCCTTCAGCTGGCTGACCGGCAGTTCGTTGGGGTCGAGGACGGGATAGTGCTCCTGCTGCCAGCCCTCGCGGGAGAGGGTCTGGCGGAAGTAGCCGTGCCGGTAGAGCAGCCCGACCCCGATGAGGGGAA
Organism: Streptomyces phaeoluteigriseus; assembly: GCF_001896135.2. Lineage (GTDB taxonomy): Bacteria > Actinomycetota > Actinomycetes > Streptomycetales > Streptomycetaceae > Streptomyces > Streptomyces phaeoluteigriseus. The sequence continues at coordinate 711,207 of NZ_MPOH02000009.1, forward strand.
CGCCCAGGTCGCTGGCGGCCTTCAGGTGGTCGCCGGCGAGGATGCCGAGGCCGCCGGAGTACTGGGGCAGGGCGGCCGTGACGCCGAACTCCGGGGAGAAGTAGGCGACGGCGGCGGGCAGCTCGGCGGACTGCGCCTGGTACCAGCGGTCGCCGGTCATGTAGTCGTTCAGGTCGTCGGCGGCGGCGGTGAGCCGGCTCAGGAAATCGGGGTCCTCGGCCAGTTCCTGGAGGCGCGCGGCGCGTACGCCACCCAGCAGTCGTACGGGGTCGCCGCCCACGGTCGCCCAGTGCTCGGGGTCGACGGACCGGAAGAGTTCACGGGTTTCCGCATGCCATGACCAGCGCAGGTTGCGCGCGAGGTCACTGAGCGGCCGGAGAGGTTCGGGGAGAAGGGGTCGGACAGTGAATCGACGGATCGCCTTCACATTCCACCTCGGCGTGCGTGAGGAGTGGGCGCACGGCAGTGTGCGTCAACGTCTCTGATGACGGTACCGGCGTCGGTGCCGGACTTGCTGGAGGCTGCCGCCGCCGGACCCGTACTTCGGCCCTCGCCGGGGCCTCCCGCACCCCGCCGGACGAGCCGCCCGCCCCGCCCGGCTCCCCCTGCTGCCCTGACCGGCGCCCCAGAGCCCCCCAGTGCGCCCCTTTATGGCCGATTCCACCCCCGCGGGCCACCTTGTGACACTTCACGCCGCACGAGAGGCTGCGGGTGGCGCACCCGGCACCGCCGTCGTGCGTCGAGTCGAGGAGGGGAACTCGAACCATGGCTCGGACGCGGACACGGCGTCTGCGCCGGGCGGGGGGTCTCATCGCGGTCGCCACGACCCTGGTGTTTTCGGCCATCACCCCGCCCGCGCACGCCGCACCACCGGAGGGGACGATAAGCGGCGCCGGTCAGCCCGGCACCGTGGACGGCAGCTATCTCGTGACGCTCAGGGAGGGGGTGCGGGCACCGGTCGCGGGCCGGGGCATCGCCGCACGGTACGGGGCGGGAATCAGCCACACCTACGGCACGGTCCTCAACGGTCTCGCCGTCGAGGCGACCCCGAGACAGGCACGCCGGCTCGCGGCCGACCCGCGGGTCGTGTCGGTCGTCCAGGACACCCGGGTGGCCCTGGACGCGACTCGGCACACCGCCCGGACCCAGGAGATCACGACCCAGCAGACCGCCCGGACCCAGAGGATCACGACCCAGCAGACCGCCCGGACCCAGAGGATCACGACCCGGCACACCACCCGGACCCAGAAGAAGCCGCCCTCCTGGGGACTCGACCGTCTCGACCAGGCGGGCCTCCCCCTGGACGGCGGCTACACCACGCCTGCCTCCTCGGGAGCCGGGGTCACGGTGTACGTCATCGACACCGGCGTACGGATCACGCACCGCGACTTCGGCGGCCGGGCGTCGTACGGGTGGGACTTCGTGGGCGGCGACCGCGGCGCCGGGGACGGCAACGGTCATGGCACCCATGTCGCCGGGACCGTCGCGGGCACGAGCGCGGGCGTCGCCAAGAAGGCGAAGGTGGTCTCCGTCCGCGTGCTGGACGCGGCGGGCGCCGGCACCACCGCGCGGGTCATCGCCGGCATCGACTGGGTCACCCGGCACGCGAGGAAACCGGCGGTCGCCAACCTCAGCCTGGGCGGCCCGTACAACGCGCAGCTGGACGCCGCCGTCCGTGCGTCGATCCGCGCCGGCGTCACCTACACCGTCGCCGCCGGGAACGAGGGCGGGGCGGCCGCCCTGTACTCCCCCGCCGACGTGAAGCAGGCGATCACCGTCGGCGCGACCGACCGCCGGGACGCCCGCGCCGCCTACTCCAACCACGGCTCGGCCCTCGACCTGTTCGCCCCCGGGGTGTCCATCACCTCGACGGCGCACACCGGCGACACGGGGCGCGCGACCTATTCCGGTACGTCGATGGCGGCGCCGCACGCGGCGGGCGCGGCGGCGCTGTACCTGGCCACGCGACCGAAGGCCACGCCCGCGCAGGTGGAACGAGCGCTGGTCGAGGGGGCCACGGACGGCAAGGTGTCCGGCCGGGGCCCCGGTTCACCGGACAGACTCCTGCGGGTCCCGCGGCCCGGGGAACTCGCGCACGGACGGGGCAGGACTTTGTGAATACATACGCGCGAGTAGTTAACAACGTGCCGGATTGCTCACCCGAATAGGGTGGGAAGGCTCCTCCGGTACATGACCCCGTACGACCAGAGCCCGCCGTACGACGAACACGCCGTGCGACGGGCCCGACCCCGGCACGCGCCTGCCGGTCCGCGCTCCGGCGCGCCCGGCTCGCGGCACGCCCCGCAGCACCCGGCACCAACCACACCCCGTATGTCGCAGGACCCACCTCCCCACATCCATCCGCCCACCCTCGTTGATGCGGACAGGAGCGGTCATGCCCGCCACGCACCACTCGTCAGCACCCCCGACACCCCCTCGCACCGCGGCACCACCACCCTCCGAGCGCCCCGCCACCGCCGGACCGACCGCGCCGGAGCGATCCTCCGCGCAGCGGCCGTCCGTGGGTGACGGAACCGCCGTGGGGCGCATACCCGTCCTCGACGTCCGGCCGGTCGTCCAGCACGGCCGCCGGCCCGCCAAGGCGGTCGCCGGAGAGACCTTCCAGGTCTCGGCCACCGTGTTCCGCGAGGGCCACGACGCCGTCGCCGCCAATGTCGTCCTGCGCGATCCCGACGGCCGCCCCGGCCCGTGGACGCCGATGCGCGAGCTGGCTCCCGGTACCGACCGCTGGGGCGCCGACGTCACCCCGGACGCGCCGGGCCGCTGGACGTACACCGTGGAAGGCTGGGGCGACCCGGTCAGCACCTGGCGGCACCACGCGCGCATCAAGATCCCCGCGGGCATCGACACCGGCCTGGTCCTGGAGGAGGGCGCCCGGCTGTACGCGCGCGCCGCCGCCGGGATCCCCGAGGCGGAGGAGGGCTCCGCGGCACAGCGCGACGTGCTGCTCGCCGCGGTCGACGCCCTGCGCGACGAGTCCCGCCCGGCCGCCTCCCGGCTGGCGGCGGCGCTGGACCCGGAGGTGGACGCGGTGCTGGCCCGCCATCCGGTGCGGGAACTGGTCACCGAGTCCGAGACGCTGCCGCTGCTGGTGGAGCGGGAGCGGGCGCTGTACGGCTCCTGGTACGAGTTCTTCCCGCGTTCGGAGGGGACGCCG
>NZ_MPOH02000009.1:714484-722746 GCF_001896135.2 Streptomyces phaeoluteigriseus
GCCCTGCGGTCCTTCTGGCTACGAGAGAAACCATAACCACCCCACCACCCAATGTCTACTCCAGCCACCACAGATTTCCGCGTGTTCGACGACGAGGTAATCGACGTCGAAGGCGATGGAGCCGGCGAGGCACCACGCCGGTCCGCCGCGGCGGGCCGCGGGCGTGCTCGACGCCGACCAGTTCCGCATGAACCAGCTCCTCGGCATCGTCGACGGCTCCGGCGGCGCGACGGCCACCGCCGCGAACGCGGCCGGCTCGATGCCGGTCCACAAGCCCAGGTCCGGGTCCGTACCGGCCCAGTTCACGCTGGACGTGCGCGTGGTCGCCCGCGTCACTGACCGCGTCCGGGGTGGCCCCTCGTCGACCGCCGTCCAGGACATCACCCTGCCCACCCCGGTGATCATCCGCCTCCCGGCCCCGACAGCCCGCCACCTCCTCACCGACTGATCGAACGCGGCCCACCTGGAGGACCGGGACGACCTGCTCGGGGGGGCGGCGGCCGGGGCGGATCCCACCGTTCAGTGCCCCTCCGCCTCCCCCGTCAGTGCCTCCCCCAGTTCGCCCCGGCGGCGGATGCCCAGTTTTCGGTAGGCGCTCGTGAGGTGGGTTTCCACCGTGCGGCGGGCTATGTGGAGGAGGTCGGCTATCTCCGTGTTGGTGCGGCCCGTGGCGGCGAGTTCGGCGATGCGGCGTTCGCTGCCGGTGAGGGAGGCGGAGCCGGTGTGGGCGGTGGTGGTGCGGCGGGCGCCGCCCGCGCGCAGGGCCTCCTCCGCTCGGGAGCGCAGGCGCACGGCGCCCAGGCGTTCGGCGCGTTCGGCGGCCTCGCGGAGGCTGTCGCGGGCTTGGGAGCGGTCGCCGGTGGTGGACAGGAGGCGGCCCCGGGTGAGGAGGGCGGCGATCAGCTCGGCGTCCGCCGGGGAGTCGCGCAGCAGGGCCACGGACTCTTCCGCGAGTTCCAGGCCGCGTCGGCCGCCGGTCGCTCGGGCCAGGACGCGCAGGGCCCGGCCGACCGTGCGCGGGGTGTCCCACACGCGGGCCAGCCGCAGTTCCTCCTCGGCCAGGGCGACCGCCTCGCGGGGGCTGCCGAGGGCCAGCCGGCAGCGGGCCGCCGCCGACCGCCAGGGCGTGACCACGGGGCTGAGCACGGCGCGGGCCGACTGGCGCGGCCGCACTCCAGGAAGTCGTGCAGGGCGCCGGTGGTGTCTCCGTCGGAGAAGCGGAGGGTGCCGCGTGCGTACAGGAAGCGGTTCAGCTCCCAGGAGTCGGGCGCGCCCCGCAGGTCGAAGCGGGTCGCGAGGTCGTCGTGCCCGCGCCGTGCGGCCGGTCTCGACGAGGGCGAGGAGGGCGTGGGCGTCGGCGTTGGTGGGGCCGCCTGTGGCCGGGGGCTGGGTGGGGGTGTCGGAGTGGGAGTGCGTGTGGTTGCGGCTGTGGCTGTTGCTGCCTGTTTCGGTGGCGGTTTCCGTGCCGGTGTCGGTCAGCAGGCGGGTGTACTCGCCGCGGGCCGCCGTGATGTCCAGGTGGACGTCATGCAGGGCCCGTTGCATGGGGTGGAGGAGGGACAGGCGTTGGCCGTCCAGGCCTCGTTCGACCAGGCGTTCCGCCTCGTCGAGTTCGTCGGCCCACTGGGCCACGGCCGCCGCGGTGCCCAGGAGGAAGGGCTCGGCAAGCGGTTCCGCCGGTTCGGTCAGCAGTGCCCGCAGCCGGGCCATCGCCGCCTGCGCCGAACTCGCGCCGGCCGTCGCCGCGTAGCGCACCAGCAGGGCCTGGCCGGTGGCGCCGACGAGTTCCGGTGAGCGTTGCGCGGTGTCGGTCAGCCATCGGTAGGCCTCGCGGCGGACGGTCTGGTCCTGGTCGGACAGCAGCGCGGACGCGGTCCGCACGGTGCGGACCAGTTCCGGGTGGCCGGTCAGCCCGTCCTCCATTCCGCGCAGCACCTCCACCGCCGCCCGCACCTCGCCGCGACCCGCGAGGGCGGTACCCAGCGCGAGGGCCGTACGGACCCGGTCGCGGGGTTGCGCCGGCAGGTTGAGCGCCTCGGCGAGCCGGGGGAGGCCGGCCGGGGCGTCGGCGGAGGCGTACTCCAGCGAGCCCAGTTCGGTCAGCAGCCGTTGGCGCAGGTCGTCGGGGAGGGGTTCGGCGAGGGCGCGCCGGAGGTAGCCGACGGCGTCGTCGGGGCGGCCCTCGTGCACGGCGACGGCCACGGCGTCCCGCAGCACCCGCAGCGCCCACGGCAGTCCGACCGGCGCGCTGCCCAGTAACTGCCGGGCCACGGCGTCGACCCGGTCCCCGCGCCGCAGCATCGCCTCGGCGACCGCGAGCTGCGCGGCCCGGCGGCGGGCGCCCGGCCAGCCGCTGAGTACGGCGTCGCGCAGCAGGTGGTGGGCGTAGCGGGGGCGACCGTCCGCGTCCGCCCGCAGCAGCCCCAGCCGCGTCATCGCGGTGAGCCAGCCGGCCACCCGGGCGGGGTCCGCGCCGGTGGCGTCGGCGAGGAGGGCGGCCGTGGCGGCGGGGGGAGGCGGGAGCGACCGTACGGGGCGGGGTCCGGGGGCCGGGGTGAGGGTGGTGGGCCCGGTCGGCCTGTTCCAGGGCCGCCAGGGTGCGGGCGATCTCCGCCGTCGTGGGGCCCGTGGTGTCCAGCCACCAGGAGACGGCCGCCGGGTAGGCGCCGGGGTACAGGGCGGCGCAGGTCTCGGGTACGGGGGACGGGGGCGGGGTGTCGTGCAGGTCGTCCAGGAGGGCGTGCAGGAGCAGGGGGTTGCCCGCGCCGGCGCGTACGCAGTCGGCGGTCCAGTCGTCGGGGGCCGTGGGGAAGGCGGCCCGGACCAGTTGGGCCGCGGCGGTGTCGGTGAGCGGGGCGAGGGTGTGGGTGCGGACCAGGGACGGGGAGAGGGTGTGGGTCAGCCCCGCGGGCCGGGGGTCGATGTCGTACTGGCTGCGTTCGGTGGCCACCACCAGTACCGGTAATCGGTCGACGCGGCGGGCCGCCTCCACCAGCCAGCGCCGGGAGGCCTCGTCGGCGAGGTGGACGTCGTCCACCGCCACCAGCATCGGCGACCGGGCGGCGTAGGAGCGCAGCAGACGCCACAGCCGGGCCGCGCTGCCCCGGTCGTCGAGGCCGGGGGTCAGGTCGGCGAACTCCGGTACGGGGCCCAGGAGATGGAGGACGGAGGAGAACGGTACGGCGGTGTCCTCGGGGGAGCAACGGGCGCGCAGCACGCGCAGGCCGCGGCCGGCCGCGTGGGCGACGGCGGCCTCCAGCATGGCGGAGCGGCCGGTTCCGGTCGCTCCGCGCAGCAGGACGAACCGGCCGCCACCCGCTCGGGCGCGCTCGGCCTCGGCCGCGAGCAGCGCGTGCGCCTCCTCGCGTTCCCGCAACGGTCCGGTCATGCCTGCCTCCTGGGCTGGACGGGAATTCCCGCGCACGGGTTCCGACGGGGGCGTACGGTCGTTGTGGCGATGCTCACGGCGCGGCGCGGAAGGTTCCACGGACCCCGCACCTCACCTCCTGCACCCGCTCTGACCTGCTGTGATGTCCACGCTCGGCGCCTCTCGTGGCAGCCGGGCCGCTGGTCTCGTGGTGCGCCTCGTGGTGCTCCACGATTGCGCCCGCCCCAGCGGCCACAGAAGTGTGGGACACGTCCTCCCGCCACCGGCCCGCGCCGAATGGCGGGCTCGTGAACAGGGGGGAATCGGTTGCTCAGCGCACCCCGGACATCTGACACCACCAGCGTCATCATCAGCGCACACACCGGTGCCGCCATCGGCGGCAGCGGCACCCCGCGCCGTACGCCCGTCTCCGTGCAGGCCTGCGATCCCATCTCCCGTGAGGGAGCCGTCAGCCAGCTCCGCTCCCGGCCGGAGGTCGAGATCCGGGAGGAGTCCGGCGTCGGCACGGTGGCGCTGCTGATCGAGGACTCCCTCGACGAGGCCGCGCTGGCCCGGCTGCGCCGGGTCGTGCGCAGCGAAGGCGGACGGGCCGTGCTGGTCGTCGGCACGATCCGCGAGAACGAGCTGCTCGACGTCATCGAGTGCGGGGTCGGCGCGATCGTCTGGCGCCGCGAGGCCACCGCGAACCGGCTGGTGCAGGCGGTGACGGCGGCCGCGCGTGGCGACGGCGACCTGCCCGCCGATCTGCTCGGCCGGCTGATCAGCCAGGTGGGCACCCTGCACCGGGGCGCGGCGAACCGGCCCGGCGCCCCCTCGCTGGGGCTCGCGCCCCGAGAGGTGGACGTGCTGCGGCTGGTCGCCGAGGGCCTGGACACCGGAGAGATCGCCAGCAAGCTGTCCTACTCCGAACGGACCGTCAAGAACGTCATGCACGGACTGACCACGCGACTGCATCTGCGCAACCGGGCGCATGCCGTGGCATATGCCCTGCGAGAAGGCTACATCTGACCGAACGGGCACTCGAAGGCGGACACACGGGCAGTGCCTTCTGCCCGCCCGCCGGCCCCGGCACTCCTGCGGCCGGCCCGACCGCGGCGGCACACTCGGCAGGATGGCCCCGCAGGCGGGGAACGGGCGAGGGCACGGGCGTAAGAGCGGCCGGAAGAGGTTGCCCGGCACGGCGGTTGAGGAGCGCGCGACAGTGATCCACGAGGTGGACGAGGTCCTCAAGGGCCTCCTCGGCGGCGGCGCGCTGGCGGGTTCCGACATCGACGTGTCCTTCGAGGCACCGACCCGCGACTGGGCGGCCCGTCGCAACGCGCCCACGATCAACGCCTACCTGTACGACATCCGCGAGGACGTGGCCCGCCGACAGCGCGGCCAGGTCTCGGTGCGCGACGAGCGGGACATCGTCGTACGGCGCCGCCAACCCCCGCGCTGGTTCCGGCTGTCGTACCTCGTGACGGCATGGACGCGGACCCCGCAGGACGAACACCGGCTGCTGTCCGCCGTACTGGCGACCATGCTGCCGCGCGAGCTGCTCCCCGCCGACGAACTGCCCGGAGCGCTGGGGGCGCTGGGGCTCGCCGTACCGCTGACGGTCGCCGGGGTGCACACCGAGTCGCGGTCCCTCGCCGAGATCTGGTCCGCGCTCGGCGGTGAACTCAAGCCCTCCCTGGACATGGTGGTGACCGCGCCCTTCCCGGCGTACCCCGAGTACGACGCCGGACCGCCCGTCACCGAGGGCGCGGCCGTCCGCGTCCGCGGCCTGGACGGCGACCCGCCCGCGTCCGGTGAACGCGCCCACCGCCCGCACCAGGTGGCGGCCGCCCGAGAGGCCCGCAAGCGCCCGTGACCGCTGTCCCCCTGCTCGCGCGGGTCGCCGGGCTGCGCGCGCGGGTAGCCGCCCTCGTCGACCACCGCGCCGCCGGCGACCCCACCGCCGACGACCCCCTGCGCGGCCTCTACCTCTCCGAGGAGGCGGTACGGCACCTGCTGACGGCGGAGTCACCGGCCCCCGCGCCCCCGGACACGGTCCCGCCGCCCGCCGACGGTGACCCGCTCGACCGCCTCGCCACCCGGCTCGGCCTCACCCCCCTCGACACGGCGATCCTGCTCATCGCGCTCGCCCCCGACCTCGACCGGGGCTTCGAGCCGCTCTACGGCTATCTCAACGACGACGTGAGCCGGCGGCGGGCGACCGTCGGGCTGGCCCTGGAACTGTGCGGGACGCCCGCGCACCTCGCGGCGGCACGCGCCCGGTTCCACACCGCCGCACCCCTGCGCGCGCTCGGCCTGCTGGACGTCGAGGAACCCGAACGCCCCTTCCTGTCGCGCACTCTGCGCGTCCCCGACCGGCTGCTCGCCCACCTCCTCGGCGACGACACCCCGGACGCCGCCCTGCACGGCCACCTCCTGCCCATGCCGGAGGTGCTGCCCACCGACGACGCCGACCACGCCGACTTCGTCGCCCGGCTCGCCGCCCGGCTGCGGCACGGCCCCCTCAGCGTCCACCTCCGCGAACACCGTGAGGGCGACGGACTGGCCGGTATCGCCGCCGCCCTGGCCGAGGCCGGCCTCGGCGCGCTGCGCTACACCGGCCCCGAGGACCGCGTCCCCGAGCTGCTGCGTGAGGCCCGGCTCGGCGGCCGGGCCGTCGTCCTGTCCGGCCTGCCCGAACAGCCGGCCCCGCTCGTCGGCGCGCTGACGGCGGCGACCGACGTGACCGTGCTGCTCACCGACCCCCGCCCCTACGACCCGCACTGGAGCGCCCACGACCCGCTGGTCCTGGACGCCCCGGGCCGGCAGGCGGGCGGCACGTCTGCCTGGGCGGCGGCGCTCGGCCCGCAGGCCGCCACCTTCGATCTGGCGACCGCCGTGTCGCCGTACCGGCTCGGCGGGGAACGCGTCGCGCGGGCCGCGCACGGCGCCCTCGCGCTCGCCGCCTTCGACGGCGGCCCGCTCACCGCCGCCCACGTGCGCCTGGCCGCCCGGCAGCAGTCGGCGTCCGGACTGGAGCGGCACGCCCGCCGGATCCGGCCCGACGTCGGCTGGGAGGACCTCGTCCTGCCCGACCGGCCGCTCACCCAACTGCGGGAACTGGCCCTGCGCGCCCGCCATCGCGACCGGGTCCTCGGCGAATGGCGGCTCAGCGCGGGCGGTGGCCGGGGCCGGGGCGTACTCGGCCTGTTCGCGGGCGAGTCCGGCACCGGGAAGACCCTGTCCGCCGAGGTCGTCGCCGCCGAACTCGGCCTGGACCTCTACGTCGTCCAGCTCTCCTCCATCGTCGACAAGTACGTCGGCGAGACCGAGAAGAACCTGGAACGCATCTTCACCGAGGCCGACCGCACCGACGCCGTGCTGCTGTTCGACGAGGCCGACGCCGTCTTCGGCAAGCGGTCCGAGGTGAAGGACTCGCACGACCGGTACGCCAACATGGAGAGCGCCTACCTGCTCCAGCGGCTCGAGTCCTTCGACGGCATCGCGCTGCTCACCACCAACCTGCGCGCCAACATCGACGAGGCGTTCACCCGGCGCCTCGACCTGGTCGTCGACTTCCCGTTCCCCGACGCCGAGCAGCGCGTGGCCCTGTGGCGGCACTGCCTCTCCCACGTGCCGTGCGCGCCCGGCATCGACCCGTCCCCGCAGGCCAAGGACTTCGAGCTGGCCGGCGGCTCCATCCGCAGCGCCGTCGTCACCGCCGCCTACCTGGCGGCCGGACGCGGGGAGCCGGTCGGCGACGCGGACCTGATGGAAGGGGCCCGCCGCGAGTACCGCAAGGCGGGGCGGCTGGTGCCGGGAGGGGCGGGCTGGTAGGCCGCCCCTCCCGGCACCGGCGGGGGCTACTTCACCCGCCACTTCTGGTTCGGGGTCCCCGAGCAGGTCCACAGCTGGAGCCTGGACTCGTTGCCGGTGCCGCCGTCCTTGACGTCGACACACTTGTCGGCCTGCGGATTGACCAGGTCACCGGCGGTGCTCAGCACGAACTGCTGGGCGGGGTTGCCGCTGCACCGGGCCAGCTGGATGACCGCCCCGTCCTCCCGCGAACCCCAGGCGACGTCCATGCACATGCCGAGCGAGCGGACCGTGCCGTCGCCCTTGAAGACCCACTTCTGGTTGGCGGTCCCGGAGCAGTCGTGGATCTGGAGCGGGGTGCCGTCGCGCCCCTTGCCGTCCTGGGAGCCGGTGACGTCGACGCACCGGTCGGATGCCTGCCCGATGATCAGCTGCCCCGGCACCGGCTTCGGGCTGGCCTTGGGCGCCGTACCGCCGCCGGTCGTACCGCCGCCGCCGCTGCCGCCCGATCCGGACGCGCCGGTGGACCCGGAGGTGCCGGTGTCCTCCTGCTCCGCCGGGGCCGAGGGGACCTCGGGGCTCGGCAGGGGCGCGGCCGAGGCGTCGGTCTTCGGCGCGGACGGTGCCGACGCGACCGGGCTGGGCAGGGCCGTGGAACCGGCTTCCGCGAGCTTCTCGGTGGCTCCGCTGTTGACGGCCGGCTTGTACGCCAGCCAGATCATCACGAACGCGATCGCCAGCGCGACGCTCACGCTCAGCGCGGTCGCCAGCCAGCGCGGCAGGAACCCGCGCTGCACGAACGTCCCGTCCACCGCCAGCGGCACCACACCCGACCGCTGCACGGTGAGGGCGTACGGCCGCTGCTCCTTCGACCCGAACCAGATGATCTCCCGGGGCCGCAGCGTCGCGTCGACGAACGCCGCGCGCCCGGGTTCGATCTGCACGCTCCCCGGCCGGATGTCGTACGACAGGTGGTCGCCGGTGTCGGTGCCCGCGACGGACGCCGTCAGCCGGGTGTTGCCGAGGTTGTCGATCGCGAGGCGGGGGCGGCCCCGGAACCGCCCCTTCACGGTGGGCGG
>NZ_MPOH02000009.1:722846-758978 GCF_001896135.2 Streptomyces phaeoluteigriseus
GTCCAGGGAGCCACACTCCCCACCGGCTCGAAGCGGTACTCGTCGACGACATCACCGGTGTTGCGCACCCGCAGCCGTACGCGGGTGCTGGCGCCGGGGTCGACGGTCGCGGAGGCAGGTTCAAGGGAGGTCCACAGGCTCACGCGCCCCACGCTAAGGGGTCCCCCCGGAGCCGGTCAGAAGCTCTGGGGCAGCGCCATGTGCCCGGTGAACCGGGGGAGTTGCCCTGGATGACCGACCGGACCGACATGCGTCCCGTTCGCGAAGGACACTGGATCGGCGGGCGCGTCCCGCCCTACGGTGACGCCATGAGCGATCACGCGGAAGCACCTGTCGCGCCCGTCGAGGCCTATGAACCCCCCTACTACCTGGCGGTCTTCACCACGGTGCGCACCCAGGAGCAGAGCGACTACAGCGAGACCAACGCACGCATGGAGGACCTGGTGAAGGACATCCCCGGGTACCTGGGGATGGATCACGCGCAGACCCCCGGCGGGCTGGGCATCACCGTCGGCTACTTCCGCGACGCCGACGCCCTCACTCAGTGGCGGACCAACGCCGAGCACCGCGCGGCGCAGAAGCGCGGGCGGGCCGAGTGGTACCAGAGCTACACGCTGCATGTGGCGAAAGTGGAACGGAGCCAGGGGTTCACGCGAGAGGTCGCGCAGAGCCCGGCGGCGGACTGAGCGGCCTCACTTCTCCGGGACCTCACGCCCTCTGCCCCGACGTATGCCCCGAGGTCTGCCCCCGAGGCCCTCCCCACCACTCCGACCACGCCCGCAGGATGGATGGTCACCGCCACCGTGGCCTCGTCCCAGGGATTCGTATGCGTAGCCAGGATCAGTCGCCGGACACGACCAGGGCCGCCGCCCGGGGCCCGCGGATCCCCCAGGGCACACGGACCGGTCCCCTCCCCCTCCAGCACGCCGTCGGCACCCGCTCGCCCCAGGCGATCCTCGCCCTGCAACGAGCCGCCGGCAACACCGCCGTGGCCGCCCTCGCGGAGCAGGAACGGCACACCCACGACGCCGGCTGCGGCCACGCCCCGGTCCAGCGCAGTGCCGTGAACCAGGTCATCGCCTCCCCCGGTTCCCCGCTCCCCGCCCCCATCCGCCAGGACATGGAGTCCCGTCTCGGCGCCGACTTCGCGGACGTACGCCTGCACACCGACGCGACCGCCCGCCGGTCCGCCGCCGAGGTGGGCGCCCGCGCCTACACCTCCGGCAGCCACGTCGTCATCGGCGACGGCGGTGCCGACCCGCACACCCTGGCGCACGAGCTGACGCACGTCATCCAGCAGCGCAAGGGTCCCGTCGCGGGCACGGACAACGGCAGCGGCCTGCGCATCAGCGACCCCTCGGACCGGTACGAGCGGGAGGCGGAGGCCAACGCCCACCGGGTGATGTCGGCCCCGGCGCCGGAACGGCGGGACGGCGAAGGCGCGTCCGCGCCGGCCCGGACCGCGAACCACGGCGACACCGTGCAGCGCATGCGGATGCCCTGGCAGAAGCAGGAACAGAAGCAGGAACAGCAGGGCCCGGCACCGGTCACCCTGCGGATCGGTGACGAATCGATCACCACGACCCGCCAGGGCGCCTACTACCACTTCAGGACGCCGGCCGGCGGGAACGCCTTCATCCACGACCTGTCGGTGACCGACGGGGTCGTCGATCCGGAACTGGCGGGGCACATCACGCGCTACCTGAACGGCGGTCTGGTGCTGTACCGCGGCATCCCGCGCTGGCACCCGACCTGGCACCAGGTGATCGGGGAAGGCGTCATCCCGCCCCTGGGCTCCGGATGGCTGCCGGACTTCGACACGCACAACACCTCGTTCGTCCCCTTCGCCCCCAGGGAGGACATCGCGCGCGGCGCCGCCGTGGGCACCTCGGGCATGGGCCGCGGCGACCGGGCCCAGTTCGTGGAGGGATACGGCAGGCAGGGCGAGCACGAGGTCGGCATGATGGTCACCGTCGTGGTCGGACCGGAGCACGACGCCGGCTTCTACAACGGCGGTGAGATCCAGGCCCGCGGTCCGGTGGACCTGCGGAGCATGCAGGTCTTCACCATGGGAACCGACGTGCAGGAGGCGCTGACCGGAACTCCCGGCGATCCGCCCGACGCCCTGCGGAACACCCGGCCGCCCACGCCCACGGACGCCGAGAAGGACGGCTACCGCGCGGAGTTCGGCAGCCTGCGGAGGTAGGGCGGGCCCGCCCGCGCAGCGGGCCGCCCGGCCGGGGCCGCCAAGCCGCCGTTGCCCCTGAGGGCAATCCCTCTGCCCCCACTTCGGCACCGGAGGCCGTTTCGGCGGACGCGCTCCGCGCGTGACCGTGAGAGACGTCCTGACGCGTACCCCGAGGAGAGCACAGCATGCCGTCCTACCTGTCGCCCGGCGTATACGTCGAGGAGGTGGCCAGCGGCTCGCGCCCCATCGAGGGAGTGGGTACCTCGGTGGCGGCCTTCGTGGGCCTCGCCCCCTCCGGTCCCCTGAACGAGCCGACGCTGGTGACCAACTGGACCCAGTACGTGGCGGCGTTCGGTGACTTCACCGACGGCTACTACCTCGCGCACTCGGTCTACGGCTTCTTCAACAACGGTGGCTCGGCGGCGTACGTCGTCCGGGTCGGCGGCAGCCACGCGGGCGCCGCCGGTGACGCGTCCCCGGCCGCGGTGACCGGTTCAGCGGACCCCGCGGCGCTGCCCGCGGGCGAGCCCGCGCAGCTCGGCACGTTCACGGTGACCGCGAACGCGGCCGGCCAGTCCGGCGGCCCGCTGACCGTGGAGGTCGCCGACCCGGAGGGCGAGGGCCCCGCCGAACGCTTCAAGCTGATCGTCAAGGACGGCGAGAAGCCGGTCGAGACGTTCGACGTGACGGCCAAGCGGGGCAACCGCTCGTACGTCGTCACGCAGGTCAAGGAGCGCTCGAAGCTCATCACGGTGGCGGAGGCCGCGCCCTCGGCGCAGCTGGCCCGCCCCGACAACCAGACGGTGACGCTGGCCGCGCCGCCCGCCGCCCCGGCCGCCGCCGGTACCGGCACGGAGGCCCCCCGGTCCGCGGGCCCGGCGCAGTACCTCGGTGACAGCGCCGACCGCACCGGCTTCGGCGGCCTGGAGGCCGTCGACGAGATCTCCATGGTCGCTGTGCCCGACCTGATGGCCGCCTACCAGCGCGGCGCGATCGACCTGGAGGCCGTCAAGGCGGTCCAGCTCGGCCTGATCGCGCACTGCGAGTTGATGGGCGACCGCGTCGCGATCATCGACCCGCCGCCGAGCCTGAACGCCCGCCAGATCCGCGTCTGGCGCCAGGAGACGGCCGGCTACGACTCCAAGTACGCCGCCCTGTACTACCCGTGGATCAAGTCCTTCGACCCGGCGTCCGGCCAGTCCCGGCTGGTCCCGCCGAGCGGCCACGTCGCCGGTGTCTGGGCCCGCAACGACTCCGAGCGCGGCGTCCACAAGGCCCCGGCCAACGAGGTCGTACGCGGCGCGGTGGACCTGGAGATCCAGATCACCCGCGGCGAGCAGGACCTGCTCAACCCCATCGGCGTGAACTGCATCCGCGCCTTCCCGGGCCGCGGCATCCGTGTCTGGGGAGCCCGCACCCTCTCCTCCGACCCGGCCTGGCGCTACCTGAACGTCCGCCGGTACTTCAACTACCTGGAGGAGTCGATCCTGATCGGCACCCAGTGGGTGGTGTTCGAGCCGAACGACCACGCCCTGTGGGCGCGGATCCGGCGCAACGTGTCGGCGTTCCTCGTCAACGAGTGGCGCAGCGGCGCCCTGTTCGGGGCCCGGCCCGAGGACGCGTACTACGTCAAGTGCGACGAGGAGACCAACCCGCCGGAGTCGGTCGACGTCGGCCGCGTCGTGTGCGAGATCGGCATCGCGCCGGTCAAGCCCGCCGAGTTCGTCATCTTCCGGCTGGCCCAGTTCTCGAGCGGCAACGGGGAGCTGGAGGAGTAACCGCTCCCCCGCGCTCCACTGTCAGCAGTCAACTCCCCTAGAAGGACAGCCAGATGAGTCTCCAGCCGGGTGACGCTCTCACTTCGCACAATTTCGGCCTCCAGATCGACGGCGTGATGGTCGAGTACCTCGCCGAGGTCAGCGGCCTCAGCCTGGAACAGGACGTCATCGAGTACCAGCAGGTCTCCGCGCAGGGCAAGCCGGTCACCAAGAAGCTGCCGGGCGTGAAGAAGGCCGGGACCTGCACGGTCGTACGCGGTATGACGCAGTCCGCGGCGTTCAACACGTGGATCACCGAGTCGATCAACGGCGTGATGGGCTCCGCCCGCAAGAACGCCACGATCATGGTGATGGACTACCAGAACAACCCGGTCAAGCGGTACAACATGCGCAACGCCTGGTGCAGCAAGATCGACACCAGCACGGTGAAGGCCGGCGAGGCCGCCGCGCTGACCGAGACGGTGACCATCACGTTCGAAGAACTGGTCATCGAGTAATGCGACGTTCCGTATCGCGGGCGGCGGCGCCCGCGGGCGAAGAGCAGGAGAACATCCCGCTCCCGCCCGCGGCGCGGCGCCCGCGCCGGTCGTACAGCAACGCCTGCGGACGGAGTTCCCCTTCGAGCTGCCGCGCGGCTACGTCGACGAGGCGGGCACGGTGCACCGCGACGGCGTGATGCGGCTGGCGACCGCACGGGACGAACTCGTCCCGCTGCGGGACATCCGCGTCCAGGAGAACCCGGCGTACCTGTCGGTGGTCCTGCTCGGCCGGGTGATCACCCGCCTCGGCACGCTCCCGCTCGTCCACGACGGGATCGTGGAGAACATGTTCGCCTCCGACCTGGCGTTCCTCCAGGACTTCTACCGCCAGGTGAACGCGGAGGGCCACACCCGCGCGACCGTCGAGTGCCCGCACTGCGCGGAGCCCTTCGAGGTCGAACTCGGCGGGAGCCGCCTGGGGGAATCGTGACGTACGCGACCGACCGGCTGCACGAGGAGATCGCGTACGTCGCCTTCCACTTCCACTGGGGCCACGACGAGATCCTGGACCTGGAACACCACGACCGCCGCCGCTACGCGGACAGCATCGCGTCCCTGGTGACGCGCGCGGAGGGCTGAGCGATGGGCTTCCTGGACCGCTTCCGTCGCCCCACGGACCCCTCCGCGGGCGGCGGGGCACCGGCGTCGGGGCCGGGGCCGGACATGCCGGATGCCGGTACGGGCTCCGTGCCGGTACGTCGGCGTCCTGCCGCCTGGTCCACCCTGCCGCCCGTGCAGCGGGCGGTGGTGGGCGGGAGGACGACGGGCGTCGCCGACGCCGGTTTCGGCAGCCGCCTGGCCACCTGGCGGAACCCCTCCTTCACCGGCTCACCGTCCCCGGCGGTCCTGGACGGCCGGTCGGGCGGCCTGCTGGACCACCTGACGTCGACACCGACACCGACACCGGCATCGGCACCCGCCGCGGCTCCCGTGGAACGGCCGGCGGCGGTGGTGCCGGTGGCGGGCCCGGCACCGGTGCCCGCGCCGGCGGCACCGGCGGCGCCGTCCGTGCAGGCCACCACCGTGATGCCGGCACCGTCGGCGCGGCCTGCTCCCGCCGCCCCCGCTCGGGGCATCCGTGTGCAGCCCGCCCCGCCCCGGCATGCGCCGACACCGGCTCCGCTGACCAGGTCGACCGCCGCGCCGATGCAGCGACGCACCCTGCCCGCCCGCGTTCCGTCCGCCCCGGTCCCGGCCGCCACCGGTACCGGCGCCGGTGCGCAGACCGGCGGCGCACCCACGGCACCCGGCAAGGAGCCGGTCCCACCGGCCTCCCCGCGCCCGGCCACGTCGCCAAGTCCGGTCGAGGCGACGGGCGGTGTGAAGCAGCAGATGTCCGGGGCGGGTGAGCCGGTGGTGCCGGTGGTGCAGCGGGCGGGAGTCGCGGGCACCGAGGGCGGGGCCGGTGCGGGTACGGCGGCGAACCCGCGGCCCGCCGCCACGTCCGGGCCGCTCGACCGGCCGGGTCCCGCGGGTGCCGTCCGGCGAACCGGTCCGGCTGACGGTCCGGGCCCCTCGGCACGCCCCGGCGCGGCTCCCGCCCCGGTGGCTCCCGCCCCGGTGACTGCCGCTCCGGTGGCTGCCGAGACTCCGGGGAGCGGGCCGGACCCCGTGATCGTGCAACGCGCGACCGACGTGCCCGCCTCGACCCCGACCCGTCCCGCCCCTGCCGGTACCCCGAGGGCCACCTCGCCGTCGCCCTCCACCGCGACTCCGCCCGGCACTTCCCGTGTCCGACCGACGTCCGGAGCCGGGCCGACGTCCGGCGCCAGGCCGACGTCCGGTGCCACGCCCCATTCCAGTGCCGGGTACGTGTCCGGTGCCGGGCCCACCTCCGGCGCGGGAGCCACGGCCGCTGCCGGACCCACGCCCGGCGCCGGTCCGCGGCCGGTACCGGCGCCACGGCCGGTGCCGCGCCACGGCCAGTGCCACACCCACGGCCAGTGCCGCACCCCCGACCGGCGCCACACCCACGGCCAGCGCCGGACCCACCTCCGGCGTCGCATCCACCTCCGGCGTCGGGACTCCGGCGAAAGTGCCGAGCCCCGTCATCGCACAACGTGCGACCGGCGCGCCCGCCTCGACGCGACCCCTGTCACCCCCGCCGACGTCACGAGGGGGATCACACCGGCGTCCCCCTCACCGGTCCCGCCCGGCACGCCCACCGCGAGGCCAACGCCCGCCCCGGGGCCTGCCTCCGGTGCCGCACCCACCTCCAGCACCGCGCCCGCGTCCAGTGCCGAGCCCACGTCCCGTGCCGCGCCCACCTCCAGCACCGCGCCCGCGTCCGGCGCCGGGATTCCGGGAAACGCTCCGAGCCCTGTCGTCGCGCAACGTGCCACGGGCGACCCCGTCTCCACGCCGACCAGCACTTCCCCCGGCGAAACCACGAGGCCGACCACACCGTTGCCCTCCTCCCCGGTCCCGCCCGCCGGCCGAGCCGCTCCCCCTGCCACACCCACCAGGCTGCGGCTGCGGGCTGCGGGGTTGTGCGGCTTGGGGCGTGGTCCGGTTTCACGGCGGCGCTGGTTGTGGATGGTGGGGAGACCACCCTGTCGTGCGGGCACTGCGAGCCTGACCTACGGTGGGGGAGTGGCCGGCTCCGCATGGGAACTCCGGCCGTTCCCGACCGGCGCCGGACTTCCCCCCGTGTCCGATGCCCGGCCGGGCCCCGCCCACCGGCGGTGCCGAGCGAGGCTGCCCCGGCCGGGCGATGACGTGGCAGCCGCTCCCGGAGGGGAACTCGCGAAGGCATGGGCAAGACCGCGCTGATCGTCATTGACATGATCACCAACTACGACCACGCCGACGCCGAACTGCTCCTGCCGTCGGCACGCGAGGTGGTCCCGGCGGCAGCCGGGCTGCTGCAGCGGGCACGCGAGAGGAAGGTGCCCGTCGTCTACGTCAACGACAACTTCGGCGAGTGGCGGTCCCACCACGGCGAACTCCTCGGCACAGCCCTCTCCGGCCCGCACGCCGACCTCGTCGAGCCGCTCGTGCCGGACGGCGACTCCCTCTTCGTGGTCAAGGCCCGGCACTCGATCTTCTTCGAGACCCCGCTGGCGTACCTCCTCGACCAGCGGGGCATCGACCACCTCGTCCTGTGCGGCCAGGTCACCGAGCAGTGCGTTCTGTACTCCGCGCTCGACGCCCACGTCCGCCATCTCCGGGTGACCGTCCCCCGGGACGCGGTCGCCCACATCCACGCCGACCTGGCGGACGCGGCGTTGCGAATGATGGAACGCAACATGGGGGCACGGTTGTGCGACAGCGAGGAGCTGTGGAGCTGACCGACGCCAAGGCCCGGTCCGGCCTGGAGGCGACGCCGGAATGGGCCGGTCCTGGCTGGGCCGGTCCTGGCGTTCTGGCTGACCCCAGCTTCGGAGTGATCCCCGAAGGCCTTCCTGACCTCCACAGGGTGTATGACCAGGCACGAGGGCCCGGCCCTGTCCGAGCCTCGTAGCCCTGCACGTTCCGTCGGCGGCACAACGCCGCCGGCGGGCCCCGCAGGGGAGCGACCGCGGCCGCTATCCGCTCCCCGGCAGTGATGTCCTCGTGACGCCGACCGGGGTTGTTTCCATACGGGTCTACCCGTATGGTAAATCGCTATGAGCTCCTCTCCGTCCTCCAGGGGACGCCCCAGGGATCCCCGCTCGCACGAGGCGATCGTCGCCGCGGCCACAGAGCTGGTGATCGAGGTCGGCTACGCCGCGACATCGATCGGGGCCGTGGCTGCCCGTGCGGGTGTCGGCAAGGACACGGTCTACCGGCGGTGGCGGGGCAAACCGGAGTTGGTCTTCGAGGCCGTGTTCACGACCACCGACCATGCTCCGACCCCGGACACCGGCACGCTGGCCGGGGACCTGACCGCACTGCTGCGGGGCCTGATCGACGAGTTCCACGCACCTGCCGCCGCAGCGGCTCTCCCGGGGCTGCTCGCGGATTTCGCCGCCGATCCGGTGTTGAAGGCGCGCATTCGCAGCGACTTCCTGGCCCCCTCGAAGGAACGACTGCAGATCGTCTTCGAGCGTGCCGCGGAGCGCGGGGAGATCGCGACCGAGACCCCCGTGGACCTGGTCCTGGACACGCTGGCAGGAGCCGTGTTCTTCCACATCGGTCTGGTCGGGGAACATCCCGACCCTCAGCTGGCCGGCCGGCTGGCCGCTGTCATAGCCAAAGGAATCGAGATCCGATGAACGGCTGGCTCCTCGCAGCGGGCATCACCGCGTCCGGTGTGGCCGCAGCACACATCGTCGGCGGGCACCGCGACGTGGTGCGCCCGCTGCTGTCCTGCGGACTCGCGGACGAACCCAAGCGTGTCCTCCATGCCGTATGGCACATGGTGAGCGTCGACCTGGTGCTCTCCGCGGCCGCCCTGATCTACCTAGCGCTGGCGGACGACACGTCAGCGACCGGCCTGATGGCGTGGTTCGTGGCCGCGCACTTCGTGGCGTACGCAGCCGCCTTCCTGGTCGTCACGCTGTCGGTCGGCTGGCCGAGGCCACTGCTCCGGCTTCCGCAGTGGATCCTTCTCTTGCCGGTCGCGGTCCTGACAGGGGCGGGTGCCGCATAGCGACAACCCCGGTGCTAAGTGGGGTGATCAGAGCCGCAGCAGCCTCCCCGGCGCGGTGCCCCAAGCGGCGACGGATGCCAGCCGAATACCGGGTCCTCACCACCGATGCCCAGCGGGTTCGCCCGGCCGTTGGTGGTCAGAGCCCGATGCTCCGTAAACGCTCGCATCTGTTCGCGCTCCTCAGAGACGTTCCCATGGGGCGAGTGACTCGCCAAGACGTGGAACCGAGGCTTCTCGGGCAGGTCTGCCGTCCACTGACACGACGTCAGTGGACGGCCCGCTGGGATGAGTGGCCGTCCACGATCGTGCCTGGATGTGTTGTTTTTTCGCCGGTCGCTCGCTTTACTCACGTTCGAGCGCCGAGACGAAAGCGCAGGGAGGGAACAGCCGCAGGAGCCCAGGCTTGCGTCGCAACTTGCCCAACTCGTGCGGGCCTTCGCCCGGAACGACGATGGACCTACCATGGTCGTCATCATGGGGATACACATCGCACCGGCCGAGGTGGCCGACTTCCACCAGGTCCTGACTGATCACTCCCGTTACTGGGGCGGACGCGACCTTCGGTCGCTGCACCTGCTGGCCCTGGTGCAGGAGTTCGGTTCCACGTGCCTGGTTGCCCGGGCCGAGGACGGAATCCGCGGATACGTCTTCGGGTTCGTCACCCCAGGCGGCACCGGGTACGTGCATCTGATCGCCACGCGGGACGATGCCCGTGGCACCGGTCTCGGGCGTCGTCTGTACACGGCGTTCGCTGAAGCAGCGGAAGGCCACGGTGCACGGAGGTTGAAGGCGATCACGTCACTCGAGAACACCGGCTCGATCGCCTTCCATCGCAGCCTCGGCTTCGACACGAAGATCGTCGACGACTACGACGGCCCCGGCCGGGCTATGGCCGTCTTCCACCGAGAACTGCCGCTCAACGTCTCGCGGCCCTGACCCACCAGCCGTCACCGGCAATCGCTCCCCCAGGTCGTCAGTCGCGGGATGCTCTTGGGCGGTGGCACGTGGAGATCCGACGGACGACCAACGGGCCGTGCCGGAGCCGTTGTTGCCGAGGGGCGAGAAGTCAGGCCGCCCGCTGACGTGGGCCCGGCGCCAGCTGATCGACGGCTCACGGCTCCGGGTGCGCACCGGGGTCCCGTGGTGGCGGGACATGCCGCCGAGTACGGACCAAGAGGTCGGGTGTACGACCTGTACCGCCGATGGCAGCGGTACGGCAACTGACAGGGGGGGCGAGTGCGGCATCAGTTTCCTGAGGAGGCATTGAGCCGTGGCCACCAGGTACGAAAACTCGAGGTCCGCCACGAGGCCACCGTCCTTGTTGCCGCCATCAACGAGCGGTTGTGAGGTACCGGTCCGACGACAACTCGTACACCCGAACCCGCCGACCGGAGGTGGGATTGACGGTCTCACGGACCAGTTGCATCCCGAGTTTGGTCATGATCCGTTCGGAGGCGTCGTTGCCCACTTGAGCGATGCTGACGATCCGCTCCAGCCCCCGCTCTTCGAACCCGAACCGTACAACGGCCGCAGCGGCTTCGGTGGCCAGGCCCTGTCCCCAGTGGGAACGTCCAAGCCGCCAGCCGACCTCAACCGCCGGCAGTACCTCAGGCAAGAAGTAGGGCACCGAAAGGCCGGTGAACCCGGCCATTTCGCCAGTGGACCGGATCTCCATGGCAAACAGGCCGAAGCCCTGTGACTCCCACTCGCTTTCCCATGCCTGGACCCCGCTGCGAGTCTGGTGTTCGTCACGGACGCTGCCGTCCCGGATCCACCGCATGACCTCGGGGTCGGCATTGATGGCGGCCATGGGCGCTACGTCTTCCTCGCGCCAGCGACGCAGGATCAAACGGGGAGTCTCAAGCGTGACCATCGAGTCATTCTGGATCACGACTCGGCTTTCCGTCATCCTCACCAGGAACCCTCGATCACCTTCTACGGCGCTTGCGTTGGTGCTCTCGTCGAGGGCGGTGCGGGTCGAGGGCGGTCCGGGAGGCGCGAGTTGTGGAGGGGGCGGCCCAGGCGGGCCGCGATGTGTAGCGCGGCGAGCGCCTGGGCGCAGGCGGTGGAGTCGGCCAGGGAGTGTGCCGGGTCGGACGACTCGACGATCACCGCCCGGAGTCGCCCGGAACCGGTCGGGTGGCCAGGGGGTCGGGTGGTCGGTGAAGGCTCCGGTGGTGTGTCCACCGGTGAGGTGGGCGTCGACGCAATCCTCGCCGGTGTCCTGGGTGAGTTGGCTGGAGTGATGGCGGTCTCCCCGGTCGATCGGGGTGTGGGGTGTAGGTGCCGTCGCTCTCCCGGTGCATGTGGTGTCGTCAGCCGGGCTTCGCCGTTTTGGTGGTGGTGCGGATGCAGGGCTGGTCGCCGCGGATCTCGGTGAAGCGGCGGCCGGCGGTCTGCGCCCAACCGCACGGTTGTTCTCGCACACGATGCCGGCGTTCTCGCGCCAGGTGGTGACGGCGGTCGTCGGCCTTGTCTCCTCTTGCGGCGGAGGGGGGGGCAGCCCTGCCCGCGGGTGTGCAGGGGCGCGGGTGAGCGGTTGGGGAGGTGCCGCCTCAGCCGAGCGGGTTGGTGCTGTCGCGCAGGGTTGCCAGGGTCGGGGCGTACATGCGGGCCTTGATGGTGCCGAGGGTGTCGCCGGCCTTGTTCGCCTGCGTCTGGGCGATCTCGACGGCGGTGGAGCGCACGGCGGCCTCGGTGACCGCCCGATCGACGATGCCGGTGGCCGCGGCATCCGTGCCGCCGTAGCGGCGGGCGGTGAGCATGGCCTCGTGTGCGGTCTGCGGTGCCAGGCGGGACTGGATGAGGGCGGCCATGCCGGGGGTGAAGGGGATGTTGATGTCGGCTTCGGGCAGGCACCAGTAGCCGCGGTCGGCGCGCATCACGCGGAAGTCGTGGGCCAGGGAGAACATCGCGCCGGCGGCGAAGGTGTGCCCCTGCAGCGCGGCCACCGTGATGACGGGCAGGGACAGTATCCGAGCGAACAGCTCATGGACCGAGACGACGTAGTCCTGGTGCTGGTCGGTGTGGGCGAACAGCCAGTCCAGGTCGAGCCCGTTGGAGTAGAACTTGCCGGTGGCGGCGGTGACCAGGGCGCGGGGGCCTTCAGCCTTCTCCACCTCGTCGAGCGCGGCGCCGACGGAGGTGAGCCAGTCGGGGTGGAAGCGGTTCTCTCCGTCTCCGAGGTCGAGGACGAAGACGTTGTCGTGGCGGTCGAGCGAGGGCATGGCGACTCCTTCGGACTGCATTCGCTGGGTGAAGGGGGTGTGGGTTACGGCCGGGGCTCTGATGCGGCGGCCCCGGGGCGGTCGCGCAGGGTGTACAGGAGGAGGTCGTGGATCTCGGCGGCGGCCGCCTCGATCGGAGCGGCGCTCTGCTCGGCCCGGCACATGACCACCGCGCCTTCGACCGCGGCGATGACGAAGGCGCCGAGCCTGCGGCTGCGTTCCTCGGTCAGGCCGTGCTGGACGAACAGGGCTGCGAGGGCCTCCTGCCAGCGGGCGAAGACGGCGGCGGCCGAGAGAGCGAGCTGAGGCGCGTCGTCGTTGGTTTCCACGGCCACCGCCACGATCGGGCAGCCGGCCCTGAAGTCGCTCTCGACGAGTCGGTCACGCCACAACGCGAAGAACGCGTCGACGGCCTCCACCGGGTCAGGCGCCTGCATGGCGGCGTCGATCAGGTCGGCGATGAAGTCCCCCGCCAGTGTCACCGCCTCGTCGATGAGCTGGGCCCGCCCGCCGGGGAAGTGGTGATACACCGAGCCCCGAGGGGCTCCGCTGTGGGCGAGCACCCGGTCGATGCTGGTCGCGCTCGCCCCGTACTCACGCAGCAGCGCAGCGGCACTGAGGATCATCCGCTCACGGCTGTCACTCTTGCGTGGACTCACCTGCCCACCACCCCCCTTCCTGCGACGAGCGGCCCATGAAGTGGGCTACCTGACGGTAACTTATGGGGTATGGCATAGAACATGCAAGAGGGATCAGGCAGCCGCTCGATCGAAGCCGCCGAGGGTCCTGTCCTGGTGGAGTACGGCGAGGTGCGGCTTCCTGTGGTGACGCTGAGGGAGGCGCACGCCCTGCTCGGGGTGCTGCTGCGGACGGTCGCCGGGGAGAGGGCCCGGTCGTGCCCGAGGGGGAGGGTTGTCGAAGGAGGTTGCCGCGAGCATCCCGCTGGAGGTCGGGTGACATGGGCTGACGGCCGACGCCGACCGCGTGCGAGTGGCCTCTCGCGCAGGTGTCGGTGCGGAGGCTGCCAGGGTCGGTGCGACGAGGAGGCTGTGTTGTTGCAGCCTGACATGTCGGTGAAGCTGGCCAGTGCGTACGGTTCGGCGAGGACGGCTGCAGACGGGTGAGCTTGCTGACCCCTCGTCGATTCAGTCGGCGGGAAGCTCCGCAACCACGGCGGGCCGTACAAGTGGCAACTCCCAATGGTCCGCGCGATCCCAATGGTCCGCGCGAGCGGCCATGTCATGACCTACAATTAACCGTCCATGGAAGATAATTCTTCGGAAGATGAGTGATGGCTGACGCTGACCTGAAGCTGCTGTACCGGGAGCTGGTCTCGCTGGAGATCGAGCTGTGGGACGGCATCGAGGAGCGGTTGCGGGCCCAGTACGACCTGCCGCTGACCTCGTTCGAGGTGCTGCATCTGCTGCTGCGGCGGCCCGGTCGGCGGATTCAGGACATCGCCGAGGAGTTCTCGATCACGGTGGGCGGCACGAGCAAGGTGGTCGATCGCCTGGAGGCGGCGAGCCTGTGTGAGCGGCGGGCCAATCCGAACGACCGCCGTTCCTCGATCGTCGAACTGACGCCCCAGGGGCGGAAGCTGGTGGACGGGGCGCTGAAGGTCTTCGAGGAAGAGCTGGAACTGCGGATCGGTTCGGTGATTCCCGAGCAGTCCGTACGCGAGGTGACCGCGGTCCTCGGCACACTGCGGGCAGCCGGACGCGCCCTGGACGCGGAGCGGAAGGCCGCCGGGCAGTCGCCGGTACCGGGCAGGCGGGCGCCGAAGCAGCCCGGCCGACCGGCATCCTGAGCGGCGACGGCTGAGCGCCCATGGGTTGGACAGTCGAGGGCCGCACGAACCCGGCCCCCGGTCCCGGTCCGTCGGCCCCGGCTCAGTCGGCGATACCGGCGAAGGCGATGACTTTGCCGATGCGGCCGCGAACGAGCAGGTTGCCAGGGCCGCCATTGCGGGCGGCGTACTCCTCGGTGCGGTCTTTCCCCATGTAGCGGGCGCCGAGGAGGCCTGCCCAGCGCAGCATGCCGTCCGGGTCCTCGGAGATCGTCGCGTGGGCCTGGAGGAGGACGAACGCGTACGGGGGTCGATCCTCGTCGACGCAGAGGGCGAACCGTCCATCGCGGGCGAGGTTGCGGCCCTTGACCCCGCTCTTCTCGGTGGTGAGCACGATGTCGTCGCCGTCGAGGAGGAACCAGACCGGTGTGACGTGAGGGCTGCCGTCGGCGCGGACGGTGGACAGCTTGCCGGTGCGCGTGCCGTACGTGACGAACGCCCGCCACTGCTGCTCGGTCATCTTCCGCATGGGTGCCTTTCGTGTGCGAACGGCTCGGCTTGTGGGTGCCCGGGGCCGAGTCGGCCCCGGGCACCGCGGGTTCTAGCCCCAGAAGGCGTCTTCGGCGGCCGGGTCGGCGGAGAAGAGCCACATCTCGGTGATCTTGCCGTTGGCGATGCGCAGGACGTCGATGCCGTCCATGCTCATCGACGCGTCGTCGTGGCGGCCGGTGAAGTGGATGGTGGCGGCGACCAGGTCGCCGTTGCCCATGAGCGTGTGGATCTTGTCGATGGCGAAGGTGCCCCGGCTGGTCTCCATCATGCTGCCGAGCATCTGGAAGACGGCGCCCCGGCCCTTGTGCTCGCCGGAGAACCGGTTGGCGCCGGGCTGGTGCCAGACGATGTCGGCGTCGAGGAGTTCGCCGAGAGCGGCCATGTCTCCGGTCCGGACGGCCTCGAAGTAGGTGCGGGCGATGTCGACGTTCGTTCGGGTCATGGTGTTCGCTCCACGGGTTGTTGTGCGGGGTGGTGGTTATCGTGCGAAGTCGAGGCGGTCGGTCAGGCCGGCTTCGGTGAACGCGGCCTCGATCTCGTGGCGGCCTTCCTTGAAGTGGTCCCAGCTGTCGTAGTGGGCGGGGACGACCCTGCGGGCGCCGAGCAGCTTTGCGGCCTCGGCGCCCTGGGCGCTGTCGAGGGTGAGGAGGGCGCCATCGAAGGCGAAGGCCATGCGGGCGCCGCCGAGGAAGAGGACCGCGGTGTCGACGGGGGCGAACCCTGCGGCGATCTCCTCGACGTGCTCCAGGGCGGCGTTGTCGCCGCTGACGTAGACCGAGGGCAGGTCTTCGGAGGTGATCATGAAGCCGACGACGTCGCCGGTGACCGGTTCGCAGCCGACGGGGCCGTGCCGGGCGGGCAGACCGGTGACGGTGACGGTGCCACCGTCCGGCCGCTCGAGTTCGGTGCTCTGCCAGAAGGCCAGCCCT
Organism: Streptomyces phaeoluteigriseus; assembly: GCF_001896135.2. Lineage (GTDB taxonomy): Bacteria > Actinomycetota > Actinomycetes > Streptomycetales > Streptomycetaceae > Streptomyces > Streptomyces phaeoluteigriseus. The sequence continues at coordinate 738,419 of NZ_MPOH02000009.1, forward strand.
TGCGCGTTGCCGCCCAGCCGACCGGCACCGCTGACCGTGGTGAAGACGACGGGCACCTTCGGCAGGAACGCGCGGCCGGAGCTGTCGAGGTTGTCGTCGTGCGTGTCGTGGGAGAGCAGAACGACGTCGACGCGGCCCAGGTCGGCGGCCACAGGTGAGGCCTCGGTCTTGACGAGCTTGTGGTCGCCGGGGAGGGGCATCGGGTACTCGCCGGGCGGGTCGAAAGTGGGGTCGGTGACGAACCTGAGCCCGCCGTACTCGATCAGGGAGGTCGGGCCGCCGTAGACGTGGACGGGGATCTTTTCGCTGGTGGCGCTGGCGCCGGACATCGGGGGCCTCCCGGTCGGGAAACAGTGAGGACGCGGGCCCTGCGAGTGTTACGGCAGGGGAGGGGGGCGGCAGGAGAACGCGTCGGCCGTGCTGGGGAACAGGCCAGCGGGGCGGCGCGCGCCTGCGACGGCCTGCGCGGCCGGTCAGGGGGTGGGTGCGGAGAAGACGCCGAAGTGGTTGCCAGCGGTGTCCCGCAGCCGGGCGAAGCTGAAGCCGGCGGAGTCGGAGACCGGCTCCATGAGCACTTCGGCGCCCAGTTCACCGGCGCGTTCGACGGTCGCGGCGACGTCCTGGACGAGGACGTAGAAGATCGCGTAGTTGGGGAACCTGCCCTCCGACTCCCACACGCCGCCCGCCGGCTGCTGGGCACCGGGCGGCATCACGGAGTGGTAGGTGACGCCAGGGGTGGTGGTGTTGAGGACGTAGTTCCAGTCGAAGAGCTCCTTGTAGAACTCCTGGACCTTCTCCGGCTGATCGGTGCCGAACTCGAACCAGGCGACCGAGTTGAAGGCGGGAACGGTCATGACACTCACTCCTTGGCAGTCTCATTTCGGCACGAAGGGGCAACTCTCCAGGGCGCGCTCGATCTGGAGGGCGGTGACCGCGATCCGCTTGAACGGCGCACAGGGCTTGCCTGCCCGAAGGGGGCGATCTGGGCCCCGCGTCGGCCACACGCCCAGCAAACCACTTTGATTCCATGGAATCAACTTCCTTGGATTATTGTTCCGTGTGATGCAGGTCCGGCGTGCACTCGCCTCGCCCTGCGCACAGCACCGGAACGAGGCCGACCTGGGCGGGAGCGGCCGACGGTCGGCGGCAGAGAGGAAGCCCTTCACCGAGCTGGTCGAGATCGAGGCGAAGGGCCGATGCAGGTCGCGCCCCGCTGTTTCGCCGATTTCGCCGGCTTCGCAGGGCGCCCGTTCGGTCGGTCGACGAAGAAGTGGGCGCTTACCTGTACGTGAAGAAGAACGCGGTCGAACTCGCCCGCGAGGAGGTGGCGAAGATGCCGGGGGCCAGGCACCGGGCCACGATGCTGCTCAGCTCGGTCACCGACCCCTACCAGGGCCACGAAGCTAAGTACCGGCTGGTCGGCCAGGGGTGCCCTGGGGAGCGTGAGCGGCGCGCCGATCGCCGTACACCGCCTCCAGTGCGGTCGGCAGGAGTCACCGTGCACTCTCAGGGCCGGGAGGAGATCTTCGGCTCCGCCCGCCGGCTACGGCGATCCCGTGGTGTGCGGCAGGGGCGTCGATCGGAGTACGCGAGAGGTCAAGCCGCGGTGCGCAGCCCCACCAGGAGCCGGTCGAGGGCCTGCTCCGCGGCCTCGGGGTCTCCTCCGCGCGCGATCCAGAGCACGGTCTCGTTCATCGCCCCCGAGAGTAGCCGGGCCAGGGGCTCCACTGGCTGATCGGCGATGATCCCGGCTGCGGCGAGTGCCGTCAGGGCCTCCGCGAGGTGCCGGGCGGAGGACTCCTCGTCCAGGGTTCTCCATTCGTCCCAGCCCAGCACGGTGGGCGCGTCGACCAGGAGGATCTGCCGCACTGCCGGGTCGGTGCCCGCGGTCAGGAAGGCCCGGCAGCCGGCCCGCAACTGCTCCCAGAGGTCCTCGTGCCGCTCGGCTTCGGTCGCGACCCGCTCGCCCAGTTCCCGCTGGATCTCGGCCACGACGGCACGGAAGAGCCCCGCTTTGCTGTCGAAGTGGTGGTAGGCGGCCCCTTTGGTCACGCCGGCGGCCCGTGCCACCTCGGCCAACACCACGTGGTGGTACCCGTCGACGGCGAACCGGCGCCGGCCTTCGGCCAGCAGCGCCTGCCGCGTGGCTTCCCGCTGCTCCGCCCGGTTTACCGCCATCGCGCGCACCGCCCTTTCCGTTTCGCGTACCGGGGGTATGCTAACGCCACAGCTTGCATACCCGGGGTATGCGAAATGAGCCGAAGGGCCTGCCTACGCCATGACGAACGGACCGACGACCGTGCCCACAACCGAACTCGGCGGCTTCTACCCGGTGCTCGCCACCCGGGACGTGGCCGCCTCCCGGGACTTCTACACACGTCACCTCGGTTTCGAGGTGACCTTCGAGGCGGACTGGTACGTCAGTCTGCGCCGCCCCGACGCTCCGCAGTACGAGCTGGCCCTTCTCGACCACGCCCACCCGACCGTCCCAGAGGGCCACCGGACCGCGCTGCGGGGCGGTTTGCTGCTGAACTTCGAGGTGGACGACGTGGACTCCGAGCACCAGCGGCTCGTGGCGGAGGCCGGCCTGCCCGAAGTGCTGCCACTGCGTACGGAGGAGTTCGGCCAGCGCCACTTCATCGTCGCAGCCCCCGACGGCGTGCTGATCGACGTCATCACCGTCGTCCCGCCCAGCCAGGAGTACGCCGCCCAATACGCTGCCATCTGAGTGTCGAGGACCTGGTCGGACGTCTCTGCACTGAGTCTTGACGCGGGAACTCCACCGGCGAGATCCCGTATTTCCTCGGTTCAGCGCATTCCGTCGGTTCCCAGGATGTGGCTCGGCGGCGGGATCCGTACGGTCCGGGGCTCTGTCGCACCGCGCAGGGGTGCCCGGAGCCGGAGCCATTCGTCGGCCGGCGGTGGCCGTCGATATCCCCGCCTTTTCAAATGGAGGTGTGCCTTCGCTGGTGTCCGGTCCTAAAAGGTCCGGACATAGGGAAATGGTCCGTCTGCGCGGGTTCACGGGGGAAGACTCGTGCGATGCGGGATGATGTGTGCCCCGCGCAGGCCATCGCGGCCGGCCCATCGGCATCTCGTCCTTTCTGGTGCGGTGGTGCGGTGATGCGGGCGATCAGACAACTGGGAGACGTATCAGGTGAGCACACATCCGCCGGGCGCTGGCAGGGCAACCGGCTCGTGGCTTCCCCCGGACGCGACGACTGCCCCCGGACGACGGGGCTGGCCGGGGCGTTGGCTGCGGCGGAAGCCGCGCCACCGGTGGGATCGCTCGACGTCGTCGCCCACATGCTCAGGCAGCGCCTCGATGCGACCAGGGTTTCCTTCCTCATCACGGACTTCACCGGTGCGTCAGTGGTGCGCCTCGGTGTCGCCGGTGACGTGGAGACCGACGAACCCGCCCGGCGCATCGACCTGCCCGGCACCTTGTACGACGAGGTGATCCGGACACAGCAGCCCGCCACACAGACCAGGGGTGGCGGGAGCACGGTGCGGGTCGTCGCTCCCGTCACCAACCGCGGAGACGCCATCGGTCTCCTGGAATTGTTCCTCCCCTCCGCGCCCGACGAGGCCGCGATGCGGGAGATAAGCGAGACCGCGCATGCGCTGGCCTACATCGTCATCGCGAACCGGTCGTACACCGACGTGTATCAGTGGGGCCGTCGCACCAGACCGCTGAGTCTGGCCGCGGAGATCCAGCACCGGTTGCTCCCCTCGTCCCTCGCCTGCGAGGCCGCACAGTTCACGGTGGCCGGAGCGCTGGAGCCCGCCGACCATGTCGGCGGCGACACTTTTGACTACGTGATCGACCGCGACGCCGTACAACTGTCCGTCACTGATGCGATGGGCCACGATGTCAATGCCGCACTGCTCGCCACCCTCGCGGTAGGCGCGCTGCGCGGGGCCAGGCGGGCGGGTGCCGATCTGGCCGAACAGGCCCGGCAGGCGCACCAGGCGATGGTCGACCACGGCGAACAGCGATACGTCACCGGTCAGCTCCTGCGTATCAGCCTGCTCGACGGTGGTGTCGAGTTCGTCAACGCGGGCCACCCCTGGCCGCTGCGGTTGCGCGATGGGAAGGTGGAGGAGCTCCGGGTCGAGGTCGACATGCCGTTCGGCTTCCGCTTCCCGCACACCTACCGGGTCCAGCCGCTGGATCTTAGGGTCGGTGACCGGTTGTTCATGCTCACCGACGGCATGCTCGAGCACCACGCCAGTGAAGTGGACCTGAAGGGCCTGATCGTACGCACCGGCGACCTGCATCCGCGTGAAGCCGCCCGCACGGTGATCGCGAAGGTCGTCGCCGCTAACGACGGTCACCTCCAGGACGACGCCACCATCATGTGCCTGGATTGGCATGGTGTCAGGGACTCCCGACGGCATGCGGACACCGGGGCCGACCTGGCCAACGCATCGCCGTCACCGGCACCGGAGATCTGACGAGCCACGAGTGCCGGCGCAGGGGCGTAAGCCCTGACGCCCGCTGGTTCAGGCTCACGACGATCTCCGAGCCGATGCGCGGTGATCCGGCGCCTCTGGTTGCGAATGCCGACTCTGGGCCGCATGCGCGTGATCATCGGGCCGTTGCAGGCTCAGAGTGCCGGAGCCGCCGCGAATGCCTGAGCCTGGGCCTGCCGGCCAGGGGTCGCGGTTCAGCTGCCGACCAGCCTAAAGATGACGATGCCGGTCGCGCAGTCCCTTCACTGCCGCGGCTGATGAGGGAGGTGACGGAATACGCGATGGCGAGGTTCTGGCCCCGGGCGCCACGCCGTGACTGGCACGTCGGCCCGATGACCGCACCGTCCGCGACCTCGCACTGGCGTACTCGGTGCTCTCCGGCCCGGACGGCGTCGCCGGCTTCGCCACCGTTCCGCGCGGATTCGACACCGGCCTGGGCGCGTCGCCGGACCTGCCCGTGCGCGTCGGCGGGCCGGTCGACTCCCAAACTCGGCCCGACCGACCGGCAGGCGCCGCCAACGACGGAGTTCTTACGTTGCGTCGGAATGTCACAGCGTGTCGCGTAGCCGAAGAACGTACGCCGCGGTCAGCGCAACGGCACGGTCCTCGTCATGCGACAGCTCCATGAGGGTACGCGACGCCTTCGTCCCCGGGACGGAGGCCAGCGCCTGAGTCAGCCGTCCCCGTGCCGGCCCTTGAGCGGTGTCGTGGGCGAGGCGGTCGACGAGGCTGGTCGCGATCTCGTCCGCCGTCGCGGTGTCGCTCGCCACCACACCCAGGGCATCGGCTGCGTCGACGTCGTTCCTTCCGTCCACGATCATGTCGAGGAGCGTCGGGACCGCATCGGCCACTCCACGGGTGCCGAGCGCCAGAGCCGCATACCCGCGGACCACGACGTCGGGGTGTGCGAGGGCCTGCCGCAGCTGCGAGGTAGCCTCACCGCCGGGCAGCTCGGCCAGGGACCGAACGGCACGTTCCCGCACCGCCGCGACCGGGGAGCCGAGCCCCTCCGCCAGCAGTGCCGGGCCGCCATCGCCCGATCGCGCCAGCGCCCACCGGAGGGCTCCGGCAACGTTCGGCTCCGTCTCGCGCAGAGCTGCCTCGACCAGAGCCTCCACCGGCACCGCGGCCTCGTCGACAGAGGAAAGAGCCGCGCGCTGGCGCGCGTCGGCGCTCTTGGAGCCCATGGCCTGGAGGAGCGCGACGACCCGGAGGACGTCCCCCCAGCCGGCGGGGTCCGTGGCATCGATCCGACGCAGCCGCGTGAGCAACTCGGTCTCGGCCGCGATGCGTTGGCGTGTCTGGCCGATGAGGTCGCCGACGAGCACGGAGGGCGTGAAGCCGGGATCGTCGAGTGCGCGCCCGATCTCACGCAGCGACAGTCCCAGCGACCGGAGGCTCTCGACATGGAAGATCCGCCGGATGTCCTCCCCGGAGTACTCCCGGTAACCGGAGTCCGTGCGACCGGAGGGCCGGACCAGGCCGAGCGACTCGTAGTGCCGGAGCATGCGGGCACTGACCCCGGACCGTCGTGCCACCTCACCGATCAACACGTCCTATCGTCCCTCCTGGCCGGACCCGCCGAGGGCCACGACGCGCTTCGCCTCCTCGATCGCGAACTCGAATCCGGCGTCCGGGTCACGCAGCAGCCGCTCTGTGGCGACGGCGTGGGCGCGCACGTGCGGGTCGGGGCCCGTTGTCGCAGCACTCAAGACCGGCACGATCACTTCACCCAGCGAGACCATCGCCCGGCTGAGACTCAGCTGCGTCTGCCGTTCACCGCGCCCGAGCTGTGTCGCCAGCACCGTGGCCAGGGCGGACTCCTCACCTTCCGGGACGAGCACGACTGCGGCACGCCAGGCGCTCCGCGCCACGTCGGTGTCGGCGTCGGACAACAGCGTCCGCGTGATCGCCGGCCACGCCCGCCGGTCCCCGATCTTGGACAGCGTGTGCAGCGCCTGGCTCCGTGCCTGCGCACGATCCGAGCTGACTTCACGGACCAGCTCGGGGAGCGTCATGGACACCGGGTGGCGGGTGAGCGCCCAGGTCAGCATGTCGCGGACGAAGAACTCGGGCTCGATCGCGCATCGCTCGACGAGCCTGTCGACGAATCGAGGGTCAGGCGCCGTGCCGGCAGCCAGAGCAGCCCGTAGTCGCACGGACGAACGGCTGTCCTCCAGCTCCTGGAGCACGCGTGTCGCGTCCGTGTCGTGTCGTGTGATCGTCATCGAGACCACCTCCTCGGCAAGCAGTGAAGACCCTCTCACCGTGTCAAGGTCAAGTGGGGCCGGCTGCCTGATCGGAGCGAGCGGCTGTCCGTCGAGCGGTCGTCCGTTGCCGGGATTTCGGAGTTCCGGCTCGTCTCGGCGTGAGGTCACTGCGCTGCCGAATGTCTGAGTCGGGGGCGGGCCAGGGCGCTGTCCGGAGGCCGGAGCGCTGTTCGCAGCGAGTAGCGAGGGCGAACCCGATGAAGATGCTCCCGCGGCCGATGTGGCGCCCGCAGCCAGCCGCTCGCGCCGCCGGAAGCTGCCGCAGGTGGGTCCCGCTGAAGATCGGCGCGCTGAGGTACGGCACGCTCGCCGACTGCGCGACCATGCCTAGGAAGAACGGCACGTCCGATCTCGTCGGTTTCTCGCCGCACTGTCCTGTCCGGTACCGAGGAGGCCGGCCCGGCGGGCGGCCAGGGCCGGGGCCCGAGGCGGATAGGACGTGGGTCGCCAGGCGTCCGCCGACCTGTGCGTCGGCATCCGGGCCGTGCCAGGCGGCAATGTGGCAGGTGCTGTACAGCTCGACCTGTACGCACCATCACCCACCGGCCAGGTCGGCTCCCTCAGGACACGTGGTGGGCTACGCGGTGGTGACCGAGTGGCCGAAGCGGAGGAGGTTCTTCGGGTCGTAGGTCGTCTTGTCCGCGCACAGGCGTGAGTAGACCTCCGGGGTCCAGGCCCGGGCCCGGTCGGCGTTGTCGCCGGGGCGGCCGTGGAGGTTGACCATGGTGCGGCCCGTTCCATAGGGCAGCAGCGCGGTGTACAGAGCGACAGTGGCGGCTTCTACGGCCCGTGCAGCGTCCGGGCCCGGCAGGACGCCGACCGACTCCACGAGATGAGCGGCGTCACGGGCGCAGATCGCGTCCTCCATCGGGCCCGGTCGGGCCAGCGCGCCGCCCATGTGCCGCAGCCCGACCAGCAGCAGCGGGTAGTCGGGTGCCGCCGCCGGGCCGCACTGACCGAGGAAGGCCGCGATCGCGTCCGGCGTCAGATCGCGCAGCAGGGTGCACGACTCCCGTGCCGGGAGTGGATCCTGGGGATCTATGTGGATGGCGTCGACCTCTGTGTACGGCATGTCGTGGACGGTGTCGAGGACCACCGGTGCCGCCGCACGTATGGGGGCGAGAAGGGCCTCACCCTCGGCCGGGTCGCCGGGCCAGGCGACGGCGACGCGGGCGAAGAAGCCGCCACGCAGTGGCTCGGGGATCTGCGGCAGCGGCGGCATGCGCAGCATGGTGAAGGTGCTGCACATCTGGTCCGGGACCGTGCGTGTCCAGTCGGCCCAGGCGGTCAGCAGGGCTCCGGCGTGTTCGCCGGGGCAGTACACGCCGCCGCCGAGTACGCGCGACACGGGGATCAGCCCGGTGACCATGTCCGTGACCACGCCGACGTTGCCCTTGCCGCCGCGCAGGGCCCAGAACAGTTCCGGTTCGTCGGTGTCACTGGCCGTGCGGAGAGCACCGTCGGGGGTGACCACGTGGAAGGAGCGGACCATGTCGGAGGCGTAGCCGTAGGCCCGGCCCAGCACCGGGAGGCCTCCGCCCACGGTGTAGCCGACGGCGCCCGCGTCGGTCGAGGTGCCGTTCAGGGCGGCGAGACCGTGCGGGGCGGCGGCGGCGAGGACGTGCCGCCACTTCGCGCCGGCGTGGATCGTAGCCGTACGCGCGGCCGGGTCGACCTGGACGTCCGTCATGCGCGCGGTGTTGATCAGCAGGCCGCTGTCGACAGGGGAGTTGGCGCCGTGGCCGGTGGCTTGCACGGCGACAGGGGTCTCGGTGGCGGCGGCCCAGCGCATCGCGGCCACCACATCGTCGGCGTCGGTCGCCCCGACCACCACGTCCGGGCTGTGCCGTACGGCCAGGTTGAAGCCGGCCAGTTCGGCGTCGTAGCCGTCGTCGCCGGGGCGCAGTACCGGCCCCTGGATCCGGGAGAGAGCGAACAGATCGGGGGCGTCCCTTGTAGTCATCACGTGCTCCGCGTGCTCCGTGCGTTCGGGAATGCTTCGGCTCCGGAGGGAGGGCCGCGGCTGCGCTCAGGCGTCGATGGCGGAGCGGTGGGGGAGAGGCCGTTTCCGGGGGCCGCTCCGCGCGTTCCGCACGGGGCCCGATGTAGTCGTCGTCATCTCCAGCATGGCCCCGCCACGGGCGCTGCGCATGCGGGCCGGGGGCGCGACGCCGGCGGCATCAGGGTGCAGGTCCCGGTGGGCTGCTCGGGGTGCGGGGGGTCATCGGCCGTCGAGGCGCGGATGCCGCAGTTCGTCGGCGACCGCGGGGCTTGGACGTCGCCCTTCGACGTGACGTGCGTGGAGCACGCGCCGTCGGTCGGGCCCGCGTCCTCCATGAGCGTCGAGACCGCCTGAGCCGTTGCTGCCGACCCGCTCGAACCGGCGGCCGGCCACCTCGACGATCCACTCCGCGGTCGGCCACCTCGACGCGCACCGCGGAGTACCGCATCCGTCGGGGCCCCGCACCTCGTCGAGGGGAACGGGCCCCGTTCGGGGGACGTCTGTCTCGGCTCCAGCAATCCCGTGTCGGAGCCGGCCGGAAGGGTTGTACGGCCCGGGGGCGATTCACAAAACTGCCGAGCGCAGGTTCGATCGCACCACCGCCCCTGCAGGCCACCTGCTCGCCGGATTGTGCGCGTACGCCAGGAGAAGCTGCCCGCATTCGGGGGCCACCTGGGCGACCGCCTCCGGGACCCGCTCTCGAAGTGCCCTGTCCGCCACCGCTGTTGGTACTGATACGGGAACAGCCCTCTGTCGACGGACAGTTCGGTATCAGCGGTCACTGACGCCCCTGGTGTCACTCCGGCGTCGCTTCTCCGTCATGTTCTGCTCACTTCGTACAGATGGACTAGCCGGAGAAGTGGTGTGAGTTGACGAGCGATGAGAGCGCGGAGATAGGACATGGCCGAATCGGCTGAGGTGGCGGCGTTACCCGCGCCGATCGACACGCTCCTCGCCGCCGCCGTCGCCCGGCGCTTCTACCTGGAGCAGCGGTCGAAGGTGGAGATCGCCAAGGAGTTCGGCATCAGCCGGTTCAAGGTGGCCCGTCTCCTCGACGCGGCCGTGGCTCACGACATCGTGCGGATCGACATCACGGTCCCGGCAGAGATCGACGTCCCGCTCGGACGGGCGCTGACCGAGCGGTTCGGGCTCCGGCACGGCATCGTTGTCAACCTCGGCCGGAACGAGGGCCGTACGGCGTCACCCGCTGATCAGCGCCAGAACGGTCGCTGGCTCGGCACGGCGGCGGCCCGGCTGCTCTCGGAGATCGCTGAGGAGGGCGACGTACTCGGGCTGGACGGCAGCCACGCGGTGGACGCGCTGAGCGAGACGGTCACCCGGCTGCCGCTCTGCGACGTGGTGCAGCTGACCGGTGTGCACGGGCCGGACCTCGCCCACGACGCCGCGATCACCGCGGTCCGCCGTACGGCGGCGACGGGCGGTGGCAGGGCGTTCCCGCTCCACACCCCGTTCCTCCTGCCCGACGCGGCGACGGCCGCCGTCCTGCGCAGTCAACCCGCCACCGCCGAGACGCTGGACCGGTTCCGCCTGGTCACCAAGGCCGTCGTCGGCATCAGCGCTTGGGACGCCCCGCACTCCCCGGTGTACGGCGCCCTGTCCGATCCGGAGCGGGAGAAGCTCCGGGCGGAGGGGGCTTGTGCCGAGGTGGCCGGACACGTCCTGGATGCCGTCGGCCGGGTGATGCCCACCGAGTTGAGCGCCCGCACGATCGGGGTCGGTGCCGCCGAACTCCGTGGCGTCGCGGAACTGATCGGTGTCACGGCCGGTGGACGCGGCACCGGCGCGGTCCGCGCCGTACTGCGGTCCGGACTGCTCACCGGAGTCGTCACGGACGCCGCGACCGCGCGCCGCCTCCTCTGGCACGACGCCCCGGACGACACCGCACAGACCGCGGTCTCGTCCCGATCCACCGAATGAGGAAAGCGATGAGCCAGCAGGACGAGGCGTTCCCGCCCGTTCCGGACGACATTCGTGAGGCGGGCCGCCTTGCCCCGGACCACTGGCTGGGGGCGGTCGACCCGATGTGGTCCGGGACGGGGAGTCCCCCGGAGTGGGCCATGACCGGCCGGTGGCGGTCCGGCCTCGACGGCGAGATCGTCGAATGGGAGGACAACCCCGCATACCGACCCTCCCCGCGTGCGCTCGGCTGGCCCGAACCGGAGGACGAGGTGGACCGCGCCGTCCAGCTCGCGTCGACCGGGTACGGGCCCGGCGAGGCGGTGCCGGCCGCGCTGGTGGGGCGCGAGGTGGCCGTGCTCACGGCGCCGGGCGGCGGCCTGGTCAGCGCGGCGGCGTCGGACGGGACGCCCGTGGTGCCGGTGTTCACCTCGTCGGTGTTCCTGCACACCGCGGGGCGCTTCGCCTTCGAACTGGTCGCGGTGGAGAACCTCCTGGCGCGCGTTCCTGAGGGGCACGTGCTGTATCTGAACCCCTCGGCCGCGGTGAGCATGCTGCTGGACCCCGACGCCGTACGCGACGCCGTCCGGGACGGTGCGGGGGAGCGGCTGCCCGACGCGGCGTCCTTGGGCCGCACCGCGCGGGTGCTGACCGAGGCCGTTCACCCGATCCGGGGGACGGACGCGTGAGCCGCTGGTCCTCCGTGATGCCGGGCCGGGGACGCAGGTCCGACTCCGGTACCGGCCGCCGCGGCAGGGGGCTCCCGGCCGGCGACGTGAACGGCGCCGAAAGCCTGGGCCGCGGTGGCCGCCGGTCGAGGACGTCGACGGCGTGCTGCTCGTGCGAGCGGTCGATGACGACTCGTTCCCTCTGGACGTGGTGGCCGAAGTGGCGGGTGCCGTCGGCAGGGAGGCCGGCGTCGTCACGGTGATCGTGGGCTCCGCCGCCGGGGGCGGGGCGCCCGACGCCGACCACTGGGCACGGCTGGGCGCGCTGCTGGACTCCCTCCGCGCGCGGGGTACCGACCGGGTCCGGCTCGTCATGTCCGGCGCAGGTGACGACCGGCCGGACAGGCCCTGCGTCGCCCGCAGGATCGCGGACGCCTGGGAACTGGAGGTGACGGCACCGGACGGCGCCGTCCTGATCACGCCCGGGGGTGCGCTCTTCGTCCACGGCGGCTCCCGCCCCGGGGGCGGCTGGTGGCGGTTCGCGCCCGGCACGAAACCCCGGAGACTGGGCCGACGTGCTCCGGCGCCCGCCTGGGAGGAGGCGCTGGGCGCGGTGCCCGAGCGCACCGCCGGTGGCTGTGTCGTGGACCATGTCCCGGCCGGCGTGGTGATCCGCCCGGCCGAGGCAGCGGGCCCGGCCCCCGACGACCTGTGCTTCTCCGTGCCCGTCGACTTCGAGCGCCTCACGGTACTGGTCGGTGCCCCGCAGGCGGAGGACGTCGCCGCCGAAGAGGTCGCCGCCGTCCTCGCCGGGCTGCCGGAGGCGCAGCGCGCCCGCGCCCGCCTCGCGCCCGGCGGCCGGCGCGACCTGCTGCGGCTCGCACAGTCGGTCGCCGACCTGCTGGCCACAGAGGTGGAGGTACTTACCGGCCTGCCCTTGCTCGACGACCACGCACCGCCCGGAACGCCTCCCCGGCCCACGCTGGTCGGTCTGGACGGCAGGCCGAGCTGGCGGCCGTTCGTGTCGGCCGTGGTCTGCGGGCCGGTCGACTCGAAGGGGCGGGCTCCCGCACCCAGGCCCACGGAGCTGCACCCGCCCGACTGGATTCTCGGCGGCAGTGAACGGGGGACGGTGCGGCTGACGGACCGCTGGCAGGCGACGGTGACCCGGGCCGGTCTCGCCCTGTGGGCGTTGGACGTCCCCCGTCCCGGGCCGCTCGGACCAGCGGTCGACCCTGAGGCGTGCGTCATCGAACTGGGAATGCCGGGACAGCCGTTGGACGACTCCCTGCTGCCCGCGCTGTCCCGCCTCCTGCACGGCCTCGGGACCGATGTCCGGTCACGCACCACCCTGCTGGTCCGCGGCAGACTCCTGGCGTCGGACAGCGCCCTGCGCCGCCTGGCCGCCGAACACGGCGTACCGAACATCCGCTACGTCACCACCGGCCGGCCCCCGCGCCCCGGCACGGCGAGCGCCCGGCCGCGCGCGACCGCGCAGCCCGGCAGGGTCTCACCGTCCGGTCGGATGTCCCACGAGTCCGGTCCGGCAGGTGCCCTGCCCACTCCCGGGCCCGGGCTGCCGACACGCGCGCCTGCCGCGCGCCCCGGTGTCCCCGAGGGCGGCGGTGCTCCTGAGGGCGGCGGGGCCGCCGAGGCGATCGGTGTCGCCGGCGGCCCTTCGGTCGCCGAGCTGGTCGTGCCCGCGGATGCCTGGGCGGACGAGGGTGCTCCCGGCCGGCCGGTCGCCGGTGCCGAGGGATCTGTGCCGCCGGTGTCCCTTCGGGAGGGTGGGCCTGTTCCCGCGCCGGAGTCCTCTCCGGCCGGCCGGCCCGCCGAAGTCGATGTGGATGCCGTCGGCCATACAAGGGCGGTGGGTACGCCGCCGGGGTTCCTTCCGGAGACTGCCGAGCACGGGGAAGCGGAGGCCGGTGCGGTCACGCCCACCGCGTCCTCGGAACTCCGTCCGCAGGGGCGGCCCGCCGAAGGGTCCGCGCCTGCCGCGGCGCCGGAGACTGTGCCGAGGACCGTGGCCGGCGTCGGGAGCAGGCAGGGGGCCTCCGTGCCCGCGGTGTCGCCCGACGGTGGGGCCGGTCAGGGAGCCGCGAGGGCTCGGTCGACGGTCGTCTCCTCGGACGGGAAGCGCACCGGGGCCGAGGGCGAACGAGGCAGAGGTAGAAGGGCCGAGGGCGAACGAGGCGGGGGCGAACGAGGCAAGGGCGAAGGGGCCGAGGGCGAACGGGCCGAGGGCGAACGACCCGACGGCGGCGTCGGCGAGACGGGACGCGCCGCTGGTGAGGGAGCCGGTCCAGGTCCGGACGGTGACCGGGCAGGTCGGGACGGTGACCGGGCAGGTCCGGACGGCGATCCGGCAGGTCGGGACGCTGATCCGGCAGGTCCGGACGGAAACCGGGCAGGGCCGGACGGTGACCGGGCCGTGCGTGAAGAGCCGGGGCAGACACCGCAGGTGCGGGGCGTCGAAGCGCCCGCCCCTCACCGTGCCGCCCTCCCGTTCGTGCCCGGGCACATCAGCGGGGCCGTGGAGCGTGCCGCGTTCCGGAATGCCGCGGCCGGTTCCTGGGAGGGGCACGCTGCCGCGGTGTCCCGGGTGCTCACCAGGATGCCCGCGCTGCGCGGGCACGAACTGGAGGCGGCGCGGACCGACCTCATCGCAGCGCACGCCTACCTCACCGCCGAGGAAGGGCCGCTGCACCATCGCGAGTTGACCCGGGACCTGCACACCGGTGAGGGCCGCCTGCTGCCCTACGCCGGCTGCCTGGCGTCCGCTCTGCGTCGGCTGCCCTCCTACCGGGGGGTGGCGCTACGCGGCGGGAACGCGGAGGGCCCCGATCCTGTGATCGGCACTCTGCTGCACGACCGGCGCCGGTCAGTGCCCTGACGGGATCATCGGCGCTCCCGACGGCCGGAGCGCCCGCGCGCTATGCGATCTGGTCCGTCACCGGACGCAAGGTGCGACAACTGCTCGACCGGCCGCGAGGCTCCACGGAGACGTACGAAGAGATCGTCTTCGTGCCGGGAACCGGCTTCCGGGTGGTGGGGGTTCGGACTGTCCCTTCGGGCCCCTCCGTCGTACTGCTGCGCGAACTGCCCGGGAACGCGACCGCCTACATGGACGGGTCGCAGGAACTGAGCGGGCTGGACCTCAAGGCCCTCGCCCACCTCGAGGAGGCGCTGGCCAAGGGCTTCCGCGTCGGCGACGACCCGCGCTGGCCGGACCGCTGTTCCGGGCCCGTCGGCCAGGAGGGATAGCAGGCGGGGACCGCCGCACGACCACCCAACACCCCACACTCCACACAGTTCGAGGAGAACGATGGCAAGCCAGAAGAAGCCGCCCGTCCCCCAGGGGCCCGACGGCACGGGCGGCTCGACCGTCCGCAGGGCAGTCTCCCTGGGGTCGGCTGCGGCCGACCCCGGCGCGATGCTGGCACCGGCCGCACGGCGTACCCCCGCGCCGGAGCCGGGCGAAGGCGGCACCGGGGGAGCGCAGACGGTACGGCCGGCACCGCGTACCCCCGACACCACCGAGAGCGAGGCCGCCCCCGAGCCGCCCGCCACCACGTCCGCCACCTTGGGGGAACCGGCCGCCACAGCCGCGGCATCCGCTACGGCCACCGCATCCGCCTCGGAGGAACGGTCGGAAGCGGAGAGCGGGAGCGTCACCGAGCCGGCCGCCGCCGTCCGGGTCGCCCCGGATGCAGAGGCCCGCGGGGTCGGCGCAACCGCAGCGGCCGGAACCGCAGCGGCCGGAACCGCAGCGGCCGGAACCGCAGCAGCCGGAACCGCAGCAGCCGGGGCCGGTGCGGACGAACCGCCGTCCGGGAACCCCAAGAAGCCCCTCCTCGCCGCCGCCGGCATCGCCGGTGTCGTCCTCCTCGCGGTGCCCCTGCTCATCTGGGCCACGGACGACTCGCGGCAGAAGAAGAAGGACGACGTGGCCGTGGCCGCGGGGTCCGACACCTTGCTCGAGGAGGAGGCCCTGGAGGTGCCGAAGGGCGACTACGCCCCTGCGGAGCCGACACCGGAGCCGTCGACCGAGAAGCCGTCCGCCAAGCCGAGCCCCGTCGTCGAGAAGGCTGCCCCGGTGCCGAGTTCGGCCCCGTCGAGCAAACGGGCCGAGGAGCCGAAGAAGGCGGAGCCCAAGGTGAAGGAGTACGCCCCTCCCAAGCTTCCGCCGAACACCGCCGCCTACGCCGTTCAGCGGCTGGCCGCCTCGAACCCCGGTCGGCACATCTGCTACCGGGTCCATGTGAAGGGTGCCGGCTGGACGGCCCCCGTGTGCGACGGGGCCACCGCGGGGCAGGAGGGCGGGGGGCGGCCCATCACGGCCATCAACGTCTCGGTGGCGGACGCGACGAGGGTGAACGGCAACGAGTTCATCCAGAAGGACGGGTGGACGACCGCGTGGTCGAGTGCCGCCGACGGGACGGACCTGGTCCTGGGCAGCGCCGCCTCGAACGCGCCCAGTCTCAGCGGCTTCACCATCGGTGTGGTGTCAGGCAACGTCTGCCAGAACCACAAGCTCGGCGAGCGCGGCTGGGGTGGCCTGGCGTGCGAGAAGCCCCAGGGCTGGATCTTCGGTGGTTCGACGGAGCCGCAGTTCTGGCTGGAGGCCGTCAGGTTCACCGTGTGAGGGGCGGGGCCGCGTCCACCGTATGAGTGGCGCGACAACGCGAGCGAACGCCCGCCGGCGCCGAACCGGCGGGCGTTCCCCTTCATGAGGTCACAGAGCGGCTTCCGGCCGTCGGGCCGGCGGCAGGTCCTCCGGCAGCAGCGTGGTGAGGTCGGCGAGGCTGGGCGAACTCAGCCCGGCCAGCCGACGGGCCTGACTCGTCATCATCGTCTCCAGCAGTTGCCGGGCGAGCCGCGCGTTGCCGAAGGACCGCTCGCGCGGGAGAGCGTCCACATGGGCGCGCAGCGCCACGAGGGTGGTGTCGGCGCACTCGTACCCGGAGGCCGCGGCGTGCCGGGACACGATGGTGACCAGTTCGTCCGTGCTGTAGTCCTCGAACCGTACGAACTTGGAGAACCGGGACGTCAGACCCGGGTTGGAGGCCAGGAAGCGTTCCATCTCCTCGGTGTACCCGGCGACGACGACCACGATCTCGTCGCGGTGGTCCTCCATCAGTTTCAGCAGGGTGTCGACGCCTCGCGGCCGAAGTCGTTGGACGAGCCCTCGGGCGTGAGGGTGTAGGCCTCGTCGATGAACAGCACCCCGCCCAGCGCGCTGGTGAAGACGTCCTTGGTGCGCTGGGCGGTGTGGCCGACGTACTGACCCACCAGGTCCGCCCGCGCCACCTCCACCAGGGAGTCGCGGGGGAGCACTCCCAGCGAGTGCAGGAGCTTCGCGTACAGCCGGGCGACGGTGGTCTTGCCGGTGCCCGGCGGCCCGCTGAAGACCAGGTGGTTGCTGATCCGGGGGGCGGGCAGCCCCGCGGCGATCCGCTGCCGGGCGTTGGTCAGCAGACTGACCAGGTCGGCGACCTCGTGCTTCACGGCGGCGAGCCCCACCATGGCGGTGAGTTCGGCCATCGGGTCGGACGTGTCGCCGGCATCCTGTGCCGAGCCGCCGACGGTCGCGGCCTCCGCGTCGCCGACGTCCTGCGGCAGCAGCAGCGTCAGGTCGTACTCCGCCGGGTCGGTCATGGCCGCGAGCCGGAACGCCTGCCGGTCCACCATGTCCTCGAACACGGCGCGGGCGGCGCGGCCGTTGCCGAAGGTCGCGTCGCGCGTCATCCGCTCGAAGCGTACGGCGAGGGCCTCCCGGGTCAGCGGCCCCAGCTCGAACTGGTGCCGGTGGCAGAGGCTCTCGGTGATCGTCACCAGTTCCTCCACCGCGTAGTTGTCGAACTCGATGGTGCGGGTGAAGCGGGAGGCGAGACCCGGGTTGGCGGTCAGGAACGACTCCATCCGCTCGGAGTAGCCGGCCGCCACCACGACCACGTCGTCGCGGTGGTCCTCCATCAGTTTCAGCAGGGTGTCGACGGCCTCTCGGCCGAAGTCGTTGGACGAGCCCTCGGGCGTGAGGGTGTAGGCCTCGTCGATGAACAGCACCCCGCCCAGCGCGCTGCTGAACGCCTCGGTCGTCTTGATGGCCGTACCACCGATGACCTGCGCGACGAGATCGGCGCGGGCGACCTCGACCAGATGCCCGCTCCTGAGCACCCCCAGGTCGGCGAGGATGCTGCCGTAGAGGCGGGCGACGGTGGTCTTGCCGGTGCCGGGCGGCCCGGCGAAGATCAGATGCCGGCTCATCGAGGGGACCGGCATGCCGAGACGGCGCCGGCGTTCCGCGAGCTGGTTCAGGTTGACCAGCGTGTTCACCTGGTGCTTGACGTTCTCCAGACCGACGAGCGACTCCAGTTCGGCCAGCGGACCGTCGGTCTCCGGCTCGTTGCCGGACCCGCCCGGGGCGCCCTCCTCGCCGACCGCTTCGGCCGACTCGCCCAAGCTGTCCGCCAGGCCGTTGTCCGCGCTGGTCAACAGTTCGACCGTGAGCCGCCGGCTCGCGCGGCTCTGGCGCAGTCCCGCGCCCTTGTTGTCGCGTACGACGCACCGGGCGACGTCGACCGGTTCGGCGCTGTCGACCCGTACGCCGTCGCCCGTACTCCCGCTGATCTCACAGGCGTTGAGGACGGCCCGGCCGCCGCGCGACACCTGCACGCCGTGGGCCCTCGAACCGTGCACCCGGACGCGTTCCAGAGTGATCTCGGCGCCGTCCCGCACACCGACCCCGGCGTCGGCGCTGTCGGCGATCTCGCAGTCCCGCAGGGTGCCCCGGCCGCGTTCGCCGACGAGGAGGCCCGTGCGGGCGGCGGACCTCAGCACGGTGTCGCTGATCTCGGGGTCGGAGTCGTCGTCGATGCTCACCGCGCAGCCGCCCGCGGACTCGACCTCGCACTGCTCGAGCCGGCCGCGGCCGTCGTCGGTGAACTCGATGCCGTGGCCGCCCGCGCCGGTGATCCGGGCGCGGCGCAGCAGGGGGTTGGCGGCGGAGCGCACCGAGATGCCGACGCCGGCCGCGTCCAGGACCTCCAGGCCTTCGAACTCGGCCGTGGAGTCGTCCGCGAGCTGCACCGCCCCAGCGGCGTCGGCGCAGTCGCTCACCACGGTGTCCCGCAACAGCGGGGAGCTGCCCTCGACGACCCGCACGGCGGCCTCGGTGGAGCCGTGGAACGAGCAGTCCTCCAGGGTTCCGCGGGAGCGGTCCAGGACGAGCAGCCCGCTCTTCTTGGTGCGTCGGGTGACACAGCCGCGCAGCATCGGGTCGGCCCCGCCGGAGATCACGATCCCGCTCTGCGCGATGGACTCGAACGAGGTCTCCTCGATCTCCGGGCGGGACATGCTGGTCACGAGCAACCCCACCGAGGTGTGGTGCACGGCGCATCGCAGTACCCGGGTCGAGCTGTGGCCCTCCAGTGCGATGGCCGGCTTGTCGGTGCCGGAGATGTCGCAGCCCTCCACGGTGCCCCGCGCCTCGCCGCTCGCCAGGACGCCGTTGGCCCGCGCGCCCCGGATGCGGCAGTCGCGGACGAGGGGCCCGGCGGTCTCGCCGATGACCACCGCGGAGGTGCCGAAGTTCTCGAACACGCAGTCCTCGACGATGCTCGCGCTTTCCGACGAGTCGACGAGACCGGCCCCACCCGGGTTGCCGATCCGGCAGCCGCGGGCGGCCAGCGAGCCCTTGCCGCGGATCAGCAGCGCCGTCCATCCCGCACCGGTCACGGTGCATCCGTCGAGCGCGGCCTGTCCGGCCGGTACGTCCACGACCGCGGCCTCCTTGTCGCGGCCCCGCAGGGTCAGGGCGCTGAGCATCACGGCGTCGGCCATGAGGGTGACGGCGGTGCCGTCCCGCGGGCAGATCTCGACGGCCCCCGGCTCTCCCTCGCCGACGATCGTCACCCGGTGCCGGATGACGAGGTTCTCGGCGTAGCGGCCGGGGCGGACCCGGATCACCGCCCCGGTACGGGACTGGGTCAGTGCCTCACCGATCGTCTGGTAGCCGTCCGACCGTTCCGGGCCGACCGTGAGTATTTGCCGAGCCACGCCTCGAACCTCCTTGTGCTGCTGCGGTAGTTGGCGTTGTGCGCCGCACATCTTGTGTGCATATCATGCGACTCATGTGGAATGCCATGAAAGGCCGGAGTGCGGGTCTCGCGCTGGCGATCGCCGTGGTCCTGCCGGTCACGGGCGGGCCGGCCTTCGCCGCGCCGGCCGCCCCGTCGGAGAGTCCCGGTGCCGACGACCCGGGCGCCACGCTGCTGCCTCCGCTGCCCCTCCGGCTCGGCGCGGGCAACCCCTGCACCGGGGCCTCGGAGCAGACGGCCACCGGCGCGGCGTGGTCGCAGACGGCGCTCGGGCTGTCCCGCGCCCAGCGGATCTCCCGCGGCGCCGGGGTGACCGTCGCGGTGGTCGACACCGGCGTCGCCTCCGGCGTTTCCAGCCTGTCCGGCAGGGTGCGGGCCGTCGGCGGGGCGGGCGCGGACTGCGTGGGCCACGGCACGTTCGCCGCCGGCCTGATCGCCGCCGCACCGGAGAAGGGCAGCGGCATCACCGGGATCGCCCCGCAGGCGCAGATCCTGGCCCTCTCCGCCACCGACGACCGCGGTGTCCCCTCCACGGAACGCGTGGCCGCCGCCATCCGTACGGCCGCGGACCGCGGCGCACAGGTCATCTACGTCGGTCAGGCCCTGCGCGCCGGCAGGGCCGAACTCACCGCGGCCGTCGCCCACGCCACCCGGCGCGACGCACTGGTCGTCGCTCCCGCCGCACCCGACGCGGTGCCCCGTGCGGAGCAGGGGCCGGGCGGCGAGATGCCCGAGGGTCCCTACTGGCCGGCCGCCGCGCCCGGCGCGCTCGCCGTCGTGGACTTCGGCCCCGGCGGCGTACGGCAGAGGAACGCGCCGCCCGCACACGAGCCCGACCTCTCCGCGCCCGGCAGCGCGATGGTCAGCGTCGGCCCCAAGGGCTCCGGCCACTACATCGGTTCCGGCGCCTCGCTGGCGGCGGCGGGCGTCGCGGGCACCGCCGCGCTCGTACGCGCCTATCACCCCGACCTCACGGCGGCAGAGGTCACCCGCCGGCTGCTGGACACCGCCTACCCCTCGGACACCCCCCGCCTCGACCCGTACGCCGCCCTGTCCCTGGTCCAGGACCGCACGACGGCCCCCGCGCAGCCCCCCGCCCCGGCACAGATGCCACCCCCGACCGAC